>CBDCML010000001.1:0-431461 GCA_965218995.1 Opitutales bacterium
TTGCGCAAGATCTTCTTGCGAGCCTTCGCCGCTCCCTTCTTGCGGTAAGTAGAGTCTATCCCAGAAACCGGGATTTTTAAACGAGTAGGAAACGAGCAGCATTTGCAGGACCAAAATTTTCTCAGTTGCGCTCGATTCGAGCCTTGCTGCGGCTTTCAAACTCACCCGGATTCAAATTATTGAGCCTGATGCCGGATTTCGGGCATGCGGCGGCCTTGCCACTGCTGGCGCCTTCTGTTTTGATCAGCGCGTGGGACGGCGCCGAAGGCTCAAGCCGCCTTAGCTTGAGCTTCGACCCTCTCTTTTCTGACTTTTCGACTGATCCAGGCGAGGTTGTGGGCGAGCACGCTCCACCCCACTGCGAGCCTGCGGTGTTTTAAGCCTTTGGCGCGCCAGACACGTCCGCCGCCGTGGTTTTTCACAATGGCAATGCGCGCCTCGGTGCTGGCCCGGCGGGTTTGCCAGCGGTAAAAATCAGGCTCCTTGAGGCGGGCTTCCAATGCGACCGGACTTTTCGGACAAATGTGGCTGCTCACCCTCACCCGCTGCAATGCCTTACGTGTAGCTGCCCCATCGAAGCCCCGGTCGGCCACGGCCCACTCCAGGTCTTGTTGCCTTTTGAGGGACTGTTGGCGCTGCACGCTTTCGATTAATTTATCTCCCTCCCAAGGAGCGGTTTTGCCGTAGAGCATATAATCAATGATCATTGCGCCGGGACTCTCGGCCATAAACAGTTCGTTGCCGAACTCGGTCTGCGCGCCCGCCTTGCCCCGCACGATTACAGTGATATCTCTTTCGTAGACACTGAGGATCTTCTTGTGGTTTTTGACCAGACGTCCGCCGATGATGCGTTCGTGGGCTTGCTCAATTACTTGGGGCAGCAAGGCGAGTTGTTCATCAATACGCCTGATGACTTGTTCGGCGCGGGCTCGGCTAAAACGGGTTTGCCTGAAACGGGCCTCCAGCAGATTGCGGTGTCGCAGGGCGTGAGCGCCGACCCGTTTGAGTAATCGTTTCATCTTGCGCAAGATCTTCTTGCGAGCCTTCGCCGCTCCCTTCTTGCGGTAAGTATGCGTCATCTCGATACAGAGCTTGTTCATGCGCCTCAGCAGGCGATCCGGTGAATCGGGCATCCGATGCAACAGGGATTCAGCCCGAATCAGTTTCACCGCTTTGAGCAAGGTGCGCGTCACGTCACCCAAAAGCGCCCAATCGACCGGAAAGTGAATGTTTGCCTCCAGACAGGTCGAATCGACCAGGCAAACCGAAAGATCCTCCGCCTGCTCCACTCCCAGTTGCCAGCAATTGCTCTGATCGCCCGCGAGCTCAACCAACCGTGTGTTGAACCTGGTCTTCCCCCGATTTTGTGGACACGAACAGCGTAGCGTATGTTCATGTTAGGTTATGGTTTTGATTTTGGAAGTGTTTTGAAGAAATGCTTCTGGTGAAAGGTATCCCAGGGTGCTGTGCCTTCGACGTTTGTTATAAAAAGTCTCGAGGTAATCGAAGATGGCCAGGCGGGCCTGCTGCTTGGATTCGAACACGCCGTTTTGGGGAAAGCATTCGCTTTTGAGGGAGGCAAAGAAGCTCTCGCAAGCGGCGTTGTCGTAACAGTATCCTAGCGCGCTCATGCTCTGAATCCAACCAAAGTCGTTCAATTGCTGCCGCACTTGGTGACTGGGTATACTGGCAGCCACGATCTGAATGAAAGAGGGCTTTGTGAAAACCTCCCACTCGATTCCTGGTCTGGTGAAGGGCTGAAACGACCAGACCGGAGGCCAGGCTCTCGGCCACCTTGTAGCCCTGAATTACGCGGCCGAAGAGGTCCATCACGACCGCTAGATACAACCAGCCTTGCCGAGTGGGGATGTAGGTGATGTCGCTGACCATGATTTGGCCGGGCCCGGTCGGGTCCGGAGCCTCGGCCAGACGGTTGGGCGCTGGGAGGCTGCGGGGATCCTGCCGGGTCGTCTTGGGCCGGAAGGGGCTACCCCTACAGGCTTTTAGAGCATTTTGCTTCATCAGCCGGGCCACCCGGTTAACCGAGCAGCGAAAACCCGCTGGTTGAGCTCCACGCTCATGCGAGGACTACCGTAACATGCGGGTGTGCCGGTCGGCATGGATCCGTTTGATTTCGCTCAGGAGGAGCCGATTTTGGCGGCGGCGCGCTCCCGCCTTACCCCTGCGCCATCGGTAATAACCACTCCTGCTCACAGCCAGCGCCTGACAAAGTTCAACCACTCTATAGATTGCCCGCATTTGATCGATCAGCGCATACCCAGCTGCGGGTCCTCGGCCAGTATGCTCGCGGCTTTTTTTAAGATCTCTCGCTGGCGACGCAGGTAAGCGTTTTCCCGGTTTAGCCGACGGATCTCGCGGGCCATCTCTTCGGGATCGTTCAAGGGGCGGGAAAGTCCCTGCTGGTCGGAGGGGTCCCCGAAGAGATCCTTGCGCCACTTCCTGAGGCTCCCATCGGAAATCCCCAGTTCACGGGCCACCTGCTTGAGGCTGTTGTTACTGTGCAAATAGAGTTCAACGGCTCGACGTTTGAACTCCTCATCATAGGTTCTGTGGGTTCTTGGCATGTCTAATGATCTCTCTCAGACTGCGCTGTTCGTGTCCACAAAATCGGGGGAGGTTCAACCCGCGCAACTGTTCATCGGTGAACAACTTCGAGGCGCGGTGCAGCGTACTCTTCGAGGTCCACCTCACCCCAACCAGACTGCGGCATCCGCAAAAATCGGTCAAAAGATCACTGCTGGCCAACGTCATGGAAAAAGCTTCAAAGCCTGGAAGACCCAGCAAATGACGCAGCAACTCCACCCGTAGCGAGTAAAGCGCAAACTGCGCTTTCCTGTTGCGCACAGCGCCCGAGGCGCCCGGCGGCAACTGCGACAAACCGAAGCGGATGGCCATTTCTTCCAACCCACCTTGGGTCAGATTATCATCGAGTTGCCGCAAATCCTCCACCAGACGGTCATAATCACGATTGCGCAAAACCGGGGTTAAAGCTGGACGAAGAAAACTTTGAAAGGTTACCGTATCAGCAGAATTGGGTTCTATTAATTCGTTCATACCAAATTATAGAAGCTCTATTCAGTCGAGGATTTTCACCTCCTTTCGCCCGACTTTTTCTTAGCCTAATCCCTTGCCCGTCAGTGGCTTAAACCTCCTGGGATAGGCTCTAGGTACAACCAGCCTTGCCGCGTGGCAACGTAGGTGATGTCGCTGACCATGAATCTGGCCGGGCCCGGTCGGGTCCGGAGCCTCGGCCAGCCGGTTGGGCGCTGGGAGGCTTCTTCCCATCTTGCTGAGTTGTCTTGGGCCGGTATGAGCGGCCCCTACAGCGCTTTTAGAGCCCGTTTTGTTTCATCAGTCGAGCCACACGGTTAACCGAGCAGCGAATACCCCCGCTGGTTTAGTTCGACCGCTCATGCGAGGACTGCCGTAACAGCGAGTATGCCGATCGGCATGGATCCGTTGGATTTCGGCTCAACAGGACGCTGATTTTGACGGCTGACGCACTCCCACTTTAGCGCTCCGCCATTGGTAATAACCACTCCGAGCTCAAATCCAAGCGCCCGACACAGTTCAACCACGCTATATCTTTGCCCGCATTTGATCGATCAGCGCATACCCAACTGCGGGTCCTCGGCCAGTATGCTCGCGGCTTTTTTTAAAATGTCTCTTTGGCGGCGCAGATAGGCGTTTTCCCGGTTCAAACGACGAATCTCACGGGCCATCGCTTCGGGATCCATTGCAGTATGGGAGTCTCCCTGCTGGCCGGAATTGTACCCGAAGAGGTCCTTGCGCCATTTCCTCAGGCTCCCAGCGGAGACCCCCAATTCACGGGCCACCTGCTTGAGGCTAATACTACTGTTCATATAGAGTTCAACGGCTTGGCGTTTGAACTCCTCATCATATCTGGGTGTTCTTTTCATGTCTGATATTCTCTCTCAGACTGTGCTTTCCGTGTCCGCAAAATCGGGGGAGGTTCACCCCGACGGGGCTTCAGTCGCTCGCTACCAAGTTTGTGAGAAATGCGGGTTAACGGCGACGCATGCGTCGCTACATCCGTGCTAAACCGTGTAACTTGTCCTGCCGTAGCCCTTGGGCGAAGCAGGGTCCGTGGTCATTCTCCTGCTCGCGAAGCGATCCTGTTCCTGCAAAGCAGGATCAAGTGACTGAATGGAACGTTGTTAATAAATTAATCAGGAATTTTGTGCTTTTGTGCTTTTTGTGGCTAAACATCCCTTTACATCCGTGCTTATCCGTGAAATCCGTGGTTTATCTTCTCCATGGATGATTGATGAGAACATCGGTATCGACCAGCATGGACTAGAATCGATCGAAATTCTTTCGAATTGCTTCAAGATCCAAATCCTCCCGGTCCTTCCAGATACCTTTCGCTTTACGAATCCTGGAGAGTTTATCGAGAGGCCCAATTTTTCCCAGGTATTCGTCTATAGCCTCTCGAATGACTTCGCTTTGCTTCTTACCTGAAGCCTTGGCCAAGCGAGTCACTCCCTGATGCTCATCCTCCGTGAGGTATATCTGGGTTCTAATCATACATCGCGATGTATAGTAAATTTCATTTCCGTCAATTCAATCGGCTTAAATTATTTTCCTTATTCAGAGGGCAACCCTCACCCGGCGCTTTGCGCCACCCTCTCCCAGAGGGAGAAGGGAGGGAATGAGGAGGGATTAACCACAGAGGACAGGTCCCCCTTCGCCTAAACCGTGCTTCGCAACGCTACCATGCTTCGCCTATAGGCTCCGCACGGCACAGCGCAGGTCAAGAGGCTACGGCAGGACAGGTTACACGGATGGGAACGGAGGGGCGCCGTTGCCGCCAATTAGGAATTTTGGGATAGAGAAATGGACTCTCGCGAAGAACGCGAAGGACGCTGAGATTGGGGGAATGTGAATCGGGCGACCTCATAAACGCTGCAGCGTTTTATTGAGGTCACTCAGCCGCAACACGTCGATGGCGCTCCGCGATTGGCTTGTTGCGCCTCCGTATACGACTATCTTAGCCGATATCTGCGGGAGAAGTTTCGCCACGCGGTGAAGGGAGTCGAAATAAGCGGAGGTGATGGTGGAGCCGGCCTTTATCTCGATGGCGCCAATGCCGCGACCTGTTTGGTAAAAAAGGTCGCATTCCAGACCTCTTGAATCCCTGAAAAAGGACAAGTTGGATCGGTTTCCCCGGTTGAACCTGTGTTTGAGGATTTCCACCACCACCATGTTCTCGAAGAGAGATCCGCGCAATGGATGGGTGGTGATCTGGCCAGCGTGTTCGATCCCGATGAGATAACTGGCCAGCCCGACGTCATAAAAGTAGAGCTTGGGTGATTTGATCAATCGCTTCCGAATATTGGCGTGAAAGGGCGGCAATTGGAATACGATGTAACTGGTTTCCAACAGGGTGAGCCACTCTCGCGCCGTCGTGTGGGATACCCCGGCGTCCGCCCCCAAGGAGCTGAGGTTGATTAACTGACCGGTTCGCCCGGCGCACAAGCGGACAAAACGTTGGAAGCTGGAAAGATTGCGGATCTCGCCCAGCCGGCGCACATCGCGTTCGACATAGGTCTCGAAATAGTCTCCCAGCGCTTGCCGTGGTTCGAGTTTCTGATCATGGATTCGGGGGTAGAAGCCCGAGTAGAGAATGTCATCTACGGCAATGCTGGCGCCCGTTCGCTCCAGCTCTGCCAACGAAAATGGCAGGAGGCGGAGCAGCGCAGTCCGCCCGGACAGTGATTGGCTGATGGCTTGCGAGAGCCTGAAGTGCTCACTGCCCGTCAGGACAAATTGGCTGTTGTGCCCCCTTTCGTCGGCCAGAACCTGTAGATAGGACAGCAGATCGGGAACATGCTGGACCTCATCTATGATGGCGCCACCATCGAGCTGTGAGAGAAATCTTCGAGGATCCGATTGGGCAAACTCCCGGAGGTCGGGCGCTTCCAGGTTGACGTATTTGAGGTGGGGAAAGGCGGCACGGCAGAGCGTCGTCTTGCCGGATTGGCGGGGTCCGGTTACCGTGACAAAGGGATATTGCCGAAAGAGTCTGACCAGACAGGCCGTGATGTCGCGCTCGATCATGGCCATGAATCCACCGGGATCCTGCACAATTTGCAAGTGCTACTTTCAGATTGTGCAGGAGGAAGGGGGAGGAATTAGCCACAAAAAGCACAAAAGGAATGAACTCTCGCAAAGAACGCCAAGGGACGCAAAGAAGGGGGAGGGGGGAGGTTCGCGATGCTCACCAATTAAGAATTAGGGAGGAGAAATAGCCACAAAATGCACAAAACACACAAAAACCACGGATCCCGCTTCGCCCAAGGGCTACGGCAGGACAGGTTACACGGATTAATAGCCGCAAAAGACCGCAAACGGCGCAAAGGGGGAGGAAGTTCGCCAAGCTCACGAATGAGGAGGGAAAGGCACAAAGGCACAAGGGCACAAAGGGGGCTAAAAGGCTGAAAAGGAGGAGGGATTGACTCTCGCAAAGAACGCGAAGAACGCGAAGAGGATTATTTTTGTGAGGTACTGAGAGGGAAGATTAACCACAGAGGACACAGAGAGCACAGAGAGGGGGGAGGGGGGAGGTTGAAGGCTAAAGGCTGAAAAGGGGGGAGGTAAGTTCGCGATGCTCACGAATGAGGAATTAAGAAGGAAAAGGCACAAAGGCACAGGGGCACAGAGAGGGGAAGAAGGTGAACCACGGATCCCGCTTCGCCCAAGGGCTACCATGCTTCGCAATGCTACGCACGGCACAGCGGCAGGACAGGTTACACGGATGGGAACGGATGGAGATAATAGCCGCAAAAGACCGCAAAAGGCGCAAAGGGGGGAAGCGCTGAAAGCCTTCAGCGAATTAGGAATGAGGGATTAGGGATGGCTGCCCGGGCTGGGATCGAACCAGCGACAAAGTGGTTAACAGCCACCTGCTCTACCGCTGAGCTACCGGGCACCATGGGAAAGAACGGCTCACCATCACTGTTTGAAACCAAATGTCAATCCCTAGCCCGGATAACTACCAAATTTTCTACTGTGCTCCGGAATCCCGGCACTGGCGCGAACAGGAGATTTTTTAAATAAATGAAACATGGATCCTGCTTCGCCCAAACCGTGCTTCGAAACGCTACCATGCTTCGCCTATAGGCTCCGCACGGCACAGCGCAGGTCATGAGGCTACGGCAGGACAAGTTGCACAGGATGGACAGGATTTGGAATTGACTCTCGCAAAGAACGCGAAGCAACGCAAAGAAGAGGGAGAAGATAAACCGCAGATTACGCAGATGAACGCAGATTGAAAGAAAAGAGGGGGAGAGGCGCCGTTGGCGCCAATTAGGAATTAGGAATTAGGGGGGAGAAAGGCATCCTGCTTCGCCTAAACCGTGCTTCGAAACGCTACGCAGGTCAAGAGGCTACGGCAGGACAAGTCCGCCTACGCCAAGGCCTATGGCGTGACGTGCAGAGGTAAATCGTGATCTTGATCGAAATTGGAACCAGCATCGAGCATCCAGCATCGAGCATCGAGCATCCAGCATCCAGTAACGAGAATTAGGAATTTTTATGATCTTTTGATTGATTTCCAATTGGCAAGCGCTACGCTCCCTCTCTTTTTCCTTTTCCCGAACCGGTCCTGTTCAGCCCCCAATCTTTGACCTACAATGCCCAAACCAACTATTGCTGTAAGCGCCCGTGAAACCTTTGGTCGAGGAGCCAATCGTCGATTGCGGTCTTCCGGGTCCACCCCAGGGGTAATATATGCCCGAGGCGAGTCCCGACCGGTCACTCTGGACACGAAGTCTTTGGCCAAGCTCTGGTACCAATTGGCGGATTTGACCCCGCTGGTGACCATAGAGGAAGGCGAACGGAAGGTGACGGCGCTGATTCAGGAGGTGCAGCGGGATCCCCTCAAGGATACGTTTATTCACGTGGATTTTTTCGAGGTATCGGATGATCATGCCGTTACCACACGGGTGGCCCTTCACGCGGCGGGCGAAGCTTCGGGGGTAAAAAATGAGGGAGGCACATTGGATATCCACTTGCACGACGTGGAGGTGCGGTGTCTGCCCAAATACTTGCCTGACTACATCGACGTCGATGTGACGGATTTACACATTGGCAACAGCGTCCGTGTGGGAGATTTGCCTGAGGTCGAAGGAGTCGAATACACCATGCATCCCCAAACCGTCGTGATCAGCCTGGTCGGCCAGGCGCGGGAGGAAGAACCCGAAGTCGGTGAAGGATTTCCGGAAGTAGAGGAAGGGGAAGCCGAAGCGGACATGGAAGGGGCGGCAAGTTTTGCCGTTGGCTCCGCTGGAGCCGATCGGGGCCAGGGTTGATCAAGTATAATTTTAACACCGTTCTTTGAAAATGTCTGTCTCGGTTATGGCCGGCCTGGGCAATCCCGGGATATCCTATGCGGAAACCCGCCACAACGTGGGGTTCCGCGTGATCGATGCCTTGGCCAGCCGGCACAACCTCGTCTGGAAATTGGAGAAGCGCCTCCTTTCCGAAGTGTCTTCTCTTCAACGGCGCGGGTCTTCTTGGCGCTTGGTAAAGCCACAAACCTTTGTCAATGCCAGTGGGAGGGCTTTGGACGCGGCCGTTCGCTACTACAAGGTTGAGGCGGAATCGGTCATTGTGATCCACGACGATATACATTTGGAACTCGGGCGGCTTAAGATTAACCGCGAGGGCGGCCCCGGAGGGCACAACGGTGTTGGGGACGTCATCCGGCGTCTGGGAAACCGATTCGTCCGATTTCGCGTTGGAATTGGGGCCAAGGACCCACCCGAAATTGATTTGGCCGATTTTGTCTTGGGCAAATTGACGCGGGAAGAGGCAGATTTGATTCAAAAAAAAATGGAGCATTATCTCCGGGCATTGGCGGTTTTGATGGACATGGGTCCGGAAACTGCCATGAACCAATTCAATCGACGTGAAAACCGTAATGACGCTGACAAAAAGAACTTATAACACTACCATAATCCTCGACACCCGCGATCAGGATAAACCTGCGCAGGAACTAATCGAGGATGTAAAGACCACGCTGGAAACCCTGGACGTAGAAGTCCTGGAAACCGTCGACTTGGGCCGCCGAGACTTTGCCCGGGTAACCGATGCGAACTTCCCTTCGGGTCACTATTTCCTGCTCACGGTAAAGGCCCCCACCTCCTTTGCCGGGAGGGTAGGAGAAAAATTCCGTTTGGACAAAACCGTCTACCGTATTATGGTGCAATCGTAACGTAAAATTTGAACTCTGATCAACAATGGCTTCTTTCAATAAAGTAATTCTCATGGGCAATCTGACGCGCGATCCCGAACTGCGGGTCACGGTCAATGGATTGAGTATCTGTAAAATGTCACTTGCCACCAGCCGGGTGTACCATACGCAGGATGGCGAGCGCAGGGAGGAGGTTTTGTATGTCGACGTGGATTCCTTCGGTCGCCAGGCCGAAATCATTTCCAAATACATGACCAAAGGCCGTCCCATTCTGATCGAAGGCCGTCTCAAGTTGGATAGTTGGGAAACCCAGCAGGGGGAGAAGCGGAGCAAGCTCTTCGTGGTGCTGGAGAGGTTCCAGTTCATAGGGGGGCGCGATGATAGCGCCGATACGGGAGCTTCAGGTTCGCACGTCGAGCGCAGCAGCCCTCCGCCACGTCCCCAACCCCCGTCACGTCCCCAACCCCAGCCGCAGGCGAAGGACGATATCGAGGAAGATGACGTCCCCTTTTAACTTGAACTCATTCTGCTGATGGCTACCGCAAATGTATTGTTGATCGAGCAGGTCGAAGGCCTGGGCGCGGAAGGAGACGAGGCAAAAGTGAGGGCGGGTTACGCCCGCAACTATCTGATACCTCAAAAGTTGGCTATCCCCCTGACCGCGGCTAACCGCAAGCGGATCGAGGCTTTGAAAAGGGGCCGTGCTCTCCGGGAAACCAATGAGATCGAAACCTCCCTCGCCCTGAAGGCCGAGTTGGAAGACGTTCACATTGCCATCCAGGCGAAAATCGGCCAGCAAGGTAAAATGTTCGGGGCGGTTACGGCTCGGGATTTATACGATCATATCGCCGCTGAGGGCGTGGAAATCGACCGGGATAAGATCCAACTCTATAATCCAATCAAGACTATGGGCAAGCACGTGACCCGCATCAAACTCCATCCGGAGGTGGGGTTGGATTTTGAATTTGAAGTAGTTCCGGCCCACGACCAGGACGAATCGATCGGGTAACCCAGCCAGAAAGAGCTGATCCATGGCCACTTCCCTTGGTTCGACCAAAACTTCCCGTGTGAGGGGCTCCTCCCGAAGGGGCTATCCCGAGGATACTGTTTCCAGAGGCGGATTAATTGGACGGACCATGCCCCACAATGTGGAGGCGGAGGAGGGATTGCTCGCCTCCTGTATATTGGATGGCGATCTTGTCATGCCGTTATGCCTGGAGAAAAGTCTGCCGGCCGAGGCCTTCCACGTGTCCCGACACCAGATCATTTATGATGCTCTGCTTTCCCTCTATAACAAGAAGTCGGCCGTGGATGAAATTTTATTGGGCGAGGAGTTGTCCAATCGCGATGAGCTCGAGACGGTGGGGGGCATACCGGAGATAAACCGTATTACCGACCGGATCGAAACGACGGCCCATGCAAGTTATTTTCTCGATATAGTCCGGACCAAATACCTGCTCAGGCGGCTTATCCGCACCTCTACCCGCACCGTCGAACGCTGTTTTGAGGAGCAGGAAAACCTGGAGGAGTTTTTACAGGATGTGGAATCGGAAATATTTGATATCGGCATGGACCGATCCGAGGACGCTTCCCGCGACATCAGTCAAACGGTGGATGCGGCGGTGGCCATGGTGCATTCCTTTCTCGAAGGAAAGGGGGCCTTGCGAGGATTGGCCACCGGATATCGCGATCTGGACAAGTTGACCTTCGGTTTTCAAAAGAACAACATGATCGTGTTGGCCTCCCGTCCTTCCATGGGAAAAACCAGTCTGGCCCTCAATATAGCCGAGGCGGTCGCTTTGCCCAAGGGGGGGGAGGGTGTTCCGACCCTTGTTTTCAGTCTCGAAATGGGGCATCAGGATTTGGGCATGCGCATGTTGTGTGCCCGCTCCCGCGTGGCCATGGGCCGGTTGCAGGACGGATTTTGTTCCGCCGAGGATAAGCAGGCTCTGGGCACCGCCGCAGTCGAGCTGAAGAAGGCGCCGATCATTATCGATGATTCGAGTAATCTGACCATAATGGAACTGCGGGGGAAAGCCCGCCGCATCGCTTCCCGCATCAAAAGTAAGACCGGCCTCCCCGTTGGATTTATCGTCATCGATTATTTGCAACTTTTGAGTGGCGCCAACACGGCCGTTTCGCGGGAACAGCAGATCTCGGAAATCTCTCGCGGGATTAAGGGATTAGCCAAGGAACTTGAAGTGCCCGTCCTTGTCCTTAGCCAGTTGAACCGCGAGATGGAAAAAGAGAAACGCAAGCCCCGCCTATCCGATTTGAGGGAGTCCGGATCCATCGAACAGGACGCCGACGTGGTGTTACTTTTGAGTAAACCGAGGGATTCCGAAGACGATCACCAGACTATTCAGAATGTGGCCGATTTAATCATTGCCAAACAACGTAACGGGCCGGTAGGAGAGTTGAAATTAACGTTCCGCAGGGAGTGTACCCGATTTGAAAATTATGCAGCCCCACGCCGTCACGGGTCAGATTACTAAACTGGCTCTGATTCTAATTTTAGCCTGTCCCCATTTTTCAGTCCAAAACCTGAAGGCCCAGGCAAACCTGGAAGGAGTGGTGATCGGGGATGTGGAAATCGAGTTTATCGGAGTCCAGAATGTAAACGAGGAAGTGGTTCGCGCCAATATTCAGGTTAGTCCCGGGGTGCCCTATTCCGAGGCCATGGTGGACGACTCCGTTCGCGGCCTCTACAATACCAATTTATTTGAGTATATCGATGTAAAGCGTCTTGAAGTGAGGGAAAATCTGATCGATCTGATTTTTCGGGTCAAAGCGAAGTATCGGGTCCTGGCCATATTCTTCGACGGAAATTCTCGCATAAAAGAAAAACGCCTGGAGAAGGAAATTGCTTCGAGGGTCAATGCCGCCCTGAACGAACGATTGGTCAAGGAGGATACCCAAACCCTTTACGCCTTTTATCAGAAAAAGGGTTTCACGCAGGTGCAGGTGGATTACGAAATCGACCGCGACCTGGAGACGGGTTTTGGGGAAATCACTTTCCTGATCGATGAGGGTCCCAAGGTGAGGGTCAGCCGGATTTATTTTCAGGGAAACTCCGCCTTCAAAAATAAAAAACTGGTCAAGGAGATGAAAACCAGGCCCTGGAACTGGATATCCTGGCTGACCGGTTCGGGCAAGCTGGACGACGACCAGTTCGAGGAGGATCTCATCAAAGTGCGCGATTTTTACCGCAACGAGGGATACCTGGACGTGGAAATCCTGGAGGACGAGATCCAGTTTGATTACAGCCGGGATGGAAAACTCGACATGTACATTCCGGTCATAGAAGGGCGTCAGTACAAAATTGGAGACATCTCCGTTTCGGGCAACGAGTTGTTTCCTTCCGAGTTGCTGGTGGCGGCGTTGGAGCTGAAAAAAGGCAGCACTTATTTGCCGGAAAAATTGGATGAGGACCGGGAGTCTTTGACCGACTTTTACGGTTCAGTGGGTTATCTCGACTCGCGGGTGGAAATCAAGCGGATCCCCAATATCGACACGGGAGATATCGATATCGAGTATGTGGTCAGCGAAGGGGAGAGGTTCCGGGTCGAGTCCATCAAAATTGAAGGGAATACCAAATCGAAAAGTGTAATCATCCTGAGGGAACTCTCCCTTGCTCCCGGAATGCCGTTTGACCTGTTACGCATGAAGGTGAGCAAGCAACGCCTTGAAAATACGCGTTGGTTCGAGACGGTGGAGACGACGGACGAGCCCACCAATATTCCCCAACGGCGCAACCTGAAAGTGACGGTGGAAGAAGGCCGCACGGGAAACTTCACCTTCGGAGCCGGGTATTCTTCCATTCAACGGGCCGTGGGATTCATCGAAATCACGCAGGGCAATTTTGATTTGTTCAATTGGAGGTCATTTTTCCAGGGTGATGGACAAAAGCTCCGTCTGCGATTGGAGGTAGGATCTTTATCCGACCAGGCCGTGCTTTACTGGGAAGAACCCTATTTTCTGGACAATTATTTTTACCAATTGGGGTTTGGGTTCCAAGTATTCAAACAAAGTTCGGAATATTTCAGTACGTTGTATGATGAATCCCGGGTGGGATTTGAGGTATTCCTGCGCAAGCGGTTGATCGAACTTATCGAGGGGCGCCTGTCCTACAGCCTGGAGGACGTGACCCTTGATTTTTTTCAGCAGATCCCCCCCGGTTTTCTGCCCTACTTCAACGAGGAGGAGGTCGTCGCAGACAGGAACGAGATCCAGAGCGAGATTTCGCGTGTGGCTCTGGCCCTGGCCCGCGATACCCGGGACAAAATCCTATTTACCAATAAGGGAACCCGTCTGATGTTGATCAATACGGTGGGGGGCGGAGTCCTGGGTGGGACACAGGATTTCGTCAAAGTGGAATTTTTGGGATCCACCTGGATACCCATTTTCGAGCTGGGCCAGGGCTTGAATATCGACGTGCGCACCGGGGTCGCCTTTGGCTACGGTGATACCGAAATAACCCCCTTCACGGAGCAGTATTTCCTGGGAGGTCCCAACACGATTCGAGGTTATGATTACCGCAGGGTCGGCCCGGTGGACATGGGAACACCTTTGACGGACGCGACCGGGGAAGTTTTTCTCGATGCCAATGGCAATCCCCGGCTTCGGTTTGAAGGTTCCTTTGAACCCAAGGGCGGCCAGACTTACGGCATGATAACTTTGGAGTATTTTTACAGTATCTCGGAACAGGTGCGCCTGGCCGCCTTCTACGACGGCGGTTTTGTGGGAAGGGGAGTTGCCGATTATGGCAAAGGCATGGACTGGTGGAGCGATAATATCGGGGTCGGCCTCACTATTACGGTAATGGGGACTCCCCTTAGGCTCGATTATGCCATACCGATCAATTCGACCGATATCAAAGATCAATTCGGAGACACCATTTACACCAACGATGAAGGTGGGCAATTCAACTTCAATTTTGGAACTCGCTTCTGAGGCGTTTGTGCGCCATTCAACTATCATGAGGAGATTAGGCGCCACTTATATCTTTTTTGCGGCACAGGTCTTTTTCCTTCCTGTCGCAATGGCGGAGCTCAACATTATGACCGTCGACGTAGGGATTCTCTACGACAATTACTATAAGACAAACGAAGCGGAGGAGAAACTGAAAGCCCGCATGGACACTGCCAAGGGGCAGTTGGATGAAATGAACGCTTCCTTGGAGGCCGAAATTGAAACCTACAAAACCTTGTTGGAAGAGGCACAGAACCCCGTCCTTTCGGAAGATGCGCACCGAAAGGCTGAGAACGAGGCCCACCTGCAGATGGAGAAGATTCGCCAAATGCAGCAGGAAGTTCGGATATTTCAGCAATCTACCCAGAACCAGTTGACCACCCAGCAAAACACCCAGCGCCAGTTCATGTTGGAGGAAATAAAAACGGTTGTTCTGGAAGTGGCCAATGAGAAGGAAGTCGACTTGGTCTTGGACACTTCTCCGGCCATCACGGTGAGTTTGCCTTCGGTTCTTTTTGCCAATCCTATCTGGGATGCCACCAAAGACGTATTGGCCATCCTCAATGCGGATGCGCCCATACCGGCTGAAGTCACCCCGGCCAACTAGTCCACCTTTCTTATTTTCGGTTTGAACCCGGTCTTGTTACGAAGCAGGGTTTAGAGCATAGATGCGCCGCTTCAATCTGAATTTGGAGAAGATCTCTGACTTGGTCAAACCTTTGGAGGTCCGGGGTGGGACAAACGCGGTTGTAAAAGGGATATCCTCCTTGGGGGAATCCGAGGATGGCGATCTGTCTTTTTTGGCCAACCGGAAGTATGGCCGGGAGGTGGCAACTTCCAAAGCATCGGTAATCATTGTTCCGGACGATTTTGCCGGCGACCCCGGCAAAGACCAAGCCGTCCTCCTCCATCCTCAACCCTCCTTTGCCCTGGATAAGGTATGCGCTTACCTCGAGCGCCGGTTATCTCCGTCACCTGAGCCCGGCATTCATTCCACCGCCATTGTGCATCCGTCCGCCGAAGTGCCGAAAGACGTCCACATTGGGCCCATGGTCGTTGTGGAAGAGGGCGCCATACTGGGGTCGGGTTGTGTCATTGGCCCTCAGGCCTTTATTGGCCACCATGCCCAAGTGGGAGAAGAAACCGAACTAAAAACCCGCGCCGTGGTTATGGACCACAGTCGAATTGGTCGCAATTGCGTTTTGCACCCCGGTTGCGTGGTGGGATCGGATGGTTTTGGATACGAAACGGTGGAGGGAGAACACCTGCGTTCCCCCCAGATTGGAATCGTGGCGTTGGAAGACCATGTCGATATCGGCAGCAACACCACCATTGACCGGGCCCGGTTCAGTGAAACCCGCATTGGCGCCGGAACCAAAATCGACAATCTGGTGCAGATCGCCCACAATGTGCGAATTGGCAAGGGTTGTTTTCTCGCCGCCCAGGTGGGTATCGCTGGTAGCTCCACCCTGGGGAACTACGTTTTTCTAGGGGGAAGTGCAGGGGTTTCCGGCCACCTGAAGGTGGGAGATCATTCCCGAATTGGAGGGTCAACCATAGTATTTCAAAATTTACCGGCAAAAAGTTTTGTCTATGGAGATCCCGCCATGCCATATTTTCAGGCGCAAAAATTCAACGTCCTGCGCGCCAAGCTGCCCGACCTATTTCGTCGGGTCGCCGCTATCGAGAAAAACCTGACATCCGATCCATGACCGAAGAGGAAGCTCTGATTCCTGCCCAGCAACTCAAAGTCTTTTCCTGTAATTCGAACATCCCACTCGCACGGGAAATCTGTGACTATATCGGTATTCCCCTTGGAAAGGCCGAAATAACACAATTTCCCAATGGGGAGACCTTTGCCAAGGTAAACGAAAACATCCGTGGTCGAGATGTTTTCGTTATACAGTCGATTTGCTATCCGCCCAACCAGCACCTCATGGAGCTGCTTATATTTATCGACGCGGCGCGCCGGGCATCGGCCAGTCGGATCACCGCCGTCATACCATTCTACGGTTATGCCCGGCAGGACCGCAAGGACCAGCCCCGAGTTCCCATATCCTCCAAGCTGGTGGCCAACCTGCTGGTTGCTTCCGGGGCCAACCGTATTCTTACGATGGATCTGCACGCCCAGCAAATCGTCGGATTTTTTGATATCCCGGTAGATCATTTGTATGCTTTGCCCGTATTTTACGAATACCTTTCCGAGAGAACCGATACCAAAAACACCGTCGTCATCTCCCCTGATGCGGGAAGCATGAAGATGGCCGCGGCCTATGCCGGGATCCTCGGGTGTAATTTTGGTATGGTTGCCAAAAAGCGGATAGACCCCACCACGGTGGAGGCTACCACGGTGGTAGGAGAGGTCGCAGGTAAGGAAGTATTGATTGTGGATGATTTAACCGAAACCGCCGGCACCTTGACGGCGGCCGCCCAAATCTGCTTGGACCACGGCGCTACCAAGGTTCGGGCCTGTGTCAGTCATGGGGTTTTCAGCCGTTTTGCCTATGACCGCCTGAAAAACGGTCCTTTGGTTGAAATCATTACTACCAACACCACCCCAATCGATCCCCGGGAATTCGGGGTTCCGATCACGGTGGTCAGTGTTGCTCCTTTATTGGCCGAAGCCATCATGCGCATCCACAACTGCGAAAGTGTATCCAGCCTGTTCCGGGTGAAAGGTTTTTAGAAATGAATTCTCAGGCCGGTTGAAATTCCAAAACCCGGCATGGGAACCCGATCTTTTGTGAAGGAGGTGTGGGGGCGAATTTCCTCGTCGGTCAGGTTTCGACCATAGAGGAACAGGTCGTAAGCGACATTGCCGCTTTCAATCCGATGGGTGATGTCCGCGTTTACCACGGTATAACCCTGTGTAGGGGTTTCCTCGGGAGCTAGATGTTTGGCCGAAGCGGTATGTCTGGCGCCCAATCCTATGATCCAGGGTCCCGATTCATAGACTAAACGTCCTCCAATTCGCCGGGGAGGTATGCGCGGGAGGTTGGAGTTTTCAGTTTTGTTGGTGGCGCGGGTCTGATCGAAAGTCAGATCAAAATGCAGGTTGTCCTCCACCTCACCGTGCAAGTGGAAACTTAGATCCACTTCGAAACCGTAGAACTGAGCATCCACCGCCTCGACCATCAGAATATCCAGGCCTCCCGAATCTTCCTCCGGGTACAGTTCCTCGAATACTTCATGATCCAAATGTTCCAGCGTTATGAAGTCATTGAAATCGGAGAAAAAGAGGGAGATTTCTCCTGTGACCGGCCCGGCCGATTTCCGCCAGGAGGCGTTGAGGCTGGTGGATTGCTCAATATCCAGATCGGGTTTGCCGATTTCGAAGGATTGCGTTCCCACGTGAGGTCCGAATGCATAGCGCTCGGCTGCGTTGGGAGCACGCTCGTTGTAAGCCAGGTTTACGGCCAAAGTGCTGTTTTCCTCCAGGTTGAACACTCCCCCGCTAGACAGGTTGATGGTCGTGGTATCCTTCCCGCTTAAATCAGGGCTATCGGGGGAGAGGGATTGGTTTTCGACCCGTCCCCCAAACTCGACCGCCCCCCATTGGGTGTTGTAACGTTCCACCGCAAACAGGGCGTAATTGGTCAAGTCGTTTCCGGGAACAAATGCTTCTTCGCCCTCTGCCAAAAAGGACTCGTCCTTTATATGAATTCCCCACGCTCCGGTGAGGTCGCCGATGGGGCGGTGCACGCCGGTTAAACGGAGGTCGACCCCGCTTCGTTCAAACACTGTTCCGGTTTCCCAATCGCCTGGCGACCCTTCGAGTTCACTGTGGCTGTAATCGGCATAGGCAATGTTCAATTCGGACGATTCAAAGAGGTCGTTGGAGGCCAACCATTCGGCACGAAAACTAATTCGCGTATTTCCCAGGTCGATGACCACGGACTCCCCGTGATCTTCTTCCTCTTCTTCGTGATCTTCCTCCTCCTCTTCTTCTTCTCCTTCATGTTCTTCTTCTTCTCCGTGTCCATGGCCCTCCGCATGACCGGGCACACCGTAAAAGGAATCGTATTGGTTGAAGGCAATTCCGTAACTGGCCGTTTCAGTGAACCACCCAAATCCCACAGCCGCATTTTCGGTTTCAACAGCGCTGTTTAGCAAAATACCGGTTTCTTCCTCTTCCTCTTCCTCATGGTGGCCTTCTTCCTCCTCCTCTTCTTCGCCCTCATGTTCTTCTTCCTCCTGCTGCCGCATGTATTCAGATTCCGCAAATCCAGGAATTTCGTAATCCCCGGCCTCGCGTTTCAAGTAGCTCAAACTCCAGGCGAAGTTGTCCTGGCCTGATTGCACGGAAAATCCACCGGTTTTCTCCCCCGCTAGGGTTCCGTATCGGAGTTCGACCTCTCCCGTCAGTTCGGTCACGCGATTGCGGGGAATGGTTTTGTCAATCACATTGACGATGCCGCCGATGGCGGCATTTCCGTAAAGCAGGGAGGCGGGCCCTCGAATAACGTCCACTCGTTCGGTCAGGAGCGGTTCGACTGCGACTCCGTGGTCCGGGCTGGTAAAAGAGGCGTCGAAGACGTCGGTGCCGTTTTGGAGGATGCGAACCCGATCGCCGTCGAAACCGCGGATGATGGGTCGCCCCCCGCCCGGAGCATAGGAGGTATTGTGTAGACCGGGTAGCCCGTCCAGGGTGGCTCCGAGGGAAGATTCTCCAACGCGCCTGAGATTTTCCCCGGACAAACTATCGGCCGGCAATACCAGGTCCATCTGTTTCAGGGCGAAGGGGCTGGCGGTAATATTGATGCGTTCGAGATCAATAATTTCTTGTTCGTCCTCTTTTTCCTGGGCGGAGAGCGCCGGTAAAATGGTTAGGGAAAGATATAATAAGGCTGAATTTTTTCTGCTTTGCATCGTATTCAGGCAGGAGGCTGACCTGCACAGGTTCAGTTTAAGCTTTCGTGGCCCGTCGGTCCGAAATGCTCCCGCAGGAAAACGGGGAGCAATTGGGTTTCAGGTCCGGTGAATAAGGACTTATCTGAACAGATGCGGAGGCCCTCTTGCCAAATGCCGGGCCATGGCAGGTTCACCTGCCAACCGGGGTGCGAATGGGGGGAGCGGTTCGTTTAACTCCTTGGAAGGATGGATTGCAAGGGCTCCTTCCTCGCCCGAGATACCCGCAGCCATCAGGGTAATGGCACAAACGTGTTCCGCCTCTTGAGCAGCTTCCGAATCCCCGTGAGATCCACAACCGTCATTCCGGGAATTTGTCACCGGGTCGACTCCATGCAACCAATGGTGCAATTGCGGGCTTGAAATGGCCAACTGGGTCAGAAATAGCTCCGCTACCAGGAGCAGGGGAACCCGCTGTCCGGATCATGGAATTGCTCCTGCCCATTTTGACGGGAGCAATGTTGTGTAGTACATTCACGAAGTTTGGGCCTTCTTTCCTAACCTCGCGTCCTATAAACCTTCAAGGAAATTTTAAAATACTTTGTAACTACTCAGGTATCTTAAACAATCGTCCGCATGGATATTTTATTGATAACATATTTCGAAACTGTAGGAGGGGGTTTATCCCCCGATTGCGGTGAAGCCATTCGGAAGATCGGGGGATAAACCCCCTCCTACAGTTCTCTCAATCACCATCCCATGAAAATTCTCTCGTTTCTTCTTATTATCCTTCATCCTTTATCCTTGAAGCAAAGCCCAATGTCATTCTCATACTTTCCGACGATCTAGGCTATGGAGACCTGAGTTGTTACAATACTTTGACTCCGTTAGGCTGTTGAACATTTCTTGCTTTCCACACTCGGCTATGATCAGGTCCGGAAAAAACTCCCCGCGTTGGTGGCTCTTAGCCATGTTTTGGATGATGGGGTTGGTGGGCTTCCTCATCATTTTTTTTAACGGTGATTCCAATCGGCAGGGACTCGTTATAGGCTCTATCGGCATACTGGCCGGTTGCGGGATACTCTCCGTCCTCTGGCTGCTTGCACTTTCGGGATTGCCCTGGCGGGTTCGATTTAGTGTTTTTGGCGGAATTGCCCTGGCTGCGGCTCTCCTTATCAGTCAGCTTCGGTTTGAGGGGGTCTCGGGCGATCTGGGGCCCATTCTGAAATGGCGCTGGTCGAAGCAGGAAGTCCCGGTCATGGCCGGAGCGGACATTGCCCATAATACCGTTGCCGGCGGTTTCCCGCAATTCCTCGGACCCGGCAGGAATACGACCGTCCCCGGGGTTCGACTGGAACCCGATTGGGAAACCCATCCCCCGGAGTTGGTTTGGCGACAACCGATGGGAAAAGGCTGGTCGGGGTTTGCCGTTTCCGGAAACCGCGCCGTTACCCAGGATCAGGATGGCGCCGATGAATTGGTCGTTTGCTATGAATTCCTGACCGGCGAACGAATATGGGAGTATCGCTACCCGGCCCGTTATGATAATCCGCTGGGCGGTATCGGTCCACGCGCCACTCCGACCATCGAGGGGAATCGAGTCTACGCCCTCGGAGCGATGGGAGACTTCTTCTGCCTGAGTTTGGAAACGGGAGAAAAACTGTGGGGGCACAATGTGTTGGACAGACATGGGGCTCCACTACCGGATTGGGGAATGGCGGGGTCGCCTCTGATTTACCAAAATTTGGTTATCCTGAGTGTCGGTGGGTCCGGAGGCCGTTCTCTGGTGGCCTACCACAAACTGGATGGTAAATTTGCCTGGGGTGGCGGCAGTGACGCCGCTCAATGGAGTTCCCCGGTTTTGTATGAGATTGCCGGTAAGAAACAGGTCCTGATTTTCAACTACTCCGGAATAGCGGCCCACGATGTGAGCGACGGGTCCATTTTATGGGAGTATCCCTGGGATACGGATGGAACGCCCCACGTGGCCATACCGGTGCCGGTGCCGGGGGACCGCATTGTTTTGTCCAGCGGATATGGTAAAGGAGCCGAGATGGTGCAGATTTCGAACCGGCCGGACGGGAGGCAGAAGGCGGATCGGATCTGGAGATCCCTGCACCTCAAAGCCAAGTTTAACAACTATGTGCTGAAAGATGGATACCTATATGGCCTGGACGACGGCAGGTTGACCTGTATCGACGTCGAAACGGGTCGTCGAACCTGGAAAAATGGCCGCTATGGCCACGGTCAGAACCTTTTGGTGGAGGATTTGTTTCTCCTGACCGCGGAATACGGGGAAGTTCTTTTGATTAAACCGGTACCGGAGAAATCCATAGTGCTTGGCCGCTTTCAGGCCATCGAGGGAAAGAGCTGGAATCCGCCTGCCCTGATAGGTCCCTATCTCCTGGTCAGGAACCATCTGGAAGCTGCACTCTATCGCTTACCCTTGAGGCAATAGGGCCCCTTCTTTAGTGGAGAGTGGAGAGTGGAGAGTGGAGAGTGGAGAGCTCCCAAGATTTAGGAGGGAATTAACCACAGAGGACTCAGAGAACACAGAGATTTAGAAAAAAGAATGGTGTGTTTTCGCGCCTTTTGCGCCGAACCACGGATCACACGGATGAGAACGGATTTTAAAAAAAACAACGCTTCGCTTGATGCCTGCGGCAACAGGATGGAGCTATGCTCCAACAGGAAAATCATTAAAGAAATCTTGTTCGCGAAGCGATCCTGTTCCGGCGAAGCCGGATCAAGTGACTGAAAGGAACGTTGTTAATAATTCCTCATTCTTCATTCCTAATTCCTCATTGGCGCCTCCGGCGCCTCTCTCCCCCTCTTTCTTGGCGCCCTTCGCGAGCTTTGCGAGAGTCTCTTCCTAGGTTCTCTCCATACCGAAGTACCCCAGCGTTAAATCCTTTCCATCCTGTTCATCCATGTTTCATTTTCGATCACGATCAGGATCACGATAAATCCCTTCATGTCACGCCGTAGGCCTTGGCGCCAACGGCGCCTCATTCTTCATTCCTAATTCCTCATTCCTAATTGGCGCCGACGGCGCCTCTCCCTCTGTGTTCTCTGGGATCTCTGTGGTGATTTATTTAAAGGACGGCACACTAGCTTAGGATGCCTTCAGGGGAGCTATACCAGCTTTGTTACCCCCGGAACGGCGACCTCGGCCAAGGGATAATCCCCAAATTCCCAATGCTTCGGGGTTAAATCGAGTTTGGAAGCGTTCATGGCCCAATCCCATTTCAGGGCGCGGCCTGAATAGGCGGCCATGCGGCCGATAACGGCGGTCATGGTACTTTGGGCGATGCGTATGCCTTCGTTTATGGCTTTGCCTGAGCGGATGGAATTCAGGGTGTCCCGGTATTCTTCTACGGCCGGATTCGGGGTGGGTCCATTGTATTGGAAGGGGTGTTTACCTTCGATGGAGGCGTTGATATAGCTGGAGTTCAATCGACCTTCCGTTCCAAACAGGAGGAAGTCGTTTCGGGGGCTGATCCCGTCCATTTGCGCTCCCAGGTGAGTTATGCGAGCGCCATTGGGATACTGGTATTCCACGGAAATGTTATCCCAAACGTTGGGATAAGCCTCACCGGTTCGGGATTGTCGTCCTCCCGTGCCGATCACCTGAACGGGGTGGGATCCCATGATCCAATTTACGATGTCCAGGTTGTGGATGTGTTGTTCGACGATGAAATCTCCCGACGACCAGGTGGTGAACAACCAGCGTCTCAGGTGCCATTCCATGTCGGACCATTCGGGTAGGCGAACCGCTTCGCTTTCGCGCCAGTTGGAGAGGGCTCCGCCCAAACGGGTTGACTGTCCGCTCATGGGGTCTCCCATAGCCCCTTCCCGCACCATTTCCACCAGAGCCATGAGGTGCCGGGCGCGACGCATTTGCGTGCCTGCAACCACGGTCAGGCCCTTTTTTTCGGCCAGACGGGAAGTTTTCATGAAGTCCTTTACCCCGACGGGATCCACCGCGACCGGTTTTTCCACGAAAACGTGTTTGCCCGCTTCAACGGCCGCTTTGAAATGGGCGGGACGGAAAACGGGAGGTGTGGCCAGGATGATGAGGTCCACGTCGCAGGCGATGACCTTCTTGTAGGCATCGAATCCGTAGAACATGGCGTCCTTTCCGACCTTGTAAATCTTGTCAAAGGGTAAATCCCTTCGGGCAAAGCTGGCCTTAATGGTGTTCTTGGCCGCATTGAGGTGGTCTTTGAAAAGATCCCCCATGGCGACGAGTTCGATGTTGGAATCGGCCGTTGCGCAGTCGGTGATACCGGCCCTGCAACCACGACCTCCCACCCCGAGGAGGCCGACGCGGATTTTGTCTGAACCGGGTTTACCGTGCACGTTTGGGACGCTGGCCAGCAAGGAGGCCAAGCCGGCTGCCCCGGTTGTTTTCATGAAATGACGGCGTGAAACGGGTTCGATTTTCATAGGGGGTTGAGAGTGAATTTTATCTATGGTGTTTTCCGACGGTGACTCCGGGCCAGTCGTCGGTGCGAAAGGGAGTGACGGGGAGTCCATCGCGACTGAAAAGGTTGCAGACGGGATTGTCGGCCCAGGCGTAGCGGACCGCTATGGGATGGGAAATTTCGTCATTCCAGACCTCGACTGTATTTTCGCCCACTATTTTGGCCTGGGCCCAGGCCAAATGTCGATCTTCTCCGGCGATGGCAAATCCTTGGGGTTCCCCGGTGTCGAAGGAATAAAGCCCCTGTCCCACGTGGTCGAACTTGAGAGTGATGGTGTTCCCCTGCCTTTCCATCGATTGATAGGTCGGGCTCCGGTAGAGGATATCGAATCCGTAGTCGTTGGCCAGGGTCCACCGGGCCAGACGGTTGGCCACCATTTGTTTGTTGCGCGGGTGAATGTCGCGACCTTCTCCAATATCGATAATGACGGCCTGACCGACCTTATCCAGTTTGTCCATGACCATGGTTTGGGCTTCGCGGAGTTCGGCCCAGTCGCTGTCTCCGGGTTCAGGTGTTTCGGCCCGGAAGTCGGCCAACTGGACGTAGTAGAAAGGGAAATCGCCCTGTTTCCATTGATCGCGCCAATGTTGGATCATGAGGGGGAACAAGTCGCGGTACTGGTGCGCGCGGGACGCGTTGGACTCTCCCTGGTACCAGATGGCGCCGCGGATTCCGTATCCGATGGTGGGATGCAGCACTCCGTTGAAGATATTGGCCGGTCGTTGGTTGCCCGTGAGGGGATTGCGCGGATTGCGTGGTCTCGGACCCTGGCGCCCGCCTTCGTTCCAAGCCCGGAGGGCCGCCTGGAATTTAGCCTGATCCGCTGCGGGATCGTAGGTGGCCTCGATTTCCTCCCATTTGGCCATGAGCTCATCGAACCGGCCATCCGTTTGCAATACGTCGCGTCGAATCCAGGCCTCCGCGGCCGAGCCTCCCCAGGCGTTATCGATGAGTCCGATGGGGACTTCCAGGGTTTGATGCAATCGCCGGCCAAAAAAGTAACCCACGGCGGAAAATTCGGCGATGGATTCGGGGGTTACCCGTTCCCAATGTCCTTCAAAATCATTTTGGGGTTGTTGGGTTCCCACTTGGGGAACGGAAATAAGGCGCACCTGGGGGAATTTGGCCGATTGTATTTCCAACTCCGCATCGTCTGATCGCGTCACCGTCCAGGCCATGTTGGACTGGCCGGAGCAAATCCAAACTTCCCCGACCAGAACGTCTGTAAATGAGACCTCCCGCTTTCCCAGGATGGTCAAGGTGTAGGGCCCCCCGGCAGGAATGGGGGCCAGCGCCACTCTCCATGCACCCTCACTGTCCGCTTTCGTCTGGTGGTCCTGACCGGCTATGGATACTCCGATGCTTTCCCCGGGATCGGCCCATCCCCATACCGGATTGGCCCGGTTTTGTTGCAGGACCATGTGATCCCCGAAAATGGAAGGGAGGGAAGGCGCGGCCACCAGGGAGACCGGCCAGGCCATTATCAGGAGGAGGGAGAAAAGGGAACGGGCATTCGCATGCATTTTCGACGATCAATTAAAGAAATTCAGGGGTTAGCCAACGTGGCAAAAACAAGATCAGTTCGGGGAAAAGGATGACGAGAATTAAGAGTACCAGCATGGGCAGCAAGATTATTCCCACATCCCGGAGGGCCTCCACTACCTTGATTTTTCCCAGGGCGGCGGAAATGAGCAAACATAGTCCATAGGGTGGGGTGACCAGCCCGAAAGCCAGGGAAATGACCCCAATGATGGCGAAGTGAATGGGATGCATGCCCACTTGATCGGCCAGAGGAAGGAGAATGGTTCCCAGGATGATAATGGCGGGGATGGCGTCGATAAACATGCCGAGGACAAGAAATGAAAGGGCGATGAGAAAACCGGTGAGGATGAGGTCGTTACCGAAGCCGGACAAGGAATCCACCAGGGATTGCGGCACACGATAATAGGCCAGCAGCCATCCAAAGGCCGATGCCGTCCCAATGCAAAAAAGCGAGATGGCGGCTAAGCGGGCCGAGTTGTAAAGGACCTTGGGAAAATCTTTGGCGCCGATTTTCCGGTAGATCAGGCCCCCGAGGAGCGCGGAATAAATGACTGCGATGACGGAAGCTTCGGTGGGGGTGAAGAAACCTCCCACGATTCCACCCACGATAATTGTCGGGGTGACCAGGGCCAGGAAGGCCTTGCCGAAGGCTTGGATTAAATCCTTCCATGAAGCCCTTTGGTAGATGGGGTATTGGCGCACTTTGGCATAAACCAGGATCGTGATCATCATGAACAGGGCGATTAGAATGCCCGGGATGACTCCGGCCAGGAAAAGGGCGCCAATCGAGACCGACATCAGTCCACCCCAAACGATCATCAGGATGCTGGGGGGAATGATGACCCCCATTACGGAGGAGCAGGCGGTTATGGCGACGGCGAAACTGGAATCGTAACCCTGCTTTTTCATGGCGGGGATCATGAGCGATCCTATTCCGGCTGCATCCGCCGTCGATGAACCGGAAATCCCGGCAAAAAGCATGCTCACCACAACGTTGATATGCCCCAGGCCCCCAGGTAGATGGCCCACCGAGGCTCGAGCCAGGTGGACCAGCCTTTCCGTTATACCGGCTGCATTCATCAGGTTGGCCGCCAGTAGAAAGAAGGGCACTGCCAGCAGTATGAAGGCGTTGTAGGATTTCCACATCTCGGTGAGCAACAGGATGGGGGTCAAGCGTTCATCCAGCATGAACACCGGAAGGCAGGCCAGCCCCAGGGCAAAGGACACGGGTATGCGCAGCAGAATCAAGATTCCGAAGATGCCGAACAGGATAAGTGAGACCTCCCCCGCATTCATTCCGGGACCTTATGCTCGGGATTTTTCATCAACCCGATTTCCTGGTGTATCTTATCCGCCAGAAACAACAACCAGGTCAAACCTGCCAAGGGGAAGGACACGTAGATGGTGGCCATGTTGATTCCGCTCATTTCCGAGTTTTGGATAAATCCGAACCGGGCAAATTGAAAGCCATAGGCGATAAAGAAAAGGGCCATGAGGCCCATTCCGAAGTGGACGACCAGGTTCCTGATGGCTTGACGCCGCTTGGACTTGGCCCGGGGAAGCAGGTCGACCTCGAAGTGTGATCCCTCCCTTACCGCGATCATGGCCCCGATCATGATGATCCAGACAAAACAGAAGCGGGCCACTTCTTCGGTCCAGATGTAGCGCGGAATCAACCCGGTGTAGCGGGAGAGGATTTGCAAGGCAACGGGAAGGACGATGAGGCCCATCAACAGGGCGAGGGTTAGCTTCAAGAAACGATAATAGCCTTCCAGAAAGGGTTTCATGGCCTTGCGCGGGGAGATGCGGGCTCTTTTATTTTATTTGGGTTATCCTCTGCAGGATGTCCGTTGCCCCGATTTCGGCAGCATAGGCCCGCTTCACCGGCTCGGCCCGTTGCAGAAGGGTCTCTCTTTCGGTAAAATCGTGGGTATTGAGCTTACCTTCCGCTTCCATGGCGGCCAGTGTTTCCGCGTCTTCGGAGGACTCCAACTTCCGGCCAAAGGCGCCGGCTTCCCGGCCGGCCCGGAGGATGGCCGACTTCAGGTCTTGGGGAAGACGACGGAAGGTTTTTCCACTGAAGCACAGCGGGCGTATGGTGATGGCGTGTTGGGTGAGGGAAATCTCGGGCCCCACTTCATAGAATTTCATTTGCTTGATGCCGGCCGCCTCGTTTTCGGCCGCATCGATCACTCCGGTCTGGATGGCATTGTAAATTTCGCTGTAGGAAATGACGGTTGGGGCGGCGGTGATAGCCTGGAAGATGCGCGTTTGGATGGGGGCGCCCATGATGCGAATGCTCAGGCCCTTCAATTCCTCCATGTTTGTTACGGGTTTGTTGACGATGAGGTTGCGGGTGCCACCCCCGGCGTAGCCGATCAACCGGACATCGGCCTTGTCCTCTATTTCCTCGACAATGGGCTGGAGAGCATCGCTTTCGAGTACCTTATTCCAGTGATCGTGATCGCGGAAGAGGAAGGGCATGTCCATGAGCGGGGCCGCTTTGGAAAAGGTGGACATGTGGGAAGGGGATACAATGGCAAAATCGACCGATAATCCTTTGCTCATGTAGGCGAAATAATCTTTTTCCAGGCCAAGTTCACTGTTGGGGTAGATCTCGAATTCGATGGGCTTGCCGTAGTGGGCTCTTACCAACTCCTCGAATTTCTTCAGGGTGCGGGTGAAGGCGTGATTTTCATCAAATTGCGAAGCGCCGCGAAGGGTTATGGTATCGTTTTTGGCGCACCCCCAAAACCCCGCGGACAAGGCAAGGGGAAACCAAAGAAGGGAGAGGAGGTGTTTCATAAGATGGGTGTTGAATGAAGGCTATGCGGGCTGCTTAGACAATAAATAAAGCTTTCCGAACGGGTTGGTTGGAAAATTTTGTTGCTTCGCGGTTCTGCAGCCATGGACAATTTCCAAACCATGGCGCTCCGCATTACCCTTTTCCTTTTCCTCTGGCTGACCTTTGGGCAGGCCGCGGCTTCCCCTCCCAATATCGTTTACATCATGGCCGATGAATTGGCCTATTTTGAATTGGGTCACATGGGAAATCCCTACATCAAAACGCCCCATATCGACCGCATGGCCCGTGAAGGGCTGCGTTTTACCAACGCATTGGCCGCCTCGCCCGTTTGCGCTCCTTTGCGCTGCAGCCTCATGACGGGCAAACATGCCGGCCATGCCTCGGTGCGAAAAAATGATGGCGGCACTCCCCTGAGGGCTGATGAGAAAACGGTTGCTTCCCTCTTGCAGGGTCTAGGCTATGCCACGGGGGGATTCGGGAAATGGGGAGCCGGGGGTAGAGATTCCACCGGGGTTCCGGAGAAACACGGTTTCGATGTCTTTGTCGGATACTACGACCAGGTCCATGCCCACAGTTTTTACCCCCCCTACCTCATTCGCAATAGCGAAGAGGTGCCTCTGGAAGGGAACACCGGTGGCCGGAGTGGGCGCTCCTATTCCCATTACCACATCATGGAGGAGGGATTGACCTTCATCCGCGAAAATAAGGATGGCCCGTTTTTTGCCTACTTTCCCATCACTCCACCCCACGGAATGTTCGATATTCCGGCTGACGATGCCGCTTGGCTGCGTTACCGGGGCGAGACCTGGGCGCAAGATCCGGCCATCGACCAGGACATAAAAAATTACGCGGCCATGGTGACGATGTTGGATAACGACCTCGGGACCATTCTGGCCCTGCTCAGGGATCTCGGTCTGGAGGACAATACCATTGTCTTCTTTACCGGCGACAATGGAGGGGATGACCGTTTTAAAAGCGAGGATTATCCGCGCGGATTTTTTGGGCCCAATGTAAACCCGCATACCGGGGTGGCCTTTCGCGGGGGTAAGCGATTCCTTTACGAAGGAGGTCTCAAAATCCCTTTTATGGTTCGTTGGCCCGGCAAGATAAAGGCCGGCCAAGTGAGTGATTTTGTCTTTTCCCAGGTGGATATATTGGCCACTTTGGCCGAGCTCACCGAAGCGGATATCCCGACCGATACGGATGGAAGCTCCATACTGCCCGAACTCCTCGGGGAATCGGATCGTAAACAGAGTCAGGAAATGTTCTATTGGGAATACGGAGGACAGAGGGCGGTGCGTTTTGGGAACTGGAAGGCCGTTCGACCGGGAGAGGACAAATCCTGGGAACTGTATGATTTGGCTGCCGATATCGAGGAATCCACCTCGTTGGCCGCAACCCATCCGGGGGTGCTGGCCCAAATGAAAGCCTATGCCGAGACTGCCCACCAGCCGGAACGGCCCGGAACTTTTCTCGACCCATTGCGGAAAAGGCACGAGCGGGACCGCTGGGCCAAGTGGGGGACTTCCAGGAATGGGGAAAGGCACAAAGGCACAGGGGCACAAAGGCACAAAGGAAGGGAGGAAGAGGATTAACCACAGAGGCCACAGAATGGGCTGTCGCCCAGTGGAGAGTGAAGAGTGGTTAGTGGAGAGAAGTGGAACTACAATGGGGACGAGGGAGGCGTCCAAGGGCGCCAATTAGGAATTAGGAATGGGGAATTGGCTTCCGCCAGAGGCACAAAGGCACAGAGGGCAAAGGCCTGCAGGGTGACCTGTCCGGCTTTGCCGAAACAGGATCGCTGGCGCGAACAGGAGATTAACCTCTGTGGTTAACTAAGATGCATTCAGGCCTGACCCGAATGGCGCTTAGTTAAGCGACTATTGGAATGTTCGATCATCTCGGAGAAGGAAGGGGTCAAGACGTAAAAAGTTATGCCTTACAGGGTCAGTCGTCTTGAAAAAGTGTATGGAGTGCAACGGAATACAGTTTTTAAGACCTGACCCTTTTCTTCCGTAAGGCATCACTTTTCTACGGCATGACCCCGACTGGCGTCCATACTATATTCCTCTACAAACGTGCTTAACCAAGCGCCATTCAAGGCCTGACCCTTTTCCCTGCCTTGGTTATTCTTCTTCTTCGGTCTCTCTGCCCAGGACTTCGATCTCCCCGATTTCCACGTGGGATTTGTCGGTCACGCGCTTACTGTTGATGCCCTGGAGGTTTTTCCCGAAGAAATCAGCCGCCACGTAGTTCATTTCCTGAAATGCTTGTTCAAAAGATTGTCCGATAGTCCGAATGCTGTAGCGGGTGGACCAGTGTAATTTGAGCTCGCCCTCTTTGAAGAGCAGATAATCGTACGCCATCAGGATGATAAAGTAGCGTTCTTCATTGAGCATGCTTTGCAGATCGTAGGCATCCTGGGGAGAAGTCCGGTGGCTGAAGGCTTCTTCCAAACCGAGCAATTGTGCCTTGAAAAAGGTGGATCTCTCATTCTCTCCGGCCATGGCCTCGGCTGAATTGAGGTTGAAGCTGAAATTGTTGATGGCATCGATAGTGGAAAATTCAAGGGCTGTCCCTCCGTTCCCCGCACTTGCAATCTCATCCGTGTAACCCAGATCCTCCAAAGAGGTGATGGCAAACATCTCTTCATAGGATGGCTCGTAATCCGTTGCCCCGTAGTGGATGACGATGAGCAAATCTCCCTCTTTGGGATCGCGGTGGGGGTAGAAATTCTGTTTCTGCAGGTGCACAGCCAGATTTTCTACGATGTCGTCCAAAGTGACTTTTTCCATACTCGGATCCTTGACGTTACCAGGGAAATAGCGGCCCAGAATGAATTGATAGGTTTGAACCTTCTTGTTTTCATCCAGGGCGCGAGCCTTGGTAAACTCCTCGGAGGCGACGGCCTTGATGAGGATTCGATTGGCGGCGGGGAGCCCGTTGGCCGAAAGGGTCAATATGGCCAGTGGAGCAAGAAATCGCAGGAAATAGGTCATTTTATGCGGCATTTTTCGTTTCTATCTCAAATTGGCGGCTGTTACGGATAACGTTGAAAAGACCAAATTGGTTTCAGCCCGTTAAACCCGCATGTCTCATAAAATTCGTGACGAGCGAATGAAGATCGAGTGCTGGTGCGGGCTTCGAGCCGATGCGCGGGTGAAGCTGGGTCGACACCCTGCAAAGTCGCGCATCCAGCGTGGGCCGCTCCAGCGCCGATATTCCGACGCGCAGTAGAAGATTTGTGAGACATGCGGGTTTAAGGTCAAGTGGGGATAGTGGTCCATAGATCGAGCGAGAGACCGAACCCAATTGACCGGGGGAAATCCCCCCCGTCGCCAGCTTCAATAAGGTAGAAATCAATTTTGTTTTTGATTGCGCTGCCCTGGGTTTAGGACAAGTTTTAGGTAAATAGCATGTGGGAGAGCTTCCGGCGAGAAGCTGAGAATCGGGCACGTTCCGTCCGAAAATCCTTCGAACCTGACGCGTTTAACACCGCCGTAGGAAATTCCTTGCAGCATGAGTGGCTCCATGAGCGGAAAGCCCGAGGGAGGTCTTGAGGGCGTCACTACCCTTAATCGAATGTCAAAAAAGAGCGCCCAGGAGGTTTCCCTCAACCACTCCTTATTTCCCAAATCCCGAAGAATTTACCTGCCGGGCTCCCGCCCGGACGTGCAGGTGCCCATGCGTGAGATTACTTTGCAGCCTACGCGGCTGCCCGATGGAACGTTGCAAAGCAATGACCCCGTCCGGGTTTACGACACCTCCGGGGCATGGGGGGACCCCCAATTCCATGGGGACTGCACCCGGGGTTTGCCCAATTTGCGGGAGCGGTGGATTCTCGAACGCGACGATGTGGAGGCTTATCCAGGCCGGGATCCCCAGCCGGAAGACGACGGCTACTTGTCCAGCAATCACAGAGAGGCGGCCTCGCAAAGAAAGGGAACCCGTCGCTACATTGAATTTGAGAACAGGCCCAGAATGGTTTACCGGGCCAAACCCGGGCACGGCGTTACCCAGCTTCACTATGCCCGGCGTGGGGAGATTACCCCCGAAATGGAGTTTATAGCGGTTCGGGAGAACATGAAGCTTCAGGCCCACCGGGAAGATCTGGAAATGTCGCCCTCGGCCCAACCCAACAGTCTCAATATCCAACATCCCGGGGAGTCTTGGGGCGCTTCCCTTCCGGAGGAAATTACCCCCGAGTTTGTGCGGGAGGAGGTGGCGCGCGGCCGGGCCATCATACCGGCAAACGTAAATCACCCCGAGCTGGAGCCCATGATCATTGGGCGCAACTTTCTGGTCAAGATCAACACCAACATCGGAAATTCCGCCGTGGCTTCCTCCATAGACGAGGAGGTGGAAAAAATGCGCTGGTCCGTTAAATGGGGTGGGGATACCCTTATGGATCTCTCCACGGGAAAAAACATTCACCAGACCCGTGAATGGATATTGCGCAATTGTCCCGTGCCGGTGGGAACGGTTCCCATTTACCAGGCTCTGGAAAAAGTCAACGGCAAGGCGGAAGATCTGACCTGGGAAGTTTTTGCCGACACCCTTATCGAGCAGGCCGAACAGGGAGTGGATTATTTTACCATCCACGCCGGGGTGCTCTTACCCTACATCCCGCTCACGGCCCGACGCATGACCGGCATCGTGAGCCGCGGAGGGTCCATCATGGCCAAGTGGTGCCTGGCCCATCACCGGGAAAATTTCCTTTATACCCACTGGGCCGAGCTGTGTGAAATCATGGCAGCTTACGACGTTTCCTTTTCCATTGGGGATGGTTTGCGACCCGGTTCCATTGCCGATGCCAATGACGAAGCCCAATTTGCCGAATTGAGAACCCAGGGTGAACTGACCAGGCGAGCGTGGGAATTCGGGGTTCAGGTCATGAACGAAGGTCCGGGCCATGTGCCCATGCACATGATACGGGAAAATATGGCCAAGCAACTGGAGTGGTGCGACGAAGCGCCCTTTTATACCCTGGGGCCTCTAACCACCGACGTAGCGCCTGGTTACGACCATATCACCAGCGGTATCGGTGCGGCCATGATCGGTTGGTACGGCACCGCCATGTTATGCTACGTGACCCCGAAGGAGCATTTGGGCCTTCCCAACAAGGACGACGTGCGCGAAGGGGTTATTACCTATAAAATTGCTGCCCACGCAGCCGACCTGGCCAAGGGCCATCCCGCCGCTCAGTATCGCGACAACGCCTTGTCCAAAGCGCGGTTCGAGTTTCGTTGGGAAGACCAGTTCAACCTCTCTCTCGATCCTGAGAAAGCCCGATCCTTCCACGATGAAACCCTGCCGCACGAGGGAGCCAAGACGGCCCATTTCTGTTCCATGTGTGGACCCAACTTTTGCTCCATGAAGATTACGGAGGACATCCGCCGCTATGCCGCGGGGAGGGGGATGACGGAAATCGAGGCCTTGGAGGCCGGCATGAAGGAAAAATCCGAGGAATTTATGGAACGCGGCGGGGAGGTCTACCTGAGTAAAACCTGACGGGTCATGACGATTACGGTTAACGATAAGGTAACGACATTACTTGGGCCGGTTTCCCTTTTCGAGTTTCTGGACCATCTCAAACTCGTAAACAGGAAAGGGGTGGCGGTAGCGGTCAATCTGGAGGTGGTCCCGCGGCGCATCTGGCCTGAATGCCAACTGGCCGATGGGGACGGGGTAATGGTGATTGAAGCGACCCAGGGGGGTTAGTGGGGTGGATATTATCGTCCTATCACCTGAGAACGCGTATCCGGGCGAGCGCCAATGGGTAGGCCGGTTGTTTGCCGCCGGTTTGCGGCGGTATCACCTGCGCAAACCGGGCTGGGGAGATGCCGATTTGGAAGCGTATCTGGAAAATATTCCCCAGGGCTGGCGGCCAAAGATGATCGTGCATCAATGCCATCGATCGGTTGAAAAATACCATCTGGGAGGGTGGCATTGCAAAGACAGGGAGGAGCAACTGAAATCGATCCCGCCGCTGCGCGAAAGCGTCCCTTTCCCCACCACCCTGAGCCGGTCCATCCACCACCCGGATGATCTCGATGGGGATCTCACCTCTTGGGACTACGTGTTTTTGAGCCCGGTCTACCGGTCCATTACCAAGGCCAATTACGGGCCGCGGTGGGAGCGAACAGAGCTGGAGGCTGCCATTCGCCGCTGCAAGGAGTTGTCTCCTGCCAAGGTATACGGGTTGGGCGGGGTTGAACCGGCCAACATCCCCGACTGTGCCCTGATGGGATTCGATGGCGTTGCCCTTCTGGGCGCCATATGGTCGTCCCATCATCCCATCCGGAGATTCAGAGAAGCAAAAGAAGCGATCAACCTGCCCATTCTACCATGAATCCGTTTTTTTTGCAGTGCATCACCTTGGATGGCATCGGGCTATCCCACACGGAGCAGGTTACACAGCTCTGTGAAGCCGGCGCCAAATGGATTCAGTTGCGGATGAAAAGCGCGGCTCGGGATGTGGTGGAGAGGACCGCCCGGGAGGTATTGCCCCTTTGCCGGGACCACGGCGTTTTGTTGATCATCAACGATCAGTTCCAAGTCGCCCTCGAAACGGGAGCCGGAGGGGTGCACCTGGGCAAAACCGATTTTTCCTGGGTTGAAGCGCGTTCCATGGCCGGACCGGAAATGGTCATAGGCGGCACGGTAAATTCGCTGCCCGATGCGCGCGACGCCCTGGCCAGCCGCTCGCTGGACTACGTCGGGGTGGGGCCGTTCCGGCGGACCACAACCAAGAAAAACCTGGCTCCCGTCCTGGAGAGGCCGGAACTGGAAGAGATCGTACATTTCCTCTACGATCTGCCCAAGGTAATCATTGGCGGCGTGACTCCCCCCGACCTGCCCGTCATCGCCGATCTCGGCGCTGAAGGAGTGGCCGTATCCTCGGGTTTGTTCAACGGCCACACCCTTGCCGCCAACCTGAAAGCCTATTTGAATGCGTGGCCCATAGATGCGAGTGGACCAACCTCCCGCAGCCCTTTTTCAGTATCATGAAAACAGAATCCTTGACCCTGGCCAACCGGACCTTTTTCTCGCGCTTGTTTTTGGGAACCGGCAAGTATGCATCGGGCGCCAAAATGTCGCAGAGCCTGGCCGCGAGCGGCACGGAGTTGGTGACCATGGCCATGCGACGTGTGACCTTCGATGGAAGCGAGGATCCGATTATGGATTTTATAGATCGCGACCGGTATGACATCCTGCCCAACACTTCAGGGGTGCGCGACGCCAAGGAGGCCATATTTGCTGCCGAGTTGGCCCGGGAAGCTCTGAAAACGCATTGGTTGAAATTGGAAATCCATCCCGATCCCAAGTACCTGATGCCGGATCCGATGGAAACGTTGAAAGCGACCGAGGAGTTGGTGAAACGCGGGTTTGTGGTATTGCCCTACATCCACGCCGACCCCGTCGTATGCAAACAATTGGAAGAGGCCGGAGCGGCCGCCGTCATGCCCCTGGGGGCTCCGATTGGAAGCAACCAGGGACTGGAGGCGAAACGGTTCCTCGAAATCATTATTGATCAAAGCAAAGTGCCCGTGGTCGTAGACGCCGGTTTGGGCGTTCCTTCCCACGCGGCCGAAGCGTTGGAAATGGGCGCCGATGCGGTTCTGGTCAATACCGCCATTGCCACGGCGAAAGACCCGGTAACCATGGGGGAGGCCTTCAAGTTGGCCGTGGAGGCGGGGCGCCTGGCCTATGAAGCGGGCCGGGGGATCCAATCCCGGGAAGCTGTAGCCTCCTCCCCGTTAACCACATTTTTGAGGGAGAATTGAGGTGAGTTTTCTGGAACGGTTCAGCCAATTCGATTGGGATCAGGTCTCCGCAAGTATCCGGGGGAAATCCGGGAGAGATGTGGATTTGGCCCTGGCCAAGCCGGATGGACGGTTGGATCTGGAGGATTTCAAGGCGTTGATATCCCCGGCCGCCGCGCCCCGCCTGGAACAAATGGCCCAGCGGAGCCATCGCATGACGGTGGAGCGGTTCGGACGCATCCAGCAACTCTATGCACCCCTCTATCTTTCCAACTTGTGCAGTAACGTTTGCACTTATTGTGGCTTCAGCGCCCTGAATCGCATCCCTCGAAAAATCCTTACGGAATCCGAAATGGCCTTGGAGTATCAAGCTTTGAAGGAAATGGGGATCGACCACGTATTGCTGGTAACCGGTGAGGCCAACCGCCGGGTCGGAGTGGAATACCTGATCGGGGCCTTGAAATTGGCCCGTGGGTATTTCTCCAGTATATCCATCGAGGTGCAACCACTCGGCCAGGAAGCCTACGAAGCGCTCATCCCCTATGGACTCAGTTCCGTCCTGGTCTACCAGGAAACCTACAACCGGGAAGCCTACGGGGATTATCACCTGAGTGGGATGAAACAAAATTTCGACTACCGTTTGGAAACACCCGACCGCTTGGGCCGCGCCGGAGTGAAAAAAATCGGGTTGGGCGCGCTTTACGGCTTGGAGGATTGGAGAACGGACACCTATTTTGTGGCTCTGCATTTGAATTACCTGGAAAAACAGTATTGGAAAACGCGCTACAGTATTTCCTTTCCCCGCATTCGTCCCCATGCCGGGGATCAACGCCCCAGGTCGGTCATGACGGACCGCGACCTCGTGCAGGTCATCTGTGCCTATCGCTTATACAACCAGGAATTGGAACTGTCTCTTTCCACCCGCGAGAGCGAAAGGTTTCGCGACCATGCCTTTAAGCTGGGAATAACGATCATGAGCGCAGGGTCCAAGACCAATCCGGGTGGTTACCGAGTGGAGCCCCAGTCCCTGGAACAGTTTGAAATCTCCGATGAACGCAGTCCGGCCCGGGTCGCGGAGATGCTGCGCCGAGAAGGTTATGAGCCCGTCTGGAAAGACTGGGATTCCACTTATGATGGGTTCCCGGCCAAGGCCAGTCTTATTGAGGCATGAGAGGGTTGACGCAAAAAGAGATTTCGCGCTACCAGCGACACCTCAGCCTGCCCCAATTTGGGGAAAAGGCCCAGTTGAAGTTAAAGAATAGCCGCGTCCTGGTGATTGGAGCGGGTGGACTGGGATGCCCCGCCCTGCAGTATCTGGCGGCAGCCGGAGTGGGTAGGCTCGGTATGGTCGATTTTGACCGGGTGGACCTTGCCAACCTGCAGCGGCAGATCCTGTTTGCCGAGGATGACGTGGGAAAGCTCAAAGCAGAGGTCGCCGCGGAAAAATTGAGGGGCATGAATTCCTGCATCGAGGTAGAGGCCATGCCGGTGCGATTCAGTGTGGATAATGCCCTGGAAATTTTGAGCCGTTACGACGTCATCATCGATGGTTCCGACAATTTCCCTACCCGTTACCTGGTGAACGATGCTTGTGTATTGGCTGGAAAGCCACTGGTTTTTGGGGCCATTTACACCTTTCAGGGTCAGGTTAGTGTGTTTAATTTCCAAGGCGGGCCAACTTATCGCTGTCTATTTGCCCAACCGCCCGAACCCGAAGATGCACCAAGTTGTTCGGAGATAGGGGTATTGGGTGTCCTTCCCGGGATCATCGGAACCGCTCAGGCCTGCGAGGCTATTAAGGTCATTACCGGTGTGGGAGAACCCCTGTCGGGAAAGTTGTTGATGTGGGATGCCCTGAGCATGAAGCAACAGATCATCACAATCAGCCGCGACCCTCACCTCCCTCCCGTTACCGAACTTCGCGAAATCGAATTTGCCTGCCCAGGGCCTGACCTGCCGGATAGCGTTGAAATTGGAACGGGCGCTTTCAGGTCCCTCCTCAAGGGAGGTTCACCCGTTCAGGTGCTGGATGTGCGGCATGGCTGGGAACGCGCCATTGCTAAAATTGATTCCGTGCATATTCCCCTGGGAGACCTGGGGAGGGGTAGGGTGGACCCCGTCCGGGCGGGGCTCGATCCAAAGCTGCCCACCGTAGTCTATTGCCGGAGCGGGTTCCGCAGTCTGAAGGCCCGGGATTTTTTAGCCGATCATTATTCCTTCTCCCAGGTCTACAGCCTGCAGGGCGGCCTCAACCAATGGACCCAGGAGTCGGAATCCTCGCCCCACCCCCCCTGAAATACGGTTTAACGCGGTGGCTGACCATCCCCCATTTGTACTGACCGTGTCCGGATCAGATGCCTCCGGGGGAGCCGGATTGCAAGCGGACAATCGCGCTATACTGAGTTGTGGTGGATTTCCCCTCAACGTGGTCACCGCTCTCACGCTGCAAACCCCTGCCGGGGTGCAATCGATTGACGTCAGCGATCCCGATCTGGTGCGCAGGCACCTGATTGGGCTTTTCAATGCTTATCCGGTGCAGGCTATCAAGACGGGGATGCTGGGAAACGGGGGTATTGTAAAGACGCTGACCGAAACGGTTTCCCGGTATCCTGGAATTCTCCTGGTGGTAGACCCGGTGCTGCAATCCACCAGCGGTCGGCTCCTATTGGATGAGGAAGGCATACGAGAACTGAAAAACGGGCTGTTGCCGCAATGCGACCTGGTTACTCCCAACCTGATGGAGTTGGCCCAGTTGACGGGACGGGATGGCGTTTTGTCCGGATCCGAGGATAGGGATGCCGCTCTGCAATTGCTGGAAACCGGTTGTGAGGCCATTTTAGTCAAAGGTGGGCATCGTGAGGGAGATTCAGTGAGTGATACGCTGTATTCAAGCGATGGAACGTTGGAATTCCCCGGCCAGCGCATTTCCACCCGTAATGCCCGTGGGACCGGTTGCTCCCTGGCCTCCGGAATTGCCGCCGGATTGGCCGCAGGCCGCGATTTGAAAACGGCCATTGAACGGGCCAAATCGATGGTTCAGAATAGTTTGAAACTCCACAAGGACGATGTTTGGCCGGGTAGTGGGCCCGCAGTATACCCTGATTTCTAGGGAATCAGCCGGCATATTTTCTTCTTGACCCCTTCCCTCCGCCTTTTCCGCATCGAGGAAAGCGGATGGATAGACATGTTGGCAGCGAAGGGTAACCTTTTGAGGCTATCGCCCGTTTATTGGTCTATCATAAGCTTTTAATAAAACCGGCTGTCCGAAACACCTGCATTTTTCATTGGCCGGCCGAAATCTGATGAATATCCGAACCTTCCTGATGGGTATATTCCTGTCGGCCTCAAGCTCCCTGAGCGCCGACCCTCGTTTGAACTCCTGGTTCACTGATGCCTCGGGCGCCTACGCCCGCATATACGAGACACTTGCCGATGAGACCAACGGCAATGCCGTTACTACCTGGAGTCGAGGGGCCGGGGTTCAGGCCATGCCAACTTATGCTGGGATTCATGAAGTTTCCTACACCGAGGATTGGGTGTATATTCGATCCACCAACCTCGCCAGCCATATCATGGGTCCTTGGTACCTCGACGAGGAAAAAACCAACCGGTTTCCCAATTACCCGGACAATCAGTCCGTCCTTTATCGATTTCCCCGCAACCCGGTGGATCCCACCATGGTCAACTCCAAGACTTTGACCGGACTTGGGCCGATCGGTTTTTTTGTAAATGGCGTCTCCATGTTTGATGTGCGCGATGCGTTTTCCTACCGGTCCAGTACTGGAAATGAGGCAGGGGGGGCACAAGGAGATGGGGCCTGGAATCGAGATGCCTTTGTAAACGAGGGAGTTTCCTTTGATGCTGGAAATGCACACCCGGCCATGGGGCGGTATCATTATCATGTCAACCCGCCCGCTTTGCGTCACCAGATGGGTGACAGTGTGGATTATGATCCCGATACCAACACCTATACGGAAAACTCTAGGGGTAAACACTCACCTATCCTGGCTTGGTCCCGCGACGGCTTGCCGGTTTATGGTCCCTATGGTTATTCGGACCCGCTCGATTCCAGGAGTGAAGTTCGACGGATGCATTCCGGCTTTCAGATACGAACTGACATTGCCGACAACGGATCGTCCCGCACTTCCTGGCCGGCATGGGCCACACGTATTTATGCGGGCCATCTCTCCTTTGCCCATGGCCCGAACGTCAGCAATCGCTTTCCCCTTGGACGTTACCTGGAGGATAACGACTACCTTGGTGATCTGGGACAAACCCTGGGGGTAGATTTCGACCTCAATGAATACAATGTCCGCTATTGTGTGACCCCCGAGTTCCCGGATGGGGTCTGGGCTTATTTCGTGTGTATAGATGAAGCTGGCAGGCCGGCATTTCCTTATCTAATCGGCCGCTCGTTTTTCGGAGATCCTGTTGGCAACAACGCTACTGGAATTCCACATCACGATGAGTCCGGAGCAACCGTTACGACTCATTTTGAAGGCGGACCGGAAGCTTCCTTGGAACTTCAAATCATGGCAGTGGAGAATCCGGCTGAAGATGAAATTACTCTCGTTTGGTCGGGTGCTGAAGGGGTGACTTACGAGGTCCAGACTTCTATCGATTTGGGAAAAAACCATGCCTGGCAAGCGGCCGGTCCTCAGGTGGTTGCCGAGGACAACGAGATAGAATATTCCCACTCCTCCGGAGGAAACCGCCCGGGCCGGCAGTTTTTCCGAGTGAATGCGGTAAACCTGGCTCCCTTTGACGATACCGGCTTTGCTTATGGAAAAATTGATCCTCCCAATCTTGGTGGTGATACTTCTTCAATCACCGTTTCGATGTCGGGCGGCCCGGCCGATCTAAGCGCGTTGCCCACTTCATTGACCTTTGCCGGCCAGGCCATCGACATGGCAAATGCAAGGGTCTCCAGGCCCAGTCAAAATGAAATTACTTTCGATTATCCTATCGATGGGTTGGGAGTAGGGGATTTCAGTCTATCCGCTACTTATGTCGGAGAACCATCTCAGAATGGAACCTACACTATCCACCCAAACATCCTTTTAATGATTGTGGATGATTGGGGATTGGACGCGAGTCCCCTGGACAATACGACGCCGGGAGCCCACTTGGCTGATATGCCCAACCTGAAAAAGTTAGCCGATGAAGGACTTCGGTTTACCCGTGCCTATACCCAGCCGACCTGCTCTCCCACTCGAGCTTCCATCCTTACGGGTAGACAACCCTTCCAGAACAATGTTGGAAGCCCCGAAGACATGAACCGGTTTTCCAATGGACAGGATGAGATAACCTTGCCGGAAATATTTGCTACCATGGGAGCGCCCCACGCATTGATTTCAGTGGGCAAATGGCACCTCGGAGGCAGAAACGAAGGCTATGGAAGCCGAGGTGGATGGCCGGAGTTTTACGGAATCAATAGTGGGGGGGTTCCCGATTATTTCAACTGGCCAAAAAACTCCAATGGAATCCTTGCCAACACCACTACATATTCAACCACTGATCAGGTAAACCATGCGGGTGCTTTTATTGAAAACAATGAAGCGACGGGAAGACCCTGGTTCGCTTGGGTAGCGTTCAACGCCCCTCACACCCCTTTTCATGAACCTCCCGCCGAGCTCGCTCCGGAAGGCGGCTATTCGACCAGGCAAGCAGGTGAATCAAGCAATCTACATCTCTACCGAAAAGCCCTGGAGGCGCTCGATACTGAGATCGGCCGACTATTGGAATCCATCAATCCAAACAGAACCCAGGTTTTCTTGATAGGGGACAATGGAACGCCGCGCCAAGTGGTTCAGGCGCCGTTTGGAAATGGCAATGCCAAGGGTGACCTCTACAACGGCGGAATCCATGTTCCGATGATCGCGAAAGGTCCATTTGTGAAGGTCTCCGGAGGAAGCACTACTGACACTTTGGTACATTGCGTTGACATGTTTTCCACCATCCTGGAGTTAGCAAGTATCGATCCGTCGAAGGTTCCCAACCTTGCTTCCGGAAACGTCCGCTCCAGTAGCATTTTACCCATTCTCAATGGCGTCGACAATAGCGACAGGTATGTAATCGCCGAGCGCTCCGGTAACAGCCCGGGACGCGCCATCATCGTGGACGACTATCCGGATTACAAGTTGATCATCAACGGAGATCCCGAATCCGATACGGATACCCCAACCTTTGAGTTTTTCAACATAGGAGCCCCTGCCAATGACCAAAATGAGCAGGTTCCGCTCGATATCGCCTCACTGACCGGGACAGCTTTGGATGCCTATAACCGATGTTTGGCCCTGGACCGTGCCGTGGGCGGGGGTTATTTCAATTAGCATATTCCGAGCCCGCGTTATAGCCGTATTGCGGAGGTCGACAAACCGTATCCTTGCCACAATGTAAGGAGATTTTAAAAAGGTAAGGACATGATTACCAAGGTTACCAGTAAAGGACAAATCACCCTGCCGGCATCTGTTCGCAAAGAACTGAAAATCGGGACTGGTGATAGGCTGGATATAGAGGTGACACCCAATGGAAAGGTACTGGGGAGGCCGGTTAAAAAAGATCTTTCTTCCCTGGCAAAGGTACTGCCCCCGGCCAAGCGGAGATTGAGTCTGGCAGAAATGGATTCAGCCATTGGAAGAGGAGTATCCAGCCAAAAGTGATCGGCCTCGATACCAATATTTACCCTGATCTGAGGAGATAACGGAGGGGGGACATTCCTGTCCCCCAATGGCGGACCTGAAAATGGAAAGGTCATCTTCTGTCCCCCAGCCGTCCCGAGGGGTGATGGATACTCGGCAATGTGATCGATGGAAAGTCGACAAACGCACGCAATTACGCACGATTTGTCGCATGACGACCATCAGTGCGACAAAGGCCAGGAATAGGCATGGACTCTCGCAAAGAGCGCCTACAGGAACGCAATGACATGGATGAGAAAAAGACCACGGATGGGGGAAGTTCGCGATGCTCACGAATTAAGAATTAGGGTAACTACTCAGGTATCTTGAACAATCGTCCGCATGGATGTTATATTGATAACATATTACGAAACTGTAGGAGGGGGTTTATCCCCCGATTGCGGTGAGGCCATTTGGAAGATCGGGGGATAAACCCCCTCCTACAGTTCTCTCAATCACCATCCCATGAAAATTTTCTCGTTTCTTCCTATTTTCCTTCTGCCTTTATCTTTGAAGCAAAGCCCAATTTCATTCTCATGCTTTCGGACGATCCAGGCTATGGAGACCTGAGTTGTTGCGAATTAGGAATTAACCACAGAGGGCACATCCCGCTTCGCCCAAACCGTGCTTCGCAAAGTTGCTATGCAACGGCGTGTCGTCACGATTATGATTATGATCAACCTCCGCTCCTCTTCCCCTCTTTGCGTCCTTCGCGAGCTTTGCGAGAGTCAATTCCCAGATTCTGGATGCTGGATTCTGGACGCGCCTGCCTGTGCGTCCCAGGCAGACGGGCACGGACAGGTATAAGAGTGGTTGCAATAACCGGCCAAAACTTTTTGACCCTTTGGTTGTTCCGTTGATAGCGTAATCCTTCAAACCACAAGCCAAATTGAAGGTCCCCAGGATTCATCGTTTCACTCTCATTTATTTTCTTCTCGTCCCTTCGCTTTTTACGTGGCTGCTGATCCAGTCGGCTGCCGGGGAAGTTTCCTTCCAAAGGGAAGACAACCGTCTAAAAATCACCATAGACGGCCAGCTTTTCGCCTATTACGTCTGGGACGATCCGGCCACCACGCGGCCCTACTTCAAAGAGGTCCACGCGGCCGGCGGCGAGGTCCGGATCACGCGCAATCATCCGCCGGGGCCGGGTGATTTCGATGATCACCGGACCTTCCATCCAGGCTTGTGGTGGGGATTCGGCGACGTGGGCGGGAATGATTACTGGCGCATGAAGGCCAGAATCAAAGGGGGCGATTTTGTAGTGGAACCCATCGGTGGCGAAGACCGCGGCTTCTTCGCCGTGCGCAACCGGCTATTGGCGAATGAAAGCGATGAGACCTTTTGCGAGCAGATCTGCCGTTACACCATTCTCCAGCGTCCCCAGGGCATACTGATATTATGTGAGACCGCCCTTCGTCGGGACTCGGGTGACTTCTGGCTTGGTGACCAAGAGGAAATGGGTCTGGCCTTGCGGGTAGCCACTCCCATCGCAAAGGCTTCCAATAAAGGCGGTCGCATTTTAAACAGCAACGGCAGCGTCAACCTGGAGGAAATTCGCACCAAGCAGTCCGACTGGTGTGATTACAGCGGCCCGATAGCCGGCCGGCATGGAGGTATGTTGGTGATGAACGACCCGGGCAATTTTCGCAGGCCCTGGTGGCATGCGGTGGATACCGGTCTTCTGGTGGCAAACCCGCTGGGCCAAAGCGAACTGAACGGGCGCGGGAAACAACGTGAAAACGTGCTGGTCAGAGCCGGAGAACCATTCCGGCTGCGGTATGGAGTTCTCGTTCACCTGGAGGACGCCGCCGCTTCCTTCGACCCGGCAAAGGCCTATGGGGATTTTCTCGACATACTATCCGCCTTGGAACCGGATCATGCTCGCTTCGACGTCCCGCAATCCGGGCTCCCCCGGGTGCCGGACGGCTTCCATATTTCCATTTTTGCGGGAGAACCCCTGGTTTACAAGCCAACCTCAATAAGCTTCGATGCGCGCGGCAGGCTGTTCCTCGGACAGGGCCCCCAATACCCGGAACACCAGGAGGATTCACCCACGGACAGCGTCCATATACTCATCGATTCCGACCGGGACGGGGTTGCGGATGAATCCAAGGTCTTCGCCAAAGGGTTTAACAGTATCCAAGGGCTGGCCTGGAAAGGCGACGACCTATACGTGGCTAATGCCCCCGAGCTGACCCTCGTGCGCGACTTGGATGGAGACGATGAGGCCGACCAATACGTGATCATTTACACCGACCTGGGAAACCGGGAGCACGCCCTTCACGGATTGAACTTCCCGCCGGATGGAAAACTCTACATGTCCAAAGGGAACTCCAAGGGCCACAATCAGCCGGAGAAATTTGGTTACGCCGCCCCCCGGGCCTTTCGGGAACTCTGGGACGTGCGGCATCCACCCGATGCTCCGGACATTTATCCACCACAGGTCTTCACCAAAGACACCTATCAAAAAAATTACCATAACTGGAGAGACGATTGGGGAAGGGAAGGCGGAGTCCTCCGGTGCGATCCCATGGGCGAAAACCTGGAAATCGTCTCAAGGGGATTGAGAAATCCCTGGGACATTGCCCTGGACGATGGCTTCAATTGGTTGGGCACCGACAATGACCAGACCCAGGGCGACCGTCTCATAATGCCGTTTTTTGGAGCACATTTTGGCTGGGGACATCGCTACAGCAGCCACTGGTCGGGAGAGGGAAATCTCCCCACCGTTCCGGTCAGCGGTCCCATGTTCCCCGGATCCGGCACAGGCATAATCTATTACGCTCACCCCCATTTCCCTCAGGATTACCAAAACGTTTTTTTCATCAATGACTGGTTGAATGGCACCCATATCTACCGGCCGGGCTGGGATGGCGCCCTGATGCAACCCGAGGGTGGGATTCTGGAATCCTTCGCCAAGCGCGGCGGAGACAAACTGTTATACCGCCCCACCGATCTCGAGTTCGCTCCGGACGGATCCCTCTATATCTGTGGTTGGGGTGGCGACTATCACTACGAGACCAGAGCAGAAGGAAGCTGGATATTCCGTATCACTCATGGTGCGCGGGATGGGAATTGGACGCCCGGCGAGAAACGCGTTCGACCCCATTCAAAATGGACGCTGAGCGAGCTTCTGGCCGATCTCGGCCCCGAAAATATTCCCGTTTGGCGGGTGAACGCTCAGGACGAACTCGTGCGGCGCGGAGCCAGCCTGAAGGAGCCTTTGATTGCCGCCCTCCGATCTGGTCAGTTGAGCAAGGGCCAAGAGACTTGGCTGGCCTGGACGCTAGGGCGTATGCCGGACAAAGACCCCGCAATTGATGCGGTTTTTGAAGGCCTCGCCAGCGGGCAGACGAAATATTCCTTAAACCTCCGTCTGCAGGCCCTACGCATCCTCGGTCATCGGGCTCGATACCTTCCCGGGGGCGGTTCTTTGTCTCGGGAGGTAGGGGAGGGGATCAACCATTCCCACCCGCGCATTCGATTTGAAACCATCCAGGCAATTCAACAGGCCCGGGACGGGGCATTTGTCCGGGAGCTAATTGACCGGTTTGGAAATGAGGCCGACCGCGTCGTATTTTATGCGGGCTGGCAGACTTTGCGCGATCTACTCCCGGTTTCCCAACGCAAGGATTTGCTCAAAGATCCGCGATCGCGTGTCAGGCTGGCAGCCTTGCTCAGTTTGCAGGAAGACTTCGCTATCAGCTTGGATGAGGTCCTGGACTTGGCGGAAAGTGATCCCGACGAGGAAGTGCAAAGTTGGGCCCTCACCTTTGTCATGAATCCCCTTCCACCAGAGAAAATGCCCGACACCACGGCTAGGGTGGAGTTGGAGCAATCGATTCCCCCGGAGGTGTTGATTGAACGTGCCCGTTCAGCGGCAGATCGCCCTGCTCTACGCCGGCTCTATCTGAAAATGATTTCCCGCACCTCCTTCACCCACCGCGATGACGGACTGAAGAAAGTGCAATCCTTCTACGAATCCTTGGATAGCGACGAGGACCGGGCAATGGTTCTTCCAGCGTTGTCCTTGTCCATAGACGTCCGTGAATTATTTTGGGATGCTTTTGGCGGTTCGGAACCGCTTCGTCGAGCCGCAGTGGAGGGCTGGCATCAAATGCAGGACCGGGCTGTACCGAAACTCGATTCAGATGAAGAAGAACTGCGCGCTGAACTGGCTGAGTTGGAGAAAAAGGCACAGTCCAGTGGTGATCCGGGAGATTCCGCCACTTGGCTTCTCTCCAAACTTCTCGAGGTGGGTCCTTCGGACAAACGGGTAGCCACTGTCGCGGAAGTCCTCGCAGAAATTGCCCTTCCTCCCGGATGGAACCCCCCTCCCCGCAGTGAGGCTCTACTGGCCGGTATTCTCAACCAATACCCGGAGAGGCTGATTCGAACCAACGTCCTGATTTTTCTTTCCCGGATTGAACCGGAGCTGTTTGCCGATCTCGGGTCCATCGAAGAGGCCATCCGCCGACTATGTTCGCAACCCAACCCGCGACTTTATACCCTACTTGTAAATCTGATACAAAATTTGAAATTTACTATTGAGGCGCCTCTACCTCCACCGGCTACCTCGGCTGGAGTACTTGCGGCGCTTGCCAGCGCCAATCCGGAACGGGGGCGCGATTTATTCTTCAACTCCGAAAGAGGATTTGGTTGCGCTATCTGCCATTCCGTGGCCGGGCAAGGCGGGGAATTTGCCCCCGACCTATCCGGTGTAGGTCTTCGTTTGAGCGCTGAAGATGCCATACGGGCCATCCTCGCACCAAGCGCTTCCATTACGGAGGGTTACGCATTGCATATTCTGGAGACAGCGGATGGCAGGAGGAACCTTGGAGCGGTGATCCAGGAAAGCGACGCCCTGATAAAATTAGTCGATGCGGAAGGCAGGGTTTTTTCGGTGGAGACGGGGCATATTACGAAACGACAGAAGCTCGACCAATCGGTTATGCCGGCGGCCTACGCCGTCTTTGGCAATGAACAGCTTGCCGACCTCACCTCCTGGCTTCTCACCCTTCGGGACGGGGGGAGCAGGAAGGATAATTAAACCCCATAGGGCCTGGGAAAGGGGTCAAACCTTGAATCGGTTGACTCCGCAAGCTTCGTCAAGATTGCAAGGAATGACCCCGACGGGGCTTCTGTCGCTACGAATATTGTGAGAAATGCGGGTTAATGGGAAGAGGATGGGGTCCGGTCACACGAAAGTATGCCGTCCCCCTCACCACTGGCACCTCAGACCCGGATACGATCTTATAAGTGGGTCGGGAGTGGCAATGCTACACCTCATCACCTGTGCCGTGGCGATTATGATGCGATCACACGGGTCGCGGTGAATCGGCGGAAGGAGGCAGGCCTTTAAGGCCAGTTCCATCGTAACCGGTATCTCCGTGATTCCATGATGCTCCATGGCGCGCTCCAGCCAATCAAACGGAGCCAAGGGCAACTGCAGCTTTCCCGAGGTATACTTCACCCCAATCTCAAATCCGGATATGGCCGAAAAGTAGAGCCGGTCCGCATTCTCCCCAATAACACCCGCCGCTCTGGGGGAAATTCGATCCTCATCCCCAACCAGCCAAAGCAGAGTGCAGGTGTCGAGAAGGATCATGAGAAAAAACCCTACCTGACAGATTCCGGCCACTCATCATCTTGGAGCGGTTCAACCGGATCATAATTGAGGACGATCCCACTCAACTCTGGGTTTTTCTGCAGGGGATCACCTGGGTGCTGCCGGGCCGGGACCAGATCCGCCACGGACCTCCCATTGCGGCAAATCCGGACCCATTCTCCCTTCTCAACCGCGGCGAGCAAATAGGAAAGCTTCGATTTGGCTTCGTGGGTGTTGACAATAATCATACCTCCAGTATTTAGCTAAGTTTAGCTAAGTCAATAGTGAAACCGGCCCAATGGATGAATTGGGAATTAGGAATTAACCACAAAGGACACAGAGGGCACATCCCGCTTCGCCCAAGGGCTACGGCAGGACAGGTTACACGGAAAGGGAAATAGCCACAAAAGGGCACAAAAAGCACAAGAGACGCAAAGGGGGTGGCGCAGACATTTTTGTCTGCCTTCCGTTGTAGGAGCGGCTTTACGCCGCGATTGCTCCGAGGCTGTTTCTTGGGATCGCGGCGTAAAGCCGCTCCTACAACGGATAACCAATACTCTAGAGCCTACCCAAGGATCTTTTCTCTCCCCTCCCTGTCCTGCCGTAGCCTCTTGACCTGCGTAGCGTTGCGAAGCACGGTTTGGGCGAAGCGGGATCCGTGAAATCCGTGGTCTCATTCCTCAGGGATTTTCGATCAAGATCACGATCACGATTATGATCAACCTCCGCGCCCTTAACGAGATTCCATTCCTAATCCGTGGTTGATTTCTTTTGGCATGAAATCTGTGGTTGAGCCTCCCTTGTTTGCGGAGAAAGGGAACGATCGCATTTTTAGATTTGCGGAAAGCGCGGGAATATGTTTATTTCATTTTCTACTCCAAACCTAGTCGTCATGAAAATTTGCAAAACCTTCCCCCTGGCTTTGGCCATGATAATTGGCCTTTCCCCCGCTTCCATGATCCTGACAGCTCAGGAAAACCAGTCTTCTCAGGAGGAGGAAGGACAGCAACCGAGGGGCCGACAAGGCGGTAATGAGCGGGCCAGGAGAGGCGGCGGTCCCGGCAATAATCAGCAGCTAACCCTGGAGCAAAGTCGCCAACGCCTCAATGAATTAATCCAGAAGAATGTGTCCGAAATGGCCGAAAAAGTGGCGATTCGAGAAGACCAGCAGGAAGCCTTCCTCAAGCTGATGATCAATTATGAGGTGCAAAATCATCTCGGCCGGATAAAGATTCAACAGGCGCAAAGGGAAAAGAATCAGCAAGAGCGCAGAAAGTTGGGGCAGGCTTTGTGGAATATGTATCGTGCCACCGACAGGAAGGTAAAGGAAATCCTCGATGAGGAGCAATTTAGCAGTTACAAGGCCGCAATGAGGCAAAAACGCCCGCAGGGTAACCAAAACCGCGGAGGCGGTCAGAATCGCGGAGGTGGCCAGGGCGGGGGAAGCTGAGGGCTGAACCCGCATATCTCACAAATCTTCTACTGCGCTCCGGAGTATCCGGCTTCGCCCAAGGCTACGGCCGGACAGGCACAGCTTTACCCGCGAATCTGCTCGAAACCCGCACTCGATCTCCGTTCGCTCGCTACGAATTTTGTGAGAAATGCGGTTTAAAGCATGTCCCTCACCGCTTCGCCTTCTTCCCGCAGTTCATCGGTAGTAGCTTGCAGCTTTTCCCTGCCGAAGGGGTTGAGGGGCACGCCCTGAACAATTTCCCAATTTGATCCGTCGCTGCGAATGGGGAAGGATGCAATCAGACCTTTGTCCACACCATAGCTGCCGTCGGAACATACGCTGACGCTGTTCCAGTCCCCTTGCGGAGTCGGATGGTTGAGCGAGCGGACCGTGTCGACCACGGCATTGGCGGCGGATGCGGCGGAGGAGGCTCCCCGGGCCTTTATGATGGCGGCTCCCCGTTGTTGGACAGTGGGGATAAAAGTGTTTTTCAACCAAGCTTCGTCCCCAATGACGGCATCGGCATTTCGGCCCTTGATTTTGGCGTTATGGAAATCGGGGTACTGGGTGGAGGAGTGGTTGCCCCAGATGGTCATATTGGTTACAGCGGCAACTTCCACTCCTGCTTTATGGGCCAGTTGTGTTTTGGCCCTGTTCTCGTCCAGGCGGGTCATGGCGAACCAGCGATTTGCCGGCACGTCCCTGGCGTTGTTCATAGCGATGAGGCAATTGGTGTTGCAGGGATTTCCGACCACCAGGACGCGCACATCGGGGGCGGCGTGGTTCTGGATGGCTCGGCCCTGCCCCGTAAATATTTTGCCATTGATGCCGAGGAGATCGCTCCTTTCCATACCCGCCTTGCGCGGCACACTGCCCACCAACAGGCACCAATTGGCCCCTTTGAAACCTTCTGAGGGATCCAAGGAGGGTTGAATATCGGTCAACAGGGGGAAAGCACAATCGTTCAGTTCCATGATGACCCCTTTGAGGGCGCTTTCGGCGGGGGGAATTTCAATCAGGTTGAGGGCGACGGGTTGGTCGGGGCCGAACATGGAACCCGATGCGATGCGGAAGAGAAGGGAGTAGCCGATTTGTCCGGCTGCTCCTGTGACGGCCACGCGGATGGTCTCTTTCATGATATGGAAAGATTACTGCTGCTTGAGGTTAATGATAGGAAAGTCCGATTTCAAGGGGGGACATGTGGGCTAGTCAAACCGGGATTGAATTCCTGGAGGGATTAACCACGGAGGGTGAGGCGCCGTTGGCGCAAATTAGGAATTGGGGAAAAGGGAGTGGTGGAATGATGGAATGATGGAGTGGTGGAGTGTCTGAATGGGAGAGGCCCCCGCCTACGGCAAGGCCTACGGCGTGACATGCAGGGGTTTATCATAATCGTGATCTTGATCGTAATCTTAACGACACGCCGCTGCATAGCAACTTTGCGACGCACGGTCGTGATCGAAAATCCCTGAAGGAGGGGTTCTCGCAAAGCTCGCCGAGAATGGAAAAGCATGGAGTTACGTGTTTTCCTATTCTTCACAGTCCCTTCGGAGATTTTTTCCCGTCCAAAACGTCCCACTTCCACCACCAAGCCCCAAAACGAAACATTCCTAATTCCTAATTCCTAATTCGCGCGTCTTGGCGCGCCTCTCTGTGGTGATTTATTTTAAGGATGCCACACTAGTCGAACCGTGATTGAATTCCTGCGTGGAGGTTATGGAGGGCCTTTTCCGTAGTATCCCAGTCGATGCAGGAATCGGTGACGGACACTCCGAATAGCAGATCGGATTTTCCCTGGGGTATTTCCTGGCGACCGGGGCCCAGATTACTTTCCAGCATCACCCCGATAATGGATTTTCGGCCGCCCTGCACCTGTTCCACCACGGAATCGAGCACTATGGTCTGGCGGTCGTGGTTCTTGCCGCTATTGGCGTGGGAACAATCGACCATGATGGCCTGAATGAGACCGTTCTCCCGCAGGAGTTCGTCAAATTGGGCAATTTGATGGGGATGGTAGTTTGGCCCGGACGAGCCGCCCCGGATTACCAGGTGGCAGTTGGGATTGCCCTTGGTGGTTACGGCCGAGGCATTGCCGACTTGGTTTATGCCGAGAAAGGTTTGGGTAAGGCTGGCCGCCTTGATGGCGTTGATAGCGGCCTGAACGGAGCCATCCGTGCTGTTTTTAAATCCGAGCGGCATGGAAAGGCCTGATGCCATCTGACGGTGGGTCTGGGATTCGGTCGTCCGCGCCCCGACGGCCGACCAACTGACGAGGTCCGCTATGTATTGAGGGGTGATGGGATCGAGCATTTCGGTAGCGGTGGGAAGGCCAAGATCGATGAGGTCCTTGAGAAAAGCGCGGGCCAGGCGCAATCCATGCGAAATATCGCAGGATTTGTCCAGATAGGGATCCATAATGAGGCCTTTCCATCCCAGGGAGGTGCGGGGCTTCTCGAAGTAAGCCCGCATGACGATGCAGAGCCGATCGGACAATTTTTCAGAAAGTTCTTTCAAATTTTCCGCGTATTCAACCCCGGCCTTTACATCGTGGATGGAGCAGGGACCCACCACGACGAGCAGGCGGTTGTCGTCTCCGAAAATGATGCGGTGAATCTCCTGGCGGGAATTCCACACGAATTGGGCCTGGGATTCGGATTTTCGAACCTCGTTCCGCAGCTCGGTTGGGGTTGGAAGCGTGATGGTGCTAACCACGTTGATGTCGCTGACTTGGGTGGGCTTTTGCATGGGGTGGAACCGCTTAAAGGGAAAATGATGGTTACATACGCCAACGGGGTGGAGTTCGAGCCAAAAATTGCTCAATTTTCCCCACTTGCGCTTGCCAGGTGGCAAAACAGTTTTTTGCTAAAAGCTCATGCAGGAGTTGCTCAGATTGAATGGATACCATCCCTACCGGCCCGCCGCTTGGATTCGGGTTACCGGAGAAGATGCCCACTCCTTTCTGCAAAGCCAATTCAGTAACGATTTGAATGGCATGGAGATCGGCCAGGTTGTCTACGGTTTGTGGTTGAACCACAAGGGGAAGGTTCAAGGCGATAGTTTTATTCTACGAGTGGGGGAGGAGGAATTTCGTCTCATGAGTTATGCCACGCCGGCGCAAGTCATCGGGGACAAGCTGGGCGCTTTTATTGTGGCGGATGACGTGGAGTTGGGGCAGGAAACGGAACTGGTTGCGGCCATCAGCTTTTTATTTGATGGAGATGCGGATTGGTTTGAGGCCTTTGCAGGAGAAGGGGACTCAGGTAGAAAGATAAGGGATGTGGATGGGGATATATTTATTTTTCCCGGCCGCCGCCATTGTGGTGAAGGATTTGACGTGGTCGGGAAACAGGCCGCTATCCAGGGACTTCTCGGCCAACTCGGGCAGGGAAAGTTCAAAGGTTATCAACTCGAGGAGGAAGACCTCGAAGCCGTCCGGATTCTCCATCGAATACCGGCTATTCCAAAGGATATTGGATCCGGGGAATTGCCTCAGGAGGGAAGGTTGGAAGATGGCGCCGTCAGTTTTTCCAAGGGCTGTTATCTGGGTCAGGAAGTGATGTCACGGTTACACTCGATGGGGCAAGTGAAGCGTCACTTGGTGCGGGTGAAGGCGGGTCGGGAACTCCCCTACGGGGCAACCGTCCGCTCAGGGCCCAAAAAGGTTGGTTTGGTGAAGACCGGAATTAACTTTCGGGATCATTACCTTGCCTTGGCTTTGATCAGCCGGTCGGTGGGAGCCGATGTCGGCCTACAGGTGGACGCGGATGGGGAAACGATTGCCGTCCGCCTAAGGGTTAGTGATTAGTGGTTAGTGGCGAGTGCAGAGTGATCCATTGTTTGAACTCTCCACTCTCCACTCCCCACTCTCCACTCTCCCTTGGCGGGTCTCCTCAACCCTTTGCCACCCAGGCCAATGAGGTAAAGTACTCATCCACCACGGGACCCAGGAAAAGGTAGTAGAGCAGGCTGGCCCCGGCCAGGAAGGGCCCGAATGGTATCTTTTTCCCGAGGAATCTTTCGGGAGCGCCGCCCGGGCGCTTTAAGGGAATGACAGCATAAGTGATTTGGAGAAGGCCCAGGACAACGGTTCCGAGAATGGCGCCCGCAAAAAGGGAAAAGACGGATCCTTGCCAACCGCAGAAAGCTCCGATTGCCCCCATCAGTTTGACATCGCCAAACCCCAAGGCTTCCTTTCTCAGCACTAGTTCTCCCAGAATCATGATCCATAGAATGATGGCGGATCCGATCAGCGCCCCGGTCAGGGCGTTGAAGAACCCTTGTATGCTTCCCAGTAATGCGTATGGGGATTCGATGCCGTGCAGGACGGGAAAGATGACTGAAAGCACCACTCCAGCCAAGAGGCCTCCGATGGAAAAACGATCGGGAATGACCATGTGGTCCAAATCGATAAAGGCGAGGCAGAGGGCAATAAAGATCCAGAGCCAACCGATCAGGGCCAACAGGGGCGGCAACCTCAACCAGGAGGCCAGGAAAAGAGCCGCGGTGAGAAATTCGACGAACGGGTAGCGGATGCTGATGGGCGCGCCGCAGCACCTGGCTTTGCCCCGTAAGATAATCCAGGCCAAGACGGGAAGGTTCAAATACGGTGGGATGGGTTGACCGCAGGCTCTACAGCGCGAGGGAGGACGAAATATTGATTGGCCCGCGGGAATGCGGTAGATGCACACGTTGATAAAGCTGCCCATGCAGGCGCCGATGCAGAATGCCAGAATCGGAAAGAACCAGGGCAGAGCTGCCTCGACCTCCTCGATAAGGGTTTCCATGGCAACTATTCGGTTAACCCATCAACGGCGGCTCGAAACATGATATCGACGGAGGGGGAATTTCGCGTCCAGATTTTAAAGGACCGCTCGCCCTGAAATACGAGCATGGGCAATCCATTGGCGGTCCTCATGCCCAAGGACTCCGCCTCTTTGAGCAGTGCGGTTTGGGAGGGATTGTAAATCATATCCAAAACTTTGGTGGCGGGATGAAGGCCATTTAATTCCGCCGGGGCCGGATCACTTTCCTTCAGGCCCAGGGAGGTTGCGTTGATCACGATCAAGTTGGGTGAAGAAATGGCGAACGGTCCGGTCAGCGGGTGAATTTTTATGGGAATATCGGCCCTGATCCCAGCCAGTTTCTCCACCAGCGGATCCAGTTTTTCCCTGGTGCGGTTTGTCAGATGGAGGGCGCCGACTTTGTGGGTCAGGCATGCCACGGCTGCGGCCCGGGCCGCTCCCCCCGCCCCGATCAGCAGCGCCTGCCTTCCCCGCAGTTTCAGGGCAAAGCTTTCCTCTATGGCCCGGGTCATGCCGTAGAGGTCGGTGTTATAACCCCGATATCCGTTTTCGGTCCAAAGCAAGGTGTTGCAGGCTCCGCTCAGGCGAACCTCGGGTTCGGCTGCTTCCATCCATTTCGCAGCGAGGATTTTATGGGGTACGGTGAGGTTTAAGCCCTTGAAGTTGTTCTTATAAAAGAGGGCTAACGCTTCCCGCAGGCGCTCGGGTTCGATATCGAATTTGAAATAATGCCAATCTTTGAAGTCCGGATTCCGATCCGCCAACTCCTGTAAGGCGGCGTTGTGCATTTCAGGACTGACGGAGTGCTTGACGGGGTGTCCCAAAACGGCCAGAGCCGTACCTTCGAACCGCCAATTTGCCAGATCCCCCAGCCGCAGAATGTCCCTCTCAGGTAGATTCCTTTTCAAAGTGGGCTTCAAACGCGTGGGCAAACGACCCGTATAGCTCCGCTTTGGCGCGTTCGTTTAACAAGGCGAATTGTTTGGACAGGTTGCGGCAACAACGACAGAGCACCTCTCCAACAGGGCAAGGTCCCAACGGACCCAGGGTAACACTCATATTGTTTCTCTCAATGAAGTAAACCACGTCCTCAAGACTTCTGAAGATTCCGTTGTCGAAAACATCGATGAAAAAGGGTTTATCCTCCACGAAGCAACCAACCATGAACCGGCCCGGTATGCCCACCGGCTCCAGGGGCATTTCCAGCCTCCTTGCCACCAGAAGGTACAAAATGGACAGGCTGATGGGCAGACCTTTGCGCGTTTTGAAGAGGGAATGCAAAAAAGTATTGTTCGGATTGTTGAAATCGGCCCGATTGCCGGTGAATCCGTATTCATGGAATATGACGCGGTTGAGGACGCGACATTTTTCCCGCGGGCTCATGGGAGAGTAAATGAGCGATTGGCAACGGGTCGCCATTTGGTCGAGCTTTTGGATGTACTCCGATACATCCAGATTGCCGTTATCGATGCGGCTCAGTAAAATATACCCCGACTCCAATTCATAATTGAGAGAATGGATAAACTGGTGGAACATATTGACCGGCGAATCCTTATCCAGGACGGCCAACACTTCGTGAGCGTGACGCCGCACCATCAGATTCCCGGACCTGCAACAATTCAGAATAAACCGCCTGCCTTCCTCTCCCAAATTGCCCAGCTCGACCAGAATAGCTTTGCGAACGGAAGGGGTCGGATCGTCCAGCAGTTCTTCAATGGCTTTTAGCCTTTTGGCTTTGGAAAGGTCAAATGGCACGCAAGCATGGTTGCGGTTTTATCTGCCTACAGCAACGACAAATCCAAAATTTTCACTTGGGGCGGGGACCGAACAGGCCGGTGCCCACCCGCAGGCAGGTGCTCCCGGCCGCAATAGCCGGCTCGAGGTCGAAGGTCATACCCATGGACAATTCAGGTAATTGAAGGGCCAGCCGTTCCTCCAATCGGTCCCGCAGTCTCCGCAATGTCTCAAAAGATTGCCGGGCCGTCTCCAATTCAGGTGGTGCCGGGGCAATGGTCATCAAGCCTTGGATGGCCAAGCCATCCTGCCCGAGCAACTGATGGAGAACCGCTTCCGTTTCTTCGGTTCGGAACCCGAATTTTCCCGGGTCCTCTCCCGTGTTGACCTGCAGGAGAATGGGGAGCTTTTTTCGGTTGGCGGCGGCCATGCGGTTGAGTCGTTTGGCCAACTTTACCGAATCCACGCTTTGGATGCGATGGAAGCGCTTTACCGCTAGTTGTGCCTTGTTGGATTGCAAGTGACCAATCAGTTCCCAGTTGGCCGGAAAATTCGCCTCCTCAATTTTTGCCACCCCTTCCTGGACGCGGTTTTCCCCCAAGGTAGTCAAACCGGCTCCAAACGCGGTTGCCGCAACCTCCAGGGGAAACCCCTTCGTTACCGCCATGAGGTTGATGGAATCGGGACTTCGACCGCATTTTTCACAAGCCGACCCGATGCGGTCCCTCAGAAGGGCGAGGTTTTGGCGGAATGATGGATGGTTGAAAGCCATAAGAATTTCTAAATATTTGTTGGAAATCGGATTAGATTTAATTATATTATGGATTGTGAATATAACAAATTTCAGGGTATTCTCCAACTTGGTGGAGACCCGGAGTTTCTCCAAGGCTGCCCGGATGAATTCGATTACCCAATCGGCCGTCAGTCAACAGCTCAAGACGATGGAAAGACACTTCAAGGTTTTGATTATCGATCGAAGCCAAAAGAAATTTCGCCTGACCCGGGAGGGCAAAAAACTGTACGATTCTGCCAAGGAGATCCTGCACCGCTATGAAAAGTTGAACTGCGAGTTGCAGGAAATGAGGAAGGTCATCAGTGGGAATATTCACATTGCCACCATTTATTCCATCGGTTTGCACGAACTGCCTCCCTATATAAAGCGCTTTTTGAAGAAGTATCCATCCGTCAATGTGAGGGTTGAGTATCGGAGGTCCAATCTGGTTTATGATGACATTTTGCACAATGCGGTGGATTTGGGCTTGGTCGCATTTCCCAACCGATTGCGGCAACTGGAAGTGATTCCCTTCTGCGAGGATGATCTGGTATTGATCTGTCATCCCAAGCACCGACTGGCCCAATATGCCCGCGTCTCCATACCCGACTTGAAGGATGACAAACTGATTGGCTTCGAATCAGACATACCGACCCGAAGGGCTACCGACCAGATCCTCCGCGACCAAAACCTGAATCCCGAACCGATCATGGAGTTCGACAATATCGAAACGGTGAAACGCGCCGTCGAGATCAATGCCGGGATAGCCATTGTGCCCCAGGCCACCGTGCAGCAGGAAATCAGGCAGGGCACTATTGTCCAGGTTGGATTGAATGGTGGCGCCTACACGCGACCCCTTGCCATCATTCATCGCAAGGGCAGGGTGTTGACCCCGGCAATGAAAAAATTTATCGAGACCTTGACGAGCAAGATTGGGGTGGAGGGGAAGGATTAGGTATTGGCCCTTCTTTTTCTTTTCTATCCCGTCCTGATCCCCTAATGCTTTGCCATGCCTGAAAACCCTCTGCTCGAGGTCAAGGACCTGCGCATAACCTTTCGCTCGCGGGATACCGTAAACCCTGCCGTAAAGGGCACCAATTTTTCCCTCAGGAGAGGGGAGACCCTGGCCATTGTGGGTGAGAGCGGCAGTGGCAAAAGCGTAACGGCGTTGGCCTTGTCTCGATTGCTTCCGCCACCACCGGCCTGTTCACTATCGGGGGAGATCTATTTTCGGGGCCGGGATCTGATGACTGTTTCCGAAAAGGAATTGAGGCGGGTGCGAGGGAAGCAGATCGCCTATATATTTCAGGAACCATCCGCATCCCTGAACCCGTTTTTCACAGTGGGTCACCAGATTGCCGAAGCCATTAAACTTCACCGGCCGGAGGTGTCGGACGTCAGGGCGGAAGTGATCGAAGCCCTGGACCTGGTGGGTATTCACATGCCCGAAACGCGTTTCCGGGATTATCCCCACCAAATGAGCGGAGGCATGCAGCAACGCGCCATGATCGCCATGGCTTTGAGTTGCCATCCCAGGATATTGGTGGCAGATGAGCCGACTACCGCGCTCGACGTGACCATCCAAGCTCAAATTTTGGATCTGATGCAACGCCTCAAGGAGCAGCTCGAAATGTCCATCATTCTCATCACCCACAACTTCGGCATCGTGGATGGATTTGCCGACCAGCTTATCGTGATGTATCGGGGAGATATCGTGGAATCGGGTTCGACCGAGGAGGTATTGTCCAATCCGCAACATCCCTACACCAAGGCCTTGATTGCCTGTATTCCGAAACTTGGGGCAAAGCAGGAGCGTTTGCTCACTATTGATTATTCCGCCTTGTGAACGCTCTCCTCGAAGTCAGGAATCTCAAGGTGTATTTCCCTGTCGAGCAGGGTATTTTTCGACGGGTATCGGACTATGTGCGCGCCGTCGATGGGGTATCATTCGAGATTGAAGCCGGGACCACGGTCGGGTTGGTCGGCGAAAGTGGAAGTGGAAAAAGCACCATAGGCAAAACGATTGTTCGCTTGGTCGACCCGACCGAGGGAGGGGTCTACTATCGCAATGAAAACATATCGTCGCTGGACGACCACGCCTTCTTCCCCTACCGGAAAAGGATCCAAATGATATTTCAGGATCCGTTCAATTCACTCAATCCCCGGATGACGGTGGCCGGTATTATCGGCGAACCGCTGGAAATTCATTTCCCGAAGCTGTCCAAGAGGGAGCGGGGGGACAAAAGTGCCCAACTGCTGACTGAGGTCGGGCTGTCACCCGATCACATGAATCGGTATCCCCATCAGTTCAGTGGCGGCCAACGTCAGCGGATCGGTATAGCCCGGGCCCTTTCCGTGGAGCCCGAGTTTATAATTTGTGATGAAGCGGTCAGCGCCCTGGACGTGTCCGTTCAAGCTCAAATCATTAACCTCCTGCAGGACGTGCAGCGCGAGTATTGTCTCACCTACCTGTTTATCGCGCACGACTTGGCCGTGATAGAACACATCAGCGATTTCGTGCTGGTCATGAACCGGGGAAAGCTGGTTGAGAAAGCGACGGCGGAGGAGATTTACGCAAATCCACAGGATCCCTATACGCGAAAGTTGCTCAATGCCATACCCAGGATGCCGACTATTTCCGGGCTCTAGTGTGGCGTCCTTTTTATAAATCACCATAGAGGGATGCGCCAAAGGCGCGAATTAGGAATTAGGAATTGACTCTCGCGAAGCACGCCAAGAACGCAAAGAGGGGGAGAGAGGGAGAATGAGGAATGAAAAGGCACAGGGGTTTATCTTGATCGTGATCGAAAATCCCTGAGAAATGGACCACGGATTTCACGGATGAGCACGGATAAAAAAAGGAGGGGGGACATTCCTGTCCCCCATTACCCTGAAAAAACGGGTTGGAAAACCCGCTCTCTGTTAGCTCCCCCTCTTTCTTGGCGCCCTTCGCGAGCTTTGCGAGAGCCCATTCCTAGTTCTCTCCATACCGAAGTATCCCAGTGTTAAATCCTTTCCATCCTGTTCATCCATGTTTCAATTTCGATCATGATCAAGATCACGATTTACCTCTGCATGTCACGCCGTAGGCCTTTGGCGCCTCTCCCATTCCTAATTCCTAATTCCTAATTCCTAATTGGCGCGCCTTGGCGCGCCCTTGGGCGCCTCCCTAGTGTTCTTCCTTGTTTTCCTTCAACAGTTGGGGAAATTTGGCTTGGAACCGTTTCAAACGCGGAATGGAAACGGCTCGGATGTAGGGATGGTTGGGATTCTTCCTTTCGTAATCCTGGTGATAGTCTTCGGCCACCCAGAATTTACGGAACGGGTATACCTCGGCCGCTACCTTTCTCAACCACAGTTTCTCGTTCAGGGCGGCTATCTTTTCCTGAATGATCTTCTTCTCCTCTTCGTTTTGATAAAAAAGGATGGAGCGGTATTGCGATCCGCGGTCCGGACCCTGACCGTTGACCTGGGTGACGTTTTGCGAACCAAAATACACATCCACCAGTTGGCTGAAACTGACAACTTCAGAGTCGTAAATGACCTCGACCGCCTCGGCCTGACCCGTTTTGCCGGTGTTGCTCGATTCGTAGGTGGGATTTTCGGTATGGCCGCCACTGTATCCTGAAATGGCTTCCTTCACCCCGCCCACACTCTCGAAAATGGCCTCCACACACCAGAAGCATCCGCTGGCGAAATAGGCCCGTTCGAAACCGTCCCCAGATTCCACCTGAACGGGCTGCAAGGACCTCTGGTCGGGAATGCCGGTCGATTTGGCCGTATCCCCGGCCGGTTGGCAAGCGGCCTGGATGGCGGGAAGCAGAAGAATGGAAAGTAAGAGGAATCCTTTTTTCATGAAGAGATGAAAAGCTGGAGTTCGCATCTTTTCAAAAGGAAAAAACACTCTCTTGGGTTTGGTGTGATGTCCCGGAAATTTCCTGGCACGCCCATCGGGGTCATGCCTTGCATTTTTGCAGCCATGCATAAATGCAAGGCTTGACCCCTTTCTCTCCACATCAAGTGACAAGTGGCGAGTGCAGAGTGATTTGAGCATCTTGTTGATCTCGACGCAGTTGCTCAACAAGCGCTCGGAATCCTCCGAGGTTATCATGTTCAACCGTTTTGATAATCCCAGAAAGGTTTCCAGTTCTGCCAGAGAGCCCCGCGCGATGCCAAGCGACTGAAGAAACTCCCCCTTCGATCGACGCGCTTGTCCTTCTGCGATATTTGCCGGAATGGACGACGATGCCCGCCGCATCTGCGAGGTAATCCCATATCTCTCCTCAGCAGGAAATCCCTGAGTAAGCGCATAGATTTTCACGGTCAAGTCCATTGATTTCTGCCAAACAATCAATTCCCGATAGGAGCTTAAAGATTTCATAAAGCGCAATTCCATTGTTTAAACTCCCCACTCCACATTTCAAGTGACGAGTGCAGAGTGATCCACTCTCCACTCTCCACTCTCCCAAGGCTTGACCCCTTTCTCCGCACTACTCAACTATTTCCCCCATGCCCCGAATCGCATTTCCGCTCCTTTTTCTTGCCTTGGCCTCCAGCGCCCCTGGGGCAACCCCCAGGGAAGCCAGGCCCAACATTCTCTACGTTTACGTGGACGACATGGGTTGGGGGGCCTTAGGGCCCAATGGCCAGGCCGAGCGCAAAGCGGCGGGGCTGCCTCACCTCATTACTCCCCACCTCGATCGATTGGCCGCGGAGGGCGTGAATTTCAGGCGTTCCTACGGCTGCACGGTTTGTTCGCCGGCTCGCTCCTCCCAACAATCCGGATTTCATCAAGGCCATACTTTTGCCGATCGAAACGATCCGGATAATGCCAAAAAGGCCATGCGTTCGGACGATCTTCTCATAGGCGACGTGCTCTCGGCGGCCGGTTACGTTACGGGCTACTGGGGCAAGTGGGGCTTCGGTGGCTCAAGGAGTCAAACCGATCCCGAAATCGTAAACGTCCAAACCCTGCCCACCTCGCACGGGTACCAATATGTGGTGGCGGAGTTGCATCATGTCCGCGCTCATACCTTTTTTCAGCCCACTCTCTGGCGTGCCCCGGCCGCTCCTGGTTTCAAAGGCGGGATGGAACTCGTTCCCAATTCGATGGCCCGGTGGAGGGGGCAAGACGCCTATCCGGAAGAACCTGCCTGGCAAAACCACCCCCGTTATCCCGACACCGCTTACTGCGATGACGTTTATGCTTTCTCCGCCCTGGAATTCGTTCGCCAACAAGCCCTGAACTACCTGGCCACGGCCCAACCGTTTTTCGGATTGCTTGCCGTCCAGGTTCCTCACGCTCCCTTTGCCGAAATTGCCCAACTGCCCGGATGGGACCGGGACTACCGCGCCTTGCCCTTCTGGGATTCTCTTTCCGATCAGGCCAGGCATTGGGCCGCCATGATCACGCGCATGGACGGCCATTTGGGCAATATTCTCGCCGCTTTGGAGGATCCCAATGGCGATGGCGACCCGGCCGATTCGGTGGCCGACCATACCCTCGTCATTTTTCAGTCGGACAATGGCGGTCCTCAGGACCCGGCCCGCGAAGAATTCGCCGCCAACGGAGGCCTGAAGGGTGAAAAGGGAAAGATTCAGGAGGGAGGCATACGGATACCAACCCTCATGCGCCTGCCGGCGAATTTCGCTGCCCACAGCGTTTTGAAACCCGGGACCAGCACCGATCTGGTGATTGATGTCACCGACCTGCTTCCGACCTTCGCCGAACTTGCCGGTGTTCCGGCTCCTTTGGGAATCGACGGTGTTTCGCTGGCCCCCGCCTTGCTCGGTTCGGGCCATCAGCGGCTGCGCCAGTTTCTCATTCACGAGGCCGGAAATGGGCAGTCCATCATTCGTGGGGAATGGAAACTCATTCGCGCAAAAACCGGACTCGAATTGTACCATCTGGAAGAGGATCCCAGCGAATCAAATGACTTGGCATCGACCAGGCCTGGCCTGGTTGACGAACTGGAATCCCTCTTGCTGGGGGAGCGCGTGGCCGAACCGAAGGGATTTGCCAATACCTACCACCATTGGGTGGGCCGGGTGGGAGCCATGGCTTCCGATGCGTCGAACTGGTCCGATTACATATACGCCAATGACGGAATCACTTACCTGAAAGACGACGGCGTCCCCCAAGTTTCCTGGACGGCCTTGATGGAGAACACAGGTTCTTCCCCGGCGCAGGCCAGGGCCAACTCCGATCTGGAATTCCTCGGTTTGGAGATCCGAGGCAAAACCCATACCCAGACCCTGCATCTCGGCCGGGGGATAAACCTGACCGGGCGCAACGAAATTCGCCTCTCCGACAATTCCGTCCTCGCCCTCGACCGTGGAAAGGTGTCTTCCCTGCGCTGGGTCGATATTGCGCCCGGGGGCGCCCTTATCGGTAGCGGGATCGTCCAGGCCAAGGTTTACAATGCCGGAGTGGTTGCGGCGCCCGGGAAGACCGGCCCGGGAAAACTCCAAGTGCAAGCAGATTATCGCCAGGTGGATCCTTCTACCCTGCGGGTGGAATTGAACGAAAAAGGAAATGGCCAACTCGTGGTCGAGGGTGAAGCCAGGTTGGCCGGCGCTCTGGAAGTCGACTTGGGCCACCATTTCCGACCGGCCCCTGGAAGCAGGTTTACTATCGTCACCGCTCACGCCGTTACTGGCGCTTTCAACCATGCCGATAACAGGATCGTAGCCGGAGACGGAACCCGCTTCAGGATTGAATATTCGGATAGGGAAGTGACCCTGAGCGCTGAATAAATGAGAAAAGGATCAAACCCCAATGGCTTAGTTTTGCAGATTTACCATGAAATATCGAATCAAGGCCGGCGACGGGGTCATGCCGTAGAAAAGCTGCAAGAAAAGTGATGCCTTACAGGGTCAGTCGTCTTGTAAAAGTGTATGGAGTACAACGGAATACAGTTTTTAAGACCTGACCCTTTTCTTTCGGAAGGCATCACTTTTCTACGGCATGACCCCGACTGGCGTCCATACTATATTCCTCTACAAACGCGCTTAACTAAGCGCCATTCAGACCTGACCCTTTTCTTGCAGAAAGCATAACTTTTTACGTCTTGACCCCTTCTACCCCGACGCCGACCCTCATTTGGGGCTGTCCTTGGGATCGAGGGCGTCGCGGAGGCCGTCCCCGAGAAAGTTCAGGGAAAAGAGGGTGGTGGAAAACAAAAGGGCCGGAAGTATGAGCAACCAGGGGTAAACCTCCATTTTTTCGGCTCCTTCCTTGATCAGGGATCCCCAACTGCTCATGGGGGGTTGGACCCCCAAACCGAGGAAACTGAGGGCCGACTCGAGCAGCATGACGCCTGGAACGGTCAGGGTGGAGTAGATGATGACCGGTCCGAGAACATTGGGAAAGAGATGCTTTATTATGATGTCTTTTTCTTTCGATCCCAGGGTCCTGGCCACCTCTACGAACTGTTGAACTTTCAGGTGCAGCACCTGGCCCCTGACGATTCGGGAAAGCGTCAGCCATTCCACGCAACCGATGGCCACAAACAGCAAGAAGATGTTTCGGCCAAAGTAGACGGTCAGCAGGATGACGAAGATGATAAAGGGAAGCGAATAGAGAATATCGACGATCCGCATCATGGCCGCGTCCGTCTTTCTCCCCGCGTAGCCGGCAATCGATCCGTAGGCCACCCCTATCACGATGGAGACGCAGGTGGCGGCGAAGCCCACCCCGATCGACACCATGCCACCATAGAGGCAACGGATCAATTGGTCGCGTCCGAGGTCGTCGGTGCCAAACCAGTGGGCAAGGGAAGGGGGGGAGGCGCCCAGCGCCAGGTCCTGCTCCTGGTAACTTAGACCCGTCAACCAGGCTATGACGGGGGATGAAAAGCAGAGGGCGGCCAGGATGACAAAAAATACCAAGCCGCCCAGGGCCAACTTGTTTTGAGTCAGCCTCTGCCAAGCGTCTTCCCAAAGCGAAAAACTCTCCCTTTGGAAGACGGCATCTTTCCGGTTGGTGGAGGGGGCGCTCAATCTTCGAATTTCAGTTTGGGATTCATCAGGACCTGGATGATATCCACGATGAGATTGAGCAGAATGATCAGAGTTGCGTAGAAGAGAACTGTTCCCAGGACCAGGGTGTAATCGCGATTATTGGCCGCGTTGATGAAGTGTCGCCCGAGGCCTGGGATCTGGAATATCATTTCGATGATAAAGGAGCCGGAAAGCACGCCCGCTACCACGGGGCCGAAGTATGAAATGACGGGCAGTAATCCCGCGCGCAGGGCGTGTTTGACGGTTACCACAAAGTTGCTCAGGCCCTTGGCCCGGGCCGTGCGAATGTAGTCCTGGTTCAGTACTTCGAGCATGCCCCCGCGGGTCAACCGGGCCAGACCGGCGGCGTAGAAAATTCCCAGGGTCAAGGCCGGCAGAATTTTGTAGGGCAGGTCATCCGCCCAGGAAAATCCACCCGGGGCCTGCCATCCCGAAACGGGAAACCAGTTCAGCCACAGGCCAAATACCAGGGCAAATAACGGACCCAGGACAAAAGATGGCAGGCAAATGCCCATCATGGCCGAAGACATGGGAATGTAATCCAGGAGAGTATTTTTTTTCAGCGCCGCCAGGGTCCCCGCCGGAATCCCGATGAGCAGGGCCAGAAACAGCGCGTAAGCCCCCAGCTCGAAGGAAACGGGAAACGATTCGGCTATGAGCTCGTTGACGGTTCGCCCTTCGTAGCGGAAAGAAGGCCCCAGATCGATGCCCAGGCCTTCCTTGAGATCAAAATCCGCCAGGGCGGAGGGGTTCAACTTTTTGGGACAAATGTTCTTCAGGTAGTTGAAATACTGGAGGTAGAGCGGGTCGTTGAGGCCGTAGTGTTCGTTCAGTTTTTCCAGGACGTGATCCGATACCTTGCGCTCGGCGCTGAACGGCCCGCCCGGCACGCTCCTGACCAGGACGAAGGTCAAGGTGATGATAACCAACAATACCGGGACGAGTTGAAGGAGCCGAATGAGGATAAATCTAAACATCTGTGGCCGGAAGCATTAGCCCGCAGTCAAAGCAGGAGGTCAAGGTGAGAATCAAAGATGGTGAGATGCTTGGATGCCAAGGATTTGCAAAGGTTTATCTTAATCTAAATCGTGATCAGGATCTTAATCTAAATCGTGACGACACGCCGTTGCACGTCTCGCCGCTGCATAGCTTTGCGACGCACGGTAGCAACTTTGCGACGCACGGTCGTGATCGTGATCGTGATCGTGATCTTGATCGAAAGGCACAATGGGGGAGAGTCGCTGGGAAGGGGTCTACCGAGGAGCCGCTTTCTCAGTACAATTGTGACGCTCGCGGCTGGGGTGGCCCCTCCTCCAGGTAGATGTATTTCATATTGCGGTTGTCCAGCAGCTTGGGATTCCAGTTTTTCACGGCGGGATGCAGGAGGATGGTCCTGGTATAGATATAGATCGGAATGATGGGGAGTTCTTCCATGAGGATGGATTCGGCCTCCTTCAGCAGGCCGAAACGTATTGGGGTCTGGCCGGTCCGGATGGAGCGAGCGATCAACCCATCGTAGCGATCATTTGACCATCCGGTATCATTGTTTCCATTCCCCGTGGTAAACATTTCCAGAAAGGTGTAGGGATCCACGAAGTCGCCGATCCACCCGGCCCTGGCTATATCGTATTCGAGATTGGATTGAGCATCCAGGTAGACCTTCCATTCCTGGTTGTGCAGTCTCATGTCGATGCCGAGGGTTTGCTTCCACATTTGCTGGATGGTTTCGGCAATGGTTTTGTGCTCCTCCCGGGTGTTGTAGAGGATCTCTAAAATGGGAAAATCCCTCCCTGCCGGGTAACCCGCCTCCGCCATGAGACGCCGGGCTTCGGCCGGATCATAACCGAGAAAATCCATTGGGGTATATCCGGGAATTCCGCGGGGCACGAAATAGAGGGCCGGAGTCTGACCCCCCTTCAGCACGTTGTCGGTCAAGGAAGTCCGGTCGATGGACAGGGCCAGGGCCCGGCGCACCCGAACATCCTGCAACGGCCCTTCCCGAGTCAGATTTATCCGGTAAAAATAAGTGCCCAGATAGGGATTCGTTCCTATCAGGTGGGGCGACTCTTCCCGGTAGATGGGGATTTCATGAAGGGGCACATTTTCGGTGAGGTGGAGTTGTCCCGCCTCAAACATTCGCCTTTCCGTGTCCACGCTTTCCACCGGAAAGAAGCGAATGCCGTTCAGCTTGACTCGGTCCGCATCCCAGTAGTCCGGATTTTTTTCCACTTCCAGGATCTGGTTGGTCCTCCACGATTTCAGGCGGAAAGCGCCATTGCCCACAAAATTGCCCACGGCAAACCATCTTCCATCCCGATGGGTCATGCCCCCGTGGGCTTCAATCGTTCGGGGATTAACCGGGTACCAGGAGTAGTGTTTGAGCATGAGGGGAAAATGGGGCATGGGCGCAGTGAGAGAAATTTCCAGGGTTTTATCGTCCAGGACCTTCAGGCCGACCTCTTTCCATGGCAGCGGTTGTTCTCCCGGTTTGGGTGTGACCCGCGACTCGAAATAACGTTGGGCATTTTTGATGACGAATAGCATGCTCACATATTCCGCCCCCAATTCCGGAGTCAGCATCCGGCGATAGCTGTAATCGAAATCCCACGCGGTTACGGCATCCCCATTGGTCCACTTGGCCTCGCGCAGGTGAAAGGTGTAAACGTCCCCGGCCGCATTGGTCTCAAACCGTTCAGCCATGCCGAATTCGATGGCCGTGTCGTCACTGGGATGATAGGCTATCAGACCTTCGATCAAACAGGAGATGATATGGTTTTCCGGCACCCCGGTGGCAACGTGGGGGTCGAGTGTTTCGGGCTCGGTCCCATTTCCCCGCAACAGTATGCCCTCTCTTTGAGCTCTTTCCACCTCCTTCAGTTTGGGTCCGCATCCGGTCGTCAGACCCAGGAGGATAAAAGGGATAAATCCTGCCAATAAACCGCTCCTCTTCATGGCTCCAAAGATGACCCCAGGCCTATTTCTTATCCAGTAAAATTCCCTTGGCTGGATTCGCAGCCCCTTCCCCCTCTTTGCGCTCTTGGCGAGAGTCAATTTATTCAGTGGTTAGTGACTAGTGGCGATGGATAAAGGAGGGGGACATTCCTGTCCCCCATTGCCCTGAAAAAACGGGTTGGAAAACCCGCTCTCTGTTAGCTCCCCCTCTTTCTTTGCGCCCTTCGCGAGCTTTGCGAGAGCCCATTCCTAGTTCTCTCCATACCGAAGTACCCCAGCGTTAAATCCTTTCCATCCTGTTCATCCATGTTTCATTTTCGATCACGATCACGATCAGGATCACGATCATGATCAACCTCCGCGCCTCTCTCCCCCTCTCAGCGCCAGCATCCCTCGTCCCTATTGTAGTTCCACTTCTCTGCACTAACCACTCTTCACTCTCCACTGGGCGACAGCCCCTCCCCCCCATTTTAGACTTGGCAAATGTCCCATTGAAATGTGCAATTGCCCGCTTCTTGAAAATGCCCAGGTGGTGAAATTGGTAGACACGCATGATTCAGGTTCATGTGCTTAACGGCGTGGGGGTTCGAGTCCCCCCTTGGGCACCATATTACCTCAATCTGTATCCTTCCCGGTAGGTCCCAAATGGCCTGCAACGCTGCAGATTCCTCTCAGGATTGCCCCGAAAGGCACACTCCTTTCTCCCCACCGAGTTGGTACTGGCTGGCCAACCGACCGAACCGGCAACAGTAGACCGGGCTAAGTGGAATGGCGCTTAGTTAAGCGCGTTTGTAGAGGAATATAGTATGGACGCCAGTCGGGGTCATGCCGTGGAAAAGTGATGCCTTCCGAAAGAAAAGGGTCAGGTCTTAAAAACTGTATTCCGTTGTACTCCATACACTTTTACAAGACGACTGACCCTGTAAGGCATAACTTTTTACGTCTTGACCCCTTCCTTCTCCGAGATGATCGAACATTCCAAAAGTCGCTTAACTAAGCGCCATTCGGGTCAGCCCTAGTATTTAAGTATTGACCCTTCGAGTAGAGGGTTGGCTTTCTGGCATGGCTCGATCCATCAGGATTCAATTTGCCGGGGCAAGATATCATATTATCAACCGGGGCAACTACCGACATAACCTGTTTTCCACCCACAAGACAGCAGAAGCTTTTACCAAAGCCTTGTTTGAAGCCTGTGACCGCTACGAGTGGTGGCTCCACGCCTATGTCATCATGAGCAACCACTTTCACCTCTGTCTGGAGACTCCCAAAGCCAATTTGGTGGATGGCATGCATTGGCTGCAATCCAGTTTTGCCAATCGCTTCAGTAAGTTTATCGGAGAGCGGGGCCACGTGTTCCAGGGACGCTACAAATCCCTGGTCCTGGAAGGTGACTTCAGCTTATTGAAAGTCGTCGATTACATCCATTTGAATCCAGTACGGGCCAACCTCATCCCGGTCGGTCAATTGGAGTATTTTAAAAACAGTTCTTTTCCCAAATACTTTGGCAAGCGCCGACATCCTCGTTTGCGTTGCGAGGATTTCCTGAAGGAAGCCGGCGGACTGGAATCCGGTCTTGCTGGAATGCGTCGCTACCACCTCCGCCTGAAAGGGATTATGGATGAAAGTCTCCAGAAAAGAAAAGAGCTGTTCTGGGGATTGAGCCGGGGTTGGTATATCGGTAGCAAGGAAGGGAAACGGTTGCTTTCAGAAGAAGTAAAACAAGGCGAGGTCCAAGCCAGTAAGGCTGCACAGGAAGCATTAGCGAATGAAAAGGGCTTGGAATTTTTGAAGTCCGGATTGAAGGCCCTGAAAAAAACCGACCTGGATGTAGAAAAGGACCGGAAATCAGTTCAGTGGAAACTGGCCCTGGCCAGTTGGATAAGAGAGCGATGGCCGGTTAAAAACAGGGATCTCAGTGAGCAACTCGACATGGGCCATCCGGCCACCATGAGCAATCACATCAGCGCTTATCGGAAGACTGGCCAGAAGAGCTGCCAACATTATCGGAAATTAACGAAAATACTTAAATGCTAGGGCTGACCCCATATCTTTTTCAGAAAATTTGCCTAAAGGTTTAGTAAGATGCCAGTGATGAGTCGTTTTAGGGAGAATGTCCATCGCTTCAGAGGTTCTGAAAAATGTGCCATTCCATGGGTATCTAGCCCGCATGTCTCACAAATCTTCTACTGCGCTCCAGAATACCGGCACTGGTGCGGACTTCGTTGGATTCGCGACTTTGCAGGGTGTCGACCCAGCTTCACCCGCTCATCGGCTCGAAACCCGCGCCAGCACTCGATCTCCGTTCGCTCGCGACGAATTTTGTGAGACATGCGGGCTAGGTCCTTCTTGGATTAGGCCGGCTGCGTCCTGCTTGGTTCTTCGATTCCATAAGCGGATTACATTTTCGAGTGCCCGAGAAACCCTGAGCTTTGGTCCATGAACCGAGGAAATGGGAAAAAATTCTCTCTACTGCTGATTGGGGCTGTATTTTTCTTCTGCCCAGGCTCGGCCCGGGCTGAGGATGGTTGGTATTTGAGCATGGACTTGGGAGTTGCTTGGGGTCCGAAAATGGACGTCCTGACCGGGGGCTTGGATGATTGGGTGTCCGCAGAGAATGCAGCGCATTCATCGATCCGATGTGACGCGACCATAAATCCGGATGGTTTTCAGACGGTACCCGGCGCGTGTGGTGGCGCTCCTGCTGTCTGGGGTCCCATGAACGAGTCGTTTGATGGAGGCGAAGGAATCCTGTCGGGGTTGAGCTTGGGGTATCGTAAGGGAAGCTTCAGGATCGAGGGAGAATATTTCTATGGTAGCGCCGCCCACGATGACACGGCTGTTCCCACCACTCCTGATTATGATCCCAGCAAGGACAAAGGTTTCCACACAGTCCGGGATGCCCTTGACGACGTATTGTCGAACAATTTTTTTGCAAATCTCTACTACGATTTTCGCTCGGAATCGAAGCTGACGCCCTACCTTGGAATTGGAGCCGGCCTCGGGGATATAGCGCTGGAGTACCGGACGCTTTGGCACCGGACAAATGACCCCAGATACATCACGGTGTTCGATACCGAGGGTTTGACGGGGGACGATCTGGCCAAGGCCCAGGCTTTAAACCAGAAGGTTGCCGGCACAATCACCACCGACCGGGCCAAATTGTCCAACAGATTGTTCGGCTGTCAGGCGATTATCGGGGTCGATTACCGGGTGAGCGATCCGGTCAGTATCGGCCTCAAGTTCCGATGGGCGGATTTTGCCGAATTTAACGACGAGTCGGAATATGATTATCTCCGCGATCATGCATCGGTCGCCGGCAACCCACCCGTACCTGTCACCTATTACCTGAAGACGGATGACATTCGGTTCTGGGGGGTCAGCCTCAATGTGAAATACCAATTTTGAGGTGAATGATGATTTTTTGCTCCGGTCCTGGTCGATCCGGTTTTCCCGCCACCTGTTCATGAAAATTTTCCTAAAGAAAATCAAGGCTTGGCTCGCCCGGTTTTTTCTCAAAAAAAGAAAAATCAAAGTGCAGACGTCAAGGCAGGGATTAAAACCGGCCGGACCCCCTTGCATTGGGCAGCTCTACATTACGAACCCCCCGCCGTCATCACCGCTCTATTGGAAATTGGCGCCGACCCCAAAGCAAAGGACAAAGGCAACAAGACGCCTTGGGATTATGCGCAAGATAACGAGGCTCTCAAAAATTCCGGCGCCTTGTGGTTCCTCAACGACCTTCGGTTTTGAGTTTCAATATCCCAAACCTGATAAAAAATCATGAAAGCCTTAGCCAAGTTTTTTCGCAAGTTTCTCTCCCTTTCGGCCACTGCTACCATGCCAGCCCGGAAAGGGACCGACGTCAATTCAACCGCACAGGCCGAAAGTGGCAAAATTCCTCCGGAGGCGGCGGTAAGGTCAAAGGAGAACCCCAAGGTCATCACCGCGTTGTTGCAGGCCGCTCATAGGAACAACGCTACGGAAATTACCGCCCTGGTTAAGGCGGGAGCCGACCCCAACGCCAAATCCTGGGGAGGTTGGACCGCTTTGCATACCGCGGCAATAAACAGTAAACTGGCGGCTATTTCTGCCCTGTTGAAAGCCGGGGCCGACATCAATGCAAAAGATGAAAATGGCTATACCCCGCTGCATGAAGCGGCCAGATTTAGCGACAACCCCGCGGCCATCACCGCTCTGTTGGAGGCCGGGGCCGACCCAAACGCAACAGACAAGGACGGTCGGCCCCCTTTGCATGGGGCCGCCTCAAATAACGACAACCCCGCCGTCCTCACCGCTTTGTTGGAGGCCGGAGCCAATCCCAACGCCAAAGACATGGCCGGCTGGGCCCCCCTGCATACCGCGGCCAAATCCAACCATAACCTTGCCGTTATCACCGCTTTGTTAGAGGTCCGTGGCAACCCAAACGCAAGAGACAAGGACGGCACAACCCCTCTGCACGAAGCGGCCGATCATAACAAAAACCCCGAGGTCATCAATACCCTGCTGGAGGCCGGGGCCATGCCAAATGCACAAACAAGGACGGGTTTAACCCCATTGCATAAGGCGTCCGGATTTAGCGAAAATTCCCCGGCCGTTACCGCTCTGTTGAAAGCGGGAGCCGATCCCAACTTGCGAACCTGGGGAGGATGGACCCCCTTGCATGTCGCGGCCCATGCAAACAATAACCCGGCCATCATCGCCGCCCTGTTGGAAGCGGGAGCCGACCCCGGAGCAAAGAACAACGACAACAAGACGCCTTGGGATTATGCTCAAGACAATGAAGCCCTCAAAAACACCAATCCCTAAAAGCTTTTTAACGATTTTCGGTTTAAAAATTCCGACCGACCGCTTATGAGAATTTTTCTGCTCGGAATGGGAACGGTTTTGGCGCTCCTTTCTGCTTGCTCCCCGGGCCAGGATTCGGGCTCGGATTGCAAAGGGTGGGATACAGTAGCATTCTGGCAAACCGCAACCGTGGAGACGGTGGCCCATTGTTTGGAAGCCGGCGCCGACCCAAACGTGCGGCAAGGATTCGATGGATGGACCCCGCTGCATTTGGCGGCCAGAAAAAACCTGAACACCGCGATCATCGCCGGTTTGGTGGCGGCCGGAGCCGATCCCAAGGCAACGGAAAATTCAGGAGAGACCCCACTGCATAAGGCGGCCAGAAACAACAATTCCGCCGTTATTGACGCTCTGTTGGAAGCGGGAGCCGACATCAACGCACAAGACCTGTTTGGCGAAACCCCGCTGCATGAGGCGGCCGCTTATACCACGACCCTCGCCGTTATCATTGCACTGTTGAAAGCGGGAGCCGACCCCAGCGTAAAAAGCAAGGAGGACAAAACGCCTTGGGACCATGCGCAGCATAACGAGGCCATAAAAAATTCCGCCCCTTATTGGCGGCTGAAAGACCCGGGGCTTTAAAGCCGCAGCCGAAATTTTCACAAGCCATGACAGAAGAACCCAAACCTCCCTGCATGAGGCAGCCGCAAATTAAAAAAATTCTGCCGAAATCCATTACCCTGTTGGACGCCGGAACCGACAGTAACGTGAGGGAGAAATATTACAAAACCCCCTTGCATGAAGCGGCCATAAAGGGGTACGCCGCGGCCGTCACCGATCTATTGCAAGCTGGAGCTGACCCAAATGTGAGGGACAAGTACGACTATACCCCGCTGCATTTGGCCGTCTTCAGGGATAACCTCGAAGCCATCACGGTCTTGTTAGACGCCAATGCTAAGCCAAACGCGCGGAACAAGATGGGCCAGACCCCGCTGCATTTGGCTGCCATACACGGAAAACCAAAGGCCATCACCACCCTGTTGAAAGCCGGCGCTGACCCCAATGCACGGGCTGAGGACGGCTCAACCCCGTTGCATTGGGCTGCCAGATACAACGGAAAACCAAAGGCCATCGCCTCCCTGTTGGACGCCGGAGCTAATATCAACGTGCGGGGCAAGGCGGGCCAGACCCCGTTGCATTGGGCGGCGGCCAGAAACAGTAACCCCGCCGTCACCACCACCCTGTTGAAAGCTCGAGCCGACCCCAAAGCACAAGACAAGAACAACAAGACGCCTCGGGACTATGCGAAGGATAACGAAGCCCTCAAAAACACCTTCGCCTATTGGCTGCTCAATGAGCTGACCTTTTGAGCTTCACAACTCCAAGAAATTATGAAACGCATCGCCAAGTTTTGCAGCCTTTTTATTTTGCTTTTGCCGGGCGGTACTCCCTTGGCGATCCAGGCCCAAAAGGCGCCAAGCGGAGCCACCGACCTGCATGAGGCAGCCGTATCAGAGAAAGACCCCGAGGTCATCACCGCCTTGGTGAAGGCTGGCGCCGACCCCAACGTCAGGGATGAGAGCGGCCAAACCCCTTTGCATTTGGCCGCCGGATTAAACTACAACCCCGCCACTATCACCGCTTTGGTGAAGGCCGGAGCCGACCCCAAGGCAAGGGACAAGGACGGCTTTACCCCTTTACATTGGGCCGCCGGATTAAACTACAACCCCGCCACTATCACCGCCCTGGTGAAAGCCGGTTCCGACCCAAATGCAAAAGACCAGGCCGGCGAGACACCCCTACATGCCGCGGCCATACATAACTACAAACCCGAGGTCATCACCGCCTTGGTGGAAGCCGGAGGCGATCCAATCCTGGGAAACGATAGAGGCTGGATCCCTCTACATGGAGCGGCCTTATTAAACGACAATCCCGAGGTCATCACGGCCCTGGTGAAGGCTGGTTCCGACCCAAATGCAAAAGGCAATTACGGATTAACCCCCCTGCATATGGCGGCCTCAAATAACGAAAACCCGGCCATCATCACCGTCCTGTTGGAAGCTGGAGGTGATGCAAATGCAAGGTTAAAATACGGAGAGAGCCCCCTGCATATGACAGCCGCACAAAACAAAAACCCCGCCGTCATCACCGCCCTCGTGGAGGCAGGAGCCGAAATCAATGCACGAGAAAAAAATGGCGATACCCCTCTTCATGCTGCGGCCGCTCATAACAAGAACCCCGAGGTCATTACCGCTTTGTTGAAAGGAGGTGCCCACCCTAGAGCAAGAAACAAATACAACAAGACCCCTTGGGATTATGCACAAGACAACGAGGCCCTCAAAAATACCGCCCCCTATTGGCGGCTATGGGGTCAGCCCTAGTATTTAAGTATTGACCCTCCGAGTAGAGGGTTGGCTTTCTGGCATGGTTCGATCCATCAGGATTCAATTTGCCGGGGCAAGATATCATATTATCAACCGGGGCAACTACCGACATAACCTGTTTTCCACCCACAAGACAGCAGAAGCTTTTACCAAAGCCTTGTTTGAAGCCTGTGACCGCTACGAGTGGTGGCTCCACGCCTATGTCATCATGAGCAACCACTTTCACCTCTGTCTGGAGACTCCCCAAGCCAATCTGGTGGATGGCATGCATTGGCTGCAATCCAGTTTTGCCAATCGCTTCAGTAAGTTTATCGGAGAGCGGGGCCACGTGTTCCAGGGACGCTACAAATCCCTGGTCCTGGAAGGTGATTTCAGCTTATTGAAAGTCGTGGATTACATCCATTTGAATCCAGTACGGGCCAACCTCATCCCGGTCGGTCAATTGGAGTATTTTAAAAACAGTTCTTTTCCCAAATACTTCGGCAAGCGCCGACATCCTCGTTTGCGTTGCGAGGATTTCCTGAAGGAAGCCGGCGGACTGGAATCCGGTCTTGCTGGAATGCGTCGCTACCACCTCCGCCTGAAAGGGATTATGGATGAAAGTCCCCAGAAAAGAAAAGAGCTGTTCTGGGGATTGAGCCGGGGTTGGTATATCGGTAGCAAGGAAGGGAAACGGTTGCTTTCAGAAGAAGTAAAACAAGGCGAGGTCCAAGCCAGTAAGGCTGCACAGGAAGCATTAGCGAATGAAAAGGGCTTGGAATTTTTGAAGTCCGGATTGAAGGCCTTGAAAAAAACCGACCTGGATGTGGAAAAGGACCGGAAATCAGTTCAGTGGAAACTGGCCCTGGCCAGTTGGATAAGAGAGCGATGGCCGGTTAAAAACAGGGATCTCAGTGAGCAACTCAACATGGGCCATCCGGCCACCATGAGCAATCACATCAGCGCTTATCGGAAGACTGGCCAGAAGAGCTGCCAACATTATCGGAAATTAACGAAAATACTTAAATGCTAGGGCTGACCCCATATCCCCCCATAGCCTAAGGGATAAATTTCCCGATCGGGCTTTGGGTCACGAGAATAAGCCATCTGGTGAAGAGGGCCGCCGAAACCACCATTGAGGTAATGACCGCCCATTTGAAAACTTTGGTAACCACCTTGGTCGTCTTGTAGGCCTTTGCCTGTTCCAAGGTCATACCTTCCCTAAGGTCTGGTTTCACTTCCTTCATTGGATGCCCTCATATTTCCCTGAAAATTCAGGTAGCTAGACAAGTATTGCGCCAAAAAGGGGAGGTCAACAAAAGGCGGTCGGGTTATATCAGGCGTCAATTGTTAACAAAATTCCTGTTGACAACCTACAATTGTTTGCCCAGGCTAGTTCCTTGACTGATATCTACTCTTATTCCTCTCATGGGCGGTCTGCAGCCTTGCAGACCGCCCTTTTCACTTAACCTGAACCAAATCGCAAATTAACTTTGCAAAACATGACTTCTAACGATCCCCAACTCGTATATTGCGAGCAGGAGGAGGGAAGTTAATAAGGAATGGAAAGGCACAGAGGGACTGAGTTGCTAATAGGGACAGGGGTTGATCATAATCTTGATCGTGATCGAAAATCCCTGAGGAATGAGGAAAAATCCACTAGCCCCTCGCCACTAGTCACTATCCACTGACAACTGAATTATTTGACTCTCGCCAAGAGCGCGAAGGGCGCCAAGGTCGTGGACCAGCATCCAGCATCCAGTAACCAGGAATTGACTCTGAGCTTAGCGACCGGGTAGGTCCGCCAAACGTGACTTTCCTCCCTGGGTAGCCGGGTTATCCGGGGATCCTATTTCAGTTCCTCGTTGAAAAAGCTGAGCACGCGCTCAAAAAGGGCCTCTCTACTTTCGTCTGCTCCCCCAAATCCGTGGCCGCCATTGACCACCTTGTGCAACTGGTGGGGACTTCCAGCCTTCTGCAAGGCCGTGGCCAGGAGTTCACTCTGATTATAAATGACGGCCGTATCCTTATCTCCATGCATTATGAGCATGGGGGGGTCCGAAGGAGAAACGTAAGTGATCGGATTGGCTTTCCGGGCCAAGTCTCTGTTTTCCTGGAGGGGTCCTCCGAGGAATAGCGATTCGGGCGAATCGGGGGCATCGTGATCGATCCTTCCCGGGACATCGTTCATGCGGAAAAAGTCGGTTGGGCCATACCAATTGCAGACGGCCTGAACGGCGGGAGAGGCCTTTCCCGTAATCGGGTGGGTATTGAAATCATCCACGTCGTTGGTCACGCCGAGTAGAGCCACGAGATGTCCCCCGGCCGAGGATCCCCAAGCCCCAAACCTCTCCGGATCGAGGCCATAACGCGCCGCGTTGAGACGGAGAAAACTTATCGCCGCTTTGCAGTCCTCGATTGCGGCGGGGAAAATCGCCTCCCCGCTGAGACGGTATTCTACCGAAGCCAGGGCATAACCGTGGTTCAGGACACCCACGCATTTGCCGATTCCCTTCTTGCTCCCTTTTCGCCAACCCCCTCCATGAACCCATATGACCAAGGGTAAAGGTTCTCGGGGGCCGGAAGGCCGGTACAAATCCAAGGGAAGTTCCCGGCCGCCCACCCGCTCGTAGACAATATCTCTATCCACCACAATACCTTCGGGAAGAACGGGACCTTTGTTCCCTTGACCCGAAAGAGTCGATTGCAGGCAAAGCACGAAGAACAGGGCGAGAAGTGGTTTCATATGGCGATGGTGTTGAAGTTTGACCCCTTTTTAATCCATTTCTCTGGCTCAAAACACTGTGGCATCCTCGTCTTTCTTTTTCAGGGTATTTTTCCATCGGCGTTCGGAGGATGGAGGGGCGCGATCAATCAGTTTATTCGGTTTGCCCATCTGTTTTACCAGGTCGAAAGCATCGTAGAGTTCGCCCACAGCCGTCATGGCGCGGTAATGCAGGGTATCCCCTGAGACCGTGATGACTTGATAGAGTTGCGTATTTTCCGCACCGCGGGTCATCCAGCGGTCTTGTCGGAGTCGGTATTGTTTGGGGCCGCTCACCGATACCACGTAGACCGTGCCCTTGGTGGTGTCGCGCACCGTTACACCGCTGCCCAAGTTGTTGCCTCTGCCATAGGTATGGTCGTGCCCCTGCAGCACCAGGTCCACGGCGTATTTGTCGAGAAGGGGTTTCCACGCTTCGCGCTGGTTTTTATTATCGCGGCCTTCCGAGGTCGAAAAGACCGGATGATGGAAGGTGACAAGGGTCCATTTATTGGGGGTGTCCTGAAGTGTTTTTTCCAACCAGGCGGCCTGTTCCTGGTGCCGTTCACAGGAATTGAGCGATATGATGCGGGCGCCTTGATAGTCTATGAAATAAGTAGTTTCCGTTAAGCCCTCGGGGCCGTTTTCGGGCAGGGTGAATTGCGGACGCCACAGAGTAGACAAGCTGCGTTGGCCCGCATCCGACATGTTCTCGTACTCGTGATTCCCCGGGGAAGGAATGCTGGGGATCTTGGCATGGATCCAGCCTCCTGCTTCAAACCATTCCTGCCACTCACTATCATTGTTGGCATGATTGACGAGGTCCCCTGCATACAGGATAAAATCGGCATGGGGCGTGTCCAAAACCGCGGTCCGGATGGTGCGCGACCACAGGGCGAGCAGATTGTTTTGGGCATCGCCAAGGTAAATAAAGGTGAAATCGTCCGGATTGGCTGAGGCCGTGCGAAACTGATACCAGGAACTCCAGATATCGCCGCTGCCCACCCGATAGGCATAGAGGGTGTCCGGTTTGAGACCGGTGAAGGTGACCGAATGGAAATGCGCCACATTTCTATTGCGTTTCCATTTTTCTGTGCGCGCCTCTTCGCTCCTGGCCCAAGTGATAAAATTGGGTGATGCGTCGGCTTCTGCGATCTGACCTTCGGCTTTTGTAATGCTCGCATCGGTGCGCCATGTCACCGAGGCCGTGGTGGCGGGATCTCCCGACCAGTTCAGGACAATGCGGTCGGGGATTTTTTGGGGAGCGCGATCCACTGCGGCACGGTGATATTCGTTGGCATAAACCGGGGCGACGCCGAAAAGCAGGAGGATGATGAAGATTTTATGCATGGCGGCCTTTGGGTGAGAATGTGGAAGCCTTGTTTTGCCTGCCAAGGTACAATGCGCTCCAATTTGGTAAAAGCCAAAAGCGCCTTTTCTCCAACCGATTCAAGGGAAATTTCGAAGTTGAGTCAATCGCCCTCGGAAGGGTGGACCGGCCGTAAATTTGGGTTTGTCACCAAATCACGGACTTCAGGCGTGAAACCGAAGTCGTGCCTAACGGGGATCAAGGGCAGATAAGGGGTTCAGATTCACCGTTAATGGCCGATGGTTAAATCGTTTTTTCCCGTGAGATCCCGTCCTCTAAGCAACCAGAAGGGTCTGGTGGATAGATCGATCCGTGGGCCGGTGGGAGGCTTCTTTGGCGGTGGGCCTCTATCAAAATAGGAAGAGCCCGGCATGTAGCGGATGGCCAATCCGCCTCTGCGCCGATTCGACCGGTTCTGATTTGAACCGTGAATCAGGTAAACGTCGTGCAACGACATTTGTCCCGCCTCCAACTCTACGTCTACGGCTGAGGATTCATTCAGATATTCATTCTGGAGCCTTTGTTCCAAAACCATATCCTTTCGATCTTCCTTTAAGTGGGGATACAGTTCTTTTTTGCGGTGGGAGCCGGGAATGACCCGAAGGCATCCGTTCTCAACCACACTAACGTCGATCGCGACCCAGACCGTACAGGTGGCCAGCGGGGCAATGGGCCAGTAATGCCCATCCTGATGCCAGGAAACTTTCCTGCCATCTTTCGCTGGCTTGCAGAAGGCTTGACATCCCCATAGTATGATGTCGGGTCCAATCAGTTGTTCCACCATATCGAGGATCTTCTCGTCGCGAGCAATGTTGAGAAACGCCGAATCTCCTGTCACCCCTTCGGCCTGCCTGTCCCGAATGTGGATACCGATCAGTTTTTCGGGGCGAACGTGTGGATTGGCCTCGATTACGCGATCGAGCGCATCTTTCAGTTGTTGGACCCGATCCCCGGATAAACGATATTCGGGAACGACAAATCCGTTGTCTTCATAGGCTGCGACCTCACCGGGATTCAAGCGGTTCATATACTTTGCGGAATTGAATTTCTTTGTTTCAACACCAACTCCTTCAAAACTGTTTTGAGAAGCATTTTGGGGTTAAAAATCAGGCGTTTTTCCTTTCAAGCCAGGAAATCATCTCATTTAAAATGAGCCAGTTCATAATCATCAGAGTTCCCGCCTCCTTCTTGAACTCGGCACTGTAACGTTTTCGGGGCATAATCAGTTTCTCCGGTTTTAAGAGAATCTCGTGTCCACTTTTTCCAGTACACATCATCCCGTGTTACAGCGAAAAGTAAGGCACGCCCGTGTCTCAAGCGGATCCGTGATTTCCCCTTGAATCCGCCAGTTGGTAGCTGATATTCTGATGAGTATGACACTTTCGCAACAACCCCGAAGCCAAAACTGCTAATGGCCGAGAAAACTGGCGGAGCGCCGCAGCTTGACATCTACACGGTTGGGGACGGGATCGCCGACAGGTCGCGGCTCGACCGCATTACCGAGATCTTCCGTCCCACCACGCAGGCCTTGCTCGACCGTGTCGACGTCCGACCGGGCATGGCCTGCCTGGACGTGGGTTGCGGGACGGGGGGCGTTGCCTTCGACCTCGCCCGCCGCGTGGGTCCCGCAGGCCGGGTGGTCGGGTTGGACATGGACGACATCAGAATCGAGGAGGGACGAAGGGACGCGGCGGCGAGGGTGCCGAACGTCGAGTTCCGGTTGGCCGACATCCGGACCCTGTCCGACCCCGTGCCGGAGTTCGACGTGGTATACTCGCGATTTCTCCTGGACCACGTTGCCCATCCCGCCAAGGTGCTGAGTACGATGTACGGAATGCTCAAACCGGACGGAAAGCTGGTGGCAGAGTGTACCGACTTCAGCGGTTGGTACTGCTTCCCGGCCTTACCCGCCTTCGACAGGGCCGTGAAACTCCTTTCGGAGGAGCGGAAGCGCACCGGAGGGTTCCCGGATATCGGGGCCCGGCTGCCCGTCCTCTTACTGGACGCGGGACTCGCCGACGTGCGGACGCGCATTTTCCAGCACATGGAGCTTGCGGGCGTGTTCAAGTCGTTTATGCTAACGGTGCTGACACCGGATCGCGCCGAGTGGATCGTCACCCTCGGAATCGCGGACGAAGCCGAGGTTGAACAGGTCCTGGCCGAGGTAACGGCGCATATCGAGAGTCCCCGGGCGGTTATGGGGACGCCGCGCTTCGTACAGTGCTGGGGCTCCAAGCCGAAACCGCAGACGTTCTGAGAATGAGTAAGCGATTCCCACCCTGCCGCTCAATCCTCTTCGTTCCAGGGGACCGTTCGGAGCGCTTCGAGAAGGCCATGGATGCGGGTGCCGACTCGATCTGCATCGATCTGGAGGACGCGGTGCCGCCCGGGCGCAAGACCGTCGCGCGGATCCCGGCTGGCCGTTTTCTGAAGGAGTTGGCGACCTTGTCCCCCCGCTCCGACGAGGAGAACCAGGGTCCCTGGGTCATTGTGCGTGTCAATGATCCCGGATCGACCGCGGGACAGCGGGACGCCAGGACCCTGACGGACTGCCCACCGCCAGACGCGTTCATGATCCCCAAGGTGGCGACCGCGGCGGGGGTCTGGAGCGCCCGGCGGCTCCTGGGGATGAGGTGCCCGCTGATCCCCATAATCGAAACTGCGCTGGGACTCGATAACGCGGCGCAAATCGGCTCCTCGACCCCGGATGTCGCGGCACTGGTGTTCGGCGGCTTCGACCTCTCCGCAGAACTGGGGGCAGACCCTGGCTGGGAGCCGCTCCTCTTTGCCCGTTCTGTGGTCGTGCATTCGGCGGCTCTGAGCAATGTCGACGCCATCGACATGCCCTCCCTTGAACTGGGTGACATGGCCGTAGTGCGTTCCGAGGCCGTCAAGGCCCGCCGCCTGGGATTCGCCGGCAAGACCGCAGTCCACCCGGCGCAAATCCCGGTGATTCACGAGGTCTTCACACCGTCGCCCGACGACGTGCGGCGTGCCCGCAGGATCGTCGAGGCGGACCGCGCAACGGGCGGAGGGCCCGTCGCCGTCAAGGGCAAGATGGTGGCAGGCCCATTAGTCGAAGCGGCCCGCCGCATGCTCGAACGGGCGGGCGAGCACGACGGGACGCGGCGGAAAGCCACGGAGTGAGCGCCCGACGGTGGCGATGGCACGGGACCGGACCAGGGTGAGCGTCATGTCGCGCCACCCCACCACCACGGCTTAACCGATACCGCCTGATCTTCCTCACTTCAACGTCCACTCGCGAAATACCTCCATAAACTCAGTTAGGGCCTCGGCGCTCTCGCGAGATACTTCCAGTAGTTCTGTCTGTGTTGTAGTGGAATTGTTTATCGCATTTGCAAGGGTGGTTGATGCCTTTGCACATTCGCTCAGGCCCTCAAATGTTTGATTTATGTATTTGCTTAGTTCCTTTGTAAGACCTTCTATTTCGTTTCTTAAATCCATCAGGTCTTTCTTTGAGGTAAGCTCTGCCTTCAATCGCTCCTCCGTCTCTTTGAGGGAAGTAGTGGTGGCCATATTTGCCGCCAAGCTGTACATGCGCCCACTTAAACGGGATTCCAGGGCCTTAAAGCTGTCTTTGCTGGCCATTGCAGGTGATGGGATTCCAAACTTAGTACCAAGTCAAGTTGGTTCTTGTAAGAGTTCTTCTTGCTAGGGAGAAATTTCCCCGGTTCGATCCTCTACAAAATCCCAACTCCACCCATGGTTGCGATGCTCTGCGCTGGTCGGCATCCGCCTCGATTTCATATTCAAAACGCCAGGGAATCTGGTTATTACCGAAAACAATATAACAAAGATGCTTTTTGAATCGGGATTACAAAAAATAATATAAGACATGGGCGATTTAATATACTTTTCATCTTGACAACTACTGCCCATCTATTATCTTTGCAACATGACAAATTACTATATTGGCGAAACCGCCTTTAATAAAAGCCTTAAGCCCCTGCCTTTCACCTTCTTCCAATTGGTTTCGAAGTTGTCCGTGCCCAAGATTCTGGATATTACCAGAGATGATTATCTTGAACTCCCAGATTCCAAAGAGGACGCGGATATTTTAGGACTGCCGTGGAGAGGGAAAGCCAAGGATACCACATATATAACCCCGTGTTGGTTCGATCCGCCAATACGTGCTACCAAAAACGCCAAACGGGTGAATTTACTTTGCCTCAAGATAGACAATCCTGACGATGCGAAACCCTTTACGGCCTCTGATGATGGAGCGGATACATTGTCCGCTCTCTTAGGTAATCTGAACTACATTGCTTACACGCCGGCTACCAGCACCAAGGAAAAACCGGAGCTCCACATACTCGTGGAAGCGAATAACGTAACCATTGAGCAATATCCCGATGCGGTAAAAACCGTGGCCGGATACCTGGGAGTCACCCCGAATGAAGCGTCGTTCAAAGTGACTCAACCAATGTACTGGCCGTCAGTGTTCCGCGGTGACAGAACTTCTCCGGTCATCGGCTACCGCGTTAATGGTGTTCCCCTTATAGGCGCTAGTATAAACAAGCCGCCTCCCGGAGACCTTGATGATCTTGGTTGTCCTCCCGTAGATGGAGTGACGCCAGACATGACCAGGGAGATTTTGTCGTATTTAAGAAAGGATGACGCTTATGTTCAGTGGAGAAAAGTAGCCGCCGCGCTCAAGCATCAATACATCGATGACGCCGCTACGGGCTACAAATTATTCAAGGAATGGTCAGCCCGTGTTGACCCGAACTTCGACGAAAAGGAATGCGCCAGGAAATTGGAAAGCTTCAAACCGAACCTACGATCGGGGAACAGCATAACCTTGCGGACGCTCATGCAGGCTGCCGCCAAGCGCGGGTGGCGGGGGCTGTCTGAATTGAACAAAAACGTCTATGTAAAGATACAGACTTGGTTAAATAGTTTAACTTATCATCACTCCGCCGCTTTAACGCCTTCTATCCTTGTAAAGAAAGCGTTTTCCAAGTTGCTTCGCGTTCCAAACCGCAAATCTGTGGAAGAATATGAACTTTTAATCAGGATAAAACAAACCATCACCAGGCTGTTTGATACCAGCTATTCTTTGGGTGTAATAAAGCAGCATTGGAAAGGAATTCTTAAGCGCAATTTAAAGAAATCATGTAACTACTCAGGTAGTTTTTTGGCGGGATGAAGGGGGAGTGACTCCATAAAACATAAAAAAGTATAAAATAATATAAAAAAACTGTACAATTTTTTCCCTATCTGTCATAGACTTATGAATGCGAGACCGGGAGTCCAAAAAGCAGGCGCTTTTAGAGTTAATCCAAAAGGATCCCGAGGCAGTTGTCGAACTCCTTTTGGACCTGATGGAGCGCGTCGAAGTACTGGAGCAGAAACTTGCCAAAAATAGCCGCAACAGTTCAAAGCCGCCAAGCAGTGATGGTTACCCTAAGCCCAAGCCCAAAAGCCTGCGTAAAAAAGGCCAACGTAAAAGCGGTGGTCAGCCCGGCCACAGGGGCAAGACATTGCAATTCAGTTCCCATCCGGACCGGATCATAAAGCACACCTTATCGCGTTGTCCGCAAAGCGCAGAGCGTTTCACTGATAAGGACATCGTGAAGATCATCAAGCGCCAGGTGTTCGATCTTCCAGAGCCGAAATTAATCGTAACCGAACATTGGATCTATCAGTAGCGCAACTCCTCGGGCCGTATCGTGACCGCAGCAGTTCCCGAAGGTGCGAGCGCTCCGGTGCAATATGGAAAACGATTCCAGAGTTGGTTGGTGTATTTGAATGATTACCAACTCGTTCCATTGAATCGAATAAGCCGGATGTGCGCGGATTTATACGGTTATTGTGTCAGTGAAGATACCATATTAAAGGCTCGTCAACAGTGTTATGAGCGCTTGGAAGGATTTGAAAGGCAGGTAAAGCAAAAGTTGGGAAACTGCGCCATTGTCCATGCCGATGAAACCGGGCTGAAGGTGAATTCGAAAAATCATTGGCTACATACTGTGTGCAACAAGCGCTATACTTTTTTGGGGATCCACCCCAAGCGCGGCTATCAAGCCCTACAGGACTTCGGCATATTGGAAAAGTTTGCCGGGCGGCTGGTTCACGATTGCTGGGCGACTTATTTTCGTTTGAAAAACTGCCAGCATTCCCTGTGCAATCCCCATCTGATACGGGAACTGGTTTTTGCCCAAGAACAACTCCAACAACAGTGGGCTGGAAAGATGAAAAAACTTCTACAGGAGGCCTATGATTACGGTAAGGTCCACAAGAAAGAAATGGGCCCCAAAAGCCTGCCTGCGCCGGCGCTCCGGCAGGCAGGCAAGCATGGCTGGCAGGTTCGATATGGCAAAATTCTTGCAGAAGGTTATCGGGAGAACCCGCAGATAAACGATCCGCCAGAGAGCAAAAAGAAACGAGGCCGTCCCAAGAAAACAAAATCGAGAAATCTTCTTGAGCGCATGGATAAATACCGGGACCAAATATTGGCTTTTCTCTGGGACCCGGAGATACCCTTCAGCAACAATCAGGCCGAGCGGGACATTCGTATGGTAAAAGTTAAACAGAAAATATCGGGAGGTTTCAGGACCCTTCAAAATGCTCAGATCTTTGCTCGTATCCGCTCATATGTTTCAACCGAGCAGAAACAAGGAGAGGGAGCTTGGAAGGCTCTTGCAAAGGTATTTGACGGCGCTGGCTTGTCCCCCGATTATTAATCTTTCATTACCCAGAGGATCCAGCACCCTCGCTGGGGACCTGAGTAGTTACAATATATGTACGTAAAACATATCCAAGCCGCGAGAAAAAAATGTCATCAAACTGAACTGAATTTAACATGGCACAAAGGCCGCCGCTTTAAAGTTGATTTTACAAAAGGAATAAACCCTTTGGGACCTGGGGAGTTCCGGCTCTCACCTTCCGCGGTTCAATCGGCCTTCGCTGGTGGGGTTGAACACAGGTCCCGAAGCGACCAAATCCAAGCCCTATCCACACTGGTTCGCTCATTACCTCCAAGCGGCGGCGTCTGGGATTCCACGGCTAAACAGAACCTCGAAATCTGCTGTGCTCCGCTCCGAGCCATCCGCAGGCACTCGTGCTGTGCCATCGGCAGGCATCCTTGCCGCAAGCGGCGAGTCCCGTAGGATTCCGCGCACTTGTCCGGTCCTCGGGTTGCGCAGGATCGAAACGGGCAGGTTGCTGTTCCCATCAAGCGTGGCGGAGCCGCCGGGGCCCGTGAGCGTGATGCTCGCCAGACTGTCCTCCCACCCAGGCCGGATGGGCAAGGCAAACACGAATGAGGAGGACACGCCATCGCCGTCTGCCATTCTCGGCATCGAGAATGGCAGCGTGAAGAGTTCCGCTCCAGCAACTGATCGCCCGGTGAGTTCGTGCCCGCCAGACGAGTCCGGCAGAGATGGAGGCACGTCCATCACAAACGCCGGCTCAAGGAACAATTCGCCCTCCGCGGTGATGCCACCCCATACGAGAAGCGATTTGTCGGGCGCCACAGCGATGGCCGCGCCTTGCCCCCCACCCTCATCAAACAGCCGGTATGTCAGCGCATTGGTGAAATGGTAGTCGCTGGGCCACTCGTAGCCGCAATAGCCCATCACGTCCGAGGTTTTCGGATCCACTAGTCGCCCTCCATCGCGGGAATCGTATCCCCAGACGCCAATTCTGCCGCCTGGATGCGGAAAGGACGGATCCCGGCTGTTGATGCCGGGCGGGCAAGGTGCGTGGAGGAGGTTGAAATTGTGTCCGATCTCATGCGCCATCAGTCCGGGTGACGGATTCGCGAAACTCACTCTTCCACCGAGATAGGCAGTGCCGCCGACAAAATCGGGCAACATTCCCATGTAGTAGCCCGTGGCGCCTTCGGCGACTCGGATCAGCTCGGTTTGCCCAAGTAGTTCGTGGGAATCATCGGTCGATGTCTCAACAGGTGCGTGCGCGGTTACCTCCAGATCACCCACCGGCATAAGCTCGCGTATGCCCCAAAGCACCTCGTGGTTCTCCGGGTCCGCCGCCATTTCCCGTGTCAATTCGACAATCGACGAGTCAGGGTCCGCTTTCACAATAAACGGTACAAGCGTGAGATCCAGGACTGGAACCGCCTGAACATCGACCGCTAGCCGGCCCGACTCCGGAATTCGCCGCTTTACTCCCAGCCCCGGGTCGAGCGTACTTTCAGGGTCTACCTCGATCGCCATCTCCAACCCCGGGGTTACGACCCATCCTGGTATCTCCACGTTCGCCGATTGGGACAGAGACCCCTCGGACAAAGACGTCGGTATCGGGCCAAGCTTCGGCGGGATAGTCACCGCGTACGTCTCCGTTCCGTTGACAAAAAAGGTCGCTCGCACGGGGGGAATACCCGCGTTCGACTCGGTCCGTGCAGTAACAAACACACGCAGGAGCGCCTCCTCTCCCGCCACGAGCGGCACGGGGAAATCACGGGACTGCACAGTTTGAACCAAATAGGCCGCGGCCGCTTCTCTCATGCAGAAAGCGATCCGGCGCTGGGGAATCCGCTGCAGCCAAGCGAGGAACCCGGCTTCCTCCGGTGCGCAGAGTGCGGTTCCGCCGGCCAAGAGCGCTTCGAGTCCGTGCAGACCTGTGAGTTCGACCGGTAACGGCCCGGCCATCTCGGCGTTGTCCTTCAGCCGCAGTTCCCGGAGACTCCGCAATGCTCCGAGTTCCGCCGGTATCGCGCCCACTATCCCGGCACGGTCCAGCCCCAAGTACTCGAGTTCCGAAAGGTTCCCAAGTGCCTCGGGAATCGTTCCGTTAAAATGGTTGTCGGACAGATTCAGGTACCGCAGCCGCGCATAGCGGCCTATCTGGTCAGGGATCTCTCCCGTCAACGAGTTCTCGCTCAGATCCAAGCGGCGCAGGGTGTCGGGGTTGCCAAGTCTGTTGGGAATTGGTCCTGTGAGATCGTTTTCGCTCAGGTCCAAGTTGGTCAGGTGCCCCAACTCTCCGAGAACATCCGGGATGTCGCCCGTGAGATCATTCCAACTCAGATCCAGATACGACAGCTCGGCGAGGTTGCCAATGGACTTCGGAATCGCACCCTCCAGCCCGCCTCCTTGATCGAAATTGTTACCACTGAGATTCAGATATTCCAAGCTGGTTAGACGACCGATCTCCGGTGGGATCGTTCCCCGCAGCCGTGCCAGTTCGAGGTTGAGATGTCGCAGTCTCACGAGGTTACCAAGTTCCGGGGGAATAGGGTGCCTGAGATGGTTCCACTTAATGTTTAGGGATTCCAGGTTGCGAAGGTTGCCTAGTTCCGCAGGTATCGGACCCGTAAGTCCGTTGTTTCCCTCGAGTTGGAGAGATTCCAAGCCGGACAAGCTGCCTATGACGGGCGGGATCGCACCGCGCAAGCGGTTCTGATAGAATTTGAGCCCGACTACCCGCCCTTGGCCGTCCACTTCGACCCCATGCCATTGTCCCAGAGGCGCATCGGTGAGCCAGTTGTCGTTGTTTGCCCATTCCGGTCCGCCCAACGCATCATAGATCTCGACCAGAATATCGCGTTCCGAGAGTGGGGGGCACTGGACGCCTGTGGCCGTGTGCGCCTCGATATCGTTCAGCCATTGGTGAAAAAACTCCTCGGGCGGATTGCACAACCCGGTCTCGGAATAGTCAAGCTCTCGCAGGGTGAGATCGGCTAGGGAAAGAGGTAATCTTCCGCTGAGTGCATTGCCGGCGATTCGCAACTCGGTCAAACGTGTCAGCAATCCCAAGGTGCCCGGCAATCTCCCGGAAAGCCCGTTTCGGGAGAGGTCCAGGGCTACAACGTGTCCGAGCGTGTCGGCGGTGACCCCGTGCCATTCCGACAACGCGGCACCCGTATTCCAAGCGTCCGAGTTCGACCAGCCATGCCCGTTGGCCGTTTCGTACAGGGACCTCAGCACCGTGACGTCGAGATGGTTGCAGTGTGCGCCCCTGAAGAAGTCCAGTCCTTCTACCCAGTCGACGAAGTTCCGCGTGCCGGGCACGCAAAGCCCGTCATTATCGTCGATTTGGAGGTCGGTGAGCCTACCGAGATTCAGCAGGGTTTCCGGGATGGGTTGGGTAAGTTGATTCCTTACCAAATACAGGCTCTCCAGATTGGGGAGGTTGCCCAATTCCGGTGGGATCGTTCCAGTAAGTTGGTTCTCTCCCAGTATGAGTCTGGTGAGGTTGGCGAGGTTACCGAGCTCCGGCGGAACCGGCCCGGTCAGCCGATTGCGGCCCAGCGAGAGTTGCGTGAGATTGGCCAGATTGCCTAGTTCCGGCGGGATCGTTCCAGTAAGTTGGTTCTCTCCCAGTATGAGTCTGGTGAGGTTGGCGAGGTTACCGAGCTCCGGCGGAACCGGCCCGGTCAGCCGATTGCGGCCCAGCGAGAGTTGCGTGAGATTGGCGAGGTTGCCCAACTCGGCTGGAATCGAACCGCTCAACTCGTTGCTGGAGAGCCACAGACTTTCCACGCGTCCGGATGCGTTGGTGTAGACTCTGTGCCACTCTTCCAAGGGTTCGTCGCTCAGCCAATTCGCGTTGTTTGTCCAATTCGCGCCGTCAGTCGCATTGTACAACGCCGTTAACGCCGCGCGGTCCGAACTCTCCGAGTCACGGGAATTTATGGAAATTGTAAAGGTGAGCGAATCGGAGTCGCCGTCGGCATCGGTCACGATGTAAGTCATCGAGTGGGTGCCGGCGGTTGTCGGTGTGCCGGTGAGGCGGCGCGTGGTGGCGTTGAAGGTCAGCCCAGGCACCGCGGGCGAGAGGCTGTAGGTCAGCGGGCCGTTGCCGCCGCTGGCTTCAGGCAGCGTCAGGACGCTGATGGCTGTGTCGACGGTGAAGGATTGGTTGCCGGGACCGCTTCCGGCTGCGAAACTCGGCTGCGTATCCGTTCCCGTCCCGCCGCCCGGCGCCGTGCCTTGCGCGGTCTGAACGATCGTCCCGGACGTCACACCCCGGTTCTCGATCACGCAACCACCGGAATTCTGACAGGTGTAACGGAAGTTGCCCTCCTCGATGAAGCCGCCATCATTGAGCCGAACGGTCGCGGTGCCGCCCGACAACAAGAACGAACCTCCCGAAGTCACGTCCGGGGTCCAGGAGCCCGTCGGCAGGTCGGACAGGGTGGAGCCGACCCCGTGGGTCGTTTCCTGGCCTCCGCCGGCAGAAGCGATCCTATAAACTTCGACGATGGCAACTCCGACAGTTCCATTCTTTCCTTCAACCCTGGCGGTATAGCCGCCGGGTTCGAGAGTGAGAACGACAGCAGAGCTCAGGCTGCCTGCTGTCAGTGGTGGACTGCCTCCCCAAAGATCGGATACCAATTGCCCCTGACTGTCCTCCCAATTGTCGTTGACCATGCGCTCAATAGGAGAATCGAGCGGAGTGCGAGGAGGCTCGCCCTCGTGAGTTTGGATGACCGTGAGAACCGGATCGGCCAGCGCATTGGAAATGCCGCGATTGGCCAGTTCCGGGCCCATGGCCTGGATCAGCACCTGGCGGGCGCCACCTTCGATGATAAAACCCACAATCCTGACGTCATCTCCCTCTCCCACCAATCCGCGGGTCGAGAGATTGACGAACTCCCCATCGGCCGCCGAGGTCGGCTGAGAGACCCCCAGCAATCCCGCCAGGACCAGCAGCATCGCCACCGTGCCAACGAAGTCAGTTGACGACAATCGTGTTCTCACTGGAGTAGCTGCCTCGCGTGTTGCCAATGGTGATGTCTGCCACCATCCGATACTCCCCTGGCGAAGTGGGGTTGTAGGCGCACAATCCTCCTAGCTCCTCGGGGCCGGGCACATCCACCCAGGGCGAGTCGGCGTCGGCCCTGCGCTGCCACTTGGAACTATGCACGGTGTAGGTCACGCCATTGATAGTAGTGTTGCTCAAACGGATGCAACCTCCCGCGCTGAAGAACGAGTACTGAACCCGGCCCGCCGAAACGAGCAATCCCTCCAGCGGGGTGTAATTGTCCGATGGCGGAGGCGGCTCGGCTACAGTGATGGTGAACGTGAGCGAATCGGTGTCCCCGTCGGCATCGGTCACGGTGTAGGTCATGTATGTACGTGCCTGCGGTCGTTGGCGTGCCGGTGAGGCGGCGTGTGGTGGCGTTGAAATTCAATCCGGGGACGCTTGGTGTGAGCGAGTAGGTCAACGACCCGTCGCCGCCGCTGGCCTCAGGAAGCGTCAGGGTGCTGATGGCTGTGTCGACGGTGTAGGATTGGTTGCCCGGGCCGCTTCCGGTTGCGAAACTCGGTTGCGTATCCGTTCCCGTCCCGCCGCCGGGCGCCGTGCCTTGTGCGGTCTGAACGATCGTCCCGGACGTCACACTCCGGTTCTCGATCGCGCAACCGCCGGAACTCTGGCAGGTGTACCGGAAGCTACCCTCCTCGATGTAACCACCGTCGTTGAACCGAAGCGTCACGTTGCCGCCGGACGACGAGAACGTAACGCCGCCCGCGGACACGTCCGGAACCCAGGATTCGGTCGGCAGATCGGACAGCGAGGCGCCGACCCCGTGGGTCGTTTCCTGGCCGCCGCCAGCAGAAGCGATCCTATAAACTTCAACGATGGCAACTCCGACAGTTCCATTCTTTCCTTCAACCTTGGCGGTATAGCCGCCGGGTTCGAGTGTGAGAACGACCGCAGAACTCAGGCTGCCTGCCGTCAGTGGTGGACTGCCTCCCCAAAGATCCGATACCAATTGTCCCTGACTGTCCTCCCAATTGTCGTTGACCATGCGCTCAATAGGAGAATCGAGCGGAGTGCGAGGAGGCTCGCCCTCGTGTGTTTGAATGACCGTGAGAACCGGATCGGCCAGCGCATTGGAAATGCCGCGATTGGCCAGTTCCGGGCCCATGGCCTGGATCAGCACTTGGCGGGCACCACCTTCGATGATAATACCCACAATCCCGACGTCATCTCCCGTTCCCACCAATCCGCGGGTCGAGAGATTGACGAACTCCCCATCGGCGGCCGAGGTCGGCTGCGAGAACACCAGCAACCCCGCCAGGACCGGCAGCATCGCCGACGCTCCACGGGCCACGGTTTTTTTCATTTTAAAAATAGGGAATTATAATGATTAACTCAATGCACCCTGAAACACAGTGCAGGACAAGGAAAAACTCACAAGTTATCCATAACTCAGAAAATCGGGTCTTCTTCATGAACGTCCATGTGGACTATCCGAGCTTCTTCGTCCGAAAAAGTGAACCAAACTTCAATAATAAGGAAAGCCAAAAAGGAGAGGGCTTTGCACAAGACGGCCGACCATTGAAGGGTTCCCGTTCAGGAGCCTCCGCCAACGTCTTCGGCCCCACCGTCCAACACGGAAAGGTCGAGGTCGTCCATGCCAATCCCTATCCCAACAATTCAAGTCCCAACTACCCTTGCCCTCGGCCAGTCCCAGTTTCCCTTCCGGGCTCGCGGCGGGCTCCGCCCCCTAGACTAGAGAAAAACCCCGATTTATTGATTTGGGTTTTTCCTGGAGTACTAGAAAATCTATTGGTTGTTCATCAGGGTCCCAGTAGAAATTTGCCAGTTCCAATCCAGTCTAGCCTCCCCTCCATCGAGTCTAGGAGGCCTGGTACGTACTAGAATTTTTTTGAAATATTTTTTGAGATTTCGCGAGAGCGGGACCCCCCCGCCGCCGCCGCGCAGCTTGCACCCATACAAATCGAGCCTTTTCCCGGCTAGCTTCAGGGAGCGAGGCAACAGGTCATGTGGCAGGCGCAGACCGAGGCGGGCATTTGGGCCAATCAGAATCCTGCCGTTTCCTAAGGAAGTGCCGCGAACGGTGTGCAGACCGATATGCGGATTGCCGTGCATCCACTGATCTTCCTCGGTCTCCAGGATACGGGAAAGCGCGCCGAAGAGTGCAAAGCCGTGGTCGGTGGGGACTTCCGTGCCGATGGCGCGAAACAGGATGTCCAGTACCGGAGTCATGTCACGAGTTCCCCCATCATGTGTTCCGGTCCGTATTCCTCCTGTGAAGAGGCGAGTGGGATTATCTCCATTCGTTCCTGCTCCATCTTCTTGCTCGGCGTTGCCTTCTTCGTGGTGTAGTCTCCTGTTTTTCAGGCCTCATTTTCGATCCCATTATTCTTTTTCAGGAGGCTACACCTTTTCATTTTTTCAGGGGAGGATTTGAAATCAGCAAAGCCACGTGGGCAAGTCCGGATTTTCCTGGAAAGACAGATTGGCCAAATCTCCAGTTAGTTCGGGCTATATCACGGGGTCCAAGGATCTCCGATTTGGATATTTTATCCATCCTCAAATGCTATCTAATGCTTTCCACAAATATAGTGATGCGAATGACCGGTAGGGTTTCCAAGGTTCTGCGAAAGATTGAAATTCTTCATCGGAATTGATCTCTCTACCGTAGAACAATTGAATAGCTCTCCTTAGTCCGGCATCCTTTGTTGCCAAGACATCGGTTCGACCACATGCGAAGATGAGGAACATTTGGGCTGTCCAAAGTCCAATTCCTTTTTGTTCGACCAATTTTTCAATTACCTCCTGGTTTGGAAGTTTCTGCAACTTGTGGAGGTCCAAATCTCCTGAAACAACTTTCGATGCGAGTTCCTTGATGTACTCGGATTTTGAAGTTGAAAGGCCCGCCCTCTTTAGTCTTTTCAATGGAATCTTTGCAATTTTATCCGGTTCTATGGGGTTTCCCACTATCTTACAAATGCGCGATTTTATTGTTCGAGCTGCTCTAGCGGAAAGTTGCTGAGATACAATGGACCGTGCAATGTCATCATAGGGAGTTCGGCTTATGGAAAGTTCACAATGGCTTCCAAATCGATCAATCAGATCCGAAAGAGTGGAATCCGCAGAAGACAAATAGGATTCATGGGATAGCCTGTTCATTGGTTCATATTACCCAAGGATCGTATTGGCCTAGTGAATTGTAGCCCTTCCCTTGCAGGAATTCGGATAAAGCATGATTTTGCGGAGATTCAGCTTCGAAAACTTCTGTCCGCTTGCTGCAAAAAAGGTTGGATCTTGGCACGTCTTTGAGAAAGTCATCAAATTTTCGCCTTGCCAAGTCGAATCGAACGAATGTCTGTCAGCTTGAATCTCGGGCAAAAATAGAATATGGCTAACTCACGAATTTTCAGTTATGCCTTCTTATAGAAATGAAAACTCCAAGTCAGCCATTAGCAGAAGTCTTTGGTCATGTTATCTCTGACATGTCAACAAAAGCAAAACGATTTAGAAAGAACCGACTATGTCCATTCAACAATAAAGTTCCAAATTGCACGAAAGATAAGGCTAAAGACCCTCTTGGAGTCTGTAGTATACTTCATAAAAATAGGCCAGTGATTACTTGCCCGATACGATTTCGTGAAAATTGGCTTATAGCAGACGATGCTGCAGGTTTCTTTTTTGGGCAAGAGACAAAGTGGACTTCCTTAACAGAAGTCAAGCTAGTTGATTATTATGGAAAATCAGCTGGAAACATTGATGTGGTTCTCGTAGCCTATGATGAAAGAGGAAAGATATATGACTTTGGTTCACTCGAAATTCAGGCAGTTTACATTTCTGGGAATATAAGAGAACCTTTTGTTCATTACATGAGGGATTGCCGTCGCAATGCAAATATGGACTGGTCCGGACGGCCCAACTATCCACGGCCAGATTTTTTATCCTCATCCAGAAAGCGCCTTGCGCCACAACTAATGTTCAAAGGAGGTATCCTAAATTCGTGGCAAAAGAAGATGGCAGTTGCTCTCGATTCTCCCTTTTTGATACTCTCCCTGAATTGAAGGAAGTCGAAAAAGAAAGAGCTGATATCGCATGGCTTGTTTATGATTTGGCAACTTTCGATAATCGATCCTTTGAACTCAAAAAAAACAAGATTGTTTATACAAAGTTAACTGAAGCACTGAATACATTTAGTCGGCCTAAGGTTGGAAAGATCGAGAAGTTTTTAGATCTTCTGCAGTTAAAAGTAGACGAAAAACTTGAGAATCCACCAGAAAACAGGACAATCGATAGCCCCTTTGGAAAATTATAATGCAAAGACTTCTTTTTAGTGACAAAATTGAGCCTGCAAAGGTTGTAAATGTTGCATCTGTTCCCCATAGAAGCCCATTTAGGTATCCTGGTGGAAAAACCTGGTTTGTTCCTAGACTGCGCGAATGGTTATTGAGCCAAAAAAGTAAGCCTACCAGGTTGATTGAGCCGTTCGCAGGTGGAGGAATAATTTCACTTAGCGCAGTATTTGAAAGGCTGGTTGATACAGCGTTAATGGTGGAGTTGGATCCTGAGATAGCAGCGGTATGGGAAACTATTCTCGATGGGGATGCAGAATGGTTAGCTAATCGAATATTGTCTTTTGAAATGACCAAAGAAAATGCAGTATTGGAACTTAGAAAGAATAGGCAATCTACAAGAGATATCGCATTCCAAACAATAATCAAGAATAGGACTTTTCATGGAGGTATTCTAGCCGCTGGTGCCGGCTTCATAAATCAAGGTGAATCAGGAAAGGGTGTCTTGTCTAGGTGGTATCCCGCTACACTTGCAAAAAGGCTTAAGAATATTGATCTTGTCCGGAATCGACTAGAGTTTATATGTGGCGATGCTTTTGAAATTTTGGAGGCTAATGTCGATAACGATAGATCAGTTTATTTTATTGATCCTCCATACACTGCTGGTGGGAAAAAAGCGGGGAAGCGTCTCTACAAACATTTTAATTTAGATCATGAAGCCTTGTTTTCTCTTTGTTCTAAATTAAGAGGTGATTTTATTATGACCTACGACAATGCAGAAGAGGTAAAAGAACTTGCCTTGAAATATGGCTTTCAGGGGAAACCGATATCAATGAAAAATACTCACCATGCAAAATTGACTGAACTTGTTATAGGAAGAAATTTAGAATGGATGAAAGGAATTGACAGAGTATTAGAAGAACAAGCCACATATCCTAAAAGGAAAAGGCCCGCCAAGACATAATTGGGAGGGCAAAAGGATCAGCCCTAGATGTTTGGTATGGATCGGCTTTTCCAATCGGTCCGTATGTTGGAATGCCCGGCGCTAACCTGCCTCCCTGCGGTTGTAGCAGTGTTATCCAAAAAAAGGCCGAGCCTTCTGGTCCAAGGTTACCGGGATTCTCTCAGGCATGGACCCAGATGGCAGTCCCGGGTTTTTGGCCTTCTTGGTCGTCGTTCGCCAATTTGAGGTTGACGGGGGTGACTTTACCGTTTTTTTATGAAAAGAAGTCTTATACTTTCTTCTGATTAGATTGCCCTCAGCCGACACAACCGTTGAGGGCAATTCTTATATTTTCCGGCTACTTCATCGTTGGGAAAAATTTTCCAGGGCTCAGGCAGTGAGATACCGATGCCAAAATGGCTTTCCGGCGCTTTCTTATTTGACTTTGGGCATCTTTGTGATACACTAAGTATTAGTGCAGCTAGAGAGCAAAACGGGGCGTCTTCCTTCATCCGTTTGAAAAAGAGGACGCCCTCACATTTTATTATCAAAATGAGGGAAAGACTGCCCGGACATATAATTTTTTATATATAGAGTGGATTGTGGGAATTATAAACCTTTTGCTTGCAATAAACCCTGCCTGCTTTTTAATATTAAGCTATGGAAAATTATAATATCGGAAATACCGTTTTTAATAAACACCTACAACCCCTTCCACTTACCTTCCGACGATTGGTAAGGAAGTTGTCGGTGCCGAAGATTTTAGAAATTACTAAAAGCGATTATCTTAAACTCCCGGATTCCAAAGAAGATGGCGATATCCTAGGACTACAATGGAAGGGAAAGGCCAGGGATACCACATATATAACCCCTTGTTTGTTCGATCCGCCCATACGCGCTGGCAAGAACGCCAAACGGGTGAATTTACTTTGCCTCAAGATAGACAATCCTGACGATGCGAAACCCTTTACGGCCTCTGATGATGGAGCGGATACATTGTCCGCTCTCTTAGGTAATCTGAACTACATTGCTTACACGCCGGCTACCAGCACCAAGGAAAAACCGGAGCTCCACATACTCGTGGAAGCGAATAACGTAACCATTGAGCAATATCCCGATGCGGTAAAAACCGTGGCCGGATACCTGGGAGTCACCCCGAATGAAGCGTCGTTCAAAGTGACTCAACCAATGTACTGGCCGTCAGTGTTCCGCGGTGACAGAACTTCTCCGGTCATCGGCTACCGCGTTAATGGTGTTCCCCTTATAGGCGCTAGTATAAACAAGCCGCCTCCCGGAGAGCTTGATGATCTTGGTTGTCCTCCCGTAGATGGAGTGACGCCAGACATGACCAGGGAGATTTTGTCGTATTTAAGAAAGGATGACGCTTATGTTCAGTGGAGAAAAGTAGCCGCCGCGCTCAAGCATCAATACATCGATGACGCCGCTACGGGCTACAAATTATTCAAGGAATGGTCAGCCCGTGTTGACCCGAACTTCGACGAAAAGGAATGCGCCAGGAAATTGGAAAGCTTCAAACCGAACCTACGATCGGGGAACAGCATAACCTTGCGGACGCTCATGCAGGCTGCCGCCAAGCGCGGGTGGCGGGGGCTGTCTGAATTGAACAAAAACGTCTATGTAAAGATACAGACTTGGTTAAATAGTTTAACTTATCATCACTCCGCCGCTTTAACGCCTTCTATCCTTGTAAAGAAAGCGTTTTCCAAGTTGCTTCGCGTTCCAAACCGCAAATCTGTGGAAGAATATGAACTTTTAATCAGGATAAAACAAACCATCACCAGGCTGTTTGATACCAGCTATTCTTTGGGTGTAATAAAGCAGCATTGGAAAGGAATTCTTAAGCGCAATTTAAAGAAATCATATAGCAAATCTCCGCCCAAAGCATTAAATGGTTGGGTATTTTTGGCCTATGGCAGCATCCAGCGCTTTCATAACATATTTGACAAGAGAGAGTTGGCTCCGTCGGGGTTTAATCGCACACATAGCGCCGACTTGAATGTTTGGCGTAATCAATTCTATTTTGTAGCAGCCGGCAAATGGTGGCTTACCAACTTGGACGGTAATAAAGTCCGTCTGTCGAAAATTTCCACACCGACGGACTTTGCTTTAATTTATATGTGCATACCGATATGCTTCGGCAGGGCATATGCACCGGATCAACCGGAAGAATTTATCGTAGATGTCGGTGGAGTCCCCTACTTGAACACTTACAAAGATAACAGGCCGGGCATGGATGAAATGTATTCCGAAAAAGCCGGCAAAATTTTGACTACTCATCTCGAACGCATTATCGACAGCGACAAAGCCCGCCGTCATTTGCTCGACTTCCTGGCTTTTAACGTTCAACACCCCGGAAAGAAAATTCGCCATGCCATATATTTTCAGGGGTTCAAGGGAATAGGGAAGAACTGGTTGGCCGAAATGATGAAGCGGGTTTTGGGACGTGGTAATGTCCTAATCCAAAATATAGATCCTCGATTAAATTCGGGTAGCTGGAAGACTGGCAATCAAATGGTCTTCTTGGATGACTTTGATTTACCCTCTTCGAAAATGTCCAAGCGAAAAGCCGCTTATAAATTGAAAGAGCCGATCGCTGGTGACCGGATTAGGGTAAGGCGAAAATCTTATGGGACCGCGAGCGGAGTGAAAAATGTAACGAATTACATAATTTTGACGGATCGCTCAGATGCCGAGTTTATCTCTCAAGGAGGCGGGCGTTATTATTGCATTGAATCATCCATACATTCGCGTGAACAGCTCGACCGTGTCCTTCCCACAGCGTATTTTGATCAGATTTGGCCGGCCATTCGGCAAATGCCCGGAGCCTTTCGGCATTTTCTTTCCAACTATAAAATCTCTGATGATTTTGATCCTCATGCGCCAGTGCCAGAAACCGGTTTTGGAAGAGGGCTGGAGGTAGTGGAAATACCGGAGTTGCAAATATTTATCGAGGAAATTTTACGCAATGGTTCCGGGCCGTTACAGAAGGATTTGTTGTCTAGCAGGGCATTGAAAGAGGCCTTGACGCTTAAAGGACACACTTATTATTCCGACCAATCCCTGGCGGATATGTTGAGAAACATGGGATATGAAAAGCTAAAACGGATACGGTTAAATGGAGACCTTCACCATGTTTGGAAGTGCCGTGACGCTAGTTTTGATCGGACTCCGGAAGAAGAAATCAAACAAAGGGTGCTGCCCCAAATCCCGCTAAAATAGGGATTTATATGCATGAGTAACCGAGCCTTATTCACAATATTCACAAGATATTAACAGCCTTATTCTACCTTCCTCTTGAGATCCTTCCACTTGCTGGGCTTCTTAGGGGGAGACTTGAAAACGGCTAAGAAGCTGATTCGGTGTTGCGTCGATTCTTTCCGGCGTGACTTGTCCGCCTACGCCCAAGCTTTGCGAAATCTAGGAGTCCTTAAACCCAAACCGCCAGGCAGTCGCGGGCCGTGAGCACATGCTTTTTGGAGTTTTTCTTGCCCTTTCCTTTTTTGCAGGTATATTATTACTTAACTTCCAAGTTATTCTTCCTAGTTAGTAAGGTTGATCGTTGGCCGTCTTCGGGCGGCCTTCCTTTTCCCTGACTTAAGACCGTGATCGACACTTGTGAGGTAAGAAGGCGAAAACCTACGCTTCGATTCCCAATCCGGCAATTGCGCGAGAAACTCCTCCGAGGGGATGATCTCCACTTGCTCGGTCCGTTGCCTCCTAAGGCCGGGAAAGCGGAGAGCCCTTGCCAGACTGCAAACCTGATTACCGTCCATCCCCACGCGGGTGGGGAAAGCTCCAAGATTCCGGGGCTTGAGTGGTTGGCTGACTTTGATGGAGAGGAGGCGGTCAAGACCATCACCAGGCCAATGGAGGGCCGGGATGCCTCAACCCAATACCAAACCCCATTCACTGGCCCAATGTTTGGAGGGTATGGATTGGGGCCAAGTCCAGCCATTGTTGGCCCGCAAGCGGTCGCTCCTGCACAACTTTCCACCTCCACAACCCGCAATGTCGATGTGGGGGAGGTCAAGATTGAGGTTCATGCGGCTCCGGGTATGGATGAGCAAGAGGTTGGAAAGCAAGTGGCCGTTTCCTTCAAGGAGCAACTCCATGACACGGTTGAGGATTTAAATGACAATGTGAGGTTGTAAAAACCCCCGGTGTTGTTCCGGGGGTTTTTTGAAAGGGTGGGGCTTGAATCAAGGCAATTCAAATTCGGAGCAAGATGCAATTATGAGGATCATGAGAAACATGGCGATGGCGAACAACCAATCCCCGGGGGTTGATGGCCATGCCCCAGCGGTCAAGAATCTCCCCAAGGGGCCAAGTTTTGGGTATTTCCTTTTTATTTCCTTCATTTCCTCAAATATGCTCACAAATGCCATGCTGTCAATTGGGGGTGGACCTTACCAACCTTCGCAAATGACATGGCCTTTACCAAAGCCATGGCAAGCCAACATGCAACGGATGATCACTTGCCCCTCAGCCGACCTTCCATCGGTTCATCCCCACGCGGCTGGGGAAACGCACGTGCGCTCTTTCCCGTTTCAATGAGGCCGCCCTTTCGAGAGGGCGGAAATAGAGACCGAAAAAATAGGGTAAGCAGCTCTGATTTTTGAGATACCGAATGAAACGTTAGACAACAAAGTATCATGGCGCAATTTGATAGGCCGCCGGGACATTATAGCTCATAGCTTATTGACTATCGACGACGACAAAGTTTACAGGGAAGCGGTGCGTGATTTTGGCTCCTTGCATCAATTGTTGTCAAAAGTTCACTTTGTTCCTGTTAAGACTGACCTTGCCTCTGGTGAAGGGATTTCCCCTCTTCTTAAGAGAGAGGCGGTGACAAATCTTGTCCCTTCAGATCATGGTCAGACTCCCCGTATAGGCGAATCTCTCGTATTCATCTTTGAAGATAAAGTAGAGGGATTTAAGTCTTTCAGATTAGGGCGTTCAGAAGATAGAAAAATTCTGATTGCTTCATCTGGTGCACCACACAGTATCCATCTTTCAGTGAGTGGAATAAAACGCAGAGAGAGTTAAACCTTAACATGCCGCTGCGGTGGGTGAGCGTATTTTTTACCGAAACACAAAAGGAAAATCTTGAACCTGGCTGGGCCTCAATGAACTGGCCCATTTCCAATGAGAAGATTTCTTGGCTTGAAAGGAAATCATCCATAAAGAAAAAATGTCATACCGTAGAACAGATCATCCGCATTCTGTGAGAAGCCGATAGTGGCCTTGGCAACGGTGAGGTCTGCCCGGTAGGCTAACCATCAATTAGAATCTAAATGAACCAAATGGGGATTGAGCCGGTTGGCTTTTTCAGGAAAATCCGGACTTGATCAACTTCCTCAAGGGCAGACCTCGTTTCGGCAAAATGCGGTGTTGAATTCACCCTTTCCAACCCTCCTTGAGGAAATATATCTCTGGGAAAAAAAAGTTGACAAATTGAATCCTTCCAAAACCCTAAAACCGCTGTCCGGGATTTATCCGGATCGGACAGGGCAACCTGCCAGATCTGGTCGTAACTAACACAGCTCAACTGAATACCAATCATTCCCATGACCACATCAAACGAACAATACGGTTCACTTGACTACGACAGGCTAAAAAAGGCAGCCCGCCTGCAAACCGTCTGCTAGGGACAGGCAGGCAGGTTACCGTCAAGAACCCAAAACACTAAACAACAAGGTCCGTCCCCTTTTTGCCTTTTCTGCTTGAGGCTAATACTACTGTTCATATAGAGTTCAACGGCTTGGCGTTTGAACTCCTCATCATATCTGGGTGTTCTTTTCATGTCTGATATTCTCTCTCAGACTGTGCTTTCCGTGTCCGCAAAATCGGGGGAGGTTCAGGTTGATCGTTGGCCGTCTGCGGACGGCCATTCTTTTACCTAAACTTAAGACTGTGATCGACACTTATGAGGTAAGAAGGGGAAACTCTATGCTTCGATCCTGCCCTAGACTATTTTGAATCGTGAACTATTACGCCCATACGGCTGAAACGGTGGCTGGCCAACGCGACCCGGATAAATCGCGCTGGCAATTATTGTCCGAGCACTTGCGCAATGTCGCGGAACGGGCCGGACAATTCGCTGCTCCCTGTGGGTTAGCAGATGAGGCACGCCTCGCTGGTTTTCTCCATGACCTTGGAAAGTACGGAAACCGCTTCCAGCAACGCCTTGAGAATCCCTCCATTCGTGGAATCAACCATTGGGCTCATGGCGCTTATTTAGCATTTAAAAACAAGAATCTCCGTTTGCCGTTCGCCCTTGACGGGCATCACACAGGAATGCCTGCTTACAATTCCGATGAGTTCAAACGCTCGCTAAAAAATTCGATGAAGGATTTTATGGCGGGTAACGGCGTCGTGCCGGATACCGGGCTTGAAGAATCGGTAAATGAGTTGCTTCGTCGCGCCAACGAAGATGTCTTTTCGCTTGGCCCATTTCCAAATGCTTCGGAAATGTCCTTCGCTGAGGCGCTGCGAACGCGCATGTTGTTCAGTTGTCTAGTAGACGCAGATTTTCTGGACACGGAAAACCATTTCGCCTCCCATAAGGCTCAATTGCGGTGTGTTCCATCTCTTTCCGAGAGAAAAGCACTTCAAGCCGTTATGGATCGCCTTCAAAGGTTTTCCACAGATGGAAAAGTCAACCAGGCACGACAACAACTACTGACGGACTGCCTTGCGGCAGCAGAAATGGAACCTGGACTGTTTTCCCTTACTGCGCCGACTGGCAGCGGCAAGACGCTCGCCTCATTGGCTTTCGCGTTAAAGCACTGTTGTCAGCATAATGCTAGTTTGCCTGATGCTTCCCCTGACCGCTTTCGGCGCATCATCGTCGTCATTCCTTTTACCAGTATTATCGAGCAGACCGCCAAAGTCTTTCGTGATCTCTTCAAACCGATCTTTGGCTCAGACTATGTACTCGAACACCATAGTGCCATTGCATGGGAAGAATTGGATTCCGTAAATCAAGACGCGGAAGATGCCCAGATTCGCCGGGCACGTTTGGCGGCGGAGAATTGGTCATCTCCCCTCGTCGTGACTACTTCCGTTCAGTTCTTTGAAAGTCTCTTCGCACACAGACCATCCCGCTGCCGCAAGCTCCACAACATCGCCCGCTCAGTGGTCATTTTCGATGAAGTTCAGACCCTGCCAACACGTTTGGTGCCTTCCCTCCTTTCTGGGGTGAACTGCTTCACTCGAGATTTTGGCGTTACTGCTGTCTTTTGTACCGCCACTCAGCCTGCATTTGGAACCGCAGCAGGAGCGATTGATTTTGGTTGGAGCCCACGGGAAATTTCAAGCCGGCCCGGTGCAATAGCTGATACACTCAAGCGAACCATTATTACCATCCGCAGCACCGAGGACTCCCCGGCTGACTGGCAGGAACTAGCCACCGAAATTAGTCAGCACGATCGAGTCCTTTGTGTCGTCAATACACGTGCTCAAGCTGCCGAGTTGTTCCAATTGTTGCCCAAGGATGGACGCTTCCATCTTTCAGCCGCTATGTGTGCGGCCCATCGCTCCGCCAGGCTGGATGTCATTCGTCAACGGCTTACAGCTAAAAAACCCTGCCGGCTCATTTCGACCCAACTCATTGAAGCAGGTGTGGATGTGGATTTTCCCATCGCTTATCGCGCCCTCGGCCCACTGGACTCCATTATCCAGACCGCTGGCCGCTGCAACCGCGAAGGCCACTTGCTTGAACCCGGGCCTGTTACCGTATTTACACCCCCTTCGGGCGGCATGCCCCGTGGCACTTACAAAATCGCTGCTCAAGAAACCAAATCGTTCTTCGCCGAATTCCCGGATTCGGATTCGCGGCTGCACCAGCCAGAAACCTATCAGCGCTATTTCGCAAGACTATATGATATACTTGGCCCTAATTCGGCAGATGATGATCCTGCTTACTTAGATAGTAAAAACTTCGATTTTCCCGCTGCTGCTAAGGCATGTCAGCTAATCGGCGATGAGATGCGAGCTGTCCTCGTGCCGTATGGACGCGGTAGTGACCTCATCGATACCATCCGCTATCAACAGCACCTTACCGCTGACCTTGCCCGCCAGTGCCAGCGCTTCACGATCAATCTCTATGGATCGGAATTCCAGCAGGCTAGAAGCACCGGCGTCATCACTCCACTGCTCAAAGACGAATCCATATTTTTCTGGAGTTCCAGCTATGATAATCAACTTGGTGCCTGCCATTGCGAAGCTGAACAATATGTTCTCTGAATGGAAAATTATAGAAGCCAAACAACCTAAGTCATTTGGCTTCAAATAGATAAGAAACAATCAATGTTTCAATCCGCACCCAGACAGGTGATTTTGGAATTCATTAAAAAAATTCTCTTGAGGGGTTGACAATACTAGATGCAGTATACATTTTAATTGCCATTGAATGTTTTTTATCAAGACTTTTCCTTCACATCTAATTTAAATTATGAGCACTGAGCGAATCCACCTCCACGTCTGGGGGGATCTGGCCTGTTTCACACGCCCAGAAATGAAAGTCGAACGAATGAGCTATCCCGTACCTACTCCATCGGCTGTCAGAGGCATCCTTGAGGCGGTTCTCTATAGACCTCAATTCCGCTGGCACGTCCATCGCATCGCCGTTCGGCGACCCATCAAGTTTCTTAGTTTTCGTCGCAATGAGTTAAAATCTGTTGGAAACTCTCGCAAGCCAAAACCTATCGTGGCCGAGGATGATCGCACACAGCGTAACACGCTTGCTCTCCGCAACGTGGATTACGTCATCGAAGCTAGCATAGCACTCAATCGTTTGGCCAATCAGCCCCGCCAAAAGCCTCTCGCCTCCGACGAACCCCAAGGAGACGATTCGCTTAGTAAATACTACGGTATGTTCCGACGCCGGGCTCAAAAGGGCCAATGCTTCGCACAGCCTTGTTTTGGTTGTCGCGAATTCCCGGCCAACTTCGAGTTGGCCCAGCCAAGTGACATGGCCTCAACGCTCAACGTCAATGTGGACACAGATTTGGGTCATATCCTCTACGATGTTTTCGACCTCGACATCCCGGCAAACTGGAAACCTGGCAAGGTCGAAAAACCGGAACCTGTCATTACCTTTTTCCAAGCTCGTCTCAAAAACGGCATCGTCAATGTGCCCGATTGGCGTAACGTTAAGGCCAGCCTTGAAGCCTGAATCAACTAGAAAGAAATCCTGATGCTGCAAGCCCTGATCGAATACGCCGAACGTGAGAGGCTCGGCGATGCCGATTTTCACGAAGTGTCTGTCCGCTGGCTGGTGCCTTTGGACAGCACCGGAAATCTCACTGGCGATCCCATTGAACTGCTGAATAATCCGGACGCGAAAAACCCCAAACCGAAAACGCTCACTCGCCCGTTCATTGAGCAAAAAAAACTTACAATTGCATCTCAACCGCGTTCTTTCTTCCTCTGCGACACTCTGGAGCGTGCCGTCAATTATCCCGACCTTAAGAAGCCTGAACGAACCGAGCGAAGGGAAGGTTCCCATACCTATTTCAAGCAACTATTAAAAGCGGCTGCCAATTGCGATGAATGTCCCAATGACGGCCCAATGGCCCGAGCGGCTCTGGCCTTTCTAAACCATCCGGCCGCTTTAGCAAAATTTCACCAATCGCTAGCCCAACAAAAGGCCAAACCGAATGACAAAATTACCTTTCGGGTCTCTGGCCGCATCCTACTTCAGTCGGAAGAGATCAAGCAATTTTGGCGCAGGCGCCGAAATGAGCAACGAGCGGAAGCTACGGGAAGGAAACGCTTCTGTCTAGCGACAGGCGAATTGACGGAACCAATTGCAACTACTGAGAAGATCAAAGCAGTCCCCGGTGGCCTTGCTATGGGAACCAACCTGATTTCGTTCGATAAGTCTTCGTTTTCGTCTTTTCGCCTTAAGAAGGGTGAGAACGCCTCTATCTCTGCTGCCGCCGAATTGAAAATCCGTAGCGCGTTGAACGACCTCATCCAACGTGGTCTCCGTCATAAAGAAACAGTGCATCTCCACTGGACTCGCGAGAAAGGCGACTCCGACCTATTTGATTTGCTCGGGAATGCCAACGAACAGGATGTTCGCAATCTGCTTGAGGCACCGAGCACCGGAGAACCCCGTCAACATGTAGATACCCGGAAGTATTACGCCATGAGTCTATCGGGCAACGGTGGCCGCATCATCGTCCGCGACTGGCTTGAATCCACTGTTCCGGAAGTTGAGCAGAATGTGCGGCAATGGTTTGAAGACCTCACAGTTATTAAACCGGAAGGCATTTCCAGGCGAAGTGATTTCAAGCTCGGCTATCTGTTGCACGGTCTGGTACGCGACAAAATCGATGAATTGGCTCCACAGATACCAACACAACTTTTGTATGCTGCCTTGCGCCACGCGCCGTTGCCCTTGCCAGCCTTGGCCGCGGCCCTGCGCCGACAGCAAATTGAGACCGACAAAAATATGAATCCAGCCCGCTTAGCTCTCATCAAGGCTTGTCTCATGCGGCAGGACCGTTTCAACCAATCCAATGAAAGGAACAACATGACCGAATCGTTAAATTCCGAATCTACGGACCCTGCATATCTCTGTGGGCGTCTGTTCTCGATCTTTGACCGTCTCCAGTACCTTGCCCTCGGCAGTGTTAATGCCGGGGTTGTCGAAAGATTCTATGCAAGTGCTAGCACTACGCCCGCTTTGGTAATGGGTCGACTATTTCGCAATGCGCAGAACCATCTCGCGAAAGCAGGCGGGGGTGTAGCTGAGAACATCCGTAAGGATTTCGAGGCCATCAGCGTCCAATTAGGAGACCATTTTCCGCCCAGTCTTGACCTTGAAGGGCAAGGCCGCTTTGCCCTCGGTTACTATCACCAAAGAGCTGAGTCCCGACGGCTCAGAACCGAGGGACAAGAAGAGAAACGAGGGGAAAGTAGAGTGTCTTCGACAGAATAGACTCTCAACACTAAAACAACCGACCAGAAACCCATAAGAAAGGTAAGCCCATGAATCCCATTCAAAATCGATACGATTTCGTATACCTATTCGATTGTAAAGACGGCAATCCTAACGGTGACCCCGATGCCGCCAACGCTCCACGTGTAGACCCGCAAGACATGCATGGCCTCGTCTCCGACGTGTGTCTGAAGCGCAAAATCCGCAACTACGTTCTCGAAGCTAACGGCGGTACTGAACCGTTCGACATCTTCATCCGCCAAGGTGCAATCCTGAACGATTCCATTGCCGAAGCCCACAAACATCTCGGCCACGAAGTGGACGGCAAAAAGAAGAAGGCTACCCGGGATCAAGTCAAAGATGCCCGCTCCCAAATGTGCCATCGCTACTACGATGTAAGAACCTTCGGAGCGGTCATGTCCACTGGCACTAACGCCGGTCAAGTACGCGGTCCTGTACAACTCAGCTTCAGTCGTAGTCTTGACCCCATTTTGCCAATGGACATTTCCATCACCCGTATGGCCGTCACCGAAGCGAAGGAACTTGATACCCCAAACCAGACAATGGGCCGCAAAAACATCATTCCCTACGGCCTGTACCGCTGCCACGGGTTCATTTCTGCGAGCTTAGCACGTGATACTGGATTCAGCGACGACGACCTTGATCTTTTCTGGCAAGCGCTGCAGAATATGTTTGATCATGACCGTTCAGCCGCACGTGGGACCATGGCTCCGCAAAAGCTTATCGTGTTCAAACATCAATCTACCCTCGGAAATGCGCCCGCTCATAAGTTGTTTGAACGTATAACAGTTGCATGTAAGGAGTCTGTTCAAGCTGCCCGTCAATTCTCTGATTACCAGGTTTTCATAAGCCGCGATGGGCTGCCCCAAAACGTGGAATTGACTGAGATGCTTTGACCACCGTAGCGTCTTTTCCCGTACTGACCGATCCAATTCCCCTCCCGCTCCATTTAATGCCACAGTTGGGCAGAATTAAAGGCGACTAAGGCACTGTTTGGAAAATCATTTACTGCGAAGAAGCGTTGAAACGATTGCTTGGCCTTGCCACTTGATCAAATAATGTGAATCAACTAGAAAAGGAATGAACCAGACACTATTCCGAGAAGAGAACCACCATGGGAGCAACCTATGTTGATGTAACCATCCGCAATCCTGCGGAGCCGCAGCGAAGCTGGACCGGCAAATTTCTGGTCGATACCGGCGCCTTCGATTCCCTTGTGCCGAAGGCGCGCCTCGAAGCGATCGGGCTCGAACCAAGGGGCCGTCGCGCCTACACTCTTGCTGATGGCCGGTCTGTCGTCTTGGACATCACCGTCGCCGAAATCGAATCCGACGGAGAAGTCGTCGGCGGGACCATCGTCTACGGCGAAGAAACTGCCGAACCGTTGCTCGGCGGTACCGCCTTGGAGTCCGGTGGTTTCGAAGTGGACCCACGCAACGAAAAACTGAAGCGGCTTCCGGCTGTTTTGCTAAAGACCGGCAGATGTAGGATTGTGGCTCGACAGAGGCAAATTCGGTGAAAGGTATGAAACGCTATCCCGCCGATACTTCACACATGGTCGAACGGGAAAGGTTCCCTCTCTCGCTCCTCAACGACTATCTGTTTTGCAATCGCCGTGCCGCATTGAAGGCGATTGAGGGATTGCGCGGGACCAACGAGCACACCGTGCTTGGCAATCATGTTCACAAGCAGGCCGACATCTCCAGCTACGAAATCGTCAAAGGCGTGACCTTGTTGCGGGCCCTCCCTGTCTGGTCGGAGCGACTTGGGCTTTCGGGTAAATGCGACATTGTCGAACGCCATCCCGACGGTTCATTCGTTCCGGTCGAGTTCAAAAAGGGCAAACGTCGAAAGTTTGACAACGACGACGCCCAGCTTTGCGCCCAAGCCCTGTGCCTGGAAGAGATGTTTGGGCTGAAGGTTCTAAGAGGAGCCATCTTCCATGCGTTCAGCAAGCGGCGTCGGGTAGTCGAATTTACCGAGAATCTGCGCCGCTTTACCGAACAAGCCATCGAAGCGGTTCATCGTCTTATTGAGGAAGAAACGGTTCCGCAGGCCGTCCACAAACCCCAATGTTCGGGGTGCTCGCTTTTCGAAAGCTGTATGCCGGAAATTACCAGCGTCCCGCCAATCCTGGCCCGGGCCAGTCGGCATGTTTTTGACACCGCTTAATAAGAAGCGCCCGACTCTTCGGAGCTAACTGCTCATGGCTGTTGTCCAGAACACCCTTTACCTGACGACCCCCGGAACGGTGGTGGCAAGAGATCATCTGACGCTCCGGGTCGAAATCGAAAAGCAAACCCGCCTGACCGTGCCCATCCACCACTTGGAAAGTATCTGCGCCTTTGGGCGGATCGTGGTTACGCCCCCGGCCATGGCATTGTGCTGGAAACATCAAGTGGCGGTTCACTACCACACCGAGAACGGCTATTTGCTGGCTCAGGTCCTGGGAAGCGGAGACACCCGCTACCTGCTCCGCCGGGCTCAGTATGCGGCGGCGGACTGTCCAGAAGAAGCGGTTTCTCTCGCCCGGCAATTCGTGGCTGGCAAGCTGCAAAACGCGCGGTCCAATGTGCTGCGGTCCGGTAGGGAAACGAATAGTGATTATGATCGAACGAAATTGAAGTATGCGGCGGCTGAAATAGCACGGCTGATCCGACGGCTTGGCGACAGGTCGCCCGTTCCCAACGATTGCGGACTCAGAGAGGCGCTCGACCCGATCAGAGGTTTGGAGGGACTCGGAACCAGAATATACTATTCGGTCTTCCGGAACATGGTAAAACAACAGCGCGAGAATTTCCAGTTCGTCACCCGTACGCGGCGGCCTCCCCGAGATCGGATCAATTGCCTGCTTTCCTTCATCTATGCCTTGCTACGCCACGATTGTTTGGCCGCGTTGACCACCGCAGGGCTGGACCCATACGTTGGATGGCTTCATGCAACCCGGGCGGGGAGACCCGCTTGCGCCCTTGATCTGATGGAAGAGTTTCGACCCTGTTTGGGGGAAAGGCTGGCTTTGACTTTGATCAATCGCCGCCAGATCGAGCCCAAGCATTTTCGTGTGCGGGAAGGCGGCGCGGTGGAGTTTACGGACCGGGGCCGGAAAGAGGTCATTCAGGCTTGGCAACGGCGCAAACAAACCGAATTAAAGCACTTCTTATTCAAACAGAATATCCGCATAGGGCAGGTTTTCAGTATTCAGGCCAAGTTATTGGCTCGAAAACTCCGGGGCGACATCCCAGACTATATCCCGTTCATTCCAAAGTAATGTTCGTTCTGATAGCATATGATGTCTCCACGGTTGACCGAGCCGGTCAAAAGCGGCTTCGTCGCGTGGCCCGAGCCTGCCAGGATTACGGGGTACGGGTGCAAAAATCGCTATTTGAATGTCGGATTGGAAAGACAGAGTGGGCGGTGCTCCGAAACCGTCTTCTGGAGGAGATTGATCCCAAACAAGATTCTCTCAGGATTTATCATCTGGACGAAGACACCAAAAACAAGACAGAGCATCACGGACGTAAGAAACCCGTGGATTTAGCCGCTCCGCTGATTTTGTAACTTTCGCGAAGGTAGAGTGACGGAGTTTTTCCCCAGTTTTCGCGCGTCTCGCAACCTTATGTATATCAATAGCTTACCGTGTTCTTTGAAAGTCGAATCAGGAATTTTTGCCGACTCTGGGTTTGAATCGCGCAGTCGTGAGCATAACTTATTGATTCTTAGCTGGTTATAACGACCAGCATCTCCCCTTGCTTCGGTGAGGGGAGCGGATTGAAACCCTTATCGTTTTATGGTTCATCCCTTCACTCCACATCTCCCCTTGCTTCGGTGAGGGGAGCGGATTGAAACACGACAAGGACAAAATTTATGTATATCCCCATCTTTATCTCCCCTTGCTTCGGTGAGGGGAGCGGATTGAAACCTGTCTGACAGGGACTTGAGAACCTTCAATTCAGATCTCCCCTTGCTTCGGTGAGGGGAGCGGATTGAAACATCATTAACCAGGTCACCTATCGCCTGCCTCCTTATCTCCCCTTGCTTCGGTGAGGGGAGCGGATTGAAACATGCTTGGCTTGCCCAGTCAAAAGCGAGATCAGAGATCTCCCCTTGCTTCGGTGAGGGGAGCGGATTGAAACGGGTAAACCGGTGGCTGGCACAGGTGTTCGACAGTGGATCTCCCCTTGCTTCGGTGAGGGGAGCGGATTGAAACTGAGTTCCAGTGGACGCATCGACTCCTACTGTGTAATCTCCCCTTGCTTCGGTGAGGGGAGCGGATTGAAACACAATTAAGACTGGCTTTAGACACTGAAAAACGGATCTCCCCTTGCTTCGGTGAGGGGAGCGGATTGAAACACTGATAGCCAGTCGTTACTAGTAACAGTAAAAAATCTCCCCTTGCTTCGGTGAGGGGAGCGGATTGAAACTGGTCAAGGGGACACAGACTTTCAGCGACGCGCTATCTCCCCTTGCTTCGGTGAGGGGAGCGGATTGAAACTGGTCAAGGGGACACAGACTTTCAGCGACGCGCTATCTCCCCTTGCTTCGGTGAGGGGAGCGGATTGAAACGCGGTGTGGGCCGCGGCTGAGAGCTCGTTCGGCCGATCTCCCCTTGCTTCGGTGAGGGGAGCGGATTGAAACAGGAAAAGCTTATTTCGTAGGCTGCCGGTCCCCACGAATCTCCCCTTGCTTCGGTGAGGGGAGCGGATTGAAACACTTTCTTCACCGCTTCTACTCCCGACAGGTTGAGATCTCCCCTTGCTTCGGTGAGGGGAGCGGATTGAAACGGGTAGTGGAGATAGCGATCAATGTAGACCTGGAGGTATCTCCCCTTGCTTCGGTGAGGGGAGCGGATTGAAACTTCAGGCCGCGTTCGGGTGGGCCGAGGACCATGGTAAATCTCCCCTTGCTTCGGTGAGGGGAGCGGATTGAAACCCGGTCAAATTGGCGTTGGTCAAATTGGCGCCGCATCTCCCCTTGCTTCGGTGAGGGGAGCGGATTGAAACGCAATGGAAGCAAACCCATCCGTCCTTTGGTTGCTGATCTCCCCTTGCTTCGGTGAGGGGAGCGGATTGAAACGCAATGGAAGCAAACCCATCCGTCCTTTGGTTGCTGATCTCCCCTTGCTTCGGTGAGGGGAGCGGATTGAAACAAGTGATGGGTGGGGTTGAAAGATCGACCGAGGGCATTGACATGATTCACATAATGGTTCATTTTTGAATCATGAAATCAATCACTATCCATTAACTGGAAGCGGAGCTTGCCAAACGCATCGAAATGCAGGCAAAGCGAGACGGTGTTTCCCTTAACCGGACCATAAAATCCATTCTCAGAAACTCATTGGGGCTGACCAAGCCGCCACCCGTCGATCACCGCGACGATTTTCTGGATCTTTTCGGCTCCTGGTCTGCGGAGGAGAGCGCCGAATTTGACGCCCGAATCTCCGAAGCTCGCCGGATTGAGCCGACCGACTGGCAACGCTGATATGACGGCCATTACATTGGATAGCAACGCCTACAGCGCCTTCATGCGGGGCGATGAGGAGGTGCTACACACCCTTGCTGCGGTCCACAAGGTTTACCTGCCCTTATTCGTAATTGGAGAACTTCACTACGGATTTTGAGGCGGTTCCAAACTGCGGGAAAATCTGCTCCAGCTTCAACAGTTCATGGAAAAACCAACCGTTGAAGTCTGGCTACCTACCGAGGAGACCGCAGTGATATACGGTGAGGTTATGGATATTTTGAAACGAAACGGTAGTCTCATCCCCATTAACGACGTATGGATTGCCTGCTCTACCATCGAAAGTGGCTCGAAGTTGGTAACCTATGACCAGCGCTTCAAATCCATACCTGGCCTTCGTTTGTGGAACTTTTTCACCCCGTAAATCTGTCTCTCATCCCTGCCCGTCCGTTTTCAAGTTTCCATTGAACGGTAAGAGAAGAACAAATACGGATTGTCTCTCTTAATCGTTACAGCAATTTCGCGTGCGTTGTTTTTCTGGGGGTCCAAGAAGAGCATGGCTGAGTTGGAAAAGATTATGCGAAGCGGAACTCCCAAAGAATCCACTTGCTAGAGGCCAGGGTATTTGCACAACGTTCTATCGGTCCTGAGATACGTCGGAACGACGAATCCGCAACCCGTCAACCCATTGTAAAGCAATTACCAATGAAGTTAAGAAAAATGTTTACCGTCAACGGCCATTCCGCATGCACCGACGTCGCGCTCCTGGTGATGAGGGTGGTGGCCGGCTTGGCCTTTGTCTTGCATGGCTGGCCCAAGATCCGGAACCCCTTTGGTTGGATGGGGCCGGATGCTTTCGCTCCCGGCCCTTTGCAAGCCCTGGCCGCCCTTTCCGAATTCGGTGGTGGCCTCTGCTTGATCCTGGGTTTATTGGTGCCCCTGTCCTCTTTGGGCATCGCCTCCACCATGTTGGTGGCCGTGTCCATGCACGCCTTCATTATGGGCGATCCCTTCGTCTCCAAGGGAGGCGCTTCCTACGAGCTTGCCGCCATCTATTTGTGCCTTTGCATGGTCTTCCTTGCCACTGGACCAGGGCGTTTCTCGGCCGATAAAAAGATCTTCGGTTAACCTGTTCGATGATCCTCTCCTGCATGGGGCTTACAGGGTAGGTTAACTGGCGGTGGATTCCCAATGTGCGGCCGTTTCACACAAAAATTGACTTGGCCTGAGATTCACGATCTCTACGGCCTGAAGGAACCAACCCTTCCACCCAGCCTGCAGCCCCGCTACAACGGCGCTCCGGGACAGGACTTCGCGGCCTGCCGGTTCGATGAAAAGGGGAGGAGTCGGGTGGTCGGCCTGTTGAGGTGGGGGTTTGTTCCCTATTGGGCCAAGGACGAAAGAAGTGTCTCTCGCCTCATTAATGCGAGGTCGGAGACCGTCCATCAAAAACCGTCTTTTCGCGTTGCCTTCCGTTCGCGTCGGTGCCTGGTGCCAGCGGACGGTTGGTTCGAGTGGAAGCGTGCCGGGGGCGTCAAGCAGCCCTACTTTCTCGGACTTGCCGGCCAATCACCCCTGTCTTTTGCCGCACTGTGGGAGCGCTGGCAGAAGGGTGGGGAAGTTCTGGAATCGTTCACCATTATTACCACTAGAGCCTCGCCCGGGTTGGCCCACATTCACCATCGACAGCCGGCCATCATCGATCCGAACCAATTTGATGAATGGCTCGACCCGGCGGCCTTGACGCCCCAACTGCTCGACTTGGTGCGCAGGTCCCATGCCGGACCCTTCCAGCAACGTGTGGTCAGCGCCAGGGTGAATAGCGTCCGCAACGACGGTCCTGACCTCCTGGCCCCCCTTTAAATAATATATCATCACAGAGAACCCAGAGGACACAGAGGTGTAGAGAGAAGAAGGAGATAAACCGCAGATGACGCAGATTAGCGCAGATTCTCCTTTGGGGAATTAGGAATTAGGAGTTAACCACAGAGGCCACAGAGGGAGGCAGGTTTATAAGGAGCCAGTATCCAGCATCTAGGAATTGGCTTTCGCCAGAGGGACAAAGGCACAGAGGCACAGAAGGACTGAGTTGCTAAAAGGGACAGGGGTTTATCATGATCTTGATCGAAAATTCCTGAGGAATGGACTCTCGCAAAGTGCGCGAAGGACGCAAAGAAAGAGAAGGAATGGGGAAATAGCCGCTAAAGAACGCAAAAGACGCAGAGGTGCTGAGGTTTTAGAAATTTTAACAACGTTCCTTTCAGTCACTTGGTCCGGCTGCGCTGGAACAGGATCGCTTCGCGAACAGGAGATTGATAGCCGCAAAAGACGCAAATAAGGATTTAACGGAGAGCGGATTTTCGTCTCGCCCCTGCAAAGCTTTGCGACGCACGGCTAAACCGCTTTATAGAGAAAATGGGGGACAGGAATGTCCCCCCTCCTTTTTCAATCCTCATGCCCCCATCCGTGTAACTTGTCCTGCCGTAGCTTTTGGGCGAAGAAGGATCCAAGTAATTCGTGGTTTGTTTTTCGGTGAATTTGAAGGTATTGGACAAGTAGATTATTTTAACGGGTATTATCCTTTGCAACTGGCCGGAAAACTGTAGGTTTCTGGGCTTTTTATGGAGAGCGCGATCGAGGAGTTTATCGGAGGTCAGTCGACCATGGTCCTATTCATCGTTTTGGCCGGACTCGTTTTTGTCTTGGCCAGGGCAGCCGACCTCTTTGTGGGCAAGGCGGTTGAGATATCGCAGTCCCTCGGGATTCCCAGCATGCTGATCGGAGCGACCATCGTCAGTTTGGGTACCACCCTGCCGGAGGCCTCCGTATCGGTCCTGGCAGCGCTGAACGGCAACCCCGGTTTGGCCCTGGGGAACGCGGTGGGCTCGATAATTTGTGACACCGGGCTCATTTTAGGACTGGGAGCTCTCATCGCCCCTTTGCCCCTGGACCGCAGAATTGTAAACCGTCAAGGGTGGATACAAGTCGGCGCCGGTCTTCTACTGGTTCTATTCTGCCTGCCCTATTCGCACCTGAATGCCGTTTTTGCCCGAGGCGGAAGCTTGCCCCAGTGGGCCGGAGTGGTCCTGGTGGTATTGTTGGTGGTTTATTTCTATTGGAGTTATCGGTTCGGTATTACGGCGGCGGAGGCGCGGAAACCGGACGGTGAATCCAAGGACATATTAGGCGCGGTAACAAAAGATCTCCTCCTGATGGCTTTTGCAGTTGGATTGATCTTTCTCTCTTCCAAGATATTGATCTCCTGTGCTGAGGAGTTGGCTCATCGACTACGCGTTCCCCAAAGTGTCATTGCGGCCTCGCTGGTGGCTTTTGGAACTTCGCTTCCGGAATTGGCTACGGTGTTGACCTCCATCCGCAGAGGCCAGGGTGGATTGGCCATTGGCAATGTGATCGGGGCGGATATTCTCAACGTGCTGTTCGTGGCGGGTAGCGCCGCTGCCGTTACGCGAGGCGGCCTTGACGTTCCCACCGATTTTTTCAGCGTGCATTTCCCGGTTATGCTGCTGGTGCTGGTGGTGTTCAGGATAGGGATATGGGTGGGCAAAGCCAGCCTGAGTCGCTGGGTGGGGGCTTTGCTGCTCGGGATATATCTGGTGTTCCTGGCGGTGAACTACCTGCTCTGACCCGAATGGCGCTTAGTTAAGCGACTTTTGGAATGTTCGATCATCTCAGAGAAGGAAGGGGTCAAGACGTAAAAAGTTATGCCTTACAGGGTCAGTCGTCTTGTAAAAGTGTATGGAGTACAACGGAATACAGTTTTTAAGACCTGACCCTTTTCTTTCGGAAGGCATCACTTTTCTACGGCATGACCCCGACTGGCGTCCATACTATATTCCTCTACAAACGCGCTTAACTAAGTGACATTCTGCTCTGACCCCGACCCTTTTCCAGCGTCCCGGAATGGACCACGGATCCCGCTTCGCCCAAACCGTGCTTCGCAACGCTACGCAGGTCAAGAGGCTACGGCAGGACAAGTTAGGGAAATAGCCACAAAAGGCACAAAATGCACAGAAGTTAGAAGAATTAGGAATTAGGAAAAATCCACTAGCCACTGACAACTGAATTATTTGACTCTCGCAAAGAGCGCGAAGCAACGCCAAGAAAAAAGAGGAGGGAAATTAAGTTGGAATGGAAGGGCACAAAGGCACATCCCGCTTCGCCCAAGGGCTACGGCAGGACAGGGAGGGGGGAGAGGCTACGATTTCTTACGATCTTGATCTTTATCGTGATCATGACGACACGCCGTTGCATAGCAACTTTGCGACGCACGGGTCGCGATCGAAAATCCCTGAGGAATGGACCACGGACCCTGCTTCGCCTGGGGGCTACGGCAGGACAAGTTAGGGAAATAGCCACAAAAGGCACAAAAACACAAAAAGAGGGAGGGAGGGGGAATTAGGAATAAACCACAGAGGCCACAGAGAGCACAGAGGAAGGGAATTGGGGTGAGAAAATGGGGAAGGTTAATTAGGAATTAGGAATGTTTGATTTTGTGTATTTTGTGCCTTTTGTGGCCATTCCAAAGATCAGGGTTTTTTCAGGAGGACGATGCGATTGGTGTTGGTTCCTTTTTTCAGATTGGATACCCCCCAGCAATTTGAGGTTTTGGTAAAGGCCTGATTATTTATGAGCACCAATAACGGGATCAATCCCGCCCGCTCCGCCGCTGGGATTACGTGGTCCTCGAGTTTGACTTTTCCATTGCGCACTTCTCCCACTTCGAAGGCGACGTATCCCCCCTTTTTCAGTAAGACGAACATCCGTCTGAATGCTCGTGTCATGGCGTTGCTCCAGGCTCCGATATTCCTCAAAATCCAGATGGGAATAGTGTCGGGATCAATGTGGTTGAACCAGCACCTCAGCCAATTGTCACGGGCGTAATCGACTACATCCAGAAATGGCGGAGACGTTACCACCAGTGAAACGGACCCCCGTTCGACTCCATTCACTTCCGGGGCAGATCCAATGACGATTTTGCTCTTTCTGCCGTAAGTTGTAAATCGTCCCAAATCCTCAAGCGATATGTCTCTCATGAGTGACTTGCTCTTTCTCAAGATGAGTTCCTCGACGTTTCGATAGTCGGGAACCTGGCTCCGCTTCAAGTTGATTTCTCGCTGCCTTTCTGCCGATACTGCTTGATTGGGAGGGAGGGTATAAACGGAAAAGAAACCTTTTGAATGGCCCGTCAGGCGATTGGTGGCGACCATCCGAATCCAATTGTCGGTGGTATCCGCCCCGTTTCCCTTTTTTTTGAAATAGGCGCGAAGAGCACACAGTTTCCGGAGCGTTTCCTCATGGTAGAAGACTTTTAACGCCTCGGGAACCTCGCCATCAATGTCCCAATTCAACTTATTCAGACGAGAATCAATTAGAGACAGGCCGGGCGGGTTTAATCTCGGGCCGCAAATTATCTTGCTGAGAGGATTTATGTCGCAACCTGCCGCAAATCGATTTCTTAGAACCGACTCGATCAGGGTGGTGCCTCGGCCCATGAAAGGGTCAAGGACAGTATCTCCTTCAGTCGTCAACCGGTCTATGAAAAACCTGGGCAACTGCGGCTTGAAGCAGGCCCGATAGGAAACTTCGTGCAGGCTGTGTGCCGCTCGTTGCTTTGAAGTCCAGAATTCGTTGACGTAGACGGGGACCGGTTGTTTTCCCACGTGGATGCGGTAGGTTTGGGTCGATGTTCCAAACGCATTGAAATTTTCAACCCATGATACGAAATCATGGGTGGTTCGGTCTCTTTCCTGGATGTCGATAGCAGGAAATAATTCCAGGTTAGTGGATATCATTGGGATACGATGGTAATATAATACCGGGTTTAATTTACCACAGATTACACGGATGGGCACGGGTCCCGCTTCGCCCAAACCGTGCTTCGCAACGCTACGCAGGTCAAGAGGCTACGGCAGGACAAGTTAGGGAAGTAGCCACAAAAACACAAAAAGAGGGAGGCAGGGGGAATTAGGAATTAGGAATTAGGAATGTTTCGTTTTGGGGCTCGGTGGTGGAAGTGGGACGTTTTGGACGGAAAAAAATCTGCGAAGGGAATGTGAGGAATTGGAAAACCCACAACTCCCTTCTTTTCCTTTCTTGGCGTTCTTGGCGTGCTTTGCGAGAGTCAAATTTTTCAGGTGTCAGTGGTGAGTCGATCGCCGCCTTGGTCGAGTTGGTCGACCTCTATCCCACCCTGGCTCAAATTTGTGGTTTGCCGCCGCCCCATCACCTGGAAGGCCGGAGCTTCATGTCGGTATTGCTCGCTCCATCCCAGAAGGGAAGGGCCGGGGCTTACAGTGAGTATTCCCGAAATGGCGCGCGTGGTCGATCCATCCGGACAGAAAAATATCGCTATGTTGAATGGCGGGACCAAGAGAGTGGAAAGGTTGTAGCGAGGGAACTCTACCACCATGAGAATGATCCCGGTGAGAATGTGAACGTGGCCGGTAAGGCAGAGTATGGAGAGACGGCAGGAAAGCTGTCGGAGTGGTTGGAGGAAAGGCGGTAGGCCCTGCGGACGAGGAACGAATCAGGCGTATAACTCTGCCGGAAGGGAATCGGGTTGCCGGCATTCCGGTGAAGTCCCAGTGGCATAACGGAACAATTTTCCTTCAAAATTCTTCAGGACGATTTCATCTTTTGAGACGCACTCAACGTAATTGGGGTTGATGGGAATTTTTCCACCACCTTTGGGCGCGTCGATCACGTACTGGGGAATTGCGTAGCCGGAAGTGTGGCCCTGGAGACCTCGAATTATTTCAATTCCCTTTTCAATATCCACTTTGAAGTGGCTGCTTCCGGTAATGCTATCGAGTTGGTAGAGATAGTAAGGCCTGACCCGCATTTGCAGTAGCCGGTGGACCAGGTCTTTCATGGTCTCGACATCATCGTTTACCCCTTTCAGTAAAACCGATTGGTTTCCCAGGGGGACACCGGCCCTGGCCAGCCTGCTGCAAGCCTCTTTCAATTCCCAGGTGCATTCACGCGGATGATTGACGTGTATGCTCATCCATACAGGTTCATGCCTGGTTAGGATTTGGCAAAGCCCCGGAGTAATTCTTTGTGGAAGAAAGACGGGAATTCTCGACCCGATCCGGATAAATTGAATGTGCTCAATTTGTTGAAGCCGTCCCAGAAGGCGATCGATTTTGTTATCGGAGAGCAGGAGGGGATCGCCGCCGCTGATCAGGACGTCGCGAATATTCTTATTGGATTCCAGGTAATCGAAAGCCTCCTCGATCTGGGGATGGAAATCGTATCCCTGGCTGTTACTGACCATTCTGCTGCGGGTGCAATAGCGGCAGTAGGCGGCGCAGCGGTCGGTAACCAGGAAGAGCACCCTGTCGGGATAACGGTGGACCAGGCCCGGCACGACCAGGTGGCTGTCTTCCCCCAGGGGATCCGGGGATTCCCAGGGGGCAACCGTCATCTCGTCGCCCCGTGGAATAACCTGTTTGCGTATGGGGCAGTCCTCGTCTTCCCGGTCGATGAGGTTGAAAAAGTAGGGCGTGATGGCCAGAGCGAGTTTTTGATTGGCGAATTGGCAGCCCTTCCTCTCCTGCCCGGTGAGGGTCATATGGGACTCCAATTGTTGCAGGGTGGTGATGCGATTCCGCAATTGCCACCCCCAGTTATTCCAATAGTCTTCCGGCAGGTCGGACCAGATTCCCTGACCCTGAAACCAATAGGGAGCGTTTTTCTTTGAGGCCATGAATTCGAGTTTTGTTGGTTTTGGGAGAGGCTGCCAATGAGGATGGAAAAGGCAAATCGAAACCAATAGTTTCGGAAAGGGAAAGGAAAAGGGGTCAAACGTGAATGGCGCTTAGTTAAGCGACTTTGTAGAGGAATATAGTATGGACGCCAGTCGGGGTCATGCCGTAGAAAAGTGATGCCTGTCGGGGTCAGTCGTTGATTTTTGACATGTCCCCATGTTGAAAATAAATGCCTGACCCCTTTGCGCATGCATGAAGGGGTCAATTCTTAAATCCCGCATTAACATGCACGATTTCAAGAAATGACCCCGAGGGGCGGTATTCCGTTGTACTCCATACACTTTTACAAGACGATCCGCCTTTCGGCGTGACCTGCTGACCCTGTAAGGCATAACTTTTTACGTCTTGACCCCTTCCTTTTCCGAGGCAGCCATATGTTCGGAAAATGGCTTAACTAAGCGCCATTCACGTTTGACCCCTTTTCCCCGCGCTCTTTTGCTAGTCCGCTAATGTCGGTCTCAGGTTCTGGAGTTTTAGCGTTCGAGGACGGAAGCGTTTTTCGCGGGATGGCCTTCGGGGCCAAGGGGACCGTTTCCGGAGAGGGCGTCTTCAATACCAGTATGACCGGTTACCAGGAAATCCTGACCGATCCATCATATTTTGGCCAGATCGTCACCATGACGGCGCCCCAGATCGGGAATTACGGCATTAATCCCCAGGATGAGGAATCGGATGGGGCCAAAGTTCTGGGATTTGTGGTAAGAGACCTGAGTCCTGCCACCAGCAATTGGAGGAGCCGGGAGGATTTGGCCAGCTATTTGGCCCGGCAGGGCATTCCAGGGTTGTCCGGGGTGGATACCCGAACCATCACCAAGAGGTTGCGTGTTCACGGTGCGCTCAAAGCCTGTCTTTCAACCCAAGGCATCGGTGACGATGAAGCGATTGAAAAAGCCAGGAGTTGTCCGGGCTTGGTCGGGGTTGATTACGTGAAGGAGGTTTCCTGCAAGGAATCGTTCCAATGGGACGAATCCGGGAAGGACACCATCCCCTTCACCGTAAAGGGGACCCAATTGCAACCTCCCCATCTCGACCGACCTCTCTATCGGGTGGTGGCCTTCGACTTGGGGGCCAAGTACAATATTTTCCGCAAACTGCGTCATCATGGGTTTGAAGTCGAGGTGGTACCGGCAAATACTCCAACTGAAGCAGTGCTGGAGCGCCGGCCTCACGGAGTGTTTTTATCCAATGGACCGGGCGATCCTGCCGCCGTCGACTATGTGCATCGGACAGTTTCGCAACTGATCGAACAATTGCCCACTTTTGGAATCTGCCTGGGTCATCAGATGATTACCCACGCCTTGGGCGCGCGAACCTTCAAGTTGAAGTTTGGCCACCGGGGCGGCAACCAACCGGTCAAGAATCTGGAGACGGGCAAAGTCTCGATTACCTCCCAGAACCACGGTTTTGCCTCCACTCGGGCCGAATTGGAAAACCGGGGCGCGGTTGTGACCGAGATCAATTTGAACGATGAAACGGTGGAGGGGCTCAGGCACAAGGAATTGCCCGTGTTTTCGGTGCAGTATCACCCGGAAGCGTCGCCCGGACCCCATGATTCCGACCCGCTATTTGATGATTTTTACCAAATGGTGGCGAAATATGCCGTTCAGGGGAGTTGACGCTCAAAGCGGGCCGCATCGGCCGGCGTATCGATGCCGATGGATGGATCGGAAGTAATGCCTACCGCTATCTTGTGTCCGTTTTCCAAGGCCCGCAATTGCTCCAACCGTTCCAGTTGCTCCAATCGGGTAGGGGGGAGGTTGGAAAGCTTCTCCAGAAAGGTTGCCTTGTAGGCGTACATGCCCAAATGGCGGTAGCAGAGGCCTTGGGCCAAGTCGTTCGGGTCGGGATTTCCCCCCGCGGCGCTGAAATAGGGGATGGACGACCTGGAGAAGTAGAGGGCATGGCCGGTTTGATCCAGGACTACTTTGACTTGGTTTGGATCGGCAAAGTCCTCCTCTTTGTAAATAACGGTGGCCAAGGTCGCCATGTCCGCCCCTCCCTCGACCAGGTTTCCCAACATCGTTATCTGATCCCGGCTCACCAGGGGTTCATCACCTTGGATGTTAATGACGTAATCGGCCTTCAAGGTGCGATTGGCTTCCGCCAACCGGTCGGTGCCGCTGGGGTGGTCCTTCGAAGTCATGAGGCAATTAAATCCCCCCGATTCAATTTCGCGGGCCAGGCGAGGGTCGTCCACGGCAAAAACCAGCGGGTATTCGGGCCCTTGATCGCGGATGCGTTCCGCCACGTGAAGGATGAGGCTTTTGCCTTTTACAGGGTGGAGAAGTTTTTCCGGGAATCGCGTGCTGGCCAGTCGCGCGGGCACCAGAATTGCGGTCTGGATGGGTCCCTTCATAAGGATAATTGGTCGGGCCCAAGCCAGCCTTGGTCAAGGGGAAAAGGGTTGAGCCGAACCCCCTTTCCCTCACCTTGGGTCCATGTCTTGTTTCAATTTTGTTTCAATTATTTCCTTGTCAAAACGGGTTGAAAAAAGGATTAACCCTCCTCCGACCCCTTAATTTTAAAAAAGTCTATACACGGATTTAGTTTTTTCTTAGCTTGGAGACTTTTGACTCTTCTTATGATTAGGACAATATTCACCTTTCTAACCCTGTCCCTATGCTTGGTTCCCCTCAGTTGGGGCCAGTCACAGCTTGAGGAAACCCGCAAAGTATTTCAGGAACTCGTAGCGGCCCGCCAGGAAATTGCCGATAAGCGGGCTTCCTGGGTGGTTAGAAAGCAGTCTTTCCTGGATGCCATTGAGCTGGCAAAGTTGGAAATTGCCCTTTTGCAGGAGCGGATAAAAGCCACCGAAGACCAGTCCACCCAAGCGGAGAGGGACCGGATTCGCCTCAATGGGGAGATCGAAGAATTGAAGGAGGCCTCGGCCGTGGTGGCTGGAACCATTCGGGGTTTGGAGCAACGTGTGTTGGTTCTGGTTAACGCGCTTCCCCGGGATACCAAGGAGAATCTGAATCGCCTGACCAAACGCATACCGGACCGGAATGTTCCGGAAAACAGGGTTAAGGCCAGTTTGGGAGAACGTATGCAGAACATTGTGGGGTTGCTCAACCAGATTGAAGTGTTCAACAACGGAATTCAGGTCTTGACCGAAGTGCGTGAAATTGAGGGTCAAAACGTATCGGTCGAGGTATTTTATTTCGGTTTGGCCAAGGCTTACTACGTAAACCAGGACAAAGGTGTAGCCGGATCCGGCACTGTAACCAAGGAGTCCGGCTGGACCTGGAAAGAAGATCCGGCCTTGATCGATCCCATCAGCAGGATGATCCGGGTTTACCAAAATGAAATTCCCGCAGAGTTCGTCGTTTTGCCCGCGGAAATCTAACATCCCTTCGGAAAGGTCTCAAAAATTTTGCCATGAAAAGCATCTTTACTGTCCTGCTGGGGCTTTTTGCCGCCTTATCCTCCAGCGCCCAATCCTTTGAACAGGTTGCCACCAGCGCCAGATCCGATCTGGAACGGGCCGGCGATCAATTGGAAGCCCTGGAAGAGCAAATTGTCGGGGAACGGCAGCCCCTGGCCGCCGAGGAGCGCCAACTGAAAGACCGCGCCTTCGAACTGAGAGCTGAACTGGGTCGTATTTTGCGCCGCCGCGACAATACGGACCGGGACCTGAGGTCTCTGGAAAATGATGTGGAGGCCCGCAAAGACGAGAACGCTTATTTGACCAGCCTCATGGGAGAATACATCCGCGCTTTCGACAACCGGCTTCACGTAAGTGAACAGCAGCATCATGCCGAACAGGTCGAAGATGCCAAACTTGCCATAGAGGATATCAACCTTTCCGCGGCCGATCGATTCAACACCCAATTGAAGGTCATTAATTCGGCCATCACCCGCCTGGAGAATATTATTGGCGGACACCAGTTTTCCGGAAAAGGTGTCCTGCCGGGAGGTTTATTAGAGGAGGGTACTTATTCTGTTCTAGGGCCGATTTATTTCTTTTCCAGCCCCGACCATAACGCTTCCGGTATCGCCACGCGGGAATTTGGCTCCTCCCAACCCACCACAATCAGTCTGGGAGAGGAATATGACGGGCTGATTGCAGAGTTTTCCCAGGAAGGAAGTGGATCCATTCCCTTCGATGTTACCCTGGGTTCGGCCGTTCAGGTGGAAGCGGCCAAAGACACCGTTCTTGAAGTTATCCAGAAAGGTGGGAAAGTAATTTACTTCATCCTGGGTCTGGCCGGTATCGCACTGCTCATCGCCATTTTCAAATTCATTGAAATCTCCGGGGTTCGCCGAGCGCGGCCCAAGGACCTCAGCTTTATTATCAAGAGCCTGAATGAGGGCGACCGGAGGGGCGCCCTGGAATACGCTAAAAAAATTGGGGGGCCGGTGGGTCGGCTGCTCACCGCTGCGGTGGAAAATGCCGACCGGGATAAGGACCAGGTGGAGGAAATTCTCTACCAACAATTGATCACTACCCAGCCGAAATTGGAACGCTTCCTCCCCTTTATTGCCGTAACTGCCGGAACCGCGCCCTTGCTCGGGCTTTTGGGGACGGTTACCGGAATGATTACCACCTTTAAATTGATCACCATCTTTGGGACCGGTGACGCAAAATCTCTCTCAACTGGTATTTCCGAGGCCTTGATTACCACCGAATTTGGCCTGATTGTGGCTATTCCTTCCTTGATTTGCCACGCCCTCCTCTCCCGTAAGGCCAAAGGAGTGCTTGGAAGCATGGAACGAACCGCCATTGGATTCATTAACGGACTACCCGGAAGAACCTGATTACACCTCCATCTCATGAGAAACAAAAAGTCCCTCACCGCTGATGATGATCAGAACAATATCAACATCTCCCCGATGATTGATATGGTGTTCATCCTGCTCATCTTCTTTATCGTAACCACGGTTTTCGTCGAAGAATCGGGTTTCGGAGTAGACAAGCCGGAGGCGACGGATATTCGGGATGAACGCGATGAGGATAAGGAATCGGTCACCATATTGGTGGATAAGAACAACCAGATCTTTTACAAGGAGGCCGGAGCAAGCGAAGCTATAAGCATTGAATCGGTCCGTCCCCGAGTCGGCCAGGTCTTACAAAAGGACAGGGATGCCCCGGTCCTGGTGGAAGCCGAAGATGCCGCCAACGCCGGGTTGGTCGTCAGAATAATGGATGAAGCCCGCCTCGGTGGGGCAGGTATTATCAGCCTCTCCGGCTCCAATTAGAAATCCCATGACCAATTTTCGCCCGAGTCCCCCAGACAGATTAATCGCAAATCTCATGTCACGCCCCTTCAAAACATTACCACAGGTCCTTTTGATTCTCAGCGTTGTAAGCGCGCTGGCAACGAACTCGGAAGCCCAGAGGCAGCAAACAGATTTCTGGTCTGACCCTGATTTTGTCGAACGGTTTATCGGGACCTATGCCCCTCGCATTACGGTGGAACCCCGCCTATCCCAGCCCGATAAGACCTTTATGGAAGAATTTACCACCCTGATGCAGACCAATCGCCAGGAAGCGCGGGCTTCTCTTGCCGCCAAGGCCGCGGAAGAGGGATCCAACGCCACCTTCCATTTGATCCTGGGCAATTTTGCCTATCAGGAGAGGAATTTGCCGGAAGCGGTCCGGCACTACCAAGCGGCCGTAAGGAAACACAAGGATTTTCTTAGAGCACATGAGAACCTCGGTTTCCTTTACTTCCAACTCGGAAACGAGGCCAAAGCCCGAGAGCATTTTACCACTGCGGTCAAACTCGGCGCCGTGGACAAGAATATATTCGGTATTCTCGGATACCTCTTCTTTGAAAACGAGCAGTTTATCGCCTCGGAGACCTCCTATCGATCCGCCCTGATCTACGAGGTGCAAAACGAGGCCTGGGAGTTCGGGCTGGCCAAAAGTATTTTATTCCAACGCAAATACAAGGATGCCACGGGATTGTTTGAAAAACTGATAGAAAAAAATCCCCAGGAGACCGAGAATTGGGAGCTGCAGGCGGAGGCGTATCTAGGGCTGGGAGAAAAACTCCTCGCCGCCTCAAATTACGAAGTCCTCAGGCGTATGGGATCCATTTCTGCGGAAAACCTGATCACCTTGGGCGATATCTACGTGGAGAATGGTTTCATAGAGGCTGCCTTGGGTGTGTATAAAGAAGCGATTTTGGCCCGTGGTCGGTTGAACGTGGAGAAACCCATCGAAGCGGCTGCCGACCTGATCGAAGCGGGGTTTTACGATGCCGCCTCCGAAGTGTTAACCGAAATCAATCGCAGTTACGGAAACAACCTGGACAGCAAATTGGCCTTTGTCGTTCGCAAGTTGAATGGGAAGATCCAAGCCGCTACCAACAACATGTCCGAGTCCATCGTGCCCCTTCTGGAATCGATGGTGGTGGAAAACCCCCTGGACGGAGATGTGCTGATTATGTTGGCCGACTTCTACGCGCAAGGCGGAAATTTTGAGAAGGCGGAATTCCTTTATGAGCGCGCCCAAAACCTCCGCGATTTTGAAGCCAAGGCCTACTATCATCACGGCAAGGCGCTCGTCGCCGTGGACCAGTACCGGGAAGCGGTTCGCGCTTTGGAGCGAGCCCAGGACGTAAAACCGCAGGACCACGTGGAGGAATACCTGTTGGGGGTCAGAAACGTCTACCGGGCCGTGCGGAACTAGATTCAATTTAATTTTTAGATGCCATAATAACAACCCGGACATGAAGATAGGAAAGGTACCTCTAATACTGGCTTTAACCGCCTGTGGATCCTCCTCCCTGATGGGAGCCGAGGTTTTGACCGCGGCTCGATCGACCCTGGAAAAGTGGGTGGAGGCACGCCGGGTTCTGGCCGAGGAAAGAACCCAGTGGCTGGCGGAAGAAAAAACACTGAACGATGATATCGCCTTCCTGAAGAGCGAAATTGAAGGACTTCGCAAGGCCGTGGCCGATTCCATGAAGGAAATGACCACTGCCGACAGCGAACAAAATGAGCTCAGCCAAAGTATTGCAGCCCAGGAACAGGCCATCGAAGTTATCAGGCAAGCGGTGCCGGGGTTTGAAAAGCAAATACTTGCCCTCTCCACCATTTTCCCTTCCGTGTTCCGGGAAAAGGTTGCCACTCAATTACGGCGCATTCCCGATCCCGATTCCGGGAGTCGGTTGGATGTATCCTTGGGAGACCGCATCCAGAATATCATCTCCATACTCAATAATATTGAATATTTCAATAAAGTGATAACCCTCAGCAGCGAGCTGAGGGAGAAGGAAAACGGCGAAATTTTCGAAGTGAAGACCTTGTATATCGGCTTTGGCCAAGCCTATTTTGTCGATGAAAATCAAGTAAACGCCGGATTCGGGTATCCCGTCATAGGAACGGGATGGGTGTGGCAGGATCGGCCCGAAATAGCGGAAGCGGTCGGCTTGGCCGTTTTGGCCGCCGATAACCGGCATCCGGCCGAATTCGTCAATGTCCCGTTGGAAATAAAGGAAGCTGACTAACCGACTGTTACCTATGATCCTGAAAAAGATATTGTTCAAAAAATCGTTTATCACTCTGGTTCTGTTGCTTTCGGTTGTCCGGGCCGCCGCCCAAAATTACGATGTGGCCGCCCGAACCACCGAGGGTGATCTGGATCGCGTCCTGGCCGAACTGGCCCAGCTTCGCAACGCCATTGCCGAGAAAAAGATTCCATTGGCCCAGGAAATCAATCGGCTGGAGGACCTGAAGATCGAGCTGACCCATCAGCGTGATGAAGTGGTGGAGCAAGCCACTGGAGTAAATCGTATTAAGGCGGAATTGGAGCAAAGGGATTCGGAACTGGTCCGGCAAAACGACTACCTGCACACCGCCTTGGGGAATTGTATCGAGGAATTTCTTGGCAGCGCGCTTCACGTGGGTGAGATTCAACTATACTCCGATGTGGTGGAACGAGCCCGCAACGCCAAAGACAATGCTGAAATCCCCTTGGAGGAACGCTATGAGTTTCAGGTGGCCGTTCTGCAAGCTTCCCTCGGTCGGCTGGAGAAAATGGTGGCCGGCTACACCTTTGAAGGGGAGTGCGAAGTTGAAGGTGGAGATCTGGTTCAAGGCAATTTCGCTATTGTCGGGCCCATTGGAATGTTTTCCCATGCTGGAACCGCGGGGTTGGTCGATGTGAATCCTCTGGTGCTGCGGCCCCTTCAGGTTCGCGTGGAAGGCGCTCCGGAAGAAGCCATGGCCGCCGTCACCACATCGGGTTCCGGCATCCTGTTTCTGGATTCAAAGCTCGATGAGGCCCTCGACATCCTGAACTTGGAGGAGACGATTTTAGAACACATCGATAAGGGTGGCGTGGTGATGTATCCTATCCTCACCCTCGCCTTTGTGGCATTTTTGATATCGCTATTCAAAGTTGTCGAACTTCTTTCCGTGAAAAAGGCCAGCCCGCAGGATCTGGATACCATTCTGGATCACCTCCGGAGGGGTCGCAAAGAAGATGCCCTCATATTTGCCCGCGGGGTCAAGGGGCCCAGTGGCAGAATGTTGACCGTGGCCATGGAGAATATTGATGCCGAGGAAGATCTTATCGAGGAAATCCTCTACGAGCAGATGTTGGGAACGCAACCCAAGCTGGAGCGTTTTTTACCATTTATCGCCGTTACTGCCGCTACCGCTCCCTTGCTCGGTCTGTTGGGAACGGTAACCGGTATGATAAATACCTTCAAACTCATCACCATTTTCGGCACCGGTGATGCCAGGCAATTGTCCTCGGGGATTTCGGAGGCCCTCATTACCACTGAATTTGGATTAATCATCGCTATTCCAACCCTCATTATCCATGCGCTTCTCTCCCGCATGTCCAAGAGCGTTTTAGGGAGCATGGAGCGAACCGCGGTTGGCTTTATTAACGGATTGCCCCAACGAACCTGATTCGATGCCGGTATGGTCGTCTTTGCCCAGTCACTGAATTTAGAGACTTTCGTCGAGGTTTGGCTTAGCGGAGGCTGGGTCATGGTTCCCCTCGTTTTCCTGGCCTTTATCATATATTTCACCGCCATGGAAATGGTGCTCTTCTTCCGGCGGGGCAACCATGACAAAGTGTCGGAAACCGAGTACGAGGAGTGGATCGACCATCCCGCCATGGGCGAGGGCCATGTAGGCGAAATAATCTCCTATGTGAGAGATGAAAGCGCTGATTCCAACGATGAGGTGCGCAATCGTTTTGTGGAAATTTCCACTGCCGCCCTTCCCGTGGTCGACTCCCGGTTGATGTTCCTCAATATTCTGGTAACGGTAGCGCCTTTGCTGGGATTACTCGGAACCGTCATTGGGATGCTCAGCACTTTCAAGGCCCTGTCCAGCGGTTCCGGAAAAACAATCGACTTGGTAGCCGAGGGTATCTCCGAAGCCTTGATTACCACTCAAACCGGGTTGGTAATTGCCATCCCGGGTTACCTGCTCGTGGCCATGATTCAAAAGAAACGGAATCAATATGCGGCTTTTCTTGTCAGACTGGAGAGTCTCGTGTTACAAAAGAATCAGAAATCTCCCGATGGCGCCTCCCCGGCTACTTCATCCGGATAGCCTGTAGAGTATGAAAGGACGTAGACCATTATCAGAAGGCGGAAAGCTGAGCGATATCAACATTTCGCCCATGATCGACATGGTCTTCATTTTGTTGATTTTCTTTATCGTCACCACCGTATTCGTGGAAGAACCAGGGGTGGACATCGAGAAACCTATTACTCAAACTCTCCTTCCTTTGGAAAAGAACAGTATCCTGATCGCCATTACCGGTAACAACCGGGTGGTTTACGGCGGTCAGGAAGTCGGGGTGGAAGGAATTCGACCCATTGTTCGCCGATTGAACGCCAGGGATCCCATGCCGGTGATCTTGCAAGTCGATAGAAATTCCAGCGCCGGGGTGGTCATCCGGGTTATCGGCGAAGCCAAACTGGGCAGGACCAATAAAATCAGCATATCCTCCGAAATGCGGTGACCATCCCAGTTGTCAAATTTCCACATCCAGTACCCCAATGAAAAAAGTCTTCACATCAAATTACCAGGGCAATTCCCTCTCCTTTTCCTTGCCTTTGGGTGGGCTTATAACCCTCGCCCTTTTCCTTGCCCTCCCTCTCACCCAGATCTTTTCCTCCCTGGATGATATGAATAGAGACGAGGAGAATAACCGCATTCAAATCGAGCCTCCGCCTCCACCTCCTCCCGAGCCTCCCAAGCCGGAAGAGGAGGAAGAGAAAGAGGAGGATATCGAAATGCAAAAGCAGGAACAGCAACTGACCCTGGACCAGATCAACATGGCCCTTACGGCAGGAGACGGTGGAATGAGTTCTTCCGGTGTTTCGGTCCAGGTATTTGATATTGCCGATAATTTCGATGAGATGGTGTTTGAAATTTCCGATCTCGATAAGCCGCCTATTCCATTGGTCAAGATCAGCCCCCAATACCCTCCCGAACTGAAACGTAACCGCGTCCAGGGAGATGTCCATTTGATCTTTATCGTGGACGAATTCGGGAATGTAAAACGGCCCAGAGTATCAAGATCTTCCAACCGTGAATTTAATGAAAATGCCATCAAAGCCGTTCGCCAATGGAAATTCGAACCGGGTGAAAAGGATGGCAGAAAAGTGAAGACCCGCGTTCGCCTCCCGCTTTCCTTTTCCCTGCGTCGTTGATTTAAATGAAACCTTTCCTTTATTCACTATTTCGCCTGGTCTGGTGCGGCCTGACTGCGTTGGGCTTTTGTATCCAGGTCTCGGGGAAGGTCGACATGCGGTTCTGGCGAAAACCCGGTTATTTCGACGAATACTACCGGGATTTGATGGCCCGAGGGGCTAAATTGCCCACGGTGAAGTCGGAGGAGCAGGAGATTCTAAAAACCTATCATGACTTCACTTCAAAACAGCAGGATGCCAGGGCCCTGGCTTATCTCCAGTCCTCCATCGGACGGGATGCCAGCGCGGCCCTCGATTTTACCCTGGGCTTGCATTATTACCGGGTGGACAGGCTGGACCAGTCTCTGAGATATTTTAGCAGCGCCGTCCTCAAATGGCCCACCTTTCAAGCTGCCCACAAACTGATCGGCTATTGCCATTTGCAGAAAGATGCGTGGGAAAAAGCGGCCGGAGCCTTCAACCGGGCCACTCAACTGGGGGAGGACGATGCCCGGACCTTCGGCCTCCTGGGCATGATTTACCTCAACCAGGAAAAAATTCTGGAATCCGAAAGCGCCTATAAGAAAGCAATCGTGGCCGACCCCGATACCCTGGACTGGTATAAGGGGCTGGCCTCCACCTTGCTCAAACAGGAAAAGCATTTGGAATCCATTTCCCTCTTCGAGGAAATGATAGCCCGGGCTGAAGAAACCAAGGACCAGTCGGATTTCCTCATCCTGCAGGCCAACTCTTTCATTGCCTTGAATCAGCCCCTGGCAGCCGCGGCAAACTATGAAATCGTTCGGCGCATGGGGCAGGCGACCTATGAAACCATGAGCCGTCTCGGCGACATTTACCTGAACGAGAATCAATTGGAGTTGGCTACCGAAGCTCACGTGGATGCCATAGAACTCGATCCTGCTCAGGATCAGGAACGACCGGTCAGGACGGCTGAGATTATCATCGCTCGTGGGTTTTGGATTAATGGCGAAACCATCATAAAAACCATTCGGCGGGTATTTTCCGATACCCTGAGTGATGAGCATCACCTGACCCTCCTTCGCCTTGAAGCCAGGGTGGCGATTGCCCTGCAACGCAGTTCGGCCATAGCCATCAAGTTGTTGGAAGAAATTTTGGAAATTGACCCCGAAGATAAGGATACCGTCCTTCTGCTGGCGAGATACCACCATTCCCAAAGTAGGAAATCGAGAGCCGCCGGTAATGAAGAAGAAGCCCTCGACAGCTTTGAAGAAGCTCGCATATACTTCTTGCAGGCCACTGAGCTGGGCGACGACGAGTTCAAGCGGAAGGCCCTCATCGATTACGCCCTGATCCTGGTCGAAGAAAGACTGTATTGTGACGCCAGATCCCTATTGAGGGACGCCTTGGATCTGGAATATACCATTGAGGTTGAGAATTACCTCGAACGGGTTGAGCGCGCTTGCCGTAGCCAGCGCCTCCGGTCCCGATAGTTATTCCATCGGCCTAAGCGGTATCCCGCCGATTTCTACTGCCCCAATTGAAACCGGGCGAAACGGCGAATGACGATGTTCTCACCCAACTGGGCAATCTTTTCGGTTACCAACTCCTTGATGGTTTTATCCGGGTCCTTGACAAAGGGTTGGTCCGACATGCAGACCTGGGAGAAATACTTGTCCAGTTTCCCTTCGACAATCTTTTGAATGACCTGAGGTGGCTTTCCACTGGCCTGAGAAGAGGCAATATCGCGCTCTTTGGCCACTTGTTCCGTTGGAACATCCTCCCGAGTCAGGTAGGCGGGACTGGCCGCTGCTATATGCAGACAGAGGTCCCGGGCCAGGGACTTGAAGTCATCGGTCTTCGCTACAAAGTCGGTTTCACAATTCAGTTCGACCAGAACCCCAACTTTTCCACCCATGTGGATGTATTGTTCGATTATGCCCTCGCGGGCAACCCGGCCGGCTTTCTTGGCTGCCGTGGCAGCGCCTTTTTTGCGCAAGTAAATGACGGCCTTTTCCATATCCCCCTCATTTTTCACCAAGGCTCTCTTACAGTCCATTAAACCGACACCGGTCATTTGGCGTAACTCGCTTACCTGTTTGGCAGAAATGTGCACACTCATTGGGTATTATTGGATATAGTATTTTGAAGGTTCCTCCAGCTCAGGAGGTTGCCCGGGGGGGAAGGTCCTCCTGGTCCATCATCAATTCGGGATCAATGGTAACGGTTATTTCCTCCATATTCGCGGCTGTTTCCGCCGCGAGTTGTTCGGAGTATGTTTCGGCTACCGGTCCAGCCAGGAATGTCAGTGGGGTGCGGGTGGTTTCACGCCTTACCGCCCCGTTCTGGATGGCTTCCATAACGGTTTCCACAATGATGCGAATGGACTTTACCGCATCGTCATTACCCGGAATGGGGTATTCGACCGAGGAGGGATCGGAATTGGTATCCACCAAGGCGATTACCGGGATGCCCAGCCTGTTGGCCTCGGCCAGGGCAATGGCCTCCTTTTTTATGTCTACAACAAAGAGGGCGTCGGGCAGTTCGGGCATTTCCATCAAGCCTTCAAAATTGCGATGCATCCGGCTCATTTGACGGCGTATGAAGGAACCTTCCTTCTTGGGAAGTTTATCCAGGGAACCCTCTGATTCCATCCCCAGGAATTCGCTGTATTTGGAAATACTGTTCAGAATGGTGGTGAAATTGGTCAGCGTCCCCCCCAGCCAACGGTTTACGGAATAGGGCATTTCGGTGGCAATAGCCGCTTCGCGGACCACCTCCTGGGCCTGTTTTTTGGTGCCAACCAGCAGGATTTTTCCACCTTGTGCCACCGTTTCCTCCATAAATTCGGTCGCCCTTTCCAGACAGTTGAAGGTTTTCTCCAAATCGATGATGGAAATGCCATGGCGGTGATCGAAAACAAAGGGTTTCGATTTTGGATTCCATCGTTTGGTTTGGTGGCCGAAATGGACTCCGGCGTCCAGCAAGTCCCTAACAGTTAAATTCATTACAAATGCGGGAATCTGAATGGGGGTGATGCCCTGAAGAATATATTGAGTTGTTGATGTTTATGAATGGGGGGGTTTCCAAAAAGGAGGTCAAGCTACTGTTTGAGAAAAGAAAAGCAAGGGGTATTTTCGATTGGCCCCAATTATTGGGCAGGGAAGGCGCAAAAATGAAATCCTGAAAAAAAGCCTTGCCCATTATTGGATTCTGAAAATTATTCATCCTCTTTCATGTTGCAGGGTGGAGCAGTCAGGTAGCTCGTCAGGCTCATAACCTGAAGGTCCCCGGTTCAAATCCGGGCCCTGCACCCAAATTTTGGGCTAGTGTAGTGTCCCTTAAATAATTCACCACAGAGCAACTGTGTCACGAAGCAAGGCTTAATTGATGATTTTTCATAAGAAAATGAAGGTGGATGAGCATCTTCCTCATGGCCGCAACCATAGCGCATTTGTACGGTTTACCTCTGGCTCTTAATCCTTCCACATAAGGTTTAATGACCGGATTATGGATGGCCGCAGTCTGGGCTGCCATGTAGAGGCATTTTCTGACTTTGGCCCGTCCCCCTTCAATCTTGCGTTTGCCTTTGAACCTGCCGGTGTCCCTATTGTAGGGAGCTATACCAGCGAGGGCGACTATTTGATTGCGCTTGAGCTTTCCCAGTTCACTGAAGTAGGCCAACAGGGTCCAGGCCGTGACTGGGCCGACTCCGGAAACCGATTGAAGCAGGCGGGCTTCTTGGCTGAGCTGGTGATCCTTTTTCACGAGGTCTCGGATTCGATTATCAATAACTTCTATGCGTTTTTCTATGCGTTTGATCATCCACTCAATATCGCCTTTGATACACTTCGGACTGTTTTGGATGCGGTTCTTCTCGCGTGCCAACTGCTCGGTGAGGTGACTTCTTCGATCCAGCCAAGCGGCCAGTTCTTGGCGGATGGGATCGGGGACAGCGCCTGGTTGCAAGCGTTTCTCCTGGGCAAAACCCAGAATCATCAAGGCATCTATGGGATCAGTCTTGGCTTTGAGGCCTTCGCTGCGCGCGTAGCTGCGGATGAGCCTGGGATTGACCTGAACCACCGCTATTTGCTTTTGATGAAGATAATCCATCATAGGGCGTTCGTATCCACCGCTTGCTTCGCAAACCACCAGGGGTTGGTCCTGCCGGCCGGCGATTTTAACCAAGGCCTTAAAGCCGGTGGGATTGTTGCTTAAGCTGCAACGGTGATTTTGGGTTCTCACTTCCAAGTCAGACTTGGAGATGTCGATGGCTATATAATGGTATTTTTTATTTTCCATGGCTTATATCACTCTTGTAGAGGCGAGCTTACCTGCCGTAGCATGGGGCTCTGATAACTGTTTGATATTCAGCCAGGATACTTCGCAGGATCTCCGCTCTGCGATGAACTCAGCATAAGTAAGTTCGGAACTCAGATTGATCTCTTGCGAAGTCCCTGCGAGGTGGTAGCAACCGCTTCGCAGGGGGTTCCTGGCACGTTCAACCATAACCATTGGCACGATCAAAGGCTTTTTCGAGCGCTTTCTGCGACGAGTGATTTGGACCCATTCTCGAAAGCGCTCAAAAGCCGGTAAATTCATGATTGGGAGACCTACAAGAACTCAGAGGACACAGAGGGAGAAATGGAGAAATGGAGTGATGGAGAAATGGAGTGATGGCACAAAGGAGGGAGAATAAGGAATTTTAAGTTTTTTGTGCCTATTTTTCCTAACCTGTCCTGCCGTAGCCTCTTGACCTGCGCTGTGCCGTGCGGAGCCTTTAGGCGAAGCATGGTAGCATTGCGAAGCACGGTTTGGGCGAAGCAGGATCCGTGGTTCATCTTCTCTCCACTCCCCCATTCCATCACTCCATCACTCCTCCTAATTCTTAATTCCAAATTGGCGCCAACGGCGCCCTTCCTCCTGGCGGATTAGATGGGATATCCGGGCAAATGGCGCTGGACTTCCTTCATTTCCGTTGAACCGCATTCGGTTAGGCTTTTGGGTGGTCCGAATGAAAGCGGAGGACTTGTTTGCCCTTCCCGAAAATTTCCCCTTTCGGTCGTATTTTAAGTCCGGCGATACCCCTTGGTCGTGGATCCCACAAATCGGGCAAGCCCTGGAATGTCCGGATTTTGTTTCCCATGTCTCCACTCCGGTTGATTTACCTTCCGGAACAGTTGTCCAGGGCCAGGTATTTCTGCACCCCACCGTTAAGCTGTCTCCCAACGTCGTTATTCACGGGCCCGCTTTCATCGGGGCCGGCACCGAACTGCGCCCCGGCGTTTTTATTCGCGGCAACGTCATTGTGGGAGAGGGGTGCATCCTGGGGAATTCCTGCGAATTTAAGGAATCGCTCTTACTCAACCGCGTGGAAGCCCCCCATTTCAACTACGTGGGAAACTCCGTGCTCGGTAACGGGGCCCATCTGGCCGCGGGGGTGATTTGTTCCAACCTCAGGCTGGACCGGCAGGAGGTTTGGGTCAGCCTTCTGGGCGGCAAGGTGAACTCGGGGTTGAGGAAATTGGGGGCGCTGGTCGGTGACGGAGCAGAAGTGGGGTGCAACACTGTTTTGAACCCGGGCACGATTCTGGGAAAGCGATCTCTGGTTTATCCCGGTATGGCCCTTGGAGGTTTTCTGGAGCCGGAAACCGTGGCCGGGGCAAAGACCGAAATCCTCCGTGTCAATCGCCGTTGAGGGCATTGATGACCTGATCAAACAAACCGGGATTGGCCGCCACACAGGATTCCCAGCGATCGGTGTTGCCCTGCCAATCGGAGACGCGGGCCCCGGCCCCGCGCACCACGGGGATAACGGGGAATACATCCCATGGGTTCACGATCGGATCGACCGCTATGTCCGCCTTTCCGGAGGCCAATAACAGGTAGCCATAGCCGTCCGCCCAAGTGCGGTAGAGTTTCACCCGTCGGATCAGGGCGTCGAAACGAGCGCCATTCTGATGTTGCTCCGCCGTCAGAACACTCGAGCTTACCATTGTCGCTTCCTCCAACCTCGCAATGGACCGGCAACGCGTAGGTTTCCCGTTGAGAAGGCAAGTCCTGTTGTCGCCAATGCACCTTATCTTCAGCAATGGCTGATGGATGGCCCCCAAAACCGGCTCGCCCCGGTGGAGAAGGCCGATCAGGGTGGTGAACAGGGGAACTCCCGTAATAAAGGCTTTGGTTCCATCGATGGGATCGATTACCCAGGTGTATTCCGCCCCTTCGTTTTCCGTTCCAAATTCTTCTCCCACAATGCCATGGTGAGGAAACTCCCTCCTTATGAGGGTGCGAATACAGGTTTCGGCCTCCCTGTCCACTTGGGTGACCGGGGACTCATCCGCCTTTTCCTCAACAGAATAGTCCCGGTTGAAAAAATACGGCACAATAACCGCTCCGCTTTGATCGAGGAGTGTTTCCATAAACGGGATGAGAGTTTCCGTATCCATCTTGAGGTTGGCTTTGGGGCGCTGAACTTGTTAATTGGGAAGTATAGAATGTTAGAGGAAAGTAGAAACATTGCATCTTCCTGGACTCAATCCCCGATTTATTGTCTGGATTTCGAAGGCAGTCGCCAAAGTGGAATCGTGGAGTATGGGTTGGTGAGGCTTTCCGGCGGCGAGGTCACCGAACTGTCCACCCGTTTATGTCGTTCCACCGCGGCCATATCCCATTGGGAAACCGCCACTCACAATATTCGCGACGAAGATGTCGCAGATGCGGATTTCTTTGAGGCGGATTGGGAGTTGTTTCGGGATAAACGGGCTCAAGGTCCCTTTGCCGCGCATAATGCCAGCTTCGAAAATGGTCTTATCAAGAGCGTTTGGCCTTTCACCAACCTGTGCCCCAATTTCATGACCCATTCCATGGATATCGATTGGGGTCCTTGGTTGGATACCTGCTCTCTCTACCGTTCTCTTTTTCCGGGTCTGGAATCCTATCGCCTGTCCGAATTGGTCCAATCGTTTCAATTGGAAAGCATATTAAGCCGATGGGCCGGGCAATGGTGTCCCTCAGGCCGAAGGACGTTCCATTGTGCCCCTTACGACGCCTTGGCCTCGGCTTCCTTGCTCAGGAATCTGAACAATTTCGAGGACGCGCAATCGCTTACCCTGGCCCAAATTCTCCAATGGAGCCAGCCCGGTGGGACCGACCTTGCCCGGGATCAACTGGAACTCTTATGATCTATTCCGGGACTTTCCGCCGCCGGCTGGCCTTCCTCTGATTCGGCCATATCCTCGGTATCCACCACTTTGGCCGCAGCCACGATTTTGTCGTCCGTCGCGAGGTTCATCAGGCGAACTCCCTGCGTGGCGCGACCGATCACCCGAACATCCTTGACCGGGGACCGGATGGCTTGTCCGCTGAGGGTGAGGATCATTATTTCATCCTCCTCCTGCACCGCCAGAGCCCCCGCTACCCCGGAGGTCTTAATGGCTATGACACCAATTCCACCCCGGTTCTGCAGTCGGTAGTCTCCAAAATAGCTTCGTTTTCCCAACCCGTTTTCACCCACGATCAACAGGGTGGCGTCGGGATCTTCCACCACGGCGGAGTTCACGGAATCCCCCTTCTTGAGGGTGATGCCTTTGACCCCCCGAGTGGCCCGGCCCTGATCCCGCAAATCCGTTTCCCGGAAGCGAATCGACATCCCGTTTTCGGTAATGATTATCAATTCGTTTTTCCCGCGGGTGAGCAATACGTCGATCAATTGATCTCCCGCATCAATTTTGATTCCGATGATCCCATCCCGCCGGTAATTTGCGTATGCCTTCAGGTTGGTTTTCTTCACTACTCCCTTGCGGGTGACCTGGACCAGGTGTAGCTCTTCCGAAAATTCCGGAACGCAGATCATGGACGCGATTTTTTCTTCCACCCGCATTGCCAGAAGGTTGGCTATGGAACGGCCCTTGGCGATACGTGTGCCTTCCGGAATCTCGTACACCTTCTTCCCGTAAACCCTGCCGTTGTTCATGAAAAACATGATGTTGTCGTGCGTGTTCGCTGTAAAAACCTGTTCAATGAAGTCTTCCTGGTAGGAACCCGAGCCGATGACGCCCTTTCCCCCTCTTCTCTGGGAGCGGTAGGCCCGAACACTCGTTCGTTTGATTAAGCCCTTGTGCGACACCGAGATGACGCAGCCTTCGTTGGCAATGATATCTTCCATTCTGAACTCGCGTTCCGCCTCGAGGATTTTTGTCCTCCGCTGGGAGGGGTATCTTTTCTTCAGCGCCATGAGCTCCTCTTTGATGACGGACAAGAGTTTCGATTCGCTCTCCAAAATCTGTTTCAACTCCCCGATAAGTTGGATGAGGTTGATGTACTCGGCCTCGATCATTTCTCTTTCCAATCCGGTCAATTGGTAAAGGCGCAGGTCGAGGATGGCATTGGTCTGCCTTTCCGTGATGGGATATTTGGCCATGAGGCTCCCTCTTGCCGCATCACGGTTGCTCGATGCCCGGATGATTTTTACGATATCATCCAAGTTGTTCAGAGCGATTTTGTACCCTTCCAGGACATGGGCCCGGTCTTCCGCCTTCTTCAGGCGGTATTGCGTTCTCCGCGCCACCACTTCCCGTCGATGCTCGATGAAACACTCGATCATCTCCTTGATATTCATCTGCTTGGGACGGCGTTTGACCAGGGCCAGCAATATCGCGCCAAAGGAAGATTCGAGCTGGGTATGCTTATAGAGTTTGTTGATGACCACCCGGGGTGAATCGCCCCGTTTTACTTCGACCACGATACGGGTGTTCTCGTCCGATTCATCCCTGAGATCGCTGATTTCGGACAATACCTTTTTGTTGATCAATTCGGCTATTTTGGTGACCAGGGAGCTGCGGTTTACGTAGTAAGGAATCTCGGAAATAATGATTTGTTGCTTCCCGTTTCTCAGGTTCTCCAACCCGACCGTTCCCTTCACCCTGATGATACCGCGGCCCGTGCGCAGGTAGTTTTCGATGCCTTCACTCCCTGCGATGGCGCCACCGGTGGGAAAATCGGGCCCGGGTATATAGGTCATGATGTCGTCGATGGATAGGGTGGCATTGTCGATAATGGCACATGCGGCATCGATCAGTTCCCCCAGGTTGTGGGGAGGAATGTTGGTGGTCATACCCACGGCAATTCCCGTGGAACCGTTCATGAGCAGGTTGGGCAAGGCGGCCGGCAATACGGATGGTTCGGTGGAACTCTCCTTGTAGTTGGGAACAAAATCCACTGTACCCTCGCCAATTTCCCGAAGGAGATCTTCCGCCATAGCTTGAAGTTTGGCCTCGGTGTATCGGTAGGCGGCCGGCGGGTCCCCATCGATGGAACCGAAATTTCCCTGCGGGATTATCAAAGGGTAACGCATCACCCAGTGCTGGGCCATCCGCACCAGGGTGTGGTAAACCGAAATGTCCCCGTGCGGATGGTAGTTTTTCAGGACTTCCCCCACCACCCCGGCACACTTATCGAAGGGTCGGTTGTGAAGTAACCTCTCGCGAAACATGGCGTAGAGTACCCGCCTCTGCACCGGCTTCAATCCGTCACGGGCATCGGGAAGAGCACGGCTTATGATGACCGACATCGAGTAATCGATATAGGCCGACTGCATGATTTCGGTTATGCTGGTCGGCGTAAGGCGTTCTTTGTCCACAGTCATCGGGAAAGGATAGGGTGTTGCTCGGTATCAGACGTCCAGGTAGGAGGTGTTGAGCGCGTTGTCCTCAATGAAGGCCCGACGCGAAGCCACGTCTTCCCCCATGAGCTTGGAAAAAGTGGCTTCGGCCAGGGCCGCGTCTTCGATATCCACTTTCAAAAACCGCCTTTTTGCCGGGTCCATGGTCGTTTCATAGAGCTGTTTGGCGTTCATTTCCCCCAGGCCCTTGTAACGCTGAATGGTGAGACCGCGCCGCCCCAATTCGCGTATGTTCTTAACCAGTTCCAATATCGAACAGAGCTCCCGCGTTCGCTCCTTTTTCCCGCGTCCCCTTTTCTCCATGAGTCTGTAGCGGGCATTTTCCGTCGGGGTGAACTGGATGATGGGCAGGCCGGCCTCGGAGATGCTCCTGAGTATTTTCGACATCTGGCCCGCTTCGAATATCTCGTAGACACTGATGCGTTGCTGAACCGTGGCGCCGTCGCTCTCCCTCACCTCCCGCACCGTGGATCCTTCGTAAAGGTCTTCCGTAATGCCCTGTTCGTCGTAAAATTTGGAGCGGTCGTCCTCATCCATCAGGAATTGATATTCCTCCCGGTTGCCCGTGCGGATGCGCGCGATGTATTCCGGTAGAGCCAGGGTTTCCGGGTTTTTGTGATCGAGGTACTCCACCACGGGGCAGCCGTAGCGCGAAACGCCCCCGCTGAGAAGCTCCAGGCGCGCCAATGCCTCCACGAATTTGTCAATGGTTTCCGATGGATAACGGTGCCCGTCGCGGATGCGGACCAGGGTTACCTCCTCCGAACCCAACTCCAGTAATATCCGGTTCAGTTCGGTATCGTTTTCCACATATTGCTCGCGTCCTCGCCGCTTGATTTTGTAAAGCGGGGGTTGGGCGATATAGAGGAATCCCCGCTCGATCAATCCGCGCATGAAGCGGTAGAAAAACGTCAGGTAGAGGGTCTGAATATGGGCTCCATCCACATCGGCATCAGCCATCAGGATTATTTTATGATAGCGGGCTTTGTCGGCGTTGAAGGCCCCATCCCCTTCATGGTCGCCGATTCCCGTGCCCAGAGCGGAAGTGAGCAGTTGGATCGACTTGTTGCCCAGGGCTTTGTCAATGCGGGCTTTTTCCACGTTGATGGGCTTGCCAAACAAGGGAAGTATGGCCTGGGTTTTGCGGTCCCGGCCCTGCTTGGCCGATCCACCGGCCGAATCCCCTTCTACAATATAAAGTTCGCAGAGGGCCGGATCCCTTTCCGAGCAATCGGCCAGTTTGCCCGGTAATCCTCCCCCGATGAGGGCGCTTTTTCGCACCGTTTCTCTCGCTTTCCGGGCTGCCTCCCTGGCCCGGGCCGCATTCAAACATTTGTCGATGATTTTTTTGGCCAGACCCTGAGTGGTCTCAAATACCATCTTGAGGTTCTCCCCCGTAATCTTCTGCACGATTCCGTCCACTTCCCCATTGGATAATTTGGTCTTGGTCTGACCTTCAAATCGCGGTTCGGGAACCTTCACCGAAACCACCGCAGTCAGTCCCTCCCTGGTGTCGTCTCCGGTTATGGAAGGATCTTTATCCTTTATCAGGTTGTTCTTTCTGGCGTAGTTGTTGATGGAACGGGTCAGGGCGGTGCGAAAACCGGATAAATGGGTGCCGCCTTCCAGGTTGAAGATGGAATTGGCGTAGGCGTAGATCTGGTTGGTGTAGCTGTCAGTGTATTGCATGCTGACATCGACCAGGGTCTCGCTGTCGGACCCTTCCGGGGTGGCTCTCCCGCCAAAGGTAAGGGGTTTTTCCATAACCACGTTCTTCGACTTGTTGAGAAATTCCACGTACTCCTCGATCCCGTTTTCAAACTTGAAGGTTTCGCTTTTGTCGATGCGTTCGTCCACCAATAAAATTTCCACCCCGGGGTTCAAAAAGGCCAACTCGCGCAAACGTTTGGCCAGAATCTCGTATTTGAAATCCCGCGTGGTGAGGAAAATCTCCGGGTCGGGAAGGAAAGTGATCTTGGTGCCCGTCTTGTGGGTCGTGCCGATCACTTTCATTTCCTGAATGGTTTTCCCCTGGGAAAACTGCATGTGATATATCCTCCCCTCCCGACGCACCTCCACCTCGAACTGCTCCGAAACCGCATTTACACATTTGGCCCCCACCCCGTGCAGTCCGCCCGATACCTGGTAGGCCCCTTTACCGAATTTTCCGCCGGCATGAAGGTTTACCAGAACCAATTCCAAGGCGGGGATCTTGTATTTGGGATGGATATCGACCGGAATACCGCGGCCATCATCGGAAATGGAGCAGGAACCATCCAGGTGTATGGTGACCGAAATCAGGGAACACCAACCAGCCAAAGCCTCATCGATGGAATTGTCTACGATCTCGAATACGCAATGGTGCAGGCCGCGTTCGTTGGTATCCCCGATGTACATATCGGGACGTTTGCGAATCCCTTCCAGGCCTTCGAGTTTTTGGATTTTGGAGGCGTCGTAACCGGAGGCGTCCGGTATTGGAGCTGTGGAATATGGGTCTTCCGTATCTTTGGACATGGGTATAAGCATCCTAGGGGGTTGAGTTGGGAAAGGCTACCTTATTTTTCCATCCTAATAACCTTCCCGAGTCCCTATTTTGTTTACAAGGGCACCTATCTCAAGATTTTGTCTTTCCGGTGAAACTCTCCTTGAAAGTCGAGTACGCCTGCCGTGTTTTAGCCCATTTGAGCCGGTCCTACGGCAGCAGGCCCTTTTCCCGAATCGACCAGTTGGCCGAGCTGGAGGAAATCCCGGCAAATTACCTGGTTCAGATCCTCACACATTAGCGCAAGCCATGGCTCACCTGAATCCGCAAATCGAAAAACTGCTTGCCCTGCAGGCTCGCGAGCAAAAGGTCCGCCGTCTGGAGCAACTCCTGCAGACCATCCCGATCGACATGAAACGGTTGCAGGCCGCTATTGAGGGGGAGGAAAAGGCCTTGGCCGATTCCAAAGCGAGGCTACGGAAGATGGAAGTCTCGCGCAATAACCTCGATAACCGGGTTGGAGTGGCTCAGGAGCAAATTCTGCGCTATAAACACCAGCAATTGCAGGTAAAGAAAAATGAGGAATATCAAGCCTTGATCCACGAAATTGAAGGGCTGGAAAAAAAGATTCTCGATTGGGAGGAAGAGGAGATCGGCCTGATGCTGGAGATCGATAGCGAAACCGAAATCTACAAAGAACAAGAGGCCTCCTCCGTCTCCTCCACCGAGCTGATTCGGGGAAAGATTGACACGCTGGAAAACCGTAGGGCCGATTTGAAAAACCGGTTGGCAGATGCCGTCCTGCGCTTACAATCGGCCGACCGGGGCATCGACCCTGCTTACCTCAAAGCCTACCGGCCCATGGCGGCCCATATGAAACTGCCCGTAGTGGTGGGGTTGGAGATGCAGAAGTGCCTGGGGTGCCATTTGCGGGTTTCCAATGAAATATTGGAAAAAGCCCGCAAAGGAGTGGCGTTGACGACCTGCCATAATTGTGGAAGATTGGTCTACTTTGCGAGTTAGCTTTGGATTTCAGGCATTCGCTCGGTTCTTTGCAATATGAGAGGAAAGTCCGGACACCACAGGACGGAATTCCCCGTGAAAATGGGGGCGCCCTGCCTTTAATCAGGGTGACGGCCAGTGTCACAGAAAACAAACCGCCCGGCGCAACGCGAAGGGTAAGGGTGAAAAGGTGAGGTAAGAGCTCACCGCGCTCCCGGGTAACCGGGGCGGCAGGATAAACCCAATTCGGTGCAAGACAAAGTAGGGGACGGGGTGGTCCGCCCAATCGTCCCGGGTGTGTCGCATCCCGCCTGGCGGGAAACAAGTTTGCTTGTTAGATAAATGAATGCCCATCCTGTTCGGGATGACAGAATCCGGCTTACGAGGTCCAAAGCTGACTCCAAATTACGCTTGACAGATGAACCCGGCCCTTCATCTTCACCCATTCATCTTAAATTTTCCCTATGGCCAACACCCCTTCGGCAAAAAAAAATATCCGCAAGACGGTGCGGCAGACCACCCGCAATCGCGCCGTTAAAACGCGCCTGAAGACCTTGCGCAAAAGCGTAAGGCAAGCCTCTTCCTCCGGGGATGCCGAGGCCGCCAGACAAGCCGCCATTCACTTTGTCTCCGCCGTGGACAAAGCGGCCAAAACCAAAGTCATCCACCGAAATGCTGCCAGGAGGATGAAATCCGCCTACGCCAAGTATATCTATATCTGAGATCCGGCGGATTATCTGGCCTCCCAACAAGTGAGATTACCGGGGATTTGCCGATTTTCTGCGAAAGACCGGCTTGGCTTTCGGGTAAATTCTCCATAATGTTCTTTACTCCACCCGGCAAATTAGCCACTTTCCACGCCTTGTTTTTTACTGAATTACATGGGAAATCTTAAGAAAAAACGCCGCAAGAAGATCGCCAAACACAAGCGTCGTAAGCGTTCGAGGGCAAATCGCCATAAGAAGCGTACATGGGGTTGATTTAACCCTTCCGCCTCGACCAAGCCTCAAGTCGGGCTGGCCCATCCACACCATCACCTGCCCGACCAATGGAAGGATGACCCGATAAGTCCGGGTTTCCCCAGGGAGGTACACCCCCCCGGCAATGGCCCAATTTCCCGGAAAAAAATGCGAATCGAGCTTCCCAAGGCCCCTGCCAGGTCACTTTTAGGGTTGATTTTCCAGTCTTTCGGGCAAAGCATCGTTTTCTATGGCGCCCGCTCGGACAATTGGCCGTACCCTTGTCGGCTCTCCTGAGGTTCAAGCTGAGAGAGATGGCGACTTCTTGCTGGTCAGGCGGGTTCAATCCGGGGATGTAGCCGCATTCGACCATTTGGTCCTCAAATACCGGGAACGAATGTTTTCCGTCATCTACAACCTCACCTCCAATAGGGAGGATGCCTACGACCTCTCTCAGGAAACCTTTATCAAGGCCTTTCAATCCATCGGCCGGTTCAAAGCCAAATCCTCCTTTTTCACCTGGCTCTACCGGATCGCCGTCAATACCACCTTGACCCACCTGAAAAAGAACCGGTTCAAGAGTTTCCTCAGTTTCGAAACCCTCCACGAGGAGGCCAGCCCCTCCGATGTCCTCGAAGCCCTTTCCTCCAAAACCAGCACGGAAAAGCCGGCCCTGCTCAAGGAATTGCAATATAAATTGAACGAAGCCCTGCAAACTTTGTCAGTTAAACATAGAACCGTAATCGTGCTTTTTGAAATAGATGATCTTTCCCACCAGGAAATTGCCGAAATCATGAATTGCTCTGTCGGCACGGTTCGGTCTCGCCTACACTATGCCAAGAAACAACTGCAGGCGAAGTTGCAAGATTGGTTGGATTAATAGTTGATGCCGCAAAAATCGCCCAAGATCAGTTTGGAACGCCTGCTCAAGCTCAAAAAAGCGGAGCGGCCCGATCCCGCCTTCTTGGACCATTTTCAAAAAGAATTCCGACAACGCCAACTGCAGACCCTGATGGTCAGGGAATCCGTTTGGAGTCGTCTGCCCCAACTCCTTTTGGCTCGCAGCCGCTTGCTCGTCCCCCTTTCCGGATTGGCCGTAGTCCTTTTTGTCTTTTTGCTGAATTATCGGGAAAATCCACCTTCGCAAGGGGATTTTGTTGAAACGGTTGCGCTGGCCCAGCCCGCCCCTGAGACCGAAATAGAACCCTCCGTGAGAGAACCGGCCATGCCGCCCCAACCCCGCCGGGAAGCCGTGTTTATTCCGGCTTTATCCAGCGCCCCAGCCAGTTTTGTGGTGGACGTTATCCCCGCCAAACTACCCGAAACGGCGACCTATACCCAAGAATTTCCCACTCCCACTATCCGGTCCAATAGCGATTCCCTGGCTACCTACGTCTCCTACACCATAAGCCGGGATACTCCGATCTACGCATCGGCCGGCCTCAGTCAGAGGATCGGGTTCTAGAATGGGAAAGGGCTCGTAAGATGATCAGGGGTCTTGTCAGGGTTTGCCTGCTCCTCCTCTTCGTTCCCAACCCCTTATTCCCCCAGGGCGATGCCGAATTTGGCGCTATTCAGCGGCGCATAACGGAAATTTTTGCCGATAACTCCAAGGGAGTCTTCCGCGTGCTGGCCGCGCATCGCACCTATGATGAAAAGGGAGATCTCCAAAATGCCCTGAAATCGGGAACGGGGTGTTTTATCAGCCGTGAAGGCCATATCCTGGCCAATGCTTCCGTGGTCATGAACAGCAACCGCAGTTGGATTGATTACCGAGGGGTCAATTATGCCGCCGAATTGGTCGGGGTGGAGCCTTCCACCAATCTGGCCCTCCTCAAGGCCAGCACCCTTCCAGGTGATTTTTCATTTTTTATTCCCGAAGCCAATCATCAATTACCTCAAATCGGTTCCCTGGTGGTAGTCATTTCCTGTCCTTTGAATTTCGATCCCTCCCCTTCTCTCACCATGGTGGCCGGGGCCGAAACCAGTTTTGCCCAGCGGGAATTTGCCACCACTTACATCCGGGTCAATAAACCGGTCAATTTGGGGGAGGGGGGAGCCCCTGTGATCGACCTGAACGGACGTTTTTTGGGCATTCTGGTTGCTTCCGCTCCAGATGTGGGGTCCGGATATGTTTTGCCCGCGCGAGCCGCTCTGCGGGTGCGCGATGATCTCCTTTTTGCGGGGAAATTCATCAAGGGCTGGATCGGCATTGAAATCGGGGTGCGTTCCACCATTCGGGAAGGGCGGCAGATTTACATCACCGAAATCGTTCCGAACTCTCCTGCCCACATAGTGGATATGAGAATGGGCGATGTGTTGGTGCGGATGGGAGACTTTCCCATCCATTCCATTTCCGATGTGCGCAATGCCATGTTCTTCGCCCGGGCCGGACAGTTTCTCGATATTCAGATTTTCCGCAATGGTGTCTTGCTGGATGTTACGGTAAAGGTAACCGAGCGGCCCGAGGAGGCCCCGCCCACCATTGAACCCCAGACCCCCGTCGACCAGGTCGATCCGGATAGCCAGGAAACTTCCGCTCCCAGGGAAGCCCCTTCTTGAGTTGCGCGGCGGGGTTTTCTGCCCTTGACTGGGCCGCGTGAAGGTCCACCAAGATTCCTTTACCCTGAGAACAGCGGGCAGGGGCACTTACGAAATTACCCATTTTGTCCGGAATGCGCTGAGGGCATCCCGCCTGCAAACCGGCCAGATTACCGCTTACTGTCGCCATACCAGTTGCAGCCTGGTCCTGATGGAAAATGCGGATCCTTCCGCCCGGAGGGATTTGGAAAATTTCCTGGATCGACTGGTGCCGGATGATGATCCCCATTTTACCCATACCTATGAAGGTCCCGATGACATGCCCAGTCACATAAAGATGGCCCTGACCCGATCTTCGGAATCCATACCTGTTTTGCAGGGCCGGCTGCTCCTGGGAACTTGGCAGGGCCTCTACCTTTGGGAGCACCGGGTAGCCCCGCACCATCGGCAAATCACCGTTACCTGCCTGGGGGAATAAGGGCACCATGCTCCCGCCCCGGATGGGTTCAGACGAGCCGCAGTTTGGGGAGGTCTTGACCGTCGATAATCCCTATCGGGCAGTTTTCTTCATCCACCACCAGTATGTCGTCAATCCGATTGTCCTCGAACATCTTCAAGGCTTCGGCCGCCAGGGAATGGGACGACACTTTTTTGGGATCCCGCGTCATGAACGCATCGATGGGTTTGGCAAAGACGTCCGGGTCTTTCAATATCGCTCTCCGCAAATCCGCATCGGTAAATATACCACATAAGCGGTTGTCCTCGTCCACAATGGCAATGCTGCCGGCTTTGGCCCGGGTCATTTCCACAATGGCCGCTTGCACCGATTTGCCGGTTTTGATTTTGGCCAGACGCCTACCCGTTCGCATGATGTCCTCGACCCCCAGGATCAAGGCGGCTCCCAGGGTGCCGGATGGATGATATTTGGCAAAATCCTCCTTTCCGAAATGACGCATTTCAAGGGAGACGAGGGCCAGGGCGTCCCCCAGGGCCAGGGCTGCCGTCGTGCTTGCCGTTGGAGTCAGGTTTAGCGGACAAGCTTCCTCCTCGACACGATAAATCAGCCTGAAATCGCATCTTTTTGCCAGGGTGCTACCCTTGTTTCCGGTAAATGCCACCGTTTTCAGCCCCATGCGTTTTAGAAGGGATATCAGTTGGAGGATTTCCCCGGTTTCCCCACTGTTGCTCACCATCAATGCCACATCTCCGCTCCGGCACATCCCCAAATCACCGTGCATGGCCTGGACGGGATCCAAAAAAGCCGAGCTTACCCCCGTGCTGTTGAATGTCCCCACCAGCTTGTGGCAGATCCCCGCGTTTTTCCCCAAGCCGACCAAAACCAGTTTCCGTTGCCGGTCGAGGGCCCCCTGAATCTCCACCACAACCCGCGCGAAGGATTCATCCAGCCCCTCAGCCGTGTCCAGAATGGCTTGGGATTCCAAACTTAGAAATTTCCTGGCCCGCCTTAATATTGATTGAATATCCACTTGAAAAAAGAATTTTTACAGGTCGTGAACATGGATTAGATTGCATCATTCCGTCTCCTCTGCAATACTTTCCAACAATGATCGCTGCCGTCCAAAACAAGGTGTTGAGGAGAATCGGTTGGGGAGCATTGGTTGCTCTGGGTTTGTCCATGGCCGGTTGCAGCCCTCTCAATGAGGAATTGGTTCGGGAGGTCGATTTGCCCGCTTACAAGCGTGGGCAGAACTACCTCCGGCAAGGTCGGCACGACCAGGCCCTTACCTCCTTTCTGAAAGTGGTCGAGACCCATTCCCTCGCACCCGAATCCCATCTCTATCTGGGGCAGCTCTTCCTGGAACACAGCAAGGACCCCATTTTAGCCATTTACCACTTTCGCCAATTCCTGGAGTTCAAACCGGGCTCCCAACAGGCCCCTCTGGTCCGGGACCTCATCAATACCGCCAAGAAGGAATTCGCCCGCACTTTTCCATCCAACCTCCTCAATGCCGAATTCGATCGCATAGACCTCTTGGATGTGATCGAGCAAAAGGACAGAGAAATCCTGGCCATGAAGAAGGATCTGGCCCGGCTCAAAGGTGAGAACAACGCCCTGAGAGCCAGGCTGCGGGCAGAAAATGCAGAGAAGCCCTCCTCCTCCTCTGCCCAAACCACGGCGGATTCCTTTCGGCCTCGGGTTTCTCCCCTTCCCGGCCGGGGAGATGTATCCTCCACCCAGCGAACAACTTCCGCATATTACACCGTCGTAACCGGAGACAACCTCTTAAAGATAAGTACCAAAGTCTATGGTTCCCGCGAACGCTGGGTTTCGATCTATGAGGCCAATCGCGATCTGCTGGCAAATCCGAATGCCCTCACAGTCGGAATGAAACTGAGAATTCCCTGAAACGGGTTGGCCCACGATTTCCCGGGAGGGAGGGGATGACCTACTTTGATTATAATTCGACCACCCCTCTGAACAGGGCGGCAAAAGACGCCCTGTTCGATGCCGTCAACGGCCTATGGGCCAACCCCTCCAGCCCTTACAAGGCATCTGCCCGGGTGCGCCTTGCCTTGGACAAAGCCCGGGAAAGTCTGGCTGCCCGCCTGGATGGAAAAGGGACCGGCATCGTGTTCACCAGCGGGGCTACCGAGGCCAATAACTCGGTCATCCGTTACCTCGCCGGAATCCTTCCCCGGGAGAAAGGGCTGGCTATTTCCGCTATCGAACACCCTTCCGTCATGGAACCGGCCAACCATTTGTTCAAGGGGCGGCTGGAATTGCTACACGTTTCCCCGGAGGGAGTCCTGGATGTAAATCATCTCGGGGCCGTTATGGCTACCGGTCGTCTGGGAGCCGTCTCGGTCATGGCCGCCAACAACGAAACCGGTATCATCCAGCCCTGGAACAGGGTTGGCAGGATATGTAGGGAAAATGGCGTTGCCTACCACTGCGACGCTTCCCAGTGGTTCGGGAAATGCCTGGATTACCGATTTGAAAATTGCGATTTCCTGGTCGGATGCAGCCACAAGTTTGGAGGACCGAAAGGGGTGGGTTTCCTGGCTCTATCTGAAAACTGGTATGGTTTTCAGGCCGTTTACGGCGGCCCCCAGGAAGGGGGGCGGCGGGGAGGCACCGAGAACATCCCGGGGATTTTATCCATGGTATCGGCCCTGAGTTGGGCCGATCGGCACCGGGAGGGGATGTTGGCCCAAAATGATCATCGGGACGTCTTCGAGGAGCGCCTTCTCAGGGGGATTCCAGGTATGAAATGCGTCGGAAAATCGGCTCCGCGTCTTCCCAATACATCCTTTATCATATTGCCGGAATACGAAAACCTGCGCTGGGTTACCAAATTGGATGTAAAGGGATTTCAGGTATCGACCGGGTCCGCTTGCGCCACCGGCAAAACCGGTCGCTCTCCCACCATGCGAGCCATGGACTTCACCAGGGGGGAATCCCGTCGAACCATACGCGTAAGTTCTGGTCCGCAGACCGGCCGGGAATCCTGGGCTAATCTGGCCGAGGCCTTTCTCGAAACCTGGCAATCCCTCAAACCAGACGCCTCATGCGACGGTTTAACGGAGGTAATTTCCGTCTGAAATTAATGCGGGTCACACGAATCAAGCTCCAGAATTACCGCAATATCGAGTTTGCAGATCTCAAGCTGGATGGGTGCACTCAGTTTTTGGCCGGTTCCAATGCCCAGGGTAAAACAAACCTGTTGGAATCCGTCGGCCTGTTGACTGCCTTGCGGTCATTTCGCACCCGGGATTGGAAGACCTTGATCAAACACAATTGCAGAGAAGCAAAATTGGCCTTCTATCTGGCCGATGAACGCTTCGACCTGACCGAGGTCTGGATAACCCTCAAAAGACAGGGAAAGGAAGTCGTGGTGGACGGGAAAAAGGTGATCCGGTTCCGCGACTTCATCGGCCGTTTCCCAGTGGTTGTTCTCAGTGGCCGGGATATCCAGTTGTTGCGTGGTTCCCCCGGGATCCGGCGGCAATGGCTCAACCTGCTCCTGGCTTCCGGAAACGCGGGGTATTACGACGATCTGCGGGATTTTCACCGATTGCTGCATCAGCGAAATTCCCTTCTGAAAAAAGACGGGAAACCCGCCGAGCTGGACGTGTTTGAAAAGATGCTGGCGAAAAAGGCGGCTCGATTACACGCTCACAGAGCCTCTGAAATGGCCAAGCTGGCCGCCGATATGAAGCGGATATATCAGATTGTTTCTCCCGTCCGGGAGGATCCGGAACTCTACTATAAGCCCGACCTGGAGGCGTCTTCTCCGGAGGACTACCTGGCATCGTTTCAAGCAAACCGGGAGAGAGACCATCTCTTGAAATCTACCCAGCACGGACCTCATCGCGATGATATCTCCTTTTATTTGGAGTCCAGGATGGCGCGGGATTATGCCTCGGAAGGCCAACAACGAAGCATTATTATCAGTTTGAAATTGGCTCAATTGCAATACCTGCGCCGTGTATCGGGGGCGGTTCCAGTGCTTTTAGCCGATGATATCCTGGAGGAACTGGACAACCGGCGCAAATCGAATTTCTGGAAAGCGGTCGGAGAATCCGTCCAGGTAATGGCCGCCGCTACCGCAATTCCCTCCGTGGAATCGCCTGTTTCATGGCAGGTGTTTCATGTAACCGATGGAAAATTCGAGGAAAGGGAATGAGACCTGGCCGTCGGGGTCATGCCGTATAAAAGTGATGCCTTCCGAAAGAAAAGGGTCAGGTCTTAAAAACTGTATTCCGTTGTACTCCATACACTTTTACAAGACGACTGACCCTGTAAGGCATAACTTTTTACGTCTTGACCCCTTCCTCCGCACCAGTGCCGGGATTCCGGAGCGCAGTAGAAAATTTGTGAGAAATGAGGGTTAGCCCGCCTCCCCTACGACATGGAACCTTTTGATTTACCCACCCTTTTTTGGATCATAACCGGATCTTTTTTGGTGGGACTGTCCAAAGGGGGAGTGCTCGGGGCCTCCAACATCACCGTGGCCGTATTCGCCCTGATTTTCCCATCCAAGTTGTCCGTCGGTATCGTTCTGATGCTCCTCATGATTGGGGATTGGGCCGCGTTTTATTTTTTCCGTCGCCACGCCGTTTGGAAATACCTCCTACCCATCATTCCCTGGACGATTGTGGGGGTCCTGCTGGGCTGGTTGCTGCTCGACCGGCTCGATGGGGAGATTGTGGGCAGGCTTATCGGGTATTGCCTGTTGGTCCTCGTCAGTTTACACATTGCCCGCAGTTACATCCTCAGGATTAGCGGCATAACGGATCTCCTGCCCCATACGTGGTGGTTTATCGGTATTACCGGGCTGCTGGCCGGGTTTACTTCCACCGTGGCCAATTCGGCCGCTCCCGTCATGATGTTGTTCTTTTTGGCCGTGGCTCTGCCCAAGATGGAGTTTATGGGCACCGGGGCCTGGTTTTTTCTCTTCCTCAACCTTTTCAAGTTTCCCTTTCTCTGGTCCATTCAGGTAGTGACTCCGGAAGTCCTTTGGCTCGGCCTGAAGATCATACCGGTCGTTTTGGCCGGTGCCGTAATGGGTCGCTTCATCCTGGCCCATATTCCGCAGAAGGGATTTGAGCTGTTTGCCTTGGCCATCACCGTTCTGGCCAGCCTTCATCTCGTCCTTTAACCCGCATTTCTCACAAAATTCGTAGCGAGCGAACGGGGGTCGAGTGCTGGTGTGGGTTTCGAGCCGACCGTGCGTCGCAAAGTTGCTATGCAACGGCGAGTCGTGAGCGGGTGAAGCTGTGCCTGTCCGGCCGTAGCCCTTGGGCGAAGACGGATCGACACCCTGCAAAGTCGCCTGCAACTGTGCGGCGCACGGGCAGGCGAATCCAACGAAGTCCGCACCAGTGCCGGCATCCCGGAGCGCAGTAGAAGATTTGTGAGACATGCGGGTTAACGGTCAGAAGAAGACTTGTCTGTCCGGATTAGCTCTCGCCAAGACGCCAAGTTCGCCAAGATTTTTTCTTTTTGACTAACCACAGAGGGAGAGGCGCCGTTGGCGCCAATTAGGAATTGGGATGAAGGAGATAAACCGCAGATTACGCAGATGAACACAGATTCAAAGAAAGGAGGGGGGACATTCCTGTCCCCCACACAAATGGAGAGGGGGAATGGACCACGGATCCTGCTTCGCCCAAACCGTGCTTCGCAACGCTACGCAGGTCAAGAGGCTACGGCAGGACAAGTTAGGGAAAAATAGCCACAAAATGCACAAAAACACAAAGCTGTAGGAGCGGCTTTACGCCGCGATTTCTTCGGGGCTGTTTTGAGGAATCGCGGCGTAAAGCCGCTCCTACAATAAGAATATCTGCGCCCGCCTAGGCCAAGGCCTGCGGCGTAGAATTGCGAAGCACGGTTTGGGCGAAGCGGGATGTGCTCTCTGGGTCCTCTGTGGTTCCTCTTCCCTTTGTGCCTTTGTGCCTTGGCGACAGCCAATTCCTAATTGATCCTCACCCCTTCCTCGAAGGCCCTCCCCATAGGCCATTTCAATTTGAATAAGCCGTCCAGTGCTCTATAGTTGCCTCATCCTTCCCCAAATTACCTTCCAACCTTCCTTTAAATGCCAAAGCCGTCTACTCGCGATTTATGGGCCATGAAATTGGCTGGCAAGTTGCCTCCATCAAAAGCCCAAGCGCCCAATGTCGGCCGGGTCGGCAGGCGCGCTTCCGGAATCATTTTGGGTATCGATCCGAGCCTGAGAGCTACCGGCTTGGCCGTGGTAACCGTGGAGGCATCGTCACCGAAGCTGCTTGCAAGCGCCACCTTGAAAATGAAAGCAAACGCTTCCATGCCTGATTGCCTGGCCTATATTTACAAGTCCACCAGCGAAATGATTGAGCAATTTTCCGTGACCTCGGTTGCCCTGGAACAGACCATTTTCGTGCAAAATATCAAGACCGCCCTGATCCTGGGAGCCGCCCGGGGCGCAGCTATCGCCGCCGCCGCTACTTTGAAGAAGCCTGTATTCGAGTACCCCCCATTGCGCATTAAGCAGGCGGTAGTTGGATACGGCCGGGCCAGCAAGCATCAGATCGCCCAAACGGTTAAACAAATGCTCGACCTCGGCGAAGCCCTGGCTTTTGACGAGGCCGACGCGGCCGGTGTGGCCCTGTGTCACGGCTACTCCCGTTAGCCCAACTCCCCGCCAGCCCCTCTGTCCCAATGTCCCTTTTCTCCTCTTTGCGCCTTTTGCGGTCTTTTGCGGCTATTTCCCCTCTCATCCGTTTGATGTGTACTGGAAAAAGTGGACACGAGATTCTCTTAACCGGAGAAACTAATTATGCCACGAAAACGTTACAGTGCCGAGTTCAAGAAGGAAGCGGCAAGTCTGATGATAATGGAGGGGCTGAGCGCTCGCGAGGTCTCAGAAAAACTGGGAGTGAACCCCAGCATGTTGTATCGCTGGAAGCGTCAACACCTGCAGGAGTTGGCAGGCGACAAGGTTGAGGGCCCTGCGGCCAGTCCCCAGGAGATGGCCGCTGAGATAGAGCGCTTGCGCAAGGAGTTGGCCAAATCGGAGCGCATCAATGAGATATTAAAAAAAACGGTGGGCTACTTTGCCAGGGAGCTGTGAAGAAGTATCGATTCATAGAGCAAAGCCTGGGCACCTACGAAGTGTGCGAGCTTTGCGAAGCGCTGGGGGTGAGCCGGAGCGCATATTACCGTTGGCGGGGAGGCGAACCCTCTGCCCGTCAGCATCAAGACCAGCGAGACAAAGAAGCGATCTTGCAACTCTACGAAAAATCCGCAGGCCGCTATGGACATCGCCCGATCTACCACCACCTATTGGAACAAGGAGTCAGGTGTGGGCGGGACCGCACGCTTCGACTGATGAAGGAACTCGAACTGGCAAGGGTACAAAATAAGCCTGCCAAGCCCCTGGGAAGCGATAGTGGGCACGATTTCGGCTACAGCCCCAATCGTCTCAAAGAGCTGGGTCAACCCACCGGTTGTAACCAGATTTGGGTGGCCGATACGACCTACCTGGCTACTGGGAATGGCTGGATGTATCTCAGTACGGTCATGGACCTGTTCAGCCGGCGCATCCTTGGCTGGAGCATCTCCTGGCACAATGACGCCAATTTGGTCTGTGAAGCGCTTAAGGCGGCGGTACTGACCCGGGGAGATATACCCCCTGATATCGTTCACCACAGTGACCGCGGAAGCACCTACGCGAGCACCCGATACCAGCGGTTGCTCACCAGCTTTTCGATGAGGCCGAGTATGAGTGGTAAGGGCAACTGCTACGACAACGCGGCCATGGAATCGTTTTATGGGCGCTATAAGAGTTCCTCAGTAAGAAATCAGGTCTTTGACGGAGAGGCCCAATTACGTGCCCATGTGTTCGACTACATTGAATTATTCTACAACCGCTTTCGCAAGCATGCCTCCCTGGGCTACAAAAACCCGGTTCAAATGGAAGAAAATTTTTGCCCCCCATGGGGGGCAGCCAAGAAGCCGCTTGCCAAATCTAAAACCAACCCATAACCACAAAAATAAGAGAATCCCGTGTCCACTTTTTTCAGTACGGTTCAGTTCCTATCCCTGTAATCTTGATCGTGATCCCTTCCATTCCGGATTAGCCACAAGAAGCACAAAATACACAAAAAACATTTTATAGTTAAACGTAACTACTCAGGTATCTTAAACAATCGTCCGCATGGATGTTATATTGATAACATATTACGAAACTGTAGGAGGGGGTTTATCCCCCGATTGCGGTGAGGCCATTTGGAAGATCGGGGGATAAACCCCCTCCTACAGTTCTCTCAATCACCATCCCATGAAAATTTTCTCGTTTCTTCTTATTTTCCTTCTGCCTTTATCTTTGAAGCAAAGCCCAATTTCATTCTCATACTTTCGGACGATCCAGGCTATGGAGACCTGAGTTGTTATAGTTAAACAACGCTTCGCTTGATGCCTGCTGCAACAGGATGGAGCTGTGCTCCAGCAGGATAAAGGAGGGGGGACATTCCTGTCCGCCACGCCGGAAGGCGGGTCCCCCATTTTCTCTATAAAGCGGGTTAACCGTGCGTCGCAAAGCTTTGCAGCGGCGAGACGAAAACCCGCTCTCCGTGAAACCTGTCCTGCCGTAGCCTCTTGACCTGCGTAGCATTGCGAAGCACGGTTTGGGCGAAGCGCGATCCGTGGTCTATTCCTCAGTGCCTTTGTGCCTTGGCGACAGCCAATTCCTAATTGGCGCCAACGGCGCCTCAACGCCTCTGGACCTTTGTCCCTTTTCTCCTCTCTGCGCCTTTTGCGGTCTTTTGCGGCTATTTCCCCCCTCATCCGTTCCTATCCGTGCCTGTCTCCGCGAGACGCACAGGCAGGTAATCTTGATCGTAATCGTGATCTCTCACCCTAATTCCTAACCCTCTCCATCCATGTTTCATTTTCGATCACGATCAAGATCACGATAAAGATCAAGATCCTAAGAAATCTCAGCATCTTAGCATCTCCTTCCCTCTATGCTCTCTGTGTCCTCTGTGGTTTATCCCTGATTCCTAATTTGTGAGCTTTGCGAACTTTCCCCCATCCGTTCCCATCCGTTCCCATCCGTGAAATCCGTGGTCAATTCCTAATTCCTAATTGGCGCCCCTGGTTGGCCAATCAGGAGTTGTTCCAATCGAAATCCCCCAACGGAGCCGTTGTGGTGGAAACCTGAACCACCGAAGGATGGTTTTTCAGCTCGGTGAAGGTCCTCGGTTCAACCAGCCAGGTCAGGGCGGGGGCGATATCGCCCCAGAGCACCTGATTTTCGGAAATAAGGAAGCCGATTATCAAGCGCGTGCTACCCCCTCGCCTTGAATCCAGGTCGCGGCGCAGGGTTTGTAGAAAATCCACCGTGTCTTCTTTCGCATTCAGGATCCAACGCACCTCCCGAATGAGTTTGGGAATGGCGCTTCGAAGCGGGGAGACCTCCCGCACACTAAACCTCAAATCATCCGCTTCCCGGTTTATTACCGTTCCACTTGCCACGAGAGTTTTCCCTTCCACCAACAGGTGTCCGTAACTTGCGAAAGCCTCGGCAAACATGTTCATCTTGAAATTGTGCGACTCGGTGGAAATGTTGAAGATGGCCCAGGGCCGGTCATCCCGCCGCGAGAGTTTTTTGACCACGTTGGAAATAACCCCGCAGTAGCGGAAGGTCCCCCGGTCCGGTAATTCCTTCACCTTGTCCGCATCAAAACTGATTATGTCCCGGGCCAGTTCATCGAACTCTCTCATCGGGTGCCCAGACACGTAGAAACCCAGCAATTCCTTTTCGAATTGGAGCTTTTCCCCCAGGGGCATTTGAGGGATTTTCCCTTCCTCCCCGGTCTCCATCATGATCATGCCCTTTCCATTGCCGCTGAGAGTGGCGGGGTCCCCCAGAAGGTCCAGGAAGGACTCCTGGCCGCGTTCCCGGTCGCGCTGACGCTGGGCCGCGACGCTGATAGCCACGTTCAACCCCTCCATCAGGGCTTGCCTGCCCTCCCCGAAAGCGTCGTACGCGCCCGATTTGATCAGGCATTCCACAACCCGCCGGTTCACCGTCTTGGAGTCGACCCGGTCCATGAAGGAATGGAAATCGTCAAACGGACCCTCCGCCTCCCGGTTGGCAATGATCATTTGAGAGGCCGCGTCGCCCACGCCTTTGATAGCCGCCAATCCGAAGCGGATGCTCCCGTGCCCGGACTCGGTGTCGATGACCGGGGTAAACTTGTCCCGCGATATATTGATGTCCGGCCCGAAGACCGGCACCTTCATGGCGGCGCATTCATCGATGTAGTGGGCCACCTTGTCGGCGTTGCCCAGTTCGTTGGAAAGAACCGCTGCCATGAATTCAACCGGGTAATTGGCCTTCAGGTAGGCGGTGCGATAACTCAAAATCGCGTAGGCGGCAGAGTGCGACTTGTTGAATCCGTATTGGGCAAATTTTTCCAGGATGCCAAAAATTTCCAGGGCCGTTCTCTCATCGATACCGTTGTGCTTCCGGGCGCCCTCGACGAAGATCTCCTTTTGCGCCTCCATCACCGATTTGATCTTCTTTCCCATGGCCCGGCGCAGTATATCGGCCCCCTCCAGGGTGTAGCCGGAAATGATCCGGGCCGCCTCCATCACCTGTTCCTGATAGACCAGCACCCCATAGGTTTCACCCACCAGATCCTGCAAAAGAGGGTGGGGGACCCGCAGGCTGGAGGGATCCTTCTTCCCCTCGACAAACTGGGGAATGAACTGCATCGGCCCGGGCCGGTAGAGGGCGATTAGGGCGATGATCTCCTCGAAGGAACTCAGGCTGATTTGCCGGCAAAGCGATTGCATGCCTTCGCTCTCCAGTTGGAACACCCCCGTGGTCTCCCCGCTGTTGAGCAGATCGAAGGTTCTGGCATCGTCCAGGGAGATGGTTTCGATATCAAAATCCGGCAGTTTCCTGGCTTGGCGGACGTTCTCCTGCGCGTCGGATATGACCGTCAGGGTTTTCAATCCCAGGAAATCCATCTTCAGCAGGCCGAGGTCCTCCACCGGACCCTTGGGAAACTGAGTGGTCAAATCACCCTCCTGCATGGTCACCGGGATCAGGTTGCGAATGGATTGATCGGCGATTATGATGCCACAGGCGTGCTTGCCCGTATTGCGCACCATCCCTTCGATCACCTGACCTTGCTCCACAATGGAGCGCGCCAGCGGATTGCCGTCCAATTCCGCTCGCAACTCTCCCGATTTTGCCACCGATTCCTCCAGGGAAATATTGAGTTCGTCCGGGATCATTCGCGCCATCCGGTCCGCCTCCGCGTAGGGAACATCGTTCACCCGGGCCAGATCGCGGACCACCATCTTGGCCCCGAATTTGCCAAAGGTAATGATGTTGGCCACCGCGTCCTTCCCGTATTTGTCGCGCACGTACTGGACCACTTCATCCCGCCGTCGCATGCAGAAATCCACGTCGAAATCCGGTGGAGACACGCGCGCCAAATTCAGCATCCGCTCGAACAACAAGCCGAAACGCAGGGGTTCGATATCCGTGATCCTCAACACGAAGGACACCAGACTTCCGGCGCCGGAACCCCTTCCAGGACCAATCGGTATGCCCTGGGACCGCGCCCAGTCGATAAAATCCCACACGATGAGAAAGTAGTCGGTGAATCCCGTGCCCACGATAATGGCCAACTCGTATTCCAGCTTCGAACACAGGAATGCGGCAAATTCCGGAGATTCGGCCAGGGGCGCTTCCCCCTTTCCTTCCTCCGCCGAGGTGGGCGCTTCCGCCTCGGATCCTCGCACTTGGTCGTAATCGACGCCGTAGCGCTCCTTCAGCCCCCCTTTGCACAGGTCGAAAAGAAAGAGGCCGTTATCGCGGCATGCCCCAAACGTGGACCGGTCCACCTCGGCCGGTTCCCCCGTCCCGCTTTGCCGGTTGAGCTTTTCTTTTTCCGAGACGTAGATTTCCAGCATGCGGTCGAAATTGTCCGAATCCTCCCGAAACGATACCTCCGCCGGTTTTTCGAATACCGGATAGTGATTCCCGCCAAAGGGGATCTTCAGGTCGCTCATTTCCGCCACCAACAGGGTATTGTCCAACGATTCCGGCACCTCCCGGAAAACCTCCAGCATTTCCTCCCTGCTCTTCAGGTAAAACTCCCGGGAAGGGTACTTCATGCGATTTTCGTCAGCCAGCTTCCGACCGGTTTGAATACAAAGGAGCGCGTCATGAGGCTGCCAGTCTTCTTTATTGACGTAGTGCACGTCGTTTGAGCAAACCACCTTCAGGTCGAATTCCCGAGCCAGCTTCAACAAGCCCGGGAATATTTTCCTTTGGAATCGCAGGCCGTGATCGTGCAGCTCGATAAAATAGTTCTCCTTGCCGAAGATATCGACGAACTCCCCCGTTACCTCCCTGGCCTTTGCATAATTGCCGTAGAGCAGGTGCTGGGGGGCCACCCCGTTGATACATCCGCTCAACCCGATCAAACCCCTGCTGTGGGCGGCCAGGCGTTCCATGTCTGTGCGGGGGTTGTAATATTGTCCCTTCGTATGGGCCTCGGAAACCAGTTTTGACAGATTCTGATAACCCTCGAAATCGCGACAAAGCACGGTTTTGTGGTGTATCTGGTGTTTGGGGAATTCCTCCGGTTGCAATTCCCGATACTCCGGCAAATCTCCTATGTCCTCGGTCCGCCTCCTCTTTCGGCGGGGTTTCTCATGCATCTTGTGATCGTGCACCAGGTAGATTTCACAGCCGATTATCGGCTTCAACCCCGCGCCCTTTAGGGTTTTATAGAAATCGATGGCCCCGAAAAGATTGCCGTGGTCCGTCATGGCCACTGCCGGCATACCCAATTCCTTCGCTCTTTCCGCCAATCGATCAATCCGGCAAGCTCCATCCAGCAGACTGTAATCAGTATGCAAATGCAAGTGGACGAATTCGTTTTTGGTAGCGGGCATTGGACTGGACCGGGAGCAATGGATCCCCCACAGGGCACACGGGCCAAAATTTCCCCTGTGCGCCTTGGCGACCCCTACTTTTTACCGTCTCACCACATCCGCAAGTCCCATTTGTCCACAAACTGTAAACCCCTTATTCACAACCTCCACCCCTCAGCCCCTTTCTATCCCTGTAATCGTGATCCTGATCTTGACGACACGCCGTTGCATAGCAACTTTGCGACGCACGGTCGTGATCTCTCACCCCAATTCCTAGATCCTAGATCCTAGATCCTGGCTACTGGATTCTGGGGTAGGCTCTAGAGTAATGGTTTTAAGTTGTAGGAGCGGCTTTACGCCGCGATTGTTTCGAGGCTGTTGCGTGGGACCGCGGCGTAAAGCCGCTCCTACTCGTTTTCAAATCCCGGATTCCTGGGATAGGCTCTAATTCAACATTCTCCCCTTCTCCGCGCCCTTCGCCTCTAATCCTGTCCATCCATGTTAAATCCTTGCTTCGTGACACAGGTGCTTTGCGGCTATTTTTCCCATCCGCGTGATCTTGATCGTGATCTTGACGACACGCCGTTGCATAGCAACTTTGCGACGCACGGTCGTGATCTCTCACCCCAATTCCTAGTTTCGAATTGCCACAAAAAGCACAAAAAACACAAAAAACATTTTACAGTTAAACAACGCCGCGCTTGATGCCTGCTGCAACAGGATGGAGCTGTGCTCCAGCAGGATAAAGGAGGGGGGACATTCCTGTCCGCCACGCCGGAAGGCGGGACCCCCATTTTCTCTATAAAGCGGGTTAGAAAACCCGCTCTCCGTGAAACCTGTCCTGCCGTAGCCTCTTGACCTGCGTAGCATTGCGAAGCACGGTTTGGGCGAAGCGGGATCCGTGGTCTATTCCTCAGTGCCTTTGTGCCTTGGCGACAGCCAATTCCTCATTCCTCATTCCTAATTGGCGCCAACGGCGCCTCAACGCCTTTGGACCATTGTCCCTTTTCTCCTCTTTGCGCCTTTTGCGTTCTTTAGCGGCTATTTCCCCATTCCTTCTCTTTCTTTGCGTTGCTTGGCGCTCTTCGCGAGAGTCACTTCCTGGATGCTGGATCCTGGTTTCTGGTTTCAGCCTTTAACCATCAGCCTTCAGGTCCCTCAGTGCCTTTGTGCCCTTGTGCCTTTTTATTCCTAATTCCTCATTCCTAATTCCTAATTCGCGCGCCTTGGCGCGCCTCTCCCCCTCCACCTATGAAGACTATTTTCCCAACCCTTCTAGTCGCCCTCATCCCACTTTCATTCTCCCTCGCCTCCGATGTCCTCTGGCCCGGTTGGTTGGGCCCGGATCGAGACGGGCGGGTAACCTACTTCGAACCTCCCGCCCAGTGGCCCGCCCAGTTGCAAAAAGAATGGAGCCTGGAAGTCGGCCAGGGCGCGGCCATGCCCGTCGTTGCCGACAGCCGCGTCTACCAACACGCCCGCCAACAAGGCCACGAAGTCGTTTGGTGCCTGGACCTGAAAACAGGTGATGTCCTATGGAGCAAGACTTACCCGGTGCCCTACGCCATTCCTGGTCCCGGACGAAGGCATGGCAATGGCCCGAACTCCAACCCTGCCTTGGCTGACGGCCGCCTCTTCACCCTGAGTGTCACCGGTATTCTTTCCGCCTGGGCTACCGACTCCGGCAAACTCCTGTGGCGTCGCAACTACGCCGATCGCGTTGCCAAATCCCATCCCGAATGGGGGCATTCCACCTCCCCCCTCATCGACGGTGACCGGGTCGTGGTGCATTTTGGTGGCGCGGAGGCAGGCTTTCTCGCCGCCCTCGATGTCGCCACGGGAGAAGAAGTGTGGACAGAGGGAAAGGACGGCGTCAGCCATGCCTCACCCATCATCGCGGACATCCAGGGAGTCCGACAAATCGTCGAATGGAACCACGAAGCAGTCGTCGGAGTGGAGAGCGAAACGGGGAAACGCCTGTGGTCGTATTCCCTGCCTCACCGGGGTTCCAACCAGAATTCACCCACCCCGGCTTATTATCAGGGCCGGCTCCTGGTCGGCGCCGAAGGCCGGGGTATCCGCAGCCTCCAACCGCAACTGGACAATGGGAAGTGGACCGTTAAAGAGAATTGGCACCGACGCGACGTCTCACTCAATATGGCTTCGGCCGTGGTAAGCGGCGACAGCCTATACGGTAAATCGCAATTTAAGCAGGGACAATTTTTCCGCCTCGATATCGTTTCGGGAAACACAATTTGGCTAGGCCCTCCCAGAATGGGCCAATACGCCGCTTTCCTCACCTTCCCCGGCCACATCCTGGTTCTCAAGGACAGTGGCATCCTGGAAATCTTGGCCGCGGGGGAACCCGCCTACCGCCCCATTGCCTCCTACCAAGTGGCCGATAGCCCCACCTGGGCCGCCCCGGTCCTCCTCTCGGACGGTGTCCTCGTAAAAGGCCGCACCAAACTCCTCCACTGGTCCTTATAAAACCCCCTCTTCCGGCCCCCTCCAATCTTGATCGTAATCGTGATCCTGATCTCTCACCCCAATTCCCAGTTTCGAATTGCCACAAGAAGCACAAAATACACAAAAAACATTTTATAGTTAAACAACGCTTCGCTTGATGCCTGCTGCAACAGGATGGAGCTGTGCTCCAGCAGGATAAAGGAGGGGGGACATTCCTGTCCGCCACGCCGGAAGGCGGGTCCCCCATTTTCTCCATAAAGCGGGTTAGCCGTGCGTCGCAAAGCTTTGCAGCGGCGAGACGAAAACCCGCTCTCCGTTAAATCCTTGTTTTGTGTTTTTGTGCTTCTTGTGGCTATTTATCTCCTGTTCGCGAAGCCGGACCAAGTGACTGAAAGGAACGTTGTTAAAATTTCTAAAACCTCTGTGCCCTCAGCGTTCTTTAGCGGCTATTTCCCCATTCCTTCTCTTTCTTTGCGATCTTTGCGAGAGTCACTTCCTGGATGCTGGATGCTGGATGCTGGTTTCTGGTTTCTGGTTTCAGCCTTTAACCATCAGCCTTCAGGTCCCTCAGTGCCTTTGCATGCCACGCCGTAGGCCTTGGCGTAGGCGGGTGCCTTTCCCCTCCTCCTTCTCCCTCTGGGAGAGGGTGGCGCGAAGCGCCGGGTGAGGGTTGCCCGCGCTTGCGGCGGGCAATAATTCTCCGGATAAAACTCCTCCGATGCAATCTGCAGGGCCCCAACTCCTTCAGCTTCGCCATATGCCCGGGAGTGCCATAGCCCTTATTAGTGGAAAACCCATATTCCGGATAGCGTTTGGCCTGCTCGCGCATGTAGCGATCCCGCGTCACCTTGGCCACAATTGAGGCCAACGCGATAGCCAGCGATTTTCCGTCCCCTTTGACAATGGCGGTATGGGGATAGGGAAAAGGTTTCAGCGGCCTCCCGTCCACCAGAATACGGGCCGTTCCTCCGCATGAGGAATAGCCCGGCAACCGGCCCTGTCTTGCCTCGGCCGACCGGGGCGCATCCGTAGCCGATAGGAATGGGCAGCTCGAATCCGATTGCAAATCCTCCAGGCATAGCTCCATCGCTTTGCGGGTGGCTCCCAGAATATTGAGCGATTCGATATCCTCCACCGAAACCATGCGACAGGAGTAATGCATGAAGTCCCGGCCGGTTTTCTCGACCGCCTCGTAAATCCCTTCGCGCCGGGCTTCGCTCAACCGCTTGCTGTCGTCGATATTCGGCCCGTACCGGGCAAACCAGTCCGACCGGTAAAATGCGTCCTCCAGGTAGACCGCGGCGGCACAAACCGGACCGGCCAACGGACCCCGCCCAGCTTCGTCCAAGCCGATAACGGCCGGAGCCGTTGCCAGGAATTGCCGGTCATATTTTGCCAATCCCGTTACGACCGCCGTCTTCCCGGCCGCTTCTCCGAATCCCACCGTCCTCCCTGTCACGCCGTGGACCTTTGGCGAAGGCGGACCTGTCCTGCCGTAGCCTCTTGACCTGCGTAGCATTGCGAAGCACGGTTTGGGCGAAGCGGGATGTGCCTTTGTGCCTTTGTGCCTTTTCAATCCCAATTCCCTCCCTTCTCCCTCTGGGGGACCGTGCGTCGCAGAGTTGCTTTGCAACGGCGAGTCGAGGCCAGGATGGGGGTTGCAACGCAATACCTCCTTCACCTTTTCACCCAGACGGTCTTGGCTGGAACGGGCAATCCCAGAATCTCGTAACTGGTGCGAAAGTGGAGCTTGGCAAAGTCCCCCAAGCGATCGGGCCCCAGTTGTTGCACCAACCGCCGCCCCTGTTCCTTCGTCGCGGCCCCCGCACCCTTCAGCAACGCTTCTCCAAATTCCTTGGAACCCCTTCTCAATTGCCTCAAATACTCGGCCCGGGCCATCACCGAGGCCGCCGCCACTACCGGGTCGGACTCCGCTCTGGTTTCCATTTTCAACTTGAAACCTTTTCGCTTCACCCGTCGCTGCACCAGCGGTTGTCGACTGAACTGGTCCAGCATTCCCCAGGCCACCGCTCGCTTGTCCAGGGCGGTTTCCAGCGCCTTGCCGTGCAACCAGGCCATGAGTGTGTTCAAATTCGCCCTCGGCCGTGCCATCAATTCGTTGTACTTGCGCATGCCGCACCAAGCCTTTTCCACCACCGCACCTTTGGTTTTCAAAATCACCTTTTCCATCTTGATGATCTGGGAGTCCCCCATTCTTTTGCTGTCCTTCAGGCCTTGGGCCATCCATTCGCGAACCATGTCGCCATCCGCTATCACCGTGGCGCAAACCACCGGGCCGAACAGATCCCCCTTACCCGATTCGTCCAGCCCGGCATGGGGTTCAAACCACTCCGGATGATATACTTCCTCATACCCGAGCTTCGGACTGCGAGTAATTTCGGGCTCGAGAACATCCACCACGAAGTCCTGGGTCATTTTGCCCTGAACCACCAGCTTCCCCGAGTTGTAATAGACCAGGTTGATTTTGGGACCCTTAAAGGCAAAGCGGGCATACGCTACCTCGTTCTCCCCCCAGCCCCGCATCCTGCACCATCCTTCCAGTTTTTCCGCCTGATCCCCGGTAAGCTCAATGGTATAGTGGGTGATCTTGGTTTCTTCCTCGACCTCAACGCGTTTCTTTTTTCGCCTCATGGAACCACTATCTTCAGCGACCTTTGCCCCATAATTCAACAGTTTCCCACCCCATAAAACCAGCCCGTCGCTTGCGCACAAACCTGGTCCATTGGTTCGAGGACAACAAGCGCCCCCTTCCCTGGCGCAAATCCCCTTCCCTTTACGCAACCGTAGTGTCCGAATTCATGCTGCAGCAAACCCAGGTCAAAACGGTTTTGCCCTATTGGAACCGCTGGATGGAACGGTTTCCGGATTTTCGCGCCCTGGCCGAAGCCGAAGAGACCGTCGTGCTGAAGCACTGGGAAGGACTGGGTTATTACTCGCGCGCCCGAAACCTTCATCAACTGGCCAGGAAAATCCTGGACCTCGATCCGATTCCACGGGATACCGCCTCCTGGCGGCAGTTCAAGGGAGTCGGCCCCTACACCGCAGCCGCCATCACCAGCATCGCCTTTGACACCCCCGCCGCCTGTGTTGACGGAAACATTATCCGGATCCTGTCCCGCGTGTCCGGCGATGAAACGCCCATCAAAAATAACAGCCAAGCCCTGAAACGCTATACCCCCCTGGCGCAGGCATGGCTCGACCCCGCCCGTCCGGGATTACACAACGAAGCCCTCATGGAATTGGGCGCCACCGTGTGCACCAAAGGAAATCCGAAGTGTGAAGTCTGCCCCTTGGGCTCCATCTGTCGGGCCAGGAACCATGATCCGGAACGCTTACCCCGAAAAATCCCACCAAAAATCACCAAGGTACTTTGCCATCGGGCCTGGGTTGAAAGGGACGGATGCCTTTTGCTCTGTCGAGCGGATGCCCGCAGCCGGCGACTGGCGGAAATCCTCGAATTGCCCACCCTTCAGGCCATCGGATTCCCCTTGGAGCGCCTACCGCAGCGCCTGTCTGCGGGCGACCTGTCCGCGCCCATTCCGGACGCACAGGAAGGCGGCCCCATAGCTACCCGGAAAAGAGGAATCGGGAACACCCGCATCACCGAACACATTTGGGATGTGCCGCCCGGCACGATCGAGGCCAACTGCAAACAACTGCACTGGATCCCCTTCGACCAATTGGAAAACGAAACCCTTTCCGGCCCCCACAAACGATGGATCAAAGAAATCCTGCAAGCCCGTCCAAGTTAGCCACAAAAAGCACAAAATACGTAACCACTCAGGTCTCCATAACCTGGATCGTCTGAAAGTATGAGAATGACATTGGGCTTTGCTTCAAGGATAAAGGCAGAAGGATAATAAGAAGAAACGAGAAAATTTTCCTGGGATGGTGATTGAGAGAACTGTAGGAGGGGGTTTATCCCCCGATCTTCCAAATGGCCTCACCGCAATCGGGGGATAAACCCCCTCCTACAGTTGCAAAATATGTTATCAATAAAACATCCATGCGGACGATTGTTATAGATACCTGAGTAGTTACCAAAATACACAAAAATCATTTCATAGTTTAACAACGCCGCGCTGAATTGACCACGGACCCCGCTTCGCCCAAACCGTGCTTCGCAATGCTACGCAGGTCAAGAGGCTACGGCAGGACAGGTTCCACGGATGGGGTATTGTAATCTTGATCGTGATCGTGATCTCTAACCCCAATTCCTAGTTTCGAATTGCCACAAGAAGCACAAAAAACATTTTATAGTTAAACAACGCTTCGCTTGATGCCTGCTGCAACAGGATGGAGCTGTGCTCCAGCAGGATAAAGGAGGGGGGACATTCCTGTCCGCCACGCCGGAAGGCGGGTCCCCCATTTTCTCAATAAAGCGGGTTAGAAAACCCGCTCTCCGTTAAATCCTTGTTTTGTGTTTTTGTGCTTCTTGTGGCTATTTATCTCCTGTTCGCGAAGCGATCCTGTTCCGGGGAAGCAGGACCAAGTGACTGAAAGGAACGTTGTTAAAATTTCTAAAACCTCAGCACCCCTGTGCCCTCCGCGTTCTTTAGCGGCTATTAATCCCATCCGTGAAACCTGTCCTGCCGTAGCCTCTTGACCTGCGTAGCATTGCGAAGCACGGTTTGGGCGAAGCGGGATGCGTTGCTTGGCGCTCTTCGCGAGAGTCACTTCCTGGATGCTGGATGCTGGTTTCAGCCTTCAGCTTTTCCCCTCCTCCTTCTCCCTCTGGGAGAGGGTGGCGCGAAGCGCCGGGTGAGGGTTGCCCGCGCTTACGGCGGGCAATAATTCCCCCTAATAGGAAGAGTAGCGCTGACGCAGCATATTGTTGAAGGCGGCGATCTTCTTCTTGCGGCGGCGCACAGCACAGGGCTTTTCAAAATACCGTTTAGCCCGCACATCGCGGATAATCCCTTCTCGATCGAGTTTCTTCTTCAAGCGGCGCAGGGCCCGTTCCGTGGGCTCGCCTTTACGTATCTCAACTTCAATGGCCATAAAAAATTTGGAAAGCGTGCCACTAAGACCTTTTCCTCCCGGCAAGTCAATCGAAATGTCCGAAATATTCCCCATCCGTGCCTGTCTGCGTGCAAAGCACAGGCCGGTAATCCTGATCGTAATCCTGATCTCCCACCCCAATTCCTAGTTTCGAATTGCCACAAAAAGCACAAAAAACATTTTATAGTTAAACAACGCTTCGCCTGATGCCTGCTGCAACAGGATAAAGGAGGGGGGACATTCCTGTCCGCCACGCCGGAAGGCGGGTCCCCCATTTTCTCTATAAAGCGGGTTAGCCGTGCGTCGCAAAGCTTTGCCGCGGCGAGACGAAAACCCGCTCTCCGTTAAATCCTTGTTTTGTGTTTTTGTGCTTCTTGTGGCTATTTATCTCCTGTTCCGGCGAAGCAGGACCAAGTGACTGAAAGGAACGTTGTTAAAATTTCTAAAACCTCTGTGCCCTCTGCGTTCTTTAGCGGCTATTAATCCCATCCGTGAAACCTGTCCTGCCGTAGCCTCTTGACCTGCGTAGCATTGCGAAGCACGGTTTGGGCGAAGCGGGATGCGTTGCTTGGCGCTCTTCGCGAGAGTCACTTCCTGGATGCTGGATGCTGGTTTCTGGTTTCTGGTTTCTGGTTTCTGGTTTCTGGTTTCAGCCTTTAACCATCAGCCTTCAGGTCCCTCCGTGCCCCTGTGCTTTTCCCCTCCTCCTTCTCCCTCTGGGAGAGGGTGGCGCGAAGCGCCGGGTGAGGGTTGCCCGCGCTTACGGCGGGCAATAATTCTCCCTCCCTCCGTGCTCCCTGTGTCCTCGGAGGTTAATCTCTCCAAAAATAAACTTAGTGAATAGCACTCATTTCTACTGGTCTATTCACGAAATTTTGACCATTTATAGTGAATGCCCTACCATTCGACATGGCCACCACGCAACCCATAAGAAACCGCATCCAGGCCTTGAAACGAGCCTACGATACCCTCCGCCAGGGAAAGGAATCGCTCCTGTCCATGATCGACGAAGTCGAGATACCTGAGAGCGTTTACAACTCCAACGCCATTGAGAATTCAACCCTCACCCTCGAGGAGACGGAGAGAATCCTCTTGGAGCAGGTCTTGTCCCGAAATGTGTCGGTGCGGGAAGTCTTCGAGGCGAAAAATCTAGCCCGCGTCACCGAATACAAACGCGCCAAAGCTAAAGACAGCGAACTGAATAAAGACCTGATTCTTCTCTTGCATCAGATGCTCCTCGGCGGCATTGACGATGCCATCGCCGGACGCTTTCGCGGGCCGGGGGAATACGTGAGGGTAGGGACTCATATTGCCCCGGCGCCCGAGCACGTCGAGCTCATGACAGATGACATCCTCATCCAGTATTCCAGCGACCTCGGCTCCTACTTCCTCGATAAGATAGCCCGGTTTCACTTGGATTTCGAGTCCATCCATCCCTTTTGCGACGGCAACGGCCGTTTGGGCCGGGTTCTCATAAATTTTCAACTCATCCCACTCGGATTGCCGCGCATAATAATCCGCAACTCGGAGAAGGAGCGCTACTATCAGGCCTTCAGGGACTATGAAGATCGTCAGAACACCAGGACCATGGAAGGCATAATGGCGCTTGCGCTCACAGAGTCGCTGCACAAGAGAGTGTGTTATTTACAGGGCGAGAGCATTATTCGGCTGTCGGATTATATCAAGCAGCGGGGCCTTTCGGCGCCTGCCGTCACCAACGCCGCCCGTCGCCAGACCATTCCCGCCTTTCGCCAGAAGGGGGTCTGGAAAATCGGGGATGGATTCGTTTACCGGACCTGACTCATCCTGTTAATTGCCACAAGAAGCACAAAATACACAAAAAACATATTATAGTTAAACAACGCTTCGCTGAATTGACCACGGATCCCGCTTCGCCCAAGGGCTACGGCAGGACAGGTTCCACGGATGGGGTATTGTAATCGTGATCATGATCCTGATCCCCAATTCCAAATTCCTCCTCCAAATCCTGTGCATCCTGTGCATCCATGTTTCATTTATCGTGATCCTGATCGTGATCTCTCGCCCCAATTCCTAATTCCTAATTGGCCCCAACGGCGCCTCAACGCCATTGTCCCTTTTCTCCTCTTTGCGTCTTTCCTGTCCTGCCGTAGCCCTTGGGCGAAGCGGGATGCGTTCTTTTGCGGCTATTAACTTCCTGTTCGCAACAGCGATCCTGTTCTGCTGAAAGCAGATCAAGCGTAGCGTTGTTAAAAAATCTTAAACTCTCTTTTCCCTCTCTGCGCCCTCTGCGTCCTCTGTGGTTAACCTTCTCCCTTCCCGCCACAGGCTACTCGACATCCACCTGCACCGAAGACGAGCAGTTGTTGGTCGTGTCGGACTCCCCCGGCACCGCGTCCACGCACGCGCCGTAGTAGTAGGTCCCTGCCGTGGAGGATGCGGTGAGCAAGATCGCCTCCGCGCTTACGCCGGCCGGCGTAAGCGCCCCCACCGCGTCCGTACCGACCTCCGTGTCCGACCTCGTGATCGTCGCATCCGTCGAGCGATAGTAGCGCAGCGTTGTGGCCACAGCCTCCCCGCCGCCCAAATTGGCCACCGTGGCGCTCAGCGTGAAGGGGCCTCCCCTACTCGGACCGTTGTCGCTGACCGAGGGAAACTGGACCACCAAGTCGGGTCCTGATAAATCTCCGCAAAACGACAGACTCAGATCGGAAAAGTCATTTTCCGCTACATCTCGCAACTCGCTCGGAATGCACCCGCTCAACTGGTTGTCGTCGAGACTCAGGAACCGCAAATTGGCCAGGTTGCCCAGTTCTGCCGGTATCGGTCCACTCAGTTGGTTTTCGCTGAGACCAAGGTATTGCAAGTAGGCCAAGTTGCCCAGTTCTATCGGAATCGGTCCGCTCAGTTGGTTGTCGTGAAGATCCAGGAATAGCAAGAAGGGCAGGCTTCCAATTTCTCCCGGTATCGGTCCACTCAGTTGGTTGTTGGAGAGATCCAGCAATAGCAGGATTTCGAGGTTGCCCAGTTCTGCCGGAATCGGTCCGCTCAACTGGTTTCCATCGAGCCTCAATCCTCCCAGGTTGGCGAGGTTGCCGATTTCTGCCGGAATTGGCCCGCTTAATTCGTTTCCATCAAGCCTCAACCCTTCCAGGTTGGCCAAGCTTCCGATTTCTGCCGGAATCGGCCCGTTAAACTGGTTTTCGTGAAGACTCAGAGTTTCCAGATTGGCGAGGTTTCCAATTTCAGGCGGAATTTGACCGCTCAATTCGTTATCCTGAAGACCCAGGAATAGCAAATTGGCCAGACTGCCGAGTTCTGCCGGCACCGGCCCGTTCAGTTGGTTCTCGTAAAGAGCCAAAAGTCCCAGGTTGGTTAGGTTGCCCAGTTCTGTCGGAATCGCCCCGCTTAACTGGTTCACGTGAAGAGTCAGCAATAGCAGGTTCTCGAGGTTGCCCAACTCTGCCGGTATCAGCCCGCCCAACTGGTTGTCGCTGAGAGCCAGAAATTGCAAATTGGTTAGGTTTCCGATATCTGCCGGAATCGACCCGCTCAGTTGATTAGTGTGGAGGTTCAGAGTTTCCAAATTGGCCAGGTTGCCCAGTTCTATCGGAATCGGCCCGCTCAACTCGTTATCATAGAGCCACATTCCTTCCAGTTTGGTAAGTTGCCCCAGTTCTGCCGGAATCGGCCCGCTCAACTGATTAGTGCGGAGGTTCAGAGATTCCAAATTGGCCAGTTTGCCGATATCTGCCGGAATCGGCCCGCTCAGTTGGTTCTCGTAAAGCCCCAGATATTGCAAATTGGCCAGTTTGCCCAATTCTGCCGGAATCGGCCCGCTCAATTGATTTGTGTGGAGGTTCAGAATTTCCAAATTGGTTAAGTTGCCCAATTCTGCCGGAATCGGCCCGCTCAACTCGTTATCATAGAGCCACATTCCTTCCAGGTTGGCGAGATTGCCCAGTTCTGCCGGAATCGGCCCACTCAGTTGATTGTCGTCAAGAGACAAAACTTCCAGGTTGGTTAGGTTGCCGATAACTGCCGGAATCGGCCCGCTCAACTCGTTATCATAGAGCCACATTCCTTCCAGGTTGGCGAGATTGCCCAGTTCTGCCGGAATCGGTCCAATCAACTGGTTATCATAGAGCCACAATCCTTCCAGGTTGGTTAGGTTGCCCAGTTCTGTGGGAATCGGCCCGCTCAGTTGATTGCCGTCAAGAGACAAATCTTCCAGGTTGGCCAGGTTGCCCAGTTCTGGCGGAATCCTTCCGCTTAACTGGTTATCATAGAGCCACAGAGATTCCAAATTGGTTAGGTTGCCCAGTTCTGGCGGAATCCTTCCGCTCAACTGATTAAGGCGAAGGTTCAGAGATTCCAAATTGGTCAGGTTTCCGATAACTGCCGGAATCGGCCCGCTCAGCTGGTTCTCGGAGAGATCCAGCTCGATCACCTGGCCATTGTGGTCAATCTCGACGCCGTACCACTTGTCGAGCGGCGCGTTGGTGCCCCAGTTGTCGGACCTCGTCCAGTTCGCGCCGTCCATCGCATTGTACAACGCTCCGAGCGCCTCGTGCTCCGGACCCCCCGTGTCAGAAGAATCGATCCCATACACTTCGACAAGGGCAACTCCTGAAGTTCCATTCTTTCCTTCCACCTTGGCCGTATATTTGCCGGGATCGAGAGTGAGAACGACCGCTGAGCTCAGGCTGCCGGCCGCCAGGTTTGGATCGCCTCCCCAAAGATCCGATATCAATTGTCCCTGACTGTCCTCCCAGGTGTCGTTGACTATGATCTGGGTGTGGTTGTTCGGATCCTGATCGGTGGTGTTGGTCACCGTCAGAACCGGGTCGGCCAGCGCATTGGAAATGCCGGCATTGGCCAGTTCCGGCCCAACGGCTTGGATCAGCACCTCCCGAGGATCATCTTCGATGATAAAACCCCCAATCATCACCTCCTCTCCCGTTCCCACCACGGCGCGCGTCGAGAGATTGACCAACCTGCCGCCGGGGGAATCCATCCCAACCAAATTGACGACCCCATAAACCTCCACAAGGGCAACTCCTGAAGTTCCATCCTTTCCTTCCACCTTGGCCGTATACTCCCCGGGCTCGAGAGCGAGAACGGCGGCCGCGCTCAGGCTGCCTTCCGTCAGCGTAGGATTGCCGCCCCAAAGAACGAATACCAATTGTCTCTGACTGTCCTCCCAGTTGTCGTTGACCATGAGCTCAATAGGAGGATTGAGCTTTGTGCGAGGAGGCTCGCCCTCGCTGGTTTGGATGACCGTCAGAACCGGATCGGCCAGCGCATTGGAAATGCCTCTATCCGCAAGTTCCGGGCCGACGGCTTGGATGAGCACCTGCCGGGTGCCACCTTGGACGATAAAACCCCCGATCATGACCTCCTCTCCCGTTCCCACCAAGGCGCGGGTCGAGAGATTGACCAACTTGCCGTCGGCCGCCGAGATCGGCTGCGAAATCCACGGCAGCCCCGCCAGGACCAACAGCATCGCCGCGGCGCCGCGGGTCAGGGTGGCTAGGTTGCACCCTGGGTCGAACGCCAATGACCCATGGAACACCTTAGAGAACATGGATATTTATGCCAAGAAAACACCAGGATCAAGTCAATCGATTAACCAGCTTTGGAACCGGGGGTATTCCGGCAAAGCGGGACCTGTCCTGCCGTAGCCTCCTGACCTGCGTAGCATTGCGAAGCACGGTTTGGGCGAAGCGGGATGTGCCCTCGGCGTCCTTTGCGAGATTTACTCCCGACTTCCCCGCCTTTCCGAGAGCCAACCTCTCTACCTGCCAACTCCCCAATCGAAACATTCCTCATTTCTAATTCCTAATTGGCGCCAACGGCGCCTCAGTGCCTTTGTGCCTTTTCTCCTCTTTGCGCCTTTTGCGTTCTTTTGCGGCTATTAACCTCCTCATTCTTTTCTTTAGCCTTTAGCCTTCAGCCTTCAGCCTTCAGCCTTCAGCCTTCAGCCTTCAGCCTTCAGCCTTCAGATCCATCCGTGCTTATCCGTGAAATCCGTGGTCAATTCCTAATTCCCCTGTCTCCCTCTTTTTGTGTTTTTGTGCTTCTTGTGGCTATTTGTCTCCTGTTCCGGCGAAGCGGGACCTGTCCTGCCGTAGCCTCCTGACCTGCGTAGCATTGCGAAGCACGGTTTGGGCGAAGCGGGATCAAGCGAAGCGTTGTTTGAAAATGTATTTCCAGGAAAGAGGTCATACCCTGAAGTGTGCCTTTTTCCCTCTCAGTACCTCAGCATCTTAGCATCTCTTATCCTTTGTGCCTCTTATCCTTTGTGCCTTTGTGCCTTTTCTCCTCTTTGCGCCTTTTGCGTTCTTTTGCGGCTATTAACCTCCTGTTCGCGACAGCGATCCTGTTCTGCTAAAAGCAGATCAAGCGCAGCATTGTTAAAAAATCTAAAACTCTCCTTTCCCTCTCTGCGCCCTCTGCGTCCTCCGTGGTCAATTCCTAATTCCCCTTTCTCCCTCTTTTTGTCCCGCCCTTTTGCCAAAAAAAGCTCGCGATCAAAAGAAGGTCCGCAATCCTGACTTGGTCCAAAAATAATTTCCGGATCGCTTGATGGGCAAGGTCATGCTCGCCTACGGAGTCGTTTGAACCAGGAGCATCCATGAAAGCATCCGATCTATTTGTGCGCTGTCTCGAAGAAGAGGGCGTGAAGTACATCTTCGGAATCCCCGGCGAGGAAAATCTCGATTTGCTCGAATCCCTGCGCGAGTCAAAGATCGACCTGGTCCTCACCCGCCACGAACAGGCTGCCGGATTCATGGCCGCGACCTACGGGCGCCTTACCGGAAAAACCGGCGTCTGCATGGCGACCCTCGGACCCGGCGCAACCAATTTAGTCACCGCCGCCGCTTACGCGCAACTCGGCGCCATGCCCATGATGATGATTACGGGACAGAAACCGATCAAACGAAGCAAGCAAGGCCAATTCCAGATCGTGGACATCGTCGACATGATGCGGCCCCTTACCAAGTATACCCGTCAAATTGTTAGCGGTGACATCATCCCCTCGCGGGTTCGTGAGGCCATCCGGCTTGCCGAAGAAGAGCGCCCCGGAGCGGTGCATCTCGAGCTTCCCGAGGACATTGCGGCCGAGGAAACGAGCCAGGAGCCTTTTAGCGCGAGCACGGTGCGCCGCCCCCTCGTCGAGGAAAAAGCGCTCTCCAAGGCAATCGCACTGTTACAGTCGGCAAAGCGCCCGCTGCTCCTGATCGGCGCCGCCGCCAACCGCAAACTCACCTCGAAAATGCTGCGAGCTTTTGTCGACAAACAGGGCATCCCCTTTATCAGCACCCAGTTGGGAAAGGGCGTAGTCACGGAGACCCATCCTCTGTGCATCGGAAACGCCGCCCTTTCCGCCGGAGATTTTCTGCACCGCGCCATCGAAGAAGCCGACTTGATTCTGAACGTCGGCCACGACGTCGTGGAGAAGCCGCCTTTTTTCATGGAACGCGGGGGACGGCAGGTCATCCACATCAACTTCAGCTCTGCTGCCGTCGATCCCGTCTATTTTCCGCAGACCGAACTGGTGGGGGATATTGCCAACAGCATTTGGCAGTTGAACCAGAGGCTCGAGCCGGCGCCGGGATGGGACTTTTCCTGGTCTGAGAGAGTGCGCCGAGCAATGGAGAAGCACATCGCGGAAGGCGCCGACGATCCCCGCTTTCCCGTCTATCCCCAACGGGTCGTCGCCGACGTGCGTAAAGTCATGCCGGATAATGGCATCATCGCTCTGGACAACGGTATCTATAAAATCTGGTTCGCGCGCAACTACCGGGCGCGCCACCCCAATACGGTCCTCCTCGACAATGCGCTCGCCACCATGGGCGCCGGATTGCCCTCGGCCATGATGGCCAAACTGGTTTACCCGGAGCGAAAGGTGATGGCCATTTGTGGGGACGGGGGGTTCATGATGAATTCCCAGGAGATGGAAACCGCAGTCCGGCTCGGCTTGGACCTCGTGGTTCTCATTCTCAATGATTCCGCTTACGGAATGATCAAATGGAAGCAGGCGAACATGCGCTTTGCCAACTGGGGGCTCGATTTCAAAAATCCCTGCTTTATCAAATACGCCGATGCTTACGGGGCGACCGGCCACAGATTGGAAAAGACCGAAGATCTCGTCCCCCTCTTGGAAGACTGCTTCGCCATGGGCGGCCTCCATCTGGTCGACCTTCCCGTGGACTATTCCGAAAACGACCGCGTCCTGAACCACGAGATCAAAGAAAAGAGCGCCCAGTTGGAGTGACGTTCCCAAAATCCTTCCCAAGTCCGCATATCTCACCTGCCGAGACCCTCCGACATATTCCCTGCCCCGCCTCTATTTTTTAATCTGCGCTCATCTGCGGTTCATCTCCTCTTCGCGCCGGCATCCTTCGTCCCTATTATTGTTTCACTTCTCTCCACTAACCACTCTTCACTCTCCACCGGGCGCCAGCCCTCTCTCCCCCTCCATTTTCAAATCTGCGCTAATCTGCGTCATCTGCGGTTCATTCTCCCTGCCTTTTCATTCCTAATTGGCGCCCTTGGCGCCTCTTATCCTGTCCAACTTGTCCTGCCGCTGTGCCGTGCGGAGCCTCTAGGCGAAGCATGGTAGCCCTTGGGCGAAGCGGGATCCTGTGCATCCATGTTCAATTTCTCATCCGTGCTTATCCGTGTAATCCGTGGTTTTACAGTAAGCTTGACCACAGTTAAAGTACCACTAAAGTATCACTTATGAAGGTTGAACTGGTTACCAATCTCAAACGTCGCGCCACCCAAATCATCAAGGAATTGAACCGTGATAATGAACCTGTCCTGATCACCCATCATGGCAAGCCGGCCGCCTACCTGGTCGATGTGAAGTCCTTTGAAAACTTGGGGAGGAGAACTGAATTGTTGGAGGGATTGGCCAGGGGGGAAGCGGCCATCCAGGACGGAAGAGTCGTTTCTCATGTGGCAGCCAAAAAGAGAATGAGTCGATGGCTCAGGTAATCTGGGCGGAACCTGCCCTGCAGGATCTGGACACCATTGCCGACTATATTGCCCTGGACGATCCCAAAGCAGCCAAACGCCTGGTTGGAAAAGTATTTCAGAAGGTGGATCAACTCATAGGGTATCCTGAAACAGGGACCCGCCCCAGGGAACTTGAAGGAACTCCCTATCGAAAGCTGACCGTAAGTCCCCTTTTGATATATTACAGGATCGAGGGTGAAAGAGAGATCATCGTTCACATCGTAAGGGGAGAACGCCAATTCAACCTAAACCGCATTGTATTCCAAGACCCTCCAGACGGTTCCCCATCTTAATCCCTAGTTTCGAATTGCCACAAAAAGCACAAAATACACAAAAAACATTTCATAGTTTAACAACGCTTCGCTATATTGACCACGGATTCCACGGATGGGGTATTGTAATCGTGATCATGATCTTGATCGTGATCCCTCACCCCAATTCCTCATTCCTAATTAGCGCCTTTGGCGCCTCTTATCCTGTCCAACTTGTCCTGCCGTAGCCCTTGGGCGAAGCGGGATCCATGTTTCACTTTGGAAACCCCAGCTTGACGCTATGCTGTTGGCAGTGCCAAAGTAAGGCAACCAATACCCTTATTCGGGACACGAATCTCAATGGAAAAAATGACCGTAGAAAGCGAACTACTCAAGCGCATCACCGCCCGGCCGGACGTCTTTGGCGGGAAGCCGATTGTCCGCGACATGCGAATCGCCGTTGAGCATGTCCTGGGTATGCTGGCTGCCGGAGATACTTCGCAAGAGATTCTTGAAGAATATCCGGTCCTTGAGCCGGAGGACATTCAAGCTTGCTTGGTATTTGCCCACCACTCCCTGGCAGGGGAGCAGGTGCATGAGCGCGTGCACGTCCGGTCGGCGGGATGAGATTCCTTTTGGACGTATGCGCTGCCTCCCGAAGTATGCAGGCCATGTTAGTGGCGCAAGGGCATGATGTTTTGTCGGCTTTGGAGAGAAACCCTAAAGCTACCGATGAAGAACTTCTGCTTCACTGGCACTGGAGGAACAACGGATACTCATCACCGAAGACAAAGATTTCGGTGAACTAGTGTTTGTTCGCAGATTGCCGCATCCTTGCATCATCCGCTTCGTCGAGATGCGGGTTAGGGAAAAAGTGGCAGCGATGGAAGAGTTGATCGAGCAACATGCGGATGAGATGAGCGACGGAGCTCTGATTGTGGTGACACGGAATCGAGTACGGATACGCCCGAGGGAAGATGTAGAACAAGGCGGGGCCTAGTAGAAGCTTGGTGTATGCCTGCTGCTTGACCCTCCCCTTTTCAACCTTCAGGTCCATCCTTGTAATCCGCGGTTAATCCCCAATTCCTCATTCCTAATTGGCGCCAACGGCGCCTCTTATCCTGTCCAACTTGTCCTGCGCTGTGCCGTGCGGAGCCTTTAGGCGAAGCATGGTAGCCCTTGGGCGAAGCGGGATCCTGTGAATCCATGTTCAATTTCTCATCCGTTCCCATCCGTGAAATCCGTGGTCAATTCCTCATCCGTTCCCATCCGTGAAATCCGTGGTCAATTCCTCATTCCCTCCCTTCTTCGTCACCTTCTTCCTCCTCTGTGCTCTCTGAGTCCTTGTAGGTCTCCCAATCATGAATTTACCGGCTTTTGAGCGCTTTCGAGAATGGGTCCAAATCACTCGTCGCAGAAAGCGCTCGAAAAAGCCTTTGATCGTGCCAATGGTTATGGTTGAACGTGCCAGGAACCCCCTGCGAAGCGGTTGCTACCACCTCGCAGGGACTTCGCAAGAGATCAATCTGAGTTCCGAACTTACTTATGCTGAGTTCATCGCAGAGCGGAGATCCTGCGAAGTATCCTGGCTGAATATCAAACAGTTATCAGAGCCCCATGCTACGGCAGGTAAGCTCGCCTCTACAAGAGTGATATAAGCCATGGAAAATAAAAAATACCATTATATAGCCATCGACATCTCCAAGTCTGACTTGGAAGTGAGAACCCAAAATCACCGTTGCAGCTTAAGCAACAATCCCACCGGCTTTAAGGCCTTGGTTAAAATCGCCGGCCGGCAGGACCAACCCCTGGTGGTTTGCGAAGCAAGCGGTGGATACGAACGCCCTATGATGGATTATCTTCATCAAAAGCAAATAGCGGTGGTTCAGGTCAATCCCAGGCTCATCCGCAGCTACGCGCGCAGCGAAGGCCTCAAAGCCAAGACTGATCCCATAGATGCCTTGATGATTCTGGGTTTTGCCCAGGAGAAACGCTTGCAACCAGGCGCTGTCCCCGATCCCATCCGCCAAGAACTGGCCGCTTGGCTGGATCGAAGAAGTCACCTCACCGAGCAGTTGGCACGCGAGAAGAACCGCATCCAAAACAGTCCGAAGTGTATCAAAGGCGATATTGAGTGGATGATCAAACGCATAGAAAAACGCATAGAAGTTATTGATAATCGAATCCGAGACCTCGTGAAAAAGGATCACCAGCTCAGCCAAGAAGCCCGCCTGCTTCAATCGGTTTCCGGAGTCGGCCCAGTCACGGCCTGGACCCTGTTGGCCTACTTCAGTGAACTGGGAAAGCTCAAGCGCAATCAAATAGTCGCCCTCGCTGGTATAGCTCCCTACAATAGGGACACCGGCAGGTTCAAAGGCAAACGCAAGATTGAAGGGGGACGGGCCAAAGTCAGAAAATGCCTCTACATGGCAGCCCAGACTGCGGCCATCCATAATCCGGTCATTAAACCTTATGTGGAAGGATTAAGAGCCAGAGGTAAACCGTACAAATGCGCTATGGTTGCGGCCATGAGGAAGATGCTCATCCACCTTCATTTTCTTATGAAAAATCATCAATTAAGCCTTGCTTCGTGACACAGTTGCTCTGTGGTTAATCCCTATTTCCCTGCCTTATCTCCCATAGAAATGGAAACACCGTTCGCCATAAGACTTATTCCAACGGTGCGATCCTGCCCGGTGGGTCCGAATGCTGCGCACGTATCCAGGCTGCCATCAGATCGTCCTGGTGAAGGGATGCCCATTCCTCCACAAGACGCCGGGCACGGGGTGGAAGCCGCCCCTGCACAACCCTGATGCTTTTTATCTCTATGACAGCTTCATGTTCACCGTAGAGCGCGTGAAAATGAGGTGGATTGTGATCGCGGAAATTAAGACGAATGCTAATGCCGTAGAATCTACAGAGTTCAGGCATCGCGGCTCTGCATTATTTGCTGCACCCCAGGCATCACTTCCTCAACAGGTTTGCCGGTGAGTTCCAGGTAAAGAGCATCGGCACAAAGGTCAATGTCATCGTCCCAAGCTATGGCTCTGTGGGAAGTTATATGCACATTCTCGAAATATCCCGGCTCGTCCCAAATTTTGAACACGCCCGTTCCGGCGAGGTGGGACAGGTCAATCTCACCGGCGACCCCATCTGCAAATCGAAGCCAAATGCGGTAGCCGGCTAGCGGATGTACTTCGGTTGGTTGAATCATTGCAGTGCATCCTCTCCATACTTGGTCTGGTTTCTATTGCCTGGAATTTCTTCTGGGAGGAATAGTTGCAAACATAGAAATTAACCGTTGCCTGGTGTCAAGACTGTCCCCGTGGTTCACCTTCTTCCCCCTCCTCTCCCCCGGCTCAGAATAAACCAACCACAGAGGACACAGAGGGCACAGAGGGCACAGAGATTTAGAAAAAGAAGGGGTCCCTTTGCGCCTTTCCTGTCCTGCCGTAGCCTCTTGATCTGCGCTGTGCCGTGCGGAGCCTTTAGGCGAAGCGGGATGCGGTCTTTTGCGGCTATTAACTTCCTGTTCGCGACAGCGACCCTATTCTGCTGAAAGCAGATCAAGCGAAGCGTTGTTAAAAAATCTTAAACTCTCCTTTCCCTCTCTGTGCTCTCTGGTCTTCCCCCGATTTTGTGGACACGAACAGCGTAGCGTATGTTCATGTTAGGTTATGGTTTTGATTTTGGAAGTGTTTTTGAAGAAATGCTTCTGGTGAAAGGTATCCCAGGGTGCTGTGCCTTCGACGTTTGTTATAAAAAGTCTCGAGGTAATCGAAGATGGCCAGGCGGGCCTGCTGCTTGGATTCGAACACGCCGTTTTGGGGAAAGCATTCGCTTTTGAGGGAGGCAAAGAAGCTCTCGCAAGCGGCGTTGTCGTAACAGTATCCTAGCGCGCTCATGCTCTGAATCCAACCAAAGTCGTTCAATTGCTGCCGCACTTGGTGACTGGTATACTGGCAGCCACGATCTGAATGAAAGAGGGCTTTGTGAAAACCTCCCACTCGATTCCTGGTCTGGTGAAGGGCTGAAACGACCAGACCGGAGGCCAGGCTCTCGGCCACCTTGTAGCCCTGAATTACGCGGCCGAAGAGGTCCATCACGACCGCTAGATACAACCAGCCTTGCCGAGTGGGGATGTAGGTGATGTCGCTGACCATGATTTGGCCGGGCCCGGTCGGGTCCGGAGCCTCGGCCAGACGGTTGGGCGCTGGGAGGCTGCGGGGATCCTGCCGGGTCGTCTTGGGCCGGAAGGGGCTACCCCTACAGGCTTTTAGAGCATTTTGCTTCATCAGCCGGGCCACCCGGTTAACCGAGCAGCGAAAACCCCGCTGGTTGAGCTCCACGCTCATGCGAGGACTACCGTAACAGCGGGTGTGCCGGTCGGCATGGATCCGTTTGATTTCGCTCAGGAGGAGCCGATTTTGGCGGCGGCGCGCTCCCGCCTTACCCCTGCGCCATCGGTAATAACCACTCCTGCTCACAGCCAGCGCCTGACAAAGTTCAACCACTCTATAGATTGCCCGCATTTGATCGATCAGCGCATACTCAGCTGCGGGTCCTCGGCCAGTATGCTCGCGGCTTTTTTTAAGATCTCTCGCTGGCGACGCAGGTAAGCGTTTTCCCGGTTTAGCCGACGGATCTCGCGGGCCATCTCTTCGGGATCGTTCAAGGGGCGGGAAAGTCCCTGCTGGTCGGAGGGGTCCCCGAAGAGATCCTTGCGCCACTTCCTGAGGCTCCCATCGGAAATCCCCAGTTCACGGGCCACCTGCTTGAGGCTGTTGTTACTGTGCAAATAGAGTTCAACGGCTCGACGTTTGAACTCCTCATCATAGGTTCTGTGGGTTCTTGGCATGTCTAATGATCTCTCTCAGACTGCGCTGTTCGTGTCCACAAAATCGGGGGAGGTTCATTCCTAATTCTTAATTGGCGCCCCCGGCGCCTTAGTGCTTCCACTTTCAGGTAATTTGACATCCCTCGGCTTTACCCGAGGTTGCCCCTGAAGGTGGTCCAACTTTGTTTCCCTGTACGGTAGTACACTTTAACCGCTGCCTGACAGTCTGGAAAATCGGGGACGGATTCGTTTACCAGACCTGACACACTTCCTCGCCCTTCTCCTTCTGGGAGTGGGTGGCGTGTAACGCCGGGTGAGGGTTGCAACGCAATACCTCATTCCTAATTCGCGCCCTTGGGTGCTTCCCCCCTCCCTGTCATGCCGTAAAAGGTGAAGGCGGATTCCCCCTTTTACAAGGGCATTGCAGCCCGCTTGCAACCGCATTGCAGCGCTGTTGCAAACCCATTGCAGTTTCAATCGGCTTCCCTCTTGATGCTACTTGCCTTGCATCTATTGTTTTTCAGAAAAAATTAAGTAGAGAAAATTTTATGGCCAGAGCACGACCAAGGAAGAGAGGTAGCAAATCGGGACTGACACCTAAGAAATCCGGTGCCAGAACCGGTTATGAGGCCAAGTATTGGCGCATGGCCGATGCCCTGCGCGATTCGTTGGACGCGGTTGACCCTTATAAGAGATTGAAGACTTTTAGAAAAAATTGTGTCTTGGGAGGAAACCAATGAGAGCTTCTGAAACCAACTTTCTGGCTTTTTTAAAAAAGTCACCTCAGTTTATCATTCCGATCTATCAGCGCACCTATTCATGGACTGAATCGCAATGTCGGCAGCTTTGGGAGGACATTCTACGCGTAGGTGGCAACGACGAGATCTCTGGCCACTTCATTGGTTCCATCGTTTATATCGAAAAGAGCCATTACCACGTTACTAGCGAATCGCCGTTGTTGGTCATCGACGGGCAGCAACGACTCGCAACCGTTTCTCTCATCATCGAGGTCCTGGCACGCCACCTAGGCGATGACGAAACCCTTGGCGGTTTCTCTGCCAAGAAGCTTCGTAATTATTACCTGCTCAATCCAGAGGAGGATGGTAATCAACGCTATAAACTGTTGTTGACGCAAACTGACGAGCAGACCCTCTTGGCATTTGTTGATCAGAGGTCGCTACCGGCCCAGTCGTCTCTACGATTGCGGGAGAACTTTGGCTTTTTCGAGAAGCAAGTGAAGAGATTTGGTAAAGACCTTCACCCGCTTTTCAAGGGGGTGCAAAAGTTGATGATCGTGGATATTTCGCTGAACCGTGAACATGATAATCCACAGTTGATCTTTGAAAGTATGAACTCGACTGGACTTGAACTCAGTCAAGCTGATCTGATTCGTAATTTTGTGCTCATGGACCTTGAGCCCACCCTGCAGAAGAGAATTTACTCCGAACACTGGCGGCCTATGGAGGCCGCTTTTGGGCAGCAGGCCTACAGCAGGCAATTTGACAGCTTCATGCGGCACTATCTGACGTTTAGGACCGGTGAAATCCCTAACGTAAAAAAGGTCTACCAAGCCTTCAAATCCTATTCGCATGGGACCGAGGCTACATCGAATGGAGTAGAAACTCTCGTAGCTGATCTCCATAAATTTGCAAAGTACTACTGCGCCATGGCCATCGGCCAAGAGTCCGACCCTCGTCTCGATATGGCCTTCCGTGACCTACGTGAATTAAAGGTGGATGTTGCCTACCCCCTCCTGCTCGAACTGTCCGACGACTATTCCAACGGCAGACTGTCACGCGAAGATCTGGTGCAGGCGGTTCGGCTCATCGAAAGCTACGTGTTCCGACGGGCTGTATGCAGCATACCGACAAACTCGCTGAACAAGACCTTTGCCACGTTCGGCCGGTCGCTGAAGAAGGACCGCTATCTGGAGAGTATGCTCGTCCATTTCCTGCAATTACCTTCCTACCGTCGGTTTCCGAAGGACGAGGAATTCCAGCGTGAGATAAAGAAGCGCGATTTATACAATTTTCGCAGTCGTAGCTATTGGTTGCGGAGATTGGAAAATCATGACCGTAAAGAGTACGTTCCCGTCGACGAATATACCATCGAGCACATCTTGCCCCAAAACGAACACCTGTCGAAGGCTTGGCGGGACGCGCTCGGCGAAGAATGGAAGCAGGTCCAAGAAACTTTGCTGCATACCCTGAACCTCCCCCGATTTTGTGGACACGAACAGCGCAGTCTGAGAGAGATCATTAGACATGCCAAGAACCCACAGAACCTATGATGAGGAGTTCAAACGTCGAGCCGTTGAACTCTATTTGCACAGTAACAACAGCCTCAAGCAGGTGGCCCGTGAACTGGGGATTTCCGATGGGAGCCTCAGGAAGTGGCGCAAGGATCTCTTCGGGGACCCCTCCGACCAGCAGGGACTTTCCCGCCCCTTGAACGATCCCGAAGAGATGGCCCGCGAGATCCGTCGGCTAAACCGGGAAAACGCTTACCTGCGTCGCCAGCGAGAGATCTTAAAAAAAGCCGCGAGCATACTGGCCGAGGACCCGCAGCTGGGTATGCGCTGATCGATCAAATGCGGGCAATCTATAGAGTGGTTGAACTTTGTCAGGCGCTGGCTGTGAGCAGGAGTGGTTATTACCGATGGCGCAGGGGTAAGGCGGGAGCGCGCCGCCGCCAAAATCGGCTCCTCCTGAGCGAAATCAAACGGATCCATGCCGACCGGCACACCCGCTGTTACGGTAGTCCTCGCATGAGCGTGGAGCTCAACCAGCGGGGTTTTCGCTGCTCGGTTAACCGGGTGGCCCGGCTGATGAAGCAAAATGCTCTAAAAGCCTGTAGGGGTAGCCCCTTCCGGCCCAAGACGACCCGGCAGGATCCCCGCAGCCTCCCAGCGCCCAACCGTCTGGCCGAGGCTCCGGACCCGACCGGGCCCGGCCAAATCATGGTCAGCGACATCACCTACATCCCCACTCGGCAAGGCTGGTTGTATCTAGCGGTCGTGATGGACCTCTTCGGCCGCGTAATTCAGGGCTACAAGGTGGCCGAGAGCCTGGCCTCCGGTCTGGTCGTTTCAGCCCTTCACCAGACCAGGAATCGAGTGGGAGGTTTTCACAAAGCCCTCTTTCATTCAGATCGTGGCTGCCAGTATACCAGTCACCAAGTGCGGCAGCAATTGAACGACTTTGGTTGGATTCAGAGCATGAGCGCGCTAGGATACTGTTACGACAACGCCGCTTGCGAGAGCTTCTTTGCCTCCCTCAAAAGCGAATGCTTTCCCCAAAACGGCGTGTTCGAATCCAAGCAGCAGGCCCGCCTGGCCATCTTCGATTACCTCGAGACTTTTTATAACAAACGTCGAAGGCACAGCACCCTGGGATACCTTTCACCAGAAGCATTTCTTCAAAAACACTTCCAAAATCAAAACCATAACCTAACATGAACATACGCTACGCTGTTCGTGTCCACAAAATCGGGGGAAGACCAAGTTCGATCCTCTGAGCCGGCCAGGATACTTTGAGTTGGAATGAAACAATTCCCAGGTACTTATGCCTGGTCAGTCCATGATCTTCAAACCCTTTGCTTCATTGTTCTTCTGTTTTTTTCTTATCTCAGTTTTTAGTGGTTGTGCGACCTACATTACACCGGGAACGAAGGCGGATTTGGATTCCCTCGCCCCCTACTATATTCAAGAAGGATTCCTACCAGAATAAATTCCAACAACCTCTTTAAATGTAACTACTCAGGTTCCCAGCGAGGGAGTTGGATCCTCTGGTAATGAAAGATTAATAATCGGGGGACAGGCCAACGCCGTCAAATACCTTTGCCAGAGCCTCCCAAGCTCCCACTCCCTGTTTCTGCCGGGTTGAGACATATGAGCGGATACGAGCAAAGATCTGAGCGTTTTGAAGGGTCCGGAATCCACCCGATATTTTCTGTTTGACTTTTACCATGCGAATATCGCGCTCGGCCTGATTGTTGCTGAAGGGTATCTCCGGGTCCCAGAGAAAAGCCAATATCTGGCCCCGGTATTTATCCATGCGCTCAACAAGATTTCTCGATTTTGTTTTCTTGGGACGGCCTTGTTTCTTCTTGGCTCCTGGCGGATCATTTATCTGGGGATTTTCCCGATAACCTTCTGCTATGATCCTGCCATAGCGAACATGCCAGTCATGCTTGCGTTTGGGGCCCGTTGCTGCCTTCCACTCCTTACCGTAATCATAGGCCTCCAGTAGCAGTTTTCTCATCTTTGCCGCCCACTGTTGTTGGAGTTGTTCCTGAGCAAAAACCAGTTCCCGTATCAGATGGGGATTGCACAGGGAATGCTGGCAGTTTTTCAAACGAAAATAAGTCGCCCAGCAATCGTGAACCAGCCGCCCGACGAACCTTTCCAATATGCCGAAGTCCTGTAGGGCTTGATAGCCGCGCTTGGGGTGGATCCCTAAAAAAGTATGGCGCTTGTTGCACACGGTATGCAACCAATGATTCTTCGCATTTACCTTCAGCCCGGTTTCATCGGCATGGACAATGGCGCTGTTTGCCAACTCTTGCTTTACCTGCTTTTCAAATCCTTCCAAGCGCTCATAACAGTGTTGACGAGCCTTTAATATGGTATCTTCACTGACCCCATAACCGTATAAATCCGCGCATATCCGGCTTATTCGATTCAATGGAACGAGTTGGTAATCATTCAAATACACCAACCAACTGTGGAATCGTCCTCCATATTGCACCGGAGCATTCACCCCCTCGGGAACTTCTGCGCTCACGATTTGGCCCGAGCGGTTGCGGTACTGATAGATCCAATGTTCGGTTACGATCAGTTTCGGCTCCGGAAGATCGAAGACTTGGCGCTTGATGATCTTCACGATGTCTTTATCGGTGAAACGCTCTGCGCTTAGCGGACAACGCGATAAGGTGTGCTTCATGATCCGGTCCGGATTGGCGCTCAATTGCAAAGTCTTGCCCCTGTGCCCTGGCTGACCACCGCTTTAACGTCGGCCTTTTTTACGCAGGCTTTTTGGCTTGGCCTTAGGGTAATCATCACTGCTTGGCGGCTTTGAACTGTTGCGGCTATTCTTAGCAAGTTTTTGCTCCAATACTTCGACCCGCTCCATCAGGTCCAAAAGCAGCTCGACGACTGCCTCGGGATCCTTTTGGATCAGCTTTAAAAGCACCCGCTTTTTGGCTTCCCGATCTTGCATTCATAAGTATACGACAAATCGAAATTAAAAGTACAGCTTTTTTTTATGTTTTTTATACTTTTTTATCTTTTCTGGAATCCCCCTCCTTCATTCCGCAATAAAACTACCTGAGTAGTTACCTTTAAATTTTGAACCATAGCTTCAACGCTATAGACGTTGAGATAGCTAATTTGAAAGGATTGAAGTAAACAAAAAAATAACTAATACAAAACTTGAGCCCAGCCAATAACCTGCTGTCATAATAGATGACACAAGAAATGTCGCCTAATGCTGCTTTGAGGAATAACCAGCCCAAAACATCAAAATCCCAATCTCAATAATAAATAGAAAAACTATGTAGTTACAGTGTTTCGATTTCCAAATTACAATATTATTGACTTTATTAAAGCAAGCCCTATAGGATGACACTACTCCCCACATAAATTCTCTAGGCGATAAAGAACGACATTCCTTGAGCATCTTCTCGGGATCGACAATCACCCTTTTATACTTAAATAAAAACAAAGTTCTGAAGCACTCTAAAAGTATAATTCCAAAAACTAAAAGAACGGAAGCCATAAACCGGTAATCGAAAACCAGAAAATGCCCCGGAACAGACATCGCTATCATGGCCGTAAGGGTTGAAGATAGAATCATCATATTGCCTATCTTCCGATCAATTTCATTAAGACAACCATAAATCCATTCGTAAGAACGAACGGAAATATCAAGAGCCAATCGAAGGGTCAATTCTTTGCCTGAATCTTCGGACACTTCGTTCTCATTGCACACCACCTTTCTGCTTGTCCGTGAATCTAAGGCTAATAGAAATTGCTTATTTCAATTCAAAAGGAAGGCTGTTCCTATCGCGTGTCAAGCGGTTTTCTAGCTAAATCCGCATATTCCCCAGCCAGACCCACTACCAAAAGTGTTAGAAAAGAAATTCTGCGTCTTTTTATAGTGGGCCGGCAAAAGGGTCGGGTAGCTTGAAAGGGAACAAGCTGAGGTAGACGACCCGTCTGCCGGAAAAGCAGGAGACGCGGCATTGAAAACCGTCAGCGACCAGCCAACCTGTGCCCCTCTTCCTCTAGTTCTGAGGGGTATGAACCGGGCACATAGGTTACACTTATTCTAGGCACATAGGTTACAGTATCATGGGCATTATGCCCTGGAAAACTGTAGACCTAATGGACCAAAAACTAAAATTCGTGCACTTGGCCAAGAGTGGACGATTTACTATAACCGAACTGTGTGAGGACTTCGGTATCAGCCGCAAGACCGGCCACAAGTACCTGCGTCGTTACCAACAAGATGGCGCCTCCGGATTGCATGAGAGAAGCCGATATCCGCACCGTTATGCCAACTTAACCGATAAGGCGGTGGAAAAGCTCATCTTGCAGGACCGCCGGCAGCATCCTACCTGGGGACCTAAGAAACCAGCATCAAGAACCCTGCCCCCATCATCTTTATTTTACGCCAAGGGCGTTAAACTCCAGAGCCCAGCGTCGCGCCGTGCCGTGCGAAGCTTTGCGAAGCATGGTAGCGCACGCTGGGTTACCAATCACCGATACGGTCGAACCCCAACGGGGTTCCACAAATAAGATCCAAAATTGGGATTGATGAACGATCGGTTTGGGATTTGTTCGATGTGGGACCCCGTCGGGGTTCTATATTTTTTGCCCATTCTTACCCAGCGTGCGCTGTGCGACACTGGGCTTTGGAGTGGAACTGCTTTGCAGTTCATTTTTGTCCTTTGACGTCTAAATTAATTAACATTCTATCCAGCTATTACAGCGGAAATATCCGCCGTTTGTATGAATAAGTTTACAGGACAAAGCACTAGGCCCGAGAAAACTTCCGCCTATAATAGCGGCTCCACAGGATGATCGCCGGAACTCCGATGATCGTCGGGAGGAGCCACGGCACTAGGGCGAGCGGCCCGGAAATCTCGTAGCTGAACAGACGCTGAGCCCCAAATACCGCGAAAGCGGTGTGAAATGCGATGCCTCCCCCCACCATCGCTCCCAGATGACTGAACAGCCAACCCATCGGCTGGACGCCGGCGTTGCGCATATACCAAAGCATGGTGAAGCCGGTGATGATCCCGACCGGACTCAGGCCGAGCAGGACCGGTGAGGAATTGGACCAGAAGGCCACGGCCAGCACGACAACCGCCACAGTGCCGGCGAGGCAGGCCCAGGCAAGCCCCTCGTGGAAGGGAGTCCGGAGTGACCCCGGATCTCTGCGCGTGGCCAGAACCCGGATCCCATGACGGACGTTTGCAAACGTGACCACCCCGAGATAGCCGAGGAAGGCGGCCATGCCGTACATATCGGGATGCTCCTTGAGCCCCATACCCTGGCTGACATACGACATGATCCGGCTGGTCGAGGCTATCATGGCCGAAAGGGTCACCACATAGGCGCTGTATGCGTAGACGCGCCCGGCCCGTACGTGCGCACGTCCACCCTTGCGGGCGAATACCGGTACCCAAAACGCGACGAGCCCCGTGAAACCGGCCACGACGTGTCCCAGGATGACTGCGTCGAGCAGCAGTTCAGTAGTGCTCATGGTAAAGACTCACGGGCCATCTCTTCGGGGGGGGGGTGATAAAACAAAATAGCTCCTAGGGAAAAAATGGAGCAAGCCCTTATCCAGGGATAAGTCAGTGAATCCAGACTCCGCACGGATGCGCAGGATTAGCATGAGGGTTGCCAGTCGCCTAAGCGGCGCTAAATTGCGAAAATAGGGCACCGTTGAGGTAGACGACCTGTCTGCCGTGCGAAGAAGGCCAAAAGGGGACGGTCCTAGTTGTTTAGTGTTGTTGACGATAACCTGGCTACTTGTCCCTAGCACACGGATCGGTTTGGCCCTAGCATTGAAGTATTTTCAGATCAGGTTACTTTTTTAGCCATCAAAACTTCCATCCCAACTCCATCAACATATCCAAAAAGTCGATACACCTAATATCCCTTTGTATGCAAACATCGGAAATTTTGGTTTTTTCAAATTCCTCGAAGGAACTTCTCCAGTAACAACAACACCTCCAAAATATGCTGCAGTTGCAATTACAAAGGGATCAGCCTGTGATCTATTCCTAAGAGTATCCACTAGCCGTGGATACTCTGAAAGTAAATCTTTCGCCGAAACTACCCAGGTATCTTTAACAATGGTCCGCATGGTTGCTTTTATCGATAACCAATTACAAAACTGTAGGAGGGGGTTTATCCCCCGATAAAGGCGCCGTTGGCGCCAAGTGGAAAGAGTAAAGTGGAAAGTAGGGGTAAGTTAGCGCTTCGCCGAAGAGCTACCATGCTTCGCAATGCTACGCACGGCACAGCGTCAGGACATGTTTGCCTACAGAAACAGGTTCCTGGATTCTGGAAGCTCGAAAGTGGCTTCTTTATTCAGCCTTCTTCCTTCTGCCTTCTTCCTTTAAATTTCGCCCCTCCTACAGTTCTCTCAATCACCATCCCATGAAAAAATTCTTATTTCTTCTTATTATCCTATTGCCTTAATCTTTGATCCCTTTGAAGCAAGGCCCAATTTCATTCTCATACTTTCCGTGGATCCAGGCAATGGTGACCTTAGTAGTTACCTCGAATCTTTGAAAAGTGTATTGGTTTAGCGCCTAGGAAATCACTAGCGTTGCTGGTTGATATGAGACGTCGGTCGTAGGCATCGAGAACCATACGCGTGAAGTATTTTCCATCCCTTGCAAGGACCTTCACAGATTGTGGAATATGTCCTCCGGAAGCTTGCTTTGTATACCAAACTCTACTTCCCAAGGCTTTACGCTTTTTCTGATAAGTTTTTTCGCTAGCATGGCCTAATTTTACTAACCTTCGCAAAACAGCTTCCGGACTTACTTTTACCCTTTGTGCCAAAAGTCTGAGTTGATCGTCATTTCCCTCAATAGCTCCGGGATACTTTCCAGCTTCAGAAAGAAATTCTTCTCTTGGCAGAAGAGCGGCAGCGGCAAAAGCATTAGCGGCTACTTCAAGTGGTTGTTGCTCGGGGGATGAATTTCCTTCCATTCTGGTGGTTTGATGGCCACTGGAGTGGAACAAGATATGAGCATATTCATGGATCAGGCTAAAAATTCGCCCATGTGGAGCATCCTTACTATTTATTACAATAACAGGTAGCGGTTGATCGGGAATGCAAGTCCCACGCATTTCTTTTATTGGAACCTCACCTGTCTGAAAAATCAGGATAGATTGTGCTTCAATCGCAGATTTCCAAACGCTCAGGGCATTGTGTGGGTTTGGCCACTTTAGCTGGTCTTTCCACGATATCCCGAGAGATTGCCTAATAGTGGAACCTCCAAATTCTGGATCAAAATTTGGGTCAAGCTTACTGGGAATTATTTCAACTGATTCCTTGAGGATTTCAATGAGTTCCAAGGCTGCCTGTCTCCGGTATGAGGCCTCCCGAATCGCCTGAATTAATTCAGGCGATTCTTCACCGGGAATCACCCCAGGAAGTCTTCGGAATTCCTTTTGAGGAGAAAATCCCTTTGGCGGTTCGGCGAGGAAAAATACAGAAATAGGTCTCTTATAAGCCTTTCCAAGTTTTCGAAGTTGAGCAATACTTGGGCCCCCTTTTCCTTTTTCCCAGGCCTCCAAAGTCTCACAATCGATTTTCGAAGATACGGCCGCTTGGGAAAGAGATAGACAAGCCGACCTTCTCCCCCATAGGAGTAAATCGGGATTTACATGTGCTGGGATGCTGCGTGCCATTTATCACTAGGTTCTGGGTAACACTATGTTAGGCACTAATCTCCGTTTCCAGCTAGAATTTCAGGATGCTGGCTTAGATTGATGTTCTGTGAAATGAACTGGCTAGGACCCGAATGGCGCTTAGTTAAGCGCGTTTGTAGAGGAATATAGTATGGACGCCAGTCGGGGTCATGCCGTAGAAAAGTGATGCCTTCCGAAAGAAAAGGGTCAGGTCTTAAAAACTGTATTCCGTTGTACTCCATACACTTTTACAAGACAACTGACCCTGTAAGGCATAACTTTTTACGTCTTGACCCCTTCCTTCTCCGAGATGATCGAACATTCCTAAAGTCGCTTAACTAAGCGCCATTCCGTCTTGACCCCTTCCTTTTCCGAGGCAGCCATATGTTCGAAAAGTTGCTTAACTTAGTGCCATCCGGGTCAGCCCTAGCATTGAAGTATTTTCCGGTCAGGCTACACTTTCCCTGCATCAAGGACTCTCACCAGAACCAACCCCACATACAACCCCCATGAAACAGTCCGGTATAAGTCCCAATTGACTTGGTTGGAAGTTTGGGATTCGATCAGGAGGGCTGAATAATCATGAAACTCATCACCAATTTCTGCATCCTTTATTATCTCTTGTTCCCTGCCATAGCCGTTCCCTTGTTGGCCCAGGAGGAGGCAGCGAGCATGGGCTGCGAATTGTGGAATACAGAAGCGTTTTGGAAAATCGCGACAGTCCTGGAGGTCACCGATTGTCTCGAAGCTGGAACCGATCCCAGCGCAAGGGATGAGGCACGAATGACCCCCTTGCATGCGGCGGCCAGATTTAACGAGAACTCCGCCGTCATCTACACTCTGTTGGATTTTGGAGCCGACGTCAATGCACAGACAAAGCGCCGCCGGACCCCCTTGCATTATGCGGCCGGGGCTAACAACCCCGCGGCCATGGATATACTACTGAATGCCGGTGCGGACCCAAATGCACGGGGCGAGGACGGTGACAACCCTTTGCATTATGCAGCCCTAATCTGTTCAAACCCTGTGGTCATTGAAATGCTTCTGGAGTCTGGCGCCGACGCAAAGGCGCGGGACGACAATGGCAAGACACCTTGGGACTATGCGGAGTATAAGGAGGCACTCAAGGATACCGACGCCTCCTGGCGGTTGAAATAAACTGCGGTTTTGAGCTCCGCAAGTTGGGAAGGCAAAAAATTGGCTGGGGGATCCTGTGGGGTAAAGTCATCTGGTGGCCATTCCCGCCCCGGCCGCTTTCAAAATGGGGGGTTGACAGGGCATGATTTCGGGATTCCTTTAGCCTAACATGAAATTGGAAAATCAGATCGAATTTTTTAGAAAAATCCAAAAGAGATTGGCCAGGGAGCATCATGGAGAGCTTGTTCTTATTCATGGCGAAAGGGTAATTGGGTTTTTCAATTCAGACTCAGAGGCTTACGGCGAGGCAATTAAAAATGGATTTGAGGGCGGTGACTTTTTGGTCCGTGAATGTCTGAATCCGGAGGAAGAGACTCCGCTAACATTTCATTCCAGAGTAGCTTAGTCACATTGCAAAATCAGCCCTCTTCTAACCGTTCTCGAAACGGGTTTACTCAGCTTTATGAGGGTTTAACCAGGGTCCTTAATTCAAAGGTCGGCGTAACTGGACCATTTTTGCCTAATTCCGGGAAGCCAGAACCAAGGTTAGTTGAATTTGATGCGATTTGGGATACGGGCGCATCCGGGTCAGTGATTACCAATAATGTTGTTTTAGCACTGAGGTTAAAGCCGATCGATCGTCAGATAGTGCAAACAGCAAATGGTGAGCGTGAAGCAAACGTATATCTCGTAAATTTACATCTACCCAACAGGGTGGGCGTTTCGCTAGTGCGGGTTACAGATGGGGATATGCATGGAACCGATGTTCTGATTGGTATGGATATTATCAACCTCGGGGATTTTGCTGTGACCAATTTCAAAGGACGTACATGTATGAGTTTCCAATGCCCTTCTGCGGGTCGAGTTGATTTTGTGAAGGAGATAAGGTCAGGAAATGCCCTAAAAAAAAGGAGAGTGCACAAAAGGAAAAGGCGCAAAAGGAGATAACCTCAACGGAGAAAAGTTGGGTAGGATACGAAAGGGAAAAGGGGACAGGTAGTATGAAACGGAACAAGCTGAGATAGACTAAAACGCGTCTTTGAAAACCGTCAGCTACTGGCCAACCTGTTCCCATTTTTCCTCCAGTTCCGGGGTTCGGGCTGACTGGCCGTGCAGGAATGACCTCGAGTTGGGGATTAGGGCACCTAAAATAGGATTATTGGTAGTGTTTCAATTTGAAATGCGAATAGTCTGTGAATCACCTTTAGTTGACCTCCCCCCTTTGGCCTGTTACTTGTCTAGCTACCTAAAATTTACAGGGAAATATGAGGGAATCCAATGAAGGAAGAATGAAGGAAGTGAAACCAGACTTTAAGGAAGGTATGACCTTGGAACAGGCCAAGACCTACGAGGTGGCCAAGCGGATTAACAAAAAGGCGAAGGCCTACAAGACGGCCAGGTTGATTGACACATACAAACCTTTCAAATGGGCTGTCATTACCACAATGGTGGTTTCGGCGGCCCTCCTCATCAGATGGCTTATTCTCCTTTTGATGTGACCGGACCCCCGCAAACTGGTCCATTGCAAATGAGATTCTGGTGGCCAAACAACCGACCGGAAAAAAATCCCACATACAACCCCCATGAAACAGTCCGGTATAAGTCCCAATTGACTTGGTTGGAAGTTTGGGGTTCGATCAGGGTGATTGATGAGATTTTTTTTTCTTCTTTTCGTTTTTTCACTGAATACTTCATGTACCACTTCTACGTCGGTAGATTCTCAGTTGGAAAACAATCACAAAATCATTGAAACAGTCGCACGTTTTCATTTTTTAAAAGAAAGATACGCTTCTAAAAGAGCGTATTTAAGCGTCTTTGGTGAGGATCCTCCTTCTCGCTTTATTGAACGTTTTAATGACCTAGATATTGAGGTGCTTCCTGATTCTAAGCATGAAATCAGCAAACGCCCATACTTATTCCAGATTTGGAAGATCTATGCTGAATCAGAATCAACGATTGTTGAAGCCCAGGATTATTTCGATGGGTTCTTTTGGATTTCCTACCGTTTCAGGTTAATTTTGAAAAATAAGAAATGGGTGATCCAAGACGCTTACAGAGTAGAACTCTGAACTTTTTTTGCCCTCAGGAAGGCGGATTAGGTCAGGTAGAATTCCCACAAATATGATTGCCAGATTCTGCCAGAAAGCCAAACGAACAGCCCTTGGTTCTGGTTAGGCTACCCCTTTCCTGCATCAAGGACTCCTACCAGAACTAACCCATTAATCAGAACCAAATACTCTCTAATTCAATCTTGAATTAAGTCGGGGCACTACAGGATCCCGCTTCGCCCCAGGGCTACGGCTGGACAAGTTACCCGGATGGGATATATAGCCACAAAAGGCAAAGACCACCGACAAAGCGGTAGGGTTGACATCTGGTTAAGGGCAATTCAATGAATGAGCATTGGCCACGATTCAATCATTTGCAGATAAGGACACCGAAGAACTTTTCGAGTTTGAAAGCAACCGCCGCTTTATCTCCATATCGCGGGTTGCCCTACGGAAATTGATTCAGATGAATCAAGCTGGAGCCCTCTTAGACCTTGCAGTCCCACCCGGCAACCGCCTCAAAGCTCTGAAAGGCCGACTATCGGGCTATCATTCTATTCGCATCAACGACCAGTGGCGCATAATCTTCAGGTGGACGGATTCGGGACCGGAAGAGGTTGCGATAGTAGATTATCATTGATCATACCCTATGACGTTATAGGATATGGGCATGAATGAGCCAATCACACCCGGTGAGATTTTGCTCGAGGAGTACCTCAAACCGATGGGAATTTCCCAAAATGCCATGGCGCGCGCAATCGGGGTGGCTCCGCGTGCGATCAACCAAATAGTGCATGGAAGGAGGTCAATTACTCCAGCCATGTCAATTCGTTTTGGCGCCTTCTTTAACCAGTCAGACCAATTTTGGCATGGAATCCAGGTGGAGTGTGACTTTCGCAAGTTGTCTCGGGACAGGCATCGCCTTACCGTTGGCATCCAACCGGCTGCAACCCTGAGAGGCTGAAAAAAAAGGGGCTATGGGGTCAGCCCGAGCATTGAAGTATTTTCCGGTCAGGCTACACCTTCCCTGCATCAAGGACTCTCACCAGAACCAACCCTATAACCCCCATGAACACAGTCCGGAAAGAGGCTCATTTGACTTGCTACGAAGTTTTGGGGCCGTGCAGTTTGCATCGGAGGAGGTTTATCAAGGGAATTAGGGGAGATTAACAACAGAGGACACAGAGGTTTTTGATATTCAAACAACGTTCCTTACAGTCACTTGATCCGGCTTTGCCGGAACAGGATCTCTTCGCGAACAGGCGCTAACGGAGGGCGGGTTTTCCAACCCGCCGATTAGAGGTAATGGGGGACCCGCCTTCCGGCGTGGCGGACAGGAATGTCCCCCCTCCTTTATCCTGTTGCCGGCTTTTCACACCGTAGCCTCTTGCCCTGCGCTGTGCCGTGCGGAGCCTTTAGGCGAAGCATGGTAGCATTGCGAAGCACGGTTTGGCGTAGGCGGAAGGCATCAAGCGAAGCGTTGTTAAACAATAAAATGTTTTTTGTGACTTCTGGTTATGCCGGCTCGGGTCGGTTCTCCAGTTCCAAGGCAACGCAACAAGTGGGGCAAGAGTGGAGATTGAGGTTTGTCTAGCACCTCCGGATAAGCTCTGGAAACTACAAGAAACGTTGCATGCCAAAGCGAAGGGAAGGGGGGAAGTTCGCAAAGCTCACGAATTAGGAATTAAGAATGAGGGATTAACCACAGAGGGCGCAGAGAGGGAAAGGAGAGTTTAAGATCTTTTAACAACGCTGCGCTTGATCTGCTTTTAGCAGAACAGGGTCGCTGTGGCGAACAGGAGATTAACGGAGAGCGGGTTTTCTAACCCGCTTTATTGAGAAAATGGCGGACAGGAATGTCCGCCCTCCTTTCGCCCTCGCCACTAGTCACTAACCACTGACAACTGAATTAATGGTCTCTTACCGAAACCAACCCAACAACCTCCATTAAAACAGCACGGCAAGGGTCTCGTTTGACTTGGTACGAAGTTTGGTGTCGGATCACGCTTGCAACTTGAAAACAGCCCGGCTCCTGCCGTGGCTTAAGTGGAAATGGAAAATGAGAGTTTTAACACTAGCCACATCTATCCTCATGGGGTGCGCCACGTTCGCCAACGATCCGGGCAGACTGCTCAATCTATCCAATCGCGCCTGGGTTGGAGTTGAGCATGAAAGGTTGATTGGATCGGCCATCACCACTGGCGAATCACCTATGAAAGTGCTTGTAGTGGTGCGTGGCCCTTCACTGGCAAATGCCCTACCAGCCGACTTCACCGGTAATGTCCTGGCGGACCCGATGGTGACATTTTTGGAGATTCCTCCGCATTCCGACGGAGTTCAAGCCAGCAATGATAATTTCAGAGATTGGAATGATGGCGAAATCGAGGAACGCTTCCCTGGATTTATTCAGCATCCCAATGAATCTGGGATCCTATTAGAGCTTCCCGAGGGAAAGAGCTTCTCGGCAATTGTTGAAGGAGTCGGAGGGACAACCGGCCTTGCACAAATCGAGTTCTACGAGATTGCTCGAGCCCCTCCGGAAAATGGAATTTATTTAAAATACACCCCCACCTTAGAGCAGGAAGTTGTTCTGAACCACGGTTCTATGGTTGGGTTTTCAGATGATATATTCGGTAACCTCCACCAATTTTTTGGAGACTACGCCATTGGCATAGGGGATCCCCAATATTTCTATAGTTATATAGGCGTAAATCGTGATGGCCAACAGCTGATTTCTGAAGAAATTCTGATTACGGGTGAAATCACTAAAGGGCGATCTCTAAACTTTTCGTTTAATGATAGCTCTGGTAAAGAGGTGGAATTCGACTTGGAATACGATCAGGTCCTTAACGAGATTCCTTCGTCATTGGATTTGGTGGCTGGAACCTGGACGGCATATGACGATGACGACGTGCCGGTAAGCACTATTGAGGTTGATTCCGATGGAACGATCATTGACAAGGACTCAGATGATTGCACGGTAACCGGGGAAGTTGAGATTCTCTATCCCGACCGCAATCTTTTTGCTGTAACATTCGAGCTGGAGGGCTCGTGTTCCCCCTCCCCTGGGATCTACTTCGGGGACGCCTACTTCGCAGTGTGCGACACAATCAATGATTGCAGCGCATTCCGCTTTCAATCAATTGGATCGGACGACGGGGAAACATTTCATTACTTTGGCGGAACATACTGGAGGAACTAGGCCCAATCTTCCCGTGACGGTCGATTTCTCAACCCGTTGGCATGTGCATCCTGGACGAAACTCTCACGAACGGGATCCCATTTCAGGGGACGCTTCAACTCAATGGCAATGTTTGACAGGTGACACAAGGTGGCGGATCGATGCCCAATTTCTACTCCGGCATGGAGCTGTTCTGATTTCCGAGTGCGTATACAATCAAACCAGTTTTGCAAGTGACCCCCCTTTGTATGTCGCATGGAGATGGGCAAATCCTTGGAATGCCTACGAATAAGTTCTTTAGGTGTCGTGTAGAGTTCACCACGGTTCACGTATAGCTGACCTTCAGTGCCATAAAAGGTTACGCCATTTTTCCCACTTTTCAGGTGCATCGTAACCCCGTTGGCATACTCAAAGTCTAGGTCGATATCAAAGAACGAGGTATGCCTGGAACCGAAGGGATTTCTTTCTCCCATACCTCGAACCATTACCGGTCCGGTATCGTCGGCCCCTATTCCGGATTGCGCCGTATCCAGAAAATGGGCGCCCCAATTGGCAATCTCGCCTCCTGAAATTTCCGGAACGAACCGGAAGTTGTAGTGAACACGCTCTGAATGATAGTCACTCCAAGGAGCGGGCCCAAGCCACATGTTGTAATTGAGCTGGGGTGGCACAGGTTCTGCCTCCCAGGTCTCGGCGCTCCCCGACCGCGTTTTAATCGCAACCTCGACATGCTTCACCTCTCCAATCAAACCGTTCCGCACTATTTCGGAGGCGATTACAAACCGCTCGTCGGATCGCTGCTGACTGCCCACTTGAACAATTTTTTCATGGGTCATGGTCAGTTCAACCAGCTCCCGGCCTTCCACAATATGCAGCGATAGCGGCTTTTCCACGTAAACGTCCTTTCCGGCCAGGATTGCAGCCTTGGCGATGGGCACATGCCAATGATCGGGAGTGGCGATCACCACGGCGTCAATGTCGTCCCGGGCCACAACATCCCTGAAATCCCCAAAACCATTTATCCCTTCGTACCTGGTTTTTCCATATTGTTCTGCGTATTGAGCGGAAGCTTTCTCAATCGCGTCCGATTGCACATTGCCGTCCACGTCGCAGATGGCAACAACCTGGCAATCCTCGCTGCTCACCAAGGTGGGAAGAAGAACCCTTCCACCCTGGTTCCTGGCTCCGATCAAGGCCAATTGAATCCGGTCATTGGCAGACTTTTGGGAAGCAGAAGTTGTGCCTGCGGCGAACGTTGAGATTAATCCCGGGGTCGTAGCACTCAAGGCGCTCAGGGTGGATAGTTTGGCAAAATCTCTTCTATTCATGGGCACCTGAAAGTTGTGTTAATGCCAAATATGGCGGAGCGATTGAAAATCCCAACCTCGACTATGATCGGGGCAGGCAAAAGGGGTCAAACGCGAATGCAGATCTCGAAGTTGGCGCGGCAGCATCGCCCCTTGCAATTCACTGCGCGATCCCCGTTATGATTAGAGGATGAAGGGTCAATGCGATATGAGTGCGGGTGAACAGTATGAGTCGGTTCCGGCCGGCCATTCCGGCGCGGTCTACACCTGCCCGATGCATCCGCGCGTGCGCCAGACGGATCCAGGCTCCTGCCCGATCTGCGGCATGGGTCTGGAGCTTGAATCCGCCGCCATGGCCGAGGAGGGTCCGAACCCTGAGTTGGTGGATTTCACCCGGCGGTTCCGGGTCGCCGCGGTGTTGACGATTCCGCTCCTGCTCCTCGCCATGGGACCGCTTCTGGGCCTCGGAGAAGTGCGCGCGGCGTTCGGCGAACGCGGGGCGCTCTGGACCGAGTTGATATTGGGCACGACGGTGGTGCTGTGGTGCGGCCTGCCGTTCCTCGCGCGCGGCTGGTCCTCGTTTCGCACGATGAACCTCAACATGTTCTCGCTGGTCGGAATGGGAGTGATGGCCGCCTGGCTTTACAGCATGGTCGCCGTGCTGGCGCCCGGCATCTTTCCCGACGGCTTCCGCGACCCGGAGGGTCATGTCGGGGTTTATTTCGAAGCGGCGGCGGTGATTGTGACATTGGTGCTTCTGGGTCAGCTCATGGAACTCCGGGCTCGCCAAAGCACCGGCAAAGCAATCCGGGCGCTTCTGGAAATGGCGGCCAAGACCGCGCTTGTAATCCGCGATAATGGGAGGGGGGAAGAGATCCCGCTTGACGAGGTGCATATCGGTGACCGGCTACGGGTTCTGCCGGGAGACAAGGTGCCGGTCGATGGCCTGGTGATCGAAGGCCGCTCCTTCATCGACGAAAGCATGATCACGGGTGAGCCGATACCCGTGGAGAAGAGACCGGGCGATATACTGACGGGTGCAACTATCAACGGTACCGGCAGTCTGATCATGGAGGCCACGCGAGTCGGTGCAGACACCGTACTGAGCCAAATCGTCGAGATGGTGGAAAACGCGCAACGGAGCCGCGCACCGATCCAGAAATACGCGGACAAGGTGGCGGGCTTGTTCGTGCCGGTGGTGATCCTGGTCGCCTCCGCCTCGTTCATTGTCTGGGCAATATGGGGCCCGGAGCCCTCGCTGTCCTACGGGCTGCTTGCGGCTGTCGCGGTTCTGATCATCGCGTGTCCCTGCGCACTGGGTCTCGCGACCCCCATGTCGATCATGACGGCGACGGGGCGCGGCGCTCAGATCGGGGTGTTGATCAAGAACGCAGAAGCTCTGGAGCGGTTCGAAACGGTCGATACTCTCATCGTGGACAAGACCGGTACGTTGACGAAGGGGAAGCCCCAACTCGTGAACGTCCTGCCCGCAGCCGGCTACGACGAGGTCACGGTATTGAAGCTGGCTGCCACCTTGGAGAAGGGCTCCGAGCACCCTCTGGCCAAGGCAATCGTTCGGGGGGCCGAGGATCGTAACGTCGTACTGGCGGAGCCAGCGGACTTTGAAGCCCTGACCGGCAAGGGGGTCAAAGGAATGGTCGACGGTCAGACTGTCGCGGTCGGCAATTTGAAACTGTTGCAGGACCTCGGGATCGAGGTCGAAGGGCTGGCCGAAAGGGCCAACCGCCGCCGCGACGCGGGCGAGACGGTAATGTTCGTCATGCTCGATGGAAAGTTCACCGGCCTGGTCAGCGTTGCAGACCCGGTGAAGGACACCACCCCTGACGCTCTCAAGGCGCTTCATCAGTTCGGCTTTCGCATCATAATGGCCACGGGGGACAGCGAGCGCACTGCAAGGGCGGTGGCGGCCCGTGTCGGCATCGATGATGTTCGTGCCGATGCGCTGCCCGAGGACAAGGCCCTCCTCATCCGGGAACTGCAGGCCGAGGGGCGAAGGGTCGCGATGGCGGGCGACGGGGTCAACGACGCCCCCGCGCTCGCCCAGGCTGATGTCGGGATCGCCATGGGCACCGGCGCAGACGTGGCCATCGAGAGCGCTGGCATCACACTGGTCAAGGGCAACCTCGACGGTATCGTCCGGGCCAGACGGCTTGCACGTGCCACCATGCGCAACATTCGCCAGAACCTGTTCTTTGCCTTGGCCTACAACGGCTCCGGTGTGCCGGTGGCGGCCGGTTTGCTCTATCCTTTCTTCGGCATCCTCATCAGCCCCATGTTCGCTGCTTTCGCGATGACCGCATCGTCGATCTCGGTCGTCTTGAACTCTCTGCGCCTGCGTAGCCTGCGCGTCTGAATCCTGCCGCACCACTCTCTACTGGCCGGTGAGTGTCGAGGTCGCGGGGGAAGTGCAAGAAAAGTCTTACCAAAGGGGTCAGGCCTGAATGGCGCTTAGTTAAGCGCGTTTGTAGAGGAATATAGTATGGACGCCAGTCGGGGTCATGCCGTAGAAAAGTGATGCCTTCCGAAAGAAAAGGGTCAGGTCTTGAAAACTGTATTCCGTTGTACTCCATACATTTTTACAAGGCAACTGACCCTGTAAGGCATAACTTTTTACGTCTTGACCTTTTACAACCCAAGTTGATTCGATACATCTCACACCTATGGACCAAACCTTTATGGGCCAAGACAGTAAGCCAGAGCCTGCAACGGCGTCCAAGCCAGGACAGGGTGCGGTTCCAGCCAGCAGCGATGAGGCGATCGAGGGGCTGCAGATGCCGCCGAAACTGATGCTCGATCTTGCACGTCAAGCTGCCGAACTCGTTGTCAATCGAATCGAATCCCTGCCTGGGGAAAAGGCTTGGGATGGCGAATTTCGGCAGGGACTGCTCGATGATCTGATGGAGGATCCGCCTGAGAACGGGCGGCCGGGCCAGGAGGTGCTCGAGAGAGCCGCTCGGGATATCCTGCCATGGACACTACGTCTCGATCACCCCCGGTCGTTTGGGTTTATCCCATCTGCGCCCACTTGGCCTGGCATATTGGCTGAATTCATTGCTGCCGGCTACAACATCAATGCTTGCACCTGGTTGGTCGCCAGTGGTCCGAGCCAGGTTGAGTTGGTAGTGATTGACTGGATTCGACGCTGGCTCGGCTATCCGGAGGGCGCGGGCGGGTTGTTCACGAGCGGTGGTTCGGCGGCAAGCCTGGACGCGTTCGTTGCGGCCAGGGAAGCGGCCGGCCATCCCGAGCGCGGAACAATTTACATGAGCGATCAGAGTCACACGGCGTTAGTGCGAGCGGCCTTCATCTCTGGGATTCGCAGGGAGTGCATCCGAACGATTCCGCCCGACCGGAGTTTTCGCCTGGATATGGAGGCTTTGAAGCGCTCGGTGTCGAAGGATCGCGCCGATGGATACAGTCCGTTGGCGATCTGCGCCAATGCCGGGGCTGGAAGCACGGGGACCATCGACCCGCTTGAGGAAATGGCGCAGTTCTGCTCGGAAGAAAGCATCTGGCTTCATGTGGATGCCGCCTACGGGGGATTCGCCGTTTTGACCGAAGCGGGCAAGCGGCTGTTGCGCGGAATCGAGCGCGCCGATTCGGTTGGGCTGGACGCGCACAAGTGGTTGTTCCAGCCCTACGAGGCGGGATGCCTCCTGGTTCGGGACATCCATACGCTGGAGGCGGCATTCGGGCTTCGCCACGACATGCTTCAGGACACCCAATGGGGTAAGGATCACCCCAATTTCTCTGACCAGGGCTTACAACTGAGCCGTTCATTTCGTGCCTTGAAGGTTTGGATGTCGATTCAGACCTTCGGCATGGCCGCATTCCGCCGTGCCGTGACCGGTGCCCTGGAGTTGGCCGTGCAGGCCGAGGCCTACATCCGAGGCAGCCCAACGCTCGAAGTCACCAATCCCGTTTCACTGGGAATCGTGTGTTTTCGCGTCAATCCTGACCATGCCGCGTTGGAGGAGACGGCGCTGGAGCAGATTAACCGAAGCGTGCTTGCCCAGATCTTTTGGAACAACTCCGCCTTCATTTCATCGACGTCGTTGCGCCGGAAATTCTCTCTAAGACTCTGCATCATCAATCACAATACGACCTGGGACGACGTGCTCGAGACCCTGCAGGCGGTTGAACGCTTCGGCAGGGAGGCGTTGCTAAACGGAACCGGGTAGGCGCGCTAAGGCGCGCCAATTAGGAATTAGGAATTAGGAATGAGGAATGAAACCACGGATTTCACGGATGGACACGGATGAGGACAAATGAGGGATTTACCACAGAGGGCGCAGAGAGGGAAAGGAGAGTTTAAGATCTTTTAACAACGCTGCGCTTGATCTGCTTGCAGCAGAACAGGGTCGCTGTGGCGAACAGGAGATTAACGGAGAGCGGGTTTTCTAACCCGCTTTATAGAGAAAATGGGGGACCCGCCTTCCGGCGTGGCGGACAGGAATGTCCCCCCTCCTTTATCCTGCTGGAGCACAGCTCCATTCTGTTGCAGCAGGCATCAAGCGAAGCGTTGTTTAACTATAAAATGTTTTTTGTGTTTTTTGTGGCTAATCCGGGATGGAAGGGACCACGACCGTGCGTCGCAAAGTTGCTATGCAACGGCGTGTCGTCAGGATCAGGATTACCTGCCTGTGCGTCGCACGCAGACAGGCACGGATGGGATTAATAGCCGCAAAAGACCGCAAAAGGCGCAAAGAAGGGGGAGAGGAATTGGGGTGAGAGATCAGGATCAGGATCACGATTACAGGGATGGGGAAATGGTCAGCAGCCGGTCGAGTTGTTCACGCTTTTCCTTTGCTTCGGCAACTGTGTTGTGAAATGAGTCAAATGGGTTATTGAACACGACCGCGGGTAGCTACCTCATGGAAACAAAGCAAATCTCATCCAGCCTGAGCGAAGGATTGAGGAAATGATATGCAATCTTGCCCAGGCAAGGCCAAGTCCTATTACCTTCTTCCATGCCTCTTCAGGAAATACTGCTCGGAGTAAATATCGATCATTGTGCCACGGTTCGCCAGGCTCGTTACAGAGATTTCCGGGTGACTGCGGGTGGCATCATTGAACCCGACCCGGTATTTTTTGCCCAGCAATGCGAACTGGCTGGGGCGGACAGCATTACGGTCCACCTGCGGGAAGATCGGCGGCACATCCAGGTCCGGGATGTGGAGCGCTTGGGCGAGGTTTTGCGTCTGCCCCTGAACCTGGAGATGGCCCCTACCGAGGCCATGCTCGATTTTGCCCTGGCCCTCAAGCCCGAATACGTCTGCATCGTCCCGGAAAACCGTCGGGAGGTGACCACAGAGGGCGGCCTCGATATCGTCCAGGCCCGGGAGCGCGTTGCAGAGGGGATCGGGGCCCTGCGAGGCGCCGGTATCGTGGTCAGTCTGTTTATCGATCCCGATCCCGAGCAAATAAGGATGGCGGCGGAATTGGGCGCTCCCGTGATCGAAATGCACACGGGCACCTACGCCAATTCCTATTTTTCGGTTGAGCGGAAGCCTGAGTTTGCAAGACTCCGGGAAGGGGCCGAATTGGGCCATGCTTTGGGACTCACCATCAACGCCGGGCACGGCATCAACTACGTAAATATTTCCGAAGTGAGGACGCTGCCCCACCTTCATGAACTCAATATCGGGCACAGCATGGTGAGCCGGTCGTTACTGACCGGGGTGAAAGAGGCGGTCAGGGAAATGAGGAGGTTGATGAATGTCGGAGGCTGAGGCTGGCCTGGCCGGGTTGGCCTTGCGATTTCCCCGGGGTGGAACCGTTTTGAACGTCGGCGCCGATGTCATCGAAGTGGAGCGGGTGGCCAAGGTTTACCAACGACGCAAGGAGCGCTTCCTCAAGCGGGTGTTTACCAAGGAGGAACGGGATTATTGTTTCGGAAAATCCGACCCCTTCCCTCACTTGGCAGCCCGATTCGCCGCCAAAGAAGCGGTTTCGAAGGTGTTTTCCACCGGGATCGGAAAATTGTTTGGCTGGAAATCGTGTGGCATCTACCATGATCCCGGCATGCAGCCTTTAGTTCGACTCGATGAGCAGGGGAAAACCCTTTTGCGCGCCCTGGATGGGACCGATGTGCGCATCTCCCTGTCCCATACCAAAAAGGTTGCCATAGCGGTAGCCATACTCGTGAAAGAGCAACCCTGAGTCTGCCAAAGTGGTGAAGACCGATTACATCCACCCCATCCTTTCCTGTGCACAATCGCGGGAATGGGAGGAAACAATATTGGGTAAGGACTCCGAACGGCAATGGGAAGCCATGAACCGGGCCGGTTCGGCTTTGGCGGATTCCCTGTCTTCGGATATTCCGGAGTGCATGGGAAAACGGGCCCCCGAGGCAGCGCTGATATTGGTGGGCAAGGGCCACAATGGGGGAGACGCCATCATCGCCCTGAGGCACATCTTGAACCGGTTTGGGGCAATGCGCGCCTTTCTGGTATTTCCCTTCGGTCTGACAAGAGTGAGGCCCTTGGTGCGGCGCTGTCTGGATGATTTGCAAGTTGCCCATTCTTCCCGCCTTTCCTTCGCCTCCCTGAGGAAGGGAAATGCCCAATCCATAGAGTCTCAAATAAGGGCCTTGATCGGGGGTGCCCGTATCGACTTGTGCCTGGATGGGGTATTGGGCATGCAATTTCGTCCGCCTTTGCGGAGTCCGTTGCGGGATTTGGTCGAAGTGGTAAACGGGATGAAGGCAATTGCTTTGCGAGCGGCCGTCGATGTTCCCAGCGGCCTGGGGGACAACTCGGATGACTTGGCCTTCAAGGTGGATTTTACTTACGCCACCGGCATTGCTAAACGTCCGCTTTTTGAGGCTGCCAACCGGTCGAGGGTAGGCCGCATTCGTTATTTGGATTTGGGATTTTTTGACCGGGATGTCGTGGTCGATAGCGCCGGTGTCCTGACCGAGGGCATCTTGAAATTTCGTCGGGTCTTAAGGGATTCGCAGGCGCACAAAAAGAACTTCGGGCATCTCTTTGTCGTGGGTGGTTCCGCCAACATGCCGGGCGCCATTCTGATGGCGGTGCGGGCGGCGCTCAAGAGCGGGGTTGGGTTGGTTACGGCATTTGTTCCCGAGAGCATTGCGGCGGCGGCGGCGGCAAAGTCCCCGGAAGCCATGTGGGTAGCCCTGCCCCAAAACCCGGCGGACGGTGGGCTGGCCCTGGAAGGGATAAAGCGGGTCCTCCCCCTGGTTTCCCGGGCCACCGGCTGGGTGATTGGTCCGGGTATGGGAACAGGCCGGGAGACCGAGGCCTTCATAAAAGACATTCTCGACCTGTCCGACCAACCGGTTCTTTTGGATGCCGATGCCTTGCAACCCTCCATCGTGGGCCGGGATTGGGGTCGGCGTCGCTGTGTGTTGACCCCGCACGTGGGGGAGTATATCCGGCTCTCCAAGCGGTCTCCGGGGGTCCTGGCGGACCCATCGGAAGTAATGGAATTTGCCGGGTCCCACCATCTGACCGTCTGCTTGAAGGGTTCTCCCACCCGGATCGTGCACGGCCGTTCGGTGATCAATAGCCTCTATGGAGGACCGGTTTTGTCGCGCGGTGGTAGTGGCGACCTTTTGTCCGGCCTGGTGGGGGGACGCATCGCCCTACCGGGAGAAGATTTTGCCAAGGCGGTATGCCAAGGGGTGGCCTGGCATGGATGGGCGGCGGATCGTCTGGCCCGTGAAAAGGGGCAGGTTGCGGCAAAAGCCACCGGCATTTTGGATTTCCTTTAGTAGGAGCGGTCTGCAAACTGTCGACCCTCTATTTACGCCCATGTCGCCGCTGTCCCGCAAACAGGCATTCCTCGTCCTGAATGGTCTACCCGAAATCGGTCCCATAACCCTGCGCAGATTGCTGGACGCCTTTAACGGGGATCCCCTTTCCATTTTCACTGCCCCGGCAAATCAACTCAGGTCCGTCCGAGGAGTGGGCCATAAGATGGTGAATACATTGCGGGGCTGGGAGAATCACTTTAATTTGCAGAAGCAATGCGAGAGGATGGAAAAATCGGGCATTCGTTTCGTGGTGGCGGAATCGGACCAATACCCCCCGTTGTTAAAGGAAATTTATGATCCTCCAATTGGATTGTATTGGCGTGGAGACTATACCCTGGATGGCCCGGCCGTGGCCATTGTGGGAAGCCGAACCACCACGGTTTATGGACGGCGCGTGGCGCGGAAACTGGGACGAGAGCTGGCGGGAATCGGGTTTTGCGTGGTCAGTGGCGGGGCCCGCGGGGTGGACACCGAAGCCCACAAAGGGGCCTTGGAGGTGGAAGGGAAAACGGTGTCGGTGATGGGCTGCGGCATGGATATCATCTATCCTCCCGAGAATTTTGAATTGTACAACCGGATTGCCCGGACCGGAGCGATTTTGAGTGAGTTTCCCTTTGGCCGCCGGGCCGACCGGCAGACCTTTCCCATGCGCAACCGCATCATCAGCGGCATGTGCCAGGCCTTGGTCGTAGTGGAGTCCGACCTCAGTGGAGGGAGTATGATTTCGGCCCGTTTTGCGGCTGAGCAGGATCGCACCGTTTTTGCCGTTCCCGGACGTATCGACCAAGCCACCAGCCGCGGTTGCCATCAATTGATCCGGGAAGGGGCGGTACTGTTGTCCAAACCTTCCGATGTGGCGGAAGAACTCGGGTATTTGATCGGGAACAGCCAGACCTCCGATGCAACGGAACCGACGCTTCCGGGGCCGGAGTTGTCCGAAGATGAGCAGCAAATCCTGGGACATTTCCAGGGGGGAGAAATACTGGATATGGATCGGCTGATCGACCTTACCGGCAAAACATCACCCGAGTTGGCCTCGACCCTCATGTTGCTGGAATTAAAACGCCTGGTAGTCAAACGCTTCGACGGGACCTTTGAGGCGATCGGGGAATGGTAGGGGGGTGGGTCACCCGGGCGGCCAGGACATTTTGCGGCCGCCCAGCAAGTGTACGTGCAAATGGGGAACGGCTTCTCCTCCATCGGGGCCATTGTTGATGACAATGCGAAAACCATCGACCAGGTCCAGTTGCCGCGCCACCTTTTTTGCGATCAGGAGAAGGTGTCCCAGAAGGGCCTGATCCGATGCATGGGCCAGGGCCGTTCGAGGGATGGGTTTTCTCGGGATGATCAGAATATGGACCGGGGCTTGGGGATCGATGTCGCGGATGGCCACGCAATGTTCGTCCTCGTGCTCAAACCTTCCCGGTATCTCACGGTCGATGATTTTGGTGAATATGGATTTCTCAGACATGATTACATGATGATGAGGGTCAGGTTGGAATTGCCAGTCGTCCAGTGGGCTGCCAGTCGCCGCAAATATTCGACGGCTTCTTCGTACTCGACGTCCAGTTTGGCGCTCCACTTTTTTCGCCTTCCCTGAATGGCTTTGCGCAATCCGGTGCCGAGAAACAGGGCGTGGGGAAATCCTGCAATCTGTTTGAGACCCGCAATGATCTCCTCCCGGGCCCAGAGCGGATCAAAGGGGCATTGACCGGAAAAGGCGTCCCAATGGAAAAATCCGAAGTTGTGATCCCGGGTCAGGTATTTTTCCAGGAGTTGGACCAGGGCAAGGTTGAAATCCTCATTGGCCCCGCAAATTTCCGGATCTCCGGTGGCGGAAAAATTGATGGCGCGCTCGATTTCCCGAGCCAGGTAGAGGTCATTACCGGTGAGCAGGGGAAAGAGAGTGTTGAGGATATGCAAACGGGCCATTCTCTCGCGTTGATCGGCTTGCATGGGATCAAGGTTTCAAATCGGAGAGTTCTTTGATCAGTTCGTCGATTTCGCGAAAATCTTTGTAAACACAGAGGAAACGCACATAGGCAATGGGATCGATTTGTTTCAGGCGGGTCATGATTCTTTGGCCGATGGCGTGCCCGGGGATCTCATATTCGAAGTCCTTCATCAGGTCCTCGATGACATCGTTGACCAGCAGGTGGATCTGTTCCACATCCACCGGTCGCTTGGTCGTGGCCTTGCGGATTCCATCGACCATTTTATTGCGGTCGAATTCTTCTCTCCGGCCATCCCGTTTGCGGACCATCAATCCCTCGCGCTGGACTTCCTCGATCGTGTTAAACCGATGGCGGCAATCCTGGCATTGGCGCCGTCGTCGAATGGAAGCGGTTTCCTTGACTACGCGGGAATCGATTACCTTGTTGTCGGGAGAAGCACAAAGGGGGCACTTCATGGGGAATGGGGATCAGGGGGCCAAGTTGCGTAGATCAGGCTGAAGGGAGAGTGGGGGAGGGTCAAGCGAGTTGCGGCATCGGCCTGGGAGGAGGGCCGGCCAAATTTGGCTTTTCAATAGGGCAGGGGCGGGCTAAAACAACCCGCACATGAGTTTACGCGTTTTGGTTACCGGGGGGGCCGGATTCTTGGGTAGCAATCTGTGTGACCGCTTGTTGGCCGACGGCCACGAGGTGGTTTGCATGGACAACCTGTTCACCAGCAGGAAAGTGAACATCGAACACCTCTTTCCAAATCCCAAATTCGAATTCATCCGGCACGATGTGGTGGATCCTTTCAAGGTGGAGGTCGACCAAATCTATAATCTGGCCTGTCCCGCTTCGCCATTGCACTACCGCTACAATGCCATCAAAACGATAAAGACCTCGGTCATGGGCATGATCAACTGTCTGGGTCTGGCCAAACGGGTGAATGCCCGCATCCTTCAGGCCTCGACTTCGGAAGTCTATGGAGATCCAAGGGTGCATCCCCAACCGGAAGATTATTGGGGCCACGTCAACCCGATCGGCCCCCGTTCCTGTTACGTCGAAGGGAAGCGGTGCGCGGAAACGCTTTGCTTCGATTACCACCGGCAAAACGACGTCGATATCCGCATCGTGCGGATTTTCAATACCTATGGTCCCCGCATGCATCCCGACGACGGGAGGGTCGTTTCCAATTTTATCGGCCAGGCCTTGAGAGGGGATGACCTGACCGTGCATGGGGACGGGAGCCAAACCCGCTCCTTTTGCTACGTGAGCGATTTGATAGAGGGTATGGTGCGGATGATGAACCAGGACCATGTGACGGGCCCCTTGAACCTGGGAAACCCGGGGGAATGCACCATACGCGAACTTGCCGAACATATCATCGGCCTCACCGCAACCTCATCGAAAATTGTTCACTGTGAACTGCCTATGGACGATCCCAGGCAACGGCGTCCAAACGTAGACTTGGCTGAGAAATACCTGGATAATTGGCGCCCCCTGGTGCCCTTGGACGAGGGTTTGCGAAAAACCATCCGGCATTTCAGTGACACCCTCGGATTTGGGGCCAGGATCGGTTTCTGAACACGGAGGAAGGGGAGGCGCCGTTGGCGCCAATTAGGAATTAGGAATGAACCACGGATTACACGGATAAGCACGGATTAGGATCCAGGATCCAGGAACTAGAAATGGACTCTCGCAAAGAGCGCAAAGCAACGCAAAGAGGGGAAGAGAATTAGGAATTAGGAATCAGGAATTGAGAGGAAGCGATGGGCAGAGCGGGGTCTTGGAAAATGTAGGAGCGGCTTTACGCCGCGATCGCTGTGAAATGGATAATCTTTGCCACCTTGGCGTTTTGGCGAGAGCTCATTCACACCAACCAACCAATCGATCAGGCGAAGCAATTTTGACTTTTTCAGGGTCGACTCAAGCAATGACCCCGAGATGATCCCGGCAAATCTGCGGTTGCTTCCGCGGAGGGAACAGCCTAAATTCCACCGTTCTTAATGTACCATGCTATCCTTTATTTTCCAACGATTCGCCGGTCGGCCCTATAGAAAATTCATCAAGCGGTGTCTTCCGGCGGTAGCCCGGATCAATGAGTTGGAAAAGCAGTATCAGTCTTTGACCGATGAGCAGCTTAGCAACCATACCAGCCAATTCCGGAAACGGTTGGAGGAAGGTGAAAACTTGGAGAACATCTTACCGGAAGCCTTTGCCACGGTAAAGAACGCGGCTCGACGGCTTTGCGGCAAAACATTGCAGGTGTGCGGTCACGCCTTGGACTGGAACATGGTGCATTACGACGTCCAATTGATTGGGGGCATGGCTCTGCACCAGGGAAAGATTGCCGAGATGGCGACGGGTGAAGGGAAAACCCTCGTGGCCACTCTATCGCTCTACCTCAACGCCCTGACCGGGCACGGGTGCCACTGTGTCACCGTGAACGACTACCTGGCCCGGCGCGACAGTGAGTGGATGGGCTACTTGTACCATTTCCTGGGTTTGAGCGTGGGTTGTATCCAGAACGGGATGGTGCTGGCGCAAAAAAAGGAGATGTACGGCAGGGACATCACCTATGGAACGGCCTCGGAGTTCGGTTTCGACTACTTGCGCGACAACGGGATGGCCATGGTGGCCGAGGGGCAGGTTCAGCGCGACCACGCCTACTGCATCGTGGATGAGGTCGATTCCATTCTGGTGGATGAGGCCAGGACTCCTTTGATCATTTCCGGACCGGCGCAAATTACGCGGGAGCTGCCCTTTCCGCAATACAAGCCGGTCATCCAAAGACTGGTGCGGAAGCAGAACCGCTTTTGCACCCGGGTGGTGACGAAGGCCAAAGGGGAACTGGAGGAGGTCGGAAAACCTCAGGACGAGATAGATAAAGGCCTGGACCTGCTCCAGGTTCGAATGGGAATGCCCAAGAACAAGCAGCTCTTGCGCATGTTGGAGGAGGGCCCCACCCGAAAGTTGATTGAAAAGGCCGATCTCGAAATGCACAACGACATGCGCAAGGCGGAACTTTTCCGGCTCAAGGAGAAGCTGTTTTTCGTCATCGATGAAAAGCAGCACCAGGCCGACCTGACGGAAAAGGGCCGCCAACTCATACGACCGGATGACCCGGATGCCTTTGTTTTGCCGGACCTTCCCAGCCTCTTTAGCGAATTTGACAAGGACGCCTCCCTGAGCCCCCGTGACCGGGAGGAAAAGAAAGCGGAGTGGCAGGAGAAATTTGAAAGGACGAGCGAGGAGATCCACACCATGAGCCAGTTGTTGAGGGCCTACTCACTCTATGAGAAGGACGTGGATTACGTGGTGCAGAATAACAAGGTGCAGATCGTCGATAAAAACACCGGCCGCATCATGCCCGGGCGCCGTTGGAGTGACGGATTGCACCAGGCGGTAGAGGCCAAGGAAGGGGTGGCCATCGAAAAGGAAACCAAAACCTATGCCACCATCACCATTCAAAATTACTTCCGGCAGTATGAAAAACTGGCCGGCATGACGGGCACGGCGGAAACGGAGGCAACCGAATTTTACGATATCTACCGCATGGACGTGATGGTTGTTCCGACCCATAAACCGAACCAGCGGACCGACCTCAATGACGTCATCTACAAGACCAGGCGGGGCAAGTACAATGCGGCCATCCAGGATATCGAGGAAGCCCATGGCAAGGGTCAGCCGCTGCTGGTAGGCACGGCCTCGGTGGAATCGTCCGAAGTACTGAGCCGCATGCTCAAGCGAGTGAATATCCCCCATACCGTCCTCAATGCCAAGTTCCACGAAAAAGAAGCTGAGATCGTGGTCCGGGCCGGGCAGACCGGAGCGGTTACCATCGCCACCAACATGGCCGGCCGCGGTACGGACATCAAATTGGGAGAAGGGGTGGAAGGGATGGGCGGATTGCTCGTGCTGGGCACGGCGCGCCATGAGTCGCGTCGCATCGACCGGCAATTGAGAGGACGTTGCGCCCGTCAGGGAGACCGCGGCACATCCAAGTTTTTCATTTCCCTGGAGGATAACCTGATGCGTTTGTTCGCCCAACCGGGGCCCATTGCCAACATCATGGAAAAGTCTTTCAGCGAGGACGACGAATTGGCTCACCCCCTCCTGAATCGGTCTATCGAAAGCGCTCAGAAGAAAGTGGAGCAGCAAAATTATGCCATACGAAAACGACTCCTTCAATACGACGATGTGCTGAACCAGCAAAGGGAAGTGGTCTACGGATTGCGCAATGAAGCCCTCCATCTGGACCAGCCCAAGGAGATAATTTACGAAATGATCGAAGAGGAGTTGGAGGTCCGGTTGGAACACCCCGAACTAATGGGAGTCAGGGGCGATTCCGAGGGACGCGAAGGCTTGGTTCGTTGGATCAACACCCACTTTCCCATTGCCATGGGAGGGGACGACATCGATTGGTCTACGGCCAAAACGGCGCAAGAGGCCATAATCGCCAAGATTCGCCATGCCTATGATTCCAAGGAAGCGCTTCAACAACCCGACGCTTTTAAAAATCTGGAGCGCTGGATTGTTATTTCCGCCCTCGACCGACACTGGCAGGATCACCTGACGGAAATGGAGGAATTGCGGCGCGGGGTGGAATTGCGGCGCCTGGGGCAGAAGGATCCATTGAATGAGTACAAGAATGAGGCTTACCTCTATTTCGAGCAATTGCTGGAAAACGTCCGTTCGCAAATAGCCACATCCCTGTTCCGTTCCGCTGTCATGCTGGAACGCAATATCATCAATGCTTTGCAGGATCGCATGAACAAGGCCCAAGCCGTGCAACCGGCTTTGGCCCGTGCCGCCGCCCCAACCTCGGCCCAAGGTGGGGCAACCCTGGACCGGACCCCGGCGGCGCCGAGTTTTGGCGCCAGACAACGGGTTATGAACCCCGCCGCGCGGGTCAAGGCCGAACCGATTCGACGCAAGATGCCGAAAGTGGGTAGAAACCAGCCCTGTCCCTGTGGCAGCGGTAAGAAATACAAGTTCTGCCACGGCAGGTAGCCCGCCTGTGCAGGGTTAGCCCGCATGTCTCACAAATCTTCTACTGCGCTCCGGAATACCGGCACTGGTGCGGACTTCGTTGGATTCGCGACTTTGCAGGGTGTCGACCCAGCTTCACCCGCTCACGACTCGCCGTTGCATAGCAACTTTGCGACGCACGGTCGGCTCGAAACCCGCGCCAGAACTCGATCTCCGTTCGCTCGCGACGAATTTTGTGAGACATGCGGGTTAGCTCAAGTCGGCTGGGGGTAAGGCATGAAATCGAAATTGACCATCGATTGGAACCCAACGCTTTGGGCCTCGGCCGTGTTGGTTTCCACTTTCTGTTTTCACACCTTTGCCTTCCCTCCTTACGACATCGCCGAGTTGGCCTACCTGCTTCCCGTTCCCATCCTGCTGTGGCTTTTTTATAAGTCTCCCTCCCCCAGGATTTTTCTGGTGGCGGTGGGAGGAGCCTTCTGGCTGTCCTGGCTGGTCTTGATATTTTGGTTGCGCCACGTCACCTGGCTGGGCTGGTTCGGCTTGGCCTCGGTCCTGTCCCTCTTTCCCGCCGGGTGGGCCATGTTGGTGTTCTGGTGGGTTCCCCGGTTCAAGGACCGCGGTTTTCCAACCCGCCTTTTGGGCATACTAAGCGTATGTTTCGCCTGGGTCATATTGGAATTTGTCCGCACTTTTTTTCTGACCGGGTTTCCCTGGTTGCCCCTCGCCGCCAGCCAGTGGAAACGCCCCGTCATGCTTCAGGTGTCCTCCCTGACCGGTTTCTATGGAGTTTCCTTTGTATTGCTTCTGGTGGGGGTGACCATCGCGTTTTATATTCGGCATCTCTTGCAGGGAAGAAAGCGGGGGTGGCAGCGGTTTTGCCCTGAATTTCTCCTGGGCATCGCGGTTTGGCTGTTTGTCACCTTCGGCATCTTCCAGTTCAACTTTGTCCCGGGGCAGCGGGTTCCCCTCTTTGATGCCGCATTGGTTCAACCCTATATCCCTCAGAAGGTGAAATGGGAACCGTCCCAGTCTCCCCAGATCATGTCCCAAATCGAGAATCTGGTCATTTTCCAAAAGCATATCGGGGCTGACATCGCGGTCTTGCCCGAAGCGTCCTTGCCCTATCCCCTAATCGGCGATGACGCCATGCGTGGTTGGGTGGAAAAATTGGCCCGGGACTTCGGCGGACCCCTTTTGATGGGCGCATTGGCGGCGGAGGGACCCACTGTCCTGGACGATCCGTGGTTCAACGGGTTTATGCTGGTTTATCCGGAAGATGGCTTGGATCCCGAATACTACCAAAAACGGCGACGCGTTCCCTTCGGTGAATTCATCCCCTTTCGCCAAGCCTTGTTTTTCCTGGAAAAATTCGTTCCCATTGGCGGGGACATTGCTCCGGGAAAGTCGGCCGGTCCCCTGAAGCTGAGGATGGCGGGGGGAGAAACGCTCATCGGGCCATTGATCTGTTACGAAGACATTTTTCCCTCGCTGGCGGCCGATTCCGTGCGGGAGGGAGCGCAGGTGTTGTTCGTGATCACCAACGATGCCTGGTATGGGGAGGAAGGGGCCCCCTATCAGCACGCGGCCCACTCGGTTCTGCGAGCGGTGGAAACCCGACGGCCGGTAGTGCGTGTCGGCAACGGGGGATGGAGTGGTTGGATAGACGAAAATGGAAACATCCACGATGTTTTGGAATCGAACGAGGGGTCGATTTATTTCCGTGGCAGCGAGGTAGTCGAGGTGAGTTACAATCCTCGAATCTTGGGGGAGCAGACCTTTTTTGTCACATACGGAAACTGGTTTATTTGGGCCGGTTCAGCCGTCGTTGCCCTGTTTTTACTGGTGCTGCGCCGGGCTCCCCCCGACCGGGAGGAAGAGGCGGAGTGGGAACGCGTGGGCCGGATGAAAATCGATATTCCCCGGCGGGGAAGAAATTAGGAATCTTACTGTTCATTCCTACCCAGTGTGCGCTTCGCGACACTGGGCTTTGGAGTGGAACTGCCTTGCAGTTCATTATAAACCAAGACGGATAGAAGCTGATTAGTTAGCCCGCATTTCTCACAAAATTCGTAGCGAGCGAACGAAGATCGAGTGCTGGTGTGGGCTTCGCGCCGACCGTGCGTCGCAAAGTTGCTATGCAACGGCGAGTCGTGAGCGGGTGAAGCTGGGTCGACACCCTGCAAAGTCGCCTGCATCTGTGCGGCGCACGGGCAGGCGAATCCAACGAAGTCCGCACCAGTGCCGAGATTCCGGAGAGCAGTAGAAGATTTGTGAGAAATGCGGGTTAGGAGTAGCTTCTTGGCGCCCACGGCGCCTCCCCCCTGTGCCTTTGTGCCCTTGTGCCTTTTCTTTCTAATCCTTGAACTGGCCCACCAGTTTAGTCACCGTCTGTTTGGCGTCGCCGTAGAGCATGCGGGTGTTTTCCCGGAAGAAAAGCTGGTTGACCAATCCGGAGAATCCTGTGCCTTGGCCCCGTTTGAGGGCGAACACCGTCTTGGCCTCATGAACATTGACGATGGGCATTCCGTAGATGGGGCTGTGGGGATCTTCCTCTGCGGCAGGGTTCACCACATCATTGGCCCCGATGACAATAGCCACGTCCACAGTGGACATGATGGGTTTGACGTCATCCATCTCCGATAGTTGCTCGTAGGCCACGTCGGCTTCGGCCAGGAGCACATTCATATGTCCGGGCATTCTTCCGGCTACGGGATGAATGACATATCGTACTTCAGCTCCATTTTCCTCCAGGATATCTCCCAGTTCCTTGACCGCGTGTTGGGCCTGGGCCACCGCCATGCCGTAACCCGGTACGAAAATCACGTTGCCGGCCGCTTCCAACACGTAGAAGGCGTCTTCTACGCTGAGGGGTTTCATTTCCCCGTCCTGCTTGGATCCGGCCTTTTCAGCGGTGGCGCCGAAACCACTGAGCAACACGTTGGCCAGGGTCCGGTTCATTGCCTTGCACATGATGATAGTCAAAATCATGCCGCTGGCTCCCACCAGACAACCTGCCACTATAAGCACGTTGTTGCGGATGACGAACCCCGCGGCGCAGGCGGCCAAGCCCGAACAACTGTTCAGGAGGGAAATGACCACCGGCATGTCCCCGCCACCGATGGGCATCACACCAAAGGTTCCCAAAAGCAGGGAGAACAGGATCAATCCCAGAAAAATCGCGTAGGCCTCCTCCCTGGACGGACCCGAAGCGTAGAGGAATCCGGCAATGAGGATTCCCGCCAACAACAACAGGTTGACGGCTTTCTGGCCGCTGAAGACCTTGGCCTTGCCACTGATCTTTCCGGAAAGTTTTCCCCAGGCATAGACGCTGCCGGAAAAAGTGATTCCCCCGACAAACACAGCCAAAAAAATGACGGAAGCGGTGAAGTGGTCCATGGCCGCTGGGATATATCCATCGACCCGTCCCCCTCCGGCATCGACAAACTTCTGGTATTCGGCCCAGCCCACCAGGAGGCTGGCCAGCCCGCCGAAACCGTTGAAGAGGGCCACCATTTCGGGCATTCTCGTCATCCGGACCCATTTAGCGGCAAAAAATCCAATCAAACCGCCGGCCAGGATTCCCGCCGCAATCCACATCCAGCTTCCCAAAACCTGCTTATCGATCAGGGTAACGGTGATCGCGATCAACATGCCGAGGGAGGAGACCAGGTTTCCCCGGCGGGCCGTATGGGCCGAGCCCAGCATCCTTATGCCAAAAATGAACAGAATGGCCGAGGCGATGTAGAATAAATTGATCAGGCCGGGAGTCTGCACAATTACCGGTCTCCTTTCTTCCTGAACATGCCCAGCATGCGGTCGGTCACCTTGTAACCCCCCACTACGTTGATGGAAGCCAGCACCAGGGCGGCAAACCCGAGGACCATGGCCGCGCTGCCCTCCGGATTGTGCAGGGTAGCGATCAAGGCGCCTACGATGGTGATGCCCGAGATGGCATTGGAACCGGACATCAGGGGAGTGTGCAGTTGGGAGGGGACTTTGGAGATCAGTTCGAACCCGAGAAAGCCGGCCAAAGTAAAAATGAACAATAACAGGATGATATCCATGGTTGGTGGGCCTTACCTTTGAGCGAGGCTTTCCTTGAAAGTGGGATGAATGATTTGGCCTGCGTGGGTGAGCAGACAACCCTGCAAGATAACATCTTCCAGATCCAGGTGGAGCGACTTCGATTCCCCGTCCCAGAAATGTTCCAACAGGTTTGCGATGTTTGATGCGTAGACCTGGGAGGCGTGGAAGGGAACCTCGGCTTCGAGCAAAGCGTGGCCCACGATGATCACCCCGTTTTCCGTAACCACATCCCGGTCGGGCAGGGTGCCCTCCACGTTTCCGCCATTCGCCGCCGCCAGATCGACGATTACGCTGCCCGGTTTCATGCCGGAAATCATCCCTTTGGTTACCAGGGTCGGGGCCTTGCGACCGAACAGCTTGGCCGTGGTGATGATCAGATCCGAGTCGGCGCAAACCTTGGCCATACCCCGGCGTTGCAAGGCGATTTGTTCGGCAGTGAGTTCCTCGGCGTATCCCTGGTCGGTCTGGTCCGTTTCTCCCAGATCGATTTTGACAAACTTCGCCCCCAGGGATTTGACCTGTTCTTCTACCACGGGCCGGGTATCGAACGCTTCTACCCGGGCCCCCAGCCGCTTGGCCGTGGCTATTGCCTGCAGGCCAGCCACACCGACGCCAATGACAAAGACCCGGCAAGGAGAGATGGTGCCGGCCGGAGTCATCATCATGGGTAGCGCCTTGTTGAGGCGATTCGCCCCGGTGATAACGGCCTGGTAACCGGCCAGATTCATTTGGGAACTGAGCACGTCCATCTTTTGGGCCAGGGTGGTCCGAGGGATCATTTCCATGGAAATGGCGCTGACCCCGGCCCGGGCCAAGGCTTGCAGAAGATCGGTGCGGAAAAACGGGTCCAGAAAACCGACAAACAAGCTGCCCGGTTTAAATCGGGCCACGGTTTGGGCATCGGGGATATCCAGACCCAGGATCAGGTCAGCGCTGGGCAGGGCACCATCCTCGGGTCGAAGCTTTACTCCTTTTTCGGCGTAGAGCCGGTCCGGATATCCGCTTTTTTTCCCGAGACCGGCTTCGGCCGAGAGGTTTATTCCCAGGCCTATGAGTTTCTCCGCGGAATCGGGAGTGAGGGCGGTTCGGGTTTCCCGGGGATCGTTCGCTTTGGCTACAAAACCTTCCATGGTTGGGGATTACACTTGATGGGGAACAATCAACATCAAAGGGGTTCATAGTTGTTTCGTCCGGGGTTCATGAAAAGGAGAAAGATAGATAAAGATTGAAGTTCTGCCCATCTTTGCCCTTAGTTCAGGCCTGATTTGGATCCAGCTTGAGAATTTTGACTGACCGGTTTTTACATTTTTTTAATTTAGCCAGCTTCGAAAATTCATGAACGCTTCTTTTCAGGTTCATCCTTCCGTGCACGATTCGAGAGAGAAGAGCCGCCGCGGTTTCACCCTCCTGGAAATCCTTCTGGTTTTGGCCCTGCTGGCCGGCTTGGTCGTCCTGGCCGTCAACAACGTGGATAAAATCCTGCAGGGCGGGCAGGAAGACACCGTGCAAATTTACGTCAACGATACTTTGAAGGCGGCCCTGTTTCGTTACCGCATCGACAATGGTCGCTACCCCACTACGGAGGAGGGCTTGGATGCATTGTTGAACCGACCCGGTGAGGCTGGCGAATCTTCCAAATGGAATGGCCCTTACGTGGAAAGCCTGCCAGCCGATCCCTGGGGCCAGGAATACCGCTACCTGTTTCCCGGACAGAAAAATTCCGATAAATACGACCTTTTTTCTCTCGGGAGCGACCGGGTGGAAAGCGCCGATGATATCGGCAACTGGTAAATCACGAAAAACCCGATGCCGGTGAGAACCGCAGGAGGATTCACCCTTCTCGAGGTGCTATTGGTCATTGTACTGATTGGAGGGGCAACGGTTCTGTTTACCCTGAACGTGGATACGGTAATTGAACCCCAGCCCATGGCAGAGTTGGAGAAAGCTTTCCAAAGGGCCCAAAACGAAGGCCGGTGGATGGCGGTGGAAGACCGCAGAACCTATCGCCTGGTCTGGGACAAGGAGGGTCGACGGTTCGTCCTGCTGGACCAGGCCGTCGTCTCCAGTTACCCCATCGAGGGGTTGGAGGGAAAGCCCTTGAAATTGAACGCTACCTTCTATCATCAGGAGGCCTTGACCAAGGGCGCGTCCTTCCAGGACCCTTCCTGGTATCAGGCCGATAGCATAAACCTTTATCCGGATGCCACCTCGCCACCCTTCAAGGTGAGGTTGGAGGACGGCTCGCGCCAGCTCGAGTTGGAAGTGGAACCTTTTACGGGATTTATCTTGAAGCGAAGCGGATGAACGAGCGGAAAGGAGGTTTTACCCTGATCGAGGTCCTGATCGCGATATTGATTTTCGGGACTGCCGCCAGCGTATTGGTGGCCGCCTACATCAATATACTGACCAATTTCGAGCGGAGTCGGGTGGTGGCCAATTTGGAGGAGGAACTGGCCTACGTCCGGCAGGAGTTGCAGCTCATCAGCGATTTGGAAGAGGCCGTCGAAGGAGGAGAGTTCGACTTGGGTAATGGCGCCACCGGGATTTGGTACTGTGAGATTGGGCCCACGGAGATGCCCAGCCTGTTCCGGGTTAGGCTGATAATCGAAGGGGTCGACGAAAAAGGGGCCAAATCCAGTGAGGTGGAGCAGTTTTTCCTTTTGCGGCCAACTTGGGCCGACCCGGATGAGAACGATCGCTTGCGAGAGGATCTTCAGGAACGCATGGCGGATTATCGCGAAGATCAGCAATGGGGATGGGGCTATTTCGGTTCATGATGAAAAAAGCCCGTCCAGATCGATCCCCCGGATTCACCCTTTTGGAAGTGTTGCTGGCTCTATCTCTCGCCGCCGCCATCATGACCTCCGTACTGTTGCTCACGGCCGGTTTGAGCGACATTTGGCGCGGAACCACTCCCGTGCGCAATCTGGAAGTGCATTCCCGGCAGGTGGTGGATTTCCTCAAGCGTGGATTTGCCCGGGCCTTGCCGGTGCAAACCGATGGGACGGCTTATGTTTTTCTCGATTACACCTCGGGAGCATTCAACCAAACGGGACCTCCCCTGCTATCCTGGGAGGTTCAGGCCAGCGACGGCATTGTTACCTGGGGGGTTCAACCGCTCCCCTATGTACTCTATCAACTCGAGGTCATCGAGGACGTCGGTCTGGCGCTGTATTGGCAGTCGCGTTTGGAAGTGGATTTTGAGGAAATACCGCCCCGGCAGACCCTGATCTCCCCCTTTGTGACACGTATGGAGTATCACTATTACGATGCCGAGGATGAGGTTTGGGAACTCGAGGACGAACTGCGTTACAATACGGGGCGGCTCTACGACATACCCAACCGCATAAGGCTGTTTTTCGAGAGCGAGGACGACGCGATTGCCTACATGATCAATCTGCCCAAAACAGGGGAAGGAGTGCCCCTTTATTGAAAAAAATGCCAGTCAGGAGCCGTCAGGGCAGCATTATTATATTCGTTATGGTCATGATAGCGTTGCTCAGCCTGTTGCTGGCCTCCTTTACCGAGCAAATCTTGCCGCACATTCGGATGTATGCCATGAAGGGGGCGGAGCGCGAGCTTCGGAGGGTGGCTTATTCCACTCTGGAAGTCAGCCTGGCGGTTTTGGCGGCCTACGGAGAATACGACCGGGCCCTCTACGCCCCTACCCAGGGCTGGGGCGATCCCCTGGCCATTGCCGGCATCTCTTTTCCCGAGGTCGATTCCGTGAGGGTGGAATTTGTCGATGAAACGGGAAAACTTCCCATGTCCAGCCTCTATGGGGATGACGTCCTGTTTCGGGCTATTCTCGAGACCTTGGGTTACGACGACTACACCGCTTCCGAATTGGTTGACAAACTGCAGGATTGGGTGGATGAGGACGACCTGGAAAGGGCCAACGGAGCTGAAAACGACTATTATTGGGATATGCCCATTCCCTATGAACCCCCCAATCAACCCCTCTATTCCATGAATGAACTGGCTTTGATCGGAGGGTTCAATGAGCAGTTTTTCGAACTGGATGGCCGGCCCAACGAACTCTTCCTTTTCATGAACAGATTGTTTTCCCCGGTCAATGATTCCGAGGTGAACATCAATACCGCCGATGCCACTCTCTTTTCCCTGGGGGAAGAGGGCATGACCCACGAACAACGGCCCTTCTGGGAGTATTTGGCCGGTGATGACGGCCTCCGCGGCACCGCTGACGACCGGTATTTTCAAGACATCGGTGAGGTGCCGGAAACCATTAGGGCCGCCCTGCCCGGGGTTAGGATTTCCAATCGCGTTCGCTGGTTGAACCTTTACGTTACGGTAAAAAATGGGCTGAATGTTTTTGAACTTCGGGCCCTGGTGTCGGTCGGAGGGGGAATTCCACGTAACCAAAACACCGCTTACGACCGTTTTCAACGAGAGGAGCCCGTCTTTGCGGTTGAGGATGCCAGCGAAAGGACCAGTCGAATAAACAGCCTTCAGTATCCCGTCGTCGTCGTAGAGATTTTCGAAAATGAAATTGGGCTTTAACGGGGAAAGAAACCCCTTACTCTCGGCATTTTAATTGCTCATGGCCAAACTTCCGCAGTGGATTCAGCTACTTTTGGGAAACGAGGATTCGGTAGAACCCCGTTTCGTCCCCGGAAATTGGTTTGTCAACCGGTCTTTACCCCTGCCCGAGGGGTTGAAAGGCGGCGACCTCCAGGAATTTGCGGAGTTGAGCGTGGAGGAACTGTCTCCCTTCAACCAGAAGCAATTGCACTGGGGTTACACCTGCTCCCGCGAAACGGGCCGTATGTTCCTTTATGCCGCCTTTGACCAAAAGCTGAAAATCCCCATGGCGGACACGGATTCCGCCGATTATGTTTTTCCCGATTTTGCCCAAACCTTCGGCCTGACATTCGATCGGCCCACCCTGATCTTTTTTCTTCATGGAGACAGGTTGAGCGGGGCGCTTTTCCCGTCCTCGGATCCGGTGCCGCAAAGTGTGGTGGGCATCCGACTGGAAGGCGGGGAACCCGACCATGATGTTCTGGTGGAAGCCAAGGCCCGGATCATCTGGCGAATACGACAACAACTGGCGTTGTCGAAGGAGCCCACCCCGTCCGTCCCCGTAAGTGATTTTCAGGAGGTCAACATTCGGGATGCCGTTTACGTGCGCAACCGGGATGCGGGGGACCACCAGAACCCTTCTGCTATCGAGCTGATTCCGCGGGATGAAGAGGCTGGGGCGTCCCGGATAGTATCCTTACCCTCCTCAAGTCGATTGTGGGAGCGAGATATCCGGAAATCGGAGGCCAAGGGGCTGTTGATGAAAAAACAAAAATGGACCATGCGTCTTTGGCGGTGCAGTGTAGCGGCCATCCTTCTGTTCCTTCTGCTGGGACTTCTCGAGGGCGGATTGGCCGGGTTGAAGAAGTGGCATGCCAAGGAATCGGAGGTGGCTTCCGAGCTGAAGCCGATGGCCGAGGTAGTGGAACGCAAGGGGGACATGCTGGCCAAAATCGACCAGATAACCACCAGCCAATTGCTACCCTTCGAAATGCTCGACGCCATCAATCGGGTGCGCCCGGCCAATATCTATTTTACCCGGTTTATCGCGGAAAGCAGCAATGCCTTGCAGATTGAGGCCATCAGCGCCAATTCAGGGGAAGTGGAGGGGTTTGAGGAGCGCCTCGAGGAACTCGGATTCCTCTCCGGTATCGAAATCAGCAACCTGCGCGACGCCAACAATCGATCGACCTTTCGGTTGCGGGTAGAATTCAAGCAAGGAGCCCTGGAACCCCAAACCTTTTTAACCGACCTGTGATCGCGTCGATAAAGAGGGTTTACAAAGTTATCACCACCCGGGAGAAGGTGTTGCTGTTTCTCTTTTTGGGTGGGATAGCGGTGGTCTGGCTGGGGTCTTCCGTTTCCCGCTACCGCCAAAGCGCCCAATCGCTTTCCCACACCCGGCAACAAATCGGAAATGCGCTTCAGATACTTGGTACGGGGGATTACATTGAAGCCCAACTCATTGAAAAAACTACTCAATTCGACTCGGACAAAACCCTTTCCAGCACCGAGTTGGTGGGAAGGATTTCCGAAATAATCAGGCCTTTGGAGTTGAAGTATTCCATTAACAGTCCGCGATCGGAAACCGGAACCCTCTTTACCTTTCACAATATCCGGTTGAACGTGAGTAAAGCCGAATTTGAAGCGGTCCTCAGGCTGTCGGACAACCTGAAGCGATTGGTACCCTATGTCACCTTGGATCGGGTCATTGTGACCGCCGACCGGTCCGACCAGAACCTCCTCGACGCCCAGTTCTTTATCTCCTCGGTCGAGATGACGGCCCCGTCCCTATGATTGCCCGCCTCCATCAAATACGAGGAACCGCCAACCTCCGGCTCGGTAGAACCGGGCTCCTCCTCGCCGCCCTTTTCAGCCTCTTCTCCCTGCCCTTTCCCCATCTCCAGGGGCAGGAGAGGGAAATGGCGCCCCTCATACTGCGGGGTGATACATCGGATTCGGTCCTCGCGTTGCTGGAGAAGCTGACGGGCCGTTCCGTCATACGACCCCAGTCTTTGCCCAATCCTCCCTTCAATTTTACCAGTCAGCGCCCCATGAGTGTGGAGGAGCGGATCGAGGCGCTGGAAAGCCTTCTTTCCCTCAACGGGATAGCGGTCATCGAACAGGGCGTTCTGTTTCTCAGGGTGGTACCCGTCGCTTCCATAACGGGGCGATCCCCTACTTTCGTGGAGGGGGATCTCATCGACCTGCCCGATACGGGGGGGATCTTCACCAAGGTTTTTGCCCTGGATTTCCTCACATCTGCTGAATTTCAACCATTGGTCCAACCCTTTCTCAGCCCGGGAATCGGACAGATATATCTTTTTGAAAAGGCCAATACCGCTCTGGTCAGCGACACCATGGTCAACCTGAAGCGAATCGACAAAATTCTCAGGCAGGTGGACCAGCCCTCCAACCCCAATGTGATGGTAAAATTCTATGACATCGAGCATGCCATCGCATCCGAGTTGGTGGCGCAGGTGGAAGCCATCATTTCTTCGGGTTATTCCAAATACCTGAATCCCAACTCCACCATCCAGGCAGATGATCGCACCAACCAGATCATCGTGGTCACTCACCCCAGTAATTTACCGGTGATCGAGCAGTTTATCGAGGAAATCGATTCGGATAAGGGACTTTCCATTTTTAATGAGGTCATACCGTTGCGCCACGGCGACGCGGCCGAAATCACCGGGATTTTAAACGAGATTGTTTCCGGCCAGGCGGACGAGGACGGCCCCGAGGGCCAACAGAGAACCAGGGCACAGACGGGCCCCGCCCAGGGCCAACAGGCCCAGCCAACCCCCAGCGTGACGGTTCGGGGCGCTTCGCGTGCCGGAGGGGATGACTACGGGCTGCAATTCAGCGAAAAGCTGACCATCGTAGCCGACGAACGTAGCAACTCCCTCATCGTGACCGGAACCAAGCGGGATATCGAGCAGGCCAAACAGTTGATCGAGAAGATCGACGTGTTGTTGCCCCAGGTCCGGGTCGATGTCGTCATAGCGGAGGTCAGTCTCAATAGAGGTGATGAATCCGGAATCAAAGCTTTTGGATTCAACTATGCCGGTGACTGGGACCAAAGTTATATCACCGGAATCAACAGCGGCCGGGTCAGCCTGACGCCCTTTGAAGAAAACTCCGGTATACTGCCAACCAGTCTTTCCATGAACATGGTCTTCAACATCGCCAAGACCAATAACAATATCCGCCTCATCAGCGTTCCCACCATTGTGGTCACCCACAATCAGGAGGCTAAGATTATCGTCGGAGAGTCTCGTCCCATCATTACCGGTTCCCAGTCGGATATTACGGGAGGAACCTTCACCAGGAGCACTGTTCAATACCGCGACATTGGGATTGAAATGACCGTGACCCCTCTGATCGGCTCGGACGGCTCCATCCAAATGCAGATCGACCAGACGGTGGACAACCTGGGGGGCAGCGTGGAAATCGACGGCAACGAACAACCCATCATCACGCGGCGGCAAGCCACTTCCTCCCTCACGGTATCGGACGGGGAATTGATTACCCTGGCCGGTTTTCAGGACGCCTTCACCGACGAAAGTAGGAATCAGGTGGGAATCCTGGGAGAAATTCCCATCCTGAACCTGCTTTTCCAACCCCGGAAGAATACCTACCGGGAGCAGGAACTCATCTTCTTCATTCGGCCGAAAATTTTGAGAACTTCGGGGGAGGCCTATGAAGATGCCCTGGAAAAGGCGGAAAATTTTGGCGATGCGGAATTGGTCAACAAAGCGCTCGGGGGAGATGTCCAACTGATCGAGCAATCCGAGAAAGGTTACGGTACGGTCGAGGTCATAGAAGAAGGGAATTTTGGGGAATGAAGCATTGGATTCTGTTCTGGACCATGGTTCTGGGTCCCCTTCTGTCCCAGGGACAGGGGACGGTTTCCCTGTTGGAAAATTCTCCCTTTCTACCCCCGGCCAAGGCAGAGGAGGGGAATGCGGACGAAACGGGTCCCCCCTCCTTGGCCCTCCTGCAGTTGCGGGGAATTACCTCCATTGACGGAGAATACATTTTCAGTATTTTCGACCCCTCTACCCGCCAAAGCAAATGGATCAGACAAGGGGGGCAAGAGGATGGATTGACCATCAGGGGTTACGATCCGGATGGCAACACGGTGATCATACACTCCCAAACCGAAAACCTGTCCCACCAGCTTCAATTGAATGAATACGCCCAGCCAAGCGCACCCAAGGCCGCCACGACCCCGGCCAGGACCACCCAACCCCCCACCGTTTCCAGGGATACCAGCGCCGGAACGGCCTCCCGGGCAAATCGGACCGTCGACACTAGCAGGCCTTCGCGTCGTAATCTGGAAATTTTGAGAGAACGTCGGCAGGCCCTGGCCGATCAACTGCGCCAACAATCCACACCAGGCTCCGGGTCATCCAATAATTCCCAGGGACGCGGGGCGAGCCGGCCTTCCAACGCGTCCAACCGCTAATTCCCTCCCCCATCCATGGTCAGCGCCACCTTCGATCCGCTCCAGTTGATGGGCAGCCTTTCCGCAGAGGAACGGGTCCAGGTTTTGGCGTCTCACCGCAAGGAGCGCCTTCAGTTGATGGCCCAATTTACCGGCTGCGATCCGGAGGAGGCGCTTTTGCGGGTGTCGCGTGAATCGGACTACTCCATAGAGGAGAGGCCGCAATTCAACCCGGAACAGGTTCGGGAAATGCCGGTCCGTTTTATCCACGAGTACCATTGCCTGCCCATGGGGAGTGAGGGAAACGAGTGGATTCTCGGAACCGTTTGGCCCCCGGACGGCCTGATGGATGATTGGATTTTTTCCACCATTGGCCGGGAAGTTACCTGGAAACTAGTCCATCCCGAGTTGGCCAACCGGTTCATCACCGAATTTTTCGGGGTGGGTTCCGAGAGCTTCGAGGAGGAGGAAGCCGAGCTTTTGGAAAACCAGGTGGAGGTGGAGGAAGAAGATGAAGATGCCGCCATTATCCGGTTTGTGAATGAAATCATTCATCAAGCCGTCCAGGATTCGGCCACCGATATCCACATCGAGCCCCAGGCCGAAGTCCTGCGTATCCGCTACCGCGTGGATGGAGGCCTCGTATCCATACCCGTTCCCGATAACCTCCGACGCTATCAGGAGGCCGTAATTTCCCGCATGAAAATTATGGCCAAACTCAATATTTCAGAACGCAGGCGCCCTCAGGATGGCCGCATCAACTACAAGTTTGGCGACAGTGAGCTCGATATTCGCCTCTCCACCGTGCCAACCCTTCACGGTGAAAGTGTCAGTTTGCGCCTTTTGAACAAGAAATCCAAACCGCTCACTTTTGTTGAATTAGGGTTTCCCGAGGAAGATCGGGCCGTTGTCGATGAGGTTCTGGGATTTCCCCATGGCATCGTGTTGGTGACCGGACCAACCGGCGCGGGAAAATCCACTTCCCTCAACGCATTTATCCGGGAGGTCAACTCATCGGACAAACGGGTAATCACCATTGAAGATCCGGTGGAATACGAAGTGGAGGGCGTCAATCAGATTCAGGTCAACAACGATATCGACTTCGGGTTTCCCCAAGCCTTGCGCCACGTCCTGCGGCAGGATCCCGATATAATCATGGTGGGAGAGATGAGGGATACGGAGACCGCCGAAATCGGTATCCAGGCTTCTCTCACCGGACACCTGGTCTTCAGCACCCTTCATACCAACGACGCCCCCGGCGCCTTGACCCGTCTGATCGATATGGGCATCGAGCCCTTTCTCATCGCCTCGGCTATTGAAATGGTAATCGCCCAGCGCCTGGTGCGAAGGCTGTGTGCAGCCTGCGCCCTACCTCTTCCGGTCACCCGGGAGGAACTCCTGGAAACCATGCGAAGCCTGCGCTTGCATCCCTCCAGGGCCGATGGCGTGACCAGCCTGCTCCGCCCCCAAGGCTGCGGCCAGTGCCGCAATACCGGGTATTCGGGGCGTATCGGGGTCTTCGAAATTCTCCGGGTCGACGACAACCTGCACGACTTGATTGTGGACCGCGCCTCCTCCCGCGAAATTCGGCGCAAAGCGTCCCGGCACGGAATGAAAGCCCTGGAAGATTCCGCCTGGAATCTGGTGCAGAAGGGGACGACCTCCCTGGAAGAGATCTTCCGCGTCATTGAACTGGAAGGTTCTTCCGAAAATTCCCAATCCCGGTCGCTGGATGGCTGAATTCTCCTATTCGGCGCTGGATGCCGCCGGAGCCCAGGTATCCAGCCAGTTGACCGCGGCGGACCGCAAAGAAGCTCTAAGAAAAATTCGCAGTCGCGGCTTGACCCCCATAAAGGTTTCCGAGGGCGCCTCTCCGACCGATAAAGGCGGTAAAAGGGGAAATTCAATCGCGGCCAGGATAAAATTCCGCCGCAATTCGCCCAAAGCGGTAAAAGTCGGTCGGCGTCATGTCTTGCCCTTCCTGAAAAATTTTCAGGAGTTGTATAAGAGCGGCCTTCCCATTGCCGAGGCTCTTCGCATTCTGCACAATCGCATCAAGGACCCGGCCCAGCACACCATCAACAAGCGCTTGCTCAGAAGCGTGCAGGAGGGCCGTTCCTTTTCCGATGCCCTGGCCGAATTTGGTCCTGTTTTTGAGCCCTCCACCATAAATTTGATCGGGGCAGGGGAGGTGACGGGCAGTCTTCACGAGGTGTTGGGTCGGCTCATTCAATACAGGGAAAACCAACGGGAAATGCGCTCCAAGGTGGTCACTTCCCTGGTCTATCCCGGTATCATCCTCCTGGTCGCCTTTGGGGTCGTCCTGTTTTTCCTTTTCGTCCTCATGCCCCGGTTGCAGAGTCTCTTCGATTCCCTGGGAGGACAGTTGCCCTTTATAACCCAAGCCCTGATCGGCACTGCCGATTTTCTCCTCATTTACGGTCCCTTTATTCTGGCCGGTTCCGGGGTTATATTGGTCGGTACCTGGAAGTGGTATAAAACGAGCAGAGGGCGTCTACTGCTGGACCGTTTCTTTTTGCGCCTTCCCCTGGTTGGCAACATGATCATTTTTGCCGAAACCACCCGTATAACCCAGACCCTCGGACTCCTGCTGGAAAATGGAGTCACCACGGTGGAATCCTTCAAGTTGACCGAACGCACCATTGGAAACGCGGCCGTTGCTCTGGCCTTCAAGGACGTGCGACAAAAAGTATTGGAAGGGGTGGCGGTTTCCAAGGCATTGGAGAGCATGGCCCTGATGCCGGACATCATGATCGATTTGATTTCGGTGGGGGAAAACACCGGTAACCTGGTGCCCAGTTTTTACGAAGTCTCCAAAATTTTTCAGAAGAAACTCGCCCTGGGGTTGTCCGCCCTGAGCGGGGTCATTTCCCTGGGGGCGCTGTTTTTCGCCTTTTTATTTGTGGCCATGGTGGTATTTGGGATCGTCGCCGCCGTCTTTTCCGTGAGTTCCAGCCTGGGACAATAACTCCTTTTGCTATAGATGCCTTTTTTTTCGAAGAATAAAGGTGGATTCGAGAGTTCGCTCAAGAAGCGGATAGTAGCGGATGACATCACCCGCCTGCGGTTGAAATACGATTTGTGGTATCAGTCCTTCGACCGGCAGGAAGGCAACAAGGTCTGGCTGGATGGCCGTGAGTTGTTGATGCTGTCAAGCAACGATTACCTCGGACTGGCTTATGATCCGAGGGTCAGGGAAGCGGCGCGAGATGCCCTGATGGAATGGGGCACCAGTCCGACCGGATCCCGGATTTCCAACGGAAGCCGCCGTTACCACCGGGAATTGGAAGAACAATTGGCCGAATTCCTGGGCAAGGAAGCCTGTCATATTCATTCGGCCGGATACCTCTCCTGTCTGGCCTCCGCCTCCGCCTTTGTGGGCAAAGGCGACGTCATACTGGTCGATCGAAATGTGCATTCCAGTTTGTGGGATGGAATTCGTCTGTCCATGGCATCCATAGAAAGATTCCTCCATAACGATCCGGCGGATTTGCGGAATGTCCTGTCCTACGTGGACGCGCATCGCAAGAAGATGCTGGTCGTCGAAGGGGTTTACTCCATGGAAGGCCACCTCAGTCCATTGCAAAATTGGGTGGAAATCGCTTCCCAACATGATTGCTTCATCTTGTTGGACGATGCCCATGGATTCGGGGTCATGGGCGAACAAGGCCGTGGTACGGCCCATCATTTCGGGGTTGAGGATCAAATCGACGTCATTTGCGGAAGTTTTTCCAAATCCCTTGCCAGCACGGGTGGTTTTATCGCGGCGGATCGCTCCGTCATCGAGTACCTGAGAACCTATTCCAAACAAACCATATTCAGCGCTGCCTTGAGCCCCTCCCAAGCCGCCGCCGCGGCCAAGGCGCTGGAAATTCAACGACGAGAGCCGGAGCATTTGCAGCGCTTATGGGAAAATACCCGCCGTTATCTCGATTTCCTGGAAAGCTTGAAGCTCGACTACTGGCAAAGCCAGACCCCCGCTGTCCCCATCCTGGTCGGGGGCAAGGAAAAGGCCTATTTTTTTCAAAAACGGCTCATGGAGAAGGGGGTTTATGCAAATCTGGTCATTCCCCCGGCCGTTCCACCGGGGAAGGACCTCATCCGCACGGCCATTTCAGCCAGCTTTACGGCGGATGACATGGACCGCATAGAGGACGCCATCGCCCATGCCGCCAAAGCGCTGTAAGCGGCCTCGGGGTCATGCCGTGGAAAAGTTATGCCTTCTGCAAGAAAATGGTCAGGTCTTAAAAACTGTATTCCGTTGCCTGCCTGTGCGACGCACGCAGACAGGCACTCCATACACTTTTTCAAGACGACTGACCCTGTAAGGCATAACTTTTTACGTCTTGACCCCTTCCTTCTCCGAGATGATCGAACATTCCAATAGTCGCTTAACTAAGCGCCATTCCGTCTTGACCCCTTCCTTTCCCCTTTCCCCTCGCCTTGAAAGTAAATTGTAGAAGGATGAATCATTATGAAAGGTGAAGTTGGCATCGGCATTGTCGGATTGGGAAACATGGGTCAGTTCTACGCCCGCGCGCTTTTGGACGGGCAAGTTCCCGGCCTGAATCTGGCTGCGGTTTGTGATGTGCAGGAGGAGCGCACGGCCCGCTTTGAAGCGGTTGAGAGGTTTACCGATCCGGACAAGATGTTTCAGTCGGATGGGGTAGAGGCGGTGCATATTGCTACCCCTCACTTTTTCCATACCACCCTTGGAATCGCTGCCTTGGAGGCCGGTCTGCATGTGCTGGTCGATAAACCGATTTCCGTGCACAAGGCCGATTGCGAGCGCCTCATCGCCGCCCATGAGCATGAGAACCAGGTCTTTGCCGCCATGCTCAACCAACGAACCGATCCCCGTTTTCAGAAGCTCAAAAGCCTGATTGAGACGGGCCAACTGGGTCGAATAAACCGCATTCAATGGACGGTGACGGATTGGTTTCGCACCGAAGTCTACTACGCCTCAGGCGCTTGGCGCGCCACCTGGAGGGGAGAAGGGGGCGGGGTGCTCCTCAATCAGTGTCCCCATCAATTGGATTTGTGGCAATGGTTGTTTGGCATGCCGGTGGAAATCTTTGCCCAATGCGACCTGGGCCGCTTTCACGATATCGAAGTCGAGGATGCGGTCACCGCAATCCTGCGCTACGAAAACGGAACTACCGGGGTCTTCATATCCACTACCGGCGAAGCGCCCGGGGTCAACCGTTTGGAGATTGCGGCCGAGCGCGGTCTGATCGTTCTGGAAGGGGATTCCATTCGCTGGACTCGCAATGAAACGGAGTCGTCCATTTTTTCCAAGGAATGCCCACAGGGGTTTGGCAAGGTTCCCACCTGGGAAGTGGAAATACCGATCGAGGGCACGGGCCCTCAGCACATGGGTGTCTTCAAAAATTTTGCCGATGCGATTCGGGGGGAGGCCGAACTCCTTTTCCCGGCCGCGGAAGGCATCCACTCGGTGGAACTGGCCAATGCCATTCTCTTCTCCGGGCTCAACCACCAGCCCATTGCCCTGCCTCTCGATTCGGTCGCATACGAAGGCATGCTCAAGGAGTTGATCGAAGCATCGACCCATAAGAAGAAAGTGGTCGAGACCTCGGTCGAGACGGACATGACCTCGTCGTTTTAGGCGGTTTTCTCCGCTTGCACCAGCACGCCGTTCTCGACCAGTCGGTCGATTTCGTCTTGAGTATACCCGAGTTCACGGGCAATGACAATGGAGTGTTCTCCCAAATCCGGGGGAGGTTGCCGCAATCGGGGTGGGGTAGCCTGAAGCCGGATGGGTGTGCCCGACAACTTCAGATCACCCGCCTCGGGGTGTTCCATTTCGACTACCAGATTATTGGCGGCTATTTGGGGATGCTCGGTGGCCTCGGCAAAGCTGTGAACCCGGGCGCAAAAAATGCCCCGCGGTTCCAATTCGGCCATCCAGGTTTCTGTGGTCCTGGCCCGGAATCGCTCTGCCAATATGGCGTTGAGCGCCTCGCTGTTCTTCAGTTGTTTTTTCTCCGTGGCAAATCTCGGATCTTCGGAAAGATCGTTTAAACCGAGGGCCAGGGAAATGTCCCTCAAAGCATTTTCGGAAAACACCGGAGAAATTTCAATGTAGCCATCTTTCGTGGCAAAGGCCTTCAGAATCGCTTCCTCGGTGCCTCCCAAAGCCGCCGCCGCATCGATCTTGGCTCCGTTCAAATGGGAAGCGCCATCCCAGACATGGGCGTGAAAAGCGACGCTGAAAAGATCGGTGGAAATAAATTGCCCATGTCCCGTTTTCTCTCGGTGGTAAAGGGCCATCAGGATGGCGATCATCAGGTGCAATCCGGCGGCGTAGTCCACGCTCATCCCTCCAGGGATGGGCGCTTTATTCTTATCGGGTTGCAGAAACCAGCCCGCTTCGGCTCGAGCCATGAGGTCGTGGCCACCTCGGCCGCTATCCGCCGAAGGTCCCGAATCGCCCCATCCGCTGCTCCAAGCGTAAATGAGCCCGGGATTGATGGCGCGCGCATCCTCGTAACCAAACCCGAGCTTCTCCATTACCCCTTTTCTAAAGTTATGCACAACCACATCCGCCCCCGCCACCAGTTTGCCTACCAATTCCCTTCCCCCTTGCGATTTGAGATCAACCGCAAGGGATCGTTTGTTTCGGTTCAAATTGGCAAAAGGAAGCGATACGCCTTTAATAAAGGGGCCCCAGGCACGACTCCAGTCACCTCTGGGAGGTCTTTCCACCTTTATCACGTCGGCTCCATGGTCGGCCAGAATCTGGGTGCCCATCGGACCCTGAAATACGTGGGAAAAATCGAGTATCTTTAGACTCTCCAGAGCCTGTGGTGGTAGTCCCATTCCGGTTAATCCTTTCTTTTGTTCAGGAAATTGCGGATGCGCATTTTGGTATCGGGACTGTTGATGCAGTCCTGCGAATAAGCGCTTTCAGCCAGGGCGCTGCCATCCCTGGCAGGGTGTTGGGCCTCGTTTAACATTTGCTTGAACCCGCCGATCGCCACCGGGCTTTTCAAGGACACCGTTCGGGCAAACTCCTCGATAAAGGTATCCAAATCTTCCCTTTCTCTTATCTCATCGATCATTCCCATGGAGAGGCAGGTTTGAGCATCGAGAATTTCTCCCGTAAAGAAAAGGCGTTTTGCCCCGGCCACCCCAATTCGCCTGGATAGTCGGTGGGAGCCCCCCCAACCCGGCACAAATCCCAGATTGGCCTCGACCTGCCCTGCTTTGGCGGTGGGATCGCACACGATCAGATCACAGGCCATGGCCAACTCCAGACCGCCTCCCAAGGCGTAACCGCGAACTTTGGCCACCACCGGGATGGGCAAATCTTCCAAGGCATTGAAAGTATCGTGGCCGCAGGCAATCCATTGGGGAAGGGTTTCCTCCGACAAAGTATGAAGAACCCCTATATTGGCTCCCACACAGAAGGAGCGTTCGCTCGCGCTCTGCACCACCAATGACCGGCACGGTCCATTTTCCGATTTGGATAAGGCTTCGGTTATGGTAACCAGAGCGGCCCTCAATTCGGACATTACCTCCAAATCCAGGGTAGGGGGTTTTCCCTTGGGAGGGGCCAGGGTCATTTCCCAGCGATTCTCTAACTCTTTTAACCGAACGGTGGTTCGCATAATTGCCGACTAGGATTGCAAACAATTTACAAAATGATCCTAACTTAATCTGCTTGAAGTCAACTTCAAAATCCTGTAAATATGGAGTATGCCCACTCCTTTAAAACGACAAATCGCCGACACCCTCCGGGGGCAAATACTGGCCGGTAAATGGAGCGAAGGGACCCGTATCAAGGAAGAAGCCCTGGCCGATCAATTTGGGGTGAGCCGCGGGCCCATTCGCGACGTGATGCTGGAATTATCCAAAGAGGGCCTCCTGCGGGCGCTTCCCAATAAAGGGGTCTCGATCAACCGCCTGCCCACCCGGAAGGCACGTCGCATTTTCCTGCGGACACGCCGGGACCTGGAAACGTTGGCGCTGCAGGATGGGTTTCCCCTTTGGTCCCGGGATGACCTGATGGCCAGGGAAAAGATCCTGAGGCATTTTCGGGTAGCCGCCGAATTTGGCGACCTCTCGGAGGTTATTGAATATGACATAGCCTTCCACCGCTCGATCATTGATAGTTATCGGGAGGAAGACCTGTTGGTGCTGTGGCTGCCACTGATGACGACTATGGCGCTGCCCTACTCCAGGCACCGCGACCTGATGGAGAGTTATCAGGAGCATGAAAATATCCTGGCCACTCTCAAAGAGGGAGACTTGCAGCAAGCCCTGACATTATTGAAATCCCACATTCAATAAGGGAAGGGATCAAAAGTCCTGATCCTGATCGTGATCTCTGACCCTATTTCCTGGATCCTGGTTTCCGGATCCTAATCCTTGCTCATCCGTGAAACCTGTGGTCCATTCCTTCTTCCTCCAACTCTGTGCTCTCGGTGTTCTCTGTGGTTAACCCCTCCTGATCCGCCGATATCAAGTGGTGGGAGATGGCAGATTCGAACTGCCGACCCCTTGCGTGTCGAGCAAGTGCTCTAACCAGCTGAGCTAATCCCCCACTTGGAAAGGTGTATCAGCCAATTGAAGAATTTTGGGTTGGCAAGGATAAAGGTTATGAGGCGCCCGGGTTGAACCTGAATAACACCACGTCCCCATCCCTGATGACGTAGTCTTTGCCTTCCAGCCGATAGGCCCCTGCCTCCCGCGCTGCCAGGACGCTGCCGGCAGGGAGGAGGTCATGGCAGGAAACGACTTCCGCCTTGATAAATCCCCGTTCAAAGTCGGTGTGAATGACGCCGGCGGCCCTGGGGGCCTTGGTATTTTGAGGAATGGTCCAGGCCCTTACCTCCACTTCGTTTTTGGTGAAAAAGGTCACCAATCCCAGCAGGCGGTAAACGGTGCGGATGAGTTCGCTCACCCCGGAGGTCTCCACCCCCAAAACGGCCATAAATTCTTTGGCTTCTTCCCCGCTCAGATCGGTCAGCTCCGATTCCAGGCGGGCGCTCAGGCCAATGCACTCGGAGTCCAGGTGTCGGGCGGCGTACTGCTCTACTTGCCCCAGGTAGGGGTTCTCCTCCAGGTCGACCAAATCCTCCTCGCCCACGTTGGAGGCAAAAAGGGTGGGTTTGGAGGATAGCAGAGAAAAGGAGTTCAACATCGCTTCATCCTCATTCGTTACCGGCCAGGTGTTGGCCGGTTTTCCCTCGTTCAGGTGGGGCAGCAGTCTATCGATCAGCTCCACTCCGGTCCGGGCAACCTTATCGTTGCCTCGGGACAATTTGATCAATTTGTCCCGTTTTCTTTCCAGGGAGGCGATGTCGGCCAGAATGAGTTCGGCATTGATAATCTCGATATCGCGGATGGGGTCGACGGAACCCATGGGGTGAAGGATGTCGTCGTCCTCAAAGCACCGAACCACTTGAATAAGGGCATCGCATTCCCGGATATGGGCCAGAAACCGGTTGCCCAAGCCCTCCCCTTTATTGGCCCCCTTTACCAGCCCGGCGATGTCCTTGAATTCGATTGCCGCGGGTATGACGATGTCATTATGGGTGATTTCAGCCAAGGGTTCCAACCGGTCGTCCGGGACCTTGACCACCCCTACATTCGGTTCGATGGTGCAAAAGGGGTAGTTGGCCGCCGCCGCCTTCCGCGTCTGCGTCACGGCGTTGAACAAGGTGGATTTACCCACATTGGGAAGACCCACGATACCTGCCTGTAGCATAAACTAGGGGGAAATTGCCGGATTCCAGTCGAAAATTACGCCGGAAAGGTTCATTCGCGGCCAACGGCAAAGACAATCACAAAGTTGTATTGACAAGCCTTTCCGGTCCCTTTGGGTTCTTTCTCTTTTCTTCAATCCTGCAACAGGCATATAATATGGCGCTTCGTATAAAATTAGCTCGACGGGGATCGATCCACAATCCGGTTTACCGCGTCGTTGTCGGTGAGGCCCGCACTAAACGGGACGGTAAATTTGTCGAGTGGATTGGAACCTATTCCCCCAAAGCTCCTCACGGACAGTTGAGCCTCAAGCTGGACCGCGCGGATCATTGGATGGGCCTCGGCGCGAAACCGACCGATTCGGTTCGCTCCCTCATCAACCGGGCCCGGCGGCGTGAGGAGAAAGTTGGGGCGGTGGCCGAAGCATCTCCCGTCCCGGAGCCTGAACCGACTGTCGAAGCCGAAGCAACTGCTGAAGCCTCTCCGGGAGAAAAAGCCGAGTCCTGAATCGATAGATCGAAAAATTATCTCGTGAAATACCCCTCCCATGGAAACAACGCTCACCATAGATTTGCTTACGCTGTTTCCGGGAATGGCTCGGGGGTATTTGGATGAAAGCATCATCGGGCGGGCCATAACAAACGGCCTGCTCGCGGTTCAGGTGCGCGACATTCGCGATTGGGCCGAGGGAAAACACAAGAATACGGATGACCGGCCCTTTGGGGGTGGAGCCGGCATGGTCATGAAACCGGAACCTCTTTTCGCCGCCATTGAATCGCTCCTGCGGGCCAATTCCCAGGTGATCTACCTGGCCCCCGACGGGGAGAAATTGACCCCCTGTCTGGCCGAGGACTTGAGTCGGTATTCCCACCTCATATTGTTGAGCGGTCATTACGAGGGAGTCGATCAACGGGTGAGAGATTGCCTGGTCGATCGGGAAATCAGTATCGGCGACTACGTGCTGACCAACGGCACCGTGGCCGCCTGCGTAGTGATCGACGCCCTGGCCCGCTACATACCGGGCGTTTTGGGGGAGGAAAAATCATTGACCCAGGATTCCTTCGCGGGCAGGCTCCTCGCTTTTCCTCAATTTACACGCCCGGCAGAGTTCCGTGGCATGCGGGTTCCGGAGGTGTTACTGTCCGGTAACCACGCCGAAATTGCGGCTTGGCGACTCGCTCAACGCCGGAAGAAGACAGAAATCAGACGACCCGATATTTTTCACAACCCTTCCGAATCATGAACCGAGTAATAAACGAAATAACCAAGGACGCCATCCGCACCGATCTAGTCGATTTCAAAGTGGGGGATGGGGTGCGGGTGTACCTGAAAATTCGCGAGGGCGGCAAGGAACGCATCCAGGTCTTTGCTGGAATCGTCATTGCCCGCCGTGGCAGTGGTATTCACGAAACCTTTACCGTCCGCCGCATTTCCTTTGGCGAAGGGGTGGAAAAAGTCTTTCCCCTGAACGCGCCTACCATCGACAAAATCGAGGTCGATCGGGTGAGCGTGAGGCGACGGGCCCGCCTTTACTACCTGCGCGACCGCATTGGGAAGGAAGCCACCAAGGTAAAGGAAAAACGGCGCTGAGGAAAGTTTAACCAGCATCAAGCATCCGGAAACCACTGAACACTGATAAGGCGGCATTGCCGCCGGTCATTTTTATATTCGCAAACCGGGCCACGGGGGATTAGGGAATGGATTGAAAAATGTCGGTCCAATCTCGGTTGCCTTTCCATGTAATGACCAAGCCCATCGGGCCGTTGTGCAACCTGGATTGCTCCTATTGCTTTTATCTGGAGAAGGAAGCGCTCTTTAAAAAGGAGGCATCGCGCAGAATGCCATTCGATGTATTGGAGACCTATATCGGGGATTACATCGCTTCGCAACCCAACGATTTGGTTTCGTTTGCCTGGCAGGGTGGGGAGCCGACCCTTTTGGGAGTCGATTACTTCCGCAAGGTGGTGGAGTTGCAGAGGAAGCATGCCAAGGGCAAGAAGATCGAAAATGCCTTCCAGACCAACGGGACCCTGCTCGATGATGAATGGTGCGCATTTTTCCGAAAAAACGACTTCCTCATCGGGCTCAGTATAGATGGTCCTCGCCACCTCCACGATGCCTATCGCATCGACAAACGTCGCAAACCTTCCTTCGACCGGGTCATGGCCGGACTCGGATTCCTCAAGAAGCACCAAGTGAGGTTCAATACCCTCACCTGCGTCAACCGCAAGAACATGAAGTCGGGCAAGCAGGTTTACCGTTTTCTCAAATCCATCGGATCGAATTATTTGCAGTTTATCCCCATCGTGGAGCGCAGGCCGGGGAAGAGGAATGAAAACATTGGTTTTTGGCTGGCACAACCCCCGGCCGGCAGGATGGAGGAGGAAGACGATCTTCCCGTGACCGCCTGGAGCGTAAGGCCCCGTCATTACGGGCAATTTCTCTGTGATATTTTCGACGATTGGATCAAAGCGGACGTGGGCAAAATTTTTGTTCAGATGTTCGATACGGTTTTGGGCAAGTGGTTGGATGTTCCGGGCGGGCTCTGTATTTTTGAAGAAACCTGTGGCCGAGCCATGGCCATCGAACACACGGGAGACGTGTATTCATGTGATCATTACGTTTATCCGGAGCATAAAATCGGCAATGTTCTGGAGTCTTCCCTGGGGGAGATGACCCGTTCCCGGCAGCAGTTGAAGTTCGGCAACGACAAGCGCGACTCCCTGCCACGGATGTGCCGCGAATGCGAATTCAGGTTCGCCTGCAACGGGGGTTGTCCCAAGCAACGGTTCATGAAAACCCCCGATGGAGAACCGGGACTCAACTACCTCTGTCAGGGGTACCTGATGTTCTACCGGCATTCCAAGGATGCCATGCAGACCATGGCGCGACTCTACCGCATGGGGCGGTCCCCCGCCGAAATCATGCGGATGGTGGATTAATTGGGAATTTGGAGGGATTAACCACAGAGGACACAGAGGTTAGAAGGTTTAAGGTTTTTTAACAACGTTCCCTTTGGTCGCTCGATCCGGCTTTGCCGGAACAGGATCCGTTACACGGAAAAGGATTTTTTTGATTTTATTTGTAACAACTCAGGTCTCCATAACCTGGATCGTCGGAAAGTATGAGAATGATATTGGGGTTTGCTTCAAGGATAAAGGATGAAGGCAGAAGGATAAGCCTGGCCTCCGGTCTGGTCGTTTAAGGAGAAACGAGAGAATTTTCATGGGATGGTGATTGAGAGAACTGTAGGAGGGGGTTTATCCCCCGATTGCGGTGAGGTCATTTGGAAGATCGGGGGATAAACCCCCTCCTACAGTTTCGAAATTTGTTATCAAAAAAACATCCATGCGGACGATTGTTTAAGATACCTGAGTAGTTACTTTTATTTTTCTTCCTGTCTCTGTGCTCTCGGTGTCCTCTGTGGTTCATCTCTCTCAGCACTTTCAGCCTTCAGCCTTCAGCCTTCAGCCTTTTTAACCTTTGTGCCTTTGTGCCTTTGTGCCTTTGTGCCTTTGTGCCTTTGTGCCTTTGTGCCTTTGCGTTGCTTTGCGAGAGTCAATTCCTAATTAAAAATCCGGGCCTATCCGTGTGATCCGTGGTTAATTATCTGTGGCGAATCCATGGTTTATAATGGATCGGATGGGAACATCAGGAAAAGGTCGATGGTGTTCTTGGCCCGCCGACCCCACTCCTCGGCATCGTAGTTTTCCAATTGTTCGATTGCCTCGGCGTGGGAAAAATGAAGTTGGTAAAGTTCCGTGTCCTCATAATCCGACTTGAGCCGGAACCGGTCGTGTTTGGCCAGCACGGCATTCCAGGCCTGGCGGACGGCCCGCCAATAGGGCTCGGTTTTGGTCCAGCTCGTTTCTGCGGCACTCAGGTCCGGTTTACTGATTCTCTCATAGCGGTTCAGGCCGACTTCCTGGGCAATGTAGATTTCCGAGTGGTTGGCCCTAAAGGATTTCCTGTTGTGCTGTTCATGCAGCCAACCCGTGGGAACAATGGTGATTTTGTGTTCGCCTCGAAGAACGTTGTAATCACCCCGGACGGAATATTCCCTTCGGGGAAGTGGGCGATGGCTGGTCTGGCTCGCCCAGGACGAATAGTTTTTTCCATGGGACCAACGTCCCAGAACTTCGTAGCGTGGAGAATCGTCCACCTGGAACACCGCTTGCGACCAGGCCCCTTTGACCTCTTCCTCCGGCAACCGCCGGCGGGCCCAGGTTCTGTTGCCGCGGTAGGTGTGCAGGTCGGTATCCTGGTAGGTCCAGTCCTGGCGCCAGTGTTTCATGACCAGAGGCCCTGTCACTTCGCCCGACTCCTCTTGAAAATACATGACCAGGGTATGCTGCAGACTGATGAATTCTCCGGTGTCTTCGATAACGGCAACATGTTCGGTGCCCCAGGAGAAATAGGGGCGGGGCGGAGTGTAGGCATCGGTAAAGCCGGCCGTTTCGGTAAATTGAAAGCTGGTGCGGAAATTGCCCTCCATTGCCAGAATGGCCCTTCGATCGCGTTCGAAAGGGTCGAGGTCCGGCTTCTGGAGGGCCGACCATCTCGGGTCGGGTTCGGTGACGAGGGCGACCTCGCTTCCCCGGGTCGTTCCTCCCCTGGAAATCATCATTTCCGGTTCCATAAAGGGCCAGGCGAAAGCGAGTGGTCCGGTTTTCTTCGCCTCCTGGGTAACGGCTTCAGCACCCCGCTTTTCTACGGATTGACAACCGCAAAAAACGAAGACCTGCCCCGCCATAATTAATAGGATCAAAATAGTCTTCATGTTTCTTCGGTTCTTCTGGGAACTGAACGTAGCGGCATCAAAGATACGGTTTAAATAAGCGCTATTCATGTCAATGAGACTTCCTCCAGGCATAGACGTTGTAATTTAACCGAATTGTGCAAGCAGATTGGTTATCCAACCGATTGGATCGCTAAATTGTCTCCAAATTTATCCGGCACGGGGCTGAATTTATCCGCAACGGGGTAGAATGAAGCCGTTAGACAGTTTAAATTAGGTGATTATGCAAACTTCAAGGACATACACGTACGCTTTGGCAGCCTTATTAATGGTTCCACTCACCTTTGCGGAAGGAGCCGAAGAAGATCAAGCGGACTTCGAACTGGATGCTTACGTCGTCACTGCGACTCGCACTCTCCAGCCGTATCGCACCGCACCGGCTACGGTCAGTCTGGTTTCCAGTGAAATGCTGGATTTAACTCCGAGTCCGGACTTGCTCAGCGCCTTGCAGAATCTGGCCGGCTTCAGCCTGCAGGGACGCGGTATCGGGGGCCGCAAAGTTTTCACCTTGCGCGGCATGGAGTCCCGCCATTCCCTGATTCTGGTGGATGGTCGAAGGATTTCGGCCACTGATGAAATTGTCGGCCACTCGGATTTTCAATACAGTTGGGTTCCCGTTAGCGCCATTGATCGCATCGAGGTAGTGCGGGGCCCGATGTCCGCTCTCTATGGATCCGAAGCCATGGGAGGAGTCATCAACATCATTACCCGTGCGGTACCGGATAAATGGGAGGGAGAGGTTAGTGGTTTGGCAGGTGTCCGAGAAGATGGCCGGGGAGGAGATGAGCAGGTAATAAGCGCCAATTTTGCCGGACCTTTGGGGGAGAACCTGGGGTTGCGCCTCAGCGCCATCTATCACTTCCTCGATGATACACCCTTTGCCGACCAGCCTGAATTGAGCGAATTGGAGGGAACCGAGTCCACCGGGATAAACAGTCTGCTGACCTGGCGGGCTTCGGAAAATCACCGGGTGGAATTTATCTTTGACCGCCTTGATGATCGGCGCTTTCGCTTTGCCCAATCACGCGGCAGACCGCCGATTTACGAGGGAACCTATGAGATCGACGAACAACAAGTCGGGCTGCGGTGGCGTCCGCAATTCGCCGAATGGTCGGGTCAATGGGGCGCATACGAATCGAAAACCGATGTGGTAAATTTCCGGACTCATGGAGTGAGCCCGACCGTGCCCCAATTTCTGCGGGATCGGGTTATGGATTTCGATTTTAATCGCAACCTGGGAGAGGATCACACCTTCATCTTCGGTGGAGAGTTGCGGGAGGAACAATTGACCCACCGGGCTTTTTCCGCAGGGGTGGGTTCGGCCGATCATAACTCCTTCTTCCTGCAGGATCAATGGCAGGCTACCAAGGAACTCGGATTGACTGGAGCCATACGTTACGATTCGCATAGCTTTTTTGATGCTGAGGTGAGTCCCCGACTTTACCTGGTATGGTCGGCCAGTGACAAGATGGTGTTCAAGGCGGGCTATGGCCACGGATTCAAGGCTCCCACGCTAAAGCAAATTTCCCCCGAATATCGCTTTGATGGCCCCCACAGTTTCTTAGGCAACGAGGATGTCCGACCGGAGTCCAGCGACAGTTGGGAATTGTCCGCCGACTGGCAACCGAACCAGACCTTTGGCTGGAGATCGACCTTTTTCAACACGGATGTAAAAGACCTGATCGATCTAAAATGCATTGAAAACTGTGGGGCACGAAGGGGCCGCGTTTACGAGTACTTCAATCTCGAATCCGCGGAGATGCTGGGCCTTGAAACGGAAATAATTTGGGATCCTGTGGACAACCTGGGCCTGCGCTTAAACCACACTTGGCTGGACGCGGAGGACAAGACGAGTGGCTTGCCTCTCCCCGAGCGGCCGAAGCACCAATTCAACTTCTCCATCCGCAGGGATTTAGTAGAGGACCAATTTTCCCTCTTCTTATCCGGGGAATTCGTTGGAAAGCAATTTTATGATGATGATGAATTACCCGCCTACAATCTCTATCATGCCAACCTGCGTTGGGAGATTTCGGATTCAGTAACGGCAGTTTTGAGCGCCCGCAACCTGGGCGATACCGACCTTTTGACAAAATCCGATCTTTTTGGCTATGCCCTGCGCGGCAGATCCTATTCCGCGCTGATAAAATATCGGTTTTAGGAAGGAAGACTTTGGCCACCTGGGGACTCAAGCCGGTTGCGATAACCTGACCACCTGCTTGACCGGTCTGGCATGGTGGCGAATGGTAGCGTATCGGTTACATGAATATTCTCTACATATTGGCGGGGCTGGGCATTTTGCAAACGCTCTTTGCCCTTTCCCATATGAAGCGTACGACAGGCCGATTCATGAGCGCGGCTATGCTCGTCGCTCTGTGCTATGCCATGTATCCCTATGTTCTGGAATTAAACTACATCCGGGTCAGCCACTACCTGCAGTCTGATTCGGCTCTATTTCTTATGGCCTCGGTTCTGTTCATCGAGTCGAATCTGAAGTCTCTCAGTTTTCTACCCGGAAACCCGTCCATGCCTTGGTCGACACACTGGATTAACCGCGGCATCCGACTGCTGTCGCGATGGCTACAGCTCCTGATTCGCAATATGCCATCGGTGATGATGATTTTCTTTATTTTCTACACCCAGTCCTATCTATTTCATCATGTGGAGGCCTTTTCCTTTCAGCGTCTGGCGCTGGTCATAACGACTTCCCTGTTAGCCCTGCTATTGGCCGGGTCTTTTGTGCTGAGACTGATCTTCGGACGCGGTCGGCTCAGGGAAATCCACTCCTATTTGCTGTTAGTTCAGTTAATTGTTGCAATATCACTTCCGTTGATGAACGAATCCTTAACTTCGCCGCCTGATTTGTATGATGCAGGGATTTATGTCCTAACCCTCCTCACGGCAGGAGGGATGCTTGTCTTCATTGTCACAAGTATCTTTGTCCTTAGATTTCGAAGACGGACATCGGTATGAATTTGCTCACAGATGGGTTTTATTGGATCACCACGGGCCTGTTGGTGCCGGTGATGGTGCTCCTGCTCATTGGGTTTCTCTACTCCTTGGTGACGATCGCCAGCTTTTATGGTTTCTATGCCGACCGGATCAGGTCCAAGAAGGAGATCGCCCAAGCGCTCCTCCAAATCGATGAGGGAGGCGTGGGGCAATGCATGTGGTTGGAGATCATTAAGCACCACCCGGTTTTTGTTAATTCTCTGCAAAGCGCCCTCCTTCATAACTGGGATGAAACCCGCTCGAACAAGGTTCTTTCCGACTTCGAGATGGAAGCCGAACAATCGCTTGAAAAATCCAGAATCCTTATGCGGATTGGTCCGATGCTTGGGCTAATGGGCACCTTGATTCCAATGGGACCTGCTCTCGTCGGGCTGGCCACCGGCGACATAGAGGCCATGGCCATGAATATGCAGATCGCCTTTTCGACCACGGTAATCGGCATCTTTCTCGGAGGGATTGGTTTTGTCTCCTATAGCGTCCGCAAGCGCTGGTTTTTCGAGGATCTTCACAACCTCAATTTTATCATCCAACTCGCACAAAAAGAACATGAAGCATAGTAGGGAAAAACGCTACCGTCCTTTTGAAACTAATGATCGGGACCCCTTGGAAGGCATGGCCAATCTTTTCGACGTGGCCATGGTATTCGCCGTTGCCCTAATGGTGGCAATCGTTACCCATATGCGGGTAACGGAAATGTTTACTCAGGAAAACTTCACCATGGTCAAGAACCCGGGAAAAGAGGAGATGGAAATCATCATAAAAAAAGGTAAGGAGATCGAGCAATACAGGGCCTCTGGCGAAGAGGGAGCGGGAAGAGGCAAACGCGTCGGTTCCGCCTATCAATTGGAAACGGGAGAGATCATCTACGTGCCCGAATAGGGAAAGAATCATTTTACCAAAATAAAGCCCATGAAAAAACCGATATCGATAGCTATTTCGGCGGCCTTGGCCATCCTTGGCGGATGGTACGGATACAACCGATATATGGCCCCAACCCACGTTGCCTTCGTAAATTACAGTGACCACATGTACGACGCAGTGGCGGAAGCAAATGACAACAGGTTCATCAAAACCACCCAGATTCCCTTTGGCCCTGACACCTTCCAAGACCTCTCCCAATATGCAGCCGTGCATATTTTTGCCCATGCGGGAATCCGCTTCTCCCTCCAGCAGAAGGAACAGCTTCAGGCTCTCGTCGATGATGGGGTTCTGGTGGTTTATCGTTCTCCCGTGTCCACCTTACCGCTTTCCAGGTTGGATTATGAAGCGGTTACCTATCAGTTGGATTGCATCCGAAACGGCGGGAGGAGCAATCACCGGCGCATGTTGAATTTCATTCGCCGGGAAATCGACGGTAAGCGTCTCTTTATCGATTCCTTCGAGCCGGCTTTCATACTCCCGGAGAGCTACTACTATCACTTGGGTGATGAAGAAGTATTTGCCGACATCGGTGACTATGTTCAGTTTCTCAAAGATTCCGGTAAATTCCAGGCAGATGGAAAAAATATCTGCCTGCTGGCCACTCAATTTGGCAACGTTACGGCCAAGGGATATATTGCGCGCCTGGTTGATGGTTTCGAAGCGCAAGGCCACAACATTTTCCCTATGATCGCCACGCGGAAGGACAGGCCCACCTACATCCAGCAGACAAACCCCGACTTGGTGGTCTATATTCCCCATGGAAAGATCAGTGGCGAAGAGGGTGTGGCTTGGCTAAAAGAGCTCAATGTCCCGGTTCTTTGTCCGATTATTGCCTTTGCTCCGGAAGAGGAATGGCTGGTGAGCAAACAGGGAATGGACGGCGGGCTGCTCAGCCAATCCGTGACCATGCCGGAAATTGACGGGGGAGCAGTCCCCATGGTCGTGGCGGCTCAATTCGAGAACGAACGCGGTCTCTACGTCTTCGAAGGCGTCGAGGAGCGCATCCAGAAATTTCTGTCTCTGACCGATAAATGGCTGGCCCTGCAAACCAAGCCCAATCCCGATAAGAAGGTGGCCATTTTCTATTACAAAGGGGCCGGGAAAAACGCCATGGTTGCTGAGGGTCTGGAGTTGGCCCCGTCTATCCTCAATTTACTCAGACGTCTGAAAGGTGAAGGATACTCCACGGGCAAGTTGCCCGAAACGGCGGAGGATTTGGCCGCGCTTATCCAGGCCAAAGGTCCTATATTTGGAACCTACGCCCAAGGCGCCATTGACGCCTTCCTGAAATCGGGAGACCCCGTGCTGATCAATTCTGCCGATTTTGAAACACTATTGCGCGATAACCTCGATCCTTCACTGATCGAGCTGTTGGAAAATGAATACGGAACAGCGCCGGGAGATTTCATGACCGCTCGGGGCGAAGGAGATGTCCGGATCATGGTGGCGAGGGTCGATTTTGGGAACGTGGTCCTGCTTCCGGTTCCCCCTCCGGGCCTCGGAGAAGATGAAGTGGAACTGGCTCACGGAACGCCCACACCACCGCCGTATCCTTACGTGGCCTCATACCTTTGGGCGCGGACCCATTTCAAGGCCGATGCAATCGTGCATTTCGGCACCCACGGCACCGTCGAGTTCAGGCCGGAGAAACAGGTGGCTCTGTCACATCTGGATTGGCCCGATGCCCTACTGGCCGGCACACCGCATTTTTACCTCTACGTCATCAGCAACATAGGCGAGGCGATTGTTGCCAAGCGACGCACTTATGCCGTGATGGACACCCACCTGACCGCGCCGCTCATTGATTCCGGAATCTATGGCCCGCTCAAGAAGATCGACGATACGTTGGAAAAATTCTGGAACACCGAGCAACCCATGATGAAGGAGCAGTATCGCCAAGCGATCCAGGGTTTGGCGGTGGAGGCGGACCTATTTAAAGACTTGGAGCTTGAAATACCGGATGGCGAATTCATGGACGATCTGCAACTCAATCACCTCCATCATTACCTGCATGAGTTGGAACAAGCCAAGATCACCAAAGGACTCCACATCCTCGGAGAAGATTACACCACCGAAGAAATTGCCGGAACCCTGCGTCTCATGGCGCTCGACTCTCTCGTTTTCAACAAGAAGAAAATGGATTTGGCCAGGGGACGGGTAACCGAGGCAGAATGTGAGGATGCCCACTTCATGGAGAACCATTACCGAGAGCCTGCCGCGGAAATAATTGATGCCATCCTGCATCGGGACATCGATCCTTTGAGCTTTTTGAATTCGGAGGATCTGGAGCAACTCAGGGCCGCGGATGAGGCTGACAAGGCCTTGGCACAAATCCGTCAAGGCGGTTTGGGCTCCCCTCAGATCCTCAATGACGGATCCATGGGCAAAGCGGAAGATCCGCCCTTGGCCAACCCCACGCATCAGGCTTTGCTGCGGGCGCTCAAAGGATACCGCAACACGCTGATTTCAATTCGGCGCTATGAAAGAGACCTGATCACTTCGCCCCAACTCGAGATGGATGCCCTGATCAACAGCTTGAATGGAGGATACACCGCTCCCCAATCCGGAGGAGATCCAGCCTTTAACCCCGAAGCTGTTCCTACTGGCCGCAATCTCTATTCAATAAATGAAACAAAGACCCCATCCAGGGAAGCTTTTGAGGTGGCCCGGAAACTGGTCAATGCGCTGTTGGAAAATCATTTGGATAAACATGGCCAGTATCCCAAGAAGGTCGCTTTTTCCCTTTGGAGCAGCGAGTTCATTCGCCAGGAGGGCATCACTATCGCTCAAATCCTCTACTGCCTCGGGGTGGAGCCGGTTATGGACCGGCGCGGGACCGTCCACGATGTGCAACTCATTCCTCTGGAAGAGCTTGATCGCCCCAGAATCGACGTGGTGGTGCAGACTTCAGGGCAGTTTCGCGATCTTGCCGCCAGCCGTATCTACCTGATTAATCGCGCCGTCAAACTGGCTTCTGAAGCCCCGGGGGAGGGACCTGAAAACAACTACGTGAAACGGGGGGTCCTCGATTCCGAGGCCATCATGAAGGACAAGGGTATCTCCCCGGCCCAAGCCCGGGCCCTGGCTAGCGTGCGCGTCTTTGGAGGATTGAACGGATCCTACGGGGCGGGGATCATGGATTTTGTGGAGGATGGAGATCGCTGGGAGAGCGAAGACGAAATTGCCCGACGCTACCTAATCACAATGGGCACCATGTACGACGAAAACCTCTGGGGTGACTTCAAGCCGGGAGCTTTCGAGGGAGCCCTTCAAAACGCCAGTTTGGTAGTACATCCAAGGTCTGCCAATACTTGGGGTGCCTTGTCATTGGATCACGTCTACGAATTCATGGGTGGTGTCAGCAATGTCATCCGTTACGTAACCGGACGAGATCCCGATGCCATGTTCAGCGACCTGCGCAATCCCAACGACCCGCGGCTACAAAGTCTGGAAGAAGCCATTTGGACGGAAGCTCGCACCACATTGCTAAACCCGAAATTTATCGAAGGCATGCAAGCGGAGGGCCGCACCGCCGCCGAATCCTTTGCCGAATCCTTCCGCAACACTTACGGTTGGGAGTCCATGAAGACCAGTGCGGTTGATCCGGAACTATGGGACAACCTGAACGAGGTCTACATAGAGGATGTGCATGAACTAGGCATTGAGAAATTCTTTCGGGAAAAAAACCCCTGGGCCCTCCAGGAAATGACCGCGGTCATGCTGGAAACGGCGCGGAAAGGCTATTGGCTGCCGGAATCGCGAGTGGTCCGCAATATAGCCGCTTTGCACGCCCGCTTGATCATGGAGTACGACGCCGGATGCAGTGGCTTTGTTTGCGACAATGCCAAACTGCGCCAAATGATCTCTGAATTGATCGAAGTTCAACTGCGGCAACCTTATATCGACCGCATTGAGCGGGTGCGGACCGCCATCCCAAGCGAGGCTATAGAGGGAATGGAACTGGAAAAGCAGGACACCGACATACCTCTGGCCCAGCGCGCCGCTACAGCGAACCCTTTATCACCCATGAAACTGTTGCTAATTGTAGGAGTATCCTTGTTTGTGGTGGTAACCGGATTCCGCATGGCCAAATTGCGCTAAGTCCAAATCCTTTTCCCGACGGGCCTCAAGGGACACTGTCGTCTCGGGTCAAGCTTCTGTGGTGGCCGCTTGCTCGTTCCTTTTGTTCAAGACGAGAAACTCCTTCGGGTTCATACCAAAGGTTTTTCGGAAAGCCCTCGAAAAATGGCTGGGATTGGCGTAGCCGACAGCTTGGGCCGCATCAATAACCTTGGCCCGACGATTGATCAGTAAAGCGCGGGCCCGCTCCATGCGTTTTTGTCTCAGGTATCCGAAGACGGTTGTCCGATGATACTCGCGGAAGCCCTTTTTGAGCTTAAACTCGTTGAGATGAACCGTCCGGCTTATTTGGGCCAAGGAGTGGTCCGACGACAAGTTTTCCTCCAGATAGGCCGCCGCCGCATTCAGCGCTTCTTCATCTTCGCTGCGCAAGCATGGTTCAAATGCCGGTGGCAGTTTCAGGGATGTTGATTCAGTAATGAAGGCCAATAGCTTGAGGACATCGGCTTGGTGGTGCAGCGTTTCGCTGAGACTGTTTCCAAAGTGGTTGGAGATTTTGGCGGACAACTCTCTAATTCGGGGATGCATCCGGATCTGGAAGAAGAACGCCTCCGTCCTTTGTGAACAGGTTATACATGCTGTTTGGGTGTGAAGAAGTTTGTCCCGATCGGTGACCACAACTTCCCAAATAGCTTTGGGGCACTCGATGACGACAAGCTTGGCTTTGTCGTTCAATTCCATGCTCGCCTGCCATTCGTCTAACGATAGGGCGAACCAATGGTAAGGGGCAATCGTCATTCTCCCCTTATCCGGAAGAAAGAGGCTGATACCTCCCTCAAGCACGAATGCGATTTGTGAAAAGGAGGTGAAGGGCCAACAAGCTGCCAGACAAGCATTGGATGACGGAGAGGGTTCTACAAGAGATAAGGACAGCCCTTCAAGGCGGTCCAAGTGATTACCCGGTAGACAAGTTACATTCATCTTACAATCACCTGTTTTACTTAAAGCCTAGACCGCTCTCCTGTCTCTCGGTCACATACCGCGGTGACCGAAGGCACGCACCGTGTCGAATAAAACGAAAGAAAGGTGAAAATCGAAAAAGCCGCCGAGGCCAACAAGGCGGGATTTCGCGGGTTAAGTTTCACAGCTTTTCGGTGATTGGCAGGAGGGGGAATTAATTGTTATTGGGACTCAATATCAATAAATAGACCCTTAACTTTCCTTTTTGAGACTGAGTGTCAATTAGAAATTTTTTGATTTTAGCCTTTTGCCGCGGCTTCCACGACCTTGGCCTCCACCTCGGGTGGCAGGTATTCGTAGTGGTCGAACTCCTCGGTGTGGACCCCGCTTCCACCGGTGATGGAGCGGAGCTTGGTGGCGTAACGGTAGAGTTCCATTTCGGGAGCCTGGGCCTGAACCACCTGATATTTGCCGTCCACATCGACCCCCTGGATACGGCCCCGGATGCTGGAGATATCGCCCATCACGTCCCCCAGGTAGGCTTCGGGAACGCGGATTTCCAATTGCATAATGGGTTCGAGGAGACAGGGTTTGGCCGAATTGAAGGCCTGGCGGAAGGCTTCCTTTCCTGCAATTTGGAAAGCGATGTCCTTGGAATCGACCGGATGCATCTTTCCATCGTAGAAATCGATGGCCAAGTCGGTGACGTGATAACCGGCCAGGATTCCCTCGGTCACAGCGGCGTTGATCCCTTTTTCCACGGAAGGCACAAAGACGCGGTCCACATTTTGTCCGACCAGGGAATCCTTGAAGTCGATTCCGCTATCGCGTTCTCCCGGTTTTATACGCATCCAAACTTCGGCGAACTGTCCGGCCCCGCCCGATTGCTTTTTGTGGCGGTATTTGGATTCGGCCGGCACCCGGATGGTTTCGCGAAATGCCACGCGGGGTTGGATGAGGTCGATAGCGACGTTGAAACGGTTTTTCAGGCGGTTTTTGATCACTTCGAGGTGCAATTCACCCTGGCCGCTCAGGACCAATTCATTCGTTTCGAGATTGTTCCGATAGAGGAAAGTGGGATCTTCCTCGTGCAAAGTAGCCAGGGCCTCGGCCAGTTTCTCCTCATCCCCCCGATGGGTTACGACCAGGGAGGCGCTGATGTTGGGCTTGGGGTATTCCACCTCGGGAAGTTTCACCCTTCTGTTGGGGCTGGTCAGGGTATTGCCGGTGTGGGTATCGCGCAGTTTGGCCATGACCCCGATATCCCCGGAACCGACCTGGTCGATCAATTTGCGTTGATGACCCTGGAGGACAAAAACCTGGCCGATCTTTTCCGTTTTATCCCGGTTGGGATTGAAAAGCTCGATTCCGCTTTTGATGCTGCCGGAGTAGGTTCGGCAGAAGGACAATTCCCCTACGTGCGCTTCGCTGATAGTCTTCCAAATATAACAGGACGGCTCACTGTCCCCCAATGATACGGTGACGGCATTGCCCTTGGAATCTTCCACCTCGACCCCATCCCGGTCCACTGGTGAGCTTCCATATTTGGCGATCATATCCATGAGCCGCCGAACACCGATGTTGGGCCCGGCGGCCGTGGCAAAAAGCGGTATGAACACCCCCTCACCCACGGCTTGGTGAACCCCGCCCCGCAGCTCATCCTCGGTAAGGTTTCCCTGGTCGAAAAATTTTTCCAGGAGGCTGTCGTCGGCTTCGGCCACGTATTCGATGAGCTCTTCGTGCAATGCATCCACGCGATCCTTCCACTCCCCTTCCGGCTGCGTTTCGGTAAAAGCCCCGGACCGGTCGGTGGCGTATTGGATTTCCACGCATCTCAGTACGTCCAAGACCCGCCTGAACCCGGGGCCCTCCGCTATGGGAAGGGTCATGGGAAAGACGTTTCGGCCAAAATTTTCCCTCAGGTCGGCCAGGACCTGGTCGAAGTCGATGTTTTCCTTATCACAGGCGTTCACCACCAACATTTTGGGGATTTGGCAGTTGCTGGCGTAATCCCACACTTGGTCGGTGCCCAATTGGGGGCCGTTGGAGGCGTCGACCACCACCAGGGCGAAATCACTGACCCGGAGCGCGCCCAGGCTTTCGCTGATAAAATCGAAATACCCCGGGGCATCGATGATGTTGAACTTGTTCTCCTTCCAGGCACAATGAAGGAGCGAGGCATGCAGGGAAATCTGTCGCTCCTTTTCACTGGGGTGGTAATCGCTCACTGTGTTGTGGGACTCGATGGAGCCCATGCGACTGATGGCTCCCGCGCAGGCCAGCATGGCCTCGGCGAGCATGGTTTTTCCTGCGCCCTGATGACCGACCAGGGCAAAGTTCCTTATATGTGCGGGAGTGAACGGCATATCGGTTATGAACAGCTTGGAATAGACGGTATGGGTTCGCGCCAAGCGCGTCCCGGCCTTTGGAAAGAAGGGAAACTTAGAACAGCCCTCCACCCTTGCCAAGTGGAATTCAGACTTTTTGCGGGGTAAACCGGCCGGAAAAAGATGTCTGCGCCGACCATGTTTCGCTTCACTTTCTCTCAGAGCCCTTCATCCTTTCGGATCATGAAAAACACCCTTATCCCGTTCTGCGGCGCCATGGCCTTGGTTTCGGCCGGTTTTGGCCTTTCGGCGTCGGCCTCGCCACCGGAGCTGCCCGAGGGCTATACCCTCCAATACGAACAATCTTTTGAGACCCGGGAGGGAATGGAGGATTTCATGATGACCGATGCATCGGCCTGGGAATTAGCCCATCCCGATGGAAACCCGGCTCTGGCCTTGACCGGCGAAAGTGACTACCGGCCTCCCCATCGTTCACCTCTCAATATAGCGCTCATCAAAGGCCTCACCTTCGGAAGTTTCATCCTGGAGGCGGATATCCAGCAGTCTGGAGTACGCGGCATTCCGATCAGGGAATACGTGGCCAAGCATCAGGACACCTCCGATTCCCCCGGCAATGCCCATCGGGACTTTTGTTTTTTCTTCGGTTTTCAGGACCCCGCCCGTTTCCTCTATATCCACGTGGCCAAGGCTGGAGACAACAACGCTCACCAGGTCTTCGTGGTCAATGAATCGGATCGAACTCCCATTACGGATTTCCGCACCGCCGGGGCTAATTGGGGCGTGGAAGAATGGCGCAAAATCCGCATCGTGCGCGATCTGGATAAAGGCAGTGTGGAGCTCTTCTTCCAAGACATGCTCACCCCTATCATGATTGCCGACGAGGTGCCCTTGGCCTGGGGATTTATCGGGTTCGGGTCTTTCGACGATATCGGTTACGTGGACAACATTAAAATCTGGGCCCCGGAAACGAGAGCGAGCGAGCAGTTGTTTTTCGACTGAGCGGATCCCGTCCCGTTTGATGGGGACCTTGCTTATGGCTGTAGAGCGGGGGAATTATATGCGACCTGAAGTGGCTTGACCTGTGGGGGATCATGGCCAAGTTTCCCCCGCCCGTTTTCTTATTGACTATTGATCGCCCTAGGTTTCGATGCATGCTACCAAGCATGACCGATAAGGCGCCCATTCAACTTCTCGTCGATGGGATAGCGACTGAAAAGCCTGCAACGCAGGTCGAAATCCCGTCTATTTCCACTCCTCAATACGCACCCTTGAGCAGCGTTTGGGAGGGGAACGACGCAACCCTATTGGAACGAATGTTTTCGTTCTATGCCTCTATCGACGTTGAGCCGATCCTCGATGCAACCTACAATGTCGGGCGATTCTGGAAAGGGTCGACGCGCAATGTCATTTCGATGGACATTGACCCGCGCCATAAGCCGATGATCCTCGGGGACAACCGGGAAATGAAGGGCGTGCCTTCCTCCCATTATGGCGTTGTTGTCTACGATCCTCCCCACGTCGGGCCTCAGGGCCGGGATAAGAGCAATAAGCGCTTTGATGTCGATTTTGGCGCGACCATGCCCTGCGGCGCAAAAGAGAATTGGAGCCTGAGCTACCTATATCCCCCGTTTTTGGCTCAGGCCAAACGTGTGCTGAAGCCCAACGGTCTGTTGCTGGCGAAAATCACCGATATGGTGAATAACCACCGCTCAAGGTGGGCGCATTGCGATTTCATGACAATGGCAGCGGATGTCGGCTTCACCGTGTGCGATCTGATCATAAAGGTGCGAAAAGGGCCGATGGTGTCGGACAAATGGCGGACGGCATACCACGCGCGCAAACGGCATTGCTTCTGGATAATCTGCCGTAACGGAACGCGGTGTGAGCGATAGGCGGATATACAATCCGCTGAACGTTGATGAATTGGGCCGTAATGCTGCTCGAGCGCTCATGGACTACCCTGCAGGTGCGCTACCTCCGGCCCAACAGTTTGTTGGGGGCGGCGTCTATACACTCTATTACCGAGGCGGGTTTCCTGCTTATGCCGACATGGATGCAAATGAGCCGATTTATGTTGGCAAGGCGGACTTGCCGGGCAAACGTCAGGGACGCTCCGCCAAGCAAGCCACACCCGCCCTATATCGGCGGCTGAAAGAACATGCTGAGACTATCCGGTGCGCTGACAACCTTCAACTCAACGATTTTGAGTGTCACTGGCTTGTGCTTGATCCGGTGTGGATTAGCCTTACCGAGCAAGTATTGATTGCAGAGTACCGCCCAATATGGAATGTCATCATTGACGGGTTCGGAAACCATGATCCAGGCAGCGGGCGCTACAACCAACGCCGCTCGCAGTGGGATACCCTGCATCCCGGCCGACCATGGGCCAAGAGGCTTCGCGACAATCCGGGATCCTCCGCTGATATCGTCGCGGCCATCTCAAAGCAGAGGAAGAAGCTACTGTGAGGAACAAGAAATCCAAACCCCAACACCCACCCTTCAAAGCCGACTACAAGGGCGCAACTCCCGCCCAAGTAGCGAAGGCGTTGCTACGGCACAGGCCGCAGAAGCAGGAGATAGGACTGCTGGCAAAAAACCGTGTTGTCAAATCTACTATATAATCCCCTTTTTAAAAATGGCTAAATTTCTGGTCTGGCTCCTCTATCGATTGCGGGTATCCGGTCGGGAAAATGTTCCGACCGAAGGCGGCGCGGTTCTGATCTGCAACCACATGACCTACCTCGACGTGGTTATAATCGCGGTGTCGGTGGGGAGAAAAATCCGTTTTATGGCCTCGGATAGTTTGATAGGGCCCCATCCCCTGCGGTGGTTGGTTCGGATGTCCTCCATTGAAGTAATTCCGCCGGACCGGACCTCCGGTTCTTTCGAGGGCAACGTGGCCTATCTGAAAGCGGGCGGATTGTTGGGTATATTTCCGGAGGGCCGGATATCGCGCACGGGAAATTTGATGACCTTGCGCTCGGGCTTCGAGACTTTGGCGCGCGCAAGCGGTGTCCCGGTCGTGCCCCTCAGTATGGACAACCTTTGGCAAACCCGTTTCTCCCGGTTCGTAAGCGCCAATATGCGCTTTAAGCCCCGGGTATTTCGACCGTTGATCCAGGTTGTCATCGGCGCCCCCATGGAGGCGGAAAAGGTCACCTTGGCGGGGGCCCGGCAAGCCATGCTGGACGCCTCGGAACAGGCTTTTCAAAAGCGGGAAGCCCTACAGGGTAATTTGGCTTACAATTGCTTGAAAGGATTGGCCTCGCGGCCGTTTTTTGAACAGATCGTGGATTACTCCACCGGCCGGAGAAGCGTAAAAGCCGGTTTGGTTCTGGCTTTGGGCCTGCTGGTGGCGCGGCACTTCAAGCAGCGGGTTTCGGCTAAACGCCTGGGCATCGTCATGCCCCCCGGCATCGGCGGCGCCCTGGTCAACCTGGGTTGTGTGCTGGCCGGCAAGATTCCGGTGAATCTCAATTTTACGGCTGGAAGAGCCGCCATCGAGTCGGCCTACCGCAGGGGTGAGATCGACGTCGTCGTCACGGCGGAACCGGTGCGAAAGAAATTTCCCAAATTTCCTTGGCCGGATGACCTGATCGATGTGGTGGAGGTGCTCAAGGCCCAGAGTAAGCTGTCCATACTGCTCAGGTTTGCCCAGGTCATCGTATTTCCGACCCGATTATTGGCCTTATGTTACGGAATTCCCAAACGGGGAGACCGGGAGGAAGCCGGATTGTTGTTCACCAGTGGAAGTTCAGGTGAGCCGAAAGGGGTTCCGTTATCGCACCGTAATATCTTGAGCAATGTTGTCCAGATCGATGAGGTGGCTCTACTCAGCCGAAAGGGCACCTGTATCATGTGCTGCCTGCCCATCTTCCACAGTTTTGGATTCACCGTTACCCTTTGGTATCCTTTGATGCGCCAGGTTCGCATGGTCACCCTTCCATCGCCTCTCGAGCAGAAAAAAATAGCGGAGGCCATTGCGGCGGAAAAGGTCACCGTGATGGTTGGGACCCGGACCTTCCTGAAACCTTACCTGGCCCGGGTTCCGGCCGAAAAACTGGCTTCTTTGGATCTGGTGGTGGCGGGGGCGGAAAAGGTTACACCGGAGTTTTTTGGTCTCTGGAAGGATAAGTTCGGATGCGAAATCCATGAAGGATACGGTTTGACCGAAACCGCCCCGGCGGTAGGGGTTAATTTGTTCAACCCGCCCCCTGCCGAGGGGGAGGCATCCCTTCAGATGGCCTATCGCCAAGGATCGATCGGGCGACCCCTTCCGGGCATCAGTGTGCGTTTTACCGACCCGGAAACAGGTGAGGAGCGATCCCTCTTCGAGCCGGGCATGCTTCATCTCAAGGGCGACAATGTGTTCGAGGGGTATTTGAAGGACAGGGAGCGCAATGAGGAAGTGCTGCGGGATGGATGGTTTGAAACCGGAGATCTGGCCCGCATGGATGAAGATGGATTTTTGTTCATCGAAGGGCGCCAATCCCGGTTTTCCAAAATCGGCGGTGAAATGGTTCCCCACGGGACGGTGGAGGAAAAGATCGTGGAAGTTTTGGACCTGAAGCGAAGCGAAGTGGTGCCCCTGGCCATCGGCGCCCGCTACGACGACCGGAAGGGCGAGGCCCTGGTGCTTTTGACCACCGTGCCCATCGAGGCCGATGACCTGCGTCAAAAGTTGACCGATGCCGGATTGCCCAATTTGTGGATTCCCCGCATCATTAAACCGATTGAGGAAATTCCCGTCCTGGCTACGGGAAAGCTGGATCTGAAAGCCTGTAAAGCGCTGGCGGAGGAATGAAGAAGGCGCCGTTGGCGCCAATTAGGAATTAGGAATTAGGAATTAGGAATGGGGGAGAGAGGGAAAACCGCAGATGACGCGGATGAACACAGATTTAAATAACGGAGGGGGGACATTCCTGTCCCCCTAACAATTACGGTAAACGAATGAAAAGGCAGGGAGGTATATCGTGATCGTAATCTTGATCGATGGATGTGGAGGAAAATAGCCGCAAAAGAACGCATCCCGCTTCGCCCAAGGGCTACGGCAGGAGAGGAAAGGCGCGAAACAAGGAATTAACGGAGAGCGGGTTTTCGTCTCGCCGCTGCAAAGCTTTGCGACGCACGGCTAACCCGCTTTATAGAGAAAATGGGGGACAGGAATGTCCCCCCTCCGTTATCCATCGCCACTAGCCACTGATAATTGCCAAGGGGGGAAGGCACATAGGTGCTGAGGATCCGGCTTCCGACTTCGCCGAAGGTCTACGGCGCGACAGGTCAAAAAAAAGGATGGAGGTATGCTCCAACAGGAATATTATTTTTGAGTAGCCACAAAAAGCACAAGAGACACAAAGGTGTGGCGCAGACATTTTTATTGTAGGAGCGGCTTTTCTCCCTCCCAATTCCCCAAAATAGAATCTGCGCTGATCTGCATCATCTGCGGTTCATCTTCTCCCTCTTCCCAACTCTGTGTTCTCTGAGTCCTTGTAGGTCTCCCAATCATGAATTTACCGGCTTTTGAGCGCTTTCGAGAATGGGTCCAAATCACTCGTCGCAGAAAGCGCTCGAAAAAGCCTTTGATCGTGCCAATGGTTATGGTTGAACGTGCCAGGAACCCCCTGCGAAGCGGTTGCTACCACCTCGCAGGGACTTCGCAAGAGATCAATCTGAGTTCCGAACTTACTTATGCTGAGTTCATCGCAGAGCGGAGATCCTGCGAAGTATCCTGGCTGAATATCAAACAGTTATCAGAGCCCCATGCTACGGCAGGTAAGCTCGCCTCTACAAGAGTGATATAAGCCATGGAAAATAAAAAATACCATTATATAGCCATCGACATCTCCAAGTCTGACTTGGAAGTGAGAACCCAAAATCACCGTTGCAGCTTAAGCAACAATCCCACCGGCTTTAAGGCCTTGGTTAAAATCGCCGGCCGGCAGGACCAACCCCTGGTGGTTTGCGAAGCAAGCGGTGGATACGAACGCCCTATGATGGATTATCTTCATCAAAAGCAAATAGCGGTGGTTCAGGTCAATCCCAGGCTCATCCGCAGCTACGCGCGCAGCGAAGGCCTCAAAGCCAAGACTGATCCCATAGATGCCTTGATGATTCTGGGTTTTGCCCAGGAGAAACGCTTGCAACCAGGCGCTGTCCCCGATCCCATCCGCCAAGAACTGGCCGCTTGGCTGGATCGAAGAAGTCACCTCACCGAGCAGTTGGCACGCGAGAAGAACCGCATCCAAAACAGTCCGAAGTGTATCAAAGGCGATATTGAGTGGATGATCAAACGCATAGAAAAACGCATAGAAGTTATTGATAATCGAATCCGAGACCTCGTGAAAAAGGATCACCAGCTCAGCCAAGAAGCCCGCCTGCTTCAATCGGTTTCCGGAGTCGGCCCAGTCACGGCCTGGACCCTGTTGGCCTACTTCAGTGAACTGGGAAAGCTCAAGCGCAATCAAATAGTCGCCCTCGCTGGTATAGCTCCCTACAATAGGGACACCGGCAGGTTCAAAGGCAAACGCAAGATTGAAGGGGGACGGGCCAAAGTCAGAAAATGCCTCTACATGGCAGCCCAGACTGCGGCCATCCATAATCCGGTCATTAAACCTTATGTGGAAGGATTAAGAGCCAGAGGTAAACCGTACAAATGCGCTATGGTTGCGGCCATGAGGAAGATGCTCATCCACCTTCATTTTCTTATGAAAAATCATCAATTAAGCCTTGCTTCGTGACACAGTTGCTCTGTGGTTCATCTCTCTCAGCACTTTCAGCCTTTAGCCTTTTTAACCTTTGTGCCTTTTTAATCACATCACTGCGGGAGGATGTTAAGGGTATGCTTGGGAGGGCCTGGGAGGAGGGGCAAGTAAGCCCGGCCGGACCAAGTGGAGTGCAGGTCGCGGTAGTGGGGCGAGAGAAAGTGTCCACTTTGGCCGCAGCCTATTTGGAAAATACTATCTTTGAGTTTGCCCGGACTGGCCACCATGCGAAAACCGGCGCAGAAGGATCCGCTTAAGACTTTCGGGCAATAAGCGGCCCCGGCCTGTTCCATCCGGGGCATATCAAGTAAAAAACTCAATACCGGCATACTGTGGGAGAAGGGGTGGCGAAAGTTCGCCTTGTTCCGGTTGCCCCATCTGTAATATTCCCAGCCGTTTTGTTTTATTTGATCAAACAGGCGCTGCAGTACGAATTCCAATGCCTCCTGCCAGCTCTGGTATTTGGGGTCCAGAAGGTGATCGGGCTGTTGTGAAGCGATACGGTAAAGGGGTTCTTCAAACTGAAAACTGAAGGGATCAAACCCTTTCGGATCGAAATCCAGGCAGGGTCTGAAAATCCGGGTTAATACATCGCGGGCCAAGCTGGCCCGAAATCCGCGAATGAGGGTAAACCCGATCGAATCGGGATCGGCCCGGCCATCCCACGCCCGCACTTCGCTCTCCATCCCTTCCAGTTCCCTGGTTGGATTTTCCATTGCCGATAAGGTATCCAACATCAGCTCGCGCCAACGCAGGAAGAAGATCACCGCATTGTCGTGCTGGATATCTGCCATCGCATCGGGGCTTAGTTTTTCTTTGGCCAGGAGCTTTTCACGTATTTGATGGGCTCGGGGAAATTCGGCAAATCTGCCCGAGCCCAAATTTCGGTAGTTTTCCGAGCCGAGGATTCGGTTGTTGGCGGTCCACAATCGCTGGTTGGCCGGATTCCGGTAGACCGGCCAATCTGCCTGGTCCAGTTTGGTGTTCCAGACCCTGTCGGCTTGGCTGGACATGATTGCCTGGTAGGGATCTGCTCCTCGACGATCAGGGACGAAACCAGCCAAGGTATAAGCAATATTGCCCGCGCTATCAGCAACGACATAGTTTTGCACCGGTAAGTTTGCCCGGTGTGCCATACCCAGGAACTCGTCCACGGTGGCACATCGGTCGAATTGTACGGCTAGCGTATTAGCCGCGTCCGCATGATAGGCGGCCCAGCGGCGGACCAGTTTCACTCCGTCCGGGGTCTCATGGATGACCGGCCCCCATTCGGTGTAGGGTATTTCCACGGTAATCGGTTCGCCACCCCGCACCCGTATGATTTCTTGCCGCAACTGGATCTGAGCTGTGCCCGTGGAAGTCTTGTATTCCGGGTAACCGTTTTCACCTTCTTCCAGGACGATGAGATCGTCGGTGTCAATCTGGGCGTTGGTTACTCCCCAGGCCAGCGAATGGGTGCTGCCTACCACGATTCCAGGAGCGCCCGGCACGGAAAATCCGTGCGCTTGAACCACCTCACCGGTTTCGGGACGCGGGTATTGGTAGGACAATTTATACCAGTTATTGGGGACATTCAACACCAGGTGGGGATCGTTGGCCAAGATGGGATAGCCGGTGGTGGACAGGGCCGAACCCACCACCCAATTGTTGCTCCCGGGATGGGTTTCCGGTGGATCTCCCATTTCGGGCCTGGCAGTGTCCTCCCGGTTTGCCTGCAGGTAAGCAAAGGCCTCCGGCCCGGGAATTTCCGGGATTGGAATAGCGCTGCCGTCAACGGAGGCTTCCCAGGCGTTGGTGGGGTGATCAAAAAGCTCAACGACTTCCAGTGGAAGAAATTTCCGGGCTATCCAACGGGCGTAATCGCGTCCCGGGTCGTTCTGTAAATCGAGATAAAAAGCATACAATACCAGGATGCTGTCTTGCGGCGACCAGGGTCGCGCCTCGCTCTTGAGCAACCCGTATTCCCACGGTTTTGACCCCAAACTTTCCAGGCCGTCATTTACCCCGGCCACATAATATTCCAGTGTGCGACCTTCCTCTTCGGGCATTTTGTTCCAGGCCAGATTTGCCTTTTGGCGAAAGCCGTGTACGCGCACGCGCCGATCCTGAGCAACTGTCAGCGGACCAAGGATCTCAGCAAGTTCTCCGGCCGGGGCGCGACGCAGAAGATCCATCTGAAAAAAGCGGTCTTGGCCGTGTGCGTAGCCAATGCCGTAAGCCACTTCCTCCCGGGTCGACCCGGTAATGGTGGGAACGGCGTATGAGTCGCGCTCGATCGATACTTTCGCCGCCAATTTGTCGCTGTAATCGGTCCCGGAATAGTCGGGAAGACTCCCCCGAAGCCATATCCAGGTTGCCAATATCACCAGGATGATGAGCCCCATAACGACGGCCAGCAGTCCTGCCAACAACCTCAGCATTCCACGCATGAAAGAAGCTCAACAAAATCGCCGCCGATGGTCCAGTGCGCTTCTTATGCCGCATTCGCTCGGCAGTGAGATTTCCAGGGTGTAGGAGCGGCTTCGACACGCCGTTGCACGTCTCGCCGCTGCATAGCTTTGCGACGCACGGTACGCCGCGATTACGTCGAGGCTGTTTCGTGGGATCTCCTACACCCGGCAAAGCCCCGTCGGGGTCATTCCTAAGCAATTTTGCAGCCATGCAAAATTGCTAGGTTTGACCCCTTCTTCCGCGCGAATCATCCTCGTATTCAGGCTAGGTTCTCTACGGAATAGACGGGATAAGACGCGAGATCGAATAAGATTTCGCGGGACCCGGCCGCTGTCCGTACGACCGTCGCAACCCGTTGAAGAGTGGGGAGATTCATGTCGAATCGAATCGCGTGATCGACGCCCGTCTGAGCAACGAACTGGTGGACGGATCGCAGACTGCCGGCTTTGCCGGCCTTGACTTCGATGGGTAGGATGCGGCCTCTCTCGGCAATTACAAAGTCGACTTCGGCATTGCGTTCAACAACGCAACTCGCAGGGAGAGCCGATCCTGGACAATGCTTTTGTTGTAGTCCAGTTCAGCCCGCCGGCTACCGTAGTTGTCGAAGCGGAGGCCCAGTTCTCCGAAATCATTGTTGAGAACAGCCTGTTTCGTGGAATTGTCAATTACCCCACCGGGACTCCCAATACCGAAGAGCAGGGAGTTGGGGCCGCGGCTTACGGTTACGCGTTCCGTATTGTAACGGTCGAAAGGGATAGAGGTCAGGAATAGACCTCGGGTCAAGTCGGCGCGTCCCAACCCGCGAATCCTCTGGTTGAATTGTGGATTGGTTCTTTCATCCCTCTGCATGAAACGGCCACCGTTGTTCAGGTCGGGTTCCGCTCCGGAAAAGTTTCCTTGGAAGCCTCCCCACCTCGATGTTGGAGGTGTAGGACAATAAGGAGGCTGCGTCCGTGGCCGCAGTGTCGTTCATAAATTCCTCTGTGTAAACGCTGATGGCAGCACCCAGGTCCTTAAGGTTTGTACGGACCCGTGTTCCAGCTAGCGTGGCGGTGGCTGTGTAGCCAGTATCTTCGGAGGCATCGATAGTAAAGGGGCTCAATTCGAAGATCTCATCTTCGTCGGGTTCCTGGGCGGTTAGTGAGCCTGCAAACCCTAAGGTTAAGGCAGCAGAGAGTGTTACAAACCAGTTTATCGATGGAGTATTCATTTTCGTTTCTATTTGGGAACTTGATTGAGATACGGTCGAATCTCGCACAAACATCCTTTTGTCGTTCAGAAAAAATTAAAGGATTTTCTCTAAAAAGTATAATGTAGTGCCCCCACTTCACTCAAGATTGATTTAGAGAGTATTTGCCAAGTTATCTCTGGGACGCCACACTAGAGAACCGGCCAGAGCCGGCGTAACCAAAAGGCACAATGGGGAAGGACCACGGATGGGCACGGAATTTGCAAAGGGAATGGCCACAAGAAGCACAAAATACACAAAACACCCCTTGCCCGCGGTAACCTTGGGCGAAGCCGGATTGACACCCCGCGATGCCCGTCGGGGTCATTCCTAAGCAATTTTGCAGCCATGCAAAAATGCCAGGATTGACCCCTTCCTCCGGTCGCCGGAGGCTTACCGAAAAATCTGAGCCGTCATGTTAAGGTAATACCAAACATCAAGACCTGACCCGAATGGCGCTTAGTTAAGCAACTTTTGGAATGTTCGATCATCTCGGAGAAGGAAGGGGTCAAGACGTAAAAAGTTATGCCTTACAGGGTCAGCAGGTCACGCCGAAAGGCGGATCGTCTTGTAAAAGTGTATGGAGTACAACGGAATACAGTTTTTAAGACCTGACCCTTTTCTTTCGGAAGGCATCACTTTTCTACGGCATGACCCCGACTGGCGTCCATACTAAATTCCTCTACAAACGCGCTTAACTAGAGTCTATCCCAGAAACCGGGATTTTTAAACGAGTAGGAAAACGAGCAGCATTTGCAGGACCAAAATTTTCTCAGTTGCGCTCGATTCGAGCCTTGCTGCGGCTTTCAAACTCACCCGGATTCAAATTATTGAGCCTGATGCCGGATTTCGGGCATGCGGCGGCCTTGCCACTGCTGGCGCCTTCTGTTTTGATCAGCGCGTGGGACGGCGCCGAAGGCTCAAGCCGCCTTAGCTTGAGCTTCGACCCTCTCTTTTCTGACTTTTCGACTGATCCAGGCGAGGTTGTGGGCGAGCACGCTCCACCCCACTGCGAGCCTGCGGTGTTTTAAGCCTTTGGCGCGCCAGACACGTCCGCCGCCGTGGTTTTTCACAATGGCAATGCGCGCCTCGGTGCTGGCCCGGCGGGTTTGCCAGCGGTAAAAATCAGGCTCCTTGAGGCGGGCTTCCAATGCGACCGGACTTTTCGGACAAATGTGGCTGCTCACCCTCACCCGCTGCAATGCCTTACGTGTAGCTGCCCCATCGAAGCCCCGGTCGGCCACGGCCCACTCCAGGTCTTGTTGCCTTTTGAGGGACTGTTGGCGCTGCACGCTTTCGATTAATTTATCTCCCTCCCAAGGAGCGGTTTTGCCGTAGAGCATATAATCAATGATCATTGCGCCGGGACTCTCGGCCATAAACAGTTCGTTGCCGAACTCGGTCTGCGCGCCCGCCTTGCCCCGCACGATTACAGTGATATCTCTTTCGTAGACACTGAGGATCTTCTTGTGGTTTTTGACCAGACGTCCGCCGATGATGCGTTCGTGGGCTTGCTCAATTACTTGGGGCAGCAAGGCGAGTTGTTCATCAATACGCCTGATGACTTGTTCGGCGCGGGCTCGGCTAAAACGGGTTTGCCTGAAACGGGCCTCCAGCAGATTGCGGTGTCGCAGGGCGTGAGCGCCGACCCGTTTGAGTAATCGTTTCATCTTGCGCAAGATCTTCTTGCGAGCCTTCGCCGCTCCCTTCTTGCGGTAAGTATGCGTCATCTCGATACAGAGCTTGTTCATGCGCCTCAGCAGGCGATCCGGTGAATCGGGCATCCGATGCAACAGGGATTCAGCCCGAATCAGTTTCACCGCTTTGAGCAAGGTGCGCGTCACGTCACCCAAAAGCGCCCAATCGACCGGAAAGTGAATGTTTGCCTCCAGACAGGTCGAATCGACCAGGCAAACCGAAAGATCCTCCGCCTGCTCCACTCCCAGTTGCCAGCAATTGCTCTGATCGCCCGCGAGCTCAACCAACCGTGTGTTGAACCCGCGCAACTGTTCATCGGTGAACAACTTCGAGGCGCGGTGCAGCGTACTCTTCGAGGTCCACCTCACCCCAACCAGACTGCGGCATCCGCAAAAATCGGTCAAAAGATCACTGCTGGCCAACGTCATGGAAAAAGCTTCAAAGCCTGGAAGACCCAGCAAATGACGCAGCAACTCCACCCGTAGCGAGTAAAGCGCAAACTGCGCTTTCCTGTTGCGCACAGCGCCCGAGGCGCCCGGCGGCAACTGCGACAAACCGAAGCGGATGGCCATTTCTTCCAACCCACCTTGGGTCAGATTATCATCGAGTTGCCGCAAATCCTCCACCAGACGGTCATAATCACGATTGCGCAAAACCGGGGTTAAAGCTGGACGAAGAAAACTTTGAAAGGTTACCGTATCAGCAGAATTGGGTTCTATTAATTCGTTCATACCAAATTATAGAAGCTCTATTCAGGGCGAATCGAGGATTTTCACCTCCTTTCGCCCGACTTTTTCTTAGCCTAATCCCTTGCCCGTCAGTGGCTTAAACCTCCTGGGATAGGCTCTAACTAAGCAGCATTCAGGGCTGACCCTTTTGGCCTCATTGGTTCATTCAATGTGCTTCCAGCCAGTTGGAGCCGATGCCGAGGTCGACTTCGATGGGGACGGACAGGGTCAGGGCGGTGCGCATGCATTGGGAGATTTTTTGAGGAAGGGAATCTTTTTCGTCCAGATGGAGATCGAAGACCAGTTCGTCGTGTATTTGCAATAGCATGCTCGAGGGTGATTGTTCTTCTTCGAGCAGGTTTTGGATCTTTGTCATGGCAATCTTTATCATATCGGCGGCGGTTCCCTGGATGGGGGTATTAATGGCTATTCTTTCCGCCCCGCCCCGCACAGTAGCGTTGGCGGAATTGATGTTGCGCAAAGGCCGCCTCCTACCCAACAGGGTGTCCACGTAACCCTGGGAGCGAGCCTTCTCGATGGTCGCTTCCATCAGGACTTTTATCTTTGGATACTGTTTGAAGTACTCCTCGATCATTTTGGCCGATTGTCCTCTCGGGATTCCCAGTCTCTGTCCGAGGCCATGAGCGCTTATTCCATAAATTATGCCGAAATTGACCATTTTGGCCGTTCGGCGCATATCGGTGGTAACAGCGGCAATGGGGACATGGTAGATTTTCGCCGCCGTGGCGGAGTGAATGTCCTGATTTTGGATAAACGCGTCCATCATGGCGGGCTCTTGGCTCAGGGCCGCGCAGATGCGCAGTTCTATCTGGGAATAGTCTGCTGCCAAAAGGGTGTAGTTTTCGTTCCTGGCAATGAACGCTTTTCGAATTTCGCGGCCCTTGTCGGTGCGAATGGGAATATTCTGCAGGTTGGGTTTGTAGGAATTGAGTCTTCCCGTTGCGGTGACGGTCTGGTTGTAAGTGGTATGGACGCGGCCGGTTTTTTTCGAAATAAAGCTCGGTAAAGTATCGACGTAGGTATTTTTCAGTTTGGTGGCGCCCCGGTGGTCGAGAATGCATTGCACAATTTCATGTTTGGGCGCCAAACGTGTGAGGACTTGTTCGTTGGTGGCATATTGACCGGTTTTGGTTTTTTTGGGATTGGGTTCCAGTTTGAGAATATCGAACAGAACCTGTCCCAGTTGTTTGGGAGAATTGAGGTTGAAATCGGTGCCGCCGAGTGTGCGAATGTGTTGGGAAAGCGAGGAAATCTCCACCGCCAATGCTACCGAAAAGGTTTGGAGGGCCTCGGGGTTGATGCGGATTCCGGTTGCCTCCATTTTGGCCAGGACGGGAATCAGGGGGGCTTCCACTTCGTAGTAAACGTGTTCCTGTCCTGTTTCCAGGAGCCTTGGAGACAACGCCGCCTTCAGTTGAAACGTGATGTCGGCGTCCTCCGCCGCATAATCGGACACCGTCTGCAAGGGAACGTCTTTCAGGGATTTCTGTTTCTTGCCCTTTTCGCCGATGAGGGAGGTGATGGAGATCGGTTTGTAACCCAACAGGGACTGTGCCAGAAAATCCATATTGTGGCGTTGATCCGGATCGACCAGGGTATGAACGATCATGGTATCGAAGAGGTTTCCTTTGACTTCGATGCCGCACTGGAGGAGCACGCCGTAATCGAACTTGATGTTGTGCCCGATTTTCTCCGTTTCCGGATTCTCCAACACCGGCCTTAGCATTTCGAGGAACAGCTCCCGTTCTGATGCGTCATTCGGTAAGGCGGCGTAGTAACCGGTTTTCCGCTGGTAGGAGAAAGCGATGCCGAGGAGCCTGGTATCTCGGGCGTCGAGGCCGGTGGTCTCGGCGTCGAAACAAAACGAAGCCTGTTTGGACAGGTCCTCCACCAGTTCCTGTAGATCGCGCTCCGATTGGACCAACTTGTAATCTGGTTTAACCGTTTCAATCGTCTTCAGGCTCGGCATCTCCTCGCTTTCGAGAGGCTTTTCCGAGGTTTCTTCCCCTATGGCCAGATCCATTTGTGAGCCTCGACCGCGACCGGCCACGAACGCATCGCCAAAGAGCCGATTGCCGATTGCGTTAAACTCCAATTCTACCAGGAGCGGTTTCAGAGCAGTTGGATCAGGAGGCTGCAAGGCGAATTGGTCGATGGAGGCCTCGATCGGGGCATTCGTCCATATGGTGGCCAGTTTTTTGGACAGGACCGCTTGGTCGGCGAAATTCTCTACGTTTTCCTTCTGTTTTCCTTTCAACTGATGGGTGTTCCTGATCAATTCCTCCACCGATCCGAATTGTCGCAGCAACTTGGTCCCGGTTTTCTGCCCGATTCCGGGCACCCCTGGAATGTTGTCGGAGCTGTCGCCCCACAGGCCCAGGAGATCGATAACCTGAAGGGGATCTTCCAATCCGTAGAGCTCGCGCACTTCTTCGTCTCCCAGAATATCGGCATCGGAACCCTGACGACCCGGTTTGAAAAGGTATATGCCCGGTTCTACCAGTTGGGCAAAGTCTTTGTCGGGAGTTACCATGTAAATTTCGAAGCCTTCTTTGCGGTATCGTTTTGCCAGGGTGCCGATAATGTCGTCGGCTTCATAACCGTCCTTGCGTAGAATCGGTATATTGAAGGCCTCGGTCAGTTGTAGTATTTTGGGAATGGCCGCGCTCAGTTCTTCCGGCATTTTTTCGCGCTGAGCCTTGTAGGGTGGATAGTCGATGTGCCGTTGGGTGGGGGCCTGGGTGTCGAAGGCAACGGCGATGTGAGTGGGCTTTCTCCTTTGTATCAGGTCCAGCAGGGTATTGAGGTAGCCAAATGCGGCGCTGGTGTTAAAGCCTTTGGAATTGACGATAGGATTGCGCATAAATGCGAAATGGGCCCGGTAGATGAGAGCCATTCCATCAAGCAGATAGAGCGTTTTTTCGGATGCCATGACGGGTGGATAGTGGCGAGTGCAGAGTGACGAGTGGAGAGTTCATAGTGAATAGTGGATAGTGGCGAGTGAAGAGTTTAGAGTGGTTGGTGGTCCGTGGTCAGTGGCTAGTGGCGTAAGCGGATCCTCTCAGCATCTCTTATCTTTCGCGCCTTTCGTAGTTCCAGGATTTCAGATTTTTCGATCACGATCACGATCACGATCAGGATGTTTTACCCATCATTCCAATACTCCGTCATTCCATCATTCTTCACCCCTCTCTGTGCTCTCTGTGTCCTCTGTGGTTCATACCGCATCTGCGAGGTAATTTACTCTTCACTCTCCACAAACTAGTGATGAGTTTTTAGTGGCGAGTGCAGAGTGATTAGTCAGCGCGTTGGACCCCTTTTTAAGTGGAGAGTGAAGAGTGGAGAGTGGAGAGTAATTTTATCAGCGCGAGCATCTTGTTTATCTCTACACAGTCCCTCGACAAGCGTTCCCCATGCCAAGCGACTGAAGAAACTTCCCCGTCGATCGACGTGCTTGTCCTTCCGCGATGTTCGCCGGAATGGCCGTTCTACGCCCGCCGCATCTGCGAGATAATTTACTCTTCACTTTCCACTCTCCACTCTCCACTCTCCACTCTTCCCTCTCCACTAATATATGAAACTACGAAAAAATTGCACCTATTCCCTGGTAGTGCCCACCAGCATGGGCCTGCGCTTTACCCCGGCCAATGCCCAGCCGGTACACAGCAGTTCCCTGTTTGAGGTTCAGGTAACCAGCGCGGAAACGAATGTGGCAAGCATCCTTTCCTTTTTGGGAAAGCCGGTCAAAGTGCTGACCGGTTTTGTCGAGGGAAGTCCTATTTCGCGCATGATAAAGGACAACCTGGCCGGTCGGCACATGGATTATGAAGGTGTAGAGCGCGTTCAGGAGGGGCCTTGGGGTTGTCGGCATCAGATCAATTTTGCCGACACCGGCCTGGGTGCGCGCGGTCCTCGCGTATGGAATGACCGGGCCGGGGAAGTAGGCCGCCAACTGCGGTCCTCCGATTTCGATCTGGATAGGCTTTTCGGCGAGGCGGGGGTTCAGTTGGTCCACCTCTCCGGTCTGATCGCGGCGGTATCTCCTGAAACCACCCGGTTTTGCCTGGACCTGGCCCGCAAAGCCAGGGAACACGGCACGCTGGTGTCCTTCGACCTGAACCACCGGGCTTCCTTCTGGCTGGGCCGGGAGGAGGAACTGGCCGACTCCTTTGCCGAACTGGCCAGCTTGACCGATGTACTGATTGGAAACGAAGAGGACTTCCAGCTCTGCCTCGGGTTCGAGGGCCCGGAAGCTGGGGGTGAGGATCTTGCGGGAAAAATCGAGCGCTTCAAAGGCATGATTTCCGAAGTGAAGCGGACTTATCCGAAGGCTTCGGTTTACGCGACAACCCTGAGGGAGGTCGTGCACGCCAATTGCCATTTGTGGGGAGGCATAATTGCGGAGGGCGACAATTGGCATGTGGTCCATCCGCGGGAGATTGTGGTGCAGGATCGCATCGGGGGGGGCGACGGATTTGTCGGGGGCATGCTCTACGCCATTTTAAAAGGATGGGAACCGGAGAAATGGATCCAGTTCGGCTGGGCCTGTGGAGCCATGGTGAGCACATTCCTGACCGACTACGGCCAACCGGCCGACGAGGATCAGGTCTGGAGCGTTTGGCAAGGCAACGCGCGGGTAAAGCGGTGAAACCTTCTTGTATTTCTCCGGGCAATAACCAATCTATCCCCTTTCACACCCGTATAAGACAAATGAAGGCAACTCGAATTTTATTGATCATTTTTGCTTGTGTTGCACCGGCCGCCTGGGGGGAAAAGGTCCAGAAAATCGGCTATGTCAGCACGGCCTTTATTCTTGCCCAGCTTCCCCAGACCCAAAAAGCCAACGAGGAAATCAGGGAAATGCAGGCCAAGTTTCAGGCTCAGGGGCAAACCTATTTGGCCGAAATCAAAACCAAATACGCCGACTTGGTTGAAAAAACCAGGACCGAGCAATTATCCGAAAATATGAAGCAGCTTGGGCAGCAGGAACTGACCCAGTTGCAGCAGGATTTTGAGGACCACAACCGCCAATCCCAGGAGACGTTGAACAAACGTCGCTCGGTGCTGATGAAACCCATCTTGAAGATGACCAATGAGACTATTGCCACCATTGCCACCGAGCAAAATTTCGATTTGGTCATCGATGTGCAGGAAGCGGGTGTTTTATATGGAAGTCCCGAGTACAACCTGACCCGGAACGTGTTGGAGGCCCTCGGGGTGGAAGTCGAAGAAGAGGTGCCGTAGGCGTTAATTTGGAATTAGGAATAAAAAAACCACAGAGGACACAGAGGACACAGAGGAAGAAGAGGATTTGGAGAGGACTCTCGCCAAGCTCGCCAAGACCGCTAAAAAGGAGGGTGGACATTCCTGGCCGCCATTACCTTTACTTGGCGGGTTGGAAAACCCGCCCTCCGTTATCCTGTCCATCCTGTTCAACTTGTCCTGCCGTAGCCTCTTGACCTGCGTAGCATTGCGAAGCACGGTTTGGGCAAAGCAGGATTCATGTTTTATCCCCTCATCCCCCTCTTAGCGTTCTTGGCGAGCTTTGCGAGAGATTATTTCTGGATACTTGATTCTGGATTCAGCCTTTAGCCTTTCTTGGTGTCCATCCATGTTAATTTCCGATCATGATCAAGATCACGATGCCGCCTGCGCCGCTTCCCCTTCTTCCTTTAATTGGCGCCTCCGGCGCCCGCCTTTGTGCCTTTGTGCCTTTGTGCCTTTGTGCCTTTGTGCCTTTCATTTGGGGGCTTCCCCTCTGACCCCGGAGGAGTCCGAGACCTATTATGAAGAGGCCCTGGTTCTTTACGGGGGCTTGGAGGAGGTGGCGGACTATGATCAGGCGGCGCGGTTGGCCAAAGCGGCGGCGAATGCCGGCCACGCCAAAGCCCAAGTCCTGTTCGGGTATTTGCACAGTCGAGGTTTGGGCGCGCGGCGCAGTTGGAGCCGGGCGGCTTATTGGTGGCGACGGGCGGCGGAGCAGGGCTACGCCCCGGCCCTCTTCAATCTGGCCACCCTGTATTGGTTTGGGATCGGAGTGCGGGAGGACTACGCCGAGGCGCGAATGTTGTTGGAGCGGGTAGTGGAACCGGTAGTCAAGGTGGCCGACTCCATGGAAGATTATGACCTGTTCCAGGTAATTCTGGCAGAGTCATATTGGCGGTTGGGATTGGCCTACCAAAATGGTTACGGGGTGGGGCGGGATAGGGCGAAAGGGGCCCTGTTGTTTGAAAAGGCTGCCGTGGCGGGTAACTACCAGGCCATGCTTCAGACTGGTTTGCATTACGCCTTGGGCGATGTTTTTCCGGCGGATGCGGATAAGGCCGATCTCTTTTTGAACATGGCCCTGTCCCGGGCCGGCCAGGTCGATTCGTTGGAGTTGCGGTCCTTCTACCTGGAGGGGATCGAACGGGAGGACAAATACCGGGAGGAGTTGAAGGAATTAAGGGAACGCGATGGGGAGAGGTTGGCCTACCTGCAAATGACTTGTGGCGTAACCCTGTTCAACAAGAGCGACCGGGAAGGGGAGAATTTGTACGGCATGGCTCGGCACTGGTTGGGACTGGCGGCGGGGTACGGTCAGCCGCAAGCCAAAACCTACCTCGGATTGCAATACCTCCTGGGCCTGGGAGTGGAAAAAGATTTTGCCAAAGCGGCTCTTTTGTTGGGAGAAGCGGCAAAAACGGGGATGAGTTTGGCCGCGTATTACTATGCCATCATGCTCCACCAAGGCCTGGGAATTGAAAAAGACCCTGATCGGGCTACCGTTTATTTTCGCCGGGCTGAAAGGGGCTGCCTATACCCGGCCATTGGGGCGGTGGAGAATCCCGGGGCTGCTATTTTGCAAACCCCGGCCCACTTGATCGCGGCCACCCAAGAGGCCGCGGCAACGGACTTGACGGCCCGGGCCTGTTTCGGCTTCGCCCTGGGATTGGGCTTCGGCCTCCCCAAAGACCCTGCCAGAGCCCTGCGTATTCTGGAGGAATGCGCCGCGGCCGGTAATCCGGTGGGACAATTCGCCCTGGCCCAGACCCTTCTGGCCGGCAGAGGTTCCAAATTCGATAGGGGAAGAGCGGTTGCGTTATTTGAAAAGGCCGCCGCACAAGGCCACTTGTGGGCCAAATTGGAGGCAGGATTGCTGCTGCAACAGGGGGCCGGCGCCCGGTCGGGCCGGCATGGCAAGGCGCTGGCTTACTTCGCGGATTGCATGGCGGCGGGAATTCCAGCCGCCAAAAGCAATCTCGGGCTCATCTACCTGGAGGGCAGGGGAGTCAAATCCGACGCGGGAAAGGCGGAGGAACTTCTCCTGGCCGCCCATGAAGAAGGCGCGAGAAAGGCCAAGCTGGTTCTGGGGCACCTGTATTACAACGGACAGGGGAGGGTAGCCCGGGACTATGAAAGGGCCCGCGAATTTTATGAACTTGCCGCGGAAGATGGATTAGACGAAGCCAACTTTTATTTGGGGGAAATCTATGATCAGGGAAAAGGTGTTGAAAGTGATTTCCAACGGGCCGCGCTTTACTATCGCGCCGCCGCCGGTCGGGGTCAGGCCGAGGCCGCCTTTCGTTTGGGCATATTGTTCAAGGAGGGCAGAAAAGTGGCTTTGAATTACGACGTGGCGGCATATTGGCTGCAGGTAGCGGTATGGCGACGGCACCAATTGGCCTACTATCACTATTCCGAAATGTTGGAGTTTGGTTGGGGGGTGGCAAAAAATGAAAAAGCCGCCTATGAAGCCTACCGGTCCCTCCTGCAGCAGAACTCCACGCCACTGGCGCGCCTGGGGAAGGCCAGATGCGAGCTTTTCGGCAAAGGCGGCGCTCCCCGCAGATATGCCACTATCGCCGGTTCGCTGAAGCGCCTGTTAAAAATTGATGAAGCCAGCGCTTCCGCCTATCTGGGCCTCTGTTATCACCAATGGGCCCATGCCAAAGAGAAGATCAAACGGAGCCACCTGAGGAAATCCCGGGAATTTTTCGACCGGTCGGTGGAACTGAACAGTCCGGTGGGAATGACGGAACTGGCCAAATTGCACTTGGGCAATGGAATAGAGAAGGCCTCAACCCTTGAAGCGATGGAATTGTTGACCCGGGCAGCCCATCTTCGCTATCCCGAGGCGGCCTTCCTGCTGGCCAAGGCACATCTGGATGGAATTGAAGGCGCTCCCGATTTGGAAGCTTGCATCGAATACCTGAATTTAGCTGTGGATGGGCAAATCGAAGGAGCCGAGGAGTTGTTGCGCCAGCTCGAAAATGAAACCGGGGCGGACAGGCCTGTTCCGGTCTACGGCGGAGCCCCAGCCTGAATAATCGAATAAATAGCCACAAAAGGCACAAAAACACAAAGCTGTAGGAGCGGCTTTACGCCGCGATCCTCTGGGGAAAACCAACCGCAGAAGGGGAATTAACCACAGAGGACACCGAGAGCACGGAGGGGGGAGAATCAGGAATTAACCACGGATTACAGTATGCCGTGCAAAGCCACGGGACTCCAGTGGGAGAGTCAACTAAAACCCACCCGGGAACTGGTCGCTCCACCCGGTACCACCTGGAGGGACGTTCAGAGGTAACGATGAAAGTTCAAGTTCTTCAGGAAAAGGCCCCGAGAGGGGGTCAGGGAGCACCTAGGCCGTAACATGCGTGAACACCGAGCAGGCCTCGAAAAGGTCAATGCGGACGCCGATCCTGCTGTAATTAGGAGAAGGCTGACACGGCACACCGAACATGCCGAGTCCGGGAAGAGAGGACGTAATGAGCGACGATAGACGTGTGCTGGTTCGCCGGGGTAGTGGTGACGGCATGGGAGCAAAGGAGTCCCGTAGGAACACGGGAAGCCCTGGTAAGCAGAGCGTGAAGGCTCAAACAGGACTCCCGCGAGGGACAGGTCTGGCCTGCGAGGGTGGCGGAGAGGCCCGTAGTAGTGAAGACGCGCGTAACGAGCGCCGAGCAAAGGGGCCTCAGTTCCAAGGCAACGCGACAAGTGGGGTAAGAGTGGAGAGTGACGAGAGTCTACCACCTCCGGAAAAGCTCTGGAAACTGCAAGAAACGTTGCATGCCAAAGCGAAGGGAAGTCAAGTAACTTCCCGTGGGCGAAAGCATGAAATCACCTTGGTCCGAAAGCCGGATGCGGGAAATCCGCACGTCCGGTTTGATGAGCGGGGGTGTGGAAACGGATCCTTTAATGGACACCGCGCCACCCCTCGACTCTACCGGATGAGCACGGATGAGAAAGTTAATAAGGAACCAGCAACCCGAAACCAGGAAATGACTCTCGCAAAGAACGCAAAGCAACGCAAAGAGTGGAAATTTAATTAGGAATTAGGAATTAGGAATTGGGATGAAGGAGATAAACCGCAGATTACGCAGATGAACACAGATTCAAAGAAAGGAGGGGGGACATTCCTGTCCCCCACACAAATGGAGAGGGGGAATGGACCACGGATCCCGCTTCGCCCAAGGGCTACGGCAGGGCAGGTTTCACGGATGGTCACGGATTTTCAATAAAACAACGCTTCGCTTGATGCCTTCCTGCTTCACCAAGTTACGGCAGGACAAGCCGGCAACAGGATGGAGCCGGACCGACACCCTGCAAAGCACCGTCGGGGTCATCATGTTAGCCATAGCCCTTGGGCGACGGCTGATCCTTGTAATTTTGAAGCCATTCACAAATTCAAGGGGTTGTTGCCCAAATCCCCCAAGGGCTGACCCGAATGCCCTCCCCCACCAAAGACCGTCCCAGTTCCACCAACTGCAAATTCCAATTAGTTATTCGACAAAAGGAACCACTTCTTCGGCGATGCGATGTCCGCTCTCCCGTTTGGCCTTGCGGATGTCATACTGCGCCTGCAGGCGCAGAAAGTAGCCTTCCGAGAGCCCAAAATACCGTTCGAGTCGTAAGGCGGTATCTGCCGTGATGCTCCGGCTTTCCTTAATGATGGCATAGATGCGCGTAGCCGGAACATGGATGTCCTTGGCGAGCCTGTATGAGGTGATCCGCATCGGCTTTAAAAATTCTTCTTCCAGAAATTCGCCGGGAGTGCAGAGGGGAATCTGTCTCGTTGAAGTCTTCATGGATAATGGTAATCGACAATTTCGACTTGGTGGGCTCCGTCTTGTTTCCAAAAGAAGCAGACTCGCCATTGCTGATTGATTCGTATGCTGTGTTGGCCTCTTCGGTTTCCGCGCAGAGCTTCAAGACGATTTGCGGGCGGGATGCGCAAGTCGCCCAACTTTTCCGCGATGTTGAGTTGCAAGAGTTTCCGGTGGGCGACCTTTTGTATATCTATGGGCAATCTGCGAGAAAAATGGCCTTCGTACACCTTGCGGGTCTCCTCACACCGAAAGCTCTGGATCACGCATCACAATGATTCCGTATGGCGTAACTATGTCAAGCGTAACTATTTCATCGGAAATTTTACAAGGCACCTGACCCTGTAGGGCATAACTTTTTACGTCTTGACCCTTCCTTTTCCGAGGTAGCCATATGTTCGGAAAATGGCTTAAGCAGCAGCATTCAGGTTTGACCCGAATGGCGCTTAGTTAAGCGCGTTTGTAGAGGAATATAGTATGGACGCCAGTCGGGGTCATGCCGTGGAAAAGTGATGCCTTCCGAAAGAAAAGGGTCAGGTCTTAAAAACTGTATTCCGTTGTACTCCATACACTTTTACAAGACGACTGACCCTGTAAGGCATAACTTTTTACGTCTTGACCCCTTCCTTCTCCGAGATGATCGAACATTCCAAAAGTCGCTTAACTAAGCGCCATTCAAGTTTGACCCCTTCCTCCGCGAACCTCCAACAAGAAATAGGATTAATAGCCACAAAAAGCACAAAATACACAAAGTTGTAGGAGCGGCTTTATGCCGCGATTGCTTCGAAGGCAGTTTCGTGGGATCTATACTGCCCCCGGTTAAGGAAATGATGGCAATAAGGGAGTAATCGCCAAGGATTACTCGACCATGAAACACGTTTCACGCAATGCGTTAAGCGATGATGTCCTTAACCACATGTCCGTGCACATCGGTGAGGCGATAATCGCGACCTTGGTGGCGGAAAGTCAATTTCTCGTGATCGATCCCAAGGAGATAAAGACAAGTGGCGTGGAAGTCGTGGACGTGCACTTCGTTTTCAACGATGTTAAAACCAAACTCGTCGGTTGTCCCATAGGTGAGACCACCTTTGACGCCACCTCCCGCCATCCAGATGGTGAAGCACTCTTTATGGTGATCGCGTCCCGGGGCTGTCAATTCGCCGGTACCGGCATTATGCTCTTGAACCATGGGCGTGCGGCCGAACTCACCGCCCCAAATCACAAGCGTGTCATCGAGCATACCGCGTTGCTTCAAGTCCTTGATCAGTCCCGCACAGGCTTGGTCGACTCTGCCTACCGATCGGGGAAGCGCGGTGTAGATGTCCTCATGATGGTCCCAGCCCTGTGCAAAGACCTGGACAAAACGGACACCCTTTTCCACCAGGCGCCGCGCGAGCAGACAATTGCGGCCAAAGTCGGAGTCGGATTTTGCCCCTTCAGCGTCGCCCAGTCCGTACATCTTCAAAATGTGTTGCGGCTCTGTGTTGATATCCACCAGGTCCGGCACGGAGGTCTGCATCCGGTAGGCCAGTTCGTATTGGGCAATGCGGGTTTCGATTTCCGGATCCCGATAATGTTCAAAGGCCTTCTTGTTCAGTGAATTGATGCTGTCTACGACAGCCCGCCGTTCCCCTTGTGAGGTGTGTTCAGGGCAGTCCAGAAAATGAATGGGGGTCTTACCCTTGCGAAACTCGACTCCCTGGTGGCGCGAAGACAAAAAGCCACTGCTCCAAATTGTTGCTCCGGAAACCGGAAGCCCGTCTTTCAGGACCACGAAGGCGGGCAAATTCTCATTTTCCGTTCCCAAACCGTAGGAGGTCCAAGCGCCAAAGGTTGGACGGCCCATGCGGCCAAACCCGGTGTGGAGGAATAGTTCACCGGAGCCGTGATTGATCTCGTTGGTCTTCATGCTGCGGATTACCGTGATCTCGTCTGCTACCGTGGCCAAGTGGGAAAACAACTCTGACATGACGATGCCGGATTGGCCGCACTGCGGGAATGAATAAGGCGACTTGATAACGCGGGCCTGCGGGGTGACGAAGGCAAACTTTTGCCCTTTGGTAAGTTCTCCCGGTAGAGGTTGACCATCCCATTTATCCAGAGCCGGTTTTGGGTCGAAGGTATCCATCTGCGAAGGTCCGCCCACCATGTGCAGAAAAATCACGTTCTTGGCCCTTGGTGGATGATGGAGAACGGGGTTCCGGATGCTGGAGGCCAGATGCTGGTTGCCGGCAGCTGACAGATCTTGTTTTAACAGATGCGTCAGAGCGAGTGATCCGATGCCGAGGGTGCCCTGCTTCAGAAAATCACGCCGGGCTAGATGCTTGATTCTGGAGGCCAGATGCTGGATTCTGGGTTCTGTGTTCACGGTTCTTGGTTCCTGTGGCTAGGTTCTAGATGCTGGGTTCTGGGTTCTTGTTACTTGATGCTGGATTCATGATGCTGGGCTTGGGTGGTGTTTTAACTCCACGGTTTGGATGAAGCGGTTAAGTTTGCGACCGAGTTCGTCGTTCTGTAAATCGAGTCGATCATATTGATCTTCGTTTTTAAGCGAGCCAGTCTCCCGCAGGAGTTCCAATTGTTCGCGCGTTTCGTCGCAGGAGGCGAGCGCGCAGGTGAGGAAGCGGAGGTAATCGGCTTTGTATCGTCGGCGCCCATAGCCTTCTACGATATTAACGACGACCGACTTAGAGGAACGACGGATCTGGCTCCCCTCCTCATACAGCTCAAACCTGGGTAATTCGGAAAGTGACATTTTGTGAATTTCCACAGCAGCTTTACGGGCAAGTCTCCAGATATCTAAATTTCTATAACTCATCCAGCATCAAGCAACCAGCATCAAGCAACCAGTATCGAGCAACCAGTATCGAGCATCCAGTTTCATGATTTGGTAATGGTTTCATCCAAGTTCAATAAGGTCTGGGCCACGGAAAACCAGGACTGAAACTCCTGGAGCAATTCCATAAGAACCTCCACTTCATTTTCGCTCGGCCGTCGTGCCACCGCTACTCGAAAACCCCGGACGACTTTCTCCCGGTCGCTTCCCTCCCAACTTTCGATCACTTTGGCGAACTCTGCCGCCATCTCGACATACACGGGATCGTTCAAAAGCGTCAGGGCCTGGAGAGGAGTATTGGAGCGACTCCTGTTCACTGTGCACACACTGCGGTCGGGAGCATCGAAATTGATCATGCTGGGATAGGGATTGCCGCGACGCCACACCGTGTAGATCCCCCGGCGGTAACGGTCCTCGCCGCTTGATGTGGGGTAATCGGTAAAATCCGCTCCTATAATTTCCTTCCAGATTCCATCCGGTTGAACCGGGTAAACTACCGGCCCGCCGATTTTGTCCGACAAGAGACCCGAGATGGCGAGTAGGTTGTCACGTACCAACTCAGCAGAGAGCCGGAATCGCGGCCCACGCGCGTAAAACTCATTTTGGGGATCCTTTTGAATCTTATCGGCTGAGGCGGAGGAGCTCTGTTGGTAAGTCGAGGACATCACGATCGATTTGATGAGACGTTTCACGGACCAGTCCTTCTCGACAAATCGAATAGCCAACCAGTCCAACAATTGTGGGTGTGTAGGCAAAACACCCTGCATTCCAAAGTCTTCCGGGGTAGACACAATGCCTTGTCCGAATATCTCGGCCCAGATGCGGTTTACAACTACCCGGGGAGTGAGTGGATTCTTCTTATCGACCAGCCATTGGGCCAGGCCGAGGCGATTAGGCGGTAGCTCAGGATTCAAGGGATGCAGACTCTCCAGAACCCCGGTCTCGACAGGATCGCCGGGAGCAGTGTAGTCACCGCGCATCAAAATGTGCGTCTGGGACGGCGACATCGAATCCTGCATGACCATGGCGGCGGTTTGCAGTTCGGTCAGTTGCAGGCGCAGTTGGGCAACGCGCTTCAACCGTAAGGCCTTTTCTGAAGACATCACGCCAAGCACGTTGTCCAGCATGATATATTTTCCATCGTAAGGCCCGTTGCCATAGGCTGTGATCTGGATTATTTGAACATTCGTCCAGTCAACCGCGCCGATGGACCACCTTGGTTTCTTGAAGTCAGCCAAAGGAGCGACGATCTGTGTCCAGGTTCCCGGCTCCAGATCGGTGGTTGAAAACTCGAAGACACTTGCCCTGCGCAGTTCATTATGAATTTGCAAGTTAAATTGGCTCGCTATGTCAGTCTTGATCCAGAACTTGATTTCCGTGGAACCCGCCAGGTCTGTGGCTGGAATAGAGAAGGCTGATCCAAAAAAACCTTTGGTTTCAAGGACTGGTTCCGCTTCTGTCCTGGCCGCATTTGCGCCTCCACCGGTTGGCACATCCTCAACCACCGAATTGATGACAGGCCGCGTTGCCTTGTGGCCCTTGAAAGGTTCCGGCCCCTCAAAGTCCAACAGCACAACTTCTTGGCCAGCCGCCTCAGCCTTAACCTCATCGGCAAGCTCCTCCAGGTCAGCTATTATTTCCTCTTCCAGCACGGTCTCCCGCTCCAGATTTTGAGCTTGCTGTTTTTCCGTCTCGGAAGGATAGACAATCACATCACGGCCGGTAAAGTGCTTTCGAAACATGCCCTCGCCCTGCTGCACGAATTCGGGAATGGCCTTGTTGAAGAAAGCGTAGAGTTGGTAGTATTCCTTCTGCGAAATGTCGTCGAACTTGTGATCGTGGCACTGGGCGCACTCCAGGGTCAGTCCCAGCCAGACAGCGCCTGTGGTAGCTACGCGATCATGCAGAACATTGGCGCGAACCTCGGGAACTTTGGCGCCTCCGGAAAAATTGGTGGGAACATTGCGGTTGAACCCCGTCGCCACAAGCTGGCTGGTCGTGGGGTCGGCAAGCAGGTCACCCGCCAGTTGCTCGATGCTGAACTGGTCAAAGGGCATGTCGTCATTCAAGGCATCAATGACCCAGTCGCGATAGGGCCACATGGTGCGCAAGTCGTCATGCTGGTAGCCGTTGGAATCGGCGTAACGGGCCAGGTCCAACCACCCGGCCGCCCACTTCTCTCCAAACCGGGCCGATTGAAGCAAGTGGTCCACATGGGCTTCGAAGTTCTTTTTCGAGGGATCGGCTTCGAAGGAGGTCAATGCTTCCACTGAGGGTGGCAAGCCAATCAAATCGAGATAGAGGCGCCGTAATAAAACAGCCGGCTGCGCTATCGGTTCGGGTTCCAATCCAGCCTCTTCCATTCGGTTCAGGACAAAATAGTCCAGTTCACTACTGGGCCAGGAGCCATGGCGCAATTCGGGCCGTTTAGACAGTTGCGGCTTTTGGTAAGCCCAATGCGCTTCGTATTCGGCGCCATTTTCGATCCAGGCTCTCAACAATTCGATCTCCTCGGAACTGAGCGGATCCCCTTTGGCTGGCATTCTTAGATCCGGATCATCGGTCGATACCACATCCAGGATCCAGCTCTCAGCGGGATTGCCGGGTACAATCACATCGGCATCGATGGCGCTCTCACGCCGATCAAGCCTTAAATCAGCCTCCCGGGCTTCACGATCCGGACCGTGACACTTGAAGCATTTTCCCGAAAGAATGGGACGAATATCACGGCTGAAGCTCGGAGGTTCCGACTGCGCATGGAGCAAAGCGCCTAGCAACAGAATTGTAAAGACCGCTATACTCCTTCTCCCTCTGGGGGACCGTGCGTCGCAGAGTTGCTTTGCAACGGCGAGTCGAGGTCGGGATGGGGGTGGCGTAGCCTTACGCATTGTCCAACAGAGTTTACAAAACCAACCCTACAATTCAGTGATACGGACGTTACGCCAGCGACACACAGCGCCGGTAGCCCAGCGCTCCCTGCTGTCATGACTATCGTGGACCTCGAATGCAATGTGCCCTTTCCTGCCAAGCCGCTCGGATACGAACTCGGGGTTGTAATTTTCAACCCGGTCGGCCAACTTGGCCGTATCCAGGGTAGCAATTCGCACCCCGTTTATCCAGGTTTCGATAACGGGTAGTTTCCCAACACAACGAATTCGAATGGTATTCCAGTCATTGGGTTTCCACGCTTTCAGGAAATCTTCGAATGGTGCGGCATAATCGGGTTTGAACTGCGGCCTATCCAGGTGGCCCTTCCTAAGGTTGGATACCTTGAAGTTGGGTTGCTCATCGCCATTGATCACAAAAGGATAGGCGCGGAAATTCCAAAGACCATTACCATAAATTCCTCCCAAAGCGCCATTGGGCCGGTGATCGAGCAAAATCTGAAATCCCACGGTGCCCAATTCATGAGCTCTCACCATAATTCCCGTGTCGATTGGAAAATCCGGCCAGGCTTCGAGGGTCAGTTCGAAGTCACCGTATTTTTCATCCGACATCAGGTATCCGCCCAGGACCGTTCCCGGAACCTGACCACCGGTGATCGCGCCATCAACGACTTTCCAGACACCGGTGTTTTCTACCTTTGCGCGTAGGCCGGCATTGGAGCTTCGTTTATGAAACCCGACCACGGCTTCCCGCAGCTTTGCCGATGGAATTTTCTCAAATTCCTCTGTTTGCGGGACGTAGAGTCGCGCTACAGCGTTCCAACCCTCAAGCGTCTCTCCATCGAACAATTGGACCGCCTCGGATCCCTTTGCCCAGACCGATAGCGATATCCAGGTCATAAGGCACAGGATCGTTGGGATGCACCGTAGGGAGAGCTTCATGAGAAAAGCTTGAGATTTTTTTCTCAAGCGGACCTATCAACATAAGAACACTGGGGCAATTTAAAGTTCCTTGATATGGATGTTCTTCCAACGCACCTGTGCCCCCGGCCACCAGCGGCTCTTGCCTAACCAGTCATTGCTGCCATTGTTGTGAACTTCCAACGATATGTGTCCCTTGCGTCCCAACATTTCCCAACAGGCTTCTGTATCGTAATTTTCCCATTCAATATTGGCCGTATCCAGTACAGCGATTTTCAAGCCGTTGACCCAGGTGGTGAGTTTGGGAATCCGTCCCTCGACACGTACTTTAACCGTGTTAAACTCTCCAACCTTCCACACCTTCAAAAAATCTTCCACGTCGGCCGCATAACTGAGAATACCACGCGTCTTCTCATTCAGTTCAACCCGACCGGAACTGGGATTAGGGTCTGCGGAGATCAAGCGTATGGGATTGTTGTCCTCATCCAACTCCGCATCGATGGCGAACGGCATGCCATGGATGCCGGCTACTCCGTTGCCGTAAAAGCCGCCAATTCCCCCTTGCGGCCTATGATCGACCAGGACCTGCAGCCCGGGATTTCCCTCAGCGACCGTCCGCACCAGTAAGCCCGTATCGGTATACCAATCCGGTTTGATGTCCATCATCAACTCAAAATCACCAAAGGCTTCTTCCGACACCAGGTAGGCCCCTACACCGCTACCGGTTGGATCCTGCTCACCGACAATGGCGCCGTCTACTACCGTCCACTTGCCGACGTTCTTTTTAGCTGTTTCAAGCGCTTCTCCCTTCAGACCCCATTGGAAGGGTCCGCCGGGATAACGAGGAACCGGCAGTCGCGGCATCTTCTTCCAGCCATCCAGGGCCTTACCGTCAAACAAGCTCCGGAATCCCTCCGGCGGCGTATTATCGGATCGTTCGTGATGGTTGGCGTACACGGTAGATTGAACGCATACGGCCATTAAGGTAGCCTCCAAAAGGAAGGCTCTAGAAAATACGATACACAGAGAAGAACTAGAAGTCATGCATGAAGTGCAGATCAAACTGTGGTATTTGTCCAGCCCGCATGTCTCACAAAATTCGTCGCGAGCGAACGGAGATCGAGTGCTGGTGCGGGTTTCGAGCCGACCGTGCGTCGCAAAGTTGCTATGCAACGGCGAGTCGTGAGCGGGTGAAGCTGGGTCGACACCCTGCAAAGTCGCCTGCATCTGTGCGGCGCACGGGCAGGCGAATCCAACGAAGTCCGCACCAGTGCCGGGATTCCGGAGCGCAGTAGAAGATTTGTGAGACATGTGGGCTAGAGTCTTTCCCGCCTTATATCCCAGGGTATGTTGAATGTTGGGTTGTTCCGCGATGAGGCTGTTGTTAAGGTTTTTGCCAAAAAATACCGATGTTATGAAACGATTCTTCGCTCGACTGGCCGGAACAGCCGGCATCACCAAGCTCCAATTCGACCTCAATCGAGCCGCGACCTTTCTTGGACTCGGACTATTCTGTTCCCTGGTTCCTGCGTCGATGTGGGCCGAGCGGCCCAACATTCTGCTTATCCTCACCGATGATCTCGGTTGGCGGGATCTCAGTTGTTACGGGAGCACCTTCTACGAAACACCGAACATTGACGGATTGGCTTCCCAGGGAATGCGTTTCACCGACGCCTATGCCGCGGCGACCGTTTGCTCTCCCACCCGCGCGGCTGTGCTCACGGGCAAGACGCCGGCACGGCTGCATCTGACCGATTTCCTCAGCGGTCTGGAGTTTCCCCATGCCGCCCTGACACCGCCGAATTGGACGCGGTATCATCTGCCTCAAGAAGAAGTCACTCTTGCAGAGATGTTGAAGCCGGCCAGATATGAGACCTTCTATTTCGGGAAATGGCACCTGGGCGGCGAGGAACACTTTCCCGTCACCCAGGGATTCGACCACAGTGCGGCCGAAGGCGCGAGTGGCTGGCCTGCGGCGTATTTTTATCCCTGGCCTGCGGTCAGGAACCTGGAGGGGAAGGAAGGCGATTACCTAACCGACCGCTTAACCGATGAAGTGATTGGCAGCCTGGAAAAGCCCCATGATCGTCCGTTTTTCATCTTCCTGTCGTATTATACGCCCCATCGTCCAACCCAGGCCAAAGAAGAACACATCCGGAAGTACGAAGCAAAGCTTACCCCGGAACAGGTCCAACGCAATCCGGTTAATGCCGGGATGATGCACAGTTTGGACGAAAATGTCGGCCGGATCATGCAATCGCTCGACGACCTGAAACTGGCGGAAAACACGCTATTGATTTTTACCTCCGACAACGGCGGCAACCACTATGCGGATATACCGCAGAAGACCAACAATGCCCCGTTGCGGGACGGAAAAGGTTCCGCCTATGAAGGCGCCTACCGCGTACCACTCATAATCCGGTGGCCCGGGAATGTCCCGGCAGGAATTGAATCCAGCGAGCCGGTGAGCAGCATCGATTTCTTCCCCACCTTTCAGGCATTGACCGGACAAGAGCGATCTGCGGACCAGCAACTCGATGGCGTCAATATCCTCCCTCTACTGCTGAATCAAGAGCCGCTGGGACGGAAAGCCCTCTATTGGCATTATCCCCATTACCATCACGGAGGAGCATCGCCCCACGGAGTCATACGCAAGGGGCAGTTCCGGCTGATCGAACATTTCGACGGAACGCGGGCGGAGCTCTATGATATCGAGAACGATATCGGCGAGACCGTGAACCTGGTCAATTCCATGCCGGAAAAGTCGCAGGAATTGTTGACCGAGCTTCGCCAATGGCGAGGCGAAGTCGGTGCACAGATGCCTGCCCTCAACCCCAATTACGATCCCGACCGAGTGCACGAATGGATGTTCCACCGCCAATAGGTTGGGTTTTGGATGCTGGATGCTCGATACGAGAAACCAGAATCCAGAAACGAGAAGCTAGAAACCAGCATCGAGTCTAATCCCACCAAGGCTCGCCCACTGCTAACCGACTTCGCATAAAATCCTCATTGAGATCCAGGCCGAGGCCGGGTTTGTCAGGAACGCGCAGGATTCCATTTCTCACAGCCGGTGTGGTATCGTTGGACATTTGCTCGATCACTCGGCCCGGTCGACCGAGAGAGCTCTCGGAACGGTAGAAATTTTGCATAGCCATTGACAGGTGTGCCGATGCATAGGTCCTGACCAGGCTGCCGCGGTTGTGCAAGGCCACGGGGATCCGCGTAATGGCCGCGTAATCCGCAATCTTGGAAACGCCGGTTATGCCGCCTGCATAAGCAATATCCGGATGAATGATGTCTACGGCCAGATTGTCCAGAAAGGGTTTGAATTCCCGGAGCGGCTCCAGTTTCTCTCCGGTCAGAATGGGGACCGGGGATTCCTGGCGAAGCATCTTCCATCCCTCGGAATAGCGAACATCCAGGGCATCCTCTACGAAACTTACCTCGAACGGTTCCGAGGCTTTGCAGATGGCGATGCTGCTCGGCGTATCGAACTCACCATGACAAGCAACACCGAGTTCAAACGCGTCTCCCACCGCCTCGCGTAAGGTTGAAAGTCCTTGTTTATACTTTCTCAGTTCCTCGCCGCTAACGGTAGGATGGAAGGGTTTTCCAACTGGGAAGGCTTGGTCGATATTGAACTTGAAGAAATCGAAACCTTCAGGTTTTTCCTTCATTTCCTGAACCCACTCCCGGCAAGAACCCGGGTCGTGCATGTCGTTAAGGAAATCGCAGTGGGAATACATGAGACATCCATCCCGAAAGGGGCCTCCGAGCAATTTAAAAACGGGTTGACCGGTAATTTTGCCTGCCAGATCCCAGAGCGCGGTGTCGATCCCACTGAGCGTTGCATAATGACCCATAAACGGATGCTGCAGGGAGGTCATGCGGTAGAAGAGATGCTCGATAGCCAGCGGATCCGATCCGATGAGTCCCGCAGGTCCACCCTTCAATTTACTGGAGCCGGGATATTGACCTGCTGTCATGTGTTTCAAAAAACCGCGTACAATCGGACCGCTTGCACCGGCCTCACCGTAGCCTACCAGGCCCGCGTCGGTTTCGATCTTGATTAGACAACCATCAAACAAGAAGTCGAGTTGCATGGCCTTGACCGCGGTGATCCTGACCTGACCTTCATAGGGAGCCGCCGCAGTCCTGAGACCGAATAAGGACGCGCCAAAAGGTAAGGTAAGGGCAAGGCGGAGAAAATCTCGTCGTGACTGATTATGATGCATTATAAGAAAAGGCACGAAGGCACAGGGGCACAAAGGCACAAGGGTTAACCACGGATCCCGCTTCGCCCAAGGGCTACGGCAGGACAGGTTACACGGATGAGGAAATTAACATGGATGAAAAGGATGAAAAGGATTTTTAGGATTATCTCTCGCAAAGCTCGCCAAGAACGCTAAGGGAAGGCTAAAGGCTGAAGGATAGAATGAACTGCAAAGCAGTTCCACTCCAAAGCCCAGTGTCGCGAAGCGCACACTGGATCGGAATGGACGGTAAATTACGAACCCAAAAGGGGTTCCACATCGAACCGATACCAAATAAATCGCACATCAATATCAATTTTGGAAATGAATTGTGGAACCCCGTCGGGGTTCGATCGTATGGGAATCGGTAACCCAGCGTGCGTTGCACAACGCTGGGCTCTGGAGTTCAACGCCGTTGGCGTAAAAGCCAGATGCTGGGGGCTGGATGCTGGATGCTGGATGCTGGGGGCTGGATGCTGGGGGCTGGATGCTAAATCGTGATCTTGATCCTGATCGTGATCTTGATCCCCTGATTCCTAATTCCTAATTCCTAATTCCTAATTCCTAATTGGCGCCAACGGCGCCTTTATCCGTGCCTATCCGTGAAATCCGTGGTCAATTCCTAATTCTTAATTCCTTCTCCACAGGCGCCCTTAGCGCTCTTGGCGAGCTTGGCGAGAGGAAATCTGCGGTCAATTATCCTGCAAATTCCAGGCCGCGCATGGTTCCGCTACTGGTAGCGAACTTGTCGGATTCGATACCCATTCTTTGCAGCATGGATACGAATAGGTTGGGCAGCGGATAGTTGCGTTCGGTATCGAATGCGAGGTGTTGTCCGTGCTTGAAGCCGCCTCCGGCGAATAGGGTCGGCAGATTCAATGTGGTGTGCGCATTGGCGTTGCCCAGGTTGGATCCGTAGAGAATCATCGTGCGATCCAACAACGGCTCTCCGTCTTCCTCAAAGGCCTTCAGATCTTCGAGCAGGTCCGCCAGAAGCTTCATATGCCATTTGTCGATAACCTCCAGCTGCCCCAGCTTTTCCTCGGACTTTCCATGATGCGAAAGATTATGGTAGCCGTCCGCTGACGGTTTCCCCATCGACTTCGATGGCAGGCGAATTCACGCTGTCGAGCAGGAGCGAGATGACCCGCGTCGAGTCGGTCTGGAATGCCAGCCTGGAAATCTCATACATCAGCCGCACTTTTTCCATATAGTCGGTGGGACTTTTAGGATCGAGCGGGACCGACGCGTCTACCTTTGGTTTGGACCGATACTCCCACTCCTTGGAAGCCTCCATCCTTTTCTCCAGGTCGCGAACGCTGGTAAAGTATTGCTCAAGCCTCTGCTGATCCGCTCCTCCCAAATCTCGCTGAAGGGACTTCGCTTGATCGCCTACCGTATCCAGAATGCTTTGACCTAGCTCCAGCTTGCGCACCTGTTCCTCCGTCTCTGCTGCGGTGCCCTGAAAAAACATGCTCTTAAACACATCCGACGCCGATTGCTCACAGGGAATCATGACTCCTGACTCCCGTCCAGGACAGGCTGCGAATTCCCGTGCTTACATTGACTCCCAGTGTAAAAAAGGGAAACCGGGTTAGATGGCCAATCTGCTCGGCCATTAGCTGGTCGAGCGAAATCGTATTTCGGAATCCCCCGCTAGCTGGGTGAGGCGCGGCGGTGAGAAAGCAATTATCGGCCGGGTGACCTCCATCCACATCGGGATGCGATACTCCACTGAATACGGTAAAATCGTTTCGGTGTTGCTCGAGGACTTCCAGGTAGGGAGATAGCTGATACCCGAATCCCGTTTTTTTCGGGAAAAAGTGGTCCGAGAGCAGACCAAGATTGTTACATATGGCAAGTGTGCGACGTGGCGCGACTGGTTGGCTTGCAGATGCATTACTTGAGATGCTCGCAAAGGCGGGTCGCATGGCATCTAGAAGAGGTAAAGAAAGCCCAATGCCCGCATTGCGGAGAAATTTGCGGCGCGATAGGGCCTGCCGAGTGGAAACGAAGGGGGCGGTGGGGGACTTTTTCATGCGTTCGAAATTTATTTGTAGAGGAACAGGTCGCTTTTGACAAGCTCGTGGATGAGGGTGCGCAAACCAAAGTTTTCGCGGCTGCTTGTTTCCAAAATGGCGTCGATTTTCGGTCGATCGGAAAAACGGATAGGCGCGCCTGTGGCGTAGATAACGAATTGCTCCACGAGGTTGCTGGCCAATTGCCTATGGTCGGTTAAAAGGAGCTCCTTCAAGGCGCGTATGTCCTGAAAGGTTCTTCCGTCGGGGAGCTGCCCTGAGGCGTCGACGGGCAGACCGATACGGTAGCGAAATTGGTATCCGTTATGCCCAATGCCTTGAACCGGCTCTCCATCCCCTTGGCTCGTCGTCCGGTAGCGATCGCGCCAACCACCCATGACATCGAAATTCTCCAGGGCGAACCCTGCAGGATCGATTTTGACATGGCATACATTGCAGCTCTCCTGGGAACGATGCAGCGCCAACTGCTCCCGTATGGTTTTGGCTCCGCGAATATCGGATTCGATCGCTTGAACCGAGGCCGGCGGCGGTGGAATATGATCGCCTAGTATGCGCTCCATGATCCAAACGCCCCGGGTTACCGGGGAAGAAGTCGTTCCATTGGCGGTTACTTTAAGAATACTCGCCTGGGTCATGAGACCGCCTCTTGGGCTATCTTGGCAAAGTTCAACCGGTCGGAAATGAGCCCCAAAAACATCCTCAATGCCGTAGAGGGTGGCCAGGCGTTCGTTGACGACAACGAAGTCCGAGTCTACCAAATGACGGACGCCCAAGTTGCCCTTGATGAGCTCCTGGAAATAGAGCTGCGTTTCTTCCGTCATGGACTCCACGAGCGCATCGTCCAACTGGTATTCAGGATAGAGCTCCAAGTCGGGGCTGCTATCGGCCATGTGACGCAGATCCAACCAGTAGTCCAGAAATGCGTCGACGAATCGGCGGGATTCAGGGTCGTCGAGCATGCGCTCCACCTGCCGGCTCATGGTGCTGGATCTGAGAATTTTTCCATTGGCCGCGAGCTCGAGAAGCTCCTCATCCGGCGGCGAATTCCACAGGAAATAGGACAAGCGTTCTGCCAGCGCGTACCCATCGAGAGATCCCTGGTATGCTTGATGATAGAGGTATCCTGGAGACGCAAGTACCGCGGTGTAGCCGGCGATCATGGAATCAGTGAAGCTGTGCCCATTGGCTAGTGCGTTGAGAATCAAGCCTAGGAAACGATCGTGATCCGCATTGCTTACCGGGCGGCGATAGGCGTGTCGGAGAAAGTTCTTCAGCAACCGGTCCGCGTCCTCGGACGGGTGTCGGCTTTCGACGACGACGTGCGCTCTGGCTGGCGGCTTATTATGGGCATTGTATATGCCATCGAGGACATCCAGTTCGTTAGGTTCCGCGGCAGAGCTCAAACGCTTGTAATTCGGATACTCTTCTATCTTGTAACTGTCAGTTGCATTGGTCCCGTCGGTAACCGTCTTTAAATCCCCAAACAACAGTTTATGACCGGGCGGTGGCCAGCGTTCAAACAAGGGTCCGTCGACTTCCATCCACTGAAAAGCCACACCTGGCATTCCGTCTTCTTCAAGAAGAGGGTTTTTGAAATCGGGGGGCCGCGACCGGACCAGTCGGGACGCGTCGGGTCGAATCGTTTCTCCGGCCTTCAGCCAGACTTCAATCTCCTGCACCGAGGGTTCCGGTCCAAAGTCGAAGTGCCCCAATCGTCGCAAGGTCCGGGGCGGAAGGTCAGAGTAGATGGTGATCGGTTCAGTCCGCCTTCCTTGGGTGACCTCCGAAAAATCGGGGTCCATCCAAACCGTGTATCCTGCGAACTTGAGCCGATAGCGTCCGGAAACCGGCGCGCGAAATTCGTCGAACTGAATCTCCACATGCTCGTAGGTGCTCATGACCTTGATTACGGCCTCCTCGTCCTTGCGAGCGGGGTCCGAATGATCCCCCGGAAGCGGACGGATCCATTTACCTTGTTTGTCGGTCCGTTTAATATTGAGATCATTGCGCAACTCGTATCCCAATACCGGATACGTCTTTCGGATTGGCGGTCCGTTGCCTCTGGTAAACTTGAGCTGATCCCAGGAGTAGTAGCGCCGTCGAAGTGGTTCCGGCTCTTCCACTTGGGTAATCACAGCTTCCCGCAACGCACTCTCGGCCGTGCGTAGATACCGAGCCAATTGGACGTGCGAAACGTCAAGCGCCTCTCCTGATTTATTGTAGCCGTACGCCACCCGATCCTCGGGCAGCGAATCCTTGATCTTCAAATAAGGAAGAGAGAGTAAGCCACGCACCGAGTTCTCGTATTCGTAGCGGTTTAGGCGTCGTTTGACCGATCGTCCGATATCCGCCTGCATCTCTTGCTCGGTGTCGATGATTTCACCCGAAACAAGTTCCAGGAACTCGCTGAGATGCGATTCTCCGGGGCGCCGCTTTTCCTTGGGAGGCATCTCGCCGGCCTGGGCGCGGTCGTGAGCCTTGATCCATGTTTGGAGCGTATCGGGAGTGATCGGCTGTTCCGCGAGGGACCACAGGTCCAGATCTCCCTTCATCTCCAAATCGTCATGACAACCAGCGCAGTGCTGTTCGATGAACTGAGGGATCCTGGCCGGCAATGAGTCGGCGCTGCCGGCGAGCGAAAGAGGTCCGGCAACAAGGCCAAGGAAAATAAACCGCTTCAGAGAATGTCCAATAATCTGGAATTTCCTCTTGCAAAAGAAATTTGTTGGCGCGCTGCGTAAATACATCGAGGAAGAAAACATGGCTCTACGACTTTGGGCGGGCGCCTACCAATTTAATATCATCAAGAATGACCTCACTGTGGCGATCGCCGAAAATAATCGAGAATCGACCGTTCTCGACAGACTCTGTATCGTGCACGTAGCTAAGTTCAAATTTTTTGAGATCGCTATCAATTGCGACCGATTCAGACGTCCACAAAACAGGATCACCTCCACCATGCCCTAACTGCACCTGCAATTGGGTATTTCCAGTGTTACACTTGGCATAAAAGGAAATATCGTAGGTGTTTCCCTGGCGAAGCTGGATCATGTAAAATCCTTCGGAATAGAACCTCCAAGTGGGCTTGGTTTCCTGATAGATGACCGGCTCTTTGGGATTGGTGAACATCACCATACACCGCAGTGCCCTTGAACCGTCGACCCCCTGACCATCAGCCGTTCCCAGGGTAACCTGGGCGTTGGAGTACCAATGAAAAGTATCCATCATGAAAGCGGAATTGTTGATCTGATTGGTCGGGAGTGTCATCAACTCCGGTTTTTGTCCGGTCAGGACTTCGACTACATCCGCCGTTTTTTCAAGCCCCCACTCCGAGTCGTAGAGGCCGTATGGCCATGCATTGTTGAATACACCGCAGTAGTAGATCCAATCGATGTCTCTTTTGGCACACTCCTTGGTCACAAAATTTACCAGTTCCAACACATCCTCCCGAGGATTAACCAAACGGCTTCCCCATTCGCTCAAAAGGACTTTCTTGTTGTGGGTGCGGGCCCACTGATCCGCCAATTCCAGTTCATGGAGGACTTGCTCCTTCCAATCGGGAAATAACTCGTTCAGCGATCTTGCTACATTGCTGTGTGAAAATCCGGGTGGCTTGTAGTTGTGAAAAATTCCCCAGATATTTTCGTCCTCCTTAAATCCAGTGCCATCAGGGAGGCGGTAATTTAGATACTCAGGAGTGGCATACTTAACCAGCATGTCAGGGTGGTTAAAGTTCGGGCCTCCCACGGCGATTACCCGGGTCGGATTCGTTGCCCGAATGGCCACAATGGCATCACCGAGCCACTCCATTACTTCGACATCGTACTTCGGTTCGTTTGGGTGTCCCGCCATCAAGGGTTCGTTCATGATCTCGAACACCAACTCTTTCCGATACATCTGGTAGAGTTCACCAAACTCTCTCCAATATTCGACAAAGGACTCTTTTCCAAAGACCCTGCCTGTGAAGCCGGCAATCACCACGGTCAGTCCCCGGTTAATGGCTCCATCAATCGCTTCCCGGTAATGAATAGGTTCAATACCCTGTTTGACGAAAAACCGAACGCTATCAAATCCGGCCGCCCTGAATACGTCGTAATAGGCAGGATCGTAGCCGATCTTATTCACCTCGGTCGTGGAAAAATCGAGATTAACCCCCTGGCCTATTTCCGGCCAGTGCTCGGACGCCTGACTCAAGGCCAGGCTGAATAGCGAAATTATTGGGATTAAAACTGCGTTTTTCTTCAAGGTAAGGAGAGGTAGAGTTTACTCATGGAATCGATTGCAAATCTTCCGTGAAATCCCGTTTTCGTCAAGAATATTACACCTTGCGACAGCGCAACTGGACAACGGACTTCTCCTCGTCATGGAAGACCCTGATCCTTGGGCTCACGATACGGAAACCGTCTTCTGGACTGATTAAACCGATAAAAAAGGCTTTCACGACGAAAGCTTCGATTATCGGTGTACGCATTCGTTCAAATAAAACAAAGGGGTTCCGGAATGATTGACTTTTCGGACAATATTAGGACAAGAGTACACTTCCATTGGCAAAGGCCGGTCACCAAAAATGCAAAAAACATCAAATCTTCCCATCAATGGCTCTAATTTTTACTCCTCCCCCTTAAACCCCCACCTTGGCGGCTGCGCCGCTAAAAAGCAAATTCCTATCATTTAAGGCGACCGGACTGACCGACTGACGGAAAGTGGTATTATCCGCTACGTGCTACAGGATGCCCCTCAAGCCAAGACTTTACCCATAAAACTCCTGCGAAACGGAGAGCAGATCGAGGTAGAACTTTCACTTGAATAACAGAGAAATGAAAAAAGGAAATACGCAAAATTTATCGCTGTTTCAAATTGAGGGACGTTCCTGATGCGATTCGGAGCGTCCCTTAAATCCAATACCTCTACTATCGTATAAAATACCAAAACGGTATACCAAAATTTCAAAGGATCTTCATGTTACACAAAATTCTACTCATATTCATTGTGCTGAGCGCATCAATTGTAGTCGCACTCTCACTCAATAATCTTGAGACCCCTACCGTCGAAGCAGAAAAAACAGAAGGGACTGCTGAAATCTCTACAAAACCGTCAATCGTGGCTTTAGCGACTATTATGAAAAGTTTCCGCGCATCGCTAAGCAGTGAACTCCTTGACGCAGCATCTTACCCACTCGGACACAAAGAATCTTATTCGTGGACGAATGCTCCGCCAAGTATGGGCGGCGATCGCGGCGGCATCCGTTTTGGCAGATTGTCCGCTGAACAATTGACACTTTTTTATGAAGTTCTGGACGCATTTTTGAGTGATGACGGCTATACCAAAGTCTCTCTGATTACCAAAGAAGTTGAAACGCATCTCAGCAAAATCAGACCCGGCTTTTGGGACCCGAATCATTACCATATTGCTCTGTTTGGTAACCCAAAGACAGATGGATCGTGGGGTATCCAGTTGGATGGACATCATTTGGCACTCAACTTTCTGGTACACGGCGATGAAGTCTCTATTGTCCCCGCCTTCATTGGATCCGAACCGGCAACCATCAACGGCATTGAGGTGCTTGCGGATGAAAGAGGCAAAGCTTTCGCCTTAATGAATAGTCTCAATGCCACGCAAAAAGAGAAAGCAATTCAAACGGGTCGTCGTAGACTCCAAGTCGGTCCTGGCAGATCTTCAGATCCGTTTCTGAATTACGATTACTCCGATTTTGTGGGGGTCGGTTTAAAAGCCTCGAAAATGAAAGAGGTCCAGAAAGCGCACCTTCGGAACCTCATCAAAACTTACGTCTATAATCTCGAAACCGAGTTTGCCGACATCTGGATGGCAGATATCGACACAGGACTTGATGACACCTATTTCGTCTGAATTGGTGGCACGACCACGGATGATCCCATCTACTATCGCGTATTCAATCCCGCCGTTTGGATCGAATTCAACAACGAAGGCGGTGTCGGTGGTGGACGTAGGCGCGGTGGAAGCGGAACTCGCGGGGATTATCTGGATCACATTCACTCTATTACCCGATCACCCAATGGAAAAGACTATGGCATTTTCGCCTTGAATCAAGGTCCTAAAACGCTCTTAGAACATTATGCGCTTGAAGACCATCACGGAACAACCGAACTGCTATTTGATTATAGCATTGCAGATCCGCAAAACATAGAAAATACGGAGGCACTATAATGTTAGATCGGGTCTTAGAAGACGTCGAGGAACAGTGTCGAGAAGAACGAATTCCGATGCTGGGTCCTGACAAGGCGAAATTGCTCGCTAAACCCCCACCTTGGCGGCTGCGCCGCTAAAAAGCAAATTCCTATCAGTGAGCGCGCGTACTCTTCCCGGTACTCGTCCATGCTTTTGACGTGAGCGCGGCCGCGTAAATCGGCATTAGGTTCATAGACTTCAGGCATGCGAGCCAACTCCTCATTAGAGTAGAAATAGCCATCAATAGCAAAAACTACTTGCTACCAGCCACCGGCGGCAAGGGCCACTCGTCGCCAGCCATGAAGCCGCCATCGACGTAAATGCACTGCCCGGTGACGTAATCCGAAGCTGGCGCGGCGAGAAAGACGGCTGTGCCGACCAAGTCTTGGGGCGTCCCCAAGCGGTTGAGCACAACCCGCCCCTCGCCCCAAGCACGCATGGTGTCGTCGGCCCACAGTTTCTCACTGAGCGAGGTGATTATAAAGCCCGGGCAGATGGCGTTGACCTGGATGTTGTGCGACCCGAACTCAATGGCTTGGCTCTTGGTGAGTTGGCCGACGGCCCCCTTGGTCGCGGTGTACACCGATACTTTGGCAAGGGCGTAGCCCGTGGTCACCGAGCCGATGTTGATGATCTTGCCGCCTTGGCCGCGCTCGATCATTTGGCGGCCGACCTTCTGGCTGAGGAAGTACAGGCCCTTGAGGTTGACGGCCATGATCTGGTCGTAGTTTTCCTCCGAGACCTCGACGATGGGCTGGCGGATGTTCATGCCGGCATTATTGAACAAGATGTCTATGGGACCGCATTGCTCCAAGGCCGCATCCATGCCCTCTAAGTCGGCCATGTCCAACTCGACCGCGCGGGCCTTGCCGCCGCCGGCCTCAATGGCAGCGACGGCTTCGTCGAGTTGGCTGCGGGTGCGGGCGGCGCAAATAACTGTGGCTCCGGCCTCAGCCATGCCCGCGGCCACTCCGCGACCAATGCCGCGACTGGCGCCGGTGACGAGGGCAACTTTTCCCGCTAGCGAAAATAGATTCACAATACACTCCTTCGTTATTAGTGGTTGGGTTGATTAATGATAATCGAAACTGGCGTTCCAGCAAGGCTTTTCAGGGGGGTACGTAAGCGATTAGGTACTTCAATCTTTCGCCCTCCCAGCGGCGTGACCAAGCAAGCGCGCCCAGCCGGCACCAGCGCAGTCGCACCCGTGTCTAAAGGGCACTCGCCCACGCACGCAGGCCCGCGGACGACCGTCAGCGACAGAAACGATCCCTCGGCTAAACTCCCACCTCGGCGGCTGCGCCGCTAAAAAGCAAATTCCTATCAGTCGTTAGGGACGGGCGCCTATCAATTTTATATCATCCAAAATGACCTCGCTATGGCGGTCTCTGAAAATAATAGAGAAGCGGGCGTTCTCAACAGACTCTGTATTGTGCACGTAGCTAAGTTCAAATTTTTTGAGATCTGAATCGATCTCCACAGGCTCAGACGTCCATAGGGCGAGATCCTTATCGGCCTCTCCCAGCTGCACGCGCAGCTTGGTTTTATAAGTCGTCTTGGCATAGAAAGAAATGCTATAAGTGTTTCCCTGGCGAAGCTGGAGCATGTAAAATCCTTCGGAATAGAACCTCCAAGTGGGCTTGGTTTCCTGGTAGATCAATGGCTCCTGCGGCCAAACGAACATCACCATGCAGCGAAGCGCGGTCGAGCCGTCGACCCCTTGCCCGTCAGCCGTACCGAGGGTCACATGTCCATTGGAGTACCAATGCTCGGTATCCATCATGAAGGCGGAATTATTGATCTGATTCGTCGGTAGCGTCATCAGTTTCGGCGCTTCTCCGGTGAGGACTTCCACCAAATCGGCCGTCTTCTCGAAGCCCCACTCCGAATTATAGAGGGCAAAGGACCAGGCATTGTTGAAGACGCCACAGTAGTACATCCAGTCGATATCTCTTTTCGCAGCCTCTTCCTTCATGAAACCCAATACTTCCAAAATGTCTTCACGAGGGTTGTGCAAACGGGTTCCCCATTCGCTCAGCAGCACTTTCTTGCCATGCGTCTGAGCCCACTGGTGGCCCAGATCCAGTTTATCGAGGATTTCTCCTTTCCAATCGGGATTAACTTCGATCACCGGTTTCGATTTATGGCTATGCGACCAGCCCTGCGGATTGTAGCAATGAAAAATTCCCCAGATATTCTCGTCGTCCTCAAACCCAGTGCCATCCGTAAGGCGATAATTCAAATACTCGGGAGTGACGTACTTAACCAGCATGTCGGCATGGTTATGGCTTGGGCCGCCCACGGCGATCACTCGCGTCGGATTGGTTGCTCGAATGGCCACAATGGCATCACCGAGCCAGTCCATAAGTTCAACATCGTACTTGGGTTCGTTTGGGTGTCCCGCCATTTGCGGTTCGTTCATAATCTCGAACACCAACTCTTTCGGATACAATTGGTAGAGTTCGGCAAAGTTTCTCCAATATTGGACAAAGGACTCTTTTCCATGGACCCTTCCCGTGAATCCGGTAATCACCACGGGCAGCCCTCTATTGATGGCGCCGTCAATGGCTTCCCGGTAATGCAGGGGATCAACGCCCTGCTTGACGAAAAACCGGACGCTATCGAATCCGGCCGCCTTGAAAACGTCGTAATATGCGGGATCGTAGCTGATTTTATTTACCTCGGTGGTGGAAAAATCGAGATTTATCCCCTGGCCTATCACCGGCCAGTCCTTTGCCGCCTGAACCCTTGCCATAACGAGTATCCAGATTACTGCGATTAATACTGCTTTGTCTTTCAATTTTTTGGAGTTTGATGGATTATTTATGCTACCGATTGCATATGTTCTGTCAGACCCTGCCGGTGTCAAGATTTGCAATAGTTGGACGGGCCCGAATCCAATGCTCTTCGATCCCGACCTGCAACAAGTGCCATCTCACAGAGTCTGTGCCAAGGTAAACGCTTCTGATATAACACTTTGGATCAATCGCGGCACAACACAATCGCCGACCCGTTCGATTTGCACCCCATCGAACCCGGAAGATTCCTTGAGTTGCAGGTAAAGGTCTTCCCTCGATCGTCGACCAATTACCGGAACGACCCAATCGATCCCTTCGATCCATTCTTCGTCGCCCGGCACAAGCAGGTATTTATTCCAACCGGTTGGGTCGCTGGGGCTGAAAACCGCGGCGACTTTGACGCGATGGTTGCCAACTTCGAGAAGCGCCGTGCTGGGACGGAGTTGGATACCCTTGATGGCCGCTCGACGGTAGAAAAGCGTCCGAGTGCCGGCCTCGATGTCCTCACCGATTAAGGAATGGGAAGCGATGACCTGAACACGGCAGTTGTGCTCACTGAGGTACTCCGCCGTTCCGGCCGCCTCCCAATGGCCGTTGTCATCGACCACGAGCACATTCCCGCTCGGTTCCACTTCTCCCGAAAGGATTTGGTCGGAAGACACGACAAAGTCTTGATCCAGACCCGGGATGGACGGCAGCACTTGTCTCCCGAGCTCGCGGGCGTGCTTCGCATCGTCTCGTTGCTGGTTCGGAAGGTTCGGTTCCGAACCTGTTGCAATCACGATCACATCAGCGGCAAGCTTCCGGAGCGACGCCGGAGTCGCGGTCACACCAAGCTGGAGATCGACTCCCCGATCGGCCACAGCCGCCTCAAGATAGCGTGTCACCTCGCCAATGATTTCGTGCTCGGGTTGCTTTGCCGCGAGGCGAACCTGGCCCCCCAACACGCCCTCGCGCTCCAATAGGGTAACCTTGTGGCCGCGTTTCGCCGCAATTTCCGCAACCTTTAACCCGGCCGGACCACCGCCCACGACAACAACGCGCCGCGCAGCCTCGGCAGGCGCCACAAGGCGTTCGTTGACCTCGCGTTCACGTCCTGCGCCCGGATTGTGGATGCACCGAATCGCTTTCTCCTGACCGACCTGGTAAATGCAGGCATCATTGCAAGCCACACAGAGGCGCACGAGATCCGTGCGCCCCGCTTTGGTCTTCCCCCGATTTTGTGGACACGAACAGCGTAGCGTATGTTCATGTTAGGTTATGGTTTTGATTTTGGAAGTGTTTTTGAAGAAATGCTTCTGGTGAAAGGTATCCCAGGGTGCTGTGCCTTCGACGTTTGTTATAAAAAGTCTCGAGGTAATCGAAGATGGCCAGGCGGGCCTGCTGCTTGGATTCGAACACGCCGTTTTGGGGAAAGCATTCGCTTTTGAGGGAGGCAAAGAAGCTCTCGCAAGCGGCGTTGTCGTAACAGTATCCTAGCGCGCTCATGCTCTGAATCCAACCAAAGTCGTTCAATTGCTGCCGCACTTGGTGACTGGTATACTGGCAGCCACGATCTGAATGAAAGAGGGCTTTGTGAAAACCTCCCACTCGATTCCTGGTCTGGTGAAGGGCTGAAACGACCAGACCGGAGGCCAGGCTCTCGGCCACCTTGTAGCCCTGAATTACGCGGCCGAAGAGGTCCATCACGACCGCTAGATACAACCAGCCTTGCCGAGTGGGGATGTAGGTGATGTCGCTGACCATGATTTGGCCGGGCCCGGTCGGGTCCGGAGCCTCGGCCAGACGGTTGGGCGCTGGGAGGCTGCGGGGATCCTGCCGGGTCGTCTTGGGCCGGAAGGGGCTACCCCTACAGGCTTTTAGAGCATTTTGCTTCATCAGCCGGGCCACCCGGTTAACCGAGCAGCGAAAACCCCGCTGGTTGAGCTCCACGCTCATGCGAGGACTACCGTAACAGCGGGTGTGCCGGTCGGCATGGATCCGTTTGATTTCGCTCAGGAGGAGCCGATTTTGGCGGCGGCGCGCTCCCGCCTTACCCCTGCGCCATCGGTAATAACCACTCCTGCTCACAGCCAGCGCCTGACAAAGTTCAACCACTCTATAGATTGCCCGCATTTGATCGATCAGCGCATACCCAGCTGCGGGTCCTCGGCCAGTATGCTCGCGGCTTTTTTTAAGATCTCTCGCTGGCGACGCAGGTAAGCGTTTTCCCGGTTTAGCCGACGGATCTCGCGGGCCATCTCTTCGGGATCGTTCAAGGGGCGGGAAAGTCCCTGCTGGTCGGAGGGGTCCCCGAAGAGATCCTTGCGCCACTTCCTGAGGCTCCCATCGGAAATCCCCAGTTCACGGGCCACCTGCTTGAGGCTGTTGTTACTGTGCAAATAGAGTTCAACGGCTCGACGTTTGAACTCCTCATCATAGGTTCTGTGGGTTCTTGGCATGTCTAATGATCTCTCTCAGACTGCGCTGTTCGTGTCCACAAAATCGGGGGAGGTTCACTTCAAGCTTGTTGGGAGTCTCGGGATCGGCAATCAACTGGCGGGCATGGCCGATCAGGTCGGCCACTCCCGTCCGCACCATATCCTCCGCGCGTTGGGGCGGTGTAACGCGACCGAATGCGATGACGGGAAGCCGGGTGCCGCGTTTTAGCGCCGCATTGAGTTTCTGAAAGTCCTCGGGGGCCACGGCAGCCGGAGGGATTTCCATCCAGTAACTCGAGAAAGAACCCGCATCGGAATTCATGTAGTCGACAAGTCCGCTTTTCTCCAGGCATTCCACCATTTTCATCCCGTACTCAAGCCCGTAGCCAAAGGTGGTGAATTCGTTCAGGCAGATACGAACTCCCACCGGACAATTATCACCGGTTGCCTTTCTGATGGCTTCCAGAACCTCGAGCGATAGTCGCATGCGGTTTTGGAAGGAGCCGCCATAACGATCGACACGATGATTGAAAAAGGGCGAAGCGAATGAGCGGAGCAGTCCGTCGTGCGCAACTTTGATTTCGATTCCGTCAAAGCCGGCCTCCAGGGCGTTGCCAGCGCTGGTGGCAAACCCATCGATCACGGTGTCGATGTCGTCCTCGTCCATTGCCTTGGTACTGAAATGACTCGACGGTTCAGGCATCTGTGTCGGCGCCCACAGAATATGCGGAGGCTTTTCCAGCGAAGTATGGCCGCCGTGCGTGAGTTGGCTGAAGATTTTCGTACCGTGAGCATGAACGGCTTCCGTAATGTTTCGCAGCAATGGTATAGCGGCAGGGTCCCAGGCGTTGATAAATCTGCGGGACATCTTACCCGTAGGATGGATGGCTTGGCTCTCGAAGATGATTAAAGCGACGCCACCGCGCGCGCGCTCCTCGTGATAGGCAACATGGCCATCCGAGGGCATCCCATCCAGCGTTCCCAGAGCGGTAAAGTGGGGCTGAAAGACGAAACGGTTACGAAGCTCAACATCGCGGATCCGGAACGGTCTGAATAAATTCGGATATTTCATTTCTTGCCTTCTTGTCTTATCGTGATACCCTCAGGTCATCAGGACCCCTTCTTCCCGCTATGCCTTTGGCATACAGCTCCGGACGTACTCTGTCGAAGCGCGCATCTGGGAGGAGACATGGCCGAGCGCCCAACCGGCGGTGCCGTGGCACTTCAGGCTGGCGACGCCCTCGTAGCCAATGGTTGCAAGGTCGTGGAGCAACACTCGCCAGTCGAGGACACCATCGGGACGAGGAATCTGCAGCTCACCTGGGCCGAAGTCGAGGCCGTCCTTTCCGCGCTGGTAAGCGGGGTCTATGTCCCACACGTAGTAGTAAAAGAGCTTCTTGCGTTCCATCAGGAAGCGCACGACGTCGCCGATGGTCTCCTGCTCCACCCATAGATGAGGCGGAGCTACGCAGACGCCGAGATAAGGTGAGTCGATGTCGGTGACGAGCCGCTTGATCTGCGCTAGCGTGTCGACCCCTTCGTCCCAGCGATCTTCCTCGTGCCCACCGCTCTCGAAGTCGGCCGTGAAGGGCACGGTCAGGTGGTTCTCGACGGCGATTTTTACACCCGTCTCTTCGCAGGTTTCCAGGAGAGGCGGCAGGAAATGCGAGACGAAATTGGGGTAGTGCGCCTCGCAGTCGAAGATGACATAGGGGATCTCGAGCTCAGCGGCCATGAGAATGCGCTGGCGCATCTCCTCCTGGGTCTTGCCGTACATGGTCAGCCCTGTCGGGGTGATGCCGTATTTCTCCAATGTCTCCTTAATGGCATCTATGTCATCGCCGGGATTGACGTGGTGCGCCAGGGGTGGCGCCGAGGTCCACAGATTGACGTGGGTGAAGCCCATATCCGCGAGTTCCCGCAGGGACTCGTCCAAGGAGTAGTCGTGGTAGGGGACGATTTCTGCTCCTAATGTGTACATCCAGTGTTCCTTTATTAACCTTCTTTCTATTCACTATCCGTGTCGACAGTGACCGAGTACCTTGGCGGGCCATGCCTGATGAATTCAACTTTGTCCAGATAAAGGACTTGGGGTTGTAATCCGACGTCGAACTCCAGCCTGACATCCATCGCATCCGCTGTAGTGTGCGTGTAGAATAAGTCGAATGTTGTTTTAGTTGTTTCTATGATAATCTCAGAACTATCGTAGAACACTTTCCCACTGTTCACATCCTTAAGCAGTACCTTTATTGTGCCTTGTTCAATATTGCTCCGTCCATCAGAGCTTCTGGCAATGAAGCTTATCCTGTAAGCTTGTCCCTGGAGAAGGTGGAACAATGTTCTGCCAGGCGCCTCCGAGTTGCCAACAAGCGTTTGCAAGTAAAGTTGACCGCCACCCTCGAGTTGTGGGACGGATAACTTCAACATGTTTCTACCGCTGAAGGCAACCCCAGAGAGATACGTACTGGTAATATCATCCGTGGTCAACTGCCATCCGTCATGGGAGAAAAATTCGCCATTAATCATTTGATCGATATTGGGCCATACAGTTGGCACCTCCCGGCCGGTCAGCCTGGGCGTTACAATGGAGTGCCACCCCAGCTCGGAATTAAATATGCCGAATGACCTCTGGTTGTGCATAATTCCCGTATACCACATACTCCCGATGTCGTGGGTATTGAAGAGGTCGAAATGATGATCCAGCCATTTTTCCACTTCACCACTTCTGTCGCGGGTCGGAAATACCCAACACCCCCATTCGGTAGTGATGATGGGAATGTCGACACCAATACTCTTTCTCCACTCCACCGCATGCGTGATTTGTTTTGTAATGGGATTTTTCCATCTCGATTCATTACTTCCGAGAGACCGCGTCCACATGGCAAAATTAAGACCGTCTTCGTGCCTGGGAGCATAAAAATGAATCGCGACACCGGCATTGGGATCGTCGTAAAATCCCTTGCCTCCTTCAAGGGTATAGGTGAGGTGGTCTTCGGTGACGTAGGGATCTAAAAACTCGGAATCATTATAACCGGGCACACCAATCAGGATGGGACGGTCAGGGTCTTCATCCCGTATTGCCTGAGCAGCCGCATTATAGATCCGCATCGCGTTGGCATGGCTGGAGGTATTTGTAAACCCGATTCCCCTGGGTTCGTTGAGGATTTCCATGACAAAATCACTGGGATATTCTTTCCAGCGTCTGGCCAGGTCTCCCCATTTCTGTGCGATTTGTTGCTCGCCCAGCGCAACATTTCCAGCCCAGGACCTCAATCCCCACATACAGACCACGATGGCCAGATCGTTGTACAAGGCATCGATTATCTGTTGTTCGGTTTCACTGACATTGGCGTAAAAAGGCATGAATATTCGCACCGATTCGAAACCCGCTTCAGCTATGGCCCGCATTTGAGAGGCATGGTATTGAATCTTGAACCACGCCCCGCTGCTGGGACGGGATACATCCAGGTTTACGCCTTTATGAAGCTTGCGAAATACCGCTGCATATTCACTGCCGCGCGGTTCTGGGTCGACTTCGACCCGGAAAAAACGGGCTGAACCACTTGTCAACCGATAGGTCCACTCCCGCACCCTTCCGATTGGGGAATCCAAATCCAATTTGCTGGACCTGAGCAGGCCGTCGGAATAATAGACGGCATCCGACAACACAGCACGGTGCCAATCCATCAAATTCTCGCTCCATCCCAAAAACACTCGTGCGGTTTCTGGGCTTATGAGTTCCCGGACTTTCAGCTCCATTAAATTAGAATCAATTTGAATCACTTCGTCTCGCACACCGGGATCTCCTCCAGTGGCATATTCCAGTTGTGCGCTAAGCCCATCACCATCGAGGTCCAGAATGGCGTCGGTAGGATCCATTGGATTCATTTCCCAAAGGATTTCAACCGTATCGGGTACCAGGTCATTATCGTCATCAACGTCAACGGCGTCCGATAATCCGTCTCCGTCGAAATCCGATGGAGTTTGTCCTGGCAAAACGGATATGGTCAACAATAGGAAAAAAAAGTAAATAAGTGGGATTTCAATTATTTTCATTTACATCACTGAATTTGGACACGTATCCAATTCGATAATTCTGCGTCTGGAATGGATTGAAGTTTGGATTCGAGGTCGGCTCAGCAGCATTAACTTCCTCCCTCCAGGCATGGAGTCTTTTGAGCAGTGATGTTGTCTTTTCGGGACGGCTCTCAGCCAAATTATGATATTCACCAATGTCATCTTTCAAATCGTACAGCTCGACGCGATTTTGTTCGAAATATTCGATCAATTTCCAATCGCCCGACCGGATTGCTGAGCTGGGCTCCCATCCTCCTTCATAATGGGGGTAATGCCAGAACAAGTCCTCCCTTCCCAGCGATGTTTCACCGTGGAGCAGTCCGGCAAAGCTGATGCCATCCAAGTGTTGCTCTGGCATCAGGGGAACGCCTGCCAATTCGATGATGGTGGGATAGAAATCCGTACTCGTGACGGGAACGTGCGACACGCTTCCAGCTTCCACACGGCCCGGCCAACTCACTATGAGCGGAACGCGGATTCCCCCTTCGAACAGAAAGCACTTGCCAGCACGTAGAGGCGCGTTCGAGGTTACTTCGCTGGCCCCTCCATTGTCCGAGAGAAAAAAGACAACGGTGTTCTTATCCAGGCCCGTGCTTTTCAAAACTGCGAGAACATCGCCTACAGCCAGATCCATGGATTCGATCATCGCCGCGAAAACCGAATTGTTTTGCGTTTTCTTAAACTTGATCCAGCGCTCCTGGCGCCATTCGTCGGCAGGCTTATCCTTTTTGAAGTACTTTTCCTTCAAATCCTGCCGGGCGATCCACGGGCTGTGAACGGAGTAAAAGGAGAGGTAGGCGAAAAAAGGCCGGTCGTGATCCTGTTTTAGAAATTTGATGGTTTCCTTTGCCAGCCGGTCCGGAAGGTGTTCCCCGTCAGGTCCATCCTCAAGGCGCGGATTGCCATAAGGAGAAAAATACATTTTACCCCCAATTGGGGCGCCCCAGGCACAGGCTCCGACATTGGTTTCGAAGCCTTGATTTTCCGGCCAGTAGACCTCATTCTTTCCCAGGTGCCATTTGCCAAAGATAACCGTCTCATAACCGGCCGCCTGCAAGCTTTCCGCCAGAGTGACTTCTTCCAACGGAAGCGCTTCATTGTAGGGCGCACTCCGGAGGATTGTATTCCATTTATATTCCTCCGGTTGGGGAGCCCCAATCCAGTTCGTCATATGTAACCTGGCGGGGTGTTTGCCGGTCATGATGCTGGCGCGGGTCGGGCTGCACATGGGAGATGCGACATATCCATCGGTAAAGCGCATACCCGTACTGGCCAGCCCATCGATGCTCGGCGTTTCATAGAACGTGCTTCCATTCACACCTATGTCAGCCCAGCCAAGGTCATCCACCAGGATAAAAAGAAAGTTCGGACGTTCGCTTGCGGCGGCCAATGTGGTAATACCCGCCAGTAGGACAACGATTATCAGTTCCATGCTTCTACTCATTTCTTGTAACCGTGCATGCCTCGGGGTCTGACGTTGATTTTTGACATGTCCCCATGTTGAAAATCGATTCCGCTGATAAACCCCCTTATTCTGATGGCAGTTAGATTGCATGACGGCAGCCAATTTCCATCGGCCCTTGCCGTTGGATCGGGCCATTTTTTTAACAGAAGGGCGCAGCAAGGCAATCCCGCCGCTTTTGAGCCACTCTGCCATCCCAAAAGGACCTTCGGAAGTCCAAAAAGCCGGCTCTAGGCCGCTTTTATCGGTTCTCGGCACTGCCACTGCACAAGCCGGAGCCAACGGTTGATGTTAACCGCTGCACCCTGCAGATAATTGGCCAAGGCGGTCTTGGCCAACCCTCGGTAGCGGGTGCGGCGAGCCCCCTGTCGGGTCAACTCACTGATGCTGCCCTCGATCGCGGCGCGTCGATGCATCTTGAGCTTGAAGGCATCCGTTTTCATCTCCCGGCGGCGTTGCTGAAGCAGATCGTGGTGCAGGCCCACGCTCAAATGCCGCCGGCCGTCTTGGCGCTTGGTACATTGCTTTTGCAGGCAACAGGTGTCGCATAAGCTGCCCCATTCGAAGCGCAGATAAACTCTGTCCTGGTGACTGTCATTGATCAAACTGCATTGTCTGCTGGTATGACCCGCTGGGCAGATGGCCCGGCGCTTAGCCACATCGACATCAAACTCGGTGGCATCGAAGATGGTTTTGTTCGCATTGCCCGGAGGGCGCGCCGGTCCCACCAGTTCGCGTTCTTGTTGCTTGGCCTCGGCCAGGGTGTCATCGCTGACGTAACCAGCATCAACGTAGAGTTCGCAAGGAACATTATCATGATGCTGCGCCTGTGCTTTTAGCACCCGTTGCATGCCCTCAAAATCACTCGTAATGGCTTCAGTGGTGGTGACCTCCAGCAAAAATTGCTCGGTCGGTTCTCCCTTTTTCTTGGGCTTATCACAGTCCGGCACGCTCTCGGCCACTTGAGCCTTGTAACCGATCCAGGTTTTGGTTTTTGCCGAGTCCTTCGTACTCCATTGCGCCTCCGCATCATGGGGGTTTCGTACCGTGCCGCTTTTCTGGCGCTTGCGCACCGTGAGCTTTTCACCGCACACCTCATACTGCTCCTCAAAAACCCGCTTCAACAACAGCACTTTGGCGTGATGGCGGATCTTGGACGGTTGTCGGCCCAGCCATTCGAGCACGACCAGGACATCGCGGCCGGTCCTCTCGGCTTGCTTGGCCACCTTCTCTTTGCTCAGCCGGTGCCAGGGCAACTCACTTTCACAGTATCGCTCGCGATACTGCCGGTAATTGTCCAACGACTCGGCTAATCCCCAAAGGCCTACCTGCTCGATGAAAAGGCGAAGGGTTTCGCGCATACATTCCAGATAGCTCATCTTGGCCACGCATCCAAAAACATGGGTGGAGTCGAGCCGTTGTCGGCCACCCTTGCGTACCAGCCCCTCCGCCCCCAAGGCATCGAGAATGGCATCAAATCCAACCCTCTGCATCCCCCCATCAACCAAGCGTTGGCGGAACTTCACCAGGGTGGTGGGATGAAACCCCTTTTCATCAACCTCCAGGTCCAAAGCATACTTCCAGCCCAGATGCATATCTACATGCTCCAAGGCTTTTCTGTCCGGCAACTTTTCGATGAATTGCAAAAGGCTCACCCCCAACACCAGCACCGGCTCCACCGCAGGGCGCCCATTATCCTGACAATACAACGCGCACAGTTGCTCGCGCTTGGCCTGCAGGACGGGCAAAATCTTCTCGCGAAAGAGCCGATAACGGTTGGATGGATCGAAGAAATCCTCCATTAACACCGACACATCAAAAAAACTGCTTTGGACCTTAGCTTTAGGCAGACTCATGGTTGAGGTAAGGATAAGTTGACAACAAAAGGATCTACGGCTAGCTTAAAAACTAGTTAATGAAAAGGCAAGCAAATTATCCAATGAAATTGCAAGCGGTTCGATCCAAAGGACAGAAGGAGCGCTTGTATGTCCATATTCCCGTTCCCCTGGCTGCGGCCCTGGGCATGCACAAAGGCGAGCAAGTCCACTGGGAATTGCTCGATAGAGGGGAATTGCATCTGATCCGCTGTGCGCCCCCTCCACCTCTTACCGAACTCCGTGCTCAAAGACCCCAATCATGAGGGGGGTTTTTCAGCAGAATCGAAAATCAATGCCTGACCCCTTCCTCCCTTACTTCATAACCTGTTTTCCATTACGTGTTCAACCAGGGAGTCCATGGCTACAGTGGCCAAGCCGATTGCCGTATCGCAGCAACCATAGTAGATATAGAGCAACTCGCCGACCTCCACGGCTGCTGTTGGAAAAATAACATTCGGGATATAGTGCCCGACCTTTTCATAGTAATGTTCCGGTTCCATGAGTGGAACTGCACATCGGGCGATCACTATTGTCGGATCATCCATATTCAACATCATGGCGCTCATGCGGTAGCATACTCTGTTGAGTTCCAGGTCTTCATCTTCCACACCGTGATACGTGGTCAACCAGCCGTATTTTGTTCTGATGGGTGGGGTTGATCCCCCAATTCGGTTTCCTTCCCAATCATAAGCGGGAAGGATAACCGTCTCCGGTTCGGACCATGTCTTCAGGTCGTCAGAGTAACTGATCCTGATGCCGGGACTTTCCATGAATTTGACCTTGGTATCGACAAACCCGCTGGGACGACGCAGCAAAGCGTATTGCCCATTCATTTTTTCCGGGAACAGGATGTTGTTTCTGTCATCGATCTCCCCTTGGGTTACCCAACCGACAAATTCCCAGTTAACCATATCCTTGGAGCGGAGGATCCCGGAGCGGCTCTGGTTGTCCTTGGTTTTGCCGCTGAAACCGGGATATTCATGCTGGAATGAATTCGGCACACCCACACCGGTGGTGTTCGTATCGTATGAATACGGCCGGAAGGCGAAAGTCATCAGGTAATCCCGGTCGATTTTCACGATTCGCGGATCCTGGACGCTGCCATACTTGAAGCCCACCATTTCCCCGGTGATAACAGGATCATCGAATTTGTGCTCCCAGTGAATGCCATCCTCACTTTCCAGCATACCGAGGAAACACTGGAATGGATGCAGACTACCGGCGGCCCGTTCAAACATGGTAAATATACCGTCTTCATAGAAGACAGCGGGGTTCATTGTTGCCACCATCCGCCAGGGTAATCCCCCGGGAGCAACCACTGGATTTTCACTACATTTATCTATCTTCAATTTCATCAAAACGTTCCTAATTCTCCGTGCTCTGTGGTTAAAATCCTACTTCTCACCTTCCACGCTGTATTCCCTGCCTGTGCGTGGCACGCAGACAGGGTATTTCATCGGGAGTGGCGCTACGAAATCCGATTCCACATCAACAAATCCTCCTGTCTGCATCGACTCCAACATTGCGACAACAACATCGATCACATGCGCCGCCTGGGTGGGGCTCGATCGGTTTGGCCGTCTCTCGATTATTGCCGCCGCCATATCTTGAACGCCTCGGGAAAATTCCGTATGCTTTTCAGCCCCCACGCCAGTGTGGGTCACCTTCCGGTAGGGCTCTCCGTATTCTCCAAATTCGACCGGCGCGTGGAAATTCTGGAAATCTCCCAACTTGAGCCGCCCTTTGTCCCCGTGAAACTCCAGGGATCCGCCCTGATAAGACAATTTGGCGTAGAAGTTTGCGGACAAGCGACACGTCACCCCGTTGGCCATCTCAAGGATTCCCATGTAATAGTCGGGTGTAGTTATGGAAAAGGATTCACCGTTCATGGCCGCGTGATCCTTCTTGAGGATCTTGCTGTAACCCAATACGCGTTTTACCGGGCCAAAGAATGCGGTCATCAAAGTCAGTGGATAAACGCCCACATCCCAAAGTACACCTAAATCATAGAACGGCTGTGGATTGGGATGCCATGCCTCAATAAATCCATGGTTGACCTCTGCGTAGGCAAGCCTGACGGTGCCCAGCTTCCCGCTTTCAATGAGGCTCCATGCCGCATCCTGGGCTTCACCCATGTAAGTGATAGGAGAACTACTGAAACGAAGCCCCTTCTCCTCCGCCAACTCGACCAGGCCCCATGCCTCTTCACTGGTCATTGAAATGGGCTTTTCCGTATGCACGTGCTTTCCCGCCTCGAGGCATTTTCGGATCACTTCCGCATGGGCGCTATGGATCGTCAGATTAACAACCATTCCAACATCGGGATCGTCAAGAATCTCATCCAGGGTGTCATACACCTTGCCGCCATACTTTCGGACACACTCTTGTGCGCGGTTAATATCCAGGTCGGAAAATCCCAGAAGCTTCACCTCCGGATATTTCAACATATTCTCGGCATAGCTTGTCGAAACGTTTCCGCACCCGACGATAGCGGCGCCAACCTGTGTTTTTTTTGTGTTCAATTCAATTTCTCCTTCTTCCTCTCAGCATCTCAGAAACTCTACTCCTCATTCTCTCCCCATTTCTTTGCGCTCTTCGCGTGCTTTGCGAGAGTCAATCTCCTCATCCAGCATCTAGTCTCTCCAAATAATCTTCACATACGCTTTGTATTCGGCACTGAATACATCAGGGCGTTTTACCCCCGCCGGACGTTCCACCGGATGCTTGATCAGGGGAATGTGAAGTGCGTGAGGAATCTTCTCCTCCAGGTAAACCCGGCGAGCCAACTCCAGGTCTACATAACCCTTGAAATTCCGCTCCGTGCTGTAGGGCCCGCTCCAGGCGCAATTGTAGCCCGAATCCCGCAGCTTTCTGATGCCGTCGCGGAGCCACGCTTCCTGGTTGTTGCCAATCGCGAATCAATCGAAGTCCGCACCAGTGCCGAGATTCCGGAGTGCAGTAGAAGATTTGCGAGACATGCGGGCTAGGATAGAAATCCCAGGGGATGAGTGATCAGAGCCGGGTCGTAGAAATTCTGTATATTGGGGAATACGGTATCCATCTCGCCGCCCGAGACTCCAAGCCAACGGGCCAATTCCGAACCGTATTCATCGACTGAGGTTGTCGGAATGATTCTTCCCCGGTTGAGCATCAGACTGTTGTTCAAAGCCAGCGGCGGGTATTGACCAAAAATTCTGCCACCGTTCACCGGACCGCCCAGAACAAACTGGTTTCCTCCCCAGGCGTGATCTGAGCCCCGGCCATTGGAGGTCAGAGTTCTTCCGAAGTCCGAAGCAGTAAAAAGCACTACTTTGTCCGACATTCCGATTTCATCCATGGCTTCTTTGAAGTATTTAATCGCAACATCGATATCACTCAGCATGACTGTCTGCGCATTGAGAACCTCGTTGTGGTGATCCCATCCATCTGATCTCACAAAGAACGTTTGTCGTTTGTGATTGAGGCCTTCATGCGCGGCGATCGTGCGTGCGACCATTTTCATCCGGTCTGTCAGTCCGGATCTTACATCGGGTTGAGCCGAAATGTCTTTATCCTCGATGGCATTGTTGAAGAGGATACTTGAATCGATGAACCTGCGCGTATTTTGCGCGAATGTACTGGTAAACAGGTTTTTGTAATCGAGTTCCAACGCGCTATCAACGGCAGCTTTTTCAAACAGATCCGTGTAGGCCACCATCTCTGTGCCTCCTTCCACACCACTGATATAAGAAAACACCTCGTTCCCAACCTGAAAAACATTTATTCCACTCAAAGAAATGTTCATGGAGACCTGCGCGTTTTCATTCATGGACTGCAGTAAATCTGCCGTTCTTCCTCCCCAGCCGCCGGGTGAGGCACCTTTGATCTGCGGCATCGAGGTTTGCCAATGAATTTGCTGGTCGGAATGTGAGAAAAGGCCGCTGGGTCTTAAACCGCCGTTTTTGTTATATTCATTCCTATCCTCGATTGGTCGAATGAGGGTTCCGACGTTTGCTATAAATGCCAGGTCCTGATTATTATACAGTTCCTGAAGTCGTGGCATGTTGGGATGGATTCCAAATTCCGAAAATGGCTGACCTTCTGAGGCGATGGGTAGTAGGTTTTCCTGAGGCAACGCCAGGTTGTCTCTGGTCTGGGCGTAATCGCCATAGGCATCCTTATGGTTCGGTACCAGCATATTGAAGGAGTCGTTGCCTCCTTGCAAAAAGAGACATACCAGCGCCTTGTAATCGTCCTCAGGGTCCAAGTCTGCTGCTGCCGCGGTGCTGGCCATTCTTAAATTTAACAGGCTTGCGAATAAAGCCGTTGATCCAACCGCGGCGCAGCTGGTTTCACCAATGAACTGTCTTCTGGATAATCTTCTATCGTTTTTCATTGTCGGAACCTCATTCTAAAATGGCGAATTCAGGAAAGATACTGATGAGGACTATCGCTCTTTTTACTCGAGAATCCGGAAAAGAGCTTGGAATGGCCTCAACCGCATCCGCGATTAACTCCTTGGTATCATCCCTCAATGTTTGGTGGGTAAGCAGCAAGTCGAGATAATCAATTAAAGCAGGGATATCGTCCGCAAGTGGCAACACCTCGGAATAATCGAGTTTGGGGCGTGGGTAAAATCCTTTCGCCACGCCGCCAACCAGGCCGTTGTTGATAAGCCGATGGAAGACGGTGAAGGTCTTTAGTCCGGTAGAATCGTTCAGAATTTGAAATTCGGGTGCCACCAGACCCGCATCCTGGACCTTGCCGAAAGGCGTAAAATCCGGTAGGTAAAAATTGAAAACATCCGGGTATTGGTATGGCGACATGCCGAATTCATCTGCCATGGACTCAATGTAGAAATGCCGATTCCCAGAGTTGTGCCGTAAATGGAAAGCCCGGCAAAGTTGCGTGAATTTCAGGAGTGGCTCCCGCAATTTTCCTCGACCATTCTCAACCGCGTAGCCAGCATCTCTTGCCTCGGGATCTAACAAAATGGCTTTGCAAATGGCAGCCAGATCTCCTCGTTCACCTTCACCATTGTCGATAAATACATTGGCCACACGTTCAACATATTCCGGACTGGGGTTGGAGGAAGTGAATCGCTGAATAAGGCGATAGGAAACAAAGGGAGGTGTATTGGGATGATTGAACAATACATCCAGGGCTTTCCCGATGTCTACATAGACATTTCCACGGGAAGGAATCATGGTCCCGTCGAGCATCTCTTTGCGCGAGGTGTCGTGCTGAAAATACTGCTCGGTCATAGGGTCGACGCGGTTATTTTTGTACCCGTTCGGGAATATGTGGTGTTTTCCCGGCACATTTGGGCGGAGTGTCAAACCGGTAAATACTTTGGCTAATTCAGTTATGTGGTAATTCGTATAGGTGGGAATCGGTTGGCCCTGTTCATCGATCTTCAATGTTCCATCGTTATTAAGATGCCATAGCCCCACAGTGAACAGTTGCATGACCTCCCTTGCGTAGTTCTCATCCGGTAGCTGGTTACCGTTGGCTTTCCTGTTGTTCAGGTATGTCAGATAATCACCCATTTTCGGGCTATAGGTCACGTCCCGTAGAAGTTCTTTGTAATTTCCAAACGCATTGTTAACCAGTATGTCGTACCAATTGACCCATTGGACCGGGTAAAAATTTTGCAGGCTCCCGGCTTCACCCATCACAAAGATTTGCGACAAAGCCCAGGCCATGCGCTGTCTCAATTGGTCTTCTTCCAGAAGAGCTATTTCGTACCAGACGGTTACTTTGAGCGTAGTTGAATTCCCTCTGGGATCATTGTTGAATCGTCTGGGTTCGGTGGGGTTGTCAACCCCCATGGAGTAATAATGGTCCAGGTGTGAACTGGCTGGCAGGGCAAGCTGTCCGTCGATCCAGCCTTCAAAATCCAGGTCGTCATCCGCCAAGGCTGCAATCTGCCCCATTGTCGGCCCAAAAGTGGCTTGTTTCAGAAATCGTGCTGCCAGGGCTTTCCTTTGCAGGGTGTTTTCTCCGGCCTCCACGCGAAGCCGCAGAAAGGTTGCGTCCGGCCAGTCTTCGAAGGAAAGCGTTACCTCGTCGGACGTTTCCTCTATTTCAAATCCGTCCGTTACAGACTGCCAGGGAGCATTGCCCAGTTTTCTGGCAAGCGTAGTCCATTCAACGTCCTTGAGGCTGGATTTCCCTTCGAGCAGGTAAATCATGTCTCGTTTTCCGGGAAACGGAAGCAAGACCATTGTGATTTCATTTTCTCGCCGGAATACGGGTGATGACCCTGATTCAAAGGGATCCACTGCAGCGCCAGGTTCCGCACCGAGCGCATATTCCAAAAAGGTTGGAACGCCATCGTCGTCCGGATCAGGTTCGGTAGGTTGCCCAGGCACCTGCTCCAGCCATTCCGGATAATCTTCAGGCTGCCCAAGCAGGAATATCGACTGCAGCAGCAAACCACCCATCAGCAAAAGATGGGCCGGTAAAATTTTGAATCTAATCGACGTATAGGTAATAATTTTGGGCCGAATAAGGGGTACTAGATCGATCTAGGGTATTTCTACCAAGTGGAAAGGCAGTTATTTCCAGTTTTCAAGGCAACAGTTAATATTAGGTAGACTATAGCGAAAACTGGCCAAACTTACCATCCCCCGATCACGGGAGCTGAACAACCTGGCCCTGCTCCCACAATACCGACACATCGTTAAAAAGCAACATGGTCTCCTGAAAGCGGAACTCAAAAGGACAAATGCCCCATTTTTAGAATCCCTGCCGGAAATGCGTGGATTTTAATGGTACCTCAGTATCTCAGAAACTCTACTAGTCCCCAGCCCCCATCATCTGGCTTTTACGCCAAAGGCGTTAAACTCCAAAGCCCAGCGTCGCGTAGCGCACGCTGGGTTACCGATCACCCATATGATTGAACCCCAACGGGGGTTCCACAAATAATCCCCAAAATCCCAAATAAATGAACCCAGCATCCAGCATCGAGAATCCAGCAACCAATCATTCACTTTCCAAGGCCCCGACATCCCGGCCGGCACCGTTGGGTTCATTGCCAAAGAAGTCCTTCAGGAAAGGACCGTTGAATTGCCACTCGTTAAGCTCTTCTATCGTGGTCTCGGCATCTTCAAGAAATAGAATAAGGGACAGGCTAATTATTTCTTCCCGACTTTGTCGGGTTGTAATTCGGATTCTCCGTCAGTATCGCCGCACCGACCTCCTCCCTCCACATTTTCATTAGCCCATGTAGGTTTTCCACTCGATCCGGGTGTTTTGCAGACAGGTTAATGTGTTCGCCAATGTCTTCCTTGAGATTGTATAGCTCCAATCGATCGTCCTCGAAAAACTCTATGAGTTTCCAGTCACCTGATCGGATCGCGGAACTGGGTTCGTCGCGCATATAATGAGGGAAGTGCCAGTAAAGAGTCTTTCGCGACAGGGAGTCGGCTCCATAGAGAAGCGGAGCAATACTAATGCCGTCCAGGTGCTGGTCCGGAACGAGGGGAAGGTCCAGCAGGTCGAGAATCGTGGGATAGAAGTCTGTGCAGGAGATCATTTCCGAACAGATGCTTCCGGCCTCAATCCTCCCAGGCCGGCGCACGATCAACGGAACCCGAATACCTCCTTCGTAGAGATGGCATTTGCCCGCCCGTAAGGGTGCATTGGATGTGTGATTGGTTCCTCCGTTGTCGGAGGTGAAGATGACGATCGTATCGTCGCTCAATCCCAGCTCGGTCAAACTGGCGAGCACCTTTCCGACCGCCCGATCCATAGCCTCCACCATGGCGGCCACGACCGGATTGTTCTGCACCGCCAGGTAATCCTTTCTTACGACGTTCCCTCGGTATTGGTCTTCTGGCAGATCCATCCGTTGGTACTTCTCAATCAGGTCGTCCGGAGCCATGAGAGGAACGTGAACCGAGTAAAATGGAAGATAGGCGAAGAAGGGTCGCCTCGCTTCGCTCTGTTCCTTCATGAATGCGATCGTCTCCCGGGCGAGCCGGTCCGGAAGATGCTCTCCGTCAGGTCCATCTTCGAGACGCGGGTTTCCATAGGGTGAGAAGTATCGCTTCCCGCCATTGGGGGCCGACCAGTTGACTCCTCCCCTGTTACTATCGAACCCCTGATCCTCAGGAAAGAATCCCTCCGGTCCCAAGTGCCACTTCCCGGCAAGCTGAGTGGCATAACCATGCTCACGCAGAGTCTCGGCAATCGTCACTTCCTCCAAGGGCAAGCGGTCGACGTAGCGAGGCGGTAAGTGTTTCGTGTTCTTATTGAAATTATCCGGCTGCTTGTCTCCGATCCAGGTTGTAATACCCAACCGGGCCGGGTACTTGCCCGTCATGATGCTGGCCCTGCTTGGACTGCACATGGACGCCGCGTAGGCGGCAGTAAAACTCATTCCCTGGGTGGCCAGGTGATCGATATTCGGGGTCTCATAGAGCGTGCTCCCATAACAGCCCAAGTCCCTCCATCCTAGATCATCGACCAGAATGAACAGAACATTCGATCGTTTATCGGATGCCAGTAATCCAGCCGCATGAAAAAGAGAGACCAAGATAAGCCAAAAGAGAGCCAGACGATGGGCACACTTAGCAGGGAATCTGATCGTCGTTTTCATCTTTACATTTTCAGGACGATCTCCAGATCATCACTAAGCGTTGCCTCGAAGACCTTCTCAATTCCTAATTCTCCCTTCTAGGTACCTCGGTACCTCAGAAACTCTATTCAATTCCTCATGAAAAAACCATACCTTTTATTGGCAATCCGATCCCTGACCCCTTTGTGCCTTTGTGCCTCTGTGCCTTTGTGCCTCAACCTTGCCACGCACGGCAGCGCCGATGAACGACCCAATATTCTCTTCATATTTACCGACGACCAAAGCTCACGAACCATCAGCAGCTATCCGGAATCCTACGAGTGGTCACATACCCCGAACATAGATCGTCTTGGGGATTCCGGAATCCGCTTTGAACACGCCTATATGGGCACCTGGTGCATGCCAGCCCGGGCTACCATGCTTACGGGTCTGCAACAGCATGACATCCCCAGTCTGCGGATGTCAGGACCGTATCCAGGCGCTGAATATGATCCCGAGGAACTTGAGTTCTGGCCAAAGTACTTTCGGAAGAATGGATACTCCACCGGACACATTGGCAAGTGGCACCTCACCGATGACACCGGTTATGGAAGAGACTGGGATTACCAGTACGCCTGGATGCGGCCTGTCCCCAGGGAAGGAAATTATCGGGAATACTATGTCCACCAGACCATCCTGGAAAATGGCCGGAAAATAGGCCCTGTCGACGCCTATGCCACGGACAATTATACCGAGCGGGCCATAGAGTTCATCAAGGGAAACCACCGCAATCCGGATCAACCGTGGTATCTCTGGCTTTGCTATACAGCGGTTCATGGACCCTGGATCCCGGCGGACCGGCATCTGGACGATTATGAAGGCGTGGAAATTCCGCAACCGGCAGACCTCTATCCGCCCAGGCCGGGGAAACCGGAATATGCTTCTCAACGTGCTGATTTCAAACCGGATGAACACGGCGTTCCCCGCTATCCTGGAAATTATGGAGTTGACCAGCAGTCCGGAGACACCCTCTACAATGGAACGCGGCGGTATCACCAATCGGTCATAAGCATCGACGAGAATGTGGGTCATTTGATTCGTACCCTCAAATCGACCGGGCAGTTGGAAAATACCCTTGTTGTTTATACATCAGACCAGGGACACGCCTGGGGACAACACGGTTTCCTGCAAAAGCTGGCCCCATATGCCGCAAACATCCGCGTTCCCTTCATCGTTTCCATGCCGGGAACCGTCACTTCGGGCCAAGTCTGCACCTCGCCCATCGGTGGCATCGATCTTATTCCTACCTTCTTCAAATTCGCTGGCATGGAAGCCCCCTGGGAGTTTCAAGGACGTGACCTCACTCCCCTCTTGAAACGGCCTGAAAGACATTGGGACCATCCGGTGTTCCTGACATTTACGGCACGGTCTTATCGTCCGGATACACGCACAATTCCCACAATCGACCAAGTTCCCAATGGCGTTCCCTGGTATGGGTTTGTCATCAAGGATCGCTACAAATTCATTCAATCCTGGATCGAAGATGAAATCCCCGAGTTATACCACATCGACAACGATCCGCATGAACTGAACAACCTTGCCCTGCTCCCACAGTACCGCCACATCGTTGAGAAGCAGCATGGTCTCCTCAAAGCGGAACTCAAAAGGACAAACGCCCAATTTTTAGAAATCCTGCCTGAAATGCGTGGATTTTAATGGTACCTCAGCACCTCAGGATGGACTCTCGCAAAGCTCGCCAAGGACGCGAAGAAAAGGCACTGAGGCACAAGAAAGAACTGCAAAGCAGTTCCACTCCAAAGCCCAGTGTCGCGAAGTGTACACTGGGTAGGAATGGGTAATAAAAAACGAACCCCTAAGGGGTTCCACATTGAATCAATCCCAAATATATCGTTCATCAATCTCAATGTTGGAAATTATTTGTGGAACCCCGTTGGGGTTCGATCCTATGGGTGATCGGTAGCCCAGCGTGCGCTGCGCGACGCTGGGCTCTGGAGTTCAACGCCGTTGGCGTTAAAGGCAGATCATTCCTAATTGGCGCCAACGGTTCCTCTTCGCGTTCTTGGCGAGCTTGGCGAGAGGAAATAGCATCCAGCATCCAGTCATTCACTCTCCAGGGCCCCGACATCCCGGCCGTCACCGGTGGGTTCGTTGCCAAAGAAGTCCTTCAGGAAGGGACCGTTGAATTGCCATTCATAAAGCTCTTCGATCGTGGTCTCGGCATCCTCCAGGGTGCCCTTGGCCAGTCGCAGGAAATCGATGCTTCCCTTGAAGTAACCGGTTTTGTTATCCGCCTGCCCTGCGAAGCCACCCGGCGGAGCATGGGTGACGAGGCGCTCGACGGAAATCTCATCCACCACGACGTACTTATCGGTGTAAGAGGATTCGCCGAATGGAGTGATTCCGAATCTCGCCACCGAAGCCCAGTCGGCCGCTCCGCTGGACCAGGCCGGGACGTGAAAGTCGGACCTGGGGGCGGCTATCCTGGTCCAACCCCCCCTGCCGGTTAGCTGAAAGGTGAAAGCGCTGGCATTTCCCGCCGTATCGTGAACCTGGAAATTCGCCCTGCTGGAGATATCGCTCTTGATCCGGAAGCTGATTTCATGGTCCGCCGACAGATCCAGTGAATCAGAGGCTTCCGGCGTCATGAGCCCGGCAGGAATAAAGATCGAGAACCACATGCTGGCATTGGGAACGTCGACCCTCAAAGCGGAACTGCCACCGCCCCGAGGCGTGTCGGAGACCACAGATCGGGTCGCTTCATTCGCATTGTTTACGCCGATGCTATCGAGAGAATCCAGCTCTTCAAAATCGATGAGTGTCTGGGTCTCGACAGCGGACATTCCAGATAGCCTGCCCACGGTGAAATCGAGCTGATTATCCAACGAAGCGGAGGTGGCCAAGGAACCCTCCTGATCAATCTGCGCTGGCAGGCCGTCGATGTAGACCCGTGCCTGCCCACCGGCACGGTCCACCTCGGCGATCAGGTGATGCCACTGGTTGTCATTGACCGTGGCGAGGGTGGTGGCGGAGTATTGTTCTCCCAATCCAAAGTTCAACCTCAATTGAGCTCTGCCGCCGTCATCGATTACCAGATGATAGCCCACCTCATCATCTCCCTTCGAGACTAACGTTCCGCCGGTTTGGTTGGCGCTCGTTCTGAAGACAATCTCAATAAGGAAATTTTCCCTTCCCGCATCTAGAGTGACCCGCTGGCTTCCGGCAATCGTCCCGCTCCCCCAGTCGGTAGTCCACGAGTAGCTGGACTTGGTGGAGGCGTCGGAAATGCTGGCGTACTGGGTGGTTCCATTAAAGCTCAACGCCCCGTCCACCCAATCCTCCAGCAGGCCCGGGTGGTAGTCTTCCTCTTGGACGTTGAAGCCGGTAAGGTCGTGCCGCCGAATCTGGAGAAACTGCTGGGTGTTTCTCCATTCGGTGTTGGCATAGAGGTGCTCATCGAAAATCGATGCGGGGTTCGCCCGATTCTTGAAGAAAGGCCACTCGCCCGCCACCTTGTAGAGTCCCCAGGGCACGAACACCTTCACGCCACCGTCAATTCCCGGCGAACCGGAGACCGGGCGGAAATTGTGGGCGGCCGCATCCACGACGTTGGACTCCGAAAGTATTGTTCCCGTTTCAGAGGTGAGCGTTGCGGTCGAGGTCCCGGGATCGAGGGAATTCTGCCAGTTCTCCTTGGTCGGATACTTGGTCAAACCGTTTCCGAGGGCGAAATACTCGACGTCACCGTGGAAGGTGTTGTTCGCGTACCCGATGGTTGGAAAATCCTCGGCGCCAACCCCTCTCCACAGGTAGGCGTAGCCGATGTCGAGAAAAGCGTTGGCCAGGTAGCGGCAACCCGTGGAATCACGCCAGGTCCTCGATTGCCCAACCGCGAAATTGTAGAAGGTGTTGTGAAAGAGGTGATTCTGAATCGAAATCGTTTCCATGAATCCCGTCGAGCTGTAGAACCGGTCGTTCACGTCGTTGTTCGTACCCCATCCTATGTTGTTGAAGGCGAACGACTTGTAAGTGTGGTCAAAGTAGTAGGCGGGTGCCAAGTTGTTCTCATACACCTCTCCGAAGTTGCTCGTTCCAAACGAGGGGCTCGGATTGCCGAGCCAGGAGAATCCGCGGTGGCCCACCGCATTGCCGGAGATATTGCTGAACACATAGGACGGACCCACGCCCCAAGAGGCGATCCCCCCCCAGTCATTGCTCCGCAGCAGGGTGTTTGTGACCCTGTTGTGGTGAACCAGTATCCGGTTCAGCGGACTCTCCCAGTTGCGAAGCTTGTTGGTCGGGCTCGTGAACCGGCTGTTCACGGCCTGAATGCCCGAACCGTAGGTCCTGTCCACAATATTGTGGGCAATTTCGACTAATTCCCCCCCTCGGACCGCCACGGCGTGACAGGCTTCGCCCAGGGCCGGACGCATCCCGATGTCATAAATGTGGTTTCGGAGTATTGCGACGTGTTTCAGGTGTCCCTGCGGTTCGCTCTCCGGGAAGAGGCGGAATCCCCACATGGTCCCGCAACCGTGACTCAAGGCGACTGCATTCTGTTGGGTAAACCGAACCGTGCTGTCGGACAACTCGATGAAGTCCCCCACGTCGCCGTCACGTAACGGGTAGTAGAGCAATGCCTTGATCACGTGCTCGAACGCGCAATGCGACACCTTGATGCGGGAGCTGTCCCCATAGACGCGGACGGCGGCAGTCTCGTAGTTCTCGACAAACCAGTTTTCGATGTTCTCGAACCGGAAGGAGAGGCCGGAGATCTCGATGTGGCGCTTGTCCGCGATGTCGATCATGGCAGGGTGACGGGCGATCTCGATCTGCCTGTGGTTGGGGTTCTGATCGCCCGGGAGTCGCAGGTAAAGGGTGGGGGAGCCCACGCCCTTGTGGAAATAAAACTCCCCGGGAGAATCGAGAAACTGCGGTTTGTCCTCGAGGAAATACCGGCATTGGGTGGTCGGGGAACGGCCCTGGTTTGCGATCCAATCGACCCAGATGGAGAAAGAGACGGATTGATTTGCCGGCGAGTAACTCTTGACCGTGGTTGGGTGCCCGTATCCGGCATAACTGTGCTGCTCGGTCCAAACGGTCGCGTCCTTGTAGAACTCCGGATCGGGTTCAACCAGATTGACACTGTCGACAAGGACCCTCTCCTGATTTTGAAGGTGGCTGATGGCATTCCGATAGACCACTCCATTGGTGATGATCTTGCCGTTGATGCCGCCGAGATTGTCGCTGTCGTCCCAATTAACGGTCAGATAGCTGCTTGAAATTTCCGTGATGACGATGGTGCTCCGCGCTCGGTTCTGTTCGATCTCAGTGGGCGTCTCATCCCCGTCCGAAATCCAGATCTTCTCCCCCACCGAAAATCCTTCTGTCCCAGGCGTATCCCGGGTGGAACTTAAACGTATTCTGCCGCTGGATTTTTCGTCCGTCCAGATCCACCATTCTTCCATGGGATAGTCCGGATTGGTGATTTCCCAATCCGGCTCCCGCGCAACATGAATCGGTGTGATAGCGCCGCCCTCCACGAGCCAGGCCAATCGAGGAATGAAATCGATGTCGAGATCGACTGCCCAGATCCTGTCGCGGGAGGATTCCGGGAAGGGCATGCCGTCGCTCTCCGAGTAGGGTGTCCAGGTACCATCGACCCGCATTGATCCCGCCAGCACCGCCTCCCCGCTTCCCCAGGTGGGATCTGAGGTAAGCCGAATCGGATTGCCCGCTGCGCCGGACTCATCGGCAGTGAGCATCCCGCGATATTTTACCCCGCGCTTGAATACATAGGTGTGAATGCCCGAGGCAGATGCCGCACTGCCAGTTGCTTGCGGATCCCAGGGATGATGCTTCCATGGCCTCTCCCGCGTTCCCGGATTGTCGTCATCGCCATTCTCGTAGTCTATGAACTTCCGGGACGATCCGGCCATAAATTCAAATGGCTCCGGTTCCCATTCAAAATGTGGAAATCCAGTCTTCGCCCTCACCCGCGCAAACATCCTACCCGCCATTGGGGCCGCGCTTCGCCAGGTCTGCACCACCGTCCCATTCCCTTCCTCCGAACTGCTGAGAAGAACGCCCGCGGTCCAACGGGTGAGGTCAATGGAGAATTCTACTATCAGGGACACATCGCCGGCTGTAGCAGAGCGGCGGAAACGAAGGGTGAGGTGATCGTCTCCGTTCACTTGGATCACCTGCGCCCTGGGCGATTCATCGGGAAAGGGCAAGTAGGGGTGCTCCAAGGTATACCCCAAGGCCGCTGCGAAGCTGCTATGCGGAGCACGGTCCAGGCCATGGCTCAAGCCACCATGAACCTGCTGAGGTCCCATAAACAAGGGCAGCATCATGGCAAAGAGGCGCCACTTCAACACTGACAAAACATGCTTACGGATCATTTTGCTGATTGAGAATAATCATTAAACATGTGAATCGAGGGGATGCAACGTTTGACCTCTTTTCTGATAAAAAATACCTATCGTTATGCAAATTTCTTGCACAAGGTAAGACTCCTTAATTTTGTCTATCAAAATTCAAAAATCCTTTTTTATAAGACAAAAAATGACTCGAAAGTCTCAAAAAGTGACGATGGCAAAGATTGCCAAGGAAGCCGGGGTAAGTGTGGCTACGGTTTCCAGGGCACTGGGTCCGGAAGCCGTCAAACTCAATGAGAAAACGGTGGACCGCATTCGCAAAGTGACCAAGTCAATGGGTTATCAGGTTAACGTGGCGGCTCAAACCTTGTCACTCGGGCGGGCTCCCCTGGTGGGAATACTGGTCCCACATCTTCAAACATCACATTATCCAAACCTGATCAGTCATGCATCCAAGGTCCTTTCTCCTGGTGGATTTGAAGTTGTAGCCAAAGAATTCGGTCAGGGTCAGGGAGAAGAAGTCATCCATGCCCTTGACATCATGCAGCGCTTCGATGCTGCCGGAGTGATTATTTGTCCCGACGGTCAGGCACAGCAAGACCGGTATTTATTTCAAACACTGAACCGGTACCACATGCCAATTGTCATCGTTGACAGGCCATTGCATTTACCCGGTATTCCGAATGTGGTTCCAGAGATTCATGCAGGAGGGAAAGAAGGCGCCAATTGGTTGATTGAGAATGGTTGTGACCGCTTGCTCTTCAGCCAACCCATTCGGAATTCCGTCTGTCCCGATCTATGGATCGAGCGGTATCACGGATTCCGTGATGCTGCACAGCAAGCCGGAGTAGAATTCTCCTGCTGGCAGCGTTCTGAGGATGAAGTTTCCCAAAACGATGCCCTCCAACTATTCGATTGGGTATTCAGTGGAAAAAAACCTGGCCTGTTTATAAACACTTTATACCGCATGGATGCGCTCTTTTCCCTACTGACGGAAGCGGACATAAATATACCCAAGCAAACCCTCCTGACGGGTTTCGACTGGGGACGACTGGATTTACGACAGGAAAAGGTTATCCGGATATTGACGTCCTTGGAAACATGGCCCATGCCCATAACCTACTCTGCTGAAGAAATGGGAGAGAAAGCAGCAGATCTCCTACTTAAACGCCTTGAGACCGGCTCATGGGAATCCATGAAAATCGCTATTCCGACCAGAGGCATTGCGAAAATACCCGACTTATCTGAACTACACTTCCCGGAATAGACTTATGGCAAAGGCGTCATGCTCGGGCTTATACCCAAGGACTGACTGGGCCTGCCCTATGTCCAGAAGCTTCTGACGGTTGTCCGAAAGGGCATTGAAAATTCCAAATTTCAAATCTTCAGGAGCTTCGATGGCCAGCTTCACGAGTTGAGCGAAATCCTCGGCGCTTAGAAATACTTTCCGGGCAAATAAGCTGTCCATGGGAGGATCGGACAACTGCTTTTTTGATTCCTTGAAAGGAAGCGTCCATCCCATTCGGAAGGATATGCAGGACAGCCCGTGTTGTTCACTGTAATAGCGCGCCAGGGCTTCTCCAAAGGCCTTTGAAGCGCCATACAGGGAAGATGGGCAAACCAACTCATCGGGAATGGGTTGTTCCTGTATCGAACCATTGGATACATTTACACTACTGGCAAATAGAACCCGCTGGACACCCGACCGAAAGGCCGCTTCGAAGGCGTTGTAAGAGCCGCGAATGTTAGGACCCACCAAATCCTCGAAGCCCGCATCCGGTTCGCGCTGACCTGCGAGGTGCACCAGGACGGATACACCTTTCAACAAATCAGTAAAGGCATCCATGTCTGTGATATCGAGAGATTCAAATGGATAAGGCCAATCTTCAGGCCGATTTCTTGCACATGTCATCAACTCATAACCGCACTCACTCAGGCTGTGGCAAAGCGGCCTTCCCACGTCCCCGGTCGCGCCTGTTATGAGGATTTTTTTCATAATGATTTCACTTGGCGCCAACGTAACCTTCTTGAGGAGGATAGGATGATAATTTCTCCTCTATCACGTCTGCCCCAAGCCCGGGTTGATCTCCAAGGACCAGATCGCCCTCCTCGAAGATATCCGCTATGGGTCGGGTGATGATCTCGTCCCGCCAGGGAGCATCATCATAGTCGAATTCCATTCCGAACAAGTTTCTGACTGCAGCACAGAGATGGGCAGATGCCAGCGTGCAAATGGGTCCGGTGCAGTTGTGTGGAGTAAATAATACATCGTGAAGCTGTGCCAGTTCAGCAACTTTCCGCCCAATTGTGATTCCATTCCAACCGATGTCCGGCATCACGTAGTCTTGAGCATACACTTGCAGGTATTCCCTGAATTGCTCCGGTCCATAGAGGCTTTCCCCCGTACAAATAGGGGTCCGCGTAGAATCCCGTATGGTTCGTAGCGCCTTGGGATCCCAGGATTCCACTTCCATCCAGAGCAGTTCGTAGGGTTCCAGTACCCGGGCCAAACGAATCGCCCCGCCCAGCTTGAAGGTGAAGGCGGTGTCCAACGCTATTCCCACTCCCTTGCCAAGGTTTTCGCGGAAGGTGCCAATTACTTTCCGGGCGACCTCCTCCACCTCAGGTGTGCACTCTCCATTATGGGTATTAAAGAATTTGGCATATACATCCTGACCCATTTGCCCGAATTCCTCCAAGGGCAGCAAATTAGTCTTTATGTTGCGGAACCCGGCATTCCTGACCTCATCACACAGGTCAGCTATGCCATCCAGGGATTTGATTTTCTTCAGACCCAGTCGGTCGGCATTGAGTATCCGCTCCAATCCGCAGTGGCTCCAGTATAAGGGAATCCGGTCCCTCACTTTTCCGCCCAAGAGTTCATACACGGGAATCCCCAGCGCTTTCGCCTTGATATCATGCAGCGCAATGTCGATCCCTGCTATTGCCTTGTGGGAAATTCCGCCAAAATGACGGATACTCATCTCTATCAGCTCGTTGGTAATGCGATTGATTTCAAACGGATTCTTTCCTACCAGAACTTTTGAGAACTCCTCAACAGCCGCCTTTACCGCGCTCGGGAATCTCCAGTCAGAACATTCCCCCCAGCCAATCAAGCCGGGTTCATCAGTCTCGACCCGGATAAATGTCCAGGGCCGAAATCCTCCATCGCATATATGAACTTTCGTATCCGTTATTTTCACTCTAGCCTTTGATTGTGTTCTTCCTGAAGCTGCCTTTTGCCTCGTCGTCCAACGGAATCGGGAGAAAGGATACCGTTTTATTGTAACCGATTGCATCATGGTCCGTACAGATGGAGCATCAAGTAGATTCGGCAGGGACCAAATGAACTGGCTCATTTCCAAAGACCACGGATCCCGCTTCGCCCAAGGGCTACGGCAGGACAGGTTACATGGATGAGCACGGATAGGGAAATAGCCACAAAAGGCACAAAAAGCACAGAGGTTAGAAGAATTAGGAAAAATCCACTAACCACTGACAACTGGATAATTTGACTCTCGCGAAACACGCCAAGAACGCCAAGAAAGGAAAAGCATGGAGTTGTGTGTTTTCTTTCCCATTCCATTACTCCAACATTCCATCAATCCAACATTCCGTTCCCATCCGTGTCTATCCGTGTAATCCGTGGTTAATTAAAAAGAAATTCCCATGAACAAAAAGATCGTTTTTCAAGACACGGAAACCGTCATTTGTACGGAAGCCGATACACCAACAATCTCCACCGCGGAAGACATTCTGATTCAAACCAGCGCCAGCATCGTCAGCGCCGGCACCGAACTTTCCATCTGGGCCGGACTGGAGTCCTGGGCGCCCCTGCCCAACACACCCGGGTATGGAAGTGTCGGTAAAGTACTGGAAGTTGGAAAGGCCGTTGATTCAGTGGTCCCCGGTGACCTCATCTTCACGCACGGACCACACCAGAAGTTTGCCCTTGCCAAAAACTATGCCCAGAAAGTTCCTCAGGGCCTCGATCCCAAAGTGGCTGTCTTTACCCGCATGGCCGCCGTCTCTATCACCGCTGTCCTGGTTTCCGATAGGAAAATCGGAGACACGGTAGCTGTATGCGGTCTTGGGCTTGTCGGTAACCTTGCGGCTCAACTCTTCGCTCTTTCAGGATGTAATGTAGTCGGTATTGATGTGAGTCCGGCACGACTCGCCATCCTGCAAAATTGCGGTGTTGAAACGGTCCTCGATGGCAAAACCGACGTCCAAGGGGAACTCGAAAACCTGACCAAGGGTCGCGGTGTGCATGCCTATGTCGACGCCACTGGATTGCCGGGGGTTGTCGAGTCTTCCATCAGCGCCATTGCACCCGGAGGGGAATGCATTTTACTGGGCACACCTCGGGGCGAAGTCGCGGGAGACCTTGTCCCCCTGCTCCGCTCCATTCACTTGGCCGACCGGAATATCCAGTTCAAAGGCGCCCATGAATGGCGTTTCCCACGCTACCGCTCACAGACAAGGGACAGCCAAACCTCCATTGAACAGAATAATGAAAAACTGCTAAGCCTGCTTGCTCAAGGCAAACTCATTTCGTCCCCTCTTTTGACCCACCTCCTCAGTCCCAAGGAGGCTCCCGCTGCCTATCAGGCGCTCCGTGACCGGGATGAAAACTACCTTGGCCTAGTTATCGATTGGGAGTAACGACTCAGGTCACCATAGCCTAGATCCTCAGAAAATATGAGAATGAATTTTGGCCTTGCTTCAAGGGGATCAAGGAGGAAGACAATAGGATAATAAGAAGAAACGAGAAAATTTTCATGAGATGGTGTTTGAGAGAACTGTAGGAGGGGCTTTACGCCCCGATTGCTTTGAGGCCATTTGGAAAATCGGGGGATAAACCCCCTCCTACAGTTTCGTAATAGGTTATCAATAAACAATCTATGCGGACCATTGTTTAAAGCACCTGGGTAGTTAAAATTAGGATTAGAAAAAGCCTTAACTCACGCCCCTGCGCTTTTCCAACTCAGCACGGATCCCGAACATCTTATCCTCAGTCAATGAGTATCGATGGATGCAGTATAATGCGATAGCAGCGCCTATGGTGGGGAGAATACCAAGCAACCATATGATAGTGTTCATGGTGCCGTCGGGCTGGTTAATTCCCAGATCAATATCAAATCCGGAAAATTCGACAATAAAACCGGTGGTGAGCAAGGCAAAGGCGAGGGCGAGTTTGATCACCCAGAAGTGGACAGCTCCAAACATACCCTCGCGACGCGTGCCCGTTTGCTCTTCATCGTAGTCGACCACGTCAGCAATCATCGAGGGAACAAGCACAAAGAGGCCAGCCCAGCCCATGGCGACGAGGGCGCGCGGAACCATGACCAGCCAAGGCATGTCCGGAATGAAGCAAACCAGATAGGCGAGTGATCCGACAATCAGGAATAGGGGCGCCAATATACAGGCAATGCGCTTGCCTATGCGCTTCGATAATAACGTAATTGGGATTAGCACACATAAGGTGGATATATGGTGCGATGCTTCAATCCATCCCACCCAAAAAGAGTATCTTGCATCATCTCCGGCACAGACGAGATACTTCAGGGGGTAGACGTAGGTTGTGGCCACTGTGTTGTAGGCAAAAAGGGCGACAAAAAAGGCAAGGATAAGAAAAACATACGGCTTACACCCAAACGTGAATTTTAAACTTTTTAAGACCGAGACACGCTCCTGCTTCTCTACGTAGGTTTTAACTTTTTCCTTGAGGGTTAAGGCCGGAATCAACCCCAACACCATCATTAGCAAACCAATTCCTAGGGCAGTCATGCGGATTCCCTCCACGGAATCCGACCAGAATGACAGGTGAATGAATGCGAGAAACCAGGGAAAGAGTATAATCCCATTCAGTGAGTTCGAAAATATACGCACCCCCATCATTTTCGTGCGCTCATGGAAGTCTGGCGACATCTCATACCCCATGGCATACAGCGGTACTGAAAAGACAGTAAACGATGTATAAAACAGAACGGATGTTACTAAAAAGTAGAAGAAAAACTGCCAGTCACTGATACCTTGGGGAACAAACCAGATACTTATGAAGAAAAGACCGCAAAGGATCGCCCCAACCCCGATATAGGGGCGTCGACGTCCGAATCGGGTGCGCGTATTGTCCGATATCGATCCCATCAAAGGATCCGTCACCGCATCCCAAATCCGCGTAATGGCTAAAACCAGCCCGATAATCCAAGGGCTGAATCCGAGTTCAATATTGAGAATCGGTAAGGCAAAGGCGATGAGAGTCCATTGGAAGGTCATGTCGGCAAAGCTACCGCTGCCATACAAGATTTTATCCCTGATCGGAACCCGGTCTTCCGGTGCAATAATAGGTCGTTTCTGGTCTTGGCGATCGTTCATGATTAAGTGGGGGCTTACTCGAACGCATGACTATCTCGGAATGGGAATGGGAAGGGGTCAAGACGGAATGGCGCGTTTGTAGAGGAATATAGTATGGACGCCAGTCGGGGTCATGCCGTAGAAAAGTTATGCCTTCCGAAAGAAAAGGGTCAGGTCTTAAAAACTGTATTCCGTTGTACTCCATACACTTTTACAAGACGACTGACCCTGTAAGGTATAACTTTTTACGTCTTGACCCCTTCCTTCTCCGAGATGATCGAACCTTCCAAAAGTCGCTTAACTAAGCAGCGCCATTCTGGTGTGACCCCCTTGCACGCCATGTCGGGGTCGACCCCTTTTCCGCCCCAAAAAGTTCGGAATACTCTTGACCATGCAACCGATTTCAAAACAATTCGTGCTCTCTTTGAACTGTGAACATGAACGACCGAATCTCCTTGTCTGGCTTGATTTGCCGTTTATCCGTACTGTTAACCCTATGTAGCGCAACCGCTTACCAAGGGTATTCGCAAGAAGCTGAAGCTGAAAGCTCGGACGAGGAAATATACGAACTCAGCCCATTTACGGTGAGCACGAGGGACGACCGGGGTTACCTGTCGACCAATGCTGTCTCGGGAACTTCCCTGAACACCTCCATCCGGGATCTGCCCATGGCGCTGGAGGTCATTAATCTGGAATTCATAGAGGACCTCGGGGCATTGAACATGGACGAAGCCCTGAAATATTCCGCCGGTGTGCAAACGACGGCTTTTGAACTGCCTACTTGGTCATCGGGAAATAGGACTAATTTCAACGATGCCTCCCCCTCGGGCAACGTCGGGGCCCATCAGGGCAACGTCCTGACCATACGCGGATACCGTTCACCAAACCAGCAGCGATTGGGATTTCGCATTGGCATGCTCGTACCCGAGTATGGTATCGTGACCGGAGGCAGCACCAACACCCTCAACACGCAAAGAATGGAAGTGGTGCTTGGTCCCAATTCCCTGCTCTACGGGGTCAACATGCTGACCGGGGTGGTTAACATCGTTCCCAAAACCCCATTATCCGAAAAACGAAGCTCGGCAGGACTTACGGTTGGCAGCAACAACTTGATACGAGGAACTTTCGATACCACAGGGCCAATATTGAGCCAAGATAACAATTGGGGGGAGTTGAATTATCGAGTCATGGCTTCCACCCAGAATAATAATGGACTCAAGGAATTTAGCAATTATGATGGTTCCTACTACGCAGGGCAGTTGGATTACTGGACCAGGAACAAGAAGTTCAACCTTTTCCTGGAATACCAGTTGGCCGACAATACTTCCCGCGGGATAGGCCCAAAATGGTACACTGGGCCAGGTGGAGTCCAGTACTTTCGCAATGAATACGGCGAACCTATAATCTGGACGCGGACCTACGACCCCAACAGCCCCGACTACGCCCTGATTGCGGAACCCGGATCGATGCCATACGAAATAAAGGACTACGGCTTCTACCAGAACATTTCGGGTCCGGACACCTGGAATAAATCCGAAGAAGAGAACTTCCTGGCTCTGGCCAAGTTGAATCCATTCGAAGGATTGCATATTGAAGGGGGTGTCTATTACTCCTCGAACGAATCGGAGACCCGCAACGTATCTTTTTCGAGCAATACTCCTGGAGGGCTGGGAGCCAGCTATTTCGATCTCCGATTTGCCGATGCCTTTCCGGAATATGATCGCAATGACTTCCTGACCCGGGAAACAGCCGATGCAATTCGTCTGAACGGCGATCCATTATCCGCAACATTGCTCAATAGTTTTTTCGATGCAGATACCCTTAGGAATCTGTCTCACGGTGGCTATGGCTTTTCCGACGTCATCGCGGTCGAAGCTCCAGGAGATTCCTCCCGCTACAATCCGGCAGGCAATAGCGGCGCCGGTATCTCACGCCACGGGGCACGCTACTCCTGGTTTCAATGGCCACAGACATCCGATTCGACACAGGCCCGACTGCGGGCGGCATATGACTTTGATTCGGACTTTCTCAATTCCCACCATACATTTGTCGCGGGGGTAAACTACATTAAGGATGAAATCAGTTTTGTTCTTAATCCAATGTTTAATAGCGCTCCATACCAGGAGGCCTGGGGTGACTGGGATGGCGTCAGCCCTACCCCCCCTGATCCGCGATTTCATCGGGATGGTGTTTATTACCGCGATAGCGTTTTCAATCCGAATCCAATCAGGTTCGCTCCATTTACCGTCCTCGGTGTTTCCGGACGACCCAGTAAATTCAGGCTGGGACATGGCACCCAGTCTGATGAGGATCGGGATGGAGATGGAGTTCCGGACAGACGACTCATCAATTGGGTAACCCGATCAGGTCATACGGATGTCTCCTTGGAATTCAGTTCCGCCAATGCCCTCTATCAAGGACGGTATCTTGACGATCGCCTCCTGCTTTTTGGCGGTGTCCGCTACGACGAGTACGAGACCAGCGAAAGGGAAAAGCTTCGAGTGGTCGACTGGACCGGCGCCACCGGGATGGCGCCGGGGAAACCACTCGCGGATTTTTCTTATCCGCTGACCACCCACATTATCGGTGATGCTTCACAGCCCTATGTCCCGATTCCGGCGCTGAACATCCCCGCCGGGGGAACCTACACGGGGACGATCAACGATGCTGTAGCGGCGGATTTTGAAACCATCCGGGAAGTGTACCCGGATGGGACGCGCGCGAGTCAACCGAAACAAACCTTTACCACCCCGAGTTTCGGCCTTTCCTACCGGGTTAATGATCCCCTGACGGTATACTTTACCCATTCCGAGGGCATCTTTCCCAATGCCGGACAAAGGGACGGCAATTATAGGGAAATCGACGCCGAGCGATCCAAGAGCGACGAACTTGGGATCAAGTTCGACTTGTGGGATGGCAAGGTTTCAGGGACCATTTCCGCCTTCAGAATAAAGAGAGAGAACGCCACCTATCGGTTGGGGGTAGCTCCCAATCCCGCGGGATGGTTTGGCGGACCCGCTCACAACGGCGCTGCCAATACCCAGGCATTTGATCCCGCCGTCTTTGCCGGCCTCTATGGAGTACCTGAAGACGCCGAAGCGTTGCGAGCCTCCTGGCCCGTGAAGTGGAACGAGACCATTTCTTACCCAGGCCGTTTTCCTCCGGATCATATCGTCCTGGTCCCCGCTGTGGTCTATGGTCTGCTCAATATCAACCTGGAGAAAAGCCTTGAGGAAAGGGGCTATACGCTGGACCAGATTCGGAGCACCAGACATCCGGTAACCAGAGAGAGATTCACCAATTCGCCAAGTGGATACGTGGGGAGTTATAATCAGGGCGCTACCCCCGGCGACTTCTTCACGCGGTTCATCACGTTTGCGTACCTCTTCGATCTGGATGTCCTGAATGCGCCGCCGCATGAGGATCCGGTCATCGAGGATATCCGCAACGCCGTCCGGGCCGCTTTCGAAGAAGCCTACGATGGGCAGGATGAACGACTTCCCCAGGAGGCGATGTTCACGGGGTCGTTACAGCGGATTGGGGAAATTCATAACCCCACTCAATATGATGGATTAGGGACGAGCGGGGCCGGTAATGCTCCCTTTGTCACCTACGAGGAAGAGGGCAGAGGATTCGACGGACGGATCATTATCAGTCCATTGAACAATTACCAGATCGTCTTCAATTTCTCCCGTGTCCAGCGCGAGATCGTCGGGAAGGGTTTCAACATGGTCCGCCCCATCGACCAGTGGGGGAATGACTGGGCTTCCGGATGGGACGCATGGAACTGGGCCTTTCATAGACAGAATTTCACAGACCCGAAGGATCCGACAACTTTCACCGGCGAGGGGGTAAATGGTATCGACATTTCCTTCGTGCCGCAGGACAATCTCGCTCTCTGGAATAAGTATAGCTTCACCGATGGCGCGCTGGACAATCTGGAAATTTTCGGGGGCGTCACCTGGGCAGGTGAGGCCGGAACCTCGTCGCCGCTCGGGGGGCAACAGATGCGCGCCAATTACTTCCGCACTCCGCCCACCGCCGAACGATACGAGGTCGGGGCTGGATTGGGATACCGATTTGCATGGCGCGATGTCCGTTGGAATCTCCGCTTGAATATAAATAACCTGCTCGACGACACCTATGATGCGAGCTACATTACCTACAACGAGACCGATCCCCTTACCGGAGCACAATTTACCGAGAAGCGCCGCTGGGAACGATACTATCCGGGAACCACCTTCCGTTTTACCATGACGGCAAATTTCTAGTTGTCATTAACAAGATTTATAACTATGCAATTCAAAAAATTAACTCATCTAACCGGAAGATTGATATGAAAAAATACGCAATACCAACACTTGCGGCGCTCTTTATCGGCGCATCCTTGCAAGGCGAATGGGAATTAGTCACGGACTTCGAGGATCCCGATGGCAAGTTTGCCGATTTCAATGGCCTCGACAATAACGTTGTCGGAGGCAAAATATGGAATGTGGATGCCGAAGTTCAGGGTTTTGTCGGAGCCGAAGCTGATCCGGCTCCCTGGGTTGGCGATGAAGGCAATATGGCCCTGCATGTCGAACACCCAAATACGTACGGGGGCATGTCAACAGCCTTCGTTGTACTTCCCGACCAGGATATCGTGGACGGCACGGTGGCCACCCTCTACTTCCGCTGGTGGATGAACAAGAACGGCGGCCATGAGTGCGGAGTCTGCATGGCCAGCCGCGACGCGTTCCTACAATTTCGACCCCCTTATAATGTTGGTGAAACTCCCGCGGAAAGGAATAACACGATCAGACACGGGTATGGCGACCACCAGACCTGGTGGCGTATTGGTGGAGAGTTTTCCATCCAAGACTTCGGTTTCAGTACACCGAATATTGGACAAGCCAGGGAAACTGAACCGGTAGTGGAGCTTCTTGGCCCGGCGGATAGCGGCAAGCAATTCCTGGGCGCTATCCCTGAACAACAACAGTACCAGCCCGGTGTCTGGATGGAAATGTGGATCATTTACGATACGGAAAATGACATCAAAATGGAATACCAAGTCCAAAATGATGGCATCCAGAAACAAAACCAATGGGCCATCATCGACGCCGACGGTAACGTTGAAGATACCATTGACTACATGATAAACCAAGTGGGTCCCACCGAAGCGGACTATCCCGGCTTCTACATGGTCAACTGGGTCCGGGCCAATCCGAATTATGACACCCAGGTATACATGGATGACGTCTGGATTGACTTTGACGGTGAAAACCTGACTATCCCTCCCCACGGGAAGACCCGCAGCACGGTTGAGTTGGATACCACGCCTCGCGCAGCGGGTGGAAGCCCTGGATCTAATGTCGTTACCATGACAATGGCTCCTCCACCGGAAGCCCAAGTAGGCAAGTTTGTCGCGCTTGAGGATGGAACGGGAGTGGGCCAAATCGCATCCATTTCCGGCATTGCGCTTACCTTGGAAGAACCGCTGACAATCCCAGTTCCAGTTAATGAGGCTCTAACCTTTGTTGATGAGGCTCCTGCCTTCCAAACCGCAGCTGAAGGAAAATTGGTCAACATTTCGACCCGTGGCCTGGTAGGCGAAGGGGATCAGGCTATGATTGCCGGTTTCATCGTTCGAGAAGGAAATCAGACCGTTAACATTCTCGTTAAAGCTTCTGAGCTCACCGACCTTGGGGTGACTGGAGTTTTGGCGGACCCTGTGCTCACCCTCCAGCGTGGGCCGGCAGTCGTTCACGTAAACGACAATTGGGAAGACGATCCTGCTCAAGCCCAATTGATAACCGACGCTTGGGGAGGCACATCTCCGCTGGCTGCCGGAAGTACCAGTTCCGGGGTTGTTCTTTCGCTTGGACCAGGCAATTGGACTGCTAGAGTGAACGCCGCCGATGGAACCGCCTTTGGTGGTGTTGTTTCCCTCGAAGTTTACGAAGTAGACCAGGATCTGTAAACAATTCGAAAACTTTCCTAACGGATTGAACTTACCCGGGCGGGTATCGAACCCGCCCGGGTTTTTCATTTTTGAGGGTGTTAGAGAATTTAACCGCAGAAGGAGAATTAACCACGGATCCCGCTTCGCCCAAGGGCTACGGCAGGACAGGTTTCACGGATGAGCACGGATTATAAAAAAGGAGGGGGGGCATTCCTGCCTGTCACGCCGGGAGGCGGGTCCCCCATTACCTCTATATGGCGGGTTGGAAAACCCGCCCTCCGTTAACTCCTGTTCCGGCGGAAGCCAGGCTTGTCACACCGAAGCCCTGAGCGTAGGCGGGAGCCATCCAACTACGCAGGATAATCATGACTTTTTCAGCATGGACTAATTAGGCCGTCTGCCATCGATCCGAGAATATCAACTTCCCGGTCGGTCAGTTTGTAATTTGCGTTTTGTTCGAAATGGATTAACACCGCATCCCGATTTCATCGCGAAACGGAATGGCGAGATGCATGCTTTCCCAAGCGGCCCTATTTTTCTCCCCAACAATGGCGACATAGCGTCGCACCCACGGTCGGGGATCCTGCTGATGTTTCTCGATGACCTGAGGCTGCGGTTTGCCAAACTCCGCGAGAACTTCGGCAATTGCCAGTTCCACTTGCCAAAGACCATCTTCCCCTACCATTTCGGTCACGACCTGTGAAGTCATCTGGTATCTGCGGTCGCGAGGAAGATCATCGCGCTGGAGAAGACCTTCAAGGGCTGGAATTGCTGCCGCATCCCCAATACGGCCAAGCGCCCGGACTGAAGCGAGGACGGCATCGATGTCCGACTTTGGATCGTCCAGAATTCCAAACAAGGTAGGCAAAGGTGAAGCGTGGCCAATCCGTCCCAGCAAAACGATCATCAACATCCAGAAGGGGGCGTAGCGCCTAAGGTGCAAATATTTCTCCGGCGTTTCAGGACGTTCCTCGATAACCCTGACGAGTTCCGGTAGGGCCGCAGGGTCGCGATGCCAAGCCAAAGCAATTGCCGCCCAGATTTTCTTCTCCTCCGGTCCTTCCTCGAGGATTTCCTTGAGAAAAGCAACGGACTCGGAGTCACCGTGCGCAAGCAGCCAGACGGCGTCCTTGAAATTATTGCTGAGAAACCGTTCCTTTGTCTCCTCCAAGGTGAGGTCCGGAAGCGGAGGTTTGGGGCGGGTGGCCTCTCCCAGAGCACCCGATTTTTTCAACTCTTCCTGAACCAGTTTAACCTCCAAAGCACGAGGGGAATGACCGATTTTTGCACAGAGTGCGGCGGCAATTCCAGCCGCTTCGCCCATCCGGCGACAGTTGCGGATGACGCGTTGCTGATAATTTGCTTCGTTGGTGCAAGAAGCCGAGCGACAGGCCACGAGTATACCCTCTAGATCCTTGGGCAACATGCACCGATAAGGGATCTCCCCCCCGAAATGCCGTTCCCGATTTCCCAGAATCCAGACCCACAGGACGGCAAAGTCATTGTGGTTGGCAAAATCCTTGGAATGACAGTCGAACTTGGCCGCAGAATAGCCGATGCAATCATCGTAATGCTTCAGAAAAATCTGATCATGCAAGGTGGGGGCGTAGTCGCCGATTATTTGACGGCTTTGGCGGATGCCCAGCACGGGGAAGGCATAGAGCAGGCGGAACTCATCCAAAAGGATTTCATTTATCAAGCGGAGGCCCTGCCGCTTTCCCCGGGTAAGGTCCACAATATCGAAGGGATCCGTATATCCGCAATCGAAGTTCGTAACCCTGACCAAGCCGGAGTCCTTACTGTAAGTTTCCGCGCATTGCGTGTAGCAGTGGAGAATCTCATCCACCTCCCGGCCGGTTTTAAAGGGCGCCCCGGCCATAATTGCGAGATCAGCGTCCCCAGTTGAATCGATGAATACGTCTGAATTAACCACAACGGGCCCGTCGGGGGTAGCGGCTTGTGCCGCGGTGATCCGATTTCCCACCTTTACCGCACCGGTAACCGTAGCCCCGAAGATGATTTGGATTCCGAGTTCCTTATAGATCTCCTCGAACACGATGGCCTTCAGTATCGGGTTTGGCATGGGAATGGTGTAGCCTCCCCGGAAGAGCATATGGTCCGCTCGCACGCGCTTGAAGACCTCGTCCTGAACCCCGCCTTTTACGCCGTGGCCCATCACGTGCATTCCGCCGCCCGTTTCCATTCCCCCGATCATGGTGCAGGCTTCCAACACAATCACTTTGGCGCCGCCTTTTGCCGCGGCAATTGCCGCGTAACTTCCCCCGGTGCCGGCTCCGGCGACGAGGACATCGGCTTGTAGATGCCGTGTTTGGCGTTGCCCCGGTGCAGTGCGGGTCCCACTCTTTGGTTTGCGGCGTGTGGCAAGGTTCGCCGCTTCTTTCCCGACTTTCTCACCTAGAACGATTCGACCGGAATTATTGTTGGCAAGTTTCCGCCTGGAGGAATCGGCTATCGACCATGTTCCGCATGCCAGCAGATTCTCATACTTGGTGCTCTCCCCAGTGCATTCGGTCAAAACGGCCCCGGATTCGAGTGGGAAGGCCTCGAATGCCGCATGGCTTACACTCGCTTGAGATAGAGATGGCAAAACTTCCTTCAGGTAGGCGACAACATCCCGTATCCGAGCCCGTCCCTCCAAACAAGTGTAGTCCGGGACTGTGAATTCGACGCATACTTCTCCCTCCCAAGGGGAAGGCCGAAGGGCGATATCTTTCACACCGACGCCATCCGCTACTTCCCCCGGAAGTTCATCTTGATTCTCAACATTGTTGAAAAAGAAAACCTCTCTCCAGGAATGTTGGCCAACATCGCGAAAAACGCCTCCGACCTGCTTGAAGAGCAGCGCTTCCTCGGTCGCATCGATGATGACCTTGGCGCGCACTAATTGTTCGCCGCTCTTGTTTCCGATTACGACTCCGCGGACACCATGGCTATCAACGCGCACTTCCACCGGTTGAGAATAGAGAAGCAGGTCGACATCGTCTTCCTCCACCATTAAATCGAGAAGGTACTCAGTCCTGGCCGAGTCGATACGATCACCCGCCACGGCATCGAGTTTCTTCAAACGATCGCGAAGACGCCGCACGGTGGGGGAGTCACCTTCCGGCAGGTCGCACTGAAAGGCGCAGGTTGTCTCCCATCCAAGCGCGCTGCGCCTTTCCACGAGCAGAACGCGATGGCCCTTTTCAGCCGCCGTCAGAGCCGCCGCGACGCCGGATAAACCACCTCCGAAAACGGCGACATCATATTCCATTCCAAAAGGATCCCACTCAGTGCTGTATCTCATTTTTTCAGATTCGGTTAGAGATTGTCTTTGTAGATGGAGGGTAGTTATCGGTAGGCGATTTTCTTTCTTGGGGAAGTTTCCAAGACAAGATCATTTAATTTTTCGGGAAGTGCTGGTCGATCAGCGCTACAATAGCCGCTTTGGAATTCGGTTCAGCCAGTTCGGCGACCTTTTCGCCTTCGTCGATGAGTACGACGCTTTCCGGACGATGAATGCCAAATTCAATGGCAATCCCCTGAAATTCATTGAAATTTAAACTGCATATCCTGGATCGGTCTGCCAGTTCTTCTACCAATTCCTCCATCATGGAGCGTATGGCAAAGCATTTCTCGCATGGTCGACACCAACTGAAAATCAGGACCGGTTTATCGGCGCCATAGGTGACGTTTGCCCACCCGTCGGAAGTGATTTCGAAAATTTCAGACATGAATATCAACAGTTTATATTGATTATGTCTCTAAATTTTGACAAGCGAAATGCGAATCCATCCCAAACCTCGTCAAGAGAGATGATAGAGACATTTGGAAGAGATGGTTTGGGGAGAGAGAAATTGACTCTCGCAAAGACAGGAAGAATTAGGAATTAGGATTTGGGAAAATCCAGAGGAACCCTCCAATTAATCTGAGCAATTCTGTCTTCCTCGGCATCTCAGTACCTTAGAATCTTAGCGACCTTGGCGAGAGCAAATCCGGACCGGCCGGTCACGCCGTAATTCATGAAGGCGGAAGCCATCCAACTGCGCAGAACAATCATGACTTTTTCAGGGTCGACAGTTTAGGAGATGGCCGAAAATTTCAACTCCCGGTAAGCATACTCCCAGTCCTCGACATGGTTCAGGACGATTGCGGAGGTCATGTTCCCGTCATTCGGTAGACCCAGGAAATCAAGGATGGAATTTCGCTTCTCCTCCAGATGCTCACGCGTGCGAATAAAATGATTCCACTTCTTCACCGCCTCCCCATCAATCCTTCCTCGTTTTTGCTCTATTACCCACGATTCAAATACCAAATAAGATGGTGTTTCCGATTGCAGGAATTCAACTGTCGCATCGCGGTCAAGACCCAAGGTCTTCAGTACTTTGGCATCCAGTCCATCTCCACAGCCGGGATAGTCAGAATGTAGCAGGCCTTTTGCTTCGAGAATGACTTTTAACCAGGTTCGAGGCAGTTGACAGACTCCGATCCGCCCGTAGTCAAGCGAACTGATAAGTGGAATCGCCGCGCCAGGTAATAATGGGGCCTCTGGCAAATCGCGTTCGTAGAAATAGTGCCAATCTTCCAGATTATTCAAAACAACGGCCGATTTTAAATCGGTCTCCGGCTTCAGACCGAGCGCTTCAGTTATCGAATAAAATTTAATGGGCCGATGGATGCGCGTTTCGATGAGTGCATTCCAGCTATTTTGGCCCACCGGATTGGGCTTCCGTCGTGCTGTTTCTTCGACCCATTTTTCAAAATCCAAATAATTTGGTTTTTCGGAGGTCACATGCTCGAGCATCTCCTCGTCGTTTATTCCGAAACCCTCCATCCACCAATGGTCCAGCATTTGAGAGTAAGGCGGATATTCGGGATCGAGAAGTCCGTATGCTTTTAACAACGATTTCCACCAGGTCCGCGGCACCTGGCAATAGCCGAGGGGGCCATGGCAAAGACTGCTAACGAGTGGTACCATGGATCCAAATAAATGAATTGGATCGGATCGGACAAGGCTGTTATACCCATTTTTTCATTTGAATTCTCAATGGGTATTAGTAAGAATGAATCAAACACGCCGCCATGTACAATTCGGTTACCTCACAGGTTGTAGTTGATCTTAACGGCCTTATTCGTCCGTAAGGATTCGTTAGCTGCGTCCGCAATGAGCTGGGCCCGTAATCCATCCCGCAACGATGGTGACACCGGTTCGCCCGCTTCGACGGAATGGATGAACGCATCCATAGCGAACGCGAAGCTTTCGTTATCGTTGTCGGCATATCTACTTCGTGCAACCCCGGTTTTGGTAAAACGGAGCACTTGGTCGTGGTGAGGAGGTGTTGACTGGAGCATGCCCTTGGCGCCAAAAACCTCGATCCTTTCCTCACCACCGTAGATAGAACGACGGCCATTTTCGATGACACAGAGCGACCCGCCTGGAAAGCGTAGCGTCACCACTGCAGTGTCGATGTCGCCCAAGTCGCCTATGGCCGGGTCGACGAGAGAGGAACCGACCGCGAATACTTCGCTCGGCTGTTCACCCGCCAACCATGGGACCAGATCGAAATAGTGGATCATCTTGTCCAGCAGAAATCCGCCCGATACTTTTGTATACTCAAGCGAAGGCGGTTGATGGTCGCGGGCCACGATATTGAAAGTTTCGATCCTTCCCAGGTCACCGTTCCGGATTTTGGAATGCATAATTTGGAGGTCGGGCATAAATCGCCGGCGGAATCCTACAAATACGGGTAGTCCCGACGCATCCGCTACCTCCACAACCCGTTTGACCCTTTCGATATCCTCGTCGATCGGCTTCTCACAATAGGTCGGCAATCCCGCTTCGATGGAACGGCGAAGCAGCTCGACGTGGGTATTCGTGGAAGAGGCAATTACTACCGCGTCGACTTGGTCAGAAGACCAAACCTCCTCTTGGTTCGTTGCCAGGCTTCCGCCAAACGATGCCACGACTCCTTTTGCCGCTGCCGTATCGACATCGTAAACATAGCCCAATTCCCCGTTTGGGTTGTTGGCAATGTTTCGGGAGTGAATGGAACCGGCTCTGCCGGCGCCGAACAGGGCAAATCTAAGCATTTTTTGATCGAAGCCTTACAGAATGGAGAGACGTTGGCAAATGGCTTCGACGACAGTGTCCGGCGGTTTGAGCCACCAATCCCGGTCTGAAAAGATCTCGACTTCAATGGGGCCACGGAATCCTGCCTCTTCCACCCATGATCGAATTAAAGCATTGTCGATCAGTCCATCGCCTGGCATTCCCCGATCCAGGCGAAAGTCCCTCGTTTCCGGAAGCCAGTCCGAAACATGAAAATTAGAAATGCGATTCCTCGCCCTGAGGATTTGTGACCGCAACCGTGCATCCCACCAGACGGCGTAGGAGTCGAGAACAAGCCGCAAAACATCGTCGCTGTCCAGGACGTCAAGGATCTCACCAGCCTCGTCGAGAGTGGAAATAACTGACCGCATCCCGCAGACCATGGGATGGAGCGGTTCCAAAGCAATCGACAGTCCCAATTCCCTGGCCTTCGGGATGAGTCGGCTCAGTTCCTCAACCGCTGCCTCCCGAGCGACAGCTATATTATTAAAAGCCGAATTCAGACCCCCGGTGATGGTAACAACGGAACGCGCACCCAAATTAGCCGCTTCTTCCAGGCATTTTTGGTTTTGCTCTCGTTGAGCCTGTCGATCGAGGGAGCTTTCGGGATCATGGAGAACCAAAGGACAAAGCGAGATGGCGGAAACACCCGTATTCTCTAGAGCGGTAGTGGCATTCCGGATACCGACCGCTTCAAGCATAGGACGCCAGATGGCCGTTTTGGTGATACCATGTCTGGCGAGACACTCGAGCGATTCCACAAATCCGCATTGCTTGCAGAGGCATACCTGATGGATGCAGAGATCCTCCAATGTTAATGTTCTCATCTCAACGGTTCAAATTTTTCCTGCAACCGATTCAGTAATCGGCGCGGCCACCCGACACATCAAACACCTGCCCGGTAGTAAACGAGCAATGGGGACTTGCCACCCAGGCTGTCATGTTGGCGATTTCGGTGGTAGTGCAGAATCGTCCCATGGGAATGAGCGCTTTCCTTTCATGGATATATGCGTCCGTCATTTCCAGCAGGAGATCGGTTTCGGCAATAGCCGGCGCCACACAGTTGACGGTGATATTTGATGGCTGTAGTTCCCGTGCCAGACCTTTGGCGTATCCAATGACGCCGGCTTTGGCGGCGCCGTAGGCACAGGCCCCGGGATTCCCTTCCTTGCCCGTCACGGACGAGATTATAATGATCCTTCCATAGCCTTCCTTCCGCAGGTGCTCCAGGACGACCTGGGTTGAAATAAATACCCCGGTCAAGTTGACTTGGATGACCCTTTCCCATTCAGAACGCCTATACTCCCAAGCGGGTTTGGTCGGCCCGTTCAAACCGGCGTTCGCAACCAAACCGTGCAATCCTCCCAGTTCCAAGATGGTGTTATTCGCCGCGTCCCTCACCGCCTTACCGTCCGTAACGTCCACTTTGGCCACCTGGGCAAAAACCGGATCGGATTGAATCGAGGAAACTTCGATATCCCAACCGCAGACTAAGCCGCCCAGCTCGAAAAATCGCTTGCTGATGGCGTATCCGATCCCCTTTCCGGCGCCGGTAACGATAAATTTTTGGCCCTTGAGATCGAAACTCATACTTGAGGTGAATCTGCTGAACGCCTCATCTCATTCGGGACCCATTGAAGGATATGACGACCGACTGCTACCAGAACTTCTTCCTGGTTGACGACCTCGATGTCGGAATAGGAACGCTTTCTCTCCAGGTCGATTTCCGCGATGGTGTAGCGAACCGTGAGGGTGTCTCCAAAAAACACCGGTTTTATAAAACGAATTTTATCGTACCCCACGGAAACCGGAGTTTCATCCGCCTCTCGTGTATCTGCGATGGCCAGGGAAGATGCGGTCGACATAAAACCGACCACGAGCGCCCCGTGAGCCATCAATTTTCCGTAGGAGGATTTTTCCATGTAAACCTTGTCCACATGATTGGGTGAAAGATCCCCGGTAATACCGGCAAAGAGGTAAACATCACTTTCCGATACCGTTTTGGTGAAGCTGGCTGTATGACCTATCTCAACGTAGAATTCAGACATCGTATCCATTTATAATTGAAGGTTCACAATTAGGCAAGATTTCCCGGGTGAGGATGTGCTTCTGCATATTCAAAGTTAAATCACACTCATAAGTTCAACTTCGCTTCCTGAATCTGCCGCTTCAAAGATGGCCAGCACGACAGCTAGACTGCGAGCAGCGTCGGCAGCTGTTATTCGTGGAGATTGTTCCCCGGCGATCACCTGGCAGAAATGAACACACTCGGCCTCAAACGCATTGCACAGTTGAAGGTCGATTGGTTGTGCCCTTAGTTCATGTTGCCAGTCGGGTACTTCTCCATTATGTTTCCACAGTACAAGATTTGGAAAATCCAGCGCCGCCTCTGAACCGACAAACCGGAGGACGTTCTCTCCGTAATGGGGATAATACGGGGTATCCCCGGTTGCATGTTCCCATGTCCAGGGTGAGGGGGTCGCATCCGATATCAAAAATGTCCCGAGGGCACCGCTAGCAAAATTCAATAGTATGGCTGCGGATTCTTCCTTGGGATGTCCGCGCAATCCGCTTTGGAACTTGGCAGAAACAGATACGATTTCTCCACACATATATCGCAGCATATCAAGCTCATGTATCAGATTGATCAATACCGGCCCGGCGGCGCGTACCTTTCGCCACTCCGGTTCGAAATAGGCATGGTGTTTATTGTCCGTCCATAGACCGGATACTCCTAATAATTTCCCCAAAGCGCCTTCCCGAATCAGCTTTTTGGTTTCGTTGACGTTCTCGTAATAGCGGCGGTGATGGCCGACGAGGACATGCCGGGAAGTCTTTTCGGATAATTTGATAATCTCTGCCGCTTCATCCATTGTGGCGGCAATGGGTTTCTCAACCAGAACGTGTGCTCCCGCTCGCAGGGATTCGAGAACCGGTTGAAGGTGGAGGTCTGTGGGAGTACATACAAACACCCCCTTCGGCTCGACCTCCTTCAGCATCGCTCCCGTCTCCATAAAAAACGGCACACTTGATTCCGCGGCTATTGGCCCAACTGCCGGATCGGTATCGACAATGGCTACCAGCTCCGCCCTTTCCACCACGGAAATGGATTTCAGGTGGCGCCGGCCTATGACTCCCGCCCCGATCAGAGCCAGTCTTACCTTATCCATGATCCCTGTCTTGAAAGATATCTCTATCCATCAGTTTGGGCGGGTGGGGCATGAGCGGGGCAAAATCCATCTGGTCGAGGATATGCTTCCGCACGTCGACCCCCGGGGCAACTTCGGTCAGCAACAATCCCTCCGGCGTCAGTCTGAACACAGCCCTTTCCGTCGTATAGATGACTTTCTGGTTCTGCCGAAGCGCCTGCTTGCCGGAAAAAGTAATCTGGTCGACTGTCTTAACGAGTTTGCGCACTTTGCCAGGACGTAAAATTTCCAATCGGCCGCGACCGGTGTCGTACTCGGCCCCCTTGGCATCGAAGGTTCCGCAGAAGACGACTTTCCGAGCATTCTGCGCGATATCGATAAATCCGCCAGGGCCAACCGTGGTCCCGGCGAGTTTGGAAACATTGACATTTCCCGCGCCATCGATCTGTCCGAACCCGAGGAAGGCAATATCCAATCCTCCCCCGGAATAGAAATCAAACTGGGAGGGGCCGTCGATCATGCAGCTCGGATTCCTTGCGTAGCCAAACATGGAACCGGTGAGAAGGCTTCCTCCGTAAGTCCCGTGCTCAATGGTCTGGTAATAGCGATCTCGTTGCCCCTCCCCGTCAAGGATCGCCGCGACATGATCGGGTATACCGAATCCAAAGTTGATGACGGCGCCGTGCGACAATTCTTGATGGGCTCTTCTGGCAATGATCAGACGAATGGAAAACTTCGGTGGACTTGCTTGGAAAGAATCATCCCTTCGCTCTCCCGAAATAGAAGGATCGTAAACCAGATCATAGCTCTGTCGTTGTTCAGGATCGACCACCACGACATCGACTATGGCCGATGGAATCCGAACTGCCCTGGCAGGCAGCGAACCCGCAGGAACCTTGTGCCGGACCTGTACAATCACCTTTCCACCCGAGTTGTGCGCGGCTGCTGCCATGGCGTAAAGATCGACATTGGCCGGTTCCTCATCGAGGCTAATATTGCCATCTTCATCCGCACTGGAACCTTTGAGTAGCGCAACATCGATCGGTATTGGTAAATAACGCAGGTAATCCTTACTGTCGATGGTAATGTGTTCGACGAGAGGTTCCCTTGCAGCGGAATTCATCCTTCCCCCGTCGAGCCGCGGATCCACAAAAGTTTCCAGTCCCACCTGAGTGATCAGGCCTGGCCGCTTGGCCGCGACCTCGCGCATCAACTGCATCACGACCCCGCCGGGTAGCACGTAGGCCTCGATCTTATTTTCTCTCGCCAATTGCTGCATGCGTGGTGACCATACCCAGTGGCCCCCAATCACCCGGCGCACCATGCCCTCGTGGGCAAATCGGTTCATGCCGCGCGTTTTGCCATCTCCGATGCCCAGGGCATGAATGCAAGTCAGGTTTTCCGGTTTTCCGGTGTCCAGAAAGCGTTTCTCCATGTGCTCGTGAAGGAGCGTAGCCTCCACCAGACCGCTTCCACCGCCGATCAGCCCGATGGTTGCTCCGTCCGCTACCAAGGAAACCGCCTCTTCCGCGCTCAGAAATTCAGCGCTCAAAAATATCCCTTACTCCCGCCTCCATCCACGGCGATACCCGTACCGTGGACATGACGGGCTTGAGGACTGCAGAGAAAAGCAACCAATTCAGAGACATCCTGGGGTTTGCCCAGCCTCCGCAAGCCTTCAGCGGTTACCGTTTCTTCACGGATTTCATCTACCGTCCGGTTTTGTTGTTTGGCACGAAGCTCGAAGATGGATTGCAGCCGCTCCGTTTCCGTCAATCCGGGGTGAACCCAGTTCACATTGACATCGTCCTTCAATCCCTGATTGGCCAGGGCCTTGGAAAAATTGGCCAGAGCGGCATTTACGGCTCCGCCCACCATGAAGTCCCTCGCCGGGGTGCGAGCGAATCCTCCCACGATGTTGACCACGCAGCCTTTTGTCTTTTTCAATTCGGGCCAGAGCAATCGGCAGAGCCTCACAGCCGCATAAAACTTCAAGGCGAAGCCATCCACCATCTCTTCATCCGGCTGGTCGGGGAAGATTCCTCCCTTGGTGGCGCCGGCGGAATTGACCAGTATGTCACAGCCGCCAAAGGCATCCATCATGCCGGCAACGGCCTCGGCGCAGCCTTCCAACCGCCGCAGATCGGTGGCGTGAAATCTGGTTTCGACACCTGTATTCGTGCTGATTTCTTCGGAAGCCCTTCTCAGACAATCCTCATTGGATGCGGCAAGAAACACTTTGGCTCCACCCTCCGCCAGGCGCAAGGCACAGGCGTATCCGATTCCTCTCGATCCACCGGAAACAAAAGCAGTCTTGTTAGAGAGAGGTTTCATCCCGCGGATTCCAGACATTTCGACTCCGCCACTTTGAAAAGTGCGTGGAGGGTCTTCAAGGTCGGTGTTCGGATTCCTTTTTCTTCCGCGAGCCTGATGACTTTGCCGTAGATAAAATCCAACTCCGTTGGTCTTCGGTTAATCAGATCAACGCACATGGAGGATTTGTTGTCCCCCGTCCCTCCCGGTATGGAGATCATTTCCAAGCCCTTCAGAACTGCCTCACGATCCAGCATGATACCGCAGGCCCTGGCAACTTCGAGCGCCTCATCGATGGCCTGGAGGCTTACGGCTTTCAGTTCGGGAATACCCAGGGCCGTCGCTATGGTGAGATTGGTCAGACCCGACACGGCCCCCGTCGCGATGTTTCCCATAAGCTTTTTCCAAATTTCCCAACGGATGTCGTCTGAGGCATGGGTTTGCAAGCCGGCCCTGGTCAGCTTATCAGCAATTGCGGTCACCCGCTCGGAGGGTCCACCCCGCATCTCTCCAATGTAGGACGGCGTACCGATGGGATGCGTTGGGGAACGGGAAAAATCGCGAATTCTCCCCGGCTCCAGCCGCATCCCCGCCATCGTGGTCAGCCCACCCAACACCTTTTCGGACCCTAACTCTTCAGCAATGATCTCCTCGTTGCCCAACCCGTTCTGGAAGCTGATGCAGACACTGTCTTCCCGGCAAAAACACCGGGCCGATTTAGCCGCATCGCGCGTTCCATATGCCTTGCATTGGAAGAAGAGCAGATCCGCGGATTCCAGATCTGAAAAACGCCTGGTGGCAGGAATCTTCATCGTCTGAACACCATCATAACCCTCTATCTTCAAACCCTCTGAAACAATGGCTTCGACATGCTTCTCATTTTTATCGATGAGCACGACCTCAAGTCCGTTATCAGCTAAGATGGCTCCGAAGAGAGCACCCATACCTCCCGCTCCGATGACAGCAACGTCGGCATTCATTTTCTTCATGAGAAATGCTCACCCGAGCAGGTTCAGACGAAGGTGAGTTGAATTTTACCCACGATACCGAAATCTGCGTTCACACGTGAACCTCTGTCAAAGGGTTGCGGCACGGTTGCCGCGCCGGTCGAGACGAAATCGCCTGCTTTCAAGGAGATCCCCCTGGCGGAAAGGTGATTGATCAAGTCAGCCATAGCTTCCAAGGGTTCACAACGCAAATCACCCAAAAAGTTTTCCGCGGCCGGATGATCGTCCACCTGTAGGCAAATGGAATGGTTTCGAAAGTCCAGGTCCTTCCATTCAGCGAAGGCGGATCCAAATACAAAGCCAATCCCTCCACCGTTGTCGGCAACCGTCATCAGGGATTTTTGAGATCTGGTGGCTTCGTCAAGCCGATGACGGTTTCCAATAATCTCAATTGCCGGATGCATACTTACTTTATCCTCCAAATCCGACGCCGACCACTGCCGGCCCCCCTGCGCGGTGTCCTCGGTTAACTGGAAAGCGAACTCCGTTTCCGCCCGAGCGTTAGGGAATTGGTCAACAGGCAGTTCATGTACAGGTCCGAGGAAGGTAACCGAGGAGAAAATTCGCCCCGGAATGACATCGTCGTGGCCATCCAGTTCACGCATTTTCGCACTGGTGGCGCCCACTTTCCAGCCCGTAATGTCCTGTCCGATTACGGAGCTCATTCGGTCCTGAACAAAATAGGCCTCTTCCCTGCACGTTGGTATCTCGGAGGCATCGGGACCATCAATCAGAGAATTTTCGAGCCAGGATCGACCCAGTTTATCAGCCAAGGATTTGAGGGGCTTAAACCGGTTTGAATCAATCGCCCTCAGCATCGAACCTCCTGTCTTTTTTATAGGTGTAAAGCAGCGCTTCAAAGTCTGGTTTTCCATTAAGAAACACTAAAGTATTCTCAGCAGAATGGTCGCTATTTCCCGATGCCAAAAATGGACTACTCCTTATTTCTATAATCCTTAAATTTAACAAACAGTCGTTTACTTCATGCATGCAGCGAATGTTTTACCATCGTCACGGAGTTTACGCGCCATTCGATCAAGCAGGATCTCGTATTCCGCAGTAATCGGATCGAGATCCGATTCCGGATCCAACACGCCTTCAACCAACAGATAACCACGGGTCCGAAAGAGCTCTAATTGTTGTGTAGTGAGCATTGCTCGTTCCTTATATCGTAATAAGAAATATCGCTGTCAACTACGGTAGCAACCACCCGGTCCGAGTCGCGTTCGGGGGATCCGACGGCACGTAGGGGTAACAACTGCACCTCTGGTATAACAGAAATGCTTCCTGCAATCGGCAAGTAACTCCTTGAATTCTTATTTCCAACCATTCGGAATTGGACTAAAATAGCAGATCTGGCACACTGTTGTTTCCATGTTCCAGCGCACCGTAATTCGATCAGCCCTGCTCGCCGTCTTGATTTTGGCGATTTTTGCTACAGGAGTTTTGTCTGGTCAGGAAGTGGACTTTGTCACGGAGGTTGCGCCCATTCTCGAAAAGAAATGTCTGAGTTGCCATAATCCCAACTTGATGAAAGGCGAATTTTCCATGGCGACCCTTCAGGATATTTTAACCGCCGACGAAGATTACCTGAAACCTGGAAACTCTACGGATAGTACCCTGTATTGGATAACCTTGCCTCTTGAAGAAGGTGAGCCGCCAGAAATGCCCAAAGAGGGCGATCCTCTCACCGGGCACCAATCGGAGCTCCTGGCGGCTTGGATCGATGCCGGGGCCAAGTGGCCCGATGGCCTTATTTTGAAGGAAGCATCCAAGGCGGATAAATCCTGGTGGGCCTACCAGCCCATTTCAGAACCGAAACTGGAATTCATCGACGCTTACATTGCCGCTGAACTTCAGAAAAAAGGACTTTCGATGAATCCACCGGCTGATCGCCGAAACCTGATACGCCGCGCCACCTATGACCTGACGGGCCTACCGCCTTCCCCGAAAGAGGTGGAAGCCTTTGTGAGTGATTCAGATCCACAAGCCTACGAGAAACTCATCGACCGATTACTAGCTTCCGAACACTATGGGGAAAGATGGGGGCGACATTGGCTGGATGTGGTCCGCTTTGCCGAGAGCGGAGGGTACGAGCATAATTTTTTCGTCTACGACCTCTGGCCGTATCGCGATTACGTGATTCGATCGCTCAACGAAGATAAACCTTTCGATGTTTTTATTCAGGAGCACATTGCCGGCGACGTATTCGGGAAAGGAAATCCTGACATTGCAATTGGAGCCGCCTTTCTCACCGCCGGACCGTTTGAGAGAGCTCCCAACCAGGAGCCGGCCCAAGCGGCTCAGACGCGGGCTAATCACCTGAACGAAATGATCAGTGCTACCGGGGAGGCATTCCTGGGAATGACCCTGGGTTGTGCCCGTTGTCACGACCACAAATTTGATCCGGTCAGCCAGGAAGATTACTACGGTCTTTATGCAACGTTTGCCGGTATCCGTCACGGTTCGGTACCTTGGGCGACCCAGGAAGCCAAAAAAGCGCAGGCCGATTTACTTCGGCCGCTCGAAAAACGGCTGTCCGACTTGGAAATGGAACTCGTGGCACTGCGAGATACGGTTCTACAGCGTTCTCGGGAAAACATGGCCAATTTTGAAAACCTTTGGACGCGGCCGCCGGTTGACCGTCGGGGAACGGAGGAGCGATTTAACCCGATAGAAGCCAAATTCGTCCGCTTCGTCTGCGAATCACAAGATCTGAATCTTTTTACAAACAAGGGGCACAAGATCGATGAATTTGAAGTTTGGTCGGCCGAAAATAATCCACGCAATGTGGCTCTTTCCACAAACGGAGGGAAGGCAACCGGAGAGTCGCGTACATCTGAAGAATTGCCAGCCTTGTACGTCGCCCAGCAAGCCATCGATGGAGATTATGACAGCCAGTATTATGCCGATGGTCCCGAGCTCACGGTAGAGTTAGCCGAACCTACCATGGTGGATCGGGTCGTTTTCTCCAGTGCCCGTAGAGGAGGAGCTCCTGGCCACACCAAATACCTTTTCGTAGCTGAATACCGGATCGAAGTTTCACTGGATGGTCAATCGTGGCAGGAAGTGGCCCATGGACGGGATCGTAAGCCGGTACCAAAAAAATATGCCAATCCCAATGCGGCTGTGCAACCCGAGTTCATGAGCCACTTGGACTTCCGACTGCTTCGCTTGGGCAGGACAGAGAAGGAAAAGCAAACCGAGAAGGATATCCGGAGGGAAATCAAACAATTGAAGGAAAAGATTGAAAGCATCGAACCCCTACCGACGGCTTTTCTGGGAACGCGATTGCCCGAAGATGCCCAAGGCCCATTTTACATCTTTATCGGTGGTAGTCCTCAAAGACGCGGATACGAGGTGGTTCCGGCCAGCTTGTCCACTCTGGACCGAGTGATGCCGACTTATCGGTTAGCGGGAAATGTCGACGAATCGGAAAGGCGTCTTGCCCTGGCCAAGTGGCTGACAGATCCGGAGAACCCCTTGACACCCCGGGTACTGGCGAACCGAATCTGGCAGTATCATTTCGGTATCGGAATTGTAGATACCCCAAATGATTTTGGTTACATGGGCGGGGAACCGACCCATCCTGAACTCTTGGATTTCCTGGCTTTTAAACTGATCGAGAACAATTGGCAGCTAAAGGCCATGCATAAATTTTTGATGCTCTCCGAAACCTACCGCCAAAGTTCAGCCTGGAATGCAAATAGCGCCAAAGTGGATGCGGATAGCCGCTTGCTCTGGCGTTTCCCACCCCGGCGCCTCTCGGCTGAGGAAATCCGGGACACTTTTCTTTCTTTGTCAGGACAATTGGATACAACCATGGGAGGCCCAGGCTTTCGTCTCTATGACTTCATGCTGGATACGGTGACGACTTACGTTCCGCTCGACAACCATGGACCCGAAACCTATCAACGGGCCATCTACCATCACAATGCACGGGCCTCGGTGGTGGACTTGATGACGGACTTCGATCAACCGGATTGCACGCTTTCCGCTCCTCGCCGCACCCAGACAACCACCCCGTTGCAGGCACTCACCATGATGAATCACAGCTTCACCAGGGACATGGCCGACCATTTTGCTTTGCGCGTGCCCAAGCAGGTTCCAGAGGACTTGGATAAGCAGGTTCAGGCGGTGTTTCAGATCGCCTACCACCGCCAGGCGGATGAAGGTGAATTGAAGCAGTCCCTGAAAGTGGTCAGGGAACACGGATTAAGAGCGCTTTGCCGAGCCATTCTTAACTCAAGTGAACTTATTTATATAAACTGAACCATGAAAGAAAACCTGGAGCAGTATACGCGGAGACGTTTCCTGGGAGATGTCACCACCGGGCTCATGGGGGTGGGGCTTAGTCACTTATTAGGCTTGGAAAGTCTGCACGGTCAAACGAGTTCACCATTCTGGCGACCAGGTAAGGGACTGACCCATCATAAGCCGCGGGCCAGGCGGGTCCTTCAGATATTTTGTCCGGGCGCTGCTTCCCAAATCGACCTTTGGGAGCACAAGCCCCTGCTGCAGGAGTACGAAGGCAAACCTCTGCCGGGTGAAGAGGACTTCATGTCCTTCCAAGGTAGAAACGGAACCATCATGGGCTGTCCTTGGGAATTTAAGCCTGCGGGTCGAAGCGGGAAAATGATATCCTCCATGCTCCCGCATCTGTCTCAACATGTGGACGACATGGCTTTTTTCCATGCCATGCAGTCCAAGTCGAATACCCACGGCCCGGCCTGTATTTTTGCCAATACCGGCCATCCGACGGAAGGGTTTCCCAGTGCCGGTGCCTGGATCAGCTACGCCCTGGGAAATATTGCGGACGACTTACCTACTTATGTGGCAATTCCGGACATTCGTGGGGAACCCCCAAATGGTAAGGCCAATTGGAGCAACGGCTTTCTTCCCGCCAAACACCAGGCTATCAACATGGCCGCGCATCAGCCGATCCGGAATATTCAACTGCCGGAGGGTATCGGCCAACCAGAAGAGCAAAGTACGCGGGAGTTGCTGCACTATTTTAATGAACGGCATGCTGCGTCCCATCCTGGAGAAAGTGACCTGCAGGCCCGTATGAGTGCATACGAACTGGCGGCACAGATGCAGCTTTCCGCCCCGGAGGTCAGTAACTTCAAAAGCGAACCCAGGCATATCCATCGACTCTACGGCACGGACTCGCCCAATCCTCTTAAAGCCGCCTATGCCCGGAACTGTTTGCTTTCTCGGCGATTGCTGGAAAGGGGGGTGCGTTATGTCAACCTCTACTGTGCATCGCGATCCAGCGGAGCGGACGGATTGTTGAATTGGGATGCCCACAAAACCCTGAAGTCTGACTATGAACGTCACCTGCCAATTTTCGATCAGCCAACCGCGGCTCTCCTAACCGATCTCAAGCAACGTGGACTGATGGAAGACACCCTGGTGCTCTGGACGACTGAATTTGGCCGCATGCCCACGCGACAAATTGGGACCGTAGGCCGGGACCATAATCCCGACGGCTTTACGCTTTGGATGATGGGTGGAGGAGTAAAGGGAGGAACCAGCTACGGGGCGACGGATGATTTTGGACGCCGGGCTGCGGAAAACCCCACCACTATCTGGGAGTTCTATTCAACCGTCCTCCACATTCTGGGCCTCGATTATGAGCAACTGTCCTATTACCACAACGGTTTGGATCGTCGACTGACAGATGTTCACGGACATGTAATCAAAGAGGTGCTGGCTTAGGTATCAGTATTAGCGGCATCGCAGCGCTGTCTCCTAAACCATTCTTTTTTTCAATCCATCGGGGGCTATATCGCCGATCGAGCTTTCCAATTCGCCCGCAGGTAGGTTTTGGCTACGATTGTTGGAATCCGGCACGGGTGTGTCGAAGGCGTATTCGGGATCGATTTGCTGCCGATGCCACGTTTCCCGCATTTCTTTCCAAGCGCCTATCAGGTTTCGCGGCTCGGGCATGTCATTCTCAATTTCCTTGGCCAATTTCTTGAGGTTATAACACGGAACCCCGGCATACATGTGATGTTCAATATGCCAATTCATGTGCCAGTAGAGAAACTCAAACAAGGGATTTAGGGTGATGGACCGCGTACTTTTTCGAAAATCCGGCACATTGTCGCGCAATCCGCAATGCTGGCACATAATTGTAAAGTAGCGGAGCCAACCTGCGGTAAATGCAAAGCAGGAAACGATCAGGGGAAGAACCCACAAGCCGCTCAAGATCGAGAAAACCAGCAGGGACCCATGGAAGGCTAATTGCGTGCGCGACCACCACATCGATTTGTGAAATTCAGCCGGTTGATCATCGTGCAAGGCTTGCAACCATTCTTGACTTGGAGCCTTGATGGGTCCTTCCACCCCGCAAGCAGATTTACAGGTCACCCAGATGGTCGAAATCAACCCTCCTTTTCCAAAGCTGCGACCCGGTGGCGAAAATAGGTCGATCGAGAATAACTGCAGCAACAGAGTCCACTTAAAGGTAGGCACTAACGGGCTCACGTTTTCACGATCAGCTTCAGGAAACTGGGTATACCGATGATGGTGAGTATGGCTGAGACTATAGTCGAACTGATTCCGCCAGCTCAGGAGGCTCATCAAATAAAGAAAGAACTTATTCAACCACTTGGTTTTAAAAACAGTGCCGTGACCCAGCTCATGGGTGGCAGTTCCTCCAAAGAAGCTACCGACCGTTCCGTGCAAGAAAATAGCCAGCGCGAATCCGGGCCAGATTTGTTTATTCCAGAAGTAAAACGATAGGCAGCCAGTGCTGACAAAAAGAAGCAAGTGTCCTCCAGTTTGGAACCACCCCTTTAAATCACTACGTTTGTAAAGCTCCCTCAACCGCGAAGATTCGATCGGGCAACGGTACCACTTGACGCGCAGTTCTTTTCGAACTTCAGCTAGAGGACGGTAGGACATGAGTATTTTCATCTGATCGATAGACCAAAAGAATACGATCTACAACCGCTATTTCCCAACCCGGTAGGGAAAGGTTTGCGGCCTATTTTTGTGCTGATGAAAAGCCATCGATGATATGCCACTTGAATTTCTAACCCCTTTCGGACATTAAGGACATTATGCGCACCTACAAAATTGCGGCTATTCCCGGCGACGGCATTGGCAAGGAAGTCATCTCTGCAGGCCTTGAAGCCTTAGCTGTTTTGGCTGAAAGCAGCGGTGAGTTCGAATTCGGTTTTGAGCATTTTGATTGGGGATCGGACCGATACAAAAGCCAAGGCTCGTTCATGCCCGAAGACGGCGCCGAACAACTCAAAGTCTTCGATGCTATTTTATTTGGTGCGGTAGGTGCCCCCGATGTTCCGGACCACCTGACCTTGTGGGGATTACGTTTGGCCATTTGTCAGACTCTGGATCAGTACGCCAATGTCAGACCGGCCCGCATCCTGCCGGGTATCACCAGCCCCCTGCGAAACGCGGCGGCACAAAACCTCGACTGGGTCATCGTACGCGAAAACACCGAAGGTGAATATTCCGGTCAGGGTGGACGCTCCCACCGGGGATTACCTGAAGAAGTTGCCACTGAAGTTTCCGTGTTTACCCGCAACGGAGTTGAGCGCATTATGCGCTTCGCCTTTGCATTGGCCCGGTCGCGCCCTCGAAAGTTGCTCACCGCGGTAACGAAATCCAACGCCCAGCGACACGGCATGGTTATGTGGGACGAAATCGCCGCCCAAGTCGCTGCCGACTATCCCGATGTTACCTGGGACAAAATGTTGGTCGACGCAATGACGGTACGCATGACCATGCAGCCCCAGACCATTGATACGGTTGTGGCGACCAATTTGCATGCCGACATTCTATCCGACCTGGCTGCATCATTGGCGGGATCGATCGGTATCGCTCCCACTGCAAACATCAATCCGGAACGCAGGTTTCCGTCCATGTTCGAACCCATTCATGGATCGGCTTTTGATATCACCGGCAAGGGGGTGGCCAACCCCATCGGCACGTTTTGGAGTGGGGTGATGATGCTCGAACATCTCGGCGAGCCGGAAGCGGCAGCCTCTCTGATGCAAGCGATCGAACAGGTCACCGCAGAACCCTCTTTGCACACGCCCGACCTGGGCGGCACGGCAACGACCTCGTCGGTTACCGATGCTGTGGTCGACGCAATAAGACTCTCACGAGTGGCAGCCCAACCCCACTAACCCGCATATTTTCTCTATTAATATGTAGCGAGTGAACGAAGGTCGAGCCCCGTCGGGACCCCTTCCCACCGTTAAATTGAAGCAACCCAGAGTATGATGAGAGCGAGGGGCAGCAAGGCCCCCACGGCCATGCCTAGCAGCATACCGGGCGATTTCCCTTTGCTGGGAAGCCAGCTCAAAAGACAAGAGGGGATGAATTGGCAAAAAAAGATGATGGGGACGTAGAGAATGAAGCCTAGGGCCTCCCGGCCCGTAAAGACTTCCCAATAGGGTACGATTATACCGGTGGCGACACCGTAGCAGGTCCCTAGGATGACTCCGAACGGCGTTGACCAACGAATGAAAAAAGCCATGCAGAAAATGCCGAAGAGGATGGGAATGAAAACCTGGATAGTGCGTGCCGTAACCTCTACGAAGTTTCCCGGTACCCAGGGCACCAACATGCTCACGGAAATAACAATGATTCCGATGGTAAAGGCCAGGCGCTTGGCGATTCTCTTGTGTACCTCTTCGCTCTCGGCCGGGCGATGGTAACGGTCGAGGAAGTCCGTCATGAATACGGCAGTGATGGAATTGACCCCGGAATCGATACTCGACATGGCAGCGGCGAACAGCGCCGCCACCAACAGGCCGGACACCCCGATGGGTAGTTGGTGAGCGATAAAGTAAGGGAAGATCTGGTCCCCGTAGTTCAGAAAGTCTTTGCCTTCAGGAAGGAGATTGGCATTGGCTTGATAGAAGGACACGAGCGCCAACCCCATGACGCCGAGGAGCAGTGTCGTCACCAGCAATCCGACCATGCGCACAAGGAAGGCACGACGTGCTTGTTTGATGTCCGTGGTGGCCATGAAGCGCTGAATCTGGGTCTGATCGGACCCGGGCGACATTATATCAAAGAAAAAGGACTGGATGATTGCGCCTATGATGGTAAGGCGCACGGTCAGATCCCAACTGAACAAGGGCTGCTTCTCCCAGTGGGGCAGACGTTCGGTCGGTATCCAGGAAAAGCCCTTGAAGTGCAGGGTTACCATGAGGATGGTGGCGATTACGCCCGTAAAGAGGATGAAAAATTGAATCGTATCCGTAATCATGACGGCACGGAGGCCTCCCATGGTGGTATATGTGATGGCAATGATTCCGGTCACGATCTTGACAACAGGCTCCGCACCTGGATCGAGATTCAGAATAACAACGATCGCCACGGAGCCGAAATGGATGAGGACGGCCATCCAAACCATGCGCATGAAGATGAAGATAACTGCCCCCAGCGTACGAACATGTGGACCGAGTTTATCCTCCAGGAGCTGATAGGCGCTGATTACCCTTTTGCGCATCAATACGGGAACGAGCACAAAGACCACAAAACAGTAGCCGAAAGGAACAGTCACAATGTCGGCGATGATTTTGCCCCAGCCGTAACGTATCATTTCGCCCGGTCCATTTAGATACGAGATCGTGCTGTAGAGCGTGACGAACATGGAGATACCAATGACCACCGATCCCATACCCCGGCCGCCGATGAAGTAATCCGATGTCGTCCCCTTTCGTTTGGAGGAGATGTAGCCTATCCATACCACGACCGACGCGTAGACGCAGATCATCAACCAGTCGACCCAGTGCAGTCCCGAAGCCGAGGCTTCGCCTGTCTGCCCGTCCACGCCCCAAACCGGCAACATGCTTGCGAGCAGACCGACAACGCTCAGAAGCGCCAACTTGAGCCTTCCCAGCCCGCATATTGCATGAAATTCGTAGCGAGCGAACAAAGGTCGAGCGCTGGTGTGGGTTTCGAGCGGATGCGCGGGTGCAGTTGGGTCGACACCCCGCGAAGTCACCTGCATCTGTGCGGCGCACGGGCAGGCGCATCTATCGATGCCCGCTCCGGTGCCGACATTCCGGAGCGCAGTAGAAGATTTATGGAATATGCGGGCCAGCGACCACGTGGATTTCAGGCTTGCTGCAATCGGCTTCAATTTTGCTATTCTACTATGCAAAGCGCAGTGAGGCACGGTTCAAGACACCCCGCGGCGATATCGCTGTCAACGATCAACCCCCATCTATCTTTCCTCCGCGGAATCGGACTTTGTTCGCCCGCATGGATCATGGCAGGACTTCCAAAACCTCTTTGTTCACCACCAGTTCAGGGTCGAGGGTGCCATCCAACGCAGCCAGCGCATTTTCTACGGTCTTCACGCCCATCCCGATAAGCGCCTCTTCGGTAAGGGCTGCGGAATGGGGGCTGAGGACGACGCGTTTTTCCACCACTAGTGGCGATTGGGGCGGGAGTGGCTCTATCTGAAACGTATCTATTCCAGCCCCGTGCAAAGCGCCTGAACGGATGTGGCGGACTAGCGCGTCCTCGTCCATCAACCCGCCTCGGCTGGCGTTTACAACTATGGCTCCTCGGGGAAGAAGCGCCAGCCTCCGTTCCCCTAGAATGTCCCGTGTCTCATCCGTAAGCGGCAGGTGCAAGCTGACTGCGTCCGCTCCTTTTAAAGCTTCGTCCAAATATTCGACAAATGTGACTGATAAATTGCAGGCGTCAGCGACATAGGGATCAAATACCAGAACGCACATACCCAGCGCGGCAGCGCGACGGGCTACCTCCTGGCCGATGCGCCCGAAGCCGATGAGCAAAAGGGTCTTACCGTTCAACTCCAAACCGGGCGTGTTGGCGCGGGCTGCAAATCGCCCCTCCCGAACCGCGCTATCCAGTTCGATCCCTGCCCGGGCCGCCGCCAAGAGCAAGAAAATTGTATGTTCGGCAACCGACACCGCATTGACTGGGCCAACGATGGTAACCGGGATGTTCAGTTGGGTGCAAAAATCGACCGGAATATTGTCAAAGCCGACACCGTGCCGTGAAATCACCCTTGCCGATGTTGCCTGCTCAACCACTTTTCGGCTCATTGCCGCGTCGCGAACCGTAATGGCATCGGCGGAGCCAACGTGTTTCAGCAAATTTTCTTCTGAAAAATCAGTGACGATCTTATAGGATACATCTTCGCGTCCATCCAGCAGGGCCAGCGCTTTCTCATGAAGGGGCTGAATGACGAGTACCTTCTTTTTCATTCCTACCACCGCTTTCCCAAAAGTGGTTTGCCTGCCCCGGGTGTGAGAACCCTTTCTCGCGCCTGGGCCAGAAGGTCTTTGAGGGTTCCCAAAGCCCCGAGCCTGGGAGTAGAGCGGGATTTCGGAATGTATCCAATCGCGTCACGAGCCTCTGACAGGTCCCATCGCATGCCTGCGTTTTCCGACATGATGTTGACCACGGCAGCGCCCCGGAACGGATTCAGGCAGGCGCATTCGACCGCGTGGGCCCAATCTTCGTTCGACAACCACATCTGTTGTCCCCAGCGACCGAATGCCATGTGCCGGCCCGGTTGGTTGTCGCCGGGTTGGCAATACCCGATGCGGAGAGACAGGAAAGCCATGCCGGAATGCCCGGCTTGTTCGATCCCCACACGTTCGAAGAACAATTTGGATGCGCCATACGGGTTGACCGGCCGGGGTGGGGTTGTAGAAGAAAGGTGTGCATCAGTGAATCTGTATCCACCCAGAACCCAATTGGAACTGGCAAACACAAACCGTTTGACCCCATGTGACTGCGCGGCGCGAAGCACATTGAGGCCGAGATCCATGTTGAGTACCAGCACGGAGTCCCAGGTGGCCAAGGGCTTCGGATCCGCTGCCAGATGCAGTACCGTTTGGACGCCTTCAAAATGCTTGGCCCATCCCGCATCAAAAGTAGTCAGGTCGGCGGGGATCACATCCGGGCGGTTGTTCGTGTTGCGGCCGATTCTCGTAACCCGGTTCCCGCTCGTCTTGAGGATCTTGATGGCTTTTTCGCCGAGATTTCCGGTAGACCCGGTCACCATGATATGAGTTCCCATACTGCAACAACATGTATCGATACCAATGCCCAATGTAAAGCGATGGCGGATGCTGGGTTCCCTTCCTCCACGCTTAATTAACCACGGATCCCGCTTCGCCCGGGGGCTATGGCAGGACAGGTTACACGGATGGGCACGGAGGGGAAGTTCGCAAAGCTCACGAATTAGGAATTAGGAATTAGGAATGAAAAGGCAAGAGGCACTGAGGACAGAGGGTTCAAAAGGAACCAAGGTCACGAACCAGAACCCAGAACTCTGCAATCAGCCCCCAGTAACCAGCATCCATCATCTGGCTTTTACGCCAAAGGCGTTAAACTCCAAAGCCCAGCGTCGCGTAGCGCACGCTGGGTTACCGATCATCCATATGATTGAACCCCAACGGGGTTCCACAAATATTCCCCAAAATCCCAATTAATTGAACCCATCATCGAGCAACCAGGAATTACCCACAGAGGACCCATCCGCCTTCGCCAAAGGGCTACGGCGTGACAGGGAGGGCACAGAGGGGCGAGAGATGCTTAAAGTTCTTACAATCTTGATCCTGATGGATCCTGATCGAAAATCTCCGAGGAATTGATCCCTCCTGATTCTCTTCCTAACCCGTGGTTTATCCCCTGGATTTCCTCTCCCCAAGACCGCCAAGGACTTTGCAGGCTGGAAGCCTGCGCTCCCAAGGGATCATGCCTCAGCCCTCGCGCAAGGCTTGACCCCTTCATTCCGAGATTTAACTTGGCGTTATTCCAGTTTAACTCAATGAACATCCAAATTTCCACCGGCCCGGTCTCTTGGGGCGTGTTATTGAAAGACACCCCGAATGTCCCGCCGTATTCACTGGTGCTCGACCAAATGAAAGAAGCCGGATATAGCGGCACAGAGCTTGGACCCTACGGATATCTTCCTTTTGAGGTCCAAAAACTTCGTGACGAACTGGAAAGTCGCGGCCTTAAATTGATCTCGGCCTTTGTCATCATAAACATCCTCCAAGGTAAGCAGGATGAGGCCGTCTACCGCGAGGCCCTGGAAACCGTGCAAGTTCTGGGGGCGATGGGTTGTCATTACGTCGTTCTGTCGGACACCCTTTTCGTCGATGCCAACCGTGCCCGCCGTGCCGGGCGGGTTCGGATAGAGGATTCGCTTAGTGGATCCGATTGGGATCGCGCCGCCGCAAACATCGATGATTTCGCCCGGCAAGTATACCAGGAATATGGCATGAAATCGGCCGTGCATCCGCACGTGGGCGGATACCTGGAAACTGAATATGAAATTGATGCGGCACTGAAGCGAACCGACCCGGAAATAGTCGGTCTGTGCTTCGATATGGCTCATATAGCCTACGGTGGTGGGGACCCGGTCGCCGTGCTCGACAGGTGGCGCGACCGAACCTGGTACATCCATATCAAGGAATGTGACAACGAGGCCCGTGACCAAGTGCTGGCGCGGGAGGGCGACTATTTCGACGGGGTCGAGTCGGGGGTCTTTCCCCAGTTGGGAAAAGGAACCATCGATTGGCGGGGGATTTCCAAGATACTGAACGAAATCGATTATCAAGGCTGGGGCACGGTCGAACAGGACATTCTCCTCGGAAAGGGGGTAGACGCCCTGGCCTGCGCCAAGAATAATCGTGCTTTTTTACGCGAGGAACTCGGTTGGTAGTTCTCCAAGAATTCCTTCCCATAACCAAAGGAGTAAGAAAATGCCAAAAACCATAGGAATTGGAGTAATCGGGATGGGTTGGATGGGCCAGACCCATAGCCGATCTTACCTGCAAGTACCGTTGAGGTTTCCCCAGGCTGACCTGAGGCCCCGGCTGGTCATCTGTGCCGATTATGTAGAAGAACGGGCAACCCGGGCCAAAGCAATTCTAGGTTTCGAAGAAGCCACCACCGACTGGAACAAGGTGATTGAAAATCCGGACGTTGAAGTGGTCAATATTACCTCTCCGAATCATCTCCATGCAGAAATTGTCAGCGCAGCCGCAGCGGCGGGTAAACATATCTTTTGCGAAAAACCCGTGGGGCGGACACCGGAAGAAACCGCCTTGGTGGCAAGAGCGGCTGGAAACGCCGACATCAAAACCGGCACAGGTTTCAACTATCGGTGGACCCCTCTGCTACAACATGCACGCAACCTGATCCGGGAAGGCAAATTGGGCGAGGTGACCCACTATCAGGGGCGTTTTTTCTCCATGTATGGCAGCAACCCCATGGGACAGTTTTCCTGGAGATTCAACTCCGACATCTCCGGTTACGGTGTATTGGGCGACTTGATGTCGCATGTGGTGGATTTGGCCCACATGATGGCCGGGCCGGTAAAGCGCCTCTGCAGCCAGTCACATACCTTCATCACCGAAAGGCCCTTGCCGGTGCCGGGTAGGGGGACACACTATTCCGTAGGTCGGCCCGGAGACCCGATGGGGGAAGTTGATAATGAAGATTATGTTGGAGCCTTGGTAGAATTCGCCAACGGCGCCCGGGGGACATTCGAAGCATCACGGACAATTTTCGGACCAAAATGCCAATTCAGCTTTGGCCTTAACGGGACCAAAGGCGCGGTTGGCTGGGACTTCGAACGCATGAACGAGTTGCAACTTTACCTCCCCGGCGGTGACGATGCTGACCATGGTTATATGAGAATTCTGGCAGGGGACCAATACCCCCACCATGGAAATTTTGTTCCCGGCTCGGGTACCGGTATTGGGTATGAGGATCTGAAAGTCATTGAGGTATACGAATTTTTACTATCCATCATCAACGATCGGAAACACACTCCAGGATTCGAACATGCTCTCCAGGTTGCCGAAGTAAACGCTGCCATGGTCCGATCATGGGAGAGTGGTCGGTGGGAAGAAGTCACACCACTCATAGTTCAACCTTGAAGACCCGATCGGGATTCTCAGACAACGAACAAAAATAAACACCCTGATTTTATGAAGTATTATACTGCCCAAGACACCATCCGCCTCACCTTGGGACAAGCGTTGGTGAAGTTCCTTCAGGTGCAATTCAGCGAGCGGGATGGAACTGAAAGACGTCTCATACAAGGTATGTGGGGGATACTGGGACACGGTAACGTATCGGGACTCAGCCAAGCGCTGGTGGAATACGGCGGCGACCTCCCTTTTTACCAGCCTTGCAACGAGCAATCCATGGTCCACGCCTCCAGTGGTTTTGCCCGGGCCAACCTGCGATTGGCCACCATGGCCTGCACCTCATCCATAGGACCCGGCACCACCAATATGCTCACCGGCGCCGCCACCGCCACCATCAACCGGCTTCCGGTGCTGCTTTTCCCTTCCGACTACTACGCTACCCGCTTTCAGGGACAGGTACTGCAAGGACTCGATCACCCTACCTCCATGGACATGAGCGTGACCGACTGTTTTCGGGTCGTAAGCAAATTTTTCGATCGGATCACACGCCCGGAACAGATATTGTTCTCATTGCCCGAAGCCATGCGGGTACTTACCGATCCGGCCGAAACCGGGACAGTCACCATAGCGCTGCCCCAGGACATTCAGGGCTACGCCTTCGACTACCCGGTCAACTTCTTTGAGAAGCACATTTGGCGGATCGAACGCCGGCAGCCGGATGCTCAGCGAATCGAGGAGGCAATCCAACTTTTGAAAGCTGCCAAAAGACCTGTCATCATAGCCGGAGGAGGCGTTCACTACTCCGAAGCCTGGGACGAATTGGCTACTTTCGCTGAAAAATTCGGCATACCCATCGCCGAAACCCATGCCGGGAAGGGTGCCATTCGGAACGATTCAGATCTGTTAGTGGGCGGTGCAGGGCACACCGGCACCGCAACCGCAGCTCATTTCAGCGCCAAGGCCGATCTTGTCATTTGCATCGGCACCAGGCTTCAGGACTTCATCACAGGTTCAAACAGCGCCTTCCAAAATCCGCAAGTCAGGTTCATCGGCATCAACGTGTGCGGCCACGACGCCTACAAGCTTGGCTCATTGCCCATCATGGCCGACGCCCGGGAAGCATTGCGCGTATTGACCCAAGCCGGAAAAGGCGCCGGCATACAGCCCGATCCGGAATACACGCGGGAAATCCCCATCCAAAAGCAGAAGTGGAACCATCTCTTGGCCGAAGAGGTAAACCTGCAGCACCCCGGGGAGGAAATCAACCAGGGACATTTGGTAACCATACTCAATGACATCATGGAACCCGGCGATTCACTGGTTGCAGCGGCCGGGACCATACCTGCCGATCTAACCAAGCTCTTCGACTCCAGCAACGGGCGCACCCTGTATTTGGAATTCGGAAACTCTTGTATGGGCTTTGACATTCCTGCCGCCATTGGAGTGAAAATGGCCCGAAAAGAAGGGGAAGTCTTTGTCCTCATGGGGGATGGCAACTATCAAATGCACCCCATGGAACTAGTCACCGCCATACAGGAACAAACCAAAATCACCGTAGTACTGGTTGACAACGGCGGCTTTCAATCCATCCACGGGCATCAGAAAGCCTTGGTTGGACATAGCCTGGGCAATGAGTTCAAAATCCGGGATCCTGAAACCAAACTGCTGGATGATGGGGAATTCATCGAAGTGGATTACGTAAAAAATGCCCAAAGCATTGGCTTGAAAGCTTGGCGGGCAACCGACGAAGCGGAAATCAGGCAGGCCCTGAGCGCGGCGCGGAGCGAAAAAAGTTCCTGTATGATCGTAGTGCCAACTGAAAAATACCGTTACACTCCCGAATCCGGAATCTGGTGGGAAGTAATCGGCGCCGAAGTTACCGGAGATCCTAAAACAAAAGAACTCGTCGAGGCCCGCGAGGCCGGAAGAGTCAACCAACGTTACTATTTTTGACCCAGGAAAAAAACTCCGTTGGGGTCAGTTGTCTTGAAAAAGTGTATGAAGCACAGCGGAGTACAGTTTTTTAGCTCTGACTCCCTTTTCCGCTTCTACCTTTGTACCTTGTAGGTATTTCTCCCTCTGCGCCTTTCGCGCTCTTGGCGAGAGTCAATTCCTAATTCCCAAAAATAACACACCCTTGACTATTTGGCCATAAATCGGATGGTGAGAGTTGTTCAAATGGCCTCGAAAATCCAAAGATCGACATATTCGTTGGATACCGAATCTGCGTGTGCTTTAGAAACCCTGGCGCAACAGTGGAACGTATCGGAGTCCGAAGCGTTGCAACGCGCCATCCGAGCGGTTGCCCGGCCGCAATCCATTGGTGGTGAAGCCGCGTTGGCCGCCCTCGACCAATTGCAGGCCTCCTTGAGCCTTCGTAAGGTTGACTTGGCCAAGTGGGAAAGGGACGTGAATGCCCAGCGAAGTGATGCATCCCCACGGCGTTTTGCTCCGAAGTCCTAATGATCCATCTGGACACGAGTTTTCTCATTCGGGCGCTAAGTCCAGGATCACCTGAAGATCGCAAGTTGCGCGAGTGGGTCAGAGTCGGCGAAACTCTGGCCACCTCTACGGTCGCTTGGGCGGAATTTCTGTGCGGTCCACTTAACAAGACCGAACTTGAATTAGCCACCCAAATTATTGGTAAACACAGTGACTTTACACGGGATCACGCGGCGAGCGCCGCGGGTTTGTACAACGACATGGGGCGACGGCGAAGAATATTGATTGTATGATTGTATGATTGCCGCCGTCGCTCTCGCGGAAAATGCGTCTATCGCCACAACGAACGAGGCGGACTTTAAAGGTTTTCAGGCATCCGGCCTGAAACTGATGTGAATTCGCACAGCATAAAATCGCCCCCCTTAACTTAGCCCATTGCGGGTTAATGCCATGGCAACCGTTTTCAAAGAGGGAAAAAGCGCTGAAGATCGGTTCGAAGCCGATCAAAAAGTCCAGGAAATTGTACGGGGCATTTTGGCCGATATCCGCCATCGCGGTGACGAAGCGGTAAGAGAACTATCTGACAAGTTCGACAATTGGAATCCACCGAATTTCAAACTCTCCGAGGATCAAATAGAGGAGATCACCAGCAGCTTGCCTCGACAAACCATTGATGATCTGAAATTTGCCCAGGCTCAGGTTCGCAATTTCGCCGAGGTGCAACGAGCAGCCCTTCGGGATGTCCAGGTCGAAACACTTCCGGGTGTCATCCTGGGGCACAAGAACATCCCGGTCAACTCCGTCGGTTGTTATGTGCCGGGTGGGCGATATCCCATGATCGCCTCTGCCCACATGAGTGTGTTGACAGCCAGCGTAGCGGGGGTGAAACGGATTATCGCCAGCACCCCTCCGATCAACGGAGCCCTTCCCAAAGAGACCATCGCCGCCATGCATTTGGGCGGCGCTCATGAAATTCACATCCTGGGGGGTGTTCAAGCCATCGCACGGATGGCTTTAGGCACTGAGACGATGCCCGCCGTAGACATGGTCGTCGGCCCCGGCAATGCCTATGTGGCCGAGGCCAAGAGGCAGCTTTTTGGCCAAGTCGGTATCGATCTATTGGCCGGACCTACCGAAGTATTGATCGTTGCCGATGAATCCGCCGATGCCGAGATGGTCGCCACCGATCTGCTGGGGCAAGCCGAACATGGCCCTACCTCCCCAGCCATCTTGATTACCACAAGCAAAAAGTTGGCCCGGGAAACCGATGCTGAAATCGCCCGCCAGTTAGAGACCCTTCCCACGGCCGATATCGCTGCCATCGCTTGGCAGGATTACGGACAAATCATTTTGGTCCAGGACCATGCCGAAGCCCTCGTCCAAGCTGAAAAAGTCGCCTGTGAGCATGTCCAAATCTTAACCACCAATGATGACTTCTTTCTCCACAACATGACCAACTATGGCGCCCTTTTTATCGGCCCGCGCACCAATGTAGCTTATGGTGACAAAGTCATTGGAACCAACCATACGCTGCCGACGAAACTGGCGGCTCGTTACACCGGCGGTCTCTGGGTAGGTAAATTTATCAAGACGGTGACTTACCAACGGGTCTTGACCGATGAAGCAAGCGCCATGATCGGCCAATATTGCTCTCGACTGTGCCAATACGAGCGTTTCCTGGCCCACAAAGCCCAGGCGGACCTGCGGGTGGCGAGGTATGGTAACGAGTCGGTATAATCGCCCTCGGTAGTGATAGCATCATGGGAGTCGATGGGGGCGACTAATTTGAATGAAGAAGGGCCTAAATTATTATCGACAGATTAAATGAGTTGGGATACCTGCTCACTCCTTCAATTACCTCCAAATTTAAACCGAGTCCGCTATAGTGCATCGATTTCCATTCAAGTTTCTTGGCTTGGCTATCGTGTGCCTTGGCTATCCGGCTCTTTACCCAAAGGAAACCTACGTGGGTCAACCTTGGCTCATGCATCACATCGACAGGCAGTATTGGAACCATAATTCACTGAGCCCCGGGGACGTGAATGGCGATGGTTTCGACGATTATGTTGTTATCCACGAAGGCCCGGACCTTGTTTCCATTGTATTTCACCCCGGCGATGCGGAAGCCGTTTATTCCGAATGGGAGAAAGTCGTCGTAGCGCAAGGCAGTAATGTCGAGTACGGCTACTTTGGGGATTTCGATTCCGATGGAAATCTGGACATTGCTTATGCTGATGGAAAAACCTCCAAAGTATTCATTGTTTGGGGGCCGGAGAAAAAGCATGTAAAGGAACCGGAGGCTTGGCTGGATGGAGGCCCGCTCCCGGAATCCGTCGATAAAGGACACTACCTCTTTCTGGAATCCTTCGATATCAATACTGACGGCGCCTTGGACATCGTTGCGGGAGGTCGAATGAAAACCGATGGAAATTTCACAGGCCTAATTTGGTTTGAGGCCCCAGCGGCAAAAGAGGACCGGCGCAAACTCGACAAGTGGAAGCGGCGCGCCATTGATCCGGATCTCCAAAGCGGCCATGGATTTGTCTTTGTCGACATCGATGCCGATGGAGATTCGGATATCGCGGTCGGTAATGCCGACTGGGATACGACGGAATATGAAGAAGCCGTATTCTGGTACGAGAACCCCGGATCTTCATCCGGCCAGATCGGGCGGCCTTGGAAAAAGAGAAAGATAATGCGGACCATCAGGTTTTTTTCCAAGAATCAACTAGGAGTCGGAGACCTTAACAGGGACGGCAAAGTCGACCTCGTCGCGCAATCCGACAACCTTGTCTTCTACATGGAGCAAATCGATCCGGACCATTGGAATATCCATGAAATCCCTAAACCCGAAATTACCCGCTGGGTTACCCGGCCCATCAAGATTGTTGATCTGGACCATGACGGAAAGTTGGACATCGTAGGCATGACAATTCACAATTTCGGTTACACTCCTTTGGGCAAAGCATCCGTTTTCTGGATGCAATACCAGGGTGACCAGCCTGGAATCGATAATTGGATTACGCGGGTTATAAAATGGTCCGACGGGTTTTCTGCGCCCAAATCCTGGCAAGGGGAAAAGTGGGACCACATGCGCTTTGTCGATGTGGACCGAGACGGTGATCTGGATATTGTCGGGAACTGCGAAGAATATTACTCCGCGGAGGGAGGAGGGCGAAAAACGCTCCTCGGCGTGGTGTGGTTTGAAAATCCAACCCTTTGAACCTCCCCATGTCGGGGTCAGACGTGAATGGCGCTGCTTAGTTAAGCGACTTTTGGAATGTTCGATCATCTCGGAGAAGGAAGGGGTCAAGACGAAAAAAGTTATGCCTTACAGGGTCAGCAGGTCACGCCGAAAGGCGGATCGTCTTGTAAAAGTGTATGGAGTACAACGGAATACAGTTTTTAAGACCTGACCCTTTTCTTTCGGAAGGCATCACTTTTCTACGGCATGACCCCGACTGGCGTCCATACTATATTCCTCTACAAACGCGCTTAACTAAGCGCCATTCGGGTCAGACGTCGATTTTTGACATGTCCCCTTGAAGTTTGGTATGGATGAAGGGAAGGGGACGCTCCTAGTTGTTTAGTATTTTGGGTTATTGACGGTATCCCGCTTGCCTGGCCGCTGCAATGCCCTTGCAGGTCTCCTCGCCTCGACGAAAGGTGTAAAATTTTCTCGACAGGCGAAAGTAAGGATACTTATATGACAAGTATGGTAATCCAGACGGTATCTACGGTCGATGCCATTGAGGCCCAATTCAGGCAAAATATACTGGATGGAGCCTGGGCTCCCGGAGAAAAGATCCTCAGTGAAAAGGAGTTGGGAAACCTTTTTGGGGTCAGTCGTTTGCCCATACGCGAAGCTATTGCACGTCTCAAGGCGCTGGGAATATTTCGCTCCGCGCAAGGAAAGGGTGTATTTGTAGAATCAAGGGTAAGAGAGTCTGGATTGAGTGACGCTCTCATTCCAATTTTTTTAGAAAAACCTCCTCATTTGTACAGGCAACTCGTTGAAGCAAGATCTCTTTTGGAAGGTGAGATTGCTGCTTTGTCGGCTAATAATGGCACCAAAGAAGAAAAGGAAGAACTCACCTCATTTCTCAATTTCCCTGCCTCTGCCGTCACCACGGCGACAGCTTTTGCGGAATACGATAATGCTTTCCACGTTCACTTGGCTAAAATGGCCAAAAACGACTTTCTCTACTTTCTCTTTCGTTCCCTGTGTCCCTACATTTGCAAATTCCTGGAAGAATTTGGCACAAGCCGAGAGGTTCGGTCTTCCGCTCTAAACCGTCATGAGGATTTGGTCGACGCTGTGGTTAGAGGGCAGCCGGAAAGGGCTAGAAAAGCTGCTCAAAGCCACCTGATTCCCTGCCTTGATTCCTATTTCGGAAAGGTAAAGAGAAAGGTATCATGATTTTTCTAAGCTCCCATGGATCGGCACACATAATTCCCTTTTTTCAAATTCCATCCTCTCGAGTGATCCACAAACATAATCTGAATTCTTCAACTCACAATTTTAACAAACCAGTGAAATCCTCGCATGTGCGAAAAACATGCCTTTACACGACGACCGAAATGTGGTAACCTTAATTTTGGTTGCTTACATGTGCTTATTTTCAGACGGACCAAACCGGGCTATTCCATTGACAACTACCTGACTATGGCAGATCTCCGTCTTTTTATTTTTCCCTGTCGGGGTCATTTCTTGGACTCCTTCCTTCGCGCCATCACAACTCTGGTTTTGTTTTCAGGGCTGGTTCTCGTTGGTCAGGAGGATACGGATCAGGACGAGGAAGAGATTTATGCTTTAGACCCCTTCACCATCGCCGAAGAAACCGGCGAAGGCTACAGCGCCACTCTTTCGATTTCCGGAACGAGGACCAGGATCCCCATCAAGGATCTCCCGCGATCACTGAATGTAATCACCTCTGAGTTTATCCAGGATACCGATAGTTACACCCAAGGTGAGATGCTTGAATTTACCAGTAGCGTAACCAGGATACATGGGGACGGCTCTGGTGATAGAGGGGATAACAGCATAGCCATTCGAGGTTTTGAAGTCGGCGCCCCGTATCGAAATTTTTTCCGCTATCGTCAGCCCATTTGGGCTATTAACGTCGACCGAACCGAGGTGGTCAAAGGTCCCGCTTCTACCCTCTACGGAATCGCAGGACCGGGCGGACAGGTAAACTACATCACCAAACGGCCCCTTTTCGTTAAGCGTGGATCCATAGATGCCGGCGTTGGCCTTGAGGCCAGAGATTCTTATCGACTCATTGTCGACTACCAGGATGTTTCTGGTCAAGGTACGGAGAATGCCATCGGCTACCGTTTTGTCGGGGGATTTCAGGAGAGTGAGGGTCCCAAGGATCGAACCGCAGAGGATCGTCAATTGTATGACCTGTCCCTCAACCTGAAACTGTCGGAGAGAGATTCTCTCATTTTCGAATACGAATTCAGCAGGTTCAAACTGATTCCCAACGGCGGCACGCCCGGAACGGAGACGGCGGACGCTCAAAATCTCATCGAAGAAAGATTCGGGCAGAGTTTTATCGACGGAGTAGAGTGGTTCACTCCTCCCGAACTGCAAACCCAGGAGGCCGATCAGCTCATTTACGAAGTCTTTTACGCTCTGCCGGAATTCACTTTCAACAATCGCTATGATTTCAGGGAGGTTGCCAGCAACCTGTTGACCTTCGAGTACCACCGGGAGGTCTTCTTCAATTGGAACATGAATCTGGCCTACCTCTACAACGCCCTGGAGCTCGACGAAATTGATTCTATCGATGAGAATTTAAAGGGAGACCTTCAGGACCCAAAGGTCGGATTTTCACCCCCGGTAGAAGAATTGCCTATGAGTCACCTTCGTACTGGAGGACCATGGGACCCATTTACGGGAACGGTTTCCCAATCGGGCCGCCATGACCTTGAAGATATCGAAAACCACGCGCTCCAGTTCACCCTCACGGGTGATTTTGATCTGGGATTTTTGCGTAACTCCTTTTTGGTGGGGTTCTCCTACGACAGCGACAAGCGAGACGCCATGCAATTTGAAACCAATGGCGTTAAGGTAAATAATGTCCAGGATTGGAAAAATGTAAACTGGCGCAATATCGTAGGGGTGGAGAATGCCGATGTTCTCCGTCAGTTCCCCGTCCGGGACGAATTGGGCAGGCCCGTCATTGAAACCATAGTCCTTCCCGGTGGGAGGGAATTCCAGCGACCCATCTTTGAAGACGAACCCCGCGCCTTCCTTCTGGAGTGGGAGGACCGAATGACGGTCGAACAATCGTTTCAGGGTCAAGCCTATTGGATTACCATGAACTCCGCTCTATGGGACGACCGAATCCGATTCGTATACGGCATGAGGCGGGATGAATTCACTCAGGACATTTATTCGGTAATAAACGACCGTTTTCTTTTTACCTTGGACAGTATCGTTAGATCCAAGCAAACGCAAATTTCTGACAGCCCTCAGTTGGCCTTTCTCTTTCAACCTTTTTCCTTCCTCGGCCTCTACGGTTCCCACAGCGAATCCACTATTCCCCAGTTCGGTCTTTGGCGAGATCAATTCGTAGATCCGAAAGACTCACTGCCACGACCTCCCCTCGAAGGTGAAAGCTCGGAGATTGGACTGAAGTTGAACCTGCTCGCTGATAAAATCAGTGGCACCTTTGCTTACTTTGACGCCAAGAGAAATAACCGGGTTGCCAGCACGGGATCGCCCGACCGATGGGGAGCCTGGCAAAGAATTTTAAGCGATGAACAAGCCGAGGGCTACGAGATGGACCTTCTCCTCACTCCCATGCCCAACTGGCAAATTCTGCTCGCGGCCGCTTTTACCGATACACTCCAAATCAGTCCCAGAACGGCGGAGCCCAATCAGGATACTTCCCGCCCCATTCCCAATATTTCGGATCGGCAGTACAGCGCCTTTACCAAATATGATTTCCCCGAGGGATTGCTATCCGGCTTCTCCATTGGTGGCGGTTTCAATTACGCCAGCGACAAGACCTGGCGCCGTAGCGATCAAATCGCTCGTATCCGAGACATCCACGCTCAACCGTATACCATTTATCGCCTCTTTGCCGGATACCGGTGGCAGGCATCGGACAGGGAATTCAACCTGCGCCTCAATATTCGCAACCTGTCAGACGAATTCTTCTGGATCAACGCCGCTCAATTGGGAGAACCCCGCGAAGCCCGTCTTTCCCTGAGTGTCGATTTTTAGTTGTTAGAATTTTTGTATTGCAGGCCATGAAAACATGGAAATTTATTAAATCATCCAGTTAAACAACCAGTATATTAATTATGAAAAACAATAGCCTAACAAAACTCCTCGCTTTTTCCGGCCTTACTTTTTGGTTCGGATCTTTTATGGCGCAAGGTGAAGTTGTCCAAGTCGGCACGATGGTCGACCCGGATAACGTCATTATCAATAATATTACTCCCCCTCTATTCCAGGAGGTTGGCAGTATTCCCATCGTCGGCGGGAGAACCTATGTGCGCGACGTGGATATTTTTACGGGCACGAGCGGTGTGCCCACAAATCCTGACGGCACCCCCGTGGACCCCTCCGTGACCTTCGAACTCCTCACCACCACGGTCGATGATGGTGTCAATAATAATTCCATCACTGCCATGGATGATTGGAATCTAGTTACGGTTGCGGGACGAAGGTCCTTCAGTGACGATCCTGATGACCAAGGGGGGAGACCGGCCTGGCAAACCGGCAATTTTGGCGGTAAGGACACCTTTATCAGCACCAATGATGACGGTCCCGATTTCATCCTTTTTGAAAATAACGCCAATGATGACCTGGTCGTCCAAGCCGTTTTTCCCGATGGCACTACCGGGCAATGGACTGGATTAATTGTCGGAGATGATCAGCAGGTCGCGCTTTGGGGCGACACCAGCCTGGTAAGCCCTGCCACTTCAATTGGAGCAGGTCAGGGGAAGTTCGGTGTCGGCTGGAGAGTCGAAGACCTGCTGGGTGCAGATGGGAACCCGTTACCCCAGGACACCGAAATCTTTGCCCTACGCTTCAACGACCCTGCTCAATCGCCGGATACAGGGCTGGATCCCTTGTTGCTCGTCGCGGTTATTCAGTCACAGGGACTCTCCCAAGTCGGCACGATGGTCGACCCGGATAACGTCATTATCAATAATATTACTCCCCCTCTATTCCAGGAGGTTGGCAGTATTCCCATCGTCGGCGGGAGAACCTATGTGCGCGACGTGGATATTTTTACGGGCACGAGCGGTGTGCCCACAAATCCTGACGGCACCCCCGTGGACCCCTCCGTGACCTTCGAACTCCTCACCACCACGGTCGATGACGGGGTCAATAACAATTCCATCACTGCCATGGATGATTGGAATCTGGTTACGGTTGCGGGACGAAGGTCCTTCAGTGACGATCCTGATGACCAAGGGGGGAGACCGGCCTGGCAAACCGGCAATTTTGGCGGTAAGGACACCTTTATCAGCACCAATAAAACTGGTCCCGATTTCATCCTTATTGAAAATAACGCCAATGATGACCTGGTCGTCCAAGCCGTTTTTCCCGACGGTACTACCGGGCAATGGACTGGATTAATTGTCGGAGATGATCAGCAGGTCGCGCTTTGGGGCGACACCAGCCTGGTAAGCCCTGCCACTTCAATTGGAGCAGGTCAGGGGAAGTTCGGTGTCGGCTGGAGAGTCGAAGACCTGCTGGGTGCAGATGGGAACCCGTTACTCCAGGACACCGAAATCTTTGCCCTACGCTTCAACGGCCCTGCTCAATCGCCGGATACAGGGCTGGATCCCTGTTTGCTCGTCGCAGTCATTATTGATACTACACCGCGTGCGGTAGGTGAAGTGGTTGGATCCAACACAATAACTTTGGCCGCGGAACCCACTGCCGATATTACAGTGGGCAAGCTGGTCCAGCTTGAGGATGGTACGACAGTGGGTAAGATCGCCTCTATTGCCGGTCGGGTGCTTACCTTGGAAGCTGCCCTGGAAGTAGCTATCGCAACCAATGCGCCTCTATTCTTTGTTGAAGACCTCTTCATCATCGAAACTGCAGGAAATGTGGTCAACATTTCCACCCGTGGCCTTGTGGGCGCCGGTGATGAAGCTATGATTGGTGGTTTCATCGTTTTTGATGGCAATCAAACCGTGGTAGTTTTCGCTAAAGCCTCCGAACTCGCTGCAGCTGGAGTGCCCAACTTATTGGCGGATCCGGTGCTCACGATCGAGAATCAGGCAACCGGGGAGGTCATTATGGTAAACGACAATTGGGAAGACGATCCTGATCAGGCCCAATTGATAGCAGACCTTTGGGGAGGTACAGCTCCGCTGACCCCCGGAAGTACCAGTTCAGCCGCTGTTCTTACGGTCCCACTAGGCAATTGGACTGTTAGAGTGAACGCCTCAGACGGAACCGCCTCAGGTGGTATTGCTCAAATCGAAGTATACGAAGTACAACCAAACTAAGGTTTCCGAACCATCCAAAGAACTTTCCTAAGGGAATGAACTTATCCGGGCGGGTATCGAACCCGCCCGGGTAGTTCTTTTTCGATAGTGTTTAGCGCGGATGTATCGCTACCGAGCGAACGAAGGTCGAGCGCCGTCGAGGTCATTTCTCGCAATCCTGCATGCCAATGCAGGAATTAAGAATCTCGTCACGCCGTAGGCCTCCGGCGAAGGCGGACACGTCCCGCCGTAAGCTTTTGGCGAAGGCGGATGACCCCTTCCTCAGCCGGAAGAAAGGAGTGGTGGAGAAAAAGATTTGGACTGCCATCGGGAAAATTTTCTTTGTCGGCTCTTTCTTGGCCGGTTCGCCTTCCCTGGTCGGTCAAACTCCTTCCCAAAACGGTTTTCTCGGTTCCTATTTCAATACGCCGGATTTCTCGCAGCGCGTTCTTGTCCGGATTGATTCTGAAGTCGATTTTAACTGGCAGACCCAATCTCCCGGGCAAGGGGTGAACCGGGATGGCTTTTCCGCTATTTGGCAAGGCGCCCTGACGCCTGAATTTTCAGAGGAATACACTTTTCTGATACACAGTGACGGACTTGTTAACCTATGGGTCGACAATGTGTTGTTAGTGGATGGCTCACGCTCTCCCACATCAAGAACTCACTCCGGAAAAATCTTATTGTCCAGTGGACGAGCTTACCTGCTAAAGCTGGACTATGTGCACGATTCCGGGGATGCATTTGCCAGACTGTTTTGGACCAGCAGGTCCCGCAGTTTGGAAATCATTCCCAAGGAGAGAGTTACGCTACCATCGGAAGACATCAATTTTCCTCCAATGGTCCAAGTTCCCGCAGTGCAAAACGTCAGCCCCCCATCCTTGGAACTCCTGCTTACCGGAAATGTGCTAGACGATGATTTTTCCGGCCAAGGACAAATAGGCCGGGACTACGGCAGTATTGCTTGGAGCCAATCAAGTGGACCTGGGGAGGTGCAATTCGAAGACCCATCCAACCCAGTGACCCGCGTGACTTTTCCGCTTATGGGAGAGTATGTCCTTAATCTGGAAGCGGTTGACGAAGCCGGACAGTCCAGCAACGCGGATATGGTAGTGATCGTGGATCACCCTCCATGGCCGATGCATCATATCGACAATTTTTCCTGGAACCACAATTCGCTAAGTCCGGGTGACGTCAACGGCGATGGTTATGATGACTATTCCGTCATGCATGAAGGGCCCGACACCTATACCGTTGTCTTTCATCCTGGAAGTGAGGGAAATGATAAAGCCCTGTGGCCCATTACGCAAATAGGAAGAGGAGGAAATCCGGAATATTCCGCTATCGCCGATTTCGACGGCGATGGAAACATGGATGTCGTAGGAGGAGGTGGGGCAGATGGAAGCCAACCCCCTGGAGTCAAGGTCTTTTGGGGGCCGGGTCCCGGTTTATCAATGGACGGCAGGGCTTGGACCGACAGTGGCGTTTTTCCCCAGACTGCCAATAGAGGCCACATTCTTTTCTTAGAAGCCCACGACGTAAATAGCGACGGTTTGGTGGACATTGTGGTGGGCGGCCGGCTCCAGAGTAACCCCCGAGTATGGGCGGGTCTTTATTGGTTGGAGGCTCCTCAGGATCCTGAAGTTCGACGCCAACCTTCAGCCTGGGAATTTCATTATATCGATGACACGCTGATGAGCGGACACGGATTCGTCTTCACCGATATCGATCAGGATGGAGACGACGACTTCGTAGTGGCAAACGCCGATTGGAATACACCTCAGTCGGAAGAAATGGTCCTCTGGTATGAGAATCCAGGAAATGGAACGGCGGCTCAATTGAATCCATGGCCAAGGCACGTTATCTACCGAGGAGATGAGTTTTTTGCCAAGCCACAGATAGGGGTGGGTGATTTGAATGGAGATGGTCTCACTGATCTTTGTGTTCAGGTGGAACGTGAGATTTTCTATTTCAGGAAAACAGGACTCAATCCTGTAACCTGGGACCGTATAGTAATCCCCAAGCCTGCCTATACCCAATGGTTAAATCGGCCCACAAAGATAGCCGACCTTAATGGAGACGGTCAGTTGGACATTGTGGGGATGCTTATCCATAATTTCGGCGATATGCCTGAAGGCAAGGCCTCTGTTTTCTGGATGGAGTATACCGGAGATGAACCGAGAGCGGACAATTGGGTCACTCACGTAATCAAATGGTCAAATGGAAACATCACAGGCCAAAACTTTCGGGGGGAGAAATGGGATCATTTGCGGTTCCTCGACATGGACCGTGACGGAGATTTGGACATCATTGGCAACTGCGAGGAACACTATGACTCGGTACGTCGTACCCAGGTTGGTGTCGTGTGGTTCGAAAACCGACTCAATGAACCGGCCCATATTTTTACCGAAGATAGTAACGGCCTCACAGTTATCGAAGCCGAAAACTACTCAGGTATGAGTGATGGCGATTGGTTTATTCATACAGATCATGGGGGTTATATTGGAGACGGTTACCTGGTTGAGTTTCACTCGGAGGACCAGCCGGACCAGGATTGGAATCAGAGTGGAGGAGTTAACTACGAAGTTAACCTGGAGGGAGGAGAATACGACATTTGGGTCCGTCGCTGGGTCCCGTCGACTTGGGGAAGACGCGGAGGTGAGAGATCAAATTCCGTTTGGCTCGGAATCAATGGAGAATTGATGGGGGAATCCTTCTTCGACAACAGTTCTGAAGCTTTTGACTGTTGGACTTGGTTGAATCAATCTGAAGACGGGTTTCCACTTACGGTGTCTCTACCCGAAGGCCGCCACCTAATAAACCTACAGGGCCGTGAAGGTGGATATGCTATTGATCAGATGGTCATTGCTCGGGTGGGTGCCAGATTCAATAGAGACGATATCTGCGATTGGCGCAGGCAAAACGCAGTCGTCAAAGTCGGCACACTCGTCCATCCGGACAACGTTGTCGTCAACAACACCGAGACTCCCTTGTACATCATACTCGGCAGCATTCCCATCCCCGCTGACGAGAAAACCTATGTTCGCGATGTTGATATATTTGTTGGTCAAAGCGGTTTGCCCATGAATGCGGACGGCACGCCCGTGGACCCGGCTGCGACCATGGAGGGACTCACCACGACGACCGATGACGGGGTCAACAACAATTCGATTACCGGCATAGACAGTTGGAACATCAATAATGGCGCTGGACGCAATGCTACATCGCCGGAATGGGAAACCCGCATGTTCGGCGGTTTGGATACCTTTACCAGCACCAATGGTGATGGTGTCGATTTTATCATGATCGAACAGGGCGGAAATGACGATTTGTGGGTACAACCGGTATTCCCGGACGGCACAACCGGCCAATATGTCAAGCTGGCTGCCGGAGACGGAGTGGAGTGGGGTGACACCGGCCTGGTTACCCTGGACGGAGCGCCCGGCGTTGGCCAAAAGATCGTCGGTCTCGGCTGGAAAGTTGAAGACCTGCTGGATGCGGAGGGCAATAACCTGGCTCCGGACACGGAAATTTTGGGATTGCGTTTCAATGACCCTGCTCAGGGGGATGATCCTGCCCTTGATCCATTGTTGGTCGTCGCGGTCATTATTGGTGCGGATACTACACCGCGTGCAGTAGGTGAAATGGCTGGATCCAACACCATAACTTTGGCAGCGGATCCTACTGCGGAAATTACAGTGGGCAAGTTGGTCCAGCTTGAGGATGGAACGACAGTGGGTAAGATCGCCTCTATTGCCGGTCGGGTGCTTACCTTGGAAGCTCCGCTGTCAGTGGCAATTCCAGGTGATGCGCCTCTATCCTTTGTTGACGACGTCTTCCAAATCGAAACTGCAGGAAATGTGGTCAACATTTCGACCCGTGGCCTGGTGGGCGCCGGTGATGAAGCTATGATTGGTGGTTTCATCGTTTTTGATGGCAATCAAACCGTGGTCGTTTTCGTTAAAGCCTCCGAGCTCGCTGCAGCTGGGGTGCCCAACTTATTGGCGGACCCGGTGCTCACGATCGAGAATCAGGCAACCGGGGAGGTCATTATGGAAAACGACAATTGGGAAGACGATCCTGCTCAGGCCCAATTGATAGCTGACCTTTGGGGAGGTACAGCTCCGCTGACCCTCGGAAGTACCAGTTCAGCCGCTGTTCTTACGGTCCCACTAGGCAATTGGACTGCTAGAGTGAACGCCAAAGAAGGAACCGCCTCAGGTGGCATTGCTCAAATCGAAGTATACGAAGTACAAGACAACTAAGGTTTCTGAACCATCTTAGAACTTTCACTGTTGGCGACGATGGCGCCACCACCCGCATTCCGGCCGGTCTGGGTGATAATACGGGTCACGGCTCTCGTTACGACGCCCAGTTGACTCGAGTAGAGGATCATCCCATCCACGCGGGGTTCCCACGCCAATGGGTTGCCGCTGACATCGAAGTCTATCGTTATGCTCGCGGACCGGCGGAGAACCTGACCGTATTATCCTATGCCAAAGATCGCGATCTGGACATCAACTTTCCGGTCGAATGGGTGGTGGAATTCGGGCAAGGCCGCGTTTACAATTCCACGCTGGGTCACGTATGGAAAGACCAATCGGAGCCATTGGGTATACGGTGCGTCGGCTTTCAAACCTTGCTGCCGCGAATCGTTCAGTGGCTTGCGGGACGTGAAGTGGACAAAACACTTCCGGATGATTTCCCGGATCAGACCTCGGCTCAAATCCGCCCCTACGATGTGTCCATAGGCCGCCAACCTCAGAGTCAATTCTCCGGCCCCAAACACCCAAACTGAAGCATTCCTAATTCCTAATTCGTGAGCATAGCGAACTTCCCTCCCTTCCTCCGCGACCCTCCAATAAGAAATAGGATAAATAGCCACAAAAGGCACAAAAACACAAAATTGTAGGAGCGGCTTCGACACGCCGTTGCACGTCTCGCCGCTGCATAGCTTTGCGACGCACGGTAGCAACTTTGCGACGAACGGTGCAACGGCGTGTCGTCAGGATCATGATCAAGATCACGAATTACCTCTGCATGCCACGCCGTAGGCCTTGGCCTAGACGGGCGCCTTTGCGCCTTTGGCGCTCTTCCCCTCTGTGCGTCCTCCGGGAGCTTTGCCTGCCTGTGCGTCCGCACGCAGACAGGCGAGATCCAACTCCTAATACTGGTCTTCCCCCGATTTTGTGGACACGAACAGCGTAGCGTATGTTCATGTTAGGTTATGGTTTTGATTTTGGAAGTGTTTTTGAAGAAATGCTTCTGGTGAAAGGTATCCCAGGGTGCTGTGCCTTCGACGTTTGTTATAAAAAGTCTCGAGGTAATCGAAGATGGCCAGGCGGGCCTGCTGCTTGGATTCGAACACGCCGTTTTGGGGAAAGCATTCGCTTTTGAGGGAGGCAAAGAAGCTCTCGCAAGCGGCGTTGTCGTAACAGTATCCTAGCGCGCTCATGCTCTGAATCCAACCAAAGTCGTTCAATTGCTGCCGCACTTGGTGACTGGTATACTGGCAGCCACGATCTGAATGAAAGAGGGCTTTGTGAAAACCTCCCACTCGATTCCTGGTCTGGTGAAGGGCTGAAACGACCAGACCGGAGGCCAGGCTCTCGGCCACCTTGTAGCCCTGAATTACGCGGCCGAAGAGGTCCATCACGACCGCTAGATACAACCAGCCTTGCCGAGTGGGGATGTAGGTGATGTCGCTGACCATGATTTGGCCGGGCCCGGTCGGGTCCGGAGCCTCGGCCAGACGGTTGGGCGCTGGGAGGCTGCGGGGATCCTGCCGGGTCGTCTTGGGCCGGAAGGGGCTACCCCTACAGGCTTTTAGAGCATTTTGCTTCATCAGCCGGGCCACCCGGTTAACCGAGCAGCGAAAACCCCGCTGGTTGAGCTCCACGCTCATGCGAGGACTACCGTAACAGCGGGTGTGCCGGTCGGCATGGATCCGTTTGATTTCGCTCAGGAGGAGCCGATTTTGGCGGCGGCGCGCTCCCGCCTTACCCCTGCGCCATCGGTAATAACCACTCCTGCTCACAGCCAGCGCCTGACAAAGTTCAACCACTCTATAGATTGCCCGCATTTGATCGATCAGCGCATACCCAGCTGCGGGTCCTCGGCCAGTATGCTCGCGGCTTTTTTTAAGATCTCTCGCTGGCGACGCAGGTAAGCGTTTTCCCGGTTTAGCCGACGGATCTCGCGGGCCATCTCTTCGGGATCGTTCAAGGGGCGGGAAAGTCCCTGCTGGTCGGAGGGGTCCCCGAAGAGATCCTTGCGCCACTTCCTGAGGCTCCCATCGGAAATCCCCAGTTCACGGGCCACCTGCTTGAGGCTGTTGTTACTGTGCAAATAGAGTTCAACGGCTCGACGTTTGAACTCCTCATCATAGGTTCTGTGGGTTCTTGGCATGTCTAATGATCTCTCTCAGACTGCGCTGTTCGTGTCCACAAAATCGGGGGAGGTTCATACCTCATCCGTGCCCAACCACGTACCCTGTCCTGCCGTAGCCTCTTGACCTGCGTAGCATTGCGAAGCACGGTTTGGGCGAAGCGGGATCTGTGGTTAATCTCTCTCAGCACTTTCAGCCTTTTTAACCTTTGTGCCTTTGTGCCTTTGTGCCTTTGTGCCTTTGTGCCTTTGTGCCTTTGTGCCTTGTCTTTCCTAATCCCTAGGATTCCGATATGCAATACAGGTAGTCGTGCCCCCGCAGGAACAATTCGTTTTCCACGATGGCAGGTGAGGCGTCGAACCCGTCGCTCAATTTATTCTCGGCCACGATCTCAAAGGTATCCGCGTCTTTCAAAACCAGGGTAGTGCCCTCCCGGCCTACCACGTAGATATAACCATTGGCGGCAATGGGGGAGGCGTAAATCCCCCGGATCCCCTCCAGGGATTCATCGCGGAAAATTTCTTTCCCGGTTTCCGCGTCCAGGCAGGTATAATAGGCGTCGTTACCTTTGTTCACGTACAACCTGCCATTGGACAATACGGCCGACGGAACGTAGGGAGCGCTGTGGCGGACACTCCACACTATGGCGTCGGAATCGGACACATCCCCCTTGGCCGACAACTCGATGGCCTGAATGGATCGTCCCTGATATCCACTCATTACGTAAACCTTATCGTTTCCCACCACGGGTGTGGGGATTACATTGCCGGTCAAGCCGCTGGCCTCCCATATGAGGTCCCCCGTGGCCGCGTCGTAACTGCGGGTCGCGTTGGTGCCTGGCAATATGACTTGTTGTTGTCCTTCTACTTCCACCACCGTGGGGGTCACCCAGGAGGTTCGCTCGTCCCGCTTCACCCTCCAGACCTCCTCGCCGTTGCCTTTATCCAGCGCTATGAGGTAGGATTGCCCCTCGTTATCCCAATTGATGAAGAGATGGTCTCCGGCCAGGGCAGGAGAGGCTCCTTCCCCGAAGCCGGCCCGTGACTGGAGGTTGCCCAGGTCTCTCTCCCATTTCAGGTTACCCTCCAAATCGTAACAATACAAGCCCCTGGACCCGAAGAAGGCATACAAGTGTTCCCCATCCGTAACGGAGGAGGCCGAAGCGAAGCCATTGGTGGGATGGTGTCCCTCGTGGGGCACTTCCGCCCGGGCCGTTTTTTGCCAGAGCACTTCTCCCGAGGCACGATCCAGCGCCATGACGGAAAATTCCTGCGCCACGGTTGGGACGGCTCCTCCACGACCTCCGCGCCCGGGCCCGCCGGCTTGACCCCCACGACCCCCACGACCCCCGCGCTGGCCGCCAAAACTGGCTCGCAAGGCAGCCCGCTCCTCTTCGTTGAGCTGGCCGTCACCGTCCTTGTCGAAACGCTTGAGCATCTCTTCCCGGTTTTCTCTACCTCCCGGTCCTCCACCGAATCCGGCCCCGGCTTCCCCGCCGCGGGCTTGGGCCCCTCCTCGCGGGCGTTCCCCGCGGGCTTGGGCCCCTCCTCGCGGGCGATCATCTCCTGCCTGGACCTGTCTTTGCGGGCGATCACCTGCCCCGGACAGGGCTCTCCTCTGGGTGTCGACCTGTCCGCTTGGCTCCTCTCCCTGGGGAATGGCGGTGAGCAGAAAAATCTGGTCGCCCCATATGATGGGTGTTGCCAACCCGGCCCCGGGGATCCTGGTTTTCCACTTGATATTGGAATCATCGCTCCATTGCAACGGTGGTTTTTCTCCCTGGACCACCCCGGTTTGGGAATTTCCGCGCCAAGTCGGCCAGGATGCCGTGTCGGCCGCGCTGATCCGGGATGCGAGGCAGAGGAGCAAAGTAAAGGTAAAAAAGAAGTGGTGCATTACGTTATTCATATTGAGAGGGGATTGGAACATTCTCATTTTTAAACGGTTAACGCGCGGATGGAACGTCCGAGTTACAAAATTTGTCCCGAATCAGGAATTGACCACGGATTACAGTATGCCGTGCAAAGCCACGGGACTCCAGTGGGAGAGTCAACTAAAACCCACCCGGGAACTGGTCGCTCCACCCGGTACCACCTGGAGGGACGTTCAGAGGTAACGATGAAAGTTCAAGTTCTTCAGGAAAAGGCCCCGAGAGGGGGTCAGGGAGCACCTAGGCCGTAACATGCGTGAACACCGAGCAGGCCTCGAAAAGGTCAATGCGGACGCCGATCCTGCTGTAATTAGGAGAAGGCTGACACGGCACACCGAACATGCCGAGTCCGGGAAGAGAGGACGTAATGAGCGACGATAGACGTGTGCTGGTTCGCCGGGGTAGTGGTGACGGCATGGGAGCAAAGGAGTCCCGTAGGAACACGGGAAGCCCTGGTAAGCAGAGCGTGAAGGCTCAAAGTGGTCTTCCCCCGATTTTGTGGACACGAACAGCGTAGCGTATGTTCATGTTAGGTTATGGTTTTGATTTTGGAAGTGTTTTTGAAGAAATGCTTCTGGTGAAAGGTATCCCAGGGTGCTGTGCCTTCGACGTTTGTTATAAAAAGTCTCGAGGTAATCGAAGATGGCCAGGCGGGCCTGCTGCTTGGATTCGAACACGCCGTTTTGGGGAAAGCATTCGCTTTTGAGGGAGGCAAAGAAGCTCTCGCAAGCGGCGTTGTCGTAACAGTATCCTAGCGCGCTCATGCTCTGAATCCAACCAAAGTCGTTCAATTGCTGCCGCACTTGGTGACTGGTATACTGGCAGCCACGATCTGAATGAAAGAGGGCTTTGTGAAAACCTCCCACTCGATTCCTGGTCTGGTGAAGGGCTGAAACGACCAGACCGGAGGCCAGGCTCTCGGCCACCTTGTAGCCCTGAATTACGCGGCCGAAGAGGTCCATCACGACCGCTAGATACAACCAGCCTTGCCGAGTGGGGATGTAGGTGATGTCGCTGACCATGATTTGGCCGGGCCCGGTCGGGTCCGGAGCCTCGGCCAGACGGTTGGGCGCTGGGAGGCTGCGGGGATCCTGCCGGGTCGTCTTGGGCCGGAAGGGGCTACCCCTACAGGCTTTTAGAGCATTTTGCTTCATCAGCCGGGCCACCCGGTTAACCGAGCAGCGAAAACCCCGCTGGTTGAGCTCCACGCTCATGCGAGGACTACCGTAACAGCGGGTGTGCCGGTCGGCATGGATCCGTTTGATTTCGCTCAGGAGGAGCCGATTTTGGCGGCGGCGCGCTCCCGCCTTACCCCTGCGCCATCGGTAATAACCACTCCTGCTCACAGCCAGCGCCTGACAAAGTTCAACCACTCTATAGATTGCCCGCATTTGATCGATCAGCGCATACCCAGCTGCGGGTCCTCGGCCAGTATGCTCGCGGCTTTTTTTAAGATCTCTCGCTGGCGACGCAGGTAAGCGTTTTCCCGGTTTAGCCGACGGATCTCGCGGGCCATCTCTTCGGGATCGTTCAAGGGGCGGGAAAGTCCCTGCTGGTCGGAGGGGTCCCCGAAGAGATCCTTGCGCCACTTCCTGAGGCTCCCATCGGAAATCCCCAGTTCACGGGCCACCTGCTTGAGGCTGTTGTTACTGTGCAAATAGAGTTCAACGGCTCGACGTTTGAACTCCTCATCATAGGTTCTGTGGGTTCTTGGCATGTCTAATGATCTCTCTCAGACTGCGCTGTTCGTGTCCACAAAATCGGGGGAGGTTCAAACAGGACTCCCGCGAGGGACAGGTCTGGCCTGCGAGGGTGGCGGAGAGGCCCGTAGTAGTGAAGACGCGCGTAACGAGCGCCGAGCAAAGGGGCCTCAGTTCCAAGGCAACGCGACAAGTGGGGTAAGAGTGGAGAGTGACGAGAGTCTACCACCTCCGGAAAAGCTCTGGAAACTGCAAGAAACGTTGCATGCCAAAGCGAAGGGAAGTCAAGTAACTTCCCGTGGGCGAAAGCATGAAATCACCTTGGTCCGAAAGCCGGATGCGGGAAATCCGCACGTCCGGTTTGATGAGCGGGGGTGTGGAAACGGATCCTTTAATGGACACCGCGCCACCCCTCGACTCTACCCGAGAGCACAGAAGGGGGAGAATTAGGAATGATTGGCCACAAAAAGCACAAAAGGCACAGGAGCAAAGGTCACGGTCCAGGACCCAGGATCCGTGCCCATCCGTGTAATCCGTGGTTAAATTATCAGTGGCTAGGTGGCGATCCAGACAAAGACGGCGATCAGGCTTATCACCCCGATCCAACCGGCGGTGAAACCGAGGACGGAAACTTTGGAAGGCATGGGGATTTCCAGGCCGAATGCGGTGGTGAGCATTTTACGTTGGGCGGGCAATACCCCTTCGGGCAATCGGCAGGGGGTGACAATTTCCTCACCCTGAGCGATCGGCGTCCGGGTGAGTTGATAGTAGCGATCGAGCCGTTCTTTGTCTACCGGGCGGGTGATAAGACTGACCACAATTCCGGCAGCGATGGCGGAGACCATGTAGAAAACAATGAGCCAGGGCTCATACATCTCGAGATTTCCCGGCGGTCCATGGGTGAGGTGCAGCGCTTCGGCAAAGGGGAGAGAATTCAACCATTCGGCAAAAAAGGTTCTTTCGGCCAACCACCAGGCCGCGAAGGCGGTCAAGGTGCTGGCCCATGCCCCGGAGGGGGTGGCTTTCCTCCAAAGCAATCCCATCCAAAAGGCGATCCCCATCATGGGCAGGATCTTGAGCCAGATCATGAGGCCGGCTATAACCCCGGACAGCCAGAAGGCGAAAACCACCCCGGCAACAACAATGGCGACCGCTCCGAGGCGACCGACCCACAGGTAATGCGGGATGCTTTCGTTCTGGCGAAAGGGTCGATACAGGTTTTCGGTGAAAAGCGCCGCGGCCGATATCATGAAGGAATCACAGGAACTCATGATCCCGGCCAACAGGGATGCGATGAATACCCCCAACAGACCGACCGGGAGAAACTGCCGGGCCATATCGCCGTAAACGCTGTCGGGATGGATCGAATCCAGTTGCACGCCCTGCTGAATATACAATGCCAGCGCCCCGATACCGGTCAGGCACCAGGCTACCGTGCAAATGCGCTTGATGAAGGTGCCAGTCATGTAGCCGAGGCGTCCTTCCATTTCCGTTTTTCCAGCGGCCGAATTCCCCATGGCGCTGGGGAGAGCCACGATGCCGACAATGACCTGGAAGGAAAGCATGAGGATCCAAAACAGTCCGATCTCACCGGGCGCGACCAGAGAGAGCTTCTCCTGATGATCCACGGCCAGGGTGGCTTTGACCCCGCTCAGCCCTCCCGCCGCGGCCAGGACGTAGGGCAACAGCATGAAGGAGAAAAGCAGGGTGAGCACCCCTTGGATAAAGTCTGTCACAACCGCCGCCCCCAGCCCTCCGGCCAAGCCATATGTGACGAATAAAACCGAAGTGACGACGATGGCCAGATTGGCGTCGATAGCTCCGCCCGTGCCGGCATCGATCAATGCGCCCGTGCCCTTCAACAACAGGCCGATCTTGGCAATCATGCTGAGAATGCCAACCAGGGAAAACAGGATCGATACGCTTCGGTCATAACGGAGTTCAAACACGTCGGCCGTAGTGGTGGCCCGGAACCTCCGCATGATGGGGGCAATGATCCAGAAAAATGGCGTAACCAGGAGCCACAACCACTGGTACCAGATTCCGGAGAGGCCGTTGCGCACCGTGCCCGAGGCCACCGTTACGGCCTGGTCGGAGGCGGTGCCCGTGCCAAAGGCATGCATGATCATCATGACTTTTCCGAAGCGCCGGGGCATGAAAAAATCGGCCGACCGTTTCACCTGCTTGCCCGTGTGAACCCCCAGGAGGGTGATCCCGAGCAGGTAGACTACAATTACCGTACCATCTAGCCAGTGGATGGTGGCGATGGGGAAGGAAAGGGACACTTTGGACGGGTGGCTAGACTCGGCTGCTCAGCGGTCGGTTGATCCGATCGGCAATGCAAGTGACCATAAAACACCATATCCCGGAAAATAAATGAAAAAAGTAACAACTCAGGTCTCCATAGCCTGGATCGTCCGAAAGTATGAGAATGAAATGGGGCTTTGCTTCAAAGATAAAGGCAGAAGGATAATAATAAGAAACGAGAAAATTTTCATGGGATGGTGATCGAGAGAACTGTAGGAGGGGGTTTATCCCCCGATTGCGGGGAGGCCATTTGGAAGATCGGGGGATAAACCCCCTCCTACAGTTTCGTAATATGTTATCAATATAACATCCATGCGGACGATTGTTCAGGATACCTGAGTAGTTACTGAAAAAAGGCATAATGGGCTGAAAATTCCCTATTTGGTCAGAGCCATGGCAATCAGGGTGAAATATGGGATAAATCCACAATATGGCTTGAAATTCGGCGGTGATTTCTATCAGGTCGGAACGTTGCAAACGCCATTTTCTCCCCGGTTTTTTGAGGGCGCATCGGTGGGCAATTTGAATGAATGAGGTTAAGGTTCCCAGTGGCTCATTTTTTGGAATACTACGTGCGAAAGAGACTTCTCACCGTTCTGCTGACTCTTTTTATCCCGGCCCATCTGCCAGCCGTGGTGGGGCCCCGATCGGAGGCGGTCGATCCGGGACAATATGGACAGGTCTTTTATGTCGATATAGGGTCCGGGGACGACGTGGTTGGGGATGGCTCGAAATCCAAACCCTGGGCCAGCATCATTCACGCGCTGGAGCATTCTGGTCTTCCCCCGATTTTGTGGACACGAACAGCGTAGCGTATGTTCATGTTAGGTTATGGTTTTGATTTTGGAAGTGTTTTTGAAGAAATGCTTCTGGTGAAAGGTATCCCAGGGTGCTGTGCCTTCGACGTTTGTTATAAAAAGTCTCGAGGTAATCGAAGATGGCCAGGCGGGCCTGCTGCTTGGATTCGAACACGCCGTTTTGGGGAAAGCATTCGCTTTTGAGGGAGGCAAAGAAGCTCTCGCAAGCGGCGTTGTCGTAACAGTATCCTAGCGCGCTCATGCTCTGAATCCAACCAAAGTCGTTCAATTGCTGCCGCACTTGGTGACTGGTATACTGGCAGCCACGATCTGAATGAAAGAGGGCTTTGTGAAAACCTCCCACTCGATTCCTGGTCTGGTGAAGGGCTGAAACGACCAGACCGGAGGCCAGGCTCTCGGCCACCTTGTAGCCCTGAATTACGCGGCCGAAGAGGTCCATCACGACCGCTAGATACAACCAGCCTTGCCGAGTGGGGATGTAGGTGATGTCGCTGACCATGATTTGGCCGGGCCCGGTCGGGTCCGGAGCCTCGGCCAGACGGTTGGGCGCTGGGAGGCTGCGGGGATCCTGCCGGGTCGTCTTGGGCCGGAAGGGGCTACCCCTACAGGCTTTTAGAGCATTTTGCTTCATCAGCCGGGCCACCCGGTTAACCGAGCAGCGAAAACCCCGCTGGTTGAGCTCCACGCTCATGCGAGGACTACCGTAACAGCGGGTGTGCCGGTCGGCATGGATCCGTTTGATTTCGCTCAGGAGGAGCCGATTTTGGCGGCGGCGCGCTCCCGCCTTACCCCTGCGCCATCGGTAATAACCACTCCTGCTCACAGCCAGCGCCTGACAAAGTTCAACCACTCTATAGATTGCCCGCATTTGATCGATCAGCGCATACCCAGCTGCGGGTCCTCGGCCAGTATGCTCGCGGCTTTTTTTAAGATCTCTCGCTGGCGACGCAGGTAAGCGTTTTCCCGGTTTAGCCGACGGATCTCGCGGGCCATCTCTTCGGGATCGTTCAAGGGGCGGGAAAGTCCCTGCTGGTCGGAGGGGTCCCCGAAGAGATCCTTGCGCCACTTCCTGAGGCTCCCATCGGAAATCCCCAGTTCACGGGCCACCTGCTTGAGGCTGTTGTTACTGTGCAAATAGAGTTCAACGGCTCGACGTTTGAACTCCTCATCATAGGTTCTGTGGGTTCTTGGCATGTCTAATGATCTCTCTCAGACTGCGCTGTTCGTGTCCACAAAATCGGGGGAGGTTCATTCCGGCTTTGCCGCCTCGAACCACCGGGTGGCCGTGCTCGTTTCCAGAGGCCGCTACCTGCAACCGACCTTTGTATTGCGCCCGCATGTTCACTTGTATGGAGGCTACGCAAGGCCGGGAGGCGAACGCGACGTCTACGCCCACGCTTCGGTATTGGATGGGAATGGGGACCGGCGGATCGTTTTCGGGGCCGATCGGGTCAGGCTGGACGGTTTTCATTTGGTGGATGCACGCATTCGCGGGAAAGGGGCCGCCCTACATTGCGACGGTGTTTCTCCGACCATAACCAATTGTGTCTTTGTCAACAACCGTACCCTGATCCCGGATCCCTGGGACCCGCCTCTCATCCACGAGACCGGAAATGACGGGGGAGCCGTCATGATCCTGAACGGAGCCAGGCCCCAAATTTCGCACAACTACTTTTTCAACAACTCCACCGAGTGTGGTCGAGGGGGCGCCTTGGCGGTGGATATAGGGGCCAATCCGGTGGTGAAGAACAATGTTTTCGCCAACAACCGTGCCGGCCTGGACGATCCCATGCGCAGTAGCGATGGCGGGGCGGTATCCTGGTTCGATGGGTCGGGCGGGGAATTTTCCGGGAACGTTGTCGTAGCCAATTCCTCCCTGGCCGACAACGACGCGGGCGGGGTCTTCGTGGCGCTGTGGGCCGCGCCCGTAATTTCGTCCAATGTCTTTGTGGGCAACTACAGCGACGACGATGCGGGCGGGCTCTTTATCGGAGGGCAGGAACACCGTTACGATGCCCCCCTGGACCCTTATCCGGCCAAAGAACTGTATAACCTCCTGGTCAAGGGCAATGTGTTTGTGGGAAACCGCAACTCCGTGGACAACTCCGGAGCCATGCGGATTACCATGGAGTCACGGCTTCATTTTGTCGGAAACGTAATAGCTGAGAACAAAGGCGGCATGTATCTGCAACGTTCCGAGATCATGGCCGAGAACAACACGGTCTGGCAGGATTGGAAGTTTCTGGAGGACAAGGAATCCCTCGGGCCCAGTTTTTTTTCGGGAAACATGCTCAAAGGACCGGTGGGGCCGATTGAAGCGCGGGTTAGGTTTGAGGGAAACATGGTGGAGTCTTCGGTGGGGGATGGGAGTCGAATACCCATTGAGGATATATTTCTGGATGATGCTCTAAGCGGCGAAATTCTATCCCTTTCCTTCAATTCTCAAACTTACTCGACCGTTCTGGAAACGGCGGAGCCCCTGTCGGCCGATTTGGCCGGCCGCCCCGTGCGCCTGAGTGAAGATCACGAGGATGGTCAGTGGGGAGTGATCAAGTCTTGCCGCGGCCGGATGATGGAAGTCTGGGGGGCGGTCAAAGCCACTACTGTCGGGGTGAACGCCTTCGATGTTATCCGCACCTTTACTTTGAAAGAGGACGCGCCCAAAGGTATGGGCGCCGGGTCCCCTTAATCAACCAACCCCGCCTTCCATGATGTCACGCTTATATCGAGTTTCCTGTTTTCTGGCTGCTTTGGCGGCGGCTTCCTGTTTTGGGGCGGAGTACTCCGGTCCCAAGCGCATCAACAAAGCCATTGAGTTGTTGGAAGCCGGCCAACCCATTTACTATACCTACGGCGCTCGTGGAAGTGATGCGCCGCGCACCCTTGAAGAGATGTTCGAGCTGGGGAAATCCCTTTCCGGGACCTGGGCCGATCTGATCATGTACGACATGGAGCATTCCGCCCTGGATTTTAATCTCCTGCGGTCTTTCATGTCCGGGTTGCTCGAGGGAGGACCCACTCCGAGTGGACACCGCACCCCGGCCGTGGTCGTGACTCTGCCCTTGATGGGCCTGGATCCCCCATCGGTGAAAATCAATGGCTGGATGGTTCAGCAGGCCCTCTCGGCCGGCATCCACGGCGTTCATTTGTGCCGGGCCCGCGATCCCGAGGCGGTGCGGGAGTTCGTCCGGCAAGCCCGTTACCCCGTGCATCGACAGGGACTCGATCTGGAAGGGGGGCTCGAGGAAGGTGTCCGGGGCATGGGCAGTGATGGTTTTGCCAGAAAGATCTGGGGGCTTACCCGCGAGGAATATTTTACCGTGGCCGATACCTGGCCCTTGAACCCACAGGGGGAAATCATGCTTGGGGTGAAAATCGAGGATCCCCATGCCCTGCGCAACTGCGAGGCGACTGCGGTGGTGGCGGGACTGGCCTTTGTCGAGTCGGGCCCGCGCGATATGGGGTTGTCCTACGGTTACCTGGAAGGCCGGGCCGATCCCCCCTTGCCTCCGGAGGTCATGGCGGCCAATGAACGTGTTTTGGCCGCGGCCGATGCGGCCGGGGTGGCTTTTCTCAATAACGTTCTGCCCGACAACGTAATTTCCGGTATCGATGGGGGAATTGACATAGCGGCTGGAGGCAGCCGGGAGGCCGCGAAGATCGGTCGTAAACACACGGGGCGGGTGATGCCCTGGTAAGGAAGTCGAGGATTATATCGTGGAGTTAGCTGTTATCGACTGGGTGGTAGTGCTCATCTACCTGGCGAGCATAGCCAGTATCGGTCTTTACGTCTCCCGCGGACAGCGGACCGTGCGCAAGTTTTTCACGGCGGACCGTTCCATCCCGTCCTGGGCGGTGGGGTTTACCCTGATGGCTACCATCGTGGGGAGCGGCACCTTTGTCGGGCACCCCGGCACAGCCTACGGCAAGGGGATGATTCTCTTTCTTCCGCACATGTTGCTGCCGTTGGTGCTCCTGATAGTCGCGGTGTGGATCGTGCCCTTTTACCGGCGGGTGGTGCAGATGAGCGCCTACGAATTTGTCGGGCGACGATTCGGGCTGGGCGGTCGCATCTATACCTCGCTGGGATTTCTGGCCGACCGCACCTTTGACCTCGGGGTGACGCTGGTGACGACGGGCATAGCCCTGTATGTCTTTACCGGTTGGGATCCCAAGCATGTCATTCTCGGCACCGGTCTTTTCACCTTGATTTACACCATGATCGGGGGCATCACGGCGGTGGCCTGGACCAATGTGGCTCAGGGAATCATTCTGTCGGCCGGGGCGGCGCTCATTCTGATCCGGGTCCTGTTTGCTCCGGAGATCGGGGATCCTGTGGGCATCATCAAGTCTTCCTGGGAAGCGGGCCGTTATAGTTTTGGTTCCTGGGAGTTTTCCTGGCGCATGCTCTTCGACCGGGAGACCACCACCATCTGGATCTTCTTCTTCGCTTACTTCATTCAGTGGAGCCGGCGCTATATTACCGATCAGCACATCGTGCAAAACTACCTCATCGGCGAGTCGGACAAGGCGGCCAGTCGCGGCGCCTTGATGGGGGCGTTTTGCTGCCTGCCCATATTTTTCGCCTTCATGTTCATTGGGGGCAGTTTCTACGGTTTCTTCGATCTGATGCCCGGTGATGCCGGACCCGTGAAGGCGGATGAGGTCATGCCCTACTTTCTTTCCCGCTACATTCCGGCGGGGGTATTGGGGCTGATTTTGGCCGCTATCCTGGCGGCGGCCATGTCCTCGGTGAGCGCCGATCTCAACAGCATCGCAACCGTCCTGACCACCGACTACTTTGGAAATATCTTTCCCAAAGTGAAGGAGAGAACCCGTCTGATATGCGGGAGGCTGTTCGTAATGCTGGGGGGATTATCGGCCTCCACCATAGCGATATTGCTGCTTCCAAAGGATGGATCGGTCCCCCTCATGGAACGGGCCATAACCATTGCCACCATCATATCGGGTGGTACCCTGGGTTTGTTCTGTCTCGGTTTTCTGACCCGGCGCGCCACCCGCACCGGGGTCTACTACGGCATTGGGGCCTGTGTCATTTTTACCTCCTGGGCCCTCTTATCCAAGCCCGACGGGGAGGGCCAGCGCATCTTCGATTTCGGGTTCAATTGGGAAATGAACTCCATGCTCATCGGGCTCTTTGGTCACTTCATTCTCTTTGGCGTGGGTTACCTGACCAGCCGCCTCTTTGGAGGTTACCGGCCGGCCCATGTGGAGGAGTTGACCATTCACCAAGTGTATAGATTGAGAAAGGCCGGGAAGGGCGAGGAGGCAAACGGTTCCCGATCCGATCATGGAGAAATAGGTGATTAGGCGTCCCAACATATTACTGGTCATCGTGGATGATCTGTCGTCCTACCAGTTGGGTTGTTACGGCAGCGGCTATTACGAGACTCCGCATCTCGATACCTTTGCCGGCCAGGGAATCCGCTTCGACCGTGCCTACGCCACGGGACCGGTCTGCTCTCCGGCCCGGGCCGGGATTTACACGGGGCGCCATCCGGCCCGTCTGAATTTGACCAACTACATTCCCGGCACCGTTCCCGACAATCCCCGTTTGATTACCCCGGATTGGCAAAAAGGTTTGCCGGTTTACGAGCAAACCTTGGGAGATGTTTTCAAGGCTCATGGCTACGAAACCGCTCACATGGGGAAATGGCACCTGGGGAAGGATTACCATTACCAACCGCACCGGCCCATGGATCCGGAATCCCATGGCTTCGACGAGGTTTTTGTCACGCGAAAGCCAAAGCCCCACTTCGATCCCGAGGACGATGCCCACAACGTGCAGAAACTGACGGACCGCACCATCGAGTTTCTCCGGCGTCCCCGCGACAAGCCGTTCCTGTGTGTGTTGGCTCACAATACCATTCACCGGCCCGAGATGGCTCCCTCGACTTACCTGAAACGCTTTCAAAACAAGCTTCCTCGGGAGATGGAGTGGATTCATCCGACCCAGGCCGCCATGGTGGCGGAGCTCGACCATACCTTTGGCCGGCTCATGCAGGCTCTGGATCAGTCGAATCAGCGAGAGGATACCATTGTGGTTTTTACGGCCGATCACGGCGCCTATGCCGACAGCGGGGTTCGCAAGCCCTGGCGAGGGGCCAAATCCGACCTATACGAGGGCGGGCTCCGCGTGCCCTTCCTGGTGCGGTGGCCCGGGGGTTTGGATGGGGGCCGCGTCTTTGAAGGGCCCGTTTCGCTGGTTGACCTGCTTCCCACTTTGGCGGACATGACCGGGACGAGTTTGCCGGAAGTGGAATTGGATGGGCAAAACCTGCTTCCCGCTCTTTTCGGTGGGAGGGGAAATAATGAACCGGAAGCTTTTTTCTGGCATTATCCTCACTATCATCACACCGGTCTGGGGCCTTGTGGTTCGGTGCTCCGGGGAAGGCACAAATTGATTGAGTGGTTTGAAGGAAGTATGGGCAACTCAAATGCGGTCTCGGCTTTTGAACTCTTCGACCTGGAGGAGGATCCCTGGGAGAAAAACGATCTGGCCGGGGAATATCCGGAGTTGGTGGAGGCCCTGTCCGCGAGTTTGCGGGGCTGGCGCCGCCGGGTCGGGGCTCAGGAAATGGCGCCGAATCCCGCATTTGATGAAGGAAGCGGGGGGCAACGGGCCGAACCTCCTCCCGGGGATGGAAGGGTAACCCTTTGAAAGGAAGAGGCACGGGGTCAGCCCTGGTATTGAAGCGCCGGCGCTTCAATACCAGGGCTGACCCCGTCTTTCTTCTGGCGGCGTTGCTCCTGTTGTCCGGCACCGTGGCCAGGGCCGAGACGGTGGCACTGTGGTTGTTTGACGAGCAGGAAGGCCTTTATCCCAGTTGTCCGCTGTCGGACGCAACTCCCCGGGGCTTGCATTTGATATTGGGGCGGGGTGGGTCCATCGTGCCAGGGAAGTTTGGCGGGGCCCTTGGCGCGGTCGAGCCGGAGGATTGGGAACCGGTTTATGAACCCTCCAGTGAGGAAACGCTCATCCGCTTCGGTCTGGAGGCTCCGGAGCTCCAATCGGGCCGCACGGTGGAACCTCTGACTTGGTTCAATAACCGCTTTGCCGCCCTGTTTACCAATGGGAATGGCCACTTGCGGCGGCTCAAGTTTAAAAATGCCACCCAGACACCTCTTAATCTCGGGTCTGATGACTGGACGGTGGAATTCTGGTTGAAGCTGGACGAGAGGGCCGATGGGGAGGGGGTAGTATTCGAAATTGGCAGTGGACCGCGGGGAGAAAATGATCGGGTGACCCGGCTTTCCGTCATTCCGGAGATGAATCTGCTCCGTTTCTACAACCGGGCTGGAGGTGAGACGGCGGAACTCCGTTCCAAGGAAACATTGGGAAAGGGGTGGAATCACCATGCCCTCACCCATGAAAATAGTCGGCTGATTTGGTATCTCAACGGTGAAGCTGTGGCCGAAGCATCGGCCCAGTTACAGGCGCTATCCGTTGGGGAAGAGGCCTACTTTACCGTGGCCCGGGACGGACATTGGAACCGACCCCTACCCGGGGCTATGGATGAGTTCCGGTTTTCTGACAGTGTCGATTATACCGGGTCTTTTACTCCTCCCGACAGTTACTCGCGCCTGCACAAGTCAGGCAGGAAGCCTTATTCCTTAAAGAAAGGAGGGGAACTCCTCTATCCGGACAACAGGGCTCCTTATGGAGTGGTGGAAATGGGGACCCGCAAGCATCTCTTCCTCGATGACGTCCTTCTGGCCGAGAATGATGGGGTGCGGCTGATCCCGCATCCGGCCAGATTGGAAGAAATTGTCCTGGATAGGGGAATCGGTTGGTCCACGGTGATTGAGGGGGAAGACGGACTCATACGGCTTTTCGGTGAAGGTGCAGGAGGGGTCGCCGTTTGGACCTCCCGGGATGGACTTCATTTCGAAACTCCGGATTTGGGCCATGGCCGGGGCAACCAAGTCATTCCTGGGCCGGCCAAAGCCGGTTCCGTTTTCATTGATCCCAATGGTCCGCCTGAGGAACGATGGAAAGCGCTGGTAGGGCTGCACGATCGGGGGGGCTGGTACATTTGGACGTCACCCGACGGGTGGTCTTTTCAACGCGGCGAAACGGCCGCACTGCCCTTCTGGCCCGGATCTGCTTCGACCCTTTTCTACGATGACCAGCGGCAAGTGTATGTGGGGCATCATCGGTCCGACTACGGTTCGACTCCCTCAGGGCGGACCGAGCGGTATTTTGTGCTGACGGAAGTCACGGACCTTTTCGGGGCTTGGGAATTTGAGCCGACCACACGGGAAAAGGCTTTGCGAATGCACCGGGACCGTCCCCTGAAGGTGGAGCAATGGGATCCTTGGTGGTTGGACAATGGGCCTCTGGCGCCTCCGGGATTCGGTATCGAGTTTCCCATAGCCATGGGCCGGGATCCGGACCTGGATCCGGTGGCGACCGATCTCTACAACACCCGGGCCATGAAATACCCATGGGCGGAGGACGCTTACCTGGCCTTTCCGCTCTGGTTTTTCCATTACCAGGGAGACGGGCCGCAGGCCCGGCAGATTCTGGCCCATCCCAGCCGGGAAATGGGTACCGGCATGGTGGAACCACAGTTGGCGGTCAGCCGCGATGGATTGAACTGGAAACGGTATCCGCGGCCGGCCTACCTGCCCATTGGAGACCATAAAGGTTTCCCGGTAAGGCGGCCCTATCTGGCCCATGGCATGGTTCGCCGGGGAAATGAAATTTACCAGTATTCCTATACGCGGGCCTCCTATCACGATGCCTGGACCAATGATGCGCCCAGCCCGGTAACCCATCGGCTGACCCAGCGATTGGACGGGTTTGTTTCCCTTCGCACCCCTTACACGGGAGGCAGCTTCACCACCATTCCCCTTACCTTCACGGGAAGTGTTTTGGTTTTGAATATCGACACCGGGGCCACTGGTTATGCCCAGGTGAGTATCCTCGATGAAAGGGGGAATGCCATCCCGGGATACGCTTTGGAGGATTGTATCTACATTAATTCCAATTCGGTGGCCCAACCGGTGGAGTGGTTGGAAAAGGGAACGGATCTCACCGCCCTGGCCGGAAAAACGGTCCGGCTGGTTTTCCACATGCGGGGAACGGATCTCTATTCCCTGCAGTTTGTCGAGAAATGACCCCTTCCCTCGCGCTTAAAAAATTACCACAGAGAACCCAGAGGACACAGAGGGGGGTGTAGAATGATGGAGTAATGGAGTAACGGAGTAATGGAATGATGGAATGATGGAATGATGGGACAAAGGTTGAAGAGATAGACCACGGATCCTGTTTCGCCCACGGGCTACGGCAGGACAAGTTACACGGATGAGGAACGAGGGTGGGAGATCAAGATCACGATCAAGATTACAGGTTGTACAGGATCCAGGAATTTTTTGCTTTTGTGCCTATTAATCCTAGAAAAGTAACTACTCAGGTATCTTAAACAATCGTCAGCATGAATGTTTTATTGATAACCTGTTTCGCAACTGTAGGAGGGGGTTTATCCTCCGATCTTCCAAATGGCCTCTCCGCAATCGGGGGATAAACCCCCTCCTACAGTTCTCTCAATCACCAACCCCCAAACTGAAGCATTCCTAATTCCTAATTCCTAATTCGCGCCCTTGGCGCATTCTTCCCCTTCTTGGCGATCTAGTAGGCTTCCGCCTTCATGGATTACGGCCTGACAAGTGGCGAGAGCAAATCCGGACGCTTGTCACGCCGTAGCCTTGAGCGTAGGCGAAAGCCATCCAACCCTCCGAAACGATGATAACTTATTCAGGGTCGACTAAATAATGCGATTGATATTCTCCATATCAGGAATGGCGCTGGTTTTGCTTGGCCCGGCTTACCCGGAGGTGGACAAAGCGGGCGAGACGAGGCCGCAGACGGTAGAGGAAATTAAAGCTATTGCCGAGAACTATGGGCAATTCGCTCCCGAGGATGCCTGGGTGGAAGATCCTGATTTCGCCTATTACGGCAGCGAAAATGAATGGACCCGGCGGCAATTTTCCGCGGTGAGGGCGGAAATGCTCTACAAGCGCCGGGGGCAGCGGCAGCTACTGGAGATTCTGAAAGGGGATATCGATGAAGCCATCTCTTTGGCCGAATTTCGCTTGGAAGAGGATACCGAGGAGGCGGAATCCTGGTTCATCCTGGCGGTGGCCCATTCGGTAAAGGGCGAGGTCGGGGAAGCCATGGAATCCATGCACCGGGCCTTGCATAACGGCATGGAGTTTTCCCGCTTTCTGGCCGGTCCCAGGGATCTTATGAAGAACCTTACGGATTCCCCCGAATTTCGGGCTGTGGCCGAGGAAAAGGGGGTCGGTCTGATCCACGGGCCGATCTTGGGATCGGTAACCAGTGAAGGAGCCAATTTCTGGTTCAGGACTGTGGGAGAGGATACGGTGGAGGTTCGCTGCTACGACCAAAGCGGGCGCTTGTCCGGCGTGGCCTCGGGTCGAGGCGATGCCGCGGCTGACTACACCGTGGTGGTGATGGTGGAAGACCTGAATTCCGGCACGGAGTATCGCTATGAGGCGCTGGTAAACGGGGCCCCTGTCCGATGGGATACCGGGCTCACCTTTCGCACCTATCCGGAGAAGGGTAGTTCCGGTTCTTTCAAAGTCGGTATAGGGGGATGCGCCGGCTACACCCCCAAGTATGAATACATGTGGTCCACCCTGGCGGCGCGGCAATTGGACGCCCTGTTGTTGCTGGGGGACAACGTCTACATCGACCTGCCCGTAATGCCGGGGGCCTTTCACGACTACACTTACTACCGTCGGCAATCGCAACCGGATTTCCGGAAGCTTGGGCAATCCACCGCCCTCTACGCCATCTGGGATGACCACGACGCGGCCACGGATGATGTCTGGATGGGGCCGTATAGGGACAGGCCGGTCTGGAAGCAGCACATGGTCGAAGTATTCCAGCGCAACTGGGCAAATCCGGGGGGAGGCGCGCCGGTCTGGCCGGGTTGTTGGTTCCAATTCTCCCTGGGTGACGTGGACATATTCATGCTGGACGGACGAACTTACAGGACAAATCCGCACAAGGAGGATAAGACCATGCTGGGCCCGGTTCAGAAGGAATGGTTGTTGTCGGGTCTGAAAGCCTCCAAGGCTACCTTCAAGGTTATCGCCTCACCTGTGGCCTGGGCTTCTGCAGCCAAACCCGGAAGCAAAGATACCTGGAATGGATTCATCGATGAACGGGAAGGAATCTTCCACTATCTCGGCCAGAACCGGATCGAGGGCGTGCTCCTGCTCTCCGGGGACCGGCATCGCACCGACTTTTGGATAAACCATCGGGAGGGGGATTATCCCCTCTATGAAATGTCGAGTTCCAGGTTGACCAATATCCATACGGCCGACTTGATGCCGGGGGCCATCTTCGGCTACAACGCGAAGCCCTCTTTCGGAGTCCTGAATTTCCATACCGGGTTGGAGGACCCCGAAGTTCGGTTCGAGATCGTCAGCATCGACGACGAACTGATTTATGCGCACACTATCAGGCTGAGCCAATTGTCATACCCCGATCGGTGAATGACCATGCTTTGCTCTCGCTAAGCTCACTATGAACCACCGATTACGCGGATGGACACGGATTTTCAAAAAATAACGCTACGCTTGATCCTGCTTCACCGGAATTGGTTTTTCAGGAGGGCATGTTTTCCTACTCTCCGTATGAAGACAATGGCGGATAGGAATGTGGAGGAATGTTTGGCCACATAAAGGACAGAATTCACAAGACGACCACGGATGAGGAATTGACTCTCGCAAAGAACGCGAAGAACGCGGAGATGGGGAGAATTAGGAATTAGGAATGAAGGCTGAAAATCCGATACAGGCCAAATCTTACGCGTTTGGATTGGGGTATTTTTTAAAACCACAGATTGCGCAGATGAACGCAGATGGAAAAACCAAAAAGATAATCTGCGGACATCTGTGTCATCTGCGGTTAAATTCTCTGTCAGTAGAGCAACAAAATTGTTTATGAATTCGCATGACGAGAATTGATTCCATTCGGGCTCGAACCATTACCCTGCCAGCCGATTACCGTAATGCCACGGTCAGTTTTGCCGGGATGACGGGATCGCTTGTGGCCACCCTGGCCAGAGGGGATGATGGATCCATTGAGACCGGTTACGGCTTCGGGTCCATCGGCCGTTACGCCCAGACTGAAATGATCCTGGAACGCTTTGCCCCGCGCATTTTGCGAGCGGATCCTTCTGCATACGACCGGGATGGATTCCCGGATCCCGTTCGGTTGAATCGGCTCATGCGCCGCAACGAAAAGCAAGGGGGTCATGGCGAGCGATCGGTCGCCATCGGAGCGATCGACATGGCGGCCTGGGATCTCTACGCCAAACTCCATAAGAAACCGCTCTTTCTCTGCTTGGCGGAGCGTTTTAACGGGGCCCAATTCGATCCGGCGGTCGAGTTGTATGCGGCGGGGGGATACTATTATGATGAAGGCGGACCGACCCGGTTGCGGCGGGAGTTGGAGGATTATCTCGAAGCGGGATTTCGGTCGATCAAGATCAAAATTGGCGGCGCATCCCTGGAAAGGGATCTGCAACGAATAGAAACCGCCATAGCCGCGGTGGGTTCTCGGGTTTTGTAGCGGTAGACGCGAACGGGCGCTTCAGCGGGGAGGAGGCGCTGGAATGGGGCAGGGCCCTGGAGGATTTGAACCTGCGTTGGTATGAGGAGCCGGTCGATCCACTGGATTTGGAGGCTTACAAACAATTGGGTTCAGCTTATGGGCCGCCCTTGGCAACCGGGGAGAACCTCTTCTCCCTGCAGGAGGTAAAAAACCTGATCCGTTACGGGGGGTTGCGTCCGGATCGGGATATTCTGCAGATGGATCCGGGCCTGGCTTATGGGGTCCCGGAATATTTGGACATCCTCCATGCCTTGGAAACTGCCGGTTGGTCGCGGAGAAGCTGTTTCCCACATGGAGGGAATTTGTTCAACCTTCACATCGCCCAAGGCCTGCAGATCGGCGGAACGGAAGTCTATCCCGGAGTTTTTGCCCCCCTCGGCGGATTTGGGGAGTCGGTTGAAATCGAGAATGGACGGGCCTCCGCTCCCGACTTTTTCCAGATCGATGCGGTTTGGGAAAGTTTCCGTTGGATCAAGCGCCATTACACGGATCTCGGGTTTTCCGCAAGGGCCGACATTTTGGAGAACAACGCGGGTCACAATTATAATCGCACCCAGCGGGAGGCGGCCCTTCGTTGGTTCAATCAGTGGTTGAAGGGACGGGTGGAAACCATACGGGAGCCGAGGATCGATTTGTTTACCCCGGAAGAGCTTTGGGCGACCCCCGGCGGACAGGTTTTGGAGGTAGAAGGCGCCAGGGGGCGCCAATTAGGAATTAGGAATTGGGAATGAAAAGGCACAAAGGCACAAAGGCACAAAGGCACAAAGGCACAAAGGCACAAAGGCACAAAGTAAGTGGGGTTAAAGCATATCGAGATTCGATCGTTTGGCAAAAGGGGATCGACCTGGTGACAATAATTTATGAACTGAGCGAGGACCGGCTGCAGGCAAAGCGGCAAGTACCATAATTGATGATGAACCCATCAACGCATGATTTCGGGATTGTCTGAATAAGCCATGGGTTTGGGATCGAGCAATTTCACCAGGGCATCCTTGGTGGCGAATGCGCAAAAAAAGTTCCCCCGTGGGTTGTAATGACCCACAAAGAATTGTTTCAGATAATCGTTAAAATCCATTTTGTAGTTCTCCGCATGGTCTCTTATGTGTTCCTCTGCCATATCGATAACCGGATGCGTTCTTTTTTTTAGAAAGTCTACAAAGGCTTTATCCCATCGTGGATCATCTTCCCTTATCTGAGCAATTCTCCCGGCAGAGTAGGAGATGTTTACCCGGATATTTCTCCAGGCATCCAGGTTTCGGGAATGATCGTCGTGATAGATGTTGAAAATGATAACATCGGACGGCGTTCTTTCCTCCTCCTTTAACATGCGGCGGTAAGCCTGGTAAACGGACCATCCGCCGATACCGAAATTGCGAACCGGTTCGTGAAGGTGAGCGGCTAGAACTTCCTGCCAGGTTTCTCCGTCGCTCACCTGGTGACATTGTGTAAAGCTGTCACCATAGGTGTTTATCCGGCAAGGCTTGCCAGCGTAGTTTACTCGTATCCGGGGTCCGTCGTCTTTTTCATATCGGTATTGGGATACCGAATTATCCACCCCGTCCCTGAAATAGGCATCGGGCAGCAACCATCCAAACTCGGAACTGTATCTGGCAAAGGGAAAGGCTTCTCCCGCAAGCCAAGCTCTAATTTCCCCGGGAGTATAAATGATCGAACGAAGGTAGTTTTCGGCAGTAATAATCGGGTTGTTTTTGGCTTGGCCTCGAAGCTGTGCAGCGAGTAACAGACCCATACTTGATGTAAGGGATTTCTTTACGAAGGTTCGACGTTTATAAGTTTGTGGCATTTCCTGAGCCAGGCTTTGCCGAAAAAAACGCTCCGACGCAAGGGTCGGAGCGGTTGATCCAAAAAGTAAACGACTTACTCTAAACTATTACCAATTGTAACGGATACCGGCGCGTACATAGGAGCCGTAGAATTCGCGCGGCGCAGGCGTTGGGTGCCCCGACCGTATGTGCGAATCTTTTCCGCCTCGAATATGTTCTGCCAGTTCACGTAGATGGTGTAATTATCACTGATGGCGTAACTGGCCTGAACGTCCGTATAGTCACGTGTGTCATCCCAGCGGTCCTCGTCTGCCGCGCCTGACAGTTCACGCACGCTTTCGTCCTGGTAGTTGTAGGCGATCCTAGCTTGAAGTTTGTGCTTTTGGTAGTACAATGCGACATTGTAGATGTTCTCCGGTTGACGAAAGAAAGGCAGGTCGTCCTCCAAGCGGTCAAAAATCGTGACATCCGAACTGATGAAGGTGGCGTTGACATCCAGCCCGAAACCATCGAGGAAACCTTCCTCTAGAAAGCTGCTGAACGGAATCTGCGCGGCGAGCTCGAAACCGGTAATGGATCCTTTATCGGCGTTCCTGAACTGGACCCTTGACAAGGTGTCAAAGCCAATACCATGCCGGGTTACATTTCTCAGGCTTTCCGAGAATGGATAAATGGGGTTGTCGATTTCCTTTTGGAAAATGCCGGCTGAGAGCAGGCCCCCTGATTCGAGATAATGCTCGATACCGAGGTCCCAGTTGATAGACTCGTAGGGAGACAACTCCGGATTTCCCAGCTCAACTTCCCCGATAAATGGGAAGTTGGGATCCAATTGGTCCTCGGGATCCAGTTCTTCGTACTCGAAAACATTGTTGGGTGAGGCCTTTTCATAGGGAGGACGTCCAATGGTTCCGGTGAAGGTTGCTCTCAGAAGGGTGTTGGCGCCGATTTCATACCGGAGTTGCAAGTTGGGAAGGAAATTACTGTAATAGAAATCGCCTTCCGTTTCGACCAGGTTAAAGACATCTCCTTGGGCGGTTTCCCCTTCTTGGAATTCGAATGATTTCAGACTGGCATCGGTATCTTCCCAGCGGACTCCGGCCAGGACGGTCAATTTCTCCGAGGCCTGGATAGTGGCCATGAAGTAAAGGGCCAGGATATCTTCCGAGATGTCGTAGTCGTCTTCCACCGAGTTGGAGGCGGATTCAACCGGGTCCACTTCAAAGGAGCTGCGGTTGGCATTGAGGTAGTCCAGGGCGGTCAACACGTCCAGAGTGGAAGGGTAGTGGTAGCGCCCGCCATACATGGGGAATCCCGAATTGGGGGCGGGAGGGGCGATCTGAACCATGTTGAAATCCCCGACCGGGCGGGTGGAGTTGTCGTCCACGAAGCGATCCCGTGAGGTAATTTTTGCCCCGGACTTGAAAGTAGTCCGTCCGCCCAGGAAATCATCGTTTTCCCACTCGAAATCCAGCCGAGGGGCATAGGTTTCTTCCTTGGAATAGGAATCGTCCTCGCGGAAGCGACGCAGGTTGAATTCGTCTTGTTCCTGGGTAAGAAAACCTTTGTCATCAAAATTCGGGTAGAGACCACTGAACTCGTAGAAGAAGTGGTTGGGAGGAAGGAAGTTCTCATTTCCAGTGCGGAACTGAACGGTTTTGATGAAAGGGACCTCTTCTTCGGCCACCGAATAGGTGACGTCTCCGGAAACGCGCATATTATCGTATTGACGGTGCCCACCCACCGAGATGTTGAACAGGCCCTGGTCAATTTCCCGGCGGAAGTCCCGTTGCTCCATGCGCATCCGGTTGAAGTCCGCCGCAGTGGGGGAGAGGAACATGGGATCCCGGCGGGTATCCATGATCATTTCCTGTTGACGCTCACTTTCGTCGAACTGGTTGAAGATACCGCGAATAAAGAACTCGGAATCAGGATCCGGGAGGAATTCGATGTTATAATTGAATCCCATCCTGGTCCGTTCTCCTTCGGCGGGTTGGAGTTCAAAGGTTTCAACGAAGTAGCGGCCATCCTCATTCCCATAATTGGCCTGAATCTCATGGGAGGTAAAAGGCCGTTCCGAATAGTGGGCGGAAAGGGAGATCCCCACGGTGCCGTCGTTGAAGGTATCCCCCCAGGTGATATCCCCGTCGAAGAGGGTTCCGCTGCGATCGCTGTTTTCGCCCAATTCAACTTTACCGAATACGAATCTGTCCGGTTGATCGAAAGCGCTGACGCTTTTGATATTAATGGTTCCACCGAGGGCATTGCCGTCCATATCGGGGGTTACCGCCTTGATGACTTCGATCTGATAGATCTGACCGGATCCCACCACGTCCAAGGGCATGGCCCGACCTTCCCGTCCACCTGCGGCGGGGGCGGCCACGATGGCGCCATTGAAGGTCACGTTGTTGAAATTCGGCTCCAGACCCCGGATGCTGACGAAGCGGCCTTCACCGGCGTCCACGTCCAGGCTGACGCCGGGAATTCGGGCCAGAGCTTCCGCCACATTCCGGTCGGGCAGGGATCCCACCGAGTCGGCGGAAATGATATCGAGGATGTTGTTGGCAGTCCGTTTCTGTTGCAGGGCCAGGGCACGGGCTTCACGGTAACCTTCGACGCGGAAGGCGGGGAGTTCCACAAATTCCAAACCAACTTCAACGGACAAAGTGGCCGATCCGGTTTCGGGAACGTTAACCGATTCGCTGATGGGGCTGTATCCGATATAACGAACTTGCACGGTATAGGTCCCGGCGGGAAGATCGGGAATGCGATAACTGCCATCGCGGTTGGTAATGGCAATGCGGCCTTCTCCCAGGACGACCACTTCAACCCCGGGCAGATATCGTCCCGTATTGGCGTCGATAATAAAGCCTTCGATGTCTCCGGCTTTCAACCCGGGTGTGGCCAGGGCCAGCATCAGGGCCAGGACGGGCAAACCGAAACGGTGGCGATAAAAACGGGCGAAGAACCCCGAGGAATTGTTTCTGAGAAGCTGATTCGTGTTCATGCGGATAGTTTTGTGGAGTTTACGTTGCGTGGATCGTTCAAAGAGGGGGGGAATAGCGGTTAGGCGGATAAATTATCCGGAGCATGGGCCAACGCCCGAAGAAAAGGGAGGAAAGCGACCTCAAGGAATATTCCCTAGTTAGAGTCGATAAATTTTGCGGAGCATATGTCTAAGAGTAACCCTTGACTAACGTCAAAGGTAAACACTGTCAATTTTCCCAATCAGTCGACCTTAAAAACCTCCGCGTAGTAGGATGGCTCCGCCTTCATGGATTACGACGTGACAGGTCCGCCTACGCTCAAGGCTACGACGTGACGGGCCTGACTGGATTTGCTCTCGGCAAGATCGCCAAGAAGGGGAAGAATGCGCCAAGGGCGCGAATTAGGAATGCTTCAGTTTGGGGGATGGTGATTGAGAGAACTGTAGGAGGGGGTTTATCCCCCGATTGCGGTGAGGCCATTTGGAAGATCGGGGGATAAACCCCCTCCTACAGTTGCGAAATAGGTTATCAATAAAACATCCATGCGAACGATTGTTTAAGATACCTGAGTAGTTACTTTTATAGGATTCATAAGCACAAAAACACAAAATTCCCAGATCCTGTACAACCTGTAATCTTGATCGTGATCTCTCACCCTCGTTCCTGATTCTTCCCCCTCTTTGCGTTCTTTGCCTGCCTGTGCGTCCGCAAAATCGGGGGAATACCACCTCTTGACCTGCGTAGCGTTGCGCAGCACGGTTTAGGCGAAGCAGGATCCCTGGTCAAAACCTTCTACTGAATTAGCTCTCGCCAAGCAGGCCAAGAACGCCAAGATTTTTTCTTTTTGACTAACCCGCATGTCTCACAAAATTCGTAGCGAGCGAACGGAGGTCGAGTGCTGGTGTGGGTTTCGCGCCGACCGTGCGTCGCAAAGTTGCTATGCAACGGCGAGTCGTGAGCGGGTGAAGCTGGGTCGACACCCTGCAAAGTCGCGAATCCAACGAAGTCCGCACCAGTGCCGGCATCCCGGAGCGCAGTAGAAGATTTGTGAGACATGCGGGCTAACTCCTTTCTCTGCGTCCTGGGCGCTCTTTGCGAGATTCCTCCCCTTCTCCCTTCTCCCTTCTCCCTTCTCCCCCATTCCCCATTCCTAATTCCTAATTCGCGCCCTCGGCGCCTCCCCCCATGCCCTTAGAACCCATAACCCTAGTGTCGGGTCGCGCCCTTTATGTTCCCGGGGACGACATCGATACCGATCAGATCATTCCGGCCCGTTTCCTCAGGTGTATTACCTTCGACGGTCTGGGTGAATTCCTCTTTTACGACGTGCGCAAGGAGGGAAAGGGAAGGCACCGGCCCCATCCCCTGGACGACCCTCGGTTTGCCGGAGCCAGCATCATGATCAGCGGGAATAATTTCGGCTGTGGAAGCTCCCGGGAACATGCCCCCCAAGCCATCTCCAAAGCGGGTTTTGCCGCTATCATTGCCGAGGGATTTGGCGAAATATTCTTCGGAAACAGCGCCACCCTCGGGCTTCCTTGCCTCCGGGCTTCCCGGCAGGATATTCAATCCATCGCCGCCGCCGTGCAAGCGGACCCCTCCATCGAGATAACCGCCGATGTGGTCAACGGGGAAATTCGCTTTGGGGGCCGGATCATTCCCTGTCAACTGCCCGAGGCGGCCCGTGCGGGGTTCATTGCCGGCACTTGGGACCCGATTGCCGAGCTTCTGCAGGGCGACTCCGCCATCCATGCCATGGCCCGGTCCCTTCCCTACAACGACCCCGCTGGGGTCGGAATTAGGAATTAGGAATTAGGAATGAAGGTTGAGAATCCAATACAGGCCAAATCTTACGCGTTTGCTTTGCGGATGGTTAAGCTGTATCGGTATCTCTGTGCTGAGAAAAATGAATACTTGGTTTCCAAGCAGGTCGCGCGTAGTGGCACATCGATCGGCGCTAACGTAGAAGAAGCCATTGGGGGACAATCGAAAAAGGATTTCCTTTCCCAGATGGGCATCGCCTACAAGGAAGCCCGAGAGACGCATTACTGGCTTCGGCTGCTTCGCGATTCCAATATTCTGGACGCCAAACAGGCCAAATCCATTATGGAAGAATGCGAAGAGCTTTTGAAACTTTCCGGCACCATCATCCGAACCACAAAACCCAAAGTAAAGGAAGGCGCCGACGGCGCCTAATTCTTCATTCCTAATTCCTGATTGGCGCGCCTTAGCGCGCCTCGCGCCATGATTCAAATTATCGAAGGTTCGGGGATCTTCATCTACCCCCTCGGGTTGTGTTCCCTTTTGGGCATTTTCGTGATTTTTGAGCGGGGCATATCTTTGAGAATCGCCAACATTTTGCCCAAATCCCTGGTGGATAAGGTAATTGTCGGGCAAATCGACGATCCCCCGGAAAAGGAATCCGTCCTGGGACGCATTCTTGAATTTTTTAACCAACGTTCCCAGGATGCCGATAAAATCCGGGCATTCACCAACCTCGAAGTCAACCGGATGGAACGGGGCCTGGTCATCCTGGAAATTGTCACCGGGGCGGCTCCCCTTTTGGGCCTGTTGGGAACGGTCACCGGTTTGGTCCAGGTATTTGCCAATATGTCCTTTGAAACCGGCGTGCCCGAACAAACTGCCTTCATCTCCGGTGTGGCCCTGGCCCTGACCACCACCATGATTGGCCTTTCCGTGGCTATTCCCAGCTTGGTGGCCTACAATATCTATCAACGCCGTATCGATACCTATACGGTTCAACTCGATGCCATGATCGAACGACTCCTTTCCCTCAACCAACCCAATTCCTGATTAGGCACAAAGGCACAAAGGCACAAAGGCACAAAGGCACAAAGGCACAAAGGCACAAAGGCACAAAGGCACAAAGGCACAAAGGCACAAAGGCACAAAGGCACAAAGGCACAAAGGCACAAAGGCACAAAGGCACAAAGGCACAAAGGCACAAAGGCACAAAGGCACAAAGGCACAAAGGCACAAAATGAGTGGGGTCAGAACATATCGAGATTTGATCGTTTGGCAAAAGGGAATCGACTTCGTCACAAAAATCTATGGACTGACCCGCAATTATCCTGCCTCAGAAGTCTACGGCTTAACTTCACAAATCCGCCGCTGCTCTGTTTCGATTCCAAGCAACGTTGCAGAAGGTTACGGACGAAGGTCCACTCAAGAATACATTCGGTTCCTTCAAATCGCGTCCGGCTCCTTATTTGAACTTCAAACCCAGTTGCAGATTTCCGCCAATCTTGATTTCATCGGGAAAGATCAATTTACGGAATTGGAAAAACTCACATCTGAAATCGACCGCATGCTTTCTGCCTTAATTAATTCCATCAAAACCCCTTCAACCTGAACCCTTAGTGCCTCTTCTTCCCCTAATTGGCGCCCCCGGCGCCCTCGCGCCCTTGGGCGCATCCCCCCTTTGTGCCTTTGTGCCTCTCTCCCATTCCTCATTGGCGCCAACGGCGCCTCTCCCCCCTTTCTCCACCCCTCCAACACTCCCTTCTCCCCCTTCTCTCCACTCTTCACTCTCCACTCTCCACCGGGCGCCAGCCCATCCCCCCTTTGTGCCCCTGTGCCTTTGTGCCTCTTCATTCCTAATTCCTAATTCCTCATTCCTAATTGGCGCCCCCGGTGCCTCTCCCCCCTTTCTCCATCCCTCCAACACTCCCTTCTCCCCCTTCTCTCCACTCTTCACTCTCCACTCTCCACCGGGCGCCAGCCCCATCCCCCCTTTGTGCCTCTGTGCCTTTGTGCCTCTCCCCCATTCCTAATTCCTAATTGGCGCGCCTTGGCGCGCCTTCCCCATGGCCCTCGCTAGAAAATCCCGCAAGGTCACCATCAATATCGTCCCCTTGGTCGATGTCTTGATCGTTCTGATTTTCTTTTTCCTCATGACCATGCAGTTTCGCAATATTTCCACCCTCAACCTCACCCTGCCCAAAATTGAAACGGCCGGGCAAAACAGGTTTGATAGAAACATCATCATCGAAATTGCCAAGGATGGCGCCTTTCTGGTCAATGGACAGCCCATGGAAATGGACCGGTTGGATCCTTCCCTCCGCTCTCTCAAACCCTTGTCCGAGGATATCACCGTCCTCATTCGGGCCGATGAGGAATCCCTTCTCAAATACCTCACCGACATCATGGACACCTGCCGCAAAAACGGCCTCAATAAAATCCGCCTCCAGTCCCGCTAGCCAACAGGAAATAAGATTAATAGCCACAAAGGCGCCGCTGGCGCCAATTAGGAATTAGGAATTAGGAATTAGGAATGGGGGAGAGAGGGAAAACCACGGATTACACGGATGAACACGGATTCAAATAACGGAGGGCGGGTTTTCCAACCCGCCATATAGAGGTAATGTAATAGGGGACATTCCTGTCCCCCACCCAAAAGGCATCCCTCTTCCTTCTTTGCGTTGCTTAACGCTCTTTGCGAGAGTCCCTCTTTCCGGCTAAAACATCCCGGCTCTGTCACCGAGCCCAAAAATCAAACATTCTCTTCTCCAACCCTCCAACATTCCCTTCTCCCTTCTCCCTCCTCCGCCTTCCCGCGAGCCAACCTTTTCACCGCCAACCCCCAAACTGAAGCATTCCTCATTGGCGCCCCCGGCGTCTCCCCTCCTCTCAGCATCTCAGAAACTAAGCATCTTAGCATCTCTTATCCTTTGTGCCTTCTCCCTAATTCCATCCCTCCACCACTCCACCACTCCCTTCTCCCTTCTCCCCATTCCCCATTCCTCATTGGCGCCCCCGGCGCCTCCCCTCCTCTCAGCATCTCAGAAACTAAGCATCTTAGCATCTCTTATCCTTTGTGCCTTTTGTGGCTATATGGTTGAGCCATGCGCGGTAATGGTCACAAAATTCCAAGAATGCAGCCAATGATCAACAAGAGCGGTTTAAGGATCCATCCGGTCCTTTACCACCTGGTCGAGAAGGAAATTGCACCCGGCACCGGAGTTGATACGGAAACGTTTTGGCGGGCCTTGGGAGCTATTGTGGCCGACCTGGCCCCGGTCAACGCCGCCCTGCTGGAAAAAAGAAATGTCCTGCAGCGCCGGATCGACCAGTGGCACCGGGATCACCCCGATGCCGCCTTTCCCAGCCAGGTCTATGAAGATTTTCTCAGAGCCATAGGATACCTGCTCCCGGAAGGGGAGGATTTCGCCGTGGAAACCCAAAATGTGGATCCCGAAATTTCCATCGTGGCTGGTCCGCAATTGGTTGTTCCGACCGACAACCCCCGCTACGCCCTCAATGCCGCCAACGCCCGATGGGGCAGCTTGTATGACGCCTTCTACGGCAGCAATGTCATACCGGAAACGGCCGGTCGGGCCATCTCGGGAACCTACAATCCGGTCCGCGGGGAGGCCGTCATCGCCCGAAGCAACGCATTTCTCGATAGTTATTTCCCTTTGCGGGAAGGCAAATACGCCGAGGTTGTCCGGTATTGCTTGTCCGGACCGGAGCGGGACAAGGCCCTTGCCATGCAGTTGTCCCATGGCGGGGTTACCCCCCTTTCCGACCCTTCGCAGTTCACCGGTTTTGCCCGATGCGAGGATGAACTGACCAACCTCTGGCTGGCGCACAACGGCTTGCACGTGGAAATACAGATCGATCCTCTCCATCCGGTGGGACGATCCAGTCCGTCCGGGGTAAAAGACATTATTCTGGAAGCAGCGGTTACTACCATCCAGGACTTTGAAGATTCCGTATCGGCCGTGGATGCGGAGGACAAGGCTCGGGTCTACCGAAACTGGAACGGGATCATGCAAGGTGTGCTGGAGACCACTTTTCAAAAAAACGGCGAGCTGATCGAACGCCGTTTGAACCCGGACAAGTCCTTTACCACCCCCCAGGGTAAACCGGCCACCCTGCCCGGCCGCAGCCTTTTGCTGGCCCGCAATGTGGGAATGCACATCTACACCCATGCGGTTACCACTCTGGACCGCCACCCCATCCCCGAAGGATTCCTCGATACCATGGTGTCGACCCTGGCCGCCCTGCACGATTTAAAAGGCCTCGGCCGGTATCGCAACAGCAGGAGCGGCAGCTTCTACATCGTCAAACCCAAGCTTCACGGACCCGAGGAAGTGGAATTCACCGCCCGCTTGTTCGGCCGGGTGGAGGAAGCGGTGGGACTCCCGGCCCACACCCTGAAGATGGGCATCATGGACGAAGAGCGGCGCACCACGGTAAATTTGAAAGCCTGCATCCGGGCTGCCAAGGAACGTATCGTATTTATTAATACGGGTTTTCTCGACCGGACCGGAGACGAAATCCACACCAGCATGGAAGCCGGGCCCATCATTCCAAAAATGGAAATCAAGGACGCGCCTTGGATGCTGGCCTATGAGGATTGGAACGTGGATATGGGCATCGAAACCCGGCTTCCCGGGAGAGGGCAGATCGGCAAGGGCATGTGGACCATTCCGGACGACCTGAAAACCATGGTGGAAACAAAAGTGGTTCACCCGGAGGCCGGGGCCAGTACCGCCTGGGTTCCCTCACCCACCGCCGCCACTTTGCATGCCATCCATTACCATCAGGTCGATGTGGCGCGGCGGCAGGAGCAACTGGCTTCCCGCCCGCGAGCCGACTTGCAGGCCTTGCTCACCCCGCCTCTCCTGCACGACCGAATCCTTTCCCGAGAGGAGATCGACCGGGAACTGGAAAACAACGCCCAGGGCATACTGGGTTACGTAGTTCGATGGATCGACCAGGGGGTGGGTTGCTCAAAAGTGCCGGATTACCACAACGTGGGCCTCATGGAAGACAGGGCCACCCTGCGCATTTCCAGTCAACACCTGGCCAATTGGTTGCGCCACGGAGTCGTCCGCAAGGGGGAAATTCTTCAGGTTTTTAAAAAGATGGCCCCAGTGGTCGACCGACAGAATGCCGGCGATCCGAATTACCGCAACATGGCGCCTCAATTTGACCGCAGCATCGCCTTTCAAGCGGCCCTCGATCTGGTAATTTCCGGCGCCCAAGAACCCAACGGCTACACCGAAACCGTCCTCCATGAAAGGCGCCGCCAAGCCAAAAAATAAGAAATTAGGGAAGAAGAGGCACAAAGGCACAGAGGCACAAAGTGGGGAAGAATTGGGAGGTGTTAACCACAGAGCACACAGAGGAACTGAGTTGCTAAATGGGACAGGGGTTTATCCTGATCATGATCGTAATCTTGATCGAAAATCCCTGAGGAATTAACCGCAGATGAACACGGATTCAAATAACGGAGGGCGGGTTTTCTTACCCGCCAGAAAGAGTTAATGTAATGAGGGACAGGAATGTCCCCCTTCCTTTCGCCAACCCCTTCACCACCAACCCCCATACCAAAACATTCCTAATTCCTAATTCCCCATTCCTAATTCGCGCGCCCTGGCGCGCTCCCCCCTTTGTGCCTTTGTGCCTCTGTGCCTTTGTGCCTTTGTGCCTTTGGCGTCAGCCAATTCCTAATTGGCGCCAACGGCGCCCTTGACCACCCCGGGGAGAAATTTGTAGAATCTTGCCCGTTATGAAACGAATCGCCATCGCATCGGATCACGCCGGATACAAGCTGAAGGAGGAATTGAGACAGCACCTCTTGGAGGGAGGGTATCGAGTGGAGGATTTTGGCTGCCACAGCGAGGAGCCGGTGGACTATCCCGACTATATCCGCCCGGCCGCCGAAAGCGTGGCCACGGGGGGGAGCGATTTCGGAATTGTCCTGGGAGGCAGCGGCAACGGGGAGGCCATGGTTGCCAACAAGTTGAGAGGGATACGTTGCGGAGTGTGTTGGAACGAGGAAAGCGCGCGGTTGGCCAAGGAGCACAACAACGCCAATGTCATTTCCATTGGGGCCCGCATGGCCACCCCAGAAAAGGGAATTCAAATCGTCGAGGCCTGGCTGACGGCCCAATATGAGGGCGGACGTCATGACATCCGCCTCGCCAAAATGAATAGAATCCATATCATGGGCTGACGCGAATGGCGCTTAGTTAAGCGACTTTGTAGAGGAATATAGTATGGACGCCAGTCGGGGTCATGCCGTAGAAAAGTGATGCCTGTCGGGGTCAGTCGTTGATTTTTGACATGTCCCCATGTTGAAAATAAATGCCTGACCCCTTTGCGCATGCAGGAAGGGGTCAATTCTTAAATCCCCATTAACATGCATGATTTCAAGAAATGACCCCGAGGGGCGGTATTCCGTTGCCTGCCTGTGCGACGCACGCAGACAGGTACTCCATACACTTTTACAAGACGATCCGCCTTTCGGCGTGACCTGCTGACCCTGTAAGGCATAACTTTTTACGTCTTGACCCCTTCCTTCTCGGAGATGATCGAACATTCCAAAAGTCGCTTAACTAAGCGCCATTCTGGGCTGACGCCAAGGCACAAAGGGGGGAGAGGCGCCGTTGGCGCCAATTAGGAATTAGGAATTAGGAATGGGAGAGAGGCACAAAGGGACACAGATTTATCGTGATCTTGATCGAAAATCCCTGAGGAATTAGGAAAAATCCACTAACCACTAACCACTAACCACTAGCCACTGACCACTGACCACTGACCACTGACCACTGACCACTGAATTATTTGACTCTCGCAAAGCACGCTAAGAGCGCCAAGAGGGGGAGAGGCGCCGTTGGCGCCAATTAGGAATTAGGAATTAGGAATGGGGGAGAGAGGGAAAACCACGGATTACACGGATGAGCACGGATTCAAATAACGGAGGGCGGGTTTTCCAACCCGCCATATAGAGGTAATGTAATAAGGGACATTCCTGTCCCCCACCCAAAAGGCATCCCTCTTCCTTCTTTGCGTTGCTTAGCGCTCTTTGCGAGAGTCCCTCTTTCCGGCTAAAACATCCCGGCTCTGTCCCCGAGCCCAAAAATTAACCCCTTCCTTCTCCCCCATTCCTCATTCCTAATTCCTCATTCCTAATTCGCGCGCCCTGGCGCGCTTCCCCCCCTTTGCGTCCTTGGCGAGCTTTGCGAGAGTTACCTCCTCAACCATCACTCCACCATTCCATCATTCCATCATTCCATCACTCCACCATTCCATCATTCCATCATTCCATCACTCCACCATTCCAACATTCCCTTCTTCCCCTCATTCCTCATTCCTAATTCGCGCGCCCTGGCGCCTCCCCTCCTCTCAGCATCTCAGAAACTAAGCATCTTAGCATCTCTTATCCTTTGTGCCTTATTATCCCCCATCAACGCTGGGGGGCAAGAGGATGCGGAAAGCGACCTGACCGATCTGGAAAGTTTTGTCGTCTACGAGGATCCGAAAATCGTGGACGGTTCCCGCCGCAGGCCCTTCACCAGGCGCGACCCGGTGGTAGAACAATTCTTCCATGCTCTGCCCAAAATCGCCCAATCCATCTACCTCAAACGCCTGGCTCTCATGGAGGAGCACCTGGATAAATTGAGGGAGGGGAAAAAACGGAAAACGTCCGAACTGGCCCGGTTGGCCGGTTTGGAACGAGCCCCCAAGGGATTGATAGAAGGGTACGAGGACCGGATTCACTTTTTATCCTCCCTCCTGGCCTGGATGAAAAGGCAGCCGCCCGTGCAGGTGGACAAACTCATCGTGTGGGAAGAACGGGCTATGAAATTTCGACTGAAAAAATTTCAATTCCACCATCTGCGCCTCGATCCCGACACGGGAGAAATTGAAAGCCGGATAAAGCTGGCCTGGAGACTGTTCTACGAACCCCGGCCCGACAGTATGAACCTCACCCTGAATTTTGACTTGGGCATCAATCTGAGAACCCTCAACGGCTATTACAATCCCAGGGGTTTCATTCAGTGGGACAAGTTGAGCCCTCGCCACCTCAGGGTTCTGCGGTTGGAATACCCCATCATCGTTGCCCAGGAACTGCGGGATGATCCCTCCCGCGGTATCGCGGCCTGTGCCTCCGGGTTTGGCCGGGCCATCGACAGCATCTACCAAATCCTGACCGACCTGTTTTTTTCCCATTTGAGTGACCTGCACGGGCTCCATGTCCTGGCCCGAGGGAGCTTGTTTGCCGATGAATGGGGGCAGTTCCGGAATACCCTGCTGGCACGAGGTCTGGCCGCCTACTTGTCCTTCACAACCCTGCAGGATGATATTGGCCCCCAACGCTTAAACGAAATTCGCCGGCACGATTGGACGGTCTGGAACCTTCGGCGGATCGGGACGGATTTTGACGATTTGAATTGGGAAAATAATTTCCAGCCCCTCATGAGGCACGGCCGTTACAAGGAAATGCCGCGCTTGGATACCATATTCTGGTCTACCCTGTTCGTTTATTACCTTATCGACCAATTCGGCCCCGATTTTCCCGACCGCATGTTTGCTCAAATGCGCGGAGAGGCCACCCGGAACGGCCCCAACCGGGATGAAGGGGAGATGTTCCACGCCGTAACGGGAGAGGACTTGGAGGAAGTGATAGGAAGGTTCACCGAATTCCAGGAAAATCCTAATCCCTAGTTCCTGGGGTAGACTCAAATTAATATTCCTAATTCGCGCCCTTCCAACAGGAAATAAGAATAATAGCCACAAAAGGCACAAAACACACAAAATTCCTGGATCCTGTACAACCCCTCCTGCCGTAGCCTCTTGACCTGCGTAGCGTTGCGAAGCACGGTTTAGGCGAAGCTGGATCCGTGATAATCGTGATCGTGATCGAAAGGAAAGGATAAAAAATAGCCGCAAAAGAACGCAAAAGGCGCAAAGGGATAAACCACGGATTTCACGGATAGGCACGGATGAGGATTTGGGAATTGACTCTCTACAAGACGCTCAGGCCAGCATTCCAGCATTCCAACATTCCATCCCTCCATCCCTCCCTTCTCCCCCATTCCAACATTCCATCCCTCCAACATTCCATCCCTCCATCCCTCCCCTCTCCCTTCTCCGAATTTCTCGGCCAATGGAAAATCCCTGGACAAACAGGATACTCCAAGAAATAAACAGAAGCTTGCCCCGTTCTTCATCCAATCCTGAAGTGACTCCTGCCCCTGCCAAGCGATCGAATTCTCGAACTCTGGCCGATCTCGCCCCGGATGAAATTAAATCCGTAGTCGATCAATACTCCGGGCTCCACCAAGCCGGTTCGGAGCGCAAAAAGGAGCGTTATGAGACGCTGGTCAATCATTACTACGACTTGGTGACTGACTTCTACGAGTTCGGTTGGGGCCAGTCCTTCCACTTCGCCCCCCGGCGGAGAGGTGAGACCTTCAAAGCCTCACTGCTCAGGCACCAACTATTTCTCGCCCATAGGCTTTCCCTGCGGCCAGGGATGCAAGTGCTCGATGTGGGCTGCGGGGTCGGAGGTCCCATGGCCACCCTGGCCCGCCATTCCGGGGCCAACTTTGTCGGCATCAACAATAATGCCTACCAGATCGAGCGCGCCAATGTGCACACCCGGGATGTCAAGTCGTTGTGCCGGTTCATCCATGGCGACTACATGCGGATTCCCCAAGAAGACGGCTGCTACGATGCCGCCTTCGCCATTGAGTCCATGGCCCACGCGCCCGACAAGACCGCGGCCTTCCGGGAGATCTTCCGCATTCTGCGTCCGGGTGCATGTTTTGCCGCCTACGAGTGGTGTCTCACTGATGTTTTCGACCCGGGAAATGCAGAGCACCTGCGTATCAAGAACGAAATTATGGCGGGAGATGCTCTACCGGATATCGCCTTCACCGGGGAGGTTCTCCATGCCTTGGCCGCGGCCGGATTCGAGATCATTGAAGCCCGCGATCTCGCCCCCGAGTCGCATCCGAAAATGCCCTGGTACCGTGCCTTGCAGGGACGCGACCTCACCCTCAAGAGTATTCCGCGCACTCCTCTGGGCCGCGCCTTGACCAATTTGGTCTTGAGGGTGGGGGAGAGGCTGCGGATGGTTCCCGAAGGCACCAGGGCGGTCAGCACCATTTTGAATACTGGGGCGGATGCCCTGGTCGAAGGCGGCGAGTCCGGAGTCTTTACTCCCATGTTCTTCTTTCTTACCCGTAAACCCCTGACGGCTTCTTCGTTCCCTCAGAATCAACTAACCACAGAGGACACGGAGGCCACAGGGATTTAGAAAAAAGAATGGTGAGTTTTTGTGCTTTTTGCGTTCTTATGCAGCTATTTATCCTAACCTGTCCTGCCGCAGCCCTTGGGCGAAGCGGGATCCTTCCCTCTTCCCCTTTGCCTTCTCCGCGCTCTTCGCGAGAGTCCATTCCTAATCCGTGTAACCTGTCCTGCCGTAGCCTCTTGACCTGCGTAGCGTTGCTAAGCACGGTTTAGGCGAAGCAGGATCCGTAATCCTGATCTTGATCTCGCCCCCTCGCGCCCCTCCAACAGGAAATAAGATAAATAGCCACAAAAGGCACAAAAATACACAAAACCCAAAATCCTTAATTCCTCATTCCTAATTGGCGCCCCCGGCGCCCCTTCCCCCGCCTCCCCGCGAGCCAACCCCTCCACCACCAACCCCCAAACTGAAGCATCCCTCCACCCCTCCACCACTCCACCACTCCATCCCCCCTCTTTCCACCACTCCACCACTCCATCACTCCATCACTCCCTTCCCCCTTTGTGCCTCTTCTTCCCTAATTCCTAATTCGTGAGCATAACTAACTTCTCCTCTCTCTGCCTCTTTGCCTCCCTCCCTTTCGCCGCGGCCCAAACCGCGTCCGAACCGGAGGTATCCCGAGATCCCGATCAAGCCCTGACCGGACTCCAGGTCTATCCCGGGCTGGAGGCCACCCTGTTCGCCTCCGAGCCGATGATCGCCAGTCCCACCAACATCGACGTGGATGAACGCGGGCGGGTTTGGGTTTGCGAGGTGATGAACTACCGCGACCACGCCCTGGAGGAAGCCCGGGCGGAGGGCGACCGCATCCTGATTCTGGAAGATTCCGACGGGGATGGAAAGGCCGACAAGACCACCCTGTTCTACCAGGGGAGGGACATCGACGCGGCCCTCGGTATCTGCGTCCTGGCCAACGAGCGGGGCCACCGGGAAGTGATTGTCAGCGCAGCCCCCAATATTTGGCGGTTTATCGATATCGACCTTGACGACAAACCGGACCGGAAAGAGATCCTCCTGACCAAAACGGGCAAGACTCAAAGCGATCATTCCACCCACTCGGTCGTTTTTGGCCCGGACGGCCGCTACTACTGGAATTTCGGCAACTCCGGATATGCCGCGCACCATGGCGACGGGCGTCTCGTTTACGATCGGCGGGGATTTCCCGTCGTGGACAAGCTGGTCCGAACCCTCACCGGTCCCTGGGATCCGCTCAAGCTCCCCTACGCCGGCGGCATGGCCTTTCGTTGTGATAACCGGGGAGGAAAGTTCGACGTGCTGGGGCACAATTTCCGCAACAATTACGAACTGGCGGTGGATTCCTTTGGAACTGTCTGGCAGACCGACAACGACGATGACGGCTCCGACGGATGCCGCATCAACTATATTATGGAAGGGGGCAATTTCGGCTACCGCGACGAGATGACCGGGGCGAGCTGGCGCACGGAGCGACCGGGGCAGCATCCGGAAGTTCCCTCGCGGCACTGGCACCAGAACGATCCCGGTGTGGTGCCCAATTTTCTTCAAACCGGGGCGGGGTCACCCACCGGCATAACCGTTTACGAGGGCCGTCTCCTCCCCAAAGTGTTCTGGGATCAGGTGATCGCCTGCGACGCCGGGCCGGGAGTGGTGTGGGCTGCCCGGGCCACCAAGGAGGGCGCCGGTTTCCGCGGGGAGCTTATCCCGATCCTGAAGACCGGGAAGGACCGCTGGTTCCGCCCCGTCGACGTGGTCGTGGCCCCGGATGGCTCGCTCTTCGTGAGCGACTGGTATGATCCCTACGTGGGGTGGAACCGGCAGGGTGACCGGGCCCGCGGACGCATATACCGAATTGCCCCGCGCGGCCACCGTTACGGCCCCATCTCCCCAGGGGAGTTGAATAACCCGGAGAATGCGATTTTCCACTTGCGCAGTCCCAATTCCGCCACGCGCAGTTGGGGTTGGTTCCACGCCTCGGCCCAGGATCTGTTCTACATGTTCGATTACGACCCCAACCTCCGTTTTCGCGCCCGGGCCTTCTGGCGCCTGGTGGCCAAGGCCGAAGAGGACCCGGATGGCCGCGACCGGCTGGAGAGACTGATCGGCTGGGCTCTGGCCCACCCCGAGGAGGATATTCGCATCATAGGTCTGCGGGCCGCCCGATTGACCCGGTACCTCCCCTTGGACGAGGCGGAAAAACTGGTCCGCGATCCTTCCGCCCAAGTGCGGCGGCAATGCGCCCTCTTGTTGCGGGATCAACCTTCCCCGGGAGCGGCCCGGTTGTGGGCCGAACTGGCTCATCGACACGACGGGGAGGACCGCTGGTACCTGGAAGCCCTCGGCATCGGGGCGGAGGGCAACTGGGATGCCTGCTTCGAAGCCTGGTTGGAGAAGATCAATCCCGGCACGACAACTTTCACCAAAGCCCAGCGCGATATCATCTGGCGCTCCCGGGCCCGCAATACCGCCCCCTATCTGCAGGCCATCCTGAGGGACCCGTCCAACCACCCGGAGGGATACGCCCGTTACATCCGGGCCTTGGATTTTTTGCCCGACTCCATGGAAAAACGGGCCTTGCTCCACAACCTCGCCTTTGCCGGCCCCGCCTCCTCGGATGCCCTCGGGAATGAAATCCGGCTGGAAGCCTTGCTCAGGTTTCCCTCTCTGGAACCGGATGACGACGATTGGCTGGCCGCCCTGCGGGTCCCGGCGGACAGGGATCCGAAACAGATCCTGGAAGCGCTGTTGAACAACCCCGGCCCGACCGCTCCGGAACGACGGGCCTTTGTCCGCCTGGTCGACCGGTTCGCATTGAGGCCGGCCTATGCCACCCTCCTGCAACTGGCCCTGGACAACCCCTGGGAAACCTACGCCGGTCAGGCCATCCGGGTCCTGCTCAAGGACAAGAAAAGCCGCGCCGATTTGTCCGGCCGCCTCATGGATGCGTCCGGGGCCGATGGGGACTTGGCCCTGTCCCTCATCCAATTGATACAGGAGGCGCAGGATGAGCGAGCCGGGCCCATGTTATTGCAATTCATTCAAACCGGGGATGAACATGGGTTCGCCGCCAAACAGGCCGCCGTTCGGGCACTGGCTTCGACCAACCCCGGGATCAGGGCCATGATCGATCTGGCCCGCCAAGAGAAGTTTCCCCCCGCCTTGAAGGATACGGCCGGGGCCGGCATCAGCCATATCATGAACGTCAGATTGCGCGAAGAAGCGCCCCGGTGGTTTCCCATGCCGCCGCTGAAGGGGACGGACAAACTGCCCCAACTGACCGAGTTGCTGGTCTATCAGGGGGATCCCGAACGCGGCAAGGAGGTGTTCCAGGCCGCCACCTGCGCCACCTGCCACGTTGTCCGGGGCGCCGGTATTGAATACGGCCCGGATCTGTCCGGGATCGGTTCCAAGCTCGGGAAAAAAGCCCTCTACGAATCCATTCTCGATCCCAATAGAGGGATCTCCCTCAGTTACCAATTGCACCAACTTACCTTGGCCGACGGGGAAACGGTAGCGGGGCTCTGGGAAGGCGAATCGGATGGCGGAGTTACCCTCAGACAACCCGGGGGACTGACCCGGACCATACCGACCTCATCCATCGCCCGCAACGAAGCCCTTCCCATGTCCGCCATGCCGCCCAACCTCCAGTTGCTCATGACCCGGGAAGAACTGATCAACCTGGTCGAATACCTGACCACCCTCAAGTAAGGCGCGCTGAGGCGCGCCAATTAGGAATTAGGAATTAGGAATGAGGAATTGGGAGAAAGATGAACCACGAATTACACGGATGAGCACGGATTCAAATAACGGAGGGCGGGTTTTCCAACCCGCCATATAGAGTTAATGTAATGGCGGACAGGATAGATGGGGCAAATAGCCACAAAGGTTTATCGTGATCTCTCACCCTCATTCTTCATTCCCAAATCCTCATCCGTGCCTATCCGTGAAATCCGTGGTTTATCCCTTTGCGCTTTTTGCGTTCTTTTGCGGCTATTAATCCCTTCCCCCTTCCTACTCTTTCTTTGCGTTGCTTAGCGATCTTTGCGAGAGTCCCTTCCTAATCTAATTAACTCTCTCCCCCCCTTTGTGCCTTTGTGCCTCTCCCCCCCTAATTCGCGCCCCCGGCCCCCTCGCGCCCCCGGCCCCCTCGCGCCCCCGGCGCCTCTCCCTTTGCGTCCTTTGCGATCTTAGCGAGATTCCTCTCCTTCTTCCTTCTTCCTTTATTCCAAATTCCCTTGACACCGACCCGGCCTTTCTGGTTTTAAAAGGGCCCATGCAATCCGAATTCGAATTGGATCATGGCCGCCCGACGCGGCGCATCCTGACTACCCTGGCCCGCGGCGCGGCGGTGTTGCCGCTGGTCCTGGCGGGGTTGGTGGGGGTCCCGCAACCAACCTCGGCCGCCCATGGCAGGTTCATCAATATTTCGACCCGCGCCCTGGTGGAAACGGGAGAGGAGGTCATGATCGGGGGTTTTATCATCGAAGATGGCACCCGGCAGGTGCTCATTCAGGCCCGCGGCCCGGAACTGGCCAATGCCGGCATTGCCAATTACCTGGCCGATCCGGTGCTCACCGTCATTAACACCACCGATCGCCAAAATCCCTTCCGGATCACGGTCAACGACAATTGGGAGGACAGCCAGGGACAATGGATATCGGATCTTTGGGGAGGCAGCCCACCCCTGACCGACGGCAGCCTGAGCTCCGCCGCCGTTCTCAATCTCGTTCCCGGCAATTATACCGCCAAGGTTGAAGGAAAGGATGGAACTGCCGGAGTTGCCCTGGTCGAGGTGATCGGAATCGATACCCCTGAGGCCGATGGCAGGTTCGTCAATATTTCGACCCGCGCACTGGTGGAAACGGGAGAAGAAGTCATGATCGGGGGTTTTATCATCGAAGATGGCGCCCGGCAGGTGCTCATCCAGGCCCGTGGCCCGGAACTGGCCAATGACGGCATTGCCAATGCCCTGGCCGATCCGGTGCTCACCCTGACCAACACCACCGATCCCGATAATCCCATCGAACTCATGGTCAATGACAATTGGGAGCAGGACGACCAGGGACAGTTGATTTCCGATCTTTGGGGAGGCAGTCCGAACCTGACCGCTGGCAGCTCGAGCTCCGCGCTCGTTCTCACTCTCGATCCCGGCAACTATACCGCAAAGGTTGAAGGAAAGGATGGAACTACCGGAGTTGCCCTCGTCGAAATTTATGGGATCGATGATACGGACCGCGAGGCGCTCACGGCGTTGTACGACACGATGGACGGCGCCAATTGGACGTTATCCGACAACTGGGGAACAGACGCGCCGCTGGATCAGTGGCACGGAGTCAGCCTGGACGACCGGGGCCGGATCACCCGCCTCGACCTCTCCGGAAACCAATTGACCGGGCCGCTACCGCCCGAACTCGGCAACCTCGCCAATTTGGAAATCCTGTGGCTCTTCGGTAACCAATTGAGCGGACCAATACCGCCTGAACTCGGCAACCTCGCCAACTTGAAAACCCTGCTGCTCTTCGATAACGAACTGAGCGGACCGCTACCTGCGGAAATCGGCAACCTCGCCAGCTTGCAAGACCTGTGGCTCTACAATAACCAGTTGAGCGGACCGCTACCTGCGGAAATTGGCAACCTCGCCAATTTGCAATCCCTCGACCTCTTCAATAACCAGTTGACCGGGCCGATACCCACGGAAATCGGAAATCTGGCCAACTTGCAGGACCTGTGGTTCTCCGATAACCAACTGAGCGGGCCGATACCGACGGAAATCGGAAATCTGGCCAATTTGCAATCCCTCTTGCTCGACTCTAACCAGTTGACCGGGCCGCTACCGCCCGAAATCGGCAACCTGGCCAACTTGCAAGACCTGTGGTTCTCCGATAACCAGTTGACCGGGCCGCTACCGCCCGAAATCGGAAATCTGGCCAATTTGCAATCCCTCTTGCTCGACTCTAACCAGTTGACCGGGCCGCTACCGCCCGAAATCGGCAACCTGGCCAACTTGCAAGACCTGTGGCTCTCTCATAACCAGTTGAGCGGACCGATACCGCTGAGCTTGGTCGACACCCCGCTCATTGTGTTCTGGTACGACAACACGGATCTCTGCGTCCCGGCCGACACAACCCTGCGGACCTGGCTGGCTACCCTTCAGATCCACGAAGGCAACGGCGCCGACTGCGCCAATTAGAAATTGGGAATGGGAGAGAGGCACAAAGGCACAGAGGCACAAAGGGGGGAGAGGCGCCGTTGGCGCCAATTAGGAATTAGGAATTAGGAATGAGGAATTGGGAGAAAGATAAACCACAAATTCCCCGGATGAACACGGATTCAAATAACGGAGGGCGGGTTTTCTTACCCGCCTTATAAATTTAAATGGCGGACAGGAATGTCCGCCCTCCGTTATTTAATAAAATCCTGTCCATCCTGTTCATCCATGTTAATTCCTCTTCCTCTTTGCGATCTTCCGCCTTCATGGATTACGGCGTGACAAGTGGCGAGAGTCCCTTCCTAATCCGTGTAATCGTGATCGAAAATCCTTGAGGGAAAACCACTGATGACCCGGATGAACACGGATTCAAATAACGGCGTCAGCCCATTCCTGCCTGTCACGCCGGGAGGCGGATCCCCCATTACCTCTATATGGCGGGTTGCCTGCCTGTGCGTTGCACGCAGATAGGGAAAACCCGCCCTCCGTTATTTAATTCTCCCCCCCTCCCTGTCCTGCCGTAGCCCTTGGGCGAAGCAGGATGTGCCTTTGTGCCCCTGTGCCTTTGCCCCTTTGGCGAAAGCCAATTCCTAATTCCTAATTCCTAATTGGCGCCCCCGGCGCCCCTCTCTCCCCCATTCCCTTTTGCGCCTTTTGCGTTCTTTTGCGGCTTCAACCACGGATTACACGGATGAGCACGGATTTTAAAATAAAACAACGCTTCGCTTGATGCTTGCGGCAACAGGATGGAGCCGGACCGACACCCTGCAAAGCCCCGTCGGGGTCATTCCTTGTAATTTTGAAGCCATTCACAAATTCAAGGTTTGACCCCTTCTTCCGCGACCCCCCGCCTCCCCGCGAGCCAACCTTTTCACCGCCAACCCCCAAACTGAAGCATTCCTAATTCCTAATTCTTAATTCGCGCCCTTGGGCGCATCCCCCCTTCCTCCGCGACCCTCCAACAAAAAAGGAGCCACAAAGGCACAAAGGCACAAAGGCACAAAGGCACAAAGGCACAAAGTGAGCGGGGTCGGAACATATCGGGATTTGATCGTTTGGCAAAAGGGAATCGACCTGGTGACAAAAATATATGGTCTGAGCCGCAACTTTCCTGCCTTTGCCCCTTTGGCGAAAGCTAATTCCTAATTCCTAATTCCTAATTCCTAATTCCTAATTGGCGCCCCCGGCGCCCTTCCCTCCCTTCTCCCCCCTTCCTAACTTCTAATTCGCGCCCTCGCGCCCATGGCGCATTCCCCTTCCTCCTCCTTCTTTGCGTTCTTAGCGCTCTTTGCGAGAGTCCCCTTTCCGGCCAAAACATCCCGGCTCTGTCACCGAGCCCAAAAATTAACCACTTCCTTCTCCCTAATTCCTAATTCCTAATTCGCGCCCTTGGGCGCCTCCCCCCTCCTCTTTCTTTGCGTTCTTAGCGCTCTTTGCGAGAGTCCCCTTTCCGGCTAAAACATCCCGGCTCTGTCACCGAGCCCAAAAATTAACCACTTCCTTCTCCCTAATTCCTAATTCCTAATTCGCGCCCTTGGGCGCCTCACGCGCTTCCGTTTTTCCTTGCTGCCCGACTGGCCAGCGGCAAGCTTCTGCACCCTTGGCAAAGGAGAGATGGCAGAGTGGTCGAATGCGGCGGTCTTGAAAACCGTTGTACCGCAAGGTACCGGGGGTTCGAATCCCTCTCTCTCCGCCACAAAGGCGCCAAGGGGCGCCAATTAGGAATTAGGAATTAGGAATGAAGGTTGAGAATCCAATACAGGCCAAATCTTACGCGTTTGCTTTGCGGATGGTTAAACTGTATCGGTATCTCTGTGCTAAGAAGAAGGAATTTGTTCTTTCAAAGCAGGTTGTGCGTAGTGGCACATCGATCGGCGCTAACGTAGAAGAAGCCATTGGGGGACAATCGAAAAAGGATTTCCTTTCCAAGATGGGTATCGCCTACAAGGAAGCCCGCGAGACACACTACTGGCTTCGGCTGCTTCGCCATTCCAATATTCTGGACGCCCAACAGGCCAAATCCATTATGGAAGACTGCGAAGAGCTTCTGAAACTTTCCGGCACCATCATCCGAACCACAAAACCCAAGATCAAGGAAGGCGCCGACGGCGCCTAATTCTTCATTCCTAATTCCTAATTCCTAATTGGCGCGCCCCCGGCGCGCCTTTCCCCGCCTCAGAAAGCACCAACCACAGAGGACACAGAGAGCACAGAGATATAGAAATAAGAATGGAGAGTTTTTGCGCTTTTTGCGTTCTTTTGGGGCTTCAACCACGGATTACACGGATGAGCACGGATTTTAAAATAAAACAACGCTCCGCTTGATGCCTGCGGCAACAGGATGGAGCTATGCTCCAACAGAAAAATCATTAAAGAAATCTTGTTCGCGAAGCGATCCTGTTCCGGCAAAGCCGGATCAAGTGACTGAAAGGAACGTTGTTAATAATTCCTCTTTCCTAATTCCTAATTCCTAATTGGCGCGCCCCCGGCGCGCCTCCCCCTTCCCTGTCCTGCCGTAGCCCTTGGGCGAAGCAGGATGTGCCTTTGTGCCCCTGTGCCTTTGTGCCTCTTCTTCCCAAATTCCCAATTCCCGCCCTTGGGCGCATCCCCCCTCCCTTCTCCCTCATTCCAACACTCCACCACTCCCTTCCCCCTTTGTGCCTTTGTGCCCCTGTGCCTTTGTGCCTCTTCTTCCCAAATTGGCGCGCCTCTTGCTCTGCCTGGGACCATCCTTTCCAGCCCACGAACCATTATCCGAAATTAAAATCCATGAAAAATCTGAATAAATCAGCCTTTGCGCAAAAATTAGACTTGCAGTTTGAACACGATACTTTACCGTCTCCACAAAATGTTTAATGACCGGGGCTTTAGTCCTGGACTCAGACTCGAAACTATGGCAAAACGCCTCAACTCAATCTAACCTTTGAAAGCTTGTTCAGAGGGTCTCTCTCACCATTCCCTGCCACCCCCTCGGTTGCCCCTCTCCCTGAGTTCGACAACCATTTGGACGGTAGGATTGGAGCTATGTTAAGAATATCATTTTTTTCCTTGACGGTAGCTTGACACCTGTGACTAGCTTCTTTTTTCACCATCCTTATTATCGCCTAATTTTACCTCTACCAATGAATCAAATAGAAGGAGACTCCATAATGATTACAGAAAACACCAATCTTTGGCGCTTAGGCCTGAATTCCCTAACTAAAGGCTTCGGTCGCATGCTTCCCCGGAGCGGCCGACAAAAGCAGTCAGGGAACGGTTGGTCGCCATTGGCGGTTTTTTCCGCCTTTGCGGCGACGCTCCTGGCCTTCCCGCAAGAAACTCTGGCCCAACAAGCGCAGCCGTCAGTGATGTTCGCCAGCGACGCCTACACCGCCACCGAGGAAGGGGGCGCCATCCCCATAACGGTGACCCTGAGCAGGAACTGGAATCCTGAGAATGGTACGGATACTTTGACCGTCCCGATCTTGAGCAGTCCGACAGGGACTGGTAATGCATCCTATTATTTGGGTGAGACTGAGGGAGATACTAATGTTGATTTGGTCTTCGCCCCAGGCAGCCGGAGCAGGACCTTCACCTTCACGGCCACTGCCGACGACAATGACCTGACAGACGGTGTGATCGAATTGAGGCTCACCGCGCCGAGTGGAACAACCGAGGGAACGCCTGCGACCGCAGACGTGAAGGTGGTGGATAACGACCGGACACCCTTGCAGGTCTACTTTGCCCAGAACACCTACACGGCGACGGAGAACGGAACGGCCGCCACGATAACGGTGAGCGTGTCTCCGACACCGGACCGTTCAATTACGATCCCGATCAAGGTCAAGGCCGATGCCGGGACGGAGGAACCGGATCCTGATGTGGCGGATTCAGGGGACTATCGTGTTTCAACCGAGTCAGTGACGCTGGGCCAGAATACAACTTCGGTAACCATTACAGTTATCGCCCTTGACGATAATGACGCGGACAACGAAGGGATCACCTTGAGCTTCGGCGATTTGCCGGCGGACGTCTCCGCGCGGACTTATGAGACGACCAGGGTTGCTTTGGCGGATGACGGTGTGAAGCCTCTGGTGGTGTCTTTTGACGAGGAGAAATACTCGGTCATGGAGCCGCCGGTAAGCGATCCGGACGACGAGTTTAAGGACGATGAGGTGGAGATTACGGTGAGCCTGAACGTTGCGGCGGACCGCGCAGTGGTGGTAACCATCGCAGACAGTCCCTCTGGGAAGCTGACACTGGCACCCACAAGCGTGACTTTCCTATCGGGCGAACAGAGCAAGACCATCAAAGCCACGGCCCAAAGTGATGGTGTTGGGGACAGGGTAGACGATAAGGTCACGTTGACCTTGAGTACTACAGAAAGGAATGTCAGCGTGGGAGATCAGGATACCACGGAGGTGACCGTGGTCGACAGGGACCGGGGCGCCTTGATGGTGTCCTACGCCGCGGCCACCTACACGGCCAATGAGGAAGATGGGGTTGCCGTCGTTGTGACGGTGACTATGAGCCCCCCCGCTGACCGGACTGTAGTAGTTCCGATCACCACCACTCCCAAGGAGGGAGACTTTGTCCTGGAAGGTAATGACTTGGACTCGGTGGATGGAGAGTTGTCCATTAATTTTAGTACAAACGAGGATGAAAAAACGTTCACCATTATGGCCACGGACGATTTGGACGTCCTGGACGACAGGGTCACGCTGGGCTTCGGCAAGTTGCCGCAGGACGTCACCACGGGCACCCAGGCCACGGCTTCGGTGACTCTGAAAGACGACAGGCGAACCCCCTACCTGGTGACCTTCGGCAATGTGGCCTATACGGCTGACGAGCCTGAAACTGGCGAGGATGCCGTTGCTGCCACCGTGACGGTGAGCCTGAACCGAAACGCGGACCGGCAATTGACCATCCCCATCACCACCGACCCGTCAAGCGGTGACTTTGATTTGTCAGGCTTGACAAACAACTCAGTGACTATTCTCCCCGGATCGCAGACCGCAACGTTCACCATTTCGGCCAGAGATGATGGGAACTTCGACGACGATATGGTCACGTTGAGCTTCGACGAAGCCAATTTGCCCGAGGATGTCGCCGCGGTCATGGTCCCCGGCGTGGACGATGATGACATGCCCATTCAAATGATACGGACGGCGACGGTGACCCTGAAAGATACCGACCGGAATTCGGTGACCGTGATGTTCGCTTCGGCCAAATACACTGCCACCGAGAACGGCGCCACTGCCACCGTAACGGTGACGGCAACCCCCGCGCCGAACCGGGAAATTGAGATTCCTATCAAGACCAATCCCGAGAAGGGAGACTTTTCCCTTGCAGCTGCCATGGTGACGATCCAGAGTGGTGCTACCACCGGGACAGTCGTAGTCACGGCCGCGAAAGACACAGACCTTAGCGACGAAACGGTTACCCTGAGCTTCGGCGATTTGCCGCTCGATGTCAAGGCCGGCTCGCGCAAGACCACCGCGGTGACGCTGAAAGACGACAAGGATGCTAAGATGACGGTGTCCTTCGGCGCGGCCACCTACTCGTTCAAAGAGGAAGCCACAGGCAAGGTGACGGTGAAGCTGAGCGGAAAAACGGATACGGAATTGTCCATCCCGATCACCTTCACAGACCATATGGTGGATGACAACATACAGGCTAGCGGGGTTAATGGTCCAGGCACAGTGACGATCGCGGCAGACAAGGATAGCGCGACGTTTGATGTCATTCAACCTAACGATGGGAACTTTGATAACGAAGAAGTCAAGTTTGCCATCGGCGATTTGACGGATGCCGCATTGGCAGGCGTCGTCAAAGGCACGCCGGCAGAGACCACCGTGACGCTGGTGGATAACGACCGCACGGCCTTGACCGCGTTCTTCGGCGGGTCCACCTACTCCGCCATGGAGGGAGGCGAGGGCGCCACCGTGACGGTGCTTTTGACTGCAGACCCGACCCGCCCCATGGTTGAGATCCCCATCGTCACTACTCCCAAGACAGGGGCCTTCCAACTGGTAGATGACGCGGAGATGCCAATGGCGCTTACAGATAACAAGTTGGTCTTCGCCGCAGGCGAGAATATCAAAATGTTCAGGGTCATGGCCACCGACGATGAGAACGTTACCAACGATATGGTCCAGTTGAGCTTCGGCGATTTGCCGCCCGATGTCAAAGCCGGCTCCCCATCGTCCGCCACGGTGACGCTGGTGGATGACCTGGAAAGCAAGTGGGCCGTGTCCTTCGGCACCACTTCCTACACGGCTGACGAAGGAGGAGAAGCCGTCACGGTAACCGTGCTTTTGAGCCAGAGGGCCATCCACAAATTGGAAATTCCCATCGAACCCGATCCAACTGGCGGAGATTTCTTCAGCCTCTCCACCCGGATAGCCGTCTTCAACCCTGGCGAGCGGAGCTTTACCTTCACCGTTACGCCGGAGCATGATGTCAACAAGGACGACGATGAGATAACTTTGTCCTTCGGCCCCTTGCCGGAAGAAGTTCTCGAGGGCTCGCAGACAGAGGCCAAAGTGACGCTGGTGGATGACGACCTGGATGCTTTGCAGGTGTCCTTCGGCGAGGCCTCCTACACGGCCACCGAGGAAGGGACCGCAGCCACGGTTGAAGTGAGTCTGAACCAAGCGGCGGACCGGCAAGTGGTCATCAAAGTCGCCACCACCCCCGCTGAGGGAGACTTTACCTTGTCAGCCGAGGAACTGGTCTTCTACGAAGGCACCACGAGCCAGACGGTCACGGTTACGGCCAGCGCCGACGATGACGTTAGCGACGACAGCGTCACGCTGCGCTTCACCGATTTGCCCAAAGGTGTCAGCGCCGGCTCGCAGGCCACCACCACCGTAAGGCTGGCGGATGACGACGTGACGCCATTAACGGTGTCGTTTGCCTCGGCCACCTATTCTGCCACCGAGGGGGGCTCCGACGGGGCCGACGAGGTGACGGTGACGGTGAATTTGAGCCCAGCCGCGGACCGGGAAGTTACCATCCCGATCAACGCAACGGCGGGAAGTCGTGAGCTGTCTGCCTCGCAAGTGGTCATTGCCAAGGATGGACGGAGCGGCACCTTTACGGTCACGGCCCAGGATGATTCGGACGTCAGTGACGAATCGATCAAGTTGACCTTTGGCTCTTTGCCTCCCAAGGTCAAGAAAGGCGCTCTGGCAGAGTCCACCGTTACCATAGTGGATGACGACCGGGCAGAGCTGACCGTGAACTACGAACTGGCCAGCTACACGGCGGTCGAAGAAGATGCCTCCAACGGCAATGACGCCGAAGTGACGGTGACTGTTAGCCCTGCGGCGGACCGGACCATCATAATTCCGATCACCACCAGTCCCGCCAGCGGAGACTTTGAGCTGGACATCACGGAAGTGGAAATTCCCATCGGCTCGACTCAAGGATTCGTCTTTGTCACCGCCAAGGATGATGACGACACTTCGGACGAAACGGTCACCTTAAGCTTCGGCGATCTGCCGGTGGACGTGACGGGAGGCTCCCAGCGGACCACTTCCGTGACCCTGCAGGATGACG
>CBDCML010000002.1:0-462347 GCA_965218995.1 Opitutales bacterium
CGATATGGTCGAGCTGGGCCTGAGGGATTTACCCGAGGACGTGGTGGAAGGGGTGCAAGCCACCACCACGGTGACCCTGCTGGATAACGACCGGGAAGCCTTGCTGGTGTCCTTTGCCGAGGCAACCTACACGGTCCTGGAAGGTTGGGATCTTGAAATAACGGTGAATTTGGACAAGGAGACGGACCGTAACGTAAAGATCCCGATCATGGTGACCATGGGAGACTTTGAGCTGCCGGAAACCGTGTTGGACTTTACAATAGATCAGGATACCCAGAGCTTCACCATTACCGCCGATCAACAACAGGACGATGACGTGGTCGACACTACGTTCGAGTTGGGCTTCGGCGAACTGCCGCAGGATGTCAGCGCGGCCGAGATGAATGCCACCACCATGGTGACCTTCACGGATGACGACCGGGCCGCCCTTGTGGCGTCCTTCGCCGAGGCTGAATACTCCGCCACGGAAGGATGGGACGTTACCGTAATGGTGACCCTGGACCAAATGGCCGACCGTGAAGTAACCATCCCGATCACCACTGATCCGGGGTCGGGAGACTTCGAACTGTCCGCCACCGAAGTGGTCTTTGCCATAGGCGATGAGAGCGCGGAGATTACCGTCATGGCCACTCTGGATGAGGACGTCGAGGATGAGATGGTGACGTTGGCCTTTGGCGATTTGCCGGCGGATGTCACCGCGGGCGAGCAAGCCACCTCCACGGTGACCCTGGCTGATGACATGATGACGACGCTGACCGTGTCCTTTGGCGAGGCCGAATACGAGGCCAAGGAGAATTGGGGAGACGCCATAGTGATGGTGACCCTGGACGAAGCGGCCGACCGCGAAGTAACCATCCCGATCATGACTGATCCTGCGGAAGGAAACTTTGAAGTGTCCGCCATGGAAGTGACCTTTGCCGAAGGCGAAATGACCAAGGAGATTACCGTCAAGGCCCTTATAGATGATAACCTTGAGGACGAGATGGTCACCCTGAGCTTTAGCGATTTGCCCTTGCACGTCAAAGCAGGCGCGACCTCAACCACCGCTGTGACGTTGACGGATGACATGTTGAAGGGGCTGACCGTATCCTTTGACGCGGCCGAGTACGAGGCCCTGGAGAATTGGGGAGACGCCATAGTGATGGTGAGTCTGAACGAAGCGGCCGACCGCGAAGTAACCATCCCGATCACCACTGATCCGGAGTCAGGAGACTTCGAACTGTCCGCCATGGAAGTGGTCTTTGCCGAAGGCGAAATGACCAAGGAAATTAACGTCAAGGCCACCTTGGATGATGACCTTGAGGACGAGATGGTCACCTTGGGTTTTGGCGACTTGCCGGATCGTGTCGAAGCAGGCGCGACGTCAACCACCGTTGTGACGCTGACGGATGATGGGCTTGTTCCTCTGATGGTGACCTTTGCCGAAACCACCTACACGGCCACCGAGGGCGGCGACGCTGCCACCGTGGCAGTGAGGCTGAACAGGGAGGCCGACCGCGAAGTAACCATCCCGATCACCATGGATCCGGCGGATGGACCCTATACAATAACCGACTCGGAAGTGGTTTTTGCCGCAGGCGAGACGAGGAAAAATATTACCGTCACCGCCACCTTGGACGCGGATGTCGACGACGCCATGGTCACGTTGGGCTTTGGCGAGTTGCAGGAGCGGGTCAACGCGGGAGCGGAAGCCACTGCGGTGGTAACGCTCGTGGATGATGGACTCCTTCCCTTGGTGGTGTCCTTTGACGCGGCCGAGTACACGGCCAATGAAGGATGGGACGTTGCCGTAATGGTGAGCCTGAACGCAGCCTCCGACCGTGATGTCACCATCCCGATCACCGTTGATGATGAAGGAGGGCACGGGCACTATGAACTGTCCGCCGACCAGGTGACCTTTGCCGCAGGCGATATGAGCAAGGCGATCACCGTCACGGCCACCCTGGATGATGACCTCGATGACGAGATAATCACGTTGAGCCTCGGCGCTTTGCCCAACAGAGTCACCGAAGGCGCGCAAACCACCACGGTGGTAACGCTGGCCGACGACGGGCTTGTTCCTCTCATGGTGTCCTTTGATGCCGCCGAGTACGATGCAATGGAGGGCGGGGACGCCGCCTCCGTATGGGTGAAACTGAACGTGGCCTCGGACCGGAGTGTCACCGTCCCGATCACCGCGAATCCGGCACAGGGAGACTTTGAAATCTCCGCCACGGAAGTGACGTTTGCCGCAGGTGAAATGAGCCAGGGCATCACCGTCACGGCCTTGCTGGATGCGGACACTGAAGACGATCTGGTCGCCTTGAGCCTCGGCGCTTTGCCCAACAGAGTCACCGCGGGAGCCAATTCCACGGCCATGGTTACCTTGGTGGATGATGGACTCGTTCCCTTGGTCGTATCTTTTGACGCAGCCGAGTACAGCGCTACTGAGGACGGCGCAGCCGCCTCCGTATGGGTGAAACTGGACCAGGCGTCCGACCGCGATGTCACCATCCCGATCACCACTGATCCGGCGGAAGGAGACTTTGCACTGTCCGCCAACGAGGTAGTCTTCGCCGCAGGCGATATGAGCATGGAAATCACCGTCACCGCCACAGGCGATGATGATATTGACGACGAAATGGTCATGTTGGCCCTGGGCGATTTGCCCATGAGAGTCACCGCGGGCGATCCGGCCACCTCTATGGTGTCGCTGGTGGACAAGGGATACACGGTGGCATTTGCCCAGGCGCGTTATAGCATCAGGGAGAGCGAGCGCGGCAATGTCGTGGCCAACATCTCCCCGGCAGCCAACGGGCAGGTTTCAGTGCCGATTTCAGTTGCCCACATGCGCGGCGCTACCGCCCAGGACTATAGCGGAGTGCCCGCAGCCCTGTCATTCTCAGGAGGTCAGAGTCAGACGTCGTTTACCGTTGCCGTAATGGCCGATGAAGAGAACGATCCCGGTGAAGCAATCGAGGTAAGTCTTGGCAGTTTGCCCGATAAGGTAAATGCAGGCGACCTCACCGCCACCACCGTGGAATTCGAGCAATTCCGGACTCCGCAACAATTCTCCCGGACCTTGCAAGCTGCCTTGGCAGTGGTTGCAGGCGCAATGGGAGATAGCGCCGTAGGCGCCATAGAAAGCCGGTTTGAGCGGTATCGCGAAAATATGGTGGGTGGAACTTCCACCGCCGCAGATGCCTTCGAACGGACCTATGGCCACTGGAGCGACATGGAGTCTCCGGGCTTGGCAATGTCAGGTCACCAAGGAGCCAGCGGTATGGATCACGGCTTTGTTCCGATGGCCACGACGACCCCGGGAACCGGATTGACTACTGGTTCGAGTAGATATGGTAGAAGCCATACTTCCGGATCGATGCAGGATGCTATCTCTCTGGGCGCCCTGGCCAGCACGGCTCGTCCCGGTGAATCCGTCATCGCTTCCGGATACGGCATGGCCCCGAGTGGGGAAGGCCAGGACGTGAACTTCTCCGGTGTGGCATTTGAAATGGCCATGGAACATGGAGACGAAGGAAAGTTCTCGCCGGTGGTGTGGGTCCAAGGAGATCTGCAGCGCTTTGACGGAGAAATCGAAGATATCGGTATGGACTTCGACGGTGGTCTCGATGCGATCCACCTTGGAGTCGACCTCTATGCCAACGGACAGACCCTGGCAGGGGTTTCGCTGATGCAGAGCTGGGGAGACCTTGATTACACCGACGATGGTGTTGATGGTAACTTCGAGAGCAGCATGAGCACCTTCCACCCCTATGTCTACTTTCAGGCTAACCAAAACCTGGGAGTATGGGGCATACTGGGCTTCGGAAGCGGTAGCGTAAATGTGAGCGAACCGGACCGGTCTCACGAATTCGATGCCGACTTCAGCATGTTTGCAGGTGGAGTCAGGTCTGTCCTGAACAGGCGGGACAATAACGAGCTGGGCCTGAGCGCCGATGCCTTCATGGCAGAGCTCTCCACGGATGCCGCGGATGACATTCCGGGTGTGAAGGGAGAAGCCCAGCGTGCCCGGGTAATGGTCGATTGGTTGCAGAACAGCACCATGGCCGAGGGACAGGATCTCGCTTGGAAGGCCGAAATCGGCGGTCGCTTCGATGGCGGTGACGGTATCCAAGGCGCCGGTATAGAAGCTGGATTCCGCGTAGGATTGGTCGATTCCGACCAAGGACTTGACGTGGCCCTGGGCGCCCGTGCCCTGTTGCTGCACGAAAACGACGCCTCCGATTACGGAATAGGTGTGCAAGTCACTTGGGATCCAGGCGAACAGCGGAAAGGCATGGTAGCCTCGTTAGGAAGTTCGTATGGACAAGATAGAGGCGGCAGCACCTCGCTTTGGGACAATGGCAACTCCCTGGGCGTTGGAGCGCTGTGGCAGGAATCTCAGGTCCGCGTGGACGGTGAAGTCGGCTACGCCGGCATCAGAACCCCACTCGGTTTGCCGGGCACGGTAATGCCCTACAGCCGGGCCCGTTGGAGCGGATATGGCCAAGAGTTTGGCGTGGGCACCAGATGGATGCCCTCAGAGAACTCTGAGAACAACCTCCTGCCCGCAACCTTCGAGCTGGAAGGCCTGACGCGCGAAACCCGGACCGGTCTGAACGATCTGGCGCTCGTGCTCCGCATGTCCATTCCCTTCGGCGGATCCAAGGCCGTTGAGCCAAGGCACAGCCGCAACCGGCCCGTGAGCGACCCCGCTATGGGACCATCGGTCGCTTCCACCTCCTACAAGGATGACGTAACCGAGGAAACAGGCGCGGAATAAGCCGGTTCAGACCAGCCTCAACACAGTAAATTTAACAACCAGGCGCCTCCAGCCACCCCGGCCGGAGGCGCCTTGCGGTATGAACCGGAGACATCGGTAACAGATAGACCGGAGACATAGGTTACAGTCAAACTGGGCATTATGCCCTGGAAAACTGTAGACCTAATGGACCAAAAACTAAGATTCGTGCACTTGGCCAAGAGTGGACGATTTACGATATCAGAGCTGTGTCATGACTTCGGAATCAGCCGCAAGACTGGCCACAAGTACCTGCGACGATACGAGCAACATGGAGCCTCCGGCTTGCATGAGAAAAGCCGGTGCCCACAGCGTTATGCCAACCTGACCGATGCGGTGGTTGAAAAGCTCATCTTGCAGGACCGCCGCAAGCACCCGACCTGGGGACCGAAAAAGCTCAGGGATTTGCTTTTGAAGAAGCATGGCATCGGGAGGCCTCCCTCGTGCAGTACGATTGGAGCAATACTGAAGCGCAACGGCATGATCAAGCCCCGCCGGCGGAGACCTGGAGCCTATCTGGTTCAACCTTGCGAGTTGACCCAGGCCGAGTATCCCAACCATGTCTGGACGATCGATTTCAAGGGCTGGTTCAAGCTGGCAGACGGCACCCGTTGTGACCCCTTGACACTGAAAGATCTCAATAGCCACTACATACTGGGTTGCCGGGCCATGCCCAATCAACAATTCGCTACCACCTACCGTGGATTCAAGCGTATGGCCCGTCTTTACGGGCTTCCCGGCATCATCCGGGTCGATCATGGCACTCCATTTTCGGCTAATGGGCTAGGGCGCCTCTCCCGGCTGAGTGTCTGGTGGATTGAGCAGGGGATCGCCGTTGAGTTTACCCGTCCTGGGCATCCCCAGGACAACGGTTCTCACGAACGCATGCATCGGGATCTGAAAGCGGAAGCCACCCAGCCGCCTTCGGCCAACCTGCTTGCCCAACAACGACGGTTCCAACGCTGGGCACACACCTACAATCACGAAAGGCCTCACGAAGCTCTCGGCATGCAAAGACCGGCCGAAGTGTACCAACCCTCATCAAAACGCATGGGCGAAAACGTCAAAATCCGTTACCCCAAAAACTACCTCGTCAAGACGATATCGACCAGAGGCTTTCTATCTTTTGAGGGGAAGAGCTATCATGTGGGAGAACACTTTGCCGGTTGCCGGATGGGACTGTTTGAAGACGACCAAGGCACGGTCCAATTGCATTACGCTAATCTGTATCTGGGAAACCTGAGGTTCGACTCGCAGAGGCGCTTCCGGCCTACGGCCTACATCGCCCCTGCGAATCGGAAATCCTCGACACACCGAACCCTAAATGAAAGTAATAAAGTGTAACCGATGTGCCCGGATTATTTGTAACCTATGTCTCTGTCGTACCTGCTTTACACCCCTTCCTGGTAAAAGGGGTCAGTTCTTAATTCTTGTACTTCCACCGGGGTCACCCATGAGGAGGGATTAACCACAGAGGGAGAGGCGCCAAAGTCGCCAGGGCCTACGGCGTGACATGCAGAGGTAAATCGTGATCTTGATCATGATCGTAATCCTGATCTTGATCTCTCCCCCTCTTTGCGTCCTTCGCGAGCTTTGCGAGAGTCATCCCCCATTCCCTCTTTGCCCCTTTTGCGTTCTTTTTCGGCTATTAATCCCTAACTTGTCCTGCCGTAGCCTTTAGGCGAAGCGGGATCCATGCTCTCATTCCTCCTCTCCCCTTTGCGGCCCTCCGCGCTCTTCGCGAGAGTCATCCCCCATTTCCTCTTTGCGTCTTTTGCGTTCTTTTGCGGCTATTTATCCCTAATCCCTCCTCCGCCTCCCCGCGAGCCAACCTTTCCACCACCAATCCCCATACCAAAACATTCCTCATTCCTAATTGGCGCCCCCGGCGCGCCTTTCCCAAATCCCAAATTAAACTCCTCTCCCAAATTCCATCCCTCCATCCCTCCATCCCTCCCTTCTCCCTTCTCCCTTCTCCCCCATTCCTAATTGGTGCCAACGGCGCTCCCCCCCTTTCCCCGGCTCAGAATGAACCAACCACAGAGGCCACAGAGAACACAGAGATTTAGAAAAAAGAATGGAGAGTTTTTGCGCCTTTTGCGTTCTTTTGGGGCTTCAACCACGGATTACACGGATGAGCACGGATTTTAAAATAAAACAACGCTCCGCTTGATGCCTGCGGCAACAGGATGGAGCTATGCTCCAACAGAAAAATCATTAAAGAAATCTTGTTCGCGAAGCGATCCTGTTCCGGCAAAGCCGGATCAAGTGACTGAAAGGAACGTTGTTAATAATTCCTCTTTCCTAATTCCTAATTCCTGATTGGCGCGCCCCCGGCGCGCCTCCCCCCTCCCTGTCCTGCCGTAGCCTCTTGACCTGCGTAGCGTTGCGAAGCACGGTTTGGGCGAAGCAGGATTCGCTTGCAATATGTGAACATATGTTCATTTTGTAGCGACATCTTCTCAATGACTCCGCTGGTACACATAGACGCCGACGCCTTCTTCGCCTCGGTCGAACAAGCGGCCGATACCCGCCTGCGCGGTATTCCCATGGCAGTGGGGGGCCGCAAGCGGGGTATCATCGCATCGGCCTCCTATGAGGCCCGCGCGCTGGGAGTCTACACCCCCATGCCCACCCAGCGCGCCTTGCAGATGTGTCCGGAACTGGTGGTGGTGCCGGGAAATTTCGAGCTCTACGAGCAGTTTTCCGACTGGATCTTCGGCATGTGCCAAGAACTCACCCCTCTGGTTGAGCGCAGTTCCATTGACGAGGGCTACATGGATTTCTCCGGCGCCTGGAACCTGAATCAGCATGGCTTGGTTAAACGGGTCAACAACCTTGATCGGGAGATCCACCAATGGCTGAAAATCACCCTGTCCGAAGGGATGGCCACCAATAAAATTGTTTCCGCTGTGGCCAGCAAGCTGCACAAGCCCAACGGGTTTCTGGTGGTGCCGGAAGGCTCGGAAGCAACCTTCATGGGTGCCCTCCCTCTAGGTCGCATGCCGGGCATTGGCCCGCGCACTGAGGAAGTGCTGCAAGCCATTGGGGCGCGCCGCATCGGCGATCTCATTACCCTGGGAGCCGAACGTCTTTACCCTTTCCTGGGCAAAACCACCGATTCTTTCCTGCAGTTGGCCCGGGGCATTGACGATCGGCGGATCGTGCTGGAACGCGAACCGGCCAAATCCTATTCCCAACAGCATACCTTCGAGCGGGACGTGGGGAACGATGAACGGGTCGTCCATCACCTCAAAACCATGATCGACGACGAAATGATCCGCCTGCGGGACGCCAAAAAACAAGCCCGCACCTTCAGCATGAAAATTCGCTACACCGATATGGAGGAAGTGGAAACGTCTCGCAGTCTCTACCAGCCCAGTTTCCTGGAAAACGACTTCTACCCTCTAGTCCGGCCCATGCTTAATCAGCTCTGGCGCCGCCGCGTGCATCTCCGTTTGGTGGCGGTGAGCTTCTCCAATATCTACGAGACCTTTGAACAACTGGAACTATTCGATGATAAACGCCGTCGCCTGCGCCAGCTCAGCCACGCCGTCGACCAAGTCAACGAATCCTACGGCAAATATACCGTGCAGCGGGCTTGGCGGCTGGGGGGGTTGCAGAGTTGCTCTGCAACCATTAGGAATTAACCACTGAGAGCACAGAGGGAGAGGGCGCCGTTGGCGCCAATGAGGAATGAGGAATGAAGGTTGAGAATCCAATACAGGCCAAATCTTACGCGTTTGTTTTGCGGATGGTTAAGCTGTATCGGTATTTCTGTGCTGAAAAGAAGGAATTTGTTCTTTCAAAGTAACTACTCAGGTATCTTGAACAATCGTCCGCATGGATGTTTTATTGATAACATATTACGAAACTGTAGGAGGGGGTTTATCCTCCGATCTTCCAAATGGCCTCACCGCAATCGGGGGATAAACCCCCTCCTACAGTTCTCTCAATCACCATCCCATGAAAATTCTCTCGTTTCTCCTTATTATCCTTCATCCTTGAAGCAAACCCCAATATCATTCTCATACTTTCCGACCATCCAGGTTATGGAGACCTGAGTAGTTACCTTTCAAAGCAGGTTGTGCGTAGTGGCACATCGATCGGCGCTAACGTAGAAGAAGCCATTGGGGGACAATCGAAAAAGGATTTCCTTTCCAAGATGGGTATCGCCTACAAGGAAGCCCGCGAGACACACTACTGGCTTCGGCTGCTTCGCCATTCCAATATTCTGGACGCCCAACAGGCCAAATCCATTATGGAAGACTGCGAAGAGCTTCTGAAACTTTCCGGCACCATCATCCGAACCACAAAACCCAAGATCAAGGAAGGCGCCGACGGCGCCTAATTCTTCATTCCTAATTCCTAATTCCTAATTGGCGCGCCCCCGGCGCGCCTTTCCCCGCCTCAGAAAGCACCAACCACAGAGGACACAGAGAGCACAGAGATATAGAAATAAGAATGGAGAGTTTTTGCGCTTTTTGCGTTCTTTTGGGGCTTCAACCACGGATTACACGGATGAGCACGGATTTTAAAATAGAGCCTATCCCAGGAGGTTTAAGCCACTGACGGGCAAGGGATTAGGCTAAGAAAAAGTCGGGCGAAAGGAGGTGAAAATCCTCGATTCGCCCTGAATAGAGCTTCTATAATTTGGTATGAACGAATTAATAGAACCCAATTCTGCTGATACGGTAACCTTTCAAAGTTTTCTTCGTCCAGCTTTAACCCCGGTTTTGCGCAATCGTGATTATGACCGTCTGGTGGAGGATTTGCGGCAACTCGATGATAATCTGACCCAAGGTGGGTTGGAAGAAATGGCCATCCGCTTCGGTTTGTCGCAGTTGCCGCCGGGCGCCTCGGGCGCTGTGCGCAACAGGAAAGCGCAGTTTGCGCTTTCCTCGCTACGGGTGGAGTTGCTGCGTCATTTGCTGGGTCTTCCAGGCTTTGAAGCTTTTTCCATGACGTTGGCCAGCAGTGATCTTTTGACCGATTTTTGCGGATTGAACCTCCCCCGATTTTGTGGACACGAACAGCGCAGTCTGAGAGAGATCATTAGACATGCCAAGAACCCACAGAACCTATGATGAGGAGTTCAAACGTCGAGCCGTTGAACTCTATTTGCACAGTAACAACAGCCTCAAGCAGGTGGCCCGTGAACTGGGGATTTCCGATGGGAGCCTCAGGAAGTGGCGCAAGGATCTCTTCGGGGACCCCTCCGACCAGCAGGGACTTTCCCGCCCCTTGAACGATCCCGAAGAGATGGCCCGCGAGATCCGTCGGCTAAACCGGGAAAACGCTTACCTGCGTCGCCAGCGAGAGATCTTAAAAAAAGCCGCGAGCATACTGGCCGAGGACCCGCAGCTGGGTATGCGCTGATCGATCAAATGCGGGCAATCTATAGAGTGGTTGAACTTTGTCAGGCGCTGGCTGTGAGCAGGAGTGGTTATTACCGATGGCGCAGGGGTAAGGCGGGAGCGCGCCGCCGCCAAAATCGGCTCCTCCTGAGCGAAATCAAACGGATCCATGCCGACCGGCACACCCGCTGTTACGGTAGTCCTCGCATGAGCGTGGAGCTCAACCAGCGGGGTTTTCGCTGCTCGGTTAACCGGGTGGCCCGGCTGATGAAGCAAAATGCTCTAAAAGCCTGTAGGGGTAGCCCCTTCCGGCCCAAGACGACCCGGCAGGATCCCCGCAGCCTCCCAGCGCCCAACCGTCTGGCCGAGGCTCCGGACCCGACCGGGCCCGGCCAAATCATGGTCAGAGACATCACCTACATCCCCACTCGGCAAGGCTGGTTGTATCTAGCGGTCGTGATGGACCTCTTCGGCCGCGTAATTCAGGGCTACAAGGTGGCCGAGAGCCTGGCCTCCGATCTGGTCGTTTCAGCCCTTCACCAGACCAGGAATCGAGTGGGAGGTTTTCACAAAGCCCTCTTTCATTCAGATCGTGGCTGCCAGTATACCAGTCACCAAGTGCGGCAGCAATTGAACGACTTTGGTTGGATTCAGAGCATGAGCGCGCTAGGATACTGTTACGACAACGCCGCTTGCGAGAGCTTCTTTGCCTCCCTCAAAAGCGAATGCTTTCCCCAAAACGGCGTGTTCGAATCCAAGCAGCAGGCCCGCCTGGCCATCTTCGATTACCTCGAGACTTTTTATAACAAACGTCGAAGGCACAGCACCCTGGGATACCTTTCACCAGAAGCATTTCTTCAAAAACACTTCCAAAATCAAAACCATAACCTAACATGAACATACGCTACGCTGTTCGTGTCCACAAAATCGGGGGAAGACCAGATGCCGCAGTCTGGTTGGGGTGAGGTGGACCTCGAAGAGTACGCTGCACCGCGCCTCGAAGTTGTTCACCGATGAACAGTTGCGCGGGTTCAACACACGGTTGGTTGAGCTCGCGGGCGATCAGAGCAATTGCTGGCAACTGGGAGTGGAGCAGGCGGAGGATCTTTCGGTTTGCCTGGTCGATTCGACCTGTCTGGAGGCAAACATTCACTTTCCGGTCGATTGGGCGCTTTTGGGTGACGTGACGCGCACCTTGCTCAAAGCGGTGAAACTGATTCGGGCTGAATCCCTGTTGCATCGGATGCCCGATTCACCGGATCGCCTGCTGAGGCGCATGAACAAGCTCTGTATCGAGATGACGCATACTTACCGCAAGAAGGGAGCGGCGAAGGCTCGCAAGAAGATCTTGCGCAAGATGAAACGATTACTCAAACGGGTCGGCGCTCACGCCCTGCGACACCGCAATCTGCTGGAGGCCCGTTTCAGGCAAACCCGTTTTAGCCGAGCCCGCGCCGAACAAGTCATCAGGCGTATTGATGAACAACTCGCCTTGCTGCCCCAAGTAATTGAGCAAGCCCACGAACGCATCATCGGCGGACGTCTGGTCAAAAACCACAAGAAGATCCTCAGTGTCTACGAAAGAGATATCACTGTAATCGTGCGGGGCAAGGCGGGCGCGCAGACCGAGTTCGGCAACGAACTGTTTATGGCCGAGAGTCCCGGCGCAATGATCATTGATTATATGCTCTACGGCAAAACCGCTCCTTGGGAGGGAGATAAATTAATCGAAAGCGTGCAGCGCCAACAGTCCCTCAAAAGGCAACAAGACCTGGAGTGGGCCGTGGCCGACCGGGGCTTCGATGGGGCAGCTACACGTAAGGCATTGCAGCGGGTGAGGGTGAGCAGCCACATTTGTCCGAAAAGTCCGGTCGCATTGGAAGCCCGCCTCAAGGAGCCTGATTTTTACCGCTGGCAAACCCGCCGGGCCAGCACCGAGGCGCGCATTGCCATTGTGAAAAACCACGGCGGCGGACGTGTCTGGCGCGCCAAAGGCTTAAAACACCGCAGGCTCGCAGTGGGGTGGAGCGTGCTCGCCCACAACCTCGCCTGGATCAGTCGAAAAGTCAGAAAAGAGAGGGTCGAAGCTCAAGCTAAGGCGGCTTGAGCCTTCGGCGCCGTCCCACGCGCTGATCAAAACAGAAGGCGCCAGCAGTGGCAAGGCCGCCGCATGCCCGAAATCCGGCATCAGGCTCAATAATTTGAATCCGGGTGAGTTTGAAAGCCGCAGCAAGGCTCGAATCGAGCGCAACTGAGAAAATTTTGGTCCTGCAAATGCTGCTCGTTTTCCTACTCGTTTAAAAATCCCGGTTTCTGGGATAGACTCTAATTAACTCTCTCTCCCTCTCTGTGCTCTCTGTGGCCTCTGTGGTTAATTCTTTCCTCCTCTTTGCGGCCCTCCGCGCTCTTTGCGAGAGTCCATTTCCCCATTAACCGCTCCTCCCTCTGAGCCTTCTCGCCTTGGCGGCAGCCCATTCCTCATTCCTAATTGGCGCCCCCGGCGCGCCTTTCCCAAATCCCAAATTAAACTCCTCTCCCAAATTCCATCACTCCAAGACTCCCTTCTCCCCCATTCCTAATTCGCGCCCTCGGCGCTCTCCCCGCTTTGCGTCCTTCGCGAGCTTTGCGAGAGTCATTTCCCCATTCCTAATTAACTCTCTCTCCCTCCGTGCCTTTGTGCACCTGCTGAAATGGCGAAAGTTTTTTATAATCCCTTCTGAAACGCTTGAATCGAAACGGCCTACTCCTCTGATTCATCATCGAAAGCGGAATCCAAATCGTGGATTTCTCCGCGTTCGAGTTCTCCCAGAGCTTCGAGTAACTCATCTGGAATTTCTACGTCTACATCTTGATGTAGATCTTGCTCATTTCAAACTATAGGGATCGTTATCCAAACGTAAGATTCCGAAAAAATCCCTACCGGTATTCCCTGGTTGCCAATTGTGTAAAGAATTGTCATTAAGATTTCCGGAGATCTTTCTCTTCCAGATCCTTATCTTGTCTATTTTGCCCCTTAATGAAAACTGTCACCAACCCTATCAACGTAACTCCAGCAATTGATGCACCGGCGATATCATGTCCCGAGTAGACTAGGAAAGATCCAAATGATAACCCAATTAAAGCGATAATGAACCCCATGATCTGACCACGGTTACTTTCCTTTGTTTGACTCGAAATAACCTGATTTTCAATTCCGATTCGGTGTCCTGCCTGATTCTCAGCCATTTTAATTATTCGGCCTGCCGCTCCGGGCGATATTGTTTCGTATTTCCCCAATTCTTCCGGCGGAGGTAACGGACCGGATCTAATAATCTGCTCCCGAAACTGGACTAACTGCCCCTCTCCATTCGATTTAAGACCACTTGATGACTTCTTAGCAGGAGGTTGAAATTTCCCTTTCCTCCGCCTAGGTCTTTTCTTAGAAGCCAATTGTATCTTCTATTTAACTTTTTTTAAGGACCTACCTTCTTTATGGATAGCTTCCCATATGTCTTCACCAACGCGAGCCCAATCCATAAACATGGCCATAGAATCGGCTTCCCTAGGAGTCTTCGACTTATTGAATCGATAATAATTTCCGCCTACATTCATAACCGACCCAAACCCTGTTTTAAAGTTGGGTGTCGACACTAAATAGTCAGTACGGATTTCGTCATTCACGGTTCAACAGGCTGCTGTTTTCTTACGACGCAATAAGATGGTGAACAACCCAAACTGTTCCCGTAAAAAGGGATAGTCAACAGCTTCCTGAAAAATTTATTACTTGAACCAGCCTTCCCCCACCTTCCCGCGAGCCAATCCCTCCGCCCGCCAACCTCCAAACGTAAACATTCCTAATTCCTAATTCGCGCCCCTGGCGCGCCTTTCCCAAATCCCAAATTAAACTCCCTTCTCCCTCATTCCATCCCTCCAACACTCCATCCCTCCAACACTCCCTTCTCCCTTCTCCCCCATTCCTAATTGGCGCCCCCGGCGCATTCCCCTTCCTCCTCTTTCTTTGCGTTGCTTGGCGCTCTTCCGCCTTCATGGATTACGGCGTGACAAGTGGTGAGAGTCAAATAATTCAGTGGTCAGTGGTCAGTGGTCAGTGGTCAGTGGTCAGTGGTCAGTGGTATTCCCCCGATTTTGCGGACACGAAAAGCACAGCCTTTTTCATGTTAGGTTATGATTTTTATTTTGGAAGTGTTTTTGAAGAAACGCTTCTGGTGATAGGTAGCCTAGGCTGCTGTGCCTACGACGCTTGTTATAGAAAGTTTCGATGTAATCGAAGATGGCCAGGCGGGCTTGCTTCTTGGATGCAAAGACCCCGTTTTCTGGAAAGCATTCGCTTTTGAGAGAAGCAAAGAAGCTCTCGCATACCGCGTTGTCGTAACAGTAGCCTACGGCGCTCATGCTCTGAATCCAACCAAGATGAGTCAATTCTTGACGCACCTGCTGGCTGGTATACTGGCAGCCACGATCGGAATGAAAGAGGGCTTTGTGAAAACTTCCCCCTCGATTGCTGGTCTGGCGAAGGGCTGAAAGGACCAGACTAGAGGCTAGGCTCTCGGCCATCTTGTAGCCCTGTATTACGCGGTCGAAAAGATCCATTACGACCGCTAGGTACAACCAGCCTTGCCGCGTGGCAACGTAGGTGATGTCGCTGACCAGAATCTGGCCGGGCCCGGTCGGGTCCGGAGCCTCGGCCAGCCGGTTGGGCGCTGGGAGCTTCTTCCCATCTTGCTGAGTTGTCTTGGGCCGGTATGAGCGGCCCCTACGCGCGCTGAGCCCGTTTTGTTTCATCAGTCGAGCCACACGGTTAACCGAGCAGCAATACCCCCGCTGGTTTAGTTCGACCGTCATGCGAGGACTGCCGTAACAGCGAGTATGCCGATCGGCATGGATCCGTTGGATTTCGGCTAACAGACGCTGATTTTGACCCTGACGCACTCCCACTTTAGCGCTCCGCCATTGGTAATAACCACCCGAGCTCAAATCCAAGGCCCGACACAGTTCAACCACGCTATATCTTTGCCGCATTTGATCGATCAGCGCATACCCAACTGCGGGTCCTCGGCCAGTATGCTCGCGGCTTTTTTTAAAATGTCTCTTTGGCGGCGCAGATAGGCGTTTTCCCGGTTCAAACGACGAATCTCACGGGCCATCGCTTCGGGATCCATTGCAGTATGGGAGTCTCCCTGCTGGCCGGAATTGTACCCGAAGAGGTCCTTGCGCCATTTCCTCAGGCTCCCAGCGGAGACCCCCAATTCACGGGCCACCTGCTTGAGGCTAATACTACTGTTCATATAGAGTTCAACGGCTTGGCGTTTGAACTCCTCATCATATCTGGGTGTTCTTTTCATGTCTGATATTCTCTCTCAGACTGTGCTTTCCGTGTCCGCAAAATCGGGGGAGGTTCATAGTGACTAGTGGCGATGGCGAAAGGAGGGGGGACATTCCTGCCTGTCACGCCGGGAGGCGGATCCCCCATTACCTCTATATGGCGGGTTGCCTGCCTGTGCGTTGCACGCAGATAGGGAAAACCCGCCCTCCGTTATTTAATTCTCCCCCCTCCCTGTCCTGCCGTAGCCTCTTGACCTGCGTAGCGTTGCGAAGCACGGTTTGGGCGAAGCAGGATGCGTCCTTCGCGAGCTTTGCGAGATTCAATCCTGCCTTCCCCCGCCTTCCCGAGAGCCAACCCCTTCACCGCCAACCCCCATACCTAAACATTCCTCATTCCTCATTCTTAATTCGCGCCCCTGGGCGCCTCCCCCCTCCCTTCTCCCTAATTCCATCCCTCCAACCCTCCAACACTCCCTTCTCGCGCCCTCGGGCGCATTCCCCCTTCTCTTCACTCTCCACTCTCCACCGGGCGCCAGCCCATTCCTTCTCCCCCATTCCTAATCTCTGTAATCCCTGGTTTATTGAAGGCTTGACCACGGAAAAAAACCAATTTGCACTGGCCTTCATGCAAAGCGGGGGGGCGGTCGAGAAGCGCATTCAGGTCGGTGTCGAGGTGGTGGAAAGCCAAGTGGCGCAATTCAGGCGCTGGATGGGCAAGGTGGAAAGCCGATGGAAAGCGGACCGCTCGCGGATCACGGAGGCGGACCTGGCCATTTCCCGCCAAGTGGAGACCCGGATCCTGGAGGCCTTTCCCCAGGATCAATTTTTTTCCGAGGAAACCCAGGCATCCGAGGAGCCTTATGCTATCGAGTCGGAGTATGTCTGGGTGATCGACCCGGTGGATGGCACGAACAATTTTGCTCTCGGCCTGCCGACCTGCGCCATTTCGCTGGGGTTGCTGCGGAACGGGTATCCCGTTTACGGAATAGTCTACGATGCTTCCCGGGACGTCCTCATGCGCGGCGGCAAAGGGTGGGGCAGTTGGGATGGTCCGTTAGCCATGGTCCCCAGCAGCCGAACCGGGGACTCTGAATTTTACATGGCTTGCCACGGACTTTCCTCCGACCGGATTTTCAGATACCTGTCCGCCTTGAGAGGCAAGGGTATCAAATTCCGAAATTATGGTTCCGGAGCCCTGCACCTGGCCTATCTGGCCAACGGTTTGTTGGATGGATCCATCAGTTGTCGGGTTAGTATTTGGGATATTGCCGCCGCCTACGCCTTTTGCCAGGCCGTGGGATCGGAATTTCATTTTATGGATGATTCCGTTTTTCCCATGACCCGGTTCGATCTGCGGGCTCCCAGGATCAATTATTATGCCGGAACTCCGGCCTTTTGCCGAAAAGTGGAGCGCATCTGGAAAAAGGATAAATAGCCACAAAAGGCACAAAATACTCAAAAAGGAAGGGGAGAGAAATGTACTCTCGCCACTTGTCACGCCGTAATCCATGAAGGCGGAAGCACGCAAAGAGCGCCAAGAGGGGGGAGAGGGGCGCCTCCGGCGCCAATTAGGAATTAGGAATTAGGAATTGACCACGGATTACACGGATCACACGGATGAGCACGGATTTTAAATAAAACAACGCTCCCTATGGTCGCTTGATGTCTACGGCAACAGGATGGAGCTAAGCTCCAACAGGATAATTATAAAAAAAATTCCTGTTCGCGAAGCGATCCTGTTCCGGCGTAGCCGGATCAAGTGACTGAAAGGAACGTTGTTAATAATTCCTAATTCCTAATTCCTAATTCCTAATTCCTAATTCCTAATTCCTAATTCCTAATTCCTAATTCCTAATTCCTAATTCCTAATTCCTAATTCCTAATTCCTAATTCCTAATTGGCGCGCCCCCGGCGCGCCTTTCCCTTGTGTCAATGGATAATTTTTGAAATGTCCCTTGCTTTACGCCCTTAACAAGGGTTCATTCAGGGCGTTAATTTCACTAGAAAACACCCTTATTGCCTCACTCTAAACACAACAAAACCAACAATGAATGAGAATGAGCCAGTGTCTTATAATCTTAATATTGCTGTGCATATTGAGGAAGATAGTCCTGGATTCCACGCTTTTACCCCGGGACTAAAAGGGCTGCATGCCGATGGAAATACCCCGGACGAAGCTTATCGAAACGCGTGCGATTTAATCCCTGGTTATCTTGAGATGCTTAGACAAGATGGCCGTCCCATCCCGGAAGGAAAATGGGTGGTGATAGATAGGCCTGGAAAACCACAAACCAAATTCGTAAGTTTAGAATGTTCCCCAAACAGGTCTGGGACCAAATTAAGAACGTTACAGCCCGTGAGTTGATTAAAGCGCTCAAAAAAGATGGTTGGACTCGCCGCAACACCTCTGGTGCATGTCAAGGTTTTTCAAGTCCAGATGGTCGTTATGTTTCTATTCACGTTCATCCAAAGAAGACTTATGGGCCTAAGCTTCTGAAGGCTCTTATCAAAGATATTGGGTGGGACCAAACAGATTTGAAGAGATTAAAGTTAATTAAATGAAACCCATGCTCAACCCAAAGGGCGCTAAGAACGCAGAGACTTGGATACGAAAGAACCACGGATTACCCGGATGGATGCGCCCCCGGGCGCGAATTAGGAATTAGGAATTAAGAATTGACTCTCGCTGAGCACGCCAAGAACGCAGAGAGAGAAAGGAGGGGGGACATGCCTGCCTGTCACGCCGGGAGGCGGGTCCCCCATTTCATCCATATGGCCGGTTGCCTGCCTGTGCGTTGCACGCAGACAGGGAAAACCCGCCCTCCATTAATTCCTTGTTTTGTGTTTTTGTGCTTCTTGTGGCTACTTATCTCCTCTTCTTTGCGTTCTTGGCGTGCTTTGCGAGAGTCAAATGATTCAGTGGAGAGTGGTGAGTTGCCAGGAATTCAGCCTTCAACCTTCAGCCTTTTTGTGCCTTTTGTGGCTATTTCCACATCCGTGCCTATCCGTGAAATCCGTGGTTTAAGGCAAGGAAGTCATTCCTCAATTACCACCCTTACCCTGCCGAATAATCGGGAGTTGGCCGAACCGACAGGCTGATCGATTCTGAGGCGCACTTCCTCAAAGATCTCATCGATAGGGGTAATTTCCAACACGGTATAGCCCCGATCCATCCAGGAGTCTGTGGAAAGGTCATCCGACACCTGAAACTCGTATCTCAGTCCGCGCTGCGCCGCATCTCGTCGGCGCGGATAACGGAATTCGGCATAACAATCTCCCGCTTCCGGAACGAGTTCGTGCTGTAGGCCCAGTTGGTAATAGGTTTCGCTTACATCGGGGGCGCCGCCCAAGGCGTACTCGACCAAATTGGTCTGCTCATCCCCATCGGGGTCGGCATCGTAGCTGCGGTCTTCCACTGCGATGGCGGGAAAACCATGCATAAAACGTTGGAAGTAGGTGGGTTGCCTCACCGTTACCATCAATTCGTCGAAGGTGGTCATTTGGCCGTCGTAGGCTCCCAGGGCAATTCGGTAACTACCTCCTTCGAAAAAGTCTATTTGGGCGGAGGCGCCGTTATCCTCAAGCGGGCGGAATCTACCGGTGCCGGGTCCATCGATGATATGCCAGGAATACGTCACTGGGCTCGACCATCTTCCGTCGTCGGTTGAGCTTCCTTCTAATAGAATCATAGAGTAGGGGGGAACCGCCAATTGATCCGGTCCCGCATCAACGGTGGGTCCGATGTTTCCGAAGGCATAGAGCATGCCGATTTCATCGATGGTCAGGGCATGGTCGGCATAGCAATGAAATTCATCAATGATTCCGGCAAAACCAAGATCTCTGATATTATCAAGATCAGGAAGTCCATCGTGAAAAGGACCGGTGAAGAAAGGATTACCGCCAAGTTTGGATATATGGATGACAAAATCCATACCGGAGGCTGATCCGGATGCTACCTGTCTGCCGTTCAAATAGGCGCGAAACCCGTCGGGTTGCAATCCCGAAAAATCCGCATCCTTGACCACAGCCAAATGGTGCCATTTGCCCCGGGTTATGGGGACAGCCTGAAAAGTCTTCCAGGAAATTGGACCGTTATACCAATTACCAAAATAAAGCACATTTCCATTGAGGTAGATGTTAAAACCTTGATGTTTATTGGACCCGACCTCGAAAATGACTTCCCTTTTATCTGTTCCGATTTCATTCGGTTTCATCCACAGAGCAAAGGAATTTTTTTCGCCTCTATTTCCCAGAATTTGGGATCCTCCTCGAATCAAAATTTGATCGTCGATTCCGTCAAATTGAAGGGCTGTCCCCGAAATACCCCCTCCTTCCGAAGTCCAACTCGGCCCACCCAAGAAATAACCACTAAAGTTTTGCAAACCGCTATTCCCTACCACTTCACCGCTTCCTTCATCCATAGAAAAGTACACGGTTTCTTCGGGCGAATAGAAATTGGAACCCGCTTCCAAGCCAGCGTGCACGTCGACATCAATGGCGGACTTTTGTATACTGTCATCGGCGGAAAACCGCAGTTTATAATAGCCGGGGGTCGAAAAGTTGGCAAAGGTGCTAGGCTTGGTGGAATTTCCAAAGTTTGCCTGGCCGCCTGCTGGGGCAATCACCGTTTCCCACCGCGTCTCCAGGGAACTATTCCCCTTGGCGCTTCCATCCAGGACGATGCCCATTCCCGGCGGAATCACCACGCTGCCAGCCGAGTGATCCACCGAGGACAAGGTCAATTCAGGCCCGATGTACCCTCCTTTACTAAAAAGTTGTCCGACTTCGAACGGAGTCAGCAACCGCTTCCACAAGCGGAACTCATCCACGATTCCGGCGAAATGATTACCCGGATCCATGCCAACGCCGTCGTGATACCGGGTTGTATCTCCATTGGCGCCTAGGGTGATATTATCCCTTCTTCCCAATCCTATGCGTGCATTCCCACTTCCGAACTGAAAGCCGTCCAGAAATCCTTTGAACCCATCGGCGAAAAAATCATTGCCTGTCAGCTTTGCGTGTAAGACCAATCCAACATGATGCCAGGAAGTATCATCCAACTCCGTACTGAGATAGGTTTCTTTCCAACTGTTGTTGGTGTCATAGACCCAGGCGCCGGCATAGAGCCTCCCCGCTTCAAGGTAAATGTTCAACCCCCCCGACGAATCACCATCCTCGTAGAGCACCTGTTTGGTTTCCTGGAGAGGATCGTCCGCTTTGAACCAGAAAGTTACGGTTTGCTCTCGGCGCAGATTAAGTTCGTCGACGTTTTCGATAGGGATCTGATCGTCGATGCCGTCTAAAACGATACCCGTTCCCGCAATGCCTCCACCGGGCCCGGTCCAACTCGCCCCATTGATCAGGCGGCCGTTGTTGTCTCCTCCCCGACTGTCTGTGGCTGTGATCCCTTCGCCTTCGTCCATTGTCAAATAAACTTCCGCGTCGGCGGAAGAAGAGGTATCACCCGGAGTGAGCCCGGCGTTAACAAAGACCTCCGTAGATCCGGTATTCACGCCATCATTGGTCGCAGATATTAAAATTTTATAAAATCCGGGAAGACTGAAGGTTGCGACGGTGGCAGGGCCATGGGGCGGTGAGAATGTGACCGCGCCACCTTCGGGAGTCTCCAAAACAGACCAGTTCACCGACGAATTTTCAGAGGGATCGGGAAAATTGTTTTTGGAAATCTCGGCTTCTAAGAATAATCCCGATCCTTCGGGAACTATCGCTGCCGGATATCTGGACGATGTCAGGTGGACGACGGTAACTCAGCCAATAGCGGCGCTTGTCGGTGGCGGCATAATCACCAGAGTCCATATTGATCTGTATGGCACGCGCCATCCCGGTTAACATGGCGCCAAAATCATCGGACTCCACGTCATGGCGATAAAGACGAATCGGTGTGGCGGTAGTTTGATCCACGCTCACCCAATCCCCGTCCTCGGCAACCAGCCAATCCAATTTCACTTTTTCACCGGTGGTGTAATGTGCCCTTCCTTCGTTCATATCTCCAGCGCCCTTCTCGTAGCTCATAACGGAAAAATTATGACCGGCCTCGTCCCACTCATTACCCTCTTCATCCCCAACATAACCGAAGGGAATGGAGTCGCGTCCAATGGGCGAGGTGGAATCCGTCTCCCAGTAATTGGCATGCCACAGGCCCAGATTGTGTCCAAATTCATGTGATGCAGTTTTTACATGGGTGGCTTCGGGAGTATCGAGATGAGATAATCGGCCTCCAACCTCGGCGATACCCCTATAATTCAATCCTCCCAGGTTTGTTATCATGGTATAGAAATCGTAGTTTTCCGAGTCCCAATCCTCGCCCTTGGCCTCTCCCGCCGCTTTTACCAAAGGCAGGGCAGCTTCAAAAAAGCCAGATTCGTGGGCAGATTCAGGTAAGGTAATGGTATCCGTAAAGGTGGTGGTCAGGGATGACTTCCCATACGAATTCTCAAACCAGAATGCCTCGCAAAGGGCTTGCTGCTCATTGAGTGTGGCCAGATCAATGGGTTCAAAATCTGGTCCTTGGTCGGAAAAGCGGGCCCGAATGTAGAGCATGGTTTTGGGTCCTAGGGTATGATCTGATGACTGCAACTCAGAGAGGTCAGCAAAGTTGATTTTCTCATCCGGCTCCACAGGAAACAGTAAGCTTACTCCATCCACTTCTTCTCTTTGCAAGGCCCTGTAACCGGCGCCGGGAAGAGGTCCCAGGGAACCCTCATCCTCCTCCAGGGTTGTTCGCAACCGCCTTACCGCTTCCTCATCGGAAGCTCCATAGACATTCCCTCCCACAGATACCGCGATGTCCGCATCGAATCCCCGGTCCGCACGTTCCAATTCCGAGAGCACTCGGATCGGATCGTCCGCCATGGCCAGAACTTCGTCTATGGCAATTCCATGGATCGATAACAGATCCTTGGTGGTCACATTGAACCTGAGCCCAAAGGTATGGACCTCATATCGATTTCCGCCGAATTTTGCCATCCGTACATATTCACTCTCAGCATGTCCATCCTCGGCATGGCCGGGCTCGGAGCAGTAAACCACCAACTGGAATTGGGCAAAGTTACTCACCGGAGTTTCCAGTTGACCGGTTATTTCGGGAGGAAATTCGCGTCTGAACTGATAAGGAACAGCTAGAGCCAGGGCCGTTTCCGGATCCTCCTGGATCAATCTTTTCATTTCCTGGCGACGACGACCTGCGATTGCCACCCCTTCCTCGATCAGTTGACCGCGTCCGGAACTTTCCGCGGGCAGGAATCGTCCCATCCATTCCTCGAATTCCTCTATGACGCCTGTCGAGGACCGTGCCTGTGACTCTCTTTCGCTTACCGGCAGCAGCCTGTTCGAAACACTCTCATTTTTCTCCGAATCGGGCTCGGAATCCCTGACTATAAATTTATTGTCTTTCTCGGGCAACTCGGGATCCCTGTCCCCTCGATTGGGAAACAAAACCAGCAAAAGCCCGACAAAAAATGTCAGGATCGCCAAAGAGAATTTCGTTCCTTTTGAGAGCTTAATCATGGCAGGAGGTGAACCAGAGCGACCTGTCGAGGGATGTTCGTCACCGGTATTATTACCTTGGATTGGTTGGGAGGGCTTTGCTCAAAATACTCTTTAGAAAAATGCCTTCAGGGTTAAGGAGAAAAGGACCACGGATGGATGCGCCCAAGGGCGCGAATTAGGAATTAGGAATTAGGAATTAGGAATTTAGAAGTGACTCTCGCAAAGCACGCAGAGAGCGCCAAGACGGGGAAGAATTAGCCACAGAGGACACAGAGAACACAGAGATTTAGAAAAAAGATTGGTGTGTTTTCGCGCCTTTGGCGCTCTTTTGCGGCTTCAACCACGGATCCAGCTTCGCCCAAACCGTGCTTCGCAACGCTACCATGCTTCGCCTAAAGGCTCCGCACGGCACAGCGCAGGTCAAGAGGCTCCGCACGGCACAGCGCAGGACAGGTTCGGCTTCTGCCGGAACAGGAGTTAACGGAGGGCGGGTTTTCCCTATCTGCGTGCAACGCACAGGCAGGCAACCCGCCATTTTGAGGTAATGGGGGACCCGCCTCCCGGCGTGACAGGCAGGAATGTCCCCCCTCCTTTTTTTAAAATCCGTGTTTATCCGTGAAATCCGTGGTCAATTTAATTAAGTTGTCAGTGATTAGTGACGAGAGACTAGTTGATTTTTCCTAATTCCTATTTCTTTTAACTTCTGTGCTTTTTGTGCCTTTTGTGGCTATTTCCCCATTCCTTCTCTCTCTTTGCGTCTCTTGGCGAGCTTTGCGAGAGTCATTCCCCAATTCCCAAATCCTGTTCATCTTGTTCATCCATGTTTCATTCTTAATGTTTGGTGTGTTTTTGACGTGTCAGAATGGTTGGATTTCGATTATCCTGCGGGATGGAAAATTCTGATCGGTTCCACCGGGCCATTGCGGAGTTTGATTTATTGAACGGGCGCGATCCCAACCGCCGCATGGTGGAGGGTGAGGCGGTGCCCTTCGAGTTGTTTTTTGCCAGGATTTTGACGGAGTGGGTATTTCGATTGGATCCTGCCCCTTCAGAAGTGGCGCTCCTGGCAGCGCGTTGTCAGCACTTGTGTCGTTGGAAGATTCCCCGGTCGGATTATCCTAAGGGCAGGGCCGGATATTTGGCCTGGAGGAGAGACCTGAAGGCGTTTCACGCGGATAGGAGCGCTGAAGTGTTGGAAAATGCGGGTTATGATTCCCAAACCATTGACCGGGTACGTTCCATCAACCTGAAAAAGGGCCTGGGAAAGGATGCTGAAGTACAACTGATCGAGGATGCCCTGTGCCTGGTGTTTTTGCAGGAGCAATTCGATGACCTGGCTGCCAAGACCCCGGAGAAGAAGATGGTGAGGATCCTGCGAAAGACTTGGAGGAAAATGTCCAAGCGGGCCCGCCGGATGGCCATGGAACTGGAATTAAGTGAGAAGGGAGGAAAGTTGCTTCGCAACAATTTGGAATGAGGAATTAGGAATGTTGTGACCAGGGATCCCGCTTCGCCTAAACCGTGCTTCGCAACGCTACGCAGGTCAAGAGGCTACGCAAGGACAAGTTAGGGAAATAGCCACAAAAGGCACAAAATGCACAGAGGCGCAAAGGGACACGGATTCAAATAACGGAGGGGGGACATTCCTGTCCCCCATGGAAAAGGAAGGGGGAGCGGCTTTACGCCGCGATCCCACGAAACAGCCTCCAAGCAATCGCGGCGTAAAGCCGCTCCTACAGCTCGAATTCGGCCGGATTGAAAAACCCGCCTTCCGTTTTGCGCCTTTGCCAGATTCAATTCCTAATTCCTAATTGGCGCCCACGGCGCCTCCCTCCCCCTCTTTGCGTTGCTTGGCGCTCTTAGCGAGATTCCTCTTTCCGGCTAAATCATCCCGGCTCTGTCACCGAGCCCAAAAATTAAACATTCTCTTCTCCCTCATTCCATCCCTCCAACACTCCCTTCCCCCCCATTCCTAATTCCTAATTAAATTTCCTCATCCGTTCTCATCCGTGAAATCCGTGGTCCATTCCTAATTCTTAATTCTCTCTCTCTTTCATGGGGGACAGGAATGTCCCCCCTCCGTTATTTGAATCTGTGTTCATCCGCGTCACCTGCGGTCCATTCCTGGTCTTCCCCCGATTTTGTGGACACGAACAGCGTAGCGTATGTTCATGTTAGGTTATGGTTTTGATTTTGGAAGTGTTTTTGAAGAAATGCTTCTGGTGAAAGGTATCCCAGGGTGCTGTGCCTTCGACGTTTGTTATAAAAAGTCTCGAGGTAATCGAAGATGGCCAGGCGGGCCTGCTGCTTGGATTCGAACACGCCGTTTTGGGGAAAGCATTCGCTTTTGAGGGAGGCAAAGAAGCTCTCGCAAGCGGCGTTGTCGTAACAGTATCCTAGCGCGCTCATGCTCTGAATCCAACCAAAGTCGTTCAATTGCTGCCGCACTTGGTGACTGGTATACTGGCAGCCACGATCTGAATGAAAGAGGGCTTTGTGAAAACCTCCCACTCGATTCCTGGTCTGGTGAAGGGCTGAAACGACCAGACCGGAGGCCAGGCTCTCGGCCACCTTGTAGCCCTGAATTACGCGGCCGAAGAGGTCCATCACGACCGCTAGATACAACCAGCCTTGCCGAGTGGGGATGTAGGTGATGTCGCTGACCATGATTTGGCCGGGCCCGGTCGGGTCCGGAGCCTCGGCCAGACGGTTGGGCGCTGGGAGGCTGCGGGGATCCTGCCGGGTCGTCTTGGGCCGGAAGGGGCTACCCCTACAGGCTTTTAGAGCATTTTGCTTCATCAGCCGGGCCACCCGGTTAACCGAGCAGCGAAAACCCCGCTGGTTGAGCTCCACGCTCATGCGAGGACTACCGTAACAGCGGGTGTGCCGGTCGGCATGGATCCGTTTGATTTCGCTCAGGAGGAGCCGATTTTGGCGGCGGCGCGCTCCCGCCTTACCCCTGTGCCATCGGTAATAACCACTCCTGCTCACAGCCAGCGCCTGACAAAGTTCAACCACTCTATAGATTGCCCGCATTTGATCGATCAGCGCATACCCAGCTGCGGGTCCTCGGCCAGTATGCTCGCGGCTTTTTTTAAGATCTCTCGCTGGCGACGCAGGTAAGCGTTTTCCCGGTTTAGCCGACGGATCTCGCGGGCCATCTCTTCGGGATCGTTCAAGGGGCGGGAAAGTCCCTGCTGGTCGGAGGGGTCCCCGAAGAGATCCTTGCGCCACTTCCTGAGGCTCCCATCGGAAATCCCCAGTTCACGGGCCACCTGCTTGAGGCTGTTGTTACTGTGCAAATAGAGTTCAACGGCTCGACGTTTGAACTCCTCATCATAGGTTCTGTGGGTTCTTGGCATGTCTAATGATCTCTCTCAGACTGCGCTGTTCGTGTCCACAAAATCGGGGGAGGTTCATCCCCAGGGAATTTCGATCATGATCAAGATCACGATAAACCTGTGTGCCTGTGTGCCTTTGTGCCTCTCTCCCATTCCTAATTCGCGCCCTCGGCGCTCTTCCTCCCCCTTCTTTGCGTTCTTAGCGCTCTTTGCGAGAGTCCCTTCCTCATTCCTGATTGGCGCCCCCGGCGCGCCTTTCCCAAATCCCAAATTAAACTCCTCTCCCAAATTCCATCCCTCCAACACTCCATCCCTCCAACACTCCCTTCTCCCTTCTCCCTTCCTCCTCTTTCTTTGCGTTGCTTAGCGATCTTTGCGAGATTCCCTTCCTAATTAACTCTCTCCCCCTTTGTGCCTCTGTGCCTCTGTGCCTTTGTGCCTCTCCCCAATTCCTAATTCCTGATTTGCGTTCTTGGCGAGCTTTGCGAGAGTCCATTCCAGCATCTGATCTGCGCTCATCTGCGTCATCTGCGGTTCATCTCTCCCTTTTTGGACTGAAGAACAACCTTGATTTCCCGACCGGCAATATCCATTTTGGGCCGGATTATTGCTTAGACCAATGAATGAAGCCTATACAGTTGGAATTGTCGGCGCCACTGGAGCGGTGGGCCGGGAGATCATTCGGCTGCTCTGTCAAAGGGGGTTTCCCCTGGCCGATCTCAAGCTTCTGGCATCGGCCCGTTCCAAGGGAAAGATCCTCTCCCATGGGAATCAATCCTGGGAGGTGGAGGAAGCCAGACCAGAGGCCTTCGAAGGGGTGGACCTGGCGCTGTTCAGCGCTGGTTCCGGAATTACCGCCAAACTGGCCCCGGAGGCGGCCCGGCGAGGGTGCGTGGTTATCGATAACAGTTCGGCCTTTCGCATGGAGCCGGAGGTGCCGCTGGTGGTGCCGGAAATCAATCCGGAGGCCGCGGCCCATCACTCGGGCATCATCGCCAATCCCAATTGCTCCACCATCATTGCCCTGATGGCTGTTTTTCCCCTGCATGGCGCATTTGGTCTCAAGCGGTTCTTTGCCTCCACCTACCAGGCGGTGTCCGGAACCGGAGCGGCCGCCATAGCCGAACTGGAAGACCAAGTGGCGGCCATAGCTGAAAACGAGCCCCCTGTGGCTGATGTTTATCCCCATCAGATTGCCTTCAATCTTCTGCCCCACGTGGAAATGTTCCTGGAGAATGGTTATACCAAGGAGGAGATGAAAATGCAGAACGAGGGTCGCAAGATCATGGGATTGCCCGACCTGAAAGTTTCCTGCACCTGTGTGCGGGTGCCGGTTTTTCGAGCCCATTCCGTATCCATTCAGGCGGATTTCGAAAGACCGGTAGACCTGGAGCGGGCCCGCCATGCCATTGAGGATTTTCCCGGTTCGGAACTTTGCGACGATACCGCAAACAACCGGTATCCCACCCCGATTGACTATACCGAAAAGGAAAATTGCGGGGTCGGACGCATTCGAAAGGATACGGCTTTACAGAACGGGTTGTCCTTTTGGGTGAGTGGGGATCAGCTTTGGAAGGGAGCCGCATTGAACGCTATCCAGATCGCGGAACTGCTGCATGAACGCGGATGGATTGGCGCGCAAAGCGCGCCAATTAGGAATTAGGAATGGCACAGAGGCACAGAGGCACAAAGGAATAATGGAGTAATGGAGTAATGGAATGATGGAATAATGGATGAAGGGATACATCATCTTGATCTTGATCGTGATCGAAAATCCCTAAGGAATGAGACCACGGATTTCACGGATGGGCACGGATGGAGGCGCCGAGGGGCGCCAATTAGGAATTGGGCACATCCGGTAACCTCAATTAGTAAATTTCGCATTTGATAGTTTGATACGCATCCTCTAGTCTTGAGCAATGAAGTTTCGTAAAGGCAAAGAACAAAGTGGATTGTTTGATTTAATCGAGCGGGTGGAAGAGCTTTCCAGTCAGGCTGGCCCGCTGGACAAGCTCAATGAGCAGATCGACTTCGAATTTTTTCGTCCGAGGCTGTTGGAAATCCTGGACTACGGCGATCACGAAAAAGGAGGTCGTCCTCCTTGGGATCCGGTTCTGATGCTCAAGGTCCTCATCATCCAACGCTACCACAATCTGAGTGAAGAAGAGACGGAGTTTCAAATTCTGGACCGCTTTAGTTTTCAACGTTTTTTAGGACTTTCAGTGGGGGATGGGGTGCCTGACAAGAACACTATCTGGGACTTCAAACAACGACTGGGACGGCAAGGGATGAAGTCCTTGTTTGAATTATTCGGTGGTCTATTGGCCGAGAATGGACTGGTGGGCAAAGGCGGCAAGATCGTAGACGCCAGTTTCGTGGACGCCCCCAGACGGCGAGTTGCCGCGGAAAAATTGGAGGAACTTTCCCCGAAAGCCCGTAGCCATGTCGATGGCGATGCCCGCTGGGCCAAGAAAGGCAAGGAGACTCATTTTGGTTACAAGAATCACGCTAAATGCGACGCGGCTTCGAAGTTTGTTGAGACCTTTGCAGTAACCAGCGCCGAGGTCCACGACTCCAATGTCCTGGAGGAACTGCTGGATGACAATGATCAATCCCTGTATGCGGACAGCGCCTACAAAAGCGCGCAAAACGACGAGTTGCTACGCAATCGCAAGATCAAAAACATGATCCATCAAAAAGGGTACCGCAACCATCCTCTGACGCGATTTCAGAAGAAGATCAACCGGCTCAAGAGTACGTTGCGCTGCCGGGTGGAACACATATTCGGGTTCCAGGCCAACAGCCTGGGGGCGGACTGGATTCGCACCATAGGAATTGAAAGAGCCGAGTTTCAGATAGGCCTGTCCAACCTGGTTTATAATTTATGCCGGTTCGGCCAACTGGGGGCAGTGAGGAAATGAGAGGGAAATGATGGCTGAAAAGGCCAAAAAGCTGCAAAATATCCGAATGCATTCACAAAATGAATACGAAATGCTGATACTAGGCAGCAGGGCCATAAGCGCTGTTGAAGCCTTGGGCGAGAGAAATTAGCTTTTAACGCTTTTACCAATCAAAGTTAAAAATTACACGGTTAACGGATCTGCCCAATTGGGAATTGGGAAGTGACTCCCTACAAGACGCAAAGGTCTCGAACAAGAATCCAGTATCTAGCATCACGTCCGGAAATTGGGAATTAGGAAAAATCCACTAGCCACTAGTCACTAACCACTGACAACTGAATTATTTGACTCTCGCCACTTGTCACGCCGTAATCCATGAAGGCGGAAGCTCGCAAAGAACGCCAAGAGGGGGAAGAATTAACCACAGAGGACACAGAGGGGGCTGGCGCCCGGTGGAGAGTGAAGAGTGGATAGTGGAGAGAAGTGGAACTACAATAGGGACGAAGGAGGCTGGCGCTGAGAGGGGGAAATAGCCACAAAAAGCACAAAATGCACAGAGGCGCAAAGGGACACGGATTCAAATAACGGAGGGGGGACATTCCTGTCCCCCATGGAAAAGGAAGGGGGAGCGGCTTTACGCCGCGATCCCACGAAACAGCCTCCAAGCAATCGCGGCGTAAAGCCGCTCCTACAGTTCGAATTCGGCCGGATTGAAAAACCCGCCCTCCGTTTTGCGCCTTTGCCATATTCAATTCCTAATTCCTAATTGGCGCCCACGGCGCCTCCCTCCCCCTCTTTGCGTTCTTTGCGTTCTTTGCGAGATTCCTCTTACCGGCTAAATCATCCCGGCTCTGTCACCGAGCCCAAAAATTAAACATTCTCTTCTCCCTCATTCCATCCCTCCAACACTCCCTTCCCCCTTTGTGCCTTTGTGCCTCTCTCCCATTCCTAATTCTTAATTCGCGCCCTTGGGCGCCCTCCCCCCTTTGTGCCTTTGTGCCTCTGTGCCTTTGTGCCTCTTCTTCCCTCATTCCTCATTGGCGCGCCTGTGCCTCTCTCCTGGCCAAAAATAGGCTTGATTCCCCCTATGACTGATGGCTTTCTAAGCACCCTTTACAGGGGGCGGATAGCTCAGTTTGGTTAGAGCAACTGGTTTACACCCAGTAGGTCGGCGGTTCGAGTCCGTCTTCGCCCACCAGGCCTGAGAAATTTTCCATGAAACATACCATTTCCGTTCTGGTCGAAAACAAATTTGGAGTATTGGCCCGCGTAGCCGGCATGTTCAGTGGACGCGGGTTCAACATTCACAGCCTCAACGTCGCTCCCACCCATGATCGGTCCCTTTCCAGGATAACCGTGGTGGCCGTTGGGGACGAACCCATTTTGGATCAAATCATCAAGCAGTTGCAGAAACTGGTTAACGTCATTCAAGTGGTCGATTTCAAACGGGGGGAAGCGGTTGAACGCGAATTGCTTTTGGTCAAATTGGCCGCCGATTCGGAGAACCGCTCGGAAGTCATTCAGATTTGCGACATTTTCCGGGCCAAGATCATCAACGTTAACCAGGAATCGCTCATATTGGAAATTACCGGCGATGAAGGGAAGGTCCGGGCCTTCCTCGATATGATTGGGAAATTTCCCATTCTGGAGCTTTCCAGGACGGGAAAGCTCGCCCTGGAGCGCTCCCGCCAGTCGGCCTACGAGATATAACACGGCTTTCGCAATCCACCACAAAACAAGCGCCATATGCCAGCCAAAGTATACAAGGATACAGACGCCAACATTGCCAACCTGCAAAACAAGACCTTGGCCATTATTGGTTTTGGTTCCCAAGGACACGCCCATGCCCTGAACCTGAAGGACAGCGGTTTGAAGGTTATCATCGGTCTCTACGAGCAAAGCAAGTCCATCGAAGTGGCCGAGCAACATGGCTTCGCCGTATATCGGACCAGCGAAGCGGTAAAGCGGGCCGATGTGATCATGCTGGCCGTGCCGGACATGAAGCAACCCTCGGTTTACCGAGAGGACATGGAGCCGCACTTGTCGGCCGGCCAAGCCCTTCTCTTTACCCACGGTTTTGCCATTCATTTCGGGCTGATCAAACCGCCCCCTGAGATCGACGTCATCATGGTTGCGCCAAAGGGCCCGGGTCACACCGTTCGCCTGCAGTACCAGGAAGGCAAGGGGGTTCCGGCCTTGATCGCCATTCACAACGACGCTTCCGGGCAGGCCAAGCCCATGGCGCTGGCCTGGGCCAAGGGGATCGGCGGAACCCGCGCCGGCGTATTGCAAACCACCTTTCAGGAGGAAACGGAAACCGATTTGTTCGGGGAGCAGGCTGTGCTCTGTGGCGGCGCCTCCGCCCTGGTTCTGGCCGGATATGAAACTTTGATAGAGGCCGGATATCAACCGGAAATGGCCTATTTTGAATGCCTTCATGAATTGAAGCTCATCGTGGACATGATGGTGGAGTCCGGGGTGGCCGGAATGCGCTTCTCCGTTTCGGAGACGGCCAAGTACGGTGACGTGACGCGGGGTCCGAGGATCATTAACGACCAGACCAAGGCGTCCATGGCCAAGATCCTGGAGGAAATCCAATCGGGAACCTTTGCCCGCCAATGGGTCAAGGAATACGAGGATGGATTGCCCAATTACAAAGCGCTGCTCAAAGCGGGAGAAGATCACCCCATCGAGTCGGTTGGTCGACGCCTGCGCGGACTCATGCCCTGGGTGGCCAAGAAGAACATCAAGGGAGTGCAAGCGGCCTACTGAGGCGCGCCAAGGCGCGCCAATTAGGAATGAGGAATGAGGAATGGACTCTCGCAAAGCCCGCAAAGAACGCCAAGATTTTCTTTTTGACTAACCACAGAGGACACATCCGCCTTCGCCAAAGGTCTACGGCGTGACAGGGAGGACACAGAGAATTCGGAATTGACTCTCGCAAAGAGCGCAAAGATCGCTAAGGCATGAATGAGAATTCAATCGGCGAGGAAATGGTGGATGCGGCCATTGCGGTCCATCGTGAACTTGGCTCGGGGTTGTTGGAGACTGTTTACGAGGTCGTTTTGCTTGATGAACTGCTGAACCGTGGGTTGAGCGCTAAACGGCAAGTATCCATCCCTATCAACTTCCGTGGAGTCCGTTTCGATGAAGGTTTTCGGGCCGACATCATAGTCGAAAACAAGGTCATTGTAGAGTTAAAGTGCGTCGAGAGGACCAGCCCTGCCCACAAGAAGCAACTGCTGACTTATTTAAAGCTCAGCGGGATGAAACTTGGCTATCTGTTAAATTTTGCAGAAGCCATGATGAAGGACGGCATTACTCGAACCGTAAATGGATTACCTTAAGGAAAATTTCTTTGCGTTCTTTGCGTTCTTTGCGAGAGACCCTTCCTAATTCCGAATTAATTTAACATCATGGTAGAGCGCATCATATTGGCCACGCGCAAAAGCCCGTTGGCCTTGGTTCAGACCGACTTGGTCATGGCCGCGTTGCGGAGTAGGGATCCCGAAGTCGATGTGCGGCGGTTGCGGTTGACCACGACGGGAGATCAACGCCAAGCCTGGTCCTTGCAACAAAAGGGAGGAAAAGGTCTGTTTACCAAGGAGTTGGAAATTGCCCTGATGGACCGTCGCGCCGAGGTGGCGGTGCACAGCGCAAAGGATTTGCCCACCCAAATGCAGCCCGGATTGGCCATTGCCGGGTATCTTCCCCGCGAGTCGGCCGCGGACGTATTGGTAAAGCGCAAAGGAATTGACCGAATTGAAAGACTTGCCACCGGGAGTCCACGTCGCCGAGCCCAGGCCAAACTGTTTTTGCCTGAGGTCCAGGATTGTGAAATCCGGGGCAATGTGGAAACCCGACTGAATGCGATTCGCCAGGGATGGGCCGACGCCACTATCCTGGCCCAGGCGGGATTAAAGCGATTGGGCATTCGATCCTGGGAGGGATTGGAATTTGAGGTGCTCGGCCTGAACCAGATGATTCCCGCGGTGGGGCAGGGAGCCATTGCTTTGCAGTGCCGCGAGGAAGAGGTAGAGAGGTTTCGGGAAATATCGCATCCGGAAACGGAAACAGCCGTATCGATTGAGCGAGAATTCCTCAGTCTGGTGGGAGGTGGCTGCCAAAGCGCCTTTGCCGCACATTTCCGGGATGGAGCGCTTTACGCCTATCATGAAAAAGCCGGGCGGTTTACCCTGACCTTCAATTCCCTGGATCGGGAGTTCATACGAAATGCCATTCAAACCACTCTGGATGGGGGAGGCGCCGGAGGCGCCAATGAGGAATGAGGAATGAGGAATGAGGAATGGGAGAGGCGCCAGAGGCGCCTACGGCGTGGCATGCAGAGGTAAATCTTGATCGTGATCGAAAATCCCTGAGGAATTTGGAAAAATCCACTGACCACTAACCACTAACCACTAACCACTAACCACTGGCATGCAGGATAAGGGAATAGTGTATCTGGTGGGCGCCGGCCCAGGGGCTTCGGACCTCGTCACCGTGAGGGGCCGGTCCCTGATCGAAATATGTGATGTGCTGGTTTACGACTATCTGGTCTACGACGAACTCCTCACCTGGAGCCAGCCCGGGTGTGAGAAGATTTACGTGGGAAAACGGTCCGGATTTCATTCCAAGCCGCAAAGGGAGATCGAGGCGCTGCTCATCGGTCACGCCAGAGAGGGGAAAACCGTGGTTCGTCTGAAAGGAGGCGATCCTTTTATTTTTGGTCGAGGTGGAGAGGAGGCTGAAGCTCTTCAAAAGGCTGGAATACCCTTTGAAGTTGTGCCGGGGGTTACCGCCAGTCTGGGAACTGCCGCTTTCATGGGATTTCCACTGACCCACCGCCAGGACAGCTCGTCCGTGGTTATGGTTACTGGGCACGAGGATCCGGCAAAGCCGGAAACCGTCATTGATTGGGGAAAGTATGCCGGGCTCGGGGCCACTCTCTGCATCTACATGGGCATGACCAACCTGAAACGCATTTCCCGCGAACTGATCGGGGCCGGCATGGCTGGAGACACCCCTGTGGCGGTGGTCAGATGGGCCACGCTTCCCCGGCAGGAAAGTTGTTTCGGGACCTTGGCCACCATCGCCCATGGCGTAGCCGAGAGGGGTATCAAACCCCCCGCCATGATCATTATCGGACCCGTGGTCAAAGATTTCCCGGTTTATTCCTGGTATGAGAACAAACCGCTTTTCGGCAAGCGAGTGGTGGTGACGCGGACGCGAAGGCAGGCCGGTGATCTGGCCCGCAGATTGACCTGGCTGGGAGCCGATGTTATGGAGTTGCCCTTGATTCGGGTGCGGCGAGCGGTGGATGAAGAGGCGAAACGGGAAGTATTTTCGGGCTTGGGTTCCTACGATTGGATCGTGTTTACCAGCCAGAATGGGGTCCGGTACTTTTTCGACCTGTTTCTGGAGGAGTATCAGGATCTCCGTTCCCTCAGTTTTGTGCGGTTTGCCGCGGTAGGACCATCCACGGCGCGGGAGGTGGAGAAATTTCATCTCGCTGTGGATCTGATGCCGGAAAAACATACCGGATCCGATTTGGCCAAGGCTTTGATTGAAACCGGAGGTATGGACAACGCGAAAATATTGGTGGTAAAGGGTAACCTGGGGAGCGAAACGCTCATAAGGCAATTGGAAGACCAGTGGGCCATGGTGGACCGGTTTGAAATGTACAAAACCGAGCCGACGGATTTATCTCTTCATCCCCTTGCGGGGAGGTTCAGGGAAATGGGGGCCCACGCCATCACCTTCACCAGTTCGTCTACGGTCAAGTCTTTTGTCCGGCAGGCGAAGTTTCTCCAATTGAAACCGGGAGCGGTGACTCCAAAATCCTTCAGTATTGGCCCAGTCACCTCCCAGGCCATGGCCGAATTGAAGATGCCCCTGACCCGTGAAGCCGGGATGTCGACCTTGGACGGTCTGGTCGAGGTGATCGTGGAGGAATTGGGGAAGGGTTAACCACAGAGGGGGAGGCGCCGTTGGCGCCAATTAGGAATTAGGAATTAGGAATTAGGAAATGACTTTCTACAAGACGCTCAGGCCAGTTTTCCAGTCTTCCAGGAATTGGCTCTTGCGAAGAGCGCAAAGAACGCTAAGGCATGAATGAGAAGTGGACCACGGATTACACGGATAGGCACGAATTTTAAAAAAACAACGCTTCGCTTGATGCCTACGGCAACAGGATGAAGCTACGCTCCAACAGGAAGAAAGAAGAGATGCTTAGATGCGGGGCAGGCAGTTTCTGAGAAAAATGGGCAGAGAGGCATCTCTAAGTACCTCAAAAAAATCCTGTTCGCGAAGCGATCCTGTTCCGGCGAAGCCGGATCAAGTGACTGAAAGGAACGTTGTTAAAATTATTTTTGCCCCTAATTCCTAATTAGCGCCCTTGGGCGCTTCTCTCCTCTGAGATCTCTGTGGTTATTCTCTCCCCCCAATTCTCACTGTCTCTCCGTTCCTTTCGATAACGATCAAGATCAAGATCACGATTAATCTTCAGCACCTTCAGCCTTCAGCCTTCAGCCTTTCTAACCTCTCCTCCTTTGCGTTGCTTTGCGCTCTTTGCGAGAGTCATTTCCCAATTAAACATCTGTGCTCATCCGTGAAATCCGTGGTTTATCCCTTTGTGCCTCTGCGAGATCCCCTTCCTGATTCCTGATTCCTGATTCTTAATCCTCCCCCTCTGTGTTATTGTGGTGGTATGCCTTTGTGCCGTGACTTTGCCGTAAAATGAAGGTGCCCTTTCTAAATTTCCACCAGTCCCATGGCGAATTGAAGGCTGAATTGCTTCGCGCCATGGAGGAGACGCTGGATTCGGGTCAATTCATATTGGGGGATCAGGTTGATCGCTTCGAGAAGGCATATGCCGGGATGATGGGGGCCGATTCGGTTGTCGGGGTGAATAGCGGAACCTCGGCTTTGCACCTTTGCCTGCGCTGTTGCGGCATTGAGGCTGGAGATGAAGTGATAACGACCCCGTTTACCTTTGCCGCTTCTTCCTGGGGCATCGCCTACGAGAAGGCCGTGCCCGTCTTTGCCGATATCGACCCCGATTCCTTTAACCTGGATCCGGCCGAAGCCGAGGCGGCCATAACCCCCAAAACCAGGGCAATTCTGGTGGTTCACCTGTTTGGACAACCTGTCCCCATGGATGACTTTGCGGCCCTGGCCCAGAAGTATGATTTGAAGCTCATAGAGGATTGTGCCCAAGCCCATATGGCGCAATTCAAGGGGCGTTCGGTCGGGCTCTTGGGCGATTGCGGCGCCTTTTCCTTTTATCCAACCAAGAATTTGGGCGGATTGGGGGAGGGCGGGCTCTTTGTTTCCAGGCACCGGCCCATGACCCGTCGCGCCAGATCACTGCGCAACCACGCCATGCGGGAACCCTATACCTACTGCGAGGTGGGGTATAACTATCGCATGGAGGGCTTCAATGGAGCGCTTCTGAGGGTGAAACTGAAATACCTGGAAGACTGGACCCGACGACGCCAAGCCATTGCGGAAAGGTACCTGCGGGAGATACGTCTGGATGGTTTGCAGCTTCCCGTCTTTCGACCGGAGGCGCCCAGTGTATGGCATCAATTCACCGTTCGTTATCCCGGGAAGGAGCGACTGCAAAAACACTTGCAGGACAATGGAATCGCCACGGGCTCGTTTTATCCCCTTCCGCTTCACCTGCAACCCGCCTATTCCTATCTCGGCTATGGTGAAGGTGATTTTCCTCAGGCCGAACGCGTCTGCAGGGAAGTCATCAATTTGCCCATTTTTCCGGAAATGAGAGAAGGGCAGGTGGAATACGTTATCGAGATCCTCAACCGTTACGCCCCATGAGGAGGCCGGAGGTCAAGGTTTGTGGGATCGGCCGGGCCGAAGATGCCGTTTTGGCCGCCCGGCTCGGGGCCAATTATCTTGGATTCATTTTCTATGCACCGTCTCCCCGCTGTGTTGCTTTGCCGGCTTTCCGGGATATGGCCGGGCAATTGCCGGATGTTTTCCGCGTTGCCGTGGACGTCGCCCCCGACCTGGAAAAGCTGGAGGAAATGCGAGGTCTGGGATTCGATTTTTTTCAAATTCATTTCCCCCTGGATCAAGATGGCGACGACCTCGCCGCCTGGTCTGAATTGGTGGGGAGAGATCGCCTATGGCTGGCCCCGAAGGTGGCGCCGGAAGATCCATTTCCCCCGTCTCTCTTTGCCCATGCCGACACTTTCCTTATGGATACTTATCGGAAGGAGGGGTTTGGCGGGAGCGGTCGAACCGGTGATTGGGGCCGGTTTCGGGAACTCCAGTCCAACTATCCCCAAAAAAAATGGATCCTGGCCGGCGGATTGGATGCGGGAAATATTGGAGATGCCCTGAACCTGGCCCAACCGGACAGGGTAGATGTAAACAGCGGAGTGGAGGCAAGTCCCGGAAGAAAATCCCCCCAAAAACTGGAGGCTTTTTTTGAGAAACTCGTAACTACTCAGGTATCTTAAACAATCGTCCGCATGGATGTTTTATTTATAACCTATTACGAAATTGTAGGAAGTGGTTTATTCCTGGATGCTGGATGCTGGATGCTGGATGCTGGATGCTTGTTCGTAACCTTTGCGTCTTGTAAGGAGTCACTTCCCAAATTCTCATTCCTCATTCCTCATTCCTAATTGGCGCCAACGGCGCCTTCATCCGTGCTTATCCGTGTAATCCGTGGTTAATTCTTTTCTTCCTTCTCTGTGGTTAATTCAACATGACTTCATCTGAGATCCGACAATCCTTTTTCGATTTTTTCGAGTCCAAGGGGCACAAAATCGTGCCATCGGCCCCGCTTCTGCCCAGTTCACCCAACCTTTTGTTCACCAACGCGGGCATGAATCAGTTCGTGCCCTATTTTCTCGATGAACGCAAAGCGACCGACCGGCGCATCGCCAATTCGCAAAAGTGTATTCGCGCCGGCGGCAAGCACAACGATTTGGAGGACGTGGGGTTCGATACCTACCACCAGACGTTTTTCGAAATGCTGGGAAATTGGTCTTTTGGAGACTATTTCAAGGAGGAAGCCATTGAGTGGGCTTGGGAACTGCTCACCGAAGTTTGGAAATTCCCCAAGCGACGTCTCTACGCCACGATTTACAAACCCGGCCCCAACGACCCCGCCGAGGTCGACCGGGAAGCCCAACACTACTGGACCAGGATTTTTCAAAAGGAGGGGATGGACCCCGCCGTTCACCTCACCTTCGGAGGAAAGCAGGACAACTTTTGGATGATGGGCGACAGCGGCCCCTGCGGTCCTTGCAGTGAAATTCACATGGACCTGACGGAAAATGGCGACACCCGGGGCAGCCTGGTCAACAAGGGGTCCCCCTACTGCATTGAAATCTGGAACCTGGTATTCATTCAGCTCAACGCTTCCCCTCTGGGTGGCTTCGAGCCGCTGGCCCGGAAACACGTCGATACCGGCATGGGCTTCGAGCGAGTCTGCGGTATCATGGCTACGACGAAGAATTTTACCCAATTTAAGGAGCCGCCTTCCAATTACAACGGGGACCTTTTCCTCGAAACGTTCGCCAAACTTTCCCATTTGTGCGGGAAGCATTACAAATTCACCGTTCCGAAATCGGCCGAAAACATGTCCAAACAGGAATCTGTCGACGTGGCCTTCCGGGTAATCGCCGATCACATCCGCACTTTATCCTGCGCCATCGCCGACGGTATTCTGCCCGGCAACGAAGGCCGCAACTACGTGCTTCGCCGCATCCTGCGGCGGGCGGTTGTGTTTGGAAATCAACTCGATTTAAAGCCGGGTTTCTTTGCCAAACTCTTTCCCTGCGTGTTGGCAAAACTCGGGGGGGTGTTTCCGGAACTCGGGTCGAGAGTCGGCCCCATAAGCAAAGTTATTCGTTCGGAGGAGGAGGCATTCGGGAAAACCCTTAATCGAGGGTTGGCCCTCTTGGATAAAATCACTCAAACCGGGAGCAAGCGCATTTCCGGGACAGACGCCTTTACCCTCTACGACACCTATGGGTTTCCCCTCGACCTCACCCAATTGATTGCGCGGGAGCGGGGCTTGACGGTCGATCTGGAGGGATTCGATCGCAATATGAGGGAGCAAAAGAAACGCTCCCAGAATGCCCAGCGCAAAGCCATCATACAGATTGCTTCCAGCCGGCAAACCGATCCCACTGAATTCGTCGGTTATGAACTGAAAAACCTGAAGAACTACCCCACCGTTGTCAGTGAAATCCTAGGGGGGAAAAAGAATCCCTACGTCGTGTTCCGACAAACCCCTTTCTTCGGAGAAAGGGGGGGGCAGGTCGGCGACACCGGGAGGATCCGGGTCGGCACAAATTCCATCAAACTGACCGACACGATGCACGACGATGCGGGGCGCATCCTCCACAAAATTGAAGCCGGTACGGACTTGAATAAAGGCGATTCGGTGGAATTGAGTGTCGATTACGAGCGGCGATTGGCCATTCAAAGAAACCACTCCGCCACCCACCTCCTGCACTACGCCTTGCGCAGGGTGTTGGGGTCCCATGTCACCCAGGCCGGCTCCCTGGTATCACCTTCCCGGCTACGGTTTGATTTCAACCATTACGAGGCCGTGTCGGAGCGACAAATACGGGAAATCGATCGAATGGTAAACTGGCGGATTCGCCAGAACAGCCCGGTCAACGATTTCGAAATTCCCTTTCACGAAAAACCGGAGCAGGCCATTGCCCAGTTTGGGGAAAAATACGGTGATATCGTCCGGGTGGTGGACATAGGGAAGTATTCCTTGGAGTTGTGCGGTGGCACTCATACCAAGGCCACGGGAGAAATCGGTTTTTTCAAAATTGTTTCCGAGTCCGCCATCGCCTCCGGAACCCGGAGAATTGAGGCTATAACCGGGCGGGCATCCCAGGATTACGTCGAAGTGCAGTTTAATACCTTGGCTAAACTTTCCCACAAACTTTCCTGTTCTCCCAACGAGGTCGGCGAACGAGTGGATGCGCTTCTCTCCGAAAAATCTTCCCTGGAAAAAGCGTTCAAAAAGTTGCGGCAAAAGGATTCAGCCAGGTTGGCGGCCGACCTGGCCCGGGCTGGGGAGGAACGAAACGGTCTGAAATGGCTGGTCAGGAAGGTCCAAACCCCAAACCCACAGGAAATGCGCCAACTCGCCGTGCAAATTTCCCAGGCCATCGGGGAGGGCGTTGTCATTCTGGGAGGTGTGTTTGCCAAAAAAGTGGTCGTCCTGGCTCTTTGCACCCCCGCTGCCATTGCCGCAGGTGTAAAAGCGGTAGATCTGGTTCAGTCCATCTCCGGAAAACTCGGAGGGTCCGGGGGTGGCAAAGCCGATTTCGCCATGGGCGGCGGCAAAAATACCGCCCTCCTCGAAACCGTGCTCAAAGAAGTCAAACCCTGAATGGGAATTGACCACGGATTACAGTATGCCGTGCAAAGCCACGGGACTCCAGTGGGAGAGTCAACTAAAACCCACCCGGGAACTGGTCGCTCCACCCGGTACCACCTGGAGGGACGTTCAGAGGTAACGATGAAAGTTCAAGTTCTTCAGGAAAAGGCCCCGAGAGGGGGTCAGGGAGCACCTAGGCCGTAACATGCGTGAACACCGAGCAGGCCTCGAAAAGGTCAATGCGGACGCCGATCCTGCTGTAATTAGGAGAAGGCTGACACGGCACACCGAACATGCCGAGTCCGGGAAGAGAGGACGTAATGAGCGACGATAGACGTGTGCTGGTTCGCCGGGGTAGTGGTGACGGCATGGGAGCAAAGGAGTCCCGTAGGAACACGGGAAGCCCTGGTAAGCAGAGCGTGAAGGCTCAAACAGGACTCCCGCGAGGGACAGGTCTGGCCTGCGAGGGTGGCGGAGAGGCCCGTAGTAGTGAAGACGCGCGTAACGAGCGCCGAGCAAAGGGGCCTCAGTTCCAAGGCAACGCGACAAGTGGGGTAAGAGTGGAGAGTGGTCTTCCCCCGATTTTGTGGACACGAACAGCGTAGCGTATGTTCATGTTAGGTTATGGTTTTGATTTTGGAAGTGTTTTTGAAGAAATGCTTCTGGTGAAAGGTATCCCAGGGTGCTGTGCCTTCGACGTTTGTTATAAAAAGTCTCGAGGTAATCGAAGATGGCCAGGCGGGCCTGCTGCTTGGATTCGAACACGCCGTTTTGGGGAAAGCATTCGCTTTTGAGGGAGGCAAAGAAGCTCTCGCAAGCGGCGTTGTCGTAACAGTATCCTAGCGCGCTCATGCTCTGAATCCAACCAAAGTCGTTCAATTGCTGCCGCACTTGGTGACTGGTATACTGGCAGCCACGATCTGAATGAAAGAGGGCTTTGTGAAAACCTCCCACTCGATTCCTGGTCTGGTGAAGGGCTGAAACGACCAGACCGGAGGCCAGGCTCTCGGCCACCTTGTAGCCCTGAATTACGCGGCCGAAGAGGTCCATCACGACCGCTAGATACAACCAGCCTTGCCGAGTGGGGATGTAGGTGATGTCGCTGACCATGATTTGGCCGGGCCCGGTCGGGTCCGGAGCCTCGGCCAGACGGTTGGGCGCTGGGAGGCTGCGGGGATCCTGCCGGGTCGTCTTGGGCCGGAAGGGGCTACCCCTACAGGCTTTTAGAGCATTTTGCTTCATCAGCCGGGCCACCCGGTTAACCGAGCAGCGAAAACCCCGCTGGTTGAGCTCCACGCTCATGCGAGGACTACCGTAACAGCGGGTGTGCCGGTCGGCATGGATCCGTTTGATTTCGCTCAGGAGGAGCCGATTTTGGCGGCGGCGCGCTCCCGCCTTACCCCTGTGCCATCGGTAATAACCACTCCTGCTCACAGCCAGCGCCTGACAAAGTTCAACCACTCTATAGATTGCCCGCATTTGATCGATCAGCGCATACCCAGCTGCGGGTCCTCGGCCAGTATGCTCGCGGCTTTTTTTAAGATCTCTCGCTGGCGACGCAGGTAAGCGTTTTCCCGGTTTAGCCGACGGATCTCGCGGGCCATCTCTTCGGGATCGTTCAAGGGGCGGGAAAGTCCCTGCTGGTCGGAGGGGTCCCCGAAGAGATCCTTGCGCCACTTCCTGAGGCTCCCATCGGAAATCCCCAGTTCACGGGCCACCTGCTTGAGGCTGTTGTTACTGTGCAAATAGAGTTCAACGGCTCGACGTTTGAACTCCTCATCATAGGTTCTGTGGGTTCTTGGCATGTCTAATGATCTCTCTCAGACTGCGCTGTTCGTGTCCACAAAATCGGGGGAGGTTCAGAGTGACGAGAGTCTACCACCTCCGGAAAAGCTCTGGAAACTGCAAGAAACGTTGCATGCCAAAGCGAAGGGAAGTCAAGTAACTTCCCGTGGGCGAAAGCATGAAATCACCTTGGTCCGAAAGCCGGATGCGGGAAATCCGCACGTCCGGTTTGATGAGCGGGGGTGTGGAAACGGATCCTTTAATGGACACCGCGCCACCCCTCGACTCTACCGGATAAACACGGATGAGGAGGGATAAACCACAGAGGACACAGAGAACACAGAGGGGGAGAGAATTAGGAATTAGGAATTAGGAATTAGGAATGAAGAATGAGGAATTGGGGAGATGGGAGTGGTGGAGAGTGAAGAGTGGATAGTGGAGAGAAATGGACTCTCGCAAAGCACGCCAGAGCGCAAAGAGAGAAAGGAGGGGGGACATTCCTGTCCCCCATGAAAGAGAGAGAATTAGGAATTGGGGTGAGAGATCACGATCACGATCATGATTACGATAGCACGGAGGGGGAAATAGCTACAAAAAGCACAAAAGCCACAAAAGACGCAAAGGGGTGGCGCAGACATTTTTTTGTAGGAGCGGCTTTACCCCGCGATTGCTCCGAGACTGTTTCCTGGGATCGCGGCGTAAAGCCGCTCCTACAACTTGAAACCAATACTCCAGAGCCTATCTCAGCATCTCTTATCCTTTGCTCTCTTCGCGAGCTTTGCGAGAATTACATCCTAATCCGTACCCACTTGTCCTGGCGTAGCCTCTTGACCTGCGTAGCGTTGCGAAGCACGGTTTAGGCGAAGCTGGATCCGTGGCTCTTCCTCGGTCAAGACGTCCCACCTCCACCACCGAGCCCAAAAACGAGGTATTCCTAATTCTCCCCCCTCCGGGTTCTACCTCTTCAACCCTCATTCCATCATTCCCTTACTCCCTTCTTCCTTCTCCCCTTTATCCCTCTATTCCTTTGTGCTTTTTTTCGGCTAATCCCGGTACCCCGGCGCCTCTCCCATTCCATCACTCCCTAACTCCATCACTCCAACATTCCCTTCTCCCCAATTCCCTATTCCTAATTGGCGCCAACGGCGCCTCTCCCCTTCTTTGCGTCCTTGGCGAGCTTTGCGAGAGTCAATTCCAAATTAAACATCCCTGGCCAGTTCAGACCTTTGCGATGGTGGCGACCAGGAGTTGGGTCACCCGTTGCACGTTGTCCCGAAAAACTTTCAGCACCGTCTCCCATCTCACGGGTTCCTTATCTTCCCTCCAGCAATCGTAGTCGGTGGCCATTGCCACCGCGGCATAGGGAAGCTCCGCTTCTTTGGCCAAAGCCGCCTCCGTAGCAATGGTCATGTTGATGACGTCGGCTCCCCAGGCCCGAAACAGGTTCGACTCCGCTCTGGTGGAAAAACGAGGCCCTTCAATCGATAACACCGTTCCCTTGGCATGGCAGACAAAATTCAGGTCCTCGGCCGCTTTAATGAAACATTTTCGCAAATACGAAGAAAAGGGTTCGGAGATGGAAATATGTATGGGCAACCCGGGTTCAAATCGTTCGTAAAAGGAATTCTTCCTCCCTCGGGTAAAGTCGATGAATTGGTCCACCACCACAAAATGGCCCGGCTCGATCCCCTCCCGCAGTGAACCGACCGCCGTGGTCACCAGAATATGGCTGCAACCGATTTCTTTCAGGGCCCATACATTGGCCCGATAATTTACCTGGGGGGGCGGGATGGTATGCCCAATGCCATGGCGAGCCAATAAAACCACCTCACGGCCGTTTATCAAACCCGACCTCAATGGGGACGAAGGCAAGCCATAGGGCGTCTCCACCGTAAGTTCTTTCGGCTCCTTTAATAAATCGGGATCGTCCAGCCCACTCCCGCCAATTATACCAATTTTCGCCATAAGTGAGTTGTTTAGGCTGTGGCATTTTGACCGTTGGAACCCAATAGGCAAGCGCGGAGGAACCTCCTTCCCGTTTTGCTTTGGTAAAGCCGGGAAGAATTAGGAATTAGGAATGGACTCTCGCAAAGCTCGCCAAGGACGCATCCCGCTTCGCCCAAGGGCTACGGCAGGACAGGGAGGGGGAGAGAATTAGGAATTAGGAATGTTGTGACCAGGGATCCCGCTTTGCCCAAACCGTGCTTCGCAACGCTACGCAGGTCAAGAGGCTACGGCAGGACAAGTTAGGGAAATAGCCACAAAAGGCACAAAAATACACAAAACCCAAAATCTCCCATTCCTCATTCGCGCCCTCCCCCTCTTTGCGCCCTTCGCGAGCTTTGCGAGAGTCCTCTTTCCGGCCAAAACATCCCGGCTCTGTCACCGAGCCCAAAAATTAAACATTCTCTTCTCCATCCCTCCAACACTCCCTTCTCCCCCATTCCTAATTCGCGCCCTTGGGCGCATCCCCCCTTCCTCCTCTTTCTTTGCGTTGCTTGGCGCTCTTCCGCCTTCATGGATTACGGCGTGACAAGTGGCGAGAGTCAAATAATTCAGTTGTCAGTTGTCAGTTGTCAGTTGTCAGTTGTCAGTGGTTAGTGACTAGTGGCGATGGCGAAAGGAGGGGGGACATTCCTGCCTGTCACGCCGGGAGGCGGGTCCCCCATTACCTCTATATGGCGGGTTGCCTGCCTGTGCGTTGCACGCAGATAGGGAAAACCCGCCCTCCGTTATTTAATTCTCCCCCCTCCCTGTCCTGCCGTAGCCTCTTGACCTGCGTAGCGTTGCGAAGCACGGTTTGGGCGAAGCAGGATGTGCCCTCTGTGGTTTATCCCTCATTCCTCCTTGAACCTCCCCCGATTTTGTGGACACGAACAGCGCAGTCTGAGAGAGATCATTAGACATGCCAAGAACCCACAGAACCTATGATGAGGAGTTCAAACGTCGAGCCGTTGAACTCTATTTGCACAGTAACAACAGCCTCAAGCAGGTGGCCCGTGAACTGGGGATTTCCGATGGGAGCCTCAGGAAGTGGCGCAAGGATCTCTTCGGGGACCCCTCCGACCAGCAGGGACTTTCCCGCCCCTTGAACGATCCCGAAGAGATGGCCCGCGAGATCCGTCGGCTAAACCGGGAAAACGCTTACCTGCGTCGCCAGCGAGAGATCTTAAAAAAAGCCGCGAGCATACTGGCCGAGGACCCGCAGCTGGGTATGCGCTGATCGATCAAATGCGGGCAATCTATAGAGTGGTTGAACTTTGTCAGGCGCTGGCTGTGAGCAGGAGTGGTTATTACCGATGGCGCAGGGGTAAGGCGGGAGCGCGCCGCCGCCAAAATCGGCTCCTCCTGAGCGAAATCAAACGGATCCATGCCGACCGGCACACCCGCTGTTACGGTAGTCCTCGCATGAGCGTGGAGCTCAACCAGCGGGGTTTTCGCTGCTCGGTTAACCGGGTGGCCCGGCTGATGAAGCAAAATGCTCTAAAAGCCTGTAGGGGTAGCCCCTTCCGGCCCAAGACGACCCGGCAGGATCCCCGCAGCCTCCCAGCGCCCAACCGTCTGGCCGAGGCTCCGGACCCGACCGGGCCCGGCCAAATCATGGTCAGCGACATCACCTACATCCCCACTCGGCAAGGCTGGTTGTATCTAGCGGTCGTGATGGACCTCTTCGGCCGCGTAATTCAGGGCTACAAGGTGGCCGAGAGCCTGGCCTCCGGTCTGGTCGTTTCAGCCCTTCACCAGACCAGGAATCGAGTGGGAGGTTTTCACAAAGCCCTCTTTCATTCAGATCGTGGCTGCCAGTATACCAGTCACCAAGTGCGGCAGCAATTGAACGACTTTGGTTGGATTCAGAGCATGAGCGCGCTAGGATACTGTTACGACAACGCCGCTTGCGAGAGCTTCTTTGCCTCCCTCAAAAGCGAATGCTTTCCCCAAAACGGCGTGTTCGAATCCAAGCAGCAGGCCCGCCTGGCCATCTTCGATTACCTCGAGACTTTTTATAACAAACGTCGAAGGCACAGCACCCTGGGATACCTTTCACCAGAAGCATTTCTTCAAAAACACTTCCAAAATCAAAACCATAACCTAACATGAACATACGCTACGCTGTTCGTGTCCACAAAATCGGGGGAAGACCACCTCTTTCTTCGCGCCCTCGGCGCTGCCCCCCTTTGTGCCCCTGTGCCTTTGTGCCTTTGGCGAAAGCCAATTCCTAATTCCTAATTCTTAATTCTTAATTCGCGCCCTTGGGCGCCTCCCCCCTCCCTTCTCCCCCATTCCTAATTCTTAATTCGCGCCCTCGGGCGCCCTCCCCCTCTTTGCGTCCTTGGCGCTCTTAGCGAGAGTTAATTCCAAATTAAACCTCCGCGGTCATCCGCTTCAGCCACTGGACCAACTTGGCCATAGCCCTGGCCCGGTGGCTGATGCGCGATTTCACTTCCGCGGCCAATTGGCCGAAGGTCTGGTCGTAGCCGTTGGGCACAAAAACAGGATCGTAACCGAACCCGCCTCGGCCCAGGGGTCGGGTGATGATACGTCCCCGGCAAACCCCGGAAAATTCCATTAAACCGCCTTTGGAATCGGCCAGGATGAGGCAACAGGTAAATTGAGCGCCGCGATCACCCACTCCGACCCCCCGCAAAGCAGCGAGCAGTTTGTTCAGGTTGTCTTCATCCTTCGCCTTCGGACCGGCATAACGAGAGGAATGTATCCCTGGCCCCCCCTTCAGGGCATCCACCTCCAGCCCACTGTCGTCGGCCAGGGCAAAATTTCCCCGGCCTATCCGATTGACCAGGGCCCTGGCCTTCAGAATGGCATTGCCCCTGAAGGTATCGGCATTTTCCTCCACCTCCGGCATTCCTCCCAATTCATGGGCCAGGGCGATCTTCAGGGCAAGATTCTCCCGCCCGACCATGTCGGACAATTCCCGCGCTTTATGGGGGTTGCCTGTGGCCAGATAAACCGTCGTCATTGTTGCTTCTCCATTTTACCGCCATTGCCCCGGAAAATAAACCACGGATTAAAAGGATAAACACGGATCCCGCTTCGCCCAAACCGTGCTTCGCAACGCTACGCAGGTCAAGAGGCTACGGCAGGACAAGTTAGGGAAATAGCCACAAAAGGCACAAAAGACTCAAAATTCCTAAATTCTAAGTAACTACTCAGGTTTCTTAAACAATCGTCCGCATGGATGTTTTATTGATAACATATTTCAAAACTGTAGGAGGGGGTTTATCCCCCGATCTTCCTAATGGCCTCACCGCAATCGGGGGATAAACCCCCTCCTACAGTTCTCTCATTCACCATCCCATGAAAATTCTCTCGTTTCTTCTTATTATCCTTCTGCCTTCATCCTTGAAGCAAAGCCCAATATCATTCTCATACTTTCCGACGATCCAGGCTATGGAGACCTGAGTTGTTACAATTCTAAATTCTAAATTCTGGATGTTGGAATACTGGAATGTTGGCCTGAGCGTCTTGTAGAGAGTCAAATAATTCAGTTGTCAGTGGTTAGTGACGAGTGGCTAGTATACTAGTGTGGCGTAGAGAACTTCCCTCTATCTCCCTCTCAGCATCTCAGCCTCTCTTATCCTTTGTGCCTCCGGCGCTCAATGCGAGAGTCATTCCTTAATCCCCCATCCGTGCTCATCCGTGCTCATCCGTGAAATCTGTGGTCAATTCCTAATTCGCGCCTTTGGCGCTCTTGTTGCTCTGTGGTGATTTATTTAAGGACGCCACACTAGTAGGCAATGTCGTCCCTTTTCCTTGATTTATCGGGGTATTCCACAAAGCCCCGCAACAATTGATCCCGGCCCAAAGCCGCCTGCCGCACCCGGGTCAAATGGAGCGCTTCCTCCATTTTCTCGACCACCCATCCGCCCACAAAACCCGGTGCCTCCTCATCGGCTAGAAATTTGGGAGCTCGGTAGGAGAAGAGATAGTCCAGTTTCCTGTGGGTGAGAAGGTCGCTCATCAAACCAGGCCCACCTTCAAAAAACACCCCTGTCATTCCCTTTTCCATACAGGTATCGGAAAAGGCCGTCCAAAAGGTGTCATCGCCGGGCATCTCCCAGACCTGGATCCCGTATTCCCGGTATTGCCCCACTTCCTTCCGGCCGGCTGGGGCCACCAATACCGTCCGCGCCTTGTAAGTGTCATTGAATACCCGGTAATTCCGCATCCCGGAAAGGGTCTTGAAGTTGCGGTCAAAAATAAATCTGAGGGGACAGGTGGTTTCACCGGGAAGCCGGCTGGTCAGGCTCGGATTGTCCGCCCCCACCGTCCCCCCACCGACGGCAATCCCGGGAAAAAGGCGGCGCCACCGCATCACATCCTCACGTGCAATTTTGCCCGTAATCCATTGGGAAGCGCCGCAACGGGTTGCCACCTTCCCGTCCAGCGTCGTAGCCGTCTTGCCCGCCAGCAGGGGACGCCCGTGTATTTGGTTATGATTGAAGATGAAGTTCAGGTCCTCGCATTCCTCGGCCAGGACCCCGCTTTCCACCCGCACCCCCGCCTGGGCCAGAATTTCAATGCCCCGGCCCCGATGTTTGGGGTTGGGGTCTATGGCGCCCACCACCACCCGGCGGATCCCACCTGAGGTAATGGCGTTGCAGCAAGAGCCCGTCCTGCCCCGGGTGCTACAGGGCTCCAGGGTTACGTAGAGAACCGCTTCCCCATGCGGTTTCCGACCCAGGTTGCGCAGGGCCTGCACCTCGGCGTGCGGTTCACCGGCCGAGACGTGGTAGCCCCGGCTGACCAATTTTCCCGACTCCACGATCACGGCTCCTACCATCGGATTGGGATGGGTCCCGCCCCATCCACGCCGGGCTTCCTCCAGCGCGGCCTTCATGAACCTGGTATGGGATTCTGCCATGGTTCATCAATTTGTGACGCCTCACCTTCAAATCAATGACATTCCCTCCATTTCGACTAACTTAGGCCAAAATTTGATGGCCCATGCAAAAGAGTATGTCTTGCCAGGTTGGCGGGGCTTCTCCAAACATGTCCCGCCATATGAGTAATTTCAAATTCGCCGCATTGCCGGGCGATGGCATTGGACCGGAGGTCATGGATGTCGCCCTGGACGTTCTCCAAGTTGCCGCCGACAAATTTGGCTTCGCCTGCGAATTCAAACGGGCCGATGTCGGGGGCATAGCCATCGACCGTCACGGTAAAGCGCTACCCGATTCGACTTTGCAGCTCTGCCAGGAAGCCGATGCCATCCTTTTCGGCTCCATTGGAGGTCCCAAGTGGGAATCGCTTCCACCCCGGGAACAACCCGAACGCGCCTCCCTCCTGCCTTTGCGCAAGGCCTTTTCCCTCTTTGCCAACATCAGGCCCGGCCTGCTTTACCCGGAACTGAGGGAGGCATCCCCCCTGAGATCGGAACGCATTCCCCAGGGCATCGACATCGTTTGCATCCGCGAACTAACCGGCGGCCTCTATTTTGGACAACCCAAACACACTCAAACCCTGCCCGATGGCGATGTCCAAGCCATCGATACCATGATTTATAAAAAATCGGAAATTGAACGCATCACCGATGTGGCCATCGCCACCGCGCAATCCCGCCGCAACCGCATCTGCTCGGTGGACAAGGCCAATGTCCTGGAAACTTCTGTTCTTTGGCGCAAAACCGTCACGGAATACCTCGCCCAAAAAGCTCCCTCAATCGAACTCTCCCACATGTACGCGGACAATGCAGCCATGCAATTGGCCCGGGATCCCAATCAGTTCGATGTCATTCTCACCGAAAACATGTTCGGCGACATCCTATCCGATGAAATGGCCGTCATCTGCGGTTCACTCGGAATGCTGGCCTCGGCCAGCCTAGGGGCGGGCAAAAATTTCCACGGTCTGCCCTTTGGCTTGTACGAGCCCGCCGGAGGATCGGCCCCCGACATCGCCGGTAAAAAACTGGCCAATCCCTGCGCCCAAATCTTCAGCGCCGCCCTCATGCTGCGGTTTTCTTTCGGACAAGATGAGGCCGCTTCCGCCATGGAAGAGGCGGTGCAGGCGGCGGTAAGATCGGGATATCGCACCGCCGATATCGCCTTTGCCGGGGAGCCGGTATCCACCCGCAAAATGGGAGAAGCAGTCGTGGCCCATTTGAACCATTGAAGGCCTTTTCAACCACGGATTACACGGATGAGGAACTAACCACAGAGGACACAGAGAACACAGAGATTTTGAAATAAGAATGGTGTGTTTTTGCGTCTTTTGCGTTCTGTTGCGGCTATTTTCCCATCCGTGCTCCTCCGCCTGTCCGAGAGCCAACCTTTCCACCCGCCAACCCCCAAACGTAAACATTCCTAATTCTCTCTCTCTTTCATGGGGGACAGGAATGTCCCCCCTCCGTTATTTGAATCCGTGCCCATCCGTGAAATCCGTGGTTTATTCCTCAGGGATTTTCGATCAAGATCACGATCAAGATCAAGATCACGATAACCGCCTGTCCCTATTAGCCCCTCATTCCCTCACTCCATCACTCCATCCCTCCCTTCTCCCCCATTCCCAATTCCTAATTGGCGCCCCCGGCGCCTCCCCCCTTTGTGCCTTTGTGCCTCTCTCCCTAATTCCTAATTCGCGCGCCCTGGCGCGCATCCCCCCTCCCTCATTCCACCACTCCACCATTCCAACACTCCATCCCTCCCCCTCTGTGCCCTCTGTGGTTAATCCCTCCTAATTCCTAATTAATTTCCCTCCATGAAGGCCTTCTACCTCACCACGGCGATAGATTACGCCAATGGCTCGCCCCACTTGGGGCATGCCTACGAGAAGGTGCTCACCGATGTGGTGGCCCGGTTTCAAAGGGCGCAGGGCAGGGCAGTCTATTTTCTTACCGGATTGGATGAACACGGGCAGAAGGTGCAGCAGAGCGCCGGGAAAGAGGGAATTTCTCCGCAGGAATTTTGCGATGCCATTGCCCTGGAGTTCCAGAACTTGTGCCTGAACCTCTCCATCTCCAACGACGATTACATCCGGACCACGGAAGAACGCCACAAGCAGGTGGTGAGCGATATTCAGCAGGCCTTATTCGATAAGGGGGAGATATACAAGGGCCAGTACAACGGGTTTTACAGTGCCAGGCAGGAACAGTTTCTCCAGGACAAGGACCGCAATGGGGACGGGAGTTGGCCTGAAATCTTCGGTGAAGTTTTTCAGATATCGGAGGAGAATTATTATTTTGAGCTCAGCCGATACCAGGATTGGTTAATCCGGTTTCTGAGGGAGAAAGAGGATTTCATTTTCCCGAGGTTTCGGCAGAAGCAGGTTTTGGAATTTTTGAAGGAGCCCCTCAACGACCTCTGTATTTCCCGGCCTAAATCGCGGTTGGCCTGGGGCATTCCGCTGCCCTTCGACCAGGACTACGTCACCTATGTCTGGTTCGATGCCTTGATCAATTATGTAACCGGGTCGGGTTACATGGCAGGGGATACTTCCCGGTGGCCGGCCGATTACCATGTCATTGGAAAAGACATAATGGTTCCGGCCCACAGCATCTATTGGCCGATAATGCTGCATGCCTGCGATATTCCCCTTCCCAGGCACCTTCTGGTGCACGGTTTCTGGACCACGGAGGGGGCAAAAATGTCAAAATCCACCGGAAATACGGTCAATCCACTGCATCTGGCCGATCAATTTGGGGCCGATTCCTTTCGATACTTCGTAACCAGGGAAATGAAGGTGGGCCAGGACAGCGATTTTACGGTGGAACAATACATGCGTCGCTACACCAGCGATTTGGGCAATGACCTGGGCAACCTGGTCAACCGGGTCCTCAACATGGTCGGTCGATATGCCGGAGGTATCGTTCCCGGGGTCGAGGTGGAGGAAGAACCTGAAGGGGAATTGAAGGAATTGTTCCATTTCACCCATGGAAAAGTGGTGGAACTGGGCCGGGACTTTCAATTCCACACCGCTTTGGAAGAAATCTTTCAGTTTATCCGCGCCATTAACCGTTACGCCGAGATCCGGGCCCCCTGGAAACTGGCCAAGTCGGAGCGGCCCGGGGACGGAATCCTTCTCAATACGGCTTTGGCTACGCTGGCGGAAGGGCTTCGCCTGGCCGCGGTGTGGTTGTGGCCGGTCATGCCGGGCATCAGTGAAAAGATTCAAACCTTACTCGGTCTGGAGGCCGGTTTCGATTTTGCCGAAAACCTGGTCTGGGATTATCGGGTGGTCGGCAAATCGGTCGGGGACAAAACGATCCTGTTTCCCAGGCCCGAGTCAAATTTCAGTGATTAGTGGAGAGTGGAGAGTGGAGAGTGGTGAGTTGCCAGGAATTCAGCCTTTAGCCTTTCAATGCCTTTGTGCCTTGGCGTCAGCCAATTCCTAATTCCTATTTCTTTTAACTTCTGTGCTTTTTGTGCCTTTTGTGGCTATTTTTTCTCCCCTTCTATCGATCACGATCACGATCAAGATCACGATTTAATTCTCTCCACTCTCCACTGGGCGCCAGCCCCTTGCTTGCCACTATGAAGCACTATCCTAAAACCAATTATGGGGAGGATGCTACTCCGGGTGGGCTGTTGGCCTTTTTGAAGGATTGCCGGGACCAGGCCAAAGCGGAGGGTCGTCCCCAACTGGTCAACATCTCCTTGGATGTGTTTCATATCGATCCGCTGGCCGTGATCGAGGCGGTTTACGAAGATCAGAACCGGCACTTTTTCCTGGAGAATCCCCTGTTCGATCAAACCATTGCTGCCATAGAAACGGTACGGGCCAAAACGGCCTGCGGCCCAGACCGCTTTGGCCAAATCAAGGCCTGGGCGGAGCGGCTTCTGGAGCGCACCATTTATACGGGAAATACCGGATTTCCCTACTGTGGCATCCATTTTTTTTGCTGTTTCAACTTTTTCGACCAGGGCCAGGACTTGCCGGGATTTCCGGCGGCACAGGCATTTGTTCCCTTGTGGCAAGTTAGTAGAAAAGACCAATACAGCCTGGCTATCGCCAATTGTATCATCGAGGAAAACACATCGTTGGAAGGGGTGGCCAGGAAGATACTGGGCGCCTACCAGAGATTTTCCACTTTTCCTTACAAGTCCCCCTCCTCGGCTGAGCGGGATAGGGCCCATTGGACCTGGCAAGGGGAGGTGGGGGAAAAGGGGGAATTCGAACAGTCTGTGGCTCATGCCACCAGGGCGATAAGGAATGGACGATTTGAGAAGGTGGTGTTGGGACGGGCCATCGATTTTCAGGCCGATGGCGCCGTGACCCCCCTGGCCATTTTAGACCGGCTGCGCAACCGGTTTCCCACCTGTCATACCTTTTCCTTTTCGGCTGGCCGGGAGGGGACATTTCTTGGAGCGACTCCCGAATTGCTGGTAAGCGTAGACAAAGGCCGGCTTCGGGCCGAGGCCCTGGCCGGGTCGGTGGCTCGGGGTAACTCAGCCGGTCAGGACGCCGCTCTCGGCTTGTCCTTACTCAACAACTCCAAGGACGCCCGTGAACATCGGGTGGTGGTCGATGGAATTGTCCGCCGCCTTAGGAGCCTGGGTCTGGAACCGGAGGCAGTCGATCGTCCGCGTTTGTTGAAACTGCCCAACGTGCAACACCTGTTGACCCCCATTGGAGCCGACCTGGCCAAGGACATCCATATCCTGGACGTGGTTCGAAGTCTTCATCCGACCCCTGCCGTGGGGGGCGCCCCCCAAGATGCCGCCTGTGATGCTATCCAAAACTACGAGAGTTTTGTTCGCGGTCCCTACGCCGGGCCGGTCGGGTGGTTCGACGCCCATGGGGATGGAGAATTTGTCGTGGGGATCCGGTCGGGAATTCTCCACCGCGACACGATACGGCTGTTTTCAGGTAGCGGGATTGTCCGGGGTTCCACCCCCCCAAATGAAAAACTGGAAACCGATTTGAAATTCAAGGCCATGCGGGAGGTAATGGACTAGAGAGGCGCCGTTGGCGCCAATTAGGAATTAGGAATTAGGGAGAGAGGCACAGAGGCACAGAGGGACACAGATTTATCGTGATCATGATCGTGATCGAAAATCCCTGAGGAATGAGACCACAGATTTCACGGATGAGCACGAATGAAAAAATAGCCACAAAAGGCACAAAAACCCACAATTCCAAATCCCAAATTAAACTCTTCTCCCTAATTCCATCACTCCATCACTCCAACATTCCACCACTCCACCACTCCACCACTCCATCACTCCAACATTCCCTTCTCCCCAATTCCTAATTGGCGCGCCTGCCCATGTTGAATATCGACAGAGCCAACACAAACTCGCTTTGGGCTTCCGTCCTGGCCGAGACGTTTTTTCGTTGCGGTTTGGAACACGTGGTCATTTCCCCCGGCTCCCGTTCCACCCCGTTGACCCTGGCCTTTTTTTCCCATGCCGGAATCAATACCATTCCGGTTCTGGATGAACGTTGTGCCGGATTTTTCGCCTTGGGGTTGGCCCGGCAAACCCATAAACCCGTTGCTCTCGTATGCACCTCGGGCACAGCCGCGGCCAATTATTTTCCCGCCCTTGCCGAAGCCTCGGAAGCCCGTGTTCCCCTGTTGGTTCTGACTGCCGACCGCCCTCCCGAATTGCAGGACTGCGGGGCCGGCCAAACCATCGACCAGACCCGGCTCTACGGTGATTTTCCGGTTTATCAGAAGGTAATGGAAACGCCTGTTTGCCAGTGGGATGGGTTGCTGGGCTTGAAGGCGGACATTGTCCGCGCCTATGGCCGCGCCCTTGGGGGTCCCGTCCACTTGAATTGTCCCTTTCGGGATCCCTTATATCCGGTTGAGGACGGGTCCACGGAAGGGGTTCCGGAAATTGGCCCGGAGTTCTTCCATGATGTCGTTGTGCCGCGAGAAGACGAGACCTTGGTGGGAGAGTCCATAACCCTTTCGGGAGAGCGGGGAATCATCATTTGCGGTACGGAAATCCCTCCGGACCCATTCGAATACGTCAAAGCGGTTGCCCGACTGAGCGATGATTCGGGCTGGCCCGTTCTGGCCGATGGATTGTCCCCCGTGCGCAATTTTGCCAGTGGTCAGAAAAGATTGGTGACGGGTTACGATTTTATTTTGGGCAATGCGGAATTGAGGGACTCTCTTCCTCCCCAATGTGCCATCGCCCTGGGGCCCTTGCCCACCAGCAAGACCCTGCGGCAATGGCTCACCCATACCGAAGTGGACATCTACCACGTGCACCGGACCGGTAAGAACCTGGATCCCACCGGACGGGTGGTTCGTGTTGTGGAGGCGAACATCTCGGAGATCAATTCCCGCTTTGGTTTCGACCCGAAGGCGGACCCGGCCTACGCGGACAAGTGGTTGAAGGCTCAGGGCAGGGTCATGGCCGGGTTGAAGGACGCCTTGCCAGGGAAAGGGGCCCTTTCTTTCGAGGGGCTCATATCCCACCATCTGGCCCGATACCTGCCCGAAAACACCCCTGTTTTTGTGGCCAGCAGCATGCCGGTCAGGGATGTGGAGTGTTTCTGGCCTCCAAATGATTCCAGAGCCCAGGTTTACGCTTCCCGGGGAGTAAATGGGATCGATGGAACGCTGTCCACCGCCTTGGGGGTAGCTTATCGGAACCGGCCCGCCGTTCTGCTCACAGGGGACCTGGCCTTTCTGCACGATTCCAATGGGCTGTTGCTACGGCCCAAATTCGAAGGTCACCTCACCGTCATTCTCATCAATAACCATGGGGGTGGTATTTTCAACCACCTGCCCGTTGCCGGGTTTGAGCCTCCCTTCGAGGAATATTTTGCCACTCCTCAAGCCGTGGATTTCCGAAAACTGGTAGAAAGCAACGGAGTGGAATACCATAAATTGGATACCATCGAGCAACTGGGTAATTACCTCGGCGCCTTGCCGGAACGGGGGATTCGGGCCCTTGAAATTGAAACCGATCGCTACCGGGACGCAGCATACAGAAAGGAATTATTTCAATCCATAAGCGGTTCCCTTTAATGGGTCCTGAAAATCATAAAGAGAATTAGGAATTAGGAATTAGGAATTGGATCCACGAAGGACACGAAGGGGCACGAAGTAAATCGTGATCGTGATCGTGATCGAAAATCCCTGAGGAATGAAACCAATGGCGCCAAGGTCACGAACCAGCATCCAGCATCTAGAAACGAGATATTGGGAACTAACCACAGAGGACACAGAGGAATTGACCACGGATTACAGTATGCCGTGCAAAGCCACGGGACTCCAGTGGGAGAGTCAACTAAAACCCACCCGGGAACTGGTCGCTCCACCCGGTACCACCTGGAGGGACGTTCAGAGGTAACGATGAAAGTTCAAGTTCTTCAGGAAAAGGCCCCGAGAGGGGGTCAGGGAGCACCTAGGCCGTAACATGCGTGAACACCGAGCAGGCCTCGAAAAGGTCAATGCGGACGCCGATCCTGCTGTAATTAGGAGAAGGCTGACACGGCACACCGAACATGCCGAGTCCGGGAAGAGAGGACGTAATGAGCGACGATAGACGTGTGCTGGTTCGCCGGGGTAGTGGTGACGGCATGGGAGCAAAGGAGTCCCGTAGGAACACGGGAAGCCCTGGTAAGCAGAGCGTGAAGGCTCAAACAGGACTCCCGCGAGGGACAGGTCTGGCCTGCGAGGGTGGCGGAGAGGCCCGTAGTAGTGAAGACGCGCGTAACGAGCGCCGAGCAAAGGGGCCTCAGTTCCAAGGCAACGCGACAAGTGGGGTAAGAGTGGAGAGTGACGAGAGTCTACCACCTCCGGAAAAGCTCTGGAAACTGCAAGAAACGTTGCATGCCAAAGCGAAGGGAAGTCAAGTAACTTCCCGTGGGCGAAAGCATGAAATCACCTTGGTCCGAAAGCCGGATGCGGGAAATCCGCACGTCCGGTTTGATGAGCGGGGGTGTGGAAACGGATCCTTTAATGGACACCGCGCCACCCCTCGACTCTACCGGATAGGCACGGATTTTAAAAAAAGGAGGGGGGACATTCCTGCCTGTCACGCCGGGAGGCGGGTCCCCCATTACCTCTATATGGCGGGTTGGAAAACCCGCCCTCCGTTATTTAATTCTCCCCCTTTGTGCCTTTGTGCCTCTTCTTCCCTAATTCCTAATTCGCGCCTTTGGCGCTCTCTCCCCTTTGCGTTCTTCGCGAGCTTTGCGAGAGTCATTTCCTAATCGTTGCCGGCAAAATAGGGTTGTAGATTTTAAGGAAAACAGCTAGCTGGGGTGATGGGTTGTTGTATAACCCGAACTCATAAGCTTTGAAGGGATTCGATGTCATGAACTGGATGCGCGCAAAAGAATATGAAGATATCATCTACGAAAAGATGGATGGTATGGCCAAGGTAACCATCAATCGCCCTCACCGGCGCAATGCCTTTACACCTACCACGGTCTTTGAGATGTACGATGCTTTTTCCGATGCCAGGGAAGACCAGGGAGTGGGTGTGGTATTGCTCACCGGAGCCGGTCCCCACACGGATGGCAAATACGCCTTCTGCTCGGGTGGAGACCAGAAAATTCGCGGGAAAGCCGGTTACATCGACAAAGGTGGGGTTCCCCGCTTGAATGTGCTGGATTTACAGCGCTTGATTCGCTCCATTCCCAAGGTGGTCATCGCCCTGGTGGCCGGTTACGCCATCGGGGGCGGACACGTATTGCACGTCATATGCGACCTGACCATTGCCGCGGACAACGCCATATTCGGCCAAACCGGTCCCAAGGTGGGAAGTTTTGACGGCGGTCTAGGATCCAGTTACCTGGCCAGTATCGTAGGGCAGAAAAAAGCCCGGGAAATCTGGTATTTATGTCGTCAATACAGCGCTGAGGAAGCCTTGGATATGGGACTGGTCAATAAAGTGGTGGCGGTGGAGGACCTGGAAACCGAAGGGGTTGAATGGGCCAAGGAAATCCTGGAAAAAAGTCCCCTGGCCATCCGATGCCTCAAGTCGGCTTTCAACGCCGCCTTGGATGGACAGGCCGGCATTCAGGAGTTGGCCGGCAACGCGACCCTGCTGTATTACATGAACGAAGAGGGATCGGAAGGTAAACGGGCCTTCCTGGAGAAAAGAAAACCGGAATACCGCAAGTACCCCTGGTTGCCCTGAATTAGGAGAGGGATTAACCACAGAGAACACAGAGGGCACAGAGAGGAATGAGAGAGGCGCCGTTGGCGCCAATTAGGAATTAGGAATTAGGAATTAGGAATTAGGAATGGGAGAGAGGCACAAAGGGACAGGGGGTTATCGTGATCGTGATCGTGATCGAAAATCCCTGAGGAATAAAACACGGATTACACGGATAAACACGGATGGGAAGCGACCCCGATGGGGTCACAAATAACGGAGGGCGGGTTTTCCAACCCGCCTTATAAATTTAAATGGCGGACAGGAATGTCCGCCCTCCGTTATTTAATAAAATCCTGTCCATCCTGTCCATCCTGTTCATCCATGTTAATTCCTCTTCCTCTTGGCGATCTTTGCGTCTTGGCGAGAGCTAATTCAAAAGAAGGTTTTGACCGGGGATGACGCGGATAGGTAAATAGACACAAAACGCACAAATACCCACAATTCCAAATCCCAAAATTAAACTCTTCTCCCTAATTCCATCATTCCAACACTCCATCACTCCAACAATTCCTCATTCCTAATTCCTAATTCCTAATTGGCGCGCCTCGGCGCGCCTATGGATTGGTATACGCCTCCACCGAGAAGGCGTTCTCCATCGTAAAAGGCGATTATCTGGCCTGGGGTCAGGGCGCGTTGAGGGTTTTCAAACACGACCCGGGCTTTGCCGTTTTCCGGGATGAACCGGATCCTCCGGGACGGGTCCCGATAGCGGGGCTTGGCCAAAATGGAGCAGGTTTCCTCTAGGGGATGGTTGATCCAGGAAAGGTCTCTGACCACCACTTCCCGGGTATACAGGTGGGGCGCATCCGCGCTTTCGAAAGCTACCACCAACTCGTTTTTGGCCGGGTCCTTGGCCACCACGACGTAAAATTTGTGGTCGGTATTGGAGGGGATGCCCAGTCCTTTGCGTTGGCCCAGGGTGAAGCGGTGCAGGCCCTTGTGCCGGCCCAACTCCTGTCCTTCCACGTTAACGATGGGGCCGGTCCGGTCCGGGATATACTCCTGCAGGAATTCACCAATCTTTATTTTACCGATGAAACAAAGACCCTGGCTGTCTTTCTTGTCCGCCGTGACCAGCCCGGCTTTGCGGGCAATTTCCCTCAAATGGGGCTTTTCGTAGCCGCCCACGGGAAAGACCCCGGCGGAGGCCTGGTCCTGGTTGAGCAGGGCGAGAAAGTAGGACTGGTCCTTATTTTTGTCGTGACCCTCCCACAATTCGGTGGCGCCATCACGGTTCATTTTTGAGGTGACGTAATGCCCGGTTCCCACCCCTTCAAAACCGGCCTCCCGGGCGTAGTCGAGAAAGGCGCCGAATTTGACCTCGCGATTGCACATGACATCGGGATTGGGGGTGATGCCCGATCCATAACCCCTGATCATGTCGTCGACCACGCGTTCCCGGTAAGCCTCGATCAGATTGACGATGCGAAAGGGTATGCCCAATTGATCGGCCACCGCGCGCGCGTCATCGATGTCCCGCTGCCAAGGACACTCTCCAAATGGATCCGATTCACGGAGCCAAATCTTCATGTAGCAGCCTTCCACCTGGTGACCCCGCTTTTGCAGCAGGTATGCGGCGACGCTGCTGTCCACTCCACCGGACATGGCAACCAGGACTTTGCTCATTGATGCAGAGAGGAGGCGCCGGAGGCGCCAATTAGGAATGAGGAATTGGGGATTGGGAATTGGGAATTGGGGGTTGAACACGGATAAACAGGATGGATGGGATTTTTAATTTAACAACACTTCCTTTGGTCGCTCGATCCTGCTTCGCCAAAGGTCTACGGCCGGACAAGTTACACGGATGCGCACGGATCCCGCTTCGCCCAAGGGCTACGGCAGGACAAGTTAGGGAAATAGCCACAAAAAACACAAAATTCCCCATTCCTAATTCTCCCCCCCTCCGGGTTCATACCTCTTCAACCCTCATTCCATCACTCCATCACTCCAACATTCCCTCATTCCCTCATTCCAACACTCCATCACTCCAACACTCCCTCACTCCAACACTCCCTCATTCCCTCATTCCCTCATTCCAACATTCCCTTCTCCCTTCTCCCTAATTCCTAATTGGCGCGCCTCGGCCCGCCTCTACTGGGAGAGGGTGTCCTGGAGATAAAAGAGCGTTGTTCCCTGGCGTTGGTTTTCGCTGAAGACGGCTTTTCCCGCCTCCGGATGGAGTCGATCCTCCAATTGGCGCATGTAGAGGCTGCGCGGTTTGGCCCGCTCGCCGTGGTGACTGTAGTGGGCCACCAATCCTTGAAAAGGGGCGCCGAGTCGTTTGCCTCGGCAGCCGATGGCCCAGTTCCAACCATTCACGGGACTTTGAATGGATACCGTGTCGGCGGCATTGCAATTCCAGAAGAGGTGATTGATGCCGCTCCATCCCCAGCCCATTCCCTCGTAACCACGGTTGCGGACCATGAGCCGCCCGCCATGGGTATTGTCCCAAAGGGTTCCCATGGCCCAGTGTCGCCAAGGTCCGATGACGGATTTGAAGCCTTCCGCGTAACAATCGAGAAATACATTGGGCCCGCCCGTTTTCCCCGGCACAAAAAAGGGGTATTGAGCGCCGCGCGTGAAGCATCGCTGAAACAGCAACTGCTGTCCCGCGGAAATAAATCCGTGTCGTCGCCCGTAGCCTTCCTGGGCCACCGGGTCCAGGAAGGCACAATCTTCCACGGTGATGCGCAGGGCTTCCCGGTCCAATTCCACGCAAGTGTTGGCATAGTGAACGCTGGTCACTCCTTTGACCCAACAATCCTTCGCGCGCGTTACCGTGACCCCATTCCGCGAAGGGGACTCGGGGGCTTCCCCCTCCAAGGCTCCGGAAGAGGCCACGAGGCGGAGGTTTTCCACCCCGCAGTTGGTGATCCGGTTGGGAAGTATTGGTTTGAACAACCTGGTGGATCCAAATTGGGCGAATATCGGATTCACCAGCGGCGATTCAAAATAGACCCTGCCGCCCGCGATCTTGTTGATCCTTCTTTCGAAGTGAAAAACAAAGTCGGCCGGATTCCACTGTGGAACCGGTTTTTTATCGGGCCGGGCCGGAAAGTTATCCATACCCAAAAGGCGGACCCACTCCCGGTTCATGCGCTGCTCCAGAATTACCGTTTCTCCCACGGCCAATCCTCCCACGGGAGCCACTTGAACGTAGTCCCGGCCGGAAGGAGCGTAGAGGTCGACCACCTCCCATGCCTGGTCGGAGGAGTTGCGGTATAAGAATCTACCGCCGCGTCCGGCGGCATTAAAATCGTCCTGAGGAGCATCCCGGCCGGAAAGCAGAATGAGGGACTGTATAGGGGTCTCCCCGGACCATATTTCGCTTCCTCCACTGTATTGGCCGCTTCCCCGCAGAACGACACCGCTCGTTCTCAGCAATATTTGGCCATCCACCCGGTATCGACCGGCTTGCAGGAGAATAGCGCCACGAAATCCCCGCGGGTCCGGAGCAAGGCTGGAAACCCGATCGATAGCGGCTTGAATGCGTTTGGTGTCATCTGCGCTACCCTGCAAGGGATGGAGGGTAACTTTTTCTGGAATCCGGGGAAGGGGAACCCCGCCCGCCCGGTAACCGGCAGTGGAATAATCCGGAATGTGGTTTCCAAACTGATCCTTTTTATAGAGGAGAGGTTTTTTGGGGTGGTAGATCACCCCCTGTTGGAACGGACCCCTGCATCCGGCATTGAGGAGGAAGCAAAACAATGCAAGGATGAGGTATGATGTTTGGTAAAAGGAAGCCGGACGTTGAATTTTTGCGGGCATGCAAAAATTCAACGTTTGGGCCCATTCCCTCTTTTTCAAGTTATTTCTAGGATACCGCACCCTATGGCATCCATAACCCTATTGAACGCCCTCCTGCAGGCTCCCGACCGGATTCGGGCCGAATTATCCTCCGATTGGGAGGGGAAAGATCCTCCCGATTTCCATTTGGAACCGGGCGGTCCCATTGCGGGGGTGGTTCGGGCCAACTTGGAAAGTTTCGCCCGAACCAGCGCCTATTATTTGGACGGCAAGAGCCTACATTTCTTCTGTAGTGGGCGGGATTTGGCGCAGAACCTGTTGGATGTGGATGAATCGGTCTACGTCGCGGGGCAATTCAACGGTTGGGGCCAGGCTATAGGGAAGGAAAAATGGCGGATGGAACGCGCGGAGGTCGAGGGTGGGAAAGAGCTCCGGTTGTCTTTGCCGTTGGAGGAGGTCGATCTGTCCCGGGGAACGGGGTTCAAATTCGTCTCATGGGAGAGACGCTGGTTTTCCCTGCCGGCTGAAGCCACTAATACTTATTGTGATTCCTGCGGTAACCAAAACTACTACATCGATCCCCAACGCACCGGTCGCCACATTTTCGATTTAAAAACTGCGGAGGTGTTGGACCTGTCCCAGGACTACTTTTTATCGTTGTGGGGTTGGGGCCCGGAAAGTTTCATTCCCATAAGGCCGGGTAGATTTTTTCTCGACCTGGAGCCGGGTTTGAAACCCGGAGTTTTCCTGCATGGGGATACCACCCTGTTTCGCATTTTTGCTCCCCGGGCCACCCGTGTCATCCTGGTGGTGTTGGATCATCCAGACTCCTGGCATAATGCCGGTTACCATCCTCTCATTCGGCTATCGGATGGAATGTGGGAAACGGTTATTGAGGAGAACATGGTCGGAAAATTTTATTGGTATCGCGTGGATGGACCCAGGCAGGGGCCTTTTGCCCAGTTCGATCCCAATGTCGATATTCTCGATCCCTACGCTCTTGCCACGGTGGGTGCGTGGGGTCCGGCCATAGTGGTGGATCGGCGCCGTCCCGGGAGACCCCGGGTTTTCAAGGCTCCCAAACCGGAGGATCTGGTAATAGGGGAAGTTCACCTCAGGGACCTTCTGGCCAAAGCTCCGGTCGGGTTGTCCGAACAGGAGCGCCTGGGTTACACCGGATTGACCGCCTGGCTCAAGTCTCCCCATTGTTATTTGAGGGGTTGGGGGGTGAATGCGGTGGAATTGCAGCCCATCCATGAGAACGATGCCCTCTCCAAAGGGGAATATCATTGGGGGTATATGCCGGTCAATTATTTTGCTCCGGAGAGCGGTTATGCCCGGGACCCGCTCCAGGCCAGCCAAGTCGAGGAGTTCAGGGATCTTGTGGAAGCATTCCATGAAGCGGGCTTGGCCGTGATTTTGGACGTGGTTTACAATCATGTGGGAAATCCGGCTCACCTGGCCTACATTGACCAACTATATTATTTTGAGCTGAAAGCCGACGGAACGCCGAGTAATTGGAGCGGCTGCGGGAACGACCTTCGTTGCCATGCTCCCATGGCCAAACAGTTGATTCTGGACAGCCTGTTGCACATGTTGGAGTTTTACGGAGTAGATGGATTCCGGTTCGATCTGGCCGAGCTTTTGGGGGTGGACATCCTCCGGGAAATCGAAATCCGGTTGAGGGAGCATTTTCCCGAGGTGATTCTAATCGCCGAGCCCTGGAGTTTCCGGGCCCACCTCCGATCAGGGCTCAAGACTACCGGTTATCTTTGGTGGAATGACGGCTATAGGGAATTTCTCAAGTCTTACCTGACCGGCAAGGGCGATGCCGTCACGATGCAGTATTTTTTGAAAGGTTCCCACTCTTCCGGGGGTGCGCCTTTCCAGTCGATCAACTACACCGGATCCCATGACGACAGGACCTGGCTGGATGACATCACGGAAAATGCCAACCATAACGCACAGGTTCCCACCCAACTGGATCGGCGCAGAACCCACCTCATGGTCAGTCTGTTGATGATGTCTCCAGGCACCCCCATGCTGGCCCAAGGCCAGGATTTTCTCCGCACCAAATGGGGGCACGCCAATACCTATTTGCGGGGTGACATCAATGCTTTGGACTATCAGCGTCTGCAGGAATTTTCCGGAACTCATGCCTATTTTCGACGTTGGATCGCCTTTCGGAAATCGGAGATGGCCTCCTGCCTGCGCCTCGCCAACATACCCAGGGAGGATTTTTTCCAATTTTTCTCCCCTCAATCGGGTAATGGTTTGGCCTGTCTCTTCAATGCCGCGCAGGAGCCTGGTCCGGTCCAATTATTTTTTGTGGTCAATCCAGAGGCTCATCTGGTCCGGTTTAACCTCTCGGGCTTCGACTTTGAGCGTTCTTGGAGTCAGATTGCGGATTCCGAGCGCTTTGAACCGGATGGGTTGGATTCGGCTCTGGCCGAACTCCAGGCTGAACTGGAAATGCCCGCCGTCAGTTGTGCCCTGTGGATTTCCCGGCACAAGGCACCGGGGGCGCCAGACCCCTCTTTGCGCTCTTAGCGTGCTTTGCGAGAGTCCCTTCTTGATCGCAATGGATAGTTTTATTAAAAATCCGTGCTCATCCGTGTAATCCGTGGTCAATTCCTGATTGGCGGCCTTTGGCGTCTCAGTGCCGGTGTTACGGAGCGCAGTAGAAGATTTGTGAGAAATGGGGGCCGGAGATATACGCTTGCCATGGCAAGGTGGAGACGTTCAAGTATCCGCTCAAAATTTTAATTGGCGCGGCTCCCGCCGGGGGCTGAGCCGTAACCCCTTAAGCAAACCCTAAACCTAGCAAAATATGGCAGTAAAAATCGGAATTAATGGCTTTGGCCGAATAGGTCGACTGGTATTCAGAGCATTGGTTGATCAGGGCCTCCTGGGCAAGGACTTCGAGGTCGTTGCCATCAACGACCTGGTACCGGCCGAAAACCTGGCTTACCTCCTGAAATACGACTCGGTACAGGGTCGATTTAAAGGAACGGTGGAAACCGATGGAGACAACCTCGTGGTCAACGGTCATCCCATCGAGGTTCTTTCCGTGCGGGAAGGCCCTGCCGCTCTCCCTTGGGATGAGTTGGGTGTAGATGTGGTCATAGAGTCCACCGGTTTGTTCGTGCAGGACGAAAAGGCCCGGGGTCACCTGCAAGCCGGAGCCAGGAAGGTAATCATTTCAGCCCCGGGAAAAGGGGCGGTGAAAACGGTGGTCATGGGCGTAAACGACGAGACCTTGACCCCGGATGACCACCTCATTTCCAATGCCTCCTGCACGACCAACTGTCTGGCTCCACTGACCAAGGTGGTTTTGGAAAATTTTGGCATCGTGGAAGGCCTGATGACCACGGTTCACAGTTACACCGCTACGCAAAGAACGGTGGATGGTCCATCGCCCAAAGATATGAAGGGCGGGCGCACCGCGGCCCTGAATATCATTCCCTCTTCCACTGGAGCGGCCAAAGCGGTTGGCCTGGTTATTCCGGAAGTGCAGGGAAAGCTCACCGGGATGGCCTTCCGCGTGCCCACACCCACCGTTTCCGTGGTCGATTTGACGGTGAAAACGGAAAAACCTACTTCCTACCGGGAAATTTGCCACACGGTCAAGGCGGCGGCGGCGGAAGGTCCTTTAAAGGGCATACTGGAATACACCGAGGACCAGGTGGTTTCCTCCGATTTCATAAACTGCCCCGCTTCCTCCATTTTCGATGCCGGATCCGGCATCGGGTTGTCCGATACTTTTTTCAAGCTGGTTTCCTGGTATGACAACGAATGGGGGTATTCCAATCGTTGTGTGGATCTCCTGAGAAAGGTGGCAAATTTCCTTTGATATCCCCGTATTTTCATGGCCAGAACCAAGACCGTTCGCGACATCGACCTGAAGGAAAAACGGGTTTTTGTTCGGGTTGATTTCAATGTTCCCTTGGATGAGAACGGAAAGGTTGGGGACAACACCCGCATTGTCGCGGCCCTTCCCACCCTGAGGTATCTGCTGGATAGGCAATCCAAAGTGATTTTGGCCAGTCATCTGGGGCGTCCCAAAGGCCGGGCCAATGCAAAATTCAGTCTGAGGCCGGTGGCGGAGGAACTGGCCGTCCAGTTGGGTCGGCCGGTGCAATTTTTGCGGAACTGTGTGGGACCCGAGGTCGAGGCTGCCGTGGCCGCTCTTCAACCCGGATCGGTCTTGTTGCTGGAAAATGTCCGGTTTCATGCCGGTGAACAGAACAATGACCCCGGGTTTGCCGAAATGCTCGGATCCCTGGCCCAGGTCTACGTAAACGATGCCTTCGGGGCGGCCCATCGGGCCCATGCCTCCACCTCCGGGATTACCCGCTGCGTGTCCACTTGCGTATGCGGATTTCTGATCGAGCGGGAGTTGGCTTTTCTGGGTGAGAAAACAGAGCATCCGGCCCGACCCTTTGTCGTTATTCTCGGTGGGGCCAAGGTATCAGACAAGATCATGGTTATCGACCGGTTGCTGGAGAAGGCCGACACTATTTTGATTGGCGGAGCCATGGCCTTCACCTTTGCCCTGGCCCAGGGAAAAGGGATCGGTGACAGTCTGGCCGAACCTGACAAGGTGGGCTTGGCCCGGTCTATTCTGGAGAAAGCCGAGGAAAAGGCGGTTCGCTTTCGTTTGCCCGTGGATACGGTCGTAACCGACCGCCTCGATTTTGCGGCCCGAACGGTGGGAGAGGTGCGAGTGGTGGAAAGCGAAATCGAGGATGGCTGGAATGGGGTCGATATCGGGCCCAAGGCGGTGGCAAATTACCGCGGGGAGGTGGCCCGGGCCGGGACGGTTTTATGGAACGGACCCATGGGAATTTTTGAAATAGAAGCCTGCAGTAAAGGCACCTTTGAAATAGCCGATGCCGTGGCCGACAACGTCCGGGCCGTCTCCATCGTCGGGGGAGGGGATTCGGCCAAGGCTATCAGGAAGAGCGGAAATGCGGAAAAGGTTTCTTTTATCAGCACCGGCGGGGGGGCCTGCCTCCAATTTCTCGAAGGCAGGGAATTGCCCGGAGTGGCCTCCCTGGATACCCTTGCATCCTGAACTCCTCGATTTATGAAAAAGCGCCGTGGATACATTATTGCCGGGAATTGGAAGATGAACAAAACGGCCGCAGAGGCTGTAGAACTGGCCCAGGGCGTGGACCGGGAATGGAGGAATGAGGCCGGGGTGGATGTCGTTCTCTGCCCACCCTTTACCGCACTGGAATCGGTGGCCCGAATCCTGGAAGATTCCTCGGTCCTTCTCGGAGCGCAGAATATGCATCCCGCCAGGGCTGGCGCCTATACCGGTGAGGTGTCGGCCCAAATGTTACGTTATTTCCATGTCTCCCATGTCATTTTGGGGCACAGCGAACGGCGGGAATTTTTTTCCGAGTCGGATGCGTTTATCAACGAGAAGGTGTTAACCGCCTTGCGCAACGACTTGAAACCGATTCTCTGCGTTGGGGAGACCCTGCCGCAAAGGGAGCAAGGGGATACCCTGGGGGTGGTAGACGCGCAGGTTCGCGGCGGACTGAAGCAGGTGACGAGCGAGGATGCGGAGAATCTCGTAATCGCCTACGAGCCGGTATGGGCCATTGGGACCGGAAAAACCGCCACACCCCGGATGGCGCAGGAAGTGCACGCGTCAATTCGGGGTATTCTGGCCGATCTGTTCGGCTCCCAACTGGCCGATAAAATCCGCATTCAATACGGGGGATCGATGAAACCGGGCAATGCCGCAGAATTGCTCTTACAACCCGATATCGACGGAGGGCTTATTGGGGGAGCCTCCCTGGAGGTCAAGCCCTTCACCGGAATTATCGAGGCGGCCGTTTCTCTGGTGAAATAGCCACAAAATGCACCCGCCTACGCCAAGGCCTACGGCGTGGCATGCAGAGGTAAATCGTGATCGTGATCGAAAATCCCTGAGAAAAGGCCTCTCGCCAAGAGCGCCGAGAACGCAAAGAGGGGAAAGGCGCGCCAATTAGGAATTAGGAATTGGCTCTCGCCAAAGGCACAAAGGGGAGAAGGAAGAAGGGAGTAAGGGAATGATGGAATGAGGAATTGGGGAGAAGGAAATGTTGGAATGTTGGAGTGATGGAGTGATGGAGTAATGGAATGAGGGTTGAAGAGGTATGAACCCTGAGGGGGGGAGAATTAGGAATGAGGAATTAGGAATGAGGAATTATGCCACAGATCCTGTTTCGCCAAAGGGCTACGGTGTGGCATGCAGAGGTAAATCGTGATCGTGATCATGATCGAAAATCCCTGAGGAATGAGACCACGGATTTCACGGATGAGCACGGATGAAAAAATAGCCACAAAACGCACAAAAACCCACGATTCCAAATCCCAAATTAAACTCTTCTCCCTAATTCCCTAATTCCAACATTCCAACATTCCAACATTCCAACATTCCATTACTCCATCACTCCATCACTCCATCACTCCAACATTCATTCGGTCAAAGCGCCTTGTCGTAACAATAGAAGGCATTGTCGCATTTGGCAAAGAAGACGTCTCCGGTGTAGCGATAGTTCCGGCTTTTCAGGAACCCTTGCATGGCCTGGTTGCTGCTATTGGTATCGGTTCTCAGGTAACGGGTGCCGCTTTGCCGGGCCAGTTCGCAGGCATGGGCCTCCAGTGATGAGGCGATACCATGGCGGCGGGCTCCTCCCCGAACCGCGAACCGGTGGATGACACAGGCGGGACCCTCTCTGTGCCATGGCACCGATGTGTACTCGGGAGGTTCGATCCGGTCGACCACGATAAACCCGAGGACAACCTGGTTTTTGGCAGCTACCCAGAGTGACCTGTTTTGGATATCCTGTTGAAACCGGTGGGCTGTGGGGTACTGGCTGGTCCACTGAAAATTTCCGTAGGCAGCCATTTCAGCCACCACCTGGCCGACAATTGACATGATGGAATCGATGTCCTCCGTTACGCCATTGCGAATGTCCATTGCCTTCAAACAGTCCATGCCAAAAGCACGTGAACAGGGGGTCAAGGCAGAATGCTGCTTAGTTAAGCGACTTTTGTAGAGGAATATAGTATGGACGCCAGTCGGGGTCATGCCGTAGAAAAGTGATGCCTTCCGAAAGAAAAGGGTCAGGTCTTAAAAACTGTATTCCGTTGTACTCCATACACTTTTACAAGACGACTGACCCTGTAAGGCATAACTTTTTACGTCTTGACCCCTTCCTTCTCCGAGATGATCGAACATTCAAAATCCCGCTTGACTAAGCAGCATTCGGGTCAAGACCTGACGTCTTATCCGGGTCTTTGTGCCATTCGAAGTTTGACCCTTTTCTGAAATCCCTAAATGAATTGGTCATGATCGATGACGGCTCAGAACGCCGCATTTCCCTGAAGACCTACCTTATCGCGATTCTGATGAGGGTTAGCTTGAAATTGATGGGAGCCACCTACCGGGTGCAGTTTAAGGAAGGGGAGGCCTTATTCAGGAAGATCTCCAGGGGAAGAGAACCGGTAATCTTTTGCGCCTGGCACAATCGCCTCGTTTACACCGCCCTCCTTCTTGAGAAGGATTTTGTGAGTAAGGGAAAACCCTTCACACAATTGGTCAGCAAATCCAAGGATGGGGATATATCCTATATGTTGATGAAAATGTTCGGTGTGGAGGTGGTTCGCGCTTCTTCCAATCGGGGTGCTGCAAAGGGATTGTTGAAAAATTGCCGTCTAATGCAAAAGAACAAAAGCTCCACCATAATTTACCCCGATGGCTCCCAGGGACCCTTGTATCGAGCAAAGGCAGGTGCGATTTTTCTAGGCCAGAAAACGGGGTTTCCCTTGTATCCCATCTCCTATACGGTTGATCGATGTTGGCGGCTCAAGTCCTGGGACAGGTTGATCGTACCCAAACCTTTTTCCCGGATAATGGTTCGCCTGGATGAAGCGATGATGATTCCAGTCGTTCTTTCCCGCGAAGAATTGGAGAGCCACCGCCTGCAGTTACAGAACCGTCTGAATCGAATGCGGCAATCGGGATGAGACCTGACGTGAATGGCGCTTAGTTAAGCCATTTTCCGAACATATGACTACCTCGGAAAAGGAAGGGGTCAAGACGTAAAAAGTTATGCCTTACAGGGTCAGCAGGTCACGCCGAAAGGCGGATTGCCTTGTAAAAGTGTATGAAGTACAATGGAATACGGTTTTCAAGGCCTGACCCTTTTCTTGCAGAAGGCATCACTTTTCTACGGCATGACCCCGACTGGCGTCCATACTATATTCCTCTACAAACGCGCTTAACTAAGCGCCATTCAGACCTGACGTCTTATCCTCCTATCTGCAACGGAATAAAAGGCGGCGCAACCCCTCTAAGTTATAGTTCGAGTTTTTCCTTTCCTTTATGAAAACAGCTCTCCATCGAGGATTTTTATCTCCCTTCCTTCTTGTTGCCGTCCTAATGATTATTCTCGGCGGATGCGCCAATGTGCCCGTCTACGAGCAGGGGCTCGTATCCAAAATCGGCATGACCAGGACCGATTCGATGGTGCAGGGGGATCGTGTAAATCTCCTGCCCCAGATTGAGCCGGGGAGCGCCGTTTCCGGCGGGTCCGTGGCGGCCGGTTGCACGGTCTGTCGTTAAAGGCCATGACTTGGTACTGGAGAGGATCTCACAACGGCTGAGCGAAATGGTTTGCCTATTCGCATTGTCCTTCCTCACGGCGGGTTTTGCCGTTTCTCCCAACCCCTTGGAGGTGGGCGGCGAGTGGGTGGATGCCGGGGATGTCACCTTGTTGCAGGGGAGCTGGGTGGGAGACTTTGCCACCGAAGACTGGGAATCCACCCTCAGTTTGGCCTATGGCCATTATTCCATGATTTACGTTCCCGCCCCTTTTGATTTCAGAGGTATGGACAGGCGGCGCAATGAAAGTAACCTGGCAGCACAGCTAAACACCCAAAAACAGGTCAAAAACTATTTCTGGCTCATGGGCGGGGCTGGAGTATACGATGGATTTACCAATTACCGCTCGGTTTGGCTGGATGAGTATTTCCGGCAACAATACAGCGATCTGATCGGTGTCCCAGGGGCGGAAGACTACGTGGTGGCCGACCCCAAAGGCGTCAACGGGACAGTTGGAGCCCGTTGGGAATACAAGCCTGGAACCGGGTTTGCCCAAATCGATCTGTCCTGGCTGGAAGACGATGTCTCACCCGGCTATGAAATTGATTTCGATGGTTTGAGGCGCGGCAGACTTCACCTCCACACCGGATCGGTAAGTATTTCCACGGAAAACGTATTGACCCCAAGGGTGAGATCCTACGTCTCCTTGCGCTCATCTAAAACCAGTGAACGGTCCACCCGCTACGGGACCGACGCATCCCTGTTCGTGGCCCTCGGTGAGGACTGGATCATGCGTTGGAATGCCGGTGCTGCCTCCGAGGATCCGCAGTTTGAAGCCATTTACATCGGCTTTGCTTTGGAACATCAGATTGAGGAAGGGTTTTCGTGGTTTGTCGATGGGCGCTATTATGATGATACCGGGGAGATCGAAAACGCCCTGCTTTTTACAACCGCCGCTCCAGGTTTGGCCAGTGAACGATTTGGCCTGGGATTCCGCTGGATTGGGGATAATTGGTCATCCCGTTTCTATCTGGCCCGACTGCGCACCGACTATGATCCCACTCGAAAAGATCTGGATTTCTTTCAGAACCTTTACCGTGATCGGGATTGGGACATCATTCAGGTTGCCATAAGCCGAAGGCTTTGAAAACATGCTAGCCCCCAAGCCTACCTTGACCATGTCATTTCGAAAACTATTTCTAATCGCCCTTACCCTGCTGACGGGGGGAATCGCCTTCGGCCAAAACCGCTATTCGACAGGAGATATCGTGGAAAACTTCACCTTGATTAATCCTGCCACAAGGCAGGAGGTCGAGCTTTACGATTTGGAAGGGAAGGTGCTCATACTCGAGTGGTTTGCCTGGTGGTGTCCATTTTGCCAAGCTGCCGCTGCTCAAGTAGAGACCGGCATCGTTGATTACTATAAGGATGGAGGGGGTAACCCTAACGACGTTCCGGTTATGCACGTGGCGTTGAATATGCAGGGTAATGCCGAAAGTCAAACGCAAGGATTTGTTAACCGCTACGGATTCGAGTTCGTCCTGAATGATTTTAATAGAGCAGTTGCCAACCGCTTTCAAACCGGTGGGCAACCCATTTTTGCCATCATTAATGGAGTGAAAAATTCAGCCAGCCATGAGCAGTGGGAATTGCTCTATTCGCTTCTTGGCTACAATCTTCCAGATAATCTTCAACCCATTGGCACTTTCAGGTCGCATATCGATTCGGTGGAAGCGGCAGCGGTCGATCCCGGACCCGTATTGCCTCAGGAATTTTTGAACTACCTGGCCGATCTGGGTATATCGGAATCCGACCGGGATGTCGGCCAGGATCCGGATTACGATGGTTCGCCCAACGTATTTGAATACTACTTTGGGTCAGATGCTTCGGACACCTCCTCCTTTGCCCAACCGACCCCTACCATCGTCACCATTTCCTCTACCCGGTATCACGCCCTTCAATTCATTAGGGATCCAACGGCGGTTGGGGTGGAAATCTCAGTAGAATTCAGTGACAGCCCTTCGTTTGATAGTTTGAATGGGAGTGTTCCTTTTTCAGATCAACTCCTGGAAAATGGTAGGCAACAGGTAGTGGTAAGATCCGGCTTACCTTTAAGTGGTAGGGAGTTCAGCCGATTGATTTATCGATCGGAAGACAGTTAAATCGTTCTCAGCTCCGGAGAGGGGAAGAGGCGCCGTTGGCGCCAATTAGGAATTAGGAATTAGGAATTAGGAATGGGGGAGAGATCACGATCAGGATTGCACGGATTCAAATAACGGAGGGGGGACAGGAATGTCCCCCCTCCGTTCTCTCTTTGCGTTCTTTGCGAGAGTCTTTTCTTAATTCCTAATTCCCCCTTCCCTGACCGACCCGGGGAAAATTTTGGGGTGACTGACCGGACTTGAACCGGCGACCCCCGGAACCACAATCCGGTGCTCTAACCTACTGAGCTACAATCACCACAAATTTTAACCTGAACCAATGGTTTCATTAATTTCCATTGTGGTATCAGGGCAGTCATCCTTTGCATAGCTGAAATCTTGTCAATGGTGATTCTGAAGGGAGTAGGGAGGTGGATGGTTGGTTATTTCTACGGCGGCAAAATCAACCTTTGACCCCATTTTTGCGCCCTAAATTATTGGGGTCATGCCGGAATGCTGCTTAGTTAAGCACGTTTGTAGAGGAATATAGTATGGACGCCAGTCGGGGTCATGCCGTAGAAAAGTGATGCCTTACGGAAGAAAAGGGTCAGGTCTTAAAAACTGTATTCCGTTGCACTCCATACACTTTTACAAGACGATCCGCCTTTCGGCGTGACCTGCTGACCCTGTAAGGCATAACTTTTTACGTCTTGACCCCTTCCTTCTCCGAGATGATCGAATATTCCAATAGTCGCTTAACTTAGCGGCATTCGGGTCAGCCCTGAATGGATCTTACGGATTCCGCGCCCAGGTCGGGAAAGTCGGTAAAGAAACCATCAACCCCCGTCCGCTTTAGAAAATTTGCCGTGAAGGCGACAAGATTCGAGCCTTCAGGCAGCATTTCTTTTTTGAAAGTGTAGGGATGAACCACAAGCCCCCGATCATGGGCCAGCTTGGTCAGGGAGATCCAATGGAGATAGTTGTCTTCATCCTCACTGGCATCCGATGGGCCCAGAGGCGGGCCAATCCCGTCTGAATATTGGGCGATTTCCAACACTTTTTTGCCAAGGGTCGAGGGATCAAAGTCCGCCTCCCACCATGGGTTTTCCGCTATGAGTTGAACCAGTTTCAAGCGGCTATGGTAGTGGGAACGAATGCGCTTGAGTTCAGCGGGGTCAAAACATTGCAGGTAGCAGAGGTCTTTTTTCCCCTTGTAGCCATATGCGCTTAGAACGCCTAGAACCCATTTGGAAATGTCTCTTCCTTCCCCGCGGTGAAAGGAGGGATTTTTGATCTCCGGGTAAATGCCAACCCTTTTCCCCTTGGCCCGGTTCAGCTCTTGGATGAGTTTGATCTCGTCCCCCAATCGGTGTAAATGGAAGGTTGCCCCCTCCGGTGGGTGGCGATTGGGGTAAACCGCTCGGCCCGTTTCGGGGTCTATGCGCTGGTGAGCATCCAGTTGCCGCAATTCGGCCCAGTCGAAGTCGATCACGTAGAAATGTCCATCTTCCCGATTTCGGCCCGGGAACAGGTTGGCAACGTTGGTCACGGTTTCCAGATAGATGTCGTGGATTACCACAATTTCATCGTCCCGGGAAAGGACCAGGTCCTGTTCGATAAAATCGGCTCCCATGGCGTGAGCCAATGCTTTGGCTTCCAGGGTATGCTCGGGGAGGTAAGCGGATGCCCCTCGGTGGGCAATGACAATGGGTGGATCTGGCATTAAGAGCATAAGGTATGACGTCAGCCGGGGTCATGCCGTAGAAAAGTGATGCCTGTCGGGGTCAGTCGTTGATTTTTGACATGTCCCCATGTTGAAAATAAATGCCTGACCCCTTTGCGCATGCCCTTCCTTCTCCGCCATTCCCGTCAGATTCCTTTCTGGGCTTTTCCCGTCATGGGGACGAAGCGGACGGGAATAACTCGTTTTACCGTAACCGAACCATCCTCTTGCTTGGTATAGACGTTCAAATCCTGAACACCTTTCCCCTCCGGCACCACAATGCGGCCGCCAACATTGGTTTGCTCGATCAGGGGTTGGGGCAGTTTGGGTGGAGCGGCCGTGATAATAATGCCATCGAATGGGGCCTGGGATGGCCAACCGGCGTAGCCGTCCCCCCATCTGACGCGAACGTCGGGATAACCCAGGCGTTTCAGGTCTCCGGCGGCCCGGGCAGCGAGGGTTTCTATGATTTCAATGGTGTAAACTTCCAAGTCCATTTCGGCCAGGATAGCGGCCTGGTATCCGGAGCCGGTGCCTATTTCCAGTATTTTTTCACCGGGCTCAGACGACAGCAATTCGGACATGAGGCCCACAATGTAGGGCTGGGAGATGGTCTGCCCTTCACCGATGGGTAAAGGATGGTCGTCATAGGCTTGGCTACGGTAGCGTTCCGGTACCAATTCATGGCGTTTCACCACCCTCATGGCTTCCAGAACACGTTTATCCCTAACGCCTCTTCTGGCAATCTGCTCATCGACCATTTTCATTCGTTTTTTTTCGTAGGCCTTCTCGCGCTTATCCAAATCTTCCTCCTGGGCCGCCAGGGATTCGCTGCCAGACCATAAAATGGCGGCTGTCAGGAGCACGATGGCACTTTTTCCACCCATGCTGCCGACCTATACCAGAAGAGGGGAGGGTAGTCAAAATAGTTAAAATTAAGGAGCGCTTGACACTGAACATAAAAACAGTGATTATTTTATCACTATGGGCAATTTAACCTTACGCCAACAGGAAATGCTTGGATTTCTCCAGATATTTTCCCAAGAACGGGGCTTCTGGCCCAGCATTCGCGAAATTCGCGACCATTTTGGGTTCAACAGCACCAACGCCGTGGTCGGTCACCTGCGCGCCTTGGAAAACAAGGGCTACCTCACCTGCATCGCCGGCCAGGCCCGCTCCTACCGCATTACTTACCAGAATACGGAAGCGCCACCGAGTGATTCGCTCGAGGTCATCGACATGCCCGTCTACGGAAATATCCCCGCCGGTTTTCCGGAAGGGATCGAACAGGGTGACGCCATAGACCGCATCCAGGTCGATATCCGCAGCGCCGGCATCCGCCGCTCCCGCCGCTCCTTCGCCCTCAAGGTGCGGGGAGACAGCATGATTGACGCCGGTATTTACGATGGGGACATGGTCATCATTGAACCGGCCCTACCCAACGATGGGGACATCGTGGCGGCCCTCATTGACGGCGCTACCACCCTGAAGCGTTTTATCAAACCGCCCCATAAACCACCCTACCTCAAAGCGGAAAACAAAAACTACCCGGAACTGCATCCCGTTTCCGAATTGGTCATCCAAGGCATCGCCCGCTCCATCGTCCGCAAACTGTAACCACGGAGGGGGAGAGGCGCCAACGGCGCCAATTAGGAATTAGGAATTAGGAATTAGGAATTAGGAATTGGGATGAAGGAGATAAACCGCAGATCCTGCTTCGCCCAAACCGTGCTTCGCAACGCTACCATGCTTCGCCTAAAGGCTCCGCACGGCACAGCGCGGGTCAAGAGCCTACGGCAGGATGAACCTCCCCCGATTTTGTGGACACGAACAGCGCAGTCTGAGAGAGATCATTAGACATGCCAAGAACCCACAGAACCTATGATGAGGAGTTCAAACGTCGAGCCGTTGAACTCTATTTGCACAGTAACAACAGCCTCAAGCAGGTGGCCCGTGAACTGGGGATTTCCGATGGGAGCCTCAGGAAGTGGCGCAAGGATCTCTTCGGGGACCCCTCCGACCAGCAGGGACTTTCCCGCCCCTTGAACGATCCCGAAGAGATGGCCCGCGAGATCCGTCGGCTAAACCGGGAAAACGCTTACCTGCGTCGCCAGCGAGAGATCTTAAAAAAAGCCGCGAGCATACTGGCCGAGGACCCGCAGCTGGGTATGCGCTGATCGATCAAATGCGGGCAATCTATAGAGTGGTTGAACTTTGTCAGGCGCTGGCTGTGAGCAGGAGTGGTTATTACCGATGGCGCAGGGGTAAGGCGGGAGCGCGCCGCCGCCAAAATCGGCTCCTCCTGAGCGAAATCAAACGGATCCATGCCGACCGGCACACCCGCTGTTACGGTAGTCCTCGCATGAGCGTGGAGCTCAACCAGCGGGGTTTTCGCTGCTCGGTTAACCGGGTGGCCCGGCTGATGAAGCAAAATGCTCTAAAAGCCTGTAGGGGTAGCCCCTTCCGGCCCAAGACGACCCGGCAGGATCCCCGCAGCCTCCCAGCGCCCAACCGTCTGGCCGAGGCTCCGGACCCGACCGGGCCCGGCCAAATCATGGTCAGCGACATCACCTACATCCCCACTCGGCAAGGCTGGTTGTATCTAGCGGTCGTGATGGACCTCTTCGGCCGCGTAATTCAGGGCTACAAGGTGGCCGAGAGCCTGGCCTCCGGTCTGGTCGTTTCAGCCCTTCACCAGACCAGGAATCGAGTGGGAGGTTTTCACAAAGCCCTCTTTCATTCAGATCGTGGCTGCCAGTATACCAGTCACCAAGTGCGGCAGCAATTGAACGACTTTGGTTGGATTCAGAGCATGAGCGCGCTAGGATACTGTTACGACAACGCCGCTTGCGAGAGCTTCTTTGCCTCCCTCAAAAGCGAATGCTTTCCCCAAAACGGCGTGTTCGAATCCAAGCAGCAGGCCCGCCTGGCCATCTTCGATTACCTCGAGACTTTTTATAACAAACGTCGAAGGCACAGCACCCTGGGATACCTTTCACCAGAAGCATTTCTTCAAAAACACTTCCAAAATCAAAACCATAACCTAACATGAACATACGCTACGCTGTTCGTGTCCACAAAATCGGGGGAAGACCAGGACAAGTTAGGGAAATAGCCACAAAAGGCACAAGAGACACAAAAAGAGGGCGCAGACATTTCTATTGTAGGAGCGGCTTTATGCCGCGATCCCACGCAACAGCCTCAAAGCAATCGCGGCGTAAAGCCGCTCCTACAGTTTTGTGCCTCTCCCTGTCTTTGCGTTCTTCCCGAGCTTTGCGAGAGGTTATTTCTAAATTCTTCTTCCTCCGCCCCATTAGAGTTCTTTGAGGCATTGGCTCAATATTTCGCAGGCCCTATCAATGGCTTTTCCCTGGTGGGCTGAGCAAATGAAGCAGGTTTCAAAAGGGGAGGGCGGCAGGTAGACGCCTTTGCTCAGGGCATGACGGAAAATGGTCTTGAAGTGTTTTGTCTCACTGGCCAGAGCCTGGTCCAGATTCGTTACGGTTGACGGGGAGAAAAAGAGGCAGAACATGCTTCCGGTTTGGGGAATCCGGAGGGGTATTCCTCTGGCTTTGGCGCTGTCGAGCAAGGCGGCCCGGATTTGCCGGCCAAACTTTTCCAGACGGGAGTAGGGGTTGTCCTCCTTCAGTTTATTGAGGGCTGCAATGCCCGCGGCCATGGCCAGTGGGTTGCCGCTCAGGGTGCCGGCCTGGTAGACGGGTCCCAGTGGCGCCAAATAGTCCATTATCTCGGCTTTGCCTCCCAAAGCCCCCACCGGCAAGCCGCCTCCGATGATTTTTCCCAGAGCGGTCAGGTCGGGGAACACCCCTGTTTTTTCCTGAACCCCCCCGGGGGCGACCCGGAATCCCGTCATGACCTCGTCAAATATCAACACGGTTTCGTGGCTGGTGCACAATTTGCGCAGATATTCAAGGTACCCGGACCGGGGGAAAATCAAACCGACGTTGGCCGGGAAGGGTTCCAGGATAACCGCCGCCAGATCCTCTCCGTAGCGGGCGAAGGCCCCTTCCAGGGCGTGGGGGTCGTTAAAGGGCAGAACGATGGTCTCCGCCGCAAATACGGGTGGGATCCCGGCGCTATCGGGATTTCCCAGGGTCAGGGCTCCCGAGCCGGCCTGGACCAGAAGGGAATCGACGTGGCCGTGGTAGCAACCGGCAAATTTGATGATTTTGTTGCGACCGGTATAGCCGCGGGCCAAGCGGATAGCCGACATGGTGGCCTCGGTTCCGCTGTTTACCATGCGAACTTTTTCTACCGAGGGCACCATGGAGACGATCAGTTCGGCCATTTCCACCTCGTAGGGATTGGGGGTGCCGAAGCTGGTGCCCGATATCAAGGCCGTGGCGATGGCCTCCCTGATGGTGGGGTCGTTGTGGCCGTGAATGGCGGGACCCCAGGTGCATACGAAGTCGATGAGTTGCCTCTCCTCGGTGGTGTAGAGGTAGGCGCCCTCGGCCCGCTTGGTAAAAAAGGGGGCGCCGCCGACGGATCGAAAAGCCCTGACCGGGGAATTTACTCCGCCGGGAATGAGGGCTTTGGCGCGGCTGAACAGATGGGTCGAAAGGGACAATTGTAACGGCCTACAGGGGCGGAGGATTGTGATCCGGCTTTTCGCTCAAGCGCACATCGAGCTCGAGATCAATCATTTGGATCTCAATCGGTTGGTGTTTTTCTTCCAGCTCTATGACTTCGTTTTTGTATATGATCAAATCGGATGGCCGTTCTTGCAGGAAGTCCGGATTTGGTGGCGGGTCACCCAGTTCCCGCTGCGGGGGTGGATCGGACAAGTAACCGGAATGCAACATCCGGCCCCTTTCGCCTTCTTCGACTTCGGTCCAACTTCGTTTGGCGCTGAGAATAGCAAACAGGATGGCGACAAAGACGATCCCGAGCCAGAGGGTGGTCATGGGACTGGTAAGCGGTTTACCCTTGGAGGAAAAGCCGGACAACCTCGGGGTGTTGCGCTGCAGAAACTTCATCCGTTTCCTATTCATGGCCATTCAATAAAGGGGTTGCGGCCCCCCCGATCAATGCAAATGTGGGCTTGGTCCGGCGGGTTAGGAAGGGGATCTCGCAAAGAACGCAAAGAAAGGGAGAGGCACAAAGCCGCTCCTACAACTCGATCACGATAAACCTCTGTCCCATTGTGCCTTTTCCTTTCTAATTCCAAATTGGCGCCAATGGCGCCTTTCCCCCCTCCCAGCACCTCAGCATCTCTTATCCTTTGCGTTGCTTTGCGAGCTTTGCGAGAGGCAAAAATTTCAGTTGTCAGTGGCTGGTGGATTTTTCCAAATCCTAATTCTTCTCCTCCTTCTTGGCGTTCTTCGTGAGCTTCGCGAGAGCTCATTCCTAATTCATAATTCCAAATTGGCGCCAACGGTGCCTCCCCCCTCTGTGGTGATTTATTTAAAGGACGCTACACTAGCGCCATTCCGGCGGGTTTTGCAGTTCCGGTTTCAATACGCCGATTACGGGCAAGTTGCGGTAGCGTCCGGCGAAGTCCAAACCGTAGCCCACGACAAATTTGTTGGGAATGGTAAATCCGATAAAGTCGGCGGTGTAGGGGATGACCCGGGTGCCTTTTTTCTTCAAAAGCATGCAGGAGCGGAGGCTGGCCGGCCCCATATCCTGAATAATCCCGGTCACCTTGGAGATGGTTTTTCCCGTATCGAGAATATCGTCGATGATGAGGACGTGGCGTCCGGCCACGTCGATTTGAAAATTGTCCAGGATCCGGGGCTCCGGTTCCGTGGCGGCGGCATGGAGGTAGCTGCTCACCCGGATGCAGTCGAGCCAGACCGGATTTGAAATGGAACGGACCAGGTCGGCGGTGAAAATGATGGCGCCATTGATAATGGAAATGATGAAAATCTCCTCATTTTGGTAGACTTGGGAAATTTCTTTTCCCAGTTCTTTGGTGCGCTGCCGGATCTGTTTGGCAGTTACCAGGATTTGGCCGAGTTCCTTATACATGTCGAATGGAGAAAATTAGCCGGTGGCCAAGGCTATCAGGTCCCGGGGTTGGGTAGCCTGAAAAAAGGAGGTCCCGGCCACTAAGGTGTCGACCCCCGCCGCACGGCAAAGGGGAATGGTTTGCCGGTCAACTCCTCCATCGACTTCAATCCTGAAAGGCAGTCCGCTCGCTTTCCTCAAGCCCACCAATTCCCTCACCTTGCCCAGGACTTCCGTTTTGAAAGCCTGTCCTCCAAAACCCGGTTGAACGGTCATGGCCAGGGCGAGATCGACCTGGTCCAGAAAGGGTTCCACAGCGGAGGCCGGAGTGGACGGGTTGAACGCGATGCCGCTCTTGCAGCCCAGCCGCCGGATCCGCTTCAGGGTATCGGGCACCGGATAGTCCGGTTCGACATGAATGCTGATCAGGTCGGCCCCCGCCTCGGCGAAGCTTTGGACATATTCCTGAGGATTGTCCAGCATGAGATGGACGTCAAAAAACAGATCTGAGGTTTTTCGGAGCGCCCTTACCGTTTCCGGACCAAAGGACAGGTTGGGCACGAAGTGGCCGTCCATTATATCGATGTGCACCCAATCCAGACCGACCCTTTCGATTCTCTCGATTTCTTCCGACAGGTTGGCGTGATTGCCGGCGAGAAGGGAGGGGGCGAAAATGGGGACGTGCATGGCAACGGGTCTACCAAACCTGGAGGACTGCATCGGCAATTTTCGAGGCCAGTTTTTTACTCAAAAGCGGAATGGCGTTTGTTTCGGAACGGGTCTGGCCGGAATCCAGAAAAATATCCAGGGAAACCGTCACAATCCTTCCTTCAAAAAAGGGATTTCCCGTGGTCTGATCCAACAGGTCGCACTTCGCCGCGAAGGAAAGGCTGTATTTCCTGGCCAGGGCCGTGTCGGTTGAGGAGGTCGCTGCCACCGAGCGGGTAAATTTGTCGAGGGTAATTTTCAAGAGCGCATCCCCGGCATGGGAAGAGAGGAGGAGACGGCCATCCTGGAGAAAGGCCTGTCGGACGTCGTTGTTAATAACGGCGTTGGCCTGTGGGGCCAGGCTCAGGTTGGTGACGGGGACGATCTGCAGGGAGGTGAAGGGCGGGCCGGAACCGTCGCCCGGTTCATAGTGGGCGCAACCGGACCAGCCGCAGGCCAGCATCAGGCTGAGGGACAAGCACAAACGCGTTGCAAGCATGTGGGGGTCCCGCCTTAGAATTCGGTAGGATCTTCCACTCCTTCCCTGTCTGAACTGGGGATAAAGCCAGCCTCTCTCTGAAATTGTTCAGCCAATCCCTCGCGCCTGGAACTCGGGACCAGGGAACTTTCTCTCTGGTATTGTTCGATCCGGTTTTGGATGCGCTCGTCCACTTGGGCGAGCTGGACTTGGGCAATTTTTGCTTCCGGGGAATTGGGAGCCACCGTAATTGCCTCATTATAGAAGACCTTTGCGGCGCGGAAATCTTTCCATTTGTAGAAGTAGAAATCTCCTTTTACCATTTTGCTTTGGGCTTGGATACTGCGGACCCTGTCCAGTCCGTCTTCTCCTTCTTTGACCTTGGGGTGGTCGGGGAAGAGGATGAGGAAATCTTCGAAATAACTGATGGCTTCCCGCGTTGCTCCCTGGTCGTACTGGGGACCGTCCACCAGCTTGGCAAAGGTCTTGGCCAGCAGGAGGTAGGCGTCCCCGGTCAGCATGCTGTCGGGATAGCTATTGATGAGGCGGTCCAAGGTATCGACAGCGTAGATGTCATTATTGAGCTTCAAATGAAGCTCCGCCGCTTTCATTAAAGCCATTGGGGCGTACTCGCTGTAAGGGGCGTTGGCAACCATGGTCTCGTACATGATGACGGCGCGGTCGTATCCCTTGAAACCCGGTAACAATCCCCAGAGATACCGGGCCCGTTTGCCTTGGTAGAGATCGGTGGCAATACTGAACTGGAGCCGAATGACGGTAGAATACTGTTCGTAATCGGGATACCCCAGGATAATGGTGGTCAATGCGTTGAAAGCGCGGCGGTAGGCAGTCCGATCGTATTCCACCTGAGCGGTTTGAAAGAGGGCTTCGGGAGCGAAGATGGAGCCGGGATAGCGGTCCCAGACCCGGCGATAATACCTGATGGCTGTCCTCAGCTTGCCCACTTCGTGGGCTTCCCTGGCTGTATTCATCAGGTTGCGGATATGCTCAAATTCCTCCGGGTCCCCGATAAAGGCCTTGGATCGATCGCCCTCGAATTGCCATCCTTCGACGGGATGCCAGGTAAATTCGGCCGGCAGATTCAGGTGAGGAACGGCGGCCAAAACCAAAACAGTTATCCATTTAATGTTTTTCATCATTCAATATTTCCATTTCAGGAGAGTGGAACCCCAGGTTAAACCAGCCCCGAATGCGACCAGAAGCACGTAATCTCCCGCTTGCAGGCGACCCTTTCGGGAGGCCTCATCCAAGGCGATCGGAATGGACGCGGCCGAGGTATTACCCCAGCGGTCCAGGTTGACAAAGAACTTTTCTTTTGGGGCTTTGATACTGCGGGCCAAGGCTTCAATGATTCTGAGATTGGCTTGGTGTGGTATGAACAGGTCGATATCTTCGGGAAACAGTCCATGTCTATCGAGCATTTTTCTCACCGATTGTTCCATGAAACGGACCGCTACTTTAAAAACTTTCCGACCCTGCATTTTGAGGAAGTGCCGGCCTTGCCCCAAGGATTCCGGGGTGGCGGGGCAGGCGCTTCCGCCCCCTGGCATATGAAGCAGTTGGGGCTGGGACCCGTCCGAGGCGGTATAGGAGTCGATCACCTCGTAACCCAGGCATTCCCTCGAACTCAAAACTACCGCCCCGGCCCCATCCCCGAAAAGGACGCAGGTCTTTCGGTCCTCCCAATCCAATATGGAGGATAATTTCTCCGAACCGATGACCAGGGCATTACGAAAATTTCCATTTTTCAGCATGTTGGAGGCGATTTCGAGGGCAAAGATAAATCCCGAACAGGCGGCGCCTATGTCGAAGCTGGTGACTTGGCGCAAGCCCAACTGTGTTTGCACCAGGCAAGCGGTGGAAGGGAAGAACATATCCGGGGTAAGGGTTGCCACCAAAACCAGATCGATATCGTCCTTGTGGATTCCGGCATTTTTGATGGCGGCGGCCGAAGCTAAAGAGCCCATGGTGGAGGTCTGTTCCTCCGCCCCGGCAATCCGGCGTTCCCGTATACCCGTGCGGTTGAGGATCCAATGGTCGGAGGTGTCGACCATTCGGGCCAAGTCGCAGTTGGTCAGGGTCTTGGAAGGGGCATAAGATCCCGTTCCCGAAATAAATACACCGGTGTTATCGCTCGTCATAAAGGTCAAACGTTCGGGTTCGCAGGCATCCTTTAGACGGCAATGGGACCCTTTAACAAGGCGATGCTTTTTTCCACGTCGGCGCGAATCAAATGGTCCATATCCCGTTCGATGATTTCCGAGGCAATGCGAAGGGCTCCGGCAATGGCGTGCCGGTCGCTCGAACCATGGGCTTTGAGAATATTGCCATTGAGCCCCAGGAGGGGTGCGCCGCTGTAGCGGTGGGGGCTGAGTTGTTTTTTCATGGACCTGAAGGCTCCCCAACTGAGCCCGGCACCCAACATTCGAATGGGGTTGGCGGTGAGTTCCTTCTTCAGAAACCGGCTCAAGGTGGCAAAAAGGCTTTCGCAAGACTTGAGGAGAATATTGCCGACGAATCCGTCGCAAACGACCACATCCACGGTGTAGTTGAAGACTTGGAATCCCTCGATGGGTCCAAGGTAGTTGATGATGGGGTCGAGTTGCCTGAGCAGTAGGTGGGTCTGATGAACCAACTCGGTTCCCTTGCCTTCCTCGGTGCCAATGGAGAGGAGGCCAATCCGTGGTTCTTTGATGCCCAGAGCTGCCTTAGCGTAATTTTTTCCCAAAATGGCGTTGGCTACCATTTGCTCGGGATTGGGGTTTGGGTTGGCCCCGGCATCGATCAGCACCCAATGGCTGGATTCGGTCGGTATGACTGCCCCCAGGGCGGGACGGGTTATTCCCGGAATGGTTCTCAGTTTCAAAGTTCCCCCGGCCATAAGGCTTCCGGTATTACCGCAACTGACCAGCACCCGGGCTTTCTTTTCTTTTACCAATTCAATGGCCCGAATCATGGAGGAATCCTTTTTGGTCTTGAGGCCCCGAAGGGGTTTATCCTCCATGGAAACCACCTCCGAGGCGTGCAGAATCCCAATCCTCGGATGGTCGGCTATTTTTTCCTGGCGCAGAAGCGGTTTAATGACTGCCTCCTGGCCGACCAGAATGAAATTTTCCTGGCCCTGAGGCAGTTTTTTCAGGGCCAACCTCAAGCCCGAGATCACCTCGGATGGACCCAGGTCGGATCCCATCGCATCGACCGCTATGGACGGTTTGGGGACACCGGTTTGAGGAGCCATTCCGGAATTTTTCCTTCTCGGAGGGCGGGGGGTTGATTTAAATGTCGAGGTCGAGGACCTGCCGACCCCGATACATGCCATTGGCAGGATTTACCCGGTGGGGGCGATAGCGGGTGCCGTCCATGGGATCTTTGGATAACTGGGGTGGTTTAAACTGATTGGCGGCCCGGCGCAGGCGGCTGCGTCGCTTGGAATGTTTGCGTTTTGGGTTGGCCATATTGGAAATAATAAATGTGAATAACCGAGCTGACTCCTATTTTTAGAACACTCCTACATAGGGGTTGGAGTTGGCCGGGTCAAGTATTCTGTAGAGAATCTTTAGCGGCCCAGGCCGTAGAAAAGGTAGGCCAGCAGCAGGGAGAGGACGATGCGGTAAACCCCAAAAATGGCCAGTCCATGCTTGCCCAGGTATGCCACCATCCATTTTACCGCCACGGCGGCGGACAGGGCGCCGACCAGACAGGCCAGAAGTGGCATTTCCCAGCCAAAACCGTGAATGATGGCCGGTCCCAGCTTGTATCCTTTGTAGAGGGAGGCGGCGGACAAGGTGACAAGGCCGAGTAGAAAACTGAATTCTGCCGCCTTGGCGGGGGATAGGCGAACCAGATAACCGCCCAGGATGGTCATGAGGGAACGGCTGGTTCCGGGCCACAGGGCCACACATTGCAGCAACCCGATAAAGAGGCTGTTCCAGGGGGTCAGGTCGGGTAAATCCAGGTCTTGGTCGTGGACTTGCTTGCGGTGCCAACGCTCGACTATAAGGATGAGAATGCCCCCGGAAAACAGCGCCAGTATGACGGGACCGTTACCGAAAAGATGGCGGTCGATGATCTCCTCCAGGGTCAGGCCGACCAGGGCTGCGGGGAAAAAAGCCAAGGCCAGATTGCGCAGCAATTTCAAGCCCTCGGCGCTTTTCCCCAAAATTCCCCAAAACATGGAAATCAAGCGGTTCCAATAGAGCAGGATTACGGCGGCTATGGCGCCGATTTGAATTATTATGAGAAATCCGTCCATGGCCCGGTCATAGGTCAGCGGGTTTCCCTGAGGCGACTCCGGGGATGGCGGTTCCAGGTAGATGGGGTCTCCTTCCCGGTCGAGGAGCACGGTGTCGTGGTTCAGGTCCAACAGGTGTGCGGTCAGAATCAAGTGACCGGTGGAAGACACGGGCAGGTATTCCGTCAGACCCTCGACAAAGCCCAAGGTTGTGGCCTCGAATAAACCGAATTCGGGCTGAAGATTTTCCCCGTTTTCCTCCCGTTCGGCGGCCCGGCCCGGTTGAGAGGACAAACAGAGCAGACAGCCTGCCGTGATGGCCAGTATTGCTGTGATCGGGGTGTGGTTTTTCAAAGCTGGTCTTGAGTTCCGGGGTTCGGTTTGCCAGCTTGAAGCTCTCTATTTTGACCCTGCAAGGGAAAATTGAATTCTCTGTTAATTTGCCATGAGCTTTTTGGAAGATTACCTGCCCCTTCTGCGTTCGGGCTCCGACCTGGAACTTATTCAAGCGGAATCCGCCGCCAGCGATCTGGCCCGGGCTGATCTGTCGCCCGAGGTGAAGAAGGCTTTCCTCACCGCCCTCCATGAGAAGGGGGAGACCCTGGAGGAGGTCGCCGGATTTGCCGCGGCTTTTCGGCGTTTGGCGGTGCGCCCGCGGCTGGAGGATTTTGCGGAAGAGGCCATCGACGTATGCGGCACGGGGGGAGACAAATCCAACAGCTTCAATATATCGACCGCGGTTACTTTGGTTTTGGCCAGCGCCGGGGTCAAGGTCTTCAAGCATGGCAATCGGTCCATTACTTCCAAGTGTGGGTCGGCCGAATTGCTCCAGGCCCTGGGTGTGACCTTCCTGACTGAGCCCGGGCCGTTGCGGCGAGCCTTGCAAGCCCTCAATTTTGTATTCTTCTTTGCCCCGGCCTTTCATCCCGCCTTCAAGGAGATCATGCCCATCAGGCACGCCTTGGCGGCTGAGGGGAAACGGACGATTTTCAATATCCTGGGTCCCATGATCAATCCCGGTTCTCCCAGTTGCCAACTGACCGGCGTCTTTTCCAAAGCTTGGACCGCACCCATGGCCGGCGCCTTTCACGCCCTGGGTTTGAAAAACGGAATGGTCGTGCACACCGCCCTGGATGCGACCCGCGGCATGGATGAACTGGCCTGTTGCGGGACTCCCCAGGGGGTGGGGTTTGGCGAATTGTGGCAGGAGACTATCCCATTTGACTTGAGGGAACTGGGACTGAAGCCGTGCCCGGAGCGGGATCTGAAAGGGGGAAATCTCGATGAGAATCTGCAAATTCTGAGCCATCTCCTGAAGGGAAAAGCGCCACGAGGGCTGGAGGATACGGTGTGCCTGAACGCGGGGGCAGCTTTTTCCATCATGGGCAATGTCGATCGAATCTCCGAAGGCATCGCCCTGGCCCGTCATCAGTTGCTCGGAGGGGCGGTGGAAGCCCATTTGGAAAAGATCAGGGATTTTTTTGTTCAATGAAGCGCCGTTACTTTGGTACGGACGGTATACGGGGAGAATACGGCGGGCCGGTATTGACGGATGCCTTTGCCGCGCGGTTGGGCCATGCCGTAGGTCACTGGAAATCCCTGGGGCGATGCGAGGCCAAGGTAGTCATGGGTCGGGATACACGGGATTCGGGCTGGCCGCTGACCCGTTCCATGGCGGCGGGTCTGTCGCAAGTCGGTTGCCAAGTTGTCGATATAGGGGTTTTGCCGACACCGGCCGTGGCCGTCTATGTGCGCGACCTGGGGGCCGACCTGGGGGTGGTCATCACCGCCTCTCATAACCCGGCCGGGTATAACGGGATCAAATTGTTCGATTCAATGGGCGCCAAATTGTCCGATGAGGAGGAGGTTGAAATTGAAAATCTGCTCGACGGCATTGACGGAGTAGATGCGAGTGGCGCTTTCGAATGGGAGACCGAGGTTGACAGTGCGGCAGTATATGGGGAGTTGCTTCAAACCGTGTTGCCGCCGGGCAGTCTGAAGGATAGGCGCATCGTGGTGGATACGGCCAATGGAGCGACCTTTCAGACCACCCCGAGGGCCTTGCGGCGTTTTGGCGCAGATCTGATTTGTATGGGGGATGGGCCAAATGGCAACAACATCAACCGTGGCGTCGGCAGCGAATATCCCGGTGAGCTGTGTAAAAAAGTGGTGGAATACGGGGCGGAATTGGGTATTGCCCACGATGGAGATGGGGACCGTCTGGTCTTGTGCGATGAGCACGGGAAATTGGTCGATGGGGATGTGTTGCTTTGCCTGCTTGCCTTGCAGGAGAAGAGGAACGGCCGTCTCTCCCGCAATACCCTGGTAGCCACCCATCAGAGCAATATGGGGCTGGACCGCGCCTTGAAAGGGGAGGGTATCGCCGTGGCGCGGACCCCGGTGGGAGACCGCTACGTTTGGCATCGAATGAGGAAAGGCGGTTTCAACCTGGGTGGGGAAAATTCCGGTCACATCATATTCTCGGATGCCAATCCGACGGGCGACGGTTTGTTGGCCGCCCTTAAGGTGTTGTCTGCCATGGTGGAGAGACAACTTCCCCTCTCCGCCCTGAGTCGGTGTATGGAATTGTATCCCCGGAAAGTGGGCGTCTTGCCCGTTAATGAGAAATTTCCACTGGCCGAGGTCTCCCCCATCCAGGAAATTCTCGGCCAGTTGGAACTTGAGATGCGAGACCGGGGGAGAGTTTTATTGCGCTATTCCGGGACCGAACCCATCATCCGGCTTTTGGTGGAGGGAAATGAAGAAAGCCTGGTGGGGCAATGGTATCGACGTCTCGAAGATCGGGTTAAGGCCGCGCTGGCTTGAGCGGTGAAGGAGGTTTATCTACAGGATGTGGATGAGCGGTTGCAGAGGCAATTTGCCCAAGCCGGAAATGCCCTGAAGCAAGGCGCGACGGCCTACGCTATCCAGGTTTGCGGTGAACTCTTGCGTAAACATCCTGGGGCGTTTGAGGCGCGCCGACTCCTCTGGGAATCCCTGGAAGCGAAACGGAAAATACGCCCCAACCCATTGGGTTTATTAAAGGCCAAGGCGGCCGGGATGCAATTTCGGTTCAAGGTGAATGCCCTTTTCAGGAAAAATGTTTTGGGAGTGGTTTACCGTTGCGACGAAGCCCTCCTGAAAGGAGAAATTCACCGCGAGTTGTTTGCATCTCTGGGCAGGGCGGCCAAGCGTTTGGACTGGCCGGAAACCAGGGTGTTTGCCTGTTGGGCCAAGGTCGGCCTGGACCCGGAAAACGTTCCCTCCCGCCTGGCCTTGGCCAACGTCCTGCTGGAGGTTGCGCGTCCCGTAGAAGCCATCGAACATGTGGAATGGATTTTATTGAAAAACCCTTCCCACGGAGAAGCCCAAACCCTCTTGAAAAATGCCTCCGTGGCCGAAACCCTGCAAAGGGGGAATTGGGAGGAAACCGATACATCATTCTTCAGGAAACTGAAGGATAACAGCTAATCCATTCGATCGATTTCATGGCCGAGACCATTGCCCCCATCCGCTACTATAATCGCCTGAGTGGGAATTATGAAGAGGAAGCCATTTACGGGGAAAGGTCCCTGCGATGGGCTTACTATAACCCCTTGGGAAAAGTAGTTCTGAAACTGCTGGTGGGGAAGCCGGTTTTTTCCAGGTGGTACGGTTGGCTTATGGACCGGCCTTCCAGTCGAAAGAAAATTATCCCGTTCATCGATCGGTATGGGCTGGAGGTTGGGGAATTTCTCCGTTCCCCCGAATCTTTTCCCCATTTCAACGCCTTCTTTTACCGTGAATTGAAACGGCGGGCCCGGCCGGTGGATGAGGATCCCCCATCCCTCGTGTTTCCCGCCGATGGAAGACACCGCGCCTATGAGGAGGTGCAAAAAGGGACTTTGGTTTATGCCAAAGGCCAGGAATTTGACCTTGCCGAATTGTTGGGGGATGCCGAACTGGCCGCCGAACTCGACGGCGGCGCCATCCTCATTTCCCGGCTTTGCCCGGTCGATTGTCATCGGTTTCACGCGCCGGCGGCGGGTGTTGCCGGCGAGCCCCGCCCCATTGAAGGTTCCCTGTTTTCGGTTAATCCTTTGGCGCTGGCTCAAAATTATCGTTATCTGACCCGGAATCGCCGATGGGTCATTGAAATGAGACTGGGTTCGGAGAGGCGTTGGGCGGTGGTGGTTATAGGCGCCACCTGCGTCGGCAGTGTGCAATTTACCTATCGGCACGGAAGGTTGGAAAAGGGATCGGAACTGGGTTATTTCAGATTCGGCGGATCCTGCCTTATCACCTTGATGCCCAAAGGGATGGCGCTACTCGACGAGATTTTGGTTCGGGAATCGCAAAAAGGTATCGAATCCTACGATCAGATGGGTCGGGTATTTGGCCGGTTGGGGCAAAAGGGGTCAAACGCGAATGGCGCTTAGTTAAGCGCGTTTGTAGAGGAATATGGTATGGACGCCAGTCGGGGTCATGCCGTAGAAAAGTGATGCCTGTCGGGGTCAGTCGTTGATTTTTGACATGTCCCCATGTTGAAAATAAATGCCTGACCCCTTTGCGCATGCAGGAAGGGGTCAATTCCTAGTTCTCCTCCACTTTGCGCTCTTAGCGTGCTCTGCGAGAGTCTCTTCCCCTCTCTGTGGTCTCTGTGGTTAATCCCTCTAAATTCCTGCCTCTTCCTGTCTTTGAGTTGCTTTGCGAGAGCCTATTCCTGGCGTAGAATCTCCAGGGGAGCCTGCCGGGTGATCCCCCGGCTGTTGAGCAAACCCGTCAAGGTGGTCAGGGCCGTCATGGCCAGCATGCCGGCAAACACCACTTCCCAGGCTACAACCAGTGGAAGTCGGATAAGGAATTTCATCAAGGCCCAGGTGGCGGCGACGGACACGAATCCTCCAAAAATCGAAGCCAGCAAACCGATGGAGGCGAATTCGATATAAAGAATGCGCCTTATGGTTTGCGAATTGGCGCCCAGGGTTCGGAGCAACACGCTTTCCCGTATTCGCTGGTAACGGCTGGTCATAATAGTGCCGGCCATGACCAGCAAGCCGGCCAGAATGGTAAACAATGCCATGAATTGTACCACCCAGGAAACCTTGGTCAGTATGTCATCGATGGTAGTCAGGATCAAACGCAGGTCGATGGAAGAGACATTGGGATACTTTTCTATCAGGTCGGACTGCGCTTGGGCAGTCACCCGGGCATCGGGAGTCCTGGTAGCCAGAATATACATTCTCGGGGCCTCCTCCAATACCCCTTGAGGAAAAACAAAGAAAAAATTCGGCCGCATCTGATTCCAGTCGACTTTTCGCACGCTGGAGATTTGCGCCTCCACGGGCAGACCTTGGACATTGAAAAGCAGGCGGTCCCCCAAGCCCAGTTCCATGTCTTCCAGGAGCCCCTGGGAAATAGATACCGGGATGGGTTCATCATCCAGGGATGATTGGGGGATAAATCGGCCTGCTACCAATTCCTCCGCATCGGTCAAATGGCCACGGAAGGTGGATCGGTATTCCCTGCGAAGGGTCCAGCTTTCCGGACCATTGTTGTTGCCCCGGGGACCTCGGCGAAAGAGGGACCGCACCGGGGTCCCGTTAACTTCCGATATCCGCATGGAAACGATTGGGGCGGACTCCAGTATGGGTAGTTGGTTGCGCCCGATGATTTCCAAGGCCCCGTCCAGTTGTGACGGCTGAATATCGAAAAAGATCATATTTGGAGCATTCTCGCCCCGGTCGACATTGAGCTGCTTGAGAATGGCCTCTTTGGTTAGGAAAAGGCAGAGTACCATAACAAATCCCACGCCCAGGGCTACCAACATGAGAACGGTCCGGTTGTTGGGGCGGTAAAGGTTGGCGATACCGTAGCGCCATTCAAACGGCAGTTTGGGGGGAAGCACCTTCCTGACTGATTTCAAAAAGAGCCAGGCAATCAAAGCCAATAGTACCAACACCCCAACCAGGCCTCCGGAAAATGCAAAGTTCACTTTCAGGTTGTCAGTCTGGGCAAACCCAAAACCGAAAAGCGTGAGCCCCAAAATCGCCACAATGGCATACACCCAGGGATCCCTTTTCATCGTGCCCGGCTTTTCCACTTCAGTCCGGAGGACCCGCAACGGTGAAATTTTGCGCAGCGGCAGCAAGGGCAACAGGGTAAAGAGAAAACTGACTACCCAGCCAAACAACAAGCCGATCCCCAAGTCCCACCAGGAGAATCGGGGTTCCAGGGCGAAGGGCAGGAAGTCCCGGATGAAAAACGGAATGGAAAACTGAATGGCGCTGCCGATGAGCGAGCCTATCAAAGCGGCGACCAGTCCCAAGCCCGATATTTGTAGTAAAAAGATGGCTACAACCAAGGAGGAACGGGTCCCCAAGCACCGCAAAATGGCCATGGTATCCATCTTTCCGCTGAGGTATACATGCACGGCGCTGGTTATCCCAACGCCCCCAAGTATCAGGGCCATAAATCCAATCAAGTTGAGCAAATCGGTCACTTTCCGGAAGGATTCGATCAGCTCATCCCTTTCTTCCTTGACCGTATCGTAGCCAATCCGGTTTCCCCTCAAGAAGCGTCGGTTGCTCTCAAGTTCCGATTCCACGTTCCTGGGATCATCCAGTTTTACATAAGCACGGTAGGAAACCCGGCTCCCAAATTGCAAAAGTCCCGTATCCTCCAAATTCGATTTTGACAGGTATACACGTGGCGCCACCCAACCGGTCAGATTGGACTCCCCCGGTATCCGATCCACAATTCCCAAGACCTCGAAATATACATTTCCCAATTTCACGCGGTCCCCGAGGGCTACCGAATACTGGTGAACCAAACTTTCCTCCATCAGCACGTAGCGGCCGCTGTGAAACCGGTCCATGAGGTTTTCGGGCCGCGTCTCCGGGGTTCCATAGAAAGGAAAAGCTTCCTCGAAAGCGCGCAATTGCACCAATCGACTGCCGCCATTGGACTCGAACAGGGCCATGGTGGCAAGGCGGACTTCGTTGGCGCGTTGACCCTGCATTTGGTCGATAAAAGTTTCCACTTCCAGCGGGTATTTGCTCCGGGAATGGAATTCCACATCGGCCCCCAACAATTCTTTGGACTGCTCGTTAATGGCTCTTTCCACATTCGACCTGAAACCTCGGATGGCAATCAAGGCGGAAAGGCCGAACACGATGGAGAGGACAAAAAGGAGGAGCTTGAACCGATTGCGGCGACTATCCCGCCAACTCATTAATAGCGCCCATCTCCAGCCGGGGCCATTGGTGGATTTCGGGGTCATAAGGAATCCACCCCTTCAAGGGCGCCTCGATGGATCCGAAAAATTCGGTCTGTCTTTCTGGCTAATTCAAGGTTGTGGGTGACGACGATCAGGGTTGTGCCGGTCTCCCGGTTCAGATCGAATAACAAGGGTTCCACCACCGCGCTGGTTTCACTATCCAGATTGCCGGTGGGTTCATCGGCAAATAGAATCGAGGGTTGGTGAATGAAGGCCCGGGCCAGGGCGACACGCTGCTGCTCGCCGCCAGACAACTGGACGGGAAAGTGATCCAATCGATCACCCAATCCTACCCGTTTGAGCAAATCTTCAGCCTTCTTTTGCTTGCCGGATCCTCCGCGAAGCTCCAACGGCACCAGAACATTCTCCAGCGCATTGAGCGAGGGAATCAATTGGAAGTTCTGGAAGACAAAACCCACCTCGCGATTCCGGATTTCGGCCAATTCATCTTCAGAAGCGGCATGCAGGGGGTGATCCTTCAAAAATATTTCCCCGCTGGTTGGTCGATCCAATCCGGCGCATAAGCCGAGCAGGGTCGTTTTGCCGGAACCCGACGGCCCGAGAATGGAGCAGCGACTTCCCTTTTCGATGTCAAAACAGACCCCATGCAAAACAGGGACTTCATGCGTCTCAGTGGCGAAGGTTTTACTGACATTATTTAATTGAAGAATATTCATGGGGAGTTACCTGGGGTAATTAAATCGCATTAGCTGGAGACAAAGTACATCTTGAATCTGAGGTGACAAAGTCTGTCATGAACCAGCAGTGAAAAGTTTCAAGCCATTCGTTTCCCTGGGTGTGAGATCGGCCTGGATCCTTGCCATGTTTGCGGTCGGGACGCTTTCCTTGTCAGCGAGCAAAACAATCCTCTTTATGGGTGATAGTATAACCGCCGGGTATGGGGTCGGCGCGGACCAGGCCTTCCCGGCCTTGATTCAGGAAAAACTCGACGACCTGGACTTCGATTTTACGGTGATGAACGCCGGGGTCAGCGGGGACACCTCTGCCGGAGGCCTCAACCGAATCAATTGGCTCCTGAAACGCCCCATCGATATTTTTGTCTTGGAGCTTGGCGCCAACGATGGTCTGCGCGGTCACCCGGTCGACTCCACCCGAGCCAATTTAATACAAATCCTGAAACGGGTTCGGGGCGAATCCCCCGAGGCCCATCTGGTTCTGGCCGGCATGCAGGTCCCTCCCAGCATGGGGCCGGATTATGCCCAGGCATTCCGGAACGTTTTCAAGGATGTAGCCCAGGAAACCGGAGCTCAACTGATCCCGTTTATTCTGGAGGGCGTCGGGGGTATTGAAGACTTGAACATCGCCGATGGCATTCATCCCAACCGGGAGGGCCAGACCATCATAGCGGAACTGGTTTGGGACCATCTGGAGCCGCTATTCACAGAATGAGGAATCAGGAAGAATTGACCACGGAAACCACAGAGAGCACAGAGAGGGGAAGAGACTCTCGCCAAGGACGCAAAGAGGGGAGGGCATCCGGCTTTGCCGGAACAGGATCGTTAACGGAGGGCGGGTTTTCCAACCCGCCATATAGAGGCAATGGGGGACAGGAATGTCCCCCCTCCGTTATCCTGCTGGAGCGCCGCTCCATATTTCTTTAAAATCAATTTCTCATCCGTGTTAATCCGTGGTCGGGCTTTAAATAAACCGGATGCCTTTACGCTGCAGGGCGGCGCGCTTTTGGGCATAATTTTCCCAGCTTAGCGGTCGGGTGGCGTCCTCGATCAGTGCGGTTTTAAATCCGCTCTCAGCGGCGTCCGCGGCGGTGAAAGCTACGCATATTTCCGCGGCCAGGCCGGCGAGGTGAACTTCTTCAACCCCCAGGCCATGGAGCCAATGGGCCAAGCCGGTGGCGTGTTTGCGGCCGTTGTCGAAAAACCCGCTGTAACTGTCGATTTGCGGATCCATGCCCTTGCGGAAAATGGCCGCAACCCGGTCCATATTCAAATCCTCCGCGAATTCGGCCCCCGGGCTGTTCCACACGCAGTGGTCGGGCCAGAGGGTCTGTTCGATACCGAATAGGTCGACGATGTCGAAGGGATGCTTGCCGGGGTGATTGGAGGCAAAACTCAAATGGTTGGGGGGGTGCCAATCCTGGGTGGCCGCCACGAGGTCGTAACGCTCCTGAATCTTGTTTACCACCGGCACAATGGCATCTCCTTCCGCGATCTCCAACGGACCACCCGGGAGAAAATCATTCTGAATATCGACGATGATCAGGGCTTTCATGAATGGCCTTTTCCCAAAAACTTTTCGGACAGGTCGTTGCGCAGATGATCCAGACTGGGGCTGATGCCGACTCTGTAGGTGTGCGGATTCTCCAGCCGCAGGTGTTCCTCGGGAAGTTGTCTCAATCGTTTCCGAACATAGGAGGCGATTTCCTGAACGGATCGCGCCGGGACCGTGACGGCGTCCCCTTCCAAGACCTGTGTCAAAAGGGGTTTCGGGGTCAGGTCTTGCAGGCTCATTTGCTTTTTCGGTTCATAGGGATGGATCATTCTATCCGGGATGTCCTCGGTGGCAAGATGAATGGCATCCGCTTTGAAGCGTTCTTTGCCATCCTTGAACCGCGTTACCGTCTTCCTTCCGGGAAGGGTTGCCTTTTTCCGGGTATCGGAGAGCTTCATGCGCGGTTGGTCGTTGACCAGGCTGAGCTTGCAAACCCCGTCGAGGGCCCCATCGGGATGACCCACGGCCAATTTCGTTCCCACCCCGAAGATGTCGATGGGCGCCCCTTGTTCGTTCAAGCTTCGGATGATCCATTCGTCAATCTGATTGGAGGCCACGATGGCAACCTGGTCGAATCCCGCTTCGTCCAATTGTCGGCGCGCCATGGTGGACATGTAGGCCAGGTCGCCGCTGTCCAGGCGAACGCCGCGCAGAGCGTCTCCTCTTCCGGCCATTTCCTTTGCCACCCGCAGGGCATTGGGAATGCCGGAATGCAAGGTGTCGTAGGTATCAAGGAGCAGCACGGTGTTGGAGCGGTGGACCCGGGCAAAGGCCCGGAATGCCTCCAATTCGTCGTCGTAGCTCTGAACGAAGGAATGTGACATCGTCCCCACAACCGGCAGATCGTACAATCGACCGGCTTCGAAGTTGGAAGTGCTGGCACAGCCACCGATCAGGGCGGCGCGACTACCCCAGATTCCTCCCAGACCCTGTGCCCTGCGCAAACCGAATTCGCTGATGGGCCGGTCGCCGGCCAGACCACAACAGCGGGCCGCCTTTGTTGCAATCAGGCTCTGGAAATTCAGAACGTTGAGGATAAGGGTTTCGATGACCTGGGTTTCGATCAGGTTGCCCTCCACCCGAAGAAGCGGCTCGAGCGGAAAGACGATTTCGCCCTCCCGCATGGCGTGGATACGACCCTTGAAGCGGAAATCCTCCAGGTATTTGAGAAATTTACCGGGAAAGCCGCAGGTTTCGAGGTATGCCAGTGTCGGTTGGGGAAATTGGAATGCTTGAACGGCCTCGAGCAATGTTTCCAGACCGGCAAAAACCGTGAAGGCGCCGCCAAATGGATTTTTTCTGAAAAAGTAGTCGAAGCAGGCCGTTTCCTCCCGGCGGTCCTCCTGCCAATAGGCCAGAGCCATTTCGAGTTGGTAACGATCGGTATAGAGGCCTTGGATGGGGTATGCCAGGGTCATGGAGAGGGAGGCGCCAACGGCGCCTCTGGGCCTGACCCCGAGGGCAAGAGAACCTGGTGGCTCCCCATCAGGTAGGAAAGGAAGTCGGTCAACTGCCTATCATCCAGGGGGTTGAGGAGTCCCGGGGGCATGAAGGACTGGTTGGAGGTATGGATGGATTCGATTTCTGATCTCGGGATCTGCCAGGCTGGATCCTGGCCCATCATTTGCAATGCGATTTTGCCCTCGCTTTGGGCAGTAATTACCCCGCCCAAGGCCCGTCCGTCCTTGAGATGCACGGTGGAAAGTCGGTACCCGCTCGGAACGATGGCGCTGGGATAGAGGAGATTTTCGATGAGGTATTCAATTTCATTTCTGCCGGAACCGGTGAGGTCCGGCCCGATAGGGCTGCCTTCACCATAGAGGCGATGACAAGAGGAACAAAGTTGTCCATAGAGAGTCCGGCCTGCGCGTTTGTCGGCTGCGGCCAGAAGGGGAGGTTGGGCAAGCTGGCGCATTTTTTCAGCCATGTCCCGGTTGGCGGGGTTGTTTTCGATCGGATTGAAGGTTTCCCATGCTTCCGCTAACAACTGCTTGAGTTCAGGATCGGGAAAGTTGGCAATCTGGCGGGCTTGCACGGAGGAAAGGAGAGCATTGGGCAAGTGGTTGTCTCTGATTCGCTCGAGCAACAGTTTGGCCCAATTGGCCCGGGTAACGACAACTTCCATGGCGGCGGCACGTTCCTCTGGCCTCATATCGTTCAAACGCTCGATGATGCTTTGTCCTATGGAGTCATCCGCGAATTGGGCCAGCCCGGCGGCCGAAACTCCGGCCAACCCATCCCGGGCCATCCACCGCAACAGATGGGTTTTCAGGTCCGGATAATCGGAGTTGGCCAGGGAACGAATGGCCCGCCTTCGCGCCTCCATGGGCTCGTTCTCATCGTCGGCCAGGTGAAAAAGGCGCTTGAGGGACCGGCCTTGGCCGAAAATGGCGCCCAGTTGCTGGATGTCCGGGTGGTCGGCGCCCAGTGAGGAGATCTTCTCCCAGTCCGGAAGTGGCGTTGCCCGGCGAACACCTTGCAGGGCTTCGTTCAGACCGGAGAGGTGGGCTGCGATGTGTTCCGGCTGCCGGAGCAGTAGTTGGGAAAGGAGGAGCCGGTTCCGTTCGTAGTCCTCCGCCAAACGGCGAATTATCATGCTGCGAATGTCATCCAGAGCGCAGGCATCCAGGATTTGCCTGAGGGAGGATGCCTCCGCCTGGCCGACGCGCGGCTCGATGTTATGCCAAAGAAGAGTGGAATAATTGTGATCCTTCGCTTCCCGGCCATGAGACGACAGGTTAGCGGCCAGGGTGACGCGGTCCTCTCCCTCGAGCCGGGGAAGCAGGGTAGCGATGGCCAACCGCACCCTGGGAGAGCCGGAGTTGGATAGGAATTTGAGGGTTTCCACCGCCGCATCGGATACACCTGCAGCATCGCGAAGCGCATAAATGGCCATGACGCGAATGGATTCAAAGGGGTGGGTAAGGAGGGAAGCAGGGGGGAGATCCCCGGTGGCTTGCCAGGCGTGAAAATAGCGCACTGCCAGGGACTCATCCGGCGCGTTTTCGAACCCTTTCCTGAGTTTTTCAACCCAGGCGCCGGGCAGGTGATGGGAGGCCCGCAGCTCATGAAGGAGCAAAATGGCCTTTCGGGAATACCAGACATTGGGATGGCGCAACCAATGTTCGATAGCGTCGATATCATCGGGAATGGATTGGGGCGGGGTTCCGGGGTCTCCATACCTTAACCGATAAAGTCTACCCGAGCCGCGATGCACCGCGTCGTGGTCGTGGCATTCCCCGGTGTCGGACCAGTCCAGCAAGTAGGCGTCTCCGTCGGGTCCCTGCATGATGTCTATACCGCGAAACCAGCGATCGGGAAATTTGACGAAGTCGGGTCGATGGCCGGCCACATATCCACTGCCTTCCCGGCGCAGCGACTCCCGGTTGATACGCCGTCCATGGAAATTGAGGGTGAAGACTTGGTTCCGATAGGTTTCGGGCCACTTGTCGGCTTGGTAGATCATGAGGCCGGCATGGGCGTGGCCGCCGCCGAAGGCATCCTCGGCATCGGCATCCTCCCGGGTTATTTTCCAGTCACCCTCGATGTCGAAATGCCAGTGGTCGGCGTGCATCTCCAAGAGTTTATAGAGGTGGGGCCGCTCGTGTTGGCCGAACATGCGGAGGGTATAGGCGCTGGGAATGCCGTGCCAGAAGTGGCCGATCACGGTGTTGATGTAGAAAAGCTCCCCGTCTTTATTCCAATCGTGGCCCCACGGATTGGTGCCGCCCCGAATCCAGGCTTCCACTTTTTCAGTTTGTGGGTGGAAACGCCAGAAACCGGTATTCATGCGCAGCCGTTTTTCTTCGGGCGTGCCGGGTCGTCCGATTTGAGAAGTTCCCATGATCCCATGACGACCGTAAAGCCAACCGTCCGGGCCCCATTTCAAACCGTTGGCAATGTTGTGCCGGATGGTTCCGGTAGCGAAGCCGTCGAGTTTGACCATGGCTGGCCCATCCGGCTGCAGATCCCCATCGGCATCCGGAATAAACACCATGGTGGGAGGGGTCAGCGCCCAAACCCCTCCGAATCCCACTGCCACACTGGTGAGTCGCTTCAAATCATCGGTGAAAACGGCGCGGGACTCGAAGGATCCGTTCCGATCTCCATCGGAAAATACCGCGATGCGATCGGACTCGCGGAGATCGTAATTCAACCTGCCTTCCGCGTAGGTCAGGCACTCGGCCACATAGAGACGTCCCCGGTGGTCCCAGGTAAACGCGATGGGTTGTTGCAAGGTTGGCTCAGCCACAATGACATCGACCGAAAAACCATTTGGTGCGATGGCTTCGGCCGCGTTGACCTCCGCCGCCAGGGGAAGTTGCCCGTCACCGTATTCCCCTCCCGGGGCTTGGGTTTGAGCCACCAGGTTGAAGTTCCCGGCCTCCAGGAGAAGGGAGAGGGAACCGAGACAGAAGGGGAGATGTAAACAGAACCTTTTCATGGAAGCCATTTAACCGGGGAATAAGGGATTAACCACAGAGGACACAGAGGGGGAGAGCGCCAAGGGCGCGAATTAGGAATTAGGAATGAGACCACGGATTACACGGATAGGCACGGATAGGAAAGATAGCCACAAAAAGCACAAAAAGAGGGAGGGGGATTAACCACAGAGGACACAGAGGAAGGGAGGTTTAATTTGGAATGGAATCTCGCAAAGAGCGCCAGGAACGCCAAGACATGGATGAGAAAAAGACCACGGATCCCGCTTCGCCCAAACCGTGCCTCTTCCCCGGCTCAGGTGTCTAAAACAATCGTCCGCATGGATGATTAATTGATAACATATTTCGCAACTGTAGGAGGGGGTTTATCCCCCGATCTTCCAAATGGCCTCACCGCAATCGGGGGATAAACCCCCTCCTACAGTTCTCTCAATCACGATCCCATGAAAATTCTTAATCATTCATCATTGATAATTATCCAGGGTTGATTTTGACTTTCCAACGGGAGATAGAGGAGTTCGCTATGATTCGGAATGGCACATGGGCCGGGAATAGGATTTGGAGATGAGAGAATATCCATTGCCTTTCCTCGGTGTCATGTTGGGGCTTTTGGTGGCCGGAAACCCGGCCCCTGCCGATGGGGTGCGGTTCAACCGCGACATTCGCCCCCTGTTGTCGGACCGTTGCTTCCAATGCCACGGGCCCAACGCAGAAGACCGGAAAAAGGACCTTCGGCTTGATATTGCGGGTGGCCCGGAAGGAGCCCTCGCAGCCAGGGACGGGTACTTCATCCTGAAACCCGGACAACCGGAAGAGAGCGAACTGTGGTGGCGCATTACCGATGACTACGAAGAGGATCGCATGCCCCCTGTGGAAGCTCACAAACCCCCTCTGAATGCCGCCGAAATCGCCCTTTTTGAGCAGTGGATCCTGGAGGGGGCCGAATACCAGGATTTTTGGGCTTTCATTCTTCCCCAGGTTCCCCAACCGCCCCCCATTGAGAACCTGGATTGGAGCAATAACCCCATCGACCATTGGGTCATGGCCCATCTCGAAGAGGACGGACTCCAACCCACAGCGGAAGCGGACAAGCGGTCTCTGATTCGCCGGGTTACCTTCGATTTGACCGGTCTTCCCCCCACTTTAGGGGAAATAAGGGATTTTTTGAGCGATGATGGCCCCGATGCATACGTCAGATTGGTAGATCGGCTGCTGGACCGTGAAGCCTACGGCGAACACATGACGCGCTATTGGGCGGATCTGGTGCGTTTGAGCGACACCAATGGTATGCATAAGGATTTTCACCGCGAGTTTTCTCCCTACCGGGATTGGTTGATTCGCTCCTTTAATGACAATCTTCCTTTCAATGAATTCATAAAATCCCAATTGGCGGGGGACCTTTACACTGAGCCCAGTCGAGAACAATTGGTGGCCTCGGGCTTTAATCGCCTTCATATGATCATCGATCGGGGCACGGCTCAACCCGCGGAAAGCCTGCACAAAAACGTGGTCGACCGGGTCGAGGCTTTCGGGACGGTCTTTTTGGGCCTCACCGTTCAATGCGCCCAGTGTCACGACCACAAATACGACCCCATCACCCAAAAGGAATACTACCAGCTTTATGGATTCTTTAACAATTTTCTCGGAACTGCCGAGACGGTTCGGGAGCCGGAACGCGGGCTTCAACCCCCTTTTATCAACCTGACCGACCCGAATCAGGATCGAGTAATTGCCGGATTCAATGCCGAGCGGGAGCTGTTGGAATTTGAGCTCGCCGCGGCCCTGAGAAAGCAGGACCTGGAGGATGTAATACCAGAGGAGTTCGCTAAAATTGAGGCGCCATGGATCTGGGATGATCCCAATAATAAGTCCAGTGAGACCGAATTTAGAGTGGTCCTCAGCTTCGATAAGCTACCCCGATCCGCCCTGGCCCGTTTTACCGGCAAGTCCGATACCGAAGTTTGGGTCAATGGGACCTCGATTGGAAGAGCCTACAACGAGGATCAAGGTATTGTTGCCGATATTGGCCGGCTACTGCAACGGGGAGAAAATGAATTCATGGCCAAATCCGTCAGAAAGGAAGATGTGGCTTTGGAACCCCTGGAAGCGCGCCCCCTCACTTCTGAGGAGCGAGAGAAGGAGGCATTGGCCAAGGTCGGATTCGCCTTCGTTTTGGATTTTGAGATTGGGGACGAGACGGAGACCTGGACAACCGGCTCCGGCTGGTCGGTCAAGGGAAACAGGGGCTCCACCTGGCAACCCGCCCACGAAATCGAGAGTCCCGATCACGAGTATGCCTGGACGGAAAATGCGAGAACCGTTCCCGCGCTCCAGTTGGTCAGGAAATTGGAGGATCTGGCTGAACGGAAAGGGGAATTTCTGGAGGATGTTCCGGCCGCCATGATCATGGCCGAGATGGATCCGCCCCGGCAAACCCGCCTGCTCATTGGAGGCAATTACGAAAATCCAGGCGATCCGGTCGAACGGGGAACGCCGGCATTTTTACCACCCTTGCCCCCAACCGATGGCCCCTCTACCCGCATGGATTTGGCGGAGTGGCTCGTCGCTCCGCATCATCCGCTGACGGCCCGGTTAGCGGTGAATCGTTTTTGGCAGCAACTCTTTGGGGTGGGATTGGTCAAGACCTCGGAGGATTTTGGAGCCCAGGGGGAATGGCCCAGCCATCCCGAATTGTTGGATTACCTGGCCATTCGATTCCGCGAATCGGGTTGGGATGTCAAGGGACTGCTTCGGGAAATCTTCTTATCCAAGACCTACCGGCAAAGCTCTGATGCCGAGCCGGAAGCCTATGCGGCGGACCCGGAGAACCGGCGTCTGGCCCGCGGTTCCCGCTACCGCATGGATGCCGAAATGATTCGCGATCAGCTACTTGCGGTCAGTGGGCAACTCAATCGAACCTTATATGGGAAAAGCGTAAAACCGCCTCAGCCTCCGGGTCTTTGGAGAATGGTGAGCATGGCCCGTCCTTTCACCTATGTTGCGGACGAAGGTGAAAAAATATACCGCCGCAGTTTGTACACCTATTGGAGGCGCGGTATGCCCCCGCCCCAGATGACTATAATGAACGCCCCTTCGCGCGAGTTCTGTGTAACGCGCCGGGAGAGAACCAATACCCCCCTGCAAGCCCTGTTGCTCATGAATGAGAAGGAGTTTTTCAAAGCGGCCAAGGAAACGGCTAAAAATACGCTGGAGCAGACGGAGGGAATGAGAGAAGGTCTCAGCCATACCTATGAAAAAATCACTTCCCACTTGCCGGGAAATAGCCGACTGGACCTGTTGGAGGAAACCCTTCTCGAATTTGAGGAACTCTACCAAAGCGATCCCGAATTGGCAAAATCCCTGACTCCCGAAAGGGAGGGCAACCCATTGGAAAAACGCATCGAATTGGCAGCCTGGACCCTGATCACCCATAGTCTGTTCAATTTGGAACTGGCCAAAGTAAGGAGGTAGCAGTGAAAACATTTCAAACCTTCTGCGATAAGCTCAACCGGCGCCAATTTATCAAAAATGCCAGTATGGGGCTCGGCAGCGTAGCCTTGAGCGGCATGATGAACCCCTTGGTTGCAACAGCCCAGCCGGGCTTGCATTTCCCCGCCAAAGCCAAACGCATCATTTTTCTCTTTATGGCGGGCGCCCCGAGTCAACTCGATCTGTTCGATTATAAACCGAATCTGGAAAAGTTGCACGGGCAACCCTTGCCCAAGGAGATCAGCAGGGGTCAGCGGGTCACGGTTATGACCCACGGGAAAGACCAGGTCATTTGTGCCTCCGTTTTCAAATTTGCTCCCCAAGGGAAAAGTGGATTGATGATGAGCGAACTGCTTCCCCACCTTTCCAAACATGCCGATGACATCTGCATGATAAAATCCACTCACACCAATGCCATTAATCACGATCCCGCCAAGACCTTTTTCTGCACCGGGTCGGAAATGCCGGGCGGCGCCAGTATGGGCGCCTGGCTCAGTTATGGATTGGGCAGCCTGAACCGCGATTTGCCCGACTTCGTGGTCTTGAGTTCGGCCTTCTGGTCTGGAAAGGTCAACGTTCAAGCGCTTTATCACCGGTTGTGGGGGACGGGTTTTCTTCCCACCAGGCATCAGGGTATCGCCTTCCAATCGGTGGGGGATCCGGTGCTGTTCCTCTCCAATCCAGCCGGTGTCGACGGCATGGTTCGCCACAAGATGTTGGACTTTGTCGCCAGGGTAAACGCGGAGCAGGAAGAGGTGACGGGCGATCCGGAGATCAGGACCTCCATGGCCCAGCAGGAGATGGCTTTCCGAATGCAGATGTCGGTGCCGGAATTGACCGACCTGAGCGGAGAGAGCGAGGCGACCCTGGAACTCTACGGTCCCGAGGTGCGCCAAACCGGTTCCTTTGCCCGGAATTGCTTGTTGGCCCGTCGCATGGCGGAGCGGGATGTGCGATTTGTCCAATTGTTTCACCGGGGTTGGGATCATCACCGCCAGTTGCCCACTCATCTGCGCGGTCAGGCCCGCGACGTGGACCAGCCCATTGCCGGCCTTCTCACGGACCTGAAACAGCGCGGTTTTCTGGAGGATACCCTGGTGGTTTTCGCCGGTGAATTTGGCCGGACCACCTACGCGCAGGACCTCAACGAGAAGGATCGATTTGACTATGGGCGCGATCACCATCCCAGGTGTTTCACCACCTGGATGGCCGGGGGCGGAATCAAAGGAGGTATCAGTTACGGCGAAACGGATGAATTTTCCTACAACGTGGCCGAGGACCCGGTGCACGTGCGAGATCTGCACGCCACCATTTTTCACCAGTTGGGCATCAATCACAATAAGCTGGTTTTTCCCTACCAGGGCCTGGACCAAAAACTCACCGGAGTGGAAGAAGCTCACGTGGTGAAAGACATCATCGCCTGAAAAGCCCGCTGGGTCCACTTCCTCCAGACAACCAGCCCTCATTTCTCTGTATGCCGTGGGAGCGACAGAAGCCCCGTCGGGGTCATCATGGCTAGCCATAGGCATTGGGCGACGGCAGGACAAGTTAGGGATAAATAGCCACAAAAGGCACAAAAACACAAAAAGAGGGAGACAGGGGGAAGGGGAAATTAATTAGGAATTAGGAACCAGCATCCGGAAACCAGGAAAGGACTCTCGCCTGTCTGCGTGCGGACGCACAGGCAGGCAAAGAACGCAAAGCAACGCAAAGACGAGAAGAATCAGGAAATGGAATTTTGTGTTTTTGTGCCTATTAATCCTATAAAAGTAACTACTCAGGTATCTTAAACAATCGTCCGCATGGATGTTTTATCGATAACCTATTTCGCAACTGTAGGAGGGGGTTTATCCCCCGATTGCGGTGAGGCCATTTGGAAGATCGGGGGATAAACCCCCTCCTACAGTTCTCTCAATCACCATCCCCCAAACTGAAGCATTCCTAATTCCTAATTCGCGCCCTTGGCGCATTCTTCCCCTCTGAGCGTTGCTGGCGGCTTCCGCCTTCATGGATTACGGCGTGACAAGTGGCGAGAACAAATCCAGAAGAAAGCTTTGATTTCCTTTCGGAAGGATTCCAAGCTTTAATTGAGAACTTCGAAACGCGGATCATGCCTACCCATCCATCTATCAGCCGCCGGTCCTTTTTTGGCAAATCCGTCCTTGCCCTTGGCGCGCTCGCGGCCGGGCCAAGCTGGGGATATCCCGTTAATGATCAGGTGCGCGTGGCCGTCATTGGAATGGGGAACCGGGGTGGAAAGGCCTTGGAAGATGTGTTCCGGACAAAGGGGGTGAAACTGGCGGCCATCTGTGATCCCGACCGTGAGCGGATGGGGGAGCACAAGGCGAAAATTTCTGTGGAACGCGGTGTAGAGGTCGATGCGGAAGTGGATTTTCGGCGGCTTTACGACAGGGAGGATATCGATGCCGTCATCATCTCGAGCCCCAACCACTGGCATGCCTTGCATACCATTATGGCCTGCCAAGCCGGTAAGGACGTGTATGTGGAGAAGCCGGTTTGCCACAACATCTGGGAAGGCCAACGCATGATAGAGGCGGCGGACCGGTATGGCCGCATGGTGCAGAGTGGATTGCAGGGTCGATCGGACATCGGCCTGAGGAAAGCCTTGCCCTGGATCCGGGAGGGGAATCTCGGTCCCATTACCTGTATCCGCTGTCTGGTCTACGACCATCGCGCCAGTATCGGGAAACTGGATAAGCCGCTCATTCCGCCCCCGTCTCTGGATTACAACTTGTGGTTGGGGCCAGCTTTGGACGAGCCCATCTACCGGCCGCAACTTCATTACGATTGGCATTGGGACTGGAATACCGGCAACGGGGATACGGGAAACCAGGGCGTTCACGAACTGGACCTGGTCAGGTCGGTTTTAGGGGATCCCGGCCATCCCCAACGCGTTTTCAGTTATGGCGGGCGCTATGCCTGGGACGATGGGGGAAACACTCCCAACATGCAGAATACGGTCTTTGAATGGGGGGACGGGATTCCCGTTCTCTTTGAGTTGCGGGACATGTGGGCCACCCCGAAGCACAAGGCTGCTTCCCATTTCCGGGGGCTTCGTTTTGGTATCGTGGTCGAATGTGAAGGCGGAGAATTTCGGGGAGGCCGGGGAGGAGGCAGTGTGTATGATCACAACGGCGATCGCATGAAAGCGTTTAAAGGGGATGGCGGGTTCGACCATTTTCCCGCCTTCATCCGCTCCGTGCGCAGTCGCAAGGAGTCCGATATGGCGTGCTCGATAATGGAGGGATACCTTTCCACTTGCCTCTGTCATCAGGCCAATATTTCCATGCGGGTAGGGCATACCGCCAGTGGCGCCGAGGTCGACCGCGCCATCGAAAATAATCACCGTTTGGTGGAATCCCATCACCGGTTGGTGAAGCACCTGAGTGAGTGGGAAGTAGATTTCAGAAAGGAGCCCTGGGTTCTGGGGCGGGTACTGGAATTCTCTGACGACCGGGAACAGATTATGGGGAAGGGCAGTGAGGCGGCCAACCGTTACCTCAAGCGCCGCTACCGCGAGGAGTTCACCGTTCCCGGGACGGTTTAACCCGGTTCACAAGGCGGGGTTTTCGTACCAAATGACCCCGAGATTGTGTCGCTCCTCGCAGGTAAGGACGTCGAGGTCGTTATCTCCGTCGAGGTCGATCAATTCGATGCGGTCGAATTTCACCCCTTCTGTTCTTCCGCTGATTTCGCGGGCTTCCCACTTTCCCCTGGAATCTCTTTTCATCCAGAACACTCCGGTGGCGTTTTCGGAGTTTTCACAGGTTGCGACCAGGTCGGGGACGCCGTCGCCGTCGATGTGGCCGATGGCTACGGCCTTTCCGGTTCCGGTCTTGCCGGGAAAGGGGATGGACTCCTCCTTCCATCGAGGGGCTTCCGTCTTTTCCCGGTAGGCCACTACCAGGTCTCCGTCTCCCGTGGCGGCGATGAAGTCTTCCCGGCCATCGGCATTGAGATCGCCGTAATCCATAAACATGACCTCGGCTCCGTTTCCGGCCACATAGCGCTTCTTCCAGGGTTGGGACAACCTTTCAGGCCCGGGATTCTCCAACCACCAAATGCCCGATTCGGGGCCGATTCTCTGAGAGAATGCGATGTCCATATGCCCATCCCCGTTCAGGTCGAGAGAGCGCAGGGACATGACCCAGTCCGCTTGAGCCAGGCGGCGCCATTTCCAATCGGCCAACACCTCCCCATGTTCCGGGGCTTGCAGCCAACCGATTTGCCCGGTTGTGCCTTTTGAGCCGACCACCAGGTCCACTCCCCGTTTTTGGTCAATCTGAAGGGGAAGGGCGAACATCCATTGGCTGGCTTGTCGCAGACCTGGGAAAGCCTTGGTAATCCAGGGCGATGTGAAAAGATTTCCCCTCGCGCCGGACGGAGAAAAGTGAGCGTAGACGGTTTGTTCTTCCCCCTCGGTTGCGGATACCACATCGAGCTGGCCGTCGCGGTTCAGGTCGATAAAGACGGCGTCTTCGGGAGCGGCTACCCGGCCGGCCATGACATAAGGCCACCGGTCCCGAGCCTTTTCCGGACCCGGGTTAAGGTATACCCGCACCTCGGATCCCTGTTCCCAGCCGGTGGCGATATCGGGCAGTCCATCCCCATTGATGTCTCCCAGTCGAACCCCGTCGGCTCCCCGCGAACTGGCATCGATGGAGTGTCGCAGCCAGGGCTTGCCCGCCGCTTCACCGGGATAGCCCGTTACCTCCAGGTAATTCTGGTAGGTGGAGTTGTGATTCAGGGCCTCTCCACTCGGCAGGCTGTAGACGTATACGCCGAAGCGCAGTCGCAGGCGTTTCCCGGTCTTGATGGTTTTCACCTGCTCCTCTCCCCGTCCAAAGTCCAGATCGGAAAAGGGATTGGCCGCGGTAAATCCGTAATCCCTTGAATGAAAGCGACTGGCCCGAAAATTCCTTGGATCGGGCATGAGCATGGCTCCGGTTCGTTTGCCCTGGATGAGGCCGGAGTAGTCGCACCAGTCGCCCCTCCGTCCCCAGCCTTCGCTTTCGTTGATTTGGCCTCTGCTGTTGAGGATTTGTCCGCTTCCTTCCTCCACCCGCAAGGGAGTCGCCAAGCGTATTCCCACTCCCATTTCCTGCTGATCGCCAAAATGGATGGGTTCAACGGCCAGGAAAGTGGAATTGAATTGAAAGAGGTACCCGTGGGGCAACCGAATAAGGGTGTGCTGGGCCCGTTCGGTGCAGAGCACGCGGTCCCCATGCCGAAAAATATTTTCCACGGAAAAACCGATGCGGTTATCGCTCACCTGGGGTTCTTGGACAAAACCTCCATGCCGGATTTCGGATTTGTTGCGCCAGAAGTCCCCGTCATTGATTTTTCCGAATGCCATCCAGATTCCGGGATGCATGGTGTCGTGATCCATTGGATCGATGCCTTCCCGGGGAGGCCAGTGACGCGTGACCTGTATTCCGTTGGGAGCCTTGATGTTGGAAAAGTAGGGCCGTTTGACCTTTTCGTCCCTATAGGAATAGGTGGCGATCAACAGGCTGCCGTCGTAGATCTCGATCCGGCCTTTACCCTGTTCGTGCCGGACCTTAAAATTGGCCGAGGACCAGGTAGTGGCGACCAGTAGTATTATGTATATGAGGCGAAACACGGTTTGAATTTAGAATTTCTCGATTGGCCCGGAAAGTTTTTTTTTCGAGCAACCAGTATCCAGGAAATAACCACGGATCCTGCTTCGCCCAAACCGTGCTTCGCAACGCTACGCAGGTCAAGCGGCTACGGCAGGACAGGTTACACGGATGAGCACGGATGGGGGGGCGCCGTTGGCTCCCATTAGGAAATGGGTCCACGAAGGACAAGAAGGGTCACGAAGTAAATCATCGTGATGGTGATCATGATAACGTCAACGGCGTTGAACCCCAGAGCCCAGCGTCGTGCAACGCACGCTGGGTTACCGATCACCCATACGATCGAACCCCAACGGGGTTCTACAATTAATTTCCAATATTGATATTGAAGCATGATTTATTTGGTATCGGTTTGATGTGGAACCCCTTTGGGGTTCGATATTTACCGTCCATTCCTACCCAGTGTGGGCTTCGCGACACTGGGCTTTGGGGTGGAACTGCCTTGCAGTTCATTCTATCCTTCAGTCTTTAGCCTCCTCTTCGCGTTCTTGGCGAGCTTTGCGAGAGTCTCTTCCTGTTTCTTTATTCATCCTTCATCCTTCTTCCTTTCTTGCCGGGGGATTTCCACCTCGTAGAGTTGGGAATGACCGGTTCGGTCGGAGGTGAACAACACCCGCTTTCCATCCGGGGAGATATTGGGGTGGGGATGGGTATGTTGGGGAGCATAGACGTCAACGGGTCCGTCGTCGTAGGGGCAATGATCGACGTTCCAGTGGTCTCCCGCGTTGGTTGCCTCGGTCAGGCAGAGCCGGGCCGGTTTCGATAGCCCTTCACCGAGGTGAAACAACTGCAGGCCCAGGTCTGGGTTTTTGGTGTCGCTCACCATCCATTGGCCGGTTGGATCGACCATGGGGTGCCAGGCATTGAAGGCGCATACTTTGCGTGTGGCGCCGGTATGGGCATGGATGGCCATTACCCCGTGGGGCCAGTTGGTGGTCAGAATCTCCCGCGTGCCCGGCCGCCAGGTTTCATGTACGATCCATTCCTTTTTTCCCGCATCCCGCCGGTAGACCAGTTGGTTCTCCCCTCCATCCCGCCGCATGACCCAGATTCGGGAATGATAGGGTCCGGCATAGCGAAGCCATTTGGAATCCTGGGGATGAAACTGGGGATGACCTATGGAATCGCGCTCGAGAATGGTTTCAGAGTGCAAGGAATCGGTGTCCAGCACAATCATTTTGGCGGTTGATCCGGTCTTGACGGGGACGGCCCAAAAGCGGTCGTCGGGGCTGAGAGTGGTGGTTCCCATAGCTGCTCCGACCATGCCTTTTTCCCGGATATTCGAGCTTCCGAAATCGAGCACCTGTTCTTCCTTGAAGGTTTCGGTGTCTACACGCCAACCTCCCCGACCGGCCGTAAAGTAGACATGGAGGCCGTCCTGGGAAGGGTGGATGGACCATTCATTGAGGTCCGGTCGGTCGGTCAGTTGCAGGAGCCGATTGGAATGGGTTGGAAGAAGGTAGAGTTGGGGCGAGCCCGACCGGTGGCTGACCAGGACGAGGTGTCGCATGTTCCGGTCCCAGGCCGGGACGTAGTAGAAGGGGTGGTGATGAATGGAAGGGTGGTCGGTCAACTGACGAACCGAGGCGCCCGTATCAGGATCCTTGAACCGACGCATTTCGGTTGGATACTGCTTCCCTTTGCTCATGGGTGGGGGATCCGGAGGATGCGCTCGGCATTGGTTCTGAAAATCTCTTTGGGCAACCCTCCAGCGGCGGTGAGGGTTTCTCGAATGCCGGCGAAGGGAAAATCGGTGGCAAACAGGCATTGGGAGGGGCCGAAAAAGGCCAACCCTGCTTTCATGGCCAAACGAGAACCGAATGTGGCCGTGTCGGCGTAAAATTTGCCAAAGGCCTGAACCGGCTCCATGGAAAGTTCGGGCCTTGTCTCTCCGGTCCGATCGGGGGAGTGGCGGGGAGCCCTTGCATCGAATCCATGTTGCAAACGCCCTTCCATCATGGGAATAGCGCCACCGGCATGGTGGGTGATTACCTTCAGTTCGGGCCATTTATCGAAGATGCCGGCAAAGACGAGCCGTCCGGCGCAGATACCGGTTTCGTGAGGCCAGCCGAAGGCCCACCAGAGGTCGTATTTGGAAACCTCTTCTCCCGGGTAGTCTCCCGGGTTGGCTCCCCGGATGGGATGGAGCCACACGGACCGGTCAAGTTGAGCCATGAGCTCAAAGAGGGCCAGGAACTCCGGTCGATCCAAGGGCAAGCCGTTGACGCTGGTGTAGAGCTGAACCCCCACGGCTCCGAGTTGACCGATGGCGTACCTGGCTTCTTCCAGGGCTGCCTCGGGACGGTTGAGGGGCAGGGATGCGACAAATCCCGGAAAATGGTTGGGGCAATCCGAGCACCACTGGGCCATGGCCTCATTGCCGGTTCGGGCCAATTGGGGGGACTTCTCCGCCGTGGTTATCATTTCGGGTGAGGGGGAACTCAGGCTCAGTATCTGGCGGTATCCGGGAAACGGTTCCATCAGGTGGATTCGCTCCTCCCGGTCGCACATGCCCGGCTTGTCCAATGCCCGGTCGAACATGAGAAGATCCCGCTTTTGCACAGCCCGGCATGCCTCGACGTAAGGGGGAGGGAGGCAGTGATTGAAGACGTCGATGCAGGAGTAAGTCATGGTAACGCGGCCCGTGGTTGGGGCCCGGAATTACCGGACCACGGGATAATCGATGGCTCTGAGTTGATTCCGGATATCCTGGATGCCGGCCTGGGAGAGGGGTCGAACGGGTCGCCTGAAATGCGGACTGGGGAAACGTCCCATGAGCCAGAGGGCTACTTTCATGCGTTGGTGGGCCCCGCAGCCCGGTTCCCCGAAGTTATAGATCAGGCGAGCCAGGGGCGCTACCGTTTCCCGGGCTTTTCGGGCTCCTTCCAAGTCGCCGTTCAGAGCCGTGTGAACGCAATCGACCATCAGTTCGGGGGCGAAACCGGCAAAGCCGATCAGGGCGCCGTCGGCTCCCTCGAGCAGGGTGGGGAGGAGGAATTCGTCGTGGCAGGTGACAATGGATACGTGAGGGGCCTCCGCCTTCAGTTGTTCGTAATCGTAGAGCCATCGTGCCATGTCCCGGGTGCCCATTTTGATCATGACCACTTGCGGAATCTTCACCATCTCCATCATTTCGTCCAAGGTATAGCCGGCCTTGGTCCATGCCGGGTATTGGTGAATAATGATGGGGACCCCCGATCCTTCGGCCACATCCCTGATGAATCCCACCGCTGTTTCAGAACTGCGCCCAAACCGCAACCAATGATGCGGGGGCATGAGCAGGATGGCTTCCGCCCCGGCATCCCGGGCCGATTTGGCCTGATCGATGGCCTCGAAGGATCCTTCGGCGGAGACGCCGGTAATGGTTTTGACGGGCCGATTCTTCGCCGCCTTGGCCGTGTCCGCGCTGGTTCGGACCACGGAGGTGACGGCGTCTCTCTCTTTCGGTCGAAGCGACATGATCTCACCGGTGTGACCGTTGCAGACGACCCCTTCGATGCCATCGACCCCCGCTACTTCCTCGATGTAGCGGGCCAAGCCTTCCTTGTCGATGGATTCATCTGGGTGAAACGGGCACAGGGTGGCGGGAAAAACACCTGACCAGGGCTGATCATTCCAGTTGCTCATGACGTGAAAAGGCACAAAGGCACAAAGGCACAGTGGGGGAGAAGGCTGAAAGGGAATTGGATCCACGAAGGACATGAAGGGGCACCCGCCTACGCCAAGGCCTACGGCGTGACATGCAGAAGTAAATCATCTTGATCGTGATCTTGATCTTGATCGTGATCGAAAAATCAACGACTTGGAGAAGGGAATAAACCACGGAGGGGGGAAGCGCCCAAGGCGCGCGAATTAGGAATTAGGAATTAGGAATTAGGAATGAAAAGGCACAAAAACACACGAAAATTTTCTAACAACGCATCCTTTGGGCGCTTGGTCCTGCGGTAGCCCTTGGGCAAAGCTGGATAAAGTGACTGAAAGGAACGTTGTTAAAATTATTTTCACCCCTAATTCGTGAGCTTGGCGAACTTCCTCCCCCCTCCTTCCCTTTGCCTCCTTCGCGCGCTTTGCGAGAGTCGATTCCTCAATTCCTAATTCTCCCCCCTCGGAGCCCTCTGTGGTTAGTTGATTCTTCTGTTTTGTCTACGCGGCGTAGACACCACCGTTGATGTCGATGGTGGCGCCGGTGATGAAACCATCGTATTCGGAAGCCAGGTAAAGGACGGCTCGGGCCACGTCGCCGGGATTGCCGGCGCGGCCAAGGGGGATACCGGCAACCGTTTCCTTGGCCGATTGTTCGGAGGTGTGGGTGGCGTGAAAGGCAGTGCCGAGAATAAGGCCCGGCGCCACGGCGTTGACCCGCGTGCCTTGGGGCGCCAGTTCGGTGGCCAGGGCACGGGTAAAGGTTAGAATTGCGCCCTTGCTGGTGGCGTAGGCCAGGGACCCGGGATGACCGCCCTTGCGGCCGGCCAGTGAAGCCAGGTTGACGATGCTGCTCCCTTCATTTTTGGCCAGATGGGGAGCGGCCGTCTGGGAGACGTAAAGCATGGAACTCAAATTGATGTCGATGACCTTGCGCCAAAAGGCCGGGTCGATTTCTCCAAGCCACTTCCGTTCCACCAGAGAACCGGCGTTGTTAATGAGAATATCGAGCCCGCCCAACCGGGTGGCCGCTTCATCGACCATTTGGGAGGCTGTATCTTGTTGCCTGAGGTCTCCCGGCAAAGGGATGGCGACGCCTCCCCGCCCGGCCGCTTCGGCCGCAATCCGTTCGGCATTGCCTGAACTGGAGAAGTAGTGAAGGGCCACTTGGGCGCCGGAGTCCAAAAATGCCTGGGTGATGGACTCGCCAATGCCCTGGGCCCCGGCCGTTACCAGAACCCGTTTACCATCGAGTTTATCATTCATCATGTCTTGTCCTTAAAACCAACGGAATTCCCTGGCTCGCCTCAAGGCCTCTCTGAGGTAGGGGAGGTAGGGATGCCACATTTTTTCCCATTCAATGCACACGAAACCCCGATATCCTTCGTTTTGCAACAGTTGTAAGGTTTCCTCCAGGGGAAATTCCCCTTCCCCCAGGTTGACATAGGTGTAGGGATGGCGGGCCGATGGCCGGGAAATGCTATCCTTGAGGTGGACATTGCGCACCGCCGAACCCAAATATTTCCAACTGGTTTCAATCGCATCTCCCGCTTTGGCCCAAGTGTGATGGGTGTCCCAAATGAAATTCAAGTTCGGGATCGATTGGTTGATGCGCCGGAGCGATCGGTGATGAACCAGGGCGCTGTGGGTCTCTACCGCCACCTCGGCATTCCAACCGCTTTGCGCTTTCTCCCGCCTCCACCACTCCATGGTATCGGCGGCCTGGGCCAGGGCCGCGGCGTCCAGACCATCCTCCCCCGTTCCCCCATCGAATATTCGCAACATCTTGGTCCCAATGGCCTCGGCCCAAGGCAAAAACTCCAGAAAGGCGCGGCGGCTCTCGCCATTGTTTCCAATCAAGGACAGGGAAGTGTCGAGACAGCAAATCCTCACCCCTCGATCCTCCAGAAAACGGGCCAGGGATGAGGGACGGCCAAAGCGTTTCTTAAATAAAGCGGGAAGATCGACCGTGCTCTCCGCCGCCCTTAATTCGATAAGATTCAGGTCGAACTCGACGGCCAAACGGCAGATGGCGTCCAGGTCCGGACAACCCAAGGTGGAGAAGGTCCACTGAAAATCGGGGTAAGGCTTGTCGGGGTCATTCTTGGAGGGGTTAACCACAGAGGAGAGGCGCCGTTGGCGCCAATTAGGAATTAGGAATGGGGGAGAGAGAATAACCGCAGATTAGCGCAGGTTCTCTTTTGGGGAAGGAGGAATGGACCACAGGTTTCACGGATGGGGGAGAGAAAGGTTTCTGGGATAGGCTCTAATTTGGAATTGACTCTCGCCTTTCTGCGTGCGGACGCACAGGCAGGCAAAGCTACAAGAGCGCAAAGAAAGGGATTAGCCAAAAAGAAGATCTTGGCGTCTTGTCGCGGAGGATCCGCATTCGTTGCCTGGCGGGTTAAGGCGGGACAGGCGGCAGGGTGTCAGCTTCGGGTTTTGGCCTCGGCTTTCCATTGTTCCAACAGCTTGCGGTAGAGTAGCCGGGCCTCTTGGACCTTTTCCAGCAAGGTGTCGGCCTGTTCTTTGAGTTGAATTTGTTGCTGGTCGTTCCGTGCGGAATAACGCATCGCTTCCCGGTGATCTTCTTTCCGGTAAGCCAGCCAATCCGATGGAACCGGCTGTCTTTTGAATCCTTCGGCGTTCCAGGTTAGATTCAGGTAACGACGCGGGGCTCCCGCATTCGAATAAGTGAGGGCGATTTCATGAACTTCACCCGAGGAGAGTTCTAACGACTTTTCCATGGTCCCGGGTCCGTCTTTGGCCATGAGCACTTCTCCACCAATGCTCAGGGTGGATGGACCGGATGAATCGAGGTGGAAGGTCAGGGTTTTCGGAAGATTTTGCGGAAGTCTCAGGGTTCCCTTCCATCGCACGGACCAAAAATTGCCTCTGCTACCGGAGAGTGGCCAGGCATGTTCGGAATGGTCAAAAAAGTCCATTCCTCTGGGCTGAGTGAAATCCGATTCTCCATACCAGATGCCGACCAGGGAACCCTTGCCCTCCTCTAAAGTGATCAAGTCGGGGTCCGAGGCCGCTTGAGCCATGGTTTCGACTTCGTCCAATTGTTCCAGGCATCGATCGATGATTTCGGGGACATTCTCATGATCCCAAAATCGCAGGGGTGGCTTGCTGAGGTAAATGGGTGTGGTATGGGCGCTCGAACCATTATCGGCGTAGGTCCTGGCCGCGAGCCAGCAACCCCACCCGGGGTCCAAACCAAAATCCAGGTCCAGGGCTGTGTCGGATGGGGATGATGGTTCAACGGATCGGATGACCTCCCCGTGGCGGATAATCTCGAGGCGGGTAGGGGTGAGCCGGTTCGGATGTCCCCAACTGCGGGCTTTTATCGAGACTTCGGAAGACTCCTTAGTCAGTTCGATTTCATCGCCGGGCAAGGCGCCGTTGACGGAGAATTCCAGCATGGGACCATTGGTGACAAATGTTCTGCCGGCTTCCATGGCTTCAAACCACTGGTCCGCGCTGAGCATTTGGTCTCGGATATAGGCGTAGACGCGAACCTCGCCTACTGTTCCTCCCCAGGGGACATCGGATCCCGCCGATGCGGTAATTTTTGCACCCAGGTTGAGGAATTCGTAGTAGAGTTCGGTTCCCATATTGTGGAACTGGAGCAATTCGACAAAGTCCACTTTGCCCTTGGGGATGTTCAGGCTCAGGTCCCGGTGTATGTTGAACATCTTTCGGTTCACATGGGCATAGCCGTAGAGTCCCCCCAAAGCGTGAACGCGGTCATAGAACCAGTCGTGGAGATAATATTTCGAGGTGTCCCGCACCGCTTGAGGGATATTGAGGGCGATGGTGTGGCCCAGGTTGGAAATGCGCGGATCCTCCTGGCCGGGAACGAGGAGGGTATCGCCACGTTGGATACGCCCGGATTGGCCGAAAGCTCGTTGTTGAAAGTATGTGCGTTCATGATCCCCCATTTCCAGAATGTTCAGCACATGGGTGTCTTCGGCCCGGGCCCAGGCAACCAGCCGGTCCACATCGGTGTCACTGAAGATCCGGGCATGGACGTGATCGTCTCCGGAATACCAACCTCGATCCGCCATTTTCACCCAGCGTTGGGGACGGTAGGCCCTTTGGGTGGTTTCACCCGAGCGGATCGGGATATTGTCCTCAACGATCAAATGTTCGAGGCCGCGCAGGATGGTGACCTTCCAGTCCCCGGGAGGGATCATGGTGTCGACCCGACCGGGAACGATCCAATAGTTGCCCGGGGCAAGGCCGGGAAGCTTCATGGGTCTGCTGCCGATCAGGCCTCTGCGGCTCGATCCCTGGGAGTCGAATTGCCTGGTCAGGTCCAGGGCGGATTCGGGCCTGCGTTCGCTGCCGTCCAGGATCCATTCCAGTCGAACCATGGCGGGGGTCGGCTTTCCGGTATCATCGGAAAGAACCTTGAAGCGCAATCGACCCATTTCGGGCGCGTACACATTCAAGGGTACGGTGGTAGAGGCGCCTGTATCCTCGGTGATGGCCAAATAGAGGTGGGTGATGCCATCAGGCACGTGGTCCAGGCTGAGCAGAGACCAGGTTATGCCGGAGGAAGCGACCGGTAAGATCAGGGTTTTTTCTTCTCTGGAAAGATCGGCTTCCGCGCATTTGAAACTTACTGGCCCGGGGCCATGGGTTGCCTTGAACAATATGCCGCCCCGGTCTCCGGGAAGTTCGAAGAACCGGACAGTGGAGGGGGATAAATCCTCCTCGCTACTCATATCCACCGAAAGCGTATCCCTAACCGTTTCCAGGAGTTGGAGAAACGGATTCTCGGGTAGCTCGAGTTTCATCTCATTCTCGGCCGTCTCAAGCTGTTGGGCCAGAGCTTGACGTTGGGCGGGTTCTAAAAGGTAGGGATGATTGTGGAGAAGACGGGAGGCCAATTCCATGGATCCTTCCGGCCAGGACCGATGGTAAAGTTCTTCATGTCCTTCCGTGCTGAGGGGAACTCCGGTCAGGAGAACCATGCAAGAAAGGCTTAAGGCTAAAGGCTGAAGGCTGAAAAAACCACAGAGAGCACAGAGGGGGCGCCATTGGCGCCATCTTGATCTTGATCGTGATCGAAAATGAAACATGGATGGGCGGGGAGAAAGATCCGGAATTGGTGGCGGATGGGAATGTCCCCCCTCCGTAAATTTCGAACCTACCGGGGTTGCTCTCAATGCTTCATTCTTCATTCCTAATTCCCCATTCCCAATTGGCGCCAATGGGGCCTTTTGGACTGGCTTCAAAAGTATAACCTGTGTCATTTTTCGAGATCAATCCATTCTGAAAATGAACCTGGGTAAAATTACTACTCTCTTTCTGGTTTACCTTTCGGCCGGGCAGCTTTTTGCTGCCATGCCGCCGCCGATTGAGGAAATAAAGGACAATCCCGTTATCTACACCGGTCATGAAACCGGGGACAAGCGTTGGCACCACGGGGGTTTCAGGCATGCCGTCGGTGTGCACAAGATACAGGCTTTTCGGGCCCACCGAGATCAACCGTTGCATGGGGACCACGTTGGCTGGACTTATAACCACGCTCCCATGCTGGCCTATTGGCAGGGGCGGTTCTGGATGAATTACGTGTCCAATCGGGTCGAGGAGCACGGCACCCCTGGCAAGACCGGTTTTACTTCTTCCCCCGATGGCTATGTGTGGGAATTCCCCAGGACGGTTTTTCCCATTGTCCGGCTGCCCGAGTTGAAACCGCCGCCCCGCTATTTCAGCGGTCGCGATTTACCGGTTCTACCCAAAGGAACGGAGTCGGTAATGCATCAGCGCATGGGTTTCTACCTCGCGGCAAATGGCCGCCACCTCACCTCCGGCTTTTACAGCTATTGTCCCAATGTCCGATGGGGCCCCAACCGCGGACATGGTCTCGGGCGAGTGGTTCGCGAAGTCTTTGCCGATGGAAAGTTCGGCCCCATTTACTTTATCCGTTACAATCGTCATGCCGGTTGGGATGAGAGCAACACTCCCTTTCCCTTTTACCAAAAGAGTGAGGACCCCGGCTTGGTGGAAGCCTGTGAGGCTTTGCTGGCGGACAAACTCATGACCTTGCAGTGGTGGGAGGACGACCGGGCGGAAGATGGTTTCTTTACCTTGGAAATACCACGGGACTTGACCATTTCGGATTTGACTTTCGGGCCCGTTCCCCAGGATGACGCCAACTACATAGAACCGAAGGCTCTGAGTTGGTATGAACGGCCCGACGGCGTATCGGTAGGCCTCTTCAAGAGCGAGTTGGCGGCCCTCAGTCCGGATGACGGCCTGACATGGGTAAAAGGCCGCCACTTTTTTCCCGAAGCGGCGGCAAAGATTTGGGGGCAAAGAACGGAGGATGGCCATTATGCATTGGTTTATGATCACAGCGCCACCAAACGCAACCGATTCCCCCTGGTGGCGGTGTCGGGTGACGATGGATACGCTTTTGATGACATTTTGAATATTCACGCGGAAGTGCCTCCCATGCGTTTTCGAGGGGCCAACAAGGCCTTGGGTCCCCAGTACATTCGCGGCATTCTTCCCGGCAATGGAAATCCGCCCGGGGACCACATGTGGCTGACCTATAGCGGGAATAAGGAAGACCTTTGGGTGGCTCGCGTCCGGGTCCCGATGCTGGGATCGGTGGAGGAACATTTGAGGGAAGGTTTCGAGGGTTATGACCAACTCTCCGATATGGAGCTGTGGAACCTCTACCTGCCGCAGTGGGCCCCGGTTTCGCTGCATACCGATCCGCTGGATCCGGCCAATCCGGTTTTGAAAATAGCCGATGAGGAGCCCTACGATTATGCCAAAGTAGAACGCCACATCCCCTCCAGCAAACGCCTGAGAATATCCTTTCGGGTAATGCAGCAGCAATATGGCTTGAACGGACTTGAATTCGAGGCCCAAACGGCGCGCGGGGTGCGGCCCATGCGCCTGTGGTGGTTTCCCGATCAAATTGGCTTTGACCGAGCGGGAACCGAAGTCGAGCGTGCGGCCATCGAACTGGGCCGCTGGCATTTGATCGAGCTGGAACTGGATTGTGAGGAAGAGGAATATTCGGTTTCCATCGATGGGCAGATCATTCATGCATCGCTCGACCTGGAGGAGAACCCCGAATCGATTGAGCGATTGGTATTTCGTACCGGCCCTTGGCGGATGGATGTGCGGCAGTTTATTATGGAGCATGGAGAACCCGGATCACCAGGTGTGTGGGACGGAGACCGTCCCGGAGCGGACCGAAAGGTGCAAGCGAGTGTCTACCTGATTGACGACTTGAAAACAGAAGCCTTTTAGCCGGCGGAATGTGCCAGAGACGGGCTGATCATGCAATGATCGGAAAGCTACGGTGAATCCACAAGGAGGGCTGTTTTGAAAGTTGCTTTCGTAAGGGGAGTTTCTAACTTATTTGCCTATGGCAATTGCTGAAGTACACGTGAAATTTGACCGTGATAAGATTGCGGCATTTTGTCGGGCAAGAGGGATTCGGCGTTTGAGCCTATTCGGATCGGTTTTGCGGGAGGATTTTGACCCGGAACGAAGCGACATTGATGTTTTGGCCGAATTTAATCCCGGTGCGCTGAATGGGGTCGGGTTTCGCTATATGCGATATGGTGAGGAACTCTCTGAAATCATGGGACGAAAAGTGGATTTATGCTCGCGATTGAGTCCGTATATCGAATCGAAAGTTCGAGCGGAGGCTGTTGAAATCTATGAGCAAGCGTGATCCAAAGGTAACTCTATTGCAGATCAGAGAAGCCGCTCAGCGTGCCCAGGAAATTTGCGCTGAGCATAATTCATTAGATTCGCTGGTGTCGGATTGGAAAGCGACGGCTGCTCTGGAGCGATTCATTGAAATACTTGGGGAGGCCGTGAAACGTTTACCAAAGAATTTGCGGGAAGACCACTCTGAGGTTCCATGGAAGGAAATTGCTGGAACACGCGATCACCTGATCCATGGATATAATAATTTGGATTATCAAATATTATGGGATGCAGTGCAGACTGATATTCCAGCGCTTCTTGAAACGATTGAAAGCATCCTGAAATCTTTGTAATCTTCCTTAAGGGGCGCCAGGCATTTCTATCGTTTCGGTATCTGTTTCAAGAAGGAGCGGCGGTTTTTCTGAATTGGCCCGGTGAAACGCCCTTTATCGTTGTGAACTGTCTGGTGAAGTAGAGGGGGTCCCGATAGCCGCAGGTGTTGGCGATTTCCTGAATGGAGCGACCGGTGTTGGTCAGCAGGTCGCAGGCGCGGGAGATGCGTAGTTCGATCAGTACTTCGATGGGGCTTTTGTTAAAGGTTTCCTGTCAGGACCTCGGGTTTAATGGCTTTTCTCTGGTAGCGCGGTCCGACCAATCTCATTTGTCGAATCAGTGGGGCGGTCAAGGGACCGGCCAGACGGAGATACCAGAGTTCAATTTCTCTATCCGAAGGTTCGGGGGCCGGGTAGTAGGCGAAGGGGACCTCGGGCCAGATGAGGGGAATGAAGGGGTCAAACGTAGAAAATAGAATTTCCCTTTCTCATTACCATGGTGATTTGGTTGAGATAGCCCTGGTTGTTTGCGGTTTGGGCGCCGGATACTGGGGGAAATTAACCACAGAGGAAGGGAAATTCTATTTTCTACGTTTGACCCCTTTGGGTATCTGGCCTCATGGCCATGGTACGACAGAGACATAGGTTACAAATAATCCGGGCACATCGGTTACACTTTATTACTTTCATTTAGGGTTCGGTGTGTCGAGGATTTCCGATTCGCAGGGGCGATGTAGGCCGTAGGCCGGAAGCGCCTCTGCGAGTCGAACCTCAGGTTTCCCAGATACAGATTAGCGTAATGCAATTGGACCGTGCCTTGGTCGTCTTCAAACAGTCCCATCCGGCAACCGGCAAAGTGTTCTCCCACATGATAGCTCTTCCCCTCAAAAGATAGAAAGCCTCTGGTCGATATCGTCTTGACGAGGTAGTTTTTGGGGTAACGGATTTTGACGTTTTCGCCCATGCGTTTTGATGAGGGTTGGTACACTTCGGCCGGTCTTTGCATGCCGAGAGCTTCGTGAGGCCTTTCGTGATTGTAGGTGTGTGCCCAGCGTTGGAACCGTCGTTGTTGGGCAAGCAGGTTGGCCGAAGGCGGCTGGGTGGCTTCCGCTTTCAGATCCCGATGCATGCGTTCGTGAGAACCGTTGTCCTGGGGATGCCCAGGACGGGTAAACTCAACGGCGATCCCCTGCTCAATCCACCAGACACTCAGCCGGGAGAGGCGCCCTAGCCCATTAGCCGAAAATGGAGTGCCATGATCGACCCGGATGATGCCGGGAAGCCCGTAAAGACGGGCCATACGCTTGAATCCACGGTAGGTGGTAGCGAATTGTTGATTGGGCATGGCCCGGCAACCCAGTATGTAGTGGCTATTGAGATCTTTCAGTGTCAAGGGGTCACAACGGGTGCCGTCTGCCAGCTTGAACCAGCCCTTGAAATCGATCGTCCAGACATGGTTGGGATACTCGGCCTGGGTCAACTCGCAAGGTTGAACCAGATAGGCTCCAGGTCTCCGCCGGCGGGGCTTGATCATGCCGTTGCGCTTCAGTATTGCTCCAATCGTACTGCACGAGGGAGGCCTCCCGATGCCATGCTTCTTCAAAAGCAAATCCCTGAGCTTTTTCGGTCCCCAGGTCGGGTGCTTGCGGCGGTCCTGCAAGATGAGCTTTTCAACCACCGCATCGGTCAGGTTGGCATAACGCTGTGGGCACCGGCTTTTCTCATGCAAGCCGGAGGCTCCATGTTGCTCGTATCGTCGCAGGTACTTGTGGCCAGTCTTGCGGCTGATTCCGAAGTCATGACACAGCTCTGATATCGTAAATCGTCCACTCTTGGCCAAGTGCACGAATCTTAGTTTTTGGTCCATTAGGTCTACAGTTTTCCAGGGCATAATGCCCAGTTTGACTGTAACCTATGTCTCCGGTCTATCTGTTACCGATGTCTCCGGTTCATACCCATGGTGATTCGGCTGGGATGGCCCATGTTGAGCCTTTTTGCCAGCCATGGGTTTTTACAACTCGTATGTTTTCGGGTTTGTCGTGCCACCTCCATTTTCCAGGGCGATCCCTTCGGATCAACTTCAATGTCTTCATTTGTTTTGCCCAGTTTTTTTAGTTGTTCACGAACAAAGCTGTCCCATTTCCTTTCATTAAGTTCTGCCAAATCCTGGCCTTCCCAATCAATACCGGGATGTTGCCGGTTGAGATCTTCGGCCAATTCCTGTTTGGCTTTTTTGCTCCCGATAAACCAGCCGCGACAATAGTTGCGGTAAAGTTTGTCTCTATTTCGTGGATCGCTTTCTTCGGACAATTCCAGGTGCTTTTGGTAGCTCCGCATTCCCCCGATGCTGTCTTTCAAGCCCAGCAGTGACAATAGTACCTTGCGATTCAATGGTTTGCGAACCTTGCGCCGCCAGAATTTCGAGTAGGTGCTAAACGTATAGTGCTTTAGATGTTCTATCTGGCAAAGTCCCGCCCTTACCGGATTAAGGTGAATATAGTCTAATAATCCCAATAAAGAACTCTCCGGTTCTACGACCAAGGATTTATACCGCCCCTGGAACACATGTCCGCGTTCTCCATGAAAGCGGTTAAACCGAGTGGCAAAGGTGCTCTGCAACCACTGCATGCCCGCTACCAGGTTTGGGTGGGGAGTTTCCATAGCCAAATGGTAGTGATTGCTCATGATCACATAGGCGTATAAATTCCACTCACACCGTTCGGCAACTTCCAAAATGGTCTTTTCAAAAGCCTGGGTTGTTTTGAAATCAGAAAAGAGATTCTTTTTGTAATTTCCCCGGCTGATGACATGATAAACGGCTCCGGGAAATTCAACCCGCTGTTTTCTTGGCATAGAGGTGAGCGTGACCCAGCAACGGGGAAGTTGACAATGGTATTATTCCATATTCTACGTTTGACCCCTTTTGCTCTTATTTGGAAGCAAGCGGGAATTCGAGCTGACGTTCTCCCTCGTCGAAGAATCGGGCTCCCTTGCCAACGCGATCGATGTCGCCCAGTTCCATACGGGCCCAATCGATCCGTTTCATCAACGATCGAACGATTTCAGGATGCACATTAGCCAGGTTGCTTTGCTCGGCTTGATCGAGTTCCAGATCAAATAATTGGACCTCGGGAATTTCTTCCAACAAGCGGCCCCACCATCCCGTGCCATCGGGATTGGCCGGCCGGGGTAGGACCAGTTTCCACTTTCCGGAACGGACTCCGGTTAACAGGCATCCCGAATAATAGAAATAATCCTCTCTCGGGCTGGTGTCGGTTTTCCCAAGGAGGAAGTCGGTGGCGTCGCTGCCATCGATCTCCCACTTTGGCAATGGGGCGCCTGCCAGGTTTGCGAAGGTGGGCAAGAGGTCCATGGTGGATAGTATCCGGTCAGATTTTGATCCGGCCGGAATCCTGCCGGGCCAGCGGGCGATGAAGGGGACGCGCGAGCCCCCCTCCCAAGCCGTCATTTTGAAGCCGCGAAATGGAAGAGCGCTACCCGAATGGTCGAGCGGTATAAAGGGTTCTCCGTCGTTTCTTGCCCCTCGTGGCGCATGGGTGGGCTCGGTCCAGGGGCCGTTGTCCGAGGTAAACATTACCAGAGTGTTCTCATCGAGTCCCAGTTCTTTCAGCTTGGCCAGAATCCGGCCGCTGGACCAGTCGATCTCCTCGATGGTATCGCCATAGGGACCGTACTCCGATTTCCCTTTGAAGTCTTCTGAGGCGCCCACCGGAACGTGGGGCAGATTGTGGGACAAGTAGAGAAAGAAGGGTCGGTCCTGGTTTTGTTCTATCCATTGGATCGCCTCCTTGGTGTAGTCTTGAGTGATGTGGTCCCAGCTTTCGACGGCTTCAACCACTACCTCCTGATTACGCATGATCCTGCTCCGCATATCGGTGTCATCTACGTAGACGGTAAATCCGTTGAAGCGGGGCGTGCCGTAGAAGTAATCAAATCCCTGCGCATTCGGCATGAGCTCGGAATCATAGGCGTTGTTCGGGCCGCTCGGATTGCCCGCCAAATGCCATTTGCCGATAAGCGCTGTGGCATAACCGGCCTCCTTGAGGGTTTCCGCCATGGTAATTTCCTTGGGATGAGGAACGGTGTGGAGTTCCTTGACATTTTTGGGCTCGGCAATGCGGATGGGATAGGAACCGGTCATCAATGCGCCGCGTGAAACGCCGCAAACCGGTTGGGCGTAAAAGCTGGTAAGGATCAATCCTTCTTCCGCCATCCGGTCCAGGTGGGGGGTCTTGATCTTTTCGGAACCGAAACAGCCCAGGTCCTGGTATCCCTGGTCGTCGGTGAAGATCAGGATGAAGTTGGGAGGCGCCGCATCAAGGATGAAGGATAAAGGCAGAAGGATGAATGGAAGAATCGTGAGAATTTTCATGGGATGGTAATTTAGAGAACTGTAGGAGGGGCCAAATTTAAAGGAAGAAGGAAGAAGGAAGAAGGCTGAATAAAGAAGCCACTTTCGAGCTGCCAGCATCCAGAAACCTGTTGCTGTAGGCAAACATGTCCTGACGCTGTGCCGTGCGTAGTATTGCGAAGCATGGTAGCCCTTGGGGCCAACCAATTTTTTCCCAATTGTGAATGCCAGAATTCCTGGCGCAGCAGGCCAACAGATTTGTTGGCAACAAATCTGTTGGGAAAATTTCTCTGGATAGCCAACTGGGGCAAAGAATACGTCAATGCCTATATAAGGCGGGTTGCCTGCCTGTGCGTTGCACGCAGACAGGGAAAACCCGCCCTCCGTTAAATTCCAGTTGAAAATTCAATCCATGCCTATCCGCGAAATACGTGGTTAATTCTCCATGCCTTTTCATTCCTAATTCCTAATTCTTAATTCCTAATTGGCGCCAACGGCGCCCCTCCACTTTCCACTTGGCGCCAACGGCGCCTTTATCGGGGCGTAAAGCCCCTCCTGCAGTTTGATTTTTAGGTTTGCCTTAAATTATGGCCAACCACAAAAAAGAATCGTGCCTTCCTCCGCAATGGGTCAAAGGCACGATTCAAGGAATGATTGAGAGAGAATCAAGTGTTAGAACTCAAAACGGCTGGAAAGAGTGTAGGTCCTCCTCTCTCTTCGATGATTCCTCAAATCGTCAGGAATTACTGCTAACGGCATCGCAGCACTCGGATCCTAATCACAAGCCGTGCTGGCACCCCGGATCCGATCCCTTCATGAGCATGGAAGCTTGTTAAAAAAAGAGGAGAAATAATTTAAACAAAATCATGAACGTATGAAATAGAATGCAGAAGTATTATTTTCAAAAGGAAGAAGTAAGAATAACTTCTCGACTTAAAGGAAGCGTGTTGAAAAACCTGATCGCGGGACTTTTCATCGTATCCATTTTTCTCCCACACCTTTCACAAGCCCAGAACAGGGTTCAACCGGGAGAGTTTATTATTGAACCACCCACACTTCAAAACTTGGGGTTCGAATGGTATATCGATGGTGATGATAACCGGAATTCCACGGTAAAGGTTGAGTATCGAACCGCCGGGTCGGGCAGCGAATGGAAAATGGGAATGCCACTCCTCAGAATTGGGGATGAACATATTGGAAGAGCGGGAATTGATTACACGACGCCTCATATGTTTGCAGGAAGTATTTTGGATCTAAATATCGGCACCCAGTACGAGGCCCGCTTTACAATGCAAGATCCTGACGGGGTCGAAGGGGAAGCCGAAAAAGTTGTCGAAGTATCCACGCGTGCTGAGCCCAAGGCTTTCCGTGGAGGAAGGGTAAGGCACGTATATTCCCAATATTATACGGGAGAGAAAGAAGAACCGAATTACCCGGGTCTGGTTTCAGCCTATCACGGATCGGAAAACACAAAGGGAGATTGGTATGTTGTGGGTGAAGACAAAGTACAGCCGGGAGATATTATCAAAATTCATGGAGGACTCTATCAGGGAGTGCTTCTCAACTATCCTGATTGGCACAATATACCCTTCGATGGAACTTATTGGTTCACGGCAATAGGCACTGCGGAGCGCCCCATCGTAATCGAAGCAGCCGGAGATGGCGAAGTTATCTTTGATGGGCAGGGAGCCGCCAATCTTTTCAATGTCATGGCCACCGATCATCACATTTTTCAGGGGCTTACCTTCAGAAATGTCGATCGGGTTTTCGAAGCTGGCCGGAAACACTTGGCGGGAGCCAGCAATTTAACTGTTCGGAATTGTCGTTTTGAGAATGTTGGTGAGGGCCTTCGGACAGAATATGCCGGTTCAAAGAACTTTCTCATTCAAGACAACGTCATCATTGGTCGCGATGATCGTTATAGATTGTTCGGTTGGGCTGCTCACCGGGAAGGTTTTATTCCTTATGGAACGCATTTATTGGATTCTTACTACGGCATCAAAGTGTATGGCTCCGGCCACGTAATTGCCCATAATTCCATTGCCTACTTCCACGATTCTATTGGCATATCAACCTACGGCACACCGGAGGAAGAACAGGAATTAAAAGCGGTGTCGATCGACATCTACAACAATGACCTGCACCTCCAGGTCGATGATTTTGTTGAAGCGGACGGCGGTGTGCACAATATTCGCATCATGCGCAATAGAGGTGTAAATGCTGCCGAGAACGGAATAAGCGCTCAACCTGTATTTGGAGGCCCTGCCTACTATATTAGAAATGTTCTCTACAATGTACCCCTGGGAGGGGCGCTAAAGATTCACGGGGGAGTGCCGGGTCTGACAGCTTATCACAACACTTTTATTACGGAAAATAATGCGGGTGCCAGATACCCAAACTCGAACTTCCGTAATAATTTGATACTTGGGACGGATGGACCAACCGTCGTTTCTTCCTTACACTTCACCACTCCGTATTCGGTAGCTGACTATAACGGGTACCGGCCCAATCGAGGTCCGGATAGTCCTGAAAATCAATTCAGATGGTTAACACCTGAAGGGAAGGAAGCAGAATTCAGGACATTAGAGAGTTTCAGCAAAGCGAGCGGTCTCGAAGAACATGGTATAACCGTAGATTATGATGTTTTTGAGGATCTCCGGAAACCGATCCACGCATTGGAAAGGGGTTTGCCCAGTCCCGTCTATCACGCAGTAGATCTTAATTTTAAACTCAACCCTGACGGGAAAGCGGTAGATGCTGGGGTGGTTATTCCCAACGTGAATGATAACTTCAATGGACAAGCGCCGGATTTAGGGGCGCTCGAAGTAGGTGCTCCTCCTGTGGTCTACGGTGCGCGCGGCCTCGATCCGAATCAGGAGTTCTACCGTTGATCAGGTTGAGGAAAAATTTGCACCGATCACGCTGCGAACCCATCCGCGGAAGCTGGTCAATCTCCGCAGGGTATAAGACGCTTAAGGAGTAGGCCCATAGGGCCTGCCAGCTTTATGAGGTCAGGGTCACAGGAGCATCACAGTTAATAGTCGAGACCTGACCTCTTCTGCTTCCTTTTGACATTTCTGGTCTTTGTTGCTAGTTATGATATACAATGATGGACGCATTTTTTGAGCGGCTTGGAAAAAAGGCAGGGGAGACTTATAATAAGTCCCGCTGGCTCTATGATTCCTTACTCGGAACCGAAGCAGAGGGAATCGCCTCGGAATATAAGCTGGGGCATCAGATGGCCGAAGAAATCACAGCCGAAAGTGAAGTGGTTGAAATCGAATTTATAGAGGTGCTCTATAAGCGCTTGGCGGCATGGATCAATACGCCTCACCGCTTTACCTGCGCGATCCTAAGATCGAGCGAGGTGAATGCCTTTGTGCTGCCGGGCGGATTTATTTTTCTAACGGATGCCATCGTGAATCATTGTGAGCGCAAAGAAGACGAGCTCGCCTTTATTATCGCTCATGAAATGGGCCACGTTGTGAAAGGGCATGCGTTTAACCGCATGGTAGCCGAGCATTCCATTCAAGTGATCAGCAATTGGCTTCGGGCCGGTGGCCTCCTTCGGGCTGCCGCCAAGCAGGCTACACTGAAATTCCTTAAAACGCAGTATTCGCGCGACAACGAACACGAGGCGGACGACTTCGGCATAAGGGTCGCTATGGCAGCCGGCTGTGATCCGAAGGGATCCCTTCGCATGTTTGAGCGGCTGAAGAGATTGGGGGAATCGGATATCCCCGAATTTTTCTCAACTCACCCTTCTTTTGACTCCCGCATAGCCCAAATAAAAGAAGTCGCGCTGCGCGTGCGTCCTCGATGATCGAAGGGACGGAGCAAACGACGTAAGCAACTATGTTTTCCAACATGGTAACCATTTTCTCCATTCATCAAAAAACCGACGAACTCACCCTCTCCACAAAAAACCTGGTCAAGCTCCCCAGCGTTCACTGCATACTCTTCAAGGAGTAGGCAATAGGGTCTGGCAGTTCGGTTTGGAAACAGCTAGACAAGGAAGGACCGCTGGTGATCACCCGGAATGGTTTTCCCAAGGGCATCCTGATTCCCACCAGTGACGAAACGCTGTTAAACGACCTCCAGGAACAGTTACGTGCCCGGGCGCGTAGCGCCGTTTCCAATATGCGCAGAAAGGCGCAAAATACTGGGGTGTCCACTTTGTCAACGAAAGCCATTGAATCTGAGATACAGGCTACGCGGAAGAAGCGCCGGCGGGAATGAGCAAAAGGAAAGGCTGAAGGCACCTCCGGCGCCAATTAGGAATGGAAGAAAACGGGCAAAGGCACGAAGTTAATCATCTTGATCTTGAATGTGATTGGGATGCCTTAACCAAGCAAGGGTTTCAGTGTTCCTGTGCTGTCGGCGAATTTGTCCAGGTTTAAGCCCATGGCCTGTGCCTGGGTCAGCCACAGGTTGGCGAGGGGCGTGCCGTCCGGGCAATGCAAATGTTCACCGGTTCTGAATTTACCTTGGGCGTTTCCGGCGACGACAATGGGGAGGTCGTTGTACTGGTGGGTGGATCCGTCCCCCAATCCCGAGCCGTAGGTGAACATCGTATTGTCCAACAAGCTGCTTCCGTCTGCTTCCCGGATCGTATCCATTTTTTCAACCAGGTAGGCAAACTGTTCCATATGAAAGCGGTCCACCTGCATGAGTTGCTCCATGTAAACGCGTTGTTGGTGGGACATCAGGTGATGGCTCATGGGTTTGTCGAATAGTCCTTCGAAGGTCCAAGGGGTATTCCAACGCTCCGGGCCGACCATCAACGTGGCGACATGGGTCAATCCGGTCTGTAGAGCCACCACCATTAAGTCTCCCATCAGGCGTATGTATTCTCCACGAGGCAGGTAAGCCGCCGCCGGTTCCTCCATGCTTACTTTTTTTAGCTCCCCCTTCATCTGCTCCAGGCGATCCATCTGGATTTCAATGGTTCGTATTGAGTCAAAATACTCGCCGAATTTCTGGCGATCGTTGTAACCGAGCTCCAGCTTCAGAGTCCGGGCATCTTCCAGGACCAGGTCGGTGATATTGCGAAAGCGCTGGATTTCCTGAGTGGCAAACAGCCTGTGGTAAACCTTTCTGGGATCGCGAATCGAGGGAGCGACGTGCCCGGTTCCATACCAGGAGATATTGTCGAAGTAAATGGACTCGAGGTTGTCTTTATGGCTATTGCAACTGAGCTCAAGGGTTCGAAAGGGGGTGTTCTTTCCGAGCTGATCACCGACCATCTGATCGAGCGTCCGGTCGAGTGGCCAGGCTGATTCTGTAATCGACCAGGGTTCCGCGCTGCTCAAGAAACAGGAAGCGCATTGGGCATGGACATCGGTGCCGATTTGGAACGTCCGGTCCATGCCGGTAATCAAGGTTACTTTGTCTTGAACCGTTTTTAATGGCTCCAGGGTGGGTGTCCATTTTATGGGTTGAAAGCCAACTTTGCTACCTACCCAGGATATGTCCGCTACCGCAAAATTATTGCCTTTGGGTAGGACCGCTGTCTCCTCGCCCGGAAAGAATCCCCGGCGCACGACTCCGATCGGGACATAAAAGAAGGCCATACGCTGGGCAGGCATGGGTCGCTTCGCTGCCAGCGAGATACTTTCCATCCAGGGCAGCGTCAGGAGAGCGCCGCCTGCGCCGCGTAAAAATGAGCGTCTGGAAATAGGTTTCATGGGGCATGAATTTTGGTGGAAATACTGCGATGCAAAAAGTGGTTTGAAGTCGGAAGGGTCTATTTATGATGAAACGGGTCACTGAGAACAACCTGTTTTATGAGGGTTTGAATCTTATAGTTGTCCGCTTGGGCTGCGTTTACAATATTGGTGAGAGAGGGCGCATCTGCCAGCCCGGTTTCGCGACCAAGTGAAAATGACAGCAAATGGGCGGCAAAGGCCTCGGCGAAACGATCTTTTTCGGCTAGAATAGCGTCCTTGAATTCGGTGATGGTCGAGAAAGCGTGTTTATTAAATAGCAAGCCTTCCGAATCTACGGTCCTCCCGTTTTCGTAATGGTCGCGCCATACCCCCGTTGGACCGTAATTTTCGAGGGCGAAGCCCAGGGGATCAATGCGCTTGTGACAACCGGCACAATCTTCTCGTTCGCGATGAACCGCAAATTGCTCGCGCAAGGTCAGATGCTCCATGTTCGGTTTGCGGGTTGTTTCTTCCAAGGTCGGAACTTCGGCCGGCGGCGGTTCGGGAGGGTCGTTAAATAGCACCGAAGCGATCCAGGCTCCGCGTGTTATGGGTTGAGTGCGGGTGGGATTGGAGGTCATCGTCATGACTGCCGTCGTAGTGATCACGCCACCTTCTCGGCGATCCATCAAGGGTACCCGCTTGAAGGGTACGGCGGTTGGAGGAACTCTTTCCGGCCGCGTGCCATCGACATACCAGGAGTCGAGCAAGTCGCTCCGGTAACTGAAACTCGAATCGATTAATTCCAGAATGGACCGGTTTTCGACCAGGATCGTTTCGAAGAGCAACAAGGGCTCCATCATCATATGCATGCTGGCCCGAAATTTTGCGAAATAGAAATCCGGATACAGATCCGGATCCGGGACCGATGAAATGATGCGCTCGAGCTGCAGCCATTGGGACGGGAAACTGTCGCAAAATCGCTTCAGCTTTTTATGGGCGAGCATGCGGTCGACTTGTTCGCTCAATACGTTTTTTTCAGTGAGCCTGTCGACGGCTGCCAAGTCGAGCAGCTCCTGATCGGGAATGCTGCCCCAGAGGAAAAACGACAATCGTGAAGCCAGCTCAAAGTCATCGACTTGGTCAGACGAGGAGTTAGTAGTCGCTCGATCATAGAGATAAAGAAAGCGAGGAGAGGCCAAGACTGCGGATGCCGCCTGTTTCATCGCCTCGGTAAATGAATGCCCCGCTTTGATTTGTCTTAGGGCAAAATGGGTGTATCGATCTACGATCAGATCCTCCGCATGCTTTCGAAAGGCCCGGGTTAAAAACAGGCGAAGTCGTTCTCTGATTGCGTGTTCTGTCTTTTCCACGCAACGGGGCCCCGCAAAGAAATCGTTCCAAATACCGACGTTTGCCTCGTTAAAGTCGTGGCTTTCTACAATGGAACGGCTGAGCCTTAAAAAAGATTCCAGCAGGAGCGGAGAAAGGGTCAGGTGATCGGCACGGTTGTCGAAGCCGTGCTCCGCCCGCAGGTCTTGAGGGAAGGGTGCGACGCCGCCCAATCGTTTATCAATGAGCTGGGATTTTCCAAGCGGTCGACTTCCCGCCTGCAGACTGTCAGGCATGGATCCGGTTTCCGGGCGGAAGTAATCGCCATGCTCGCGTAGCATGCGTTCCGGTAAGGCAAACACGTCGACCTTGAGATCGAACAGATCCTGTACCGCATTGTTATATTGAAAGCGATTCATGCGCCGGATGGGGATCGGAGGAAATTCCTGCTGCGGGGCGACGGCGTCTTTCATGAGATGTTTGAGGGATTGCAGAAGACGGGTCCGGGTCGCTGATTCCAGCGGCTCTTCCTCTTCCGGAGGCATTTCCTCAAAGTCGAGCACATCGATCATATCCTGGAGGAGTTCCGGATTCCCGGCCAGTGTTTCAGCTGAATCCAACTTCACCAAGTTCACGTCGCCTTTGATCTTTTTCTTCGCGCCGTGACATTTTACGCAACTTTCTTTAAAAACCGGTTGAATGAGCTCCTTGAAAGCGTTCTCATCGAAAGCGTTGGCATGAAATGAAAAAAAGCATACAGCCACCACGCTGATCACAGGGGTGATGCACCATCGAAAGATGGAAAGGCGCTTTTGGGTATTTATCTTCAAACGGGTAATTGCTCGAGGTAGGAGCTTAGATTCTTTCGATCCTGGCATGCCCTTCAAGCCTATTTTGAGGAAGGGTAATCATTCGAGTGGGGATAGGAATCCCAGTTACTGATAAGAATTTGCTTTATTGAGAATGTGGATTATCGATATGCGAATGTGGGGAAACGAACATTGCAAGTAAAATGTAAGTCGTTTAAACTAAATCTCAACATTAATTAAACGTAACACATTCCTATGAAAAACCCAGTGCTATTCAAATACAAGTACGCCATTAAGATAGTTCCCATAATAAGGGCCTTCATGGCTTTATTTTTGGTATTTCAAAGTGCTGGAATTAGGGCTCAAGAAGAGGTGACAGGTACCATTAGAGGTAATGTTATAAATACCGTTTCAGAGAGAACGCTAAAGAATGTACTAATTTCAATAGATTCATTGGATCGATACACATTTACAGATGAGAATGGTGAATTTGTATTTTACTCAATCGCACCTGGGAACTATGAACTTAGAACAACCTACCCTGGATTGACTGATGAAACCGTGAGTGTAAGTGTTGAATCAGGACAATTGACCAGGACGGATATAGGCATGTCATCTGTGATAGTCGATTTGGAGAAGTATACTGTTGCGAGCCCATTAGATAGCGATGCGGTTGCTCAGGCTGAACAGCGATATTCTTCTAATTTAAAAAGCGTTGTGGCTACTGAAGCATATGGACATATTTCTGATGGAAATCTTGGATATTTGCTATCCCAAATACCAGGGGTAGCTGGAACCATATATGCGGGGCAGGTAGGCACTGTTTCAATTAGAGGCATAGACCCCTCGTTGAATTCTGTCTCCTTTGATGGAAATAAAGTTTCGACCAGCACGTTTCAGTCTGGTGGAGATAATAGACAATTTATTTTTACTTCTGTTAACGGTGAGGATGCGGAACGCGTGGAGGTTATCAAAGCATTAACGCCTGACCTGGATGCTGATTCAATAGGTGGTATGGTTAATATTGTTCCAAAGAATGCTCTCGATTATGCTAAAGGGTATCCAAAGTTCAGATACAAAGGATCGGTGGGCATCCGTGAAACGCTTGGTCTGCGAGATACACAGTGGACTCCTGCGTTTAATCTCCAATATACAGATAAGTTAGGAAAGGACGACAATATCGGCCTACAGTTGAATTTCAGCGATACAGCGAGAGAGGAGCCGTTTTTTAGAAATACTCTTCTGTTCCAGGGAAATGCAAATTTTGGTACCGAGCCTTTTCCTGATGTTCGATATGCGAGTGGGATTTTTGAAATCGATGATATAGCGAGGAGAGAACAACGAACCTGGTCTGCAAGAATCGATTATAAACTCAGTGATAATACTCGGTTTAAACTCAATTTGAGGTATGATGACGCAGATTCTGCTGCCGGCCCAAGACATAGGGAGGAGGCCTGGAGATTTCGTATAAGAGCAGTTGGGCCTGGAGCTAGAGCAACAGGTGCTAACGGGGCTATCCTTCCCGGTTACACTCCTACTTTTACTGAATCAAAGTTGAGTACGAGAAATGAGGCAGAAAGTTTTTCCGGTGGCACACCTACGGACGCTACCACAGAATTACTCACATTTGGTGCAGTTCATGATTTTGAAAAATGGCATATGGACTACGATTTTGCGACCTCTCATACCGATACGCTTGTTGACCAAAGCCGGACTGGAATAGTTCGGGCATATGCAACCAATTTTGGTTGGACGATAGATCGATCAAATCCATCTTATCCTCAATACAGGTGGACAGGTGGCACAGACATATACGACCCAGATAATTACTCCAGGATAAATCTTAATCGGGCCGATCGACCCTCCAAAGACGAAATTTCTGAGGCGAAGATCAATGTGACTCGGTTTTTTGGAGACAACAGAGAAAATTTCCTGAAATTTGGTGTGAAGCAACAAGATCATGATCGGACTCGATTGAGAGATGGTGTTCTATACCGTTACACGGGGTCAGGTGGGTTCGCGCAGTTTGTCTACTCTGATTGGGATCTGGATTTGGTTGGACCCTCAGGAAACAGATGGATTCCAATAGCTGATACAGAATTGACCGCTCGACATCTTGCTCAAAATCCGTCGGATTGGACGAAGAATGTATACAATTCTGTCCGTGATTCCTTTAGATTCGATTGGGGAATTGAAGAGGATATTTTTGCAGAGTATGTAATGACACAATTTCGGCCTTTAGACAAAGTGCTGGTTATCGCTGGAGTTCGTCATGAAGATACGAATACGAAGGGGTTTGGTTACGTGCAGGCTATTAATCAAGCTACTGCCGCTGATATTCCAGATGATGCACAAAGAGCCACATTCAATTTCGGGAACCGTCGTGAAACTGACGGGAATTACGATGACATATTCCCCAGTTTACATGTGAAGTATGATTCTTCTGAAAATCTAACTTTTCGAGCAAGTGTTACTACAGGAATTGGTAGACCTTCCTATAGGAATCTTGCACCTGGATTGATCGTCGACGAGGAGGCGCTGACCGTTATTTCTAATAATCCCGATCTGAAGCCTCAGTATTCAATAAACTTTGACTTGAGCATGAGCTACTATTTTGAACCTCTAGGCGAGTTTTATGTTGGATTGTTTAGCAAAGAACTCGAAGATTTTATTTTTCGGGATACAATTACTGTTCCAACTGGTCCGGACAATGGTTTCGATGGCGAATATGCCGGATTTGATTGGATAACGGACTTGAATGGCGGCAAAGGTACGGTTGAAGGATTCGAAGCTAGTTATCGACAACAGTTGGAGTTTCTTCCTGGGATTCTTTCAAACATGAGTTTAATCGCAAATTACACGAAAAACAAAGCAGAAGGTGAATTTTCTGGTCCAGGACAAGAACGAGTCGGTAGTACAATACCCAGATTTATACCTGAGACAGCTAATTTAATACTTCAATTTCATTATAAAAAATGGCAGGCAATGGCTCGTACAAATTATCGAAGCAAGTATCTATTAGTTTATAACGCTCTGGATTTCAGGCAGAGGTTTTTTGACAGCCGAACGACTGTGGATGCTGAAGTATCTTATAGTGTTACAGAAAATTTGACAATTTTCCTGAATGGTGATAATGTGCTCGGTGCTGGCCAGAATGATGGAAATCCAGGTGGTTACATTGTAAGATCCGAAGATCACGCGAGAAGAATATTGATCGGAGTGGAAGGACGATTCTAGTTCTAGCCCGCATGTCTCACTACCGAGCGAAAGCGACATCCGGGTTAAAGGATAGTGTTATATGGGGAAATTATTTCAGTTTATTGAACTTACAGCTATCTTGCTCATCCTTCCTTGTTCTGAGCTTCTATCACAAGTGGAATCTAAACCTAATGTGTTGCTAATTTATGTCGATGACATGGGCTACAATGATCTTGGCTGTTATGGATCTTTAGATCCTGGAATCAAGACACCCAATATAGATCGGTTAGCTAAGGAAGGCGTTCTATTTTCAAATTACTTGTCTGCTTGTAGTGTTTGCTCTCCCAGTAGAGCCGCTGTTCTAACCGGGCGTTATCCTCAAAGATGCGGAATGCCTACAACGTCAAACGGAAGAAAGGAACTGCCGGATTATTACAAGCACCTCGGGTTGTCTCTAAGTGAAGTAACAATTGCAGAACTATTGAAACCGGCAGGCTATGCAACTGCGGCGTTTGGAAAATGGCATTTGGGTGCTGGATCAAAGTTCGCACCACGGAGACAAGGATTTGAAAAATACCTGGGCTCGTTGCATAACTTTCCTGTCGGAGGGACCAAGGTTTGGTATCATAATGAAGAGCCACAAGGGGAGATCATGTTTCATGAAGCGCATCAAAAACTTACTGATGCAACTATTGGCTTCATGCAAGAGCAGCAGTCTAAAGAAAAGCCGTTTTTTATATACTTGGCGCATTATCTCGTCCATGGACCATGGTCTCCAAATAAGGAGTTCTGTACTGAAGAAGAATGGACTTCCGTCGAAGAGTTGAAAGGTAAGATGAATCCTAAAGCCCTTGCCCCTATGGTTCGTGAATTGGATCATCATATAGGTCAAGTGTTAGACTCGATAGAAGATTTGGGGATAAAAGACAGGACGTTGGTTGTTTTTGCTTCGGACAACGGTCCATGGTTACCTGCGGGATCGGCATATCCTTTAAGTGGGGCAAAGTACATGAAACTTGAAGGAGGACATAGAGTTCCTGCGATGATTCGATGGCCTGGGAGAATTCCCCAGAATCAAAGAAGCGATGAAATGGTAAGTGCAATGGACATATTCCCAACGATAGCAGCTGCTGTTGGGGTTGCACTTCCGGATGATCGTAAAATTGATGGTTATAACTTACTTCCATTACTTCAAGGGAAGGTTGATGTAAGTCCTAGATCTGAATTTGCCTATTACAATGGCCGGACTCTTGAGGCTGTTAGAAAAGGAAATTGGAAGATGCACTTACCGCGTCAGTATGTGAATAGAGTCTTTTGGGCGAATTCAAAGTATGATCCTTATCGTATTCTCAACGATCCGGTGATAAACAACTTGGGAAACGACATTTCTGAAAAGAACAATTTGGTGGAAAAGAATCCTGAGAAATTGAGAGAATTAGAAGAGGGCAGATCCGTTAACCGTGTAATTTTTAACTTTGATTGGTAAAAGCGTTAAAAGCTAATTTCTCTCGCCCAAGGCTTCAACAGCGCTTATGGCCCTGCTGCCTAGTATCAGCATTTCGTATTCATTTTGTGAATGCATTCGGATATTTTGCAGCTTTTTGGCCTTTTCAGCCATCATTTCCCTCTCATTTCCTCACTGCCCCCAGTTGGCCGAACCGGCATAAATTATAAACCAGGTTGGACAGGCCTATCTGAAACTCGGCTCTTTCAATTCCTATGGTGCGAATCCAGTCCGCCCCCAGGCTGTTGGCCTGGAACCCGAATATGTGTTCCACCCGGCAGCGCAACGTACTCTTGAGCCGGTTGATCTTCTTCTGAAATCGCGTCAGAGGATGGTTGCGGTACCCTTTTTGATGGATCATGTTTTTGATCTTGCGATTGCGTAGCAACTCGTCGTTTTGCGCGCTTTTGTAGGCGCTGTCCGCATACAGGGATTGATCATTGTCATCCAGCAGTTCCTCCAGGACATTGGAGTCGTGGACCTCGGCGCTGGTTACTGCAAAGGTCTCAACAAACTTCGAAGCCGCGTCGCATTTAGCGTGATTCTTGTAACCAAAATGAGTCTCCTTGCCTTTCTTGGCCCAGCGGGCATCGCCATCGACATGGCTACGGGCTTTCGGGGAAAGTTCCTCCAATTTTTCCGCGGCAACTCGCCGTCTGGGGGCGTCCACGAAACTGGCGTCTACGATCTTGCCGCCTTTGCCCACCAGTCCATTCTCGGCCAATAGACCACCGAATAATTCAAACAAGGACTTCATCCCTTGCCGTCCCAGTCGTTGTTTGAAGTCCCAGATAGTGTTCTTGTCAGGCACCCCATCCCCCACTGAAAGTCCTAAAAAACGTTGAAAACTAAAGCGGTCCAGAATTTGAAACTCCGTCTCTTCTTCACTCAGATTGTGGTAGCGTTGGATGATGAGGACCTTGAGCATCAGAACCGGATCCCAAGGAGGACGACCTCCTTTTTCGTGATCGCCGTAGTCCAGGATTTCCAACAGCCTCGGACGAAAAAATTCGAAGTCGATCTGCTCATTGAGCTTGTCCAGCGGGCCAGCCTGACTGGAAAGCTCTTCCACCCGCTCGATTAAATCAAACAATCCACTTTGTTCTTTGCCTTTACGAAACTTCATTGCTCAAGACTAGAGGATGCGTATCAAACTATCAAATGCGAAATTTACTAATTGAGGTTACCGGATGTGCCCAAGAGTTGGCGCAACGATACCGAAGTGTGCTTGGCGATTGGAATTTGATTGGGTCGGATCAAGCACTGTCTTCATATCCTGGTGACGTAAATTTGCCAAACTTTTTAAGGGAAAGGCGAATTGAAATCAGAAAGAAGTATACTGAGGAACAGGGGAATTGATCTGTCGCTACAAATTCCATAAATTAGCAATCTGGTTTATGGAGATTTAGGGTGCTATAGGGGCAGAGCGCGGGCTCTTCTTAATTTCTTCGAGACGCTGTTTCATCTTCTTGGCGATCTCCTGATACTCACGAGCAATATTGTACTCTTGATTCCGATCTGTTTTCATATTGTAAAGCTGCTGTAGAGGGGCATCCTCCTTAACCATTCCGTCGAATGTAATATCGCTGTTGATGTTTCTTTTAGCTACCCCCAGTGCTTTCGGTCCACCCGCCTTTCCTCCTTCGCGAGGCTTGCCAAATCCACCTGATCCCTGATCGCCAATGAACATCCAAGGTCCTTCTCTGAGGGACAGGTGAGTTTCACGAAAAGGAGCAATTACCAAATGGTCACGTATAGGCTCGATAGGTGTACCTGTAATTGCCGGAAGCATATTGAAACTATCCGAACCATAATCGTTATCCAGGTCCCTTCCTATAAGTGAGGCAATTGTGGCCAAAAGGTCTATACTTGAGATTAATTGGTCACTTTGCGTTCCAGCCGGAACATGTTCCGGCCAACGAATTATGAGTGGTACGCGATGTCCCCCTTCCCAGGCACCGAACTTCCATCCTAAAAGCGTTCCGTTCATGTAGTGACCTGCATCCCAGGCTTCTCGACCTCCTCCGTTGAACATTCCACCGTTGTCTGAAGTGAAAACCAAAAGGGTATTGTCGGCCTCATTTAGATTGTCTAGAGTGGACATGACTTCTCCGACTATCCAGTCCAATTCATGAATAAAATCGCCGTAACGTCCACATTCGCTCGTGTCCTTAAAGCGCTGATGTGGCGTGAAAGGATGGTGAATATTCGTTGTCGCCAGATATAGAAAAAAAGGTCTTTCAGAATTCTGTTTGACCGTTTTACGAATCCAATCGGTTGATTTTTTCGCCAGAGTTGTACCAACCATTTCGTCATCATAAAGCTTATGGGCTCGTTTGGCTCCAGCCCAAATATCTATAGCTCCCTTTTCGGGAAACGGTCGAACGGGTGAAGGAGGTGGAGCATTTTCAAAGACTATGCGGCGGCCTGTTCTTGGAACTCTCTCTACAAAAGGATCTTCTGGGTCAAGTCCCACTACATGATGATTTTCAACATATACATATGGGGGTGAACTGTTTACAAGTGGAATGCCAAAATAGTAATCGAAGCCTGTTTCCAGAGGTCCGGGTTTAAGGGGTTTATTCCAATCCGTGTAATCATCTTTTCCAAATCCCAAATGCCATTTCCCTATGCAAGCCGTAGTATAACCTTCGTTGCTTAGCAACCGTTGTAGAGTCATTCTTTTGGTTTCAATGATCAGCGGTCTGTCCCGTCCAAGTGGCCCCCATATGTCCTTTCGCCAAGCGTATTGACCCGTTAGTAGAGAATATCGTGAGGGAGTGCAAACAGCGGAGGCTGAATGTGCGTCCGTGAATTTCCTGCCTTCTTTAGCCAGCCGATCAATATTTGGGGTTTTAATTTTTGTAGCGCCGTAACAACCAAGGTCTCCATAACCAAGATCGTCAGCGTAGATTAACACAATGTTGGGCAGCTTGGGGTGTTGCTCAGCTTTTGCTTTATTGCATACAGAAAATAGGCAAGCGCTAGAGAAAAGAACCACAAAAATGCGCCATAGCCCCGCAATTAACGGTTGGGCTTCAACATTGTATGGTTGATGAGAAAGCACGTTTCTGGCTATTTAACACTAAAATCCTTGGGGTGCCATTCAAATCTATGCATGAGACTGAGGAGTGTATTGTTTTCAGGGGTGATGATAATGGAGTCGCCTTGTTTTGATAAGGTTACCACTTCTCCGCCACGTATCCATGATTTTGGCAGCCGCACCGCAAGACTGCCTCCTGATTTAAACAATTTTAACTTCTTCATTGGTATATACAAGTAGCTATTATCTGAAGGGTGGCAAGGAAAGCCAGGTTCACTTATCCACGCTCCATTAATCAGTGATATCTGGCCGCTTCGGATTGTCGTCGAAGAAGCGTGCATTTGCACCTATGCGGTCCATGTCCCCGATATCCTCGCGGGCATGTTCTGCGAATTCCAATAGGTCTTTAACTACATTCGGATTCTGAGCGGAAACATCTCTGGATTCAGAGATGTCTGTTTTCAAATTAAAGAGCATCGGTCCAGGGATATCGATATCGTCTTCCGCTTTGCTGTAATGGCCCCACAACTGATCGGAGGATCTTGGGAGGTGCAGTTTCCAATTTCCGGAACGAACCGCTTGGAGTTGGGTGCGTTGGTAGTAGAAGAAGGCTTTAGTCGGGCTGGTCGCACCCGGGATGCCATGGACAAGATCTGAAATGTCGTGTCCGTCAATGACGCGGTCACGAGGGAGTTGTCCGCCGGCAAGCTTTGCAATGGTTGGAAGCAAATCCATGGTCGAGGCAAGTTCATTGCATATGGAACCGGCCGGAATCTTTCCCGGCGCCCTCATGATGCAAGGCACGCGCAACCCGCCTTCCCAGGTGGATGTCTTGGCGCCCCGCAGGGGAAGCGCGGATCCGCCATGGGCTTCAGCATCCGGTCCCATTCTTTCGAGGTGACCTTTACTGCGGCCCAGATACCAGGGACCATTGTCACTCATGTAAAAAACATAGGTAGACTCATCAAGACCCTCATCTTTCAAGGATTGGAAAATGCGTCCGACGTTCCAATCGATCTCTTCGATCACGTCACCGTAGATCCCTCCATTTGATTTGCCCTTGAATTTTTCAGAACGTTCCAACCGAATATGGGGCATGGTGTGGGCCAGGTAGAGAAAGAAGGGCTGGTCTTTGCTGCGCTTGATAAATCCGATCGCCTCATCAGTGTAACGATGGGTTAGCTGACTCATGTCGGCCTCCATTTCGATAATGGTTTCGTTGCGGATGAGGTTTGCTTTGCTATCGTTACTGCTTGGAGTACCGAAGAAGTAATCGAATCCCTGGTGAAGCGGCATCAGTTCTCTTGCATAGCGCTTCGGATCCTGGGTATGACCGGCCAGATCCCATTTGCCGAATGCAGCCGTTGTATAGCCGGTCGGCTTCAATACTTCAGCGATGGTGATTTCCTTGGAATGTAAATAGGGGTGAACATCCACCCGGTTGCCTTTGGTTGCCACACGGAGCGGATAGCTTCCGGTCATCAAGGCGGCCCTGGACGGTCCGCACACTGTTTGGGCATAGAAATCCGTAAACCGGATGCCTTCATCGGCCATGCGATCGAGGTTGGGCGTCCTGATGTCGGGAGACCCGTAACGACCGATATCCTGATAGCCTTGGTCATCCGTGAAAATGAGGATGAAATTGGGAGGATTGGCTGATGGGCGAGAGGTGGTTACGAGCTCTCTGGAATCTCCGATGGGCCGTTGATCGCTTCCCCTGGATCTTGCATTCCCAAGCGAAGCCCTTGCCTGTTCGGCTTCCTCCAACAGGTCCTCGACAATCTTTGAATTGGATTCAGCCACGTTTGTGGATTCACCAACGTCCTCGTTCAGGTTCATCAGAAACGGTTCCATCAGTTCGGTGAATCCTTTATTCCGTTGCCACCAGGGGATATCTTCAGACGTCCTTGGCAGATGCATTTTCCAATGGTTCCTGCGCACGGCTTGCAGGTTGTTGTCGTTGTAGAAGTATTCAATCTCTCTAGGAGGCTCATTGGAGGCGCCGGTGAGAATAGGCCAGATGTTTTTGCCGTCGAGGACACGATCCTGGGGAAGTGGCAAGCCAACGACTTCCGCGATGGTTGGCAGAATATCCATCGAGCTGATGGGCACATCACAGACCTCCTTTGTTGGCAGGTGATCCGGCCAATAAAAGATTGCCGGCACCCGGTGACCGCCTTCGAAGGTCACGTATTTGCTGCCGCGCAAAGGACCAGCCGATTGATATTCGGTGGCGTATTTGGGTAGAGGACCATTGTCGCTGGTAAAAATGACGAGGGTGTCTTGAGCGATTTTCAACGATTCAAGGGTATCGAGAATCGTACCCGTGCTGGCATCCAGTTCTTGGATGATATCCCCATAATCTCCGGCACGGGAGGTTCCTGCGAATAACGGATTGGGTTGCAGGGGCACATGGGGATAGTTGTGAGCCAGGTAGAGGAAAAAGGGGCTGTTCTGATTGTGTTGAATAAACTCAACAGCCTTCTCGGTATAGTTCGATACCAGTTGGGAAAGGTCGGTGACCTCTGCAATAACTTCACGGTCGTCGAAAAAGCGTTTGTCGTGGCTGTAGTTGGAGGGCATTCCGTAGTAGCTGTCGAACCCCTGATTGAGCGGATGGAACACCTCATCAAAGCCGAGGTGCCATTTTCCAATCATGCCGGTTGCATAACCGGCAGGTTTCAACAACTCGGCAATCGTGATTTCGTTGGGGTGTAGGCCGAGGTGGCGATGTTGGGGCCTGGTCGGGCTGATGCCGTTGGGAATGCCGGCCCGTTGCGGATACGATCCGGTTAAGATAGCCGCACGGGAGGGTGTGCAGATATTCGCCGGCACCCGGAATTGGGTAGCGCGGACACCCAGGGATGCCATTCTGTCGATTCGGGGCGTATCAATAAATTCAGAACCGTAACAACCGAGGTCGCCATAGCCGAGGTCGTCGGTAAAAATCAGGATGATATTCGGCTTTGCCTCAAGGATAAGGGATGAAGTCAGAAGGATAATAAGAAGAAACGGGAAAATTTTCATGGGATGGTCCATGCCTCAGTTCGATACGAGTGGGTGCGTTTTGCCTGAATACCACCGGCCATCAGGCAAAGGGTCAGTGCCATTTGGAATAGTGGTTTCATTCTAAGGGTGTCGTAAAATTGTAGGAGCGGCTTTACGCCGCGATTGTATTAAAGTGCTGAACAGAATCGCGGCGTAAAGCCGCTCTTACAGGCTAGATTTTTACACAATTAAAACTCCGTTATAGTGATGTCGCTGAATTCGATTTTGGCGTTTCCGCCGCTGTGTAATTGAATTCCAATATAACCTTTGGCGGGTATGGATGGATCTTCTTCCACATAGTCCGCCACCTTCACTCCGTTAATATAGGTTTCGTGACGATTCCCGATACAGCGGATAATATAACTGTTCCAACCCATTGGCTGAAGGATTTTGGAAAGGGTGGAAAGGTCTCCTTTTAACAGGGCTCTTTTGCGACGTTTCTCGTCATAAATATCGCCCCAGTATTTATTGCCGATATCCGCTTGGTAGCCGATCATATGCTCTCCGTCATCGGCAGACCGGTACTGAATGCCGCTGTTGATCAATCCCGTTGTTGGATCCCCGGTTAACCTGAACAAGCACCGGAACTCGAAGTCGGCAAACTCCTTGACGGTTCGCAGAAAGGAGTTGTGAGGAATCTGTTGAATCCCATCGCCCCCTGTAATAACACCATCGATTACCGACCAGTATTTCGCGTCCTCCTTTTTAACGGTTGTCCAGCCCTTGAGGGTTTTGCCATCGAACAAGGAAAGGGTTTCACCGGCTTGGAGTGGAAGTGAAAGAAGATATATTAGGGATAGTGTTCTTAAGGTGATATTCATGATACTTTCTATGGGTAAAATGGGAAGTTTTGGAAAGAGATTTAATCGCGGGATAAACCCGCTCCTACCGAAATCGCTTCTACAGGTGAAAAATAATGTTATGGGTTTTGAACTTCAAAATCGAAAACGATAACGCGTTCAAGGCGTGGCACGACAATGTCCTTAACGCTTTCGTGAACAGGGTGGGGCAGATAGACATCCCTCGATTCGGGTGAATCGAAGGTCATGATGAAACCGTGGGTGAACCCCTCATTGAGGCCTTCCGGACTTTCATAGGGGCCGTGCTCTAAGTCCCGAAGACCTGGGATTTGGCCTACCATGCCTATCATGGCTGAGAAGCACTCATCGATCTGTGCTTCTGTTACTTCAGGTTTGAATTGGAATACCCCGTAGTGTCTTACCATATGGATTATTTTGATTGGGTTTAATTTGTTTCAAAGAACGGTCAGTCAGATCTTTCCATCAATTGAAGCAGCCTTTCAGCGCAGGCTCTGGCGAATGCCGGGCTGTTAATGGTTTCTTCCATGTCAATGACTTCAATTTTTGCGTTTTCATGGATAGCGCTAAAGAGAGCATCGTCGGCTTCGGGATCGTAGAAGGCCTGACCTTCGGCATTGATTTCACTAATGGCCTTGAGAGGATTGAAAATAACTACCGGCGCCTCATTGGCATTCGCCTTTTTCGCGATAACTCGTCCAATCCTGGCGCATTCATCCGCATTAGTACGCATCAAGGTCACCTGGGGATTGTGTAGATAAAAGTTGCGGCCCTCAAAATGTTCCGGAACGCTCTCGGGCGCGCCGAAGTTGACCATGTCTACGCAGCCAGGCGCGACCACGGCAGGTACATTGGCGGTTGTCATGGCATCCAAGCGATCAGGTCCTGCCGTGAGCGTGCCTCCGACAACTTCGTCTGCCCATTCCGTAGTAGTGACATCCAGAACCCCTGAAACCATGCCGCTTTCGATTAGACTTTCCATGGCTTGGCCACCAGATCCTGTCGCGTGAAAGACCAATACCTCATACCCGGATTCCTCCAGAACCTCCTTGGCAATGTTTACACAGGTCGTGGTATTGCCAAACATGCTAGCGACAATAAGTGGTTTTCCGGCGCTTTCATTCACATTTTGCTCAACCATGCCGCATATGGCGCCGGCGGCGCGGGTAAAGACCATGCGGGAAATGCGATTCAATCCGTTCACATCGACAATGCTGGGCATCATGACGATGTCTTTGGTGCCAACGTAGTGAGCGATATTGCCACTCGCCATGGTCGAGACCATCAGCTTGGGAAATCCAATAGGCAGCGCCCTCATAGCAGCAGTGCCTATAGCAGTGCCACCACCACCGCCCAGGGAAATGACCCCGTCGATATTCTCCTCTTTTGCCAGACGTGCCAGGAAGACGGGAGCTACTTCAGACATGGCTATGACGCATTCACCCCGGTCGTGCCGGTCTAACAGAGGTTTCAGGTCGAGGCCATTTTCCGCTGCCACATCGTAACGGCTGTAGTCGGGCTCGATCTGCGGTTCACCACCGGTTCCGACATCGATCAAAACTACTTCATGTCCTCTCTCCCGGATTTGCTCGGCGACGAAGGCATGTTCTTCCGCCTTGGAATCGAGGGTTCCGAGTATTGCAACCGTGGCCATGGCAAATCACAATTGGTGGGAAATCACATCCTTACGTTTCACCGGTATGGATTTAAACTCCCGGGTTATGCCCATGATAGATTTTTCGACGGCAATGCGTTCCAGGCTGGATGCCCCCACAAAACCTACAGCGTCAGTATTTTCATTAATATAGGCGGCATCAGACGGTCTGAGAATAGGTCCTCCATGGCTAAGGTAGAGGATGTCATTACGGACTGATTTTCCGGCATTGATGATTGCTTGGGTCTCCTCAGCTGCATCCTCCAATGAGATTGCCGCATCGACCACACCGATAGACCCCCCCACCGTGCATCCTACGTGGGCAATAATCACATCCGCACCGGCTTCGGCCATCGCTCTGGCTTCTACGGGTTTTGCCACGTATACAATGGAAAACATGTCCATCTTTCTGGCCAGAGCTACGCAATCGATTTCCTTCTGCACACTCATTCCCGTTTCCTCGAGGGTCTGGCGATAGTGCCCATCGACGATGGTGTGGGTAGGGAAGTTATTGATTCCGCTAAATCCCATATTCTGAACCTGCAACAACCAGTGCCACATTCGGCGGCGGGGGTCGGTGGCATGCACTCCGCATATAACGGGAATTTCTTCCACGATCGGAAGCACCTCAAACTCGCCAATTTCCATGGCTATGGCGTTTGCGTCGCCATACGACATGAGACCGGCTGTTGAACCATGCCCTGCCATACGGAATCGGCCTGAGTTGTAGATGATGATTAGATCAGCCCCTCCCTTTTCTATGAATTTGGCGCTGATTCCCGTACCGGCTCCCGCTGCGATGATGGGCTCACCTTTGCCCAGAGTGTCGTGCAGGCGTTCCAGCACCTCGGCTCTTGTGTAGGGGTTTCCTTTTCCTGTCCATGGATTTGGCATAATGAAATTCATTAGTTTTTTTTATCGGTTCGGCAACTTGATTTCATCAACATTAGGCTATCGAAAATCCACCTTCCCCATTATTCCGATAGTGGTTTTGGGTTTTCCTGGTAACCCGCTGGTCGGCCGTTATGGGCCAAGTCCTCCTGAAAAGTTAATATATGGTCCGGGAGCCGCATTACTACAGCTGGATTGCCTTCAATTACATTTAAAACAGTAACCGAGGATTTTCGGTCGGCAACTCTCATAAATCCTCAACAACCTATCGATTATACACATTGACTTTAAAAATCTACCAGTAATATCCAAGGTTTTCAGAGAATTTTATCTGAAATACACAAAATCGAGGCGATTCCCAATGAATACTGCTCTGGTAAATTCCCCAGATACCGGGGATATTCAGATTCTTGGTTCCTCGGAGTATATCCTCGTTCGTTCGGATGACTCGGATCCTCGGGATTGGTTGTCTAAAAGTCCGATTTGTCCCTTACTTTCACAACTCCATATCGCGCATGCAGGCATTCTTTGGGCCCGGTATCCTTTTGAAATCAAACGAAGATTCCAATCGGGCTCATTTATGATGGCCTGCCTTAGCGGGGAGGGAAAAGTAATGGTCGATGGCGCGTGGAAGTTGCTCAAAGCCGGAGAAGCATGCCTGCTTCCGCCCTTCGTCCTGAACACCTTTAAATGTATCAAAGGGAAACCTTGGGACTTTTGTTGGGTTCGCTACCTGGAGTCTCAAGAAACCAAGCCCATTGTTATACAGCATTCACCAGTCCTTGGCCGATATGACCATGCGCCCATGCTGGCAGCGATCCGAGGACTGTATGCTGAATGCTCCGGGGCAAAGAATCCTGGCTGCCTGGATCATTGGATAGACCTGATTCATCACTATGTGTTACAATTCGCCCAACCGCACGACTACGATGATCGGTTATGGCGACTTTGGCAAATTGTGGAGCCCAGGTTGGACAGAAAGTGGACCTTGACCGAATTGGCCAACATCGCCCACGTTAGCGAGGAACACCTGCGCAGGCTCTGCAAACAGAGCACCGGCAGAAGCCCCATGCAGCACCTTACTTTTTTGCGCATACAAAGAGCCAAACACTTACTACGTACTACTGACCATAAGATCGAAACCATTGCCCATGCTGTCAGTTACGAAAATCCATTTTCCTTCTCAACCCTCTTCAAACGTTGGGTAGGTTGGAGTCCATCAAAATTCAGGTAATTTCAAGAAATTGTTTACGTTTGGTTCCTGACGAAAGGGTAAAATACCGGGCCATGTCATGCATGGCCCTGAAATGTGCATTTTCGATATCGTTTGCAGGGGAGAGAAATAGGCCAAGTCTGCGCAAGTGAAGCATGTCGGTAGAACTGGGACTGTGCGTCTCGAAGCGAAAGGCAGCGAGATGCGATCGGCATTTCAATGTCCGCTTGTCCTGAAGGCCGACCGGAAACTGGATATTCAGGTGGAACTCGCATTAAATCGATAGGAATTTGAATACAGCAGCACTATGAAAATTGGCAAATTCTTCATTCTATTCTTAGCAACCAGCATATCTATTGCGGTAATGGACGCAACGGAGTCGGACCCTCCCAACGTGGTTCTTATTTTCGCCGATGATTTAGGGTATGGAGATGTCGGCTGTTATGGCGCAACTAAGGTTAAGACTCCGCATATCGACAAGCTGGCGGCGGAGGGCAGGAAATTTTCCGATGCGCATACGGCCTCAGCCGTCTGCACGCCTTCTCGCTATGCCCTGTTGACCGGAGATTATCCCCTGAGGGCGAATGGCGGTAAAGGGGTGTGGGGGCCTTCGCCAGTGACCTCCGGGCTCATTATCGACACTGATAAGCTCACCATTGCCGACGTTTTAAAAAGAAGGGGCTACGCCACGGCGGCGCTGGGCAAGTGGCACCTGGGGTTTGGCGAGGGGGAAAACAATTGGCAGGTACCGCTACGCCCCGGTCCGCAGGATCTCGGTTTTGATTACTATTTTGGATTGCCTGTGGTGAACAGCGCTCCTCCTTACGTTTATGTGGAGAATGATCGCATTGTAGGCGGGGATCCTGAAGATCCGCTGGTCTATCTCGGCAGAGGGGAGCATGAAAACGCAACCCCGATCACACCGATCCCGCCTGAGGCCTCTCAACGTACTTCCAATCGATTTAAAGGGGCGGTGGAAGCACACAAGCAATACAACGACTATACGGTGGGAACGGTTTTGGCGGGAAAGGCGGTGGACTGGATCACGGCCAACAAGCAGAAGCCGTTTTTTCTCTACCTGGCCACGACTCATATTCACCACCCCTTCACGCCGGGGAAACGGTTTCAGGGGACGAGCCAGGCGGAGCTCTATGGAGACTTCATTCAAGAGTTGGACTGGATGGTGGGGGAGGTGACCCAATGCCTGGAGGAGCAGGGCTTGAGTGAAAATACGCTTGTCATCTTCACCAGCGATAACGGAGGGATGATGAATCTGGGCGGCCGCAATGCAGTGAAGGCCGGGCACAAAATAAACGGCCATCTGCTGGGCTTTAAATTCGGCGTATGGGAAGGCGGGCACCGGGTGCCTTTCATCGCAAAGTGGCCGGGTAAAATCGAAGCCGGAAGCGAATCCGATCAACTGATTTGCAATGTGGATATGTTGGCCAGCTTCATGGCGCTCACGGGGCAGGATCCGGACTCTCTGCAGGAAACGGACAGTGTCAACGTATTGCCCGCTTTGCTGGACGACCCCGAAGAACCGCTTCGGAATGAGCTGCTTTTGGCTGCGAGGAGCGAGCGGCATTTATCCATACGCAAGGGAAAATGGATGTATATCCCGGCACAGGGCAGCGGCGGATTTACCGGTTCGCTGCCTCACCAACATGCTTGGGGTGGTCCTGCTGCGGTCGCGTTGGTGGGAGGCGTCAACAGCGATATTGAAAACGGAATGTTCAAGGAAGATGCGCCTCCAGCCCAGCTCTACGACCTCGAAGCTGACGTCAACCAGACAAGGAACCTTTTTAGGGAATACCCCGAGGTCGTTCAGGAGATGGAGGTCCTCTTGGAGACCTATCGTCCAAAAGAGTAGCCCGCCGACCAGGAACTCTTCCTCTCGCAACTTGTCCTGCCGCTGTGCCGTGCGTAGCATTGTGAAGCATGGTAATCCTTGAAGACGGAAGCTTGCCAAGAACACTATAAAGAGACGGAACCACAAATGGCACTCCATCCGGTGACGCCTACATCGCCTTTGCTTTGCCGAAAGACAATCCCTAGAAGTTGGAGCCAAAATATTGTTAGCTTATGAATCGCAGAAGCCTCTTAAAATCTGTTGCTGGAACTGGAGGATTTATAGCTTTGGGCTCCGCTCCAGCGATTGCCCATAGTGGAAATTCGAATATTCCTGTCGATCTGAGTGAACGTAAGATTCCCAAGATCAAAATTACCCGATGCGATACGATATTGACCGGGCGAGATGTTTACGTGCGGATTGAAACCGATGCGGGAATCGTAGGGTACGGGGACGCGACGAATCACTTTCTTCCCTACAGCGTGGAAGGAATGCTCAAGGATTTATATCCCTATGTCATTGGAGAGGATCCTCAGCGAATTGAATACCTCTGGCAAAGTTGCTTTCGCAGGAGATTTCAACGTGGGGGGCCTTCCACGGGTACCGCCATTGCCGGCATTGATCAGGCCTTATGGGATATAAAAGGCAAGATTGCCGGCATGCCGGTCTATCAGTTACTCGGTGGCTTGGCCCGCACGTCGGTAAGGGTATACGGCCATGTATCCGGATTGACCGCGGCGGATGCTGCCAACAGCGCGAAGGAAAGGGCATCACGAGGTATTACGGCGATTCGTTTTCGCGCTTTTCATAGTCACGATGCCAATGATTTTCATGACCATAGAACAGCTGTATATCAGCAAATCGAGTACCTGGAAGCGATACGTGAAGCAGTAGGTGAGGACGTTGATTTGATATTGGAAGTTCACGGCCGCTACGACCCCGAATGGGCGCTTAAACTGTTCGAATTGGCCAAGCCGTTTCGGCCCTTTTTCATCGAGGATCCCATTCGCCACGAAAACCCGGAGGCATTGAAGTGGTTGCGGGAGCATACGGACCAGCCACTGGCGATAGGCGAGCGTTACCATAGCAAGTGGGATTGCCGCGAAACCATCGAGAATCAGTATGTCAACTACCTTCGACCGGATGTGAACCATTGTGGCGGCATTAGCGAGATGAAGAAAATCGCCGCAATGGCCGAGGTCTACTACATCAACCTGATTCCCCACAACAATGCGGGACCGCTGGGAACTGCTGCTACGCTGCATGCGGCCTTGGCCATTCCCAACGTTACGATGATGGAGGGGCCGTGGGTGAACCGTCAACCGGACCCGAAAGTGGTGAAACCGTATCCGGATGTTTTAGACGGTTATGCGCTTCCTCTCAAGGGGACAGGACTGGGGGTTGGTTTCGATGAAGCCGAAGCGGCCAGGATACCCTTCGACGGCAGTCGTATGCAGCCTCGTCTGAAAGCGAAAGATGGGTCTGTACGGGACTTCTAGGCTTTTATGAGAACGAGAACTATAGTTTTATTAGCTGAAGACTACTAATGATGACACGACGCGAGTTTATTTTATCCACTGCCGCCGCAACGGCGCTTGGCCCTACTTTCTCGGCTTATGCTTCGGAGAAGATCGCTTCGATTCCCGCAATCGATACGCACACGCACTTCTACGATCCAACGAGACCCGAAGGCGTGCCATGGCCACCCAAGGATAATGCGCTCCTCTATGTCCCGCGTTACCCGAAAGATTTTCGCGCCCAAGCGAGTCCGCACAATGTAGTGGGTACCGTTGTCGTGGAAGCAAGTGACTGGGTTGAGGACAACGCTTGGATTCTTGAGTTGGCCGAGACCAACGACGACATTGTCGGCCTGATTGGAAACCTTGAGCCAGGAAAGCCGGAGTTCGCCGGCAATCTGAAGCGCTTCTCCGCCAATCCACTCTTTCTCGGGCTCCGCCTTCGTGGAACTATCAATAATCATCTTGGCGAGGACACGGTTTTGGCTGATATCAAGCGCTTAGCCGATTTCGACCAAACCTTGGATATTCTCGGAGGCCCCAGGATACTCGCCCCAACTCTGATGATCGCGGGCAAGTTCCCCTCGCTGCGCATCGTGGTTAATCATCTGCCTTTTGGCGATTGGGACGGGAATGTCCCTGAGATGAAGCGCGCCCTTTCGGAACTGACGCGTCATCCCAATGTATATATGAAGGTCTCCGAAGTGGTTCGCCGCTTGAAGGGCGAGGTCGTTGTCGATCCGGAGTTCTATCGTCCCGGGCTCGACGCTCTCTACGAACTTTTCGGATCTGATCGGCTAGTATACGGCAGCAACTGGCCCGTAAGCGATCGAATCGCTCCTTACACGAATGTACGTGGAGTTGTGAACGATTACTTCGCAACCAAGAGTCGCAGTGACGCGGAAAAGTATTTCTGGCGTAATTCCCTTGTAGCCTATCGATGGATACCGCGTGGAGCAGCCTCGAAGCTAGTTCGTTGAGTGCTCTATCCACGCCAGGAATCGTCACCATAGGAAAAGCCGTCTATAACGAGCGGAGTTCTGTGCTCATCGGCGCGAAGCCCGCACCAGCACTCGATCTTGGTTCGCTCGCTACGAATTTTGTGAGACATGTGGGCCAAGTGTTCAGTTCGTTATTTTAAGCTGCGGCGGCTTACCCAGTCTGGCCGCTGACCTCCTTCCCAGCTTGAAGCATTTCAGGGAAAAAGAAGAAAGAAGCGCCAATTCTAATCATTGACAAATCCTTGGTTGATTACTCTCTTATTTCCATCCCTTCCTTAACCGGGGGCAGTATAATATTCTCTCACCACCGTTTTGGTTGCAATTCTAGCTCTAGGTTCTTCGACCAACGTATTTTCTGAGGTTGGCAGTTCACCTGTTGATCCCATGGCTTTTATTCAAACCCACTGCATCGATTGCCATGGAGAAGAGAAGCAAAAAGGGGACCGCCGGTTCGATCAGTTGACCCTGGATTTCCATGACTTTGATACAGTCTGGGATTGGGAAGAAATTCTCGATTTGTTGAATCTTGGCGAAATCGGATTGTCGCACGGTTTCATTCGAGGTAGGTATGCAGAATGGCGGCATGGGTACAGCCCTGGCCATTGATGTTTTGAAAAGCGCCAACGCGGCCTTGGGCTGCCTTCTCCTAATTTCGTGCGCCAAGCAGAGTGAAAGCTCTGCTGCAGATGACAATTTGCCAGTTGCCTCCCGCCTGACTGATGCTCGGACCTCCGATGGACAATATATCTCCTGGAGGGAACACCTCATTGATGGACTGGAAATAAGCGGAGTTCCTCTGAGTGGAAGCGATGGCATTACTATGGGGGATCTTGATAAAGATGGTTACCCTGATTTCGTTTCGGTCCATGAATCCGATGTCGAGTACGACGGCGTCGCCGATGGTTATATTCGAATAGCATTCGGTTCAGCCGATACGGATCGGTGGGAATTGGTTACCCTTGCCGAGGGGCAGGAAGCAGGGGCAGCGGAAGATACGGACATCGCGGACTTTAATGGTGACGGTTGGCCGGATATAGTAGCTGCTTGTGAGCTCGAGTGGTGGCCGATATTAATTCGGATGGAAATCCTGACATTATGACCGGGTCTTACAGTGAAGGACCACGAGATAGGGATGGCGAAGACCAATCGGTGAATGATCCAATTGGCAGGTTGGCTTGGTTCGAACATCCGGGGGATCCAGCGGGAGAGTGGATTCGCCATGATTTCTCTCGTCGTATTCGTGGTATGTTTGATCAATTCCTTTCTATCGACCTCGACAGGGATGGGGATCTCGATTTCGCATCCACCCGCGGCAACAGCTACACCTACGATGGAGTGTTTTGGTTGGAACAGGTCCGCACTAGCGAGCCAATACAACGATTTGATCCTGCCCGAGAGAAGGAAAGCCGTGAAATGGGTTTGCCAACCAATGACGAAGAAGGAGGCAAATAAACATACCTTCTAATATTTGGATGTATTGAATGTGGTTTTCTTTGAATTTTGGTAACTACTCAGGTATCCAGCTAGAGTGGAGGATCCTCTTGGTAATGGAGTTACCAAACGCGCAGCAAGGATATTTTTAAACAATCGTCCGCATGGATGTTTTATTGATAACCTATTTCGCAACTGTAGGAGGGGGTTTATCCCCCGATTGCGGTGAGGCCATTTGGAAGATCGGGGGATAAACCCCCTCCTACAGTTCTCTCAAACACCATCGTCATCTTTACCACCGATAATGGTCCCGCAGCTGGAAAAGCTTTTCCTCTCCAGGGCAAGAAAGGCAGCACGTTTGAAGGCGGGCTACGCGTGCCTGCAGTCATTCGGTGGCCGGGGAAAATCCGGGCTGGAGTCGAGATCGACGAGTTGATGACGGCGATGGATCTGCTCCCGACCTTGGCCAAGCTGGCTGGAGCCGAAGTTCCGGGTGATCGCGTGATTGACGGCAAGGACATCTGGCCGGGGCTGACGCAAAATGCGAAAAGCCCGCACCAAGTATTCTTTTATTTTAGAGATAATGATCTGAAGGCCGTCCGGTCCGGAAAGTGGAAGCTGCACTTGACGTTGCCGTCAGGCAAAGGCGCCAAGGGCGGACCGAAATCTGCGTTGTATGATCTGGAATCGGACATCGGCGAGAAGGAAAATGTGCTGGCGGAGCGCCCCGAGATGGCGGAGTGACTTCGCTCCCATGTGAAAGCCTTTCAAGAAGACCTCACTCAGAACCATCGTCCCGCCGCGTTCGTGGAAGATCCTGAACCATTAACGCTGGCAGAATAACTTTTTCAAGGTCGACGTTGTTGTAGGAGCGGCTTTACGCCGCGATTGCTTGGAAGGCTGAAGGTTGAATACAGAAACTGTAGGAGGGGGTTTATCCCCCGATTGCTTGGAGGCCCTTCCGAAGATCGGGGCGTAAAGCCGCTTCTACATTTTTTCAAGCCGTGAGATCAACTCATCTTGAGAAATGTCCTCAACGGAACCGGATCTGGTCTCCTCGATACGCAAGGATACTTCCTCATCATTGACATCGTGCTCCGGTTGTCCCAACTCCAGGATAAGCCGCGAGATCAATTCACCACGCTCGGCGACGGATAGCTTATTTGCTTCCTCACAGATTTTCTCGACACTCATGAACGTAAATTTTCATGAACCGAAGAACTAGTAGCAAGTTCTATTTCCTGAGCGATGGTTCCAAGTTCTCCACGGAAGGCTGAAGGTTGAATACAGAAACTGTAGGAGGGGGTTTATCCCCCGATATAGGCGCCGTTGGCGCCAAGTGGAAAGAGTAAAGTGGAGGGGCGCCGTTGGCGCCAATTAGGAATTAAGAATTAGGAATGAAAAGGCATGGAGAATTGACCATTGATTCCATGGATAAGCATGGATTGAATTTTCAACTGGAATTTAACGGAGGGCGGGTTTTCCCTGTCTGCGTGCAACGCACAGGCAGGCAACCCGCCTTAAAGAGGCATTGACGTCTTTTCTCCTGCTGGCTGTCCGGACAAAATTTCCCAACAATTTTGTTGCCAACAAAACTGTTGGCATGTTTAGTCGGGGAATATGGATACAATTAAACTCAAGAAAGCCGGTGCCAATTGGGTCGATGGAGATCGATTCTTCGACCGGGAAGCCGAGCTAGAATCGCTGAGAGAAAGGGTCCAGGATGGGACCCACACACTGCTGACCGCCCAACGGCGTATGGGCAAGACGAGCCTGGTTCGCGAACTCTTGCGCCGATTGAGGGACGAGGGTGAGTTTGAAACCCTGTTTGTCGATCTCGAAGGGGCAGACAATGCGGCGGACGCCGTCGCCGAAATTGCAATTCAGGCGCGATCCTTACAAGCTGCCTGGAATCGTATAAAGTCTGGGTTCGCAAACACCTTTAAAGGCATGGGCGATTGGATTGAGGAGGTAGGGCTCGCTGACCTCAAAGTTAAACTCCGATCCGGAATCAATGCCGGTAACTGGATTCAACGCGGCGACCAGATCTTCGCCGCGTTGGCGGAGAGCGAAAAACCGGTAGTGCTTGCCATCGACGAATTGCCGATTCTCGTCAACAGGCTGCTCAAGGGACAGGATTATCGCATCACAAGTGAGCGGCGGCAAGCGGCAGACCAGCTTCTAAGCTGGCTGCGAAAGAATGGGCAAACCCATCGTGGTAAGATATGCCTGATTATTTCCGGAAGTGTAGGCCTCGAACCAATCCTTAAACAGGCTGGTCTCAGCGCTCAGGCCAATATTTTTTCTTCCTTCGAACTGAAACCATGGAGTCACGAAACGTCCATGGATTGCCTCAAGGCGTTGGCCCAGAACTACAAGCTGGACCTTCCGTTTACGGTGCGGGAGGAGATGTGTCGCCGGCTACGCTGCTGTATTCCTCACCACGTGCAGCAGTTCTTCGATCACCTTCATGAACACCTGCGCCGGAAAAACAGGCAGGTCGCTGTGTTTGAAGACGTCAAGGTCGTATATGAGCAGGATCTACTCGGCATTCGTGGACAAATCGACTTGGAGCATTACGAGACCAGACTCAGAATGGTGCTCGGCGTCGAAAGCTATAAAACCGCACTCAATCTTTTAACGGAAACAGCGGTCAATGAAGGTCTGCTGACCCGAGAAACCATAAAGCAGTATGTTGACGCCTCTACGTCCCGACCAGATGAGAACTTCGTGTCAATCTGGTCTTCCCCCGATTTTGTGGACACGAACAGCGTAGCGTATGTTCATGTTAGGTTATGGTTTTGATTTTGGAAGTGTTTTTGAAGAAATGCTTCTGGTGAAAGGTATCCCAGGGTGCTGTGCCTTCGACGTTTGTTATAAAAAGTCTCGAGGTAATCGAAGATGGCCAGGCGGGCCTGCTGCTTGGATTCGAACACGCCGTTTTGGGGAAAGCATTCGCTTTTGAGGGAGGCAAAGAAGCTCTCGCAAGCGGCGTTGTCGTAACAGTATCCTAGCGCGCTCATGCTCTGAATCCAACCAAAGTCGTTCAATTGCTGCCGCACTTGGTGACTGGTATACTGGCAGCCACGATCTGAATGAAAGAGGGCTTTGTGAAAACCTCCCACTCGATTCCTGGTCTGGTGAAGGGCTGAAACGACCAGACCGGAGGCCAGGCTCTCGGCCACCTTGTAGCCCTGAATTACGCGGCCGAAGAGGTCCATCACGACCGCTAGATACAACCAGCCTTGCCGAGTGGGGATGTAGGTGATGTCGCTGACCATGATTTGGCCGGGCCCGGTCGGGTCCGGAGCCTCGGCCAGACGGTTGGGCGCTGGGAGGCTGCGGGGATCCTGCCGGGTCGTCTTGGGCCGGAAGGGGCTACCCCTACAGGCTTTTAGAGCATTTTGCTTCATCAGCCGGGCCACCCGGTTAACCGAGCAGCGAAAACCCCGCTGGTTGAGCTCCACGCTCATGCGAGGACTACCGTAACAGCGGGTGTGCCGGTCGGCATGGATCCGTTTGATTTCGCTCAGGAGGAGCCGATTTTGGCGGCGGCGCGCTCCCGCCTTACCCCTGCGCCATCGGTAATAACCACTCCTGCTCACAGCCAGCGCCTGACAAAGTTCAACCACTCTATAGATTGCCCGCATTTGATCGATCAGCGCATACCCAGCTGCGGGTCCTCGGCCAGTATGCTCGCGGCTTTTTTTAAGATCTCTCGCTGGCGACGCAGGTAAGCGTTTTCCCGGTTTAGCCGACGGATCTCGCGGGCCATCTCTTCGGGATCGTTCAAGGGGCGGGAAAGTCCCTGCTGGTCGGAGGGGTCCCCGAAGAGATCCTTGCGCCACTTCCTGAGGCTCCCATCGGAAATCCCCAGTTCACGGGCCACCTGCTTGAGGCTGTTGTTACTGTGCAAATAGAGTTCAACGGCTCGACGTTTGAACTCCTCATCATAGGTTCTGTGGGTTCTTGGCATGTCTAATGATCTCTCTCAGACTGCGCTGTTCGTGTCCACAAAATCGGGGGAGGTTCACTTCTGATGAGACGCACTGGGCGTTTGTCGCTCCTCGCAAACCGGAGATTCCAAAGCAATCGTCCGAAGATCGGTCCTTTCATTCGATTGATCGATTCGTCAGGCGCCAATTGGACGCCCGCGGACTACATCCCTCACCCCGGGCATCCAGAGAGACTCTGATCCGCCGTCTCTCTTTTGATCTAACAGGCCTCCCTCCGGAGCCATCCGACGTGAAAGCGTTCGTCGACGATACGAGGCCAAATGCGTATGGGTTGCTGGTTGATCGACTCCTGGCTTCGAAACACTACGGAGAGCGAATGGCCCTCGCGTGGATGGATGTTGCCAGGTACGCCGACACCAGCGGACTGAACGCCGACGGTGTACGCCAGATGTGGCCATGGAGGGATTGGGTGATTCGCGCCTACAACCAAAACATGCCCTTCGATGAGTTTCTGAGAGATCAGCTTGCCGGGGACTTGCTGCCACACCCAACACGCGAACAATTCATCGCCACAGGGTTCAATCGGAATAACGTGACGTCCGACGAGGGTGGTGCGATCCCGGAAGAACTGCGAGTGCAGTACGCATTCGACCGATTGAAAACGACTTTTAACGCGTTTCAGGCACTGAGCGTTGAATGCGCTCAGTGCCACGATCACAAGTATGATCCGATTTCTCAGGAGGAATACTATGGTCTCTTTGCGTTCTTTAACAACACCTCTGACCCGGGCATGCAGACACGCAATGGTAACCAGGCGCCATTGATCCCGATCGAAACAGATGAATCGAAAGCGAAAGTAGATGAATTGGAGACCCAAATTTCTCAGCACCCGCAAAAACTATCTCAATTGACGCTGGGTGAAGACGAGTTCGATCTCTGGTTGAATCAGATCATAGCGAAACTCCCAGTATTGCCGGTCGCGAGCCGCTGGCAGCGCATCGGAAATTTTTCCGGTGGAACCCTGAATGATGTCTTCAACAACGAGCAAATCCATATTCCCGCCGGACCACCCGATTTTAATGAGCGCCATGCATCTTTCGGCTGGAAGCCTGTCTACGATTGGCGGGATGGCGAACCTAAGCGATTGCTTATGCATAAGGCTTCATCAGCCTATTATTACCGGGAGCTTAAAGTCGAAATGCCTACCGCTCTCACTCTGAGCTTATCTGGTCTAGATGGGGCAAAAGTATGGCTGAACGACCAAAAAGTCTTAGAAAAAAGAGGGGAACAGGAAACGGTACACGATGTTTGCCTCGCGCTGTCGACGGGCACAAACCACCTGCTTGTCAAGATCGGGTCTATGGATGACGGAAGTTTCAACCTCACATTCGGATTTGATCAACCGTTACTATCGCAGCGTATCCATGAATTACTTACGAAGAATACTTATACCGATTCCGATCTGAATAGGTTAAAAGAGTTTTACCGGGATCGGGTCTGGCCAGAATCCAATGCCCTGCGCAAAAGCATCGCCGAACTCCGGAGCGAGCAACTGAAAATCATAACGACCGGCATCTCCTCTATGATAATGCAGGAGCGCATGGACCGGCGACCCACTTTTATTTTGAAGCGCGGCCTCTATGATTCGCCGGATGAATCTCAAGAAATTGAACCGGGCACACCTGAATTTCTTCATGCTTTGGATCGGGATGCCCCTCGCAATCGGCTCGGCTTGGCCGAGTGGATGACCGACGAACGAAATCCACTCACGGCACGCGTCGCCGTGAATCGCTATTGGGCGCTGTTGTTTGGGCGCGGCCTGGTAGACTCGGAAATGGATTTTGGAAATCAGGGGTCGAATCCATCCCACCCTGAGCTGCTCGACTGGCTGGCAACCACTTTCATTGAAAGCGGTTGGAACGTAAAAGGTATGATCAAAACGATAGTCATGTCGGCAACTTACCAACAGTCATCCGCAATAAGTGAGGACCACAAAGCCGCTGACCCGGAGAATCGTTGGCTAGCCAGAGGACCCCGCTTTCGCCTGCAGGCCGAATTCATCCGTGACCTGGCCCTTGCGACCGGACGTCTGTTAAACAAAAAAATCGGTGGAGCGAGCATCAAGCCTTACCAACCTAAAGGCTTGTGGGTGGAAGTTTCCGCTGGCGCAAATTTACACTACGAGCAAGATAGCGTAGATAAGCTGTACCGAAGGGGAATGTACGTTTACTGGAAGCGAGCGGCCCCAAATCCCGCCTTCCTAGCCCTGGATGCAACGGTCCGCGAAAAGTGTCTGGTCATTCGCCAAAATTCGAACACTCCATTACAAGCTCTGGTTTTGCTCAACGAGTTGACCTTTGTAGAAGCGTCTCGACACCTGGCTGCCAGACTTATTCTGGAAGGAGGAAAATCCTTCAAGAGCAGGGTGAATTTAGGATTTCAATTATGCATTGCCAGAGGAAATCAAGATTTGCCAAGAGGTATACACCAAGCAATTAAACTCCTTTAGGAGTCAACCGAAACGAGCCCAGTCGTTCCTCTCTCAAGGCGAATCAGAAAACCCAGCGGGACTGGACACCGTCGAGCACGCTGCCTGGATGGCAATTGCCAGCCTCCTATTGAATCTCGACGAAACCCTAACGCGTGGTTAATGCTCGTATTGAATTCTCATGAACAGCGATAATCACATGACCCAGTGCGACCGAATGAATCGACGCTGTTTTCTAACCCGGACTACACTGGGACTGGGAGCCACTGCATTTTCTACGCTTCTAAATCCGCCGCTGCTCGGTTCTCTTCAACGCATTAAACGAAATCAAGGCCCGATGTTCCAACCTCGGGCGAAGCGGGTGATTTATCTCTTCATGGGGGGAGGTCCGTCTCACATGGACACTTTTGATTTCAAACCTGCCATGCGGGATATTCACGGAATGGAACTCCCGGATTCGGTTCGACGGGGTCAGCGTATCACCGGATTGACCAGCGGCCAACGTAGTCTTCCCTGTGTCGCTCCCATGTTCCAATTCAATCGGCACGGTCAGAACGGGGCCTGGGTAACAGAACTCCTTCCATATACGGCCTCGATCATCGACGAGATAACGATCGTCAAATCTTTGCACACCGAAGCGATCAACCATGACCCGGCCAAGAACATGATCCTCACCGGCTCGGAGCGACCCGGTAAACCAAGCGTGGGGTCTTGGCTAAGTACCAGATGAACCGAAAACCCTTTAAGGATTATGTCGTACCCAAATACCCGCTACCTATTACCCTTTGGGCAACACGCCCATGAAGGTTTGACCCTCTAGAATGGCACGATGATGGTTGGAATAAGCAGTGACCTCGACCGCTGGCTAGAGCAGATTAAAGAAGACCCCATCGAGCCGGACCTTGCTATCTGTGACGCTCACCATCATCTTTGGGATCGACCGGGAAATCGTTACCTGATCGAGGATCTGGCTGAGGACGCTTCCGGACACAATGTTGTCAGCACCGTTTTCATCGAATGCATGGCCCGCTACAGCGAAAACGGTCCAGAACAAATGAAACCTGTCGGAGAGACAGCGTTTATCGACGCACTGGCCGAGAAATTTCGATCCAATGGCGAGCAGCATATGAATTGCTCTGCGGCTATAATCAGCTATGCCGACCTGCGACTTGGAGAAGCAGTAACACCCGTTCTGGAGGCACATCGCCAGGCAAGCCCGAGCCGGTTTAGAGGCATCCGCCACAACGTTTGTTGGGACGAGAGCCCAGAAGTCTCCAACTCTCACACCATGCCCACGAAAGGCCTCCTGCTTGATTCAGAGTTCAGAAAGGGTGTGCGTTGCTTACAAAAGCAGGGCCTTCTCTATGAAGTGTACCTGTATCATCCGCAGCTTTTGGAGCTGGCCGATTTGGCGAGGACCTTTCCTGATCAACCCATTGTCCTAAATCATTTTGGCGGACCCCTCGGCGTAGGATCCTACGCCGGTAGGCGCGATGAGGTCATGGCCGTTTGGAAACGAAGCATTACGGAACTCGCCACTTGTCCGAACGTTGTCGCCAAGCTGGGCGGAATCGCCATGCCCAGAAATGGATTCGGCTGGCATGAGCGGGAGAAGCCACCTACCTCGACAGAACTCGTCGAGGCGACGGCGCCTTATTACCACTTCACGATTGATTCCTTCGGGCCCGATCGATGCATGTTCGAAAGCAATTTTCCAGTCGAGAAACACTCTTGCTCATACACGGTTCTGTGGAATTCGTTCAAACGAATCGCGAGCGAGTACTCGGATTCTGAAAAGGCGGCCATGTTCAGAGGGGTCGCCGAGCGAGTCTACTCGATAGGGGCAGCAGTTTGATTTTTCGGCACTGCGGGGACCAGTCTCCGCCAAAGCTGCGCCAAGGCACGCGCAGTTGCCCTACCTTTTATCGCTATTTTGGCAGGGCACGAGCTTCCAGCTCTGCCGTCTCTACGAATGCCAGAACGTTTTCCTGAACCCGGTGCCGTAGCCCAAGCACGGTTGCGGAAACTATCACCCATACCCCCTCCGCGTCCTGCCCTGCGTGTCCCATCGGAGCTCTTGAGCGGAGTCGGGAGCTCCGTCGAAGGGCTGCGCCGCCCTACCGAGTTGTTCCGAGACTTCTGAGCCAGTCCAATAAGCAAGAAAAAGTTGTTAAATTAATATTCAAACATCGCCACTACGTGGCTGGATGCCTGCGGCAACAGGATGGCACTTCGTGCCAACAGGAAAAATAACAAAAGAAAATCCTGTTCGCATAGCGATCCTGTTCTGCTGCAAGCAGATCAAGTGACCCTAGGGAACGTTGTTAGAATTTGTATTTTGCACATCCTCATTGCGAGACTAGAGATGTTCTGAAACAGTTCAGCGCCCCAGCCGCGACAAGTTACTAACAATGCTGCTGCGACGAATCTTTGTCCTGCGGACTCCTCGTAGCATTGATTAATAGCTTGGACAAGCAATAAGCGAAGCGACATGACCACTACCGAGGAACAAAGTGACGACACCTCAACAAGCGCAGCGCAGAATAACAGAGCCCAAACGACATCACCCTACCGAGCTTAATGCGACATCACCCAAAGCAATTTCCTATCAGTTAAGTTCGTTTTCGGGAGTTTTTTCGGATTGTTCCCGTAAGTTTCAAACGGGTGGATTTTTTTGCTCTGATTAAATACTTTGGCCCGTCCGCGCATCGACCGAAGTTTTAACGATTATTGATTACTTAACGTAAAATTTGGGCATGAGGATTTGAAAACTCAGTTAATCAACCATGCCGCGTAAAACAACGAAATTTGCAGGCGCGACATTGTAACAACCACACACGCCATTGAGGTAGACTTTGCAGACCAATGGGGAGATGCGCATAGGGCAGAGTCTCAACTACGGCTTACAGCTTAATTTAAAGCCTGCCATTGCTCTCATCATGGGGAAGGAGGACGACTACAAACACCTCATTCGCATCAACTCCATTATCAGCCCTTTTAATTTGGAAATTGATGTTTTCCCCATTAAGGCTTTTGCTCGGGAAGTAGTTACGAAACAAATGAAAGCTCTAGCAACATCGCTCCTCCTTCTGTTTTCCCTTTGTGTTGTTGGGTATTCACCAGATGAAATAGCGCAATTCGAAAGATTTATTCAGATTGGCGGCTATCCTGCAGCAGAAACGCTGATGGGTTTTGCTTACTACCGGGGCGATGGAGTTGGCCAAAGTTACGAGGAAGCGGTAAAGTGGTTTAGAAAAGCCGCTGACCAGGGTAATGCCACCGCACAGTACGCACTGGGCAACGCTTACCGCGATGGTAACGGAGTTCCCCAGGATGAGGAGGAAGCCAAAAAATGGTACCGGAAAGCAGCCGAGCAGGGCTTTGCCCATGCCCAGCGAGCTTTGGGTGGACCCGGGAATTATACTGAGGCGGAAAAACCTGAATACGTCAGCCCTCAACCTGAGTATAGTCTAATCTCGAATGAAATCGAGCAATGGAGGAAGGCTGGTGAACGCGGCCACGCGGAAGCACAGTGGCGTCTAGGTATGTCTTACCATTTTGGCGATGGGGTTTCCCAAGATTATACGGAAGCCATTACTTGGTTCAGGAAAGCAGCCGACCAGGGATTTACGCAGGCTCAGTGGAGTTTAGCCAATGCCTACTACACGGGCCAGGGCGTTTCTCAAGATTACACTATCGCTTATGCCTGGTGGAACCTTGCTGCGACCAACGGGCTGGAAGCGGGCGAGGAATCGAGAGCTGTGGTTGCCGAAAAAATGACTGAGGAACAAATTGGGAAAGCTCTAGAATTGTCCCGTGAGATGATCGAGGAAAACCCTAAGCCGTTGGGGGAGTAGGCAAGCTAGTATGCAGTGTGTAAAGAAAGGTTAATAATCCTACAATTTGAACAACGCTTCGCTTGATGCCTTCGGCAACAGGATGACACTTTGTGTCAACAGGAACATCCAGTATGAATATCCTGTTATGCGTAGCCTATCCTGTTCTGCTGGAAGCAGATCAAGTGAGTAAAGCGAACGATGTTAATCAATTATACACGCTCCAGACCGGTCATCGTTCCGGTCGATGAGGCAAAGCGGTCCACACCAATGCCCATTTCCTGAATCATACTGACGAACAAATTCGGAAGAGGATAATTGTTTTTCCGGTTAAAAGAAATGTGTCGACCATGCTTGAATCCGCCCCCGGCCAGAAGTATCGGCATATTATCCGTGGTATGTTTGTTGGCGTCACCGAGGTTGCTGCCATACATCACCATGGTATTATTCAACAAGGTGCCATCTCCTTCCTGGGTATTTTTCAGATCGCCGAAAAGTTCACCGAGTAACTGCATGTGCACACGGTCAATCGCTTGCAGCTGTGCCAGCTTTTGCTCGTTCAGACCATGATGGGATAAATTGTGGTAACTGTCTGTAATTTCTACCCCATCAACATAGATGGTCGGGGAGTTCGTGCTGTCTAAAAACAGGGAAATACTTCGCGTCGAATCGGTTTCAAAAGCCAACCGGGCCATTTGATACATCAAGCGGGTCTTGTCCACGTATTCCGCATAGGAGTCCGGATCGACTGGCATCGTTACCGAGGGCTTTGGCTTGGGAATATGTTCCCACTCGCGGGATTTGGCCATGCGTTGCTCCACTTCCCGCACCGCCGTTGTGTATTGATCCATCCGTTCGCGGTCCGTTTTACCAAGTCGTAGATGCAGTGCACGAGACTGGTCGGCGATCGTATCCATAATACTTTCACCAAATCTCAATTTTACCATCTGCCGCTCAATCTCTTCCTCCGAACCCTGCAGAAACAACTTCTTGTAAACTTCGGACGCTTTATCCTCACAAGGAATTAAGGCGCCGGATCTCGTCCAGGACAGACTGCGACGACCTTCTTTCACATTCACACCCAGGGTAAGCGATGGGAAACGAGTATGGTGACCGATCTTTTCAGCGATAAACTGATCGAGAGAAAGCGTATTTCTGAAACCACTCCCACTCGGATCGGGCGCAGCGGTCAGAAAAGAATTGTCCGAGGAATGACCCCCATCTACATGCGGATGCGAAACTCCACTGAATATAGTAAAGTCTGAGCGATACGCTGCGATTTCCTCCAGATAGGGCGACAATTTATATTCGGCTCCAGATTCTGTCGGGAAGAAATGCTTCGGGAAAACGCCCAGGTTATTACAAATAGCCAACATTCGCTTGGGCGGTTTTGCAGGATCAGAATTTGCCCAAAGCTTTTTGGAAACGCCCGGTGTCATGGATTCCAACCAAGGCAAGGCCATCGCGACTCCGACGCCCTTCAACATTTGCCTCCGATTGATACGTTTTGTGAACTGGTATGGTTTCATGATTTCCGGGGCCAGATCGGGAAATCCGGCAGGCTATTTGATTTTAAACAACTCGCTTTGTATAACCGCGTCAAGCAAAGAACGCACGCCAAATCGTGATTTTTCACAACGATGCAGAATTTTTTCAACCTCTGGGCGGTCCCCGAAACTTACCGGGGCTCCCGTAGAATAGACAATAAATTGATTCACTAGATTGCGCGCAATGGCCCTTTCGTCGGCCGTGAGCAGCCGTTTCAGGTCGTTAACATCTGAAAACTCACGACCATCCATAAGCTGGCCGCTGCAATCTACGGGTTTGGCATAATGGAATGCCAAAGGGTCCCCAGAATTTTTAAAACCAATAACCGGATCAGTCTCATCATTAACCGCCCGGTAATGGCTCTGCCACCCACCACCTACGTCGAAACTCTCCAAGGCAAAACCTACCGGATCGAATTTGGCATGGCAGGCGTTGCAGGATTGAATATCGCGATGCTTATTGAGCTGTTCCCGGATGGTGGTGGCTCCACGTGTGTCGGGTTCTACGTTATCAATGCCTGATGGCGGCGGGGGTATTTCAACACCCAGAAGTCGCTCCGATACCCAGGCGCCGCGCACAACGGGGGAGGTAGTAGTACCGTTGGCCGTAATACGTAAGATACTGGCCTGAGTTAACAGGCCGCCACGGACCGAGTCGTCTGGTAATTCAACTTGGCGAAGCTCTATACTCTCAAATGCCGGAAGATCGTAGTGCCTGGCCAGGCGCTCATTCAAATAAGTAAAATCCGAATCAATCAGGTTGATTGCCGGAAGATCCTGATCCACCAACTCGCGAAAGAATAATCGCGTTTCCCGAACCGACGATTCCGTTAACAAATCCTCCATAAAATAATCGCCATACAAATTCGCGTCCGGCGTGGTTAAATCAATTTCCCGAAGATCGAGCCAGTAGTCGAGAAACGCATTCAGGAAACGCTCCGATCGAGGGTCGTTGAGCATGCGTTCGGTTTGTTTTCGCAGGTTTGAATTCCGACTCAGGTATTTCTGATTTCGCAAATCATCGTCGGGTGGACCATTCCATAAAAAGTAGGACAAGCGTGCCGCCAGTGCCGGGTCGCTCAATTTTCCGGACAAGGATTCCAGGAAAAGAAATTCAGACGAGCAAAGAATGGAGGCAAAGGCGCCCACCATGGCTTCGGAGAAACTGTAACCGAGACCAAGACCTTTTTTAAACAGGCTGAAGAACGGTTCGACCTCCTTTGTTGAAAAAGAGCTTCGGTGGTAAACCCTTTTCGCGAAATCACGGAGCAAGCGGTTGGCATCTGCCTCCGGATTTTCAGAGATGACTTTTACTTGCGATCTTTCCCCAACTTCGAATGGCATGTCCCCAAACAAAGCGGTGTAACTGGGCGGTGGCCACGAATCCACCAGGGGACCTTCCACTTCCAACCAGTTGAGGGCAAATCCCGGAATGCCATCCGGAGTTGCATTGGGATTCACTATCCAGCCAGACATAGGGTTCATGAGCCGGGATGCACTCGGTCGTATATCCTCCCCTTTCTTCAAGTCCACCACGCATTCAACGACTGTGGGTTCGGGCAGCGCATCATAAGTAGCCAACCAACGGGCGTTCCCGCTTTGGTCCAAACTGTACAAAGTAACGGGTTCGCTTCGAATGCCACGGTAGGCTACATTCCGATTCGGTCGCCACCAACGCCTGTCTCCTCCGGTCAAGCCGTGATCATCATTGATGTTGGCACCATTGAGACCTGCCCTGAAGGAGTATGATTTGATGCGAAGTTTGTACCGGCCATCGATAGGCAAATCCATGTTGTTAAAAGCGTACCGGGATTCACTGGATTGGGCTCTGGTAAAAATGCCAACAGCTTCCTGCTCCCTCAATTCGGGATCCGCATCCCCCACCGTGACAGGTTCAATTCCCCGGATCACATCCGGCTGGGCTGTGAGTCCCGAAAGAGGAACAAAGGCGCGAATGCCTGATCTCTTTGCTAGAAAAAACAGGTAATGCTGCATTCGTGGTTCATCCCGGGCATAGAATTTTTTGGTCTCACTGGGATAAGCTGCGGCGTTCATGGCGACACGAACCGCATATTCCGCGGTTTCAAAATACCGGGCCATTTGCCCCGGATAAACATCCAGATGGCTGCCAATCTTATTATAAAAATGGGCGATACCATCTTCGGGGAGTTGGTCGGCAACTTGCAACCAGGGTGCATTCAAGGCGTCTCGTAGCGAATTCTCGAATTCGAAACGATTCAGTCGGCGTACCGGTGCGCGGCCGGTAGTTTTGTAACGCCGTTGGTCCTCCTTAACCATCGGGCCGCCGATCGATTTCAAGAATCTTTCCAGGTCCCGCGGATGCGGCCGCTCTTTTTTCTTGGGTGGCATCTCTCCATGATCGGCTCGATCGTGTATTTTTATCCAGGTCGAAAAGACGTCCGGATCGGCCAAGTCAAATCCAAGGCTCTCCATATCGAAATCCCCTTTCTGCTCAACCGAATCGTGACAGCTCAAACAATAGTTATCGAGAAAACTAAGCGCTGATTTTGGAAGAGACTCTGCCCCAACACTTCGAATGAAGAGAAGGCAAATTAAAACTATCCCATGGCGACTCCAGAAATCAGCGTACGAAAAAACGGGAAAAAAACCGAGAATTTTTCGGAAAGAATACATGCGGAAAATTGAGCTTTGGTCGAAAGACTACCATGAACGTCAATTAAGTCAAGCCCGGTAATGCGTATAAAATTAAGGAAACAAAACCTAAAACCATATTTGCAACTGACCGAGATAACACCAACAATTCAACTATGCTCTATGCGAATCACTTAAAATGGTTATCCGTTAATGAAATCTCAACGCTCAGCAAGCCCCTCCCCGTGGCAAGACCACGGGGTATCCATGGGCTTCCTGTCCTACCCTTCGGCCAGGACCGCATATCGATTGATCGAATGTGAATATAAGTACCCTGCGGCAGAGACCGCAGGGAAAGTTTACCTGATTCTAGTAGGCTTCTGCCTTGTATCTTGTAAGCCTGAGGACTCAAAATCTTCCCTTCGCGAAGCCCTCACCTTCCACGCTTCCTTCGATGACGGTGCAAATGCCGATTTCGCCAAGGGAGACAAAAGGTTGTTTAACTTAGTACAACTGAAACCTGAGCCAATCGTAAAGGTCGGGCTTCCAGGTGAAGTTGTGATTGACGGCGCAGGTCGTTTTGGGAACTGCCTCTTCTTCAATCCACCGGATGACGTGAGTGGAACGCGAGCGTTTTTTAAACTCCAGGATAACTTGCATTTTTCAAACAGTGATAAGCAAATTCCTATCAGCCCCCCACCGGCTTTTATTCCGGACTGGACACGGATGAAACACTGCTGTTTCATAGGAGTAATTTTGGAAAATTTGACTTTCACGGCCTTCTTCGGTTATTATAAGCAATTAAACGCCAAACCGGTTCTTCTACTTCCAGTAAATCATCAAATCACTCTGTTTAAGAGTCCAGTTTACTCTCTTCCACCTACGCGTCCTGCCGTAGCTCTTAAGCGGGTTAGGAAAACCTCCATTCCGGTGGCATCACGAATCAGGAAAGGAGACCACTAAGTCGAGTGTTTGTTGATGCTATGCCTCTTACTTCCATGACAACCACGATCGGCCGAGTTACTTCTTGCTGGTGCATAACTTTGCTCGTTGGCACAGCTGGCTACGGTTCCGCCAAAACGACGACTGGCTCCACTTCTGATGAGACGCACTGGGCGTTTGTCGCTCCTCGCAAACCGGAGATTCCAAAGCAATCGTCCGAAGATCGGTCCTTTCATTCGATTGATCGATTCGTCAGGCGCCAATTGGACGCCCGCGGACTACATCCCTCACCCCGGGCATCCAGAGAGACTCTGATCCGCCGTCTCTCTTTTGATCTAACAGGCCTCCCTCCGGAGCCATCCGACGTGAAAGCGTTCGTCGACGATACGAGGCCAAATGCGTATGGGTTGCTGGTTGATCGACTCCTGGCTTCGAAACACTACGGAGAGCGAATGGCCCTCGCGTGGATGGATGTTGCCAGGTACGCCGACACCAGCGGACTGAACGCCGACGGTGTACGCCAGATGTGGCCATGGAGGGATTGGGTGATTCGCGCCTACAACCAAAACATGCCCTTCGATGAGTTTCTGAGAGATCAGCTTGCCGGTGACTTGCTGCCACACCCAACACGCGAACAATTCATCGCCACAGGGTTCAATCGGAATAACGTGACGTCCGACGAGAATGGTGCGATCCCGAAAGAACTGCGAGTGCAGTACGCAGTCGACCGATTGAAAACGACTTTTAACGTGTTTCAGGCACTGAGCGTTGAATGCGCTCAGTGCCACGATCACAAGTATGATCCGATTTCTCAGGAGGAATACTATGGTCTCTTTGCGTTCTTTAACAACACCTCTGACCCGGGCATGCAGACACGCAAGGGGAACCAGGCGCCATTGATCCCGATCGAAACAGATGAATCGAAAGCGCAGGTAGATGAATTGGAGACCCAAATTTCTCAGCACCAGGAAAAACTATCTCAATTGACGCTGGGTGAAGACGAGTTCGATCTCTGGTTGAATCAGATCATAGCGAAACTCCCAGTATTGCCGGTCGCGAGCCGCTGGCAGCGCATCGGAAATTTTTCCGGTGGAACCCTGAGGGATGTCTTCAACAACGAGCAAATCCCTATTCCCGCCGGACAACCCGATTTTAATGAACGCCATGCATCTTTCGGCTGGAAGCCCCTCTCCGATTGGCGGGATGGCGAACCTAAGCGATTGCTTATGCATAAGGCTTCATCAGCCTATTATTACCGGGAGCTTAAAGTCGAAATGCCTACCGCTCTCACTCTGAGCTTATCTGGTTTAGATGGGGCAAAAGTATGGCTGAACGGCCAAAAAGTCTTCGAAAAAAAAGGGGGACAGGAAACGGTACACGATGTTTGCCTCGCGCTGTCGACGGGCACAAACCACCTGCTTGTCAAGATCGGGTCTGAGGATGACGGAAGTTTCAACCTCACATTCGGATTTGATCAACCGTTACTATCGCAGCGTATCCATGAATTACTTACGAAGAATACTTATACCGATTCCGATCTGAATAGGTTAAAAGAGTTTTACCGGGATCGGGTCTGGCCAGAATCCAATGCCCTGCGCAAAAGCATCGCCGAACTCCGGAGCGAGCAACTGAAAATCATAACGACCGATATCTCCTCTATGATTATGCAGGAGCGCATGGACCGTCGACCCACTTTTATTTTGAAGCGCGGCCTCTATGATTCGCCGGATGAATCTCAAGAAATTGAACCGGGCACACCCGAATTTCTTCATGCTTTGGATCGGGATGCCCCTCGCAATCGGCTTGGTCTTGCCGAGTGGATGATAGACAAACGAAATCCACTCACGGCACGCGTCGCCGTGAATCGCTATTGGGCATTACTGTTTGGAAGAGGTCTTGTCGACTCAGAGATGGATTTTGGGAATCAAGGATCCAACCCATCCCACCCGGAGCTGCTCGGCTGGCTCGCCACTACTTTCATTGAAAGCGGTTGGGACGTTAAGGGTATGATCAAGACGATCGTGATGTCAGCGACCTACCGACAGTCCTCCGCACTCCCCGAAGAACTCAAAACTGCTGATCCGGAAAATCGCTGGTTAGCCAGAGGACCCCGCTTTCGCCTGCAGGCCGAATTCATCCGTGACCTGGCCCTGGCGACCGGGCGTTTGTTAAACAAAAAAATCGGTGGAGCGAGCATCAAGCCTTACCAACCTAAAGGCTTGTGGGTGGAAGTTTCCGATGGCGCAAATTTACACTACGAGCAAGATAGCGGAGATAAGCTGTACCGAAGGGGAATGTACGTTTACTGGAAGCGAGCGGCCCCAAATCCCGCCTTCCTGGCCCTGGATGCAACGGTCCGCGAAAAGTGTCTGGTCATTCGTCAAAATTCGAACACTCCATTACAAGCTTTGGTTTTGCTCAACGAGTTGACCTTTGTGGAAGCAGCGCGGCACCTGGCTGCCAGATTGATTCTGGAAGGAGGAAATTCCTTCAAGGGCAGGGTGAATTTAGGATTTCAATTATGTATTTCAAGAGATGCATTGCCGGAGGAAATCAAGGTTTGCCAGGAGGTATATACCAAACAATTAAACTCCTTTAGGAGTCAACCGAATCGAGCCCATTCGCTCCTCTCTCAAGGCGAATCAGAAAACCCGGCGGGACTGGACACCGTTGAGCACGCTGCTTGGATGGCAGTTTCCAGCCTCCTTTTGAATCTCGACGAAACCCTAACGCGTGGTTAGCTATTCAACCAATTAATTTCATGAGCAAAGATTTCAACGAGGCCCACTGTGATCGAATGAATCGACGCTGTTTTCTGACCCGGACTACCCTGGGACTGGGAGCCACTGCATTTTCTACGCTTCTAAATCCGTCGCTGCTCGGTTCTCTTCAAGGCATTAAACGAAATCAGGGACTCATGTTTCAACCGAAAGCGAAGCGGGTGATTTATCTCTTCATGGGTGGAGGTCCGTCTCACATGGACACGTTTGATTTCAAACCTGCCATGCGGGATATTCACGGCATGGAACTTCCGGATTCGGTTCGACAGGGTCAGCGTATCACCGGCTTAACAAGCGGCCAACGTAGTCTGCCCTGCGTCGCTCCGATGTTCAAATTTAATCGACACGGAGAGCGCGGAGCGTGGGTGACAGAACTTCTTCCTTACACGGCCTCGATCATCGACGAAATTACAATCGTCAAATCCTTGCACACGGAATCGATCAATCATGACCCGGCCAAGAACATGATCCTCACAGGTTCGGAAAAACCGGGTAAACCAAGTGTTGGGGCATGGTTGAGTTACGGGCTGGGGAGCGAGAACGAAGATATGCCCTCTTACGTCGTAATGATTTCGACGGAATCAGGAGATGCTAACAGCTTAAACGCAAGGCTATGGGGAAGTGGTTTTCTACCCTCGGAGCATCAGGGCGTGAATCTTCGGTCAACCGGTGATCCTGTTCTTTACCTTTCAAATCCAAAAGGAATTACTCAAACCGATCGCCGCAATCTTTTAGACGGAATCGGGAAGTTGAACAAGATGCATTTCGAAAGAACAGGTGATCCGGAAACCAACGCTCGCATTGCTCAGTACGAACTTGCCTTTCGCATGCAAACGGCGGCGCCCGAGGTGCTCGCCATCAACAATGAGCCGGAGTCCACCTTCAAACTTTATGGAGAAGCAGCCCGGACGCCAGGAACATTCGCGGCGAATTGTCTGCGAGCTCGCAAACTGGCGGAAAGTGAACCTCCCCCGATTTTGCGGACACGAACAGCGCAGTCTGAGAGAGAACATTCGACATGCCAAGAACCCACAGACGCTATGATGAGGAGTTCAAACGCCAGGCCGTTGAACTGTATTTGCACAGTAACAATAGCCTCAAGCAGGTGGCCCGTGAACTGGGGATTTCCGATGGGAGTCTCAGGAAGTGGCGCAACGATCTCTTCGGAGCAAATGCGGGCCAGCAGGGACTTTCCCACACCCTGACCAACCCCGAAGAGATGGCTCGCGAGATTCGTCGTTTAAACCGCGAAAACGCCTACCTGCGCCGCCAGCGAGACATTTTAAAAAAAGCCGCGAGCATACTGGCCGAGGCTCCGGACCCGACCGGGCCCGGCCAAATCATGGTCAGCGACATCACCTACATCCCCACCCGGCAAGGCTGGTTGTATCTAGCGGTCGTAATGGACCTTTTTGGCCGCCGTAATACAGGGTTACAAGGTGGCCGAGAGCCTGGCCTCCAGTCTGGTCGTTTCAGCCCTTCACCAAGCCAGCAATCGAGTAGGAGCTATTCACCAAGCCCTCTTTCATTCAGATCGTGGCTGCCAGTATACCAGCCACCAAGTGCGTGAGCAATTGACCCACCTTGGTTGGATCCAGAGCATGAGCGCGGTAGGCTATTGTTACGACAACGCTATTTGCGAGAGCTTCCTTGCCTCCCTCAAAAGCGAATGCTTTCCCCAAAACGGCGTCTTTGCATCCAAGCGGCAGGCCCGCCTGGCCACCTTCGATTACATCGAGACTTTTTATAACAAACGTCGTAGGCACAGCAGCCTGGGATACCTTTCACCGGAAGCGTTTCTGCAAAAACACTTCCAAAATCAACACCATAACCTAACATGAACATACGCTACGCTGTTCGTGTCCACAAAATCGGCGGAAGACCAGTTTTTCCTGTTGGCACGCAGTGCCATCCTGTTGCCGCAGGCATCCAGCCACGTAGTGGCGATGTTTGAATATTAATTTAACAACTTTTTCTTGCTTATTGGACTGGCTCAGAAGTCTCGGAACAACTCGGTAGGGCGGCGCAGCCCTTCGACGGAGCTCCCGACTCCGCTCAAGAGCTCCGATGGGACACGTAGGGCAGGACGCGGAGGGGGTATGGGTGATAGTTTCCGCAACCGTGCTTGGGCTACGGCACCGGGTTCAGGAAAACGTTCTGGCATTCGTAGAGACGGCAGAGCTGGAAGCTCGTGCCCTGCCAAAATAGCGATAAAAGGTAGGGCAACTGCGCGTGCCTTGGCGCAGCTTTGGCGGAGACTGGTCCCCGCAGTGCCGAGCGGGTCTACTCGATAGCAATTTAATAAGCCATGGCATCCGAAATATTAATTTTAACGACCTTCTTTGATTTTAATGGAAAAGCATTTCCAATCAGTAAACTATGACACCACCGCTCGCGTTTCGCCTTCATCTCCTCGAGGACCAGACAGCCTGACATTCATCCCAACCAAGACTACCTATGAGCTACGAACGAGTACCCTTCCGCATAAAACTTTGGTACGGAGCCGGGCAAGCAGGTAATTCAGTATCAGGCTTTGGTTTCAGTGTATTATTATTTCTCTACTACAATCAGGTCTTGGGGCTTTCCGGCACCTATACAGGTATCGGCATGGCCATCGCCTTGGTGTTCGATGCAATCTCCGACCCGGTAGTGGGATCCTGGTCAGATAGCTTTCGGTCTCGTTGGGGACGAAGGCATCCTTTTATGATCCTTGGGGCTGTTCCGATGGCAGTAATGTTCTTCGGGATATTCTGGCCGCCCGCGGGGCTTTCCGAATTCTCACTGTTCCTCTGGTTCACAATTCTGAGCGTCCTCATGCGGACCGCCCATACCCTGTTCCAGGTTCCTTATATGTCTCTGGGAGTTGAACTGACCCAGAACTACCAGGAACGTACAAAGATTGCCCAATATCGTTACCTGATCGGTCCGATTACCTCTCTCATAACCATTGCCGTTGCCTGGAACTTCTTTTTTGTGAGCTCGGCTGCGAACCAAAACCCGCAGCTTACCCGTGAACCCTATTTTGCTTATGCCTTATTGTCCGCCGTAATGATGGCAATATTGCTCGTAGGAGCTGCCGTCGGTACCAGGGAATCTATTCCCCACCTGGCCGGAACAAGTCAAAAGCGGCGAAAGTTTAATTTCATTAAAGTCTATCACGACCTGTTTGATTCCTTGCGGAGTCCCCATTTTCGGGCTCTGTTTATCAGTACCTTCGTTGCGATTGTTTACCTGGGTGCACAGGGATCGATGTTACTTCATCTTCAGACCTTTTTCTGGCAATTAGATTCAAAGGGCATTCAGTGGCTGCAATATACGGCTATGATCGGAGCTATCGTTGGTATTCCACTTATCGCCCCGATGCATCGATGGATCGATAAGAAATGGACGCAGATTTCTTGCGGATTTGCCACCATGGTTTGTTCGATTCTGCCTGTAATTCTAGCCTTAGTTGGTTTCATGCCGACAAGCCTTGGCATCCTTGTTCCAGTCCTTATCGTATTTGCTTTAATTTCTGCAATTGGTTCTGTAGGCACTAACGTTACGACCATGTCCATCGTAGGGGACATCGCCGATGAACACGAATTACGGACCGGTGTGAGAATGGAAGGCGTTTTCTTTGGTTCCCTGAATTTCATCGAGAAGTGTTTCTACGCAGTCGGCAATATGTTGGCCGGTTTTTCTATCGATTATATTGGCCTGGATCCAAATTCACAACCGGGCCAGGTACCGCTTGAAACCCTGGATCGGTTTGGATGGGTCTTTTCAGCTTTTGCCTTAATCAGTATTATAGCCTTCGCGGCCTTCCTCCCTTACAACATCACTAGGAAGCGGCACGCAGAGGTGTTAGAGAATTTGAAACAGCGGAAGAGCGCGGACGCCACTACAAATCCTTAAGAATCCTTCGGCTCTCTATACGAAATGCCCTGGGAAAATGGAACAGAGGGCATGGACTAGTGTAGGCCGCCTTAAATAATGAAACAGTGATTCCTACTTTTTGTGACGACTTCGGGGTCATTCCTTGCAAGCGTGCATGTCAATGCGGGATTGTAGGTTTGACCCCCTCTACGAAGTATAAGTTACAAACCGTTTGGCGGCCTACACTAGGCATAAGTAAATTCCCCACAAATAAACTTTAGAGAAATTGACTTTTGCGGTCTTTTTCGCTTTTTTTAGTCAACTATTTCCACCCAGCTACCCAACCATACCCGGGCGACTGTTGTGCTTTGAACTATGGGATCAACCGAAGTATATGTTCCAAGAAAAAAACCGAACCGCAGTAGAACAGTTTTGCTCGTAGGTTGTAGGTTCCTTTTTGCCACATTCGCCACCTCGGACACCCTTGCAGATCCGGTTCAGTTTGAAAGGGATGTGCGCCCGATACTCTCGACTAATTGTTTCCCCTGTCACGGCCCGGACTCAAACAAACGAGAGGCTGACCTCCGTCTCGATAGTTATGAAAGTGCGATCGAACTTCGCGACGGATTTGGAGCCATTGATCCCGACAACCTTGCAGACAGTGAGCTGCTGCGCCGCATATTTCACGAGGATCCAGATGAACAAATGCCTCCACACGAGGAAGCAAAACAGCTGAGCGACGCGCAGAAAAAAATTCTGAACCAATGGGTGAAAGCCGGGGCGAAGTACGAAAAACATTGGGCCTGGATCACACCGCGAAAACCGGCAGTTCCTAAAAGCTCCTCTGACAATTCCAATCTCACTCCCATTGATCATTTTATTCGACGAGCACTCGACGACCGAGGACTACAACCCACGCCAAGGGCTTCCGGAGAAACGCTGATTCGTCGACTCTCTCTCGACCTGACAGGCCTTCCTCCGGAGCCATCCGACGTGAAAGCGTTCGTCGACGATACGAGGCCAAATGCGTATGGGTTGCTGGTTGATCGACTCCTGGCTTCGAAACACTACGGAGAGCGAATGGCCCTCGCGTGGATGGATGTTGCCAGGTACGCCGACACCAGCGGACTGAACGCCGACGGTGTACGCCAGATGTGGCCATGGAGGGATTGGGTGATTCGCGCCTACAACCAAAACATGCCCTTCGATGAGTTTCTGAGAGATCAGCTTGCCGGTGACTTGCTGCCACACCCAACACGCGAACAATTCATCGCCACAGGGTTCAATCGGAATAACGTGACGTCCGACGAGAATGGTGCGATCCCGGAAGAACTGCGAGTGCAGTACGCAGTCGACCGATTGAAAACGACTTTTAACGTGTTTCAGGCACTGAGCGTTGAATGCGCTCAGTGCCACGATCACAAGTATGATCCGATTTCTCAGGAGGAATACTATGGTCTCTTTGCGTTCTTTAACAACACCTCTGACCCGGGCATGCAGACACGCAAGGGGAACCAGGCGCCATTGATCCCGATCGAAACAGATGAATCGAAAGCGCAGGTAGATGAATTGGAGACCCAAATTTCTCAGCACCAGGAAAAACTATCTCAATTGACGCTGGGTGAAGACGAGTTCGATCTCTGGTTGAATCAGATCATAGCGAAACTCCCAGTATTGCCGGTCGCGAGCCGCTGGCAGCGCATCGGAAATTTTTCCGGTGGAACCCTGAGGGATGTCTTCAACAACGAGCAAATCCCTATTCCCGCCGGACAACCCGATTTTAATGAGCGCCATGCATCTTTCGGCTGGAAGCCTGTCTCCGATTGGCGGGATGGCGAACCTAAGCGATTGCTTATGCATAAGGCTTCATCAGCCTATTATTACCGGGAGCTTAAAGTCGAAATGCCTACCGCTCTCACTCTGAGCTTATCTGGTCTAGATGGGGCAAAAGTATGGCTGAACGACCAAAAAGTCTTAGAAAAAAAAGGGGAACAGGAAACGGTACACGATGTTTGCCTCGCGCTGTCGACGGGCACAAACCACCTGCTTGTCAAGATCGGGTCTATGGATGACGGAAGTTTCAACCTCACATTCGGATTTGATCAACCGTTACTATCGCAGCGTATCCATGAATTACTTACGAAGAATACTTATACCGATTCCGATCTGAATAGGTTAAAAGAGTTTTACCGGGATCGGGTCTGGCCAGAATCCAATGCCCTGCGCAAAAGCATCGCCGAACTCCGGAGCGAGCAACTGAAAATCATAACGACCGGTATCTCCTCTATGATTATGCAGGAGCGCATGGACCGTCGACCCACTTTTATTTTGAAGCGCGGCCTCTATGATTCGCCGGATGAATCTCAAGAAATTGAACCGGGCACACCCGAATTTCTTCATGCTTTGGATCGGGATGCCCCTCGCAATCGGCTTGGTCTTGCCGAGTGGATGATAGACAAACGAAATCCACTCACGGCACGCGTCGCCGTGAATCGCTATTGGGCATTACTGTTTGGAAGAGGTCTTGTCGACTCAGAGATGGATTTTGGGAATCAAGGATCCAACCTATCCCACCCGGAGCTGCTCGACTGGCTCGCCACCACTTTCATTGAAAGCGGTTGGAACGTAAAAGGTATGATCAAAACGATAGTCATGTCGGCAACTTACCAACAGTCATCCGCAATAAGTGAGGACCACAAAGCCGCTGACCCGGAGAATCGTTGGCTAGCCAGAGGACCCCGCTTTCGCCTGCAGGCCGAATTCATCCGTGACCTGGCCCTTGCGAACGGACGTCTGTTAAACAAAAAAATCGGTGGTCCGAGTATCAAGCCTTACCAGCCTGAGGGCTTGTGGGCGGAAGTTTCAGATGGCGGAAAATTATACTATAAGCATGACAGCGGAGATAAGCTGTACCGAAGAGGGATGTATGTTTACTGGAAGCGAGCCGCCCCGCATCCCGCCTTCCTAGCCCTGGATACACCAGTACGAGAGAAGTGTCTGGTCATCCGCCAAAATTCGAACACTCCATTACAAGCTTTGGTTTTGCTCAACGAGTTGACCTTTGTGGAAGCGTCTCGACACTTGGCTGCCAGATTGATTCTGGAAGGAGGAAATTCCTTCAAGGGCAGGGTGAATTTAGGATTTCAATTATGTATTTCAAGAGATGCATTGCCGGAGGAAATCAAGGTTTGCCAGGAGGTATATACCAAACAATTAAACTCCTTTAGGAGTCAACCGAATCGAGCCCATTCGCTCCTCTCTCAAGGCGAATCAGAAAACCCAGCGGGACTGGACACCGTTGAGCACGCAGTCTGGACGGTGATTGCCAGCCTCCTATTGAATCTCGACGAAACCCTAACGCGTGGTTAGCTATTCAACCAATTAATTTCATGAGCAAAGATTTCAACGAGGCCCATTGTGATCGAATGAATCGACGCTGTTTTCTAACTCGGACTACACTGGGACTGGGAACCACTGCACTTTCTACGCTTCTAAATCCGTCGCTGCTCGGTTCTCTTCAACGCATTAAACGAAATCAGGGCCCGATGTTCCGACCTCGGGCGAAGCGGGTGATTTATCTCTTCATGGGGGGAGGTCCGTCTCACATGGACACTTTTGATTTCAAACCTGCCATGCGGGATATTCACGGAATAGAACTCCCGGATTCCATTCGTCAAGGTCAGCGTATCACCGGATTGACCAGCGGCCAACGTAGTCTTCCCTGTGTCGCTCCCATGTTCAAATTTAATCGACACGGAGAGCGCGGAGCGTGGGTGACAGAACTTCTTCCTTACACGGCCTCGATCATCGACGAGATAACGATCGTCAAATCTTTGCACACCGAAGCGATCAACCATGATCCGGCCAAGAACATGATCCTCACCGGCTCGGAGCGACCCGGTAAACCGAGCGTAGGATCTTGGCTGAGTTACGGCCTTGGAAGCGAAAACGAAGATATGCCTTCCTTCGTCGTTATGATTTCGACGGAATCAGGAGATGCTAATAGCTTAAACGCAAGGCTTTGGGGAAGTGGTTTTCTACCCTCGGAACATCAGGGTGTGAATCTTCGCTCATCCGGTGATCCCGTTCTTTACCTATCCAATCCTGAAGGAGTCACTCAGCGCGATCGCCGTAACCTTTTAGATGGTTTGGCCAAGTTAAATAAAATGCATTTTGAAAGTTCGGGTGACCCGGAAACCAGCGCACGCATAGCTCAGTACGAATTGGCTTTCCGTATGCAGACCGCAGCACCGGCAATACTCACTATCAAAAACGAACCGGAATCAACCTTTAAACTCTATGGGGAAGCGGCCAAGACGCCGGGAACCTTTGCAGCGAACTGTTTGCGGGCCCGAAAACTGGCCGAGAGCGGCGTGCGTTTCATTCAGTTATTTCACCGAGGATGGGACCACCACGAAGGCCTTCCCAAGAATCTAAGGCAGAAATGCCTGGAGATCGACCAGGGCTCTGCCGGATTGATCATGGATCTAAAACAACGCGGCCTGCTTGATGACACGCTCGTGATTTGGGGAGGTGAATTCGGGCGCACGATTTATTCGGAGGGCAATTTGACCGAGAACAACCATGGCCGGGATCATCACGGTCGGTGTTTTACAATGTGGCTCGCCGGTGGAGGCGTGCGAGCAGGATTTGAATATGGCGAAACCGACGACTTCGCCTACAACATCGTGCGGGATCCGGTTCACATTCGTGACATGAACGCAACTATTCTCCATCAACTGGGCATCGACCACAACCAACTCACCTTCCGGCATCAGGGTCTCGACCAAAAACTGACCGGTGTAGAGGAAGAGGCAAGGGTCGTCCAGGAGATCCTTGCCTAAATCGCTCGAGCGCCTACTGGGGTTGGAAATACCCCCGCCTCCATCCGGGGTGGAAGCAATCGAGCCCGATACACGTGGAGCCACTACGATCCGCGAACAGCTCGATAAGCATCGCGAAATTCAATCCTGCCACGCTTGCCATGCCAAATTCGATCCGGTGGGTTTTGCTTTGGAGAGCTTCGACGTGGGCGGTGGGTGGCAGAGTCAGTACCGGGCCGTTAATGATGAGGCCGATCCGGTCATTGGTATCGATAGTGAGGGGCACCCTTTTGCCTTTCACTACACCCGACCTGTGGATTGCAGTGGCCAGCTTATGGATGGTCGTGAGTTTTCAGGTATTAACGAGCTGAAACGCCTGTTTGCCGCGGACGAAAGGGCTGTGGCCCGAAATCTTGTAACCCAATTTATTGGAGTCCTGGGCATCGCCCAAATCTTTACTTCCTTCAACAATCCCAAAGGCAATGCCGATACCGAACGGTTTTTTCGCACCCTCAAAGAGGACCTGATCTGGCTCAATGAATGGTTCAGTTTCGAACAGCTCTTGCAGGCGCTGAAAAACTGGATCGCTCAATACAACCAGGATTATCCTCATTCAGGAATCAACCACAGGACGCCTCAACAGTTTGAGGACCAATTTAACCCATCAATCAGAAACAAATACTCTCTAATTCAATCTTGAATTAAGTGGGGGTACTACAAGGTCGTGAACCTGGACGCCGTCCTCGACGAGGTTGATGATAGGGAATTCTATTGTTGATAATAGGGAATTCAGATGATAGGGAATTCAAGCTATGCGCAATGCTGTGATTGTTGACGCCGTTCGTACTCCCTGCGGTCGCCGTGACGGGATGCTCAAAGACTGGCATCCCGCTGATCTTGCGGCCCATGTGTTCAAGGCGATTGAAGCCCGCAGTGACATTGATCCAGCCATCATTGATGATGTCATCATGGGCTGCGTGGCGCAGGTGGGTCAACAGGCGCTCAATATTGGACGCAGCGCTGTGCTGGCGGCCGGCTGGCCCGAATCGATACCGGCGACTACCGTGGACCGCCAGTGCGGTAGCTCACAACAATCACTGCATTTCGGGGCCCAAGGGGTGATCGCGGGGGCGTATGACGTGGTGGTTGCTGCAGGTGTTGAATCCATGACGCGGGTGCCGATGGGGTCCTCCACCGTCGAAGAAATGGGGTCGCCATTCCCTGATTCGGTACAAGAGAGGTACGCCGAAACGGGATTGCCTGGGCAAGGTGTCTGCGCGGAGATCATTGCCGACCAGTGGGAGCTGACACGTGAGGATCTCGACGAGTACGCGGCCCGCTCGCAGCAGCGCGCCGCGGCTGCAACCGAACAGGGGTTGTTCAACAATGAAATCGTGCCCGTTCCCGTCAGCAACACGATGGGAGATGGATTGATGATGCGAGACGAAGGCATTCGTTCCGCAACAACTCCTGAAATACTTGCGACGTTGAAGCCAGCATTCAGGGAGGATGGCCGGATTACAGCCGGCAACGCGTCTCAGATCTCTGACGGCGCATCGGCAACCTTGATCATGAGCGAACAGAAGGCCGGCGAACTTGGGTTGAAACCGCGGGCTAGGTTTCATGCATTTGCCATTGCCGGCGCCAGTCCCGCAACGATGTTAACCGGGCCCATTCCGGCGACAAGAAAGGTACTCGAAAGGGCAAACATGTCCTGGGAACAAATCGATCGGTTTGAGGTGAACGAAGCGTTTGCTTCCGTGGTACTGGTCTGGCAGAAGGAAATCGGTGCGGCGATGGATCGCGTTAACGTCAACGGAGGCGCGATCGCGATCGGGCATCCACTCGGGTGTTCTGGCACGAGATTAATGGCTACGTTGCTGAACGAGTTGGAACGTAGCGGGAGTCGCTACGGCTTACAAACGATGTGCGAAGGCGGTGGGCTGGCCAACGCAACGATTATCGAGAGGATTTAAGCATGCTTGAACTCAGCGGATCATCGGCCATTGTGACCGGCGGCGCATCGGGGCTGGGGGCCGCCACTGCCCGGTTGCTTGCGAAAGCGGGATGTCGGGTGTTCACTGTCGATCTGAATCAAGACCAAGGGCAGTATGTCGCGGATGAGATCGGCGGCGCATTCAGAAAGGCAGACGTCGTCGACGAGCAACAGGTCCAAACAGTCGTCGATGCCGCGGCGGCGGCGGGCCCGCTCCGGGTCCTGGTCAACTGCGCTGGGATCGGTTACTCAAGGCGCACGGTTGACCGCGAGGGCAATCCATTTCCAATGCAGGAATTTGAACGAATCATTCGCGTCAACCTGATTGGCACGTTCAATTGTTCACGACTCGTTGCGGTTGCGATGTCAAAATCCGAACCTTTGGAAGATGGCCAGCGCGGCGTGATCCTCAACACAGCCTCAATTGCGGCCTTTGATGGCCAGATTGGCCAGATTGCTTATTCCGCATCCAAAGGTGGGCTCGTCGGCATGACTCTACCGATGGCTCGGGACCTCGCCGTCATCGGAGTCCGTGTCAACACGATCGCGCCGGGCCTCATTGAGACTCCAATCTACGGAAGCGGCGAGGCCGCCGAGCAATTTAAAGCCAAACTGGCGTCCCAGTGTCTGCTCTTTCCGAAACGCTTTGGTACCGACTGTGAGTTTGCCACCATGGCGATGGAACTGATTACGAACAGCTACATGAATGGCGAAACCATCCGGCTTGACGGCGGAGCCAGAATGCCGCCGAGATAGCGATCGACAGAGATCCGACTGATTGACAAGGTACTTTCGTGCGAACCTGCTATTTATATGGTCTTCTTGTTGCTTGTTTTGCGTTTTCGAGAGTTGCATGTTGCCCGAACACAAATGACGGACGACGGACTCAAACGGTTATCGGCACTGATGCCGCAATGTCACATAGAAGAGCATCGCAGCAGCCTCATTCGTAATCTGGTTGCAAATATTCGGTATTTGGCGTCTAAAAACTACAAATATCTAGGTAATATTTACAAGGCTATTAACATTAGGTAAATCAATAGTCAAAGGCAAAAGGACCTCGCTCATTCAATGCACACACCTGTTAAATATTTTCTTTACGTTACATGCTTGCTCTTACTTTTTCCCTTACCAATGACATTTGGAAAAATAGTAAATATCACCATTACCACAGTGCCTGCCAAGATGATATATGACATCACCCACTTTAAAGTGAACCCTGGCGATACCGTGAATCTGACACTAAAGAATATTGTAACTACTCAGGTAGTTTTTTGGCGGGATGAAGGGGGAGTGACTCCATAAAACATAAAAAAGTATAAAAACATTAAAAAAAGCTGTACTTTTAATTTCTATCTGTCATATACTTATGAATGCAAGATCGGGAAGTCAAAAAGCAGGCGCTTTTGAAGTTGATCCAAAAGGATCCCGAGGCAGTCGTCGAGCTGCTTTTGGATCTGATGGAACGGGTCGAGGTACTGGAGCAAAGACTTGCTAAAAACAGCCGCAACAGTTCAAAGCCGCCAAGCAGCGATGATTACCCTAAACCCAAACCCAAGAGCCTGCGTAAAAAAGGCCGTCGCAAAAGCGGCGGTCAGCCCGGCCATAGGGGCAAGACATTGCAATTCAGCGGCCCATCCGGACCGGATCATAAGACACACCTTAACGCGTTGTCCGCTAAGCGCAGAGCGTTTCACCGATAAGGACATCGTGAAGATCATCAAGCGCCAGGTGTTCGATCTTCCGGAGCCGAAACTGATCGTAACCGAACATTGGATCTATCAGTAGCGCAACTGCTCGGGCCATATCGTGACAGCGGAAGTTCCCGAAGGGGTGAATGCTCCGGTGCAATATGGAAGACGATTCCAAAGTTGGTTGGTGTATTTGAATGATTACCAACTCGTTCCATTGAATCGAATAAGCCGGATATGCGCGGATTTATACGGTTATAGGGTCAGTGAAGATACCGTATTGAAGGCTCGTCTAAACTGTTATGAGCGCTTGGAAGGATTTGAAAAGCAGGTGAAGGAAAGATTGACAAACTGCGCCATTGTCCATGCCGATGAAACCGGGCTGAAAGTAAATGCGAAGAATCATTGGTTACATACCGTGTGCAACAAGCGCCATACTTTTTTGGGGATCCACCCCAAGCGCGGCTATCAAGCCCTACAGGACTTCGGCATATTGGAAAAGTTTGCCGGGCGGCTGGTTCACGATTGCTGGGCGACTTATTTTCGTTTGAAAAACTGCCAGCATTCCCTGTGCAATCCCCATCTGATACGGGAACTGGTTTTTGCTCAGGAACAACTCCAACAACAGTGGGCTGCAAAGATGAGAAAACTGCTACAGGAGGCCTATGAATACGGTAAGGTGTGGAAGGGCAGAAATGGGCCCCAAAAGCAAGCATGGTTGGCATGTTCGCTATGGCAGGATCATAGCAGAAGGTTATAGGGAAAATCCCCAGATAAATGATCCGCCAGGAGCCAAGAAGAAACGAGGCCGGCCCAAGAAAACCAAATCGAGAAACCTTCTTGAGCGCATGGATAAATACCGGGACCAGATATTGGCTTTTCTCTGGGACCCGGAGATCCCCTTCAGCAACAATCAGGCCGAGCGGGATATTCGCATGGTAAAAGTCAAACAGAAAATATCAGGTGGTTTCCGGACCCTTCAAAACGCTCAGATCTTTGCTCGTATCCGCTCATATGTCTCGACCCAGCAGAAACAGGGAGTGGGAGCTTGGAAGGCTCTGGCAAAGGTATTTGACGGCGCTGGCTTGTCCCCCGATTATTAATCTTTCATTACCCAGAGGTTCAGCTCTTTCGCTGGGGACCTGAGTAGTTACTATTTTTAGAATGGTACTGGAAAAAGTACAAGGTGCATATCAAGGGTGCGTGATTAACTTTATTGACCATTTGCAATGTGGGGCCATTCGCCTTGACTTTGCCCCTGATGGCTCGATGTGGGTAGGCCAAACCTCCAGAGGGTGGTCTGCAGTGGCGACAAGCCTTTTGGCGTTCAACGTATTGTGTATGATGGCAACACCATCCCATTTGCGATTGAGAAAGTGACCTTAACACACGATGGCTTTGATGTCCATTTTAACAAACCAGTGGCAAAAACCGATATGCTTTCGACCAAAGACTTGACCATAAACCACTGGCACTATTATTACGGGCCTAAATATGGTTCACCCAAGGAAGATAAAACAACACCTGAGATAAAATCAGTGACTGCGCTAAACCGTAAAACAGTGCGCATTAAACTCGATACGCTTGTGACCAAAGAAGTATACTACATCAAGCTCAATAACATCAAAAGCGCCGACGGCGACTCACTTGCCACAAACGAGGCGTATTACACATTAAATAACACACTTTAATAACTAAAAACATGATTCATAATCGCCAGCCATCTTTTACAAGGATTATAGAACGCAATGAAAAAGAAATTAATCGCCTCACGCCGTGACTTTTTAAAGACCAGTGGGTCCCTATTTGGCGCTGCGTGTTTGGCGCCACCTGTGATTCCAAGCAATGTACTTGGCGCGACAGCACCGAGTAATCGCATTAATGTTGATGATAGGGAATTCAATTGTTGATGATAGGGGATGATAGGGAATTCAATTGTTCCGATTTGATTCAGGGGTGAGATGATCGTGGTTGTTGCCATTCCACTGTTGATGTTTTTTTGGCCGATGTTCTGATCTATCGATTAGCCGAGCAACTCGAGGGCTCGCTCCATGAGGGTTTTGGCGGACGTGCCAGTGTTCTCCCAGGTCGGGTCGGGACGTTTTCCGGTGCGGTGGAGGTAGAGATTGAAGCCGGTAATGATGGCGAATTTGTAGGCGGCGAGGGCCCGGAACCAGTTTAAGTTGAGGAGTGGCTGGCCGTAGGCCTCAGCGTACATGTCGACGAGTTCGTCGGCGCCCGGCATAAGGTCGCTGACGGGGTGCTTGTGGCTCCACGCGTCAGGGTCGTTGAAGGTAGCCATCCAGCCGACGTCGTTGAGTGTGGCACCGATGCCAGTGAGTTCCCAGTCGATGATCGCGAGCAAGTCGCCCTGGTAGCTGAAGAAGACGTTTGACCATTGGAAGTCGCCGTGGAAGAGGCCAACGGGGACATCTCCGGGGATGGCGCCGAGAAGCCTTTCCCGTAGAGCGGGCTGGTGAACCATCATCTTTGGTTCGGCGGCGCGGCTGACAAATTTGTCCCAGCGGCTGACGTCTTCGTCGAACGGGACAGGGGCTCCGAGGTAAGCGCATGTGGACTTCCAGTCGACTTTGTGGACACCCGCGAGGGCCGTCATTGCTTGGCGGGCCATGGACCAGCGGGTTTCCTTGAGGAGGTCGCGGCCCCAGCCACCTTCTTCCTGCCGGAAGATATCGCCGTCGAGTTTGGGGACCACGAAATACGGCCGCTCGAACCACTCAAGGTCATCTCCTGACCACCGGACGTCGCAGTGGGGGACGCCCGTGCCTTTGAGGGCGTGGAGGGCGGTTACTTGGCGGAGGACATCGGCGGTGCCCTTCCAGTTGACATTCGGCGGCGGGAGGCGGAGGTACCAGGACTCGGACGTGCCGGCGGAATTCGCGGTGAAGCCGTAGGAAAAGCCCGCGTGGCCGGGCATGTTGTAGACGTCTGTGGCGGTAGCGTCTTCGTCATTGTATTTTGACTTGACGAAGGGTCCGAGGCGTCTTTCGAGTTCGGGTAAATCCATGTTCTCGTCCTGTAGCCTCGCACTAAAGAAGAAAGATTACAAGTCAATCCATGGCCGGATGTCAATGCCCCTGCTTTGCGGTGGGATCGGAAATGGGTTCTGAGGCTTCGCAAAAGGGGTCAATGTTCATATTTCATATTTAAGGGCAGTCAAACAGGGACACGCACTAAATATTAACATCGAAGGAAGGTAAACAATCTTGGGAGGGTAGTTTTTTGCATTCAACGAGACTCTTCTTGGGCAACGTGAACTCTGTTGCTCTCCAGGTCGGACAATTCAGTTCGCACTCCGGACGGCCAGATCACAAGGACTCGATCAACTGTTTCTGCAGTGCCCAGACCAAAGTGCAGTTCTCTTGAATTCTGAGAGAGAAATCCGGAGCCCGAAACTACCTGGTCGAATCGCCTCTGGCCGGCAAACTGAATCTCTACACGAGCGCCAATAGCGTCGCGGTTAGAGACGACTCCCAGCAAGTCTTCAAGCGCGCTATCTGCATACCACCGTTGAGCGACCTCAAGCTCACTTTTGTTTCCGCAAATCCGGGCAATCACCAAAATACACGCGATCAGTTCCCATTGCACCTGCTCTTTGCCCGGCTTAAAGAGCTCTTTGAGCAATTGATGCAACCCCAGCCGACGCCACAGAGCCAAGGCCAAATACACCCTGCCGAAGTCACGAACCCGTTCAACACGCAGGCCCAGGATATCGATTTGGGCCCAGTGCGCAGTTTTGCCAGGCGATGAACCGACTTGCCCGCCCTTTTCACCCAGCTTCACCCGCGCATCCGCTCGAAACCCGCACCAGCACTCGACCTTTGTTCGCTCGCTACGAAATTTGTGAGACATGCGGGTTAACTTGTCTTACAAGCGCCCTTCTGGAGAAATTGCTTGCCCTGATTGTGCCGATTCAAGGGCTGCGGTAACGATGGAACAGACGTCCCGTGCGGCGTGAGCATCGAATACCGGTGGTTCGATTCCATCCAGGGTTCGGGCAAAATTTTCGGCGAATAAATAGTTGCTCTCATCCGCGATACGCTGGTGTTTGAATTCAGTCATGGGTTGATCCCGATAATAGATGGCTACTTCGGGTTGAGCTTCCGTGATTACCATGGCTCCACGGTCGCCGATCAGATGAAGTTTTATTTCCCCAATGTCCGGATGAGATGCTGCGCCGATGCGACCAAGGCAAAGGGAGGCAATGATGCCGTTTTCGAATTCGAGGGACACAGACGCCAGGTCATCGATCTCGTTATCCGCATGTGCCTGATGAATGTGAGAGGTCGTACGAGCAAATACTTGTGCCACTCGCGCTCCGCCAGTTAGTAGGCGGATGTAGGTGAGTGGATATATACCTTCAACTTGTAACTCGCCGAGCGGCTCAATACCCACCCCTCCATCAGAACCATCGAGGTGAGCTTCCAACTGACGTTCGAGCCAATTGATAGGTGGGTCCTCTGCCTTACGACTTCCGATGGGCGGTCCGGCATCTTTGGAGAAGTAAAAATCACAATGCAGAGCGGTCAGGTTTCCAATTTTACCGGATTCGATCGTCTCGCGTGCCTGAATGAGAGCCGGAAGAAAGGTTCGGTGCCAAACCAGGGATTTCACCCCGTTTGAGTCGATCGCCTGAAGCAGACGGTCGCAGTTTTCGAGTCGGTTCGACAGAGGTTTGTCCATCACGAGGTGTAGGCCTGCCTCGGCGGCGATTATTCCAAGATCGCAATGCCTTTCGACTTCGGAACTTACCACTACTGCATCGAGCTCATAGTCCTCAATGGCTTTACTGACATCGCGCACATAAGGAATGCCAAACTCATCCGCGAACAACTGGTTGCGTTGGTGGGTCCAGTCGGCTCGATTTGCATCATCTGCGACGATTTTTAGTTGGAATCGTGGATGATTTGCGATCGCACGTGGAAGATAGCTGTGTTTTACGACGCTGAGTACTCCGACTTGGAATGGCTTTTGATTGCGGTCTGTAGCATTCATGGATGGTTACGGCCAGCCGAGGCGATGGAGACAATTTCCTGTGCATTTCGATAGTCCTGGTTAGACTTACTGGAAGGTTCTCCTTTCTGAACTCGCACGACGAAGTCCTCCAACATGGGTTGAATAAACGAGCGCTCAAAATCTGGAGGCGAAGCCTCGGGCGCTCCTCCGGCAAAGAACAGGTTTCGGTTGCGATGGTCATCCGCATAGGCCGCTCCTTTTAAACCAATCAGGCAAAGGGATCGGTAACCTTCACCTGCTGGAAGCGAATCGGTAAAGTCCAATATCGCCATGCCCCCTCCAGGAAATCCCAGATGAATGAGGGAGCACTCCCCTGAACTTGAGCAAGTCCCGTAGACCGAGTTGGGATCTTCTTCAAATAGCCACCGTGAAAGATCGACTGCCCCAATCTTATGAATATTTTTTCTATCGATATTGGTCGGCGCCCAGTCGTGCATGCGAAACAATCCAGGTTTTCCAAGTTTTCCCGCACGTAGACTGTTGGCGATGGCCTGCACGTCGGGCGCAAAACGCCAGGGCAGCGCAGGGAATAACCAAGGCTCATCGTGCAGGGGCGATTCGTTGACAAGAAGAACCGGTTTCCCCTCAAAGCAAAACTGACTATCATCCGTGACGATTGCGTCGGGGTCTTTATCAATGTCGACTGTCACCGCTTCGTGAATACGACTGGCCGCAATAAGATAATCGTCTTCTCCCTGAGATAACTTGAAATGAATCCGTTTCATTGAACAACCAATTTGCGTTTTTGGGTATCGGGCGCAAAAAGAATGGCAACCATACCAACTATAAAAATCAAGCTGGTTACACGACCAATTTGTGCATAATCACTTTTGAAATAGTAAGTGAGAGTTGGCGTAAGAGAAATGGTAACTGCGGTTAAGATGCGCCCGAAATTAAAACTCACTCCAGCCCCCGTAGCTCGAACCCGAGTCTCAAACAATTCCGGAAGGAAGAAAGGCAACCATCCAAAATAGAGGCCATTACACAATCCCCAAAGAAATACCCATATCAAAAAGTCCTTATCGATGGGTATTGTGAACCAAAAGATGTATTGCGAAAGAAACAGTGCCCCGAGTGAAGCGAGGAAATAACAGGTCCGCCGACCAATTCTAACAGCAATAACTGCAGCGAGTCCGCTCCCCACAATGCTGGCAATGGAACGGACCTGTACGATCTCTGCTTTGAGTTCTGGCAATCCCAGCTCTTCCCCAAGTTGCCCGGCCCAAAATACAATCCAAAGGAAGCTACCCCAGCCACCAAATAGCGGTACGGTAGCCAAAGCGATCCCGACAAGTGTGACCCCCAGGTAGGGCTTGCGAAACACGGAAATCTTAGGTGCTGAATCTGCACTAACGGTTTTCTCTCCCGCTTTACGATCGGCCAGCCAAGCGGGTGACTCGCGAACAAATACCAATATCAGTAGACCAACCGGCAGTACCGAAGCTCCGACAAGGAAAACCCAGCGATAAGATTCAGACGTTGCCGGAAAATGAGCAAGTAGAGTTGCCAATACGAAAATTCCCACGTTCCCAGCCATACCAATCATACTGGCCATAACCGGTCGCGCGATTTTCGACCAGGATTCCGAAACCAGGGCCACGCCATTTGGCCAACAACCACCAACACCGAGACAGGCCACAAAGCGCAGAACAATCAAATGTAATGGATTTGCTGCAAAATAGGACAGAGCTGTGAACACCGAAAACCAGATGATGGAAATTCCAAGCGCTCGAGTTCGACCGATAGAGTCACCGAGCCGACCAAAAAGGAAACCACCGGCAGCAGCACCAAACAAGAAGGCGACCTGTAAATAGGCTGCCCAGCTGTTGATAAGTTGCTCGATCGCATCCTCACCCAACCCAACCGACCAGCCCGATTCGTTAATCAAACCGATGGTGGCTGGACGTCCCAAGTTGGTAATCCCGATTTGAACTCCCCCAAAGAACCAGCCAATAAGGGCGACTACTAGCATTGTAATGCGAGCCCGGGTACTGAGTGGATGGTTTGTCACTGTGTCTGAATAGTCGTGCAAAAAAAGTCTTAATGCGAGTCTCGCTTTTCCGCTCTGAGTAGTAGGATTGATTTACAATGAAGGTTGCCTTCAAAACTTAACTCCTAAAACATGGACTTCGTGGCGAATGAACTACCAACCATCGGCGTAGGAGTACTCGGAGCTACCGGATATATCGGCAATTCTTACCGGGCGGAATTGCGTGAGTGTGAAGGAGTACGTATTGTTGCCCTTTGTGCTCGTCGAAAGGACCTTCTGGCTGAGGCTGCAGACCTGGATCAGGCCGAACTGGCAACCGATAATTGGCGCGACGTGGTGGAACACCCGGACGTTGATTATCTACTGGTTTGCACACCCGATGCTCTGCATCACGAGGCGGTGATGGCTGCGGCAAGGGCAGGCAAGCATCTGTTTTGCGAAAAACCTGTTGGCATGAATAAAGAGGAGGCCAAGGAAATGCTGGATGCATATCTACAGCAGGAAACCCTTGCCAATTTTGTGCCGCTGTGGACTCGGTGGTCTCCGATCTTTGTAAATACCAAAGAGCTGGTCGATAGCGGTGTGCTCGGCGAAATTAAATCGGTGGTATATCGTTGGCACAACCCCCGCCCCGCTGGAATGGGTTTAACCTGGCGTGACAATCCGAAGCTCTCCTCCGCTGGCACTATTGCCGATGTGGGTTCGCACGCTTACGATACGGTTCGTTGGATTCTCGGTCAGGATGCGGTTCGGGTATTGGCTCATGCAGATACCATTACACCCGAAAAATGGGATGCAGGGAATATCAATCTTACTGAGGCCCTTGAATTGGTAGAAAAGGAAATGTCAGGACAAGCTTCCCGGAAAGGCGAAACGGTGGATTACGCAAATATCGCCTGTGAGTTTGAAGGCGGTGCGGTCGGTACTTTGCTCCTTTCGCATGCTACTTTTTTGCGACGTGGACTGGTACCGGAACTTGAGCTCCATGGCGCGCATTGTTCAATCGCGGTGGATCGTTTTCATGGTAAAATAACCATGTCCCATCCGGACGATACCATTGAAGTGGTCGGAACCGGCCCAACTGGCGGTTTTAATATTGGCAACCGTTTTAAACAGTGGGTGATCCCCGCCCTCCGGGAGGTGATGAACGGTAAATCGCAAGAAGATCTGGACGTTCCCAACCTATACGATGGATGGCGTGTTCAATGCCTTACCGATGCCGCTTTAGAATCCTCGCGAAGCGGAAGCTGGGTGGAGGTTTAAAGGATGAAGGTTGAAGGCAAAAGGATGAAAGTAGGCCAGCCAGTATTTCTGCTCCTAATATTTTCATTCGCTTTAAGTGCAACTCGATGGCTTGCTCGATGATTTTATGGGTCCGGGAAATCCTTGGGGAGTGGCGTTCGATGACTATGGTCAGTCCTTTGTTATCGATGGTGCGGGCGGTGGCATATCGCACCTGACGCCGGGAACCATACCTGTAAAACGCCGTTTAAACCTTCAGTTGATTGGCAAGGCCGGCGGATACTGTGGTATCGAGTGCCTGGGAGCGGGTAACTTGCCTGAGGCGATTCAAGGTGATTTTGTGATCGGTGATTATCAAAAGAATCAGGTAAGTCGTTTTTCTGCGATTGAGGACGGTGCGGGATTCACAGTCGAGTGGAAGAAGCCGTTAATGCGTTCGTCTCACCGAAACTTCAGGCCGGTCGATGTAAAACTTGGACCTGACGGAGCTATTTATGTCGTTGATTGGTACAATCCGATCACCTGTCATCAAGACGATTTCTATCGTCATCCCGGCCGTGACATGACCCAAGGACGAATGCTCTTTGAATCCTCACGCACCGGATGTATGGCTTGTCATCAGGTCGGTGAACAGGGAGGACAGATTGGTCCGGATCTAACCGCAGTTGGAAGTGGAACGCCTTTTGATGGAATTGTAACTGAAGTTCTCTGGCCCGGTCGTCAGGTCAAGGCAGGCTTCGCACTAACCCGCGTGACAATGAAAGATAAGCGGGTATTTCAGGGTTACATTCAACCAAGCCGAAAGAAAGCGAATCTTCTCTTGCGTGATTTTTCTACCGGCCAAATTCAAGCGATCCCACAACAGGACATCGCTTCTACGAAGACTTTAGGTAGCTCGATGCCCTCAACCTCTCAGAGCCTGTCTCGAAGCGAGCTGATCGATCTTTTGAGTTACCTATTTCGCCTGTCCGGTTAACTTTTTCGTTTTGCCAAAAAAACAATCAGCCATGTCTTGCCATTCAAAATGCGTTTTTAAGCACGGGGCGATGGCGTTGTTTTTCCTCACAGCCCAATACTCGATCACGGATGCGCAACAACCCGCTCCAGTCAAAGGCAAAACATTAACATTTTGCTCGATTTAGCATCCCGCTTATTCGATTCGGACAGCCCATGAGGGGAAGTGGCGACCTGCCTCACCGCGCGTTGCGCGCAGGTGGACAGCAGTCAGGGAACCGATGTTAATGTTTGATTCCGCTGCAAAACCCCTTAAATCACCGATTCTTGAAAAACATAGTTTTGTAAGATATTGCAAACCAATAACTTAAGGTTCCATTATTTTGTGAATTTGCCAAAATAGGGGGTTTTGCAGCGGAATCAATGTTTTGCGTTTGACCCCTCACCCCCCCGAAAGTATAATTTTAAACTAAGGTCTTGGTATGAGATTCCGTCTGGGGACCAAACCACTCAAAACACTGAACCCCAAATCATGGAGGAGACTGATATGAACGCTAAAAAGAACAATTGGTTAAAAACACTTGCCGCAATTTTAACGCTTGGAGTAGTCGGCGCGCCCGAACTCGCCGCCCAGGAAGAGGATGAGGACGAAATCTTCGAATTATCCCCCTTCACCATCGATGAGCAAGAAAACCAGGGATACCAGGCAGCCAGCACTTTGGCCGGTTCCCGTTTGCGAACCCCTTTGCGTGACGTCGGATCTGCAGTTCAGGTTTTAACCAAGGAGCTCTTTGATGACACCGGCGCGACCGATGCGAACACCGTCCTTTCCTACTCCACGAATGTGGAAGTCGGGGGATTCCAGGGTAATTTTGGCAATCCCGGTGTTGATCAAAGCCGTGTAGATGAGAACGACAACCGGATTAACCCGCAAGGGAATCAACGCATACGCGGCCTCGATGCCGCAACCCTCACCCGGAATTTTTTCCTCACCGAAATACCCTTCGACAGTTACAACTCTTCCCGGGTGACCATCAACCGTGGGCCCAACTCCATCCTGTTCGGGGTGGGCTCTCCCGGCGGTATCATAAACAACAACCTGAACAACGCTACCCTGGGCGCGAGTTTTGGAGAGGTTCTGGTTCGATTTGGCGGTAACAACTCTCACCGAGAATCCTTCGACTATAATTTGGTGCTGGTGGAAGATCGGGTTGCCATCCGCGTGGCAGCATTGAATGAGTCCCAGAAATTCAAGCAGAGGCCCGCCTTCGAAGATGATCGACGTTTCTATTTAGCCACCGAAATTGTTCTGTTTGAAAATGAGGACAGCGATCTTTTCGGGGAGATGATCCTCCGGGCCAATATTGAAACCGGAGAAACCAGCAGTAATCCGCCTAAATCGCAGCCCCCAAATAACGACTTCGCGTTCTGGTGGGACCCGACGAGTATCAATTACGAGCAGTATACGGGAACATCCGCGTTCCCCGAACACGTGCCGCCCCTCTACGAGTCTCAATATACCGTCAATGCCCTTGATGCAATCGAGGTAATCGAAGACCACAATACCGTGGCGCAAACCCTCTTTCATTTGAACGGGGTCATTGTCTATCCGGATGCCAGCGGCAACTCCCCTCCCGATGCCCAATCAACGATGTTCCCCAACGCTGTAGGTTTTCAAAGCAGGCTCCATACCATTGTAGACGGAAGGAACGTAAGATCGTATGACACAGACGTATGCGGCGGGCTTCTCAGTTCCGTCCATTCAGGACCGCAACATTTTTGATTACCACAACCTTTTGTTTTCCGGACCTAACTCGCGGGTCGAACAAGACTTCGACACCTTTAATGTCGCCCTGGAACAGACCTTTTTTGAAGACAACCGGGCCGGTATCGAGGTGGTGTTCGACAAACAGAATTATGAACGCTGGTCACGGCTTCAGTTCGCGGATGGTGGAAACGCTTTCAGCCCCTCGTCCATCAGCATTGACATCAACGAAGTGCGCGGCACCGGGGAGCCGAATCCCAATTTGGGCCGCCCCGTAGTGTCTAACATAGGCTCAGGTTTTAGAATTCGTGAATCAGAGCGGGAAGCCGCCCGCATCACAGCCTACTACGACCTGGATTTCGAAGATATGTTTGAGGATGGCTGGGGCCGATGGCTGGGCCGGCATACCATTACCGGTTTCCTCGCCACCCAGGAATTTACCGAGACAAACCGCAGTTTTACCAATTCCTGGTTCAGCGATGAAGTCGATCCCAACCGGGATGCCTTTGGCAGACTTGCCGGCAGGTACGAACGAACCCCCATCCAATATGTCTATGTTGGGCCGAGCCTATTGAACGCCAGTGGCCCCAGCGATGTGAGAGTTGAGCAGGTCAATGTTCCCATACCTCAGCACGGAGATGTGTTCAGGCTTTGGTATAAAGGAGATCCCGATTTTAGAGAAAATTTCGGGCCCTTGGTATCCAACAATTTCAGAATCGGAACCCACCCGTCGGGAGGGAACACTATCAAGCGGGAAATTGATTCCGAAGCCCTGGTCGTTCAAAACCGATTTCTCAATGGACACGTGGTGGGGTTGTTTGGCTGGAGGACGGACGAAGCTACCGATTTTGAGAATATCTCAAGAGCCGAATTCACAGAATTAACCGGTAACCCTACCAACCAAGACGAGTCAGGTATTTTCCTACCGGATTTTATAAGGCTTAGGGATACCCCCTCCACTGAAGCGAGTGGTAACACCTACTCCCAAAGCTTTGTCCTTCACATTCCCGACGACTGGACATCATTCCTCGGCAATGTGCGCTTAAGCGGCCACATCAGCGAATCAGAGAATTTCTCGCCAGCCGGGGTTCGTCGCACGGTGTATGGTGACATATTGTCTCCGCCAACCGGTGTGACTGAAGAAAGAGGATTCACCATCGAAGTAAACGACCGCTTCTATGCCCGCTTTAACTGGTTCACCACCTCCTCCGAAAAAAAGGACACCGACACAATCGGTTTATCCTCTCCTGACGTCAGGCAAACGATTGAAAGAATCCCCTTTTACATAAACCGGTCTGTTGTTCTGCCTCAGAACAGTGGATTTACCTGGGAGGAGACCAAGGCCTTCATGCTGTTGGGAGAGGCTGGAAATCCGGATGCTCCCGCACCGGGTACCGATCCCATTCCCAATATCAATTCATTCGATGATATGCTTCAGGCGCTCCTCAATATTTTCCCGCCGGAAGTCCAGGCTGTCCATGACTTCCAGGTCGTCGATCGGGCAGGTCGGCTTGAACTCGAAAGAAACAGCGTCCCAGGAACAATCGCCACAAGCGACGTTCTTACAGAAGGATTCGAAATCGACCTGGTGGCCAACCCGACAGACAATTGGCGCATCATGCTGAACGTGGCGAAGCAGGAGGCTGCTGCCTCCAATGGTGCGCCCGAGCAGAGAAGACTGGTGGACTATATGAATGCACAATGGGCACAATCGGGCATGTTCGGTCTTCGGGATTCCATTACGTTTGGCGCGCGAGCCGGTTTCCAGAGACGCTGGGCCAATCGGGTCGAGGCCCCCCTCGCCGCCTTTGTGGCCAAGGATAATGCTTCCGTTTCGGAACTACGTAAATGGAGAGCCACTCTGATCACCAATTATCAATTTAGCGGTGATACCGCTCTCAAAGGATGGTCCGTGGGAGGCGCTGCCAGGTGGCAGGACGAAATAACCATCGGATTTGGCCAGTTTATCAATGAAACGGGAAACATTCAACCCGAGCTGGATAACCCCATCATGGCCGGGGATCAGCTCAACGGCGATTTCTGGATTACCCACCGACGCAAATTGACCAATCGAATCGATTGGAAAATCCAGCTGAATTTCAGAAACGCATTTGGCGACAATGACGATATTCCGGTTAGGGCAGATCCTAATGGTGATATTGCGTGGATTCGGATTCCGAACGAGCAACTCTGGTTTGTCACCAATACCTTTTCGTTCTAGTTTTCAGTTCATCATACCCCAGTCTCTATCAACCAAGCCTGAAAATCCGTCTGAGCCACCACATTCCAATTGTTGATGATAGGGATGATTATTAAACGGAGTTTTTAGCATGTTAAACCGGCGGGAGTTCTTGGCAGTAGGAGTTGGGGCAGCAGGAGCCAGCTTTGCGGGTACACCCCAGGCAAGTGCACAGAGCTTTGGTCTAGGGAGTAATCAGCGCTCAGGATCGAATACGATGACCTTGCTCTTCTGGGACGACTACTATCTGGATACCTGGCAAAATCTGAAGCGACAGATCGGACAGCCGGAGCTGGTACCGGAGGGAACCTTTAGGGATCCTCATTTCTGGACTTCTTCCGGTTATCCGACAATTTTTCGGCATGAGTCGGGGATCTGGCGGATGCTCTACAACGGCAAGTCCACACGTCCGGATGACAACGGCCAGTATTCCCATCGCAGGTGGCCGCTGTTAGCAGAGAGTGACGACGGCATTGGCTGGAGGATTCCAGACCTTACCCGGCGTGCTCCATTGCCCGGTCGTGTCTATGGTCACCAGGTGTTCCCGATGGACGATATGGGACAGATGGACTGCTATGTGGACGAGCGGGCTGATCCAAATGAACGTATCAAATGCATGATTACCCGCGGGCACACTAATCCGTCCCCTGGGACACCACTGTATACATCGCCGGATGGATTGACTTGGACGAAGCAGGAGGGTGTGCATTGGCGGCAGGGTCCCTACGGTGGCAATCCGGATCCACCCAGCACGGCATTCTGGAATGAAATACGTGGGACCTACGTCATCAGTGCCCGTCCCACTCCCAAAAGAAAACCCTTCAGGGTTTCGTTTTCGGAGACCAAGGACTGGAAACACTTCACCGACCCCGAACTGGTGATGATGACGGATGCGTTGGATACGCCTTTGTCCGAACTCTATGCCTGCGTTGTCTTTCCGTATGAAGGGAAGTTCGTCGGATTGGTGTGGATCTTCCATTGCCAGCCCGACATCCTGCACAAGTACATGGGTGGAACAACCGACTGCCAGCTGGCTTACAGCTACAACGGTTGGCATATGATTCGTTCAATCCGGAAGCCTTTTATTCCCAACAGTTCCCCTGGAGAACTGGGTGGCGGCGTGATTCGGCCCATTCATATGTTGGTGGATGACGACGACCAGATTCGCATCTATTCCAGTTCATCGAGTTATGAACACGGCTTTCATATCCATGACTTCAACGGAAGGAAGAGCGTTGCCGGGCCAGGCACGGGCAAAGACCTGGGGGCCATTCTGTTGCACAAGCTTCGTCTGGATGGATTCTTCTACATCGAAACGAATTCCGGTGCCGGCAGGTTGGGAACACGCGCTCTCTACTGGAACGGCGGCGAAGCCCGTATCAACGTGCAATCCGCACAAGAGGCTCGGGTGCAGGTAACCGACGTGGGTGGGAACGTACAAGAGGGATACAGCTTCGACGATTGTGAGAACTTCATAGGCGACGACCTCTACTGGACGCCGCGCTGGAAGAACGGTCGGGGTTTAAGTGAGTTTGCAGGGAAGGGTCTGCGTCTGGAGGTTGAGTTGTACAATGCCCGCCTCTATGCGATTCGCGGTAACTTTATCCCCATGTCCAGAGACGAAATGGTACTCTACAGCAAGACGGGAGAAAAACCGATCTATCAGCCTGGGTTTTAACCCGGATGTCTCAGTATGCCGTGGAAAGCCACGGGACTCCAGAGGAGAGAGTCCTTCGGGGGTAGGTTGCCTGGCGATTGAATCAGGAGGAGGCTTGGATTGACCTTTGGGCCATGTCACAAGCCATCATAAAGGCATTTGTGGCCGCCTGAACATTAGCTGTATTCATTCCCACGATATCAAAGGCCGTACCGTGGGCAGGCGTGGTCATGGGAAAAGGCAGGCCGGCCAATACGGATACGCCACGGTCAAAGCCCAGCAGTTTTATCGCTATTTGACCCTGATCGTGGTACATGCTGACCCATGGCCAGATCAATTCCTTGTCCCAAGTTCTCCAGTACGGCTCTGCCCGCCTGGCTGGAAACGCTGCCTGGTTGAAGTTCGGCCGGATCGAGCAAAGCAGTGTGAAGCAGGTAGGGATTTCCGTTTGAGAAATCGATTTGTTCGAGGCCGTCTATCAACTGGACATCGGTTGTCAGCCCAGCCACGGCCTCGCCTGCGTCATAAATGCGCTTGTCGGAGAGGATGAGAATATTGGCCCGTTCCCGCGCTTTCTCTTGGTCGAGCAATTTGGCAAGCAACTCCGGTCCGATTCCGCAAGCGTCACCCTGGATTAAACCGATGGTGGGTTTGAGCATAATTATCAGCTTTTTCGATTCGGAACCTGATCAATTGTAGAAATATTCCACCAGTGACAACGGGATTACGGGAACATACGTCACTAAGAGCAGCAATGCCAAGAGAACGACGATGAAGGGTAGATTGCTTTTGGTCGTTTGCCAGATGTCCGTCTTGGCGATGGAGGATGCGGTTATTAGCACACTCGCGACGGGAGGCGTTTGCTGGCCGATAGCGAGGTTAAGCGTGAGAATGATACCAAAGTGTATGGGATCAATCCCTACCAGATTGATTAGCGGCAATACGATGGGAACAATCAGAATAATCGCGGCCGCTCCATGAAGCACTGTTCCCAAGAGCAACAGCAAAACATTCAACATCGCCAGTACCAGGATAGGATTTGTCGTTTGTCGGGTTATCCAAAGGGCCAATTGCTGTGGCATTTCTATTTCGGTAAGGTAAAGGCCGAGCATGGCAGAGCTGGCCACAAGAAGCATGACAACCGCCGTATGGGAGCTCCCTTCGACCAGAGCCTCGTAAACGTCGCCCACGCTTAGCTCTCTATAAACTAAACAGCCGATCAGGAAGGCCGCGAGTACAGCAAGTCCAGCTCCTTCGGTAGCCGTCACGAATCCGCCAAAGATACCGCCGAGCACGATTATCGGGATGACCAGTGACCAGATGGCGTTCTTAAATGCTCGCCAAAGCCTTCCTAGATCGAAGGCTTCTTCTCGCGGTAAATTATACCGTAGGGCAAACCCGTAACACAGGCCAAGCATGGCAATGCCGCCGATCAGTCCGGGAACCACTCCAGCCACAAAGAGCTTAACTACGGAAGTATCGGTTAGCGCTCCGTACAAAATCATTGATATGGAGGGAGGAATAATGATCGCCAGCGACGCCGAGGATGACGTCACCGCTGCGGCAAAGGTTGCTCGGTAGCGTTTGCGCTTCATGGCCGGGATCAGAATCGATCCGAGAGCGGCCACGTCTGCTACCGCCGAACCGGATATCTCGGCAAAAAAGAGCGAGACGCCAACATTCACCATGGCCAATCCCCCGCGAATAAATCCTATCAGAGCCGATACAAAATCTATCAGGCGACGGGAGATACCGGACGTATTCATCAACCCGCCAGCGAGCACAAATAATGGGATGGCGATTAAGGGGAAACTGGTCGCTCCGTCAAACAGGCTCAAGGCGCCGTTATACAATCCCGGTACGCCGGAGTTCCACAGCATTCCCACGATAGCCACCGCGGCGATGGAAATGGCAATAGGCACATTGCAAAGAATGAGCAGGAATAGAAGAACGAGGACAACCATTCCTTCAATCATGGCGAATCCTCCCGACCATTATCGTCTAATTGCCGATGCTTTTGGATTTCTCGTTCAATTTCCTCCTTTTCGGAACCCTGCCCGGCCTTTATCCGGGCCCAAGCGGTTGGGGCGCTGAATATCTGGGCCAGAACAAACAGGACACATCCCAGAGGGACGATTGATTGGGTGAGAGTTAGTGGTATCCATTCGATAGATACAAGAGTCTCTCCCTCCATGACCTCCAGTACCCTCCAACTAGCCCAGGCCATAACAATGAATACCGCGTACACAACCACCTCGCCTAGAACGAAGAATATCTTTCTGCCGCTTTCACCCAGACTTAGAGCCATTCCGGAAAACCCGAGATGGTTGCGACGACACGCCGCCAGGGCCGCGCCAAAGTAAGTAATCCAGGCCAGCAAAACGGACGCCACCTCGTCATACCAAATCAGAGAAGAACCTGCGTAGCGAAACCCAACCGCCAGGACGACAATGACGGCCAAGGCGATGACCAGAAGAAGGGTGACGGCTTCTATGCAGCGCTGAAAAATGGCGCCAACGCCCCCCATGAATTTTTTCAAACTTTCCTCCTTATGGGCCAAGGGAGCGGACCTTGTTAATCAAGCTCTGACCGGCGGGAAATTCTCTTATGAATTGAGCATAGACCGCATTCGATGCGCTCGCAAAGCTCTCATGGTCCGCCTGGTTCACCTGCATGCCGGCAACTCTCAGTCTGGCTTTCCAGGATTCATCTTCCGCCGCCCCTTTTCGTCGGGCCCAAACCGCTACTTCCCTGGCTGTCTTCACCAGTATGGACCGAATTTCCGGATCCATTTTGTCATAGGTCCGCTTACCCATGATCGGGTAAGCGGGAGAGTAAACATGTCCCGTCACGGTCAGGAATTTTTGCACCTCTGGCAGTTTTGACGCCCAAATGTTGGCGAAGGGATTTTCCTGTCCGTCTATGACGCCGGTCTGCAACGCCACGAACACTTCCGAGTAAGCCATGGGAGTAGGATTAGCTCCCCATGCTTTAAACATGTTGACTCTCCATTTGGATTTTGGGGTACGCAGCTTCAGGTCCGACAAGTCTTCGGGCCTGTAGATTGGCCGTTTGTTGTTGGTGATATGACGCACCCCGTTCTCCCACAGCGCGATCAGCTTGTAACCCTTCTTTTCAGCTGCGGGGGCGATCTCATCCCAGAAAAGTTCGTTTTCGATTTGCGTCAAATGGGCGCGGTCTTTAACCAAAAACGGCATTTCAAATATGCCAAACTCATCGGCCACTGACGACATCGTTGAAGACGGCAACGCGATATGGACCGTTCCCAGTTTAAGCTTCTGCATTAGCTGTTTGTCATCGCCCAATTGAGCCGACCCGAAAAACTTGATCCTGGCTTTGCTGGCTAGTCGTTCATTTGCCAAACGGGTAAACTCCTGGGCTGATGAATGCTGAAGCGTTCCCGGATTGGAGCTGATGGCGAAAATGAATGCTTCGCCTGCGCCCGCAGAGCCCGTGATACCCAGTGAAATAAGAAACACGGATACGAGTCGCCGAATGCTTCGCAGCGGTCTCCATGACTGAGTGAATACAAGTATCATCGCATTGTGTCTTCAGGTTAGAATTATAGAACGAAAATTGCAGAGCAAGTCCAAGCGAAACCTCATAAGTATGTGACTCGGTTTTGATGATAGGGAATTCAATTGTTCCGATTTGATTCGGGTGTGAGCTTGAATGTGGGTGTGGACAAAGCAAAAAGTCCTCTAGCCAGTCCTTCAGGAGTCGGGCACTAAGCACATCAGCCTCACTGGTCCCTCCCTTTACTCTCTCCCCCAAGATCCCATTAAGGTGCGAGAGTGGGTGTGAAAGAAAAGAGTATTCTTGTCCGCTTACGTACCCGACCCTCCGATCGTGTCTGTTGCCCCGCTCAACCCAGGTCCTCCGGAGGCAACGTAGCCGTAACTTGCGCCTGACAGATCAGGACTGACCCAGAATGCGTACAGCCTGCCGTTGGCAAGATGGAAGCGAAACCTTACCGATTCCCCTATGAGCCCGGCAAGATCCGTCACGTTCTTCCACATCAACCTGGATCGAGTGCTATCATTCCGCATGGGGATGCTGTTGCTTTTGGTAAACGGTTCAATGACTTGCCCGCTTTCGTCCAACATCTCCGCACGTAACTCCCCTTGAGGAGCGTCGAGGTTCACAAACAGGTGCTTTCCCTGGAAAGTAATCGGCCGTGTGGTGAGGGTACCGGTCTCACCACCCGCGTCCATTGACGCAAACCCGTCTCGTCGCAGAATGGTCAGGCCCGTGCTGCCCCCGGCATAAACGCCTCCGCCCTGTTTGGGTGACTCACCTGAAAACCCGGACACATAGAACCAAATTTCGTCACCAACAATCAGACAAACTCCACCTGCTGAATGCATATAACCACGGTTCCAGGTACCTTTCTGGCGGGAGCAGGGTATGAATGCGGTTCGATCTGGTCGCTCCCATTTTAATCCATCGTGACTGAATCCGACCATTAAGTCGTTGGTCTTCGGGAACCCCTCAGCGTAAGTGATAGTGTTCGGAGGCCCAAAGAACATGGCGAATAACCCAAGCATACGGCTCTCATAAGCTACGCAGTCTACCTTATATAGCTGTGGCTTGTACTTGAGCACGGGGTCCGGCAGGTCCAGATCATCAGCTGCCAGCCAGAAAATCACGTCTTGCTTCGTCCAGGGTGCACCTTCCAGGAAGTCCGGGTGCTCACGATAGCTCCGAACCCGGTTGTATTTGGGATGGCGGGTTCGGATGTTGTAGGTCCACATCTTCCGGAACGGGTTGTAAAACATGCCCGAGTTATCGCCACAGGGGCCGGTTTTTACCGGCGCGCTCCAGTGGATTCCGTCAGGGGAGGTGTAAGCGTATCCCATGCCATAATTTGTAGGACGGGGCTCTGGTATTTTCATTCGAGGCCACAACCCATTTCCCATGCGATAGTAGGCAAACATCTTGAACCGCTGGCTGGGATCGTTGGCTTCATGATCGAGCCATACCGTGGATCCATTACGGATGTAACCCGGTATGGGGGCCAGAACGCGATTCGTGCCCGGAACTACATCGAGTTGTGGTCTTTGCCACTGGATCCCATCCTCACTGGTGGCGTAGCAAAAGCCATCGTCGTACCCGGCGATGTACCACATCTTGAACAGCTTATCTTTAGGGTCATAAAGAACGCCGTCGCTAAACGGACAAGCGGCGGGCATGATTCCGTTGTTCAACTCAATGGGGGTTTCCGGCTTCAGCACAGGGCTGGCAGGATGGATCCGAGGCTTGTGAAAAGTCCGCTTTAAACTGGTTTCATCGATCAGCCAGTCATCCACCAGCAGTTGACGACCCAGATCAATGGAAACCGGTTCAGTCGGGTGCACCTTAGCCGACGCCAAATGATCCGCCCTGTCGACCGATCCGGCAATTGCGCTGTCAGTCATGGCGCACAATTCCATTGTCGCCAATCCTGCGGTGGTGGCGGCGGCCTTTTTCAAAAAGGATCTTCGGGGTTGGCTTTCCATCAATCTAAAGTTATGTCGCCCGTCTACGATACTCAAGTCGCAAACCAGCCTCAGTCCATCAGTCTGGCGTTGTACTAGTCTGCCGGTAGGTATATACTTCTATTTTTTGATCCCAGTCAATGTAATTGGATGATAGGGAATTCAATTGTTGATGATTGGGAATTCAGATGATAGGGAATTCAAGTTATGCGCAATGCTGTGATTGTTGACGCCGTTCGTACTCCCTGCGGTCGCCGTGACGGGATGCTCAAAGACTGGCATCCCGCTGATCTTGCGGCCCATGTGTTCAAGGCGATTGAAGCCCGCAGTGACATTGATCCAGCCATCATTGATGATGTCATCATGGGCTGCGTGGCGCAGGTGGGTCAACAGGCGCTCAATATTGGACGCAGCGCTGTGCTGGCGGCCGGCTGGCCCGAATCGATACCGGCGACTACCGTGGACCGCCAGTGCGGTAGCTCACAACAATCACTGCATTTCGGGGCCCAAGGGGTGATCGCGGGGGCGTATGACGTGGTGGTTGCTGCAGGTGTTGAATCCATGACGCGGGTGCCGATGGGGTCCTCGACCGTCGAAGAAATGGGGTCGCCATTCCCTGATTCGGTACAAGAGAGGTACGCCGAAACGGGATTGCCTGGGCAAGGTGTCTGCGCGGAGATCATTGCCGACCAGTGGGGGCTGACACGTGAGGATCTCGACGAGTACGCGGCCCGCTCGCAGCAGCGCGCCGCGGCTGCAACCGAACAGGGGTTGTTCAACAATGAAATCGTGCCCGTTCCCGTCAGCAACACGATGGGCGATGGATTGATGATGCGAGACGAAGGTATTCGTTCCGAAACAACTCCTGAAATACTTGCGACGTTGAAGCCAGCATTCAGGGAGGATGGCCGGATTACAGCCGGCAACGCGTCTCAGATCTCTGACGGCGCATCGGCAACCTTGATCATGAGCGAACAGAAGGCCGGCGAACTTGGGTTGAAACCGCGGGCTAGGTTTCATGCATTTGCCATTGCCGGCGCCAGTCCCGCAACGATGTTAACCGGGCCCATTCCGGCGACAAGAAAGGTACTCGAAAGGGCAAACATGTCCTGGGAACAAATCGATCGGTTTGAGGTGAACGAAGCGTTTGCTTCCGTGGTACTGGTCTGGCAGAAGGAAATCGGTGCGGCGATGGATCGCGTTAACGTCAACGGAGGCGCGATCGCGATCGGGCATCCAATGGGGTGTTCTGGCACGAGATTAATGGCTACGTTGCTGAACGAGTTGGAACGCAGCGGGAGCCGCTACGGCTTACAAACGATGTGCGAAGGCGGTGGGCTGGCCAACGCAACGATTATCGAGAGGATTTAAGCATGCTTGAACTCAGCGGATCATCGGCCATTGTGACCGGCGGCGCATCGGGGCTGGGGGCCGCCACTGCCCGGTTGCTTGCCAAAGCGGGATGTAGGGTGTTCATTGTCGATCTGAATCCAGACCACGGGCAGTATGTCGCGGATGAGATCGGTGGCGCATTCAGAAAGGCAGACGTCGTCGACGAGCAACAGGTCCAAGCAGTCGTCGATGCCGCGGCGGCGGCGGGCCCGCTCCGGGTCCTGGTCAACTGCGCTGGGATCGGTTACTCAAGGCGCACGGTTGACCGCGAGGGCAATCCATTTCCAATGCAGGAATTTGAACGAATCATTCGCGTCAACCTGATTGGCACGTTCAATTGCTCACGACTCGCTGCGGTTGCGATGTCAAAATCCGAACCTTTGGAAGATGGTCAGCGCGGCGTGATCCTCAACACAGCCTCAATTGCGGCCTTTGATGGCCAGATTGGCCAGATTGCTTATTCCGCGTCCAAAGGTGGGCTCGTCGGCATGACTCTACCGATGGCTCGGGACCTCGCCGTCATCGGAGTCCGTGTCAACACGATCGCGCCGGGCCTCATTGAGACTCCAATCTACGGAAGCGGCGAGGCCGCCGAGCAATTTAAAGCCAAACTGGCGTCCCAGTGTCTGCTCTTTCCGAAACGCTTTGGTATCGACCGTGAGTTTGCAACCATGGCGATGGAACTGGTTACGAACAGCTACATGAATGGCGAAACCATCCGGCTTGACGGCGGAGCCAGAATGCCGCCGAGATAGCGATCGACAGAGATCCGACTGATTGACAAGGTACTTTCGTGCGAACCTGCTATTTATATGGCCTTCTTCTTCTAGCCGTATTTATCCCGGTCGCATCCGCCGAACGGCCGAATATTCTTTTCATCTCGGTCGACGATATGAACTGCGATTCGGTCGGTGTTTACGGCTGCCCCTTGGAGGACATAACCCCGAACATGGACCGGCTGGCGGCTGAAGGGCTCCATTTCGAATATGCCCATGTAATGGTGGGCGAGGAAGACCGTTAACCCACGGAGGGAAGTTGGTAGACGACAATGAAATCTTGATCGATTCAAGCACCGGCGCTGAAATCAGATTAACGCGGGCTGAGGAATAAGCGCCGCGCGGCCCGATCGCTTTATTCAGTTTTCAGCGGGATTCTGTTTTCTATTAGATGCTTTTTGACCACCCCGATCACATTCCTGAAATTGGGGGCGAAATTCCTGGCCCCGCGTCTCCTGGTCTGAGTGATCACCAAGTCATGTTCCGGGACTACCCAGAAGGTGTTGGCAGTGGCCGAACCGTGTCCGAGGACACTGTCGGAAATCAGCCCATTCTGGTCCTGATAATTGATTCCGATGCCCCATTTCCTGTTTACCCCCGGGTAGAATTCGTTGAGGTCTTCAGGGAGGATCATCTCCAAGGTTTCCCGTGAGAAGAACTGCAGGTTCCCATAGCTTCCCCCATTGAGCAATAATTGTCCAACCTTGGCCAGGTCATAGGCCGTGCTCTGACAACTGAATCCCAGGTCCCAGTCGTGAACGGTATCCTTCATTTCCAGGGGATCGTAGAGATATTCTCTAAACAATCTAAATATGCTTTTCCCGGTGACCGCCTCCATGACCTTTCCTGCCAGGTTATAACCCATGCCATTGTACTTGTGTTCTTTGCCCACGGTATCGTCCTTTATGACTAGGGCCAGGGTGTTTTCCAGCCAGGGATTGTGAACGCCATCGAATAGGGCATGACCATAGAACCCGCTGGTATGGGTAAAACAATGACGCATTGTCACGGCATTGGGACCGGTTAAAGGGAATTCGGGCAGGTATAAGCCCACGGGATCGTCAATACCTATGATCCCCTGATCCACGAACTGGGCAAACAGCACACCGGTCAGCAATTTGGTGATCGAAGCAATTTCCGTAGGTGTTTCCGTGGTGAATCTTCCATAATTGTCTTGTCCGAAACTTCCATGGAAAATGATGTCACCTCGTAAGGCCACCAGCATATCGAACGGCGCCCCGTCATCTTCCATCCATTCATTGCCTGCCTGTATCAGCTCTGACCTCAGATCATCATATTCTTCTGCCTGTGATTCGGATAGGTTTGTCAAAACAGGCGCTTTTTTCCCGGAAGCGGCGGGTCGCTTCAGTTTCGGATACCTGTTTTCTATGCCCAGGATCTTTTGTTTCAATCTAGCATGATAGTCCCCGTTCAAAATCAGCGGTGTCGTCCGTGGACCCGGCGTAAGCTTCTGTTTATTCACCTCCTCGGCAAACGCCAATAGAACGGCGCCTTCTTTCTGAAGCATCATGGAAGACTGCATGATAGAGCCCGTAAATTCGCCGATTGCCTGTCGGTGTGCTTCCCATGTGCTTTCCGGGATGTCGTTTATAGCGATATAGCCCAACCTGGAATCCAGCCTCTGAAACTGGCCCCTCCAGTCGTCCGAACAGAATAGGGTAGCCGATTTTTTAAGGGTGATGCCATTCGCCCCTTTGATTTCTGCGTAATAGGCATAGCGTCCGGGTTTTTTCGGATAGTCCACTTCAACCAGATCGCCGTCAAACCACCTGGTTCTGATGCGATAACTTCCTCCCAGGGATTTTTTTACCAGTTGCGGGTTCTCGAAAACCAATGTGGGAAATCTTCCCGGCCGAAACCTGGGATCGGCCACGGCGCCTGTATTTATCTGCAGGTTGCTGTGAAGAAATTTCTGGTATTCAATCTCTTCATCAGCTTTGTCAAGATACGACGCGGCCCGTTCTTTATCCAGGATCCTCACCGATAAGCGCCAACCCCAGTCCCGGTTGGGCACCTTAATAACAACATTATTCTTTCCTTCATGCACATTTGCATGGAAGTGAAGATAGTTCCGTCCCATTCCCCCGAAGGACGCGTGTACACTTTCACCATTCAGATAGATCTTGGCGCCATCTGCTGCGGATATCAGGAACAGTGCCTCCGCCTCTTCGGAGGCATGAACCTCGAATTGAGCATAGGCCAGAGCCATTTTGCTTTCTCCAAGTATCTTATTGAAATCGATAGAATCATCAGGTCCGATTTCTGCCACCACTGAATCATGTTTGTCCTGACTCAGGCCAAACCGGCTTTCATTATCAATGAATTCGATTTCCATCAGTTCGGCAAAATGATCAGGCTGCAGCCCTTCCTGGTGGAAAGGACCAGCGACCCTGAATTGTTTGACATGCGCGTTTGATGACAATTCGTGTGTCAGTTGTGCCTGTAATCCGCAGGTCGCTGAGAGGAATGAGATCAAGGCGAGCCTTGAGATGTTTTTACTTACTGTTTTTCTCATGGGCACATCCGGTAACCTCAATTAGTAAATTTCGCATTTGATAATATGATGCGCTTCCTCTAGTCTTCAGCAATGAAGTTTCGTAAAGGCAAAGAACAAAGTGGATTGTTTGATTTAATCGAGCGGGTGGAAGAGCTTTCCAGTCGGGCAGGCCCGCTGGACAAGCTCAATGAGCAGATCGACTTCGAATTTTTTCGTTCGAAGCTGTTGGAAATCCTGGACTACGGCGATCACGAAAAAGGAGGTCGTCCTCCTTGGGATCCGGTTCTGATGCTGAAGGTCCTCATCATCCAGCGCTACTATAATCTGAGTGAAGAAGAGACGGAGTTTCAAATTCTTGACCGCTTTAGTTTTCAACGTTTTTTGGGACTGTCAGTGGGCGATGGGGTTCCTGACAAGAACACTATCTGGGACTTCAAACAACGACTGGGATGGCAAGGGATGAAGTCCTTGTTTGAATTATTCGGTGATCTATTGGCCGAGAATGGACTGGTGGGCAAAGGCGGCAAGATCGTAGACGCCAGTTTCGTGGACGCCCCCAGACGGCGAGTTGCCGCGGAAAAATTGGAGGAACTTTCCCCGAAAGCCCGTAGCCATGTCGATGGCGATGCCCGCTGGGCCAAGAAAGGCAAGGAGACTCATTTTGGTTACAAGAATCACGCCAAATGCGATGCGGCCTCGAAGTTTGTTGAGACCTTTGCAGTAACCAGCGCCGAGGTCCACGACTCCAAGGTCCTGGAGGAACTGCTGGAGGACAATGATCAATCCCTGTATGCGGACAGCGCCTACAAAAGCGCGCAAAACGACAAGTTGCTACGCAATCGCAAGATCAAAAACATGATCCATCAAAAAGGCTACCGCAACCATCCCCTGACGCAATTTCAGAAGAAGATCAACCGGCTCAAGAGTACGTTGCGCTGCCGGGTGGAACACATATTCGGGTTCCAGGCCAACAGCCTGGGGGCGGACTGGATTCGCACCATAGGAATTGAAAGAGCCGAGTTTCAGATAGGCCTGTCCAACCTGGTTTATAATTTATGCCGGTTCGGCCAACTGGGGGCAGTGAGGAAATGAGAGGGAAATGATGGCTGAAAAGGCCAAAAAGCTGCAAAATATCCGAAAGCATTCACAAAATGAATACGAAATGCTAATACTAGGCAGCAGGGCCATAAGCGCTGTTGAAGCCTTGGGCGAGAGAAATTAGCTTTTAACGCTTTTTCCAATCAAAGTTAAAAATTACACGGTTAACGGATCTGCCCTCATGATTTCTTTCCCTGAATTATTGCAAGAATCCGCTCTTAGTCTATTCGGCAGTATTAGTGTTCCTCCGACGAGGGCAAAACAAAGATTAACTCCTGACTCGAATGGCATTTAGTTAAGCGACTTTGGGAGCTTTTGCCAAACTCGGAGCAGAAAGGGGTCAAAGCTTTGAAGAAGGCACAAGGGCACAAAGGGGCTTACCTACTGAGGTTCTGAGGTTGTTGGTGATAGTGATTGTTCATTAAACGCTTCCCCGCGCCCTCGCGGGTCGTTCAATAAAATAACACTTAAATTAAATCGATTCTGCCAACTGTGGGGGAGGATTATCCCCCTCATGAAACCAAATTCGCCCTTTTACAGAAACTTTCTCGCCAGGCTGGCAGGGATCCGGAATAGGATCGAAATGCAGGCAGGGACAATTCGGGTTGGCCCAGGTTCTGCGCAACTGATCCCAGGCGGTAAGGATCCACCGTTGCTTGTTCTCTGAATGCACCGCGGCTACATCATCATTTAGAATTAACCTGAGGAATTCTCCAAGTGCTGGCGGTCCCAGGGATGTTATTCTGGTCAGGAATGCCCCCCATCGAGTTAGGAAAATTGGCGGGGTATCGGCCTGTTGCTTCGGTAGTGAGACATACGGGTTAGCTTTTCCTATTTTTGGCAGCTTCTAATTCCGAAGCGATCACATTGCAGAAATCAACAATGTCTTCTTCGACAACGGCTTTCTCAATTGAGGCCATGTATTGGTTTCGTGAACCTACACGAATTGTCGTCCAAGGATATCCGCCAGCAACCAGGCATGTATTGAGGAGGAAACGCCCCATGCGACCGTTGCCATCGGGGTATGGGTGTATGAAAACAAAAAAGAAATGTCCGAGGATCGCTCTTACTCCCGGATGGTCCTCCTGTTCAAGTAATTCGAAATAGGCCTCCATTAAATCAATTACATGGGCTTTGTCCGGAGGAACATGCCGCGAATCTCGTATGTATACCGGACCACGTCGGTATCCAGCAAGATCATGGGATTTCATTATCCCTGCCCGTACAGATGCGCCAAACATGGCTCGATACCAAACCCCATGATCTTCATTAATAACAGTTCCAGGATTTTCCCCCTGCTCAATTCTTTGAATTGATTTTGTAACTTCATCAAAAGCTTCCGCATATCCCTTTGCAGCGAGCGCATCCCTGAGGATCTTATGGGATTCACTATTTTCTTCAGTCCATTCACCGGACTCCACTAGGTGGATGAGTTCCCGAGTTACCTGATAGCCTTCGATTGAAAGGGAATGGTAGGTGTCGTATTCCTTTAGCTTTTCAAACTCTTTAACATACCCCCTCTTAAAGGGTTTCCTCCCGGTCTTTGGAAAATGTTTAATGACTCCTTCGCGCATCTGCATCCACAGTGTTTTCATTCGCGCCACATAGGGAGATTTTACTCGTTCAGATAGAGCAAGTAGGGGAGGCTGATCAAACGGATCCTCTTCATTGAGTTTTTCATAGCCATTTGATTGGAGGATGTGCTTAAAATCTTTCCTAAATTGATCCAATCCCAAGTGACTCATAGCACCCATTAATCTCCCGGCCACTGTAGGAGAATACTTTTTGCCTTCCAATAGCTGTAAGGCAAGCTCGCCAGGGTCAGACATGCGAAGCGCGATTTCTGCGTTCTTAAAATTACTCCTGAAGTATTTTGGCGAAACTCTTGTAAGGGACTCCTCCAAAGTCATGACCCAGACATTCGTTTCGTCATACCGCTCCCGTTCGGCAGGTAGGTTTTTCTTGTCCTTGTAAGTTAACAAAGAGCTCCCGTCGGGTAGTTCAAGGATTGAAGTTCCTCCACTGGGTGCCAAGACGATCAGTTGGTTGGGAATTGAAAGGTTTCCTGTGTGTAGATCCAGCGAATGTTCAGCTGACAAAGAATATTCACCTTTAAAACGAAAGTCCAAATACGCGCTTACGAAATCCCAATAATGGATTCCCCAAAAGGTGACATCGCCCGGATCAGCATCTGGCGTCCGAAGAACATACCATCCTTTAATTACCGGCGCCAGCCAGCCCGACCTTAAAAGTCGAAGTCTGTCAGATTCAGCTATAGCCGCACCCCGAACAATTCCTTTTGGGAACTTCTCCTTAACATGCTTCAGTGATTGGGCTATCTCTTTCGGGCTAAGCTTCATGAGAACTTTGTTTTAGCGATTATAACAACTTTGTTATACATGGAATGTCAACTTTGTTATATGCGTAGTCTTGACTTTGTTTTGATGAGGCTTGGCTCCCCCGAGTAAAGCTTGTGGATGGGCTGTCTGGGGATAAGGACCTGGTGGGTTGGATGTCCGGTAGTTGATAAAGAACCTTCAGCAGTCGAAGGGGCAAATGTCGTTGCGACCGAATGTCCCGGACCTCTATCTATTCTATTCGTTGGCCCGCTTGCCGGGAACCACCTGTACGTCCTGGATCTCCCCGGTGAATGGGAATGCGCCGTGTCGCTCATAGAGCGGCCACGATACCGGTCCACGTCGATCCAGCCCCACGTCCAGGCCTTCGAATATCCCGAAGGCAAGGGTAGGGGAAAGCGCCGTCCACCCGGCCGCTTCGACGGCATCGACAAGCAGCCTCCCTCGTCCCCGTCGGTCACCCAACGCTTCGTAATCGAGCGTCACCTCGTGACTCCCCGCGGGCAGAGCCACAGCGGCCAACGACGTCTCCTCGCCAAACCCATTATAGTGGAATCCGAGCTCACCTTCCTCGAGGTAAAGGACCATCCCTCCAATGGGATCGCCCAGGGCCCAGAGGACCCCTTTGTCCCCGCTGTCGGATGTGAAGCGTACGGACATTGTAAAAGAGCGATCTGCGACAATCGGCAGGATATCCGCCCGGTGAATGGTCTGAGTTCCGGGAAGGAACGTGCGGGGCCGATCCGCCGCCGCCTTCTGCTCCTCGGACAGGTCCGAAAACTTCTGAATGCGGTCCCGATTGTCCAGCGGGTAGACCCTATTCTCCCACGCCGCCTTGTCGAATGCGTCCACCAGTTCCGCCAGCTTGTCCTGGTGTCGATCGCGGATGTCCGTGGCTTCTGAGAAATCCTCCTCCAGGTTGTGCAGCGTCCAGTTATCCATCACGATTGGCTCGCCCCGCTTCTGGATCGAGCGTGCCAGCCAACCCTCACGATAGAACGCGCGGTTGGCCCAGCATTCATAATACTGCTCAGTCCGTGGTGACGGCTCATTCGAGCGCAGCACGTTGGCGAAGCTCAGCCCGTGCATCCCCTGTGCGGCTTTTCCATTCACCTCCGTCAGCGCTTCAACGCCCGCCAGTTCCAGCAATGTCGGCATAATGTCGGTCACGTGGACAAATTGTCGGCGAATTACGCCCTGATCCTGGAGGCCGGCCGGCCAGGACAGAACAAACGATACGCGTCTGCCACCAGCGCCGGTATAGGTCTTGAACGAGGGGAAGGGCGTGTTGCACATCTCTCCCCAGCCCGTGGGATAAAGCGATACGCTACGCGGCCCACCCAGTTCGTCGACCCGCGCACGATCCGACTCGATGGGAGCCGGAGGGAGACCCATATACCGACGATTATTATTGAACATTCCCGTTGTCTCGCCGGCATCGGTTCCCCCGTTATCGGAGGTAAACACGATAATGGTATTGTCAAGCTCGCCGAGTTGGTCCAGGCACGCCACCAGCTTACCCATATTCTGATCCACGCAATCGACCATTGCCGCATACGTTTCCATATGCCGCGCGAAAAGTTTGCGGTCAGCCGGGTCCGTGTCCTGCCACAGCGGGACCCGAGGATCCGATTCAGGCAGGCGGGTTCCCTCCGGCACCAGACCCATCTCCAACTGGCGATGAAAGCGCTGGGCGCGAAGCTTTGTCCAGCCTTCGTCGTAGCGCCCGCTGTACTTGGCCCGATCGGCAGATTTCGACTGCAGTGGCGCGTGCACGGCGTTATGGGCGAGGTAGAGAAAGAAAGGCTTGTCGGCTGAGGAACCGCGCAGATCCTTTATAAACTGGATACTTCGGTCAGTCCAGTCGTCCGTCGCGTAATAGTCCTGGGGATACGCGTCAATCGCCACAAGCTGATTGTTCTGCTGGAGCCGAGACGGGAAAAAGAAATGCGTCTCGCCTTCCATGAAACCGTAAAAGGTATCGAATCCGCGTTGTGTGGGCCAATTGTGCTTGGGTCCGCCCGGCACGGTGTCCAGCGTCGGAGTGTTGTGCCACTTGCCCGTCATCAGCGTCTCGTATCCGGCCGCCCGGAACGTTTCCGCCAGGGTCGGAACATCCAGCGGAATCTCGCCGGTGTAACCGGGAAACCCTGCATTCGTATTGGAAAGCCATCCCGTTCCCACCGAGTGAGCATTTCGCCCGGTAAGCAACGCGGCCCGAGCCGGAGAACAGATCGGGTGGGTCGTATAATGAGTGAATAGCTGACCACGTGCTCCCAGCGCGTCGATGTGTGGGGTATCGATCTCCGACCCGTAACAACCCGGATCGGAATAGCCCAAATCGTCCATATAAATGATGACGACATTGGGCGCTCCTGGAGGCGCGCGTTCCGGTTCCGACCACCACGGGGTGGACTCGCCATGTCTGCGCTCGATGCGGCCTTTGTACTCACTCATATGTATCAATTCTGGTTCGAGTTGTTTTCGTAGTTTTTATCCACGCAATCCATAACGATGCTCCCCTAATACAATAACCGGCAGATGCACGGCATCAGTGGAGGCCAGCCTTTTCTAAACTTTTTACCCAAGCGGGTTCACTACAGTCAGTCCATCGAATGATTGCCCAGGATTGAGATCTTCCGTCCACAGTTCAATGGCCTGAGAGCGCTGGGCCGCCGCAACGATCATGGCATCCCAGAAAGATAGTCGATGGCTTTGTTGTAATTCCAATGATCGGCAAAAGAGATCTTTTGTATTCTCCAACACCCTCCAGGAGAGATAACGGCTGACACGACGAGCAGATTCTTCAATTGCAACACCTTTGCGGATCAGGTTGACATGCGTCTCCTGCAATACCTGCACACTGATCGCAGGTAATTTGCGTGACTTCCATAAATCCCGGATCAGTGCCTTGGCCTGCTGATGTCTATCCCCGGCATCAACATCCTGCGCATAAATTAAAATATTGGAGTCTATGAATATTTGCATGTCAGCGGATGTGCAGATCTTCCCGGTTCAGGGAAGTCCCTCCCAGATGCAGCGCATTTTCCAGATCTTCCAAAGCGCCTTTGCGTGACGCTTCATACGCATCGCGATCCCGCAAGGCGGTCTCTATCAAGCTGGCCACCCAGGCAGACACCGAGGTATCGGCATCCACCGCAATGTGCTTTACCCGGTTAATTAACTTTTCTTCGAGTTTTAAAGTGATATTTTTCATACAGAACAGGGTCAACCTGGCACAATAATCGTCAAGCACAAAAATTGTGCAATTGAGTGGCGGTCACTGCTGGCCATTAGGATCGATTTCAGGATCAACAATCTCAACGACGGATTTGTAACCCTTCAAGGTAACGCTAACTTGTTTGGCGTCCTTTAAATAATTAACCACAGAGAGGGAAGAAAAGGCTGAAATTGGGAAGGCCGTTTTTTCGAAGAATTTGGGGACAGGAATGTCCCCGCTCCTTTTGCCATCGCCACTCTTCACTCTCCACTAACCACTAACCCGAGAAGGCATAACTTTTCCACGGCATGACCCCGACGGGCGTGTGAGAAGATTTGTGAGAAATGCGGGCTAGAATCTAAGGCATGCACCTTTGACAAACAGAAGAAATTTCTAAGAATGTGCGGGCTATAAGCAATTAATGAAGTTTTATCTCTCCATTTTATTAGGATGCGCTCGTTTAGGTGGAATGGAGCTCTTTTTTGGGTTTGGTCTTCTGGGCTCCCTTGCCTCGGCCGAAGTCGACTTTGCTAGGGACATTCGTCCCATTCTCCATGCCAACTGCATAGAGTGCCATGGTGGCATAAAATCGGCGAGTAACGTCTCCTATGTTTACGAAGACCGCGTGGTCAACTTTGAAGGCAAATCGGGTTTTACGGTGGTTAAACCGGGAAACCTGGAAGAATCGGAACTGTATTTCCGTATTACTACTGACGATGAAGACGATCGCATGCCGCCGGCTGATGAGCATGATTCCCTTTCTGAAAAGGAAATTGCCCTGATCGAGCAATGGATCGAAGAGGGTGCGAAGTGGAGGGGTCATTGGGCCTTCGAGGCTCCTGCAAAACCCCGGGTTCCCAAGACTGCATTCGACAAACTGGCAAACGGGAACTTGGACCGTTTTCTCTTCAGCCGATTGGAGAAAGAAGGGCTTGTACCAAGTCCGAAGGAAGAACCAGGCCGGTTATTGCGTCGACTAAGCCTAGGCCTTACCGGTCTGCCTCCGAGTTTGACAGAACTGAACGCGTTTGAACGGGCCTATTCAAGGAATGCCAAGCGGGCCTTGGAGAGAGCAGTGGATGACCTTATGGATCGTCCAGCTTTTGGTGAACGATGGGCGACGATGTGGCTCGATCTGGTTCGCTATGCCGACTCCGGTGGATTGGGTCAGGATCAGCCAAGAACGATTTGGGCCTACCGGGATTGGGTTGTGAAAGCTTTCAACAGAGACCTTCCCTTCGATAAATTTACCATCAAGCAACTGGCCGGTGACTTGCTGCCAAAACCGACCATCGAGGATCTGGTTGCCACAGCCTGTCAGCGCAATACCCAGACTAACGTGGAAGGCGGCACTGACGATGAGCAATTCCGGGTGGAGGCAGTTGTGGATCGAATCAATACGACCTGGCAAACTTGGGGTTCACTAACCTTTGGGTGCGCGCAATGCCATGATCATCCCTATGATCCTTTCCGAAACGATGAATACTACAAATTCATGGCGTTCTACAATAATACCGCGGATTCGGACCTGATGAATGACGGTCCCTTGCTGAAAGTTCCCGATGAGTCGAATCGATTCAAGGAGGCAGGGGCATTGCGTAAGCAGATTCTGGATCTTAAAGAGGCGATTTGGGAAAGTGGTACCGCTCTGCGTGATAAAGTGGAATGGACCGGCCTCAAGCAACTCGAAGTAACGTCAAATAATAGCACGGAATACGCCGTAGTTGAAAAACAGACATACGACGAATTTCACACGATAGGAACCGTTGAGATCGAAACGCACACCCGGATCGACGTCCCGGGTTCCAGCTTTGGCGGCGAGGAAATTAAAGCGTTGCAATTGACCGTGTTACCCTGGGATCCGGAAACCGCAATTCATAGTCCGGAATGGGGTTTTGTCGTGGATGACCTGGAGGCATGGGTCACGTCTGAGAGTGGTTCCAAAGCTCCCGTCAGTTTCCGCTTGAGTGTTCCCGATGTTCCTTGGATGCCTACCAATCCGATGCAAAGCATTGGCCCCAACGGGCAGCATTGGGGGGCTGACACGCTTATTCATCATGCACGGCAATTGGCGCTTGTTCCTGAGCAGCCCATTCTTGTGAAAGAAGGAGAGACGCTGTCTTTATATATTCACTGCAATAAGAGAGGCGCAAATGGTAGTCATCCAATGGCCATTCAACGTGGCCACTTGGCCAGCAGCTCCGACGAGCGTTGGGAGAAATTGGGGGATCTGCGAAGTAAAGACTTTCGTAGGAGCCAAAAACTAACCAAGGCGATAACTCGTTTCTCCGAAATACCTGGGACGACCGTTCCCATTATGCACAGGCGCCCAAATGAATTAGCCAGACCGACCCACGTATTGATAAGAGGTAATGCCATGGAGAAAGGGGCTGAGATTTTTGCCGGCCTACCTGAGACGCTGACCGAGGTAGCCCCTGTCGAAGGTTCGCCCGACCGCCTGGCCATGGCCCGCTGGTGGGTTTCGGATGATCATCCGCTTACCTCCCGAGCTTTTGTCAATCGACTTTGGGAGCAGCTTTTCGGGGTTGGGATTGTCCCTACACTGGAAGATTTTGGTTCCTCTGGTGAAAAGCCCACGCACCCGGAACTAATAGACTACCTTGCCGTTCGTTTCCGCAAAGACCATAATTGGAGCGTGAAAGCGATCTTGCGCGAGATCGTTCTCAGTCATGCCTACCACCAGTCTTCCCGTGTGACCCCCGAGCTTTTGCAACGCGATCCGGACAATCGCCTGATTGCCCGGGGCCCCCGTCTCCGGCTGACCGCCGAGATGCTTCGAGACCAAGCTCTCGCCGTGAGCGGACTCCTTTCCTCAAAACTCGGAGGACCCTCGGTCTATCCTCCCTTGCCGGAAGGCGTGTGGCAGCCGTTTCAGAAAGACAACAAGTGGACGACGCCGGAGCCCGGCCACGAAGACCGCTACCGCCGTTCACTCTATACCCACGTCAAACGAAGTATCCCGTTTCCGACCTTCTCGACTTTCGATGCGCCGTCGCGCGAGTTCTGCACACCTCGCCGACTTACCTCCAATACCCCTTTACAAGCACTGGTTACCCTGAACGACCAGACCTTTGTCGAATGTGCCCAGGTTATGGGCAAACGGATTGAACTCGATTATCCGGAAACGCCGGAGGAAGCGCTTGCTCAAGCCCACCGTCTGGTGACGGGACGACCCGCCCATTCCGACCGCTTGCAAACCTTGACTCAGCTTTACCGCCAAGTGAATATGGAATCGCCAGAAAACGCCTGGACGGTACTGGCGCAAGTCCTTCTCAATCTCGATGATACGTTAACCTTTTGATCCGGCATGAAACTCGAATCGCTGCTAGATGAGGCCCGGCTCCGTTCATTGGAACAGGAGACGCGTAGACAGTTTCTGGCGAGGTGCACCACGGGACTCGGCGCGATGTTCCTGGCCAGCCAAGCGAAGGCCGCCTCGGGAAGTCATTTACGGCCTCGGCGCTATCCCTCCAATCCGCTCAAGGCGCGGCCTCCACATTTTCAAGGTAGAGCCAAACGCGTCATTTACCTTCATATGATTGGGGCGCCCAGTCAGTTGGAGCTCTTCGACTACAAGCCCGACTTGGAGCGACTCGATGGCCAAGCCTGCCCTCAGTCATTTCTGGAAGGCAAGAATTTCGCCTTCATTCAAGGGACACCCAACATGTTGGGTCCTCAGTTTCCCTTTCAACAATACGGTGAGTCAGGGGTCTGGATGTCTGATCGCCTTCCTCATTTCTCGAAATTGGTGGATGAGGTGAGTTTTATTAAAACCTTGCATACGGATCAATTTAATCATGGTCCCGCGCAATTGATGGTACATTCCGGCCAACCCCGCATCGGTCATCCCTGCATAGGTTCCTGGGTTACTTGGGGTTTGGGAACTGAGAACTCCGACCTTCCCGGCTTCGTAGTGCTTCTTTCCGGCGGAAGAATACCTCGTGTAGGCAAGGCCCTTTGGGGCTCCGGTTTTCTTCCTTCCGTTTATCAGGGAGTGCAATGCCGTTCCAAGGGTGATCCGGTTCTCCATGTTTCCAATCCGGAAGGCATGTCCCGCGATCTTCGTCGATCGGCTCTCGATACCTTGAAGACCCTCAATCGGCAAACGCACGACGAGTTCGGTGATCCGGAAACACTTACTCGCATTGCGCAATACGAGATGGCCTTCCGCATGCAAACGGCCGTGCCCGAGGCCATGGATATTTCCAAAGAACCCGCCCACATTCACGAAATGTATGGCACGGCTCCCGGGAAAGAAAGTTTCGCCAATAATTGTCTGTTGGCGCGAAGACTCGTTGAGCGTGATGTACGGTTCGTTCAGCTATACGATTGGGGCTGGGATTCTCATGGAGCTGCCGAAGTGGAAGCTCTCAATGAAGGTTTTAAGGACAAATGTCTTGAAGTCGATCAACCCATGTCGGCTCTGCTGATGGATCTCAAACAGCGAGGGCTCTTGCAAGATACATTGGTCGTTTGGAGTGGTGAATTCGGCCGTACGCCCATGCGGGAAAATCGCCACGGCCGCGAAATGAAGCTGGTTGGCCGGGATCACCATCCCGGCGCCTTCACCGCCTGGATGGCAGGTGGCGGGGTAAAGCCCGGGGTGACTTATGGTGAAACCGACGAGGTCGGCTACAGTCCTGCCGTGAATCCGGTTCCCCTTGAGGATTTCCACGCCACCATGCTGCACCTGCTCGGTTTCGAAGACAAAAAGCTCATTTATCCTTTTCAGGGTTTGGACCGGCGCCTAACCGGTATCCATGATGCGCGGGTGATCAAGGAGCTACTCGCTTAGCCCGTCGGAAAGTAAAGGAATGAGATTAGGCTTTGCTTCAATGATAAAAAATGAAGGCAGAAGGAAAATAAGAAGAAACGAGATAATATTCCTGGATGGTGATTGAGAGAACTGTAGGAGGGGGTTTATCCCCCGATTGCGGTGAGGCCATTTGGAAGATCGGGGGATAAACCCCCTCCTACAGTTTCGTAATGTGTTTTCAATAAATCATCCATGCGGACGATTGTTTAAGGTACCTGAGTAGTTACCAGGCTAGATTTATTTGGTTTCTCTTAACGGAACTTGGTCTTTACATTGTTATCCATTAGGAAGGAGTAGATTTCCAAGCGTTCACTGAGGAAAAATGTCCAACAGAGAAACAGAGCAGTCCATTTGGTTCGTTGATGTGGTTTTGCCCTACGAACCCGGATTACGCCGATGGATAAAATCACGGTTTTCTGCGATCCGCGACATAGACGACCTGATTCAGGAGACCTTTTCCCGCATCTTGAAGGCGCACCGATCGGGCCCGGTTCCCAATCCACCAGCCTTTCTCTTTGTGGTAGCACGAAATTTGGCCATTAATCGGTTGAAGCGCATGAATCTCGAGTATCCGCCCGAGGCTGAAGGAGTGGATCCTCAAGTTTTGGTAGATGAAATGGCTGGGCCTTTCGAGTTGGCGGCCTTAAAAGAGGAAATCGACGACCTGGTTTCCGCCTTTCAATCCCTTCCAGACCGATGCCGCCAAGTGATGACTTTAAGAAAGATATACGGGTTATCCCAGAAGGAGATTGCCGCGGAATTAGGCATTTCGGTGCACACGGTGGAAGCACAGGTAGGGATCGGGCTTCGGAAGTGTCGCGCCTTCTTCCATCAGCGAGGATATAGACATAGATTTATGAAATGAAAGATTCGCCATCAGAATTTAATGAGAACTCCCCGGTTGAGATAGCTGCTTCCGAATGGCTGGCTCGCTTGGACCGTGGGCTTACAGCGGAGGAGCAGGATCAATATATGGAATGGCTGGCCAAGGATGCAGCCCATAGGAAAGCCATAGCCAGATACCAAATGGACTGGGAGGACTACGACCGCTTGGCCGGAATTCATTTGAAAAGCCATGCACGCATTGATCCGGACTTGTTGGCTCCGGGGCATTTGCCGGAACGCAATGGGCGAAAATTAATTCAGAAAATCATTCGGTTTTCGGCTCTGCCCTTTGCCGCGCTCATAGCCTTTGTTTTTTATATCGCATTTTCTGAACCCGAAGATTCATCCGGGCTGAAACTTCAACCTGCCATCGAATTACTGGCCAGAATCGAGCAGAGAACGCTAGAGGATGGCTCTTTGATCGAAATAAACCGTGGAGCCGAAGTGGAAGTTGCCTACACCACTTCCGAACGCCGGGTTAATCTGTTGAAGGGAGAAGCTAACTTCGACGTGGCCAAGGATCCTGAGCGACCCTTCATTGTGAATGTTGCCGGAGTGGATGTCCGGGCCGTGGGCACGGTTTTCAGTGTGAGGCTTTTTGAAGACGAAGTGGATGTGATTGTGACCGAAGGCAAAGTGCAGGTTAAACCAACCGAGTCCGCCATCACTTCAGAGCACCCCATTCCCGAAACTTTTCTGGAAATCGGCCAGCGGGCCAAAGTAAATCTCCGTTCTGAATCCCCGGTGGTCAAAGTGACATCGATCGACGAGACGGAGATCGAAGAAGCACATCTCTGGCAGCCCCGATTGTTGGATTACGATCAGATTCTACTGGGAGAAATCGTAGAAGAATTTAACAGCAGTAATCCCATTCAAGTAGTGCTTAGCGATCCCTCGCTGGAGAGCATCAGTCTAAGTAGTACGTTCTGGTCTGACAACGTGGAAGGGTTTGTCCGGCTTATGGAATCCAGCTTTGGTATGGAAGCTGAGTGGCGGGGGAGTAGGGAGATCGTTCTCCGAAAGGCCCAATAGCCCACTAGGTCGACATATGATTATTAGGTAGGGCAAGAGCTTCCAGCTCTGCCGTTTTCCGAGAGATTATTTATAACTGAATGTGTAATATAACCAACCTGACCGTTCCGGCGGCGCGGCGGGACGCCGTCGCCCTACCATTTTTAGGTAGGGCTATAGCCTCTGGCTATGCCGTCCTGGTTTTGGAAAACATCCTATCATTGAATGATGCTTTTTAAATTTCGTGCAATCCCCGTCCTTCTTGCCGTCATTTTCCTCTGCAATCTCCTCCTAACCGTCTGTAGCGAGAAAGAGAAACTCTCCCTTAATATCCCGGAAGGTTTTGCCGAGAATACCTTAAGAGAATTCGCCCACCAGACAAATGTGGAAATCCTCTATGATCGTCAAAGTGTTTACGGCGAAAAAACGAATCCGGTGAAGGGGAAATATGATCCGGCCGCTGCATTGGGGATAATGCTGGAGGACACACCGTTGGGTGTGGACGTCGAAAGTGAAACGGGGGCTTATGCGGTTTTTCGGAAGGAATTGTAATGGGAAGAATCAGCTAATGAAAAACCGATTCAATCACTGAGAAATAACCCGCAATTTTAAAGACTTACCAAAAAAATGCTTTGTAACTGATTTTTTATTTAACGGAAAAAGCGGCGTCAACGGTTAACCGTACTGGATGACTCTGATACTTCTAACCTTCAACGCCGATTCGAAGTTTCCCATTAGATGGGCGAATCAACATCCATATTTCGGCGTGGGCTATTCACTGCGGCATTGTTACTCCTTATGATGTCTGCAGGTCAGATTGCCGCTCAAACCCGTTCCTTTGACCTAGAAGCGGGTGATGCTAAAACGACCCTCAGGGAATTTGCCCGACAGGCGCGGTTGGATGTCGTGATGGATCGCCGGGATGTTCAAGGGGTTCAAACCAACGAAGTATCAGGGTTGTTGGAACCAAGGATTGCGCTGGAGCGCATGCTGGAAGGCACGCTTCTGGTTTTCAAAGAAGATTTGGAATCCGGAGCGTTTGCCGTGACCCGGTCGGAGATTCCGTCTCCAGACGGGACAACTCAAAACACTGAACCCCAAATATTGGACGAGATTGAAATGAATACTAATAATAAATACAGAATTGTTAAGTTCCTAAGCGGACTAATGGCTGCTTTGCTGACAACCCCAGCAAATTCCATCGCCCAGGATGAATCTGAAGACGAAGGGATCTTCGATCTGAGTCCCTTCGTCATCGAAGCTTCTGAAGACGAGGGCTATAGGGCTACCACAACCTTGGCTGGTACCCGTATTCGTTCCGATGTGCGCGACCTCGGCGCTTCCATTGCTATCATAACCTCAGAATTCCTGGAAGATACCGGCGCCACCGATGGTGAATCCTTACTCGCATTCGTCGGTAACGTCGAAGTGGGTGGTGTTCTTGGTAACTTCGCTAATACTACCAGTAGCTCCACTGCTGGGACACGCGCAAATCCACAAAGAGCCCAACGCGTGCGGGGATTGGATAGTGCTGCTTTAACCCGTGATTATTTCTCAACCGATATTCCATTTGATCGTTACAATACTTCGCGTGTTACTATTAACCGTGGGCCAAATTCCATCCTGTTTGGACTCGGTTCTCCCGGTGGTATAATTAACAATAGTACTGGCAAAGCTCAAATCGGCTCGGATTTTGGAAGAATCAGTTTCCGGGTTGACCACAAAGGAGGCCACCGCGAAACACTCAGCATCAACAAAACGCTGATTAAAGACCGCCTGGCAATACGCATCGCCCTCTTGAATGAGAACCTACAGTTCCGCCAGGAACCTGCGTTTGAGGATGACACTCGCTTCTTCGTCGCCTGGGATCTAGTCCTGCTGAAAAATGAAGGTTCAAATATTTTTGGCAAAACAACCTTTCGTGGAAGCTTCGAACAAGGTGAAATTTACAGAAACCCACCCGATGTGGTACCTCCCCAAGATGGTTATTCTGGCTGGTGGGAAGGCCTAGGATCCCAGGAAGATGTAAATAGAATCCTGTCTGTCCCTGGGGTTGATTTCACAGATATCCGCAACGACAGCCTCACCTCACAACAAGTAATAGCTGCCATAAACGCAGGAATTGAGTCCGTCCCGGATACCTGGGAAGGAACTCTTGAAGAATACGCGGCAGTTGAAGGTCAGTTCGTCCCAAATACTTTGGTGGACCGGTTCAAAAGTGTTGATAGGACTGATCCAACCCGGGGAGGAACACGCACTACTCCAGGAGGCTCTCCCGGGTATTGGTTGTATCCAGCTATCAATTTCAATTCAATAACTTCCACAACTCCTGGTTGGGATGATCCTGATCTCGCAGGTATCCAGGGTATCATGAGTCGTTTCCGTCCTGCTTACGGCAGGCATGATATCCGTTGGGGAAGCACACCGACTGGAGGCGCAGGGTTTTCAGCCGCTTCCATTGATGACAGGGAAGTATTCGATTACCATAAGAACCTGTTGCTTGGTACCACGAATAAAATTATAACTGATTTCGACATCTCACAATTCGTCCTTGAACAGGAATTGTTTGGTGGAAATGCCGGTTTCGAAATCGCCTGGGATGAACAACACAGGGAACGGTATGATGAGACTCCATTTGATGGAGGAAGAGGTAAAACCATCCGCATAGATGTAACTCGCCACCATGGTCCCGGTGACCGCGATTACGATGGAACCGCGGACTACCTGTTCAATGAAAATCTGGGCCGCCCTGCTGTACTTTCGGACATTACCAAGACCCGCAGCACAAATGATCAGGAAACCTTTCGGGCAACGATTTTTGGAACCATCGATTTCAAAGATATGATTGATGGCAAAATGGGGAAAATCCTCGGCCGACATTCTATTACCGGACTGTTTGAAAACAGGGAGAGAAATTCATGGAGCAGGAGCACCAAGGGAGCCTGGTGGGCCGATAATAGTAAAGCGCCCGCAAGTGGAGATATTTCCGGCCAATTAAGTCACTCCCGCGCGAGGTCAATCCATTCACAGGTTTATCTGGGCGATTCTGCTATTGGTCTATCCCGACCTGAAGACCTGCGTATTGACGGATATATCGATGGTATCCCTTTTCCGGAAGTCGGAGACGAATACGGAATCTGGTACTTCGATAACAACCGAAATGTCGACGACGATGTACAGGCCACCTGGAGAGTCATCGAAGCCATCAGCGGCGGAGGCAGAGGGCGCAACGAACTGGAATCAAAAGCAATCAGCTTACAGAGCCATTTCCTGAATGATCATATTATCGCTAGTTGGGCCACAAGAAATGACGTCTATACCGTGTGGCAGCGTATCCAGAGTAACATAGGTTTTCAAACCCCTGGTACCATGATCACCGTCGATGGCGAGCTTGTGCCAGCGGTACCTGCGAGACTTGACTTCCCAGGATTTGATGAGAGGGATGGAAACTTCAATGAAGCGCTTTTATTTCTCGAAGATGATCCAGCAACAATTGATGAAAGCGATACAGATACTTGGGGTGTAGTAGTCAGATTCCCGGAATTTCTTACGGGAGACCTCCCCTATGGCATAGATATTAGCGGCCACTATTATGAAGCCGAAAGTTGGCAACCTGCAGGTGTTTCCAACAACATCCTGAACCAACCTATACCGAGTCCAACCGGTGTAACCGAAGAATATGGAGTCACCATAGAGTTCAATGACGGCGCCTGGGCAGTTCGATTTAACAAATTCGAAACTACCGCTGCATTCAGCCGCACCAACTTGGGGGGACAATTAGGAAATATCACTGGCCGTTTTGCCTTCTATCTGGACCGCGTAAACTCTGCTGAAAATACTGGCTTAGCCCTCTTCCCTGACGGATGGCATGAAGATCCAGCGCAGAGGACCGGTGATGCCTTACTTACCCCGGATACCATTCCAGACAATAGGGAACGCACAAGTGGTACCGATGCTGACCTGGGTGGCTTTAAAAGCTACGAAGAATACAATGCTGCCTTAATCGATGCGGTACTCCCTGAGTTGCAAGCAATTCGCAACTACCGCGTATATACATTGGAAAACGGCGATCGTGCAAACGAAAGCGACCCAATTCTTGGATTAAACTCTACCCGGGATAGAGTTGCCACCGGAACCGAAGTGGACATCATCGGACGGCTCACCAGCAACCTCAGTATTTCAATGAATGTAGCTCAACAGAAAACTGTGAACACAAACATCGGCCCAATCGCAATCGATCTGGCCTTCAAACAAGCTGAACGCCTTCAACGGCCCCTTCCCAATTCGCCAGGAGGGTGGTCATTATGGGATCTCCGTGACGCACCCCACCAGGTTGTAGCAATTAATGTTGCTGATCGCTATGAGTCTATTCTTCGTGCCATGCGGATTCAACAAGGTCTCGACGGCACAGTGTCTTCTGAACAACGTGAATGGAGAATCAACACCACCTTGCGCTACGACTTTCGCGAAGGTTTTCTGAAGGGCCTGCAAGTGGGTGGAAGCTTACGTTTCCAGGACCAGCTTTCCGGTGGATATCCTAACCGATTGGATGAGTTCGGAAATGTTCTACCCGAAATTGCAAATCCATGGTTCGGACCAAGGGAATGGAATGGTGACCTCTTCCTGCGTTACAACCGGAAAATCTTCGACAACCAGGTCGACTGGCGGGTCCAGCTCAATGCACGGAATCTGTATCGTTCCCGTGGAGCGAAGGACATCCCGGTTACCATCAATCCGGATGGTTCTACAGCGATCATTCGTATTCCCAATGAACAGCAGTTCTTCCTGACAAATACTTTCAGCTTCTAATACAACTTAAACCCCGACCTTTTACCAAGGCCCGCCACAACGGCGGGCCTTTCTTCATGAGTCAGCCCAAAAGGGTCAATGTTCATATTTCATATTTGACCTCTGATCTTTTTTCAATTGGAGGTTGAGGGTGGCTCGAAATCCTCGAATTGAAAGTAGTGATGGTCTCTATCATGTGATCAATCGCGGAAATTACCGTTCGTTTATATTTAAAACGGAGGGCCCCCGCAATGCGTTTCAAAAGACCTTGTTTGAAGCCTGCGAGAAAAGTGGCTGGCGTCTATATGCCTACTGTCTTCTGTCCAATCATTTTCATCTATGCGTTGGCACGCCCAAGGGGAACTTGTCAGAGGGCATGCGCTGGCTGCAAGCCACCTTCGCGGTACGATTCCACAAGTATCGCAAGGTTCAAGGTCACTTGTTTCAAGGCAGGTTTAAATCACTGGTAGTAGAACCTGGCCAGTATGGGCTCAGATTGGTAGACTACATTCATCTTAATCCGTGGCGTGCGGGTATGACCGGTCCCGATTCCTTATCCAGCTACCCTTGGTCCAGCTTATGGCAATTTCCCAAACGCGCCTCCCGCCCTTCTTTTCTGGATGCTTCTTGGCTAGATTATTCAAATGACTGCGATGATAGCAAAGGAGGATGGGTGGGCTACCACAATTTGCTGAAGCTCAGAATGGAATCTGAGCCTCGAAAACAAGCCAAATTGGAAAAGCGGCTAAACAAGGGATGGTGTATAGGAAGTAAGGAATTTAAAGAGGAACTTGCTGGAGAGTATTTTGCTAAAAAGGGTTTTCTTCGGATAGAGAAACAAGAACTCAAAGAGTTTAATGAACTCCAGTGGGAGAAGTTTGTTCAAGAAGCTCTGTCAGAATTAGGACTCCAGAAAAGGGATATAAGTGAAAGCCCGTATTCGGCCCGTTGGAAACTGGCTATCGCCAGTCAACTAAAACGAAACTCTTCGGTTCCCAACGCCTGGCTGAGCCATCGACTGAATATGGGAGCACCGAATGCCGTGAGCAATAACTGTGGCCGGTATCAACGAGAGTCAGAATCCGATTGTGAATTTGCTGGCCGATTAACAAATATGAAATATGAACATTGACCCCTTTTGGCTGTCCTTGACCCCTTTTGGCTGTCCCGATCAGATTCTACTGGGAGAAATAGTGGAAGAATTTAACAGCAGTAACCCTATTCAAGTCGTCCTGGATGATCCCTCCCTTGAGAGTATTAGTCTAAGTAGTTCTTTTTGGTCGGATAACGTGGAGGGATTCGTTCGGCTTATGGAGTCGAGCTTTGGTATGGAAGCCGAGTGGAGGGGGAGTAGGGAGATTGTTCTCCAAAAGGCCAAATAGCCCGAGGTCCTCTTGCCATGCCTGACCAAATTGTAGGAGCGGCTTTATGCCGCGATCCTCAGCAATCGCAATCGGGGCGTAAAGCCCCTCCTACATAATAGCTCCAAACCTAAACCCCAAACCATGCGATCGAATCGTAACTCATTCACCTTGCTTTTTGCCTTGGCATGGTTTTGCACGATTCTCCTAACCGCCTGTACCGAGAAAGAGAAACTCTCCCTTAATATCCCGGAAGGTTCTGCCGAGAATACCTTAAGAGAATTCGCCCACCAGACAAATGTGGAAATCCTCTATGATCGTCAAAGTGTTTACGGCGAAAAAACGAATCCGGTGAAGGGGAAATATGATCCGGCCGCTGCATTGGGGATAATGCTGGAGGACACACCGTTGGGTGTGGACATCGAAAGTGAAACGGGGGCTTATGCGGTTTTTCGGAAGGAATTGTAATGGGAAGAATCAGCTAATGAAAAACCGATTCAATCACTGAGAAATAACCCGCAATTTTAAAGACTTACCAAAAAAATGCTTTGTAACTGATTTTTTATTTAACGGAAAAAGCGGCGTCAACGGTTAACAGTCTGTCGGGGTTGACTTCCCAGTTTTTGGTAAAAATTACGGTTTTGGGTTCATTTAAGGATCCGACCAAAGAAATCTCTCTTTGCCCTTTGCAAATCCCTTGGAAAAATACCTGAAAGAGCCTTTTCAAGCGCGAGATTGCCTATCCCATTGGCAATTTATGCTATCTTCAGGGCTGATTTGTTCTCCATCAGATTAAAGAACCGTTTAAAGTTGTAACTGAGGCACACCAACTGCCATTCGGTTTCTACTTTGGAGAATCCTCGCAAGTGAAATCGGCGAAAACCAAGCACCTCTTTGATAATCCCAAATACCGGTTCGACCGTTTGCTGACGTTTTTTGTAGATCTCCATAGCGGACTCGCTGTCCATGCGCTTGGCCATCGCTTGCCGCCGCGGCTCTTTGATCTCCTTCGGCGGCTTTTCCGGCTTGGAAGATTTTAAATCACGACGGGCTCGCCAGCGCTCCCGCCCACGTCCCATCGAACAGTAGACCTTAGGGCCCTTTTCTTCCCCCTCCCCCTTTTCAATCTTTTCAATCTGGTCCATGTTCTCATAGCCATTGTCCACCAAAACCCTCTCCGGCTGTCCCAATGATTCGGGAACCCTTTCCAAGTCCTCCTCCAACTCATTTTTATCATTCGCACAAACACTCACCCTTGCGCCCACCACCAATTGACTGCCATCCGCATCCACCACCGCTTGGGGGTTGTAGGCTTGGATATAGGAACTGTTCTTGCTCGGCCGCATCAAACGACTGTCCTCATCGGTCAAATTGACGCGGATCGGTCGCTTTGGGACCTTCTTGACTCGGAGGCTTTGGCTTACCGCCCTTGCGGCGGCCTTCACGCTCGTCGCGAGCCTTCAGCTTCGCTTCATAGGCTTGCTGCTCCTCCGCAAATCTGGCTTTGGCACGCCGCTCCATTACCGCTTTGGCCCGTTCCAGCTTGCGCTTTAGATTCTTTGCCCCACGCAACTTTTTTGGCAATTCATCGGCATTGTCCTTCTCCTTGGCATCCACCTGTTCGGAACGCTTGACCAACTCCTTGACCTCTTTTTCCAATTCTTCCAAAAGCTCTTGGCAGCGCCCGTAGGTCACGTTCCTATACTTGTTGGCATTGGCCTTCATCTTGGTCCCGTCGATGCTCACCGTGCCCAATTTTAACACCCCCACCTCAGAGGCCATCTCTAAAACCTGCACAAAACAACGCTCAAACAACCGACCATTGCGACGTCGAAAAGTGGCTATCGTATCGTGGTCGGGATGGGTGTCGCCGGTTAGATAGCGCACTGCCACATCACGGTAAGTGGCTTTTTCAATCTTGCGACTCGAAAAAATCCCATGGGCATAGCAGTAGATTAACAACGCCGCCATCATTGAGGGCGGATACTGAGCGTTGCCTGTCCCACGCCAGTTGACTTGGGCCTCGCTCAGGTCAATTTGCTCAATCGCCTCAAGAACAAAGTGCACCATGTCATTGTTGGGCACCCATTCGCGCATATCCACAGGCAGCAACATGGGCGTTGCCCGGTCCACATTAATAAATCTCGTAGCCATGCTCTAACTTTAGAAGCCAACCAGCATTTTGACCAGCATTTTAACGCAGCTAACCTGTAGTTTTTAAGTCCGACAGGCTGTTAACCGTACTGGATGACTCTGATACTTCTAACCTTCAACGCCGATTCGAAGTTTCCCAATAGATGGGCGAATCAACATCCATATTTCGGCGTGGGCTATGGTGATGTCCTAATCTTCCTGTAAAAAGGAAAAAAGTGTAATCTCCCGAAATTAAACATAAGCCACGGGGGAGAAAGGAGGCCCCGAAAACATGAAATCAGGAGATCACACCATGAAGAGACGAAGAATAGCACCGAGTGAGAAAATGGAGCAAGCCCTAATGAAGGGATTGGTCAGTGATGTTGACCCGCTGGGAGAAGCGGCCCGGCGCGGTGCCCAGTTGATTCTGCAGAAGGCCCTGGAGGCCGAGGTGAGCGATTTTTTAGGAAGAGATCGCTATGAGAGAAACAACAACGGGTCGCTGCGGGGTTACCGCAATGGCTACGAGAGCAAACGGGTGCACACCGCCGAAGGAACCATTGAGCTGGAAGTTCCCCAAATTCGCGAGAGTCTGGAGCCCTTCGAGTCGGTTTGGCTGCGTGCTATCGGCAAGCGTTCCAAGCGCTTGTTGGAGTTGGTACCCATGCTTTATGTCAAAGGGATGAGTCAGCGCGACATCGAGTCTGCCTTGCTGGAAGCGTTGGGAGTAGAGGGCACGGGACGTAGCGTGATAGGCGAAGTGTGTCAGAGTCTGCGAGGCGCCTTTTCAAGGTGGCAGGATCGCGCTTTGGAGGAGTTGGAGCTGATGTATTTGTTTTTGGACGGAACCTATCTGAAACTCCGGCCCGAAGACAAAAGGCCGGTGGCGGTTCTGTGCGCCTATGGGATGACCTGGGAGGGCCGCAAAGTGTTGGTACACATGGCCATAGGGGACAAAGAAAGCAAAGCGTGTTGGGAAGCTTTCATCGAAGATATGAAGATGCGCGAGCTGAACGATCCGTTGTTGTGTGTGATCGACGGTAACGTGGGATTGCGCAAAGCGGTCAGAAGGAAGTTTGCCGGCGCCCTGGTGCAACGCTGTCAGGTGCACAAGATGCGCAACATTCTCACCAAGCTTCCTCAAGTGGCCCGGCCCACCCTGAAGAAGCTCATCTACAAGGCCTTCACGGCGCGGAGCTACCAGGAGGGCTTTGAGCAGGCCCAAAAGATCATGGCCGATTACCAGGAGAGCTTTCCGGCGGCCATGAAATGTCTGGGACAGGATCTGGAAGAGGCGCTCACGGCGTTGAAGTTTCCCTTGGCGCATCGCTCTCGCATCCGCACCACCAACTTATTGGAGAGGCTCTTTGGGGAGGGACGCAGGCGCACCAAGGTCATACCTCGTTTTACTTCGGAGGCAAGCGGCTTGTCGTTGGTCTTTGCCGTGTTGGTGGACGCCTCGGAAGGCTGGCGAGGGGTGCGGATGAAACCCTACCTCAAACAGCGTCTAAGACAGATGGCAACCGACCCGGACAGTAGCTGGGAAGATCCGGACCTGGCCCGTCTGGCAGCATGACCGTCAATTAGAATCTGAATGAACCAAATGGAGATTATGCCAATTCGTTTTTACAGGAATATCCGGACTTGACCCGTGGCGTGGGATGGGATTCACTGCCGCATTGTTTCTCCAAATGATGTCCGCAGGTCAGATTGCCGCTCAAACCCGTTCCTTTGATTTGGGGACGGGTAATGCTAGCACGACACTCCGTGAATTTGCCCGACAAGCGAAGGTGGATGTGGTGATGGATCGCCGGGATGTTCAAGGTGTTCAAACCAACGAAGTATCGGGGTTGTTGGAACCAAGGATTGCGCTGGAGCGCATGCTGGAAGGCACACAACTGATTTTCAAAGAAGATTTGGAATCCGGAGCGTTCGCCGTGACCCGGTCGGAGAATTCATCTCTAGACCAAACCACTCAAAACACTGAACCCCAAATCATGGAGGAGACTGAAATGAATACTAAAAAGAATAATTGGCTTAGGAAATTACTTGCTGGATTCGCCGCAACTGTTCTGGCGAGTGGGGCTTCTACTGCGTTAGCGCAAGAAATTGAGGAAGAAAGTATCTACACTCTTTCTCCATTTCAAATTCAAGAACATGAAGAAGAGGGGTATACCGCAACAAGTACTTTAGCTGGCACTCGTATAAAATCTGATCTTGCGGACGTAGGCGCTTCGATTTTTGTTGCTACCAAAGAACTACTTGAAGACACGGGATCGACTGATGCAGAGGATTTGTTGGTTTATGTAGCTGGAGTTGATGTCGCTGGGTTGGGTGGAAATTTCGGGGCAGGAGAGGTCGTTAGTGGAGTGAATGGGAGGAGCAGCACGATTGCTGTGACCCAAAGACCCAATGTGCCAACACGTATCAGGGGTCTTGATGATGCGGATCTGACAAGGGAGTTTTATCTAACCGACATTCCTTTTGATTCGTACAATACCTCCCGCATAACTGTGAATCGTGGCCCAAATAGTGTGCTTTTTGGTCTTGGTAGTCCAGCTGGTATTATTGATAACTCGCTGCTTAGGCCAACGTTTAGCGATCATACTACATTTGATTTTCGGTATTCCCGGTATGATAGCACCAGGGCATCGTTTGATATTGGGCGAGTTCTTGAGAACGGCAAGCTAGGAATTCGGATTGCAGGCGTTTATGACGATGAGAAATTTCGCCAAGATCCGGCATTTGAAAGGACTAATAGGGGATATGCGGCATTTGATTACAAATTATTTGAAACCCCAGAAAGTAATACGAACCTTCGTGGATTTTTTGAAACAGGCGAAAGCCGGTCGAATCGGCCTAGAACAGATCCACCTGCAGATCAGATCACAGGTTGGTGGCGAACCGGTAAGCAGATTGCTGATTGGCAAGTTGATTGGCGTGCCCAGGATCGGACTGTATTTAGCATCCCAGGTGGCGGGGCATTCCAAATTTATGCGATTCATAATGAGCCAGGAAATAGCGAGGTAGGTGGGTCTGGAGTGCCTGGTGCGTTTACTCCGCTTACTCTTTTTAGGATAACCGATCCGATCGACCCCGATCTTGCAGACGCTCTCGCGGCGAGCGGGCGACCTTGGTACCTAGCTTCGTTTAGAGGTGTTCCTACCTTCAAGGATTGGGCTGCTGGTCGTGCCCGTTCGTCAGGGCATATTCCAAGAGAGGAAGGCGGGGCGTTTTTTCTTGGCAACCATATTTTGGATTCTTCCATTTTCGATTTTCATAATTTGCTTTTAGACGGTCCTACAAAAGGGCACATCCGGTAACCTCAATTAGTAAATTTCGCATTTGATAATATGATGCGCTTCCTCTAGTCTTCAGCAATGAAGTTTCGTAAAGGCAAAGAACAAAGTGGATTGTTTGATTTAATCGAGCGGGTGGAAGAGCTTTCCAGTCGGGCAGGCCCGCTGGACAAGCTCAATGAGCAGATCGACTTCGAATTTTTTCGTTCGAAGCTGTTGGAAATCCTGGACTACGGCGATCACGAAAAAGGAGGTCGTCCTCCTTGGGATCCGGTTCTGATGCTGAAGGTCCTCATCATCCAGCGCTACTATAATCTGAGTGAAGAAGAGACGGAGTTTCAAATTCTTGACCGCTTTAGTTTTCAACGTTTTTTGGGACTGTCAGTGGGCGATGGGGTTCCTGACAAGAACACTATCTGGGACTTCAAACAACGACTGGGATGGCAAGGGATGAAGTCCTTGTTTGAATTATTCGGTGATCTATTGGCCGAGAATGGACTGGTGGGCAAAGGCGGCAAGATCGTAGACGCCAGTTTCGTGGACGCCCCCAGACGGCGAGTTGCCGCGGAAAAATTGGAGGAACTTTCCCCGAAAGCCCGTAGCCATGTCGATGGCGATGCCCGCTGGGCCAAGAAAGGCAAGGAGACTCATTTTGGTTACAAGAATCACGCCAAATGCGATGCGGCCTCGAAGTTTGTTGAGACCTTTGCAGTAACCAGCGCCGAGGTCCACGACTCCAAGGTCCTGGAGGAACTGCTGGAGGACAATGATCAATCCCTGTATGCGGACAGCGCCTACAAAAGCGCGCAAAACGACAAGTTGCTACGCAATCGCAAGATCAAAAACATGATCCATCAAAAAGGCTACCGCAACCATCCCCTGACGCAATTTCAGAAGAAGATCAACCGGCTCAAGAGTACGTTGCGCTGCCGGGTGGAACACATATTCGGGTTCCAGGCCAACAGCCTGGGGGCGGACTGGATTCGCACCATAGGAATTGAAAGAGCCGAGTTTCAGATAGGCCTGTCCAACCTGGTTTATAATTTATGCCGGTTCGGCCAACTGGGGGCAGTGAGGAAATGAGAGGGAAATGATGGCTGAAAAGGCCAAAAAGCTGCAAAATATCCGAAAGCATTCACAAAATGAATACGAAATGCTAATACTAGGCAGCAGGGCCATAAGCGCTGTTGAAGCCTTGGGCGAGAGAAATTAGCTTTTAACGCTTTTTCCAATCAAAGTTAAAAATTACACGGTTAACGGATCTGCCCAAAAAATGAATACTACGACATTGAGGCATATAATATTTCTCTAGAACAGCAGATGCTGAGCGGTCAATTGGGATTCGAAATAGCATTTGATAAGCAAAAATTTGATAACGGGTACTTTAGTTTGTTTTCACAAGTTGGAGGAATAGATCAGGGTGCCATTAGCCTAGATGTAAATTCTCATTATCCTAGTGGTGAACCTAATCCAAACTTAGGTCGTCCTTATGCCTCCGCCAGAGGAAGAGCTGTTGAGCGTGAAAGTGACCGTGAAACGTCCCGTTTTACAGCATATGCCAAAATTGATTTGCAAGAGAAAGTTGACGGTTTTTTAGGTGAAATACTAGGCCACCATGCCTTCACCGGTCTATATAATTCACAATCTGTGTACCGGTCTAGCTACACCTTCTTGGGAGTTATTCCTGATTCAGGTTACCGGGTAAACTTTTGGAATTCACCCAGTGTAGTAGATGTTGGACGTGCTTCGGATTCTCGTGTTATGTATTACCTCGGGCCGTCTTTGAAAGATGCTTCATCGCCCGTGGGAGCCGGGATTTCAAATATAAAAACTTCTTCAATAATTCCATCTTCAATACCAGATGTATTAGTCTATCATCCTGAAGAACAACAATTCGTCCGAACCCCGGTTACATTCACCACTTATCAAAACAATAGGTTGGGGCATGCCTTGGGAGCTACTAAAACCTTGGAAGAAATTGATTCAAAGGCTCTTATTTGGCAGGGACATTTGTTAAATAATTTGTTAGTTGGGACCATTGGTTGGCGTAATGATCAGGCAGATTCGTTCAACGCTGGAAGTGCGCCACGCGCATTTGATGATCATTTGCTTATTGAAGATCAAGATTTTTTGATTAGTTCGGAACCACAAAGTTCCGTAGAGGGAGATACGTGGACCTATAGTGCTGTGATGAAAGTCCCTGAATCCGCGGTTCATAAAATAGTTGCTGGTGCAGATTTAAGGTTTCACTATAACCAATCTGAAAATTTTCTGCCAGCGACTTCTCGGTTTAACGCAATTGGCGAGGCACTGCCACCTCCTGGTGGCGAAACAGAGGAATTGGGATTTACTTTTTCTTTGTTTGATGGAAAACTCGCCTTCAAAGCCAACTGGTTTGAAACTATTCAAAACAATATCACAAACTCAGCTATAAATGCCGGTAGTATTATTGGAAATGATCTGCAGTTTTATCAAGCAAACATACAGGGAGTAAACGATGATCTCCCTGGGCAAGTGGCGGCTTTTACATTGCCGCCACAGGAAATATTGGATTTCTATGGATGGGAGGTTCTTACGGGTGGTGTTGTTACAACCAATACTCAAGGGAAAAGCATTGTTGGTATAACAAATCGAAAGGCAGATGGGTTTGAATTTGAATTAGCATATAACCCAACTTCGAATTGGGCTCTCTTGTTCAATGCGTCCCAGTTTAATGCGACGCAGTCAGGTGTTGACGAAGGTTTTGCAACTTTACTAGCACTACGTCAACCTATCTGGGAGGCAGCCCCTGATCTTTTAGACGCTAGTGCGAATTTCAGATTAGAAGATAGAAGCAGGAGCGGTGTATTAGATGGGTGGAACGCCGTTCGTCTTGCCGATGGGACCCCTGTGAGGGAATTACGTGAATGGCGTTGGAACCTAATTACCAATTATCAATTTGACAATGATACCATGCTCAAAGGTATAAGTGTCGGCGGTGCCATGCGTTGGCTGGATAAGCCTGCCCTTGGGTTGCCTCCATTTTTCAGCGACTTGTTGGATGAATACGCTCTCGATCCAACAAATCCGTATTTTGGCTCATCTGAATTTAATGCAGATGTGTGGATTAGTTACAATCGCCGAATTTTTGATGATAAAGTTGAATGGAAACTACAACTGAATGTTCGGAATATAATTGGTGAAGATAATTTAATTCCAATTGCCGTCCAACCAGATGGTTCTGTATTAAATGGTAGAATTCCGTCTGGAACAGGCTGGGTGCTTTCTTCCCGGTTTAAGTTTTAAGTCTATGCCGTTATGAAAACTGATACGAATCCATTGGCTCGCAAGTATAAGATAGTTGGAGTAGACAGAGTACATACAATGGGTCTATTAGAGTTCAATTGTATGCTGATGCTCGACCATACGAGAATGCATGGTCAAGTAAACTATTGTTCGAATACAAAGAACCGGTATTTGGCTTTTCCCGCCTTCCTAAGATGAAGACTCTCGCTCCACACACAGTATCCTGACCAGGCAGGAGAGTGGAACTATCGACAGGACACCCGGGATATACAACTAATGACCACACCACGCGCAGAGGCGTCCAACCGTGCAAGCTAAGGTCGCACTTGTAACCGGTGCCCGGCGGGGTATAGGCCGGGCGATTGCCGTACGTCTGGCAAAGGAGGGTTATGACATCGCCTTACACGATGTCGTGATCGATGCGCTCGCTCTCCAGACGGAGAAAGCCGTCCGCTCCTTCGGACGGGACTGTTTTCTGGTAGAGGCGGATTTGGCTAAGTCGGATGCGGCGGAGTCCCTGGTAAAAGCTACTGCCGACCATTTTGGCAGAATGGATGCCCTGGTAAACAATGCGGCAACCTGGGAATTGGAAGACTGTCAAGAAGCCAAAGAGGAAACCTGGGACCATATGGTTGCCGTTGACCTGAAAGCCCCGTTCCTGATCGGACAACAGGTCTCAAAAGTAATGATTGGACAGGGTACGGGTGGAGCAATCGTCAACATCAGCTCCGTTCATCGCAGCCGCGTCTGGCCACAGGATTCCATTTACGGGATCTGCAAGGCGGGCATCGTCAGGTTGACCGAAAGCATGGCTTACGAACTGGGACCGTCAGGCATCCGGGTCAACGCCATCGCACCGGGATATATTGACAGTCGGGTACCGGAGGACAGCGACTCACCCATCGGCAAACCTGCTTATACCTCAGCGGTCGAGCCCTGGACTCCACTCAGACGAATTGGCATCCCGGAGGACATCGCCGAAGTCGCTGAATTTCTTCTTTCGGATCGCGCATCGTTTGTAACAGGCCAATGCTTGACCGTTGATGGAGGTCTTCTCCTCGGCGGCACACCGGAAACCTCCTGAAGACCTTTAAACTAAATAAATTTCCTATCAACAAAGGAGCTAAGTTATGAGTCACAAGAAAGTACTACTGGCATTCGTATCCATCATGGCCGTCTTTCCCTTGGTCGTCCTAGGCCAATCGCTTCCGGAGGAACTCGAAGCCGACGTTGTGGTTTACGGAGCCACCTCTGGAGGGATCTCCGCGGCAGCGGCCGCCGCCCGAGAAGGGCGGAGCGTGTTGCTTGTTGAACATATGTCGTATCTAGGCGGCTTACTGGGCGCAGGGTTCAGCATTTACGCGGATTTACCGTTTCGTGAAACCCTGGGCGGTATGACAGGATGGTGGTTCGATCGCAGCCGCAAAGACAAACTCAGTCAGAAACTCACCCAAGAAAATCGAGCCCTCGCGAATGAAATGTTACGCCCCTATGCGGACAAGATCCGGATCCTCACCGAGCACCGTGTCCGTTCCGTCGACATGACCGGTGACCGCATTGTCTCAATCATGCTGGAACCTGCCAAGGTTGATGAGTACGGCATACCCGCCGCAGGACCGACTTCCGACAAAACCGTCGTTGCCAAGGGGCGCGTCTTCATTGACGCCAGTTACGAAGGCGACGTGATGGCGATGGCCAAAGTCTCGTATCATTTGGGACGCGAATCCGCCGCTCAGTACGGTGAGTCGCTGGCCGGCGTCCGCGGCGTCCACCGCTTCCCGGGCATCTCCCCCTACAACGTTGAGAATGACCCAAAAAGTGGGCTGCTCCCGTTTATCGACCCCGAACCACTCGGCAAGCTCGGCGATGCCAGCGAGAAGGTCAATGGCTACAACTTCAAGTTCTTCTGGGCCGACAGTTCCGCCGGCCGGCCCATGTCACCTCCCGACGTCACTGCCCCCTTCTACGATCCGGTTAGAAAACTCTACCAGCGCATCCAGGCCGCGGGGTACCCCGTCACTTGGCCACATTATAACGATGAGCGTCGCGAACCCTTCACGGGGACGATTCCTGGCCTCCAGGCTGGTTATCCCGATGGCGATTGGGCGGAGCGAGCCGGTATCTGGCGTGAGTATATCGAACATTATCGTCGGCTCACTGCTCTCACTGGCAAGAAAGTGAATATGGACGTCGAGAGAGCCCCGGACACCAAAGGCTGGCCGCCGCAACTCTACGTCCGAACCGCCCGTCGCCTCATCGGTGAATATGTTCTTACTCAGAAAGACATCCAGTTACAGACCAAGATTCCGGATTCCATCGGCCTCGGCTTCTACTCCATCGACATGCATCCTGCCCGTATGCTGGTTCTCGAAGACGGGACTCTCGCTTCGGAGGGTGAGACGCTCCTGTTCGTCTCTCCAGGACCGTGGGGATTGCCCTATCGTTTCATTACGCCGAAGCGTGAAGAATGCACGAATCTCCTCGTTCCCGTCTGCTTCTCGGCCAGCCACGTAGCTCATGCCGCGACCCGAATGGAAGCACAGTACATGCTTCTGGGCGAAAGCTCCGGTGTCGCTGCCGCCCAGGCGATCGATGAAGACAAGATCGTTCAGGAGATCGACGTCAAACGGCTCCAAGAACGTCTTCTCGAACACGGTCAGCGAATCGAATGGGACGGCAAAGGCTACGGCTGGTATCGTGGTACGGTCGACCATCAATACCCCACGCATGTCCCCTATCGTTGGCAGACTCATCCCGAGGAGTATCCCAACCTCATGCCCAAACCCAGGCGTGACGTACCGATTCTTATGGACGATACCCATGCCGAACGTGTCGGAGAATGGGAGGAACTCAGCAAACACCAACCGTTCATCCACCAGGGATACCTTCAGGACAATGGAACAGGCAAGGGTAAGAAATCCGTCATCTTCAAACCGATCATTCGGCGCAGCGGTGATTATGAAGTCCTGATCGCCTACCCAAAACACTCGGAAAACTCCAAGCGTGTCCCGATACACATCCGTCATGCCAACGGCGAGGACACAGTGCTTGTTGATCAGACCCAAACACCCCGCAGCGGTCTATTTCAGACCCGAAACCCCCGCAAAGGTCTATTTGATCCTGTTGGCACCTTCCGTTTCGAGGCCGACGGACAATCCGCCATCACCGTTCAGACTCAGGGTACCGAAGACGGCCTCGTTGTGATCGATGCTTTCCGTTTTGTACCTGCTTGGCAGTGAACGGATATAGAGAGGGAATAAAAGTTTCATTCCTTGAAAGGCTGTTGCCCAAAGGCTTTTTCAAGAATCATGGAATAACCCCTTTCGCCCTCCCCTTTAAACTAAATAAATTTCCTATCAACAAAGGAGCTAAGTTATGAGTCACAAGAAAGTACTACTGGCATTCGTATCCATCATGGTAATTTTCCCGTCGGTCGTCCTAGGCCAATCGCTTCCGGAGGAACTCGAAGCCGACATTGTGGTTTACGGCGCCACTCCGGGAGGAATCTCCGCGGCGGCGGCCGCCGCCCGAGAAGGGCGGAGCGTGTTGCTTGTTGAACATATGTCGTATCTAGGCGGCTTACTGGGCGCAGGGTTCAGCATTTACGGGGATTTACCGTTTCGTGAAACCCTGGGCGGTATGACAGGATGGTGGTTCGATCGCAGCCGCAAAGAAAAAAACAGTCAGAAAGTCCGCCAAGAAAATCGAGCCCTCGCGAATGAAATGTTACGCCCCTATGCGGACAAGATCCGGATCCTCACCGAGCACCGTGTCCGTTCCGTCGACATGAACGGTGACCGCATTGTCTCGATCATGCTGGAACCTGCCAAGGTTGATGAGTACGGCATACCCGCCGCAGGACCGACTTCCGACAAAACCGTCGTTGCCAAGGGGCGCGTCTTCATTGACGCCAGTTACGAAGGCGACGTGATGGCGATGGCCAAAGTCTCGTATCATTTGGGACGCGAATCCGCCGCTCAGTACGGTGAGTCGCTGGCCGGCGTCCGCGGCGTCCACCGCTTCCCGGGCATCTCCCCCTACAACGTTGAGAATGACCCGAAAAGTGGGCTGCTCCCGTTTATCGACCCCGAACCACTCGGCAAGCTCGGCGATGCCAGCGAGAAGGTCAATGGCTACAACTTCAAGTTCTTCTGGGCCGACAGTTCCGCTGGCCGGCCCATGTCACCTCCCGACGTCACTGCCCCCTTCTACGATCCGGTTAAGAAACTTTACCAGCGCATCCAGGCCGCGGGGTACCCCGTCACTTGGCCCACATGTTAACGATGAGCGTCGCGAACCCTTCACGGGGACGATTCCTGGCCTCCAGGCTGGTTATCCCGATGGCGATTGGGCGGAGCGAGCCGGTATCTGGCGTGAGTATATCGAACATTATCGTCGGCTCACTGCTCTCACTGGCAAGAAAGTGAATATGGACGTCGAGAGAGCCCCGGACACCAAAGGCTGGCCGCCGCAACTCTACGTCAGAGTCGCCCGTCGCCTCATCGGTGAATATGTTCTTACTCAGAAAGACATCCAGTTACAGACCAAGATTCCGGATTCCATCGGCCTCGGCTTCTACTCCATCGACATGCATCCTGCCCGTATGCTGGTTCTCGAAGACGGGACCCTCGCCACGGAGGGTGAGACGCTCCTATTCATCTCTCCAAGACCGTGGGGATTGCCCTATCGTTTCATTACGCCCAAGCGAGAAGAATGCACGAATCTCCTCGTTCCCGTCTGCTTCTCGGCCAGCCACGTAGCTCATGCCGCGACCCGAATGGAAGCGCAGTACATGATTCTGGGCGAAAGCTCCGGTGTCGCTGCCGCCCAGGCGATCGAGGAAGACAAGATCGTTCAGGAGATCGACGTCAAACGGCTCCAGGAACGTCTTCTCGAACACGGTCAGCGAATCGAATGGGACGGTAAGGGCTACGGCTGGTATCATGGCGCAGTCGACCATCAATACCCCACGCATGTCCCCTATCGTTGGCAGACCCATCCCGAGGAGTATCCCAACTTTATGCCCAAACCCAGGCGGGACGTACCGATTCTTATGGACGATACCCATGCCGAACGTGACGGAGAATGGGAGGAACTCAGCAAACACCAGCCGTTCATCCACCAGGGATACCTTCAGGACAATGGAACAGACAAGGGTAAGAAATCCGTCATCTTCAAGCCGATCATTCGGCGCAGCGGTGATTATGAAGTCCTGATCGCCTACCCAAAACACTCGGAAAACTCCAGGCGTGTCCCGATACTCATCCGTCATGCCATCGGCGAGGACACCGTGCTTGTTGATCAGACCCGAACACCCCGCAGCGGTCTAGGCAAAGGTCTATTTGATCCTGTTGGCACCTTCCGTTTCGAGGCCGACGGACAATCCACCATCACCGTTCAGACTCAGGGTACCGAAGACGGCCTCGTTGTGATCGATGCTTTCCGTTTTGTACCTGCTTGGCAGTGAACGTACCTAGCGAAGAAAACAAGCTATGGCCAACACCTCGATCCGGTTGACTGGAATGGATCTTTTGATTTGCAGGTAAATCTGGCCGGGAATAATCCTTATTGTAGATTCTTTCCCTGAATATGGACCGCATCCTATTTGTTCTCCCGAGCCTTCTTTGTATTTTTGTTTCTTCACTATTTGCAGATCACCACGCTGATTCCCTATGAAGACAAAACCATTTCGTATGCTGACAACTTGCTGCCTGGTCGGTCTGATCGCGATGGCAATTGCTTCCGGTGCCCAGGGTGGCGGTGAGTCGAAGGACGGAGCCAAGGTGGCCAGTGATGAGCCTCGTTACGATGCATCCGTCCCTGAGCCAACGTTGGCCGGTATCCGCTACGGGGACCACGAACGGCATGTCCTCGATTTCTGGAGGGCGCCTTCGGATACGCCAACGCCGCTTGTTTTCGTCATTCACGGCGGCAGCTGGATTGACGGTAGTAAAGAACGCCTGCATCGGTTTACCAACACCGCGATCTTGCTGAAGTCGGGTATCTCGGTCGTCGCGATCAACTATAGATTGATGGCCCATACCCAGGGAATCGAGCCCCCGGTCAAAGCGCCGCTGCACGATGCCGCCCGTGCGGTCCAGTTCGTTCGGAGCAAAGCGAAGGAATGGAACATCGACAAAAATCGGATCGCCGCTGCCGGTGGTTCCGCCGGCGCCTGCTCCAGTCTCTGGCTAGCCTATCATGATGACCTTGCCGATCCGAAGAGCAAGGACCCCATTGCGCGCGAGTCAACCCGGCTTCAGTGCGTTGCCTTGATGGGCCCCCAGACCACGCTCGACCCGAAGCAGATGAAGGAGTGGACTCCGAACAGCTACTACGGGGGCCATGCCTTCGGGAAAAGCGACTTCACGCGGTTCCTGGCCGAGCGTGAAAATATCCTGCCCTGGATTGCAGAATATTCTCCGTATGCGCTCGTGAGCGCTGGCGATCCTCCGGCGTGGATTTACTACAGTAAGCCCCCGGCTATTGGTGAGATTCAGGAAGACCCTACCCATACGGCCAACTTCGGAGTCAAACTCCAGGAACGCTGCGTGGAACTGGGTGTTCAGTGCGAGGTCGTGTATCCTGGCGCCTCCGGTGTGAGGCACAAGACCCCAACGGAATACCTGGTCGCAACCCTCAAAGCCGGTGCGGGAGAGTCGCGAAAGTGAGGCGAATGAAGCGCCTGAACTCACAATCAATGACGACACACATCGGTAGCATATATATGCTGAAACGTATTCTTATTCTCATTGGGTTGATCTCAGCCTGTTCTCTGACGGCAGCGGATCGGCCGAATATCATTTTCATTTTATGCGACGATCTGGGTGCCGGTGACATCGGAGTGCTTTGGCAGAATCAACGTGAAGGAAAGCAGAAGTTCTCCACGCCGAATCTGGATCAATTTGCCAAGGAAGGCATGACTCTTTCTCGTCATTATTGTCCGGCAGCATCGTGCATGGCATCCCGGTCTTCATTGATGACAGGGAGACATCAGGGACATTCTGCGAGACGCAATACCCAGTTCGATCAGGAACTGCCGGACGTGCACACCCTGGGTTCGGTGATGAAGAAGGCCGGCTACGCCACGGTTGCAATTGGCAAATGGGGCATGCAGGGTGGGCCGTATGGGCTGAAGATCAAGCCGGTGCGCGGCGACCGTTCCCCCGAGACAGAGCCGTCCCATCCGCTTCTGCGCGGCTTCGATTCTTTCTACGGGTACACGGCTCATCGAGACGCACACTATCACTATCCCCAGGTGGGCAACCGTCCGCTTTATGACGGCTTTGTCGATGTGGCGGATCAATTGGCAAAATGCTATTCAACAGACCTGTTCACCGCGCGCGCCAAGAAGTGGATCGTAGATCATCATCGTGCACATCCGCAGCAGCCGTTTTTCACCTATCTCTGCTACACCGCTCCTCATTCCGGATTGCGTATCCCCACTGACTCTCACCTGAGCGAGAATGGAAATTATCCCGAAGGCAGCGGCTTGAGGGGGGGCGTGCAGTGGAATGAAGATGCCAGCAAGGGCCAAATCAACACGGCCAGTGGAACGATCGACAGCGGGATGCACCCCGAGGTCGCCCATGCGGTCGGAGATGACGGCAAGCCCTGGCCCGATGATGCCAGACGTCATGCCACCATGGTTCGACGCCTCGACGATGCCCTGGCGGATTTGATTCAGCTCCTCGTGGACCTGGAGATTGATGACGAAACCCTGATTGTGTTTACTTCTGACAATGGGACCCTGCACGAGAGCGGACTGGATGATGTGGGCCGCTACGAACCGGATTACCTAGACACCTTTGGCCGCTACGATGGCGCCAAGCTGGATATGTGGGATGGCGGAGTGAGGATGCCGACCTTTGCACGCTGGCCCTCCGTGATTGAGGCGGGAAGTGAGTCGACGGTCGCTTCGCAGTTCCATGACTGGATGGCTACGTTTTGTGATCTGTCAGGCATTCCAGCACCCGCTGTCAGTGACGGCGTTTCCATCGTCCCCTCCTTGATGGGCAAGGGGAAACAGGTTCGGGGTATCGTCTATAGCGAGTTTCTGGCACGCGGAGCGACACCGAGCTACGATGATTTTGAAGTCAGCCGTCGCGGGCGCCCGCGCGGTCAGATGCAAAGTATCCTGATCGGCGACTACAAGGGCGTACGGGTGGACATCAAGAATCACGAGAGTGCTTTCGAAGTGTACCACACCTTGGATGACCCCAAGGAAACGACGGATCTCGCAGGCAAGCCCGGCGTGCCCACCCAGCAAGAATTCCAGGTCGCTGTCCTGCGTACGCGACGCATTGATCCATTGGCCGAGCGGCCTTATGACGACGCGTTGATTCTTGAAGTGACAGGAGTCGAGACTCGCCCCGGTTTAATACGCAAGGACTACTCTGGCAACTTCGATTGGGTGCCTCAGCTCGATCAACGGGAGCCTGCTGGGCAGAGCAAGGTGGACGGGTTGAAAGCGACTCGTGGAGCCCAGCAATTCGCCGGGCTTCTGCGCGTGCCGAAAAGCGGGGTTTACCACTTTGCTTTGACCACGGACGGCAAGGCGGTGGTGCGCCTGCACGATGCCTTGTTGATCGACGCCGATTCACAATACACCCCAGGCTCAAGGACTGAGTCAGGAGAGATTGCCCTGGAGGCCGGCCTTCATCCGCTCCGGGTCAATTATCTGGCTGCAACGAATGCCGGATCGTTGTCTTTGGAGTGGCAAGTACCCGGCGGGGAAATGAAACCCATACCGAACGCTCAGTTTTATATTATCGAAGGCGCTATACAATGAAGCCGCCCCTTCCATCTATCCTAACAAAACCAGGGTCCCTGTTTCTCCTGACCACGCTTTTACTTACGGGGACGCTCAACGCGGCGACGACGCAATCGGATGCAACGTCACAACGCCCGAACATTCTCCTGATTCTTGTGGATGATATGGGCTATGGAGATCCCCAATGCTTCAATCCAGAGTCACGGCTGAAAACCCCGGCAATTGATCGCCTGGCCAGAGAAGGATTGATGTTCCGGGACGCTCATGCACCCCACTCCACCTGTGTTGCCTCCCGCTACGGTTTGCTCACGGGGCGGTACCCGTTCAGGGACCATTACCGAAACATCAGTCCTAAGCGATTGACGCTCCCAAAACTGCTTGGAAGAAACGGTTACAACACCGGCATGATTGGAAAATGGCATGTGGGGTTTGATAATTTCAAAGGCAGGGACGGCACGGCGAAACAATCCATGACTGGTGGACCGGTTGATCGTGGCTTTGACGAGTTCTTTGGTCTGTGGGGTTCCCTGGATCAAGCTCCCTATTTTTATATGAAGAATAGATCGCCCGTTGAAATGCCGACTGAAGACGGGGCGGGAAAAAACTACTGGAGCGAAGATCGGTTTTATAATGGGAACTGGTTGCCGGGAAAAATCGCTCCCCATTTCAAGCACGTGGAGGTGACGCCTCGCCTGACGGCTGGAGCCATCAAGTACATCGACAGATCGGCCCATAAAGAGAAACCCTTCTTTCTGTATTTGGCATTCCCTTCGCCCCATGGTCCCTGGGTGCCCACGGACGAATTCAAAGACAAGAGCCCCATAGGCGTGTTTGGCGATTTCGCCATGCAGGTAGATCACAGTATCGGGCAGGTGCTCCAGGCGCTGGACGACCAAGGAATCACCGAAAACACCCTGGTCATTTTCACCTCTGACAATGGACCGGTTTGGTACCAGAGGGATCGTCTCAAATACAATCACAGTTCGGCCTCCATCTACAGCGGGATGAAGGCCGACACCTGGGAAGGGGGTCACCGAATGCCGTTTGTCGTTCGATGGCCCGCCCTGGTCAGTCCCAATCTTGTAAGCGACTCGATGATCGGCTTCACGGACATCATGGCCACACTCGCCGAGATCGTCGGGGATCACTTCTCTGAGGCTGCAACCACGGACAGTCAGAGTTTTTTACCGGTCCTGAAAGGAGACACCCGCTATCAAGTGCGAGAGACCTTAATCGTGAATGCCAAGGCTCAGGCGTTTCGCCATAACAACTGGAAGTTGATCACGCAGAAAGGCCCCGGTGGCTTTACTCATTGGGATGGCAATCCAGATGAAGAGCCCGATGGCCAACTCTATGATTTGGCTGTAGACCCTTCGGAGAAAAACAATTTGTGGGATGTGAAACCCGGGATGGTCAAAACATTGCTTTCGATGCTCGAAGTAGAAAAGGCCAATGCGAAATAGCAAAATGAGGATGGGAACACATAGACAAGGATTCATCGGAGCGTTGGCTCTAGTCACAGCCATTCTGGCAACGGCCAGTGTCGTCCATGCCCAAGCCTCAGCCGACGCACCCAAGCCCAACGTTGTCATCGTGTTTGTTGACGACCTTGGTTGGAAGGACCTGGGCTGTTATGGGTCGAGTTTATACGAAACGCCTAACATTGACCAGCTGGCTGGACAGGGGGCTGTGTTCAGCAGGGCCTACAGTTCATGCAACATCTGCTCGCCGACCCGCGCTTCGTTGTTGACGGGCAAGTACCCCCAACGTGTTGGTTTCACCAGTTGGCTCAATCCAGATCAACCCAGCGGCGCCAACAGTGCCGAAACGTATCTTCCCCCCAGCGAAACCACGATTGGCGAAGCCCTCCAGCATGCAGGTTACCGAACGGGATATATCGGTAAATGGCACGTCGGCTCCGAAGAAGTCGGGATGCCCAAAGCGCATGGCTTCGATTGGCAAATGGCCACAGCCAAGCATGGCTTGCCTAGCTCTTATTTTCATCCCTATAAAGGAAAACGCGCTTCAGCCGACGTGCCTGATCTGGAAGATGGCAAGCCAGGCGATTACCTGACGGATGTTTTGACGGACAAAGGCATTGGGTTCATCAGGGACACCGTAGATGAGGGCAAGCAGCCGTTCTTTCTCATCCTGGGTCACTATGCGGTTCACACGCCGATCCAGGCTCCGGAAGAACTGGTCGAGAAGTATGAAGCGAAGAAGAAGCGCCTCTACGGCGACACCCCGCTGAAGATGATACCGGAACGATTCGATCGTGAGGTGCCGGCTAGACAGCAGAATCCCATCTACGCGGCCATGATCGAGAATCTGGATACGAACACTGGCAAAGTGATCACTGTTTTGGACGAGCTCGGCGTGACCAAAGACACGATCATCGTTTTCACCTCTGACAACGGTGGATCCTGCATGCCGGCCTCAAGGCCAACGAGCAATTATCCGCTTCGCGCCAGCAAGGGTTGGAACTACGAAGGCGGAATACGGATACCCACTTTCATCATCTGGCCAGGTACGATCCCGGCCATGAAAACGGCCGAACCTGTCATCACGATGGATATTTATCCAACGCTTCTGGAGCTGACCGGGTGCGAGCAACTACCGAAGCAGACCGTCGACGGGCGCTCGCTCGTTCCACTGATCCATGGTGAGAAGAAGAGCCTGGACCGACCCTTCCTCGCCTGGTGGTACCCGCACTCGAACGGACATGGAACACAGCCCTGTCAGGCGATCTTGAAGGACGGCTGGAAACTCGTTCATTACATGGAACAAAATGAAACCGAACTCTATCGTTTGGACGACGATGAGGGAGAAAGAAACAACCTCTTCAACGCCCAGCCCGAAAGGACCCGTGAACTGCTTGAAACACTCAATCAGTGGGTGAAAGAAACACTTTGAAACTAAAGCAATTGCCCTATGTTAATAAACCCCTTAAACAGGAGTACACAATGACCACTCAACGTATTAATCGCCGATCCTTTCTCAAAACCAGTGCCGCCATCGGGGCAGCCGCGACCATTTCGGCGCCCAACATCGTGCGTGGTCACAATCTGAATGAGAGACTCAATATCGCGATGATCGGTATTGGTAATCGCGGTCAACGTAACACCGGTTATTTTGAGGGGGAAAACATTGTCGCCCTATGCGATGTGAATGCGGATAAGCTAGGATTAGCCGCGAAGTTTTTCCCAAAAGCTCGACGAGCAACGGACTTCCGCAGATTGTTTAGCAGAAAAAAGGGGTCAATGTTCATATTTCATATTTGTTAATCGTTCAGCAAATTCACAACTGGATTGGGACTCTCGTTGATACCGGCCACAGTTATTGCTCACGGCATTCGGTGCACCCATATTCAGTCGATGGCTCAGCCAGGCGTTTGGAACCGAAGAGTTTAGTTTTAGTTGACTTGCGATAGCGAGTTTCCAGCGGGCCGAATATGGGCTTTCACTTATATCCCTTTTCTGGAGCCCTAATTCGGACAGAGCTTCTTGAACAAACTTTTCCCACTGGAGTTCATTAAACTCTTTGAGTTCTTGTTTCTCCATCCGAAGAAGACCCTTTTTAGCAAAATACTCTCCAGCAAGTTCCTCTTTAAATGCCTTACTTCCTATACACCATCCGTTGTTTAGCTGGGTTTCCAATTTGGCTTGTTTTCGAGGCTCAGATTCCATTCTGAGCTTCAGCAAATTGTGGTAGCGCACCCATCCTCCTTTGCTATCGTCGCAGTCATTTGAATAATCTAGCCAAGAAGCATCCAGAAAAGAAGGGCGGGAGGCGCGTTTGGGAAATTGCCATAAGCTGGACCAAATGTAGCCGGATAAGGAATCGGGACCGGTCATACCCGCACGCCACGGATTAAGATGAATGTAGTCTACCAATCTGAGCCCATACTGGCCAGGTTCTACTACCAGTGATTTAAACCTGCCTTGAAACAAGTGACCTTGAACCTTGCGATACTTGTGGAATCGTACCGCGAAGGTGGCTTGCAGCCAGCGCATGCCTTCTGACAAGTTCCCCTTGGGCGTGCCAATGCATAGATGAAAATGATTGGACAGAAGACAGTAGGCATATAGACGCCAGCCACTTTTCTCGCAGGCTTCAAACAAGGTCTTTTGAAACGCATTGCGGGCCCCTTCTGTTTCAAAAATAAACGAACGGTAATTTCCGCGATTGATCACATGATAGAGACCATCACTACTTTCAATTCGAGGATTTCGAGCCATTCTTAAACTTCAATTGAAAGTAAATCAGAGGTCAAATATGAAATATGAACATTGACCCCTTTTGGCTCTTTGGGATGCCGCTTCCATCCACCACGACCACCTTTCGATTCCGCCAAAGCCATTGCCCGGACAAGTGTTGGGACAATGCCTTGGTGAGGTGTCGATGAATACTCAATAGGAGGGTTTTATCCAGCTTTTTACGGGCTTGGCAGTAAGCTGAATTACCACTTCGGGGAACCGGCAGAGCGTGAGCAGAGCAAAAACTCTGCACCTTGCGCACCACCTCGACGCAGGCAGTCTGAGTGGTGAGCACTTGTGTCAGGCAGCGGTTAAAGTGTACCACCGTACAGCGAAATAAAGTGTACCACCTTCAGGGGCAACCTCGGGTAAAGCCGAGGGATGTCAAATTACCTGAAAGTGGAAGCACAAGAAGCGATAAAACATCTATTGAAGACGGGCCGCTCCCAGCGTTGGATCGCCCGGGAACTGGGCGTGCACCGGCGCACTGTAAAGCGCTATGCCAAGGAGTTGTCCGGTCCAAAGTGTACCATTTCGCGGACCGGGAAAGTGGGCCGGCCGAGCCACTGCGAAGCGTATCGGCAGAGGATCGAAAAGCAGTTGGATTTGGGATTGAGCGCCCAACGGATCTATCAGGATCTGAAGGTGGAATGCGGTTTTGCGGGCAGCTACACCAGCGTTCAACGCTTTGTCAAAAAGCTTAAAGAGCAGCAACCGGCGCGGATCTGGCGCATGGAATGCGAGCCGGGGGAGGAGGCGCAGGTGGATTACGGAGAGATGCGTATCCTGCAAAACGAGAATGGCAACCTGGTAAAAGTCTACCTGTTGCGGGTGGTGTTGAGCTGCAGCCGCAAAGCAAAAGTTACACCGAAGCGAGCCGACGCATGGATAGCGAAGGGTTTATCCGGGGGCTGGAGAACGCTTTTCGGTATTTTGGAGGGGTGCCTCGTCGTCTGTGCCCGGATAACCTCAAAGCTGCCGTGTTGAAAGCCGACTGGCACGAACCGCAACTCAATCCGAAACTACTGAGCTTTGCCGAGCACTACGGTTTTACCCTGATGCCGGCGCGACCCTTCCGGCCCACCGACAAGGGCAAAGTGGAAAACGCGGTCAAATACGTCAAAAACAACGCCCTGAGAGGCCGCCGGTTCAAGAGCCTGACCCAGATCAATGCCCACCTGCGCCAATGGGAAAGCACGGTAGCTGACCAACGTATCCACGGCACCACCCGCCAGCAAGTAAAGCAACATTTTTCGGAGGTGGAAAAAGCCGCCTTGCGACCCCTGCCCGAGAGTCTTTTTGAAAGCTTCGAGGAAGGCCGCAGAAAAGTCCACCGTGACAGCTACGTGGAAGTAAGACGCTCCTACTACGAGGTGCCCCAGGAGTATATCGGCGCACGAGTCTGGGTGCGTTGGGACAGCCGCAACGTGCGCGTCTACAACCACCGCATGGAACAGATCGCCATCCATGCCCGGTTGGAACCGGGCCGCTTCAGTAAAAGCCTGGGGGTGGCCGGAGTTCGGCACAGTGTAACCCAATCGATCCACTACTACCGCAGCCGCATCGAGACCCTCGGCGACCACTGCCTGGCCTGGGCCGACGCTTTGATCGGGCGCAATGCCGACCAGGCCCTGCGTCCCATCCAGGGACTGCTTGGACTGAGCAAACGCACCTCCCCCCAGCAACTTGACCAAGCCTGCAAACAGGCCTGCCGGCATGGTCAATACACCCTGCGCCAGCTCAAAATACTGCTCAGCCGACCACCCCAACAGGACACTTTCGAGCTGCTACAAGACCACCCGGTCATCCGTCCCATGGACAGCTACGAAAGCCACCTTCCCACCAAGCATCTGTTTTAATTGCTTATGAATGAATCGATCAAACAACACCTCAGAAAACTCCGCCTCAGCGGGATGATCCAAAACCTGGAGTTGCGCCTGCAGGAAGCCCGGGGGCATCAATTGCCCCATGAAACCTTCCTCGAAGCTCTCCTCCAGGACGAAGTCAACCTGCGAGAGCAACGCTCCATAAAGCGCCGTATCAAAGCCGCGCGATTCCGCGATCAACGCAGCTTGCAGAGCTTCGACTTCAGCTTCAACCAAATCGACCGAACCCGGATCTACCAACTGGCCACCGGGCGCTTCCTGGATGAAAAGCACGACCTGCTCTTCATCGGCCCACCGGGCGTGGGTAAAAGTCACTTGGCTCAGGCCCTCGGTTACGAACTGATCAAGCGCGGCAAAACCGTCCTCTATCGTTCTGTCTTCGATGTGGTCACCGAGTTGCTCGAACTGGAACTGGAGAACTACGCCAAGACGCTCAAGCGATACCTCAAATGTGACCTGCTTATCATCGACGACATGGGCATCAAACAACTCCCGCCCAAATCCGCTGAATATCTCTTTGAGATCGTCATGCGCCGCTATGAAATCCGCTCAACACTTATGACCTCCAACCGCCCCCTGGAAGAATGGGGCAAGTTGCTCGGGGACGTTCCCGCCGCCACCGCCATCCTCGACCGATTCCTCCACCACGCCCAAGTCATCACCATCACCGGCAGAAGCTATCGTCTCAAAGATAGAACAGCGGCAATGCAATAGACTCCATGATGGAAAAAATTAAAACCCTAATCCCTTGACCCAGATCATCAAAAATCACATCAAAACTATTCCCGGAGGTGGTACACTTTGAACCGCTTTTTTGTGGTACACTTTAAACCGCTCGGTGACACTTGAGCAAGGAAGGCCCAAAAAGTGCACCTCAGGCTATAGATGCGCCTACGGGAATGTTGTTTGGCACCATTGGGCTGGAGAAACGGTTCGGGGATGAAGGATGAAAAGAGCAAACTTAGCTCGGACAAACTTGACAAAGCTGCGCCTTGAGCTTGTGTTGTGAGGTGTGCAAGGGCGGACTTGGGTCCGCGGCCTAACCAATGGTTGGCGCCGGGGAGAAAAGGCTGTAAGTTTTTCATTCACAACAGTTTATATTCAAACCGTCCTTGTACAATCTTTTTTTTCAATTTGGCGAAAAAAAGCGGGCTGCAACGCTTAACTAGAGTCTATCCCAGAAACCGGGATTTTTAAACGAGTAGGAAAACGAGCAGCATTTGCAGGACCAAAATTTTCTCAGTTGCGCTCGATTCGAGCCTTGCTGCGGCTTTCAAACTCACCCGGATTCAAATTATTGAGCCTGATGCCGGATTTCGGGCATGCGGCGGCCTTGCCACTGCTGGCGCCTTCTGTTTTGATCAGCGCGTGGGACGGCGCCGAAGGCTCAAGCCGCCTTAGCTTGAGCTTCGACCCTCTCTTTTCTGACTTTTCGACTGATCCAGGCGAGGTTGTGGGCGAGCACGCTCCACCCCACTGCGAGCCTGCGGTGTTTTAAGCCTTTGGCGCGCCAGACACGTCCGCCGCCGTGGTTTTTCACAATGGCAATGCGCGCCTCGGTGCTGGCCCGGCGGGTTTGCCAGCGGTAAAAATCAGGCTCCTTGAGGCGGGCTTCCAATGCGACCGGACTTTTCGGACAAATGTGGCTGCTCACCCTCACCCGCTGCAATGCCTTACGTGTAGCTGCCCCATCGAAGCCCCGGTCGGCCACGGCCCACTCCAGGTCTTGTTGCCTTTTGAGGGACTGTTGGCGCTGCACGCTTTCGATTAATTTATCTCCCTCCCAAGGAGCGGTTTTGCCGTAGAGCATATAATCAATGATCATTGCGCCGGGACTCTCGGCCATAAACAGTTCGTTGCCGAACTCGGTCTGCGCGCCCGCCTTGCCCCGCACGATTACAGTGATATCTCTTTCGTAGACACTGAGGATCTTCTTGTGGTTTTTGACCAGACGTCCGCCGATGATGCGTTCGTGGGCTTGCTCAATTACTTGGGGCAGCAAGGCGAGTTGTTCATCAATACGCCTGATGACTTGTTCGGCGCGGGCTCGGCTAAAACGGGTTTGCCTGAAACGGGCCTCCAGCAGATTGCGGTGTCGCAGGGCGTGAGCGCCGACCCGTTTGAGTAATCGTTTCATCTTGCGCAAGATCTTCTTGCGAGCCTTCGCCGCTCCCTTCTTGCGGTAAGTATGCGTCATCTCGATACAGAGCTTGTTCATGCGCCTCAGCAGGCGATCCGGTGAATCGGGCATCCGATGCAACAGGGATTCAGCCCGAATCAGTTTGGTCTTCCCCCGATTTTGTGGACACGAACAGCGTAGCGTATGTTCATGTTAGGTTATGGTTTTGATTTTGGAAGTGTTTTTGAAGAAATGCTTCTGGTGAAAGGTATCCCAGGGTGCTGTGCCTTCGACGTTTGTTATAAAAAGTCTCGAGGTAATCGAAGATGGCCAGGCGGGCCTGCTGCTTGGATTCGAACACGCCGTTTTGGGGAAAGCATTCGCTTTTGAGGGAGGCAAAGAAGCTCTCGCAAGCGGCGTTGTCGTAACAGTATCCTAGCGCGCTCATGCTCTGAATCCAACCAAAGTCGTTCAATTGCTGCCGCACTTGGTGACTGGTATACTGGCAGCCACGATCTGAATGAAAGAGGGCTTTGTGAAAACCTCCCACTCGATTCCTGGTCTGGTGAAGGGCTGAAACGACCAGACCGGAGGCCAGGCTCTCGGCCACCTTGTAGCCCTGAATTACGCGGCCGAAGAGGTCCATCACGACCGCTAGATACAACCAGCCTTGCCGAGTGGGGATGTAGGTGATGTCGCTGACCATGATTTGGCCGGGCCCGGTCGGGTCCGGAGCCTCGGCCAGACGGTTGGGCGCTGGGAGGCTGCGGGGATCCTGCCGGGTCGTCTTGGGCCGGAAGGGGCTACCCCTACAGGCTTTTAGAGCATTTTGCTTCATCAGCCGGGCCACCCGGTTAACCGAGCAGCGAAAACCCCGCTGGTTGAGCTCCACGCTCATGCGAGGACTACCGTAACAGCGGGTGTGCCGGTCGGCATGGATCCGTTTGATTTCGCTCAGGAGGAGCCGATTTTGGCGGCGGCGCGCTCCCGCCTTACCCCTGCGCCATCGGTAATAACCACTCCTGCTCACAGCCAGCGCCTGACAAAGTTCAACCACTCTATAGATTGCCCGCATTTGATCGATCAGCGCATACCCAGCTGCGGGTCCTCGGCCAGTATGCTCGCGGCTTTTTTTAAGATCTCTCGCTGGCGACGCAGGTAAGCGTTTTCCCGGTTTAGCCGACGGATCTCGCGGGCCATCTCTTCGGGATCGTTCAAGGGGCGGGAAAGTCCCTGCTGGTCGGAGGGGTCCCCGAAGAGATCCTTGCGCCACTTCCTGAGGCTCCCATCGGAAATCCCCAGTTCACGGGCCACCTGCTTGAGGCTGTTGTTACTGTGCAAATAGAGTTCAACGGCTCGACGTTTGAACTCCTCATCATAGGTTCTGTGGGTTCTTGGCATGTCTAATGATCTCTCTCAGACTGCGCTGTTCGTGTCCACAAAATCGGGGGAGGTTCAAACTGCGCTTTCCTGTTGCGCACAGCGCCCGAGGCGCCCGGCGGCAACTGCGACAAACCGAAGCGGATGGCCATTTCTTCCAACCCACCTTGGGTCAGATTATCATCGAGTTGCCGCAAATCCTCCACCAGACGGTCATAATCACGATTGCGCAAAACCGGGGTTAAAGCTGGACGAAGAAAACTTTGAAAGGTTACCGTATCAGCAGAATTGGGTTCTATTAATTCGTTCATACCAAATTATAGAAGCTCTATTCAGGGCGAATCGAGGATTTTCACCTCCTTTCGCCCGACTTTTTCTTAGCCTAATCCCTTGCCCGTCAGTGGCTTAAACCTCCTGGGATAGGCTCTAACTAAGTGCCATTCGCGATCGACCCCTTTTTTCCCTCTTGACGACTCTTGGGAACAGCTATTAGTTAGAGCTAAGAGTTCCTATTAGAGATTCTTATGCTCAAATGCTTAACACCGATTCGTAACTACCCATTGGATGGGCGAATCAATAACTGAACTCTATATCATGGGAGAGACTAAAATGAACGCTAAAAAAAACAACAACTGGTTAAAAACACTGGCCGCTGTGCTGACCCTTGGAATAGCCGGCGGGAACGCCTACCTCGGAGCCCAGGAAGATGATGAAGTTTACGATCTGAAACCATTTGAAGTTTCTTCCGGTGGTGATTTAGGCTATGGATCACTTCATTCGCAGTCCAGTGGTCGCTTGAACCAGACTTACATCGATATTCCGCAGACTGTATCAGTAGTAACAGCCGAATTTATGGAAGATTCTCTCGCCTTTGATTCCCGGGAAGCGCTGAAATTCGTGAATAATGTCCAGCCGTTAAATAGTAATCACGGCGCAAACTTCATGATCCGTGGCTTCAATACAGGTAGACAACATTTGGATGGGTTCCAGAGCATTGGCGGTCAGCAATTCGACGTCTTTTTCGCGGACCGCATCGAGATCGTCAGAGGACCCTCGTCGTTTGCGATCGGCTCAGGCAATCCAGCCGGTTTTATTAACTATGTATCCAAGCGGCCCACTTACACAGATGCTACCGAACTTTCCTTTATGGTGGACTCGGAATCCAGCTATCGTGTGAGTATCGATAATCAAGGAACTATAGGGGAAGAAGGTAATACCGGATACCGAATCTTGGCATTTCATCACGATGGATCAAAAACACGCGATTTTTCTGATTTCGAGCGCACAGGGGCTCAGTTAGCTATGGGTTTTAAATTAAAGAATGGCGCAAATTTAAACCTACTGGGACGTTATTCGGACGAAACTAATCCGTCTTCGGTAGCGTCTGCGGCAAATTCCGATTCGATCATGAGACGGGTCTATTTCGAAACTTTTGGACCTGGCAGTCCAAGGAATTTTGGTGCCATACCAGATTATCCCTTGATCGACCCCAAAAGAGTTATCGCTTTTGATGGTGACCAATACGAGTCAGAAAACTTCATTCTTTCGGCGATCTATGATCAGGAAGTGTCTGATGGGCACATCCGGTAACCTCAATTAGTAAATTTCGCATTTGATAGTTTGATACGCATCCTCTAGTCTTGAGCAATGAAGTTTCGTAAAGGCAAAGAACAAAGTGGATTGTTTGATTTAATCGAGCGGGTGGAAGAGCTTTCCAGTCAGGCTGGCCCGCTGGACAAGCTCAATGAGCAGATCGACTTCGAATTTTTTCGTCCGAGGCTGTTGGAAATCCTGGACTACGGCGATCACGAAAAAGGAGGTCGTCCTCCTTGGGATCCGGTTCTGATGCTCAAGGTCCTCATCATCCAACGCTACCACAATCTGAGTGAAGAAGAGACGGAGTTTCAAATTCTGGACCGCTTTAGTTTTCAACGTTTTTTAGGACTTTCAGTGGGGGATGGGGTGCCTGACAAGAACACTATCTGGGACTTCAAACAACGACTGGGACGGCAAGGGATGAAGTCCTTGTTTGAATTATTCGGTGGTCTATTGGCCGAGAATGGACTGGTGGGCAAAGGCGGCAAGATCGTAGACGCCAGTTTCGTGGACGCCCCCAGACGGCGAGTTGCCGCGGAAAAATTGGAGGAACTTTCCCCGAAAGCCCGTAGCCATGTCGATGGCGATGCCCGCTGGGCCAAGAAAGGCAAGGAGACTCATTTTGGTTACAAGAATCACGCTAAATGCGACGCGGCTTCGAAGTTTGTTGAGACCTTTGCAGTAACCAGCGCCGAGGTCCACGACTCCAATGTCCTGGAGGAACTGCTGGATGACAATGATCAATCCCTGTATGCGGACAGCGCCTACAAAAGCGCGCAAAACGACGAGTTGCTACGCAATCGCAAGATCAAAAACATGATCCATCAAAAAGGGTACCGCAACCATCCTCTGACGCGATTTCAGAAGAAGATCAACCGGCTCAAGAGTACGTTGCGCTGCCGGGTGGAACACATATTCGGGTTCCAGGCCAACAGCCTGGGGGCGGACTGGATTCGCACCATAGGAATTGAAAGAGCCGAGTTTCAGATAGGCCTGTCCAACCTGGTTTATAATTTATGCCGGTTCGGCCAACTGGGGGCAGTGAGGAAATGAGAGGGAAATGATGGCTGAAAAGGCCAAAAAGCTGCAAAATATCCGAATGCATTCACAAAATGAATACGAAATGCTGATACTAGGCAGCAGGGCCATAAGCGCTGTTGAAGCCTTGGGCGAGAGAAATTAGCTTTTAACGCTTTTACCAATCAAAGTTAAAAATTACACGGTTAACGGATCTGCCCTGATATCTTCAGCATGCGTCATGGTCTTCAATTTTTTGATACCAGTAGGGATGGGCCATTTACCATTGGAGACCCTCTCAATGTCCGCAAGGTCGCAGGTCCGGTCCCTGACGAATTCCAAATGAGGGTTCTCGTCAGGAATACAACGTCATTTAGCCAAAGCATAAATTACCAGTCCGACCTCCTGTTTGATTACGATATAGGCGAAAGTTCGCAAAACACGCTTATCGGTTGGTCAGTTTCCGATGGCGACGGTGGCGGGGGTAACCGAACCATGCCGGCTGGCTGGTTTGATTATCAGAATTGGACCGGTTCCCGTGAGGGAATCGATGCCCGCGGAAACCCAATAACGATATTTGAGCCAGGTTCTGCACTCTTCGACCTCTCGGGCCGTGGCACTAACAATGAATCATCTAGCCACTCCGTATATGGTCAGCATCAGGCGAACTTTTTCGATGACCGGCTTCAGCTTTCCGCGGGCGGGCGAAAGATCTGGAGCGACAGCGTAACCTTCTCCAGAGCAACTGGGAACGTTGCCTCTGATCCACCTGAAGTTGAATCAGACATCTCGCCTCGATACTCTGCTCTTTTCAAGCTGACCGACACTATGTCGATTTATGCATTAAAGGCCGAACATTCAGATCCTTTGAGGACAACAACTGTGTGGCGCGGATTGCCGGCCGGTGATCCAAGGGAGGATTTGCTAATAAGCACCGCCACCACCAGCAATATCGAAGAGATCGGGATAAAGGGGCAGTTTTACAATGGAAAGGTTGTTGCGGTATTGACACATTTCGAGGTGAGTCAAGAAGGCATTCTCGTGCCTCAATGGTATTTGGATCCCTTTCCGGTATCCGAGCAGATCCTGACCGATAGAGTAACCACCGGTTGGGAATTCGAGATGTTTGGTCAGCCGACTGACAAGTTGACCTTCATAGTTGGGGCTACTAAAAGTGACGGAGAAGTCCCCGCCCAATTCGCCCCCTTTCCAAATATAGAACCGCCCCATTTGATTGACACGATTTCTGGTTTAATCCGGTATGATTTTTCGGACGATTCGGGCGAAGGCTTCTCAGTCCGCGTGGGCGGCAAATTTTGGGATGATGGCTGGAACACAAGAACAGAACAATTTCAACCTTACACCAGGAAGCAATATATTCTCGATTTTGGCGCTTCCTACATTTGGGATGAAGGCAAGAATGAGATCGATTTTAAGATCAACAATGCCACCGACGAATTTGTTGTCACTCACGGTAACGGTAACTACGATCTAAGGCATACCTTTTTGACATACAGAAGGAATTTCTAAGAATGTGCGGTCTTAGTCTGGCTCGATCCGGAAACCGGGTGGGTGAGTTTTGACCGTCCCTACGCCAATTTCTGTCAGGACCATCTTGTCGATAGACCTAACTCCGTGGGGTCGGGAGAGTTTCTTCTCTGGGAATTCCCCTTGTCCTATTGGATAGAGCAGCAGGGCTATGATGTGTCGTATAACTCATCTGGCTGCGCGCTATTTACGGTGTCGATCTGCTCAAAGAGTATCCCGATTACGAATCCGACTACGACCTTGGCTTGCTCAAGCAGATTGCGATGGATGTCATCAAGGCTCACGAGAATGAATATGGCGCGCCTCGAATGGGAAGCTCGAAATGTGAGTTGGTCATGGGATTACATGCATCAAGACAGCGTTTAAAAAGCAGGTAAGTAGCTTAACCCTGCTCCGAATGGGCATTTATGTGTCTCCACTTGGTTCTGGTTTAACTCGATTTGAAATAACGTGCCTGAATTCAGGGGTTGGTATTGACTGATCAAATGTAAGACGTGATCTTACGCAAATGAAAACCGTAGTTTCGAGTAAAGGGCAAGTAGTGTTGCCTATTGAGATCCGAAAGCGTGACCGCATTGTCGCGGGACAGAAATTTGCCATTGAACGGCTGGACGCCGGCGAGTACCTGCTGAAACGCCAGGAATACGCCAACAACGAGGGATTGGTGGATTGGTTGCTGGAATGTCCTGAGAAGAACTGGTTTGAACCCATTCCATCTGAATCCACCGACATGTTGTGAAATATCTGGTCGATGCCAATATTCTAAGCGAACCGACCAAGCGGAACCCCTCTTTCCGGGTCATCGAATGGCTTCGCAATAATGAACGAGACCTGACCATAAATCCGATCATTTTAGGGGAACTGGAATACGGCATCCTCCTACTTCCTTCCGGAGGCCAAGGCAAGCGGTTGGAGGAATGGTTCTCCTCCGGTGTTCAGAGACTGCGCATCCTGGATTTTGATGTTTCAACCGCCTCCCATTGGGCACAGCTTTTGGCACGCCTCAAAAAGAAAGGCTTTGCCATGCCGGTAAAGGACAGCCTGATTGCCGCGACGGCCATAACCCATGGCCTATCCGTAGCGACCCGAAACACAGGTGATTTCAAACATGTTGGAGTAAAATTAGTAAACCCTTTCAAGTTATAGTATCGTGTCGTTGGGTAGTGAGGATATTGGGCGTTATTGCACGATTAGCGTGTCACCAGCTTTGATAGAACATCGGTTAGATTTCCCGGAGCGGTGAAAATAACCTCAAATCTCAGTTATGTTGGCAAAAAAATATTCCGGATCTTCAAGGCTTTGTCGGTGCCTGGGCAGGTCGCAGTTGACGTAGTGAGCACCGTCCAAGCTTCTCGCCAGGGTCGTTTTACCGACCCGCCTTACCCCGCTCAGCCAGGCGATAGGGGCTCGTTTCCAGGCGTTTTTTAGCCGCTCTCTCCAAAAAGGTCGATCAATCACGGGAGCAGAAATTTACATCTAGACGTCCAAATGTAAAATGCATTTTTGGAGATTATCTTCTCAATTGCGGTTTTGCACACAGGTATTTTCGTCTTTTCATGGTTGAGTAATCCTTGGTTGATTACTCCATCATTTCCTTAAGTGGGGGCAGTATAGCCGGGGAGTTGTTAATTTTTCATTATTGAGATCGACCCTGGCAGTGAGTCCGGAATTGGGGTAGAAATGCTTGTTACCCTTCCCCTCCCTATCACCATAAACTTCAATGCTTTGAAAATATGACTCAAACTTTATGCAAAGGCTTTCTTGGCGGCCTGTTTTTCCTGGTTCTTCCGGTTGCCGCGGCTCAATACTCCACTATCGAGCCCATCGTCAGTGAGGCTGTCGTTTTCGAAGAAATCGATGGCATCGTGGCTTTTGAGGCCGAGCATTTCTATAAACAGGAAGATGTTGGCGTGCGGGCATGGCATTTAACCACTGGTTCTCGACTCCCTAGACTGAAACCCGATCCAGATGATCCTCACGTAATGGGTGCGAGCGGCGGCGCATACATGGAGATTCTACCGGACAGCCGTTGGACTCACAATGAGAAGCTGATCAGGGGGGAAAACTTTTCCAACGATCCGGGAAAATTAGCCATCCTCTCCTACAAGGTATATTTTAACAAACCCGGTCGTTACCATGTGTGGGCGCGGGTATACTCTACGGGTAGCGAAGACAATGGCATGCATTTCGGCCTCAATGGGCAGTGGCCCGAAAGTGGACAGCGCTGGCAAACTGTAAAAAAGGGGAAGTGGCAATGGGACAGTAGGCAACGGACCGAAGAGGTTCACGTCGGCGTGCCAGGTCAGCTCTATCTCGACATTCTCACCCGTGGCCAACACATCATCAGCGTGTCCATGCGCGAAGATGGCACCGAGTTGGACCGGATATTGCTCACCTCCGATCCCCAATACATGCCCGAAGACCAAAGTCCCCCCTCGCGATTGAAGCAGGGAAACTTACCCTAACCTAGAAGCGCTCTCTCAAAGTTTTCGGATGCGGACGTTGCGAACCCAGAACTCCTGACCGTGATCCTGAATTGCAATCCATCCTTTTTGCGCGAGTGGCTTGTCCTCGGGGCGGGCTGTTTCCATATCCACTTGCTGAACGACCTGGTCGTTGAGTTTTACGAAGAGCTTCGAACCTTTAAGGCGAACGACCATCGTGTTCCATTCCCCAGTTGGATTTACGGCATTCACCTTCGGTCCTGAGGTTTTGATGACACCTCCTACGTCATGGGGGCCCAGCTTTTCTTTACCGTAACCGTCTTTCAATTGAATCTCAAAACCGTGCAGGGTGGCATCCGACTGGTCCGCTATGCGGAAGTAGAATCCCGAGTTCCCACCTATTCCGAGCTTAAAATCAAACCGGCAGACAAAATCCTGATATTGTTCCGGGAACCAGAGGTAAGCACCGTAGCGTTTCCAGCCCTTCTCGCCTTCCCGTGGCTTCAGGTGGAGTACATTCCTTTTCTCCTCCATCCAGTTTCCTTTCGTCTCGAAATCAGAGAGCTTAAAAAGTTTCGTAAAGGGCGCCTTCTCCGCAGCACTCAGAGCTAGAGAGAGGACCATGGTAATCGATAACGTGCTTACTAAAATCTTCATAACGAAATAGAATCACTGTACGTCCGGAATTGTCACGATGAATACGTCAAAAAGGGATTATATTAAGGCCTGAAAAAAGAGTTGGTCTTAGCATTTAAGACGGGTTTGGAGACCCCGCGTATTGGTAAGCTTCATGAGGATTATAGGGTTGGTTCCGGTCGGTTGTTAGCCCACCAGTGTCTCATTGGCAATGGCCCAGTTCGGGGGTCAGCTCAAGGAGTCATAGTCCATTGATAGGCCTACCCGAAGCTTGAGGAACCTTGAGGAAAACCCTTGACGACTCTTGGGAACAGCTATTAGTTAGAGCTAAGAGTTTCTATTAGAGATTCTTATGCTCAAATACTTAACACCGATTCGTAACTACCCATTGGATGGGCGAATCAATAACTGAACCCTATATCATGGGAGAGACTAAAATGAACGCTAAAAAAAACAACAACTGGTTAAAAACCCTAGCCGTTGCGCTGACCCTTGGAATAGCTGGCGGGAACGCCGACCTGAGAGCCCAGGACGAAGACGATGACGAAATCGTTTACACACTCAGCCCATTTACAGTGGATGAATCCGAGACTGTCGGCTATGCGGCCACAAATACTTTGGCCGGAACCCGCATCAAAACAAATCTGAAAGACCTGGGAGCCTCCATTTCGGTGGTAACTGAGGAATTCATGGATGATGTCGTCGCCACCGATGCTCAAACACTCTTATCCTACCTCGGAAATGTTGAAGTGGGCGGTTTTCAGGGAAATTTCACCGGAGCGTCTGAGTCGACGTGGAGCCGCTTTTACCAGCTGGATGCAAGAACCAATCCGCAAAGAAACCAGCGGGTACGGGGATTGTTTGCGGCAGATTTGACGCGTGGTTTTTATCTGACGGATATTCCTTTTGACAGCTATAACACCGGGCGTGTCACCGTCAGTCGCGGCCCCAACTCGCTCCTGTTCGGTATCGGAAGTCCCGGAGGAGTTATCAATAACGCAACCAAGCTAGCCATTCACAACAGCGACTTCGGCGAGCTCGGTATACGCCTGGATAACTACGGTAGTTGGCGTGCTGAATTCGACTACAATAAATCGCTTGTCGAGGATCGCGTTGCCCTGCGTATCTCTATCCTCGAGGAGAGCCAGGAGTACAAACAGAAACCGGCATTTGAAGATCAAACGCGCTTTTATGGTGCGTTGGACATTATTTTGTTTGAAAGCGACAGTGCCGTAACCCGGCTGAGGATCAATGGTGAAGATGGTGAGCAGAACGGGTCCCCAGTAGAGGTCATTCCACCAACCGTCTCTTATCACAACTGGTTTGAGCCCATTTCGACAAGTATCTCGCAGTTCACAGGCTCGCAACCAACCCCATGGGTTGTGCATCCTAGCGAAGGGGGGACCTGGGAGTTTCAGGCCCTGCATGACGACCCCATTGGAACGGGCAGCACTGAATCCAAGATCAACACCAATGTTCACTCCACCGTCTTCCGCCAACCTACACTTGTGTATTCAGAGCGCGGGGCAACCGATGCCGGTATCCCTGGTGGAAATATCGCTGGCTATAACGGTTTTGTCCCCTGGAGCGCAAGCAGAGATACACTTGCCAGTACCGGTTTGGCGGGTACAGCCGTTGCGGCAGGGCTGCCAGACGATACGCCGGTAGGCCATTTTCGGGATTTTCACACCAATACCCCTTATTCTGAAAGCTACGCGATTGGATTCGCTGCTCCCACGTTGCAAAACCGCGATGTGTTCGATTTCTACAATCAGGTCTATAGCAATGGCCACGATCGCATTGAACGAGAATTCGATGCGGTCAATTTTGCACTGGAACAAACCTTTCTCGACGGAAAGCTGGGTATTGAGATCGCATACGACGAACAATCCTATTCCACGCATCAGGATTTTTTATTTGCGGGCGGTCAGGGTGGCAGCACGGGAGGCCCCTACGACATTTATGTCGCTAACTCCGTTTATCTATTGAATGGACAGCTCAATCCGAACCTGGGCCGGGCCTATACACGGGTAAGAAAACCTAGGCAGAGAGATGATATTACGGATCGCGAGACCTTTCGCATAACAGCAACCGCAGAAGCGGATTTCACAGAAAACGACGGTTGGCTCAAGCACCTGGGTCGTCATCGATTTACAGGACTTTTTAACGATTACACTCTGGACTCCTTCAACCGCACCACGGGTGACGCGGTGGACAGCGACCAATTCAACATAACCTCCGCCATGAACACGAACAACCTGGCGGGCGGAGGCCGACGCAGCCTAAATGTCCTGGCTTTCACCAGTGACTCCCTAATCGGTGTGCAATCCTTGGACGACGTGCGTCTTTACGCCATGGATTTTCGAAGGTATGACGACGGATATCGATACAACTATGCATGGGTGGATACCAACGCCGCCGGAAGGTTTAACAATGTGGCCGGCGACCGCATGATTCACGTCAACGAGGTTTTCGTAAGGCGTATTATAGAAGATGAAGATATCGGTCAGACCAATATCGAATCCAAGGCCTTTGCCTGGCAGAGTTACTTCTTCGATGACCATATCGTAGGTCTGTACGGTTACCGTGAGGATGATACGGAAAGCTTTGCCAGAAATACTGAAGCTGAGGCTGGTGTTGACCGTTTGTTGGCCGCCCCAGCTGAGTTTGGGCCCTCCCCCAACCTTCAGTACAATCCGGCATTCACCAAGCTGTCCTCGACACCAGCCTTGGTGGAATCTGGAGATACCCAAACCTGGAGTGTGGTGGGACGTATTCCTGAATTCTTGTTAGGAGATCTTCCTTTCAACTTGCAGGTGCACTGGTCCACGTCAGAAAACTTCAATCCCATCGGTCTGCGTAATAACATTTTGGCCCAGCCTATAGGACAACCTACCGGTTCCACCGAGGAATATGGATTTTTGATCAGTACCGATGACCAAAAGTACTCGATCAAGTTTAACTGGTTTACGACCGAGCTGGCCGCTATCAATTCGGGAGTGAATTTTAATCTGGCTCAAGAAGTCGTTGGGAGGATTAACTCATTCCGTAGGGGTGAACTGATAGGAGGATTCCCTTGGTCGGTGCAACTGGAACACCTCGACAACCCGGAGGGTCATCCTATTCAAAGTTATGACGCATATTATAACGCTATGTTAAACACTATTCCCCAGGTCTTGAAGGATATCGTTAATCCTCGGCAGGAAGATACTACCGGAGACGGTGTCTGGGATGAATACGATTTTGACCCAATCCCCAACATCCGCTCCACCCGGGATCAACTGGCAGAAGGATTTGAACTTGAGTTTGTGGCGAATCCTACACCGTCCTGGCGGATCTTGGCCAATATCAGTCAGCAAGAAACCATCTTTACAAACACCGCACCGATCATGGCTCAGATCGTGGAAGAATATGTGGGAACGATCCAGGCAGGCATGCTGGATGTGCTCCAGGAAGATGGATCGTTCGACAGGCCTCCACGAACCTACGAATTAGAATTGCTGGCCCAAATTCTCGCTCCTGTTCGTGTAGCCAAAGCCCTGGAAAACCAGGTAGCCAATGAACAGCGTGAATGGCGCATTACCGGGGTCAGCTCTTACGAGTTCCAGGAAGGAACACTGGCAGGATTCGGAATCGGCGGCGCGGTTCGCTGGGAAGATGAAGCCGCAACCGGCTACGTGTTTGGTTTGGACCCGGAAACCAATGTTCCAATACCGGATGTCAACCGGCCACACTTCGATGATGGCCTGTTCAGCGGGGATTTATGGCTCACTTATGGAAGAAAAATCTGGGACGAAAAGATTGATTGGAGCGTTCGGCTCAATGTCCGAAATCTGGTTGGCGAAAGCGGAAATATTCCGGTCAAAACCAACCCAGACGGTCAGGTGGCAGTCATCAGGATTCCACCTCCGAGGACCATCTATTTGTCCAATTCTTTTAGGTTCTAGTAGAAAGGCTATTGATAAACCAGTTTTTTAAATTAGATGAAAAATAACAAGTTGCTGAGGATTCGAGGATTGAACTGCAAAAGGGGTAGTTGGATGGCCCATCAGTCTCATGGGGATCACAGCCTGCTCCGGAAGTTCTTCAGAAAAGTCCTTGCGTCAGCTGCAATCGCACTGCTCGGAACACAAATCTTCTGCGCGCATACTGCCTTTGCAGAAGGAGATGCCCGGCCTAACATACTGTTCATTATCTCAGATGACATCTCCTGGGCTCATGCAGGTGCCTACGGAGATAAAGTCGTCAAGACACCCGCCTTTGACCGGGTCGCATCAGACGGTGTGCTTTTTACAAATGCCTTCTGCTCAGTTTCATCCTGCAGCCCTTCACGTTCTGCGATCCTAACTGGTCAGGACTTCTGGCGGCTTGGGGAGGCGGCCAATATGCGTGGCACGCTCTACAAGGATTTATTCAATGTGTATCCGTTCATGCTGGAAGAGGCAGGATACCATGTGGGCAGTCACTCCAAAGGGGGGTATCCGGGTAGTATAAAAGCTGGAGGATGGCCGCACAATCCGGCCGGACCGTCGACGGACAATTTCCGGAGTTTTCTCAAAACCTTGCCGGAGGACAAGCCGTTTTGTTTTTGGCAAGGTTCGAGTGATGCACATAGATCCTATGTAAAGGGATCAGGCAGCCAATCGGGCATGAAGGTGGAGGATGTGGAGGTGCCTCCTTTTTTCCCGGACGTGCCGATAGTCCGGGAGGATATCCTGGACTATTACTTCGAAGTGCAACGGTTCGACCAATTGGTCGAGACCAACTTGAAACTGCTTGAGGATACGGGCAGGGCTGAGAATACGATCGTCGTGGTGACCAGTGACAACGGAATGCCGTTTCCCCGTGGAAAGGCTGATATGTATGACTACAGCGCACGAATGCCGCTCGCGATCAGCTGGCCGAAAGGGGTGCGTGGCGGCAGGGTTGTTCATGATTTTACGAATCTCATTGATATGGCGCCCACATTTCTTGAGGCCGCGGGCCTGATGCCTCACCCCGACATGACGGGCAAGAGCCTCCTGACTTTACTGACCTCGGGTAAACAGGGCTGGGTGGAACCCGGGCGCGACGCAACCTACTATGGCCGTGAGGCGCATTCTGTCCATCGTATCAGTAATAACAGGCGGGGCTACCCTTCCCGTGCTATCCGGACCAAAGACTTTCTTTATATACGCAACTTCGCTCCTGATCGCTGGCCGGTAGGCAAGGAATTCAAGGATGTCGATCCAAGCCCGACAAGAACGTACATGCTCGAACACAAAGCAGAGATATCGCGGCTCTACGATCTCTCATTTGCCAAGCGGCCGGCTGAGGAACTGTATGATCTCAAGAAGGACCCGGCACAAATAGTAAACGTCGCTGCTCAGGCCAAGTATAGGAGTCACAAACAGGAATTGTCGGCTCGATTGGAGGGGTACTTAAAGCAAACGAACGACCCGCGTATGGGAAGCGACGGTGATGCATTCGACCACTACCCCATTTGGAAACGCATTCCTAACACTAATCCACAATTATTCGAGCGGTTAGAACGTGGAGCAAAAGATCAAGAATAGAGAAATGATTAAACCCACATCGAAACACATCTACGCCATCGCCACGATGGATACAAAAGGCGAAGAGATCGCCTACATCGCTCAATCGCTGAGGATTCGAGGGTTGAACTGCAAAAGGGGTAGTTGGATGGCCCATCAGTCTCATGGGGATCACAGCCTGCTCCGGAAGTTCTTCGGAAAAGTCCTTGCGTCAGCTGCAATCGCACTGCTCGGAACACAAATCTTCTGCGCGCATACTGCCTTTGCAGAAGGAGATGCCCGGCCTAACATACTGTTCATTATCTCAGATGACATCTCCTGGGCTCATGCAGGCGCCTACGGAGATAAAGTCGTCAAGACACCCGCATTTGACCGGGTCGCATCAGACGGTGTGCTTTTTACAAATGCCTTCTGCTCAGTTTCATCCTGCAGCCCTTCACGTGCTGCGATCCTAACTGGTCAGGACTTCTGGCGGCTTGGGGAGGCGGCCAATCTGCGTGGTACTCTCTACAAGGATTTATTCAATGTGTATCCGTTCATGCTGGAAGAGGCAGGATACCATGTGGGCAGTCACTCCAAAGTATGGTCTCCGGGTAGTATAAAAGCGGGAGGATGGCCACACAATCCAGCCGGACCGTCGACGGACAATTTCCGGAGTTTTCTCAAAACCTTGCCGGAGGACAAGCCGTTTTGTTTTTGGCAAGGTTCGAGGGATGCACATAGATCCTATGTAAAGGGATCAGGCAGCCAATCGGGCATGAAGGTGGAGGATGTGGAGGTGCCTCCTTTTTTTCCGGACGTGCCGATAGTCCGGGAGGATATCCTGGACTATTACTTCGAAGTGCAACGGTTCGACCAATTGGTCGAGACCAACTTGAAACTGCTTGAGGATACGGGCAGGGCTGAGAATACGATCGTCGTGGTGACCAGTGACAACGGAATGCCGTTTCCCCGTGGAAAGGCTGATATGTATGACTACAGCGCACGAATGCCGCTCGCGATCAGCTGGCCGAAAGGGGTGCGTGGCGGCAGGGTTGTTCATGATTTTACGAATCTCATTGATATGGCGCCCACATTTCTTGAGGCCGCGGGCCTGATGCCTCACCCCGACATGACGGGCAAGAGCCTCCTGACTTTACTGACCTCGGGTAAACAGGGCTGGGTGGAACCCGGGCGCGGCGCAGCCTACTATGGCCGTGAGGCGCATTCTGTCTATCGTATCAGTAATAACAGGCGGGGCTACCCTTCCCGTGCTATCCGGACCAAAGACTTTCTTTATATACGCAACTTCGCTCCTGATCGCTGGCCGGTAGGCAAGGAATTCAAGGATGTCGATCCGAGTCCGACAAGAACGTATATGCTCGAACACAAAGCAGAGATAGCACGGCTCTACGATCTCTCATTTGCCAAACGGCCGGCTGAGGAACTGTATGATCTCAAGAAGGACCCGGCACAAATAGTAAATGTCGCTGCTCAGGCCAAGTATAGGAGTCACAAACAAGAATTGTCGGCTCGATTGGAGGGGTACTTAAAGCAAACGAACGACCCGCGTATGGGAAGCGACGGTGACGTATTCGACAACTACCCCACCTGGCGAGCCATTCGTAATACTAATCCACGATCATACGAGCGGTTAGACCGTGGAGCAAAAGCTCAAGAATAGAGAAATGATGCTTTCCAGAACGCCCCTCCTGATAAAGAATACTCAAAAAAATGCTTAAACCCACATCGAAACACATCTACGCCATCGCCACGATGGATACAAAAGGCGAAGAGATCGCCTACATCGCTCAATCGCTAAGGCTTTCCGGCGCCGAAGTAGTGACAGTGGACGTTGGTACCGCGGGTCCACCCACATGCGCCCCCGACATTGACCGGACAACTGTCGCCGAATGCCATCAGAGCGGGCAGAAGATTCTTTCCCTCAACGATCGCGGCGAAGCTGTTACCGCCATGGGTGAGGCGCTTGCGATTTTTCTGGCTAATGAAAACGCAGAAGGTCGACTTTCAGGGGCCATCGGAATCGGCGGTACTGGTGGCACAGCCCTGATAACTCAAGCCCTTCGGGCACTCCCGCTAGGAGTGCCAAAGTTAATGGTTTCAACTGTAGCGGGAGGCGACGTGAGCGCTTACGTCCAAGTATCCGATATCGTCATGGTGCCCTCCATCGTTGATGTCGCAGGTCTAAACCGAGTATCCACCGAGGTATTTGGACGCGCCGCGGGAGCAATCGCTGGTATGGTGGGAGCGCACTTGCCTCAACTCGATGTAAAACCTTGCGCGGCGATCACCATGTTTGGCGTGACCACTCAATGCGTGGATCGTGTGCGAGCCGCTCTCGAAGCTTCCGGGTGGGACGTATTGGTATTTCATGCCACAGGCGTGGGCGGGCGATCAATGGAAGCGCTCGTCGAGGCCGGACTCGTCGAGGCGGTTATCGACATAACGACGACGGAGGTTGCCGATGAGATCATGGGTGGCGTCTTTCCAGCCGGACCATCGCGTTTTGATGCTATTCTAAATCGTCGTATTCCCTACGTCCTTAGCGTCGGGGCACTCGATATGGTCAACTTTTGGGCACCCGAAACGGTGCCCGGCAAATACGCGGATCGGCTATTTCACCGCCACAATGCGAACGTCACATTAATGCGTACTACTCCCGAAGAGAATCGCTCGATCGCTCGCTGGATATCTCAAAAGTTAAACAAAGCAAAAAGCGCCTGGACACTTCTGATTCCGGAAGGTGGCGTATCCGCGATCGATATACCAGGTCAGTCTTTTCACGACCCCGAGGCCGACGCAGCACTCTTCGATGAATTGGAAAATACGATCGAACCCAAGCAAGGACGCTGCCTACTCCGCCGTGCCGAAGCCATTAATGATCCCGCCTTCGCCGACGCGATTGTATCCGCCTTCGAAGACCTTGTCAGTCCACCTGCCAATAGCAAACACTGATAATTGCCCCCACAATACATAGCTCATAATTTCACTAATTCGAATCGAAACATGAATAAAGATCGCACTCAAATTCTCGAACATTTACGAGCCAAGATCGCTACCGGAAAACCCGTACTTGGCGGTGGGGCCGGATGCGGTCTTTCCGCTAAATCACAAGAGGACGGAGGCATTGACCTCCTTGTTATCTACAATTCCGGACGCTACCGCATGGCTGGACGCGGATCGCTTGCTGGTTTACTCGCCTACGGAAACGCCAATGAGATCGTGAAAGAAATGGCTTATGAGGTTATTACCGCTGTCAAGCATACGCCGGTGTTGGCGGGCGTTAATGGCACCGATCCATTCCTCCTATGCGATCCCTATCTGCGTGAATTGAAGAATCTCGGGTTTGCCGGTATCCAGAATTTTCCGACGGTTGGCCTCATTGATGGTACGTTCCGTCAGAACCTGGAAGAAACCGGCATGGGCTACGAATTGGAAGTGGAGATAATTCGAGCCGCGCATGACCTCGGTCTTCTCACCACGCCGTATGTGTTCGACGTGGAACAGGCGGCAGCTATGACGAAAGCCGGAGCAGATATCGTCGTCGCGCATATGGGCCTGACAACTAAAGGAGCAATCGGAGCGCACACCGCCAAAACGCTCGACGACTGTGTTCAAGAAGTATCTGCGATCGCGGATTCAGCTCGCGCCGCACGCAATGATGTAATCGTCCTTTGTCATGGCGGACCTATTTCCGAGCCCGCCGACGCCAGAGAAGTGCTTGAGAGGGTACCAGCATGCGACGGCTTCTTCGGAGCGAGTTCAATGGAGCGATTACCAACGGAAGTCGCGATCGCTGCCCAAGTCCGCGCTTTCGCGAAATCAAAGTGAATCGACTTTCTACCGAATCAACCCCCACGAAATTTTCAATTCTCAATGCCGTGCCCTGTACCGGCAATTAAACGTTCTCAATACGAATAATAACAATCCTAAAAAATACACCCATGACCACAGTTTCAGGCTATCTCCGTTTCATCGCTATTGCTGCGATCCTGGTTTGGCCCGTATCGGCAATCGCGCAACCCGCAGCACCCAACCTCGGCGCTGCCGCTCAAAAATCGCCGTCTCTGGAAAAGAAAGTCGTTTTAATCGGCGGTAAGAAGAGCCATGGCAAGGGCGAACACGACTTCCCCAACGGCATCCCGCTCTTTGCAGCGTGGTTGAAGGCGTCTCCTGCTTTTGCTTCGACTGACGTATTAGCTTATACAACAGGCTGGCCAGCCGATCCTGCCGCTCTCGATGGTGCATCCGCAATTGTTCTATATTTTGATGGAGTAGGGGAAAAGCCGGTTCCTCTTCTAGATCCAGAGCGGATCAAGCAGTTGCAAAAGCAGATCGATGCCGGCGCCGGTCTTATCACGTTCCATCAAGCATCGACCGTTCCACCCGGGAACACGACTATTCCGCTTGTAGATTGGCTAGGAGCAAAGAGGAACGGAATGTATGATCGTACGACGGAGACGGTAACGCTCTCTCCCGTGTCGCAAGACCATCCGATATCATTTGGCGTGGGCGAATTTACTGTTAAGGATGAATTTTACCCAACCTTGATTTTCGCCGAGCGAAACGTCACTCCGATTCTGCGTGGAGCGGTCACTCCGAAATACGGCAATAAGGCCAGGCAGGCTTCGGATCCTCCTCAAAAAGGCGAACACGTTTTAGCCTGGGCCTATGAACGTCCAAACGGAGGTCGTTCATTTGGCTATACTGGTGGACACTACTTGAAAAGTCTGGACGATCCCGCAGTTCGAAAAATGATTATCAATGCGATCGCATGGACATCCCACATAAATGTTCCAGCCACCGGAATCTATACTCCAGGGCCGATAATTGGAAAATCGGTTGTTAACAAGCACGAGGACAACGATGTTCACGACATGCCATGGGGAGAACTCCGCTGGTATACCTCGGCTGCCATGGATAACAGCAGGGTCATGACAACAGGGGTTGCCATCCTCAGACCTGGTAAGTCAAATCCTGTCCACTACCATCCGAATTGCGACGAAATCCTCACTGTAGTAAGCGGAAAGATACAACACACGATGAACGAAGTGTCCGTGGAGATGGGTGCGGGCGATACCGTAAGCATTCCTCAAGGCGTTCTGCACAATGCGACAAATACTGGCGACGAGGACGCGATACTGGCGATTTGCTTTAATACTGCCTTCCGCGGGGCTGTTGGATACTAGAAACAACTCGGCTAATCGGGATGATGGCGTTCTGTGCAAACACGTGGAAGAGAATTAATTTAAATGCGCATTTCAATAGTATCTTTATTTCTTACTTCTGTTTTTCAGGCGACAGTTCTTTTCGCCGCCGATGTTGAAAAACCAGCGGCGGTACGCTTTACAAAAACAGTTCTTTTCGAGGGGATGGTTGACCCGGTCGCCATGGACATCTGCCCGAATGGAAAGATCTATATCATTGAACGCTGGGGAACAATCAGCGTTTATGATCCGCAGATGAAGCAGGCTCGTGAAATAGGCAAGATGGAGCCGGCGACGGATTCTGAGACGGGTTTGCTCGGTCTCATCCTTGCTCCGGAATTTTCAGAGGAAACACCCGTTCTATATCTGTTATATACCCAAGAGGTTTTAAATGCTGAAACCGGAAAGAAGCAGCTCGTGCATAATGTTTCACGTTTTCGCTTAAAGGACGGTCTGTTAGATAAATCTTCTGAAGAAATTATCCTAAAGATACCTTTTGATTACGGTCAGCATGTAGGCGGAGATCTAGATTTCGACAGTCATGGAAATCTTTATATTTCGGTTGGTGATAATACGCGTAATATAGGCACGAAGCATAATAACGGAATAATCAGAAACCACACCAAGTATAACTATGCGCCGCTGGACCAACGGCCGGGCAAACATCTTTATGATGCCCAGCGCACAGCTGCCAATAGCATGGATTTCCGGGGAAAGATTTTGCGTATTAGACCGGTTGCTAACGGAGCTCGGCCTTATACTATTCCTGAGGGTAACCTGTTTCCTGACGGGAAAGGCGGCTTGCCGGAAATTTACACAATGGGAAACCGGAACCCTTTTCGTATTCAAGTGGACCGGAAGGCGGACGTGCTTTACTGGGGGGAAGTCGGGGTGAATGCCAGCGATAAATCGGAGCGCGGTCCTCCAGGGTATGATGAAATCAATCGGGCAGAGAAAGCCGGTAATTTCGGCTGGCCTTACTTTTCGGGCAATAATGAGTCATCTGCCCTGATGGATTATGATACGGCAGAAGTCATAAGGTACTTCGACCCGGAGACGCCTGAAAATTTATCACCGAACAATAGCGGACTAAAAATATTGCCAAAACCTCAGCCGGCCTTTCTTGCATATTCAGGCAGAAGCCACCCGCTTTATCCAGAATTAGGTCAGGGGGGGAAGACTGCTATTCCGGGTCCAGTCTACTACTATAGGGAAAGTTCTAAACAGTCTGCTTCGGCATTTCCTGCTTACTACGATCGTGTGCTGTTCATTTCCGACTGGGTTCGCAGCTGGATTAATCTGGTGCATTTGGATGCAGAGAATAAAATTAAAAGTATCGAAAGGTTTATGCCCGGCGAAGTATTTGCCAAGGCCGTGAAGATGAAGTTCGGGCCGGACGGGGCTCTCTATATCCTGGAGTATGGTTCCTCCTACCGTAACAGCCTGAATTCGAAACTTTCAAAAGTAGATTACAATGCCGGCAATCTGCCACCTCTCGCCCGTATGACGGCAGACAAGACTGTCGGAGATCTTCCACTGTCGGTGAATTTTTCTGCTGACCAGTCACTGGATCATGATGCAGATGACATTCTGACCTACCGTTGGTTCTTAAATGACAGTAGGTTGATTGGGGAATCTAAAAAAATCAATTACAGCTTTAAATCGGCGGGAGTATTTCCAGTTAAACTTGTAGTAAACGATGGCCAGGGTGGGAGTGATTCAACGGAACTTAATATATACGTCGGAAATTATCCACCGGAGGTGACTATTAACCTCCTGTCTGGTAACCGTTCGTTTTACTGGGACCGCGTTGATTATGAAATCATTGTCACTGATAAAGAGGATGAGCGGACCTCGGAAGGTATCAGTAGTACCGAAGTGGAATATGAGGTTCAGCGCATACCGGTGTCGCCAGGCAAGTTATCCGTGGAGCATCGGGACGAGGTGGACGAACTGCTGCTGGATGGTTTGGAAATGTTAAAGCGCAATAATTGCCTGGCATGCCATCAACCGGCGCCAGAGTCGGTTATCCCAACTTACTTTAATATTGCAGATCATTATAAAGGAGATTATCGATTTTTGAATGAACTGGCTGACAAGGTTCTGCGCGGCGGATCGGGTACGTTTGGTGAGATACCCATGGCTCCCCATCCACAGCTGAACCGAAATGATTTAGTAGAGATGGTGCGGTATATTCTGTCTTTACATCAGCGTCCGGCAGAGATGAACGCTCCCGGATTAAAAGGCAGTTTAAGTTCAAGTGGCTTTGATAGGGATTTGATTTCGATTCAGGCATCCTATACTGACCGCGGTTTCGAATCAACGGCTGTTCTCAGCGATACTTCCCGGGTTCTATTAAGATCACCGCGTTTTGAGGCCGGCATGTTTAATTCTCTTAGCAACGTTTCCCTCCGGCAGACAGAGAGCGGGCAAAATGTACTGAAGGGTGTTTTCGATAACGGTTTTGCATTAATGAAAGGGATAGATTTGAGCGGCATTGGTAGTATTACGATGCGCCTGCGCCCGATTGTGCCTGGATTTCAAATTGAATTACAAGTGGGATCTGAAGACGGACCTTCTGTAGCCATTTATCGTGAGGAAGGAACAGTGAGTCAGGATTGGAAAGAGGTGACAGTAGATCTTAAGCAGACGAGTGGTTTTCATGACCTATTCCTCAGCTTCTATTCGGAACGGGAATTGCGGCGGCATTTTGTTGAGATCGAATGGCTGGAGTTTAATTTGAAAACATGACCCGTTTTGATGAAGATACATAAAATGCCTATATATAAGGCGATATTTTGAATAACAATTTTAACTATAAAAAAAAGATTTATGAAAAGCTTGGCCGGTTGAGGGAATTAGACAGGACAGGTTAAAATGCAAATTCCTATCAGTCAAGATTGACTTCCAGGACACCCTTAGCGCTTAATAAGCACTCACACAGAAATGGAGCTCTGTTACAGCGCCAAATAAATCAAATCTTCATCTCAATGCCCACAGTTCTTTCTCCTCCCCCTAAAACCCCCACCATCGCGGCTATGCCGCTAAAAAGCAAATTCCTATCAGTGGCATCCCCACTTTTCCATGAGGCTTACACCATCAAAGCCGGAGAGAGTCTTCGTCTGAAATACCGTGTACTTTGCCATCCCGGCCGGGGAAGCAAGAGATCTCTGGACCGGCAATGGAAAGATTACACCGAGCGATGAATTCAACCTGTTCGTCGAGCGCTTCCTTCAAGGACCGCCTCCATAATCTTCAGCCAACAACCCTTTTCACTCACACAAAACACCACTTCTATGAAAAACATAAACCGCATTATAAATTTGCGAGGCTGCTCCAAAACAAAGCCCGCTTTTAACACAATCATTCTGGCACTTATCTTTGTCTCGGTGACAATGCAGAGCCAATCCATGGCTCACGATAGTGGAATTAAGGAAGCCTCCTTAGCTGAGGTTGAGGAAAGAATCAAGGATCTGCGTAACGGTGAGTCGATAACCCGTCGCGTGTATAAGCGAGAAGACGCCGAGGAAGTTATCGTGAAGAACGACTGGGGAACGTTGAATTGGTTGGCGGCTAAGAATATTGGCAATGCCGAGGGCCTCACTTTAGGGAGAGTGACATTCGAACCCGGAAAAGCGGGCGGGCGTCATATTCATTTCGAGAGCGAAGAAGTTCTTTACGTGTTGAAGGGCAGGCTTCGGCAGACCTGGGCTGAGCATGAAGTCATCCTTGAGGAGGGAGACACGTTTTGGGTCGATCGCGGGGTAGCGCACCATGCTGAGAATATTGGCGATGAGCTTGCTGAGGTCATTGTCGTTTACGATTCCGCTACGAGAGACTATGTAAGTGAATCCGACTACCTGAAAAATCCCTCTGCTTACCCCAAGCTCAAAAAACCCGTTAAGGTTCCCTTAAAGTAATCGTCTGTAGCCTTTCCCAAAGGCAAACGCCTGTTGTGCTGCTCGTTTTGAGAAATGAACTTAAAATATAGAGAACCGTGAAGCGTCCATTGTTGATTTTGCTATCGCTAGGTGTTGGTGCCGGGATTGCAAACGGGGTGGATGTTGGCACCCCTCGGCCAAATATCATTCTCATCATGGTCGATGACATGGGGTGGTCGAATATCGATTGTTATGGTGGGATGATCGAAACACCCAATCTGGATATACTCTCGGAAAATGGCGTGCGTTTTAATCAGTTCTATAACGGAGCCCGTTGCTGTCCTTCGCGTGCGACCCTTATGACGGGGCTGCATCCACATCAAGTTGGAGTAAAACCCCCACCACCGCGGTTACGCCGCTAAAAAGCAAATTCCTATCAGTTTATCAATAACAAGATAGCAGGGCGGAGAGCAATTTCAGTAGTTTACAAAAACGTAGAATTAACCCCAAAGGAGTATCGCATATGAACAAAGGTTTGATTGGTGTAAGTGTTAGTGTAGGAATATTGGCTGGATTGTTTATTCTGTTCGAGGTCATCTATGGTGGTTTAGGCATGGAGGAGCCGCTGGATTTGAAAGGCATTGGCACTGCTGGATTTCTTGGCTGGGCGACGTTCTATGCTGCAGGCGGAGAAAAAGGCGGTTTCGTGAGTGGTTTTTTTGCCAACTTCACGGGCATTTTGTGGGGTATCGTAATCGTGTGGGTGTGGACCTTATTGGGAGGTGTTTCCAATTATCTTGGGGCCTTTGTCGGCGTTGCCATAGGAGCTGGAGGCATGTGCTTCCAGGCCCATATTAAGCAGTTGGGATTCATACCTGGAGCTTTTATCGGTTGTTCTACTTTCTTTGCTCTTGGGGCGGCGATCAGTTTGCCGGTAATTTTGCCGACGGCTCTCGGTCTGATCATCGGATTATCCCTGGGTTGGCTGTCTCAAGCATGGGGTGGAAAAATAACCGCTCTGCTTCAGTCTGAGTAACCTATCTATGCTAACAACAGCATTTGGGTAACTCGATCATATCCTATACAAAAATGAAAACAATCTGTTTAATTGGGACCTTCGACACAAAAGGCTCCGAATACGCGTTCGTGCGTGATCAGCTTTTGGCCAGAGGGCAGAAAGTGCTTGCCTTGAATACGGGTGTGCTTGGCTCAATAAACTAATTCACCGTGGATGTGGAAGTGGATCAAGTAGCTCGGGACGGCAATAGTGAACTCGCGGAACTCAGGCGGAGCAAAGACCGGTGGGGTCAAAATGGGGTCCAATTTTCCTTGATTTTCTAATATCCTCCATAAAACCCTTACTTCGGCGGCTGCGCCGCTATACCGAACGCAGTGACATCATCCAAAGCAAATTCCTATCAGTAATACGAGAGTTGATGAAGAAAATAGCTTCACCTCTCTGCGCAGGCTTACTGTCGGGCCTCGTTCTGTTGAGCGCCCTGCATCTCGTCGCCGGATCCGAAGATAGCTTTTCCTTCCGGCCTGAAGAAGAGGGACGCCGCGAGATCTGGATCTCCAGTTTGGCGAAGGAAATCCTCTGGCGTCTTCGGATGCCGGAACGGATGTTTTGCGACGAAGCGATGCTTGTCGGGCATGACATCCGAGAGGTCTATGCTCCGGTCGAGTGGGCACAGGATGGCAACGCCTGGGTCTACAAACGGACCAACCCTATGGATTTCCCCTCTTCCAAGCATGACTACCCGGTCGAGTATGCCGTGCGGCTGGAGCCGGTCAGCGACGGGCTCTCCGCCCAGATGACGGTCAAGAATCTGGGAGACACCACGCTGCAGAATGTGGTGGCGCATATCTGTCTTGGCCACCGCTCAGATCGGTTTCGCGACCCCGGATATGAGAGGACCTTTATCCTGAATGGCGGAAAATTCTTGAACTTGAAGGAATCCCACCGGGGTGGCGATCCGATCCGGGCTCATTACGCCGTCAAGGGGAACGAGCCGATCCAGTTTTTCCAGAGGGCGATGCAGTTCTGGGGGCCTCTCTCCGAAGAAAAAGCTGACAACGGACTCATCCTGACCCGGTCCCAGGCGGGAGAAGAGATCGTGGCTTTCTGGTTCGGTCCGGCCAGCGAACTGTTCCAGAACAGTGACGAGCGGAATATGTGCATCCACAGCGACCCCACTTTCGGCGACCTGGAACCGGGGCAAGCGGTGACGCGACAGGGGCGGATCATCTTCTTCAAGGGCGACCTCGGGGCCTTCCAAGAGCAGTATCTTCGCTGAAATTTCAATCGAGACGAGCCTCTGAAAAACCCCCACCTCGACGCAGGCAGTCTGAGGGGCTGATATATTGGGTCTGTCAGAATTGCTCGATCGGAAGCCTAGGGCGTTTTCAGGGGGTCAACGACAACGGGTTGCCGTAGGTCGGCTCTTTCTCCTCATAGACGATTTAACAGTCCAATATTTATTGTAGTTGAACCTAAACTATTCAACCTCTTCCTCGGCCCTATGTCCCAAGTGTATCGATATACCCTGATCATTCTAGGTATGACCACCAGTATGCTTGTGGCCAAGGATTCGCAGATACCTGATGCTCAGCCTGTGCCGGCCTACCGCATGGACCGCGGATATAAACCAGAGATCACTGCGGTGCGTGTGGATTCACCACCAAAGATCGATGGACATTTGGATGAAGAGATTTGGCGTACCGCGCCGCTTAGCGGCCGCTTGATTCAGAGCAGGCCGCGAGCTGGCGAACCATTGGATCAGCCAAGCGAGTTTCGCGTCGCCTACGACGATAACTTTATCTACATGGCATTATGGCATTGGGACTCAGAGCCGGAAAAAATTGTTGCCCGTTACATGCGTCGAGATGACAGCGCTCGGCATGACGATTATTCTATCATTGTATTTGATACGTTCAACGATCAGCGCAATGGCTATTGGTTTCGAATCAATCCCAATGGTGCGCGACAGGATGGAATCGTGAGCAACAACGCCACCTTAAATACGGAGTGGGATGGCATCTGGGAAGTTAAAACACAAGTCACCGAATATGGATGGTTCGCGGAACTTGCCTTCCCACTCACCACCTTCAGTTTCGATCCGGAAAGCCCGGAATGGGGCCTCAATGTCGCGCGCAACATCAAGCGGCTTGATCAACGCGGAATCTGGTCCTCACCCCGAAACTCCATTCGGTCTTACTATGTATCCGAAGCAGGCAAGTTGAAAGGTTTGAGCGGGCTTAAGCAGGGATTGGGCCTGGAATTCAATCCCTACATCCTTGGGATACAGTCCGAGGACAAGGATCTGGGCACTGACGATTTCGATTTTGAATGGGGCGGTGACTTCCGCTACCGCATCTCTCCGAAAATGAGCGCCACGCTCAGTTACAACACTGACTTTGCCGCCGCTGAAGTCGATGAACGCCAGGTAAATTTAACGCGCTTCTCTCTGTTTATTCCGGAAAAACGGCGGTTCTTCCTCGAGGATGCCGGTGTTTTTAATTTTGGCGGATTTGGCACGCGGATTCGACGCCGGTCGAGAACGACTCCGGTATTTCTACCTTATTTCAGCAGACGGATTGGCTTGAATAGCAGCGGACAGGTTGTGCCCCTGATTGGAGCTGCCAAACTGACTGGCCGCGTGGGAGAGTTCGACTTTGGCATTATTGATGCAGTGGTTGATTCCACAGACGAACTCGATAGTCAGAACACCTTTGTTGGACGGGTAACACGGCAGATATTTGATCAGTCCAGCGTTGGAGTTTTAGTTACACATGGAGATCCAAACTCCGACTACGATAACTTGTTGCTCGGTTCCGACTTCAGCTTTCTGACCGACAACTTTCTCGGTAAATACCGGTTGGAGGCTAACGTGTTCATATTGGGAACTGAATCTGATAATCCGGCCTTCGGTGACGGTCTGGCACCTAGTTTTGGAGGCAACGTGATATTGCCCACCGATGAATTCGATGCGGAGCTTGCCCTGTTGCAAATAGACGAGGACTTTAAACCCGCTCTTGGCTTTTCACCGAGGCGTGGGATCCGGCGGTATTTCACAAACCTGACCTACCAGCCTTATACTGAATCGCTGCCCTGGCTCCGGCAGTACTATCTTTATTACGAAGGAGAGGTGGTTACCAACCTTTCCAATGAGCTGGAAACATCCACACACACGTTTGCACCGATCGGCCTCTCTTTTGAGAACACGGATTACGTGGAACTGAGAGTCGAGAATTCCTCCGATGCCCCGGAAGAGGATTTCGAGATATCGGACGACGTTTCCATCTCTGGCGGTGACTATAGCTGGACCCGTGGCATCATCAACGTGGAGACCGCCACTCGACGCATGATCAGTTTGGAACATGAGGTTTCCTTTGGGGATTTTTATGACGGGACTAGAACGGAAAACACCTCGGAGTTAACTTTCCTGCCTTCAAAACACTTTGGTACCGAACTGAGTTACACCAAGCAAGATGTGGAATTACCGGAAGGAGATTTCGACATAAAATTGGCTTCCCTGACCGCCTTGATAAACTTCACTCCGGATTTCACCTGGTCGAACCTGGTCCAGTACGACAACATTTCCGATTCACTTGGAGTTAACAGTCGCCTCATTTGGGAATATCGTCCGGGTAAAAAAGTTTTTTTAGTCCTGAACCAAAGCTACGTGGATGAACGAACCGGCTTCGTCCGCAAGCAAATGGATACGACCTTGAAGCTGAGTTCGATTTTTCGCTTCTAGTATCTCTTTGAATAGATAGGAGGGCAAAGGGGTCAGCCTTGAATGGCACTAAGTTAAGCGACTTTTGGAATGTTCGATCATCTCGGAGAAGGAAGGGGTCAAGACGTAAAAAGTTATGCCTTACAGGGTCAGCAGGTCACGCCGAAAGGCGGATCGTCTTGTAAAAGTGTATGGAGTACTACGGAATACCGCTCCGTCGGGGTCATTTCTTGTAATCGTGCATGCCAATGCAGGATTTAAGAATTGACCCCTTCCCCGAAGGCCTAATTCGTTCGCATTGCGAACTCCCCTCTGCGCCCTTCGCGCGCTTTGCGAGAGTTAATTCCTAATTCCTAATTCCTAATTTGTGAGCTTTGCGAACTTCTCGGCATGACCCCGACTGGCGTCCATACTATTTTCCTCTACAAACGCGCTTAACTAAGCGCCATTCGGGTCAAACGCAAAACATTAACATTGACCTGAAGTGGCACTAAATTTTTCCTATTTTCATGCCGAGAAAACAGCGGGTGGAGTTTCCCGGTGCCGTTTACCACATCATAAGCCGGGGTAACTATCGAAAGGATTTGTTCACCGACCTCAAAACTACCGAAGCTATTGAGAAGGCTCTTTTTGAAACCGTCCTTCGTTGTGAATGGAAGCTATATGCTTATGTCATCATGAGTAACCATTATCACCTGGCGGTTGAAACCCCGGAACCGAATCTCTTGGCGGGAATGAAATGGTTACAGGGGACATTCGCCGCCCGGTTTAACCGCTTTCAGACCCCTTTGGCGCCCCCTAATTAATGATTTCAAGAGAAGGAGTTAGTATAGTGACCAACTCAATGAAAAACTTTCTAGTTTTGTTTTCTTTTTTTATTATAATTCCTTTTGCTTTAGTTGGAGAGCAGGAATCACGGGATTTAGAAAATAAGATTCAAGCGCGTCGCACTGAATACATTAATTGGGTCGGTGATACGTTTGGCGAAATGGAACCAGCGATGGCTCCAAGTGATGGTCGCCGTTGGGCTCTAAACCATGCACGTTTGCTTTTGAAGAAAGATATTGAAAAAGCAAATCATTACTTTGAAACGTTTGAAGCACCACCTAGAGACGCTGATATTTACCTTATAAGATTTTTACGCACCTTATTGGATTTCCGGAAACAGGGCGTACTCTCTAAGGAAGCAGAGGGCCGTATTGTGCATTTCCTAACCGAATGGCCTGTTAACGACCGGACTTCTAGGAAGTATTGGCCGCCTAACTTCACTGAGAACCATGACTTGATGCAGCTTACTCTCGGGTTGTTTGCTCTTCAATATAGGAAAGAAGATGCGTCAAATCAAGTGAATGAACTGAAGCAGTTTATTGCCGATCGGTTCAAATTTGGTTTTATTGAATTCAACTCTCGTTGTTATCAATATCATTTCACAAATCCACTCATTATCTTGGCTGACTATGCGTCTGATGAGAACTTGAAATTGGCTGCAAAACAACTTCTTGATGTATTGTTTGCCGAGCGACTTGTATTAGGAATAAGTGGCTATTTAGGTGGTCCTTCGCTGCGTTGTCGCACTGCAAGTGGCAATCATTCATTGACCGAACGGAAGGTTGCCTACTTGGAAGACGCTCGTTACGACGGTTTTTTGCCTACGGTATGGTTAGCATTTGGATTGGGTGAACCGAGGTTTGATTTTGACAATTCAAGGGTTCCTGGGCTCGAACCGGCGTCGATTTTCATAGCAAGTGGAAACGAACCGCGTCTAAAGCAAGATGAAGGGCTATTTTATGCGTCGAGTCAGCTTGTGCCGAACCGAGTAGTCCAGGACCTTGCTATAGAGTCAAAACAACGTGATGTTCTAATCTATAATGGGAGACGATTTCTAGGTTGGCCAAACGACCAGCACTGGGAAACGCAGAAATGGATTCCTGGCGCCGTTACTTACTACAACACTCCCTATGTATCGATGGGCTCAATTCATTCTGATGGTTGGAACCATCAATCAAGATATAACAGCGTTTTGTTTTCAGCAGATCCTTCTATGGGGTTGCGCCTTGAAAAAATTCTTCCGGATGAGCCTGTTCATAAGCGACGTTATGAAGCAAAGGCGGCAAGATCGTAGACGCCAGTTTCGTGGACGCCCCCAGACGGCGAGTTGCCGCGGAAAAATTGGAGGAACTTTCCCCGAAAAAAATTCTTCCGGATGAGCCTGTTCATAAGCGACGTTATGAAGCGCGTGGTAGGGTGGTTCAGCATAAAAACTGGATGCTTGGCCAGGGCACCTTGTTCGAAGATGGAGGAATTGAATCAAAAGCGGTAAATGGTTGGAATGTATATCGTGTCGGAGGGGGACTCTGCGCACATATGGAACTCCCGGATTCTTATCACGTTTTACAAGTATCCGATTTGAATGCATTCTCAAGTGAGAGAGCGTTCATCGCTGCATTGAAGGAACCGAAAAAAGTGGGTCAACATATTGTAGCAGAACTCATCAATGGAGACAGGGTGTCGGTAAACCTAAACGACATGAGTATAGACATAAACGATGAAGTACGAAGGCATCCATCAGTAATGCTTCACGACTGTAGATCTATGGTTTCCGTTTACGGGAGCGGAGTGATTTCAATCTATTCAAGGGAAAATTCTGTGACCTTCGATTGTGAGGATTTCTTAAATTAATAGGAATTTATTTGGCGATGTTTCCCCAGCAACACGGGGTCGTCGCGCTGGCGAGCAAGCAGTTTCACCCTTTCAAATCTGGCGGATCCCGTACGCACCTCACCCTTGCCTCCCAACTCGAATCGCTTGGATACCGCACGGTCGCTTACGGGAAATCGCATCTGGGCTAGGGATACAAAAAAGGACACTGTTCCTTACTCCACTTTTGCCCTTAATAGGTCTTTTCCCTGTTTGGTCGCGATATACTGCGACTGAGGTCATAATAAAGCCTTTCTCTATCCTGCGGTCTTTGCTCCATGATGAGCTTCAAGCGCTTGTGGTAGGAAGGCATCCCTCCGGGAGTCGGACTGATCTCTCCGGTTAATACCACAGAAGGCAACTTGGACCTGAATTTTTCTTGCCTTTATTACGCTACTAGCGTAACGCCAATAGGGTAATGAATCCTTTTCAACATGGTGTAGTCGTAACCGGGAAGCACTTTTGTCCTCGCCCTCGATTAGTGACAACCTTGCGAAATCATATCGCATCGCACCAGAACTGTGTGATACGAGGTGGCAGGCGCATGGGAAAGACCTCGGCTGTGTTGGAGTCCCTCAATGGTCGGAAAAAGAGGAGGCATATGTTGGTAAATTGTTGGGGTAAGACCAGCCTGGGCGGGTTTGTGGAGGCCATTTACGAATCCTTTCTAAGTTACCAGAGCCGGAAAGGCCTGTCGATTGAGAAGATTATGCAGGTGTTTGCTCATTTGCGTCCGATGGCTTCTGTAGATCCACAATCGGGGACACCGACTTTTTCCATCAACTTGTCTGATCGGGATCGAATCCGGCCTCGATCGCTTGAGAGGGTGCTGGAACCGATAGGAGAGGAAGGAAAGAAATCCACCTTTGTTGTGGTATTTGATGAGTTTCAATCGTTGATGCAGTTACAGCAGAGCGAGGCAGTGATTGCCACTTTGCGCGGGTCGGTTCAATTGCAGCCTGAGGTGACCTATTTTTTTCTTGGAAGCATGCGTAATGAAATGGATGAGTTGTTCAATAATCCGAATCAACCTTTCTTTAAATCCGGAGCGTCCGTTACTGTTGGCCCTATTCCTCGAAAGACATTCGCATCCTATCTGCAAGACAAATTTGCTCTTGGAAAGCGGAAGCTTAAGGCTGGTGTACTAGATGAGGTTTTCAATCTTGCCCAGGATGTAACTGGAGATGTCCAGCAACTGTGCTCGGAAATTTGGAATTCAACCGATCGGGGTAAAACTGTTGATGAGAATACAGTGCGATTTGCTTTGAATCGAATTCATCAAATGGAGAATGACTCCAATTCAAGGATCATTGATTTACTGACTCCGGGGCAGGTGAGGGTTTTGGTGGGTATCGCCCGTGTGGGTGGAAGGCAACCGACTTCAAAAAAATTTCTCAGCGCTTCCGGTATAGGACAGCCATCATCCGTAACAAAAGCCCTCCAACGTCTTACTCGTGAGGGAATTGTCACTCGTGACGCAGATGGGTATCATTTCTTTAGCCCCTTTTTCCGAACTTGGCTACTAACATCTGATATTCAGGTCTAATTTGTTCTAAGAAAAGAAAAAGGGCTGAAACGCTTAACTAAGCGCCATTCCCCAGTGACCCCTTTTCCTCCCCGGGTGCTCATTTGCTGGGGTCCAAATATTTTAGCCGGACATCTTTGAATTCAACCTGCATGCCCTTGTCGTGGATTTGCAGACCTATGGCCCCGTAGCCCAATCGTCCCAGCTTGGCGTTGTCAGTAAACTCGCTTGCCGGTTTGCCATTTATGAAGAATTGAAAGTGAGTGCCCTGGGCGATGACGCGCACGTCGTTCCATCCGTGTGGGTGAATGTCCGCCAGGGTGACCGACTCAGGAAGCGAGCTTGAATGAGTGTTCCCGTCCTCGTCAATAACCAGGCGCGTTCCTCGTGGACAGGGATATTCCTGACGGTTTGCAAAATGGAAATCCCAGGCTCCAAGGATGTGAGGCCCGATGCCTATATGCCCGAGATCCGCGTGGTAGCCCTCGAAGGGCCGCTTTCCGCTATGGTCAGGCTGACTTCGGATTTCTACACCGGTGTTACCTACTCCTGGCAGGCGGTAGCTGAAGCGAAGTTCAAAGTCGGTCAATCGCTCGTCCTTCCAAACCAGGTAAACAAGACGATCCTCGCTTCCCCAGCCCACGATAGCTCCATTCTCTACGGACCAATCAGAGGTGTGATCATGCGGTACGCAGTGCCAGCCTTCCAATGTCTGGCCGTCGAAAATCGATAGGAAACCGTTTTCATCGTTCCGGTCCGATTCAATGCGTTCCAGATTTGTCTGTGCCACAGTGATTCCCGGAATAAATACCAGCAGTTTCAGAAGGAACACGATTAAGATTTTGTGCGGGAGACTCATGGGTGGCTATGTTGGGCTATTTCGTTGTTGGCTGCAAGGGATCCGGGCTTTCAATGCCGGAATGCTGTTTCACATTGTGACAAGGGGTGGTATCACTATCGATAGCTATCGACCGGAGGCAATTCCGCTCCCGTCAATCCGGTAGGCTTTTCCTCCTCGATGACAGGAATGTTCAGTGTTCCAATGCCTTCAATGGAGGCCTCGATCTTCTCCCCGGGTTGGAGGAATCGCTGGGCGCCGCGTACGGCGGTGCCTGCACCTGTGCCTCCCGAGGTTCCGTTGTTGATGACATCGCCCGGATATAGGGTGATGATTGACGAGCCGTATTCGATGATCTCCCAAATCGAGTGGATCATGTCTCCCGCAGTAGCTTCTTGCATTTGTTCGTCTCCGATTTTGAGGCTCTGCTTCAGCTTTTTCATCGGATCCCCATAAAACTCTTTAGGCACGATCCAGGGACCTTGGGGAGCAAACGTGTCGTGACCTTTGCCTACAAACCAGTCGGAGCGTAGTGGGTTTCCCCCCGGAGGGCGACCACCTCGATCGGAAATATCTAAAGTAACCATGTATCCAAAAACGTAGTCTTCCGCATCATTTGCTGAAACATATTTTGCCGTGCGGCCGATAACCGTGCCCAACTCAACCTCCCAATCGGTGCGATTGCGTCCGTAGGGAATCACAACTGCTTCATTATTTCCGATTACCGCGCCGCGACTCGGTTTCATAAACAAATAAGGAACTCCCCGATTGATTCTTCGCTGGCGGCGCGCTTCGGCACGTTCTTCATCCGTTCCACTTTCATCGACGTGGCTATAAAAATTAACCGCTGCGTTGAGGATTTTGCCTGGGTAAAGGATGGGAGCCAGCGTGCGAACCTTGTTTAGCGGGTGAACGTAATCCGGACGGCCACTTCCTAGTCGATCTTTCTCCACCAAGTCATTCACGATCTCGTAGAGTCGTCGCTTTAGACTATACTCGTATCTTTCAATAAGCTCCAGCATGTCGGCCGGTGGCGGTAGTTCCGGGAAATTAGGGTCTTTTTCCAACGCAGAGTTTGCTGGGTTTAGATCCACTACCAAACTGTCGCGTAAAACGATTCCGACTCGGGCTTCTTCATCAATTTCAAACGTACCAACCTTAAAGGACTCTGCAGCTTCAAGGTGTTCACTACCAGCAACCTGTAGTGAAGAAAAGAATACGGTAGCGATAGTGACAAATAAATAGGAATTTTTCCAGATATGAATTAATGTGTGCCCTTGCATACCCGAATAAAAATGGGAAGTGTCAATAGGGGTCAAACGCGAATGGCGCTTAGTTAAGCGCGTTTGTAGAGGAATATAGTATGGACGCCAGTCGGGGTCATGCCGTAGAAAAGTGATGCCTTCCGAAAGAAAAGGGTCAGGTCTTAAAAACTGTATTCCGTTGTACTCCATACACTTTTACAAGACGATCCGCCTTTCGGCGTGACCTGCTGACCCTGTAAGGCATAACTTTTTACGTCTTGACCCCTTCCTTCTCCGTTGAGTCTGTGGATTAGATTCAGGAAACTTTTTTGATTTTTCTTTGGTAACTTCCCGTCGCCCCATTCGTCTTGCCTGCGAGGGGTATCTCTTGTTGTATCATGATGAAGGAAATTCTCCGATTGGAAGCGAATGGCCCGGGTCGGGTTTGGCTAGGTCTGATATTAGGTATGTGGATCATGTCCACCGGGTTTTCGGGTTGCGGGCAAGAAAGTTCGGAAGCGACCGTTCGCTTCGATATCGAGGAAGGGCCTGCCGTGGAAACACTCAAGGAGGCCGCGCGCCAGGCGGAGGTGGAGTTCATCTTCTCCTCCGATTTGGTGGAGGAGGTCCGGACGCCAGCCGTCAAGGGAAAGTATATGCCTTTCCATGCCTTCGAACTCATGTTGGCCGATTCACCCTTTATGGTCGTCCAGCACCAGCAGTCGGGCATCTACAGCATTCAGAGATCGTCTGGCCAATAGAACGTTGCACCTGAATTCAATTTGGATTACACTTGCTAAACAACAGAACTTCATGCCCCAAGAAGAAACAGATCAATCTCGCTGGTATAGGCAACACCTGCAACCCCATGAACCGATGCTGAGGGCTTGGCTGAATAGCCGGTATTCAGAACAAATTGATGTAGATGACCTCATTCAGGAGGCTCTTATCCGGGTTCTCAGAGCCAGGGAGGAGAGCGACCTCAAATCGCCCAAGGCCTACTTCTTTGCCGTCGCCCGCAACCTGGCCCTGGACCATATTCGACGCTCCAAGGTGGTTTTCAACGAATCGATTTTTTACAGTGAGGCCATGGGTCTGTTCGACGAGGCCGAAAGCATTGAGGAAACCGTCTCGCGCAATCAGGAGCTTGAAATTTTAACCGATGCCATCCAAGCCCTGCCCGAGCGCTGCCGCCGGGTATTTACCCTGAGCAAGGTCTACGGAATGACCTACAACCAGATCGCCGAAGAGATGGGCATCACCTTTAACACTATTTCCGCACAGGTCGCCATCGGTCTCTCCAAGTGCAGGGAGTATATGCGTAAGCACGCACGCGATTAATTTACCAATCCCAATTGAATATGAAAAACAACGAAATTGAATTATCCGGTGTAAAACGCATCGACCGGGAAGCCGCCGAATGGGTGGCTAAAAAGATAGGAGGCTTCACAGCCAAGGACCAGGACGCCTTTTTTGATTGGCTGGCTGCCGACCCTCGCCATGGGGAGTGGTATGAAAAGCACCAGAAGACCTGGAAGAACCTGGACATGCTTGCCCAGTGGCTGCCTGAGCACAGCGACAAGCCCAATCAGGATTTGCTGAAATTCCATTACCCACGCTCCTTCCTGGGATGGATGGGTGGAATTGCGGCAGCTCTGATTTTCGGCTTTATTGTATTTGCCTCAGTGACCGGTCCGCAAAATTCAAAGTATGGTAACACCAGCCTGGTAGCCAACTCTTACGAAAGCCATGAACTGCCCGACGGGTCCGTGGTCGAGCTCAACCAGGGTGCGGCTCTTAAGGTCCAGTACACCAAAGCCCTGCGGCGTGTGGAGCTTGTCTCGAATGAGGCCCATTTCAATGTAGCGAATGATCCTGACCGGCCCTTCATCGTCCGGGTGAAAGGAATCGACATCCGCGCTGTTGGCACCGCCTTCAACGTGCGGTTAACCAATCGATCTGTGCAGGTCATCGTTACGGAAGGCAGGGTACAAGTGACCGCCCCCCCAACTGAAAAGCTGTTTGAAGAGCCCATGTCCTACGACGAGTCTTTGTATCAACAGGTACTGGTTGTCGGCCAGATGACGGAGGTCCCGCTTAATCGTGAATTGCCCCAGGTCGACGATGTTCCGCAGCCTGAAGTGAAGGACGTCTCTCTGGGCCAGATGAATCAATTGCTCTCCTGGAAACCACAGATGTTCGAGTTCGATTCCACACCGCTATCCGAAGTGATTGAGGAATTCAACAGTCGCAATCAAACGCACCTGGTTATCGGTGACGCAGAGCTCGTGAAACTACTGATCGTGGCCTCCTTCCGGTCGGCCAATGTGGAGCATTTTATCGAACTGCTTGAGATGTCTGTGGATCTGGAGGTCGAGCGGGAAGGGGATGGACGTATCATCCTCCGTTCCTCGCAATAATATCTGTGATGCTTTTCCGAAAAACTGTAGGAGCGGCTTTACGCCGCGATATTGGACATCGATGGGATAGCGGCGTGAAGCCGCTCCTACAGTTTAATAGCATTAAACGTAGTCGATTCCTTATCTCCTACCCGGGTAATGGCTACGGACTTTCTCTAGCCCGCATGTATCTCCTTTTTTTGGAGGCAAATTTTTTTTCATAACTTTTCTTTAGCAACCTACTCGTAACTCATTCGTCATTGGATTGTAGGGACCTCACTCCAATGACATACTATAAAACATCATCCTATGGCTTTTCAGGCGTATCGTCGAAGCAGTCTATGGTTCGTTTTTTTATGTTGCTTAGTGGTGTTCTTCACTGGCCAACAAGTTTCTGCGCAAGTGGAAAACGAGAAACGAAGCTTCGATATTTCCGAAGGGTATGCCATCAATACCCTGAAGGAAGCGGCACAACAGGCGGAGGTGGAATTTATATTCTCCGCCGACTTGGTGAAAGGTGTAAGAACTTCTTCAATACAAGGAGAATACACGCCACTCGAAGCTTTCAGTCTCATGTTGGCAGAGACCTCGCTCGCTGTTTTTCAACACGAGCAATCCGGCGTCTATGCCATTACGAAGGTCTCTGATATCCAAAACCCGGAATTAGAACCCAAACCCATAGAAGAGACTGAAATGAACGCTAAAAAAAACAACAACTGGTTAAAAACCCTGGCCGCCGCGCTGACCCTTGGAATACTAGGTGGCCAGGGTGGGCTTTCCGCGCAGGAGGAAGGCGAGCTGGAAAAAATCTACGAGCTTAGCCTATTCACCATCGATGAAGCGGAGAATGTTGGCTACCTTGCCACTCAGACGCTGGCAGGGACCCGTTTGAAAACGGAATTGCGCGACATCGCGGCGACCATATCCGTGGTAACGAAGGAACTGATGGAAGATACCGGTTCCTCAACGATGGAGGATATTCTGATTTATACACCGAATGCCGAAGTTACCGGGGCCGGTGGTAATTTCGCCAATATCAACTCGGGGCGAGCCGTCGGAGGGGTCACCGAAGGCGCCTACAGAAATCCGGATCTCAACACGCGGATACGTGGATTGGCAGCCGCAAACCTTACGCGTGAATACTTTTCCACTCGAATTGGGCTGGATACTTACAACACGCAACAAGTGGTTATCAATCGAGGGGCCAATTCCATTCTGTTCGGCTTGGGAAGTCCCGCAGGAAACATCAATGCCAGCCTTATACAGCCGGTGTTCGCCAATCGCCAGGAATTAGATGTTCGAGCGGGCAGTTATGGAACCGTCAGGGCTTCTATCGACATGGAGCAGGTCTTGGTCGAGGATAAATTATCAGCCCGGTTTGCCGCCCTTTACAATGATCGGCAATACCAGCCATCACCTGCCTTTGAGCGGGATAAGCGATTCTATGGTGTGCTAGCTTATCGTCCGTTTGAATCCACATTAATAAAGGTTTCAGGAGAGGCGGGAACCATTGATGCCAATCGACCCAGGACCATACCTCCGAATGACATGTTAACGCATTGGTGGGATGAGGGGCCAAATCGGCCTTGGCAAACGGCGCCTGATCCAACCTTGTTGCCGGGAGTGCGGCAACCTACTCACGATCCTAGTTCCATTTCGGGTGCCGTGCTCCCGAATCCCAATGGCACAGATTCGGCCGTCTATTGGGGCCCGCCGGCTTGGGCTTGGAATCCTTTTCTTGTATATGAATCAAATTCTGCATCGACGGATTCTTCTTTGGCCGATGGCATCCCCGACGGAATCCAGGGATGGATCCACCCTTCCCATGGGATTAATGCTGCAACAGGCATAGCAAATGCGAATTACGTAACGCTTCGAGGTACTAATCAGACGTTGGGCTTCTCAAATGAGTTCGACCAAAACGGAAATTCTATAGCTTTAACCCGAGACTTTTATACTAATGATGTTATTCAAGACACATCAGTATACGATTTCAAAAACCTTTTGTTGGACGGTCCAAATAAAGCCGAGGGTCAATCGTTTGATGTAATCAATGCATCGATTGAGCAAACATTTTTGGATAATAACGCAGGTCTCGAATATAGCTTTAATCGGGAGGAATCGAAAAATACAGGTAGTGGATTGCTTGGTGCGGGAGCACGTTGGTACGCTTTGCAGATCGATCCAAACACTCATTTTCACGATGGTACGGTCAATCCAAATTTCGGACGGGTGATGGTGAGCACCTTGACTAACACTGCTCCGACTACAGAAAGCCATCATGATTTCGAAACCCACCGATTGACGGGTTTTCTTAAGTTTGATTTAAGTGAAAAAGTAGATGGTTGGTTGGGTTCATTGCTAGGCAACCATACCATAACCGGGTTACTGGAATCTCATTCCTCTCAAAGTTCTAGCTTTTCCTATAGAGACTACGTCTTTGCTGATGATTTCGCATCCTTTATTGGGCCAAGAGGTAACAACATTTTTGGGATTGATAGACAAGTATCTACCGCTATTTATCTAGGTCCAAGCCTGGCCAACGCTTCCAGTGCTTCTGAAGCTAACCTCAGCAATATTAAGGAAAAAATCCAGATTCCATCCGATGCTACCCTTCGAGTGTTCAACAGGGACACACTATTGTTGGAGGATCATGCTTTTAGGATTGATGGTCCCATCGGAGTTGGAGGAAGCCACAGAAAAGTTGAAATAGATACCAAGGCAATCGTTTTACACAGCAAGTTACTAGACGATCATATTGTTGGAACCTTCGGGTGGCGCGAAGACAGCTACGATGTATGGTCCACTACGAATCCCCCGCGTGGACTAGACGGTCGAAGGCTCCTTTCTCCAGAGGAATTTAAATTGCCGGATGAAAAAACATTTTCCGACAGTCCCCAAAATACGACCTGGGGTGTGGTCGCACACATTCCCGATAGCATCATGGAAAACATTGCAGGAGGTCTCGGCTTCAGCCTGCACGTTTCGGAATCCGAAAACTCTCAGGTTGGGCAATCACGAATCGATTTTAATGGAAATCGATTGGCTCCCGTTTCGGGTACAACGGAAGAGTACGGTTTTTCCTTTTCCGCCCTGAACGACCGGCTCTACTTAAGGGCTAACTGGTATGAAACTTCTCAACTAGATGGTAACTCTGGGTTGGGCGGACAGTTTCGTCAGATCATCAACCATGAAGCTGCAATGATTGCCAACATCCCGGACGTTATTGCTCAAAATCCGCTTAACCAACCGGATATTGAGCAAGTGGCTCAATTTCCCTCTATTCCCGATAATTTAGTTTCGTTGTTGAACTTGGTTATCGATCAAGATTCTGGCTTGGTAACCAGTTCTCCCCCTTCAGGCCTTACTTCGACGGCTGATAACACATCCGAGGGATTCGAATTGGAACTGGGTGGTAACCTGACGGATAACTGGAGTATTGTGCTAAATGCGGCCAAGCAGAAGGTGGTGAGCCAGAATACGGCGCCCTTGTTACAAGAATATGTCAGGGAGCGGCGGCCGATTTGGGAACAGTTCGATAAGTTTCCAAGGAATGTCCAAGACCCGAATGTGGGCATATTGGGGGCCATTAATACCCAAGCTTTGGTTCCAGCTCTAATTCAGATAAATCAGGATGGTGCTCCTCGGGCAGATGAAGTGCGTGAATGGAGAATCAATTTGATAACCAATTACCGCTTCGATGCGCAGTCCAAATTCAGGGGCTGGAACATTGGAGGGGCCGCACGCTGGCAAGATGATGTCGGGATTGGTTTCCCTATAGTCAACGACCCCGAATTAGGTACTATTTCCGATGTAACCAGCCCGTTCTTTGGACCGGATGAATTGAATGTGGATGGCTGGATAGGCTATCAGCGACTTATTTGGGACAACAAGGTCAACTGGAAGCTTCAGTTGAACATTCGAAATCTCTTCGATGATGATGACCTGATTCCTGTTGTGGCCAATCCCAACGGAACTATCCCGGTTGTGCGCATTCCCGCTGAAAGAACCTGGGAAATTCGATCCACCTTTCAGTTTTAATATGAATCCCAACATTCTGTTATGTTTGATTCTGATACGGTGTTTGATTCCCTTCACATGGCCTAGGCCACAAACTCAATAAGAGACGATTTCTTTGTCAATTTGGCCTATGCATTCGCCGACTAAACGACCAAGGGTGCATGGGCCGAAGAAAAGAAGGACTGGCAACAGCCTTCTTCCCCACAACCATGATTCCTCTTAAGCAAAAATCACAACTCCTTCCGTTGTTGATAGGGATGTTTGCCGCATTCCTGTCAGCGGAGGAGCGAAAACCGAATATCATCCTCATCCTGATCGATGACTTGGGATGGAAAGACCTGGGCTGCTACGGCAGCGATTTTTTCGAAACCCCCCCATCGACAGGTTGGCTGCCGAGGGGGTGAAGTTCACCGATTTTTACGCTGCCGGAGCCGTGTGTTCTCCGACACGCTGCGCCATCCAATCGGGCCAGAATCAGGCCAGAATTGGTATCTCCGCCTACATCCCAGGGCATTGGCGTCCCTTCGAAAGGGTGATAACCCCACAGACTACGATGGCGCTTCCCTTGGATACGGTGACGGTGGCAGAAGCTCTCAAGCAAGTGGGGTACGCCACAGGCTACGTCGGCAAATGGCACCTGGGAGTGGGCGAAGCGTTTCAACCGGACCGGCAGGGGTACGATTTTTCGGCGGTCACGGGCGGGGCTCATTTCGAAGGCCACTACCGCTTGTCCGGCAATGTAAATCGTGCTCCACAGCCAGGGCAATACAGAACGGAGTTCGAAGCCGACTTGAGCATTCAGTTTATCCAGGAACATGCGGACCGGCCCTTTTTGCTCATGGTTTCTCCCTTCGCCGTCCACATACCACTTGGGGCAATGTCGGAGAAGGTGGAGAAATACCGAAAAAAAGCAGCTGCGATGCAGCGGGAATTGCCTCATCCCGTTTATGCAGCCATGGTCGAGCACTGCGATGACCTGGTGGGACGCATTGTCGATTCCTTGAAGGATGAGGAACTGACAGAAAATACCTTGATGGTATTTACCTCCGATAATGGAGGACTGTATCGCAGGTATGATTACCGGGCGCACGCCGATGACGATGTGACAAGCTTGGCCCCCTTGAAGGGAGAGAAAGGGACGCTTTATGAGGGAGGCATTCGCGTGCCGCTGATTGTCAAGTATCCCGGTGTGGCGAAGCCGGGAACCATTTGCGAAGAACCCACTATAAGTTATGATTTTTATCCGACCTTTTTGGACATAGCCAGTGGGGCGCCTCCGCAAAACCAAACGCTCGATGGTCTTAGTCTGAAACCCCTGTTGACGAATCCGGATGCCAAGCTGGAGAGAGACGCTCTCCATTGGCACTATCCCCATTACCACCACGACCGTCCGGCCAGCGGCATTCGGTCGAGGGACTGGAAGTTGATCGAATATCTGGATGGGTCCAATGACCTGGAGTTGTATCATCTTTCCCAGGATTTAGGTGAAACCGTAAACCTTGCGGAAAAAGAACAGGACCGAGCCGAAGTACTAGAAAGGGAACTGCAAAGGTGGCGGCAGCAGGTCATCGCCCGGATGCCCATACACAATCCCAGCTTTGATCCCGAAAAGGCGCACGAGTGGTGGAGCATGCGCACCGGAACACCGGTAAACAGTGATGGCAGGACCCGTTATCCACAAACCGAGAAAGATTTATGAACTGTTCTTGGGATGAAGCATCCAGGTTTACAAAGAAGGCTTTGAAAACAGTTATGCAATTACACGTTTCCTAATATAACAAATGATACCACGTTTCGTTTCAATAAATTTAGGTATTCTCTGGTGTTGTATCACTTTAGGAAGTTTGCTTACACTCGAGGGAAGTCTACTAACGCCAGAGCGGTTGCGATGTGAATTTCTAGAAAATCCCCTGGGTATCGATACGGCCGAGCCCCGTCTTAGTTGGGGACTGCGAGCTGGTGACCTTGGCCAACGTGGCCTTGATCAGCAGGCTTACCAGATCCTGGTAGCCTCATCACCTAGGCTGCTCGCCCAAGGCAAGCCCGATCTCTGGGATAGCGGGAAAGTGCTCTCAGACGAGACTCTGGGTATTGTTTATTCCGGTACACCTTTGAAAAGCGGCCAAGCTGCTTATTGGAAAGTCCGGGTCTGGTCCTCCAAAGGCCTAAACGACTCTGCGGAATCGATCTCCGAAGTTCCCTCGGACTGGAGTCCTGTGGCGCGTTTCTCGATTGGGCTGCTCGAGGATACGGACTGGCAGGCTCGTTGGATTACCGCCCCCGAATTCCTTTCCGACAGTCCAAAACACATCGGTTACTTATCCGAATTGACTACTGGCAAAGAGGACCCCAAGTGGGTGCAAATTGATTTGGGTAAAACCCGGGCGTTTGACGCCATTCGCCTGCACCCGGCCTGCAGCCGCCGCAACGGTTTGGGTACACCGGGTGGTGAAGGACCTCCCGGTGACGGTTTTCCCGCCCGGATCCGTTTCGAAGTAGCCGACGATGCCGGCTTTTCCAACCCGGAGATGGTAGCCGATGTTTATCTAGGGGAATCTTATTCGATGGAACCGCAAAGGATTAATCTGGAGCCTGCGAAAGGCAGGTTTGTACGGGTTACGGCAACGGCGCATCGGGAACTCATTCGCTACCAAGGAAATCGTTATTGCTTGAAACTTGCCGAACTCGAAGTGCTCAAGGGTGGCGAGAACCTTGCGTTCGGCTGCTCTGTTGATGCCTTGGACTCGCAGGAGAATATTTCTGAGGGTTACGGAAAATCCCTCCTCACGGATGGCCGGACCGGCTACGATGCGGGAAGCCGCCTGCGGTTGGGCCCCGCTCCGATTTTCCGTGGAGAGTTTCATTGCGGTAAACCGGTCCGCCGCGCCATGGCCTACGCGACCGCGCTGGGCAATTACGAGTTGTTTGTTAACGGGCAGCGTGTGGCGGAGGATTGCCTGGCTCCGGGCTATACCAACTACGATCGGCGCGTAGCCGTCCGGGCCTTCGATATCACTTCACTTATCCGGGAAGGGGACAATGCGGCCGGGGCCATTCTCGGTGATGGGTGGTACCGGTCCCGGTACCGGCTGGACGGATACGGCCAGTATAAGGATTTTGCCCAGGGCCGCTTTGGCGACGGTATTCCTCGCTTGTTGGCTCAGATGGTAGTGGAGCATGAGGACGGAAGCCACCAGGTGTTTGGCACTGGTTCAGGATGGTCCTGCTCTTTGGACGGTCCCCTGCGAAAGACCAGTATGTATGACGGCGTGGTGTACGACGCGCGCCGGGAAATAGCCGGTTGGAGCGAACCTTCGGTTTCTCCCAGCGGCTGGCATTCGGCTGTGGTATCAAATCCTGATTGGAATCCGGTTTTATGGCCTCAGTCCGTTTATCCCGTAGAAAGGGTGGGGAGTTATGAGCCCGTATCCATTTGGCCAACGGACCGCGGGACCTGGATTGCCGATTTCGGACAAGGAGTTGGCGGAGTATGCCGTGTCACACTCGATGGTCCACGGGGGATGACTGTCAGCCTGAATCATGCCATGGCTCTCAATCCAGACGGCACCCTGTATCGGGGTAGCCTATGGGGAGCCCATGACAACGCCGATACTTATATCCTAAAGGGAGATGGACCACAAACCTTTGAGGCTCCCTTTACCTTTCATGGTTTTCGATTTGTGGAAATTTCCGGAATGGCATCACAGGAGAATCTCAAGGCCAGCTCCGCGCTCATGATTTCGGATTCCTGTCCCCCGGCGAGTGAGCTTCGTACTTCGGATGCCCGCCTCAATAAGGTGTGGGATGCGGCGATGCAGGCCTACCTATCCTGTTTCAAGAGCGCCATGGTCGACGTGTCCGATCGGGACGAGCGTTGGGGCTGGATGGGTGACTGCGGCACCGTGCATGACCAAAGCATGATCTATGCCTTCGACGCCGCCGCCTACTACCGGAAACGCATGCTCGATTTGGTGGACGACCAGACAACCTACCTGGAAAGTTATTTCCCGCCCAAGTCCCCGGTTATGCGAGGAGGCGGGCCTTCGGCCATATGGTCCGATGCGGCTCTATGGATAAGCTGGGCCGCCTGGATCAATTATGGAGATAGAAAACTGCTGCGAGAAATATACCCGGCAATTCGGGCTTACGTTCACCTGCTCCAGTCGAACTACGAGGCGGGGCACGAACCTTGGCCGTTCCATTTCGGAGATTGGCTCAGTTCGTTTCGGACGATCAGACCGGGAGCGGATGATTGGAGCGAGGTGGGGCCTGAACAAATCCCCAAAAGCCTATTGCAGAAACTTGCCCTACTCCGAAACGCCAACCTGTTTCGCAGCATAGCCGAAGTAATGAGAGAAGAGGAAGAAGTGGCTGCGATGGAAAAATTGGCTTCCCGGTTGAGGTCCGATTCTGAGGTATCCGCTCTGTACCGGCAATCTCCCGAGACAGGGGCTCAGACCGCCTATGCTTTCCTGCTTGGTTGGGATTCCCACGCGATCCAGGAAAGAAAACGCATAATGGCACAACTTGAGAGGGCCATTGAGGCTTATGGAAACCATCCCACCACGGGAACTCCTTCAACTACTACGCTATTGCGCGTGTTGTCGGAAAACGGACGTCACGACTTGGCTTATCACTTGGCCCTAAAGCCTGACTTCCCGTCCTTCGGTTTTATGGTAGAAAACGGGGCCACCACGATATGGGAACGTTTTGATACCTACCACCCGGAACTGGGGTGGAATCCGGAGAAGATGAATTCGCCCAACCACATGGGATTTTCCTCCGTGATGGAGTGGCTGTTTGGACAGATCGGGGGCATTCAACCGGATCCTCTTAAACCGGCTTATAAGAACGTAATCATTGCGCCTAAATTGGGTGGAGAAGTGGATTCCATGGAAGCACGTTACGACTCCGTGCGAGGACCTATCGAATCTTCCTACGAGATCGGTGATGGCCGGTTGACTCTCCGCGTCAAAATATCGCCGAACACCTCTGCTACCATCCGCATTCCTACGACCAAGCCCAACCAAATCCGGGAAAGTAATCGCCCGCTCTCAGAGAGTCCTGGAGTTACGCTTACAAACCAGGATGAAGAGGCTGCATACGTGGAGGTTTTGTCGGGGCGTTACGAGTTTTCGTGCCCGGTGTCACCTCTCTAATATAGTAATCAACCCCGACATAAATATAATGTCATGATAGGTTTCCTCGTAACTTTAGTCAGCGGCGTGTTCATTGGGACATTTTCATTGGGTCTGACACGAACGTCGAAGTGGAGCTTTGGCTTAAGTTGGTTTTACGGATCGATGGTTGCTCTGTGTCTGTTTTCCTGGCCATTTGGTCTTCTAACCGTTCCCGGGTTGTTAAATATTTACGGCTCTGTCGACAATGCAGTCCTTATCATCGCAGCTCTTCTCGGCATTGCTTGGGGTTTTGGCGGTATCTTTTGGGGGTTGGGAATTGATGCCTTGGGTTTGGCCTTGGGTGTTTCTTTGCAAATGGGATTGATTGCCGTAGTCAGCTCCTTGGGTCCCATGATTTTATTGAATCCGGATAAATTTCTAACACCTGCCGGATGGATGCTCTGTTTTGGCCTACTGGTCATGTTGGTGGGAATTGTATTTTGCGCATTGGCAGGCAAGGCCAAAGACAAGGAACAGCAAGCGGCTGCCGGGTCATCCACTTCCCAAGAATCTACGCGTAAATCTTATCCTTTTTCCGTAGGTTTGGTATTTTGTATCCTCTCCGGTTTTCTGTCCACAAGCCCCAATTACGCTTTCAATTTTTGCATCGATCTCAAAACCGTTTCCTTAAGCAGGGGGGTTCCCGAATTGTTCGGGAATAACGCGATGTGGGTCATTGTATTTACCGCAAATTATATAGTGAATGCACTCTATGGCTTCATTCAGGTTTTAAAGGGCAACGGTTTTTCAGAAATTAAGAAGGGGAAGAAGAGCTATATATTCTGGATGTTGTTTATGGGAACTCTTTGGCCGGGAGGAATCATCTTATATGGGGTGGGGGCTGACTTGCTGGGAGAAATGGGAGGTTATGCCGCCTATCCTTTAATGTTAACCTTTTCTCTTTTGGCCAGTAACCTGAGCGGCTGGCTGACTGGTGAGTGGAGAGGGACCAGTGTAAGCACCCGGAGTAAGATGATTACCGGGATCATTATCTTTGTCTTGGCGTCCTTGCTCATAGGTGGATCCAATCTGCTGTAGGACGTCTTTGTTTCAAAATAAATCTTAAAGGAATAAGAATCGTAGATTTTATCTATACCATCTTCAACTAAACGAGGGGTAACCACGATGAAAGGATTGAAAGGAAAAACGGCAATTGTAACCGGTGGATCCAATGGCCTTGGGGAAGCAGCGGCAAAACGGCTATTGGAGGAAGGTTGTAAAGTAAGCATTCTTGATTTGGTGTCTCCCGAGGAACCTATTTCCTCGGATAAGGAAATGGTGCACTATTTCTGCTGCGATATAACCGATGACGAACGTGTAAGAATTTGTGTTGAACAGTCAGAGGAGACTTTCGGACCGGCAAGTATTTTGGTCAACAACGCTGCTCTCTTTATATTTAAGGGAGCTGATGCGACCGTGGAAGAGCTGGATAGGATTTGCCAAGTTAATGTGAGGGGTACTTCAAGGGTAACGCACTATGTATTGCCTCAAATCCGAAAGAAAGCAGGCGGGAGTATAATCAACATTTCCTCCATCAGCGGATTTGTCGGCCAGGAGTCATTCGCAACCTACAATGCTACGAAATTTGCCATACGAGGATTGACAAAATGTTGGGCCCACGACTTAGGCCTTGAGGGGATCCGGGTCAATTCGGTTTGTCCCGGCTATATATATACCCGCGCTTTTGAAAACTATTGCAAGGAATTTGGTTTGGACATCGAAGAAGAAAACCGTAAAGTCAGTGAACGCCACCTTCTCAACCGGCAGGGTCGGCCCGTGGAGGTCGCAGCGACAGTAGCCTTTTTAGCCAGTGATGAGGCAAGTTTCATCACGGGAAGTGATATCGCTGTGGATGGAGGTTATTTGGCTAAGTGAGCCCAACCGTTTCAAGCACGGGGCACAAAAAGGGGAGAGGTCCTAGTTGTTTAGTGTAATTTATTATACTAGTAATCTTATTCTTAAACTGAAAGCGGGTCATATTAACCTGGAAAAGGCCGGTTTGCTTTCCCATTCTTCCAAGTTCACCAATTCACTAAGCGATTGCTTAAAACACTTAAATACTAAGACCTGTTTGCTTTCTTTTCGCGGGGATTACTCAGTATTTAAACCTGCCATTCGGCTTATTTTTTTTTTGAGAATCGGGAGGCGAGCCTGACTCCCGAGATCTGGTGGGAGATGTCCTGGTAGTGCCTCTTGAAATTGTGAATTTGCAAAGAAGCTTTTTAGTGTATCGATAATATAATTACGGAGATCTGAAGGCGCGTTTTCAATTTCTTCAAGGATGGTTTCCCGACCGTCAATTACTGTCAGAATATCCTCAAGGTCATGGCTTCCAAAAAAGTCGTTTTTGCCACGATCTGAAAAAGCGGCCAATTTGGTGGCGATGAAAGAGATTGGCGAAATAACGCTAAGAGTTTGGCCGTCCACAATGATGTTCGTCGGATTGGATAAGGCATGATCGAACCAAATCGTATTCAACCCAAGAAATGCTCCCTTTACCGGCATAGTGTCGACTGTAAGATTTCGATAGATCCATCGACATTTAGGTGCTCCTTCCCGTATGTCGTGTTCAAATCCTAGATCACGCAATTGTTCTTCAAATTTTGAATAATCTTTGTGCGTCAAGATTTCCACGATGATATCGATATCATCAGTGGGACGCATAACCGTGGCCTCCGGTTCATCCAGTAACAAGGCAACGATCGACCCGCCGGTAAACACGTAAGAGATACCAAGGGCATCCAACTCTCTTGATATTGCTTTAAGGGCAGCTGTCGGAACTTCAGCCATTGTCTGAGATCAACGCTTCCAATTTCTCGAGCGCGAATTTGCGTTCCCTGGCCCGTCCTAGCCTAACCGCATCTATCAAGGCCAGGTAATCATAAAGGTCTTGGTCCTTCAACGCGGCATCGGGTCCTGATTTATACAGAGGCCTTACGCTGGGGCCACGCACTGTTCCTTCGGGATGTGCCCAAACTGGGGGTGGTTCGTTACTTGTGTTAAATGCTCCCTCGAACACCGGAGCCGCCCAGGCAGTCGGTATGCCTCGAGATGGCTCTAATTCTCTGGCAGGAAACACATGGCTGATGCCGTATTTCAGGAAATCCCGCAAAGCCTGATGTTGGACATTCCGTCCACTTGGGGTTACCAGCCGCCCTTCCTGTAGCCTCCTGATCGCAGCATGTGTCTCGGATGCACTCATTCCTAGCTCTTCAGCCATCCTGGCATAGGGAAGCTCCTTCTCATCTGTGATGAGTAGTTTGCAAAGTACAACGATATCCTGGGGTTTGAGTGCCACTAGACTGTATTCGCTATTCGCGAATAGCGAATAGTCAAGGTAAATATGAAGTCTCTTTTCGCGTCGTTGAGGTGTCGTCACTACGTGCCTCGGTAGACCCCTTTTTTCTAAACCCGGAGTGCAGTAGATGATTTTTTAAACATCCGAGGTTAACTCCTTTTTCTTCTATTAGTTCCTGAATCCGTGAGATAAAATCAAAACAAGGATTTGATCGGAGGTAAAGGGTATTATTTGGTACCACCGGAGATCTAGGAGCTCGCTTTCTGGATGTTTGTGTTTCCTGCTCGTCACAAGGCATTCAAACCTGCGTAAACAGGCGATAATTTCGATGTGAGCCGACGGGCAATTCTCCGGCATTGTGCGGATCGACTATTGTGATAGGCCCGGCGCGATTGCTAGGCCCTGGATCGGGCAATATCGGCGATTATGTCGAACCAGGGACAGCGTTTCCCATAATGTAATTCGATACGCCCGGCGTGACGTACGATGCGCACGGCGCAATAAATGATGTTTTGCAGAACGGTTTTGAGACGCCAGCGACTGACTGTAATCTTCTGTGGGGCGAGCGCGGCGCGGCGGATCACTTCCTGTCCGAGTCCCCGCAGGAGGTTGAAGGCGAGCATGCCACACAGAAGAATGATCTTGTTTACGCAGAGTTTGCCTGAAGGCAGACGCTCGATATCCAGATCGCTTTTCAGTTCACTGTGGAACTGTTCACTGGTGCCGTGATCATGATACAGCCCGATCACTTCCTGTGCCTGGCAAGGCAGATTGGTCCAATAGGTATTTACTTCAATCTCGGGAACAAGCAGGTAGTTGCCGTCACGGTCGGTGAGCCGTTCGATCACTTCGAAGACCACTGACACGCAGGCTCTGGAGGGGTCCCCGCCGGGGCGCAGATGATCGACGTAACCGATGTAAATGTTTTTGCCATCGCGGCTTTCGCACTTGGTGCCGACACGCCACGCGGTCGCCAGCCATTGCTCGCGGCACTCCTTGCGCAGGTTGCGTTTGACGATGAAGAAGTTTTTGCCGAAGTGATCGAAGTTTACCGCCGCGTCGTTGCCGCTGTCCAGCCGCAACAGGCAGCGCCCGCTCAAGCCCAGCGTATCCAGAGTTTCGACACAAGCGCCAATAAACTCCGGTGTGCCGCTCTGGCAATGCTGGCTTCCGGGCCGTAACTCGCAGTCCAGCATGTGCCCTTCGCTGCCCAGATAGGCAAAGATTGGCGCATAGCCGTCGTGCTTCTTGTAGGTGAACGAAACGCCCTGTTTGGACGAACCGGAATTGTCCAGAGGACTGACGTCGATATCCACCGGCACCAGTTTCAAGTGGCCGGCTTTGACCGTGCCGAACTCACATTTGCCAAGCAGGCGCGTGTTCAATTCGCGCAAAGCCGCATGACTGCGCAACGGCGGCAACTCGTCGAGCCGTTGACGTAAGACCGCCTCAGAAGGCAAACGCTCAATCCCGTAAGCATTGGCGAAAACACGATCGCCCCGATATAAATCTACGTCGTTAAAATCGCTGCGCCCGTTGCTGAGCAAACCGATCATGGTGAGCAACACGCTCTGGTCGCTAATCGCGTCACTGCGCCGGGGGTGAAAGTTTTCTGGCAGACTTTGTTTCGCGTGCCCTTCCAAGAGCAATCCACACAAATAATTGCCGCCCGTGCTGTTCAGTTCTCCCTTGCCTTTTTTTACTTTGAATCGCTTCATTTGGTTAACCTGTTGGGTGGTGGTTGTTTTTTGTTTCAGGGCTACCTTAGCCCCTGCCACTCAACAGGTAACGCTTTTTCTGAATTAATTAGCCCACGGATTCAGGTTAACCTTCTTTTTGTCTGAAATCTAAAACAGCGCCCCCGCCGGGTGACAACGTGGAAACGGCGGTTTACGGCGAAGCCGTCTTACCTATCTGAACCTGGTTGAGTTTATATTTGGAACAGGAGGTAACGGAGGAAACGGAGAAGATACTCTATGAATACTCTGTTTCCTCCGTTTCCTTCTGTAAAAATGTATTTCAGGAAAATCCTGTTAGAACGAAGTTCTATCCTGTTCCGCCTGTGGCGGATCTAGTGACCGCAGGGATCGATGTTAATTTTTTAATACCCTATGATTCTGTTACACATGATTTTGTCTCTTTGTATTTATTACAGAATAATGGGTACAGAATCATTTTTTTCCGAATTCTTTGTCTTAATCTTGCTCTTGGTCTGGATTCTAAAACGGCGCCCTCGCCGTGCGAGCCAACGTGGAAACGGCGGTTTACGGCGTACCGAGACTTTCGGGCGACAGCTCTGCCGTGCCATAGCCTGTGGGCGACGGCTGATTACCTCCTGTTAAATTCTTACAATGATTTCCCTATTTTCCAAGCCGGAAGCTATGATTCTGTTACTCATGATTTTGTCTTTTTTCTTTGAAACAGAAATATGAGTACAGAATTATAATGTGCTTGAAACTCCTGTAGGAAGGGAGCTTGCTCCCGAATCGGCATCTCCTTGATTGATCTAATCGGGAGCAAGCTCCACTCCTACACCAAGATACTCACGTCATAGCATTTTTCCAAACCAACGCCTGTGCTAAGTAAGTCGCTAGCACACCTCATCGAATGAAACCCATTTCCAAGACCAAGACATGGATCCTTCGATTCATTTTAATGATGGGTGCGCCTCTCACGATTTTGATCCTGTTGGAAGGAGGTCTCCGACTGGCCGGATTTGGCTATCCTTCCACTCTGTTCCTTCCTCAAGATAACGGTACCCTAGGAATCAATTCAAAATATACCTGGCGGTTTTTCGATCCCAAGATTGCTCGAACCCCGGAACCTGTTTCCATTCCTCGGGAAAAGCCAACCGATACGAAGCGCATCTTTGTGCTGGGAGGTTCTGCAGCCAAAGGAGTCCCTCATACGGCCTACAGTTTTTCGCGCATTTTGGATGTCATGCTTGAGGAGGCCTATCCGGGGCAGAAATTCGAGGTATACAATGTCGCAATGACGGCCATCAACTCCCATGTTGTGTTACCCATCGCGAGGGAATGTGCCAAGTTGGAGCCTGACTTGTTTATCATCTATATGGGCAATAATGAGGTCGTCGGACCTTACGGCCCGGGTTCGGTTATTTCCGGCTTTCAATCCAATCGTTCAATCATCCGTGCCAGCCTATGGTTGAAGGGCACCAAAACAGGACAACTGTTAACTAATGTCCTTCGTGGGGTAGGAAGTGATGAAGATAAACCTGATCAATGGACCGGAATGGATATTTTTGTGGATAAAATTGTTCCGGCTGGTGATAGGCGACTGAGGAATGTGTATGCCCACTTGGGTTCCAATGTGGAAGATATCATTGAGCTTGGAATCGAAGCCGGCGCCGAAGTCATTGTCAGTACCGTTGCGTCCAATCTAAAAGAATCTCCGCCCTTTGCTTCGGGTCACGCGGAAGGGTTCTCCGATTCCGAATCGAAGGAATGGGCATCCCTCTTTGAGGAGGCACAAGCATTGATTGAGGCTAAGCGTTATACCGAGGCACTGACTCTCATTGAAGAATGCGAGTCTTTAGATGACTCTCATGCGCAACTCGCTTATGAAAAGGGTAGGGCACTCATGGGGCTTGGGAAAACTAAGGATTCTCGATTGAGTTTTATCAAGGCCCGTAATTTAGATGAATTACGCTTTCGAGCAGATACTGCGCTCAATCAGGCCCTCCGTGACGCCGCAAAAAAGTATTCGGAGAAAGGAGTTGTTTTGGTTGACGCAGAAAACGCCTTTGGAGGAAGTGCGGATTCCGTATCGCCGGTTGCGGGATATGACGAATTCTTTGAGCATGTGCATTTCACGTTTGGGGGTGCCTACAAACTTGCCTCTATAATTTTCAACCAACTCTCCGAATCCATTGTGGGAAAAGTGTCCCAGGATAGAGTTTCAGTTCCGAGGATGGAGACCTGTGCTTCTCGATTGGCCTTAAATGATTGGAGTAAAATCCAACAACTCGATGGGATTATTCCCTTGATAGATCGCCCTCCTTTTATTGACCAACCCGGTCATGATGAGCGGTTTCAATCTTTGAGGCGGGAATCCATTCGCCTAATCACGGCAGTAGACGCAGATGGAGGTCAAGAAGCGCTGAATAGTTATGCACAAGCGTTGAATAAACGTCCTGAAGACCCGTATTTACTCCAACTTATTGGAGAGCTATATTTTTCGTTGAATCGCTTTGATGAGGCACTCGTGCCTATTGAGAAGGCGCAAGAGCTCTTACCCTTGAGCTACGAAGTTTATACACAGTTGGCTTATGTCTATTCGAGATCCAATCGCGTGGAAGAGTCGCTTCCTTATTTTCGTAAAGCGATCGAGCTTAGTCCCTACTACTTTCAAGCGCAGATCGACTATGCTTCTGCCTTGGCTCACCTCGGGCGTTTGAATGAAGCGGAGGCCGTCTGTCTATGGCTCACTAAAATCCAGCCGGGTGATTCAGCTTATCGTTTTGGATATGGTTATGTGTTATTGCAGGCTAAAAAGTATTCTGCAGCTGAAACAGAATTGACCCAAGCGTTTACGATAAGCCCCGATGCCTTTCATCTACGGCAACTGTCCGACAAACTTTTAATAGAAGCCGATATGCAGGCCACGGTTCGAATATTCGATGAGCTTTATCTCAAGTCAAACGACCACAGTGACGCAGCATTTGCTACTTTGGTAAATTACTATGTCGGGCAAAAGGATTTTACCTCCGCTAAATTTTATCAATTGAGGCGGGAGGAGATGGAGGCTAAGGGGAAGTAATTTAAAAATAAGTTTGAGAAATGTAGGAGGGGAGCTTGCTCCCGAATGGGACAATCCAGGAAATAACAAATCGGCAGCAAGCTACCTTCCTACAAAACTGAATTGCACCAATGACGATAATACCATCGATCAATTCGAGCGCTAACGATTAAAGAAATCTATGGTCTTTCGACCATGGCTACAACTTTAAAATCTAAAATCCTCCACCCACAAAAAAATCCGGCCTACTCCAAAGAGCAGGCCGGCAAATCTTTTAATAGCTAAAACGTAATCGCTTAGAACTTAAACGTATTGGTCACGTAAATATCCGTAGGATTCGGGTTACGGACCACCGCTACTCTGCCATCCGGATTGATTATAACCGGGATGTAGTCGTCGTCTCCAAATGCATTCCGGATGTTCAACTGAATTTTCCAGTCGATTTTATCCGTGATGGGCCGGGTGTAACTCGCCCAGAGGTCGAAATCCGTTTCAGCAGGACCAAAGAATGGTTGATCCAGAAGCGGAAGCACAACCCCATTCTCATCAGGACTCCTCACATAACCAACCGCTGGCTTCGACTGGTAACGCATTGCACCGCCAACGCCGAAGCCTTTTAACGGACCTTCAATAAAGTCGTAGTTGGTGGCTGCGTTGACACGCCATTCCCGTTGTTCCAGGGAAACGGTTCCATCTTTTGCCTTCTGAGTAGCGATTGGAATTAGCGTGCCCTCATTTAACCGCTGTCCAAAGGTTGTGGGGGAGTCATTGTCAGGGGCATCTTGTAGCCCCCAAATACCTACTCTCATCATCCCTGCAACCACTTCATCTGCCACTTCAGACAAAACCGGCGCCGTATTAGCAGTTACTGTTTCCTGTTGACCTATATTGAGTGATATACGCCAGTTTCTTGCGGGGTTACCGATCAATTCGGCTTCGTAACCCTCTGAAGTAAAAGACCGGGTGGCGGTCAAGCCGATGGGTGCATCGACGAAGAAGGTAGCTAGTGGGGCTGGAATGGGAGGTTCGTAACGTGCATTGAGCTGAGATTCAATGTCCTGTGGCAAATAGGACCTGATGGCTTGATACAGCTCATCATACGAATTGAACGTGCCTGCATCGGGAAAGCGAGCCGGATCAGTCGCTTGAGCAATAATTTCCTCAAATGGAACTCCCTCCCCTTCGGGCAAACCCCAACGACCGGCGCCATGTGGCCTGAGAATTCCACTCGCAGCTCCGGTCAAGTCGGCATCGTCGTTGTCGCTAGACGCTTCAAACTTGCTAATGCGCAGGGAAATAGCGCCATCTCCAAACTCGAACCCAATTCCGTACTCTTCTGTAGCGCCCGCTGGATCTGGGAGTACTTCATATCTAATATTACGGCGGGTAGCTTCTGGAGAAAAGTTTTCCGATTCGTTCCAGTGAAAACTGACATTGGTGCTACCCAAATCTATGAGCTCATCGGGTATGTGAACTACCACGCTGTTGGTTCGTGTACTTCCTTCAATAGCGGGTTCAGCGGTATCCGCCAATTGAGTCTGCAGGGGATCCGCCGCTCCCTCCGGCAAACGACCACGACTGGCTTGTCCAGTATTAATGGATTCATCCGTTCTCCATCCGATCAGTCCGATGATATTGTCATTCCACCATTTGCCCTGCCAAGCCAGGGCTGTAGACTCAATAACCTGTTCGTTTCTGCGAGCACCGCCGAGCGTAAGTCTTGAAGTGAATGTATTATAAAATGATGGATCACCAGTGCCTGGCACATAGGTTTCAAGCGTTGATCCTTCCGGAACTCCGGCTGGGTTTACCTCCGGTGTCGGATGGTCGTTCCAGGAAAAAAAGTAACGATCTCCTTCCTGCGGCCTGACTGCGTTGATATGCTGGGTCAATCTCAGATCACCCGCGGACTGGAACTCTGAGCCTCGCAAATCACCCGAGATGTAGGACATCATATAGACACTGCGTCGGCCTCCGGCATCGTTACCGGTGAAAATATCCGCTGCGGTTCGAGGCGTATCCACACCGTCCCAAACGTAGCGTTGGTTCAATTGGAGATTATCTATGGTTTGCTCGTTCCACAAACCGGTTAGGATGTGCCTGCCCAGCCAACTGGTCCAACCGTCGTTCTCCGTGAAATCGAGTTCATAGAACGCGGTGGCACGGTAAGCCTCTCTGGTTGTGGTCCTATCCACTGGTGAGTGATTTCTGGAGTAGATCAAGGCCCGGCCCGCATTAGGATTTGGCTGGTCGTTGCTAAGGTGCGAAGCGACATCGATTCGCACTTCCTCATCCCAGTGAAATATTTCAAAGTTATTGTAATCCTGCTGGTCATATACCAGCTCTATGCCACCTTTGCCATTAAACAGCTCCTGTTCCAGGGCGATATTGGTGGCATCCCACTCATGGGAGGCGAATTCCGTCGTACCCTCTAGAAGGAGTTTCCTGTTATCGATCACATTGGTGTCCATAATCACCGGCTGAGTGAATCCTGGTGTGAAACCATCTCTAAAGATGGTCGTTGATTGGTATGTATTGAACTGCCCGCGAGGTGCAGGTACCCTATTCCAGTTCACCCGACCCAGAACACCTTGCACTTCCGGCCGTCCAGGCAGGCCTACCGAAGGAACGGGATTATTGATGTCATTCCAGGTAATTGCGATATTCACCCAGGGCCCATTGGTATTGGGAAAACCGTGTTGGTTACGGGGTGGGCCGGGAAGGGTGTCAATAATAGTTTTAGGAGTAAACAGTCCCCTTTCATCGCTTGTGTTATCAATGTATCCCGGCAAGGTTACGCCGGTAAACTGTTCAATATTCCGGGTGGTTTCTGGTGCAAACCAAGAACTGTATCCGTCCCGTGGAGGTATTACGTTGACGGGAGTTCCTTCGATCGAGCCATCCTCAAAATTCATTCTAAGAATGGTGGGGCCAAAGAAATCAGAATCTTCGTTGGTAAAAAGTTTCAATTCGGCTGCAAGGTGGATCCTTGAATCCTCCTCAAAAGCGGGTTCTTGATGGAAATTCAGGTGCTCATTCATCGCCGCGATTCTTAGCGCCAGAACATCCTCTATAAGCACGTAATTATAATCCAGGGTTTGCCGGTTGGAACCATTCTCACCAAAGCGGACTCCGATTTCCCCAAATGTATCTCCTAAAGTAGCTGCCTTAACAGTGTTGTTGATAATTCCCCCAGGGCTTCCCACACCAAATAGGAGCGAATTGGGTCCACGGTTAATAGTAATTCGCGTAGTGTTATAAGAATCAAAAGGGATATCCGTCAGGAAGAATCCCCGGGTAATTGAAGCGGCAGCTAGCCCACGAATCCGCTGCGCGTTGTTCTGTGGGTTTGCGCGTTGCGCATCCGTTGATGGTCCAAAGTTGGTGTCCTCCCCTCCGGCAAAGTTGCCCTGCTCACCACTGACCTCGGTATTGAGACCGTAAGAAAGAACAGTGGAAGCATCGGTGGCTCCAGTATCTTCCAGAAACTCGGGCGTAAAGACCGAGATGGCGGCCCCAACGTCCCGCAACGGGGTTTTAATACGAGTTCCTGCCAAGGTCGACAAAGCCTGGTAACCTACAGCCTCATCCTCCTGAACAGTGAAAGGAGAGAGATCGAAGATGGCCTCCTCATCATCATCTTCCTGAGCGGTCAGAACCAGAGTTGGGGTTAACACGACAAAGCACAAGATTTGTGCGAAGGGTAGGCTTTTGATTTTTTCGAGCATAATATCGTTACGAGTTAAATGTAAACCTGAATCCGTGAGATAAAATCAAAACAAGGATTTGATCGGAGGTAAAGGGTATTATTTGGTACCACCGGAGATCTAGGAGCTCGCTTTCTGGATGTTTGTGTTTCCTGCTCGTCACAAGGCATTCAAACCTGCGTAAACAGGCGATAATTTCGATGTGAGCCGACGGGCAATTCTCCGGCATTGTGCGGATCGACTATTGTGATAGGCCCGGCGCGATTGCTAGGCCCTGGATCGGGCAATATCGGCGATTATGTCGAACCAGGGACAGCGTTTCCCATAATGTAATTCGATACGCCCGGCGTGACGTACGATGCGCACGGCGCAATAAATGATGTTTTGCAGAACGGTTTTGAGACGCCAGCGACTGACTGTAATCTTCTGTGGGGCGAGCGCGGCGCGGCGGATCACTTCCTGTCCGAGTCCCCGCAGGAGGTTGAAGGCGAGCATGCCACACAGAAGAATGATCTTGTTTACGCAGAGTTTGCCTGAAGGCAGACGCTCGATATCCAGATCGCTTTTCAGTTCACTGTGGAACTGTTCACTGGTGCCGTGATCATGATACAGCCCGATCACTTCCTGTGCCTGGCAAGGCAGATTGGTCCAATAGGTATTTACTTCAATCTCGGGAACAAGCAGGTAGTTGCCGTCACGGTCGGTGAGCCGTTCGATCACTTCGAAGACCACCGGCACGCAGGCTCTGGAGGGGTCCCCGCCGGGGCGCAGATGATCGACGTAACCGATGTAAATGTTTTTGCCATCGCGGCTTTCGCACTTGGTGCCGACACGCCGCGCGGTCGCCAGCCATTGCTCGCGGCACTCCTTGCGCAGGTTGCGTTTGACGATGAAGAAGTTTTTGCCGAAGTGATCGAAGTTTACCGCCGCGTCGTTGCCGCTGTCCAGCCGCAACAGGCAGCGCCCGCTCAAGCCCAGCGTATCCAGAGTTTCGACACAAGCGCCAATAAACTCCGGTGTGCCGCTCTGGCAATGCTGGCTTCCGGGCCGTAACTCGCAGTCCAGCATGTGCCCTTCGCTGCCCAGATAGGCAAAGATTGGCGCATAGCCGTCGTGCTTCTTGTAGGTGAACGAAACGCCCTGTTTGGACGAACCGGAATTGTCCAGAGGACTGACGTCGATATCCACCGGCACCAGTTTCAAGTGGCCGGCTTTGACCGTGCCGAACTCACATTTGCCAAGCAGGCGCGTGTTCAATTCGCGCAAAGCCGCATGACTGCGCAACGGCGGCAACTTCGTCGAGCCGTTGACGTAAGACCGCCTCAGAAGGCAAACGCTCAATCCCGTAAGCATTGGCGAAAACACGATCGCCCCGATATAAATCTACGTCGTTAAAATCGCTGCGCCCGTTGCTGAGCAAACCGATCATGGTGAGCAACACGCTCTGGTCGCTAATCGCGTCACTGCGCCGGGGGTGAAAGTTTTCAGGCAGACTTTGTTTCGCGTGCCCTTCCAAGAGCAATCCACACAAATAATTGCCGCCCGTGCTGTTCAGTTCTCCCTTGCCTTTTTTTACTTTGAATCGCTTCATCGAGTTAATCTGTTGGGTGGTGGTTGTTTTTTCTTTCAGGGCTACCTTAGCCCCTGCCACTCAACAGGTAACGCTTTTTCTGAATTATTTAGCTCACGGATTCAGGAAGTATATCAAACTTGCTTACGAGCCAATTTATTTTAGCTTCGCTCCTTATGACAGTAGGAACGCTTTGTATGACCTGGCCACCTAATATCAACAAGAAGGGATGAAGTAAATAATATGAACAGAAAAAGATTTTCCACAATTGCTGTTTTGTCAGTGGTATTTCTGGCGATTGCCGGGACATTTTCTTGCACAAAAACGAAAGGTAAAAAGCCCAATATCGTTGTCATCTTTACCGACGATCTGGGGTGGACCGATCTCAGTTGCTACGGATCGTCCTTCTACGAGACCCCGCACATCGACGACCTTGCCAAGCAGGGCGCGGTCTTCCGCAACGCCTACAGCGCATGCAACGTTTGCTCACCTACCCGGGCCGCTCTCATGACCGGGAAATACCCGCAGCGCGTCGGATTTACCGACTGGCTCAACCCCGACAATGCCCACGGACCGAACAGCGCCTCCACTGCAATCCCGGCTTCGGAGACAACCCTCGGAGAGGCTTTTCAACAGGCCGGTTACCGCACCGGTTACATCGGCAAATGGCACCTTGGCCCCCTGGAGCACGCTATGCCAAAACAGCAGGGATTCGATTGGCATATGGCGTCGGCTGAACACGGTTATCCTGGCAGTTATTTTTTTCCTTATAAACGGGGTAAGGGGTTCGAGACCGGTGATGTGCCAGATCTGGAAGACGGCCAGGAAGACAATTACCTGACGGACGTTTTGACCACCAAGGCGATCGGTTTCCTGAAAGAGACGGTGAAGCAGGGGGATAAACCGTTCTTTTTCATACTGGGTCATTACGCCGTCCATACGCCCATCGAAGCCCCGGAGAAATTGGTCGCCAAATACGACGCCAAGCACCAACGTGTCTACGGAGACAACGCTCTGAATCTACTGCCGGAAAAAGGTGAGAGCGAAACCCGAGGAAGACAGGGCGACACGACCTATGCGGGCATGGTGGAGAGTCTCGATACCAATGTCGGACGAGTAGTCGCAACTTTGGAGGAACTCGGTATCCTGGATGACACCATTATCATCTTTACCTCTGACAACGGAGGAGAGAGCAACCGAATTGCAGGAAGTGATCCTGCTCCAACCAGTAATTTACCTCTGCGGACCGGCAAGGGCTGGAATTACGAAGGTGGCATCCGCGTACCAACCATCATTACCTGGGCTGGGACTATTTCTCCCATGTCGTCTACTGTGCCGGTCATAACTATGGATATCTATCCCACGCTTTTAGAGTTAGCTGGGTTGGAGACTATGCCTGAACAGCATACAGATGGCCTGTCACTGGTACCATTGATAAATGGCCAAACCAATTCTTTGAAACGCCCGTTCTTAGCTTGGAGAAAACCGCACCAGAGAAGCGCCAGCCTCCCCAGCACCGCCATTCTCCAAGACGGCTGGAAGTTGGTTCATGAGCTTGGTGACCAGGCTAACGCGGAACTCTACAATTTGGAAAACGATGTCGGGGAAGCAAAGAATCTTGCTGCCCAAGAACCCATGCGGGTGCAGAGTATGCTCAAAACCTTGAACCAGTGGTTAGAGGACACACAGCCCGAAAAGACCCCTGCGATTTTCAATGGCAAAAATCTGACCAGATGGTCTGGCAACGATGCTTACTGGTCGGTGGAGGATGGGGCAATCGTCGGACACTCGGTCGAGAAAATACCGAAGAACGAATTCCTCTGGTCGGATGTACCGGTGGAGGATTTTCATTTCAGCGTGGATGTGAAGCTTACCCCCGGCAATCGTAACGCAGGAATCCAGTTTCGCTCGAAGCCAATTGACGAACGCGGCCAGGCTCTCGGCTACCAGGCCGACGCCGGCAACGTATCCTTATTCGGCAATCTGTGGGGCAAGCTCTACCATGAGCACGGTCGTGGTAAGCTGGATTGGAATGACCATGGCGCCGAGGTTGTGAAGCCGGAGGATTGGAACCGCTATGAGATCCTCGCTGTTGGTGACCGGATCTGGACAGCGGTCAACGGCACACTCTGCACTGGGATCAAGGATCCCGGAGGAGAACGCAGCGGCAAGATAGCTTTTCAGATCCACAGTGGGGAACCCCAGACGGTACGCTATCGAAATCCTGTGTTAACCCACAACCCCAAGGTTGTATTGAGTGGTATGAATGAGGAGGAACTGAATGCGCAATTGGTTTCTCCGTTCGATCAATCGAAATGATTTTTAGAAAACATCTTGCCTATTCGTTATTAAATTACTATTAAAGTACATCCCTCGAACTCCGTTAAAATATCCAAATAATTTTTTATCAATGGCGAATCAATTGAACCCCAATAATCTAACTTAAGTAATAATTTATCATGAAATGCTCGAATTCTTCTTCTACTTCGACCGTCTCGAGGCGACGATTTCTTAAACAATGGATTGTGGCCGCCGGTGCTGTGGCGTTTCCCCAATTAATCCCTGCACGGGCATTGGGGAGGGACGGCCATGTGGCTCCCAGTAATCGGATCGTGTTGGCGGGAGTTGGAATTGGGAGACGGGGTCGCTTCGATCTGAGTGTGATGTTACCCGAGCAGGATGTGCAGTTTGTTACCATCTGCGATGTCCAACGTACCAGGCGCGAACTCGTCAAGGAAATGGTCGATGCCCATTACGGAAATAAGGACTGCACGATGGTACGCGATATGTTCGAAGTGTATGAGCGGCCCGATATCGATGCAGTACTTATCGCGACGGGTGACCATTGGCACGCGCTTGCATCCATTTTGGCTATGCGAGCGGGCAAAGATGTTTATAGTGAGAAGCCCTGCGGAATGACGATTGCCGAAGTACAGGCGTTGTCAGATACAGCTGACAGATATGGACGTGTTTTCCAAGCAGGCACCCAGCGACGGAGTTTGGCGAATTTCCAATATGCCGCTGATATCGCCCAAAGTGGGAAGCTTGGTAAATTGCATACGCTTCACGCCTCTGTCTATACACCAAGCAGGACCTATGATTGGCTGCCTGCCGAACCTGAGCCACACATTGATGAAGTCGATTGGGATCGTTGGTTGGGACCTAGCCCGTGGCGACCATACAACAGTGAATATGTGGCCGGGCGCTGGCGTGGACATTATGATTTTGAAGGCGCGGCTAACTTTCCTGACTGGGGTGCACATACCGTGGACCTTTGTCAATGGGCCAACCACTCAGATGACACGGTTCCCATTACTTACGAGGCGGACGAAAATGGTATTTATGCCATGTATGAGAACGGGGTGCGTCTGGTTTGTGATTTCCTACCGACACCGTTTGGGGATCGTGCACCACATTACACCACCTCTACCGGAACATGCCCGGTGCGTTATGAAGGTGAAGAGGGTACGGTAGAAACCGGCGACAATGGTGAAATCGTGTTGACCGGACCTGTAAAGAAAATCTTGCAACGAGAGTTTGCCCCACCCGGCACGAGTGCCAAAGGGCACGGGCGCAATTTCTTTGATTGTGTAAAGTCGCGTTCCCTGACGGTCTGCAATCAACATGTGATGAGGCGTTCTCATATTGCCTGCTTTGCCGCAGAGCTTTCCTGGGAACTCGGACGCAAACTCACTTTTGATCCGGTGAAGGAACGATTCGTGAATGATGACGCGGCCAACCGAAGGATCCATCGGGCGACCAGAGCCCCGTGGTCTTTCCACGTTTAGAATGCAGCTCTCACCAAATTACCCATGAAAACTTTTATAATACTCACTACTCTTTTAAGCTTTTCCCTCTCCGCATACGGTGAGGTCGCTAAGCAATGGGTTCATGCTTTGGAGGGTCGTCACGCCTCTGTAGAGGAGAAAGCCCGTGCCTGTCAGCGGTTGGGTGAATACGGTGACGAAAGTGCGGTGCCGGTTCTGGCCTCGGTGCTAAATGATCCTGTTTTGAATGTATATGCCCGCGCTGCACTCGAACGCATTCCGGGTCTGCAAAGTATCGCTGCTTTAAGGTCGGCACTTAAAACTTGCGACGGTCCACAATTGATAGGGGTCATTGAATCTTTGGGAACCTTGGGCGCAACGGGTGCAGCCAAAGATCTGACAACGTTTGTTGGTCATGCGGATAACCAGATCTCCGATGCAGCTCTTCGATCTCTCGGAAGAATGGGAAGGAAAACACAAACCATCGTGTTGGGCTATTTAAAGGATTCATCTGCGAAGGTGCGTGCCTCAGCTGCAGCGGCTTCTCTGTTCGCAGCAGAAGCTCGAGGAGATTCGAAAATCTATGACGCGATCCTCAAAGCCGATTTCCCCAGGCACAGTTACCTGGCAGCTGTTCGTGGAGCGATTCTATCCAAGCGTTCACTGTCCTTTCTTCTAAAGCACCTTCGATCGAAAGAAAAGGATGTGCGGGATATTGCTTTCCTCTCCCTACGGAGTTTCCATGGGGAAGGGCTTACCGAAGCTCTCCATAAAGAGCTTAATGCTTCGAATGGAGTGGACCCCGTTTTGGTGGTTTATGCGCTTCGAGACCGTCCCAATCTTGATACGGTAAACGTTCTCATCGCCAAATTAAGCGGTGCAAACGGGGAGTTGGCACTTGCTCTTATTAATGCTCTGGGCCAACTCGGTGGAATAGAATCGGCCACCGCTCTCATTCCGTTAATTGAAAAAGAAGAAGTGATGGATGCCCTGGTACAGATGCAAGGGAAAGGCATTAACCATAGCATTGTTGCCAATTTGAAGACCGAGAAGGATGTAACCCAACGCCTCAGCTTGATTTCTTTGTTGGGAGACAGGCATGCCAAAGAAGGGATAGGAGCATTGCTGGAACAGGCAAACGACAGAGATTCGGAGATTAGAGCTGCGGCATTCCGTGCTATGCGTCCCATGGTTGGACTGGCTCAGGTGCCAGAACTTATCGCCTTGTTCAAGGCAACCGAAAAAAAGACTGGCAGTCTTGCTCTTAGTGCTTTGGTAAACGCGTGTAGGAGGAGCCACCCAAATGAAGCAGCTGGAGACCAGATCCTGGCCGAACTCAACTCGACTTCTGTTTTGAAGCAGAGGGAATCCTGGATCCGCATTCTAATCGATATGGGTTACGACCCGGCGTTACGGATTATTTTAAAGGATCTTAAATCGAGTGACCCGGAAACCGTGAAGAACACCATTAGTTGGCTTGCACGGTGGCCGAATCCTGCCCCTGTCGACGCATTATTTCCACTCACTGAGAATTCAGACGATCAGATAGTTGCGTTGAACTCCATCCTAACCTTGATCGCAACAAGTGAGGATATGGATGAGCGGCTTGTTTGGTTGAAACAGGCTCAGCCTTTGGTCAGCAGCCAGGCCGAAAAGCGGAAATTTATTTCCCTTGTCGGCCGCACATTTGTTCCAGCTAGCCTGGAAATACTGAAACCCTTCTTGCAAGACGTGGAGGTTGCGGGAGAAGCCCAGGCTGCCAGTACGAGCTTAATCCAGAGTATGAAGCTATAGATTTTCTTCTTTGGTTTTTCTCAGCCGCTTGACCGAAAAGAAAAAGCATCCCGATGATTCTCAAGGCGTATTCGTTAATCAAATACTTTCATTCATTTTTTTTTAATATGCCCACACAAAAAACAATAGGAAGCAAGAGCAATACAATTGCTGTATTTAAATTATACCTACACAAAACACGAGTAATAGGACCAACGATTTTTCTGGGATTGTCGCATTCTATAATTGACGCACAACCCGCAGACGACTCGAAGTTCACAAACAATAAACGGGACAGACCTAACATTCCATTCATCTGCGCTGACGATCAGGCGCCGTGGGCGCTGGGGGGCGCTTCAGGCAATAAGCAGGCCATAACGCCCCACATGGACCGGCTGGTTTCTCAAAGCGCATACCTGGTAAACTCGGTTGTCAGCAGGCAACTCGATAAAGAGCTTCTGGGAAAAATGCGTGAATCGAACGATCATATTCTAAACCCTGGCAGCTTATCCGGCATCCCGGGCAGTTCGTCGAAATTGTCTGCGCAGGAGCGATGATGCGAAGGACTCCCGGCAGCGCGGATTTTATTTATCAGATGGATTCTATAAACATTTTATCATGAAAATCTCGAATTCTTCGCGTCCGATTCCCCGTCGTCGTTTTCTCCAATATGGAGGGCTTGCGGTGGCGCCCATGATTTTACCTTCCCGATTGTTCGGGGATTTGTCGCCATCGAATACCCTCCATGTGGGAATCGTTGGAGCAGGTTCCCGCTCTACTGCACATGTGCAAATGTTTTCCCGCATTCCGGGTGTACGCGTGGTGGCGGTTTGCGATGTCTGGCCTAAAAGGGCTGCGGAACGCAAGCAGTTGGTCGACAGCTTGAACGGCGATTCTCACTGCAAGACCTATCATGACTACCGGGACATGATTGCCGATCCGGAATTGGACATCGTGTCTGTTGTCGTTCCTGATCACTGGCACGCGTTGGCGGCGACTGAGGCGGCCAATCGCGGCAAACATGTTTATCTTGAGAAGCCCTTTTCCTATACCGTTGAAGAAGGGCGAGCCATTGTCGAAGCGGTAAAGCGCAACGGGGTTAAGCTTCAGCATGGAACCCAACAACGATCCAATCGCTACTTTCAACGGGCTACCTATCTGGCCAGACACGGGTTTATCGGCGAGGTGAATAAAGTTTACTCGACAGCTAATATATTTAAATGTCAAGGAGGCGATCCCACGCCTATGAGTCCACCTCAAGGGTTGGACTACAATTTTTTCACAGGTCCTGCACCGGTAACCCCGTATGTGGAGGGTCTTGCCAGAACCGAGGTACCTGCAGGGTGGTATTTTATAAGAAACTTTTCGGGCGGTTGGATAACCACCTGGGGTGCTCATAACATCGATAGCGCCCAGTGGATATTAGGCAAAGATAATGAAGCGCCCAGAACGATTGAGGCAAAAGGCACTTTTCCTGAAGAAGGGGCATGTGAAACCGTTTGGGAGTGGTATAGCGAGTTTACCTATGCCGACCGGAAAAAATTGATATTTGCATCGACTAATCGACCGGAAATCCCGGGTAAGCTTGGATTCATTGTTGTCGTTGGCGACGAGGGTTGGGTGGCAGCCACGCGGAACAGCATTACATCCAATCCGCCGCATCTTACTCAGATGGTTTGGCCGAAGGATGATCCTGAATTTTCGCTGTTGCAGAGTGAGTCCGATCTCGATCACTTCGAAAACTTCATCGATGCCATTCGGCAGGGTAAGCGGCAGAATGCGCCCGCGGAAATCGGCCATCTTTCCACGACACTGTGTCATTTAGCCAATATTGGAATCGAGGTGCGGCGTCCGTTGCATTGGGACGGTCAAGAAGAACGCTTCGTTAATGACGCCCACGCTGATCGATTCCTCAGCCGTCCTATGCGGGCTCCCTGGAGCCTGGAAGTATGAACCCATGCATCCAACGATGAACCGCTATTTCATAGTTTCATTGCTTGCTTTATCGATTGGTGTGCTCTGCCGCTCGGAGACGGATGTCGAAGACGTTCCGATGAAGCTCGAAACGGCGCTGCAGGCGTTTGCCGATTACGAATATAGTCAGCCTAAGAAGATTCTTCATGACACGCGGCTGGCTGCTTACCGGGGTGCCAATGATGAAAAGATTCGTCTGGAAAACGAATCCTTGCTACTGGAATTCATTCAATCGGAGGCCTCTTTGGACGCGCGACGCGAAGCTTGTATGTGGTTGGCTAATCTTGCCACCGAAAAGGGTCTGTCCACACTCAAGCGATTGGCTAACGATGGGGGGATTGGAGATGTCGTTGAAATCGTTCTGTCAAATACCTTGGCCAGGCCTTTCGAAACTGAGTCATCTCACGCCCTGAAGAACTTCGTCTCCTCCGTTAAAGAGAGCCAACAAAAGTCGGACATCCTGATCCGCGCAATACAGGGCGACGATGAAAGGCTGGCCCGATTGGCCTTCGAACTGGTTGCAAACGGAACAGCCACTTACGAATTGAGTGCCTGGTTGGAGAATAATATTCTTCAGTTGCCTTCTCCACGCCAGCTCATAGCGCTTAATACTCTCCAGATTGTTGCGGCGCCTGAAGCGGCTACGATCATCGAGCGGCTGGCGCGTCAGGGAAAAAGGTTAGCCCGTTTGGAGGCGCTCCGACTTCTGGGTACGCTCGGGCGTCAAAAGGATTTCGACTACTTGGCCAACTTGCTCTCGAGCTCTGACAGCGAAGTCGCCAACGCGGCAACAGCGGCCATGATTGTCATGCCTGAAGATGTGATCCGCGACTACCTCATACAAAACCTTCAAAGCAACGATGCTGCCGTGCAGATTAAGATGATAGACATCGTTGTCGAGCGCGGTGCTGCGTTTGCCACCGATTATTTATGGGTGATTGCCGACGAAGCCAACAACCCCAACCAGGAATCGGCTATTAAAGCCCTGGGTAGAGCAGCGCCGCCTGAGGCCTTCGGTCGTGTCCTTGAGAAGTTTTTGAAGATGCGGGATATTCCTCAAAAGAAAGATTGGCAAGGAGTGGTCTGGGACTTGGCGCGGCGCCAACCGGATTATGATGAAGCGCTGTTGGAAATTGGTGAGGCGAAAGCTGTTGCTTCCGAACCCGATTCTCTTCTTTTGACCACGCTTGCTGAGAAGCTGCGCAGTCTCAAGCCAACTCAAAGTCTGGATGAAGTGCGTGATCCTTAAAAGCTCGCAGAGCATCTTCAGTCCCACTGAGATATGCTGCGTGCCTGGCTGCGGAGCCGGTTTCCGTCGAATTGTGATATTGATGACATTGTGCAAGACTCCTACGTCCGCGTGCTGGCAGCTAAACCCAGGCACAGTGGCGAATGAACATGAGTTACGATATCTCAAGCCGGTGAAAACTGCAGGAAAACACTCAAATACTTCCATTTCATTTTTTATTACGATTACATGGTTTCTTCAAGAAAGGTCTTTTCTGCAGGAACCCGTTTTTTAACCAGTCGAAAAGCTATAAATGGCGAATACTGAAAAACCTAATATCATTCTGTTCATGATGGACCAATTGGCCGCAAAGTGGCTCGAAGCAGCGGGTGATGGAATTGTCCCAACTCCGAACTTTGATCGGCTGCGAGCGATGGGAACAACTTTCACCAAAAAACCCCCACCTCGGCGGCTACGCCGCTCAAAAGCAAATTCCTATCAGTAACAACCGGCCCGGAAATCTGGAAACAGACGGATGGTGAAGTAACTGCTTTTGTGACAGTAATCGGAACCGGTGGCACCCTGGCCGGAGTATCCAGTTACTTAAAATCTCAGAATGATCATGTTCAGACTGTTTGCGTCGATCCTTTTGGCGCATCCATGTGGTCCTGGTTCAAATATTGATGTGTACTGGAAAAAGTGGACACGAGATTCTCTTAACCGGAGAAACTAATTATGCCACGAAAACGTTACAGTGCCGAGTTCAAGAAGGAGGCGGCAGCTCTGATAATAATGGAGGGGCTGAGCGCTCGCGAGGTCTCCGAAAAACTGGGAGTGAACCCCAGCATGTTGTATCGCTGGAAGCGTCAACACCTGCAGGAGTTGGCAGGCGACAAGCTTGAGGGCCCTGCGGCTAGTCCCCAGGAGATGGCCGCTGAGATAGAGCGCTTGCGCAAGGAGTTGGCCAAATCGGAGCGAATCAATGAGATATTAAAAAAAACGGTGGGCTACTTTGCCAAGGAGCTGTGAAGAAGTATCGATTCATAGAGCAAAGCCTGCGCACCTACGAAGTGAGCGAGCTTTGCGAAGCACTGGGGGTGAGCCGGAGCGCATATTACCGTTGGCGCAGAGGCGATCCTTCTTTGCGTCAGCAACAAGACCAGCGACACAAAGAAGCGATCTTGCAACTCTACGAAAAATCCGCAGGCCGCTATGGACATCGCCCGATCTATTATCACCTTTTGGAACAGGGAGTTAGGTGTGGGCGCGACCGCACGCTTCGACTGATGAAGGAACTCGAACTGGGAAGGGTACAAAAGAAGCCTTCCCAGCCCCTGGGAAGCGATAGTGGGCACGATTTGGGCTACAGCCCCAATCGCCTCAAAGAGCTGGGTCAACCCACCGATTGTAACCAGGTTTGAACCTCCCCCGATTTTGTGGACACGAACAGCGCAGTCTGAGAGAGATCATTAGACATGCCAAGAACTCACAGAACCTATGATGAGGAGTTCAAACGTCGAGCCGTTGAACTCTATTTGCACAGTAACAACAGCCTCAAGCAGGTGGCCCGTGAACTGGGGATTTCCGATGGGAGCCTCAGGAAGTGGCGCAAGGATCTCTTCGGGGACCCCTCCGACCAGCAGGGACTTTCCCGCCCCTTGAACGATCCCGAAGAGATGGCCCGCGAGATCCGTCGGCTAAACCGGGAAAACGCTTACCTGCGTCGCCAGCGAGAGATCTTAAAAAAAGCCGCGAGCATACTGGCCGAGGACCCGCAGCTGGGTATGCGCTGATCGATCAAATGCGGGCAATCTATAGAGTGGTTGAACTTTGTCAGGCGCTGGCTGTGAGCAGGAGTGGTTATTACCGATGGCGCAGGGGTAAGGCGGGAGCGCGCCGCCGCCAAAATCGGCTCCTCCTGAGCGAAATCAAACGGATCCATGCCGACCGGCACACCCGCTGTTACGGTAGTCCTCGCATGAGCGTGGAGCTCAACCAGCGGGGTTTTCGCTGCTCGGTTAACCGGGTGGCCCGGCTGATGAAGCAAAATGCTCTAAAAGCCTGTAGGGGTAGCCCCTTCCGGCCCAAGACGACCCGGCAGGATCCCCGCAGCCTCCCAGCGCCCAACCGTCTGGCCGAGGCTCCGGACCCGACCGGGCCCGGCCAAATCATGGTCAGCGACATCACCTACATCCCCACTCGGCAAGGCTGGTTGTATCTAGCGGTCGTGATGGACCTCTTCGGCCGCGTAATTCAGGGCTACAAGGTGGCCGAGAGCCTGGCCTCCGGTCTGGTCGTTTCAGCCCTTCACCAGACCAGGAATCGAGTGGGAGGTTTTCACAAAGCCCTCTTTCATTCAGATCGTGGCTGCCAGTATACCAGTCACCAAGTGCGGCAGCAATTGAACGACTTTGGTTGGATTCAGAGCATGAGCGCGCTAGGATACTGTTACGACAACGCCGCTTGCGAGAGCTTCTTTGCCTCCCTCAAAAGCGAATGCTTTCCCCAAAACGGCGTGTTCGAATCCAAGCAGCAGGCCCGCCTGGCCATCTTCGATTACCTCGAGACTTTTTATAACAAACGTCGAAGGCACAGCACCCTGGGATACCTTTCACCAGAAGCATTTCTTCAAAAACACTTCCAAAATCAAAACCATAACCTAACATGAACATACGCTACGCTGTTCGTGTCCACAAAATCGGGGGAAGACCACACGCCTTTGAGGGTGGCATCTCTTCGCCACTGATTGTCAGTTGGCCCAAGCAGCTGAGTGACCATGCAGGTTGTGTGCGGCATGGCATGTGTCACATTATCGACCTTCTCCCCACCGTTCTCGATGCCGCGGATGTTGAATTCCCATCCTTGTTTCGTGGCCGGCAACCTGTTGCACCGGATGGTGAGAGCCTTATGGAGATGGTGAAGGGAGCGGAGGCCTTGGCGCGCCCGTTTTTTTACGAGCACCAGGGAAGCCGTGCGGTCTACCATGAAGGTTGGAAGCTTGTGGCTGATGGCATTAATCGTCCATGGGAACAATTTAACCTGATCGAAGATCCGACTGAACAGAAGGATTTGAGGAAGCAATTCCCTGAACGAGTCAGTAAGCTGAAGCAACTCTGGGAAGACTGGGCGGAACAGAACAACGTTCTTCCACTGCAAGAAGGCGGATCAAAGCCACGCTTGGAGCGTCTGCGCAATCAGGGTTCTACCGAGCAGAGCGGCAAACCGTGAAGGGAAGGGAACATCCCCGGGGCCGCCAGAAGCTGACCGCCAAAGAACTGGCCTGTAGGAGCAAAAGGGGACGGTCCTAGTTGTTTAGTATTTTGAGTCGTTTGCCAGGGACAAAAGATGACATGGATGTACATCAATGATAAGTTGGGAGGAAAATGAAAACACTTGTTGGGCCTATTCTCTCGTAACTATAGCCTTCCACTTGGTGGCTTTTTCCGGAGTGGGCAGTTGCCCCGAGTGCGTGGCGTTTTTGTTGAGGAAGTTCGTAAGTTCTCGTTTGAGGACATCCAGACGTTGCTTGTTGGAATTTCTGAGGTCTTCAGACTGGTCCTCATCATTGGTTAGCCGGTAGAGCTCATCCACGGTGGCGTTCTCGAAGTTTTTCGAAACCGTCGACAGGTTCGTGATGGCATTCCAAATGTCTCCATTCGGTTCATGGGAATAGAATGACCAACCCATTTTTACCCGTCTGCTCGCTGTGGCGGAGTCAGCCAAAATCGGGGCTTGCATAGCCATCCGATGTCTCACTGGACCCTGTTTCTGAGGAGCTGTAAGAAATCGCGAAAAATCAAAGCTATCCAGGGCCTGATCGTCCGGCACCCTGACTCCGGCCAGCGTACAAACCGTCTGATCGGACCCCAATCTTCGTACCAAGTCAAATGAGACTCTTGCCGGACTGTGTTCATGAGGGTTATAGAGTTGGTTCCGGTCGGTTGTTAGCCCACCAGTATCTCATCGGCAATGGCCCAGTTCGGGGGTCAGCTCAAGGAGTCATAGTCCTTTGATAGGCCTACCCAAAGCTTGAGGAACCTTGAGGAAAACCCTTGACGACTCTTGGGAACAGCTCTTGGTTACAGCTAAAAGTTCCTATTAGAGATTCTTATGCTCAAATGCTTAACCCCGATTCGTAACTACCCATTGGATGGGCGAATCAATAACTGAACCCTAAATCATGGAAGAGACTGAAATGAACGCAATAAACACCAATTGGTTTAAAACCCTTGCCGTCGTGTTAACCCTTGGACTAGCTGGAACGGGAGGTCAGTTGAGCGCCCAAGATGAAGATGAACAGAGAATTTATGAACTCGATCCGTTTACCATAACCGAAGAAGATGCTGATGGTTACCGTGCTCTAAACGTGGTTAGCGGAACGCTTACGAAAACCGATATTCGGGATCTTCCCATTAATATTGGAGTAGTGACGGGAGACCTCTTGGAGGATATGGATACGCTACGAGTCGAAGAATCAATCCGCTATCTCAGTGGAGTTGGATTGTCTCGCCGAAATGAGACTAGTCGAGGTAGCACCAGGGGTGAAACTTTCGCTATCAGGGGGTATGAAACTTCCCAAGTTCTCCGCAATGGCATTCGCCTTCAAGGGATTACTAATTCAGTAAACATTGAACGGATTGAAATCCTCAAGGGCCCAAGTGCGATATTTTATGGAGCATCCGATCCAGGTGGCGTCGTAAACTACATTACAAAAAGGCCACATGATACTCGCACCGGAAGAGTGAAAGTCGGATTAGGGTCCTGGAAATATAAAATCGCTGAATTTGATTATAATACTCCTTTGGACGCCGATAAAAAATTTCTTTTTCGGATTATGGGTTCTGTTTTAGATAATGAAACTCGCCGCCGTTTTGAAAATTTGAAGCAGTATTTCATAAATCCAATTTTGCTATACAATATATCGGAGAACACCAAGCTGGTATTTGACTATCAATTTCGAAAAGCGGATGGCATTCAGGAGCGCGCTGGTGATATGTGGTTGACTGCCGATAATCCCAACCCTCATAGACAACAGCTCTTAGAGGGGGAATTACTAGCCCGTTCACTTGAGATTGGCCTACTCACACCAACGGATACGTTTCACCAAGATGAGGAGAATTTCCTTGTGGAGTTTTCACACGATTTTGGTGATGAGCTGTATCTGAAAGCAAGTTTCCAAACATCCGAATCTAATCGGTTGCATCGATTTGTTCTAACTACAGGTCGGATCGCAAGGACGCCGGATGGCGATTGGAGATTTACTGATCGTCCCTCAATCCAAGAGGGGCATGGGTTCAATGATACGATAAACATAAATCTCTCCAAAACGTTCACCACCGAAAAATTCACAAATAAAATTCTTTTCGGTTGGGAAAGGTTTGAAGTCGAAAATACTAAAGTTCTTTTAACCGATTTTAGTAATCACACTACTCAACGCACCTTGTTCAGCGACTGGGAAACCTTATCTGAGGAAGAGTATTTCGCTGTAAAGCAGTACCCGGATTTGAACTATCCTGGTCATTGGGATCCTGCCACACGGACAGCTGGAGCTGGCTACAGAGCCATTCAGAACAATGTGTATGATCCGGTTTGGGACCAAGGAGTGTATGTTGTCAACCAGTTTACCGCAATGAACGAACGATTGAATATTCTTGCTGGATTGCGCTGGAGTACTTTACGTCGAATCGATCAAACAGATACGACTCCACAGTTTGGCGCAACTTATAGCCTAACTGAAAATGTGCAGGCCTATTACCTACAATCAGAATCATTTAGACCTAATGGTCGATCTGATCCCAGTGATCCGAATTCGGACTTTTTTCCTCCCGAAAATGGAGAGGGACAGGAGATTGGTTTGAAGTTTAGCGCAATGGATGGAAAACTAACAGGTACTTCAACGCTTTTCCTTATCAATAAAACCAACGTCCAACGGGCTGATTCAGGGGCTGTTGTTGAAGGCCGGATTGGTAGATATCTGGCCGACGGGGAACGCAGTGAAGGTTTTGAACTAGACCTCGTCTACACACCCCTTCCCAGCTTTCAAATGATTTTTGCTTATGCCAATATCAACGCTCATATTCTTGAAAGTCCTATTGGAAACAACACCCCAGACACGGACGGTGATGGAATTGCTGATATAGTAGGTATGGGCTTGAGGGCTAATTCACCAGAAACGATAGCCTTGTTTGCAAAATACAACATCGACGATGGCGGCCCTTTGGATGGATTCGCCTTTGGCGGAGGATTGCAGCGTAGAGATGGACCTATACACTTGGACGGTTCATTCAATCGGGCTTTAGTGGTTGAAGATGGTTACACCAGAATAGACATATTTGCTTCCTACGATACCACGATTGGAAATTATCCGGTCAAGTTTCAGATGAATATAGACAATGTTACTGAGGAGTTCTATGCGGATAAAGCTCTCCAGTACGCCGACTTGGCGGGCGAAATGGGTGTAAAGTTCTCTGGCACCCTTCGGTTCTAGGCCATTTTTTCAAAAGATTGAAGAGTTCTTTCAGTGACCTTTTTCCCATGGGGACCAGAAGGCTGAAGAGGGGGTCTGCAGGCCGCATCGGGGCACGACAGCTTGTTGGCACCCTTGGGGTTGTGGCGTTGGTCCTAGTTCTACAGCCCTCGGTTCGCGCCCAGGGGACCGTTAAGGCGGTGCTGTTCGATTCCTACGGGACACTTGTGTCGTGGGAAGGCGTCGAAGACGCCGTGGCCGAGGTTTTCCAACGCAAGAGGGTTGATGTTGATCCGGGAGTCTTTATCCAACTTTGGCGGTCCAAGCAGCTCATCTACATCATGTACAACACCCTCGTCGACAAAGGCTTCGAGCCGTTCTCCTTCGTGACGCGGCGTGCACTTCATACGGCGGCTCGGTTCAACGACGTGCGACTCACCAAGCAAGAGGAAGACGAGCTGATCCAGGCCTGGCACGAACTCGATCCGTATCCGGACGTCATCGAAGGGCTCAAAGCGATACGAGATCTTGGCTACCCGATCATGGGACCGCTCACGAACGGCGACAATGAGATGGTACGGATTGGGATCGTCGACCGATTCGCGGAGATGGGATTCGAATTCGATGTCTATCTCACGGCCGATCTGTGGGGCAAAAACAAGGTTCACCCCGATATCTATCTCAAATCAATTGCCAAGCTCGGACTCGATCTCGACGAAGTCGTCTTTGTCTGTCGTGGCCAGTTCGATATCGTTGGTGCGAAGGCAGCAGGGCTGCGGGTCATCTGGGTGAACCGGGGCGGGGAACCGCTTGAGGACCACGGTTACACGCCCGATTGGGAAGCGGGAGACTTCTTTGATGTGGCCGAAATACTGGAGCGTGAGCGACTGTAGTGGCAGGGTGTTCAGGGCTCACGGCCCCCAATGCCTCAGGAGCTACTCTCTTGTAACTTGGACCGTCTGCTCGACGATTACTGAAACCTGGAAAAAATAGATTCTATAAGAAAATGATCATGAAAAGAGTACCAACCATCATATTTTTCATAACCCTGGCGATGATGAGCGGCGTGGCGCAATCAGCGCCGGCTGCTGAGAAGCCGGGGCAAATGCTCACTCCGGAACTTGAGATGGCCGTCTTCAGGCATCTCAATAAGGAGGATCGATTATTAAACCGCCAGGCAGTCTGGCCTGGAAAGACTGAAGAACTGGAGGGAGGCGATGACGTCTCCGGGGAATGGGTCCTCTTCACCACCATGTTTATGAACGGCACAACGGGGGAGGGTATCATGTATGTGAAACTGGAGCAGGACGGGGATGTCATTTCCGGGATCAACGGGCAGCTCAAACACCCTTTTGATCCTCCATCGACGATCAGAGCTATTTCCGACAGGACGCTTAGGGGACTTATCAAGGGCAAATGGTATCCGGGTAATCGCACCAACATGATGGTGTTCGAGCGCCAGGCCGGCACGACAGAACGTGGGAGCGCTCCTGCACGAACCTGGGCAATATTTACGGCGCTGATTGCCGCAGACGGCAGATCAGCCGTGGGAAAGATTGTCAACCATGGTGGTTATTACGGGTCCTTTTTCATGATTAAAAGAGAGGCGTTGAAGGATTATCTACCCCTGCTGGAAGAGGAGGGAAGGCAGGCTTATGAGGCAAAAAGGCTTTTGGGAATCGAGCAATTGGAAGCCGGCCTCCCGACAGAGCAACTGCATTTCTCCGTTCAGTTCTGGTGGCGGTCGGACAAGAACAAGGACAGCTACCTTTCTTACGAGGAGTTCCCGCACCCGGACTGGCACCGGGCCAATCTCAATGGAGATGAGTTTCTGAGTTGGGCTGAAGAATTGACAGACGTGGCATGGAGACGCTTGGCAAGGGAAGGCAAGTACATGGCGAGTTACAGCGCATCCTCAACCAGGGAGTGGTCTTCCCGGTCTGAATGGGGCTGCGACAGGCCCGGTTTTGACTGGCTATTCCCGTTTATTGACAGGGATCGTGACCAGAAGATCGCCGCTGCCGAATACGAGACTTTCGAAGTGCAGGTTAAGTCCTACCTCGACAAGTCCTTTCCCAAAACGAACGAGCGCGGAGAAACGGGAATAGAGGTTTACAAGAGAATGACCGGTCAGTAATGGGAAAGTAAGTAGCAAAATATTAATAACAGGGGTAAAAGGCCCATATCTATGAAGATTATTTTTTATATCCAGTTTCTGACCCGTGCTGTGTTAGCGGGCCTTTGTTGCCTTGCTTTGCTGCCGGTCGGCCAAGCGAACGCGAAAGAGAATACAGTCTATGACGTGGTCGTGGTAGCGGGTACTCCCGCGGGAATCGCGGCGGCCATTGCGGCGGGCCGAATGGGAAAGAGCGTAATTATTATCGAGCAGTCGCCGGTACTGGGCGGAATGCTCGCTTCGGGGGTCCTGAGATTGGATGATCATATCAGGCAGGCGAATAGCGGGGTCATGGAAGAATTCCGGCAACGTGTAAAGACCTACCATCGGACCTCGCTGGCAGACGACCCCCTGGTGAAGGCGCATATGCAACAGCCTAATAATCTGACGTGGAATGTTGCCGAGGGTCAGGCCTGGGAACCCCGCACGGCGGCCCGGATTTATGCGGAGATGGTGGCGGAAGTGCCGACGATCGCGACACGCTTTAACGAAGTTGCCGTCGATGTGAAAATGGAAGGCAACCGGGTAGTGGGAGTGATTACCCAAGATCGCGACAACCGGGGAAAACTCGGAAGTAAGCATGAATATAGTGGCCGGGTGTTCATTGACGCGACTTACGAAGCAGATCTCGCCGCCTTTGCCGGCGTTCCCTTTCGCATAGGCAGAGAAGCTCGTTCCAGGGAAGAACCCCATGCAGGGCACATCTATACCGATGCCTTCGGTTCGAAACCGGGCGTGCTCAGAGGTACGATTTTCCCAGGCGGAACAGGAGAAGCAGACAACCGGACCCAGGCTTTCACCTTTCGCATGACGGGTAAGGACTACGGCAAGCCGGACCACCCCTTTCGGATGAAAAAGCCGCCGCCAGATTATAATCCTGCCAAGTACAAATGGAATAAGGCTCAGAAACCGATCATACCCAATGGAAAATTTGATATGCTCGGCATCAACTATGGCGCTGATCTGGCCGGGCACTCGACTGACTTCGTGTTGGCCGACTGGAAGGAACGGGTAAAAATTGAGGAGATCTTTCGCAACCATTCCCTGGGCTGGATGTATTTCATCCAGACGGAGGGAGGCTCGCCCAATGTCGGGCTGGCAGACGACGAGTTCACGGACAACGGTCATTTCCCCTATCGCCTGTACGTGCGCCAGGGGCGCCGGATTGAAGGACTCTATACCCTGACGGAAAGCGATCTCCACAAGGATCTGCGCGGCGATGGGGTACGGCCGCCTTTGCACCCGGATTCGATAGCGATTGGGATGTACCCGATTGACTCGCACAATGTGCAAAACCCTACCACGCCGGACGCGGGCCCATATGGGGAAGGCGCTGCGGAAGGGGATGTCCATCTGGAGGACGTCACCGGTCCCTATACGATTCCATATGGCGTGATAGTGCCCAAGAATCACAAGGGCTTGCTCTTTCCGGTTGGTATTTCCTCCACCCACTTGGCCATTTCGAGTGTTCGGATGGAGCCCCCCTGGTCCTCCCTGGGGCAGGCTGCCGGAGTGGCAGCGGCGCTTGCCCTGGACAGCGGGAGCGAGCTCAGTGAACTGCCTGTCGGGGACATCCAGGATGAACTACTGCGGCAGGGTTCCTTCCTATTCTTCTACAAAGACCAGACGGCCGATGCTCCTGAATTCGAGGCCGTCCAGAAGCTTAGTCTGTTGGGTGCGGTAGATGGCGATGAGAACTATTATTTCCGCCCGGACAATCCGATTACAATGGGCGAATTTGCCCGCCTGGCGGTGATGGGACTCGATATTCCGATCAGTATCACGGCCGCACATTTTAAAGACGTGCCGCGTGGACATCCGGCGTTCAAATTCATGGAGACCCTGTACGATTACTCGACGCAATCCATGGAGTCCTTCTTCGGCTATGAAGTTCGTAACTTCCTGAACTATTGGTGGCGGGATCAATCCGGGGTTGGCCCGCCGGTCTTTGCCTATCCCGATCAAGCGGTAACGGGAGCCAAGGCGATGGAGATTATTTCGGGCCTGCTCCGAAAGCCAGCTGTCCCTTGGCCCGATTCGGAGGCTAATTTAACCCGAGGCGAAGCCGCTCGCCTAGTATATCAACAATTAGAATAGTAAAGCTCGTTGATAAACCACGGATCCAGCTACGCCTGGGGGCTGCGGCTGGACAAGTTACACGGATGGGCACGTATTGGGAGTGATGAAATGAGGGGGAGAGGCGCGCCAATTAGGAATTAGGAATGAGGAATTTTGTGTTTTTTGCGCTCTTTTGTGGCTATTTACCCTAACTCTCTCCTCTCTCTGTGCCCTCTGTCCTCCCAGCCCCCAGCATCCAGCATCGAGGAATTGACTCTCGCAAAGCCACTGTGTCACCAAGCAAGGTCGCAAAGGGAGAAAGGTACAGAGGATACGTGGGCGCTGGATATTGGGGGCTTGGACCTCCTTATTATCTGTGATGCCGATAGGCATTGAGCATACTCCAGGATATTTGATTAAAAGGATAGCTTGGATCCCGCCACTTTTTTCCTTGAATATCTAAAGTCGGTCATTAGATTTTCAAGGAAATGTTGATCAAGCGAAGGAGATACCTGGAAAGGATTAGAGACCGCCTAGGGGACTATCCGGTAGTAGCTCTCCTCGGCCCCAGGCAAGTGGGAAAGACCACGCTGGCCAAACTACTGGCACAATCCGCTCCGGACGAAGAGGTTCACCGTTTCGACTTGGAATCGCCTGGAGACCTTGCGCGGCTGGCCAACCCGGAATTGGTACTATCGCCATTAAAAGGATTGGTAGTCCTGGATGAAATACAACGGATGCCAGAACTCTTTCCACTTTTGCGCGTACTGGCAGACCGTTCAAATGCGCCTGCCCGTTTTCTCATTTTGGGAAGCGCATCCCCAGACCTGATGGCCGAGGCAAGTGAAAGCTTGGCCGGACGCATATCCTTTGTCGATGTCTCCGGTTTCTCCTTAACCGAATTGGGAACTGAAAACCTGGAAAGATGTTGGTGGCGCGGAGGATTTCCCAGAGCTTATCTAGCCAAGAGCGATAAAGTTGCACGCCAGTGGTATGAAGACTTTTTTCGCACTTTTCTCGAGCGCGATATCCCTCAATTGGGTATCAGGATTCCGGCAACTACTCTGCGACGATTTTGGACGATGTTAGCGCACTACCACGGCCAGATTCTCAAACTGTCCGAACTTGCTCGCTCATTGGGCACTTCAGAACCGACGGCCCGCCGCTATCTTGACATTCTTTCCGGCACTTTTGTCGTCCGCCAGCTTCCCCCCTGGTTTGAAAATCTGAAGAAGCGGCAAGTCAAATCTCCAAAAGTATATATCCGCGATTCGGGGATGCTTCATGCCCTGCTTGGGTTATCCAACCCCAGTTCCCTACAGTCCCACCCCAAGCTAGGCGCTTCCTGGGAGGGTTTTGCCCTTGCGCAGATTCTATCCGTCACCGGCCATCGGGAGGTTTACTACTGGGCGACGTATGCCGGGGCTGAACTCGATCTTCTACTGTTTCAAGGTGGAAGACGACTTGGATTCGAGTTCAAATATACTGACAAGCCTTCTTCTTCCAAATCCATGCATGTCGCCTCCGCCGACTTAGGCTTGGATCACCTCTACCTCGTTCACCCGGGAAAAAATTCCTTTGCTCTGACGGAAAGGATCTCCGCCATCACCCTTGCAGAGGTTTTGGAAACTCTGGGTTCTTCAGAAGAATAAATAGTCGGTCCTGAAAAATCATAATTGCTCCACATGCCTGGAGGGTCCTCTGGATTTTTTCTCACCTTATTTGTCACCTTGGCGCCTTGGTTACAGCCATGGGCAAATTGCTCATATTCCTGTACTCTTTTCCAAAAGAAATGCCTTGTAGCCTAACACAGTTGAAGATGTCTTTTTCTTCTAGCCATTCGGGGAAGGCAGAAGGTCACGCCCTAACTCAGTAAAATTTTCTCAAATTTTCTTTAAAGGTTTTCAAAGGCCAGGTGTTGGTATGAACCGATGTCTCCGGTTCATACCGATCGCATCGATAGTATTGTAGCTGGACAGTATCTGTAAACTATGCTCTAGTTCAATTATACACAAGATGCTTCACCGAACTTCAGGGGTTTAATTTAGTGTCGGCGTCTCATACCGAACAATTGGCTTTCGATAGCGATATCGAGGCTTTACGATCTGGTCCCGAAAGATCAGTTTTGATTTCTCCGACGGCGCCTTTTCAATCGATTACAGAACGCGACTGCCCCCTAGAGTCCCTCGCTGAATCCGTCCTTATTCAGGGAAACGCATACCATGCGCTAGACTTATTGCCCGAGCGAAGCGTTCAGACGGTTGTAACGTCTCCTCCCTATTGGTCGTTGCGGGATTACGATATCGACAATCAGATCGGTCGGGACGAGTCGCTTGGAGAGTATATCGCCGGTCTTGTGACGGCATTCGACAAAGTCCGACGGGTTCTGAGAATGGACGGCACCGTTTGGTTAAACGTTGGAGACGCCTACACGTCAGGCAATCGCCGATATCGCGCTCCTGACAAGAAAAACCGGGCGCGTGCCATGTCGGTGCGCCCCCCGACGCCGGTTGGCCTGAAACCCAAGGACCTGATTGGTCTTCCGTGGCGTCTCGCGTTTGCACTGCAAGATGCGGGATGGTGGCTTCGATCAGAAGTTGTCTGGACTAAACCAAACGCTCATCCCGAATCGGTTCGTGATCGCCCAACAAAGGCTCACGAAACTATTTTTCTGCTTTCAAAAAGCCAGGACTATTTTTACGATGTCGATGCGGTTCGTGGTCCGAATGGCCGTCGAATTCGGACTGCGTGGGACATCCCGACGGAGCCTCGCAAACGCCGTTTTGGAACGCTGGACGATCACCCAGCCGTCATGCCGGCAACCCTTGCCCGAAGATGCGTGGAACTTACTTCCAGGGTTGGCAGTGTAGTATTGGATCCGTTTGCTGGATCAGGCACAACCCTTCTGGCAGCACATTATCTAAGAAGACGTTGGGTTGGAATTGAGTTGAAACCCACCTATGTCGACTTGATAAAACATAGGCTTGAGCGTTTTGACCCTTTCGAAACTCAAGAAACGGCTTGATAAGCTTTCGCCCACGGGCATTCGATTCGTCGCCCAGATGGTCGAATCCCTTTCTTCTCCTCCACTGGCCCGGGTGCAGGAACAAGCAACATGGCTTACCCCGGAGTGGATCGAGTACTTTGGCTTGGCATTATCGGTACACCACGGAACCACAACGGATCCGCTCGCGCAGAAGAGCTTTGAAACAGTCTTCCAAAACGCTTGTGAATCCGTCCGGTGGGAAATCGAAAAGCCCGCCTCGGAAACTTGGCGATTTCTCGACCTGGTACTTAAACGGCAGCATTGTGCAGAGCAAAAGCTATCGCTAAAGTCAACGGCCCAGAAACGTCTTTCACCCCACACGGTGCATATCTCCAAGCTGACTGAAGCTGCTTGGATACAGGACATGCGTACGGCGCGAGATCGTCGCTCACAGACGCTTAACTTATTCCGGCAATACGTGCATGCCGTGGACTCGATCATGATGCTACGGGCTTTCCGAAGGCCCGATCAGCCTCAGGGGATACCGTCCAGATATCAACTAATCGAGATTCCCACAGATATATTTAGATCCTTGTTCGATGCCCCAATGCGGGCATTTAGTGCTGACGGACCAACGATAGATTGCTCCTATGGAGGTTTTGATGTGGCAGCTAGGGTGTCCTTGGATCGGTCGGATGCCAAGATCACGGTTAAGGCAATTCGAATCGCCGCTTGCACAGAACATGTAATTTGGGAAATCGAAAAACAGTAAGTATTCGTGCGGCCAGGTACTGGGCAAAAAGCTAAACCAAGAGCCCTTGGTTGCTGTCAGATTACGCCTTCCCTGTACCAAGGACTCTTACCGAAAACAACCCTACAACTACCCTGAACATAGTCCGGCAAGAGTCTCATTTGACATGGTAGGAGGTTTGCCAGGAAGAAAAAGAACAGGACTGACCCTTTGCTGAATCATCTTACTATGGTAATTCATCGCTTTTTTCTCTGCCTCGCGGCTTTCCCTCTGTCTTCAATATCCCTTGGAGCAGAATCGATTGATTTCAATCGAGATATCAGACCCATACTCTCGGATAATTGTTTCCAGTGTCACGGTCCGGATACGGCGAAACGCGAGGCTGAATTGAGACTGGATACACGAGCGGGATTGTTCGGCGATCTTGGCGACTACAAAGTTGTGGCTCCCGGGGATCTGGAGCAGAGCGAACTTTACTACCGCATTTCCCATGAAGATCCGGAAGAGCGAATGCCGCCGGAAGATGCGGACCGGCATTTGAAGGAATCAGAAATCGCCTTGTTTAAGGCTTGGATAACCGAAGGAGCGGAGTATGGACCGGCACTGGGCTTTCGTCGCGCCCACCAAACCGGAGGTACCTGTGTTGGCCAAGGACCAGCCGGAAAACGAAATCGATGCCTTCATTCGCAAACGGCTGGAAATAGAGGGCCTGACGCCATCCGCAGAAGCCGACCGGGCTACGCTGATGCGGAGACTCAATTTCGACCTGACGGGCCTTCCTCCCACATTGGAAGAAGTTCGCGCTTTTGTATCCGATCAATCCCCGGACGCCTACGAAAAACAAGTCGACCGTTTATTGGCCTCACCCCATTTCGGTGAGCGCATGGCTTTGATGTGGCTCGATGCAGCCCGCTATGGCGACACCTCTGTCATGCATGCCGATGGGCCCAGAGATATGTGGCCGTGGCGCGACTGGGTGATCAATGCCTACAACAGCAATCAGCCCTACGACCAATTTTCCATCGAACAGTTGGCCGGCGACCTGTTGCCCGAATCAACCCTGTCTCAGAAAATCGCGACAGGGTTCAACCGCAATCATCCTTCCTCCGACGAGGGCGGCGCTATCCCTGAAGAATTGCGTGTCAGCTATGTGGTCGACCGGGTAAAAACGACTGCCAATGTCTGGCTTGGCCTGACTATGGAATGCGCCCAGTGCCATGATCATAAATACGACCCTGTTTCCCAAAAAGAATACTACCAATTTTATGCCTACTTTAACAACACCACTGATCCAGGGATACAAAACCGGGAAGGAAATCAGACCCCCTTCATTAAAGTCGTTTCCGAAACGGAGGAGCAAAAGCTGAAGGAAATCGATGCTGAAACGGAAGCGATCCGAATCGATACCGAACGAGCCAGAAAGAAAGCTCTCGGCGGTTTCAACGAGTGGCTTGCGGAAAAGAACGGAACGACCGAACCGCCTGAGAAAAATGCTGCAAAATATGAGAACCTGAAACATTTCTTCCCATTGGATGAACCTTCCGGCTATCAATTGACCGATGCCATCAGCCGCATGGACGCCTTTGCAGAAATGCCGGTGAAGAGCGCCCCGGGAAAAATTGGCGGATCCCTCGTGCTGGACGGCGCAACCACCTACATCGCCCCCGATATGCCGAAGCCGAATAAAAAGCCGCGCTTAACGTTTTCAGCCTGGGTTAAAATCGATTCAAACTTCACCGGAGCGATTTTCTCCAAGATGGATAAGGCGATGAACCTCCGAGGCTATGATTTTTGGATCGAACGAGGTCGTCCGGGAATCCACCTGGTAAACTCCTGGCCTGACAACGCCATCAAAGTCCTGACTGACGAATCCATCAAGCAGGGAGAGTGGCAGCACATTGCCGCTACCTACGCTGCCAATGGCGAACCCCAAGGTATCAAAATCTACGTCAATGGAGAGCTATGGGAACATACCGTTCAAAACGAAGCCAATGACCCGGATGCCATCCTGAACGAAGAAAACATGCTTGAGGGCACCATAAATAACGACGTCCCGTTTCGAATCGGCGGACGCGCGGGCGAGTCCTTCTTCAGAGGTCAGTTGGATGATGTTCGGATTTATGACCGGGTTTTGTCGGCAAAAGAAATCAACTGGACCATGGAGGACACCTTTGCCGTTTCACTTCAAACCGATCCGGATAAACGCGCCCCTGAACAAGAGCGGATTATCTCAGAAAACTATCTGGCGAGGACTGCCCATTCCTACCGTGAATCCCGAAGCCGCTTCCTTCGTTCCCGTCTCCATCGCAGCAAAGTAACCTACGGAAAACCCACCAGTATGGTGATGGCGGATAACGCGATAGAAGAGAGTCGAATGACCTATGTCCTCGATCGGGGAGCCTACGATGCGCCAAAGAGGGATGAGGAGATTTCACCGGGCACTCCTGCGGCTCTGCCGCCACTGCCCGAAGGCGCCCCTGCCAACCGTCTGACTCTCGCCAACTGGTTGTTTTCCGATGAGCATCCTCTCACCTCACGAGTCACGGCAAACCAGTTATGGCAGTTGTTTTTCGGCGCCGGGATTGTATCGACCCCGTCGGATTTTGGCGCCCGAGGGGACTTTCCATCACATCCCGAACTCCTGGATTGGCTGGCGGTAGACCTGCGGGAAAGCGGTTGGGATATCAATCGAATGATCAAAAAGATTTTGATGACGCAAACCTACCGACAGGTGTCAAACGTTCGCCTTGAACACCTGGCAGTCGATACTTCCAATCGGCTGCTCGCCCGCGCGCCAAGATTTCGTTTGCCTGCGGAAATGATCAGGGACAATACACTAGCCGTCGGTGGCTTGCTGGTTGATGAAATCGGCGGCCCGGGAGTTAAACCCTACCAGCCTCCCGGCCTGTGGGAAGAAGTCAGTCTGGGAGGAAGGTCCAAGTTTGTGCAGGACAATGGTGAGGACCTCTATCGCCGCAGCATCTATACTTACTGGAAACGATCCGCCCCACATCCGGCCATGGTTATCTTCGATGCTCCGAATCGGGAAACCTGCGTATTGAAACGTCCTAACACGAACACTCCGCTACAAGCTTTGGCCGCATTAAACGATGTCCAGGTTATTGAAGCTTCCCGACACTTTGCCGAGCGAGTCATCCAAGAAGGTGGGGATACTTTGTCATCGAAAGCTGAATTTGCCTTCGAACTGGCGACGGCACGACCGCCAACATCCGGTGAAACGGCCACCGTCCTGGAGGTTTTCGAAAACAGTCGCGCCACCTATTCGGCTGATGAATTAAAAGGAGCCGAGTTACTCAGCGCCGGTGATTCCAAACGCGACCCATCAATCGATCCAACTGAGCATGCCGCCTGGACATTGGTCTGCAGCATGATCTTCAACCTCGACGAAGTGCTTACCCGAAATTGATCATGAATACCGATCGCGTTTTTCAGTCCATAACCCGTCGCAACTTTCTGGGGCGCTCCTGCAGCCTGCTTGGGGGAGCCGCCCTGGTCTTCCCCCGATTTTGTGGACACGAACAGCGTAGCGTATGTTCATGTTAGGTTATGGTTTTGATTTTGGAAGTGTTTTTGAAGAAATGCTTCTGGTGAAAGGTATCCCAGGGTGCTGTGCCTTCGACGTTTGTTATAAAAAGTCTCGAGGTAATCGAAGATGGCCAGGCGGGCCTGCTGCTTGGATTCGAACACGCCGTTTTGGGGAAAGCATTCGCTTTTGAGGGAGGCAAAGAAGCTCTCGCAAGCGGCGTTGTCGTAACAGTATCCTAGCGCGCTCATGCTCTGAATCCAACCAAAGTCGTTCAATTGCTGCCGCACTTGGTGACTGGTATACTGGCAGCCACGATCTGAATGAAAGAGGGCTTTGTGAAAACCTCCCACTCGATTCCTGGTCTGGTGAAGGGCTGAAACGACCAGATCGGAGGCCAGGCTCTCGGCCACCTTGTAGCCCTGAATTACGCGGCCGAAGAGGTCCATCACGACCGCTAGATACAACCAGCCTTGCCGAGTGGGGATGTAGGTGATGTCGCTGACCATGATTTGGCCGGGCCCGGTCGGGTCCGGAGCCTCGGCCAGACGGTTGGGCGCTGGGAGGCTGCGGGGATCCTGCCGGGTCGTCTTGGGCCGGAAGGGGCTACCCCTACAGGCTTTTAGAGCATTTTGCTTCATCAGCCGGGCCACCCGGTTAACCGAGCAGCGAAAACCCCGCTGGTTGAGCTCCACGCTCATGCGAGGACTACCGTAACAGCGGGTGTGCCGGTCGGCATGGATCCGTTTGATTTCGCTCAGGAGGAGCCGATTTTGGCGGCGGCGCGCTCCCGCCTTACCCCTGCGCCATCGGTAATAACCACTCCTGCTCACAGCCAGCGCCTGACAAAGTTCAACCACTCTATAGATTGCCCGCATTTGATCGATCAGCGCATACCCAGCTGCGGGTCCTCGGCCAGTATGCTCGCGGCTTTTTTTAAGATCTCTCGCTGGCGACGCAGGTAAGCGTTTTCCCGGTTTAGCCGACGGATCTCGCGGGCCATCTCTTCGGGATCGTTCAAGGGGCGGGAAAGTCCCTGCTGGTCGGAGGGGTCCCCGAAGAGATCCTTGCGCCACTTCCTGAGGCTCCCATCGGAAATCCCCAGTTCACGGGCCACCTGCTTGAGGCTGTTGTTACTGTGCAAATAGAGTTCAACGGCTCGACGTTTGAACTCCTCATCATAGGTTCTGTGGGTTCTTGGCATGTCTAATGATCTCTCTCAGACTGCGCTGTTCGTGTCCACAAAATCGGGGGAGGTTCACCCTTTCATCCCTTCTGCCCCGGGCAGCCGCTACGGCATCGCCATCGCTGCCCCATTTTGCCCCCAAAGCAAAACGGGTGATCTACCTCTTCATGGCCGGTGGTCCATCGCATATCGATATGTTCGACTACAAGCCTGCCATGCAAGAACTCCATGGCACCGAGCTACCCGATTCGATTCGTAAAGGTCAGAGACTTACCGGAATGACCAGTGATCAAAGTTCGTTTCCCTGCGTTGCTCCGATGTTTAATTTTGAGCGAGTGGGCGAACGCGGCACCTGGATGAATACCGACCTGCTTCCCGATACCGCTTCCATCGCTGATAAAATCAGTATCATCCGCACCATGAATACCGAGGCCATCAATCACGACCCGGCCATTACCTGTATCAATACCGGAACTCAACAATTTGGTCGCCCCAGCATGGGCGCGTGGATAGCCTACGGCCTGGGAGCCCTTAGCCATGACCTCCCCAGTTATGTGGTAATGATCTCCGTTGGAAAAAAACCGGGACAGGCGCTCTATGCGAAACTGTGGGGTAGCGGGTTTCTGCCATCGCAGCATCAAGGCGTTCAGTTCCGCAGCGGCAACGAACCCGTTCTCTACCTGAACGATCCCAAGGGAATCGATCGCAACCTGCGCCGAAATATGCTCGACGGCCTTGCCAGTCTGAATGAGCAGAGATTCCAACGCGTGGGTGATCCGGAAATTCAAGCCCGAATTTCCCAATATGAAATGGCCTTTCGGATGCAGGCATCGGTCCCCGACCTCATGGAGACCAAAGAGGAACCGGATTATATCCACGACCTCTACGGGCCGGAATCGAGAAACAAAGGCACCTTCGCCGCCAACTGTATTCTAGCCCGCCGGATGGCCGAGAGCGGGGTCCGGTTTGTTCAACTTTTTCATCGAGGCTGGGACCAGCACAACAATCTGCCAAAGGATCTGGAGCACAATTGCAAATCGGTCGATCAACCTGCTTCCGCTTTGGTCAAAGATCTTGAACAGCGTGGCCTGCTGGAAGACACCGTCGTCATCTTCGGCGGCGAATTCGGCCGCACCATCTACAGTCAGGGCAAACTGACCAAAGACAACCACGGCCGGGATCACCACGGACGCTGCTTCAGCACCTGGGTTGCCGGCGGTGGGTTCAAACCGGGGGTCGACTATGGAGAGACCGACGACTATGCCTACAACATCGTCAAAGATCCGGTTCATATTAATGATTTCAACGCCACGGTACTAAATAACCTCGGTATCGATCATGAGCGGTTCACCTACCGCCATCAAGGGCTCGACTCCCGCCTTACCGGAGTCGAAAAACGCCGGGTGGTCACTGAGATTTTGACCTAGGTCTATAGGCATTCAATATCAAGTCACCGCATTCCCCCGTGAAAATGCGAATGCTCATTCCGTTATTTCTTTTCTTACCAGTTCTGAGTCATGCCGGGGCGCCGCCCAATGTGGCCTTCATTATTTCAGATGACCAAGGCTGGGGTGACTATGGATTCATGGGGCACAAGACGGTGCAAACCCCAAATCTGGATGCCCTTGCTGAGCAGAGTTTGCTTTTCGAAAATGGCTATGTGGTTTCTCCACTTTGTCGTCCGTCTCTGGCATCCATGGTATCAGGGCTTCATCCTCATCAGCACGGCGTGGTCGGAAATGATGTCATGCCCTTCAAGAATAGGAGGGATCGATCTCGGGATGACCGCCCAGTCGTCCAGTCTTTTCACGAAAAGAGCAGTCTGATCCGATTTCTCGTGACCCGTGGCTACCTCGCTTTTCAATCCGGGAAATGGTGGGAGGGATCTTTCAAAGATGGTGGATTCACCCATGGGATGACCCATGGCGATCCCATGAGGGGTGGACGCCACGGTGATCTCGGTCTCAAAATCGGACGCGAAGGCATGGCTCCCATCGAAGCTTTTTTTGATGAAGCCACCGCTGCGAAAAAGCCTTTTTTCCTCTGGTTTGCGCCTTTTCTTCCTCACACCCCGCATAATCCACCGGCGGAAATGCTTGAGCGATACTCCGGAAAGGGACTGAGCGAAGCCACCGCGAAGTATTTTGCGATGTGCGAGTGGTTCGACGACACCTGCGGCGAATTAGTTTCTTCACTGGATCGACGAGGCATTCGCGAAAATACCCTCATCGTTTATGTCTGTGACAATGGGTGGCTCGCGACCTCCGATTCAAAAATTCCGCTCCCGGAGGGTTGGTGGCCGGATTTCGCACCGAAGTCGAAAGGTTCACCCTACGAGTTGGGCGTTCGTACGCCGATTTTCTTTTCCTTACCCGGCGTCATTGAACCGAAACGCTCCGAAAACCTGGCCAGCTCGATCGATCTTTTTCCGACGATCGCCGCGCTCTGTGGATTTAATGCCCCAAATGAGCTCCCCGGCATAGACCTGACAAAAGTCACCCGCAGGGAAGTGGTTGGCGCCGCCTATTCAATACACAACATGACGCCCGGTCGCCCCTTCCGTACCCTGCAGTATTCCTGGCTGCGCTCTGGACCGTGGAAATTTCTGCGCCGTCATCAAGGAGTCGATACCACCAGGTATCTCACCGTTCACCATTGGGACCGGGTTCCCGTGCAGCTATTTTATCTCAGCGATGATCCCGACGAAACCACCAATCTCGTAGCGGACAACACAGACCTCGTCGACTCATTCCATCGGATTCTGGACCAAACATTCCCTCAACCGTGAAGTTTGCAGGAGAGCCGTCACCTGGAAATCTGTAATCGGTTGGAAGAGGGACGAAGCGATCCGGCCACCGGGCTGGCCCCCTCATCAACTCTATTGAAACCTGTCCTGCCGCTGTGCCGTGCGGAGCCTTTAGGCGAAGCATGGTAGCCTCTTGACCTGCGTAGCATTGCGAAGCACGGTTTGGGCGAAGCGGGATCCGTGGTTAATTCTTCGTAACTACTCAGGTATCCAGCTAGAGTGGAGGATCCTCTGGGTTATGGAGTTACCAAACGCGCAGCAAGGACCATATTAAACAATCGTCCGCATGGATGTTTTATTGATCACCTATTTCGCAACTGTAGGAGGGGGTTTATCCCCCGATCTTCCAAATGGCCTCACCGCAATCGGGGGATAAACCCCCTCCTACAGTTCTCTCAAACACCATCCCATGAAAATTCTTACTCCTTTATATTGCCTCTTCCAAACCACCTGGGCAGTTACAATTCTTCATGCTTTAACCTCCTTCTCCCCTTGGGAGAGGGTGGCGCGAAGCGCCGGGTGAGGGTTGCAACGCAATACCTCATTCAGCCCGGGTTGTCATCCGGATGTATTGAGAAATCATGTATAAGGGCAGATTCAAAATATTCCCGTTCAACTTGAAATTAAGCCCCGTGGAACGAGTGATTAGACAAGGCTTATATTTCTGGGCATAAACCTTGAGACTCTTGCTTTTCGGGTTATGGCCCGCCTTGACCTCGAGGGGAAGAATTTCGTGCCCGTTATCTATGATAAAATCGACCTCCGCATTTCCCGGCGAAGTCCAGTATCCCACCTCTTTCAGGCCATTGGAGATCAATTCCTGAAGCACGGCGTTCTCCGCCAGAGCCCCATTGAATTCTACCAGCATGCGGTCCCTGCCTAGCAAACTCTCGGCCGGAATTCCTGCCTTGGCCCCTAATAGACCGACATCGAAAAAGTACAGTTTAAAACCGCCATCCCAATAGTGAGATAGAGGCCGCCTCGGATTCGTCAGGTGAGGAACGCGATGCAGCAGTCCGCAACCGAGCAACCAATTCATGCCGCGTTCGTATTCTCTTGAGCGCGCTCTGGCCCGAATCTTTGCATACATGAACTTCTTATTCGCCTTAGCCAGTTGCAGCGGAACTGAATCCCATATGGCATGGATTTTCGGAATGTCGGAAGCCGTTGCGTATTTGCTGAAATCTGCCGCAAACGCAATGAGCAATCCCTTTTGAACGCGGCGAACCTTTTCCAAGTTCGCCGTCTCCACATAGGTGACAACCACCTCCGGCATGCCCCCTACATACAAATAGGTTTTCACGAGGTCCATGAGTTCTCTGTGAATGGGCCCTGGAATCGATTCCGCCCGCTCCAATCCGGCTATGAAGTCGACCAATCGCTCCTTGCCGCAAGCAAATAGAAATTCGAGAAAGGACATGGGAAAAAGCATAAGGAAATCGACCTTTCCCACCGGAAACGATGCTCCCTCCCGCATCCTCAGGCCAAGATGGGATCCTGCCGCCGCCACAGTATACCCTGGAGCCTTCTCGCAAAAATACTTCAACGCCGTTATCGCCTTCTGACATTGCTGAATCTCGTCCAGAATAATCAGTGTATGCTCCGCCTCGATATCCATATCGAGATAAAGCGACAGGCGTTGGACAATCAAATGGGGATCCATTCGCCCCTGGAAAAGTTCCCCTGCCTCCGGGTCCTCTTCGAAATTGATGTAAGCTGTCCGACGAAATTCGGCCTTTCCAAACGATTCCAGCAAATGAGTCTTACCTACCTGCCTCGCACCCTGCAAGATCAGGGGCTTACGACGAGGATTTTCCTTCCACTTGAGCAGTTCTTGGTAAAGAGATCTTTTCATAATTCCATATAAATATGAGCATATAACCACATTTTTAAATGGAAAATCGTGATTTTTTTCACCTTTTTACATTGATAAAGGTGGAACAAGCCAAAAAGTAGCCGAACTGGCCCCCTTTTCCGCCAAAATCCTGTACATCCTGTGCCTTTTCATTCCTCATGCTTTAACCTCCTTCTCCCTTTGGGAGAGGGTGGCGCGTAGCGCCGGGTGAGGGTTGCAACGCAATACCTAATTCGTGAGCTATGCGAACTTTCCCCCTTTCTTCCCACCGCAAAGGCTTACAGAAGGCATCACTTTTCCACGTTCCGCATACCTACGGGAGCGGGGACATTCCTGTCCCCGACTTCTTCCAAAAAATGGCCTTCCCAGTCCACACAACTGATAGCGATTTGCAAACCGCATTGCAGCGCAGTTGCAAACCCATTGCAGTTTTCAATCGGCTTCCCTCACCCTAGCTAGAGTCTATCCCAGAAACCGGGATTTTTAAACGAGTAGGAAAACGAGCAGCATTTGCAGGACCAAAATTTTCTCAGTTGCGCTCGATTCGAGCCTTGCTGCGGCTTTCAAACTCACCCGGATTCAAATTATTGAGCCTGATGCCGGATTTCGGGCATGCGGCGGCCTTGCCACTGCTGGCGCCTTCTGTTTTGATCAGCGCGTGGGACGGCGCCGAAGGCTCAAGCCGCCTTAGCTTGAGCTTCGACCCTCTCTTTTCTGACTTTTCGACTGATCCAGGCGAGGTTGTGGGCGAGCACGCTCCACCCCACTGCGAGCCTGCGGTGTTTTAAGCCTTTGGCGCGCCAGACACGTCCGCCGCCGTGGTTTTTCACAATGGCAATGCGCGCCTCGGTGCTGGCCCGGCGGGTTTGCCAGCGGTAAAAATCAGGCTCCTTGAGGCGGGCTTCCAATGCGACCGGACTTTTCGGACAAATGTGGCTGCTCACCCTCACCCGCTGCAATGCCTTACGTGTAGCTGCCCCATCGAAGCCCCGGTCGGCCACGGCCCACTCCAGGTCTTGTTGCCTTTTGAGGGACTGTTGGCGCTGCACGCTTTCGATTAATTTATCTCCCTCCCAAGGAGCGGTTTTGCCGTAGAGCATATAATCAATGATCATTGCGCCGGGACTCTCGGCCATAAACAGTTCGTTGCCGAACTCGGTCTGCGCGCCCGCCTTGCCCCGCACGATTACAGTGATATCTCTTTCGTAGACACTGAGGATCTTCTTGTGGTTTTTGACCAGACGTCCGCCGATGATGCGTTCGTGGGCTTGCTCAATTACTTGGGGCAGCAAGGCGAGTTGTTCATCAATACGCCTGATGACTTGTTCGGCGCGGGCTCGGCTAAAACGGGTTTGCCTGAAACGGGCCTCCAGCAGATTGCGGTGTCGCAGGGCGTGAGCGCCGACCCGTTTGAGTAATGAACCTCCCCCGATTTTGTGGACACGAACAGCGCAGTCTGAGAGAGATCATTAGACATGCCAAGAACCCACAGAACCTATGATGAGGAGTTCAAACGTCGAGCCGTTGAACTCTATTTGCACAGTAACAACAGCCTCAAGCAGGTGGCCCGTGAACTGGGGATTTCCGATGGGAGCCTCAGGAAGTGGCGCAAGGATCTCTTCGGGGACCCCTCCGACCAGCAGGGACTTTCCCGCCCCTTGAACGATCCCGAAGAGATGGCCCGCGAGATCCGTCGGCTAAACCGGGAAAACGCTTACCTGCGTCGCCAGCGAGAGATCTTAAAAAAAGCCGCGAGCATACTGGCCGAGGACCCGCAGCTGGGTATGCGCTGATCGATCAAATGCGGGCAATCTATAGAGTGGTTGAACTTTGTCAGGCGCTGGCTGTGAGCAGGAGTGGTTATTACCGATGGCGCAGGGGTAAGGCGGGAGCGCGCCGCCGCCAAAATCGGCTCCTCCTGAGCGAAATCAAACGGATCCATGCCGACCGGCACACCCGCTGTTACGGTAGTCCTCGCATGAGCGTGGAGCTCAACCAGCGGGGTTTTCGCTGCTCGGTTAACCGGGTGGCCCGGCTGATGAAGCAAAATGCTCTAAAAGCCTGTAGGGGTAGCCCCTTCCGGCCCAAGACGACCCGGCAGGATCCCCGCAGCCTCCCAGCGCCCAACCGTCTGGCCGAGGCTCCGGACCCGACCGGGCCCGGCCAAATCATGGTCAGCGACATCACCTACATCCCCACTCGGCAAGGCTGGTTGTATCTAGCGGTCGTGATGGACCTCTTCGGCCGCGTAATTCAGGGCTACAAGGTGGCCGAGAGCCTGGCCTCCGGTCTGGTCGTTTCAGCCCTTCACCAGACCAGGAATCGAGTGGGAGGTTTTCACAAAGCCCTCTTTCATTCAGATCGTGGCTGCCAGTATACCAGTCACCAAGTGCGGCAGCAATTGAACGACTTTGGTTGGATTCAGAGCATGAGCGCGCTAGGATACTGTTACGACAACGCCGCTTGCGAGAGCTTCTTTGCCTCCCTCAAAAGCGAATGCTTTCCCCAAAACGGCGTGTTCGAATCCAAGCAGCAGGCCCGCCTGGCCATCTTCGATTACCTCGAGACTTTTTATAACAAACGTCGAAGGCACAGCACCCTGGGATACCTTTCACCAGAAGCATTTCTTCAAAAACACTTCCAAAATCAAAACCATAACCTAACATGAACATACGCTACGCTGTTCGTGTCCACAAAATCGGGGGAAGACCAACCCGACAAAGAGGCTCCTGTTTTTGTGGTAGGCGATTTCAACGAGTCATTACACCTTGACTGGACCGAAAAAGCTGCCAAGTCCGGTCGCCATCCTCTCAAGGTGGCATACCCGACTTCCCAGGAGATGGCCAAAGCAGGCTTTGTCGATGCCTGGCGCGCGATCTATCCCGACGAGATGAAAAAGCCGGGCTTCACCTGGTCGCCCCTGACCAAGGCCGATGATCCTAAGGATCACCATGATCGCATCGATTTTGTATATTTCAGGGGCAAGGACATAGAAATAACCGACGTAAAGATCGTAGGGGAAAACGAAGAGAATGCAGACATTGTTGTTGCGCCCTATCCATCTGATCACCGCGCGGTGGTCGCGACGTTCACACTACTCAGTACTCCAACATTGAAAAAGACAGCTACTGACAAGCCGGTTGCAGGCGACGGCAAATAGCGGCGCCTGATCCGCAACCGTTCGGTATCAGAAAAAAGAATGTAACTACTCAGGTACTTTTACAATGGTCCGCAAGGATGTCTTATTGATAACTTGTTAAGCTGTAGGAGGGGGTTTATCCCCCGATTGCAGTGAGGCCGTGTGGAAGATCGGGGGATAAACCCCCTCCTACAGTTCTCTCAATCACCATCCCACATGAAAATTTGTTGGAAATGCAGGCTAGGCTATGGGGACCTGAGTAGTTACAAAAGAATACTATATGATGCACGAAAGATTTTTACATGGAATCCACCTGGCGGTTTTGTCAGGGTGTGTTTGGGCTGGCATCGTCGTTCCGCTAATGGCCGTTGAGAGAACCAGCGCCAAGCCAAATATCCTCTTTATATTGGTTGATGACCTAGGCAAGGATTGGATCAGTTGCTACGGCGCAGAGGATATCACGACCCCGAACATCGATGCGCTCGCTAACGGGGGAATGAAGTTTCATAACGCTTACTCGATGCCGTCATGCACCCCTTCGCGCGCGACCCTTCTGACCGGCAAATATCCCTGGCGCAACGGCTATGTCAATCACTGGGACGTTCCGCGCTGGGGAGTGGCCTACTTTGACTGGAAAAAGAAGGAAAACACCACCTTTGCTCGTCTGATGAAAGAACTTGGCTACGCCACATGTGCGGCAGGCAAGTGGCAGATCAATGACTTTCGGATCGAACCGCAGGCCATGAAGAAGCACGGGTTCGATGACTGGGCAATGTGGACGGGCTTCGAGACGGGCAACCCGGTGAGCGGTGAACGCTATCAGGACGCTTACGTCAACACGCCTACGGATGGGAGCCGGACCTATGCCGGCAAATTTGGCCCAGATATTTATACCGACCACCTGATCAACTTCATGCGCCAGCATAAAGATGAACCCATGTGCCTCTATTACCCGATGGCACTCGTGCATCCTCCGCAGGTTTCCACTCCGGATGAGCCCGACGCAAAGATCCACATCGATAAGCACAAGGCCATGGTGCGCTACGTGGACAAACTGGTTGGCCGGCTAGTCAGCACACTTGACGAACTGGGGATACGCGAGCGCACCATCGTGATCTTCACAACGGATAACGGCACGGTCCCTGGCGTCACGGGCACGCTGAACGGACTCAGGGTGAAGGGCGCAAAGGGATCAGCAGAGGAACTGGACGTTTGTTCTCCCTTTATCGTAAACTGCCCGGGGATTGTCCCGGAAGGCGTCGAAACCGAGGCCCTCACAGATCTTTCAGACCTGCTACCAACCTTCGTAGAACTCGGAGGCGGCGACACTCCTGAGGATCTCATCATCGACGGGACATCTATTGCCCCTTTGATTCTGGGAAAAGAGAACGACACCGAGCGAAAGTGGATCATGGCACTCGGATTCGGAGCCGCTCGGCTGACTGAGAACGGAGTGAGGGGCGAGACGGATTTTGAGAAGCGCGTCATACGCGATAAGCGGTATAAGGTCTGGGTCTCCAGAGGAAAGAAGGTCATTCGCCTGCACGATCTTAAGAAGGACCCGTGGGAGAAAACAAACCTTCTTGATAGCGACCTCGCGGCGCACAAAGAGGCCCTGCAGAAGTTTCAGGTTGTCGTCGACTCTCTTCCCGATAAGGATGCCCACCCTCTATATGAGCCAAGAGCTTCCAATCCATGGGACATGAAGTTGAGGGGCAAGTAGACTGAACAATCACGGAACCCAAGGAGATACAAGATGCCAATCATTTTACCACCGATCACTCGTCGACAATTCGTAAAGCGCTCGCTCGCTCTTGGTGGCACGGCTATGATGATGCCTCGCGCGTTGGCCGCCGCGAATCGTGGAGGTGCCGAGTTGGACCAAAACCGAGTTGCTTTGCTTGCGGATACGCACATCAGCGCCGATCCAAATCGTGTCTACCCGGGGACGAAGTGGCCTGGTTCGCCCGTCAAGGAGGGCGAGCATGAGAGGGTGAACATGGCGGATTGTCTTGCGCAGGCGGCCAAGAGCGTAATTGCGCTCAATCCTCGCCCGGCTCACCTGATCGTCAACGGCGACTGTGCTCTCAGCAAAGGTACAGAAGCTGAGAACAAAGAGTTTTTCAGGCTTGTGGAGCCGATTCGCGCCGCGGGCGTCACCGTTCACGTGACGATCGGCAATCACGACAATCGTGAGAACCTGTGGAAATTGCTCCCGTTCCTGAAGAAAGAGCGCATGGGCGTTCAGGCGGGCGTGATTGAACTGCCGCATGCGAACTTCGTACTGTTGGATTCAGGAAGAAAAGGAGTCTTGGGAGACAAACAGTTGAATTGGCTCGCCAAACAACTCGACGAACGAGCGGATAAGCCAGCCCTTATCTTTGGTCACTTCAATCCGTATCCCAACCGCGGCGTGCGCCCCAACGAGGGCATGCGTGATGGGTCGTCTCTGTTGAAACTGCTTGCCGAACGAAAGCATGCCAGGGCCTATGTCTATGGCCACACGCATGAGTGGCAATATGATCGACGGGACCATCTCCATCTCATAAACCAACCGGCAGTCAGTTACTATTTTGGAAAAGGCCATGCGCATGGCTGGGTCGATATGAAGCTCACTGAAATGTCCGCTGACCTGGAGTTACACTGCATCAACCGCAAACACAAGCAGCACGGTGATCGGAGACAGATCAGTTTGAAAGGCTAGAAAACATAGAGTTAAATACGACGCCGCTTCGCGTTGCTCTTGAGGGGCAGCGTGAACAAAGAATCTATCGAATAGGAGGGATTTAGAATGCGAGCCATTAAATTATTATCCCTTGTTGTTACATGCTTGTGCGGAGCGACATTCTGTCTTGCCGCTCCAGTGCCTGATAAACCGATTATTGTTCGCGTTGCGGCTTACAATGTTGAGTTCAGCAGAAGCGCGACCCCCAAGCAGGTTGGCGAAATGTTTAAACCATACAACTTGGACATCATTGGGTTCAATGAAGTTCCAGATGGCGACTGGACAGCTCGCGTGGGCAAAGTACTGGGAATGGAACACAGCTATGTAGGCAAGATCTCATCGGCAAATCATAAGGACAAATACAAATCGATACTCAGTCGGACGCCACTCGAGGGCACAACAGAGCATGAACTGCAGGTTTCACGTCGACGCTGCTGGAATCCCGCGTCGGTCGTACGGGCCGCAACAAAGATCGACGGCCTTTCAATCGCATTTTACTCGTTGCATATCTGTAAGTCGGGCGCAAATGATGGCCATGCGCATAGCCTTGCGACCAAGGTTCTACCTGAGGAGGCAACTGAGAGGGTTATCGTCGTTGGGGATTACAACAACAACATTGGCGACGCTGCCATGAAAACGGTCGAGGGGGCAGGATTTAGACCAACGTGGAATGATCTGGAGATTGATGTCTCCAAGGAGTTTACATACAACGCCCAAAACCCCAAAATGAATGTCGGGGTTATCGATCACATATTATACAATACCTCGGCTGGAGCCAAGGTAACAGACGGAGGCATAATCGAACTCAAGAATCCTTTGTCTGACCATAAACCCATCTGGGCACAGATAGTGTTCCCTCGGAATCTCGAGAAAGTGAAGCTCGACAAGTAAGAAGGCAAAAGGACGCAAAAAGCACAAAAAAATTTTCTACAACTAACCGCAGATGAGCGCAGATAAAGCGCCTCCGGCGCCCACTGAACACTGCCCTCTGATAACTGAACACTTCCAAAACTGACCACTGAACACTGAACACTGGCGCCATAGGCGCCTCCCTCTGCGCTCTTTGCGAGCTTGGCGAGAGATCTCTCCTAACACACGATCCGTGGAAATCCGTGCCCATCCGTGGTCCATTCCTCTTCCCTCCTATCTTTCTTCCTCTGTGTCCTCTGCGCCCTCTGTGGTTAACCTTCTGCGTCGTGGACTTTACCTGAATTTGGCAAGGATCAGTGACCTGGGAGTGAAGATTTTGGAGATCCCAAGAACCGACTTCGGACCGGGTGGCTGGGGCGGCCGAGTTGCCACGGCAGACGGCGAAATGACAGAAGTCAAAGCCTTGGATATAAGCGACCTCGGTTTAGTGCATTATCTCAAAACCGGAATCGTTGAAGCCACCCGCACCCAACGGAACCAATTTGTCTCCAATCCCATGAAGAAACCGGAAATTTGGAAGCGATGACCGATAGCAAATGGCATTGGCCGAACTGGAATGCGAACGGCGTGAACAGCAATCAATTGAGAAGGAGGATAGTGAGAAATGCGGGCTAGGCCAATACCCCCCTGACCACATCGCCGTAGACATCGGTCAACCGGAAGTCGCGGCTGGCGTGGTGAAAGGTCAGGCGTTCGTGATTGAGGCCCAGGAGGTGGAGAATGGTTGCGTGAAAGTCGTGCACGTGCACGGGGTCCGAGGCGATCTGCATTCCCAATTCGTCCGTGCTGCCATGCACGTGGCCCCGTTTTACCCCTCCGCCGGCCAGCCAGCAGGTAAATGCCTTGCTGTGATGCTCCCGGCCCGTTTCTTTTCCGTAGGCGGTGCGTCCGAATTCGGTGCAGCCAATGACCAGGGTGTCCTCGAACATCCCCCTCAATTTCAGGTCCTGAAGCAAGGCTGCAATGGGTTGATCGATATTCCTGGCCAGTTTTTCATGGTTTGAAATATCGGAGTGGTTGTCCCAGTTCTGGTTGGACCCGGTGTCGATCAGTTCGATAAAGCGGACACCCGCTTCCGCCATCCGCCGGGCTACGATGGTTTGCCAGCCAAAACTTTGTCGGTCCTCCCGGTCGATACCGTACATGCGCAAGGTTTCGTCCCTTTCCCTGCTCAGATCAAAGAGTTGGGGAGCCAGATCCTGCATGCTGGTGGCGGTTTGAAAACTCAACATGCGCGCGGCCAGGGCCTGGTCGTGGGCACGGGTTCTAAAATGTTGCTCATTCATCCGATGCAACATGGCCAACTCCCGTTCCTGAAGGTGGCTTGGGTTGTCTTTTTGCCGCTTGAGAAAGGGAATGGGTTCATCACCGGGAGTAATCCGCACTCCCTGGTGATAGGTGGGAAGAAAGTGACTGTCCCAGATTTGCGCCCCGGCATAGGGCTTTCTTTCCGCAAATACGATGTAAGCGGGCAGGTTGGTGTTTTCCGTGCCCAAGGCGTAGCTGACCCAGGCGCCGATTCCGGGCAAGGCCGAGCCATTGGAGCCGGTGTGCATGTGCAGGGTGGCTTCAAAGTGATCCTCGTGATCTCCGTGCATGGAACGGATCAAACAAAGATCATCCGCCATTTCGGCCAGGTTGGGGAATAGATCGGTCATCACTATCCCGCTTTCCCCCCGTGGCTTTCCCTGCCAGGGTGAGGCAACCAGCGCTTTTTCTTCGTCAAAAACCTGGCCTTGGCGGCGATTCAATTCCGGCTTGGGGTCAAAGGAATCGATATGGGAACAACCGCCCGTCAGAAAAAACATGATGACCCGTTTGGCCCGGGGAGCAAAATGGGGCGCCTTTGCCGCAAGGGGATGAACTTCGGCGGTGGGCGAGGCCAGCAACGGGACCAGCTTGGAGGACAATAGAGAACCTCCCGCACAAGCGCCTCCCAATGCGGCCGCTCGTTTGAGCATTTGACGTCTGGATAACCTCTGCATCTTCATCCGGGTTGGGGCATTCAATTATTCTATGAAGCAGAATTCATTACTGGCCAGCAAAATATGGCAGATGCTGGCCCAGGCGCGCAAATCCCGTTCTGGGGATTCGGGGGTATTATCCAATTGTTCCCGATACTCTCGCAAATAACGGGTGAAGTCCGCCTTTTCCATTTCGGTAGGGGGCCGCGACAGAGTCAGCAGGTAGGCCATGGATAATCGGTCTGCCGTTTCCTGGCTGGCCGCGAGCAGGCGCAGGGCCATGGAGCGTGCGTTGATCCGGATAAAATCGCTGTTCATCCAGAATAGCGATTGCAGGGGCACGGTGGAGATGCGTCGATTGCCGGTGCATTCGTTTGGGTTCGGGCCATCGAAGGTGGCCATGTAGGGGCGTTTTCCCAAACGTCGCGAGGGAAGGTAAACACTACGGTATTCGTGGTCATAGTCCTCAAAAAATGGGCGGGACTGGGTAAAGGGATACTCGTTGTTTTCATCCGGTTCGGGAAAGGGGTGACGACCCGGATTGCCCCTTTGCAGGCGACCGCTTACGTAAAGGATGGCATCCCTGATAGGTTCCGCCTGCAAACGGTGGCGGGGATAGCGCCACAAACCTTCATTGGACGGATCCCGACGCATTTTCTCCTCCTGCATTGCACTGGAACGATGATAGGCGGCAGAGGCCATGATCAGACGATGCATTGCTTTGATGGACCAATTTTCCTCAATGAATCGATGGGCCAACCAGTCCAGCAATTGCGGATGGGTAGGGGGTTTTCCCTGGTTTCCAAAATCATTGGAGGTCGGGACAAGTCCCTTGCTGAAATGATACTGCCAAATGCGGTTTACCATCACCCGCGCCGTGAGGGGGTTCTCCGGGGAGGCGATCCACCGGGCCAGTTGCAGGCGCCCCGATTGACCGGCGGGAATTTCGGCTATTTGCGGCTCGATACGATGGAGGAAACCACGGGGAATTTTTTCCCCCGGATCTTTGGGATCGCCCCGTTTAAACAAAGGAGAATCACCTGTTCCCTTCGCTCCCCTTTTGTCAATGACCGCATAGGCGATTTCCCCTTCCCCGGGCAGGGGAACGAAGTTCTTTCGCTCCCGTCCATGCTCGGTGCCGGCATGGGGGTACTGGGTGCTGGAAAAATACCCGTAAAGGCCGTAGTAATCCTTTATGGAGACGGGATCAAACTTGTGATCGTGACAACGGGCGCAGGAAATGTTCAGGCCCAGCATACCTTTTCCGATGGTGGTCAGGGTATTGTCGATGATCAGGTGCATATCGTCATAGGCCCTGTTGCCGAATCGGCGGGCCAGAGCTACGTACCCGGTCGCGATAATGCGTTGGCGGAGCCGATTCCCATCTTCTTCCTGCGCCCACAAATCGCCCGCAATTTGTTCGGTAATGAATTGGTCGTAAGGCATGTCCCGGTTAAAGGCGTCGATCACATAGTCGCGGTATAAACGGGCCTCGGGGATCGGTGTATCGGCGCCGTCACCGGAAGTGTCGCCGTAGCGCGCCAAATCCAACCAGTGGCGTCCCCAACGCTCCCCGTAATGGGGCGATGCCAGCAGTTCCTCCACCAAATTGGCAAAGGCCTCGGGGGAATCATCGGCCAGGAAAGCCTCCACTTGCTCCGGGGTAGGGGGGAGCCCGATCAAGTCGAAATAGGCGCGCCGGATCAGGACCCTCCGGTCGGCCGGTCCGTTGGGCTCGATGCCCCGTTTTTCCAGTTGCGCCGAAATGAAATAGTCGATCCCACTTCCGGCCAAGTCGACCGCGCTGGTGGGCAATTCTATTACCGAGACGGGCTCAAAGGCCCAGTTCAAATCGTGGGAGGGATCTACCTCGACGCTGGCCTGCAACATCGGGCCAAGAAGCAAGAAATTGCCCAACAAAATCCCTGCCGATAAATTTTTCCCCTTCATGGCTTCTTTCAGGTTGGGGAATTTTTTAATTTTGGCAATCCCCAATTGCATGGGACAGGTTTCCATGTCCGTCTCCCGGCCGATCAAAACAACCCCGAAGCGATCGACAGAAGCCTCGTCGGGGTCATTCCTTGCAATCGATTCTGCTGAAAAACCCCCCTCATGATTGGGGTCTTTGAGCACGGAGTTCGGTGAGAGGTTGAGGGGGCGCACAGCGGATCAGATGCAACTCCCCTCTATCGAGCAATTCCCAGTGGACTTGCTCGCCTTTGTGCATGCCCAGGGCCGCAGCCAGGGGAACGGGAATATGGACATACAAGCGCTCCTTCTGCCCTTTGGATCGAACCGCTTGCAATTTCATTGGATAATTTGCTCGCCTTTTCATTAACTAGTTTTTAAACTAGCTGTAGATCCTTTTGTTGTCAACTTATCCTTACCTCAACCATGAGTCTGCCTAAAGCTAAGGTCCAAAGCAGTTTTTTGATGTGTCGGTGTTAATGGAGGATTTCTTCGATCCATCCAACCGTTATCGGCTCTTTCGCGAGAAGATTTTGCCCGTCCTGCAGGCCAAGCGCGAGCAACTGTGCGCGTTGTATTGTCAGGATAATGGGCGCCCTGCGGTGGAGCCGGTGCTGGTGTTGGGGGTGAGCCTTTTGCAATTCATCGAAAAGTTGCCGGACAGAAAAGCCTTGGAGCATGTAGATATGCATCTGGGCTGGAAGTATGCTTTGGACTTGGAGGTTGATGAAAAGGGGTTCCATCCCACCACCCTGGTGAAGTTCCGCCAACGCTTGGTTGATGGGGGGATGCAGAGGGTTGGATTTGATGCCATTCTCGATGCCTTGGGGGCGGAGGGGCTGGTACGCAAGGGTGGCCGACAACGGCTCGACTCGACCCATGTTTTTGGATGCGTGGCCAAGATGAGCTATCTGGAATGTATGCGCGAAACCCTTCGCCTTTTCATCGAGCAGGTAGGCCTTTGGGGATTAGCCGAGTCATTGGACAATTACCGGCAGTATCGCGAGCGATACTGTGAAAGTGAGTTGCCCTGGCACCGGCTGAGCAAAGAGAAGGTGGCCAAGCAAGCCGAGAGGACCGGCCGCGATGTCCTGGTCGTGCTCGAATGGCTGGGCCGACAACCGTCCAAGATCCGCCATCACGCCAAAGCGCTGTTGTTGAAGCGGGTTTTTGAGGAGCAGTATGAGGTGTGCGGTGAAAAGCTCACGGTGCGCAAGCGCCAGAAAAGCGGCACGGTACGAAACCCCCATGATGCGGAGGCGCAATGGAGTGCGAAGGATTCGGCTAAAACCAAAACCTGGATCGGTTACAAGGCTCAAGTGGCCGAGAGCGTGCCGGACTGTGATAAGCCCAAGAAAAAGGGAGAACCGACCGAGCAATTTTTGCTGGAGGTCACCACCACTGAAGCCATTACGAGTGATTTTGAGGGCATGCAACGGGTGCTAAAAGCACAGGCGCAGCATCATGATAATGTTCCTTGCGAACTCTACGTTGATGCTGGTTACGTCAGCGATGACACCCTGGCCGAGGCCAAGCAACAAGAACGCGAACTGGTGGGACCGGCGCGCCCTCCGGGCAATGCGAACAAAACCATCTTCGATGCCACCGAGTTTGATGTCGATGTGGCTAAGCGCCGGGCCATCTGCCCAGCGGGTCATACCAGCAGACAATGCAGTTTGATCAATGACAGTCACCAGGACAGAGTTTATCTGCGCTTCGAATGGGGCAGCTTATGCGACACCTGTTGCCTGCAAAAGCAATGTACCAAGCGCCAAGACGGCCGGCGGCATTTGAGCGTGGGCCTGCACCACGATCTGCTTCAGCAACGCCGCCGGGAGATGAAAACGGATGCCTTCAAGCTCAAGATGCATCGGCGCGCTGCGATTGAGGGCAGCATCAGTGAGTTGACCCGACAGGGGGCTCGCCGCACCCGCTACCGAGGGTTGGCCAAGACCGCCTTGGCCAATTATCTGCAGGGTGCAGCGGTTAACATCAACCGTTGGCTCCGGCTTGTGCAGTGGCAGTGCCGAGAACCGATAAAAGCGGCCTAGAGCCGGCTTTTTGGACTTCCGAAGGTCCTTTTGGGATGGTAGAGTGGCTCAAAAGCGGCGGGATTGCCTTGCTGCGCCCTTCTGTGAAGAAAATGGCCCGATCCAACGGCAAGGGCCGATGGAAATTGGTCGCCGTCATGCAATCTAACTGCCAACAGAATAAGGGGGTTTATCAGCAGAATCGCAATCTTGACGAAACTTGCGGAGTCAACCGATTCAAGGTTTGACCCCTTTTCCAGGTTCTTGAGTTGAAGGTGAAATGCCGACGGTTCGGGACCGTGGTAAGCGGCCGCAACCGTTTCTCCCGAGGGGGAGACGTAGAGCCAGGCGGCTTGGCCCTCGCGAGTTTTCAGGGCAACTCCATCGACCTCGATTCTGCCTTTTTTGGATTGTTCAGCCCGGGAACTCTTCAGCATGGGCCAGCCCAATTCCCCGTCCTGATTCCAGCGTCTGGCAGGCCGGAACCAGTCGTATAAATCGACTTGCAAACCGAACTTTCGGCCATCCCGCTCGTATTCAACGTGCCAGATTCGGGATTCCTTTCCCGTGTAGGTTGCTTTCGGATCGGCAAAGTCCCTGACCGTTCCGCTGTCGACTGCTTTGGCAAATGCCGCTCCATTGTCATAGGCGCTTCGATTTGCCACCTCGCTGTAAAACCCACATTGCGGTTGGCCCTGGAAAAAGGTGCCGGGCCAAGCCAATTCCCAAAAACTCTTTCTGGGGCCCCGATAATTGTCCATTTCCAGGACGAGGGTATCATCCTCCATTACCCGCAAGCGAATTTGTTCTCGCCGGCCCAGATTGGTCAGGGTTAGAGGTTTTATGGCTATCATAATATCCCCGCTTTCCAAAGCTACCGTATTTCCGAGGGGAACCGGGGCGGGCAATTGTTCCACTTTTTTGTTCCCTATCCACACCGCGTCCTCTTTGTCATTCCATCGGGGCAGAGCCACTACTGCTTTGGCGCTGGAGTGAAATTCGATTCCTCCCAATCCGGTCTGGCAATACAGCCCGATGGCCCGCTCCTTGTCCTGGACGCCCTGGAAATGGCCGTGGTCGGGAAGGAGTCCGGAGGAGCCGCGCCCTTCACCGGGGGAAAGTCACCCAGCCAATGATCGTCCAGAATGTAACGGGTATAGAGAGAACCCGGTATTTCTTCACCCGGACGCGTGTAATTAGGGTAGGCTGTTATACTCGTAGACCGTCCCGGACTGATCCGTGAAGGCCACCCAACCTTCCAACTTGTCGTAACCGCGCTGCGCTATTTGCTCATCCCCGAGAAGCTCGCCTCCCAGAATGGTGTTGGTGATATCCTTGAGCACGATGTTGGTATACTCGAAGTTGACGTCTATATTAGCTATGTTGATCAGGCCGATTCGTATGCTTTCGCGGATCTGGGCAGCGGTCTCCTCAGGCAAAATTTCCTCGTATTGGATGAGTATGGGAACGAGGGAAAAGAGGAGAAACTGGACGGCATTCAGATCCTCCACCGCCTCCATTTCCAGTTCCCATTTGAAAGCGCCGAAATAGGGCGACTCCGGGTCTGTGATCTGGGCTTTAAGGACCCCAGGGATTATCTTTCCGACATTGGCGATGTCTTCCTCCGTTCCATTTCGCAGAAGATCCTCGCAAAAGCGGGTGGAGCGCCGGGGGGAATGATACACTTTTCCGTCCACCTCTTTGCCGATCAAGTAGGCTTCGTAATCAAAATCTTCCGGAAGTGGTAAGGGATCTCTTGCCGCGCACATGATGGAAAAACTCATAAGGAGTTGAGCCAGGATAATGGCCCGGAGTTGAAGGTATTTCATACCATAAAGTTGATATTCCTACGGAAGGTGAAGACCTCCATCCGGCAGGCGGGTGTGGGTCCATCCGGTCACACCTTCTTTGGGAGGAAATTTCGCGGCCATTTTTTCGTCCATCTCCACCCCGATACCGGGTCGGTTATTGGGATAAATGAATCCGTTTCTCAAATCCGGGTAACCGTCGAAAACTTCAAAGATTCTCGCATTCACGTTACAATATTCCTGGATGCCGAAATTCGGTTGGGAAAGATCGAGATGCAGGTTGACCATGTGCCCGACGGGAGAAAGGTCGGGTGGCCCATGCCAAGCCGTGCGCACGCCGTGAAAGCTTCCCAATACTGCGGCTTTTCGCGCTGGAGTCAGGCCTCCGATACAACTGATGTGCATGCGCATAAAATCGATGCGTCGTTTGGTGATGGCTTCGGTGTATTCCATGGGATGCACGTAGAGTTCACCCAGGGCCATGGGTGTGGTACAGTTCTGCCTTACCTGGTCCAGCGCCTCCGGTTCCTCCGGCGCTATGAGATCTTCCAGGAAGAACAAACGGTATTGCTCCAGTTCCTTTGCGAACTCCACGGCGAGAGGCAAGGGCAGACGCTCATGAACGTCGTGCAGGATTTCCAGATTGGGATCGAATTTTTCGCGCACGTGGGCGATGAGTTCGACCGTTTTTCGCACATAAGTGCGCGGGTCGTAATAGATTCCCTTGTTGGCGCCTTCGGGAACGTCTTCAGGAAAGTCTCCCCAAACATTTTTTGCCCCTCCGTAGCCTTGCCATTGAACGCGCACGTGGCGTGTGCCATGATTTACAAGATAGGATACCCGTTCTTCGATCTCCTCGATATTGCTCCCGCTGGCGTGGCGGTAAACTGCGGCAGCCTTGCGGTAGCGCCCGCCCAGCAGGCTATAGAGCGGCAGATTGGCAATCTTCCCCTTGATATCCCACAGGGCCATGTCTACTCCGGATATGGCATTGTTGGCGATGGGGCCATTGCGCCAATACGCCCCCTGGTACATGAGTTGCCAAAGTTCTTCGATATCATCGACGTCCCGGCCCTGCAAAAGCGGGTCCAGGTAATCCTCCACGACCGTGCAGACCGCTTTTACCTGATAGGCAAAAGTGGCGCATCCCAGGCCGTAGAGACCGGGTTCGGAGGTTTCTACTTTTACGACGATGAGGTTGGTGCCCCCCGGCGCGGTGGGGATGGCTTTCACTTTTTTAATCGTAATGGGCATAACTGAAACTGAAGGGTTTTGGATTTTAAGTGTCTAAAGGCTCCCAACCGGTTTCTTCGGTGATTGTTGAACAGTCCATGAGATTGGTGGTCCCGGTTGGAACTTTTTGGTAGAATATTGCTATCAAATCATCGCTCGTCAAGTATCGGCGCAACGATCGGAGATGGCCGGCACATAAACGCGGTAACCGGGAAGCTCCGATTTAAGTATGGCAAGGATGAGACTGGCCGCATCATTAATTGAGAGAAAGGAGAAACCTTCCAGCAGAAGGTCTCTATTAAAATCGGCTATGGGAACGAAGACCTCAACTTCGTGTTGGTGGATGAGCGGATAGCGAATGGCCACCGCATCCAATCCGCATCGATCCGCGTAATGCCTGAGCATCACTTCGCTAACCGTCTTGCTGAGACTATAAGTATTGGCAGGAGTCGGTTCGGTATCTCCGTCCAGAGGATAGTTCGGAGGAGGAGGCAGGTTCTTCACCGTCCGAGTGTCTGCATGACTACCGATAACCTGTAGGGTGCTGGCAAAAATGATGCGTCGCGCGCCCAACTCGGCCGCTGCCTGAAACACGTTCAGGTTCATGGTTACATTTTCATTGAAAGTTACATGTGGAGGGCGATCGCCCATTCCTGGATGGTTTGCGAGATGAACCACCGCGTCGATCTTTTCCATTAGGGCTTTCACTTGTTCCATTTCGGTCAAATCCGTTGTTTTGAACGGATAAGGCGTGTCTTTGCCTCGGCGAAGGTCGGTGGCCAGTATCGGGTAGCTCTCCTCGTGCAATAGGTCGGCCGTTACCTTTCCAATTCTACCGGCTGCTCCGGTTATCAGGATGTTGGGTTGGTCAGGCATGGGATTTCCCGACCTCAGTGTTAACGGGGATTGTTGGAATTGGGAATGAAACCACAAAAAGCACAGAATTCACAAAATGAGGACGGATGAGGGATTAACAACAGAGAGAAAAGGGCCGTTGGCGCCAACGGCCCTTACATCCTGTCCATCCTGTGCATCCATGTTTCAATTTCGATCACGACCACGATCAAGATCACGATTATTTCCTTTGTCCCTCTCTGTGGTTGTACAGGGCACAGTCTATCCGAAAAACTTGAAATAAAATCCCAGGATACCTGCAGCGAGCAAGGACACTCCCGAGACGACCAGGGCAATAAACAGGGCGCCCTTCATGCGGAAACCTTGAGGAAGGTTTCGCCGGTCCGCCCAGGCCACTCCCAGGCACCAGGCCCCGCAACCGGTGGTGCCACCCAGCAGGGCGGGGATGCTGACCACCGTAATGGGATTGGAGATGGGTTCCCAAATCAATCCGAACCAAATAACACCAATACCAATGACCGATGTGATAAGAATGATCCACTTTTTCAGCTTTGCTATCGAGATAGTGTTTCCGGCTCTTTGCCAGGGCAATAGCCCTTCGTAAACACTTTTGGTCCAGACGTCAAAAGTTGCGAACAGGGTCCCGCCAATCGCGGCGATGATTCCAATCCGGTAAAGGATCAGCAAATATGGACTGAGAGCGGTCAGAAATTTTTCCTGGTGGGTCAGAAGATCAAGCTTATCCGGAATCAAGCGGCTCTCGTGAAGGATGACCGCACCCAACACCATAAAGGCGGAGGAGAAAATAAAGACGGCCAGGAAAGAACCGCCCACATCGATTTTTATGGCACGCAACCAATTCCGCTTATTGGTCTGGTTCTCCGCACTGGGATCGATTGTCGGAAAACCTGCCCTGGTGGAGTGGTTATAAACCGCTTGCTCCTGGAATAACCCCCACCTTTTGTCGCGGAGGAATCCAAAGTAACCGATGTAAGCAGGCAGGCCGCCTCCAATAATCCCGATGTAGGTCACCAGCTCAATCCATGGGGCATGTTGGGTTATGTTGGGATAGGATATCCCTATCCAATCCTCATAGCTGGGCACGGTCGGCACGAACATTCCCCGGATCAACGCTGCCAGATCGGGTTGGCAGGCGACGGCGGCGATTAGAACGCTGACCAACAGCAAAGCTACGATAATGATCTGGGTGGTTTCCAAACGCCGGTAGGTTTGTTTCCAGCTAAAGAGAGCTGCCACCATGATCAGGGCGGTGGCCCAGGCCCTGGAAGAGACTTCTCCAACCACCCCCGATCCGAGCATCGAGGAGAAAATCGATCCCACCGAAATGGACAATGCCGCCAGCAAAAAGGGCAGACACACAGCCGTTATTATCAGCAGACTGATGGGCAACCAGCCGGGCGGGCCAGGCAGCAGCATCCAGCTTTGCATGGGATGTTCTCCCGAAACCATCATGTAACGGGATGAGGCATAGATCTGGATGGCCTTCAGAATTAAACCAAGGGTGAAGCACCACAGTATGGTATATCCAAAAATGGCTCCGCCTCGTGAGGCGAAAATCGTTTCTCCCGTTCCAATGGAAACCGAGGCGATGATGATCCCCGGTCCCAGAAATCCAATCGACCTCCACCAGCGCCTATCCGTCAATTGGAGGGGTGGGGCGGGGTAACGGATGGGCGGCATGAGATCGAGTTTCGGGCTTAATGGAAGCGGCGACCGCCGCTCAAAAGAGTGCGGTGTCTCAGAAATAACCACAGAGAACACCGAGGGCACAGAGGTGGAAGAAAGGGATTGATTTTCGCATTAGATACCGGACTCCTTTATGAACTTCAACGTTCAAGGACCAATAAAAGGTACTCACCGATTTAAACTAAAACTCTATCCTCTCTCTGCGCCCTCGGTGTTCTCTGTGGTTATTCCCTTCTGCCTCAGCAACTGCTTGACTTCCCCAATCGGTATCAAAACGATACCAATATGAAATCAATACATATTCGCGGCCTTCATGAGGATACGCTTGCCCGACTCAAGCATCGGGCCAGGCGCCACCGCCGATCCCTCCAAAAGGAGGTCCAAACGCTCTTGGAGGATGCGGCTCAAATGATCCCGGTCGAGGAGTCGACCGAGCCCAAATTAAAACTGCACATCGTCCATTCCGGCAGAAGCGATTCAACCTGGAGCCGGGAGGCGATTTACCATGACGACGGAAGATAGACGTCACTTTTCTACGGCATGACCCCGACTGGCGTCCATACTATATTCCTCTACAAACGCGCTTAACTAAGCAGCATTCAGGTTTGACCCCTTCCTCCGCGACTTGAGGAATTCCCCGAGACAATGTTTACCGCCTTCATCAGAGTCCGCACCAGTGCCGGCATTCCGGAGCGCAGTAGAAGATTTGGGAGACATCCGGGCTAGCTGCGAGGTTTAACCGAACTCATTCCCTTTTTTGCTCTCGACCCTGCAAGTCGATGGGTCGGTAGCCGCCCCGGGATTTGAAATAGAAAAATAGGACCAGGTAGCATACCAGCATAAAGGCAGGCAGTACGGCTACCTTGGCAAAGCTTCCTTTTTTGCTCACTTTTTGAATAGCGGTTAATTGGTCCTGTTCCATCTCGTTCAGGTTTTCAAGTGTCTGCAGGTCCAGGCTGGGAACTTTTCCGAATATGGTCTGTCGCGGCTCGCCATTGACCTGTTGGTAAAGGGCTTGGTTTTGAGAAGATAGCTGCCTATCCACCTCGCGATCCTGCAGAACGCCCATGAAAGGGGCGCCGATAATCCCCATACCCAACGCGCCGACGGCGGAAACTCCGTTCAGAGTCAATGCGCCCCCTTTGGGAAACCGTTCGGATACCAGGCCCAGGGTGGTCGACCAAAGAAATGTCTTTCCGAAGGCATAGATCGTTGCGGCAATGACGACCATAAAAGCTACCGCCTTGGATAAGAAGAGCAATCCCACTATGGCGACAGCTGCACTGATCGCCAGCAAGCCGATGGGTGAAAAGCAGTGCACTATCGGTCCGGCGTAGAAGCGCAGCACGGTCATGATGGTCGATACATAAATAAACACCCAGGTGGCGCTCTGAGGCGATAACTCGGCTCCGAGTAAATCGGGCATCCACGAATCCGTACCCAGCTCGGTCGTGGCCAAAGGCCCCATGGTCAGCAGAATGAGGATAAACATCCAGTTGCCCAAGCTGTGGGTGTAAACCCCTGCAAGTCCGGCAACCCCAATTGCGATTGCGACAGGGATCATCCAATTCAACTCTACCTCAAAGATCTGGGCAATGCCCATGGTCATCAACCAGCCGATGATAAAGAAGCCGATCGCTCCCACTTCACTCAGCATGCTGCGATAGGGAACGCCCGCTGCAACCCGCTCATTGGGTGGAAAACGGCAAGGTACAAGCAGCACCGTGTAGATGATAACCGGAATGAAGCACATGCCGTACTTCACTTGCCAATCCAAATCTCCGAGGAAAACAGTGAACAAGGCCCCTAATCCCAGCCCGGCCGGCCAGCCGGCATGGAGGATGTTCAACCACTTGGCCTTATCCTTACGGAACGCGGTCGCAACCACGGGGTTTATAAATGCTTCCACGATCCCGTTGGCAATGGCCACCAGAAACATTCCCCAGTAAAGCGACTCATAACCGGAGGAAAAAAGGGTCAGCAGCAAAGACGCCACATGGCAAATGATGGCAAACACCGCGGCCGTCTTATAACCGATTGAATCGATAATCAGGCTAAACACCACGATGCTGATGGCAAACGGCCACAACCCCACCCCCAGTATGGTCCCTTTTTGAGCCTCCGATAAATCAAATTTTATGGCCAGTTCGCCAATCACATTGGCTCTCACTCCAAAAACAAAAGAGGTGGCGACCAGGGCAATAAAACAGGCCCAAAATATTTTCATCCGAGACCGGTCCTCGCTCTCGGCACTGCTTGCTGAATCGTTCATGGGATTTGTTTGTAGATTCAGGTCGATATTTTCCGAATTGAATGCTTCTTAGCAACCCTTTCCTTAAAATGTGGGAGGAATGCCCCCATCGGAAATGGCAGGATGTCAAACCAGCTTAACCTGCGAATTGACTCAATGCCCGCAGCGGCGGATGCCCCTTCCCTTAAAGCTTTTATTACAAGAAGGCGTAACTTTTTTCCGGCATAACCCCGGCTGACGCCTCCATTGTCTGCCCTCACCATCGCGCTTTTCCCCAGTTATTCAAATGCTGGTGAGCGCGATAGCTCTGCAGGCCGCGACAAGCCCAATATTTTCGTATTCTTCCTCGATGACAGTGGATACGCTGACTACGCTCACAATGGTAACCCCACCATTCGCACGCCAAATATTTCCAAGCTGGTGCAAGACAGGATGAATTTCACCCAGTTCTATGTCACGTCTCCGGCGTGCTTGAATGGGGGTATTCATTATTTAATCATTCTATAAAACGAGCTTTACTTCAGCCGCATTTGCAAAGTGATGAGAGTGTCTAATGATATTCACGAGGCATTCGTTGTAGAAAAGAAACAGATCTATGCGTTTTCTCGGCTTGATTCGTTCAATAAGCTCTTCGTTCTCGAATTTCAGGTCGTGATCTAGATCGGTTGTAATTCGCCCCGCGCTTCGCTTCATGTCTCCGATGATATCCTTATGCAGACCAGGTGTATCAAGCATGTTAGTACAATTCTTGGCGGCCTCGCTTGTTCGCCGGATGAGGGAGCGGATTCTTTCTAGGTGCTTGCTCACTTTCTCGGGAGAGTCTTTGGCCGCCTGGACGAGATCGCCCAGCAACGCAATCGCGTGGAGGTTGGCGCCCAGTTCGTCGTGGAGATCGGCGGCGATGCGTTCTTTCGTTCTGAATATCGCCCGCTGCCTTGGAAATCTATCTACTAGAAACAATATAATGGTTCCCGCAACGAGTACGGCGATGATCCAACTGAGAATTCGAAGGTTGGCCTTCTGGCGTTCGTAACGGCGGTTGAGCTCGGCTTCCACGATGGGTCGCTCGAGTTCGAGTTCGTGACGTAGGGACAGTTGCCGCATCCATTCGCGGAGCGGTAGAATTTTACCGTATAGATTGTTGCCGTCGGTTAGGGCGGAGACGGAGCGCGCGGGGAGGTCGGGCCCGAGCATGGAAATAGGGGTTTTGCCGAGAGCCACGTTTTCACCGCTTGAGAAAAGCTCGATCTCCGCGAATCCCATTCGAGAGCGCGTCCGTTTCTCGCCAGACTCGCCTATCCATTCAAAAGAATACGGATCGACTGCAGTCAGTCTGATGTATCTGCTGGGCGCGGGTATCAATCGTTTCATCACGATTTGGCTGACCTCGAAAATGCTATCTCGACGAAACTCAAGCAGAAGGCGGCCCGCGCCGCCAAGCCCATCAACGTCGAAATCAATCGCTCCACCCCCGGGCCAAAGACGTCCACAACAAACTGCTCTCGTTTATCCGCCATTCAAAGATGACATATGTCATATGTTTCTTGACTGCGCAAAATAAGCCTAATCTTATCAGAACTGCTAGGCGCGTCGAAAAAATTTGGCCGGGTGGGCCACCCCGGATCTGATAGGCAACTCGACGGCGCGGACCACAAACCTCAACAGCGTAACTCGTTCACACAACGATGCCTATCGTTCCCCACTTAGGCTTGGAATGCTCCGAAAATAAGGATCGCTAAAAAGCTGCCCTATCCCGTAGCCGCTTTCGAATCGCGCTCTACTCCACCTCCGCCGCCAGTTTCAGCCGGGCCGTTTCGTTGGGAGCGACAAACGCGTTGAGCACTTCAAACTCCATGGTAAGGGAATCCACGACTGTACCGGTTCTCACCATCAGCCGCTCCGAACTGTGTTGCGGTACCGTAAATGTAGCCGCATGCCGATGGAGTCCGTATGGACTGAGACTGCGTAAATGGAAATCGGCATCGCAGCGATTCGTTATCGTAACGCTCAGAATTTCCGCATCCTGATAGGCGGCATCGCTAAACGAAAGAGAGGCCGCCAATAGCGGCCGCAGATGTTGCTCCCGGCCCATCAGCCAATTTTTGTACCATACCGCCGTGCGCTGGTCAAAGAGAGCTTCCTTTATCGAATTCGCTGACCGCTCCTCGGCGAAAACGAGCGTGACCGGCCGGTGCCCTCCTTTGTGCGGTTCGTAGTCCCAATCGATGAGATGGTGCACATCGGATACCCCGATCAGTGTGAGGTTGTGGTCAAGGGCGATCTGAAAAGCGTCCTCCGAATAGATCTTCCCGTTGGCAATTTCGATTCCGTGCAGCAAGCCCTTGCGGATATTTTCCTTATGGAAGTCGGAAAGGACGGGTATCTCATTGGGGGGGGCCCTCCAAGCGTGATTTAAGAACACGAAGCCTCCTTGTTCGTTGGCCGCGTCCACCGCATTCTGGGCAGGCCACTGGTGAGCCAAAGCCCGATGTTCACTAAAGCTGTAAGGCTCATCCGACTCGGGCACGGAATACAGTTTGTTGACGTCCTTGATAAAGATGGCGTTCATATGGCCCACCGGCGGTTTGCGCGTAATCTCAGCTCCAGATATAACCAGCAAATCCGAGTACCGGGCCGCGTCGGCCGCTTCTTGGAAGGAGCGATTCCGATCTTTATTCGGGATGTCGCCAATATGCGGCAGACTCTCCAGGTGATCGGTCATCGCAATGGCATCCAAGCCATCTCGAACGGCCTCACGAACACGAATGCTCGGCCAGACAGTGCCATCGGAAAACACCGTATGCGTATGCGGATCGAATACGAGAGTCAGGTGCTGCTCCGTATCGGGAAAGGAGATCTCGCGCGACTCGTTTTTCGGTGGATGCGGAGACAATCCGTGACCCAGCACAGGCTGGCATAGAAGGCAGTGAATAAGAAGGTAAAGAATTCGAGGTATCATGGCATTAACTTCGGTTCGACGAGGGTAGCCTTAGGCTGTTCCGTTTTAAGCGCCCCGTCAAGTGAAGGCAAATAATGGATTTTTGACCGGTTTCAATCGCTCTGAAATCGGCGTTCAAGGTTGAGCGATGAAGGTATTATTTCAAGGTCCTATAGTCGATCGGTTGCGTGCAATCCAGGATGTCCTCCGCCGGAGGCATCTCATACTTCAGGCCAGTTGCACAGTTGAATAGAACGGCGGTGTTCTTGGGAGAAATGAGTCCTGTCTCGATGGACTTTTTATAGGCGGCGTAGGTGGCTGCGCCCTCCGGACACAACAGCAATCCTTCTTCCTCGGATACTTCATTGAGGCCAGCCGAGATAGACTCATCATCCACCGCGATGGCAAAACCACCGCTTTCCCGGACAGCGCGTAGTATGAGAAAATCACCTATAGCCACCGGCACTCGAATGCCAGCGGCAATAGTATGCGCATCCTGCCAGAGTTCGGCCTTTTCAGCCCCTTCTTCCCATGCTTTGACAATGGGCGCGCAACCGGTGGCCTGAACGGCAACCATCCTGGGGAGCTTCCCGGTGAGCCAACCCATTGTTTTCAATTCGTTAAAGGCTTTCCACATACCGATAAGGCCGGTGCCTCCGCCCGTAGGGTATAAAATTACATCGGGTACCTGCCATCCGAGTTGGTCAACCAGTTCCAGACCCATGGTCTTTTTTCCCTCAATGCGGTAGGGCTCCTTCAGCGTAGAAAAATCGAACCAACCCAAGGTCTCTTTGCCTTCGCCCACAATGCGGCCACAGTCGTTGATCAGGCCGTTGACACTCCAAACTTTGGCGCCTTGGGCAGCTATCTCACGAACGTTGATGGAAGGCGTGTCGTCGGAACAAAAGACGTACGAATCCATGCCAGCGCGACTTCCATAAGCGGCCAAAGCAGCGCCCGCATTGCCGTTGGTTGGAATGGCCACTTTCTTGATGCCAAGTTCCTTGGCCATGGAAATTGCTACGCTGAGACCGCGCGCTTTGAAAGATCCGGTCGGCAGTCGCCCCTCGTCTTTAACCAGCAGTTCTCCAGTGCCGGGGGCGAGATTGGGAAGGGGAACAATAGGCGTGTGGATTTCGCCCAGGCTAACGATGTTTTCCTTCTTACGCACTGGAAGGAACTCCCGGTAACGCCATAGGTCGGCCGGTCTTTTAGCCAAGTCTTCTTTGGAAATTGCATTCCGGATACCATCCAGGTCATAACGGACCAAGAGCGGTTTACCCGCCTTGGACAGGCCGTGCAGGGTATCGGCTTCGTAACAGTCGCCTACCATTCCGCACTCCAGGTGAGTGACAAAAGTCGGTCGATCGCTAGTAATGTTATCGTTGGATTTCATTGCAGTGCCATTCGGTTGTTTTGTATATACCGCTTAGGGAAACCACTTAACCCCGGCTTCCGCCGCAAATCTATTTTGCCGGCACCTTGTTTGCTTCGGCCTGGGAACCGATTGGCCTCGTGAGCGTTTGGAGTGACCGAATAACAGCCTGCGCCGCGAGTACCTCGCAAAATAAGTCGGGGTCAGTTCGGTTAATCGACAAACATCAGCTCGTTCGACATGAGCAAAGCCTGGGCATAAAGCTCCCAGCCGCTGAGTGGCTCATTTCCCTCCGGATTCGGTGTGTCCTTTGCCGCCACCAATCCACCGGCGGCTTCAGAACGGGTTATGAACGCTATGGCCGTGTCGATTTCTTCCATTGTCGGATCGCGCTGAAAAACATCCCGGTAATACTGGCGGATGCGGGATTGGGCATCGTCTCCTGCCTCTTGACCGATTCGATCGGCCAGGAATTTGGCTTGATTGATGGCAAAGGGGTTATTCATCAGAAACAATGCCTGTTGCGGCACAATGGTTTCAAACCTTCTCGGGCTGGTTGCATCGGGACTGGGGTGATCGAAATTGCGAAATACCCCCGGCGGTTCCGTTCTGTCGAAGTAACTGTATACGGTCCGGCGATTGGAGGTTGCATCCAGAATATCCTGCTGGACTCCCCCCATGGTTCGATCGAGGTTTCCCGACACTGCCAATAGGGTGTCTCGCATGGATTCAAAATCCAGACGAGTCTTGGGGAAGTGATGCCACAAAAGGTTTTCGGGATCAGCCGCCACTGCCTCGGCATTGGGCCTGCTCGACTGCTGGTAAGTGTTGGAAAGAACGATCAATCGGTGAAGCGCTTTGACGGACCAGCCGGACTCTATGAAGGTCGCGGCCAACCAATTGAGCAGATCCACCTGTACCGGCTCGGGGGTGCGCACCCCAAAATCGCTCGGCGTATTCACGATTTCCTTGCCCATATGCCATCCCCAGACCCGGTTTACGAATACGCGAGCGGTCAGCGGGTTTTGCGCGGACGCTATGGTACGGGCCAATTCGAGTCGGCCACTACCTATGGAAAAGGGTTTTCGATCTTCTCTGGCCAGAACTTCAAGGTACTGGCGAGGAACCTCGTCGCCTGGATTCTTCGGGTTTCCTCGCAAATAAACGGCTGAGTTTTTTGGCTCGGGTAGATCTGCCAGAACGTGGGCTCGGTAAGGCGTCCCGGGATGGGTCCATTCCAAGGCCTCAATGTCCCTGTAGAGCTCTTTGAAATCCTGCCGAATCTTGCGATCCAGCCAAAGGGCAATCTCCGCGCGCTCCGGATTGAGGGGAGTTCCAGGCTCGGCCAGGAAACTTCTCACTTCTGCAAAGCCTTCCAACTCCTCATCGAGAGCTTGGGTAAACAAATGATTGTAGTGTGAGATCCCTGCCTCGGGATTCGTTTCGGCAAATTTCTCGAACCAGTCCTTCAGGACCGGATGGGACCTCCCTTCATCCGTTTCCAGGTATTCGATCCAGAGTCGCAACAATTGCGGACTAATCAGTTTGTTTCCGGCGAAGACGTTAAAGTCATATTCATCGCCAATGGTTTTCCCTTGTTCGACCGCACCCAGAAAGTTGCCCGCCCGGGAACGTTCATTGATCAACCATTTATCGATCAACTCCTCGGCTTTCTTATCGATCTCATTTTTGATACGGGCAATCTCAGCCAAATAAGCAGTATAATTCGCTTCATTTTCGGGGCGCCGGATCACTGGCAACTCCTCGGGAACCTCTGATGAGGCAAATATCCCGTGCAATGAATAATAGTCTCTGGTGGGAATCGGATCGAATTTATGGTCGTGGCAACGGGCGCAGGTAACGGTCAACCCTTGCAGGCCTCGGGTTATCACATCGATCTGATCGTCGATTATAAAATCCTTTCTCCTGAAAAATGATTTGCCCAATGTCAAAAATCCGAGGGCGGCCAAGTCGGAATTATCCGGGCCCAGTTCCAATTGGTCGGCCGCGATCTGTTCCATTATGAACCGGTCGAAGGGTTTGTCGTCGTTGAAGGCCTTGATCACGTAATCCCGGTAAGTATGCGAATAGGGGTAGCGGTTTTCCCTGAAATTGGGCCTCCCTTCCGTATCGGCGTAGCGGGCCACGTCGAGCCAATGCCTTCCCCAACGCTCGCCGTAAGCGCTTGAGGCCAGGAGTCGTTCGACTAATTTTTCATAGGCATCGGCGGATTCATCCGCCAAAAAGGCTTGCACCTCTTCATAATTCGGGGGCAGGCCCGTGAGACCATAGGTTACCCGTCGAATGAGGCGTCGCTTGTCCGCCTGACCGTTGTGCTCCAATCCACCATCCCGAAGTTTTGCCAAAATAAATGCGTCTACCGAATTGCCCGACCCAACCTCGGTAAACGGGAACTCGGGATTATCCAGGGGCAGGAAAGCCCAGTGAGTATCGGCCGCCGACATATTGTGGGCGGGGTCGACCTGGGTGGTCGAGGCATAGCCCATAGAGCAGGCTGCCAGCCCGAATATTGCATAAAATTCGTAGCGAGCGAACGAAGATCGAGCCCCGTCGGGGTCATTTCTTGTAATCATGCATGCCAATGCAGGATTTAAGATTTGACCCCTTACCCAGCGATTCAAGCCCGCTCCAGTGCCGGCATTCCGGAGTGCAGTAGAAGATTTATGCAATATGCGGGCTACCAGGCTCAACACCATCCCATATGACAGTCTTCTCCCCATAAAACTAGGCAATCAGCTCGTGAACGACGTTTCCGTGCACGTCGGTCAGGCGGAAATCCCTTCCCGCATAGCGGAAGGTCAACTGTTCATGATCGAACCCCATGAGGTGCAGAATGGTGGCTTGCAAATCGTGCACGTGGACCCGGTTTTCCACTGCGGCGAATCCAAACTCATCCGTTGCTCCATGGACGTACCCTCCCCGGACACCGCCCCCGGCCATCCACATGGTGAAGCCGTAGTTGTTGTGATCGCGGCCGTTCACCTTCCCCTGGTTGGCGCCTGGCTTGGAGAGTTCAACCACCGGGGTTCGTCCGAATTCACCGCCCCAAATCACCAGGGTGTCCTTGAGAAGACCGCGCATTTTCAAATCTTTCAACAAGACTGCGATCGGCTTGTCACACTCCCGCGCCAATTTGCGGTGCCTGAGTTCCAAATCGTCGTGGTTGTCCCAAGGCTGGCGGAAACCCGTCCAGACCTGCGTAAAGCGTACTCCGCGTTCGGCCAGCCGGCGGGCGATCAACAACTGACGCGCCTGCTGCCCTTCCCCATACATCTCCCGGATGTATTTGGGCTCTTTGGAAATATCAAAGGCGTCGGTGGCCTCCATCTGCATGCGGTAGGCCAGTTCAAAGGACTGAACGCGTGCCTCGAAGCGACCATCCTCGTGGCGTCGAGCGGCGTGGTAATGGTTGATTTCTTTTAGTAGGTCGAGTTGTCGCCGCTGCGTGGCGTAACCCGCATAGTCGTTTTGGATGTTTTCCAAAAGCTTATCAATGTCTTCGTGCTTGGTATCGATATAGGTGCCTTGAAAGACACCGGGCAGGAAGGCATTTTGCCAGTTCATGGAATCCGCCACGGGAAGTCCATTGGGGCACATCACGATGAAACCGGGGAGGTTCTGGTTCTCTGTTCCCAGACCGTAGGTCACCCAGGAGCCCATGCTGGGGCGAGGTAAGCGCGAATCGCCGCAATTCAAGAGCAAAAGGGATGGCTCGTGGTTGGGCACGTCGGTATACATCGACCGAATCACTGCGATGTCGTCGATGCATTCGCCCACGTGGGGAAACAACTCGCTGACCTCGATTCCGCTCTCCCCGTAATGCTTGAACTCGAACGGTGAGCCGAAAGCAGCCCCCGTAACCCGCTCCGTCTTATAGGATACGGGTAAGGGTTTACCATGCCACTTGTTCAGCAGCGGTTTGGGATCGAAAGTATCGACTTGAGAGGGCCCTCCATTGGCAAAGATGTGGATGACGCGCTTGGCCTTGGCCGGGAAGTGGGGCGGCCTTTTGTCCAGGGTGGTAAAGGGTCCCGCTTCGTTTCCCCAGGCTCCGGTCCCGAAAATCGATCCCAGGGTCATGGCCCCGAATCCCATGCCGCAACGGTTTAAAAACTCCCGTCGCGTGAAACCAAAATTTTGTTGGGGATGGTAATTCATGACAAACCTCCCATCTGGGAGCGCCTTGGAAAGTGAATGCTATTTTGCCCCCCTTTTTTCTTTTTGGCAAGCCAATCCAATTTCCCCACCTGGTCGACCCTGAAGAAGCTCACTATGGACCACGGATGCTGGATGCTGGATGCTGGATGCTGGATGCTGGATGCTGGATGCTGGATGCTGGATGCTGGATGCTGGATGCTGGATGCTGGATGCTGGATGCTGGATGCTGGATGCTGGATGCTGGATGCTGGATGCTGGATGCTGGATGCTGGATGCTGGATGCTGGATGCTGGATGCTGGATGCTGGATGCTGGATGCTGGATGCTGGATGCTGGATCTTCCCTGTCTCTGCGAGAGTCAATTCCTAATCGTCCCTGGCGCTCTTAGTGCTCTTCGCGAGATTCCCTTACTCCACCACTCCAACACTCCCTTACTCCAACACTCCCTTCTCCCCAATTCCATCATTCCATCTTCCTAATTGGCGCCCTTGGGCGCCTCAAAACCATCTCGTTTGACCAGGTTTTGGGTGGGTTCTGTTTTCAGATGGAATCGATGTGGTTGGCGGCGTAGGCCGCCCCCAAGGCCCCGGCCCTTTGGCCGAGGGAGGCAAGGACCACGGGGACCCGATGCCCTCCGGGGCGCCATTCCACCTCGTCCATCACTTCCTCGAGGGGAATCATCAAGGCCTCTCCGGCCTTGGTGATTCCACCGGCCAGGACGACCAATTCCGGATCGATTATGTTGATATAGGAACCAATGGCGCAGCCCAATGCTCGAACCGAGCGCAGCCAAATTTCCGTTGCCACGCCGTTCCCCTCCCGGTGAGCCCGAACCAGGTCCCGGGTCGAGGAAAACCGGCCGGAAGATCTATCCTGCAGGGTACAATCGCCGATCATCACTTCAATGGCGCCGGGCATGCCGGTATTGCTGGGAAGACCATCCGGATCGAGGCTCATGTGACCCAGGTGTCCGGCTCGGCCGATGACGCCATTTAAAAGCCTTCCATCCACCATAATGGCTCCGCCAACCCCGGTTCCCAGTGTGAGCATGACCACGTCTCTTTTTTGGCGCGCAACCCCCACCCAACATTCCCCGAGCAACGCGGCATGGGCATCGTTGAGTACGGGAACCCTGGTATTTCCTCCCAGGGCTTCGGTCCAGTCGAGACCCTCAATGCCGAACAGCTTTCCCGGCAGATAGTCGATACAGCGTCGGTCCGGGGAAGCCAGACCAGGGGCTGAAACGCCGATGGCGGGAGCCTTGGCATCGAGTTCCCGTTCAAAGTCGGAAATCAACCTGTCAGCGCCATCCACCCACTGGGCAATCGAACCGCTGCGGTCGTTTATGGGCAGAGACTTGGCCGACAATATCGCGCCGTCCTCTTTGGCGGCCACGGCTTTCAAAACCGTGCCCCCCAGGTCCATGCCGATACTCCAACTCATGTAAACAAGTGTCCCAGGCTTTTCCGATAGGCCTCGTAGTACCGTTCGAGTTGTTCTTGGGCCGCATCTGCGGTGGGTGTTCCTATAAACTGGTGGCTGGGCAACATCACGGGATCATGACCGCGGGAAATCAATTTTTCAGCCGTGGCACATCGTAGCATATTCATAATCATGGCGCCGGTCACTGTCGAGGTGGGCCCGGTGCGCCAATTTAGACCGGGAATTTCCACGATGCAGTCTCCCGACGGGCAACAGTTGTCGATAACGACGTCGGCCACATCCATCAATTTCTTTCCCGAAGAGTGAGCTGGCTTGGAGTTGGCAGCGTGATCTATTGCGGTCAGCGCCACCAGGGGCAACCCACGTTCTTTTATCCCCCTCGCCATTTCCACGATTAAGGGCCGAATCCCACTGGTGGAAATCAGCATGAACGCATCGTGGGGGCCAAATTTGAAACTTTTGAGCAGTTCCTCGCCATAGCCTTCGACCTTTTCCAGATACAAGGGACCTCTCAGACCGTTCATGCCGATGGTGGCGCAATGGTAGGAGACGGCCAACTCGGACCAGGAGAAAAAGCCCACAAAGCAACCCTGCCGGGGGGCCATCTCCTCGCAGAGCATGCGGGAATGACCGGCGCCAAATAGAAATACCAGGCCCCTTTTAGCAATGCTGTTGGAAAAAATTTCCGCTGCTGCGTCGATCGCCGGGAGTTGTGTCTCAACGATCTGATCCAGAAGAACGGTGGTTTGTTCGAGGTAATCTTTTGGTGCGTTCATCGGAATGAAATTTTTAGCGAGCCTAATTCCCCGTCTCAGCGAACTACAAACGAATCTCTTTCAAAATTGGAGAATAGGTTCCCATGGTGGACTAAAAGCTTTGACTATGACCCCTTCCCTGCGAGGATCAATTCCCCTTCCATTCCACGATGGCACAATTTCCGAAAAAGCAAAACAGAGCCTTGTTGTGGCTGTTGATGGGTCTTCTCTCACTGGTATCCGGCGTCGGATGGTCGCAAGAAAAGCCCAATATCCTCTTCATTTTTGCCGACGATCAGAGCTACGAAACGGTGCGGGCCCACGGCAACGATGCCATCCATACGCCCCATCTCGACTCTCTGGCGGAATCGGGAGTCAGTTTTATGAACGCCTTCAACATGGGCGGATGGAGCGGGGCCATTTGCGTGGCCTCTCGCACCATGATGCAGACCGGGCGCTTTCTTTGGCGGGCCCATGCCGTGGAGCGGAAGATGAGGGATCTTGCCGCCAAGGGGCAAACCTGGCCCCAATTGATGCAATCGGCCGGTTACGAAACTTATGTGACGGGAAAATGGCATGTAAAAATTCCTTCCGAGGATATTTTTCAGTACTCCGTGCACGAGAGACCGGGAATGCCGAAAGACACTCCCGAGGGCTATCAACGCCCTATCGAAGGTCGCCCCGATAAATGGTCCCCCTATGAACCGTCTTTTGGAGGGTTCTGGGAAGGTGGCAGGCACTGGAGCGAAGTGGTGGCCGATGATGCCGAGTCGTTCTTGGAGCACGCCGCCGGGCAGGATAAGCCCTTCTTCATGTATCTGGCCTTCAATGCCCCCCACGACCCACGTCAGGCGCCCAAGCGATTCGTCGACATGTATCCGCAGGAAGAGATGGAAGTGCCCGTCAACTACGTGCGCTCCTATCCCTTCAAGAAAGAGATCGGCCTCTATCGAAAAATGAAAAAGAACGGAACTTTTTCTTGGCAGCGCGACGAAAACCTGGCACCGCACCCCCGCACCGAATACTCCGTTCGGGTAAACCGTTCCGAGTACTACGCCATCATCAGCCACATGGATGAACAAATCGGACGTATCCTGGACAAGCTGGAGGATATCGGACAAAAGGACAACACCTACATCTTTTTTACAGCCGACCACGGTTTGGCCTGTGGCAACCACGGTCTATTGGGGAAACAGAATATGTACGAGCACAGCCTGAAAGTTCCCTTTCTGGTGGCCGGACCAAGCATTCCTCAAAACGAAAAACGCCATCCCTTTATCCACTTGCAGGATGTGATGGCCACCAGCCTCGATCTGGCTGGGATGGAGAAACCCGCCTACGTGGAATTCAGCAGTCTGATGCCCCTCATTGAGGATTCCTCCCGGGAAGGGCATTTGGGCGATACCCTGTATTTCGCCTACGAGATGGAATTGCAGCGCATGATTCGGGTGGGGGACTACAAATTGATGGCTTATCCCCAGGCCCGTCGCCTCCGCCTCTTCAATGTGGCCGAGGATCCTCACGAAATGAACGACTTGGCCGGCCACCCCGGCCAATGGCCCCGCATCCGCATTATGTTCGGCCAACTCACCCGGTTGCAGGCCGAAATGAACGATCCGCTCGACTTGAAACCCTATTTTGCAAAGTTGTATTAAAAGAAATTTGCATGGCATTTTGCGGAGGTATACTTAAACTACCCTGCCTATTACGAACCGGAACTAATTTTACCCACCATATCGATTTATGAAAACAAACCCTCTCGATCGTCGCGAATTCCTCAAAACTTCCGCCACTGCTGGCGCTGGCCTGATGATACTGCCCAGCGGCAGCCTTTTCGGTTCGGCTACTCCGAGCAGCAAATTGAATATTGCCCTGATTGGGGCCTATGGTCGGGCCCGGGCTCATTTCGATGCCCTGGGTGGAGAAAACGTGGTAGCCGTCTGTGATGTGCACGACGACTACCTGGCCTATGGGGTGCGGGAGTTTCCCCGGGCCAAAACCTACAAGGACTGGCGCAAGGCCCTGGATCAAAAGGACCTGGATGCGGTTGTCATTTGCACCCCGGATCACCTGCACGGCCATATTTCGTCCTGGGCTCTCAATCGCGATCTCCATGTTTACTGTGAAAAACCCTTGGGTAACGGGGTTTATGAAGCCCGCTACAATCGCCAGAAGTGGCTCCAAAAAAAGGACAAAATCGCCACCCAGGTGGGCACCCAGCGCCACGCCTATGACAACTTTGCCCGGGTGCGCGAACTGATTAAAGACGGCGCCATTGGTGAGCTTAGGGATGTGCATGCTTGGGGAGACCGTGAACTGCGTCGGGATTCCTATCCCGAGAAAATGGGTAAGGTTCCCGCCGGTCTGGATTGGGATCTGTGGATCGGGCCTTCGCCCTGGCATCCCTACAATCCGGAATATTACCAGAATCTGCCCGATCGTCCCGGGTCCAATTGCCTGAATTGGAACATGTATTGGGACTTCGGCAGCGGCCAAATCGGCGACATGGGCGCGCATACCATGGATTTGGTATGGAATGCCCTTGATGCCGATCTGCCAACATCCATCCAGGCCGAAGGCGAAGCCTACAACCCGGACATCACGCCGGTGGATCTTCATTCTTGGGCCATGGTTCCGGCTAACGACTGGCGAGGCGAAGTCCGCGTCAACTGGTGGCAAGGCGCCATGAAACCGAAAATGCCCAATAAATTTATCGATGTGGCCAAGATCGGGCATGGAGGAATGTTCGTAGGTTCGGAGGGCGCCCTCGTATGCGATTTCACCTCCCGGGCCATTTTGCCCTACGGCAAAAATGCCAACATGACTTATTATAAACCACGTAAGGAAAAGAACCTGATCCCCCCGCTCGGTGGATTTCAGGAGGAGTGGATCAACGCCTGCAAGACGGGCGCCAAGACTTCCTGCGACTTCGATTACAACGGCAAGATGATGGAAATGATGTTCCTTGGCCTGGTGGCCTACCGGGTAGGGGAAAAGATCACCTACGACGGCGGGAAAGGCAAAGTGGTCGGCCATGCCGCCGCCGATGCCCTGCTTCAACGCAAATATCGCGAGGGATGGCCCTTAAATGGTTAATTGTTCTCCTTACGGGGTCATTTTTCTTCTCGTTTCATAGTCTGGCTGCCGGAAACGATGGGAACCGGCCCAACATCGTCTTCCTGTTTACCGATGATCAGGCCTACGACACCTTGGGTTGTTACGGGAATCCCAATGTCAAAACCCCCAACATCGACCAACTGGGCCAGGAAGGGGTAATTTTCGATCGCCACTACGATACCACCGCCATTTGCATGGCAAGCCGGGCCAACGTCATGTCGGGGCTTTATGAATACAGGACCGGGACCAATTTCATGCACGGCCCCATGGCGCGAGTGCTCTGGCAAAAATCCTACCCCGTACTTTTGCGTGAAGCCGGCTACAGGACCGGATTTGGCGGCAAATTCGGGTTTCCGGTGGTGGACGATCCGCGAAAGGGAGGAAAAGAAAACACCTACCGCAATTTGCCGGTGGAGGACTTCGATTTCTGGGTGGGTGGAATTGGCCAAACCTCCTACCGGACGGCCCAGAACAAGTATTTGGCCAGGTTCGCGGACCGGTTTCCTCACAGCACCCGGGCCTATGGCGCCGCCGGCCAGGAATTTATCCGGGAGGCGGTGGAATCGGGCCAACCGTTTTGCCTCACTCTTTTCTTCAAAGCGCCGCATCGGCCCGTAACCCCCGAACCCATATTCGACCACGTCTATAAAGACACCGTATTTCGGAAGCTTCCCAACTATGGGCGTGAGGCGGGCGCACATTTGGCCAAGCAGAGCCGCATGGGTCGGCAGTACCCGCGCTTTAGTTCCTGGGGCTACCATACTGACGAAAGTTATCAGAAAGCCCTTCGCAAATACCACCAGCAAATCTACGGGGTCGACTACGCCGTCGGAATGATTCTGGCCGAGTTGGAGCGCCAGGGAGTAGAGGACAACACCGTGATTCTATTTTCATCCGACAATGGTTTCTTCAATGGATCCCACGGTTTTGGCAGCAAGGTCCTGACCTATGAGGAAGGGGCGCGCGTGCCCATGATTATCTACGACCCACGCTCAAAGTCGCAAGGGGGCGGACGTCGGGTACCTGCCGTGACCGGAAATGTCGATGTGGCCGCCACGATTTTGGATTTGGCCGGTCTCGAGGTGCCCCATTCCATGGACGGCCGCAGCCTGTTTCCTCTGGTCCGGGGTGAGCAGGCCAGGGTGCGGCACACCCTTCCCCTGATCAATGTCTGGGGCACTGCCGGAACCCTGACCCTCGGCGTTGTAACGGAGACTCACAAATACATTTACTGGATCTACGGAGAGGAATTCCAACCGGCCGAGGAACTGTTCGATTTGAAAGCCGATCCCTATGAGTTGAAAAATTTGGCACATGAACCCGAGAGTCGGCCCATTCTGGAAAAGATGAGGGCCTTGCACGATGGAGAAATAGCCCTTTGGAAAAAACGCGCCGTGCCCTACAGCGACTATCGGCAGTTCGGCAAAATTCTGGACCGCAACATACCTTGGTCCGAAAAGAAACACCTCATCCCCGCCCGATTTTCCTCCGGCATTCGCTATCTCCGGGAAGAGATTTCAAATTAGTCGGACACGGATGAGTTTTTCAACCAACCACAGGACTCAGAGAGCACAGAGAAGGCAGAAATAAGAAGTAGGAATTGGCTCTCGCAAAGATCGCCAAGTTTCTGAGAAGAAAACATGGATCCTGCTTCGCCTAAAGGCTCTGCACCCCACAGCGCAGGACGGGTGGGAACGGATGAAAAAACCAAAAGGAAAATCTGCCGACATCTGGGTCATCTGTGGTTACACTTTCTCAAACATTCCTAATTCCTAATTCGCGCGCCTTGGCGCGCCTCCCCCCTCTTTGCGTTCTTAGCGCTCTTCGCGAGAGTCCTCTTCCCTGTTACCTAAGTCCCCAATTTGACCGGGATGACTTTGACGTGGACGCGGGCCAATCCCTTCTTGTGGAATCCCAGTCTTTTGGCAGCCCCATAGGTCAAGTCGATAATGCGTTTCCCGGAGTTGGGATTTTTGGCGCTGGGAAATGGACCGCGGTCGTTGACCCGGACGACGATCGACCGACCGTTTTCCAGGTTCGTCACTCTGACGTTGATTGGTAAAGGCAGGTACTTATGCGCGGCGGTCAGGGCCATGGGATTGAACGCTTCGCCGTTCGCGGTCATGTGTCCCCCCTTTTTCCGCCGGGTTTCCTCTCCATACCATGACGCGATTCCCGTCGCTTCATAGCGTTGTGCTTGCCAGCTGCTCATGGGCACGTAGCGTCTGCCGTGCACCACGTAGGGGGCCCACTTGACCCGGCCTTGGCGAATGGCTTCCTTTACCGGCAGCCCGTCGATCGTTTCGATCTCATCACGCGTCAGGGGCCAGTGGAAAGGAGCCTGAACCACTTGGAAGGTAAATTTCCCAACATGGTAGACGGCCTTCACGGTACCAGCCACGATGTCATAAGTCGTTTTTACGACCACACACCCGGGGAGGAGCAGGGAGAGGATGAGAAACACGCTCAGGGAGATCAGTCGTGTCCGGGTGAGACTCGACGATTTTGTTTCAGTCATGGTCATGCTGATGGATTGGTCTCGGTGGTTCCGGGAAATCTCCACAGAGAAAGACAAAATGGGTCAAACGCAAAACATTAACATTTTTACTTACTTACCCTTATTTACCGAATTCCTTACACGGTTCGGATGGGAGAAATAGCCACAAAAGGCACGAAGGCGCCGTTGGCGCCAATTAGGAATTAGGAATGAGACCACGGATTACACGGATGGACACGGATGATGGTTGAAATTTTTTAACAACGCTTCCTTCGGTCGCCTGATCCGGCTTTGCCGGAACAGGATCGCTTCGCGAGCAGGATTTTTTAAATCATTTTCCTGTTGGAGCGTAGCTCCATCCTGTTGCCGCAGGCATCCAGCCGCGAAGCGGCGATGTTAATAGATTTCTCATTCAATTCTTGGCCTCTTGGCGAGAGCAAATCCAGACGACCCCGCCAACCAATCAACCGGAATTGTCAAAAGCCAAGACATGACGTCTTTTTCATTGGCCGAGCCGATTTAACAAAACAGGGGGGTATTTTCTGTTTGATTTTCTATTTTAGGGGGGTATTTATTACCTATGCAAAGATGGCAGGAAGCCGAATTGGATGCTTGGCTAGGAGCAAATCGCCGAAAGCCGCTGGTGATTCGTGGGGCCAGGCAAGTGGGTAAATCTACCTTGGTAAGGCAATTCGCTTCCCGGAGAAATCTTGTCTTGTTCGAAGTGAACTTGGAGCGGCAAACGCATCTCCGGGGCCCATTGGAGAAGTTGAATCCGGAGGATGTGGTTCGAGAAATCGAATTTCTTTGCCGGAAGGGCAGAATGAAAGACCACAATTCGCTCCTGTTTCTGGATGAGATTCAGGGGGTTCCAAGAGCGCTGGAATGTCTGCGTTATTTTTTCGAAGACATGCCTGAACTTCCCGTGATTGCCGCTGGGTCGCTCCTTGAGTTCACACTTGCAAACCATAGATTCCCCATGCCTGTCGGGAGAATTGAATACATGCATATCGGGCCGGTGACCTTTGAAGAGTATCTTCGAGAGAAAGGCGAGCCGCAGCTCTGTGATTTGCTGCGTACTTACGAGTTGGAAGAGGCTTTTCCTCAGTCCGCCCATTTACGTTTGCTGGGCATATTGCGAGAGTATCTTCTAGTGGGCGGGATGCCTGAAGTGGCCCAGTTGTTTCTGGAAACCGGGGACTTCAGCCGTGTTTTCGAAATACAGGAAGCCATTTGGCAAACTTATCGGGATGACTTTTCAAAATATGCTTTGGGTGGAGATCTGGTCCGATTGCAAAGAGTGGTTGATTACTTGCCTCGGGGGGTCGGCTCCAAAGTCAAGTATGTTAATATCGATCGCGAATCTTACGCCAAGGATGTTCGACAGGCTATTGATCTATTGGCGAAAGCTGGAGTGGTACTCCGAGTAGCACACAGCCACGGCGATGGATTGCCGCTACTCTCCCAACGAAACGAAAAAGTGTTCAAGTTATATGGAGTCGATATTGGACTCCTGATGCGGGCCAGTGGCATTGAGCATCTAAGTGAGGAGCAGATGATGAATGTGCGGTTCACAAACGAGGGAAACCTCGCGGAGCAGTTTATTGCTCAACACCTGTTCTTTTCAGGAAATCCCAGGCAAAAGCCGGAACTGTATTATTGGTTGCGGGAAGGAGGAACTGGAAATGCGGAAATCGATTTTCAGTTAGCGGTTGCCGGTCGCATTGTCCCGATCGAGGTCAAGTCCGGAAAGAGCGGGTCGCTTAAGTCGATGTTGCAATACAGTTTGGAAAAGGAGTGTGATTTGAGCGGTCGATTTGACCTGAACCCACCATCGGTGCAGTCAGTTTGCCACAAAATTGGAGATCGGGAGGTGGCGTTTGAATTGATGTCGCTACCCCTTTATCTATGTGGTCAATTCCGCCGGCTTATGGCCAGTCGAACGCAATTATATTGAGCAAACGCAACAACCGGAATTGTCAAAAGCCAAGACCTGACGTCTTTTACTTCGCCCATCACCCTTCTTTTATCTCAAAAATCCTCGATAAGAGATAGGCTTGAATAAGTTTGACCTGCTTGTTGTCCAACCGGTCATCGTAACGCGGCATGCCCAGGGGGAGTAAAAGTCCGTCCAAAACAGTGGTATGAAAAACCTCCGTCGGCACTAAGGCAGAATATCTTAAATCGGGTAGAACTCCGCAAGATACAGCGTTTCCACCATGGCACTTCTGGCAGTATTCCTTGTAAAGCGCCGCCCCCTGGATCGCCAACTGCGGTGAAGGACGTTGCTGCTCTGTTACCTCCGGTATCTGTCTGTCCATGACAGCAAACTCCGGCAAGGGCGCTGCCCCATCCAGTTTGAAAGTATACACTCGACCCACTTGCTGGTATTTAACTGCCTCACCTCCCGGACTTAAGGTTAATCCGTATGCACCACCCCAACCCGCCAGGATAGTTACATATTGGACGCCATCGACAAGGTAGGTAACCGGGGTTCCGAAGATACCGGTTCCAGGGAGAACCATTGCCGGTTCCAACATATAATAAATTGAGCTCCGGATCGTAAGCAAAAGAATCCCACGCCGTTCCTCCTCCGCCGTATTTCCACCATTCTCCGTTCCAGGTTTCAGCCGCCTTCTCCATGGCTTCCGATTCAAAGGGCAAAGAGGGATCACCTGGCACAGTATAGGTCCTCCATTCCATCTCCCCCGTTTCCGCATTGTAAGCCGACACATAACCGCGCACACCAAACTCAGCCCCGCCATTCCCAATGATTACCTTGCCTTTGACCACCCGCGGTGCCCCGGTGATGGTATGAAAGTCTTCAGGATCGACCGTCAGGTTTTCCCAAACGGTTTCACCGGTTCCAGCATCGATGGCCGCGACCCGTCCGTCCAACGTACCCACAAAAACCTTACCGCGATACACAGCAACTCCACGATTAACCACATCGCAGCAAGCTTTGTCTCCATATTCCCGTGGAACTTCGGCATCCCAATTCCAAAGCATTGTCCCGTCTCTGGCATCGATGGCAAACACATCGCTCCAGGGTCCGCTGGCATACATTATTCCATCGACCACGATAGGATTGGCCTCGATACCCCGTTTTGTCCCAAGCCCAAGGGTCCAAGCCAGTCCCAGCCGGTCGACATTTTCCGAGTCAATTTGACTAAGCGGACTGTAACGCGTTTCAGCGTAATCCAAACCATGATTCAGCCAATCTCCAGGGAAGTTGCTCGCAGAAACCAGGACCTGATCATCGATTGCGGCAGGAGATAGAGGTCGCCGGTCATTCCCCGGACCGCACGACTGAAAGACAAAACCGGCAAACAGGAATAAAATGGTTTTGATGAAGACTGATTGATTCATCCTCCGTAATCACCTTTCACAAAATAAGCAGTCAACTTGTTCTCCTTGTTCTGAGGAAGAAAAAGCAACTTCTTCTCTGGCAGAAAGGTTCCATCAGCCGTGCCGGGATTCAATTCCATCATAACCATATTCTTCATCGTGCCCATCCGTGGTTCATTCCAAATTCCCAATTCGTGGGCTTGGCCAACTTTCCCCCGTCTCACCTGACTTGGCTGGCGCCATCAAAAGTCAAAACCGGACGTCGTTTGGTCCGGCTTCAACTGGAAGCTAACGGAGGGCGGGTTTTCCAACCCGCCGCATCAAGACAATGGCGGACAGGAATGTCCACCCTCCTTTAGGCCATATTTCCTTAACCGAGGTCAGTATACCTTACCAAAATCTTATCCCTGTATTAGGTGGTCTATTTCAAATCCATGTCCCGGCGTCCTTTGCGTCTTGAGAGTCAATTCCTCTTTCACTGACGGGTATGAACCGGGCACATAGGTAACACTTATTCTAGGCACATAGGTTACAGTATCATGGGCATTATGCCCTGGAAAACTGTAGACCTAATGGACCAAAAACTAAAATTCGTGCACTTGGCCAAGAGTGGACGATTTAGCATAACAGAGCTGTGTCATGACTTCGGAATCAGCCGCAAGACCGGCCACAAGTACCTGCGACGATACCAGGAGCAGGGAGCTTGCGGATTGGAGGAGCTAAGTCGGCGGCCCCGGCACAATGCTCACTTGACCGATAAGGCGGTGGAAAAGCTCATCTTGCAAGACCGCCGCCGGCACCCGACCTGGGGGCCGAAGAAACTCAGAGATTTGCTTTTGAAGAAGCATGCCATCGAACGGCCTCCTTGTTGCAGTACCATTGCCGCGGTCCTGAAGCGCAACGGCATGATCAAGCCCCGCCGGCGGAGACCTGGAGCCTATCCGGTTCAACCTTGCGAGTTGACCCAGGCCGAGTATCCCAACCATGTCCGGACGATCGATTTCAAGGGCTGGTTCAAGCTGGCAGACGGCACCCGTTGTGACCCCTTGACACTGAAAGATCTCAATAGCCACTACATACTGGGTTGCCGGGCCATGCCCAATCAACAATTCGCTACCACCTACCGTGGATTCAAGCGTATGGCCCGTCTTTACGGGCTTCCCGGCATCATCCGGGTCGATCATGGCACTCCATTTTCGGCTAATGGGCTAGGGCGCCTCTCCCGGCTGAGTGTCTGGTGGATTGAGCAGGGGATCGCCGTTGAGTTTACCCGTCCTGGGCATCCCCAGGACAACGGTTCTCACGAACGCATGCATCGGGATCTGAAAGCGGAAGCCACCCAGCCGCCTTCGGCCAACCTGCTTGCCCAACAACGACGGTTCCAACGCTGGGCACACACCTACAATCACGAAAGGCCTCACGAAGCTCTCGGCATGCAAAGACCGGCCGAAGTGTACCAACCCTCATCAAAACGCATGGGCGAAAACGTCAAAATCGGTTACCCCAAAAACTACCTCGTTAAGACGATATCCACCAGTGGCTTTCTATCTTTTGAGGGGAAGAGCTATCATGTGGGAGAACACTTTGCCGGTTGCCGGATGGGACTGTTTGAAGACGATCAAGGCACGGTCCAATTGCATTACGCTAATCTGTATCTGGGAAACCTGAGGTTCGACTCGCAGAGGCGCTTCCGGCCTACGGCCTACATCGCCCCTGCGAATCGGAAATCCTCGACACACCGAACCCTAAATGAAAGTAATAAAGTGTAACCGATGTGCCCGGATTATTTGTAACCTATGTGCCTATCGTACCAGCGAAGGCCAAATTCGGCCAAAAAGGGGTCAAACGTAGAAAATAGAATTATCCTTGCCTTGTTGATTCGGCTGGGGTGGCCATGAGCCAAAATTCTATATTCTACGTTTGACCCCTTCCTGGCTCACCCAGGAGATTTTTAAATAATTTTCCTGTTGGAGCATAGCTCCATCCTGTTGCCGGCTTGTCCTGCCGTAGCCCTTGGGCAAAGCAGGAAGGCATCCAGCCGCGAAGCGGCGATGTTAATTGATTTCTCGTAACAACTCAGGTCTCCATAACCTGGATCGTCCGAAAGTATGAGAATGACATTGGGCTTTGCTTCAAGGATGAAGGCAGAAGGATAATAAGAAGAAACGAGAGAATTTTCATGGGATGATGATTGAGAGAACTGTAGGAGGGGGTTTTTCCCCCGATTGCGGTGAGGCCATTAGGAAGATCGGGGGATAAACCCCCTCCTACAGTTTCGAAATATGTTATCAAAAAAAAATCCATGCGGACTTCAGAAGGTGTACATTATGGAGCTGTAGAAGCTGGTTTCTTCCGGTGGCACGGTCGGGGGCACCTGGTTGTCGTAGTTGAATTCGTAGCCCAGGCGCAGGCTCAGTCCCCGGGAAATTTTTCCGGTCAGCTTCACTTCAAATGCGTAACCCCAGTTCTCGCCATCGTTTGGGTCTACGTAGGCCATGGCCTTTTGGTCGAGTTGGTAAACATCGTTGATTTGAAATTCCGTGTCTTGAAATAACGATCCCAGGTAGAACCAACCTCCCAGTTCCTCGTTTGACACCTCCAGGTCCCGGAAGAGAGCCGCAATTTCCGGTCCAGCCACAAAGGCCAGCCGCGGCGACACCTCCCAGCGCCTTCCCAGACCAATGCCCTGTTTGAAGAAATGGTTGAATTTGCGAATCCCATCCGTCTTATAACTGGTTAATGTTTGCAGGACAAGATTCTCCGTTTTGTTCCGGCGAAACCTGAAATCGGCCAGGAATCGGTCCTTACTGATCTCCTCATTGATTTCGGCGAATCGGTAATCGGTATCCAGACGAAAATTGCTCTTGCCGTTATTCCATTGGCTATTGAAAAAGAATCGTCGGTCTTCGTGGTCCTTGGTGCTTTCCTGGAGATTGTAGGACAACCCGATACTGGCATTCATTTTGACCAGAGTGCGCATCAGTTTCCTGGGAAGAAAAAGGGCCAACCCGTGCAAGTCATCCAATCCGTTCACGGTCTCCTTCGCCTCGGTTTCTCCCGGGGATGGCAGGGGCGGGCCAGCCGCCGGGTCGGGGTCGGGGGAAGCGCCGGATGCAGGCGGGATGGTTTGCAGTGAGTCGGGCAGGGTTTGCAAGGCGGATTTGGCGATTTCCATTTCACCCAGACTAGGATGTGCGATTACGACGTGGGATTCCGTTTGCCTGACCAGAGTTCCGTTCAATCTGTCTCCGTTTTGGAGGATTAATTCCAGACCCTGGGCAGAGCTGCCGGCCAATAGGTTGAAGGATAAGAGGAGAAGAAGCCTGATATGCATGCCAATCGGGGGGGAAGCGCCAAAGGGCGCGAATGAGGAATTAGGAGGGAGAAAGGCACAAAGGGGGGAGGGGGAGAGGCGCCGTTGGCGCCAATGAGGAATTAGGAATGAGGAATTAGGAATGGGGGAGAGAGGGAAAACCGCAGATGACGCGGATGAACACGGTTTCAAATAACGGAGGGCGGGTTTTCTTACCCGCCTCATTGAAGTAATGGGGGACATTCCTGTCCCCCAACAATTTTCATGGGATGGTGATTGAGAGAACTGTAGGAGGGGGTTTATCCCCCGATTGCGGTGAGGCCATTTGGAAGATCGGGGGATAAACCCCCTCCTACAGTTTCGAAATATGTTCAATAAAATATCCATGCGGACGATTGTTCAAGATACCTGAGTAGTTACGATTTTTCATTCATTTCTTGGCGTTCTTAGCGTCTTCCGCCTCCATGGATTACGGCGGGACAAGTGGCGAGAGAAAATCCTGGGGAGCAATTCAACCACGGATGGGAACGGAATTAGGAGGGAGGAAGGCAGGGAGAATGGGGAAGTAGATGCTGAGTGCTGGATGTTGGGGCAGAGGTCACGAACCAGAAACCAGGATCTAGTAATTGATCCCTTTTTTCAAAGAGGCTTTGGGTCATTGATGACAGCCCGACCGCGGGAGGCCAGGAGGATGAGGATGGCAAAGAGGATGGTTAACGAAACGGTGATTCCAACGGCCAGGAAGACTTTGGAAATGGATGCATGGTTGATGATCCTTTCGACCCCCCAGACGGAGAGGGCTCCTATGGAAAAAGTGACGGTGAACTTCAATCCGTAGCCGGTGCTACGCCATCGGTCGGGGGTAAAACGCGCCACCAAGCTGTTTTCGATCGGCTGCATACCCAAACTGAAGAAGAGAAAGACGGTGGTAACCCCTAGGAGGAGCGATCCGGAGGAGGCCGACATCCAAATTACGAAGGGAAGACTGGCGGCGTGGAAGAGCAGGTAGATGATGCGCAGGTCGTAACGGTCGGCCAAGCGTCCACCGATGAAATGGCCCAGGGTGCCCAGTAAAAAGACCAGGGAGGTGGCCGCCCCATAGCTGATCCATTGAACCTGCTCCTCGAAATAGGCCGGTTGGGCTACGGTCACCGCCCGGTAAGTAAGCCCGGCCATGGTCATGGCGAACAACAGGAGGAGAAAAAGTCGCAGCCTTTCCCATGGCAGGTGCTGGTGTTCGTCCCGGGTAACCGCGCCGGCTTCCGGTTCTTCAATCTTCTGAAGCGCCACCGCAAGCCCGAGGAAAAAGAGCAGCGCTCCGAGAGCCAAATAGGCATTCCTCCAGCCCCATTCGTTCGCCACCCAAGCAGTCAGCAAGGGGGCGGCGGCAATACCGAGGTTTCCCACTACCCCGTTGATGCCCAAGGCGCTTCCGCGCAACCTGACGGTGCGGGAAATCAGGCTCATGCCAGCGGGGTGGTAGAGGCTGGCGAGGATACCCACCAAGGCCAATGCAAGAACCAATGAGATATTACCGGGTTGAGCCAGCGAAACCAACATCATGGCCGGCCCAATTCCGAGCACCCCGGCGCGCACCACCCATTTGGCCCGGGTTCGATCGGTCAATATGCCGACGGGAAGGGCTCCCGCTCCAAAGAGGAAAAAACCCCAGAAGCTCCAACCGAGGACCGTAGCTATGGGGGTCCCCGTTTCGTGAGCCAGGGAAACAGCGGCAGTGGGAAAGACCAGCATGGCAAAGTGACAGCCAAAGTGTCCCACTCCGGTGAGTTTCAGAGTATTGATTTCGCTGCGTGAAAACTTCATTTGGGAGATTCATGCCCATGTTGCCCGGGGCGGGAACTCCGTAAAATTTATAAATCCCTTATTTAAAGGTATTTATAGAAAAACCGATTTTTTTATTTGTATAGTTATTGACTGTTATTTGCACATTTCTATGGTAATATTCATGTAAGTTTAAGTGAAGTGCCCTTTACCAAGAAACATCCGAAACTCCCCAAAAAATTCCCCCACACTCTGAAAAACGGCAGTGTCAGGGTCAAGGTCTACCGGATACCCAACAAGAAATCTTCAACGGGTTTCACGTTTATTGTCCGCTGGTTCGAGGGCAGAAATTGTCCAAAGGATAAGCGGATGGTTCGACTGGAGGATGCCATGGATTTCGCCGAAAGACAGGCGGACTACCTCAACTCCGCCAAGTACGATGCGGATCGCCTGCGCCGGGATCAGAAGGAAGCTTATGTCCTGGCTCAAGACCTCGCGGGGGATACCCCCGTGGTGACCGCCATCCGCGAATGGAAAAAAGCGAAGGAGATTTCAGGAGGAAATTTGATCGCTGCGGCGGAGGCCTGGAGAGATCAGCGACCGACCGATATCGGGCTCTTCGAGGTCAATGAGATCATCAAACGTTTCAAGGTGGCCAAGGAACGGGCGGGGATCATCTGGAAGTCAAGTTACCAGAAAACCTTTCCCAAGTTTCAGAGAGAATTTGGGGACAAGCCAATATCGAAGATTTCAACCCCCAGGCTTCAAGAGTGGCTGGATACGACTTACAAGCACCACACGACTCGCAACACCCATCGAAAGAGGATTGTCGTTCTTTGGCGCTGGGCGCAGAAGCAAGGGTATCTCCCACGAAATATTAAGACCGAGGCTGAACTAACCGAACGGGCCAAGGAGCCAACCCCGGAGCGAGGGATTATCTCCCCGCAAACGTTTTGGGAATTGCTTTACCTGATGAAGGGCCGATTTCCTCATTACCTTCCGGCATTGGTACTGGCTGGGTTTTGCGGTTTGCGTTGTGATGAGGTCCACAAGCAAAAGTGGGAGGATATTCGGTTGGAGGAATTCAGACTGCGAGTAACCAGAGCCAAGAGCGGCACGGCAAGCTACAGGCATGTTCAAATATGTCCTGCCGCCGTTGAATGGTTGCTGGTGAGCCATCAAAAGCGCGTGGGAAGGGTTTGTCGCAACGAGGCCATTACACGTATCCGCGCGATCGCAAGAAAGAGAGGCATTTTGCTACCCGCAAATTGTTTCAGGCACTCGTTTGTTTCTTACCTGATCGCGAAGTCTGAAAGCATCGAGGTGGCGACTTTGGAAGCTGGGCATACCGAAAGGGTGGCCCACAAAAATTACAAGGAATTGGTGACTAAAGCCGATGCGGAAGAATGGTTTTCGATTCTTCCTGGTGACACAAATGGGAAGGTGGTCAATTTTGAAAGAGGAGGATAAGGACGGTTCGGCCTCGGGTCAGAATCCCAAAAAAGGGCGGTTGGCCTTTTCGGTTCGATTTCCGGAAGACCATCAGACATGTGATTACTATCTCGTAATTGTTCCTGATCCTGATTTTCCAATAGATAAGGAAGGATTAGCTTGGCTTCGGTATATGCAAAAATGGAAAGAGAAAGGTAGCTTAAGCAAGGAAGCCCGGGACGACTTGCTTAGAAAAAAATTCGGTTCATCGCCTAAAATTAAGGGCCATCCTAAAATGTGGGCCGTGCATGAGTTTGTTGAAAATGTACGCGTTTTAAAGGTGGAGAAGGTTTCTCGGATTAGAAAGATGTGCCGGGAGGAAAAGGAAAAATACTGTGATGAGCTATTGGAATATATCCGGGAAGCATTGGAGAACCTGGACTGGAAAGGGCTTCAAGGATTGGTGAGGATTTTGGAAAAGGCTGTTACAGAGGGAGGAGACCTGCCTTATGAATCTTCTGATCTTGTAAATGCGCATCGGGCAATGAAAAAATATGATGAAAAAAAGCTCGCTGATATAATAGCTGAAGGTGATTGGCAACCCGACGAAAATGGGGTTATTCTTTTTCCCCTGGAACTGATGGTTATCCCACATCCAACCTTAGCCGATCTTTTAGAATTTTTTCCGGAATCGGAACACCGCCGTAAGGAACAGATCCGGCGAGCAGTGAAGGCCTTGGGACATACCATGAGACCTGGAAAACCAGGGGTTCCACCCCGTTAGGAGGAGTTCCCGAATCCCCGACAGGAAATAGGTTTTTTTTGTCGAGATTGTTTTCTGTTAAAGTGGGCACAGATGCGCATTACTCTGCCATTACCGATGGCAGAGAACCAAAATGGTCCGTATTATTTTAACCTGATAGACTCCGCAGAAGTCATGAGGCGGTTGGGCTATACCAACGTCTCGAGCTTCCACCGAGCCAGGCAAAAAATGGGGTTCAAGCCGGTTCGGCTAAATGGTCGCAAGATCATGTTTGTGGAAAAGGAGGTCCACGATTGGGTCATGGACCAAAAGGAACGGAGGGTGCCGCCAAGCTGAGAATAACCCGGAGATTGGAAACTATCTCATGCCCGATTTAAACCAACTAAGCCGGCAGATCCTCATAATCCTGGCCCTGAAGTATCACCAGGCCTCCACTAATGATGCTCGCGAGGCCGCGAAGCGGAATTATGATGACAAGGTTTCCGAACTCGCCGATATGGCCCGTATCGTTCCTATGGATAAAGGGGGGTCTGCCATGCCCGGATTTCGGTGGGTCTCCTCCAGTAGTGCTACTGAACTACTGCGAATCAGGGATACCTCAAATCTATCGAAGGACGCCCTCCGCGAGCGGATCGCCGAGGTGCTCGATAGCGAGCTGGTTCCTTCGCTTCCGGAGCCCGCCCAATTCAACGAGAAGCCTCCTGAACGTGAGTGGATCGTGCAGGATTGGATCCCGCGCGGAGAGGTTACCCTGTTTACTGGTCGGGGCGGGTTGGGCAAGTCGGTGTTGGCTCTCCAATTGGCCGTTGCGGTAGCTACAGGAGGAAATTATCCGGCCCTTGCCAAAGGGAGGGGACAGAAGGCCTGGAAGGTGGGCGATGAGAAGGGGAGCGTGATCTACGCCTCGTGGGAGGATGACAACTACGAGGCCTCCAGGCGTATTCGGGCTATCGGTGCTGGCAAATTCCAGAATGGTCTAGAGGAAAAACTGAGATACCACTACCTTGGGGCTTGCGGGCCAATTTGGCGTCCGCGAATAGAGGGGTCCATGCATATCAGCACGATGGGCGAGTTGTCATTGAGCGGGAGCGAGTTGTTTAGACTGGCGAAGCAGCGCAAAGTGAAGCTGATAATCCTTGATCCGCTCGCGGCGGCCTATGCCTGCAATGAGAATGACCGGGCACAGGTAAGGGCATACATGACCAGCTTGGCAAACATGGCCAAGGAAATCCAGATGGCCGTATTGCTTATATCTCACCCTTCCAAAGGGTACTCTTATAGCGGATCCACCGATTGGCACTCGGCGGCCCGATCCGTTATCCATTTGGCCAACCCTCAAGACGCGAAATCTGAAAAGACTTGGCCGAAGCTGTCCCACATAAAATCCTCCTATGGAACTTTGCAGGAGTCCCTCGATCTGAGGCCAAGAGGCTGGCCCGAAAATAAGGGATTGAGAGCCTGGGAGGTGGGGCAAGGAAAGAAATCGGGTAAATTTGAGATATGAGTATGTCCGAACACGAGGGCAACCTCCAGGAGCTGCGCACTGCACTGGCGTTTGCTTTGTCCCGTGATGATGTGGGCCAGTGGCGCGAGTTCAGCGACCAGCGCGCAAAAAAGGCGGCATTGCAAGCCGACAGGCTACGCGTCCAGATCGCCGACCTGACAAGTGTTGCCAATCTCAAAAAGGTTGGCCAACCCCATTTAGACTGGCCGGAGAAGCTACCCTTCTTCGACGATATGGATAGGCGCCTTTCCGAGTGTTGGCCGCCACCAGCCAACGACCAAAAATGGCTTGATGCAATAGGCCTCGCCAAGTGTATCAATCGGATCCTAAAGAATGTGAACCGCCTAGGCGAAAATGGACGCACTTGGCTCGACCATGTGGGAACCCTTATTCCGCGCTATGTCGAAACCCATTCCGAAGGAATCGCTCCCAGTGTTTCTCGTGTTTTGGGCTCGACAGACCACCCCAACACCAAGGCGGCCCTGGTTTTAGAGACACGCGATCTGGATGGTCGAATCCACCTACACCGCGGGCAGGGTGCCCCCATCGAGCAACGCATCGCAATATATGCACTGTGTTGTGTCGGAGTTCTAGACCGGAGAGGGTTGGTTCGCACAAATTTATCCGCCCGCGAGTGGATGAATCTTATCTGGCCAAATGGATGGCGGCCTAGTCGACATTGGCCGATCCTGATAAGGGCATTCAATAGGTTACACGCGGTCCAAATCCACCTCCGCGATGGCATATGGAGGCCGATTGCCGTGCACTGGACACCGACGGCGAAGAATCCTGATCTAGACCAAGTGGTACGGCTGAACATTGATTGGCCACTAAAAATCTCTGAGGGTCCGAAGATTCTTTTAAAGGGGCTGGCGGAGATAGGCGCTCAAAGTGCAAGCAAGTTCAGGGTCGCCCTCGCAGCCCGCACCATGCTTTTCAGTCTGGGCAATACATGGTTCCCGCATCCTAAAAACCGGAAACACTGGTTATGGAAAAAAAATATCGAGCTCTATCCTGTGGTGACCTTGGAAGATCGCCGAAAGTTTGCCTTCGGCTTGGACATCGATGGGGGAAGAAGCAGATCCCAGAAACGAATCAATAAGGCATGGGATGAAGATTCCCTAGGCAAGGTTGACGTTGAGGTCTTTGATAAGGACTCCCACGATAAGCGGACTGGAGATCGCGGCTGGCGGATCATTCCGGCCGAAATTGCATGATTAAACACACTTCTCCGAGTGTGTTAATTGTCTAAATAAACGTGTTAGTCGTCTAAATAAGCGTGCTAATTGTCTAAATTACACCTCGAAAGCCCGCATATACACTGGATTCTTAAGCCACCCTAGTACTAGAACAAGAGAAGTAGTAGGGAGTGGGCCATTTGAGTTGGCCACCCCCCCTACTACCTCTCAAGAGTGTATGTCGGCCAAGTTACAGAGCGACGACTATGGGGGAAGACTGAAAAATTATGAACCTAATCACTAAGATCTGCACCCTATATCTCCTTGGCTCGGCCGCTACTTCCACCTTGCTCGGGCAGGATCTGGCCGCGGATTGCGAAGAGTGGGATACAATAGCGTTCTGGCAAACCACGAGCTTTGAGACGGTGGTCGATTGTCTAGAAGCAGGAGCCGACCCAAACACGCAAACGGAAGGCGATGCAACCCCCCTGCATTTGGCAGCCGGATTCAACGCAAACCCCTCGGTCATCACCGCTCTGTTGAATGCAGGAGCTGACCTGAAAGCTCTGGCCGAGGGCGGTGTAACCCCCCTGCATGTTGCAGGATTGAACCCGAATCCTGCGGTCATCACCGCCCTAGTTGAGGAAGGAACCGACCCAAATGCGCGGGACGAGAAAGGTTGGACCTCCTTGCATTGGGTGGCTGGAATTCTTAACGCGAATCCTGCCGTTATCACCGCCCTGGTTGAGGCAGGAGCTGACCCAAACGCGCGGGACGAGACCGGCTACACACCTCTGCATGCTGCGGCCATAAACGACAATCCCGCGATCATCACCGCTCTCGTTGAAGCGGGAGCTGAAACAAACGCGAGAACGGAGACCGGCTTAACCCCCTTGCATGGCGCTGCTGGATTTAACGGGAACCCCGCAATCATCACGGCCCTGTTGGAAGTCGGCGCCGACCCTAAAGCAAAAGACGAGCACGGAAAGTCCCCTTGGGATTACGTGAAGGAGAACGAAGCACTCAAGGGCACTGACGCCTATTGGCGCTTGAATGACCTACGATTTTAATGAAAAGGTTCCCCCATCCGACCAAGTCGCCCGCGACCCCGCCATTAGAGCAATCGGTTGGCGAATTTTCGGGTCCGAAATGACGACGTGAGAACAAGGCACCCTGGCATGACCATTGAAAACATGACCATTGCAAATGAGATTCTGGTGGGCTAACGACCGCTCAGAATCATGAAGAGCAAAAGACCCACCGAAGAACAGATTATCAAAATCCTTGGGCAATTGGGAAAGGCTTGTGCTTTAGATTCGAGCTAAATCTCGAGGTCCTTTCAGGAGGAAATTTAACTATGAAAATGGTTTACAGGCTGCTGATGGTCCTCGTGTTTTTGTGCATCTGGGCATCGACCGCCAGCCCACATGGCGGTGGAATGGATGGGTACGGCGGCCATAGCAACCGCAAAGCAGGGAACTACCATTTCCACAAAGGGCCATTATCTGGGCGAACTTTCGATTCCAAGGCAGAAGCAATAGCGGAACTGAACCGATTACAGAGAAAGGAACCTGAGCCTAAACCATTAACACAGTTAGAAACACAGGCCAGCACTGGGCTCGACGGTGGTCTTCCCCCGATTTTGTGGACACGAACAGCGTAGCGTATGTTCATGTTAGGTTATGGTTTTGATTTTGGAAGTGTTTTTGAAGAAATGCTTCTGGTGAAAGGTATCCCAGGGTGCTGTGCCTTCGACGTTTGTTATAAAAAGTCTCGAGGTAATCGAAGATGGCCAGGCGGGCCTGCTGCTTGGATTCGAACACGCCGTTTTGGGGAAAGCATTCGCTTTTGAGGGAGGCAAAGAAGCTCTCGCAAGCGGCGTTGTCGTAACAGTATCCTAGCGCGCTCATGCTCTGAATCCAACCAAAGTCGTTCAATTGCTGCCGCACTTGGTGACTGGTATACTGGCAGCCACGATCTGAATGAAAGAGGGCTTTGTGAAAACCTCCCACTCGATTCCTGGTCTGGTGAAGGGCTGAAACGACCAGACCGGAGGCCAGGCTCTCGGCCACCTTGTAGCCCTGAATTACGCGGCCGAAGAGGTCCATCACGACCGCTAGATACAACCAGCCTTGCCGAGTGGGGATGTAGGTGATGTCGCTGACCATGATTTGGCCGGGCCCGGTCGGGTCCGGAGCCTCGGCCAGACGGTTGGGCGCTGGGAGGCTGCGGGGATCCTGCCGGGTCGTCTTGGGCCGGAAGGGGCTACCCCTACAGGCTTTTAGAGCATTTTGCTTCATCAGCCGGGCCACCCGGTTAACCGAGCAGCGAAAACCCCGCTGGTTGAGCTCCACGCTCATGCGAGGACTACCGTAACAGCGGGTGTGCCGGTCGGCATGGATCCGTTTGATTTCGCTCAGGAGGAGCCGATTTTGGCGGCGGCGCGCTCCCGCCTTACCCCTGCGCCATCGGTAATAACCACTCCTGCTCACAGCCAGCGCCTGACAAAGTTCAACCACTCTATAGATTGCCCGCATTTGATCGATCAGCGCATACCCAGCTGCGGGTCCTCGGCCAGTATGCTCGCGGCTTTTTTTAAGATCTCTCGCTGGCGACGCAGGTAAGCGTTTTCCCGGTTTAGCCGACGGATCTCGCGGGCCATCTCTTCGGGATCGTTCAAGGGGCGGGAAAGTCCCTGCTGGTCGGAGGGGTCCCCGAAGAGATCCTTGCGCCACTTCCTGAGGCTCCCATCGGAAATCCCCAGTTCACGGGCCACCTGCTTGAGGCTGTTGTTACTGTGCAAATAGAGTTCAACGGCTCGACGTTTGAACTCCTCATCATAGGTTCTGTGGGTTCTTGGCATGTCTAATGATCTCTCTCAGACTGCGCTGTTCGTGTCCACAAAATCGGGGGAGGTTCATATAGAGCATATTGTAGCGGTATCGGAAGCACACGAGAGCGGTATGAGTAGCCGTACCGGTGCGGAGCGCAAGGCATTTGGGAACGATCTCGACAACCTGACGTTGGCCGCGCCCCGCCTGAACCGATACCAGAAATCAGCGAAGGATCCGGCCGAATGGCTCCCCGATGAAAACCGATGTTGGTACGTCGCCAAATATATCGAGATCAAGCAGAAATATGGCCTTACGATGGATACTGCCGAGGCCGCTGCAATTCTCAAGGTGTACGACTCATGCGAGTCGTACGAAATGACAAAGCCGGATTGCAACTGATTAAATCGGCCGCGAATGGGGCAAGGTAGGCGTAGCCTCACCAGAACCAAGGACTTTTACCAGCACCACCGCACTACGATCGTCCTCGACCAAGCGGTGTTTTCTACAGGTTGAATCCGCGACGGGCTTGGTGAACCCGTTAATTTCCTCAATCGCCTTGACAGTAGTTGGTTTTTGAGTGTCATCGGGGGCATTCGAATAACGTTCAAGGGAAAGCCCATGCGTCGGGCTGCCCCACTGAATACAACAGCCATTCAAGGCGAGGAGTAGCTACCTTTGCCGGCGAATAGGTGGGGTTTTCCCTTGAGATTATTCGAAACAGCCCGGCTCCTGCTTTGGCTGAAACAGAATCAAGGGAATAAAATATGAAAATGAGAACCCGCCTGCTATCGGCGGCCACAAACGAGAGCTTTGCGGCTATCGCGAAGTTTTGCGCTCTGTTTCTGTTGTTTTCGGTTGCGGATTTCTTAACTGCCAAGGAGGAGGCAAGCACGGGACCATCCACCTGGACCCCTCTTCATTCGGCGGCCTTCAAGGATAACCCCGAGGTCATAACTACCCTGTTGGAAGCCGGAGCCGACCCAAACGCAAAGGACGAATATGGAAAAACACCGCTACATTTAGCAGCTAGGCATAACAGCAATCCCGCCGTCTTTACCGCCTTGTTGAGAGCCGGAGCCGACCCAAACGCAAAGGACGAATACGGAAAAACACCGCTACATTTGGTATCATTTTGGAGAGAACCGAACCCTGCTGTCATAACCACCCTGTTGGAAGCCGGAGCCGACATCAATGCTAGCAGTCATACAGGATACACGGCTTTACATGGGCAGGCTTGGTTTAATGACGACCCCGCCGTCTTTACCGCCTTGTTGAGAGCCAAAGCCGACCCAAATGCAAGATTTACCGTCGTGTCCAGAGCCGGAGCCGACCCAAACGCAAGAAGCCATGCCAACACAAGTCTTTTGCGAATTAAGGCCAGGGAGAACAACGTTCCAGCATCCATCAGCAGCCATTTAGAGTATGATTTAGAACGCGGAGGTTATAATATCAAGGCAAGATCCAGAAGTGGCTCAACTCCCTTCCATTGGGCAATTATAAATAACAACAACCCGGCCGTTATCACCGCCTTGCTGGAAGCAGGAGCCGATTTCAATGCCAGAACCAGAAGCGGCGAAACCCCGCTGCATTTGGCAGCCGAGTTTAACGACAATCTCGCCATCATTACCGCCTTGCTGGAAGCAGGAGCCGATTTCAATGCCAGAACCAGAAGCGGCGAAACCCCGCTGCATTTGGCAGCCGAGTTTAACGACAATCTCGCCATCATTACCGCCTTGCTGGAAGCAGGAGCCGATACCAAGGCCAGGACCGAGAGTGGCTTTACCCCTCTCCATTATGCGGCCCGGTCAAACGAAAACCCGGCGGTCATCAACACCTTGATAGAAGCCGGAGCTGACATCAAGGCCAGGACCGAGTATGGGGATACCCCCTTGCATACGGCGGCCGAGTCTAATGCCAATCCCGCTATCATCACCGCCCTGCTGAAAGCCGGAGCTGACATCGAGGCCAGGAACGAGGGAAAGGTCGACTACTACCCCATTAGCCGCTTCGGCGACGGCGATCACCTCGCTGACTTATTCATGGCTCCATTTGAAGACCGAGCCAATTATTTTAAGGCCAAAGGCGAGGTCGGCCAGACACCCCTGCACAAGGCGGCCGAGTCCAACGACAATCTCGCCATCATCACAACCTTGTTAAAAGCTGGAGCTGACATCGAGGCCAAGACCAAGTGGGGTTTTACTCCTTTGCATTGGGCGGCTTGGTTCAACAAAAATCCCACTGTCATCACCGTTTTGTTAAAAGCTGGAGCTGACCCTAGCACAAAGGACGTGACCGGCAGAATTGCTTTGGACTATGCTAAGGAAAACAATGCCCTGGAGTATACCGAAGCCTATTGGCGGCTGAATGAGCTGCAGTTTTAGGGGAGAGGCAACTCGAAAAATGGATTTTTCCCCACACAATTTCGCCTTTACGAGAGGGGTGACAAAGATGGGAGTATCCTCAGTGAGACTTGACACGACCCGGGGCTCCTTGTCGGGAGAAAGGATATGAATATGCCAGACTTGGAAACCTTTTGGGGCATAGTAGGTGCACTGTTTGTAATTGCTATGGTATGTGCATTCCTATGGGCCGCGAAAAAGGATGATGAAAACAGACACCTTAGGCCCAAGAAAGAATTACCCCCTCTCGATTTCGAAAGGAAACATTTGGAAACAAGGGAATCTAAGAAACGGCTTTATCAGCAGGTAGTCTCAATGAAAACCCTTCCAGGATACAAGCTGGATAGGCAAAAAATGCAGGATGGGTTTGTGATGCAAGTTTTTGACGTCGATGCCGCCAAGGCCCAGCTAGAAAAAAAGTTGGATGAGAAAATTTTTTCCCTTTTGGACAAAAAGGACAAACAAATGGTTAAAATGGCCAAAGAAAATTGGGTAATCGAAGTAATGCTGAAAAATACCCTTTTTGCCCTTCATCAGCCGGTTTATTTTTCAATACATCGAAACACAGAGGAAAAATGGTGGTGGTATATGTGGTTCCCATCCGAAGTGGACGAAATTTCCCATAAAGAAAACGTTTTGGCGATTTCCCCCGATACCTACGATTCCCTTGACGAGTGCCGGACGAATATTTGGTACGCTAAGAAATGCAAGAGATCGGATATTTCCATAAATTGGAGAGACCCCGTTTCCCGAAACCTATTTCTGTCAAAATTAAGAAAGGGTCAATTAACTGTAAAATAAGGAAATTAACCAAAAGAAAGGATAATTTTTATGGATAGAAAACAGCGCGTGATAATTCGTTGGAATGTACTATATATACTTACGCTAGGCTACGTTGTAGTGTCGATATTTTTCCTTTTTATTCTGTGGCGATGCACAGATGCTACAACCGCTTACAATGCTATAGAAGCGCCTTTAATGGCCTTACTAGGGGGATCTTTAGCAATCTCAAAAGATTTAATCGAGAACAAAAACTCAGAAACAAACTCTAAGGATTCCGATAACAGTAGCACATAAAATAGCCAATATGAGCGCCGAAATCTAGGCAACCCCCAACAAGCCGATTATGCGTGCTTTAACTTCTTCTTCCATTGTATATAAGTCGGGAATAGCCAAACCTTGATTTCAACAATTGTCCCGTTAAGGGGCAAGGGGCAAAATTCAGCCTTTTGTTGAATTATTATAGGCTCTTTTCAGCAATAGATTGAATGGTTGCCTAGTGGCGTAATATGTGGAATGTCAGCCGGTTTTTCATTTAATCCTGGGTCAGGGGGTCTCCTCCAGAGGGTTAAATCTAGTAAACCAAAGAAAATGGAAGGGGAGGCGCCGGGGGATGCACTTGCCAATGCTGTTTTTTTTAGCAGCCTACCAGGTAGAGTATCAGTTTAATGACGGAGTTTTGTGGACCTTTTCCAGGGTGCGGGCTTGGTGCAGGTAGAATTTAAAATGTGGTCCTTTAATTCCTTGAATTTTTTCGATTTTATGAACTCAGCTGGGTAAGGTATTGTGTGTGACAGAACGAGATTTGATATGATTCTGGCAACTTGGTGCTGGGCGGAACTGATTTACTTGGAAAGGTTATCTTTCTAGCCTGGGGACGGGATTTTATGGTGGGTGGAACGAGTTGATTGATCCCTAGGCGTTTCTGGGGTTTATTTGGGTGCAATACCTGCGGCTTCGAGGATGGCCCAGTAGGCTCGGGGATTGTTTTTTGATGGGCGACAGGTGGTGCAGTAGACCATTGGGGGATTGGAACCGCGCGGTGTAACGATGAAAGGGGTTTTACCTTTACAGATTGGACATGGGCCCTGGTAGTGGCCGTCACTGTACCGGTAGCGGCCTTTTTGGTCCCGGTAAGGCCCTTTTTTGTATTTGAGTTTTGGGCAGGCTTTGAGCCAATCTTCAAGGCTTGGGCCAGTGGGTATTCTGAGTGTTTTAGTGGGACCTCTATCCTTTTCATACCAGGTTTTGAGCATGCTCAGGACAATAGTGAGAAGCCACGGGACACCGATACAGATAAGCAGGATTTTAAGGGCGTTCATTAATGATATTGATTTGAGGGTTGAGGGTTGAGTTTAAATTTTAGCTTTGGGGGTTGTGGCGGGTCAAATCAACTTGCCGGGCTGTTATCATGTTCGGTTTGGATGGGCTGCTGTTTGTGGAGAGCTTCCAAGTAGACGGTCATGACGCGGTCGACCAGTTTGGGAAAGTTTTCCGAGTAGAGCCATTTGATCGGATTGGACATGGATGGGGTAAGAATGAAGGCCGAGACGATTCTGGAGCTTGCATTGCCCAACATGGAGAGAGTTTGGGCTGGAATTTGCCCGTATTTGGCGGTCTGTTGGCTGACTAATTTTTGGACTTGTTTTTCTATGTCGTTTGCGTCCGGGTTGAGGATGACGATTTTGGCGTCGGGGAAGACAGTCATTTCGGTGGAGTCGTTGTAGATGTCCTTCCGCAGGCCACGGCCGTTGTGGTCGGAGGTCAATTCGAGGAGGTGTCCCTGCATGGTTTCCACGTCCTGGCGGAAGAAGGTGACGCGGATCCGGCCGGTGCGGTCGGTCATGTGGCCGATGAAAAAATGGCGGCGGCTGGTCTTGCCTTTGCGGGGTTCGAGCTCCTGCAGGACTCCCTTGAATCCGGGGATGATGGCGGTTTCAGGCAGCTTCTGTATGTCGGCGATGGTGAGGAGTTCCTCGACTCGATCTTCCTCTACTTTTTCCAATTCCTCTTGGTTCATTTGATTGCGTTGGTTTCGATTATATCGGCGATTGTTTGAAACCGAATCCGAAGTCGTTGGCTTCCTTGAGGTCTTTTATTCTCTCGCCGGACATAATGATCAGTGTCTTCAGGTAGCATTTTTCCGTTGTTACGCCTGCCCATTCCTGGTCTTCCTGGGGAAGGAACGAGGTTTCATGGTGGAAGCCGAATTTGAGGTATTTTTTGCCGAGACAGCAACGGGACCCGTCTTCGTCGCCGAGGCTTCCTTCGAGTTGGGGGATTTCCCCGGATCGGAGGCGCTCGATCCACTTATTTTTGACGGCTGTATTCATGGTCAGGCCACGATGCGGCGTTTGGCTTGGGCTTCCTGGTTGTATTGGCGCAGTGTTTTGTCGGGCTCGAAGAACTTGTCGCGTTCGACTTTGAGGCCGAAGGGATTGGTGACGGTTTCGAGTTCCATGAGACTGACGTATCCGAGTTCGGGGAATCCCATGCCGAGGTCGCAAAGGCCGAACAGCCTGTCGGGGTTTTCCTGGTCTTGTTCGGTGATGAGCCAGGTGTGGGGTAGCATGGGGTGGAAGAATTTGACGACGGGCATGGGGTCGTAGTCATCTCGGTGGCGGCGTTCCCAGTTTTTCTTGAGTTGGGCTTTGATGGGTTTGGTGAGTAGGATCATTGGGGTTGGGTTGGTTGAGGGTTTTGCCTGCTTCGATTCGGTCGGCGATTTGACTGAATTGGTAGTAGGTGTTTTCGTAGTAGATTTGATCTTCCTCGGCGGGGGTGACGCCGGCCCAGACTTTCACTTGCCGGGGCAGGGTGTTTTGGCAGTTGTTTGCGTAGGCCAGGTTTTTGAGGGGTGAGCTGAGCTGGGTATCGTAGACGGGAAGCGGCGCATCGATGACGCCGGCCTCGACGGCCATGTCGCAGAGGATCCCGCCGAGGCAGCGCTTTCCGTTGGTCATGCCAAGGAAGATGAAGGTTTTGTTGTCGTCTCCGATTTGGCGGAGGCTCTGGACGAGTTGCTGTTTGATTTTGGGGTTCATGGCATGAGGGCTTTCTTTCGATCGGGGATGTGGTACTTCTTGAATTTGATTTCCTCGGGCAGGAGGTTGAATTCGATTTCGACGCCGTTGGTCAGGCGGTTGGCAGCACGGTTCATTTCCTCGGCGGCCTTCAGGCGGTTGCCTTGGTTGAGCAGGGTCTGGGCCTCGAGCATGAATTTGGCGGCGGAGCTCAGCCAGGTGTTGGTCAGTTCGGTGTTTTCGATTTTCATGGGTCAGAAGATGTGCTGGTTTTCGATGACGTCGGCTATTTCCTCGAAAGTGTATCCGCAGTCGTTGAGGGAGACGAGGGTGTTGGTTGGGGTGCCCTTGTGGATGCCGTCTTTGATGGGGATGTGCTCCAGGAATTGAGGGCTGAAGTTTTTGAGCTTTGCCCATTTTTGGACCTTTATGGGCAGGACTACGGCTTCGGTATCGTATTTGAGGCGGTTGGAGTTGGGTCTTTGTGCGGATTGTTCGAGTTTGGGTTGCGGGATGACGCCTTCTTCGACGGCGATATCGCATAAGAGGCCGAGACAGCAGCGCTTGCCGTCGTCTGTGCCCAGACAGCCTGTTCCTTGGGGGACTTCTCCGGAGCGGAGGCGTTTGAGCCATATAACTTTGATGCCTTTTTTCATGGTATCAGTATCCGGCTGTTTTGAGTGTGTTGGCGTTTTCTTCGAGGCTTTCGAGGTGGTTTTCCAGCTCCTCCCAGCTTTTGAATTCGGAGAACCGGGGGCCATCGAGGCCGATTGTCTGGTAGTTATCCTGCAGGTGGTCGAGGCGGTCCTCGGGAGGGATTCCGAGTTGCTGTTGGGCGGTGGCCCAGAAGCCTTCGCGGATGCAGTTGATGGCGATCAACTGGTCAATTTGCTCGCGGTCGAGTTCGTGGTTCTTGGGCGCCGGCATGAAGCCGGCTTCGTCGCTGTATTGATCCGTGAATTTTGCGAAGAGGGTTTGGGTGGGATTGACCCATTGCACGGCTCCGGCGTAGAGGCCGGCCAGGCAGGCGAAGCAAATGGTCGATCCGTCCGGGTCGTCGGTTGCCCGGGGCAAGTGCCATTCCTTGGCGTCTGGCTGGTAGGGGTCCCGGGGCATTTCCCGGACCTTGGCGATGAGGTTGAAGATGAATTGGCTTATTTTCATGAGGGCTCTTGTTGGGATTATTGGAGATCGAGGGTGTCGAAGAGGCGTTGGCGTAATTGCGCGGTTTTTCCGTTCAGGGTGTGGTCGCGGGGGGTTGAGTTGTCTGCAGCTATGGCTATGAGTTCGGCCGTTTCGGGGTTGAGGCCGAGTAGACGGGCGGCTGCCTGGTGGTTGAGAGAGAAGTGGGTGGTGTTACCGGCTGGGGTGAGCAGTGGGTTCTTGAGGCCTCTGGCGTTGGCCAGGGCGCAGATGGGGTAGGCATAGGGGTCCTGCATGCGGATTTGTCCGTTGCTGTGGATTTTCCAGTTGCCGGGGATTTGGCTGAGGGCTTCGAAGAAGTGGTCGATGGGGAGGGTTATGGGGTCAGGCATTGGGCGCGTTGATTGCTTTGAGGATGGTTTCACGGACGTGTTTGATTTTTTTGGCTATGGATTGTTTTTCAGGGATCACTCCGTCAGATGCGCATATGATAAGAACCTGGTCTTGGTCGGAGAGTCCCAGGAGGTTGCCGGCGGCTGCGTAGTTGCGGCAGTAGGGGGTTGGCGGGTCCAGTTTATGGTTTGCCAGGACGCAGATGGGGCAGGCGTGGGATCCCTCTTCCCAGATGCAGGAACTGTAACGTTGCCAGTGGACTTTGAGTTGGCTGAGTTCCCGGATGAAGTCGTCGATGGTCATTTCAGCTCGGGATGGGTTTGCAGGTTTTGAGCAGGTCGGTCCGCAGACCAAGCATTTGATCCAGGGTGGCGGGATCGTTGTAATCCTTGGCGTAGAAGGTTTCCTTGTCGGCGGCTATGGCGATGCGGTGGGCCAGGTCGGCATCCGAGCCGATCTTCATGGCGGCCGTTTCGAAATCGAGGGCGAATTCCGCTGTGTTTTCGAAGTCGACGGTGCGGATTACACCATCGTGTTCGTCGCTCCAGTCCTCTCCGGTGTTGGCGAGGTTTTGCAGGAATTGTTCGAAGGTCATCAGTAGCCTTCGTTTTGAAATCTGAGTGCGTTGCGTTCGACTTCGTCGAGGTGGGCGTTGAATTCCGGCCAGGTTTCGAATTGTCCGTTTCTATGGACGTCTTTCATGTTTCTGATGTTTTTCGGTAGTGGTTTTCCCGTAAGGACTTCGTTTGCTCCCGACCAGCATCCCCGGCGGATTCGTTCAAGGATTTGGGTTTCTTTTTGCAGGTTGTCATTTTGGGTGTACAGTTCCTGGTCGCAGAGGTTCTTGGTCGGGTCTGTGCCGTATTCTCCGGCCAGGTGTCCTCCTGCGAGGCATACGCGGCAGGGCTTGCCTTCTAAAATTCCCGGGTAGTGGTAATAGAGCCAGAGGGGTGCCCAGATTTCCGGGTCGAGGTTGCGGCAGTTGTTTACGGCCTTGAGGGCGAGTTCTGAGAGTTTCATTATAATATCTGTGGGCTTAGAGGTAGGGGTTGTAGTTGTAGACTTCTTCGTCGAAGGCGTGGGCGTTGAAGTCCCTCTCCTGGTCCTCTCCGCACTTCTCGCAGAAGATCTCTCTGCCGGCAGGGCGGTAGTAGGCTTTGTGGCCGGGGTTGATGGTTTCCTTGCAGGTTTTACATGTGCCTGGCCACTTGGTGGATTTGATCCAGTAGGGGTCTTTGTTGCGGTAGTATCGTTTTCTCATGTCAGTATCCTGTTCGGGCGAATTGCCGGGCTTTGTCTTCGAGGCTTTGGAGATGGGTTTTGAGTTCGTGCCATCCCTCGAACCAGGATTTCTCAGGGACTTCAGGGGTGTCTTGGGCGAGCTGGTCGATGCGGTCCTTTTTGGGGATTTCGAGGTTTTCCTGAGCCAGTTGCCAGTGGCCGGTCCGGATGTCGTCGACCGCCTTGATTATGGCGGTAGCGCCTTGGGGCAGGTTGGGATCGTCCCAGGTACTGTAGGGGAATAGGGTCTGGGTGTGTTTGAGCCATCCTTTGGCGGCGGCGAACAGTCCGGCCAGGCAGGCGTGGCATAACTCTTGATGGTCGGCCTGGTTGTGCCATACAGCGGCGTCGGGGAGATAGTTGTCTGCCGGCATGGCGCGGACCAAGGTTACGACTTCCATTATGAATTCACTGAGTTTCATGGATGTGTTGGGTAGGGGTTAATGGCCTTTGGCTTTGAGTTGGCGGGCGCGTTTTTCCAGGCTGTCGAGGTGCCGGTCGAATTCGTCCCATCCCTTGAAATGTGGTTCTTCCGGGGAATCGGGGGATTCCTCCAGCGGGATGCGTTCTTCGAGGGGTATTCCAAGGCATCTTTGGGCCGATTGGTAATGGCCGCAGCGGCTGTCATCGAGGGCGTGGAGGATATCTCTTTGTTCCCCGGTGGGTTCGGTTTCGGTCCATATTTCTTGGAAGGGTTTCACCCAATCGAGTGCGGCGGCGTAGAGGCCGGCGAGGCAGGCAAAGCTGATTTCATCCGGGTTTTCGTCACTGGGTCTGTGCCAGGTTACGTGATAGGGAAAATAGGGGCCGGATCGGGGGAATTCCCGAAGTATGGGGATGGCTTTGAAGAGTAGGTCACTGAGTTTCATTGGCTTGGGGTGGGATTTGGATTAAGGGTTGGATCCAGAGTTGGCGTTTATCTTCCTGCGGCACGGGGCCTTCGAGGACATAGGCCTGACTCCATTGGCCGTGGGTTAGAAAGATGGCGTGGATCCTGGAGCATCTGGGCAGCTTTTTTTCCAGGTCTTGGGCGAGGTGTTCGGTGTCGGCCCGGTCGAGATCCGGATTGGCGTAGATGCTGGGTTGGATCCGCAGGAAGCCCTTGCGCTCGAGTTTTTTCAGAAACTGGTTTTTCTGGGTCCGGGGCGTGTGCCGGGTGAATTGAGTCATTACGATGGTCATGGCTCAGTAGCCGAGGGCGCGGAGTTTTTGGACAACCTGGGTGAGTTCCTGCAGGAAGGCCTCGAATTGTTCCCAGCCAAAGAAGCTGGAAAAGATGGGCTTGCCGGGTAGGGTTTTCAGATCCTTCGGGGCTATCATGCGATCCGGTTGGAGTCGGATTTGAGCCACGTCCCATTGGCCCAGCCGGATGTCGTCGAGGGCCCTCATCGTGGTGACCTGGGATTCCTCCATTTCGACGATTTCATTGCCGGTGGTGGTCCATCCGAAGATCTGTTTGTAATGAGGTATGCCGAATTCTGTTGCCGCGTAGGCGCCGGCCAGACAGGCGTGGCAGTAGCCGTCCTCTTGCGGCTCGTGCCAGGTGCTCGCGTCGGGGAAGTATCGGGTTCGGTCGAGGTTCTTGGATGCCTCGATGACATTTTGCACGAAGTCTGAGAGTTTCATCAGTATCCCTTTGCTTGGAGTTCCTCGGCCTGGGCTTCCACGTGCTTGAGGAATTTGTCGAATTGCTCCCAGTTGACGAAGCCGGCCCATTTGGATCTGGAGAACAGAGGGTAATCGCCGTAGTTGGGGATGTTGTCTGCTTGGAGGACTTGGGCCGCTGTTCTCCAGTTGCATCGCCTGATGTACTCGAGGGCGTGCATTTGCTTGCAAGGGACGGGATTTTCTCTCCCCACGTAAGGATGGTAGCTTTGGTGGGAGTCGGATTTAGGATTGGCCGCTACCCAGGCGCCGGCGAAACAGACGTAGCATTGGTGTCTGCCGTCGTCCAAATTTACGGGCTCATGCCACTTGTGGTAGAAGGGCTTGTATAGCTTTCGGTCGAGCTTCCTGGCGGCCTCGATTACCTTGAGAGTAAATGCTGCGATTTTCATTTAATTTTCCAAAAAGATGGCGCCCGCCGATGAATCGACGAGCGCCTGGCTTTTTTTACGATTTGGTTTGGATTACTCCAGATTATACTGGGGTTATCCGGGCTGGCTTATGCTTTCTTTGTGGATGGTGATTTCTTCGTGGTCGCTGATGTTCACGATGCGATCCGTGTCCATGTGGCGGGCCATGGTGAAGCGTTTGCCCGTCTCGGTGAGGACCTGGAAGAAGGCCCAGGGAATTTGCGCGCATTTGAGCACTTCATTGATGAAGTCCATGGTGTCGTGACGCCATTTGGAGGGCATGGGGACGGTCATGGTGATGCTCGCGGCCTTCATCCGGGCGATTGGCGGGCTAGAAGGGTTCTGCATCGGTTTTGACCTTTTGCTTTTCGGGTTCGGCGGCTTGGTTGGGCTTGGCCGCATCGTTGCCATTGCCGTTGTCCGGACCTCCGATGAATTGGAAGTTTTCGCAAACGACACAGAGCTTGCTGCGGCGCTCTCCGTGTTGGGTTTGCCAGGTGTCCAGCTTGAGGCGGCCCTCGATGTGGATGGCGCGGCCCTTGGTCAGATATTTGGCGATGGAGTCTGCCACTCGGCCGAAGCTGTCTACGTCGACGAAGGTGACTTCCTCGTGCTTGTCGCCGTTGGCCGTGAAGAATACGCGGTTCATGGCGATGCCGAATTTGCAGATGCTAAGGCCGTTGGGCGTGACCCGCAGGTCCGGATCCTGGGTGAGATGGCCGATTAGTATGACTTTGTTGTAACTAGGCATGATTTTTTTGGTTGGTGATTCGTTTTGTTGGTGGAAAGACGTTTAATTCTTTGCAGGTTTCGCGTACCGCATCGACACGCCTCGATTTGAGAAATTTTGCCAGGTTGTCGCCTTCTTCTTCATAGGCTTTGATCTTTTCTTCCATGTCGGCTTCCCATTTGACGACGTAGGGGTGATCGCGGCCGAGGACGGCTATGGCGCATTGTATCCAGTGCCAGTGCCTGAAGACGGTCTTGCCCTTGTTTTGGACTTCCCAGACGTTGTATCGTAAGCTCTTTACGATCCGGATCCGGGTGTCTTTGGGATAGATGTAGGTGGGGCGCTTGAATTTGAGGTCTTCGCCCGTGGTGTAATCGCCGTTGTTTTTGCAGTAGCGATAGGTGAAGGCTTCGTCCAGTGTCATGCGAGGTTGGTTTTGGGTTGTTTGATGCAGGTCGTTTGTTCACCTCGTAGGCGCCGGGAGATATAGGCAGGTCCGTCTTCTCCGGTGGAGTATCGATAGAGGCGGACTTTCAGCATGGGTGTTTCGTCGTCCTGGTTGATCAGGCTTCGGGCAATCGTTTTGGGGATTTGGATGTGGAAGTTGTAGTTTTCTTTTGTGTCCGGATTTTTTGCGGGGAAGGTAAGGCGGACGAGCTCGGCCCGGTTGATCAGTTTGATGCGCTTGTCTTTCATTTGATCAGGTTTGTGGGTTTTTCCAGATGCGGGGCTGGGGAAGGATGACCGCGATTTCATCGTCCGGATACTTGTGGATGGTGACCTTCATGTGAAAAAGAGGTGGAGACGGGGGCAGGGCTTTAGGCTTTTTGATTCGCCGCCTACTCGCCCCGTCTCCTGATGAGAGAAGATCAGCGCTGGGTCATTGGGATGCAGAGGGGTTGAGTTTGGGAGGGTTTTACTCCGTTCATTAGTTTGTGCTGATGGAAAGTGACCTGGTATTTGGTAACGCGAATGAATCGGCGTGGGTTGATGTTCACTTTTTGCTTGGTGTTTTCGTTGAACAGCCAGTGCATCACAGGGCCGTTGCGAGGGGCATGATAGGAATGCAACTTCCAGGGGAATCCATGTTGAATGAGGATGTCATTGATGGGCCAGGTGGCGTTTTTTTTCCACATCGATGCCGGGGGGATTACGGCCGCGACGTTACCGTCTTCGTAGGTGTAGATGGCTATGTTCATGGAGGAAATTGGGGCGAGGGAAGATCCGGCCTCCCCCGCCTGGATGAGACTACACAGTCAGGTTATGGACTTCAAATTCGGCTTTTTTTGCGCGCTGGGGCTCCCACCTGCGATGTCGGACGGCCTGGGTGATCGGCATTGGAACTGGGACTTAGAACGGCGGCTCCGGGGGTTCGTGTTCTGCAGGATTGTGGGCCTTGATCTGTTCGGCTTCCACTTCTACGGCCTGGAACGGCTTGCCTTCGATGTAGTCAAAATCCTCGTCGAATTCCTCATGCCCGCCTGTGATCTCCATGTATGCGATATGGTTTTCCTCGGTGTAGAGGTCTTCCAGATGATTGATGGCGTGGATGTCCCGTTCTTCGTGGGCTTTGTCGAGGTCTTCGCGTATTTGCTGTGGGGTCATGATGTTCACCAATTGAGGATTACTCCGCGAGATGCTGCCTCTCGCTTGAGGATGGACTTTAGGACAAGGCCTTTCGGATCGTGGATTTCCGAGGGCAACATATCGGATGTAGGGATGAAAACTTCCTCGGCTTCACAATCGCGGCAGAAATTGACCCAGGATATAAGCCTTTGCATGGAGACTTTCGCTGCATGACAGGACTCTGCAGCGACGTAGATTTCGAAGGGCATCGATGTCTGGGAAAGGACTGAATCGTAGAATGACATGATGATCAGGAATCGCAGAGGATACAGGCTTCGTGAGGGAGACAACCGCAGGCCTGACGATCGAGATCAGATTCCGGATGCTGATACTTCCAGACAGCGATCGAATGCCCATACTGGCTCGACAGTTCGCAAAGGACATACCCGTGATCTTCCAACTCCCGGGGAGTGAGATCCGTAGGCAAATCGGCGATGCGATTATGCCATACACCGACCGGATCATCCGTGCAGACTACGCACACCTGATCTTCATAGGATACACGATCCAGAGCAACGCCGCATCTGCAGCAATTCTCCTCATTAACACCATCACTAACCAGACTCTCTCTAATTCTCAGAGCATCGTGGCAGTGCAGGGAAGTGGCTGAATTTGTTGCTCTCATCACTTGCTTATTGAGAGCAACAAATTCAGCCACTCCCAAGCTGACGCGTAGGCTTTCAACCTCCCAAACTCGCCACTCAACACGCGAGCTTGCTCGCCCTGAACACGCCAGCTTGCTGGCCACGATGCGGCTTGCCGCATTAGAGGACTGAAGGCCGTCAACTGCAGGTGGACGCGGGACAAGGGCGGCAAGCCATAACGGCTCGGGGGGAATGTGGAGGAGAGATGGGGTTAGCGGACTACTGATTAGCCGCCCAGGTTGCGGCGGAGGCCAGGACGTGCGCGTGACAGGGAGCTGGATGACACCAACAAGCTAACTCCTTACCATGGAGCCAGGCCAGCTCCTCGATGGTGATCGCGCCGGTCTGGATCGAACGCCAAAGCCAGTGGCGGTAGTTCGCTATGACCAGCTCAGGATCATCCACATTCACCCCGAGCCGGTAGGGATTGCCGAACTTGGTCCGACGATCCACAATTACGGTATCAGGCCCGATCTCAGTCTCTCTCAAGTTGATGATGCGGGCCCGGTTTGCTTGCAACAGTTGTTCGGTCATACCGACTGGATTGCACCGGACAACTGTTGGAAGCCGGGCCAAGTCAAACTGGAGAAAGAATGAGGCATCGGGCCAGGCATAGAGCAGGCCTTCAGGTCATCTAACCCTGGTCGATGCCATCAGGCATTAGAGGCATAGGCCACATCCGGCCGAAACAGTCGGGATGGTCAATGGCGTGCGTGGTTCTGCTTGCAGGTTCACCGCGCCATTGAGTGAAGGTCAACGCAAGACCTGCCACAGGTCTGGTATTCCCCCGATTTTGCGGACACGAAAAGCACAGCCTTTTTCATGTTAGGTTATGATTTTTATTTTGGAAGTGTTTTTGAAGAAACGCTTCTGGTGATAGGTAGCCTAGGCTGCTGTGCCTACGACGCTTGTTATAGAAAGTTTCGATGTAATCGAAGATGGCCAGGCGGGCTTGCTTCTTGGATGCAAAGACCCCGTTTTCTGGAAAGCATTCGCTTTTGAGAGAAGCAAAGAAGCTCTCGCATACCGCGTTGTCGTAACAGTAGCCTACGGCGCTCATGCTCTGAATCCAACCAAGATGAGTCAATTCTTGACGCACCTGCTGGCTGGTATACTGGCAGCCACGATCGGAATGAAAGAGGGCTTTGTGAAAACTTCCCCCTCGATTGCTGGTCTGGCGAAGGGCTGAAAGGACCAGACTAGAGGCTAGGCTCTCGGCCATCTTGTAGCCCTGTATTACGCGGTCGAAAAGATCCATTACGACCGCTAGGTACAACCAGCCTTGCCGCGTGGCAACGTAGGTGATGTCGCTGACCAGAATCTGGCCGGGCCCGGTCGGGTCCGGAGCCTCGGCCAGCCGGTTGGGCGCTGGGAGCTTCTTCCCATCTTGCTGAGTTGTCTTGGGCCGGTATGAGCGGCCCCTACGCGCGCTGAGCCCGTTTTGTTTCATCAGTCGAGCCACACGGTTAACCGAGCAGCAATACCCCCGCTGGTTTAGTTCGACCGTCATGCGAGGACTGCCGTAACAGCGAGTATGCCGATCGGCATGGATCCGTTGGATTTCGGCTAACAGACGCTGATTTTGACCCTGACGCACTCCCACTTTAGCGCTCCGCCATTGGTAATAACCACCCGAGCTCAAATCCAAGGCCCGACACAGTTCAACCACGCTATATCTTTGCCGCATTTGATCGATCAGCGCATACCCAACTGCGGGTCCTCGGCCAGTATGCTCGCGGCTTTTTTTAAAATGTCTCTTTGGCGGCGCAGATAGGCGTTTTCCCGGTTCAAACGACGAATCTCACGGGCCATCGCTTCGGGATCCATTGCAGTATGGGAGTCTCCCTGCTGGCCGGAATTGTACCCGAAGAGGTCCTTGCGCCATTTCCTCAGGCTCCCAGCGGAGACCCCCAATTCACGGGCCACCTGCTTGAGGCTAATACTACTGTTCATATAGAGTTCAACGGCTTGGCGTTTGAACTCCTCATCATATCTGGGTGTTCTTTTCATGTCTGATATTCTCTCTCAGACTGTGCTTTCCGTGTCCGCAAAATCGGGGGAGGTTCATTCGGCTCATCCGCACGGCCCGCAGGATACGACAGTTTCCACTGGATGAAGATACTCCCCCGGAAGACTTGCTCAGGCATCTGAACCTGTTGAACAAGGGGCGGTTGACCAATGCAGCCGTGTTGCTGTTCGGGATTGCGCCCCAACGGTTTTTTATCTCGTCCGAGATCAAGTGTGCTCATTTCCACGGCACCCAGGTCGCGAAACCCATTCCCTCTTATCAGGTCTACAAGGGAACCGTCTTCGATCTGGTGGACCAGGCGGTGGACTTCGTATTGAGTAAAATCGCATTGTCGATAGGCACGCGGGCGAAGAGTATCGAAGTCCCGACAGCCTACGAGATTCCGAAGGAGGTAGTAACCGAGGCCATTGTAAACGCGGTGGCCCATCGCGACTACACGGATAATAGCAGTGTTCAAGTGATGCTCTTTGCGGACCGGCTGGATGTGATGAACTCCGGTCGGCTACCGCCTCCTCTGACGGTGGAGAAGTTGCGTGTCTCGCACGAGTCGGTGCCGGGTAATCCATTGCTGGCGGAGTCCATGTATCTACACGGGTATATTGAGCGTATGGGAACCGGAACTGTGGACATGATTCGGCGCTGTGCCGCGGTCAATTTGCCAGAACCGGAGTTCGTTGTCAGCGGGGGTTTTGTGACGACGATTCGGCGGCCCGATTACGCGACACATCTGGCAAGAATGCTATATGGAGGGCAGCCAGAGTCACAGCCGGGCCGGGAAAAGACTAGGGGAAAAACTAGGGAGAAAACTAGGGGAAAAACGGGAAGAAAAACTAGGGAGAAAATCCTGGCCCTGATCGCCGCCGATCCCTCAATTACTATGGAGGAGTTGGCGAACCAACTCGAAATTTCCGCAAAGGGTGTCGAGTGGCAGATTCAGGACATGAAACGTAGGGGCATCCTCGAGCGGGTCGGGGCCGCCAGAGGCGGTCATTGGAAAATAATGGAAGCAAAGGGAGTGCTATATGGAGGGCAGCCAGAGTCACAGCCGGGCCGGGAAAAGACTAGGGGAAAAACTAGGGAGAAAACTAGGGGAAAAACGGGAAGAAAAACTAGGGAGAAAATCCTGGCCCTGATCGCCGCCGATCCCTCAATTACTATGGAGGAGTTGGCGAACCAACTCGAAATTTCCGCAAAGGGTGTCGAGTGGCAGATTCAGGACATGAAACGTAGGGGCATCCTCGAGCGGATCGGGGCCGCCAGAGGCGGTCATTGGAAAATAATGGAAACGAAGGATGAGTAAAGGCGCCCAAGGGCGCCAATTAGGAATTAGGAATTAGGAATTGGGAGAGAGGAACCACAAAAAGCACAAAAGGCGCAAAATGATTTTTTGTGGTTTATGTGCCTTTTGTGGCCAATTAAATTGCTTCCCATTTTCTTCCTTCTGCCTTCTCCTCTGCGCGCTCTGTGGCCTCTGTGGTTACTCCCTTTTCATTCCTAATTCCGACCCCAGCGGGGTCGTTTATGGTTGTCGTTTGTTTCAATCCCTCTAGCCTGTAACCTTGGTCCGTCTTCTGACCCCAAGTGTTTTATGCCTCAAGGTCTACTCCAGTTATTTTCATCCAAGCTTGTAATGTTGAGTTGCCTGGGGGCTTTTTTGGTTCCCCCAATACTTGCAGCCAAGACGGAATTGGCATCTCTCAGCTACGAGAATGATATCCGTCCCATGCTGGAGCAGTATTGCTACCGCTGCCATGGGGAGGAAAAACAGAAGGGCGATATCCAGCTTTCCAGCTTTCACACGAAGCGCACTCTGCTGAAAGAACACAGGCTCTGGCAGGACGTGATTCATGTGGTTCGGGAGGAAGAAATGCCCGAGGAGGAACCCCTGCCTTCTCCCGAAGAACGCCGTCTGCTCGTCGATTGGTTGGAGCATACCTTGAACGAAATTGATTGGAGCAAGGTCAGGAATCCGGGTCGGGTGACCATGCCCCGCCTGACCAAGGTGGAGTATAACAATACGATGCGCGACCTGTTGGGCTTCGACTTCAATCCTGGAAATGTCTTCTCCGAAGACGGTGAGGGACAAAGCGGCTTCACCAACGATCGGGACAACCTGTTTATCACTCCCGTCCAAATGGAAAAGTATTTTGAAGCAGCGGAACGCTCCTTGGACGCCCTGCTGTCGTTCGAAAAGAATCCGATTGATTACTTTTACGAATCGGAAGACATGTTCATGACGGAGACGCGTGAGACTCCCAAGCAAATCGGTGACGACTTCTTCGGCTATGTCATCAACCGCGGTCAAATGACCCTCTACGAGTCCATGGACTTTCCTCACGACGGATTCTACCGGTTTACCGTTCGAGCATTGAGCACGGAAGGTCCCTCCGGAACCCGCTTGAGAATCAATGACGAAGTCAAAGGCGATATCGAAATTTACAAGGAAACGCCCGACCAATATTCGATTACTGCCTTCGTGCCCAAAGGCAGTCACCAGGTTGCCTGGAACATCCAGGTTCCGGCCGTTCTCTATAAGCCCAAACGCAAATACGATACTCCCAGGTACAAGGAACTTCCCTACGATGCGGGCAAGCTGGTGCGTGCCGGCATAGAAAAAAATACCCCCTTGTACCCGGATTCGGATGACAATTCGAGGAGTGTAAGCAGGTCCATCGAGCGTCTCAACGAGAAGGCCAAGTCGATGCAACAACGCTACGAGGAGCTACGATTGCTTGGCCGGGAAGGTGATCCCAATCAGATCAGCGATTACAGGGATAACATTTTCCAGCGTCTCGAGCTGGTCAAGGACGCCTCTGCCGAGTTGGCCCGCAAACTCAACCTTTCCATCGAAGCCTTCAACGCCCGATACCGAAGCTTCAACGAAGAGAAGTTTGCCGCCAACGAACGTATACTTGCTGCCATTGCCGACATCGAGCCGGTTGAGAGAACTCCCCAATTGCGCCCGCAGAGCGTAGGTATCGATTGGGTAAAAGTTCACGGGCCCGTCCTTCCGGAGGAGGCGCCAAAAGAATCCCTGGTTTTTGTGGCAGAGCCTGGTAAAGGCATGTCGGCCACTGAGGCTGCTAAAATAATCATCGAACGCTTTAACGAGCGGGCCTTCAGGCGATCCGTTTCCCGACGCGAAGTGACAGAGTATTTGGAACTGTTCGAGTTGGCCTCCGAAAATGGCGAATCCTTTAAGGAATCGATTAAACTGGCCCTCACCGGGGTCCTGGTCTCCCCACACTTTCTCTATCGCCCGGAATTGGCCCCTTCGACGACCGAGGAGGAATATCAGCTCGACGGCTACCAGTTGGCCTCGCGCCTGTCTTATTTCCTCTGGATGTCGATGCCGGATGATGAACTTTTCCAACTCGCAAAAAAGAAACGCCTGCATCAGCCCAAGATACTGCGGCAACAGGTGGACCGCATGCTGGCCGATCCGCGAGCCGCACGGTCGATGGAAACTTTCCTGGGCCAATGGCTGGGGTTCCAATCACTCGGCATCACCGTGATTCCCGATCCACGCTCTTTTCAAGCTTTCACCCCACCCTTGATGGAAGCCATGAAAGCGGAAACGGCCATGATGTTTGAATCGCTGGTTCGCCATAACGGCAGTCTGCTTCAACTTCTCGATTCAGATGAAACTTACCTCAATGATGTGCTGGCCCTGCACTATGACATCAAAGGCGTCGAGGGAAGTGAGATGCGGAAAGTAAATCTCGAAGATCGCAACCGTGGCGGACTGCTAGGCATGGCAAGCATTCTTACCGCTACCTCCAATCCCGTCCGCACCAACCCGGTGAGTCGCGGCAAATGGGTCCTCGAAACCTTATTAGGCAGCCGCATTCCCGAACCACCGGCCGACGCGGGCATCCTGCCGGAAACCGCCGGCCAAGTGGAAGGCCAGACCCTGCGCGAGGAATTTGAACAGCACCGGCGCAATCCCAGTTGCGTGGACTGCCATGAAAAGATCGACCCCATCGGGTTCGGGTTGGAGAACTTTGACGCCATTGGCCGCTACCGAACCATGGAAAACGGCGTGCCTATCGATAGCGCTGGAATCATGCCGGATGGATCGGAGTTTAACGGGCCGGTAGAACTCAAGGGCTACATTCTGGCTGAAAAGCAGGATCCCTTTTTCCGCAATGTCGTCGAACGCATGCTGGCTTACGCCCTCGGCAGAGACCTGAAACACTACGACGAAATGGCCATATTAAAAATCATTGCCGCATTGGAAAAAGATAACTATAGTGCCCGAACTCTAATTACAGAAGTGGCATTGAGCTACCCCTTCCAATTTCAACACCCCAATCCGGAAAATGAGTAAGAGCTGGCAAATCTCCCGAAGAAGTTTCCTCAAAGGCATAGGCGCTAGTCTGGCGTTGCCCTACCTCGATATCATGGGTAGCACATTGACCAAACCGACGGTCACACCACCCACTCGTCTGGCCTGTATCTTCCAACCAAATGGCGTTTTTCCCGAAGCCTGGGACGTCACAGGAATCGGAAAACAATATGAATTTTCGCCCATCCTGGAGCCGCTACGGAATCTGAAGCGCGAGCTTACCATCCTGTCCAACCTCGATAATACCGGTAAAGGCCACGTGCAAATGACGGGCGCATTTCTCACCGGAAAAACCATCGAGGGTGACAAGAACGCGGTCTCCCTGGACCAGATGGTAGCCCAAGCTATTGGTAAGGATACTCCTTTCCCGTCAGTCATTCTGGGTACGGAACCACCACGCCAAGGGAATGCCGGTCGCAACCCCATCTCTTTTGCCAACACCGTGTCCTGGAGTTCAGAGAAGACCCGCGTCTCTCCCGAGATCAACCCTCGCGTCGCTTTCGACCGGATGTTCCGTGACAACTCCGGCCCGGAAGCCCAACGTAAGGCCGCTTATCGGAAAAGTGTCGTCGACCTGATCCTCGATGATGCCAAGAGCCTGCAACGCAAAGCCAGTTATCGGGACCAACATAAAATCGGTGAATACCTGGACAGCGTGCGTTCGGTCGAAGTGCAGATCGAGAACACGCTCAATCCGCCAGAGCGTGCCTGGAAACCCATTACCAAACCGGAATTCTTGCGCCCGGATGCGGGTATCCCCCAAGATCGAGCCAAGCATTTGAGGTTGATGATGGACCTGATGGTGCTCTCGTTCTGGACCGACACCACTCGCGTGGGAACACTGATGACGGCTCACGGATTCAGCCGTCAGAACTTCTCTTTCCTGGATGGAGTGACCTCCGACCACCACGGCATGTCGCACCACAAGTTCCAGGACCAGGCTGTTGACGAGTATACCCGCGTCAGCCGCTGGTATGTGGAAAATTTGGCTTATATGCTCGAACGCATGAGAAGCATCGACGAAGGCAACGGGAGCCTGCTCGACAATTCTACCATTCTCTACGGTTCCTCCATGAAGGATGGCAACGGCCACAAGAAGGAAAACCTGCCCATCATCCTGGCCGGCCGCGGCGGTGGACGATTCGAGCCACAAGGTCATGTTGTCTGCGACGAGCATACCCCGCTGGCCAATCTGCACCTGACCATCCTGCAAAAATACGGTGTGGAAAAAGACCACTTCAACAACGCCAGCACGGGCACCATCTCACAGTTGATCTAGAATTCGGGGGCCCCTAAAGTGTATATCACGCCCCCTAAACGGAGGGTAGACAAAACGGAGAATTACCATATGCTTAGATCCGGAGAAAAAAGCAACACCCCGATGGGGAATGCTCTTACCCCATGAATCTCGAAATTCAGAACTCACAAACAGCAACTTACCAACCCCAAAATAATGAGAAAACAAACTTTGTTGTACCTGTTATATCCCCTGCTACTAATCGGACTGTCGGGGGGAATTCTCTCAGCTCAAACAGAGGAAGACGACGACCGGAACGTCTATGAGTTGTCGCCGTTTCAAGTCGATGAATCCGGAACGGTCGGCTATTATTCGTCGCAGACCTTGGCGGGTGGTCGTTTGAATACGGACCTCAAGGATATCGCGACTTCAGTGCAGGTCGTCACCCAGGAATTTATGCAAGATATCGGGGCCACCCAGTTGGATGAGGTTCTGGTATACACAACCGCCACTGAAGCGTTCGGTGGGTTGAGTGACTACCAGCAGATTTCTGCGGGACTGAACAATGACGACCAGCAGAGGCCGGGTGACCTGGACAATTCGGCAGCTCGCCAGAATCCCTATGCGGCCAACCGCGTTCGCGGCACGACCGCGCCGACGCGGACCACGAACTACTTTGCGTCGAGCATCCCATTCGATTCGTATAACGCTTCTCGTATCGATATCAACCGGGGGGCGAACTCATTTCTTTTCGGTCTCGGTTCTCCTGGGGGTATCGTAAACACAAGCTTGCAAGGCGCCAATCTCTATGACGATTCCATAGAAATCAACGCGCGGCTTTCCACCGAGGAGTTCGAAGATAATTTCTCTCATGAGTTATCGATAAATTTTAATAAGGTTCTCATTGAGGATAAGCTGGCAATCCGAGTTGCGGCTAAGGAGAGGGATCAGGAGTTTATGCAGAAACCTGCGTTTATTGACCAATCTCGCCAATTTGTGGCCCTTGAGTTCAAGCCCTTTGATGATAAGAACATTTTTATCAAAGGCAATTATGAGCGGGGAGAAACTGATTTCATTTCCGTGGAACGCAACGGTCCACTGGAAACCTTATCGACGTGGCTCAATAATACTATGGACGATCAGTTCGGGCCCGTCACTGATCTCGATGGGAATGTGCTCTTTCAGAACAGCGCTCAACGCATGGTTTTTGATGTTTTCGGAAACATCCTGAAGAATAGCGCCAGCCCAGATGTCCGCACGGCTTATACAGGCGTGGATATTAACGGAGACGATCTGCCGTATACTTTAGGGCAGATCCGTTAACCGTGTAATTTTTAACTTTGATTGGTAAAAGCGTTAAAAGCTAATTTCTCTCGCCCAAGGCTTCAACAGCGCTTATGGCCCTGCTGCCTAGTATCAGCATTTCGTATTCATTTTGTGAATGCATTCGGATATTTTGCAGCTTTTTGGCCTTTTCAGCCATCATTTCCCTCTCATTTCCTCACTGCCCCCAGTTGGCCGAACCGGCATAAATTATAAACCAGGTTGGACAGGCCTATCTGAAACTCGGCTCTTTCAATTCCTATGGTGCGAATCCAGTCCGCCCCCAGGCTGTTGGCCTGGAACCCGAATATGTGTTCCACCCGGCAGCGCAACGTACTCTTGAGCCGGTTGATCTTCTTCTGAAATCGCGTCAGAGGATGGTTGCGGTACCCTTTTTGATGGATCATGTTTTTGATCTTGCGATTGCGTAGCAACTCGTCGTTTTGCGCGCTTTTGTAGGCGCTGTCCGCATACAGGGATTGATCATTGTCATCCAGCAGTTCCTCCAGGACATTGGAGTCGTGGACCTCGGCGCTGGTTACTGCAAAGGTCTCAACAAACTTCGAAGCCGCGTCGCATTTAGCGTGATTCTTGTAACCAAAATGAGTCTCCTTGCCTTTCTTGGCCCAGCGGGCATCGCCATCGACATGGCTACGGGCTTTCGGGGAAAGTTCCTCCAATTTTTCCGCGGCAACTCGCCGTCTGGGGGCGTCCACGAAACTGGCGTCTACGATCTTGCCGCCTTTGCCCACCAGTCCATTCTCGGCCAATAGACCACCGAATAATTCAAACAAGGACTTCATCCCTTGCCGTCCCAGTCGTTGTTTGAAGTCCCAGATAGTGTTCTTGTCAGGCACCCCATCCCCCACTGAAAGTCCTAAAAAACGTTGAAAACTAAAGCGGTCCAGAATTTGAAACTCCGTCTCTTCTTCACTCAGATTGTGGTAGCGTTGGATGATGAGGACCTTGAGCATCAGAACCGGATCCCAAGGAGGACGACCTCCTTTTTCGTGATCGCCGTAGTCCAGGATTTCCAACAGCCTCGGACGAAAAAATTCGAAGTCGATCTGCTCATTGAGCTTGTCCAGCGGGCCAGCCTGACTGGAAAGCTCTTCCACCCGCTCGATTAAATCAAACAATCCACTTTGTTCTTTGCCTTTACGAAACTTCATTGCTCAAGACTAGAGGATGCGTATCAAACTATCAAATGCGAAATTTACTAATTGAGGTTACCGGATGTGCCCTTTATACAGAAATCAATTCCTTAAGAGAAATGGGTGGATGCTCGTTTACGATGGAACGGAAGATGCCAATGGCCTTCCCACCCGTGCGGTTGATACGGGCTGGACGAATAATCAGATCAGGCCAGGAAGCCCGACTTGGGATCCCTTTGGGAACCTTGCGGGTCAAACCTGGGCCACGTTTCAAAGGACCCCTCGAATTGCATTCTTCGGCACGAGTCTAATCAACAAGACCGGTATGGACTGGACGAGGTGGAACAACCAAGGTTTGCTCGACTACGAGGTATTCGACTTTCGGAAAAACCTCATCACCGGCATGAACGATACAAACAGCAATGAGTTTGATCGGGTCATGGCCTCCTTCGAGGCGATTTCGGATGACGGCAACTACGGTATCAGCCTCGATTACGCTGGCGAGGACTACTCGAGAACCGGCTTTTCGCTTACGGGTTCTCCCAGTATCGACCTCGATATCAACTACAGCCACGTCGTAGGGCCTAACACTCTCTTTGGAGATACTAATCCGAACCTGGGCCGACTCTTCTTCTATGCAAGCGCGTCGGACAGGACATTCATTGACGAAGAACGGGACGCGTTACGTGCAACCGCATTTGCCAAAATTGATTTCGACGAAAAGTTCGATGACGGTTTCCTCAGTAAGTTGGGGCGTCATACACTCAGCTTGTTGGCCGACGAGGACGAATTCACTCGGTCAACTATAACTACAGAGCCTTTGGTTATGGGCAATAATGCTGAATTCGTTCTCGGCACGGATGCCAATATTTTCCAACGCGAGGGATCGGCTATCTTCTATATCAGCGAACCATTTCTCAATGCGTTTGATGACTCGAGTTTCCAGATGTCGGATTTCCACACGACCGGACTCCAAGGCAATGCTAATGTACATCTCCCCGAGGATTATCAGGTACCGTTGGTCTTCAATTCGAAGGGAGATGTAAACGCAGGAATTCGAAACGGCGCGCTGGCTTTCAGGGATGAAGGCACTTACACTTCGTCATTCCAGCCCGTCGAAGGAAATCTTACCAGCACCGATACCAGTTCGCAAGCGTTGAATCTCCAGAGCTTTTTGTTCGAAGACCTCCTCGTTGCCAATCTGGGATGGCGGAGAGATGAAGTGGACATTCGCCGTTTCAATGCGGAACGAACCACTGAGGAGACTGCTCCGAGTCCGGACAAGATAAATATTTCGATTATCGATCCCTCTTCTTTCAACCTCAACCGTCCTGACGTCAGAACCGAAAATTCTTCGGCGAGCAACTTCGGGTATGGATTCGTCCTGAAAACGCCCTCCGAATGGCTGCCTGAAGGAACGGGTCTTTCGTTCCACTACGGCGAAAACTCGAACTTCGTGGCTTCCCCTGGCCAGTTTGATTGGTTTGGCAATAATCTGCCGGGCCAAGATGGCACGACCAAGGATTACGGCTTCACATGGTCGGCGTTAGATAATAAGCTAGTGGTTCGCGTTACCCGCTATGAAGGGGATATCGAGAATGATGCCTATAGCGATGCCGCCTTCGCCTATCGCGTTTTTGCCAATGTCATATCGCGCCAATACCGTGCCCTTTGGGTGGCGCGGAATATGGCCGATGAAAATCAGGATGGAGTATTCGATATCAACACGGCAGGCGACCTGGCAGGCATAGATCCCGACATGAACAAGAATGGATACTTGGATGAAGTGGAAGACGCGGATCCCGAGAACTTCATGGACAACTACATGTCGCTTGATGACTTCAACACCTTCATGACTGAGTACGAAGGCGCTTGGACCGATTTCATACTCGAACAAGTACAGTTTACCACTTTTCCTAAGACAGCCACTGAGGAAGCCAGGGCTACGTCGGTCCAAGTCACAACGGGTGTACTGTCCGACACCTCCGATCTCAAAGCCGAGGGCTACGAGTTCGAGGTGACCGCCAATCCCATAAAAAATTTGCGCCTCGCCTTCAACGCCTCGCAGGGAACCGTTGTTCGAAGCGATGTCGCGGGGGGGATGGGCATTCTGGTCAATCAGTTCAGGGCCGCCTTTGAATCTGTGCCGCAAGGTCCAAGGCTAAGCAGTCAAGGCAACCCGCTGGGGACCGCTCTCAGGGCCCAAGGCAGTACCCTTTACCCTTCCAATTCGCTATTTGGGGCTCGTATGGCTAATTCTCGACAAGCTGGCGCTTACTATCTCGGGCAGGCACTTGACGGTTCGCCGACTCCTGAACAATCCGAGTGGAATTTCAGATTCGTAGGCAACTATTCCTTCGATGAAGGTCGCTTGGCTGGATTCAACGTGGGTGGGGCCTATCGCTGGACGGACGAGTCAGCCATCGGCTATCCGAATCTCAACGATCCGGATATTCCAGTCATTATCCCGGATGTTTCTAAGCCATTTTGGGGTGATTCTCAAGGCTACGCTGATTTGTGGATTGGATACCGCAGTAACCTATTCGATGATAAAGTCGCTTGGAGAATCCAGCTGAACGTCCGCAACGTTTTCCGTGACAGCAATCCCGTGCCAGTCCAGACGCAACCCGACGGCTCGATCGCTCGCGTGGCGATTCCGGTTCCGCGTCAGTTCGTGCTCTCGAATACGTTCTCGTTCTGAAAAGTTTATTCGTATAGTTGTAGTTAGTTGAGCATCGCCGGGCGCAAACCCGGCGTTGCCTCTTATAGCCTCGACGGTCGATCCTGGAGAACTGTGACATTGAACAGTGCCATTTTACCCACAGTGGTGGTGGCGCCATTCGGGTGGATCTGCACTGGATGGAAAACACCATTTCCAGCAACCATATAGAACAGATGGGCGGTGCAGGCATCGTGCTTTGCGGATACGGCCCGGGAACCAAAGATGTGAACCGGAAGAACCTCGTCTATAACAATCATATTCACCACATTGGAAATATCTACATCCATTCGCCTGGAATCTTCCTCTGGCAGAGTGGGGAAAACCGGGTAGCGAATAATCTGATATTTCACGGGTAGCCACGGATGGGAAAAGGCGCAAAGTGTGGGGAGGAAATTAACATGGGTGAACAGTATGGATTGGAATTGGGGGAAAGGGAGGAGAGAAAGAATTGTCTATAGGGGAAGAAAAAGCTAGCGTCGCTTGTAAGAGAAATGGCTCTACCCCAAACGCCGATGAACTCGGAAACAACTGAATCCCTATGAAAATTCCTGGCAGTATTTTTGTAGTCAGTTTGTTTCTGTTCGTGGCATCTTTGCAGGCGGTTGAGGAATCAACGCTGGAGCCGCAGGAGGATGTGCTGCTAGCTGCCTATTCCGAAGAAATATGGCCGCTTGTGCAACGCTATTGCGTAAGTTGCCATGGCGAGGAGAAGCAGAAGGCCGATTTGCGTTTTGATAAGCTGGATCCGGCTATGCTGTCGGACCATGACGTGGTGATGTGGGAGTCCGCTCTCGATGTGTTGATCCTCCACGATATGCCGCCAGAAGATGCGGACGTTCGGCCCAGCGATGATGAACGGCAGCAGATAGTGGACTGGATTGACGCGTCTTTTAAGAAGGTTGCCGAACAGCGCCGGGCGAATCGATCGTCTCCAATGCGGCGATTGACCGTCCTTGAATATGAGAACACCCTGCGAGAATTATTCGGTACGGAGGTTTCATTCGGTAAGGATCTTCCAGCCGCGCCTTTGTCAGAATATGGCTACTCGCGTGATGCGGCTTTGCTGGGCGTGTCCGCCCTTGAGCTTGAATATTTTCTCAGTATTGCTCGTAAAGCTGTGGAGGATTTCGTGATTTTCAGAGATCCCATTCCGGATAGTGAGCACTTTCTGATCGAATTCGAAAACGTTGAATATCGCCCCGGCGTAGCCGGCGGATATTCAGTAGATGAGCCTTTGAAGGAAGAAGAGTTGTTGGAGAAGCGCCAGGCAAGGGAGGCGGGAGCAGTCGTCTACTCCGATCGAACGATATTCCCATTGCCAGACGGACCTCTCGATAAAAGCACTGAGGAATTGAATCGGTCGGATCGGCAAAAATTCCCTGAGCAATTTGCCAGGTTCAAGAGCCGCGATCTTCACAATGCCGGTGAATTGATCGCCAGAATGCACGTTGCCGCAAAATTAGGCGACGATGGCGCGGCGCCTCGACTTCTATTTAAAATTTCCAACCGATCGGGGTTTGAGTTCGGCGATCCCATAGAAGGGGAGCAAGATGTCACTGCACCCATTGAGAATCCGCAAGTAATTACGTTCCGGATACCATTTCGATATGTAGCGACGGAGGCCAGAGAAGAAGATAGAGAGACAAGGTTGACTCTCCAGGTAACCAATGTGTCGCGCGATCAGGATGCGATTTACGATGTAGTTCCGGAGGGGTATAACTTCGGCCCAAAAAACCCAGGGTTGATTGCTCGACACCGGAGGGTGCTTGCGGAATCGATCGTCAGCAAAGCCGCAATGCGAGAAGCGGGTGTGAACGAACTATACCTCGATGCCGTTGAAATCGATATCGTGCCCTTCGGTCTGGATGTGGAGGCAAGGTTTTGGCGAATCGATGCGCAACGCGCCAATTTGAATGCGGGCGCCGATTCGCGCAAAGTTGCCGAGGAATCACTGCAAGCGTTTATGGAGCGGGCTTATCGGCGTTCCATCTCGCCGGCGGAAGTAGACTCGATGATGTCGCTCTACGATCAATTTCAAAGGGAGGGTGATAGCTTTGAGGATGCACTCAGAGAATCGTTCGCCACGGTTCTGATCTCGGACCCGTTCTTGTATATTGCTGCGCCGATTCCAGTGGAAGATCACCCCTTTATTTCAAAGGAAGAGCGTAGCCAGGTAGCGTCCAGGCTTTCCTATTTCATTTGGGGAGGACCGCCGGATGATCGTTTGCGCGAGCTGGCGGCTCAAAACCAGCTGAGTGACCCGGCCGTACTCGCGACCGAGGTGGTTCGCATGCTTCGCGATAGTCGCACTCGTCGCTTCAGCGAACGGTTTGCTCGCGAGTGGTTGCGTCTGGACAAGTACGGTTTGGTAGCGGTCAATCCGGAGTTTTATCCGAAATATGATGAAGACCTCGGTGAAGACATGGTCGCGGAAGTAATCGCCACCTTTCAGGAAATTTTTCATGGCGATATGGATGCGCGCGAGCTTATTTCATCGGATACGGTTTACATCAATCAACGATTGGCTCGCCATTATGGATTGCCGCCAATTACGGGCGGCGAATTTCAAGCGGCTGCAGTACCGGATTACAGAACGCGTGGGGGACTGCTTCATCAAGGCGCTATTTTGACCATGACAGCGGATGGCCAGGAATCGAATCCGATATACCGAGGCGTATGGATTCTCGAACGCCTGCTGCATGACCCTCCGCCTCCGCCTCCGCCAGCGGTTCCGGGCTTAGAGGCATCCTCGTCGGATTTCGCTCAGCTCACTCTCAAGCAAAAGATTGAGCTGCACCGCGAACAAAACACCTGCAAGTCCTGTCACGCCAATATCGATCCCTGGGGGCTGGCGCTCGAAAATTTCGATGCCATCGGCGCATGGCGCGATAAAGCTTTGGTGATCAATCCGGATACGGGCGCTCAGTCGTTTTTGCCCGTCGACAGCAGTACCGTACTACCCTCGGGAGAGGAAATCGAAGATTCGGCCGATCTTGCTTCATTTCTCGGTAGCGAACGTGAGGAAGCATTCACGCGTTCCCTGGTTTGGCACATGATGACTTATGCTCTGGCCCGTGAGCCAAATCTCGGCGATCAATCCGAACTGGAATCGATTCATGGTTATTTCCGAACGTCCGGCTACAAGTTATCGGCACTCGTTTTAGCCATCGTGCAAAGTGAAGTCTTTAAGGCAGGACCTGATTTGCCCGCGATGGAGGCAACAGATACTTTGCAGGTAACCAACCCTATTGACAGCAACACTGATTACCCAAACGTTTCAAGCGCTTTCAAGAGCGCACAAGTTAAGTGAATAAAATACAACGTGTTATGATATTTTATATTGAATTTAAAATCCTCACGAAAATGAACATGGAAAAAGGCGCTTTTGAAGGCGTTTGAAACACTTGGGATTAGAAAGAAAATTATGAATCATTCATCTCGATTTCCCCGCCGCAAATTCTTGAAACTCGGATTGGCTGGCATAGCTCTGCCGCCATTAGCTTCTCTGCTTGGTGCGCAAAATGCAGCCCGCCCAGCCACGACGGGCAAACCCGTCCGACTGGTCACGATCTTTTTCCCAAATGGGGTTTCGCTTCCGCCTGAAGGGCACCCTAGTTTTAATGACTGGCGCTGGTTTCCGCATAATCCTGGTTCGGATTATGTATTGACGAAAACACTCCAGCCGCTTGCCGGGCTTCGCGACGATATTTCCATATTGTCCGGTTTTTCCCATCCGAATCTACGCTCGAATATCACCCATTCATGTAGCGCTCAATTCCTTACAGGCGAGGACCAGTCGAAGGGTTACAAGAATTCTATCAGCTACGACCAGGTCTACGCCGGAACGATCGACGGAGAGACGCGATTCTCGTCCATCGCATTGTCCACGAACGGCGGTACGGGCAGTGTGGGCCGTCCCGCGACCATTTCCGTTAATCGCGATGGCGCCCTGCTTCCTTCCATGTCGGAACCCAAGCAGATCTTCGATCGGCTATTTGTCGTAGACGAGCGTGGCGCGGAGGAGCGCGCCCGAGCGATTGCCCGCGACCGGAGCATTCTGGATCGGGTGGGTTCCAGATTGACTGGATTGCATGGGAAGCTGGGAGCAGAGGACCGGGATCGCCTCGATGCCTACTTAACGGCTACCCGAACGCTGGAAAGGCAACTCGGGCGTGCCAATGATTGGTTGAACGTTCCGAAACCCGAGGTCGACCCCGGCTTATTTGATTTCGATGCGCAGCCAACGCGCGAGTTGGGGACCAACTATCTGCGCACGATGTTCGATCTCATCCACATGGCGCTCCTGACCGATTCCACACGCGTCGTAACTTATCAGATGGCTATGGAAAACGCCGGCGGTCGAGGCAACAATCTTCCGTATGCGGCAGGACTTTCGATGCATCATCACCAACTCAGCCATAGCGCCTCGCGAGATGAAGGCGGCTGGGAACGCTGGGCAAAATACGACCAGTATCTGGCCGAGCGTCTCTCGGAGTTTTTGACGAAAATGGCTCAAACGCCTGATCCGCTGGCTCAAGGCAGTCTGTTGGACAATACGATTGTGCTATACGGATGCGGCACCAGTAAGACGCATATTGGCAGAAATTACCCGCTGGTTCTCGCCGGCGGCAAGAATCTCGGCCTGAAGCATGGCGCCTTTCATCGATTTGAAGAAGAGCGTCCGTTTAATGACATGCTCTTAACGCTCTTGCAACGTACGGGAGTGGAAACGGAAAGCTTCGGCGACAGCGAAGGCCTTGTTGACCAGATCCTGGTCTAGCCCGCATGTCTCACAAATCTTCTGCTGCGCTCCGGTATACCGGCGCTTGTGTGGACTTCGCTGGATTCACGACTTTGCGGGGTGTCGACCCAGCTTCACCCGCTCATCTGCGCGAAACCCACACCAGCACTCGGTCTCCGTTCGCTCGCTCACGAATTTTGTGAGACATGCGGTCTAGTGTGGTATCCCAGAAATTTCCTCGCACATCCGTCGGTGTCATGCCGTAGAAAAGCCACTCTACGTCCGCTACGCTTTTGCCGGCAAACCGGAGGTGAACCTGGTCAATCGAGCCGGTCTTCCGGCATACCCCTTCCGTACGGATATGTTCAGGCCGTAAGTCGTGGACCCATTGGCTTCCATATCGTGCTAATCTTCTTTGCCGGTAGGCGAGCATGACAACCACCCATCATAACCCCTTGACGGATCAAAGCATATCATTCATTTTGATGATATCCGGTTTTCCGAAACCTGCCATAATAAGGCCAAACATTACCACTTGCTCTGTTCTCATGGGATAATTTCCCACAAAATCGCGCAAACTTTCCGTGTCTCCGGGGACGGCCATCTCTTTGCGCACGGCGGCTTTTTTCACCCTCTACAACTTAAAATCGCAAAACTGAACCAAACTCTTATGAATACCAAGTTCTTCAAACCAATATCAGGTATGCTCCTCAAGACTGGCATTCCTTTCCTATCGATAGGCCTCGCTTTGGGAGGCGCATCATTGAGCGCGCAAACAAGTGAGGAAGATGATGATGAGAGCATCTACGAATTAAGTCCTTTCGAAATCGATGCCTCAAAAGACACAGGCTATTATGCCGAGAATTCTTTGGCCGGCAGCCGACTCAATGCCAGCCTTCGCGATACGCCCGCCTCCATTCAGGTGTATACCATGGAGTTTATCGAGGATCTCGGCGCGGTCAATCTGGAGGATGTACTCAATTACTCGGCCAACGTCGAAGCGGGACAGGGCGATGAGGAAGCATTCTTCGGAGGCCATTTTGCACAACGGGGCTTCGTCAGCTTCCAGGCCAGGGTCCGGGGTTTGCCCAGCACCCGAGCCAGGGATTATTTTACCTGGCAACTGCCACTCGACAACTACTTGACAGAGCGAATTGACGAGTCTCGCGGGCCGAATGCCTTGCTCTTTGGAATCGCTGCCGCCGGAGGTATTACGAATCAGTCAACAAAGCGTGCATCGGTGGCGGATAATTTCGGCAAAGTGACTTTCCGCACCGACAGGTATGGCCTGGTGCGGGGGGAATTCGATTACAACCAGGTGCTTGTTGAGGACAAGCTGGCCTTTCGTTTGAATGCCCTCCACGCGGATGGCGACAGTTGGAGGTCCAATACCTACAACAGGAAGAATGCCATTCATGGCGGTCTGACTTGGCGGCCGGATGAGAAAACCGTTATCCGACTTGGGTACGAGGACTTCCAACAGGAAGATATTCCTGGTACGACTTATGTGGAAACGGACTTCCTGACTCACTGGTTTTCTTCAGGGTCGCCTACTTTCGATCTGTTTTCAGACAATCGTATCGCACAAGCAGGTGCTAACGGCGCCCTGAGCGGTGCGAATCGAAACATCTACCTTCGGAGTGCAGGCGTCACCAACTTAGGTGCCGCTGCGCAGGTCGCAAGAGTTGAAGGAGGGGATCCGTCGTTCGATGGCAAAGCGATTACTCTCGCCCGGGCGATGCTAACGCAGCAGTTCCTGGATACCAATGGAAATGGGCAATTTACAGTAAGTAATAACATTTCTCGCACCGATTCCTATTATCCATATGACGTGGCTTTCAATGGCCCGGGTAATAAGAGGGACCTGGACGCGACTGATTTAACTGCCTCACTGCAACGTGAGTTGGCTGAGGATTTTTATGTGCAACTGGACTACAACAATTGGGATTACTACTGGGACACCATGCCTAATGGAACCGGCGTGCAACTCAGGGGCGATGCTAATGAATTTTTCATGGGGCCGGATGGAACGCCGGCAACTGCAGTCCCCAATCCTAATGCAGGTGGTACTTTCGCGTTTATAAATAACCACACTCGGTGGAATACGGACCGGGATCAGGAAACCATGCGCGTGACCTCTACCTATGAAATCGACTTTGCCGAACGCAGCGATGGAGGGCTGTCCAACCTGGGCCGGCACCGCTTAGCCGCTGGCCTGGAACGTTTGAAATATAATTCCAGCCAACCGGTTCTTCGACTGTCCTGGCTCGATGCTGCGACAGGACTAAACGCGTATTCGGCGAACCCTGGCGGGACTAATCACGCTAAAAGCATGCATTACATTGATCTTAACGATAGGAGCACCTGGTCAGGGCTTGAGCTTGCCAGATTAGAAACACCCGTGGCCGACCCGCTCGATCCCAGCCGAATGATCTATGCGGATTGGAAGCAGACTTTCCGGGATGCTTGGGATGCCGATCAGGAAATTGATTCCTGGTTGATTTCCACCCAAAGCTTCTTTTTTGATGACAGGTTGGTTATAACGGCCGGGTATAGGGAAGACAAAGGAGACAATAAAAAATGGCTCTACGATCCAAACGCCAACAACACCGAATACGTGCGCACGGATAGGTTTCTCACTACACCCTGGAAGGTAGATAATTTCACGGCGGGAGCGGTTTTCCACATCAATGACCAGTTCTCCCTGTTTTATAATGAGGCGACCAACTCCGATATTCCCAGCCCCGAGGATGTGATCATCGGATCGCTCGAAAGACCGGGCCAAATCGGCTTTCCCGGGAGTGGCGAAGGCAAGGATTTCGGAGTTATGGCAAGTTTGTACGACAATCGCATCAATGTGCGGCTGACGCGCTACGAATCCACGCAAAATAACGCTCTCAACGGTAGCGGCGCCGCGGTCAATATGCACAACCGGTTGCAAAGAGATCTCCTCGCATGGTGGCAGGACATAGGTTTCCCCTCGGCTAACGCAGATTTTCCGCCGCTTTTTGAAAACCGCGTCAACCGATATACGCTCTCCAAGGCCAGCGATGGTTACGAGTTTCAAGTGACGGCCAATCTCACCAGCAATTGGCGAGCGTTGTTTAATTACTCCTATACCGACAAGGAGCAAACCAATGTCGGCATAATCGAGAACATCTGGCTCGACCAGACCATGGAGTATATTACGAACGTCATCGAAACTTGGGATACTTCGACTATTACCCAGGAGTGGATTGATGAAGGTATTATCGCTACCAACGATCTTGAGGAGTTTGAGGCCGAGAATGGAGCAATCGTCGCCAATACATTCGAAACCGTCACCAATTGGAGGAACAATACCATGGTTGCCGGCGCACCATTCGGACTTCGCAGAAACAAATTCAATTTCTTCACCAACTATGCCTTCAACGAAGGTATGCTAAGGGGATGGTCCGTTGGTGGCGGGACACGCTACCAGGGCAAGAACGCCTTGCACTGGGAAAACGATGCGGATGGCAATCGGATCAGAATCTGGGGCGAGTCCACCTTCTTTGCCGATGGCATGGTTCGTTACCGGACGAATTTGGATTTGTTTGGCTCCAATGTAAGGGCCTCCTTCCAGATCAACGTTTCGAACCTCTTTAACGAAACGAAACCGATTGTTGCCAGGTATCTTCGCAACGATAGCAGCAATCCTCCCGATCGCCGCTACTATCTGGCGCCTCGAAGTTGGCGCGCATCAGTCACATTTCAGTTCTAGTAGTTCTATTCAGCTTCGTCCTGAGGTCTCCGTTTATAGTATTTCGAGGGACTTCAGGGCAATGCCTTGTATTTAAAAAGATGCTGATGAAACGAAAGAAAATTTGCTCGTTTGTTTGCGCTTTTTCCATGTTTGTAGTCAGCACTTTCAGTTCCGGTAAGAAGGAGTCCTCGACTCCTTACGACGGAAGTTGGGAGTCGTTACAAAAGATGCCCGTTCCAGCTTGGTTCGAGGAGGGCAAGATCGGTATCTTTATCCATTGGGGGCCTTACAGTGTGATTGGGTATCGGAGGGGGGACCGGGGTTATGCGGAGCATGTCCCCAAGATGATTTACGAAGAGCCGGATCACTACTATCCATACCTGAAGGAGAGGTGGGGATCTGCGCCTCCGGATTTTGGATACAAGGATATCATTCCTGAATTCAAAGCGGAGAATTGGGATCCGGAGGAATGGGCTGAGCTTTTTTCCGAGGTCGGCGCCAAATACGTGGTAATGACCGCTGAGCACCATGACGGCTGGGCCAATTGGGATTCCGATCTAACGCCCTGGAATGCAGTAGATAAAGGGCCTAAGCGCGACCTGGTTGGCGATCTGGGAAAAGCGATCCGTAAGAAGGGCTTGAAATACGCCCCCTCCTATCACCGTGAGCGACATACCGGTTTTTTCGCCATGGAAAAGTTTGTGGTCCACAGTGAGCCTCGCCCGGATATTGCTGAAGAGATCAAACGTGTTCCCGAGGCAGCTATGCTCTACGGGCCGGAATTCAGCTACAGCAAAGCATTTGTTGATGATTATGTGGCACGCTGGCAAGAGATTCAACGCAAGTATCAGCCAGATATGCTGTGGGTGGATGATTTTCCCATCTATACCCGCGATGGTAATCGTGTGCGCGATGGGGAGATGAAGCCGGAAATCAAGTATTTTGACGATCGGGTTCGAGCCATGATCACCGATTTCATGAATGATGGAGCCGCTCGTGGCGTGGATGTCTATCTCAACAACAAAGGTGCGAACCTGAACTGGCCAGCCGGTGTGGGTTGCCTGGAGAAGGACAATCTCAAGCTCGAAGTGATTGGCCCCAAGTGGCAGAGCTGCACCACCTTAGGCACTTCCTATGGCTATCTGGCCGCCGAGGAAGATCCGGACTATCCTTACCCGAAAAAAAGCGTTGAGCAGGTGGTTCACACCTTGGTTGAAACCGTCAGCCTCAACGGAAACTTCCTGATCAATGTCGGCCCGAAGGCCGATGGAACCATTCCATCCTGGCAGGTCGAACGCTTGCGGGCCATGGGCGACTGGCTGAAGATCAACGGTGATGCGATCTATGGCACCCGCTATTGGAAAGAAAACACCCAGGAGGACGAGCATCTTTCCTTTACCGCCAAAGGGAAAGCGCTTTACGCAATCAAACGAGCCAAGCCGATTGCTGCCATTACCATCAATGCCACAGCCGGATGGAAGGACAATCAAGTGAAGTCCGTTAGGTTGCTTGGTTCGGATGGGGAAGTAAATTGGGCCATGACATCGAAGGGCCTGCAAATCACACCGCCCAAAGACCTTGGCTCCAGCCAGTTTGCCTGGTCCTTCGAAATCTTGACCGATGCAGAACAACATCATCCGAATGCCATTCTCAATGATGCCGATAAGGCGCTCGGGCATACGAGAAAAGCGAACCTGGATGGGCATGAAAACGCTAAGCGATAGAAATGGAACGCTGCAAAAACCTCTCCATTCAATTGCTTCTTTGCCTCCTTTTCTCCGTTTGGTCGCTGGCATCGGTCAGGCCAAACGTCGTGCTTATCATGACGGATGACCAGGGCTATGGTGACCTGAGTTGCCATGGGAATCCGATCATTAAAACACCGAATTTAGACCGTCTTCATCGTGAGTCAGTCCGTTTCACCGATTTTCACGTCAGTCCTTTCTGTACGCCGACTAGGGCGGCTTTGATGACCGGTCGGGACCCCGGGCGGACAGGGGCCTATCGAACCAGTTCAGGAAGGTCCATGTTACACACCGACGAGAAAACAGTGGCGGATGTGTTTGCCCATAATGGCTATGTTACTGGTATGGTGGGCAAATGGCACCTGGGCGATAATGCTCCACATCGTCCTCAAGACCGTGGGTTTCAGGATGTGGTCTGGCATCGTTGCGGTGGAGTAGGGCAAGCCTCCGATTATTGGGGTAACGATTATTTTGGCGATACCTACGAGCGAAACGGCATTTATGAGAAGTTTGAAGGCTACTGTACGGATGTGTGGTTCTCCGAAGGCATGCGTTTTATCGAAGAAAACAGGGATTCTCCCTTCTTTCTCTATCTCGCCACCAATGCGCCCCACGGTCCTTTCCGTGTAGCTCCGGAATGGAGTGAGCCCTACCAGAACGTGGCTGACTGGAACAACGGCGCCAATTTCTACGGGATGATCGCCAATATTGATCAGAATCTGGGAATTCTCCGGAAGCGCCTGAAAGACCTTGGACTCACTGAAAATACCATTCTGATTTTCATGACCGACAACGGTACAGCAAACGGGGCGACGTTTGGAAAAGACCGATTAAACAGCGAGGCGGTCAAGGGATTCAATGCAGGCATGCGTGGAAGGAAATCATCCATCTATGAGGGTGGGCATCGTGTTCCTTTCTTTATCTATTGGCCTCGAGGTGGACTGACGGGTGGTCGCGATATCGACTCCCTGGCGGCGCATCTGGACGTATTCCCGACTCTGGCTGACTTGTGTGGTGTTTCGATTCCGGATTCCCATCGATTGGACGGCAGGTCCCTGGTCCCTTTGTTGAAAGGAAACAATGAAAACTGGGATCGTGACCACTTGATCGTGCAGTTTTTTGGCGGCGCCTATTTCAATCGGAACCCGACCGCCTGGGCGGATTCCTGTGTAATGACCGAACGCTGGCGGTTGATTGGCGGTAATGAACTCTATGATATTCAGGCGGACTCAGCGCAAAGAACAAACGTTGCCGAGGAACATTCGAACGTAGTCGAAGAACTCCGAGCGCTCTATCGGCCGTGGTGGCAGTCAATATCTCCTCGACTTGAACCGGTACGTATCGACTTGGGCAATAACGCGCAAAACCCCACGGTCCTTTGTTCCCAGGATTGGTATATGTCGACGGGAAATCCTCCCTGGAATTTTAACAGCATCAGCAAGCTGCCACGTGTAACCGGCCCATGGATGGTCGATGTAAAAAAGGCGGGGACCTACCGGATTACCCTACGTCAATTCCCTATCGAGGCCGAAAAGACTGTGAAAGCTGATCGAGCCGAAATCCGGATCGCCGGGCAGGAAAAAGAATGCCTTGTCGAACCGGGTAGCAAAGCAGTGATTTTCGAGATGGAACTCCCTGCCGGGCCCTCCGAGCTACTGACCTTCCTCTATGACGAGTCGGGACAAGCGGGTGGCGCCTATTTTACGGAAGTGGAGGCGCTATAAAGGTAAACCTATTCATCGACTGGAGGCTCGCCTACGATCCGTGCGTAGGTTCCATCCTGTTTGGCTTGTCTGATGGCCGTGGCAAAGTGAACCTCCCCCGATTTTGTGGACACGAACAGCGCAGTCTGAGAGAGATCATTAGACATGCCAAGAACCCACAGAACCTATGATGAGGAGTTCAAACGTCGAGCCGTTGAACTCTATTTGCACAGTAACAACAGCCTCAAGCAGGTGGCCCGTGAACTGGGGATTTCCGATGGGAGCCTCAGGAAGTGGCGCAAGGATCTCTTCGGGGACCCCTCCGACCAGCAGGGACTTTCCCGCCCCTTGAACGATCCCGAAGAGATGGCCCGCGAGATCCGTCGGCTAAACCGGGAAAACGCTTACCTGCGTCGCCAGCGAGAGATCTTAAAAAAAGCCGCGAGCATACTGGCCGAGGACCCGCAGCTGGGTATGCGCTGATCGATCAAATGCGGGCAATCTATAGAGTGGTTGAACTTTGTCAGGCGCTGGCTGTGAGCAGGAGTGGTTATTACCGATGGCGCAGGGGTAAGGCGGGAGCGCGCCGCCGCCAAAATCGGCTCCTCCTGAGCGAAATCAAACGGATCCATGCCGACCGGCACACCCGCTGTTACGGTAGTCCTCGCATGAGCGTGGAGCTCAACCAGCGGGGTTTTCGCTGCTCGGTTAACCGGGTGGCCCGGCTGATGAAGCAAAATGCTCTAAAAGCCTGTAGGGGTAGCCCCTTCCGGCCCAAGACGACCCGGCAGGATCCCCGCAGCCTCCCAGCGCCCAACCGTCTGGCCGAGGCTCCGGACCCGACCGGGCCCGGCCAAATCATGGTCAGCGACATCACCTACATCCCCACTCGGCAAGGCTGGTTGTATCTAGCGGTCGTGATGGACCTCTTCGGCCGCGTAATTCAGGGCTACAAGGTGGCCGAGAGCCTGGCCTCCGGTCTGGTCGTTTCAGCCCTTCACCAGACCAGGAATCGAGTGGGAGGTTTTCACAAAGCCCTCTTTCATTCAGATCGTGGCTGCCAGTATACCAGTCACCAAGTGCGGCAGCAATTGAACGACTTTGGTTGGATTCAGAGCATGAGCGCGCTAGGATACTGTTACGACAACGCCGCTTGCGAGAGCTTCTTTGCCTCCCTCAAAAGCGAATGCTTTCCCCAAAACGGCGTGTTCGAATCCAAGCAGCAGGCCCGCCTGGCCATCTTCGATTACCTCGAGACTTTTTATAACAAACGTCGAAGGCACAGCACCCTGGGATACCTTTCACCAGAAGCATTTCTTCAAAAACACTTCCAAAATCAAAACCATAACCTAACATGAACATACGCTACGCTGTTCGTGTCCACAAAATCGGGGGAAGACCAAAGCGAGGAATGAGTTTTGCATGTTTCTTGTGCAGATAGGTAAATAGCAATGCCGTATCCAATGGATTTTCAATTTGCCTGATGCCACTATTTTTAAATTTCTCACTCTCGAGCAGCACACTTCCGACGATATTGTCGGAAATTACGACATCTACTTCTCCTTTGGTCAAAAGCTCAAAGCCTTCATCGATGGTATCCAGGGGCACTTGATCCCTTACGATGCCCTGAATGTTGTTTTCTACGACTTTGGTCCCGACACGAAAAGCAACCCGGTAGGGTGCGAGTGATTGCCATGCGTCCAATTCGATGTCTCTCTTGACAAAAGCCAATTCCGGGTGTGACCAAAGTGCGACTGGAACTCGAATAAGGTTTGGGTACTCCGTATCCACACCTTCAATGCGCCATATCTCGCCATCCACTTGGCCGGAATTCGATAGTTCCAAGCAATGAGCCGATTGGTATTGTTGAACCTCCAATTCGTAGTCCAAGGTTTCCAGAACCTCCTCCAGAAATTGGACCTGCTTGCTCAGGTAAGGATGTTCAGGATCTACTCCGACCACGAGGACAAGCTTTTGGCTTGGGTCTGGTGGAGAACAAGCGGTGAGAAGGATCCACAAAGGCAATAGCTGAACGATCAATTTTTTGAGAGGTAATTCCATATTTCTTCGCATGTCATCCATTTATCAAGAAAACACATGATGTTCCAAACGTTCAATTATGGTAAGCTTGGATTTTTTGCCGCCTGTTCCAGAAATATGAAAAAACAAAGGCAATTCAGCACTGTAATCATGGTGAGTTCTGAATACTCCCTAACGCGATAGAAATTACCCGGAAAGAAATGAGAAAACAGTTTCTATTTTCAGCGTTATGCCTGATTGGTGCCAAAGCCACAATTGTGGGGGGAGCATTCAACCCGCGCTGGCAGGGTGGCCTGATCGATGGCGATGGAATGCAAATCGGAGGTATGGCCCTCGAGTCGGTTCGCGTATCCTTCTTTCTTCCCGTCCTGTGCTTTATCGTCGTGGCTATCTAGAGTCTATCCCAGAAACCGGGATTTTTAAACGAGTAGGAAAACGAGCAGCATTTGCAGGACCAAAATTTTCTCAGTTGCGCTCGATTCGAGCCTTGCTGCGGCTTTCAAACTCACCCGGATTCAAATTATTGAGCCTGATGCCGGATTTCGGGCATGCGGCGGCCTTGCCACTGCTGGCGCCTTCTGTTTTGATCAGCGCGTGGGACGGCGCCGAAGGCTCAAGCCGCCTTAGCTTGAGCTTCGACCCTCTCTTTTCTGACTTTTCGACTGATCCAGGCGAGGTTGTGGGCGAGCACGCTCCACCCCACTGCGAGCCTGCGGTGTTTTAAGCCTTTGGCGCGCCAGACACGTCCGCCGCCGTGGTTTTTCACAATGGCAATGCGCGCCTCGGTGCTGGCCCGGCGGGTTTGCCAGCGGTAAAAATCAGGCTCCTTGAGGCGGGCTTCCAATGCGACCGGACTTTTCGGACAAATGTGGCTGCTCACCCTCACCCGCTGCAATGCCTTACGTGTAGCTGCCCCATCGAAGCCCCGGTCGGCCACGGCCCACTCCAGGTCTTGTTGCCTTTTGAGGGACTGTTGGCGCTGCACGCTTTCGATTAATTTATCTCCCTCCCAAGGAGCGGTTTTGCCGTAGAGCATATAATCAATGATCATTGCGCCGGGACTCTCGGCCATAAACAGTTCGTTGCCGAACTCGGTCTGCGCGCCCGCCTTGCCCCGCACGATTACAGTGATATCTCTTTCGTAGACACTGAGGATCTTCTTGTGGTTTTTGACCAGACGTCCGCCGATGATGCGTTCGTGGGCTTGCTCAATTACTTGGGGCAGCAAGGCGAGTTGTTCATCAATACGCCTGATGACTTGTTCGGCGCGGGCTCGGCTAAAACGGGTTTGCCTGAAACGGGCCTCCAGCAGATTGCGGTGTCGCAGGGCGTGAGCGCCGACCCGTTTGAACCTCCCCCGATTTTGTGGACACGAACAGCGCAGTCTGAGAGAGATCATTAGACATGCCAAGAACCCACAGAACCTATGATGAGGAGTTCAAACGTCGAGCCGTTGAACTCTATTTGCACAGTAACAACAGCCTCAAGCAGGTGGCCCGTGAACTGGGGATTTCCGATGGGAGCCTCAGGAAGTGGCGCAAGGATCTCTTCGGGGACCCCTCCGACCAGCAGGGACTTTCCCGCCCCTTGAACGATCCCGAAGAGATGGCCCGCGAGATCCGTCGGCTAAACCGGGAAAACGCTTACCTGCGTCGCCAGCGAGAGATCTTAAAAAAAGCCGCGAGCATACTGGCCGAGGACCCGCAGCTGGGTATGCGCTGATCGATCAAATGCGGGCAATCTATAGAGTGGTTGAACTTTGTCAGGCGCTGGCTGTGAGCAGGAGTGGTTATTACCGATGGCGCAGGGGTAAGGCGGGAGCGCGCCGCCGCCAAAATCGGCTCCTCCTGAGCGAAATCAAACGGATCCATGCCGACCGGCACACCCGCTGTTACGGTAGTCCTCGCATGAGCGTGGAGCTCAACCAGCGGGGTTTTCGCTGCTCGGTTAACCGGGTGGCCCGGCTGATGAAGCAAAATGCTCTAAAAGCCTGTAGGGGTAGCCCCTTCCGGCCCAAGACGACCCGGCAGGATCCCCGCAGCCTCCCAGCGCCCAACCGTCTGGCCGAGGCTCCGGACCCGACCGGGCCCGGCCAAATCATGGTCAGCGACATCACCTACATCCCCACTCGGCAAGGCTGGTTGTATCTAGCGGTCGTGATGGACCTCTTCGGCCGCGTAATTCAGGGCTACAAGGTGGCCGAGAGCCTGGCCTCCGGTCTGGTCGTTTCAGCCCTTCACCAGACCAGGAATCGAGTGGGAGGTTTTCACAAAGCCCTCTTTCATTCAGATCGTGGCTGCCAGTATACCAGTCACCAAGTGCGGCAGCAATTGAACGACTTTGGTTGGATTCAGAGCATGAGCGCGCTAGGATACTGTTACGACAACGCCGCTTGCGAGAGCTTCTTTGCCTCCCTCAAAAGCGAATGCTTTCCCCAAAACGGCGTGTTCGAATCCAAGCAGCAGGCCCGCCTGGCCATCTTCGATTACCTCGAGACTTTTTATAACAAACGTCGAAGGCACAGCACCCTGGGATACCTTTCACCAGAAGCATTTCTTCAAAAACACTTCCAAAATCAAAACCATAACCTAACATGAACATACGCTACGCTGTTCGTGTCCACAAAATCGGGGGAAGACCAGTCTGATGAAGCACTATGATGAAGGGGCAGAGGTTATTGACGAGGCGATTGAGCGGATTGAGGTCTGGGGAGACACCCAATTACTTGCCCAGACATTCATGAGTAAAGGCATTGCTCTTGAAAATAGCGGTCGGTTTGAGGATGCAATTGAAGTGTACGACGAGGTGGCGAACCGGTTCGGCCCGCTCAATTTGCCTGAGACCGACAATTTGGTGGCAATGGCGCTTGTCTGTAAAGGTGCTTTATTGGCACGCGAGGGGAAGACTCTCAGCGAGGACGAAGCAGCAGAGTTGCTTAAGAGTGTAGTGGAATGGGGCGAACTTCCGATCAATACCGTCGCTGTGCTAATTCAGTTGAGTGCCAAAGTTGGACCGGCCCAGACGCTTGAACTAATTCAAGCCTCACCTGCGGAAGATTTGTTGCTGCCACTAGTAACGGCGCTGCAGCAGGAACTCGGTGCCGCACCAAGAGTCTCGCGCGAGATCGAGGAAGTTGCCAATGACATTCGGCGCGATCTTCATGAACTTCAGAAGCATGAAAGACAACTACAAACAGCTATAATACCATGAGTCATGCGAACGAAGAAATACATAGTGCAGCTTTCGAGGTCCTTGTGGAAGAAATATTTTTTGAGAAGCAAATTCTGGGAATTAGTACCACCGTTAAAGGATCTCCTCCAAGGATGGAAAAGAGGAAAAACGGTGCCGATTGTAGGCCATTTTGGCAATTCAGCATCCCTGAAGGAACAGGCAGCTTGAGACCCGGGTCCGGATTATCGAACGCCGTCCCCGTTTCACCGGACTTGACTGGTGCCATAAAGAGTCAAGACTTGACGTCGTTTTCTTCCCCCAAGGACTCCCCCTTCCCTTCATTTATACCAAACATCAAGGGCTTACCCTTTTTCCCCGCCTAGGGAGCAAGCATATGACAGACATCGTGGACAGCGAGTGGCGAAGCGAGCCAATGCCAGAGTCATCAATCAATCTTAACCAACCTGATTCTTTCGGAAAGAGGATTCAGTCTATTGGTAGGGAACTAAGAAGGTCAGATAGCCTGGTAAGTTCAAGCGTCTCAAGTGCCGCGCTTCCAACATTTGTGGACGTTTTTGCGGGTGGAGGAGGGCTCAGTCTTGGTCTCAAACGCGCAGGATGGAAAGGGCTTTTTGCGATTGAGAAAGATACCTACGCTTTCGAGACTCTTTCGGCAAACTTTCCTCCGGGCGATGGTCCATTGTCCTACCAGTGGCCTGGGTCTATTGAACGGAGGGCTTGGGATATCCATGACTTGCTATTGGAGCGAAAGGAGGCATTGGCTGGTTTCGCTGGCGACGTTGACTTGCTCGCAGGAGGGCCACCATGCCAAGGCTTTTCTGCCGCAGGTCGCCGGCAGCCTAATGATCCCCGTAATCAGTTGTTCGAGGCTTATCTAGAGCTCGCGAACATACTGCGCCCGCGTCTGGTTCTTGTCGAGAACGTCAGAGGTTTCAAGGCGAATTTCAAAGCTTCCTACGATCACCCGGCCAGGAACTTCGCTGCAGCCCTCGAGCAGGGACTCAGTGCCGAGTATGACGTGACAAGTGCTGTCATCCAGTCGAGCGATTTTGGCGTGCCACAAGCGCGCCGAAGGTTCTTCTTGGTTGGAGCCCGGAAAGACGTGTCCTCGGCAGATGGCATTGAGACTTTCTTTGACGACTTGGCACGGCAGGTGGAGGACTTCTTGCACCAGCGACAATTGCCGCGTTGGCCGACCGCAAGGGATGCCCTAAGTGACCTTGAAATTTCTCGCAACGGTTTCGTCGATTGTATCGAGTGCAAGGGATTCCAGTCGATCGCATACAAAGCCCCGCTTACTTCATACCAAAGGGTAATACGTGACGGCCATGAAGGTTCACCACCCGATACCAGACTCGCCCGTCACCGGCCGGATATCCGCAACCGATTCGCTGCCATTATCAATACTTGCCGGGAGGAAGGACGGCTCAATGTCACGATCTCGTCTAGAATTCGAAAAGAGCATAATCTAAAGAAAAAGGCAATACGTGTGCTAGATCCTCAGCGTGCTGCACCAACGATTACAAGCCTTCCAGACGACCTTATCCACTACTCGGAACCCCGGACGCTTACGGTTCGGGAGACAGCAAGACTACAATCGTTTCCCGACTGGTTTGCCTTTAAGGGTGCCTATACGACCGGCGGACTCCGGCGGAGAAACGAGGTTCCGAGATTCACGCAAGTAGCGAACGCGGTACCACCATTGTTGGCCGAACAGATAGGGTTAGTCCTTCTTCGCGTCCTTAATGGGTTCAACCGCACCGAATCGGCTGTCCAGAGCGCGGCAGATAGCAGCTAATGCAGTCCTATGAGTTCGGAGCTTTTGCCTGAAGTCTGACATCCAGTCATCGTCGATGATGACTTCCTCATTATTTTGTCCCATGGAGCGCAACACCGTTTTCCCGCCTTCATTGGTGTCCTCTTTCACATGAGCAAGCTTGTTGCGATTACTCAGAATGTCACATTCGTAGGATTCGACCACTTCTAACTCCTCTAGAAGCTCCTTACGCAGATTCTTAGCCACTCTTTTAATCGCTCTGTACTTGTGGGCCGACGAGAACAACAGGCCGTTATTCACAACGGCTGGCAGCCCTCCTTCGTCGAGGCGGCATTGTAGCTGTTGTTCATTTTTCTTCATTCCATCCTTCAGACGTTTGACCGTTCTCTTCTTTGCGGGACCGATCTGTTCGTTGTTTGACTGAAAGACCCGCACGAGCGTTTGCTCCATTAACACATCCATTTCCGCCACTTCGGCCATGGCAATACCGCGCATATGGTTGAGGTCGACAGCCTTTCCAATTACAGTGTCTGCAAGCCCCACCAGCGCGTCGTCGAGTTCCGTTCTGATCGAGGCGAAGACTCCCGAAACATCCCTCTTTGCCAAGCGGGCCAGAAGCTGGGAAACTGGAGCAGACGAATAGAAAACCATATCGACATACGGAAGCTTTTGCCGCAATCGATGGGCGACATGGGTGCCGTCGAGCCCATCTTGTCCAAGGTTGAAGTCGACCATGACAAGATCATAGTTCCTGCCCTTAGAGCAGGCCACCTCCTCCAGACCTTTATCCGAAAAATCTTCTGAAACCTTTTCTGTTTTGAGGGAAAAGCCCCTGGTGCCTAAATAGTCATCCAAAAAACCTATTGCTTCCCTGATGTTATCAGGGTTGTCATCTACGACAAGTAGAGAAAATTCAAGTCTCATGACGGAATCCTTAACCTCAATTGGGCACCACCAAGCTCTTCAGAATATGGCTCCTTTTTGGCTTCGACCAAGCCACCGAGCCCTTCAACCACACTCTTCAAGTGATAGAGTCCAAGCCCCGACCCATCGGTGGTAGTGGCACCTTTTTCTAAGGCTCGGTCAACGGGGTCCAAAGAGGAAGGCCAGCCAGTCCCATTGTCGGCTACCGTAATTGAGAGGGCGGGACTCGGCCCTTTGGTCACTTCCAATAAAAACTCGATCTTGGTCGCCCGTGCTTTCGCCGCGTTCGAAACAAGGTTGTCAATCACTATGCCAATTTCGATTGGCCGGAAGGACCGCTCCAGTCGCTTGCCGTCATGACGGACGTTTATACCAATACCCCGTGGTGCCCAAAGTGAGGAAACCGTAGTAATGTAATCGTAGATATACACAGCAAGGTCTGCGTTTTGCTTCGCCGACTGTTGCTTGTAGCCATCTTTCGTTGCGAATCTCGAGGCTGTCAATATTTGGCTGTTCCTGAATGAAACGCGATCAAGAAAATCGATCCAATCATCTCTGTGGATTGAGCGGCCAGTACGTAGCTTGCCCATCATGCGCTTTACGCCGAGGTGCACATCGGACGCGTGCATGATGATCTGGTGGTGAAGATTGAGGATGGTGTCGTGATCCAATGACGCTGCTGCGATCAAGAACTTGTTGCGCTCTCGTTCCTCGCTGTATTTCGCCTGCGCGAGTGATGCCGCACCTTCGGCCGCGTCAGCCCTGACTTCAGCCCGACGCCCCGCTTCGCGCGCTTCCGCCTCAGCCGCTTGCAGCACCTTAATTCTGCTGGCCGCCTTCTTTATCCGCACTAACAATGCATTGTCGCCAGTTTTCTCTGCCAGCACCTCCAGTGCTTTCAGTGAGTTCTCAAAAGCCGAAGACTTGTCGTCGATGATCCTCACCAAGTCGGGGTTGTAGTCAACAAGTTTGACGCCTTGAGTAGCTGCTAGCCGTGAAACGAGTTGGGTGATAAGGGCGCTGCTCCCGTCGAGCTTCATACGTGATGTATCGGCTACATCCTTGTCGAACTGATCCTTCCATGTAATATCAACGACGTAGCGTTCGAGCCTTCGCACACATTTGTCGCGCACGCAGGTAATTAATTCCTCGACCTGCTGGGTCTGGATCAATCCCTGGTCCCTGCTTGTCGCTTCGTCGAAGCCATCGACACCTCTCAACTCCACACGGCCAATCAAATCGCGAGTACCCAGGAATCTGCGCATTCCTTGCTGTTTGCGCCGAGACAATCCAAAGAAATCGTCGTTCTCCTGTCCGATCGGAAACACACGAAATCCATTACGAAAAAGGAATATTGAGCCAAACTGCACACTCGGTAATCCCATACGATGCGCAAACAGTTTCTTCGCGCCTCGATTCAGGAAATAAATCTCTACTTCGAGTTCTGTTTCGTTGAGCCGATGATAGGGATTGTCTTCCCTGATCCGGTAAATTGGCTCTCCTCGATCATTAAGGTTGCTTTCAATAATCGTTCCGGCCTCAATGATTCTTATGTTTATTGATGTCGTTCTTTTCTTGAGTACGTCCAATATCGTATTCTCGACCTTACCATTCACAACAAATATTGCGCCGGATTCTTGGCGCCTCCTGGATGGGCGGGTCATTTGCCGTTGATCTTCGTCTTTTTCAGCTGGGGCAATAAGTTCAATTTGGAACTTTTGGGGACCATCGGAAAAAGGATTGATGAGCTTGGCGAGTTCCCGTTTCAGCGTCAGGAGCTTTTTGCGGGGCCACTTGGATCGAAGGCGGGTGATTTCCAGAATGGTACCGGTTTCGCCCTCTGGTTTTTCATCGGGATCGGGAAAGTCCGATGCGTTCACCAGTTTAAACTGGACATCACCAAATTCTTGTTTTGCATCTCTTTCGTATTGCGTCCAGTCTATCTCGAGAATCTGTACTGGTTGAGATTCTGCTCGTGAGCTGAGTCCAAGCCAATTTCCGAGTCGGTCACAAGAAAACCGACCAACACCTTTAGAACCCGCGTAGTGGCGCTTACGGTCTCTGACTTTGGTACGGTAATCGTCATCCTCCGTCCCGTCTTTCTTCGCGGAATACGCGACAAACAGCCACTTCTCTAGCATATCGGTACGCGACATGCCCTTGCCGTTGTCTGAGATGACTATCCTGTCCTCTTCAAAGACTAGGCGAACCTCTGTTGCATGGGCATCAAAGGAGTTCTTTACCAGTTCGAAAACCGCTACAAAGTCGTTGGTGATCAGTTCCCGGCCAATAAGGTCCTTTAGTCCGGTGCTGACTCTGAACGGTCGGTTGGCGACTGAGCTTGACTGGGGGGCGACGGTAGGTAGGGGAGTGTTCAATCGGATTCCGGATTGCAGAGGTGCTAGCACCTGTTTTCTGCGCTACTAATAATGTGCCTGTTCACCAAGCTGAACGCAACAGCAACTGCGAGGAGAGCCGGACTGGGCTGGGCTTGTCCGAATGTGACGCAACCGATTGGTGCGTGGCGTGGCATTAGAATAAAGTAAAAAACGTCAGGTCTTGACTCTTGGCAATTCAGATCGATTGGTCGGTTAAGTTTGTTTATTTCTGAAAAGAGGGTCAAGTCCGGATTTTCCTGCAAAAACATTTCGGGATAATCTCCACTGGGTTGTTTTCAGAACTCCTTTTTAAGGAAGAAGGGAAGGGGACGGACCTAGTTGTTTAGTGCTTTGGGTTATTTACGGTAACCCGCCTGTCCACTGCAAGCGGGATGCAAGCAGCCTGCAGACAGGTTGCAGGCGGGCGACATTTCGACTTTTTGGTGCGGATTTAGGTCCCTACCAGATTATTCCTCGCGCCTGGGTCTCCTCATTAACACCCTCAAGGCCACCTCGGATTTCTTTTCCCCAAATAGGTTTGCCAGATAATGGCAAAAAGCTAAACAAAGAGTCCTTGGTTGAGGTCAGGCTACGCTTTCCCCGCACCAAGACCTCTTCCCAGAACCAACCCTGCAACCATCATGAGTTCAGTCCGGCAAGAGTCTTATTTGACTTGGTACGAAGTTTGGGGTCCGATCAATGGGAGGCCGTATGAGAACAAATTAGATATGTCCGACTGGGTTAATCAAAGTTGTTAGATTATGCGTCTATCCTGGAATGAGGTCCGAGCTCGTGCGGCCCGATTCGCCGAGGAGTGGCAGAATGCGACCGATGAAATTCGTGAAACACAGAGTTTCTACAATGATTTCTTCGGGATTTTTGGTGTTCAACGCCGTTCCGTGGCGCGTTACGAGGAGCATGTGCGAAGGCTGGATAACAGGTCCGGGTTCATCGATCTGTTCTGGCCAGGTGTCCTGATCGTCGAGCAAAAGAGCGCTGGCCGCGATCTTGACCGTGCCTATGGACAAGCCGGGGAGTATTTCGATAGCTTGCCTGAGCGGTACCGACCTCAGTATATCCTGGTCAGCGACTTCCAGACCTTCGAGCTCCACGACCTCGACGAGCGAGAGAAGACCTCTTTCGCCCTGGCAGATCTTCCTGCCCACGTGGAGAAATTCGGCTTTATCCTGGGTGTGCGGCGGCGAACCTTCCGGGACCAGGATCCGGTCAACATCGAAGCCGCCGAGGCGATGGGAAAATTGCACGATGCGCTAAAGGCATCCGGTTACCTAGGTCATGACTTGGAAATGTTCCTTGTACGCACGGTGTTCTGTCTTTTTTCCGACGACACGGGAATTTTCGAGCCACGCGACATCTTTCTGGACCTGTTGGAGACCAGGACACGAGAGGACGGCTCCGATCTCGGAGGCTGGCTGGCGCGGTTGTTCCAAGTGCTGAACACACCGGTGGAACAACGCCAAGCCAAGCTCGATGAAGACTTGGAGCAATTTCCCTATGTCAATGGCGATCTGTTCAAGGCACAACTCACCATTGCCGATTTCGACGCCAATATGCGGGCGGCATTAATCGATACGTGTCAGTTCGACTGGTCGGAGATCTCGCCTGCGATCTTCGGGGCGCTTTTTCAGTCGGTGATGGATCCGGTCAAGCGTCGCTCCCAAGGGGGCCATTACACGACCGAGAAAAACATCCTGAAGGTCATTGAGCCGCTGTTTCTCGATGATCTGAGAGCAGAGTTCAAGCGACTTCGGGAGCGCAAAGACACCCGTCGGCGGTCCGAATTGGCAGCTTTTCACAAACGGCTCGGGGATATGAAATTCTTCGATCCGGCCTGCGGGTGCGGCAATTTTTTGATCATTGCCTACCGGGAATTGCGCGAACTGGAAATCGAACTGATCCGGGAATCGCACCGCGGTCGGCCTGATAAAGACCAACAGGTGCTTGACGTTGCAGATCTGTCCCGGATCACGGTGGATCAATTTTACGGGATTGAGATCGAAGAATTTCCCGCCCGCATCGCGGAAACGGCAATGTGGATGATGGATCACATCATGAATAACCGTTTGAGCTTGGCGTTCGGTCGAAGTTACGTCCGGATCCCTTTAGAGGGTGCGCCACATATTCTGAACACCGATGCTCTAGAGACCGATTGGACAAAATTGTTGCCACCGGAAGAGTGCTCCCACGTATTTGGAAATCCGCCCTTTGTCGGGTCGAAGCTCCAGAGCAAAAAGCAACGCGCCCAGGTGCGTTGGATTGCCGCATTAGGCAAGATGGGTGGAACCCTCGATTACGTGACAGCTTGGTTCCTCAAGGCGGCAGAATACATTCAAAAGGGGCAAGCACGGGTCGGGTTCGTGGCCACCAACTCGATCACCCAGGGGGAGCAAGTGGCACAACTCTGGCCGCTCTTGTTCGAGCGGTGCAAGCTGGAGATCGCTTTTGCGCACCGTACCTTTGCCTGGCGTTCGGACGCGCGCGGCAAGGCGCATGTGCACGTGGTTATTATCGGGCTCGACTTCAAGGATCGCCAGCGGGCGGACAAACGCCTGTTCAGTTATCCCGACATCAAAGGCGAACCTGAGGAGACCCTTCACGCGGCTCTGTCACCCTATCTAATAGGTGCTGGTGGGCTTTCTGATCCACATCTGGTGGTACGGAAGGAACGCGCGCCTATCAACGGGTTGCCTCGGCTGAAGACAGGGGTTCAGATGATCGACAATGGGATTCTCACTTTCAAGCAGGACGAATACGAATTGTTCGTCGCGAAAGAGCCAGGGGCACTCAAGTTTTTCCGCAAGTACATTGGCGGAGAGGAATACATCAACGGATTCCACCGCTGGATACTGTACCTTGCCCATTCGTCGCCGTCGGACCTTCGACAGCTACCCAAAGTCAGAGGCCGTTTAAGGCGGGTGAGGGAGTACCGTGCATCCAGCCGACGCCCGAGTACGGTCGCCATGGCCGCATATCCGACGAAAGTCGGCGTAGACGAAAGACTATCTGATCCCTTCCTCGTCTTCCCAAACACGAGTTCGGAACGGCGTGAATATGTACCAATCGGCTGGCTAACGCCCGACGTAATCGCCAATCAGAAATTACGAATTCTTCCTGACGCTACTCTCGGAGATTTCGCACTACTGACATCAGCAATGCACATGGCATGGATGCGAACAGTTACGGGTCGTCTGGAAAGCCGATACATGTACTCGGTCGGAGTCGTCTACAACACCTTTCCAATGCCGCCTAAAGATGCGGATCTGTCGAAACTGGAACTGCTGGCACAGGCCGTGCTTGATGCACGATGCGCTCATCCGGATGCTACACTAGCCGATCTCTACGACCCTGATCTGATGCCGCCAAACCTCCGCAGAGCTCACCAACAACTTGACCGCGCGGTGGATCGCCTCTATCGACCGGCGGGATTCGCTTCGGAGCGGGAACGTGTTGAGCATTTGTTCGAGCTTTATGAAAAGCTGCGTGCGCCGCTTGAGGCCAAGATGAAGGTAAAGCCAAAACGGCGGCGGATACGGCGCATGAAAACCCGGTCTTCTGGTAAGTGAATTTTTACACCCGGCAACTTGTCGAAAGGTGTTTATGCTATGTTGACAGTCCCGCAGGAAATGGTGTGGAGTATCAACCACCATGGGTAGATTTGAATCCTGGCTAGCCCGGAAGGCTACCAAGGCAACCCTGAAAGCGGGTAAGGCGGTCATGCGGAAGCGTAAGGCCCGCAAGAAGACCCTGAGCCGCCGACCCAGAGAATGACCCGAATAGATTAGGACGAAAAGGCAACTACTTTTAAACAGCCCATAAGTCCATCTTACCAAGCGATGAATCTTTATCGAAACATTGGAGACCTGGAGACAGAATTCGGCAAGCCGCAGATGACGTAAGATATTTTGGGGAATTATCGCATCGATAGGATCGGAACGACTACTCCCCATGTAGCTTAAAACAAGCATTCTAGAAAGGAAAAACAAACAATGAAAATGAAAATTGGTTTTGGCACAGGTGTAGTTCTTGTTCTCGGATATGTGTTCGCTACGCCGTATATCACTGCCTATCAGATGAAGGTGGCCGCGGAGGCTCAAGATGGAGAAGCACTGTCTGAATTTGTCGATTTTCCAGCCCTGCGGCAATCCCTGAAAGATCAAATGGGCGTGATGCTTATAAAAGAAATGTCGGAAGGGGCAAAGGGGGACAACCCGCTTTCAACTATTGGGACAGCCTTTGCGAGCATGATAGTAAAAGGAATTCTTGATGCATATGTTACCCCTGCCGGCCTCATGGAACTTATGAAGGGGAGAAAACCAGATTCTGAGAGCGACGGTGGTGAAGCAATAGGGCAACCGCCTTCGGATCCATTTTCCGACATTTCCCTTTCTTACGAGTCTTTCAGTAAGTTTTCCATAATTACAAGAGATCGTGAAACTGGTTTAGAAGTGAAATTTATTTTGAGGCGTAGAGGTATCCAATGGAAACTAACCGAGGTTATACTTCCAATTTCATAAGAGACGGGGAAAAAGGCAAATGGGGTCAGGTAGTATGAAAGGGAACAAGCTGAGGTAGACTAAGACGCGCATGGTCAGTGAATCCATAATCTGGATGATTGCGGAGGTCAGGTCAAAATCTCGTTTGAAAGGGGAATCGGTAGCATAGGGTTGAGAACTTGGTCGTCTGGCTGCAGGGCGGTTGCAGGCGGGCTGCAATAGGGCTGCAAAGGTATTGCAGGAGGGAGGAAGGGGAAAGGCTGAAGGAAGGGCCAAAAGGGTCAGTCCAATTATTCATGATTTTTAGTTGTCCGAAGAGAAAGAAGACATGAGTTGGTGTCGAGCCAGGTCCGGGTCGTTCCAGATACTTCTACCACCAGACCAATGACGTGATCAACTACGACTATGCCGACGGTCCAGCGCCGGGATCGTCATCTTCGGTCAGTCCCGATCCCACCCATGAGGGATTTTGGGGACGACTGAAATCCTTCAACTTCAAGAACGATACCACCTACAAGAACACCTATACCTACGATGGAACCGGTCGCCTGGACCAGATCAAAGCCGATCATTCCACCTCCACCGTTTTCGACTACACCTATCACGTGAAGGCCAATGTGGTTGACTACCTCCAGCATGGCAGTTACTCCCAGATTGGGGCAAAAGGGTCAGCCCTGAATGGCGCTTAGTTAAGCGGGGTTGTAGAGGAATATAGTATGGACGCCAGTCGGGGTCATGCCGTAGAAAAGTGATGCCTTACGGAAGAAAAGGGTCAGGTCTTAAAAACTGTATTCCGTTGCACTCCATACACTTTTACAAGACGACTGACCCTGTAAGGCATAACTTTTTACGTCTTGACCCCTTCCTTCTCCGAGATGATCGAACATTCCTAAAGTCGCTTAACTAAGCGCCATTCGGGTCAGCCCTTGATGTTTGGTCTTTACTGAGTTTCAAGGCTTCCATGGATTGCGACCATGGCCAGGAAACCGCGCATTCAGTATCCTGGAGCGATCTACCATATCCTGTCCCGCGGCAACTACCGCAAGGACCTGTTCAGCGTGACGCAATCCGGAGTAGAGTTTGAGAAAGCCCTCTTCGAAGCCTGCGAAAGTTGTGGCTGGAGGCTGCATGCCTACGTGATCATGAGTAACCACTATCACCTAGCCTTGGAGACTCCCAAGGGAAACCTCGCAAAACGCAAAAAAATATTGACCAGGACAAGACATCTGCCAATTGGAAAATCGTTCTGGCAAGGGAACTCAGAAAACAGACCAGCGCCACCAATCCGTGGATAGCCCAACGTCTAAACATGGGGCATCCGAGCAACGTGAGTCGTCATGTTAATGCAATACCAAACCTCAAGGGCTGACCCGAATGGCGCTTAGTTAAGCACGTTTGTAGAGGAATATAGTATGGACGCCAGCCGGGGTCATGCCGTGGAAAAGTGATGCCTTCTGCAAGAAAAGGGTCAGGTCTTAAAAACTGTATTCCGTTGTACTCCATACACTTTTACAAGACGACTGACCCTGTAAGGCATAACTTTTTACGTCTTGACCCCTTCCTTCTCCGTGAGGACCCGGCGGATTTGACTTGGAATCGGCGGGGAGACGGGGCTAGGGTAGCCTGTTTTTCAACGAGGAATTCCTATGATAGCTTTAGAGGTCCTGCGCCATGAACCGGAACGTCTGCGCAAAGCCATTGCCGACAAGAGTAATGAGTGTGATCTCGATTCCATTCTGGAACTGGACAAGAAGCGGCGCGGCCTGATCCAATCCGTGGAACGCCTTCGCGCCCGACAAAAGGGTGTGAACAAGGAAATGGCCGCAATGGAAAAGGGATCGCGGGAATTTATGGCTAAGGTAGGGGAGATGCGGGGCGTTTCCTCCGAAGTAAAAGCGAAGGATGCTGAATTGAAGGGGCTGGAGGCGGATTGGGAAGCTCAAATGCTATCCCTTCCCAATATTCCCCATGCCTCGGTGCCGGTAGCGCCAGACCCCAGCGGCAACGTAGTATACTATTCCTGGGGGGATCCCGCCTGTGTCTCCCCTCAGGCCCGCCCCCACTTCGAGGGGAAGGTCTTTAAGAAATATGCCCACTATGCGCGCGGGGCCAAGGTAACCGGCGCCGGTTGGCCCTTTTTCCAGGGCGGGTTGGCCAAGCTGATGCGCAGCCTGATAAATTTCTTCCTGGATGAAGCTCTCGGCAACGGTTACGAGGAGGTGACTGGGCCGTTGGTCGTCAACCGGGCCAGCGCCACCGCCACCGGTCAGTTGCCCGACAAGGAGGATCAGATGTACGTCCTTTCCCGGGATGGCTTCTGCCTCATTCCGACTTCGGAAGTTCCGGTAACCAATTTTTATCGCGACGAAATTCTGGATGAAGCGGAGTTGCCCGTTTACCGCGTCTGCTACTCGCCTTGCTTCCGCCGGGAAGCCGGCAGTTATGGAAAAATGGTGCGCGGTTTGAACCGGATTCACCAATTTGATAAAGTCGAGTTGGTGAAATGGGTGCATCCGACTGAGTCTTACATGGAACTGGAAAGTCTGAAAGCGGACGCGGAAAGACTGTTGCAAAAACTCGATATCCCCTACCGGGTGCTTTTGATGTGCACCGGCGATCTCGGGTTTACCCAGAGTAAGAAGTACGACCTGGAAGTTTGGGCCGGTGGACAGAAGCGTTGGCTGGAGGTTTCCAGTTGCAGCAACTTTGAAGCTTTTCAGGCGCGGCGGGCCAATATCCGGTACCGTCCCCCGGGCCAAAAACCGGTCCACCTGCACACCTTGAATGGTTCCGCCCTGGCGGTTCCCCGAGTATTGGCTGCGATTTTGGAGAACAACGTGTTGGAGGACGGCCGGATTAAAATTCCTCCAGTCCTGGAGGCTTATTTCGGGGATGAATTCCTGGAGTGATCGTTGCAATGAATTGGCCTGGCTACGCCCAAGGGCTCGCAGAAAAAATACCCCGGGACCGGCTCCACCCCCGGGTGGTTGATTTCCTGAATGAAACGCAATCCGGAGCGATGGGACTGTCCTGCTCGGGCGGCATCGATTCATTATCCGCTCTTTTGCTCATCTATTGGCATTTCCCGTCCAGGCGTGATGACATGAGCGTGCTTCATTTCAATCATCTTCTTCGGGGGGAGGCTTCCCACGGGGATGAACAATTCGTCGCGGATGTGGCCGCGCCATTGGGCCTGCCGTTTTTGCGCGATTCCTGGGACCACAGAGATGCGAACGGTCCGGAAAACGAAGCCGAGGCCCGAAAAGCCCGTCACGCATTTTTCGACCGCTTCTTGCGAGGAAGAGGCGGAGGAATTGTGGTGTTGGGGCATCAACAAAACGATATTCTCGAAACACTTATGCTTCGTCTGGCTCGTTCCAGTAACGTGGCCGGCCTGGCCGCTCCCAGGCCTGTCCACACATTTTCCGCCCAAAAAACCTATCTGAGGCCGCTATTGGGTATTACCCGCAGCGAACTCGAAGGCTATTTCCGGGAATTGGGCATTCCCTGGCGTGAGGACCTGAGTAACCGGGAGGGAAAATTCGACCGCAACCGGCTTCGAAATGAAATCATACCCAACTGGCAGGCTGCTACCCAATACGATCTGGTTCGGGCTGCTGCACGGGTTCGCCAATATCTGGAAGAGGCAGATGAGGTCATCGACCGGTTTCTGGCCGCTTCCCGCTACCCGGCCCCGGGAGATAATCCCGCCCGTTTGCCCCGGGAGTCGGGTCCCCGAGGGGTGTTGCGCAGGTGGTTGTATCAATGGTTGCAACGCCGGGGATTGCTGGAGTCCGCATCCCCTGCCCGCGTCGATGAGATGTTGCACGCCGCCCTCTCCGAGGCATCTTCTGAATGGCCCATGGGCGGTGGATTTGTCCGGGTTGATCGCGGATGTATTGCGTTTGAGGAAAACCCCCGGGAAATCCCTACCAATTGGCCTCCCGTTTCCCTGGTGGCGGGTGGCGCGATCTATTTCCCGGATCGCACCCGAATGCGGGCAAACTGTCAGAAATTCACCCGCGATTTGCTGCGCGGCCTGTCCCAAAAGAAATACTCCGAGCGCAGGACGATCTTTTTGGACAGAAATGCCCTGAAGGAGGGGGCCTTGCTGGTTAGACCCTGGCAAGCCGGGGACCGCTATCGCCCCCTTAACGCCCCGGGAAGCCGGAAATTACAGGACCTGTTTGTCGATCGAAAAATTCCCCGAGAGGAACGAAAACGCTTGCCCGTGGTCACAACAACGGACTCGCTCGTTCTTTGGGCGCCCGGTCTTCCAGTCAGTCATGATCACCGGATAACCCCGCATACTAAAAAAATACTGCAATTGACTTACCGGGACCTTCACTAAGATTTTATAGGCAACCGTAGTAAAATACCTATCTCATGCTTCCCAAGCAAAATCCAAAAGGCCGCCAGCCTTTGAAGAATACGCCCACGGACCGGTTTCAACCCAAAGTGGCGTTGATCTGGCTCCTGGTTGTCCTGGCCATTGCCAGTCTTATTATACTGGGACCGGGCAATAAGGGAGGAATCATCGACCTGGAACCCTATGAGGTATTTACCGAGCTCGAGCGCGGAAACATTGCCTACGGAATAATAAAATCGGATCCGTCCGGAGGGACTTCGGAATGGTTTAACATTACCGGGGAACTCTACGTAAATCCTGGAGAAACCGTTCCGGAAAATCCCGGCGACCTCACCTATTACCGGGGAGGCCACAGGGAGGGAAAGGAAAAAATTGGATTTCGGGCCGACGGGCGGATTACCGGGCCGATTTATGAAAAACTGCAACGATCCGGAAAATTTTCCGAAGAAAAGAGCAGCAATGTTTTGACCGAGCTTCTCGTGGGCCTGGTCCCGTTTCTCATCATTATTGGGCTACTCTACTTTCTTTTTGTCCGGCAACTGCGCATGGCGGGACGGGGGGCCATGAGTTTCGGCAAAAGCAAAGCCCGGTTACTCACCCGCGACCGCGACAAGGTCACTTTCAAGGAAGTGGCCGGTTGTGACGAAGCAGAGGCGGAAGTGGGGGAAGTGGTCGATTTTTTGCGTGATCCGAAGAAGTTTCAGCGCATCGGCGGGCGGATTCCCAAGGGCATTCTGATGGTCGGCCCTCCCGGCACCGGCAAGACCTTGCTGGCCCGGGCCGTTGCCGGGGAAGCGGAAGTGCCGTTTTTTACCATCAGTGGTTCCGATTTTGTCGAGATGTTTGTCGGTGTGGGAGCCAGCCGGGTACGCGATATGTTCGAACAGGCGCGCAAGCACGCCCCCTGCATTGTCTTCGTGGATGAAATTGATGCGGTGGGCCGTCAGCGCGGTGCCGGGCTGGGCGGCGGAAATGATGAACGCGAGCAAACGTTGAATTCCCTGTTGGTTGAAATGGATGGATTTGAAGGGCATGGAGGGGTGGTCATCATCGCCGCCACCAATCGTCCCGATGTCCTCGACGAGGCCCTATTGCGTCCGGGGCGATTCGATCGTCAAGTGACCATTGATCTACCGGATCTGGTTGGACGGGAAGAGATTCTCAAAGTGCACGCCAAGAAGATCAAACTCGGCGCCAATGTGGACCTTAAGGTGATTGCCCGGGCCACCCCCGGATTTTCCGGGGCCGATTTGGCCAACCTTTTGAATGAAGCCGCCCTCATCGGGGCACGCTATGATAAAAAGGAAGTCGACCGCCACGATATGGACGAGGCCCGCGACAAAATTGCCTTTGGCTGCGAGCGCCGCAAATTGATGGACGAGGAAGACCGGCGCATGACGGCTTTCCATGAAGCTGGGCACGCCATCCTGCAATCCTTGCTCGGGGGCAAGAAAATGGCTTTGCACAAGGTGACGATTATTCCGCGGGGGAGCGCTTTGGGGCTGACCATGTCCACATCGACCAAAGATATTTTAGGGCATTCCAAACGGGAAATTCTCGACCACATATGCGTCACCATGGGGGGACGTATCGGGGAGGAAATTGAAACGGGTGACTTTTCCAATGGCGCTGCCATGGACATCAAGCAAGCCACGCGGTTGGCCCGTCACATGGTTTGTGATTGGGGAATGAGCGACCTGGGACCCGTTGCCTATGGGGAAAATCGGGAACACATGTTTCTGGCCCGCGAAATCACCCGAACCCAAAACTACAGTGAAGACACCGCACAAAAAATTGACACCGCCATTCGCGGAATCGTCAGGGGTCAGTTCAAACGGGCCAAGAAGCTTATCGAAGAACATCGGGAAGCCTTAAACAAAATATCCGAAACCCTTCTCGAATATGAGACCATCGAAGGGGTCCACGTGAAAGAAATTATCGAGCACGGTGAAATCCGGAGCCCTGTCGAAAGCAACACCCTGATCCACCGTAAGAAGGGCCGTCCCAAGGCAAACGAGGAAAAGGCGGCCGAAAAAAAGGTGGAACCCGAAATCGGGCCCTCCGCCGACGCAGCCGGCGCCATAGCTTGACCGGCAGTTTCCCTTCTTCTGGCGCGGGCAGGTTTAACTTGATGGCTCCTTTTTGCTGCCCCATTCTTCTGAAGCTTTAAACCGCGTCCCGGCTAATTGACCATGAGCAAATCAAGCATTTCCTACTCGGGGGTGGGAAGATTGGCGGAGCGACCCGTCATTACGGACATTATGAAGGTCGCCCTGGAAAATCCTGAAATTCTCTCCCTGGCCGCCGGATTTACAGACACCCACTCCTTGCCCGTTTCATTTGTAAGGGATGAGACGGTTGCACTGTGTAGCAGCGGAGGAGCGCCCGAGTACCTCCAATATGGCACTACCATTGGCCGCCCGGGCTTGCGCCGCCTCGTGGCAAAGCGTTTCTCCAGGGCTGACGGCCATCAAAACCCTTCCTACCATCCGGACAATGTGATGATAACCAATGGTTCACAACAGGCGCTTTATTTGGTCATGCAGGTGCTTTGCGACCCCGGAGACATCATCCTGGTGGAGAGCCCCAGTTACTTTGTCTTTCTGGAACTCCTGAAGGGGTTGGGCATTGAACCATTGGGCATACCGGTGGATTCCGATGGCAGGATTGATCCGGATGGATTTGCCGTGCTGCTGAAGCGCTTGAGGGGTGAGAACCGATTGAGCCGGGTAAAGGGCATCTACCTCGATTCCTGGTATTCCAATCCCTCGACCCGGTGCCTGGACAATGGGGTCAAGGAAGCCATTGCCAGCGTATTGAAATCGGTCGATTTAAAGGTGCCCATACTGGAGGATGGGGCCTATAGGGAACTATACTTCCGAACCCCCCATTCATCCGCCAGTATCTTTGCCCTGCCTGCCTTTGACGACTTTCCCCGCTTGTTTTTCGGCACCTTTGACAAGCCCTTTGCCAGCGGTTTGAAAATAGGTTTTGTCATTTGTGATCATGCCGGATTGTTCCGCAAGATGCTCAGTGTAAAGGGTCACCATGATTTTGGGTCCTCCAATTACACCCAAGCCATAATACAAAACGCGGTGGAAAATGGTTCCTACGACCGGCAACTCGCCACAGTTCGTTCCCGCTATAAGGCGAAAATGGAAATTCTCCACGGGACGATGTTGGAGGAGGACATGAGAGGATTCGGGTGGACCTGGTCCAAACCGGATGGAGGCATGTATTTGTGGGTCAGGGGACCGGGGTACATGGACCTCGGCAAGGACAGTTTGTTTTTCAAGTCCGCCGTGGAGGAAGGAGTCATCTACATCCCGGGAGATTTGTGTTTTGCTTCCGAAGGCCCCACCCACTACATGCGCCTGAGTTTTGGCGTATTGGAAAGAGAGGATTTGATCCGAGCGGGAAAACGGCTGGTCAAGGTCGTAAAGCAATTTAGTGGTCCGCTTCCTGTTTAATGGCAAAGTCCATGAAAATTTGTTGTATCGGCGCCGGCTATGTAGGCGGTCCAACTATGGCGGTAATCGCGGAAAAGTGCCCCCATATCGCGGTTGAAGTGGTGGACGTGGACGCAGAAAAAATTGAAGCCTGGAACAGCGATACGCTTCCCATCTTCGAACCCGGCCTGGCCGAGATCGTTAGACGATCCAGGGGAAGGAATCTCTTTTTTTCTACCGATAGGGCGACGGCCATAGGGGCGGCCGATATCATATTTGTCGCGGTCGGAACCCCGACCAAGAAAAACGGAATTGGCGCCGGCAGGGCCGCCGATCTGATTTATATCGAAAAATGCGCCCGGGATATGCCCGCTTGGCCAGGGGTCCTAAAATCGTGGTGGAAAAGTCCACCATTCCCGTGCGCACTTCCGATGCCCTGAAAGAAATTTTAAATAACAACGGGGACGGGCAATTTCAGGTCCTTTCCAATCCGGAGTTCCTGGCCGAAGGCACGGCTATCAGGGACTTGCATAGAGCAGACCGGGTGCTCATCGGGGGCGATCAAACCCCGGAGGGTCTGCGCGCGATTGATACCCTGGCGGCCATTTACGAGAATTGGATCCCCCGCCAACGCATAATCAAAACCAACCTCTGGTCTGCCGAATTATCCAAGCTCACCGCTAACGCGTTTCTGGCCCAGCGCATTTCCTCGATCAATGCCATCAGCGCCCTGTGTGAATCGACCGGCGCCGACGTGGATGAGGTGGCCAGGGCCATAGGGGCCGACAGTCGTATCGGCCCGGAATTTCTCAAGGCCTCGGCCGGATTTGGCGGGTCCTGTTTTAAAAAGGATATTTTGAACCTGGTTTACTTGTGCGAACACTTCGGTCTCAAGGAAGCGGCGGATTACTGGCACAAGGTAGTCGA
>CBDCML010000003.1:0-1685148 GCA_965218995.1 Opitutales bacterium
CACCGTTGGGAGATATCGTTGCGGAGTTTAACCTCGGTAATCCGATTCAAGTCAGCTTAGGCGATCCCTCCCTTGAAATGGTCAAGTTGAGCAGCTCGTTCTGGTCTGATAACGTGGAAGGATTTGTGCGTTTGATGGAGTCCAGCTTTGATATGGAAGTCGAGTGGCAAGGAAGTAGAGAGATTGTCCTCCGAGAGGCCCATTAATGTTTCGATTGTTTGTTAATGGTAGGGCCATAGCTTCCAGCTATGCCGTTCTCCGAGAGATGATTTATAACCGTAAATGTAATATAACCAATCTGACCGTTTTTTCGGCGCGGCGGGACGCCGTCGCCCTACCATTCTTAGGTAGGGCATGAGCTTCCAGCTCAGCCGTTGCAAGTCTGCCGTTCAACCCATGCGACCGGATCGTCACTCATTCACCTTTCTCATAGTCTTTGGGCTTTTGTGCACGATCCTCCTCACATCCTGCACCCCAAAAAGAGAGAATAAAGGGGTCAATGTTCATATTTCATATTTGTTAATCGTTCAGCAAATTCACAACTGGATTGGGACTCTCGTTGATACCGGCCACAGTTATTGCTCACGGCATTCGGTGCACCCATATTCAGTCGATGGCTCAGCCAGGCGTTTGGAACCGAAGAGTTTCGTTTTAGTTGACTTGCGATAGCGAGTTTCCAGCGGGCCGAATATGGGCTTTCACTTATATCCCTTTTCTGGAGTCTTAATTCTAACAGAGCTAATTGAACAAACTTCTCCCACTGGAGTTCATTAAACTCTTTGAGTTCTTGTTTCTCCATCCGAAGAAGGCCCTTTTTAGCAAAATACTCTCCAGCAAGTTCCTCTTTAAATGCCTTACTTCCTATACACCATCCCTTGTTTAGCTGGTCTTCCAATGTGGCTTGTTTTCGAGGCTCAGATTCCATTCTGAGCTTCAACAAATTGTGGGGGGGTCGCAAAAGGGGTTCAACGTAGAATTTAAATGTTGTCTTCTCGCTGACCGGAGGCGTCGGCCTAAACGCCTCGGCACGAAATCGCCCTTGACTATGCACGTAATGCACGTAATATGTGCAAAAATGAAAAATCTCACTTTAAGGATTGAGGAAGACATCCTGGTTAAGGCCCGACAGATCGCTGCCGAGGGCGCCACCTCGGTCAACGCGCTTGTCCGCGAGTATCTGAGTGACCTCGTCCGGCAGCAATCACGCCAGGAGATTGCCCGCAAGGAACTCTCTCTTCTTTGTCGCGAATCCACCGCCATGATTGGCGATAGAACCTGGACACGAGACGATCTCCATGACCGCTGACTGCCTGATCGACACTAATGTGCTGGTCTACGCCGTGGACGCATCGCCGAGGAATACTTCCAAGAAACACATGGCCTTGGCACTGATCGAATCAACAGACTTCGGACTGTCGGCACAGGTTTTGCAGGAGTTTTATGTCACCGTGACGCGCAAGCTGAGAGTGCCACTCCCGCCAGAAACGGCAATGGAGTTCCTCGACCGTTTTCACGCCTTCCCTCTGGTGGTGACCGATTTTGGGCTCGTCACCGAAGGGATACGCAATTCCGTGAAACTCCAAGTCTCCTACTGGGATGGCGCCATCATCGCTGCGGCGGAAAAGTTGAAAGCCAAGACCATTTATTCTGAGGACCTCAGCCATGGGCAGCGCTACGGGGCCGTGAAAATTGTAAATCCATTCAAATGAGTCGTGGCTTTCATAGTCTTGACATGTCTATAGTTCAGGATCCGTCCATCTGCGGTCACCAAAGTTAGTTGGTGTTCCCGGGCAAGGGCGATAACCTCGCTTACGGGGTATTTTTTCAACCCCTTTTCCCTACTAGACATCAATTTAGTGGATGTGTAAATTTTGGGTATGATTAAAACCCAAATTTAGTTAACAGACGACCTCTACCGCAATCTAAAGCGTCTGGCCAAGCGCAAGGAGTGGTCTTTAGCAGAGACCCTGCGCCGCGGTGGCGAACACATGCTTGAGATATATCCTGGCCAGGCAATGAAGTCACATGATTGGGCTCCCCCGTCCCCGCGGCATGTTGGCTGGAAAAACCTGAGTGCCGAGGAAATGCACCGTTTGGCCCTCGAGGACATGGAACCCCGTCTTCCTTAACCCGCAAATCTGCACAAAGCCCGCCCCCAGCACTCGATCTCCGTTTGCTACGAATTTCATGCAATAAGCGGGTTAACTTGTCTTACAAGCGCCCTTCTGGAGAAATTGCTTGCCCTGATTGTGCCGATTCAAGGGCTGCGGTAACGATGGAACAGACGTCCCGTGCGGCGTGAGCATCGAATACCGGTGGTTCGATTCCATCCAGGGTTCGGGCAAAATTTTCGGCGAATAAATAGTTGCTCTCATCCGCGATACGCTGGTGTTTGAATTCAGTCATGGGTTGATCCCGATAATAGATGGCTACTTCGGGTTGAGCTTCCGTGATTACCATGGCTCCACGGTCGCCGATCAGATGAAGTTTTATTTCCCCAATGTCCGGATGAGATGCTGCGCCGATGCGACCAAGGCAAAGGGAGGCAATGATGCCGTTTTCGAATTCGAGGGACACAGACGCCAGGTCATCGATCTCGTTATCCGCATGTGCCTGATGAATGTGAGAGGTCGTACGAGCAAATACTTGTGCCACTCGCGCTCCGCCAGTTAGTAGGCGGATGTAGGTGAGTGGATATATACCTTCAACTTGTAACTCGCCGAGCGGCTCAATACCCACCCCTCCATCAGAACCATCGAGGTGAGCTTCCAACTGACGTTCGAGCCAATTGATAGGTGGGTCCTCTGCCTTACGACTTCCGATGGGCGGTCCGGCATCTTTGGAGAAGTAAAAATCACAATGCAGAGCGGTCAGGTTTCCAATTTTACCGGATTCGATCGTCTCGCGTGCCTGAATGAGAGCCGGAAGAAAGGTTCGGTGCCAAACCAGGGATTTCACCCCGTTTGAGTCGATCGCCTGAAGCAGACGGTCGCAGTTTTCGAGTCGGTTCGACAGAGGTTTGTCCATCACGAGGTGTAGGCCTGCCTCGGCGGCGATTATTCCAAGATCGCAATGCCTTTCGACTTCGGAACTTACCACTACTGCATCGAGCTCATAGTCCTCAATGGCTTTACTGACATCGCGCACATAAGGAATGCCAAACTCATCCGCGAACAACTGGTTGCGTTGGTGGGTCCAGTCGGCTCGATTTGCATCATCTGCGACGATTTTTAGTTGGAATCGTGGATGATTTGCGATCGCACGTGGAAGATAGCTGTGTTTTACGACGCTGAGTACTCCGACTTGGAATGGCTTTTGATTGCGGTCTGTAGCATTCATGGATGGTTACGGCCAGCCGAGGCGATGGAGACAATTTCCTGTGCATTTCGATAGTCCTGGTTAGACTTACTGGAAGGTTCTCCTTTCTGAACTCGCACGACGAAGTCCTCCAACATGGGTTGAATAAACGAGCGCTCAAAATCTGGAGGCGAAGCCTCGGGCGCTCCTCCGGCAAAGAACAGGTTTCGGTTGCGATGGTCATCCGCATAGGCCGCTCCTTTTAAACCAATCAGGCAAAGGGATCGGTAACCTTCACCTGCTGGAAGCGAATCGGTAAAGTCCAATATCGCCATGCCCCCTCCAGGAAATCCCAGATGAATGAGGGAGCACTCCCCTGAACTTGAGCAAGTCCCGTAGACCGAGTTGGGATCTTCTTCAAATAGCCACCGTGAAAGATCGACTGCCCCAATCTTATGAATATTTTTTCTATCGATATTGGTCGGCGCCCAGTCGTGCATGCGAAACAATCCAGGTTTTCCAAGTTTTCCCGCACGTAGACTGTTGGCGATGGCCTGCACGTCGGGCGCAAAACGCCAGGGCAGCGCAGGGAATAACCAAGGCTCATCGTGCAGGGGCGATTCGTTGACAAGAAGAACCGGTTTCCCCTCAAAGCAAAACTGACTATCATCCGTGACGATTGCGTCGGGGTCTTTATCAATGTCGACTGTCACCGCTTCGTGAATACGACTGGCCGCAATAAGATAATCGTCTTCTCCCTGAGATAACTTGAAATGAATCCGTTTCATTGAACAACCAATTTGCGTTTTTGGGTATCGGGCGCAAAAAGAATGGCAACCATACCAACTATAAAAATCAAGCTGGTTACACGACCAATTTGTGCATAATCACTTTTGAAATAGTAAGTGAGAGTTGGCGTAAGAGAAATGGTAACTGCGGTTAAGATGCGCCCGAAATTAAAACTCACTCCAGCCCCCGTAGCTCGAACCCGAGTCTCAAACAATTCCGGAAGGAAGAAAGGCAACCATCCAAAATAGAGGCCATTACACAATCCCCAAAGAAATACCCATATCAAAAAGTCCTTATCGATGGGTATTGTGAACCAAAAGATGTATTGCGAAAGAAACAGTGCCCCGAGTGAAGCGAGGAAATAACAGGTCCGCCGACCAATTCTAACAGCAATAACTGCAGCGAGTCCGCTCCCACAATGCTGGCAATGGAACGGACCTGTACGATCTCTGCTTTGAGTTCTGGCAATCCCAGCTCTTCCCCAAGTTGCCCGGCCCAAAATACAATCCAAAGGAAGCTACCCCAGCCACCAAATAGCGGTACGGTAGCCAAAGCGATCCCGACAAGTGTGACCCCCAGGTAGGGCTTGCGAAACACGGAAATCTTAGGTGCTGAATCTGCACTAACGGTTTTCTCTCCCGCTTTACGATCGGCCAGCCAAGCGGGTGACTCGCGAACAAATACCAATATCAGTAGACCAACCGGCAGTACCGAAGCTCCGACAAGGAAAACCCAGCGATAAGATTCAGACGTTGCCGGAAAATGAGCAAGTAGAGTTGCCAATACGAAAATTCCCACGTTCCCAGCCATACCAATCATACTGGCCATAACCGGTCGCGCGATTTTCGACCAGGATTCCGAAACCAGGGCCACGCCATTTGGCCAACAACCACCAACACCGAGACAGGCCACAAAGCGCAGAACAATCAAATGTAATGGATTTGCTGCAAAATAGGACAGAGCTGTGAACACCGAAAACCAGATGATGGAAATTCCAAGCGCTCGAGTTCGACCGATAGAGTCACCGAGCCGACCAAAAAGGAAACCACCGGCAGCAGCACCAAACAAGAAGGCGACCTGTAAATAGGCTGCCCAGCTGTTGATAAGTTGCTCGATCGCATCCTCACCCAACCCAACCGACCAGCCCGATTCGTTAATCAAACCGATGGTGGCTGGACGTCCCAAGTTGGTAATCCCGATTTGAACTCCCCCAAAGAACCAGCCAATAAGGGCGACTACTAGCATTGTAATGCGAGCCCGGGTACTGAGTGGATGGTTTGTCACTGTGTCTGAATAGTCGTGCAAAAAAAGTCTTAATGCGAGTCTCGCTTTTCCGCTCTGAGTAGTAGGATTGATTTACAATGAAGGTTGCCTTCAAAACTTAACTCCTAAAACATGGACTTCGTGGCGAATGAACTACCAACCATCGGCGTAGGAGTACTCGGAGCTACCGGATATATCGGCAATTCTTACCGGGCGGAATTGCGTGAGTGTGAAGGAGTACGTATTGTTGCCCTTTGTGCTCGTCGAAAGGACCTTCTGGCTGAGGCTGCAGACCTGGATCAGGCCGAACTGGCAACCGATAATTGGCGCGACGTGGTGGAACACCCGGACGTTGATTATCTACTGGTTTGCACACCCGATGCTCTGCATCACGAGGCGGTGATGGCTGCGGCAAGGGCAGGCAAGCATCTGTTTTGCGAAAAACCTGTTGGCATGAATAAAGAGGAGGCCAAGGAAATGCTGGATGCATATCTACAGCAGGAAACCCTTGCCAATTTTGTGCCGCTGTGGACTCGGTGGTCTCCGATCTTTGTAAATACCAAAGAGCTGGTCGATAGCGGTGTGCTCGGCGAAATTAAATCGGTGGTATATCGTTGGCACAACCCCCGCCCCGCTGGAATGGGTTTAACCTGGCGTGACAATCCGAAGCTCTCCTCCGCTGGCACTATTGCCGATGTGGGTTCGCACGCTTACGATACGGTTCGTTGGATTCTCGGTCAGGATGCGGTTCGGGTATTGGCTCATGCAGATACCATTACACCCGAAAAATGGGATGCAGGGAATATCAATCTTACTGAGGCCCTTGAATTGGTAGAAAAGGAAATGTCAGGACAAGCTTCCCGGAAAGGCGAAACGGTGGATTACGCAAATATCGCCTGTGAGTTTGAAGGCGGTGCGGTCGGTACTTTGCTCCTTTCGCATGCTACTTTTTTGCGACGTGGACTGGTACCGGAACTTGAGCTCCATGGCGCGCATTGTTCAATCGCGGTGGATCGTTTTCATGGTAAAATAACCATGTCCCATCCGGACGATACCATTGAAGTGGTCGGAACCGGCCCAACTGGCGGTTTTAATATTGGCAACCGTTTTAAACAGTGGGTGATCCCCGCCCTCCGGGAGGTGATGAACGGTAAATCGCAAGAAGATCTGGACGTTCCCAACCTATACGATGGATGGCGTGTTCAATGCCTTACCGATGCCGCTTTAGAATCCTCGCGAAGCGGAAGCTGGGTGGAGGTTTAAAGGATGAAGGTTGAAGGCAAAAGGATGAAAGTAGGCCAGCCAGTATTTCTGCTCCTAATATTTTCATTCGCTTTAAGTGCCAGTCCCCTGAAACTACGAGAAGGCGATGTGGTCGCTTTTGCTGGGGGGACGGATATGGTCCGCATGCAGAGTGAGGGTCGGTTAGAAGCCGCATTGACCCATCATTCACTGGAGGCATCGCCCAAGTTCCGGGACTTGGCATGGGATGGGGATACCGTTTATTTTCAAAGCACCGTCGGTGAGCGCTGGAGGGAAGAAGCTTTTGGAAATTGGAATTCGCAACTCAAAAGGGTCGGTGCGACTGTCGTGATCGCGCAGTTTGGGAAAATCGAGTCATTGGAAGGTGGAGAAAGGTTGCCCGCGTTCATTGAAGCCTATGGCAAATTGATTGATTCCTTTTCTTCCCATGGAAGAAAAGTCCTTCTATTGGGTCCTTCACCTTTCGAATGGGAAGGAATGCCGGTCGGTTCATTAAAGGAGTACACACTCGCCATTGAACAATTGGCTGCACAACGTGGCCTTCAATTTGTGGCACCAGATCAAGAGGAGCCCGTCGGCTCCTTTATTCGTGCATTAAGCGGGAGTAGCTATGTCGTTGATTGGTACAATCCGATCACCTGTCATCAAGACGATTTCTATCGTCATCCCGGCCGTGACATGACCCAAGGACGAATGCTCTTTGAATCCTCACGCACCGGATGTATGGCTTGTCATCAGGTCGGTGAACAGGGAGGACAGATTGGTCCGGATCTAACCGCAGTTGGAAGTGGAACGCCTTTTGATGGAATTGTAACTGAAGTTCTCTGGCCCGGTCGTCAGGTCAAGGCAGGCTTCGCACTAACCCGCGTGACAATGAAAGATAAGCGGGTATTTCAGGGTTACATTCAACCAAGCCGAAAGAAAGCGAATCTTCTCTTGCGTGATTTTTCTACCGGCCAAATTCAAGCGATCCCACAACAGGACATCGCTTCTACGGAGACCTTAGGTAGCTTGATGCCCTCAACCTCTCAGAGCCTGTCTCGAAGCGAGCTGATCGATCTTTTGAGTTACCTATTTCGCCTGTCCGGTTAACTTTTCTTTCATGCTCCTGGGTGAAGCAGGAAATCCCGATGCCCCCGCGCCAGGGGAGGATCCCATTTCGCATATCAATTCCTATGATGATATGCTTCAGGCGATCATCAATCTTATGCCGCCCGAAGTTCAAGCGGTCCAAAACTTCCGAGTCGCCAATGTGGGAGGAGTCTTAGAATTCGAACGAAACTCCGTACCGGGAATAATCGCCACAAGCGACGTTCTTACAGAGGGTTTCGAAGTCGACCTGGTGGCCAACCCGACGGACAATTGGCGTTTAAGGTTGAACCTCGGCAAGATGGAGGCCGCTGCCTCTAATGGCGCTCCCGAGCAGAAAAGACTGGTGGACTACATGAATGCGCAATGGGCGCAATCGGGCTTTTTCGGTCTTCGGGATTCCATCACCTTTGGGGCGACAGCCGGCTCCCAGAGACGCTGGAACAATCGGGTCATCGCCCCCCTCAACGCCTTTCTGGCTAAAGAAGGCACTGCCGTTCCGGAACTGCGGAGGTGGAGAGCCAATCTGATCACCTCCTACGACTTCAGCGGCGATACCCCTCTCAAAGGATGGAAACATTCAACCCAATCCGGATAAACCCATCATTGCTTCAGATCGGCTCAACGGCGACATCGCCATCATTCGGATTCCGAACGAGCAACTCTGGTTTGTCACCAATACATTCTCGTTCTAATTATAGTTTCACCGTCTTCCCCTAATAATTGCTTTGACTAGAAGACCCTTATTTTTCACCGTTACTGCTGTTACCCGCTGCCGGGCTTGTAGGTGGATTTACGGAGGCGGATCGTTATTTTACCCTTAAAGTGAAGCCCATTCTCAGTGAAAAGTGCTTTGCCTGTTAAACCCCCATCTTGGCGGCTGCGCCGCTAAAATGCAATTTCCTATCAGTAAATCTCCGGGAATGAAGGCAGTAACGCTGTTCATAATCCTCATAGCGGGGATTGCTTTATCAAGTAGGGAAGAGGCGTATGCGGTGAATGTGGACAATAACCTTCCGATGGGGAATGCCGAGGATATAAGAATTGAGGGAGATGTAGTTCACTTTGCTGCGCAAAAGCGGGGAAGTCCGCAGTCCATGTGGTTCGGTTTTCGCATAAATGGAGCCAAAGGTAAAAAAATTACCTGCATTTGGGAGCGAACCAATGAAGCGCTTGGCAGTGGTTCCCTCGGCGCTGCTGTACCTGTCTACAGAGCTTTTGATAATGAACCGTTCAAGCGCATTCAGGCATCGGCATGCGAATATCAGCCAGAACATAACAGATTTGTCTTTGACGTCCCTTGCGAATCGGACGAAGTGCATGTCTATTACTGTTATCCTTATGGTCCGACGGAATTAGATGCGTTCTTCTCGTCTATCCAGGATAGCGAGTTTGTGCGGATTTCAACGTTGACAAAGAGTGAAGGTGGAAGGCCCTGTAAACTGCTGGAAATATCCGACAAAAGGGGAAAAGGTAAAAAGCAAGTATGGTTTACAGCCCGAGTACACTCTGGTGAAGTTACCGGATCTTTCGTGCTTGAAGGTATCGTAAGGAATATCTTAGCCGATCCAAAGATTCTGCAAAAGGCTGACTTCTATTTTGTCCCTTTTGTGGACACCGATGGCGTTTGGCTTGGGTACTATGGAAAGAATAGAGAACCCCGGGATTTTAATCGCGACTACTGTTTAGATCCCATCAGACCTGAAATTGATGCTATACTCAAAGCAGTCCGTTCAAAAAGCTCTGGTAGGGTTGATTACTCGTTTGATCTCCATGCTCCGACGCCGGGAGGCCCAGTTTATCTTGTCCCGCCAAAGCTTTCCATAATCAGCGAGGATGAGTGGAGGGAATGTTGTAAATTTGCAGCGACGCTGGAAGAATTCTCCCCTGAAAGCTGTCCTGCAAGGTTCAGCGAATTCTTAAGGCGCGCCAGGCCCGCAGCCATGAATTGGACAAATGCTAACTATGACATGACCAACACGACATTCTTCTATAGAGCCTATGGAGCTTTGTCCTTTATCCTCGAGACCGCTTACCATCGCGGCGAGGGCATGAGTGGGAAAGTCCTGGAACCAGACGATTGGCGAAAACTGGGGCATGGTTTGACGGAGGCTCTGAGAGCGTCGTTGGATGGTAAGCTGAAAGAGATTGGCGAGATAGGAGACAGAGGCATTGATATTTTGTCCGAATGGCACCTTGTCCAACTGCCGAGCAAGGTGAAGCTATCCGAGGTAGATGAGACGCTTGAAATAGAATCTGTGGAAGTGGAGACAAAAGGCGATTCTTTCGTTTGGCTGGCTTCGAATGCTGTATGTGAGACTGTCTCATTGGATTATGAACTGGAAGGCACAATAAGACAGTGCCAACTATCTCTGAAAGAGGTGGGCACTTCAAAGGCTCTTCCAACTGGAAGATTTGAAACCTACAACATAGAACTCGATGCTTCTTCGACATCCTTTGAGAAGCGCGCTGAGAAGATGAAGAGGTTTCGCGTTCTGCTGCGGATAGATGGATTGAAAGGCAAACTTCGGATTACGTTATCCAGCAGCTAACTGACTTACATTTATCTGCTACAATCCCGAAAACAAAATGAAGGGGGGATTTTCAATCTAACTTGGAATGGAGGAGGAAATGCCTATCAACAAACCGATCGAAGGGCCACCTCTAACGGTGTTTAGAGGCTTGCGGCGAGACTGTGTTGATGAGTGTGTATATTCACAAAAGTCACAATGTTAGCATTCTATTGTACCATTTGGTGTTTCCGGCTAAGTACCGCCGGGCGGTGTTGGATAGGATAGTCGATGAGAAGGTTCGGGACGTGTGTCTTGAGATAGAGAAGCGCTACGAATTGAAGTTTCTTGAGATAGGCAGTAATAAAGACCCCGCTGCTTTAAAAACAATATACGCTACTTGCTAGCCATCAATGGTGGACACCCATCTCCTATCAGTATCAGTAAGATTGACTTTCAGGGTGTTTTAAGGCTCAATAAGCAGTCACATCGAAATGTAGGGCTGTTACACTGCAAAAATAATAAAATCTTCTTATCAATGCTCCCGGTTTTTTCTCCTCCCCCTATAACCCCCACCTCTGCGGCTTCGCCGCTAAAAAGCAAATTCCTATCAGTTATCAGTTATCAGTCGCGAAGGTTCTTCTCGTGGCAATCTCCACCTGGCGCGTTTCCGCATTAGAACTTCCACCGGAACACGTCGAATTTTTCGAGAGCAAAATTCGCCCTGTACTTGCCGAAAGCTGCTACGAATGCCACAATAGCGTTAATAAAACGAAGGCTGGTTTGGCGCTTGACTATCGAGACGCCTTGCTGGCAGGGAGCGACGCGGGGGAGGTTGTTGTTCCTGGAAAACCGGAAGATAGCGCATTGATCTGGGCGATTCGCCATGAAGACGATCTCGAAATGCCGGAAAACGGCCCCAAGCTAGACGATAGCGTGATTCGCGATTTTGAGGAATGGGTGAAGATGGGCGCCCCTGATCCCCGGGATAAAAAACCCACGCAACTCGATTTGGACAATGCGGTTCCTTGGCCGGCGCTATTGGAAAAACGGAGCAAATGGTGGTCATTCCAGCCTCCCAAGAAGTCCCCCTTTCCCAGAGTTTCGAACGAAGAATGGAGCGAGAATCCCATAGATCGATATATCTACAGCGCCCTCATGGAAAAAGGCCTGCAGCCGCAGGGCTTAGCCGCGCCTGAAGTCCTCGCCCGAAGGGCGCACCTGATTCTCACCGGGCTGCCTCCCAAAGCGGAAGTGGTCGAGAAATTCGTTAGCGACCCGTCGGAGGAGGCCTATGGAGCTATGATTGACAGGCTTCTCGCGTCAAAGGCCTATGGCGAACGATGGGGTCGGCACTGGATGGACTGGTATCGCTTCGCGGAGACTCACGGAAGCGAGGTAGATCCCGAGATTCCATACGCAGGCATATATCGCGACTATATCATTCGAGCCCTCAACCAAGATGTGCCTTACAATCAATTGCTGAGGGAGCATATTGCCGGCGACTTGATGAAAAGGCCCCGCATTAACGAGGAGCTGGAACTTAACGAGTCTGCTATCGGGCCTGCCCACTTTAGGATGGTGCCTCATGGATTTGGCGTTACAGATGCCTATCAAGAACAGATAACCTATACCGAGAATCAGATCGACGTCATTTCGAAAGCGATGCTCGGCATAACCGTATCCTGCGCCCGTTGCCACAATCACAAGTTCGATCCAATCAGCCAAAAGGACTTCTACCGGTTCTATGGCATCATGATCAGCAATCGTCCCGGTACGCGCAATGTCGACGCGGCAGAGAAACAGGCCACCAATAAACGGGAGCTTCTAAAATTGAAGCCGAAAATCCGCAAAGGCATGTCGGACTACTGGCTGAAACATACCGATGCTGCGGTTGAAAAACTGGCTTCCTTTTCCTTTCCCGAAACGGAAGAGGAAAAAGCGTTATTCGAGGATCTGGAGAAAGATCCCGATGAGCGAAAACTAGAGCTCCCAACCGATCCTGACCTGCTTAACCAGCTTCGGCGAAAACAGGAGATGAATGCGGTTGGCGAGTACCATCCGTTCTATCCAATTAAGGAATGGCTAGACAAACCGGCCGCCGAAATAAGGGCGGCATGGAACCAGCAGATCGCGAATCACGCCAAGGAATCCGAAGCGTACGAAAGCGCGAAAAAGAATGCTACCTTCTATGCGGATCTTCGTGATCAAAAAACTTTGGATGCCTGGTATCAGGAAGGAAACGGCCTGGGACCCAAGGTCAGTCCGGCTGGCTCATTTGCCGTATCCGGAGAAGGATTTTCCGCGATTTCCGGAATCTATCCAAAAGGCGTGTATAGCCATTTATTTTCAGACAAGCACAACGGGACCTTGGCTTCGCCCAATCATACGGCAGATGGCGAGAAGAGCTTCATGCGGGCCGCAGGGTTTGACGGGGCGATTCGCATGTCGGCGCGTAACTATCCTTTAGAGCAAGGTTTGCACCCCTATGAAACCGCCAACACGGGATTCATGCAATGGTTCCCGCTGGCCAAGTACAAATTTTGGAACGAAGAACAAGTGCACTACCAGATCTCGACCGTCGGAGACAAGCCGACGAAATCGAAAGAGGGCCGATCTTGGTTTGGCGTTACCGAGGTAATCGGAGGAGACATCGAGGTGAAGGAGATGGGGGCGCCTTTGTTCACCGTTATCGAAAATGCGGAGGACGTTACCGACTGGGTATCGCTACTCGCTGCCTACAAAAAGGCGCTCGAGGAATCGATTGTCGCTTGGAGGAAATCGAGAATTAGCGACGCTCAAGCGGAATTTCTCAGCGCTTTTGTCCGATTCAATCTTCTTCCCAATTTCTATGAAACGCTCCCAGGGCAGCTCGCGCCGCTGTTCGCGGAATACCGCGCTTTGGAAAACGCGATTCCGTTTCCGACCCGGGCTCCGGCCATCTTGGAGGGCGACATAGTCGATCAACCCTTGCTGGTGCGCGGCGAGTATAAAAAGGAGGCCGACATCGTCGCGAGGCAATTCTTGGAAGTGTTTAGCGACGAAGCCTACAGCAAACGGAATTCGGGGCGATTGAAATTAGCCGCGGACATCGTGGGCGAGGTTAACACTTTGAAGTCCCGCGTTCTCGTAAATCGCCTTTGGAACTACGTCTTCGGTCGCGGAATCGTCCCCACAACGGATAATTTCGGCCGGCTTGGCAAGAAACCCGCGCATCCGGAACTACTAGACTTTCTTGCTCTAGAGTTTGAGAATCAAGGCTGGTCTATAAAAACCGCTCTCCGGCAAATGGTTCTGAGTCGGACATTTCGCTCAAGCAGCTCCGCCCCAATCGATATTAAGGATCGGGATCCCGACAACGAATACCTGTCCCACTACACCCCTCGCCGGCTAGACGCGGAAGCGATTATGGACTCCGTTAACAGCATGGCCCGGGACGATTTTGAACGCGGCGTCTACGCGGAAACTGCGCGTAACGATCTCAATCCGTTTCTCTCCACATTTAATTTGCCCATCCCTACCACGACGGTCAGCAACCGCGACAGCACCAATGTTCCCGCGCAAGCTCTGAGTATGATGAACGGGGAATTTGTGCACGAAACGGCAGAGCTATGGGCGAAAAAGATTGAGGGAAAGCATGCGGCAGGTTCCATCCAGGCCAAAATTCACTCCCTTTACATGGATGCCTACGCACGAGCCCCTACCGATGAGGAAAAGGGGCGTTTCATAGAATACTACAGCAGTATCGATAGTTCAGATACCGTTTTAAAAAGCATTGCATTCGCATTGCTGAATTCGAAAGAGTTCATCTATGTATATTAGTCAATACAGCCGACGCGAATTCCTGAATCTGACATCAAAGGGCGTCGGCGCCTTGACGCTTTCCAGTCTCGTCAATTCCGTTTCAGCCAAAACGAGCTATTTGCCTCAACTGCACCACGCCCCGAAGACGAAATCGGTCATTTTTCTCTACATGTCTGGCGGCGTATCGCAGGTGGACTCCTTCGATCCCAAGCCCTTGTTGAGGGAACTGCATGGAAAGCCAATGCCAGTGGATGTCGACCGAACTCATTTTGACGATGTAGGGAATATTCTCGGTTCGTTTTGGGACCACAAGCCCTACGGCGAATCCGGTATCGAGATGACAAATCTCTTTCCCCGTATAGCGGAACGGGTGGACGATCTCGCAATCGTTCGCAGTCTGACCGCCAAGTTCAGCGAACACGCTCAAGGCAACTATTTCATGCACACGGGATTTCCGTTTCTCGAATACCCGAGCGCGGGGGCTTGGGTAAACTATGGATTGGGAACGGATAATCCGAATCTGCCCGGATACATTGTGCTTCAGTCGAAAAACGCGGGAGCGCCCCTTGGCGGAGTAAGCTTATTCGGCAACGCATTTCTCCCCTCCACGACTCAAGGTTCTACTTTTAATATTATAGGAAACAGGGCTATTCCCAATATTCAGCCTTCCCTCCTGAAACACGAACAGCGGAAGGCGCTGGATATAATCAGCAGTCTCGACAATTCGTTTGCCAATCGAGTAGCCGCAAAAGATGCCGTAATAGACTCCATCGCCAATGCCGAAACCGCTTACCTAATGCAGGAAGCCGTCCCCGAACTCACCGATATTTCCAAGGAATCCGGAGCCACTTTAGAAATGTACGGCGTCAACGATAGCGTTGAGCATAAAGACGAATACGCCCGTCAATGCTTGATGGCGCGACGCCTCGTGGAGCGCGGCGTTCGTTTCGTCGAGCTACCCTGCTTTGCTGAAGGAAATGAAATTGGCGGGGGTGGAGGCGGAAATCCGTGGGATCAGCATGGAGATATCGAAAAGGGACACGGTACCATGGCTGCCCAAGTCGACCAGCCGATCGCCGCTCTCATCAAAGATTTGAAGCAACGCGGCCTCCTGGATCAAACCTTGATCGTGTTTACCGGAGAGTTTGGTCGCAATCCGTTTTCCCAAGCCAGCTTTTCCGCGGATGTCGGGCGCGACCACAACCCCCAAGGCTTCAGCGCATGGTTCGCAGGCGGCGGCGTCAAAGGCGGGACGATCTATGGGGCCACGGACGAATTCGGCTATCGAGCGGTCGACAAGATATCCAATATTTACGAACTTTGGGCCACCGTCCTCCACTTGCTCGGAGTGGATCACGAGCGATTGACCTTTCAGCATGGAGGTAGAAATCTTCGCCTTACCGACGTACACGGAAAGGTCTGGCGCGAGATCATCGCGTAGTTGGGCTTCGTTAGATTCCACAGAGTCATCGAACTGCAAATGTAGGTCGGCCCAGTTTCGGAGGTCAGGTCAATCGGGCAAAGTTTTTCGACTTCTGCCAAAAAATACTTGCAAAATGAAATCTAAGTAGAGCCTATCCCAGGAGGTTTAAGCCACTGACGGGCAAGGGATTAGGCTAAGAAAAAGTCGGGCGAAAGGAGGTGAAAATCCTCGATTCGCCCTGAATAGAGCTTCTATAATTTGGTATGAACGAATTAATAGAACCCAATTCTGCTGATACGGTAACCTTTCAAAGTTTTCTTCGTCCAGCTTTAACCCCGGTTTTGCGCAATCGTGATTATGACCGTCTGGTGGAGGATTTGCGGCAACTCGATGATAATCTGACCCAAGGTGGGTTGGAAGAAATGGCCATCCGCTTCGGTTTGTCGCAGTTGCCGCCGGGCGCCTCGGGCGCTGTGCGCAACAGGAAAGCGCAGTTTGCGCTTTACTCGCTACGGGTGGAGTTGCTGCGTCATTTGCTGGGTCTTCCAGGCTTTGAAGCTTTTTCCATGACGTTGGCCAGCAGTGATCTTTTGACCGATTTTTGCGGATGCCGCAGTCTGGTTGGGGTGAGGTGGACCTCGAAGAGTACGCTGCACCGCGCCTCGAAGTTGTTCACCGATGAACAGTTGCGCGGGTTCAACACACGGTTGGTTGAGCTCGCGGGCGATCAGAGCAATTGCTGGCAACTGGGAGTGGAGCAGGCGGAGGATCTTTCGGTTTGCCTGGTCGATTCGACCTGTCTGGAGGCAAACATTCACTTTCCGGTCGATTGGGCGCTTTTGGGTGACGTGACGCGCACCTTGCTCAAAGCGGTGAAACTGATTCGGGCTGAATCCCTGTTGCATCGGATGCCCGATTCACCGGATCGCCTGCTGAGGCGCATGAACAAGCTCTGTATCGAGATGACGCATACTTACCGCAAGAAGGGAGCGGCGAAGGCTCGCAAGAAGATCTTGCGCAAGATGAAACGATTACTCAAACGGGTCGGCGCTCACGCCCTGCGACACCGCAATCTGCTGGAGGCCCGTTTCAGGCAAACCCGTTTTAGCCGAGCCCGCGCCGAACAAGTCATCAGGCGTATTGATGAACAACTCGCCTTGCTGCCCCAAGTAATTGAGCAAGCCCACGAACGCATCATCGGCGGACGTCTGGTCAAAAACCACAAGAAGATCCTCAGTGTCTACGAAAGAGATATCACTGTAATCGTGCGGGGCAAGGCGGGCGCGCAGACCGAGTTCGGCAACGAACTGTTTATGGCCGAGAGTCCCGGCGCAATGATCATTGATTATATGCTCTACGGCAAAACCGCTCCTTGGGAGGGAGATAAATTAATCGAAAGCGTGCAGCGCCAACAGTCCCTCAAAAGGCAACAAGACCTGGAGTGGGCCGTGGCCGACCGGGGCTTCGATGGGGCAGCTACACGTAAGGCATTGCAGCGGGTGAGGGTGAGCAGCCACATTTGTCCGAAAAGTCCGGTCGCATTGGAAGCCCGCCTCAAGGAGCCTGATTTTTACCGCTGGCAAACCCGCCGGGCCAGCACCGAGGCGCGCATTGCCATTGTGAAAAACCACGGCGGCGGACGTGTCTGGCGCGCCAAAGGCTTAAAACACCGCAGGCTCGCAGTGGGGTGGAGCGTGCTCGCCCACAACCTCGCCTGGATCAGTCGAAAAGTCAGAAAAGAGAGGGTCGAAGCTCAAGCTAAGGCGGCTTGAGCCTTCGGCGCCGTCCCACGCGCTGATCAAAACAGAAGGCGCCAGCAGTGGCAAGGCCGCCGCATGCCCGAAATCCGGCATCAGGCTCAATAATTTGAATCCGGGTGAGTTTGAAAGCCGCAGCAAGGCTCGAATCGAGCGCAACTGAGAAAATTTTGGTCCTGCAAATGCTGCTCGTTTTCCTACTCGTTTAAAAATCCCGGTTTCTGGGATAGACTCTAAGTAGCCTACCCTCAAATTAGGCGGGAATCTTACTCCGCTTGCGGCGGGAATCTTTATTGCGATACTACTCCGGAATTTCCATCCCACCGCTATTTACGAAACGTAACTTATAAATTAACGACTCAAATGAAAAATAACACCCTTACCAAATTATCGATCTTTTTAGGTCTTTTAACTCCCTTTGCTATCCAAGCTCAGGAAGATGGTGAAGAATCGGAAAGCGAAAGTATATTTGAACTTTCACCATTCACTATCCAAGAGGATGCAGATCAGGGCTATCAAGCTCTATCAACGCTTGCAGGAACCCGGATAAAAACTCCCTTGAGAGACCTCGGCGCGGCAATCTCAGTCATAACGGAAGAGTTTTTAGAAGACACAGGCGCTGTGGACGCCTCTACTGTGCTTTCTTATGGCCTGAATACGGAGGTCTCTGCTGGTGAACAGGGAAATTTCGCAGGTGGCGTGGATGATGTCGATGGCAACGGCCAGGTTACTAGAACAGGTGTTAGAAGTAATCCAACAGTTAACGGGCAAAGGATTCGTGGAATGGCTCCAGCTTCCCTAACGAGAGGATATTTCCTGACAGATATACCTTTTGATTCCTATAACACCAGTAGAATTACCATAAATCGAGGGCCTAACTCACTATTATTCGGCGTGGGTAGTGTAGGAGGGGTCATAGATAACTCGGTGAAATACGCAACCATTGGAGATAATTTCGGATCAATTGGCCTTCGATTTGGAGAACGTGGAGGCAATCGGCAAACTATAGATATAAATCAAGTTTTAGTAAAGGATCGCTTGGCTGTCAGAGTTGTGGGGCTAAACGAAGAAATACAATTCAAGCAAAGACCTGCTTACGAAACAGACGAACGCATTCATGCTTCATTCGAGGCTGTTTTATTTGAAAACGAAGCATCGGACTTCTTTGGAAAAACTGTTCTAAGGGGAAATTACGAGGAAGGTATGATCGCCGGAACGCCTCCCAAAGTTGTTCCTACGCAAGATGGAGTAAGCGACTGGTTCGGAATCACTATTGATCGAAGTAGGGAGCCGTTGATCTTCCATCCTGACTCAGGGCAGGCTCTTCCGGGATACGTGGATAACTCCCATGATGAAGATGGTTTATTCTCTCCCAGAAAAGTAATAAACACACTTCCGGGAGTAGGAACTGGTAATCACGGATTTCCTTCTCAAAATTCTGCTTGGGTGAATATCCCCCTTACTTGGGGTGATCCTGATCAAGTAATTCCTTCAACTGGAATCCCAGGGAGACCTGAAATTCAGGGAGTACATGCCCGACTTATTTATGATAGAATTTATGAGGAGGTTCACCGTGGAACATTTAATACTCCTATGTCCCGGGCTGTGACGCAAGGGGGTGGATTTACTGCTCCACGCGTTCCACAGTCGATGATGGATAATGAAAGGATTTTAATCTCGGGTAATTCAGACCATTTAGAGCACGACTTTGATGCTAAAACTTTTACATTGGAACAAACCCTTTTTAACGGCAAAGGGGGATTCGAAGTATCGTATGACGAACAAATGTATGAGAGAGACAGTTTGTTTACATTCGATAATGAATTACGGGTGGATACTTCTTCACATTTGACCAACGATCAGCCTAACCCAAACCTCGGGAAGGTTCTTCTTTGGGGTTATTTGAGACCATTATATGTTTCAACGGCGAGAGAGGCCACAAGAGCTACCGCTTTTTATGAATTGGATTTCACTGACCAAGAGGGTTTTCTTGGCTGGCTGGGCAAACATGTGTTTACCGGGCTATATAATAAGCAAACCATTGATAGGCTGGATAGAAATCATAGGTGGTTTTGGGCTGACGGTTCTGCAATCGGCAAAGGGCGAGAGGATGGTACAGTTAATAATATATTCTCTGGACACAATTCCCATAGTAGAAAGCAAATAGTGCTCTATAACTATTTGACTCCTTCTCTTTTGAATTCCCAATTAAGTGATATCAAACTAGACAATTGGGTAGATGCAGAACTCCCAACAGTAGAGGGTAAAAGTTACTTCTTAGGTTGGAATGATCACCCCAGACCATATTATAATCCGAATGGATTAAATATGCCAGAGGATCTAACAACCTATGTCCCAGGTACAGGCGATCCATTATACTATGATACTTTTCCAGCGCATAAGCAGCATATGAACTCATTCAGAAACGAACAGGTTATTACCTCGGAAGCTCTTAGTTGGCAAAGCAGGTGGTGGAATAACAATATTGTAGGCCTTATAGGATGGAGGACAGATAAATCAGTTAATACTGGACAAGCGAGTACTGGTTTAGACGATGATGGTGAGCCACTTCCTGAACAAGAGATGTTGGCTGATACCTCTGAGATAACCGAAGGCAACACATTGACTAAAAGCCTTGTGTTTCACGCTCCTTGGGAGCTTGGGTCAACGAGATTCAGCGTCCATTATAATGAGTCCGAGAACTTTTCGCCTGCTGCAACTCGCCGTGATGTGAGGCGCAATGTTCTTCCTTCGCCTACAGGCACGACCGAGGAAATTGGTATTGGCATGGAATTCCTCGATGGAGCAGTATCTTTGAGAATAAGCAAGTATGAGATGAGTAGCGAATATATAGACGCCGAGTTAGGCGGCGCTATTGACGGAATTTTAAATCCGACTCTCGCACGCAGATGGGCTTCATACCGGGACGATGGGAACACGTGGGAAGATGCATTAGCCCAAATGTATGACGAGCGCAATCGCTTTCCGGATGCTAAACGTTTCAATAGCTACGATGAACTCTTTACTGCCATATCAAATTATCTTCCACGAGATATTGAAGAACCTCTTAACAGGCGTATCGTTGATGGTGAATACCAATTTGACCCAATACTTGGTGGAATTGCAACAAGATCGTTCACTTCTGAAGGTACTGAGGTTGAATTAGTCGGCAACCTGACAAGCAACTGGCGGGTCTCATTAAATGTTGCTCAGCAAGAAACTATTACAGCTAACACGGCGCCGATTTTAAGTGAAGTAGCTCAAGAGGTTGTAGAAGGCTTAATGAGGGAGGGCCTTTGGGGTCACCAAGATGCTCCAGACAATGATGCGGATGCAAGTGCCGGGGGTAGATTTGGTGCCACTTTGACCCCCATAGCCAAGGCGCAACTTCAGGATGGAAAAGTGTCTTTAGAGCAACGAGAATGGAGAGTAAACTTCGCTACTAATTATAATTTTACAGAGGGCGCTTTAAAAGGCTTTGGAGTCGGCGGCGCATACCGTTATCAATCAAAGGTAGCTGCAGGTTACGAACAGGTTCCAGATCTCGTACTTGGTGTCGTGCCGTTGCTTGATAGGCCATTGTTTGGCCCAGCTGAATGGAATGGCGATATGTGGTTTAGCTATAAACGGCCTCTGACTAACAAGATTGATATGAAGGTCCAGCTGAATATAAGAAACTTATTTGGCGATGATGGTCTTATTCCCGTCATTATAAATCCGGACGGGAAAGTAGCTGTATATAGAAATTCAAACCCACGTGATACGTTTATTACTACTACCTTCAGTTATTGAGGTAGACTCAAACTTTAATCTTGGGGCTGTCCTAGGGCGGTGTAAGGAATTTTGTGTAAACTGCTTTTGCTGATGTATATTTAAATCGCTCGAATTTACCTTATCTGATTCTCCAAAACCAGTAAAGCAGGCCCCTCTTTCACCAACTTCAGCCAAGTTTCCTTGGGCATGGTCAACATTCCTACCGGTAAGTAAGTCGCTCCGATAATGATATCTTTGTCGCCATCGCCATCGAAGTCGCCTGAATCCATGGTAAGCCATCGCCCCTTGTAAGTCGCCGGATGGGTTTTGGGTGCGAATGTGAGTGGGTCCGTTTGTTCGAGAAATACAAAATTTTCAGGATTTTCGGGATAGAAGTCCGGAAAAAAGGCTATGGCTGCTATGTCGAGGTCGCCATCGAGATCGAAATCTTCCACTTCCGCACCGTAAGCTCCATACATAGGATAGAAGTAGGCTTCTTCAAATTGCAGGCCCCCCTTATTGAGGTAAATGCGGATACCCTGATCATGCTTTAGTGTGTTGTAAGGATCCGAGTCACCGTTGTCGCCGTTGAGAGTAATCAGGTCCATACGCCCATCTCTATCCATGTCCCGCAATTTTAGCCCTGTGTATCCAAAAGATGGATGCGATTCGAAAACAATATTCCTGGAAAAGGTGTCATCTCCATTGTTAATAAAAATGCTCAAATTCTCCCGGCCGGCGCCAAATAGCGCGACAATATCTAGCCAACCATCCTCATTAAAATCATGGGCTTCGCTTGTAACAATACCGGGCTCAGCGCTAAGGATCCGAGGCTCGACAAGAAAACCGCCAGTTCCTGTATCCTGTTTAAACAACGAAAGATTGCCGGTGTAATCACCAAAGTTGCTTACCAGCAGTTCCTCCGTTCCATCGTTGTTCAGATCAGCGAAGCAAAAATCAGAGGGTCGGTGAAGATCCGTAAGTAAAATCTTCAATCCCAGGTATACGCCTCCCAGCAATTCAGCATACAGAACCTCTCCATACGATTTACCAATTTCCGACGCAAATAGATCCCCAATGTTTAACATATAGAGTTCGTTGTTCCTTGACTCTGATTCGATCAAAAAGACTCCGGGAGCTTCATGACTGTCATGAAATTCCAGGTCACGATCCAAAACAGTCAGGCGCTGAGCCCCGCTATCATGCACAAGAACAAGACCATTTGTTTCGTCGATCGAGACCAGAGAAGTAATGGCTGAGTTTTGCCGGTATTGAGTAGGCCTTACAGAAAACGATGCAGTATCCTCAACGACTTTTGGTTTGGACATCTGGGGAAGAGCTGAATCCGGCGCATTGGAAACAAAGTATTCCCTCAATTTTTTCCATTGTTCTTCAGACAAAACCGGCTGATCAGGAAGCATTCTGGCAGTGCGGACATGTTCTTCGCGGTTTTCGATAATATCTACCATCCACTCGGAACGTCCTTCCAAATAACTATAATCAATTACTCCAAGAAAAAACCCCATGTAAGTAAGCAAATGTTCCCAACTTTGCTTGGGCAATAAATTTGGATCGGTGAGTTGATGACAGGCCGTACAATGCTGCTCAGCGAGCAAACGACCTTCAGACTTGTCAGCCGGTTCTTCCTTATCTGCGCAACCAATAAGTCCATAACACAAAATAACCACCGGAAAAAACAACTTGAATTTCACAGGGGCTAAAATTTTACCACTAAAACTCACTCAGCAACCGTAAACTCCATCGCCTCCGGAATCCAAGCACTATCCCAGGAATGCGGACGGTATGCCTCGAAGACATATCTATGAGGGATTTCTAGTTCAACCATGAGATTATGGATTTGAGCACCTCCCCACCCGCGTACCTTGCCATACTCGAAGAGACGCGGGAAAACTGAAGAACACTAACAATAGGACAAAAGCTCTCATTGGATTCGAATCTTAATCAATAAATACTTCCCATCTGCCAGGCATCCAGAGAAGTCAGCTTGGCACCCTTACCCTGCGCTCTCAAAGAAACGCCAACACTGTCACCACGTTCTGGATACACTCGTGCGGTCACACACTGGCGGATCTCCCGGTTTTGGATATGGAATAACCGGTCCACCCGTTACCTTCTCCCAATTGAGCAGGAGAGGATCACTTGAGGTGGCAACCATAGTCCCGACTTCAGTGCCATGATACATGGCGATGGCCCTCTCACCTTCTTCGATGTATACAGTCCCGGAAAAGCAGGCCCGTTCAGGTCCTGGATAAATTGAATAGGGCAAATCGCGCCAATGAATAAGATCGTCACTGATGGCATGTCCGATAAGGACCCCGTACATGTAGACGGAATCTCCAATATCCAGACTAGTCTCGCTGTATTTGTGTTTTAAAGGAATATCCTCCTGCAGTTCGATTCGACTGCCATTTACCGCAAAAACTTGGCCGGCTTTGAGGTCATCGAGAGCAACGATAATATTATCCGCCGGGTTGACTTTTAGAATTGGGTCTGACATGAATGGCGCTTAGTTAAGCGACTTTTGGAATGTTCGATCATCGCGGAGAAGGAAGGGGTCAAGACGTAAAAAGTTATGCCTTACAGGGTCAGTCGTCTTGTAAAAGTGTATGGAGTACAACGGAATACAGTTTTTAAGACCTGACCCTTTTCTTGCAGAAGGCATCACTTTTCTACGGCATGACCCCGACTGGCGTCCATACTATATTCCTCTACAAACGCGCTTAACTAAGCGCCATTCGGGTCTGACATCAATAGGTGTTTTGGTTAATATTTTAATTGAAAATGAAAATTAACCGGCGGGAGTTCTTGGCAGCAGGAGTTGGGGCAGCAGGAGCCAGCTTTGCGGGTACACCCCAGGCAAGTGCACAGAGCTTTGGTCTAGGGAGTAATCAGCGCTCAGGATCGAATACGATGACCTTGCTCTTCTGGGACGACTACTATCTGGATACCTGGCAAAATCTGAAGCGACAGATCGGACAGCCGGAGCTGGTACCGGAGGGAACCTTTAGGGATCCTCATTTCTGGACTTCTTCCGGTTATCCGACAATTTTTCGGCATGAGTCGGGGATCTGGCGGATGCTCTACAACGGCAAGTCCACACGTCCGGATGACAACGGCAAGTATTCCCATCGCAGGTGGCCGCTGTTAGCAGAGAGTGACGACGGCATTGACTGGAGGATTCCAGACCTTACCCGGCGTGCTCCATTGCCCGGTCGTGTCTATGGTCACCAGGTGTTCCCGATGGACGATATGGGACAGATGGACTGCTATGTGGACGAGCGGGCTGATCCAAATGAACGTATCAAATGCATGATTACCCGCGGGCACACTAAGCCGTCCCCTGGGACACCACTGTATACATCCCCGGATGGATTGACCTGGACGAAGCAGGAGGGTGTGAATTGGCGGCAGGGTCCCTACGGTGGCAATCCGGATCCACCCAGCACGGCATTCTGGAATGAAATACGTGGGACCTACATCATCAGTGCCCGTCCCACTCCCAAAAGAAAACCCTTCAGGGTTTCGTTTTCGGAGACCAAGGACTGGAAACACTTCACCAACCCCGAACTGGTGATGATGACGGATGCGTTGGATACGCCTTTGGCCGAACTCTATGCCTGCGTTGTCTTCCCGTATGAAGGAAAGTTCGTCGGATTGGTGTGGATCTTCCATGTCGACCCCGACAACCTGCACAAGTACTTGGGTGGGACAACCGACTGCCAGCTGGCTTACAGCTACAACGGTTGGCATATGAATCGTTCAATCCGGAAGCCTTTTATTGCCAACACTTCCCCTGGAGAACTGGGTGGCGGCACCATTCGGCCCATTCATATGTTGGTGGATGACGACGACCAGATTCGCATCTATTCCAGTTCATCGAGTTATGAACACGGCTTTCATATCTGGGACTTCAACGGAAGGCAGCGCGTTGCCGGGCCAGGCACGGGCAAAGACCTGGGGGCCATTCTGTTGCACAAGCTTCGACTGGACGGGTTCTTCTACGTCGAGCCGAATGTCGGTGCCGGCAGGTTGGGAACACGCGCTCTCTACTGGAACGGCGGCGAGGCCCGTATCAACGTGCAATCCGCACAAGAGGCTCGGGTGCAGGTAACCGACGTGGGTGGGAACGTACAAGAGGGATACAGCTTCGACGATTGTGAGAACTTCATAGGCGACGACCTCTACTGGACGCCGCGCTGGAAGAACGGTCGGGGTTTAAGTGAGTTTGCAGGGAAGGGTCTGCGTCTGGAGGTTGAGTTGTACAATGCCCGCCTCTATGCCATTCGCGGTAACTTTATCCCCATGTCCAGAGACGAAATGGTACGCTACAGCGAGACGGGAGAAAAACCGATCTATCAGCCTGGGTTTTAACCCTTTCGGGTAGGCCCGACTTGTACTTGGGGTCGATTGGGCGGGTTGATATAGATGCATCGGTAGGCTACGAGCAAAGACCTCATCAGGTAGATAAAGCATCCCGAACATATGATCTCGCCATCGGCAGCGGGCTAGCCGAGGAACAGATCGTCCTGCTCGCGGCGCAGTCTCCAGAGGAGAGAGTCCTTCGGGGGCACCACGTCCGCCTTGCTGATGGCCTTCCCCGCCGGCACGTCGCCGGCCAGCTCGTTCCATAGCGCCATGTAGAGCGAAAGCGGCGCACCGCCATCCACGGCCCCCGCCGGGCGTATCGAAATCTCGACGTCCTCGTAATCCAGGGCTTCACCGGCCTTCTTGTCCTCGGTCGCCCGGGCCACCGCGTCGAAACGCGGCAGGTATTCGGTCGCGCCCGTTGGCAGACCGAGCAGCGCAGCGCAGAGGATCGAGATGGGCGTTTCCACGCCGCAGAGGTGTTGCGGACGGTATATCAGAGCCGCAGAGTCTTGGCTGTTGCTCAGGCAGCCTTTGAAGCTCAAGATGTGGCGTGAGTAGGCGCTGACCGCCGAGACCACAATGAACACGCCGCCGCCCCCTCCAGCCTCATCGGCGTGACGGAGGTTTGAGACCATCTCGATAGCACCGCGGTCTGCCAGGATCCCCCCATCCTCGACCGGGCATAGCACCTGGGGAATCTCGACCATACGCAAGGCGGGATGATGCAGCCTCTCGACGTCCGGAGCAAGTCCGGTGCCGTTGGCGGCGATAGTAAGCTCTTCGTAATCGTGGTGAGCTATCTCGCCCAGCTTGCCCATGGCGGCCAAGCGGCCCGAAACGACACGACTCACCTGACCGGGGGAGATGGGTTGGAACAAGCGCAGATCTTTCTCTGGGAGAGGAAGCGAACTGCCCCTGTCGAAAAGCGTCCCGGTAGCCTCGTCAAAGATGAGCCCGGTATCCCGGAACTTGCCGCCGCAGAGCACCTCCAGCCCCAGCTCGCGTGCCCAAGACACGAGGCCCATGAGCAGCCCGTGCTGGTCGCCGTCCACGGCGGTGTAGACGACGCCCGCGCGGTCCGCGTGGTGTTTCAGGATAGGCCCGACCGTGACGTCGGCCTCCTTGTTGATCATGGCTACATGCTTGCCGTTGCGGATCGCCTCGGACCCGTGCACTGCACCGGCCTCGGCGCTGCCCGTAGCCTCGGCAATCACGTCCAGCGGCAGGTCCATCATAAGTAGCGGATCGCTGAGGATGACTCTCTGGCCACGTTCTATGGCCTGTAGAGCTGCGCTGCGGCTATCGCACTCGACGATGTCATCGTCGCTGAAACCCGCGCGCGTGAAAGCCAGGCGAGAACTCGCCAAGTCAATGTCGCTGACAACCTGGACCTCCAGCCGTGGCATGTCCGCTGATTGGGTGACGGTGGCGGTGGCATAGTGGCCCGTGCCGATGATCCCGGCGCGAACCGTCACATCCGGGGCGTGCCGGTCGAACAGTTGATGATAGATCATGATGTTTCCTATTCTGAATTGATGATAGGGAATTCTATGGTTCCGATTTGATTCGGGGGGAAGCTAAAGGTTGATTTCGCCTTATCAAGTTAGAAATTCCGTGGATTGGTGTGGATCACAAGGCTTTATCGGTACCGTTGGTCGAGTTCAATGGCTGGTGCTTGCCGGTTTCGCGAAAATGACCTGTTGTATCTGCCTATTTGTTGAAGAATGCCTGGGGCCGACCGCTACAATGCTGTCCCGCTGGAATCTTGGATCCGGCGGGTTAGCCCGCCAGAGTCTCATTTTCAATGGCCCAGTTTCGGAGGTCAGGTCAATCGGGCAAAGTTTTTCGACTTCTGCCAAAAAATACTTGCAAAATGAAATCTAAGTAGCCTACCCTCAAATTAGGCGGGAATCTTACTCCGCTTGCGGCGGGAATCTTACTCCGCTTGCGGCGGGAATCTTACTCCGCTTGCGGCGGGAATCTTACTCCGCTTGCGGCGGGAATCTTACTCCGCTTGCGGCGGGAATCTTACTCCGCTTGCGGCGGGAATCTTACTCCGCTTGCGGCGGGAATCTTACTCCGCTTGCGGCGGGAATCTTTATTGCGATACTACTCCGGAATTTCCATCCCACCGCTATTTACAAAACGTAACTTATAAATAAACGACTCCAATGAAAAATAACCCCCTTACTAAATTATCGATCTTTTTAGGTCTTTTAACTCCCTTGGCTATCCAAGCTCAAGAAGTTGGTGAAGAATCGGAAAGCGAAAGTATATTTGAACTTTCACCATTCACTATCCAAGAGGATGCAGATCAGGGCTATCAAGCTCTATCAACGCTTGCAGGAACCCGGATTAATACTCGCTTGAGAGACCTCGGCGCGGCGATCTCAGTCATAACGCAAGAGTTTTTAGAAGACACAGGCGCTGTGGACGCCTCGACTGTGCTTTCTTATGGCCTAAATACAGAAGTTTCTTCTGGTGAACAGGGAAATTTCGCAGGTGGCGTGGATGATATCGATGGCAACGGCCAGATTGTTTCTAGAGGAGGTTCTAGAAGTAATCCAGCAATTGGCGGGCAAAGAATTCGTGGTATGGCTCCAGCTTCCCTAACTAGAGGATATTTCCTGACAGATATACCTTTTGATTCCTATAACACCACTAGAATTACCATAAATCGGGGGCCTAACTCACTATTATTCGGCGTGGGTAGTGTAGGAGGGGTCATAAATAACCAAGTGAAATTCGCAACCATTGGAGATAATTTCGGATCAATTGGCCTTCGATTTGGAGAACGTGGAGGCAATCGGCAAACTATAGATATAAATCAAGTTTTGATAAAGGATCGCTTGGCTGTCAGAGTTGTGGGGCTAAACGAAGAAATACAATTCAAGCAAAGACCTGCTTACGAAGAAGACGAACGCATTCATGCTTCATTTGAGGCTGTTTTATTTGAAAACGAAGCATCGGACTTCTTTGGAAAAACGGTTCTAAGGGGAAATTACGAGGAAGGTAGGATCGCCGGAACGCCTCCCAAAGTTGTTCCTTTGCAAGATGGAGTAAGCGACTGGTTCGGAATCACTATTGATCGAAGTAGGGAGCCGTTGATCTTCCATCCTGACTCAGGGCAGGCGCTTCCTGGATACGTGGATAACTCCCATGATAGAGATGGTTTATTCTCTCCCAGAAAAGTAATAAACACACTTCCGGGAGTAGGAACTGGTAACCATGGATTTCCTTCTCAAAATTCTGCTTGGGTGCAAATCCCCCTTGCTTGGGGTGATCCTGATCAAGTAATTCCTTCAGTTGGATTCCCAGGGAGACCTGAAATTCAGGGAGTACATGCCCGACTTCGTTATAATAAAATTAGGGATGCTGGGTATGGGCGTGAAATTTTTAATACTCCTATGTCCCGGGCTGTGACGCAAGGGACTGGATTTACTGCTCCACGCGTTTCACAGTCGATGTTGGATAATGAAAGGATTTTAATCTCGGGTAATTCAGACCGTGTAGAGCACGACTTTGATGTTAAAAATTTCACATTTGAACAAACCCTTTTTAACGGCAATGGGGGATTCGAATTATCGTATGACGAACAAATGTATGAGAGAGACAGTTTGCTCACATTCGATAGGGAATTACGGGTGGATACTTCTTCACATTTGAACAACGATCAGCCTAACCCAAACCTCGGGAAGGTTCTTCTTTGGGGTGTCCTTGAACCAGAATATGCTTCAACGTCGAGAGAGGCCACAAGAGCTACCGCTTTTTATGAATTAGATTTCACTGACCAAGAGGGTTTTCTTGGCTGGCTGGGCAGACATACGTTTACCGGGCTATATAATAAGCAAACCATTGATAGGCTGGATAGAAATCATAGGTGGGATTGGGCTACGGGTTCTTCACTCGGCAAAGGGGTAGGGGGGGATGGTACAGTTAATTCAATATTCAATACAAACCAAACCGGAGGTAGAAAGCAAATAGTGCTCTATAACTATTTGACTCCTTCTCTTTTGAATGGCCAATTAAGTGATATCAAACTAGACAATTGGGTAGATGCAGAATTGCCAACAGCGGGTTCACAATACTTCTTAGGTTGGAATCATAGCGATAGACCATATTATAATCCGAATGGAATAAATATCCCGGAGGATCCATCAACCTATGTCCCAGGTACAGGCGATCCATTATACTATGATACTTTTAATGTAAAAAAGCAGCTCCTGAGTGCATTCAGAAGCAGACAGGTTATTACCTCGGAAGCTCTAAGTTGGCAAAGCAGGTGGTGGAATGACAATATTGTAGGCCTTATAGGATGGAGGACAGATAAATCAGTTAGTACTGAACAAGCGAGTACGGATCTTGACGCTGATGGTGAGCCACTTCCTGGACAACAGATATTGGGGGATACCTCTGAGATAACCGAAGGCAACACAATGACTAAAAGCCTTGTGGTGCACCTTCCTGTTGATCTTGGACCAACGAGTATAAGTGTCTTTTATAATGAGTCCGAGAACTTTTCGCCTGCTGCAACTCGCCGTGATATAAGGCGCAATGTTCTTCCTTCGCCTACAGGCACGACCGAGGAAATTGGTATTGGCATGGAATTCCTCGATGGAGCAGTATCTTTGAGAATAGCCCAGTATGAGATGAGTAGCGAATATTTAAAAGCCGAGGGATTAGACGGGGCTTTTGACCACATTTTAAGGCCGAATCTCACACGCAAATGGGCTTCATACCGTGCGGATGGGAACTCGTGGGAAGATGCATTAGCCCAAATGTATGACGAGCGCAATCGCTTTCCGGATGCTAAACGTTTCAATAGCTACGATGAACTCTTTACTGCAATAGCAAGTTATCTTCCACGAGATATTGAAGAAGGTCTTAACAGGCGTTACGTTGATGGTGAATACCGATTTGACCCAATAATTGGTGGAATTGCAACAAGATCGTTCACTTCTGAAGGTACTGAGATTGAATTAGTCGGCAACTTAACAAGCAACTGGCGGGTCTCATTAAATGTTGGTCAGCAAGAAACTATTACAGGTAACACGGCGCCGGTTTTAAATGAAGTAGCTCAACAGGTTGTAGAAGGCTTAAAGAGGGAGGGCCTTGCTGGTCACCAAGATGCTCCAGCCAATGATGTTGGAGAACACGCCCTGGGTAGAATGGGAGGCGCCACTTTGCTCCCCTTAGCCAAGGCGCGAGCTCAGGATGGAAAAGTGACTTTAGAGCAGCGAGAATGGAGAGCAAACTTAGCTACTAATTATGATTTTACAGAGGGCTCTTTAAAAGGCTTTGGAGTCGGCGGTGCATACCGTTATCAATCAAAGGTAGCTGTAGGTTACGAACAACATATTCCAAGTCTCGAACTTGGTGTCGTGCCGTTGATTGATAGGCCATTGTTTGGCCCAGCTGAATGGAATGGTGATATGTGGTTTAGCTATAGACGGCCTCTGACTAAAAAGATTGATCTAAAGGTCCAATTAAATATAAGAAACTTATTTGGCGATAATGATCTTATTCCCGTCATTATAAATCCGGACGGGAAAGTAGCTGCATATAGAAATTCAAACCCACGTGATACGTTTATTACTACTACCTTCAGTTTCTAAGGTAGTCTCAATCGATGGTCCACAGAACCAAGGGAGCGGGTAGTATGAAAAGGAACAAGCTGAGGTAAAATGAAGACGGGCGAATGAAGAGGAAGCCTAGATTCAGTTTTGGGCCATGTCGCAAGCCATCATTAAGGCATTTGTGGCCGCCTGAACATTAGCTGTATTCATTCCCACGATATCAAAGGCCGTACCGTGGGCAGGCGTGGTCATGGGAAAAGGCAGTCCGGCCAATACGGATACGCCACGGTCAAAGCCCAGCAGTTTTATCGCTATTTGACCCTGATCGTGGTACATGCTGACAGCGCAATCGTAGTGGCCGTCACGAATCTTCAAATACAGCGTGTCGCTGGGAAACGGCCCTTCGACGTTTATTTCCAGCCGCTTTGCTTCTTCGATTGCCGGAGAAATAATTTCGATCTCTTCTCTCCCTAGAGTACCACCCTCCCCCGCATGGGGATTCAAGGCCGCTACCGCTATTCGGGCAGGAGCGACGCCGGCTTTTCCGAGAGTCTGGTCCGCTAGCTGAATCGCTTGCAGGATTCGATTCTGGTTTAGTTGGCTCGAAACCTCTTTTAAAGGGATGTGCGAGGTCACGCGGGCATTCCACATGGCATCCACGACATTGAATTCACTGGCTGGAGATTCCAGATGGAGCCGTTGTTTTATCCAACTCAGTTCATCAGCTACTCCCATACCCGCGGCATGCATGGCTTCCTTGTTGAAGGGCATATAACAAAGGCCATCGACTCGGCCTTCCATGGCCAGATCAATTCCTTGTCCCAAGTTCTCCAGTACGGCTCTGCCCGCCTGGCTGGAAACGCTGCCTGGTTGAAGTTCGGCCGGATCGAGCAAAGCAGTGTGAAGCAGGTAGGGATTTCCGTTTGAGAAATCGATTTGTTCGAGGCCGTCTATCAACTGGACATCGGTTGTCAGCCCAGCCACGGCCTCGCCTGCGTCATAAATGCGCTTGTCGGAGAGGATGAGAATATTGGCCCGTTCCCGCGCTTTCTCTTGGTCGAGCAATTTGGCAAGCAACTCCGGTCCGATTCCGCAAGCGTCACCCTGGATTAAACCGATGGTGGGTTTGAGCATAATTATCAGCTTTTTCGATTCGGAACCTGATCAATTGTAGAAATATTCCACCAGTGACAACGGGATTACGGGAACATACGTCACTAAGAGCAGCAATGCCAAGAGAACGACGATGAAGGGTAGATTGCTTTTGGTCGTTTGCCAGATGTCCGTCTTGGCGATGGAGGATGCGGTTATTAGCACACTCGCGACGGGAGGCGTTTGCTGGCCGATAGCGAGGTTAAGCGTGAGAATGATACCAAAGTGTATGGGATCAATCCCTACCAGATTGATTAGCGGCAATACGATGGGAACAATCAGAATAATCGCGGCCGCTCCATGAAGCACTGTTCCCAAGAGCAACAGCAAAACATTCAACATCGCCAGTACCAGGATAGGATTTGTCGTTTGTCGGGTTATCCAAAGGGCCAATTGCTGTGGCATTTCTATTTCGGTAAGGTAAAGGCCGAGCATGGCAGAGCTGGCCACAAGAAGCATGACAACCGCCGTATGGGAGCTCCCTTCGACCAGAGCCTCGTAAACGTCGCCCACGCTTAGCTCTCTATAAACTAAACAGCCGATCAGGAAGGCCGCGAGTACAGCAAGTCCAGCTCCTTCGGTAGCCGTCACGAATCCGCCAAAGATACCGCCGAGCACGATTATCGGGATGACCAGTGACCAGATGGCGTTCTTAAATGCTCGCCAAAGCCTTCCTAGATCGAAGGCTTCTTCTCGCGGTAAATTATACCGTAGGGCAAACCCGTAACACAGGCCAAGCATGGCAATGCCGCCGATCAGTCCGGGAACCACTCCAGCCACAAAGAGCTTAACTACGGAAGTATCGGTTAGCGCTCCGTACAAAATCATTGATATGGAGGGAGGAATAATGATCGCCAGCGACGCCGAGGATGACGTCACCGCTGCGGCAAAGGTTGCTCGGTAGCGTTTGCGCTTCATGGCCGGGATCAGAATCGATCCGAGAGCGGCCACGTCTGCTACCGCCGAACCGGATATCTCGGCAAAAAAGAGCGAGACGCCAACATTCACCATGGCCAATCCCCCGCGAATAAATCCTATCAGAGCCGATACAAAATCTATCAGGCGACGGGAGATACCGGACGTATTCATCAACCCGCCAGCGAGCACAAATAATGGGATGGCGATTAAGGGGAAACTGGTCGCTCCGTCAAACAGGCTCAAGGCGCCGTTATACAATCCCGGTACGCCGGAGTTCCACAGCATTCCCACGATAGCCACCGCGGCGATGGAAATGGCAATAGGCACATTGCAAAGAATGAGCAGGAATAGAAGAACGAGGACAACCATTCCTTCAATCATGGCGAATCCTCCCGACCATTATCGTCTAATTGCCGATGCTTTTGGATTTCTCGTTCAATTTCCTCCTTTTCGGAACCCTGCCCGGCCTTTATCCGGGCCCAAGCGGTTGGGGCGCTGAATATCTGGGCCAGAACAAACAGGACACATCCCAGAGGGACGATTGATTGGGTGAGAGTTAGTGGTATCCATTCGATAGATACAAGAGTCTCTCCCTCCATGACCTCCAGTACCCTCCAACTAGCCCAGGCCATAACAATGAATACCGCGTACACAACCACCTCGCCTAGAACGAAGAATATCTTTCTGCCGCTTTCACCCAGACTTAGAGCCATTCCGGAAAACCCGAGATGGTTGCGACGACACGCCGCCAGGGCCGCGCCAAAGTAAGTAATCCAGGCCAGCAAAACGGACGCCACCTCGTCATACCAAATCAGAGAAGAACCTGCGTAGCGAAACCCAACCGCCAGGACGACAATGACGGCCAAGGCGATGACCAGAAGAAGGGTGACGGCTTCTATGCAGCGCTGAAAAATGGCGCCAACGCCCCCCATGAATTTTTTCAAACTTTCCTCCTTATGGGCCAAGGGAGCGGACCTTGTTAATCAAGCTCTGACCGGCGGGAAATTCTCTTATGAATTGAGCATAGACCGCATTCGATGCGCTCGCAAAGCTCTCATGGTCCGCCTGGTTCACCTGCATGCCGGCAACTCTCAGTCTGGCTTTCCAGGATTCATCTTCCGCCGCCCCTTTTCGTCGGGCCCAAACCGCTACTTCCCTGGCTGTCTTCACCAGTATGGACCGAATTTCCGGATCCATTTTGTCATAGGTCCGCTTACCCATGATCGGGTAAGCGGGAGAGTAAACATGTCCCGTCACGGTCAGGAATTTTTGCACCTCTGGCAGTTTTGACGCCCAAATGTTGGCGAAGGGATTTTCCTGTCCGTCTATGACGCCGGTCTGCAACGCCACGAACACTTCCGAGTAAGCCATGGGAGTAGGATTAGCTCCCCATGCTTTAAACATGTTGACTCTCCATTTGGATTTTGGGGTACGCAGCTTCAGGTCCGACAAGTCTTCGGGCCTGTAGATTGGCCGTTTGTTGTTGGTGATATGACGCACCCCGTTCTCCCACAGCGCGATCAGCTTGTAACCCTTCTTTTCAGCTGCGGGGGCGATCTCATCCCAGAAAAGTTCGTTTTCGATTTGCGTCAAATGGGCGCGGTCTTTAACCAAAAACGGCATTTCAAATATGCCAAACTCATCGGCCACTGACGACATCGTTGAAGACGGCAACGCGATATGGACCGTTCCCAGTTTAAGCTTCTGCATTAGCTGTTTGTCATCGCCCAATTGAGCCGACCCGAAAAACTTGATCCTGGCTTTGCTGGCTAGTCGTTCATTTGCCAAACGGGTAAACTCCTGGGCTGATGAATGCTGAAGCGTTCCCGGATTGGAGCTGATGGCGAAAATGAATGCTTCGCCTGCGCCCGCAGAGCCCGTGATACCCAGTGAAATAAGAAACACGGATACGAGTCGCCGAATGCTTCGCAGCGGTCTCCATGACTGAGTGAATACAAGTATCATCGCATTGTGTCTTCAGGTTAGAATTATAGAACGAAAATTGCAGAGCAAGTCCAAGCGAAACCTCATAAGTATGTGACTCGGCCTTTACTCTCTCCCCCAAGATCCCATTAAGGTGCGAGAGTGGGTGTGAAAGAAAAGAGTATTCTTGTCCGCTTACGTACCCGACCCTCCGATCGTGTCTGTTGCCCCGCTCAACCCAGGTCCTCCGGAGGCAACGTAGCCATAACTTGCGCCTGACAGATCAGGACTGACCCAGAATGCGTACAGCCTGCCGTTGGCAAGATGGAAGCGAAACCTTACCGATTCCCCTATGAGCCCGGCAAGATCCGTCACGTTCTTCCACATCAACCTGGATCGAGTGCTATCATTCCGCATGGGGATGCTGTTGCTTTTGGTAAACGGTTCAATGACTTGCCCGCTTTCGTCCAACATCTCCGCACGTAACTCCCCTTGAGGAGCGTCGAGGTTCACAAACAGGTGCTTTCCCTGGAAAGTAATCGGCCGTGTGGTGAGGGTACCGGTCTCACCACCCGCGTCCATTGACGCAAACCCGTCTCGTCGCAGAATGGTCAGGCCCGTGCTGCCCCCGGCATAAACGCCTCCGCCCTGTTTGGGTGACTCACCTGAAAACCCGGACACATAGAACCAAATTTCGTCACCAACAATCAGACAAACTCCACCTGCTGAATGCATATAACCACGGTTCCAGGTACCTTTCTGGCGGGAGCAGGGTATGAATGCGGTTCGATCTGGTCGCTCCCATTTTAATCCATCGTGACTGAATCCGACCATTAAGTCGTTGGTCTTCGGGAACCCCTCAGCGTAAGTGATAGTGTTCGGAGGCCCAAAGAACATGGCGAATAACCCAAGCATACGGCTCTCATAAGCTACGCAGTCTACCTTATATAGCTGTGGCTTGTACTTGAGCACGGGGTCCGGCAGGTCCAGATCATCAGCTGCCAGCCAGAAAATCACGTCTTGCTTCGTCCAGGGTGCACCTTCCAGGAAGTCCGGGTGCTCACGATAGCTCCGAACCCGGTTGTATTTGGGATGGCGGGTTCGGATGTTGTAGGTCCACATCTTCCGGAACGGGTTGTAAAACATGCCCGAGTTATCGCCACAGGGGCCGGTTTTTACCGGCGCGCTCCAGTGGATTCCGTCAGGGGAGGTGTAAGCGTATCCCATGCCATAATTTGTAGGACGGGGCTCTGGTATTTTCATTCGAGGCCACAACCCATTTCCCATGCGATAGTAGGCAAACATCTTGAACCGCTGGCTGGGATCGTTGGCTTCATGATCGAGCCATACCGTGGATCCATTACGGATGTAACCCGGTATGGGGGCCAGAACGCGATTCGTGCCCGGAACTACATCGAGTTGTGGTCTTTGCCACTGGATCCCATCCTCACTGGTGGCGTAGCAAAAGCCATCGTCGTACCCGGCGATGTACCACATCTTGAACAGCTTATCTTTAGGGTCATAAAGAACGCCGTCGCTAAACGGACAAGCGGCGGGCATGATTCCGTTGTTCAACTCAATGGGGGTTTCCGGCTTCAGCACAGGGCTGGCAGGATGGATCCGAGGCTTGTGAAAAGTCCGCTTTAAACTGGTTTCATCGATCAGCCAGTCATCCACCAGCAGTTGACGACCCAGATCAATGGAAACCGGTTCAGTCGGGTGCACCTTAGCCGACGCCAAATGACCCGCCCTGTCGACCGATCCGGCAATTGCGCTGTCAGTCATGGCGCACAATTCCATTGTCGCCAATCCTGCGGTGGCGGCAGCAGCCTTTTTCAAAAAGGATCTTCGGGGTTGGCTTTCCATCAATCTAAAGTTATGTCGCCCGTCTACGATACTCAAGTCGCAAACCAGCCTCAGTCCATCAGTCTGGCGTTGTACTAGTCTGCCGGTAGGTATATACTTCTATTTTTTGATCCCAGTCAATGTAATTGGATGATAGGGAATTCAATTGTTAGTAAACCTGTGAAATTTTTTCCAAAGCAAATTCCTATCAGTTAGAAGGCAGAAACCCTATGGCAAGAGGAAGATATCCGACCAAGCCGGATAAGAAAAAGCTGAAATAATATTTTTCGAAAGGGTTAACGATCGTGCAATGCAAGTCTTGGAGATTATACTGAGTGCTTCCCCAACAAGAATTGAACTGTACTGAAAAAAGTGGACACGAGATTCTCTTAATTTTGTGGTTATGGGTTGGTTTTAGATTTGGCAAGCGGCTTCTTGGCTGCCCCCCATGGGGGGCAATAATTTTCTTCCATTTGAACGGGCATTTATCGAACCGGACCATCCGTTTCACGGAGCAGGATTTTTCAAAAATTTGCCTCAAGATGAGTTTGCCTCTTCGTGCTTTGTACCACAGCATCTCTATGCCTCAGAATCTCGGTATCTAACCCGCAGGCCCTCCGATTGAATCAAAGAAATAAAGGAGAATCTAATGTCGTTATTCTTTCTCGAAGCATTCGAACACGTCCACAAAGACAAAGCGGAGGAATATGAGCGGCTCTCAAAGGATGCGGACAACAAGGTCATGGAAACGGAACCCGGGAACTTGATTCACGTTCAAACGAAGATTTCCGAAGATGACCGGGAGGTCGTCTACCGTTGGCTTGAAGTTTTTGCAAATTATGAAGACCTTCAAGTGCACCTCGACAATGAACATGTCCAGGCCCATGTGCAGAAATTGAACGATGGGTTTTTGTGTGCGCCCATCGAAGTGATTATCTATTGTAATTGGACAGAGGAGCAAAAAAAGCCTTGGCGACAGATTTCAGGAATTTCCCTGACCTTTGCTCCTTTGGTCAATGGATATTTTCGTTAAAATACCCTATGAAGAACTTATTGAAGGTAATATTGTCAGCCGTCCTTATTGGTTGGTGGTCAGTTGGTATTCGAGCTGCTGATGGCAAACCTCATGTTGTGCTCGTGGTTGGCACCTTGCATTACTCGCCGGAGTTGACCATGCCCGTTTTTGCGGAGGAGCTGGAACGCTTTGGCTTTGAAACCACGGTCGTGATGGGGGAGGGGAATCCGGAGAAGAAGACGACGAATGTGCTCCCTGGGATTGAAGTGCTGGCGGATGCCGATGTGGCGATTTTCTTTTGCCGGTTTTTAAAACTACCGGACGAGGAATGGCAGCCCATTGAGGACTACATCCAATCCGGAAAACCGGTGATTGGACTTCGGACGGCTAACCACTCGTTTAAATATCCCAAGGGGCATCCGCGCTATGAATGGAACCTCGGTTTTGGCAGACGTGTATTGGGGGGTCCTTATGTCGTGCACCAGCAAAGCGCGACTGAAATTTCTGTGGTGAAAAAATACCTCAAGCATCCGATCATGACCCACGTGACGAAAACGGATTGGGTATCGAAAGGGACACTATATCTGACACGTTTGGAAAGCGGTTGCGCCCCTCTCCTGACAGGCGTGGGATATGGCAAGGGAAGGTTGCTGGAAAGGGAATTTGGCTCGATACTGGTAAATGAAAGCGAAGCCGATATTGTGGCCTGGATTTGGAAAAATGAATGGGGGGCCAAGGTATTTGGCTCTTCCCTGGGTCACCCCGGGGATTTTTCCGAAGCGTCCTTTAACCGAATGCTGATCAACAGCGTGTGTTGGATGACGGGCAAACCGTTGCCCGAGGCAGAGGCCAGAATCTCAACTTGGGAAATAGAACGCGTAGACAAAAAACCGAAACAATGAAGGTCCCTCCCTCACTGCCGAGGCTTGTATTTTGTTTTTTGTTACTGTCGGGACCTTGGGTCCGAGCAGCTTCGATTCAAGGTGGCGATCACATCGCCATCGTCGGCAACACCTTTGCGGATCAACTAAGAAACCACGGTTATCTCGAGACCTTACTTCTGAATGAATTTACCGAGGACCCGATCTCCATACGGAATCTCGGTTGGGGAGGGGACACGCTCGCGGCGCGAGATCGACCGACCAATTTTCCCACTGAGGAATCGACCCTCAATGACCACGAGACGGACGTCATCATGGCCTGTTTCGGCATGGGAGAGTCTTTTGCCGGGGATGCCGGTATTACGGATTTCAAGAAGGACCTCGGCGGCTTTATTAAATCTCACCGAGGAAAACAGTACAACGGTCATTCCGAGGTGCGGCTGATTCTCCTTTCTCCCATCGCCTATGAAAACCTGGGTGGCTTAACCCCGAATTGGAAGCGCCGTAACTACGATCTAAAAGCCTACACCCAGGCTATAAGGGCAGTGGCCAAGAATGCGAAGTTGCCCTTTGTCGATCTTTTCACCCCCACCAGCGCTTTGTTCGAAGACCCTGACGGTTCTCGATTCACCGTGAACGGAATCCACCTGAATGGCTTTGGCTATTGGGCCGTGAGCAATCTAATCTTCGAACAGCTCATGGGCATGAATGCGAAGATGGTCAATTCATGGCAATTGCATATCGATGCCAAGACGGGCGCGGTCAGTTCCAATGGCGTAGAACTTTACGGATTCTCAATCCAAGGACAGAACCTTTCTATTTCTGTTGAGGAAAAATCAGGTCCATCCTTGCCGCCTCCGCCACAAAAGAACATTCCCGAGGCGCTTTCCAAATTTCGCGACAGGCTGACCATTGAGAACCTTCCCCCTGGCGAATACTCCTTGAAAATCGACGGCCAGCCCATCGCCACTGCCACCCACGAGGAATGGGCTCAAGGGGTTCCCATTGACACTTCTCCAGCGCATAGGGAGGTGGAGGACTACCGCGCCGGTGTCATAGAAAAGAACACCGATTTTACCTACAGTTGGAAAGCGCTCAACCAAGTGCATATCGTGGGGGAACGCCGTAGCTCACCCAGCGGCAGGGCTCTCCCGGCCGAGGTCGAACTATTCAAACAAATGAGCGAGGAGAAAGACGCATCGCTCGGCCGCGGCATTCAGCGAAAAATCCGGCAGTGGCAACTCGTCCCCAATACCAAGCTCACCAATTGATGTGGTTCCCCAAACATTTTATCCTGTGAAGGAGTTTTTTATCGTTTCTTTCCTTATGGTTTTTGGCCTGGGCGCCGCCTCGGCCCAAAACGCCGGCGGTATCAAGGAAAGCAATTTGCGGGGCGCCAACCTCGATTTGATGAACCAACACGATCCGGTTTCCCAGTTGGAAAACTTCGAACTGTTGCCCGGCTATGAGGTGAACCTGTTTGCCGCCGACCCCATGCTGGCCAATCCGATTCATATGGTCTGGGACTCCCGTGGCCGTCTTTGGGTAGCTTGTTCCTGGGCTTACCCGCAAATCAAGCCGGGGGATGTCGCCAACGATAAAATCATCATTTTGGAGGACAAAGACAATGATGGGGTTGCCGACAAATCGACGGTCTTTGCCGATGGGCTCTATCTGCCGACCGGGATCGAGCTGGCCAACGGCGGATGCTACGTAGGCCAATCGCCGGATGTCTATTTTCTAAAGGACATCAATGGAGACGACATTGCCGATGTGAAGGAACTGACCCTTACCGGTTTTGGAATTGAGGACAATCACCACTCTATCAGCGCCTGGCGCCGGGGTCCCGGAGGATGGATTTATTTCCAGGAAGGGATTTTCCTGCACACCCAGGTGGAAACACAACACGGCATCGTGCGAAACTACAACGGCGGGGTCTATCAGTTCAATCCACGCACGGGAGAATTGAAGGTCTTCTGTAAGGGGACCGGCGGAAATCCCTGGGGCCATGTAATCGATTATTGGGGACAATCTTTCATGGTGAACAACCCGCGCATTCTCTACCTCTCCCCGGCCACCGGGGCTTTCAAGGAGAATACGCGCATTCCGCCGCTAATCAGCACGGAAAAACAATGCGGCGGGGACCTTGTTACCGGAACCCATTTGCCAGCCGAGATTCAGGGGCAGCTTCTGACCTGTCGCTTCAAGAGCCGGACGATTGTGCGATATGAATTTATTGAGGATGGGGCCGGTTATACGGCAAAGGTTCTCGAACCCCTTATGACCTCAAAACACCCGAACTTCCGGCCCGTGGACTGTAAGATCGGGCCGGATGGAGCGGTGTATGTGGCGGACTGGTACAACTCCATCATTAATCACGCTCAACATGACTTTCGCGACCCGCGCCGGGACCATGAACACGGACGTATCTGGCGCGTTACCTACAAGGACCGCCCCCTGGCGGAAAAACCAGAATTGGCGGGTGCTTCCGTTGACTCATTGGTTTCCCGGTTGAGCAGCCCGGAAGCATGGACCCGTCACCAGACTCGCAAGGAACTCAGTGAGAAAAATCCCGATGCGGTAGTGGCGGCGGCGGAAAAATGGGTGGACTCCCTGGATCCCCAGGCGCCCGAATACGATCACCATCTGGTCGAGGCCATGTGGGCCTGTCAAAATGTGGAGCGCGCCAGCGAAGCCATCCTCACCAAGGTCATCCAGTCTAATAGCGGTCACGCGCGTTCCACTGGGGCCCGCGTGATTCGTTATTGGCACGACCAACTCTCCGATCCCGTGGGCATGATCGCTCACCTGGCCAATGATCCTTTCCCTCGCGCCCGTTTAGAAGCGTTCCTTTCCGCCGGTTACATTCCCAAAGCGGAAACCTTACCCGCCGCACTGAACGTCCTCAACCATGACCGCGACAAGTTTATCGATGCGGCAATACCATCAACCATGACCGCGCTGGAGGCCTATTATATTCCAGCTCTGGAGAAGAACGCTCTCGTTTTCAGCGATCATCAGCATCAGGTTTTTGCCGAACAGTGGGCGGGCATTGGCCTCGACAAACGCCTTATTGCCGTGCTGAAAGCCGACTATCCGTCATCCACTGAAATCGACGAAGTGCGTCGCCAGTTTTCCGCCACTCCGAGCGCCAAGCTGGTGCGCATACTGGTCAATGCCCTGGCCCAGGGTGGGGCGCCTTCCGATACGGCGGCGGCCGCCCTTCTGAGCGAGCTCCAGAAACTGGGGAGTCAGGGAAAATTTAAAGCCGGCCGGTATTTTTCCGGGCTGACCGACCGTCTGTCCGATTCCAACGACGACATTGCCGCCGGCGTTGCCGCCACTCTGGGAGCCTGGCAGTATCGCGATGCGGGGGACGCGTTGGTGGCCACCCTGGAGGATGACAGTCGTTCTTTCAAGGTGCGTTCTGCTGCGTCCATAGCTTTGGGTAAAATGAAGCAAACCAAGTATCTGAACGCACTGAACGCGCTTGCTGCTGATGGTAATATTGAGACCCGCTACCCCGCTGTTCTCGGACTGGTTGAGGCGGATATGGACAGCGCCAAGCTTGCTGTGGCGAGCCTCCTGACCGCTGATCCCGGCAATGCGGAAGCAGTGGCGCTGGTTCGCGGTTTTACCCGGAAAAGAAGGGGGGATGTCCACCTCGCATCGGCCCTGGCCGGGGTAAGGATTCATCCCAAGGCGCTGTCCGCCGTGGCCACCTACCATCGTCAGACCGGGCAGCTTCCAAAAAGGCTTCATGGAATTTTTCTGGAAAAGACCCTGGAGTCATTGAGCGCGGCGCTCCTGCAAGAAAGTCCCGATGCTCTTGCCCATGACGTGGACCGCCTCGGCAATGCTGCTCGTGGCGAGAGGATATTCAGAAGGAGCGAAGGGGCCTGTATGACCTGCCATGGCATCGGCTCGGCTGGGCCGACGATTGGTCCCAACCTCGTTGCCGTTGGAACGGCCGCGGACACCCGTTACATGGTTGAAGCAATTCTCGAACCCAACGCTTCCATCTCTGAGGGCTACGAGAACATGCTCTTTATCCTTGAGGACGGGACTACACGTATGGGTGTCATCGCCTTTGAAAATGAGCGGGAAGTCATTATTCAGGACTCCGCCCAGGGTGGTGAAGAAGTCCGGCTGTCCACAGCCAATATCGCCCGTCGCAATACCATGCCATCACTCATGCCGGCAGGACTTGCCGACCAGTTGAAGAGTCGTCAGGAGTTTCTCGATTTGTCCAAATTTCTTACCCTGCTCGGTCATCCTGGCACCTATTCCAACGATGAGCGCCCCTATATTCGCAAATGGAGAATTGCCGCGGCCAATGGCGAAAAACCGTCGGCCAATCCGACTGACTGGTTGCCGGCCTATAGTTTGGTTAACGGAGAGTTACCCTCCGGTGATTTCGATCAGGGAGACATCGTCCATGTTCGTGGTTTTGTGGAAATGTTGACCGCTGGCGAAGTCCGGCTGCGGATCAATCTGTTAAGGGGCCTGCAGTTGTTGGTCGACGGACAGGCAGTTTCGGATCCCACTGGAGTGCTTTCCCTCGCCAAGGGCCGGAGGACGTTGACTTTCCGCATCGATCGCACCAAGCGGGGCAATACCGGCCTGCAGGTCGAGCTCACCGCAACCGAAGGGTCCACTGCCAAATTTAAACCCGAAGGTGGCATTTAGTCCGCTGTCCCGGAAACCGTGGTTTGATACTTCATTTCGAACCATTGTAGGAGCGGCTTTATGCCGCGATCCCGCAAAACAACCTTCGAAGCAATCGCGACGCACGGTCGGCTCGAAACCCGCGCCAGCACTCGATCTCCGTTCGCTCGCGACGAATTTTGTGAGACATGCGGGCTAGCCCAGAATCCGGGAATTGTTAAACCAGTGGAGTTTGCAGGGCATAAAATCTCATTGATCCTTATGAAATACCAAAAAACTGCACTGTTCGCAGCCCACGGCTTGGGGTTGACTTCCTCGATGTAAGATGTGATCTTACGCACATGAGAACCGTTGTTTCCAGTAAAGGTCAGGTAGTGCTACCGATCGAGATTCGAGAGCGTGACCGCATTGTGGCAGGACAGAAATTTGAAATTGAACGGCTGGAGGCTGGTGAATACTTGCTGAAACGCCGGGAATACGCCAACAATGAGGGTCTGGTAGACTGGTTGCTGGAATGTCCCGAGAAGAACTGGTTTGAACCCATTGAATCTGAATCCACCAACACATTGTGAAATACCTGGTTGATGCCAATGTTCTCAGTGAACCGACCAAGCCCGAACCATCTTCCCACGTCATCGACTGGCTTCGGAAATACGAACGAGACTTGGTTGTAAATCCAATCATTCTGGGCGAACTGGAATACGGCATCCTGCTGCTCCCTTCCGGCCGCCGACGCAAGCGATTGGAGGAATGGTTCTTCTCCGGTGTTCAGAGGCTTCGCATCCTTGATTTTGATGCCTCCACGGCCTCCCATTGGGCGCAGCTTTTGGCAGGCCTCAAAAAGAAAGGCTATGCCATGCCGGTGAAGGATAGCCTGATTGCTGCCACTGCCCTGGCTCATGGCCTTTCGGTGGTGACCCGAAACACAGAAGATTTCAGCCATGCCGGAATAAAATTGGTGAATCCTTTCAAACCCTAGTGTGGTGTCCCAGAAATTTCCTTGCACGCCTGCCGGGGTCAGGCCGTGGAAAAGTTATGCCTTACAGGGTCAGTCGTCTTGTAAAAGTGTATGGAGTACAACGGAATACAGTTTTTAAGACCTGACCCTTTTCTTTCGGAAGGCATCACTTTTACAAGGCAACTGACCCTGTAAGGCATAACTTTTTACGTCTTGATCCTTTCCTTTTCCGAGGTAGTCATAGGTTCGTAAAATGGCTTAACTAAGCAGTATTCGGGTCAAGCCTTGAATCAGTTGACTCCGCAAGCTTCGTCAAGACGACACGCCGTTGCAAAGCAACTTTGCGACGCACGGTTGCAAGGAATGACCCCGACGGAACGCTTCACCCTTGAGGGGTTCCCAAGAGGCGTTTTTGCACGATTAGCGTGTCGCAAGTCTGGATAGAATATCGGTTAGATTACTCGGCGCGGTGAAAGTAATTTCAAATTTATCCCTTTTTCTGGTGTGGGGTGGTATGGAAATGTTGGATACAACGATATTTGCTCCCTCCGGGTAGAGGGATCGGAACGCATTCAGATTCCGCAAGTTGAATTTTGATGCATTCCATTTGCATTCTATGGCCAGGCAGGTTCCGTTTCGGCCTCGGATCACGAAATCTATTTCGCGTTTCTGCTTATCCCGCCAGTAATGAACAGACAGACTGGGAAATTTTGCTTCGAGTTCGTCCAGGATCAGGTTTTCCAGTAAGTTTCCGCAGTCGCTTGGCCGCAGCTCCCTCCAACCGCTGTTGTGAACGACGAAACCGGTGTCGAAGGCATAGCATTTTGGTTGCGAAAGAATCTCCCGGCGTCCACCTCCATGGAAAGGCCGAATGCGCCTGATCATATGAGTTGTTTCCAGAATCTCGAGATAACTGTTAACCGTAGGTCTGGTAAGCAGGGTTTCCTTGGAAAGAGAAGTGGTTTCGAGTAAGCTTCCATTTCTGCGCATGAGCAATTCCGTCAGTCTGAGAAATTCAGATCGTTTGTTTACGCGAAAGAGTTCCTGGATATCGCGAGCGTAGTATGAGTCGAGCCATTCACTGTAGAATTCCGGGTCGTCCGAATCATCCAGGACGCGCTGGGGCAATCCTCCCCGGTATAACCTGTCCTCCAAGGGGATTCTCCCAAAGCTACTGAGCTCACTTATCAGAACCGGGACCAAGTGTATGCTCCGCTTTCGTCCAGTCAGGGAATCCTTGAATTTTTGCGTTGCCGCAAGCGTGGACGATCCTGTCGCAAGTACCTTCAAATGTGAAAACTCATCGGCGGCTATTTTGAGAATTGTGCTGGGGTCCGTCAGCTTGTGGACTTCATCGAGAATTACGGTTTCCTCAGATACGTTGGCAAAAAAATATTCCGGATCTTCAAGGCTCTGTCGGTGCCTGGGCAGGTCGCAGTTGACGTAGTGCGCACCGTCCAGGCTTTTCGCCAGTGTCGTTTTTCCGACCCGCCTAACTCCGCTCAGCCAGGCGATAGGGGCTCGTTTCCAGGCGTTTTTTAACCGCGCTCTCCAAAATGGTCGATCAATCACGGGATTTGTAATTTACTTTTAGACGTCTAAATGTAAAGTCTATTTTGAGTTTATTTCTTGCATTTTTATGTAGGAATTTTCAGCCATGACCCCTACCTCCAGGCTCATCTGTGCTAATCCGTGCCTGCCTGCGTGCGACGCACAGGCAGGTAATCCGTGGCTAATTCCTCCTTCTTCTTTCTTCCTTTCCCCTAATCCTCTAAATCCTGTCCATCCATGTTAATTTCATGCCTTGATTGCTTTTTGCGGCAAATATCCCTGACTTGTCCTGCCGTAGCCCTTGGGCGAAGAAGGATCCGTGCTTATCTGTGAAATCCGTGGTTGAATATTCGGAAAAAGAAATGAAATTTCGTCTCAAACCCCGCTTGACTAATCGTCATTCGGGTCAATCGGCTGGGTTACTCGGTGAAGTCTACAGGTACCAGTTGACGTACCCGGCCGTCGCCTTTGCTTAGCAGGTACAACTCGCCTGACTCATCCACTCCCAGGCGCAGGTCGGCTCGCGGGCCCGGCCGGTAGGTATTCGGGTAACCTACCACGTCTATCAGGTCTTGTTCCTTGCCTTGGACCACCAGCCTCAACTCCCGAATTTCAGTCGACTTTCCAGGTTGGAGGTTTTCCGTCTCAATATGGAACAGCCGCCCGAGCACAATATCAGCAAAGATGTATTTACCCTTTAAGGCCTCAATTCGGGTCCCTTCATAAGCGTAACCGCTTCCTATGGCTCTCCCTTCGTCATGGTCGTATTGGGCGACCGGATCGGTGAAGTTTTGAGAGTCTTGAGGTGGCAGATGGTAGACCGGACCCACCGTTAAACCGGGGACACCGAAACCGGTGGAAAATGTGCCTTCCCGCAGGCGCCAGCCATAATTGGCGCCGGGAACCCCTAAGTTTACTTCTTCAACCTGGTTCTGTCCGATATCTGCAATAAACATGCGCCCGGACTTGTCCCAGGAAAAATGCTGGGGATGTCTCAATCCATAGACCCAAATTTCCGGGGCCACACCCGAGCGGCCAACAAAAGGATTATCCTCGGGGATTCCGTAAGCGCGACCTCCTGATCTTTGAAGCGGATCGATCCTGAGAATGGCGCCGTGAGGGCTTTGCAGGGATTGGCCGTAATCTTTTGGGTCGAAAGCCGAACCGCCGTCTCCCAAGCAGAAATACAAATTTCCAAAATCCGCCGTTCCAGGCTTTGCCGCCGGATTGAAGGCGAGGGTACCGATGCTGTGATTCGGAGCAAATTGACCTATGCGAAACACCTCCCGGTGAGTGCCCTCAAACGGAACTGCCGCCGGGTTGGCAGCGGTCCATTCCACGATAACGCTTTCATGGCTGGCAGCGTCGTCTTTCAGGTAATCAGGGTCTCCGGATCCGGACTTGGCGCTGATGGCAGTATAGAATTTGCCGTAACCGGCTTTTCCCGCCTCGGAAAATTGAGGGTGAAAGGCGAAACCGAGGAAACCCGTTTCGTTGGGCATCATGGATGCGTCAAAGGCAAGGGGGAAGGCGTTGTGATCCAGGTACAATTGGACCGATCCATCCTTTGGATTTGCCAGGTATAACTGGCCCCTGAGATCACAGATGGCCAAACGACCCGAGCCATCGCCGACCGGCTTGAGGTATTGAATGCGGGCAAAAGCACTAGTTGCGCTGCCGCCGTTGCGGGCATCCCTCGTCCGGGGCAGTTGAAATCGATCCATAACGCCGACCACAATCTCGCCCTTCTTTATTTTTTGAGGAATCGGATCGGTCAGCGGGGGTGGAAGCTCATCCAGATTTCCGAATGCCAAGCCTGGAAAGACGGAACATGAGGCGATGAAGAACGGGAGTGAGACCCTTGGGATTAGTTTCGCTACATTCATTTTTTGATCTGTGTAAAGGATCTAGGCTGGATTGCACGGAAAGAAAAGGCGCAAATACCCACAAAAGGCACAAAGGGCAGAAGAATTAGGAATTTGGAAATAACCACAGAGGTCACAGAGAACACTGAGAGGGGGAGAATCTTTTTTATGGCATGACCCCGGCTGGCGCCATACCTTATGCCCTGAATAAACCCCCTTGACCTGAATGCTGCTTAGTTAAGCGCGTTTGTAGAGGAATATAGTATGGACGCCAGTCGGGGTCATGCCGTAGAAAAGTGATGCCTTCCGAAAGAAAAGGGTCAGGTCTTAAAAACTGTATTCCGTTGTACTCCATACACTTTTACAAGACGATCCGCCTTTCGGCGTGACCTGCTGACCCTGTAAGGCATAACTTTTTACGTCTTGACCCCTTCCTTCTCCGCTTGACCTAATGCGTTTCGGGCAGGAAAAACGTCCTCGGCCTACCAAAACCCCTACTTCAGAAAGGAAGTTTTTAGCCGCGTTATTGGACCGGCGAGGCCAATTGAGCGAGGACCTGAGTCGGGAGAGGAATGACCCGGTCACGGGTCATCCAGGAGTAGAAGATTCCATCCAGAGCATGATCGCGATCCTCCAAGAGGCCATCGAAAATATCGACCAATCCATTCAAGGGCTCCTGGCCGATAACCAACAGTTGGGTGACCAGGACCGCCTTTTCCAATCGGTCTGCGGGGTAGGATCGGTAACCTCCTGGACCATCCTCGCTTACCTGGGGGATATCTCGTAGTTCAATCCAAACCAGTTGGTGGCGTTGCCCGGATCTACACCCCTTGGCAACGACACCGTGGCGCCTTCCGCCTTCATGGGTTACGGCGTGACAAGTGGCCAGAGTCAATTCCTCTTCGCGCAGTGATCCATTTCCCTTACCCGCCGTATTGAGGCAATAACGGAGGGCGGGAATGTCCGCCCACCATTAGGCCTTTTTCCCCCATAGCACCAATATGGTTAAATAAAATTGACAAATTAGGTATTAAAGGAAATTTTATTTAACTAAATGAAAAAACGGATTGTATTATTGCCGAAGCACTTTCGTGAAATGAAGCGATTTGGCGAACGGTTGAAACTGGCCCGTTTACGGCGGCGGTTATCGCTGACCATGGTCGCGGAAAGGGCCGGAATCAGTAAGCCGACCTTGGTTCAAATCGAAAAGGGCAAACCCGCCGTTTCGATGGGATCGTATTATTCGGTCATGCGGGTCCATGGTCTGGAAACTGATTTTTCCAAATTGGCCGATGACGATGAACTAGGCCGCCGAATTCAGGATAATTCCCTGCCTATGAAGGGCCGGGCTAGGAAGAGGTCCTTTGATGAGCGAAGATAAAACAGCCTGGGTTTACGCGGATTGGTCTGGTCTGGAAGATCCCAGGCTAATGGGTAAAATTGACGCCTCCTTGGTCCGTGGAAAAGAGATCTTCTCTTTTGAATACCATCCGGACTGGTTGAGGTATTCCCGGCACACCTTGTTTCTGGACCCGGATCTACAGTTGGTGGAGGGACGCCAGTTCTCGACCCGGGAAGCTCCCTTCGGACTATTCCTCGATTCCGCCCCGGACCGTTGGGGCCGCCTGCTCATCGACCGGCGTGAGGCCTACCGCGCCCGGCGGGAAGGTCGGTCGGCACCCCGGCTTTTTGATTCCGATTACCTGCTGGCCGTTTCCGATAAAACCCGGATGGGTGGATTGCGATTTAAACGGAATCCGGAAGGTCCGTTCCTCGGGGAAAGTGGCAAAGAGGCGATTCCGCCACTTGAATCTTTGCGAACGCTGGAACAAGCATCGCTCGCCTTGGAAGACTCGGATCCGGAGGACGCCCAATATCTGGATTGGCTAACGTTACTGATGGCTCCCGGGACTTCCCTTGGCGGCGCTCGCCCCAAGGGAAACGTAATCGACCCTCGCGGCGCCCTTTGGATTGCGAAATTTCCCAGCAGACATGATGAATTCAATATCGGAGCCTGGGAATACTTGGTGCATCAGATGGCCCGGGATGCAGGGCTCAAGGCCGGAGAGGCCCGCGCAGAGCGTTTTTCACACCATGGCCACACCTTTATGGTCAAACGGTTTGACCGCTCCGGGACCAAGCGTATCCATTTTGCCTCCGCCATGACTCTGCTGGGATACCAGGATGGGGATGACCATGCCTCGGGGGTGAGTTATCTCGACTTGGCCAACTTTATCGAGACGTATGGGGCAGCCCCCACTAAAGACTTGGAAGAACTCTGGAAACGAATTTTGTTCAATGTTCTGGTCAGTAATGGGGACGACCATTTAAGGAACCACGGTTTTATCCTCGATGAACAGGGATGGCGTTTGTCTCCGCTCTACGATGTGAATTCTTTTCCCTGGCAAGGCGGCCTTTCACTGAATATTGATGAAAACAGCAATTCCTTCGATATCGGACTGGTTCTCGGGGTGGCGCCCTATTTCCGTTTAAATTCCCAACAGGCCGACACGATTCTCAACCATTTCCGGAGCATCATCTCCCGGTGGGAAACCCTGGCTGGAAACATGGGTATTGCTCGCTCTGAAATAGACCGGATGCGCCCGGCTTTCCAGCATTGAGCCCTGCACCCGCACCAGTGCCGGTATTGCGGAGCGCAGGGAGGGACGAGGAATTAGGAATTGGGAATTAGGAAATAACCACAGAGGTCACAGAGAACACTGAGAGGGGGAAGCGCTGAAAGCCTTCAGCGAATTAGGAATTAAAAGGCACAAAGGCATCCCGCTTCGCCTAAAGGCTACGCAAGGACAGGTCCTGCTTCGTTCAAGGGCTACGGCAGGACAAGTTACACGGATGAGCACGGATGAAAAAAAGGAGGGGGGACATTCCTGTCCCCCAACAATCTGTGAAAACCTGCGTCATCTGTGGTTAAAATTCAGCCGCTCAGGGTAACCGCAGGATCTCTTCAGTCTCCATCATCTGGAGTCACTTCTGTCGGTTTCGTGCCATCCGCAGTGGATGAGCCATCCACTTGTGGAGTTTTCGGGGACGATACGTCCCTCGGGACCCAGCCCGGCCAGATGAGCAAGGAGAATATGGCAACGCGGGTTAGTCGCAAAATCAATGATCTTTTCGATCAATGGCCATGAGCAAGGCCGGGAGCAGCAAAAGGTCGGCAATGAGCGCAAAGACGATGGTTATCGCAACCAGGATGCCGAGGGCCCAGCTGGGTTCGTATCCGGACGAGGAGAAAACCAGAAACCCGGCTGTCAGAATAACGGTGGTGGCACACAACGCTGGACCCACGGCGCGGAAAGTGGCGCGTACGGCCTCGGATGAGGACTGCCCTTGTCGCCGGCTTCTCAGATACCGGGTAAGAAAATGAATGGTGTCGTCCACGATGATCCCGATGGCAATGGCAGTTACTATGGATGCGCCAAGCCCAACCTTGCCTACGAGATATCCCCACAGACCGAATGCCATAAGCGCCGGTATGAAATTCGGGACCAGACATATCAGGCCGACGCGGATATTCCGAAAAACCAGCATCAGGATAAGGCAAATAACGGCTGTGGCGAGAATGGTACCGGTCAGCATGCTGGTGATGTTGCGGTTCGACATGCGAGCGCTGATCATGGTGAAACCGGATGCCGGGCCCGCAAGTTCGGGGGCATTGGCCTGCAACCAGTTCCGCGCGCTCTCATCGATAGCGATATGGTCCCGCGTGGAGGTGTTCTCAAGCACCACGGTCATTCGGGTGGCGGATTTGGCGAGGTCCATACGATCATTGAGATCGGCGCCGAAGGGAAGGGATAATTCGTAAAGCAAAAGGAATTGGGCTGCCAATTCGGGGTCGTCCGGTATCCGGTAAAACGCCGGATCGTCCCCATGCATGTTCTGGTTTACCCGCTTCATGATGTCCGTAAACGATTGAACATGATGCACTTTTGGCTGAATGCGGTACCATTGGGCAAACGCGTCGACCTTGCGCAGGTATTCGGGGTCGGTGATGCCGCTTTCGCGCCCGGAACTGAGCGAGTATTCAAGCTGATCCAGCCCCGTCAGGTTCTCGATTATGAAATCCGTATCGGTGCGGAAGGTGTAGCGGTCATCGAAATGGTGGAGCCAGTTGTCGCTGAACTCGTTGCGCGAAACACCGGCCGCGAGCGCCGCCACCACAAGAATGCCAGACCAGAGAAGCAATGTGCGGCGTGCCACCACGAAATCCCCAAGGCGATCGAGGAAGGGAGGCGTCCCGGTGCGTGCGGGGGCAGCGCGCAGGGGCAGGATCGAGAGCATGATGGGCAGGAGTGTTACGGAATAAATGAAAGCGAACAACATGCCAAGAGCGACCAGATTGCCGAGAATGTGGAACGACGGAGCATTTGACGTGTTCAAACTGAGGAATCCGACTGAGGTTGTGGCGGATGTCAGAAACACCGGATACAGATTGTCCCGAAGCGATTCCGCAATCGCCGTATTCTTGTCCAGGCCCCGTCTCAAACGTGCCAATGCGGTCATGATGATGTGAATGGAATCGGCCACGGCAACCGTCACGATGATGATGGGCACGCTTGCGTTGACCGGCGTGAGCATTGTGCCGAACCAGCCCGCAACCCCCATGGTGCTCAGGAGCAGGACCACGAGAACGACCGCGATGGAAAGAGTGGTGTAGAACGAACGCAGGAGGAGAGCCGCCATAGTCAGGATGACAACAAAAACGATCGGGAGAAGGATTCCCATATCCTTTGCGGCGTCGGTGAAAGTCTGGTTCAGAATCACATTGCCGGTCAGGAAAAAGCCGAGGTGAGGATGGGCATCCCGGGCATCGTCGAGCAGATCCCTCAGATGGTCTGAAATCTCGGCCAAGGCGGGGTCCTCCGGTTTGGACAGGACAAAGTTGATGCTTACCCCGGCCGCTCGCCCGTCCTCGGAAACCAGTTGCCCAACGAGTTGGGGTTGGCTCAAGGCAATGTTCCGGACCCGGCTGAGTTCGGCGTCGCTGAAAGCCGCTGCGCCCTCCACCAGCGGCGCGATTGCCAGGTCGTCCCCGACCGCTTCACTGTGATTATAATTGGTAAGCGAATTGACCCGGACCGAGTAGGGTGTCTGCCAAGCAGCCTCTGTCAGTTCCTCGATCGCAGTGAGAGTATCACGGGTGAATATCGTTCCTTCCCACGGGGAAATCGCGATGAGGGTCGACCTGGACGCGGAATAGGTATCCTGCAATTTGTCGAAAGCAAGGAGGTGGGGATTGTCCTTGCCGAACAGCACCCGATAACTGTTGGAATAAGTGATGCCGGGAATGCCTACAGCCGCTGCCAGCATGATCAGCGATGCGGCCCCGAGGATCAGCCATCGGCGACGAAGGACAAAATCGACATAGCGGTCCATTATCGAAAAAAACCACGGATTAAACGGAAGGGCACCCGCCTACGCCAAGGCCTACGGCGTGATATGCAGAGGTAAATCGTGATCGTAATCGAGCTGTAGGAGCGGCTTTATGGCTACGGGGTCATTCCTTGCAATCGATTCTGCTGAAAAACCCCCCTCATGATTGGGGTCTTTGAGCACGGAGTTCGGTGAGAGGTTGAGGGGGCGCACAGCGGATCAGATGCAACTCCCCTCTATCGAGCAATTCCCAGTGGACTTGCTCGCCTTTGTGCATGCCCAGGGCCGCAGCCAGGGGAACGGGAATATGGACATACAAGCGCTCCTTCTGCCCTTTGGATCGAACCGCTTGCAATTTCATTGGATAATTTGCTCGCCTTTTCATTAACTAGTTTTTAAACTAGCTGTAGATCCTTTTGTTGTCAACTTATCCTTACCTCAACCATGAGTCTGCCTAAAGCTAAGGTCCAAAGCAGTTTTTTTGATGTGTCGGTGTTAATGGAGGATTTCTTCGATCCATCCAACCGTTATCGGCTCTTTCGCGAGAAGATTTTGCCCGTCCTGCAGGCCAAGCGCGAGCAACTGTGCGCGTTGTATTGTCAGGATAATGGGCGCCCTGCGGTGGAGCCGGTGCTGGTGTTGGGGGTGAGCCTTTTGCAATTCATCGAAAAGTTGCCGGACAGAAAAGCCTTGGAGCATGTAGATATGCATCTGGGCTGGAAGTATGCTTTGGACTTGGAGGTTGATGAAAAGGGGTTCCATCCCACCACCCTGGTGAAGTTCCGCCAACGCTTGGTTGATGGGGGGATGCAGAGGGTTGGATTTGATGCCATTCTCGATGCCTTGGGGGCGGAGGGGCTGGTACGCAAGGGTGGCCGACAACGGCTCGACTCGACCCATGTTTTTGGATGCGTGGCCAAGATGAGCTATCTGGAATGTATGCGCGAAACCCTTCGCCTTTTCATCGAGCAGGTAGGCCTTTGGGGATTAGCCGAGTCATTGGACAATTACCGGCAGTATCGCGAGCGATACTGTGAAAGTGAGTTGCCCTGGCACCGGCTGAGCAAAGAGAAGGTGGCCAAGCAAGCCGAGAGGACCGGCCGCGATGTCCTGGTCGTGCTCGAATGGCTGGGCCGACAACCGTCCAAGATCCGCCATCACGCCAAAGCGCTGTTGTTGAAGCGGGTTTTTGAGGAGCAGTATGAGGTGTGCGGTGAAAAGCTCACGGTGCGCAAGCGCCAGAAAAGCGGCACGGTACGAAACCCCCATGATGCGGAGGCGCAATGGAGTGCGAAGGATTCGGCTAAAACCAAAACCTGGATCGGTTACAAGGCTCAAGTGGCCGAGAGCGTGCCGGACTGTGATAAGCCCAAGAAAAAGGGAGAACCGACCGAGCAATTTTTGCTGGAGGTCACCACCACTGAAGCCATTACGAGTGATTTTGAGGGCATGCAACGGGTGCTAAAAGCACAGGCGCAGCATCATGATAATGTTCCTTGCGAACTCTACGTTGATGCTGGTTACGTCAGCGATGACACCCTGGCCGAGGCCAAGCAACAAGAACGCGAACTGGTGGGACCGGCGCGCCCTCCGGGCAATGCGAACAAAACCATCTTCGATGCCACCGAGTTTGATGTCGATGTCGCTCGGCGCCGGGCCATCTGCCCAGCGGGTCATACCAGCAAACAATGCAGTTTGATCAATGACAGTCACCAGGACAGAGTTTATCTGCGCTTCGAATGGGGCAGCTTATGCGACACCTGTTGCCTGCAAAAGCAATGTACCAAGCGCCAAGACGGCCGGCGGCATTTGAGCGTGGGCCTGCACCACGATCTGCTTCAGCAACGCCGCCGGGAGATGAAAACGGATGCCTTCAAGCTCAAGATGCATCGGCGCGCTGCGATTGAGGGCAGCATCAGTGAGTTGACCCGACAGGGGGCTCGCCGCACCCGCTACCGAGGGTTGGCCAAGACCGCCTTGGCCAATTATCTGCAGGGTGCAGCGGTTAACATCAACCGTTGGCTCCGGCTTGTGCAGTGGCAGTGCCGAGAACCGATAAAAGCGGCCTAGAGCCGGCTTTTTGGACTTCCGAAGGTCCTTTTGGGATGGTAGAGTGGCTCAAAAGCGGCGGGATTGCCTTGCTGCGCCCTTCTGTGAAGAAAATGGCCCGATCCAACGGCAAGGGCCGATGGAAATTGGTCGCCGTCATGCAATCTAACTGCCAACAGAATAAGGGGGTTTATCAGCAGAATCGCAATCTTGACGAAGCGCAGCGGAGTCAACCGATTCAAGGTTTGACCCCTTAGAACCTTAACGGGCCACGATGTTGAGTATCTTGCCTGGAACGTAAATTATTTTGGCGATGGTTTTGCCTCGAAGGTTTGCCTGGACGCGGGGAAGGGCCTGGGCCGCATTTTGGGCTTCTTCCTGATTGACACCTTTCGGCAACCGGAGTTCCCCTCGCACTTTTCCATTTATCTGGACGACCACGGTGTCTTTGTCCCGGACCAGTTTGGCGGGGTCGAAGAGAGGCCAGGGGGCGTCGTTGATGGAAGGATCTTCCCCCAGCCGTTCCCACAATTCCTCGGAGACGTGAGGGGCGAAGGGGTTGAGCAGTTGCAAAAACGTCTTGGCGGTTTCCTTGGAGTAGGAGGGGGTTTTCTGCATGCGGTTGAGCAGGATCATCAGTTGGGATACCACGGTGTTGAGATGGAACCGTTCGTTGTCCTGGGTGACTTTCCTGATAGTTTGGTGCAGCAGCTTGTCGAGATCCTCGTCCCGTTCCGGAGCATCGGTTAGTTTGGGGTTCATCCTCCCGTCTTTGCCGACAACTTCCCGCCAGAGGCGTCGCAGAAATCGGGCTACCCCTTCGATACCCCGGGTATTCCAGGGTTTGGAATCCTCTATGGGGCCGAGGAACATGAGAAACATTCGAGTGGCGTCGGCTCCGTAGGTTCGGATGAGCAGATCGGGGTTGACCACGTTGCCGCGGCTTTTACTCATCTTGTACGACCTGCCTTCCACGATGATTTCCGGATTCTCCTTCCAGACCCAGTTTTCGCCGGTTTTTTCCACTTCATCGGCTCGCAGTTGTCGCCGCTGGTAGTCTTCCTCCTGGCCGGCTTGGGGGGCGGACACGGGGTTCCCCTCGGGGTCGCGGAATAAAGTGAACTCCATTTCTCCCAGTATGATGCCCTGATGAAGGAGTTTGGGGAACGGTTCGGGATGGGCGGTGATTCCCGCATCGTAGAGGACCCGGTGCCAGAAACGGGCATAGAGGAGGTGCAGGGTGACGTGATCGGAGCCGCCAATGTAGAAATCCGGCACCCCCCAGTAGCGATCGAGTTCCGGGTCGATGAGGGCCTCGGGGTTATGGGGATCGCAATACCGCATGTAGTACCAGCAGGAGCCGGCCCACTGGGGCATGGTATCGGTTTCGCGCCTCCCGGGAATCCAGTTGCCGTCTGCGGGCGGGTCTCCGCTCTTGGGGACGGTTTCACCGGTATCGACATTGAGCCATACCTGGAGCCAATGCGCCACCCCGGCCAGGGGGCTTTCTCCCGTTCCAATGGGCTGGTAGGATTCGACCTCGGGCAGTTCGAGGGGCAATTGGGATTCCGCCACCGGCAGGGCGCAGAAAACCCGGCCGTTTTCCTCGTAGCTTACCGGTTTTTCCGGCAAGAACTCTTGTAGAGGACTAGGGTCGGCGGCCTGGACCCTTTGGTAATCCTCCAGTGAAACCCAGGTGACGGGGAAGGGTTCACCCCAGTAGCGCTGGCGTGAGAATAACCAATCCCTGAGTTTGTATTGGACGCTGGGAGATCCCATTTGGCGACGGGCCAAGTCGTTAACGATTTTGGATTTTCCCTCCCCGGAGTGGAGTCCGGTATAACCCCCGGAATTCACCATGGTTCCGTCGCCCACGTAAGGCAGTTTCGTAGAACGGTCCCGGGCCACAGCCTCGTCGTTTTCGATGACTTTGCGGATGGGCAAATCATATTTGCCGGCGAACTCGAAATCGCGTTCATCGTGACCGGGAACGGCCATGATAGCTCCGGTTCCATAACTCATGAGCACGTAATCGGCGATCCAGACCGGGACCTGTTCATGGTTGACGGGGTTGATGGCATAACCACCGGAGAAGACCCCGGATTTATCCTTGGCCAGATCGGTGCGTTCCAGGTCGCTCTTTTGGGAGGCGGCCCGCCGGTAGTTTTCCACCGCTTGGCGCCGTTCATCGGTGGTGACCTGATCGACCAGGGGGTGTTCGGGGGAAAGGACCATGTAGGTGGCTCCGAAAAGGGTGTCGGGCCGCGTGGTGTAAACGCGGAGTTCCTCGCGAGGAAGGCCGAGGAGGCCGAAAGTGACCTCAGCTCCGGTGGATTTCCCGATCCAGTTCCTTTGCAGTTTCAGGGATGATCGGGGCCAGTCCAACCGTTGGTGGCCCCGCAGCAGTTTTTCCGCGTAGGCGGTGATGCGGAGGACCCATTGGCGCAGTTTGCGGCGTTCCACCGGATGGTTGCCGCGTTCGGATTTGCCATCTATAACCTCCTCATTGGCCAGGACCGTTCCCAGGGCCGGACACCACCAAACCGGTTTTTCGTCCACGTAAGCCAATCCGCGCTTGAAAAGCTGGAGAAAAATCCACTGGGTCCATTTCACATAACCCGGATCGGTGGTATTGACCTCGCGGTCCCAGTCGATGGCAAAGCCCAACTTCTGCAGTTGGGAGCGAAAGGTTTCCACGTTGCGTCGGGTGACAAGTCGCGGATGGGTTCCCGTTTGGATAGCGTATTGTTCCGTGGGAAGGCCAAATGCATCCCAACCCATGGGTTGTAGGATATTGAAACCACGGGCTTTCTTATAGCGGGCCAGGATATCGGGAGCGGTGTAATTGATGGCATGACCCATGTGCAGCCCATTCCCGGAAGGATAGGGGTACATGGACAGCACGTAATATTTGGGTTTTTCGGAAAAATCTTCGGCCCTAAATGTTTTCCCCTCGACCCAAAACCTTTGCCAATAGGGCTCAATTTTCGCAAAGTCGTAGTCTTTTGCTCCCGTGGACATAATTCAGGAAAAGTGAACTAGCTTGATTGAAACGATTGTTCAGTCAATAACCCAAGCCATGAATCCCCAACGGTCCGGAATGCTATCCTTATTGGCGTTCATTGCGCTGGTGTTGGGTGGTTGTGCCACTCCCCCTCCGGGCGAGGAGGGGGAAGTTGCTTCGCCGACCTCCGGCCAAGGGTTGCAGCGGTTGCTGGACGCCGTGGTGAGGATTGACGTGAGGGAGGTGACCTACCGCGGGGGCTCGAAGCAAAACATAATAGGCCAAGGATCGGGTGTTATCATTTCTCCGCAGGGACACGTATTGACCAATGCCCACGTGGTCTCCAACTTCGCCGAAGAAATCCGCATAACCCTGGCCAGCCTGGAGCGGGTGAGGGGGGAGTTGTTGGGCTGGGATCACTGGACCGACCTGGCTCTCCTCAAAATGGATATGGAGGAACTGACCGAACGCGGATTGACCTTTACCCATGCCGCGTTTGGCGACTCCGATTCTCTCTACCCGGGGCAGCCGGTTCTGGCCGTGGGTACTCCCAATGGCCTGACCCGGACGGTTACCCGGGGAATCATTTCCAACACCAACCGGTTTTTTGAAGGGGCCGGCCACGTTCGCGGATACGAAACCGGCTACTTCAATACCTGGTTGCAAACGGACGCGGCCATAAATCCCGGAAACAGTGGAGGGCCGTTGGTGACGGAAATCGGTGAGATAATCGGCATCAATACGCGGGCCTATTTGGGGGCCAACAACCTGGGGTTTGCCGTGCCGGCCAAAACTGCGCAGTTCGTGTTGGCAGGACTAATGCAAACCGAAGAGATCGTTCGCAGTTACGTGGGCATTGTCCTGGGGCCGATGCAGGACTTGGAAACCTTTTACAACGTGGAAGCCAACGAGGGGGCGCTGGTGGAAAGTGTGGAACCCCGTTCACCGGCGGCCAACGCGGGCATACTGCCGGGCGATATCCTCATTGCGTTGGAGGGAACACGGCTGGACGGTCGTTTCCCTGAACAGCTTCCGCCCCTGCAAAATATCATCGCCAACTACCCGGTGGAAACCGAATTGACCTTCGGGGTGAAACGGCAAGGAGGAATTGAGGAATTCAAGGTGGTAACGGAACGCCTGGAAAGCCGGGTGGGCGAAGAATGGGCCTTCGACAAATGGGGCTTAAGCGTACGGGAGGTTTCCCGCGCTTACGCGAGGGAAAACAAATTGGAATCGGAGGATGGATTTTTGGTCCTGGGGGTCAAAGTTGCCTTTCCCAGCGACCGGGCCGGTATGCGAGCCGGTGATATAATTACCAAAATCAATCGAAAAAGCCTCGGCTCTCTGGAGGAACTCAGAGTCATCCACGATGAATTTGACGACGATTCCGAACCCCTGTTTGTAGAAGTCACTCGCAACTTCCAAACTTCTTTGTTCATCTTGAAACCATGAGACTGGTTTTGTCCATATTTCTGGCTTATTTGGCCGGGACGCTTTTCCTCCCTGCCGACTCTTTACCGGATAATTTGAGCAAGCTGGCCATGGAGCGGCGCAAGACCATTGTGGCCATAGAGTTTGTCTTGGAACGGGAGCTGGACCGGCAGGAGGGCGGCGCCTTTGGTTTGGTGGTCGACAACGATGGAACCGTAGTTGTCCTCCCTTCCAGGATTCCCGCCTGGGAACCGGTGGAAAAACTGAAGGACTTTTTCGGCTATACGCTTCCCCACAGCGGTGACCGGCACCAATTGGAATATTTGGGGGAGGACTACGCATCGGGCTGGCACGTGCTGAAATTCAAGAACGAATTGCCCAAGGCCTTCATTCCCATAACGCGGTTCGACCGCGCTACGGTGAGCATGGGTGATCAGGTTTTTGCCGTGGGCGGGTTGACCAAGGATTTTGGATTTGACCCCTATGTCATGACCTCCCGCGTGACCTTGACCAAGCGAATGCCCGATCTTCAGCTCATTTTCCGCGATGGCATCGCCAATCCCGGGTGTCCGGTCTTCAACGCCATGGGCGTATTTGTGGGTTGGTTGCTCGAATCGCTGGCCTTCAACCAGGTCATGAAGGTGGGGCGGGAAACGATGAATATTTCCCTGCGCAATCCCGATGAATCCTCGGTTGCCCTGTCCAGCAAGGAATTTTTCGACTATCTCGACCATATAAAGAGATCCCAAATTAACGGTTCCCGGGCTTGGATTGGAGTTTCCGGCATGCAGCCCATCGATCCCGAGGTGGCCAAATATTTGGGCATTGAAAAACAATCCGGGATCGTATTGAGCGAAGTCCTGGAGGACAGTCCGGCCAACTCCGTCGGCTTGGAAGACAACGACATCGTTATCGGTGTCGATGGCAAACCCCTGCCGCAATTGAAACCCGACTCCAGTTTGACCCCCTATTTTCAGTGGCTTATTCGGCGCAAAGCCCCGGGGGAGACGGTTGCATTGGAGGTCATCCGCGGGGAGGAGAGAAAGCAATTCAGCATCGAGGTGGGAGAGGGCCCGAAAATGGTGCGGGAAGCGGATTACCGCTTTTATGAAAAATTGGGGTTTACGGTCCGGGAATTCCTATTGTCTGATGGCATTCGCCGGCGCGTCGAGAAAGACCAGATGCATGGGGCCATCGTAAACTTTGTAAAGCGCAGTTCCGCAGTGGAGACCGCTGGTCTGCGAATGGGTGACTGGATTCGCCAAATCGAGGGGGAACCGGTAGGTTCCTACGACAAAGCGCTGCAAATGCTGGATGCGGTGGAAGCCGATGAAGAAAAGTCCGAATTTGTTTTATTGGTGGAGCGCAATAACGAGACCTCCTTTATCAGGGCCCAATTAAAGTGAAGGTTAAAAATTGACCGCTGATGTTCATGGAGAGGTTAACCACGGATCCCGCCGTAGCCTCTTGACCTGCGTAGCATTGCGAAGCACGGTTTGGGCGAAGCGGGATCCGTGGTTAATTTTGGCGCCGAGGGCATGCTAAATGTTCACGGGCATTGTGGAAGAGGCGGGGGTTATCCTCGGTTTTGAAAAAGGACCTGGGGGTCGCCGCTTGCATGTAAGGGGGCGGAAGGTGCTGGAGGATGTCCGGGTGGGGGACAGTATCGCGGTAAACGGTTGCTGTCTATCGGTAGTGGCTTTCGATGAAAGCGGCCTTCGATTCGATGTTTTGGAGGAGACGGTGCGGCTGACTAATTTTGCCGATCTGTGGCCCGGGCGATGGGTGAATTTGGAAAAAAGTCTGGCTTACCATGGAAAAATTGGCGGGCATCTATTGACGGGGCACATCGATGGGACGGGGACCATAGAGGTTTTGGAGCGACGGGGACCGGACTATTTTCTGCGTGTCTCCATTCCGGAGGATCAGCGCAAGTACGTGGCTCGGAAAGGGTGTATAGCGCTGGACGGTATTTCTTTGACCGTGGCGGAATTGACGGAAAACAGCCTGGCTGTCTGGCTCATACCGCATACCATGGAAGTTACGAATTTAAAGGATAAGAAACCGGGAGATCTCATGAATCTGGAATTCGACCTCTTGGCCAAATATCTGGAATCGCTGGCTAGGGGAAAGGATTATGCGCTCCCAGCTTGAAGCGATTGTCGAGGAACTCAAACGGCTCAAGCGGGAAGGGGTCGAAGGCGTCTACGTGGAGGATTCGACGCTGGAGCAATTGCGGGCCATGGTGGCCAACCGGACCGAATCTGAGGCCGCCTCGGCCGCGCCGGCCACAGCGGCTATGCCGAAGGGTCCCGCCTTGGGCTCCCGGGCTGGAACAGTTGCCTTGAACCAGAAAGGCCTCCCCATCGCCCCTATTCCAAAAGACCCGCCGGAGGTAGTGCTTCCCGAAGGAGATAAAGGGATGCGCTGGGAAGCCTTGCGACAGCAGGTTCTGAACGACCCGGTATGTATTGAGCATCTCAATCCAGGCGCTCAAGTGGTGTTTGGCCTGGGGGACATCGATGCCGATATCTTTTTTTGTGGAGAAGCGCCGGGGGGTGATGAGGAAAAGCAGGGGGAACCCTTTGTTGGCCGGGCCGGTGAATTACTGACTAAAATCATAGGGGCGATGGGCCTTGCCCGCGAGAAGGTTTATATTGGAAACATCATGAACTGGCGGCCGGAAATGCCTACCCCCGTGGGAAACCGGCCTCCCTCGCAGAAGGAAATGGCCTATTGCCTGCCCTATTTGCGGGGGCAGATTGAAGTGGTGCAGCCCAAAGTCATCGTGGCCCTGGGCATGACGGCGGTAAACGGCTTGCTGGGGCCGGACCCGCGGCGGCGCCTGGGAGCGATACGGGGAAAGTTCTTCGAGTTCAACCATACCCCCCTTTTGGTAACCTACCATCCGTCTTATCTGTTGCGTAATACCACTATGAAAACCAAACGCTTGGTCTGGGAGGACATGCTTACGGTGATGGAGCGGGTGGGGTTACCCATTTCGGAAAAGCAACGCCGGTATTTTCAGTAGGCTCCGGCAGGAATCATGGCCAAAACCCGAAACGTGATCTTGACTCAACCTGAGTTTTCCCGGCAGGTCGAGGCAGATGCGGCGTTCCTTTTTGAGCCGGAGGAGTTGAAGCGCCGAAAGCTGGTGCGGCGCCAGGTAAAGGGTAGGGGAGTGACATATTTTTTCGATTTCAACGGAGTTGCCTGTGTCTTGCGCCATTATTGGCGGGGTGGATTCATGCAGCGGTTGTCCCCCGATGGTTACCTGTGGTTGGGTCTCGAGCGAAGCCGTGCCTACAGTGAATGGACCATCCTGGAAAAGCTGGGGGAAATCGGTTTGCCCGCGCCGCGCGCTGTGGCCCTGAGGATTCGAAGAGATGGCTGGCTATGTCGGTCCGATATCGTAACCACAGAAATTGAAAACTCACAATCGCTCGGCCAACTGCTTCAGGAAAGAGGCCTGAATGCGCAGGACTGGGGGAAAATCGGCCGCCTGATTCGGGCCTTTAACGACGAAGGGGTGTTTCATCGGGACCTCAACGCCAACAATATCCTTCTGGATGGCGAGCAGGTCTACCTCATCGATTTTGACCGGGCCTGCCTCTGTTGGGGAAACGGGTGGAAACCCCTCGTTTTGCGGCGATTGAAACGCTCCCTGGAAAAACTCAGCCGGAGGCATGTGGTTTTTCACTACTCGGCCGACAATTGGAAATCTCTCCTGTCCGGCTATGAAACCCCCTGAATCCCTTTGTATGCTCCGGCTGTCGGCTCTGGGCGATGTCACCCATGTATTGCCCGTTGTTCACACCATGCAAAAGCATTGGCCGGAGACGTGCATAACCTGGATCATTGGTCGTTTTGCCCATAAACTGGTCGGTGATCTGCCCGGGGTGGAGTTTGTTGTTTTCGACAAGGGAAAAGGGCTGAGCACCTATGGGGAGGTGAAGAAACGTCTGGCGGGCCTGAGGTTCGACCTATTGCTCTGCCTGCAAGTGGCATTGCGGGCCAACCTGATCATTCCCTTAGTTTTGGCCAAACGCAAAATCGGATTCGACAGAGGGCGGTCCAAGGATGGCCACGGCTTGTTTATCGACGAAAGAATACCCCGAGGCAGCGGCCAGCACGTGGTGGATGCCTTTTTCAGTTTTCTCGAGACGGCCGGTTTGCCGGAGAAGCGGTATGATTGGTCGGTACCGATTCCGGAGAGTGGGGAGAAATTTGCCCAGCGGCATATCGGATCGGAGGGCCGGTATGTGATCATCAGTCCTTGCGCCAGTCATCCATTGAGAAACTGGAGGGCGGAATATTACGGGCAGGTGGCCGATCACATTCAACAGAATGGGTTGCGGGTCGTTTTGTGTGGTGGACCGAGTGGGGCAGATGCCGCCATGGGCCGCCAGATTGAAAATAGCATGCGAACCGAACCCCTCAACCTGATTGGAAAAGATACCCTGAAGGACTTTTTGGCCGTGATGAAGCGGGCCGAATTGCTCATAACTCCCGATTCGGGCCCAGCGCACATGGCCAATTGTGTCAATTTGCCGGTTCTGGGATTGTACGCGGCCAGCAATCCCAAGCGATCCGGCCCCTATCAAAGTATAGACCTCTGCCTGGATGCCTACGATCGGGCTTCCCGTAAATTCCTCAAGAAACCTTCGGCCCAAATCAAGTGGGGCAAAAAGATCGAGTTCCCGGGGGTCATGGACCTGATCACCCCCGAAATGGTTATGGAGAAATTGGAGGAGATCGCGGGGGAAGGGGTCAAACCTTGAAGCGGTTGACTCCGCAAGCTTCGTCAAGATTGCGACTCCGCTGAAAAACCCCTAAAATCAGCAGTTCTTGAAAAGTCTAACTCTGTAAGTTATTGCAAATGAACCACTTACAATTCTATTATTTTGTGAATTCGCCAAAATAGGAGGTTTTTCAGCGGAATCGATTGCAAGGAATGACCCCGAAGCTAGAAATCCCAGTTGCCGCCCCAGAGGGTAGAGGGAGCGAACTCGATGCTGTTACCGGCGGGATCGCGGACGTAAACTGATTTTCCCCCTTCGCTCCATTTCACCACCTCGTCGATGGGAATGCCCTTGTTGAGAAAATATTGCCGCCAAGCCTCGATTTGGTCGTGGCTTGCCCCAAAAGCGACATGGCCCTGGCCCTCGGCCCCGTGAGAGGGCACGGGGCGGCCGTCCTCCGCGCTCAATTTCGGATCAAAAATCAACAGGGCGCTGCTTTTCAAGCGGTAAACCAAAAAATATTCGGATTCGCGGTAGAGGGATAAACCCAAAATATCGCTGTAAAATTTTTTGGCCGCGTTCAAGTCGGCGGCGTAGAGCACGGTTTCAAATATGCGATCTGCTTCCATTTAATCACGGATCCCGCTTCGCCCAAGGGCTTCGGCAGGACAAGTTATACTGAGGATAATCTACGAAGAACCACGAATAATAAACCACGGATTTTTCGGATGAACACGGATAGGGAAAGAGTGGTTCAATTGACAACGCTTCGCTTGATGCCTTCCGCCTTCGCCCAAAGGCTACTGCGTGACAAGCGGGCAACAGGATAGAGCAGAGCTCCAACAGGAAAAACTAATTTTTTGAGTAGCTACAAAAAGCACAAGAGACGCAAAGGGGTGGCGCAGACATTTTTGTCTGTCCCCAGTTGTAGGAGCGGCTTTACGCCGCGATATATTTAGCCACAAAAAGCACAAAAACACATAATTCCTAATTCCTCCTCTTTCTTGGCGAACTTAGCGCTCTTGGCGAGAGCCAGTTCTTGGTTTCTGGTTTCTAATCCGTTTCATCCGTGAAACCTGTCCTGCCGTAGCCTTTGAGCGAAGCGGGATCCGTGGTCAGGACCGCCTACTCTTGGCTTGCCCCGGGATTTTGCCCTTTTAATAGTGGATCGGGTATGGGGAACAGGATCTACACGCGCGCGGGTGACAAAGGAAAGACGGGGCTGCTGAGTGGAGAGCGGGTAGACAAGGACGATATCCGGATCGAGTGCAACGGGCATATGGATGAGGTGGCCAGCGCCATCGGCCTGCTGCGCACCAGGATTGCGGCTGATCACACTTGGCAGGCTGGATTACACCGCATTCAGGTAAGTTTGATGAATGCCATGTCGCACATTGCCATTTCCCAAAACGCCGCAAGGCAACCCACCGTTCCTCTCCCCACTGAAGAGGCCGCTTTCCTGGAAGGGTGGATGGACAAAATCGAAGGGTCGTTATCGTCAAAATCCGAGTTTTTCCTGGTGCCTGGAGGAACCGAGGTGGCGGCGTTATGCCATGTCATACGCACACAAGTACGACGGGCGGAACGGCGCCTGCACACGCTTAATCGGCAGGCGCCGATGGACCCAAGCATTCTCAAGATGATGAACCGGCTGTCGGACCTTTTCTACACATTGTCGCGGGAGGAACTGGAACAGAGAGGGGTGGATGAAGAAAGGTGGAGATTGTTCAGAACCCGGGGCAAATGAGCTTGGCCCGCATATCTCCCACATGCGCCGCACCCAGACGGGCAGCTTGGCTGGTGGTGGGCCTGCTGGCGTTTTTTGCCGGATGCTCGAAGAAAACCGAAGAACCTCTGGTTTTGCAAAAAGACGAGGTGGTCCGGTTTCCCGAGACGTTTCATCCCGAATCCTTGGGATGGGCCAGTCCGAACGTCTGCGCTGGATGCCATGCCGCGGCTCACAGCGACTGGCTCGAAAGTCACCATGCCATAGCCAACCGGCTCATCGACCCGCAAAAAGAAAAGGAGGCTTTTTCCCTTCCCGAGGTGACGGATGAGGGAGATGCGCAATACCGTTTGAGCGGGGAGGAGGAGACGTTTGCCATCGTGGAGCAGAATGCCCCTGCCGCTATGCCCAAGGGTCACGATTCGCCCGTCATAGGGGTGATTGGAGAGACGCCCATCCGGCAGTATCTGGTGCCCACGAAAAAGGGGAGATTTCAGACCCAGGCCTTGACCTGGGATCCCGCGAAAAAGGAATGGTTCAACGTATTCGGGGATGAGAACCGTCGCCCGACCGAGTGGGGGCATTGGACGCAGCAGGGCATGAACTGGAACGCCAATTGCGCCTGGTGTCACATGACGGATTTTCAGAAAAACTATGCCATGTCGGAGGACACCTATCGCAGTACCTGGCTGGCCCAAAGTGTGACCTGCGTGCAATGCCATGCCGGCATGGAGGAGCACGTAGAGTCAGCCCTATCGGGCCGCTACACCTCTCCTGCCACGGAGCCCGACCTCGGGATCGCTATGGAAAATTGCGCCACTTGTCACGCCCGGCGCGAGGAATTGACGGCGCACGCCTTTAAAGCGGGAGAAGAATTTTTTGATCATTATCGCCTTACTCTGCCCGACGCGCCCGGAGCTTATTTCGCCGATGGCCAAGCCCGGGAGGAGAACTATGTATACGCCTCGTTCATGATGAGCAGGATGGCCGACAAGGGGGTGACCTGCATGGATTGCCACAATCCCCATTCCGGGAAGCCAATTTTGCCGGTGGAGAACAACGCGCTTTGCATGCGATGCCATGCCACCGGGCAGAATGAAGCCCTCATAATCAATCCGGTCGAGCATAGCCATCATGGAGTTGAAAGCACGGGTAATCGTTGCGTGGCCTGCCATATGCCGGAAAGAGTCTACATGCAAAGGGACTGGCGGAGGGACCACGGGTTTACCAGCCCCGATCCACAGCTCACCCTGGAACTGGGAGTACCCAACGCCTGTAACGGTTGCCATGATGACCAGTCCACGGAATGGGCCATCGCCCAGGTAGACACCTGGTACGGAAACTCCGAGCGGCGCCAGATGGTGCAACGGCGCGCGCGGGCCCTGACCCGGGCTCAGGCCGGGAATCCGGAAAGTTTGGCAGACCTAAAGGAATTGTTCGCATCCGAGGAAAATGTTTACTGGCAATCCACCTGGATGCGGTTGCTCCAGCCTTTTGCCACCGAGGATTCGGTCAAGGATCTGGCTCTGGAGGCGCTGGAGCGCCCCTCGCCCCTTTTGCGGGATTCCGGGTTGGGGGTTTTGGGACAGAGACCCGACCAGTTGGCCGCGGTTCAGGCGGCGCTGGAAGACGATTCCCGCCTCGTCCGCAACCGTGCCGCGGAAGCCTTGCTGGCCCAATTCGATCCCTCGCGGCCCGCTTTTCAGGAATGGATGGTTTACGCCGAGACGAACGCGGATCGTCCCGGAGGAGCTCTGCGCCGGGCCGAACTCGCCGCGATCCAAGGCGACATCCCATTGGTAAGGCAGCTCGTCCGACAGGCTGTATCCTTCGATCAGGAAAACGCTTATCTTTACCACGATGCGGCCGTATTGTTGGATCGGGTAGGGGAGGTGAACGAGGCTTTGAACTTGTTGACCATGGCCCGCCGAATAGCTCCCGATCTGGCCCTTCTACCTTATTCGCAAGGTTTGTTGTACGCCGAACGAATGGATTACCGGGCAGCGGAAAAAGCAATATCCGACGCGGTGGGACTCGATCCCGATCAAGCCCGCTGGTGGTATAACCTGGCCATGATCTACCAGTATTTGGGCGAGCCCGACAAAGCTTTTGGCTGCATAAATCGCGCGGTCGAACTGGAACCGGGGAACCCGGATTATTTGCTATACCGGGAGCGCATGGGCGCCGGGGGCGCCAATTAGGAATTGACCACGGATCCCCATTTGACCTGACTCCTTCCTTCTCCGAGATGATCGAGGTCAGTTGTTGAGAAACGGGTCGCTCAGAATCACCCCTGCAATCAAGTCCTGCAAACCGCTTTGGCCGGCCAGCAGATCGCGTTGTATTTTGTCAATCGCGGCCCGGTCGCCCAGGCCCAAGGTCCTGCCCAGGGCGTAAGTCATAATCTTCTCGATTAAACAGCGGGTAAAATCTTCGGATCGTCGACTCAACAACTCTTGGAATTCTGACACTCCTGAAAATGGTTCTCCACTTGGGAGTATGCCGAAGGCATCTATTTTCCGGCTTCTGTTTCCGTAGCTGGTTCGCCACAATCCGGCGGCGTCAAAATTCTCCAAAGCGAAACCCAAAGGATCGATCTTTCGATGACACTCAGTGCAGGTCGCTTCTTCACGGTGTTTGGCCAACAGCTCACGAATGGTCTTTGCCTCGCTGACGTCGGATTCGATGACCGGCACATCCGGTGGCGCAGGTGGCGGAGACTGACCCAGTATGTTTTCCAAGACGTAGATGCCGCGAACAACCGGTGAAGTATCAACACCATTAGCAGAAGCCACTTGCACGAGAGCATGGCCCGTTAAACCTCGTCGTTGTGTTCCAGCCAAGGACACCCTGCGCAGTTCATGCCCTTCCATTCCTTCGAGGCCGTAGTGTCTGGCCAATTCGCGATTGAGGAAGGAGTAATCGGCGGACAGAAACTCACCCGGACTGAGGTTGTTGTCCAGCACATGGCGAAAAAATGTTTCCGTCTCCGCAATCATGGCTCTTTCAATATTATCCCGGTGATATGTCCTGAATTCTTCGGACACGGGCATCTCTCCTATATTATCCACCTCGAGCCAGCGTCTAATAAAATTGGATACGAAACGATCGGATTTGGAATCAAGCAACATACGATCGACCTGTTGCCGCAATACTCCTGGATGGCGTAAACGTCCTGCTTTGGCTTGGGCAAGTAACCGGTTATCCGGCATGGAAGACCAAAGAAAATAAGAGAGGCGCGAGGCCAGGGTGTAATCGCTTAAAGGCCCCTCGCCCTCGGAAAGGTAAAGAAATGCAGGGGAACATAAGATGGCTTGAAAACCCAGTTGCAATGCTTGGAGCGAATCCAGGCCTTCCTTTACTTTGCGGACCACGAGCGATTCTACCGGCTTCAACTCATTGTCATGCAAAGGCCGGCGAAAAGCGGCCGCGGCGAAGCTACGCAGCCGTTGCAAAATAGTTTCAGGATTCAGTTGGTCGGGTTTGAGCTTTCCATAGAGCAGCAGATGCCCTTTTGAGGGCCATTTGTCCAGGTGAGGTCCTTCTACCTGAATTTCCCAAATTCGCAGCTTGGGTCCCCGATAAACTTTCAACAATCCGTGAGCTTTTTCAGTCCCGGGTTTCATGTCGGCGAAAGGTGCTACTTCCGGGTGATGACCCGCGTTTTGAGTTATGATGCGAACCAGGCGCTTGGTGGCGATGGTGCCATTGCCAAAGCGCACCTCAGGTTCAAAACCTTCCTCGATAAAAACATTCCATTCAAACCATTGGGGCTTCTCATCGGTCAACTCCACCCGAGCCAAAAATCGTTCCCTGGAAATATTCCCCGTACTTTCGACACTTCCTTCCCGGTCGACCGCGAGGAGTTCCAGTACCAGCGGATCTCCGTTTTGAAAATCATCCAGGGCGTCGCCATAAGGATGATAGCGATCCACAGCCGCAGCTTTTACTCGTACCGTGTACATCCCGCTCTGGGACACTCCCCCTCTGGTGAGGGGTTCAAACCCGATATGGCCCCCTCTGTAATGACGGCCGTAAAGATCCGTGTAAGGGGTTTCCGGGATAAATCGAAAGCGATCGACCCGAAACACCTTTGGTAAATCTGAATTTTCTTTCCCATCAAAATAAAAGGGTGATTTCTGCACCCATCGCCTCGGTTCCGGTTTGTCGCCAAACTGGGTGGCTCGACCTATGGCCTCCTCTGCTGCCAGAAAATACTTTTCCAACAACATGCCTGAGGTTACCAATTCCGCCCCGATGTTATCGAAACCATCCACTTCCACCTCGGCGGGAAATGCTTCCGCTGGATTCCATACCGAAACATTTAAACCCAAGAGATCGCCGATAGTGTGTCGGTACTCCCAAGCGTTGAGCCGGCGCAACACGCTATGGCCGCCGGAATCGGACAACTGCGCCAGCGACTCGGTTACGAACTCGGTAGTGGAGTCGATCATCTTCGCTCGCTCGGCCGCCGAAGGCTGCGGTTCATCCTCAGGAGGCATATCCCCGAGGTTGAGCATATCCAGAATTTCCTGCCAAAGTTCCAACTCACCAATACTACTGGCGGTCACCGACAGATTATCAAACCGGCGATCGGCTTTTTGCTTATCCGGGCCGTGACATTTGATGCAGTGTTCCTTCAGGAAATCCACGCGTGAGTAAGCTAATGCATAGTCCTGCAGCCAAACCACAAATAGCACAACTGCCAGCGCCGCGATCTGAAACCTCCTCATGGCGGAACCTTAAACGAGCTGCATCGGCGAAAAGGTAGAGGCGCTTCTTCCGAAACTTTCTATCTCCAAGCCAAACCAATGAAGGGAGGACAACCAAAGATTACAAAGCGGAACGCGCTTGTGCTTCTCTTCAGGACAAACGAGGTGGCCTTGGTGCTCGATGCCGCCACCGGCCAATAATACCGGAACATCACGGTTGCTATGGGTGTGGGCATTCCCCATGCCGCTTCCCAAAATGACCAGGGTATGGTCGAGCAATTGAGCCTCCTTGAGTCGGTCGAGAAATCGGGCAAACTGAGTCATCAGGTAGGTCTCCACGATTTGAAGTTGAGTCAGCCTTCCTTCGGACTTCCCATGATGGGACAAACCATGATAGGAACCCACATTCAAATCGGTCGTCCTGAAGCCAAGGGGAATCTCGAATGTTGCAACCCGAGTTGAATCGGTTTGCAGGGCCAACACCAGCAGGTCGTAGATCAGAGGCATCTCTTCAATCTGCATGCGATCTTCATCAAACACGGGATCGATAGGGGAGTCCGGCTTGGGCCGATCGAGCCACTCTTTGGACATCCGGAGGCGCTGTTCCACTTCCCGGACGGAGGTGAGGTACTGGTCCAATTTATCCCGATCGGTTGCATTCAGTTTTCCCCCGAGGGTTTTGGCCGATTCACGCAGGGCGTCCAACACGCTGGCTCGATGAAACAGCCGCAAGCGTTCCTGGGCCAGGCTGGCTTTGTCCGCATTCACAAACAACGCCTCGAACAAACGAGCGGGATTGCTGATCGGAGGAATGTTGACCCCGGAACGGTTCCAGCACATATCCGTTCCTCCACCTAAACCTGCAGTAATCGAAGGATACCGTGCCGCGCTCCCGGAGAATTCGGCCGCCGATTGATCGATAGTCATATTCTTGGCGGGAAATCCGGCAGCCTCACTCTTGCGAACCCCGCTTAAAAACGAGTGAACCGCCGAATGCCCTCCTTTGATGTCGTGATCCAGGTTCGAAAACACGGTGAAATCTTTTCGGTGACGTTCCACAGGCCTCAGGGTCAAACTCGTTTGGTAATCCGGCCCCGAAGTATTTGGAAAAAATCCTCCCGGCCAGAAACCCAAGTGATTACCCACACAAACCATACGCCTTGGATTGGTTTCCGGGGACGCGGCCAGATACCCGGTATGGAGGCTTTCAAAAGCGGGAAGCGCCAAAGTAACGCCCAGTCCCCGGAGAAAATTGCGACGGCTCAGTTTAGGGGTTGGCAAACTCATGACGGCGGAAATAACTCGGTAGCAGGCATCGGATTAAAAAAGGTAACCACTCAGGTCCATAGCCTGGATCGTCTGAAGGTGTATGAGAATGAAATTGGGCTTTGCTTCAAGGATCAAGGCAGAAGGATAATAAGAAGAAACGAGAAAATTTTCATGGGATGGTGATTGAGAGAACTGTAGGAGGGGGTTCATCCCCCGATTGCGGTGAGGCCATTTGGAAGATCGGGGGATGAACCCCCTCCTACAGTTTCGTAATAGGTTATCAATAAAACATCCATGCGGACGATTGCTTAAGATACCTGAGTAGTTACCAAAAAAGAATCCTTTAGAAAGAAATGAATTTTCTGAATCCTCTGGCGGTGATCCTCGGCACCATGGCGGTGATTTTATTGTCGCTGATCGCCTCGCTCTATATCAAACAACGCAAAATGCTCTATTTCCCACAACCGCTCAGCCGGTCTTCGCCCCACCTCCTGGGAACGGAGCCGTTTGAAAAGACCTTCCAGCGAAACGGCATCCAATTGCACGGTTGGTTGATTAATCCGCAAAAGGATAGTTTGATCATTTACTACGGTGGAAACGGCGAAGAAGTGTCCTATAATTTGGAGAGCTTCAGGCGGTTTGAGGATCACGCCGTCCTGTTGATGAATTATCGAGGCTATGGGGAAAGCCAAGGATCTCCCTCGGAAAAGCACCTGGTGGGCGACGCCCTGGCCCTTTTCGATGAGATGAGGAAGAGCTACACGACCATAAGGTTGTTTGGCCGCAGCCTGGGAACGGGAATAGCGGTTCAAGTGGCCGAAAAGAGAGCCGTCCACTCGCTCATTCTGGTGACTCCCTTCGACAGTGTAGTTGCGGTCGGACAAAAGCTGTTTCCCTTTGCCCCGGTATCGTTCCTGGCCAAGGACCGGTACGATTCAATCGCGGCCTGCCGCGGGGTAACGTCGCCGGCGCTTTTCCTGCTGGCAGAAATGGATGAGATTATCCCAATACGTCACGGCATCAATTTGGCCGATCACTGGGAGGGAGAACGCCAAGTGGTCACCATTGAGGGCGCCATGCACAATACCATCGGGAATTATCCCGATTATTGGGAAAGCGTCGTTCGGTTTCTGGAGGGGAAGGAATAAACCACAGAGAGCACAGAGGAGGAGGAGGCGCCGTTGGCGCAAATTAGGAATTAGGAAATAGGAGGAGACTCTCGCAAAGCACGCCAAGAACGCAGAGACAGGGAAGATTGAGAAACCAGTATATAGGAAGGAAAAGGCACGAAGGGAGACAGGGTTATCCTGATCGTAATCAAGCTGTAGGAGCGGCTTTACGCCGCGATCCCACGAAACAGTCCTGAAGCAATCGCGGCGTAAAGCCGCTCCTACAGCTTATAGGAATGCGGGCTAAGAATCAGGCTTTGTCTTTTTCAGGCCGGTCACCCGATCGCCTTCTTTCCACTCTCCCCTTTTCTTGAGGAGTTCAACCCGCTCGAACCGTTTGAGGACGGTTCGATTTTTTTTTCGGATAGTGCCGATGTTGCGAAAGGAGTTGTGCTGGGACATGTCTGCGATTGGGTTTGAGGCGGGAAAGGTGGGTCATTCGCGCCATTCTTTCAAGTAGATTTTGCAAATAGAATTTTTAACAACGTTCCCTTTGATCACTCGATCCGGCTGCGCCGGAACAGGACCGTTCCGCGAACAGGATTTTTGATGCTTTGTCTATCCTGTCCATCCTGCTAATCCATGTTCAATTTCTAATCCTTGATTCCATTCTTTGCGTTCCTTGCGTGCTTTGCGAGAGCCAGTTCTTGGTTTCTGGTTTCTAATCCGTTTCATCCGTGAAACCTGTCCTGCCGTAGCCTTTAGGCGAAGCGGGACCCCTCCCCATTCCCAATTCCCCGGAGGAGGATTTGGCCCATTTCAGGTATTTTTCACCTACATCGGCGAGATCGGCCACGGTCCACTGCGGCGCCTCGTAGGGATGGTTTCGGTGGACCAGCGCTTTGAGAGCCACCGCATTTTTCCGCAACACTTTGAGGGTTAGGCGGAATTCACTGGCTTTTTCCACCGAGCCTTCCCACCGGTAGAATGAAGTTATGGGCCCCTCGATTTGCACACAGGCAGCCAAGCCCTCTTCCACGGCCAGTCGGGCCAAATTTTCGGCTTGCTCACGGGTTTCGGTGGTGGTCCAGGCAATGTTCATGATGCAAGGCAGTTTGGTGCTTACAGGGTTGTTTTATTGAAAAAAAACCAATTGCCAAACCCCAAAAGAGAAGGCAGGCTGGCTGGCTTTTCATATATCCACCCTAACAACCCCATAAGCTCCCCAATTTTTTACCAGACCTCCCGTGCGAGACGATTATCTTAAAGCAGCTCACGAAATAATCCCCGATCCAAACATATTGGTCAATCTGGTTTCCCGTCGCGTGAAGCAACTCAAATTTGGTCAAAAGCCGTTGATTGAATCCTTGGAGCGGCTGGACCCGGAAGACATCGCCCTGAAAGAGATTATCGAGGGCAAGATCAGCTTCGAACTGGCCGAGTAGGTTTCCGGCGGCAAGGCCCTTGTAGGGAGGGCACTTTTTTGACTAAAATGCAACCGGTTCCCTGCCATGGCCAAAAAGAAAACAGGCAAAATTCGCGTTTCCGAAATTCGCAATGCCAAGGTATTTCGGAATTACGTGGTGGGGGAGAGATTTGAGGCGGGGATTGTTTTGCGGGGAACGGAGGTGAAATCCATACGGGAGCACAAGGCGCAAATCAATGACGCATTTTGCCGGTTGGAAAATAACGAAATTTTTCTCTACCACGCCCATATTGCGGAATACTCCCATGGCAACCTGAACAACCACCCCCCCCGCAGACCGCGAAAATTGCTTCTGAACCGCCGGGAAATCAACCGCCTCAGAGGGGCTTTGGAGATAAAGGGCAAAGCCTTGATTCCCCTGCGACTCTACTTCAGGCGTGGCTTGATCAAGGTTGAAATTGCCCTGTGCACCGGGAAAAAGCTTTACGACAAACGCCAGGATCTGAAAAAGAAAGCGATCATGCGCGAAGTTGAACGCGCCTTCACACACCGTTAAAATAAAATGGCAGCGTCAGTCGTCGTTCGCGTCCCTTGCAGCACTTCCAATTGTGGATCCGGTTTTGATACTCTCGGGTTGGCGCTCAATCTGTATGGGAGAGTGCGGTTGAGTCAGCGTGATGATGATCGGGTGGTCTACGCCGGAACCGACCCTGCCTTTCCCAGTGCGGCCATTAGCATGTTGGGAGAGGTCCGGCAGTCCTTTGTTCAGGCCACTGGCGCTGATGTGCCCGGTTTCGATTTCGATATCGATTCCGAGGTCCCGATTGCCCGGGGGTTGGGATCAAGTGTAATTTTACGGGCGGGGGCTTTGGGCTGCTTGAATGAATTGGCCCATTCCCCTTTGTCGCGGGACCGGATGGTCGATATCGTAACCGGAATAGAGGGGCATCCCGACAATGCCTCGGCCGGAATTCTCGGTGGGTTCACCGTGGCGCGTTTCTGCCCGCAACGCCAACATTATCTGGGAACCCAATCTTTTCCGGTTTCCCACAGATTGGCTTTTGTAGTAGTGGCTCCGAAGCTCGAAATCATAACCGATGAATCCCGAAAACAGTTGCCCAAGGAGATCGGTTTTCAGGATGTGGTGGACAGTTTGAACGGTTTGGCCTATCTGGTGGCGGCCTTTTCTTCGGGCAAATATGGGAACCTCGGGGTTTATCGCGTGGATCGCCTGCACGAACCGCAGCGGCTCAAAAATATTCCTCAGGGCAGGGAGGCGATTGAGGCGGGGATCGATGCGGGAGCCTTGACCGGCTGGTTGAGTGGAAGCGGCAGCAGCGTGCTTTGTGTGGCCCATCGGGAAAATAGCGCCAAAGTATTGCAAGCCATGTCCTCACCGTTCCAGGAACACGGTATACCGGTCGATAGCTACACTTTGCAGGCGGACAACTCGGGTCTTACCGTGGAAGAGTGAAAAAAACCACGGATGGGGAAATTTAATCCGGAATTAAGAATTGGGGGTTCAGGATAAGTGGGGAAAGGGATCAAAGCTTATACATTGTCTACACTGTTGCCTTGCCTGACCAGGCTTATGGCAGGTGGAGAACCATCCTGATTTCAACTATTCTTGAGACATCGTAGTGGCTACGCCGCTAAAAAGCAAATGGCTATCAGTTGGGAGTACACCGAAACTCCGTGCTCTGCTGTCGAAGCTCACCAACAGAACGGAACGCCTATGGCGCGGCAGGAGGGCCGACAGGCCGGTACATTTTCTCCACATTGGCAAAACGGGTGGCACGGCCTTTAAGCATGCCATCGCGACCGCGCGTAGACAAAATGCCGGACACGGGGCGCTTACCCCTGTACTTCATCTACATCCCCATTCGGTCACACTGCCCGACATACCAAAAGGAGACCGGTTCTTATTCTTTCTGCGGGATCCGATCAGCAGATTCGTCAGCGGTTTCTACAGCCGACAAAGTCAGGGACAACCACGGCATTTCGTCCCTTGGCGACCGAGTGAAAAAGAGGCATTCGAGCGTTTCAGCACACCCAACCAACTGGCGCTTGCCCTGTCTTCCCAGGATGCCGAGGAAACAGATCGTGCTGAAACGGCAATGCGGACCGTTGCACATGTCCGGGACAGTTACTGGAAATGGTTCGAAAGGGAGGATTACTTCCTGTCCAGGCTGGAAGACCTGTTCTTTATCGGTTTCCAGGAGCAGCTTTCAGCAGACTTCGAAATCTTCAAGTCGAAGCTGGGGCTACCGGTTAACCTGCTGTTGCCCACCGACCCCATTCAGGCGCATGCCAACCAGCCAGGGCTGGACAAGACGCTGCAAAACGACGCCGTCGAGAACCTGCGGCGCTGGTATGCGGGAGATTTCCTGTTCCTGGATCTTTGCCGCAGTATTATCCACGAACGTCCGTCTATCCGATCATAGGGAACAAGCAATTCGACCCGCCGCCTTACTCCAACACTCCTCGCAAGCGATTGAAATCGGCAACGCTGCGGTTGTAGTTGGCAACGGCAGATATCTCTCTCAGCTCGGCTGAAGCCAAGTCACTTTGCAACCGCAGGACAAAGAAAGTCGAACTCGTACCGGCCTCGAGTTTCTTTTGTTCCGCTTCCAAACTCAGTTCAGCCAACTCCCGGGCCAAACGTGTGGCATCCAGGCGTTTGAAGTTTGTCTGCATGATTTGGAAGGAGGTATGAAATTCGAGCTGAATAGCCTGTTTGATTCGTTCAAGATCTACCTCTGCAATCCGCTCCCGCTTGACAGAGATCGCCCTACGGGCCCGGGCCGATCGGTTGAAGAAGGGAAATTCAAAAGATGTCCCCAGGGAATAGAAATTGTTATCCCGAGATAAGGCCGACTCGATACCGCCTCCCAATGAACCACCCGTTCCCCTAAAACCTATTTGGGCGATCAGGTCCAAAGTCGGCAGTGTCTGATTCCTGTCACGGACCGACCGCAAACGGGCAATTTCAAGAGCGATTACCCCTATATGATAATTGGGGGTGCTATCCAATAGGCCATTAAGCAGGATACTGAAGTCGTTCAGGATTTGTGGTTCAGTATAAACCTGTGCTTCCAGATTGTATGACAAGGCCTCCGGAGCGTTATCAAAAATCAATTGTTTGATTCGGTTCTTAGCTCGGGTGACAGAATTGGTGGCGGCAAGAACACGCTCATCCCGTGATGCGAGTTGAGCTTGAGCCTCCATGATATCCAGGCGGGCGATAATTCCCAATGCGACCCGCTTGTCATTGTCCGAGACGGTTTGTTTGGTTAAATCTCGAATACGAATGGAACTCTCCAAATTCTTTTGCGCCTCATAAAGGTCATTAAAAGCAAAAATAGTCGAAGCGAAGGTATCCAGAAGGGCTTGTTTGAATTCCCACTCACTGAGGTCGAATTGATAACGAGCTATACGCAAGGCAGCCAAATTGGCGGTGAAACCAAAATTTCGGAGCAAGGGCTGCCTGAAAGTCAGTCCCGCAAAGGAAATGAATCGATCGTGGTTTATCCCACTTACATTCGAACTAACTCCAAGGCTGATAGTCCCGCCAGTTCCCACCAAACCGTCCAGTCCAACTGCCACCGAATCCGTGGTTTGGGTATTCCCGGATTCGGCCGTGATGGAGGCAGATAACTCCGGATCGAATACACCTTTTTCCTGTTCTATTCCCTGTTCGGCGATATCTACTTGAGCCCGCTCAATTTTGATACCGAGGTTACTTTCCAGAGCGCGAGTCATAGCCTCCTCCTTGGTCAAAATCAAAGTAGTCAGCACCTGCTCATTGCCGGAAGCAATCGAGGCGACCACCCATGCCCATCCGCCCAACAACAGAATCCTGCAACACTCCTTGAATCGCCGCGGTCGTTCGAGGCCGTTCACAATTCTGCGGTTGTCATTTGGGTGACGAAATTCAGCATGGCGTTTATTGACTCTGCGATTTTATCAGCAGCTGAGTTTCGAATAATCTCGTCGCGTTTCTTGCCTACCTGGGTCGCGAAGGATTCGTTGCTCAATAGCGTTTCGATTTTTCTTTTTATCTGGTGGCCGGATTCCTTGGATAAATTTCCCATGAGCCCCATGCCATGGTAAACTACCCGTGCTGCGTTTCCGGGTTGATCTACGGCGCCAGGATAGGCAAGCATCGGCACCCCTGCCAACATGCACTCGGAGATGGAGTTCGTACCGCCATGCATAACCATAAGGTCGGCTGCCTGCAAAACCTTGAGCTGGGGAACCCGTCGGAACAGGTATACATTTGAAGGACTCGGCTCGAAGGATCCAAGGTTGAGTTCATTTCCCATTGAAATCAGGAGCGTAACGTTGTCCAGTCGGCTGCATGCCTGTATGAGTCGACGAAAAAAAACTTCCATGCCTGAATAGCGGAACGACATGCCTCCAAATGAGCAGTAGATCAACCTGTGAGAATTATTGGATGCTTTCCACGCAAGCGTTTCTGCGAAATGACGATCAAAACTGTAGTCATAGGAAATCTCGGAGCGCGATGATGTGATCGACGTTCTAAGATAAAGTTGGTTTTCTTTCGGGGTTCGTGGAAAATCGAGCTCGGGGGTCGAGATGATAACCTCCGGAATCGACCGTAGACCGATGCGGAAACATCGTTTGAAATTGATTGCTTCAAAATCGAACCCGGTTGAGTCGCAGAGTCTTTTCATGAACGATTTCGACTCCTCTGTATGAATGCCAAAAAATTGGGAAATACTTCTTTGTGAGAAATATAGAAACCACTCCAGTTTGCATTTGAAGCGGGAAGTCCGAGTGTTCCTGGGCACGAGGTGCGAAATCGGCGGAGGTACATTTGTCTCGTAGTCGGGGGCAACCTGAGACTCGATCACGACAAAGGGAACACTCAATTTATGAAGCCCCAGGACATACCGAACGAAAGAACTGTCGACAAATACGAGGTCCGGTTTAAGTGAAAAAATTTCCCGGTGAAAGGCGGTCGAATCGAGGAGATCTTCCCGCATCTTCCTCAGAAATGCGTATTTCCATTTTTGCTTTCGAAGCCAGATAAGAGGTGAACGAGTAGCCCGCACCGCAAACCTGGTTTGGTTGCCCCATCCAAGCTCTTGGTCGAGGTGGAAAAACTCGAAACCTTGGGATTCAATTATAGCTTCATAGTCGCCAATGGAGGCGTAAACCACGCGGTGTCCACGGGTAACAAGTTCGCGGGCAAGCCCGAAACTGGCGTTCATATGACCCGATTCCGGGAGGACTCGAAAGAGCATTGTAGCCATCGTTCAATAGGTGTGTGAAAATTACCGTTTCCCGGTTATGGAAGCCGTTTTCTAAGGGTTAATCGCTGCCGGGAAGTTACGGCATTGGATCGAGACAGGCCTCTCACGACCCAGGTTCTGCCGTCAGGCATTGAAATATCCGCCATATCTCTCCGCCATCTCTTCGATAGAAGGTTTATAAATTCCCTCTAGATGGGAGCGGATTTCCGGAGGCATCTCATGGGCTGGGGAAGCATTGTATCTCGCGGACAGTAGCTCCCGATTGTTAGCGACGGATGGGATGCCAAGAAACGCATAAATTTCATTGAGAAGTTCTACAGGCTTTTCCTCAATGGAATCATAGAAGCAAATCAGAATTTGACTGGAATCAAAGAAATTCAAGTAGTTCCCGATTATTTCCGGGTAGTTGCCGCACCTTGCAATACCTTCTTCAGTTAGTGCAATCAATACGTCGTTTACGCATTCGATTTCCTTCTTGAATCGGCCGATTTTCTTGTAGAAGCGCAATGCGGACCAGGCTCGGTCGATAGGATTTCTCACCAACAGAATTATTTTTACGGAAGGATTTATGCTCCTCATCCATTCAATATCCTCCCCATCCAGTATAGCGTAAGCTGGAGTGATTTCACCCGAAATAGAACTCGAAGGAACATCCCGGAAGAGCGATTTATACCAGCGGTCGTCATAATAGCCAAATACCCACCGAACGCCCCATCTGATCCTGTCGAATCGTCTCGAAATGATACACCCAGGAAGCGATCTGAGGATCCTTCGACATTGACGCCTGTGAAAGGGCTCGCTCTTCCAAATCCTGGCAATTGGCGAAGCCGTCTTGAGCCCATTGGGCGAGGGGTACCTGGGTGAACGATCAAAATAATGCAGCTCCTTTATCGGCGGCATCCAGACGGATGGATGCCTGGAAAGTTGTGCATAGAGCCAAGTCGTACCAGCTTTTTGGGTGCCAATTCCTATAAAGCCGGGTGAGATTTCAGTTGATTGAATTGTCAAAAGTCAAGACTTGGCGTCTTCTTCGTTGTCCACTTGCGGAGGTTTTGTTCGATGTGGGAAATGATGGTCTGTTGTTCTTCCCGGCCGGTTGATGTTATGGGGAGGGAGTTTCCGAAAGCCAAGTGGACATCGAGCCGGGGTTGAACTTTTCCGAAATCTTTTAACCATTTGGAGGTTCCCCAGGCATCTGTTTTCAGAGCAAGCGGTAAGATGGGTACTCCAGCCCGCTTGGCCAATTTTACCCCTATGGAGTTGAAACGGGCCGGATCGAATTTCGTCATGCGGGTGGTTTGGGGAAAAACGGCCAGGGAATAGCCGGCCTCGATCCGTTTAGTTCCTTCTTTCATCACCTGCACAAAATCTTCCTTTGCACTCCGCCGGCCAACTACGATGGGGTTGCGGGAAATCATGATGTGTTTAAAAATCGGATACCGGATGAGGGATTCCTTGACGATATAGGTAAACTTGTGGTGGGGACAAATAAGGTAGGGAAGGAGGAAGGTTTCCAGGGTGCTCATGTGATTGCCCACCACGACAAAAGGCGAACTCAATTCGGTGACTGCTTTCAAATTTCGGATGGAGCATATTGTTCCCACCCCTTCGATGGCCTTGAAAATATCGAAGCTCGACCGGCACCAGGCCGGATCATCGTAAAGACCGCGTTTGGCCAAGCTGGAAGCTTTGCAAACGATGGGAAGGATTTTCAGGTAATAGGCCAAGGTTGGAAAACGCCTGGTGAACCAGCCTGGAGAGGGGTCAGGGGACCTGTAACGGTCTATGATGACCGGGAAATCCAATTGAAAACGCATGCGTTCAATGGGTTGGTTGGTCTCAGATGATTCAATTTCGTTCCCCGGGAATTTTGCCGGATATCCGCCTCAGAGGAGGTCGGCTTGGAGTTGGGTCAGCCTTTGGCAACCCGCTTTGGCCAAATCCAGTAGTATCCGGAGCTGATCCTCGGTGAAGATGGCTTCCTCTCCGCTTCCTTGAACTTCCACGTAATGGCCGGCCCCGGTCATAACAACATTGAAGTCGACCGAAGCGTCGCGGTCTTCGGGATAGTTGAGATCCAGGATTTCCCAACCCTTGTAAATTCCCACCGAAACGGCGGAAATGGAGTCTTTAAAGGGATTCTCTTTGATTTTCTGTTGGGAGAGCAGTTTCTCGACGGCCAATTTGCAAGCCAGGTAGGCTCCGGTAATGGATGCGGTCCGCGTCCCTCCGTCGGCCCGGAGCACGTCGCAATCCACCCACATGGTTCGTTCTCCCAGTTTCTCCAGGTCCAGCACTGCCCGGATGGAACGTCCGATCAATCTTTGGATTTCCACTGTTCTCCCCTCCGGCCTGCCCCTGGAGACCTCCCGCCTCTTGCGCTCGAGGGTAGAGTAGGGCAGCATGGAGTATTCGGCCGTAGCCCAACCCCCCGAGGCCCTCTTTTCCCGCATCCAGCGCGGAACACCGTTGTTTATCGTGGCCGCGCAAATGACGCTGGTATTCCCGAAAGAACAAAGCACCGAACCGGCCGCATGGGGTGCAATATGTTTTTTGAAACTTATTTCCCTCAATTGATCGGGAGATCTTCCATCGGGCCTTTCCAGGGCCTCTAATTCTTGCATGGCTCTACGGAATGGACGGTCGGTTATTTGGCCAGGAAAAAGTCCAAGGAATTCCAGGGGCGTAATCTTTCACCCTTTGGCTATTCCTGGCGCTTCCGTCCATTTTCCTTCCCTTGTGATGAGGTCGATGAGCCGTTCCACCGCCTTTTCCTCCGGCACTTGGTATTCTACACAGTCTTTACCAATGTATAAATTGACTTTGCCGCGGGCCCCGCCGACGTAGCCAAAATCGGCATCGGCCATTTCTCCCGGCCCATTGACGATACATCCCATTACAGCTATCTTCAACCCTTTCAAATGTCCGGTGCGTTCCCGGATTTTGCGTGTGGTGGTTTGCAGATCGAACAAGGTTCGTCCGCAACTGGGGCAGGCCACATATTCGGTTTTTGAGATGCGGGCCCCGGATCCCTGCAAAACATTGTAAGCCAGCCCGACTGCCTTGGGGGTATGGGTGACGGATTCAACGCTGATGAAATCTCCGATTCCATCGCAAAGCAGGCTGCCCGAGAGCAGGGATGCTTCCAGGAGGTCGTTGAGAAAGCCGGGACTCTCCTCCAAATAAAATGTCCCCTTATTGCGAATCCAAATGGGAGCCTTGATTCCAAGGCTTTCCAGGGTTGCAGCCAGGGCCCGGTATTGCCCCAGAACGTGACCGGGCCAACTGCGTCCATGAAGGTAGAGAATTTTATTGTCCCAATTCAGCGCGGGCAGGGAGGTTCCAAATGTTCTGAGTTCATTGGGGTGGGTTCCCAGAGCGAGGGGTAGTCTTTGGGATTCGGACCATTCAAACCAGGATCGGAGTGAACCAGGGGAAAGGTCTTCCAAGCGGAGGGCAAAGATTACCGGAGATCCCGGATGGCCCGCTTCAGACAACCACTGGCCCGATGCGAGGCCCGGGCCGACCTCTACGAGGAGGGGAACGCTTCCGAAAGGCCGCTGCTTTACACGGCGCAAAAATGGTTCCAACTCGGAATAATCGTCCAATTTGACGATCCAGCCCTCAACCGCATTTTCCGCCTTCATGATTGCGGGCAAACCCTCAGGTTGAGGTGAGAAATCTGCCGTGGGATCGGTGGCAAAGACGCGGGGTGGGGTATGGGAATCCATGGTCCAGCAACCGGGAAGGTTTATCTGTTCGATTTCCCTGCGGGAAAATTGAAACGGATCCGGATTCTCCCCTTCTTCTCCGGATGGGGCCTTCCTGTCGTTTACCCAGTGTCCGGACACTTTGTCTGCCAGGGCTTGGGCTACCGGTATTTCATAGACGGGGTCTTCGGTAAGGGACACACGAATGGTATCCCCCAAGCCATCCATCAATAAACTCCCTATTCCGATAGCGCTTTTGATACGGCCGTCTTCGCCATCTCCCGCCTCGGTTACTCCCAGGTGAAGGGGATAATGCATGTTTTCCCCGTCCATCATTTTTACAGTGAGCCGGTAAGCCTGAATCATAACCTTCGGGTTGCTGGCTTTCATGGACAGGATGATATCCTTATAACCGTGGCTCTCCGCGATTCGGATAAATTCCAAGGCCGATTCCGCCATACCCAAGGGTGTGTCGCCGAAGCGATTCATGATACGGTCGGAAAGCGATCCGTGGTTAGTGCCGATTCTCATGGATTTTCCCAGTTCCCGACACCTCAGCACCAGGGGGGAAAATGCCTTGTAGAGCCGATCCAACTCCTCCTCGTACTGGGCGTCGGAGTACTCCCTGATGAGGAACTTTTTCTTATCGGCGTAGTTGCCCGGATTTACCCGTACTTTTTCCACGTGTTCAACCGCTTCCATGGCGGCGGAGGGAAGAAAATGAATGTCGGCAACCAGCGGGACGCGCAGTTTATCCTCATCCAAGCGCTTACGGATTTCACCCAAGGCCCGAGCGCTCCTCCTGTTTGGCGCTGTAATGCGTACAATTTCGCAGCCGGCTTCGATAAGGGCGCGGGCTTGGGTTACCGTTGCCTCGATGTCCAGGGTCGGGGTTGTCGTCATGGACTGGATCCGGATGGGGTTATCCGCCCCAACTCCTACATTTCCGACTTTGACTTCCCGGGTATCTCGGCGGATGGTGGCAAATCTTGAAGCGCAATAATGGCCCATCGATTATTCGGGATCGGGGAATGAGAATTCGAAACTGGAGGATGCGGCTCCCCCCGATTGATACCGGAAGATGCGCAACCCGTCAAATATGGTGACGTAAACCATTAGGGAAAGCAGTAAGATCAGGAAGGCGCTTTGCAGGCTGAGGAGCAGATTTTGCGGCATAGGTTTCCCCAGCAACCGCTCCAAACTGGCTAAGGCTATGTGCCCCCCGTCCAGCACGGGAATAGGCAATAGATTGAGGATGGCCAAATTGACGTTTATTATGACGACGATCCAGAGAACATAGCGAAAATCGGCCAGGGCGAACTGAAAGATCAGGGTGCCAATTCCCAGGGGTCCGCTGAGGTGGCGAATACCGATGTCGGAGCCGGGATGAAACAATCTTTCCAGGGTGGTAAAGGTCAAATGGATGACGTTTTTCAGTTGGGTCAGCGGATCCTCCCGGAGGGTCGTTGTTCCGGGCAACCACCTGATCCCCAACATGGGAGCGTATTCGCCTTGGGGGTTGATTTGAATGGAGACAGGCTGGATGATTTTGGTGATGACTTTCCCGTCGCGGCGGATGGTAAATTCAATGGGAGATTCATTTACTTTGCCCACGTATTGGGAGATCTGTTCCAACGAGATGATTTCTGAGCCGGCCATGGTCAGGATTTCATCCCCTTCCATTAATTCAGCCCGTTCGGCGGGAGAATTTTTCATCAACTTCCTCACGATGGCCGGGGTAGCGGGCCTCAGGTGAACAAGGCGGGTGCGTTCCGGGCCGCCTATAATGGGAAAAACTTCGATGTTTATGGCTTCACCTTGGCGGAGCAGGCTGAATGTGGACATCGGCCGGTCATCCCGCGTCTTGCCCGATCCCATGATTACTTTCAGGTCCACCTCCTCCCAACGGTAAACCGGTTCCCCATCGATTGCCCTTATGATATCGCCTGGCCGGATTCCGGCCGAAAAGGCGGGATTCTTCAGGGTTTCGCCATCGATGCTGATCGATTGGGGCACGAACCCAATTTGAGTGGTCTCGTTGGTGGCCTGGACGGGACGTCCGCCCAGAAGGTACAAGAGGGAGGCCACCAGAAGGGCAAAAATGACATTAAAGAAGGCGCCCGCCACCAGCACGATCACTTTGGAAGTCCAACTGACGGACTTGGATTCAACTTCCTCCTCCGCCTTGCCTTCGATCATTTCCATGTGTCCCAACTGGGGAAGGGCGACGTATCCGCCGATGGGCAGAAGGGATATGCAGTATTCTACGCCTTCACGTTTCCAGGTCCACAGCCGGGGCCCGAATCCGATGGAGAATCGGGTGACCTTCAATCCGCGCCACAAAGCGGCCAGAAAGTGGCCCAACTCGTGAACGAAAATGGAGGCTCCGAAGAAAAAGATAACCAGAAATATGGCCTGGGCGTATGTGAGTATCTCCATCAGGAAATCAGATATTCTATTATTTCTCGGGAAGTTTTTCGCGCCGTGGAATCAGCCTTCAAGACCTCCTTCAAGGATTGAGGTTCATAGTTTTTTACCCGGCCCAATGTCTTCTCAATGATTTTGGGGATATCGGTAAAACCAATTCTTTTTTTGAGAAAGGCATCCACACTCACTTCGTTGGCCGCGTTGAAGACAGCGGGCAGGATCCCCCCCTTCTCAATCGTTTGGTAGGCCAGGCCCAAGCATGGATAACGTTCGAGTTGAGGAGGCTCCAAATTGAGTTCCATAAACCGGTCGAAATCGAGACTGGGGTCGGTTCCGGCTGCTCTATCCGGATAAAGGAGCGCGTTTTGAATGGAAAAGGTCATGGAGGGTGGGCTCAGTTGTGCCAGGATGGAACCGTCTATAAACTCCACCAGGGAGTGAATGATGCTGGCGCGATGGATTACCACCTTGATCCGATGGGGTGGTATGCCAAACAACCAATGGGCTTCTATGACTTCCAGGCCTTTATTTGCCATGGTTGAGGAATCCACCGTTATTTTCGGCCCCATATTCCAATTGGGATGGCGGGTCGCCTCCTCCGGGGTAATCGTATGGAAGGTGGCCAAATCCCGATCTCTGAACATGCCTCCGGATCCAGTCAGGACCAGCCGTTTCATATGGCGGGGGGAAGACCCGTGGCTACACTGAAAGATGGCATTATGTTCGCTGTCCACGGGCAGGAGCTTTACCCCGGTTTCGGCCACGGCGGAGGTGAAAAACTGCCCGGCCATGACCAGAATTTCCTTACTGGCCAGCGCCAGATCCTTTCCCGCCCTTATCGCGGCCAGAGCCGGTTTCAGGCCGAGCGTTCCAACCACCGCCACCAGCACGAGGTCGGCCTCCCCGAGTCGGGCGAGGCGCAATAGTCCTTCCATGCCCCCGTACAATTGGGTGGATTTGAACCGACTCGATCGGCGGGCTTCCTCAAAGGCGGATTCTTGAAAAATGGCGGCGTGGGGAACGCTGAATTCCCGGCAAATAGCAGATAGTTTCCGGTGGGAGGAGTTGCAGGCGACCCCGACCAACTCGAGGCGGTCGGAATGTTTCCTTAGCACCCGCAGGGTATTTTTTCCTATGGATCCGGTGGCCCCCAGCAGGACGAACCGCTTTTTGCCGTTATTCATGGGGAAGCGAAAAAGGAGAGAAGAATAAAGGCGACCGGGGCGCTGAGAAGCAGACTGTCCAGCAGGTCGAAGGCTCCTCCGATACCGGGAATGCAATTGCCACTGTCTTTGACCCCGGCTTGCCGCTTGATTACCGACTCGAACAGATCCGAAAATGCTGCCATGGCGGCGATGGGAATGGCGCAACACCCCGCCATCCAGGGTTGGAAATTCGTCGGAAAAAAGTCGGGAAACCCCAGGGCCACCAGATAACCCATTGTGCATCCCAGGAGGATTCCACCGATCAACCCTTCCCAGGTTTTGCTGGGGCTGATCTCCGGGGCCATTTTATTTCTGCCCAGAATACTCCCGGCCAGAAAGGCCCCTATGTCGGAAAATTTTGCCACCCCAACCACCCACAGGCTGGTCATTGGTCCCACCAGGTCGCCAGGGAATAGCTGAGCTATGCGAATATGGAAGCTCATCATGAAAGGTATGAGCAGTAGCCCTATCATGGTTCCACCGAAACGCTGGAAATTATCCTTTATCTGGCGGTTTCGGATACTGAAAAGGGAGCCAAGGATACAACCGATGGCCAGCACCACGATGTCGTCCACCACTCCGCCAGTCATTTCCTGTAGGAACTCGTGCCAGGAAGTAGCCAACAGCAAACACCCTCCGATGGCCAGGCCAAAGGCTCGATAGGCCTTCCAACCCAGTTTTTTGGACATGTTGTAGAGCTCATTCTGGGCCATGAGGGAAAACACGGTGGCGAAGCAAACGAGAGCGGGAAGCCTCCAAAAATAGATCGCTACAATCAAGGCGCTCCAAAGCGCCACCGTACTTAACAAGCGCTTAATCACAGGTTGGAATTTATGGGGGCTGTCCTTTCTTGTCGGATTTGATCCCCCGTCATGCCGAAACGACGTTCCCGCTTGTAGTAATCCTCAATGGCTGCTTCCAGACAATCCGGTCCGAAATCAGGCCAGTAAACCGGACTGAAATAGTATTCCGCATAAGCGCTTTGCAGTAAAAGAAAATTGCTGATGCGATGTTCACCCGAAGTTCGAATGACCAATTCGGGATCTGGAAAGTAACCCGTGCTCAAGTACTTGCCGAAGGTGGTCCAGGAAAGCTGGGAAATTCCTTCGATTCCACTTTGTACTGCCTTTACATATCGGCCGACCGCGTCGAGGACTTCGTTTCTGGACCCGTAATTGAGAGCCAAAATCAGGTGATAGTCCTGATAAATCGAGGTTTCCTGCTGAATTCGCGAAAGAATTTGGTAGACCTTTTGGTTTAATTCCTCGATCCGGCCAATGGTGTGCAATCGGATTTCATGTTCGTGCAACATGGCCGACTGCTTAACCAGGAAAGTTTCCAGGAGGGACATTAAATCCGATACTTCGGATGCGGGCCGTTTCCAGTTGTCGGCGGAAAAGGCGTAGAGGGTCAGATATTTGATGCCCAATGCACCGGTTTTGCGGACGATTTTCTCCACGTTTTCGACCCCTTTAAGGTGCCCCTCTCTTCGCGGAAGGTTGCGTTCCCTGGCCCACCTGCCGTTCCCGTCCATGATAATGGCGACATGTTGCAGCATTTTCGATTTCTTTGGGTAGTTGTCCAAGGCGATGATTGGGGATTTGCTTAAAATGAACTCGGCTCAAGTTCCTGCAACGGGGTTATTAGTCAAAAGGGTGGGGTGTTCAACCTGAAATTTTGAGCCGGACGCCTTGGATGGGGAAGGGGGCTGGAGTTTAAACGATAGGAGAAAGATTGCATGAGGGGGCGACCCTGCCCATATTGGGCCCATTTGTCCTGCATGGCCGACCGCAAACCGCCAATAACCATAGTGTATTGTAGCCAGTGCAGGTTCGTTCTTCGGGCTACCTGGCTGGCGCAAGAGTTGCTCTTTACCTTTGGCCGGGATCTCGAGAGTGTAAAACTCGTTCCCGGAAGGGAGGGGATTTTTAAAGTTTCCCTGGACGAGGAGGTAATATTTGAGCGCGCCGCCATGGGGAGGTTTCCGGAATCCAAGGAACTGAAGCAACTGATCAGGGATCGGATTGATCCGGAGCGGGACCTGGGGCACAGCGAGAGGCGTGAATGACGGACTGAACCTGAGGCGAGGATTTTTTCAAATCGGCCAACTTCTTTCTTGCATTCAAATGCAAATGCTAGGCGGTTTACTGAGGGTAATTGAAAAACTCGATCCCCACTTTTCATGGATAACCAGATTGTAATGACCTTGATGGGAAGGGACCAGCCCGGCCTGGTGAAATCGGTTGCTTCCGTGGTGGCCAAACACGAAGGGAATTGGCTGGAGAGCCGCATGTGCCACCTGGGCGGTCAATTTGCCGGTGTGCTGCGGGTTTCCGTCGAGGAAAAAAACTTGAGTGCTCTGACTGAGGCGTTAGATGCCCTTTCGGTAAAGGGGTTGACGCTGATACACAGGGCCGGATCCGTGGAGGAGGCAGATTCCGTTGCCCGGTCTCTGGTAACTTTGCAGGTTTTGGGACAGGATCGCCCGGGAATTGTAAGCCGTATTACCGAAGTCTTGGCAGGCCTGGACGTGAATGTGGAAGAACTTCATACCGAGCTGACCACCGCCCCCATGAGCGCCGAATGTCTTTTTAAAGCTCGCGGTGTTCTAAAACTGCCACCGTTTGTGCAATTGCCATATTTACGGGAGCAACTGGAATCCGTGGCTACTGATCTGATGGTAGATTTTCAGCTTCATGAGGAACATTGAAATCTTTTTATTGTCAGGTTTAATGAGCATTGGTTACCATGCTTCCAAGCCCAATTATTCCGAGATGAAACAGATTGTTTTTCGCCCCTTGAAACGCTGTTTTTCTTTTCTTCTGGTAGCGCTTATCCCGGGGTTTGCTTGGGGTGTGGAAAATTTTGAATCGCTCAAAATCATTCAAACCACCCAACCCAATTATCCCATGCGTCTTACCCAAATGGGATTATATGAAGGGTCCGTCCGCTTGTTGATCGCGGTGGATTACATGGGTGAACTCAGCGATGTTTTCGTGGAAGAATACACCCACGAGACTTTTGCCGAAATCGCCAGGGAAACGGTGTGGAAATGGGACTATATTCCGGCCAAGGTGAATGGCGAACCGACCACTGTAGTAAAGGCCCTGGACTTCCGGTTTGAGGATCGAACCGGGCTCCACTCGGTCGATATTATTGCTGCTGCAGCAGACAAACTCGGCCTTAACAGGATGTACGGGAAAAAGCGCGTTTACCGCCCCGAGGACCTGGATTCGATCCCTGAACCGATTGAAGTGGTGAAACCCAGATATCCCCTGGAGTTTAAGGAAGAAGGCGTAGGAGGGGAAGTCTCGGTAATGTTTTATATTGATGAAGAAGGTAGAGTGCGAATGCCCCACATCGCCGAATATACCCACGAGGAGTTTGCCCAACTGGCCTTAATGGCGGTGAAGCAGTGGAAATTCAAACCGCCCATCAGGCGGGGCAAACCCGTTTCCATCCTGGTGCGTCAGCCCTTCAGTTTTCTCGGGGATGTAAAGGACTAGTGCGGTCTCCTGGAAGTTCCTCCTGAATGCGCGGAGGCGTTTCAATTTTGGGGTGGACGTGAGAAGGGGGCTCTGTGTCGGTTAGGCGGGGGAGTTATTGCGTCCTGTTTAACCAGGACCTCGGCCGGAATACAGGCCTTTGCCCCTTCCACGGCGTCCTTGAGTTGATCGGGTGATTTTACCCCGACGATCAAAGAGGCCATAGCCGGTTGCGCCAGGGACCAGGCCACAGAATATTGGGGCAGGGTCAGTGCCGCCTCACCGGCCAGGGATTCCGTCGCTTCCAATTGGTCTAGTATGGTATCCTCAGGGTAGGACAGCCATCCGGGACTCTCATCCAGGCGAGATCCCTTTGGAACGGGTTTGCCCCTCTTATATTTTCCGGTCAAAAGCCCTCCTTGAAGCACTTGATAGGGCGTAACCCCGATGTCGTGGTCAACACAGAACTCGAGGTCGTTTTGAAAGTCGCGCCTCAAAAGGCTGAAGGGAATTTGGGATGAGACCACTTTCGGCCAGCCATACTTGTCCGCCAGCCAGAGAAATTCACACAGTTGGTAAGCCATGTGGTTTGACACCCCGAAAGCACGAATTTTTCCCTGGCGGTAGATGGTCTCCATGGCACTGAGCGTGGTTTCCAAAGGGGTGTGTTCATCCGGCCAATGGATGATGTACAAATCGACGTAATCAGTAGCGAGTCTTTTCAGGCTCGCCTCCAGGGCATTGAGAATGGTGGTGACCGAAATCCCCACATCCTGGGGGCCCGGTCCATTGGACGAGCCCACTTTTGTGGCGAGAATCACCTTGTCGCGCCTTCCTCGGAGGGCTTTACCAAGGATTTCTTCCGCCACACCGCCTGGAGATCCTAGCACGCGGCTATAGCCTTCGTAAACATTGGCCGTGTCTATAAAATTGATCCCCAGGTCGATGGCGGCGTGAGTCAGTTTAACCGCTTCGTTTTCCCTTACCGGGGAACCGAAAGTCATCGTACCCAGGCAAATGGGCGAAACCAGGATTCCGCTGGAACCAAGTCTTCTGAATTTCATTTGGGTGGATAGGTAATTATTTCCGATATTGTTATTCGCAGGTCCACTTCAGGGATAGTCCATGGATCCCTGAAGTGGACCTGCGAATAGCAAAGGCGCTAATCATGTAGAAGAATTTTGACCTGTTCCCCAATGGCGAAGATATGCCTTTCGGGGTCAGTGGTTGATTTTCAACATGGGGACATGTCAAAAGTCAACCACTGACCCGAATGCTGCTTAGTTAAGCGACTTTTGGAATGTTCGATCATCTCGGAGAAGGAAGGGGTCAAGACGTAAAAAGTTATGCCTTACAGGGTCAGCAGGTCACGCCGAAAGGCGGATCGTCTTGTAAAAGTGTATGGAGTACAACGGAATACAGTTTTTAAGACCTGACCCTTTTCTTTCGGAAGGCATCACTTTTCTACGGCATGACCCCGACTGGCGTCCATACTATAATTCCTCTACAAACGCGCTTAACTAAGCGCCATTCGCGTTTGACCCCTTTTTTAGCCCCTGAACACAGGCCAACGCCCGCTCAAGTCTATGTCAATGTTGGTGCATGAGTACAAGATGAGCACAAAGGCGATAAAGAGGATGCAGGACAACCAATCCCCAGCGGTCTTGGGCCAACATCCAGCAGTCATGAATCTACCCAATCCCCCAAGCTTCGGATACTTGTTTTTGATTTCCTTCATTTCTTCAAATATGCTCGCAAATGCCATGCTGTCAATTGGGGGTGGCCCTTACCTTGGAGATTTCCTGGCCGGTCAATATTTCATGAATGCTCAATTGAACCTTGGCCCAGTTCATCTCCATGCGGGTGGGGAAAGCTCAGGCTCAGGGGGCCAGAATAACCATTTTCATCCAGCGCATTCATGCGGATTCTGGATTCACTGACCTTGTGCGTCTTCGTCTACCTCAGCTTGTTCCCTTTTATACTACCTTCCCCTTTTGTGCCTCCTCAACCTGGGCCATCCGGCCACGATGAGTAACCTGGTAGGGATATACAACCGCACCGAAAGTCGAAATTTCGCTTGCTTGCAGGCGGCTTGCAGCGGACAGGGAGGCGGATTACCGTCAAGAACCCAAAGCACTAAACAACAAGGTCCGTCCCCTTTTTGTCTGCCCGCGCCTGACCCTTTTCGCCTCTCCCTCAACAAAAAGGACCATCGCCTTCCCTTCTCCCATCCAAAACCGCTGCTCACCTTACAGTAGGAAAAAATACTTCAATACTAGGGCTGACCCCATCCGCCTGCCTTTGGCCGTCGCGCACCACGCCCTCATAGACCAGCTTCAATGAGGCCGCCCTTCGCGAAGGGCGGAAATTCGCTCGGCAGTTGTACAACGACGATCCCATTGTAAGGCTTCAATGAGGCCGCCCTTCGCGAAGGGCGGAAATAAACCAGTCAAGGCAGGTCCCGTCTGGATCGGGGTGGCTTCAATGAGGCCGCCCTTCGCGAAGGGCGGAAATGCTTGCCATTTTGGTAGGTAGAGCCTATCCCAGGAGGTTTAAGCCACTGACGGGCAAGGGATTAGGCTAAGAAAAAGTCGGGCGAAAGGAGGTGAAAATCCTCGATTCGCCCTGAATAGAGCTTCTATAATTTGGTATGAACGAATTAATAGAACCCAATTCTGCTGATACGGTAACCTTTCAAAGTTTTCTTCGTCCAGCTTTAACCCCGGTTTTGCGCAATCGTGATTATGACCGTCTGGTGGAGGATTTGCGGCAACTCGATGATAATCTGACCCAAGGTGGGTTGGAAGAAATGGCCATCCGCTTCGGTTTGTCGCAGTTGCCGCCGGGCGCCTCGGGCGCTGTGCGCAACAGGAAAGCGCAGTTTGCGCTTTACTCGCTACGGGTGGAGTTGCTGCGTCATTTGCTGGGTCTTCCAGGCTTTGAAGCTTTTTCCATGACGTTGGCCAGCAGTGATCTTTTGACCGATTTTTGCGGATGCCGCAGTCTGGTTGGGGTGAGGTGGACCTCGAAGAGTACGCTGCACCGCGCCTCGAAGTTGTTCACCGATGAACAGTTGCGCGGGTTCAACACACGGTTGGTTGAGCTCGCGGGCGATCAGAGCAATTGCTGGCAACTGGGAGTGGAGCAGGCGGAGGATCTTTCGGTTTGCCTGGTCGATTCGACCTGTCTGGAGGCAAACATTCACTTTCCGGTCGATTGGGCGCTTTTGGGTGACGTGACGCGCACCTTGCTCAAAGCGGTGAAACTGATTCGGGCTGAATCCCTGTTGCATCGGATGCCCGATTCACCGGATCGCCTGCTGAGGCGCATGAACAAGCTCTGTATCGAGATGACGCATACTTACCGCAAGAAGGGAGCGGCGAAGGCTCGCAAGAAGATCTTGCGCATGAACCTCCCCCGATTTTGTGGACACGAACAGCGCAGTCTGAGAGAGATCATTAGACATGCCAAGAACCCACAGAACCTATGATGAGGAGTTCAAACGTCGAGCCGTTGAACTCTATTTGCACAGTAACAACAGCCTCAAGCAGGTGGCCCGTGAACTGGGGATTTCCGATGGGAGCCTCAGGAAGTGGCGCAAGGATCTCTTCGGGGACCCCTCCGACCAGCAGGGACTTTCCCGCCCCTTGAACGATCCCGAAGAGATGGCCCGCGAGATCCGTCGGCTAAACCGGGAAAACGCTTACCTGCGTCGCCAGCGAGAGATCTTAAAAAAAGCCGCGAGCATACTGGCCGAGGACCCGCAGCTGGGTATGCGCTGATCGATCAAATGCGGGCAATCTATAGAGTGGTTGAACTTTGTCAGGCGCTGGCTGTGAGCAGGAGTGGTTATTACCGATGGCGCAGGGGTAAGGCGGGAGCGCGCCGCCGCCAAAATCGGCTCCTCCTGAGCGAAATCAAACGGATCCATGCCGACCGGCACACCCGCTGTTACGGTAGTCCTCGCATGAGCGTGGAGCTCAACCAGCGGGGTTTTCGCTGCTCGGTTAACCGGGTGGCCCGGCTGATGAAGCAAAATGCTCTAAAAGCCTGTAGGGGTAGCCCCTTCCGGCCCAAGACGACCCGGCAGGATCCCCGCAGCCTCCCAGCGCCCAACCGTCTGGCCGAGGCTCCGGACCCGACCGGGCCCGGCCAAATCATGGTCAGCGACATCACCTACATCCCCACTCGGCAAGGCTGGTTGTATCTAGCGGTCGTGATGGACCTCTTCGGCCGCGTAATTCAGGGCTACAAGGTGGCCGAGAGCCTGGCCTCCGGTCTGGTCGTTTCAGCCCTTCACCAGACCAGGAATCGAGTGGGAGGTTTTCACAAAGCCCTCTTTCATTCAGATCGTGGCTGCCAGTATACCAGTCACCAAGTGCGGCAGCAATTGAACGACTTTGGTTGGATTCAGAGCATGAGCGCGCTAGGATACTGTTACGACAACGCCGCTTGCGAGAGCTTCTTTGCCTCCCTCAAAAGCGAATGCTTTCCCCAAAACGGCGTGTTCGAATCCAAGCAGCAGGCCCGCCTGGCCATCTTCGATTACCTCGAGACTTTTTATAACAAACGTCGAAGGCACAGCACCCTGGGATACCTTTCACCAGAAGCATTTCTTCAAAAACACTTCCAAAATCAAAACCATAACCTAACATGAACATACGCTACGCTGTTCGTGTCCACAAAATCGGGGGAAGACCATTTTGATGTGGAGCAGTTGCTGGCGCGTGTATCTGCCGCCGCTTACACTGTGTTCATGGCGGTACCCACGATTTACGTTAAACTGATCCAGGCTATGGGGCAGATGTCTGAATCAAAGCGCAATTCTGTCCTCGCTGGCTTTGGTAGAATTGAACCTCCCCCGATTTTGTGGACACGAACAGCGCAGTCTGAGAGAGATCATTAGACATGCCAAGAACCCACAGAACCTATGATGAGGAGTTCAAACGTCGAGCCGTTGAACTCTATTTGCACAGTAACAACAGCCTCAAGCAGGTGGCCCGTGAACTGGGGATTTCCGATGGGAGCCTCAGGAAGTGGCGCAAGGATCTCTTCGGGGACCCCTCCGACCAGCAGGGACTTTCCCGCCCCTTGAACGATCCCGAAGAGATGGCCCGCGAGATCCGTCGGCTAAACCGGGAAAACGCTTACCTGCGTCGCCAGCGAGAGATCTTAAAAAAAGCCGCGAGCATACTGGCCGAGGACCCGCAGCTGGGTATGCGCTGATCGATCAAATGCGGGCAATCTATAGAGTGGTTGAACTTTGTCAGGCGCTGGCTGTGAGCAGGAGTGGTTATTACCGATGGCGCAGGGGTAAGGCGGGAGCGCGCCGCCGCCAAAATCGGCTCCTCCTGAGCGAAATCAAACGGATCCATGCCGACCGGCACACCCGCTGTTACGGTAGTCCTCGCATGAGCGTGGAGCTCAACCAGCGGGGTTTTCGCTGCTCGGTTAACCGGGTGGCCCGGCTGATGAAGCAAAATGCTCTAAAAGCCTGTAGGGGTAGCCCCTTCCGGCCCAAGACGACCCGGCAGGATCCCCGCAGCCTCCCAGCGCCCAACCGTCTGGCCGAGGCTCCGGACCCGACCGGGCCCGGCCAAATCATGGTCAGCGACATCACCTACATCCCCACTCGGCAAGGCTGGTTGTATCTAGCGGTCGTGATGGACCTCTTCGGCCGCGTAATTCAGGGCTACAAGGTGGCCGAGAGCCTGGCCTCCGGTCTGGTCGTTTCAGCCCTTCACCAGACCAGGAATCGAGTGGGAGGTTTTCACAAAGCCCTCTTTCATTCAGATCGTGGCTGCCAGTATACCAGTCACCAAGTGCGGCAGCAATTGAACGACTTTGGTTGGATTCAGAGCATGAGCGCGCTAGGATACTGTTACGACAACGCCGCTTGCGAGAGCTTCTTTGCCTCCCTCAAAAGCGAATGCTTTCCCCAAAACGGCGTGTTCGAATCCAAGCAGCAGGCCCGCCTGGCCATCTTCGATTACCTCGAGACTTTTTATAACAAACGTCGAAGGCACAGCACCCTGGGATACCTTTCACCAGAAGCATTTCTTCAAAAACACTTCCAAAATCAAAACCATAACCTAACATGAACATACGCTACGCTGTTCGTGTCCACAAAATCGGGGGAAGACCAAATGCGTTTGATGATTTCGGGTTCGGCTGCGCTCCCTGCTAGCGTGCACGAGGAGTGGACCGCTTTGACCGGGCAGAAACTTTTAGAACGCTACGGCATGACAGAAATTGGTATGGCGCTTTCCAATCCCTACGATGGTGAGCGCCGTCCGGGAGCCGTCGGGCAACCCCTGCCAGGCATGCAAGTGCGCCTCAAGGCGGAGAGTGGCACTATTGTCGATGAGGAGGGCGTTCCCGGGGAAATTCAGGTCCGTGGGCCATGCGTTTTTTCCGAATACTGGAACCTGCCGGAGACGTCGAAGGAGTCCTTCGATGAAGGATGGTTCCGCACCGGTGACATGGCCGTCATCGAGACCAGTTACTACCGGATCATGGGTCGACTGTCCGTCGACATCATCAAAAGCGGCGGTTACAAGCTTTCGGCCCTGGAAATCGAGGCCGCGCTATTGGATCATCCCGAAATCCGGGAGTGTGCGGTGGTAGGTGCCGCAGATGAGACCTGGGGAGAGGCTGTGGCAGCGGCGGTCGTACTGGAGAAATGTCGTAGGCTGACCCTTGAATCCCTGCGCGATTGGTGCCGTGACCACCTGAGCGTCTATAAAATTCCCCAGCGTTTGAAGGTGGTGGATAAACTGCCTCGCAATGCGATGGGCAAGGTAACTAAACCGGCAGTGGCGACACTATTCGAACAGACCCATCAAGTTCGAAACAAGTAGAAGAACCAGCCTGCGGATCGCTGCTACCGAGATACCGGGAAAAGAAGTGATTGACGTGCATTCACTCGAGCTTAACCGAGCTATAGACTGACAAAAGCTAGTCGATTTCCGGCTCTCCTCGGGCCGCGTGCCAAACCCGGATAACATAGAGTGCTTTTTCTTCATCTATGATTTCATAAATGATTCTGTAAGGGGAATAAATAAGTTCTCTAAGCGCTTCGATATTGGCTTCCGGAACTTTTCTTCCGCTCCAGGGCTGCTGGGAAGCCTGCTCAACATGATCCACAAGATCGAGGCCAAAACGCTGGGCAGCAACCGGATCGTTTGCAGCTATGAAACTTACCACTTGCTTCAGGTCGTCCTGGGCAGATTAAGTCCAAACTACTTGGTAATCCATTCCTTCAGGTTTTCTTTAACCTCCTGATGGGGAATTACTTTGCCCTTCCTTACCTCTTGACGACCACGCTCGACTGCAGCGAGAAACTGAATTCGCTCCTCAATCTCTTCCCAGGAAACAGTATCGGGAAGCTTCCGAATCGTTTCCAAAGCCAATTCTTTTGTGCTCATATCTCCAAAATGTCACCTTTGCAGGTTGTAGCAATCCTAACTTCCGGCGCACGCTGAATCTCGTCCATAGTGACTAATTTATCGAGGTGTCCTGCAAGATAAGGTCTTTTCGAACCACCGGATTGGTCAGGGTGCCGATGGGTTCGATGGTTATGCTGACCCTATCTCCTGGTTCCAGGGTAAAATCCTTTCCCGGCACGATACCTGTCCCCGTCATGAGAAAAGCGCCGTTGGGAAACTCCAGTTCTCGGGTCAGGTAGCTGACCAATTCTTCCTGGCTCCGCTTCATGGCGCTCAATTTGCAGCTCCCGGAAAAGGAGGATTTTCCGTTCCTCATGACCTCCAAGCGCATTTCCGTCTCGGGAGGAAGCGGGGTGGGGGAAATGAGGAGGCAGGGTCCGAGGCCGGCGCATTGCTGATAGGTTTTTGCCTGGGGTAAATAGAGGGGATTTTCGCCTTCGATACTGCGCGAACTCATGTCGTTCCCGATGGTGTAACCGATGATATTCCCGTGGGCCGAGATGGCCAAGGTGAGTTCCGGTTCCGGCACATCCCAGGACGAGTCCCGGCGGATGCGTAGCGGTTGGCCCGGTCCGGAAACCCGGCCGGGAGTTGCCTTGAAAAAGATTTCCGGACGGTCCGCTACATAGACACGCGAATAAAAGTCTCCTCCGCCCGCATCCTTGGATTCCTCCATGCGAGCCAGCCGGCTGGAGTAGTAGGTGACCCCGCAAGCCCAGACTTCCTGGCTATGAATCGGCGCCAGCGGATGGGCCAGGTCGGCTTGGTCCCGGACCAGGGTGGCTTTGCTCAGAAACTTGTGAAGATTCCTCTGCTTGAATAAATCGTCCCATTCTTCATCGATGAATCCGGAATCCCCGCTGCGGTCCAGGAAAACGCCTTCCTTTAAACGATAGAGTTTATAGGATTGGTTCACCGGAAAGTTTGCCTTAGGAAGTCGAGGCCGGCGGGGTCATTCCTTGCAATCGATTCTGCTGAAAAACCCCCCTCATGATTGGGGTCTTTGAGCACGGAGTTCGGTGAGAGGTTGAGGGGGCGCACAGCGGATCAGATGCAACTCCCCTCTATCGAGCAATTCCCAGTGGACTTGCTCGCCTTTGTGCATGCCCAGGGCCGCAGCCAGGGGAACGGGAATATGGACATACAAGCGCTCCTTCTGCCCTTTGGATCGAACCGCTTGCAATTTCATTGGATAATTTGCTCGCCTTTTCATTAACTAGTTTTTAAACTAGCTGTAGATCCTTTTGTTGTCAACTTATCCTTACCTCAACCATGAGTCTGCCTAAAGCTAAGGTCCAAAGCAGTTTTTTTGATGTGTCGGTGTTAATGGAGGATTTCTTCGATCCATCCAACCGTTATCGGCTCTTTCGCGAGAAGATTTTGCCCGTCCTGCAGGCCAAGCGCGAGCAACTGTGCGCGTTGTATTGTCAGGATAATGGGCGCCCTGCGGTGGAGCCGGTGCTGGTGTTGGGGGTGAGCCTTTTGCAATTCATCGAAAAGTTGCCGGACAGAAAAGCCTTGGAGCATGTAGATATGCATCTGGGCTGGAAGTATGCTTTGGACCTGGAGGTTGATGAAAAGGGGTTCCATCCCACCACCCTGGTGAAGTTCCGCCAACGCTTGGTTGATGGGGGGATGCAGAGGGTTGGATTTGATGCCATTCTCGATGCCTTGGGGGCGGAGGGGCTGGTACGCAAGGGTGGCCGACAACGGCTCGACTCGACCCATGTTTTTGGATGCGTGGCCAAGATGAGCTATCTGGAATGTATGCGCGAAACCCTTCGCCTTTTCATCGAGCAGGTAGGCCTTTGGGGATTAGCCGAGTCATTGGACAATTACCGGCAGTATCGCGAGCGATACTGTGAAAGTGAGTTGCCCTGGCACCGGCTGAGCAAAGAGAAGGTGGCCAAGCAAGCCGAGAGGACCGGCCGCGATGTCCTGGTCGTGCTCGAATGGCTGGGCCGACAACCGTCCAAGATCCGCCATCACGCCAAAGCGCTGTTGTTGAAGCGGGTTTTTGAGGAGCAGTATGAGGTGTGCGGTGAAAAGCTCACGGTGCGCAAGCGCCAGAAAAGCGGCACGGTACGAAACCCCCATGATGCGGAGGCGCAATGGAGTGCGAAGGATTCGGCTAAAACCAAAACCTGGATCGGTTACAAGGCTCAAGTGGCCGAGAGCGTGCCGGACTGTGATAAGCCCAAGAAAAAGGGAGAACCGACCGAGCAATTTTTGCTGGAGGTCACCACCACTGAAGCCATTACGAGTGATTTTGAGGGCATGCAACGGGTGCTAAAAGCACAGGCGCAGCATCATGATAATGTTCCTTGCGAACTCTACGTTGATGCTGGTTACGTCAGCGATGACACCCTGGCCGAGGCCAAGCAACAAGAACGCGAACTGGTGGGACCGGCGCGCCCTCCGGGCAATGCGAACAAAACCATCTTCGATGCGACCGAGTTTGATGTCGATGTCGCTCGGCGCCGGGCCATCTGCCCAGCGGGTCATACCAGCAAACAATGCAGTTTGATCAATGACAGTCACCAGGACAGAGTTTATCTGCGCTTCGAATGGGGCAGCTTATGCGACACCTGTTGCCTGCAAAAGCAATGTACCAAGCGCCAAGACGGCCGGCGGCATTTGAGCGTGGGCCTGCACCACGATCTGCTTCAGCAACGCCGCCGGGAGATGAAAACGGATGCCTTCAAGCTCAAGATGCATCGGCGCGCTGCGATTGAGGGCAGCATCAGTGAGTTGACCCGACAGGGGGCTCGCCGCACCCGCTACCGAGGGTTGGCCAAGACCGCCTTGGCCAATTATCTGCAGGGTGCAGCGGTTAACATCAACCGTTGGCTCCGGCTTGTGCAGTGGCAGTGCCGAGAACCGATAAAAGCGGCCTAGAGCCGGCTTTTTGGACTTCCGAAGGTCCTTTTGGGATGGTAGAGTGGCTCAAAAGCGGCGGGATTGCCTTGCTGCGCCCTTCTGTGAAGAAAATGGCCCGATCCAACGGCAAGGGCCGATGGAAATTGGTCGCCGTCATGCAATCTAACTGCCAACAGAATAAGGGGGTTTATCAGCAGAATCGCAATCTTGACGAAGCTTGCGGAGTCAACCGATTCAAGGTTTGACCCGAATGGCGCTTAGTTAAGCGACTTTTGGAATGTTCGATCATCTTGGAGAAGGAAGGGGTCAAGACGTAAAAAGTTATGCCTTACAGGGTCAGTTGCCTTGTAATAGTGTATGAAGTACCTGTCTGCGTGCGTCGCACAGGCAGGCAACGGAATACAGTTTTCAAGGCCTGACCCTTTTCTTTCGGAAGGCATCACTTTTCTACGGCATGACCCCGACTGGCGTCCATACTATATTCCTCTACAAACGCGCGCCATTCAGGTTTGAGCCCTTTTTCCCCGCAAGGTGAGTTGCGCCTGCAAGATGCGGTTGCTAGACTTGAATTCTACAACATGCCTCTGCCCGGTGGTTTGTTGGGGGTAATCAACTGGGGACGGTCTACTGCTGAATCCGAGAAGGTAGGGCTTTCTCATGGCCCATACCCTTTGGTCGGGATGACCGAAAAGGACGATTGGTTTCCCGTAGCGGTGGTAGAGATGTTCAAGAACTGGGATTGCCGGGCTCCTTCCACGCCGGGTATGGGTTGGCCATTCCTCGGGAAATGCGGGCTTCAAATGGCTCGCCTGCAGGCAGAAGGCGTCCACGAATTTTACGGCTTGGCCCAATACCCCACGCGGGTGATCGCTCGGCCCATAGATGTCCCCAAATATGAGGTGATTGGGATCGTGCCGCCGATACAAATTGGCCAATTGCCGATAGTATTCTCCCGCAATCCGTTGTAAAAACCTGGCATCGTCCCGGTAGATGATCCGCTTTTGCCAATCTACTTTGATAAAGGGGAATTTTAAGAGATCGGCCCGGCTTCTGCAGTTGGACCCGTAGAGGCGATTAACGGTCGGGAAATCCCCCTGGTAGCGGCGCAATAGAAAATCGACGTATTGTCGTTTCCCAGGCGCATGGGCGGGAAGTTGTCGGATAAAACTGACCCAGTCGGTTTCACGGGAAAGGCGGGAGGTCGCAAGGTCCCAGGGCAGTGAATCCGTCCATATCCAACCAATGAGGTTGGAGTTGTTCCTGAATCGCCGGCCGTCTTCCTGCACCCCGGCTGCAATTTTTGTTTGAAAGGTAGAATCCCACACGTCGACGAAGGAAAATTCCTTTCCGGTATTGAGGATCTTTCGGCCAGGGCGGCCAAAAAAGGAGATGCCGCCGGGATGGAGAACTCGAGGGGCCTGGAGCGACCAACTGCCGTTGCATCGGGCCAGGTGGAAATACCGATTTGATGGCTGCGATGCCGCATCTCCAGCCCATCCCATTTTGGGGAGGGTGTAGAGGAAAGGCAAGGCGCCCAAAAACCGCCGTCTATTCATGGAGTGGAAGGCTTTTCGCTGTTTCCAGTCATCATGGCCATGGCTGGTGGCAATATCCAGAATTTCTTTGAAGGTAACAACTCAGGTCTCCATAACCTGGATCGTCGGAAAGTATGAGAATGAAATTGGGCTTTGCTTCAAGGATAAAGGATGAAGGCAGAAGGATAATTAGAAGAGACGAGAGAATTTTCATGGGAGGGTGATTGAGAGAACTGTAGGAGGGGGTTTATCCCCCGATTGCGGTGAGGCCATTTGGAAGATCGGGGGATAAACCCCCTCCTACAGTTTCGAAATATGTTATCAATAAAACATCCATGTTGACGATTGTTTAAGATACCTGACATCCGGTCTGATTTAAGAGGGGAAAACGAACATCTCGCTAACGCATTTTGAAAAAAATAATCCATTTTGCTTTTGTTGGCGGCCTCATCTCTAATGCGTATGCCTTGGAGCGCTCAACGGTTTTTTCACTGCATGCGCCGAAAACCCCTAACGAAATAAGGAGAGTATTGGGTGAGTATGAGGTCGACGTCGTAGGGTGGGGAAGCGCTGCAGAACAGAATCTCGCGGCAATAAAGGCGATGGGTATCGAATTCCACATGACCTTGAGTGGCAGCGTTTGGGGTGGTTCTTCCCTGGATAATCCTGCATCGCCGCAAGGAAGGTTGGTTTGTGAATCATTTGACGGAACCAGGATTAGAACCAGGGGTACGGGTTTTACGCCCAGATCGGTGGGATTACTCCGGCCATGAAGGTGGCTCGGCTCTGCGAGTGGTTTAATGTGAGGACCGCCTGGCACGGCCCCAGCAATACTTCTCCTATCGGTCATGTGGGCAATGCTCACATGGATCTTGCCATCTGGAACTTCGGCATCCAGGAACAGGTATTCTTTGGACCGGAAACCCAAGAAGTCTTCAGCAATTGCCCTAAGTTCGAGAACGGCTACATGGTCATTAACGAGGCGCCTGGATTCGGCATGGACATAGACGAGGAGAAAGCTGCCAAATATCCTCTGCCCAGCGAGCCGTGGTACCGTCCCATTATGCGCCGAACCGATGGAACCGCACTCCGTCCCTGAGAGACCGCGCTGCGAAATACCCTGTCCCCGAGGTGGGTTAAACGGTGCGGAAACAGAAAGGATAAAATAACTGCCTTATGATAGATTTTGAAAAATCCGGAACCATCCTACTTCTATCAGCGTGCTTGGGACTGCTGATGGGTTTTCCCTCCGGAGAATTGCGGGCGGACGTTCAAACTTCTCGCCCAAACATCCTTTTTGTCATGTCCGATGATCACGCCTACCATCAGTTGAGTGTCGCTGGAAATCCATTGATCCGCACACCAAATTTGGATCGATTGGCCCATACGGGAGTATTTTTTGAGAACGCTTTCTGCACTAATTCGCTTTGCGCCCCTTCCCGAGCAACCGTCCTTACGGGCTGTCTTTCCAATGTTAATGGCATAACCGGCAACTCGGAAGGAAAGGGCCGCATTGAGCAAATAGATCCCGACTTGCCGACATTTCCGATGCTGTTGCAGGAGGCTGGCTACCAAACCGGGATTGTGGGCAAATGGCATCTTCCTCATGATCCTCGTGGATTTGGCTTCATAAGCATACTACCAGGACAGGGGCTCTATATGGATCCGGAGTTTATTCAAGGTGGTAAGCGAATAAAACCGGATGGCTATGTGACGGATATGATTACGGACATGGCTCTCGACTATTTGAGTCGAGTCGACCGGGAAAAACCGTTTTGCCTCATTTATCAACATAAGGGTCCTCATCGTCCATTCACACCTGCCCCACGACATGCGGATCTCTACCAGGATAAGGAATTTCCATTTCCGGAAACTTTCTACGACAATTTCGAAACCCGTTTGGTTGCGGGAAAAGCCTCGGACATGAGACTGGAAGAAAGTCTCGAGCGCGATTATCCGGATTTGCCGCCTGGACTTTCTCGTAATGACAAAAAGAGGTGGATCTATCAGCGATTTGTGAAAGACCATTACCGGGCTATCCAAAGTATTGATGAAGGCCTAGGAAGGATTTTGGACCGCTTGGAAGAAGAGGGTCTGCGTGAAAATACTCTGATCATCTATACTTCCGACAACGGATTTTTCCTTGGTGAATACGGCTGGTACGACAAAAGGTTCATGTATGAACCATCCTTGAGAATTCCGCTCCTGGTGAGTTTTCCCAAACTGGTAGCACCAGGTAAGGTAAACAAAAGTATGATAATGAATATCGACTATGCCCCAACCATGCTCGATTTCGCCGGGGTAGCCATCCCGGATGTCATGCAGGGAGAAAGCCTCAAACCTTTGTTATTGGGCCGGGATGTTGAATGGCGCGACCATATTTACTATTCCTATTACGAAAACACATGGGCCATGCGGTCATTCGAACAGTCGCAATTGAGTGACCCTTCCTTTAATTTCTTTACGGCCCATCGCATCGGCCCACACAGGGGCATCCGGAACGATCGCCATAAGCTGATCCGGTATCATAGTGAGCAGGACTATTGGGAACTCTTTGATCTCCAAAAAGATCCATTGGAATTGAAGAACGTTTACCAGGATCCCGACTATGCAAACGTTGTCAGAAGTATGACCGAGCAACTATCAGAAACGCAACGCCTGTATAAGGATGTGAATACGTGGGAAAAGTTGACGCTACCCGACTACAATTGATTTGGGACTGCTATAGGAGCAGTGGATCCGGAACGTTTTGACCACGGGTCCCGCTTCGCCTGGGGGCTACGGCAGGACAGGTTACACGGATGGGAAGGGATAGATTTGCGGGGCAAGGAGCCCATGAGAGATGCCGAGAAAGGAAGGCGCTTCAGCATAGTGGGCGTCGGTTGCCCTCAGGCGATTGGATTTTTCCAACTGAGTCCCGCAAATCGAGAAAAGTCTGTGTCGCAACTGTGCACTTCCGCTTGTTTCTCAACGGCCAAGGCGGCAATATGAGCATCGGTTGTCAAGTTTCCCGCCGTTCCCAGCTCTTCCAGAAAATGGAAGAAGATGACGGGAAAGTTTCTTCCTGGTTCCAGGACAATGACGGACGACTGGTCCAGCCAGCTTCGGACGCATCCCGTTGCCTTAGTGATTGGCATGGGGTTTTCCAATACACGCGGGTGGGTCATGAGACGAATGAAGCCGCTCATCACGATCCATGGTATCCCGACGGGCTCTCCGTCATTGATTTTAATTTTCCACCATTCCTTTGCGGGAGTGTGTTGTGGAGCGGCAGCGTTGTGGGCGTAAATGAGGAGGTTGATATCCGGGATTATCACTTAGGTTTGTGGTTTTGAAATAACGGCCTCAACCTCCATTTCATCGGCGATTTGGTTTAGTTTCGCATGATCGATACCTGGGCGAAACGGCGAATGGTGGGTTATCACTTTGTAGGGCCGTTTGGAGGGCTTTCTTTTCAGGCCCAGGCCAATTCGCAGGCTTTCATTGACCACCTTCTTCAAGGATCTCTGCCCGCTAGCCGTTTCCTGCCTCAACCGCTCAGCCACGTCGGGATCGATAGTAAGCGTAGTTCTCATTATCGAGCATCCTAAGATAATAAATTTAGATGTCAAGTCATCAAAATAGACCGATATTTTAGACATCATATGCGCCTTTGGTTGTGAGTAAGGAGGCAAGCCCCAAAATTCAACCCCACTTCCAATATGGCTGCGACCAAAGATAGGGAGTAATTCAAGTTACTCGAAAATGGGCATGTATAAATTAGAGATCAGTCTAATTTATGCATGAAGCGATATTTGGCAACTACTCAGGTATCTTAAACAATCGTCCGCATGGATGTTTTATTGATAAAAGATTTCGAAACTGTAGGAGGGGGTTTATCCCCCGATTGCGGTGAGGCCATTTGGAAGATCGGGGGATAAACCCCCTCCTACAGTTCTCTCAATCACCATCCCATGAAAATTCTTATACTCGTTTCTTCTTATTATCCTTCTGCCTTCCTCCTCTATCCTTGAAGCAAAGCCCAATTTCATTCTCGTACTTTCCGACGATCCAGGCTATGGAGACCTGAATTGTTACGATATTTGCAGGAATTCAGCCGCAAGGACCTTGAGGAGAAGATGGGTTTACGCTTTTCCCAGGATTTCTCCATCGTGTAGCTTCTTTAGAAAACTTATTGCCGGAAGCACCCAAGTATCTCCAACGCGTAATTCCTTCTCCCCCAGGTAGACGACGTAGCTGGACCTCACTCTTTTTTGTGCGGAAAACGAGCGTATGCTTTTTACAACCGATGAGCGGACTACTTTGGTTGATTTCACTTCGATAAGCACAATGTCGTCGCCATACCACCAGACAAAGTTTATCTCGGCGCCACTTGGCGTACGCCAAAATCCCAAAGATCCTCTGGACCGGGAATAATCGAGATAAGACCTGATCTCATGATGGACCCAATGTTCAAACAGCACACCTTGCCAGTCCCTTGGCATAGGTTGTCGGAATGCGCCGACAGCTGCGTTGAGAACGCCTGAATCAAACCAGTAGAACTTTGGACTGACCGCTTCCTTTACTTTGGCCCGCGGGCGGTAGGCCGGAAGCCATGAACCCAATAGCGTATCCTCAAAAATGGAAAAGTATCCGCGCACGGTATCACGACCAATTCCCGCGTCGCGGGCCAATCCTGTCATATTGATTTGGGTTCCTGCAGCCAGCGCAGCCACGTCGAGAAAACGAGCGAAGGCGCCAATATTTCTCACCAGGCCTTCGTTTTTTATTTCTTCCGAAATGTAAGTGTCGACATAGGCGTTTAGAAAATCTTCGAAATATTCCTTTTCATGGAGGTTGATCCTTCCGGGAAGGTTGCCATACGGTATGATTTGCTCGGGCGGTATTGAAAAATCGACCTCAGCTCCGTTCAAAGGAAAGAGGCGCCGTGTAATCGCTCGCCCGGCCAACAGATTTGAGGCTCCTCGCTTAAGTTTCCTGGCCGAGGACCCCGTCAATACAAATCGTTGGTGCCCATGGTTTTCCATGAGGGCGTGAACATCATCCAACAGCTCAGGAACTCTTTGTATCTCATCAAGGACTACCCATTGGTCTTTTCTAAGAGCAAGCGTTTCCCGAATGATTTGGCCTGGATTTCGCTGATAGCTTAGCGCGGTTTTTGTCGGTAGAAGGTCGATACAAAAAGCCTCCGGGTAATGACTGCGGACCCAGGTGCTCTTGCCTGTTCCTCGCGGGCCGAACAGGAAATATGCTGAAGGTGGGGGTACAAACTTTCTGTTGAACACACCCCCATATTTACGGTAAATTTGGGGACGATCAAGGCAGATTTCTTGAAAATGAGGGCCAAAGAGCTGAAATTTTCCCTACTAGAAATCGTAGTTTTCGATGTTGTCCCTGGTGAACACGAGAATGTCACCTAAGAGAACATTGTCACCGGCAATTTTCTTTTCTCCGAGACGGCCGGCGGAAAAGGTGGTGGCTCCATCCTTGAGTTTTCCCGTGGCGAGGGCTTCGGCCACGTAGATGGTCAGGTAACCCAGATCCACCGTGTTCCAGAGGACGACGGATTTGACCGTACCGGAATGGACGAATTTCTTCATATCGTTCGGTGTAGACAGGCCCGTGACGAGGATTTTTCCTGAATGGCCGGTCTGTTCAACGGCTTCCGCCGCCCCCGGAAAACTGACGGAGCTGATACCAAAGAGACCTTTCAGATTGGGGTATTTCTTGATGACATCCTGTGAATCGGCCAGTGCCTGGCTGGCGTTCTCTCCCGGAAATTTGATAGTGGCGAGATTCAGGCTGGATTTCTCGATGGCGGGTTTCATGACGTTGATCCAGGAATTCTGGTTCGCACTGGTGGCATCCGAACTGATGATCACGACGTCGCCTTCGGTGTCCGGGCCGAGATCATTGATCATGGCCTTGACCATACCCTCTCCAATGGATTGGGCTGTGGCCTGATTGACAAAAAAGCTCCGGGTATCCTCAGATGCATCTGCATCCCAGGTAATGACTTGTACACCTTCGGCCCTCGCTTCCTTCATGGCATTGGCAACCACATCGGGGGCATTGGGACTGACTGCTATGACGTCCACCCCGTCCACGGTCCAGCTCTCAATCATTTCTGCCTGTTTCTTCGGATCACCATCGGTGGGTCCGTCATAGATGAGTTTGATATTTCCCAGTTCGCTGGCAGCCTCCCGCGCTCCTTCAGCACACGAACTGAAATATGCGATACCCTTGATCTTGGGCAAAAGGGCCACCGTGATAGTCTTGGCGGTATTGTCCCGGCCTTGGATTGGACCGGGCTCAGATTCCTTGTCTCCGCTGCAACCGGCGAGAATGGCCGAAACTGTGAGGGTGAGAATGAGAGTGAAGTGTTTCCGTTTCATTAGGTTAATCGTTGTCATTCGCGGCCTTTCTTGGAGGAAAGGATCCGGTATAGCAGTATCGATGCAATGAGTAATGCTCCAATAATGATGGATTTTAGTTCATCCACTTGCCAGTAACGGCCGACGAAAAGACGGGTTTCGTGAATGAGCAACAGTCCCAGGACGGTACCGGTGATGTTCCCTCTTCCGCCAAAAATGCTGGTACCTCCAACCACGACGGCTGTGATAATGTCGAGTTCAAATCCCGTGCCGGCGTCAGCCTTGGCGGTATCGAAACGTGAAATATAAACGACGGTGGCCAATCCGGCGAGCATGCCGGAGATGGCGTAGAGCCAGAACTTGATCCGGTCGACATTGATACCAGAGAATCGGGCGGCCTTTTCATTGTGACCAATGGCGTAAAGAAAGCGGCCGGTAGGTGTTTTACTAAGAAAAACAGCGAAGGCAACAGCCAGCGCCAGAAACAGGTAAGCCGGAATGGGGACGCCGAACCATTTGCCACGGGCGATTTGGGAAAAGGCCTCCCCGAACTGGGAGTAGGAAACGCCCTGGCTAAGTCCCTCCGCGATACCCCGGAAAGCCGCATATGTGGCAAGGGTGACAATCAACGGGTGAACTTTGATCTTTGCAATGAGGGCGCCATTTACGGCGCCGCCGAGCCCTCCTGTCAGCATGGCCACGACGCAGCTCAAAGGGAGGCTGCCGGTGAATTGAAAGGTCAAACCGAATGCGACGGCGCAAAGCCCCATGGCGGCGCCAACGCTGAGATCGATGCCTCCCGTTATGATGATGAGCGTCATGCCAAGGGCGAGGATGGCCATCTCCCAAATGTGCCGTGAAAGGAGAAGCTGGCTCTTGATGTCCAGGAATCTGGGCATGAGAGTTCCAGCCACTGCGAGCAGGCTGATGATGAGAATCACCAGCCCGAGTTCGTGCCACCATCGGAATTTTCTGAGGCGTTCCCTAAAGGTCATGAAGCCTCCTTTGCCTGCGGCGTTGGGCGATGCTATCGGTAATGACTGCGAGCAGAATGAACATACCCTGAATGGCGCGCGTCCATTTTTCACCGGATTCACCTACATCCATGAACGTCAATGCCGGTCGGATCATGGTCATCAATAGGACCGCCAGTAAAACACCCCGGAGCTTGCCTCGGCCCCCGGAAATGGAGACACCTCCCACAACCACACAGGTGATGACCAGGAGTTCGAATCCAATTCCGATGCCTGCCTCAATTTTGGGGAGCCTGGGAATGTCCACCACCGTAGCCAGCCCCGTCAGGAAACCGGTATAGGCGAAAACAAAAAGTTTCAATCGAGTTTCACTGAGACCGACCATTTTCGCAGAATACCGGCTGCTCCCGACGGCAAACAGACGCCGACCCAGCGCCGTTTGGGTGATGATCACGCCCGTGATGATAATGACAACGATTGCGGTCCAGACGCTTATGGGCATTCCCAAGACGCCATACTTTGTCATTTGCCCCAGCCCTTCGGGTAGACCGTCAATATTGTTCCCGCCCATGATCAAGGTGGTCAGGCCGCGCAAGGCGGTGAGAAGTCCGAGAGTGACAATGATGGACGGGACCTTGCCAAGGGTGACGAGCGCTCCCGTGAAGGCCCCGACAAGCGTGCCAAGCAACAAGGTAGTGGGAATGCCGAGCCACATGGAGAGCTCCATGCGAGTCTCTGAGATCATCATCCCCATCAATGCGGCGAGCAATGCCATGAGGGACCCGACCGAAATATCAATTTCACCGGTGAGGACTACGAGCATGACACCGCAGGCGACAATGCAGGTCGGAGCGCAGCGGATGATCAGGTCCTTGAGATTTCCGGCAGCGAGAAATCCGGTGTCGATGAAAGCAACAGATGCGCCGATAATCAGGATAACGGCAATAAGCCCGTATTCCCTTTCCCGCAGGAGACGAGTCATGAAGTTCATGCCAAGGCCTCCTTTTCCTGGGGAAGGGCGAGTTCAAGAACCATTTCCCGGGTGGCTTTGCGCCCTGAGATTTCGCCCGAGATACGGCCTTCCCGCATGACCACGATTCGATCACTGATGGACAGGATCTCATTCATGTCCGAGGAAATGATGAGGGTGGCCAAGCCCTTGGATGCGAGGTTCCGAATGAGGCGATGAACCTGGGCCTTGGCCGCGATATCCACACCGCGGGTAGGTTCATCCAGAATGAGAACCTGCGGATTGGCGGCCATCCATTTGCCGATTACGAGTTTCTGTTGATTACCTCCACTCAAGGTTTCTGCCGGGACATCCTGGCTGGCAGCTTTTATGAGAAGATCCGATATGAGCTTCTCCACCCTCTCGCGTTCGATGTGACGGTCCACGAGGCCACGTTTGGCCAGGGTAGGGAGGACGACTATGGAAAGGTTGGCTCCAACAGACATGGGGAGAATCAATCCCTCGTGTTGACGGTCTTCCGGGACAAGAGACAGGCCGGCGGACATGGCTTGTGTCACGCTACCGCCGGTGAGCGGTTGGCCATTCACCTTCACTTCCCCTTTGGAATAACGGTCGATACCAAAGATGGCACGCGCAACCTCACTGCGGCCCGCGCCGACCAGACCGGCAAGGCCGACAATTTCTCCGGCGTGAATCTCGAGATTGATGTCATCGAAAACACCGGGGTTGGTGAAACCGCGGACCTCCAGTTTGATTTCGCCCGGTTCGCCAGCATGCTCGTGGCGCTGTGTCAGTTCATCCAACTCGCGACCGACCATCAGATAAATAAGGGCGTTCCGGTTCAGATCCGCCACGGCTTGCGTGTCGACATATTCGCCATCTCGCAAAACGGTGACGTTGTCGGCGATCTCGAAAATCTCCTCCAGGCGATGGCTGACATAAAGGACGGTGACGCCTTCATTGCGAAGTTGACGGACGATGGTCAAAAGCGATTCCGTCTCCCTGGCGGAAAGAGAAGCGGTAGGTTCATCCAGAATGAGAAACTTGCATTGCTGTGACAGGGCCCGAGCCATGGCGACCATTTGTCGTTGTGCAACGGAAAGTTCAATTACAGGGCAATCGATGTCGAAATGTTGCCCGAGCCTTCTAAGCGCTTCAGTGGCTTCACGCCGCATGCGGGCCTTGTCGAGAAACAGGCCACCCACCGTGAAGGGCTCTCGCCCAACGAAAATATTGTCTAGCGTATTGAGATTTGGAAAAGCAGTGGATTCCTGGTGAATGACGGCAACCCCGGCTGCTTCGGTTGCCTGGACGTTTCCAAATGGTAGGGATATGCCGTCGATGGTGATTGTCCCTTCCTCGGGGATAACGACGCCGGTGAGGGATTTGATGAGGGTTGATTTGCCGGCGCCATTCTCACCGCACAATGCGTGAATTTCCCCTTTGGCAATATCCATGCAGACTGTTTTCAACGCATGTACGCCTCCAAACGATTTGCTCAAACCGCTAACCCGAATCAAGGGAGGCATACTGGCTTCCTAACGTTTGCAAAGGATGTCCCGTTCGTATTGTCTGACTTCTTTGAGCCGGTTTTTCTGAAAGAAATTTGCTTTAGAAGATTCTTTGGTTAGTTGGAACCGGCCTTTCCAGGAATGTCAATCTCTCACTCAAAAGGGGTCAGTTCTTAATTATTGACATTTTGAGGGTAATTTCTTTTATCTTGTTGGATGCCAAGGCCGCTTCGCTTCGAGTATTCGGGAGCTCTCTACCACGTTCTCAATCGTGGCAACTACCGTTCCTGGATCTTTGAAGACCAAGGAGCAAAGTTCGGGTTTGAGAACTGTCTGTTTGAAGCGTGCGAGCGTGCTGGTTGGATAATGCATGCCTACTGCATAATGGGAAATCATTATCACCTGGCCTTGGAAACGTCCTCTCCCAACCTGAGTGATGGAATGAAATGGTTGCAGGGGGTATATGCCACTCGCTACAACCGATTAAGAAAAGAACAAGGGCATGTTTTCCAGGGCCGTTTTAAAAGCATTGTTCTGGAAGACTTCGAGCGCTTGGCCGGATTGTGTCATTACATCCACCTAAATCCAGTGAGGGCGGGCCTTGTGGAGGTGGGCGGGTTAGCCGGTTACCGATACAGCAGTTACTATTGGATGAATAAGAGAAAAGGCCGAAGAGCGTTTCTCAGCTTTGATGCCTGCCTACAGGGTAGTGGAGGATTAGAGAATACTGTGGCTGGCCGGAGAAAGTATGCCCAATATCTGGCTTGGCTAAATGAAAATGAGCCACAGCAAAAGGCCTATTTGTTTGATCGCATGAGTAAGGGTTGGGCTCATGGAACCAAGAAATTTAAGAAAGCCTTGATTAGGGATGGTGAACGGGAACGCCGACATTTACGGTTGGGGGGAACCGGTTCTGGGGAAGCTTTGAAGTTGGTTTGGGAGGATGATCTGGACCGGTGTCTGAAAGTATTGGGTAAAGGCTTGGCGGATGCGGTTACCGAACCCAAGTCGGCCGATTGGAAGATAGCGATCTGTGCCTGGATGAAGCGGAGGCATCTGTGTCGCAATCGCTGGTTGTCAGAGAAACTCTCGATGGGGGTTGAACCGGCAGTGAGCCGTTATGTAAAGAAGTGCAATGACGGGGAAAGGCCTGGGGCCGGGAGATTGTTGAAGCAGCTGAATGCAAGAATTAAGAACTGACCCCTTTTGCCCCGGAGAAATGGGCCTGGGTACGACAGAGACATAGGTTACAAATAATCCGGGCACATCGGTTACACTTTATTACTTTCATTTAGGGTTCGGTGTGTCGAGGATTTCCGATTCGCAGGGGCGATGTAGGCCGTAGGCCGGAAGCGCCTCTGCGAGTCGAACCTCAGGTTTCCCAGATACAGATTAGCGTAATGCAATTGGACCGTGCCTTGGTCGTCTTCAAACAGTCCCATCCGGCAACCGGCAAAGTGTTCTCCCACATGATAGCTCTTCCCCTCAAAAGATAGAAAGCCTCTGGTCGATATCGTCTTGACGAGGTAGTTTTTGGGGTAACGGATTTTGACGTTTTCGCCCATGCGTTTTGATGAGGGTTGGTACACTTCGGCCGGTCTTTGCATGCCGAGAGCTTCGTGAGGCCTTTCGTGATTGTAGGTGTGTGCCCAGCGTTGGAACCGTCGTTGTTGGGCAAGCAGGTTGGCCGAAGGCGGCTGGGTGGCTTCCGCTTTCAGATCCCGATGCATGCGTTCGTGAGAACCGTTGTCCTGGGGATGCCCAGGACGGGTAAACTCAACGGCGATCCCCTGCTCAATCCACCAGACACTCAGCCGGGAGAGGCGCCCTAGCCCATTAGCCGAAAATGGAGTGCCATGATCGACCCGGATGATGCCGGGAAGCCCGTAAAGACGGGCCATACGCTTGAATCCACGGTAGGTGGTAGCGAATTGTTGATTGGGCATGGCCCGGCAACCCAGTATGTAGTGGCTATTGAGATCTTTCAGTGTCAAGGGGTCACAACGGGTGCCGTCTGCCAGCTTGAACCAGCCCTTGAAATCGATCGTCCAGACATGGTTGGGATACTCGGCCTGGGTCAACTCGCAAGGTTGAACCAGATAGGCTCCAGGTCTCCGCCGGCGGGGCTTGATCATGCCGTTGCGCTTCAGTATTGCTCCAATCGTACTGCACGAGGGAGGCCTCCCGATGCCATGCTTCTTCAAAAGCAAATCCCTGAGCTTTTTCGGTCCCCAGGTCGGGTGCTTGCGGCGGTCCTGCAAGATGAGCTTTTCAACCACCGCATCGGTCAGGTTGGCATAACGCTGTGGGCACCGGCTTTTCTCATGCAAGCCGGAGGCTCCATGTTGCTCGTATCGTCGCAGGTACTTGTGGCCAGTCTTGCGGCTGATTCCGAAGTCATGACACAGCTCTGATATCGTAAATCGTCCACTCTTGGCCAAGTGCACGAATCTTAGTTTTTGGTCCATTAGGTCTACAGTTTTCCAGGGCATAATGCCCAGTTTGACTGTAACCTATGTCTCCGGTCTATCTGTTACCGATGTCTCCGGTTCATACCCTGCGCGATATTCGTATTGCTGAAGCCATTTACCAATCCGCCGCCAAAGGGGGAGTTAGCGTTGGGGATTAAGAAAGGAAACGGTTCTGGGACCCCACACTAACAGCCAATTCCCATCAGTTAGTTCAGTCAGTCGAGAAGACGGGTATATTGGGGCCAGGTTCGGTTGAGGGCGTGGTCTCTGGTCATCAACCTGTAGCCATGGTCCCTGGCTGTTTGAACCAACCAGAAATCCATTATTTGCCTGTGCCCGGTCGCCAGGTAGAAGAGAACGGGATCAGGACGGTCTCGGGCAATTAACACCTCGCCCGGGTAAGAACCGGCAAGTTCCGTATTCACCACCAGGAGGGCTAATTTGCCATTGAGGACCGATTTTCCGAGGATTGTCGGGTTCATCAAAAGCCGCATGGCTGCGAGATGGGTCTCTATGGCTATAGCCCAACCCCCTGGTTTAATCTCATCCAGCCATTTTCGCGCAGTTCCGTGGGCGACGTGTCCTTCATATAGCGCGGCGAAGAAAACGTCGTTATCCAGTAGAAATGCCATCAATCGTCCAAAGCATCCGCAAGATCTTCGGAATCCACAAGCGGCATCCCGCTTTCTCGCTTTACCACGACCCGGCCTGCCTTCAGGTCTATGATTGCCGGTGTCTCCGGCTCCCCGGCATAGACTTCGCGAACCGCCCGGCTCACCAGTCGGCTCAAGGACGCCTTTTTCCTGCCTCCTCGGCGTGCAGATTCCTTGCGGAGCAGGTCCGCCACATCTTCAGGTAGGTCCAGTGTTGTTTTCATAGTTTTATGGTTATACGGCGAACGAGTCCGAGGTCAATCTTGAATGGTGCGGGAAGGAGGAACTGGAAATGCGGAAATCGATTTTCAGTTAGCGGTTGCCGGTCGCATCGTCCCGATTGAGGTTAAGTCCGGAAAGAGCGGGTCGCTTAAGTCGATGTTGCAATACAGTTTGGACAAGGAGTGTGACTTGAGCGGTCGATTTGACCTGAACCCACCATCGGTGCAGGCGGTTTGCCACAAAATTGGAGATCGAGAGGTGGCGTTTGATTTGGTGTCGCTACCCCTTTATCTATGTGGTCAATCCCGCCGGCTTATGGCCAGTCGAACGGAATTATATCGAGCAAGTGCATGAAGGGATCAGATGCCTGAACCATCCATCATTTATTGGTGACCACTGTATCCCAATTTTTTCCAAAAGGGCAGCCTTTGTTCGTCGATAGAAATTTTGTGCCCCTCGATTTTTTTGATAAAAACGGATGGCTTGGGTGTCTCAGTTAGGTAAAGCTCACCATTTTTCATCAATGGCTCCCGAATTTTCAGAACAAGGGCTCTGGTTTTCCGAAAATCTGCTGCCTTACGAGGCGATGCTGAGGGCATGGTTACGGAGCCGTTTCCCTGCCGAGTTGGATGTGGATGATGTTATTCAGGAGAGTTATCTGCGGATACTTCGTACCCGCAAAGAAAAGCCCATCAGGGCTCCCAAGGCCTTTCTTTTTGCCACCGCACGGAACATAGCGCTCAACATGGTTCGGGCTTCAATTGTGCGGGGTGAGCGATTGGCAGCGAAGATCGAGGATATGGAAATTCTCGATGATGGTGAGAGCGTTCAGGAGACGATCGCCCGAAACCAGGAACTGGAAGCGCTTACTTCTGCCATTCAGACCCTGCCTAGGAAATGCCGGCAGATCTTCACCCTGTGTAAGGTCTATGGTATGACGCCGAAAGAAGTTTCCGAGGAACTCAGTCTCTCCCTTCCCACCATATACCGTCAGTTGTCCATCGGAGTCGATAAGTGCGCGGATTTCATGCAAAAACAAGGACATTTTAGAATATCATGAGTAAGGGAAATTCAGAATCCGCAAAAGCAAGCGTTGCTCGTATCAAGCGGGAAGCCTCCGATTGGGTCATAAAGCAAAGCTATGATTTTACGCCGGAGGATCAGGACGCATTTTTTGAATGGTTGGCTGCCGATCCAGAACATGCGGAAGCGTATCAAAAACGTCAGGAGACCTGGAATCATCTGGATATCCTGGCCGAATGGCGGCCTGAGCACAGCCTTAAGGCGAATCCTGATTTGCTCGATGGTCACCAAACGGTCAGGCGGCCAAGCAGGAAACTGTTCTCTTGGGCTTACGCTGCGGCGGCCGTCCTCACGCTGGGATGCGTCCTCTGGTTCACCCTGCTTGAGGATGCCTTTTTTGGTCCTGAGAAGCTTTCGTCCGGCCAATTTGCACGGGGGTACGAGCGGCATATCCTGGATGATGGGTCTATCGTTGAACTGAACCTGGGGTCGCAGGCATCAGTCGATTTTTCGAAAGACATACGACTTGTTTTTCTGGAGTCTGGCGAAGCTCACTTCACCCTAGCCAAAGATGTCAATCGACCCTTCGTCGTACTGGCTAATGGGGCGGCGGTGCAAGCGGTTGGAACCATTTTCAATGTGCAGATTCGAGATGACTCCGTGGATGTGCTTGTGACCGAGGGACGGGTTCGAGTTCGCGCCGAGGGGTTTGAAGAACCGATTATCTCTACGATTCCTGAAGACGGCTCGGTGCAGGAATTGGTAGCTGGTCAACAAACGGTCATTGAACTCGGCGAAGCCCCTTCCGTGCGGCAAGTTTTAACCCTTTCCGATACCGAGCTTGAGGAAAAGCTGACCTGGTTAAAACAGGTTATTCATTTTGATGCGGCGGCTTTGTCCGAAATCGTGTTTGAGTTCAACCGACGCAATTACAGGAAGATCGTAATTGAAGATCCATCGATTGAGAACACTCAATTATCGGTGACCTTACGGCCGAATAATATCGATGACTTTGTCAAGTTGCTGGAGTTGACCGCCAATATCCGGGCCGAGAGAATAGATGACTCAGTCATCATTCTTCAATCCAAGTAGTCGAAGGAATTTTATACAACAGCTACTTCCTTCTCCCAAACTTACAGGCGGAAATTATTAGTAATCTGAAAAAAGTACTCAATTGTTTTCATAAAAAATAAACCTAAGCGTGTCATTGGAGAAGTTAACAGCTTCTCCAATGACGCTCACCACACACTTCTTACTTCAAACCGGCAATGATGTTGTTCCCCGGGAACTGCTGGAAGCTCCTTGTAGCATTGGGAGCGTTGGCGGTTTTCGCTTCGGTCAAGGGTGCCGAGGCGGAATTGCACATCTACAACATACCTTCTGGGCCCGCCGAGGAAACGTTAAAAATGGCCGCCGAGCAAGGACGCATAGAACTCGTATTTGCGACGGAAATCATAGTTGGCATACAGGCCAACTCAATCGAAGGAAGATTCAGTGCGCAAGAGGCCTTGGACCGGATGCTGGAGGGCACCCCACTCGTGGTCGTCCCGGTTAGTGATGGAAACGCATTCGGGATTATAAATCAAAAAATGCTAAGTGAGACTGACCTGCTTGGCGAAAAAGACCAACTAACATCAGAAACAACCCAAGAATCACAATCCGAAATGAATTTACCTAAAAAGAACAATTGGTTAAAAACTTTTTCCGCTATTTTAACGCTTGGAATAATTGGCGGCCCAGGGCTTGCCGCTCAGGAAGAGGATAATGAAGATGAAATCTTTGATCTTTCGCCATTTGAAGTTAACGAGTCCGATTCGAATGGCGCTTAGTTAAGCCATTTTCCGAACATATGGCTGCCTCGGAAAAGGAAGGGGTCAAGACGTAAAAAGTTATGCCTTACAGGGTCGGTCGTCTTGTAAAAGTGTATGGAGTACAACGGAATACAGTTTTTAAGACCTGACCCTTTTCTTTCGGAAGGCATCACTTTTCTACGGCATGACCCCGACTGGCGTCCATACTATATTCCTCTACAAAGTCGCTTAACTAAGCGCCATTCGAGTCCGATTCCAAACTTTACTTGGCCCAGCAGTCCGTATCGCTATTCCTCTAACGCGTATTCCACAAAAGATTACCACTCTGACCAGCGAATTGCTGAACGACCTGAATGCGTTTGGCAGCGACGATGCAATCTACTACGCGGGCGCAGAGCGCTTCAGGTTTCAGCAGGCCAACGTGTCCATCCGCGGATTTCGAGCTTTTTTCCAGGTCGACAATCTTGATTGGGGTACGGATATCAAGATGGATAACATCATTACCCAGCGTATTGACATTGCAAAGGGGCCTGCAGGCACTATCTATGGCGTGGGTACTCCAGGCGGAGCCGTAAACCTGATCACAAAAAAGCCAAGCTCCGAATCCTACGGACACATGCGTGCCCTTTATGGTAGCCGAGGCTCCTATCGGATCGAGGGTGACTTCACCGGCTCGCTCAATGATGATCAAACCTTGCTTTTTCGTTTCTCAGGGGCTCGTAATCGGATAGAAACGGACCTTCTGTTTGGGGAAATGACCCTGGACACTTTAATGCCACAGTTCGCCTGGCATCCTTCAGAGAAAACAGCTTTCAACTTTCAGGTGATTTACCAGGATACGCCGGACTGGAAGCCTTTTGACGAGCGTTTTCCGACTATTCGCGGACAGGCGCAGCCGCCCAATCCGGATTTTCCACTACGTGGTGCCGTTGTTGGTTTTACGCCGGGCGTTCCTGAAAACTTCAATATTCCTGGCCCCAACAGCCAGCGTTCGGATACGACTTGGTGGATAACCGCAGATTGGACGCAGATTTTCAGCGACGCAGTGAGTATGAAATTGGCGTATCGTAAAACCTATTTCGATGAAAAACGATGGACTCGTTTCATGGGGCAAGGTGCGACCCTTGACGCCTCGGGAAACGTCGTAAATCCCAACTTGCGGGTGGGTAACTGGTATCAGTCCAAGGAACGTGAAGGAGAAACCCTACAAGCAGACTTCAACTTCGAATGGGATTTGGAAAACGGGTTGAATGGCTCCATCACAACCCGGGGAAACTACTTTAAAATAGACCTGGATAATCTCATTTTTTGGGACATCGGCTGTTGCGGGCAATCCACTCCACCTCGCGGAAACACGATCAACATCCTCAATCCCTCAACAGATCCGAATTCTCCGGACTGGAGTTTCTCGACCTTCATGGATGATTATGTGCTGAATAATTGGGAGGACCAGATTACACACGCCGAGCGTGCGGCGGTCTGGGCATTGTCCAATACTTATTTTGCCAATGACCGCGGTAACATTCTTGTAGGTGCGAGGCGTTCGTATAGTTTAGGTAAAGAGAACCATGTTCTCCGGGGCACACGATTCGACAATCGCGGAAACCAGAGGGATATCCTCGGAGGCAATACGCAAAGCCTCAATACTTATATGGTGGGGGGCACTTATGAGATTTCGCGGAACGATAACGACTATACAACGGCTTTCTTCGGCTACTCTGAAACCAACGATTTCAACCGCTTTCCATTCGATCCCAGGAAAGGCAGCGGTTACGAAGGAGGTCTCCGCTTCTCCCTAGGGGACCGCAAATTGGTAACCTCGGTTTCCTATTATGATATCACCCAGGAAAACATCCCTCGAAATGATCCCAATCGCGGCAATGAACTCGTTCTTTCCGGAAAAGAGGCCTCGCAAGGTGTCGAACTGGAGTTTTTCTATTATCCCTTCGACGGGACTACGCTTTTCTTCCAGTACGTAAACCAGGACACCGAAATCGTGAGCCATGTGCAGCGTCCATTTTTGGAAGGCAATCCCGCCGGTGACGGTGGATACGAGACAGCCTTTAGCGGCGCGTTTACCTACAGAGTTTCAGACGGAAATCATCGGGGTGCCGGTTTCACCTTAGGATTCATCAATCGGGATGAAGTCGCTCCTTTTCCCGACAACGCCAACCTGTGGCCGCTACGCCAGCCTGGCTATACGGTGTTCAACTTGAACATGTGGTACCCAATTAAAATGAACAATGATCAGACGCTTAACCTCGAATTGTCCATTAAGAATCTGACCGATGAGTTCTATTTTAGAGGGGCCATGATACCCGGCGGACGGTGTACGGTGGCGCTCGCTGGAGCTTTTGATTCATTCGGCTTGGCCAACTTTTTTCAAAGTGTAGGACATGGGACAATGCTGAAGCTGGACAAGATTCCTTAACTAGTCGACCCTGAAAACTATCTAATTTGTTGTTATACAACACTTTATTGTTGCCAATACCCCTTATATTTGACAAGCTAATTGTGCAATTCCGCCCAAAACCTTGTCAAACTTATGAAACCAAGACCTTCGCCTGATTCAACTCAAGGCAGCTTTTTGATGCCCGACCTCCACACCATGCTCGATCAGCGCCAAGCGCTTTGCCGCTTGGCCCGAGCCATAGACTGGGATTTCTTTGAGAGGGCCTTCGCCCAGCATTACCATCAATATCAAGGCTCTCCGGCTAAACCGATTCGACTCATGGTGGGGCTGTTGATTCTTAAACAACTGCATGATCTAAGTGATGAAGGCATCGTTGAGCAATGGGTACAAAACCCGTATTTCCAGTATTTCACCGGAGCAGAGCATTTTCACTGGCAACTGCCTATTGAGCCCACCAGCCTGACTTACTTCCGCAAACGCATTGGTCCGGACGGTTGTGAGCTGATCGTGAAGGAGTCCATACGTGTGCATGGACCTCGAGCCATAGAGAATACGGTGATAGCTGATACCACCGTTCAAGAGAAAAACATCACCTATCCTACCGACTCCAAGCAGTATCGTAAGATCTGCCAGAAATGTGTGGTCATAGCTCAGCGTCACGGAATTATGCTGAGGCGCAGCTATCGTCGCACCATTCCGAAGTTGATGATGGCCCTACACAACCGGTCTCATCCGAAGCGCGCCAAGCAAGCCCGCAAGGCCCAACGCAAACTCAGGACTATAGCCGGACGGCTGGTGCGCGAGCTCCGACGCAAACTCCGAGCCGAGACCCTCCGGGATCTCGGTTCTGAGTTGGACCTTTTTGATCGAGTGCTCTGCCAGCAACGCAAAGACAAAAACAAGATCTACAGCCTTCATGAACCCGAGGTCAGTTGTATCTCTAAAGGTAAGGAGCATAAAAGGTATGAGTTTGGGCAGAAAGCTTCCATCACACGCACCCTGCATAGCGGAATAATCGTGGGGGCCCTGAGTTTCGCGGACAACCGCCATGACTCACGCACCTTGCCTGATGTACTGGACCAAGTCGAACGCCTCACCGGGAAGCGTCCTCGCCTTTGTCTCAATGACCGGGGCTATCGAGGGCGCAAGCGAGTCGGTGAAACGCGGATACTGCTGCCAGCAAAAGCTGCGGCCAACGCCAGCGCGTATGAAAGGTCCAAGCTGCGAAAACTCTTCCGCAAACGAGCGGGCATAGAACCGGTCATCGGGCATCTCAAAAATGACCATCGACTCAGACGCAATTTTCTCAAAGGCCTGGCAGGCGATCAGATCAACCTGATGATGGCCGCAGCAGCCTTCAACTTCCGCAAATGGATGAGGCTCTCTAATTTTTTAGACCATTTGAACCGAGCCACTATCTTGCCGGAAAGAGAAATCCATTTTCTTTCGGTTGCCCACTCCAGACAATAGAACCCGTTGCTGAAATCCGGCCTTTTGGCAATGTTGTGTGTCCTTTAGGTGGATTCCGCATACCTAAAACAATCGCGGGATAAACCCGCTCCAACGATTAACAATACGAAATCGGCACGGCAGCCCGGTATTGTTGGTTCCAGAATCTGCCATCAATACAGCAGAACCCCATTTCCGAATATTGCCTAGACGCGCTAGGCCGGGCGCTTATGGACCATAATGACTTTTTCAGGGTCGACTAACTACGAATCTGGTAGAAAATTCCTGTTTTTCTGCTAACGTAAAGGGTTAATTATTCTTTCTGAACTGACTTACGGTTTTTATGGATGCGATATCTCAAGTCTTGAAAGTCTCCACGGTTGTCTGGCGCATGGCTGCAATGGCCGCGTTTTGGGGCTTGATTGGCGCGTCACTCAGCGCTGAGCAGGATTCGTATACCGAGGGCGAAAAGCTGTTTGCCCTGAAGGTGAAACCGTTGCTCAAGCAGAAGTGTTTCTCCTGTCATAATAACGAAGACCTGAAAGGCGACCTCATCCTGACCAACCGTGAGGATATGCTCCTGGGTGGGGAATCTTCCGACGAGGTGCTCATTCCGGGTGATGGGAATGGCAGCTTGATGTATGTCGCCACTACCTGGACGGATGAGGACTACGAAATGCCGCCCAAGGAGGCGGATCGCCTGACCGAGGAGCAGACCTGGTTGATCCGCGACTGGATCAATGCCGGGGCGCCCTGGGTTTCGGATGAGGACATCGAGGTCATCGAGCAGCGCTATGCTGAGGGAGTGGTGGTTCAAACCAGTGGGGGACTCGATGACGATTGGACTTACCGCCGGTATGAAGAAGAGAATCTTTGGGCCTACCGGCCCGTGGTGGATCCTGTGGTTCCAGCCCAGTCCGGGAAGACGCATCCGGTCGATGCCTTTATCGACCGAAAGCTTTACCAAATCGGGCTCGAACCGGCCCGATTGGCGGATCGCAGGACCTTGATTCGCCGCGCCACCTTTGATTTGATCGGTTTACCACCGACGCCGCAAGAGGTGGAGGCCTTCCTCCAGGATCGCAGTTCCGATGACAGGGCCTTCAAAAAAGTGGTGGATCGTTTGCTCCATGATCCGCGTTACGGCGAGCAGTGGGGCAGGCATTGGCTCGACGTGGTGCGTTACGCCGACTCTGCCGGGTTCTCCAATGACTATGAGCGGCCCAGCGCTTGGCGCTACCGGGACTATGTGATTCGCTCCTTCAACCAGGATAAACCGTTCAACCAATTTATTGTGGAGCAGGTGGCCGGGGATGAATGGAAGCCCGACAATCCCGAGGCCCTTTTGGCCACAGGATTTTTACGCATGGGTCCTTGGGAGCATACCGGTATGGCCGTGGCGCGGATTACCCGCCTACAGTATCTCGATGATGTGACCGACAATGTTGGTCAGGTATTTTTGTCCCATCCTTTGCAATGTGCCCGGTGTCACGACCACAAATTTGACCCCATTCCAACCCGGGATTATTATCGAATCCAGGCGGTTTTTGCCACCACCCACTTTGCCGACCGTGACGTTCCCTTTCAGGATTATGAAAACCTGGTTGGCTTGGAGGAGAAGGTCGTCATGGAAAAGCGCATGCAGTATTTCAAGGAGATGTGGGGTCGGCTCAATAAGAAGTCGACCGAAGCCTTAAAAGCCTGGTGCCTGGAGAACGGCTACGAGTTTGGAAGTCGCAAGGAATTGTTGGAAAGGGGCGTGGCGGCTGACCAGCTACCTCGCAACATCGGCCTGACTCTCGAAGAAATTGGGATCCGAAAAGTAGGGACCAAGAATGTGAGTCGAGCTGGGTTTGAAATGAAAAAATTCGAACCTTTTGCCATGTCGGTTTACAGTGGACTCTCGCCCGAGAAGCCCCAGAGGTCGGGCAGCATGTTGCCGATGCCGGTTGATCCGATGGCCGAGGGTGAACCGGGAAGAACGCATATCCTCACAGGGGGGGATCCTTTTGGTTATGCCGAAGAGGTGACCCCCGGAGTGTTGAGCGCCTTGCCGGACTCCAACGACAAGCTAGAGGCCCAAGAATTTAACCGCATTCCCGAAACCCCGGAAGGGCGTCGACTGGCCTTCGCCCAGTGGTTGGCAAGCCCCAAAAATTCGCTCGTTCCCCGATCTATGGTCAATCGCATATGGCACTACCACTTTGGTCAGGGAATTGTGGACACCCCCAATAATTTCGGCGCGATGGGAGGCAAGCCGAGTCATCCCGGACTCTTGGACTTCCTGGCCACGCGTTTCATAGAGTCCGGTTGGTCGGTCAAAGAAATGCATCGGCTTATCATGTCATCCAAGGCTTACCAGCGCTCTACCGAGTACAAACACCGCGACCACTTGGCGGAAAAAGATCCGTTGGGAAAATCTTACGCCGTATTTGAGCCGAGGAGGTTGAGCGCCGAGGAAGTTCGGGACAGTATGCTTTATGTCTCTGGTGAGCTCAGTGAAACCATCGGCGGATTGCCGGCATTGCCGGAAATCAATCGCGACGTTGCCACCCAGCCGCGGCAAGTCATGGGTTCATTTGCCGCTTCTTATGAACCGGCCCGGACACCTGAGTTACGCAACCGTCGCTCCGTATACGCCAAAAAGATTCGCGGCTTAAGAAACCCCTTCATGGAAGTTTTCAACCAACCGGGTCCGGATGAATCCTGTGAGGCGCGTCAGGCTTCCACTGTCACTCCACAGGTTTTCAGTCTCTTCAATGGAGAGGATCCACTCTACCGCTCCATTGCCACCGCATTGGATCTCCAGAAAGAGAACCAAAGTCGCAGGGCCGTGGTGCAGGACCTATTCCAAAGGGCTTATGGAAGAAAACCCGACCGGCAAGAATTGAGGCTCAGTCTGGATCACTGGAAAGAAATGGAAAGCTACCACCAAGACCGGGATTTTCCTCCCAGAGAATTTGAAGGCGAAGTTATACGATCGGCCGTGGAAGAAATGAGCGGGGAAGAGTTTTCTTTTTCCGAGATCCTCTTTGGCTACGATGATTACGTGCAGGATCCCGGTCTGGCCGACGTGGACGCCAAATCGCGGGCCTTGGCTGATATCTGCCTGGTGGTGTATAACAGCAATGAATTTATGTATGTTTATTGAGCGCTATTTTTGCTAGCCTATTTGCAGTATGAATAAGAAATTGCAGTTGGAGCTTCTCCAAAACATGGCCGTTGCGAGGTCCCTGAACCGCCGCGATTTTCTTTACAGCATGGGCGCCAGCTTGGGAAGTGTCGCCCTGGCCAGCATACTGCCGTCCAACCTGAACGGATCTGCTGCCAAGGCCAAAGGCCCTCTTTCGGTTAAACAACCTCATCATCCGGCCAGGGCCAAGAACGTCATTTTCCTCATGATGGAGGGGGGGCCCAGTCATATCGACACGTTCGATCCGAAACCGCAGCTTGATAAAATCCACCTGGAGAAGTTTACCCGGAGCGGGGAGAACAAATCGGTCATGGAGAGCGGCGCTCGCTACTACGTGCAAAGTCCCTGGAAAGCGCGCCAAGTGGGTCAGTCCGGAGCCTGGATGACGGAAAAATGGGTTCACTTGGCAGAGGTGGCCGACGACATCTGTTTTTACCGGGGTTGCCAAGCCGAGTCGGTCAACCATCCGACCGCATTGTTCCATATGAATACGGGAAACCGGTTTGGCGGAGATCCGGCCATGGGGTCCTGGGTAACTTACGGCCTGGGCTCGGAAAACCAGGATTTGCCCGGATTTATCGTATTACCGGAGCTGTCATATCCGCAGGGTGGCGCGCCCAATTGGAGCAACGGATTTTTGCCGGCTCACTACCAAGGCACCCCGTTGCGGCCACAGGGAACCCCCATCCTCGACTTGAAACCCCCTCCAGGGGTAACGGCCGAACACCAACGCAAGAATCTTGATTTGCTCAGCCGCTTCAATCACGACCACCTCGAAGAGCATCCTTGGCAGGATGACCTGAAAGCCCGCATGGCCAACTACGAACTGGCTTTCCGCATGCAGATGCAGGTGCCCGGTATCCTCGATATCGAACAGGAAGAGGAGAAGACCAAGGAACTTTATGGTATCGGCAATGATGAAACAGAGGTTTTTGGCCGCAAGCTTCTGCTGGCTCGTCGCCTGATTGAAAAGGGGGTGCGCTTCATTCAAGTTTACTCCGGAGGCTGGGATTCGCACGACTTTCTTGAGCGGGCCCACGGATCTCGTATCACCAGTATCGACAAACCTATGGCCGGTTTGATCAAGGACCTGAAAGCGCGGGGTATGTTGGATGAAACGCTCATTATTTGGTGCGGGGAATTTGGTCGCAGTCCCGATAACGGTATCCGCGACAGCGGCACTACCTATGGGCGCGATCACAACTCCCAAGCCATGCCCATGTGGTTTGCCGGGGGTGGAGTTAACGGCGGCCACACCATTGGTGCAACCGACGACATCGGCGCCGAAGCAGTGGACGTGGTGCATCCCATACGGGACGTGCACGTGACCCTTTTGCACCTGCTTGGCCTGGATGACAATCGCCTGACCTATTTCCACGCCGGTCGTTTCCAGCAACTCTCCCAATTCGGGGGAGAAGTGATTGAGGAACTGATCGGGTAAATAAAGCCAACTCGCCAGAAAGTTAACCACAAGAGGGCACAGAACACAGAGTTGGAAGAATAGGATCCACGAAGGGAATTTGTAGGGGAGGGTTAATAACTGACCCCAACGACGACGCCTGATTTCAATAGCCACAAAAAGCACAAAACCAAGTTAGTGATGACCAGACAGTGGACAGCAATTATCGAACGCGAAGGCGATGGCTACGTCGCCCTCTGCCCCGAGTTGGACATCGCCAGTCAAGGCGCTACCGTGGCTGAGGCCCGAAAAAATTTGCAGGAGGCATTGGAGATGTTTTTCGAAACAGCTTCAATCGCCGAGATTGAGCATCGACTGCACGAGGAAGTGTACGTAACGCAGGTGGAGGTCGCTGTTGGCTAGACTGCGAGTGTTATCGGGCCGGGAAGTATGCAAAATACTTGCGAATCATGGATTTACTGAGGGCCGATGCAGAGGCAGCCATATAATCATGCAAAAAGTCGAATCCAGCAGCACTATTACCGTCCCAGTTCCTGACCACAGGGAACTGAGGATGGGCACCTTGATGTCAATTATTAGGCAATCGGGGTTGCCCAGGTCATTGTTCGAGTAAAGTGACAAATACGACGTTAGGTCTTGACAATTCAGGTCAATTGATCGGCCAAGTCCGAGCCTTCTCAACAACTGTCCGGATCGATTGCCATCTGTCGTAGACGCTGCTCCAGGCAAGGCTTCCTTTTTCCTTCTACCTTCTTCGGGTTTGACCTCTTTCCGTACGATCCCATAAATCCAAGCCCATGCCCTTTAAATTTACCGGATTTGCCGACGAAGCGGAGAAGACTCTGGCAGGACAAATTTCCACTCTCCGGGAGGCTGGCTGGGACGCCATCGAGCTTCGTTTGATTGATGGAAAGAACGTCTGCGACCAGACGGAAGACGAGTGGAAAGAAACCTGGGAGCATTTACAGTCCGAAGGCATTTCGGTGGTTGGTTTTGGGGGACAGATCGGAAACTGGGCCCGGGCCATCGATACCGACTTTCAATTGGATATGGACGAACTCAAACGCGTGGCTCCCCGCATGCGTGAGGCCCATTGCAAGTTTTTACGTATCATGTCGTATCCGAATTCGGCCGACAATCCCCTCATTCAATCGGAATGGAAGGCAGAGACAGTTAGACGTTTGAAGGAATTGGCAAACATCGCCGAAGGGGAGGGCATAGTTCTCGGACACGAAAATTGTTCCGGATACGGTGAAACAGCCGAGGGCTATTTGGAACTGGTGGAGGCGGTGGATAATCCCTGCTTCCAGTTGATTTTTGATACGGGGAACAACAGCCTGCACGAGCAAGATACCAAAGCCACCTGGGATTACTACCAGGCTTGCCGGAGCCAAATTGCCCACGTTCACATAAAGGCGGCCAAACCCGGGCCGAAGGAGGGGGAATATGTGGCCTGTTACGTCGATGAAGACCCCCTGCAAAAGCGGATTTTGCAAGATCTGGATGCAACCGGCTACGACGGTTGGCTATCGATAGAACCCCACCTGAAGGCCGCCATTCATGCCGGGCAGGATATCGATGAGTCGGGGGAGGCACGACGGGTTTGGGTGGAATATGCCCGGCTTCTGGAAAATCTGGTATCGGCCTGAAGCTGATGCAATTCTGGGAGTCATTCTTTTTAGCCACAAAAAGCACAGAAGACTCAAAAAAGCAGGGGAGGAGGAAGGCACCGAGGGGCGCCAATTAGGAATGAGGAATTGAACATGGATAAACAGGATGGACGGGATTTAAAAAAGGAGGGGGACAGGCGCCTAGGGGCGCCAATGAGGAATTAGGAATTAGGAATTAGGAATTATAAGAGAAGGCACAGGGGCACAAAGAGGCTCTCGCAAAGCTCGCCAAGTAACGCCAAGAGGAAAAAGCTGTAGGAGGGGCTTCACGCCCCGATTTTTCCTAATGGCCTCAAAGCAATCAGGGCGTGAAGCCCCTCCTACAGTTTACTTTTCCGGCGAAGTCGGAATTAACGGAGGGAGGGTTTTCTTACCCGCCTCAAAAATGCAATGGCGGACTGGATTATCCGCCCTCCATTATAAAAATATCCTGTGCATCCCGGTAACCTGTCCTGCGCTGTGCCGTGCGGAGCCTTTAGGCGAAGCATGGTAGCCTCTTGACCTGCGCAGCATTGCGAAGCACGGTTTGGGCGAAGCAGGATCCATGTTAATACCTCTTTTTCTCCGCGGTCTTGGCGAGCTTTGCGAGAGCTTCTATTCTTCCCAGTATCCTGTATCCAGGAATGGCTTACCGCATCAAAGCGAGACCGGCCTACCTTCTTCAGCTGATTTGTCCGCCGCAAAGATGACCTCGAAGGATTTCATGGATTGATCCAGGGAGGTGAGGGGCATGTCTTCACCTCTATCCAGCGCATCGAAAAAGACCTGAAACTGCGCCTGATAGGGATGGTCCGACACGTCGCCCGAGTCGGCCAGGGCCATGGGAAGTTGAGACCATTTCTTGTCCCGGAGATGGAGTTTGTTGGAGTAGAGTTTGTTATCCAGCAAGCTGCCCTCGCTGCCCACCAGATGGGTGTGAAAATAGTAGGGTTGAAAGAAATCAATCACGGAAGCGACCTTTCCAACCGCTCCACTGGCAAATTGTAGCAGAGTGACCGAAGTGGTGGGGTAGGCGTATCCGGCAAAAATACCGTGACTCGATTGGGCCGACATGGACGACACCGTGGTTACGTCGTCGCCCAGGCACAGAAGCAGGGCGTCCAAGGCGTGACAACCGGCGGAAAGAAGACTGGATCCTCCCTCTTCCCGGGTTGTATTCCAGCGGTATTGCCCATACCAGGGACCAATGCCGTGGTAGTAGTCGACCTCTCCGTAGTGAAGGCTACCCAGTAGTCCTTCATCGATGATATTGCGAGTGGTCTGAAACTGGCTGATGAATCGCACCTCAAAACAGACGCAGGCCTTTACCCCGGCCTTATGCACGGCCCTCTGAATGGCTCTGCAATCCTCCAGGGTCAGGGCCAAGGGCTTTTCTATGATCAGGTTTTTTCCTGCCCCAGCCGCGGCCACGGCCTGATCCTTGTGCTGACTGGGGTAGGAAGTAATGGAGACGGTGTCGATGGCCTGATCTGACAACATTTGGTCCAAGTCCCGGTAGGTAGTTATGGCGGAGCCGTATCGAGCGCTCAATTCTCCCGCATCCAGTTCACGGGATGAATAAACCGCGCCGACCGAGGCCTGCCTTGTTGCGTTGATGGCATCGATATGGGCGGTGGCGGCCCAGCCATATCCGATGATTCCGATGTTGTAGGAAGGGTTAGCCATGGGAAAAGAGTGGTCGATCCAAAGGGGTTTGGGAAGTCCGGAATAGCGCTTGAAGAGAGAACTTCAGGCGGCTTGTTATTTTCTCGCCGGAAACCTTGGGCCTTGTGGTATCTGCTTTTTCCCGCCATCATGGTTGCGATGTCCTCCTTGCCAAAAGCGCTGCCACAGGTCGACCAGGTTCCCTCCCCCGCATTGCTCATTTATCCCGATCGAGTACGAGACAACATTCAATTCATGCTGGAGATCGCCCGGGATGCCGATCGCCTGCGTCCCCACGTAAAAACCCACAAACTGGCCGAAATAGTTCGCATGCAAATGAAGGCGGGGATCGGCAAATTCAAATGCGCTACCTTGGCCGAGGCGGAAATGCTGGGAAAGGAAAACGCCGGCGACATTCTACTCGCCATTCAACCCGTCGGGCCGGAAATTGCCCGGTATGTGCAATTGGCCAAGGCCTTTCCGGACGCCTTGTTTTCCGTAGTTGTGGACGATGCGGAGATCATCCGTCAGTTGAATCGGTCCTGTGCCGAGGAATCCATTAGATTGGGCGCATTCCTCGACATCAATGTCGGCATGAACCGCACCGGTGTGCTACCTGGGCCGGAAGCAATAGCTCGCTACAAGCTCCTCCATGAATTGCCTTTTCTGGATGTCCGCGGCCTGCACGTTTACGACGGGCACATTTTTGGATTGGACCTGGATGTGCGGACAAAACGGGTCGACAAAGCATTCGCGCCGGTCCAGGCATTGATTAACAGGCTGCAGCAATTTGGATTTTTTCCACCTCAAATTGTCGTTGGAGGTTCTTCATCCTTTCCCGTTCATGCCCGGCGCGAGGGTGTGGAGTTGAGCCCCGGAACAACTTTGCTTTGGGATTTTAAGAACCTGGATCATTTGACCGATCTTCCCTTCAATTGCGCGGCGCTACTATTGACCCGGGTGGTGAGCAAACCGGCCCCGCAATACGTATGCTTCGACCTTGGTCATAAGGCGGTGGCCTCTGAGATGCCCCACCCGCGGGTCCGGTTGTTGGGTTTGGAGGATGTTGAATACGTCGGCCATAGCGAGGAACATTTGGTGGCAAAGACGGATCGATGGGATGATATTCGAGTGGGAGATGCCTACCTGGGCATACCCAACCACATTTGTCCAACGGTCGCGCTGTACAATTTTGTTTACGTCGTTGAGGACGGATGCGTGACCGGTACATGGGAGGTTGGCGCCAGGCACAGACATTGACTCTCGCAAAGAACACGAAGCAAGGCAAAGACGGGGAGAATTAGGAATTGTTGAGAGAGATTAACCACAGAGAACACAGAGGGCACAGAGAGAGAGGAGAGGAGAAAGGGGCAAAAGGCTGAAAAGGCACGGGGGTTTATCGTGATCATGATCGTGATTTTGATCGAAAATGAAACAGGGATCCCGCTTCGCCCAAACCGTGCTTCGCAACGCTACGCAGGTCAGGAGGCTACGGCAGGACAAGTTAGGGAAATAGCCACAAAAGGCACAAAAAGCACAGAGGTAAGAAGATGTAGGAATTAGGGATGGGGGATTGATTCTCGCCAAGCGCGCAGAGAGGGGAGGGGTGATGTTTTGAAGAGAATTTCTTTTCCCCACAGAGACCTACAAGGTAACGGAGGGCGGGTTTTCCAACCCGCCATTTAGATGTAATGGGGGACAGGAATGTCCCCCCTCCTTTTTCAATCTTGAAGGCCACATCTGGTGAACCACAAAGCAACTGGGACTTTTTCAAGTTCGGCTATTTCCCATCCCCGATCCTGGCTGCCAGTTGGTCGGGCAGGGAATCCTCGGCGTCCTGCTCATGTTTGCCCAATTTCTCTAAAAGGCGGGCTACAATTTCGGGGTGGGTGTCGGCCACGTCATAGGCCTCCGCAATGTCTTTTTCCACGTTGTAGAGTTCGGGTTTTTCCAGGTAAACCACCCTGCCGTAATTTATGGGCTCGCGTTGCTGAACGTGCAGTTTCCACGGTCCCGAACGTACAGCGTGAAGCACTCCACGATTCCAGTAGAAGAATTCCGTGCGCGGGCTCTTTCCTGTGCCCAGTAAAACCGGGGAAAGATCAAAGCTGTCCATTTTTCGGTCCTTGGGTGGTTCGACCTTGGCCAAACTGGCGAAGGTGCTCATCAGGTCGATGGCCGACCCCATTCCACTTACTGTGCCCGGTTTGATGCGGCCGGGACCCCAGAAGATGGTGGGAACGCGCTGACCGCCTTCAAAGTTGGTGCCTTTTCCCGCCCTTAGCGGTCCGGCGGATCCTCCGTGGGTTTTGAAAGCGAGCCAGGGCCCATTATCGGAGGAAAATACGGCCACGGTCCCGGTATCCAGTTCCAGCTCGCGCAACGTGTCCAGGACCTGACCAACGCTCCAATCGATCTCCTCGATGACGTCTCCGTACAATCCGCGAATGCTTTTTCCCCTGAATTTCTCTTCCGCAAAGAGCGGGATGTGCGGCATGGAATGAGCCAGGTAGAGGAAGAACGGCCTATCCCGGTTAGCCTGGATAAACTCGACGGCCTTTTCGGTGAAGCGACGGGTTATGGTGTTCTGATCGGCCGGACGTTCAATTTCCCGGTCGTCCTCCAACAGCGGGACGTTGTAATTGGTTGTGTCGGGATAAAAATCCGGATCGTTGCGCCGGTAGCCGGGAGAGCCGGGAACCTTGTCCATATCATTTGAATAGGGAATGCCGTAATAGGAATCAAACCCCTGGGTCAAGGGCAGGTGTTGGGGAAGGTGCCCCAAGTGCCATTTGCCAACCGCAGCAGTGGCGTAATTTTTTTGTTTGAGCATTTCGGCCAAAGTAATCTCTTCCTGTGGCAATCCCCCCGATGAATTGGGGAAAAGGACCACCCGCGCGACCGAACTCATGCCGTTGCGGACGGGATATCGACCCGTCAACAGCCCGGCCCGGCTGGGGGTGCAAACCGGATCGGCCGAATAGAATTGGGTCCACTTTTGTCCTTCCTCTGCCATCCGGTCGAGGTGAGGGGTTCGAATGGTGGGATGGCCAAAACTTCCCAGGTCGCCGTAGCCGAGGTCGTCACAGAAAATGACCACGAAGTTGGGTGGAGGTTCTGCCCGAACCTGGACCACGGCAAAGAGCAAGGACAGAAGGAACAGTGCTTTAACGGGCTGCATGAGATTGACAGAGTTGGTTTGGAGAATCAATTTCCGGCCCCTATTATCTAAAGGGGTTTGATACGGATGTTGCGAAACTGAACCAGGCTGGAGGCCCCGTTCCATTCATCTTTTTCCGCATCGTAGCCTCCGTGGTGTTGCAGGGCAATGGGTCCTTCCTCCGGGACCCCGGGCAGTTGGGCGTTATCCAGCACGGTCTGGCCGTTGAGCACTACGGATAGTCGGTCGCCCTTCATGGTGATGTGGAACGTGTTCCATTCCCCCACCGGATGGTCCGCCTTTACCTTGGGTGTGACGCCGGCACGGATTACGGGATCCTTCTGGTTGTTTCGGTAACTGAAGACTTCTCCGGACCCGATGGGCCAGCACCAGATATTGATTTGCGCCCGGTTGGAACCCCGCAGGTAGATTCCGGAATCGGCCCCGGGTTGTGGATGAACCACCCGGTTGCCCTCCGCGTCCAATTGATAGCTCCCATCCGGCAGCACCACGGGAACATTGTAAATGCCTTTTGTTTCCTTGATGCGCCAGTCCACCAGGAGCTCAAAATCCCGGTAGCTTTTCGTTCCCCACAGGTTCTTGTCTCCTCGGGGTTGAAGCAGGGGCTGGCAATCTATGGCACCGTCTTGGACCGACCAGATGCCTTTGGCGGCGTCCGTTTTGACCTCCCAGCCGGTAAGGTCCTCCCCGTTGAACAGGGAAATCCAGCCCTCAGCCCCGGAAGGGGCTTCTCCGGAGGTATTTCCCCCCATCCAGATGGGGAGGAAAAGTAGAAGGAATACGATTCGCTTTTTCATTTCTTTTTTCACATTTTCGCGGCAACAGGATCAAGTGGCCACACAATTCTGCCCTTAGCGGTTGGGATCCGGGGATAAGGGGGGACAGGCGCCTAGGGGCGCCAATGAGGAATGAGGAATTAGGAATATTTGGGAGAGAATAACCACAGAGGACACAGAGTTAGGAATAAAAAGGCAAGAAGACACAAAGGGCCAAAAGCTCAGAGGATTATCGTGATCGTTATCTTGATCTTGATCGATGGACGGGGAGGAAAGAAACTACAAAAAGCACAGAATTCACAAGATGGGGACGGGAATTTGGAATTGACTCTCGCGAAGCAGGCCAAGAACGCCAAGAAAGGAAAAGCATGGAGTTGTGTGTTTTCCTATTCCTCACAGTCCATTCGCAGATTTTTTTACGTCCAAAACGTCCCACTTTCACCACCGAGCCCAAAAACGAAACATTCCTAATTCGCGCCTTTGGCGCCCTCTCCCCCTCTTTCTTTGCGCTCTTAGCGAGCTTTGCGAGAGTCAATTCCAAATTCTTAATGCCTGTCTCTTTCTCGTCCCTTGGTGACTGGATGCCTCCCGTCTAATCGAGGGGAAGGGAAATGTGTTTTCCCTGCAGGGACGATCTCAGTCCCGCTTCCATTATTTCCTGTGCGTTGCGGGACAGATCGGGTTGGCAGAGCAGCCATGGTTCAGCCCCATCGCGGGCCACGCTGACAAAATGGCTGGCCGAATCGCGTAGCCGGGACTCTTGGTGCGGAAGGGAAATTTCACGGCCAGCGGGATCATTTGCCGTGGCCAGGTAGAGCTTTCCTCCTGGTCGTGGTTCTACCAGTAACGTTCCCTCCGTGCCGTAGACCGCTGTCGTATAACTGGTCAGTTTGCCGATCTGGGTCCAGGAGGCCTCGGCGGTGGCAATGCCAAAGGGGTAGGTCATGGCAATAAGGGCGTTGTCTTCCACCGCAAGTGAATCCTTGATTTGTCCTCCCATGATTCCGGTCACTTTTTCGGGTTGACCCAGCATGGCCGCCGAAAGCAGGCATCCGTAACCGCAGTAGTCCAACATGGCGCCGCCGCCGTTCAGTTCCCGGTCAAAGAGCCAGTCGCAAAAGTACTCCGAACAACCCAACTCCTTGGGCCCGGCGTGGGCGGCCCGGTATTTGACGCCCCAAAGTTTTCCGATGGCGCCGGCCTTGGCCATGGTCAGGGCAATCTGGAGTTGCGGCCACCAGGTAAAGGGCCAGTTAATGACCAACTTCACTCCGTATTTCTCGGCGGCGGCCAGCATGCGGTCGGCTTGCCCGAGCCTGGCGGACATGGGTTTCTCACTCAGGACGTGGAGTTTCCGGGCCATGGATTGTATGGCCAGTTCAGCGCCCTCGGCATTGCTGCTGAAAACATACACCGCATCCAATTGCTCGGAATTCAGGAGTTTCTCATGTGTGGCATAGGTCCTGCAGCCATATTCGCGGGAAACACGCGCCGTCAGTGGTTCGTTTGAGTCCGAGGCAGCCACCAGTTCGGCATGGTCACAGTTGGCCAGCGCTGCCAGGTTGCTCCACACGTGGTCATGGATGAGGCCGAGGACTCCAATTTTAAGGGCTGCGCTCATTGATTACAGGTAACTACTCAGGTGGTTTAGAAGAGGCAATATAAAGGAATGAGAATTTTCATGGGATGGTATTTGAGAGTACTGTAGGAGGGGGTTTATCCCCCGATTGCGGTGAGGCCATTTGGAAGATCGGGGGATAAACCCCCTCCTACAGTTGCGTAATAGGTTATCAATAAAACATCCATGCGGACGATTGTTTAATAATGTCCTTGTTGCGTGTTTGGCGCCTCCATTAGCCAGAGGATCCTCCACTCTAGCTGGATACCTGAGTAGTTACGATTACAGATTGAATGTTTCTTCGCCTGCTCAGGTTATGCTTCAGCCCAAATCGGTGTCAGCCAAGCCCACTGACCGTTCTTTTGAGCTACTTCAAGCCGATAGATATCCCTGTTCTTTTCCGGTTTGTCCGTCACTGCTTCCTCGACCCGGCAAAGGTTCAGGGGCACGGCGGGGCCAATCTGGATGGCCTCGGTCAGCCAGCCTCTCAGAAAATGGCTACGACTCCCATCCAGGACTTCAGCCAGCTTATGCCGAAAGGTGTGACCGTTTACGTTTACTCGAATTTCAGCGTCCCGGGATGCTTCAATTACCAGAGAGATTCCCTGGGTAGCGGCATGGCGCATGGAGAGATTTCCGCTGGTCACACTTCGCCAAGTGACTGAATTTTCGCTTCGTTCGGTTACGGCATGGGGCAGAAGTTCCCCATCCGTATGGGCAGCCCATTCCTCGACATCTGTTTTTGGCGCCACCACAGCCTGACCGGAGAAGCAGGTGTCGACGGACCGGATCGCTCCCTCGGATAAAGCCAGGCTCGCTCTCCATTTGACCCGTTCGGTTTTGCGTCCCCAACCCCAGGTCAGGCGCAAGCGGTAAGGATTGGAATCCGAACCTTCATCAGTTGGAAAATATCGACCGAGGATGCGGCCATTTTTGAACAGACGAACCTGGTCCAACTCATCCATGCCCAGCACGGAAATTTGAAGATTTCTGGCCCCGGGAGCCTTAACTGTCTGGCCGATCCAGGCATCGTTCAGGAAAAGACGCGCGTCGATTTTGTCCCCGGTAGCCGCGTAAACCCGGCGGGCTTTGAAAGCCTCCATCAATCCTTGCCGGGTCAATGTTTCGGTAAACACCCCCATTCGGCCATCCCCATGGCTTCCCGGATAGGCCGCGTGGTGATCCGTGCCGCCGACGATCCCGAATTTGTGCCCCCTTCGCCAACCTTCCTCCGCGGTGGAACCAAAATCCCGAGGACCCATATCGTGCAACATGGGATAGGCCGCATCGGTGCTAAGGGAGCATCCGTGCAGCGAAAACACTTCCACGAATGGCGATACATCCTCCCGGTAGGCATCCCAATTGATACCGCGGTATCCTTTGCGGTAACCGATGTGGTGGGGGACGGCAATGCCATCCACGGCCCGCGCCAACTTCCGCAGTGCGGGTAGATCGGGAGCATCCCGCAAGGGCAGATCGGCCCGGGGGCAATATACGTTGTGATCGCCGTACTCGAGTGAATGCCATTCGTAACTGGGCAGAGCGACGAACTCGCCTTCTACCGTTGTTCTTTTATGGCATTCGATCAATTTACCCCAATTTGTGGCGCAGCGGGCGAATCCCTGGTTGTGGTAATCGATGATCTCCGCGTAGATATTGCGATCGGTGGGCATGTCGGGCCAGAAGGCGTGTCCCGTGATGGAGCAGAAGTCGAGCTGTTGCCTGGCCCGTTCCAGAGCCTGTTCCATGCTGCCATGCCCGTAACTGATCGAGCAATGGCTATGCAGGTCTCCCCAGTACAGGTCGTAGTTCATGGTTTGTTCGTAGCGGGCTGATCCCCTTGGGTTTCATCCCGAAAAAATACCCAGAACAAGATCGCTGACACGATGCCGATAACCGCGGCAAACTGCCAAAAGCGGACATAGGAGGGCAGGTCGAGCACACCGTTTGGCGCGCCTGCCAAGTCGGCCAGCCAGCCGTTCAGGAATACTCCGGTAATGGCGGGAGCCAGCCCCATCATGACGAAAAAGAACAGGATCTGGGCGGTGTGGTGGATCGCTTTCGGGGAAATGCGCTCCACGTAAATGAAAGCGCCGGCGTAGAAACAACCGAAGCAAAGCCCATGCATCAGTTGAACGGTTACATGGACTTCTACCGGGAGTCCCGGAATTCCGAAAATGGCGTAGCGGATGCCGTAACATGCCATGCCGAAGGTCATGATCTTGCGGAAGCCGAATCGAGTGAGAAATTTACCCAGGAAAATCAAAGCCACGATTTCGGAGAATTGTCCCAGCGACATGGCCGGCATGATGTAACTGGCCTGCAGTCCGCTCTCTTTGAGAAAGGGGCTGGTATTCATCATGTAGAGGGTGTGGAGAATGCTCACCGGCAGGGTCAGGATCAGAAGTACTCGAAAAGATCGTTTGCGAAACAGCCCCATGGCTTCCACAAAAGCCAGTTTCTTGCGGTTCTTGGCCGAGGGAGGGGTATGGGGCAGAACAAACCAGCAGAACAGGGCGTAGATGATGGCCAAACCTCCAGCAAATTTCAGGCTGTCGAGCATGCGTGCGGTTACGTCGGGAACGTTGTCTCCCTTGAAAAAGGGCGGCAGGGCCTGAAACTGCAAGTTGGTCTGGAGCCAGATCATGGGGAAGACCCAGGAGACGACAATCCAGGCTACGGTTCCCCATACCCGCACCTTGGGAAACTGGCTTTTGGGATCGCCCAGATGCTGCATGGCCAGCGAATTGGTCAAGGCAATGGTCGGCACGTAGAGAATGGCGAAGAAAATGGAAAGCGCCAGCCACATGGCCAAGGTGGTCTGATACGCCGTGGCCCATTTCAGAATACCGGCAAAAAGCAACATGATGGCCAGGCATTTCTGGGTGGAAAACATCCGGTCGGTCAGTTGACCGGCGATAAAAGGGGCGAGGAATGAGCCCACCGCCAAGGGAATGCCGATGATCATGCCTTTCTCCGATTCTGTGAAACCCAATCCGCCCTCCGAAATTTCGGCCACGAGAAAGATGCCGGCCAGGGGCATCCACAATCCTTTGACCCCGTATTCCATGAACATCATCAGGCAGATCCGTGGATCGATTCCTTTTCCCTGGGTGGATGCGGGTGTTGATGGAGACATGAATCTTTGGGGAGGTAGTTTCGTTTTAGTTGGATAGGCCGAAGTGTCGGGCTATGGGCGCTTGATAATCCGATGCGGTCCCGCTGATGACGTCCTCGACTGCTATGCGCCGGCCAGCCAGGTCGGACTCCAGGATGGCAAATGCGGAGGCCAGATCGGCCAGTCCTTCCCGTCCGCTGGCTTGGGGCTGCCGTCCTCCGTTTATGGCGTTCAGCCAATCGAGTTGGGCGACTGCAAACTCGTCGGTCATTCCGAGTGGAAATTCGCGTTCCTGGCGGTGAGGATGGCAATTCTCCCGGTAGAGGGAATCGATGGGGTGGGTTGAGCCGTCATCCAAGGTCAAGGTATCGCCCAGGACGCGCCCCCTGCTCCCGTAGAGCACGGGCCCTCCACCGAAATGGACGCCCCCGCCGTGTCCGGCCCAACTTGCGGTCAGAGTGCCGAAAGCTCCATTGCCGGTGGTAAAGGAGGCGCTGAAAATATCATCCGCATCGCAATCCATGGTCTCCGCTTGACCGTCTGAGTTGACAAACCGCCGCTTGGGTTCGATGACTGCGGTGGTTCCGGCGATGGAGGTGATTTCGCCCAGGAGGAAGCGGACTAAATGGAGTTGATGCACCCCCAGATCGAGAGTTATTCCGCCCCCCAATTTCTTGACGTGCCGCCAGGGAGTGTGGGCCACCACCTTGTCGGGCGTCCACCAGTTCCCCACATTGCCAAATAGAAACATCTGTGGGGTTCCAAGGTAACCGGCATCGATCAGCCAGCGCAGGTAGCGCGCCTGGTCCTTATAACGCCAGTTTTCAAACACTCCCAGGGTGAGACCGGCGGATTCAAACTGTTCGCACATTGCACGGGCGGCGCCTACGGTAACAGCCAATGGTTTCTGCGTCAGCAGGTGTTTGCCGCACCGGCAGGCGGCATCTGCTACGAGGTGGTGCATTCCATGCGTGGTAAAGTCGTTGACCGCATCGATAGGCCCATCGGCCATCATCTCACGATAATCATGGTAGAGCGCCACATCCAAATCATCCTGAAAGTCGGATACGTATTCATCCCCAATGGCCAGGGGATCGCCTGGCGCATTGCTGACGGCGGGACGCTGGGGAGGGCCTTCACTGCGCTTGGCATACATTTGCGCGTCTTCAATCCGGCGGGCGCATAGCGCGGTGATGCGGAAGTTATCGATTCCCGCTTCCCGCATGGCGCGATAACCCTTCAAATGAGCGGCCAGGATTCGTCCGCAGCCCACTATGCCTATGCGTGTCGGGGTCATTGCTTGCAACCGTGTGTCGCAAAGTTGCTTTGCAACGGCGTTTCGTCGTGAATGCCAATTCGGGATTCACGCTTGGACCCCTTCCCAATATTTCTCAAGGTGTTGTCTGGGTTCTTCATCAGGCGTATCGATCCACTCGCCGTCCCACGTCGGCGGCCAGCTTGCCGATATGTTCCAGGATGAAGTCTTTCATGGATAGATCCGTATTTGCAACCAGTTCGGTCAGGTCGATCCCCCAGGCAATCGACTCGAATTGATCCGCATTGTGTGAATCGAAATGGGTCGCGTTGGCGTGACGCCTTCCCGCCACGGCGCGGTCGTAGCGTTTTCCTCCCGAAATCTGGGAATCGAATATCGCCATCAGAACCGCGGCCAGTTCGGGGTGCGGGGCACAGTCCATGGCCACTTTTTCGGAGTCGGCCAACCAGTCCAGATCACGCCAACCCTCGCATCCTATCACCTTTTCAGGCCTGTGGTGACCGGCCGTTTGCCTCAAGGCCTTGAGGGAACAGCTCAGCACGGCAACGTGAGTATCATGTTTGTCTGCGGGTTGGTGAAGGTAAACGCATTGAGGCCGCATGGTTGACAAGATCGCGACCAGATCCTGAACGACTTGATCCGGGGCGGTGGCTTTCACTTCCTCACTCGAGTAGTCGAGTTGAAATTGGGCCGCGTACCGGCCCAACTCCGCTGCCTTTCTTTGCTCTCGGCGACGGATCAGGCGCATTTCTTCATCGGTATGGTCGGAATAGGGACCCGACCTCGGGCTACCGCGTCCGTCGGTTACCGTGACCCCGGTAAACCAATAGTCCTCTCGCCCGTAGCAGGCGGCGATGCCTTCGTAAGCCATGAATTCCAGGTCATCCTGATGAGCGCCGATGGCCAAGTGAGTGGTCGATTGCAGGGCTTCATCCAAATCAAATTTTGGGTTTAGCCAGATTTCGGATTCAGGTTTGATCAGCTTGAGCATTTTAATGATGCCGATACATGCGGGCGGGTGTGGCGTCCTAAAAATAAATCACCACTACAAGAACACAGAGGACAAAGAGGGGCAAGAGCGCCAAGGGCGCGAACTAGGAATTAGGAATGTTTCGTTTTGGAGCTCGGTGGTGGAAGTGGGACGTTTTGGACGGAAAAAAATCTGCGAAGGGACTGTGAGGAATAGGAAAACACACAACTCCATGCTTTTCCGTTCTTGGCCTGCTTCGCGAGAGTCAAATAATTCAGTTCTCAGTGGTTAGTGACGAGTGGCTAGTGGATTTTTCCTAATTCCAAATTCTTCTTTCTTTTAACATCTGTGCCTTTTGTGGCTATTTCCTCATCCGTGTAACCTGTCCTGCCGCTGTGCCGTGCGTAGCATTGCGAAGCATGGTAACCCTTGGGCGAAGCGGGACCTGTGGTTCATCTCTCAGTGATTATCGATCACGATCACGATCAAGATCAAGATCACGAAAAACCCCTGTCCCTTTTCGCAACTCAGTCCCTCTGTGCCTTTCCATTCCTAATTCCTAATTGGCGCCAACGGCGCCTCTCCCTCTGTGGTTAACCCCTCCAAGAATTCACATCCTAACGGCCAATTCAATCCTCGAAAAAGTCCGCCGATTGTGTGAACAAATAAACGGGCCATGACACTACAGGAGGTCGGCCGGTTGGAGCCGTTTGAAACCTTCGATGGCCTCGTATTCGGCCATGCCCACATCGTTGTAGGCCTCCGCCGTCGAACGATTGATATCGTCGGTTTGTTGCCAGATCTCCTTGTGACCGGAATGCCTGAGGGGGAACTGACTCCTCTGGGAACGGTACTGAAAACTGGCTTCGATCTTCAGGGCCAACTCGTCCGGACTGAGCGGCACCGCCATGTCGATAGCGTTGAGAGGCCACTCCTGCCCAATCCCCCGGTAACTCCATAGGTAGCACCTCTCCATCCAGTATTCCCCACCGACCGCCTGAAGGGCTTTGCGGAAAAGCTGGAAACAAAGGCCCGAAAGGGAACCAGGATCGGCCGAGCCCCCAGAGACATATATTTGGTGCGGCTTAATTTCCTGCAGCAACTTCACCACGATTTTCTCGTCCTTTTCCGTGGGCTGAAAGTTGCGATAACCCCCCGATTCGTAGAAGGGGAGATCCAGAAAACACAGGCGTTCGGGAGCTATTTTGAGATTTCGGGATGCATCGCGGGCTTCGTTTCTCCGCACCAGGGACTTGACTTGCCGGATATCGGCAGAGTCATCCTCCTGAGGGGACTTGGCTTGTAATTTCTTGAGAATGACACCTGCGACCTGGCCGAGGCTGACCCCATCCGCACCTTTCAGGTTCAGTTCCTGTTCCAGCTCATTCATCAAAGAGAGAATTTGCCTGGCCATGCCATCGGGCACCGCCAGATTTCCGGAGGTAAAATAGGCCAGGGTGACCTCGCTTCCCTGGTTGTTCAGGCGGTGGATGGTTCCGCCCATGCAAAGAATGTCTTCGTCGGGTTCGGCGGCAAATACCAGGACGCGTTTGGGAAAGGGTTTGGCTCGCTCCGGCCGATTGCTGTCATCGGCGTTAGGTTTCCCTCCGGGCCAACCGGTGATGGTGTGCTGGGTCTGGTTGAAGACCTTGATGTTCAGATCGTAAGCGGCGCCCACTTCGGTAAGGAGATCGCCCAAACCGTTCTCGTTATAATCGGAATCCTGCAGTTTGAGGATGGGTTTTTTTACTGCATGGGAAAGCCAGAGAACGGCGGAGCGAATCATGGGGGTTGTCCAGAGCACCGGACCGACCAGCCAGGGAATGCGAAACCGGGTTAACCCTTCACTCGCCGCCTCATCGACAAAAAATCGAACGTCGGGGTGCCCTTGCAAGAGGCTGGCGGGCAGATTTTCGGTGGGCTGTTCTTCCACCGCTTGCCGGAGGACTTCCACCTTGGTCTGCCCCCAAGCCATCAGGACAATCCGCACCGCTTTGCGAATGGTTCCCACCCCCATGGTAATGGCATAACGGGGCACATTGGCCTCCCCCAGGAAATCCCGTGCCGCATCGCGGCGGGTCAAAGCGTCAAGCCGGACCAGGCGCGTTTTAGAGTCGCTGGTTGAGCCCGGTTCATTGAATCCGATATGACCCGTCCGACCGATCCCCAGGATTTGATAATCCAATCCGCCGGCCCGTTCGATTTTCCTTTCATATTCGGCACAATAATCGAATACCTCCGCCCGGTCCACCATACCGGATGGGATGTGAATCTGCTCTTTTGGAATATCCACCTGGCTGAATAAATGCCGCCACATGTATTGGTGATAGCTTTGGGGATGATCTCGGGGTAATCCATAGTACTCATCGAGATTGAAGGTGACCACATTGGCAAAACTCAATCCTTCCTCCCGGTGCAGGCGAACGAGTTCCCGGTAGACGGGTAGGGGGGTTGACCCTGTGGCCAATCCGAGCACGGCCTGGGCGCCTGATCCCGCTTTCCGCCCAATCAATTCCGCAATCTCGGCCGCGACAAGGCGGGCCGCTTCCCTCGAATCGGTATGGACCCGGGTTTTTATCCTTTCGAACTGTTCTTCTTGGCTGCTCATGGGAAGTTAACCACGGATTACACGAATAAGCACGGATGAGAGAAGTTAACTACATAGGGCACAGAAATAAAAAGGAATAAGGAGGAAGGAGGAAGGAAAAAGGAATGGACCAGTATCCAGCATCCAGTTATGTGAGTTGCCGCCATGAGCGGACCGGAATACCCATTCTTGAGGAAGAGCGGTTCCCCTCGTAGACCAATATCAACCTCGTGTCAGATCCCGCTATGTTTTTTGAAAGCCTCTTGAACGAGCGTGGTTTTTCCCGATTGACGTGGATCTATGACTGCTACAATGGGGAATCCCCTGGCCAGTTCCTTCAGTTTTCCTAGTACAACTCTGTGAATCATGGCAGGTTTATTTTACAAAAATGGAATCGAATTCCATAACTGTAAAGCGTATTCAATGCCAGCCCTAAACACTGATATTTAACCACGGATCCCGCTTCGCCTAAACCGTGCTTCGCAACGCTACGCAGGTCAAGAGGCTACGGGAGGACAGGTTAAACGGATGAGCACGGATTATTGCCCACGACAAGCGCGGGCAACCCTCACGCTGCGCTTCGCGCCACCCTCTCCCAGAGGGAGAAGGAAATTAACAACAGATTGCGCAGATGGAAAAGGAGGGGGGACATTCCTGTCCCCCACCAATGAGGGCAGGGTCTTGAAGGAGGATTTGAAAAAGATCGGATTATGAACGTCGATTCAAAGAAACATCTGTGAAAATCTGCGTCATCTGCGGTTATATTCTCTGTCTGCAATGACATGCGGGGGTAATGATGGAAGTTCAACTTTTTAAAAGATCGGTTTAAATAAGAATTAGAACGTGAAGGAATTGGTGAGGAAGAACTGCTGTTCCACCGGTATACGGACGGTGGACACAGTGCCATCCGGATCGATGGTGATTGGAATGTCCTTCGATCCATATTTGCGGTAGAAGTTGCGCGCATTCAACTGGACCCTCCAGCCGACTTTGTCGTCGAAGATTCTCCTGCTGTAGCGCAAGAAGACGTCGCCATCCAAAGAATCCGGGCCCAACCAGGGGTTGGCGACATCAGGGACGATATTGCCAAAATCATCGAGGAGGTTCGGGTAGCCTGCGGCGATTTCATCCTGGTAACGGAGGCTGCCACCAACCGAAAAGCCTTGCAGCAAACCTTCATTGAAGTCGTAGCGTGAGGTCAGGTTGATACGCCATTTGAACCTCCCCCGATTTTGTGGACACGAACAGCGCAGTCTGAGAGAGATCATTAGACATGCCAAGAACCCACAGAACCTATGATGAGGAGTTCAAACGTCGAGCCGTTGAACTCTATTTGCACAGTAACAACAGCCTCAAGCAGGTGGCCCGTGAACTGGGGATTTCCGATGGGAGCCTCAGGAAGTGGCGCAAGGATCTCTTCGGGGACCCCTCCGACCAGCAGGGACTTTCCCGCCCCTTGAACGATCCCGAAGAGATGGCCCGCGAGATCCGTCGGCTAAACCGGGAAAACGCTTACCTGCGTCGCCAGCGAGAGATCTTAAAAAAAGCCGCGAGCATACTGGCCGAGGACCCGCAGCTGGGTATGCGCTGATCGATCAAATGCGGGCAATCTATAGAGTGGTTGAACTTTGTCAGGCGCTGGCTGTGAGCAGGAGTGGTTATTACCGATGGCGCAGGGGTAAGGCGGGAGCGCGCCGCCGCCAAAATCGGCTCCTCCTGAGCGAAATCAAACGGATCCATGCCGACCGGCACACCCGCTGTTACGGTAGTCCTCGCATGAGCGTGGAGCTCAACCAGCGGGGTTTTCGCTGCTCGGTTAACCGGGTGGCCCGGCTGATGAAGCAAAATGCTCTAAAAGCCTGTAGGGGTAGCCCCTTCCGGCCCAAGACGACCCGGCAGGATCCCCGCAGCCTCCCAGCGCCCAACCGTCTGGCCGAGGCTCCGGACCCGACCGGGCCCGGCCAAATCATGGTCAGCGACATCACCTACATCCCCACTCGGCAAGGCTGGTTGTATCTAGCGGTCGTGATGGACCTCTTCGGCCGCGTAATTCAGGGCTACAAGGTGGCCGAGAGCCTGGCCTCCGGTCTGGTCGTTTCAGCCCTTCACCAGACCAGGAATCGAGTGGGAGGTTTTCACAAAGCCCTCTTTCATTCAGATCGTGGCTGCCAGTATACCAGTCACCAAGTGCGGCAGCAATTGAACGACTTTGGTTGGATTCAGAGCATGAGCGCGCTAGGATACTGTTACGACAACGCCGCTTGCGAGAGCTTCTTTGCCTCCCTCAAAAGCGAATGCTTTCCCCAAAACGGCGTGTTCGAATCCAAGCAGCAGGCCCGCCTGGCCATCTTCGATTACCTCGAGACTTTTTATAACAAACGTCGAAGGCACAGCACCCTGGGATACCTTTCACCAGAAGCATTTCTTCAAAAACACTTCCAAAATCAAAACCATAACCTAACATGAACATACGCTACGCTGTTCGTGTCCACAAAATCGGGGGAAGACCAATTCCCGTTGTTCCTGAGATACGGTGTTGTCCCTGGCTTGCTGCAGGCGCATCTCACGGGTAACTCTTGCATAGCGTGTTCCGAGCGTGCCAGATTCCCCTTGGAAAGGCGAATCGCGAATTGCCCACCAACCCCAATCCAGCCCTGGGAAATTTGCCTGGATCAATGATTCGATTTCCAATGCCAATGGGATGGCTACCGGACCTGTATTGGAGGTGACAGTTTCCTGCTGGGCCACACTGAGGTAGATGCTCAGGTTGTCTGTGATACTTCCCGTAATTTCGATTTCCTTACCTGTAGCCACGAAATCCTGGGTGGAATTCAAGCCACGGATGGGAGTGCTTTCGATATTGACCGTGCCACTTTCAAGCCTGTTTACCGAGAAGTTGTAGACCGATTGCACCTGGGGCGGTATGAGATCGAGAAGGGCATTGTAATAATCGTCGAAGCTATTGATGTTCGGAATCAGGTCAGCATCGGTTCCTGTATTACGTGTGCGATTATTTGGAACGGTAAATGGTGTCAGTCCCACGTGATCACCTGTTGGGAATAAGTCGCCTCCGGAGTCTTCCTGATCGGCAATTCGGGTCAGGTAGAAGTTAAACCGTCCGACCACCTGGCCTAGTTGTCCGGCCATATTACCTGTCCGGGCGGCTGCATTCACGGTCTCAAACAAGTTCACGCGGATAGATAATCTATTATCCCATAGTGAAAGTGTTAAACCATACTCTTCCGTCGTTCCGAAGGGGCTGGCCAGGGGCTGGTTGAGCACGTTGTTGGAAATACCGGCCGGTTCGAAACTTTCCGCTTCGTAATAGTGGGCGGTCAGGTCCATTCCCCATGGAAGGTCGCCGAGTAATACTTCCGGATACCTTCCGACCACGCTCCACGTGACCGTATCATCATCAGCAAAGGTGGCAGGCGCATCTTCGAGTTGCAGGAGGTTCTCGTTGAAGGTGCCGTCAACTTCATTGATGCCCGGGAGGTCGAGTCTCAGTGGGCGTTCGCCGGACGCCGGATCCCCGTAGTCCACTGTTTCCTGCAGGCGCTGATACACGGTTTGCTTATCATTGCGCGTGGCTAAATTGGTCACGATGTGACCCTTTAAAAACTGACTCTGCAGATTGAAAGCGGTGGACTCCAATAGGGTTTGGGAGATATTTGCGCTGGAAATATTTTCAATTATTCTCCAGGTGTTCTTTTCCCCCGCATCGACAGGTCCCATATTGTTAAAATACCAGATTCCATAGGTTTCCCCGATCTTGGGGAAAGGGACCTGAATTCCACCATCGATACGGACCTCATTGGGACGATTGGCGCCTCTGACATCCGGTCCGAGATAGATCTGACTCTTTACGATACGGCGAAAATTGTCACTCAGGCCATTGGAAACGGCGCCACTACCGGGCCACAGCCCAGTATCAGCCCACCAGGACCCGCGGACATTTTTATTCCAGGAATCATTGGTTCTGTCTTCATAGAGCCCTGTGAGCGTGTGGGAGCCCAGGATCTGCCCAATGTGCCCATCCACCATGTCGCCGAAATCCAAGGAGCCGTAGAAGGTGGCGCGAAAGGTCTCCTGCCCATGTCTTTCGAAAGTGGTATTGTTGGCATCCCAGTCCAATACGGGACGTCCAAGGTTTTCGTTGGCAAATCCTTCGGGAATGCCATCATCATTAGCATCGCCCGGCGCATGGTTTTGAGTAACATCAAGGTGGATTGTTTTATTGTTTCCGGCAGAGAATGGAGTAAATCGGGAGCGGTCGCGGGTTTGTTTGTCCCATGCGATTTCGAAACCGGCGCGGCCGCCGAACAATTCCTGTTCGAGGATGAATTGTTTAATTTCAAAGTCGGTATCCACATAGTTTGTAGTGCCTTGCAAAAGGACTTTGTGGTAATCAAATACTTCGCGCATGGTCAACGACTTCGGTCGGAATCCGGGACCTGCCGTGGCTGGGCTCGTCCATTGAAGGTCTTTGGTTCCGCTCGATTCGCGCCAGCGACCCATGATGCCTTGAATCCCAGCCAGGGCTGGATCCTTCCAACCCGGTTCTATCGTGGTAATGGAATTAAAATTGATGGCAGGGAACAGGAAGTAGGGCGTCGTGCTCTGTATCAGGTCTCTGCCCCCATTACCTCCCTCGAAAGAATCTCTGCCACGAAGAAAACGTTGAATCGTGGTCTTTGGAACAAAGCGACCTTCGGCTGTGGCATAGGCATCCGCAGTGGACCCTTCAGGCACGGTGGCCAAACCAGCGCTGATCGCCGTCAGCACTTGTTGCTTAGTTACTGCAGCGTTGGGGATATTTGCAAGTGAAACCCCGGGAACAGATAGAAGTCTGTTCAGGTAGTCCTGGTCGCCTATACCTTCAAACCAGGGCGAAAAGCCGTCTCTGGGGGGAGCCACGTCGGGCGGGTTGGCTGCGATGTTACCATTTTCCAAGCTGCCACGGAAGATGGTTCTACCTATTATGTCGGATGCTTCATTCTCAAACAGCACGGCGTCCCATGCCGCGAAAAACCGTTTATCGTCTTCGTAGGCGGGTTCCTGGCGGTACTGAATTTGTTCATTCAACATGGCAACCCTGATGGCCAGACGGTCTCGGATCAAAGTCTTGTTGTAATCCAACGTCTCCCGGTGTCCGCCCCTGTGGTCCAACCGCACTGAGAGTTCGCCGAAGTCGTCACCGATAGTGGCTTTCTTGGTCGTGTTGTTAATGACTCCCCCGGGAGACCCCAGGCCGAACAGAATGGAATTCGGGCCTCGGTTGACCGTGACACGGGAGGTGTTGTAGGAGTCGAAAGGGATATTGGTCTGAAAATAATCCCGGGTAAGGGTGGCGCTCACCAAACCGCGCACCCGTTGGCTGTTTTGCGGATTAATGCGGGTATCGTTGGTGCTCGCATTGTCGAGATTCACGTCAGAGAAGTTACCGAGGACTCCGCCCACTTCGACGTTGCCGATGAATTGGAGTAAGGATTGACCATCGGTGGCTCCGGTATCTTCCAGGAAATCTTGGGTGACAACAGCGATGGAAGCGCCGAGGTCGCGGAGGTTGGAACGAATACGGGATCCAGCCAAAGTCGTGGTAGCCAAGTAGCCCTCCTCTTCGGAAGCGTCGATGGTAAAGGGGCTCAACTCGTAGACTTCTTCGTCTTCCTCCTCCTGAGCGTAGGTATGGATGGAGAGGGGCAAAGCAATCGCAAGCATTGCAAACAGAGCGCGTGTGGACCAGCGGAGTCGTTTAATCATAAGGGCACATCCGGTAACCTCAATTATTAAATTTTGTATTTGATAATATGTTACGCCTCCTCTATTCTTCAGCAATGAAGTTTCGTAAAGCCAAAGAACAAAGTGGATTGTTTGATTTAATCGAGCGGGTGGAAGAGCTTTCCAGTCGGGCAGGCCCGCTGGACAAGCTCAATGAGCAGATCGACTTCGAATTTTTTCGTTCGAAGCTGTTGGGAATCCTGGACTACGGCGATCACGAAAAAGGAGGTCGTCCTCCTTGGGATCCGGTTCTGATGCTGAAGGTCCTCATCATCCAGCGCTACTACAATCTGAGTGAAGAAGAGACGGAGTTTCAAATTCTGGACCGCTTTAGTTTTCAACGTTTTTTGGGACTGTCAGTGGGAGATGGGGTGCCTGACAAGAACACTATCTGGGACTTCAAACAACGACTGGGACGGCAAGGGATGAAGTCCTTGTTTGAATTATTCGGTGGTCTATTGGCCGAGAACGGACTGGTGGGCAAAGGCGGCAAGATCGTAGACGCCAGTTTCGTGGACGCCCCCAGACGGCGAGTTGCCGCGGAAAAATTGGAGGAACTTTCCCCGAAAGCCCGCAGCCATGTCGATAGCGATGCCCGCTGGGCCAAGAAAGGCAAGGAGACTCATTTTGGTTACAAGAATCACGCTAAATGCAACGCGGCTTTGAAGTTTGTTGAGACCTTTGCAGTAACCAGCGCCGAGGTCCACGACTCCAAGGTCCTGGAGGAACTGCTGGAGGACAATGATCGATCCCTGTATGCGGACAGCGCCTACAAAAGCGCGCAAAACGACAAGATGCTACGCAATCGCAAGATCAAAAACATGATCCATCAAAGAGGGTATCGCAACCATCCCCTGACGCAATTTCAGAAGAAGATCAACCGGCTCAAGAGTACGTTACGCTGCCGGGTGGAACACATATTCGGGTTCCAAGCCAACAGCCTGGGGGCGGACTGGATTCGCACCATAGGAATTGAAAGAGCCGAGTTTCAGATAGGCCTTTCCAACCTGGTTTATAATTTATGCCGGTTCGGCCAACTGGGGGCAGTGATGAAATGAGAGGGAAATGATGGCTGAAAAGGCCAAAAAGCTGCAAAATATCCGAATGCATTCACAAAATGAATACGAAATGCTTATACTAGGCAGCAGAGCCATAAGGTCTGTTGAAACCTTGGGCGAGAGAAATTAGCTTTTAACGCTTTTACCAATCAAAGTTAATAAATTACACGGTTAACGGATCTGCCCATAAGATATCGGGTTAGAGTTGTTGTAGATCGGTTAAAGCGACGACCCTGATCCTCCTTCTGCCAAAGGGCCTTCAAATTCTAGCTTATTGCAGGAGAAGATGGGGATTAAATATTTTGTGAAAGGGTTGTCTAGACTATTTTATAATTATCATAAGGAATGGCGTCAGCCGAGGTCCTGGCGCAGAAAAGTGGTGCTTGGTTTTGCGGTAGATTGGAGTTTGAAAAATGAGGTTTTAAGCTGTTTTAGAACCGGAAGGAGTTAGTGAGGAAGTACTGTTGTTCCACCGGAATACGGGTGAGGGCCACGGAGCCATCAGGATTAAGGTAGATCGGGATATCCTGAGAGCCCTCCGACCGGTAGAGGTTTCGCGCATTAAACTGGACAGCCCAATTGACCTTGTTATCGAAGATTTTCCGTTCGTAACGCGTTCCAATCGTTCCGGTTTCCACTTGGAAGGGAGAGTCGCGAAGTCTTTCCAATCCCCAATCACCGGGCGATGTTGGCAATGGTTGGGCAAGGATATCCCGAATTTTAAAAGCCAAGGGGATGGCGACAGGACCTATGTTGGTAATCACCGTTTGCTGTTGTGCCACATTGAGACGAAGACTCAAATTTTGGGTTAAACTTCCAATAATTTCAATTTCCCTACCAGTGGCCACAAAATCCTGGGTGGAATTCAGACCTCGGATCGGGTCATTTATATCCACTCGCTCACCAGATTCCAATGTTTCGACGCGGAAGTTGCGGACAGTTTGCAGTTCCGAGGGGATGGCTGCAATGATGGCGGCGTAATATTCCTCGTAAGTATTGAAACCGCCAATGTCGGCGTCGGTTCCACTGATACGTTGCCGGTTACTGGGAACGGTATCCGGAGTGAGAAGGGCGTCACCCGTCCTGTCGGCAGGGCCCTCGGCCCAACCATCAGGCCGGAAGTCCGTTCCGGCATCGTTTTCTGAGGAGGTAATCCTATCCAGATAAAACTGGAATCGGTTGGCAATTTGAGCCAGTTGACCGTCCATACCACCAGTGCGGGCGTTGGAGTTGGAAGTTTCAAACTCATTGTACCGGATAGAGAGGCGACGGTCGAACAACTCAAGGGTTAAGCCCCATTCCTCGGTATTCCCGAAGGGGTCGGCCAGGGGTTGGTTGAGCACATTGTTGGAGATACCGGCTGGTTGGAAACTCTCAGCTTCGTAGTAGAAGACGGAAAGGTCCATGCCCCAGGGAAGTTCACCGAGCCAAACCTCGGGATACCGGCCGACAATACTCCAGGTGACGGTGTCGTCATCCGCCAAGCTGGCGGGTTCAGATTCCAATTCCAGCAAATTGTCGTTGAAGACCCCGTCGATTTCATTGATGCCGGGCAAATCGTATCTCAACGGGATTACCCCTGGATCGCTGGCGCGAACAGGATGTGGGGGAATGTTTGGCCACAAAAAGCACAGAAGAAACAGGGGTTAGAAGAATTAGAAAAGAGGATTTTTAACAACGTTCCCTTTGGTCACTTGATCTGCTTGCAGCAGAACAGGATCGCTTTGCGAACAGGAAATTTTGATATGATTTTCCTGTTGGCACGGAGTTCCATCCTGGTGTCGGCCTGTCTCGCCGTAGCCTTGAGTGTAGGCTGAAGCCATTCAACCAGGCTGAACAATTATGCCTTTTTCAGGGTGGACTATCTACGCGCTGCGTGCTCGGTCAGGGACGCGAAATTCGCGACTGCCACTCTCGCGAAGCCAGTTGTTGAAAATGAAGCACGTTAAAAGTGAGAAGCTTCTCCACACTTTCCTTTTCTGCCACCGCCAGGTGGTACAAGTCATAAATAACACCTCCCATCAGGCCCAGCTCACCGGCCCGTTTTTGGACTTGGAGGACTTGATTCGCTGTGAGATTTACGCAACGCAAGAAAGGAAGCAGGCCTTCTTTCAGTAAGATACCAACCTGACCGGGCGGTACAGCCAATCCTTTGGGTAATTGAGTAATGGCTGAATGAAATTCCAAGAGACTGTAGGAATGGATAACGCCTTCATCCTCTTTATCCGCACAACGCTGAATGACACGATCTGCAGCGTCAAATTGCGGGTGTTGTCTGATGGATGCAGCGATCAGGATATTGGTATCCAGAAATACTTTCACGGTGATAGCCAGGCAGATACCGGGATTACAATCCGGAAGCCCATTGGTCGCGGTCCTTTCGCGCCCGGCCTAGAGCTGATTCAAAATCCGCTTCTGTAGCTTTCGTGCCAGGCGCGTCCCAGACTTTACGGCCTTTGTGTGGAACGATACGACGGGATTCCGTGCGGATGCGGGTCAAGGTGATTTGGTCCGGACCGACTTCGGCCTTAAAACGATCGCCGCCGTGGAGGCCCAGGCGTGACCTGATTTCTTTCGGTAGGACCAATCGTCCCGCTGGGTCCATGGGAATACTCTTCATGGTATTTAAAATGGTAAATGGCATTTTTTATGTCAATTGAAAACCGGGCGAGTACAATCCGCTGGGACAGGCTGCCATCCAAAGTAAGAGCGGAAAGAATCCAGCCTTATCCTTCAGCGAATCGAGGAACTTGGTAAACGTTTTGATTGGCCGCAAAAGGCACCGTGCGTCGCAAAGCTATGCAGGGGCGAGACGCAGAGGGCACAAGATGGGTTTTGTGTTTTCTGCGGCCATTCAGTCATTTTCAGAATTTTATTACCCTACCGAGGAGGTGTGTTTTCTTAGCGTGGATGTTCAGAGCGGTAAAATCTACCTCTGTGCTGGGGATGTTTACTGTGGATGGATACTGCATTTGGTGGTCGAAGTTTAACGGTGCAAGTATTCATGATAGGTGAACAAACTTACACTAATCAACACACATTGCGATTCTCAATCTTGTCGGCTTCCAGCTCCGCTTCCCGGGCTGCTTTTTGAAAAGGTTCGGCTTCTTCGGGCAGACCGGCCGCGATGAGGGCTTCGGCGCCGCGGCGTTTGGTCTCAGCGGTTTCGCGCAGGGATTTGATTTTGGCAATTTCTTCGGGGCTGAGCGGAGGCCGTTGCGCGTCGCCCGCTTCCGGCAGTAAGGGACGGGTAGCGCGCGTGTGGATGCTGATCATGCCTGTGGCGGACAGGCTTTGCAGCGCGTCCCAAGTGGCGGCGTCGACCACTTGAAGGGCCGGCGCATCATTCCTCCACGGAGTAGCTTGGAAAAGTTTTTCGAGTAGCAGCTTTTCCTGACCAACGGCATTTTTCAGGACCGCGATGAGGACGGGGGTGTCAGATCCGGGAATCCAGGTTTCCTGGCAATGAGTCAGGCGAGGGCCAAAGCGCGCTTTGGCCTCGGCGGCAAAGTAAGCGGCGGGATCAGAGGGTGGGGGCGGTTTGGCCGGTTTGCCTCCAGGGGTCTTGAACATGATTTGTTCGAGGCGTTTGAGGAAAACCTGACCGCCCCTCTTGAGGGTCATTTTATCGAGGTCGCCGTAGCCATCGAGCACGCCATCGGCCAGCTCCATTTTATGGGCCAGGGTGGAGAGCATTCCGTGTTCGATGGTCTCTTCGGCCACCAGATTGATCACCGTGATGGGGCGTGTCTGATGCTTGCGCCAAGCGCGAGCTATGCGTTGTTCGAGTTTGGCCGGGTTCCAAGGAAGATCGCAATTGATCACGACGCTGGCGTTTTGCAGGTTGAGTCCCACCCCTCCGGAATCGGTGCTGAAAAAGATGCGGCAATCGGGGTCTTGCCGGAATGCAAGGATTTCCGCGCGGCGTTTCTTCTGGGGCACCGAACCGGTGTGCCAGGCATAACCGTAGCCCTGTTTTTCAGCCAGTTCCCGGACCCGTTCGAGCATGCCGATCCATTCGGAAAATATGATGACTTTGACCTCGGGGTCGGAAAGACAGTCTTCGAGCACGGCTTTCAGTTCCTTGAGTTTGGGGCAGTCCCGGTTTGGATTGTTTTTGATAATGCTGGGGGTGTCGCAAATCATTCGCATCATTGCTAGTAATACCATGAGCTTGTCCTGCTCTTGGGGGGTGAGTGGGCGGCGTTTTGCTTTTTCGGCTAGCGATGCCACGATTCTCTTGTAATCCGCATACTCTTCCCGCATGGTTTTGGTCAGAGGAACAAAGAGATTGCGGTCAGTTCGGTCGGGCAGCTCAGTTTCAACTTGTGTCTTGCGCCGACGGAGCATTACCGTCGCCACCTTGGCCCGGAGTTGACGCAGGTTCTTGTACCCTTGAGGACGCCCCCGGTCGTTCAGATCGTAATATTGCCGATTGAACCTGAAGAGGGGGCCCAGGAGAGCGGGGTCGAGGAAATCGATAATGGACCTGATCTCGTCTATCCGGTTTTCCAGAGGGGTCCCGGTGAGGACGAAGGCGAATCGGCTCTCCAGGCGCTTGACTGCCTGAGCCGTTTTACTCGCCCAATTTTTTATGCGCTGGGCTTCATCCAGGATTATGATGTCGGGCCGCAAATACGCATTGATGTTGAGGCTGTCGCGAAGTATTTGTTCGTAGTTGCAGATGGTAAAAAAGGGTGGTTTCGGGTCCTGGTAGAGGGCCACTCTTTGGGCCGGGCCTCCGTAGACCAGCCGTTGGGTGAGCGTGGTGAATTTCCCTATTTGCTCTTCCCATTCCGTCTTGAGCGATGCCGGTGAAACGACCAGGACGCGCCGCGCTTTACCGAGGTGATGGAGCAAGGCGCAGGCGGCGATGGCCTGGATGGTTTTGCCCAGGCCCATTTCGTCGGCGAGAAGGGCTCGCTCCTTGAATGCCAGGTGGAGCATGCCTTCGCGCTGATAAGGATACAAGGGGCTGAGGGTTACGTGTTCGGGGTGGTGTCCTGTGATAATCCCGGTTTCATAATCGCGGCGACTGGCTTTTCGCTCGCGATCGATTTCCTGATGGTCCAGCCAGGGTTCAACTGTCTGGGAAAGACGGATATATTTTGAACGTGATCGTTTCAGGCGACCGACGAGTTCACTGGAGTCGACCCCTTTGTTTTGGAGTCCGTCCGCGTCGAAATACACCCGTAGGGAAGGCGGCATCTTGGCCAGGTTTCGTTCGACCCATAAAAGATTGACGCTTACATCGGGCACAATGTCGACGCGGGAGGAAGGTTCCGACAGCGCCTGTTCAAAGGCGGTAGAGTGTCTGTATCTTAAATGCAGGAGCACCGCTTCAACGTGCTTGCAGGAACCAAGCCCATTGATTCGAAAGTCGGTACAGGTGCAGTCGAACTCCCTGTGTTGGAGGTGCCGTATCTCTACGGAATAGGTCAACCCGCTGCCGGACTTGACTGAAAAATTAGAAAATACCGGGTGTTCGGGAAAACGATTGGAAATACGGAACGTTTCTTCTTTCGCCCGTATCCGGCGTTTGAGCAATTCTTGTTTATCGGTGGTGCGCCAGTCCGTGGCCGGTGGAAGACCACGGTGTTTTTTAGCGATTCGTTTTTTGGCTTTGGTTCGGTTTCGCGGCATGGCTTCAGCAAAGCAAGACTCCGTAATGCGATCACGCCAAAAATTACCGTTTCAGAAAAAAGCAGATGAATCCATTCCCTCCGGGCAGACGATAACCGCTTTTGTTACCATAGCGGTTGAGGCGAAGTTGGCAGCGGATGAAAAGGCGGGTCATGGAGAATTAGGAATTAAACGCGGATCCTGCTTCGCCTAAAGGCTGCGGCAGGACAGGTTAAACGGATGAGCACGGATGTAGCGAGGCATGCGTCGCCTCTACGAGGTGACGAGAAATGGGTTTTGTGCTTTTTGTGGTTATTAAAATGGATCCTTCTTCCCCTAAAACTCGTCGTTGAGGTAGGTTCGGGAGCCGGTGCGCCAGTAGTGTTGCAGTTTGAGCATCCACCTTTCGTATCCCACGATAGCATCGGTTCGCACGGCCCATTGGTACCATTCCCTGGCCAAGGGTATGACCAATTCGTAGTAGTGGCCTGAAGCGATATTGTCGAGTTCCAGGGGATCCGCCTCGATATCGTACAACTCCCAGTTGTGATGGGGTTGTCCGTCGGTGGAGGTAAAGTTCTTGGAAACGAGTTTGTATTTGCCCTTGAAGATGGCCCGGTTGGCCTCGTGCTCGAAGCAGATGACGCGATCGGCCAGACTGCCACCGCGCAAGGCCGGCATGAGGGTGGTTCCTTCCATGGGTAGGATGTCGTGGCCGTTCCGGGTTGTCGGATAGGTGGCCCCGGTCACATCGACCACTGTGGCCATGAGGTCGATGACGTGGCTGCGCTGTGTTTCGCGCTCCCCTTTGCGCTTCAATCCCTTTGGCCAATGGACGACGAGGGGGGTGTTGATACCGCCTTCATGATTGAAGTGCTTGTAAAGTTTAAAAGGGGTGTTGCTCACCGCGGCCCAGTGTGCGCCAGTGTGGTGGAAGGTGTCTTCTTGCCCCATGTTTTCCAGTTCGTATCCGGTAAAAGGTCCATCGGCGCCAAAGGGCCCGCCTTCATAATTGGCCCCGTTATCGGACAGAAAAAAGATGAGGGTATTGTCAAATTGCCCCGCGTCCTTTAATTGCCGGATGACCCGCCCGATCCCCTGGTCCATTTGATCGATCATGGCGGCAAAAGTAGCCATGCGCCTAGTCTGGTCGGCCTGCTGCACCGCAGTCAAGGCATCCCATTTTTCCAATGGAGCGGGTTCGGCGAACTCGTCGTGCCAGGGAGGCGCGTCGGAAGTGGGCGGAATTTGCCTGTAGGCGGTAAACAGGCCGAGCCTTTGCATGTTTTCCCAGCGGGCCCACCGGATTTCGTCCCAGCCCTGCTCATAAACGGACACATACTTGTTGATCAGTTTCTTGGGTGCGTGCAGCGGGAAATGCGGGGCCTGATAGGCCAAATAAAGGAAGAAAGGATCATGGCCGGCGTTTTCCCTATGATGGCGTAGGAATTTTACGGCGTAATCGGACGTGGCGTCGGTGGCGTGAAATTCATCTAGTCCGTAATCGATCGGTTCCACCTCCGGCGACTCGAGAATGTAGATGGAGGGGTCCCAAAAGCTGCCGCAGCAACCCGGGTAAGCGTAAGAATGATGGAAGCCCCGGCCCGGGGGCAGTTGGTCGGGTCTATCGCCCAAGTGCCATTTACCCGACATGTAGGTTTGGTATCCGTGGTCGCTGAGCAGTTCGGATAGGTAGACGTTATTTTCCGGTTCTACCGGTTCCAACTCATAACAACCGACTTGGTGGCTGTAGAGACCGGTAAGAATGCTGGCGCGGCTGGGCGCGCAACGCGCACAGTTGTAAAAGTTGGTAAAGCTGAGGCCGTTGCGGGCCAGCCGGTCGAGATGGGGGGTTTCGATCTCGCTGCCCAGAAAGCCCGGATCGGAGAATCCCATGTCGTCGGCCAGGATGATGAGGATGTTGGGTCGCTGGTCTGCGGAACCGGAAGAGGCAATGACAAAAGGCGCCAGGAGGAGCAGAATCCTTATGAATGATGGGAAGAGGCGGGTCATGGAGAATTAGGAAATAGGAATGTTTAGCCACAAAAAGCACAAAATGCACAGAGGTTAGAAGATTTAGGAATTGACCTCGACTCTACCGGATGAGCATGGATCTTCAATTAAACAACGCTTCGCTTGATCCTGCTTCGCCCGAGGGCTACGGCGTGACAGGTCCGCCTTCATGTATTACGGCGTGCCAGGTCCGGCATTGCCGGATCAAGATTGCTTCGCGAACAGGGTTTTTCATGAATAGATTTTCCTGTTGGAGCGTAACACCATCCTGTTTCCGTCCTGTCACGCAGTAGCTTTAAGCGTAGGCGGAAGGCATCCTGCTGCATAGCGGCGGGGCTTTTCGGTTGCCCGAATATCAAGAGGATAAAATAAATTGCTTCACTATAACCATAATAGCTATTTTAGGTCTATGAAAGAGATTACTGCCCGAGAAGCCAAGAATCGGTTTGGCCGCCTGCTCGATAGCTCCCAAAGCACACCGGTTTGCGTAACTAAGAAAGGCCGAGCAGTCAGTGTGGTGATGTCGATGGAGCAGTTCGAGCGGCTGCGCGGAGCCGCATGGGAGCGCTTGGCGGCAACTATGGACAGCTTGGGTGCCGAGGCGGTCGAGCACGGATTGACGGCGGCCGAGCTGAAAGTGCTCCTAGCTGATGAAAGCTGAGCGGGTCGTGCTTGACACAAACGTTCTGATTAGCGCCGCGCTTCAACCGAACGGATCGCCGCGTGAGGTAGTGGAGGCTCTACGAGCGGTTCGTGGAGTACTGTTGTTCTCCGACGAAACATTTGAGGAGTTGCAGACCCGGCTCCATCGTGCGAAATTCGATAAGTATGTCAGCCACAATAGCAGGTCAATATTCCTCGCTCAGCTCGAGACCGTCTCGGAATGGGTGTCGATCGTCGGGGCCAAGCTGGGATGTCGCGATCCGGATGACGACAAACTGCTTGAGACGGCGCTTATGGGCGAGGCGGACTGTATCGTCACGGGCGATCAAGATCTTCAGGTGATGTCGCCGTTTCTCCATATCCCGATTTTGAGTCCGACGGATTTTCTGACTCATAGATGACCAAACAAAAAAAGGTACGGTCCAAGTTTTTTTAGTGTTTTGAGGGGTTGATGGTAACGACTTTTGGACTTTTCAGGGAGGAATGGAAAGACCTGACGACTTATCCGCTCTCTGACATTGAGCAATTCTGCGAACCAGCACAGCGGATTGCGGATCGCATCGATAGTTTTGTAGCTGGACAATAGCTGTAAACTATGCTCATTCCAATCATGCACAAGATGCTTCACCGAACCGCAGGGGTTTAATTCAGTGTCGGCGTCTCATACCGAACAATTGGCTTTCGATAGCGATATCGAGGCCTTACGACTTGGTCACGAAAGGTCAGTTATGATTTCTCGTACGACGCCTTTTCAATCGATTACAGAACGAGACAGCCCCCTGGAGTTCCTCGCTGAATCCGTCCTTATTCAGGGAACCGCATACCATGCGCTAGACTTGTTGCCAGAGCGAAGCGTTCAGACGGTTGTGACGTCTCCTCCCTATTGGTCGTTACGGGATTACGATATCGACAATCAGATCGGTCGGGACGAGTCGCTTGGCGAGTATATCGCCGGTCTTGTGACGGCATTCGACAAAGTCCGACGGGTTCTGAGAATGGACGGCACCGTGTGGTTAAACGTGGGAGACGCCTACACGTCAGGCAATCGACGATATCGCGCTCCTGACAAGAAAAACCGGGCGCGGGCCATGTCGGTGCGCCCCCCGACGCCGGTTAGCCTGAAACCCAAGGACCTGATTGGTCTTCCGTGGCGTCTCGCGTTTGCACTGCAAGACGCGGGATGGTGGCTTCGATCGGAAGTTGTCTGGACTAAACCGAACGCTCATCCCGAATCGGTTCGTGATCGCCCAACCAAGGCTCACGAGACTATTTTCCTGCTTTCAAAAAGCCAGGACTATTTTTACGATGTCGATGCGGTTCGTGGACCGAATGGCCGTCGAATACGGACTGCGTGGGACATCCCGACGGAACCTCGCAAGCGCTGCTTTGGAACGTTGGACGATCACCCAGCCGTCATGCCGGCAACCCTTGCCCGAAGATGCGTGGAACTTACTTCCAAGGTTGGCAGTGTAGTATTGGATCCGTTTGCTGGTTCGGGAACGACGCTGCTGGCAGCACATTATCTCAGAAGACGATGGGTTGGGATTGAGTTGAAACCCACTTATGTCGACTTGATAAAACGTAGACTTGAGCGTTTTGACACTCTCGGAACTCAAGAAAAGGCTGGATAAGCTTTCGCCCACGGGCATTCGATTCGTCGCCCAGATGGTCGAATCCCTTTCTTCTCCTCCACAGGCCCGGGTGCAGGAACCAGCAACATGGCTTACCCCGGAGTGGATCGAGTACTTTGGCTTGGCACTATCGGTACACCACGGAACCACCACGGAACCGCTCGCGCAGAAGGGCTTTGAAACAGTCTTCCAAAACGCTTGTGAATCCGTTCGGTGGGAAATCGAAAAGCCCGCCTCGGAAACTTGGCGTTTTCTCGACCTGATACTTAAACGACAGCATTGTGCAGAGCAAAAGCTATCGTTAAAGTCAACGGCCCAGAAACGTCTTTCACCCCACACGGTGCATATCTCCAAGCTGACTGAAGCTGCGTGGATACAGGACATGCGTACAGCGCGAGATCGTCGCTCACAGACGCTCAACTTATTCCGGCAATACGTGCATGCCGTCGACTCAATCATGATCCTACGGGCTTTCCGAAGGCCTGATCAGCCTCAGGGGATACCGTCCAGATATCAACTAATCGAGATCCCCACAGATATATTTCGATCCCTGTTCGATGCCCCATTGAGGGCGTTTAGCGCGGACGGACCAACGATAGATTGTTCCTATGGGGGTTTTCATGTGGCAGCCAGGGTGTCCCTGGATCGGTCGGACGCTAAGATCACGGTTAAGGCAATTCGAATCGCCGCCTGCACAGAACATGTAATTTGGGATATCGAAAAACAGTAAGAGTCGTGTGGCCATTATCTCGCAATCACATTTGGGGAAAGACAAGGTTACCATCAGTCGTAGGGACCAGAAATGCGGGCTAGCTGATGAAAGCTGAGCGGGTCGTGCTTGACACGAACGTTCTGATTATTTCAGTGCGGCGCCTTCTTCATCGAATTATTTGGAGCAAACGGCGATTTTAATTTTACCTCCCTACAGTTGGACGAATCGTTTTTGGCGATAGGAGATGTTGCCGTAATGGCAGACGGAGGCGGCCTGAACGCCCGCTTCGACATGGTCCACAGGATCGCGGTCCTGGCGAATGGCTTCCAGCCAATCGCCGATATGTAAGGCTTGAGCATTATAGGTCAAAGCGTGGTCGGTGCCCGGCGGACCCTCGCTTGCCAGCATGGATTCGCTGACCGGGGCCACGGGATCGTTATTGGGTTTCTGAGGGGTCAATTCCCAACGGTTGCGATCGAAATAAATGGTGGCCTCGGTTCCCATTATGAAGGTGCAGGCCTTGTGCAGATTGTTGCTCCAGGAACTCACGTAATCCATCTGCAAATCCAGTTCCGGGAATTCCATGATACAGTTGGTAATATCGGGGGTTTCGGTTCGGCCTTTGCGGTAATATTTTCCCCCGGACATGACCACTTGGCTGGGAAGGGGAAGTTGGAGCAGCCAATTGGTGGCGTCGAGCCAATGCACCATGAGGTCTCCCAGGGGACCGCTTCCGAAGTCCCAGATCCAGCGCCAATTTCTCATGCGCAGGGCGTCGAAGGGCTGATCCGGCGCATTGCCCAGGAAGCGTTTCCAGTCTACCTGGTCTTGGCTGATCTTGTATTGAGGTTCCCGATAGGGTCCTGTGTTGCGGCACCATTGCATGTGGACCCGGCTGATCTTCCCGATATCAATTTCGCCGGAATCGAGCTTCTGTTTCAAAACCACCAAGTGGGGCATGGTGCGTTGCTGGGCTCCAACTTGAACTTTTCGACCGGTTCTCTTCTGAGCGGAAATGACGCTGGGTCCCTCCTCCAGTTTGTGGGTCAGCGGCTTTTCCACGTAGACATCTTTTCCGGCTTCCATGGCATCGATAGTGATGGGCACGTGCCAGTGATCGGGAGTAGCCACGATTACGGCGTCGATATCCATACGCTGGAGCAGTTCATCGTGGTAACGGGTTTGAAAAACATCGCGGTCCCGTCCGCCCACCAGAACGTGGATGGATCGAAGGAAGTCCTCGTAGACGTCGCAGACCGCCACTACTTTGGTGCCGGGAATCGGTTCCAGGCCGCGGTAAAGCGCGCGCATGCGCCCCCCGCAGCCGATGAGACCGATGGACAAAGTATCGTTTTTGGCGTATCCCTGGGCGGAAGCCTGATATCCGCCCAGGGTCATGCCGGCCGTGCCGATCCCCAGGATTTTCATGGCGTCGCGGCGGGTCATTGCTTGGATAACTTTATTGTCGGTCATGGAGAATTAGGAATTAGGAATTAGGAGGGAAAAGGCACAAAGATTATTAGAATTAGGAATGATTGGCCACAAAAAGCACAGAATTCACAAGATGAGAACGGATGATAAATTGACTCTCGCAAAGCTCGCGGAGAGCGCAAAGAAGGGGGTTTAGTTTAAAAGAAATCTTGGCGATCTTGGCGAGAGTCGATTTTTCTATCCGTGTAAATCCGCGTAACCTGTCCTGCCGTAGGCATCCAGCCGCGTAGCGGCGATGTTAAAGAAAGATGCTGAGTAACTTGCCTATCTGACCACTCGGCCGGAACCACCGGACTGCAACAGGGCTTCTACTTCGGAACGACTGGAGAAGTTGAAGTCGCCATAGATGGAGTGGGCCAGGCAGGAAGAAGCCACGGCAAAGGATAGGGCGGCGCCCGGTTCCTGGAAACCAGGGGTGTTGAAAGCGAAGATCAGACCGGCGGCGAAGGCGTCTCCCCCTCCCACGCGGTCCACCATTTGGCGAATTTCGTATGGCTTGTACTGTCCATCGACTCCGGGGGCGAAGAGCGCTTCCCCAGTGGCGCCCTGGTAAAGCATGGCGCCCCAGTTGTTGTGGGAGGCGGAGATGCTTTCCCGCAAGGTAATGGCCACCCTGGAGACGTTGGGAAATTGGCGGATGATCTCCGCCGCGACCTGGGTGTATTTTTTCGCGTCGATTTTGCCGGCATGGACATCCGTGTTCTCGGCCTGGATACCGAGCACGTCGGAGGCGTCCTCTTCGTTGGCGATGACCACATCGACGTAGGGCAACACTCGGCGCATGGTTTTTTGGGCCAGCTCATGGGAGGAAGCGCCGGGTTCCCACCGCCAGAGCTTCTTGCGGAAATTCAAATCGCAGGATACGGTGAGCCCGGCCGCTTTGGCTTGCTTGACGGCTTGGAGAGTGGCTTCCGCCGCGGTTTGTGAAAGGGCGGGGGTAATGCCGGTGGTATGCAGCCAAGCGGCGTCGGCAAAAGTGGCCTCCCAGTCATATGCTCGGGCGGGAGTCAAACTGACCGAGGAATGACTTCGGTCGTAAATGACGCGGCTGGGACGTTGATTGGCCCCGGCTTCTACAAAATACAAGCCCAGTCGCCCCCTATCCGTCACTACGATACCGCTGGTGTCGATGCCCAAACCTTTCAGGCTGGCCAGGCAGGCGGTCGTAATATCGTTGTCGGGCAAGGCGGTGACAAAGCGGGCTTTCCCTCCCAACATGGCCACGGAGGCAGCCACGTTGGCTTCCGCGCCGGCGAAGGTGAGGTTCAGATCCCCTGGCATACTTTGGCGAAACCGCTTGAATCCGGGAGGGCAGAGGCGACCCATTATTTCTCCGAAGGTGACGATAGTTTTCATAGTGAAGAATCAGGAAGAGGCACAAAGATTTTAAGAATGAGGGACGTTTGACCACAATAAGCACAGAATTCACAAGATGAGGAAGAAAGAGGAATTGACTCTCGCAAAGAACGCGAAGCAACGCAAAAGCGGGGAGAATTAGGGATGAAAAGGCACGAAAGTTCGATGAATCAGGAATTAGGAATTTTGTGTTTTTTGTGCCTTTTGTGGCTATTTTCGTTCTCTGTGGTAGTTTATTTTGATGACGCCACACTAGGGATTAGATCGGTCGGCGATTTGGCGGGCCTCGCGGGCGTTGGCTTCGATGGCAGCCCAGTCCCGGTTGTTGATGAGGTGGCGTTTGGCGATCCAGGAACCGCCGATGGCGGAAATTAAAGGAGACCTCAGGTAGTCGGCCATGTTCATTGGGTTGAGGCCACCCAAGGGGATAAAATCCAGGCCCAGGTGGAGGTAGGGAGCGGCCATGCTGGCGAGATGTTTGAGCCCACCGGAGGACTCCGACGGAAAGAACTTCAGGGTCCGGAAGCCCAATTCCAGGGCCCGTTCAATATCGCTGGGAGTCATAATGCCCGGGGCAAAGGGCAGACCTTTACGGCGGGCCTTTTCCACCACCGTGGCATTGAGGCCGGGGGAAACCGCGAAGGCGGCTCCGGCATCTTGCGCCTGGTCTACCTGGTCAGGGGTCAAAACAGTGCCGATACCGGCCAGCATATCGGGCACCTCGGCCACGATGGCTCGAAGGGCGGGAAGGGCGGCCTCGGTGCGCAGGGTGAGTTCCATGACCCCGATGCCTCCGCGGAGTAGGGCGCGGGCCAAGGGCACGGCGTGCTGGGCATCATCGATAACCAACACGGCTACCACTTTCGCATCTTTGATGCGCTTATGGAGTTCGGATGGAAACATTTCTCAGATGGGCAGTCGATGAGGCCATTATCGGGCGAATTTGAGAAAGTGTTTCCAATTTCCGCCGGTGTCAATCATTGGTCAATTCAGGTAATTGAGGGCGGGTTTTCCAACTCGCCGAATTGAGTTATATGATATTTCCGATAATTTCAATGATTTGGTCTACCCGGCTGAGGAGCTTGAAAAACCACCGGTTCCTTTGGTTAAGGTCTCTCCGGTCTACCCCCCGGACCAGAAGGTTTACCAAGTTGAGGGAGAGGTTCACCTTATTTTTTTCGTCGATGAAGCAGGCAATGTGAAACGTCCGAAAGTTGTGAAGTCGCCCAACCGCGCATTCAGCGAAAATGCCATCAAAGCCATACAGCAATGGAAGTTCGAGCCGGGTGAAAAGGATGACCAAAAAGTGAAGACCAGGGTTGCTCTGGTAATGTCGTTCACTTTGCGCGGTGATTAAATGGGTTTGGAGGATTTCGGCCTACAGCCGGACGGACTCGTAGGCAGGCGAGACGGGGGGAAATGATCTCGGCAGGGTACTCGTTTCCCCATCCTCCAGGAAGGTTTCGGTAACCTCGAAGCCCTGGGGGTCGTATGTAAAGAGGGGAGCGCTCACCGGGCTTCCATTTGTTCAAATCGTCTATCTTTACCTAATGAAATCTGCCCTCGGCCTCCTCATTCTCTCCCTTGTCCCAACCCAAATTTGCCAAGCCAATCCCAGCTACCCCATTGTCGATACCCATCAGGAGCACGCCTTTAATGAAAGAACGGTGATTCCCTTCCCCAAAACGGGAGAGCCTTTTTTTGGGCAGGACGCCCAGTATGCGGGACATCGGCCCCATTACCGGGACAACGGGGACGGCACCATTTCCGACCTGGTAACAGGTCTTATGTGGACCAGGGATCCGGGTGAGGAACGGGTCTCATTTTACCAGGCTGCTGCTGGGGCTGAGACCTGCCTTGTAGGCGGCTACACGGACTGGCGATTGCCGAGCATCAAGGAACTGTATTCACTCATCCAATTCAACGGCACCGACCCTGATCCCAGGAACGACGACATCGATTCCTTAAGGCCTTTTATTGATCATGGCGAATTTGGTTTTCGCTACGGCGACCCGGATGAGGGCCGACGAATTATCGATGCCCAATTTGCCTCCAGCACCCTCTACGTCGGCGACATCATGAATGGTCAAGAAGGGATGTTCGGGGTAAATTTCGCGGATGGTCGCATCAAGGGTTACGCCACCCGAAGCCCTCGCGGCGCCGGCCATTTGTATGCCCTCTACGTTCGGGATAACCCGGGGTACGGAATCAACAAGTTCAAGGACCTGGGAAATGGAACCATAATGGACGAGGCGACTGGCCTGACTTGGATGAAGGCTGATTCGGGGGAGGGCATGGACTGGAGAGCGGCCCTGGAATACGCGGAGACCATGGAGTTTGCCGGTTACTCCGATTGGCGCCTGCCTTCCGCCAAGGAACTGCAAAGCATTATCGATTACGGTCGATCCCCGGATACTACGGATTCGGCGGCCATCGACCCGGTCTTTCAAGCCACCGCCATTGAAAATGAAAACGGAAAAAAAGACTATGGCTGGTACTGGACCAGCACGACCCACAAGCGAAGGTGGGCTGGAAATGCGGCGGTCTATCTTTGCTTTGGACGCAGTCTAGGATTCATGCCCATCCGTCGTTCCGGCCAATACCGCCTGCTCGATGTGCATGGGGCCGGCGCTCAGCGGAGCGATCCAAAGCAAGGAGACGCCTCCCGGTTCCCCCGGGGTCGAGGCCCCCAAGGAGATGTGGTCCGCATTGACAATCTCGTCCGTTTGGTGCGGGGCGGGAATGTAACGTCAGTAGAAACCGGGCCTGAGATTCCGGATCTTTCCTCACGACAACCCCAGCGACCCAGAGAGAGAATCGGAGGTCCGGGTGGAGCGGGAAGGGGCGCCTCCCGGACCGCCCGAGAACCACGGCCGGCCCAGCCAGCGTCTGAAGCGCGTTCCGCTACCTCGCCCGATTCTCCCCTTATCGCGGCTACTTCTGCCAAGCCGTCAGATAAACCCAATATCGTATTCATATTTGCCGATGACATGGGCTGGACCGGGACCTCGGTGGAAATGATTCCGGGGGACGCAGGGACCAAAAGTGATTATTATGAAACGCCCCATCTGGAAAAACTGGCCGCAATGGGAATGCGCTTTTCCGCCGCCTGCGCGCCTTCCGCGTTCTGTACTCCCAGCCGGGCGGCGGTCCTAACCGGCAAGACGCCTGCGGAATTGCACATCACCTCCCCCGGCAGTGGTTTGGGAAATGATTCCGACAGACTAAAACCGCCCACTCAACTTCGCCGGTTTCCCGAATCCGAAACATCTATCGCGGAAGCTTTAGGTCCTGCGGGTTACACCAGCGCCTATTTTGGAAAGTGGCACCTGGGACGAGGTAATCCCGGGCAACACGGATTTCAGTTCCACGACGGCTCTACTTCAAATGACACTCCCGCCAATGAAACCCCCGGCAACCCCAAGGATATTTTCGGGTTAAACGAGCGGGCCATGGCATTTATGGAAAAACAGGTCCAGGCCGGTCGTCCCTTTTACGCGCAACTTTTTCATTACGCTGTCCATGCCCCTATCGCGACCCGACCGGAGTCGCGAAATAAATTCAGGGAAAAATCACCGGGTGAACGCCATCGTAACGCCCCTTTTGCCGGCATGACCTGGGACCTCGACCAGAGCATCGGCACACTGATGGAAAAAATTGAGGACCTCGGCATCGCCGACCGCACCTTTATCATTTTCATGTCCGACAACGGGCGCTTTGAACAATGCTCCCTTGAACAAAGGTAAATCGACGCTCTACGAGGGAGGGATACGCGTCCCGCTCATCATTGCCGGTCCCGGTATTCCCGCCGACAGCCATAGCTCCGAGCCGGTAACCGGCTGCGACCTGTTCCCTACATTTTGCCAGTGGGCGGGGGTAGAAATCTCCCATGAAATCGATGGGACCAGCCTGGCATCGCTACTCAGCGGCAAACCCCATGCCCTCGACCGGCAGGTCAGTTCCCTTCTCTTCCACTACCCCCATTACGGAGCGGGGCCCGAGGCCAAACCCGCCAGTGCCATCATCGCCGGAAGCCTCAAGCTGATCAAGGATTGGGAGAGTAATTCCTACCAGCTTTTCAATCTCGAAGAAGACCTGGGAGAACAAAATGACTTGGCCGAATCCCGTCCCGAAAAGCTGAGGGAATTTACGGCATTGATGGAGGAACGACTCCGTTCGGTAAATGCCCAGATCCCGACCATAAACCCAAACTACGACCCATCAGCGGAGCGCTCCGAGCGGAGAAGAGCTGGAAGAAGAGGGCAGGGTGGCAGACAAGGAGGTGGGCAACCTCCCCAAAGACCGGACCGTTGATTCAGGCTCGAGCAGGCTTGATATGCGTGGGGAAAAGGGGTCAGGCATTGATTTTCAACATGGGGACATGTCAAAAATCAACGTCAGACCCCGAGGGGGGGATGACCATCGGAACCTACCAATCGACTACCGATCCGTCGTCGGGGTCGTACTGGGTCCTGTACTCAACGGGTTCACCCACTTCGTCCATGATTCTGTTTTCATCAATGGTGATGCCCAAGCCGGGACCGGTTGGAATGGGACGATAGCCGTCCCGCACCGGCGGAAGGGGCTCGGCCAGAAGGTCATGTTCGCGGTCGCCCCGTTCCTGAACCATGAAATTGGGAATGGATGCGGCGATCTGCAAACTGGCCGCGAGCGAGCAGGGTCCGTTGGGATTGTGTGGTGCCAGGGGCGCGTAATAGGCCTCGGCCATCCCGGCGATGACCTTCAATTCCGTAATGCCTCCCGCATAATTGACGTCCGGTTGAAGAATCATGGCCGCGCCTTTCTCCAGGATTTCGCGGAACCCCCATTTGAGAAAAATGCGTTCTCCGGTGGCGAATGGAATATGGGTCTTTTTGGCCAGTTCGGCCATGACATCGACATTAAGCGCTTGCACGACCTCTTCGTAGAACCAGGGGTGATAGGGTTCGAGGGCTTTTATGAGGAGGGTTGCGGTGGTTGGCTGCACCGCTCCGTGGAAATCGATACCGATGTCCACCCCGTCTCCGTATTTTTGGCGAAGGGCGGCGAACCGTTCCACCACCTCATCGATGAACTTCTTGCCCTCGGTGTATTTGAAAGCCTGACGGGCGGCCCTGGGCCCGACTTTTATGGCTCTCACTCCGGTTACGGGATCGGGCACACCATAGACAAAGGCGCTATGGCGGGTGGGACCGCCCAGCAGTTTGTAAACGGGTACGCCGTAGCATTTGCCGGTAATGTCCCAGAGGGCCTGGTCGATGCCGGAGGAGATGGCCGATTTTATGGGACCGCCCCGGTAAAAGGCCCCGCGATGGATGGCTTGCCAGTGGTGCAGGACGGGACGCGGGTCCTTGCCTATCAGGTAATCGCCCACTTCAAGGGCCCCGGCAGCACAGGCTTTGGCATCGTCCTTGAGCATTTCACCCCATCCCGTGATACCGGCGTCGGTGGAAATTTTTACGAAAACCCAGGAGTTTTTCAGGACAAAGGTTTCGAGTTTGGTAACCTTGATTTTGTCTTTTGGGCTGATGGGGGCGCCTTTGGCTATGGAACTGGCGGCGTTCAGGCCCACCAGGGCGGCGGGTCCGTAGAGCATGGCCCGGAGCCAGGACCGACGATTGAATTTATTCTGGATCATATTTTGAAACCACAGATTGCGCAGATGAGCGCAGATGATGAAGAGAATTGAGAATTGATAATTAGGAATTGACCACAGATTACACGGATAGGCTGAGGCGCCGTTGGCGCCAATTTAAAATTAAGAATTAAGAATGAGAAATTATGGTTTGGGAACCACAGAAACCACAAAATGCTCAAAAAAAATCTTTGCGATCTTTGCGATCTTGGCGAGAGGAAAACGGAATAGGGAAAGACTCACCTCTTACTCAATACTTCTACCTCGTAATTACGAATCGGGACGAGCAATCCGTCGTCGGTGGGAGTATCGCGGGTATCACAGAAATAATTCCAAACCGCTCCAAAGGGTAACGATTTGATGGATTCAAACAGGGCTAACCTAGAAGTGTAATCGGCCATGAGTTCTAATCTTTTCAATTTTTCGGTCGGTTCGAGAAGTGCAATCAGGAGCGCCCGTTGAATATTGCGGGCGCCAATGGCCCACGCCGCCAATCGGTTGATGCTGGCGTCGAAATAATCGAGTCCGACATGGATCCGGTCCAAGTATTTTCCCACCACGATTTCACGGGCAATGGCCTGGAGTTCGTCATTGAGTAGGATTACGTGATCGCTATCCCAGCGCACACCACGGCTGGCGTGCAAGAGGAGCCGCGGCACATAGAGCAGGATGGATGACAATTTATCGGCAATCGATTCGGTGGGGTGGAAGTGCCCCGCGTCCAGGCAGAGCGCCAGTTGATTTTTTATGGCGTAGCCCAAGTAAAATTCGTGCGATCCCACAACGTAACTTTCCGAACCCAATCCAAATAATTTACATTCCACGGCGTCGAGGTTGTGGGCCGGATCAATCGGCTCCTTAAAAATTGCGTCCAGTGATTCCGTGAGGCGTTCCCTTGGGGATAGTCGATCCGCCGGGGTGTCCTTTAACCCATCCGGTATCCAAATATTGGTGACACATGTCGAGCCCAGTTCACGCCCAAAGAATGCTCCTATGCGCCGACAGCGTTTCCCGTGTTCGATCCAAAACCGGCGGATATTTTTTTTCGGGTGGGACAAGGTAAACCCGTCGCTGGCCAGGGGATGCGAAAAGAAAGTGGGATTAAAATCCAATCCTATGCCCGTTTGGCGCGCCCATTCCACCCAGGATTGAAAATGTTCTACCGCGATTTCATCACGGTCGACTGTTTTGCCGCCGCGGTCGAGGTAACTGGCGTGGAGGTTCAAGCGGTGCTGGCCCGGCACCAGGGAGTAAACCAATTCGAGGTCGCACCTCAATTCATCGATAGTGTGGGCACGGCCAGGATAATTTCCCGTGGCCAAAATGCCACCACCGGTGAGCCCGGCCTCGGATTCAAATCCGCCCACGTCGTCACCTTGCCAGCAGTGCACCGATATCGGAATGGTGGCTAAAATTTCCAGAGCCGCGTCCGTGTCCACCCCTATGGAGGCGTATTGGTCTTTGGCTGAGGCGTAATGGGATGCGGTCGTCATTGAATTAACCATTCTTTGCGGCCGCTAAATCATGCCAAAATTATTTCCACTCCTTGGGCCTCGATTTGATGAAGGAGTTCCTTGGGGGCGCCGCTGTTGGTCACGAGAATATCCACCGCATCCCATTTACAAAGGGAGGTAAAGGACCGCCGGCCGATTTTGGTATGGTCCAGGCAGAAAATTACCCGTTGGGCCGAGGCGATCATGGCTCTCTGAATATCGATCAAGAGCAGGTGAGAGTTCATGATACCGTCCTCATTGGCACCTCCACCGCCCATGATAGCGATATCTGCGCTGAGAGACCGGTAAGCATGGCCTGCCAAGTCACCCACCAGCACTTGCAGACGCGGGTAAACCACGCCTCCCGTTACGATCACTTCAATCTCCGGATTACCGGCATAGAGGTTGGCGATGGCCAGGCAGTTGGTCACAATGTGAGGGCTCTTTCGTTCCAGATATCGGGCTACGGCAAACACGGTGGAACCACCATCCATGAACAAATTTTGTCCGGGACCAATCAGGTCCGCGCAGGCCGCCCCAACCAGGTTCTTGCTGTCGCTCTCCACTTGTTGACGGGAGGAGAAACTATACTCGTCCTTTTTCTGCTCCACCAGCCGGGCCCCTCCGTGGGTTCGGCGGATCCGGCCCTTTGCTTCGATCCGGGTCAGATCCCTTCGAATGGTGGAAATGGAAACGTCCAATTTCTCCGATAGTTCCTCCAGGGAAGCGAATTCCACCTCTGTGAGATAGTCCTCAATCATCTTCTGGCGCCGTTCGGACAGCATGCTTCAGGCCTGGTTTTGAAATGTTTTAATAGATTTTATTAAGTTTTTGATAAATTTTGATTTGACTTGGTCAAAATCTATCATATGTGTCAAGCAAATTTTACTGATAGGATGACAGGGTCATTGGAGAGAGCGGTTGTTGAGGAACTGGTGCGGAAGTCGGTTCTGAAGCGCCTGGGGCGGTATGCTCCGGAATCGGCTGCGGCCCCCAATCCTTTGGTGGTCAACATCAGCGCTCGGCACTGCCATTTGCGTCAGGATGCGGTGGAGGTCTTGTTTGGGGTGGGTCGGGAACTCACTCCGATGAAGTGGCTTTACCAGGAGGGGCAATTTGCCGCGGAGGAAGTTGTCACCCTGATTGGACCTCGCAGCCGGGTAATTTCCAATTTGCGGGTTTTAGGGCCGTGCCGGGATATCAACCAGGTAGAAATTTCATTTACTGATGCCATATCGCTGGGATTTGAAGTACCCGTGCGCAATTCCGGTGATATTGCCGGCACCCCCGGTTGCATGTTGATGGGGCCGGCGGGATTTCTGAAGATGAAAGAAGGGGTTATTCGGGCCGCCCCGCACGTGCACATGGCCCCGGAGGACGCAAGTTATTACGGTGTGGAGAACAAATCTTACATGCGACTGCGCATCAAGGGAAGAACCGGGCTTACTTTCGACCGGATAATGGTCCGGGTCGATCCCTCTTACAAACTGGAGGTGCATTTGGATACGGACGAGGCCAACGCCTGTGGTTTGGATCCGGAGACCCCCTGTGAACTGATCAAATAAGCATTTTTATCAAATAAATACGGAAAACTGAAAACCGAAAAACCTCAATTACCATGAATGAATCAATAGGAATGGTGGAAACCAAGGGCTTCACGGGCTCCATCGAGGCGAGTGACGCCATGGTCAAAGCTGCTTTGGTCGGTCTGGTCAAACAGATCCCCATTGGCGGCGGCTTTCTCACGGTCTTGGTCAAAGGCGATGTCGGCAGTGTCAAGGCTGCGGTGGAAGCGGGCTCGGAAGCGGCCGATCGGGTGGGCGAATTGGTTGCCTCGCACGTTTTGGCCCGTCCGCACGAAGACCTGTTAAAAATTTTTAATCCGTAAACCACAGGGAGAGGAGATTGAAATGGCAAGAAAAGCTATAGGAATGATCGAATGCAAGGGCCTGATAAGTCTCATGGAGGCGAGCGATACGGCCCTGAAAGCCGCCGATGTAAAAATGTCGGGTTGGACAAAAATTGGCGCTGGTTACGTAACCGGGTTTTTTCTGGGCGATGTCGCCGCGGTCAAAGCCGGTATTGAAGCTGGGGCCGAGGCCGCCAATAAGATCGGCGAGGTTGTGGCCGTCCAGGTGATACCGCGCCCCCACGACGACCTGAGCAAACTGGGCAGTTGGATAAGCTGATAGCGATCAATGGTTTAAAACGTATTGGGTTCGACGCATCGCCGTGAAAATCCTCATCGCCAATTTGGGGTCGACCTCCTTCAAGTACCGCTTGTTCGATCTGGACGAGGTCGGGACTGCCCTGTTGGCGGAGGGCGGATTTGAACGGGTGCGGTATTTTGCCCCCTGTATCGAATCGATGTTGGAAATTCTGCAAAAGGGTGGGCATCTAGCCGCGAAGGAGGAAATCGAAGCTGTTGGGTTCAAGACCGTATTGGGCAGGGATTTGAGTGGATGTGTTGAAGGGGACGACCGGGTTCTGGAGGCTCTGAATGGGTTTGAGGACATCGCTCCGGCCCATAACCCGGCCTATGCGGAAGGAATTCGTTGTTTTCGCGATGCCTTGCCCCAAGCCCGGCGGGTAGCTTTGTTTGAGACGGCTTTTTATCAATGGGTGGAGCCGGTGGCCCGCGAGTATGCTGTGCCCAGGAGTTGGCGCGATATCGGGATTCGCCGTTATGGTTTTCACGGAGCCAGCCACAAATATGTAGCTGAACGGTCGGCGGAGTTGTTTTCGGAAGAAGCCCTGGCAGAGCGAACGCGTCGCCTTTATGTGGACGGTCCGGGCGATTGGACGGGTTCGTCGCTGCGGGTAATTTCCTGTCATCTGGGCGGAAGCAGTTCAGTGGCGGGTATCAAGGACGGGGTTGCCACGGGCGTCAGCATGGGTTTCAGCCCGCAAAGTGGGCTTCCCCAGAACAATCGGGTGGGCGATTTGGATGCCATGGCCGTTCCTTATGCATGCAAAACTCTCGGGCTGTCGGTTGAAGAAGCCGAAAAACAGCTCGCCACCCGAAGTGGTTTGCTCGGGTTGTCCGAGGTGAGCAATGACCTGCGCGACATTCGGAAAGCAGCGGCGAGTGGCGATGGCAAGGCCCAATTCGCCCTCGATTTTCTGGTCGACAGCATACGCCATTGGGCCGGTTCGTTTTTTTTCAAGATGGGCGGGGCCGATGCCATTTGTTTTACGGCGGGCATCGGGGAGAACCACCCCGAGATCAGGGCAAGGGTTTGTGCCGGCCTGGAAAGTTTTGGATTGCGCATAGATAAAAAGCGCAACGCATCAATGCGATTGGGAAGGGAAGGATTTATCAGCACGGACGATTCAACCTTCAAGGCATTGGTCATCCCGGCCAATGAGGAGTTGGTGGTAGCGCGGGAGGTGTATCGGAAATTGAGAAGGCAAGAAGGCGCCAGGGGGCGCCAATTAGGAATTAGGAATTAGGAATTACGAATGAAAAGGCGCAAAGGCACAGAGGGGCAAAGGTCTATGGCGAGACAAGAAATGACCCAGATTAGCTGACCCCGAACCCACAGTATTTTAACGGTTAACTTAACATATTTAACGAAAAGAGAGATGGCAAAACAAGCAATTGGAATATTGGAAACCAGGGGTCTTACTGCCCTTGTACAAGGCGTTGACGCGATGCTAAAAGCGGCCAACGTCCAACTCAGCGGCCCCATGAAAGGGGTGGGCAGCGCTCTGGTCAGCGCAGTAGTAGCGGGAGACGTTGCGGCGGTCAAAGCGGCCATTGAGGCGGGCGCCGACGCCGCAGCCCGCCAAGGCGATGTTATCAGCGCACACGTCATCGCCCGACCCCACGACGATACCGATACAGTGCTTCCGGCCATTCCGGCAACGAAGCCCGCAGCCAATTAGTCCGCATGTATCTCGGCAAAGTCATAGGGTCCGTGGTGGCCACCCAAAAGGATGACAGCATGCATGGGCGCAAGCTGCTCATGGTGCGGCCCATGCTCATCGATCCGGAGAATACCAGCCGGTTCAAGCCGGGGGTGAATACCATCGTGGCGGTGGATACGGTGGGGGCCGGGGAAGGCGAGCTGGTCATGTTTGCCCAGGGTAGTTCAGCCCGGCAAGCGGCCGGATTGAGGTCGGTTCCGGCCGATGCGGCCATCGTCGGAATCGTCGATACCGTGACCATACGGGGAGCCAATACCTACTCGGCTTGAACTTTTCCAAAGGCACAAAGGCACAAAGGCACAAAGGCACAAAGGCACAAAGGCACAAAGGCACAAAGGCACAAAGGCACAAAGGCACAAAGGCACAAAGGCACAAAGGCACAAAGGCACAAAGGCACAAAGGCACAAAGGCACAAAGGCACAAAGGCACAAAGGCACAAAGGCACAAAGGCACAAAGGCACAAAGGCACAAAGGCACAAAGGCACAAAGGCACAAAGGCACAAAGGCACAAAGGCACAAAGGGGTAATTATTTGTTGAATTTTACAAAAGCGAGGATAAAGGACGGCATTGCTCGAACCGTAAATGGGTTGCTGAAGAAGCGCTTGGCGATCTTGGCGGCTTCCGCCTTCATGGATTACGGCGTGACAAGTGGCGAGAGCAAATCCGGACGACCCTCCAGCCACGCGGAGGAATTTTGATTTTTTCAGGGTCGACTAAGTAGTATTAGGGAAAGGGGACTTCATGAGCCAAACAAATGGATTAACTGAAGCGATGATTCGGGACGTGGTGCTCGAAGTTTTGGGAAAGCTGCCATCCAGCTCGGTGAAGACGGCCCGAGTCTCACCTTCCAAGCGGCCCCAGGCCTGTTCAGGGGCAGGCCGATTTGGAGTGTTTCAGGATGCGGACCGGGCCGCGAAGGCTGCGCAAATTGCTTTCGAGCAGCTCAAAACCAAGGGTTGGAGCGGGCGCGCCAAGGTGGTGGAAATCGTCAAAACCCTGTGCTGGGATAAGGCCCGGGAATGGGGAAAAATCGAGTTCGAAGAGACAAGGATAGGGCGGCTCGATCACAAGATTGAAAAACTGCAGGGCATCAAGGGGGTTTTAGGGGTCGAGTCTCTCATGCCCCTGAGTATGAGTGGAGACAATGGCATTACCATGGAGGAAAACGCTCCTTGGGGAGTGATCCTGGCCATCACTCCGGTAACGCATTCGGTGCCGACCATTGCCGGCAACATCGTCAATATGGTAGCGGCGGGCAACGCAATGGTGGTGAACCCGCACCCGGGTGGAGCGAAGTGCGCCGCCATGGCGGTGAAGGAGATCAATGAGGCAATCAGCGCCGAACTCGGAATCGAGAATTTGATATGCATCATGGAAAAACCGAGCCTGGAAACCTTCCAAGAGCTCAGCGTAGCGCCGGAGATTGCCCTGCTTTGCATAACGGGGGGACCGGGGGTTGTGGCGGCGGCCCTTAAAACGGGCAAGCGAGCCATTTGTGCAGGACCGGGAAATCCCCCCGTGGTTGTGGACGATTGCCCGGCCCTTGATTTCGACCGGGCGGCGCGCGACATCGTCCTGGGAGGCAGTTACGACAACAATTTACTCTGCATAGGCGAGAAGCAGGTCTTTGCCGTGGGAGGCGCATTCGACAAATTGATGCAGTCCCTGCAACGGGCTGGCTCCAAGTTTATCAACAGTAGACAGTTGGAAAGGATCCGGAAGGAGTTTTTTACTTTCAGGGAAGACGATGGCGGCTGTTCTCATCCGGCGGTAAATCGCGATTTCATTGGCGCTGACCCTTCTAAATTGGCTTCCGTAGCCGGTGTGTCCATCGACCGCGGGACGGAGCTATTAATTGCGGAAACGGCGGAGGACGATCTCTTCGTGATGGAGGAGCAGATGACGCCACTCATACCGATAGTCCGTTGCAAGAACTTCGATGAAGCGGTTCGCCGGGCCCATCAATCGGAACATGGATTCAAGCATTCGGCCATGATCCACACCATGAACGTGGCCAACATGACCCGCATGGGACAGGTAATGGATACCACAATTTATGTTAAGAATGGACCCTGTACAGCCGGTCTCGGGTTGGGAGGAGAAGGATACATGAGCTTTTCCGTTGCCACCGCAACCGGCGAAGGCATCACCACACCAAAAACCTTTACCCGTTTTCGCCGCTGCGCGCTGGTCGATCAGTTGAACATCATCTCATGATTCTCGCGCGCGTAGAAGGGCATGCAACTACCACCGTCAGCCATCCGAGCCTGGTGGGGCAAAAGATTGCCCTCTGCACACCAATCGATGAGAAGGAGAGGCAAGTCGGTTTTCCCATTGCCGCGCTCGACCCAATTGGTTCGGGCCTCTACGCCAAGGTTTTTATCACCACTGACGGTCGGTTTTCCCAAAGCACAACCGGGGACAACACTTCCCCCATCCGCAACGAGATAATCGGTATTATTGATTCGAATTCATGAAACCCGCCAAAGTTATCGGTAACGTTACCCTTAGTCAGGCTGCTTCGGCTTTCAAGGGAGCACGATGGCTCGTCCTGAGCCCCCAGGGGCCGGACGAACTCACGGGAAAGAATGCTTCCGGGATATCCCGCGGTTGGACGCCGGTGGTCTACGACGACCTGGGCGCGGGAGTAGGAGAGGACATCTTGTACGTGGAGGGAAGTGAAGCCACCCAGCCCTTCGATTACCCTATCCCCCTCGACGCCATAAACGTGGCCATCCTCGATCAAATCTATTTCAAACCCCAATTCTGATGGGCAAGGTTTATACTGCAAATGACCTTGAATCCCTGCTTAAGAAGGGCAAAAGCCTTGAGGATCTCCCCTCGGGTGCCCGGTTTACCCCCATGGCTTTGGATATCCTGCGCCGGGAAAGAGGCGCTTCCAGGGGAGGAACCAGGGGATCTTCGGTCCAGCCGGTTGGGAAGGGGCGCGTAAAGATCCATGAGCCGGTGCTTCCCGCTGCGGAGTACGATTGGCCGCCGGGCCGCGATCCGAAGACTCCGAGGGAATTAAAGAAGTTTTTTTATTCTCCCGAGATTGGGAAACTGAAGGAGCGTATGGTGAGCATCGGCAAACGCATTTGGGGCAGGGGTTACGTGGATGGTAATGGGGGTAATATCACGATTCGGGTGGGGGATAATCTGGTTCTTTGCACCCCGACCCTTATTTCCAAGGGGTTCATGACGGTAGACGACATTTGCATGGTCGACCTGGAAGGGGTCCAGGTAGCCGGGACTCGTCCCAGCACCTCGGAGGTGAAAACTCACCTCGGTATCCTCAAGCAGGTGCCCCAAGCCAAATCCTGTGTGCATGCCCATCCCATTTATGGCACCGCCTTTGCCGTGGCCAATGTGGTGCCCCCTTCCTGTTTGATTCCCGAGTCGGAGGTGTTCCTGGGCGAAATTGGCCTTGCCCCCTATGAAACTCCCGGCACCCCGGAGGTGGCGAAAGTGGTGGGTAAACTGGCTGAGAAACACCAGTCCATTCTCATGGGCAACCACGGGGTAATTACCTGGGGCAAGGACGTGGAGGAGGCCTTCTGGAAAATGGAGAACACCGATGCCGTGTGTCACACCTTCGTCATCGCCCAGCAATTGGGTGACGGACCGAAACAATACGGACCGGACAAACTGAAGGACCTCATTAAAATCCGGAAGGGCCTGGGAATGCCCGATTACCGGATGGATGAATTCAGAGAATGCGAACTCTGCGATACGAGCGACTTGGCCTTGTCCACCACCCCGCAACCGCCGTCTTGTGCCTGTGGGACCCCTTCAAAGACGGTTGGACCCGTTGGGGATGAGGAGATCGAGGCCTTAATTCAACAGATCACCGATGCGGTGATGGAAAAAATATCAAAACCATGAAAGTAACCATCATAGGCGGCGGAGGCCGAGTCGGATCCAATGCGGCTTTTGCCCTGCAATGTGGCGGAGTTGTCCCGGAAATTCAATTGCTGGACGTCGATACCGAGCTGGCGGAGGGCCAAGCCCTCGACCTGCTCCATGGCACGTCCTGCCTCGGCGGCCAACGCATTTACGCGGGGGATTATGAGCGCGCCAAAGATAGTGACATGTTTATCATTACGGCTGGTTTGAGGCGCCAACCGGACGAATCCCGGCTCGATCTCATCAACCGGAACGTAGCGGTGTTTTCCCGGATTTTGGATGCCCTCAAGATGGAGGGACACAAGGATAGCGCCATGATTTTCGTCGTTTCCAATCCGGTGGATATCCTAACCAGTCTGGCGGCCGCTTTTCTCGACTTGCCCCGGGGACAAGTCTTCGGTTTGGGTACCATGTTGGATACCATTCGTTTCCGATCCCTTATTGCCGAGGCGCTGCAATATCCCTCCACCCAGGTGAGCGCGCTCATTTTGGGCGAGCATGGAGATTCCATGGTTCCCATTTGGTCGAGCGCCACGGTGGGCGGTTTGCCCTTGGCGGGAGTAAAGGGATGCGATGTCGCCTTTCAAAACAAAATTTTTAGACGCACCAAGGGTAGTGGCGCGGAGGTGATCCGCCGCAAGGGCGGGGCCGGTTGGGCCGTTGCAATTGCCATAGCCGATGTCGTGCATGCGGTTGCATTGGATAAAGGGAAATTGTTACCGGTTTCCTCTCCTCAAAAGGGGTGCTACGGCATAAGGGACATTTCGCTCAGTGTCCCCACTCTAATGGGACGCGGAGGGGTAATTTCCCACCGGCAGATCGCGTTATGGCCCAAGGAGGAGAAGGGTTTGCAGACCTCGGCCAATACCCTGAAAGCCACCATGCGGAAGGTGGCGGCGGAGGCTGTGGCTTGAAACCAACGGGGCGCAACCCTAGTTTTCCGCCTCAATGATTTCTGAAATTTCCGTTTACCTCGCCATCGATCTCGGGGCCAGCAGCGGCCGTGTCATGGCGGGTATCTACGACGGCGAAAGGATTGAAATAAAGGAGATGAATCGGTTCCCGTCCTCCGGGCGGCAAGTTGGCGGGTCTGCCCATTGGGACGTCCGGCAAATTTTTCGCCATATTCTGGACGGGCTGGCTCGGGCCCACGCCCGTTACGGCTCCAAAATAGCGGGCATAGGGGTCGATGCCTGGGGGGTTGATTACGCTTTGTTGGATAAATCGGGAAAGCTCTTGGGAAACCCCTTCCAGTATCGGGACCCTCGCACCGAAGGAATGGAGGAACGCGTCCAAAAAATTGTTTCAAGGGAGACCCTTTACCGGGAAACGGGCATTCAGTTTATTCCCATCAATACGATCAATCAACTGTATGCGGAAATGGTATCGGGCGGCGGCAGGATGGAAAAAGCGCATCATTTGGTTTTCATTCCCGATCTTTTCAATTTCTGGCTGTGCGGGGAACTCATTCAAGAACGCACCATCGCCAGCACGAGCCAACTGCTCAATCCCCGCACCGGGATCTGGTCAGAGGTTCTGGTGGAAAGGCTGGGGTTTCCCCACCGCATCTTTTTAGAAATAACCGAGTCGGCCACCAGGATTGGCGCTCTTCTACCGGAAGTGCGGGCACGGACCGGTTTGGGGGCGGTACCCGTCTTTGCCGTGGCCGGCCATGACACGGGATCTGCCGTAGCCGGGGCGCCACTTCAACCCGAAGCGACGGCCTTTATCAGTTCCGGCACCTGGTCCATCATGGGAATGGAACTTCCTCATCCTCTTATCAACCCGGCCGCGAGGGAAGCGAGCTTCTCCAATGAAGCCGGAGTAGAGGGAACCACCCGGTTCTTGAAAAACATTTGCGGTATGTGGCTGGTGGAGCAGTTGAGGGAGGAATGGTTGCGCAGCGGGGATGAATATTCCTACGACCAATTGGTCGATCTGGCCATGGAGGTGGAATCATTTCGGTCCCTCATCAATCCGGACCACATGTCTTTCAACCGGCCTGGACCGATGGCCCAACGCATAAGGGAATATTGTGACCGGCAGGGGCAGCCCTCTCCCGGTTCACTTCCTCAGTTGTTGCGAACCGTTTTCGATAGTTTGGCTTGCAAATACCGCATTGTTTTCGAGGGCTTGACCTCCTTTGCGGCAAAGCCCTTGACCGAATTGCACGTGGTGGGTGGAGGCAGTAAAAACCATTTTTTAAACCAGTCTACGGCCAATGCCCTCAACTGTCGGGTAAACGCCGGACCGGTGGAGGCAACTTCCCTGGGAAATGTGCTGATGCAGATGTGCGGCTCCGGCGCCCTGGATTCGCTGGCCCGGGGACGCGACCTGGTGGAAAAATCCTTTCCATCCGAGGTTTATCATCCCGAGAAGGGGCAGGATTGGCGGGAGCCGGTGGAGCGGCTCCGGCAAATGATGCTTTAACCACGAATTAGGAATTAGGAATTAGGAATTAGGAATTGACCACGGATTACCCGGATGACCACGGATTTTAATAAAACAACGCTTCCCTTGATCCGCCTGCGACGTATGGCTAACCCTCTTTATAAGGGTAATGGCGGACAGGACATGGAAGGAAGTTCAGCCACCTGGCGTTTCAACTCACAGTATTACTCCATCTTCACCCAAACCATATTTAAATAAATGCTGCCCCTGAGCAACTGAAACAAAGGAATACTTGTTATTGGAAAGATAGTGGTCATTTTGTGATTCCTGTGCTTTGTGTGGCTAATCCAAATTAGAAAAATAAGCTAACTTAGTGCTTTTCCCCTCCTACCATCTCCATACTCAACCTCAGACATGCTTGTAACTGACCGCATAGCCGGCCGCTCCGTTCAACTCATGGCCACCTGCCTTTGCGATGCCTTCTACGACGATGTGGCGCGGGCCACGGTCGAGGCGCTGGAGCACCTGGGCTGTGAGGTCGAGTTTCCCGAGGACCAGACCTGTTGCGGACAACCCGCCTTCAACGGGGGAGACTGGCCGGCATCGAGAAAGGTGGTACGGCATACCCTCAAGGTGTTTGAAGGAGAAAAGCCCGTTGTTGTTCCATCCGGGTCCTGTGCCGCCATGGTCTTTCATGGATCGCCCCTGGAGTTTGAGAGGGAACCCGATCTGGACGAAGTAATGGCCTTGGGAAAACGCACTTGGGAGTTGACGGATTTTCTGGTCAACGGTCTGGGAGTGGAAACTTGGGCGGGCCGATATGACGCGCGGATTGCATTGCATCATTCCTGCCATGGTCGCGGAACCCGCACAGGGGAAGCCATGGAGCGGTTGCTTCGATCCATTGACGGAGTGGAGGTGGTATCCTTCTCGGAACCGGAACAGTGTTGCGGATTTGGAGGGACTTTTGCCGTGACCTTTCCTCACATTTCCAAGTCCATGGGGCAAATGAAGATAAAAAACATGGTGGCGGCCAATCCGGACGTCATTGTCTCGGCCGATATGAGTTGTCTCATGCACCAGGCTGGTTTGGCGGAAAGAGAGGGGATCGACTTTACGGTGCGGCACATTGCGCAAGTATTGCGGGATGCCATCTCAGGCTCATGAAAACCCAGCCCATAGACCGGTTTGCGAAAGACCTGGACCCGGAGGTGTATGCCTCCATTCATCAAACTTCCAGCCGGCGAGTGTCGCTGAGGGAGAATGCCCTGTTTGCCGATTTTCCTCATGCCAACCGATTGCGCCGTTGGGCAGGAGAATTGAAGCGCCACACCCTCAGCCACCTAGATGAGTATCTCGATCAGGCTGTTACCGCCATGGAAAGCCGAGGGGTAGAGGTTCATTTTGCCAGCGAAGCGGAATCCGCCCGCCGCCAAATTCTGGAAATTCTGAAATCCCATAAAGTGAATCGATTCTGCAAGTCGAAGAGCATGGTTACGGAAGAGATCGACCTTCGACCCTTTTTGGAGAAACACGGCATAGAAACCTGGGAAAGCGACCTGGGAGAATTCGTCGTGCAATTGGATGACGACCATCCCAGTCACATCGTTACCCCCATCATTCACAAAAACCGGTTTCAGGTGGCCAGGACCTTTCGGGATCACGGGCTGGGAGATTATACGGAAGATCCGGAGAACCTGACCCAACAAGCCCGGAAATTTCTTCGGGAGAAATATCTCTCTTCTATCGGAACCATGACGGGGGCCAACTTCGTATCGGCGGAATCCGGGCGCATTGTGGTGGTGACCAATGAGGGGAACAGCCGGTTCGGCCTGGCCGGCGCCAAAGTGCATATCGCGGTGGTGGGGATCGAAAAGCTGGTGCCGCGGGATGAAGATTTAGCCCTTTACCTCAACTTGCTGGCGCGGTCATCCACCGGGCAGCATTTGACCATCTACACGGAGTTCATAGCTGGACCCCGCCCCGAAAACCAACCTGAGGGGCCGGAGAAAATGCATGTCATGTTCATCGATAATGGACGCTCCGAAACCTTGGCCTCCGATTGCCGGGATGCCTTGAACTGCATCCGTTGCGGCGCGTGTCTCAACGTTTGTCCGGTTTTTCGCCAAGCTTCCGGTCACGCTTACCGGCACACATATCCCGGGCCCATCGGGGCGGTGTTGGCTCCAAATCTGGTGGGGAAGGAGGGGTTTGCCGAGTTGGCGGATTTACCCAAAGCCTCCAGTTTGTGCGGCGCCTGCAACGAAGTTTGTCCGGTAGACATCCCCATTCCGGATCTCCTGCTTCGTTTGCGCAACCGCGGCAAAGAGGAGGGCGCGGCCGGTTCCAAAATCGCCTCCCCTCCGATGGGGGCCTGGGCAACCCTTGCGGGCAATCCCACCGCTTGGAAATTGGCTCTGAAAGGGGGTCATTTGATGAATGTGATTCCTCACGGCATGATCCCCGTTCCCGCCCTGCGGACGTGGTTGGAAGACCGCACTCTGCCGGATTGGAGGGGAGGATCTTTCCGGAGGTGGCTCCGCAACCGGAAAAAGAAATGAGAAACCACCCGCAAAAGCCCACCGAACGCGAAATGGTTTTTTCAGACCTTCGCAAGGCTCTTCAACGGGTTGAAAAAGTGTCCCGACCGGAAATTGATTTTTCCCAAGTCGTGGCCGAGACCCGTTTGCGGGCGGACGATTTATGGCAATGTTTTGCCAAGAATTTCCAAGGGGTGCGGGGTAAGTATGTCGATTCCATCCGGGATCTGGCCTCTTTCATCCGGGATAAAGGATTGAAAAAGGGGTATTGCGACCGGCGTTTGCAGGAGAGAGTGGGGGATCCGTTGAAGGCATATTTTGAAGTCGAATTTGTATATTCGCGTGAGAGCGTGGATGAATTTGAATTTGGCATTACCATCGGCAGTGGCGTAGTGGCGGAAACGGGATCCATAATTCTTGAAGACGGCCGGACTTCCAATCGGCTGGCGGCCATAGCTCCCTGGTTGCACGTGGCAGTGGTGCGGGAAGATGCCATTTACCGAACGGTTCGCCAAGCCCTCTCCAACATGGGTGACGATCCCAATATCATTTGGGTGACCGGGCCTTCCAAAACAGGCGATATCGAAGGCATATTGGTGGAAGGCGTGCATGGCCCAGGCGAGCAGGTTTGCTTCCGGTTGGGCCCAGCCTGAGATTAATTTTCCACGGATAGGGAAGAATGCTAGGCCACAAAAAGCACAGAATTCACAAGATTAGGCCGGATGAGGAATTGACTTTCGCAAGAACGCGAAGAACGGAGGGCGGGTTTTCCAACCCGCCACGTTGAGGTAATAGGCGGACAGGAATGTCCGCCCTCCTTTAAGAAGAGAGAGGTTGAATTAGGAATTGGGGAAAAATCCACTAGCCACTCGTCACTATTTTAAAGGCTTGATAGATTGCTTCTTCGATCCTGCAATGTTGCGTCCAATTTCTTTCAATCCGTAGAACTGTAAGTGAAATAAAATGAACCCGAATGACCCTCAAGTTAATAGGAGATCCTTTATTAAAAGCGCCGCTGGGGCCACGGCGGGAATGATGGTGTTTCCGCATATCATGGCCGGTTCCAATACCGTTCCACCGAGTGAAAGGCTCAACCTGGCCTTCGTCGGGGTAGGTGGGAAAGGGGTCAGCTCCATTATGCCCTTGTCCGACCACAACATAATCGGATTGTGCGACGTGGACAAGCGACGCGTAGCCGAAGCCCGTCGAAAAACTGGGGGACAAGCCTTTGCCGATGTAATCGACGGTGCCGTGGCCAAGGGTGGCAAGTGGTTCAAGGACTATCGGTTGATGTTCGAAGAAGTGGGAGAAAAGCTCGATGGGGTAGTGATATCAATTCCTGACCACATGCACTACCCCGTGGCCATGTCGGCGGTAAACCTCGGCCTTAACGTCTATTGCGAAAAGCCGCTCACCCACACGGTGGAAGAGGCCCGTAAGCTGGCAAAAGGAGCCCGGAAGAAGGGAGTGGTATCCCAGATGGGCAACCAGGGACACTCCAATGAAGGGGTCCGGTTGGCCAAGGAATGGATTGCGGCCGGTGTCATCGGGCAAGTGAGGGAAGCTTACTCCTGGACCAATCGTCCCATTTGGCCTCAGGGTTTGAAAAAGCCCGATCACAGCCAATTTATTCCGGTCATTCCGAAACAACTCGATTGGAAGCTCTGGTTGGGTGTAGCCAAAAAACGCGCTTACGATCCGGCCTATTTGCCTTTCAGTTGGCGGGCCTGGTGGGATTACGGTTGCGGAGCGGTCGGCGACATGGCCTGTCACGTGATGGACGCAGCCTTCTACAGCCTCGATCTTGGTCTGCCAACATCGATCGAGGCCATGGCAACCGAAGTCAATGACTACTGCGCCCCCAACGCCTCGGCCATTACCTATAAATTCCCCAAGCGTGGAAGATTCGATGCCATGACTTACCACTGGTTGGACGGTGGATTGTTGCCGCCGGCCCCGAAAGGCCTAACCCACGACGACATTTTGAGTTCCGACAAGAGCGGCACCCTGTTTATCGGGGAGGAAGGTTTCATGGTAACCGACACCTACACCAGATCGGTGCGCGTTCTTCCCAATTCGCGGTTTATGGACTTCCGGCAAAACCTGCCGCCGAAAACCATTCCGCGGGTGAAGGGTAGCCACCAATCCGATTGGGTGAAGGCTATCAAGGAAAATAGCCAGGCATGTTCCCATTTCGACTACGCTTCCGGACTGACCGAAGTGGGTATTTTGGGCAACGTGGCTATCCGCTCGAGATCCCGTATCGAGTATGATGCCGAACAGATGCGCGTCACCAATGTTCCCGAGGCGAACCATCTTCTGAAGAAAGAATACCCGCATGGTTGGATTTTGTCTTAGAACCGGAGAAGATAAACCACGGATTTTTAATTGGGAATTAACCACGGATTGCACGGATAGGCACGGATGAGGAATTTACTCTCGCGAAGGCGCTAAGGACGCGAAGGGACAAAGGCAGGGAGAATTAGGAATTAGGAATGAGAATAAATGACCTCGAGGTTGCCTGGGGGGTATGACCTGCCCGGCAATTCTCAGCGGCGGCCTTCCTTCAACCGGATCGAATTGAGCATGCCTGTTCCCTGGGGCGCGTCGATGGTTTCGAGGACCTCGATTTCCCCGATTTTCACTTCGGCCACAACGGGTTCGAAGTCGGCGTTTTCCTTGCCCAGTTTATCCAGGTCTTTTCCAAAATAATCTCCTCCCGCTTTGCTCAATGCCAGATGGGCTCGGCGAAAATTTATGCCGGGAGAACGCATGCTGAACCGGGTGGACCAGAGGCGAATCCATTGCTTGTCATTCAGGAGGGCCTGAAAATCGAAAGCGGTAACGATGATGAAATACCTTGGCTCCTGCAGCGCCACCCTCAACTCGTATTCTTCGTGAGGCACAATTCCGATACGCCACCAGCGCAAATGGGGGTAGAAACCGACCAGTTTTGAGGCGCGCAGTTCTCCGTACCATTGCATTTGGGCATCTGAATATGCCCGGTCCACCAAGTCGTCGTAATAACTCCCGTCCTGAAAATCGGGAAAAATGTCTTGGTAGACGTCGCGGTGGCGGGTGGAGGTCGTTCCCCAACTCACCACCAGGAGCAAGTCGCAACTCTCCTTGCTTTGGGCAGGCCAGTAATCCTGTTTGGCCAAGTGGGGAGCAAGCCCGCGGGCGATATCCATGAATTCCGTGTTTTCCAGGCTGGAGTCGTTGATAAATCCCCCAAAGAAGACGCCTTCGAGAAAAAAATAGGATTCGGCTTCATCCGGAGGCCGTTGACCCAGGTACTCCGGGATGGCTTCGCTATGGACGTAAATACGCTTATAGGTTTTCCACCCTTGCAGGTTGAGGGTGAAGCACAGGCAAACTGCCGTTGCCAGGACGGTCTTGAAACTTAATCTGGCCCTGTTCATGCCTTGATCGTTCCAGGGAATATACTGAAATCAGAAGTCGTTTCAAGAATAACCACGGATGGGCACGGATGAGGGATTAGGAAATGACTCTCGCAAAGCTCGCCAAGAACGCAGAGAGGGGAGGGGGAAGAATTAGGAAAGGGGTTTTTGAGAGAACTGTAGGAGGGGGTTTATCCCCCGATCTTCCAAATGGCTTCACCGCAATCGGGGGATAAACCCCCTCCTACAGTTTCAAAATATGTTATCAATAAAACATCCATGCGGACGATTGTTCAGGAAACCTGAGTAGTTACAATTCATTGAAATATGCGCCATTTCAGGGCAATTCGGGCGCCGGCGAAATGTGAAAGAAAACTATTCATCCAGATAGATTTTTACCCGACCGAACAACCTTGGATCTAAAGAACTTAGTGGTTGATTGATTCTCAGGAGCACCTCTTCAAACATCTCGTCCATGGGGATAATATCCAAAACGGTGTAGCCCCGATTTATCCAGGAGCCCGAAGAAAGGTCATACGACACCTGGAACTCGTATCTAAGGCCCCGCGACTCCGCGTCTCGTCGCCGAGGGTAACGGAATTCAGCATACCAATCGTCCGCTTCGGGAACGAATTCGTGTTGGAGGCCCAATTCGTAATAGGTTTCGCTTACATCGGGAGCGCCGCCCATGGAATACTCGGTCAGATTAGTCCGCTGGTCCCCGTCGGGATCAGCATCATAGCCGCGATCTTCCAATGCGATGGTGGGAAAATTATCCATAAAAAGCTCGAAGTAGGTGAGTTGCGTATCCGATACCCCTATTAGAGCATGGGCTTCGAACGATCCCTGAGTTGCCCTGATCCAAAACGGGCCACCCACTTCGGTGGCCGTGAACAATCCGGATTCACTGATGGTCCCTCCTCCCGATACGGACCAGACCGGACCAGGTTCAATTCGCTTACCCGATGCATCCCAAGCCAAAGCCCTGAATTCGGTTTGGCTGCGTATTGGAATCTCAGTTTCATGGGGCGTCACCGCTAATTGCAGGGATCCACTGGCTGGTCCGTCCCCTATGGCCACCCAATCGCGTCCCAGAGCATCGTCATCTTCGCGCAAATGAACCGGGTTGGCAAAAAGCGGGTCAAAAAGCATTCCTTCCTTGGCTGCGGTTAACCTGTTCTCCCGTTCACTGATGCTGGGAAGGACATAGAGCCCGTCCCCATCCGTCCAGGCCTGCTCCCGATTTCCAATATTTACCCGCGCGCCCTGTACTGGGAACCCTCCTGCAATCACCCGGCCCTTAATGGCCAGAAAAAGGGAAACATCACCCACTTCAACATGAATTTCCTTTACATCACTTCCCCCTTTTCCATCTGAAACGGTTACCCGGACCGTATGAACGTCTTTATCATTCCAGCTATTACTTGCGCTGTTGGAATTTAGGCTTCCCACAACCATGGAGTTGTCACCGAAAGTCCAAGTGTAGTAGAGGGTGTCTCCGTCTGCATCCTCGGCATCGACCAGGAAGTCCACAACCTCGTTTCTCTTCACCTTGGTGGAACTGGCGGTAAAGGAAGTGATCTCGGGATCCGAATTTTCTTCCTGAGTTCCAATATTCACCAGCACGTCGATCCACTCATTGGGATTATCGCCATCCTGAGCAATCGGGGTTATATGAATGTCCGCTTCCGCATCACTGTAAGTCCTCCCGATGACGACCACGGCGTCTTCCTTGTCTCCATTGTCTACTCTTGTTTTCACCTCCTCTAGGGGATCGTCCCGCGTGTACGGTGTCATATCGAGCTGAATGGAACCGTCCATTCCGTAGGTTTCCCGTTGCCAGTCGACTTGTAATCCGTAGGGGAGCCATTCTCCTGCGACGCCGTTGGTGGGCAGACGGCGGTAACTCAACCAGTAGCGCCGTTTGTCGGTCGCCGCGTAGTCCCCGGAGTCAACGTCGATCTTTATGGCTCGGGCCACTCCCCTTATCCGGTCGGAAAAATCATCCGACTCCACATCCTGACGATAGAGCCGGATGGGAGTGGCTATCGTTTGGTTTACGCTCACCCAATCGCCATCGCTTGAAACCAGCCAATCCAATTCCACTTTTTCGCCCGTAGTGTAATGGCCCCTTCCTTCGTTCAAATCCCCGCTTCCACGCTGACCGCTCATGACGGAAAATCTGTGACCGTATTCGATCCACTCATCCCCCTCTTCCTCCCCCACATAACCGTCGGGAATGGAGTCGCGTCCGATGGGCGAGGTGGAATCGGTGAACCAATAATTGGCGTGACGCAGGCCCAGGTTATGCCCGAATTCGTGGGAAGCGGTCCGGACCCTGGAAGCCCCTGCCCCGTTGAGGTGAGAACCGCGGCCACCAAGGAAAGCTTTTCCGCCATAGCCCCAGTCTCCACCGGTCGTGATCATCGTGTAAAAATCGTAGTTGGCCGCGTTCCAGTCCTGACCCTTGTCCCGTCCCTCCGCTCTTGCCAGGGGCAGGGCATCCTCGAAAAGAGTTTTCAGTTGGTCCGATTCCAGATCCGCGTAATAGCTGGCGGGATTGGGCAGGGTTATGGTGTCGGTAAAGGTGGTGGTCAGGGAAGACTTGCCGTAGGAGTTTTCATGCCAGAAAGCCTCGCAACCCGCTTGCCGCTCTTTGAGGGGGGCCAATTCAATGGGTTCATAATCCGCTTCCTGGTCGGAAAAGCGTGCCCGAATATAGAGCATGGTTTTGGACCCCTCGGTGTGGGGCGAATGCAACTCCGGATACTCAACCTCCCTAGGCAAGCCAACGGTATCCTCGGTCAACAAAAGGATCACCCCCTCTACCTCACCCCGGCGCAAATCCCAATGCAGGCGACCCGGTCTGGGGCCTAGGGCCCCTTCATCCTGCCGAAGCAATTGGCGCAGCCGATTCAGCGCCGCCGCGTCAGCCCATTCATAATAATCATTGCCCACGGCAACCACCCTTGAGGAACTGAAGCCCCGGTCCAGGCGCTCCGCCTCCGAAAGCACCCGAATCGGATCCTCCCCCATGGCCAAGATTTCGTCGATGGCCATGCCGTGAAGCGAGAGCCGTTCCTTGGTCGTCACATTCAGCCGTCTGCCGTAGGTAAAAACCTCGTATCGCGATTCCCCTATGGCGGCCAGCCGCTCGTAGCCTCCGTCACTATGGTCCGGGCCGAGGCAATAGACCAACATCTCATAGGAAGCATAGTCGCTCACCGGGGTTTCGAGGTGTGCGATGATGGCCGACGGCAACTCCCGGCGGAGATCATAGGGTATGGCCGTGGCCAGGGCCGCTTCCGGATCCTCCTGAATGAGGGATTTCAATTCTATCCTGCGCCGTTGGGCCAGGGCGAGGCCCTCCTCTACCAATTGATCCCTTTCCTCGGGACCCGCATTGAAATACCGCTCCATCCAATCCTCAAAGGCATCGATGGAGCTTTCCATTTGCATTTCGGATTGAAAATCGGCTTCCCTTGTTAGAACCTCCTTCTCAAATCCTGGCGCTGAGGCAGCCTCTCCCGAGGGTGGCCGGTCCTCCTCGACCGACCCTCCCGGCCCCTGGCAAAACCACAGCCCCAGGGCCCCCACCGAAAGGAGGCAGAGAAAAAAAAGGGAACCAAACAACCCCGTTCTTTTTGGCGTTTTAATCTTTTTCACCACCGAGGACACAGAAAATTAACCTCAGAGAACACAGATCCCTTCGACCCCTTTTCCACTATTTCCAGATACTCCTTCCCCAATATCCAGTCTATCTCGGATTTAATTCCGTAATCCGCCATTTCCTCCCCCTCAAATCCTCTCTTCTCCTCTGTGTTCTCTGTGCCCTCGGTAGTTAATCTCCTTTTAGGCTTCTCCCCTTCTTCCTTTAAATCAGGACTTCTTTGATGACGTGGCCGTGCACATCGGTTAGTCGCCGGTCGAGGCCGCTGTGGTACCAGGATAGTTGTTGATAATCGAGCCCGAGTATGTGCAGCACGGTGGAGTAGAATTCCCAGATGGTTGTGGGATTTACTTCAGCTCGGCGCCCAAAGTCGTCCGTAGCGCCATAGCTCACGCCGCCTTTTACCCCCCCTCCCATCATCCAGAGGGTAAAGCCGTCGGGATTGTGGTCCCGTCCGATAGTTCCATGCTGGCGGGTCGGCATGCGACCGAATTCTGTCGTCCAAAGCACCAGGGTTTCCTCCATCATGCCGCGCTGTTTGAGATCGGTCAGCAAGGCGGCGGTCGGCTGATCAAAAATGGGGAAATGTCTTTCGTAGTCGGCTTGCAATGTTTTATGAGCATCCCAGTTGAGCAGTCCGTCCACTCCGCTGGCCCGCGAGGCACAGTACAGGTTCACGTAACGAACTCCGCGTTCAAGGAGCCGTCGGGCAAGAATACAGTTTCGGGCATAGGCCGCTTTCAACTCATTTGGCGAATCGCTGCCGTAAAGTTGGTGAACGTGCTGGGGCTCGCTCTTGAAATCGGTGACCTGAGGCGCTGACACTTGCATGCGGCCGGCGAGTTCATAAGCGCTCATGCGGGCTCGAAGTTCCGTTTCCTCCGGGCGCAAGGAGGCGTGCCTTTTGTTGAGGAAGCGCAGGAGCTCACGGGTATCCTGCTCCTCCTGTCGGCCCACCTCTTCCGGCCGTTGCAGGTTGCGAACCGGCTTATGGGCGGCCATAACGATGGCCTGGTGCTTTGCCGGTAGAAAGCCGTTGCTCCAATTGGCTTTTCCATTGGGGGGCTCCCCTCGGATGTCGGGAATGGCCACGTAGGTGGGAAGGTCCTCGGTCATGCTTCCCAGGGCATAACTGATCCAGGCCCCGGCGCTGGGAAATCCTTCTGTGGGATGGCCGGTATTCACAAACACACAGCCGGGACCGTGAGTGTTCGTTTTCGACTGCATGCCATGAAAGAAAGCGATATCGTCCACGTGCCTTGCCATTTGGGGTAACATGGCCGAAATCATCTTCCCACTATCTCCGGCCGGTTTAAAATCCCAGGGACTGCGCATGAGAGGCCCGTTTTTTCCCTGGAAGGACACGAAATCCTCTTCGCCGGGGAGGGGTTGCCCGTCGTATTTCTCCAACATGGGTTTATGCTCCCACAAATCCACATGCGAGGCCGCTCCAGGACAAAAAATCTGCAAAATCCGTTTTGCCCGGGGTTTCATATGCGTCAATCCAGCTTCCGGCCGCCACTTTTGCTGGCCTCGAAGGGAATCCATTCCGAGCAGATGGCTCAGCCCGACTCCCATCAGACCCGTGGTCACGTTTCCCAAAAAGCGACGCCTGGAGTATTCGTTCAGGGAAGGGTCCATAAGTCAGTCCAGGTAAAGCAATTCATTGGAGTTGATAATGGCCCGGCAGAGAGCCGGCAATCCATGATCTTGGGTTACCGTTTCGCACAGTTCGAGTTCCTCCTTATCAGGCGAACGCTGATAGGCCAGTTCAAAGATGCGCCCAATCCTGTCCGCGACATCACTACCAGCCTGCTCCGCTCTTTCCGCCAGAGCTTTCGACATATCGATTGTGAAACTGTGGTTCAACATGGTGAGGGCCTGCAATGGGGTTGTCGTATTGACCCGGCGCGGGGTGGAAAGTGTACAATCGGCTTGGTCAAAATCGGTCATCAAATCCACTACCGAGGCCCGAGCATTCTGGTGATACACTGCCCGTCTATAGGTTTCTGGTCCATGTAGGTCCAGTGGGCGGTAGGTGGAGACGTTGTCCCGCATGTAATGATAAAGCCGAAACCCCGGGCCTCCCATGGCGGTATCCAACTTCCCGGTAATGGCGAGAAGGGTATCCCGGATTTCCTCGGCGGAGAGGCGCCGGGGAGGGAAGCGCCACAACAGCCGGTTATCCCCGTCCAGAGCTGCAGCATCCCTTTTCCAATCGGTCGATTGACGATAAACGCGGGAGGTCATGATCATTTTATGGAGGGCTTTCAACTGCCAATGGTTGTTCACCAGTCTGTGAGCCAAAAAGTCGAGAAGTTCGGGGTGGGTGGGCCGCCCTCCCATGTAGCCGAAGTCATTGGGGGTATCCACGATTCCAGAGCCGAAATGATAATGCCAGAGCCGATTGGCCAACACCCGCGGGGTCAGGGGATTGGCCGGATGGGTAATCCACTCAGCCAGATGAACCCTGCGTTGGGCTTCCCCGGAATTGGCCGGGAGTTGATAACCGGGAACCACCTCGCTGAAGGTGGAAAGGCTGGCAGGCGCCACTTCGGAACCTCGTCTTTGAGGACTCCCGCCCAGGAAAACGTGAAAGGGTCCTGCCGCATCCTCTTCGTTTCGAAGTCCCATCCAGGCAACCGGCAAAGCCGGCACGGATTTGATTTCCTCATTAATGAATTTAAGATCCTTCTGTAATTGCCGTTTCCTTCCAGCCTCTTCCCCGGTCATTCCCAGTTCCATCAACCGGTACTGGAGATGAGTCGGCTCATTGGGCGGATCCGGCCGGGCCGGGTTAAAAGGCTTTCTCTCAACCGGTTGACGATCCCGGCCGTGTGCGATTTCTTTCCAGGTTTTACCATCAAGGGAGGTTTCGATGCGGTATTCGGCGACGAAGGCGAATTTGAATAAATCGGGAGCCTGTTCTGCCTGGGCGCTGGAGAAAAAGACGCGGTCAATCTCGGTTGGTTCCGCCAACGTTATGGTCAATGTATCTCCTGTGGCTATGAAACGATGATCGATCTTGCCGTCGTTGACATGGCGCGTCCCATAGGCTCCGGGAAAGTCTTCGATGGCGCGGGCTTTCCCACTGGCAATCCCTCCCTTGCTGGCCAAGGCGACATTGCGAGGATTATTTCCAGCGCTCCAGACTTCGAATTCATCGATTCTCCAGCCCACTTTGGAACCCAGATGGAGGTCTTGTGACTCACAAACCAGCCGAACCATTTTCGCCGTGACGGGTGGAAAGGTATCCCCTGTTCCGGTTCGGTTTGTGGGGGGCCGCACCCATTGGGCTGCGTAATCAGCCAAGCGGTCCTTGGAACGCTCAAAAACCGATTCGCTCAGTTCTTCCAAATTTTTCTCCAAGGCTGCCTTTTTCCGATTTAAAGGTTCAAGAATGGCAGCACGCTTCCTTTGCGCTTCTTCTGTAGCCCAGGGAACAGCGCCATGCCTAACCCCGGCAAAGGTGGCATAGAGTTGGTAATAATCCTGCTGACTGATGGGATCGAACTTGTGGTCGTGGCAGCGGGCACAACCCAAAGTCATTCCCAGGAAAGCTCCGCCGGTGGCATTGATCATTTCGTCGATGGTGTTAGCCCGTATCTGCGCCTTCTGATCCTCGTCCTGATTAGTTACGCTGTCGTAGGGCCCAGCCACAAGGAATGCGCTGCCAATCGCAACTTCCGGTTGACCTCTCCCAAAGACATCACCTGCGATATGCTCCCGGATAAGGAGATCGAAAGGCTTATCCTCATTTATGGACCGTATCACGTAGTCCCTGAAGGGCCAGAGATCGTTGATAATCCAGTTTTGCTCGAATCCCACACTTTCCCCGAAGCGCACCACGTCCAACCAGTGCCGTCCCCAACGTTCGCCATAATGAGAGGAGGCCAGCAAGCGGTCGATCAACTTCTCGTAGGCCAGGGGATCGGGGTCATTTGCAAAAGCCGTTACTTCCCCGGGACTGGGAGGCTGGCCGGTCAAATCATAGGTGGCCCGGCGAATAAGGCTGCGCCGGTCGGCCTCGGTATTCATGGTCAGGCCGTGCTCGGATAACTTTGCCTCGACATAGGCATCAATCGAATCCTTCCCGGGTTCCTCAATGGGTTGATACGCCCACCAGGACTTGCCCGCTTTGGAGGCTTCTTTCAGGACCATTCCCTCGGGCCACACCGCTCCGGCATCGATCCATCGTGCCAATAGCCCGCTTTCTTTTCGGGTCAGAGGATCCCCCTCCTTGGGCATTTCCGGACGCTCCCCAGGTTGAAAGGGTAGGGTGATCCAATAAAGCATGCTTTCATCCGCGTCCCCGGGTACGAGATAATCCTCTCCCCCTGCCATGATATCCTCCCGGGTGGCCATGGAAAAATCACCTTTCAGCAGATTTGGGTTATGACAGCCAAGGCACTTGGCCTCGAGAATGGGGGCTACTTCCTTGGCAAAATCGGGTGCGGGAATGGTCTCCTTGGCGGTCCCCGAAAACGGAAGCAAAGGCATCACGATTAGCCATACTGATGTCATGCCTGCCTTTGGGATCATTTTGAATCGAAGAATTCCAACCTGAAGATTTTATGATTATTCAGGTTGGAATCACAAGCTGATTGAGGGTCAGGCCTGTAAATCGTGTATGTCAATATAGGATTTCAGACCCGACCCCTTGCCTGCCAAACCATGCACGCCTCGGGGTCTGACGTTGATTTTTGACATGTCCCCATGTTGAAAATCAATGCCTGACCCCTTTTTCCACGCGGCTGGCGCAATATACCCATACCCCATTCACGTTTGACCCCATTCCCCGCCTTCCCTTAACTTTTATTCGATTCTTCGGAGTCGCCATGAAATGTAGGAAAATAAGTAGAAGAAAGTTTTTCAATTTGAGTGCGGGAGCATTGGCCGGCATGCCGTGCCTGATGCACCGGGCCAGTGGTGAGTTTGCCCGCCCCCTTACATCCTTATTCTCGGCCCAGGCTGTCCCATCCCTGGCTAACGCCCAGGTAGCCATCGTTCCCTGCTACAATTACGGCTCAGGGGTCTACCCCGCCATGAGAAAAATGCTCGGGCTCCTCGGCGGAATCAAACGGTTGGTGAGCAACAAAACGGTCACTGTAAAACTCAACATGACCACCACCAATTTCAATTACTACCTGGGCCGACCGGTTGGGGAAACCTTCATGACCCATCCGGATACGGCCCTTGCCCTGCTGCAATTGCTCTTCGAAGCCGGTGCCAAACGGGTTCGATTTGTCGAATCGACCATCCGCAATGAAACCCTGGAAGAAACCCTGGCTCGGGGAAAGTGGGACATCCGGGGCTTCAAGGCGGCCGGCAAAAAGGTGGAGTTTGAAAACACCCGAAACCTGGGCCTTGGAAAACGCTATTCTCATCTAAAAGTGCCGGATGGCGGCCATATCTTCTCCCACTTTGAATTGAATCACTCCTACGAGGAAACCGATGTCCTCATTTCCTTGTGCAAGCTCAAGGACCACATAACTGCCGGGGTTACCCTGACCATGAAAAACCTCTTCGGCATAACTCCGAATTCGCTCTATGGAGGAGAGGCCGGAAACGAGCGAGCCCTGCAAGGCCGCGTGCCCCTTCATTTCCTGCCCAAATACGATCATCTCGAGCTTCCCGGTATAAAACCGGAACAAAGAAAGAATGGAGATTCCGGATACACCGTCCCCCATATCATCAGGGATATCAATCTGGCCCGGCCCATTCATCTTGGAATAATCGATGGAATAACCGCCATGAGCGGGGCGGAAAATCCGGGTCCGGGTCTCAAGGACAGCCTGAACCAGTTTACCGCGCCTGGTATCATGATAGCCGGCTTCAACCCGGTTTCAACCGACGCGGTGGGAATGGCTTGCATGGGTTACGACAATCCGCGAGCCGAGCGCGGTTCATGGCCGTTCGAAAAATGTGACAATCACATTCTTATGGCCGAGCAAGCCGGTTTGGGAACCGCCGACCTGGACCGGATCGAAGTGCGCGGCATGACCATCGAGGAGGCCATGTTCCCGTATTGACCTGCATGAGGAAGAATTGGGAATTAACCACGGATTACACGGATGAGCACGGATTAGGAAGAGAATTAAGAATTAGGAATTAGGAATTGGGTGAGAGATCACGATCACGACCAGAGGGAGCCAACCAACCGGGCCAGAGGATGTCGGAGGCGAATGAGGATGAAGGTGAGATGAGGAATTGACTCATGCTGAGGCTCAGAACGGAGAGCGGGTTTTCCAACCCGCTTCAAAGAGAAAATAGCGGACAGGATGTGGAGGAATGGTTGGCCACAAAAGGCACAGAGATGTTTGAAGTGGATTTTTTTTAACCACAGAGGACACCGAGAGCACAGAGTTGGAGAAAGAAGGATAAAGTCATTGACCAGGCATGTTTTCAATCCTCATGCCAACACCCGGTTAATCGAAAATTCCTAATTCGCGAACTTGGCGAGAGCAAATCCGGACCACCCTCCGAACACGCGGAGCAATTATGATTTTTCAGGTTCGCCCACGGCGCAGCAAGGCGACGTAGACCAGCCCCGTGCCGAACATGATCAGGCTGTAAGTCGCGGCGGGTACCGTGGCGAGCCCGCCGCCGAACAGCAGCACCGCCACCGCGATGGCGAGCGTTCCGTTCTGCAGCCCGCATTCGATCGCTATGGCAACCTTCTGCCTCGGTCCGGTAGCGAAACTATGGGCCAGGAGCCAGGCGATTACCATCATCAGCAGGTTGAGAACCAGGGTGACCAGACCGGTTTGGGCGAAATAGGCCACCAGGTTGGAGCGTTCCGCGACAATAGCGCCCGCAAGCACCAGGACGAAGAGCGCCGCAGCTATCCTGTTGGCTGGCCTTTCCACCCGTTGCACCAAGCCCTCCGCGAAGCGGCGGACCAATAAACCGAGCAATACCGGTACTGCGACGATCAGGAATACGCTGATCGCGGTGCCGGCTACCGAAATTTCCTTCTCCATCGACTCGCCCATAAAATGGCCATAGGAGAAAACCACGATAAGCGGGATGGTCACCACGCTCAACAGGCTGATCACCGCGGTCAGAGAAATCGACAGCGCCACGTCGCCCCGCCCGAACGCCGTCAGTATATTGGAGGTCACACCTCCCGGGGCAGCGGCGATGATCATCAGGCCTAGGGCCAGTTCGGGCGCCATCGGCCAGAGGCTGGCCAGGATGAAGGCCACCGTCGGCAACACGATGATCTGCGAAAGGGCGCCTACCGCGAAGTCGCGAGGCCGGCGCACCACGCGAGCGAAATCGTCGAAAGTGAGCCCGAGCCCAAGACTGAACATGATGAAGGCCAGTGCGAGCGGAAGTATGACGTCGATGATGATTCCCATGGGCCTACCTAGCCAACTCCGTTAATACGTTATTTGTCTCTCCATTCCCTAAAGCCCAAATACGCGGTCCATCTGATTTGAGATGGTCTTGAGGGCTGCCAGATCACCGCCCTTTACCTCGGCCGCAACCCATCCGTAATAGTTGATTTCGCGCAGGGCCTTGCGCACGTCGGCAAAGTCCAGGTCACCTTCTCCAATGGGAGTAAACTTTCCTGTTTTTCGAGAAAAGCCTTTGACGTCGAGCTTGATGATGCGCTTGCCCAGGGTGCGAATCCAATCCCCTGTGGCGCCGTATTTCCAATGGTTGCCGATATCGAACTGCATGCCCACCCATGGGGAATTAAAGGCGTCCACATAGCGGGCATGTTTTGCGGCGGTTTGATCCGGGCCGCCCTGGTGGTCGTAAAGGAACTGGTTCCAAACATTCTCGATGACAATGGCGACCCCCAACTCGGCCGCAAGGGGAAGGGCTTTTTTGATGTTTTCGACCGATCGTTCCCAGATGACGTCTTCCGGCCCATCTTCCCCCTTGCCGGGCACCAGAAGAACGGTGTGGCCACCCACGGCGCGGGTGTCACGCAAGGCCGTCTTTAGATCCTGCAAAGCCTGAGCTCGGATAGCGGGATCCGGACTGGAATGGCGGATCTTCCAATGCGTGCTGCAAACGGTTCCATCCACCGGAATTCCCGATTCCCTTATGGCGCGGCGGGTGGGTTCAACCTCCATACAGGGTGAATTCATTTCAACCCCCATGAAACCCGCCTCCTTGGCCGCCATGAACTTATCCGTCAGGGTTCCCTCCACCTTGATCATCTTGATCTTCAGGGTCTTATAGAGCCTTCCGGCCAGGGAATGGGAAGTGGTTTTGGCGTAATCTGCGGCCCGAGACAACCCGGGAAGCAAGGAGGCGGCCCCCGCCGCGGTTGCCCATTGAATAAATCGTCGTCGGCTGGGTCTGGTAGGTTGCATGGATGTGATTTTCATTTTATGGGCAGGAAGAGCAATCTCAAATAGCCTGGACGTCTTCTTCGTTAAATGCGTCGGATACGACTGCCGACATGGATACTCCACGTTTTTTTGCCTTTCGTCTAATTTTGTCCCTGATGGCTTTACTGACGAGAATCTGCATGCGCACATCTCCCTTGGGTTTTCGTCCTGCCCCGGGACGCTTCACTCCCCGGAGCGCAGTAGAAGATTTGTGAGAAATGCGGGCTTGATCCGGTCCCACTCCCGTCCGGCTGTTGCGGACGGCGGTTGAAACCCTAAGGCCTTTTCCTCATCCCGCGTAAGGATTTGTGCATCGCCGGGTAGCTCCATCCCGTCCTTGGGTTCGACCTTATACTCCAGTTGTTTTTTTATGTCTTTCATAATTTTTCCGTAACTCCTCAGGTATCTTAAACAATAGTCCGCATGGCTGTTTTATTGATAACATATTACGAAACTGTAGGAGGTGGATTTTCAGCATCGAACCGGCTGAGCCGCGAACAAATTCATGAGCGTAACGCCCTTGGTTGATACAAATGTTTTGTTGTATCGTGTAAGCACGGACCCGGACGAGGCCGATAAGCAAGCCATTGCCACCCGGATATTGGAGGCCAACGATTTGTTTGTCTCGGTTCAGGTGTTGCAAGAGTTTTATACCCAGGCCACGCGTTCCTCCCGCCCGGATGCTCTCCACCACGATGAAGCCCTTGCCCTTATCGAAAGTTGGAAGCGGTTTTCCATCCAGGAAATAACGGTCCGATTGCTCGACGCCGTACTGATAGCCAAAGAACGATGGCAACTATCCTATTGGGATGCGGCCATTATTGAAGCTGCCCGGTTATCCAAATGTGCGACCGTGCTCTCGGAAGACTTGAATGCAGGTCAAAACTATGGAGGTGTAACGGTGGTAAATCCGTTTATTTAACTCATCCTTATGGTCGAAAATCATGCCGATAGGTCGATGCGGAGAGTTGAGTTAGCAGCCGGACCCCCAGGCTACCTCCGACGTTGTGGAGGTTTCGGCAGTAGCGGGTACCTGAGCCGTCTGGCAGGAAGCGGTTCTTAAATCTCCTCTTCGCGACAGCGATCCTGTTCCGGCACAGCCGGACCTGTCCTGCCGTAGCCCTAGGGCGGAAGCGGATGCCTCTGCGCTCTCGGCGCCTTTGCGAGAGCCCCTTCCCCATCCTGTGCATCCATGTTTTACTTTGGAAATTCATGCCTCAGCAACTTTTTCCTTTGGACCTCTGTGCCTTTCTCCCCCATCCGTGTAATCCGGTTATGCCGGCTCTGGCCGGTTCTCTAGCTCATTGTAAAGTATGATCCATGTCAATAGACCGTTCAACATGTAGTGACGCCTCGGCGTGTGGCGGCGACAAAGCACGCGAAACGAAGCGGTCCGCCCCTGTGGCGGGCGAAGGGGGATGGAACCCTCCTGATCGCGAAGGTGCGAGCCTTAGCGCAAGCGAACATGATTCGGCCTCGTTACACTACAACCCCCAGCGGCCAACCTCCCGGATATGGCGAAGCCTGCAACTCTCAACGAAGCAACGGTCAAGTGCAGTTGAGGAGCTGGGCGGGGTGACTGATGAAAGCGCGCACTGAACCTCCCCCGATTTTGTGGACACGAACAGCGCAGTCTGAGAGAGATCATTAGACATGCCAAGAACCCACAGAACCTATGATGAGGAGTTCAAACGTCGAGCCGTTGAACTCTATTTGCACAGTAACAACAGCCTCAAGCAGGTGGCCCGTGAACTGGGGATTTCCGATGGGAGCCTCAGGAAGTGGCGCAAGGATCTCTTCGGGGACCCCTCCGACCAGCAGGGACTTTCCCGCCCCTTGAACGATCCCGAAGAGATGGCCCGCGAGATCCGTCGGCTAAACCGGGAAAACGCTTACCTGCGTCGCCAGCGAGAGATCTTAAAAAAAGCCGCGAGCATACTGGCCGAGGACCCGCAGCTGGGTATGCGCTGATCGATCAAATGCGGGCAATCTATAGAGTGGTTGAACTTTGTCAGGCGCTGGCTGTGAGCAGGAGTGGTTATTACCGATGGCACAGGGGTAAGGCGGGAGCGCGCCGCCGCCAAAATCGGCTCCTCCTGAGCGAAATCAAACGGATCCATGCCGACCGGCACACCCGCTGTTACGGTAGTCCTCGCATGAGCGTGGAGCTCAACCAGCGGGGTTTTCGCTGCTCGGTTAACCGGGTGGCCCGGCTGATGAAGCAAAATGCTCTAAAAGCCTGTAGGGGTAGCCCCTTCCGGCCCAAGACGACCCGGCAGGATCCCCGCAGCCTCCCAGCGCCCAACCGTCTGGCCGAGGCTCCGGACCCGACCGGGCCCGGCCAAATCATGGTCAGCGACATCACCTACATCCCCACTCGGCAAGGCTGGTTGTATCTAGCGGTCGTGATGGACCTCTTCGGCCGCGTAATTCAGGGCTACAAGGTGGCCGAGAGCCTGGCCTCCGGTCTGGTCGTTTCAGCCCTTCACCAGACCAGGAATCGAGTGGGAGGTTTTCACAAAGCCCTCTTTCATTCAGATCGTGGCTGCCAGTATACCAGTCACCAAGTGCGGCAGCAATTGAACGACTTTGGTTGGATTCAGAGCATGAGCGCGCTAGGATACTGTTACGACAACGCCGCTTGCGAGAGCTTCTTTGCCTCCCTCAAAAGCGAATGCTTTCCCCAAAACGGCGTGTTCGAATCCAAGCAGCAGGCCCGCCTGGCCATCTTCGATTACCTCGAGACTTTTTATAACAAACGTCGAAGGCACAGCACCCTGGGATACCTTTCACCAGAAGCATTTCTTCAAAAACACTTCCAAAATCAAAACCATAACCTAACATGAACATACGCTACGCTGTTCGTGTCCACAAAATCGGGGGAAGACCACACCGAAAGAGAACCAGAGCTAACCGGGACGCCTCCCCGGTGTCGTGTCGCCCTCGGTCGGGCGGTGGACAACGAAGCATGGGAAAGCATAACCATGCCATCGGCCGGAGTGAGGTCGCAGAGGGGTCCATAGTAGCGAGGAAGCGGGTGAAAGTCCGTGGAGCAAAGGGACCCTACTGTAAACATGCTACTATCAAAAGGAAGGAGTCCGCTTGAGAGCAAAACTCTCCTCTACGGTAAAGCTGACCACCGGGCCAGGGCCAAAACCCATGGCCGGGAAGTCAGCCAATCGCTCAATCCTTTGTGATGGGAGCTTTACCGCAAAGCGAAGAACGAGAGGAAGATTCGTTTCTACACCTTGTTTGACCGCATGGACGGGTGTAAATCACCGCGAAACGACCTCGAACCTCGATAGCCTAACGGTGAAGTTTGCAGGAGAGCCGTCAACGGGAAATCTGTATACTCGGTTCGATGAGGGGCGATGTAGGCGGTAGGGCTCCATGCTGCTCGTAGCGACGCAGTTACTTATGACCGGTCTTGCGGCTGATTGCGAAGTCATGACATAGCTCTGTTATGGTAAATCGTCCACTCTTGGCCAGGTGCACGAATCTCAGTTTTTGGTCCATTAGGTCTACAGTTTTCCAGGGCATGATGCCCAGTTTGACTGTAACCTACTGCGTCTCGCCGTAACGGGTGAAGGCGGATGTCTCCGGTCTATCTGTTACCGATGTCTCCGGTTCATACCGAATTCGATCCCGCCGATCTGAAAGGCCACTGCGCCGAGTCCGTGTTGAATCAGATCGCAGCCGGGTGCATCGCCTGATCCTTCTCTTTCCAACTGGTGGGCGACGACGATTCGTCAGCGCGGAAGACTCGACTTCTCCCCCCGCATAGGCGGCGCGCGGTTCGGCACTGGCCAGCGATAACTACTTCTTCCGTTCAAATCTCAGCTTGTGCAGATAATGTCTCGCTTCCAAACCGCTCGATGGCCTCCAGGGTCTCGCGCACGTCGTCCCAGGTCGTGGTGTGGTTGAGGATGCAGAGCCTGAATGAGAATTTCCCCCGGAGAAGCGTCGAAGACATCAACGCGGGCTCTTCCCAGAAGATGCGGGCGAGTACAATCCGGTTGATCTCTTCCAGAGTTTTCTCATCGCCGTCGGTTTCCGCGGAATTGACCCTGAAGCACACGACTCCCAGCGACGCGGGGTTCATGAGCTCCAGGACCGCGCTCGCCCGGACGTGCTGCTCGGCCCGGGCGGCCAGCTCCATCCCCTTCGATACGGCCAGTCGAAACGCGGCCATCCCGAATGTCTGGACCGACATCCAGACCTTCAAGGCCCGAAACGAGCGGCTGAGCTGCAGGCCCCGATTCGAGAAGTTCGGGTGGTTCGCGCCCCACACCGTGTCCTGGAGGATGTCGGGCTGGACTGCAAATGCGTTCTCGAGCGTGCTCCCGTCCTTGACCAGCAGGCACCCCGCCTCGAACGGTTGGAAGAACCATTTGTGCGCGTCCAGTACAATCGAATCGGCGCGCTCGATCCCGCACAAGAGCCTTCTGCCCCTCTCGGTCACCATGGCGAAGCCACCGTACGCGGCGTCTATGGTCTTCCCCCGATTTTGTGGACACGAACAGCGTAGCGTATGTTCATGTTAGGTTATGGTTTTGATTTTGGAAGTGTTTTTGAAGAAATGCTTCTGGTGAAAGGTATCCCAGGGTGCTGTGCCTTCGACGTTTGTTATAAAAAGTCTCGAGGTAATCGAAGATGGCCAGGCGGGCCTGCTGCTTGGATTCGAACACGCCGTTTTGGGGAAAGCATTCGCTTTTGAGGGAGGCAAAGAAGCTCTCGCAAGCGGCGTTGTCGTAACAGTATCCTAGCGCGCTCATGCTCTGAATCCAACCAAAGTCGTTCAATTGCTGCCGCACTTGGTGACTGGTATACTGGCAGCCACGATCTGAATGAAAGAGGGCTTTGTGAAAACCTCCCACTCGATTCCTGGTCTGGTGAAGGGCTGAAACGACCAGACCGGAGGCCAGGCTCTCGGCCACCTTGTAGCCCTGAATTACGCGGCCGAAGAGGTCCATCACGACCGCTAGATACAACCAGCCTTGCCGAGTGGGGATGTAGGTGATGTCGCTGACCATGATTTGGCCGGGCCCGGTCGGGTCCGGAGCCTCGGCCAGACGGTTGGGCGCTGGGAGGCTGCGGGGATCCTGCCGGGTCGTCTTGGGCCGGAAGGGGCTACCCCTACAGGCTTTTAGAGCATTTTGCTTCATCAGCCGGGCCACCCGGTTAACCGAGCAGCGAAAACCCCGCTGGTTGAGCTCCACGCTCATGCGAGGACTACCGTAACAGCGGGTGTGCCGGTCGGCATGGATCCGTTTGATTTCGCTCAGGAGGAGCCGATTTTGGCGGCGGCGCGCTCCCGCCTTACCCCTGTGCCATCGGTAATAACCACTCCTGCTCACAGCCAGCGCCTGACAAAGTTCAACCACTCTATAGATTGCCCGCATTTGATCGATCAGCGCATACCCAGCTGCGGGTCCTCGGCCAGTATGCTCGCGGCTTTTTTTAAGATCTCTCGCTGGCGACGCAGGTAAGCGTTTTCCCGGTTTAGCCGACGGATCTCGCGGGCCATCTCTTCGGGATCGTTCAAGGGGCGGGAAAGTCCCTGCTGGTCGGAGGGGTCCCCGAAGAGATCCTTGCGCCACTTCCTGAGGCTCCCATCGGAAATCCCCAGTTCACGGGCCACCTGCTTGAGGCTGTTGTTACTGTGCAAATAGAGTTCAACGGCTCGACGTTTGAACTCCTCATCATAGGTTCTGTGGGTTCTTGGCATGTCTAATGATCTCTCTCAGACTGCGCTGTTCGTGTCCACAAAATCGGGGGAGGTTCACTATGTGCAGCCAGATGCCTTCTGCCTCGCAGTAGTCTGCCATCGCCTCAAGCGGGTCAATGGCCCCGGTGCCGGTCGCTCCGGCGTTTGCGCACACAACGATGGGATTGAACCCCGCTGCCCGGTCGTCGGTCACGGTGTGTGCGAGCGCTTCCATGTCCAAGCGGAAGTGTTCGTCGCTTGGGACTATGCGCACGCACTCCGGACGAACGCCGATGATCATCGCGGCACGGGTGAGGGCGCTGTGGCTGTGGTCGCTCATGTACACCGTCGCGCGCTCGGGGTGGCCCGCAAATTCCCGCGCCACGACCAGGGCGTCGAGGCTGGCCGCCGAACCCCCGCTTGTAAAGAGTCCGCCTGCGGTCTCTGGATAACCGAGCCAGCGCCGGAACCAATTGATGACCACCAACTCGAGCTGGCTCGGACCGCTCGCGAGCAGCCAGGTGCATTGGTTGATGTTATACCCGGCAGCCATGAAGTCGGCCAGCACCCCGGGCCAGGTGGACGACGAAGGGATAAAACCGAAGAAACGGGGGTGCTCGAACCGCGCCGCTATCGGGAGGATCTCGCGCGCGGCCCGTTCCAGGACCTCCGCTGCCGGCTGGCCGTCCTCGGGCGGCGCCTCCATCAGTCGGTTTTCGAGTTCCTGCCGGAAGTCCCCCTCCCAGGCATCTCCCTCGGACAGGCTCTCGAACCGCTCCACCACAAGCTCCGCCGCCCTTCGCGCGAGGTCGAGCATCAACTCGGGCGCCATCTGGAGGCCGTCGCACGCTTCACTGCCCGCCTCCGAACTCGACACCTTATTGTTCTCCTTGGAGGCGTCTGGCACTTCACCTTTCCCCTCTGATCGTTCCGCCATGTACTTCCCCTCCCATATTTAAGCGGGTATTCATCGTCCCATCACAGTCAATTCTATTTTTACGCACGGGGACTTGACTCGGCAAGCGCGCTCAAGTGCCTCGAGGTCCGATTGTGAAATGGCTTGTTGGGCGAATTGTTGCGATTTACTAGAAGGCAAAAGGGGTCAGTTCTGAACGGCGCTTAGTTAAGCGACTTTTGGAATGTTCGATCATCTCCGAGAAGGAAGGGGTCAAGACGTAAAAAGTTATGCCTTACAGGGTCAGTCGTCTTGTAAAAGTGTATGGAGTACAACGGAATACAGTTTTTAAGACCTGACCCTTTTCTTTCGGAAGGCATAACTTTTCTACGGCATGACCCCGACTGGCGTCCACACTATATTCCTCTACAAACGCGCTTAACTAAGCGCCATTCGGGTCAGCCCTTGATGTTTGGTATGGATGAAGGGAAGGGGAGAGTCCCGGTTGTTGAGTGTTTTGAGTTTTTGATTGTAACCTGCCTGTCCGCTGCAACCCGTCTGCAAGCAGCCTGCAAAGGTATTGCAGGGGCGGGTTTGCCTGGTAGTTAGATATCCTGGCTAGGCCAAGATATCCTCCACAATTTGTCCATGCACGTCGGTGAGGCGGAAGTGTCTACCCTGATATTTGTAGACTAACCGTTCATGGTCGATGCCCAGCAAGTGCATCAGCGTGGCCTGGAAATCATGAACGTGAACCGGGTTTTCTACGATGTTGTAGCTGAACGCATCGGTTTTCCCGTAAGAGAAGCCTTTTTTGACGCCCGCTCCAGCCATCCAGATGGTGAAACATTTGGGATGATGATCGCGTCCGTAATTGGTTTCGGTTAATTCTCCCTGGCAATAAGTAGTCCGGCCAAACTCGCCTCCCCAGATCACCAGCGTGTCCTCCAGCAGTCCTCGCTGCTTCAGGTCGAGAATCAAAGCAGCCGTCGGTTGATCGGTGTCCTTGGCCTGGCGTTGGATTTCTTCCGGTAAATCGTCGTGCTGATCCCAACCACGGTGGTATAATTGGATGAACCGCACCCCTTTCTCGGCCAGCCTTCGGGCCAGCAGACAATTGGCGGCGAAAGTTCCAGGTTTTTTGGAATCCGGACCATATAAATCGTAAATGTATTCCGGTTCGTCGGAGGTATCGGTAATATTAGGAACGGAGGTCTGCATGCGAAAAGCCATTTCGTACTGAGCGATCCGCCCCTCGATTTCCGGGTTGTTGAAGCGTCGGGATTGTCCCTTCTGTAACTCGGTGAGAATATCCAACTGGGCCCTACGGTCCTCCCGGCTGACTCCTCCGGGATTTTTCAAATAAAGAACGGGGTCGCTTCCGGACCGAAACTCCACACCCTGATGCTTCGCGGGCAGAAAACCATTTCCCCAAAGCCTGGAGTAAAGCGGCTGGCCAAAACGGGTTTTTGTAATCAGGACGATAAAAGCCGGCAAATTTTCATTTTCACTACCCAAGCCGTAGTCAATCCAGGATCCAATGGCCGGTCGCCCGGGAAACTGCGAACCGGTTTGGATGAAGGTCGCTGCCGGATCATGATTCACGGCCTCCGTATACATCGTCTTAATCAGGCATATTTCATCCGCAATCTTGGCATGATGGGGTAACAAATCACTCAACCAGGCGCCGGATTGTCCGTGTTGTTTAAAAGGGAAAATGGATGGAGCCAAAGGTAACGAGGTCTGCCCGGCCGTCATACCGGTTAATCGTTGTCCTCCTCGGACAGACTCGGGTAACTCCTGGCCAACCATCTGTTTCAAAAGGGGTTTGTAATCAAACAATTCATGCTGCGAAGGAGCGCCGTTTTGAAAGAGGTAAATGACCCGTTTTGCCTGGGGAGCAAAGTGGTGCAAAGCAGGTGGCCTATCGGAGGCATAGGATCGAGAAGGATTAAGCAAGGAGGCCAAGCCCAGTGCCCCAAAACCCATGGCGGAATGGGTCAGGAAATCTCTGCGGGAGAGGATTTTTGTATATCGATTACACTCGCTCACGGCATAGCTCAACGTTTCATATAAGCTCCATCAAAGTTCATGACCGTATTGGCTACCATGGCCAAAGCGGCGGTCTGAATTTTGTCCAACGACTCATCAAAGGGATACTCACCCACGCCCAGGAGGGCCTCGGCCGCCTCGGGATAGGACCGGTACTTATCCAGGGCAAGCTGGAATTGTTTTTGCAGGAGTTGGAGTTCGTTCTCATCCGGACTTCGGCCACACAGCAACCGGAAACCATAGCGGACCTGACTCTCAGCGTTGCCCCCTCCTTCAAACTGCATTCTTTGCGCTAGAACTCTGGCACATTCCACAAACTGAGGATCGTTGAGAAGCACTAAGGCCTGCAGCGGGGTGGTCGTGCTTTCCCGTTTAACCGTACAGACCGATCTACTCGGCGCGTTGAAGGCGATCATGGCCGGGTGTGGGGTCGACCGCCGGATATAAGTATACATGCTCCTTCGGTAAAGGCTATCCCCTGAATCCTGTTTGAAGTCCCGGTCGGCCGGCCTCATCCAAATACCTGCGGGTTGGTAGGGCTTCACGCTGGGCCCACCGACTTTTTGCACTAATAGGCCGCTAGCTTTCAGGGCATTGTCGCGAATCATTTCGGCGGACAAGCGACGGCTCGGCCCTCGAGCCAGATAAATATTCCCGGGGTCTCTTTCCCAATGTTCAGCCGTCGCCGCAGAAGTCTGTCGATAGGTTTTGGAAGTGACCATGGTCTGCAGCAGTTCCCGGACATCCCAGCCCGATTCCATAAAATAAACGGCGAGCCAGTCCAGCAACTTGGGATGACTGGGAAGAGCGCCTTGCCTACCGAAGTCTTCCTGCGTATCCACTATGCCCCTGCCGAAAATCATTTGCCAGTAGCGGTTGACCGCTACCCGGGCCGTGAGTGGATTTTTTCGGTCGACCAGCCAACGAGCCAGCCCAAGGCGATTTCTGGGCAAATCCTCGCTAAAGGGCAGCAATTTGTGCGGAGTACCCGGCACAACCTCATCGGTCGGTGAATTGTACTGCCCACGGTAAAGAACAAACGTTTTCCTGACCTCCGGCATTTCTTCCAGGACCATAATCTCAGTAACATCTTCCAGGAGTTTCAGTTTTTCGCCGGTCAAATCCCTGAGTTGCCTGATAAGATCCTGAGCAACCGTATGGGTGCGGTGCATCGCATGCTCGACGTAATCCTCTACGGTAAAACTATCTGGGGCAATCGGCACCCCCGATTCATGCTGATAGAGGGCCGCAACTTCCCTGGCCGTGAGGTATCGGTTGAATAGGTTGATCTGGTCAATACCTCCACTGAATACTCCGTTATCACCGGTATAAAACCGACCACTTCTTCCCACCATGGCCGGCTTCTGTTTCCAGCCTTCCTGTTCTTCCCAAGGATGGACCAAGGTTCGGTACAATTTGTCGTAGTTGGTGAAAGATTTCACCTTTTTCCCGTTTACGTAAAGGTGCGTTCCGTCTGCCCGCCCAGAACCATCGTAAGTAAACAAGACATGACGCCAATCACCTGTAGGGATGGAGACATCGCCCGTAACTTGTAAATAATTGTGGGGCCAGAAGCCAATTAAACGAATGGAAGGCCGATTCTCATTATCCAAAAATAAATCCCAACCTCTCCAGGCTTCTTTGGTAAGATTGCCGGAAATTCCCATGAGGCTTTGGTTTTCGCCCTCCTTGTTGGTGCGAATCCAGGCCCCGGCTGAGAAGGGTTCGTCCACATCAAAAGTGCCGACATCCCTAAGGAAAACGAGATCAAACTCTTGGTCGAAGTCGAGGGCTTTGCCAATTCTGCCTTCCACCACCTGCGGTTCACCGGACGCAACCGAAGCTGGGTTGTCATCTACGATTTTATCAATTGGGGTATTTCGGATTACTCGGTGGATGGTTCCCTTCACCTTGATTTCTTTCGGACGAATACCATCGAATGGAAAGAAGGCATCGGCCTCGGGCGGCTCGATAAGCTGCCTTCGAGCGGTTTCCAAAAAGTTCGTTTCTGCCGCAATGGTCGAAGCGGCCGTTTCAATTTGTCCAAGAGTCTGATCAATCTGCTGAGATAGTTCAGCCAAGTCTTCTTCCCGTTCGGGTTCCGGCAGCAATAAAACCGGCCCGGAGGAGCCTCCGCCTTCCGCTACCATACCAATCTCCTTCTGGTTGTTGAAGAAAGCAAAGAGCTGGTAGTATTCCTCCTGCGAAATGGGATCAAACTTGTGGTCGTGACAGGCGGCGCACTCCATGGTAAGCCCCATCAAGGCCGTTGCCGTCGTGTTGGTACGATCCTGCACGTATTTGACGCGGAACTCTTCGTCGATAATGCCGCCTTCAGCCGAAACCGGGTGATTGCGGTGAAAGGCAGTGGCAAGTTTTTGCTCCATTGTAGCTTCGGGCAATAAATCCCCCGCCATCTGCCAGGTAAGGAAATCGTCGTAAGGCATATTTTCCTTGAAGGCTTTTATGATCCAATCTCGCCAGGGCCAGTGATAGCGTTCGCGATCGGCATGCATGCCCTGGGTATCGCCGTAACGCGCCACATCCAACCACTCCATAGCCAAGCGTTCGGCGTGTTCGTCCGTCGTCAGGAGTCGACGGACCAGCTTTTCATAGGCGTCAGGCGAATCATCATTTAAGAAAGCATCGATCGCCTCCAAATCGGGAGGTAATCCAGTGAGATCGAAACTTATCCTGCGGATCAAGTGTTCCTTATCCGCTTCCGGAGAGGGCTCAAGGCCCTGTTCCCCAAGATTTTGAAAAATAAAATGATCGATCGGATTGGCAGCTTCCCATTCGTAGTGGGCTTGCTTCTGTAACTCAGTCAGAGATAAAGCTTCTACCCGTGGCGGTTCAAAAGCCCAGTGCTCCTTCCACTCGGCTCCCTGCTCGATCCATTTTCTAAGGGTATCTTTCTCAGAAATGGTCAAGGAATGCCCGGATACAGGGGGTGGCATCCTATCATCCTCGTTCTCCGAATAAATTCGCCATATCAGTTCACTTTCGTCGGGCTTCCCGGCGACAATGGGGTAATGGCCACCACCCAGGTCTCCAAACGCCCCCTCTTCCAGATCCAGTCTCAGGTCTGCTTCACGGGCATTCCCATCGGGACCGTGGCATTGATAACAGCGATCGGCCAGAATCGGTTTTACGTGAAAATTGTAATCAACTTTCTCCCGTGAGCTAACCTGATTCCCGGGGTTTCCCCTTTCCACATAAAGCTTCCCGGCCAAAAAGAGGACCAGCAGGGCGCTTAAGAAAGCTATGGCTTTGAATTTCATTTCAGGGCTTGCGCCCAAGAGGGCATTTTCTTTCGCCTGCTCAGTGTTTGTAAAGACCAAAGTTCTTGCAGTTAATCTCTACCAATACACTTAGTTAAGCGACTTTTGGAATGTATCGATCATCTCCGAGAAGGAAGGGGTCAAGACGGAATGGCGCTTAGTTAAGCGACTTTTGGAATGTTCGATCATCTCCGAGAAGGAAGGGGTCAAGACGGAAAAAGTTATGCCTTACAGGGTCAGTCGTCTTGGACCTGACCCTTTTCTTCCGTAAGGCATCACTTTTCTACGGCATGACCCCGACTGGCGTCCATACTATATTCCTCTACAAACGCGCTTAACTAAGCGCCATTCGGGTCAAACGCTAAAGGTTAACATTATCCTCGATCCATCCTTCTTCTTTTCTGGTTGCCCAATTTCCATACAGGTCATCAATCGCGGATACCTACAACGACGGCCATAGGCCGGGCCAAAGGGGTCAGGTAGTATGAAAGGGAACAAGGTGAGGTGAACAAAGACGCGTCATTGAAAACCGTCAGCTACCGGCCAACCTCGTCAATCAGCCACCTTGATCCTTGGGCTTGCTAACTCCAAGGGAGTTTGCCAAAAAACACTTCAATCCTGTTCCTGGTTCCGATGGCCCTATGGGCTCTCTCCACCAGGAACTAATAACATGACCGACTATGGTACCAAAGACAACGCCTACGATGCCGAAGACCGCCTGTTCAGGGTCACGGTGGGAGCCACGCATTACAAATGAATGATCCAAATCCGTTATTCCTGCACGAAGAGATTACGCTTTTGGCACTCCACAATGAGAAAGGCACCAGTATGGCAAGCTATCCAAAGCACCTAATTGCCGGTGCAGTTTTGGCGGAATTGTTGCTCAACCGCCACATCTCAGTAGATGGTACACGAAAGTAATTGGTCCAACTTCGAAACACAGAGTTGACCGGTGAACCGATTATGGACGAGTGCCTCAAGGAGATGCGCGAGTCCAAGAAACCCGTCTCTTTGAGGAACTGGGTTTCTCAATTTGCCAAAATCAAAAACCTACAGCACAAGGTTGCACAACAGCTCTGCGCCCGAGGAATTCTCCAAGCAGACGAGAGTAATGTGTTATTCATCTTCACCCGAAAGGTCTACAAAGAGGTAAACGCAACTCCGGAATTGCAGATTGTGGAACGGATGCGCACTGCGATTTTTACTGATGATGACACGCTAAACCCCCGTACCATTGTACTGGTTGAATCTCCCCCGATTTTGCGGACACGGAAAGCACAGTCTGAGAGAGAATATCAGACATGAAAAGAACACCCAGATATGATGAGGAGTTCAAACGCCAAGCCGTTGAACTCTATATGAACAGTAGTATTAGCCTCAAGCAGGTGGCCCGTGAATTGGGGGTCTCCGCTGGGAGCCTGAGGAAATGGCGTAAGGAAGTCCGGGCTCGCAAGAAACGGATTCAGCAAATCATTAATGGTGAAATAGTTGGGAAGGCAACCAAAGAGGTCATTGAAGCCTGTCAGGCGGCGGTGATAGCAGCAGCCATAATTCCTGCAGTGGTCACCAGTGTGAGCACGAGTACATGATAGGGATTTGGGGCCCATAACAGGAGTCTGGAGATGTGGATGAAAAGCAAAGGGCTGGGAGACTGCAGCCGCCAACTGCTTAAAGAGGTCAGCACCATAAAATCTATGGACGTGATCCTGCCCGTGCGCGATGGCTCTGAACTACGACTCAGAGTGGTCGATTTGCCCGACAAATCGGTGGCAGAATTGCTCGCTCACCTGGGTCTGGAGCTACCCAATATGCCGAAAATAATTTCAGATGTAGTCCCGAAAATCAACAGCTAAATTTTATAAATCATTGGTAATCAACACCCGAAATTTTTTATTTTGCCGATTCTGACGAACTTGGGTTAAAGGAACATCCATTGGAGGGCACTACTGCTACCGTGAGTCTCCTGTTATTGGCTACAGGACGAGTACTTCGGAATCATTCTTCTCTGATTTTCCACTTACCCCCTCGAATTTCACTGCCCCGGATCTAGACAGTCCGGTTATTGCTCCGAGTCGCAAGGACTTCCGCATGTTCGTATCTTACCGTGGTACGCTGAGTGACAGAAAGTTCGATTTTACTGTCCGGTTAAATATCAGGAATGTGTTTGATGATACTGATCCGGTACCCATGAATAGTCTTTCCGATGGTTTCAAAAGTCATCCTAATGGGTGGTCCTTCAATGGGGTTGACCTGTGCAGATAATGGAGTTTAATCCGAAATATGCACAAAATTGTTCCAAGGGTGGCCGACAAAATGTGTGTCGAGCTTGCGGAAACATTTCAACAAAGCTGAACCTTCGAACCTTTTCTTTTGGCGGGATAGTCATAAAAATGAGATCGATTTTCTGTTGGATCGAGGGTTGTCGCGTCTAGCGATCGAGGTTAAGTCGGGACAGACATTAAACCCGTCTTTCCTTGTAGGCCTTGACTACTGGAAGCGACTCGATCCTGGAAGGAACGATGGGACACTCCTCATCTATTCAGGAGATGGAGTGATTAACCAATACAGAGGGCATGCAATCGCAAATTGGAGAAATCCGGAGAAAGCATTGGAAGCCTGGCCCGATGAGGATGAGGGTAAGCCTTCCGGCGATGACTGGCCACCAGGCGGCCGTCCTTACTTCTGAAAAGTGGAGAGTTCGGATCAATCAATACGCCGGACTTTACAAATGATTTACATCGAATGAATGAAGGGGGCAGCTCCTTGACATTTATACGGAAATTCCGTAATTATGGCAAAATGAAGACAACCTTGATTCTGAGCGATGAACTGGTTCGTCGCGCAAAAGCCCGTGCCGCTTTGCGTGGCCAGCCACTGAGTCGATATGTCGAGGAAAGCTTGGAGCGGTCCTTGAACGAGGATGAGGATTCCGCCACAAGTATTGAGGAATGGGTGGACAAACTTCCTCGGTTATCAAAGCAGGCATGCGAGGAGTTGAACATTGTACTGGAGAATGATGACCTTCGATCCATTGATCCTGCCATGTGGAAATGATTTTGGACACCAACGCACTTTCAGCCCTCGCGGCCAGGGATTCTGAATTGATCGAGAGGATTCGCCACGCTCCCCGACTTTCGGTGACGTTGATCAGTCTGGGCGAATATTATTACGGGGTTAGCGCATCCCGGAAGAAAGAAGAACTCATAGGCTGGTTAAATTTGTTTCTTGAAAGGGCTCAAGTGCTTACCCCGGGCATGGATACACTTCCGTTTTATGCTGGAATTCGCAATGAACTGAAACGAGCGGGAACTCCCATACCGGCAAACGATTGTTGGATAGCGGCGTTGGTTCGACAATACAGGATGCAGTTGGTCAGCCGCGACCGTCACTTCGATTTGGTCAAAGGAGTCAAACGGCTGGACTGGTGAACATGGGCATGGGGGCCCTAGCATTGAAGTATCGACCAGCTCCAATTAGACCAAGGTTCTTTCTAATTTCGCCCTTTTGTAATCCCGTTCTTCTTTTAGTCGGGGCCACTAATAAAAGTATTTCAGGCTCAGTGAAATACCCCAGAAGTTCAAATCGTCGGCTGAAATCTCATAACGGACAGGCAGATTTCCTCCCGGTTCTCCCGGAGGTCCCACGGTGGATCCGTGGCCCCTCAACGGCTTCCACTCGTTGTCGCCGTCCTGGAAATTTTCCAAGGTATCCCCATAGCGCAATTTGATTCCCGCATAAAACCGTTTGCTGAAGGCATAATCCAGACCGGCTAAAATCTGATACCCAATCAAATTGTCGGACAATGACTCGTTGGCCAAAGATGCCGTGCCGGCCGCATTGGGGTTTCGTCCCAGTCTGATCAGTTCGTTCCTGTCGTTTGTCCTTATGGATGCGGCCGAATAATCTATTGTCGTTTGGGTGAGGCTGATCCCAACCCCCAGGAAGGGTATCACCTTGGGCAATTTGGGGGTGTGAAAATCATAGTAGAAGTTTGCGAAAAAGCTACTTGCACGAAAGTCACTGATTTTTTCGCTTCGCTCGACAAACTCCTTCTGTTTTGGATCGCCAATTACCAATAGAGGCAAGCGTTCCCCGCTTTGCGCGCGGAGGAAGTACTCGGTTTCGATGCGAAAGTTCCGGAAGGCATAGCCGAGATGGGCTCCCGCTAGAAAACCTGTGCCCAGATCAAAGCTATTCGGACTTCCCGGCAAGGCCGTGGGGTTGCATTGGTCCAGCGGGTAGGGCACTGTTGTGTCGTCGTCGAAAGTGAACCCTTCCAACCATTGATCGCAGATGGTCGGAATGCCGAAATTGGTGCGGGTGGACTCGAGATCGCCCGGTAGGGACACTCCTACATCCGTGCCGAAATAAAACCCTCGACGGGCTCCGTTGTCGGTCTCAGAACCTGCCACGATTGTTGTAAGCAGCAGCATAAAGGTTGCTAAACCCGCCGAAGTAAAATCACATGTCCTCCTGATCCCCCCCCTTTTCCTTAAAGAATATTTCCTGGCATGCGGAAAGACCCGAGCCGCACTCGATGAGAATTAACCATTTTTTCTTCCCAAAAAGAGTCATGGTCGAATGGTTTTCCGCATTGGTTCTCCTGAATTTACCAGGAAAAGGAGAGTGACAGCTTGTGACATTTGACTATTCGGGTTGGGGGAATTGTTCAATTTTTGCTGCTTCTTGAGAAATTTTCCGCATTAGAGAGGCCATGAGTAAAATTGGCAAAATCGCCTCCCAATTATTCCGGGTCCCGTTAAAAGAACCCGTGCATGACGCCAAACACGGCGCCCATACCCATTTCGAACTGGTGACCGTCGCTGTCGAAATGGACGACGGCAGTCGGGGTACCGGTTATACCTATACTGGGGGCAAGGGTGGCCAGGCGATCAAGGCCATGTTGGACCACGATTTGATTCCGGATTTGTTGGGAAGGGATGGTTCGGATGTGGAAGGGATAAACGACTTTTGCGGATGGCACGTTCATTACGTCGGCCGCGGGGGAATCGCGTCCTTTGCCATTTCGGCCATTGACATTGCCCTATGGGACATTCGTTGCCGAAGGGCCGGGAAACCACTTTGGCAAATGGCCGGCGGGAAGGGAAATGATTGCAAGGCCTATGGCGGGGCCATCGATCTCAATTTTCCGCTATCCAAGCTGTTGAACAACCTTCAACGTTTCCTGGATATGGGTTTCAAGGCGGTGAAGATCAAGATCGGCCGGGACAACCTGGAGGAAGACTTGGAGCGCATCGAAGCCGTGAGAAGGCACATCGGGGATGACATCACCTTCATGGTGGATGCCAATTATTCCATGAGTGTGGCCAAGGCCATTGAATGTGCCCGGCGATTTGAACCCTACGATATTTACTGGTTTGAAGAGCCAACCCTGCCGGACGATTACCTTGGGTATGCCCAAATTGCCGAGGCCACCGGGGTACCCTTGGCCATGGGGGAAAACCTCCATACCATCCATGAGTTCGGCTATGCCTTAGAACAAGCCAAGTTGTCTTTTATTCAGCCGGACGCCTCCAATTGTGGCGGCATTACCGGTTGGTTGAAAGTAGCCGAGATGGCGCGCCAAAACGGACTGCCGGTTTGTTCGCACGGCATGCACGAGTTGCAGGTGAGCCTGGTTTCGGCCCAACCCAACGGCGGTTGGTTGGAGTACCATGGTTTTCCCATAGATGAATACACCACCCGGCCGCTCGTGATGGATAACCACCGGGCAGTTGCTCCGGGCCAACCGGGAATCGGAGTGGAGTTCGACTGGGACCTCCTCGAACCATACAAACAGGGTGAGTCCCGTCGGGGCCTGAATTAGGGTTTAACCACAGAGCAACTGTGTCACGAAGCAAGGCTTAATTGATGATTTTTCATAAGAAAATGAAGGTGGATGAGCATCTTCCTCATGGCCGCAACCATAGCGCATTTGTACGGTTTACCTCTGGCTCTTAATCCTTCCACATAAGGTTTAATGACCGGATTATGGATGGCCGCAGTCTGGGCTGCCATGTAGAGGCATTTTCTGACTTTGGCCCGTCCCCCTTCAATCTTGCGTTTGCCTTTGAACCTGCCGGTGTCCCTATTGTAGGGAGCTATACCAGCGAGGGCGACTATTTGATTGCGCTTGAGCTTTCCCAGTTCACTGAAGTAGGCCAACAGGGTCCAGGCCGTGACTGGGCCGACTCCGGAAACCGATTGAAGCAGGCGGGCTTCTTGGCTGAGCTGGTGATCCTTTTTCACGAGGTCTCGGATTCGATTATCAATAACTTCTATGCGTTTTTCTATGCGTTTGATCATCCACTCAATATCGCCTTTGATACACTTCGGACTGTTTTGGATGCGGTTCTTCTCGCGTGCCAACTGCTCGGTGAGGTGACTTCTTCGATCCAGCCAAGCGGCCAGTTCTTGGCGGATGGGATCGGGGACAGCGCCTGGTTGCAAGCGTTTCTCCTGGGCAAAACCCAGAATCATCAAGGCATCTATGGGATCAGTCTTGGCTTTGAGGCCTTCGCTGCGCGCGTAGCTGCGGATGAGCCTGGGATTGACCTGAACCACCGCTATTTGCTTTTGATGAAGATAATCCATCATAGGGCGTTCGTATCCACCGCTTGCTTCGCAAACCACCAGGGGTTGGTCCTGCCGGCCGGCGATTTTAACCAAGGCCTTAAAGCCGGTGGGATTGTTGCTTAAGCTGCAACGGTGATTTTGGGTTCTCACTTCCAAGTCAGACTTGGAGATGTCGATGGCTATATAATGGTATTTTTTATTTTCCATGGCTTATATCACTCTTGTAGAGGCGAGCTTACCTGCCGTAGCATGGGGCTCTGATAACTGTTTGATATTCAGCCAGGATACTTCGCAGGATCTCCGCTCTGCGATGAACTCAGCATAAGTAAGTTCGGAACTCAGATTGATCTCTTGCGAAGTCCCTGCGAGGTGGTAGCAACCGCTTCGCAGGGGGTTCCTGGCACGTTCAACCATAACCATTGGCACGATCAAAGGCTTTTTCGAGCGCTTTCTGCGACGAGTGATTTGGACCCATTCTCGAAAGCGCTCAAAAGCCGGTAAATTCATGATTGGGAGACCTACAAGAACACAGAGGGGGAGAGGAAAGATGGAGTGATGGAGTGATGGAGGAATGGAGTAATGGAGTGATGGAGTGATGGAGTGATGGCACAGAGGTTGATGAGATGGACCACGGGTCCCGCTTCGCCGAAGGGCTACGGCAGGACAAGTTACACGGATGGGGAAGAGAATTAGGAATTAGGAATTTTGCCTGTTGGGGTCAGGCCTGAATGGCGCTTAGTTAAGCGCGTTTGTAGAGGAATATAGTATGGACGCCAGTCGGGGTCATGCCGTAGAAAAGTGATGCCTTCCGAAAGAAAAGGGTCAGGTCTTAAAAACTGTATTCCGTTGTACTCCATACACTTTTACAAGACGACTGACCCTGTAAGGCATAACTTTTTACGTCTTGACCCCTTCCTTCTCGGAGATGATCGAACATTCCAAAAGTCGCTTAACTAAGCGCCATTCGGGTCAGACCTGTTTAATTTGTTCACATAGCTCAATTTGGGCGGGTCTGGGTTGTCCGATCTGGATTCACACCGAGTCCCGGTTCGATCGTTGCAAAGAGGTGAGAATTCGCATAGGGGACACTAGCCCGCATGTCTCACAAAATTCGTAGCGAGCGAACGAAGATCGAGTGCTGGCGCGGGTTTCGAGCCGATGAGCGAGTGAAGCTGGGTCGACACCCTGCAAAGTCGCGAATCCAACGAAGTCCGCTCCAGTGCCGAGATTCCGGAGCGCAGTAGAAGATTTGTGAGACATGCGGGCTAGATGGAGATCCAAAATTTACCCCTCACTGAGTTGAAGATAACAAACCTCGAGACATTCCACCTGAAAGTGCCTTACGACGAGCCCGAGATGAGGGGAGCTTTCTGTGATTTACTCTACCTACGCATAGACACCGATAAGGGACTCTCAGGCTGGGGGCAAGCCTGGAGCATGAAATTGGTCGAAGCGACCCAATGGGTCCTCGACCATGCCGTGGCTCCCTTGTGTATGGGGAAGGCTGCACTGGAGACAACGGAGTGGATGGACGGGCTTTGTAAATCGCACGGCAACACCAGAAGCGGTCCGTTTACCTTTGCCGTATCCGCGTTGGACATTGCTTTGTGGGATCTTCAGGGGAAGGCTAAGGGCCGGCCCTTGCACCAGATGATAGGTGGAACGACAAAGACCCGAATCAGCGCCTACGCCAGCCTTATTTTCTATGGCGATGCGGAGCGCACGGCTGAAAAATGTCAGGAGGCGGTCGACTTGGGATATCTGCACCTTAAACTGCATGAAGAAGCGGTTGAACCGGTGCGATCAGCCCGCCAGGCGGTTGGGACCGGGGTGAGCATTCGCCTCGACCCGGCCGCTACCCGCCCATGGAATGCTGTAGAGGCAATGGAAGCGGCGCCTCATTTTGAAGAATTTGACCTGTTCTGGTTGGAGGAGCCCATATGGCCGGCGGAGGATTATTACGGCCTGAGAGAACTGTCCCGGAGGACGGCGATTCCACTGGCGGCGGGAGAAAATTGCATTAGCGCCCTGGACTTTCGCCAACTACGGGAAATTGGGGCCGCCACCTACTTGCAGCCCAGTGTCATAAAGATTGGTGGAATAAGCGAGACGCTCAAGGTCATTGAGTACGCCGATAGCGTCGATGCCCTTTATGCGCCGCATTCCTTCTATTATGGGCCGGGTTACTTGGCCTCTCTGCACTTGGCCGCCGCTTGCCCACAGGAACCTCTCATAGAGCATCCCTACTTTAGGCTGGAAGCCTATCCCTATGGTGAAAATGCCTTGGTCGATAGGGGAAGTGTGGAGGTTCCCATGGGCGCCGGATTGGGCTTTGATCCGGATCCGGAATTCCTCAAAGAATACCTCGTTTAGCGCCAATTCGTCCCGGTTATTGCTCTTTCTCGCTTACGACCAAGCGAAGAAAGTAAGGATTCCGGGTCGGTGATTCGATCACGGCCGTTACAAAGAGGCCGAGAATTTCGGCTTCCTGATTAATTCCGGCCGAGGACCAGTTGGAGAGGTCGTTCGATCCTTCCACAATGTAGTTCAGTTCTTTGCGGGCGCGGTAGTAGCGGAGGCCGTTTTTCCCGTCAAATTGACGCAAGCGGGGGAGCCCGGCGCTGGAAGCAAACCTTGGATTGAGGCTCAGGGCGTATTCGAGGAGGAGCGGGATGTTGTCCCGATCACTGTCTTCATCGATCGGTGCATCGACTTCCAGGCGAAAGATATTTTTCCACCCTTCGTACTCCGTATAGGTGCGGGCGCTTGTTGCCGGGGAATAGGCGGAATTACCGGCGCTACTGAGGGCTCGGATTCGGTAGTGGTAGACCGTGTTTGGGGTGAGGTAGGGGTCGATTTGGAAGGACTTGTCCTCGGCAACGTTTGCTATGGTCATCCAGTTACCCATGCCATCCGGACTCCGTTGAATTTCGTACCGTTCAGCCATCAGGTCCTGTTCCCAGGAGAGAACCACTATCGAATCTGATATAGTTCGGGCGGAAAAATCAGCCGGTATATCAGGGGCTGCTGTCCCTACTTGAGTGATCAGCACATCATCGAACAACATGGCATTGTTTCCCGGTGAACTGGTATCCAGGATTTGCCAAAAAGCGTCGAAACCACCGAGATTGGCTTCGACAGTCGAATCCGATCCGAGGATACGCGCATTATTTACAATGGTCTGCGTTCCCAGTGTGGCCGACCATCGATCGGAGGCAAAATCCAAGGTCACCTCGAGTTCATGGACCCTGTTCCTTTGAAAGGTAGCCGAGGATGTATTGAATTGCCCTGTTTCTCCATTGGCATAGAGGATGTTCCCGTTCTGGGCGTCAAAAAGCACATTACAAAGGAATTCACCGTCCTGATTCAAAAATTCAAAGCCGAAGCCATCCCAGGAGCCATTGGTGGAGCCCATTATACTTACCAAAGTAGTGGCGCGAATGACGGTGTTTGGGGGTGGATCGAGAAAGGTTGGATATAACACTCTCGAAACCCTTTCTCCTCCTCGCCAGGTTTTGCCCACATAGGCTTGTTGGCCGTGCCCAGGTCTTCCCAGGCTGGTATAGGAATCAGCCGTTATGCCTTGTCCAGGATAGACGAACCCGGACGGCAAGGCCTGCCAACCGTTTATTCCGTCAATACCGGAGTTGACTGAAAAGCCTTCGCTTGGTTCGAAACCGGTTTTTAATATGACGGAACCGTCACCGTCCTGGGTGTAAGCCTGGGCAGTATTGCCATAGCCGGATTTCTGGGAGCCGAGCAGAGCTATGACCCGAAAATATATTTCGAAGCCTTGCGGAACGAAATCAATTTCAAAGTGGGATGTGTCGGCCGGGAGATCTTCCACTATCTGCCAGGGGGCGCCCCAGCCTGCCGTGAGCTCGACTCGGTAGCCCGTTTCGTTGGTTGCGACATCGTCCCAATCCAGGGCTATGGAGTGTGATCGGACACCGCTGGCAGAAAGGTTGCGGGGGGTGATAGGCAACGTATCGGGGATCGTTTCCACACCGTGAAGTTCAAGGGTTACCTGCCGCAGTTGGCCGGTGTTTCCCGATATTCCGTCTTCAATGCGCAGTTTCCATTCTCCATCAGCATTTTCTCCCCAAAATTGAACAGTGGAAAAGGTCCAATCAAAATATCCGCGAGAGTCGTCGTCATTACGCCCGACCAATTGACTGATGGTTCCCGAGGGAGACTCGAGTTCAATGGCGATTTCTCCACGGGCGGGATGATCCAGGAATAAGGGGAGGGTTACCTGCTCGATTCGAAGACGGGTTCCTGAAAAACTGAAACTGTATTCGTCGGGAGTTTCGTTGGCATCCGGAATATCAATCGGCGCTTCAATGGGCAGGTTCTGGGCCGCGGTGCGTTGGGGTGGAAGAATTGTCCAGGTTTTGGCCATTTCAACCGCAGCGTAAGCATCGGCCAATCCAGCGCCATATTCATCACTGAATAGAAACCCTGCCGCGTTGGTGAACCAGGAGTTGGCGGCAAGGTCTACCTTTCGGGAGCTGCGCACAAAGATCTCCTGCACGTCGCGCCACCCCAGTGCGGGATTGGCCTCGAGCATGAGCGCGGCAATGCCCGATATCATGGGTGCGGATGAGGAGGTTCCGAAGAAATTCTTCGTGTAGGCTGCATCCTGCAATTCATTTGTGTAACCGGATATGTTCAGGCCATCGTCACCAGAAAGGTCCGACGTGACGGTGCCAAATCCCCTCCGATCGCCCACCGGAGCGGTGACCAGCAGGTTGGGGCCAATTTCGGAGTACCTTGCCCGCTTACCTCGGTCGTCGAGGGCGCCTACGGCTATGGTATAAATGGAGTTGGCGTAGCCGTTCTTGTTGGCATTGTCATCGTACCGACCCCCGTTGCCCGCCGACCAAATCATTATTGATCCGCGTCTTGCCCGGCCGTTGCTTACCGCATCGAACAAAGCGGCCTGGGCCAGTCGGTCAGGTCCGCTCAAGGAAGAACCAGTGTCGCGGGGACCCCAACTGTTGTTCTTGATGGCAATCACATCATGGCGGTGGTTGATGGCGTCGGCTTCCTGTAGATCGGTGAGGTAATCACCTATCAGGCGGATGTCGGCAATTCCCGCTTCCGGAGCTACCCCGGTTATGCCGATTCCGTTGAAGCCACGGCCCGCGGCTACTCCGGCTACCAGGGTCCCGTGTCTGTCTTCCCGGGGGTCGTTTTCAGGATCTTGTTGGTCGGGCACTCCGAGGAAAGGGGACGGATCGTTATCGCCATCCCGAAAATCATATCCCAACTCCGATTGCACATTTGCGGATAGGTCGGGATGATTCGCCATTACTCCGTCGTCGACAATGCCGATGATCACGCCTCGCCCTCGGACGGATTCCCAAGCTGGTTCGACGTTGAGATCGAGGCTGGATTCCGGGTCGGTCTGGCCCGTGTTCTTAAGGTGCCATTGCTCCTGATAAAGCGGATCGTCCGGCATTGCCATGTGTTCACGCCAACGGGCAACCTGCGGATATACGGCCAGAACACCACTGTGACCTTTCAGTATATCCGGGGCCGAAAATGCATCCCAGGCATTGGGAAGAGTAAAACGGTGTTCGCCGGGTGAATAGCTCAGTTCGCCTTGGTAAGTGGCATTTAGAGCTGAGGCTACTGACTCTGGAGATGTCCCCCCATCCAGTTTAACCACAACTTCGCGCGTGGCAACGGCCCGACTCGATTCATTATCAAATTCCGCATCCCGGTAAAGGACGAGGGTTGGGCTGGAATCGTTGGCCTGGGTTGCAGTGGCCAACCAATTTATGAGGGCTGCGAGTGAAGGTTGTTGGGGGATGCGTTCAAATTGAACCGGTTCATCCTTTTGAACCCATGCTATCTCCTCAAGAGCAACCGCCCAGCGATCCTGGCTCTTTGCTTTTTGATGGCTCAGGTGATATTCTGAAAGTGATTCCCCTATTGGATTTCCCGTTTGAGCAGTAGAAATACTTTGCCAAAAAAGTAGGAAGGAGAGAGCAATCCAGCCGCCTCCAAAAAATGTATTTCTGCGGGCAAGCTTAACCCTGAAGGTGAAAAACATTATATCGATAATCGGGGAGGAGATTGTGAAAGAATCTTCCTCGAACTCAATCATGTATGCTGCCCTTGAGGCAAGGCCATGGAATCAACCCGCATGTCTCACAAATTTTCTACTGCGCTCCGGAATACCCGGCTTCGCCCAAGGCTACGGCCGGGCAGGCCGGCACTGGTGCAGACTTCGTTGGATTCGCCTGCCCGTGCTCCGCACAGATGCAGGCGACTTTGCAGGGTGTCGATCCGGCTTCGCCCAAGGGCTACGGCCGGACAGGCACCGCTTCACTCGCAAATCGGCACGAAGCCCGCATCAGCACTCGATTTCCGTTTGCTCGCTACGAATTTTCTGAGACATGCGGGTTAAGGTTCCTTGGACGCTACTTTGAGTTTGGCCGGCCCGGTGGAATTCAGTTCTCGGAACTGGGATGGAAGGGTGAGGTCAATGAGGGATTTTATGGATTTGTTCAACGATTCAAGCAAAAGGCGCCCCGCTTCCGAACCCATGTCTTCCGGAAATGCGCTGGCGCAGGTAATAGTGGGATTTTCTTCGCTGCAAACATTCGTCATGTCTATGGCCGCTATGCTCACGTCCTCCGGAATACGGTATCCGTTTTGAAACAAAAAGCTGATGGCCCCCCGAGCCATCAAACCGTTCAGACAAATCCATGCAGTGGGAAGTTCCCCCTCGGATGCTTCCGCAATTTGCTTGGCTGCCTTGAATCCCTCCTTGCGACCGGCCTCTTTCAGTTGGGAGACAAATTTGTCGTCGATGGCGAGGTGATGACGCTGTAGAGCTTGGACAACCCCTCGATAGCGATCGCGGTGTCTTCCCATAAATCTGTTGCCCCCCAGCCAAGCGAACGTGGTATGACCAAGGCCGCAGAGGTGGTCGACCAGAATGGAGGTGCTCTCCCCTTCGTTGGATAGAATCGAATGGCATTTTCCGGGGGCTCGGGCGGAAATATAAACGATGGGCAGACCGAGTTTGAGTACCCCTTCCAGAAAGGCCGGTTGGACTTCTCCCATGATGGCAATGCCCCTTATCTGATGGATCACTGTCCGCTCTGCAGAGAGGCGTTCAACCATAATATGGTCCTCTGAACCGATAAAAACCGTCTTTATCCCCTGCTGGTCCAGGTGATCGTGCAGGCCTTGGTGAATGTGGTTGAAAAAATTGCTCTTGTTGGCCAACTTGAGGGGGGACCGCAGTATGTAGCCAATGGTTTTGGCTTGGGATGTCTCCCGGATTGAATCCATACGCATTCCCCTGGGAGAGTAACCGTGGCGGATCGCGTAATCCCATATTCGTTTATTGGCGGTCTTGGAAATTCCTTTTTTTCGGCCGTTCAACACCATGGAAACGAGGGCTTGGGAATAGCCGAGTTCCCTGGCAATGTGCATTTGAGATATGCGTCTATGGCCCGGATTTGACATTCCAATGATGGATGAAGGGCATTTTTCTGGCGATTGCAATTAATAATCATAAATTAAGGGAATCATGGTCCAGGATTTGGCATCGAAAAAGCGTGCTTCGCTACACACTTTGGGTTGCCGGTTGAATCAATCGGAATCCCTGCTCATGGGGGACCAACTGGAGCGGGCCGGTTACCGACTGGTCCCCTTTGGCCAGCCTTGTGATTTGGCCATCATCAACACCTGCACTGTCACCCGATTGGCCGATGCCAAATGCCGCACTGCCATTCGCCGATTAATCCGGGAAAATCCCGCCGCCTTCGTGGCGGTAGTGGGGTGTTATTCCCAAATTGGTTACAAGGAAATCGCCCGGATTCCCGGGGTCGACCTGATTGTGGGGAATGGTGAGAAATTGAATATCCTGCAATACGTCTCCTTGGGAAAGAATGAGCATCCCGTCATCATCAGGGATCGCATTTCCAAGGAGGACTTCAGCATAGAGTTTGTCGGTGAGAGGCCTTATCCCAGACGGGCCAATCTCAAAATACAGGACGGCTGTAGTTTTGTTTGCTCCTTTTGCATCATTCCGAAGGCGCGGGGTCCGGCCCGTTCGCGCGACTTGTCCAACCTGCTGGCGGAGGCCAGGGGTCAAGTGGCCCGGGGAGTTCGGGAATTGGTCCTGAGCGGGGTCAACATAGGAACTTTCCGCAACGGGGAGGGGGATCTATTGACTGTGGTGGATGCGTTGAATGCCTTGGATGGCCTGGAGAGGATCCGGATCAGTTCCATTGAGCCGACCACGGTACCACTCGATCTGTTGGCAAGGATGAATGATCCCCATCACGCCCTACTTCCCTTTCTCCACTTACCCCTTCAATCCGGATCGGACAAGGTTTTGAGGTCGATGCGCCGCAAATATACCGTCCGGGAATATTTGGGTTTTGTTCACCAAGCCATGGAGTTGGTTAGCGATTTGTGTCTGGGGACCGACATCATGGTGGGATACCCGACGGAGGGAGAACGGGAGTTTGAAGAAACCTTGCGGACCTTTGCCGATAATCCCTTTTCCTACTGCCATGTTTTTCCCTTTTCCGAACGTCGGGGAACCTTGGCGGCGCGAATGAAGATGCGTCACGACGTGGCGGTAAAGCGTATGCGAAGCGCAAAATTACGGCGATTGAGTGAAAGGAAGCGCTACGGTTTTTACCGATCTCATCTGGGCCGGGAGGCAACCGTCTTGTTCGAGGATCCCAGGGGGAGCTTCTGGCCGGGTTATACGGACAATTATATTCGAGTGGTGGTTCGGTCCGATAAAAACCTGCGCAACCAGATAGGCCGGGTTCATCTGGACCGGTTGGCGGGAAACGTGGTGGAGGGCAGGCTGGTAGAGGTGGTTCCGGATCAAGTGACTGCGAATGGGAGGACTTCGGCCCTGTCCGGCGGGTGAACGATCCATGGAGGGGAAGCGCGAGATACTGCTGCTTTGGGATATCGACGGAACCCTATTATCGGCCGAAGGAGCGGGGCCCCAGGCCTTTGAGCGGGCCCTTTGGCTGCAGTTCGGAGAACGTATTCAATTATCCTCCATCGATTGGCCGGGCAGCACGGATTTTGCCATAGCCTACGCCTTGCTGGAAAAACTGGGTTGGGAAGTGAACCGGAAAAATGCGCGGAAACTTTTGTACAGTTATCTGGAAGAACTGCCCGGGTTGTTGGAATCCACCCGGACCAAAGCCAATCCCGGAGTTTTGGAACTACTGGAGGTCTTTGACCGGGAATCCGGTGTTTACCAGGCTTTGTTGACGGGAAATATTCAGCGTGGGTCGCAACTTAAATTGAGCCATATAGGGGTGGAGCACTATTTTTTGTTTGGGGCGTATGCCGATCACAGCGATCACCGCAACGACCTCGCTTTTCATGCCCTGGATCTTGCCAGGAAGCGTTTGGGCAAAGAATTTTCGGGTGAACAAGTATATGTCATCGGCGATACGCCAAAAGATATCGAGTGCGGCAAGCAAATCGGAGCGCACACGGTAGCTGTGGCCACGGGCCACCACAGCGTGAAGGAGTTGGGTAAACACCGGCCCTCGGTGGTATTGGAATCCCTGGCTGATCCACACGGGTTGCGCGCCTTTATCGGCGTCTGAATGGGGACACCACACTAATTCAGCCCCGGGGGCCTGGGCCGGATGTATCCGCATCCGTTTTCCGGGCAGGTCGATTTCCGGTCGATTTCTCCACTGAAATTCGGTAAATACACCAGAAAAACAGGCTGGAAACCGTTCCGACGGAAAGAATCATTACGAGCCATCCTCCCAGAGTCATTCCGTGCCCTCCTCCCTATTCAAATGACGGGTCCAGCGCTTGGCCGCGGTGGCGGTGACAAAGCTGACAAATATCAGTGAGAGGATGATGAGCCCTACGCTGAGCCTGGCCACCAGGTTGGGCGGGCTGCCCTCTCCACCGATCAAGTCCTTCACGTAATTGGAGACCCCGCTTTGACCGACCCCCAGGACGTTGTAAGCGATAAAGAAGAAGAAAATGACCAGAAGAAACAACGGGGTGATAAATTTCATGATGAATTGAAATAGGCGTGGAACCCGGATGGAGGCGCCCAAGTGAATTTCTTTCCAGCCCTTCTCCATACCGACCACCCAGCCGAACATGATAATTTGAGCGGTGGCCAGGACGAAGATCATGAAAGTTCCCATCCAGAAGTCCAAGGTGTCCAGGGCCTTTACCTCTTTACTGAAATATACGACAAAACCGCTCCCCAACGCGGTAAAAAGACCCAGAATCAATACGGATTGCTTACGGTTTATTTTCAGGGCCTCTTCCAAAAATGCGATGACCGGCTGGAGCATGGAGAGGGAACTGGTCACGGCGGCCAGGAAGAGCAGAAAGAAAAAGAGGAAGCCGAAGAGGTTGCCGAATGGCATGCTGGAGAAAACCATGGGCAGGACGTTGAAGCCCAATCCAAACGTGCCCATGCCCGCCACCCCGGCTACCCCCAGAAAGGCGTAAGCGGCCGGAATGGAAATCAACCCGCCCAGGGAGACTTCGCAAAACTCGTTGGCGCTGGTAGCGCTCAGGCCACTGAGCACGATATCATCCCTCTTTTTCAGGTAACTGGCGTAAGTAATGATGACCCCGAATCCAACCGACAAGGAGAAGAAAATTTGTCCGGCCGCGGCCAACCAGAGTTGCGGATTTTTCAGTTGCTGGAAAATTCCCCTTTCCACAATGCGCAGGTTGGGACTGGCCGCAGCCTCGGCCGTCCCGGCTTCCATCACCCCTGGTCCGACCAACTCCTTAACGTCGGACCAGGTGTCCATTCCGCTCTCATCCTCGGTCCTTTCCTGCAGGATTACCTTGGTCGGATTCCACAGGTAGCCGAGTCCATTGACGATGCTCTGGTCGGGCTTTGCGACATCGGGGGTACCCAGGGTGAGAACCCGGAAGAGGATGACCAGGGCCAAGACCACGAGCGCCGGCATGGCATAGAGGCAAAACAGTTCAATGCCCTTGGCGATGCCACGGTAGATCAGAAAAAAGTTCAGGGCGAAGCAGATGGCCAGAAACATGCCGACGTGATCGATTCCGAATCCGACAGCCGACCCGTTGTCCTCAGCGCCGATGAAATTACTCCAGAAAGCCCCCGATTCGGCCACGGTGTCGAACTCCATCACCCCCCGGACGAACCCGATCGAATATCCCAGGCACCAGGATTCGATGTAGACGTAGTACATGTAGATGATCAACGGGATGGCCACGCCCAGAATGCCCAGATATTTCCCCCAGGGGCGCTGAATGATCAGGTTTAATATGCCGGGGCTGGAGTGGAAGCCCCGTTGTCCGCCCATACGGCCCATGGTCCATTCCGCCCAACAAATGGGCAGGCCGATGAGGAGGAAGGAAATGAAGTAGGCCAGCATGAAGGCGCCGCCGCCGTATTGGGCCACCTGACCCGGAAATCTCAGGAAATTACCCAGCCCCACCGCGCTTCCGGAGACTGCCAGGATGACGCCGATGCGGCTATTCCAGGAATCTTTGTTGGGCATATGGGAATAAGAAGGGAATTGAGATGAGGGGCACCCTACCCGGTTCAGTGGCATAATAAAAGCACAAATCCCTTGCTGAGCTGTCCTTGGCTCGGTTGGAATGATAATCAGTGAATCGCATAGACCGCTACATCTTATGGGAATGGTTGCGGGCCTTTACCCTATCCATTGGCGCCACCATGGGTTTGTTGGTGATTTACGACATGTATGAAAACCTGGGCGATTTGCTGGATTTCAAGGCACCGGTGGGGCAGATCCTGTTCTACTACGTCTTGGTAATTCCCACCCTGCTTCCGCTGGTGTTGCCTATTGCCTTTCTGGTATCGCTGCTCTTTAGCCTGAGCCGGCTTCACGGCAATAATGAGGTCGTGGCCATGCGGTCCTGCGGCATGAGTTTCTGGCAAATAACCCGATCCCTCTGGTTGGCCGGGTTGTCGCTTTCCATCGTCCTTCTCTACCTGAACGCCAAGGTGGTTCCTTGGGCCGTCGAGGAGGCTCGACTGATCTGGGATGACCTGGAGTTGCAATACCTATTGGAAAGTGAGGAACTGCAGGAAGTGGGATTGCTCTACAACGTGGCCTTCGAAAATCCGACTGAGCGGAGGGTCTGGTTTATGAACCGGTTCAGTAAAATATCTTTTCGCGGTTACGGGGTAACCGTTTCCACCATGGACGGGGAGAACCGCGAATTTACCAAAATTCAGGCCAGCGAGTCCTATTTCGACACAGATGATCGGTCCTGGATGTTTTTTCGGGGCAGGGAATTGAAATTTGATGTGGAAACGGGAGATCTCATTCAGTCCAAACCATTCCAGCAATTGAAGATGACCGACTACCACGAGTCACCCCGCTTGATGATGGCCCTGGATAAACGGCCCAAGGATCTTTCCCTTTCCGAATTGCACGCCATCATGAACTATTTCGCCATCCACGATACCGGAAAAGTGACGAGCTACCGGGTGCGCTACCATTCCATTCTGGCCGGCACCGCAATTTGCTTCATCATCGTGGGCATCGCGGTACCCTATTCCGTGTCCGGGGTCCGGGTAAACGCCATGGTGGGGGTTTGCAAATCTGCCGGTTTGTTTTTTTCCTATTTTCTCATCGCCAGGCTGGCCGTTTTAATGGGCGAACAGGGTTACCTTCCGGCGGTCTACGCGGCGTGGATTCCGAATGTGTTCATGGCCTTTCTGGCCGGTTACCTCTACCGAAAATTGTGAGAAGGCGGCCTTTTTCCACGGATTGGTGAAGGTTGTAGCGATCATGCTGAGAACTCCCGTAGCGGGAGCGGTAAAAACCAGGTTGGCAAAGTCTCTGGGCGCGGAAGCGGCACTGGGGAGTTATCGCCAATTGGTGGAATTCCTCTTGCAACGCCTTGGCCGCCCTTGGCCCATTCACATCCACTTTACCCCCGACAAACCGGATGAGATGAAAAATTGGTTGGGGGGTGCCTACGTCTACATCCCGCAAGTGGGCGCCGATTTGGGGGAACGGCTTATCCACGCCATGGAAATGGAATTTGCCCGGGGAGTGAAAAATTTAATTTTTCTGGGGGGGGATTGTCCCTATGTGGACCGGGCCAGGGTGGAGGAGGCCTTTCGAGAGCTGGAGGATTGCGACGTTGTTATCGGCCCCACTACCGATGGGGGTTATTATCTGGTCGGTCTTAAGCGAAACCTGCCCGGGCTCTTTCGGGGCATTCCCTGGGGAAGCGGAGGGGTATTGTCGTCGACTCTGGCTAAATGCGTTGAGCTCGGGTTGAGGATATCGCTCTTGGCGGAGGAATCGGATGTGGACGACCTTGCCAGTTGGGAAGTGGCCCGGGAGTACCTGGCCAATCCACCCTAAAACTCATAGGGTGGCAAGGTTTCTCCAGGAGGAGCGACGGTAATTCGGTAGGACCGTTCCCGGTTTGTGCCATTCGACACATTTTGGGAGACTTTTTTCACTGAATTACAGTCCTTGCTCAGGTGGGCCAGGAAAACCTGTTCCCACCGCGGGTCTTCCAGGGTGTCGAGCAGTTCCAGGGCGGCCTCGTTGGAGAGGTGACCGTGGCGCCCGCTGATGCGCTGTTTTACCGGCCAGGGGCGCCTGGGGTCTTGGGCCAGCATCTGCGTATCGTGATTGGCCTCCAGAACCAGCACGTCCACTTTGCGTATCCGCTGCTTGACCAACTCTGAGACGTAACCCAGGTCGGTCACCCAAGCCAGGCTGCGTTTCCCATGTAAGGAGGAGCCCTTTCCATTTTTGAAGATAAAACCAACCGGGTCGTATGCATCGTGGGGGATGGCAAAGCTGGTAATCTCCAAATCCCGAAAGGCGAAGGTCGATCCGGTTTCGAAAAGTTTCCAATTGGGGCGACGCGTCAACTTCGATTGCACCGCCCTGGCGGTTGAGCGATTGGCATATACCCTCAGGTGCCGAAACCGGCACAACCCGCGAATGCCGGCGGTGTGGTCGCTGTGTTCGTGAGTCAGGAAAACGGCATCGACGTGATTGATCGATTCACCCACGGTTTTGAGCAGGCGGCACAGTTGTCTGCCCGAGAAACCGGCGTCGATGAGGATCTTGCAATGTTGGGTAGCTAGGAGGCTGCAGTTGCCAGAGCTACTGCTTCCCAGGATGGTGAAGCGCATCGCCATGGGCATACATTCAGCAAGAAGCCGAGGTCGCCTTCAAGGGTATTCGTTTAGATAAATGGTGTAATTTTATTATGTGCCTTTACCGACTTGGTCTAGATATCGAACCTTTGCTGGGAATCGATGTTATCTTTGAGGGCGAGATGGTCCAATCCGATGGCCTGAAAGCCCTTTGGGGTGAGGGATCGACCTTGTGGAGTGCGCTGTAGCAGACCCTTTTGGATGAGGTAGGGTTCGTGGACTTCCGCCAGGGTGCCTTCTTCCTCGCCCAGGGCGACAGCCAGGGAATTCAAACCGACGGGGCCGCCCTGGTAGTTTTCGGCAATGGTTTTGAGCAGGCGTTTATCCATTTCGTCCAGGCCATTGTCGTCGATCTCGAGGAGTTCCAGGGCGGCTTTGGCCATTTCCAGTGATATTACTCCATCTCCTCGCTGCTGGGCATAATCGCGGGCAAACATGACGAGATTGTTGGCGATGCGGGGCGTTCCACGGGCGCGCCCGGCAATTTCTTTTGCCCCATTCGGGTGGGTGTCGATGTCCAATATATGGCAGGAACGCAGGACGATTTTGGTGAGATCGCCGTGGTCATAGTAGTCGAGCCTGGTTTGCAGGGTAAACCGGGAGCGCAGGGGAGCGGTCAGCATTCCCACTCGGGTGGTGGCCCCCACCAGGGTGAAGCGGGGAATATTGAGCCGGATACTGCGGGCATTGGGACCCTGGTCGATCATGATATCGATCCGATAATCCTCCATGGCGGAATAGAGATATTCTTCCACCGTCTTGGAAATGCGGTGGATTTCGTCGATAAAGAGGATATCGCCGTACTCGAGGTTGGTAAGCAGTCCGGCCAGGTCGCCCGGTTTCTCGATAATGGGACCCGAGGTTATGCGCACCCCCCGTTCCATCTCATTACCCAGGATCAGGGCCAGGGTGGTTTTACCCAGCCCCGGAGGTCCGCTGAAGAGAATGTGACTCAGCGCGTCTTCGCGCGCCCGGGCCGCCCCCACCATGATCTGAAGGCGTTCCAATGTTTTTTCCTGGCCGGTGAAGTCGCTGAAATCGAGGGGACGGAGCTTATTGTCGCTGGAAGAATCCTTCTCCTTCAGGGAGGTTCTAATAAAACTCATTCCCTTGGGGGGGATTTCCGAGGTGGAATTTTCCACGGCCTTCAGGCGGCTTGGGGGTTTAATTCCTTGGGCATTTCCCTTTCGGGCAACCGGTCCATGATGGCGCCGACCGCTTTGAGTTTTCCCTCGATGTTTTCATAGCCGCGATCCAGATGGTAAATGCGCAAAACCCAGGTTACGCCTTCCGCCACGAGTCCGGCCAATATGAGGGCGGCGCTGGCGCGAAGATCGGAGGCCATGACCGGAGCCCCGGAAAGGCCCGTTTTTCCCTTGATAATGGCATTGGGGCCTTCGATGGCGATGTCGGCCCCCATGCGTTGCAGTTCCGGCACATGCATGAAACGGTTGGGAAAAACCTTTTCGGTCACGATACTGAGCCCGGGAGTAATCGACATCAGGCTGCTCATCTGGGCCTGCAGGTCGGTGGGAAATCCCGGATGAGGATGGGTCACCACGTCCACCGGTCTCAGGGGGGAACTGCTTTTCCGCACCGTGATGGAAGTGGGAGAATTGATTTCAAGGGATACCTCTGCTTCGCGCAGTTTATCGATCAAGGCAGCCTGGTCGGCCACGCGCATGTTTTCCAAAGTCAGTTTTTCCGCGGCCATGGCGCCGGCCATGAGATAAGTGCCTGCCTCGATGCGGTCGGGTGGTATTTGAAAGGTGCATCCGTGCAGTTTTTCCACCCCGCGAACGACTAAAATAGGGCTGCCGGTTCCCTCGATGTCGGCGCCCATGGATTTGAGCATATTACACAGACCTACGATTTCAGGCTCGCAGGCGGCGAACTCGATAAGGGTTTTGCCCGGGGTCAGTACGGCAGCCATGAGGACATTTGCGGTACCGGTCACGGTACTGCCGTGGCGTCCACCCAAAAATATGTGGTCTCCGCGAGCCCGCGATGCTTCCAATTGAACGTAACCGTTCTCAATGTTGATTCCCATTCCAAGGCCGGCAAACCCCTTCAGGTGCATATCGATGGGCCGCGGTCCAATGACACATCCACCCGGGAGGGAGACTTCGGATCGTTTAAGGCGACCGGCCAGCGGCCCCATCAAACAGACGGAGGCGCGCATTTTTCGAACCAGTTCGTAGGGGGCTCGCGGCACCACATTGGCCGCCGTTATCTTCCAGGTAGTGGCCTCGGTTTGTTCCACCTCCGCTCCGAGGTGGTGCAGGATTTTTCCCATGAACCGTATATCGCTCAAATTGGGCACATTCTCCAAAATACAAGGATCCTCGGTCAGCAAGGTGGCGGCAAGGGCGGGCAGAGCGGCATTTTTCGAGCCGCTGATGGGAATGGAACCGCGGAGGTTATTCCCCCCTTCAATACGCATTACATCCATGGTAGCAACAGTGGGGTAGGGAAATTAGGATGAGGAAGGTTTTTTTCGGGAGGCGGCCGAAGGGGAAGGGTTGGATGGCCCCTTTCGTCCCGTCAAGTTTTTTTGTGGGTGGGGCCCACCTCGTCGACGCCTGCGGCGGCGAGGTCTTCGGCGTTTGGGATGGGTATCCTGGCCACCAGCCCGCTTCGAATCACTCCCTTTGGGGGAGGGGCGGTTTGGCCGATTTCCTTTTGGCTGGTTAGGCCGGTAATGCTTGCCTCGTCGCGGTTTGCGGCGGTGGGTCCGCTTTGGCTTTTCCGGTTCGGGCTCTTTGATTCCGAATAAAGTTTTCAACCGGGACAGGATGGAGTCAACCAAGCCTTTTGGGGCTGGGGGTTTCCCGTGGCGTGTGGCTTTGGAGCGGGCGGGGCCCCGATGGCCATTACGACGATCCGTCCTTTTCCTGTCGCCCCTTTTTCGGGGGCCTCCGGAACGGCCGCGATTTCCTTGACGTTGTTGGCCCGGACGGGGTGGCCGCTTACCCTGGCCCGCTTTGGCATGAGGGCGGCGCCTATTGCGCGGAGGCGGTTTGGAGTGAACCGGTTTTCGACGATCCTCCGACCCGGAGGCCGGTTCCTGTGCGATCGGTGAGGAAGGGCGTTTGATCGGTCCGGACCGGGGCTTCCGGTATGCCGTGTGGTAACGCGAACGACGGGCCCGCCTGGGCACGGCCGGCTGGTCCAAGCCGGTCTGGCTTTTTTTTGCGGAATCTGCCGGTTCGCCTTTTTTTGGATTGTTTCTCGATTTTAACTCGTAGTCGGTTTTGGAGTCGACCGGTTTAAGCTCTTCAAATTCGGGCATGGTAAGAATGCTATTAGAAGTTGTTTTGCTGCAATAGGAAGCTCGGAGGCACTTTCGGGAGGCGGGAATTTATGGAGGGGGAGGGAAGCTTGAGGATGGTGTAGTTGGGTCATTTCGACGCCTAACCCTTAAACTCTTCCGTATCCATTTTCCATGTGATTTTGGTTTGGTTCCATATTCTTCGCCGGGCGGGGGAAGGGGTCAAGCCAAACCACGGGTGGAGAGTTGATCTGATTATGGGAAGAATTGAGAAAGGAGGAAGAAAATCTGCAAGGACACAAAGGTGAGCTGAGAAAAGTCCTCCAAAACTCTTTTTGCCCTGCCGCTCCGTGGATAATCCCTGGTTGAACATTCCGGCTCTTTCATCCGATTTACGGCCCCCAAAATTCCTAATTGCCTTGCCCAAAGGGGGAGGTTTTCCGAACCTTTCCTCAATGGACAAACTCGAAGAAATTTTTCAATTACAGGAACGGCTGAACAGGCGGATCGGAGTTGATACCGAGGGCATGTCGGAGGAGGAACAGGTCGAGTGGGTGCTCAATTACACGCGGGCCATGCAGCAGGAATTGGCCGAGTTGACCGATTCTGTGCCTTGGAAATGGTGGGCCAAATATCAGAAATTTGACCGGCAGAACGCCAGGGTCGAAGTAGTGGATTTGTTTCATTTCCTGGTTTCGTTGGGGCAGGTGTTGGGTATGAACGCCGACGACATTCATCGAGCTTATGTCAAAAAGAATGTGGTCAATCACCAGCGTCAGGAAACGGGTTATGCCTATAAGGACGAGAGAGACTCGCGGCACATCTGATACTTTTTTGGAGCCCGAACGGAGGGATTGGGGTCCAAGTATGGTTTGGCAACTGCAATATCTGGTAGGAAAACCGTTTTGAAAATGATTGGCAAATCGCTGACGGGAGGTTTGTTTTCCGCTGCTTGGGTAATGGCCGCATGGGCCTGCAGCTCGGTCTTATTCGGGCAACAGGCCGGTGCAGTCGATGCCATCATTCCCCTGATCAGTGAGGCAGAAGCGGAGGCCTTTGAGGGAGATCAGTGGAGGACCTGGGAGAGAGCGGCGGCAGACTCCGCCCTGAGGACGGGGTTGGGCAATATCGCCATCGGGTTCTACGATCGCCTCTTGGAAGGGGTTGATGTCGCAGACGGGGAAACCCATGAAATGGAGCTAAACCGCATCACGGCCTTCATATCCCTGGGCCGCCTGGAGGAGGCCAAAGCGGCATTGGAGGAGTATAATGGGAAGCGCGCCTCGAGGTATCACCTCCGCCGAGCCTTGGTAGGGTACTTTCTGGGGGAGGAGAAGGAGGCCAAAGCGGCATTGGAGTTGGTGGATGGGCAGGCTTTGTTGAGGGAGGAAAGGGCTTGGCACCTCTTGATCCGTGGATTGTTGCAGCGAAGGACCTTGGAAGGGGAAGAAGGAGAAGCTCTCCTGGAGCTTGCCCGCCAAGCTGCTGTTTCCACCGAACAGAGGGCCCAGATTGCCCTCATCATTTTCAGGACCTTGTTGCTGGAATCGCGTCGGATCAGCCCGGATCAACTGAAGCTTTTGCGAGGGGAGATGGATTTCCAAATCCTGGAGGGTAACCGAGCAGGTTATCAGTTTGCCAAGCAATATGCCGTGGCCCTCAATGCGGCGGGTCGGCCAGAGGAAGCGGTGGAGTCTATTCGGGAGACGTTGCCCCTGATTTTGGAAGCGGATTACGATTTGCGGGATGAACTGTTGCTCCTGCAGGGAATTCTATCGGGGCGGGCCACGGAGGGTGGTCGGGACGCATTTCGACGCCTTTTGTCAGCAGGTGTGACCACCGAACTGCGTTTGCACGCTTTGCATGCCCTGGTTTCATCGGCCACCACCTCGGAGGACATAGAGGCATTCCTTACCTACACCAATGAACTCCCCCTGGCCGGTTTGCCTGGAGTCCTGAAAGACCAAGTGCTCTACAGCCGGGCTCAGCTTCTCTACCGGATCATGGAATACGAGGCATCGGATAATGAGTGCCAAACCCTGCTGGCGGAAAATCCCGACGCCGAACTGAAGCAATCCACCCTCCGGTTGCTCGTATTGATTGCTTTTCAACGGCAGCGCTTTCGAACTGCGGCCGGATTTCTCATACAGTTGGGAGAGTTGGTCGGGACTGATGGCGAGCGCAATCGCATTCAGTTGTTGGTGGCAGATTGCTTTTTTCTGGCCGAGGACTATCGCAATGCGGCGGATTCCTACGGGGTGGCCATGGAGCAGGACCAGAGCGACCGTGGGGTCGTTCTCTTTCAATGGATATTGTCGGAAATCAAAGCCGGCAATTACAAAAAAGCCATTGAGCACATCGGCGCATTAAAGGAGGACGACAGCGTGGATCCCGTGCAGAAATGGCGGGCGCTTTGGAATCTTCTGTCGGCTATGCAGCGGGTGGGGGAGGAAAGCGAGGCTTATCAACTGCTCAGTGAATGGCTGACCCGGGAGTCGAAGGAAGTGCTGCCTGTTTCCCTTTGGGTTCGTTTATTGTGGTTACGGTGTCAACTGACCCTGAAAACGGGACGGTACGACATGACCCCCGCGGTGGCGGGGGAAGTTTACCGGGCCCTGAGCGAAGCCAAAGGGCAACTGGATATGGGTTTAGGCATCGAGATCACCAGCCTCACCCAGGTCATGGAGAGCCAGGCATTGGTTTTTTCCGGCCGCGAGGAGGAGGGAATGGAATTGCTCGAGGCAGTGCGTCGCGATTTCCCCAATACGCGAGCGGCGGTGCAGAGCATCTTTGCCGAAGCCCGGTATTTTGCTTCTCAGAACCTCATGGTCGATGCCCAGCAAAGATTGATTCAACTGGCCGACACCTATCCCGACAGCGAACTTGCCCCGGTGGCCTTGTATGAAGCCGCCCTCCATGCCCTCACCCGGGGGACCGATTCCACCATGAGGGAAGCAAGCCTGGTGTTCGAGCGGATGGCGGCCCACTATCCCGAACATCCCCTGGTATTTTACGGGCGGTTGAATCAGGGCAATCTTTTGCGAAGTTTTAATGATTTTGGCGGGGCGGAACAGGTCTTCGAGCAATTGCTCATAGCCTTCCCGGGGCACAAGGACAGCGCGGTCGTGCTCATGGCTCAAGCCGAGTGCATTTTAGCCCAAACCGACACTTCGCAGGTGAGAATCGACCAAGCCATTGGAAAATTTGAGCGATTGGCCGAGTTGCCCGATCTGCCCATTGACCTGCGGGTGGAAGCGGCCTGGAAATGGGCTTTCGCCTATCAACGCCGAAACAATCCCGAACGGGTGATCCAGATCTACTGGTTGACCATCAATCAGTTTCTCATCGAAGAGGACCATGCCCGGGGATTGGGGCCCACCGGTCGTTACTGGATGTCCCGAATCGTCATTTCTCTGGGCGAGGCCTTGGAGGACCGAGGAGACCTGGAGTCGGCCCGCCGGGTTTACGCCCTCATTGAGGAGCGGGGATTGCCTTTTCAAAACCTGGCCCAAGGTAAACTTGCCCGAATGGGTCAGAAACAAGGATAGGGATGAAAGGATTTAATCTCAGTTTAATGGAGAATGGCGGACCGATCATGTGGGTTTTACTCCTCATGAGCCTGGTCGCATTTCTCGTTTTCGTGGAGCGGGTCTTGTACCTGCATCGCGGGCAGATTCGATCTTCGGAATTTATTGCCGGAATCAAAAATGCGGTGCGCAAGCAGCGGTTGGTGGAAGCGCTCACCCTTTGTGAAGAGACACCGGGGCCTCTGCCCAATCTGGTCAAGGCCAGCCTGCTTCACTTCGAAGAAGACGAGGGAAAGATCCGCTACGAAATCCAGGAGGCGGCCTTGGTGGAGATTCCCGCCCTGGAAAAACGATTGGGAGCGCTGTCCGCTCTGGCCAAGGCAGCTCCTTTGGTGGGTTTGCTGGGAACGGTTATCGGCTTGGCCCAGACCTTTTTTGAAATGCAAGCGGCCGGAAACTACTCGGATGCCACATTGCTTTCCCAGGGCATGTGGCAGGCGCTGCTGACAACGGCGTGGGGATTGGCCGTAGCCGTTCTGGCATTTCTCGGGTATCATTTTTTGCACGGCCGGGTGCGGGCTTTGGTTCTGGACATGGAGTGGGCGGGTAACGAAATGCTTAAATTTATCGTGCGCGACCTGCGCGGCCAGGGGTTCAATTTGGAACCGGCTTCCCAAGAAAACCGCCATGTTTAGCCAACCGCTTGATCTGGGAAGGTTTATCCAGACCAGGGTCGACTCGAAATTGGAGGTCGTACCTATCCTGGACATCCTGATCATCGTATTGTTTTTTGGGATATTCAGTTCGGCTTTCGTTTTTCCCCAGGGGGTGGAGGTGGATTTGGAGTTGACCGAAGAATTGGTCAGCGGAATGGAGGTCACGGCCGTTCTGACGATAAGACGGGACGACATGCTTTTGTTTGAGGGCCAAAACCTGAAGCTTTCCCAATTCAAGGGAAAGGCGATCGCTTATTTGAAGGGGAGAGAAAAGGCCGCTTTGCTGGTGCGGCTCGATCCCTCAATTCGGGCCCAAACCGTTTTCGATATTTTTGGACAAGCCAAACAAGCCGGATTTACCCACGTGCTAGTGGCCGGGGAAAATCAGGCCATCGAATTGCCCACTTTTCATTGAGATGGGAAAACCCAGGAAATCGACCCGTTACGGGGGGTGGTTAACGCTAATATTCGCCATGGGAATTGTAGCGCACCTCGGCATTTGGTCCCTTTTTCGCATAGATCCGCAACACGACCAACCCCAACCCGGGCAAGGCGCATTTGTCTTCCATCAACCCGGGGGGCAACAACTGCACGGCGACCTGCTGTTGGGCCGGGCCTTCCTCTTCGATTCGGAGCCCATTTTTCTTCCCACCACTCGCAATTATTCCGGCCCCGTCAAAACCGATGCCAGCCTTTGGGAACCGGAGGTGGATCTCTCCAAGCCCTTCGGCCCCGATATCCGTCTGGACGATTCCATTTTGCTGGCTGCGGCCCAGTCGACCTCCCAGGTGGAATATCCCGAGGAACTGCTGCAGAAATTATCGGGAGATTTCTTTTCGGAATTTGGGGTGGGCAAACCCGATTGGCCTTCAGTGGAACAAATCGGACTCTTTGTTCAAGCCAGTGATGCAACGGGAAACGTGGTGGTCGAGTCGTTCCTTTCCCTGGAAACGACCCCTTCCTTTTCCCTGGTGGCGGGTCCGGTTGTTTTTGCCATTCTTCACACCCCATTCGGTTTGGGTGGAGAGCCGTTTCTGGTCAATCCAAGCGGGGACGAAGAAACCGATGCCTATCTACAGAAAATTCTTCTGGAACAGGTGCGCCCCCTTCTCCAGGGAATGACGGGGTATTTCCATGTGAAAATTGGGCCTTGATTCCCGTCTGAAAAAAGCAAAAATAAAGGTTGACGACCCTTTTTGCTTTTTGCCATTTTCTCGCCTTTATTTTCTCCACACCATTCTCTCGTAGATTGTGTGCCCTTGTAGCTCAGTCGGTAGAGCGCGTCCTTGGTAAGGACGAGGTCGGCGGTTCAAATCCGCTCGAGGGCTCCATTTATAGTGAGGATATAATCCAGACCCAAATTACCACCAACCCTTTATCTCTTACAATTATAACTTATGGCTAAGGGAACCTTCCAAAGAACCAAACCACACGTCAATGTCGGGACCATCGGTCACGTCGACCACGGCAAGACCACATTGACCGCGGCTATACTGAAAGTTCAGTCCGAGAAAGGGCTGGCGGAATTCAAGTCCTACGCGGAAATCGCCAAGGGGGGAACCGTGCGGGACGATTCAAAAATCGTTACCATCGCCGTGGCGCACGTGGAATACGAATCGGAGAACCGGCATTACGCCCATGTCGATTGTCCCGGCCACGCCGATTTCATCAAGAATATGATCACTGGCGCTGCTCAAATGGACGGGGCAATTCTGGTGGTGAGCGCGGCCGATGGCCCCATGCCCCAAACCCGCGAGCACATTTTGCTGGCCCGTCAGGTGGGGGTGCCGAACATTGTGGTATTTTTGAACAAGACCGATCTTATCGATGACGAGGAACTGGTTGAACTGGTGGACATGGAGGTGCGCGAGTTGTTATCCAAGTACGAGTTCGATGGGGACAACATTTCCATTATCAAGGGCTCGGCCGCACAGGCCATGGAGGGCTTGCCGGAAGGTCTCGAGGCCATCGCCCAGCTTTTGGAAGCTGTCGACAACGATATTCCGGAACCGGTTCGCGAAATTGATCAGCCCTTTTTGATGTCGATCGAGGACGTGTTTTCCATCACCGGTCGCGGAACCGTGGTAACGGGAAGGATCGAACGCGGTGTGGTCAAAGTGGGCGATACGGTCGAGATTGTGGGAATAAAGGACACGCAATCAACTGTGGTCACCGGTGTGGAAATGTTCCGCAAGCTGCTCGACCGGGGACAAGCCGGCGACAATGTGGGGGTGCTTCTTCGTGGTATTGGAAAGACCGCTGTGCAACGCGGACAAGTTTTGGCCGCCCCCAAGACCATCAATCCGCACAAGAAGGGCAGGGCGGAGATTTACGTCCTGAGCAAGGATGAAGGCGGGCGTCACACTCCCTTTTTCGATGGTTATCGTCCCCAGTTCTATTTCCGGACCACCGATGTAACGGGGAATGTGAAGCTTCCGGATGGCGTAGAAATGGTCATGCCGGGGGACAACCTGGGCTTAGGCATCGAACTGATCACTCCGATTGCCATGGAGAGAGGTCAACGATTCGCCATCCGTGAGGGTGGTCGCACCATTGGTGCCGGTCGAATAACCGAAATTGTGGAGTAATTTTTGAAACCTTTCAACCGGGCCGGGAGTTTGCCCAAGTGGACCCCGGCTTACCTGTCTAAATATTTGCCATAGGACAGTAGCTCAATAGGTAGAGTAGCGGTCTCCAAAACCGTCGGTTGGGGGTTCGAGTCCCTCCTGTCCTGCCAACATTAAATGAAAAATCCCTTTCGCAGCATCCGAATCTTCTGGAAGGAAACGGTGAATGAGCTGAAAAAAGCTTCCTGGCCGACCCTCAAGGAACTGCGCGATTCAACCATCGTGGTGTTGATCGCCGTATTGCTGTTGGGGGCTTTTATTGGAATTGCGGACTTTTCCCTCTTCCAGGTGGTAAACCTCTTTACCGATTGGGTGCGTGGTTAGTTTGATTTAATGATGACAGGAACTTCCCAGTCCAATTCCCAATGGTATGTGCTCCAGACGCTTTCCAATAAGGAAAACCAGGCCAAAATTTACCTTGACCGGTATAAGAAGCAGGAGGAAATGGAGGACATTCTCTTCGACGTCCTGTTGCCCACGGAAACGGTTTCCGAGGTGAAGCAAGGACGGAAAACCACCAAATCCCGCAAACTGTATCCCGGTTATGTCTTTGTTCACATGAAATTGTATGACGAGGAGGGCCGGTTGTTGAATAAACCTTACTACTTTATCAAAGGGGCAACCGGGGTGATAGGTTTTGTGGGGAGGGCAAATCCCACTCCGCTGAAAGAGGAGGAAATAGAACGCATTATTGCCCAGGTCAAGGACGCGGAAGGCAAGGAGGTCCCCAAGGTGAGCTATGAATTGGGAGAGGAAGTCAAGATCACGGACGGCCCCTTTCTCAATCTCAACGGAAGGATCGAGGAGGTCGATCCTGAAAAAGGAACGCTCAAAGTTTCGGTATCTATTTTTGGACGCTTCACCCCGGTCGAACTGGAATACTGGCAGGTGGAGAGAAATCCGAACTAAACTGCTATGGCCAAGAAAGTTACAGGAACAATTCGTCTGCAATTGCCGGCTGGAGCGGCCAATCCCGCACCGCCGGTCGGACCGGCTCTGGGCGCGGCCGGGGTCAATATCGTGGCCTTTTGCAAGGAGTTCAACGCCAAGACCAAAGATCAGGCCGGAATGATTCTCCCGGTGGTCATCACGGTCTACGCCGATCGTTCCTTCAGCTTCATTCTGAAATCGCCCCCGGCTGCCGTATTGCTGAAAAAAGCGGCCGGTCTGGCCAAGGGATCGGGTGAGCCAAACCGGGAGAAGGTGGGCCGGGTTTCCCGGGCCCAATTGGCCGAGATCGTCAAGATAAAACAAAAGGACCTCAATTCGACGGATGAGGATCAGGCGGTAAAAATCATTGCCGGCACGGCTCGGAGCATGGGCATCGAGGTAGACTGGTAAATATTCAAGGGCATACCGACATGATTAAGCACAGCAGACGTTACACCCATGCTTCCGGGCAGGTCGACAGGTCGAAGACCTACGACCTGGATGAAGCCATCAAAATTTTGCAAGGCTTTCCCCGGGCCAGTTTCGATGAAACAGTGGAACTCTCTTTTCGACTGGGGGTCGATCCCCGCCAAAGCGACCAAATGGTGCGCGGGACGGTCTCCCTGCCCAATGGGAGCGGGAAGAAGGTGACCGTGGTCGTGTTCACCAACGATGAGGAAGAGGCCAGGGAAGCTGGGGCCGACTACGCCGGATTGAAAGACCTGGTGGCAAAGGTTCAGGGAGGCTGGCTGGAGTTTGACGTAGCCGTCGCCACCCGCGCCGCCATGAAGGAGGTGCGTTCCATAGGGCGCATCCTCGGTCCGCGGGGGCTCATGCCCAATCCCAAGGCCGGTACCGTGACCGACGACGTCGGCAAAGCGATTCGGGAAGTTAAAGCCGGTCGCATTGAATACAAAATGGATAAGACGGCCAATATCGGCGTTCCAGTGGGCAAGCGGTCTTTTGCGGCGGACCAAATCAGGGAAAATATCGAGACGGTCATGGCCGAGTTGATAAAAGCCAGACCCCCCACATTAAAGGGAAGATATATTTTAAACGTGTCGGTATCTTCCACCATGAGCCCCGGTGTAAGGTTGGATACTTCGGGCTATATCGACTAACAGGAGAAGGGACCATGAGAGCGGAGAAACAGTACCTGGTAGATGAGGTCAGCAACCATCTTGGGAAGTCCGACTTTGTTTTTTTGACCAATTTTGAACGGATAACGGTGGCGGAATCCCGTGAACTGCGCAGCAGACTTTCCGAAAGGGGGGCCGAATTTCACGTGGTAAAAAACAGCGTGCTCGACGTGGCTGCCAGGGACCGCAACCTGCCCGGGTTGGACACTTGGCTGGCCGGCCCGACCGCGATCGTGGTCGGGGGCCAGGACCCCTCCGGTGTGGCCCAAACCTTACGCAAGTTTTTCAGGGAGAAGAAAAAAAACGAAGTCAAAGTCGGTCTACTGGGTGAAAAAACCCTAACCCGGAATGACGTCAATGCTTTGGCCGACCTGCCTTCCATTGAGGCCCTGAAGGGGCAACTGCTCAACTTGTTCAACCTCCCCGCTACGCGGATGGCCAGCCTGCTTAATGCGGTACCGACCAGTGTGGTCACCTTATTGACAGCCCGGGCCGACAAAGATAAGGGGGAAAACTGAATTAACCCATGGCCGACGCAAAACGGAAGACCATGAAAAGGAACACTTTACCCAAATGGTTGGTCAGGAACATTTCCCTGTAAACGTTTCTGACCACAATACTAATCCGTCAAAGGAGATTATCATGCCTGACATAACCAAAGATCAAGTTATCGATTGGCTTTCCAGCCAGTCAGTCCTGGATATCGCCGCATTGGTGAAGGAACTCGAATCCAAATGGGGTGTAAGCGCGGCCGCACCGGTTGCCTTTGCCGCTGCCCCCACAGCCGGTGATGCCGATGAAGCCGAAGCGGCCGAAGAACAAACGGAATTCGACGTCATCTTCGCAGGTCCGGGCGAAAACAAGATCGCATCCATCAAGGAAGTTCGCGCCATTACCCAACTCGGTCTGAGAGAAGCCAAAGACCTCGTGGAGAGCGCCCCCAAGGCCGTCAAGGAGGGGGTTACCAAGGAAGAGGCTGAAGAGGTTCGCAAGAAACTCGAAGCCGTTGGCGCTAAAGTCGAAATAAAATAATTGGCTTATTCTCAGTTTCCGCTATTTTCAAAACGATTCGAACTTGGCCATCCCGCCAAGTTTTTGGCCTCGTTTGGCTGAACCGCATTTCCACCTTTCTGCCCCGGCACCCACTCAACCCATACCCATGCTAAAGCCCCATGTCTGACCGTATCAACTTCGGAAAACTCAAGGAGGTCATCAAGTCTCCCAACCTTATTCAAAATCAAATCGACTCTTTCAAGGGCTTTATTCAGCAGGCCGTAGCTCCTTCGAAACGCAAGAGGGCCGGTCTGGAAGCGGTCTTTCAGGAAGTGTTTCCCATCGAAAGTTACGACGGGAAGACGGTGCTGGAATATGTCTCCTACAACATTACCGGGCCCAAGATGACGGAAATGGACTGTATCCAGGAAGGGATTACCTTCTCCATCTCCCTGCAGGTAAAACTGCGTCTTCGCGACGAGGATGATATTAAAGATGAAGAAATCTACATGGGGGAGATCCCCCACATTACGGAGAGGGGATCCTTTATCATCAATGGAGCCGAACGGGTAGTGGTCAGCCAACTCCATCGCTCCCCCGGGATTGCTTTCGAGTCCTCTACCCATACCAGCGGGAAACAGCTGAATTCTTTCCGTATTATTCCGGACCGTGGAACCTGGTTGGAAGTGCAGTTCGACATCAACGACCTGCTTTACGTTTTCCTCGATCGCCGGCGCCGACGCCGCAAGTTTCTCATTACCACTTTGCTCAGGGCGATGGGCTACGGTTCCGATGTCGAAATACTCAGCCTGTTCTACGACATCCGGGAACTCCATTTGTCCGAGGCTATGGATATGGAAATTGTGAGCCATTACAACCTGGTTGAAGATATCATAGACGCAAACCAGGGCATTGTTCTGGCCCGGGCTTTCGAGCCGCTGACCAAGAGTGTTTTACGGCAATTCGAGCAAGCGGAGGTTTCCTCCGTCCGGGTCATCAATACCTCTTCCGACGAAGGGATCATCGTCCGCGCCTTGAAAAAGGATCCAACCCGCAACGAAGAGGAAGCTCTCAAGGAGATTTACAAGCGGTTGCGTCCGGGAGAGCCTCCCACCACGGCCAATGCCAGAGCTTTATTGAGACGCCTCTTTCAGGATCCCAAGCGCTACGACCTCGGGCGAGTCGGCCGTTACAAAATTAACCAGAAGCTTTCCCTGAACACGGAGCTCGAGGTTCGCATCATCACGGTGGAGGACATCGTTGAAGCCACCCGATACGTGATCAAACTGAAGAGGGGAGAAGGATCAGTTGACGATATTGATCACCTGGGCAGTCGCCGCGTCCGCACCGTGGGAGAACTCCTTTCCAACCAATGCCGCATTGGTTTGGCCAGGACGGAAAGGCTCGTGCGTGAGCGAATGACCCTCTACGATCAGAGCGTGGATTCCATAACACCGCAAAAATTGATCAATCCCAAAGCGTTGAGCACCGTCATCCGCGACTTTTTTGCCCGGAGCCAACTTTCTCAATTCATGGACCAGATCAATCCCCTGGCGGAAATCACTCACAAGCGACGCCTGAGCGCCTTGGGTCCGGGAGGATTAAACCGGGAGCGGGCCGGGTTCGAAGTGCGTGATGTTCACCCATCCCATTACGGCCGGATTTGTCCCATCGAAACTCCTGAAGGGCCCAATATCGGGTTGATCAACTCATTGAGCATTTTCTCCCGCATTAACGAGTTTGGTTTCATTGAAACTCCCTACCGCGTGGTGACGGACGGCCGGGTAACCAATGAGGTTCGTTACGTGACGGCGGACGCGGAAGAGGGTTTGATTATCGCCCAGGCCAATTCGGAACTGGATGCGGAGAGCAACTTTATCGGCGCGGTTACGGCTCGGCAGGGAGACAACTTTTTCGAGGCCGACCCCCGGGATATCGACTACATGGACGTTTCTCCCAAGCAACTGGTTTCAGTGGCGGCGGGATTGATCCCGTTTCTCGAACACGATGACGCCAACCGGGCCTTGATGGGGTCGAACATGCAGCGTCAAGGGGTGCCCCTTCTGCGCACCCAAGCGCCTTACGTGGGGACCGGGATCGAAGCAAAAGTGGCCCAGGATTCCAAGACCGTCGCATTGGCCCAGAGCGATGGTATCGTGGCCTCAGTGGATTCCTCGAGGGTGGTGATTTCCAAGGATGGGACCCTTCCAGCCAATTTTTCCCGCAAACCGAAGAGCATTCCGAAAAAGGGAATCCACGTGCACCAACTCCGCAAATTCATGCGCTCCAATGCCGGAACGTGTTTCAATCAAAAACCACTGGTGGTCAAGGGGCAGAAAGTAACAGCCGATCAGGTAATTGCGGATGGGGCCTGCACCGATCATGGAGAATTGGCCCTCGGGCGCAATGTCCTGGTCGCGTTCATGCCCTGGAATGGATACAATTTTGAGGATGCCGTTCTCATTAGTGAGAAGGTGCTGAAGGAGGACATCTTTACTTCCATTCACATCGAAGAATTTGAGGTGACAGCCCGGGATACCAAGCTGGGACCGGAAGAAATTACCCGGGATATCCCCAATGTGGGGGAGGAGGCTTTGAAAAACCTCAATCACGATGGGGTCATCCGTGTGGGGGCCGAGGTAAAACCTGGAGATATTCTGGTGGGCAAGATCACCCCCAAGAGTGAAACCGAGCTCGCTCCGGAAGAAAAACTCCTCCGGGCCATCTTCGGGGAAAAGGCCGCAGACGTTAAGGATACCTCCCTGGTGGTTCCATCCGGGGTAAGCGGCATCGTGATGGGAGAAAAAATCTCCACCCGCATTGAAGGGGAGCAGGAGAAGCTCAGCCCGGCCGACCGTCGCCGGAAAACCAAGCAAATCAACGAGGGATATCGAAACGAAGCGGAAACCTTGAGGGAAAACCTGACCGAAGCCCTGTCCAACATCCTTCTCGGTGAGAAAATTCCTCTGGATGTGGTAAACGGAAAATCCGACGAAATCATTATTCCGGCCAACCGCAAGATTACCAAAACGCTGCTTCGGCGGTTGGCTTCGGTGTCCAAATACGTGGAAATCGACCCGTCTCCGGTGCGCATCAAAATCATGGAGATCATCAAATCGTTCCAGGGCCGGTTCACCGAATTGGAAGCGGATCGCGGGCGCAAGATTGCCGCCGTCCAGGAAGGCACCGAAATTGATTCCGGAGTCATCAAGCAGGTGAAAGTTTACGTCGCCGCCAAGCGCAAACTTCAGGTCGGTGACAAAATGGCGGGTCGCCACGGAAACAAGGGTGTCGTGGCCAAGATCGTGCCGGAGGAGGACATGCCCTTCCTTTCCGACGGAACGCCGATCGAGATCTGCCTCAATCCTCTGGGGGTTCCTTCTCGAATGAATGTCGGGCAAGTGCTGGAAACCCATCTCGGTCACGCCTGCCACAAGTTGGGAATTCGCATTGCCACACCGGTTTTTGACGGAATAGACGAGGAGGGTATCCGGGAATATTGTCGGGCCGCCGAAATTCCCGAACACGGCAAGAGCCAGCTTTACGACGGCCGCACGGGGGAAGCTCTCGATCAGGAGGTGGTAGTGGGCCACATCTATATGATGAAGCTCAATCACCTGGTTGCCGACAAGATTCACGCCAGGGCCGTCGGTCCCTATTCGCTGATCACCCAACAACCCCTTGGCGGTAAAGCGCAGTATGGGGGCCAACGATTTGGGGAAATGGAGGTATGGGCTTTAGAGGCTTACGGCGCGGCCTATACGCTACAGGAATTGTTGACCGTTAAATCGGACGACGTGCAGGGGCGCACAAAGATCTACGAGGCCCTGGTCAAGGGCGACAATTCTCTCAGCGCAGGGACCCCGCAGTCCTTCAATGTGTTGATGAAAGAAATGCAGAGTCTCTGTTTGGATGTTCGTCTGGGTAACCGGACCAAAGCAGGAATTTAACCTTTAGGGCACTTACATTATGAGCACACAAGAAGTGAGAGAGGTACTCGGATTCGACCGGGAAAGCACTTTTAATTCGGTCAAGATAACGGTGGCGTCGCCGGACACCATTCGTTCGTGGTCCCGGGGCGAGGTGAAAAACCCCGAAACCATCAATTACCGGACGTTCAAACCCGAGCCGGGCGGTTTGTTCTGCCAACGTATTTTCGGGCCCGTTCGGGATTACGAATGTGCCTGTGGGAAGTATAAGCGCATCAAGTACAAGGGAGTGATCTGCGACCGTTGCGGGGTTGAGGTTACCGTTTCCAGGGTGCGCCGCGAGCGTATGGGGCACATCGAATTGGCCGTCCCGGTTACCCACATCTGGTTCCTCAAGAGCATGCCCAGCCGGATAGGCCTGATGCTGGACATGACCGCCCGCAACCTGGAGCGGGTCATTTACTACGAAAACTACATGGTAATCGATCCGGGTAAAACTCCCTTGGAGGAAAAGCAATTGCTTACTGAAGCCCAGTATCAACAAGCCCTGGACGAATACGGGGACGACGCCTTCTCCGCCCGCATGGGGGCCGAGGCGGTGAGGAAAGTTTTGTCCAATACCGTTCTGGCGCCCTTGGTGAGCGATTTGCACGAGGCCATGAACAACACTCGTTCAAAGCAGATCAAAAAGAAGATTTCCAAGCGCCTCAAGCTGATCCAGGGATTCATCAACAGCGGCACCCGCCCCGAATGGATGGTGTTGGAGGTGTTGCCGGTGATCCCGCCCGATTTGCGTCCTTTGGTTCCTCTGGAAGGGGGCCGGTTCGCCACTTCCGACCTGAACGACCTCTACCGGCGCGTGATCAACCGCAACAACCGTTTGAAAAATCTCATGCAACTGAAAACGCCCGACGTTATCATCAATAACGAAAAGCGGATGTTGCAGGAAGCGGTAGATGCCCTGTTCGATAACGGCCGGCACGGCCGGGCCGTGACCGGGGCCGGAAATCGTCCCCTCAAATCTCTCAGCGACATGCTCAAGGGCAAACAAGGTCGCTTTCGCCAGAACCTGTTGGGTAAACGGGTCGATTATTCGGGCCGTTCCGTCATTGTGATCGGTCCCGAGCTGAAATTGCACCAGTGCGGTTTGCCCAAGAAAATGGCCCTGGTTCTTTTTGAACCTTTCATCATCCGTCGCCTCAAGGAGTTGGGCTTTGTGCACACCGTTCGCGGCGCCCGCAAAATGATCGAAAAGCGTTCGCCCGAAGTTTGGGACATCCTGGAGGAAGTCACTTTGGGCCACCCCGTGCTACTCAACCGGGCCCCCACCTTGCACCGCTTGTCTATCCAGGCCTTTGAGCCGGTGCTCATCGAAGGGGATGCCATCCGCGTGCACCCCCTGGTATGCGCCCCTTACAATGCCGACTTCGACGGCGACCAAATGGCGGTTCACGTTCCCCTCTCCCTGGAGGCGGTCATGGAGTGCAAGCTGCTCATGTTGGCTACCAACAATATCTTCCTTCCCTCCAGTGGTAAGCCGGCTCTCACCCCTTCACAGGATGTTGTCCTGGGATCCTACTACCTGACCATTGAACCCAGGAAACGGCCTCAGAAGGGAGACCACGTGCCTTTGGCTTCCGAGGTCGAGGAAATTCTCCTGGCCGAGGCGGATAACGTGTTGAAGAAGCACGACTGGATCGACCTGGTTAATCCGGACTACGGGAATCCCCAAACCATTTTCGGCAACAGCAAGCGCAAAATCATCCGCACCACGGTCGGACGCATTATATTCAACGAAATATGGCCCGATGAACTGGGTTTTATCAACTTCCCGGTGGCCAAGTCCAAGCTGGGCGATATTATTTTGTCCACTTACCAGACCGCGGGTAAGGAAGTTACCATCCAGGTGCTGGACGAGTTGAAGGAACTGGGGTTCAGCATAGCTACCATGGCCGGAATATCCATGGGACTGGAGGATATGATCATCCCCAATAACAAGGATGATATCGTCGCCCAGGCCCGTTCCAAAATCGAGGCAGTGGAAAGAGAATATCGCAAGGGTGTCATTACTCAAGGGGAACGCTACAACAAGATTATCGACGAATGGACCGGGGCCACGGACCAGATTCAGCACGCCACTTTCCAAGGGCTGGAGTCCAACGCGGGCAAGGCCGAGCCCAATCCCGTTTCCCTGATGATGGATTCCGGCGCCCGGGGCAACCGTCAACAAGTTCGCCAATTGTGCGGAACGAGGGGATTGATGGCCAAACCATCAGGAGAAATAATCGAGCGGCCCATACTCTCCTCCTTCAAAGAAGGCCTTTCCGTTCTGGAGTACTTTATTTCCACTCATGGAGGCCGCAAGGGGTTGGCCGATACCGCTCTTAAGACGGCGGACGCCGGCTACCTTACACGGAAACTTTGCGACGTGGCCATGGATATGATAATTACCCAGGATGACGACGAATACCGCGACGGTATCTGGAAGCGTGCCATAGTTGAAGGGGATGAGGAAATTGTCCCGCTGAGCGACCGCATTATCGGCCGTTGTGTGGCGCAGGAGGTTCGCAACCCCCTGGACCCGGACGAGGTTCTGGTGGAGGAGGGTAAGCTCATAACCGAGGAAATGGGCAAGCGGATTGAAGATTTGGGCATAGAGAGGGTTAAATTGCTTTCTCCCCTGACCTGCCGCCTCCGCAATGGAATCACGGCCCTCAGCTACGGTATCAACCCCGCCACCAACAAGATGGTGGAAATAGGATCATCCGTCGGCATCGTGGCCGCTCAATCCATCGGAGAGCCCGGAACCCAATTGACCATGCGCACGTTCCATATCGGCGGTATCGCCTCGAACTTGTCCAAAAGCAATGAGATCCGGGCCAGAAATGATGGCTTTGTGAAATTTTCAGGCCTTCGTTTCGTCGAACTCGGCTCCGGAAATCACGTGGTGGTCAATAAGACCGGTTCCATGCAGATATTGGACGAGGAGGACAAGGAACTGGAAAATTATGCCATCCCGGTAGGGGCGCTTATCCGATTCGAGGACGGGGCCGAGATCAAGACCGGTACTACCCTGGCTGAATGGGATCCGCACAACGTGCCCATTCTTTCCGAAAAAGGTGGCCGAGTCGTTTTTCGCGACATGATTCCGGGTGTGACCATCAAGAAGGAACTCAATGAATCGACCGGCCGAGTCGGCATCGTGGTTACCGAGCACAAGGAAGACTTGAATCCGCAACTGGAAATCCAGGATGAGGCCGGAAAGGCTATCGCCACTTACGCCATACCGACTGCCGCTCAAGTGGCCGTCAGCGAAGGCGACGACATCACGGCGGGAGCCCTGATTGCCAAAACTCCCCGTCAAGCTTCCAAGACCATGGACATTACCGGAGGTCTTCCCCGAGTGGCCGAACTGTTTGAGGCTCGCCGCCCCAAAGACGCGACCAATATGGCAAAAATCGATGGAATCGTCTCTTTTGGGCCCAGCGTGCGCGGCAAAAAGCGCCTTATCGTCACGGATGAAGAGACGCAAAACAAGGAAGAGCACCTGGTCGTCCACGGCAAGCATATCATCGTGCAGGTAGGGGATTTCGTCTACAAAGGCCAGCACCTCACGGAGGGTCCGGCCGACCCCCATGAGATATTGGATATATTGGGTCCGACCACCCTGCAGGAATATTTGCTCACGGAAATTCAGAAAGTTTACCGGATGCAGGGCGTGACCATTAACGACAAGCACATCGAAATCATTATCTCGGAAATGTTGCGCAAGGTGCGGATTACCGACCCCGGCGACACCAATTTCTTCTGGGGCGAACAAATCGAGAGGAAGTCCTTTATGGCCGAGAATGAACGCATCATCGATGCGGGTGGAAAACCAGCCGAAGGTGTGCCGATCCTCCTTGGCATCACCAAGGCCTCCATCGAAACGGAAAGCTTCATTTCCGCCGCATCCTTCCAGGAAACCACCCGGGTCCTCACCGATGCTTCCACCCTGGGCAAGATCGATCACCTGAACGGTTTTAAGGAAAATGTGATTATGGGTCACCTGATTCCGGCCGGGACCGGCTTGCCACGCTACCGCAACCTCCGCATCGACACCTTCGGAAACGAATTTGTTTCCGGAGAAGAGATGGGCAAGGAAGCCGGCTGACCGGAATGGATCACCCGGGGTGAGGCCCATTGCCGAGGGCCTCTCCGCTGATTCCGGCCGGGCCCAAATGGCTCGGACCCCAGCCCTGCGGGTTGCAAAACACTGGTTTTGCAGAGTTTTCCTTTTGGTTTGGTTTCTCCCCCAAAATCTCCAATTTAGTACTTGATTAACCTCAAGCCTCTGATACGTTCCACATTTTTTCCAAAATTCCAACCTAAGTAACCACCCCATGCCGACCATAAACCAGTTGGTCCGGAAAGGACGTAAAGCGGTAAAATCGAAGTCCAAATCGCCCGCTTTGGACGGGAACCCGTTTCGCCGTGGTGTTTGCGTACAAGTGATGACCCGCACCCCCAAAAAACCTAATTCCGCTATCCGCAAAGTTGCCAAGGTCCGCCTGACCAACGGACAGGAAATTATTGCCTACATTCCGGACGAAGGACATTCTTTGCAGGAACATAGCATTGTGTTGGTTCGGGGTGGCCGCGTTAAGGATTTGCCTGGTGTGCGTTATCATATCGTCCGGGGCGCTCTCGATTGCCTGGGGGTTGAAAAGCGCCGTCGCAGCCGTTCCAAATATGGCGTCAAACGCCCCAAGAACTAAATAAGGTTTCCATGTCCCGCCGTCGAAGAGCAGAAAAGAGAGTACCGGATCCGGATCCCCGGTATAACAGCCCTTTGGTCAGCAGTCTCATCAACATGGTGATGAGGGAGGGCAAGAAATCCCTCGCCCAATATATCGTTTACCGGGCCTTTGAGCGGGTGGCCGAGAAACTGGGAAAGGGCGATCCGATCGATTTGATTTTGGGGGCTCTGGAAAATATAAGACCCCGTTTGGAAGTAAAAAGCCGCCGGGTCGGAGGGGCCACCTATCAGATTCCCGTGGAAATTTCCTTTGAGCGCCAGCAAAGCCTGGCCTTCCGTTGGTTGATTCAGTCCGCGCGGAAGCGCAACGGCATACCGTTCACCGAAGCTCTTGCGCTGGAAATCGTCGACGCCTATAATAATACCGGGGTGGTCGTGAAGAAACGCCAGGACACCCACCGCATGGCTCGGGCCAATCGTGCTTTTGTGCACTTGCGCTGGTAAGGGGGGTTTTCTTATGGATGGTGTAGATATATCCGCTTATAATTCGCCTCGCCGCGAATACCCCTTGGAGTACACCCGCAACATCGGCGTCGCGGCCCATATTGATGCGGGCAAAACTACCACGACCGAACGCATTCTCTACTATACCGGGGTCGTCCATAAAATTGGGGAGGTTCACCATGGGACGGCCGTAACCGACTGGATGGCTCAGGAGCGCGAGAGAGGCATTACCATAACTTCCGCATCCATCACTTGCGCCTGGACCACAAAACGGGGTCCCTATGGCGGAAGGGAACAACGCATCAATATTATCGATACGCCCGGTCACGTGGATTTTACGGCCGAGGTCGAGCGTTCGCTACGTGTTCTCGATGGCGCCGTAGCGGTTTTTTGTGCCGTGGGAGGCGTTCAACCGCAATCCGAAACCGTCTGGCGCCAAGCCGATAAATACGGAGTGCCCCGTCTGGCATTTGTCAACAAAATGGATCGATCCGGGGCCAATTTTTTCGGCGTCATCGACGATATGTGCGATAAACTGGGAGCCAACGCCCACCCCTTGTTTTTGCCGATCTGCCTGGAGGAAGCATTTGTAGGTTTGGTCGATCTGGTCGCCATGAAGGCCTATTATTTCGACAAGTCCGATCCACTCGGCGTCAATTTCAATGTCCGCGAGATTCCTGAGGAACTGCGGGAGGAGGCAAATGCCTACCGCGAAGCCCTGGTTGAGGCGGTTGCCGATTACGATGACGAAATTGCCGAAAAATTTATCTTGGGGGACACCCCGGAGGAGGATGAACTGAAGCGGGGCATTCGCAAGGCTACGCTCTCCATTGATTTTGTTGGAGTCATCCCGGGATCCGCATTTAAGAATAAAGGGATCCAACGGCTCCTCGATGCCATTGTCGATTACTTGCCATCCCCCCTGGACCTGCCCCCCATGAAAGCCCAGAATTCGGTGGGGGAGGAAGTGGAATTGGCCCCCGACGATGGAGGCAAAGCGGCCGGCCTGGTATTTAAACTTTGGACCGACCCCTTCGCGGGGAAATTGGTCTTCTATCGGCTCTATTCCGGTAGGCTGCAAAAGGGTTCCCAGATTTACAATCCACGCACGCGAAAGATGGAGCGCGTCAGCCGCCTTCTGGTCATGAAAGCGGATGCGCGGGAAGATATCGATGTTGTCTACGCGGGGGATATTTGCGCCATCATCGGGGTCCGGAATGTAACTACCGGAGACACCCTCTGTGACAAGGTGCTGGATGTGTCCCTGGAGCCTCCTACCTTCCCGGTGCCGGTCATCTCCATGTCCATTGAACCCAACACCAAGGCCGATCAGGAGAAAATGTCGATGGCTTTGGGCAGACTCTCGGACGAGGATCCCACCTTCCGGGTTTCTTCCAACCCCGAGACCGGCCAGACCCTGATTTCCGGAATGGGAGAACTGCATTTGGAAATTATAAGGGATCGGTTGTTCCGGGAATTCAGGGTGCATGCCCGTGCCGGGAAACCGCGCATCGCCTATCGTGAAACGATTTCCAAAGAGGCCGAAGGAGAAGGAAGATTCATCCGCCAGTCCGGGGGCAGGGGCCAGTATGGCCATGCCAATATCCAGATTGAACCTCAGAAACCGGGTATGGGTATCGAGGTGGTCAGTAAGATCGTGGGCGGGGTCATCCCCAAGGAATTCATCAAGCCCACCGTGAATGGGATTCTGGAGGCGGCCCACAACGGGGTGGTGGCCGGCTACCCCGTAATAGATTTCAAGGCGAGCATTGTGGACGGAAGCTTCCACCAGGTCGATTCCTCGGAAGTGGCCTTCCGTATGGCTGGAATTTTCGCCTTCAGGAATGCCATGGCCAAGGCCGGGCCTACTTTGTTGGAACCCATCATGCTGGTCGAAGTTACCACCCCCGAAGCGTATCAGGGAGATCTGATAGGTGACCTCACTCGCCGTCGTGGGCGCATCCAAAATATGCGGGTGGGAACCAAGGCCACCCATATATCGGCCATGGTCCCTCTGGAAGCCATGTTCGGCTATGCCACCGATCTGCGCTCGCTTTCCCGGGGAAGGGCCGACTACTCGATGGAGCCGTCGCATTTTGACGAAGTTCCCGCCTCCCTTTCCAGCCACATCGTTCAAACCTCTCATCGCGAACCTGTTCGCGCCTGATTTTTCATGTCCGGCCAAAGAATTAGGATAAAACTCAAAGGTTTCGATTTCCGAGTCATCGATTCCTCGGCCCGAGACATAGTGGACACGGCAAAGCGTTCCGGGGCCCAGGTGGCGGGGCCGGTCCCGCTTCCCGTACACATTGAAAAGTTTTCCGTGAACCGTTCGCCGCACGTGGACAAGAAATCGATGGAACAATTTGAAATCCGCACCCACAAGCGCTTGATCGACATTATTGAGCCCACCTCCCAAACAGTGGACCAGTTGAAGAAATTGAACCTTCCCTCCGGGGTGGATATATCTATTAACGTATAAACCTTGCCAAGTCGGAGCTAAATTCTTTTTCCCCTTAACTGCTAACGTAGGTCTATCCCATAAACGGAGCCCCGGTTCCACCTACCGCTTAGAACGATGTTACACACCCTTATCGGAAAAAAAATCGGAATGACCCAGGTCTATGACGATGAAAATCGTTTGATCCCGGTCACCGTTATCGAAGCCGGGCCCTGTCCCGTCACCCAGGTCAAAACTGAAGCCACCGACGGGTTCAACGCCTTGCAAATCGGTTATGTGGGGAAAAAGGCCAAAAACATGAGCGCCGCCCAGAAGGGCCACCTGAAAAAAGCGTCTCTGGCCGGGCTTTCCCAACTCAAGGAAGTCAGGTGTGAGGGCGAGCCGGCTTATAGGGTGGGCCATACCTTGACCGTATCGGGTTTTGCCCAAGGCAGCAAAGTCGACATAGTCGGTGTGACCAAAGGACGCGGATTCCAGGGTGTGGTCAAACGCTGGAATGCCAAGGGTGGACCTTCCTCGCACGGTTCCATGTTCCACCGGAGGGTGGGAGCCATCGGATTGTGCCAGGACCCTGGCCGGGTATTTAAGGGCCAAATCATGCCCGGGCAAATGGGAAACAAGCGTCGTACCATGCAAAACCTGCTGGTGGTAAAAATTTACCCGGACAAAAACCTCATGCTGATCAAGGGAAGCGTACCGGGGCACAACGGCGCCCAGGTTCTGGTGCGTAGCGCAAAAAAGAACCGGATGGCCCAAACGAGCTGAGAGGAAACGGCGCCATGCATTTGAAAACCTACAATTCGGATGGATCCTCCAGTGGCTTGGAGGAATTTGATCGGGTTCCCACTTTCGAAGACGACAAAGGTCTTCAGGCCTTGAAGGAGGTCATCACTGCGATCCAGGCAAATAACCGTCAAGGTACCGCCAGCAGCAAAACGCGGGCTCAGGTATCCGGCGGCGGAAAGAAGCCTTTCCGCCAAAAAGGCACCGGTATGGCCCGCCAAGGAAGCCGTCGTTCCCCCATCCTGGTGGGCGGCGGGGTAGCCATGGGCCCCAAACCACGCCATTACGGCAAGAAGGTTAACAAAAAAGCCAAGGCTCTTGCCTTCAGGCGGGCCCTGTCCGATCGCGCTGCAGATGGATCCTTGCTCCTCATCGAGGAATTTTCTTTGCCCCGGGCCAAAACCCGCCTCATGGTGAATATTCTCAAACGGGTCGTTCCTGAACGGGGTTCGATTCTCCTGGTGGACAGGGAATTCCAGGAAATGGTCATTTTGGCTTCGCGCAATCTCCCCTCAGTGGATTTGGAAGAAGCCCCCTGTCTCAACCCGCTGCAACTTTCCCTTTATGACACCATAGTCATCTCCAAAACGGGTTTGGAAATGGTTCTGAATCGAATGGAGGAAGACAACTGATGAAACGGCCCGAACAAGTAATTAAAGAAGTAAGCATCACGGAAAAATCGAATATTTTGTCCTCCCATTTGGGGCAGTACACCCTTTCGGTCCACCCCGAGGCCGACAAAATCAATATAAAACACGCCGTGGAAAGAACCTTCGACGTATCGGTTACCCGTGTGAATACCCTGAACCGAAAGGGCAAGCGCAAATCTGACTTGAGGAGACGGGGCAAGTTTGGTCAGAAGGCCTCCTCAAAACGCGCCATCGTGACCCTCAAGGAAGGGGACGTCATCGAAATCGTATAACCGCGAGTTTTTCCATAATGCCCATCGTAGACAAAAAGCCCGTAACCCCCAGCCAGCGCTTTTTCAAGCAGAACAAGCAGGACCTTTCCAAGGAAAAACCCCTGAAGCGCCTGACCCTTCACAAGAAACGTTCAGCTGGACGCAACGCCTATGGCCGCATTACGTCCCGCCGTCGCGGAGGGGGGCACAAGCGTCACATCCGGATGGTCGACTTCCGTAGAGAAAAGTTGGATATTCCGGCCAGGATCCAGAGTATTCAATACGATCCCAATCGATCGGCAAACCTCGCCCTGCTGGCCTATGCCGATGGGGAGAAACGCTATATTCTGGCTCCTCGCGGCCTGCGGGAGGGAGACCAGGTCATCGCCTCGGATACCCAACGCAGCATCCGGCCTGGAAACTCGATCCGCTTGTCCAATATTCCCCCGGCCACCAAGGTTCACAATATTGAATTGATCCCCGGAAAAGGAGGTCAAATTGCCCGCTCAGCCGGCACAGCGGCACAACTGATGGGTTTGGATGACAAATACGCCACCCTCAAAATGCCAAGTGGTGAAATTCGCCTGATCAACAAAAAATGTCGGGCCACCATCGGGGAAGTGGGCAATACTCAACACCAGTATCGCTCAAAGGGCAAGGCCGGTCGATCCCGTTGGCTGGGCCGCCGCCCCCGCGTCCGCGGGGTGGCCATGAACCCCGTCGACCACCCCATGGGTGGGGGGGAAGGTCGCACTTCCGGTGGGGGGCATCCCATGTCGCCTTGGGGCCAGTTGGCCAAGGGATTTCCCACCCGGCGGAAGTCAAAAACCACTAACAAGTTTATCCTGGTCAACCGTAACGGTAAGAAATTCAAGCGATAATCCCAATGGCGCGTTCCCAAAAAAAAGGCTATTTTGTCGATCCTAAGTTGATGGACCGGGTGGAGGCAGCACAAAAGGCAAATTCCCGTAAGCCGATCAAAACCTGGTCGCGCCGATCGACCATCACCCCGGATTTCATCGGTCTCACTGTCAGCGTGCACAATGGCCGTGCCTTTCTCCCGATCTATATCACCGAAAACATGGTGGGGCACAAGTTGGGTGAATTTGCCCCCACCCGCACCTTCAGGGGTCACGGTTCTCACACCAAAAAATAATCCTGTGCCATGAAAGGGAAATTCGGATTATCAATGGTTTTGGCAGCGTGCCTGTTGGGGGGGGCGTTTTACCCCACTTTGCAAGCGGAGGCCCCGGCCCGCCCGGGGGAGTTGGTAATCTGCATTATTGAGTCTGGCGACCTGACCGATTTAATCGGCATCGACGGAGGCCTGGAACAAGGGTTGGTCCCCGGCATGGTCTTATCCGTTTTCAGCAATGGCCAAAGGGTGGGGGAGTTGCTCCTTACCCGGGTCCAAGAACAGTGTGCGGTGGCCTTGATCGCCGCTCTCGAACCTAAAAAAACGCTTGCGATTGGGGATAGGGCCACTCCAAAACTAAGTAAATTCAAACCGATTTGATCCATGGAAGTTCAGGCCCTCACCAAGTACGTCCGCCTTTCCCCCAAGAAGGCCCGTGAAATTACCCGGGAGATCCAGGGGTTGCGCGCATGGAAAGCCCAACAAATTCTTTCTTTTATTCCGCGAAAATCTGCCCGGTTGGTGGCAAAGACCTTGCACTCCGCCATCGCCAATGTGGAAAATAACCATAATCGACCGGGTGAGGATCTGATCATATCCAAAGCCGTTATCGAACAAGGACCCACCTTGAAACGTTTTCGTGCCGGAGCCCGCGGCTCGGCCAAACCCATCAAAAAGAGAACCAGCCACATTCGCATCGTTCTATCGGATGAAGACTAATCGCTGACAAACCGCCTCATGGGACAAAAAACACATCCAATCGGTTTCCGACTAGCTGTTCGCCGTAACTGGCAATCCCGCTGGTACGCGGACAAGAGAAATTTCAGTCGATTTCTGGAAGACGACCACAAGATCCGTATGGCGCTGGCGGAAAGGCTCAGGTATGCCTCGGTGCCGCGAGTTTTCATCGAGAGGGCTTCCAACCGGATTCGGGTAAAAATTTACACCGCTCGTCCGGGAATCGTCATTGGCCGCAAGGGGCAGGAGCTGGAAAAACTCAAGGTCCACCTCAACAAGTTGATGAACCAGGAAGTCTTGTTGGATATCCAGGAAATCAAGAAGCCCGAATTGGAGGCTCAATTGGTTGCCGAAAATGTGGCGCTGCAATTGGAGCGCCGCATATCATTCCGCCGCGCCATGAAAAAGGCCGTGCAAATTGCCCATAGTCTGGGGGCGGAGGGCATAAAGATCCGTGTGGCGGGTCGATTGGGCGGGGCGGATATTTCCCGTGCCGAAATGGTGAAGCAGGGCCGCATCCCCTTGCACACCCTTCGGGAAAATATCGATTACGGTTTTGCTGAAGCCAGGACCGTGTACGGGGTGATCGGGGTAAAGTGCTGGCTGCTCAAAGAAGGTGAAAAAACGGATTCATTCAAACGGAGTCGGATTTGATTTATGGCCTTAATTCCATCCAGAACCAAGTACCGCAAACAGCAAAAAGGGCGGGTCAAAGGCAAGGCCCAGCGAGGCAATTCCCTGGCCTTTGGCGATTTCGGAATGCAATCGCTGGAGCGTGCCTCAATTACTTCGGCCCAGATTGAGGCGGCGCGGGTTGCGGTTACCCGTCACCTCAAGAGAAAGGGAAAGGTGTGGATACGCATCTTTCCCCATAAACCCATTACCAAGAAACCGCTGGAAACCCGCATGGGCAAAGGGAAGGGCGGCGTGGAGGGTTGGGTGGCGCCGATCAAGCCGGGCACTATGCTCTTTGAAGTGGGCGGAGTCCCCATTTCGCTGGCCCGGGCCGGGCTGCGCCTGGCCGATACCAAGTTGCCTTGCCGGTGCCGGTTCGTTTCCCGGGAGGTAGAGTGAGAAATGGGATTATGAAGGCGGAGGCAATCAGGAATCTTTCCCCACAGGAAATTGAGAAAATGCTGCGCGATACTCGGCAGGAGTTGTTAAACTTGCGCTTGCGCAAGCAATCCGGGCAAGTTGAAAAGACCAATGAACTGAGGGATTTGCGCCGTGAAATTGCCCGCTTGCAAACCATAATCGAGGAGCGGCGAGCGGTCGTCTCCGCCCAATAAACAAGGAAGGGAACAATGGGCCAAACGAGAAATAAACGCAAACGCTTGCAAGGAGTTGTGACTAGCAAAACGGGCGACAAGTCTATCAAGGTTACGGTCGCCTACAAGATTCCCCACCCTCGGTTTCAAAAGGTGATCAACCGGAAAACCGTCCTTCACGCCCATGACGAGAAGAACGAAACCAAGCCCGGTGACAAAGTCGAAATCATGGAAACCCGCCCCTTGAGCAAGTTGAAACGCTGGCGCACCACACGTATTCTGGAAGCTGCCCTTCCACTCGACTAAAGGGCAGAAAGGAAAGGATAGTTACCGTGATCCAACTATTGAGCAGACTGGAAATTGCCGACAATACGGGGGCCAAGAAGGCCACCATGATCCGTCGCCTGGGCCAATTGAAGAAATCGGCCGGCATCGGGGATATCATCGTGGTCAACATCAAGGAAAGTTCCACCGATGCTTCAGTAAAAAAGGGAGAAGTGGCCCGGGCAGTGGTGGTCAGGACGAAAGCCCCGATTCGCCGCCCCGACGGTAGTTACCTCCGTTTTGACAGCAACGCTATCGTGCTGATCGATGCCAACAAGAATCCTCGGGGAACCCGCATCTTCGGGCCGGTGGCCCGCGAACTGCGCCTCAAGCGTTTCATGAAGATTATTTCCCTGGCCCCGGAGGTCCTGTAATGAAGAGTCACATCAAAACCGGAGACATGGTTGTGGTCATCAGCGGAAGCCATAAAGGCAAATCCGGCAAGGTGCTTCAACTGGTAAAAAATAGAAAGAGGGCCTTGGTCGAGGGCCTCAATATGGTCCATCGCCACCAAAAGCCGACCGACCCCAATGACCCGCAGTCGGGGGGCATCATCGAACGCGAAGCCAGCATCCACGTGTCCAATCTGATGGGGGAGTCCCGCTACAACTCCCGCCGATCAAAAAAATAAACCACTAAGGCTTGCCAACCCCATTTGTTATTGTCTTTGTCCAACGTTTTTCCCATTGGCTCTACCGATCAGCCCCGCTAAAATGCTCGGCTAAACACCATGAACCAACCCAGTTTAAAAACCCATTATCAACAGAAGATTGTTCCGGAACTGTTGAAAACCCGCCGGTTGAAGAACAAGCTTCAGGTGGCTAAGGTGGAGAAAATCGTTCTCAACTCAGGGGTGAGCTCTTCCAAGGACAAGAGCGTGATCAACGACGTGGCCAAAGATATGGCCCTTATTTCCGGGCAAAAACCGGTAATCACCCGCGCCCGCAAAAGTATATCCAATTTCAAGTTGCGCACCGGCATGCCCATCGGGGTAAAGGTCACCTTGCGGGGAAACCAGATGTGGGAATTCCTTTACCGTTTGATATCGGTATCCCTTCCCCTGATTCGGGATTTCCGCGGCGTTGGCAGCAAATTGGACGGTCGCGGAAATTACAGCCTCGGCATCGCCGACCACACCATTTTCCCTGAGATCAATTTGGACACCCACAAGCACACCATTGGTCTCGATGTCTGTATCGTCACCTCGGCCATGACCGATGAGGAAGGGCTTGAGTTGCTCACAATGTTGGGAATGCCCTTTAGAAAGTCAAAAACCTGAACCCTATTGCCATGGCCAAAAAATCTGCCATTTACCGAAACAAAATGCGTGAGCGCCTGGTGGCCAAGTACGCGGCCGAGCGGGCCGAACTGAAAAAAATTCTGGCCAACCCCGATGTCGGAGACGAAGAATTTTTCAAGGCCCAGCGAAAATTGTCCCGGCTCCCCCGCAACTCATCCCCGGTGCGGTTGCGCAACCGATGCATGGTCACGGGCAGGCCGCGGGCCTATATGGGTCGGTTCGGCCTGTCCCGCATCACCTTTCGCGAACTCGCCTTGGCCGGCCGCATTCCCGGGGTCACTAAATCGTCCTGGTGACACGGCCACAGTTTGAAGTAGGGATAACATCCGGCAACGCAGCAACATGACCGATCCAATAGCAGATTTCCTGACCCAGATCCGCAATGCAGTGAAGGTTAAGAAACAGACCTGCACCGTCCCGCATTCCAAAATGAAGGCCGGTATCGCAGGCATTCTGAAAGAATGCGGTTATATAAGGGGGTTTGCTGAAAGCGAAGCGGTCGCCCCCAGAAAAAACCTGACCATCGAGCTGAAATTCGTCGATGGCGAATCCGCCATTACCGAACTCCATCGGGTCAGCCGCCCGGGCCGGCGCCTCTATTTCGGCGCCGACGAGATACCCAAGGTCCTGGGTGGTATGGGAGCGGGAATTTTGACCACCTCCCATGGCCTGATGACGGACCGGGAGGCTCGTCGACAACATCTGGGCGGTGAAATGGTGGCCAGAGTCTGGTGAGGAAGACAGGATGAGTAGAATTGGAAAGTTGCCGGTTGAAATACCGGAAAAGGTCACGATCACGGTGGAGGGCAACTCGGTGGCGGTGCAGGGTCCGAGAGGCAAATTATCCCATACCTTTCCTGAGGTGGTGGACATTGCCAAAACAGATTCCCGGGTAACGGTAGCCCCGAGGAAAAACTCCCGGTTTGCCCGCAGCATGCATGGCACAGCCCGCTCTCTCATAGCAAACATGGTCAAAGGTGTGGTGGAGGGCTACAGCAAGGACTTGGAGATAAGGGGTGTGGGATTCAGGGCCGTGCTCACCGGCAGAAAGCTGGACATGAATCTCGGTTATTCGCATCCGGCCATCTACCCCATTCCCGATGGAGTCGAGGTGACGGTCAAAGACCATACCAGAATCAAGGTGGAGGGCATCGACAAACAACTGGTCGGTGAGGTAGCGGCGGCCATTCGCAGGTTCTACCCCCCGGAGCCTTACAAGGGCAGGGGTGTCAGGATCGTGGGCGAATACGTCCGGCGCAAGGAGGGTAAGACCGCCGGTTAATCCGGAAAAGTGGGATGAAGGTAAAAAAGAGAATTTTGCTGAAGCAGAAACGCCGTTGGCGTATCCGCAAGAAAATAGCGGGTAGCGCCGGCCAACCCCGGTTGGCAGTCCATTTCAGCAACAAACATGTCTACGGCCAGGTCATCGACGATGAAGCTGGCAGGACACTCATCTACGTATCTTCCCTGGACAGGAACCTGAGGAAAAAATCGATCAAAGCGAATCGCGATGGCGCGGTGGTGATCAGCCAAATCGTGGCAGAAAAATCCAGAAAAGCGGGAATCGAAGCCGTGGTTTTCGACCGAAGCGGCCGTCTCTACCACGGTTGCGTCAAAGCTTTTGCCAAGGCCGCTCGGGAGGGTGGACTAAAATTTTAATCTCCAGAAGACCCTAATGGCTATCGAACCAGAGGCCCCCGAAATATTCGACAAAGTCGTTCATATCAACCGCTGTGCCAAAGTGGTCAAAGGCGGACGACGTTTTAGTTTTTCCTCCCTCGTGGTGAGTGGAGATCGCAACGGCCGAGTGGGAGTGGGCCTCGGAAAGGCCAAGGAGGTTCCCGAAGCGATTCGCAAGGGCACGGAAATGGCCCGCAAGAATATGGTTCTCATTCAATTGCGCGAGGACACCATCCCCCATCTGGTGGTGGGCCAGTCCGATGGCGGTAAAGTCTTGTTGCGCCCGGCCTCACCCGGAACCGGGGTAATTGCGGGCGGAAGTGTCCGCGCCGTTTTAGAGGCGGTGGGAATAAAAAACGTGCTCACCAAGTCCCTGAGATCGAATAATCAACGGGCCATGATCAACGCCACCATGGCCGGGTTGAAAAAGCTCCGTTCCAAACAACAAATCGCCCATCTCCGCAACGCGGAATAATCGAGGAGATCAACGTAATGAGACTGCACCAACTTTCCAATACGCCTGGAGCTACCCGCCGGAAAAAGCGCCTGGGTCAAGGGGAGGGTTCCGGCAAGGGCAAAACTTGCGGAAGGGGGCATGGAGGCAGGAAATCCCGTAGCGGTGGAAGCATCCCCATCGGATTTGAAGGAGGGCAAATTCCCCTCTATCGCAAGCTTCCCCGACGCGGTTTCAACAACGCGCAATTCACCATCCGATATGAAGTCGTAAACGTGGGGGACCTGGCCAAACTGGGCGATGAGACCAAAGCCACCCCGGAGAACCTGGCCAAAGCCGGGTTGTTGCGGGCCGGGGCCAAGTCCATTAAAATCCTGGGATCAGGAGAAGTTGAAAAAGCCTACAAAGTCAGCGCCCATAAATTCTCCGCCACGGCCAAAGCAAAGATAGAAAAGGCCGGTGGCGAAGCGGTTCTGCTCAGTTGATCCGATACCTTCAACCTTCAGCAGATGCTCTCCGCTTTTTCCAATAGCTTCAAAATCCCGGATTTGCGCAACAAGCTATTCTACACCTTGTCCCTCCTGTTTGTGGCGCGTATCGGGGCCAACATCCCCATCCCGGGAATCAATCCCGCTCCCTTGCAAGAATTTTTTGCCGACCAAACGGCGGCGGGAGGAGGAGGCATGCTCGGGCTCTACAATATGTTTACGGGAGGGGCCCTTCTGAAAGGAGCGGTATTTGCCCTGGGGATCATGCCCTATATCTCGGCATCGATTATTTTCCAGTTGATGACCGCGGTTGTGCCGAGCCTGGCCCGGTTGTCCCGTGAAGGGGACGTGGGACGCCAAAAAATAACCCAATACACGCGGTATGCAACGGTGCTCATCTGCTTGGTGCAGGGAACGCTGATGATAATGGGTTTGAAAAACCCCCAGAGTCTGTTTTCCGGATTCGACCAGCGCATTTACAGCCCGATTATCCTGAGCGACAGCCTTTGGTTTTTCTTTAGCGCCGTCATCATTTTAACTACCGGCACCATCATCCTGATGTGGTTGGGGGAGCAAATTACCCAAAACGGAATCGGGAACGGAGTGTCCTTGTTGATTACGGTGGGCATTGTGGCCGACCTCCCGGGGGCATTGGCCACCCTCTACCGCCTTGTATTTGCGCCCGTTGGCACCAGTCGGATCGAGGTCCCCCAACTGGCTGTCATGTTGATTTTGCTGTTGGTCGTGACGGCGGGGCTGGTGGCGGTTATCCAGGCCATGCGGAAAATTCCCGTGCAGTACGCCAAGCGGGTAGTCGGGCGCAAGGTTTACGGCGGACAGACCTCGTTTCTTCCCCTAAAAGTCAATTACTCCGGGGTGATGCCCGTCATCTTTGCCAGCGCCATTCTGCTTTTCCCACAACAAATTTTTTCCTACCTGGGAGCCAGTAGTGAGAACCTCAGTTTTTTCAGCAGCATGTCCGCCTGGTTCAACCAGGGAACGGCCAGCTACTATTTTATATTCGGAATGCTGATCCTGCTTTTCAGCTATTTCTGGGTCTCGGTCATGTTCAAACCCATTCAGATTGCGGATGACCTGAAAAAGTACGGAGGCTATATTCCCGGGGTGCGTCCGGGGGAGCCGACGGCGAAGTTTCTCGACTTCATCATGACCCGTCTGACCTTTGCCGGCGCGGTATTCTTGACCCTGATTGCGGTTTTTCCGGACATTCTCCTCTTCACCTACAACGTTCCCTTCCAGATTTCCAACTTCTTTGGTGGAACCGGGATGTTGATTACCGTGGGAGTATTGCTGGATCTGTTACAAAGAATTGAGACCTATCTGCTGCAACGCCACTACGACGGCTTCATGAAAAAGGGACGCATTCGCGGACGCAGTCCGGCCAGGGCTCGCCGTCAGATTGCTGCCGCGGGTCAGTTGAAGAATATCGGACCCCTCATGGTGGTATTGGGCGGGATCTTCCTGGTGGGTATCATTTCCTGGGTGCTGCGCTCCTGGGCTCTATGAGGAATGGCCGCGACCCTATATTGTCATCCCGACTCCATGATTCCCATCAAAAACAGCTACGAGGTCGAACAGATGCGGAGGGCCTGCCGAATTGCGGCCAGGGTGCTTGAACGGGTTGTGAATTTGGTCGTCCCGGGGGTGAATACCTATGACCTGGACCAGGCGGGGAAACGCTATATCCGGGAATCAGGGGCCACCAGCGCCTGCCACAATTTTCAAAATGGCAACCGGATCTATCCAGGTTACATCTGCGTCTCGGTCAATGACGAGGTTGTCCACGGCATCGGTTCCCTGCGGCGCACCATTCGCTCGGGCGATGTGGTTTCGGTAGACGTTGTCATTTCCTATAATGGCTTCATTGGGGACAATGCCCGAACCGTTATGGTGGGGAAGGTTTCGGCCGAGGTGCGGCACCTGGTGGAGACAACCCGCGATGCCCTCGGCTATGCTATTTCCTTTGCCAGAGACGGCGGCCGGGTGGGGGATATATCCCACGCCGTGCAGACCTTCGTGGAATCCCGCGGGCTCTCTATCGTGCGGGAATTTGTCGGTCATGGCGTGGGCAGGTCCATGCACGAGGCCCCTCAAATTCCCAATCACGGCAGAAAGGGCAAAGGCGACCGCTTAAAGGCTGGAATGACCCTGGCTATCGAACCCATGGTAAACTTGGGTAAACACGAGGTGAAAGTTGTCGATGACGGTTGGACTGCGGTAACCCTGGATGGAAAACCATCGGCCCATTTTGAGCATACCGTCTTGATAACAAAAAACGGTCCCGAAATCTTAACTTTACCAAAAAAATAGCTTTTCAAACGGACTTGACTTGTTATTTTGGCCACTTTTCACAAATTTCATCATTGACCCTCCATGCCTAGATTACTCGGCGTAGAAATACCTAATAATAAGCGAATTGCTTATGCGCTTCGCTATATTTACGGTATCGGCCCCACCCGCGCGGAACAGATCGTCGAGACCCTGGGGATCGATCCCTCCTTGCGGTCGCATGAGCTGAAGGAGGAGCAAATGAACCAGATCTCGGAAATCATCGTGAAGAAACAATGGATGATCGAAGGGGATTTGAGACGGGAAATCGCGGGCAATCTCAAGCGCCTGCAGGCCATCCAATGCTACCGAGGATTGCGCCATCGCAGGGGGCTCCCGGTCCGCGGTCAACGAACCAATACCAACGCCCGCACTCGCAAAGGGGCTCGCAAGACCGTCGGTGTCGTTTCCAAAAGGTAGGTGTTTTTTCTATGAGTAAAGAGGAAAATTCTGAGGATAAACCGGCCCAACCGGCCCGGGAACCCCTCCAGGCGAAGGCAAAGGAAAAGGGTGGGAAATCGGTTTCAAAAGAAACCCCTTCTCGGGAATCCCCAGCCAAAGTGGTTTCTGGAAAGGAAGCCGAAACCCCCGATCAAGCCACGGGGAAGGAAGGCGAGAAAAAGAAAGGCACAGCCATCGCGGACCTCCTCAAAGACGAATTGGCCGGGGCAAAAATCCGCCGTGCCAAGAGGAGTAAGAATATTACTTCAGGGGTGGTGCATGTAGTGGCCACCTTCAACAACACCAAGGTGACCGTTACCGACACCAAGGGTAATGTTATTTCCTGGAGTTCGGCTGGAAAATGCAATTTCCGCGGTTCCCGCAAATCTACCGCCTATGCCGCTCAGGTAGTGACTCAGGATGCGGCCCGGGCTGCCATGGCGCATGGGCTCAAGGAAGTAAGAGTCCACCTTAAGGGTCCTGGTTTGGGACGCGACTCCGCTGTCCGCGCCTTGCAGGCGCTCGGGGTGATCGTGCTGGCCATTGTGGACAAAACCCCCGTTCCGCACAATGGTTGCCGCCCGCCAAAGCGTCGTCGCGTATAATCAATCAAATTAAGTTTGGTATGGCTCGTTACACTGGTCCCACTACACGCATTAATCGCCGGTTTGGTATGGCGATTTTTCCACCGAACAAGGCTTTTGAACGCAAGAGCTATCCCCCCGGGTCGCACGGCTCACGAATGCGTCGCAAGCAAAGCGAGTACTCCATCGGCTTGGCCGAGAAACAAAAGCTCCGCTACACCTACGGGATGACGGAAAAACAATTTCGCCGCACCTTCCAACAGGCAAAAAAGGCCGGTGGGGTGACCGGTGACGTATTTTTGCAGCGCCTGGAAACCCGGCTCGATAATGTGATTTACCGCATGAATCTGGCCAAGACCCGTTCAGCCGCCCGGCAGTTTGTCAATCATGGGCACATCCTGGTCAACGGCAGGAAAGTGGATATCCCCAGTTTCCAGGTTTCACCAGGTGACGAGATCGAGGTCAAAGACGCGACATCCTCCAAACAATTAGCCACCCGTGCTTTGGATGAAACCCGGGCCCGCCGCATTCCCGAGTGGGCCTCGCTTTCCGAAGACACTTTCAAAGGAAAGATCCTTCGTTTGCCCACCCGCGAGGAGATCGAAGTGGGCATCAATGAACAACTCATCGTCGAGTTTTACAGCCGATGAATTTTGCATTTCGAGTTTAACTTTACCTCCGATAGATCATGGTTACACGATTAAGAATATTTGAACTTCCCAACCGACTGGCCAAGGAAGAAGAAAGCGCTACGGAAACGTATTCCAAATTTATCGCCGAGCCCTTTGAAGGTGGGTATGGACACACCATCGGCAATTCCCTGCGCCGCGTGCTGCTGAGTTCCATCGAGGGAGCCGCTATCTCCTCGGTCAAAATCGAAGGAGTAGATCACGAATTCCAAAGCCTTGAAGGAGTGGTCGAAGACATCACCGATGTGGTGCTCAACCTGAAAAAAATCCTCCTGGTCAATCACAAGCGCGAATCGGTCAGTTTGACCCTGGATGTCACCAAGGTGGGACCGGTCACCGCGGCCGATATTCGACCCGATGCCAACATAGAGATTATCAATCCGGATCAGGTTATCTGCACCTTGGACAAGGAGCGGCGGGTCCTGGCCGAGTTGGAAGTCAAAGTGGGACGTGGCTACGTTACCGGCGAAGAAAACAAATCCGAGGAGGATCCCATAGGGGTGATCCCCATCGATTGCCTCTACAGCCCGGTACGGCTTGTAAAATACAGCGTGGAAAATACCCGGGTGGGCCAAATGACCGACTACGACAAGTTGATCCTGGAAGTCTCCACGGATGGCCGAATCTCACCGGATGACGCGCTGAAGCACGCCGCCTCCATTCTCAAACATCATCTCGCCGTATTCGACGCCGTATCCGACCAATCGGTCGAGTTCGAGGTGGCGGGGGCCGAAGTGAGCGAGGAGCAGAACAAGCTGCGCAAGCTGCTCAACATGAGTGTGAACGAAATCGAGCTCTCGGTGCGTGCGGCCAATTGCCTCAATAATGCCAACATCACCACAGTGGGCGAACTGGCCATGAAGTCGGAGCAGGAAATGCTCAAGTACCGCAACTTTGGCAAAAAGTCCCTCAATGAAATAAAAGCCAAGCTGGAACAACAGGGCCTGTCTCTGGGAATGAAGATCGACGAGCGCCTGCTCGATGCCAGAATGGACTAGGTCACCTGTCCACGAATCGAAATGCGCCATTTAAAGCACCGACATTTATTGGGGGTAAAAAAAGCCCACCGGATGGCCCTTATGGCCAATCTCGGCTGTGCCTTGATCGTGGAAGGTCGTATCGAGACCACCCTGGCCAAAGCCAAAGCCCTGCGGCCTTTTGTGGAAAAATTGATCACACGAGGGAAAAGGGGAACTCTGGCCGACCGCCGGATCGTTTTCTCCCGCCTACGCAACAAGAAAGCGGTGCAAATCCTCTTTAACGAAAAAGCATCTGAATTCAAAGACCGCCCGGGAGGTTATACCCGCATTTATAAATTGGGCAGGCGTGTCGGGGATGCCGCCGAAATGGCCCTTATTGAACTCATTCCCGCTTCTGACGAAGGTTACCCCAAAAAAAGGAGGACTGGGCAAGAAGCCAAGAAGACGGGAAAAAACCGTTAGCAAGGAGCGAAGGTGAAGCGCGCGCCTGAACCACTGGCGCGTTTATGTTTGAGATGATCCCCATTACACTCGGTGAAGGTTTCTTTATTTACCTGATGGTCGGAATCGGGTTCATTCTGTTGTTGTGGGTTTATTACGATTTTCGCGATAAGCAGTTCTACCAGTGGGAACGCTCTAAAACGGTCTTCCATTGTATCAAATGCGGCAAGATTTACGCCGATAAGATGGGGGGAAAGCAGTCGCGATGCCCAAGCTGCCAATTCAAAAACGCCCCTCTCCAGTTTTAGAAATGGCCCAGGTCGTAGCTGTCCTCGATTTCGGATCTCAATACACCCAGGTAATTGCCCGCCGACTGAGAGAATGCCAGGTTTATTCCAAGGTTTATCCTTACTCCACCTCCGCTGCATCGTTCAGGGAGGAAGGGGTGAAGGGTATCATCCTCTCGGGGGGTCCATCCAGTGTGTTGGCCGAAAATGCCCCTCTCCCTGACCGAGGTATTTTCCAACTCGGGGTGCCGGTTTTGGGCATTTGCTACGGAATCCAACTGCTGGGGTTTTTGCTCGGAGGCAAAACCGAACCCAGCGCGGAACGCGAGTACGGAAAGGGGGCCTTGCGGTTGACTTCGGACAGTCCTTTGTTCGAGGGAATACCACGGCGGATACAGGTCTGGAACTCTCACGGAGATAAACTTACCCAATTACCTCCCGGATTTAACTCCATCGCCAGAACGGAAAACAGCGAATTCTCCGCCGTGGAAAACCCAAAGCTTCGGTTTTACGGTTTGCAGTTCCACCCGGAGGTGTTCCACACCGAGCGAGGAACGGATATCATTCGCAATTATCTCTTCCGGATCTGCCATTGCCAAGGTGACTGGAACATGGCCCGCTACATTGATTCATCCATTGCGGCCATCCGCCAAACCGTGGGAACAAGCAAGGTCATTTTGGGCCTCAGTGGGGGAGTGGACAGTTCCGTTGCGGCAAAACTCATCCATGAGGCAATTGGAAATCAGTTGACCTGCGTTTTCGTGGACAACGGGTTGCTCCGGGAAAAGGAGCGCCAGGCAGTTGAAAAACTCTACCGGGAACACTTCCAGGCCCATCTCGTGGTGGCGGATGCCCGGGAAATCTTTTTGAACCGCCTCCAGGGGGTGGAGGATCCGGAGAGGAAACGAAAAATAATCGGCAATACCTTCATCGAAGTCTTCGAGACCGAGGTGTCAAAAATGGGTGAGGTCGAATTCCTGGCCCAAGGCACCATTTATCCCGACGTAATCGAAAGCATTCCCATCGACGGTAATCCCGCCTCGCTCATCAAGAGTCATCACAATGTGGGCGGATTGCCCAAACGGATGAAACTAAAAATCCTCGAGCCGCTCAACCTGCTATTTAAAGATGAGGTGAGAAAGCTTGGGGAAGAATTGGGGTTGCCGAATAACCTGGTGTGGAGACATCCCTTTCCCGGCCCGGGGCTGGCCGTGCGGGTGATCGGCAACATAACCGAGGAGCGGCTCGGTATTTTGCGTCGGGCAGATGCCATCCTGTTGGAAGAAATGACAAAGGCGGGCATGTACTACAAGGTATGGCAGTCCTTTGCCGTATTTCTTCCCATTCGAACGGTGGGGGTAATGGGAGACGAACGAACCTACGACAACGTCATCGCTTTGAGAATCGTGGAGAGTGTCGACGCCATGACGGCTGATTGGGTAGGCCTCGAGCACAATTTGCTGCAACGAATTTCCAACCGCATCATTAACGAAGTCAAGGGGGTCAACCGGGTCGTGCTCGATATCAGCTCCAAACCACCCAGTACCATTGAGTGGGAATAGAACCGCGCCCGCGGGAACGAAGTCAAAACGACCGGAAACATCCGAATTCGGATGCGGCGGAAAAAATTGGATTGAACATCGAATGAATATTCTAGTCCTATAACCTTGCCTCTGATTTGCCGATAAGGAAATGAACCGGGCATTTTCCAGAATACTGCTGGCCACGCATTCGATGAGAACCTCAATCCTTCTGATATTGGGGCTCATCTGCTCACCTGCTTTAGTGACGGCGGGTGATCCGGAAGCGGAGGCGATTCTGGCCAAGGCCCGGAAGCGTTTGGGTAGCGAAGCCAAGCTGAACGGGGTACAATCCCTGCGCTTCACGGGCACTATAACCACGGTGAAGGGCGAGTCGAACACCATCGAAATTGTCTTGAAAAAACCCTATAAGCAACGCCAGGTTTTTGTCGGGGATAAACTGGTTCGCGAAATTGGGCTCAACGACTACGTCGCCTGGACCAGGGTGTATAACAAAAAAACCCCCAGCCTTTACAACCTGATGCTCCATACTTCCGAGGCGCTCCGGCGCATTCGAGCCTCAACGTTTGAAAATCTCTACTTCTTTTTTCCCTTTTCCAACCGATGGCGCAAGGTGGAATACCTGGACCGGGATGTCTACGATGGTCTAAAGGTTCACCGCGTAAAAGTTTCCTACGGAAAAGTTTATTATCTTCGCTATATCGAGGAAACGACCGGACAGCTTGTTCTGACCGAGGTGGAGACCGGAGAACGCATTGTGGAGGGAGGCGAGATGTTTGCCGGCGGAATCCGCTTTCCCCGCACCTTGACCACGTTCCGGTATGGGAACGAAGTGCACCAGATTGCCTTTGATGAAATACAGGTAAATCCCGTTTTGGACGATTCACTGTTCAACTTGCCCCCTCTTCCCGGGCTGAAGCAAAAGTAACCGATGGTAACCTACCAATACGGTTCGGTTGGATTTTTTCAACAGTTGCAGGCTTTTGCCGAAGACGCTTCCGGCTCCGCCGAGGTGGAGGCTGTGGTGACTGACATCCTGCAAGACGTTGCCAGGCGAGGAGACCAGGCCCTCTTCGAATTGACCGCCAAACTGGACGGCGCCACCCTCTCAGCCAAGTCGATTCGTTTGTCCGGCAATAACCTGAAGCGGGGTGTGCAAAGCCTTTCGGCGCAGGATCAACGGGCCATTGGGGAATCGATTCGTTGCGTTGAGTCCTTCAACCGCCAGTCCCTTCCGGAAAATTGGACCGGCAAAAATCCGCACGGCGCCACGGTGGGGGAGCGCTATTATCCGATCCGCCGAGTGGGGATCTATGTTCCGGGAGGTAGCGCTCCTTTGGTTTCCACTGTCATCATGACCACTACCTTGGCCAAAATAGCGAATGTGGGGCAAATTTGTGTCTGCACCCCTCCCAACCGCCGAGGAGCAATTGCCCCGGCACTGGCTGGCGTATTGTCGATTTGCGGGGTGGATGAGGTCTACAAGGTGGGTGGCGCCCAAGCTGTGGCAGCCATGGCTTACGGGACAAAATCCATTGCCGCGGTGGATAAAATTTTTGGTCCGGGCAACGCTTTTGTCAACGAGGCGAAGCGCCAATTGTTCGGGAAGGTGGGAATCGACCTGCTCCCGGGTCCCAGTGAATTGATGGTGATCGCCGACTTCCAGGCGGAACCGCAGTTTGTGGCGGCCGATTTGCTGGCCCAAGCCGAACATGGTTCGGGAAAAGAAAAAATCTATCTGGTTTCCACTTCGGAGAAAATTGCCGCGGAGGTGAAAAAAGCCCTGGCCGCACAGGTACTTCGGTTGACCCACCGGGAGGCGATTGAAACGGTTCTCAAAACCAATTTTGCCTGGGTCAACGCGCCTCATCTCGATGCGGCCGTGGAAGTGGCGAATTTTGTCGCCCCGGAACACCTCCAGTTGCAAGTGGATAACGAGGCCATTGCCGGGATGACGCGCCGTATTTCGACAGCCGGGGCGATTCTGCAGGGAAATTTTACCGCCACCGCTTTGGGGGATTTTGTCGCCGGACCCAGTCACGAACTTCCCACCGGCCGGGGGGGGCGATTCTCCAGTGGACTGACCGTGCGGGACTTTTTGCGCAGAAGCAGCGTGGTGCGTTACGATAAGCCGGAAGTGAACAAAGCCGCCCTTACGGTTGAAGCTTTCGCCAGAATGGAAAATCTCGACGCACATGGGAGATCTGTTTCTATTCGGGCAAAATAACTCCTTTTGCCGCGTTATGAAAAATCCCAACCCTTCGGTCGGTGACCGGGCCATCCCGCATGTGCGGGACTTGGACGCCTATGTACCGGGAAAACAGCCCAGGGATTTGGGATGGCTCAAACTCAATACCAACGAGAACCCATATCCTCCCAGTCCGGTTGTGGAGGAAGTTATTCGCAAGTCGGCGGGTGAAGGGCTGAAAACCTACCCCGATCCCATAAGCGCTGCCCTACGCAAACAACTGGCCATTTTTTTCGGCCTCCCCGGCTCGGAATGGGTCTTTGTCGGGAATGGTTCTGATGAGGTTTTGAATCTGCTGGTTCGGACATTTGCCGACCGGGATCGTCCGGTGGGATACATGGCGCCGAGCTATTCCCTGTATCCGGTATTGCAGAAGATGCAAAATGCGGCCAAAGCGGAACTCCGGTACAACCGAGCCTTGGGACTGCCCATCTCTGCCATCGCGCAATGTGGAGCCAATATCTTTTTCCTCACCTCGCCCAACGCGCCCACGGGAGTGGGAATTTCCACAGGGTCCGTGGAGGCTTTGTTAAACCGTTTCGGCGGGGTGCTGGTGGTGGACGAAGCCTATGCCGCATTTGCTGAGGAAGATGCCATAGGTTTGCTAACCAAATACGACAACCTTTGCATTACCCGAACTTTCTCCAAATCCCACAGCCTTGCCGGGATGCGCATTGGGTTTTTGCTGGGAAATCCCGAATTTGTCGAGCTGTTGGACAAAATCCGCGACAGTTACAATGTAAACGTCTTGTCCCAATTGGCCGGTCTGGCCGCTCTATCCGATGGCGGTTATTATCGGGACTTGGTGCAGAAAATCAAGCGGACGCGGGATCGGCACTTTGAGGCTTTGCAGGGCAGGGGATGGTTTACCTATCCCTCCCAGGCCAATTACCTGTTCACCGAGCCGAAGGATTCCAGGGGCAATACGGGTCCGCCAGTGGCCCAATCCCTCTATGACTTCCTTTACCGTAAAAAAATTCTTGTTCGCTATTTCGGAAACGATCCTTTAACGCATTCCTTTTTGAGAATCAGCATCGGTTCGGAAAAGGAGATGGAAATTATAAGTGAAGCTTTCGATCAATGGCAGAACAGCGCATAGTTACCCTGAATCGCAAAACCGCGGAAACGGATATTTCCGTTACCATCAACCTGGATGGTAGCGGCCGGTATGAGGTGGAAACGGGGATACCCTTCTTCGACCATATGCTCTGCCTATTCAGCAAGCATGGGCTATTCGACCTGAGTTTGAGGGCGTCAGGTGACCTGAATGTCGACTATCACCACACGGTTGAGGATACCGGTATCGTTTTGGGCCAAGCCATTAAACAGGCGCTTGGGGAGAAGTTGGGTATCCGGCGCTACGGGTTCTTTTTGGTTCCCATGGACGAATCCCTGGCCCGAGCTGCCATCGATCTGAGCAACCGCCCCTACCTGTGTTACCAGGTGGAGTCTCCCGCCAATTACATTCGCGATTTCAATATCGTCCTGATCCGGGAGTTTTTTCAGGCCTTGGTTAACGGGCTTGGCGCCAATATCCACCTGAAGCTGGAATACGGCGATGAACCGCATCATATTTTGGAAGCTATATTCAAATGTTTCGGCCGGGCCTTGGATGCGGCCACGGTTATCGATTGCCGGATCGAAGGTGAGATTCCTTCGACCAAGGATGTGCTATCCTGAATCCACCCGTGATGAAACCAAAGGTAGCTGTTATCGACTACGGCCTGGGCAACCTCCGCAGTGTGTGCAAGGCTTTCGAAGCCTGCAGAGCCGAAGTGGACCTGATTTATGGGCCGGAGGGCCTGAACGGGGCCCAGGGCTTGGTTTTGCCCGGGGTTGGCGCCTTGGGCGATTGCATGGATGGCCTTGAGGCCTGTTCCCTTGTGGATGCGGTAAAGGGTTGGATTGCAGATGATCGACCCTTTTTTGGTGTTTGCCTGGGTTTCCAGGCCCTTTACGACTACTCCGAGGAGGGGGATGTGAGTGGCCTGGGAATTTTTCCCGGATCGGTTAAGCGATTTCGCCTTCCGGGCGATCTTAAAGTGCCCCACATGGGTTGGAATGCGGTCGTCCTGAAGAACCCCAACGACCCCATGGCGGCGGGGTTGGTTTCGGGGAAGGACCAGTTTTATTTTGTCCACAGTTACTTTGTGGCTCCGGAAGAGGAGGAGGCGGTGTTTTTTCAGACCGATTATGGAATTCCCTTTGCCAGCGGGATAAAAGTAGGAAACTGTGTCGCCACGCAGTTCCATCCCGAAAAAAGTCAGGACAAAGGACTCCGGTTATACAAAAATTTTCTGAATTTGGTTGAAAATCACTAACCTGCTTTGACTATCTTTGGGCTAACTCTGCAACACTCGTAGCCAATTTTGTTTATGTCTGAAACTGCCATCATTACCATCGGGGGAGAAAACCACCAGTATCCGGTAATCTCCGGAACCGAGGGAGAGAAATCCGTCGACATTCGAAAACTGAGAGCCGATACGGGATACATAACCTTTGATGAAGGTTATGGAAATACGGGATCCTGCCTGAGCGACATCACTTTCGTTAACGGAGAACAGGGCATTTTGCGTCACCGCGGGATTCCCATTGAGGAGTTGGCAGATAAGAGTTCCTTTCTCAGCACGGCCTACCTGGTTATCTATGGTCATTTGCCCACCAAGGAGGAATCGGATGCCTTCCGCGCTCGGATAGCCCAAAATGCCCAACTGCACGAAGACTTCCGCCATCACTTCCAAGGATTTCCGAGGAACGCCCATCCCATGGCCGTGCTCGGATCCATGCTCAATGCCCTGGGTTGTTACCATCCCGAAATGGCCTCGAATAATCGTCAGCAGGACCTGGACAACTTCGATGAAGCGGCTGCCTTGCTCATCTCGAAAGTGCGCAGCATCGCAGCCATGACCTACCGCATGAAAGAGGGGCTGCCTTTTGTCTGGCCGCGCAAGGATAACAGCTATGTGGAAAATTTCCTGCACATGATGTTCAGCGAGCCGTATTCGCTCTATGAACCGGCCCCCGAGGTGGCCAGCGCCCTCAATCTGTTTTTACTGCTGCATACCGACCACGAACAAAACTGTTCGACTTCTACGGTGCGAATGGTTGCCAGCGGAGGGGCCAACCTGTTCCCCTCTGTGGCCGCCGGGGTGTCCGCCCTTTGGGGGCCCCTGCACGGCGGAGCCAATACCGCAGTTGTTAAAATGCTCCAGGACATCCACCTTTCCGGCGACGACGGCAGCAAGTTTATTGAAGCGGCCAAATCGGGCAAAGCCCGGCTGATGGGGTTTGGCCACCGCGTTTACAAGAATTACGATCCGCGGGCCAAGATTCTGGGCGGTGCTACCGAAAAACTGTTGAATAGTCTGGGACATGCCGATCCCTTGTTGGAAATTGCCAAGCGACTGGAAAAAGCAGCCTTGAAAGACAGCTATTTTATCGAGAGAAAACTCTATCCGAACGTAGATTTTTACAGCGGCCTCATCCTGAAAGCTATCGGCATACCGGTGGAGATGTTCACCGTCATGTTCGCAATGGGGCGGCTACCGGGCTGGATTGCCAATTGGAGGGAAATCGCTACGGGAACGATTCGTATCCACCGTCCACGTCAAATTTACACCGGGGCCGTCAACCAAAACCATACCCCCGTAAAGGAACGCGGATAACCTCTCCCCTTTCCTGCCTCCATGGGTTGCTCCTTACTCACCGGCCCTTTCTCTTCTTCTTTTCCGGTTCCAGTAACATTTGCTCCAGCTTCAGGCCGGTAAGCTGCCCGAGTCCTGTAACCAGTTTCCACAGGGCAATCATCATGATAAGGGCGCTGGGAAGGGCGATTACGAACCAGCTCATGAAATTCATTTTGCCGAGTTGCCCGTTAAACTGCACCAGGTCGTCGGCCGGGTGGGCCGTAACCATCATGCGCGCCAACAGGTAGTTGAGCGCGGCGCTCAACAGGAAGGAGAAAATCAACAACCCATTGCAGATGGAGAATATCTTGTCGAATGCCAGTTGCGAGCCAGTTGCTTGCAGGCGCTCATCGATCAGTCGGGTGTTCAAGATCTGGGGATTATAGAGGAAGGTTTTTATCAGCGGCCTCTTGCTGCGGAAGGTCAGCAACACCATGATACCGATGGCCAAGGGCACGGAGGCTTCCTTTACGGCAAACCAGAACGGGTCGACTTGAACCAGACCAAATGCGCCGCTTAAACCCACGCTTATGATCCCCAAAACCGAAACAAAATTGAGTTGCTTGCGGTTTATCAGATCCCAGATGCCGTAACCCAGGGGGAAGGCCAATCCGAGGCAAAGCGCCACTACCGGACCCAAACGATCCGGATTACTCAATTTGGTTAAAATCAATAAGGGGATGACGAGGTTGCAAATTACGCTAATCAGAAGATTTTCCCGTTTTCCAACCGTATTGGCTTGGTCCCTCCGCATCATGGGTGGGACTGTGTGGAGCCCTAAAAAACTTGGCAACTTTATTAAGACCGGTGTTGGATAGGGTAGCGACAAGGCTTATTCAGGCGGCCCTGGCCAAGGGCATCACCTTCTGCAGCAATGACGGAAATCAGAAATTCCCGGTTAGATAAGGTCCTGGGGCAACTCAATCACCTGGACGAAACCAACCTGCAAAACCTGGCCAGCCGACTGGCCAGAGAAAGGGAACTTTTTGAGGGGATTTTCAACACGGTTTGCGAGGGAATTCTGGTCATCTCCGCCGATGGTGTCTTGCAGTATGCCAACCGGGAGGGCATGGCCATGGTCGGCATCAGGGAAAGCGATCTGGGGTCCGCTTTCTTATGGAAATGGATTCCCGACTTGGCCCCGGCCATCAATCTCGACCACCGGCAGCCTCAGTTCTCCGAACAAGCCCTGGTTACGCGCGAAATCGAGATGACCTATCCGGAGCCTCGCATCGTGCGGGTTTATATCGTTCCCTTCGAAAAATTACAGGGCGCCGAGAAACACTACGTGGTAATTTTAAATGACATTACCAAGGACGTGGTTTCGACCGAGGAAAAGATCGAATCGGAAAAAATGGCCTCCCTATACTTGTTGGCCGCCGGTGTGGCCCATGAATTGGGAAATCCACTCAATTCCCTCACCATTCACCTTCAGCTCATGCAGCGCCAACTCGACCAGATTAAAGATCGGGAAGCGCGGGGCAAGTTGAAGGTTTCCCTCGATATTTGCAGCGACGAGGTGGTGCGTCTCGATGGAATCATCACTCATTTCCTCGAGGCTATCCGACCCACCCCGCTCGATTTGAATGATACCAACCTCGTCGAAGTTCTGGAATCCGTCCTGCGGGTTCAGGAACAGGAATTGAGCAATGCCGGGATTTCCATCGACCTCGAAATGGGAAATGAAGTGCCCATGATTTCCGGAGATGCCAATCAACTGAAGCAGGTATTTTTCAATGTGATCAAAAATGCCTGTGAAGCCATGACCGAGGGGGGCATTTTGACCATTAAACTGAAGGAGGATGACGATTTTTTCTACATTCTCATTGGAGATACGGGCAGTGGTATAGAACCGCAGCATTTGTCCAAAGTCTTTCATCCCTACTTTTCCACCAAAGCTTCGGGCAGCGGCTTGGGGCTGATGATCGTCAATCGTATTCTCAGGGACCATGGAGGCCAAGTAGGCATTGACAGTAAATCCGGCATCGGCACGGTTGTTTCCTTGAAGTTTCCCAAGAAACACCGCCGGGTTCGGTTATTGCCGGAATAACCCTCCCCCCAAAACCGGCCAGCCCAACTGTTGTTTCATGCCCGCATCCATCCTCATTGTCGACGACGAGAAACATACCCGGGAAGGGCTGCAGTTGGCTTTGGAGGACACCTACGACGTGTACTTGGCCAGCAATGCTGACCAAGCCTTCAATTTGCTGGATAGCCAACGCTTTGACGTGGTTTTGACCGATCTCCGCATGTCGGGCAAATCGGGCATGAAGGTTATCGATGAAGCCCTCTCCCAAACTCACAAGCCGGTCTGCATCATGATGACAGCTTATGGCAATGTGGAAACCGCCGTGGAGGCCATGAAGCGCGGGGCCTTCGATTTTCTGACCAAGCCGGTCAACCTGGAGCGATTGGAGATTCTCATCAAACGGGCCCTTAATTCCAAGCAGATCAAATCGGAAAACAAAGTCCTGCACCAGCGGTTGGACCATAAATTCGGTTTCCAAGGTATCATTGGCAACTCGCCCGCGCTGCAGGCAGTGATAAACCGGGTTCAACTGGTTGCCCCCTCCCGGGCAACGGTGTTGCTGGAAGGAGAGACGGGAACCGGGAAGGAACTCATCGCGCAGTCCATTCACCAGAACAGTAATCGATCCCGAAAACCATTCCTTGCGGTCAATTGCGCCGCTCTTCCGGCCAGCCTATTGGAAAGTGAACTGTTTGGGCATGAAAAAGGAGCCTTCACCGGGGCCGTGGGAAAGCGGATTGGGCGCTTTGAAGCGGTTCAGGGCGGGACTTTGTTTCTCGATGAAATCGGAGAGATCGATGCCTCTACCCAGATCAAGCTCCTCCGGTTCTTGGAAACCAAAACCTTCGAAAGGGTGGGAAGTATCAAATCCATATCGGTGGATGTGCGCTTGGTGTGCGCCACTAACCGCGATTTAAAGGCCCACCTGGATAAGGGCGATTTCCGCGAAGATCTCTATTACCGGTTGAACGTGGTCTCCATTACCCTTCCACCCCTGCGCGAGCGAAAGGAAGACATTATTCTATTGCTGGATCACTTTCTCAGGTTGTACGCTAAGGAAAATGGCGTAAAGATTCCCCAGGTCGATCCAGGCGCCTTAAAGGTTCTCGAAGGATATCGATGGCCGGGTAATATCCGGGAATTGAGAAACTTTGCCGAAAATACCGTAGTGCTGCATCGCGGGGGAACCATAACCGAATACAATCTGGACCATCGGTTCTTCGAAGGAAATTCTGCCGTCAGCCTCGATCCCGGCAGGGTGCAAAATCTTTCCATGAAAGAAAATGAAAAGCACCTTTTGCGTCAGGCTTTGGTGAAGGCCAGGGGCAATCGAACCAAGGCGGCCCAACTCATGGGGATTTCGCGCCGCACCCTCCATCGCAAACTCCTGCAGTGGCCCGAACTGGATTTCATCGGAAAAACTGAAAAAGGTTGATACCGTGAATCGCCGCTGGCTCCCTCCCATCTGGTTGATTCCCCTACTTGCCTGGCCCATCTGGATTATGGGGCAAGACCCCCCTCTTAGGGTGGTGGGCAGCCATTACGTTAAGGAAATCCTTGGCTACGACAGTTCCGAAGGGAAGGAATCCATCGCCTATCGGATGACGAGCAGCCTGCTCGGGTTTGAAAAAATTCGGGAGGGATTAGCTGATGTTGCGTTCGTGATTCATTCCTCCGAGGCACATCCTTCCATACCGGGCACGGCCAACATACCTCTCGGGTTTTGGGGTGTCTTTTTTGCCGTGCACCGGAACAACCCCCTCACTGAAGTCCCCCTGATCCGTTTGTCGGAACTATTGCGCAAAACCCGCCATGGCCTCAATTCCGAGTGGGGATTTCTCCTTCCCGGTGAACCCGATTGGGCAAACCGTCCCCTACTCGTGACGTTTGGTCTGACCAAGGAAGATCCTTCCTACCCCGTATTGAACCACTGGTTCTTTCAGGATGAAAAAGTGGAGGAGTTGGGAAGTCTCGGAGAAAATCCGGCCGATCCCTTTGGGGCCGGGTCCTCCGAATTGTTGGTTTTGTCCCAATTGCCCGAGATCGATCGAGGGCTCAGGTTGTTATCGCTGGTTCAACCGTGGGATTCCGTGGGATTCCCTCCTTCCCAGGAGAATTTGTTTTTCGGAGATTACCCTTTGAGATGTTCACTGCACCTGATCGCTCGCGATATTGCAGAACCCCGAACCCGTCGATTTCTGGCCGATTTTTTCCAATCGGAAGACCTGGAAAAACTTGGGAATTCCGGCTTTGTAACTGTGCCGGCCAACGTGCGCAACCAGGCGCTTTTAGAGTTTGACTTGGAGTTCTGATTTTCCCTTACTCACTGACTTTTAGCCCGGTAGTGAGATGTCCGGGCGAGACGCGGGCGTAGCTCAGTTGGTAGAGCACAACCTTGCCATGGTTGGGGTCGTGAGTTCGAATCTCATCGCCCGCTCCAACTCACGCGCCAACGGCGCCAATTAGGAATGAGGAATCAGGAATGAAGAATTGTTTGTTAATGACGATTACAGGGCGTCTGAATTCCCCAAAAAAAATTCTGCTCGCACAGCGATCGCGGCATAAAGCCACTCCTACAATTTCACCCTCTTAGCACCCTTCGCGTCCTTTGCAAGATTCTCTTCCAGGCGTCTGGATTCAGCCTTCATCCTTCATCCTTCAGCCTTTTCTTGGCTTGACCCCTTCTCCCGTGACCTTAGAGGTTATTCGCCTTTCCAAGCCTCCTTAGCTCAATCGGTAGAGCAGTTGACTCTTAATCAATTGGTTCGGGGTTCGAGTCCCCGAGGGGGTACCAGGCCGGCGTAGCTCAATTGGTAGAGCAACTGATTTGTAATCAGTAGGTTGCGGGTTCGAGTCCCATCGCCGGCTCCAGCCTGTCCATCCGTATAATCGTAATCGTGATCCTGATCGTGATCTCTCACCCTCATTCCTGATTCTTCCCCCCTTGGCCTCTTCCGCCTTCATGGATTACGGCGTGACAAGTGGCGAAAGCTAATCCGGAGAAGCATTCAATCACGGATTTCACCCGATTTCCCGGCCTCCGCTGGCGCAATCCTCTATAGCGGAAACCGTTGGAGACCGCCCTAACTGAGGGCGGTCTCCAACCCTGCCGACCACGGTTTACAAGGATAGGATAAATAGCCACAAAAACCACAGAAGACTCAAAATGGGCAGGGGAGAGAAAGTCAGGAAAGACCTATACTGTCGTAGCCTCTTGACCTGCGTAGCGTTGCGAAGCACGGTTTGAGCGTAGCCAGAAGCCCTGGTTTTTCAGTGTTTTGGCTGCCTTTGAAGATATTCGGGCAGAAGATAGTGGCAGTTTAAAGCATACTGCAGGAAATCGTTCAATTCCTTGGCTAACGTCATGCCAGTCTCTGCAGCACCGTGTCCAACACCGCCAGATGGAGCGCGGAACGCTGCTCAAGAGGCCACATCGTCGGCGTTTCACTGATGATAACGTGCTCGGCGTGGAAGCGCAGGAGGTAAGGCGACAAACCCTGAACACCCCATTGCCGAGCCACCTCATAGACCCCTTCGCCGATCAGCTCTTCGCTTTCGCCTGAATCGTCGGCATCCATAGAGCCGATGGATTTGACAAGGGCAGCGATTTTGGGGCCGATGTACTGTTTGTCCCTTTTTCCTTCGTAAAGGTAAAACCCCGTGGCATCGCAGTCCTCGTGGAAATCTATGGCGAAGGAGAATCGGGTTTGACCAATGGCGCGTTTAACGATGGATGCCTCCAGCACCTCTTCAGTTTCAAAGGAGCGGTTAATATCAGCACCTTCACCATTTTCCCGGATATCGTGCACGTACCCGTAGGGATTGATACAGGGAATGACCCAAAACCTGAACCGTTTCAGAAGCGCTGCGTTGTCCCGTTCCAAAAACCTTAGCGTTGCCTCCACGCCCGCCGGTTCATCGCCGTGAATCCCGCCTGTGATGAGGATGTTTTTACGTTCACCGGTTTCGGGTCCCAATAGAACCTTGAATAGGGGAAAATCGTGTACAGTGCCAATTTTCGTCAAAAACTCCAAATTGGCTGCATTCAGACGATCTACGATCTTGGAATAGCGGCGCACAATCTGACTATGTGCCAACGATTGTTATGAGACTCCAGCTCGGAGCTTGAGGATTTTCGGTTGCCACCTGTGGAAGCTAATGCCTTGTCGACCAACTTGTCACTGATTACTGACCACGGATTACCTGCCTGTGCCTCCCACGCAGACAGGCACAGATGGGAACGGACAGGAAGTGGAGGAAAATTTAGCCACAAAAAGCACAAAAGACCCAAAACGGAGGGCGGGTTTTCCTAACCGCTTTATAGAGGTAATGGCGGATAGGAATGTCCGCCCTCCTTTAGGAATTGGGAATTGACTCTGGCAAAGGCGCAAAATCGCAAAGACAGAAACTAAGGCCCATATACCTTTACTTTTATCTAAAAAAAGGACGTAAATACCTTTACTTTTGTCTAAATTGGCGTTTGTTGGTCTCCATGCTCATACGAAAATGTCTGGATTATCTCAAGGAGTGGCACGCTCGGGAAACGGGTCGCAAGCCGCTGCTCATCAGAGGGGCGCGGCAGGTGGGGAAAACGACGCTTGTGCGAATCCTGGCTGAGGAACTTGGGGCGGAATTGGTTGAGATCAATTTGGAACGACCTTGGAAGTTCACGTCGACTCTGGTGAATCTGGATCCCTTTTTGACCATCGAAGCGATTGAATTCGAGATGAATGTGGATGTGGACCCCGGCCGATCGGTTATGTTTTTCGACGAAGCGCAGGCCTGTCCTGAAATTTTTCCAATGCTGCGATACTTTTATGAAAGGGCGCCTCAGTACTGTGTTATCGTTACCGGTTCCTTGCTGGAGTTTGTCTTGGGGGAGCCGGATTTTTCCATGCCCGTCGGTCGAATCGATTTTCTTCATTTATCTCCTATGACCTTTGAGGAGTTTTTGCCGGCCTTGGGCGAAGGGAAAGCGCTGGAGTTTTTAAAGAGCTATGAGTTGAAAGACGATTTTCCAGGGCATGTCCATGACAAGCTCAGTCAACTTGTTCGATTGTACTCCATAGTGGGGGGCATGCCGGAGGCTGTGCATACATTTGTCGAACACGGAAGTTTTAAGGATGTTGAACGGATAAAATCGGGGATCGTCGATACCCTCCGACTCGATTTCCATAAATATCATGGAAAGGCGGATACCCGGTTGTTAACGAAAACCTTCGACTCGATCCCGAATCTGATGGGGAAGAAGCTCATTTATTCAAGGATCGATAAAACGAGAAAATCCGCGGATATCTCAAAAGCGGTTCAACAGCTATGTTTGGCCCGAGTGGTGGCCAAAGTGTTCAAGACCTCTGCCAATGGAATTCCTTTGGCTGCTGAAAGGGATGAAAGATTTTTTAAAATTCTCTTTCTGGATGTAGGGCTATGTTTAAGCCAATTGAAATTGGCGCCTACCGATGTGGACCGCGTGGAGGAACTCAATCTGGTCAATAGGGGAACTGTGGCGGAACAATTGATCGGACAAGAGCTGTATGCGTTATCTCCTTTGCATACCGAGCCTGAATTGTATTACTGGCTGCGTGAACAGAAGGCGTCATCGGCCGAGATTGACTATGTTATGCAAGGCCCGGCTGGGCAATTGGTGCCCATCGAAGTGAAAGCTGGAAGCACGGGAAGCCTTCGCTCCTTGCAAATCATGGTTGCTGAGAAGAAGTTGAACCTGGGGGTGAGGTTCAATTCTGAACTTCCCAGTGTAATGCGAGAGCAAAGACGAACTTTAAAGGGGAATGTCGATTTTATATTGATTTCCTTGCCGCATTATATGGTTTCGCAACTCCCGCGGTTGCTTCAGGGAGCAAACAGAACTCACCACTGAGCAACTGTTTCAGGAAGTGGAGGAATGTTTAACCACAAAAAGCACAAAAGACGCAAAACGGAGGGCGGGTTTTCCAACCCGCTTTATAGAGACAATGGCGGATGGGATGTCCTCCGTCCTTTATCTCTCGCCATTAGTCACTAGCCACTTGTTACTGACCACCGATTACACGGATGGGCACGGATAGGGAAGAAGGGGGTTGAACAAACAACGCTGCGCTTGATCTGCTTTCAGCAGAACAGGATCGCTTCGCGAACGGGAATTTTATTGTGAGGTACTGAGATTCCGAGATATCCTTATATCGCTTCGTGGCTTTTTCTCAGAAACTCAGGACCTAGCCCGCATTTCTGTTAAATTTTCTACTGTTTTGTGAGAAATGCGGGCTAGGCATCTTAGTAACTCTGTGCTCTCGGTGTCCTCTGTGGTTAACCTCCTGATTCCTAATTTAAGGGGACCCGTGCGCCTTTACTGTTGTCGCATCAAAACTCGGGCATTTCCCAGTTGGCGGTCAACTTCGGTTTATGCCAACTGCCAATGGCTTCCGGGGAAACTTTTTTCATGACCGGACCGATTAGCTTTTTGGAAACGATTCCCGCGCCTTGGGCGATTGCGTGCCAGCGTTTGGCCATGGCCTGAACGCGTTCAGGGTTGGCCCAGGCCAGGTTATTTTGTTCCGCGCGGTCCTCAGCAAGATTGTAGAGTTCCCAATTGTGCCCGTAAAAACTGACCAGTTTCCAATCTCCCTGACGTAAGGCGCGGCAGTTGGAGAAAATAAAGAACAATTCCTCATGGCCGGTCCGTTTCTCTCCTTTCAGAATCGGCGCCAGAGATTTTCCTTGGAGAGGATTCAAACCTTTTCGTTCCGGATACACCGCTCCCGCAACTTCAATACAGGTCGCCATCACATCGATCAAGTGACTCAATTCACTGTCTGACCGGCCAGGATTTTTAATCTTTCCCGGCCAATGGGCAATAAAGGGACTGGAGATCCCCCCTTCGTGCTGCGTCTGTTTGTAATGTTTAAAGGGCGTGTTTCCGACGGTCGCCCAACTGGCGTCATAGAGGTACCAAGACCCCGCCTTCCAAGGTGGAATTTCGAGATGTTCACTGCGCTCGAACGGACAAGCCCCATTGTCCGATAGAAGCAAAATGAGGGTGTTTTCATATACGCCCTTCTCCTTTAAATAGGCGATGAGTCGGCCGATATTCTGATCGAGGCTATCCACCATGGCGGCGTAAATGGCCATGCGAAAGGATTCGAATTGCTTTTGCTTATCGGTCAGGGAATTCCATGCGGGCACATGGCCGGGTAGGGGGGGCATCTCAGAGTCGGCCGGAAATAGTCCGAGCAACTTCTGTTTAGTCAGGCGTTCCTCTCTCAATACTTCCCAACCGGCGTCATAGCGGCCCAAATATTTTTTGATATCCTTCTTAGGGGCCTGAAGGGGATAGTGAGGGGTATTGAAAGCGATGTAGTGAAAGAACGGCTTATCCTTTTTCAGGGAATTGTCCAAAAACTGGATTGAGAAATCGACATTGGCGTCAGTGGTGTAGAAATCTTCGTGAAAATCATTCCACGCCTCTCCGTTCATGCGAAACGTGTCATCGCCCTGAAAAAAATCGGTGGCGCCAGAAATATGTCCCCAGTATTGTTCGAAACCATAATCGGTGGGTTCGTTATCCAAATGCCATTTTCCCGTCATGGAAGCGCTGTAACCGGCTTCCTTCAGGACCTGTGCAATGGTTACGGCATTGCGGAAATCCTCTTCTCCGGCGTAATGGCTGTATTGGCCACTTAAGAGACTGAGCCGGGATGAGTGGCATTTGGCGGTGTTGTAAAACTGGGTAAGCCGAAGACCGTTGCTGGCCAGACGATCGATATGGGGGGTTTGGATTTCGCTCCCGTAACATCCGAGGTCGGCGTACCCGAGATCATCCACCATGATGAGGAGAATATTGGGCCTGTCCTGAGCGGACGCGGCGGCCAGGAAACTCAAGAAACAGATTCCAAACCGCAAAAGCCGCCGGATCGGCTTGGGTCGCCTCGGAGACCTCTCCTCAGGGTTGGCTTGGGCCGTTGCAGCCGCAGAAAACATCGAAGCTGAAAGAATGCTCATAAGGCGTTTAGTTAAAATCACCATATTCCCGGCCAAGCAATTCGGAACTTCACCCCTTTTCAAATGGATCGCGCGTTCGCAGTTCTGGAAATAAGGAGAAGTCGCGATCACGGGTGAAGAGGGATTCAATACCATGCGCCAGACAAATCGCAGCGATCCGCGCATCGTGTACAATGGCTCCGCGCACTCTGGGGCGTCGCACCAGACCGCTCAAAACTTTTAAAAGTCGTCCGTTTCACCCAGAAGGCGATTGCTCGGTGACGCGGTCCAGGCTTCGAGTTGCCGCCAAGCGTGTTCCGGCGGTGTTGCAGCGTCTTTCCAGATCCGGTAGTTCGTTACCACACTCAGGAATTCGTAGCAGCAAGGCCAGGGAATCGCCCACAATTGCCTCCCTTCGGCAAGCTCCCGCACCATCGCAAAAGATGCTTCATGTAGGCGGGACTCCTTGCGATGGGCGTACACGAGCAGGTTTGTATCTACCGCAATCACCGCATTTCAGCCTCCCCGTAGATCAACCCGCGCAAGTCCTGCCACGAGTGGGCTTCGAGAGGGTCTTCCTCCCCGGCACGGCCGGTGCTCAAATCGGGTAGCCGGTAAGGGTTGGGGCCGGCAGGTGCGGCAAGGACCTCTCTCAGGCCGTCCTCAACCACGGCACGCAAGGTTCGACCCGTTTTTCTGGCATGACGTTTCGCCCGCCCCAGGAGGTCGTCCTGGATATCGATGGTGGTTTTCATGGTGCCATATTGCCCATATTTTATCGTATGGCAAGGCAATATCGTTGAAATGACCGGCGGCAGGGTTCAAATAGGACAAATGGCCGAACTGGGGCGCTTTTTTCCTCTTTTTGTCGCGTTATTTATCTGGAAATTTACCAGAAGCTATCTCCAGAGAATTTCCGGATAGATACCGCGGGCGATCAGGTCACTCAGCTTGGCTGCCGCTTGGGATGTGTCCTCAGGGTAGGTCAGCCCCAACCACGTATCCCCTGACTGTCTCAACTCTACCGTGGCGCCCCGCTCCCCGATCCATTGGAATACCGCAGTGGGCAGGTAAAATTCCTCCTTCTGCGGGTCGGTCATGGAACCGAGGAATTGTTCAAACTTTTCCCGCAGGAAAGGCAGAAAATCCGGGCCAAATCCCCAGAGATTGAGCGAAACGATGACATCGGGAGCCAGGAGGCGAGCCTCACCCTCAAAGGATCCGACAATTCCCTGATCGGTCCGGGAAATGTGGGTGTGCTCTTCTATTCGGATCAGGAAATTGTCTTTGGAGGTTTCACATACCGCGCGTGAGACGCCGCCATGGGGGGAGAGCGTTTTTTCCAGTTCAAATCCGATGTTGACCCCGGATCTCCCTGTCATTCCGGCCAGGCTTTGGGCCAGGAGATGAAAAGATGAGGCTCCGTAAAAATCATCCGCGTTGATCACCCCCATGGGCCCATCGATATGATGGGCTGCGCTGAGGAGGGCGTGGCCCGTTCCCAAAGGTTTATCCCGGCTCACAGGGGCACGTTGCATGGATTGAAAGGCGAACTCGACCGCTATGCGGTCTTCAAACCTCCGGGTAATGCGTTGACGAAAGCCCGGTTCCATTTCTTTGCGGATAACGATGACCACCTTTCCGAATCCCGCCCGTATGGCGTCGTAAACCGAATAGTCGAGCAACACTTCCCCGGAGGGTCCCAGACCTTCCATTTGCTTGACCCCGCCATAGCGGCTGCCCATTCCTGCGGCTAAAACAACCAGGGTTAAATCGCACATAGCAGAGATAATCGGACCCAGCATCAGGAACCCCTTCCCTTACGTCCAGTCAGGAATCAGGATAACCAGGGATTACACGGATGAGTACGGATGAGAAAAATAGCCACAAAAAGCACAAAAGACTCAAAACGGAGAGCGGGTTTTCCAACCCGCTTAATAGAGACAATGGTGGATGGGATGTCCTCCCTCCTTTATCTCTCGCCACTCGCCACTAGTCACTGATTACTGAATATAGGATTGCCACTTGTCCGGGCAATTTACTCAAAATAACCCCCTGGCTATATTTCATGGCGACCTCATCCCATTTTAAAACCCGGATTTACAGCCTCTTATTTGCCTTGTATTTGCTTTCCAGCATGCCGAAGCCGGTACGGGGTGAGGATTCCATTCGTTACAAGTACGAAGATTACCAAGAGGACAACGACCGGATTCGGGTGAGAGCCCATTACATCAGCGCCGATAAGGATCTCAGCCCGAACACTCGTTTGGGCGTGGTGGGGCTGATCGATACCATTACCGGTACTACTCCCACGGGGGAACTGCCGGAGGCTGGGGCCGATCGCGTTCCCATGGGGGATTTGGTCGATGAGCGCCGCTCCATTATCCTGAATCTCGATCACCAGTTGAAGGACCACGCTTTCACCTTCGAATGGAATTATAGCAATGAAAGCGATTATTTGTCGGAGGGTGGGGCCCTTACTTATCGACGCTACCTCAACAAAAAAAACACCACCATCGAGTTGGGCTACTCCTTGCTCCAAGATGAACTCAGCGCCCCGACCCTCCCTGAGAAGGAAAGCAAGGACAGCGAAGATGTTCTCATTGGGATTACCCAAATACTTGATCCCGCCACCGTTTGGTCGGCCGATCTGACCTACGGCCGGGAGGATGGCTACCTGGCCGATCCCTACAAGGTAGTGGAAAAAGACATCGAACTCATTTCCGATTTCTTTCTCCCCATCACCTTTCCGGAAAACCGGCCCCGCTCACGCCAAAAATGGATTTTTTTCACCGATATTTTACGGGATTTTGAGAAACTGAAAGGCAGCTTGCAAACCTCCTACCGTTATTTTTCCGATGACGCCGATCTTGACGCCCACACCTTTTCCCTGCAGTGGTTTCAAAAAATCTCCGACCAGATCATCCTCGAACCCTTATTCCGCTACTATAAGCAGTCGGCCGCCAACTATTACCACCACGACCTCAACCTCACCGATATCCTTCCCGACCGCAATACGATCGGCCACGCTCCCTATTTCTCTTCCGATCACCGCCTATCCAAAATGGAAACCTACACTTGGGGGGCGAAGCTGGTTTATTTTTTTTCGCAAGATCTGGAATTCAACCTGAAGATCCAACGCTACGAGATGACGGGACTGGATCCCCTGACCCATCCCAGTGTTTACAGTGACGCCGATATCCTTACGGTGGGGGGACGGTGGTTTTTCTAATGTCCGATTGTCTCCAGTTGAACGTGTCGAGAGTGGCGACCAGTGATCTGGCCCGGGGGCTATTCCGGGTGAAATTCAGGGCCATGGGCACAACCTGCGAAATCCAATTTCAATGCAACGATGAGGGGGTGGCAGGGAACTTCAAGGAAGCGGCCCTGGATTGGGTGCGCAATTTTGAAGCCACCTATACGCGATTCGAGGATTCCAGCCTGGTCAGCCGCATTAACCGTGCCGCCGGAGGGGACTGGGTGGCTATCGACCCCGAGACGGAAGCCCTTTTTGACCTTTGCGACCGGTTTCACTTTATTACCCGAGGCCTTTTTGACCCCACTACTCTTCCCATAATCGAGCTCTGGGACTACAAGGCCAGGCATCCACGGATTCCCACTGCAGAGGAAATCCGGCGAGCAAAGGACCTTATCGGATGGGACAAGGTGAAGCGTAAGCCCGGTAGGGTTCGCTTGGAAAAAGTCGGAATGGGAATCGATTTGGGGGGTATCGGAAAGGAGTACGCGGTGGATCGCGTTGCCCTGTTGGCCCGGGACTTCGGGATTGGTGACGTACTGATAAATTTTGGTGGGGACGTGGCCGCCCTGGGGCATCCCCCCGGCTACACCCATTGGCATGTGGGCATGGAGGATCCCGGGAATCCGGGGAAGTGTTGGGGAAGTTTGGCCCTGAATGACCTCTTTGTAGCCAGTTCGGGGGACTACCGTCGATTCTTTGACCTCAACGGCAAGCGTTACGGGCACATCGTCGACCACCGCAAAGGCTATCCCATCGCCAACAAGGTGAAATACGTCACCGTAGTTGCAGGCACTTGCACGGAGTCGGGTATCCTTGCTACCGCCGCCTGTCTCTTGGGCGAGGAAGAGGGCATGGAGTTGATAAACCGGTTTTTTGGAGCGGAGGGTTGCCTCCACACGGAATTCAAACGCATAGATTCGCATGGAATATATCATTATATGGTCTCGGATTAAATCCTTGGTCCTGGCCCTGTTGGTCGGGTTTTCAGCCATCGGTCAGCAGGAGGCTGCGGCAAAGGTGGTAGAGGGAGACACGTTTCCCGATTTGAGCAATTTCGAGTTCGAGGGAGAAGTGCCCGAAATTGAGGGAAAAGTCGTATTGATCGATTTTTGGGCCTCGTGGTGCGCCCCCTGTAAAGCTTCCTTTCCCGCCATGGAACGGTTCTACCAGGAGTTCAAGGACCGGGGCTTCGAAATTATTGCCGTCAGCGTGGATGACAGCGCCTCGGCTTATTCCCGGTTCGCAAAAAGTTCGGGAGCCACTTTTCCTATATTGCGTGACTTGGGGAAAAAACTGGTGGCCACCTGTGCCATAGAGGCCATGCCCACCTCTTTCATGCTGGATAAATCGGGGCGAGTGCGCGCCGTGCACCAGGGATATTCGGGAAAAAAGACGGACGAACAGTATAGAAAGGAAATCCTGGCCCTGTTGGCCGAGGATTGATGGTGAGGGCAACCCTTCGAATAGGGTGCATTATTGCCTCAGGAATTTTTTTGTGGGGTTGTGGCACCGTGGAACCGTGGGAACGCGGGGCGTTGACCCAATACGGTATGACGGCAGACCGGGATCCCCTTGATACCGCCATGGCCGAGCACGTATTTTATACGCGGGAGGCAGCCCATGGGGGCGGCAGCATTGGCGGTGGCGGTTGCGGTTGCAATTGATCGATCCGTGAATTCCCGCCACGGGTTGGACTGAATCGAAAAGAAAAGGAACAAGCACTGCTCCTTTCTGTCTTCCTGCGGTAAATTTTAATCACCTTTATCAACGCGAACATGAATTATATTTGCCAAACTCTCCTCAGCTCGATCCTTCTCCTGGGCTTCACCCCGGGGGCATTCTCCCATTCACATGGGGAAAGGGGGGAAGACACCGGGAGTTCTTCCAAGGAGGCAAGAATGGTAACCTTCCTCGGTGTGGGAACGAACCGGGTCAGCGATGCCTTGCGAAAGCATGTGGAAATTCCCCATGGAGTCGGCTTGGTCATCGAACACGTGGTCGAGGATTCTCCCGCCCATAAAGCCGGAATCGAGCAATTCGACGTTTTGTTGGAGCTGGACGGCCAAATAATTGTCAACCGGGAACAGTTGACCACCTTGGTTCGATCCAAAGAGCCGGAAGACACCGTCGAATTGGAGGTTGTTCGCAAGGGGGAGAAACTCAAGTTTTCCGCGAAGTTGGAGGAAATGGAAACTGGGAACAAAACCCGAACGCGCAGACAATTCCAATCTTCCAGGCCGCATTCCCGAAGTCCGAGGAGTGATTGGGATTTCCCCTTCAAAATGAAGGGCTTCAAGAATTCTCTGAAAGAAGTCCAGGAGAAGGCGGCGGAGATGGGAAACAAGGCGCTGCAATACGTCCCGGAGATTATTGTGGAACGCGAGAACGAGGATGGAAGCCACCGAATCACCACCTATGGACAGAGCCGAAAACAGGTCCGGTTGAGTAGAAACGGTCTGGTCGCCACAGTGGAAACAGTCGATGGAAAAAAGCATTTCCGAATCACGGACGAGAATGACCAGACCCTCTATGAGGGCGGGGAACCCGAGGAAGAAGACCTGGAAAAGCTCCCAAAGGAAGTCCGGCCAATGATCAAGGAGTTGAGCAGTCCGGAATCCTTCAATCTGAAGTTCTTCAAGGACATGAGAGGCGACAAGGTCCGCGTCATCATTAAAGAGGAAAAGGAGGAGGCCGGGCTGGAGTAATGGTTTTAAGTTGTAGGAGCGGCTTTACGCCGCGATTGCTTCAAGGCTGTTTCGTGGGATCGCGGCGTAAAGCCGCTCCTACTCGAAATGTAGTTTCAATTCCGGTTTCTGGGATAGGCTCTATGTTAAACCCCAGAATTGACGTGCCTCTTGGACATCGACGGCGATCTGTTTTCTCAAAGATTCGACACCCTCAAACGTTTTCTCCGCCCGGAGAAAGTGATGCCAGCGGACCTTGAGCTGGGACCCGTGGGTAAGGGGACATTGACGAAGGGCGTGGACTTCCAGAATGGGTTCCGTCGTCTTTTCCACTGTGGGTCTGACACCAAAATTTGCCACCCCGGGAAGGGTGATGGTCGCTCCTCGGAGCTCACCTTCCACCTCCACGCAATAAACCCCGTAAGGTGGTTTCAAATCTGAGTTCCAGGGCAGGTTCAGGGTGGGGAATCCCAATTCCCGGCCCAGTTTATTCCCTTGGATGGCCGGCCCCAGAGAAAAATATACATCCCCCAGGAGAGCATTGGCCATTTTCATATCACCGGCTTTGAGGTGATTGCGTATTCGGGTGCTGCTGATGGGTTGGCCGTCGTAATTCACGCGTTCAACACTGATGACATGGATTCCCGCCTTTCGGCACGATTGCAAAAGCAATTGCACATCGCCGGCCCGTCTGTTGCCGAACCGCCAATTCGAACCCACGTGAATGGAATTCAAATTGGGTAAGAAAGACCTCAGGTGTCCCACAAAATCGGTCGCTTCGATGGCGGCAAAGGCAAGGTCGAATTCCTGTTGGATTACGTATTGAACCTTGTGGGAACGCAGAATCTCCACCTTGATTTCAGGGGACATGATCATATGTTCGGGATTGTCCGGCCGAAGCAACCGACTGGGATGGGGCCAGAAAGTCAGGACGGCGTTTATCCCTTGAGTTGCTTGCGCCAATTGGGTGGCCGTCTCGATCACCGCCTGGTGCCCCAGGTGAACCCCATCGAACATACCCACCGCGAGATGCAATGGTTTTGGAGGAAGATCGACTTCATTCAACCGCAATGGATGACTGGGGGGGAATGCGCTCACAAATGGGTATCAGCAAGTGGTTAGAGCAATGGCCTGGGGACCGGGAATCAACCGTTTACCGATCTCCGCATGGGCCAAGGATTTGAAATCCTCAAGGGTTATGGCATGCTCCACCTGCAATTTGTGGCTGGCCGTGCGCCTCAATTGGGTCAGCAATCCCCCGCAACCGAGTTTTTCACCCAGATCGTGCACCAAGGTACGGACATAGCTCCCCTTGCTGCAATAGACGTAAAATTTCCCCAATGGGGCCTTCCATTCCAACAGCTCAAATTTGGAAATGCGGATGAAACGAGGTTCACGCGGCACAACTTTGCCTTTGCGGGCGTGTTTGTATAATGGAACTCCCGCGATTTTCACGGCGGAAAACATGGGCGGGATCTGATACTGATCACCGATAAAACTACTCATCGCCGCCGCAATTGCCTCCCTGTCGAAGGATGGTTCAATCGGCCGGGTTTCCAGAATTTGCCCATCACAATCGTGTGAATCCGAGATTTTTCCCAGTTCGAAGGTCCCTTCGTACTCTTTGTCCAGGTTCATGAGCCGGGAGGACAGCTTGGTGGCCTTTCCCACCAGAATTACCAATAATCCCGTGGCCAACGGGTCGAGGGTTCCGGCATGGCCAATGCGTTTCATTTTTAACTTTCTGCGGACATGATCGACCACATCGTGTGAGGTTATGCCGGCAGGTTTATCCACCAGCAATATTCCTTCCAAATCCTTTATGGGCCGTGTCATGACGATTTAACCGACTATCCCTTTATCGACCTTTTCCAGGTGTTGGCCGATGGCCTCGAGCAGGCGGGACACCAACTTTTCCATGGGCATATCGTAATGGAATCCGGCGGCGGCGGCGTGTCCGCCTCCCCCAAATTCTTTGGCGATCAAATCGACCCGGAACCGCTTCTCCTTTGCCCGAAGACTTGCCTTCGTTTTTCCGAAACGCTGTTCCGCCAATACGCCTATGTCCACTCCGGCTATGCTTCGAGCATAATTGACCAAGCCTTCCGAATCGTCAGGTTTCGCCCCCAGGGCTTCATAGATTCCCTCCTTGAGCAGGCCAAGACAGACGCGCCCGTTGAAATGCAGTTGGAAGGATCTCAGGAAAGTTTGCAACAGTTCCAGCTTGGCAAAGCTTTCTTCCTCATAAAGTTCCCTGTTCACCTCGCTCAAGTCCACCCCGCGATCGACCAGGATGCCAGCCAGGTAAAAGGTATGCCGGGTGGTGGAAGGGAAGCGGAATTGACCGGTATCCGTGGCAATGCCCGCATAGAGAGCGGTAGCTGTGACGGAATCCATCGGGTAATCGCAATCCAGAAAAAAGCCCGCCAGCATTTCTCCCGTCGCGGCGGAATTTCCCTCAATCAAGTTATTCAAACCATAGCGGGTATTGGAAATGTGGTGGTCGATATTTCCCACCGGTTTGGGCAGTTTTGGCCATAACTCAAGGCCGGTTCGCTTAACGTCCGCACAATCTACCGTTATCACGTCCCACTCCGCAAAATCAAAATCAGGACCTGTCAAGAACGGTGTGTCCTCCAGCAAAAACGCCAGGGTTGCCGGCACCTCGTCCTGATTTACGCATACCGATTCAATGCCCACCGAATTGAGCATGCGACAAAGGGCCACTTGGGATCCGATGCAATCGCCGTCCGGCCGGACGTGGCCCACAACCGCGACTTTCTTTCCCTTCTCTGATTCAATCAAAACTTTGAACAGAGGCGACTGGTCAGGGTAGAATTTCATTGTTCCGGGTCGAGGGAAGGACCGTCCACTTGCTCAAATTGATCCATGAAATTGAGCAAGTCGACTCCCCGCTTGATCGAATCGTCTTGGAAGTATTTCAGGTGGGGGAGGTACTTGAGTACGATTCTCTTTCCCAGTTGATGGCGAATCTCAGAGGCATTGCGGAAAAAGAATTTTTTGGCTGCCCTTTGTTCGTATTCCTCTCCCAAGACGGAATAGTAGATCCGGCCGCTTCTCAAATCCGGACTTATGGATGCGTCGGTTATGGTGATTCTCACCGTTTCACCCCGGTAGCGGGTGTGGAGGATAAGACTGATTTCCTGCTTAACCAGGGCATTTACGCGGAGATTTCGCTGACCCATTCTTATTTCCTGATTTAAAATTGGAGTTCGCAACAAGGGATGGCCCCGAGGTGGCCCAACCCGGCAGAATAACCTCGCTCACGGCAAACATCCATTCTGCCATTCCTTCAATAAAATCTGATCGGGATAAGGTCGAGAGGGATGGCCGGGAGGTTACAAGGATGCCCGCTTCTTTTCTACCTCGTAACACTCAATGGTATCCCCTTCGGCGAAGGCGTTATAATTATCGAGCTGGATGCCGCACTCATACCCGGTGCGCACTTCAGTAACATCATCCTTGAAACGTTTGAGCATGGATACCCTGCTTTCTACCAACACCTCACCCTTGCGCAGAAGGCGGGCCCACCCATCTCGCTTGATATGGCCGCTGGAAACGAGACAACCCGCCGCCATTCCCCGACTGATGGGAAATATTTGCCGGACTTCAGCGGTCCCCATCGTGTTTTCCACCAACTCCGGTTCTAGCAGATCCGCCATGGCTTCCCTGACCTGATCGATCATCTCATAGATGATCTTGAACCGCATGATATTGACACCGGCATGCTTGGCCATGGCGGGCACTCCACTTCCCGGTTTCACATTGAAGCCGATTATAGTGGCATTCGTAGTGCCGGCCAGATCCACGTCATTCTTGCTGATGGCTCCTACCTCCCCGGAAATAACTTCCAAGTCTACCTTGGAACTTTCGACTCCCTTGAGCATGCCGAGGACTGCTTCGACCGAACCGTGCACATCGCACTTGACCACCACTTTTAATACTTTCTTCTTTGTCTGCTCGATGGCTGCAAACAGGGTATCGAGGGTAGCGGGCTTCGCTTCCTCCTCTTTCTCCACTACCTGGCCGCGCCTTCTTTGTACATCCGTTTCCGCAGCACCCCGCTTGGCCACTTTTTCGTTTTTGACCACCTCAAAGGTGGCCCCTGAATCGGGAGTCCCGGACCAACCGTCAATCCTGACGGCAGTGGATGGTGGGGCCTGAATCAATTTATTGCCGTTCTCGTCCAACATGGTCCGGACCTTGGCGAAATGGGGGCCACAAAGAACGGCATCACCCACTTTGAGCAGGCCCTTCTGGACGATCACCGTAGCGGTGGTGCCACGGCCGACCTCCATCTGGGATTCGATAATGGCGCCCGAGGCAGATCCCTTGGGATAGGCCTTCAATTCCATGATCTCGGCCTGCAGGTTGATCATTTCCAGGACCTCCTCCACGTTCTCACCGGTAAGGGCTGAAATCTCCACGCAAATGGTTTTGCCGCCCCAGTCTTCCGGGGCGATCTGGCGTTCTTGCATTTGGGTCTTTACCCGATCCACATTCGCTCCCTGGGCATCGATCTTATTGATGGCCACGATGATGGGGTCGCCGGAATCTTCGGCAAATTTTAAAGCTTCATCGCTTTGAGGCATAAACCCGTCATCGGCAGCCACGACCAATATGGCGATATCAGTAATAAAGGCGCCCCGTTCCCGCATCTTGGAAAAGGCTGCATGACCGGGAGTATCCAGAAAAGTTATCTTTTTTTCATCATGGGTTATTTGATAGGCGCCGATATGCTGGGTAATTCCGCCAAACTCACCTTCCACCACGTTGGACTTGCGAATATAATCGAGCAAAGTCGTTTTTCCATGGTCGACGTGGCCCAGGATACAGACAACCGGCGGTCGCGGTTCCAGCAACTTGGCCTTGTCGATTTTCTCAACTTTTTTCTTGGGTGGGGGGGGTTTGTCTTCACCCCGGTGTTTTACTTCGAGCAGGAAGCCATGTTTTTCGGCCAGTTTACCCGCTATTTCCTCTTCGATCACCTGGTTCATGGAGGAAAAAATGCCCAACTCCATGAGCTCGGAAATGAGGCGGAACGGTTTCAGCCCTATGCTGACGGCAAACTCCTTAACCACGATGGGAGGTTTCAAGGTGATCACTTGAACCTCTTTTTCTACCTTGCTTTGGCCGGTCTCCTCCTCGTCTTCTTTGGCTTTGGGCACCGGGGGAGGGCCACCGGGAAGGGGCGGAGCCATGCGGGGAACGGAGGGAGGAGCCCCGGGCCCTCTTGCCGTGGGGATCTGGGAGGGCCTCAAGGGAGGGGAATTCTTTACCCCCGGAGGAATGGCAGGCGGTCTGAGAGATCTCGGGCCGGGTCGCGACCGGAGCATACCCATCCTGGTAACCGGCGGCGGGGGAGGGGGTATGACTACAGGTCTAAGTCTTTTTTCCTTCTCGCGTTCAATCTCTTCCTTGGACCGGACGAAGGCGCTCAAAGGGGGCGGGGCAGGCGGTGTCGGAGGAGTTGGCGGTTTCAGGACTGGCTTTTCCAGTTTTGTTTGGACGGCCAGCCGTTCTTCCCCGGGCGGTTTTTCCACCGGGCCCAACTCCTCGACCAGGGCTTCAGCGGAAATCGGGTCGATGCTGCTGGAAGCAGTGGACACCTGGTAACCCCGTTCCTTTAGGATGGCGATTAGCTCCTTACTGGGAACTCCGGTTTGTTTGGAAATTACGTGAATTCTGACACTCATTTATTGGATCACCCTAGGGTTGTCCCGGGACTTTGACCGGCAAATCAACGCGCGATAAACTGATTGATTTTATTTAATATGTTTTCCGCTTCCTCCATGGTAAAGCCAGAATCTACCAAGTCTGAAGCTTCTACCCCGGTAAAGGCATCGGTGCTGACCAGGCCGATGGCCACCAGGCGCTGGGCCAATTCGTCGCTGATTCCCGGAATTTGGTTGAGCCCCGCAATGGCCCTTTCCATGCGATCCTCAAACCCTCCGGCTACCTTTTCCTTGCTGATATCGAGTCGCCAACCCATGAGCCGGGAGGTCAGGCGCGCGTTTTGGCCGCGGCGGCCTATGGCTACGGACAAGTCCCGTTGGTTGACTTCAAAGTGAATGCGCTTATTGCGCTCGTCGATCTTTACGTTCAGCGGCATGGCTGGTTTGAGGGCCTCCGCCAGCATATCCTGGGGATTATCGTAGTGGCGAATTATGTCGATCTTTTCCCCACCCAATTCACGGACAATACTTTTGACCCTGGCGCCGCGGGCCCCCACGCATGCGCCAACGGGATCCACTTTTGGATCGCGACTGGCCACGGCGATTTTGGTCCGATAACCGGGTTCCCGGGCCATGGATTTTATTACCACCGTCCCATCGGCAACTTCCGTAACTTCCAGATCGAGGAGGCGTTGTATGAATTTGGGATGGGCCCGGCTCAAAATGAGCTCAGGACCGCGGTTTCTCTGTTCTATGGCCAAAAGGAGGCAGCGGATGCGTTCGCCCGGGGCATAATTCTCACCGTAGACTTTTTCCCGAGCCGGCAAAAGGGCCTCTGCCCGCCCCAGATCGATGATCAGGTCGCTGCGGTCGCGACGACGGACAACCCCGGAAACCACGTCCCCAATGGAATCCTTGTATTCATCGAAAATGCGTTCCTTTTCGAATTGCCGCACTTTCTGCATAATGGCTTGGCGGGCCGTTTGGGCCGCTATTCGTCCTAGAAAAGCTGGTTCGATCTCTTTTTCCAGGCTCTGGCCGATTTGTGTGTTGGGATCGAACAATCGGGCCTTGTCGATATGGATTTCCGCCTCCGGATTGCTCACGTAATCGACCACCTTCATTATGGCCCAGGCTTGTAAGCCCCCCGTTTTCGGATTGATTTCCACTCTGAGCTCCTGGCCGAGGTTCCCTCCCTTGGCGGCCGCGGTTTTTATGGCCAGTGAAATGGCTCCGATCATGTCCGCACGATCGATTCCCTTTTCCTTTTCCATGTATTCCAGGACGGATAAAATTTCACTACTCATCGCAATAGAAATGATAAAAAAAAGCGGGCTAGTCAGCCCACTTCCCAGTTTTGGTAAAGTGTTTAAGGAGGAGTGTTTAAGCGGCCCTGGCTGTCATGTCAAGGGTGGTTAAACACCTTTGCCGGATCGCCCATGGCAATGGAGCGTCCAGCCGAGCAGGCCTTGAAAAAGACCGTTGCTGTAGGGCTGGTCCCGATTTCCGCCCAACCCGCACTGCCGGAGGAACCCTTTCAGTGAATGGGGCATATCGCCCGGATACCAGTAAAACCAGGGAGGGAAGAGGCCATTGATTCCCCGGGCGGCAAGCAGGGGCAAAAATCCATCGATGACCAGCGTGTCGAAACGCGTGCCGCCCACCATTCCAACCGTTATTTGATCAGACAGCCTCTTTTTCAAGGCGGCACACTCGAGCTTGCCGCGGTTGGTCCGGGAAATTTCCCCATTTTCCACCCTTCCCATGCCCCGGCCCATGGATTGCAAATCGGATGGCCAATGAGGCCTCGAGCGCACCCAGTCCAGATACTGGGCCAATCGAGTCCGGGGGTGATTGGCGGGACGTGTTCCCGTCAGTTTCCACCGGCCCCGGCCGGCCCCGTAGAGATCCTCCACCGAATATTGACCGCTGCGCAGGGCTGCCAACGAGTAATCAGCCCCCGCCATCAACATGGCTGAACGATTGTAGCGGTAGCCGAGAATTTCCAACGCCGTCTGGTGGCAGGCCGCTTCCCAATCCAGAGCCCGTATTCTTTTGCGGGCGTAGCCAACCTTTTCCTTCCAGCGGCGCAAGGCGTGTTCCGTCACCAGGGCGTGCCGCTCCTCCATGGGCCGGGTTGTCCAGAACTCGAGAATTTCTTCATCCCTGTCGGTTAGAGCGCCGACCGCGGCATCCTCGGCATAATTTTCCAAACCTTGGGGAAGAAGGTTCAGAAAAACCAAGGTGTTTTTCACGCGGCATCGATCCAGTTCCAGAGGGGACTTGGGGGGAAACACCAGGATGTGCAAAACTACCTTGTCGAAGGCGGGATTGTCATCGTGTCCGTGGGCCCTCCAATCGGCGGGATAGAAATGCAGTTCGGCATCGCCCTCCACCGGTGCTCCATCCACTTTCAGCCGCACATTCAAAAAATCGGGGCCGGCCAATCGGTTCAACTCACCCAAATCCACGATTTCCAAGCGCCGACCCTCCTCCGTGATCAACTCGCTTTGTTGAAATTCACCCGATGCCCAGACGCGCTGGAGGATGTGTTCGGAAATGGAGAAGGCGCCGTATTCCCCCTGAATTTCCGCAATGGTGTCCGGTTTCCTCGGCCTCATTTTTTCAGCCCCCCAGTCAGGTGGCGGTCGATAAAGGCTTCGACTTCTGCCAGGGAGGTGGTGCGGGTGAGGTCTGCGGGAAAGGTGGCAAAGTCGTTCAAATCTCTACTGAAAAGAATGACGGGTTTTCGGTATCGGGCGGCCAATTCCGCCTCCGACCGGGTTCCGGCGCTTCCCGGAAGCACGACGATGACATCCGAGGTGAGGATGTTTATGTGATTTCTCGAAAGCGGCTCTTGGCCACTTCTGCCGCTGAGGGGGAGGTGGGTCTTTACGGCCAGTTCGACGAAGGCATTTGGATAACCCCATTTCGGTGCGGAGGAAGCGTCGCCGGACCGGGCCGGCAGGATCCCTACGACCAAACCCTTACGCGGTTGTTGCCCCTGAAAACTTTGGCTGACGGCTTCCATGGTCCCCCGGCCTCCCCCTGTAAGCAAATGAACCGGCTTTTCGGCCAGTAGTTTACCCAGCGGTTGGCAGAGATCGTGGTGGGGCTTGTCGCCCGATCCCATGACCCCAACGATTTTTAAACGGCTTTTTGGCATGACAGATGGAACAATTCGGAAGGCTGACGCCTCTTCTCTATGGTTTAAACATGAATGCTATGTCCTTGTGAGAACATTTTGGAGACTAAATTTTTCGCCATGTATTTGAATGCGGCAGTGCAAAGACTTGGAACCGAGACTGCCTTCGGGGTGCTGGCCAAGGCAAAAGCCATGGAGGCGGAAGGCCGGTCCGTTATCCATTTGGAAATCGGGCAGCCGGATTTTCCCACGCCGCCGAACATTTGTGAGGCGGCCAAGCAGGCTATCGACGAGGGTTGGACCGGTTATGGGCCCACCTGCGGTTTGCCCGAATTCCGGGAACTGATTGCCCGGCACATCTCGGAGAGCCGGGGCATCGAAGTCCGTCCTTCCCAAGTCGTCGTCACCCCGGGCGGCAAACCCATCATGTTCTTCGCCTTGCTCTCCTTGGTGGAAAGGGGCGAAGAGGTGGTGTATCCCGATCCTGGATTTCCCATTTATCGTTCCATGATCGACTACGTTGGCGGAAAACCCGTTCCCATGCCTCTGGTCGAGGCCCATGACTTCAGTTTTGAATTGGATCGCCTGGAAAGCCTCATTTCCGATCGCACCAAACTGTTGATCTTGAATTCCCCGCAGAATCCCACCGGCGGCATCCTCTCCCGGGATGATTTGAAAGCGGTGGCAGAGCTTTGTATTGAGCACGATGTGGTCATCCTGGCGGACGAGATTTATTCCCGGTTGCTCTACCAAGGGCGATTTGAATCGATAACCCAATTTCCCCATGTGCTCGACCGCACTATTGTTCTGGATGGATTTTCCAAGACCTATTCCATGACGGGTTGGCGCCTGGGCTATGGAATCTTGCCGGAGTGGTTGGTCGATTCCTTCGAGCGCTTGATGGTGAACAGCAATTCCTGCACCACCACGTTTATTCAGCGGGCCGGCATGGAGGCCCTGACCGGACCTCAGGACCCGGTAGAGAAAATGCGCCGGGAATTTCTCCGGCGGCGCGATTTCTTTGTTGAGCGCCTCAACCAAATTCCCGGAATATCCTGCCGTCGTCCCAAGGGGGCCTTTTACTGCTTCGCCAACGTTTCCCGATTCGACCTGACTTCCCGCGAACTGGAGAAATATCTATTGAATGAGGGCGGTGTGGCCTGTCTGGCAGGTGACGGTTTTGGAGCCGGGGGAGTGGGCTATTTGCGTTTTTCCTTCGCCAATTCCATGGAGAATCTGGCGGAGGCTCTCAAACGCCTGGAGGATACTCTCAGCCCGGTGGCCCGGTTCTGAGGGGTCAATCCTTGCAACCGTGCATCGCAAAGTTGCTATGCAACGGTGTGTCGTCTTGACGTCGCTTGCGATGTTGAGATTCCAGGTTCCTGTCACGCCGTAGCCCCTTGGCGCAGTAGGATGCCCCCTTTTGCCTTCTCCGAAGGTGGCTTCCGGGACTACCTCCATGAGAAATGAAGGTACTGCCAACACTATAAAAAATAAAGTTAATCCATTAACTAGTCGACCCTGAAAAAGTCATTATGGTCCGCAAGCACCCGGCCTGGCGCGTCTAGGCAATTTTCGGAAATGGGGTTATGCCGTATCGATGGCAGGTTCTGAGACCAACCATACCGGGTTGCCGTGCCGATTTCGCATTGTTAATCGTAGGAGCGGGGTTATCCCGCGATTGTTTCAGGTATGCGCAATCCACCTAAAGGACGCACAACATTACCAAAAGGCCGGATTTCAGCAACCGGTTCTATTGCCTGGAGTGGGCAACCGAAAGAAAATGGATTTCTGTTTCCGCGAAGACAGGGGCCCGGTTTAAATCGCCTAAAACACCAGAGAGCCTCATCCATTTGCGGAAGTTGAAGGCGGCTGCGGCCATCATCAGGTTGATCTGATCGCCTGCCAGGCCTTTGAGAAAATTGCGTCGGAGACGATGGTCATTTTTCAGATGCCCGATGACCGGTTCTATGCCCGCTCGTTTGCGGAAGAGTTTTCGCAGCTTGGACCTTTCATACGCGCTGGCGTTGGCCGCAGCTTTTGCTGGCAGCAGTATCTGTGTTTCACCGACTCGCTTGCGCCCTCGATAGCCCCGGTCATTGAGACAAAGGCGAGGACGCTTCCCGGTGAGGCGTTCGACTTGGTCCAGTACATCGGGCAAGGTGCGTGAGTCATGGCGGTTGTCCGCGAAACTCAGGGCCCCCACGATTATTCCGCTATGCAGGGTGCGCGTGATGGAAGCTTTCTGCCCAAACTCATACTTTTTATGCTCCTTGCCTTTAGAGATGCAACTGACCTCAGGTTCATGAAGGCTGTAAATCTTGTTTTTGTCTTTGCGTTGCTGCTGGAGCACTCGATCAAAAAGGTCCAACTCAGAACCGAGATCCCGGAGAGCCTCGGCTCGGAGTTTGCGTCGGAGCTCGCGCACCAGCCGTCCGGCTATGGTCCTGAGTTTGCGTTGGGCCTTGCGGGCTTGCTTGGCGCGCTTCGGATGAGACCGGTTGTGTAGAGCCATCATCAACTTCGGAATGGTGCGACGATAGCTGCGCCTCAGCTTTGAAAAAGGCGGTTTAAAACTGACCCACTATGGGCGGTTTGGATTTGACCCACTTGAGGGGGACAAGGAGGAGGAGGGAAGCGCAAGCCGCATGCTGAAACCAAGTGCGCGGCCACTCGGGCGTCCCTGTTGATTTGACCGACTAATTGGCCTGATTTGTCAAAAGTCAAGACCTGACGTCTTATTCGTTACCGTAGGCATTTGGCGAAGGCGGATTCCATCCTGCAATCCCTTTGCAGTCCCCCTGCAGTCGCATTGCAGTGAGATGACCTGAGCCCCGCAAACTGGGCTATTACAAATGAGTTTCTGGTGGGCCAACCGACCGTCTATCCGATGAAGGAGGTCCCCAACTTGATAAAATATCAAAAATATATCAAGTTGGGGAGCTACACCAGTAAGTGCAGCGGTCGGTGGGCAAATAAATCAAGTTTATCAAGTTTTTGGGCTTAAATCTTGATATATTTTGATAATTTGGGGTAAATCTTGATATCCCGCCTTTATTTACCTTTATTTACCTTTATTTAACTTTCGAAAAGTTGAAATTCTAAGGCTCAGGGGGCCGAAAAGAGCCACAAACGGCGCCAATTGTGCCCTATTTTCGCAAATCTGCACCTCGCGATCCTTAGGGGACCGGCGACCAACATTCTCATCCGTCCGCATTGTGGATTCCTATTTGTCCTGACGTTTTTTACTTCCCTCGCTCAAATCTTTCCGAACTGAGGATCAGGGCTACTCGAAATCCTCCAAACCAGCATCTTTCCAAGTGCGGAGTGGCTTTACCTCGATGAGCAGTTCGTAGTGGTCGATCAACTCGTTGAGCTGGTCGAGGTAGCGCTCCTCTTCCGGCTCAGTCAGAATAAGCAGAATCCCGGCAAGCCTTCCCGTTTGGAAGGCGTTGTGAAGCGACTGGCCGATTGCCTCGGACCACTTGAGCGCAAATTCAACTTCGATGGCGTGCCGCGGGGTGAGGACATCGCAGAGCGTTCCGTCCGGCATCCGAAACTCCGCTAACCCATTATAACTCTCAGCCGCTCGCTGGGCATACCATTGCTCAGGATGGGGATGAGCGGCCTCAATGTGGGAGAGGTTGGGGAGTAGCAGCCCCAAAGGAATAACCAGAAGCAAAGTGGGATACCCGGGAAATTTGGTCGTCATTCTACCTGCCATGCATCATCTATTGTGAGGAATTTTACAAGAGGCTTCTGCTTCTCTTTCAAAAGAATTGTCTTGTAGGCTAACACAGTTGCTAAGGTCTTTTTCTTCCCTTTTTTAAGATCAAAACTCACCCAAATACCACGGCCCCAACTGCGGAAAGGAAGGCTTTAGCCGATTTAATGGATCGACGGGCCCAACTGAGCGAGGGCATTTCGACTTGACAAAATGTTCAGAATATTTCAAGCTGAAGAATGGATGATAATATGGGAAATCACGGAGGACGGCGGCGGGGAGCGGGCAGGCCACCCGGCTCGCGTAACAAGGCGACTTTGGCTCGGGAGGAAAGAGCGAAGACGCTGAGCGTACTTGCGCGGGAGAACACGGAATCCGCCTTGGCGGCGCTGTTGGAGGTTGCTCAGGATACCTCGGCTCCAGCGGCAGCGAGAGTGCAAGCGGCAAAGGCTTTGCTGGACAGGGCCTGGGGCCGACCGCCGCGACATAAACAGCTCTACGGACGTTTCGAGAAGAGGAAAGAGGGGTCCGGCAAATTCCGCCCAATGGGAGGAAATTTATTTGAGGGGCTAGAGGGGCTAATTCGGGGGGAATAGAACCGTTGTTTGAGGATCTCCTCCGGGCCGCCCATGAGCGCGCCGGAGATCGCAGCTACATCCGAGCATCAACTTGGTTTCGGAAGATAAACGTGCTCCTGCAATACCTTTGCAAGCTGGCTGCAAACCGTATGCAGGCTGCTTGCAGCCCGGTTTCAGCGGACAGGCAGGCAGGTTGCAGACAATAACCCAAAACACTAACAACAAGGTCCGTCCTCTTCCCTGCGTGGCTGACGGTTTTCAATGCCGCGTCTTCGTCAATCTCAGCTTGTTCCCTTTCATACTACCTGACCCCTTCCCTTCATCCATACCAAACATCAAGAGCTGACCCTTTTGCCCTTGTAGAAAAAAATCCTAGTCAGGGTGATATCGAAAAGACCATTGATGAATTTACCGAAACTCGCAAAAAACTTAACGAGATGGATGAGGAAAAGCAGCGTTTAGGGCTGAATATATGATCATTCAACTCCGCAAGACCTTAATCGATGTTGCTATTTCCTGAGCCTTTTCCTGGTTGTATTTCCTGATCCTGCCAGACATCAGGAATAGCTCAACGAACCCTATTAAAGCCGGAATGAGAGTCCAAAAAAACACAGTGTAGACAATACCAAGCCCGGTCTTTCCGAGGTAGTAGTGATGCGCTCCAACCCACCCCAGAAACAGGGTCAGCAAAACTCCAACAGTTAGATCTTTCTTGCTTGAGGCGTATTGCATCTGGAATTGCATTCGCTCTTGTTCTGTAAGCTCTTTAATCAATAAGACGTGTTCGTACATTTTACGTTCGGGTTAGTGGTTCCTCAAGTTCTTCGCATCTGGGAACAGCGCCAAGATGAAATGGATTAGTACTGGTAACGTGCGTGCCTTCGTAGAAACAGTCAAGGCGCAGATGGATTCTGCGAAGTCAAGCAAGGGGTCCACATCTGATCAAACTCCGGACCCCATTGAGCAGCTCGAACGGTTGGGCAAACTCCATTCGGCTGGAGTGCTCACGGATGCTGAATTCGAGTCGAAGAAAGCCGAGATCTTGGCGCGCGTTTGATTACTGTAGAGTCGGTAATCGGCGTTGGGCGATTTTGTGGAACATCCTCCGAGAAGATGATGCCTGCCCGGAAAACCTGCTTGGACCCCACGATTTTGCCCGACAAAAATGAGAGATTTCCTTTTGGTTAATTATGCTTAGATGTGGAGGTAGATTATTTCTGGTGGAGAGGCCGCATAGGGCGATTGAAACTTGGAAAAAGATTGAAGAGTTTTTTGGCAAACTGGCTTGGAGTTCGCAAGTCCAAAGATCTATGGGGACACCTCCGAAGGCGGGCGAGGAGTGCACATGAATCCTAGTAAGAGAGACATCTACGACAGTTGGCAACCCTGTTTGCGTGCCCCGCACAGGTAGGCGACCCAATCGGCACTCGGGAAGACCTGGACCGCCTGCTAGATTGACCGACCAACTAATCAATCGTATTTGTTAAGAGTCTAGACCTGACTTCGTTTGCTTTGCCCTACGCATCGAATCAACCAATTATCATGAATAATTGGACTGACCCTTTTTGCCTCGCCTTCGATTACATCGAGACTTTTTATAACAAACGTCGTAGGCACAGCAGCCTGGGATACCTTTCACCAGAAGTATTTCTTCAAAAGTACTTCCAAAATCAGAACCATAACCTAACATGAAAAACGCTGCGCTGTTCGTGTCCTCAATATCGGGGGAATACCATAGGCGGTAAAGAAAAAGGTCCGGTCCTTTCATGCCGAACATACCTTTCTGTTGTTACCCGTTAGAACTGATACTTCATATTGAGGCTCACGCCCCAGAATTGAATGTCATCCGTCATGACGTTGTATTGAATACGCGCACCGCCCGGTCCAACCGCGGACTCATGACTGCGAAGCTGATCCCATTCTCGTGGATCGCTCTCGAAGTCACCGAAATCCGCCCACCGGAACTTTAGCCCGATGCTCACCGGCTCACTGACCTGATAATCCACGCCCGCGAGCACCTGATACCCGAACAGCGTGTCCGAGAGCTTGGCCCTGCCGATGGTGGTCGTCCCGGCGACTCGTTCGTTCAAAAGCTCACGATTGGCAAGCTCTTGGCCCTCAGCATCGGCCTTATCGAAGGTAGGGATGTTGTCGGGATCGGCATTCCTCGTCCAGCGGTTGTAGAAGTCCAGGGAAACCCGCGCAAACCCGACCCCAACTCCCATGTACGGTGTAAACTTTGAATCGGAACGGTAATCGTAGTACAAGTTGGCGAACAAGTTGTGCGAGAGTACGTCATCGACCCCGGCTTCTGCATAGCTGAGTTCATCTTCCTTCCCACCCTGGAATGGCATCCCAGCCGGTAGCAGGTCGACCTCATTGTCCAAGTCATCATAGGTCGTGCCGCGATAGAAGTATTCAGCCTCGGCCCTGAAACTCCCCTTGCGATACCCCAAAGATGCTCCCGCTAAAACCCCGGAGCCTCCATCAAACTGTTGAACCCAGGAAAACGCGTTTCTGGTGGATTGGACACAGTCACCTTCATTCGGCATCACCAGATGCCCCCCTGACCCATCGTTATTAATGAATCCATCGCATCGAGTTGAAACATCATTGTCCCAGGCCTCTACGCCTATTTCCGGAGCCACCGCGACGCCCAGGTCCATGCCGAGGTAAAACCCGTCCTTGGCCCATGCCGGACCCGAAGAGAACACCAACCCCACGACTACCAGCACACCTAAGATTATTTTCATGTCAGCACCTCTCTTTTGATTGATTTAACTGAAATTTATGGGGTCAGTGGTCAATTGTCAATATATTCAATCGCCTCGCCCAAGGTTTTCACGAATGATTTCTTCGCCCCTTCGGTCCCGAACCCATCCGCGCGATAGTTGCCTCGGTTTATCACATGATAAAGACCGTCGCTCGATTCAAGACGCCGCTTTCTCGCCATGGCCTATCCTGCCATCCGCGACGCGGCACAGTAAAGTTGACAATTGACCACTGACCCCTTATGCTTTCCCTAATGTCCATTATTTCCTAAACGGGCTTTATATGCCTTAATTACTGAATCAGGAAGATAGATATATTTTTGTAATTCCTCTAATAATTCTGGTTCTTGTGGGTCCATATCAAGGGGGGCATTTTCTGAAGCGGAGAGTTGCCAAATTTCAACACCTTTAGAGTTCTCTTCACCAAAAAATTCATTTTGCCAAATCAGTGCAGCCCTAGATGGGTGGTTTTTCTTCTGAATTATCTTTTCGATTTCGCCACCTGCGATTCTAAATTTATGAAATGGCTCATTACGGCTTTGTTCGATTTTCTTCAATTCTAAGTCTAGCATATGCCTAACTTCTCCATTGGGTAGCTTCTTCTCGAAGTTTAGTACTTTACAGTAGCGTCTGATTTCCCAAACAGCCTGATCAAGCTGTGGAAGTTTATGCCCAAATATGTGATAAGATTTTTCCAAGTATCTATAGCGACCAAACTTATTCAAGTGTCTTATTAAATCTATAGTGGTGTCACTAAGATCTAGTTTGAAACTCAAATCTTTGGTAAGGCTTAATGCCTTACATAAGTCGTGACCAATTTTTGGAGCTGGGATTCGGTTAATGAGAAGAATCGTTTTTAGATACTTCTCAATTGCCTGTAATGCTTGCCAATGGAATTGCGGCACAAGACCGTTTCTATAACATAAACGGGCGGCAATATAGTCCTTATCCGCAATATTTCTGAAACAGCGGGTTGCAAAATCATTTAATAAAATTTCAGTTTTCATGTTTCAAGGATATTAAGCACCTAGTTCTTTGGGTTCCGGTTATGTGCCCTTTTGCATCGAATCAACCAATAATCATGAATAATTGGACTGACCCTTTTTGCCCCGCCCTTGCGCTTCAGGATCGCGGCAATGGTACTGCAACAAGGAGGCCGTTGGATGGCATGCTTCTTCAAAAGCAAATCTCTGAGTTTCTTAGGCCCCCAGGTCGGGTGCCGGCGGCGGTCCTGCAAGATGAGCTTTTCCACCGCCTTATCGGTCAACTGAGCATTGTGCCGGGGCCGCCGACTTAGCTCCTTCAATCCGCAAGCTCCCTGCTGCTGGTATCGTCGCAGGTACTTGTGGCCGGTCTTGCGGCTGATGCCGAAGTCGTGGCATAGCTCCGAGATGGTGTATTTTCCACTTTGGGCTAAGTGAATGAATCGTAACTTTTGGTCCATTGAGTCTACAGTTTTCCAGGGCATAATGCCCAGTATACTGTAACCTATGTGCCTAGAATAAGTGTAACCTATGTGCCCGGATCATACCATCGGCGTCTTGGAGGATGTGGATGATCTATTCTACGCTATGGCGCTTTTTCTTCATGGGTGATTTTCCTTTCAGGTCAGGAAATTGTCTCATTAGGAATGGGCCAGTTCTTTGGGTTCCGGTTATGTGCCCTTTGCATCGAATCAACCAATAATCATGAATAATTGGACTGACCCTTTTTGCCCCGCCCTTTTTGCCCCGCCATGGATGCGGCTGAAGCCGCAGCTGTTCAAAAGGTATACGATTCATGCGAGTCGTTCGAGATGACAAAGCCGTATTGCAATTGATCAAATAGGGGTGACCTGACTTGGTCGCCCCCCCAAACTTCCTACCAAGACAAATGAGATTCTTGCAGGACTGTGTTCAAAGTGGTTGTAGGGTTGGTTCTAGTAAGAGTACATGCCCGCATCACAAGAGGGAAGAGAAAGGTAACAGGTTGGCTGGTAAATGACGGTTTTCAATAACGTGTCTTTGGTTACTTCAGCTTGTTCCGTTTGATCTTTCCTGGTCCCTTACCTTCATCCATGCCTAACTTCAAGGGCTTGCCCTTTTGCTCCTTATGGTCATCTTTGGAGGGTGGTTTGATAATTGGTTTTAGGTCGAACACAGCTATTGTGATATCGAGCAAAAAAAGCACAAACATAGCCAATATAAAAACCGCGATGGCATTCACAATAGCTGTTGATGTTTGGGTTTCACAAAACAATGGTTTCGCTACTACAATTACAAATGCCAGAGCAAATAAGACAATCAACCCATAAGCTGATTGTCGAATTTCCTTTCTCGTCCCTTGAAAACACTCCTGTTGACGATGTTCTTCAATCTGATTTAGTCTAATGTGCACTTGGGACAGTGATGCAAGCGAAATTACGAATATTACTCCAAGTACGTTAAGATACTCGTGATTTACAAAATTTTTCAAAAAATCGTTATCATCGCTTAACCATGTTGGCCTAAAATATACCATGGCAACCAATGCGAGCAAAATTGCCACAATAACAAAGATAAGAGGATGGTTTTTCATTTGAACAGCCAGGTTGCTATTCTATTCCATGTTGAAGGGTTATCTTTCGTTAGAGGCTCATCATCTGAAACCTCCATTAGTTTTCCATCTTTTTCTGAGTCATATACAGTTTCACGACCGACTTTTAATTTTGATTTTCCTCCACCTTTCGAAATATAGTTCACAGCATCCTTAATTTTATCTCCCGTCAGATCCAAATTACCCTTTGGATTGTGTAGTGCCTCCGTAACAGACATGGCATTGTGTTGTTCTCTGGCGTTTTTGAGTTCTTCGTTCAGTTTGGATCTGATCCCTAAGATATTTGGCGTTACATATGTAAATTCGGCGTTTGTAATTTCGCCTTTGTACTTTTGGGTTACATTCCAGAAAGACTGCTTTTCTTTGATGACGTTGATCTCAATGAACCATCCTGAATCTGGGTTCCTCTTATTTATATGATTGATTAAATGAACCGCGATTGGAACAGGTTTCCCAACATTTGGGTGATTTCGACCCTATATCGGGGCACGCGAATACTTGCATGGCGGCCAGCGCTGGATTCTGGCGTTGCACCAGGCACCGCCCGAAGTGCTCGCGCGGTTGCCGCGTGTACGGGAACGGATTGCCTCCGTCCGCACATTTCGGCAGGGAAGCAAGCGCAAGTCCACGATCAAGCTGGCCGAAACTCCCACTCTCTGGCAGGTCAACGTCATCCCCTCCGCACCGTTCCTGGTCATTCCCGAAGTCAGTTCGGAGCGGCGGGATTATGCACCCATCGGGTGGCTGGAGCCGCCGGTCATTCCGAGCAATAAGCTCCGTTTGCTTTCCGACGCAACTCTCGGAGATTTCGCACTACTGACATCAGCAATGCACATGGCATGGATGCGAACAGTGACTGGGCGCATGAAGAGCGACTACATGTACTCGGTCGGAGTCGTCTACAACACCTTTCCAATGCCGCCTAAAGATGCGGATCTGTCGAAACTGGAACTGCTGGCACAGGCCGTGCTTGATGCACGATGCGCTCATCCGGATGCTACACTAGCCGATCTCTACGATCCTGATTTGATGCCGCCAAACCTGCGCAGAGCTCACCAACGCCTTGACCGCGCGGTGGATCGCCTCTATCGACCGGCGGGTTTCGCTTCGGAGCGGGAACGTGTGGAGCATTTGTTCGAGCTTTATGAAAAACTGCGTGCGCCGCTTGAGGCCAAGATGAAGGTAAAGCCTAAACGGCGGCGGATACGGCGCAAAAGAACCCGGTTTTCTGGCAAGTGAATGTTGACGAACCGATTTGGCCGATGGGGCAACTATTATGAACCAGCCCACAAGTTCGTCTTACCAAGCAATGAATCTTTTTCAAGACATTGGAGACCTGGAGACGGCTTGGTGCGGCCAGGGTCGGCTAGGTTGTTTTAACGTCACCTTGTTTGGATGTTTTCAAACATACGCCTGGATCTTCCCAAACATCCAAGGCCCCCGCTGGGTCTGTTATTGGTCAGGGCGGCTCATGGTAGCCACATTTTAGGTTTAGGGCGGGCTCGATATTTTGGGCATTCTTTGGCTAGTGTGTCCGGCCCAAAGTATCTTTCCTGCCTCCTCCACCATTTGCGAAATAGTCGTGCTTCCCTCCAAGTGGCTTCATCAATACGGTAGCCAATGGCGAAAAAGCTTAGGATGCTCAAAGGCGGGGCTGGTTCCTCCGGGTCAGCTAAATGTTTCTTGTCATCGTCCGTCCACGGAATCACCAAACCAGGATTGCCTCCGGCTGGCGTTTCCCGGCGACGGGAAAAGACCGCTCTACAATGTAACCTTTTCCCGTCGCTATTGAGACAACTCAATTTCATGCTTTGTGTTCGCTTTTTACTTCGGGCCGGATTGCTTTTCCATTAAAATTATGCCGGGCTTTAATGCGGGTGCATCGTGGAAAAAATTGTCGGAAAAAACACGGCAAAAATTTGATGCGCCGATTAATGTTCCTCTATTCTGATGTTGGCTGTTGCGTACTTGATTGTAAAAGGGATTCTTGACGCATATGTTACCCCTGCCGGCCTCATGGAACTCATGAAGGGGAGAAAACCAGATTCTGAGGCAACGGTGGTGAAGCACCCGGGTAACCGTCTCCGGATCCATTTGCCGACATTTCCCTTTCTTACGGGTCTTTCAGTAAGATTTCGATAATCACAAGAGATCGTGAAACTGGTTTAGAGGTGAAATTTATTTTGAGGCGTAGAGGCATCCAATGGAAACTAACCGAGGTTATACTTCCAATTTCATAAAAGATGTGGCAAAAGGCAAAATGGGGTCAGGTAGTATGAAAGGGAACAAGCTGAGGTAGACTCAGACGCTCAAGGTCAGCGAATCTACAATCTGGATGATTGCGGAGGTCAGGTCAAAATCTCGTTTGAAATGGGAATCGGTCGCATAAGGTTTGAAAACTTGGTCGTCTGGCTGCAGGGCGGTTGCAGGCGGGCTGCAATAGGGCTGCAAAGGTATTGCAGGAGGGAGGAAGGGGAAAGGCTGAAGGAAGGGCCAAAAGGGTCAGTCCAATTATTCATGATTTTTAGTTGTCCGAAGAGAAAGAAGACATGAGTTGGTGTCGAGCCAGGTCCGGGTCGTTCCAGATACTTCTACCACCAGACCAATGACGTGATCAACTACGACTATGCCGACGGTCCAGCGCCGGGATCGTCATCTTCGGTCAGTCCCGATCCCACCCATGAGGGATTTTGGGGACGACTGAAATCCTTCAACTTCAAGAACGATACCACCTACAAGAACACCTATACCTACGATGGAACCGGTCGCCTGGACCAGATCAAAGCCGATCATTCCACCTCCACCGTTTTCGACTACACCTATCACGTGAAGGCCAATGTGGTTGACTACCTCCAGCATGGCAGTTACTCCCAGATTGGGGCAAAAGGGTCAGCCCTGAATGGCGCTTAGTTAAGCGGGGTTGTAGAGGAATATAGTATGGACGCCAGTCGGGGTCATGCCGTAGAAAAGTGATGCCTTACGGAAGAAAAGGGTCAGGTCTTAAAAACTGTATTCCGTTGCACTCCATACACTTTTACAAGACGACTGACCCTGTAAGGCATAACTTTTTACGTCTTGACCCCTTCCTTCTCCGAGATGATCGAACATTCCTAAAGTCGCTTAACTAAGCGCCATTCGGGTCAGCCCTTGATGTTTGGTCTTTACTGAGTTTCAAGGCTTCCATGGATTGCGACCATGGCCAGGAAACCGCGCATTCAGTATCCTGGAGCGATCTACCATATCCTGTCCCGCGGCAACTACCGCAAGGACCTGTTCAGCGTGACGCAATCCGGAGTAGAGTTTGAGAAAGCCCTCTTCGAAGCCTGCGAAAGTTGTGGCTGGAGGCTGCATGCCTACGTGATCATGAGTAACCACTATCACCTGGCCTTGGAGACTCCCAAGGGAAACCTCGCAAAACGCAAAAAAATATTGACCAGGACAAGACATCTGCCAATTGGAAAATCGTTCTGGCAAGGGAACTCAGAAAACAGACCAGCGCCACCAATCCGTGGATAGCCCAACGTCTAAACATGGGGCATCCGAGCAACGTGAGTCGTCATGTTAATGCAATACCAAACCTCAAGGGCTGACCCGAATGGCGCTTAGTTAAGCACGTTTGTAGAGGAATATAGTATGGACGCCAGCCGGGGTCATGCCGTGGAAAAGTGATGCCTTCTGCAAGAAAAGGGTCCTGTAAGGCATAACTTTTTACGTCTTGACCCCTTCCTTCTCCGTGAGGACCCGGCGGATTTGACTTGGAATCGGCGGGGAGACGGGGCTAGGGTAGCCTGTTTTTCAACGAGGAATTCCTATGATAGCTTTAGAGGTCCTGCGCCATGAACCGGAACGTCTGCGCAAAGCCATTGCCGACAAGAGTAATGAGTGTGATCTCGATTCCATTCTGGAACTGGACAAGAAGCGGCGCGGCCTGATCCAATCCGTGGAACGCCTTCGCGCCCGACAAAAGGGTGTGAACAAGGAAATGGCCGCAATGGAAAAGGGATCGCGGGAATTTATGGCTAAGGTAGGGGAGATGCGGGGCGTTTCCTCCGAAGTAAAAGCGAAGGATGCTGAATTGAAGGGGCTGGAGGCGGATTGGGAAGCTCAAATGCTATCCCTTCCCAATATTCCCCATGCCTCGGTGCCGGTAGCGCCAGACCCCAGCGGCAACGTAGTATACTATTCCTGGGGGGATCCCGCCTGTGTCTCCCCTCAGGCCCGCCCCCACTTCGAGGGGAAGGTCTTTAAGAAATATGCCCACTATGCGCGCGGGGCCAAGGTAACCGGCGCCGGTTGGCCCTTTTTCCAGGGCGGGTTGGCCAAGCTGATGCGCAGCCTGATAAATTTCTTCCTGGATGAAGCTCTCGGCAACGGTTACGAGGAGGTGACTGGGCCGTTGGTCGTCAACCGGGCCAGCGCCACCGCCACCGGTCAGTTGCCCGACAAGGAGGATCAGATGTACGTCCTTTCCCGGGATGGCTTCTGCCTCATTCCGACTTCGGAAGTTCCGGTAACCAATTTTTATCGCGACGAAATTCTGGATGAAGCGGAGTTGCCCGTTTACCGCGTCTGCTACTCGCCTTGCTTCCGCCGGGAAGCCGGCAGTTATGGAAAAATGGTGCGCGGTTTGAACCGGATTCACCAATTTGATAAAGTCGAGTTGGTGAAATGGGTGCATCCGACTGAGTCTTACATGGAACTGGAAAGTCTGAAAGCGGACGCGGAAAGACTGTTGCAAAAACTCGATATCCCCTACCGGGTGCTTTTGATGTGCACCGGCGATCTCGGGTTTACCCAGAGTAAGAAGTACGACCTGGAAGTTTGGGCCGGTGGACAGAAGCGTTGGCTGGAGGTTTCCAGTTGCAGCAACTTTGAAGCTTTTCAGGCGCGGCGGGCCAATATCCGGTACCGTCCCCCGGGCCAAAAACCGGTCCACCTGCACACCTTGAATGGTTCCGCCCTGGCGGTTCCCCGAGTATTGGCTGCGATTTTGGAGAACAACGTGTTGGAGGACGGCCGGATTAAAATTCCTCCAGTCCTGGAGGCTTATTTCGGGGATGAATTCCTGGAGTGATCGTTGCAATGAATTGGCCTGGCTACGCCCAAGGGCTCGCAGAAAAAATACCCCGGGACCGGCTCCACCCCCGGGTGGTTGATTTCCTGAATGAAACGCAATCCGGAGCGATGGGACTGTCCTGCTCGGGCGGCATCGATTCATTATCCGCTCTTTTGCTCATCTATTGGCATTTCCCGTCCAGGCGTGATGACATGAGCGTGCTTCATTTCAATCATCTTCTTCGGGGGGAGGCTTCCCACGGGGATGAACAATTCGTCGCGGATGTGGCCGCGCCATTGGGCCTGCCGTTTTTGCGCGATTCCTGGGACCACAGAGATGCGAACGGTCCGGAAAACGAAGCCGAGGCCCGAAAAGCCCGTCACGCATTTTTCGACCGCTTCTTGCGAGGAAGAGGCGGAGGAATTGTGGTGTTGGGGCATCAACAAAACGATATTCTCGAAACACTTATGCTTCGTCTGGCTCGTTCCAGTAACGTGGCCGGCCTGGCCGCTCCCAGGCCTGTCCACACATTTTCCGCCCAAAAAACCTATCTGAGGCCGCTATTGGGTATTACCCGCAGCGAACTCGAAGGCTATTTCCGGGAATTGGGCATTCCCTGGCGTGAGGACCTGAGTAACCGGGAGGGAAAATTCGACCGCAACCGGCTTCGAAATGAAATCATACCCAACTGGCAGGCTGCTACCCAATACGATCTGGTTCGGGCTGCTGCACGGGTTCGCCAATATCTGGAAGAGGCAGATGAGGTCATCGACCGGTTTCTGGCCGCTTCCCGCTACCCGGCCCCGGGAGATAATCCCGCCCGTTTGCCCCGGGAGTCGGGTCCCCGAGGGGTGTTGCGCAGGTGGTTGTATCAATGGTTGCAACGCCGGGGATTGCTGGAGTCCGCATCCCCTGCCCGCGTCGATGAGATGTTGCACGCCGCCCTCTCCGAGGCATCTTCTGAATGGCCCATGGGCGGTGGATTTGTCCGGGTTGATCGCGGATGTATTGCGTTTGAGGAAAACCCCCGGGAAATCCCTACCAATTGGCCTCCCGTTTCCCTGGTGGCGGGTGGCGCGATCTATTTCCCGGATCGCACCCGAATGCGGGCAAACTGTCAGAAATTCACCCGCGATTTGCTGCGCGGCCTGTCCCAAAAGAAATACTCCGAGCGCAGGACGATCTTTTTGGACAGAAATGCCCTGAAGGAGGGGGCCTTGCTGGTTAGACCCTGGCAAGCCGGGGACCGCTATCGCCCCCTTAACGCCCCGGGAAGCCGGAAATTACAGGACCTGTTTGTCGATCGAAAAATTCCCCGAGAGGAACGAAAACGCTTGCCCGTGGTCACAACAACGGACTCGCTCGTTCTTTGGGCGCCCGGTCTTCCAGTCAGTCATGATCACCGGATAACCCCGCATACTAAAAAAATACTGCAATTGACTTACCGGGACCTTCACTAAGATTTTATAGGCAACCGTAGTAAAATACCTATCTCATGCTTCCCAAGCAAAATCCAAAAGGCCGCCAGCCTTTGAAGAATACGCCCACGGACCGGTTTCAACCCAAAGTGGCGTTGATCTGGCTCCTGGTTGTCCTGGCCATTGCCAGTCTTATTATACTGGGACCGGGCAATAAGGGAGGAATCATCGACCTGGAACCCTATGAGGTATTTACCGAGCTCGAGCGCGGAAACATTGCCTACGGAATAATAAAATCGGATCCGTCCGGAGGGACTTCGGAATGGTTTAACATTACCGGGGAACTCTACGTAAATCCTGGAGAAACCGTTCCGGAAAATCCCGGCGACCTCACCTATTACCGGGGAGGCCACAGGGAGGGAAAGGAAAAAATTGGATTTCGGGCCGACGGGCGGATTACCGGGCCGATTTATGAAAAACTGCAACGATCCGGAAAATTTTCCGAAGAAAAGAGCAGCAATGTTTTGACCGAGCTTCTCGTGGGCCTGGTCCCGTTTCTCATCATTATTGGGCTACTCTACTTTCTTTTTGTCCGGCAACTGCGCATGGCGGGACGGGGGGCCATGAGTTTCGGCAAAAGCAAAGCCCGGTTACTCACCCGCGACCGCGACAAGGTCACTTTCAAGGAAGTGGCCGGTTGTGACGAAGCAGAGGCGGAAGTGGGGGAAGTGGTCGATTTTTTGCGTGATCCGAAGAAGTTTCAGCGCATCGGCGGGCGGATTCCCAAGGGCATTCTGATGGTCGGCCCTCCCGGCACCGGCAAGACCTTGCTGGCCCGGGCCGTTGCCGGGGAAGCGGAAGTGCCGTTTTTTACCATCAGTGGTTCCGATTTTGTCGAGATGTTTGTCGGTGTGGGAGCCAGCCGGGTACGCGATATGTTCGAACAGGCGCGCAAGCACGCCCCCTGCATTGTCTTCGTGGATGAAATTGATGCGGTGGGCCGTCAGCGCGGTGCCGGGCTGGGCGGCGGAAATGATGAACGCGAGCAAACGTTGAATTCCCTGTTGGTTGAAATGGATGGATTTGAAGGGCATGGAGGGGTGGTCATCATCGCCGCCACCAATCGTCCCGATGTCCTCGACGAGGCCCTATTGCGTCCGGGGCGATTCGATCGTCAAGTGACCATTGATCTACCGGATCTGGTTGGACGGGAAGAGATTCTCAAAGTGCACGCCAAGAAGATCAAACTCGGCGCCAATGTGGACCTTAAGGTGATTGCCCGGGCCACCCCCGGATTTTCCGGGGCCGATTTGGCCAACCTTTTGAATGAAGCCGCCCTCATCGGGGCACGCTATGATAAAAAGGAAGTCGACCGCCACGATATGGACGAGGCCCGCGACAAAATTGCCTTTGGCTGCGAGCGCCGCAAATTGATGGACGAGGAAGACCGGCGCATGACGGCTTTCCATGAAGCTGGGCACGCCATCCTGCAATCCTTGCTCGGGGGCAAGAAAATGGCTTTGCACAAGGTGACGATTATTCCGCGGGGGAGCGCTTTGGGGCTGACCATGTCCACATCGACCAAAGATATTTTAGGGCATTCCAAACGGGAAATTCTCGACCACATATGCGTCACCATGGGGGGACGTATCGGGGAGGAAATTGAAACGGGTGACTTTTCCAATGGCGCTGCCATGGACATCAAGCAAGCCACGCGGTTGGCCCGTCACATGGTTTGTGATTGGGGAATGAGCGACCTGGGACCCGTTGCCTATGGGGAAAATCGGGAACACATGTTTCTGGCCCGCGAAATCACCCGAACCCAAAACTACAGTGAAGACACCGCACAAAAAATTGACACCGCCATTCGCGGAATCGTCAGGGGTCAGTTCAAACGGGCCAAGAAGCTTATCGAAGAACATCGGGAAGCCTTAAACAAAATATCCGAAACCCTTCTCGAATATGAGACCATCGAAGGGGTCCACGTGAAAGAAATTATCGAGCACGGTGAAATCCGGAGCCCTGTCGAAAGCAACACCCTGATCCACCGTAAGAAGGGCCGTCCCAAGGCAAACGAGGAAAAGGCGGCCGAAAAAAAGGTGGAACCCGAAATCGGGCCCTCCGCCGACGCAGCCGGCGCCATAGCTTGACCGGCAGTTTCCCTTCTTCTGGCGCGGGCAGGTTTAACTTGATGGCTCCTTTTTGCTGCCCCATTCTTCTGAAGCTTTAAACCGCGTCCCGGCTAATTGACCATGAGCAAATCAAGCATTTCCTACTCGGGGGTGGGAAGATTGGCGGAGCGACCCGTCATTACGGACATTATGAAGGTCGCCCTGGAAAATCCTGAAATTCTCTCCCTGGCCGCCGGATTTACAGACACCCACTCCTTGCCCGTTTCATTTGTAAGGGATGAGACGGTTGCACTGTGTAGCAGCGGAGGAGCGCCCGAGTACCTCCAATATGGCACTACCATTGGCCGCCCGGGCTTGCGCCGCCTCGTGGCAAAGCGTTTCTCCAGGGCTGACGGCCATCAAAACCCTTCCTACCATCCGGACAATGTGATGATAACCAATGGTTCACAACAGGCGCTTTATTTGGTCATGCAGGTGCTTTGCGACCCCGGAGACATCATCCTGGTGGAGAGCCCCAGTTACTTTGTCTTTCTGGAACTCCTGAAGGGGTTGGGCATTGAACCATTGGGCATACCGGTGGATTCCGATGGCAGGATTGATCCGGATGGATTTGCCGTGCTGCTGAAGCGCTTGAGGGGTGAGAACCGATTGAGCCGGGTAAAGGGCATCTACCTCGATTCCTGGTATTCCAATCCCTCGACCCGGTGCCTGGACAATGGGGTCAAGGAAGCCATTGCCAGCGTATTGAAATCGGTCGATTTAAAGGTGCCCATACTGGAGGATGGGGCCTATAGGGAACTATACTTCCGAACCCCCCATTCATCCGCCAGTATCTTTGCCCTGCCTGCCTTTGACGACTTTCCCCGCTTGTTTTTCGGCACCTTTGACAAGCCCTTTGCCAGCGGTTTGAAAATAGGTTTTGTCATTTGTGATCATGCCGGATTGTTCCGCAAGATGCTCAGTGTAAAGGGTCACCATGATTTTGGGTCCTCCAATTACACCCAAGCCATAATACAAAACGCGGTGGAAAATGGTTCCTACGACCGGCAACTCGCCACAGTTCGTTCCCGCTATAAGGCGAAAATGGAAATTCTCCACGGGACGATGTTGGAGGAGGACATGAGAGGATTCGGGTGGACCTGGTCCAAACCGGATGGAGGCATGTATTTGTGGGTCAGGGGACCGGGGTACATGGACCTCGGCAAGGACAGTTTGTTTTTCAAGTCCGCCGTGGAGGAAGGAGTCATCTACATCCCGGGAGATTTGTGTTTTGCTTCCGAAGGCCCCACCCACTACATGCGCCTGAGTTTTGGCGTATTGGAAAGAGAGGATTTGATCCGAGCGGGAAAACGGCTGGTCAAGGTCGTAAAGCAATTTAGTGGTCCGCTTCCTGTTTAATGGCAAAGTCCATGAAAATTTGTTGTATCGGCGCCGGCTATGTAGGCGGTCCAACTATGGCGGTAATCGCGGAAAAGTGCCCCCATATCGCGGTTGAAGTGGTGGACGTGGACGCAGAAAAAATTGAAGCCTGGAACAGCGATACGCTTCCCATCTTCGAACCCGGCCTGGCCGAGATCGTTAGACGATCCAGGGGAAGGAATCTCTTTTTTTCTACCGATAGGGCGACGGCCATAGGGGCGGCCGATATCATATTTGTCGCGGTCGGAACCCCGACCAAGAAAAACGGAATTGGCGCCGGCAGGGCCGCCGATCTGATTTATATCGAAAAATGCGCCCGGGATATTGCCCGCTTGGCCAGGGGTCCTAAAATCGTGGTGGAAAAGTCCACCATTCCCGTGCGCACTTCCGATGCCCTGAAAGAAATTTTAAATAACAACGGGGACGGGCAATTTCAGGTCCTTTCCAATCCGGAGTTCCTGGCCGAAGGCACGGCTATCAGGGACTTGCATAGAGCAGACCGGGTGCTCATCGGGGGCGATCAAACCCCGGAGGGTCTGCGCGCGATTGATACCCTGGCGGCCATTTACGAGAATTGGATCCCCCGCCAACGCATAATCAAAACCAACCTCTGGTCTGCCGAATTATCCAAGCTCACCGCTAACGCGTTTCTGGCCCAGCGCATTTCCTCGATCAATGCCATCAGCGCCCTGTGTGAATCGACCGGCGCCGACGTGGATGAGGTGGCCAGGGCCATAGGGGCCGACAGTCGTATCGGCCCGGAATTTCTCAAGGCCTCGGCCGGATTTGGCGGGTCCTGTTTTAAAAAGGATATTTTGAACCTGGTTTACTTGTGCGAACACTTCGGTCTCAAGGAAGCGGCGGATTACTGGCACAAGGTAGTCGAGATCAACGAATACCAAAAACGCCGCTTCTCCGCCAAGATTGTCCGGGCTCTGTTCAATACGGTAAGCGGTAAAAAAATAGCCATTTTGGGTTTTGCCTTCAAGAAAGACACCAACGATACCAGAGATTCTCCCGCTATCTCCGTTTGCTGGGACCTGATGGACGAAAATGCCCGGTTGTCGATTTTCGATCCTCAAGCGAGCGGGGAGTCCATCCTGGGGGCCTTGAGTCAGGGCTCAAAAGATGTTTCCTCGGGGGTTGAAATCGAGCGGGATGCTTACGCCGCCTGTCACGGAGCCCACGCCGTAGCGATACTGACGGAATGGGACCTGTTCAAGGAATTGGATTTCCAACGCATATTCCACGGCATGGAAAAACCGGCCCGCATCTTTGACGGCAGAAATATTTTGGACCGGAAGGCGTTGGAACAGATAGGGTTCAGAACCTATGGGATAGGCAAACCCTGACGGATCAAGGCAAAATCAGTTGCTGCCAATCCTTCAGTTTAATCTGCTCGGGACGGGTGGCGGGCTTGAATCCTTTGCTCATTAAGCTTTCCAACCAGGCCTGGAAACGCTTGGCCTCCGGCATCCGGGCAAGGATGGACCTGATTTGTTTGCGCCGGTGACGAAAAATCCGGCGTATGCCTTCCTTTGCCGTCGCATCGAAAACAAGCGGCACATTCCTGATCCTGAGCGATAACAGGGTTGAGTCGACCTCGGGCGCCGGGTAGAAGCAGGACGCGCTCACTCGATGAACTGCTTCGATGTTGTAAGCGCTACGGATGAAGAGGGAGATAGGGCCAAAATTTTTGCTGCCAGTCGATGCCACGAAACGATCTGCCGCCTCTTTTTGCAGCATGAGGGCCAACCGGTCCGGCAATCTTCCGGACAGGACAGCGTCCATCCATGACGTCGAAATGGAGTAGGGCAGGTTGGCCACGATCTTGAAGTTTTTTTCTCTAAGGGGAAGTCCGGCCAGCGGCTGGTCGAGGGCGTCGCCCATTAATAAGTGGAGCGAATGGGGAAAGGTCGGCGCAACCTGTTGCCGCAGGTAGCGAAACAGGCCGGGGTCCAGCTCCACGGCATAGAGCTGGCAGCCTGCCTCCAGTAACAGGTGGGTCAAGGCTCCCAGGCCGGGCCCGATTTCGACGATACAATCGCCCGGTTCCACCTCTGCCAAAGCCAGAGATTTTCGCCCGATGTTGGCGTCCACCAAAAAATTTTGGCCCAACCGTTTACGGGGAGATAAATGATGGGCTGCCAACAACTCCCTGACTCTTTTCAAGGTGGGGTAGGAGACCATTGCTTTGGGGAATTACCGCAATGCCTCACCTGACTGGTATGGCTTCATTTTGCGCACCGGTGGTGGGATAGGGGGGTTAAAGGGCGTGAATCTGTTCAATAAAGGATCCGGGATCCTCGCGTTGCATGAGGCCCTGACCAATCAGCGCCGCATGTGCTCCAGTCGCTTTGACCCGGCGGACATCTTCGAGAGTGGAAATGCCAGACTCCGCGATGGAAATCAACGGGGGGGGGATTTTCGGTATCAGGTTCTCCGATACGGCCAAATCCGTGGAAAAGGTGGCCAAATTCCGGTTATTGACCCCGACAATTCTGGCATCGGCCAAAATGGCTCGTTCGAGATCTGCCTCGGTGTGAATTTCGAATATGGCATCCAGACCGGCCAGGTTTGCCGCCCGGTAGAGGGCCCGGATTTCCTCCTGGCTGAGCATCCGAACGATGATGAGGATGGCGCCGGCCCCGGCCCGGGCAGCCTGGACCACCTGTATGGGATGAAGAAAAAAATCCTTCCTCAGGCAGGGAATCGCACCAGGGTTGCGCCCAAGATGTTCCGTAACGCCGGCAAGATCGCCGAGTGTCCCGGAAAAATATTTCTGGTCCGTCAGCACGGAAATGGCGTCCGCCCCGGACCGGGCGTACAAGGCGGCTTGGTCCACCGCTGAAGCCTCCGGGGCGATGGAGCCGGCCGAGGGGGATTTACGCTTGATTTCCGCTATGACGGAGAAGGTGTTGCGACCGGCAATGGCCCGAAAGAAAGAGGGCCTCTCCGGATCGGCCAATCCGCTCAGTTCCCCTTTACTCACCTGGCGCATTTTGCCCCGGATTTCATGGCGCTTGTGGGCCATGATCTCGGTCAATTTGTCCATTTTTGCTGATTCCGTGCTTTATTTTTAGGTCGAATTGTTATAACCAAGAAGGGAAAAACCCAACCTATCCAATAAAAAAAGCTACCGTGAGTCCTATTGAGGCCTTGAGAGAAACGGTTTCAACATTGCGTGGGCCGGGGGGATGTCCGTGGGATATCGAACAAACCCACCAGTCCCTGGCCGTTTGCCTGATGGACGAGTGCTGCGAGCTTCTCGAAACTCTCGACAACCTGGACATGGAGCACATGCTCGAGGAATTGGGCGATGTGCTCCTGCAAGTGGTCATGCACGCCCAAATCGCCAGCGAGCAGGGAAACTTTACCTTGGACGATGTCGCGACTCAGGTGAATGAGAAATTGATCCGGCGGCATCCCCACGTTTTCGGCTCGCAAGAACTCGGACTTGAGGATGCTGCCTCGGTATTGGAGAAGTGGGATGAAATCAAAGCGAGTGAAAGTCGAAATGGTAAACCGCGGGGCAACAAGCTGTTCGACAACCTTCCCCCCGTCTTGCCGGCTCTCCTATACGCCCGCGGTGTCTTTAAAGAGATTCAGAAAAAGGATCTGGATCCATCCGGGACTCTCGATGTCGAAGTCATCGGAAAAAATGCCTCCACAGTAACTGAGGATTCGGCCGGAAAAGCCCTCTTTGAATGGGCTGCCGCCTGTCGCTTGCGTGGGATTGACCCCGAATCGGCCCTCCGGCGGTATGCCAAAAAAGTAATTGAATCGCTTGAAAATGGGCAGCGGAATTGAGGTGGATGGGGTATGGCATCATCGCGGTGACGATGGTCTGAGGCTAATTTGTCCAGGCCGGACGGAGGATCAAGAACCATGGAGAAAGCAACATTTGAGGTAATGTATTTGGATCGGTTCCTGGATCATTTGTCCGGGGAGCGAAGGTTGTCCGCCTATACGGTGCGCAATTACGGACAGGCCATTCGGGACTTTCATTTTTGGATGCGGGAAAATGCCCGCTGGAACGGCGCTTGGGATGATTTGGAAATGATGCAGATCCGTGATTTCATCATAGAGAAACAAGCCACCCATTCCCGTCGGACTATTCACAACCACTTCTCCGCCTTGAAGACCTTTGCCAAATATTTGGTAAAGCATCGGCTCATCAAACGAAACCCCTTTTCCGGGCTCACCCTGCCCAAGTTGGACAAACCCTTGCCCAAATTTTTTTCCGAAAAGCAGATGAGCAGACTCCTGGCCGGGCCCACGCGCTTGTTGGAAAATGAGACCCTGGAACCTTTTCTGGCTTGGCGGGACAGGCTGGTGCTGGAATTGCTCTACGGCGCCGGCCTGAGGGTCAGTGAGTTGGCCAGTCTGAATTATGGCATGATCGACATTCCCAGCGGCGTGGCCCGGATAAGGGGAAAAGGCAACAAGGAGCGCCTTTGTCCGCTGGGTAAGATCGCCCTCCTGGTATTGGAAAAATTCCGGCGGGAATACGCTCCAAGCGCCGGATGGGCCGATCCCGTGGTTTTGGGCAATCGCAAAAAAAGGATCCGTGTGCGGCAGGTTCAGTTGATCGTGAAGAAATACCTGGCCCTGGCGGATTTGCCCATGGATTTGTCTCCCCACAAGATCCGGCACTCGTTTGCCACCCATTTGTTGAACCGGGGGGCCGATCTCCGCCTTGTTCAGGACCTGTTGGGCCACGCCAGTCTATCTACGACCCAGGTGTATACCCACGTCACCTTGGATAGGCTGAAGCAAGCCCACCGCAAAGCCCATCCGCGGGCCTGACCTGTGTAAGCCTTCGTGCACGGAAAAAGGGGTCAGGTCAGAATGGCGCTTAGTTAAGCGCGTTTGTAGAGGAATATAGTATGGACGCCAGTCGGGGTCATGCCGTAGAAAAGTGATGCCTTCCGAAAGAAAAGGGTCAGGTCTTAAAAACTGTATTCCGTTGTACTCCATACACTTTTACAAGACGATCCGCCTTTCGGCGTGACCTGCTGACCCTGTAAGGCATAACTTTTTACGTCTTGACCCCTTCCTTTTCCGCGCTAAGACAACTGACCCCGACGGGCTGTATTCCGTTGTACTTCATACAGTTTTAAGACCCGAATCTTTTCTTACATTTCAGCGTATGAGGGGATGCCGCGATTTCCTTTCCGGCCGGGGCAAAGCTCCCACCCGTTCGGCCCAGGTCGTCCATTTTTCCGCCAACCGGTAAACCAGACCGGGGTATTCCGGGGCCAGATCGTTAGTCTCGGACCGATCTTTTTCCATGTCATAGAGACGCCATTGCCCGGGGGATAGGTGGGGGATCACATCGAGTTCGAGCGGGTGGCGGTAGGCCCTGGAGACTAGTTTCAGCCTTCCCACCCGGATGGCCCGGTTTCCTTCGTGTTCCCAGTATAGGGTGTCGCGGTCGATGGTTTTGTTGTGGAAGCCGGGGGTCAGGCTCACCCCTTCCAAGGGATGGATTCTGACCCCGTCATAACGTTTTGGGTAGGAGGCTTCGGCCACGTCCATGCAGGTGGCCATGATGTCGATGAGGTGGGTCAGGTGGCGGCGGTATTCACCTTTGGCTGCGATACCCATGGGCCAGTGCACGATGAGGGGACTGGAGATGCCCCCTTCGTGGGACCAGTGCTTGAACATGCGAAAAGGGGTGTTGGAAGCATTGCCCCAATTTTGGGCATACCCGATGTAGGTATCTTCCGGGCCCGGCATGATGCCGAAACCAACTTTGACCGGTCGCCCGTCCCGGGTGTAGTCCGGAACCATGTCTCGTTGGAGCTCGTTTTCCCCCATGGGTTTCAATGGTTCTCCTCCCTCGGGGGCTTGGTAGGTCTTGCTCAAACCGTAAGCTTCCTCCACTCCGCCGTTGTCCTGGAGGAAAAGAATGAGCGTATTGTCGAATTGGTCCTTTTCCTTCAAGGCTTCGACAATGCGTCCGATTCCCTGATCCATATTGTCAATTTGAGCAGCATAAACTTCCATGCATCGTTCATGGAAAGGTTTGTCTTCCGCCTCTTCCCAGGGGATGGAGGGATAACGATCCGACAATTTCCAACGCCGGTCGATCAACCCCATGTCGATCATGCGCTGGTAGCGCTCCTTGCGCAATGCATCCCAACCCCGGCTGTAGCGCCCCTTGTATTTTTTAATGTCCTCCGGCAGGGCGTGCAAAGGCCAGTGAGCCGCAGTGTAGGAAACGTAAATGAAGTAGGGGTGTTCGCCCGTGTGATTTCGAATATAATCGACCGTGGTATCGCTAATGGCATCGGTATAGTAAAACCCGGCCGGTGGAACAATGAATTCATTTCCCGAGGCGAGGGAATTAGGATCATAAAAACTGCCGGCCCCGTGAATCGTGCCGAAGAATTTATCGAAACCCCGCTGTAGCGGCCAATTGTGCTTTGAGGGGTTTTCTCTGGTGGGCGATAGCGGTGTGAGGTGCCATTTTCCTGCCATGTAGGCCGAGTATCCGGCGGTTTTCAACACTTCGGCTATGGTCACACAACGGTTGTTGAGGTCCCCCGCAAAACCCGCGCCGCCACGGTCGCTCATCATATGGCCGATCCCGGTCTGATGGGCGTAGAGACCGGTCATAAGGGAGGCGCGAGTGGGGCAGCAGCGCGAAGTATTGTAAAACTGGGTATAGCGCAAGCCATTCGCGGCCAAACCATCCAAGGCGGGTGTTTGAATTTCGCTTCCGTAACAGCCCAGATCGCTGTAACCCATGTCATCGCTCATGATGAGGATAATGTTGGGGCGTTTGCCGGAAAGCACCCCGGCTGCGAGAGTTGTCAGGGCGGAAAGAAGGAGTAAATAATGGCGGCCTATCATAACGTTCCGAATTCAAGCACTGATAGGAGTTGGAGTTCAACTGCTACATCGGCAAAATTTCCCGGTTTGTCCGGCTAGTGTGCCGTCATTTAAATTAATCACCACAGAGAACCCAGAGGACACAGAGCGCCAAAGGCGCGAATTAGGAATAAGGGATTAGGAATGATAAGAGATGCTAAGATGCTTAGTTTCTGAGATGCTGAGAGGATCCGCCTTCGCTAAAGTCTACGGCAGGACAAGTTACACGGATGGGCACGGATTCAAATAACGGAGGGGGGACATTCCTGTCCCCCATGAAAGAGAGAGAGAATCAGGAATTAGGAATTGGATCCACGAAGGACACGAAGGGGTACGAAGTAAATCATCGTGATCATGGTCATGATCGTGATCGAAAATGAAACACGGAAGAAAAGGCACAAAAAGCACAGATAGGGGCCAAGAAAGGTTGAAGGTTGAAACCAGAAACCAGGATCTGGAAACTAGAAACCAGTAACCAGGAAGAGGACTCTCGCAAAGCTCGCGAAGGGCGCAAAAAAGAGGGGAAATGGGGAAATAGCCGAAAAAGAATGTAAAAGACGAAAAAACACACTCTTCTTATTTCTAAATCTCTGTGTTCTCTGAGTCCTCTGTGGTTAATCCCTCCAAGAATTCAAATTTCCTAAAGGCCAATTCAATCCTCGAAAAGTCCACCGATTGTGTGAATAAATTTACAGGACATGACACTGGTTGGCCCATGGCTCGACATGCCCGGTTGGCTTGACCCTGGTTGGCTGGTTTGACCTGTTCTGGTTGCTCGATGGTGGCCGGAACGCTCGACCTTGTGGGAATCCCCTTGACAAAAGGCGTGGAGGCGGTGGGAATCGAACCCACAACGAGAAGGTGTCAAGTCTTTCGCCCGACACCAGCCGCGCCCCCACTGAGTCAAAGGCTGGTGTCGAGGCGCGTTGTTTGTCAACGCCGCGGTTCCCTGTTACCCATCCAGTTGCTCGATGTGTCCACTTGGCCGGACCGCTTTTCTTTTGGGGATTCTATCTGGCTGTTGATATCGGTTTGCCCGCGACGAACTTTGTGAAATTCGATGCGGAACCCCGACGGGGTTCTCTATTTGTTGCCCATTCTTACCCAGTGAGCGCTGTGCGGCACTGGGCTTTGGAGTGGAACTGCTTTGCAGTTCATGATTGAGAGAACTGTAGGAGGGGGTTTATCCCCCGATCTTCCAAACGGCCTCACCGCAATCGGGGGATAAACCCCCTCCTACAGTTTCGTAATATGTTATCAATAAAACATCCATGCAGGCCAAGTCCTGCCGGACCGGTTCCCCCGGAAGTGGGTCATCCGAGGTTTAGCTGGTTGAAAATCCGGTCGCGGTTGTTCCGGTTGAACCGGTGGTAGGACTTTTTGGGTAAGGAATTTAAAAACTGGAGGCCGTATTGTTTGGTGAAGATGCGTGAGTCGAGTATGGTTATCAGGCCGGTATCGGTCTTGTTGCGAATGAGTCGACCCAAGCCCTGCCGAAATTTAATGATGGCATCGGGAAGCGAGATCTCCCAAAAAGGGTTTTTTCCCTGCGACCTGATCCAGTCGCTTTTCGCCTCCGGAATTGGGTGTGATGGATTTTCAAAGGGCAATCGGGTGATAATGACCTGTGACAAGGCGGGTCCGGGCACATCCACTCCCGCCCAAAAGCTGTCTGTTCCCAAAAGCACCGCGTTTCCCGCCTTGGCAAACTCGCGGGTGAGTTCGGTGCGGGAATAGGTGCGGCCTTGTAGGAAGATAGACCGGCCCCGGCGCTCCAACCGGGATTCCAATCTTCGCCCGATTTGGTTCAGGTCACGGTAATTGGTAAATAATACCAGGGAGCCCCCCTGCACCCGGTCGACGCAGTAGAGGATGATGTCTTCCATGTAGTCCAGGTCTTGCCTCCCATCATTGAGGTTGGGCGGGGGGAGGTCTTCCGCGATGCACACCTCCACGCATTGTTCATAATCGAAGGGGGAGTCCACCTGGAAGGCCGATTCCTTCTCCGCGCCGACCTGCTTCTGGAAATTATCCATATTCGGGCCCGCCGCCAGGGTGGCGCTGGTGAGGATCACCCCCGTTTCCCGCCTGAAGAGACTCTGCTTGAGATATTCCGATACTTCGATCGGCGCGCTGCGCAAATGGATAATTCTACCCGCTCGGCCCCTCCGCTCGACCCAGTAAACCTGATCCTCCAGGGATTGTTTGATAAACTGCCGAATCCCGTCGTAGTAATGGGCCAGGCGGTCCCCTTGGTCTTCCACCATCGCTTTCTCCGGACCTTCCTTCAATGGGCGGGCCATTTCCCTGACCCGGGTTATCAATCTGCTCATTGGGCCCAGTAAGGTGGGGTCGGACCAGTTTGGCCTGTAGATGCGCGCCACATCCCTTTGTTCCAAAAAGGTCTTTCGAACGTAACCAAAAAAGTCCTCGGATTCTTCGCGCAACCGGACAACCATGGCGCGGTCCTGAGCGCTTCCCTGGCGTTGCAGGAGCCCTTTTTGAGTCTTGGGATTGTAAAAGAAGGAGAGAAGGCGGTTGAGCCCAAAGGAACTGATGGCCATGCCGAAGTGCTGGGTAGCGACAGCGGGGACGGTATGCCCCTCGTCCAGAATGACGAAATCCTCCGCATACAAGACTCCACGGCCCTGAGGGAGGGGCATACCCGAACCGAGAAGGGAGAAAAGGAGACTGTGATTTATGATGAGAAGGTGGGAATGGCGGATTTTTGCCCGGACTTTCTGATAGTGGCAAATCTTGGGATTGCAGCGCTTTGGATGGCAGACGGAAGACTCCGCCGATACCCAATCCCAGACTTCGGAGTTGGGGGCTGGAACCAGTTCCTGCCGAATTCCGACCTTTGTCCGCCCGGACCAATGGACAATGCGCCCCAGTTCAGATTGCTCCTCCGAGGGAATTAGCTCCGTTCTTTGGGCGATGGCCTGATTGAGACGTGTAGTGCAAAGATAGTTTCCCTTGCCCACCAGAAGAGCCACTTTGAAGGGTTTGAAGGCAGCCAGTTGGTCCACTTTGCCAAAGAGCGCCCGACAAATTTTCAGGTCCTTTTTCTCGATTTGCTCCTGCAGCGAGATGGTATGGGTGGCGATGATTCCCTGGCGCCTTTGATGTATCGCCACCAGGATGGCGGGAATGAGGTAAGCCAGGCTCTTGCCTACCCCTGTTCCGGCTTCAAATAGAAGGGGTTGGTCGTTTTGCAAAGCTCCCACCACTTGCCGAGCCATGATCTCCTGCTGGGGACGATACTCCATTCCGAGAAATTTCTGCAGCCAGCCATCCCGGCGGAAGGTGTTATGGACCAAACCGGGGATATGGTCTCCGGAAGGTTTGGCTTTGGCTTCGACCGCATTCTGAAATCCGATCATAACGGTGTTCAAACGTTCAGGGAGAACACTGTCGAACCTATAATGGAACAAAACCTGTTTTTAGAATTATTCCAAATAATATTGCGGCTTCAAGTTGGGGCTTCAGCATGAAACTTCAATGAGGCATTCCGGGACAGGAAAAGAGGCTGATTGGGTGGAGAAATTGGGCCAATTCCTGCGGGAAAAGGCGGGGGTTGTGGAGTCGGGCGGTATTTTGGGGTCCTTGGAAAAGCAATTGGAGACCGAAAATAATTCGGGAACCCATCGCCCTGTGGATGGCCTTCCGGGGCGGACTCCAAAAAATGAAGCCTCAGGGAGAAAAACCACCTCCCCACCGGGGGAAAGGTCCTGGTCGATGCAGGATAATAACTTGCCCGCCTCGGAGGAGGCCTTGGAAGAAGCCGGGGAAGAGTGGAAAACCATGGCTTGGCTCGCCGGAATTTGCGGTTCTCTAATGGCGGCTGCTTTTTCCCTGAGTTTCGTCAACGCGGTGGCGGATTGGGTCGTCTACGGAATGTACGGGCTGAGCTTGCTGAGCGGGGGATGGGATGCGGCCAAGGACAGCTATGAAAATATCAAAAAAGGCGCTGTAGACATCCATTTTCTCATGCTGGCCGTGGCCGTGGGAGCGGTTGCTATCGGGTCTTGGGCGGAGGGAGCTTTGCTCTTGTTTCTTTTTTCACTTTCGGGGGCGTTGGAGGATTACGCGGAACACCGGACCCATCGTGAAATTCATTCCCTGACCCGGTCGGCTCCGAAAACGGCCAATCGCGTGGGACGGGATGGATCTATTGAATCCGTGGCGGTGGAGGACATAGTCCCCGGGGACGTCATTCAGGTGAAACCGGACGAGCTTTTTCCGGTAGATGGGGAGGTGACCTCGGGGATGACTGCCTCCGACGAATCGACCCTCACCGGGGAGGCCACACCGGTGGAGAAGGGCAGGGGAGATGCGGTATACAGCGGTACCCTGAATCTATGGGGTGTGGTGACCGTCAAGGTTTTGCGTCTGGCTTCGGAAAGTGCGCTTCAAAAGATCATTCGCCTCATTCAGGAGGCCCGGCATCTGCGGGCCCCCAGCCAAAGGTTTACCGACCGCTTTGGAACCGGTTACACCTATCTGATCATTGGGCTTACCCTCCTTTATTTTCTATTCACCTGGATGTTTCTGGGCATTCCGGCCTTCGAACGAACCGAATCCGGCTACTCCGCCTTTTACCGTGCCATGACCTTTCTCGTGGTGGCCAGTCCCTGTGCCCTGGTGCTTTCCATTCCATCCGCCATTCTGGCCGCCATAGCCTGGGGGGCTCGAAAGGGTATCCTGTTTCGCGGTGGCGCGGCTATCGAAAAACTCGCCCAGGTAAATGCGGTCGCCCTGGATAAAACCGGCACCCTGACCCAAGGGGATTTGAGCGTGTTGAAAGTGGAAAGTTTTCCGCCCGGTCGGGGAGAAGAAGTATTTCAGTTGGCCTTCAGCCTGGAATCCCAGTCCAATCACCCCATCGCCAGAGCCATTGTCAATCACGGAAAAAAACAAGGGCTGGCGGCCCAAAAGGTGGGAGAATTTCAATCTTTCAGCGGTAAGGGCTTGCGGGGACAAGTGGAGGAAAAATCCATTTTTCTGGGCAGAAGGGAACTCTTGAAAGGGAGTCCATTGGCCGATTGGATTGCCCAGGTGGACGAGCCCCCTCCTTCCATAACGGAAGTCTGGCTATTTCATCGGGCCCTCATCGGCCGCGTTTTGCTTGAGGACAAAATCCGGGAAAAGTCCAAGGATACTTTGGAACGTTTGAATGACCTCGGGATCAGAACGCTTATGCTCACCGGAGATCGGCGCAGCGCAGCCGAGGCAGTAGGGGAGGCCATCGGTATTCAGGAAATCCGCAGCGGGCTGATGCCCAGGGACAAGGTAATGTGCATCAAGGAAATGACCGACCGGGGGGACAAAGTGGCCATGGTGGGTGACGGGGTGAACGACGCCCCCAGTTTGGCTGCGGCATTCGTGGCCGTTTCCATGGGAGCGAGAGGGAGCGATGCCGCGCTTGAACAAAGTGAGGTCGTTCTCATGAACGACAAAATCGAAAAATTTCTCACTGCCTACCAGTTGAGCCGTAAAGCCCGATCAGTCATTCGGCAAAACCTGATAATCTCTATCGCAACCGTGGCTGTAATGGCAAGCGCGGCTCTGTTGGGTATCATCCCCCTTACCCTGGGAGTTTTTGTCCATGAGGGCAGCACGGTGGTGGTTTGCCTGAACAGTTTGCGGCTCTTGATAGCCAAGGAGAACTAGAAAGAGGGTCGGTGCAATCGGCCTATATTGGTATTGAAAAAGCCCTGGCATTTCTTTTCATAGGTAATTTACCCCAAAAACCTGAAAATACCGAAGCGGGGAACCGACCATGGCGGTAAAATCCGATAAACGGGTCACGGAAGTGGATCCGGCCAGCGCCCGGCTGGAAAACGCCAGCGCCCAGAAGCGGGTGCGCTGGGCCGTGGAAAATTTTGGCGATCAGTTGGTCATGAGCAGCAGTTTTGGGGCTCAATCAGCCGTCATGCTGCATCTGGTTTCTTCCATGGCTCCCCGTCTACCCATCATTCTGGTCGATACCGGTTACCTGTTTCCCGAGACCTATCGGTTTGTCGAGGCCTTGAATGGGCGTCTCGATTTGAATCTCCACGTTTACAGACCCAGGATGACCCCAGCCAGACAGGAAGCTCTCTTCGGCAGGTTGTGGGAGAAGGGGGAGGAAGGTCTCTCCAAATATAACCTGATGAACAAGATCGAGCCCATGAACCGGGCCCTGGTGGATTTCAAGGCCAAGGGCTGGCTGGCCGGGTTGCGCAAGGAGCAGAGTTCCAGCCGCAAACACCTCGACGTGGTGATGAAGCAGGACAAGATCACCAAGATTCACCCCATCATCGACTGGTCCGATTACGACATATACCTTTACCTGACCAACAATAACCTGCCCTACCATCCGCTTTGGGAGGAGGGCTACGTATCGATCGGGGATACCCATAGCACCAGCCGGTTAATGGGGAAAATGTCGGCCGAGGATACTCGGTTTGGAGGCATACGTCGCGAATGCGGTTTGCACGAGTTGTCCGGGCAGGAGGATTTCCAGATTTGACCTGCCGCCTCGGGCAAAGGCTGAAAAACCACAGGACATAGAGGCACAAAGGCGCAAAGGCGCAAAGGCACAAAGGAGGGAGAATTAGGAATGATAAGAGATGCTAAGATGCTTAGTTTCTGAGATGCTGAGAGGATCCGCCTTCGCTAAAGTCTACGGCAGGACAAGTTACACGGATGGGCACGGATTCAAATAACGGAGGGGGGACATTCCTGTCCCCCATGAAAGAGAAAGAATCAGGATCTGGAAACCAGTAACCAGGAAGAGGACTCTCGCAAAGCTCGCCAAGACCGCTAAGAGGCGCCGATTAGGAATTAGGAATTGATAATCCAATACAGGCCAAAGTGGAAGGAGCTATTTGGGGTCAATGGAAAAAGGATTTCCACTCAAAGATGGGCATCGCCTGCAAGGAAGCTCGCGGGATGCATTAAAGGCTTCGGCTGCTTCGCGATTCCAAAATTCTGTCCGAAAACACACAATTCCCAATTCTTCTCCTCTTTGCGATCTTTGCGATCTTTGCGAGAGTCAATTTCTTTGACCTGCCTTTTTGAGTCTTTTGTGCCTTTCTTCGCGCCTTCGGCGCCCTCCTATTCAGCCTTCGTCCTTCATCCTTTCTGAGCGGGCTTGTACTTGAGAAGCAGGGTGTTGGGGTCGAGGTTCGCCACCTCGATCAGGTTCAGGTTTTTTCGTTGTTCCCCGGCGAAAACGGGCGTCCCGGACCCAAACACTTTTGCCTCCAGGGTAACCCAGAGTTCGTCCAGAAGGTTTTCCCTCAGAAACAGGCCATAAATTTGGCCACCCCCCAATAGGGCGATCCGTTCATGCCCTTGGGCCCGGATACGGCGGAGGACATCGGCGGGATGCTCATCAGTAAATTCCAGGCGACCGGGCCTGGCCAGGGAACGGTATTTCTTGGGTGATCGGGTAAAAACGAGGCGGAGTTTGGAGGAGGTATTGTGGGCCGCTTGGGTAATCGGTTCCCTTTCCGCCTCAAAGGTAACCGATCCCATGACCTGGGCGGAAAAGGTCTCCAGGATTTGGGAAAACCACACCTTGTCGGCGGCCGAAGTGAATGCCGAGCCGGGTTTGTTTCCTTGGGTGATAAACCCATCCAGCGATATCGCCACGATGCCGATGACTTCCACAACCTACACTGTGAAGCTTGGCTTCCCTTCTTCAAGACAAACTCTCCCGCGCTTCAAGCTTGCAAAACGAGCGCCGTTTTTTCTCTCTTCCTCCCATGATAACGCCTCATACCCGCTCAAAAATTGAAGAGATCAATAAGCGTGCCGGTTACCTTTGGAGGTATCTTTGACGTCGACAGCAAGCAGGCCCAAATTGCGGAATTGGAGTCCCGCACGGCAAAACCCGGATTTTGGGAAAAGCAGTCGGTTGCCCGGGAGACCTTGGCCGAGATCAAGGAACTGAAACGCATGGTGAACCGTTTGACCCGTTTTCAACGCGAAGTGGACGATCTCAATACCCTCCTTGAACTGGTTGACGAAGCTGGAGGGGAAGAGGATGGAAAATTTTCCGAGGAAGTTCGCCAATCGGCCGAAAAGTTGACCGGATCCATGGAGGAGCTGGAAATCGCCTTGTTGCTCAGTGGCCCGCACGACTTGGCCAACGCCTACCTTACCATCCATTCCGGGGCAGGGGGCACCGAATCCTGTGACTGGGCCGAAATGCTCTATCGCATGTACACCCGCTGGGCCGAGCGCAATGGACTCACCGTGAGCGTGGAGGATCTGCAGGCGGGGGAGGAGGCGGGATTGAGCCGCGTGACCATGCTGTTCTGCGGAATGGGAGCTTACGGCTATGCCAAAGCCGAGCGAGGGGTACACCGGCTGGTGCGCATTTCCCCTTTCGATTCTAACAAGCGGCGCCACACTTCGTTTTGTTCGGTCGATGTCATTGCCGAGATCGCCGATGATGTGAGCATCGAAATCAGGGATGAGGACCTCCGCATCGACACCTACCGGTCCAGTGGGGCCGGGGGGCAGCACGTCAATAAAACCGAATCGGCCATCCGCATCACACACCTGCCTTCCGGCATCGTGGTGGCTTGCCAGAAGGAACGCTCCCAGCATAAAAACCGGGCTACAGCCATGCGAAGACTGAAGTCCCGCCTTTACGAAAAATGGGAGGACGAAAAGCGGGCCGAAATGGACAAGTTTTATGGGGAAAAGGGTGAAATTGGTTGGGGCAACCAGATCCGCAGCTACGTCTTCCAGCCCTACCAGATGGTCAAAGACCTCAGAACCGGGGTGGAAACCTCGGACGTTCAAGGGGTGATGGACGGGGATATCAACCGATTCGTCTACAATTGGTTGCGGGCCGGATGCCCCACTTCGCGCAATAAGGCGATCAAAATGGAAGATTAGCCATGACGGGTCCACTCAAGCGTTCGGGATTGTCCTACAACCATCTCAGGGAACAGTTGGAAAATACCCCGTTATTCAAAGGAAAGACCTGGAGACTGGCCCCCCACTCCTGGCCTTTGTCCAGTAGTCTGCTCCAGGATATCGAGACCCTTGGCCAAGCCTGCCTCGAATTTCTCAAGGCTCTGGAAATACTCTACCTCCGTTCGGTCGAAAATAAAAAGCTGCTCCGCAATGAATTTCTCTTGGCCCCATGGGTGGCGAATTATCTGGACCGCGGCAAGCCCCGCTACCTGGTCGAACACGGCCGCCACAAGAACATTCTCGGCCAGCTTCCCCTGGTCCTCCGGCCGGATCTTTTGTTGACCGAGGATGGATTGGCCTTGACCGAAATCGATTCAGTGCCGGGCGGAATAGGTTTGACCGCATTTCTCAACCGGTTGTACGGGCAAGTTGAGGGGGGCATTGTGGGAGAGGGCGACCTGATGCTGCACCGTTTCTATGATGCTTTGGCATCCTTGGCCCCCCACCGGCACGCCCCCTTTATCGCCATTGTGGTTAGCGACGAGGCATCCACCTACCGGCCCGAGATGGATTGGATCTGTCAGGAACTGCAAAAGCAGGGCCGCCGCATCTTTTGTTTTCATCCGGACGAGATCTATCCTCTGGGGGGAGTTCTGCACGCTTCCCTGGATGGCAATCCGGAAAGGATAGATGTCGTCTACCGGTTTTTCGAGTTGTTCGATTTGCCCAGGCTGAAAACGGTTCCTTATTTTTTTGAAGCGCTCGACCAGGAGGAAGTGGAATTGTCACCCCCCATGCGGCCCTTCCAGGAGGAAAAGTTGAGCTTGGCATTGTTTCACCATAGAAAATTGAGTCCATTCTGGCGCGAAAACATGTCCAGGACTTCCTTTCGGGCCCTGGCCCGCGCCCTGCCCAGAAGCTGGATTATGGATCCCACCCCGTTGCCCCCCACGGCCGTGCTCGACGCCCCGCTGGTGGGAAGAAACCCCATTCAGGAGTGGGCCGATCTGGCCAATGCATCCCAGCGCGAACGCAAGCTGATCATCAAGATAAGCGGTTTTCACGAAACCGCCTGGGGAGCCCGCAGCGTAATTCTGGGAAGCGATTCCTCCAAAGAGGTTTGGAGTCGAGGTATTGAACGAGCCGTTGCCATGAGCGGGTCGCATTTGCACATCCTGCAGGAATACCGCAAACCGAAGCGCCTTCCCCACAGCGTTTATGCCAATCCGGACGAGTCCTTCGACATGCAGGGCCGCTTGCGCTTGTGTCCCTACTTTTTTGTCAGAGGCGGCCGGGCCGAACTCTCCGGAGTGCTGGCTACCTTCTGTCCGGCTGATAAAAAGATCATTCACGGCATGCGCGACGCGGCCATGCTTCCCTGTCGGAGGGCGGATTGACCCCTTTTCCGGCTACAGATTCATGAAGTCGAGGATGGAGTGGCTGATTTTTCCGCTAAGGAGGGTCTCGTAGTCGCCCGGCAGGGAGCCGGACGGTTGGGGGGTTAACCGGTTCAGGTAACGGAAGCGAAAGGTGTGGTCCCGCGCCTTGGAGAACATGCTGCCCATCCGGATTTTGGAAGGCCGGGTTGTCACCCAAGGGGTATCCGATTCCAGGTTTGAGGGAAAGTTGATATTGTGGACCAGACCCCGGGAGTTTTCCTGTCCAGCCTTTGCCGCGCCGAACTCAGCGCCGAGTTCGGCGGCCAAATCAATGCGCCGCTTGACCTGGGGGGAGGGATTACCCGGGGACTGTTTGGTGGCGTTGAAATCCTCTTCCTTCAAGTGAAAAGACAATGCGACCGCCGGTACGCCCCAGGCTGCTCCTTCCAATGCCGCCGCCACGGTTCCCGAACTCAACAACACGGGAGATAATACGTTGTAGCCGATGTTGATGCCGGATACCACCACTTGCGGAGGCCTGGGCATGAGATGGCCGATGGCTATGTTTACGGCGTCACTGGGAGTTCCCCCCACCTGCCAAGCCTCGACACCATCATATCCCTCGTAGCGTGACACTTCGACATTCCGGTAACGTGAAATGGCTCTGCCAATCCAACTTTGTTCGCGGGAGGGGGCTACCAGGTAGACCTTGCCGAATTTCCCTAATTTTTGGGCGATTGTCCGAATAAAATAGACCTGGATGCCATCGTCATTGGTGACGAGGAAAGTCGGTTCCATAGGTCGATGGTCAATTTCCTTTGGAGACGGTTTCTCTTTATTCCTTATTGCGGTTATCTTCCCTTTCCGCCATGGCGGCTTTTCGACTGAGTTTTACTCGGCCCCGGTCGTCTATTCCGATGCATTTCACCCAAATCTCGTCTCCTACTTTGGCTACGTCCTCGGTTCGGCGCACGCGAAAATCGGCCAACTCGGAGATGTGCACCAAGCCTTCCTTTCCGGGCAGAACTTCCACGAAAGCGCCGAAATCCTTGGCCGATTTTACTGTGCCCCGATAGAGAACGCCCACTTCGATTTCGGCCGTCAAGAGACGGATTTCTTCATAGGCCGCCTCCAAGGACAACTTGTTGTTGCTGTAAATGTAGACCTTTCCGCTGTTGTCTTCATCAATTTCGATATTGGCGCCAGACACCTCGGTAATCTTGCGAATGGTCTTGCCGCCGGGTCCTATGAGCAGGCCGATCTTGTCCGGTTCGATCTGCACCTTTTGGATGCGCGGGGCATTTTCTTTCAGGTCGGGCCGGGGTTCGGCAATGGTTTCGGCCATGATATCGAGTATATCCAGGCGGACCTGGCGGGAGCGTTCGATGGCTTGCCGGGCAATTTCAAATGGGAGTCCATCTATCTTCAAATCCAGTTGAAAAGATGTAATGCCTTCCCGTGTTCCACAGATTTTGAAATCCATGTCCCCGAAATGATCCTCGTCACCGACGATGTCGGTCAACACGACGTACCGGGAAATAGTTCCCCCGTCATCTGCTTCGCTGACCAAGCCGATGGAGATGCCGGCCACCGGCGCCAGGATGGGGATCCCCGCATCCATGAGGGCCAGGCAACCGGAACATACCGAGGCCATGGAAGTTGAACCATTCGATTCCATTATCTCGGATACTATGCGCACGGAGTAGGGAAATTCGTCCTCGGCCGGAACGACCGGCAGCAGGGAACGTTCCGCCAAAGCCCCGTGCCCGATTTCACGTCGGCCCGGGCCGAAGAAGCGCCCGGTTTCTCCAACTGAGAAAGGGGGAAAATTGTAGTGCAATATGAACGATTTCTCTTTCGGTCCCCCGGTAATGGCGTCCAGAGACTGGGATTCGCTCATGGCGCCTAGGGTGAGCAACCCGATGGATTGGGTTTCCCCCCGGGTGAAGATGGCAGAACCGTGCACCATGGGCAGGACATCGGTTTGACAATTGATTTGGCGCAGGTCCTCGGGCGACCGGCCGTCCGCCCGTTGTTGGTTTTTCAAAATGCCGACCCGATAAATTTCTTTCTGCAGAACATCCAGGGCCATGCCGAGTTGGTTGGGATCGTAGTCTTCCTCCCCAAATTTTTCCAGCATGGCCGCACCAGCCTCTTCCTTGATCTCGGCGATAGCCAGGCGGCGCTCCGATTTCCTGGGCGTATAAACGGCGGCTTGGAGACGGTCCCCCAAAAGCTCCCGCACAAACTGCAGGTTCTCATCGGTTACGTTATAGAGCTGGAACTCTCGCTTTTCCTTACCTGCCATGGAAGCCAATTGCCTTTGAGCGGCAATGATGGGCTGAATCGCCTGTTGCCCGAATTCGAGGGCCTCGAGGAAGCGTTGCTCGGGTAGTTGGTCGGCCGATCCTTCGATCATGAGCATTTCCGAGGCGGTTCCCACGTAAATGAGATCGAGATCGGAGTCGCATTGTTGTTCATTGGTCGGGTTGACGACAAATTCCCCGTCGATGTGTCCGATGCGCACACAACCCACCGGACCCCTCCATGGGATGTCGGAAATCAGGACCGCGGTGGAGGCTCCGTTGACCATGAGGATGTCGGCATCGTTAACCAGATCGGTAGACAACAGGGTTCCGATAACCTGGACCTCGTTCATGAACCCTTTGGGAAAAAGCGGCCGAAGAGGTCGGTCGCACAGGCGGGAGGTGAGAATCTCTTTTTCGGAAGGTCGGCCTTCCCGTTTGAAGTAGCCACCTGGAAACCGGCCCGCCGCCGAATATTTTTCCCGGTAATCGACCGATAGAGGAAACCAGTTCTGGTCCGGACGAAGTTCTTCGGCCACGGTGGCGCAGACGAAGAGATGGGTATCGCCAAGGGCGATGGTTACGGCTCCGCTGGCTTGCCTTGCGATATCGCCGGTGGAAATTGTGATGTCGAGTTCATCGACTGTAATCGAATGTTTCTGTTTCATTTTGGGGAGTTTTCTATTATTTATTCCTATTGCTGGCGGAGACTTGAACAATGCGGCACCCGGAATCCCTGGGTTACGATTACCAATTCCGCCTTTTCTTCTCAGATAAAATTTATCCCAGTACCGCTGGGGGGATGCGGATGAATTTCATTTATGGGTTAACAAAAAATGTGCCGGGATTAGCGGCGCAGTTTCAAATCTATCAGGAGTTGCTTGTATTTGGCCAAATCGTGTCTCTTGACATAGTCGAGCAGCTTTCTGCGGCGACTGGCCAATGCAATCAATCCTCTACGCGAATGGAAATCCTTGCGGTGAACCCGCAAGTGGTCGGTGAGCAGGTTGATGCGTGCGCTGAGTAGGGCGATTTGAATTTCTGAGGAGCCGGTATCGTTATCGCTTTGGCGAAACTTTTCTATGATCGGCTGTTTATCAATCTTACTTCTTTTCGACATTTAGGGCTCTATTGAATTTCACGACGTTTGGCCATATGGCCCGGGTCCCGCCGGAGCCGGATCCACCGTTAGTCTCTTGGAGTGTCGCGGAGAGAGGTCCTTGTCGAAGGCCTCTGCTCTAACGGTTGGCCGGTAAAGATGGTGGTCTAAATTTTGCAAGGCAAGGCTTATTTGGGAAAATTTGCCCGCTTTGGCGCTGTATCCGCGCGTTCTCGGACCTTCCGATTTCCTCGGGGGCGTTCAGCGATGTGTTATCGCTGTATCCGCGCGGTTCTCAGACCCTCCAGGTATTACGTCCGTAAAGCAGTTGGCGGAGGTCACCCTTCCCCCCATTCCGGGCGATGGCGGTATTCAACTGTTGTTGGATTTGGGTATCGTAGGCAGGTTTGACCACTTGTCGAAGGACCCCGACAGGTACGGGGAAGTCCGGATATTGCATCTCCGCCAGCATGGCGGCATAGATGGAATCCTTTCGGGTGGGGTCGTGGATCAAAATCCCTTTCTCCTCCGGCGTTGCGCCGTTCATGGGTACGAGTTCCGGCATTCCTCCGCCGGTCCAGTCCACCCCGCGCCTTTCCGATTTGCCGTAAACCATAGGTTTTCCCGCTTCCAGGAAGAGCATGTGGTCATCCCGCGATTCTCGACCGTAAACGGAATCCCAGGTCTTGTGGTTGAAGATAACGCAGTTCTGAAAGATCTCGATATAGGCAACCCCTTGGTGTCGATGAGCTGCCTTGAAGATCTCGATCATGTGTTTTGGGTTGTTATCTATGGTCCGGGCAATAAAGGTGGCATCGGCGCCCAGGGCAAATAGGATGGGGTTCAAGGGATTATCGATCGAACCCATGGGGGTAGTTTTGGTCTTGGTCCCAACCGGTGAAGTCGGGCTGTATTGTCCCTTGGTAAGCCCATAGGTTCGGTTGTTGAAGAGAAGGATATTCAGGTTGATATTCCGTCGCAATGCGTGCAGCAGGTGGTTTCCACCAATGCCCAAACCGTCCCCATCGCCAGTGATCAGCCACACCGATAGGTCGGGATTTGCCAATTTTACCCCGGTAGCGACGGTGGGGGCCCGACCGTGAATGGTATGAAACCCGTAGGTGTTCATATAGTAGGGGAACCGGCTGGAGCACCCGATTCCACTGATCACTACGAAATTTTCCTTGGGGATCCCCAATTCCGGAAAGGTTCGCTGCAGGGCGTTCAGAATGGCGTAGTCTCCACAACCCGGACACCAGCGGACGTCGTTCGGGGTTACGAAGTCTTTTTTGCTGAGGGAATCTTGTAGCAGGGTTTGGGGAGCCATGTTGTCGGTGGAGTTAAAGGGTTTAATCAACGTCTCAGCACTTCCTGAATTTTCTGAAGGAGTTCCCTTACTTTGAAGGGTTGTCCTTGGACCTTGTTGTAGCTGATGATATCCAGCAGGAATTGTGAACGCAGCAACAGGCTCAATTGACCCTGATTTAACTCCGGCACCAGAATTTTGTCGAAATTTTCCAGGATTTCTCCCAGGTCCCTGGGAAGTGGGTTGAGGTGCCTCAAGTGTAGACTGCTGACGGAAAATCCCTCTGCCTGAAGAGAGGAACAGGCAGCGGTAATGGCCCCAAAAGTGCCGCCCCAACCAATTAACAGCAAATCGCCGAAGGATTCCCCATTTACCTTGGTCGGAGGGATCGAATCGGCCATACGCTCAATTTTTTCGCTGCGCATCCGGGTCATATGCTTGTGGTTCGCCGGATCGTAACTGACGTTGCTGAAGGGGTCTTTTTCCAGCCCTCCAATACGGTGTTCCAAACCTTTCTGGCCGGGAATGGCCTGGGTTCGAGCCAAGGTTTCGGGGTCGCGATGATAAACCTGATAGGGTTCCCCTTCTTGGGCAAAGGCTACTTCGATGGGTGGAATGTTGGCGGGATCGGGGACTTTCCAGGGTTCCGCCCCGCTGGCGATGTAAAGATCGCTCAGCACGATGACGGGGGTGGAGTAGGTCAGGGCGATGCGGACGGCCTCGATGGAGGTTTCGAAACAATCGCACGGGCTGTTGGCGGCGATAACCGGGATGGGCGCGTCGCTGTGCCGGCCGAAAAGGGCCTGAGTGAGGTCACTTTGTTCCGTTTTGGTGGGAAGGCCTGTGCTGGGACCCGCTCGCTGTATGTTGAATATGATCAGGGGCAGTTCGGTCGAAGTTGCCAGGCCGATGAATTCCGCTTTCAGGCACATGCCGGGACCACTCGTGCCGGTGGCGCCCAGGCCGCCGGCATAACTGGCGCCGAGCGCAATGCCGATGGAAGCAATCTCATCCTCCGCCTGGATGGTTTTTACTCCGAAATGTTTGTGCGCGGCCAACGTTTCCAGAATGGAGGAAGCCGGGGTGATCGGGTAACCCGAGTAAACCAGATTTCGGTTGGCCTTGGCCGCGCCGGCGATCAAGCCGAGAACCAGGGCCTCGTTTCCGGAAACCTTTCGGTAGACGCCGGGCTCCACTTCAGCCTTGGCCAACATGTAACGGTTGCGGGCGGTCTCGGTAGTTTCCCCAAAATAATAACCCGCCTTCAGGACCTTGATGTTGGCTCTAGCCAATTCCGGGTAGGGGCCCTCCCACTTGGAACGAATAAATTCGATGGTTGTCTCCAGGGGACGACTGTAGATCCAATACATGAAGCCCAGGGCAAAGAAGTTTTTGCAGCGAAGTTTGTTCTTCTGGTTCAGTCGGAAATCCTTGAGCGATTCCAGGACGAGGTAATTGAGATCGATTTCCAACACCTCGTAATTGCCGGTTATATGCGGGTCATGCAAAGGATTGGCGACGTAACCAGCCATTCTCAAATTTCCCCTGGTAAAGGCCGCTTTATTGACCAACAGCATTCCTCCATCCACCAGATCTGGCAGGTGCACCTTAAGCGCCGCGGGATTCATCGCCACCAACGCGTCCGGGGCATCCCCCGGGGTGAGGATTTCGGTGCTGCCAAATTGAATTTGAAAGGCGGATACCCCAGGGACGGTACCCCGGGGAGCTCGAATTTCGGCCGGAAAATCGGGAAAAGTAGCCAAGTCGTTGCCAAAGATGGCGGTGCTTTCCGTGAACCGTTCCCCAACGGTTTGCATGCCATCCCCGGAATCCCCTGCAAACCGGACGACCACAGTTTGCAGCTCCTTGAGGGCTCGAGTTTTGACGGACTCGCTTTCCATGTCGGTCAAAAGGGAATCTTTTCAGGCAGTTGGGGAATTAACCGGTAAGTCCAATGGGTTATTTTCGGATAGTCAACTTCTATGGGTATTAGATTTTTTCAGTTTGGGCGGACGCAGGATTACCAAATATTTTAGGCGATTTACCACGGATAGGTACGAATCACGAATCAGGTGTGTTTTTGACCCGAGGAATTGACGCTCGCAGAGGCGCAGGGAACGCATCACGATTACGATCACGATCAGGATCAAGATTACAGGGATAGGGCATTGACTCTCGCCGGGGCAAAGGTGGCCAAGGGCACGGACAATTCCTGATGCGGGGCAGGTCTCAGCCGGAGCGGAGAATGATTTCCCTGATTTCGGTCCCTTTGAGAATGATTTTCAGGCGCTTCAGAATTTCTTTTCGGCGAAACCAGATCTCCTGTCTTACTACGGAATTGCTCACCGCGACGAAGAGACGTTTTCCCCGATCCAGGCGCACGGGAAAAGAGTGTTGGGCGAAGCGTTCTCCCACGATGGTCATCCAGTGGGCCGCGATAGTCTCTTCCGGACGAGCCCCCTGAATTTGGAATCGTTCAATGAGCCGGTCCATTATGGCATCCAGGCCCAATTCCTTGCCCATGGAAGCGCGGGTGTTGGTGATGGGAAGGCCCTGAAAGTCGGAGATCAGGTTCATAGCCTGCTGGTTGAAGGGTCGATTTTCCGGCATATCTGGCACAGAATAGTCATCCATTTAATTCAGGGATAGGGGAGGGGGCAACCCGATTTTTTTCCGGTCGGTTTACTGTGTCTCCTATTATGAAAGGTGACCCCGGTGGAGGAGGGGAGGCAAGGCGGCAATGGAAGGCAGGACACATTTCGGGTCCACCCCGGGAGGTATCCTGCGGTTGACCAGGAGAGATTTCCAACCTGCCTGGGCCGCAGCCTCCAGATCTTCCTCGCGGTTGTCTCCCACGTGGAGGAGAGCTTGGGCCGGGGCGTCGAGGTGGCGGGCAACCAGCCGGAATATTTCCGGGGATGGCTTTTCTACCCCTATTTGGGAGGAAATAAAGACGTCCTGGAAGAAGGTCTTCAATTTCAATGCCTCCAACAGGGTGTGGATCCTTCTGTCCCAGTTGGAAACGATGATGAGCCGAAACCCATCGCGGCGCAGTTGTCGAAGCACCGTTCTTATTTGGGGAACTCTCTTCCAATTCTCTCCCGAGGAAAAGGCCTGCCCCAGGGCTTGGAAAATGGGTTCGTTATAGTGCTCTCGGAGAATACCCCTGACGATTTGCTTCCATCGCATCCGTTCCGCTTCCTCGTTTACCCTGGCGAGTGGCTGGGAACGAGCCTTGTGAAATTCGGTGGCAAAACGTCGGTCCAGTTCGTTCGCGGGAAGATGGATATCGAATGAGGCCAGTACGTCGGCGTAGATCGCCCCGATGGAAGGATCCGGTTCGAATAAAATACCGGTTGCGTCAAAGCTGATAATTCGGATAGGATGTGCCGGCATGGAAAGGTAAGGGAAATTTACGGAGCAAACTGGATTTGGCATAAACTACAATGCAAAATCCTCCGGCTCCCAAGTTCGGGATAATCGGCTCCGGATCAGGTCCAATGACTGCGCCTTTTTAAAATGTTGATTTTCAAACCCAACCAGTTGAAGTGGGTTCTCCTGACCGGGGTTTGGGGTCTGGTGGCTCATTTGGGTTTGGCCTTCCTCGATGGAAAGGAGACCTTTGAGCGTTCCTTTGACATGGTTTGGAACACCGTAAACGAGTCCTTTTGGGATGAGAATTTCAACGGCGTCGACTGGGAACGGGTGGGGGACCGTTACAAAGGGGAACTCGGCCAGGTAAAGGACCGCAAGGATCTGGTGGTTTTGCTTCAATCCATGCTCGACGAACTGGGCCAGTCTCATTTCCAAATCCTGAGCGCCTCGGCGGAACCTTTGTTTGAGGCGTCCGGAGGAGGTTATACTGGAATTTTCCTGAAATACACCCCTCAAGGCGCCTACGTAGTGCGTATCGAACCCGGATCGGTCGCCCATAAGGAGGGGATTCAAGTCGGCTGGAAACTGAAATCCATCAATGGCAAATCGACCGGGCGAATTATCCAATCTATTTTGCGCGCCGATATCCCTGAGAAGCGGAAATTGTTTCTCATTCAATTGAACCTCGGAGTCCGGATAAATGGAAGCGCGGGAAAACAACTGCGCACTGACTGGTATCCATCCCCGGGCGGGGCGGAAAAAATTTACCTCACCCCGGCGCGGGATGAACGCGAACGCTCCGAACCAATAGGTTTTTTATCCCGGCAGAAACTCGAATATGAGGAGACTTATTTGGGGGATCGGGTGCTCTACCTCAGGTTTAATTACTTTATGCCGGCGTTAATGGAGAAAATTCGCCGCGCTATCGAAACGGCGGAGGGACGTGCCGCGGGGTTGATTCTGGACCTGCGCGGAAATTTCGGAGGGCTGACCATCATGGGGACAGGAATTGCCGGACTGTTGGTTGAGGAGGCGACCCCATTAGGGAAAATGACCATGCGAAAGGGCCTTGTTAATTATCGGGGTTATCCTCAGGAAAAGCGATTTAACGGACCTGTTGCCATTCTGATCGACAATTGCACTATTTCCACTGCGGAAATGTTCGCGGCAGGTCTTCAGGAAGCAGGCCGGGCCAGGCTTTTCGGGGAGGTTTCCCAGGGCGATTCCCTCCCCTCCCTTTTAAAGAAACTGCCCAGTGGGGATGTATTGCAGTACGCCATGGGGGACTTCACTACCCCAAAGGGGAACCGCATTGAAAAAAACGGGGTAATTCCGGACGTATTGGTCGACCCGGATCCGGAGGCGCTGGCGGCAGGATTGGATCTCCCTTTACAATCGGCCATGGAGTGGCTTGGAATAAAGCCTTCCTTGGAGGATGATAATGGTACTTAAGCGGATCATTGGGTATGGGGTAGGGGCCCTGATCCTTCCCCTGTGGGCTGCGGTCTTTTCCGCGGAAGATTCAGGGGAAGGTTCCCCGGGGGAGCGTGCCGCCATTGAGGAAATAATCGAGCAATACATCGCATCGCAGGGTGGCCGGGAAAGGATGAAATCCCTCCGCAGGGTGGAATTGGAGGGACGGATGGCCCTGAAGTCGCAGGGCCTCATTATTGAAGTGAGGCAGAAGCTGGAGTCTCCGGACAAGGTATTTGTTGCCATGGAGTTTCCTGGATTGGGCACGGTTCGGGAGATCATCAATGGTGATCGGGGGTGGGAGTGGCATCCCTTGACCGGCACTCGTTCCCTGGAAGAACGAGAAGTCAATGACCTTTTGCGCGATGCGGATCTACAACGGGACTTGCGCTTATTTGAGGTCTACGATCAAATTCGCTTGGCCGAACCGGAAGAGATCGAAGGCCACATGACCCGCCACTTGGTCTTAATGGACCGGGAGGGCAAGGAAGAACATTGGTATTTCAAGGAAAATGGGGATTTGTTTCAACAGGTCCGCGATGTTCCCGTTGGTCCGGGTGGGGAAGTGGCGATTCGCCAGCGCCACTATGACTTTACCACGGTGGAGGGATTCCGGTTCCCCAAGGTGGTCCGGCTTTACAATCCGGCCTTTGAAGCCGAAATTACCATAACCCGGTGTCAAATAAATCCGGAGTTTGATCCGGCCATCTTTCAGATCCCCCCATCCGGGCTATAACTGCACAAGAAAAGGAATACAGCCCCGTCGGGGTCAGTCGTTGATTTTTAACATGTCCCCATGTTGAAAATAAATGACTGACCCGAATGGCGCTTAGTTAAGCGACTTTTGGAATGTTCGATCATCTCCGAGAAGGAAGGGGTCAAGACGTAAAAAGTTATGCCTTACAGGGTCAGTCGTCTTGTAAAAGTGTATGGAGTACAACGGAATACAGTTTTTAAGACCTGACCCTTTTCTTTCGGAAGGCATCACTTTTCTACGGCATGACCCCGACTGGCGTCCATACTATATTCCTCTACAAACGCGCTTAACTAAGCGCCATTCATGACTGACCCCTTTGCGCCTTTGTCTCTGCCCACTGAACTCTTTCCTCTGAACTCTTCCTTCTTTCCTCTTGGCGCATAGCGCCACTATAACTGTTTATCGTAGAGTTTGGTATAGAGCGCACTGTGATTGTAGAGTTCGCCGTGGCTGCCTTTGGCGGTGAGTTTGCCTTTTTCGAAGACTAAAATCCGGTCCGCCAGCCGGATAGTGCTAAACCGGTGGGCGATGATGATAACCGTTTTACCGATAACCAGAGAATTCAGGGCATGCTGGATTTCCTCCTCGCTTTGAGCGTCGAGAGCCGAAGTGGCTTCGTCGAGGATGAGAATGGGTGAGTTGCGCAAAAAGGCCCGGGCAATGGCAATACGTTGTTTTTGTCCACCCGACAAGCGGTCTCCACGTTCTCCGGCCAGGGTCTGGTACCCCTCTTCCAGTTCGGAGATGAAGGAGTGGGCGAAGGCGTTGTGCGCGGCCCGGTAAACGTCTTCCTCGGAAGCGTTCTCCCGGCCCAGCCGAATATTGTTAAACAAGGTGTCGTTAAAGAGTACCGGGTGTTGCGATACGATGGCGATATGGTCGCGCAGGTCCCATTTGCGGAAATTCCTGATGTCGGTGCGGTTGATCCGGATACTCCCGGAAGTGACCTCGTAAAGCCTTGGGATCAACTTTGCGAAGGTGGATTTTCCGGCCCCGCTCGGTCCCACCAGAGCCACCACCTGGCCGGCGGGTATTTCGGTTTCGATCTCCTCCAGGACGGGCGCATCCGTGTAGGCAAAGGATACCTTCTCAAAGCGGATGCTGCTCTTGCCCTTGGGCGCCGGTCTCGGATTTTCGGCATCCCGGATGCTGTCCATTTCGTGCAGGATTTCGTTAATCCGGTTGATGGCTCCCTGGCATTTCTGAATATTTCCGTAAACCCGGAAAATACGTTTTAAGGGGTCGTAGGTCATGTAGAGGACGCCCCCCAAGGCCATAAAGGTGGAAAACGGAACCCCCTCAAGGTAGCAGTAGACAAAGGAGAAGGCCACCAGGGCCGAGGAAAGAAACTCGATGAGCGGCTGGGTGAGGCGTTCGTATTTCACCACCTTCATCTGACTCCTGAAGAGCTTTCCCAACAGGGCTTGGAAAAAGGAAATCTGCTGATCCTGCAGGTTGAAGGTGCGGATCTCGGTGGCGCTTTCGAGGTTCTCGCTCAAGCACTGGGTCATATCGGCCTGGGCTTCCTGCATCTCCAGGCCGCGTATCTTCAGGCGACGGCCAATGAATAAAACGGGAATCATGGCCAAGGGGCCTCCGGCGCAAATCAGCAGGATAATGGTCGCATCCTTTTCTTGCAGGGAGAGAAACACGAGGGTGGCAAAGGCGAAGACGACCTGCATGGGTTGTCGAAACAAGTCGTTGGCGGATTCCTGCAAGGTGAATTGCAGCAGGGTCGTGTCGGATAGGATGCGGGAAAGAAGATCTCCGCTTTTGTTCTTGTCGTGGTAGGCCAGGGGCAAGAATTGAATTTTGGAAAACAAATCCCTGCGGATACCTTCCAATACGCGCAATCCGCAATGGTTCATCCAGTATTGGTTGAAGTATCCGCAGAAGCCGCGGACGAGGAATACTCCGGGAAGTTGGACCGCAACCAGAAAAATTGCCATGGCCGAATATTGGGAGTCGGTCGACTCGAATACCTCGGCGAAGACGATCTTTATGAAGTAGGGCACGCCCGCCCCACTGGCCAGGGCGGCAAAGAATCCCGCCAAGAGGCCCAGGGCAAAAAAGCCTTTACAACGTCTCAGATAACGCCGGAATGCAAAAAATTCTCTCACAACGATGAAGGGTAAGTCAGAGGCAAAGTATTCCGATACGCTTCCGGGATTCCCAAGCCCCCAAGCCTGGATGGGGCGGTTACCCTTCGAACCTTAAAGGCGGCTATTTGATAGAAGAGTTGGGATGGAATCAAGCCGTTAGGAGCAAGCATACCGCTTGCGCGGCGATGCCTTCGGAGGCCCCCAAAGACCCCAATTTTTCGTTGGTCGTGGCCTTGATGCCAATGCGATCCGGGGCCAGGTCCAAGGTCGCTGACAGGGTGGTTTTCATGCGGTCCAGGAAGGCTCCGATCTTTGGCTTTTCCGCAATGATACAGGTGTCGATGTTGGCGATGCGATACCCCTTCTGCCGGGCTATTGCGGCTGCTTTTTTCAGAATGATCTGCGAATCGAGGCCCTCGAAGTCGGGATTTGTATTGGGAAAATGATGCCCGATGTCCCGTTCCCCGCAGGCTCCCAGGATGGCATCGGCCATAGCGTGGGTCAGGCAATCGGCGTCCGAATGCCCTTCCAAACCCACTTCACTTTCGATTGGGACGCCACCGAGTATGAGGGGTCTCCCGGCTACCAGGCGGTGAATGTCGTATCCGAATCCGATTCGGCAAGGAGGAGGGTTCATGGCCGTTCAGGGCTCGGGTTACGGCTTTTTTCCCAGAGGAGTTCAGCTAAGGATAAATCCTGGGGAAAGGTAATTTTTGGATTGGGACGGGGATTTTCCACCAGGGTCACTTTGTGTCCGCAATGAATGACCGTGGCCAGATCATCGGTGGCTTGCAGACCGACTTTTTTTGCCTCTCTGTAACAGTGGCGTATCAGGTCGGCCGCAAAAGCCTGGGGGGTTTCCATTTCCCAAAGGTTGTTGCGGTCCAGGTTCTTCAACTTGAGACGACGGGTTCCGGATGAGCCCCCCGTCGTCTGCTTGACCGTATTCACCATACGGTGGGCCAGGCATGATGCCTTGTCCTCAACCACTGTCCGGTAGAGTTCCTTCAATTGGTCGGAATGAATGAGCGGGCGGGCACAATCGTGAATGAATACGTATTCGATTTCTTCGGGCAGGGCTTGCAAGGCATTGTAGACCGATTCCCACCGTTCCCGGCCACCCGCGACCCAGAACGTGGGCCGTTTGGTCAAGCGCGCCACCCGACCCTCCAGTTGTCTTTTTTGAACCGGATCACGATAGACCACGAGGTAACCGTCTGTCTGCCGGTGTTCTTCGAAGGCCTGAAGAGAATGATCGAAAAGGGGGCGGTTGTCCAGTCGGGCGAGCGCCTTGTCGGCCACTGAATCCCCCATGCGATGCCCGGCCCCCGCACACAACAATATGGCCACGGTCTTCATAGCTGGGGAGTCAGGAAACTCCCAGAGCCAGTTCGCGGTTGATCATACGGACCGCTCCCAGGGGATCGAGGGCCTGGAGTATGGGTCGGCCCACCACGATGTAATGGGAACCGAGTTCGGCCGCCCTGCGGGGGGTTACAACGCGCTTTTGATCGTGGGCCGAGCTACCTGCGGGCCGGATGCCAGGGGTTATAAATTGCAGGGAATGGCCAAACCGGGGGGCCAGGGAAACCAAATCCCGCCCCGAACAAACCAAGCCCCCAATCCCGGCGTCTCTGGTCAGGGCGGCCAGATTGACCACCTGTTCCTCCGGGGTATTCCCAACGCCGACCCGGTGTAATTGAGCCGCATTCATGGACGTCAGGACCGTCACCCCCAACAGGAGCAGATCCGGTTTGAGTTCCCGCTTGGCCATTTCAGCCGCCGCGAGCATTTCTTCTCCACCACTGGCGTGCAAAGTCAGCATGTCGATGGGCAGGTGGCAAAGGCTCTGCACCGATTTGGCGATGGTATGGGGAATATCGTGCAGTTTCAGGTCGAGAAAAACCCGGTAACCCCGCTCGGCTATTTCCCTGACCCAATCGGGACCGTGGGCGGTAAACATCTGCAGGCCCACCTTGACCCATTTCAATTCCCCATCCACGTGCTCGAGCAGACGACGGGCCGATTGGCGGCTCGACAAATCCAACGCCAGGATGAGTTGACAGGGTTGCATGGGGTGGGGTGGGGGATGATTTTTCGATTGAGGCGGGGAAGCGCCTTGGCAACGTAGGCGGTGTGAATTTTTCCAGCACAATGCGAATGTTTTGCCCTGCCAAGGTAAATTTGCTGCTGGCCGTGACCGGACGACGCGCCGATGGATTCCACGAACTGATCTCTCTGGTGGCGCCGGTTTCATTGGGCGATGATTTGATCGTTTCCGTTGCGGCCCGGCCCGGAACGCTGGAATTGGTCTGTGAGGACGACCGGGTTCCACTGGACGAATCCAACCTGGTGATGCGCGCGGCCCGGGAATTTTTGAGGATTTCCGGTCACAAGGAAGGGTTGAGGTTCGAATTGGTCAAACGCATACCCGTGGAAGCCGGTTTGGGAGGTGGGAGCAGCGACGCGGCCGGAACTTTGCTCCTCTTGAATACCCTGTTCGACAAACCTTTCTCCATGGCCGCCTTGGATGAGATGGCTGCGCAACTGGGTTCGGATTGTCCGTTTTTCCTTCGAAGCGGTCCCCGGATTATGCGGGGCCGGGGAGAAGTTTTAGAAGCGGTGAGCAGCGCGCAAAAAAGAGATCTGGCCGGGCGTTGGGTCGCGTTATTCAAGCCCATGTTCGGCATCAATACGGCGTGGGCCTATAATCAATTGGCCGGGACTCGACCCACTGCCTACGTCGACCCCGGGGAAGCGGAAGAACGATTGACCGCCTGGAAAACGGGCCGAACGGGGCTGGAGGCTCTGCTCTTCAATAATTTGGAGATCCCGGTGTTCAAAAAGTATGTCGCCCTTCCTACCCTCCTCCAACAGATCCGCCAGGAACTCCATTTACCCTGTGCCATGAGCGGCAGCGGCAGTACCTGCTTTGCCCTGTTACCCGATTTCAACAAGGGCGCCGGCCTGGCCGACCTGGTCAAACGAGCTTGGGGGGAGAATGCTTTTCTTCGATTTTGCCAATTGGGTGAGAAAGGGGTCAAACGTAGAAAATAGAATTTTGGCTCATTGCCACCCCAGCCGAATCACGAAGGCAAGGATAATTCTATTTTCTACGTTTGACCCCTTTTGCCTTCCTTTTTCCCAAACTGAGCCGATGTTCCAATGCCTCGTAATTGTCCAGGTGGGCGCGCATCAGGCTCTTCCACAATTTTCCGTGGTTGGGGACGGAGAAGTGGAGCAGTTCGTGAACGATGACGTAATCCCACAAGTCAATTTCCAGATCCAACAGGTCGCTGTTGAAATTCAGGTGCCCATTGGTTGAACACGAAGCCCACTTGTTTCGCATTGGACGAACCCCCAGCCATACCACCTCGACATCGAGCTCGGCGGCCCATTCATGAACGCGCTGCTTAAACGCGGCCTTCGCTGCAATCACTTCATTCACCATTCTTCCTAAGCAGTATATGGAAAATATCCTCCACTATTGCAATTACCCTGTTCATGTCATCTTCCTGCGGGTAAACAGCGAAAGTGACCTGCTTCCTCAATTCGATTAGATCCTTATTGCTGCTCCTCCAATTGGGGAAGCGTCGCATGGCCCCCTTGATCTGATTGCTGGCAAGCTCGGGATTCCGGAGGCCGTGTTCCTTCAGCTTATCGTAGAAGAAGTATTGAATAGTCTCCATGCCCTTTTCGGCCTGCTCGCGCTTTCGTCGCTCATTCTTTCGAATAGCCTCTGCCAAATCATTCAGCGCTTCCTCAGTCGACTTTTGCCGGTCTTCAAAACCCTCCTGCACGGCCCTGGCCAAGTCGGACAAGGCTACAAGAAACGGATTCTCACTGTCTTTTTCGGCTGACCTTTCAATTGACTTGATGAGGTTAATCACCTTCGTGGGCTTACCGCCCTTCTTCTTTAGAATTGCCTCCAATGTCTCGGTATTGATTTCGACCGAGTCCTGTGACTCCTCTTCGATGAATGTGCCCACCCTTCCCTGCACCAGTTCATTGGTTTTCCTTTGAAAGTCGCGATCCACGTAAACGCGTTTTGTATAGGCCTTGGCCACAACTTGGTAAATGCGGCTGAGCGTTTCGTAGTCCTCCATGAAGGGTCTGATAAATTTGTCCGGCGATATGATCTCATAGAGCATTTGTATTTCCTTATACTCTTTGAAAAAGGCCTTGCGCCTGTCCTTGTCCCGGAAGTGTTCGATCAGGTTGTCGACGTCCTTGTCGATAAAGTCGTTTTCGACTAACGCCAGGTAACCGGGCGCCTGCTCGTCCATCTTATTTTGGAACAGAACCTTGAGCAGTTTCAGGTCCTTGACGATGGCGTTGATTTCCTCGCTGTCGAAGGCCAGAGCCTTTTCCAGTTTGTCGAAGATGCCGACGAAATCCAGGACGAAGCCGTGGGGCTTCACCATTTCCTGGGCCTCGTTCTCGTAGGGGCGGTTCACCCGGGCAATGGCCTGCAACAGGGTGTGGTCGCGCATCGGCTTGTCCAGATACATGGCGTAGAGGAGAGGCGCGTCGAAGCCGGTGAGCAGCTTCTCGGTGACGATGAGGATCTTCGGCATCTGATCGAGCTTACCGAAACTCTTGCGAATCTGCCGTTCCTTCTTCGGATCGAGGTGGAATTCCTTGAGCAGGGCCGAGTCGTTATTGTTGCCGGTGTAGACGACCTCGGAATATTCGGGCGGCAGAAATTGATCGAGGGCGTGCTTGTAATGGGCGCAGGCCTCCCGGTCGACACCGACGAGAAAGGCCTTGTAGCCGAGCGGCTCGACGTTCTCGCAGTAGTGCTTGACGACGAACAGCGCCACTTTTCGGATCCGTTCCTTACCCTTGAGGAAATTCCTCAGGTTCACGGCGCGTTCGAGAATCTTGTTCAACTCCTCGATGTCGGCCACGCCCTCGGCTTCCGAGAGAGCGAGAAATTCCGCCTCCAGGGTATCGTGCGGCACGAGCATTTCGTTGGAGGCGAGTTGGTAGTAAAGCGGCAGTGTGGTCTCGTCCTCGATGCTTTCGGCGATGGAATACTTGTGGAGGTAGCCCTTGTCGTCCTCGCAGCCGAAAGTCTTGAAAGTGCCCTTCCCGTATGCCGTCTTATCCACCGGAGTGCCGGTGAAACCGATGTAGGTGGCGTTGGGCAGGCCGGCCATGAGGAAATTTCCCAGGTCCCCGCCGGTGGTGCGGTGGGCCTCGTCGATGAGCACGTAGATGTTCGACCGGGTGTTGAGATCTGCCGGCATGTCGTGGAACTTATGGATCATCGTCACGATAATGCCCCGGTAATCGTCCCTCAGCAGTTGATTGAGCCGATAGATGCTGCTGGCGTGCTCCAGGTTGCCCAGACCGAGCGCGGCAAGGTTCTTGAGCATTTGGTCTTCCAGCTCGTTGCGGTCGATCATCAGCAGGATGGTCGGCTTATCCGCCTCGGGCGCTTTGAACAGCAGTTCCGCCGCCTTGATCATGGTGAAGGTCTTGCCGCTGCCCTGGGTGTGCCAGACAAGGCCCCGAGTGCGGTCGGGGGCAAGGGCGCGTTTGACGGTCGCTTCTACCGCGCCGGTCTGGTGCTGACGCAGAATGTACTTATTCAATTCCTCGTCCTTCTCGGCAAAGACGATGTAGTCCTTCAGGAAAGCCAGCACCTGCGGGATGGCGCAGAAGCTCTGCACCTTGGCTTCCAGGCGGCCAATAACGGAGGGCGGGTTTTCCAACCCGACACCTCTCTCCTCAACGGAGGGCGGGTTTTCCAACCCGCCATGTCTTTCATCAACGGAGGGCGGGTTTTCCAACCCGCCTCGTCTTTCATCAACGGAGGGCGGGTTTTCCAACCCGCCAAATCTTTCGGGCAACGTATTCGTAAACCCCCGCTCCATTAAAATAAACTCCGACTCCTTCAACCGCGCATTCAGCGGATTCTCCCGAATATACGCCCCCACCTTGAAAAAATGCCGCTCACTGCGGATCAAACGATCCCAATACTCATCCTGCCATAGTGCCCCGGTCTTCCCAATGCCCTTGTTGATCTCGCGGGCAGTGAACCCCTTCCATGACTTCAAGATATCCGGCAGTGCATGATCCCCCAAAGGCCGAAACATCACATGCACGTGATTCGGCATCACCACGAACGACGCGATTTCATACCACTCGCCGTCGAAATGCCGCAGCGCATCCGCAACGATCTTCGCGTTCGCCGGCTCCTTCAGGACACATGAGCCGCTTCCCTGATCCAGCCACTCATCAAACTGCCGGGAGAACCGTTCATGGTATTCCTCTTCGATCTTGTCATCCCATGGTTCGGTATGGCGTTTGAGCCAGATCTCCCGCTCCGCCTTCCACTGATCCAGCTTTGCTTTTGGCAACGAATCACCCAGTCGCCATGTGACAAACACCCACGCTTTCCCCTGTTGCCAATGAGGCAAACGATGCGAAGTCCTCTCGATCTCACTATGAGGATTGAAATAGGAGGGCAAAACGGAGGGCGGGTTTTCCAACCCGACATATCTTTCATCAACGGAGGGCGGGTTTTCCAACCCGCCATGTCTTTCGCGTAGCGGGTTGGAAAACCCGCTCTCCGTTAGCTTCCAATTGAAAATATTCCGTCGCACCGTGTTCCAGGTTACGCCGTAGGAAAAGCCGATGGCGTCGGTGGCGGTAAAGATTTGCTCGGGCACTAACAACTCGGGGGTTTCACGGTGGTAACGGCGGATCTGGTCTATGCCAATAGCTATGGCCTCATCCTTGGTGGCGTTCTTGCACTCGATAACCAGTACCGGGATGCCGTTGATGAGAAAAACCACATCCTCCCGCGTGCCGTAATGGCCGTTGTGAAAGGCCCACTCCTCCGTGACCTCGAAAACGTTGCGCTCTGGGTTGTCGTAATCGATCAGGATCAGGTCTCGCTCACGGTTTTCTTCCTGGTCGAAGAACTTGCCCCGGTTGCGCAGATAATCCACGAATTCGCGATTGCCGTAGATGTTTGTGCGGAGGTGTCTGAATCTGCCGGGTAGTTCGCCCTTGATCTCAGCATAGCGCGGATTGAACTCCCGTAACTTGGCGTCGAGCAGATCGTCGAAGAAGAGAGACAACGGAGCGCGGGCATTCCTGCCCGCGTCTTGCCCGGATTGGCGGGTTGGAAAACCCGCCCTCCTTTCCTCGGCTTCCTCGCGAGACACAAAGTTCCAGCCGACATCCTGGGCGTATTTCAGGATACGAGCTTGAACGGTTTTGTGTTCACCGGGTTTCATTGAAATGATGGGGGATTTAACCGCAGATTTCGCAGATTAACGCAGATGTTTCTTTGAATCGATAAATCTTTTGTATACGAGCTTCGGCTTTGCTGTTACAACCGAATCGGATGATTCCGGGCAAGAAATCGGATGATTATCGGATGAATCTGTCGTTTGAACTCCGGGGACAATTGTCGCCGGAGTTCAACGACAATCCGTTTACGGTAGTTTTTGGGGGACAGGAATTTCCCCCCTCCTATCCAAAATCTCCGCCCATCGGTGTAATCTGTGGTTTCAAAGGATGTGCCAAAGCAATCACCTGCGATTTGGTCGCCCATTTTGTCGACTTCGATACTAGCCGGTAGGTTGGTTGGGCTGTCCCAGAGCAGGGCCTGGACCTACGTCTAGTTCACGGAGGATTTCACTCCAAATAGGCATGTCAGATCACCGCGGATTGGCATGGTCTGAGGCTGTTATGAGCTGTGGCTCATGCGTCGCCATGCGATAGGGATCGAGCCCCCGATCCACACGGCGCCAGTCCTCGTACACACTCATGATCTCGCGGATTCCAGGGCGTCTTTGTGCCTCCTTAACAAGTGCCGCGTAAGCCTGCTCTCGCTGAGTTTTCGAAGGTTTCTTTGGGTCTTCAGTCATTAGGGTACCCTCTCAAAAAATTTGTGAGACCATTTGCCCCAACCGGCTGCTGCCTCCTGGACTACTTCCTTGGGCCTTTCTCTGTTTAACCCTTTCTCGCGGACAAGCCCAGCTACCAAAAGCCCAGGGGATATTATTCAAGGTTTCCACGGCGGCTTGGTCCCTTTGGGGGGAAGAAACAATGAGAGATAATTGATGCGGTAGTAGTGATTTTTCGCCTTTAAGTGAACGTACGCTGGGAAGATTCTCAAACCCTTTTTTCGAAAAACCTCCCTGAATCGGGGGTATTTTGCCCTTTTTAGAGGGATAAAGTCCCCGAACAGCCGACCGATGTTTGCTAACAACCTGTGAAAAACATTTTGCTGATTTGGCCACGGGGGGCATATTACAGGCAAGCAAAAGAAGTGTGAAACTGCAACTATAGGAATGATCATGCGTAACGGAGGGCGGGTTTTCCAACCCGCCATTCCCTTGAGCTTCCGCGTCCCGAATTTGATCAGTAAAGCGCGATGGAACCCGGTCGCTTTCAGATAATGGAGAACCTGCGCCAACTCGACCTCGGTCAGCGATTTGACAGCCTTGAGTTCAACGATGATCGAACCATAGCAAATGAAATCTGCGCGATACGGTGTTCCAAGAGTCGAGCCCTTGTAAAATACTGGAACCTGCTCCTCTCGCGTGAAGGAGATGCCGCGCCATTTAAACTCTATTTCGAGAGCATCCTGATAGACAGATTCCAGAAAACCGTGGCCCAGCTCGCGGTGAACCTCCATGGCCGCGCCGATGATGGCGTAGGTATCCGGGTCTCTCTTCCAATCTGCGTTCATCTGCGAAATCTGCGGTTACACTCAATAGGCTGAAACTTAACCACAGATTTCGCAGATGAACGCAGATGTTTCTTCGAATCGATAAATCTTTTGTATTGTTGCCACAGTGTCGCAAGAATTCTCCTCCCAGTATAAACCCTGCGCGCGACACCACCACGTATTTGATCCATCATATCCCCCACTAGCTGGAACGGAGGGGGGACATTCCTGCCTGCCACGCTGGGAGGCGGGTCCCCCACCTTCAATTTCATCAACGGAGGGCGGGTTTTCCAACCCGCCACCTCTATCGGGCAGCTTATTCGAAACCCCCCTCTCCATTAAAATAAACTCCGACTCCTTCAACCACCATTCTTCATTCCTAATTCCGACCCTGGCAGGGTCGCTCCCCCTCCTCGGGGGCTGCTAAAATCATCTCGACTTTCAGATGGTCCTGGAAGGAACAGATGAGGAAATCGTTCTCCAGCCATGGGTCACTCGCGTTCGTGTGTTTGAACTCTCTCGCGGAGTGTTTTTATCAGGGCTTTGGTTTCCACTTCTTCCATATCCGTAAGAATTGCTTCTTTGATTGCGTCACGACAAGCATGGTCAATCTCTGCATGGCTTAACCCGGAACTTGCCTCCATCACTGATTTCCACTCCAGCCGACCTTGGAAGGCGCCAAGGACGTTCTCGATTAAACGGCGACGTGAGGCTTCATCCGGCAAATTGTAGCGCAGTACATCATCAAATCGGCGAAACAGCGCCCGGTCCAGTAAACGGGGATTGTTCGTCGCTCCGATAATGAGACTTTCAGACGTATCCTGTTCGATAAACTGTAAAAAAGCATTCAAAACGCGCCGCATCTCGCCCACATCATTCTCAAGAGAGCGTTCGCCGCCTATGGCATCAAACTCATCAAATAGATAGACACCTTGCTCATCTCGTATCAGATCGAAAATCTGACGAAGTTTCGCGCTTGTTTCACCCATGAATTTTGTGACAAGCCTGTCCACCTGTATGGTGTGCAGTGGTAGGCGTAGTTCATGTGCGAGAACTCGGGCAGTAAGGGTTTTCCCCGTTCCGGGAGGACCGGAGAGAAGGATCTTTCTGCGATTCGAGAGTCCGTGTTTCTTCAGCTTTTCTTGCTGTCGGTGTTCGTGGATAATTCGCTTAATCCGATCTCGTAAGGCGCTTGGAATCACGAGCGCAGAAAGAGCTGCGACCGACTTTTCAGATAATACCATCCCAGCCAGATCCTGGGGAAACTTTAACAACACATTGCTTCCCCTAGCTTTTTTGCCCTTATCGACGATCTCTCGAATATCGTGAGCGAGTGCGGTGTGCCCTTGCTGTGCTTCATGCGCCGCCACTTGCAATGCGAGAGTGTAAAATCGCTCATTGTCTTCGCCCATGTGAGAGCGGATAAGAGATTTTATTTGTTCTGCAGTGGCCACTTATTTTACCTATCCAAGGTGACTGTGCGGCGCTGGTTTGTCGAGATTCATCACCTCGCTTTCAGAATCACTGCCTGAATTGGGATTTTCGCGGTCATCAATTCGGGGGGAGAGTGAGGAAGATGTCTGAATCTGCCCAGCAGTCTGCCCTTGGCCTCGGCGTAGCGCGGATTGAATTCCCGCAATTTGGCCCCGAGCAGATCGTCGAAAAAGAGCATGCGGCCCTTGGGACGGTCCTTAAATGGCGTTTCTGGATCAAACCCTCGCCGTTGCTCGGCTTCCTCACGGGACAAGACTGTCCAGCCGACATCCTGGCCGTATTTCAGGATACGAGCTTGAACGGTTTTGTGTTCGGAGGGGGTAGGCATGGGATTCGAACTTTTCGCTCATTCCAAGTACTTGGAGCTTCTGTTGTCGAAGGCCGGTCGGGTGCCCTCAAGAATATCGACAATGGCCCTGTTAATTTCTGGATTCTCAATTGCCCCTGATTGGTAGGTCAATCTATTGCCATCCTGCTTGTTGATTGAGCAGCATATGATCTGCTCCGCATCGCACACAACTGCAAGATTGGGATTGTGGGTAATGACAGCAATCTGACGGCGTTTCTTTGCCTCTTTAATGCATGGAACTAAAAGTTTGAAGACTGTCTGATTGTCGAGATTTTCCTCGGGTTGATCCATAATTAGTGGCGCTTCGTTTTGATCCACAAGTAGGTAAAATACAAGTAGCAGCGCCCCACGTTCCCCCGGCGAAAGTTCATGAAGAGCCTTGCCTGACATGCCCAGCGAATACCTTGGCCTAAGGTAATCCAGTCCATAGATGGCGTCGTAAAGGGATTGTGCTGTATGTCCCTTTTTCAACAAATCGCTCACAACGGTCGCCGTCTCCCCATCTCGTTCGTCAATAAGCAGGCTGGTGACCAATTTCTCGACAAAGGTCGCGACACCGCCCTCAGTTGAGAAGTCGCTATCCGACAGCAAAGCTTTGAGACGTTTCCGACCTTCCTCAGTACCACAGTATGTTCCTCGAACACCCTGGCTCACGAACGAGAAAAAGGCATCACTAAAACCGGCGTCCAATATCTGGACATCAAACCTTAGTTGCAACTCGTCCTTTGCTACTGAACTTGAATCAATAAAAGCTTGGACCGGAGCATAGAGGTCGCGGTAGGCATTAGCCAAGGCAATCTTCTCGCGGAATATTTCTTTCGTCTTCTCTTTTGCACGCTTTCTCTCAGCCACTATCTCACCGGGGAGGGAATTCAATTTTCTTAATTGCTCTTTGTAATACTCAATGCTACTTGCCCAGTCCTTTCCACCGATTATCCTTTTCTTCGTTTTCTTCCAAGTGTCTATCCGCTCTAAGTATGCTTCGTATGCTTTATGAGGAGCATCCAGTTGGTTTTGGATTTGTTTTAATTCCGTAGCGACCTTCTCTTTAATCGCAACTTTGGACTCCTTTTCGTCACTATTTAGATCACGCTCCAGCTTGTCCTGATCGGCTAAAAGAGTCGATCGCCGCTTTATCACTGCTTCTTTTGAGAGTTTGAGCGTAATAATTTCTGATTCCTTCAAACTGAGTGCTTCGATGTCGGAAGCTACCTCAGTCTTAAATGTTTCCGCTTGTCGCTCAAAGTTATCAATCCGCGCGAGAATTCGTTGAGCCGCTGATAAAAGCAAATTTACTTTTGAAAGTTGTTGTCGCGTAGCTGTGATTGCCTCCTCTGCCGTGGATAACTCGGCCCTTTTGTCTGTCAATTGCTTGCTTAGGTTTTCTAGCTTTTCTTTTTGTTTCTCAGAAGCCTCAGGTTTTGGTACTTCAATTGGTTTATTCTTTTCGTGGCCTTTTAGTTCGTGTTGCTTCGCAGCTAAGGCCCCTTCAAGCTTCCTCCGGTGTTCTGCCGAGCCCCGGGCTTCTAGAGAGACGGTCTTGCTGGTGATCTTCTTGAGCTCCTTTTGAAGAATCTCTATTTTTGCTGTTGCCTGAGCGGTCTGATAATCGATCAAGCCATCAAGGGTGGTTTGGCCAAGGCGATGCTCCTCACGGACATGAGAAAAAATCACCGAGCGCAATTCCTGATCGAACCCAGTCTCTTGGGCCGCCCCGAGTTCGTTGCAAAGGGTCTCTAGATAGCTTTGCGGGATGTACTTTATTAGTTCATAGGTATTCGGATCAGGATTGCGTCCTAGATTAACGGACTCTTGGCCGCCACTTGCCCATTCCAGTGATCCTTCAAACTGTGCCGCTTTGTTGTTCTTAGGCTGGCGGAATCTGTTGGGACTAAGGAAGGAGAATGCCTTAGCGTTTGCGGTCTGACCTAACAACCCAATAGTCTCTCCCAAAGCACTTTTACCGCTCCCCTTGTTACCAATTATTGCAACAAGCCCCGGGTTAATTGGTATGTCGCAGTCAAACCAATGCTCAGAAAGCGTTGAGCCAGATTTCTTTTTGACTGCAACAGACTTGATGAACTTTGTTGGCCGTTGATCGATCATTTTAAGTTGTTCAGGACACTCACCGATGAATACTCGATCTTCCGGTTCGATGAGCGTTTTTTTGAGGCCTTCAAACGTAGGGTCTGCCTTGATCCAACAGAACCGATCCTCATCGGGCTTGAACAGCGCATCGACGTTGTGCGCATCTGAGCCATGAATGCACGGCTTTAGAGACCCGTATTGTCGAATGATCTTCTCTTTTGGGGTGCTCCCCTTCTTGCCGAGATAGTGCTCCCGGTCAGAAGGATTTCCGGAGAAGACAAAGTCGCACCATGTGAGAATCTCATCACGTATCGCTCCGAAACCATCATTAGGTAAGCCGCTGATCCCATCCTTCCCGTTGGCAATTCCAACCAATGAGTTCATTTTGAGCCACTTTGCTTTGTCTAGCCAATTCTGGATAACCGTCCTATCTGGCTTGAACTGCGCAATTCCAAATTTGTAAGCACTTTCGTCGTCCTTGATTGACGGGTCTTGGGCTATACCAAACTCAATCAGTTCCTCCCGGCAACAACCGTATGTCTCACCACCGTATTCAAATTTTAGATTTCGTAATGCCCGTTTTATGCGTTCGACATGGTCCGGTTCTTTGGGGTCAACAAGAAGATGCAGATTGAGCGCTTTGCCGTCATCGGTTGGCGGCATTATTCGAAATTCGATGTTCGGAACTAGAAGGTCGACGGTTTCTAGACGAATGTTCGAGCGATGCTCTTTGAGTAGCCTTTCATAGCCGTCGATCGTCATGTAATCCGTCACGCCAATTACAGAAATTTCGGAGTCCTTTGCAGCTTGTTCGAGCGCGTCCAAATAATCATCCCAAGTCAAGCTCCTGAATGGAGCACCGAGCTTGCTCTCAGGAGTGTGGACATGCGGGTCCCAACGGCGCCATTCCGAGCCCTTAGGCCAAAGAGAGGGAGAGATTTGGATGGGCTGGTCTTGGGTGCTCATCTTTCCAGGATTTTCTGGTATGTAACGCGGGGCATCGCCGTCATCAAATCCTGAAGAAGGGTGCGGGAGAAGTCTTGGAGGGCAACAAGCTTTTTTTTGGCAAGGTTGGCTTTGGCGTCGTGAGTTGCTAGCGCAATAGCAACCTCTTTCTTCTGATCTTCAGGCGGAAAGAAGGACAACAGAGCCTGCATTTCGCCCAGATTGGCGGGTTGGACAACCCGCCCTCCGTTCCTCAGCTTTTTCACGGGCCATGAAGTTGCATCCGAAATCTTGAGCGAATATCAGTATACGAGCCTGGACTGTTTTGTGTTCTCTAGCAGTGGTTATGAGCTTGAGTTTATCTTCTTCCGGGGATCGAAACCCATTTCAGTGGCAACTTTGTGTCAGTCGTTCGCGATAGGATTCCAATCAGCGGGAGGCTCTTTCCATTTACCAAGTGGAAATAATTTGGAACTTGAGTCGGGGCGTTCGACAAGCTTGCGAGGATCAACCTCAGCAAACGCGATAGATGCCTGGGGTTGGCCATGTAGGTGAAATATCTGGCGCTTAAAAGCTTTGCGAAAGGGCATGAAAAAACTACTCCCACCAAACTGGCCATTGTTCACCAGAATCACTCCCTGAAACATGTGGTAATGAAGGGCCTCTGTCATCCGGTCAAATGTCCCAACATCCTTGTTCAGAGCACAAACAATGTAGAGATCACTTCGAGACCTCAGATCAGCTGCCAGTGCAATATCGGTCGCATCATAGCAAATTGATGCTGAGAGTCTAAGAGGGCGATTTTCTCTAGAATTGGTGTGCCACTGATATTCAATCAGCCACTGAACAGGCCGAAACCCTTCTGGAACCGGCGACAAATTTTGTTCATCAGCAGTGATGTTCTGCTTCCCTTGTTCGATTCGTCGAATGTGAAGTCCATGAGACGGGGTCCACTCGGGCACAAGCCAAAGTGCACTGTTGATCAAGGGGGAGCCTGATCCTAAATCCCTGGGGTGATAGACCTGCCCGAAAAGTACGATGCAACGCTTCTGCCTCACAAAGGGGAGAATTAGTAGGTCAATATCGTCTGGATGGACTGCTAGTTCCGGGAAAATGAGAAGGTCCAAACTCTGGTTGTCGTTCCTAAGGAGGTGGCGGTGCGTGCACCGAATGCAAAGCATTTGTGAAATCCCTTTCATAATCGCGGCGAGGTGTGCCCTTCGGCGAGTGCGATTGGCTGCCCCTGTCAACTGGGGATTTGTGTGGTTCTCAAAATAGTCTTGGAATGTTGGAATAATGGATTGAACGATGCCTACTCGTAACGTCCGCTCTTCCTCTTGGATTGGAAGCTTCGAGGGCCATGGAGCAGACTGCTCAAGAAACGTTGAATAAGTAAACTGACCTCGCTTCTTAATGATGTGTTTAAGCCGACTCTTAACCCTTTCGAGGAGTTGTGACACTGATTTAATCTTAGTGGAGACACCTGAACCCGGCCATCTTAAAAGTTCAAATAGAAGGTCTTCCGCAAATGACGAAATAGGCAGCCATGCAGGGCCAAAATCGCTGCGCCCTTGGTATCCTGAATATCTCTGCTGCTCCCAATGCGAAATCGGTTTGGTATATCGCGGCTCCTGGGTTGGTTTCGTTAATGACAGATAGCTTAAAAACTCCGTGTTTCCTCGAAGGGCAAAACGGAGCAACAAACCCGAATTGAATCGCTGTCGGTCGTCCGCTGATTCACACCAATCTGGTGATTTGAATAGGTCATCCGCGAAATCTCCTATAGCTTCTATTTTAAACTCCCCTTCATTAATTTTTCCAAACTCATATCCTGTAGGAGTTGGATCGTCCTGAATACACCGTATCCTCCATGGCGAAACCGCTTTCTCAAATCGCTCGGCCGGTTGACTGAGTAGAAACTGCGCCAACTGAAGCAGGTTCTCTTCTTCATAGAAGGGGTTGATTTTTTTAGCTGCAATATCCGCCAGCGTTAATTTTAAAAGAGTAGAAGTTTGAGAGACGATTCCAAGCCTAACAGCAGTCTGCCTTGCCCTTTCACCAGAATGCCCGCCGAAGGAGGCCCACAGCGCTCTGGCTATCTTCGGCGAAATTGAATTTACACAGCTCAAAAACTTGGACGAAACACGGCTTATGGAAGCTAGATGATTGAATCCTTGAATACCGAACGCGGAATTCACCTCGACCAAGAATATTGCCCGGTCAGTCAGATTTTTAGGAATCTCGGCACGCAGAAACTTCAGCAGCTTCCAATAATGCCACATCGGTGAGTCTCTGCGGACAGTATTCGCAAGTATAGATTCTGGGACTTGATTCCTTGCCGCAAGATAAAGGAATACCTGCTGCATTAAATACCAAGGAAACCGTGAATATGAAGCTCTATTCCCTGCATAAGCCTCAAAGATTTTTTGTGCTTCTTGGATCAACCTCTCATGATATTCATCAACAGAAACATCGGGTAAGCATTCCCGTTCATCCTGAGAGACGATCCCAGTTTCGGTTGCTCCAGCACGGAAAACCTCGGCGAGACAATAAAGTCTGACCTCTCGCTTTGCCTTTCTGTATTTCTGGGAATCCCACCCAGGACGTAAAAGTTTCAGAACCTCCTCCAAAAAATCTCGGTCCGGGTAAATATCGAGCGCTATACGCAACAGCCTGACGTTGCCAGGATTACTGATCCATTCCTCGATCAAAAGAGCAGCGAAGAATTTCCCTCGTTCATCGAGCTGTGCTTTGGACAAAACAAGGCCCGTTCCCGGAAACGCCTCTTCAGCGTCGTCTGATTGACCTTCGGCCTCTTCGACTACATCTGAAAGGAGTGGCCGAAGAGATCGGAAAGTGCGCCGAAACTTACCTGCAGCAAAACGGGCGGCAGTGTCGTCTGCCATATCGGGCACTCCAACGAGCAGGCCATCTGTTCCCTTTTCGTCAGAAGTTGAATAGCGTTGCTGGGTGTGGAAAAACCCTTCAATAGCACCGATAAGTTCTGTGCCGTGAAGCATATCAAACGTGCCAGAAACTTGGGTCTGGATGCGAGCGGCTTCTTGGGATTGTCTTAAGAGAAACCTCTGGTCCCTACCTTCGATTGTGACCTTCGTCTTCTCCTTTGAGACCTCCTGCCCCAATGCAGTCGATTCGAGGGTATTTTGCAACATCGAGACTACTCTCTGCTCAACGTCTACCTCTTTGATTTGTACTACTTTTTTAGGGAAAGACAGCACCAATCGGAAATCGTCGACATAGTAGCAGGCGTCGTGAAGAATTAGGTTCAATTCTTCATCTATGGCCTTTCCAAACCGGTCCCTCAAAGCAGCATCGAAATCAAGGAGTGCAATGTTCGCGAAGAAGCCGCTCGCTACAAGCCCCTGCGGCAATGCAACCTTTCCAAAATCGGGGATTTCGTGTTGTGCAGCATAGCGTTCAGCCCGCTTGCTATCTTTCCATCGCCAGTCGAATAGGCATTCAGCGAGCCGGAAGAACGATTCTTCTTCGGATCCGATTTGGAGTAACCGCAGCTTGTTACGTAGAAGCGAGGGACGAACCCTGTCATAGAATTTGGACAGGTCACTCTGGACGATAGCAATTTCAGAATTCTCGGCCATTGTCTCGAGTTCCTTGGCGACAACTTTTGGCCGCTCCAAAAATGTCTGGTAATCTTGATAGTATCTCCGATACAATTTGGAGCTACCCCATCGGTGTCGCAACGGGTCGGCACCTTGACCATCGCAGAAAAGGCGATGGCCGTAAGCCAAGGTTCGTCTGCGGTTCTGCTCCTTTGTGACCGACAATCTTGGATTTCCAAGCCGAGTTTCAACTCGATCGGCAAGACAAAGCATGATCGCGGTTCCAATGACTTGATCCTGGAGATCGACGTGTGCAAGCGGTCGGAGTTTCTTTTCAATTTTTGTTTCTTTAGGGGACCACTCTCCATTTTCGTAAGCCCAACGTTGGTTCTTGGGAGCCGGAACTATCCTCAGTAACCGAGGTTCAAAGATATCAGGATTCCCAAGCCGTTCTTGGACCTGCCTTAGGAAGTGAGGAATTCGAAGAGATTCAATATCGATTCCTAAAGTGTCGGCATACCAACTGTGATAACGGATATAAGCAGAAGTCTTTTTCCATGCCTGCATGAGCACGCATTCCATAGACAAATCCTCAAGAGTTGGGCGAAGAAATTGTTTCATCCAAAAGAGGTTTCAAAAAAAGTGGTGGCCGAGTCGTGAACCCGAACCTTCGCGGATATTAGTTCGTGAAGGAGGGTGTGCGAGATGTCTTGGAGGGCAACAACCTTTTGTTTGGCAAAGTTGGCTTTGGCGTCGCAGGATGTTAGCGTACCAGCAAACTCTTTCATCTAATCTTTAGGCGAAAATTGGGACAACGGAGTGTGGGCATTCATGCCCGCGTCTTTTCCGGATTGGTGGGTTGGAAAACCCGCCCTCCTTTCCTCGGCCTCCGATCGAGGCACAAAGCTCCATCCTTCATCCTGTGTGAATTTCAAAACTCGAGCCTGGACGGTTTTGTGTTCACCGGGAGTGGGCATTGAACACGAACAATAACTATGTAGAATCAGAACCACCAATCCGGTTTTGAATATCAATTGCTACAGCGCTGTCATGGGCAGCAAGGTTGAGAGTGAGAGTCTTAAACGCCGCGAGCGCTTTGGGAGCATGCCGAATATCATCAAACCGCTGGCTCCAACCATACTCGAGGAGTCGCTCGAAGCTACCTCGTTCGATTCCGCGTTCCCAAAATAAATTTCCCGCTTTTGTCCAGCCTTTGTGTAACCATTCCAGCGCATCCACGAAGATCGGTGCCGCGGCTTCAGTTGTCAAAAACACTGCCAACGTGCTCTGGCTATAGAAATCGTTTTGTATTCTCGAAACATAATCTCGGTAATGACTTGCTAGCTTCCGAACAACAGGAGCAAATTCCGCTTTACCAGTAAGAGGGGCAAATAGGGTATAGGTGCCAAAGAAAAGGATGACTTTCCACACCTCTTCTGCATCTCTCCTCTTGCCGGCGGTCCAAATCTCTTTGGCAGATAGAAAATCTGCGAAGAGGATCCAAATCTGAGCCAACTGCTCGATTTTTGGTGGATCAGTCCTCATGGCTTCAAGTAATATGGCGTTTAGAAACTCCTCAATTTGGTGATGAGCCGCAGGCGGCAGCTTAAGAATGCTTTGCCAAAACTCTCGCCCTTCTTCCGCCGAACATTGAAACAATCTTGCCGCCACAATTTTGAATATTTTCTGGTCAGCGGACCGCAAGTCGTAGTGCCATTCCGAATCATCGGTACTATCGGAGAGGGGAAGGGTGCGCTGATATGCTGCCAACAATTCTCTGCATATCACAATCCAGTGAAATCTCTCGCTTCCATCGGATGCGTCAGAGAGACGTGGTAGGTGCCCAAAAGCAGCCAAAATTACGCCCATCTCCAAACCATATCCTTTGCGATGGAGCTCCTGTCTCCGAGAAGCCATTGTTATTAACTCACCGGAACTTCGTTGTAGAGGGAAGCCTACTTGATCACGTTTCCGAATTCCAAACTTCCCTAATTTGCGTTTGAACCAAGTGCGTAATTTTTTAGCGGATGCCACCTTAGTAATGCGCCTAATGCTTTTTCCCGGATTGATCGGTGACTCCTTGATCTCAACAGACGCCCAATCATCAGTCCATCGGGGCCCTTTGCCCCTGGAGAATTTAGGCAGCCACTTTTTAGACCATGTGTTAATTAGTCGGTTCTCAATCTCTTGTACCCTCCAATAGCCGGTCTTATTGGCTTCTTGTCTTACTGCTGCGAATGAGAGGGCCAAACCTTCCAAATCAAGGTAGGCAGCCCCAAGCCTTTTTTTGCACCTGAAGGCTTCATCGAAAAGTTGCCGAACAGTTCGATAGCGATAGGAAGTCACGAAACTGCCAACTGCACCTCTCCATTCCGGATCATCAGGATTGGCGGCCCAACGACGGACAGCGATCCGGGCTAAGAATCCTTTATAATCGACATGATTGTCCTCGGGCGTAAATACATGAGTGTCAGGAGGGTCGTGCAGGATTTTTCGAGCTTCCTCATCCAGGTAATCAAACCGACTGGGGTCTTGCCTTGCCCACTTTTCTCCGAGGGAGACGAGCACGGCAATCATCCCGGCACGTGCATGGCCCAGGTCAAGAAAAGCGGCTGCACTGGGGTCCTCCTTTGCTAGTTTCTGGGTATGCTCTCTGATCTCTGGATCTTGTAATTGATCCCAAAGAGTGAGAAAGTACCCATCTTCGAGTCTGGGTCGTTCCTTCAGCAGCTTGGAACACTGCCGAGGAATGCCCAAAAATCCTAGGCGAAGACGTTTGTCCTTATCTCCTTCGATGTCATGCAACTCACTAAGCTTCTTATTAAAAAACTCAATTCGACCGTCCTTCAATTCTCTGCGAGTCCAGAGTTTCGGATTAAGCTCGGCAGCCAAGCGAAGCAGGGTTTCGCGCTCGGTGGTCTCCTCGGGAAGCATCCCAGCCTCCTTGCTAAATGAGGAGGATACTTCTGCAAATTCTGTCTCAAATTCTGGTCTCGTAAGCATCCAGTTCCGACACTCGTCCTTCAAACATGTTTTCCGGCCAGGAAGATTATCCCATTCGTGCTTCATTTTTGATATGAACTCGACGTCTCCCAGGGACCACGTTCCAAGGCCATTGTATTGTTGAACGGCGGTGAAATCTAGGTTGTAAAGTTCTCGGACGAATAGAAGCGGCTTCAAAGCCATTGTAAAGAGAGCCGGGTGGCGTTTTCCAATAGATATGAGAACTCCGGCTAGGGCGAGAGATCTCCCTTTACGAAACATAAGCTCAATGGCATTGGTTACGGACTCATCCGCTTCGATTCTTTCATCAAACCATTTCTCTAGAGCCATCAGCGCACACGTGATTACCTTAGGTGTATTCATGTGATACCGATTCCAGGCGAATACTTGATGGTTTCCTTTCCAAACTCGCTTACCATCGGGAGTATTAATCGTTATCGGTTCAACTCGTGGCGAAAGGATCCACCATTCCTCGTATCGATCCGTTGCAAAGTTAACAAGTCGAACTACAAGTTCGACCGTTGGACGCCAGTCGCATCTGAGATACCTGATAAAGGGCCCCTCCGTCCAAAAGGCGGACTTTAGATGGGCTGGTTCAAATCGAAATCCGTGGCGATCAATCCCAATGACTTTACTCGGCATGCGAATCTCTCTTTTCGGCCATTCAATCAAAAAAGCCAGCGTAACTTCACAGGCGATGTCTGGGAATTTTCTAAAGAGATGAATCGACACGTTCTCTTCGAACCAAGCTTGGTAAAAGTCTCGACTAGTGGATCGGCGAGGGCCCTCGGGCCAAGCTTCTACAGGATGGATCACATAGCTTCCGCGATTTCCAGAGAAGGGCCCTTCATGCCAATTCCCCCGCCAGCCATCATTGGCTAAAGCCTCCAGATCATTTTCATCCCATTCTTTCCGACCTGCAGCCTTCAATGCGAGTGTCGCTGCACGATCAGGGTTTTGACTCGCCGCCCTGATCGCGGCGGAGTATATCTTAACCCGGGAGTTGTTTCCGCTAACCAATGAACCGACTCCGAAATAATGGGGATATGCGCCTGCCACCTCGCGTTTCAATTCCTTTTCTCCATTGAGAAGGATTAACTCTGCGAACGGACGCCAATTGATCCCAAGATATTCCTCCAATTGTCCCCACATGAGTGCCAGTTTAGCAAGGGTCACGGGAAGAAATTCCGTAGCTTCCTCTGGATTTGCAATCAGGAACGAAACGAATGGCTGCCAAAGGCTCACGATGGGCAATCGGTAGTGTCGCGTAACATAATCAGCGGTGTCTGGATCGATTTGTCGAATTTGGTTTTTGACGACAGGATCTGGAACAGTTGCGTTATGCAGCAGACGACAGAGTAGCCGTTCCAACAGCCACCCATTGTCCCTAAACAATTGTTCTCGATTCTGTTCGAGCAATGCAGCTGGTTCACTACAGTAAGCGATTCCTTCAAGCCAAGTGTCGAGGATCTGAAGGTCGTGAGATGTTGGTTCCTTCTGCTCTGGAGGAACAACCCTGCATGAATCCACGATTGATTGCCATCGGTCGTGCTCAGATGTCCGCTCAAGAAGATGTTGAGAAAATAGCCGCACGGCCCTCAACCAAGGAGGGTTCTCAGAATGTTCTCGCATGAATTCGAGAACATCGGGGCCCAGGGAACGCAGGTGCATCACCCGAGCCCAATCGGCGAGGAGATCGTGATCAAAGCGAATTCGGCCATCTTTGGTGCGGGATAATATCTGCTTTTTGATCAGTGAATTTATGGCTTCATGGTCGCGTTTCACGACATCGGGCGACGCCTCACTTGTGAGTGCGTCGGCTAAGTGAATGGCTAGTTTTCGGACAATCCCTTCTTCGACCGAAAATTCTTTTCCACATTTGACCTGTTCATCCCACCACCACTCAACAACGTCTGGTTCACCTATAAACGGACGGTCGAGATTGGATTCATTACGTAGGAGGAGGTCGAGCATTTTTAACAATCTTAGGAATTGCACCAGACGAGTTTGCCGAGCGAGTTTCTCGATCGCTGGAACATTTGCTCGGACCAAATTAAAGTCACTGCTGGAAAGAGGACCGCATTCGATTCGCTCGGCGAGAACTTCGTGCCCACCCAATGACCTCATTAGATGAGTTGAAACTCCCAACCAGCTAGGCGTCTGGCAGGAAATAAAAGCTTTCCATTTGCTTTCCTCTGATCGAGAGATTTCAGCTAAAAACCGGCCGATTGTGTCTATTTCATTTGGCGTGTAGCAGTTCTCAAGTGCATCAACAACGAGAAGGCCTGAAGAACGATGTGTATTGATTAGGATCTCGGCGAAATTTGGGAATTCCATTTGCAGTTCGGAGAAGCGATCCGCCTTAATCCAGACTACCTCTGATCCCTCTTCTGCAATTTTGCTGGCCAGTGCCTTCAAGAGGGCGCTTTTCCCGGATCCACTCTCACCTAAAACATGCCCACCGAAGCCCTCTTCATAGGAATTTTGCAGTGCGAGGGTTTCTTCGGCTCGAGGTAATTTAAGGCCATTCGGAAGCGTCGTGTGAATTTGATTTAGCCACTCACCTGACAACAGGTGAATTCGATCCCACTCTCTATCTTTGTCTTTTTTGGTGCCGCCCTTCTTTGAGGTTCTCTCTGGATTGAAGAAACCAGCCTCGATTCCCCGAAGTAACAACGAGAATGCGTTCTTAGCAGCAACTGTTCGAAACTGTCCTTTGGTTCCATCTTCGATTAGCTTCTTCCTCTTGTCCGCGAAATCGGAGATTCCACGGATTGCAAGTACTCGGGGTGGATTAGAGCGAATGGTCGCTGCTTCGTAGACACCCGCCGATTCCATATCAATCGCGACGAATTTCCGGTCTACACGCGACTTGAGCCACTCAACAAAGGCCTCACTTTTTCCCACTGCAGGACCGCTGGCAAGCTTTTGGTCGTTCCCGGCGAACAGCTTTATTTCCGATCGCATCGGGAAACCTGCCTCCTTCATTTTTATCTGAATTTCCGTCGTTGCGACAGAGGCATACCGGTCACGGGTCTCCGAGGCCGATTCGCTGGGCGATCTTCCGCGCCAAATCCCTGAAATCCCAATCCGGGCCGATCCGGCAAATCCGTGGTTTATTTGGATGGGATTTAGATTCTTGAAGTTTGGAGAGGGTTCGCATTAGCCTTGGCCCATTCTTTTGCAGGTGGAGGTTTACCTGCCAACATCCAATACTCAAATGCCTTCGGGGACAGAAATAGAAAAGATTTACAGGGGTATTCCTGCCGCGCCGGGTGTGGCCTTCGGCACCATATTCCTGGATGTGGAGGACGATATCTACGTTCCTAACTATGCCATTGAAGAAAGAGCGGTTGAAGGGGAGATCAGCCGCTTCGATCAGGCCCTGCTGAAAACGTGGCAGGAAATCTCCCAAATCCGCCAGCAGGTAGCGGATTGGCTTGGGGAAGAGGAAGCCCAGATTTTTGATGCCCATCTGGTCGTTTTGGAGGACCCCGCCCTGATTGATGAAACGATTGAGGAAGTGGAAACCAGCCGTCGCAACGTCGAGCACGCCTTCCTCACTATCAGTCAAAAATACATCGCCGCCTTCCAGAAAATCGATGACGAATTTATCAAAGAGCGGTTGAACGACATCAAGGATGTGTCCCGCCGCATTCTCCACAATCTGATCGGCGAGGCTCCCGGGACCCTGGGAACCATCCAGGAGAGGCGGATCGTGGTGGCGCACGATTTAACCCCTTCAAAGGCGGCCGCGGTGCCTCATAGATATTTACAAGGTTTCGTTACCGAAGCCGGTAGTCAGACCAGCCACGTGGTGATAATGGCGAAGGCGGCCGGTGTTCCGGCGGTGGTGGGCGTACACGGTATTCTGAAGACCTTGCAAAATGGCGATGAGGTCATCCTGGACGGTTTTGAAGGCGTCCTGATCGTCCATCCCAGGAAGGAAACCCTGTTTCGTTATGGCGAGGAGAATAAGCTCCGTGAGATCAGGGAGCAGGAGTTTTTAAAGCTCTCCCGGGAACCAGCCGTGACGCGGGATGGCCACCAAATCGAGGTGATGGCCAACATCGAGGGCAACAATGAGATTCCGCGGGTGCGGGAAACCGGGGCGGAAGGGATAGGACTTTATCGCACCGAGTATCTGTTTCTCAAGGGAGGCAGTTTTCCCACCGAGGAGGAGCAATTCGTGGCCTATAGAGAAGCGGTTGAGGCTTTGAAACCCGCTCCCGTCATTTTGCGCACCTACGATTTGGGTGGGGACAAAGTACTGCAAAGAAGGGATCTTCTCGATCCGGAGGATAATCCGTTTTTGGGGTGTCGAGCCATTCGTTTCAGCCTTCTCTATCCGGAAATTTTCAAGGATCAACTGAGCGCCATGCTCCGGGCCAGCGCCTACGGGAACTTGAGGATCATGTTTCCCATGGTCAGTGGGATAGAGGAACTGGAAATCGCCAACCGATTGCTCCAGGAAGTGAAGGGGAAGCTCACCGAGTCAATGGTTGAATTCGATCCCGGGGTGAAGGTGGGAATCATGATTGAAGTTCCATCGGCCGCCCACATATGCGACCATCTGGCCGATCATTGCGACTTTTTCAGCATAGGGACCAATGACCTGATGCAGTATCTATTGGCGGTCGACCGGGGCAATGAAAACGTGGCCCATTTGTATGAACCCGGTCATCCCGCATTGTTGCGGGTATTGCGCCAGGTCGTAGAACAGTCCATGGCGAAAAATCATCCCGTGAGTATATGCGGGGAAATGGCGGGGGATCCCGTTTTCCTGGCTCTGCTGATCGGCCTGGGATTGCGCTCGATAAGCGTATCGCCGAATTCGGTCCCCTCCATCAAGTATCTCATTCGCCAATTATCGGTGGGAGAATCCAAGGCTTTGGCCGCAGACGCTCTGAAGATGACGGATCCGGTGCGGATACAAAAGATGATGCGGGATTTTTCCAATGCGAGGTTGGAAGGAACGAAGGCGCCAGGGGGCGCCAAAGGCGCGAATTAGGAATTGACCACGGATTTCACGGATAGGCACGGATGGAGGCGCCGTTGGCGCCAATTAGGAATTAGGAATTAGGAATTAGGAATGGGGGAGAGAGAGGCAAAACCGCAGAAGACGCGGATAGGCACGGATTCAAATAACGGAGGGGGGACATTCCTGTCCCCCAAGAAAGAGAGAGAATCAGGAATGGGAGAGAGGCACAAAGGCACAGAGGCACAGAGGCACAGAGGCACAAAGGGGGGAGAAAGGCTGAAGGCTGAATGGGAATTGGATCCACGAAGGACACGAAGGGTCACGAAGTAAATCATCGTGATCGTGATCTTGATCGAAAAATCAACGACTTGGAGAAGGGAATGAACCACAGAGGAAACAGAGAGCACAGAGGGACGATAAAAGAGCAGAGAATGTTTAATTAGGAATTGACCACGGATTTCACGGATAGGCACGGATGGAAAATAGCCACAAAAGGCACAGAAGAGCTGAGGCCATGGTCCAGAATCCAGAAACCAGAAACCAGAAACCAGTTATATTGGCGCATTGGGTTGCAGTGATCCTTTGCCTTTTTCTTGAGCAGGCCAATGCGGAGGAATTACAGGTGGCGGTGGCGAGTAATTTCAGTGCGGCCATCGGATCGATTGTAATGGAATTCGAGGCGGCTTCAGGCCATCGGGTAAGGGTAATCCCGGGGTCCACTGGAAAGCATTTCGCGCAAATCATGCACGGAGCCCCCTACGACGTTTTTTTGGCAGCCGATGTTCGCCGACCCGAGGAACTGGAGAGGAGAGGGATGGTCCGGCCCGGCAGCCGATTTACCTATGCCGTGGGAAAGCTGGTTTTGTGGAGTCCCCAACCCGGTTTTGTCGACGGGGAGGGAGCGGTTTTAAAGGGCGGGAATTTTCGCTTTTTGGCCATTGCCAATCCCCGGCACGCCCCCTACGGGCGCGCCGCCCGGGAAATTTTGCAAGGGCTGGATCTGTGGTCGGATTTAACTGGCCGCATCGTGCGCGGGGAGAACATCAGTCAGGCTTTCCAATACGTCAAAAGCGGAAATGCCGAGTTGGGATTTGTAGCCCGATCTCAATTGCACGGTTTGGGCGTCGGCTCAAAGGGCTCACATTGGGAAGCGCCCGGGCAGCTTTACGGGCCCATTTTGCAACAGGCCGTTTTATTGAAGGAAAAAGTTTCGGGCCGTGAATTTTTGGCATTTATCCGCAGCGAAGCAGGGTTGAAGATCATATGCTCCTACGGATACGATGTGCCCGTTCCCTAATGTTGAGCGCATCCGATCTTATCGCCTTGGGCCTTACCCTGAGGCTGGCCCTCGTCTCCACCCTGATCCTGTTGGTGACGGGAACCCCGCTGGCTTGGTGGTTGGGGAGGACGCGGTGGCGCTACAAGTTTTTGCTTGAGGCGTTGGTTGCGTTGCCTTTGGTCCTGCCACCCACGGTATTGGGGTTTTACCTTCTGGTGGTCTTGGGTGCGCGAGGGCCCCTTGGCCCCCTGATGGAATGGCTGGGGGGAAGATCGCTGGCCTTTACCTTCACGGGTTTGGTCATCGGTTCGGTCATTTATTCCATGCCATTCGTGGTGCAGCCTCTTCAGAATGCCTTTAGCGCGGTAGGGCGACGTCCTTTGGAAGTTGCCGCAACTTTGGGGGCCTCCCCCCTGGACCGGTTTTTCACCGTGGCCCTTCCCTTGGCCAAACCGGGATTTTTTACGGCGGCTGTTTTGGGATTTGCCCACACCGTAGGTGAATTCGGGGTCGTGTTGATGATCGGGGGAAATATCCCCGGGAAGACCCAGGTCGTTTCCATCGCCCTCTACGATCACGTCGAGGCGCTGCAATATGGTCAGGCTTATGCTTTGTCCGCCATCCTGTTGATCATTTCCTTTGCCCTGTTGGTGGCGGTCTACGCTTTTAACCGTCGATTTCGGAGTGTGCAACCATGAGTTTGGAGGCTCGATTCCAGGTGCGGCTCGGCCGGTTCAGATTGGCTGTCGATTTGAAGATTCCCCAACGAGGGGTGACGGGGATTTTTGGTCCCTCCGGTAGTGGGAAAACAACCCTGTTGCGGGCCATCGCCGGATTGGATCGCCCTGAAGGGGGATTTATCAGGATGGGTGAGGAGGTGTGGCAGGATGGGTCTCGATTTGTTCCCACCCATCTGCGTGCTCTGGGCTTTGTCTTTCAGGAGCCAAGTTTGTTTGAGCATCTCGACGTGCGGGGAAACCTGGAATATGGCCGGAAACGGGTTGGGCGAAAGAACCCTCGGGTTTCGCTGAGGAAATGGATTGAACTCCTGGGCCTAGGGGGATTGCTGGAGAGAAGGCCCGACTCCTTATCCGGTGGTGAACGCCAGCGGGTAGCCATGGCCCGGGCCCTGGCCGCCAGTCCCCGACTTTTGCTCATGGACGAACCGCTTTCCTCTTTGGATCGACCCCGCAAAGTTGAGATTTTCCCCTACCTCGAGGCCCTTCACCGCGAACTGGATATCCCGGTCATCTACGTCAGCCACTCCTCGGATGAAGTGGCCCGATTGGCCGACCATTTGGTCTTGTTGAAGGAAGGTCGGGTCGAAGCGGCGGGGAAGATTGGCCAGCTCATGACCCGGTTGGACCTTCCCCTGGCTCAGGGAGGTGAGGCTGCGGCGCTGATCGAGGGGGAAGTGGCCGGGTTTGAGGAGAACCATCATTTAACCATGGTAGATTCGGCGGTAGGGAGGTTTACCGTGGTCGGGGCCGACTTTCCATCGGGTCGTTCCATTCGTTTGCGGGTGGCGGCCCGAGACGTGAGCCTTACCCTGTCCCCTCCGGCTGAAACCAGCATATTGAATATTTTTCCCGCCACCGTCGATGCGATGCGCCCGGAAGGTAAAGCCCTGGTGTTCGTTCGCCTCCGGGTGGGGGATGGTCTCATATTGAGTTGCATCACGGCCAAGTCGGCCAGCGATCTGGGCTTGGAACCGGGAAAGAATGTGTTCGCCCAGGTGAAGAGCGTGGCCTTGCTCAAGTGAAGGAAGGGAAAGCGCCAAAGGCACAGAGGCGCCAGAGGCGCCAATTAGGAATGAAGAATTAGGAATTAGGAATTTTGGACGGTGCAAGGGGGTTATCTGGCAGGAAGGGGTCAAACCTTGAATCAGTTGACTCCGCTACGCTCCGTCAAGATTGCGATTCTGCTGATAAACCCCCTTATTCTGTTGGCAGTTAGATTGCATGACGGCGACCAATTTCCATCGGCCCTTGCCGTTGGATCGGGCCATTTTCTTCACAGAAGGGCGCAGCAAGGCAATCCCGCCGCTTTTGAGCCACTCTACCATCCCAAAAGGACCTTCGGAAGTCCAAAAAGCCGGCTCTAGGCCGCTTTTATCGGTTCTCGGCACTGCCACTGCACAAGCCGGAGCCAACGGTTGATGTTAACCGCTGCACCCTGCAGATAATTGGCCAAGGCGGTCTTGGCCAACCCTCGGTAGCGGGTGCGGCGAGCCCCCTGTCGGGTCAACTCACTGATGCTGCCCTCAATCGCGGCGCGCCGATGCATCTTGAGCTTGAAGGCATCCGTTTTCATCTCCCGGCGGCGTTGCTGAAGCAGATCGTGGTGCAGGCCCACGCTCAAATGCCGCCGGCCGTCTTGGCGCTTGGTACATTGCTTTTGCAGGCAACAGGTGTCGCATAAGCTGCCCCATTCGAAGCGCAGATAAACTCTGTCCTGGTGACTGTCATTGATCAAACTGCATTGTTTGCTGGTATGACCCGCTGGGCAGATGGCCCGGCGCCGAGCGACATCGACATCAAACTCGGTCGCATCGAAGATGGTTTTGTTCGCATTGCCCGGAGGGCGCGCCGGTCCCACCAGTTCGCGTTCTTGTTGCTTGGCCTCGGCCAGGGTGTCATCGCTGACGTAACCAGCATCAACGTAGAGTTCGCAAGGAACATTATCATGATGCTGCGCCTGTGCTTTTAGCACCCGTTGCATGCCCTCAAAATCACTCGTAATGGCTTCAGTGGTGGTGACCTCCAGCAAAAATTGCTCGGTCGGTTCTCCCTTTTTCTTGGGCTTATCACAGTCCGGCACGCTCTCGGCCACTTGAGCCTTGTAACCGATCCAGGTTTTGGTTTTAGCCGAATCCTTCGCACTCCATTGCGCCTCCGCATCATGGGGGTTTCGTACCGTGCCGCTTTTCTGGCGCTTGCGCACCGTGAGCTTTTCACCGCACACCTCATACTGCTCCTCAAAAACCCGCTTCAACAACAGCGCTTTGGCGTGATGGCGGATCTTGGACGGTTGTCGGCCCAGCCATTCGAGCACGACCAGGACATCGCGGCCGGTCCTCTCGGCTTGCTTGGCCACCTTCTCTTTGCTCAGCCGGTGCCAGGGCAACTCACTTTCACAGTATCGCTCGCGATACTGCCGGTAATTGTCCAATGACTCGGCTAATCCCCAAAGGCCTACCTGCTCGATGAAAAGGCGAAGGGTTTCGCGCATACATTCCAGATAGCTCATCTTGGCCACGCATCCAAAAACATGGGTCGAGTCGAGCCGTTGTCGGCCACCCTTGCGTACCAGCCCCTCCGCCCCCAAGGCATCGAGAATGGCATCAAATCCAACCCTCTGCATCCCCCCATCAACCAAGCGTTGGCGGAACTTCACCAGGGTGGTGGGATGGAACCCCTTTTCATCAACCTCCAGGTCCAAAGCATACTTCCAGCCCAGATGCATATCTACATGCTCCAAGGCTTTTCTGTCCGGCAACTTTTCGATGAATTGCAAAAGGCTCACCCCCAACACCAGCACCGGCTCCACCGCAGGGCGCCCATTATCCTGACAATACAACGCGCACAGTTGCTCGCGCTTGGCCTGCAGGACGGGCAAAATCTTCTCGCGAAAGAGCCGATAACGGTTGGATGGATCGAAGAAATCCTCCATTAACACCGACACATCAAAAAAACTGCTTTGGACCTTAGCTTTAGGCAGACTCATGGTTGAGGTAAGGATAAGTTGACAACAAAAGGATCTACAGCTAGTTTAAAAACTAGTTAATGAAAAGGCGAGCAAATTATCCAATGAAATTGCAAGCGGTTCGATCCAAAGGGCAGAAGGAGCGCTTGTATGTCCATATTCCCGTTCCCCTGGCTGCGGCCCTGGGCATGCACAAAGGCGAGCAAGTCCACTGGGAATTGCTCGATAGAGGGGAGTTGCATCTGATCCGCTGTGCGCCCCCTCAACCTCTCACCGAACTCCGTGCTCAAAGACCCCAATCATGAGGGGGGTTTTTCAGCAGAATCGATTGCAAGGAATGACCCCGACGTTGTACTTCATACACTTTTACAAGGCAACTGACCCTGTAAGGAATAAATTTTTACGTCATGACCCCTTCCTTTTCCGCGTATTTTTCTTGAACGGTTTCCGACCCCCCAGGTAATTTAGCCATCTGTTACCATGACTATACCGGGTGAGGAAATTGGCTACGATTCAAGGGTGGAAGGAGGGGTTGTCACCAGTCGTCTCGATGCCGCCATCAACTGGGTGCGAGGCCATTCCATTTGGCCCATGCCCATGGGTTTGGCCTGTTGTGGAATCGAGTTGATGGCCGTTGGCGCCTCGCGCTTCGACATCAGTCGATTTGGCTCCGAGGTGATGCGCTTTTCTCCCCGGCAATCGGACTGCATGATCGTGGCCGGTACGGTGACGTATAAGATGGCTCCGGCGGTTCGGCGGATTTACGACCAGATGGCCGAACCCAAATGGGTGATTGCCATGGGGGCTTGTGCCTCCACCGGAGGCATGTATCGGAGCTATGCCACCATGCAGGGTGTGGACCGCATTCTACCGGTCGATGTCTACGTGAGCGGTTGTCCCCCGCGACCCGAAGCCCTGTTGGATGCCTTTATTCAACTACAACGCAAAATCGCTACTGAACCTTCCGCCAAAAATCTGCTTCCCGCATGATCCGATTGCCATGGAAGACCCCTTTTTATCCCGACTAACCGGCTCTTTTCCTTTCCTCACTCCTCGCCCCAGTTCCGACCATCCATCGGTCGATTGCCCGGTGGAAAATTTGCTCGAACTGGCCGGCGCCTTGAGGGACCGGAACGGCTTCGACTTGTTGTCGGATATCACTTGCGTCGATTGGTTCAAGTCATCCCCCCGTTTCAGCGCCGTTTATCATTTCTATTCATCGACCGGTCATCGTTACTTGCGCGTCGTCGTCGCATTGAAAGACGATGAGCATCCCAGGGCGCCATCCCTGACAGGTTTGTGGCCGGCGGCGGATTGGCACGAACGCGAGGCCTATGACATGTTCGGGGTCGAGTTTGAGAATCACCCGGATCTGCGCCGGATTCTGATGTGGGAGGGATATGCTTGGCATCCTCTGCGCAAGGAATTTCCCCTGGCCGGCCACGATACCGAATTGCCCGATGAAGAGATCCGCCGGGAAACCGGGACTCGCGTGATCCCCGCTCCCATGGAGGGGGGGCCATTTGCCGCCAGCCAGCAAAGTGGCATCATGAGCAGAAGCGAACCCCGCGGGGCGGACGAGAGCTGGAACGAAGACAAGGAGAAGCCCCAATAGCCATGGCAACCCACCAAATTTCGGTGGGCGATGTCCGCAGCCGCGCATCCGCCTTCGAGCAGGATCTGGGTCCGGAGAAGATGAGCCTGAATATGGGGCCTTCCCATCCCAGTACCCATGGGGTGCTGCGGTTGAAGCTGGAGTTGGATGGAGAAGTCGTCACCAAGTGCGATCCGGATCTGGGGTATCTTCATCGCGGCGATGAAAAGATCGCCGAGAACATGACCTACAACCAGTTTATTCCCTATACGGACCGGTTGGATTATCTGGCTCCTTTAGCCAACAACGTGGCCTTCGCCCTGGCGGTGGAAAAACTGGCCCATCTGGAGGTTCCCCCGCGTTGCCAGGCCATTCGGGTAATCACCTGCGAGCTGGCTCGCATTTCCGCCCACCTGTTGGGTTTGGGCGTTTACGCCATGGACACGGGAGCTATGAGCGTTTTCATGTATACGTTCACCGAGCGGGAAAAACTCTACACTTTGTTTGAGAAGCTGACCGGGGCCCGGTTGACCACCAGTTATACGCGAATCGGGGGGTTGGCCCGGGACCTGCCCGAGGGTTGGCTGGGAGAAGTAAACAGGTTCATAAGCAACCTGATTCCCCTGGTCGACGAGGTGGATGCCCTGCTCACCCGCAATCGCATCTTTGTCGACCGCACCCGGGAGGTGGGGGTCATCTCGGCAGAGGATGCACTGGCCTATGGTTTGACCGGGCCGAATCTGCGCGCCTCGGGCGTTCCGCTGGATTTGCGCAAGGACAGGCCCTACTGTGGATACCAAAATTATGAATTCGACCTCCCGGTGGGTGGAGTAGGGGATAGCTACGACCGTTACAGGGTGCGCGTGGAAGAAATTCGGCAAAGCGCCGGTATCGTGCGACAAGTCATAGAGAAAATGCCGGATGGTCCGTATTATGCCGAAGAGGCCAAGCGCATTTTCCTCCCGCCCAAGGAACGGGTCATGACCAGGATGGAGGAGCTGATCCAAAATTTCATGATAACGACACAGGGCCCGCAGATTCCGCCCGGAGAAGTTTACTTTGAAGCGGAAAATCCGAAGGGCGCCCTGGGGTTTTTTATCCATTCCAAGGGTGGCGGTGTGCCCTATCGCCTTAAAATTCGCGGGCCTTCCTTCTGCAACCTGAGCATCCTGCCCAAGGTTTGTGTTGGGGCCATGTTATCCGATGTGGTCGTCATATTGGGAAGTCTGGATTTTGTCATGGGTGAATGCGACCGGTAAGGGGGATAGGCGAGGCCTGCATGAAGTTGTCACCGAATACCCTTCAAAGAATCGAAACGGCGATTGCGAATTATCCGCGGAAGCAAAGCGCCGTTATGACCCTGTTGCACCTCATCCAGGAGGAGCGTGGTTTCCTGTCCAATGAAGCGATCGAATGGGTGGCTCATAAACTGGAGATCCAACCGATAAAAGTTCTGGAGTTGGTTACCTTTTATCCTCACTACCGTCGGGAGAAACTGGGCAAAACGCACGTGCGCCTCTGCCGCACCCTGCCTTGCGCCTTGATGGGCGCTTACAAGGTTGGGGATCAGTTGGAAACCGCGCTGAATTGCAAGATGGGGCAAAGCAAGGATGACGGTTCGCTAACGCTGGAGTATGCCGAATGCCTGGCTGCCTGTGCTGCGGGTCCGGTGGCGCTGGTGGACGAGGACCTTTACGAGAACCTGAACCGCCCGGGGTCGTTGGAGACCTTGGTCAACACGGTTCAGGACCGGGCCGAGGAGGGGGCATCGGCCCTTAAAAAGAAAAACATATGACGGCGGAAAGAAGGATCCTTCTGCAACATGCGGATGAAGCGTATTACTCTACCGGTATTACGAGCTACCAGGCCCACGGCGGTTACGAGGGTCTCAAACTGGCCCTGAAGCAAAAGCCGGAGGATTTGCGGCAGGAAGTCTTGAAATCCGGGCTTCGCGGGCGGGGTGGCGCGGGATTTTCCTGCGGGCTCAAATGGAGCCTGGTGGACCGGAAAAGTAGAAAGCCGATTTACCTGATTTGCAATTGCGACGAATCCGAGCCGGGAACCTTCAAGGACCGGCAACTGGTGCATAAGGACCCCCACCAAGTCATTGAAGGAATGATGATCGCGGCATACGCCAACGACGTGGTACAGGCTTTTATCTATATTCGCGAGGAGATGCCATTGGGGGCCAGGATTTTGCAAAGAGCCATCGAGGAGGCCCGGGCCGCGGGATTTGTCGGGGAGGACATTTGCCGCAGTGGATTTTCCTGTGACATCGTGGTCCATAGGGGCGCCGGAGCCTACATTTGCGGGGAAGAAACCGGATTGATTGAATCGATGGAAGGCAAACGCCCCTATCCACGCATCAAGCCTCCCTACTTCCCGGCCGTTCTGGGCCTTTACCAGTGCCCGACTATCGTCAACAACGTGGAGACCCTTTGTAACGTTGTTCATATCGTGCGCCTGGGAGGAGAGGCCTACGCCGGGATCGGTCGCCACGGAAATACGGGCACGCGAATCTGGTGTGTGAGCGGAAAAGTGCAAAACCCAGGCTATTTTGAGATAGAGACCCTCACCATGAAGGAGTTGCTTTACGATCTTTGCGACGGACCACTGCCCGGCCGGAAGTTTACCGGAATCATCCCCGGAGGGGCTTCGATGAAAATTCTCAAAGTCGACGACAACTACCGGAATCGCGACGGCCGAGCCATAACCTTCGATGATATCATAATCGATTTCGACGGGATTCAGGCGGCGGGATCCATGTCGGGTTCAGCCGGGATGATTGTGCTGGATGACTCGGTAAATATTATCGAAGCTTTGGCCAATATTATTGCCTTTTTCGCCCACGAAACCTGCGGGCAATGCACTCCCTGCCGGGAGGGATCTTATTGGGCTCAAAAGATCCTTGCGCGCATGTGCTCAGGTGGGGCCAGGGAAGAAGACGTGGCCCTGCTTTACGACTTGGCCGGCAACATCGGAGGCCGCACCGTTTGTCCGATGGGCTATTCCATTACTTGGCCGGTGCAGAGTTACATCGGTAAATTCCGGGATCAATTTGAAGCAAAGGCCAGGGCAAACACTTGCGGTGTGGATTCGTTTTCGGAAAGATTGATTGAGAAATGAGTGCGGGAAAACGAGCCGAAAGCTGGATCGACGTTTTTATCGACGGCGAGAAGGTGACTTGCCCTCCCGGAACGAACCTGATCGATTTGGTGGCCGGTATGGGAAAAGAGATTCCCCATTACTGTTATCATCCCAAATTGAGTGTGTCGGGCAACTGTCGCATGTGTCTGGTCGAATTGGGCACGCCGGCATTCGATAGAGAATCGGGTAAACCTGTTCCGGATGAGGAAGGCGCCCCCAAAATCATGTTTTTCCCCAACCCGGTGATTGCCTGTGCCACGCGATTGACCGCCGGTATGCACGTGAAGACCCAGTCGGCCAAGGTCAAGGAATGCCGGGAAGCCGTCCTGGAGTTCTTGTTGATCAATCACCCCCTCGATTGTCCCATCTGCGATCAGGCGGGGGAATGCCTTTTGCAGGAATTCGCCACCGACTACGGCAGGGGCTACAGCCGCTTTATCGAGGAAAAGGTGGTCAAGCCGAAACGCACTGTCTTGGGACCGAGGGTAATGCTGGATGACGAGCGATGCATACTATGTTCGCGTTGCGTTCGCTTCTGCCAGGAGGTGGTGGAGGACGATGTTCTGGGATTTGTCGATCGGGGAACCTACACGACCCTGGCCTGTTATCCGGGAAAGCAGTTGGAAAACAACTACTCTCTCAACACGGTCGACATATGCCCGGTCGGAGCCCTGACCAGCCGGGATTTTCGCTTCAGGATGCGGGTCTGGTTTCTCAAGGAAACCCCCAGTATTTGCACCGAAAGCAGTGTGGGCGTGAACACCCTGGTGGCCGGCAGGGAGGGGAAAGTGTATCGCATTACTCCGCGGAGAAACGACGGGGTGAACGACACCTGGATGTCGGACAGCGGGCGGGCTCTGTTCAAGAGGATCGACGCGGAAAACCGCCTGGTCAATTATCGGGTAAACCGTCTCCCGGTTCGGCCGGAGGAGGCCCTTCCGGAGGCGCTCCAGCGACTGCAAGGGGAAAAGGTCGCTTTCGTGGGCTCGGGTCAGAGCAGTGTGGAGGAACACTTCCTCTTCAATGGGCTCAGTCGTGCGGTCCGGAGTGTTCTCAACTGCCTGGTGAGCCGGACCCGGGAAGGGGATGGATTTTTGATTTCCAATGACGCCAATCCCAATGTTCGAGGAGCGCTTTGCCTTGGATTTATCGACACTTTGCCCGGAGCCAACCTGACCGGTTTGGCCGAAAAAATCAATCGGAGCGAGGTGGATACCGTGGTGGTCCACAACGAGGATCTCACCACCGCGGGAATTGGCCGAGGCCAGTTGGAAAAGGTCGAGGTGATCTATCTGGGCAGCCATAGCAATGGCACTTCGGAGACTGCCTCGGTGGTCATTCCCACCCTCACCGTCTTCGAAAAATCGGGAACATTCATCAACCAGCAATTCCGTTTGCAGAAATTTTTCCAAGCCATCCCGGGACCCCTTGGAGTGGTGGACGACCTGGTGACGATTTCCCGGTTGCTCAACCTCCTGGACAGCGATGAGGGCCGGTTGGCGACCCCCGAGGCGGTCTGGTCCGTCCTCTCCAGTGAGCTTAAAGGGTTTGAGGGTATTGCTTTCGACACCCTGCCCGAGACCGGAGTGCTCCTGGATGATTCGGCCTTTCGGAACCTTCCCTTTTGCGAAGGCGCCTCCCTGCACTTTGAACCCGAAACCGAATCCGTGGAGGCCAGGGCATAACACATGGAGGCTTCCAATATCCTTTGGATTACGGCAAAAGCGTTCGTCGTCATCATCGTCTTGTTATCTCTCTCCAACTTGGCAATTCTGGCAGAGCGAAAAGTGTCAGGTTGGATTCAGGGCAGGGTGGGTCCGAACCGGACCGCTTTACCCATAATCGGCGCGATTCCGCTCCTGGGCACCGGCATGACGCGCTTGGGACTCTTTCAACCTCTGGCCGACGGCCTGAAATTGCTTTTGAAGGAAGATCCGGTTCCCGATCACGTCAACAAGGTCTACTACTTTATGGCCCCGGTGGCTGCCTTTATTCCCGCCGTGACCGCCATTTCCGTGTTGCCCTTCGGTGAGATCGTTCGCAATGGGGCTCCTCAACCGATTGTGCTGGCCGATTTGGACATTGGCATCCTCTTCGTATTAGCCGTGGCTTCCCTGGGGGTTTACGGGGTCATTCTGGCGGGATGGGCCTCGAACAGCAAGTACCCCTTCCTGGGTGGAATTCGTTCTTCCGCCCAAATGATCTCCTATGAATTGGCTTTGGGGCTTTCCATCCTACCGGTATTCATGTGGTCCAATGCGCCGGGTTCCCAAGCCGGCCTCAACCTGTTTGCCGTGGTGCAAGGGCAAGAACACATTTGGAACGTGTTTTGGATGCCGGTTTCCGCCTTGCTCTTTATGGTTGCAATTTTTGCGGAAACCAATCGCTTGCCCTTTGACATGGCGGAATCGGAATCAGAACTGGTATCCGGGTTCAGCACGGAATATGGAAGTTTCAAATTCGGGCTCTTCTTTCTGGCGGAATACGCCCATATTTTGGTGGGCTCGGGAGTGTTTACCGTTCTTTTCCTGGGCGGTTGGCGCCTCCCCTTCATCGCGTCGAATTTTTCCGGTGGAATGACCGGGGCGGTGTTATCGGTAATGGTCTTCTGCGCCAAGACCTTTTTGGTCGTCTTCTTCTTCATGTTGGTGCGCTGGACCCTGCCCCGGTTCCGCTACGATCAAATAATGAAACTGGGCTGGACCGTGATGCTTCCCCTGTCCCTGCTCAATGTAATCGGATATGCCATTTTTTTGGCCATCTGGGATGGAATGTAAGGAATAACCATGGCTGTAAAGAAGATGGAGAGACGGCCCCTGTCCCTGCTGGAAAAGACCTACCTGCCGCAGATCCTCACCGGGTTGAAGATTACCTTGAGAAACCTTTTTCGACCGGCCGTAACCCTTCAGTATCCCGAGGAAAGACCGGAAATTCCCGAGGGTTACCGCGGGGTTCCCACTTTGGTTAAGGATGCAAATGGACGGGAGAAATGTGTGGCCTGCCAATTGTGCGAGTTTGTCTGTCCTCCCAGGGCCATTCGCATGACGCCGCGCGCGCTGGAATCCGGTCGTGAGGACGCCCACGTTGAAAAAGGACCTGAGGAGTTTGAAATCGATATGTTGCGGTGCATTTACTGCGGGTATTGCCAAGAGGTTTGTCCGGAGGAGGCAATCTGGTTGCAGGATATATTTTCCATCTCCGGATACAGCCGGGAAGCATTGGTTTTCGATAAGGAAAAACTGTACCAACTGGGCGGAACGCTGCCCGATAGCCACTTTAAGTGGGACAAGAAAAAGGCGGCGGAGGAGGCTGCCAAGCGGCCTTAGCAAGGCGCTCATTCGGGCATGGTCAACTTTCTGTTTTATCTGTTCTCCCTCACCACGCTTTTGGCTGCCGGGACGGTCATTTTGACCCGCAATCCCATAAATGCGGCCATGCTGTTGATCCTTACCTTTGTCGGGACAGGGGCTCTCTTTGTTTTGCTGGGCGCCTATTTCCTGGCGGCGGTGCAGTTGGCAGTATACGCGGGAGCGGTCATCGTATTGTTTTTGTTTATCATCATGCTGTTCGACGTGGAGGCGGCCCGTTCCAGAAAGCCCCATTATCCGGGTTTGGTCGCGGGAATCGGGGTGGGGGCGTTGCTCGTCGCCGGGGCCCTGGTCCTGTTTAAACGGGGCGATCATTTTACTTTGGCGACCCTTAGGGAATCGGTGTGGGTCGGTGCAAGCACGAGGTCTTTCGGGGTCGAACTATTCACTACCTACATGCTGCCGGTTCAAATGGCCGGGGTCCTGCTCCTGATAGCCTTGCTCGGGGTGATCCATGTCAGCAAGCGGACGGGAGAATCTGCCGAGGAAGAGGAGGCCTCTCATGAGCAATGACCTTGGGGCTCCATGAATTTCTCATGGTGAGCGGCCTTCTTTTTGCCATTGGTTTCGTGGGTCTTCTCACTCGGCGCAATGCGCTGATACTTTTCATGTGCCTGGAGTTGATGCTCAACGCGGTGAACCTGGCCCTGGTCGCGTTTTCACGTTTTACCGAAACCATGGGCGGCAACCTGTTCGTTTTCTTTATTATCACGGTGGCCGCGGCCGAGGTGGCGGTCGGGTTGGCCATACTGGTGGCGCTCTTCCGCAAGCGCCGATCCGTCTACGTCCAGGAACTGGGCGCCTTGAAGAACTGAGATGGAAGCCGCCGCCGTATCCCAAATACTATTGCTCCTGCCGTTGGCCACGGCGGGGATTATCGCCTGCTTCTTGCGCAAACTGCACCGGGTGGCGTCGTTATTGTCGGTAATCTCGGGCGCTGTTTTTTCCATTCTCGGGCTGTTCTTGATCTACGGGGGGGCTCGGTTTTCCTGGACCCATACCTGGTTCTCCCTGGGGGAGGGCTTTTCCTTCAAGGTCGGGGCGAATTTCGACGACCTCGCCGCCCTCATGTTGCTGGTCCTGATCGTGGTGGGATTTCTGGTACAGGTATTCAGCCTGGGATACATGAAAGGCGACCCGGGGAAAGCCCGGTTTTTTGCCGGACTATCCTTTTTCATGTTCTCCATGTCGGGAATCATCATGGCCGACAACCTGGCCTTGCTCTTTATTTTTTGGGAATTGGTCGGATTCAGCTCCTACATGCTGATCAACCATTACTACGACCGGCCCTCCGCCGTTTCGGCTTCCAAAAAAGCTTTCGTGGTAAACCGGGTAGGGGACTTTGGTCTATTGTTGGGTATTCTTTATATCTACGGGCAATTCGGGACCTTCGACCTGGTGGAATTGGAGGCCAAAGCCGGAGCTCGACCGGGGATGCTTTCCACCACCCTGGGGCTATTGTTGTTTTGCGGGGTGCTGGGAAAATCCGCCCAAATGCCCCTCCACGTGTGGTTGCCTGATGCCATGGAGGGTCCGACCCCGATCTCCGCCTTGATCCATGCCGCGACCATGGTGGCGGCGGGGATTTATCTTACCGCGCGGGTTCATTTCCTCATGACCCCGGGGGCGTTGGAGGTAATCCTGTGGATTGGAACCATAACCGCGGTATTTGCCGCCTTGGTCGCGTTCGGCCAGAAGGATATCAAGAGGATTTTGGCGTTTTCCACCCTTTCACAGCTCGGTTACATGGTGGCGGCTCTGGGGTTGGGAGGACAGGACGGGTCCCGGGGGGAGGGCGGCCAAGTGGTGGTGACTGCCGGGGTAGCGGCGGCCATGTTCCACCTTACTACTCACGGGTTTGGAAAAGCCTTACTCTTTTTGAATGCCGGGGCGATCCTCCACGCTTGCGGACATGAGCATAATATTTTCCGGTTGGGTGGTTTGTCCGGCAGGATGAAACTGACCTTTGCCACCTTTACCCTGGGGCTTTTGGCCATGGGAGGTTTTCCCTTTTTGTCCGGATTTTTCAGCAAGGACACCATCCTCCATTTGGCCCAGGAAGAAAATTTTTCCGTCTACATCATCCTTTTGGGCACGGCCGCCTTGACCGGTCTCTACCTGGGCAGGCTCTACGTGGTGACCTTTTTTGGAAGACCCCGATCGCACCAGGCCGAACGCGCCGAGGAAACCGGCCTTTCCATGACCATTCCCCTGCTCGTTCTGGGTGTGCTCTCCGCCATTGGAGGGTACGGTTGGTTCTTTGGCGACTCCTTCGAGGCGGTCATTCCCGGACTTCCATCGGGGGGAAGTTCCTTTGGGACCAACATGATCGTGGCAGGATCTCTTTTTTCCTTGGGGGGTATCCTGATTGCCTGGGCGGTGTGGAATCCCAAAAGGAGAAGGGATGCCTTGGAGGCCAAGCTGCCGGGTCTTTTCAGAGCTTTGGCAGCAAGGTTGTATATCGATGATGCTTACGACTGGTATGTGAAAAAGGTGCAGGATCCGTTTTCCCAGGGGCTGAGTTTTTTCCTGGACCGGCTGCTCGTCCACGGCCTCATGGTGCGTGGGGTGGCGGGGATGGTGGGCCTGCTTGGAATTTTCGGCCGCTCGCTGCATCTGGGCAGCATACACGCTTATGTCTACTGGTTTGCCGCCGGGGTGCTCCTTTTGGGAGCTATCGCGTTTGGGATTTTATGAGGAGGGAGACAGTGCATGAATAGTTACAATATTCTCCTTCTCAATGCGATAATCCTGCCGCTGTCGATGGCCATGGTTCTGCTTGTGGGCCGAAATCTTTCCCTCAGGACTGTCCGGTTCCTCGCCACTACAGGTTTCTTTTTCCCCGCCTTGGCCGCTCTGGTCTTGTGGTTGAATTTCCAACCGATCGACCCATCGGGATACGATTACCTGTGTTCATTCAACACGGGCCTGGAAGGCTTGGGCATAACCCTCAAACTGGGGTTGAACGGTCTGTCCATGCCCTTGTTCGTCTTGGCTGGAATCGTGGGTTGCGCCGCCGGAAGCTACGCCATGCAAAGCGAGGCCCGGCCGCAGCGCCCCTACCTGATGCTGTTGCTGTTCATGCAGTCCGGATTGATGGGAATTTTCGCCTCGGTGGACGTTTTCTTTTTCTACTTCTTTCACGAGTTGGCTCTCATTCCGACCTTTATCTGCATTGGTGTATGGGGTGGACGGGATCGCCAAATCGCCGCCATGGAAATCGCCATTTACCTCACCTTGGGGGCCATGATTTCCCTGGTGGGACTGCTCGCAATCTGTTTTCAGAGCGGAGCTGATTCCTTTGACATGATCACGCTGAAATCGGTTTTGGGCAACGCTCCGCTCGATGGTGAGGCACAGGATATCATTTTCGCCTTATTGCTCTTTGGCTTCGGAATTCTGGTATCCTTGTTTCCCTTTTATTCCTGGGCGCCTCGAGGTTATGGAGCAGCCCCTACATCGGTGGCGATGCTCCACGCCGGTGTTTTAAAGAAATTTGGATTGTATGGATTGCTCCAGGTGGCGCTCCCCCTGGTTCCACTGGGCGCCCTCCAATGGAGGGAGGAAATGTGCTGGCTGGCCCTTGGCAGCGTGGTGATCATCGGTATTGTCACCCTGGCGCAACGGGACCTGAAACAGATGATCGGCTACAGTTCGGTGATGCACATGGGTTACTGTTTTTTGGGAGTTGCCTGTCTATCGGTCCTTGGCGCCGGCGGGGTGGTGATCCTGATGGTAGCACATGGGTTAACGGTGGCTTTGTTGTTTCTGCTCGGTCATGTGGTCTACCGCCGGACTGACACCTTCAATATGGAAGATATGGGCGGGTTGGTCAGCCGGGCCCCGGTCTTGGCCGCCCTTTTTTCCACGGCGATACTGGCCAGTGTGGCCCTGCCCGGGCCCGGCCTCCTCAATTTCTGGGGTGAATTTGCCATTTTTTTGGCGCTGTGGGACTATCATGTGCCCTTTGTGGTCATGGCTGCATTGGGCCTCATCATATCCGCGGTTTACGGTTTGCGGGCCATCGCCCGGATTTTTTTCGGTCCACCCTCGGAAGCCTTTGCCGATTATCTGAAGAGTAATGTGGTCAAAGATATTACCACCGCCGAAAAGTTACCGGCGCTGGTGTTACTGGCGGCTTTGATCCTTACCGGGTTTTGGCCCCGCCTTTTCACTGATGAGATGAACAGGACCCTGGAGGACAACTTTTCCCCTGTAATCGCTGTCGTTTCCCAGGCAGAGGAACAGGATCCCGACAGGGAATAAGTCGAAATGAATTGGAGCCATTATTTTGCCCTTACCGCGTCCCATCAATGGGGTTCCATACTTCCCGAGATCTGCTTGTTGGTCCTGGCCATGAGCCTGTTGATCATCGACGTGTTGGGAGGCCGGCGGATCGACCGGGGTCTGGTGGCCCGAGTGGCCATAATAGGGCAACTCATACTGGTTCTGGTCTCTTTGATCGCCCTTATCGGAAACGATGATCGGCTCGACCGGGAAACCTTTTCCGGAATGCTGCTTCATTCCCAATTTGGGCAGATCATGCGTTTCTTCTTTCTGGCAAGCTCGATTCTGGTCACCTACCTGGGTGGCATCTTCCTGAAGAAAAACCCGCTGCCCGGGACTGAATTTCATGCCATATGGTTGTTAGTCACCGCAGGGCTCATGCTTTTGGCCCAAAGCAATCATTTTGTGATGTTGTTCGTTGCCCTTGAGACCGTCACGGTTGGTTTTTATGTCCTGGTCAGTTACAATCGCAACCTGTCCAACGGATTGGCCGCCGGCCTGAAATACCTGATTCTGGGTGGGGTGAGTACAGCCATCCTTCTCATGGGAATGGCGCTGCTCTATGGTATTGCGGAGAGCTCCGGTTTGGAGAGTAGCGGTCGCAATGCCTTGAAATTTGACGAGTTGGGCAAATTTTTGGAGTTCAACAGCGACAATTTGGTCGCCAGGACAGGGGTTTTGCTGGTGGTGGCGGGCATAGCCTTCAAGATTGGAACGGTTCCTTTCCAGATCTGGATTCCCGATGTCTACCAGGGAGCTCCCACCCCGGTGACGGCTGCCCTGGCCGTTTCTTCCAAGGCGGGAGGATTTGCCGTCCTGGTGGCTTTGGTTAACGGCCCCTTCCTGCCCATGGCCGATTTGCTGGTTCCGGTCCTCAGCGCCATTGCCATGGCGACCATTCTCTTTGGCAATATTGCCGCCCTGACCATGCGCAACGTGAAGCGTCTCATGGGGCTTTCGGGGGTTTCCCACGCCGGCTACCTTCTCATTGGTGTGGTGGCCATGTTTACCTTACCCGAGGCGCGGAATGCCATCGTGTTTTACCTGGTCACTTATCTTTTGGCCACCTTTTCTGTCTTTGGCGTCATGGCCCACGTATCGGAAGGGGGTAGGGACGACATACAGCCGATTGATGCTTATCAGAATTTATCCAGGGAAAATCCTTTTCTGGGGGGAGTCTTGGCCCTGGGGCTGGCTTCCCTGGCCGGAATTCCGCCTCTGGCCGGATTTGTCGGGAAATTCCTCCTCTTTTACGCCGCATTCAAAGCGCAGCTTTACGGACTGTTGGGGGTAGCGGTTATCGGTGTGGTCCTCTCCATCTACTACTATTTCGGATGGATAAAGGAAGCCACCTTCAGGATTTGGAAATTACCTGGATTGGAAGATGAACGATCCCCGCAGCCCAGGGTGTGGCCTGAGCTCGGTTTGGTTGGGAAAATAACCCTGGGGGGCCTGGCTCTATTGATCCTGCTCCTGGGGCTTTATCCGGGACCGCTGAGCAGCCTCACTCGCTATTGAAGCGCTCAAAAACCACAGAGAGCACAGAGGGACAAAGGCGCCAGGGGGCGCCAATTAGGAATTAGGAATTAGGAATTGAATAAAGGAGAGGGGACATTCCTGTCCCCTGCAAAATCTTAATCTTGATCTTGATCGTGATCTTGATCGAAAATGAAACCACAGAGGAGGCGCTTCGCGTCACTGAACTCTGAACTCTGAACTCTGAAAACTCGGCGCTTTGCGCCGTAGGCTTGACCCTCCTCCAACCAGCTCTCTATCGTTTTTGCCATGTCCTCTATCTGGATCCAATACATGACCCTGATGGCCTTTGCCATGGCAGGTTTGGTCCTGGCCTGCACCCCCCTCCTGATCGCGAGGTTTATCTGCCCGAAGAAACCGAGCGCCTTGAAGCAGGCAACCTACGAATGCGGGTTGGAATCGACTGGGGAAGCATGGGGAAAGTTCAAGATGCAATACTACCTCTATGCCTTGGTCTTTGTCATTTTCGATATCGAGGCGGTTTTTATTTACCCATGGGCAACCGCGTTTACCGACCTGAGTTTCGGCGGATTTCTGGCCATGGGCATATTTATTTTAATCATGGCCGAGAGTTTGGTTTACTTGTGGCTCAAAGGCTGTCTGGAATGGAAATAATGCAATGAGACCTCCCGACTTGTCAGATCAGAAAGAAGTCGACCTTTCCCCCGAGGCGACGGCAAAAGCCGGAGTTATTCTTTCCTCACTCGACTGGATCTATAATTGGAGCCGGAGCAATTCGGTATGGCCCCTGCAATTCGGGTTGGCCTGCTGCGCCATCGAGATGATAGGCACCGCCGGGTCGCGCCACGACATAGCGCGTTTCGGAGCTGAGGTGTTTCGACCTTCCCCCCGCCAGTCCGACCTCATGATCGTATCGGGAACGGTGACCAAAAAAATGGCCCCGCAAGTGGTGCGGATCTACAATCAGATGCCCGAGCCCAAGTATGTCATCGCAATGGGGGCCTGCGCCATATCGGGGGGACCCTTCAAACAAGGATACAATGTGCTCAAGGGGATCGACCGATACATTCCCGTCGAGGTATACCTTCCCGGCTGCCCACCCCGTCCGGAGGCCCTGCTTCACTCCTTGATGACGCTTCAGAAGATAATCAAACGACAAAAATCTCTGGGAAGAAACATTACCAATCCAGCCTATGGAGAAGGCAGGCGGGTTTATCCGGTGCCCGAACTGAGGGGCGATGATCTGTTTCCCCCCTTCAACCCGGAAGTTTGGACTCCTCCGGCCAAAAACCCCAATGTAGAGGACGGTTGCCCCACCGGGAGGTCGTCCGGATAGGCGACCCGACCACCAGCCCGCATATTGCATGAATCTTCTACTGCGCGCCGGAATCCCGGCACTGGAGCGGCCCTCCCTGGATGCGCGACTTTGCAGGGTGTCGACCCAGCTTCACTCGCGCCTCTGCGCGAAGCCCACACCAGCACTCGATTTTCATTCGCTCGTTACGAATTTCATGCAATATGCGGGCTAGAACTTTTGAGACGACGATTGGGAATATGGCCGCTATTGACCACCAAGGTGTAATCCGACAGTTTCCCGAGCTCGAATGGGAGGAATCTTCGGGAAGCCTCATCCTGTCCCCGGAAAAAGTGGCCGAGGTGGTTTCCTGGCTGAAGGAGGATCCCGCCTATCGCCTGGATTATCTCAGTTGTGTTTCCGGCGTCGATTACCTCGAGAAAGAAGTAAAAACCAGAATCCGCAACGAGGCGGGAAAAATGGTGGTCAAGACCAGCCTGTCGCCGGAAAAAATGGAGGTGGTCTACCATTTCTATTCCATGGAAAAGAAAACCGGACCCTTCATTGTGAAACAGCGCGTCCTTTCCAGGGAAAACCCGGTGGTCGCTTCCCTCACCCCCCATTATCGGGGGGCCGAATTAATGGAACGGGAGGTCTATGACCTCTTTGGTATTCGCTTTACGGGTCATCCTGATCTCCGTCGGATCCTCATGTGGGAGGGTTTTCAACACTATCCGATGCGCAAAGATTACGTCCCTCCCAATGACTACGAATACGAACCCACTCCTCACGGGGACGTTCTACAACGTGCCAGGGAAAGGCGTGAGGAATTGAAGGGACAATCGCCATGAGCCCCGTCCAAACCATGCCTCCCCGCGGCTACCACCTCAGCAAAGACGAACTGGGAGCCGATATTCTGGAGGTGGCCATGGGGCCCCATCACCCCTCCACCCACGGGGTTTTCCGAATGGATCTGAAACTCGATGGGGAAACCGTAGTCGATCTGAAACCGGTATTCGGATACCTGCACCGAAACCACGAAAAAATCGCTGAAGAGATCACCTACCCCATGTCCATGCCGTTTACCGACCGCCTGGATTACCTGTGTGGAATGACCAATAACTGGGCCTTTGCCCTGAGCGCTGAAAAACTCATTGAAATCGAAGTTCCCGAAAGGGCCGAATACATTCGCGTGATAGTAGGTGAACTCACTCGCCTGGTCAACCACTGCCTGCTCATTGGATTCTTCATTAACGACTTGGGCGCCCTTGGAACTCCCCTGCTTTACGCCCTGCGTGAACGCGAGAAAATCCTCGATCTCTTCGAAGTCCTCAGCGGCGCCCGCATGATGGTAAACTACATCCGGTTTGGAGGTGTTCGCTGCGATCTGCCCGAGGGTTGGTTGGGGGAGTGCAAGCGAATTGTCGACGCCTTTCCCGCCTTTCTCGACGAATATGAAACCCTCTTGGTCGAGAACGAGATCATCATAGCCCGTGCTCAAAACGTGGGGGTACTGACCCGGGAGGAAGCCATCGACTTCAGCCTCACCGGTCCCATGCTCCGGGCCAGCGGGGTCAACTACGATATTCGCAAAGTGGACAAGTACGGCATCTACGACCGCTTCGATTTTAAAGTTCCCATTGGTGGGCACGGGGATTGTTACGATCGCTTCATGGTCCGCATGCTCGAGATGCGGCAAAGCGTAAAAATTCTCAAACAGGCCATCCGGGATTTGCCCGAAGGTGAAATCATGGGTAAGGCGCCCAAAATTTTCCGGCCTGCCCCGGGAGAGGCATATGGCCGGATCGAAGCCCCCAAGGGCGAACTCGGTTTTTACCTCATCTCCGACGGCACTCCCATTCCTTACCGTTTTAAAGTCCGTCCGCCATCCTTCGTCAACCTCACCGCTCTTCGCCATATGTGCCTGGGACATAAAGTGGCAGACGCCGTGATCATTCTCGGGAGCATCGACATCGTGCTTGGGGAGGTCGATCGCTGAGATGAGATTCTCCCCGGCAGCGTTATGAGCTTGATAGGAAAAGGTATTCTCAAAGGGATGGCGGTTACGGCCAAGAACTTCTTCCAAAGTTATTACCGGAAGGAGCGTCTTCCGACCGTCGAGTACCCCGAGGAAAAGGCCACCATAAACCAGTTCACCCGGAACATTCCCTTCCTCCTCTACGATGGCAACGACCCGGTCGACGGCATGCGTTGTACCGCCTGCACCCTGTGCGAAAGAGCTTGTCCGCCCCAATGCATTTACATCATCAAGGACAAGGACGAAAACGGAAAACCCATCTTGCGCCCCCGGATTTTCGACATCGACTCATCCGTCTGCATGAGCTGTCAACTCTGTGTCGAAGTGTGCCCTTACGAAGCCATTCGCATGGACAGCGCTTTCGAACTCTCCAACGAGAACCGCTTCGAGGGCCTGCTGCTCAACCGGGATGATCTTCTCAAGTCCAATTCCTTCTACCACGAAATTCACCCTCTGGAGGCACGGGAGACTGACGACCGCATCGCCGCCAAAACCGCCTTGGCCGAGGCCAGGAAAAAGGCCCGTGAAAAGAAAAAGAGAGCCCGGTTGGCCGCCAAAGCCAAACCGGTACCCCGCCTGAAGGAAACCCCTGCCACCCGGGAAAAACTACCTCGACGCGAAAAAAGTGAATAATTATTTCGACCTCAGACTGGTGGAACTCGGCCGGTGGATAGAGGCCTTCTTCGGCGATTACCCGTCCCTCGAATTAGTCGTCCACCTGTTATTGTGCACGTTGCCCCTGGCCTTGTCTTTTATGGGAGCCTTCGCTTTTACCACCTGGTTGGAACGAAAGGGGCTGGCCCGCATCCAGAACCGGCCCGGACCAAATCGCGTAGGCATTTTCGGCTTACTTCAACCGATTGCCGACGGGATCAAAATGTTGATCAAGGAGGACATCGTTCCGGAACGATCGGACAAGCTTTTCCATTTTTTGGCCCCTATCATGTTGATGATTCCCGCCATGATCGGGGTCGGTTTTCTGCCCTTGGGGGATGGGCTCCACGCCTTGCCTCTCGATTCCGCCATTATCTTTTTCTTTGCCATCAGTTCCTTGAACACCATCGCGGTTTTCATGGCGGGATGGTCTTCCCGCAACAAGTACTCCCTGCTCGGAGGAATGCGTGCGGTGGCGCAAATGATCAGCTACGAAATTCCCCTGGTCCTGTCTGCTGTCGCCGTCATTATGATGGCAGGTTCGCTCAATGCCCAGGAGATAGTCGCCTCCCAACAGATTTCCGCCTGGGTAGGCAGCGGAAATATCCTCCAGGAATTTTTTGGCCGGATTCTCGGCTGGAACGTATTCAAACCTTGGGGGTTTGCGGGATTCATCTTCTTCTTTATCGCCGCCTTGGCCGAGGCCAACCGTTCCCCTTTCGATTTACCCGAGGCGGATTCCGAAATCATTGCGGGCCACCTCACGGAATACAGCGGGTTTAAATACGCCATCTTCTTCATGGGTGAATACATCAGCGCTTTTGCCATCGCCGGCATTGGCGTGACCCTCTTCCTGGGCGGTTGGAACGGGCCGGTATTTGCCGGACTTCCCTGGTTTGTCCTCAAGCTTTTCAGTCTTTTTGCCGTAATGATCTGGATACGCGGCACCCTTCCCCGTCTCCGGGTCGACCAATTGATGGGCTACGCCTGGAAGTTTCTCTTCCCCTTGGCCATCCTCAACATATTCGTGGCGGGCTTTTACCATTTCCTGGAACGGCAATGGGGAACGGCCATTGCCATGCTGGCCGGTTGGTTGTTCGGTTTCGGCGCCCTGCAACTTGCCGCCACAGCGCTCAGTCGCCTTAACCGGTCCCCCATGATTCAAGGCAAACGCGTTTACCAACTTGTGGAATGAGTGTCGCCTTTTACCTGCTTGCTTTGATAGCCATCCTGGGGGCCAGTTCGGCTATTACTTTGCGCAATGTCGTTCACGCAGTTTTTTCCGTATTGTTGTTCTTCTCCGCCCTGGCCGGTCTCTTTCTCTTGTTGTTGGCCGAGTTCATCGCTGCTGTTCAGGTGCTGGTCTATATCGGTTCGGTGGGAATCCTCATGCTTTTCGCCATCATGCTCACCACCAATGTGATGGGCGATCCCAACCGCCCGGTTCGTTCCCGGGGTTGGGTTTGGGGCGGATTGGCCGTAGTCGCTTTGCTTGTGGGTGTGCTATTGCCCCTCATTGCCCGAACCGGTGGCCAATCCCCAACCCCGCTCTCCGATTTCAATCCATCCGTGAAACAACTTGGGCTGGTGTTGATGGATCCCTACTTCGCCTCTGTCGGGGTCATAGCCCTTTTGCTCACGGCCGGCCTGATTGGCGCGGTGGTGGCGGCGAGCGGAGCCAGTGAGGTTGACCAAGCGAAGACCGTTCCGGAAAATCGCCTCCGTTTTCCCAAAACCTGACCATGGGATTAACGCTCCACCATTTCCTGATCCTTTCCGCCATTTTGTTTTCCATCGGATTGGTGGGCGCGCTGACCCGGCGGCATATTATCATCATGCTGATCTGCCTGGAGATCATGCTGAACTCGGCCAATCTCAACTTGATTGCCTTCTGGCATTTCAGCTCTGATCCATTACCCATGTACGGGCCGTTGTTCACCCTCTTTGCCATCGCCATAGCCGCTACCGAAGCGGCTCTTGGATTGGCCTTGGTGTTGGCTATCTTTCGCCACTACAAAACGATCGATCTGGAGGCGATTCAGGACCTGAAGGAATGAACCTGTTTGATTTTTCGCATTCAGTGGATTGGTTGTGGTGGATTCCGCTCTTTCCATTAATGGCAGCGGTATGGCTGGGATTTTTCAAACTCTCCGGCAAATTTGCCGCAGCGGTTGCCAATGCGGCTCTGTTGGCTTCGCTTCTGCTGTCCCTCCGAGCCTTAGCCATGACTTGGGGCCCGGATGCCGGCGTCCTGACCGCCAATTTTACCTGGATTCAGGTCGCCGGAGTAAACCTGGAGTTCGGGGTGGTGCTCAATTCCCTGACCGGCGCCATGCTGGCCATGGTCACCTTTGTCGGCCTTTTGATTTTCCTCTATTCCACCAGTTACATGAGCCACGATCCGGGCATGAGGCGGTTCTTCTGCTACCTCTCCCTCTTTATGGTGGGTATGCTGGGGTTGGTCATGTCCAACAGCCTGCTGCTGCTTTTCATGTTTTGGGAAATTGTCGGACTCGCCTCCTATCTTCTCATCGGGTTCTGGTTCCAAAAACCCAGCGCCGCAGCCGCTGCGAAAAAAGCATTTATCACCACCCGTATCGGCGACCTGGGATTTCTTCTGGGGTTGCTTTGGGCCTTTAAGGCCACCTCTACTTTTCTCCTGTTCGATGGGGGGCAGGGCCTGTTGGAGAGCGAGCAGATCAATGCCCTCAGCGCCTCCAAGGATGTGCTCTTTGGTTTAAACGGCGCCGGGGTGATCGCATTATTCCTCTTTATCGGCGCGGTGGGCAAATCGGGGCAGCTGCCCCTCCACGTGTGGTTGCCCGATGCCATGGAGGGTCCCACCCCGGTATCTGCCCTGATTCATGCAGCTACCATGGTGGCGGCGGGGGTTTTCCTGGTGGCTCGGTCCTTTCCCCTTTTCCTGGCCGATGCAACGGTGCTGGAAATTGTTGCCTGGGTCGGCGCCCTCACCGCGCTCTTTGCCGCTTTGGTGGCCATTGGGCAATATGACATCAAACGCATTTTGGCATACTCTACCGTCAGTCAGCTGGGTCTAATGATGGTGGGCCTTGGAGCCGGGGGCCTGGCCCTGAGTGAGGGAGGGGTATCCATCGGTATTTTCCACCTCCTCACCCACGCTTTTTTTAAGGCCCTCCTATTCCTCGGGGCCGGTTCCATCATTCATGGATGCGGCCACGAACAGGACATTCGCTTGATGGGCGGAGTTTTCAACCGGATGAAGGTATCGAGCATCTGTTACCTGGCCGGAACGCTGGCTCTCTGCGCCTTTCCTTTCACCAGTGGGTATTACAGTAAAGATCAAATATTGCTCAGCGCCTGGACGGCCCATGGCGCCGTCTTCTGGATCAGCGCCTCCGCCTCCCTGCTCACGGCGTTTTATATGACCCGGCAGTGCTGCTACGTTTTCCTGGGAGGTTACCGGGGGAAGGGCCCCATTCGCCCAAGCCCGTCCTTGATGACGGCCCCATTGGTAATACTGGCCATCTTTTCCCTGGCAATGGGGATTGTCAGTGAGGAGTTCTACCACATTCTCACTTACCTTTCCGGAATTGCGGTGGACCAGCAGGCCCGGATCGTGGTGGTTGTCAGTTGGGTGATTGCCTTGGGAGGAATTGCCCTGGGTCTTCTGGTTTATGGCGGTTCCCAATTGGGTTTGGAAAAAACCGATCCCATCAAGGGCTCCTTTCCCGCGCCTTATGCCTGGTTGGAAAACCGTTTTTTTGTCGATGAACTGTACGCCGCTACAGTGGCCAGACTTTGGAACGCTTCGGCTGTTCTGATCGTTTTCCTTGAATCCGGCATCCATCTCCTGGTCGAGACGGTAAGGGGATTGGTGACCGCAATGGGTGGATTCTTCTCCAAGACCGTCGATCAAAAATTGATCGACCAGATCTCCTTCGACGGCGTCTGCGACCGCATTTATAAAAGTGGTCAACTAAATACTGTAATTCAAAACGGGTTTCTTCAGGGCTATCTCCGCATTGTCACCTTGGGAGCGGTGATCCTGGGCGTCCTTTTCCTCGTTTTTGCCCGTTGAGATGGGGTATGCAATGATTACGACCATCACATTCATTCCCCTGTTGGCGGCCCTCTTCATCGTTTTTTCTCCCGCCCGCAACCGAAGGCAGATCATGCTGACCGCCCTGATCGGTTCTCTTCTTTCATCCGTTTTGACCATATCCCTGGCCCTTCAATTCGTCTCCAGTAAAGGCCTGCAGTTTGTGGAAAAACGGGTTTGGATCCCTTCCATAGGGGTCGATTATTTTGTGGGGCTTGACGGCTTGAACCTGTTGCTGGTTCTGATGGTGGCGATCCTTTCCCCCATTATTGTCCTGGCTTCCCGGGGAATCGAGGGAAGGGAAAAAACTTACTTCAGCCTTCTGTCCGTCCAGGTCACAGCGCTCTATGGAGCCTTTACCGCCCTCAATTTCTTCCACTGGTTCATATTCTGGGAGGCGGCTTTGGTTCCCGCCTTTTTCCTGATAAAATTATTTGGCGGCGCCAAGTGTCACAAAGCGGCCCTGAACTTCTTCATTTTAACTATTCTGGGGTCGGTGGCCATGTTGTTGGGCATGCTTTTCCTTTACCTGCACACCGGCACTTTCGACTTTATCGAACTGCGTCGCCTTGCCATCGATGGAATCATAAAAAGCAAGCTCGGTGGATTCTACCCGGTGATCTTTGTCGCCGTGATGCTCGGGCTTTGGGTAAAGGTGCCGCTCTTTCCCCTGCACTCATGGCAGGCCCCGGCTTATGCCGCGGCCCCGGTCCCGGTGAGCATGGTTCTGGCCGGCATCATGTCGAAAATGGGGGTTTACGGGTTTCTGCGCCTGGTCCTTCCGGTTTTTCCCGAGGCCATGCAGGCCTATGCGGATACGTTGCTTGCCTTTGCCTTGATTACCCTTCTCTGGGGGGCCTTCATCGCCTTGCGCCAGCGGGATCTGAAACGGGTGCTGGCCTACTCCTCCCTTAATCACGTGGCCTACTGCATGTTCGGCATCTTCGCCCTGGGCGCAGCGGCGAGTCCGGAGGGGATGAACGCCCCTGCCATCGCCGTTCAGGGAGCCATTCTCCAGATGTTTGCCCACGGTATCGGGATCTCCGGCCTCTTCTATGTGGCGGGAAAGCTGGAGACCGTCGGCGGCAGCCGGGACATCCATGAATTCGGTGGACTCGGTTCGGTAATGCCGCGCTACGTTTTTGTATTCGGTCTGCTCGTTTTTTCATCTCTGGGGCTTCCTTTTCTGGCCGGGTTTGCCGCCGAAATACTGATTTTCACTGGGGCCTTTGCCTTGGCCCCCTGGCATACCGGTCTGGCCCTGCTGGGCCTGTTGGCCACCGCCGTATTCCTGCTCAACATCCTCCAACGTCTTTTCACCGGAACGCTCCATCCGACCAGATCCGGGATGGCCGACATTTCCTGCCGCGAGGTCTTGTATATTTCGCCCTTACTCGTTCTCACCGTCTGGATAGGGGTATCTCCCGAGCCCTGGTTGGCCTTCAGCGCTCCATTTGTCGAATCCTTCACCGTTCTGATTTCCCGGTAGATGACCGCCTTGCTGACAGTAATAATCAGTTACCTCGCCGCAGTTGTCCTGGGGATTATTCCCGGCAAAAACTATCGTTTGATTCGGGGCATCGCCCTGCTCACTGGGTTGTCCACTTTAGCCGTTTCGCTGGTCTGTTACGGCCAATTCCGGTTGGGGGATGGGGGGACATTCCAGAAGGTGATCGAGCTTCCCTGGATTCCAGCCATCGGGGCGAAGTTTAAAGTTGGCGTGGACGGTCTGAGTATCAGTTTGTTGATGCTGACCGGGATAGTGGCCGTCTGTGGTGTGTTGTTTACCTGGACCCTCCGGGAAAGGGCCAACCAGTTTTACGCATATTACTTCGCCCTGATCGGGGGGGTATTTGGCGTTTTCCTCTCCCTCGATCTCTTTCTGCTGTTTGTCTTTTACGAACTGGCCATCGTTCCGAAATATTTTATCATCGCCATCTGGGGCAGTGGCAGGAAGACCTACGCGGCCATGAAACTGGTACTTTTTTCATTCGTGGGATCCGCCGTGGCCTTGTTGGGATTGATCGCCATCTATTACGGTTCAGGGCAACACACTTTCGATCTGGTTCAGCTCATGCAATCCGGGGAATTTTCCCCAAAGTTTCAGGTGGTGGTATTCCCCGTCCTCTTCGTAGGCTTTGGCATTCTGGCCGGCATGTGGCCTTTCCATACCTGGGCTCCCACCGGGCACGTGGCGGCGCCGACGGCCGCCTCCATGCTTTTGGCCGGAGTGGTTATGAAATTGGGGGCCTATGGCTGCCTTCGCGTGGCTATCGGCCTGTTGCCCGAGGGGGCGGTTTATTGGGCGCCGGTGGTGGGATGGATTGCCGTCATCAATATTGTCTACGGCGCGCTTATCGCCCTTGTTCAGACCGATTTCAAATACGTAATCGGATATTCAAGCGTGAGCCACATGGGGTTCGTTTTGTTAGGTCTGGCAACCCTCAATGAAGTGGGGCTGGTGGGGGCGTCCCTGCAGATGTTTTCCCACGGGGTCATTGGCGCCCTCCTTTTCGCCCTGGTCGGCTCGGTCGTTTACTCCCGCACCCGAACCCGGCAGTTGGGTGAATTTCACAATCTGGTTCAGCGCATGCCTGGAATTTGTTGGACATTTGTCGCCGCCGCATTGGCCTCCATGGGCCTGCCCGGGTTCAGCGGATTCGTCGCGGAACTTCATGTGCTGATCGGCGCTTGGAATCAGGACCGATTTTCCATCTGGATCATGGTAATGGCCGGTATCGGGGTCCTCGCTACTTTTGCCTACACTCTGGTCAAGATCCACGAGGCCTTCTTTGGAAAATCAAGCGCCCCCGCTTCGGACGACCTGTATGCGCCCATGACCCTGCCTGAAAAAATCGGTTGTGGGATGTTATTGTCCATTGTCACGGCCATCGGAATCTATCCGCCTCTGCTGACCTCCATTCTGGAACCCAGCCTGGCGCCCATTCTGGAAGCCCTGGCCGCGGCTGGAAAGGAGGTCTTTTGACCGTGCAGTACGCGCAATTATTTTTCGCCACATGGCCGGACCTGATCGTGGTCCTGGGAATGTTTGCCGCTCTCGGTGTCGATTACACCAAATACAAACATTCCCCCGTCGAGGTCCGCAGCGAAAAGGTGGCCATGATTTCATCGCTCTCCCTGCTCCTGGCCCTTGCCGGGGTGGTGTGGCAATGGAGTTCGGGTGCGGGTAGTCTCCTGGTCCCGGCCGACACCTGGGAGGGCCAGATCGTCCTCACTCCCCTCACCCTGGGGTTCAAAGCCCTGGTCTTTGCTTTGGCCCTGTTTGTCGTGCAGTTTGCCAGATCCCAGGTCCCTAACCAGCACGTCAGCGAGTATTTCGGACTATTTCTCCTCAGCACTTTGGGAATGGGCTTTCTCATTACCGCCCAGAACCTGCTGATGCTCTTTATTTCCATTGAACTGATATCCCTCAGTCTCTACGGACTCACCGCATTTCAAAATTCCCAACGATTTTCCGTTGAGGCGGGAATAAAATATTTTGCCATTGGGGGGGTATCCTCCGCCTTTCTGCTTTTTGGCATCAGCTATCTCTACGGCGCCACCAACGCCCTGGCTTTCGACGCCATAACTGCCGCGCTGAACAACGGTGCGGTACCGTCCAGTTACTTGTGGATTGGCTCGGCTTTTCTCTTGGTGGGCCTGGGGTTCAAGATTGCCGCCGTCCCCTTTCATCTCTGGGCTCCCGACGTTTATCAATGCGCCCCCGTCCCGGTAGCGGCGTGGATAGCCACCGGATCCAAAATTGCCAGCTTCTTCGTGTTGGTGCAGCTATTCGGGCCCATTCTGCAGTTCTCGGTCCATCGCGACACCCTCATCATCGGGATCGTGTTGATCTCTCTGCTCAGCATGGTGCTGGGTAACATCGGCGCCCTCCGACAAACTTGCGTCAAACGCCTGCTGGCCTACTCCAGTATCGCCCATGCCGGCTACATCCTCATCGGATTCATAGCGGCAAACCGGGAAGGTAACGTATCGGTACTTTTTTACACTGTCGTCTATGCCGCCGCCACCTTGGGGGCCTTTGCCATTATCGGCATCCTCAGCCACCGCCTCGGACGCGAAGCCCTGATCAAGGATTTCAACGGCTGCTGGAAACAAAATCCCGGTCTCAGCCTGCTCTTTATGATCTTTATCCTTTCCCTGGCCGGCATTCCTCCCCTATCAGGTTTTTTTGGAAAATTTTATCTCTTTATGGCGGCCATCGGCTCACGACCGGAAATCGCGGGTTGGAGCGACGGATTTTACTGGCTGGTCGCCGTGGCCCTCCTCATGTCTGCCGTCTCCTTGTATTATTACATCATAGTGCTTAAAGCCTTCCTGGTTTCAAATGAGTCTCCCGGCCTGCCCCCGATTAGACTGAGCAAAGTGGAGGGTACAGGATTGGTTATCCTCGCCCTCATCGTGCTTGGCCTCGGCATCATTCCCATGGTCCTGGTCGACTTCATAAGCGCCGCGCTGTGATGACGGGCTAGTGGGATTAAACCAAAGGGACAAAGGAACGGATGCGGGAATAGACTCTCGCAAAGCTCGCAGAGAGCGCAAAGAAAGGGGAAAAGCGCGCCAAGGCGCGCGAATGAGCAATTAGGAATGAGGAATTAGGAATGTTTCGTTTTGGGGCTCGGTGGTGGAAGTGGGACGTTTTGGACGGAAAAAATCTGCGAAGGGACTGTGGGGAATAGGAAAACACACAACTCCATACTTTTCCTTTCTTGGCGACCTTTGCGCTCTTTGCGAGATCCCCTTCCTAATCTTATACAATCTGTAAATCGATGGCTAAAGGAGGGGGGACATTCCTGCCTACCACGCCGGGAGGCGGTTCCCCCATTACCTAAAAATAGGGGGTTGGAAAACCCGCTCTCCGTTAAATTCTTCTTTGCGCCTTTTGCGGTCTTTTGCGGCCATTTATCTCCTGTTCGCGACAGCGATCCTGTTCCGGCAAAGCCGGACCAAGCGCAGCGTTGTTAGAATAATTCCTCATTCCTAATTCTTAATTCCTCATTGGCGCCCCGGCGCCTATTCCTCTGAGCCCTCTGTGGTAAGTCCCTCCCAATTCCTAATTCCTAAATTCTAGTCAAACACGAAGTACGGGATACCCTTTTCGGCTGACCCCATCCGCCTGCCTCAAGGAAGGCGTAACCTGACCGTAACCAATGGCTGTTTGTTTAGCTTTTTGCCAGTACCTGGCGATTATATTTGGGGTAAGAAATCCGAGGTGGCTGTGAGGGTGTCAACCTGGGCCATCCGGACGCGATGAGTAATCTGGGTGGGGCCTATAACCGCCCCGAAAAGTCGAAATGTCCCTTGCCTGCATACGGTTTGCAAGCCGCTTGCAGCGGACAGGCAGGCACCGCAGGGCAGGATTCCAGGCAGGCGAATGCAAGAATTAAGAACTGACCCCTTTTGCCTTCCCCAGGTTTCAATGGGGGTACGACAGAGACATAGGTTACAAATAATCCGGGCACATCGGTTACACTTTATTACTTTCATTTAGGGTTCGGTGTGTCGAGGATTTCCGATTCGCAGGGGCGATGTAGGCCGTAGGCCGGAAGCGCCTCTGCGAGTCGAACCTCAGGTTTCCCAGATACAGATTAGCGTAATGCAATTGGACCGTGCCTTGGTCGTCTTCAAACAGTCCCATCCGGCAACCGGCAAAGTGTTCTCCCACATGATAGCTCTTCCCCTCAAAAGATAGAAAGCCTCTGGTCGATATCGTCTTGACGAGGTAGTTTTTGGGGTAACGGATTTTGACGTTTTCGCCCATGCGTTTTGATGAGGGTTGGTACACTTCGGCCGGTCTTTGCATGCCGAGAGCTTCGTGAGGCCTTTCGTGATTGTAGGTGTGTGCCCAGCGTTGGAACCGTCGTTGTTGGGCAAGCAGGTTGGCCGAAGGCGGCTGGGTGGCTTCCGCTTTCAGATCCCGATGCATGCGTTCGTGAGAACCGTTGTCCTGGGGATGCCCAGGACGGGTAAACTCAACGGCGATCCCCTGCTCAATCCACCAGACACTCAGCCGGGAGAGGCGCCCTAGCCCATTAGCCGAAAATGGAGTGCCATGATCGACCCGGATGATGCCGGGAAGCCCGTAAAGACGGGCCATACGCTTGAATCCACGGTAGGTGGTAGCGAATTGTTGATTGGGCATGGCCCGGCAACCCAGTATGTAGTGGCTATTGAGATCTTTCAGTGTCAAGGGGTCACAACGGGTGCCGTCTGCCAGCTTGAACCAGCCCTTGAAATCGATCGTCCAGACATGGTTGGGATACTCGGCCTGGGTCAACTCGCAAGGTTGAACCGGATAGGCTCCAGGTCTCCGCCGGCGGGGCTTGATCATGCCGTTGCGCTTCAGTATTGCTCCAATCGTACTGCACGAGGGAGGCCTCCCGATGGCATGCTTCTTCAAAAGCAAATCCCTGAGCTTTTTCGGTCCCCAGGTCGGGTGCTTGCGGCGGTCCTGCAAGATGAGCTTTTCAACCACCGCATCGGTCAGGTTGGCATAACGCTGTGGGCACCGGCTTTTCTCATGCAAGCCGGAGGCTCCATGTTGCTCGTATCGTCGCAGGTACTTGTGGCCAGTCTTGCGGCTGATTCCGAAGTCATGACACAGCTCTGATATCGTAAATCGTCCACTCTTGGCCAAGTGCACGAATCTTAGTTTTTGGTCCATTAGGTCTACAGTTTTCCAGGGCATAATGCCCAGTTTGACTGTAACCTATGTCTCCGGTCTATCTGTTACCGATGTCTCCGGTTCATACCTCTCGCAAAGCTCGCCAAGAACGCAAAGAATGAGAAAAGCACAAAAGGCGCAAAATGGTTTTTTTGTGGTTTATATGCCTTTTGTGGCTATCTACCTCCTGTTCGCGACAGCGATCCTATTCCGGCAAAGCCGGTTCAAGCGACCAAAGGAAGCGTTGTTAGAATAATTCCTCATTCCTCATTCCTAATTCCTAATTGGCGCCAACGGCGCCTCTCCCCTCCTTCCTTTTTGAGTCTTTTGTGCTTTTTGTGGTTACTCCCTCACTCGCCAGATTGGGGTTTCAAGGCAAAGCTGCCAGAGCAGATTCGGGTTGACATTCTGGAGCTAGAGCGAGAAATGGAAAGATCGCTGAGCGAAATACACAGTAAAGATGAACCATAGCCAACCCCTGACAGAAGATCCCCGTGGAAGGGGGCCAATCAGGAGAGACGGAGTAAGAACAGATGAGTGTGACCGAAATCATCTTCGAAGTAACTGAAGCGGTTGAAGGCGGGTACGACGCCAGAGCCCTTGGCTACAGCATCTTCACCCAAGGAGAAGACTGGAACGACCTGAAGGCCATGGCCCGAGATGCGGTGAGGTGCCACTTTGATGACGAGAACATGCCGAGAGTCATAAGACTGCATCAAATCAGGGAGGAGGCCATCGCGGTATGAAGCTGCCTCGCGACCTTCCGGGCGATGAGGTCGCAAAGCTCCTGACCCGCCACTATGGCTACCGTGTGGCGCGAACCAGAGGCAGCCACATGACTGTGACGTTGGCGATTAACGGCAACCGACACAGCGTAACCGTTCCCAGGCATCGGGATGTCCGCGTCGGTACGCTCAACGGAATCATTACCGATGTGGCGGAGTTTCTCGGTCTTTCCAAACACGAAGTACGGGATACCCTTTTTGGTTGATTCCACGATCGGCGAACTTCCCCCTCTCAGCATCTCAGAAACTCAGCATCTCTTATTCTTTGCGCCTTTTGCGGTCTTTTGCGGCCATTCATCTCCTGTTCGCGGCAGCGATCCTGTTCCGGCAAAGCCGGATCAAGCGAAGCGTTGTTAGAATAATTCCTCATTCCTCATTCCCAATTCCTAATTGGCGCCCTTAGTGCCTCATATCCCTTCCCATCGAATCAGCCAATAATCATGAATAATTGGACTGACCCTTTTTGCCGGGTCTGCGCAAATCTGCGTCATCTGTGGTTCCTTTCTCCCAATTCCTAATTCCTAATTGGCGCCAACGGCGCCTCATGCCTTCCCATCGAATCAGCCAATTATCATGAATAACTGGACAGGCCCCTTTTGGTCGGGCCCTCATTGGTGCCCCCGGCGCCTCAAAGAACCTGCCTTAAGCTGTTGACATAACCCGTAATTGGTCCTCCCTTAATTAGGTAAAAAGCCGCAATAAACCTTTCCTTAATTGAAAAAATGAGAACCGCCAAACAATCCAACAAACAGAAATCTGGAACAAAATCACCACCACCTCCTCCTCCAAAGCCGACTAACCGGCCAGGACCAGTAGTTTGGACTAGGGGAGGCTAAGAATTGATCCCGCTACTACCAAACCTATTTGAAAAAGGGTCAAATACCAAATAAGCTGGAACCATCTCCATTTTTTGATCACCGTTTCGTTGTTTATTTCGAAGCACCATCCGTAGTAGCCAGCTACGGTTTCCTTGTATTCACTTATCCCCAAATAAGAATGACCATCGAGTAGCTCTTTAGGGCTGACGACTGCAACTTTTCTTAAGGAAATCATCGCGTAAGCGGAAATTAATACAATAAGGCCAAATATAGCCAAAACCAAAATAAGCCAATAATCGTATGGCTTAAGGAAACCATCGCGGGCGAGAAAAGTAGCCATAACGGCGATAGCGGAAGACAAGGTAAGCAAACCTTTAAACTTCTGATCTAAAGCGTTAATTCGCTCCACTACGTTTTCATTGGATCGAATGGATACATCATAGATTGCATCTAGAGTAGGCTGTTCTTTTGGGCGTTCACTCATGGCGGGGAACTACTCCCAAAAAGAAAAACACGTCAATGGTATAATTATCGCCTGATTAGTTGATCGGATCCCAAATTTCGCACCAAATCATTTTGGCGCCAACGGCGCCTCCCCCCCTCCTCCCAGTCTTTGCGCTTCTTGGCGTGCTCTGCGAGAGCCTCTTCCAGATCCTCTTCCCCCTAGCCCAAAACACTAAACAACTAGGATCGTCCCCTTTTTGCCGGGCCCGGCCGAACGCTCATCCTGAGCATTGTGGATTCACTAACATTTTGGGTCCTTGGCCAGTATGCTCGCGGCTTTTTTTAAGATTTCTCGCTGGCGACGCAGGTAGGCGTTTTCCCGGTTCAAACGACGGATCTCGCGGGCCATCTCTTCGGGGTCTGTCAGGGTGTGGGAATGTCCCTGCTGGCCTGCACGGTCCCCGAAGAGATCCTTGCGCCACTTCCTCAGGCTCCCATCGGAAATCCCCAGTTCACGGGCCACCTGCTTGAGGCTATGGTTAGAGTTCAAATAGAGTTCAACGGCCCGGCGTTTAAACTCCTCATCATAGGGTCTGTGGGTTCTTGGCATGTCTAATATCCTCTCTCAGACTACGCTGTTCGTGTCCACAAAATCGAGGGAGGTTCAGACTGTGACGTTGGCGATTAACGGCAACCGACACAGCGTAACCGTTCCCAGGCATCGGGATGTCCGCGTCGGTACGCTCAACGGAATCATTACCGATGTGGCGGAGTTTCTCGGTCTTTCCAAACACGAAGTACGGGATACCCTTTTTGGTTGATTCCACGATCGGCGAACTTCCCCCTCTCAGCATCTCAGAAACTCAGCATCTCTTATTCTTTGCGCCTTTTGCGGCCATTCATCTCCTGTTCGCGGCAGCGATCCTGTTCCGGCAAAGCCGGATCAAGCGAAGCGTTGTTAGAATAATTCCTCATTCCTCATTCCCAATTCCTAATTGGCGCCCTTAGTGCCTCATATCCCTTCCCATCGAATCAGCCAATAATCATGAATAATTGGACTGACCCTTTTTGCCTCGCCCCAGCACCAACCGGTGGCGATTCAGATCAGCGTTTGGTGGTCCTCCCGGAATTGGCGATTCCACAACAGGAGATTCAAAGCCTGCGTGAATTGGTGCGAAAGGAGGGTAAAGCAGCAATCGCTGGGCTCTATTGGCGCCAGCTGAAACCTGCATTTCGACCGCCGAATAATTCCACGCCCAGGAGGTTGTTTTTCGTAAATGAGGCAGAACTAATTTTCCCTATTGTTGACGAGAAAGGGCCGCCAGCAGTGCGGTGGTTCCGTGTCCGAAAGATACTACCAGCGCACGAGGAGCATGGCCTCGCGAAAGCGCTGTCAAAAACGGGATCGACGAAGTGGCACATATTGCCCGGCCGGAGGTGGTATCGTTTCGTCCATCCCAAATGGGGAGATTTCACGGTCGCAATTTGCGCGGATTTGCTCGACCCAACTCCTTGGCGGACACTGAGGGGTGAGTTGATTCACCTGCTTATGGTGGCGTTCAACAAAGACGTGGAACTATTTGACTCCTTAACATGGGTACGTGCCTACGAAAACTACGTCAACGTGGTGTCGGTAAATCACGGAAAATATGGTGGGTCTTTTCTGTGGACTCCACAACGAAGACACCGACGGGAGTTAGCGAGACTTCGTGGCAGTAATCTCGTGTTGACAGCAGACATCACGTTGCCTGTTAAAAAATTGCTCTGTGAACAACAAAAAGGCCTAAAGGAGGCAATCCGTAAGTCCGCCAGCAAATGGCAAGACAAGACGATCGAACCCGTGAATTTCAAAGCACCACCCCCGGGATATCTCCGGAAGAACTGATGACTTTATTTTCTTTGACATATGCTGGCACTCCGTCTCCGAAGAAGATCTTGGACCCCGCGATTTAGCCTGAATCTAATGAGAGATTTTCCTTTAGCGTTTAATGTTTCAGGTCAGTCCTCACAGTTGCAAAGGCCATAAAAAAAGAATAAACGGATCACGATCCATCCCCCGTGCGTGCACTCTTTATCGGCGTCTTCGAGGTGGTTCTATCGTATTCGGCGATCCAACCTTCAGCCTCTTCCTTCGAATAGGACCCAGTAATGGCACCACTGTCCTTGACGATAGATTCCACGCCTCCCTCCATGGGAATCACCCCGGATAGGTCGCTTTCTTGACCAATTGACTCCCTAATTAGGTTGGAGAATTCATACGAATAACTAGATTTAAGTTTCGTTGAACTGGCTTTTTTGACACCCTGTAGTTGTGCACGGTCAAGTTTCGCTCCCAACAGTTGGATTTTCAGAATAATTGCGCCTTGTAAGTGTGCTTGTACAAGATTCGCATTCTTAAAAGAAGTTTTGACAAGCAGAGCCCCATGCATACGCGCTGAGCCAAGATATGCACTTTCTAGATTCGTTTTCACAAGACGCGCGCCTTGTAGATAGGCCCTGATAAGGACGGCCTTTTGCATAATCGCTTCATTCAGAAGGGCATTATTTAGACGGGCTCGGGGAAGAAACGCTCCATTCAAAAAGCTCCCTCGTAAATCAGCATGGAGGCCCGAAAAAATCTCATTCTGCCGAACGAAAAGCAGGGTCAACAGACTTTGGATTTCTTCCGAGGGTTTTGATTTATACGCCTGCTGATATTTTGTTTCACCTGTCGTGCTGCGAATGTGGGCACAGAGGATTTCTAGCACGGTCCTTGGATACTCCTTAGTGTCTCGTGCAAGATGGAGAAGTTCGTAGGCACCACCTAAACGCACGGAGTCCGACTCGTGGCCCAGGTGTTCAATGGCGTTTTTCAGGCGCTCTTGGCGATGTCCGGTCTCGGTGTGCAAGTTTGCTCCGGCCTGCGCCTTGGCCGCGTCCTCCATTGCCTTAGCGCGCTTATTTGATGCTAAGACTTGCAGGACGAAAAGGGTGCCGCCCATGCCAAATCCTAAAAACTTCAGAACCTCGTTTTTTCTAGGTAAATCCAACAGCGCACAGATCCAGTTTTCAAAAGTTTCGTTGAACAAGACGAAACCGAAAACCACCAATAACAGGCCAAACAGACCCCAAAGATAGTTCTCAAATCTCAAGAAGAGTTTCATTCAGGTCTCCAATAGGGAACATCAGGGTAAAGGCAATTCACCTTTTCTTTGAAAAATTTTTGATGAGTCTCCAATCGCATCAAACTTCCCGATTGGACAAGCCAGCAATAGCAACATCAAGGGCTGATTTTTCTAGGTTTCCTTTGACGAGCCGAAATACATGAAAGGCGATTGACTGTCAGGCAGCGGTTAAAGTGTACCACGTTCAGGGGCAGCCTCTGGTAAAGCCGAGGGATGTCAAATTACCTGAAAGTGGAAGCACAAGAAGCGATAAAACATCTATTAAAGACGGGCCGCTCCCAGCGTTGGATCGCCCGGGAACTGGGCGTACACCGGCGCACTGTAAAGCGCTATGCCAATGAGCTGTCCGATCCAAAGTGTACCATTTCGCGGACCGGGAAAGTGGGTCGACCGAGCCACTGCGAAGCGTATCGGCAGCGGATCAAAAAGCAGTTGGATTTGGGATTGAGCGCCCAACGGATCTATCAGGATCTGAAGGTGGAATGCGGTTTTAAGGGCAGCTACGCCAACGTTCAATGCTTTGTCACAAAGCTCAAAGAGGAGCAACCGGCGCGGATCTGGCGCATGGAATGCGAGCCGGGGGAGGAGGCTCAAGTGGATTACGGGCCCCAATGGTACGAACGTCTTCTAGTGGCACGTCCCAAGGTCGTAGCGGAAGTGCAGGTATGTTTTGCTGCCTCCGAGTTTCCGGCTGATTCTGTCCCTCCTGTGGTCGCATCTGCAGGAAAAAATGAGAACAGGTTGGCCGGTAGCTGACGGTTTTCAATGACGCGTCTTCGTCTACCTCAGCTTGTTCCCTTTCATACTACCTGACCCTGTTGCCCCTTCCCATCGAATCAGCCAATAATCATGAATAATTGGACTAACCCTTTTTGCCTCGCCGGACTGACCCTTTTTGCCTCGCCCTTTTTGCCTCGCCTCATTCAAATCCCGTTACTTTGGCCTAAATTGCGGTGGCCAAGCAACTAAGGAATTGCATGGCCCTAAAATAACTTGTTTCAAAGTGAAATAAACCTGACATGAAGGATGCCAAATTTTTTGACAGAAAGTCCGGAGGTTCATTTAGAATAAACCCCCCCGGCTCGCCAAAAAATAACCCCATTTATTGCCTACTCCCTCTAGAGGGCAAGCTTTTCGCTTTTTCTAAAGAAAGCATTACTCAAATCAGACCTGCAGAAGAAATTGATCCCGAAAATACCGAACCAAATACAAGACATTCTTACCAGAAGTGCTACTCAATCGGGACGTCAAATCCAATCGTGGCCCGAACAATTATTCAGGCCCACGAAATTTTAAAATCTGTTATCTTGAGGGAAGGGCTAGATAAGAAAGAAATCCTCAACCATGTTTGGAAATCTGCCTCATTCCTTTTCTCATGCGAAGGTTCATTCCATTCTATTTTCAAAGAAACGAGTGAAATGATTCATGAGTGTAAAAAGATTATTGACGAGGGAAAAACTGGAGTAATCGCATCGTTGCCCCAGGTTACAGAACTTGAGCAAAGAGTATCGACATTTCTTGGATATGCAAAGCGCTTTTTGGAGAAGACATTTGAGCTATTATGTATTTTTTATGATTCTCCAAATTTTGAAGCAAACTTTGAGAATTACCGCGATTGGATATCGGCGAACCAATCTATAACAACTGAAATCTCCCATCTGCTGGAGAATGATAAGGACTGGATTAGGCAAATTGCTTGGAGCAGGAATGCCTTGGATATTAACCACTCTAAACCCGATTTTAAATTAGAGATTCAGAATTTTAAACTCCATCCGAGAAACAAGTTTTCAATTCCTTCCTGGAAGTATGACTTTAGCGGTAAATCGGCTGGCGATGCACAATCTGAATTCTCCGACATAATTAAAGACATGGGCATCTATAAATTCAATCTGTTGACGTTTTTCGAAGAACTTTTTGTCCTTAGCGTGAGAGATAACTTTCATCAAAAGTGGGGCTTTGAAATCCGCAAGATATTGCACAAGGACATCAAGCAAAACTGTCCTATAAAGTATTTTGTGACTTTAAGTAATTTTCCTTCTGGTTGAAGGAGACTTGCCTGGGACTCTAAACTTCGGGCCAAGTCAAATGGAGGGGCCCAAAAGGGTCAGTCCAATTATTCATGATTCAGCCTTTACCAATAAACATTCTTCCCCAGTTTGATTTTGCGATGGTGACCCTTCAGGCATTGGACAAACGATGGCGCTCCCATACAGAATCGATACGCGATCCAATTTTGAGGAGCAAGAAAACGTTCTCTGAGATGACGGGCCACCGCTACTTTTTAGAGGTGGAATAAAGCCTCTGCCAAAGCTTTGCTTTACAGCCCAGCCCGATGCGCTGCAAAAATCTCTGTCGCGCTCCAGCGCTTTGGAAAATCCAAGAACGATAGTCACACGGGTATGGCAACCCCAATTTCTGGGCCATAGCGGGAAATGCACTGAAACATTTCCATCGGGTCGACCAAATATCATGAATAATTGGACTGACCCTTTTCGCCTCCCCCAAGGAGAAGACTGGAACGACCTGAAGGCCATGGCCCGAGATGCGGTGAGGTGCCACTTTGATGACGAGAACATGCCGAGAGTCATAAGACTGCATCAAATCAGGGAGGAGGCCATCGCGGTATGAAGCTGCCTCGCGACCTTCCGGGCGATGAGGTCGCAAAGCTCCTGACCCGCCACTATGGCTAACGTGTGGCGCGAACCAGAGGCAGCCACATGACTGTGACGTTGGCGATTAACGGCAACCGACACAGCGTAACCGTTCCCAGGCATCGGGATGTCCGCGTCGGTACGCTCAACGGAATCATTACCGATGTGGCGGAGTTTCTCGGTCTTTCCAAACACGAAGTACGGGATACCCTTTTTGGTTGATTCCACGATCGGCGAACTTCCCCCTCTCAGCATCTCAGAAACTCAGCATCTCTTATTCTTTGCGCCTTTTGCGGTCTTTTGCGGCCATTCATCTCCTGTTCGCGGCAGCGATCCTGTTCCGGCGAAGCCGAATCAAGCGAAGCGTTGTTCAAATCCTTTGTGCCTCTGTGCCTCTTTGCCTTTCTTCATTCCTAATTTCTAATTCCCAACAAAATATTCTCCCCTGCGCAATCGTCCAGATTGTGGATTCAATGACCTTGCTCGTCTTCGTCTACCTCAGCTTGTTCAAAAAGTCAAAAATTACGAACTGACCCCTTTTCTCACCCCCTGTTTTCAGGCGGTACGACAGAGACATAGGTTACAAATAATCCGGGCACATCGGTTACACTTTATTACTTTCATTTAGGGTTCGGTGTGTCGAGGATTTCCGATTCGCAGGGGCGATGTAGGCCGTAGGCCGGAAGCGCCTCTGCGAGTCGAACCTCAGGTTTCCCAGATACAGATTAGCGTAATGCAATTGGACCGTGCCTTGGTCGTCTTCAAACAGTCCCATCCGGCAACCGGCAAAGTGTTCTCCCACATGATAGCTCTTCCCCTCAAAAGATAGAAAGCCTCTGGTCGATATCGTCTTGACGAGGTAGTTTTTGGGGTAACGGATTTTGACGTTTTCGCCCATGCGTTTTGATGAGGGTTGGTACACTTCGGCCGGTCTTTGCATGCCGAGAGCTTCGTGAGGCCTTTCGTGATTGTAGGTGTGTGCCCAGCGTTGGAACCGTCGTTGTTGGGCAAGCAGGTTGGCCGAAGGCGGCTGGGTGGCTTCCGCTTTCAGATCCCGATGCATGCGTTCGTGAGAACCGTTGTCCTGGGGATGCCCAGGACGGGTAAACTCAACGGCGATCCCCTGCTCAATCCACCAGACACTCAGCCGGGAGAGGCGCCCTAGCCCATTAGCCGAAAATGGAGTGCCATGATCGACCCGGATGATGCCGGGAAGCCCGTAAAGACGGGCCATACGCTTGAATCCACGGTAGGTGGTAGCGAATTGTTGATTGGGCATGGCCCGGCAACCCAGTATGTAGTGGCTATTGAGATCTTTCAGTGTCAAGGGGTCACAACGGGTGCCGTCTGCCAGCTTGAACCAGCCCTTGAAATCGATCGTCCAGACATGGTTGGGATACTCGGCCTGGGTCAACTCGCAAGGTTGAACCAGATAGGCTCCAGGTCTCCGCCGGCGGGGCTTGATCATGCCGTTGCGCTTCAGTATTGCTCCAATCGTACTGCACGAGGGAGGCCTCCCGATGCCATGCTTCTTCAAAAGCAAATCCCTGAGCTTTTTCGGTCCCCAGGTCGGGTGCTTGCGGCGGTCCTGCAAGATGAGCTTTTCAACCACCGCATCGGTCAGGTTGGCATAACGCTGTGGGCACCGGCTTTTCTCATGCAAGCCGGAGGCTCCATGTTGCTCGTATCGTCGCAGGTACTTGTGGCCAGTCTTGCGGCTGATTCCGAAGTCATGACACAGCTCTGATATCGTAAATCGTCCACTCTTGGCCAAGTGCACGAATCTTAGTTTTTGGTCCATTAGGTCTACAGTTTTCCAGGGCATAATGCCCAGTTTGACTGTAACCTATGTCTCCGGTCTATCTGTTACCGATGTCTCCGGTTCATACCCTCTGTCGCGCTCCAGCGCTTTGGAAAATCCAAGAACGATAGTCACACGGGTATAGCAACCCCAATTTCTGGGCCATAGCGGGAAATGCACGGAAACATTTCCATCGGGTCGACCAAATATCATGAATAATTGGACTGACCCTTTTCGCCTCCCCTTGTAGGCCGGATAGGGCTTGTCGGTTCGGACATCGATTTGGCCGGTGACAGCTTGGTGAATAATGGCCTGCTTCTGCTCCTCCAGCAGTTTGATCAGCCTTTCCTTGGCACGTATGTAACGCCGGATTCGCCGGTCCGCGTGGTCGAGGAAACGGACGATGGCTTGTTGTTCAGCGCTAGCCCGAAAAACTCACAAAAAATTATTGTCCTAGGTTGTTAAAGATGTTAACTTATTGATTACAAAACACTTAAGTAAACACCAACAACAACCAGGACAATGACACACTGTAGGCAAGAGATTTTTCAATTTCAAGGCTTGAAAAGCCGAAAAGTGACGACGGATTTCACCGGGGGTTATCTCAGTAGTGATGGTGGAGGGCTCTTTCTTCGTGAAGTGGAACGGCGCCATCGCATCATCACAAAGCTGTCTCATTGTTTTGCCGATACGCGTAATCAGCGCTTTGTCGAACATCGCGTGGTTGAACCTCCCCCGATTTTGTGGACACGAACAGCGCAGTCTGAGAGAGATCATTAGACATGCCAAGAACCCACAGAACCTATGATGAGGAGTTCAAACGTCGAGCCGTTGAACTCTATTTGCACAGTAACAACAGCCTCAAGCAGGTGGCCCGTGAACTGGGGATTTCCGATGGGAGCCTCAGGAAGTGGCGCAAGGATCTCTTCGGGGACCCCTCCGACCAGCAGGGACTTTCCCGCCCCTTGAACGATCCCGAAGAGATGGCCCGCGAGATCCGTCGGCTAAACCGGGAAAACGCTTACCTGCGTCGCCAGCGAGAGATCTTAAAAAAAGCCGCGAGCATACTGGCCGAGGACCCGCAGCTGGGTATGCGCTGATCGATCAAATGCGGGCAATCTATAGAGTGGTTGAACTTTGTCAGGCGCTGGCTGTGAGCAGGAGTGGTTATTACCGATGGCGCAGGGGTAAGGCGGGAGCGCGCCGCCGCCAAAATCGGCTCCTCCTGAGCGAAATCAAACGGATCCATGCCGACCGGCACACCCGCTGTTACGGTAGTCCTCGCATGAGCGTGGAGCTCAACCAGCGGGGTTTTCGCTGCTCGGTTAACCGGGTGGCCCGGCTGATGAAGCAAAATGCTCTAAAAGCCTGTAGGGGTAGCCCCTTCCGGCCCAAGACGACCCGGCAGGATCCCCGCAGCCTCCCAGCGCCCAACCGTCTGGCCGAGGCTCCGGACCCGACCGGGCCCGGCCAAATCATGGTCAGCGACATCACCTACATCCCCACTCGGCAAGGCTGGTTGTATCTAGCGGTCGTGATGGACCTCTTCGGCCGCGTAATTCAGGGCTACAAGGTGGCCGAGAGCCTGGCCTCCGGTCTGGTCGTTTCAGCCCTTCACCAGACCAGGAATCGAGTGGGAGGTTTTCACAAAGCCCTCTTTCATTCAGATCGTGGCTGCCAGTATACCAGTCACCAAGTGCGGCAGCAATTGAACGACTTTGGTTGGATTCAGAGCATGAGCGCGCTAGGATACTGTTACGACAACGCCGCTTGCGAGAGCTTCTTTGCCTCCCTCAAAAGCGAATGCTTTCCCCAAAACGGCGTGTTCGAATCCAAGCAGCAGGCCCGCCTGGCCATCTTCGATTACCTCGAGACTTTTTATAACAAACGTCGAAGGCACAGCACCCTGGGATACCTTTCACCAGAAGCATTTCTTCAAAAACACTTCCAAAATCAAAACCATAACCTAACATGAACATACGCTACGCTGTTCGTGTCCACAAAATCGGGGGAAGACCAGAACCAACCCCAATAACTCATCCGATTTGTTTCGGAGCAGTTCCCGTGTTCGTCAAAGTATACCTTTTTGGGGAAGTAATCGCGCTTCCTTGAATGTGGCACCTTCACTCCACTCGCGAGGGTTCGCACCCATGCTTCCGGCAGGTAGTCGAGGTCCTGATCCGGGTCCCAGATCTCGTCACTGATGATCAGGTAGCCGTCGGTGGCATCTTGATCATCATCCCCTGCGGCGCGAAACTCCCGCGGCGTAAGCTGACCATCCGACATAGAAACACAAATAAAGGGGTGCCCAGTGGCCCGGCTGAAAACATTGGGGAAGATGGGTTTACGGCTGTCATCCTGCTTGTAGATACCCGGCTCTAGGGTGATGAACTGATCTTCACCCTGGTCGAGCGTCGTGTATACTGATCCTGTCTGGGCAATGAACTGGTGGAGTTTGAAGGGCAAGAGGGTATACCGTGATCCTCCTTCCTGGATGTGTTGATTGATAGTGCTCACCCATTGGAGGGTTAACTCAAGAACCGGCTTACAGGAGTCTTCCGATGCACCTGAGTCTACGGACAAGGCCTTTATAACATCACTGAAACCCATGGCCTTTCGCCGAACCAACCGCCCTTCACGTTCCTCAAGGGCAATGCGATTTTCAAGCCAGACAGCCACCGGATGCTTGATCAGTTCGCTTTCACTGGCATCGGTATCTATGCCTGCCGTTATGGAGGCATGAAGTTCCTTTTTGGAAGGCTGTTGGCCAGTGCTGGCGAGCGAACGTGTCAAAGTTTCGTCTACAATCTGGCTCGGCTTGAACAATCGGCCGAACACCTTGCTTGCAACCAATGCGACTTCCTCCTTTTGCGAGTCCAGGCTGCCAACCGAAATCATAGTTGCAGAGGTGCCAATGCAGCAGAGGGGTTGCCTGCATTGAGCCCGGATGCGCCGGATGAGCATGGATACATCCGCACCCTGCCTACCGCGGTAAGTGTGAAGCTCGTCAAAAACGAGGTGCCGGAGATTCTTGAAAATTGCATCTCGAATCGGGCGCTCTTTAACCCTTGTTAGCAGGAGTTCAAGCATCATGTAATTGGTGAGGAGGACTTGCGGGGGATCCTCGCGCATCGCCTGCCGACTGTCCTCCCTCTCCTGGCTTGTGTACTGGCCAAAGGTGATGGGAAAATCTCTTCCCGTGTTGGTTTCGTAGTTGTCCTTGTAGGTGCTGAATTCGTTGGTCTGCGAGTTGATCAGCGCATTCATCGGATAGACGATGACGGCAACTATTCCCTTAGCTTTTGGATTAGCGAGAAGGTGATTAAAGATGGTACCGATGTAGGTCAGCGATTTGCCTGAACCCGTTCCCGAGGTGACGACGAAGTCGCTGCCCTTTACACCCAATTCAATGGCTTGGGATTGATGGCGGTACAGGGAATAGCCTTTGAAGATGTGCCGGATATCATCATGGAGCAATCCTGAGGAGATAACCTCTTCAATAGTGCCAACCTGTTCGTAGGCGGGATTGAATTGCAGCAAGGGTTGTGGCCAGAGGCGGCCTTCAGCGAGCGAGTCTTCGACCGTTTCCGCAATCCTTCGGTCCGAGATGTTGATGAAGCTGCGAATGTACTGCGCATAGTCTTTAACGATCTTCTTATGGACTTCGAAGACATTCATAACTCAGACTAACGTGGCACACCCAACTGATTCCAGCTATCGATTCGGCCGGCACATTGAAGTACCCGAGACCAGAAGCTTTCGGAGTTCCTTGTTCCTAATTGAATAAAAGCGAACACATTAAGAAAATTTCACGGCTGAATAGACCGTGAAAACCCTAGGTGTGAAACATCGAACATCAAGAGGGAAAAGGGGAGAGGCGCCGTTGGCGCCAATTAGGAATTAGGAATTAGGAATTAGGAATTGGCTGCCGCCAAAGGGACAAAGGCACATCCGCCTTCGCCAAAGGTCTACGGCGTGACAGGGAGGGGAAAAGAGGTTAATTCTTTATTCTTGCATTCGCATGGCTGGAATCCTGCCCTGCGGTGCCTGCCGGTCCGCTGCAAGCAAGTTGCAGGCAAACGACTCTTCGGTGGGGTTGCAGGCCCCAACCAGATCACTAATCCTGGCCGGATGGCCAAAATTGAGGCACCCACATAGTTCAGGATTTGGATCCCCGTCCTGGATTTCAGGTGGTTGGATTTGGTTCGTTTCCATCCAGCCAATTGATCTCATTGCCTTTCATAGGGCTCTTATGGAAGTGGCGCCTACAACGCCCCCATTACAAAAGTGCGAAAAATATTCCACGTTATCGTTTGGGGATATGTCAGTAATGAATCGTTATAGGATGCATGGCTATTACCATGGGACCTCCGCAATCCGCCTATTGCGTAACGTTACTCAATTCCTGCCCCGTGGTGAGGGTGCAATGCCGATGATCTTTTCGGGGCTGTTAGGGGTGCTGCAAACGACCTCGGCGGAGGACGGTAAAAGCCGAAAGAGATGAAAGAACACTTCCAAAATCAAAACCATAACCTGATAATTCATTAAGCTATCGTGTCGGTAATTTCGGAGGAAGACCACAATGAGCAACGGCCCTAAGCTATTTAGAATTGATCCTGAAACTCGCAAGTCCATATCGGTGAGGGAAGTGGACTTCACCCAATTGGGGTTGAAAGAACGTAGCGACATCCAGGAGTGGGTTGCGGAACACCCGGACATCCTCGATGATGACCTGCTTATCGTGGCCAAGGAGTTCAGTGGCTTCGACAGAACAAGTGAGAGGCCGGACCTGCTCGCTGTCGACTCTCAGGGGGTCCTCGTTGTCATCGAGTTGAAGCGGGATGATAGCGGAGCGGACGCCTATTGGCAGGCCATCAAATACACTAGCTACCTACGTCACGCTGGCGCAGATGCTATTATCAGCATGTTGGCTGATTACGCGGACATATCTCAAGAAGATGCTGAGGATCGTCTGTTGAAGCATCTGGATGCTGACGACTTGGAGACCCTTAATCGGGAACAGCGAATCATATTGGCAAGCCATCGATTCGCACCGGAGGCCACCTCCGCCGTTCTCTGGCTCAACGAAAGGTTCGCTGGCGAAAGCCTGATTATGTGCGTTCAACTGACCCCTTATAGGGACGAGGCGGCGAATGCTCTGTATCTACAAGCCAACACCATCATCCCCTTGCCTGGGGAAGAAGAATACATAATCCAGGTTGGGTCAAAAAACATTCCTGCGAGCAGCGGCAGAAGCTTTAGAGAAAAAATTAGCCGGACCTTTGCCCGGAATAAAGGCGATGAAGTATCGCGTTTCTTCAGGCAGGTTCGAGGCATGGTATTGAGCGACTTGCCAGATTCAGTTAAGCCAAACAAGCACAGTAATTGGGCCGCCGGTACTAGAGGTCGTTACTACAAATTTTGGTATAAGCATCCTCCATGGAAGAATTGGGGGTTCGCCTATCCAGCTTATTTAGATCCCGTCGAGGAGGGCATCCCACAGAGAAGAGTAAAGGTGGGAATCGAGTATTGGTCTGTCGATTCAGAGTTGAAAGCCAAGATAGAGGCGTTGCACATTCACGAGGACCAAGTTAAGAGCCAGAACTCCATAATGGTTTTACACGAATCTGACGAATTGGATGACGACTTCGCCAAGGCCATCGCCGAAACTTTCCGGCAATTTATTGAGACTGTCACGCCGATGGTAGACGCATTTGTGGAGGAAGAGGCCAACCAGGAAGACACTTAATCCACACTCATCGGATCAGCACCCCCTCCCTCGACCGTTGCGCAGCCAACATAAATTTCCAATCAGCCAGTAAGTGGAAGTAATTTGGTTCTTCGGCATAATTGTAAGCTTTGGGCACATCCGGTAACCTCAATTAGTAAATTTCGCATTTGATAATATGATGCGCTTCCTCTAGTCTTCAGCAATGAAGTTTCGTAAAGGCAAAGAACAAAGTGGATTGTTTGATTTAATCGAGCGGGTGGAAGAGCTTTCCAGTCGGGCAGGCCCGCTGGACAAGCTCAATGAGCAGATCGACTTCGAATTTTTTCGTTCGAAGCTGTTGGAAATCCTGGACTACGGCGATCACGAAAAAGGAGGTCGTCCTCCTTGGGATCCGGTTCTGATGCTGAAGGTCCTCATCATCCAGCGCTACTATAATCTGAGTGAAGAAGAGACGGAGTTTCAAATTCTTGACCGCTTTAGTTTTCAACGTTTTTTGGGACTGTCAGTGGGCGATGGGGTTCCTGACAAGAACACTATCTGGGACTTCAAACAACGACTGGGATGGCAAGGGATGAAGTCCTTGTTTGAATTATTCGGTGATCTATTGGCCGAGAATGGACTGGTGGGCAAAGGCGGCAAGATCGTAGACGCCAGTTTCGTGGACGCCCCCAGACGGCGAGTTGCCGCGGAAAAATTGGAGGAACTTTCCCCGAAAGCCCGTAGCCATGTCGATGGCGATGCCCGCTGGGCCAAGAAAGGCAAGGAGACTCATTTTGGTTACAAGAATCACGCCAAATGCGATGCGGCCTCGAAGTTTGTTGAGACCTTTGCAGTAACCAGCGCCGAGGTCCACGACTCCAAGGTCCTGGAGGAACTGCTGGAGGACAATGATCAATCCCTGTATGCGGACAGCGCCTACAAAAGCGCGCAAAACGACAAGTTGCTACGCAATCGCAAGATCAAAAACATGATCCATCAAAAAGGCTACCGCAACCATCCCCTGACGCAATTTCAGAAGAAGATCAACCGGCTCAAGAGTACGTTGCGCTGCCGGGTGGAACACATATTCGGGTTCCAGGCCAACAGCCTGGGGGCGGACTGGATTCGCACCATAGGAATTGAAAGAGCCGAGTTTCAGATAGGCCTGTCCAACCTGGTTTATAATTTATGCCGGTTCGGCCAACTGGGGGCAGTGAGGAAATGAGAGGGAAATGATGGCTGAAAAGGCCAAAAAGCTGCAAAATATCCGAAAGCATTCACAAAATGAATACGAAATGCTAATACTAGGCAGCAGGGCCATAAGCGCTGTTGAAGCCTTGGGCGAGAGAAATTAGCTTTTAACGCTTTTTCCAATCAAAGTTAAAAATTACACGGTTAACGGATCTGCCCCTTTGTAGTTATTGTCTTGGCTATTGATGTCTACTCTCACCGTCATCCACTTAACGGGCGGGAAGTTTCTCAATTATCAAGAAAACGGCAAAGAGACATCACGCTTTCGAAATTTCAATTTTCCACCATGCCTCAACCTGCCGATCCTGTGGAGAAAAAGGCGATGAAGAGTCAAGGGGAGTTTGTCGCTTGCGATTTGCCCTTTCGCCATGCACCCTCTCGCATCGCAGGTTTGCTTAAATACAAGAAGCATGAATGGATTGTTATTGCATTCATCAATTCATTTCACATTCGCTGTCTCTGGTGGAACAAGGGGCCTGATGGATCGCAAGTTTGGTCTTTTCTGCAACACCATTCATTGAAAATTGCAATTAAGTCCTTTGAGGCAAACGCAATTGCGATTTTTCATAATCATCCAAATCCAGATCCGTCGCGTTATCGAATGAACACCCCAAGTGAAGCTGATTTACTTTCAGCCGACTTCTACCACAAGGAATTTTCACATGAGGAAGTTAGCCTTCTCGAGTTTATCTGTGAACGTGGAGTTCCCTATCTCTTCTATGCGAGCTTTACTGATTCCGTGGTTCCGGCTGTGCCAATTGTTGAGGAGATTCTAGCGGTCAATGGGACTGGCATTTTCAAAAACTATTCGCTACGGAAAGAACTGAAAAAAACAACAAAAGCTGAAAAGGTCCGCGGATGACGGGAAGGCCAAAGGGCCAGGTAGTATGAAAGGGAACAAGTTGAGGCAGATGAAGACGCGTCATTGAAAACCGTCAGCTACCGGCCAATCTGTTTCCTTTATGAACACAATCATCGGTCCAACCTTTCAATCGGACGCGCATAAACCTTGCAATCAGTCGACAGGAGAAGTCTTGATACTGCAGCCAATCTAGTCTACGTTGGACTACTTTAAACCGATTGGAGGGCATATGACCACTAAACATCTTAAACCCCACCGTGTCTGGACTATCGCCGAGGCCAAGGCCCGACTCTCTGAGATTTTGCGCCTCGCCGAGGAAGAGGGGCCGCAGCGAATCGGCGCCCGGCGGCCTTTCGTCGTCGTGCCCGCGGCGGCGTGGGAGGAGAAAACGCAGCCCCGCAAGCCCTTTGGCCAGTGGCTCATAGAGAACGTACCTCGCGGCGCCAATCTCGAGGTGCCGGACCGGAGTTCCAATCGCCTGATTCCCTTCATTGACGAAGAAGACGAATGACCGGCTATCTTCTGGATACCAACGTAATCTCGGAGTTGACTCGGGACATTCCAGACCCCCAGGTTGTGGACTTTTTAGCCGAGCGGGACGATGTGTGGGTGTCGTCCATCCTCATTCATGAGGTGGAATACGGGGTGCGATTGCTCCCACAGGGGACCCGCCGCAATTGGTTGTCGGCCATGCAAGCGGCCATCCTTTCGGAGTACGCCCATCGCGTACTTCCATTGGACAGGGCAGGAGCCGAATGGGCCGCCGAATTTCGCGCCACCGCCCGGCGGGCTGGACGCATGGTCGATATGGGCGACGCCCTGGTCGCTGGGATAGCCAGAGCTAATGCCCTTACCGTCGCCACTCGAAACCTCGCCCATTTCCGGCCCTTCAATGTCGAGGTCTTCAGTCCTTGGACATCTCCATGACCAGCAGCATCGCCGCTAGGCGGCAGGCCAGAGTGGCCAGGGGCGCCAATTGGGAATTAGGAGGGATTAACCACAGAGGTCTCAGAGAACACAGAGGAAAAGGCGCCGTTGGCGCCAATGAGGAATTAAGAATGAGGAATTAGGAATGGACGGGGGAGAAGGAAGATCGGGGGAAGACCAGGAACGGATTTTAACGGCAATGGGATTGCAGGAGCGCGTTTATCCCGAAACCGAGTTGATATGCGAGGAAAACGGAGGGCGGGTTTTCCTACCCGCCATATGGAAGGAAATGGGAGGGAGTAACCACAGAGAGGGCTGGCGCCCAGTGGAGAGTGAAGAGTGGATAGTGGAGAGAAGTGGAACTACAATAGGTGAACCACAGAAGGGGTAGAGGATCTGGAAGAGACTCTCGCAACCGTGCTTCGCATTGCTACGCAGGTCAAGAAGCACGCTAAGAACGCAAAGAGGGGGGAGAGGCGCCGTTGGCGCAAATGAGGGATAAGGAATTGGCTGCCGCCAAAGGGACAAAGGCACAGGGGCACAAAGGTTGGTCTTCCCCCCGATTTTGTGGACACGAGGAGTGCAATCTGACATTAGCCTCCCTAAAGTGTAGAGCTTTTTCTTATACTCTGATTTACTAATCTGCCGATAAGTTTGGCAAAAGGCGCGATGTTGTGCCTGACACTGGCCTTCTCCAGGGTATCCAGGTAAACGTCGCGGACATCCACCGGAATTACAGTCCATGGATACCCGCCCGAGGCCAACATTACATTCATGAGAAATCGTCCGATCCGTCCGTTGCCGTCCATGTAAGGGTGAATATATACGAAGAAAAAATGCCCGAGAACTACCCGCGCGGCGGGATTCTTTTCTTCGGTCAGCAATTCGAAATATGCGTCCATCCCTTCGGCAACCACCTCTGATTTGGGCGGGACATGCATGGACCGGCGTATATGGACCTGCCCACTTCTATAACCAGCCAGATCAGCCGGACGCAATAGCCCGGCAACGACACTTGGCGCGAATAGTTCACGATACCAAGTTCCATGGTCCTTATCGGCGATTTCACCTGCATTAAATCCGCTCATAACCGCTTCCACGCTCTTATGTACCGCCTGGAAGGACTGCCAGTAACCTCGTGCCGCCATGGCATCTCTTTGTCTCCTGTCCGCTTCATTAGCTTCCGGATTCCAGTTACCTTTGCGGACCCGTTCGATTAATTGTTCGGTAACCCGGTAGCCTTCGATGGATAGGGAATGATAAGCATCTGTGACGTAAACCGCGTCCACAGACATCAGGTATTGTTTTGCATTTTTTGGAACTCCAGGAGGACTGGGAAAAAGACGAATAGCCGGTTCTCTCATCGAGTGCCACAGAAGCATGATCCGATTCACATGGGGTGAAGTTTCTCGCCTGGGAAAACTGTGGGATACCTTATCTTTAAAAGGATCCACTTCTCGAATTGAGTATCCAGCAGCCCTCATTGTGTGTAGGACTTCATCCGCAATTTGTGAGCGGCCGATATTGCGGAATGCCCCTGCCAGTCTTCCTGCAATTTTACTGTGGCCACCCTCAAGGAGCCGGAATAGCAGTGGCGAAGCCTGTTTCAACATCGATAACACGGCCCGGGCATCGGCAGGTGTTTGTTGAAAGAAACTTGGGGCGGCTGCGATCAACGCAGCTTCAAGTGAATAGACCCTCAAGCCTTCAAGAATTTGGACATCTTTCTCTTTCGGCAGCGAGGCTCGAACATCCAGTAGAGACGTATCATGTGGCAGATTAATGACTTTGTTGCCCGCCTTGGTTGCGCGGACGAGTAGTTGCCTTGGCACGGTCCGGTTACCGGCATGGATTGATAGCGATTGTTCCGGCGAAAGGCTCCAATCGGTTCCAAAGCGTTGATTGAGATAGGCGGCGCAGAAATGCCAAAAAGAGGCGTACCAGGCAGTACTTTCCCCCTGAGCTTCATCTGAACCGGAGGGAACATACCAACCCTTGATGACCTGCTTCAGAAACCCGTTCTTTAGCAGACGTTCGCGATCGGTACGCGAAAGAGCCTTGGAGCGAATAGCGGCCGCTCCGCTTTTGCCTTGAATCTTTTGAAGGCGCTCAAGAGATTTTGCCAAGTTTTCCGAAGGAGATGCCATTCTGCTTTTTTGGGTTTGTTGCGGTTGTGTAGTTAGGTTTTCATGTGTTCCCTAAATTAGGTTATTGCGTCCATCGTTTATTAGGTTATCGTGCAATGGATGCCCTGCCGGATCTTCACACGGCGAAGCGCTAAGGGCGCCAATGAGGAATTAAGAATTAGGCATTAGGAATGGACTCGGACTAATGCCTGTGGCAAGCGCGGGCAACCCTCACTTGGCCTCGATCACCTGCTTGACGTCATAGGTACTTATCGGCCTTGCCCTCCTTAAGCGGAAGCTGTTTGCTCCACTTTTTTGTCAAGCGATACCGAGGAGATTCAACCATGAAAAATAACGGCATTACCGGTGCAGCCGCCGAGCATCATCTTCTCGGTCAATTACTACGGTGTGGTTGGATCGCGGCATTGGCTTACCGCCTTTTCTACGGGTGTGAAGGCAAGGGCTGGGCGAAAGAAGCTATGACTTACAACGTATCGGTTACGGGCTGGGGGGATGCCCACCATCTTGCCTCCGAAATTTTCTACTTGGAACTCGAAGGCTAACATGCCCAAGAAAAAGATGAGAAAAACGTCAACCCAGAGGTTGACAGACCAGTGGGGTTTAGTGGATATTCCGGGTCTGACTGAGGAGGACCAGACAGAATGGAAGATCCAATGCCTTAGCCACAAAGAAAGAAATGGAGAGACCGTATCCCCAGCGTTGGATGGACTAGATCAATGGCGAAGAAAGGAGAAGACAGAATTTGGGAAGCTCTTTCGATCCATTCAATATGCAGGAAAAAATAAATTTCATTTAAACCAAGATCGCATCCGGCAAGATGAGCGGAAGCGGGGAGGATATGAGATTAAGTCCACCCACTGTAAATGTCGCCTGATGTTCTTTTATTATCAGGAGCAAAGAACACTCATATGCACAAATACCTACTGGAAAGAACGGAACTCGAAGAAAAGGGATCAAGACCAAGCATTCAAACTCTGTGCTGATCTCAAGGAGAAATACCTAACCTCAAAAAACCAAGAACAATGAAGGAAAACCAACCAAGTTCAGGTCTTATGGCCTTGTTTGAAAACGCCCGTCCGGTAAACGAAATTGACCGGGAAGGTTTCGCACGGGATGTCCGAAAACTAATGGATAAGCCTTCTTTCAAGGCAGGGGTCATAAAGGACCAATTCATCCACAACATCCTGGAAGCCCTCGACGAAGAAGGAATCAGCCAAAGTGAACTGGCAAGACGTTGGGGCAAGAGTCGCCAATACCTGAGCAAGATGCTCAAAGAGGACAAACGTGTGAATTACACAGTTGATACGATGGTCGAAGTCATGCACCACCTAGGTCGGCGTGTGGAAGTCCACTTTCCTCGAGCGAATGAGCGCACGATGGTGATTCATTGTTTGCAGGCAGAGCCCGTCCGAGGTGATTGGAAACAACCCGAAAAAGTGGTCCTTCCGTCTGCAAGGCAATTCACTGTGTCAAAAAAAACTAATCCCGTGAGGATTGATGCCCATGAACTTTTTGCAGCTTGAAGACTATTTCCTGACTCGCTTGAACGTGGACTTCATCTTCCCCAATGATACGGAGGTCGAGGCCGAATCGGTTTCTCTTGATTTCGATTATGATGTCCTGACACACCAGGACGATTCCTTGCGTCGGATGCTGACCTTAAGAGTAGGAGTGAGCCAAGTTGCCAAAGATGATTCCAAAATTGCGTATCAGGTAGAATGCGAAATCAATGGCCAGTTCCGAATTCCGGAAGAAATTAAAAAGGACCAACGCGAAGGAATACTACGGATTAATGGAGTTTCTATTCTCTACAGCACATTGCGTGGCATCATTGGAAATCTGAGTGGATCCTTTCCAGAGGGACGCCTTTGCCTGCCCACGATCCTACCGCAGGATGTAGTGAAGCATGTCGAGAAAAGTAAAGCTATGGTTGAGGAGGATACTGCGAAACTAAAGAAGAAAGCCGCAAAAAACCGCACTAAGGCTAAGGTATGATCCGGGCGCATCGATAATGAGGAATTGGGAGAAAGGAACCACAAAAAGCACAAAAGACCCAAACCGGCGGCGAAAAGGGTTAGGTAGCATGAAAGGGAACAAGTTGAGGCAGATGAAGACGCGTTATTGAAAACCGTCAGCTACCGGCCAATCTGTTTCCTTTATGAACACAATCATCGGTCCAACCTTTCAATCGGACGCGCATAAACCTTGCAATCAGTCGACAGGAGAAGTCTTGATACTGCAGCCAATCTAGTCTACGTTGGACTACTTTAAACCGATTGGAGGGCATATGACCACTAAACATCTTAAACCCCACCGTGTCTGGACTATCGCCGAGGCCAAGGCCCGACTCTCTGAGATTTTGCGCCTCGCGGAGGAAGAGGGGCCGCAGCGAATCGGCGTCCGGCGGCCTTTCGTCGTCGTACCCGCGGCGGCGTGGGAGGAGAAAACGCAGCCCCGCAAGCCCTTTGGCCAGTGGCTCATAGAGAACGTACCTCGCGGCGCCAATCTCGAGGTGCCGGACCGGAGTTCCAATCGCCTGATTCCCTTCATTGACGAAGAAGACGAATGACCGGCTATCTTCTGGATACCAACGTAATCTCGGAGTTGACTCGGGACATTCCAGACCCCCAGGTTGTGGACTTTTTAACCGAGCGGGACGATGTGTGGGTGTCGTCCATCCTCATTCATGAGGTGGAATACGGGGTGCGATTGCTCCCACAGGGGACCCGCCGCAATTGGTTGTCGGCCATGCAAGCGGCCATCCTTTCGGAGTACGCCCATCGCGTACTTCCATTGGACAGGGCAGGAGCCGAATGGGCCGCCGAATTTCGCGCCACCGCCCGGCGGGCTGGACGCATGGTCGATATGGGCGACGCCCTGGTCGCTGGGATAGCCAGAGCTAATGCCCTTACCGTCGCCACTCGAAACCTCGCCCATTTCCGGCCCTTCAATGTCGAGGTCTTCAGTCCTTGGACATCTCCATGACCAGCAGCATCGCCGCTAGGCGGCAGGCCAGAGTGGCCAGGGGCGCCAATTGGGAATTAGGAGGGATTAACCACAGAGGTCTCAGAGAACACAGAGGAAAAGGCGCCGTTGGCGCCAATGAGGAATTAAGAATGAGGAATTAGGAATGGGAATTTGATCCACGAAGGACACGAAGGGGCACGAAGTAAATCATCGTGATCGTGATCATGGTCTTGATCTTGATCGAAAAATCAACGGCTTGGAAGAAGGAAGAAAAGAGGGGGGAGGCGCCGTTGCCGCCAATTAGGAATTATTAACAACGTTCCTTTCAGTCACTTGATCCGGCTTTGCCGGAACAGGATCGCTGGGGCGAACAGGATTTAACGGAGAGCGGGTTTTCGTCTCGCCGCTGCAAAGCTTTGCGACGCACGGCTAACCCGCTTTATAGAGAAAATGGGGGACAGGAATGTCCCCCCTCCTTTTTCCTTCTGGAGCACAGCTCCATCCTGTTGCCGGCTTGTCCTGCCGTAGCCCTTGGGCGAAGCAGGAAGGCATCAAGCGTAGCGTTGTTTTATTTAAAATCCGTGTTAATCCGTGAAATCCGTGGTTTGGTGCCAAAGACCGAAAAAGACGCAAAAACACACCATTCTTTTTTCTAAATCTATGTGTCCTCTGGGTCCTCTGTGGTTAATTCTTTCTGAGGTGGGGGTAGGCGCCGTCGGCGCCAATGAAGAATTAAGAATGAGGAATTAGGAATGGACGGGGGAGAAGGAAGATCGGGGGAAGACCAGGAACGGATTTTAACGGCAATGGGATTGCAGGAGCGCGTTTATCCCGAAACCGAGTTGATATGCGAGGAAAACGGAGGGCGGGTTTTCCTACCCGCCATATGGAAGGAAATGGGAGGGAGTAACCACAGAGAGGGCTGGCGCCCAGTGGAGAGGGAAGAGTGGATAGTGGAGAGAAGTGGAACTACAATAGGTGAACCACAGAAGGGGTAGAGGATCTGGAAGAGACTCTCGCAACCGTGCTTCGCATTGCTACGCAGGTCAAGAAGCACGCTAAGAACGCAAAGAGGGGGGAGAGGCGCCGTTGGCGCCAATTCCATTGACTGATTACAGGATTTTACGGTTCCATCGGGGCAAAGTGGGAGTGATTTGTCCCCATGGCGAAATAGGAGAATTGGAAGATTATGCCAAAACCAAAACGAGATTCCCATAAGACTGTTGAAGAACCGTGGTCAGAATATCGACTTGAAGATGGAACCATTATAGCTCCGCCTGAACCCCATGTCATAAAAGAAATTCCACGAGAGTTTTTGGATCGGTACGAATTATTACGGCCAATTCCAATCAAATTTGAACACGAAGAGCCTGAATCGTGCGTGGCCGTCTTTAAGGAAGCCAATATCTCTATGACTGGATACAGTAAATCCAATGCGCGAGATGAGTTTTCCTATACCATCATGGATTTTTTGGAAGTATTTCGCGATGATCCGGATTTTACCAAGGATGTGAAAACCGTCCTTTCCTATATAAAAGAACGGCATGTTACAGAGAAATGATGCTCAAAAAATTGCCAGGAAAATCGATGCTGAACGCGTAAGAAGAAAAAAGGCAAAACACATGTGGTTCAAATTCAGCGTCAATGGTAAAACCTACAGATTTTCTATCAGACACGGCAGAAAAAGTGATCATAAACACCTAATCAACGATTTAGGTCTTCCTTTGAGTAGGCTTCAACAACTCGCTCAATGCTCCATGTCAGCTGAGGAGTATTTCAGCATTTTAAGAGAAAATTCCTGACTGGGCGACCCAGCTTCACCTGCGAATCTGCTTCAAAACCCGCACCGGCATCCATCATCGAGCATCGAGGAATTGACTCTCGCAAAGCACGCCAAGAGCGGAGAGGGGGGGAGGCGCCAAGGGCGCCAATTAGGAATTAGGAATTAGGAATGAAAAGGCACAGAGGCACCCGCCTACGCCAAGGCCTACGGCGTGGCATGCAGAGGTTTATCGTGATCTTGATCATGATCGTAATCGTGATCGAAAATCCCTAAGGAATGAGACCACGGATTTCACGGATAAACACGGATGGGAAGCGACCCCGCTGGGGTCACAAATAACGGAGGGCGGTTTTTCTAACCCGCCTTATAAATTTAAATGGCGGACCCGCCTCCCGGCGTGGCGGACAGGAATGTCCGCCCTCCTTTATTTAATAAAATCCTGTCCATCCTGTTCATCCATGTTAATTCTTCCTCCTCTTGGCGATCTTTGCAAGAATCCCTTCCTAATCCCTTGACCCAGATCAGCAAAAATCACATCAAAACTATTCCCGGAGGTGGTACACTTTGAACCGCTTTTTTGTGGTACACTTTAAACCGCTCGGTGACACCAATGCTTCCCATTATGGCTTTATGAATCCGCCTATTCGGGTGAAGGCGATCTGTTGCAAGGGCTGGAGGGTGACGGTGGCTTTCAGCGAGGCCATTACCGATCCTTCTGCCTTTTCTTGGCTCCCGCACTATTAACTTGTTATTTCCCCACTGAAAGAGATGATGAGCAGATTCCCGCCCATCTTAACGACCCGCTAATTTTTGACCCAAAGTTGAATCGCTTCCATCGAAAATTTTCCTGCCTTCGATGGGGCACACTTTGCCTGCTTTTTTGGGCCAGCCAAATGCAGTTAATTGGGCAAGGAGGGAAATCAACCTTGAATAGGAACCTTTCCAATTTATGGGACGGCACCTGGGTAAGAGAGCACCTCGAGGAGAATCAGGATCATGCACTTCAGTTGGAGACCTTAATCCCTTCTCCTTGCTGCCACCGGGAAATTGGGGTTGTTATTCAACTGCCATAAGCCAGGTTAGGCAGGTGTAAATCAAAACAAAATAAGGGGAACCGATCCATGAAAAATAGTAGAGCAAAGGCAACAAAGGTCACCCCAAAAAGTGTGGCCCAAGGCCAGGGGGAAGAGGAGTTGTCATTGAGGTGGCTGCGGACTTCATAAACGCTACGCTCTAACAGGAGAACAGGGGGTTAAAATGAGCGACGGAGCCCTGATTCTTGCGATTGGCGATGTTCATCTGGGCACGGCGTGTTCGGGGTTACCGGGCCAGATCAAATCCTGGGGGGCGGAGCCGGCGGAACTCACGCCCGCTGCGGCATTGCGGCGCGCCGTCGATTTCGCGATCGAAAAGCGAGTGGATGCGGTGCTGTTTGCCGGTGATGTGGTTGACGGCGACAATGCCCGATTCGAGGCCATGGCGCCTCTGGAAGAAAGCGTCCGGCGGTTGCTGGACAAGGAAATCGAAGTCATCGCGGTTGCGGGCAATCATGACTTTGAAGCGCTGCCGCGGCTGGCGGCGCTGATGGATGGTTTCACCCTTCTGGGGGCAGGTGGCAATTGGGAACCGGTAACCGTTGCAAAGGCCGGGATTCCTCGCGCCGAAGTGGTCGGCTGGTCGTTCGGGGATCAATATGTGCGTCAGAGCCCAGTGGCAATGCTGCTAAACCAACCGCTGCAAGCGCCTTCGCCGCCGGTTCCGAGAATCGGCCTGCTGCACGGCGATCTCGACGCTTCCGGCGGGTCCTACGCTCCCATCCGGCAAACCGAACTCAACGATACCGGTTACGACGCTTGGCTGCTGGGACATATCCACAAGCCATCGCTGGAAGGGCTTTTGGGATCGGGTGGCTCACGGCCTTGCGGCTATCTGGGTTCCCTGGTTGGGCTCGACCCTTCGGAAACAGGGCCGCATGGCCCCTGGCTCCTGAAAGGTTCGGATGACGGCGGCATCGGCCTGGAGCAGATTCCCCTGGCTCCTCTGCGGTGGGAGCCCATGGACGTGGATATAAGCGGAATCGAACATGTCGAGGATGTGCCGGACCGGTTGTTGGATGCGGCGCAACAACACTTCCGGAAACTGGAGCAAGCGGGTCAGCCTCTGCCTCGCGCCCTCGGTCTCCGCCTGCGGCTTACCGGCACAAGCGCCTCGTATGAGGACATCCGGCAGTGGGTCGCGACCGATCAATGGCGTTCGATGTCGCGCGCGGTCGATGGCACGGTCATTTTCTTTAACAGGATCATTGACGCGATGGAGTTGCATCTGGACCTTGAACACGTCGCATCGGGTGATGACCCCGCCGCCTTGCTGGCGCGGCGTTTGCTGTGGCTTGAGCGGGACGATGACCGAGGCAAAGAACTTCTCGGAAGAGCGCACGAGAGACTGGGTGAAATCACCCGGCAGGATTTCTGGTTCCCGTTACAGGATCACCACAACGCGGCCGATCCCCTGTCGGACGAAGCCCTGCGCGAAGTGTTGCTGCGCTCGGGAAAGGCGGCTTTGAGCGAGATGTTTTCCGGACGGGAGGCCGGTGATTGACGGTGATTCTCAAACGACTGGTCATCGAACGGCTTCCAGGCATCAGCCAACGGTTTGAAATCGAAACCGAGGGAGCCGGTATCCACGTCATTTTCGGACCGAACGGCGTGGGCAAGTCGAGCATCTGCCGTGCGGTCGAGGGGCTCTACTGGGATGACCGCGGGCCCTCACGTCATACTGCGGTGAACGGCGAATTTGAATGGGACGGCGCCATCTGGTGGGCCGAGCGCGAAGGAACGATTGTGCGCTGGAGGCGCGATGGGGAAGGGAAGGTTTCACCGATATTTCCTCCCTCCCACCACCATCATTGCTTTTTTCTGCGGCTGAGGGATCTGCTGGATCCGTCCCGGGAAAGCACCTCGGATATCGTTTCCGAAATCCGGCGCCAGATGTCCGGCGGCTTCGACCTGGACCATATTGCCTCGGAGCTGTTCATCCCGGTCACACCTCACCGTAAACGCCAGAAACGGAATAAGTTCAACGAGGCACGGGATGAGGTCCAGCGGGAGGCAAGCCATCAATCCAACCTCCAGGAGCGGGTCGATCGGCTTGAGCAACTGAAATCTCAACTTCAGGAGGCGGAAGCAGCCGCTGGCCGCCTGCACCAAGTGAAACGCGCCTCCGGCCTGGCAGGACGCCGGGAAGAACTTGCCCGGATCGAGGAAAGACTCGGAATCATGCCCGAGGCTCTGGCAAATTTGACGGGAAAGGAGGACGATGACCTTGCGGGGCTCTGGAAAAAACGGACCCAACAGGAGGCTTCTGACCGGGATCTTCAGCAGAAGCTGGAGAAAGCGCGGACGCAACGAGAGGAATCTCGGCTTTCCTGTCCCTTGGATCAGGCCGAGCTGGAAACATGGCAGAACAAGGCTGACGAGTTGGAGCGGGTCGAACTGGAGCTCAAGGCGGCGAGAACCGAACGTGAACTCGCAGGAGGTAAGCTCGCCTCGGCCCTGGAAGCAGTCGGCGGAAAGGATGTGGACAATGCTGCGCTGACCCTGCCCAATCACACCGAGTTGTTCAAATTCCTTCGTGCTGCCCAGGAGCATGATTCAAGCGTCCAAAGCCTTGAGGAACAGCTACATTTGCTCGATAGCCTGAAACCATCCGAGCTGAACTCCCAGGAGCTTGATAAGCTCCGGAGCGCCGGGGATGCCCTGCGCGCTTGGTTAAGGGCCAGGTCGCCAGCCGTAGCGGGCAACAGGCGGTCCTGGCTTTTGTCCGGTCTCACGCTACTTGCGGTCGGCGCCGGACTGGCTTGGTTGGTCGATCCGATGCTGTTGGTGCTTGCCGCCCTGGGCGCCGGGATTGCCTTGGCGGCGGAGTTCATGGATAAACGTTCTGCTTCGGATGGCAATGGAGCATCTTCCGAGAGCCAATCCGAGGCCCGGATTTCATTCGATAATCTGGGGCTCGAAGGACCCGAGGCATGGGATATTCCTTCGGTTACATCCCGATTGCGTGAAATGGAGAGGGAAACGGCCAAGCTTGATGCGTCCATTCAACGGGCCCGGGACCGCGACGTGGACCGAAAACGGCTGGAGACCAAATTAGAGCGTCTGTCGGAAGAGGAGAGCGCTCTCGCTACTCGCCGGCAGGAACTAAAGGACAGGCTCGGCCTCGATGCGCTTCCGCCCGATGCGGAACTGGTGGATTTCGCCCGGGCCCTGGATCATCTCCGCGGCGCCCGCGGTGACCATGAAGCCGCTACCGGCAAGGTGAAACAGCTGGAATCCAGCCATGGGGAGCTTCTGGCCGACTTGGCCGGCATCCTGAAACGTCAGGGCGAGCCGCAGCCCGAGGGCGCTGCTGCGGCAAAGGCCCGCCTCAACAAACTGGCCAGGCGGAATACGATGTTGGAGAAAGCGCTCGGAGAAGAACGATCCATCACCACCCAGCAGGAGCAGAATGTCGCCCAGCGCGAAGCAACGCGCGTTGCTATCGAAGGCATCTACGCGGAAGCGGGGCTGGATGAGGGCGATGAGCAGGGCCTTGTGTCGCTGCTGGAAAGATTGCCCGAATACCGTGAACTGATCCGAAATAAAAGGGACCTCGAAAGCAAGATCGATCTCGACCGCACCGAACTGGAGAGAGTCGGAGAGGCCACACTGTCCGAACGGGACGCCCATTCCCTCGAAATACTGAAGGAGAAGCTGGAGGCTGCCGCTTCGCAAGCAAGCCGGTTGCGCGACGAAATTGCCGACGTGACCAATAGGAGGGATGATGCAAGACGCGGTAATAAACTGCAGAATCTCATTGCCGCCCGCGAGGAAGCGCGCGCCAACCTGCGGAGTCTCCGGGACGATGCGCTGTTGGCGGGGGCGGGGGACTTTCTCCTAAAAGAAGTCGAGGAAGAGCACGAGCAGACCCAACTCCCCCGCGTATTCGAGCGGGCCCGGAATCATTTCTCCCGCTTCACCTTGCACAACTATCAATTGTGTCTGGAAAAGGGGGAGGCGCCGCCGCGTCTCGCTGCCATCGAACTGCGAAACGGGAAGCGCCGTGAACTCGATGAACTCTCCGACGGCACGCGGGCGCAGTTGCTGCTGGCGGCGCGCATTGCCTACACCGAAGAGGTGGAACAGGGCAAGGTCATGCCGCTGTTTCTCGATGAGGCCCTGGACCAGAGCGACCCGCAGCGATTCCAAGCCATCACCGCAAGCCTCGGTTGCATCGCACGAGACCAGGGGCGGCAGATTTTCTACCTGACCAGCGACCCGCTCGATGTGGACCGGATTCGGGACGCGCTCGGAAGGGAGGGTTGCGACATTGCGGCGGAGATCGATCTGGGCCGGATACGGACCGGCCAAATCAGCGTCAAGGGCCCGCAGGATCTCCGGATCGATCCGGAGCCGCCGGTTCCGGAACCTGGCTTGCTGTCGTCGGAGGAATACGCCGCGCATCTCAAAGTGCCGACCTTCCGTCCCATCCTCGGTTTTGCCGAGCAGCATGTCTTTTACATCCTGTGGGACGATCTGCCCCTCCTGCACGACTTCCTGACCAACGGCATCGAGCGCGGAGGCCAGTGGAAGACGGTATCGGATACGCCCTTGGAAGAAAAACTGGGTTCGGGTTCGATCGACGCCGCCCAGATCGGTTTGCGGTTGGACCTGTTGGAGGCCTTTTGCGGGTTGTGGCAAGAGGGACGTGGAAAGCCAGTGGACAGGGATGTGCTGATCGAGAGCGGCTCCGTGTCAAAGGTATTCCTGGAAAAGGTGATCGCCGTGGCTAATGAATTGGGTGGCGATCCTGAGCAGCTTATCGCCATGCTGCGCGCTCGGGGAGATACCCGATTGAAGGGATTCAGGGTCAACAGCGCGGAGCAGTTGCAACAATACCTGTCCGAGAATGGGTATCTTGACCACCGTCCCATCCTTGATGAGAGCGAATTGAAACTTCGCGCACTGACCACTCCGGCGGCCAATCAACTGCCGGAAGGCGTGGCCAATGCATGTCTGCAAAAGTGGTGGGGATGGGGTCGACGTAAAAGACCTTGAAAACACAGAGATCTCCGTATATTTTTGCACTACACCGTTGGCTTGAACTGCTCCTTGTAAACCTCTAACCCGCATGTCTCACAAATCTTCTACTGCGCTCCGGAATACCGGCACTGGTGCGGACTTCGTTGGATTCGCGGCTTTGCAGGGTGTCGACCCAGCTTCATCCGCTCATCGGCTCGAAACCCGCGCCAGCACTCGATCTCCGTTCGCTCGCGACGAATTTTGTGAGACATGTGGGCTAAATTGAAGAATGGCACACCCCACGTTAACTACTCGCGTATTGCTCTATCGTGATGAAGGAGAATGGATAGCTCATTCTCTTGAATTGGACTTGGTTGGAACTGGTGAAAACGAGGAGGAGGCTAAAAAAGAGTTGGTAGGAGCAATCGTTACTCAGGTAGAATTTTGCCATGAAAAAGGCTGGGACCCTTTTTTCCCGCACCTGAAGAAGGGGGCAGGTCAAATCATTCGTCGTTGCCGATTAAATTCGATTTTTTCCAGATTTTCGGGAAGCATAGGGCATGATGATAGAGAAAGAAATCGCTGAACATATCCGGTGCCTCCTGACCGCCAGCGCCAATGGGGACTCCGAAGGCGTTCTTAATTCGACCCTGATCCTGGATTCCTTGAAACGAGAACACGCTTCCGAGATCGATGGCCATCTGAACCACTTTTTGCAGAACCGGAGCTACCAGAAAGCCCTGGCCTTTCTCCAAAACAAGAGCGGCGCCTGACCCCGGGCGCTGGTTTCTGGTTCGTGCCCTTGGCGAACTTCCCCCTTCCTCCGCGACCCTTGACCCCTACTGATAAATTAACCACGGATTACACGGATGGCCACGGATTCGAGAGGCACAAAGTATTATCATGATCATGATCTTAATCGTGATCTTGATCGATAGAAGAGGATAAGAAATAGCCACAAAACGCACAAAAACTCACAAAACCCAAAATCCTTAATTCCTCATTCCTCCCCCCTCTTTGCGTCCTTCGCGAGCTTTGCGAGAGTCAAATAATTCAGTTGTCAGTGGTTAGTGACGAGAGGCTAGTGGATTTTTCCTAATTCTCTCCGCCTTTGTGCCTCTGTGCCTCTGTGCCTTTGTCCCTTTGGCGGCAGCCAATTCCTAATTCCTAATTGGCGCCCTTGGCGCCTCTCCCCCTTCAACAAGAATTAACCACAGAGGACACAGAGAACACAGAGATTTAGAAAAAAAGGGTGTGTTTTCGCGCCTTCCGGTCACGCCGTAGACCTTTGGCGAAGGGGGATGCGTGGATAGTGGTTAGTGGAGGGGGGACATTCCTGTCCCCCATTACTTCAATGAGGCGGGTAAGAAAACCCGCCCTCCGTTATTGGAATCCGTGTTCATCCGTGTAATCCGTGGTTTTCCCTCTTTCCCCCATTCCTAATTCCTCATTCCTAATTCCTAATTGGCGCCCTTGGCGCCTCCCCTCTGTGGTTCATCTTTCTTCCCATTTCTGATTCCTCCGGTTCAGTCCGGAAAGTAGCCGCGTTCTCGCAGGTTACGTAAAATGCCCAGGGCCGATTTGCTCAGGTTCATGACAAAGAGGTGAACCCCGGGCGCTCCTCCATCCAGCAAATCGGCGATTTGATCGGTGGCCCAGTCGATCCCGATCTGTCTTTGCCGGGCTTTATCCTTCCCGGCTGTTTTGAGCTGATGGAAGAGATCTGGCGGAAGGGTAATTCCAAAACGCTCGACCTGGCCGATGTTCAATATGGGCAGGATCCCGGGTATAACCGGTTTGTCGACCCCCATTCCCCGCAGCTTCTCCACAAAATCAAAATAGGCTTTGTTGTCGTAGAATAGTTGGGTGGTGATGAAATCACCTCCCCGGTCGACCTTGAATTTCAAGTGGGCCAGGTCGTCATGGAATGAGGGCGCTTCCGGGTGCTTCTCCGGATAGCCCGCCACCCCCAGACAAATGTCGGGAAAATGCTTTTTGATAAATGCCACCAAATCGCTGCCGTAACGAAAGCCGTCTTTGACCGCCACGAATTCCTTAGCTCCCCGGGGAGGATCGCCCCGAAGGGCCATGATGTTGCGAAAACCGGCCCGGTGAAAGGCTCCGACGATTGCGAAAAGCTCATCCCGGGTGGACCCGACACAGGTGAGGTGGGGCATCATGAGCCAGCCGAACTCGGATTGCAATTGCCGGGTTATTTCCTGGGTAAATTGCCGGGTGGATCCACCTGCTCCGAAGGTAACAGACACGAAATCGGGACGAAATTCCCGCAGGCGCCTGGAGGCCAGGAGGAGACGGGCTTTGTCCTTCTCAGTTTTGGGAGGGAAGAATTCGATCGATTTGAGGGGTCGGCCCTGCCGCAACAGTTCTGAGATGTGGGTGATGGCCACGGAGGAGGAATCAGGAATTAAAAGGCACAAAGGCACAAAGGCACAAAGGCACAAAGGCACAAAGGCACAAAGGCACAAAGTGAGCGAGGCCGGAAAATATCGGAATTTGGTAGTTTGGCAAAAGGGAATCGACTTGGTGACAAAAATTTAAGAGCTGAGCCGGGCCTTTGCGGGAGTCAATTCCCTATCCGTGCCCATCCGTGTAATCCGTGGTTGTTCTTTTTTTAGAGGGTGTTGGGGCTCAAGTTTGCCGCTCTGCGCCGCTGTTTACCATTGTCGAGGTGGGCCCATCCCGGTTATTGCTTTCTCCTCATTGCAAAGAGCGAATGGCGAATCGGTGAGTACGCTAAACCTATACATATTCAGGCAAGCCGCCTTATCCTCGATTTTATCGATATCGTTATTCACCTTCATTTTACTGATGGGCAATGCGGTCAAGGATGTAGTGCGGCTGCTGGCCACTGGTTACCTGGATTGGATTCAGTTTTTCCAGATCATTGGTTCGCTGGTTCCCTGGGTTGTTTCCTATGCCCTTCCCCTGGGGATGTTGACGGGGGTATTGCTGGTTTTGGGGAGGTTGTCCTCGCAAAACGAAATTACGGCCATGCGTTGCGCCGGGCTCAGCTTGTGGAGAATTACCTCTCCCATTTTCGCCTTGGCTGTATTGGGGGCGGCTTTGTCCATCATGATCAACAATTACTATGCCCCCAACGCCAAATCGGCCTATCGCCAATCCCTTCGGGAGACCGTCGGTAAAGATCCCTTGAAAGCAATTGTGGCCAAGACCTTTATCCGGGATTTTACGGGCCGGATAATTTACATTGGGGAAAAGGATGGAACCACCATGGAGGACTTTTGGATCTGGCAGTTGGACGAGCGACGCTATGTCCATCAATTGGTGCGGGCCAGGTCTGGCGAACTGCATTTCGATGAGGCCGAGGACGCGTTGATTCTCACCCTTTTCAACGGCTATGCCGAGGATCGCGACGTCGAAAACCCAAACGATTTACAGAAACCTTTAATGGCGGGTTCGTTTCAGAAAGCCCGTATCAGGTTGCCCCTCTCCCGGTTCCTGGGAGGTGGGACCTACCACCGGAAAATTTCCCGCTTGAATTTCAATGAATTGATTACCGAACGCCAAATCACCCTGCTCGATGAGGAACTCGATCCCCGGGAAATCTCCCAGCGGGTGACCCGTCTACAGACCCAAGTCCAAAAAAATTTTTCCATGGCCTTTTCGGTAATTTCCTTCGCATTTCTGGGAATTCCGCTGGGGATTAAAGTCCGCCGAAGTGAAACCTATGCCAATTTCATGTTGGCCTTGGGATTGGCTTTTGGGTTTTATTTTATGGTCATAATTGTGGGCTGGCTGGAAAAACGACCGGAATGGCGTCCCGATCTTCTGGTGTGGGTTCCCAATCTACTCTTTCAGGCCTTGGGGTTGTACCTCTTCAAGCGTGTAAATGGGCAGTGAATTGCCCGGCCGGTCGAATCCTGAAATTAAGGGTTGCTGAAATCCTGACTGGCCCCAAATCTACTTCTATCCCTTCTATCCATGTACCTCAGAGAGGTCAGTATTAACGGCTTCAAGAGTTTTGCCGAATCCACCGATATTGTCCTGCAACCGGGAGTGACCGCCATTGTGGGACCGAATGGTTGTGGCAAAAGCAATATTGCCGATTGTATTCGTTGGGTGTTGGGGGAACAGAGACCCACCGCCTTGCGCGGTGGTAAAATGCAGGATGTCATCTTTGAAGGGACGAAAAAAAGGAAACCGCATTCCATTTGCGAAGTCAGCCTGACCTTTTCGGAATGTGAAAAGCAACTGGGGGATGCCTTTCATGAAGTAGAGATCAAACGGCGGGTCGTTCGGGACGGGGCAAGCAACTACTTTATCAATGGCAAACCCTGTCGTCTGAAGGACATTGGCAAGCTGTTCATGGATACCGGGGTGGGGCAAGCTTCCTACTCCCATATGGTTCAGGGCCAGATCGACCAAATCTTATCATCCAACCCGGCGGAACGGCGCATTATCTTCGAGGAAGCCGCCGGCATTACCCGTTATAAGGCTCAACGCAAGGAGGCCCTGAAGAAGTTATCCCATGTGGATGCTAATCTGGCCCGGGTGATGGATGTCATGGAAGAGGTGGTCCGGCAGATTGCTTCTCTGCGGCGCCAAGCCACCAAGGCCTTGCGATACAAGCGGGTAGCGCATCGCCTCAAGCACCTGGATTTGGCCCTCCAAGCCTACAAATATGCCGTGGTCGGAGCCAGCCTCAAGGAAGCGAGCCAACTGTCGGCCCAATTGAGGCAAGAGGTGGAAAACCTGCGCCAACGCGTTGTGGATCAAGAAGCCCTTTTGCAAAAGCAACGGGTAATGAGAACTGAGCTCTATGCCGGGGTGGGGGAGGCCCAGCAGGATATATTTGATCTCCGTTCCGCCAAGGAACAGGCGGACGGGCAGGCACGATTTGCCCGTATCCGAGTGGAAGATATTCAGAACCGGCTTGAGCATATCGACCGGGAAGTAGAGGACATTGAGAAGCGCAAAGAAGGGGTTTCAACCCGCTCGCAGGGGGATCTCGAGGCCTTGGAGTTGCAACTTGAATTGGTTGGAACCTCGGATGAGCAGTTTCATGAACGGTCGGAAGCGTTTCGCCAAGCTCAGTCCCTCCAAGCCCATGCCGAAGCCAAGGTCCTCAATGAGCGGAGTTCGATTGCCCGGAAAGAAGGAGTTGTCGGAAATTTTCGCACGGAAGTTTACCGCCTTCAGGTGGCTTTGAAAGCGGATGAAGTGAAGCATGCCAGCTTGCAGGAGAACCATTTCCGCTTAGAGGAAGAGCAGTCCGGATTGGAAAAATCCATAGGGGAACTGGCCGGGAGAACCGACCGTCTTGTCGCGGAAAAAACCGTTCTGACGGGGGAACTGGAAGAACGGAGAGGTCAAGCGGAGGAACACTTGCAATCCTTTCGACAATTGCAGGTTAATATTCAGGAACTGGACAGAGACCTCGCCAGAATGGCGGCCCACTCGAAGGTATTGAATAATCTGAATCAGAAATTCGAAGGCTACAGCGAAGGGGCTAAAGCAGTATTGCAGGGTCGGCTCAATGCCATTCTCCCTGCGGGGGATTTCGGATTACTGGCCAAAACCATTGAGGTTTCCAGGAAATATACCCGGGCGGTGGAAGCCTTTTTTGGCGCCTCGCTGGATGCCATTCTGGTCGACTCGGCCGAGGTGGCCCACCGGGTAGTGGATCACCTCACCGAGCGTCAATGGGGCAAAGTATGCCTCCAGTTTCCGGTCGGATCGTCTGAGCCGCGGGAGAAAAACGATCTGCCCAAGTTTTTGAAGCCGGCCGCTTCGGTGGTTGAATCGGGTGATTTCCGGACCTCTCAGGCCCTGGAAAAGGTTTTGGAAGGTTGTTACGTCTGCGACATCCTGGAAGACTTTTTGCGCTACTGGAAAGCGGAACCGGATTTTCCCTTTGTTCGGGTGGCTTCCCTTTCAGGCGAACTGGTGGACTGTAGGGGTTGGTACTTTGGCGGGCAAAGCAACAGGGAACCCGACAGTATCCTGGAGCGTGGTTTCCAGATTGGTGAACTGAAGCAAAGGATGAATGACCAGGAATCCAGGATAGCGGAGAAGCGCAACGCAGCCCGTCGACAGAACAATTCCTTGGAAGAGGTCAATGGGCAGGTTGATAGTTTGAAAATACGCATGAGGGACATTGAACGCGAGGAAGTGGCCCTGCTCACGGAAAAGCGAACCGCGGAAGCCAGTTTGGTTAAAATCCTGCATCGTCTGGGTCAGGTCCAAGGTGGGATGACCGAACTGGAGGTTAACTTGAAGGCGCTGGAAACGAATTTGGGCCAAAGGATGACAACCTTGAAAGCAGCGGAGGATGAATTGGAGTCCAGGCGCCAGAGCCTGACCGATTTGGAGGACCATTTGCAGACCCTGCGAGAAGAACGGGAGGGGATGCAGGGAGCATTGTCGAAGGTTGAGGTTGATTTATCGGCAAAAAAACAACAATTGGAAAACCTGGAACGCAACCTGACGGGCCTCAGGGAGCAGACGGTCGAGCTCGAAGCAAAGCGCCTTCAGAGAGGGGAGGAAAAGGCTTCCTTGATCGGGCAGAAGACCGATTTGGCCCGGACCATTGACCGGCAGGAGGAAATATCGGCGAGACTTTCGCGGGAATTGGAGAATGCCCAGGAGGCGACGAGGGAACTTCGCGATACCTTGATGTCCAAGGAACGGCAGATATCCGAGGGAGAAGAATCTTTGTCCCTATTGCGCCGTGACGTGCAATCCAGCGAGGCGAACCTGAACCAGGAGGCCGTCATTTTGGCCGAGAAGACATCGCGCATGCGTTATCTTTCCGAGGAGATCAGGCGGGAATATGATCTCGAATTGGTAGGAGTCGATTGGCGGCGAGAGTACTTCATGGCCAACCAGAAACTGGTGGAAAAGTCGGCCCTCGATTTGGAGGAAGACCGGGCTGAGGCACCCGATCCGGACCAGCCCCCGCGATTGGTCGAGCCGACCCGGAAAGATTTGGAGACAACAAAGAAACCGGATTGGGATCTCATTGAGGCGGAAGTCAATGCGGCAAGAAAGAAGCTTCACTCCATGGGTCCGGTCAACCTTGTGGCCATCGAGGAATACGCCGATTTAAAAGAACGCCACGATTTTTTGAGGACCCAAAGTGAAGATCTCAGAAATTCCAAGGGCCAGTTGTTGGGAGCCATCGATGAGATCAATAAGACATCGATGGCACAATTTAAGGAATCTTTCGATCAGGTGCGGGCCAATTTCATTTCTACTTTCCATACCTTATTCGGGGGGGGCAAGGCGGATTTGATCTTGCAGGATGCGGAGGATCCGCTCGAAACGGGAATCGAAATAGTGGCTCGACCACCTGGCACCCTGCTCAAATCCATCTCATTGCTTTCGGGGGGACAGAAAACCATGACCGCGGTGGCCCTTCTCTTCGCCATTTACAGGGTTAAACCCAGTCCGTTCTGTTTGTTGGATGAATTGGATGCCCCGCTGGATGAGGCCAACATCGGGCGATTCGTGGACATGTTGCGCCAGTTTACCGAACACTCCCAATTTGTCATCATAACCCATAATAAGCGCACCATCGCCAACGCCGATACCATATATGGGGTGACCATGCAGGAGCAAGGGGTGTCGAAAATATTGTCCATGCATTTCAATCGCGAATCCGGAATTGCGGAAGAGGTGAAGGTGGTTCAAGCCAGCGCCTGAGCGGCCCCCTGCTCGGCTTCTCCCGGTCTATGCTGCCCAAATTGAAAAACTGGTTTGCTCAGGTTGAGCCGTCAGTGGGCGCATGGGGTGAAAAAAAAGCGGCCGAATTTTTGCAGCGGGATAAGGGGTTCCGGATTCTGGAGCGCAACTGGCGATCGGGTAAGGAGGAAATCGACCTTATTGCCTACGATGGGAAAGTCCTCGTCTTTGTGGAGGTGAAAACCCGGAAGGTTGGAGGCTTGGTTCCGGGCTACTATTCGGTGAATAAGCGGAAAAAGAAGGCCTTGAGACGAGCCATGTGGGCCTATATGCGCCAATTCAAGCGGCGGCCAAGGACCTATCGATTGGATGTGGTGGAGGTGAACAGACATTCCGATGGGAATTGGGAGGTTCTCCACTTCTCCAACATTCCCATTCAGCCGTAACGGTAGCCTGCATTTCTCACAAACTTCGTAGCGAGCGAACGGAGATCGAGTGCTGGCGCGGGTTTCGAGCCGATGAGCGGATGAAGCTGGGTCGACACCCTGCAAAGTCGCCTGCATCTGTGCGGAGCACGGGCAGGCGAATCCAACGAAGTCCGCACCAGTGCCGGTATTCCGGAGCGCAGTAGAAGATTTGTGAGACATGCGGGCTAGAATTATGGGCGGTGTTATAAACGAGCAGAGGGTATGAAACTTGCTTCATACCCTCTACAATCCCAACTTATCCTTTTAACCTGCTACCAAAAATTTTTATCTATCGGGGGTGGAAATTTGTAGAATTAAGACTCACTTAAGTGGAGGTGGTTACTTATCTAACCCGCAATTAAAGGAAAGTCTGACCCAAAGTAAAACGAAAAATTCAGGAAATTTTACCCGGCATTCCCAGGTTTTGGGCGAAAACGCATCCCCAAGGTAAATTTTTTTTAACAAACCCGGATTTTGCTGCTTCCCTCAACCCCATTCCTGAATCATAATCAGGCAGGTAGGGGGTCAGTAGCGAATGGCGCTTAGTTAAGCGGGGTTGTAGAGGAATATAGTATGGACGCCAGTCGGGGTCATGCCGTAGAAAAGTGATGCCTTCCGAAAGAAAAGGGTCAGGTCTTAAAAACTGTATTCCGTTGTACTCCATACACTTTTACAAGACGACTGACCCTGTAAGGCATAACTTTTTACGTCTTGACCCCTTCCTTCTCCGAGATGATCGAACATTCCTAAAGTCGCTTAACTAAGCGCCATTCGGGTCAGTAGCTTAACCAAGGACCAAGTCAGGGGATAATCTTGAAAAATATGCGCTTTCCCGCTCGTAGAACCAGGGTTTTTCCCGGCCTTTCCAGGACCAGGTCATCCGTTACCTTCTTACCGTTCACTCTGATGGCTCCCTGGCGCAGCATGCGCCGCGCCTCCTTTTTGCTCGGGAACATACCGGAATTGCCTAAAATCGTCACTATGGGAATTGCATCACGGCCTTCCGCTACCGTCATCCAGGACAGAGTTGTCATTTCGTCCGGTTGTTGGCCTTTGGAAAAAACCTGTTCAAACTGCTGCAGTTCGTAGGCGGCCGCCTCTTCATGGTGAAGTTTTGCCGTAACAGCGCGGGCCAACCCCTTTTTTACCACCATGGGATGCTCGTTTTTCAGCGCCTTTATTTCAGATGCGGACTTGTGGAACAGGACCGTCCAGTAGTTCCACATCAAATCGTCGCTAATCGACATCACTTTTCCGAAAACATCCCTGGCAGTGTCGTTGAAGGCGATGTAATTGCCCAGGCTCTTGGACATCTTCTGTTGTCCGTCCAATCCGATCAACAAGGGCACGGTGATGACAACTTGTTGCTCTTGGCCCGCGTCTTTTTGCAATTGTCGACCCACCAACAGATTGAATAATTGGTCCCTGCCCCCTAGTTCGATATCGGCTTTCACCACTACCGAATCATAGGCCTGGGCCAGGGGATAGACAAATTCTACCAGGGAAATGGGGCTATTGGATTTAAAGCGTTGGGAAAAGTCATCGCGTTCCAGCATGCGGGCAACGGTCAACTTGCGCAGCAGTTTCAGGATTGCTTCGAAATTCAACTTCCCCAGCCATTCGCTGTTATAGCGAATTTCCGTTTTTTCCGGATCGAGGATGCGGTAGACCTGTTCGATGTAGGTTTTGGCATTCTCCTCCACCTCCCCCTTATTCAGCTCGGGGCGGGTGGAGGATTTTCCCGAGGGATCCCCGATCAGAGCGGTAAAATCTCCCACTATGAGGACCGCGGTATGCCCCAGATCCTGAAACTGCCTGAGCTTTTGTAAAACCACCGCGTGCCCCAGGGTCAGATCGGGCTTGGTCGGATCCGCTCCCAGTTTTACGCGCAGAGGCCTGTTCTTGCCCAGCTTCCGGTTGAGTTCCTCCGGGCTTAATATCGCTTCGGCGCCGCGACTGATCTGCTCTAAGACGTCCATGGGAAAGGGCTTATAGGTTTAGGGTTGGAGGAGGAGTTTCAATAGAAAACCGACCGGGGGCAGGTCGAGGGAAAATTGGAACCCCGGTTGGGTTAAAGCATTGCCAAGCCCCAAAATCCCCCCATGGTTAGGAATCCTTTTTGGCTCAAAAAACATAAATTCAACCCTCTTCAAATTATGGCCTTAGAAATAGGAACCCAAGCTCCCGATTTCACCCTCCAAACAAAAACCGCCGACGGATTACAGGATGTCACCTTGAGTGAAAATTTTGGCAACGGCAAAACCGTTCTCCTTTTCTTCCCCCTGGCCTTTACCAGTGTTTGCCAGGAGGAGTTGTGCGCCGTACGCGACAGCCTGCAGGACTACAATGACCTGGGTGCCACCCTTTACGGAATCAGTGTGGATAGTCCCTTTACCCAGGAGGAATTCGCCGGACAGAACAACCTCAACTTTCCCTTGCTGAGTGATTTTAACAAGGCGGTTAGCGCGGCTTATGACGTGCAATACGAAGACCTTATCGGCTTGAGGGGCGTGGCCAAGCGATCGGCCTTCGTCATCGATTCCGATGGGATCATACAATACAGTTGGAGTAGCGATGACCCGACCGTCATCCCCGATTTTGACGCCATAAAAGCGGCGCTGAATTGATCACCCCGGAGGAAGGGAACCCAATGATGGAAATCGCCTGTTTGCTCCAACCATGATTGATCTCCCCGATCCCCTTGGAACCCTGAGAGGGCTGGACGAAAAAGGGTCCACGGCCTACTATTCCCTGCCCGCCTTGGAGGCGGATGGAGTGGGACCCATTTCCAGGTTGCCCGCAAGTATCCGGATTGTGCTCGAATCCGTCCTGCGCAATTGTGATGGAAAGACCATAACCGAAGAGGATGTTCGAAGGCTGGCCAACTGGAAGGCTTCAGATCCGAACCCGAGCGAGATCCCCTTTCTGGTATCGAGGATTGCCCTGCAGGACTTTACCGGAGTGCCCTTGTTGGTGGATTTGGCCGCCATGCGTTCGGCCGTAGACCGGCTGGGTAAGGATCCCAAGTGCATTGAACCCATGGTCCCGGTTGACCTCGTGGTGGATCATTCCGTCCAGGTCGATCGCAGTGGAACGGTTGACGCCTTCAAGACCAATCTGGACATCGAGTTTGAGCGGAACCGTGAGCGCTATGGGTTCCTCAAGTGGGGACAGCAGGCCTTCGATACCTTTCAGGTCGTTCCCCCAAGCATGGGAATAGTGCACCAAGTCAACCTGGAATACCTGGCCAGGGTAGTTTTCGAAAAACAGGTAAATGGGAATACCCTGTTGTATCCCGACACCTTGGTGGGCACCGATTCCCATACCACAATGATCAATGGGCTGGGTATTGTCGGCTGGGGGGTTGGTGGTATCGAGGCTGAAGCCGGCATGCTGGGCCAGCCCGTTTATTTTCAAACCCCCGAAGTGATCGGGGTTCACATCACCGGATCCTTGCGGGAAGGGGTTACCGCAACCGATCTGGCCCTGCACGTCACTCAAATGCTGCGGCGGGAACATGTCGTGGGAAAATTTGTCGAGTTTTTTGGTGAGGGCGCCGAAAATTTGACCGTGGCGGACCGCAGCACCGTGGCGAATATGGCCCCGGAATACGGCGCTACCATGGGTTTTTTCCCTATCGATGAAAAGACCCTGCAATACCTGCGGCTGACGGGGCGCGCCGAAGGGACGGTTCAACAGGTCAAAGCCTATTTTGAGGCTCAGGGATTGTATGGCGTTCCCCAAGCGGGGGAAGTGGAGTATACCAAGTCGCTCCACTTGGACCTGGCGGATGTGGTTCCGGGGGTGGCCGGGCCTAAACGTCCTCAGGACTGGATTGATCTCCCCGATTTGAAGGATCGGTTCCGTTCCCTTTTTTCCATGCCATTGCAAGAGGGTGGGTTTGGAAAACGTGGCAAGGAATTCTCCCGATCGGTTAGAGTGCGATCGAGGGAGGGGAGAGTCGCCCTGGCCGATTCCCGCATACGCCATGGCAGCGTTCTGATAGCAGCCATTACGAGTTGCACCAACACCTCGAATCCCAACGTGATGATCGCCGCCGGTTTGGTGGCCAAAAAAGCCGTCGAAAGGGGCCTCACAGTGGATGAGACGGTAAAAACCAGTCTGGCCCCGGGGTCGCGGGTGGTCACCGACTACCTCCGGGAGACCGGGTTGCAGACCTATCTCGATCGGATTGGATTTAACCTGGTCGGCTATGGTTGCACAACCTGCATTGGTAACAGTGGTCCTTTGGCCGATCCCATCGAAGATGCTATCAGTGAGGGGGATCTGGTCGTTGCAAGTGTGCTTTCGGGGAACCGCAACTTCGAGGCCCGCGTGCACAGTTCCATTCGAGCTAATTTCCTCATGTCCCCGCCCCTTGTGGTGGCCTATGCTTTGGCCGGAACCGTGGATATCAACTTGGAGGAAGATCCCATCAACCGGACGCCGGATGGCGCGCCCGTTTACCTTCGGGATATTTGGCCCTCCCACAGGGAAATAGAGGAACTTGTCACCTCGGGACTGAAATCCGAAATGTTCACCGGGCAATATGCCAAAATCATGCAGGCTTCACCGCAGTGGTATTCCATCACTGCTTCTACCGGCGACATCTACGACTGGCGGGAAGAGAGCACTTATATCCAAGAGCCGCCCTTCTTCGATGATTTTTCCATGAAACCTTCCCGCATTTTCAATTTGGAGGGGATGCGGCCACTGGCCATCCTGGGGGATTCGGTGACCACCGATCACGTTTCCCCCGCCGGCGCTTTCCATCCCGAGACTCCAGCCGGGAAATTTCTCTTATCCCGGGGGGTGGAGCCGAGAGATTTTAATTCCTACGGATCGCGCAGAGGCAACGATCGCATTATGACCCGAGGGACCTTTGCCAACGTTCGGATCAAGAACCGTTTGGCCCAAGGTAGAGAGGGCGGTTTTACCAAACTGATGCCGGAAGGGGAACTGCTCCCCATTTACGACGCCTGCCAGGTATACAAAAGGCGCGGGGTCCCCACCGTTGTATTCGCTGGGATGGATTATGGCATGGGCAGTTCACGGGATTGGGCGGCCAAGGGGACCAGACTCTTGGGCGTCAAAACCGTAGTGGCCGGGAGCTTTGAGCGGATCCACCGCAGTAATCTCATCGGCATGGGGGTGCTGCCCCTCGAATTTCTCCATGGCGAAAACCCCGACACCATGGGACTGGATGGATCCGAAGTCGTTTCCATAAAGGGACTTTCCGATGATTTGGAACCCGGAATGAATCTCGACATGTCCGTGCAAAGGGCCGATGGTTCCCGGCTGAAAACCCAGGTTAAACTCCGTATAGATACCGCAATTGAGGTCGAGTACTATCGACACGGTGGTATTTTACCCTACGTTCTTCGTAGAATAATTGCTTCCTCTTAATCTCGTCCCCTCATGGCCGAAGAAAACGATCCGGTTTTCCTGGTAGACCCCCATTCCGAGCCGATTCGGATACGCATCTACGGACGTGCCAATTTTCTGAACTGCAGTCCTCTCAGGACCTTTTTTCGGAAGATGATCGCCAAGAACCGGAATTATTTTGAATTGGATTTCACCGATTGTACCGGCATGGACAGCACCTGTTTGGGAATACTGGCCGGGGCAGCCTTGGACTTGAAACGGAACAAACCCAAGGGAGTCATCTGCCTGGCAGGGTTAAGTGAACGCAACCTCGACCTCATAAGAAACCTCGGGCTTCACCGGATAGTCCAATTGCTGGAAACACCGCGGTCGCATCAGGGACTTTCCCGGGGGTTTGGGGTCCACCTCCAAGCGAAAAATCTAACGGAGGAGAAAAAGAAGGAAATGCTGATCGGGGCCCATGAGGATTTGGTTGAGGTCGACCGGAAAAATCTTTCCAAATTTGAAAACCTGTTGAATTTCCTTAGGTCGGAGTGATGGGGGAGAGTTGTTAGTGGAGAGTTGTGAGTGGTGAGTGGTGAGTTTTTTCGATCAAGATCACGATGACGTGCCCTTCATCCTTTTTCCTTCATCCTTTTTCCTTCATCCTTTCTCCTATGAATCCCCAAGCATTGCCCGATCCGGCCGGTCATTTTGGCCGCTATGGAGGGGTTTTCGTGCCGGAAACCCTGATGACGGCTTTGAAAGAGTTGGGGGAGACCTACCGGCAGGCCAGGCAGGACCCGCAATATGGGGAAGAACTCCATTGGCATCTCAAGGAATTTGCCGGCAGACCCACGGTGTTGTATTATGCCCAACGCCTTACCGAAAAGTTGGGTGGCGCCAAGGTCTATTTCAAGCGCGAAGACCTGTTGCACACCGGAGCTCATAAGATAAACAACGTGCTTGGGCAGGCCTTGCTGGCCCGGCGCATGGGTAAGAAGCGCATTATCGCCGAGACCGGGGCGGGTCAACACGGGATAGCCACCGCCGCAGTTTGTGCTAAATTCGGTTTGGAGTGTGTGATTTACATGGGCCGGGTGGACATGGAACGACAGGCCCTCAACGTCTACCGCATGCGATTGAGCGGAGCTGAGGTGCGGCCTGTTGATGCGGGACAAAAAACACTCAAGGAGGCCGTTAGCGAAGCCATGCGCGACTGGGTTACCAACGTCAGGAATACACACTACATCCTCGGCTCCGCCCTGGGGTCCCATCCTTATCCCATGATGGTGCGCGATTTTCACCGGGTCATCGGCCAAGAGGCTCGGGCCCAAATTTTGCAACGGGAAGGACGTCTTCCCAATGAACTGTGCGCCTGCGTGGGCGGAGGTAGCAATGCCATAGGATTATTCTACGAATTCCTCGGCGATGAGGGGGTCCGAATGGTGGGTGTAGAGGCTGGGGGCAGGGGAATAGTCCCCGGTAGCCACGCGGCGCGATTTCACGGGGGTAAATTGGGCGTGCTCCAGGGAACGAAAACTTACATCCTGCAAAATGAGGATGGTCAGATCGAATTGACCCATTCGGTTTCAGCGGGTCTGGATTACGCCGCGGTCGGTCCTGAGCATGCCTACTACCGCGATGCCGGTCGCATCGAATACACCTACGCCACTGACGATGAAGCGCTCGATGCTTTCCAGAAATGCAGCGCCATTGAAGGCATTATTCCGGCCCTTGAATCGGCCCATGCCGTGGCCTATGCCCTCAGGAGGGTCCCCGAAATGGGTAAGAATGAAATCCTCCTGCTCAATATGAGCGGTCGGGGTGACAAGGACGTCCAAGAGGTGGCCCGCCTGCTGGGGGAGGGGGAGGTTTGATGCGGTCCATGACCGGATACGGGCGCGCCTCCGCCATCCATGAAAATTTTCAGATTTCGGTGGAAGTGCGCTCGGTTAACCGCAAGAACCTGGATGCCGTTGTAACCATGCCCCGGGAGTGGCAGGTGCTGGAAGGCAGAATTCTTTCCGCTCTAAAGGAGAGGGTGGAACGCGGGCGCGTCGTTATCCTCGTCCAAGCCCAACCGGCCAGTGAGAGGGACGAGGAGGCCTTCGAGTCGGCTTCCATCGCAAATTTGGTCGAGGAATTTCGAACCCTCTCCGAATCGCTCAATGCGCCCTTTACCGTTACTCCCGATCTGCTTCTTCAATTGGCCCTTTACGCCAAAAAAAATCAATCCCTTCCCGATCCCGAGGAGGTTGAAGGGTCCCTGCTCGATGCCTTTCAGCGTGCTTTGGCTTTCATGGTGGAAATGCGGGAAAGCGAGGGATTGAAATTGGCCGCTGACCTGAAGGCCCGGGCCGAGGATCTCGAAGAGTTGATTGCCGCGATTGAAGGGTACGCCGATGGGACGGTGGCGCGGTATCGCGAGTTGCTATTGCAACGTTTGCGCCAGGGAGCGCTCCACCTCGATCCGGATGACGAGCGGGTACTCAAGGAAATTGCCTTGTTTGCCGACCGCTGTGACATCACCGAGGAAATCACCCGCTTGAAAAGCCACCTCGATCAGCTCAGTCAATTTTTAGAATCCGAAGGACCGGTGGGCCGCCGCACTGATTTTTTGCTGCAGGAAATGAATCGGGAGATCAATACCATAGGGAGCAAATCCAACGACATCCGCATTTCCCGTCAGGTCATCGCTTTCAAAAACGAGCAGGAACGCTTGCGCGAACAGGTCGCCAACATCGAGTAGCGGGTTGAGGCACATCCACCAAGGATCACGAAGAGGCACGAAGGGTATTACCCAACGGAATAAGTGAAATGCTTTCGGAGAACGGCCAACTGTTGGCGAGCATTCGGCCCCAGGATTGCTTCATGTTCCTCCAAGTCCTCCATCGTACTGAGGATCACCTCTTTCAATACTTCGACAGCCTCCTCGATGGTATCGTCAGACCATCCTATATTCCCTTCCACAAAGCGGGCCTCTATGGTCCTTTGGTCTAAAGGGAGAATCTTGATGGGGATGGGCTCTAAAACGGTATAGGGTTCACCAGTTAAACTGTTAATGGAAACCTCTTTTTCGATGCTCGCTGCCCAAGTCCTACCCGATTCAATTTCCTGGACAGGAGGTTCTTCGACAACCTTGCCGGACGGCAATGGCGCCTTCTCCTTATGATTCGACATGAGTTGAGATTACTTACGGCAAAGGGTTACAGAGGTTCCGCGTAGTTCAAGTGGTAAAAAAGGCTTCATTCCCTTGAGTTCATTCTACCTTTGCAAAGGATACCACCTTTATGTGGAGGTCCATCAACAAAGTGCTATTCATGCATTTTTTCGCCAACATCGAGTAGCGGGTCAGGGTTCCGTCCCGGCCGAATTGGTCCTGATGCTGGACCAAGTGAAAATGCACACCCCGGTGAGAATGGCCATGTCGGCAATATTGAAAGCGGGCCATCGGTAAAACCCGAGGTGTAGGTCAATAAAGTCGACCACATGTCCGAGGGCCAGGCGATCGATGAGATTACCGATTATTCCGCCTGTTAAAATGCCCCAGGAGATTTGAAAATTCAGGTTGCGCAACCCCAAGGCCCGGCGAAATACGAAGATAAATCCCAAGGCCGAAATGGCAAACACCCCCAGGGCGAAACTCCTGCCGGGAAAAATGCCCCATGCGGCGCCCGTGTTCCCAATGTGACAAAGGTAGAAAAATCCCGGGATAACCTCAATCATGTTGAATTTCTCGTAGCTGCCGAAAGGCAGGGTCAACTGGATGATCCATTTGGTCAGCCTATCGAGCATCATGGTGGCGAATACCACCAGATAGAACCAACGGTAGGACAGAATCCGGGTGAATAGCGCTAAATTACCAATCGGGTTCCCCATTATTCAGAGTCGTCACCGAGATATTGGCTGGAATCTTCCAAAACGCTACCAAAAATTCCGCCGCGTTGAAAGGTGCGGCGCTTGTTTTTTTCCAGATCCTTCTTCCCTTGCAAGGAATACTTGGTGAAGGGCACGGCCAACAGACGCTCCCTGGATATCCGTTTACGGGTAACTTCGCAAACGCCATACGTCCCATCGAAGATGCGCTGAATCGCTTCCTCGATTTCTGCCAAGGCCTCCTGTTCACTGGATACCAGGCTGAGGGCGAATTCCCGGTCAAAAGTCTCCGTTCCCTCATCCGCCAGGTGCTGGCTGTAACTAACGATATCCCCCGAAGCTTCCTTACTCGACTTGCTTAGCGTTTCCCGCGTATGCAGGTCGATTTCTTCGGTCAGTTGTTGGCGTAGCTGAACCAGCAGTTTGTAATAAGGCTTGAATTCGCGGGGAACCATGGCTTCCTCCGCTGCCGCCTTCCAACCCTTGCCCGGATCGTAGCCGAGGATTTCGCTAACGGATGCGGCGCCCAGATTTCGGCTTTCCCGGGGCCGGTCGATTGCGAGGGCGGCAACTTTTCTGGGGGGGACTTTTTGGAGGATTTTCCTTCCCGTCCGGGTGGGAGTTTCCTTTTTGTTGGCCAGGAAGTCTTGCACGTCATCCAGGGTAAAAGCGGCCACTTTGGAAGGGGAAACCTTGGACTTGCCCGAGGTCGATTTTACCCGGGCCACCGCTTTGGCAATGGTTTCTTCTTTGAAAGATGGTTTGTCGATCGATTTTTGGGTAGTAGGCATGGAGGGTGGGGGTTGGTTTAGACCTGGAGTACGTCATGGCAGCGGGTGCACAGAGATCCATAGTCTGTAGTTTCAGCTAGCGCTTCTACGGTTCGCCAACAACGAGGGCAACGCTCACCCTCTGCTGGAGAAACCTCAATGGATACCTCTTCAACCTCACCTGCTTCCAGGGAGACGTGAGAGGCGATAAATACTTCAGGAAGTTTGGATTCGAATCGAAGTAAAATTTGAAAAAGAAAATCATCCTCAGGACCGATTATCGAAATATTGGCGTCGAGAGATTTTCCAATTTTTTTGGCTTGTCGAGCCTTTTCCAACAATTCGTTTACGTCATTGCGAAAATTCAAAACCTTTTCAAAATCCTCCATTCCTTTCCAAGCGGTCCAGCTACCGGGAGGTGTCGGCCAGGACTGCAGATGGATGGAATCCGGACTGAAGTCGCCTTTGGTCCGGAGGTGAGACCAGGCTTCGTCGGTGGAGAAGGCCAGCACGGGGGCCATCAAGCGGGCTACCGTCCGGAAGATGTGGTAGATGGCGGTTTGGGATGACCTCCGCAGCCGTGAATCCGGAGCCAGGGTATAGAGGCGATCCTTCACCATGTCGTGGTAGCGGGCTGAAAGGGTGACGGAGAAAAACTGGTTCAAAAGCTGGTAGGCCCGGTGAAAGGTGTAGGCTTCATAGGCCTGGGTAACCGGCTTTACCAATTCGGCTGTTTTGTGCAAAGCCCAGCGGTCGATAAGGTCGAGCTCCTCAATGGCCAAGCCGTCATTTTCCATGTCGAAATCAGACAAATTGGACAATTGAAAACGCAGGGTGTTGCGGAACAAACGATAGGTATCGACGATGCGGTTGAGGATATTGGGTGAGAAAGGAATATCGTTGCGGTAATCTTGGGAGGAGACCCACAAGCGGATGACGTCGGCACCATATTTTTCTATGAAGGTGTCGGCGGTCTGGGGGCGGCCTCTCGCATCGCTCTTGCTCATCTTGGTGCCGTCCTCATTGACCACGTAACCGTGGGTGAGGACCCGCTTGTAGGGGGGGATACCCTCTGTCACCATCCCGGCCCAGAGGGAGGATTGGAACCAACCCCGGTGTTGGTCGCTACCCTCCAGGTAGAGGTCGGCCGGATAACCGAGTTGTTCGTTTCGTTTTAAAACGGCTTGGCTGCTCGAACCGGAATCGATCCAGACATCGAGCGTGTCTCCGCCGCAGGCCAACGATTTTCCCTTCCAGGAGTCAGGTAGGTCGATGCCTTCAAGAATGGTAGCAGGGTCGTTTTCAAACCAGAAATCGCTTCCTTTTTCACCGATTTTTTCAGCGATGGAACGGACCACGCCGGCATCGAGATAGGATTTGCCCTCGGCATCAAAGAAGGCCGGTATGGGCACTCCCCAACTGCGTTGCCGGCTGATGCACCAGTCGGGACGGCTTTCCACCGCGGCGCGAATGCGGTTCTCTCCCCAGGCCGGGATCCAAACCACTTTCCCAATGGCCTCCAGGGCGCGTTGGCGAAGACCCTTTTCATCCATGGCTACAAACCACTGATCCATGGCCCGGAATACAACCGGTGTCTTGGACCGCCAGCAATGGGGGTAGCTGTGCTTCAATTTGCGGAACTGCATCAGCGCCCGCGATTGGGCCAGCATTTCCACCACCGCTTCGTTGGCCGGGCTCCGGCCTCCGCGGCCGAGAACCGCTACTCCAACCAATGCCTGCGGGATCTTTCCATCATCCGCATATTTTCCCTCGTCGTCGAGCGGGCTGTAGATTTCCAGATTATGGGCCAATCCGGACAGGTAATCATCCAGGCCGTGACCGGGGGCGGTGTGGACCACGCCGGTTCCCGCTTCGGTAGTGACGTAGTTTGCCAGGATAATGGGGCTGGGCCGGTCCATAAAAGGATGCTGGGTCACGAGACCCTCCAGTTGTTCCCCGGCAATGGTTTTAACCGTTTGCACGGTCCCCAATCCGGTGTCCCGAGCAAATGTCTCAACCAGATCCCTGGCCACCAGGTAGAGTTCTTCACCCGATTTGAGCACGGAATAGGTCAGGCGGGGATGCACTGCTATAGCCAGATTTGCCGGAAGAGTCCAGGGAGTGGTGGTCCAGATAACCACCGTTACCGGGTCCGTTATTCCGATAGCGGAAGCATCGGATATGACAAATTTTACCCAGATAGACGGACTCAAGTGTTCCTTATACTCGATTTCGGCCTCGGCCAGAGCGGTTCGACAGGGAATAGACCAATAAACCGGCTTCTTGCTGCGATAGACTGTTCCCTGGTCGATGAAAGAAGCAAAGGTGCGCAGTATGTCCGCCTCATAGGCGGGATCCATGGTGCGGTATTCTGCGCTCCAATCGGTCAGGACTCCCAGACGGGTGAACTGCCTTCGCTGGGTTTTCAGGTATTTTTTGGAGAATTGGGCGCAGGCCTCGCGAATCTCGAGAGCAGATAAATCCCCAGCCCTGTTCCTCAACTCGAGCATCGCCTTGTGTTCGATGGGCAGGCCGTGGCAATCCCATCCCGGGACATAAGGGGTGCGGAATCCGCGCATGGATTTGTAGCGGAGAATAATTTCCTTGAGGACTTTGTTCAGGACCGTGCCCATGTGGACGAACCCGTTGGTGAAGGGAGGTCCGTCGTGCAGAATAAAGGGACGACCATTGGCGTTTTTTTCCTGAATGTGGCGGTAAAGGCCCTCTTTTTCCCAGAACTTCAACCGTTGGGGTTCCCGCTGAACCAAATTTGCCCGCATGGGAAATTTGGTCTTCGGGAGAGTTAGCGTTTTTTTCAGGTTGGCAGTCATACTGCAGGAATTTATCGGCCCGATGGGGTTAACCGGTAGCCGATAAGCGCGGAAACATGCTATTAAACCTTTCCAAGTCAAGCGCGTAGGGGGGATAAAGAATTAGGAATCAGGAATGATGGACGGAGAAAGGCTCAGGGCAGAAGGAGAATAAGAAGAAACGAAAAGATTTTTCTGGGATGGTGATTGAGAGAACTGTAGGAGGGGGTTTATCCCCCGATCTTCCAAATGGCCTCACTGCAATCGGGGGATAAACCCCCTCCTACAGTTGCGAAATAGATTATCAATAAAACTTCCATGCGGACGATTGTTTAAGATACCTGAGTAGTTACGTCTAAATTTTTGTAACTACCCAGGTCTCCATAGCCTAGCCTGCATTTTACCAAATTTTCATCGGATGGTGTTTGAGAGAATTGTAGGAGGGGGTTTATCCCCCGATCTTCCAAATGGCCTCACCGCAATCGGGGGATAAACCCCCTCCTACAGTTGCGAAATAGGTTATCAATAAAACTTCCATACGGACGATTGTTTAAGATACCTGAGTAGTTACGTCTAAATTTTTTTAGAATAGCCCAGGCCCGCATTTCTCACAAAATTCGTAGCGAGCGAACGAAGATCGAGTGCTGGTGCGGGCTTCGCGCCGACCGTGCGTCGCAAAGTTGCTTTGCAACGGCGTGTCGTGAGCGGGTGAAGCTGTGCCTGTCCGGCCGTAGCCCTTGGGCGAAGCCGGATCGACACCCTGCAAAGTCGCCTGCAACTGTGCGGCGCACGGGCAGGCGAATCCAACGAAGTCCGCACCAGTGCCGGTATTCCGGAACGCATAAGAAGATTTGTGAGACATGCGGGCTAGACTTTAAGGCCCAATTTTCAAAAGCTGTCCGGCTTTGGGTTGCCCTTATCAGGATGTAAGGGGAACGTTTTGAATTTGAGGATAAAAAAACTATGACGGCAGAAACGGGTCCAGTGCTTTTGGTTATTCGGGATGGATGGGGCGCCAATCACAACCGCCGACACGATTCCTTCAATGCAATTAAACTCGCTCGGACCCCGGTTGCGGACCGGTTGACCTCAAAATGGCCCCGAACGGAGTTGGCCGCATGTGGATTGGACGTCGGGGTCCCCATTGGGGTGATGGGCAATAGCGAAGTGGGGCACCAGAACATCGGGGCAGGGCGCATTGTGAATCAAGAGGTTGTGCGGATCTCCGAGGCCTTTGCCACCGGGAGCATACGTGAAAACGAAACCTTGCGAGCAGCTTTCCAACGGGTAAGACGAGGAGGAGCCTTGCATTTGCTGGGGATTTTTTCCGATGCGGGTGTGCACGGATTGCTCGAACATCTCTACGGGTTGTTGAAGGAAGCCAAAACGGCCGGGCTGAAGGAAGTTTATATTCATGCCTTCACCGATGGAAGGGACACACCTCCCCAAAGTGGTCTGGGCTACATTGAGGAGGTGGAAGCGAAGTGCAGCGAAATCGGGATAGGAAAAATCGCCACCGTTTGCGGCCGTTTTTGGAGCATGGACCGCGATAACCGGTGGGATCGAGTTGCTGATGCCTATCATATGCTGACGGGTTCGAAAGCGGGGAACACTGCCCCTTCCGCCGTTCGCGCCCTGGAGAGCTATTACCGCAACCCATTGGATCAATCCCGGCGGGGGGACGAATTCATTTTACCGACCTGGGTGGTCGACGGGAACGGTGACCCATTGGCTACCATCGGGCATGGAGATACGGTCATATTTTATAACTATCGCGGGGATCGCCCCAGGGAAATTACTCGCGCCTTTATCGAAAAGGATTTCAGCGCCTTCGAGCGCGGGGAATATTTGGATCTCTATTTCGCCGGAATGACCGAATATCAAGAGGGTCTGTTGGACCACGCCGTGTTCGCCAAGCCTCCCAAAATGAACCATATCCTGGGTGGTTTTTTGGCCGACAGGGGTCTGAAACAGTTCCGGTGTGCCGAAACCGAGAAGTACCCGCACGTGACCTACTTTTTCAACGACTATCGGGAGGAGCCCTTTCCCGGTGAGGACCGGGAGATGGCAGCCAGTCCCAAAGTCACCACCTACGACCTGGCCCCGGAAATGTCCGCCGAAAAGATAAAGGACCTCACCCGTCGAGCCATCCTTTCCCGCCGCTATTGTTTTATACTGGTTAATTTTGCCAACCCCGACATGGTCGGGCACACCGGATCCCTTCCAGCCGTGGTCAAAGCCTGCGAAAAAGTCGACCATTGTCTGGGCCGGTTGTTGGAGGCCATTGACGAAGTCGGAGGGGTTGCGCTGGTTACCGCGGACCATGGAAACAGCGACCAAATGTGGGACCCGGCCCTGAACAGTCCCCACACCGCCCATACCCTGAATCCCGTGGAACTGGTAATTTACGGGAAAGATTGCGAAAATTTGAAACTGTTACAGGGTGGGAGACGTCTAGCCGATATAGCCCCCACGGTTTTGCGCCTCTTGGGCTTGGAACAACCAACAGAAATGACAGGACAAAACCTGATACGCTAACGATATGATCATGGGTACAAAGCAGCACGCCATCATGGGCCTTCTCCTGGCCGCTGCGTGGGGGAGCTTTTTCTCGCGACCTGGCCATGGAATGGACATTTTGCCCTTGGATCAGGTGAAACCTGGAATGGCAGGGGAGTGGCGAACGGCTGTTTCCGGATCGGACATCCGGACCTTTCAACTACGCGTCATTGGGATAGCGGACCATTTTATCGGACCTAATCGGCCCGTCATTATTTGCGAAGCAACGGATGAGGAAAACAGGCTTTCGGGCCCGGTTGCGGGGATGAGCGGAAGTCCTGTTTTTATCGAGGGCAAACTGATCGGGGCCTACGCCTATGGCTACACTTGGCCCAAGCAACAGGCCATTATAGGCGTAACCCCCATTGAAGAAATGCTCCCGGTGATGGATGAGCCCGGGGCTCGATCCACTTCTACGGAAAGGAATTCCCCGCGCTGGAAATCGGTGGAACCGGCCAGCCGGGATCGACTGTTAAAGTACCAATCGGCCCTGAAGCCCCTTCCTTCCCCATTGTTCGTATCGGGAATTTCGCAAAACACGCTGGAGGCTTTTAATTCGGATATCGATGCCATCGGACTCGATGTGATGAATGCCCCGATGGGCCCGGCCAGGCAATCCGGGGATATTTCCCTGGAAGCGGGATCTCCGGTCACCGCCATTCTCATGTATGGAGATTTCAATTTCGGAGCCACCGGAACGGTCACTTACGTGGACGGAAATCAGTTGCTGGCTTTTGGACATTCCTTTTTCCAATGGGGGGAGGTGGAGATACCCTTGGCCCATTCGGAAGTATTGACGGTAGTACGGTCCTTGCCCATTTCCTTCAAGCTGTCCAATTACGGGAAGGTCTTCGGTCGCGTATACCAGGATCGGCTGACTGGAATCGCGGGAGAGGCGGGAAGCTTTGTTCCAATGACCGATTTTTCTGTTCACGTCTCCTATCCCGATTCTCAGGAAAAATCCTTTACCGCCAAGATGTTTCGGCACCCGCGCTTTAGTCCTCTCTTGAATGGCCTCGCCACCATGGAGGCCCTGACCCGCGTGAACGAGTTCTCCGAGGAGCAAACCCTGACCGTCACCACCCGGATAAAGGTGGAAGGTCACGATCGAATCGAACTTACCGATATTTTTTCGGGAGTCGGAGCGGCCCAGGAAGCAGCTTTTCAGGGGAGGGCCATCCACAGCCTGATTGCCGATAGTATTTTCGATCCTCCCGCAGTGGAATCGGTGGAGGTGAGGGTCGAATCCCTTCCCCGAACCCTTATCCATCTTCTGGATGCCGTCTATCTTAAAGATAATGTGCTCGATGCCGGGGATGAGGTCGAATTGACCCTCAGTCTTAAGGACCACGCAGGTAATCGGTTCCGGCGCAAGGTCAGCTTTCCCTTGCCGGAGGAAATCCGCCAGGAACGCGTGGAAATCATGGTGGCGGATGCGGTGGCGGCGGAGAAAGTCGACTATGAGGAATTTTTTCCCGCCACCCGCTTCGAACATGTTCTCGAACGGTTAAACGCCCTCAAAAGCCGCGACCAGATCCATATAAAAATCTTGCGCAGGTCCCTGGGGATCAGCGTGGAGGGAAAACACCTCTCCGGATTACCGCCTTCCACCCTGGCCCTCTTGAAAAATGCCAAGGGGCTGAAGATTGACAAGAACTTGCAATGGGACCCGGTATTTGAGTTGCGCATACCGGTCGAGGCTGAATTTCGCGGCAGCGCTTTCCTTCCCCTAACCGTCAGGTGATATGAAACTATTCCGAACCCTTTCAGTGTTGCTTTTATTCGCTCCCCCGGCTTGGTCAAGGACCCACGAAACCGTGCAGCAATCGTTCAACGACTTTATCAAGGGCGACCTGAAGGGCATTTCCCTTCACTCCGACGGCTACTTGCTGGCCGCCCCGAAGTTGACCCCTTTTGCCGAGATAGATGCCCCCATTCTCTGGGCCGCAGAAATGGATTCAGAAGGAAATCTTTACGTCGGAACCGGAAATGAGGGAACTATCTTTAAAGTGGACCCGGAGGGAACGGTTACCGAAGTTTTCAAACCCAATCGCCTCATGTCCCGGGCTATGGCCATCGATAGCCAGGATCAACTCTACGTGGCTGTTTCTCCCGAGGGTGGATTGTACAGGATTTCCGGGGAGGGGACGGTGGAAGTTTTTCTGAGCATTCCCGACGCTTACGTCTGGGACGTCCTGGTAGACGAAGAGGATGTCCTCTACATCGCTTCGGGCCCGCACGGGGTGGTCTACAAAGTGGATACCCGCGGCAATGAGCCCGAAGCAAAGGTATTTTTTGACAGTGAGGAAACCCACATTACGGCCATGGATTTTGACAGCGAGGGCAATCTCCTGGCCGGAAGCGCCACCCACGGACTCCTTTACCGCATCGACAAAGAGGGTGGGGGGAAGGTTATTTATGCCACCGGTGACAGGGAGATTCGCCGGATTCTGGGACGACCTGACGGATCCATCTTCTTCACATCGTTCAACCATCCCGGACGGCCCGTTACCAAGACACAACCGTCCCGGGAAAGTTCCGCTTCCAACGCCTCGGAAAAAGCGGGCGGCAGTTCGTATTTTGCCGAAGAATCCCCTCCCAAGAGCTCTGCCGCTTCCTCCCGTTCAGTCTTTTCCATGACCGTGACGGCAAAACCAGACAATGGCAGCTCCCTCTACCAGATGGATGCGGAAGGCTTCGTAACCCGTTGGTGGCAATACAAGGAAACCTCCATCTATTCCGTAAATGAAGAGGAGGATGGAAGGATATTCCTGGGCACCGGTAGCCAGGGACATCTGTACACGGTGGCTCAGCCCGGGGTTTGGACCTTCCTGCACGACCTCGAATCCGGCGGAGAGATAACCGAAATTATCAAGGGTCCCGGGGACAATACCTCTTACCTGATATGCAGCAATCCCGGGCGCATCCTGTTATTGGATAACGGGCAGCGGAATGACGGATATTTCGAATCCGAGGTTGTCGACTTCAAACAGGTCTCCCAATTTGGCAGTTTTCAGGTGATTATCGAACCGAACGGAAAAGAGTCGGTCGCGGTGGAAGTGCGGGCTGGCAACGTGGAGGACCCGGATCGTACTTGGACGGACTGGACCGGGTTGGTTGGAGAGAACCTCATCTTCGATAACCCTCTGCCGCCCTCCCGCTACCTGCAGTACCGATTGCGGTTCAGCGGAACAGAAGTCGCCCCGGTACACCAGGTCCGGTTCTTTTCCAGAACCCAAAACCTGGCCCCCCTGGTGACCAGCATCAAAATTCTGGATCTGGGTTATGAGGCAAAATCCATAACCTCCACGGCCTCCGCCCCCAGCGTAGATTTGGCCCGCAGTATTAATTCCGGGATCGAGGCGGAATTTGAAAAATTGGCCAATAAGCCTAAGCAGGTGAAAGTTTTTGAAAAGCCGGGTTCCCAGACGGTGGTCTGGCGTTCGGTAGACGGTAACAACGACGATTTGATCTACAAACTTCAGTTGGCCCGTTTGGGAGATGGCAACTGGATAACATTGGCTGATCATCTCGAGCACACTTACCACTCGTTTAATACCAAGGGTTTCCCGGATGGCTTCTACCGCTTGAGAGTCGCGGCTTCGGATGAACCCTCCAATCCTCGCACCGAAGCCAAATCTGGAGAAGCGGTGAGCAATGTATTTCCTATCGACAACACCCCGCCCGTCATTGTTCTGGAAAATTTCCACCGGGATGGGGACACCGTGACCTTGAAGCTGACCGCCTCCGATTCGACCAGTCTGATCCGCAGGGCCAATTTCCGACTGAATGGAAACGACCTGGATTCGATTCATCCGGATGACGGTATTCTGGACGAAAAACTGGAATCCTTTACCCTGGAGTTGGATGTCGCGGAGGATTCAGGCCAGAGCCTCATGGTGGAAATCGGGGATGAAGTGGGCAATTCGACCGTTCTGACCCGGAGCCTGGGTTAGAAGAAAACGCTCGTGATCGATTCACCTTCCCGGAAACCGATCAAAAATGGTGTTGATTTAAGGGCCTTCCTTCAAGTTTATAGCTCGCTTCCCCTTTAACCCGCATGTCTCACAAATCTTCTACTGCGCTCCGGAATACCGGCACTGGTGCGGACTTCGTTGGATTCGCGACTTTGCAGGGTGTCGACCCAGCTTCAGCCGCTCATCGGCTCGAAACCCGCGCCAGCACTCGATCTCCGTTCGCTCGCGACGAATTTTGTGAGACATACGGGTTAACCCGGGGAAAAGGCTAAATTTGAAATAGGCAAATCAGGAAAAAAATATGAAACGCACGCATCATTGTGGAGAACTGCGGAGGTCGGATATCGGTTCGACCGCCATACTTAATGGGTGGATCGATTCGGTGCGCGACCATGGAGGCGTATTGTTCGTCGACTTGCGCGACCGGGAAGGGGTCACCCAGGTCGTTTTCAATCCGCACCATAGTGAGGCTATTTCCCGGGCGCTTCACCAATTGAAGCCGGAAAGCGTTATTGCGGTAGAGGGGAGGGTCACGGAGCGCGAAAACGATGCCATCAATCCACGCCTGGCCACGGGGGAGGTGGAAGTGCATGCCGAATCCTGCACCATGCTCAACACCTCGCGGACGCCTCCTTTTCCCGTTGAGGACCGGAAAGGAGACAGGGTAAATGAAGATCTTCGTTTGACCTACCGCTACCTCGACCTGCGGCGGCCCAAAAACCTGGCCGTATTGAAGAAGCGTCATCGGGCCTGTAAAATCATTCGCGACTACATGGATGAAGAGGGATTTATCGAGGTGGAAACCCCCATGCTTTTCAAGAGCACCCCGGAAGGAGCCCGGGAGTATCTGGTGCCGAGTCGGGTAAATCCCGGGGAGTTTTATGCCTTGGCTCAATCGCCCCAGCAATTCAAGCAAATGCTCATGGTAGCGGGAGTGGAGCGTTATTTTCAGTTGGCCCGGTGCTTCCGGGATGAAGATGGGCGGGCAGATCGACAACCCGAGTTTACCCAGGTCGACCTGGAGATGTCTTTTATCGACCGGGAGGATATGTACGCCCTGATTGAGGGCATGATGCAGCGCCTTTGGAAGGGACTTTTGGACGTGGATCTCCACCTGCCCTTCGAACGCCTGTCCTACCAGGATGCCATGAATAACTACGGCTCCGATCGTCCGGACCGTCGATTTGGGCTCAAACTGGCCGACCTCAACCACATTTTCAAGGGTTCCGAATTCAAGGTGTTCAAACGGGTGATAGATGGCGGAGGTCACGTCAAGGCCATCAATGCCAAGGGTCTTTCCGATATCACGGAAGGTGAACTTAAATACCTGACCGATATGGCCACAGGCATGGGCGCCAAAGGACTGGCCTTCATCCGGGCACGTAAGAGCGGCCAATGGAAATCCCCCATCCTCAAGTTCTTTAGCGATGTGGAGATAGCGGCCTTGCGCGAGCGAATGGAAATTGAAGACGGGGACCTGGTGTTTTTTATGGCGGCGGGGTGGGAGAGAGCCTGTTCCATTCTCGGCAAGGTCCGTCTGGAGGCGGCCCAGTTACTCCGGAAGCGTGGAATATTGGCTACCGATCCCTCGGTTTGGGACTTTTTCTGGGTCATCGAATTTCCCCTTATGGTATTCGATGACGAAGCGGGCCGCTTTGTTTCCGCCCACCATCCCTTCACCGCTCCACTGGTGGAGGATAGACATTTGTTGGATGAGGATCCCAAATTGGCCCGCGGCCAGCACTACGATCTGGTGTTGAATGGGATGGAACTGGGGGGAGGAAGTATCCGTATTCATCAACCCGATCTGCAGCAGAAGGTTTTCGAGGAGGTGCTTCAACTACCCAAGGAGGTCATCGAAGATCGTTTCGGTTACATGGTGAACGCCTTTCGCTATGGCGCGCCACCCCATGGTGGAATCGCACTTGGGTTGGACCGCATCGTCGGCCTGCTCTGTGGGACGGCAAGTATACGCGATGTCATTGCATTTCCCAAGACTCAGAAAGGGCAATGCCTGATGTCCAGCAGCCCCGGTCCGGTCACCGAAAGACAACTGCGCGATTTGCACATCAGCCCGCATTTCTCACAAAATTCGTAACGAGCGAACGGAGGTCGAGTGCTGGTTCGGGTTTCGGGCAGATTCGTGGGTGAAGCTGGGTCGACACCCTGCAAAGTCGCGAATCCAACGAAGTCCGCTCCAGTGCCGACATACCGGAGCGCAGTAGAAGATTTGTGAGAAATGCGGGTTAGGTCCAGGGTGGCAGAAAAGCGGAGGGGTTAGGCTGGAGCCTACCCCAGAAACAGGGATTTGAAACTACATTTCGAGTAGGAGCGGCTTTACGCCGCGATCCCACGAAACAGCCTTCGAACCAATCGCGGCGTAAAGCCGCTCCTACAACTTTTGTGAGACATGCTCTCTAGTGAGATGTCCGGGTTGGAGCAGAAATGTACATTTTCGTACAATCCCGGTTTCCTGCAGATAAAAACTCGGCAAACCGTTCAGTAAGGAGGGCCTGAAGACTGAAATCCAAAAAGATTTGGGCGAAAACCTCTGGGTTGGCATATGAGGTGCTTTGGTGGGGGTAACTTGGGCCTTGTTGACCGCATAAAACCGAAAGCTAACCGATCATATTATGCATCTAAAATATAAACGATTCATTACCCTTTTCCTGGGTCTAATAGCTCTAATGGGATTTGCCTGCACCGGATTTGCCGAGTGGGAATCTTTGGAGCAGTTCCAGGAGTCCGCCGCTTATCCCAAATTTCTGGTTGACAATTTGTGGTTACTCATTGCCGCCGGTTTGGTGTTCGTCATGCACTTGGGATTCGCTACACTCGAAAGTGGGCTGACCCAGTCCAAAAATACCGTCAACATCCTGTTCAAGAATGTGTTCATCATCTGTATGGGAACCCTGGCTTACGCCGTTTGGGGATTTAATTCCATGTACCCTGGGGACAATTGGATTTGGGATGGTGTCATCGGCAATGGTGGTCCCATACCCGATGCCACCCAGGCGGTGGGCAATTTGACCAGCGACTATGCCGATTACACCTTGTGGACCGACTTCATCTTCCAGGCCATGTTTGCCGCAACCGCCGCTACCATCATATCCGGGGCTGTGGCCGAGCGCATCAAACTGGGGAGCTTCATGGTCGGGGCAACCATTATCGTGTTGATCGGGTACCCCATCACCGGGTCCTGGGAATGGGGCGCAGGATGGTTGGATCGCCTGGGTTTCGCCGATTTTGCCGGATCGAGTTTGGTCCACGCCTTTGGCGGATTTTCCGCCCTGGCCGGGGTAATCATCTTGGGCCCACGCAAGGGGAAATATTTGGAGAGTGGAAAAATAAAACCCATCTTGGGTCACTCCATGCCTTTGGCGACTATCGGGGTTTTTCTACTTTTCCTGGGATGGTTTGGATTTAACGGTGGATCCGTCTTGAGCGCGGACGCCGCCCTGGTCTCCCTCGTATTTGTTACTACCGCCTTAGCCGCCTGTTCCGGCGGGCTGGCCTCCATCTTCGCTTCCTGGATAGTGGTGAAAAAGCCCGACCTTTCCATGGGGTTGAATGGTATTCTGGCCGGCCTGGTGGGTATCACCGCCGGGGCCGATGCGGTCGGGGTTTGGGAAGCCGTTCTCATCGGTTTGATCGCCGGCGTCATAGTGGTATTTGCCATTCTGTTTTTCGACAAGGTCAAGATCGACGATCCCGTTGGGGCTATTTCAGTACATGGAGTTTGTGGAATTTGGGGGACGCTGGCCGTCGGAATTTTCGGTGGCGGAAATTTGCTCATCCAACTCCTCGGGACCTTGTCCATCTCCGCCTTCGCCTTTGTCTTCGCCTTCGTAACCTTCAGTTTGGTCAATGTCGCCCTCGGATTGCGCGTGAGCGAAGAGGAAGAATTTGGCGGATTGGATATCGGGGAACATGGGCAGGAAGCCTATCCGGACTTCGCCCCATCCATTCATTAATCATTAAGGGGCTTGTAACTGGAATAGTTGGAACATATCCAATTGTGTAACCTTTAAAATCAGGAAAAAATGAAGCTTATCTCTGCCATCATCAAACCCTTCAAACTGGAGGAAGTTAAGGAAGCGCTCTCGGAAATTGGGATTGAAGGTATGACCGTTACCGAAGTAAAAGGCTTCGGTCGTCAAAAAGGACATACCGAAATCTATCGCGGGAGCGAATACACCGTGGATTTCCTTCCCAAGGTGAAGATCGAAGTAGCCGTTTCCAACGACATAGCCGCAAACACTGTGGCAACCATGGTAAGGGCGGCCAAGACCGGCAAGATCGGTGACGGAAAGATTTTCGTGATTCCCGTGGAAGATGCGGTGCGTATTCGCACCGACGAACGGGGCGAAAGCGCCATCTGACCGGGACCATTTTCCCAAACAGGGGGCGGTATGCCCCCTTGAGGGGATGGTCTATTGCCCGGCCAAGAACGCTGCCTTGGGATCGTAATCGGTGGCGCCGTCCTCCAGCCAATGGGCCAGCTCGGCTCGACCCACCACAAACCAGTGCACCTCATCGGGTCCATCCGCGAGGCGCAAAGTGCGCTGATCCAGGTACATGTTGGCCAAAGGGGTCCACTGGGAGACGCCGGTGGCGCCGTGGATTTGAATGGCTTCATCGATGATCTGGCAGACCCGGATGGGCACCATGGCCTTAACCGCGCTCACCCAGACCCGCGCTTGGGCGTTGCCCAGTTCGTCCATGGCTTTGGCCGCTTTCAGCACCATCATTCGCATGGCCTCGATTTCAATTCGCGCCTTCGCCATGACCTCAAGATTCTTGCCCAATCTGGCGATGGGCCGGCCGAAGGCCTGACGGGCCAGCCCTCGCTTGGCCATCAGTTCCAGGGCTCGCTCGGCCGCTCCAATGGAGCGCATGCAGTGATGGATCCTTCCAGGGCCCAAGCGCAACTGAGAGATTTCGAAGCCGCGCCCTTCACCCAACAATATATTATCCTTTGGAACCCGGCAGTCGTCAAAGCGCAGGTGCATGTGGCCGTGAGGGGCGTCGTCCTTGCCGAAAACGTGCATGGGACCGAGAATCCGGACCCCCGGATTGTCGGTCGGAACCAGGATTTGTGATTGGCGCTTGTGGGGAGTTGCCTCCGGATTGGTCTGGACCATCACGATCATGATCTTGCAGCGCGGGTCCCCGCAACCGGAAATGTAATACTTTTCCCCGTTGATGACCCACTCGTCCCCGACCAGCTTGGCTTGGCAGGAAATATTCTTGGCGTCGGAGGATCCGAGATCGGGCTCGGTCATGGCGTAGGCAGACCGGATTTTCCCTTCCAGGAGCGGTTTGAGCCACTTTTCCTTTTGTTCGGGGGTGCCCACCCGCTCCAGCACCTCCATGTTTCCCGTATCGGGGGCCGAACAATTGAGGCACTCGGCAGCCAGGGGGGTTTTCCCCAACTCGGCCGCGATATAGGCGTAATCGAGATTGCTCAGCCCTTGGCCGGTTTCGTCGTCGGGAAGAAAAAAGTTCCAAAGGCCGCTCGCTTTGGCTTTCGCTTTGGCGCTTTCCAGCAACTCGAGCTGCCCGGGTTCATAGGAGAAACGCACGGCGCGGTTCTCGCCCAGTTGGTGGAATTTGCGGATAATGGGTTCCACCTCATTTTTGACGAAGGTTTTCACCTTTTCCAGAAGCGGCCTGACTTCTTCCGACATTCTGAGGTCGAACATTTCCGGGGTGGTCTCGAGACCTGGCATAGTCTATCCTTTTCTTTGTGTGTTAAGCTGTGTAAACCGAAACTGGGGATACCCTTCAATCTCGTTTCATTAAATGTTTTTTTGTGAAGCTTTGGAGGTAAGCGGGATAAGTCAACTCTTACCATACAGGTGACAGGCGACTTTTGTACCCCTTTCCTGGGCCCATTCCGGTCGCACTTGGCTGCATTCGGGTTTGGCCACGGGGCAGCGGGGATGAAACCTGCAACCCTTGGGCGGATTGCGCAAGCTGGGAACTTCCCCCCCTATGACCTCCAGGGAGGAGTGAGATTCCAGCTCCGGATGAGGGGAGGGCACAGCGTTGAGCAGCGCCTGGGTATAGGGATGCCTCGGATTGGAAAAAAGCTCGTTTCTAGGGCCGATCTCCACGATGCGCCCCAGGTACATGACGGCGACGCGATGACTGACATGTCTTACCACGGAAAGATCGTGGGCGATAAAAAAGTAGGTCAGGTTTAATTGCTCTTGTAAATCCATCAACAAGTTCAACACCTGGGCCTGAATGGAAACGTCCAAGGCGGAAACCGCCTCGTCGCAAATTATGAGGTCGGGATCCGGAGCAAGGGCCCGGGCGATGCCGATGCGCTGGCGTTGGCCCCCGGAAAACTCGTGTGGATAACGGTCAGCCATGTCGGGCAAAAGTCCCACCAGACGCATCAACTCCCCAATGCGTTTCTTGTACTTTTCTTTCTCGGTGAACAACTTGTGCACCCTCAAGGGTTCACCAATGATCCTGCCCACCTTCATGCGCGGATTGAGAGATCCAAAGGGGTCCTGATAAACCATTTGCATGCGACGACGAAGGGGCCGCATCCTGGAAGGGGAATAATGGGTGATGTCTTCCCCTTGAAAGAGAATGCGCCCGGAAGTTACCGGTTGCATGCGCAGCAAGGCGTGGGCCGTGGTCGATTTTCCGCAACCACTTTCGCCCACCAGACTGAAAGTTTCCCCTCGCTTCAACACGAAGGACACCCCATCGACGGCGGGAATCCAACCGACCGTTCGCCTGAGCACGCCTTCCGTGATGGGAAAGTGCACCTTCAGATCCTCTACTTGAACCAGTATTTCATCGTCCTTACTCATATCCGAAACAGGCTTTCTCATGTCCGGAAGCAACCGGTTCGAGGGGTGGTCGACTGGCGCGGCACTCTGCCCTGGCATAGCGGCATCGGGGGGCAAAAGCACAACCCGGGGGCAAATTTGCCATGTCGGGTGGATGACCGGAAATGGCTTGCAGTCGTTCTCCAGGGGTACTGAGCAGTGATGGTTGGGAGGCCAAAAGACCCTCCGTATAGGGGTGTTGCGGGTTCTTGTATAACACGGCTGCGGCTGCGATTTCTACGATTCGACCCCCGTACATGACGGCAACCCGATCGGCGTAACGGGCCACCACCCCCAGGTCATGCGAAATGAGGATCAGCGCAGAATTCAACTCTTTGGTCAGGCGCTTGAGAAGGGCAAGTATCTGCGCTTGAACCGTAACATCCAAGGCTGTGGTCGGTTCGTCCGCAATGATCAGTCTCGGCTGACAAGCCAGGGCCATGGCTATCATCACCCTTTGGCGCATACCCCCTGAGAATTGGTGGGGATAATCCTTCAGTCGATGTCCGGATTCCGGAATCGACACGCGGTCCAAAAGCTCCGCTGCCCGTTCGAGAGCTTTGGACCACGGCAGTTTGCGGTGTAAACGTATGGGCTCGGCCACCTGTTTGCCGATGGTGAGGACCGGATTTAATGACGACATGGGTTCCTGGAAGATCATGGCGATGCGATCGCCCCGGATATTGCGAAGGGACGGCTCGTCCAGGTGCAACAGGTCCCGACCTTCAAACACTATACTTCCGTTGTCTATGCGGCCAGCGTCGTCCAGTAGCTGCAAAATGGAGAGAGCGGTTACGCTTTTGCCCGAACCGCTTTCCCCGACGATAGCCAGGGTTTCACCCTCCTCGACATTGAACGATACATGGTCCAATGCCCGCACCGGGCCGCGTTCAGTGCGAAAGGAAACCGACAACTCCCGAACGGCGAGAAGCGGCCCCTCCCAGGCCATCGGCGTCTCCGGCGAGGCCTTCATCAGAAACCCATTTCCTCCTTCATCTTTTGATCGATCCAGATGCGTGAATAAATGGGTCCGGGGCGAACCGCGCCGGCGCGCAACTCGCCCCCGTAATTATTAACCCAAGGCCACCAAGCCGTATAGACGTATTCGGTCGGCAGCCAAATATAGGGTGCTTCGTCGAGAATCCTGACGGTGAGTTCCCGGACGATTTCAAAGCGTTTTTCTTCGTCTCGCTCCCGATGCAGTTCTCCAATCCTCTCATCGAACTTCGGATCGGAATACATGGATGGATTCCAGGTCTGATCCGTCACAAAACTCTTTCGCAGGGAGGTAATGGGATTGGTGTGTCCGCTCCTCAGAAAATAACCGGGCCCATGCGTTCTGGTGGTCATGACGGAGAGGAAGGAGGCATACTCCAGGGGCTGGATCTCCATGGTCACTCCAACTTTGGCCAGGTAGTTTTCTACCAGGGGGATGAGTTCCAGATGAGCGTAATCGTTGTTGTTTACTTGGGTAACAAAGGAAAAACCGTCCGGGTAACCGGCCTCCGCGAGCAATTCCTTAGCCTTATCGGGTTTGTATTCGAAGAGTTCGTGAATGGAGGCGGGCATTTCCTCCAAAGGTTGGAAGTAGTCCCCGAAATCCGGATGTTGGGGGTAGGCCATAAGTTCCGCGTGGCCGCCCCAGAACTTTTCCACGATCTCCCGTTGGTTGATGGCCAGGTTCAAGGCCCGACGCACGCGCACGTCGTCGAAGGGTTTCGTGTCCACTCGCATGGCCAGGAAGGTCCCCTCGCTGCGAAGCCAGCGACTCCATTTCAGTTCGGGAGTCGTTTTCTTGAGGTGGTCAACCGCAAGCCATTGAATGCGTTCGAGAATGTCCAATTGTCCGGTGCGCAGGGCGGAAAGAATAGTCGACTCGTCCCGAATGATCCGATAGACCACCCTTTCCACGAACGGGATCTGATAGGCCCGATCACCCAACTTTTCATGGTCCCAATAAGCGGGGTTTCGCCGATAGATTTGCGCGTTGGATTGGATGTAACGTTCCAAGGTGAAGGGACCCGTTCCGTGGACATTGCGCCAGTCTTTGGCATCCACCATCTCCATTTCCCTGGGGACGATCAGGGAGTAGAAACCGTAACCGTATCGATAGGGCCACTCGGAATGATAATAATTGAAGTAAAACACCACGGTGTGGGAGTCACGGGCCATCACCTCCTTGATATGGTCGAAATATGTGGGAATCCGCTTGGGACTTTCATTGACTATCTTGTAGCTGTAGACCACGTCTTCTGCTACCAATTCCCTGGCTTTCATCATACCCGGACGTTCGGCAAACATGATGCCCTGGCGCAGTTTTATGACCAAGGTAACCGGGTCTTCCCAATACCAGCTTTCTGCCAGTTCACCCCGCATCGAATCGGCCGGCAAATAGGCCTCGGCCAGGAAGGAATAGGGGCCCCCCTTGCGCACGCTTTTGTCCAGATTTCCCGCAAAAAGCTGCTCCCGCACCATTCCGGTATCGTGATTAGCTTTCCAGGCCCAGTCTACCGGATCCCAGGAAAGGGCAGACAAGGTCGAATAGACGGTTCCGACATTGAGGGTGCCGCCATACTGCGGAACCTCTCTCGCGGTCTGGTCTCCGGCGAGGTCAGGTGTTAGGCTCAAACCGAGGATCAACAGGACGGCAATGGTGAAGGGAGGTAGCTTCATCGGCTTCCCCTCATTCGTGGGTCCAGCAAGTCGCGCAAAGCGTCGCCGAACACGTTGACGGCGTAAACTACGAGGGTCAGGCACAGCCCTGGCGCAAGAGCCAGCCAGGGTCCGAGGTACATATAGGTTCTACCGGAACGGCTCAACATGCTGCCCCAGGTCGGGGCTGGGGGGGGCACGCCGAGGCCGAGAAACGACAATCCCGCTTCTGTCAGAATCACCGCGCCAACCCGAACGGTAAACAATACGATGACCACGGGCATGATGTTGGGCAGAATGTGGTAGTACAGAATGTGCAGGGGACGGGCCCCCATGGATTGAGCCGCATGGGTGTGCATGTTTTCACGGATGCTCACCACCGATCCCCGAATGATACGCGAACCGGCGATGCCGTACAGTAAGGCCAGCACCACCACGATCTGCGGTATGCCGGGGCCAATCACCGAAATTACCACGATGAGGAGAATAAGGTCGGGGAAGGTCATCCAGGCATCGACAAAGCGCTGAATCAACATATCGGTCTTTTTGCCGAAATAACCGGAAGCGATACCCAGAACAATAGAAACCACCGTGGCCAGCCCGGCCGCGAGAAACCCGACAATCATGGAGAGTTTCGCCCCGATCAGTATCCGGGACAGCACGTCGCGGCCGAGATGATCCGTGCCCATGGGATGGGCCAGGGACGGAGCTTCCAAGCGCCGCCCCAAATTGGTTTCGTTCATGCCGTAGGGGGCCAACACATCGGCGAAGATGCCGCAAAATAGGAAAAGGAAAAAAATGACCCCGCCCACTGCGCCCAGGGGTTTTTCCCGGAACAACCGGAAGATAAAGGATCCGAGAGCTCCATGCCGCCGAACCGGTAAAGGAGATCTCGCATTGGGGTCCATGTTCACTTCACTCATCGAGCCACCTCAGTACCGCACTCGCGGATCCAGGAATCCATAAGTTAGGTCGACCAACAAATTGATGAACAACACGGCTACTCCCACCACCAGGAAAACGCCTGTGACAACCGGATAATCCCTTTGGAACACGGCCTCCAGGAGGAGTGAACCCATACCGGGAACGACAAATATCTGTTCCAATATAACCGAGCCACCGATGAGCAACGGGGCCTGCAGGCCCACCAAGGTTACGACTGGAATCAGTACATTCCTTAGTGCATGACGGAAAACGACCACGTTTTCCGTCAAACCTTTGGCCCGCGCCGTGCGGACATAGTCCTGACGCAACACTTCCAGCATCATGGTGCGTGTCATCCGCATCGTGACCGCCGACAAGGACAATCCCAGAAGAATAGCGGGAATTAGCATATGGCGCAGGTTTTTCAAGGGATCTTCCAGGAATGGGGTGTAGTCGAGCGGTGGCGCCCAACGCCACCACACCGAGGGAAACACCATTACCAGGGTGCCCAACCAGAAACTCGGAATCGCCAGCATCAGAAGCGAGAAGGAGCGAGCGATATAATCGCTTCCCGTATCCTGGCGCATGGCGGAGTAAATTCCGATGGGAATGGCCACACTCAGCGCCACCAGCAAAGCCAGCACACCCATTTCGAAGGTAATGGGCAAGGTCGCTGCCAGTTGCTCGGTGACCGGCACATTTTTCCAAAGCGAACGGCCCAGATCGCCTCCCAGGGCAGCTCCGATCCAACTGAAGTACTGCACGTATATCGGTTTGTCCAGGCCCAATGCCGTTTCGATAAGCTCCCGGTCCTGACCGGTAGAAATATCATTCTGGGACAGCATCAGATCGATCACGTCCCCGGGAATCAGCCGTATGGAAGCGAATACAATAATGCTGGTGAACAAAAGGGTGGGCAAAAGGGACAGGAGCCGTTTTAAGATGAATGCCTGCATGTTGATTTGCCCGGAAAGAGTAAACCGAGTAAAATGGCACGGCCGCCATTGTCACGCTGAAACCATAGCCAAGACCACTACTTGGGCCGGGGCGCTGAACTCACCCGCGCCATACCGCCATCCACGGCCACGACTTCACCCGTCATATAGCGGGACGCTTCAGAGGCAAAGAAGAGCACTACGTCCGCCACGTCGTCACCGTAACCCCAGCGTCTGAGTGCGATCTGCTCCTCCAATTCTTCGATGAGGCCGGGGATATTCTTTCGGTCGTTTTCCCAAATGGCGGTAGCGATCAAACCCGGGCAAATGGCGTTGACCCGAATTCCATGCGGTCCCCAATCCGCCGCCAGCGCACGCGTCATGGCATCGACGGCCCCCTTTGTCCCGGCGTAGGCGACCCGTCCGAGGGGACCACGCAGACTGGCGATAGAGGAGATGTTGATCACCGAGCCCCCTCCCCGTTCCATCATGCTGGGGCCGAGCCCGAGAGTGAGCATCAGGAGGGATCGGACGTTGATGGAGAAGACCCGGTCAAAGTCCTCCTCCGTGAGCAGATCGGGCGTGCGCCGCATGGGTATTCCGGCATTGTTGACCAGAATATCCACCCCATCCACAGAAGCGAGCGCTCGTTTGGCCAAGGCCGTTCCAGCCCCGGGCGGAGACAGGTCCGCCTCAAGGATCATGGGCTCGTTCGCCAAATCATTTGCCACGCGTTCGAGATCGGACATCGTCCTTCCACTCAATACGACGCGCGCTCCCGCGGCGTCCAGGGCCCGCGCGCTCGCTTCCCCTATGCCTCGGCTGGCCCCTGTGACCACCGCGATCTTTCCCTTCAAATCACTCATTGTCCATTTGCTTAACTTGTGTCCCATCTTATAACTCGCCCTCCTTGGGAAACCCGTTTAAATCGGGGGCAAATAATTGTTTTGAATCCATCCGGAGAGTCGAGGTTGAATTGACCGCAATGAATGGTTTTTCCATGTTCATTCTAGGGTTTCTTTCCCTGGGTATTTGCCGCCCGATTTGTGCCGCCGAGGAAATGGAATCCGCCCAAACCGGCCTTCGGCATGCCCGGCAAATGAGTGAGGGCCTCTCTCTGTTTAAAAACAAGGTGCGGGATATCCTGCTGAACAACTGCGTCGAATGCCATGGACTGGAAGAGATCGAAGGGGAACTCGACCTTTCCACCCGCGGATCTCTTTTTGCCAGCGGTTATGTGGCTGAAATTGCCCAAGAGAGCGATCTCATGGACTCGATTACCCACCGTTTCGAGCCCTACATGCCCCATGAAAGAGATAAACTGGATGAGGAATCGATTGAGGCAATAGCACGTTGGATCGATTTGGGAGCCCCCTATGATAAACCGCTGGTGGAAGGGGCCGTGGGCGTATCGGTGGCTCCGCTCATGGTTACGGAAAAGGACCGCAACTACTGGGCTTATCGGACGTTGGCCGAAACGGAGTTACCCGAGGTCCAGGACGATGCCTGGCCGCGAAACGAAATCGACTATTTCGTGCTCCAGCAATTGGAGGACCGGAATTTGCCACCCAATGCGGAAGCTGATCCGCGCGTTCTCGTGCGACGGGCCTATTTGAGCCTGATCGGACTGCCTCCCTCTCCCGATGAGGTGGCCGAATTTTTAAATGACCTCAAATCCGGCGCTTACGGGCGAGTGATCGATGGCTTGCTGGAGTCGGTCCAATATGGAGAGCGGTGGGCCCGCCACTGGATGGATATTGCCCGTTTCGCCGAAAGCATGGGCTTTGAAACCGATTTTGACCGACCCTATGCCTACCACTACCGCGACTTTTTGATAAAGGCGTTCCATCAAAATATGCCCTACGATCAATTTGTGCGGTGGCAACTCGCCGGTGACCAGTTGAAGCCGGAAGAGTCGCTGGCCTTGATGGCCACCGGTTTTCTGGGGGTCGGCGTGTTATCCACCGTCATTACGGAAAAAGAATTTGAGTCATCCCGCTATGATGAGATGGATGACATGGTCAATACCTTGGGCACCGCCATGTTGGGCACCACTATTGGTTGCGCCCGTTGTCACGACCATAAATACGATCCCATCACCTACAAAGACTACTACGAGTTGGTATCCAATTTTACCCGGACGGTTCGAACCTACATCGACCATGATCTTGAGTCGGCCGAGTATGAAGCCGCTATGGCGGAGTTTGAGAGCAGAGAAGCAAAGCTTTCCCGGCAACTGGCCGATTATGAGCAGTCCTTTCTGGAGGAACCATTTCAGGAGTGGCTGAAAACGGGACCGTTTGAAGTGCCATCGGAAAAGTGGATCGTTCTCAGTCCAGACACCTTCACCTCCCAGGACGGGGCCCATATGGAAAAACTATGGGACGATTCCGTCCTCATCAGGAGTCAGCATTTGGACATTGATAACGAGACCGTCTTTTTTGAATGCGAGACGAGTCTGCTTAATCTGTCGGGTTTACGCATGGAAACCCTCACCCATCCTCATTTGCCCAACAACGGACCGGGAGGAGACTATGAGGGAGGCTTCACTATCAACGAGGTGAGCCTGGAGGTCCGGGATCTGGCCGCCGAAGAACCCAAATGGGAAAAAGTAGGCCTCGCATTTGCCCGGGCCACTTCCCAGGAAAACGACCAATCCCTCGGGGCGGGAGCGGCCATTAATGGGGTTACCCAAGGTTGGTCTATCGATATGGGAGCCTTTGGGAAAGCCCAGGCTATCGTCATTCGATTTACCCAACCGATTGGCTTTGAGGGGGGAACCCGGATAAAAATCCGGGTTTCGAGTGGCCTGAATATTCACCAAATGGTGGGTAGACCCCGCTTCTCCGTTACCCAAGAGGCGCTCCCTTCCCTGGAAATCAGCCAAGGTGTTCCCGTCTTCGCTTTGCAGGGATTACTGAAGCTGGGTGCGGGACAAAGCTCCGAGGCGCTAACTCAGGTAGAAAGGGATGCCTTGAAAAAATGGTATGCTCGCGGCGATTCCGATTGGATGAGCCTGAGAAAGAAGTGGATCGATCACCAGTTGAGTCAGCCCAAATCCACCGGGACCAGCATCATGGCCTGTTCCGATACCTTGCCCCCGGTTTGGCATCGAAGCGCCTTCAAGGGATTCCCTTCGTTTTATGAAACGACCCATTATTTGGAACGAGGCGATGTAGCCCAAAAGGGAGCCGTGGCCCAACCGGGTTTTCCACAAGTACTGGTGCGGGGTCCGTCATTGCTGGCAAATTCTGAGGACCCTTCCCCTTCCCGCAGCTCTTTGGCCCGTTGGATTACCGATGTCGAAGGAGGAGCCGGGAGTTTGCTGGCCCGAGTATTTGTCAATCGGGTGTGGCATTATCATTTTGGCCGTGGCCTTGTTGAAACACCGAGCGACTTCGGGGAACGGGGCGGAGATCCGAGCCACCCCGACTTGCTGGCATGGCTTGCTCACGATTTTGTGCGCCACGGTTGGAACGTGAAGCGTTTGCAGAAGCTCATCGTGACCAGCGCCACCTTTCGACAAAGCGGGCAATTTGAATCCGGCAAGTCTGAGTTGGATATTGAAAACCGCTTACTTTGGCGGTATCCCCCCAGGAGGGTGGAAGCAGAGGTGATTCGGGATTCCCTGCTGCAGGTTTCCGGTCTATTGGACATGACTCCCTTCGGGCGCGGGACGCGAGATCCCGACATGCTTCGCCGCAGCATTTATTTCTTCGTCAAACGTGGGGCATTGATTCCCGAAATGGTTTTGTTCGATTGGCCGGAACATTTGGTGGGAATTGGACGGCGCGCCAAAACCACCCTGGCCCCCCAGGCGCTTCAGTTCCTCAACAGCCCTCAAACACGCAAATACGCCGAGGGATTGGCCGATCGGTTGGAACCATTGGAGAATTTTCCGGACCAGGTCGATCAAGCCTACCGGTTTGCCTTTAACCGGTATCCCGAACCGGGAGAAAAAGAGGCAGGAATTCAATTTCTCAAAGCGCAAGCAGCCTCCTACCTGCCCCAGAAACCTGTCTGCGTGCCCCGCACAGGCAGGCAGGCCCGGAAGTTGGCCCTTGTGGATTATTGCCAATCCTTGTTTAGTTTAAACGAATTTATCTATATTCGGTGAGGTTCCCCATACCTAACGGAGGGCGGGTTTTCCAACCCGCCGATTCTCTCCCCAATCCATCTCCTGGTTCCTGGTTTCTGGCATCCAGCATCTAGTTTCTGTGCCTTTGTGCCTCATTCTTAACTCTTAATCCCTCATTCCTCATTTCTCATTCCTCATTCCCAATTCCCCCTTCCCCCTTGTCCATGACTCGGCGGGAATTGCTGCAACGCTGCGGCATGGGGCTGGGAATGATGGGCTTGTCCAGTTTATGGCAAGGGGAAGGATTGCTGGCGCGTGCCGGGCCTCTGGGTGAGCGAGGGCTCAGTCCCTTGGCCCCAAAAGCCCCCCACATGGCCCCGACAGCCAAGCGGGTCATCTGGTTATTCATCCATGGCGGGCCCAGCCACATGGATACCTGGGAATACAAACCGGCCCTGGAAAAATACCACGACAAGGAACTGGAAGGCTTTGACAAATTTACTGGGTTTTTCTCACAGGAAGTTGGCGCTATCATGCAGTCTCCTTTCAAGTTTTCCCCACGTGGACAGTCGGGGAAAATGGTGTCGGAGATATTTCCGCACCTGGGGGAACACGTGGATAAAATGGCATTCATTCACTCCCTTTACTCCGAATCCAACAACCATTCCCCCGCCCTGATTATGATGAACAGCGGGTTGCCCCGTACCGGGTTCCCCTGCATGGGTTCATGGGTCACCTATGGATTGGGCAGTGAGAGCCAGGACTTGCCCGCTTTCGTGGTCATGGCGGACCCTCGGGGCCGCGGGCTTCCCAAAGGGGGCCGATCGAGTTGGAGTTCAGGGTTTCTCCCCTCCGTTTACCAGGGCACCTTACTCCGGCAGAAGGGGGACCCGGTCCTCAACCTCCGCAAACCGGAAAAACAATCCGTAACTCAGCAGCGCGCCCAGATAGATCTCATCAATCAGCTCAATCGGTGGGATATGGAGCAAAAGTCCGACGAGGCCGAGCTTTCCGCTCGCATCGAAAGTTTCGAGCTGGCCTATCGCATGCAAACCGCCGCCCCCGAGGCCTTCGATATAGATGGCGAATCCCCACAAACAAAGGAACTCTACGGTTTGGACGACCAGCATTGCGCCCATTTTGGCCGGCAGTGTTTAATGGGCCGCCGGTTATTGGAACGAGGTACCCGTTTCGTGCAGATCTACTCGGGTGGCAACGAAAACCAACGGGCTTGGGACGGCCACATAGACATTTTTGGCAACCATACCCAATTTGCCGGGGAAACCGACAAACCCATCGCGGGACTATTGACCGATCTCGAGCAGCGTGGGTTGCTCCAGGACACCCTCGTCATTTGGGGTGGAGAGTTCGGGCGTCTCCCCGTGGCTCAGATCGGAACCTTGAAACCGGGAAGAGACCACAATCCGCATGCCATGACCGTCTGGATGGCCGGCGGCGGGGTAAAGGGCGGGGTATCCTATGGGGAAACCGATGAGCTCGGACACAAAGCCGAGAAGAACCCCGTTCACATCAACGATCTTCACGCCACCGTGCTCCACCTGCTCGGCATGGACCACGAGCGCCTCACCTATAAGTACAACGGCCGTCGCTACCGTTTAACCGACGTCGCCGGACGAGTCATCCACCAAATCCTCGCCTAGCTCCTTCATCCTGACCACCGTATTTCCCCGCCCTCGATTCTGCTCGAACAGTTCGAATGCCTCGATGAAATCATCCAGAGGATAAATGCGGTCCACCCGCGGCCTTACCGCCCCTACCTCTGCCCCTTTGTGCCCTTCCCCTGTCTCCATAAAGCGGACAATATCCCTCACATTCTTCCGATGCCCTTCCGGATTATCCTTGGCCCATCGACCCCACATGCTGCCGATGGCCGCGGCCTCCTTGATCAGCAGCATACCGGGGCGAATCGGCTTCTGTCCGGCGGTAAAGCCCAACAGGCAAATCTTTCCCAGGGGGCGGATCGATGAAACCAGCGCCCCCTCGAACAGCTCTCCCTGCACTACGTCAATCACCACGTCCACCCCGGCAACCCTCTGCTCCTTTGTGCCTTTATCTCTCAACTCCCCGGCGGCTCGTCTAACATCCAGTTTGAACTTCCTATAGCTTTCTCGGTTGTTCCCGTAACAAAGCACCACGTCGGCCCCGGCTGCGAGGGGAAATGCTTTCTTTTCCGGCAGGCTCACCCCGGCGATAACCTGCGCGCCCATGGCCTTGGCCAATCCCACTGCGGCCATGCCTACACCACCAGAAGCTCCGTCCACCAGCACGAGGTCTCCTGCTCCGACTTCTCCAATATTCTTTAGCGCATGATAGGCCGGAATGTAGTTGCGTCCCAGGTTTGCGCACTTCGATAGATGAACTCCTTCGGGGGCTTTCCAAACTCTTTGTGAAGGGGCCTTGGCCACCTCGGCCAAACTTCCGGTATCATTTTGCGCGAAGACGCGGTCGCCCGCCTTCACGTGATCCACTCCCGGGCCCGTCTCCAAGACGATTCCGGCCGCGTCCATACCGGGAACGTAGGGAAGTTTCGGCCTTGACTGATAGAAGCCTTGGGCTTGGAGCGCATCCGGGTATTGGACCGAGGCATAATGCACCTCGATCAAAACGTCCCTTTCCCCGCATTCGGGTCGAGGTATTTCGTCCAGACTCAGCACCTCCTTCAGGGGAACAGGGGTCGGAAGCGTTTTCCCCGCCGCATCCAATGCGGCGTAACGGTGGCAGCGCACGGCTTTCATCAGGCGGCTCATTTCTCGTTTCCGGATACCCGTTCTGGTTTCTAGATTCTAGTGGCTGGCACCCAGCATCCAGTTCCCAGCATCTAGTGGCTAGCATGCAGCCGGTCCATAGCCAGCTGTTTCAAAGCGAGCTTGTCGAATTTTCCCGAGGCAATTCGGGGTAACCGATTCTCCACGAAGTGCACGTGCTCCGGCACCTTGAAGGCGGCCAAGCGGGACCTGACGTGGTCTTGAATCTCCTCTTCCGTGGCGCTGCATCCGGTCCGAAGGTAAATCGTCGCACAAACAATTTCGCCGAGGCGCTCGTCGGGGGCACCGTGCACAGCCGCTTCGTTCACGGACGGGTGTTCGTGCAATACGTACTCGATTTCTCCACAAGCGATGTTTTCGCCCCCCCGGATGATGATGTCTTTGGCACGTCCGGTGATGTAGAGAAAACCCTCCTCGTCCAGATGGCCGAGGTCCCCGGAATGGAGCCAGCCGTCTCTTAAGGCTTCCAAAGTTTCCTGCGGCTGGTTCCAGTAACAGCGCATAAAGGCGGAGGACTTCATGCAAATTTCCCCTTCCTCATGGGGACCTAACGCCCGGGGTCTGACGTTGATTTTTGACATGTCCCCATGTTGAAAATCAATGCCTGACCCCCTTTCACCTTCCAAGCGGCGAATCTCCATGGCAACGAGCGGGGCAATGGGTCTACCCACCGAGGTGGGACGGGCCAGGTAGTCGGCCCCTCCAATCACGGTGCCGGCGGCGTTGGTTTCCGTCATCCCGTATCCCACACTGGGAATAACGTGTGGGAGGCGTTCCTGCATGAGTTTTACGTGCTCGGGAGGCCGGGCTGCTCCGCCGCCGCCAATGCCGATCAAACTACTCAAATCCCGCTTTTCCAAATCGGGAGAATGGAGGATTTCTCCGGTCATGGTGGGGACGCCCTCCATCTTGGTGAGGGACTCCCGTTCGACCAGTTGGAGCGCTTTCTCGGCATTCCATTTGTACATGAGGACCAGTGTGCGGCCGGCGCGGTAGCTGAGGAAGAGCATGGTGTGCAAGCCCGACACGTGGAAAAAGGGAACGTTGACCAGCATTAACTCCCTGGGCAACTTGGCCGCGAGCGGATCGTTCATAGAATCGGCTCCTCCCTTGAGCCATTGAACTGTTTCCTGCCGAATCTCCTCGCTGGGGCCCAAAAGCAGCCCTGGTAAACCGGCACAAGTAAAATTTAGAAGGGAATTGACGATGCTCCGGTGGGTAAGCACGACTCCCTTGGGGCGGTCGGTCGACCCCGAGGTGTACATGATCAATGCATCGCTGTCCGTATCGATGTCGAGGGGGGGAAATGCTTCATCATTATCCGGCTCCATAAGGTCCGCCATGGACAATAGGCTTTCCGGTAGCGCTCCTTCGGGACGGGTAATGGCCACCCCAAGTTCCAACAAGCTCCGGGAAGGGACGAATCGCGGCCAGCGTTCATGGTCCACAAAGGCAAATCGGGAACCACTGTCGATGAGCCCGTACTCGATCTCTTCCGATTTCCACCAGGCATTCAAGGTGACCGCGACCGCCCCCACGGCCAGAATGGCCTCAATGGCCACGCAATATTCCGGATAATTGCGCATGGAGATGGCCACGCGATCACTTGGTTGCACCCCCAGATCGATAAGGGATTTGGCCAGAGAAACGGCTCTGCGTTGCACTTCCCCAAAGGTCAGACGCTCGTCCTCATAAATGAGAAATTCCCGTTCCTTGAAGTGCGTGTTGGAAAAGGAAAAAAAATCGCGCATGTCGTTGGGGGCATGGGTGAAGACATCGTATTCAACACCGCGAATCATGGCCTTCGAGACAGTCATGGGCGAATCGGGGCCAGTAACCAGGGCGAGGGGGTCAGCCAGGGTCATCGTTTCTGGTTTCTAGCATCCAGCATCAAGCATCTAGCTTGTAGATCCGTGTCGCCGTGCCGCTGAAAAGGGCGGTTTTTTCCTCCTCACTGTATGAGGCGGCTATTTTCTTTATACCATTCCAGAGCACGTGATAGGAGATGGAAAGGCGATCTACGGGAAAGTTGCTCTCGAACATGCAGCGATGAGCTCCGAAGCACTTGATGGTGTGGTGGTACCAGCGAGCTTGCGCTTCCACCAGTTCTTCGGAGGAGGCGGGCAAAGCGCGGCGATCCCATTCAAAACCGTTGTCGGGCATGGCCAGTCCGCCCAATTTGGCCACGACGTTGGGACACTCGGCAATGGCCGCGATGTCATCGCGCCACTTGGCAAAGATTTCCTTTCCTTGATCCGCATAGGGCCCAACTCCGAGGGGCGTCCCGAAATGGTCCAGAATCATTGTCGTTCCCAGGGCGGCTCTAGCAAGGTCCCTGAAATCGAGGTTCTGGTGGTGGTAGTGCCAACTATCGAAGGTGTAGCCGCGTTCCCCGAGGCGGGCCAGACCACGGCGAAACGCCTCCGAGGCGGCTAGACCTTCGGGGGATCGTCCCGGTATGGAAAGCGCTTCGGGATGGGGGTCTCTGGCAAGGGCGTGTCGTATGCCGCGAAACAAGCCCTTTCCCGCCTCTTCATGAGCATCGAGTACATCGTCGAGGTGGGGACTGGTCAGATCCGCGTGTGCCACTATTCCTGCGATTTCCGCTCCCATACCCCTCCGAGAGGCAGAAGCAATGGCCTCCACGAAGACGGTTTCGCCCACTGGTTTCAAATGCTCGGGTCCGTTCTGGTAGTAGTTGGCGCCACATTCCAGAAACACCGTTTTCGTTATCTTGTGACCCGAGCCCGTATCCGCCCACAGGTGGTCCAGGACATAAGTCCAATCGGGCCACTCCCACAAATGGTGATGGGGGTCAACGATGACCCTCTCCGGATCGATTATGGGCTCAAGGACTTGCTGGAGCCATTCTTCGCTAGGTGGTTTTATGGCCATGTCCTTACGCCAGGTCTTTGAAACCTTTACCCTCGGATACCAACTCCCCAATCAATAGGGCCGGTTGCCAGAAATCGTCATCGTCCTGCTCCTGAAATTCTTGCAGTTTGGCCAGGACCTTATCGAGGCCGACCGTATCGGCGTAGAACATCGGGCCGCCCCGGTAGACGGGCCAGCCGTAACCATTTACCCAAACCACATCGATGTCACTCGGCCTTTGACTGATACCTTCTTCCAGGATCTTTGCACCCTCGTTGATCATGGGATAAATGCAGCGTTGCAGGATCTCCTCGTCGCTGATCTTCCGGCGCGTCTTTCCCATTCTTTCTGAAAATTCAAGGACCAGCTTCTCCACCATGGGCTCGGTGGTTCGGAAGCGCGTCTCGGGGTGGTAGTTGTACCAACCTTTGCCATTCTTTTGCCCGCGCCGGTCCAACTCGCATAAACGATGTTGTATAATCTTGTCTCCTTGGGAGGTTTCAGCGTCCCAACCGATGTCGATACCGGCCAGGTCCTCCATGGCGAAGGGTCCCATGGGAAACCCGAAGTCGAAAATGACGCGGTCCACATCCCAAGGCATTGAGCCTTCAAAGATGAGCTTTCGGGCCTGCACCCCGCGCTGGCGAAGGATTCGGTTCCCGATAAATCCGCGGCAAACCCCCGATACCACCGGGACTTTCCCGAGCCCTTTGGCCAGGGCCATGACCGTGGCCAGGACCTTCTTGGAAGTTTTTTCCGCCCGGATCACCTCCAGGAGTTTCATGATGTTGGCGGGGCTGAAAAAGTGAGTTCCCACCACCATTTCAGGACGCTTGGTTGCCGCGGCGATGGCGTTTACATCGAGACCGGAAGAATTGGTGGCCAGTATGGCGCCCACTTTGACGATCGCATCGAGTTTGGTGAACACCTCCTTCTTCAGATCCATGTTTTCAAACACCGCCTCAATGACCAAGTCGCAATCGGCTACCTCTTCGAGTGAGAGGGTAGGGGTCAGACGCCCCATGAGCACTTCCACATCAGCCTCCGTCAGGCGACCTCGTTTGACCCCGCGCAGGTAGTTTTTCCGCACCACCTCGAGACCCCGGTCGAGGGCTTCCTGATTGGCTTCGACAATGGTCACCGGCGTTCCCTGGGAAAGAAAGTTCATGGAGATCCCACCGCCCATGGTACCGGCCCCGATCATGCCGACTTTCCTGATGGGAATCGTTTCGGTGTCTTTGGGAACGTCGGGTATCTTTCTGGCTTGGCGTTCCGCAAAAAAGTAGTAACGCTGGGCCTCCGACTTTGTCCCGTTGACCAGGACCTGGAATCGGTCGCGCTCACCTTGAATCCCGTCATCAAATGATTTTATCAGGGTATCTTCGACACACTGGATAATGGATTCCGGGGCGTCGAAACCCCGGGTCTTACGGGCTACTCGCCTGCGAAAGCGGTGGAAGAGTTTGGGATCCTTTTTCGCTTCTTCGAGTTTATCGTTGGCCTCTCTTACTTTGATCAATGGCCGGCCTTCCTCGACCACTTTTTTTGCCATTGCCATCCCACCATCGTAAAGGTCGTCCACCAAAGCGTCGATCAGCCCGTTTTCCAGGGCGAAATTTGCATCCACCATGTCTCCCCTGACCATCATTTCCAATGCCTTTTCCACCCCCACGATTCTGGGAAGGCGCTGAGTGCCCCCCGCCCCGGGCAGGATCCCCAGTTTGACCTCGGGAAATCCGAGCCGCGCCGTCGGCACCGCCACGCGGTAGTGGCAGCAGATGGCGACCTCCAATCCACCCCCCAGACAGGTTCCATGGATGGTGGAAACGACCGGTTTGGAGGCTCCCTCGATGACGTCCTGCACATCGAAGAGGGACACGCCCCTGTGTGGTTTGCCGAACTCCCGTATGTCCGCCCCGGCGATGTAGGTCCTGCCCTCGCAGATTATTAGGATGGCCTCGACTTCGTCGTCTGCATCGGCCTTCAAAACCGCTTCGTAGAGGCCGTTTCGCACCCCTTCGCTGAGAGCGTTCACTGGTGGATTGTCGATGCGGATCACCGCCACACCGTTTTGATTTTCCAGGTCAACCATTTCCGTTATTGCAGCCATTTTAAATTTTAGTTTTGCGTTGCTGAATCATTGAGTTATCTCGACACCTCTCAAATCTCGAATCTCGAGTTGAAAGTTGCGGAGTAGGGGAGTAAATCTGAGTCATAGATGGAACCACAGGTCATTATCAGCCGTAGAAGAACCTTGTAGAGTGGTGGTGATTTTAATTCAAAAAGGTCCTTCAAAGTCAAATCTTTAAGAAATAGCGGTTGTCCAGTGAAGCTCCACGTCATATTCAACGGTAGGTTTGCATCTCCGGCGGGAGGTGTGGCATGACATTGAATTGATCGAGGGAAATGCGATCGGCCCGAAAGGTGAACCGGGTTATGGACGCGTTATATACGCGCCAATTCAGTTCCCCAGCCTGCTGTTCGGGAGCTTTCAAACAGGTTTGAATGGAGACCCCGACCGGTCCTCCCGAGGTAAAGACGGCCACCCTGCGACCATGCCCTTTGCGATTGCGAATCTTCCGATAGGCCTCTGTGACCCGATGGTGAAACTCCCTCCAGGTTTCGAAACCGGTCGATTCGTACTCGCCCGCGATGTAGTAGCGCATGACCGCTTCCAAAAGCTTTTGGAAGGTGCGGTAGCGTTCACTTTCTTCCTTGGCCGCGGCATGGTCATGGTAGAGTTTCCGAACGTGTTCGTGCTTTGTCATCAGTTCCCGCTTCAGCTTGTCCATGACTACATCTGAATCATACTCGTTGAGGCCATCCAGGATTTGGACTTCTGGCCAACATCTGCCCTCGGAGGCATAGGTTTCACCGCATGCCTGAGCCGTTTGCAGTTGTCGTTTGAGTGATCCCGAATAGACTTCACCTATTTCAATTCCGCTTTTTCGCCAATATCTTCCCAGCAGCCGGGATTGTTCATAGCCCTTTTCCGACAATTGATCGTAGTCACCGGATAAGAAGGTAGCTTGGGCGTGTCGGACAATGTAAAGTACGCTCATGGGCTAGCGGAATGTCGCGATGAAACTTTTCTTGTCTCCAACTCGTCCATCGAGGTGTATGCCATGTTCTCCAGATAAAAAGGCGGGCTAACCCCGGTAAGCCAACTCCTTGGCCAGGGGCACATCCATTTCTTTACTTGTTATAAACTCCAGGAGAGCGGCCCGGCCCCTTTCAGTGGCTTCGATTCCGCGTTTCAGGGCCGCTGTGATTTCACCGGGTTGGGTGATTCTTTCACCATACCCACCCAAGGCTTTAGCCAACTCGGCATAATTCCCACTGATGTCAGTCGCGCCATATTTTTCCTGGGAAATCCGCATAACCGGAATTTCCACCGCCATGCAGAAATTGTTCAACAAGATCGACAGGATGGGTATCTTTTCCCGAACCGCGGTTTCGAAGTCCATGCCGGTAAATCCGATAGCGGCATCTCCCCACACGTTGATGCAGAGTTTCTCGGGGTGCACAATCTTGGCTCCCATGGCCAAACCGAGCCCGTAACCGAGTTGAGTTGATTTTCCCCATCCGATGTAGGTCAGCGGCCTGGTGCTTTCCCAAAAAGGAGTCATTTGATCGCGCGGGCTCCCAGCATCATGAGTGATGATAGTATTGGCCTTATCGACAAGATGGTTGAGCTCTTTAATGACGCGGAAGGGATTGATGGGAGCTTCTTGGCAGTCGAGCTTGTGGGACCACTCCTTCCGGAAGACTTCCCGCTTGCGACGAATCGAATCCGTAAGGTCTTTCCTTCGCTCTTCTGCTCGATCATTGGGATATCTTTCCAACTCCCCAATGAGGGCGCGAAGCGTCAGTTTCGCGTCGCCGACCAATGCGTGATCGACTTGCACATCTTTGTTGATATCGTAGGGGTCCAGCGTGGCGTGGATGAGATTGGGCCCATGGGGGAGGCGAATGCCGAAAATGGTGGAAGCAAAACTGCAGCCGATTCCGAACACGGTGTCTGCTCCGAGCATGAAATCAACTACTGGTTTGGGACACGACCGACCGGCGCAGCCCAGAGACAGGGGATGGTCTTCGGGAAATGCGCTCTTGCCCTCAATGCTGGTCGTCACCGGCGCGTGCAAAAGTTCAGCCAGTTCTTTCAACTCCTTCCATGCCTTGGCATAATGGACTCCCTGCCCCGCGTAGATCACCGGATTCTTGGAAGCCGCTAATTCCCCGGCAATCTCTGCGACGGCAGCGGGATCAGGCCCATAACGATTCCTGCGACTGGGGATATAGTCGAGCGGTTCGTCAATTTCCTCGCCCATCACATCCCACGGGATCTCCACCAGAACCGGACCGGGGCGACCGTTGCGCATGGTGGCAAAGCTCCGGCGCATCACCTCACAGACGTATTTGCCTACATTGAGGGGCTCGGAATGTTTGGTCACGTGCTTGTAGTTTATGGCAGAATTGAAATTCGGATAATGATTTGCCGCGCGTCTGGGGTAACCGACGGGCATTACCAGAATTGGTACCGCCTCGCTGTAAGCTTGTGCCACACCGCCGAAGGCATTTTCGCTTCCCGGCCCATTTTGCATCACGAATACCCCCAGCTTATCACCCGAGGTAAGTCGACTGACCGCGTCGGCCATGTGTAAACCTATGCGTTCCTGGCGAACGATGAAGGGCCGGACATCGGCCGCTGCCGCGGCCTCGATAATGGGATTTACCGGATAGCCGAAGATGTATTCTACGCCCTCTTGTTTGAGAATCTGTACGATGGCCTCAGCAACCTTCATCGGCTTTTTCCTCCTAACGGGGCTATTCTTTTGATCAGGTCGGGGTCAGGTTGGGGGGGGAAGGGGGTCAGGTCCCCTATCCTCCGCGACTTGGTAATGGCCATGGTGATTTGAGTTGGTTAATCGAAGGGGTATACGCCGGGTTCCGGAATGCAATTGACTTCCAAGGCGCGTATCCCCGCCTCGGCCATGGCCAAATAATCTTCTATTGTGGCGCTGCCGCAGTGGGGAGTTCCGATGAAGTTATCGAGTTCAAAAAGGGGGTGACCGACTGCCGGTTCTACGGCAAAAACGTCCATGGTCGCGCCGGCCAGATGGCCGCTTTTGAGTCGAGTTTCCAGAGCCGCCTCGTCTACGATGTTGCCGCGAGCGAGGTTGAGTAAATAGGATCCCGGTTTCATTTGATCGAGCACCTCGGCCGTGTAGAGCCCGCGCGTCGAGCTATTGAGGGGGAGATGGATGGTGAGAATGTCGCTCCGTGCCCAAAGCTCCTCCGGTGGGACCGACTCAATTCCATGCTCCGCGCAGAATTGTGAAATATCGACCCGGTCACAGGCAATCAACTTTACCCCGAAAGGCACCAGCCGCTTGGCCACCTCGCGCCCGATATTTCCGCAACCGTGGATTCCCACGGTTTTGCCTTGAAGCCGAATTCCACTTCGCCGGAAAGGCCAAGGCCCATGGTGCGTTTGCTCGGACAAATGGTAGAGATCTCGGACAATGTTTACCATCTGGCTCACCGTCATCTCGGCCACAGCGACCTTGTTGACCCCGCCAATCCAGCCCACTCTCACTCCATGTTTTTTGCAACAGGCCGGATCGAGGTGATCCACCCCCGCAGTGGACATTCCGAGGATCCGGAGCTCCGGGAGATGGGATAGCACGTAGTCGTCAAAGCGATCCAAGCCGATGCAGGCTGCGTCGTAGCCTTTGCAAAACGCTATCAACTCATCCCCTGCCGGGGAATATTTCTGGTCCCAACACTTGGCGTCGGGGTACTTGGCCAGGAGCATATCTTTGGCCCCCGGAACAAAATGATATAAGCCGGTAGTCGCTACAACTCTCATATATACAAAAGTCAAGTAGTGAAAAACTGACATTGCCATGCAACACAAAATACCCAAAAATTCTTCAGCCTTTCGTTCCTTCTAATCTTCATCGTGATTCCTCACCCCAATTCCTAATTCCTAATTATACCCCCTTTCGCCATGCCCAATACCGTTACTCTGGAAGAACTTAAGGACTACCAAGGCAGGGAACTTTCCCCTTCTGATTGGATTGATATTACCCAGGAGCGCATCGACCGGTTCGCCGATTGCACGGACGACCATCAATTCATCCACGTCGACCCCGAGCGCATGAAGGACTCTCCCTACGGATGTACCATCGCCCACGGGTTTTTGTCCCTCTCTCTGCTGTCCGAGCATGGTTCAGCCGATTGGCCGGAACTGGAAAATCGAATCCTGAGCCTTAACTACGGTTTGGACCGCGTTCGTTTTCTCCAGCCGGTAAAAGTGAATTCCAGAGCTCGCTTCCATACCAAAATCACCTCCGTCCGAGAGAAGTCTCCCGGCCGCGTGCTCATAAAATCGGAAAAAATCCTGGAGATCGAGGGCTTGGGCAGGGATAAACCCGCCATGGTTGCCGAGTCGCTCGGTATGGAGGTAATCGAGTAAGGGTTACCGGTTGGCGATTCTCCAAGCCGTGTCGGCCGATTTCGTGATCATTCCTTTCATTTGCAGCGCGGAGGATGAACTCGCGTTCCCTTGGAGCCCTCGCTTATAGACGCCTTGAACGATACTGGCCATGCGAAAAAACGAAAAGGCCAGGCAGAAATTCCAATTCCCGATGTCCCCTCTACCAGTGAGCCGGCAATACTCTTCCACCACCTCGGATTCGCTGGGAATTCCATCCGCCTCGGACACCGGCTGGCTTCCGTTCTGCTCATGGTATTTCATGCAGTTGTAGGCCAAGTCCGCCAGGGGATTTCCCAGGGTCGATAACTCCCAATCCAACACTGCAATACACCGAGGCTCCGTGGGATGATACATCATGTTGTACAACTGGTAGTCGCCGTGTACGATGCTGGTGGCATCGTCATGGGGAACGTTTTCGGGCAACCAACGCATGAGGCGCTCCATCGAATCAATCTCGTCGGTTTGGGAGGCCAGGTACTGTTTCGTCCAGCGGCCGGTCTGCCGCACGAAGTAGTTGCCGGGGTACCCGTAGTCGGAAAGCCCTTTGGCCGGATAGTCTACGGTGTGCAGAGCTGCCAAAACGCGAATCATGTCGGAATAAATGGCCCGGCGCTGCCCCGGGGAAACATCGGGGAGCCCGGAGTCTTTAAAAACCCGTCCTTCCAAATACTCCATCACGAAGAAGGGAGTCCCCACAATTGAGCTGTCTTCCGTCAGCAAAAAAGTTCGGGGCACGGGGACATCGGTGTCCCGCAGGGCCCGGTAGAGACGGTATTCCCGTTCTACGGCATGGGCGCTGGGCAGGAGCTTCCCTGGTGGCTTCTTCCTGAGCACGTAGCGCCCACTGGGGCTGGTCAGCAGAAAAGTGGGATTCGACAGGCCCCCTTCGAATTGTTGAACCCTCATGGGGCCGGAGTAACCCTCTAGCTTTCGTTCGAGGTGGGCATTCAGAACGCCTTGGTCAAAACGATGCATCGGACGCGGTTCAATGAGACTGCTGGCTTGGCTCATTAGACTTTATCGGCTCAAAACGGGTAAGCGAATCCGGCGGACGCGCGGAAGTTCACATATGGTTGTGCTTTCCGCTATAACCTCAATCAAATTTTGGGCGCCTTGGGAAAAAAATTTGCTGGTTTCATTGGGTTCCCCCACCCATCTTGGTGGATACATGAACTTTTCACCTCAAATGGACTAGAGACCAATCCATGAAGCTATATCCCATCAATACCGGTCACTTCAAACTCGATGGCGGGGCCATGTTTGGGGTGGTTCCAAAGGTCCTTTGGCAAAGGACCAATCCGACTGATGAAAATAATTTGTGCACCTGGGCCATGCGATCCCTTCTGGTTGAAGACGGCGACAGGCTCATGCTTATCGACACCGGTATAGGGGACAAACAATCGGAAAAATTCTTCAGCTACTATTACCTGCATGGAGAGGATTCGCTCGACCTGTCGTTGGCTAGCCATGGGTTTGGCAAAGAAGACATTACGGATGTATTTCTCACCCACCTCCATCTGGACCACTGTGGAGGATGCATCGCCTACGACCCCGCCGGGGAACACCTCATTCCCGCTTTCCCCAATGCCACATTCTGGACCAATGAGACCCATTGGAATTGGGCACTCGACCCCAACCCCAGGGAAAGGGCTACCTTTTTGAAGGAAAATATCCTCCCGATGCAAGAAAGCGGTCAGCTTAAATTTTTAGCTGAGGGCGAATCCATCCACCCGGACATCGATGTTCTGCTGGTTCATGGACATACGGAGGCACAGATGCTGCCGCTCATCAAAATCAATGGTAAAACCGTGGTTTTCATGGCCGACCTCATCCCCTCAACCGCGCACATACCGCTTCCCTACGTGATGGGGTACGATATAAGACCGCTATTGACGGTTGAAGAAAAAGCCACGTTTTTGCGGAAAGCGGTCGATGGGGACTATTACCTGTTCCTCGAACACGATCCGGTAAATGAAATTTGCACCGTAAAGGACACCGAAAAAGGTGTCCGTCTCAAGGAGGTCCTGCAGTTTAATGAGGTATTCGGAAGTTGAGGAAACGCAATTTGACGCTCCTCGGCAGGTAACGAATCTCTGAGTTTGAGCCATGAAGACAGGGGAGGAGAAAATCGTTGCCAAACGGCCGGAGGCGATACTGTTCGACCTGGGCGGCACTCTGCTTCACGACCGTATTTCCGGGGATCTCGGCGCCAGGATGCGGTCCCGGTTGGAGCCGCAGGCCTTCGTTCCTTTCGTTGGAGAAGACCTGAATCTCCCTCAGGCGCTGGCCGACGCCATGGAGGCTGCCTCCCGCGAAGGGCTGAGGGAAGGTCACGTGAAAAAGTGGCTTGAGGACCATCTCCCTACCGATTCAGACCTGGAGCGACAGGAGGGATCTCCGGAAAATCTGGAAAGATTCATCCGACGGAAAATTATCGACTACACCCCGCCCCCCGATGCCCGGCGCGTCCTGCGGGAGCTCCATGATTTGAAGATGCCTATGGGCGTGGTCAGCAACTCGATTTTCAGCAGCGAACTTCTGCGTAGCGATATCCGGGAACTTTCTCTGATGGAGGTCTTTCGTTTCGTCGTTTCCAGCGCCGAGTTTGGTCGGAGGAAACCGCACCCGGCCATCTTTCGGGACGCGGTGGAAAAACTGGGGTCCAACCCCGCGGAAACCTGGTACGTGGGGGACCTTTGGGAAAACGACGTGGTAGGTTCCAGCCGGGCGGGTCTCCTGCCGGTGTGGCTCAACGCCAATGCAACCGAGCCACCCTCCTACATCCCGCATCTTCGCGCCGGGAACTGGGCCGAGTTGGGAAAACTGCTCGGGTTTTGAATAAGCCGTTTGCGGTTATTTCCCTGTGAACTTGGGCGGTCGCTTCTCCAGAAAGTGGGCCACTCCTTCCTTGAAGTCCTCGCAGGCGAAGCTATCAACCATGTCGGCGTTGGCCGTGTTGATGGCCTCTTCCAGCGTTTGAAAAAGGGCGTTGTAGACTTCCCTCTTCATGACCTTCAAGGATCGGGGCGACACCCTCGTGGCAAGGCCGGTGGCGTATTCCCCTACTTCTTCCATCAAAGAATCGTGCGGCACCACCCGACTGACCAATCCCATGCGAAGAGCTTCCTCGGCCCCGATCATCCGCGCCGAGTAGAGCAGGTCAAGGGTGTTGGAGATGCCGACCAGCCGCGGCAGCATCCAACTGATTCCGTGCTCGGCGATCAACCCGCGTTGGGCGAAAGCCGTTCCGAATTTGGCTCGGTCAGAGGCTATGCGGATGTCGCAATAAAGGGGCAACACGAATCCCAGTCCGACGGCATATCCGTTGATGGCTCCAATAATCGGTTTGGTTATGGCGGGAAAATAACTGTAGGTCTTTTGGAAATCCCCTCTCACATAGGGGCGGGGCCGTTGGGGAAGATTGGATTCAATCCACTCATTGACTGTCAACTTGGACCAGTCGGTTTGGGAACTCGCATCGAGGTTCTTCATATCCGCTCCTGCGCAAAAGGCCCGGCCGGCGCCGGTCAGCACGATGACCCGCACATCGTCGCTTTCCTCGGCCCTATGGAGCGCGCTGAGCAATTCCTCCTCGAGTTGTCCGATGACGGCGTTGAGTCGCTGCGGCCGGTTCAGGGTGATGGTTGCGACGTAGTTGCCAGTTTCGTAGAGAATTGTTTCGTAAGCCATGCTCTAACTTCGATTGCTTTTACCGGTCCGGTCAAGCGAAAATCAAGCCTGGATTTCTCACAAAATTCATAGCGAGCGAACGAAGGTCGAGTGCTGGAACGCAGTAGAAAATTTACGAGATGTTCAGGAAAGGCATTGTCAGGACGAAAAGCTCCGGAGCCTTTCGATGATTTGGTGGGCCTCGTCCATGATGCGATCGACCAACTCTTTCACCGTTGGCACGTCATGGATCAACCCTTGAACCATTCCAGCGGACCAGATTCCGTAGTCCATATCTCCCTTTTCGAGAACGACGCGACCGCGTTGCCCGGAAACCAGGTGGGCGAGATCACCTATTGTCGCATCCCCCTTCGCTTCGATGGAGACGACTTCCTGGCTCACCACGTTTTTCGCCACCCGGGCGGTGTTTTTCAGAGTGCGAAATATCAAGTCGGTGGTGAGTTCGTCGTTCTCCACCATCTGTTGCTTTACGTTCTCATGGACCGGCGCTTCCTGCGTGGCCACGAACCGCGTCCCCATATTCATGCCGTCCGCCCCCAGCGCCAGGACGGCCACCAAGCCGCGGGCATCGCCCAAGCCCCCCGAGGCAATCATGGGGATCTTGATTTTGTCTCGGGCAACAGGTAACAAAACGAGGTTGGGTATATCGTCTTCACCTGGATGCCCCGCGCATTCGAAACCATCCATGCTGATGGCATCGCAGCCAATGCGTTCCGCCGTCAACCCATGCCGTACCGAGGTGCACTTGTGGATTACTTTGACCCCTGCCTTCTTCAAGTTCGGAAGGTGTTCCTTGGGGTTGTAGCCCGCCGTTTCCACGATCTTCACGCCCGATTCCACAATAGCCTGTCGATACTCTGCGTAAGAGACTTTTTTTAGCGTCGGCAATATGGTCAAGTTGACCCCAAAGGGTTTATCGGTCATTTCCCTACACCTTTGCACCTCTTTTACCAGGTCTTCGGGCGTGGGAAAGGTAAGCGCCGTGATGAACCCCAGAGCGCCCGCGTTTGCCACCTCGGATACCAATTCGGCCCGGCCCACCCATTGCAATCCCCCTTGGACAATAGGATGCTCAATGCCAAACAGTTCAGTGAATCTAGTTGAAATCATTCTCGAATTTTAGAGTAAAGGAATAGGATCGGTCTTTAAAAGCGAATTCCGTTATCCTCCCGCGGGTTGTGTCAAGAAATCAGACCTCACTTCCCTTCAAATTTCTCAACGGTTCCCCTGGAGCATCCTGCGCCGCAACCGGCGCATACCCCGTAACCACCGATCGTAGTCGCCGGTCTTGCGCCGCATGTAGGTTAGGACTTGGGGGTGGGGGAGAATGAGAAAGCATTCCTCATCCATAGCCTTGATTACGGCGTCGCACACCTCTTCCGGTTCCAGCATGCCATCGAGTCCGGCCACCCCGCCGTCTGTTCCGGCGGTCATGCGGGTGCGAACGGCTTGAGGACAGAGAACGGAGACGCGGATGCCCTGGTCATGGTGGGCGATCGCCAGCGATTCGGCAAAACCGACCGCGGCATGCTTAGTGACGGAATAGGGGGCCGCTCCGATCTGACTGAGCAATCCGGCGGCGGATGCCGTGTTCAACAGGTAACCACTCCCCCGAGCCATCATCTTGGGGAGGACGGCCCGGGCCGCATAGACGTGAGCCATGACGTTTACCCCCCAACTGCGTTCCCAATCTTCGTTGGAGGCGGCGGCGGCGTTGGTTGCATCGCTGAAACTGATGCCGGCGTTTGAAACAAAAATATCAATGTGGCCAAACCGCTTTTCGGTTTCCTCTACCACTCGAATGATATCCGTTTCTTTGGCCACATCGGCGCCAAAGCCCAGGCCGCCGATGGACTGCGCAACCGTTCTGGCACCTTCTTCATCGATGTCGACCGCGACAATTCCGGCGGCTCCCTCTTTGTGGAAGCGGTAGCAAAGGGCCTTCCCGATTCCACTGGCGGCGCCGGTCACGATAACGATCTTGTCCCTGATTTTCATGGAAATGCTCCTATTCCTTGCGGCTCAAAGGGGTCAGGCATTTATTTTCAACATGGGGACATGTCAAAAATCAACGGCTGACCCCGGCTGCTGCCGCTACCTACCTGAACATATCCGTGCCGCCACATATGGTCAGAGCCTGTCCGGTGATCCAGCTAGCCTCGTCCGAGGAAATAAAAGCGGCGATGCCTTTAAAGTCTTCCGATTCTCCCAATCGGCGCAACGGGGTTCGGGCGATGGCTTGCCTGGCTGCCTCGGGGTTGTCCCAGAGAGCCTTGGCAAAGTCGGTTTTGACCAATCCCGGGCAGAGGGCATTGACGCGAATGCCGACCGGGCCCCACTCCGCGGCCAGATTACGGACCAGTGCGATGGCCGCCATTTTGGAAATGTTATAGGTTCCCAAGGTGGTTGAGGGACCGAAGGCGCCGACCGAGGCGGTAATCAAAATCGATCCCCTTTTCTTTTCCTCCATGTCCGGTTTGACCATCTTGCAGAGCCAGAGATTGCACTGCACGTTGTTTCGCATGGTCTTTTCGTAGGCTCTATCGGAAATGTCATTCATAGCCCCGAAATAGGGGTTTATTCCCGCATTGCCCACGCAAATATCGATCTTGCCCAACTTGCTGTGGGTCTCATCGACCAGGGCTTCCAACTGGTCCTTGTAGCCGGCGTTACAAGCGAAAGGGATAGCCGCTTCCCGACCGACCTTTTTGTTGATGGCTTTGGCCGTGGCTCGGCAGACGTCGATTTTGCGGCTCGAGATGACCACGTTGGCGCCCTGTTCGGCCAAGCCTTCAGCCATGGCGGCGCCCATTCCTTTCGATGAACCTGTCAACAGGGCAACCCGGTCGGTCAAATCAAACATGGCGGTTTTCTCTCTTTTTTCGGGTTTTTTGTCAATCGGCTAACACGGTTGTGATTTCTTCAGGCCGATACTACCTGGGTCATCGGTTGCTCGGCCCCGTCCGGGGAGTAGCCGCCCATCTAGAAGATGTGGCCCGCTATGCCACCATCCACATCAATGGACGCGCCATTAACATATGACGCGGCATTGGAACAGAGGAAGAGAATGACGGCGGCGACTTCTTCCGAAGTGCCGAAGCGGCGAACCGGGACGTTCTTGCCATTGTTTTCCAAGACGGCTTCCTTGGTGCTTCCCGCAGCCTTGGCAATTTCTGAGGCCGCTCGATCCCACATCGCAGTATGTATGAGCCCGGGAAGGACGGAGTTAACCAAAACCCCGTCTGCGCCATATTTCTTGGCCAGAGACTTGCTGATGGAGACCATGCTGACCTTAGTGGAACCGTAATCAATTAAAGCTGGACCTGGATATTTGGCGGCGCCGCTCGCCATCATTACGATCCGGCCCCATTTTTGTTTTCGCATCTTGGGCAGGAGACGCTTGGTGCACCTGACGGCAGACATCTGATTGAGTTCAAAAAGCTCGAACCATTTTTCATCCTTCATGTAGAGAAAATTCCTCGATGGGGACGCCCCAACGTTGTTCACCAGAATATCAGCGCCCCCGGCGGAATCGATGACATCGAGAAATCTCTCGGTTGAATCCCTGTCCGCCATATCGGCGATATATCCCGCCACCGCGCCCGGACCACTCGGCGGGCGGTAACCGGCAAGGGCGTCTACCGCTTCGCCATTTCTGGCACAGAAACTGACATGAGCCCCGTGGTCGGCCAGCAACTTGACGGTTGCCCTACCAATTCCCAGGCTCGCGCCCGTTACGACTGCCCTTTTACCGCTTAAATCGAGGTCTATCATCTACTTACGTGGGTTGCATGGTTAGGTGGTCTGCTGGAAGAAGAACTACTTCGGAAATCGGTCGAGTTTAAACCCGGGAAGGTCTCGGCAAGTCAAATCTATTGAGAAGATGCCAAGATGCCAAGATGCCAAGATGCCAAGATTCTAAGGTGCTAAGATGGTGATATCGGGGTTGTTAGTTAATTTTCTATTCTGACTTGGAAAGGACTTTGGAAATGAGTGAGCCGAGCATTTTTTCGATTTCTACCGTAACCTTCCGCGATGTTGCTTGGAATAGACACGGCAGCACTTTGGACCTGAGAGGTAAGTCCATAGAGTTCCGTTGCAGGGAATTCCTTTGTCAGTTCATAGACGGCGTTAACGAGCTTCATGGATTTCTGCCAGACGATCAGATCTCGATAGGTCTGTATTCCGGATTTCTTCATTTGCTTTCTCCTGCGGATTCTCAGCATCTCAGAATCTAAGCAACTCAGTACCTCATCAATCGAGTATCGATCGAGCCAGTCGTTCCCGATGGAAAATGGGGTCACCAAAAAGAAATTCGCTGGACTTTGTCCGCTTGTAAAAGAGGTGCAGGTCATGTTCCCAAGTAAATCCGATGCCTCCGTGGACCTGAATGCCGGAATTGCCTACTTTCCGGGCTGCATCCGAGCAATAGGCTTTGGCTGTATTGAGCCCCTGCTCACCGGCCGGGTCTTTTTCGTACAGCGCCCAGGCCGCATAATAGGTGGCAGATCGCGCGCTCTCCGTCATGAGCAGCATGTCGGCACACTGGTGTTGCACGGCTTGAAAAGATCCGATGGGCTTGCCAAATTGATGGCGGGCCTGGGCATATTCCACTGTGGTCTCCAGCACCCACTGCATACCGCCAATCATATCGGCGCAAGCCAGCAAGGCCCCGGTTTGAAGGGATGCATTAAGGGCCTTTTCGGCCGCAGCCCCTTCTGCCAGGATGTGCCGGGCATCCACTTTCACATCTTGTAAATCGACCCGGTAATACTTGCGAGTCGGGTCGATAGTGGGGGTTGAGGTGATGCTCAGGCCTTTGGTATCCCTGGAAAGCGGAGCTACGGCGAGTTGGCCGTCCATTCTGCAGATAAGGAGAATCAGGTCCGCGGTCGCCGCGTTGAGGACCTGGAGTTTGCTGCCGTTCAAAACCAGGCCTCCATCCGAAGTCTCCGCCTTCAGTTGCACCGCTTTTGTGTTCCAGGATGGTTCCTCTTCCAGCAGAGCAACGGTGGCTATGGACTCGCCTGACGACAGAGAGGGAAGATATTTTCCTTTAAGCTCCTCGTTAGGGGTACTGGCGATCAAGGATGCCGCCCAGGTTGATGCCAGGAAAGGGGAGGGTAGACAAGCCCGGCCCATTTCTTCCGCAATCACCACCAGGTCGACCAGGCCGAGAGCCAGTCCGTCATAGGCTTCGGGCAGGGTAAGTCCGGTCCAACCTTGGTCGGCAATGCTTTCCCACAGGGATGGATCGAAGGCATCCTCCGTTTCCATCAATTCGCGAACCTTGCTCAACGGACATTCCCGCTGAAAAAAAGCCCGGGCCGATTGCTGCAACATTCTTTGGGTATTGGATAGATCAAAGTTCATTTTTTAGAGTTGCTGAGTTGCTCGCTCAATAACTCCTCGGTAGGCCGAGGACCCGTTGGGCGACGATGTTGCGTTGGATTTCACTGGTGCCGGCTTCAATGGTGTTGCCGCGGGAGCGGAGGTAACGGTAGGCCCAAACGCCCTCTTCGAAATCGTTCAGCTGGGATTGGTCACCTAGAATCTCCATGGCGGCCTGAACCAAGCGTTGGTTCATTTCGCTCCAAAATATTTTCAGGATGGATCCCTCCGGTCCCGGGGTGGCGTTATGGGTAATTTTGCTGAGCGCCCGGTTGGTGTTGAGCTTGAAAATTTCCAGTTCCAGGTAGATTTGGGCAATTTTTTGGCGTTTGATGGGATCCTCGGCCAGGGGTTTTCCACCGGACTTCAAGGTCTTCATCAGACGGATCAGTTGGTTCAAGGTTTTCTTGAACTGTATATAGAAGCCTGAACCCAGATTAGCCCGCTCATTCATGAGGGCGGTGATGGTAATGCGCCATCCATGGTTTAGTTTCCCGATCAGGTTGCCTGCTGGAACCCGCACGTTGGTGAAAAACATTTCGTTGAAGGCCGAGTCCCCCGAAAGTTGCCGCAGGGGCCTGACCTCTACCCCTTCGCTCTTCATGTCGACTAACAAGGCACTTATGCCTTTATGCTTGGGGGCTTTGGTATCGGTCCGGACAAGAAGTAAACACCAGTCAGCAATGTTGGCAAAGCTGGTCCAGGTTTTTTGCCCGTTGATGATAAAATTATCCCCTTCCCGAACTGCCTTGGTGGACAAGGACGCTACGTCGCTGCCTGAGTTGGGTTCGGAAAACCCCTGACACCAGATATCTGCGCCATTCAGGATGCGAGGCAGGAAAAACTTCTTTTGTTCCTCCGATCCCTGGGCCATGATGGTGGGGCCCACCAGTCCTTCACCGATAGCGCCTATGCTTTCCGGGGCGTCGCAGGCTGCGAGTTCCTCCAGGTAAAGGGCTGCTTCGATGGGGGTGGCCCCTCTCCCACCAAATTCTTTGGGCCAGTTCACCCCTGCCCAACCCCCTCGAAACAAATTATTCTGCCAAGCCCGCAGGTGCCGCCAATAATTCGGGTCGTTTTCTCCGGCAGGCTTGATCCGCTCTTTAGGAAGATTTTCTTTCAGCCAACTGCGAAAATCGTCGCGGAACTGCTCTTCACTTTTTGTCAGGTTCAGGTCCATAGTTTCAAATAAGGGTTAAGGAATGGTTATGTTCAGGAAATGCGAGCATCAAGTCGGGTCGGGCCCGGAGGTAGCTTCATTTAACAACTCGGCCAACTCCTTGACTTCGATCCCGCGGTCGCCTTTGGCTGCATTTATGCCATCTTCCATCATGGTGGTACAGAAAGGGCAGCCGACGGCCAGCGTATCGGTATCGGTAGCCAAAATCTCCCGGGCGCGTTCGCGGTTCACCCGTTTATCCGGGGGTTCATCGACAAAGCTCATCCCTCCGCCTCCACCGCAGCAAAAGCTGTTGCGCCGGTTGCGGGGCAATTCCCTCAGGGGATTTCGACTTGTTTTTCGCAGCACTGTGCGAGGCTCTTCCGCGATGCCGTTGTGACGGCTCAAGTAACAGGGATCGTGAAAGGCGATTCTTCTTTCCGAAGCGGCGGTTATTTTTAACCGCCCAGCCTTGATCAGCTCTCCCAGGAATTGGCTATGGTGAAACGTTTCGAATCGCCCCCCCAATTTAGGGTATTCATTGCGAAAAGTATTAAAACAATGCGGGCAGGTAGTTATGACCTTTTTCACCGAATATTTCTTCAGGGTATCGATATTTTCCTTTGCCAGGGATTCAAACAGAAACTCGTTTCCAATACGACGCGCCACGTCTCCGCTGCACTGTTCATCCCGACCCAGGACGGCAAATTTTACCCCTGCCTTTTTCAACAGCTCTGCCAGTGAGCGAAGGGACTTCTGGTTGCGTTCCACCAGGGAGGTTCCGCAACCGGCCCAGACCAGGACTTCGGCATCCTGCGCCTCACTGGCGTGCGGAAGGTTCAATTCCCGCATCCAGTCCGCCCGGGAGGATTGGGTACCGGAAAAAGGATGCTGTCGCTCCTCCAAAGAGCTGATGGCCCGTTGCATGGTTTCCGGAAAATCTGCTTCTTCCATGACTTGGTGGCGGCGCATATCCACAATCTTGGGTAGTTGTTCAATGGATACGGGGCAGGCCTCCACGCAAGCGGCACAGCTGGTGCATTCGAAAAGACGTTCCGGCTGCAGGGCATCGCTTGAACCAATCAACCTCTTTCCTGCTTCTTTCCCACCACCTCCTTGGTGCAAGATGTGGCGCAGGTCCAAAATGATATCGCGCGGAGATAGGGACTTGCCCACCACATTGGCCGGGCATACCTCTGTGCAACGACCGCATTCAGTGCAGGCATCGAGATCCAGAAGGTCTTTCCAGGTAAACTGATCGAGGCGGTTAACTCCGAAATTCTCTGCTTTTTCGAAATCGATAGCCTTCAAGGAGGCGCCGGCTGGCTGCAGGTTGGCCGCATAAATGTTCAACGCCGAGGTGAGTGGATGCAGCATCTTGGTATAAGGCGCCCAGGCCAGAAAACCGAAAGCCAGAATGAGATGCATCCACCAAAACCAGAGATGTAATCGGGCGAGGGTTTCCACACTGAAAATTTGCCCAAACAGGATGCCGGTTGCGTAACCGACAGGTGACCAGGTTCCCCAAGGGTCCTCCGTCACGACTATGCGCCAGCCTTCGAGGAAGAATCCGGTGCCAAGAATGACGGCTGCGAGGATCAAGATCCAACTGGCCTCATCGGAATAAACCAACTTGGCCGGTCTGGTCTTCCAACGACGGAAACCCGCCATGGTGACCCCGACCAGGGCCAGAAGTCCCAGCACGTCGACAAAAAGGGATTGGAAGTAGAGGTAAAACCCGCCCCTCATGATGGGCAGGCCAAAATCGTGATCTAGCATTACCACTGTGGTGGCGATAGTGAGGGTGATGAAACCCCAGAAGATCATGGCGTGAAATATGCCGGCGTAACGCTGGCGCATGGTGTGCCGTTGCAGCAAGGCGTGGTTCCAAAGGTGTAGGAACCGCTCTCCCGGGCGGTCCAGTCGACCGGCCGCCGGCAGTCCGCGCCGCCAAGACCGGAAACGGCGCCAAATTCCGTAGGCGGCTATGGCCACCGTGGGCAAAAGCAACACGTACATGATCCAGCCATGAGAAATATTCCAAAAAACCTCGCGGGTTGCTTCTGCTGTATTCATGCCAGAAGCTCGGCCAGTTTCTCCTGCAGAGGGCCTATTACCTGGTGGTAATCTTCCACTAATCCAAACTGACAATGTTTGAATATGGGGGCGTTCGGGTCGGTGTTGATGGCGGCGATTGCCTTGGAATCGGCTATCCCCATTACATGCTGACTCGCTCCCGATATGCCCACGGCCAAATATAATTGGGGCGCAACTTTTTTTCCGGTTTGGCCCACCTGCCAGGAAGGAGGTGCCCATCCCAGGTCGCAGGCGGCCCGCGATGCCGCCGTTTGCCCTTTTATGAGTTTGGCCAGTTCTTTAAGTTCCTCGAACGGTTCGGGTCCACCCAGGCCGCGACCTCCCGAAACGATGATCTGGGCATCTTCCAACTGTTCGCCTGCCCCTTCTTCCATTTGGACTTCCATCAGCCGGACTTTTGTTTCGGGTTCGGTGACAAAGTCCCATTCGCTGATCTCACCTGGGATTGCACGCCCTTTGGCGGGATCCATCGACTTGGCGCGAACCCAGACCACTGCCGGGGTCCCTTGCAATCTGACCTTCGCCATGGCTTTGCCTCCATAAACGGAACGCGTCACGCAAACCTGGCCATTCTTTGCGCTGAGGGTCTGGGCATCCCCGATGGATGCTCCACCTAGGCGATGGGCTAACCGGGGCGCAATCTCCTGGCTCACCCCGTCGTTGCCCAAGACGATGGCGGAAGGGTTGAGTTCGGATCCGATTTGGGTGAGACATTGAATCCATACTTCCGCCTGCCCCTTCGCCATAGCCGGAGATTGAACCAGCAACACGCGGTCGGCTCTATGGTCCAGTCCGGAGGCAGATTCCAAATCTTTTGCGCCGCAGGCTACTACCACGTGCTCGGCCCCGACAGTTTCGGATAAGCGTTGGCCAGCTCCCATCAGTCCCGCGCTTGCCCTCTCCGGCGTCGGTGAAACCAGGGCCGTGATAACGGTGGATACAGGCTCACTCATCTCGTCTTTTCAAATGTTTTCGGGTCTCAAATGGATCGGACAATTGCGGCGATTTTTTCCGCCAGTTCACCGATTTTTTCCTCTTTGGTGGCGCCCTCGATAAATTCGCAATCGCCTTTCGCTTGGGGGATGGTGAGCCGGGTTACCTGAACCATCAAATGATCGGGTGAAAACAAATCGGGTGAAAGTTCCAGGTCCTCCAGCGACCAGCAAGTAATCGGTTTGCGATTGGCCCGGATGATGTCCCGGGTTTTGGGTATGCGTGGGAGATTGTGATCGCTGTTGGTGATCGATGCGACCATCGGAATAGGCGCGGAAAATTTCTGCCAACCCGAATCGTTTTGCTGGCGCATAACTAACCTTTCCGATCCTTCCTCCTCAATTTCATCTACAAAAGCGATGAAGGGCAGGCCTAATTCCTCGGCCAGCAGCCCACCCGTCTGGCCCGCTCCCCAGTCGCCGGATTCCCGTCCGGTCAGGATGAGGTCGAAGCCGTCCAATTTTTGAATGGCCGTTGCAAGCACCTTGGCGGTGGCTGCGGAATCGGGCAGTTGGCCGGTATCGTTCAGAACCATGAATGCCGCGTCGGCCCGCATGGCCAATCCCTTGCGCAAGGTGTCTTCAACCGATTGCGGCCCCAGGGAGAGAATCGTTATTCTGCCCCCGTGCCGATCCCTGAGCTGGAGGGCCGTTTCCAAGGCATTTTCGCAGAAGATGTTGGTCACCAAGCCCGCACATTCAGGGCTAGCCTGTAAGCCCGAACGGTCGAGGGAGAAATCGCGCGCCGGTACCTCCGGATCCGGAATCTGCTTCAGGCAAACGAGAATGTTCATTTTAGAGAGTTGCTGAGTTGCCGAGTTGCCGAGATGTCTGAGAGGGTTTAACCACAGAGGGCACAGAGGGGTAGAGGTAGTGAAAAATAAGCCGTGAAGGCGGGGTAGGTTGTCTTGGAAAAGTGATATTTTCGGGAAGAATAAATTAATAACAACACTTCGCTCGATGCGGCTTCGCCGCAACAGGATCGCTGCGCGAACAGGAAATTCCAAGAAGTTCTGAGGTTCCGAAAGGCACAAAGGCAAAGAGTGATTAGGTTAAAGGGTTTTTGATGGATTAAATCAATGCGGAAAGCATGTGGTCGATTTCGCAAGTGAGATCATTCTGCCAGACGACCAGATCTCAATAGGTCTGTATTCCGGATTTCTTCATGCGTATTCTCAGGACCTCAGAATCCAAGCATCTCAGTACCTCGGAACCTCCTTTGTGCCTTTGTGCCTAATTTAAGGGTTAAAATTGAATAAGTGATAGCACAGCGCCTGTTAGCTTGGAAACCCAGAAACTCGCTACCTCATTTGCTACGACACTCACTTTTCAAGCTTGAACTCCCCAAATCACTCGATAAAAGGCAAGATGGATATGAGAGAAGCAGTATTAGTCGCCACCGCCCGCACTCCCCTGGCCAAATCATTTCGCGGTTCATTGAATATGACGCGTCCGGATGATATGCTGGCCCATTGTCTTACCCGGTGCCTGGAAAAAGCCCCCGGTCTGGAGCCTGAAGAAATTGAGGACATCATCATTGGTTGTGCCACTCCGGAAGGATCCCAGGGATCAAATGTCGCGCGTATCGCCGCCGTCCGTGCCGGACTGCCGAGAAGCATCGCCGCCACCACCGTCAATCGGTTTTGTTCCTCCGGTCTACAGGCAGTGACCATGGCCTCCCATCACATCATTTCCGAGGGTGTGGACGTTGCCATTGGAGGGGGTGTGGAAAGCATCACCCAGACGGCCAATTCGAGTTTTGATCCCAATCCTTGGGTAGCGGAAAAACATCCTGGCATCTACATGGTAATGGGGGACACGGCCGAAGTTGTAGCCAAACGCTACAAGATTTCCCGGCTTGCACAGGACGAGTACTCGGTGGCCAGTCAGGAACGAACCGCCCGGGCCCAGTCAGAGGGATTGTTGGAGGAAGAACTGGCTCCCATGCACGTGACGCGTGCTATCCTGGAAAAAAAGACGGGCAAAGTACTGGGCACCGAGGAACACGATTTGGTGCGCGACGAGTGCAACCGTCCCGACACTACTCTGGAAGGATTGCTCGCACTCAGGCCCTATTTCGATAGAGAAAGCGGCCAAGGCAGCGTTACTCCCGGCAACGCCTCACAGATGTCGGATGGCGCCTCCATAAACTTATTGATGTCCCGTGAAAAAGCCGAATCTCTGGGGTTGCAGCCCAAGATTGCTTTTCGTGGATTCGCCGTGGCGGGATGCGAACCCGATGAAATGGGGATTGGCCCGGTTTTTGCCGTTCCCAAATTGCTGAAACGGCACGGCCTGACCGTCGATGACATCGATTTATGGGAGCTCAACGAAGCCTTTGCCGTGCAAGTCGTATACTGCCGGGATAAGTTGGGCATTCCCATGGACCGACTCAATGTAAACGGCGGATCGATCTCCATCGGCCATCCCTACGGTATGACGGGGGCTCGCTTGGTGGGAACCATTGCCAATGAAATGCGAAGACGGGATGCCCGTTACGGGGTTGTAACCATGTGCATCGGGGGCGGTCAGGGCGCCGCCGGATTGTTCGAGTTGTGCAATTGATCCGAATTTAAAGGATGGCCATTCTCAACCGAAAAATAGTTTTGGCATCCCGCCCGCCCGGCATGGTGTCGGAAAGCAATTTCCGTTTGGAAGAGGAAGAAGTTAGGGCGCTTGAGGACGGGGAAGTCCTCATCCAGGCTTTGTATCTGTCGGTAGATCCCTACATGCGCGGCCGCATGAGGGATGCAAAATCCTACGCAGATCCGGTTGGGTTCGGCGAGGTCATGGTTGGCGAAATCGTGGGCCGGGTTGAGCAGACGAGGAACGCAACCCTTCACATCGGGGACATAGTCGCGGGGCATCTCGGGTGGCAGGAATACGCCATCTCAGGTGGGAAACGCTTGCGAAAAATTGATCCTTCCTCCGCCCCGGTTTCCACCGCCCTGCATGTATTGGGCATGCCCGGAGCAACGGCCTACTTCGGACTGCTCGATGTTTGTCGCGCTCGGGAGGGCCATACCGTAGTCGTTTCCGGCGCGGCGGGAGCGGTCGGATCCATCGTTGGTCAGATCGGGAAAATAATGGGTTGCCGGGTGGTGGGAATTGCCGGGGATGACGACAAGCTGGAATGGCTCACCGGGGACCTCGGTTTTGATGGCGGCATCAATTATAAAACCTCCGGGAATTTATTCCGTGAATTGGACAAACTTTGCCCTGACGGCATAAATTGTTTCTTCGACAATGTGGGGGGTCCGGTCAGCGATGCCGTAATTCCTTTGCTGGCTCAAAATGCGCATGTCGCCATATGCGGGCAGATATCCCAGTATAATTCTGAAAAGCCTGAATTGGGCCCCCGGTTGTTATGGCACCTCATAGTGAAACGAGCCACAATCCGGGGTTTCCTGGTTTTTGATTTTATCGACCGCTATGGTGAAGCCATGAAGCGCCTCTCGGAATGGGTGATTTCGGGAAGAATAAAATACCGGGAAAATATCATTGAGGGAATTGAAAATGCCCCCCGGGCTTTCGTTGGCCTCTTCAAAGGCGAGAATACCGGAAAACAATTGGTGCACATTTCCGGTTGATCCGGGCTAGCCCGCAAGGAAGGGGATCTCGCGAAGAACGCCAAGAACGCGGAGAACGCGGAGAACGCGGAGAACGCAAAAAACAAAAGAGATGCTGAGATGCTGGCCTGAGTGTCTTGTATGGAGTCAATACCCAATTCTTCATTCCTAATTCCTAATTGGCGCCAACGGCGCCCTTAGCGTTCTTGGCGAGCTTTGCGAGAGCCCATTCCCGGTTTCTAAGTCCTGCCCTTTGGCGAAGGCGATCCTGAGTCGGACAAATGCTCGGTTGTTGGAACTGGTTTGAATTGAATGGATTACTTTTTCGAAAACATAACCCAATGGCTCAACTCTCGTTTCAAGCGCTTCCATGGTCGTCCAGGAATCGGCCTCCAGGTTATCGCTCCGTTCAACCAGATATTCCAGACCCTGCTCCTCATAATCGGAGCGCCGGCGGAAAATGAAATTCACCTCCGAGTCGTCCGAGAGGGTAAGGATGGGGCGGAAGTGAAACCCATCGCTGCCATCCGTGGGATTTCCACCAATGGCGTACTCGATTAGGTTATTTTGACCATCCCCATCGGGGTCCCGGTTGTAACCGGCCCGAACTTCGTTAGGGTTTCCGAAATATTGGGACTCCCATCGGTCGTCCATGCCGTCCAGGTCGACGTCCTCAAATTCATCCACAAGCTCCAGGTTCACACTTCGACCATCGATGCAATAAACCGTCAACACCGTGGTGTTGCCGACGATTTCCGCCTTCAGGATATCGGGTTGTTCGCCCACAACCTGCCAAAATCCCTGCAAAACCACATTCAGTTCCACCGGGGCGCTACCATAGTGTTCCCTGATTCCATTGGGACCCAAATTCCTAAAGGTATAACGCGGGTTGTAATCGCCAACCATCCGGAGGTCCAGATAGCTGACGGCTAAATCCAGGGCATTGGAAGCGCTACTGTCGATCAAAACCGCGTATCCGGGATTGGCCTCTACAGTTTCGTGTTCGTGGGGCAGAACCTTCTTGATATTCACCGCCTTTAGCGGACCGTTTTTCCGGGAATCGTAGTCGTCATAGAGAGCATAGGCCCAGAGATTGTTTTCAAGATCATGAATGATATGGGCCTGGGCATTTTTTTCCCGTACTTCATAGACCTGTCCCGAATCCTGTTGCCGACGGAAACTTTCCACCCCGTTGAAATCCTTTCCCGGCAACACCACGTATTCGTAGTCATCCCCTTGCGGGTTTATGCCGTGGTCCAACCAGGCCAAAGCGCGGTAGGCCTGGGTGATGGGGGCGGCCAAGGCCTCTTGCTGCCTCTTTTCCGTATTCCCGCTTTTATCCAGTGCAAACCTTAGCCGCCATTCGCTCAACTTTCGCTCAACGTGCAAGTGTTGCCCCGGTGGCACGTAGTAACCGGTTCCATAGGAATCCACCAGCACGTGGCTGTTCCTCAGGTCGGGCTGATCGTAGGTGTAGGTATCCTCTGTGACACCGGTGGCGCTGTTTACGAAAATCGGGCTGTTTTCGCGATTTTCCTGATCCAGGTAATTCTGGAAGAGGGTGGTGTGGACCGGGTAATTTTTAGGCGATTGGGAACGGATATTGTTTCCCAGCATGATGATGCGATCGCCTAGAAAAAAGTAGCTCTTACGTGCCTCCAGGCCCGGGTCCTTCATGTCCGGCGCAGTATTTTTCAGGTCAAACATGAAAATTCCGTGTTCTTTATTCAATTCAACCCCGCCTACTGCGGTGGAGTCGATTCTCATCCTGGATGTAATGACGTCATTGATCATATCCACGTCCGTCCGGGCGGGGGTGGTGGAACCATCGCGGTGAGACATGTCCTTCCCTTGAGTTGTCATCGGATTCCGGGTGGCTCCCCCTGTGGGATTCGAAGGATCGTTATAACGGATTTCCAAGGCTCCATGGCTCTTGTAGATCCCGTAAATTCCCTGGGGATTGCCCGCCGTAATACCTCCTTCATAGGACCACCACCACTTGCTCATGCCCTTGGCAAAAGCAGTCCAGTTGTCCCGCTTCATGGTCATGGCGGGACTGTAAGGATAGGAACGAACCCCACTGATGATCCGCGGTTCAATGTTTCGCTGTTCAATTTCCTGCCGGGCCCATGCCAAAGTCGCGACATATCCCGGAAACCCTCCTTGATTCAGGTCATTTGCAGGTCTGTAGGTGGTGGCAAAACCAGGTTGGTAGGTGTTTGCCATTACTTGCAACAACTCCTCGTCGGGCGAATCACCCGACATCGCAGCCAAGGGCAACAGAAAGTAACACTGACCCACCATTTCAATATCGGGCCTGCCCCGGCCGCTCAAACCGTCGGGAACACGGTCGTAATGGGCATAGAAAAACAACTCACGGCTATATCCCTTTATTCCATCCAGTTCCTCTTCCGACAATTGCCATGGAGTTCCCTGTAGGAATTCCGTCATGCCCGCCAAAGCGCCGGCAGCTTGAGGCACGTAGGCCGAGGTATAATGGTACTTATGATGGTTTCCCGTGTAGTCGGGCTTTAGAAAAGCGCGAACCCCCGATACCGGAGTAGCTCCGAAAATGATGGTGGCCTTGGCTCGGTCCAGATACTCCAGTTTTATTTCAAGTTCCTCTTCCGTTTCGTGAGGAAGCATCAAAATTCCCGGCAATAAGGACCCGCTATGTTGCCGCAAAACATCGGCTTGGCGAAACCCGGTTGCCCGATCGAGTTCACCTATTCCGTTCTCGGTTATATACAGGTTCTTTTCAATTCCACCCTGTGAATTGTCGGCCGGGACGGGCAAGCTTCCAAATATCAGGGTGCGGAAATGGGTGAAATCCGCCGCATCCATCACCGAACGTGTCAGGAAGGCCGGCCGCCCGAGAACGCCTCGAAAATTTTCCTCCTCATTAATTTTGTCTTCGTCCAGGCCCGCCCACTGCAGCCATTTGAGGAAATTGCGGGCTTTTTCCTCGTTCTCCGTTCCTGGAGACAGATGCAGGGTTAGACCCAATCCGTAAAAGGTCGCCATCAGTCTCCCAAACTCCCCCAACTCCGCCCCTCCGACCACAGCGCCGGCTTCATTCAATTCGATGTTGTATGCCTCGTACCGTTCCAGACTTCTATCTGAAAATGCCTGAGCGGAATCCACCGCCGTCCGGTAATCATCGTATCCCGTTTCCCCCGGAGAAATCTCGTAGAAACCGCCTCCTACGTGCCGTTCCATCATTTTCTGTTCCAGGAATTCCACCCATTCCAGCATGGTCGATTGGGCATGCCCCTGATTGCCCAGGAATAGAAATGCGGGCCATGAACAGGCAAATAGAATACCTCTTATCGCCTTAAGGATAATTGTGGCTCTCTCCACTTGATTCACGGTTTGAATGGAAGGTATCTGTTCCCGGGTGATGCGGCAATCTGACCCTGAAATAGTTGAGGTCTTCTCTATCCCGGGCCTTTGGCTTACCTAGGGTTTGGAAGTTTCGGAATCTCCGGGTGGAGAGGTGAAATTGTGGATGGTGGTATTTCCGATGCGCGTGCTCGTTCCAACCCGGGGCCCCGATGGCGTCGTTATGATGGTGATGTTTGTGTTGCCCACCTTCTGCGTGATGGCGGAAAAAGACTCTTTCCCGGACGAACCCGTAGTGAATTGAACATTCCCAATGGATTGAGTTGTCACGGATACCGGTTTGCCCCCCGAACTTGTGGTGTTGTGGATGGTCGTATTCCCGATGCGGGTGCTCGTCCCGCTGATGGATTCCCCTGAAGGAGTTGAAAGATTATGAACCGTCGCATTACCGACTTGGGCGCTCGTAACCGTGGCAGTTCCCGATGGCGTCACCACGGTAGTTACATCCACGTCGCCAACCTTTTGTTGGACGACCGAAGATACCTCATTCGCTGATGACGTAAGGCCCATTATCAGGGCGGCTTCCTTTTCCCCACCCGATTGTTCCTTTCCCGGCGCATTTCCATCCGCTGCGAGGGCATGAAGCACCCCCGCATTTTCAATTTGGGCGCTCGTCCCGCTGTTGGATTTTCCTGAAGGAGTTGAGAGATTATGGACGGTCACATTACCGATTTGGGCGCTCGTAACCATCCTGGTTCCCGATGGTGTCATTACCGTCGTAACGTCCACGTCGCCAACCTTTTGTTGGACGACCGAAGAAACCTCTTCCCCTGAGGAATTCAGGCCGATCAACAGGGCGGATTCCTTTTTGTCATCCGATCGTTCTTCTGGCGCGGTACTTGCTTCCGCTGCCAGACCATGAAGCCCCGCCAATAAACCGATCTGCAATAGGCCTATCCGCCATCTCATGGCATGCCTCCGGTTGTTTGGGAAAAATCGCCCGGCCCCTCTACGGGCCGGTAACAGCGTTCTTTTGAGAATTCTTATTTTTTTCATTTTTGAGCTGATGGGGTGGGGCGGTATTGTCCATGGTGGGGAAGAGCCCTGATCCGGCATTCAGGTATGTTGGTTGGTTTTGCGGCCCGATCACGGCTTTTTCTGATACGGTTAACGGCAATCGGCACGAAAAATACCCCAATTAGCGCATCCTCGTCAATGCGGATTGGTACACATCTATTTCCCAATTCTCCCTCTCTCTGCGTCATTTAAATAAATCACCACAGAGGACACAGAGAACACAGAGATTTGTAAATAAGAATTGTGCGTCTTTTGTGTTCTGTTGCGCCAAACCACGGATCCCGCTTCGCCAGAAGGCTACGGCAGGACAGGTTACCTGCCGGTGCTCCGCCACCTTCCAACAGGAAATAGGAGAAATAGCCACAAAAGCCACAAAAAGCACAAAATTCCCAATTCTTCTCTCTCCACCATTCCACCATTCCACCACTCCATCACTCCATCATTCCCTCCTCCTTCTCCCCCCCTCTTTGCGTCCTTTGGTTATGCCGGCTCTGGCCGGTTCTCTAGCTCATTGTAAAGTATGATCCATGTTAATTGACCGTTCAATATGTAGCGACGCATCGGCGTGTGGCGGCGACAAAGCACGTGAAACGAAGCGGTCTGCCCTTGCGGCAGGCGAAGGGGGATGGAAACCCCCTGATTGCAAAGGTGCGAGCCTTAGCGCAAGCGAACATGATTCGGCCTCGTTACGCTATAACCCCCGGTGGCCAACCTCCCAAAGATGGCGAAGCCTGCAACTCTCAACCAAGCAACGGTCAAGTGCAGTTGAGGGGCCGGGCGGGGTGGCTGATGAAAGCGCGCACCGAAAGAGAACCCGAGCTAACCGGGAAGCCTCCCCGGCGTCCTACCAATCGGGGTTTGGACAACGAAGCATGGGAAAGCATAACCATGCCATCGGCCGGAGCGAGGTCTCAGAGGGGTCCATAGTAGCTGGGAAGCGGGTGAAAGCCCGTGGAGCAAAGGGACCCCACTGTAAACATGCAGCTATCAGAAGAAAGGAGGCCCGCTTGAGAGCAACCTCTCCCCTACGGAATAAGCTGACTGCCAGGCCTGGGTCAAACCCATGGCCGGGAAGCCAGTGGACCGCCTCCTTACTTTGTGATGGAAGCTCTACCGTAAGGCGAAGAACGACCTTCGACAGTCGAACGGTGAAGTTTGCAGGAGAGCCGTCAACTGGAAATCTGTATACTCGGTTCGATGAGGGACGAGGCGGGCTGGCCTACTGGCTGGCCCCCTCGTCTACTCTATCGAGCTTTGCGAGAGTCACTTCCAGGATTCCCCACCTTCCCAAGACATCACTCCTCAACCCGCCAACCCCCAAACGTAAACATTCCTCATTCTTCATTCCTAATTCCTAATTGGCGCGCACCAGCGCGCCTCCCCCCCTTTGTGCCTTTGGCAAAAGCCAATTGCGAATTGCCATGTCCCTCATTAAGTAGAATCAATAGAAAGGAATGACAAATCATGTCCGCTTTTATTCTAGTTGATATTACAGTAAAACGCCCGGAAGCGTACCGGGAGTATCTGGAAAAAGTTCCCCCTCTTGTGGCGAAACACGGTGGCAGATACCGGGTGCGGGGTGGAGAGCATCAAACCCTGGAAGGGGATTGGGCCCCAAGTCGTCTGGTGATAGTAGAGTTTCCCAACCGGGAGGCGGCGCTGGCATTTTACCGCGACCCCGATTATCAGCCGGTCAAGGCCATTCGAACCCGAACCACCGACAGCAAGATGATTGTGGTGGACGGAATTCCTTGAAGCCAGACCTGTTCTGCGCTGTGCCGTGCGGAGCCTCTTGACCTGCGTAGCGTTGCGAAGCACGGTTTAGGCGAAGCATGGTAGCCCTTGGGCGAAGCGGGATCAAGTGACTGAAAGGAACGTTGTTAAAAACTAACATCGCCGCTTCGCGGCTGGGTGCCTTCCTGCTTCGCCCAAGGGCTACGGCAGGACAAGACGGCAACAGGAAATATGAAAAATAGCCACAAAAGAACGCAAAAGGCACAAAAACACACTTCTCCCTCTCAGCATCTCGGCAGCTCAGAATCTCAGAAACTCTATTCAATTCCTAATTCCTAATTCCTAATTCGCGCCCTTGGGCGCTTATCTCATTCCTCTGGTTCGGCCGGCGGGTCTATTGGAATCAAGGTAAATGGATTGGCGATTGTGGTTTTGCCAAAACGTTTGAGCAATTGTGCTTCATTGTTGGGGTCAATGTTCTCCTCACTGATCATGCGCTTGATAGCCGGTTGCCCTAAACCTGGAATGCGAATCAGGAAAAAGGGCCACAACGCATCAGATTCGTAGTGTTTGTCGAGATGCGGGAAATTGATGATGGGGTAAGCGTCTTTCTTCTTCCGGAAGTTATCCGTGTACTCGAAATGCCACTTTCCATCCCGAAGACAGAGATGCCCCACATCCAGATCGTGATGCCGCACTAAAAATTCAGCCGTCTCATCTTTGGGAGTACGAAGGTGCCCCTGTCCATCCTGGCGAAACAGAATTTTTTTCAAGTTGGAAAGCATGGTTTTCTCCATTGGGCAATTGAGATCAGCTATCAGCGCCGATTGCTTTTTTGAACAGGTAGAACCGACGTTTTAAGCAGTGCAAAATCATCTTTCGGCGCAAGGGACTCGGTGGCGATCATTATTCCCCACGATAGCGTCGAAGGAAAGCTTGTCCCTCCCTCAGTGCCTTTGTGCCCTCGTTCCTCTGTGGATTATCTCCTGCTCGCGACAGCGACCCTGTTCCGATAAAGCCGGGCCTGTCCTGCCGTAGCCCTTGGGCGAAGCAGGATGCCTTTCCCCCATTCCTCATTCCTCATTCCTAATTCGCGCGCCTCGGCGCGCTTCCCCCCTCATCCTTCTTCTCAATTATTTTCCAATAACCGCCTCTGGCGGCCCCAATCCGCTCAAGGATGCCCATTCGTTTCATCTTCTGTATCTGCCACTGGATTCCCTGTGGAGTGATTTCGAGTCGGGTCGCCAACTCTTCTATAGTAATTGAGGAATCGGCGGAGATCAAGGTCAGGATTTTATCCCTAGTTTTTTCCCGGCCTAACTGTAACTTTGGCTGCCCTCCATCTTGCATTCTTGCCAGTTGGGAGGGGCAAAAGGGTCAGCCCTTGAAGTTTGGTATGGATGAAGGGAAGGGGACGCACCTAGTTGTTTAGCGTTTTGAGTTGTTGACGGAACCTCCCTGGCTGTCCGCTGAAACCGGGCTGCAAGCAGCCTGCAGACGGTATGCAGGCGGGCGACATTTCGACTTTTCAGTGCAGTTATAGGCCCCCCAGGTTACTCGTCGCAGCCAAGTCGCCCATCAGCTAGGCCGAAGACTTGGTGCAGGCCGAATAGGGCTTCCATCGCCTCCGCGGCTATCGCCATCTAAACAGACTTGCAAACAGTGCTGCAAAAGCCTATGAAATCGCACCTTTAATAGGCCGTCTGTCCACAGTAGAGGGCTACCAAAATTTTACACGAAGACTTCCCCGTCCTAATAATAATGAGTGATAGCAAGTTGGACTCGATTGAGGACCCAAAGACGGATGAAAGGGTTAGAACCCCAGCAGAGCTAGCCGAATTTTCTTTCTGGGATTATGTTTTTTTAGGAATAACCTATTGTGTTCTGGGTATCTGTTATTCGATAATTCTGATCCAAATTCTCCACTGTGTTCCTAGCAAAATTAGTGGTTATCTATATTCCTCGTGCTGTCCCTTCCTTATTCCCAATCCCTGCTTAACATACATCGCACTAATTTTTGCTCCATTGGCATGGTTGGCGCATTTCAAAATTTGGCATGAGCGAACGGTTTACAATTTTCGCCTAGAAGATCCAAGTGAGGTCACTGCCTTAATTATCGAGGCAAGAACAGAAAAAGGCCATAAGCCATATAATTCTGATCTAAAAATAAAGGAATTGGAAAAGGAAGCTGAAAGACTTGAAGGCCTGGGATATGAAAATTGGACAGATTACCAAATTTTGAACCTCGACGTCATGTTAGTCGACTTTTTAGGGTTTGAAGACCTAAAGGCTAGAGCGAAATCACGCCTGGAAGATCTCAGGGATTATTGGGTAGGTACTGCAGATCGATATGAACCAAACCACTACAAAAAGTGGTCCGATCGCATAAAAAAAGGTTGTAAGAAAATCAATGATATCAAGATAGACGATTACCAAAAAGATAGGGAGAAGTTTCTCAGAGGTAAAGATGATGCAGCAGAATTATTACGTGCAGAATTGCGAATGCTCATGGAGCACGTAACAGATTGGGATCAACTTTGGGCTGAAGGATCAGCAGTCTTCAATGCAATTATGAAGTTTGGCGTAATTGCTCTTCCACATCTTTTTGGGATTGCACTAATTCCTTATTTTTATTCTTCCAGCAATGAAAATTGTTCATTGTCCATTCTCAGCATGGCCGTTCTCGGTGTAATCGGATCACTAACGACTGTTTTACTGAAATTATATAGGATGTATGCGTCTGATCAACCAGAAGTCGGCGTTACTAAAGGGCGAGTTCAGTTAAATCTTGCTATTCTCGGAACTGCCCTCGGGTTAGTAGCTGGAATTTTGTTTTACGCTTTGGTAACAGGAGGATTTCTTAATGGTCCCCTATTCCCTACCTTTCCGTTAAATAATGAATTTGTAGGAATAGAGGAAACAACTAAGCCCATAAAGGAAGCAGCAAAGGCTATCTTTTGGGGAATAGCCTCCGGATTTTCTTTCGAGATGATTTTCAACCGCATGAAGGATATCTCAACTAAGCAAATTTAACACAGCCAAAACCAATCTTTTCACTTGTTAGATGAAGCAACCTTACGGATACGAGTTGATTCTCGATTTACATGGTTGCGATATCTCCACTTTTAATCGTGAAAGCCTGGACAACTATTTCGAAAAGCTGTGCGGAGCAATCAAGATGGAGAAATGCGAGCGCTATTTTTGGGACGACGTTGGGGTGGCCAAAGAAGAACAGCAAACCTCCCCTCACACAAAAGGCACATCTGCAGTCCAGTTTATTTTGACCAGTACCATTGTCATCCATACCTTGGATTTGATGGCCGCGGTTTACGTTAACATATTTTCCTGTAAGCAGTTTGATGCTGCCTTGGCAGAGGAAATTACAAAAGATTGGTTTGGAGCCAGAGAGTCCAGCTCACATTTTATAGAAAGGAAATAAGCATGTTACTCACAGAAAAAGAACTATTGTTACCGAGGGCATCCGACGGAAAGGACCTGATCCAGCAATTACAAGATTTGGTAGACCAAGAGCTCCCCGGTTTACACAAACCTGTTCGAATAGCCATAACCGAGACAAGTCCGGAAGGCTATAATCTCGAAGTTAGTATTTTGTCCGGAACAAGTTCGAAACAACGGAAGGATGTAGATTCCATTTTTAAATTTCGCAGACGGGACTACGAAAATCAGCATCAGTTCAATACAATGTTCCTGGTTCCGACGGGAATTGGAGCTGAATTGGGCGGACATTCAGGGGATGCAGGTGCAGCGGCTCGTTTACTAGCATCGTGCAGCGATAATCTTATAACACACCCAAATGTCGTAAATGCTGCCGACATCAACGAATTACCCGAAAACGCTCTATACGTGGAGGGAAGTGTGATTACCCAAATGATTATGGGTAGTATTGGATTACAGAAGGTTCGATCCAATCGAGTCCTGCTGGTAGTCGATGAACACTCCGAGAGGATGTTCCACGAGCTTGCAATTAATTCAGCTTCTGCCGCAAGAGCTACTTTTGGGCTTGAATGCCCGTTGGTAATTAAAATGGAAGATCGCGTCATAATGCGGGCCTTCTATTCAAATTCAGGTAGAGCGGTTGGCCGTATCGAATATTTTGAACGTTTATGTGAAGCACTCGAAGAACATAAAGATGAATACGACGCTATAGCGCTAACCTCGCTCATCAACGTTCCGGATCATTACCATAAGGATTACTTTGCACAAGACAGTTCCCTGCGTGTCAATCCCTGGGGTGGAGTGGAGGCAATGCTGACGCATGCGATATCCATGTTATTCAAAGTGCCTTCCGCACATTCTCCAATGGAGGCATCCAAGGAAATAATGGAGTTGGATGTTGGGATTACAGACCCGAGGAAGTCAGCGGAAGCCGTATCGACGACTTATCTGCACTGTATTCTTAAAGGATTGCACAGAAGCCCCAGGATTATTCCCGATGCCCCGATGCACGGTGATTCCAGTTTACTTACCGCCGCTGATATTTCCTGCCTGGTGATCCCGGATGGATGCGTTGGCTTACCTACACTCGCGGCGATTGAGCAGGGCATTCCGGTCATAGCCGTGCGCGAAAACGAAAACTGCATGAAAAACAATCTCGAAGACTTCCCATTTAAAGACGGACAACTCTTCATCGTGGAAAATTATCTCGAGGCTGTTGGAGTCATAACTGCCTTAAAAGCTGGGATCGCTGTTGATACAGTTCGTAGACCATTACGAAAGACCAGGGTGGTTACCAAAAAGGGAGAGAGCGTCCCTGGTAGCGCGTCTGTGGAACTCTAGAAAATTGGACTATGCTGCAGGCATAAAGGGGTTGCGACTGACGCATGCCGTATAGGACATCAACTGCCCATCCCGACAATAGGGAATCACTGTAGCCGTGTCTGAAATAAACCGATTTCCCGAACAACTTGCCCGCGACAAGATCGACGTGATGTTGGAGCAAGCCGGTTGGAAGGTGCAGCCAAAGGACAAGATCGATTTCAGGGCTGGCCCCGGCATTGCCGTTCGAGAGTACCAGACGTCCGTAGGCCCAGCCGACTATGTCCTTTTCATCGACAAGAAACCGGTCGGGGTTGTTGAGGCTAAACCGGAGGACTGGGGCCACAACATCACCGTGGTCGAGGAACAATCCGGCGGCTATGCCAGCGCAAAGCTCAAGTGGATAGACAATTCCGAGCCCCTTCCGTTTGTTTACGAAAGCACTGGTGTGGTCACCCGTTTTACCGACGGAGGCGATCCGAAACCACGCTCTCGGGAGGTGTTCAATTTCCCCATGCCGGAGACGATACAGGATTGGCATTCCCGGTCGGCCACGCTCCGCGCGCGGCTCCAGGCACTTCCGAGTTTAGACCCCACGGGATTGAGAGCGTGCCAGGTAAATGCCATCAATGGGCTCGAAGCCTCCTTTAAGGCCGACCGGCCGCGAGCCCTCATTCAAATGGCCACAGGTGCGGGCAAGACCTACATGGCCATCACCTCCATCTACCGGCTGCTCAAACACGCCGATGCCAAGCGCGCCTTGTTTCTGGTGGACACCAGGAACCTGGGGGAACAAGCCGAGCAGGAATTCATGTCCTACGTGCCCAGTGACGACAACCGCAAGTTCACCGAACTCTACAATGTCCAGCGTCTCAAATCGTCCTTTGTCGCCAGGGACAGCCAGGTCTGCATCAGCACCATTCAACGCATGTATTCGCTCCTGAAGGACGAGGAGTTGGACGAAGCCACCGAGGAGATCAATCCGGCGGAGATGGTGCAGCCCAAGAAACCGATGCCGGTCGTCTATAACGAAAAGATTCCCCCGGAATTCTTCGACTTCATCATCATCGACGAATGCCACCGCTCGATTTACAACCTCTGGCGCCAGGTCTTGGAATATTTCGATGCCTACCTCATTGGCCTGACTGCCACGCCGGACAACCGCACCTATGGATTCTTCCGGAAAAACGTCGTCAGCGAGTATACCCACGATCAAGCCGTCGCCGACGGGGTCAATGTCGGCAACGAAATCTATGTCATCGAGACAGAGATGACCCAGCACGGCGGCCAACTAAAGGCCGACCAGCAGGTCGAAAAGCGTGAGCGTCTGTCGCGTCGAAGGCGTTGGGAAATTCAGGAAGAGGATGCCACCTATACTGCCAGTGAACTCGACCGCGCCGTCGTCAACCCCGACCAGATCCGCACCGTCATTCGCACTTTTCGCGATGATCTGCCCAAGATATTTCCCGGCCGCGGCGAGGTCCCAAAGACACTTGTTTTTGCCAAGACCGACAGCCATGCCGACGACATCATCCAGACCGTGCGCGAGGAATTCGCCCAGGGCAACGAGTTCTGCAAAAAGGTCACCTACAAAACCGAGGAAGACCCGAAATCCGTTCTCGCTCAGTTCAGAAACGACTACTACCCGCGCATCGCCGTGACGGTTGACATGATCGCCACGGGCACCGACGTCAAACCGCTCGAATGCCTGCTATTCATGCGCGACGTGAGGAGTCGCAACTATTTCGAGCAGATGAAGGGCCGTGGCACGCGCACTCTCGAACATGACGACCTCAAGAAAGTGACGCCTTCCGCAGCCAGTGGGAAGACCCACTATGTGATCGTGGACGCCGTCGGCGTCACAAAATCGCTCAAGACCGACAGCCAACCGCTCATCACCAAACCGTCCGTGCCACTCAAGGACCTCGCTATGGGCGTGATGATGGGCGCCCACGATGAAGATACGGTGAGTTCTCTCGCCGGACGCCTCGCCAGGCTGAACCGACAACTCGACCATGCTGAGCAGGAGCGTATCCGGGAAAAAGCTGGTGGAATCGCACTAACCGATATCGTTGGCAATCTGCTGCAAGCCATCGACCCGGACCAGATCGAGGTGAAGGCCCGCGAGATTGAGCAGGTTCCTGACGATGCTGAACCGTCACAGGACGCACGTGAAAAGGCACAGGAACAATTGGTACGAGACGCGGCAAAAGTGTTCAACGGCGAACTGGTCGAGCTGATCGACTCGATTCGACGCGACAAGGATCAGACCATCGACCACGACAATCTGGACACGGTGCTTCGCGCCGAATGGGAAGGTGACTCGCAAGAAAATGCCGAAGCTATGGTGCAGGACTTCCGCCAGTATTTGGAAGCGAACCGAAACAAGATCGAAGCCCTGACCATCTTCTACGCCCAACCGCATAGGCGCAGTGAGCTGACCTACGAGATGATCCGCGAGGTTTTCGACAAGCTCAAAAGCGACCAGCCTCGACTAGCCCCCTTACGGGTCTGGCAGGCATACTCCTTGCTCAATGAATACAAGGGCAGCCAACCGGCCAGCGAGTTGACCGCCCTCGTGGCCTTGATCCGCCGCGTCTGTGGTATCGACGCGACGTTATCTACCTATTCGGAAACCGTGCGGCGCAATTTTCAGGATTGGATCATGACGCATCACAGCGGGAGCGGAGAGAAGTTCAACGAAGAGCAGATGGTCTGGCTGCGCATGATCCGCGATCACATCATCACCTCATTTCATCTTGGACGCGACGATCTGGAAATGGCACCGTTCGATGGCAAAGGCGGACTGGGGAGGATGTACAAGCTCTTCGGTGACCGGATGAATGCTGTGATTCATGAATTGAATGAGGCTTTGGCAGCTTAGAATGCACTATGAATCATTACAATCTCAGCCTAGATGCTGGGTGCAAACAACGTTAGATCAAGTTGCGCTATGGGGCTCCGGCGGTACACCATCTCGGAAAAACCCGGAGTTCTACAAAGGGACAATTCCTTGGGTAAAAACTGGTGAACTTGGACCAAAATACATAGTGTCTTCAGAAGAGCTAATCACTCAAGAGGCTATTCAAAATTCAAGCGCTAAGGTCTTCCCGGCTGGCTCAGTCGGAATCGCAATGTATGGAGCCACCATAGGAAAGTTATCAATTTGGGGCTCTGATCTTTCAACTAATCAAGCCTGTGCTGTCGCTCAACCACATCAAGAACTACTTAGCTCTGGGTTTCTCTATTTCTTTTTTTTGTCGCAGAAACACTCGTTGATAGAGAGAGGAAAAGGCGGCGCACAGCCCAATATCTCTCAGAGAATTTTGAGGGCTTACCCGATATGGCTACCGCCAATTAATGAGCAAAAACGTATCGTCGCCAAGATCGAGGAATTGTTTACCGAACTTGACAAGGGCATCGAGAGCCTGAAGGCGGCGCGGGCGAAGCTCAAAGTCTACCGCCAGTCCGTGCTCAAGCACGCCTTTGAAGGCAAGCTCACGGCCCAATGGCGCGAAGAGAACAGAGACAAGCTTGAGAGTCCCGAGCAATTGCTTGCCCGCATCAAACAGGAGCGGGAAACGCGATTCGAACAGCAACTTCAAGAGTGGGAGGCGGCTGTCAAGAAATGGGAGGAAGGCGGCAAGTTGGGCAGGAAACCGGTGCGACCGAAGAAACCGTTGGAGATAGCGCATGTTCCTCAGGACGCGATCCCGAATCTGCCGCAACTGCCTGCCAGTTGGCTGTGGATACGCCTAGGCAGCATCTCTGATGTCACTGGGGGACTCACAAAAAACCAGAAGCGGAATAGTCTCCCTCGTAAGCTGAAATACCTTCGTGTGGCAAACGTCTACGCTGACAAGGTATTGACGGATGACGTTCACAAAATTGGCGTAACGGATGCTGAAGCGGAAAAGGTAGCGCTTAAGGCTGGAGATCTATTGATCGTAGAAGGCAATGGGAGTATCGGACAAATTGGCCGCGTAGCGTTATGGAAGGGAGAAATCCCTGCCTGTGGACATCAGAACCATTTGATAAGAGTTCGACTCGCGACAGAGTCGACACCTCGCTTTTTTCTCCAATTTCTTCTTTCTCCACTTGGACGTGACCTAATCATCAAAGAGGCCAGCTCGACTTCTGGATTACACACATTGAGTATCTCGAAGGTGTCGAATTTAATTGTTCCCATTGCAAGTTATGCAGAAGAATCTGCTGTCGTCGTTCAGATTCAGGAGAAGCTGTCTAAAATTGAAAAGGCACTCGAAGAAGTCGACATGCAGTTGGTCAAATCGAAAGCACTTCGCCAGTCTATTCTGAAGAAGGCCTTCAAAGGCCAACTCGTTGCACAAGACCCAAACGACGAATCTGCATCCATCCTCCTGGATCGCATCAAAGCGGAAAAGGAATGGGTTAGGAAAAAGGGTGAGATCAAATGGAATACTAGAAAGAAGAGAGCCACCTTATGAATACTGCCCCAATCGTCTCCAAAGTCTGGAGCTTTTGCACCACCCTGCGCGATGACGGGGTGGGCTATGGCGACTATCTGGAACAACTCACCTATCTTATCTTTCTCAAGATGGCCGCCGAGTACGCCAAACCACCCTACAACCGCGATGTCGGGATCCCAGCCGAATTCAACTGGCAAAGCCTGAAATCGAAAAGAGGTGCGGAACTCGAAACCCACTACGCCACCCTGCTTCGCGAGCTTGGTGCTAAGAGGGGCATGCTGGGGCAAATCTTTACCAAGGCGCAAAACAAGATCCAGGACCCGGCGAAATTATTCCGTCTCATCGCCATGGTGGACGAAACCGAATGGGTTACCATGGGCGCCGACGTAAAAGGAGATATTTACGAAGGACTCCTGGAGAAGAACGCCGAGGACACCAAATCAGGCGCTGGCCAGTACTTCACGCCTCGCGCCCTCATCCGCGCCATGGTCGAATGCGTTCGGCCTGAACCCGGCAAGCTCATCGCCGACCCGGCTTGCGGCACAGGGGGGTTTTTTCTTGCCGCTTACGACTTCATCACCAACCCGAAGAACTTCCAACTAGACAAGCAACAAAAGGCGTTCCTGAAGCACGAAGCATTTCACGGCAACGAGATCGTCGCCAACACGCGACGACTGTGCCTGATGAATATGTTTCTGCACAACATCGGCGAGATTGACGGGGGTGTGTCCATTTCGCCAAACGATTCGCTGGTGGCCGATGCCGGCAAGCGGTTTGACTATGTGCTGGCGAATCCGCCCTTCGGCAAGAAAAGCTCAATGAGCTTCACCAATGAGCAAGGCGAACAGAAAAAGGACAGCCTGACCTACAACCGGCAGGATTTCTGGGCGACCACCTCGAACAAACAACTGAATTTCGTGCAGCACATTCGCACCATGCTCAAGACCACCGGACGTGCTGCCGTGGTCCTGCCGGACAACGTGCTGTTCGAGGGTCGGGCGGGTGAAACGATCCGTAAGAAGCTCCTGGAGACCACGGACCTGCACACCATCCTGCGTCTGCCGACCGGTGTGTTTTACGCCCAAGGGGTTAAAGCCAACGTGATCTTTTTCGACAACCACGAAGCCAGCCCTCACCCCTGGACCAAACGAGTCTGGTACTACGACTACCGCACCAACATTCATCACACCCTGAAAAAGAAGCCGATGCGCTTCGAGAACTTGCAGGACTTCGTCAGTTGCTACAACCCGCAGAACCGGCACCAGCGCAAAACGACCTGGCACGAGAAAGACGCGCCGGACGGTCGCTGGCGGAGCTACAGCTATGAAGAGTTACGGGCGCGTGACAAGACCAGTCTCGACATCTTCTGGCTCAAGGACAAAAGCTTGGTCGACCTGGACAACCTGCCCGAGCCCGATGACCTCGCCGAAGAGATCATCGAAAACCTAGAATCCGCCCTCAACAGCTTCCGCGAAGTTCTTACCGAATTGGAGACGCGGTAGTCGACGGTTGAAATGGCTGGGCTCCAGACAGCAATACAGAAGATTGTGTGGCCACACAATTCATCTATGACCGAATCGGAAGCCTGAAATTTATTAGAAAGTCAACGGGGAGAAGGAATGTTACACCTCCATAATTATAGGGAAGGAAGGGGAAGGACCACGACTTCCCGGATTGACACCAATTCCTTCCCAAGAATGATTCACCATGCCAATGGCCCCTGTCGCAAGCTTTTCGTGGGCTGGACGACTAGGAAAGAGGCGCATGCCCAAATCGTTATTTTTCACAGGTAGTACCAAATGGAAGAAGGAAGCTCGATACAAAACCAAAATTCGCGGTGGGTTGCCCAAGGCAGCAAAATAACAGTTGCCGGCCGAACAATAGATGGAATGGTATATATCGGCTCGACACCGCGTAGCGACGGAGGCTGGTACCGAGGAAACGGATTTATCGACCCAAGCTTGCAGGTTTCTGAGATCGGAACAGATCTTGCCTCGGACAGCTTGGGATATTGGCCGAATTACACCGATATTGGGCCACAGGCGCGCGCAGCTTATCTCGACTGGCTCGCAGGTGGACGGACCAATCTGAAAATCGATGCAGGGTTTGTCCTTCTATTTTTCTACGGATTGGAGCGAAGGTTTTTTCTCGACAAACCCAGTGTCGACGAAAGGCGGGAAATTGTGGCAGAAACTGAACGGTTGCTTGGTCTTTACGGAGAGAATCATTCTATTCGCAGGTACTTTGGGAAATTTTTGGAAGCTGCGCAGATCATCCTCGATCCGGTCAATGTGACCACCCTCGAACCACGTTTTGAACGGTCGAGTAATCAGCTCCCACTGGATATCCGCGTAGCTATCGGTCAAAAGGTCCAGCAAGGCGAGCCATTGAGCGCCGACTGGGTTCTGAGTTGGTGCATGCTTCATCCCGAAACCAGGGTTCGCATTCCCATGATGCGGGCATTTCCAGAATGCAGGGCGTTATTTAACGATCTTTTTTACGAGAGGTATCCAAATGGGTTGAGGATTGCTGAGCCAAAACGATTATTTCAGGCAAGATACATGTCGGCCTCCTTGGAGTTTGAAGTCGATTTGGTAAAGTTTGTTGGTGGCGTCCCAGACATTCCGCGTTCATCCAGAACTTTGAGCCTTGCCAGAAAATTAGTGGAAGCGGCCTCAAATGAGCTCGACAAATATAGTCGCTTTCTCGGCCGCAACCCTCTAGGCCGCGAAACCATTGAGGCTCACGCACTTTTACCCCAACGCATCTGGCATCAATTTCCGTGCAGCGAAATGGAGAAATTGCGGGATTGGGCGAACACAGTCATTGAGAAGGGCGGGCTTGTAGCGGTTGAGCAGGTTATTAAGCTAATGGAAGGTTCGATACCTGAGAAAGCGAACAAGAACCAATTGACCGGAGCTGCTGATGCACTTGCACGTTTGTCAATTGGCATGGCCCCGGATCCCCGTTTTGCCTTGCGTAGTCCAAAGCTGGGCGAACCAGTCGTTCTTTTTCACCTACCCGAAGGAATCACGGAGCTTGAACAAGTGAGCAATAAATACAAGACACTGCTTCTGTCCATTGCCTTGGGAAGCTTTGTTGCGCACGCTGACGGAGCTATTGAGGAAAAAGAGCGACAAGTTCTCGAGGCCCGAATTGACGGAGCCGGATTGCCGGAGGTCGAGAACGTTCGACTTCATGCCAACCTGAAGTGGATGCTATCCGTTCCTCTTGACATGGAATTTCTGCGTCGGCGAATACAGGATGTGCCGGATGTGGTGCGTCGGCAAATCGGCCATTTGGCACTTTCTATGGCGGCTATAGACGGCATGATTGATTTTCGGGAAATGAAGGCGATAGAAAGGCTCTACAAAGCCATCGGTTTGCCTACTGAGGATATCTCTTTCAATCTGCATGAGGAATTGCCTACGAGTGAGCCGGTTAGAGTAAGACCGTCCACAACCAGGTCACCCAAAATTGATATCCCCGCAGCTCCAAGCCGGGATGGTCCTGTCGAACTGGATGCTGATCGGATCGATTCCCTCATGGACGATACCGCTCTAGTATCATCCGTTTTGGGAGAAATTTTTGGGGACAAAGACGTGGATGAGGAAATAGAGGAGCAATTTGAGCATTCAAATGATAGTTTTCAGGGTCTGGATGTAAAGCTTGCCGGTTTCCTTGAGGAGTTACTGACCCAGCAACACTGGGATGAAAGCGATTGGATCAATTTGACGAACCAATTTCAACTCATGCCAGGTGGAGCCCTTGAATCCTTGAACGAGTGGTCTTTCGAGCGGTACGGCGATTCCTTGATCGAGGAATACGAAGGATACGACATAAACCAGGAGGTGGTAAAACAATTTGAAAATATTGGAAGAACTAGATTCCGTCGAAAGGAAAGGGAAAGCGATCCGCAGGACGCCGAAGCAGTGAGGACCTTTACATCGCAGGCAGATGAAGCGGGTTCTCCGGTTCCATCACCTCAGTCCAACCTGGTAAGTGAAATCGACGCAAACGATCCCTCAGGCAAAACTGTCTCAATGCAACCCCCGCAAGATGCGGTGGAACCACAGCAACCCCAAGTCGAATCCGGTTACCCATCCGGTCCTGACAAGGAATTGCCGCAACCGCAGTTGATTGGGAAGAATGGCCTCCGGCCCTACTTGGAATTCGATGGTCCACCCTTCCCAGATCCAAGAAGAGCGCACGCTTCACTAGTCGCCGGAGGGCTATACCAGATAATCCAGGTCGAAGGGCCTATGTTGGCCAAGCGAGCTTACGACATCTATCTTCGCAGTTGTGGAATTCGCAGGATGGGCCACAACCTCAAGAGCCAAATGGAAATTGCCCTTCAGCACGCAATCAGCCAAGACCTCGTGGTCATCGCTGATGAGGGGAAAGTTGGTGGTTTGGTTCGTTCGATAGTTCGGTCACCTAAAAGTCAACCGGTGGTTGCTCGTGAGCGAGGACCGCGTGAATTTGGCCAGATACCCCCAAGTGAGCTTCAACTCGTCGCAGGTCTAGTACGGATAGGCCGCGAATACGAGCTTGAACGCGGCTCAGAGGAGCACCTTCGTGCCGTGCTCAAAGCATTCGATTTGCGGCGGTTCACGAAAGGGATTAGAACCACACTGCTCGACGTACTAGAACGCCGGTATCCGTATGTGGAGGCGGCCCTTGAGGAAATGTCGCCTGAATAGGATCTCCCACGGGATAGAACAGTGAGAGAAGAAACGTGGGATAATCGTGAACTTAGTGAGGACAAAAAGCTCAAGCTCGAATTATGGACAATTTGCAAGGACTACCTTGAGAGCAAATCTGACATGCCCTTCTACTCTATGAGACCATGAGGCGACGGGACAGGGATTCGATCATACAAGCCCTACGAGCGGGCGTTGTACCCAAACTGGGACTGCGGCACATTCAGGTTGGGCGATCCCGCGAAGTCAAAGAGATGCTACGGGATATAAAACGCATCAAGGAGGGTGGCGCTGCCATCCGGTTTATAATCGGCGATTACGGTTCGGGAAAGACATTCTTCCTCAATCTAACTCGTTTGATAGCGCTGGAACAGGGCATGGTCGCGCTTTCGGCGGATATGGCGCCCGACCGTCGCCTCCACGCCACGGGAGGACAGGCCCGATCTCTATACGCCGAAATGGCCCGCAATGCCTCTACTCGAACCAAACCTGATGGAGGCGCCATGACTTCGATAGTGGAACGCTTCGCCAGCACCTCCTTGCGCAAGGCTGAGAAGACCGGCCGGGACCCAAGTGAGATCATGCGCGAGAGCTTGGGGCTGCTTGAAGAGTTGACCGGCGGATACGATTTCACCACCGTGATTGTCCGCTATTGGGAAGGTTACGAGCGCGGAGATGAGGTGTTGAAGTCTGCAGCGGTAAGGTGGCTTCGAGCGGAGTTTTCCACCCGTACAGAAGCCCGGTATGCCCTAGGTGTTCGAACGATCATCAACGACGCAAATGTCTACGACCACCTGAAATTGCTGGCATTGTTTGTTCGAACAGCTGGCTATCGAGGACTCCTCGTTTCCCTGGACGAACTGGTCAATTTGTACAATTTGACCTCCCCAAGGGCTCGGAAATCCAATTACGAGCAAATTATGCGCATTTTGAACGACGTATTGCAGGGTAGTGCAAAGTATCTGGGATTTATGCTCGGTGGGACGCCTGAATTTCTGACGGATACCCGCCGGGGCTTATACAGTTACGAAGCGTTGCAATCACGACTGCCTGAGAACACTTTTGCCCGAGACGGATTGGTTGATCTTTCGGGACCGGTAATCAGGCTCGCGAACCTCACACCGGAGGATATGTTTGTTCTCCTTAGGAATATTCGGGGCATATTCTTCGCCAACAGTACAGCTTTGCCGGATGACGCTTTGACCGCCTTTATGACTCACTGCTCAAACCGAATTGGAGATGCCTACTTTCGCACCCCCCGAAACACAGTGACTGCTTTCGTAGATTTGCTTTCAGTTCTGGAGCAGAACCCCGGAACTGTTTGGCGTGATCTGATAGACGGTGTCGAGTTAAAAAAAGATTTCGGGGATGATGAACTCAAATCCTTCGAGCTCTAAACGCTTCACATCGTTCGACTTGCTGGCGACCCCTGTTCAGCGCTGGATTTGGGATAGGAGGTGGGAGAGCCTACACGACATTCAGGAGCGTTCCATTCCATTGCTGCTCAATCAGGATGCCGATGTGATTATCGCCGCTACGACAGCTGGCGGAAAAACGGAAGCCGCATTCCTTCCGCTTATATCCTCAATACTCGATAACCCGGGTAAGGGCGGGTTCGACCTCGTTTATGTCGGACCGTTGCGAGCATTGATCAACGATCAGTTTGAACGATTAGAAGATCTTTGTTTCAAAACGGACCTGGCGGTCCATCCTTGGCACGGGGATATTGCCGCCGGCGTCAAGAAACGCGCGCGCCAGACCCCGAGTGGCGTATTATTGATAACGCCAGAGTCCCTTGAGGCTCTCTTTGTCTTGCGTGGGCTTGAAATACACAGATTGTTCAATGGGGTCCGGGCCATCGTGGTCGATGAGCTACACGCGTTGCTCGACAACGAAAGGGGGATCCATCTGCGGTCGCTCCTGAATCGATTGGAAATGGCCGTGGATCGCCGAATCAGGCGCATTGGTCTGTCGGCGACATTGGGGGAGATGGAATTGGCTCGTAAGTACTTGCGGCCAGAATCCCCGGATAGAGTGAAACTACTAGAGAGCAAATCTGCAACCTCGGAACTAAGGGTACAATTGCGTGGATACTTAGAAAAACAAGCACCTGCGGAAAATGGGCAACCAGATGAGAATAACTTGGGAGCTCAGCGATCCGTGGCCCTCCATTTGTTCCAAAATCTGCGCGGTAGCCGCAATCTGATTTTTGCGGAATCTCGCAAGAATGTCGAATTATATGCAGATGCTCTGCGGGTAATGTCCGAAAGAGAGCGTGTCCCTGTAGAGTTCTTTCCTCATCATGCAAATCTTGATCGTATACACCGGATCGAGCTCGAAAAAAGGTTAAAGAAGCGTTCGGCTGCAACAGCCGTATGCACCTCAACACTTGAACTTGGAATCGACATAGGAGCGATCAAGTGCGTGGCCCAAATCGGTCCACCATTTTCTGTTGCGTCCCTTCGGCAGCGTCTTGGTCGCTCAGGAAGGCGCAAAGGCGAACCGGCCGTGCTGCGAATGTACGCCATAGAAAACGAGCCCAGCCCCAATTCTCATCCAATCGATCGACTTCATTTGGAATTTGTCCGATCCGTTGCAATGGTGGAATTGCTGATCGGGAAATGGTGTGAGCCACCGGCTCCGCAAGCACTTCATTTGTCTACCCTTACGCATCAGATTCTTTCCGTCATTGCTGAACGCGGTGGGGCGAAAGCAAAACAATTGTTTGTCACGTTATGTGTGCGAGGACCCTTTAGGCGGGTGGATGCCGGACTTTTTGCCCGTCTCCTCAGAAGACTCGGCCAGAAAGACGTGGGATTGGTGGAACAAGCGCCGAATGGTGCATTACTTCTAGGACCAAAGGGGGAGCGGATAGTTCAACACTACACTTTCTTCGCTGTTTTTCAGACGCCAGAGGAATTCAGAATTACCAACAACGGCAAAACCTTAGGAACCCTTCCAATCCAAATGGTCTTAGCACCAGACATGACGATTATTTTTTCCGGCCGCCGTTGGCGTGTCACAGCAATTCATGACCGGAAAAAGGTAATTGAAGTTGTCTCTGACCGGACCGGACGACCTCCTAGTTTCGGAGGAAGCGGAGGCCTGATCCATGACAAAGTCGTAGAAAAAATGCGGGAGATTTTCGAAAGCAGGGATGTGCCGATTTACCTCGACCAGCACGCGATCAAAATCCTGGGCGATGCGCGATCACAATATCATCGGCTCGGATTGAACAATGGGGCAATCTGCGAAATCGGTGAACGCAATCGGCTGATTGCAACCTGGGCGGGGACCGTAAAGACTTCGACGCTGGCTCTGGCATTGCGGGCTAAGGGATACCGAGCGACGGTGCATGATGGGGTTATTGAGGTCAACTATGGGACTAACGTTGACTCGGTTGAAACGTCCCTTCGGCAAATAGCCAGTTCAAAGGCAGTTGATTTTGGCAACATTGTGTCCCCTGGGCAAAACCTCATCGTGGAAAAGTACGACAGGTATCTTGGTAAACAACTGCTCTTGGAGGAAGCGATACAGAGTCGTATTGATCTGGATGCGCTGCCAGCATTGGCCAAGAAAATTACTAGTATGACCTAATTATTTCCATGTTCCGAGAGAATGATCCACCAAATCGGGAGAATGTAAATTCGTCAGGTCTCGCCTCTTGATGGCGCAAGCCAAGTCCGGTGAGACGGGTGGGGTCAAACTCAAAACATTAACATCGGGTTCCATTCATTCCCGGCAATAGAGTGGTTTGGACCCATTCTCGGAAGTGTTCAAAAGCCGGTAAAATCATAACGAAAAGACCTGCAAGTTTTGACGGTGACCTGCCTGCCTGTCCGCTGAAACCGGGCTACAAGCAGCCTGAAGACGGTTTGCAGCAGGGCTGTAAAGGTATTGCAGGAGCGGGTTTATCCCGAAATCGAGTTGATACGCGGATGTGGCTGCGACCTCCGACACCCTCATGGGCGTTCGAAGGAGATCGTTAAGTAGCGGCTCTAATTTCCCAGAATTAGCTTCTAAAAAAATTTCCTCCGAAAGGGCCATTGTTGCGGTCTCTCTCCTCCCTCTTCTCGAAACGTCCGTAGAGCTGTCTATGTCGCGGCGGCCGCCCCCAGCCTCTGTCCAGCAAAGCCTTTGCCGCTTGCACTCTCGCTACGGCTGGAGCCGAGGTATCCTGAGCAACCTCCAACAGCGCCGCCAAGGCGGGATCCGTGTTCTCCCGCGCCAGCTGGCTCAGGTTCTTCGCTCTTTCCTCCCGAGCCAAAGTTTCCTTGTTGCGCGAGCCGGGTGGCCTCCCCGCTCCCCGTCGCCGTCCTCCGTGATTCCCATTATTATCATCCATTCTTCAGCCTGAAATATCCTGAACATTTTGTCAATTCAAAGTATTATTGGTTACTGACAATAGCTGGAATATATAACTATCCTCGACAGAATCGAAAGACTTCCAACCCTGCCTGCACTTACCTCCCTCCCCATTCGATCCCCTGAGAGGTGAAGCAATCAATTAAAGGTTAACGGTCGATATCACCAAAAAATATTAGGATTTAAACCCAAAACATCCAGATCCGGCCTCCTGAATCTTAAATATCGAAACTTTTTGAAACTTTAATAAAGGTAAATAAAGGCAAATAAACCCAGGATATCAAGATTTACCCCAAATTATCAAAATATATCAAAATTTAAACCCAAAAACTTGATAAACTTGATTTATTTGCCCACCGACCCCTGCATTTACTGGCGTCGCTCCCCAACTTGATATATTCTTGATATTTTATCAAGTTGGAGGTCGAAAGTGGCCGAGGCCGGAAAAAGGGTCAGCCCTTGATGTTTGGTATGGATGAAGGGGAGAAGACGCAAAGATGCAACATAGAGATTCCAGCATGGAATCGTTTCTTGAAAAGCACCGGGATGATTTTGTTCAATGGAGATATCTTGATGGCGACTTGGAAAACTTGGCTTCCGCTCGAACGGAGTTTCACTACATTATCAATGCAATTCCGGACGAGATATACGCTAATGGGGCTGAAAAGCGGTAATTGCTTCTGGCAATGAAGATAATCTCATTCCCCGAAGCCGCCCTCGGTTGGCTGGTGGGCTTGGGCTGGCGTATCGCCCACGGCCTCGACATCACCCCTGTTACGCCAAGTGCAGAACTCCACGACTACGGTCAGATTGTTCTGGAGCGCCGGTTGCAGGATGGATTTGTAATATCTGCTATAGCTAGGGACAATTCCCATGGACCAGAGCGATAACTTACGATTGAAAGTATTGGGCGGGCGGTCAGACGCCAATATCCGCTTCGACGAACTTCGGCGACTCCTGATGCAACTGGGGTTCACCGAGCGAATACGAGGCAGTCACCATATCTTCAGAAAGGAAGGCGTCCGCGAGCGGATAAACTTGCAACGAGACGGAAACCACGGCAAACCCTATCAGGTAAGACAGGTGCGTAAGGTCATCCTGGCACACCGACTGGAGGAAGGAGATTGATGCACAAATACGAGATTATCATCTATTGGAGCAACGAAGACGGGGCCTTTGTGGCGGAGGTGCCCGAATTGCCGGGATGCGCCGCCCACGGCAACACGCACGAAACAGCATTGAAGCACGTCAATGAAGCCATCGACCTGTGGCTCGAAACGGCACGAGAGTTCGGAGACCCCATTCCGGAACCGAAGGGCGAACGCCTGATGCTGGCATGAACACCCTCACCGACCTGAATCTCGAATTATCCTCGTCTTTGCGATTCTTGCACTCTTTGCGAGAGTCATTTTCTCATCCGTGAAAGCCGTGGTTAATCTTTTCCAAGTCGTTGATTTTTCGATCAGGATCATGATCACGATCAGGATCAGGATTGAGGGCCATCCGTGTAACCTGTCCTGCGCTGTGCCGTGCGGAGCCTCTTGACCTGCGCTGTGCCGTGCGAAGCCTTTAGGCGAAGCATGGTAGCCTTCTGGCGAAGCGGGATCCGTGGTTTGCCGAACGCCTGAACATGGGGCATCCGAGCAACGTGAGTCGTCATATTAATGCGATACCAAACATCAAGGGCTGACCCTTTTTGCCTTCCTTATTCGTTACCCATTCCAACCCAGTGTGCGCTACGCGACACTGGGCTTTGGAGTGGAACTGCTGTGCAGTTCTTTCTAACCCGTCAATCTAAATTACGGGCTGTTTTAAGCAGGATTATTGAGGGCATAAGGCATGGCCCCAGCCGAGGTCATGCCGTGGAAAAATGGTGCCTTCCCAGGCATTTCTTTGCGTTGCTTTGCGAGAGTCAATTTTTAAACAATCGCGGGGTAAACCCGCTCCTACAGCTTAAACCATTTCTCTACCCCGGAATCCGTGGTAAATCTTCTTCCTCTAAGCATCTCGGCATCTCAGAAACTCTCTTCAATTCCTAATTCCTAATTGGCGCGCCCCAGCGCGCTTCCCCCCTTTGTGCCTTTTGTGGCCAATCATTTTATGATGCCGCCGACGAGGGTGCAGGGGAATTTCTGAGACAAGACCCTAGACAAGCTCGACTTACATTTTCAGAATGCATAACTGAATTTCGAGGAAAACCACCTTTGAACACAGCCAAATGTGTGATGATGTATAGAACCATCTTATGGCAAGTCATTTGCCTCTCGGCTGTGTTGGGCAAACAGACATTTGCGCAGGTATCCTTTAATCGCGATATTCGTCCGATTCTGGCGGACACCTGTTTCCAATGTCATGGTCCGGATCCGCATGCCCGAAAAGCAGACTTGAGACTCGATATCCGGGAGATGGCGATTGCAGATCGGGACGGTTCTCCTGCAATCATACCGGGAAATGCAAAGGACAGTCTCATCATTTGGATGATAAACGCTGAGGATGAGGAGGATAGGATGCCTCCGAAAAGGCATCCGCGCGTCCTCACCTCGGAGGAGAAGCAGTCCTTTGCCGATTGGATCGATGAAGGGGCCGAATATCAGGAACACTGGGCTTATTTGCCGCCTGAGAAGAGTCCTTTGCCCGAAGTAAAAGACGGCTCCTGGCCGAAGACCGCAATTGATCGTTTTGTTTTGGCACATTTGGAGAGGGAAGGTTTGGCGCCGTCACCTATGGCCAAAAGGGAGACTTTGATGCGTAGAGTGAGCCTCGATCTCACTGGGCTTCCGCCGAGTCCGGATGAGGTGGATGCATTTCTTCTGGATGAAACTCCGGGAGCTTACGAAAAAGTGGTGGACCGTCTCTTGGCCTCTTCGCGTTACGGGGAGCGCATGGTCTGGGACTGGCTGGATGCGGCGCGTTATTCCGATAGCAATGGCTACCAGAATGATCCTGAACGCGGTATGTGGCCTTGGCGTGATTGGGCAATCAAAGCTTTCAACGACAACATGCCTTACGATCAGTTTTCCATCGCACAGATCGCGGGTGATCTGTTGCCCGATGCTACACGTGAACAAAAATTGGCCACGGCTTTTTTGCGGAATCACATGATCAATGGGGAAGGAGGGCGTTTGCCGGAAGAAAACCGGATCGAGTATCTGTTTGATCAGGCCGAAACCGTCGGGACGATTTGGATGGGCGTCACCATGAACTGTGCTCGTTGCCACGATCACAAATATGATCCGATCACTCAGCGGGAATACTATCAGTTCATGGCCTTTTTCAATAAAACCGAGGTTACGGGCGAGGGCAGGAATCCCCATACGCCTCCTGTATTGGATTTTACCACCGAAGCTCATGAAATCAGGCTTGAGCAGTTGGAAACGACCTTTGCGGAGATTTCCCAGAACATAGATGAATTGGAATTGAAGCTTTTTCCGAGGCCTGAAGGTGAGCCTTCCAGCAAGTCTGAAAAGGTTTTGAGCATAGAGAATGGTCGTTGGGCTTCAGTGGTCGAAAAACCCGCCGTCGAACGGCGTCCCAAAGAGTTTCGCAATATGTTGCGATTTTTTGGCGCGGCCTATCCGCAATACGCCGAGGCAATCAATCGCTGGTGGGACGCGTATGACGCAAAGCAACGATACTCGCAACGACGACCTATTGTAATGGTCATGGAGGATTCCGTGGAGCGAGATACCTTTATCCTGAATCGGGGTATCTATAACGACCCAACTGACGAGAAAGTTCAACCGGGGTACCTCGCGATTATGAACAGTGGCGTCAGTGATGCGGGCGACTACAACCGTCTGGACCTGGCCAATTGGTTATTTTCCGAAAACCATCCCTTAACGGCCCGGGTCACATTGAACCGCTACTGGCAACTTTTCTTCGGGCGAGGGCTTTTGGAACAGATTGAGAACTTTGGCGTGCAATCCCCGCCTCCGGTCTACGCAATCTTACTCGATTGGCTTGCGGTGGAGTTTCGTGAAAGTGGATGGGATTTGAAGGCAACCTTTAGGAAAATAGTCATGAGCGCCACTTATCAGCAGTCTTCAATATCTTCCGAGGATGCCATAGAGAGGGACCCGGAAAATGAACTGTTGGCCCGAGGACCGCGCTTTCGTATGCCATCCTGGATGATACGGGATCAAGCGCTTTACGTAAGTGGACTTTTGGTTGAAAGAATGGGGGGTCCAGCGGTTCAACCTTACCAACCTGATGGCGTTTGGAAGGAAGCCTCCTTCGGAACAGCCAGGTATGTGCAGGATCGTGGAGAAGGTCTCTATCGAAGGAGCTTGTACACATTTTGGAAACGCATTGTCGGACCGACCCATTTATTTGATTCTGCCGGCAGGCAAGTTTGTGAGGTTAAAGTTCAACGCACAAACACGCCATTGCATGCTTTGACAACACTCAATGACGTGACCTTCGGTGAGGCCGCTCGCAAAATGGCTGAGCGTGTTCTAACAGATTATAAAAACGAAAACAACCCGTTGGGAATTGCTTTCCGAATGGTCACATCGCGTTGGCCGAATCAGATCGAGCAAACGGTTTTGGAATCGGCCCTTTCCAAATATGAAAAACGATTCTCGACTGATTCGGACAACGCGGCGCGCGCTGTTGCAGTAGGGGAGTCCCCGCGCAACAAATCTCCGGATACAGTGGAGCTGGCCGCCTGGTCGACGCTTTGCCTGATGTTGTTGAACCTTGATGAAACACTGACCAAGGAATGAATCCTTTTAACGACGCCAAACGCCAATTCACCCGCCGCGAATTCTTTGGAAAAGCGGCCATGGGAGTAGGGGGTGTTGCTCTCGCCAGTCTGTTGGAACCGAAATTGTTTGGTTCTGCCATCAATGCTCCGGCAATTTCAGGCCTGCCGCATTTCGCGCCAAAGGCCAAACGGGTCATTTACCTCTTGCAGAATGGCGCTCCCAGTCATGTGGACTTGTTTGACTACAAACCAAAATTGAAAGAGATGCAGGGCGAGCCTGTTCCGCCTTCGATCCTTGGTGACAAGCGGTTCAGTTCCATGACCAATACCAAGGAGAAGTTGCTTTTGCCCAATATCACCGAATTCAAGCAATACGGGCAGAACGGGATGTGGATGGGGAGCTATCTTCCGAAGTTGGCCGAACTGGCCGAGGAGTTGTGTTTCATTCGCTCCATGTATACCACCCAGGTAAATCATGCCCCGGCCATTCAGTTCTTTTTGAGCGGTTCAGAAATTCCCGGGCGACCAACCATCGGTTCCTGGTTAAGTTATGGAATCGGCGCCGAATCTGAAGATTTGCCTGCCTTTGTGGCGATGACTTCCCGGGATAAGGAAGCTTCCTGTGGGCAAATGTTCTACGACTTCTATTGGGGAAGCGGATTCCTGCCGTCGAAATACCAAGGAGTTAAATTCAGGGGAAGCGGAGACCCGGTATTGTACCTGCAAAATCCCCAGGGCACGGACCGTGAGCTTCGACGGGATATGTTGGATGATTTGGCACAATTAAATGAAATCAAATTGAGGGAGTACGGTGATCCCGAGATTTCCACACGCATTTCGCAATACGAAATGGCCTACAAAATGCAGGTCAGTGTGCCAGAACTGACAGATTTCTCCGATGAGTCGACGGAGACCCTGAAGATGTACGGACCTGACGTGCATAAACAAGGCACTTTCGCATATAACTGTCTCATGGCTCGACGACTTGCCGAACGCGGCACACGGTATATTCAGTTGATGCATGCCGGCTGGGATCAGCATAGCAATCTGACTACCCAGCTTCAAATCCAGTGTAGAGACACCGATGCCCCAAGCGCCGCTCTGATCAAGGACCTGAAGCAAAGAGGACTTTTGGACGATACCCTCGTTATTTGGGGCGGTGAATTCGGGCGCACGCCTTTCCTGCAAGGCGAGTTCGATGACGTGCCTCGCTGGGGTCGTGACCATCATCCCTATGGTTTCACTATCTGTTTGGCGGGTGGGGGAGTGAAACCGGGTTTTGTCTATGGAGCTACCGATGAAATAGGGTTTAACGCAACGGAGAACCCGGTACACGTGCACGATTTCCAGGCAACGCTATTACACCTGCTCGGCATCGATCACGAGAAATACACCTACAAATTCCAGGGGCGCAACTACCGCCTGACCGATGTGCATGGCCACGTTGTGAAGGACATTATTGCCTGAGGGGAGACAGAAGGGGTCAAACGTGAATGCTGCTTAGTTAAGCCATTTTCCGAACATATGACTACCTCGGAGAAGGAAGGGGTCAAGACGTAAAAAGTTATGCCTTACAGGGTCAGTCGTCTTGTAAAAGTGTATGGAGTACAACGGAATACAGTTTTTAAGACCTGACCCTTTTCTTGCAGCAATAACCCCGCTTAACTTAGTGCCATTCACGTTTGACCCCTTTTGCCAGCCCCTTTCCGGTCCCCGCCCTTGACGCCTCCGCTCCGTTCTCCAAGATCATTTTCCATGACAGCGCTTTTTCGGACCGGTGCCAACGGGGAAGGGTATCCCTGCCATTGGCGCTGGCTTACGGGGTTACCTCGGGTTTGGGAGCGATCGCCGGTATGTACGGGGCAATCGCGGTGGGTTTCTTCGCCGCCGTGTTTGGGGGCGCCCGGTGTCTCATATCCAGTCCCACCGGTCCGATGTCGGTGGCCATGGCGGTCATCGTAACGAACCACGCGGGCAGCTTGGCGGAGGCGTTCACCATAGCCATAATGGCGGGGTCTGGTACAGGTAATACTGGGTGTATCGAAGATCGGCCGCTTTGTGGCTTACACGCCATACTCCGTGATATCCGGATTCATGTCCGGCATCGGGGTAATCATCATATTGCTACAGACGCTTCCATTTCTTGGAGGCTCTGGGGCATCGGGCTCCCCCGCAAGCATTGTCTTGGCTTGGCCCGAGGCGCTTCGCAACGTCGACCTCAGCGCCTTTTCCATCGCCGCCGTCACCCTTCTCGTGGGTGTATTTTGGCCCAAACGTTTCAGGAAGTATCTGCCTCCTACCATTGGCGGCACTGATTGCCGGGACCCTGCTCAGCCTCCTGTGGTTGCAGGGTGTGCCGGTCATTGGTGAAGTGCCAACCGGTCTGCCGAAACTGCGGTCGCCGGATCTATCCCTCAATATATTGGCGCGAGGCCTTGAACCGGCGCTGATCATCGGTTTTCTTGCCGCCATCGACGGTCTGCTCTCCTCCTTGATTGCCGATTCCATGACCCGGACGCGCCACAACCCGAACCGGGTGCTAGTTGGCCAGGGCCTCGGAAATGTGGTTGCGGGGTTGATCGGGGGTCTGCCCGGAGCCGGGTCCACCACGCGCACGGTGGTGAAGCGTTTGATTGATGCCGCCATCGATCAGAAAACCGAGTGTATTGTGATGGGGCTCTCCGGTTTGCCGGCCGTCACCCTTGGGGCTCTCAATGTTTTGCAGCGGGTTCCCCCCGACCGCATTGTGGGCAAGCTGAGCAAGGCGAGAGAGATAGCGCAGAAAATACTCGATGACTAGTGTGGCGTCCTTAAAATAAATCACCACAGAGATCACAGAGGTTAGAGGAATTAGGAATAGACTCTCGCAAAGCTCGCGAAGGGCGCAAAGAGGGAGGGGAGGCGCCGTTGGCGCCAATTAGGAATGAGGAATGGACCACCGATTTCACGGATAGGCACGGATGGGGAAATAGCCGCAAAAGAACGCAAAAGGCGCAAAAACACACCATTCTTTTTTCTAAATCTCTGTGTCCTTGTCCTCTGTGGTTAATCCCTCCAAGATTTCAAATATCTCAAAGGCCAATTCAATCCTCGACCAGTCCGCCGATTGTGTGAATAAATTAACAGGACATGACACTAGCCGGGTATGGCAATATGGGGTTTAATTGTCTTAGAATCAGATCTATCCATTCAGAAATATGAAAAAACGAATAAATTTCGATCTGGCATTACCTTTAATCGACTCGGTACCTTCATTCAGGCACACTGCCTTCTGTCTTCTACTGGTTGGTTCCCTTCTCTTCTGCAATACGATCTGGTCGCAGGAGTTGCAGCCATCTGCGGAAGGGGAGGAAGATGTCGCCGAGGTTGAGGAATACACCTTGGAGGAATTGGTGGTCGTGGGGACACGGCATGCGCCCCGCTCGGTGGAAGAATCGGCCGCCCCTATAGACGTGTTGAGTCCGGTTGATCTGCGTGCTCAGGCCTCGGTCACATTGGACGATATTTTGCGTACTCTGGTGCCCTCCTTCAATGTTCAGCGGCACGGTATCGACGACGAGGCAACCTTGGTCCGTCCCGTTACCTTGCGGGGCCTGCCCCCGGACAACCTGCTGGTCCTGGTCAATGGCAAGCGCCGCCACCGCTCCGGGGTGATCGCGTTGCTGGGCAGTTCCCTCAACACCGGCTCTCAGGGACCGGATTTAAGCGTTATTCCGTCCATTGCGATTGAACAAATGGAACTTCTACGAGACGGTGCTGCGGCTCAGTACGGCTCGGATGCCATCGCCGGAGTGCTCAACTTGAGATTGCGCGACGCCTCTGAAGGTGCATTGCTGGAAATGCGCACGGGTGAGTACTTTGAAGGGGACGGCGCCCTGGTCCAAACAGCGTTAAATTTTGGATTACCGCTCACCAAAGACGGTTTTTTCAATTTAAGCCTCGAATACAAGCAACTCGACCCCACTATTCGCTCGGGTAGCCGTGCCGATGCGGCAACCCTTATTTCACGGGGTTATCCCGTCAACCAACCGGCTCAGATCTGGGGCAGCCCCGACATCGACGGAGCCTGGAACACTTTCTTCAACGCCGGCATCCAGCTTGGCAGTGGAGTCGAAGCCTATAGTCTGGGTGGCTGGGCCGAGCGCCGGACCGAAGGGGGATTCTTCTTTCGCGCTCCCGGCACCTCGTCTGCGCGTAGCGCCGTCTTTCGTTTTGGGAGTGAGCGGGCTGTCGTGGATCTCGACCTCAACGACGACATCACAGTCTCCAACGTGGATGTGCCCTCCTTGGATGCCGACTTCAACGAGGTCCAGGCATTTATCAACGAGTACCAAGGTGATCTTTTTCTTTTCAACGAACGGTTTCCAGGCGGTTTCACTCCTCGTTTCGGAGCGGATATCCGCGACCTGAGCCTGGTCACCGGCCTGCGTAGCAAGCCCGACAGCCTCCTCAAATGGGATGCCAGCGTGAGCGGCGCCCGAAGCAACATCGACTTCTTTATCTTCAACACCATCAACGCTTCGCTGGGTCCGGATACTCCGACCTCTTTCCGACCGCGCGATTACATTCAGACCGAAGTGGCGGGCAACCTCGATTTCGCCTACTCTGCAGAGGTGGGCGGCTTGGCCTCCCTGCTCGACATTGCCTGGGGTGCGGAATGGCGTGAGGAAACCTTCGAATCCGTTGCCGGCGATCTGGCCTCTTACCAGACCGGTCCTTTCTTTGATCAGGGTTTCAGTATTGGTTCCAACGGCTATCAAGGGTTGGACCCGAGGAATGCTGGAGAGTGGAACCGCCCCAACTATGCCCTCTACCTCGATATGCAAGCGGATGTTACCCAACCGTTACAGTTGGGCGTAGCCGTCCGTTACGAGGATTTTTACCGCGATTTCGGCAGTACCCTCAACGGCAAGTTGTCCGCATTCTGGCGGGCGGGGGAACGTTATTCCCTGCGTTCGACCGTCAGCACAGGCTTTCGCGCCCCGTCTCCCGGCCAAGCCAACTTCACCGCCGTGACCACCGGCTTTTCCGGCACCGGCGGGTTGTCCGAACAGGGGCAGGTTCCGCCCACTCATCCAATTGCCGCGGCTCTGGGTGGGTTGCCGCTGACCGAGGAAGAGTCCGTCAACTTTTCCATTGGTACCGCCATTGAACTTTCCGACGAACTCCACATGACCCTCGACTATTTCCAAATTTCCATTCGGGACCGCATCGCCTTGACCGGGAATATAAATATCACGGATGAAATCGACCAACTCATCCGGGAAAAGGAGGCCCTGAGGGGCACCGGGGTTCTGCAGGAAATCAAGTTCTTCTCCAACGACTTCGATACCACTACGCGAGGAGTCGACCTGGTACTGCAGTGGAGGAAGGAGTGGAGCGACCAGTCCGAATCGAGCATCGATTTAGCCTATAACTGGACCCAAACCAACCTCGACGATTTTTCGCAGTTGCGACAAGTCACCGAATTCCTCGGCACGCCCTTGGCCGAACCGATCGGGGTCAGACTCATGACCCCCCGCCGACAGGTGGAACTGGAAGAAATGAACCCCGAGCACCGCCTGGTGTTTTCCGCTCGTCACCAAAGGGGTTCCTGGGACGGCTTGCTGCGATCCAGTTTCTTCAGTTCCTGGAATGCTTGCCGCTTCCAGTCCAATTCCTGCACCGACCTCGATGCTTTTTCTGGAGCCATCATATTCGATGGCGAAATCGGTTACAGTTTCAGCGAGAGCTACCACTTGGCCTTCGGGATTCAGAATATTTTTAACTCGGTGCCCACCGCCCCTCTCGAGGAGACCGCCGGCCAGGGAAATCTGCGCCCGGAGAGCACGCCTTGGGACTACAACGGCTCATTCTGGTACACCCGCTTTTCCGCTGAATTCTAGGCCTGCAACCGTCTTGCAACCCCGTTGCAGGCCACTTGCAAGGGCATTGCAGCGCAGTTGCAAACTCATTGCAGTTTTAATCCGTTCCCATCCGCGTCTCGCCGCTTTTCGACGCACGGTGTAACTTGTCCTGCCGTAGCCCTTGGGCGAAGCAGGATCCGCGGTTTTTGTGCATTTTGCGCTTTCCGTGGTTAATCTACTCCCTTCTCCCTCTGGGGGAAGGCCAGGATGGGGGTTGCAACGCAATACCTAATTCCTAGATCCTGGCTTCTGGTTCGTGCCCTTGGCGTGCTTTGCGAGAGTACATTTCTCAGGGATTTTCGATCAAGATCACGATCATGATCAAGATCAGGATAAACCCATTCCTCAGCAACTAAGCATCTTAGCATCTCTTATCCTTTGTGCCTCTGTGCCCTTGTGCCTTTCTTCCTCCTAATTCCTAATTTATCCTGCCCCCTTTCGCCTGCCCTTGCTCCCATCCAAAACCATGCTCACCTTACAGTAGGCAAAAATACTTAGAAACTAGGGCTGACCCCATTCGCTTGCCCGGAAAGCTTGGAAGCATCACCAACTACCACGGCCTGCTCCAAGAGATCGAGTCCCGCCTCGAAAAGTCTGTCGCCGAGGAGCGCCTTTTCATCATTGATTGTAGGCTGATATGAGCGAGGAAGACTCACGCGGAGAGGCGGAGACGCAAGGGAATGAAATTCCTGAGAAATTGCTTGAAAAATTTATCTTTTGCTCCATTTTTCATGACAACATACGCGCCGTGCCCCTCAACCTTCGGGTTGATGCACATCAGGGGCGCGTTTTTTGTTGCCCTGATTTGACGTGGAAGGTGGGGCAATGAAGAAACCTTACAAAAAGAAGTGGCTCCCGGCCTCTGCCCAACTTGAAAGATTAAAGAGCTATGGGCTCGTTGTTCCATCCGGGGAAAACGCGAAACGGTTTTTACGGCATCTCAATTACTACCGATTTTCCGGCTATGGGCTTGCTTTTGAAAGAACACGCCATCGCTTTGAACCCGGCACGCACTTCGACCAAATTCGCAAAGCCTATGAATTTGACCGCGCTTTACGGGATCTCGTTTTCGAATCCCTGGAGGTCATTGAACTGGATGTCAGGACATCCGTAACTTACACTTTTGGCCAACGATACCGTGCGTTTGGTCACGCCAACTCCCTCAACTTTTACATAGGTTTCAATCATCAGGGTTGGATTGAAGATATTCAACGCGAGACGAAACGCTCCCGAGAGAGGTTTGTGGAGCATTTTAAAAAGACCTATGAGGAGTATCCGAACCTTCCGATCTGGGTCGTCACCGAAATCATATCCTTCGGCGTTCTGTCACGCATGGTTGCAGGCATGCGAAAGGCCGACCAGAAATCCATTTCTGGTCGTTACGGACTCCAACCGTCGCACTTTATTTCCTGCCTGCACCATCTGGTTTATGTGCGTAACCTTTGCGCCCACCATGGTCGGCTTTGGGACCGAGAATAGTCGATCAAACCCACTCTGCCGCCGGGTAAACTTTGGCAAGCGCCCCTATTACCTGGCAACGATAGGCTTTTTGCTTCCCTCCTACTTCAAAAGAAGATCCTCAATTCGATCAAAGCCGAACGAATGTTCACCCACAAATGGAAGCAGCGTATGCAGAATGTAGTAGATACGTTGGCGCCGAACTGCCACAATCCCTTGAGAATGATGGGGTTCACTAAAGACTGGAAACGACACCCCATCTGGAGCGCTTAAAACAAAAGCCCCCGAGGCTGAAAACCTGGAGGGCTTATGATATTGACAGGTCCCGAAAACCGAAGAGGCGGATCCTATTGAGATTTTGTCCACCAACGGAGGCCAACGCGTTATTTGGTGAACGATTTAGTTGCGGCAATGGTCGAAGGGTCCAGTAGCTACGGGGCAAAAGTGGTGCGGACTAATCCTCAAACCATTTTGATGAAGCAGCGCGCGTTGATTGAGATGTACGGCTGCTGGAATAAGCACGAACCTATGAGCAGCAAGGATTTTACACCCTTGGTCACTTAATCGCTCAGCCGAGCTTACGGCTGGTTTTATCCCTCCTATGGTCGCATTTGGAGGAAAATAGGAACAGGTTGGCCGGTAGCTGAGGGTTTTCAATAACGCGTCTTCGTCTACCTCAGCTTGTTCCCTTTCATACTACCTGACCCCTTTTGCCTTCCCTTGGTCGAAACCTTCTTTTGAATTACCTCTCGCAAAGCTCGCCAAGAACGCAAAGAATGAGGAAAGCACAAAAGGCGCAAAATGGTTTTTTTGTGGTTTATATGCCTTTTGTGGCTATCTTACCTCCTGTTCGCGACAGCGATCCTATTCCGGCAAAGCCGGTTCAAGCGACCAAAGGAAGCGTTGTTAGAATAATTCCTCATTCCTCATTCCTAATTGGCGCCAACGGCGCCTCTCCCCTCCTTCCTTTTTGAGTCTTTTGTGCTTTTTGTGGTTACTCCCTCACTCGCCAGATTGGGGTTTCAAGGCAAAGCTGCCAGAGCAGATTCGGGTTGACATTCTGGAGCTAGAGCGAGAAATGGAAAGATCGCTGAGCGAAATACACAGTAAAGATGAACCATAGCCAACCCCTGACAGAAGATCCCCGTGGAAGGGGGCCAATCAGGAGAGACGGAGTAAGAACAGATGAGTGTGACCGAAATCATCTTCGAAGTAACTGAAGCGGTTGAAGGCGGGTACGACGCCAGAGCCCTTGGCTACAGCATCTTCACCCAAGGAGAAGACTGGAACGACCTGAAGGCCATGGCCCGAGATGCGGTGAGGTGCCACTTTGATGACGAGAACATGCCGAGAGTCATAAGACTGCATCAAATCAGGGAGGAGGCCATCGCGGTATGAAGCTGCCTCGCGACCTTCCGGGCGGATGAGGTCGCAAAGCTCCTGACCCGCCACTATGGCTACCGTGTGGCGCGAACCAGAGGCAGCCACATGACTGTGACGTTGGCGATTAACGGCAACCGACACAGCGTAACCGTTCCCAGGCATCGGGATGTCCGCGTCGGTACGCTCAACGGAATCATTACCGATGTGGCGGAGTTTCTCGGTCTTTCCAAACACGAAGTACGGGATACCCTTTTTGGTTGATTCCACGATCGGCGAACTTCCCCCTCTCAGCATCTCTTATTCTTTGCGCCTTTCCTGTCCTGCCGTAGGCCTTGGCGTAGGCGGGTGCTTTTTGTGGCTACTTATCTCCTCGCCTTGGCGACCTTGGCGCTCTCTGCGAGAGTCTATTCTTCATCCTGTTCGCGAAGCGATCCTGTTCCGGCGCAGCCGGACCAAGCGACCAAAGGAAGCGTTGTTAGGATAATTCCTCATTCCTAATTCCTAATTGGCGCCAACGGCGCCTCTCCCCTTTTTGCCTCGTCCCATTATTCGCGTTTGCCCCCTTTTTCCTCCTTCGAGCACAATGTCGCGCATTGGGTTTCGACAAATCAAGAGGACCGATGAATAGAGATGAAATTCTAAATACGTTGCGAACGCATAAGCCGATTCTTTCGCGACGCTTTGGTGTCACGGAACTCGCCCTGTTTGGCTCCTTTGCCCGCGACCAGGCAACGGACGCCAGTGACGTTGATATCTTGGCGAGGTTTGACACGCCGCCCGATTGGCAACGCTATTTTGGGGCGCAAGGCTACCTGGAAGACCTGTTTGGTCGGCCAGTGGACATGGCAACTGACCAGGATCTGCGCGTCGAGATACGGCCCTATGTAGAACGGGAGGTGATCAATGTCTAATACTGATCAAGGAACGCGAGAATGGCGTTTCTACAGAGTCCATTCCTAATTCCATCATTCCTAATTGGCGCGCCCCGGCGCGCCTCTCTCCCCTTTTTTGCCGGCCAGCTTTTGCCTTAGTGTCTCCATTTGCTGGTCCAATTCATTGAGATCGAAGCCGAGTTCCTCCAATTCAGCTTGAAGCTCCTCTAGCGTCTCAACTTCCTCCTCCGGTTCCAAGTCCTTGTTTCCAAAGAGTTCGGCGAGAAATTTCAGGTCTTCAAAATCTTTTTTGTAATCTCATACTGATCTTGGGACTGCTGGAGGCAGTTTTCGCCATTTTTTAAAAATATTTCGTCCTGTACGGAGGAAACTCCTTTTTCCAGTCCCGAGAAGGAAATGTAGTACAAACATTCCCAATTCCTGAGCCAAGACGGAGGGGGCATGAAAGGACTCAATTCTGCGGAGTTCCTGGCGGAAATCGAGTTGGATTATCAGGTACGTGCAGATGAACACTTCGACCTTATAGTAAGAACATCGACGGGGACATTAATCTCTTGTGGACTGGCTCTTGGTTACAAGCCAAGTGAACTTGAGTAATTTTACGGTGAGAAAAGGGAAATAGGGAGGAGAAACCGGAACAGGTTGGCCGGTAGCTGACGGTTTTCAATAACGCGTTTTGGTATTCCCCAGGTTGTTCCCTTTCATACTACCTGACCTCTTCCCTTCATCTATACCAAACATCAAGGGCCGACCCTTTTTTCCTTCTCTTGACTCGGTGCCCACCGCCCCTCTTGAGGAGACCGCCGGCCAGGGAAATCTGCGCCCGGAAAGCACTCCCTGGGACTACAACGGCTCATTCTGTACACCCGCTTTTCCGCTGAATTCTAGGCACCTTTCCCCAGCCATCAGACCGCGATGAGTAATCTGGGTTGTGCCTATAACCACACCGAAAAGTCGAAATGTCGCTTGCCTGCAAGCTGTTTGCAGGCGGCTTGCAGCTGACAGGCAGGCACCGCAGGGCAGGATTCCAGGCATGCGAATGCAAGAATTAAGAACTGACCCCTTTTGCCTTCCCCTTTTGCCTTCTGGGTACGACAGAGACATAGGTTACAAATAATCCGGGCACATCGGTTACACTTTATTACTTTCATTTAGGGTTCGGTGTGTCGAGGATTTCCGATTCGCAGGGGCGATGTAGGCCGTAGGCCGGAAGCGCCTCTGCGAGTCGAACCTCAGGTTTCCCAGATACAGATTAGCGTAATGCAATTGGACCGTGCCTTGGTCGTCTTCAAACAGTCCCATCCGGCAACCGGCAAAGTGTTCTCCCACATGATAGCTCTTCCCCTCAAAAGATAGAAAGCCTCTGGTCGATATCGTCTTGACGAGGTAGTTTTTGGGGTAACGGATTTTGACGTTTTCGCCCATGCGTTTTGATGAGGGTTGGTACACTTCGGCCGGTCTTTGCATGCCGAGAGCTTCGTGAGGCCTTTCGTGATTGTAGGTGTGTGCCCAGCGTTGGAACCGTCGTTGTTGGGCAAGCAGGTTGGCCGAAGGCGGCTGGGTGGCTTCCGCTTTCAGATCCCGATGCATGCGTTCGTGAGAACCGTTGTCCTGGGGATGCCCAGGACGGGTAAACTCAACGGCGATCCCCTGCTCAATCCACCAGACACTCAGCCGGGAGAGGCGCCCTAGCCCATTAGCCGAAAATGGAGTGCCATGATCGACCCGGATGATGCCGGGAAGCCCGTAAAGACGGGCCATACGCTTGAATCCACGGTAGGTGGTAGCGAATTGTTGATTGGGCATGGCCCGGCAACCCAGTATGTAGTGGCTATTGAGATCTTTCAGTGTCAAGGGGTCACAACGGGTGCCGTCTGCCAGCTTGAACCAGCCCTTGAAATCGATCGTCCAGACATGGTTGGGATACTCGGCCTGGGTCAACTCGCAAGGTTGAACCAGATAGGCTCCAGGTCTCCGCCGGCGGGGCTTGATCATGCCGTTGCGCTTCAGTATTGCTCCAATCGTACTGCACGAGGGAGGCCTCCCGATGCCATGCTTCTTCAAAAGCAAATCCCTGAGCTTTTTCGGTCCCCAGGTCGGGTGCTTGCGGCGGTCCTGCAAGATGAGCTTTTCAACCACCGCATCGGTCAGGTTGGCATAACGCTGTGGGCACCGGCTTTTCTCATGCAAGCCGGAGGCTCCATGTTGCTCGTATCGTCGCAGGTACTTGTGGCCAGTCTTGCGGCTGATTCCGAAGTCATGACACAGCTCTGATATCGTAAATCGTCCACTCTTGGCCAAGTGCACGAATCTTAGTTTTTGGTCCATTAGGTCTACAGTTTTCCAGGGCATAATGCCCAGTTTGACTGTAACCTATGTCTCCGGTCTATCTGTTACCGATGTCTCCGGTTCATACCCATAAGGCACACCTTAACGCGTTGTCCGCTAAGCGCAGAGCGTTTCACCGATAAGGACATCGTGAAGATCATCAAGCGCCAGGTGTTCGATCTTCCGGAGCCGAAACTGATCGTAACCGAACATTGGATCTATCAGTAGCGCAACTGCTCGGGCCATATCGTGACAGCGGAAGTTCCCGAAGGGGTGAATGCTCCGGTGCAATATGGAAGACGATTCCAAAGTTGGTTGGTGTATTTGAATGATTACCAACTCGTTCCATTGAATCGAATAAGCCGGATATGCGCGGATTTATACGGTTATAGGGTCAGTGAAGATACCGTATTGAAGGCTCGTCTAAACTGTTATGAGCGCTTGGAAGGATTTGAAAAGCAGGTGAAGGAAAGATTGACAAACTGCGCCATTGTCCATGCCGATGAAACCGGGCTGAAAGTAAATGCGAAGAATCATTGGTTACATACCGTGTGCAACAAGCGCCATACTTTTTTGGGGATCCACCCCAAGCGCGGCTATCAAGCCCTACAGGACTTCGGCATATTGGAAAAGTTTGCCGGGCGGCTGGTTCACGATTGCTGGGCGACTTATTTTCGTTTGAAAAACTGCCAGCATTCCCTGTGCAATCCCCATCTGATACGGGAACTGGTTTTTGCTCAGGAACAACTCCAACAACAGTGGGCTGCAAAGATGAGAAAACTGCTACAGGAGGCCTATGAATACGGTAAGGTGTGGAAGGCAGAAATGGGCCCCAAAAGCAAGCATGGTTGGCATGTTCGCTATGGCAGGATCATAGCAGAAGGTTATAGGGAAAATCCCCAGATAAATGATCCGCCAGGAGCCAAGAAGAAACGAGGCCGGCCCAAGAAAACCAAATCGAGAAACCTTCTTGAGCGCATGGATAAATACCGGGACCAGATATTGGCTTTTCTCTGGGACCCGGAGATCCCCTTCAGCAACAATCAGGCCGAGCGGGATATTCGCATGGTAAAAGTCAAACAGAAAATATCAGGTGGTTTCCGGACCCTTCAAAACGCTCAGATCTTTGCTCGTATCCGCTCATATGTCTCGACCCAGCAGAAACAGGGAGTGGGAGCTTGGAAGGCTCTGGCAAAGGTATTTGACGGCGCTGGCTTGTCCCCCGATTATTAATCTTTCATTACCCAGAGGTTCAGCTCTTTCGCTGGGGACCTGAGTAGTTACAAATAATTGATATAAAGTCGTTTGAATAATGACATTAAACCAATCAGAAACTTTGTTGGATCGTGTTGCTGAATAATTTTGTGACGGAGGCGAACGGTCCGGTCATTCTAGATCCGGACATTCGAAAAGCTTTGGTGGAAAAGTATTTGAAGCCGGATGCTCGTCGAAGCGACTCATTGGTCATTCACGAGCTTGGATTGGCACACGCCAAGAGGCGAGTGGACGTAGCTGTTATTGATCGAGAGATACATGGTTTTGAAATAAAAAGTGCGAAGGATCGCCTCGACCGTTTGAAAGGTCAGTTACAGGTCTATACCAAGTCTCTGCATAAACTGACTTTGGTTGTAGCAACCAAGCATTTGAAGCGCGTCCTTGAAATTGTTCCGGCATGGTGTGGAGTGATCGAGGTTCTTGTTAACCCCGAGGGTCGCGTTCACCTCCAAGAGGTGCGGGAAGCGGAAAGGAATCCATCTGTAGACCCATTCATTGTGGCCCATCTTCTCTGGCGCGACGAAGTCCAGGACATTCTATCGAAGAATTGCGCTCAACCCGCAATTCTTCGGGCGCCACGGGCCAAACTTTACAAGTTGCTTGTGGAAGAGACACCCGAACCCAATTTGACTGAAATAATTAAGGCCGCTATGACCGAGCGGACATCCTGGCGAGATTGTCCACTACTGACGTGATATGGTGGTTGATTGTTATACACTTCCACATACTTAAATTACTCGGACCCTTTTGTTTGTTGGCACATAGAGCAATATACTCGTCTCCAAAGGAAAAGTTGGACCCGCGGAATTGGAATTCACGGTTGTTCACTATTGTTTTGCAGTGATCGTGCATTTGCTTCGGATTGTCGCGAAAGGCGCCACCCTTGCACGTAGCCCAGGTCTCTTCTGTTGAATATACAATTTTGCCCGCTGGTTTGATTTTGCGCATATCCATAGGAGTAAATTCGGGGTGAACGACTGTGTAGTCACCGAAAACGGGCCTTCGCATTCCATTCGGCAAAGTGGCGAGAAGGGTTTTATAGAACAACCAGTCATGCCGAGGGATTTTGTCATTACCCTTCGCAATTTCCCCGAAACTTCTTGGAAAGGCGGTGGAGATTATTACCAAATTTCGAAAATCCGATAGGTCACCAAGGCGTTTTAAGGCGTTGACCATGTTCTTGGCAAATACGTGATAGGGCTCAAAATTCGGAGATCTTAGGTCGATAATAAGGTCCGCTTCTTCGAGCGGTAATGAAAGCTTATTGGCCAGTTTGACCACCTCTTTCCCAGGGGCTCTTGTCATTAAATTTTCGAGGCGGACACGGATTCCAGCGCCATGTCCATCTTGTCCAATAGCCTTGGCTGCGGCGGCAACAGTATCCGAATCGCTTGCAATCGACATAGCCGGAGCAGCTTGTGCATGGAATGAACGCAGGCCGTCAAAGATGTAGTCAAAAACATGACTTCCATTGTCCATTCGACCCACGGCAATTTTGTCATGCAAGGCCACCCAAGCAGGCCGGGCGCCCCACTTGTCCTTGAACCGTTTGACAAAGGGACGCACATGGTCCTCCACGGTTTTCTTGATCTTCCACTCAGCAAAGTCGAATTCGACTTCTGGAATGGAGACCAAGGGTATCGTTCTATCCTTGACCCGGTCATTCAGACGAGTTAGTGCTTGATATTCGCCTTGCCTCCAACTCAGGATCGGCACGTACATGTTTTCACTGAGGATCATTGTTCGCCTCTTGAAGCTGTGCCCGCACGCCTTTTTGGATAAGATTGTTAAGGATCGTATAGTTTCCCTGCTCCTTTCGAATCCGTCCGGCAACAATGCTTGGGTCAATTTTGAGATTCTTTGCGTCGATCCGAACGGCCTCTTCAGATAAAGCGAAACGGGAAAGACACTGCTCCCATTGATCGTCGGGAATTAGTGTGTTAAGAGCAAAATCGTCTGCTTCACCCTCAATTGTATCCTCTGCTTTACTGGTCTCGTCATCGAAGAAGTCATAGCGGATGCCCCCGAAAAGGTGTAGGAAAACATGGCCCAGTTCATGAAACAGAACGAACCAGAAGTTGTCTCTGCGATCATGGCGCAACGTGAGACCGATCACAGGGTGATCGCTTTGAGCGAGCATTGCGGCACCATCAAGGTAGGTTCCTTGCAGGTGCTCCTCTGTCACAAGGGCAATGCCTTTGCGGGCGAGTAGGTTACGAGCACGTTTTGGGCCGTCTTTTCTCCGGGTCAGCTTGACAAGGTCTGGAAGCCAGCGATCATCTAACTCGAACGGTGGAAGCTCCCATTCCTTTATACGGGCTCTCGCACGCTCAAGCACGCGGGCCTGCCAAGCAAGGAGGGCGTATTCATTGGGTGGGTTCTCGGCTCGCATTTTTTTACGGTGAAGAGCAGAAGCAAAATGTGGGCCTGCAGCTTGCAGAAAATATCTTTTTGTGGCCTCTATGACATCGGCCCCTCGGGGAAGAACGAACCATCGCCTTTTCTGCATTTCTCTGGATGGAAACTCTTGCCAGCACACGTTGTCGGCATTCTCCCATGAAAAAACCACGCCACTATGGGCTGCCTCGGTCTCAAATAAACCGGCTGTGTGAACATTGAGTATATTCGCAGCCTCAATAAGCTCTGCCAAGCTGGCCCCCATGTATTCAGACGCTTCATGGCGTTGTATCTGTTGCGGCTCAATGCCCAGCTCATTGGCCAAATCGGACTGGCTCAATCCACGTCCAATCCGAGCTTGAATCAGGGTAGACGGAAGGGTTTCAAGCGAGTGAGACCTCGCCACGGCGATCTCTCCGGATTTCAGGAGATCGTAGTGGGTGAGGTCGGCTTCAAGTTCGGCGATCTGGCTTTTCAGTGCGTCAATTTCAAGTCTTCCAACCCAATCATCCTCTGTTTCCAGCGTCGTCGCAGCAACTAGCGCCGCTTTGAATTTTGCAAGCTGATCGGTTGATATTCCATACTGTTCCTCACTGTAAATCATTGCTTTACGGGTATAAAATCATTGGGTCTCTTGCAAGATTTACCAGAATGATTCCCTTTTGCTCTCCAGAGAATCTATCAAGTTGGAAAAATTCAAGAAAGGTTCGGCCGACTGAGTCTGCCTTGTAGCTGGAGGGAAAGAACTCCCCACCGTATTTAGCTTTCTGAGCGCTGCGGTTGTTGCGGAAGTCCCAGAAAACGGGGTCGAATAACCGGGGATCTACGCCGTGAGGGTCCCAGCAAACATCGTAGTCGCCTGGTTTCGGTTTCCCTGTAACAAAGCTGCCATTGAGGTATAGATGTTGACACCCTGCGTAAGCTAGGGATTTGGAAGCTTCTACCAACCCAGAAAACAGATCGCGTCGCCACTTGTTTGATGCAAATCGACTTTCGATGGAAATTAAATCTGCCCGGTGAATTCCTGGGGAAAGAACGGGCCACGGCGACCCCGTTTGAGCGATCAGTTCTGGTATCATAATAAGGCTGTGAAACCTCCCCCAAATTTGTGGAAAGAAACAGCGCAGTCTGAAAAAGCATACTAGACATGGCAAGGCCCCACAGACCCCATAAAGAGGAGATTAAACCCCGAGCAGTTGAACACTTTATACACAGTAACTGTGAGATTGATGACCAACGTTTTCATTCACATCAATCGAATCCTGTGGTGATTGGTGTGGGATCTTCAGCTGCAATCGGGATAACCCCAAGTTCTACGAGATGGGCGTTATCCGGCGAGTCCAGGGTGAATACTGGCTTTCCACTTGCAAGGGCGTCCTTGCATAATTGTTCGGTTTTACCGCCCCTTTCGGCGTGGGCGATGAGAAGACGGTCGGCAAGGGTGGCGATGTAGTTGTTGCGGGTGTTGGCGATGCCCAGGGTGGGCCTGCGTATTTGGTCGTCGAAGAAGGAGAGGAGGAGTAGGCGCCCTTCCGCGAGCGGTTTCTTCCAGCCTTTCGGAATCCGCATATTGCCAAGACCTCGGGCCGGACAGACGACGGCGCGCGCCGTGCCTCGCAAAAAGAGGTCCAGAAGTTCTTTTTCCATGGGCGAGTGGAAACCGCCGATGATGGTTACGTCCTCTGATCTAAGTGCCCGTGCGAGGTCGTATGTCTTGAGGATTGCATCGCCGGGGGAGCGCACCGAACAAAAGAAACCGGTCAACTTTCCATCGAGTATGCGGCAGTTTCCCATTGATGAGACCGTCTGCACGCTCCCGGCGTCAATGCAACGCCGCAACGACGCCGGAAAGTCCGACGCACCTGGTTCATAGTGTATGATTTTCAACTGCTCACGTATAGAGTTTTGGAGGGGGAGGATAAGCCGTCCCAAATTCCAAGGTGGGGATAAAAAAATTGGTAGAGGGTTTCGAGGAATACAACATTTTCATGTCTAGAATACCGTCCGTCATGTGTCTCCCGGATCTTCCCGAACAGCCTGCTCGAATCTCTCCGGATCTTTGAAATAGTGCTTTGCCGTCTCGACGACGCATTTCAAGAGCACAATATCATCCGGCTGCATATCCTCCACTCTGAGCAGGGAGCGGATGCGTTCTTCTGTGAATGGCCCATATAATTGGCCGATCGCGGAATTCAAAAAAGCCGCTGTCAATGTCGTCACGTTGCGGAACGAGAGGACGACAGGACACCCTTCTTTAAGGGCTCCGGAAAGACGGTCATAAACCTTCTGCCCATCGCCGGAAGCCACACACAAGGAGCTACCCACGACTTCAAACATGGTTATCGAAATGTCTTTTTTCATAATCATCTCCAAAAAAACGCGTTCGGTTTTCAGGTGCCATAGCGTGTCCGGCCCTCAGTTGTCCAAATCCTTAACACTGAAGTAACCCCTACGGAGCAGGTTGTCCTGGGTCTCCCTAGCCTTCTCACGCACATCTTTATCTTCGTGGTCTAGACCGGCTTTCAGAATGGCTTTTGCATCGTCGGTTCGAAGATAGGGAACACCACTCTTGGGCATGGAATCAATCAGCTTGGCAAAGCATTCCACGACCCCACCACAGACCATCGGAAGCATCTCCCGCATTTTAGGAATTGCGTGAAATGAAATGTGGCCTGATTGGTCTGTCCACTGGTCCGCATTCAGATTGGGCAGGAAATCCAAAATTCTGGAGTAAGCATTCAGACGCCACTCAGCTTCCAGGCAGTCCGCTTCGAGCCAGTTGACGAACTTTTGAAGCTCCGAGGGTTCACCTTCTTCCAATCGCCACTCAAAAAAGGTAAAAATTCGCTCCTTGAGACCGCGGTCGAGTTGATTGGTATTTCCCAATAATCGCCCTACATGGCCGAACAATGTGGCCCAATAATTTCGGTCATTTTCAGTTTTCTGGTAAAAACGCTCAAGAAGACTTTCGTCACCCTTCAGTCGGTACACCTTCCACAAGTAGTAGTGGAACAAATGTTGACCAAGGAAATCTTGGGCCGACTTTTTATCAAAGTCCATTTGATGTTTCAAATAATCCAGATGATCCAGAGAAAATTCGAAGTTATCAGACAATTCATTATAGATCGGCCGGTAGGGGTGGCTGTGGCGAAGAAAGTTTCCAAACGCTTCCCGCCATGCGCGCATTTTGTTTTTGGGGAAGAAAGCCGATTTTCGGGCAATAGCCCACTTCTCATCGAGACTGAAAATCCACCTGTAGAGCCTGCCCAGCATGGCGTGCTCGGGAAGGGTCAGCGGATGCTTTGCTTGCGAACTTAACCTTTTATCAAGGATTGCTTTTATTTCAGGAACGTCCGCATTGCCATCATGCCTGCGCACCCATAGTCCAAAATCGACCAAATTCTCCAGCGCCCGACTTCGCGTATTGTTGATTGCTTCGGTAAATTGGTCGTCCCGGTCCAGAACAACGGGCTCGTCTTCATCCAACCCCCTGTCGTATTGAGTGCAAAGCATATCCAACAATGACACCAGACCATTCCGCCTTTTGATAGGGACACTGATTTCCTTCCTCAGACACATCCCGACGAAATCGCCTACCGCTCGACGAGAACTTTGCCAATCAGGACCTTCTTTGGATGTATCGCTACTATTGACGCCTTCTTTCTTTGGCTGGTCGGGATGGGACAAGACCCATTCGCAGAAATCGAACCATTGATCGAGTTTGTCGAACTGCTTGGACTCTACCTGCTCATGAATGGCGGAGACCATTGCCCTCACATAAATGGGGCGCCCGACCAGTTCCCGATTCTTCATCCAGAATTGTAGGCGTAATTCCTCAGGCATGATATTCTCTTTGAAAATCGACTGAAATTCCTGGGCAAGCCCTGCAAAATTGATGTCTATCGACCATTCGTCAGGATCGTGATGAGGGTTTTCCCATTCGATCAAGAACGACAGGAGATCTTCGTCTGACCATTTTTTTAGCTCCTCAATTGACTTCGGACTACGGTTCTGGATGAACTTCGCACCTTCGGATCGAAAAGGCATATAGTCGTCATCCGTAACGGGCCTTTCTTCTTCCGCATTTAGCTCTTTGAAATATTCGCCATATTTGCCAATGAGAAGGGGAGTAAACGGGGTCAGTTGGGCGAGATGAAATCCACGTTTTCGAGCGTTGAAGCCTTCTTCGGTGAAACGATCTCCCATCCTTTCACGATAATTCGGTTCCGATGGCCCGCTAAGGATAGCATCAAATATCTGTTTCTTTTCGGTTTTGGAGAGCAGGTCCGAACCAAAATTCTCACATGCGAGGCGAATCATGCGCTGAAACTCAAAGTGGTGATGCCATTTATCGTAGTCTTGGTGAGCGAGGATCATCTCACGAATCCAAGGTTTGGTTTGTTCATTAGAATGCAGCGCGAAAAGGTGTTGGCGGATGCGTGTGAAAATGTACCAGTGCTTTTTTCGCAACGCTTGATCCAATACTGCCACGGACTCCCGCGCCTTTTCGTAAACTTGTTCACAGGCGAAAGTCAGCTCATGAACAAGAGCCTCGTCTGGGTTCTGATAATCCTTGAGTGATACGTTTACGCGTGGACACCAGAACACTGAATTGTCGTTACTGCCGATCTTGGTTAGTTCATCCTGATGGAATCTCAGCGGTATCATGGACGCGGTCGCATCAATCAATATTCGAGCGGTTCGGTAAGGATCCCGCTCCGCCAAGGATCGGACACCTTTTTCGAGTATTTCATTAAATTCCCACTCGTCAAATCGTAGCCGTGGGTCTAATGAGGTTGTCCAATCTTTGGGATGGGATCTGCGGCGAGCCCTCTTATCTTCAGCTTTCTCGTCGGGGTAAAATTGGAGGAGAATTTCCACGAGTTCCAATGCGGCTTCCGTTTGGTCCTTCGTCGTCCAATGAGCGAGCAGTTTGGGATACTTGTGAGCCAAGAACTGGTGTTCAAGCTTAGCGTATTCGAGCATCTTTGGCTTGAGTCGTGCGGATTGCTCGCCTGCGAGTTCCAGTGCTATTTCCAGAATACTATCATAGACCCTTGGATTATCAACTTCAGGGAGTTGTAACACCAATTGGATGACTTCCTCCGGATCATCCTTACATACATTCTTGAGGTATTGAAGCTCTGGCCAGAAAGGGTATTGAATACGACCTTCTGATAAAGACTTAGTATTAGGAGGTCTCCTAAAAAAGCCCTTCTCCTCCAAAAATGGGATCCACCAAGAGTCCGTTGAATTACTGAAAAAGAAAACATAATTCGCGCCTTTCTTAGTAATTAGTTTGTACAGAGATTCGGCGTCATCAGTTGAGGGTTCAGTACGATCCAAGATAGACTGGATCTCCTCCTGATCCTGTGCAGTCACTGGGGCTAGAAGATCATAGACAATTTGCTCTAGAATTGCCACACACTTACTAAACTCCTGCTCGTTTTTTTGGGTGCTTGAACCATGATGCGCAAAATCTTCCAGTTGTTTCCATAACGTATGGAATTGATCCCGTTTCCTGTCCTGAATGTCACTCCCCATCTGATCTGCCATGGGGTCGATGTTTCTAATCGCGATCTGGATTTGATCTTTTCGAGTCGGTTTTTTATTCAACTCCACATATCGATAGATCTTCCTTAGAGTCTTATCCAAGTGAGGATCGATTTCTTTGCCTTTAAAAACTTTCCCGTATCTATTTTTTGCTTTCTCAAGACGCTTAAATATCCCCTCCCTCATTCTCTGGAAGTCAGAGCCAGACATATAGAAATCTATATCGCCTTGCCGGAGGACGCGGGGAAGTTTTTCCACAAGTTCTCTCAATGACTGGGCGGCCTGGGAGATGCGGTCAGGATTATAGGGGTTCTCCAACGCATAAAGTGCTCCAAGGTACCAATCACCCAAACGGTATTCTTCAGTTTCAACGCGTCTGAGCCCATCCAGCACCTGTCGTTGCAAAGTACTGAGTGTTATTGGCTTAGATTGTGTGCCGATTACATCATCATCGTACAAATTGGGAAACTGCTTGGAGAGGTGAAGCAATTCTATTCCCGCTACTTGGTTGGCCTCGTTGTAATCGAGCACAACACCCGGCGAAACTTCTTCAGATTCGACAATAGCAGAGTCATCAAGGCTCAGGTAAAGTGCGTCGGCTTCTTTTTCAATATGCAGTTTCATTTCCCTCGACCCCTCAGATTGCCCAACCCCATGCGATACTTGATGTCGTAGTTGATGATAAAGTCTTGCTCCTCCTCAGTGAAGCCGTAGTACTTTGCTAATGCACGATCAATCTCATCAATGATGGGCTTGGATATAGACATTTTGAACGCCTCAACTTCAATTAGATTAACTTTTGTATTCCGTGTCGTTGTAAAGGAGTTTTTCTTTATATCCTTCTCCAGCTTAGAGGAGACATCTAGAAGATGGACATTTTGTAATAAGTTATTATTGATTGGGAAGCTTTTTACTATAGAGTCATTCATATGGAACCCATCAGACAAACTAATATACCACAGATAGAAAAGCGAACTGTTCAAAAGTGCCATGGCTATGGTCGAATGTTCTTGAGTATCGAGATAGAAAGTTCTGCTATGTGCAGGGCTTTTAACTATCCCATTTTTTTTATAGTAAGGAATTCTAGTGGTTGCTTTTGCCCAATAATTTGTTGCCTCTAGGTAAAACACAAAGTGTTTTGTGGGACCCCTTGAACACCATAGTGAAATAGTTTCTGGAGCTTGTGATAGTTTTTCAAGCACTGTGCTATTTGTCTTGTTCTGAATTTTGAAAAACAACTTAGATCTGGAGCTTACAAAGGTTCCCGTATATACGATTTTGTTTATAAGAACCTCTCTTTCAATCGAATACCATCTGTGAAGCCTAGATATAAAAGCTTGGCCAGGTTTGTCTTTAGTGCCAATCACAATAGATACTCTCTGAAAGGCGCCTTCAAATAGTTTGCTTGGAAAGATTTCAAAGTTCGCAATATATCTTTCCGGGAAGGTTCTCAAAAGCCAAGATCGCAAAGAAACCATCCTTTTACTAGAGCAGATACTGAGGGGTACGATCATCCCGAAACGTCCACCGCTTTTCATAAGAATGCCACTACGCTCCATAACCTGGGCATAAAGATTTCCGCATTGCTTAGTTGAATAATCTAAAATCTGGTATTCCTTCTTTACCCTTCTGTATTCTACATAGGGCGGATTCCCTACAATCACATCAAAACCGCCGCAGTGCATTATCCCATAGAACTCGACCAACCAGTGAAAGGGTTGATGGCTGAGACGCCATTGAATGTACGGCTCATTATTACCTACTTTTATACCGTAATTTCCGGCTAAATTCTGGTCCAATTCTACCCGTAAATTGTCGAGTCTTTTTCTCAATTTCGTCTTGGAGATGGTGAATTCAACCGCATCCATCTTGCGCTCAGTCTGCATATCTCGAAACTGACGAAAAGCCCGGTCGGCAATTTCGGCGTCCTCTTCAATGCGTTTCAGTTTAGCCACATCTTCCGGATAGAGCATTCGTTGTTGGCCATCCGGAGTGGTGACGAACGTATCCTGTATTTCTTTGAGTGTCGTGAAGCCGACAAGGGTGTTGCCGGCGCGCACGTTGAAGTCTACATCGGGCAGCGGTTCGATTTGGTCGTAACTGTCCAACTGTGCGACGAGCTTCAAGAACAGGCGCAGTTTGCAGATCTCCACAGCTTCTTCCATAATGTCCACGCCGTAGAGGTTATCGATGATGATCGACTTGAGAATGAAGTAGCGTTCGCTGGCATGCTCTTCGACTCGCTTAAGTACTTTTCGAAAGTCGCGCATCTTCTCCGGGTGGTGCTTGTGCTTCGAGCGTTCCAGATCGTCGAGGAAACCCTGCATGGACTCCAGGCAGGCGGTGTAGATCGGCTCCAGGATGTTTAGCGCAACAAATAGGAATGCGCCGGAGCCGCAGGTGGGATTGGTCTTCCCCCGATTTTGTGGACACGAACAGCGTAGCGTATGTTCATGTTAGGTTATGGTTTTGATTTTGGAAGTGTTTTTGAAGAAATGCTTCTGGTGAAAGGTATCCCAGGGTGCTGTGCCTTCGACGTTTGTTATAAAAAGTCTCGAGGTAATCGAAGATGGCCAGGCGGGCCTGCTGCTTGGATTCGAACACGCCGTTTTGGGGAAAGCATTCGCTTTTGAGGGAGGCAAAGAAGCTCTCGCAAGCGGCGTTGTCGTAACAGTATCCTAGCGCGCTCATGCTCTGAATCCAACCAAAGTCGTTCAATTGCTGCCGCACTTGGTGACTGGTATACTGGCAGCCACGATCTGAATGAAAGAGGGCTTTGTGAAAACCTCCCACTCGATTCCTGGTCTGGTGAAGGGCTGAAACGACCAGACCGGAGGCCAGGCTCTCGGCCACCTTGTAGCCCTGAATTACGCGGCCGAAGAGGTCCATCACGACCGCTAGATACAACCAGCCTTGCCGAGTGGGGATGTAGGTGATGTCGCTGACCATGATTTGGCCGGGCCCGGTCGGGTCCGGAGCCTCGGCCAGACGGTTGGGCGCTGGGAGGCTGCGGGGATCCTGCCGGGTCGTCTTGGGCCGGAAGGGGCTACCCCTACAGGCTTTTAGAGCATTTTGCTTCATCAGCCGGGCCACCCGGTTAACCGAGCAGCGAAAACCCCGCTGGTTGAGCTCCACGCTCATGCGAGGACTACCGTAACAGCGGGTGTGCCGGTCGGCATGGATCCGTTTGATTTCGCTCAGGAGGAGCCGATTTTGGCGGCGGCGCGCTCCCGCCTTACCCCTGCGCCATCGGTAATAACCACTCCTGCTCACAGCCAGCGCCTGACAAAGTTCAACCACTCTATAGATTGCCCGCATTTGATCGATCAGCGCATACCCAGCTGCGGGTCCTCGGCCAGTATGCTCGCGGCTTTTTTTAAGATCTCTCGCTGGCGACGCAGGTAAGCGTTTTCCCGGTTTAGCCGACGGATCTCGCGGGCCATCTCTTCGGGATCGTTCAAGGGGCGGGAAAGTCCCTGCTGGTCGGAGGGGTCCCCGAAGAGATCCTTGCGCCACTTCCTGAGGCTCCCATCGGAAATCCCCAGTTCACGGGCCACCTGCTTGAGGCTGTTGTTACTGTGCAAATAGAGTTCAACGGCTCGACGTTTGAACTCCTCATCATAGGTTCTGTGGGTTCTTGGCATGTCTAATGATCTCTCTCAGACTGCGCTGTTCGTGTCCACAAAATCGGGGGAGGTTCAGGGTGCGTGTGATGGAAGCTTTCTGCCCAAACTCATACCTTTTATGCTCCTTACCTTTAGAGATACAACTGACCTCGGGTTCATGAAGGCTGTAGATCTTGTTTTTGTCTTTGCGTTGCTGGCAGAGCACTCGATCAAAAAGGTCCAACTCAGAACCGAGATCCCGGAGGGTCTCGGCTCGGAGTTTGCGTCGGAGCTCGCGCACCAGCCGTCCGGCTATAGTCCTGAGTTTGCGTTGGGCCTTGCGGGCTTGCTTGGCGCGCTTCGGATGAGACCGGTTGTGTAGGGCCATCATCAACTTCGGAATGGTGCGACGATAGCTGCGCCTCAGCATAATTCCGTGACGCTGAGCTATGACCACACATTTCTGGCAGATCTTACGATACTGCTTGGAGTCGGTAGGATAGGTGATGTTTTTCTCTTGAACGGTGGTATCAGCTATCACCGTATTCTCTATGGCTCGAGGTCCATGCACACGTATGGACTCCTTCACGATCAGCTCACAACCGTCCGGACCAATGCGTTTGCGGAAGTAAGTCAGGCTGGTGGGCTCAATAGGCAGTTGCCAGTGAAAATGCTCTGCTCCGGTGAAATACTGGAAATACGGGTTTTGTACCCATTGCTCAACGATGCCTTCATCACTTAGATCATGCAGTTGTTTAAGAATCAACAGCCCCACCATGAGTCGAATCGGTTTAGCCGGAGAGCCTTGATATTGATGGTAATGCTGGGCGAAGGCCCTCTCAAAGAAATCCCAGTCTATGGCTCGGGCCAAGCGGCAAAGCGCTTGGCGCTGATCGAGCATGGTGTGGAGGTCGGGCATCAAAAAGCTGCCTTGAGTTGAATCAGGCGAAGGTCTTGGTTTCATAAGTTTGACAAGGTTTTGGGCGGAATTGCACAATTAGCTTGTCAAATATAAGGGGTATTGGCAACAATAAAGTGTTGTATAACAACAAATTAGATAGTTTTCAGGGTCGACTAGTTAATTTAGGGAGCGGGAAGGTATTCCATCCGAGTGTGTTCGAGTAGCGGTAATCCGTTTTTAGCTTACCACATACAGTAGCGATCCACATGAGATGCAATCGCGATGCGATTATTGCCATATTCCACAACGGAGCGTTAAAAATACCAAAAGCAGCATTGCTAAGTATCGTTCCAGATTCCAGGTATCCAACTGGTAAATAATGACGCCTTTCCGATGACACACTAGGCACGATAATGGCGGTCTCCGATCCCGACTGGCGGAGTTCCCCGAAACGATGCGCGCTTACCGCCGCCTTGCGCGTCGCCCTCTTCCTGCTAGCTAGCCGCATCTCATAAACGGCTTCGATGCGGTTCCGGATCGACGGAATCGCACGTGCCTCGCTCAGGTCTGCATCCATGATCCATAGGCAGTAGCGCGATTCCCCGCGAATGAACTCCTTCGAGCCGTAGATGCGCCGGACGAGACGGGCCTTGTGTTCCGGATCGAGTCCAAGCCCCGCCACCTCTTCGGGGGTGAGCAGAAGGTTTCCGCCATCAGTAGGCTGATTGCCTTTGGTCATTTCAACGAAACCACTCAAATGCTTGGAGGCGCTATTCGCGATGACGTTGGAGTTAGGGTTGGACCCGGCCACCAGATAGGCATTGATGGTCCTGCATTCCCGCTGGACGGTCTCTCCGTCCTCACCGATCGAATAGAGCCTACGAACCCTGCCCCCATGATTCGCCATCCCTACGATCGCAACGGTTACACCCGCGTTGTGCTTTGCCAGGTTCGCCCACTTGAAGCTTGTGTGGCCAAACACGATCTTCTGACCCTTGGCGAACAGCGCCGGCCAGAGGATTGCCACCTGCTGCCCTTGATTGATGGAGTTGGTGGTCACGAAGGCCGATGCGGCGCGCGTCGAGTTCATGTAGTCCGCTGCTTTCATAAACCACCCGGCGACGTAATCGAGAGACCTCCACCGCTTCACCGATCCCTTGAACACCCGCTCAAGATCTGCCTTTTGCGCTTTTGACTGATAGGTGCTTCCATGGTATGGCGGGTTGCCGCAGATGTAAGTTTCCCCTCCCTTGTTATCGAAATCGATTTCTGGTTGATCCAGTGGCGTTAAGAAGAGGTCATCAGCATGGTACTTCACTCCTGTTCCAGTCGGGGGACAGATGCTAAGCCAATCTAATCTCAAAGCGTTGCCACAGGTGATCCAATTCGTCTTTTCCAGGGGCAGGAATTCGGCTAAAGCCTCTTTTTGGCCCATGTACAAAACATCGCATTGATACTCGGCTATGATGAGGGCGAGGCGGGCGATCTCTGCGGGAAAATCACGGATTTCAATTCCGCGGAAATTGGTTAGCGGGATTTGCGAGCGATTGTCCGACTCGCCGCGACGCTGATTGATTTCCGCTTCGATCTTTCGCATTTCCTTATAGGCGATGACGAGGAAGTTGCCCGAACCGCAGGCCGGATCAAAGACACGGATTTTTGCCATACGTTTGCGTAGATTCAGGAGCTTGCGGGAATTGTCTCCCGCGTCCTTCAACTTTGCCCGTAGATCATCGAGAAATAGGGGATCGAGAACCTTCAATATGTTTGGCACACTGGTATAGTGCATGCCTAAAGCCCCACGTTCATCGTCGTCCGCAACAGCTTGGATCATGGAACCGAAGATATCCGGATTGATCCTTTTCCAGTCCAGTTTACCGACGTGGAGCAAATAAGAACGGGCGATTCTGGTGAACCTTGGGACTTCGAGAGTACCTGAAAAGAGACCGCCGTTAACAAATGGAAATTGGTCCGCCCAGGGCCGGAAATTTCCACCTGCGCGATCTTCGATCCCGGTATTCATGGCTCGGAATATTTCCGAAATAACCTCATGCGTATTGGAGGAGTCTCGCTCACTCATCTGCTCGACCGTGGCTGTGAAAAGGCCAACACCGTTAAAGATATCCGTGTCCTCGGCAAAGAAGCAGAAGATCAGTCGAGCCATAAAGTGGTTCATGTCATGCCGACGATTTTCGCTGCCCCAATCCTCGTTTTCCTTTAACAGCTCAATGTAAAGCCGGTTCAGGCGACTCGTTGCCTTGATGTCGAAGGCGTTCTCCCGAATCTGCTTTACGGTAGTTATGCCGGCTAGCGGCAAGAAAAGGCCAAAATGGTTGGCAAAATCCGGATAGTCACATGCGACCGTTTCACCACCCTGCAAATCTTCTGCCTCCAAAGTGATGCCGTCAGTTGCGAGGATGAAATTCGCCTTCTGTATGGTCGTGGCTGAACTCTGTCTTAGATCCTCCAAGGCCTCAGCAACCCGTCCCTCGGCGGCCACTTTGATGTGAATATTGCTGCGTTGTAAGACTCCTCCAACATCCGACTTATTGGTGGCGCCTCGCTTGAGCCGCTTGATAGTAGTCGGTTTGTTACCAAAAGCTTCGAGGAAAGCGTAGGGAAACGTTACTGGATCGAATGGCTCCTCCGCCAGCTTGGATACGGCTTCTTCGATTTCTACGGCGTTCACAGGGGGTGTATGAAGTCAGAATACGTATTGATGTCGGTTATCTTGGACTATCGAGGAACTCGAAGCCACATACTTTCGGAGTTTCCTCATACCTAAATTGATAAAATTTGAGCGCACTAAGAAAATTCATCACCCAAGTAGGTCGTGAAAACCCTACGAGCGAGGCATCGAACATCAAGAGGGAATCCACCTTCGCCACGGTCTACATCGTGACAGGACGGGAGAAGGGAGGCCGATTGAAACTGCAAAGGGTTTGCAACTGGGCTGCAAGGGTATTGCGGGGGGAAAGAATTAGGGTTGGACTAATAGAACAAACCGCGACGCCGCATTTTCCCTTAAAGAAAAATTAGTTTAAGGGGCATTTTATGGGGTTTTTACTGAAAACCGGCCTTTTTCGGACTGTTGGGAGAGATTAACCACAGAGGACAAAGGCGCCGGGGGCGCCAATTAGGAATTAGGAATGAGGAATGGGGAATGGGGAATTAAACATGGATTTCACGGATGGGAACGGATGAGAAAGGGCCTCTCGCAGAGAACGCCGAGTGCGCAAAGGAAGGGGAGGGAGGCGCTGAAAGCTTCAGCGAATTAGAAATATTGTGTTTCTTGTTCCCTTTGTGGCTAATCATTCCTCCACGTCCTGTCCGTCTTTACCTCTTTATGGGGGACAGGAATGTCCCCCCTCCGTTAACTCCTGATCCGGCGAAGCCGGACCCCTTTGCGATCTTTGCGAGAGTCAAATCATGGATGCTGGGTGCAGTGTGGGACGGATTAGGGTCTGGGGGATTTTTCTTTGGCGAGGAGTTTGGAATCGGTTTTGGCGCAGCCACAATTTTCCGATCCGCAGGCTTTGGGGGACTTCCATTTTTTGTAGTAGCGCCTCCCCAGGTAGGCCAATGCGCCTAGGACGATGAGGATGACGATGATGGAATCCAGAGCGATCATGTTAAAACCAATGGGTGCCAACTTGATAACATAATACGGCGCCAAGCCAAGCTAAAGCGGTCATGTAGAGGAAGGACCAGACGGCCCATTTTACGCCCGTCTCCTTGATGATGATGGAGGTGGTAGCGCCACATTGGGAGCACAGGGCGAAGAATACCATGAGTCCGACCACGACCGGAATGGTGTAAATGGGGGTGCCGGCCCGGTGACCTTCCTGCCACTTGCTGTTTTTCAATGCGGCACGCAGGTTGCCGTGCTCCTCGTCTACATCGCCCCCCAGACTGTAGATGATGCCAAGGGTTGAAATGATGACTTCCCTGGCCGGGTAACTGGCCAGCACCCCGATGGATATGCGCCAATCGAACCCGGCCGGTTCAAAGATGGGTTGCACCATTCTGCCGAAGCGTCCCATGAAGCTTTGGTTGATTTGGGCCCCGCCCAGGGCGAGGTTGAACTCGTGGGCCAGGGGGGAGTCGGAATCGGATAAAAGGGATTCTATTTCCGTGGCGGTTCCCGCACCGGCCGCGACCTTTTCAGCGATAAACTGTTGGCGCACTTCCGCCTCCAACCCGTCGGGGTTGGGGAAGTAGAGCAAAGCCCAAATGACAATGGTGATAAAGAATATGATGGTTCCCGCCTTTTGAACGAATTCCCTGCCGGCTTGCCACATGCGGTAACTCACATCCCGCAACCGCGGGGCGCGATATTTGGGCAGTTCCATGACGAAGGGCTGGGATTTTGTTTTAAGGACAAACCGGGTAACCACCCAGGCGGTGGGCACAGCCACGGCCAAGCCGACGAAGTGCATGAGGAAAAGGGTGAATCCCGCCCACCAGGGGCCATAGACGGGTTCGATGAAGGCCCCGATGCAAAGGACGTAAACGGGCAGCCGGGCGGAGCAACTCATGAAGGGAGCTACGAACACGGTGGCCACTCGCGATTTCGGGTCCTCGATAGTGCGGGTAGCCATTATACCCGGAATGGCGCAGGCGTAGCTGGACAGCAGCGGAACAAAGCTTTTGCCGTTCAAGCCGCACCAACTGAACAATTTGTCCATGATAAAGGCGGCGCGGGCCATGTACCCGCTATCCTCAAGCAGTGAAATGAAGGCGAACAGGATGAGGATTTGGGGCAGAAAGACGAGAAATGCCCCCACGCCTTCGATAACTCCGTCCAGGACGAGGCTTTGCAGCATGGGCGTGCCTTCCAACCATGGCCCGATACGATCCTGGGTCCAGACCTTGCCTGCCTCAATGGCGTCCATCATGGGCCCGGCCCAACTGTATACCGCTTGAAAAACCACGTACATCATGGCCACGAAGGCGGCCAACCCCCATCCCCGGTGAAGAAGCAAGCGGTCGATGGATTCGGTTTTGCCTTGAGCCAATTCCGTGTCCTTCAAGATGACCCCGCCTATGAGGCCATCGATATGGCGGTAGTGAAGCATGGCCTCGGCCACCAGGGGATTCATCCCGTCCCGACGCAGAAATTCCCGGGCTTTGACGACTTCTCTTCGCGCTTCATCCGGTGAAACCCTCAAGCGCTGGATTTCGGCGGAGTGGGTATCGAAGAGCAGGCGGTGAGTTTCGCTTTCGCTCAACATCTCTTCGTCGATACACGGCAGTGAAGATTTGAGGCTCTCCATGGCCTTTTCCATGGATGGCGGCCAGGTTATTTCGGGCAGGAAACGGGGTTCCTCGGACTGGCCCGCGATGGCTTCGATAATTTCCTCGGTGCCCAGGTTCTTGGTGCCCACTGTCGGAATGACCGGTATGTTCAACCGTCCCTTGAGCAGATTCAGGTCGATCTTCTGTCCGGAAGGTTCCACCGCGTCCCATTGATTGAGGACGAGCACCATGGGGATCCTCAAGGTGGCTACTTGCGAAGCCAGGAACAGATTTCGCCTCAGGTTGGTGGCATCGGCTATGAAGAGGACGACATCGGGTTTTCCCATGCCCTGAAAGCGTCCATTGAGCACGTCGATCACTACGCGCTCATCGGGAGAGTGGGCGGACAGGCTGTAAGTTCCGGGAAGGTCGATCACCTCGGCGGTGGCCCGCTTCAGCCTGAGCTGACCCATCTTGCGCGTTACGGTGACTCCAGGGTAGTTGCCGGTGCGTTGCCGCAGACCGGTCAGGTTATTGAAAATAGTGGTTTTGCCCGTATTGGGATTTCCAATCAGGGCGATGTGAAATTGGCCTTGGGCCGCCGGTGGGGGAGACGTCTGCATGCAGGACAATTAGAGCGGTTCGACCTGGATTCCGCTCGCTTCCGATTTTCGCAGCACAATCTGGGCGCCATCCACCTCCACCGCAATCGGATCCCCCAAGGGCGCCACTTTACAGACCTTTAAAACCGCGTCGGTGGCGATTCCCAGGGAAAGGATGCGCTGGTCGATAGGGTATTGGGCGCGTATGGCCGTCACCCGGACGGACTGCCCCTTTTTTATGGTCAACAGATTTGGCACCTTTCTATTTGAGAATGACTCTCAATAATAATCGAATTTCCCATTTGTCCACCCCAAAACGGAAAAAGTTCTGTCTTTATGGCTTTTTCGGGGCCGACCAGATATTTTAATGGAAAATCAGCTTATTTGGAATAGAAAGCAGTTTATGAAAAATTTTTCAACATGGGCCTTTGGCGTTGGTTTTTTCTCAATGCTTCTTGCTGGCTGGGGTGGCAAAACTACCGCATCCGATTCATTGGCCGGCAGCCGGCCTAACATTATACTGGTCATGACGGATGATCAGGGCATGGGGGACCTTTCCTGTATGGGAAATCCGGTTTTGCGGACGTCCCATCTGGACCGCTTTTATGAGCTTTCGACTCGCTTTACCGAGTTTCACGTAAGCCCCACCTGCTCTCCGACCCGGGCCGCGTTGATGAGTGGCCGCCACGAGTTCAGGAATGGCGTTACCCATACCATCCGGGAACGGGAACGCATGGCGCTTTCGACCACCACCTTTGTGGAACTCTTACGCCGATCCGGTTACGAAACGGGGATCTTTGGCAAGTGGCACTCGGGCGATGAAGACGAGTACCAACCCTATAACCGTGGTTTTACCGAAACTTTCATCCATGGGGCGGGTGGCATTGGTCAATCTTATGAAGGAAGTTGTGCTGATTTCCCGCCTAACCAGGTTCGCGAAGGACGCTACTTTGATAATGTGATTCTCCACAACGATACCATTGTGCAGACCAAAGGATTTTGTACCGATGTCTTTTTTCAAGCCGCCCTGGGATGGATCAGGAAGCAACACGAATCGAACACTCCGTTTTTTGCCTATATTACTCCCAATGCCCCTCATGGTCCCATGATCGCTCCGGAGAAGTATAAAGCTCGTTTCGCTGAACTCGGCTATGATGATAATGCGGCCGGACGATACGGAATGATTGAAAACATAGATGACAACTTTGGCTTGCTCATGGATAAACTCGATGAGTGGAAGGCCTGGGAAAATACGCTGGTTATTTTTATGACCGACAATGGGCAGGCCGGTAGGAGCGGGAAAGTAAATGGGAAACCCACCAGGTTTTTCACTGCAGGTTTTAAAACGGGAAAAGGCTCACCTTATGAGGGTGGCACCCATGTTCCAGCCTTTTGGCGCTGGAAGGGAGTGCTGGATGAAGGAAGGGATATTTCAGCTCTTTCGGCTCATATTGATATTTTTAATACCTTTTTGGAGCTGGCGGGCATCCCCGTTCCCGATAACATTCAACCAATTGATGGAAGGTCCTTGGTTCCATTGCTCAGGAATGCGCAAGCGCCTTGGGAGGATCGATACTTGTTTGTTCACCAGGGGCGGTGGAGCAAAGGTGAAGATCCGAATCTCAGTAAATTTAAATCTTGTGCCGTGCGGACGCAGCGTTGGCGATTCGTAAACAATAAGGAGCTCTACGATATTTCGGTGGATCCTTATGAAACTTCGGACGTATCTGAAGAACACCCCGGGGTGGTGGCCGATTTGCGCGAGGCCTTCGACCGCTGGTGGGAACAAACCCTGCCGTTAATGGTAAATGAGGAGGTTCCCTATTCCCCTGTTCAACCTCAGGTGGTGCGGTATGAAAAGCAACTGAAGGAAGTTGGCATACCCGAGTGGAAGCCTGCTCTTTAGGAATTGACCACGGATCCCGCTTCGCCTAAAGGCTACGCAAGGACAGGTTACACGGATGGGCACGGATGATGTCTGAGATTTTTGGAACGTTGTTAAAATATCTTAAACCTTCTCTCTTCCTATCTCTGCCTTCCTTGCGCCTTTGCCAGTGTCCATTTCTCTATCCCAAAATTCCTAATTCTGATTCTTCTCGCCCTTATGACTTTTTCGGGGTCGACGAAGTGCGATTATCTGAGCCGTTCAGGCGGAAATCTTGCACGTGGTTGCGCAGATCCGGGGGAATGTGGCCGGCGATAAATACGCCTTCGTCCCTGGTTTTTTCTTCCTTTACGCACCCGGCCTGGTGTAGTTGAGCGACCAGGTCGTAGCGGTCAAAGGGAAAGACGAATTCGGCGTAAACCGTTTTGGATTCGAGCAGGTCGTCCATGCCTTGGACCAGCTTCCCCATACCCCTGTTTTCCCGAACGCTGACGAAGGCGGCCTTTGGGTATTGGAGTTGGAGTCGTTGCATGAAAAATGCGTCCCGGCAGATATCCACCTTGTTGAAGACGGTGAGGATGGGTTTTTCATCGGCTCCCAATTCCTTGAGGACCCTCATGGTTGTTTGAATATGTCTCTCCACCTCCGGGTTGGAAACATCGAGGACGTGAAGGAGAAAGTCGGCTACTACGGCCTCTTCCAAGGTGGCCTTGAAAGCCTCGATCAGGTTATGGGGGAGTTTGCGAACGAAACCGACCGTGTCGGTGAGGAGCAGTTTCTGTCCCGAAGGCAGGAGGAATTGGCGGGTGGTCGGGTCGAGGGTGGCGAACAGTTTATTTTCGGCCTGAATATTGGCTCCGGTAAGGCAGTTGAGGAGGGAAGATTTCCCCACGTTGGTATAACCGACGATGGCGGCGGAAGGTAAGGGTTTCTTCATCCTTCGTTTCCGCTGGGTCTTGCGTTGGTTGCGGATAACTTTGAGACGCTTCTTGAGGGAGGCGATGCGATCCCGCACGATGCGTTGGTCGGCCTCCAACTGGGTTTCCCCCTGACCGCGCATTTTGCTCCCTCCGCCTCTTTGTCGGCTCAAATGGGTCCAGGCCCGGGTCAGGCGGGGCAGGCTGTAGACCATGCGGGCCAGTCCCACCTGCACGACTGCTTCGCGGGTTTGGGCGCGGCGGGCAAAAATATCGAGAATGACTTCCGTGCGGTCGATGACACAGAGTCGGGATTCCTTTTCCCAGTTTCGCTGTTGGGCCGGAGTGAGGGCATGATCGAAAACGATGCAGTCGTAGTTTTCGGCCTTGGCGTGATTCATGATGGATTGGGCTTTTCCCCGGCCGATGAAAAAGTGCGGATGCGGTTTACGGATGGTAATGGCCATGGTTTCCATCACTTCAATGTCCAGGGTCTCGACCAGGGCGGCGAGTTCCAGGAGCATATTGGATACGTCGTCCCCGTTCTGTGAGGGTTGGCCGATACCGACCAAAAGGGCCCGCTGGACCATTTTCGGCCTATCCCTTACCTCAAACATCGTTCTGGCTGACCATGGATGATTTTTCCGCCCAGGTCAAAGCAATCGGTTCAATTTTCCTGCGACCTGAGGTTGTAGGAGGCGAGGGTTCATGGGGTCAAAACGTAAAAAGTTATGCCTTCTGTAAGCCTTCGTGCACGGAAAAAGGGGTCAGGTCAAAAAAACTGTATTACGCGGTGCTTCATACACTTTTCTAAGACAACTGACCCCGACGGGGCCTGACTCTTTTTGCAGTAAGGGTCCATCATACCTGGGCCAGGGCGGCCTGGGCGGCAGCCAGACGGGCCACGGGTACTCGCGGAGGAGAGCAACTGACGTAATCCAACCCGGTTTTGTGGAAGAAGGCGATGGAGGTTGGATCGCCTCCATGTTCTCCACATATACCCAATTTGAAACCCTTGCTCTTGGCTCGGCCTTTTTCCGAAGCCAATTCCACCAGTTTGCCCACCCCGGCTTGATCAATACTGGCGAATGGATTCTGGTTGATAATTTCCAGGTCTTTGTAATCGGGCAGGAAGGAACCGGAATCATCGCGGCTCATTCCAAGGGTAGTTTGGGTCAGGTCGTTGGTGCCGAAACTGAAAAATTCGGCAGTTTCAGCAATTTCATCGGCTCTCAGGGCGGCGCGGGGCACTTCGATCATGGTTCCGACCAGGTAATTGAAGGTCACATTCTTCCTGGCCATGACATCGGCGGCCACCTCATGAATGATTTTAACCTGATTTTTCAATTCGTCGGCGAATCCCACCAGGGGAACCATTACCTCGGGAAGGACCTTTACGGCGGGCTTCAGATCGGTCACCTGAGCGACCGCTTCGAAAATGGCCCGGGCCTGCATTTCGGTGATCTCCGGATAGGAGATGCCGAGCCGGCATCCCCGGTGACCCAGCATGGGGTTTTGTTCGTGCAGGTTCTTGACACGGTCGATAATAACCTCGGGGGAAACATTCAGGGTATCGGCCAAGGCGCGACGGCTTGCGTCGTCCTGGGGAAGGAATTCGTGCAGAGGCGGGTCTAACAGGCGAATGGTGACGGCATAGCCATTCATGGCCTTGAACAGGCCGACGAAGTCTTTTCGTTGGAAGGGGAGGAGTTTTTTCAGGGCCGCTTTGCGTTCATCTCCATCCCCCGCCAAAATCATTTGACGCATATAGTTGATGCGGTCCCCTTCAAAGAACATGTGCTCGGTTCTACAGAGGCCGATGCCTTCCGCCCCCAATGACACCGCCATTTTGGCTTGTTCGGGTGTATCGGCGTTGGTGCGCACCCGGAGCTCCCGATAGCGGTCCGCCCAATTCATGACGGTTTCAAAAAGGGTGTAGGTGTAGCTTTTTTGGGGGTTCAATTCGCCTGAGAGGACCTGGGAAACTTCCGAGGGCGCCGTATCCAGGTGACCGGCGAATATTTCCCCGGTAGTGCCATCGATGGAGATGAAGTCGCCTTCGTGTAGAACTGTGTTGCCAGCCCTGAAGCTTCGGTTTTCGTAGTTGATTTGCACCTCCTGGGCTCCGCATACGCAAACCTTGCCCATCTGGCGGGCCACCAGGGCGGCGTGGGAGGAAACCCCGCCGCGCGAAGTCAGGATTCCTTCGGAGGCGATCATTCCGCGAAGATCTTCCGGGGTAGTTTCCACGCGGCACAGCACCACCTTGGTTCCGTGCTTGGTCAATCGTTCCGCCGTGCTGGAGGAGAATACAACCTTGCCGGAGGCTGCCCCAGGACCAGCAGGCAGACCGGAGGCGATTTTTTTGGCCGACCGGCGGCTCTTTTCATCGAAAATGGGCACCAGCAGGCTGGATATGGAATCGGCCGGGATTTTGGTAACGGCCGATTTGATGGTCATCAGGCCTTCCTTCTCCATTTCAACCGCGATGCGCACTGCGGCCAAGCCGGTGCGTTTGCCGTTGCGGGTTTGCAGCATATATAGTTTGCCTTCCTCGATGGTGAATTCGAAGTCCTGCATGTCCCGGAAATGTTCTTCCAATCTGGTCTGGACTTCCTCCAGTTCGGCGTGGGATTTGGGCATTTCCCGGGCCAGTTGTGCGATGGGTTTGGGGGTGCGCACCCCGGCGACGACGTCCTCCCCCTGGGCATTGATAAGGTATTCTCCGTAAAACACTTTTTCACCGTTGGCAGGATCCCGGGTGAAGGCCACGCCGGTGCCGGAGGTGTCGCCCAGATTGCCAAAAACCATGGTTTGCACATTGACCGCCGTTCCCCACTCGGCCGGGATATGGTATTGCTGGCGGTAGACCAGGGCCCGGTCGTTATTCCAAGAGCTGAATACGGCTCCCACCGCTCCCCAGAGTTGCTGCCAAACGTCCTGGGGAAACTCCGAATTAGTGCGCTTTTTTATGAGGTCCTTAAAACGTTGGATAAGCTCGAGGAGGTTTTCCTCAGTGAGGTCGTTGTCCCGCTGGACTCCGACACTTTTTTTCAGTTCGTCCATGACCTCGTCGAATGGTTCGTGCACATGCTCGGATTCTGGTTGTACCCCCATGACGACGTCACCATACATTTGAATAAACCGGCGGTAGCAGTCGTAAGCGAAACGTGGATTGTTCGATTTGGCGGCCAGACCCTCTACCGTTTCATCGTTCAACCCCAGGTTGAGGATGGTATCCATCATTCCGGGCATGGAATCGCGCGCCCCCGAACGCACCGAAAAAAGAAGGGGATCGCTGGCATCCCCGAAATTTTTCCCCTGCTGCTTTTCAATCAGGCGCACCGAGGCCAGCACATCGCTTTCCAGGGAAGGCGGATACTTCAGGTCGTTTTGATAGAAGTAGGTGCAAACTTCGGTGGAGATGGTGAATCCGGGTGGCACGGGCAACCCGATGCGGCTCATTTCGGCCAGGTTGGCTCCCTTTCCTCCGAGGAGGTCCTTTTGGCTTCCTTTGCCGTCGGTTGTTGTCCCGAAGTCGTAAATGTATTTCACCGGATTGGACAGGCCCGTCTCCTTTGATTTGGGTTCCGGCGGGCTGGCCGGTTGATTGCTGACGCTATTAGCCATGATTTAATCGATTTTGGGTTAACAAGCGTTAATTCGGGGGTAGCCCGATTAAGAAAGGCCGCAATTGAACAAAATGAATTTTTTCTGTCAATGGTTAAGAATCTGTCGGAAACTCCGCCCTGATCCGGTAAAACTCCGGGGTTGCCGTCGTAGGCGCAACATGTTTGTGAATCAGGATACGAATCGAAGAAGTTACGGAAATGAAACCGGGTGAAAACGAGGATCTGGAGAAGTCGGGGGAGCTTCAAATGACGTTTCTGGAGCACTTGGAGGAGCTTCGGCACGTTTTGTTCAAATCGGCGGTGGCCTTCTTTCTGGCTATCCTCGTGGTGGCCGTCTTCTTCAAAAAAATCAACGAATTCCTGCGCGCCCCCCTGGAAACGGCCATGGCCAACCATGGGGTTACCGAAGCCCTGGTCACAACGGGGCCCTTCGGGGTATTTTCCTTTCTTTTTCAGTTGGGATTCATGGGTGGGGTTTCGTTGGCTTCCCCCTTTATCCTTTATTTTGCCTCTACATTTGTGGCGCCCGGCCTCAATGTGAGAGAGAAGCGCGTTCTTTTGCCGGGTTGTTTCGTCGGCCTCATTTTGTTTTCTTTGGGATGTCTATTCAGCTATTTCGTCCTGATTCCCGCCGCCCTCAACGTCTCCATTTACCTGAATAAACTGCTGGGCCTGGAACTCATCTGGCGGGCCGACCGTTATATCAGTTTATTATTGTGGATGGTTTTGGGCATTGGTCTGAGTTTCGAGTTTCCCCTGGCCATTTCCCTCCTGGTTTATGTGGGAATTCTCAATCAGCAACAGCTCAGGAATGTAAGGCGCTACGCCGTAGTTGGATTTTTTGTCCTGGCCGCAATCATCACCCCAACGGGCGATCCTTTTACCCAACTGCTCATGGCGGTGCCCATGTGGCTGCTTTACGAGGGATCCGTTATCGTAGCCGGTTTCATAGAACGCAAAAGAAAGCGGGAATACGAAGCCGAATTCGGCAAGTGGGAAAAGGATGATTACTACGATTTCGAGGCCGATCACAAGGACTATGACCCCGAATTGGACAAATCGGCCGAGGATGAATCAGCGGGTGAAGCGGATAGTGGCGCCGAAGAGGAGGAGGGAGGCGCCGAGGGGCGCCAATGAGGAATTAGGAATTAGGAATGGGGGAGAGGCACAAAGGCACAAAGATTTATCGTGATCTTGATCATGATCGTGATCGTGATCGAAATTCCCTGAGGAATGAGACCACGGATCCCGCTTCGCCTAAACCGTGCTTCGCAACGCTACGCAGGTCAAGAGGCTACGGCAGGACAGGTTTCACGGATGAACACGGATTCAAATAACGGAGGGCGGGTTTTCTTACCCGCCTCATTGAAATAATGGCGGACAGGAATGTCCGCCATTATTTTACCTTTTCTTCTTTTTCTTATAGTCGTTGACCGTCACCCGGTACATGGCCAGGCAGAGGTAAAAGGTGAGAGTCAAGGCGGTGGCCGGCAAAGTTGCGAAAATCCAGCGGTTGATCTCGCTTTGGGCCGGAACATGGGGTCGAAGGATCCAGAGAAAAAACAGGAAGGCCAAAGCGGTAAAAATTAGGTTTACCAACGGGTTGCCAAAGTGGAATGGATTCTTACCGGATTTTCCCATGGCACAAAAAGGGAACCGTCTCAGGGGATTTGTCCACTAAAAATTAAATCTTTGCAAAACCTCGTGGAGATTGCCCACCACTTCATTATGGTGGGCTTTCAACCTGCTTTCGGAGTTGTGCCCGGTGACCACCAGGATGCACCTTACCCCCATCGCCCGTGCTACCTTCAGGTCATGAAGGGTATCGCCGATAAAGAGAATTTTTTCTTTTTCCAGGTGATTCTTTCTTATCCACCTGTTCCCGAGCTGAAATTTCCCATCGGCGAAATGATGGTCCAAACCGAGAATGGACTTGAAATAGGAGGTTATGCCGTGTTGGCCAAGATTTGAGAGGAGTGACTCTTGGTTGGCAGCCGACAGCATACATTGAGGAATCCGGTTGCGCTGAAAAACCTGGAGGGCCTCTTTAGCTCCGGAATGGAGTTTCAATGACCAGCGCTTCCTTTCGTAAGCACTGATAAACTCATGGGTGAGGTCCTCAAAGCTGTCCTTTTTCAGGTTGAAACCCAATTTGCGGTAGTAATCGATGACGGGAAAATCGAAGGCTTCCCTGTACTGCCGGACCGTGGTCCTGGGAAGGTCCCGCTGGTGCAGTATTCGGTTGATCACGTCGACGCACAATTGGACGTCGTCTACCAGTGTTCCGTTCCAATCCCAGATGACGTGTTCGATGGAGCTGAAAGTTTGCATGGAGAATTAATACCCATATAAGGATTTTCAGGAAATATTGGTAGGGGATCTTTCCGCTAACAATAAATTTGCCTTAACTGGGAAATTCGTCATCAAGTCATCGAGTTTGCATGGAACTCAGGCCCATAATAACCTTGATCGCAATGGCGAGTCCCGGTTTCGAATGGGGACTCTACTCTCAGGAGGACGATTCCGATTTGCCATTGGTTCAGTTGGCTCCCCATGAAACCTCCGGCCAGCGCATTGCATTGGAGGAGTCCCTTTCCACGTTCAGCATGCCGGTTTCCGCCCTGAAATTTGAGCCGTTGGTCGATGTTCAGTCGCGCAATTCCGTAGAGAGTCAGGGTGATGTAACTATTCGGGGCGGTATATTTGAAAATACCGGTTTTATGCTGGGAGCCGCTACTTTGTTCGACCCGCAGACCGGGCATTACTTTGCCGAGATCCCCGTGGCGCCCAACATGATTGCTTCCCCACGCATCCTCACCGGGTCGGAGAACGCCTTTGCCGGATTCAACTCCGGCGTCGGTTCGGTGCAATTCGGTTGGCAACCGATTCGGCCTTTGCAGGAACTTGCTCTCGGCTTGGGTGAGGCCGGTCTCTTTTTTGGACGGGCCTACGGCGCCCATACGGTTGGAGCCGGAGATCGGAATTACGGGTTTGACGTGGAGGTTGCCCACTCTGAATCGGATGGCGCCATTGCCAATGGAGATCATCTCTTCGACCGTATCAGCGGAAGGTTTCAATTGTCCAATGACCGATCCCAGACCGATTTTTTTTACGGTTATCAAACAAAGTTTTTTGGATGGCCCAATATGTACACCCCTTTTGGTGTGCCGGAGACCGAGGATCTTGAGACAAACTTGCTTTTCCTCAATCATTCCATTGAAGGCGAAGATTTTGGATTACAGTTCAGCGGATATTACCGACGGCATAAGGACGATTACGAGTTCGATCGCCGCAATCCGGGCGCGTTCAATCCCTTTGAGCATGAAAGCAGGGTAGGGGACATTGCGGCGGAAGGATTTTGGCTTCTCCATGATTGGGTCCTGACGGGGAAAGTGGAGTGGGTGGACGACGTCATTGAATCGACCTCGCTCACCTTCGGAGACTTCACCAGTCGTTCCTATTTTAAATATGGAGCAATGGCCGAGACTTCATTCGACGCCACGGGTAATGGGGAGTGGACGGTTCTAGGTGGAGTGGTTCGCGATGACAACAACCGCGGATCCGGTAAGACCTCCCCCGTCTTTAAATTAACTTACCATGCTCCTCCCTCCATGGACCGGTCATGGCAAATTTACCTGGATATTTCCGAGGCGACTCAGGTGCCGGGCTACACCGCCATCGCCTCCAATCCCAGCGGTGGGCTCTTCAGGGGCAACCAGAACCTGGGACGGGAGACTTCCCGGAATAGGGAGGTGGGTTACCGTACCCAAGGGGAGCGTTATGTCCTACAGGGGGCGGTGTTCCGGCGGGATGACGGGGATCTGGTCGACTGGACCTTTACCGAGGGGGTATTCGGGCGCACGGCAAACCACGTGGACATTGAAACCACCGGGGTGGAACTGTTGGGCCAACTCTCCTTCGATCGGGGCCGGGTGGTGGCTGGTTACACCATGCTCTCCAAGTCCGAGGATTACGGCGACGCGCTGGTCGACGCCAGTTTTTACGCGCTCAATTTTGCCCGGCATCGCCTGACCCTGGCATTTGTTTACCAGTGGACCCCTTGGTTGGAAATTCGTTCCGACAACGAGCTGCGCATGCAGGAGAAAAACTCCCTGCGTTCCAACGGAGTAGACGAGGCGGTGATATCGTCTTTGGGGCTGTTCTATTTCCCCGAGTCGGTAGAAGGTCTGGAACTCAGCCTGGCCGTGGAAAACTTGTGGGACAGTCGCTTTGAAGAAATTCCTTCCGTGCCGGCCAGTCCCCGACAGGGTTCCGTCAGCGCCGTTTATCGGTTTTAGGATTTTGTGCGGCGTCCTTTAAATTAATCACCACAGGACACCCCATTAGCTTGGCCCATACTGGAAAATCTCGCAGACGCGGATTCCGGTGGCCATTTTTCTTTTGCCTGGGTTTAAAATGGTTTGGCTACAACCAGGTAGACAATGGCGATGAGGGCGATGAGGGGAATTTCGTTGAACCACCGCAGTGCCTTGGAAGACCAGGTCAACTTTCCCCGTTCGGCCTTCTTGACCATCCCGAAAGTCATGTGGTTGTAGCAGAAGAACAAGAACACCAGGGCCAGTTTTGCGTGCAGCCAGCCCTGCCCCGAAAAGAAGCCCAATGCCAAAGCCACCCATAGTCCGGTTACGAGGGCTATGACCAACATGACATTGCCGAACCTGAACAATTTGCCAGCCATGATAAAGAGTCGGCTCACCGATTGGCCCTCCGCCTTGCCCTCGGCTATGTGGACGAGAATTCTCGGCAAATAAAATAGACTGACGGCGTAGGCGATAACCGAAACAAGATGTATGACTGTTAACCAGAGGTATAGTTGTGGATGCATAAGCTTTTTTCGTTAGGAAACCTCGCCACGGCCGGATAAATTTTCCCCCAAAGCGCCGCCGTATACCGAGTTTCTTCCCAATTCCTCCTCGATGCGGAGCAGTTGATTGTATTTGGCGATGCGATCACTGCGGGAAAGGGAACCGGTTTTGATTTGACCGGCATTGGTGGCCACGGCGATGTCTGCGATGGTGGTGTCCTCGGTCTCACCGGAGCGGTGGGAAATTACCGCGGTGTATTGGTTCTTGTGGGCCATTTCCACCGCGTCGAAGGTTTCGGTTAAAGATCCAATCTGGTTCACTTTTACCAGGATGGAGTTGGCCACCCCCATATCGATGCCTTTTTTGAGGAAGGCGGTGTTGGTAACAAAAAGGTCGTCTCCTACCAGTTGGGTGGTGTCTCCCATTTCATCGGTCATGTATTTCCAACCCGTCCAGTCGTTTTCATCGCATCCGTCTTCGATGGAAAGGATGGGATACCTGGATTGCAAGTCTTGCAAGAAGGCGACCATTTCCCGGTAGTTTTTCCTGGATCCATCGGATTTGGAGAAGACGTATCGCTCGGTCTGGCCGTCGTAAAATTCGGAGGATGCGACATCGAGGGCGAGGAAGATCTCCTTCCCCAGTTTGTAGCCCGCTTTCTTCACGCTGGCGGCGATAACTTCCAGAGCGGCCTCGTTTGAGGCGAGATTTGGGGCGAAACCGCCTTCGTCGCCCACCGCGGTGGACAAATTCTTGGCTTTCAAAACGCCTTTGAGGGCGTGGAAGATTTCCGCTCCCATGCGCAGGGCCTCCCGGAACGAAGTCGCGCCCTTGGGCACGATCATAAATTCCTGGATGTCGATGGGCGCATCGGAGTGGGCTCCGCCGTTGAGGATGTTCATCATGGGAACGGGGAGTACCTTGGCATTGATGCCACCCAGGTAACGGTAGAGGGGCAGACCGAGAGCCCGGGCCGCGGCTTTTGCTGTGGCCATGGATACGCCAAGTATGGCATTGGCGCCCAATTTACTTTTGTTGGCGGTGCCGTCCAGAGCCAGTAAAGCCTTGTCGATTCCGGTCTGGTCAACGGCATCGTGCCCCAGCAGTTCGTGGGCAATTACCGAATTGACGTTTTCGACAGCCTTTAGGACCCCTTTTCCGAGGTAGCGTCCTCCGCCCTTTAGCCCATCCGGCAGATCTTCCTCGGCCAAGTTGCCATCCCGCAACTCGATGGCCTCGTTTACTCCGGTGCTGGCCCCTGAGGGAACGGCGGCGCGACCGATGACGGCGCATTCCAATTCGACATCGACTTCCACCGTAGGGTTGCCCCGGGAATCGATAATTTCACGGCCGTGGATATCAGTGATATGGGTCATAATCTTTTTTTGCTAGGGGCATTCAAATTAAGGTCACAAAGGGTTCAAGTCTTCGTAGAAGGGGGTCAATTCTTAAATCCCGCATTAACATGCACGATTACAAAAAATAATCCCGAGGGACACCGTTTCTTATCCCCTCAATGACCCCCCTTGACTAAGGGCTTTTCAGGTCAAACGTTGACTTTTCTGTGTCCGAGAAAAAATCGACGTTTGACCCGTTTCACCGGCTGGCCATTGAATCGGGGATACTGGCGATGGTCTGACCCGGTTCCTAGTCTGATGAAATATTACCCCGCAAAACTCACTCTGACCTGGCCTGGGATAGCCCTATGTCTGTTCTTGCAGAGGACGCCCTTGCTCAAATCCCTGGTCGAGGTGGAATTTGCCCTGGCGCCCCGGGTGTTGCACGTGGCCAAGGTATTTATCACCTCGGCCGTCTCGCTGGGCGCTTATAATACCGTTACGGGGGCAACCGGGGATTTCCAGGTAACGGGAAGTGTCGAGGGAGTGGTCGGCCAACGTATGGCGGTGGCCATTCAGGCGGAACGAGCTACTCCCAGAAAAGTGGAAATTCTCGGCGACCTTCCGCCCGGAATTGAGACCAATCAGGACAGCGATGGAGAGGTGCCTAATGGGACGGTGTTATTTTCTGGAGTTCCCAACCAGGCGGGCACCTATCCGGTCAAGCTCAGAGTGCTGACCTGGGGAGTGCCTACGGCACCCATTCGGGAATTGGATCTGGATTTCGACATTTCCTTGTCCGGTCCCCAAATCACCCGGATACCGGTCAGTCAAAGGGTAGTGGCTGGTTGTAGGCTGAGGTTGGAGGTGCAATTGGCCGATGCAACCGGCGCTACTTTTCAGTGGGAAAGGCAAACGATTGACACTTCGGGGTTTACGGGCATCGCTGGAGCAACTTCCCGGGTCTACTCCATGTCCAATGTGACGTCGGAAGTTGAAGGTAGGTACCGGGTGGTGGTGAGGAAAAATAACAATGTAGCAATCGCCCCCGGACCGAACGATGCTTCTGCCTTCGTCACGGTGCAATCGGGGCCCGCCCTGCAAGTCTGGACCGAAAACCATTTTGACGATCCAACCGCGGAAGCAGCTGGAACGTTGAGCAATCCGGATGGTGACGCGCTGCCCAATCTCCTGGAGTTTGTTTTTGACCTGGAGCCTCAAATGCCGGATACGGGCCAGATTCCAGCAATTTCGATTGAGACCATCCAGGCAACCCCCTATCGCGTGTTAACGTTCCCCGCACTCAGGCCCTGTGCCGAAATCGAGGTTTTTGCCGAGACTTCCGATGACCTGAGTTCGTCCCAGTGGGATCAATTGGTCGACGGTGAAGATGGAGTAATTATGGAGCAGACCCCGGAAAATTTCGTGGTAAAGTTGCCGCTTTCCACCCGCCTGTTTAGCCGCCTTCGGGTGTTGCTGGTCGACTAACCAACTTTCTTTTTAAGGTAGGGTCTGGTGGGGCTGTTTTCACATTGTAAAAGGCCCTCGACCGTTCCCTGGTAGAGTATGTGGCCGCCTTTGTCTCCGCCTTCGGGCCCGATTTCGACCAGGTAATCGGCTTCAGCCAGAAGGTCCAGGTGGTGTTCGATGACGATTACGGTATGGCCCTGGTCCACCAACTGGTGCAGGAGGAGTATGAGTCTTTCACAATCACTCAGGTGCAGGCCGATGGTGGGTTCTTCCAGAATATAGAGATTCTGAAATTTTACGCCGCGGGATTTGTCCCGGAAGCTGGGCAGGCCTTTAGCCAGTTCCCGGACCAGTTTCAGCCGCTGCGCTTCTCCCCCCGAAAGGGTGGTGCTGCTTTGGCCCAAAGTCAGGTAACCCAGTCCGGTTTGGGCCATGAGGGAAAGCAGATCGCCCAACTGACGGTGCGAATTAAAAAATTCTGCCGCTTCCTCGAAGGTCATTTGTAAAATATCGGCAATGGTTTTGCCTTTCCAACGGATGTCGTTTAGCTCCGGTCCGTAGCGTGACCCGCCACAATCCTCACAAGTCATGTAGGCGTTGGGCAGAAAATTCATCTCCAGTTTAATGTGTCCCAGACCTTTGCAGGGTTCACAGCGGCCGTGACGGGTGTTGAAGGAAAAGGCGCTGGCATTCATGCCGCGGGCTTTGGCGGTAGGGATAGCGGCAAAAAACCGGCGGATGTTATCCATGGCCCCCATGTAGGTGGCGGGAGTCGATCGCGGCGTTTTGCCTATGGGATTCTGGTCGACTTCGATGACGGAGCGGAAAACCGCTCCGTTGATCAATTGCTGGAACGGCTTTCCCGGGTGGGTGTTGGGGAGTTCCTCGGTGTGGGAAAAATCCGATTCGTTTAATTTGTCGCTGTTTTTCCGGCGGGCGAAGTCCACCACTGGACGCAGCAGGTCGCGAATCAGGGTGGATTTACCCGCCCCGGAGATACCACCGACCATGATCAGTTTATTGAGGGGAAGGAGCAGATCGTCCCCTTTGAGGTTTCTGAGCCGGGCCTTCTTCAGGACCAGCCAGTTCTGTGGTTTGCGGCTCCTGGGGCGGTAGGGTTTGGGCAATTTGCGGTAACAGCCTCGCATGGGGTGGGGGATGCCGCGCTTGAGATACTGACCGGTCAGGGACCCGGCCGTGTCGAGGATTTCCGACAATGAACCATTGGCCAAAACTTCTCCGCCGTGGATGCCCGCACCCGGTCCCAGATCTATGATGCGGTCTGCCTGTTCCATGGTTGCCTCGTCATGTTCCACCACTAACAGGGTATTGCCGCGCGATTTGAGGTCTTTAAGGGACTCGATGAGGCGCATATTATCCCGGGCGTGCAAGCCGATGGAGGGCTCGTCCAGCACGTAGAGAACGCCCGACAAATTGGAGCCGAGTTGGGCGGCCAGGCGAACACGCTGGGCCTCGCCGTTTGACAGAGTGGCGTTGGGACGATCCATGCCGAGGTAATCCAGGCCGACTTGCCCCATGAAGTTCAATCTCTCTAGAATCTGGGGAAGAATGTCCACCACCACTGCCTTTCCCCGGTCGTCCAGTTTCAAATCGCTCAGCTTGGTCGACAATGCTCCGGGGGGAAGTTTGAGCAGTTGGGGGAGGGTCAGGGATGGCCCGCTTTTAAAGTCCATATACACGTGGCGCGACAAGGTATTCAGCCGTTCTCCTCCACAAACCCGGCAAGTTTCCGGAAACCATTTGCGGTGGGCCGACCGACCATCTCTCTTGCGCCAGAGGTCGCCGTTGCCATTGCACTCCGGACACCATCCCTTGGAGCTGTTCCAGGAGAAGTGCTTGGGATCCAGCTCCGGATAGGCTTGGCCGGTGTCGGGGTCTACGCGTTCGGTTGAAAGCCAGGTGAGTATCTCGCCTGGGGAATCCAATAGCATGGCCGATTTCTTTCCGAGTTGAAGGGCGGTTTTGAGGAGTTGGGACAAATCGACTGCGCCATTGCGGCTTTTCCATGGATTGGAGCGGGGTGGGGCGGACGGGCTATCCCGGCCCAGGTCGGCTAAAACTACCTCGATATCGTGCTCTTGGTAACGGGAAAGTTTCTTAAACCTTTCCACTTCGATGAACCGTCCATCCACCCGCATGAGGTCGAAGCCCTGTTTGGCGATCCAATCGGCGATGGGCTGGTGATGGCCCTTGCGACCCCGGACGAGTGGGGCGGCCAGGTAGAGGTGGCTGGCCCTTTTCAGTTTCGGTTGTTCCAGCAACTTCTCCAGATGCCCAACCAGCGCGGAATGGGTCAGCGAAATGACGGGACGTCCCGATAGAGGGGAATGCTGAGTTCCCAATCGGGCATAGAGCAGCCGCAGGTATTGGGCCACTTCGGTAATGGTGGCCACAGTGGATTTGCGGCTGCCTCGAGAGACCCTCTGTTCGATCGCGGCGGTTGGCGCTATTCCACGCAGGTCATTGACCTCGGGCCGCGGCAACTGTTCGACAAACTGTCGGGCATAGGCCGAGGTCGATTCCAGAAAACGACGTTGGCCTTCTGCGAAGACGATATCGAAGGCCAAGCTGGATTTGCCGGATCCGGAAACCCCGGTGACAACCGAGATTTCATTGTGGGGAATAGTCAGGGATACGTTCTTTAAATTGTGCTGTCGGGCTCCGAGAATTTGCAACCCGTCTACGGCGGGGGTAGGGGTGGCGAGAGGCGGGCCTGAGGAAGGGACGGAATGAGTCGACGCCTCAGCCACGAGCAACCCCGCTGGATTGACTCCGTATCGACCGTTACCGCTTCGATTCAGCTCCCGCAGCAGAAACGGCCGGGAGGGAATTTCCTTTTTGACGACCTGTTCCGGGGTGCCTTGGGCGATGACCCTTCCGCCCAGGGCGCCGGCTTCGGGCCCCAGTTCGATTATCCAATCGGCGCTTTTGACCACATCCAGATTGTGCTCGATCACTATGACGCTGTGTCCGCGATCCACCAGTTTGTGGAGAACACCTATCAACCGCTTGACGTCGTGTTTGTGCAATCCGGTGGTCGGTTCGTCCAGAAGGAGAAGGGCGGCCCTCCCGGCGCCCTGGACCTGGGAAAAATATTTGACCAGTTTGAGGCGTTGCGATTCTCCCCCGGACAGGGTGTTGAGCGGTTGCCCCAGGGTGATATAGCCCAGTCCCACGGCATGGAGAGCTTCCAGACGCGTCCTCAGGCGCCGTTGTCCGGCAAAGAAATCCAGTCCCTCAGCCACGGTTAAACGAAGAATTTCCGAAATGGATCTTCCCTGCCATTTGATTGCGAGGATTTCCGGTTTGAACCGTTCTCCCTGACAAATGGGACAGGTGACGAAAACATCGGACAAAAATTGCATTTCCACTCGTTCGTAACCGAGCCCTGAACAATGATCGCATCGGCCATCGCCGCTATTAAAGGAGAAGTAGGCCTTGGTAAAGCCCTGGGTAACCGCCTCCTCGGTTGCGGCGAACAATTTGCGAACCTCATCCCAACCCTTGACGAAGAGCAGGGGGTTGGAGCGAGGCGTTTTGCTGACCGGACCCTGGTCTACCAGGACGATATCCGAAAATGTTTCCGGACAATCGAGAGATTCTACCGCGGCAGGATCATTCACCAGGACCCCGCCTTTCTGACGCAGGTTTTGATAGATGACGTTATCCAACAAAGTGGATTTGCCCGATCCGCTCACCCCGGTGAGGCAGACCAGACATCGCAGGGGAATTTGAAAATTTTGCCGGTCGATATTGTGTTTGGATACGTTCCGGAAACTGAGTTGCGGATAGGCGGCGGGGGATTTGCCCGGGGGCGCCGGAAGGGTTCGCCGGATTTCGGGAAGGGGAATGGAGCGCCGGTCCGACAGGTATTGTCCGGTAATGGAATCCGGATCATGCAACAGTTCTTTGAAGGGACCTTGGAAAACGAGTCGACCGCCCCCGGTCCCGGGTTTGGGACCAATTTCCAGGACGTGATCGGCGGCGCGGATAATGGATTCATCGTGTTCGACCACCACCACCGTGTTGCCCAGATCGGTCAGGCGACGCAGGATGGCGATTAACCGGTCGATGTCGCGGGAGTGAAGCCCAATGGATGGTTCATCCAGAACAAAGAGCGTATCGACCAGGGAGGCGCCGAGGCACGAAGTAAGGTTTACCCGTTCAACCTCGCCGCCGGAAAGGGTTCGTGAAGTGCGGTCGAGGGTCAAATAACCCAGGCCGACCTGATCGAGGTAAGACAACCGGGCAAGGATGGATTCAAAGGCCAGATCCACCCGTGGATCGCCGGTTTTTTTGAAGTTTTCCCGGAGCAGAGGCCGCAACTCCTGAATGGGAAGGGTGTAAAGGCTTGGAAGGGTGTGGCCGCGCCACCGCCAATTGAGAGCTTCGGGCTGGAGGCGGGCGCCCCCGCAACCGGGGCATTGGGTATAGGACCTGAAACGCGACAGGAATACCCGGACGTGCATGCGGTAGGCCTTGGTTTCCAACCACCGGAAGAATCCTTTCAAACCGTACCAGGCCCGGGGCCACTTGTAGCCCATTTTCCCGTAGTTCGGATCCCCCTTAATAACGAAATCGCTCTGTTCCCGGGTCAGGTCCTCAAAGGGTATGTCGGTGGGGATATTCTCCTTTTTGCAGAAAACCAGGAGGTCCTTTTTGCTTTCCCCGTAAACCGCCCCCTGCCATGCCTTGATGGCGCCTTGGTCGATGCTGAGTTTCCCATTGGGAATGGCCTTCCCGAAATCCACCTGGATTATGCGGCCGAAGCCCCGGCATTGCGGACATGCCCCAATGGGCGAATTGAAGGAAAACAGGGGGGGAGTGGCCGGCCGGAAAGTCTTGCCGTTGGCCGGTGAACGCAGGCCGGAGGCATAGCGCCCAACTTCTTTTCCAGAGGTCTCAAATAACCTGACTATTCCCTGCCCGTAGCGTAGGGCGGTTTGCACGGAGTCGATAAACCGGTGACGGTTGGGCGAAGTAATTTTCAGGCGGTCCTGGATAACAAAAATTTGGCCCAGGTCGAGATGGGAGGGGTCGATGGATTGGACGCGTCTGATTACGCCATGAAGCAGGACCCGTGTATAACCCTGGGCCTTGATGGGGTGGAGAATCTCTTCCCAACTGAGGAGCTTCGGTCTTTTCACCGGGAAAGTGATGAGGAGGGTTTTGCTTTGGTGTTCCCTATCAGTTTTTTTCCAAATGTTGTGGGCATTGTCATCTTCCACGAGTTGGCCCGTGGCGGGGTCAAAAAGCTGGGCCACGTGGCAGAACCAGACTTTGAAAAAGTCGGTCAACTCCGTCATGGTGCCCACGGTAGAGCGGGAGGTTTTGACCGGATTGCTTTGTTGGATGGCAATGGAAGGGCGAATATTGGAGACCCCGTCCAGCTTTGGGCGGTCGAGCAATTCGAGAAACTGCCGGGTGTAAGGGCTGAAAGTTTCCACGTAGCGCCTTTGACCTTCCGCGTGCAGGGTTTCGAATACCAGGGAGGATTTCCCGGCCCCGCTCAAGCCGGTCACGACAATCAGTTGTCCCAAGGGTAAATCGAGGTCGAATCCCTTCAGATTGTTTTGGCGGAGCCCGCGCAGGCGGATGAACTCATTTTCCGCTGGCTTACCCATAGTTTGAGGAAACTACCGGCAGACCCACTTCAGGCAATTGATTCCCGAAAAAAAGTAGGAGGGCTTATTTCTTTTTTTTGGGGTTCAGGATGTCTTGCTTGGTCTCCTCCGGAAGGTTGGAGGATTCAACCCATTCGGCCGCAGCTTCCGGTCGCCGTTGCGTCCAGGAATTATAGACGGACTGAGCGGTTTGTGCTTGAAGTTTGGGGTCGGTGATCGATTCGGCCCAAAGCGCGGCCATTTCCGGATCCTGTCTGGACAAGCCCTGGGAAAGCGTTGCCGCGGCCGTGTTCCTGGTTTGACCGGTTTCCATTTCGATGACGTACTCTCCCGCTGCATAGGGGTCCATGCGGACCCATGCATTCAGAGCAGATTGAACCACTTCACCCGAGGTCTCCGGGTTATCGAGGTTCATGGCCCACTCCACGGCTTCAACCGGGCTTTCCCTTGCCCAACCGGATACAGTGCCCTTCAATGCTTCGGCCCGGGAGGCCGGATCGGTGAGGCTTTGGGCCCAGAGAACCGCCTCCTGCGGATCATCTCCAGCCAATGAGCGGGCTACGGATGAAACGGCTGCGTCCCTCGCTTCTGGGTCGTGTTGAGACAGGGCCCACTGGGTAGCAGCCTGCTTGTCTTCGCCGACAAAACGATTGATGAGGAATCCCTCCATGCCATTTCCGCGGCCTCGGCCAATATCCTCCCCGCTTGTTTGCGTTACGGCATAATCGAGAGCGCCGCGGATGTCCTTATTGGCCCATCCCTGCATTGCGGCAAGCATGAACGGGTTGCGTCCGCGTTCTTGCGTACCGTTCTCCTCGGCCCAGAGAACGGCGGTTTGCGGGTCGGTTTCCGCCCAGCCCGAAAGAACGGATGTGGCATCCCGCGTTAACCCCCCGCCAAATGGGCCGTCAGGACCGCCGCGCCCTCCCCGGCCTCGTCCTCCATCCTGTTCGCTATTTTCGAGGACGTATTCCATGGCGGCTGGTCCATCGAGCTTGCCCCAGGTGTTCAGCAACATGCTGTACATTTGCCGTTTTGCGTTACTGTCCGGAAGCATTTCATGAATTGTCAGCGCTTCTTCGATGTCGTCCGCGTCCATTCGGGAGAGGGCGTCGGCTAAGAGGGCCAGGCGCTTCAGGGCATCGGTTTCGGCAATAGTCTGGCGCATCTGATCGAGGGGGTGGATCTCCCCTTCCCCCGGCAAAAGGGAATCCTCCGTTGGAGCATCTTCTCCGCCCCTTTTGGCCGAATCGCTCCCACTCGCTGTGGGAGCTTTTTCTGCCGAATCCGAGGAGGGGAGGGCGTACGGTTCGGGTTCGGGGGATCCTACCCGGAGGCTGAGCCGGCCTATGAAGAAAGCAACCAGCAGGCTTGCGGGCCAGAGAAGGAGGAGAATAGAGCTTCTACGCTTCAGGAGTGACATGGGGTGGGGTAAATCGCTTGGGAGATATTCCCGAAGATGTTGATTATCATGTTATCTTTGCCGATAACGTCACCCCTTGATCCACAGTTACACCGTTTTGACAGATTCGTTTCAACTATTATTGTCATTTCCAGGATTGTATCGATAATTCCGACAAACAAACAGAGGCGATTATGATTAGAAGTTTCACATTGGATTTTTGGATAGACGATGGCTGGCATGTCGGGAAACTACGGGAGGTTCCCGGCGTTTTCAGCCAAGGCGCAAACTTGGAAGAACTAAAAATAAACATCAAGGACGCTTATGATCTCATGATGGAAGAACTAACCACCGAGGGCACAGAGAACACAGAGGGATTTAAAGGCTGAGGGTTGAAGGCTAAAGGCTGAACAAGGGGAAGTCAGCCAAGGGAAAAATAACCACAAAAGACGCAAAAACACACCATTCCTTTTACTAAATCTCTGTGTCCTCCCTGTCACGCCGCAGCCCTTTGGCGAAGGCGGATGAGTCCTCTGTGGTTAGTACATTCTGAGCCTGGGGATGGGGAGAAATTTAATTGGGAATTGGGAATTTTGGATTTTGTGTATTTTTGTGCTTTTTGTGGCTATTAATCCTATTTTTTGTTGGAGGGTTGCGGAGGAAGGGGTCAATCCTTGAATTTATGAATGGCTTCAAAATTACAAGGAATGACCCCGACGGTGCTTTGCGGGGTATTGGTAAACTATACGCCCTTCGGCCCTGGTTCAACTTCTTCAAGTTTGGCGAAAAACTCGGCCGATTTTTCGCTGAAATCGAAATGGCTCTTCCCGAACAAGCGGGCGTTTTCTCCCATTTTGGTTCGCAGGTCGGGATTATCCGCCAGGCGGAGGAGGGCGGACTGAAATGCTGATCGATCCCCCAGGGGTATTCCGAATCCGGATTTCCCTTCCGCAAAACATTCACCCACTCCGTTGACCAGATAGGCAATGGCGGGTAATCCGAAACATTGTGCTTCCACCAGGAAATTGGGCAGCGATTCCTTGCCGGAGGAAGTGAGCATGGCCAAGTCGTGTTCCGGATAAAGCAATTCCGGCGGGACGTTTTTCCGGAAACGCACCCGGTCTTCCAGATCCATTACCCGGGCCAATTGCCGGCACGCCTTCAGCGTTTTCCCGGTGCCCAGGAAGGTACATTTCCAGGGAATGCGTTGGGGGAGGGATGAGAGTATGGAGAGCAACTCCCTTTGGTTTTTGGAGGGCCGAAACATGGCCACGCAGAGGAATCGGAGATGGGATCCCTTGTGCTGACCGGTAGGAGTTTGGGGCGGCGTGAGCAGGCAGCCATTGTGGATGACCTCGATTTTTTCCGTAGAATGGTTCTGGACCTGCACCAGCCATTTTAGGGCGTAATGGCTGTTGCAGAATATGGCGTCGGCTTGTTGGAAGGCTTTGAAGTTGTAGGTGAAGAGGGAGCGGCTGGAACGAAAAGTGGCAATGTGGCGGACGCTGGGAAACTTTTTCTTGAGGAGGGGAAGGTAGAGATGGGCTACTTTTCCCATAAAGATAATGGCGTCGGGGGCAAAGGCCGTTACAGCCTTCCCAAGCCCCGGAGCCCACTCATCGATGTGCGAATTGAAGGGCTGTAATTCCCTGAAATAATATGGGGTTGGCGCTTCCGGGGTGAGGACTCCACCGGGCCGGAAAACCAATATTCCGGTATCCCGTCCATGCTCCTCCCCGTACCGGGCCAGGGCCAGGGTATTCTTTTCAGTCCCTCCCAATCTGAGGTGATCCTGCAGAAAAAGGACGCGCATGAGGAATCAAGTGGTCAGTAGTCAGAGTTCAGTGTTCAGTGGGTGCCGGAGGGGCCAATGGGGAATTAGCAACTGGCTCCACTAAGTACACGAAGAGGCACGAAGTAAATCTTGATCGTAATACGCCAACGGCGTTGAACCCCAGAGCCCAGCGTCGCGAAGCGCACGCTGGGTTACAGGTCACTCAATCATCGAACCCCAACGGGGTTCCACAAATAATCACCAAAATAGGGATTGGCTCGATGTGGAACCCCGTTGGGGTTCGTCATTATCCATCCATTCCAACCCAGTGTGCGCTTCGCGACACTGGGCTTTGGGGTGGAACTGCCTTGCAGTTCATTCCAGCCAATCGCTCCCCCCTGGAGGGGGAATCGAAACCAGCCCAGCCGGTTTCGGTGGGGGGGTAGCGCCCCCGGCGTCCTCCTCCGTGCTCATCCGTGTAATCCGCGGTAAATTTATCATCACGATCAAGATCATGATTCCGGGGAACAAAAAGATATTTGCCTGCTCATTCTCATGAGGCAGAATTTTTGCCCATTCTATTAAGTAGCATAACATGAAAACGTTACAGATTTGTTTATGGGCCGTTCTTTGCCACCCGTTCTTCCTTTCGGCCAAACCCAACATCGTGGTCATATTGGCGGACGATGCCACATGCCGGGACCTCGAGGCATATGGCGGGCAGGCCAAGACGCCTCACCTCAAAGCCCTTGCCGGGGAGGGCCTGAAATTCAACCACTGTTTTCAAGCTGCCCCCATGTGTTCCCCCACGAGGCACAACCTCTATACGGGCATTTATCCGGTAAAGTCGGGCGCTTACCCCAATCATACCTATGTCAAGGAGGGGGTTAAATCGCTCCCGCACTATCTAAAGCCGCTCGGTTATCGAGTGGCGTTATCGGGGAAGACCCACATCGCTCCCCGGGAAGCGTTTCCTTTCGAATATTCTTCGGCCCCTTCTCCCGATGGAATCAATTCAAAAGGGAATATCGATTTTGAGGCTGTGGAAAATTTGTTCCGTGAATGCGGCGAAGAGGGTACTCCATTCTGCCTCGTTCTCGGTTCAAAGGAACCCCATACCCCCTACAACAGGGGCAACCCGGCCGATTATCCCCCGGAATCCCAGAAGTTGAGACCTTTCCATATTGATACGCCGGAGACGCGAGAAGAATTTTCAAAATATTTGGCGGAGATCACCGTATTTGACCAAGAGGTGGGGGAAGCGATGCGGTTGCTTAAAAAATATGGCTTGGAAGAGGATACTGTCTTCATCGCCCTGGGCGAGCAGGGAAATGGTTTTCTCCATGCCAAGTGGACCTGTTATGAAGATGGGTTGAAGAGCGCCTGTATCATTCGCTGGCCCGGGAAAATCGAGCCGGGAAGTGTAACGGATGCGGTTATTGAATACGTCGACCTGGTTCCCACTCTGTTGGAAATTGTCGGAGCGACATTGCCGGATGAACTGGACGGGCGATCCTTCCTGCCGGTTCTGCTCGGGCAGGCCAATCTACACAAAACCTACGTCTATGGCCAGCACACAACCCTCGGCATCCAAAATAATAGGGGCCCATTTGGGATTCGCACCGTCCGTTCGCCCAACTACCGCTATATCCTGAACCTGCATCCCGGCGGTCCGTTCCAGTGCGCTGTGGAGAAGAGCGATTGGTTTAAATCCTGGGTGGCCAAAGCCGAGGCGGGAGACAAGCATGCCCGGGATCTTCTGGAGCGTCACACATTTCGCCCGGCCGAGGAACTTTACGATGTGGTGAACGATCCGGACAACCTGGTAAACCTGGCCGGAAAAGAGCAGTATTCCGGCATCCTGGCGGCCCTGCGCACCCGGTTGAAGGCATGGATGAAAGATCAGGGGGATTTGGGACAGGAAACCGAATTGAAGGCTCCGCAACGGTTGGCCAGGAACCGGGGCAAATAGAAGCGTTGGCTATCCTTCCCTCGCAACGAATTTCAGGACCGATGCGGATTAGCGCCTTTGTCATATTTGGTCTGCTGATCTGGACCGGCCTCTTTCTGCGGTTCTTCCATCTGGAGGAGAAGCCCATGCATGCGGATGAGGCGGTAAACGGAGTGATGGTTCATCGGATGCTGGAGGGAGAACCGGTCGCCTTTGATCCGACTCATTTTCATGGCCCGTCCCTTCGTTATCTGGCCCTGCTTTCCACCGGACTCTACAAGTTGGTAACGGGTGAAGGCCTCAGTGAGGTGAGTTTGCGGTGGCTGACTGCGCTTGCCGGGGTTTTGGGTGTTTTCTCGGTGAGCCTGTTCAAACGCTGGATCGGATTCCGTGCCAGTTTGGCGGCTCTGGCCCTGATGGCGGTTTCTCCCGGGTTCATCTATTTCAGCAGGTACTTCATACACGAGATTCTGTTCCTGCTTTTTACCCTGCTATTTCTTTTTACCCTGTGGCGGTTTTTGGAGAAGCGGGATCTGAAGTGGGCTTTGTGGACGGGGGGACTGTTGGGTTTACTGCACGCCACTCGCGAGACGGCGCTTATCGTTTTGGCTGCGGCCGGCCTGGCCCTGATTGCCGTTTTGGGAAAGAATTTCAAGAAGGAGGCGCGGTGGGTCTTTTCCGGAGACGGATTAAAAACCGTAGGGGCAATCGTCCTTTGTGCCCTGGGTGTATCGGTTCTTTTTTACTCGGCATTTTTTACCCATCTGCGGGGTCCGATTGATTCCGTCCTCACATATTTCAGCTACACGGTTGAGCCGGGCCATGAAAAACCCTTCTATTATTATCTGGGCCTGATCCTGGGCCGGGGGACCGCCCTGGGTTACCTGGGCGAGGGCTGGGCGCTATTATTGGGATTGGTCGGGTTTTGGGTTTCCTTCAAACGCGGGGAAAGGGGGGAATCCGGTTATTCGTTTCACACCTTCCTGGCTGTTTATGTTCTGTCCACCACTGCCGCCTATTCTTTCATCGGCTACAAAACCCCCTGGTTGGCCCTAAATATTCTGGCCGGTTGGATGCTTCTGGCCGGGGTTGGATGGGCCTTCGCCTTTGAAAAACTGTCCGCTCCCTGGATGCGCTTTGCATGGGGCGTCCTATTGATTCTATTCCTGGGGCAATCCCTCTACCAATCACATCTTTTGGCTTTCAGGTATTCCACCCATTCGCGCAACCCCTACGCCTACAGCCATACCTCTCCCGATCTCCTTCAATTGGTCGATCGAATCGAGACGTTGGCGCGTTATCATCCGGATGGCTTGGGTATGCGCATTGATATTATGGCAAACGAGTATTGGCCGCTTCCCTGGTATCTGCGCCACTTTACCGCCGTCGGCTATTGGGAGACCCCGCCACTGCAATCGGATGCCCCCATTCAGATTTATTCCCTGAGCGATGCCGAGGGAATCGCCCGGATCGATGAAGCATTGTATATAACCGAAATGCGCGGTCTGCGGGATGGGGTCCTGCTTCTGGTCGCGGTTGAAAAAAATCTTTGGGAACGGCAATTTCCAACCGAGTGAATGGGGATGGGAGAAGTGCATTCATTTCGGCATGAGGCCATGAACACCTGGTTCGAAATTCATATCCGGGATGCGGATGAGCATTACGCCCGACAAGCGGCCACGGAAGCCTTCAGGGAAATAGACCGGCTGGAAACCGTCCTGAGCAAATTCCGCGAAGGCAGCGACATCGATATTTTGAACAAGCGGGCTGGCCGGGAAGCGGTGCGGGTCAGCGCGGAATGCTGGGATTGTCTCTTACATGCCATGGACTTGGAAATCCTGACCCGGGGGGTGTTTTCAATCGCATTTGCCTCCTTTATGGATTTGGAGCGCTTTGGCGGTAAGCTCCCCGTCGGTTCCTGGATGGAGATGGACCCGGAGTATTACACTGTCCGCTTCAGGTATCCCGATATCGAGGTGGATCTGGGAGGTATTGGAAAGGGGCATGCTTTGGACTTGGTGGTGAACATGATGGCGGATTGGGGAATCGCCGGGGTCCTCATCCATTCGGGGACCAGCACTGTGGTAGCGAAGGGAGACGATGGAGTCGGCCGGGGTTGGCCGGTGACCATCGGGGCCGATAGGGACCCATGGGAAATCCGGCTGGAAAACCGCTCCTTGAGCGGCTCAGGTTTGTACGTGCGGGGTTCTCACATCCTCAACCTGGACACGCAAACGGCCTTGAATACTTCGCGTCGGGCCTGGGCTATGGCCGGGATCGGGGCCCACTCCGATGCCCTTTCCACGAGTTTCATGATGATGAGCCAACTGGAAGTGGATAGGCTTTGTTCAACCGATTCAACCATTGGCGCCTACATTATCGATCCTGATGGGGGGAGCGACCTCCGGGATGGCTACAAATCGGGCAGCTTTTTACGATATTCCCGGTGAATTTCGGGCTGTTCACCGTTTTCTTGTCGCATTGAAATGGCTTTACAGCTTTGTTTTGAAACCCTTTTGACGAAAGGTTGTTAACTTCCATAATGCTCTAACCCTTTAGTATGAAGGTAGCCATTTCCACCCTTCTGGCCGAAAAAGAGTTTTCCGAGGTCTTCTCCATTGATCCCGATGCCTCTGTTCTCGATGCGGTTAAAGAAATGAACCGGCTTCAGGTCGGATGCATGCTGATTCTCGACGGGGGCAAAATCGTGGGAATATTTACTGAACGCGATGTGCTCAGAAGAGTAGTAGTGGCGGGTCTTGCCCCGGCCACCACCCCGGTTTCGGAAGTGATGACCAGGGAGGTGGATACGTTTCCACCCGGCTTGTCCGTCGATGAAGCCATGGCCCATATGACCGCGAAGCGCCACCGCCATATCCCCGTTGTGGAAGACGATCGCATTTTGGGAATGGTTTCCATTGGGGACGTCACCCGTTGGTTGTCTAAAACCTTCGAAAACGAAGCGCAAAACCTGCTCAATTATTTTACCGGCACCTACCTCGAGTAAAGGCAGAAGGAAGAAGGAAGAATAGGCGCCGGGAGCGCCAATTAGGAATGAGAAGAGATGCTGAGTTTCTGAGATGCTGAGATTTCTTAAAATCTTGATCATGATCGTGATCGATAATCCCTGAGGAATTGACCACGGATTCCACGGATTGGGAAATAGCCACAAAAAGCACAAAAGACTCAAAAGGGAAAGGCGCATAACGGAGGGCGGGTTTTCCAACCCGCCATATAGAGGTAAAAGGCGGACAGGAATGTCCACCCTCCTTTAAGAAGAAGAAATTGGAATTAGTAAAAATCCACTAGGCACTCATCATTGATCACTGAACTCTGATAACTGAACACTGGCGCGAAGCGCCCATCTTTGCGAGAGTCCTTCTGATTTAGCTATTTGTCCTTTATTCCGCTACCTTAAGCTATAAGTTGTGTTCACATGAACTGGTTATATTTCGCATTAATCACCGTGGTTTGCTGGGGGCTTTACGGAGTCTTTCTGCACAGTGGAAATCTCGCCATGGGAGATCCCGTCTTCGGGCGTTACAAAGCCTTTCTGGTGGTGGGAATTGCCTATTTTATAGTGGCAGTTTTGGCGCCCGTCGTCCTGCTGAAAGTCCAGGGAGGCAATTTCGTCCTATCCCCCAGGGGGTTCTGGTTGTCCTTGATCGCCGGGACGCTGGGAGCGGTGGGGGCTTTGGGAACCTTGTTGGCTTTTGGGGCAAAGGGCTCTCCCGCCGCAGTGATGTCCATCGTTTTTGCCGGGGCGCCCATGGTGAATGCCATCGTGGCCATTTCCCTGCATCCGCCCCGGGGTGGGGTTACGGCGGTGCCATGGCAGTTTGTTCTGGGAATTCTGCTGGCCGCCACCGGAGGTTGCCTGATCATGTTTTTCAAGCCGCCCCCGGCCGAAAAAATGGCCGCGGTTCCCTCCCAACAGGTTCAGTCAATCGATTCAGGTTCAGAGTAATCGTGGCAACGGAACTCCGGAAGCGGCAACTGGAATCCTTAAACGATGTGATCAGGCAGATCGTTCCGGGAAACCGGTTTTATCATCGGAAGTTATCCGAAGCGGGAAGTTTGGAGGGATTTTCCTCCTGGCAGGATTTTCGCGACCGCATGCCCTTTACCACCAAAGAGGAGTTGGTGGAGGATCAAGCCCGGCATCCACCCTACGGTTCGGTTCTGACCTACCCCTCCTGGCGTTACACCCGGTATCATCAAACCAGCGGCACCAGCGGGAAACCTCTGGTCTGGCTGGATACCCGGGAAAGCTGGCAATGGGTCGTCAACAGATGGAAACCGACTTGGCGGGCCGCTGGGGCCAGGGAGGGAGACGCCGCTTTGTTCACCTTTTCCTTTGGGCCCTTTTTAGGGTTCTGGTCGGCTTTTGAAGCGGCAACCCAACTGGGTATTCGCGCCATTCCGGCCGGGGGGATGGGAAGCCTCGATCGCCTGCGATTTATAATGGCCCATAAACCGCGATTCCTCTGTTGTACCCCAACCTATGCTTTGAGGCTGCAGGAAATAGCCCATGGGGAGGGAATGGATTTGGCAAAATCCGGGGTGGAATGGATTATCGTGGGGGGTGAACCGGGTGGCAGTGTAGCGGAAATCCGCCAGAAAATTGAAGAGGGGTGGCGACCGGCGCGTCTGCTCGACCACCATGGAATGACCGAGACCGGTCCGGTGACTTACGGGGATGTGGAACGGCCCAACCTGCTGCGGATCGTGCACGAGGCTTTTTATTGCGAAGTGATGAAGCCCCGCACCAATGAACCGGCCAAAGCGGGGGAGGAGGGGGAACTGATCCTGACCACTTTGGGCCGGGAAGCCTGCCCCTTGCTGCGCTACCGCACTGGTGACATCGTCAAAGCGATGAGCTTGCCCGGGGAGGATCCGGCAGCCTTTGCCCTGGACGGAGGTATCATTAGTCGAGCCGATGATATGGTATGCGTGAGGGGTGTGAATCTATACCCCAGCGCGGTTGAGGCGGTGGTTCGCTCCGTATCCGGTATTGGCGAATACCGGGTGGAGGTCGATCAGCGAAAAACCATGACTGAGGTTTCCATTAAATTCGAATCCTCCAATGGAACGGATGATCCCAGCGAGGAACTGCGGGAAAAATTGCGCCACGCTTTTCAGTTGCGGTTCAATTTGTCTCACTTGGCTACGGGAACTTTGCCGGTGTTCGAAATGAAAGCGCGTCGCTGGCGAGTCCTTCCCCCCTCGGCTTCCGACTAGTGTGGGTTATCAGAACCGTGCGAATGCGACATCTTCAAATTTCCTTGCACGCCGGTCGTGGTCTGGGATGAACTGCAAAGCCCAGTGTCGCGAAGCGCACACTGGGTGGAATGGGCAACAAATAGCGAACCCCGGTGGGGTTCGATCGTGTGGGTGATCGGTAACCCAGCGTGCGCTACGCGACACTGGGCTCTGGGGTTCAACGCCGTTGGCGTTAATGCCAGATGTTTGAATCCGTTGGCCCCGACGGGGCTTCATTCACTTTAAACGCAAGGGCCATCGGGGCCTTGCTGGGAAAAGCAGCCTTGCCAAGCTATTCATGGCTCGCTCGGATTGTTGAAATTATATCGGAGACACCAAACTAGCATGATAAGGGCGAAAAAAGTCTGCAAAACCTACCAAAGTCCGGCTGGCCCGCTGCCGGTATTACGGGAATTGGATCTCGAGGTGGGAGCAGCGGAATCGGCCTCTATCGTGGGACCGTCCGGCAGCGGAAAGACCACCTTGTTGAATTTGCTGGGCGCTCTGGACCGGCCTTCCAGCGGATCCATTGAAGTGGATGGGAAAGTCGTCAGTGAATTGGATGAAAAGGCCGCCGCACATTTTCGAAACCGCTCCATCGGATTTATTTTTCAGCTCCACTATTTGCTTCCGCAATGTTCGGTATTGGATAACGTGCTGGTTCCTCGATTGACCGGCGCCTGGGAGGAGCCTGCCAGCGAGACGCGGCAGCGGGCGGAGAAGCTGTTGGATGAGGTGGGATTGCAGGATCGCATGGAATACCGGCCCTATCAACTCTCCGGTGGCGAACAACTGCGCGTGGCCATTGCCCGCTCCCTCATAAATCAGCCAAAAATCATATTGGCGGACGAGCCTACCGGGTCGCTCGATCCTGCCACGGGGGAGCGCATCGCCGAACTGCTCATCCGTAGCAACAGGGGGAGGAACGTCGCCTTGGTGGTCGTCACTCACAATCTGGGATTGGCCGGTCGCATGCAGAAGAGTTATCGTTTGGAAGATGGACGCCTGATCTCTAATGCATAGCAACCCACAACCTAGTGTGGCGTCCTTTAAATAAATCACCACAGAGAACCCAGAGAACACAGAGGGGGAGAGGAATGATGGAGTAATGGAGTAATGGAGTAATGGAGTAATGGAGTAATGGATTGATGGAGTAATGGATTGATGGAGTAATGGATTGATGGCACAGAGGTTGATGAGATGAACCACGGATCCCGCTTCGCCCAAACCGTGCTTCGCAACGCTACGCAGGTCAAGAGGCTACGGCAGGACAAGTTACACGGATAGGGGAATTAGGAATTAGAAATTGGCTTTCGCAAAGCACGACAAGAATGGAGAGACAGGGAAGTGATGATGTTTAAGGTTTTTCAGGGTCGATGAAATAGCCTCAAAAAACACAAAATTCCTATTTCCTACCTCTCCTCCCTCTGTGTTCTCTGAGTCCTTGTAGGTCTCCCAATCATGAATTTACCGGCTTTTGAGCGCTTTCGAGAATGGGTCCAAATCACTCGTCGCAGAAAGCGCTCGAAAAAGCCTTTGATCGTGCCAATGGTTATGGTTGAACGTGCCAGGAACCCCCTGCGAAGCGGTTGCTACCACCTCGCAGGGACTTCGCAAGAGATCAATCTGAGTTCCGAACTTACTTATGCTGAGTTCATCGCAGAGCGGAGATCCTGCGAAGTATCCTGGCTGAATATCAAACAGTTATCAGAGCCCCATGCTACGGCAGGTAAGCTCGCCTCTACAAGAGTGATATAAGCCATGGAAAATAAAAAATACCATTATATAGCCATCGACATCTCCAAGTCTGACTTGGAAGTGAGAACCCAAAATCACCGTTGCAGCTTAAGCAACAATCCCACCGGCTTTAAGGCCTTGGTTAAAATCGCCGGCCGGCAGGACCAACCCCTGGTGGTTTGCGAAGCAAGCGGTGGATACGAACGCCCTATGATGGATTATCTTCATCAAAAGCAAATAGCGGTGGTTCAGGTCAATCCCAGGCTCATCCGCAGCTACGCGCGCAGCGAAGGCCTCAAAGCCAAGACTGATCCCATAGATGCCTTGATGATTCTGGGTTTTGCCCAGGAGAAACGCTTGCAACCAGGCGCTGTCCCCGATCCCATCCGCCAAGAACTGGCCGCTTGGCTGGATCGAAGAAGTCACCTCACCGAGCAGTTGGCACGCGAGAAGAACCGCATCCAAAACAGTCCGAAGTGTATCAAAGGCGATATTGAGTGGATGATCAAACGCATAGAAAAACGCATAGAAGTTATTGATAATCGAATCCGAGACCTCGTGAAAAAGGATCACCAGCTCAGCCAAGAAGCCCGCCTGCTTCAATCGGTTTCCGGAGTCGGCCCAGTCACGGCCTGGACCCTGTTGGCCTACTTCAGTGAACTGGGAAAGCTCAAGCGCAATCAAATAGTCGCCCTCGCTGGTATAGCTCCCTACAATAGGGACACCGGCAGGTTCAAAGGCAAACGCAAGATTGAAGGGGGACGGGCCAAAGTCAGAAAATGCCTCTACATGGCAGCCCAGACTGCGGCCATCCATAATCCGGTCATTAAACCTTATGTGGAAGGATTAAGAGCCAGAGGTAAACCGTACAAATGCGCTATGGTTGCGGCCATGAGGAAGATGCTCATCCACCTTCATTTTCTTATGAAAAATCATCAATTAAGCCTTGCTTCGTGACACAGTTGCTCTGTGGTTAACCCCTCCAAGAATTCAAATATCCTAAAGGCCAATTCAATTCTCGAAAATGTCCGCCGATTGTGTGAACAATTAAACAGGATATGACACTGGTAGCGATGCAGATTCGACGCTTCATTTTACAGAGCGTTCTGTATTATCGCTGGTCTTACCTGGGGGTATTGCTGGGCGCGGTACTGGGGGCCATGGTTCTGCTCGGAGCCTTGTTTGCCGGGGATTCGGTCACGGCTTCGCTTAAACGCATCAGCGCAATGCGAACGGGGCAAGCCACTCATCTCATGACGGCAGGGGATAGATTCTTTCGCCAGGCTTTGGCCGCCGACCTTGCCCAAGCGACACGAGCCGAGGCCGCGCCGGTGTTGTTGGTGAAAGGAAGTTCCGTAAATCCTTCCAACCATCAACGGGTGAATCAGGTTCAATTAGTGGGCGTGACGGATGCCTTCTGGAGGATGGCATTGGAGCCGATCAAACTTTCCCTGTCGGCCGAAAATTCGGAAGTGGCAGTCAACGCCTTGGTGGCGGCCCGGCTGGGCCTCGGCGAAGGGGACACGTTGATAGTTCGGTTGCAGAAACCGGGCATTCTGGCCGGAAATGCCCCGGTTGCCGGCGCCGCCAGCAGATTGGTCAGTTTGAGGTGCACGGTCAAAGCGGTGGTTGGGGATGGCTCCTTTGGCCGGTTCAGCCTGGAGACGACTCAAGTGCAGCGGCCCTCGGTGTTTTTTCCCATAGAACTATTGCAGGAGGAGATCGGATACGAGGACCGGGCCAACCTCATTTTATGGCGGTCTTCGGGACCTGGGGAGGATCCCGAAGCCGCTTTGCATCAGGCCGTTTCTTTGGCTGATTATGAATTGAGTCTGGAATGGCTGGAAAGGGCGGGTGTCTTCGAACTGAAGTCCAACCGCGTGTTTATAGATCCGGAGATCGCGGCCGCCATTCAGTCTGAAATCTCCGGGGCACAACCGGTTACGACCTATCTGGTCAATGAATTCAAGGTGGGCGACCGGACTGTCCCTTATTCGACCGCTACCGCGGTGGGGGCGTCCCTGGCCCCGTTTTTGCCCGAGGATTTGGGGGATGGAGAAATCGCTTTCAACCAATGGCTCGCCCATGATCTGAATGCGGAACTCGGGGATGAGGTGGAGATCACCTATTTCCAATCGGGAGATGGAGGATCCATAGCCGAGGTGAGGGAAAGGTTTATTCTGGGGTCGGTTGTCCCGATGACGGGATTGGCGGCCGATCCGGCCTGGATGCCGGATTTTCCGGGAATCAGCGAGTCGGAAAGCCCCGCCGATTGGGATCCCGGATTGCCCCTCGATCTGGGGAAGATTCGCCCCAGGGATGAGGATTACTGGGACACCTATGGCGGAACTCCCAAGGCTTACCTCCCCCTGGCGGCGGGCAAACGTTTGTGGTCAACCCAATGGGGAGAATTTACCGCCATGCGTTTTCCCGCGGACCGGGATGACGGAGCGGAACTCACCGCAGCGATTCTCCAGGTATTGCGACCGCAAATGAACCAGATGATGTGGCAGGATTTCGGGGCCAGAGGAAGGCAATCCGCCCAATCCCCGGTGGATTTCGGCGGTCTCTTTGCGGGGATGAGTTTTTTCCTCATTTTGGCCTCCCTTGGCTTGGTGGCGATGCTGTTTCAGTTCAGCCTGCTGCAACGCAACCGGGAAAGCGCCTTGCTGGGATCGGTGGGGTTACCGGGGAGAAAAATAATGCGTTGGAGGCTCTCGGAAGGCCTGGTCATCCTGCTGGCGGGGTGTCTCATCGGATTGCCCCTCGCCATGTTTTATAGCTCCCGGATCTTGAAATTTCTGGAGACCATTTGGGCCGGAGAAGCCACCGCCCCCACCTTTGTGTTTCATGCCAAAACCGCGACCATCCTGGGCGGAGGACTGACTTTTTTAATCCTTTCCCTGCTGTCTCTGTGGCTGGCTGTCCGGAAACAGGCCCGCCCGGTGTTATCGCAACGCTTGGGGGCCAGGGCCGAGGAAAGGATAGCTCCCGGAGGAACCGGGCGGGTCAAGTGGACCGCCGGGATGGCCGGGACAATCGGTTTGGGCGCGGTATTCTCCTCCGGCTCGGTTTTGCCGGCTCAGGGCGCCTTTTACCTGGCCGGATTTGCTTTGTTGGTGGCGGGATTGGCGGTTTGTCGCATGTGGTTGGGTAAACTGCCCGGGTTGGATGGGACCTCTGAAATGGATCCAAACTACCTGGCCCGGCTCAATCTGTCGGCCCGGCCAACCCGCAGTCTCACGGTGGTGGGATTGATCGCCTCAGCCGTGTTTATGGTTTTGTCGGTGGCCTCATTCAGGAAGCACGTGGGGGCTGAATGGCGCGAACCGGGCAGCGGAACGGGGGGGTTTGCCTACCTGGTGGAAACCACGGTTCCGCTTCACCCCCCGAGAGATGGGGACACGGAAAATTTTGAAATTTTTGCCGGGGTGCAAAGTCAACTGGGGTCATTAGTTCCCATGCGCCAGGGGGCAGGGGACAACGCCAATTGTTTCAACCTCAACACCACCACCTTGCCGCAACTGCTGGGTGTAAAACCGGAGGCCTTTGCCCAAAGGAACGCTTTTCAACTGAACCAACTCGACCCGGATTTGACCGGGTCCGGATGGTCAATATTATGGGCCCCTACGCCGGAAGGCCGCCTTCCCGCCCTGGTCGATGAAACCACCATGCGGTGGGCCATTAAACGGAAGGTCGGCGATGTGTTGGTTTACCGGGACGAAAACGGTCGGAATTTTGAGGTTCAGATCGTGGGCACGGTCAGGGACTCGATTTTTCAGGGATATGTCCTGGTCGATGAACGTTTGTTATTGCAGCGGTTTCCTTACCATCCCGGGTATTCGCTTTTTCTGTTGGATGCGGTTGGGGACGCCGATTTGGAGGCCTTGAGAAACCAGATCGAATCGGCCGGAGCAGATGTGGGAGCCAGTGTCGGTCTCACCCGTGATATCCTGAAATCTTTTCACGAAATCGAGAATACCTACATTGCCATCTTCGACGTGTTGGGCGCCCTAGGTGTAATATTGGGCAGTCTGGGATTGGCCATCGTAGTGGCTCGGAGCATCCAGGAGAGATCGGGGGAATTTTCCGTCATGTCGGCCATTGGGATTGAAAGGCGATTGTTGGCTAAACTGGTATTTTCCGAATACAGTCGATTGGTGGCCTGGGGACTGGTCGTCGGTGTATTGGCCTCCCTCCTCTCCATCGTGCCGAACCTCTCGGCGCTCCCCGTTGGGCCGACCCTGCTACTGCTGGCCAGCCTGATTGCGGGTATCGTCCTTCTAAACCTTATCTGCGGCCGTTTCGCCTTCAACTGGGCCTCCCGCCACATCGGCTCCAATCCGGCCAAGTTGGATGCCTAGTGTGGTGTCCCAGAAATTTCCTTGCACGCCCGTCGGGGTCATTCCTTGAATCGTGCGTGCCAATGCACGACGACACGCCGTTGCAAAGCAACTTTGCGACGCACGGTTGCTAGGTTTGACTCCTTCCCCCGCGCCCTTTAACCACGGATTACACGGATGGGCACGGATAGGGAAGAGAATTGAGAATTAGGAATTAGGAATGAAAATTCACAACGTTGCGCTTGATAGGCCTTCGCCAAGGGGCTACGACGTGAATGGCCCGGCTTTGCCGGAACAACAGCTAACGGATAGCGGGTTTACGTCTCGTCGCTGCCGTGCTCCGATTCACAGCGGTGCGGGGTAGCTTTGCGACGCACGGCCAACCCGCTGTATGGAGGTTTATGGCGGACAGGAATGTCCGCCCTCCTTTTTCAATGCTCATGGCCACCCTCGGAGAACCACAAAACCCAAAATTCCTAAGTTCTGGATTCTGGTTCGTGACCTTGGCGTTCTCCGCGATCTTTGCGAGAGTCCATTCCTAATTCCGGGATTCTAGATTTAATTCCAGACCTTTAGCCCGCATGTCTCACAAAATTCGTCGCGAGCGAACGGAGATCGAGTGCTGGTGCGGGTTTCGAGCCGATGAGCGGGTGAAGCTGGGTCGACACCCTGCAAAGTCGCGAATCCAACGAAGTCCGCACCAGTGCCGGGATTCCGGAGCGCAGTAGAAGATTTGTGAGACATGCGGGTTAGTCGGCGCCTCCCGTTAAAATAAATCCTGCTCGCGAAGCGATCCTGTTCCGGCAAAGCCGGATCAAGCGACCAAAGGAAGCGTTGTTAGAACAATCTTAAACATTCTCACTTCCTGACACAGTTGCTCTGCGAGAGTCATTCCCAATTCCTAATTCTTCCAACCTCTGTGCTTTTTGTGCCTTTTGTGGCTATTTCTCCTATCCGTTCCCATCCGTGTAATCCGTGGTCTAATCGTACTCGAGCACCGCTTTAATGACTTTCCTTCCCTCAACAGCGGCAAATGCCCCTGATATGTCATCGATAGAAAAACGGTGGGTAATGAAGTCCTCGCTCTTGAGATCACCACTGCGTAACCAGGCACAGATCGGTTCTTGGGCTTCTTTTTCGAAGAGCCGGGTGGGCCATTGGTGCACATAGAGGTTAAAATTATAATCCGCCTTGGCCTGGTCGAGGTGAAGGGGCTGACCGCTCAGGAAACCGTAAATACATATTGAGCCACCCCGTCTAACCAAAGGAAGGGCTTGAGCCACGATTTCCGGCTTTCCCACCGCGTCGATTACCACGTCCAGCTTTTTTCCACGAATTTTCTCCAATTCCCCAATGTCGGGGTGGCCCGGTGAAAAGACCGCATCGACTCCGAACTGGATGGCCTTTGCCTGCTTTTCCGGATGTCGATCCACCAGGCCAATCCAGCCCAGGCCGAACAGTTTGCCGAATTTGGCAAAGCTCAACCCCACCGGCCCTCCTCCATAGATCAAAACACTGTCTCCAGGTTGAAGCCGGAAGTCGCGAAAAGCGCCCAACACTTCCCGCCAGGTGCAGAGCAGAACGGCCGCATCGGGTGAAATATCGGGATCCACCTTGGTCTGGATCTCGTAAACCTCCAACCAGCCGTGCCCTTCGTCGGTAACCCCATCCGCCACCATGGCCTCGTGGTCGTTTGCCAGGGTATATTCGCAGAATCCGCCCCATCCGCTTTCCAATCCCTCGACTCCCAAATCAAAGACCAATCCTCCGATGGTCCGATCGCCCGGTTTGAAATTTCTTACCTTGGAGCCAACTTCCTGAACGATTCCGCTCCCTTCGTGACCTAAGGCGAAAGGGAAGGCCTCTTCCATTCCGGGAAATTGGCCTCGTAATAGCTCGGAGTCGGTCAAGTTGCAGACACAGGCGCGGTCATTCCTGACCAGCGCCTGGTAGGGACCGGGCTTTGGAACCGGTATATGGGCAATCTCCAGCTGCCCGGGTTCGGTTGCGATAATGGCTTTCATTCGGATGGTATTGATAATTTTTTCGGGATCGGAAGCAAGTTCCATGAGGAAAAACGCGTCCACAGAAAATTGAACTACGGATCACACGGATGGGTACAAATTAGGAATAAGGAATAGCCTCTCGCGAAGCTCGCAGAGACAGGGAGAAGGAAGGTCAACTGTCGACCTTTCTCCTTCTTGCCTTTCGGTCTACAGTTTCGGAGGTTGAAAAGAATTGGGCCATACCGGACGATTCGAAACTAAACTGGAAACAACTTAAAAAGAGAGTAGCTTGAAATGAACACACACGAATTAAAACGAAATATTTTCGCGCTGGTTATTGGGTTGATGCTGGTATTGCCGGCTGGAATTTCTCAAGTATTGGCGCAAGAAGAGGAAGAGGAAGAGGAAGATATCTTCCAATTGTCTCCTTTCACCATCACGGCCGAGGAAGATACGGGCTACGCGGCTACCAACACTTTGGCCGGAACGCGCGTCAAATCCGATCTGAAGGATTTGGCGGGAGCCGTTCAGATTATCACGGAGGATTATCTGGAAGACACGTCCTCCACAGGTATTGAGGACCTCTTTCTTTTCACCACGAACACCGAGGTATCCGGTCCGGATGGAAACTTTGGAGCCGGGGGCGGTGACAGGCGTGATCCCAATGGGCGTGCTCGCGTACGCGGTCTGGCAGAGCCCGACCGAACTCGCGGTTACTTTCTTTCGGATATAGGATTCGATACTTACAACACCGACCGCGTCACCATTGCCAAAGGCGCGAACGCGATTCTCTTTGGATTGGGGAGTCCCGCCGGCCTCGTCAACAATAACCTGAAGCAGGCCGTCTTCGAGGAAAGAAATGAGATCAAACTGCGTTACGGTAGTTGGGGCGCACATCGCCAAATCCTCGATATCAACCGGGTCATCTTCGATGATTTCATGGCCGTGAGAATTATCGGCTTGAACAACCAGAACCGGTTTAAGCAAAAGCCCTCTTTTGAGGATGAAAGACGTCTCTACGCCGCGTTTCTGGTGACCCCAACCGAAACAACGACGATTCGCGCCAATATGGAAATCGGTAGCAGAGACGCGAGCCGTCCACCTATTATCACGCCCTCCTCGAATATCCCTGATTGGGTAAAGAATGGAATGCAAACGAATCCCGATCCAGGCTCCGCCAGCGGCTGGAGTATAGTTCCAGGCAATCGTGGTCCTTCGTATGTTTTCGAAAACCCCGAAGACAGGCATGCCACCTTGGGTTTTGATTCGTTGCCCGCTACCCCGGGTCCTGACGGTATCAGGCGTTTGCATTACACCTGGAGGAACCGGGAAGATGTAAATGCCTCGATTAGCAATGCAGTGTTGTCTGACGAGGACGATTGGGTGTTCGATTTCAGGAACAATACGCTGACCGGAACCGAAAACACTTCCTTCAGTTCGTTCGACGCGGCTAATATAACGCTCGAACAACGGTTTTCCCAGAATTCGGCTGTCGAAATCGTTTATGATAAACAGAATTCAAAAGACGGATGGTTGGAACGAGCGTCAAATGATATCTCAGTCGATGCGAGCGAATATTTCGGCTACTTCTTTGAAGTAGAAGAAGACGGTACGCCTATACTCATTCCAAATCCAAGAGTGGGTAGACCTTATAGGCGCGGCAACGATAATTTTGCAAACGGCAATTCCGAGCGTGAAGCATTCAGAATTACCGCGTATTACGATCTGGATCTGAGAGACCACGATAAATTGAGCTGGCTGGGTCACCACGTGTTTACCGGCCTTTTTTCCAATCAGTCTCGTGATGTCTACGAAGAATCGGATTCCTATGGTATCCAGTCCGCTGGAGAAATCGAACGGATTCTGGAGGCGAATCGGAAACGGGGTTACTCAACCGCTTCCTATGACCGGTTAGCGCGGAACATTCGTTACCTCGGTCCCAGGATCACCGGCATACCGTCCAGTGGCACACTTGCCACTCGTGGGCCCTCAAGACCAAATCCCAGGATACAGGAGATCTCAGCCGTTCTCTATGATAGCACGGCTGATCCTATTTTCGAAGGACACAGGGGAGCCTACCGGAAGGTTGAAGGTTCGCCCCTGGTTCTCAATTCGGTTAACAACGCATCGATTGATCGGCAGGAGATCGAATCGGTTGCGTTAGTGGCCCAGAGTTATTTACTGGACGACAATATTGTTGCCACCTACGGCTGGCGCGAAGATAAGGCGGAATCCTGGCGGGATGATAGTCCTGAATTTACGGCTGAAGCGATTGCGCTTCCGGAAACGTTGGAATTTCCTTCGGATCCCGATGACTCAGTCAAAGGCGACGTCTTTACCTGGGGTGTGGTGGGACACCTTCCTGAAAATTGGCGGCCTTTCGGTATTGGTTTGAGCGCTCACTACGGGGAGTCGGAGAACTTTGTGCCGTCACCGGGCCGAATTACTATGTTGAACGAGCCACACCCAAGCCCGGCCGGAACAACTAAGGAATACGGGTTCTCTATCGACTTGCCGGACCAAGCCTTCTACGTTCGTGTCAATTGGTATGAGACGGTTTCGAAAAACCAGACCGATCGTTCCGCGGGTACCTCAGGCATCCCGAATTTTGAGCGTCTGTGGTACAACGGTGTTCGCAGTTCGCTGCAGGAGAAGGAACCTAGGGATCCTTCGGTGCCACGAGAAGAATATGAAACCTGGGAACCGGATGATCCGAGGTTATGGCCCAATAACATCAAGTGGGCGGAAGTCTACACGGTGCCTCCTCTGGGTATGCGTCAAGCTTTATGGACTCCGGTCGATCCAGGTCCGGATCCAGGGACTGCCATTTCGGTTTCCGATCGCGGGAATCCGAACGTGACGGGTGTATCCGACTTTTCATCGGAAGGTGTGGAAGTTGAGGGTGTCTGGAACCCGACGAGCAATTGGACCATGGTTTTTAATGTAGCGCAACAGAAGGCCATCAAAACGAATGTATTGAAATCGTTTAAAAAGTATTTTGAGATTCGTGAGCCGCAATGGCTGGTCATGGGAGATCTCCTGTCGCGACCGAACACGTATAAGGATTATGACGATCTGAATGGTAACGGCATGCCGGATCCGGGAGAGCCCTCTACGGCTAATACGATTTACAATCAGACTCGTCGTACGCAGTGGTCACTCCTTCTCAGGCGAACCTTAAAAGAAGGGGCCCTGTTGGATGAAGTCCGCGAGTGGCGTTTCAATCTCGCTAGCAGATACCGCTTCGACGATGATAGCAGATTGAAAGGTTGGGCCGTCGGTGGCGCCTATCGCTGGCAGGATGAAGTGGGTGTCGGTTTCCGGGACGGGATTTTAACCCCATCCGATGCCGATTTGCCGGTGGGTCTCGATGAAATAGCTGTCGCCGATGTTACTCAGCCACTCTTTGGTCCGAACGAAGCCAACGTCGATTTCTGGATTAACCACACGCGCAAGATTTTTGACGGTAAAGTAAATTGGAGAATACAGCTCAATATCCGTAATGCCTTGAATAACGATGATCTGGTCATCACGCGAAAGTCCGGCGACGATGTTCCATCTCAAATACGGATTATGAATCCAACCAATTTCCGTTTAACCAGCACGTTTACCTTTTGATCTGTCGGGTCTTTTCCCTCAGTTCTGGGACAACCATACCTTGGTCGCAAGAGCGGACTGTCCTTCCGATTGCGGAGGCAGCCCGAATGAGGGATTATAACCACGGATTACACGGATGAGGAAAGTAGACTCTGGCAAAGGCGCAAAGAGCGCAAAGGGACTAGATTCTGGATTATGGATGCTGGTAGGGCACGGAGAGAGGTGAGAATGGAGAATGAGCTTCACTGTGAGAACGCGCCGGGAAATCCTTAAATGGGGGAGCCTATTGGCCGCATCCTCATTCGTGCCATTTTCGAGGATGGGCGCTCAGCAAGTTGAAAAGAGCAAGCGTGGCACCGGCCCGCTGAAGATCACCAAAGTCGAACCCATCATCACGAGTTCGCCCATGATCGACGGGCCATTAAGTGAAGCGGTTGAGATGCCACCCTTGGGTAGCATGACCGACCAGGTGGGAATTCGAAATCGTTTGAACCACAATTTCCCATCCCGGTCGAAAGGGCATTCACTGACCACATTGGTAAAAATCACCACCGATCAAGGGATTATCGGTTGGGGTGAAGCCCATGCGCCTTTGGCCCCCGCTGTTCATGCCAAGGTGATCACCGACTTGTTTGCTCCCATCATCATGGGGGAGGATGCCCGGAGAATCGGGCCCATCTGGGATAAACTGTATTCCAGTCAACGGCTACGGGGTTATTCCACCGGTTTCTACACCGATTCGATTGCCGCTGTCGATATTGCCTTGTGGGATATACTGGGAAAATTTGCAGGTCTACCCGTTTATCAACTACTGGGCGGAAAGTACCGGGATAAAATACCGACCTACCGGGGTGCGGGGACTCCCGAGGATGCCCGGCAAGCGATCGAAGAAGGTTTTACGGCGGTAAAGATGGGGTTCAACAAATCCGCTTCTCAGGGATTTGATGTGGTCGCCAATGTATCGGAAGCGATCGGGGACAAGGGTCAGTTGATGATCGATTCACTGGGAGCTTTCAAATTGCATGAGGCCATCAGCGTGGGAAGAAAACTGGACGACCTCGGAAACATTGGCTGGTTTGAAGACGCTCTGATGCCGGAAGACACCTGGGGCTATGCGAAACTGGCTGAGGCTTTGGATACGGCCGTGTGTGTAGGCGAAACGTATGCCAATCGCTTCCAGTTCCGCGATCTCTTTTTAAAGCAGGGGGCCGATATAATTAATCCCGATGTGGGTCGTGCAGGCGGAATAACGGAGTGTAAAAGGATAGCCGATATGGCCGATACCTTTGGCGTCCTCTGGTCGCCCCACGTTAGTAGCGGCATGCCGCCTTACGTGGCCGCGTCCCTTCATCTGGCGGTGGCGACACCTAACGCCGTCATTATGGAAGGCGGGAATATTCATAGTGCCACCGAGGTCCGTTTGTCCCGGGGAAACGTGCTTCTGAAGGAACCGATCGAGTTTGAACCCGGATTTGCCACAGTTCCGGAGAAACCCGGCCTGGGAATAGAATTTGATGAAAAAGAATTGAAGAAAGTAACCGTCAACTGAGATCCATGAGTTCACCCAAACTTCAGGGCATTCTTCCGGTTCTTCCAACCCCCTTCAATGAGGAAGGGATGGTGGATGAATCAGCCATGGAAAGGGTGGCGCGATTTTGCCTGGATGCCGGAGCGAGCGGATTGGTCTTTCCCGGCGTGGCCAGTGAATACGAGCACATTTCCAGGGAGGAACAATTTTTTCTACTGGGGACGGTTTGCCGGGTTGCGGGCCATCGGGTTCCAATTATCTGTGGAGGAGGTAACGGTGGTCCGGAAGAAATTGGGTCCAATATCGCGAAAGCTCGTGAGCTGGGTGCGGTTGCTGCCATGGTGTTGATACCAAATATGTTTGCAGAGGATGCCGAAGGCGCTTTGCGTTTTATCAAATCGGTTATTGAGAACGCGCCTGGAGTGGAAATCATTTTGCAAAACGCTCCCGCACCGGTAGGGGCTGGCCTTGAGGCAGTGGAGTTGATCCGAATTGTAGAAGCTTCTCCCGCGATTCGCTACGTGAAGGAGGAGGCCCTTCCATCCGGTCCACGGATTACTGCACTTAAAGACGCCGCTCCTGAACACCTTATTGGCGTCATCGGTGGTGGCGGTACACGCTATTTAATCGATGAAATGAACCGAGGTTCCATTGGGGCGATGCCTGCGGCGGAGATCACAGATCTCCATGTCAAGATGTGGAATGCCTACCAGCACGGAGATGAAGCAGAAGCCCGACTCCTCTACATGCGGACGCTTCCTCTACTCATCATACAATTGCTTTATCGCATGCGCCTGACCAAATTTGTTCTGACCAAGCGCGGTGTTCTTGAAAACACTTGTGTTCGTGCGCCACTCGATGATTTCGATTCCTTTGATGAAGCAGAATTGAATGCTCAGTTGGAGTCTCTATCGAATCTATTTGAAATAGCCCCTCTGAAAACCGCCGATGTATGAGTCGCGTCGCCAAAGTCGAAGCGTTCATTCTGACCGTTCCTCGAGACGAACCCTATCTCGGAGCCTTGAGAAGAGGTGAAGAAGTCATTGAAAAGGGCTACTTTGTCCGCAAGGGAAACAAGACGGTGTATCTGGATAGGGATCGAACGGTCTTGGTGCGAGTGATTTGCCGCGATCCTGCGGAGGCCTCTGCAATCCATGACGATCTTTATGATTTGATGCGCGTGCGCGGTTAAATTGATAATCCCTTTTCTATCGATTTCTCTGGCGGAATATTACAGCCCTGCTCACTGGGCGGAATTGGAATGGATGGGCCGTTAGGTCCCATAGTGCACAAGCACTAATTAGAGCGAAAGGTTTTGCTGGTGATAAGGGCCAGGAGGAGATCCTGGAAGCCGTTCCCATTTTTCTGGTTTTGGTAAACGATGCCTTCGATCTCTTTTCGCTCGGAGTAGTTGGGAACTCGTCCGGTTGCGTAGATCATGAGCTTTTCGGCCAGACATTGAGAGAACATATCGATGTTGTCGACCAGCCAGGCTTTGAAATCGGTGATGTCATTAATGTGCGTGCCATCCGGAAGGACGCCGGTGGAATCGATTGGGGCGTTCACTTTGGGCCACACTTCCCGCCAATTGCCGACCGGATCGAAATTCTCGAGCATAAGTCCTAAGGGGTCGATGCGGCTATGGCAGGTGGAGCAGGCCTTGTCAGCCATGTGGGCGGCAAGCATTTCCCGCGGTGTTTTGGCTCCGCGGATATCGGGAGGGAGGGCGGGCACATTCTGCGGAGGCTCGGGTGGTGGGGTGCCTAATATATTTTCCAATACCCAGACACCGCGGAGAACGGGTTGGGTGTCCACGCCGTTGGCGGTGGCCGTCATAATGGCGGATTGAGCAAGCAGTCCTCCGAAGCGTCCCCCACGGGGTAGTGGCAGTTTTTGGATCTCGGACTTGGTCTTTTGGTAAGGATCGCCTTCGGTCAGTTCGATTGGATATTGGTAATTGTCTTTGGCAAATTGAGGTGAGGTGTAGTGGAAGTCCGGATCGATGAAGTCCGTCATCGGTAGGTTTTTCGTCAGCATCTCGGTGAAGAAGTGCTCCACCTCCCGTTTGGCCATGGCGATTTCGCTATTGACGAACTTAAAAACGGGATCGGGCATGATATTAGGAAGCAGCTTGGTGTCCAACCACTGGCTGGTGAAGCTCTGAACCATGGCATCTTCCGGTTTGCTGGGAAGTAGTCGCGTGGCTTCGCGGCGTAGGACCGCAGGATCCGACAGCGTTTCATCCAACCACGCCACAAGGGTGGCGCGTTCCTCCAACGTGGGCTGTCGCTTCTTCTCGGGGGGCATTTTCTTGTCTTCCGCCATGTGTAGAACCCGTTCCCAGAGTTCGAGGTTTTCCTCCCGAGTCCAGTCGACGGACAGATGGTCCAGGTTGACATCACCTTTCATCTCCACCTCGTCGTGGCAATTCAGGCAGTAGTCGGAAAGGATGTTTACGGGTCTATCCGGAATCGGGCTACCGCTTGTCGCGTGCAGTTTTGCAACTGCCGTGCAAAGGAACAGCAGAACAAATTTGCTCTTATTGCCCATCAGGAAAACAGCTGATTCAAATTGCGGGATGCATTGGAGAAGGAATCGGTCTCCACGCCCAGTCTTTGCATCAAAGAAAAGGGTTTTTAAATATCGATTTCGAAAGGAGTAAAGCAAAATGATGTGTACTGGAAAAAGTGGACACGCGATTCTCTTAACCGGAGAAACTACTTATGCCACGAAAACGTTACAGTGCTGGTGAAAAAAGGAGGCGGCAGCTCTGATGATAATAGAGGGGCTGAGCGCGCGCGAGGTCTCGGAAAAATTGGGAGTGAACCCCAACCTGTTGTATCGCTGGAAGCGTCAACACCTGCAGGAGTTGGCAGGCGACAAGCTTGAGCGCCACGCGGCCTTTCCCCATCCTTGCATTGTTTTACCTAGCGACTCACAGCCGCCATCATCAATCCCATGAAACCAGCGGGCAGTACCCACTGGCAGGCCAGGATATAGGCTTGCTCCGGATTGGCTCCCGGTTCAATCAATTGATAGAGCATGGAAGGCAACATCCAGATGACTGGAGTTACCAGGTAGAGCAAGCCAAATAGATAGGTTCCCTTTTTCGCATCAGCAGCGGTCGGCACAGAAAGAAACCTTTGCACAAAGGCCCATTCACCACCAATCCGCAGAAAATGTATAGTGATGATTCCGTAATCCAGTGAACTCATCCACAAACACGTTCAAAATCAATCCACACGATACTCGCTCAGGAATTCAGGATCCGGATCGTAACCCAGGCCGGGGGCACTCGGCAAATCTACAGAACCATTCTTGACCAGTGCATTTTCTCCATAGGGATAAGCTTCCAACGCGAAGTAAGGTTGTTCCATCAAAGGATCCTCAGGATGGGCCGCAGCCATATGCAGCGACGCCAGGTAACCCGGTCCGTAATAGAAGGAATGCGGTGCCTAAATGGCACCGGTCTCTTTGGCGTAATCAATGACCTTCAGAGTTTCGGTGATGCCCCCGATCTTGATAACGCTGGGCTGGAAGTAGGTCACGGTTCCTATTCCCGGAGTTGGCGAAAGTCCAAGGCACTGATGCAATTTTCTCCCGCCTGTCCCATATTTGTAAAGACCGAAGTTCTTGCCTGAAATCCCACGCACAAACAGGTAATTGCCTATTCCCAGACAGCTTTTTCATAGAACCCTCCAGTGCGAACAAGCCTAACGAAAATTTTGCACTGGGGTGGGCACTCCAATTTTCATTGGGTCAACTGTCGACCAACCCTCTCACCTTTCCAACTTGCACTTTCAACATTAAGCCTTTAACATCATTTAAAAAATAAAAGGAGATAAGATTTATGATCACTAGAAGAACGATGCTTAAAGGGATCATTGTCGGCGGCGTAGGCGCGGCTTTAGATCCATCCTTTGTTCCTTCAGTGCTGGGGGCCAGCGAAAATAAATCAGTCGTCACCGGCATACCCAGGCGTGTGATCTTTTTCTTGCAGAACAACGGCTTTCATACCGACACCTGTATCCCAATAGGCATGAAGCAAAGCGCTTCATTGTCTGGCGCGAAGTTACCCGAATCGATAAGGCCACTTGAACCGTATTTGGACAAAATTAACATCGTCAATGGCCTGCATGGACTGCATACCAGTCCCACTCATAGTGCGTATTACGGTGCCCTTGGGGGTTACCCCGGCGGCGAGCATAGGGCTCCCAGCGCAGAAACAATTGACTACACCATAAGCAATGTGCTGCCACAGACGATACTGCCTCATCTTCGCATCGGCATGGGAGACCTCTCCAGCATGGAAAGTCAACCCGCGGTAACGGCTTTGTCCGCCTCCGGACCGGGGAAGCCACTTTACATGCATTGTAACCCCAACCATCTCTACCAAACGCTGTTTGGCAGCATTGCAGACGGAGAAATGAAGAAGAGATACGAAGCCAAATCCCGTATTTTCAAAGAGGTGGAATCAATTGCGGCAAAGGGAAAGAGCGAATTGCTTGAAAGCGATTTGATGCGCTACGGATCCTATGTTAATGGCTTCAGTGATATCAATGATTTGCGTGGAAAACTCAGCGCTTATTCCGAGACGCTCAAAAACTTTAAACCGGAATATAGCGAAAAGTATCTCTCTCCGCAGTATGAAACAGATTGGCATGACGCCCTTCTGGATAATGGTATTGCCGCCTTAAGATCAGGCCTGACTAATACGCTAACCATCGCCTCGGGACGCGGAGACGTCTGGGGTTCATGGGAAGGCCTGGGAGTGAAAACCACTGGCCACTTCCTGGGACACATGGAACAGGAAGGAAATCCCATCTGGCATAAAATCCGCCAGTATAACTGCCGCATGCTGGTGAAACTGATGAAATCCCTCGAATCCGTGCCTGAAGGGGATGGAACGATGATGGACAATACACTCATTGTCTACACCAGTAATAACGCTGACAAACAACATACCAATGGTTCTACCTGGCCCTTCATCCTGCTGGGGAATTGCAGCGGGCGGTTCAAAACCGGTCGTTTTACCCAGCTCGATGGATCACGACCCATCAATGCCCTCTACGCGACTTTACTGGATGCCGTTGGAGCTCCTTGCGATCGTTACAATATGGATAAAACCAATGCCGTTATGTACGATTCACACTTTGGTCCTCTGAGAGAGCTTTTGGTATAAAGGTAAGGAAGTTTTGATGACGTTGCGAAAATCGCTTTGCGTTCTATTTATTATCGTGGCGCATTTCTCGCTTTTGGCGGCGACACACGAGGCAGGCGATTCAAGGACGTATGAGTCCCGGTTCGAACCCTTTTTGATGAACTACTGCCTGGACTGTCATGATGACGTCGAGCAAAAAGGCGATATTTCCTTCGAGCATTTGAATGGGATCAATGCGGACAGCGCCCGGTTGTGGAAAAGCATATTGGAACAGGTTGCACTGAAACAAATGCCTCCCAAGAAGAAAAAGACTCAGCCCCAGCTCGAGGAGCGCCATCAATTGACCGAAGATATTGTGGAAGAACTGCAGCGAGTCCTGAAAGACAAGGGCGGTTATCATGAGCACCTTCACCCATCCAAAGGCAATCTTTTGGATCATGACTTATTGTTTGGTGATTTACCAAAGAACCTGGAACCAACATCTTCTCCGGCTCGCATCTGGCGCCTGAATCCACAGGAGCACTTCACCAGACTCAACGAACTCGTGACCATTGAGCCTCCTTACAACCCAGAAAAACCCGGAGTCAGAACCCGTGGTGACCATATCCCCGCACAAATGAGATTCGGGACCAATACTTACCTTGGCATTCAAGACACGATTGACTGGGTAGGCACATCTTTCTCTCTTCATTCCGGCCTCGAAAAAATCACTCCCGTGTTAAGTACAAAGGTAAAACGTGGACTGCAAAACTACCCCTACCTATATTCAGTCAACAGCTCTCAAACCTTGCGAATAGCCAACGATGCGGAAGCCATCATTCGCTTCATGGCCTACGGCCCCAAAGGCAAACCTTTTCAATTTGTAGATCATGTGGGAGATATAGATGAAAAACACAAAGGGAAAGCGATCTACAAAGGCCGAACGATTCTAACGAAGCATGGCACTCCTGAGGGTGTCTTTTACCGCAAAACATCAAACCGGCCGATCACCCCGGTCTATGATTTGATGGCGAAACCCGGTGTCAGTGATGAGCGACTTAAGGCAGCCGTTAGTTTTCTATTCGAAGCTTTGACGCTGCGACCACCTACTACGGAGGAAACCGCCGCCTATCTCAAAATTGTCAAGGAATCCATCGAGGGCCTTGGAAAAGGGGAGGGGGCAATCCTGGGGCTGACATCGATCTTCCTCGACCGCGCCGCACTCTTTCGCCCGGAACTGGGTAAGGCCGGTGAACCCGACAAGTATGGACGCGTCATGTTACAGGGGCAGGAATTGGTTTTGGCCATCAATGCAGCCTTTTCTTATCTTGCCCCAGACAGGAAACTTAAACAGGCGCTTGAGGGTGGGCGCTTGACGACCAGGGAGGATGTCAAAAGAGAAGTCACTCGCATACTTAACGATGACAGCATTCGCAAACCTGTAATTCTGCGTTTCTTTAGAGAGTATTTTGATTACGACCTCGCCAGTAAAGTTGATAAGGATGACAACCTCCTGATAAAGGCCGGTGGCCTAGACAGGAGCAAATCGCACCGCTACCTCATGGTCGATATGACGACCAACACAGACCGACTGGTTGAATTGATTTTGGAGGAAGACAAGAATGTCCTTTTCGAATTACTGACCACGGGCCGGGCTATTCTGCCCGAAGACCCCAGGGATGAGGCATATTTCAGGGAAATGAGTAAAAGCGGCAGAATAGTGGATGAAAACGGCAAACCGCTTTTTGTGCGAAAGGGCAATAAGCTTGTAAGCGTAAAAGAAGAGAAGAAAAACGCCCTGCCCCCTGTACAAGCCAAAGACTTACCGGGGATTGTCGTGGACAACACGGATGCAAAAGTCATTGGGCGGTGGTCTGAATCCAACGGTTTAACAAACCGTGTGGGTTCTGATTACCTCTTTACCAAAACTCCAAGTAATAAAGTGGTTTATCCCGTGAAGTTTCCCAAGGGAGGTAAGTACGAGGTACGTGTTTCAATTGCCCAGCACGCGAACCGGTCGTCCAAAACGCTCGTGGCCGTTCGCCATAATGACGGAGAACTATCAACCTTTCGTATCGACCAAAGATTGAAACCGGGTAGTTTTAATAAGCGCAGGTCGGACGGTTATTTTCAGTCTTTGGGTTCTTTTGAATTTCAATCCGGCCAATGGGATGCGGTCGAAATTTCTGCGGAGGGCAGCGATGGTATGGTCGTTGCCGATGCTGTTCAATTTTTAGCTAAAGGCACTCCCATCGTTGTTAATAAAGAAGCAAAATCCACCAAGACACCTGGTGAGACTATCCATGTACGGCTTCAAGTATTCGACGAAATCGCCAACCCGAAAGGTGGCGACAAAACGGTTTCGTCAACGACCGAAAGACGTCTCACTACACTTCCCGCTGACCAGCGCATGGGAATCCTTACTCACCCCAACTGGCTTGTAGCCCACTCTGATGCCATGGACAATCACGCTATCTTGCGCGGCAAATGGATTCGCGAGCGCCTTTTGGGCGGAGCCATTGCAGATGTGCCAATTACCGTAGATGCGATGTTGCCGGATGAGCCTGAAAGTTCACTGCGTCATCGCATGCGGGTTACTCGAGAAAAATATTGTTGGAAATGCCACCAGAAAATGGATCCACTGGGATTGCCCTTTGAAATGTATAACCACGCTGGTCTCTACCGTACCACTGAACTTGGAAGACCCGTCAATACTGAAGGTGAAATCATCGACAGTGGTGATGCTGCCTTGGATGGGCCGGTCAACAATGCCCTGGAGATGATCGAAAAGCTCTCCCGCAGTGAGCGTGTGAAGCAGGTGTTTGTGCGCCATGCATTCCGTTACTGGATGGGACGAAATGAAACCATCAACGATGCTCCTGTTCTCCAGGATGTTTATAAGGCTTATGAGGAAAGTGGCGGTAGCATGAATGCATTGTTGATATCACTGCTTACTTCCGACGCATTTCTTTATCGCAAGGTTAATAATAGAACATAGAGGACAGAAAACTTTATCCCTTGTTTTTTGCCACAAGGACAGCTAAAAGGGTCAATGTTCATATTTCATATTCTAATCTGGAAATAGAAATTAAATCAGCATAAGTTTTTAACACACCAGTCTCTCATATCCAAAGTCTTAAGTCTGAAACGTTGCTATTTCGAAAAATCTCAAAGGAAGATCCCGGCCGCCCGATTGCGCCAAGTAGGCAGGCTATTGTCTGAAATTCCGAGTTCTCGGGCAAGTGTTTTCAACGGCTTTCCACTGCTAATAAGCGGGTCAACGGCCTGATCGCGGAATTCCTGTGAGTAATCGCTGCAATGCCAGCCTCCGAGATAACGGACATCCACGTAAGAATGTGGAACGCTTATAAGACTGGAGATGAGGCGGAAGCCCGGCTCCTTTATATGCGGGCGTTGCCATTGCTCATTATTCAATTACTTTATCGAATGCGCCTGACCAAATATGTCCTGACCAAACGGGGCGTCCTTGACAACTCTGATGTTCGTGCCCCGCTGGACGAATTCGATTCCTATGATAAGGCCGAAATCAATGCCCAGTTGGAGTCGCTTTCGAATCTTTTTGAAATAGCCCCTCTGATTTGGGACGACGCATGAGCCGCGTGGCCAAAGTGGAGCCCTTCATTCTGACCGTTGCGCGGGACGAACCCTATCTCGGGGCCTTGCGAAGCGGAGAAGAGGTCAATGACAAGGGTTACTTTGTACGCAAGGGAAACAAGACGGTGTATCTGGACAGGGACCGAACGGTTCTGGTGCGAGTGGAAACTGATTCAGGCGAGGTAGGCTGGGGCGAAACCTACGGATTGGCGGCTCCCCGTGCCACCACTGAAATCATCACCGACCTCCTGGTCGATTTTGTCATTGGTCGGGACCCTGCGGAGGCCGCTGAGATCCATGACGATCTGTATGATTTGATGCGCGTGCGCGGTTATACCGGTGGTTTTTACCTGGATGCCTTGGCCGCGGTGGATATGGCTTTGTGGGATGTTTCTGCCCGGGAAGCAGGAAAATCCCTGGCCGATCAATTGGGTGGCCGTGTGCGTAAAACTTTACCCTGCTACGTGTCCGGATTGCCAAAACCAACCCTGGGGGAGCGAGTGGAATATGCCAAGGGATGGAAGACAGAGGGTTTCAACACCTTCAAGTTTGCCGGGGCGGTGGCGGACGACGGGAATGTTGAAGAGGTTTCCGAGCTTCGAGCGTCATTGGGACCGGATGCCCTGATCGCCTGCGACCTGCATTGGGCATTTACGGCGGAAGGAGCGATCGCCGAAATCGAGGCAATGGAAGAGCACGGATTGTGGTTTGCCGAGGCTCCCGTTCCGCCTGAAGACATCAAGGGATTGGCCAAAGTGGCCCAATCGGTTCGAACTCCGGTCGGTGCCGGGGAGGAGTGGCGCACGGTTTATGAGGCCCGGCTTCGTTTCGATGCCGATGCCCTGCAGATCGTCCAACCGGAAATGGGACATACCGGCATTACCGAATTTGTGCGCATCTGCCAAGCCGCCCATGCCCAGGGTATAGCGATACTTCCCCATGCCACCATTGGGGCAGGCATTTTTCTGGCGGCCAGTCTTCAGGCCAGTTTGGTCCTCGAAGGGGTAAACGGGCATGAATATCAACCTTCCATATTCAATCGAAACACCGGATTGATTACCGAAGGCCTTGAATGTCGGGAAGGTGTGTATCGTGTTGCGGACTGTCCTGGAATTGGGGTCGAACCCACCGAAGAATGCGTTTCTCAGATGGAAAAGATTGGCTGAACCTGACCAGCATGTCTGACAAATCTATTGATGCGCTCAAAAATCTCAGCCCGAGGCAAGGGGTCAAGGAGAGATGCTAAGATGCTGAGTTACTGAGATTAATCGTGGTCGTGATCAAAAAATGCAAAATCAGGGTGTTCAAAGAATTCGATCAAGATCATGATCAAGATTATGATCAAGATTATGATTAGGGGACACGCAGGTAGTCGACCGACGCTTGGTTCGAGGCCCGCTCCGAAGAGTTGAGGAAACAATGACATGCAAGGCGTAGATTATATCGTTATCGTTCTTTATATCCTCGGTATCCTAGGGGCCGGCATGGTGTTTGTCGGACGGATGAAGAACTCCAAGGAGATGTTTTCGGCGGGCGGCCAGTCGCCCTGGTGGGTTTCCGGTCTTTCCGGTTTCATGACCATGTTTTCGGCCGGCACCTTCGTGGTATGGGGAGGCATCGCCTATAAATTCGGGGTGGTAGCCATTTTCATAAACCTGGCTTACGGTGTAGCGGCAATGCTGGTTGGGTGGTTTATCGCCGGTCTTTGGCGAAAGCTCGGGGTCGATTCCGCTTCCGAATTCCTTCACCTGCGTTTTGGCGGATCCATCGTGCAATTCTACACCTGGTTCAAGGGCACGGTGGGTCTCTTTACCATGGGTGGGGCGGTTTATGCCCTTTCCAAGATTGTCTGCGCTTTGATCCCCTTGCCCGAAGGTCACCTTCTGGTTGATCCGGCCACGGGACATCTTTCCGTTACCTTCACCTCCGTAACTTTATGCGTCATCGTCATCCTCATTACCTTTGTGGGTGGACTTTGGGCGGTATTGATGACCGACGTATTGCAATTCATCATTCTCACGGTCTCGGTCGTTTTTGTCGTTCCATTGATTTTGATCGAAGTTGGCGGGTGGGGCACTTTTTTGGCCCAAGCGCCGGAAGGATTTACCGCCCCGGTGGCGGCAGATTTTTCCTGGTGGTTTATTGTGGGTTGGATGACGGTAAATTTTTGCGTCATTGGGGCGGAGTGGACCTTTGTGCAGCGCTACCTCTGTGTGCCGACGGTAAGAGATGCCAAGAAGTCCGCCTACCTGTTCGGGGTGATGTATCTGGTATGCCCGGTTTTCTGGATGCTTCCACCCCTGGTGTTCCGGGTCTTGAATCCGAATGTCGATACGGAGCAGGCCTACATCCTGGCCTGCCAATTGGTCTTGCCGGCCGGGATGATGGGTCTGATGGTGGCCGCCATGGCCTCGGCAACGGCCAGTATGGCTACGACCCGTCTCAACGTGTTCGCAGGAGCCTTTACCACGGAAGTGTATCACCGGGTAATGAACCAGGCGGCCTCTGAAAAACAACTGGTGTTTGTCGGCCGGGTTGTAACGGTGATGCTTGGCTGCATTGTCATGGCGGGGGCATTGCTCATTCCCAAGTACGGGTACACGAATTTCATAATCGACATTAACACCCTGTTGTACGGGCCCATGTTGATGCCCACCATTTGGGGTTTGTTTTCCCGCAAAATAGGATTGAAGGCAGTGTGGAGTACCGTCCTGGTCGGTTTTGTTGCCGCCTACATCATCAAATTCGGCCTATCCATTTCCAGGGATGGATTCCTTACCGAAGTCGCCATGCTCCGACCCCTGGTGGAATGGATTGCCGCTCATTCCCGCATCGTAGACCTCACTGCGGGCCTCATTTTTCCTTTCATTATCCTGGTATTCCTCGAGCTGTTGGAGAAGCACGAGCATAGGGGATGGCAGCGGGTCATGGATACCAGGAAAGCCTTCGCCGAATTGCCCCCGCTCAAATCTTCCACCCTGCCAGGTAGAATGGTCGCCATATGTCTGGCCATGCTGGCCATTGTAATGGGGGTATTGGCCGTGATTAATCGCGCAGAGGCCGGCATTCTAGTCACGCTTGCCATCGTTTTGTCGGCCATCGCCGGTGGCATGTTTATATTTTTGCGGAGGGCCGATAAGGCTAAGGCGCCTCCGGCGCCAATGAGGAATTAGGAATGAGGAATTAGAAATTGACTCTCGCGAAGAGCGCAAGGGACGCTGAGGCATGAATGAGAAGTGGACCATTTTCAGTTTGAAGTTCCCGGCCTTCCGGATAATCTCACCAAAGCAGAGGATAGAAATATGAGCCAAACACGCAGGGAATTTATCCACAGGATGAGTCTGGCCTCGGGCGCTCTATTAGCTTCGCACCCCCTATTTGGAAAGACCGCCAAATCCGGAGATGGCAAGTCCGTTCTAGTGGAGACGGCCCACTTCAAAAACCTGGGCGGTTGGATGCTTGACAACCAGTTTGAGCTACATCTTGGCTTCAGTTACCTGCTGGCCCATGGCTTGGGGAAGCCGGTCGACAACGCCAGCGGCAGGATTCAGTTTCCCTCGGCCGGGACCTACCATGTCTGGGCGCTGACCAAGGATTGGTGTCCTGGGGAATGGGATTCGCCGGGACAGTTCCAGGTGTTGGTGGGTGACAAGGCTTTACCGGAAACCTTTGGAACGCAGGCCGACTGGGGCTGGCAGCCTGGTGGTTCGGTGGATATACCTGAAGGCCAACTTTCAACTACAATAGATCTGAAAGATCTCACAGGATTCGAGGGACGTTGCTCTGCCATATATTTTTCCTGGAATGCCGACGACATTCCCCCCGTTGATAAGAATGTGCTGCCAAAGTGGAGACGTGAAAAAGTTGGCTTGCCCTCCTCCGCAGTCGATCAGGGGCATTACGATCTTGTCATCGTCGGTGGAGGTATTGCCGGCTGTGCCGCAGCCATCGCGGCGGACTCTCAGGGGCTAAAGGTTGCACTGATTCACAATCGGCCCGTGTTGGGTGGGTAATGCCAGCGGAGAGATTCGCGTGCATACGGAGGGTATTCACGGGCGGGCCAGCGATATCCTCGATCTGATTGATACCCCTCACTATCCCAATTCGGACCCGTTGGCTCTGGAGGCGGATAAAAAGCGAATGGCCAATATGAAGGCTTTGAGCAACGTCGATATTTTTCTCAGTCATATCATGATGTCCTGTGAAATGAGGAATGGCCGCATTCTTTCGGTCAAGGCGGTGGAAACGGCCAACGGGACTTTCAAGCGATTTACCGGCGCCCAGTTCCTGGATAGCACGGGGGATGGATGGCTCGGTTACATGGCGGGTTGCCAATTCCGTTATGGTCGCGAATCCAAACATGAGTTCGGCGAACAGTGGAAAGAGCACGGCGATCTCTGGTCACCGGAAAAGCCTGATAACCGTGTGATGGGCTCAAGCGTCATGTGGTATACCGGGGAAAGGAACCAGCGGGTAAAATTTCCCGCTGTTCCCTGGGCCAAGCCGGTTGCGAAAAACCACGTGGCCACCGCCGGCGAGTGGCAATGGGAGTATTCCCACAACGATCTTCACCAAATCCACCATGCGGAAACGATCCGCGATCACATGTTCCGGGCTATCTATGGTTCCTATTCCAATGCCATCAAAAGGCGCGAGAATGCGAATTTGGAGCTGGATTGGATTTCTTTCCTGGTGGGGAAGCGCGAGTCCCGCAGGCTAATCGGAGATCACATCTACACCGGTGTGGATGCCAGGGATTCGGTGGAATTTTTCGACGCGGTGGTCACGGAAAAGCGTAAGATCGATGTGCATTATCAGGAAAAGTTGCTGGGTCGGCCGGTAGACTTCCTCTCAGAGGCCCTCTTCCAGAAGATAAAGCATACCTACTACTACATTCCCTATCGTTCACTTTATTCGAAGGACGTCCCCAATCTGCAAATGGCGGGCCGATGTTTCAGTTGCTCACATGTCGGGCTGGGTGGTCCTCGAGTGATGAATACCTGCGGGCAAATGGGTGTGGCCACCGGATTTGCCGCTGCCCTATGCAAGAAGTACGAGGCCGATCCCAGGCAGGTAGGCAAGCATCATATCGTCGAACTGCGTAGGCTGTGTGGTTATGAGGGAGAGAAGAATGCCTTGGTCGATCGCGACGGGTCCACTTTGGCTGAACCATCCTAGTGTGGCGTCCTTTAAATAAATCACCACAAAGGCACAAAGGCACAAAGGTCTAAGGGATAGACCACGGATGGTCAAGGATTAGGAACCAGATACCAGGATCCAGGAATTAGGAATTGACTCTCGCAAAGAACGCCAAGAACGCAGAGATAGGGAAGTGATGATGTTTCAGATTTTTCAAACAACGGTCATTGAAAAAACACCGCTATTACCATTAAATGGCGGGTTGGAAAACCCGCCCTCCGTTAGCTCTGTGCTCTCCGAGTCCTTGTAGGTCTCCCAATCATGAATTTACCGGCTTTTGAGCGCTTTCGAGAATGGGTCCAAATCACTCGTCGCAGAAAGCGCTCGAAAAAGCCTTTGATCGTGCCAATGGTTATGGTTGAACGTGCCAGGAACCCCCTGCGAAGCGGTTGCTACCACCTCGCAGGGACTTCGCAAGAGATCAATCTGAGTTCCGAACTTACTTATGCTGAGTTCATCGCAGAGCGGAGATCCTGCGAAGTATCCTGGCTGAATATCAAACAGTTATCAGAGCCCCATGCTACGGCAGGTAAGCTCGCCTCTACAAGAGTGATATAAGCCATGGAAAATAAAAAATACCATTATATAGCCATCGACATCTCCAAGTCTGACTTGGAAGTGAGAACCCAAAATCACCGTTGCAGCTTAAGCAACAATCCCACCGGCTTTAAGGCCTTGGTTAAAATCGCCGGCCGGCAGGACCAACCCCTGGTGGTTTGCGAAGCAAGCGGTGGATACGAACGCCCTATGATGGATTATCTTCATCAAAAGCAAATAGCGGTGGTTCAGGTCAATCCCAGGCTCATCCGCAGCTACGCGCGCAGCGAAGGCCTCAAAGCCAAGACTGATCCCATAGATGCCTTGATGATTCTGGGTTTTGCCCAGGAGAAACGCTTGCAACCAGGCGCTGTCCCCGATCCCATCCGCCAAGAACTGGCCGCTTGGCTGGATCGAAGAAGTCACCTCACCGAGCAGTTGGCACGCGAGAAGAACCGCATCCAAAACAGTCCGAAGTGTATCAAAGGCGATATTGAGTGGATGATCAAACGCATAGAAAAACGCATAGAAGTTATTGATAATCGAATCCGAGACCTCGTGAAAAAGGATCACCAGCTCAGCCAAGAAGCCCGCCTGCTTCAATCGGTTTCCGGAGTCGGCCCAGTCACGGCCTGGACCCTGTTGGCCTACTTCAGTGAACTGGGAAAGCTCAAGCGCAATCAAATAGTCGCCCTCGCTGGTATAGCTCCCTACAATAGGGACACCGGCAGGTTCAAAGGCAAACGCAAGATTGAAGGGGGACGGGCCAAAGTCAGAAAATGCCTCTACATGGCAGCCCAGACTGCGGCCATCCATAATCCGGTCATTAAACCTTATGTGGAAGGATTAAGAGCCAGAGGTAAACCGTACAAATGCGCTATGGTTGCGGCCATGAGGAAGATGCTCATCCACCTTCATTTTCTTATGAAAAATCATCAATTAAGCCTTGCTTCGTGACACAGTTGCTCTGTGGTTAAACCCTCCTAGAAAATTCAATCCTCGAAATAGTCCGCCCATTGTGTGAAACAATTAACAGGACATGACACTAGCCCACATGCCTCAAAACCACCTGTGGCACTAGGGTATTTCCCATAGTGCTCTGGCATGAAGCATTACGTCAACCTGGCCCTCTTTTTTGCTTTTGGCGTTCTTGTCACCAGTGGATTACTGCGTTTCTTTGAGCCGTTCAGCCTGGTCACGACCCGGGTTCATATCGTGTTCGGAATCCTGGTTCTGGTTCTGGTCGCGCTTCACCTCTCATCTCGCTTGGATTACTTCTGGAAAATACTCCTGCGGAAAAAAAGGGCATCGAGGACTCGCCCAAAGCCTGTTCAACTGCTCCTGTTACCAGGCCTCATTTGTTCCTATCTGCTATTGGCCTCCCTGCTGGAGTGGTGGCCCGTTCCACAGTTGCTCTTTCTTGGACACGAAGTAAAAAACAGCAGAATCATATTTCGTCCGGAGGATGGCGCTGCCATTCGCCCTTTGGACGGTCGCATACAGGTGAAACGTCAGGCTTCCGGAGAAGCCTCGGTCTTTGTGGAAATCGAATGGGGTCCCGCCTTTGATCCCGTGGCCGAATTCCCTGCGCCCTTCACTGGAGCCCGTCCCCAAATTGCCCTCTGGGCCGAATCGTCCACGGGTTCCCTCATTGAAACATTTTTCGTTTCAGAAGAAAGCGCCTTTGCAGAATCCATCGAGTGGGCCGGCCATGAAAGGCGAAGGGTGGACATACTGCCCATTTGGAGACATCAGTTTACCCTTGCCTCCGGGGTAAGCGCCGGATGGGGGCATCGACACATTTTCAGGCGCCACTCCCGAGCATAGTTTTTCCATTGAACGGTATATCGATGAAGATCCGGAAGGCTTCTACCTGAGCGTAGAAGTAAATGCTCCAAACGATCCGAACGATTTCTACCATGCGGACCAATCGAGGACGAATGAAGGCTACACCTTTCCCGGGGTGGGGCAGCCTTCCATCTATTACAGCGCCTTCATCGATCCGACCGAACTCAAGAAATATTATCTGATGGAATTTGTCGGCCATGGCGGAAGCAACAGCCAGCAAAGCGGCAATATCTACTACGACTCAAGCTACCTTACCACAGTAGTTGAACTCATTGAAAAAATACTGGTGCGGATCGAAAGGCCTTAGCCGTCTCCTCGGTTTCACCCTTTTATTTCTGGTCGTCGCTTGCGGCCCACAGTCCGAGGAGGGTTATTTCAAGGGCGATGCCATGGGGACATTCTATACCATTGAATTCTGGAGTGAGGAAAAGGTTCCCGCCCAAAATTTGGGGAGAGAAATTGAGGATTTACTGGACGCGTTCGAGCAGCAGCTTTCCAATTGGCGCAAGGACAGTTGGGTCAATCTTTTCAACGCGGCTCCGGCAGATGAGTTCATCCCCGTTCCCGACTACGCCTTTCAGGTTTTGAACCTGTGTCTCGAGCTGTTCGAACGATCGGGCGGGTTGCTCGACCCAACCCTGTCCCCACTGATCGAACTTTGGGGATTTGGGACCAAACCCGGCTCTACCGTGCCCGAGCAGGCTGCCATTGATGAAGCTTTAAAAAAGATCGGTTTTGATAAACTTGTTCTCAGCCCGGATAGACCTGCCGTAATGAAGCGACAGGCAGATCTCCAAATCAATTGCTCTGCCGTGGCCAAGGGTTATGCGGTCGATTTGATTTCCGAGCTGTTGCAAAATCGAGGTCTTGATAATTTTATCATCAACTTGGGCGGCGAAATTGCCGCCAGAGGATCTCGCATGGATGGAGTTCCCTGGACAGTTGGAGTCAATCGCCCGGATGCAAAGGGCCGCGAAATAGATTTGGCCAGGGTTTTTGAACTGAACAATCGCAGTTTAGCCACTAGCGGGCATGCGCAAAGGACCTTCATTTCCGGGGGCCAACGCTACTCCCATATTTTAAATGCAAAAACCGGGCGGCCCGTTAAGGCCGACCTTGCCAGCGCCACTGTGCTGGCTTCCAGTTGCGCTTTGGCAGACGGCCTCGCTACCCTTGCCCTGATACTCGATCAAGACCGGATGGCGGAGCTTCTTGAGTTCTATGATGGGGTGGAAGTCTTCCGAACGGAATGGGCAGCGGAAAGGCGCCTTCGGCGCCAATGAGGAATTAGGAATGAGGAATTAGGAATTAAACCACAGAGAACACAGAGGTTCTTTAATCTTGATCGTGATCGAAAGGGAACCACAAAAGGTACAAAAAGCGCAAAAATTTTCTTTGGGTTCTGTGTGTTCTTTTGAGGCAAATAAAATTGGGGCGTAAAGCCCCTTATTCAGTTCTTTTTTCATCCTTCAGCCTTTCTTGGCGAGCTTTGCGAGAGCCCTTTCCTTTTTTTCAACTCTGTGCTCTCTGTGGCCTCTGTGGTTAATTCCTCCAAAAATTTAAAAAACTTAATGGCTAAAGGTTGAATCCAGAACCCAGAACCCAGAACCCAGAACCCAGAATCCATGATGAGCAAAACCAAGCTTCTTCGCAATTTGGCTCTGGTCTTTGCCATTTCTTTCCCGGGCCAGCTTTTTGGACAAAACGACCCATCTTCGTCCACCTCAAAACAAAGCTACACGGAGAGGGGTGGTCCCAATATCCTCTGGGTGGTGGTCGATGACATGGGCTGCGAATTTTCCTGTTATGGAGAGGAGGTCATTGAAACCCCGAATATCGATCGACTTGCCAGGGAGGGAATTCGCTTTACCAACGCCTTTTTGACCGCCCCGGTGTGTTCCACGGCCCGGTCCTCCCTCATTACGGGGATGTATCAAACCACTATAGGGGCCCATAACCATCAAAGTGGTCGGGGAAAAAGAAAAATTCACCTTCCGGAAAGGGTAATTCCCATCCCCCATCTGTTTCAGAAAGCCGGGTATTACACTGCCAATGGCAACTATCCCAAAAGGAGCGAAGGCCTTGGCAAAACGGATTACAATTTCCAATGGAACCAGTCGATGTATGACGGGCCCTATTATTTTGGTAGGAGGGTTAATCAACCTTTCTTTGCTCAGCTTCAACTATTGGGGGGCAAGCATCGTCATCCGGAATCTTGGGGGAATGGAGGAGCAATAAGGCTTCTCGGGTCAGTGGTTGATGTCGAGAAAGTGAAACTTCCACCTTATTACCCCAGGGATCTCATCATCCTGGACGACTGGGCCCAGTACCTGGATACGGTCCGTTACACGGATCTATTGGTGGGTGAGATCCTCCAACAACTGGAGGCTGAAGGCCTTCTCGAAAAGACGATCATCATTCTGTTTGGGGACAATGGTATCAGTCATGCCCGGGGCAAGCAGTTCGTTTACGATGAGGGCATACGCACACCTTTGATAATCCGTGGACCGGGAATTGAAGCAGGGCTCGTTCGCGATGATCTGGTGGAACACATCGACTTGGCCTCGACTTCCCTGGCTCTGGCCGGTCTGCCCGTTCCTGATTGGATGCAGGGGGATGACATATTGGCCAAGGATTACAGACCCAAGGAAGCCGTATTTGCGGCCAGAGACCGCTGTGGGGAAACGGTGGACATGACGCGTGCGGTCCGCACCAACAAGTATAAATACATCCGTAACTTTTTCCCGGATCGTCCGCACCTTCAACCGACCAATTACAAGGATTCAAAACCCATATTGATGCGCTTGCGCGAGTTGCACGCTCAAAGAAAGTTGAATGATCTGCAAGAGAAACTGCTGTTTTCGCCCAGTCGGCCGGTCGAGGAACTCTACGATATTGAGGCGGACCCACAGGAAACGATTAATCTGGCCGACCATCCGGATTTCGAGGGGGTGTTGAAATCCATGAGACAGCGCTTAGAGTCCTGGATGAAGCATACGAATGATCCCGGACCCGAATCTCCCGAAGTTTACGCGGCGGAGATGGAATACCAGATTGGCAGAAACAAGCGAAATCCCCGGGCTTACGCAGCGGTGAAAAGAAACGTGGATACCTATAACCGTTGGGCCACGGAACGGCCCTTTGTGCCATTGGCGGACTGACCCGGATGGCTCCTTATGGAGCGAAGACGACATCCCGCAGTATCTTATCCGTGCCCATCCGTGTAATCCGTGGTTTATCTTCTCCTTGGATATTCATAACATTTTGGCGTCCAAGCTAGGGAAGCTTTCCCAAAAAGCGGATCAAATTTTCGATGTGTTCATTGACCGGAATTCCCAGGCGCTCACAACCAAGGTAGATGGTCGAGCGGTCAACTTTGGCCGCGAAGGACTTGTCCTTAATTTTTTTGCGGATCGATTTCACCTTCATTTGGCCATAAGGCACGGGATTCATCTTCTGGTAAGCATAAAAGATTCCGCAGATTTCGTCGCAGGCGAGGAGGCCGGCGGCAAGTTTGGTTTGAGGCAGGGTGCTGAATCCGTTGTATCCATAGGCGTGGGCTTCCACGGCGTGTATGAGGTCTTCCGGAAATCCCCACTGGGCAAACCAGCGGAGTGACTCGGCCGGGTGAGTATCCGGGTGTCTTTCAAAGTCGATGTCGTGCAAGTACCCGGTGGTCCACCACAGGTGGGCATCCCCGCCCAAGTGGTCCGCATAGCCTTCCATGGCCCTGGCAACCATGGAGGCGTGATGGCGTTGGTAACCATCCCGAACGTATTGGCGAAGAAGGTTTTCCGCCTCTGAAACAGTCGGAAGGTTCATCCTGTTATCACTTTCAGCCATTTTTTTTGTAACAGGCTTCTCTCACCCTCGCCGATACTTGTCCACTTCATTTTCATCGAAGTTGACCCCAAGACCCGGCTTGGTCGGCACTTCATAAAGCCCTTCTTTCATTTCGAAAGATTCGACCATCAAATCGTCCTGGATGACGTGGGTAATGCTTACGGCGTACTCGATTCCCGGAAAAGCCGCCGCCTGATGGGCTTGGAACACCTGGGCCACACCGGTAAAAATGCCATGTTGAATCCATAGGGGAATTCCGGTCACTTCGGCCATGAGGGCCCTTTGGGTGAGCGTCTTGCCAATGGGGCCTCCCACCACCAGGGCTTGCACCAGTTTCTCGCGGATGAAGGGCATGGGATCTGTCGGAATATGCTCGGCCAAATCCAAGGGAAATCGTCCTTTCAACTGACGAAACGGTTCGAGATTTTGGGGTCCGCAAGGGGTCTCGACGGCAAAATATTGAGGAAAACGGGCCAGTTGTCGGCCCATTTTCAGCGAATACTCCACCGTTTTCCAAGTGCCGTTGGCGTCTACCCAAATCCGGACGTCCGAAGGGATGGCCGCAGTGATAGCTTCGGCTTGTGCGACCGGGTCTTCAAAGGGGCGGGCTTTCACCTTGTGAATCCGGTAGCCCCGGTCATAGCCCAGTTTGGCTTCCGATGCCATCAAGTCGGGCGGATAACATTGGCACCACCAAGCCTGGGCAATTTTCTCTTTGGGCTCCGCCGCGAAGAGGCGGGAAACCGGTAGACCGGCTGTTTGGCCGATTAAATCATAAACCGCCATCAGGATGCCACCCAGGCTCTCATCGAGCAAAAATTCCCATGGGGAACGACCCACCAGTTTTTTGCAAATGGCTTCAGCCCGCGGAACACTGCCCAGGGAGTCCTCCACGTCAAGGAGGGCGTCTCCCAGGCCCACCAAGCCTTCATCCGTGAAGAGTTTAACCAGGGTCGAGTCGTAGTAGTCGCGGTTGATTCCCTGCTTTCTGTAGACTTCGGCAAAGACCTCCCGGATACGTTCGTGCATGGGTACCCGCACCGGAATCACTTCAAACCGTGTTATCCGCTGACTTGCCGCCGATGGGGAGGTTGCGGCATAGGCGCGGCCAAACCCCAATTGGACGGTTCCCATTGCTCCTACCGATCCAAGGGCGGTGAGAAAATCGCGGCGGGAATACCTGCGCATGTGATTGATTTAGTCCTGCCGTCGCCTCGTTGTCAACGAGGGACCCGGTAATCAGGGCCCTGACAACGGTTAACCCGCATCCGGCGAGGGCACAGAGGGGCGGAGAAAGGCTGAAGCCTGAATGGGAATTGGAACCACGAAGGGGCGCGACGTAAATCATCGTGATCGTGATCGAAAATCCCTGAGGAATGAACCACGGATCCTGCTTCGCCCAAACCGTGCTTCGCAATGCTACGCAGGTCAAGAGGCTACGGCAGGACAGGTTTCACGGATAAGCACGGATGTGGCGACGCATGCATCGCGGTATGGTTCATAACTGAAAACCTTGCATTTTTTTACAGGTATTTTCAGCCTTGACCCCTACCTTCTCCGCCTCTCAGTGCCCTTGTGGTAAAATACCCAGGAAAAGAAGTGAAATTTCATCCTTCCCCCCTTTCGTGCCTTTGTGCCTTATACCTTTTCCCCATTCCCCCATGGCCAGTGAACGACTCAAAGCCCTGATCGAGCTCAGGTGGGCCAATAAGCCCACTTCCAACCATTCCATTGAAGCGTTACGCGGTGGCCCTTTCACCGGTGGTCTTGAACCACGACCCGGGACAAAGGTCCAGCCTGCCGATGCGGACGGTGTTTACGGAGAGTGGGTAATTTACGGAACCCCGAGATCGGAGAGTATTTTCCTCTTTCTGCATGGTGGCGGGTTTTGCCGGAGTTCGGGACCGGCCAGCCGGAGGATCGCCTCCAATGTGAGCGCAGCTTGTGGCTGCCGCTGTTTCACTGTTGATTACCGGTTGGCCCCCGAGCATACTTTTCCTGCAGCCATCGACGATACCATTACGGCCTACCAATGGCTCTTGAGGCAGGGAATCCCGCCGAAACGGATCGTGGTTGGCGGGAGCTCAGCGGGAGGAGGTTTGACCGCCTCCCTGTTGACAAAACTCAAACAATCCGGCCACAGCCAACCGGCCGCGGCGGTTTTCCTATCGCCCTGGACCGATCTGACTCAAAGCGCCTCTACCTATCGCACCAACGCCGATGCAGACTGTTCTATTTCCAAGGACCACCTGGACCGAATGGCCAAACAATATCTGGACGGCGCTGATCCAAAGCATCCGCTGGCTTCTCCGGTGTTTTCCGACCTCTCTGGTTTGCCTCCAATGCTGGTCCAGGTCGGGAAACTGGAAACCATGTATGGGGATGCCGAGGCCTACGCCTCAAAAGCGCGTCGGGCAGGGGTACCGGTGGAGTTCGAGGCCTACGACGATGTTCCTCATGCCTGGCATAACAGCGACCATCTCCTGCCTGGAATCCCGGAAGTTCATGCGGCCTTCAACCGGATCGGGGAGTTCTTCAAGGCACACAGCCAAAGGAGCGCTGGTTAATAAAGAGCCTGTCCCGACACATTCCCCTAGAATGAACTGCAAAGCAGTTCCACTCCAAAGCCCAGTGTCGCGAAGCGCACGCTGGGTGAGAATGGGCAACAACTAAAGAACCCCGCCGGGGTTCCACATCGTATCTCACAAAATTCGTCGCGGGCAAACCAATATCGAGGGTTGGTGCGGGCTCTCCCTACTTCAAGGAGTAAAACTGATTGTCAACTGTTGACCTTCCAGGGTTTTTTCCACTAACCTGAGCAATTTAACCCAACCCCGTGCGCCAAAAACCTCTAATTTGATTTGAGCAAACCGGCTTACAAATCCAGTATGCGGGACATCGCCAAGGAAGCAGGCGTATCGGTATCGGCTGTTTCGCTGGCATTTAGGAACAGTCCTAAAGTTTCGGAAAAAAAACGGGCCGAGATCATCAAAATTGCCCAGCGCTTGGGATATGTAAGGGATGGCCGGATCTCGGAATTGATGGAGCACTTGCGCACCAACCGCTCGGATCGCAAGTTCTCCAAGCTTGCTGTGCTGGTTCCGGAAATCACCAAAGCGAAGCAAGCTGCCTATCCCGTGATAGGCAAGTTGATGGAAGGTCTGGCGACCCAGGCCCGCGAGAGCGGATACGATCTGGATGTATTTTATCTCCCCGAACTGAAAGCGAGTCCGAAGCGCTTGAGGAACATCCTTATTTCTCGAGGAATTCGGGGAATCATCGCCATGCCTTGGGTAAGTGGAGTGGGTACCCTTGACCTGGATGTGGATGCCTTCTGCATTTCCACAGCGGGCTATAGCATCATCGATCCGATGGTCAACCGGGCCTGTTCTAACTACCTGCAGATGATGGATGAACTCATTGAGCAGACCTGCAGTCTTGGTTACAAGCGAATTGGCTTTGCCATGACCTACCCTAGGGGCGGAATTGGCCATAAGCTTTTTGCCTCCTCATTTCTATACTACTCAACCCTGATCGATAAATCTCAACGCATTCCGATCCTGCCCAAGAGCGAGATAAACTCCGTTAACCTGGACAATTGGATGAGAAAATACGATCCGGACGTCGTGATTGGAGACGGCATGGTTTATGAACTCCTGGTTGACCTGGGTTACAAAATTCCGGTGGACCTGGGGTTCGCCACTCTCGATACAGCCAAAGGACCACCGGATGCCTCCGGTGTTGATCATCGCCATGAAGTAGTGGGAAGAGAGGCCTTTAAATTGGTACTATCGGATATCAATTTAAACAGTAAAGGGGTTCCGGAATCGCCCAAAATCGTGTTGGTCGACAGTCATTATTATTCGGGTTTCACCTTGCGTAAGGTGGGCTTGACGGTTGATGTGCGCCTTCGCTCCTCCACTAACCACGATTCGGATGGCAGTGTAATTTTGTTAAAGTAGGAAGTCATGTCGGCTCACTTATTGTTCCGGATACCAACCATCTATCTGACTTTGTTGATTGGGCCGCAGGTCTCCGCTCTTCGATTGGATATCGACGCGGTGGACCAGTTGGTAATCCCAAGACTCTCCCAAGGGGAGCCGGCCGCTGGCAAACGGGTTTGCCTGACCCCACCCGAGTATGCTGGAACGGAAGTCTATCACACTTTGTATCTACCCGAGAATTGGAGGCCTGATGGTGATCCGCTTCCCATCATCTTCGAATATACTGGCAATTTTTTCCCTCCGTCAGGTTCGACCGGCCAGGTGGAGGATGCCGGGCTTGGCTACGGCCTATCGGGAGGTAAATTCATTTGGGTGTCTCTGCCTTACATCAGTAAAAATCACCAGCGCAACCAGATCACCTGGTGGGGTGACGAGAAGGCCACGGTCGAGTACGCCAAGGTGAATGTGCCACGCATCATCGAAGCGTTTAATGCGGATCCGAAGCTCGTTTTTCTTTGTGGTTTTTCGCGGGGAGCCATAGGGGTGAATTATTTGGGTCTCTATGATGATGAAATCGCCTGGCTATGGACCGCCTTTATCAGTCACGATCATTTTGACGGTATCAAGGAGTGGAGAAACACGACTTGGGGGACACCCTTTGAAACCTATCGGGCAGGAGCGGTTCAACGATTGAATCGGGTGGCTGGCCGCCCTTACCTGGTGAGTCAGAACGGTGACAGGTACGGTAGCGAAGCATTTATCCGGTCCGTTTTACCCGCCGTGGACAACTTTACCATCAGCAATATCGATACATTGGAGATTTTTGGATCCTTCCCACATCCTCTGGCCAAGACCGCGCATACCGATAGGTGGCCTTTGCGGCCGAGCGCGTATCGTTCCCGGACCTGGCAGTGGATGAACGATGTTTTGGAATTATCAAAATGATGTAACTACTCAGGTATCTTAAACAATCGTCCGCATGGATGTTTTATTGATAACATATTATGAAACTGTAGGAGGGGGTTTATCCCCCGATTGGGGTGAGGCCATTTGGAAGATCGGGGGATAAACCCCCTCCTACAGTTTTTCCAATCACCATCCCAGGAAAATTCTCTCGTTTCTTCTTATTATCCTTCATCCTTTATCCCCTTGAAGCAAAGCCCGATTTCATTCTCATACTTTCCGACGATCTAGGCTATGGAGACCTGAGTTGTTACAAAATGATATCAAAAAAGCCCCTTAAAATTTCGGTTATTTCAACTTGGCCCGCAATTTTGGTTACTTTTAACAAGTTCCCCCTACTGATTAGCGGGGCCACACTCTTTTTTCAGATTTCCAAGGCCGAAAAACCCAATGTGGTGCTAATTCTGGCCGACGACTTGGGTATCGGCGACGTGTCGGCCTACAACGAGAATTCGGCCTGGGAAACTCCAAATATCGATCGACTGGCTGCCAGCGGCATGCGTTTTTCCGATGCGCATACCAGTGCGTCAATTTGTACCCCAACCCGTTACGGCATTTTGACCGGTCGGTATAACTGGAGATCCAGGTTGAAGCGAGGTGGGAATTCAGGCTATTCCCTTCCTTTGATTGCAAACGAAAGAACGACTTTGGCGGAGTTATTCAAGGAACAGGGTTACCACACCTCCGCGATAGGAAAGTGGCACCTGGGATGGAACTGGCGCTTGGTTGGAAATGAGCAGGTCAAATACGATGAGAATGTGCGACCGGTGATCGATTTCAGTCAGTCTATCGAGAATGGGCCGGAAGACCATGGTTTCATTTATTCATTCACCATAGCGGCTTCCTTGTCCTCCCCGCCTTATGTGTGGGTGGAAAATGGCCGACCCACCGCGATCCCCAGCGAGAACTCAGTGAACTATGACGAAAAAGCCTTCTGGCGAAAGGGTCCCAAAGCGGAAAATTTTAATCACGTCCATGTCCTGGAGGAAATCACGGATCGGTCCATTAAATACATCGGTGAGCGAGCTGGGGAGAAGACGCCTTTTTTCTTGTATGTTCCATTTACAGCCCCTCATGCGCCCATCATTCCAACTTCGGAATGGATCGGAAAAAGCAAGGTTAACGCTTACGGAGATTTTGTGCTCCAGGTGGACCATGAAGTGGGCCGCATTCTGGATGCCATTCTGGGGAATGAGCTTTTGGAAAATACAGTGATATTTTTTACCAGCGACAATGGACAGTCACCCAGGGCTGATTTTGACAATGACGAGCTTCCCTTGGCGGGTCACCGCGGCAGCTATATTTATCGAGGAAAAAAGTTTGATATATTCGAGGGTGGGCACCGGGTGCCTTTTATTGCCAGTTGGCCGGGTAAAATAAGAATAGGTAGCCGGTCTGACGAAGTCATTTGCTCCACGGATTTCATGGCCACGGCCGCGGAAATGTTCGGAGTGGAACTGACCGACGATTCGGCTGAGGACAGTTACAGTTTTCTACCGATCCTTGTGGGAGAGGAGTATGCAAAACCATTGCGGGAGGCTACGGTGCACCATTCCAGCAACGGGCGCTTTGCCATTCGTCAGAGCGATTGGAAATTGATCTTTTGGCCCGGTTCCGGGGGGTGGGCATTTCCGGCCTCTGAAGAGGACATGGAAGGACTTCCGCGCTTCCAACTCTTTAATCTGCGGGAAGATCCGGGAGAAAAAAACAACCTTGTATTCCAATACCCGCAGCGCGCAGAAGAACTGAAGGCCTTGTTGACAAAATACGTTAATGAGGGCCGAAGCACACCCGGGGATCCTCAAAAAAATGACGGACCGGCTCACTGGGCAGAATTGGATTGGATGGATTGAAGAATTGTAACTACTCAGGTATCTTAAACAATCGTCCCCATGGATGTTTTATTTATAACATATTCCGAAACTGTAGGAGGGGGTTTATCCCCCGATTGCGGTGAGGCCATTTGGAAGATCGGGGGATAAACCCCCTCCTACAGTTTTCCCAATCACCATCCCAGGAAAATTCTCTCGTTTCTTCTTATTATCCTTCTGCCTTCATCCTTTATCCTTGAAGGAAAGCCCAATATCATTCCAATATTTTCAAATCCTCCCCAATTCGGGTTGAGTTACCCGATTGAGCCCAATGCATAAGGTATACTTCAATTTTTCGAAGTCTCTATCCCGGCGCACCTTTCTTAAGGGAACCGGCGCGTTTATGGCGCTACCGTGGCTGGAGGCCATGACTCCGGCTTTTGCCTCCTCGATTGCCCACCAACCACCGAGGCGATTTGTTGCGGTGACTCTTGCGCTGGGTTTACATGGACCTAACCTCAATCCAAAGGAAACAGGTCGAAGGTACACCCCCTCCCTCTATCTTTCAGAAGTAAAAGACCTGCTCGGAGAAATGACTGTCGTCACCGGTTCTTCTCATCCTGGCGTGAGTGGAGGCCACCAAGCGGAGGGCAGTATCCTTACGGCTGCCCCTTATTCGCGTAATGCCGCCTTTAAGAACTCTATTTCATTGGATCAGTATTTGGCGAAATACCAGGGGCATCACACTCGGTTCCCCTCGCTGGTGCTCAATATCAACGGAACTACCAGCGCCTCCTACACGGAATCGGGAAGTATGATACCGGCGGAGGAGTCTCCCTCCAAGGTCTTCAACCAGCTTTTTATCCCTGATACACCTGAAGAAAAGGCCCGGCAGGTGGAACGCTTGAAACAGGGCCGGAGCATCATGGATGTGGTTGCTGCCGATGTGAAACGGGTGGAGAAAAAGCTGAGTTCGGGGGACCGCCAGAAAATGGACCAGTACTTTACCTCGGTCCGCAATTTCGAAAAGCGTCTGGGTGAGGCGCAAGAATGGGCCCTCAGACCCAAGCCGAAAGTGAACATGAATGCGCCTGTCGATATTGAGAACAGGGATGCGATTATTGACCGCAAAAGACTTATGCTCGACGTCATGTTCCTGGCCCTGCAGACCGACTCGACCCGCTTCATTACCGTTCACCTCAATGGGGAAGGCGGCGCTGTGCCCATTGAAGGGGTGGAAGACGGCTATCACAGCTTGAGCCACCACGGACTCGATGAAGACAAAATTGAGCAGCTCACCCTTGTAGAAACCGGGTTGGTTCGAAAGTGGGGAGATTTCCTGCGCGATCTCAAGGGATCTGAGGAAACGAACGGAACCCTATTGGATAGTACCAGCGTCCTTCTGACTTCCAACCTCGGAAACGCCAGCTCCCATGACAACCGGAACATGCCGGTTCTTCTGGCTGGCGGTGGGTTCAGGCACGGCCAGCATCTGGCCTTCGAAAAAACCAATAATTATCCGCTCCCCAATCTCTACCTCAGTATTCTGCGCCGTCATGGATTGGAGGTTGATCGCTTCGCAACAAGCACGGGTGAGATGACAGGTCTGGAGATGGCGTAGGTAAAGGAATCGAACCTTCTCCCGCCTCCTCCAAACTGCCTGATTTCTGATACATGTCCAACATGCCAACGCCGGTTCCAGTCTTGCTGCTTTTAACCTTCGGCCTTCCTCTACGGGGGATCGGAGGTGATTCCCTTCAGCTTCCTCCCCTGGTGGGTAAGTTCTTCGATTTGAATTGTTACGAATGCCATAACGGGGTGGATAAAAAAGGTGAACTCGACCTGGAGTCCCTTGCCTTCAACCCAAACGATCCCTCGACGATGGATTTTTGGGCATTTTTGCACGATCGCGTGAGAGACGGGGAGATGCCGCCTCCGGAGGATTCACTGGTTGAGCCGGATGAGCGAAAGGCCTTCCTGAACGCTTTTGAAGAGATCCTGCACAACGTTTCTCATGAGGAACGGGAAAGGGTAGGGCGCGTCAGATCCCGCCGACTGAACCGTATCGAGTATGAGAAAACCATTCAGGATTTACTTGGGGTCAAAATTCCGGTTCTCGAATTGTTGCCCGAGGATCTCACCATTGATGGTTTTAGCAATATAGCTGACGGGCAGCAAATTTCCTATCACTTGCTTCAGAGGTATCTCGGGGTTGTCGATCTCATGCTGGAGGAATCCTTCCAGCGGGCGATTGATCCGCCACCACCTTCTTTCCTTCCCTTATCCAAGGACTTGCGACCGATTGAGATCGATACAGACCTGCCCACCATATTCAGTTACGAAGGTCGAAAGGTATTTCTGACCAGCGACAACAAAACCTATCGCTACCAAGGGGGTAAGTTTGTCGACACGGGTTGGACTCTGGCGCTTGAGGAAATACGGGCCAAGAATCGGGAAATAGCCCGGCGTCTTGCCCAGAGGCCCTTCCGACGAATCTATCATCCCAGTGAGTTGGGCGTTGGTCCTGAGCGCATTGGCAATGAACGTCAGGGCATTTACCATAACGGCCAGGTTACCAGCTTCCCCACCACACAAGGTTTTCATGGACGGATGGCGGGGACGGAGGTTCCCGAAACCGGTTGGTACCGGATTCGCATAATAGCAAAAGCCTATAAACCCCCCCAAGGACGCAATGTATGGGGGCGAATCCATACGGGCATTCTACGTGCTAAAGCGCCCGCGGTATATTGGGTGGGAAAATTTGAGACGACCTGGGAACCCAAAGAATTTGTTTTCGATGCCTGGATCAGGAAGGATCACATTATTGGAATACAGCCGATCGATAAAACGCTCGACTGGGTTTCTGCAGAAAAAATCAGGGATCTTTCCGTGCTTCAGAAAGGCACCCCGGGTATCGCGGTACAAAGTCTGGAAATCGAGCGAATATTCCCCGGACTTGAGCCGCCGGACCTCAAGCGCAGACTATTTGGAAATCTCGTGGTTCAGGATGGGGAAATTGTTAGCGAGAGACCGGAGAAGGACCTGAAGGCGTTGATAACGAGGTTCGCTGAGCGAGCGTTTCGCCGACCCGTCAGGTCCTCGGAATTAAATCCCTATTTCCAGTTTGCCCTGGAAACCCTCCAATCGACCGGATCGCTATCGCAAGCGGTCAAGGCCGGATATCGGGCGATACTTTCCTCTCACCGCTTTCTATACTTTTCCGAGGATCCTGGAAAGCTGGATGACTACAGTGTCGCTTCCCGTCTCAGTTATTTTCTCTGGAGCACGATGCCGGATGAAGAACTCCTTGAACATGCTAGGAAACGCCGCCTGACCAAACCCGCAGTTTTGCGAGCTCAAGTCGAGCGCATGTTAAACGACCATAAGGCGGAAGCCTTCGTGCAGAATTTTGCCGACAGTTGGCTTGAGCTCCGGGACATCGCTTTCACAACCCCCGATGCCAAGCTCTATCCCGAATTCGATAACATTCTACTCCATTCCATGTTGGATGAAACGCGGGCGTTTCTGCAGCACATGATGGATGAGAACCTGAGCGTTGCCCATTTTATCGATTCCGATTTCACCATACTCAACGAGCGTATGGCTAAGCACTACGGTGTGGAGTTTGGAACCCAAACCGGATTACGGAAGGTGCCTCTCAATCCGGAACACCATCGTGGCGGAATTATTACTCAGGCCAGTGTGTTGAAGGTTACCGCGAATGGAACGACGACCTCACCCATTATACGCGGAGTATGGCTCATGGAGCGTATTCTGGGCCAACACATTCCTCCGCCTCCGGATCAGGTTCCAGCGGTCGAGCCCGATATTCGAGGAGTTACCTCCATCCGGGATCAACTCGATAAACACCGATCGACTGAATCATGCATGGCCTGCCACAAGAAGATCGATCCTCCGGGATTTGCCCTGGAAAATTACGACGTTATCGGCGGTTGGCGAGAACACTACCGGGCCATAAATCCAAAGGGAAATTGGGATTCCGGACCCCTTGTAGATGCCAGTTATATGCTTCCGGATGGCCGGTCTTTCAAGGATATCGAGGGTTTCAAAGCGCTTGCCCTCTCGGACATCGATCAGATAGCCGGAAATATGGTGAAACAGGTCATCACTTACGCAACCGGCGCTGAAATCACCTTTGCCGACCGCCGCGAGATCAACCGGATCGTGGAAGCTCTAAGTGAGGATGGTTATGGATTCCGTTCCTTGATCCAGGCCGTGGCACAGAGTAATATCTTTCTTTCAAAATAAGCAGGGTAGGGCTGGCCGGCATTAACATCCTCTGTCCCGGTCTGGAATGAACTGCAAAGCAGTTCCACTCCAAAGCCCAGTGCCGCGAAGCGCAAACTGGGTAGGAATGGGGAACGATTCACGAATCCCAACGGGCTTCCACATCGTATCAATCCGAACCTATCGTTCATCAATCTCAATGTTGGAAATTATTTGTGGAACCCCGTTGGGGTTCGATCGTGTGGGTGATCGGTAACCCAGCGTGCGCTACGCGACACTGGGCTCTGGGGTTCAACGCCGTTGGCGTTATCTTGATCTTGATCATGACGACACGCCGTTGCATAGCAACTTTGCGACGCACGGTCGTGATCGAAAATGAAACATGGAAGAAAAGGCACAAGGGCACAGATAGGGGCCAAGAAAGGCTAAAGGTCGAAACCAGAATCCAGAAACTAGTAACCAGTAACCAGGAAGGTCCTCATTTGGTTCGGAAGGTATCACTGGTAACCAGTGCCAGGAGCAGATCCTTGAAACCGTTCCCATTTTTCTTGTTCTGGTGAACGATACCTTCGATCTCTTTTCGCTCGGAGTAATTGGGAACGCGTCCGGTTGCGTAGATCATCAGCTTTTCGGAGAGGCATTGGGAAAGAAGGTGGATGTTGTCCACCAGCCAGGCTTTGAAATCGGTGATGTCGTTTATGTGCGTGCCATCCGGAAGGACGCCGGTGGAATCGATTGGGGCATTCACTTTGGGCCATACTTCCCGCCAATTGCCCACCGGATCGAAGTTCTCCAGCATAAGTCCCAAGGGGTCGATGCTGCTGTGGCAGGAGGAGCAGGCCTTGTCCGCCATGTGGGCGGCGAGCATTTCCCTCGGTGTTTTGGCTCCGCGGATATCGGGAGTGAGGGCAGGTACATTTTGTGGTGGCTCGGGTGGTGGGGTACCCAGAATATTTTCCAACACCCAGACGCCACGCAGAACCGGTTGGGTGTCCACTCCATTGGCCGTGGCCATCATGATGGCCGATTGCCCCAGCAATCCTCCGAAACGACCTCCGCGGGGCATGGGAAGTCGTCCTATTTCGGAATCCTCCTCTTCATATTCGGTGTCGCCTCCTGAATGGCTGCTGTCGACGTAGTGGTAATTCTCCTGGGCAAATTTCAAGGAAGTGTAGGTGAAATCAGGATCGATGAAATCGGTCATCGGTAGATTATCCCTGAGCATGGCCGTAAAGAAATGCTCCACTTCGCTTTTGGCCGTAGCAATTTCCTCATCGCTGAAATCGAAGGCGGGATCGGGCATGATTTCCGGAAGCAGTTTCAAATCGAGCCATTGGCTGGTGAAGCTCCGGATCATGGCATCTGTGTGTTGCTGGGGAAGCAGACGGATCGCTTCGCCTCTTAGGATTTCCGGATCTGACAATCGTCTAGCCTGCGCCAGCCTGAGCAGCCGTTGGTCTGGTGGCGCCTGGGTCAGGAAATAGGATAGACGGTTGGCCAAGTCATAATCGTCCAGCTCACCGGGACTTACCACGCGGTAGAGGAAGCGCGGAGAGATCAGGATGTTTCGAATGAGCAAGTGCATCGCGTCCTTGAAGGAGTTACCTGCTTCCCAATGACGCTGCGCGATGCCAAGATAAGTTTCGATGGTTTGCTTATCAACGGGTCGACGGAAAGCCCTGGGTAGAAAACCGGTCAATATTTCTCGCGTAAACGACTCATCAGATTGGCCTGGCTTGCGGTTGCCGGTAAATTTCTTTTGCAGCTTTTTGGCCAGCATTTCACGAGGGCCGTCCACGATCTTTAATGGCCCTTCGATCGTTGCATGGTGGAATTCCAGGGCAGGACCGTTGGTGAAATAGTAATGACACAAAACGTCGGCAAGGTTGAACATGCCTGAGTTGGAATTGGCGATTTTCAGGAGTTCGACCGTCAGTTCGTTGTCCATGGTCGCGTTGCTCATGTCCAAATTGGGATTGGCCAGCGCCTTAGTAATGATATTCCAACCATTAAGTCCGCGAAGCACGGATACTCTCCTTACACTGAAGTCCCCATTTGGGAACACGGCGTGTTGCCAGGCTGCCAACCAGCGTGAATCCCGTGACCACCACCCGCGCATATGTTTAGCGAACTCGGTATAGCCGTGGTCCATCTCCGCATTGGTCCAGCGGAAGAGCAGGGTCTGGCCTTCGTAGAGATCGGCCTCGAAGGTGACTGTGTTTGGCGTCGTCGATGGCACTTCCATCACTTTCAGCAGGCGGAAGATTTCGGCTCGGGAGCGGTCGCTGGCACTGAGCTCGCGCGTGCGTATCTCGAGCAGTAAAGGCTCATCGGAGACTGGTTTGTGCTTGGCGGCGCTAACGGTGATCCGGTAGACGCCGGACGCCATGATTTCCATACGACTCGGCCAGGAGCAACTGCGAAAAATTTCCTGCCCTCGTGAGACGAGAAGCAAGGCATCCTCCTTCACCTTTGCTGCGGAGAAACTGAGCACCATTTCCTCAGGACCCGCCGTTCGGGTAGTGGATGGAGGAGCTATTTGAGCAGGGGGATAGACTGTATTGGCAATTTCCTCGGCCACTTTGGCATAGGCCTCCATAAGAGGAGGGGAAAGGACCAGCCCTCCACCCACGTTGTTGAAGCCGTGATATTCCGAGTCTTTGGGAAATCCGAGGGGTAGCTCGAATTCCGGGAGGCCGAACAAGTCCCGGACAGTGGCTCGATACTCATCCTGGCTGAGACGGCGTGGCAATGTTCCCCCAATGGGTGAGTGTTTGCTCAGCGTTTCGTCCATCCACGCCACGAGGTCGGCGCGTTCTTTCAAGGTGGGCTGCCGCTTCTCTTCTGGCGGCATTTTCTTGTCTTTCGCCATGTGGAGAACCCGTTCCCAAAGCTCGAGGTTTTCCTTCCGAGTCCAATCGACGGACAGATGGTCCAGGTTCACATCACCTTTCATCTCCACCTCGTCATGGCAATTCAGGCAGTAGTCGGAAAGGATATTCAAGGGTCTTTCCGGAATCGGGCTACCGTTGGTCGCGTGCAGTGTTGTTGCTGCCGTGCAAAGAAACGGCAGAACAAATTTGCCCTTTTTGCCCATCAGGAAAACAGGTGATTCAAATTGCGGTTGGCGTTGGAGAACTCGTTCGTCTCTACACCTAGTCTCTGCATCAAAGAAATATACAAGTCACCCAGAAGTGGAGCATCGGTCTTGGAAGCATCGATAGCAATGTGGCTTCCGTGCCTAAATCCGCCACCCGCTACCAGGGTGGGCAAATTTTCATTGGAGTGACGGCTGGCGTCGCCCATACCCGTTCCCATGAGAATGATGGTTTCGTCCAGTAACGATTTGCCGTTGGAACGCTTCTTTTCCTTCAATTGATTAAGGAAACCATTGAAGCAGTGCATGTGGGCTGTTTCGATGGCGATCAAATCCCGGATCATTTCAGGGTCATTGCCGTGGTGAGAGAGGCCGTGATATCCGGACTTGAGAGCTTGGCCGTCGAAGGAGAAAACCTGTCCCAATCCATCTATGAAAAAGGACAGCACCCGGCTCGAATCGGTCTCGAGGGCCAGGGCCATCAGATCGTACATGAGGGTTTCCGCCTCCATCAGGAGGTTGGGGGTTATCGGATCGGAATCCGGGAGCTTGTAATCGGTGGTTGGAAGTGGCTCGTTGATGGAGGCAATTTGATGGGACATGCGTTTTTCCACGGAGCGCATGGAATCAAAATACTCTTCCAGCTTATTGCTATCGCTTTGGGGCAGCGATTTTTGCAGACGCAGAGCATCTCCCAATACCAGGTCGAGTGAACTTTTTCCGCTGCGAAGCATGTATTCCATGCGAGCCTTGTCCGCCTCCGACATGAACAACTGCTTGTAGAACACACTCGGCCGTTGGATCATGGGAAGACCAATCCCCTGCCGGGTGAAACTCATCGCTTTGCTGCCCTCGCCAGTGCCTGCGGTGAGCTGCACGGAAGGGAAACGCGACTTCTGCCCGATCTGGTCGGCCACCATTTGGTCCATGGAATAGTTTTTCGGGCTGTTCCCGCAAAGAAAGTTGCTCCAGGCCCCGTGGCCGTTGGGCGCCCGGTGGTCCAGGCCCGAGAAAACGGTAATGTCTTCCTGATGCTCGGCCAGGGGCTCGAGAATGGGGGGAAGTCGATAACCTTTACCAACCTCTTCAGGAAAAAATGCGTTTTGGTGCCAACCCAGGTAGGTGCCTATTGAAACGAGGTTGCGAGGCCGGGTGGAGGCGGATATCTTTGCAATCGGTTTAGCTATGCTTTCCAAAGATGGAAGGGCGATCAAAGCACCAGCCGCACGCAGAAATTGGCGGCGTCCTATCGTGTGATAACCGAATCGGTTCAATCTGGGTGTCATGGCTCTTGCAAGGAAAGGTTTGATTCTTAATAAATTAATAGAGCATTTTTTTCGAGAGGCAAGCCGGTAAATTTAATTTGGGGTCGACAGTTGACCCTGGCTTCCAACCCTATCCATGACACCCGAGACCATAGCCGCTGAATTTGATGTGCCGGGACGCGTGTTGGCCCTGCTCAGCATCGATACCGGCAACGTGAACGATACTTACCGGGTGATTAAACGCACCTCCTATTCAGAAGGGCAATTTGTGCTTCAGCGCATTAATCAGGCGGTCTTTCCACGACCGGATCTGGTCATGGCCAATATGAAAGCCATTACTGATTTCTGTCATCGCCGATTGGAGGAGGAGGCCGATAAGGCCGATCGAATCTGGCAACTTCCCCGTGTCATCCCGACCTTGGATGGAGGGGATTATTATGTCGATGAAAAGGGGGGCCACTGGCGGGCCTTGTCCATGATCGCTTCGGCCACCTCTCACGAAACGGTGATCGATGTCGAGCACGCTTATGAGACGGGGTATGTGCTGGGGCATTTTCAAAAAATAATTTCCGAGTACCCTCCGGATCGGTTGGCCGATACGCTTCCCGGTTTTCACATTACACCGGGCTACTTGAAGTATTATGACGAAGTCCTGGATACGGCATGGGCGAAGAAACGGCTTGGCGCCTCCCTGGAGGCGCGTCGCATTGAAGCCTTCGTGGAGGAACGCCGTGGGTTTGCCTCTGTTTTGGAAGATGCTCGTGAACGGGGCGAACTGATACTGCGTTCCATTCACGGAGATCCCAAGATCACCAACATCATGGTGGACGATATCACGGGAAAGGGGACCGCCATGATCGACCTCGATACGGTTAAACCCGGATTGATTCACTACGACTTCGGGGATTGTGTCAGATCCGCCTGCAATCTATCCGGTGAAGAGGCCAAGGACCTGAGAAAGGTTGTTGTGGATATTGAAGCCTTTTCCGCCCTGGTGAAAGGTTATCTGAAACAGGCCGGAAGCTTCCTGACGGATTGGGACCGCAGGTATCTCTACGACTCGATCCGCCTCATCACCTTCGAATTGGGATTGCGCTTTTTTACGGATTATCTGGCCGGGGATGTGTATTTTAAAACCAATTACAATGGGCACAACCTGAACCGTGCCCGGGTGCAGATGAAGCTCTGCGAGAGCATCGAGAGGCGGGAAACGAAAATGCGCGGGGTATTGGAAGGTGTTTAGCTGAGTCGAACCGTGTTCAATCACGACTTCTTCCCTTTGAAATTACTGCTTTTCAATTGCCCGCGTTGGGAAGTATCACTGGTTTTCCAAAATATTGGTTGTCCAAAAATCGATTGCCGGTGCTTTTGCCCATGACGATGAGGTTGTCCTTTCCCAGTTTCACAAAAATATTTTCCTGATAGAGCGTATCCGCCGCCCAGGTTTGCCAGGCTTTGTGCAAGACAATTTTCGTGTCGGTTTGATCCTCCCCCACAATAATGGTGTTTTTGAAAAAGAGCGTGTTGCTGGCTGATCCGGAAACTCGAATTACAAACTTCCCATCCGTCCCTTTACGCGCCACCCCTCCATCGTTCACAATAAGATTGTATCGGACGATGGTCCCGTGGTTGAAGCGTCCGGGCCCTCCCGTCACTAGCATTCCGAAATCATTGTCGTGTATATGATTATATTGGATGACCGTATTCTTGGAGCGGAAGTCGCTATCAACGCCGCCTGCATCTTCATCACCCTGAATTAGCCTTGGTAAAACGAAATTCGTTGAACTGCCAAAGTGCGTCGTCGGTGTTAAAACTGAATGCGGCATTTCCCGAACCTTTAATGGCGCAGAAATCGAAGAGGTTTTGTTCCATCAAAGGAGCTACGGCAACTCTGACTATCAAGGCATTGGCGCCGGTGCGGCGAAACACGTTGCCTCGGAACACCCAGTTTCGATTGGGCTCCCAATTGAGGTTTTGGTGTAGGGTGCGATCGTCGAAATCGGAGCGGTTTGAGATGCCGGTCCGGTCCACGTCGTGAATCTCATTGTTCTCGAACAGAACATCGTCGAATCGAACGGATTGCCCGCTACCGTCATCGTATGCTTTGAAGAAAATTGCCCCGTTGTCCTTGTCGGCCAAGTCTCCGTTGATTCCGTGGATTTTCAAATTGGAAAAACGAAATCCAGACAATACCCCACCTTGGGGCGGGTTCATCGCCTGCACGAGGATGCCGACCTTGGGAAAATTTCCCCCGGGGACGGGTTCGGGCAATTCAGCTTGCTCGAAGTCCCGGATATTTCCGGCTTCCCATTCCTCCATAGATAAGCCTCCTTCCTCCTCCGGGTTGTAGTTGGTAATTTCCAGATTTTCGATTTTCCAGTGCTCTTGGTTAAATAACCGGATCGTGCAACTGATTGGTTTAGTATGGGTAGCATCGTAGTTGGTTTTGCCATCTCCGTGTAGGATCGGGCGCTCTCCATCCCCATAGTTACTGATGGTGATGGGCTGGGCTGCAGTTCCGGATCCTTTAAGTATAAGGGCGCCTCGCCAGAATTGTCCCGAACGAAGCAGGAGGCGGTCTCCCGGTTGGAAGAGGTGATCATTCGCCCGGTCCAGGGACTTCCAAGCCCTGGCAGGGCTAGTTCCGGAAAAAACGTCCCGGCCTTTCAATGCATCCAAAAAATAGTCAGCAGCGCTTATATCATTGGATGCAAGGAGGCCAGTGGAGGCCAACCATAAGCAAAAAATCCCAATCCGCATATGTCGCATAGTGTTCAGAGTTCAGAGGAAAGTTATCAGTTGTCAGTGATCAATGATTAGTGGAGAGTGGAGAGAAGTAAGTCTTGATCGCGATCGTGATCGAAAACCTCTGAGGAATTGATCACGGATTACACGGATAAACATGGATGGAGGCGCCGTTGGCGCCAATTGGGAATTGGATCTCGCTAAGGCGAGATGGCACAAAGGGAAGGGTGCCTCTTTGCGTTCTTGGCATGCTCTGCGTGAGGGTCCTAAAGGTTGAAGGCTAAAGGCTGAAATCCTGACAACTCTCCACTCTCCACCAATCACTGACAACAAAAGGCGCCAAGGGGCGCCAATGAGGTATGGGTTAGAACTTTACGTTTATTGAGAAATCGAAATAGGTAGGTGTGACATTGCGGTAGACGTAGGTGGGTTCATCGGTGAACTGGTCCACAAACCCGCCTGATTTTTTTATCTTATCATTCTCAAAATCGGTGAGATTGCGGATGTTGGCCTGGAAGATGGTGGGGAAATCAAACAACTTGGTCCTGTATTGGAGGCTCAAATTGACGATGTGTTGGGATCCTCCGATCCAATCGATGCCGTCATTGACGTCCAACAGGTAATTGTCGCTGTAGCGACCGGAAAGGAGGACACGCATATTGGGGAGAACAAAACCGTCGGGCATCTCATAATCCAGGATCCAGGAAAAACGCCAGGGCCTGGCCCGACGGCCTTCTATGCGACCGGTTCCGGAGTTGGCCTCAACTATGCCCTGACCATCTTCGAGAGCTTCCCTCAAATCCTCCTCAATGTCGGGAAGTCCGTCGGGTTCGTAGTTGGGGTCATTGGGCCATGACTGGGCAATAATGGCGGCGCGTTCATTCTCCCGGCCCAAGGCGGCCTCCATAACCGCCGCGTAGTCAAGCTATGGCTCGGTTACTTTCGATGTCGACATAAGCGCCGGTTAAACGGACCTGCAGGCCGTTCCAGCGTCGCAGCCGAGCGGTGAATTCGTAACCTTGAGTCCTCTCTCCGGCCGTAATCCTCCGATGCTCGTTGTTAAAACCCCGGTTTATCTCCACGAAACCTGGGCTACCCGGCTCAGCCGGAACGTAAACCATGGTTCCATCCGGCTCGATGACGATGTCAATATCGTTGGCCAACAGCTCCAGTTCATCTGCCGAGGGAGCGCTCGAACCCAGGTTGAAGGTAACGTTGGCCCGCTCGATTTCATAGACTGCTGCATCCAAAACCAGTGAGTCATTGAACAGGCTCGCTTTTAAACCAAATTCCTCGGTTTCCCCCGTCTGTGGCCCCAGTGCCCGACCGAGGAAATCGGTAGTGCCCTGCCAGCGGAAAGAGGTGGAATTGTTGGCATAAAGGTTTATTTCCTTGGTCAATTCATAGAGCAGGCCGGCAGAGTAAGTCGTGTCTTCCTGATCCAGATCCGCTACGTAGGAATACTGTTCCGGGGCCTCATCCGGCAATCCCAGATATACATCCTGTCCCCACCAGGCTAGCTCTCCGTATTGATCCACCAACTCCTGCCTGGAGCCTCCTATGAGCTGATAACGTTTTAGCTCGAAATCATCTTTTCGGATCCCGAGCAAGGAACGAAGCTTTCCATCGAAGTATTCCCCCGAGGTGGAAATGGATGTCGTTCGCGTGTAGCGTTTATCGGCGAAGGGATTGTTTGCCGTAGTGTAGTCCACAAAGATGGGCTCAAATATTCCTGGGACATTTGGCCAATTATCGAGATTGATCAAGGGGGTGGAATTGTCCAAAGCCTCCGGGTCGAGATAATTGCGGAACCGGAACCTGTGCTGGCCTTCCAGGTCCACCGTCACGTCGTATTCTCCCGTTTCGGGATCAAAGGCCTTGGCCTTGTTTACCAGGCGGAAGCGCAATGTTTCCGCCAAGTCATCCTGATACGAAGCATTTGCCACGATGTATTGAGAAAACCACTTGGTTTCAATAGGGTAGGCGGCGGTGAACCGCACGATGTTTGTCTCGTTTCCGTACAACCGATAAGCGAAATCTCCGCGATTGAAAATCCGGCCGTCCCAGTCGACATTGAGGGTGTCGGTAGCTCCGGCTTCTTCGCGCCTTTGCTCCTGATCCTGGTGATTGTAGGCGAATTCCAGGTAGAGATCCCCAATTTTTTGCTCTACCCATAAGGTATGGTCGTCTACATCGCGGTCGAGAAAGCTGAATTCCCCCTTCGTATTCAAGCTCGGGTCGATGGGCCCAAGGGTTAGGAAAACCGGGCTGGGAGAATCCCTTCGACGTACTTCAGCGATTAGCCCATCGGCCAGGGGAAGATCGTCCCCGGTCGGGCCTGACCTGCGGTCGAGAAAATAGGGCTCCTTGAAACCGCCTGCTCCGTCTGATTCATAGAACATTTCGGTTCGCACATCGTAATAATCCCCATCCGAAGTGAGCACTTGACGGCTGGTACTGGTTGCGGCGAAACCACCATCATCCCCAGCCCTCTGGTTAACAGCCTGTCGGACTTTGTTCGTAAGTCGTTGATAATCAACGAATGCTTCAATTTATAGAATTTCGTTTAAATCTATAAACCACTTATAATCAAATAGTTATGAATTATGTCATGGTCAGGCCCGACAGACTGTTAACCCGAATACGGTTGCTGCCGCGGGTTCGGAAAAATTCCAGCTTTTCCGCCTCAAAGCGGATGAGGGTGTTCTCGAAGGGCTGGAAAGTTCCAGCGATGTGACCCCCTTGGAGCTCATCATTCCAAAAATCCACGAATTGGCGGATCGCTCGGTTGACCAGGTTCACTCGAAGAGCAAATTTATCGCTGAACCCGTGGTTATAATCCAGCATGAGCCGGTAGCTGTCATAACTTCCAAAGCGGGCGGTCAGGCTGCCAAAGTTCTCACCCATGTGGGCTCGCTTGGTGTAGGTGGTGGCCACCCCTCCAGGAGAGGCATCACCAAACATGAGTGAATTCGACCCTTTGTTGAAGTCGATCCGTTCAATGTTGTAGGTATCCGAAGGGGGATACCACAGGAAAAAGTTCCTGGAGGACTGAGCGTTTTCCCGACCGCCAGTGGCCAAACCTCGGAAAGAGGTCAAATTGGTGTCGAAGTTGCTTTCGAGGGTGTTGTTGACATCCAGGCCAGCTATCCAATCGGCCGCCTCGACCAGGGAGGTCACTCCCAAATCGTTCATGAAATCGGAGGTTATGGCGTCCACGCTGATGGGCAAATCCGCCAGCGAGGTGCGGGTTCGGGTACCAATTAAAGTAGAGCCAGCTATCCAACCCTAGCCCTCGGAAGCCGGGATGATAAAGGGGGAAAGTTCATAAATGTCCCCATCTTCAGTTTCGGTTTGAGCGAAGGAGTTGGGAACAAAAGCAATCAGTGTGATGAAAAACAGACCGGAAATGGCCCGTTGTACGATAGGTAAAGAATTGGTGTTCATGTTTCAATCATCCGTTAATATCAGAGGATGTTACCTGAAACTTACTTCATGGGGAACAATAATCGGCTGGGCTCAAATTTGAGCCCAGCCTTTTCCGAGATAGCCATTCATTCGAAAGTCGCTTAACTTAGCGGCGCCATTCCGCCATTACCTCTTCCATTGCAGCCTACTTTTCTTGTGACCAAACCGAATTTGCCGCTTCCCGCATGAGCCCGATCACTTCGCGGGCTCCGGATACGGAAAGGTCCTCGCGAGCTCCGATTCTTCCTATCTTTTCAATGAGAGATTCGAACTTCTCCATGGGCTGAACCGCTTTTAATTCGGGGAAATCAGGGAAGGAATTTCCGACCAGAATATTCTCGGAAATCGCATTGCGGGTGGTTTCGCCCAGTCGCAGAAAAGGCATCGATCCTCGGTTAACAAATATATTATGTTTTAGAATGGTTTTATCGGGCCAAGCCCCCCCCATTCCTTGTACCAAAGCATGACGTCGCCGATTTGCTCGTCCGCAATGAAAAGGTTGTTGGTTATCTCCGTAGCTGTGATGTTTCCGGAAAATCGTATCATATGATGCCTCTCTTCCTGAAATACGTTTTCCCTCACCCGGGTGCCGTGGTTGAAGGATCCCTCCACCTGTCCCCAGGAACAAACCAGCAATCCTCCCCAGTCGTTGTGATGGCTGAAATTGTATTGGAAAAGGGTGTTTTTACAGAGGTAATCGCTATCGAAGCCACTGGCATCGATAGCGCCTTGGTTGTAAACCGTGTAACAGGCTTCGTTGAATTGCCATAAAGCATTGTTGCAGTTATAGGGGTAGGAGGCATTTCCGGTTGTTTTCAGGCTGCAACGCACGAACAAGTTGCTTTGGACGACGGGCGATTCTGCCACTCGGACTACCAGGCCATTTCCTCCCACATTTTCAAACTTACAGTTTTCAACCACAATTCGGTGGCTCGGGTACCAATTGTTCACCTTTCCCTCCGCATAAGCTTCCCCAAAGGATGTATGCTGGTCGCGCCGCCTCCAAAAGGATTGATTGGAAAGACCGACTCGGTCGACATTCATAAAGGAGCAGCGGTTGATGTGCACTCCGTCGAAATTCGTTGGGACCCGTTTTTCCGGAACCTCATCGGCAATGACACTAAAAAAGATCCCGCCATTCTCCCGGGTCTTCAATGACCCGTTTACATCCGAAATCTTCAAGTCCTCGAAGGTAAAGTCGTGCAAGGTGCCTATGTCTTTAGCCAAAATCAGAATACCGGCTTTTCTGCTCGGCCCCTCCGGGGTTCCCCTTTCGAAATTCCTTACTTCGAGGTCGCGGATTTCCCAATGCTGCTGATTGTAAAGCACGATGCTCGCGGACATAAGGTCGGATCCCTTCTTTTCACCTTCAGCGTCGATTATCGGTGCAACTCCTTGGCCATAGGCCCCCATTGAAATGCGTTTCCCTTCGCTACCCGAACCTCGAGGCCTTAAAGTGCCCGTCCATTTACCACCCCTTTTGAATAGCACAGCATCACCCGGTTTCAGTTCCAACTGATTGACTTTTTGAAGGGATTGAAAGGCGGTTTGTCCGGTAGTTCCCTTATTGGAGTCTTTGCCCGCAACAGCGTCCACGAAGTAAGTGCTCTGGGCCCGGGCACATACTGCAATAACCAAGCTGGTCGCTATCAGAAGGGCTTTCATGTATCATACCCCTATCAGAATCCAGGGAGGTATAAAATGAATAACGCCAGAAGTGGCGGAGAGAGAGGGGGAAGCGCCCAAGGGCGCGAATTAGGAATGAGGAATGAGGAATTGGGGAATTGGGGAGAAGGGAATGTTAAATTTTTGGGCTCGGTGACAGTGCCGGGATGTTTTGGACGGAAAAAAATCTGCGAAGGGACTGTGAGGAATAGGAAAACACACAACTCCATGCTTTTCCTTTCTTGGCGTTCTTGGCGTGCTTCGCGAGAGTCAATTCCTGGATCCATGCTCATCCGTGTAATCCGTGGTTCGGCGCAAAAGACGCAAAAACACACCATTCTTTTTATTAAATCTCTGTGTCCTCTGAGTCCTCTGTGGTTAGTACATTCTGAGCCTGGGGATGTGGAGAATTTAATTGGGAATTGGGAATTGGGAATTGGGAAAAATCCACTAGCCACTCGTCACTAACCACTGACAACTGAATTATTTGACTCTCGCAAAGAGCGCCAAGCAACGCAAAGATAAAGGAACAGGAGTTAGCGGAGTGCGGGTTTTTCCTGTCTGCGTGCAACGCACAGGCAGGCAACCCGCCATATAGAGGTAATGGGGGACAGGAATGTCCCCCCTCCTTTTTTATAATCCGTGACCATCCGTGATTCATCTTTCTCCCAATTCCTAATTCCTAATTCCTAATTCCTAATTCCTAATTGGCGCCAACGGCGCCTGAGTGGCGGAGAGAGAGGGATTCGAACCCTCGGTAGAGTTGCCCCTACACATGATTTCCAGTCATGCCCGTTCGACCACTCCGGCATCTCTCCTTTAAGAGTGGAAGGGGTAGAAGATGGCCGAGCGGCCGACTACGTCAAGTTCTCTAATGCTGCCTGCGGGTTGGATCTTGGGGGAGAGCGTGGGGAAAGCTTCCAAAGGAAACGCTCACTCCGGTCCAGAAAATATCTTCCAGGCCGGTGGTGGCGGCAAAGTAGAAGGCTGCTTCCATGTCATCGAATAGCGTTGTTGTAGCGGTGAGGCCGAATTGCAGATTGTTAAAGGTATCGTCTTCCTCGAGAATATACCCTTGGTTGATGCCCAACAGGATATAGGGGGTAAGGACAAATCTTTCCCTTACAATGTCGCTTGAAGCAACCAGCTCAATAAAGGTTCCCTCGGCTTCGGTTGAATAAATGAAAGCGGAGGAGAAGTCGATCTCGTCAAACAACCCAAATCCCAGCTGAAGATCGAATTCATTGTCGGAAGCATGGGGACCTTGAAAATCCAACCACGTATAGCCAACAGCGACATCCACCTCCTCAACGGAGAAACTGGAACCCAGTGAAAGGTTCAGCTCGGTGTAGGGCGTTGCAATACTCTCGACGTACCAACTGGAAAAGTACCATTCATCCATGAAAGGGAGAGGGGATGGTCTATCCATATCTATTGCAATGGAAGCGATTCCGCCATCGTCGAGGTTGTCGCGGCCTTCTGAAACGTATCTGCTGTCCAAGGCAAAATTCAAAGAGAAGGTTTCAGCGGGAACCGTTACCGGACTGGGTTCCGGGAGACCGGGGTTTTGGGAAGTTTGCTCGGGTAGCGAACACAAGCTGGAAAGGATGGGGTAGGGGAGCAGGGCAAAACCGGCAAAAAAGAATCGGATTGCCCGGAGCCAAGTTCCGGATACTCCAGGGATGAAGAGCATGATGGGGCGGGGTCTCCTCAAGAATGAAGGATGGATTTGTGGTGACCGAGAATGAAAGATGCGAGGATGCGCCGCAATTAATCGCTTGTAGCCGTAAGACCGGCGGCGGAATATTTTGATTGGCCGTAATACGCATTTTGGTTAATCAAAATCAAGACCTTTTTAGACCCCTCTGGAGGAAAAGGAAGGGGTCAAGACGTAAAAAGTTATGCCTTACAGGACCCTTTTCTTACAGAAGGCATTACTTTTCTACGGCATGACCCCGACGGGCGTGTAATGAAATTTCTGAGACACCACATTAGGAGAGCGCCATGGCGGAATTTGGGTTTGGATGCCGGCGGGTTGGATTATTGGCGGTGAAGGAGGAAAGATTCACCCAAGGAAACGCTCACCCCGGTCCAGAATATATCTTCCAGGCCGGTCGAGGTGGCGAGGTAGAAAGCTGCTTCCACGCCATCGAATAGCTCTGTGGTAGCGGTGAGGCCGAATTGCAGATTGTTAAAGGTTTCGGGTTCCTCCGGAATAAACCCGCGGTTGAGGCCCAATAGGAGGTAGGGGGTGAAGACCCACTTTTCCTTTACAATATCGGTGGAGGCAACCAGTTCGATAAAGGTTCCGCCGACAGCGGGAGAATATATGAAGGCGGAGGAAATGTCGACCTTGTCAAGCAACCTGAATTCAACTTCCAGCTCGATTTCATTTTCGGCAAACTCGTGTTCGTGACCTGCCAAAATGAATTCCTCGTGCGCGTGACCTTGAAAAGTCGACCAGGCATATCCAACAGCGAAATCCACCTCCTCTATGGAGAAACCGTAACCGAGTGCGAGGTTCAGCTCGGCGAAGTCCACTTCAAGGCTCTCAGCATACCAACTGGAGAAGTACCATTCGCCACCGACCTCGAGGGGCATCGACCTATCTATGGCAATGGAAGGGATTCCGACATCCTCGAGGACGGTGCGGCCTTCCCTTACGTATCTGCTGTCCCAGGCAAAATTCAAGGAGAAGGTTTCAGCGGGAACGGTTATCTGACTGGGTTCCGGGAGATCGGGGATTTGGGAAGATGGTTCGGGCAGCGAATACAATCCGGGAAGGATGGGGTAGGGGACCAGGGCCAACCCGGCCAGAAAGGTTCGGTTGGCCCGGAGCCAGGCTCTGGGGCCTCCAGGAATGAAGAGCATGGTCGGGATCAGATTTCCTAAAGAATGAATAGCAGTTTTGTGGAAAATGGGAATGAGGGAAGGCGAGGACGCGCCGCTGTGGATCGCTGGTAGCCATAGGTCCAGGGCCGAGATGTTTTGATTAGCCCTAGTAAATATTTTGCTTAGCCAAAATAAATACATTTTTTGACTCTCTAGATCTGACAATGAAAAAATGCAGATTGGTTCTACCAACCGGGGGAGCAGCACGGGTTGAATTTGGGATTGAAATGACCGATGCCTACTTCAGTTTGAATGGATCAAATGCCGGAAAATCCCATAATCTTTTTCGACGGTAATTGTGGTTTTTGCCATGCCTGGGTGAAATTTGTGGCCGAGCGCGACGTGGAAGGACGCTTTCAATTTGCTCCATTGATCGGGGCCACGTTCAGGAATTCGTTTTCGGTTGAGGAAGCGAATGCTTTTCCCGATAGCATCGTCCTACTGACCCCGGAATCTGAAAAGCTGTTTTTTTCCGATGCCGTCATCTACACCTTGCTCCGGCTGAGCCCGATTTGGGCCGGAACTGGTCGCATTATGCGCTGGTTTCCCCGGCCCATGCGAGATTTCGTCTATCGTGGCATAGCGGCGGCCCGGGGAAAGCTGTTCAGGAAACCGCCTGGGGTGTGCCCCCTGGTCCCACCGGAATTGAAGTCGCGGTTCCTCCCATAAAGGGGTCAAACGTAGAATATAGAATTATCCCTTCCTTTTGGAAAATTCCCCGAGTAATCGGCTCCCAAACAGCCATCAATCAGGGCCACCTCAATGGAATCGCGATGGCAGTTAGGAAGGGATAATTCTATATTCTACGTTTGACCCCTTTTGCGTCCCACCAAGGACACGAAGGTACGACAGAGACATAGGTTACAAATAATCCGGGCACATCGGTTACACTTTATTACTTTCATTTAGGGTTCGGTGTGTCGAGGATTTCCGATTCGCAGGGGCGATGTAGGCCGTAGGCCGGAAGCGCCTCTGCGAGTCGAACCTCAGGTTTCCCAGATACAGATTAGCGTAATGCAATTGGACCGTGCCTTGGTCGTCTTCAAACAGTCCCATCCGGCAACCGGCAAAGTGTTCTCCCACATGATAGCTCTTCCCCTCAAAAGATAGAAAGCCTCTGGTCGATATCGTCTTGACGAGGTAGTTTTTGGGGTAACGGATTTTGACGTTTTCGCCCATGCGTTTTGATGAGGGTTGGTACACTTCGGCCGGTCTTTGCATGCCGAGAGCTTCGTGAGGCCTTTCGTGATTGTAGGTGTGTGCCCAGCGTTGGAACCGTCGTTGTTGGGCAAGCAGGTTGGCCGAAGGCGGCTGGGTGGCTTCCGCTTTCAGATCCCGATGCATGCGTTCGTGAGAACCGTTGTCCTGGGGATGCCCAGGACGGGTAAACTCAACGGCGATCCCCTGCTCAATCCACCAGACACTCAGCCGGGAGAGGCGCCCTAGCCCATTAGCCGAAAATGGAGTGCCATGATCGACCCGGATGATGCCGGGAAGCCCGTAAAGACGGGCCATACGCTTGAATCCACGGTAGGTGGTAGCGAATTGTTGATTGGGCATGGCCCGGCAACCCAGTATGTAGTGGCTATTGAGATCTTTCAGTGTCAAGGGGTCACAACGGGTGCCGTCTGCCAGCTTGAACCAGCCCTTGAAATCGATCGTCCAGACATGGTTGGGATACTCGGCCTGGGTCAACTCGCAAGGTTGAACCAGATAGGCTCCAGGTCTCCGCCGGCGGGGCTTGATCATGCCGTTGCGCTTCAGTATTGCTCCAATCGTACTGCACGAGGGAGGCCTCCCGATGCCATGCTTCTTCAAAAGCAAATCCCTGAGCTTTTTCGGTCCCCAGGTCGGGTGCTTGCGGCGGTCCTGCAAGATGAGCTTTTCAACCACCGCATCGGTCAGGTTGGCATAACGCTGTGGGCACCGGCTTTTCTCATGCAAGCCGGAGGCTCCATGTTGCTCGTATCGTCGCAGGTACTTGTGGCCAGTCTTGCGGCTGATTCCGAAGTCATGACACAGCTCTGATATCGTAAATCGTCCACTCTTGGCCAAGTGCACGAATCTTAGTTTTTGGTCCATTAGGTCTACAGTTTTCCAGGGCATAATGCCCAGTTTGACTGTAACCTATGTCTCCGGTCTATCTGTTACCGATGTCTCCGGTTCATACCGAAGGTTCACGAAGTAAAGCATCGTGATCCTGATCTTGATCTTGATCGAAAATAAAACATGGATGCACAGGATAAAAAAATTAGGAATTAGGAATGGACCACGGATTACACGGATAAACACGGATAAGTTGTAGCGGCTTTACGCTGCGATTGCTTGGAGGTTGAATTCCTGGAAGCTCTCCACTCTCCACTAACCAATGAATTATTGGACTCTCGCAAAGTTCGCCTACAAGAGCGCAAAGAAGGAGAAGTAAAAAAAATCTTGGCGACCTTGGCGACCTTCGCGAGAGGAGATCTTGGGGGGAACAAATGGCTAATCACTCTCCACTGACCACTAATTTACGCTGGGTCCACGCACTTGCATGGGCAGGGAGTAAACCGACTGACGGGCCGTGATAAACAGAGTTTTGCCATTTTTTCCTCCGAAACAAACATTGCTCGGACGCTTCGGCACTTTGATTTCCTGTAGGAGGGAACCATCGGGCCGGTAGACTTTCACTGCATCAGTGGTCAGGTAAATGTTTCCTTTTTCGTCGATCGTCACCCCGTCCGAGCCTTCCGGGGCGAACAATCGCTTATTCATCAAGGCGCCATTTTCCCCCACATCGTAGGCATAGGTCTTGCCGGCGCCGTGATCGGCGATGTAGAGGGTTTTCCCATCGAGCGAACCGATCAAGCCGTTGGGCCTGACCAGGTCATCGGTGACCTGGGTCAGGTTTCCTCCCTCGGGGGAAAGATAAAAGACCTGTTCTCCATCCAATTCCATGTCTTCGCGGTTTTGGCCGTAGCGGGGGTCGGAGAAATAAATGCCGCCATCCGCGTCTATCCACAGGTCATTCGGGCTATTGAATTTCTTCCCCTTGTAATTATCCACCAGGACTTCGCGCTTCCCGTCTGCATGAATTTTGGCAATTTGGCGCCCTCCTCCCTGGGCCACAATCAGGTTTCCCTTTTCATCGACCCAGCAACCGTTTGCCCTCTGGGAGTCTTCCAGAAACACGGAGACCGTATTGCTTTGGGCATCCCATAAGTGCACCCGGTTATTGGGAATATCGGTAAAATAGACATTGCCTTGGCTGTCGCGGGCGCCGCCCTCGGTGAAGGAGTAGCCGCTGGCTATTTCGGTGACCTCGGCGTCCGGAGCGACAATTTCCGAAGCGCAAAGGGAGATGGTAAAAAGCGGGGCCGACACTCCCGCGAGAAAACGGTGATATAGGGTAGAATTCATGGCCTGTATTTTGAAAGGAGTTCGATCACCCACCCTTAGGACATTCCGATGCCTTGGAAAGCCAAAAATAAAAAGCGCCCAGGGCTTCCATTCTCCCGGTTTGTTCTCCAGAGGCGCATGGGTCGAAATTCTGGACTCGGATTTAAAAAAGTTCTTGAGCGCGGGTTTCACCCTGCGCTAGCTTGGAAAGTCCATCGTGCTAACTCTACTTGAATCATGATCTTAATTCGCCGTTTCTATCAATCACTTCCCTGTTTTCTGTTGTTGACGCTGTTTCCAACCTTGTCCTTTGGCATGAGCCATGGTTCGGAGGCCTTGGATACGGGAGATACAGCATGGATGCTAACCGCAACTGCCCTGGTATTGTTCATGACTCTACCCGGTTTGGCCCTGTTTTATGGGGGGTTGGTCCGGTCCAAAAACATCTTATCGGTGTTGATGCATTGTTTTGCCATCGCCTGTCTGGCCTCCCTGCTTTGGGTGGTTGGGCTGTACAGTCTGGCATTTTCCGGAGGCAATGCCTGGATTGGCGATCTCGAACATCTATTTCTTAGGGGTATCACGGTCGATGAGCTCAGCGGCACGTTTCCGGAGACCGTATTTGTCATGTTTCAAATGACTTTTGCCATCATTACTCCGGCCCTTATTGTCGGCGCCTTCGTTGAGCGTATGAAATTTAGCGCGGTTCTCCTGTTTACCGCTCTTTGGCTCCTCATCGTCTATGTCCCGGTGGCCCATTGGGTTTGGGGCGGTGGTTGGATGATGAATGATGGTGTGCTCGATTTGGCCGGGGGAATCGTAGTGCATGCCACGGCGGGAATATCCGCGCTGGTTTTGGCCAAGATGCTGGGCCCCCGGGCGGAATTTCCCAAGAGGCTCCATCCCCCGCATAATCCGGCGTTGGTAATGGTCGGGGCCTGTATGCTCTGGGTCGGATGGTTCGGCTTTAATGCGGGCAGTCAAGTGAGCGCCGGGTCGGCCGCGGGAATGACGATGCTGGTCACCCATATTTCGGCCGCAGTGGCCAGTTTGACCTGGATGATCGTGGAATGGATAAAAACAGGGAAACCCGGATTGGTGGGTATCGTAACCGGCATGGTGGCCGGGTTAGCCACCATTACCCCTGCTTCCGGAAACGTCGGTCCGGTCGGAGCAATTTGTATCGGATTTCTGGCCGGTTTTCTCTGCTACATCATGTGTGGATTTATTAAAGAAAAGCTCGGGGTTGACGATTCCTTGGACGTATGTGCGGTCCACGGTGTCGGCGGCACCCTCGGCACCATAACCGTGGCCATCTTCGGTACCGCCGCTTTCGGAGGCATGGGGGTGGACAACATGGGGGCGCAGTTGATTATCCAACTGAAGGGAATCGGTTTCGCACTGGCTTGGTCTGCCTTGGGAACCTTTGTCATCGTGGTGATATGCAGGGCTGTAACCGGTCTCCGCGTGTCCGACGAAGATATTCAAACCGGTTTGGACCAAGCCGAGCACGGAGAAACCGCCTACACCCTGGAATAGGTAGGCCCACTAGACCACAACTGTAATATTTAATACCCCAAAGTCCGTATGAAATTAATAAAAGCGATCGTCAAACCGTTCAAATCCGAAGAGGTGAAAGAAGCTCTTTCCGGAATGGGCGTAGCAGGAATGACCGTAACGGAAGTTAAGGGTTTCGGTCGGCAGAAGGGGCATACCGAGATCTATCGAGGCAGCGAATACACGGTGGATTTTCTCCCCAAAACCATGATGGATATCGTGGTGGAGGATTCTCAGGTTGAAGAGGCGGTCAACGTTATCGTCAAAGCGGCCAGTACCGGGAAAATCGGCGATGGAAAGGTGTTTGTTCTTCCAGTGGAATCCGCTGTCCGCATCCGAACCGGTGAAACCGATGCAAATGCCTTGTAAAATGCCAAGGCAAAAGGGCGTCCACTATATCCCATCACTAAATCTATCTCATTTATGAAAATACGTCTAATCTCCACGCTTTTATCACTGTTTATCCTTTCGGGCGGCCTGAATTTCACCGTTTTGAAGGCCGCTTCCCATGAAGATCATGCCTCCGAAGAAGGCACCGAACTGAGCGGCCATATGGAAGAAATCAGCAAAGCATTTCGCCGGTTGCGTCGTCAAATCAGGGATACTTCAAAGAACGCTGATTCAGCCGCTTTGGCGGGGGAAATGCTGAAGCGGGCCAAGGCTGCGCTAAAACTGGAACCGGCTTGGACAGCGGACCAACCCGAGTCTGAGCAAGCCGACTTCGTGGCCGGATTCAAAAAGAACATGAAGGAGTTCATTGGGCAACTGGAAGATCTCCAGGCTGCATTCCAAGCGGATGATACTGACAAAGCTGTCGCTGTGGTGGCAAAATTGCGTGATCATCAAAAGGAAAGTCACAACGCCTACAAGAAACCGGATGACGACTAGCCCTAGTGTGGCGTCCATTTAGCTCTCCACTAACCACTAACCACTAACCACTGATATGATCCGTTCCATCTTGATTCCGGCCCTCATCTGGTTGAGCCTCCTATGGGTGGTCAGGACTGAAGCTCACGATTCCCGAGTGTTTGAGTTGCGCACATATTATGCCCACGAGGGTAAGTTGGAGGCGCTTTTGTCTCGGTTTGGCGACCACACCTGTCGGATTTTTGAAAAGCACGGCATCGAAAATATCGGTTATTGGGTTCCGGAGAATAATCCCGACAACGCATTGATTTATTTCATCGCCTTTCCCAGTCGCCGCGACCGGGAATCCATGTGGAAGGCCTTTATAAACGATCCGGAGTGGAAAGCGGCCTACCAGGCTTCCACGGCAAATGGAAAACTGGTCGAGAAAATCGATAGCCTGTTCCTGAGGGCCACGGACTACTCCATGCCGATAAAGCGGGTGCAATCCGAGCCGGAACGATTATTCGAGTTGCGCACCTACAAGGCAACCGAAGGGCGCCTCCATCACCTCGATGCGCGCTTCAGGGACCACACCATCGGTCTCTTTGCCAAACACGGTATGGAAAACCTGGCCTATTTCCATCCTTTGGCGGACCAGGAAGGCGCCTCGGATACCCTGATTTATATTATTGCCCACAAGGACAAAGCGGCCCGTCAGGCATCCTTTGCCGCGTTCCGGGAAGATCCCGATTGGCGGGAGGCCCGGGCCAATTCCGAAGCAAGAGCTGGCGGCAGCCTCACCGTCAAGGGCGGGGTGACTTCCCAGATTTTGCGTCCGACTTATTTCTCGCCCATGAAGTAGTCGGTCCTGCAATAGTCATTACAGCCGTGGTTGGATGGCTCGTCTGGATTTACTCTCGCCAAGCCGCCAAGATCTTCTTCTTCAGGCCTGTCTGCGTGCAACGCACAGGAAGGCAACCCGCTTTATAGAGGTAATGGGGGACAGGAATGCCCCCCTCCATTATCCTGCTGGAGCGCAGCTCCATCCTGTTGCCGACTTGTCACGCAGTAGCCTTTGGGCGAAGGCGGAAGGCATCAAGCGAAGCGTTGTTTTATAGATTTGAAACTTCATTTCGAACCATCGTAGGAGCGGCTTTACGCCGCGATTGCTTCGAAGGCTGTTTCGTGGGATCGTGGCATAAAGCCGTTCCTACAACTAATAATTGCCGAGCAGACCGGTTACCCGGCAGCCTCGATCAATTCCACTTCGATTCTGCGGAATTCCAGCAAACCGTGTTCACCTTGGATTCCGATGTGTCCGGTGAGGTTCTTGATGCTCCTACAGGTGGTGATGAGGGCGCCATTGAGCCTGATTTCCATGGTCTCTCCCCGGCAGGTTATTTCGTAAGTCTGCCACTCCCCCGCCGGCCGATAGACACGTTTCAGAGCCTCGATGTCCGATTCACTTTCGAAATCCGGCGCCCCGTATGGGATCATGTGGGCCAGGGGATACTGGTCTTCGAGCGTATCCATACACTGCACCTGATATCCGTTGTCGGGCCAGCCGTTTTCATCCTTCTTACTGGTTGGCCCGGTGCGGACAAAGATGCCGCTGTTGGCCCCTTTTTCCAGAAACCGGAATTCCAGGATCAAGGTAAAATCGGCAAAGGTCTGGGAGGACCGTAACCAGCCAACCCCTTTATCAAGTTTGATGACCCCGTCGGCCACGGAGAATTGGCCGTTATTCTCAATGACCCAACCGACCAGGTTTTGGCCGTTGAAGAGTCCAATTGTATCCGGGGCTTTCGCTTGGAGCGAACAAACGAGCCCCAGAAGAAGGGCAAAACCTGGCAAAATTGCCGGTGTGGAGAAACGATATATGGGAAAAGGAAGGGGTTATCCGGGGTAATTGGAAACGAAAATGGCCTTGACCTGGAGATAATCGCGCAAGGTCTCGGCACAATTGACCCCGGCTCCGGGTCCTCCGGAGATGCCTTGACCACCGTAGGGTATGCCGGGGACAACCGTATTGTGGCAGTTTACCTGGCCGGTTCCGTCCCGGAAACGTTTGGCGATCCGTTGACCGAGTTCCAGGTCCTTGGTCCAGACACTGGAGCCAAGGCCGTAGCGGGTGTTGTTGGCACACTGGAGGGCTTGCTCGACGGAATCAACCGGTTGGACGTTGACGAAGGTGTGAAAAATTTCCGCCGGGTTGCAGTCCGACCGCGTTTTTGATCTCAGCAAGGTCGGTTTCATGTAGTAACCGTCGTAACCCTGCACGGTGGCGCGACCTCCCCCGAGTATGGGCTCGGCCCCATTGGCCTTGGCCATTTCGATGCCGTGCAAAATCCGTTGCGGTTGCCGGGAATTGATGACCGGCCCGAGTTGAGTGCCCCTCTCCGCCTGATTCCCAATTTGCAGACCCTTGAAAAACGCTTCCGAGGCATCGACAAAATCGTCAAATACGGGGCGCTCCGCAAATACGCGATGGATGGTGCTACAGGTTTGCCCGAAATGCTGATTGGCGTTGCGGCCGATCAAGCGAGCGACCAGTTCCGGATCGGCATCGGCGCAGACGATGGCGGACCCGTTTCCACCCATTTCCCGTTTTACGCGGGTGCCGTGTTTGTCTGCTGCCCGAAGGATGCTCTGTCCCACCCCGGGTGAACCGGTAAAGGCGATGAATCGGATCCCCGGATGCTCGGCGATGAACTTGCCGGTCAATTCACCCCGTCCCGGTAGCACGTTGATCACCCCTGGCGGGAAACCGGCTTCATCGGCCAGTTTGGCAAAGTAAAGCGCGCTGAGCGGAGTTTCTTCGCTGGGTTTGATGAGGACGCAGTTTCCGGCTATCAAGGCGGGCATCATGAACCATGCGGTCAGGACGACCGGATAGTTCCAGGGAATGATCCCAGCTACGACGCCCCAAGGCTCTGCGTAGGTATACGCGTCGAGGCCCCGCCTGACCTGCAGGACATCGCTGTCGCCAAAAGTAGTCTCCCTGGCTACTCCGAGGAAATACTCGGCCGTGCTCCGAACGGCGTACATGTCCCCCCTGGCCAGTTCGGAAACCTTTCCGCCATTCATTATTTCGCAGGCGAGGAAAACTTCCTTATCCCGCTCGAACAATTCGACCAGTTTCATGATTAAGGCGGCGCGCTCCTCCACAGTGGTGTTTTTCCAACCCCCTTGGAAGGCTCGGGAACCGGCTTCGACGGCGAGGTTTACCTCATCGTAGCCCATTTCCGACAACCTGGCCAGAACCTCCTTGGTCCCGGGATTGATGACGTCGAGAACGGCGTTCATCGAACCGGGGACAGATTTTCCTCCGATCATCCCGCCGAGTGGTTTCCCGCCGTTGTAACAAAATTTTTCAAATGCATTGGGGGCAGTAAAATCTTCTGCGGTGAAGGCTTGAATATCCGCAGGCGCTTTAGTTGTAGTAGCCATACAATAGTTCTCCTTTTTATGAATTGATTTTCTGGAATAATCCGACCTCCATCAGGGCATTGAGCCCCAAAGGGGTCAATTGAAAAGCGTTGAATTCCTTGAGAATAACCAAGAGATTGCCTCCTCTGCTCCAGGCCAATTCCAACCCTGTCCATAAGGCCGGAAAACTGCCATTTCCCATCCCACAATTATAGTGGTTCCGGGGGACGATCCCGCCCCGGATTCAAGGTTCTCCCCATCTCGCCAAGTTGAAGGGGGCGAGGGCGGGCCTATCCGGGAGCGGCTAGGCCAGGACCTCTTGCCAGACTTTGCCGTGGACATCGGTCAGGCGCAAATTGCGGCCGCCGTGCTGGAAGGTCAGTTCATGGTGATCCACCCCGAGCAAATGAAGCACCGTGGCCCAAAGCTCATAAATGTTGGAGACCTTGTCCACCGCGTGGTAGCCGAATTCATCGGTGGCGCCGTAGACGGTGCCGCCCTTTACCCCGGCGCCGGCCAACCAGGCGCTGAAACCTTGGGGATTATGGTCGCGGCCCACCTCATCGGCGGGACTGATTTGGGCAAAGGGGTTGCGGCCAAACTCACCTGAGAAAACGAGCAATGTGGTGTCGAACAAGCCGCGTTGTTTCAGGTCCTTGATCAAAGCGGCAATGGGCTGGTCCACCTGAAGGGCCATGGCGGTGTGGCCTTCATGGATATTGCCGTGCTGGTCCCAGGGATTTGCCCTCTGACCGCCATTATTATAGGGGCAGCAGGATAATTCGATAAAGCGGACCCCGCGTTCCACCAGACGCCGGGCCATGAGGCATTGGCGGGCGTACTCCGACTTATAAACCAGCCGATCATTGACCCCGTACATTTCCAGCGTTCCTTCCGATTCCTGGGAAATATCGGTGAGTTCGGGAACCGCTTCCTGCATGAGAAAGGCGGTTTCGGCGTTTTTTACCGATGCCATCACTGCGTCATGCGCGGCGCTTCGGTCGGCGAAGCCGCGATCGAGATTTTTGATGATATCCAAAGCCTTGCGCTGCTCCTGCTTCAGGCGTGAGGGTTGAATATTCGGCACGGTTCGGTTGCCGGAAATATTAAAGATAGATCCCCCGGTGGTGGCCGGCAGAAAAGCGTTTCCATAAAGGCTGACTCCCCCATGGGGAGCGCCGGAGGTGTCGGTTTGAAGCACGATGTATCCGGGTAAATTTTCGTTTTCGGTACCTACTCCATAGGCGACCCAAGCCCCCGCGCTGGGATGGCCCAGGAAGGGAAAGCCGGTGTGCATGAAGAAATTACCCTGGGCGTGCTCGCTGAAATTTGCCGTCAGTGATCTGACCACGGCGAGGTCATCGGCGAGTTCGGCGATATTGGGAAAGAGATTGGTCATTTCGATCCCCGACTTGCCGTGCTTCTTGTGATCCCAGAAGGATCCCAGAATATTGCCCACCTGGTCGAACTGGGTTCGGGCCAACTGAACCGGCATGGGTTGGTTGTGCATTTCCCGCAACAGGGGCTTGGGATCAAAGGAGTCCACATGGGAAACCCCACCGGACATGTAAAGCAAGACAACCGACTTGGCTTTGGCAGGGTGGTGCAACCGGGGCGTGTAGCTACTGCGGGCGGAAGCGTTGTTGATCAGGTTCGATAGCATGAACCCACCGATTCCCTGGGCTGTCAGCTTGAGGAATTCGCGGCGGTTATGATGCCTAATGAACATAGGCAAATTCTTGAGTGTTCATCAGGGAAAAGGCAATATTTTTTAAAGCTACCTCGGGATCTTCCATACTGGCGTAGTATTCGGCTAGTTGTTTTTTTTCTATCTGGGTGGGCTTGCGGGCAAAGGCATCGATAAAGAACGCTTCGAGTAGGGCTTCGATCGGCCCATCCTCGACTCTTTTTTGAATATTGTCGGTCCAATCCTCGGCTGCTTCCTGCACGAATTTCCCATTCATCATGCTCAGCGCTTGCGCCGGAACGTTGGTGACATCCCGGCGGCTGACCGTTGTGGTTGGAATGGGCAAATTGAAGGTGGCTAAAAAGGGATGGAGATTGTTTCGCTTGATATCCACATAAACTCCACGTAGAAAATTGTCCCTGGCCATGCTGTTGACCGAGTCCATGATGGCTTCCGCCTCCAGCCGCCTGGGAGTGAAATAGGACAAGTATTGGTTGTCCGGATCCTTTTCATTGGTACCCTGGGGTGCGACGCTGGCGGAGCGAAAGGCGCGACTACTGACCATCTGCTTGAGCGCTGTTTTGATGGACCAATCCTTTTTTTCTAATTCCAGGGCCAGGTAGTCGAGCAGTTCCGGGTGGGTGGGTTTTTTGCCGAGCCGCCCCAAGTTGTCGGTGGTGGCAACGATACCCCTTCCAAATACATAGGCCCAAAGGCGATTGACCAACACCCTGGATTTCAGGGTGTTGGCCGGGCTGACAATATCTTTGGCCAGTTCGAGGCGTCCGGAATTTTTCTCGCTGTATGGCCGGTTGGAAAAGACTTCCAAAAACTGCCTGGGAACGATCTCGGCCGCTTGTTTGTACTCCCCGCGAACCAGGAGCGGCTGATCGATCACATCTCCTTCCAACATGGCTGGGGCTCTCGTGGGAAAGGGAATTTCATTTTCCAGCTCGCGGTATTGTGAAATCAAGGCGGCCAGCCTTGCTGGTAAGGTATCGAATTTGTTGGGAAGGAAATCAAACCGGACGAAGGCGCTCAAAAACTGGGCCTGCGCATCACTGATGTTGGATCTCTTCCAAGCCAGGATCGATTCCCTGAGGGCTCCTTTATAGGCGGTGAGGAGGGAGTCTCGATCGTTGATGGTGGAGGGGGCATCCAGCACGGTGAAGAGCGGGGCCCCGAGTTCTTTCATTTTTACTTCCCCTGCAATCACCTCCGTCAGGCCGAACCAGGAACGTCCTTCTTTTTCCCTCACCGGTTTGTCCCCGATGGTTGAGATCTGGTAATGGACCTGTTCTTCATTCCAAAACTCGTATCTCTGGAGCGGGAACCATTGCATAAGCCCTGTCTCGGCGGTCTCGTAGGGGTGGAGACCTTGCTCCAGCGGGTAATTACGAACAGACATACGTATTGCCCCGTTGAGCCCAACCGCCCGCATAAAACTCCAGTCCCCATCCGCCTTGTGATAGGGAGAAGCCAGAGTAGCATTGTGTTTGTCGGAAATCAAGTTGCTGTAAACTCCTCGGGGAAAAATGCCGGTGATGGCGTAAATCCCTTCCCCGGCGACCATGAAAGAACCAGCCGGACTGACCTTGGGTCCCAGACCGTTTCCTTCCTGATACCAGGAATCCAAATTTTTTTGGTCACGAAGATCCGCATAGAAGGTAGCATTCTTTTTCGCCTCTTCGATTTCCTCGACATCCTTTTGGTGGCTTTTGATTTGGTCGGCCCAGGCCGTAGCCAGCTCTTGAGCGGGCATATTCAACCAATCTCTCACCGGGGCAAAGGGATGGTATTTTCCTATCTGGAAGACCTCCCTTTTCAGCCAGAATTGACGGAGCAATTCGGGGTCGGATGGCAGTTCCTTCCCACGCCTATGGAGAGCCTTTTTTAATTCCTCCATCAACTCCTTATCTTCTTCCGTTTCCTGGAACGAGAAGGCCGCCAGTTTTTCCACCGCAGTATCGACGTGTTCCAACCAGTAGTTGGCCATGCTCCTCCGAATGTTGGGCTTCAACCCGGCCAGGGTCCGTTTATGGAGGGCCTGCTTCTGGGGGGTATCGATATTGCGGCTCCCCGGGCGATTGCTGATCATGATGCCGTAAAACCGGTAAAAGTCCTTTTGGCTGATGGGATCGAATTTATGGTTATGACAACGGGCACAAGCCACCGTGATACCGAGCATGGCTTTGGATATGACGTCGATCTGGTTTTCCGTGATATTGATTTGCTCCTGGTAGGCATCCACCACGCCAAAGCCGTAGGGCACCATGCGAAAATGCGCCGGGGCGATGGCCGATTCATTGATTTGCAACTCCCGGTTTATCCGCGGCCTGGGCAAAAGATCGCCCGCGATGTGTTCCATTAACAAATCGTCATAGGGCACATCCGCATTGAGGGCGCGGATGATGTAATCGCGGTAGGTGGAAGCGTAAGGAAGTTTCGGGTCTCCTTCGCTACCGTGGGTTTCTGAATACCGGTACCAGTCCATCCAGTGGCGGGCCCAACGCTCCCCGTAAGCTGTGGAGTCGAGCAGCTTTTCCACCAGGGCTTGGTAAGCCTTTTCCGACGGGTCCTCGACAAAGGCTCTCACCACCTCGGCCTTGGGGGGAAGCCCGGTCAGGATCAAATGTAAGCGGCGAACGATCGTTTCGGGAGGCGCTTCCTCCTGAGGAACGAGACCCTGATCATGCACCGCGGAGAAAATAAAGCGGTCAATCGGATTCCGGTTCCATTCCCGGTCCAACACCTGGGGAGGGGGAGTCCGTTGCAGCGGTTGGAAAGACCACCATTGACTGCGCCTTTCCAGCAATTCCGGCCAGGGAACCGCGTTATCCAAGTCCAGTTGGGTAGGTTTTCGCAGACGGGGATCAGGAGCCCCAATTCGCACCCATTCCTCGAAGTCCGCGATTACCACGTCCTCCAATTTTGGCCCATTGTCAGGCATTTCGAACCCGTCCTGATGGCGGATGGCCCAAATCAAAACGCTCTCCTCCGGCTTTCCCGCTACGATCACTGCGCCCTCGTCGCTTCCTGCCAGAAGGGCGTCGCGATAATCCAGGGCCAATCCCGCCTCGCTTTTGTTCACGCTGTTATGGCACTCGTAACAATTCTCCGCCAAAACCGGCCGAATCCTGCTTTCAAAAAATTCTACTTGCCCTGGTGGCAGTCCAAAAACCGGCCAACCGGCCAGCAAGGTCAGAATGAGATAGACCCGGTATTTCATGCTTAAGTCTTTATAGCCCTGGAAAACTTGGTTGCTTACCTGGCCATTAATATCGCAATCCTCACTGCCTTGGACAATCTTTTTTGAAAGCGAATTCCGATCCCTTGCCCGAGAAGGAATTAGTCGGGGGTCAAGGCATCGACTCTTCCGGCCATATCGAAGTCGTTTTTGGTGAGGCCTTTGGCCGTGTGGGTCCACCAGGAGAGGGTCACTTGTCCCCATTCCGTTAAAATCTCCGGATGATGATTGTGTTCTTCCGCCAATGCCCCCACCTGGTTGGTAAAGGCCAGAGCCTGGGCGAAATTTTTGAACCGGTAGGATTTTTTCAATTGGGCAATCCCGTTGTTCACCACAATTTCCCAACCGGGGAGTCTACGCAGCTCGGATTGATAGTCATTCATAGGACAAAAAAAGAGAGTTGGGGGCAGGTTCTAAGGATCTTATGGCTCCTTATTGGAAGAGCTTCAACAAATTTCAGCCGGGGCGGGAGAGCTTTGTGAAGGGGACAAGGTTTGACCCCTTCCCCGCCGCCCATTCCATGGTGTCCTTTATTCGTGCATATCCGTTTAATCCGTGGTTTATTCTCACCGCTTCATGTCCGAGATTTCCTATTATGAAACGGAACAAGCAGCTTCCGAGTACCTGCTCCTGCATTATGGCGCCCCTGACGAGGTGCTGCCCTATTCTTTTGGTCCTTCCACTTCGTTGAACTACCCGGTGCGGTGCGTAATCGAGTGTCTGGACAAGGGGTTGCTCCCGCCCAAAGCAAAGGGTTTGGACCTGGGTTGCGCGGTGGGTCGTTCCAGCTTTGAACTGACCCGCGTCTGCCACCAGGTCATCGGCATCGATGCCTCAAAGCGCTTCATTGAAATTGCCAACAGGCTGAAGGATAAGGGCGCCTTGACCTATCGGCGCAAAGATGAGGGTGAATTATACACCGAACTGGTGGCCCGTCTTCCCACTGGAATTGATCCGGACCGGGTTACTTTCAGGCCGGGAGATGCCATGAATTTGCCCAGGGGTCTGGGGCTGTTCGATGTGGTTCTGGGGGCAAACCTGATCGATCGTCTGGCCGATCCGCGCAAATTCCTTCAGGCGCTTCCGGGATTGCTCAGGCCTGGGGGGCAACTGATTCTCACTTCTCCCTATACCTGGTCGGAGGACCACACGCCCCGGGAAAACTGGTTGGGAGGCATGCAACGGGAAGGGGCCAGGCAGACCACCTTGCAGGGCCTGATCGGGGAATTGTCGGAATATTTCGTCAAAGTTCGCGAACTGGATTTGCCGTTTCTGATTCGGGAACACGCCCGAAAGTTTCAATGGAGTGTGGCCCAGGCCACCATTTGGATACGCAAGGGGCGGTACTGAGCCGCGATGTAAAATAGAAACATGGATCCCGCTTCGCCCAAAGGCTACGCAAGGACAGGTCCCGCTTCGCCCAAGGGCTACGGCAGGACAAGTTACACGGATGAGCACGGATTTGAAAAAGGAGGGGGGACATTCCTGTCCCCCAATAATTTCGGTAAATCGATGGGGAAGCGCTGAAAGCCTTCAGCGAATTAAGAATTAGGAAATATCCACTAGCCAATCGTCACTAACCCGCATGTCTCACAAAATTCGTCGCGAGCGAACGGAGATCGAGTGCTGGCGCGGGTTTCGAGCCGACCGTGCGTCGCAAAGTTGCTATGCAACGGCGAGTCGTGAGCGGGTGAAGCTGGGTCGACACCCTGCAAAGTCGCGAATCCAACGAAGTCCGCACCAGTGCCGGGATTCCGGAGCGCAGTAGAAGATTTGTGAGACATGCGGGCTAACCACTGACAACTGAATTATTTGACTCTCGCAAAGCTCGCGAAGGGCGCAAAGAAAGGGGGAGAATTGGGAAATTGGAGGGATTTACCACAGAGGGTACGGATAAGGAATTGACGCTGGCAAAGACGGAAAACTGAGGGCGGGTTTTCCTACCCGCCATGTGGAAGGAAATGGCGGACAGAAATTCCCTCCTCCTTTAAGAAGAAGGATTTACGATCAGAAATTCACTCTGAGCTTCGCGTTCTTTGCGTTCTTTGCGAGATCCCCTTCCTGATTTCGAATTAATCCTGACCACGGCGGTCCCGCGAAAGGTGATTGGACCCACGCTTGATCCACACCCAAGTGGCTCCCCAACTCCCGGAGCGCTCGCCGGCTAGCCTGAATCTCTCCACACAAGCCATTTTGGTCAGCAGGTGGTGCACGGTTTCGCGCAATGTGCCCCGTCCTTTCCCATGTACCACCCGAACTTTGTAAATGCCTTTTTCCCGGCATAACTCAAGGTATTCGGGAACCAGGTCCTTGACCTCTTGGGGCCTGAATTGGTGCAGGTCCAATTCGCCATCGATGGGATATTCAACCGGGTCCATTTATTATGGATGTTCAATCGGTCGCGGGGAGTTCCCGGGCAGGCTTTTCTTTGGCGGTCAACAGGCGGAAGGCCATGACTGCGACCAATAACCCCAAAGCGAACATGACGATGCTGCTGATGCCGATGATACTTCGGGGCCCATAGGATTGCATGAGGAACAGCAGGGCGGAGAGCGGCATGGACAACATGATGACGGCCGGAATAGTGGCAAATCCGGCTTTTATATTCTGACTGCGCAGAAATACCACGACGGTAACCAGAGCGAGACCAGCCAACAATTGGTTGGTGGCCCCAAACATGGGCCAGACCGCCTTCCAGGCCGGTTGGCCATGGAAATTTTGCAGGACAAAAAAGGCTGGCAGAATGAGAACCAGGCTGGTGCCCAGGTAGCGGCTCAATTCGGAACGCCATTCCAGGAGTTCCTCCAGAATGAACCGGCACAACCGGGTACAGGTATCGAGGGTGGTCAGGAGAAAGGTGGTTAACCCGAGCAAAGCAAATTCGATTCCGATTTCGGTGGGAATGGAAAAGACGCTCAAAAATTTGGCAAAACCTCCAGCGAATACCAGGTTCGGGTTGCCGCCTACTTTGGCGATTTCGGATGAGGTGAGCACGATGACCGTAGCCAAGGAAAGGGTGGCCAGAATGCCCTCGACCAGCATGGCGCCGTAACTGACTTTGCGCACGTCGCTTTCCTTCTGAATCTGTTTGGAAGTCGTTCCGCTGGAAACGATGGAGTGAAATCCGCTGCAGGCTCCGCAGGCTATTATGATGAACAAACCGGGGACCAGGTAAGCGGGATTGGCTGTTTCGTTAAACCAGCCCTTGAAGAATTCACCTTCTATGGCCGGAACGCCCAATACTATGCCTCCGATACCGCTCAATAAAATGGCGTAAAGAAAAAAGGCGCTGAGAAAATCACGCGGTTGGAGCAGAACACTTACCGGCATCACCGCCGCAATCAGGCAGTAGGCCAGAAGCACGACTATCCAGATAAACTTTTGCGCCTCCGGAGCGGGGAAAACGTGCCCCAACCAAAGACCTGAGAACGTCAGCGGCACAAATATCAGAAGCGAAATGCCAAAGGGTATTTTGGTCCTGGAGGAGATGAGACCGAAGATGAGGGCGGTCAGGATAAACCAGGCCGAGGCGGTGGCCACAGCCGGTTTGGCTATGAAGTTTTCCGCGGTAAGGTCCAGAAAGACGACCAGAACGTAAACCAGGGCGGCCAAGACAAAGACCATGAACAATCGTCCCGTCCAGGGTCCGATCAGGCGGGTGCTCACCTCGGCGATAGACCTCCCCCTGTTGCGCACCGAGAGCAGGGTGCTGCCAAAATCGTGCACGCCACCGACGAAGATACACCCGAGAATAATCCACAACCAGGCCGGACCCCAACCAAAGTAGATACCGGCAAAGACCGGGCCCACGATTGGGCCGGTGCCGGCGATGGAAGAAAAGTGGTGCCCAAACACGACCGAGGCCCTGGTTGGAACATAATCTACCCCATCCTCCTTGGTATGGGCCGGAGTCGGGTTGTCGTCGTCGATGCGGCAGCGTTTGTTTAAAAAGTTCCCGTAGTACTTGAATGCGATGGCACACAAGGCGCAGGTGAGTAATAATACGGCAACTAGCATGGGGTTACGGCAATAGCGGGGTCCTTGAAGTTTAAAGAACCCAATATCTCTCGCAAAGATCGCCAAGAACCGCAAAGTTTTTTTCGATCAACGCTTCGCCGGACCGCCAATAAGAAAAGGGAACCACAAAAGGCACAAAAAAAACAAAAAATTTCTATAGGTTAACCGCTGATTTCGTGGACACTAAACTGTAGGAGGGGGTTTATCCCCCGATTGAGGTGAGGCAATTGGAAATCGGGGGATAAACCCCCTCCTACAGTTTCCCTCCATCTGCGCTCATCTGCGTAATTTGCGGTTAATTTTCGATCACGATCAAGATTGGCGCCTACGGCGCCCACCTCTGTGATCTCTGTGGTTTTATAATTCTTCATTCCTCATTCCCAATTCCTAATTGGCGCCAACGGCGCCTTTAGCCCGGTAGGCCCACAGGGCTTGGAATTGCTGCCCCATGGCGGCGGGGTGGAGGAGGTGTTTAAGGGTTTGGCGATCCCGTTGGAAGGCTCCCGGACGAGTGGTGATGATGCGCTCAATGGTAATTGCGGCATGGTTGAGGAAAAATGCTTCCTGACTTTCCAGGTGGATTGTTTTGAAACCGGACTTTTCCAGTTCATCCATCAGCCAGGTCCAGCAAATGTGGCAAGTGATGTCTTGCCGGCCCGGCTCCACCAGGAGATTCGGGCTTTGCCGGTGTCCACTATAGGCGCGCCCGCTGCCCCCAGGTGATTGGTGGATCAATTCTTCCCAGGATTTGCCATAGTCCAAGGCTATGAACAAACCGGACCAGCGGAATTGGGCGATTTGATGCAATAGGTCGACGGAAGGTAGGGGAAGATCCAGTTGATAACCCTCCACCGCCCCGGGAGGAAGTCGGTGGAGAATTCCCGCCACGGCTGGGGAGAAATCCTCCAGAATAATTTCATCGAGGCCATCAGCCGTTACAGCCACTCCAAGTTCGCGCCATGCTCCATCCAAAAAAACGGTTCTGTAGAAGGGAAGGGCGTCGAAGAGTTCATTGGAAAACACCACACAGGACCCGGAGAGATGGAGGGGATCATTTGCCCCGTAATGTTCCATTTTCCTGAATGAATGGGCCGTTTTCGCGAACCAGTTCTGACCCGGTTCACGACCTATTTCGACAAAATTAAGGTCTTCCAGCGCCGGTTTGGATTCCATCCAAACTTGGTTGAGCAACTTCCGGGCTGCTTCCAAGACTAGTTCGGCGAAGACCTTTCCCAGGCTTTGGGAGGTGTAGTAATCGCTTTCCCCATGTCGGCCAACCCGCCTTCCATCCCCTTGGTAGTACCCCCATTGGGGATGGTAGAGGGCGGCTTGGATATAGTCGCAATAATTGAGATATCCCCGAGGCGCACTCGCCTGTTGCAAAAAATTCAGGAGTTTCCGAGAGTCCGGATGTTGGGGTCGCGTTTTCACCGTAGGAAATCTTTATAGTTAAATGAGACCCACTAGCGGAGTCTGAAAAAGTTATGAAGCGAGGATTTGTTGCAATAGCGCTTTTTGCGGGAATGGGTTCACTGGGCCTGATCCTTTCTCTGGGGTCGATTTTAGGAGATCTTTTTGCGGGGCGGCACGGTCGTGAAGCCGGTCGATTCAAGGAAACCCTTCAGTTGGTATCCAAGCATTTTGTGCGGGCGGACGAGGTGGATACCGGTGAATTGACTGCCGATGCGATCGACCACTTGTTGCAATCGCTGGACGAAAATTCCCAATACTTGCCCAGACGGGAGGCCCGCGAATTTGAAATCGACACGGAGCAACGATACGGCGGAATAGGCATTGAGGTGGAATGGTCGGATGGCTGGGTAATGGTAGTTGCTCCGATCGAGGGTAGCCCGGGTGAGTTGGCTGGATTGCTTCCAGGGGATCGGATCATCCGCATAGAAGGCGAATCCATGGAGGGCGCCCGGTATCGGGACGTGGTAGAGCGCTTGCGAGGACGCCCCGGCAGCAAGGTGGCATTTTCCATTTTTCGACAAGGATCGGGCAGGGAGATGGACTTGGAAGTGGTCCGCAGTGTGATCCGGGTAGATAGCGTGCGCCAAGCGCACATGATTGAACCTGGCATCGGCTACCTGAGGATTACGAAATTTGGTTTAAAAACAGGCCATGAATTTCGCGAAACGTTGGATGAATTGGATCGTCATGGGTTGGAGGGCCTGATCCTGGACCTGCGCAACAATGCGGGCGGGGTGCTGCGCTCGGCCGTCGAGGTGGCGGGCGAATTTTTCGAGCCTGGGGAGACAGTTGTTTACACCGAGGGAAAGGAAGCGTCCGCCAATAAGCATTACCGTGCTTCCAGTCCCAAACGCGAGGGTGATTTTCCCTTGGCAATTTTGGTAAACAAGGGTAGCGCCAGCGCCTCGGAAATTGTGGCCGGCGCCCTTCAGGACATCGGACGGGCCAAGTTGGTTGGGATGCGGACGTTTGGCAAAGGCTCGGTCCAGACTATTTTCCAATACGACAATGGCGATGCCATGCGCCTGACCACCGCCATGTATTTTACACCGGCCGGCCGGGTCATTCACAAACGGGGGCTCGAGCCCGATTTGCAAATTGCCCAGACGGACGAGGAGATGCGCAAACTCATGCTGCAGCGCCGTTACCTGGAAATCCTGGGGGAAGAAGCCTTTGTTGAAAAGTATGGTTTTGAGCCCATCCTCGATTCCCAATTGATGGGCGCCCTCGAACTTCTCAAGGCCGAATCACCCTGAGGAAGCGCTTAAATTTTTCGTGCACTCCCCCTCAGGTTCCTTAGGATCACCGGCTTTTATGGAAAAGATCCTGCAATTATTAATTGAGGGAGAGCCCTTCAACACCAGCCAGATGGCCGAGGTGTTGAACTATTCCGTCGAGGAAGTGGAGGCCCGTTTGGCCGAACTCAAGGAGCAGAATATTCTGCTCGGATGGCGTCCCGTTTTCAACCCCGCCAAGGAGATTGAGGATTGGGTTCGAGCCGTCATAGAAGTAAAAATCAAGCCGGAACGGGAGGGTGGTTTCGACCGGCTCTCGGAACGTATCAGCCGCTTTGACGAAGTGGAAAGCTGTTACCTCATGTCGGGCGCTTACGACTTGCTGGTCTTTGCCAAAGGGCATCACCTCAAAGCGGTGGCCGGTTTTGTATCGGAGCGATTGGCCACCATCGACGGGGTGCTTTCCACCGCTACCCACTTCATGCTGCGAGCCTACAAGGAACAGGGCTTCCTCTTGCCGGGAGCCGGGGAAGATCCCGAAAAACCGAAAATCAGTCCGTGAATACGCCGACGCGGCAAAGGTCATTCGTGGCCCAACATATACGCGATATGCCCCGGTCTGGCATTCGCGATTTTTTTGAATTGGTGCAAGGGGCGGAGAATGTCATTTCCCTCGGGGTGGGGGAACCCGGGTTTGAGACCCCTTGGCACATCCGGGAAGCCGCCATCTATGCTTTGGAGCGGGGTAAAACCAGCTATACCTCGAATCTCGGATTGCTCAAGTTGCGCCGGGTCATTGCGCGCTATCTGGCCAAGGAATTCCGCGTGGAGTATCATCCGGAACGCGAGATTCTGGTAACGGTCGGCGTATCCGAGGCCCTGGACATTGCTCTGCGGGCCATTGTCAATCCGGGTGACAAGGTCATGTACCATGAACCCTGTTACGTTTCCTATCATCCTTCCATTTCCATGGCCCATGGGGTCGGGGTGAAGGTGCCGACCCGGGAAGAGGACAATTTTGCCTTGGATCCGGGACAATTGTGGAATTACTGGGAGCCCGGGGTGAAAGCCCTGGTGTTGAACTTTCCCACCAACCCCACCGGGGGAACGGTTTCGATCGAGCAATTGCGGGAAGTGGCCCGTTTTGCCCAGGAAAAAGACCTGCTCGTGATCAGCGATGAAATCTATGGGGAACTCACCTTTGCAGGGAAACACACTTCCATCGCAAGCTTGCCCGGCATGCGCGATCGAACGATTTTACTGCACGGTTGTTCCAAGGCCTTTGCCATGACCGGTTTTCGCATTGGATTTGCTTGCGCCCGGAGCGAGCTGACCGAGGCGATGATGAAAGTGCACCAATACAGTATGTTGTGCGCCCCTATCCTCAGTCAGGAGGCCGCCATTGAAGCCCTTCAGAATGGCGCCGAAGCCGTGGCCCGGATGAAGGATCAATACCTCAGGAGGCGGGACCTGATCGTGCGCAAAATGAACCAATCGGGTCTGAACTGCCATTTGCCCAACGGCACTTTCTTTGCCTTTCCTTCCATTCGATCCACCGGGCTGGATTCCAAATCCTTTGCCTTGAAATTATTCGAGGCCAAACAGGTGGCCACGGTTCCGGGAAATGCCTTCGGAGAGAGCGGGGAAGGTTTTATCCGCTGCAACTATTCGACCGGCTATGGGGACCTCCTGAAAGCTTGCCAATTGATCGATGAGTTCGTGCAGGAACTCTGACAATTCATGGAATTCGGGCAGAAGAGTGTAGCGCTGGTGGGGCGACCCAACGTGGGCAAGAGCTGTTTGTTCAATGCCCTTGCCGGCCGCCGATTGTCCATCGTGCACGACCGGCCGGGGGTGACGCGGGACGTGGTCAGCTTCGCCCTGAATTCCGGTCATATGCTTCTGGATACAGGGGGCATCGGGATCAAACCGGAGATGACTCCCCGGCGCTTGCAACGTGCCACGGAACAGCAGGTGGAATTTGCTCTCCAAGCCGCCGAACTGGTATTGCTTGTGGCCGACGGACTGGAGGGAATGACCCCTTTGGATGAAATCCTGGCCGAGCGCCTGAGATCGAGCGGTAAGCCGTCTTGGGTCGTGGTGAACAAGATCGATGGGCCCGAGCACGAGGACAAGGTCCACGAGTTTAACAAACTAGGCCTCAGCGGGGTGGTCTTTACTTCGGCAGAGCACCGCCGGGGGATAAATCGGTTGCGGCAACTCATGGGAGAGGAATTGGGATCAGCTTCGCCGGATGCCCGCCAGGGGTGGAGCGGCCGCATTCGCATTTCCTTTGTCGGCCGTCCCAACGTAGGGAAGTCGTCCTTGTGCAATGCCCTGCTACGGGAAGAGCGCATGATCGTGAGCGAAATCCCGGGAACCACCCGGGATGCGGTAAGCCAGGATCTCGATTTCCGGACCGATAGCGGAGACCTGTTGAAATTCAGCTTGATCGACACGGCTGGACTGCGGCGCAGGGCGAGGGTATCCGATCCGATCGAGTATTTCTCCTCCTTGCGGGTGGAGGACACCATCGCCCGAAGCGACGTGGTGTTCCTGGTTCTGGACGCCCTTGATGGGGTTACCAAACAGGACAAATTGATAGCTGGGCACATCCTCGGAAAAGGGAAGGGCATTATCGTCCTGGTAAACAAGTGGGATTATGCGGTGAAGCGGTTTAAAGAGGCTCCCTTGCCCGGGTACAGGGATTTGGAGGAATTTCGCCAAAGCTTTGAAAAGTCGCTGCGCAAGGGAATTTTTTTTCTGCCGGATGCCCCTGTATTATTCGTTTCGGCGTTGGAGGGGTTGAGGATCGATGAAATACCGCCCCAATCGGCCCTGATCCGCAAGAGGCTGTTTACCGAAATACCGACGGGCCGCCTCAACTCCGTCCTCAATAAATTGATGCGGCGCAACCCGCCCCGGCTCGTAAAGAAGATAAGGTTCAAAATTTATTACGCCGTGCAAACGTCCCACCGGCCCATCAAATTCAGGTTGTTTTGTAATAATGAGGGGAGGTTGGATGATACCTACCGTCGCTTCCTGCAATCGAACCTGATCAGGGAATTCGACCTTGGGGGTTGCCCGGTTTTGTTTGATATGGTGGGAAAAAAGCCCTTCAAATCCTTTAAATGACCGTATGCGATAGGTGTAGGCCTTCGATTTGACCCCTGCCATGAGTTCCCATTCCGGCATTTCGATGGTATTTATGGGATCCGATTCCCTCGCCATCCCGTCGCTGGAGTTTCTTTGGGGAAGGCGGAATGATCTACCTGTTCGGGCGGTTTATACCCAACCGGACCGACCCCATGGACGGGGGAGGAAGATTCGGCCCTCCCGGGTCAAGACCTGGGCCTTGGAGCGCGGCATCGCCGTTCAACAACCAGCCTCCTTTACCGCGGGCGCTATTTCGCTGCTGAGGGAGTTGAATCCGGACTTGATCCTGGTCATGGCCTATGGCCATATTTTGCCCCAGCCCGTTTTAGACGTGCCGCCCTTGGGGATCTATAACTTGCACCTCTCGCTCCTGCCCAAATTGCGAGGAGCTTCTCCGGTGGAGTCCGCCATTGTTTCCGGAGAACGGGTGACGGGAATTTCCCTGATGCGGCTGGTGTTGCAATTGGATGCCGGTCCCATTTTAGACCAGGAGGCTGTCCCTATCGACGAGGAGGATACCGGGGGTTCTCTGCTCAAGAAATTGTCGGAGGCGAGCCCTGTTTTATTGGAGCGGAATCTGGAGGGCCTGTCCAAGGGTAGTTGTGCGGAGTCGCCGCAATCGGAAAATGAGGCTACCTATTGCCGGATGATGGAAAAAAAAGATGGCCGGCTCGACTTTGCCAAACCGGCTGCTAAATTGGCCAGGCGCATAATGGGACTCAATCCCTGGCCCGGATGTTTTGCCCGTCTGGGGGACACAGTCTTGAAAATAGGGCACGCTACCCACCGGAGCGGAAAGACGCCGGGGAACTTCGGCCAAGTGCTGGCGCTGGGTGCGGAAGGCCTTGAAGTGGCCACCGGCGATGGGGTTCTCATCCTTAAATCGTTGCAGAAGCCCGGCGGCAGGTTATTATCGGTAGATGCCTTTGCCCGGGGCTTCCCTTTACAGCCGGGAGACTGCTTTGCCGGGGGAAAAATGTATCCGCTGGTCACCAAAAAACCCATTTCCCAGAAAAGATTCTTTCAACTCCAAGATAAAATATGTTAACCTTTTCCCAGGATCTCATTAAATTTCTTCCCAACCCCAATATCCAATATGAAATCCCAACTCGTAATCCCTATTATTGTACTTATCCTGTTAAATCCTGCCCTTACTTCCAGGGCCCAAAACCTGTCCAAGCCGCAGCGGATTCCGGTTAGGAGCAGCCAGGCCGGCCTCAGTCAGGATGTGGCCATGCTCAAGCAACAACTGGGGGAAATCCGCCTGGAGCTGGAGCGGTTGTTCCGGGCGAGCAATTCCCTGCAGATTCGCTTGAAAGCTCTCGAGCAAAAAAACTCCGGCAGCGGATTTATTTCGGAAAAATTTTTCAACCAGGAACTGGCTTCCCTGCGGAGCGAATTCAACCGGTTGAACAAAGCGAATAAGGAGCAGATCATTTCCCAAGTCAGCGCGCAAATTCGGGCCTTGGCCAGTGAAACGGAAAAATCTCTTCAATCCCTGGCCGGGGCAGGGGGTGCTCCGGCTACGTTAAAGGTGGTGGAGTTTTCCGACAACTACCCGAAATCGGGCATCTATTATAAAGTTCAGACCGGGGACACCATTTCCAAGATTGCTCAGAAGTCTGGTTCCAAGATCTCCTATATTATCAATGCAAACAAGATTCCAAGTCCGGATCGACTAATGGTCGGGAAAGAGCTTTTTATTCCAGTGGACAACCCCAACTAGATTCAGTCAAATGGCCAAAAAGACAGGTGGACTGGGAAGAGGACTGGGTAGTTTGATTGCGGGAGGAGTGGCAAGCCCCGGGCTCTTGGAGAAAACCGAGGCCGTGTCGGCCGCAAAAAAAGCCCCGTCCTTCATCGAAGTACTGGAGGATGGCGCCAAGCCGGTTGGGAGCTCCGAATACAGGGATTTGAGTATCGATGCGATTGAACCGAATCCCTTTCAGCCCCGCCGGGATTTTGATGAAGCCCATCTGGCGGAGTTAGCCGACAGTATACGCTCCGAAGGCCTGTTGCAGCCCATTGTGGTGCGGAAGGATGGGGAAACCTTTCAACTGATTGCGGGGGAGCGCCGTTGGAGGGCCTGCCGGCAATTGAATTTGAAAACCATTCCGGCCCGCGTCGTGGAAGCCAGCGACGCCTCATCTGCTGCTATCAGTCTTATCGAAAACCTGCAACGGGAGGGATTGAATCCCATCGAGGAGGCGGTTGGATTTGCCAGCCTCCTGCGCGATTTCGACCTGACCCAGGAGCAGGTTGGTGACCGGGTGGGCAAGGGCCGGGCCACCATCGCCAACGCCTTGAGACTGCTTCAGTTGGATAAGGAAGTGCAGGGTTATATTCGGAAGGGCCATTTGTCGCGGGGTCATGCCAAAGTACTGCTGGGCATCGAGGATGAAACCCAGCGCACTGTGTTGGCCCGGCGCATCGTGGAGTTGGGATCCAGCGTGCGGGAGACGGAACGTTTGGCCAAGCAGGTCCGGGAAAGCCGTGGTCAGACCGCGGCCAAGGCGGGGGCGGCAAAATCACCGGCCGAAGAGGCCGCGTTATCCGAATTGGAGGGCAAAATATCCCGACGGTTCAAGACCCGTGTAGTCCTCAAGCACACCGCAAAAAAGGGTAGAATTATCATCGAATATTTTGGCAACGATGATTTGGCCCGGATACTTGAGGAGATGGGGATCGAATCCTGAAGGGTTGAGGTTTTTCCTTGCTTAGTGACGGCCAGGCCGGCAAATTAGCCCGTTTTTCAAAAGAGTTCCCGGATGCAAATCGCAATCGCCATATTCAGCTTCCTCTTGTTGTTGTTGTGTTTATTTACCCTCTTGCTGGTGTTGGTGCAAAAGCCCAGGGCCGATGGAGGTTTGGGAGCGGTCTTGGGAGGCGGTTCCATGGAGGCGGCCCTAGGGGCGGAATCCGGCAATGTGCTCAACAAAACCACCATCTATAGCGTCATCGGTTTTTTTATCCTGACCTTCGCCCTCTACTTGGGAAATTTGAACATTGTCGAGGATAGCCAAGCCACTGGCAGGGAGGGACTTTTGAGCGAAGTGATAGAGGTTGAAGATGGAGCGGTTGCTCCCGCCACCGTCCCAACCGGTTCCACTTTGGAGCCGTCTTTGCCCAAAATCGGCTCGGAATCGGCTGGCCAGGAGGTTCCAGGCCCGGCCGAGGAAGGAAAAGCAGGGGAAGCGGCTGAGGCCGGGGTATCGACTCTTGAAGAAGGAGTTGAACAACCCTGAAGTGGTTTTTCGGGTCTTGAAACTCCTTCCATGGAAGCATCTTGCCTTGGCCGCTTGTTTGGCCGGCCTCACCTGCGCGCAAATTTGGGGACAAGGTTCGCAGCGTAGGCCAAGAGTGGAACTGCTGCGGGAAATCGATTTGGAGGAAGGCCGGGAGCGGCTCAAGGTATTTCGCAATCTCTGGATCGATGGGGACTACAGTACCCGATTTGAACTGCAGTTTATCCCGAGAAGGGGAAAACCCGAAATAGTGACCGGAACGCTCTGGGGCAGCAATTTACCCGAGGGCCCCGTTTCGCTTCTGAAGATAAACGACCCATCTGTTCATGAGTTCTACCTGCGCAACGGTCCGGAAGGGTTTATTGCCACTCGCAATGCTCAAGCTCCGCAATGGAATCGTTTGCCGGAACCGGATTGGCTCCGGGAGACGGCGGAGGGATTCCTGGTTACGCCTTTTGATCTCATGATGCCCTACATCTACTGGGATGATTGGGAGTACGATGGGGTAACCAGAATACGCGGCCGGATTGCCCATTCTTTTTTCATGCTGGCCCCGGAGGATTTTCGAGGAAAGATGGCCGACCTCAGCGGTGTATTGGTTTATCTGGATGAAGATTTCAACGCTATGCTCAAGGCCGAGTACGTGGACGGGGAGGGAAATACGGTTAAAACCTTTCGGCTACTGGACCTGAAAAAGGTCGATGGAATATGGTTGCCCAAAACCATTGATTTCATGGACGAGAAAAGCCGCAATAAAACCAGGTTCAGGATCACGGATGCCGCTATGGGCCTGGAGTTCTTTAACCATCCCTTGAGCCGGGGCGAACTTCCAACCCTTGCCCCCGAAATTCCCTCCACTTTCTATAACGAGATTCGCTGAAGGGAGAATGGCCGGAGGCGGGGAATTGAGGGCCGGAACGCTTTTTCGTTCCTTTTACTTGAAGGCGAGGGGCAAAGTTACTCAGATGGATCACCTCAGTATTTCGACCCGAAATTAGACTTAAATTATTATGACACTATCAACTTGGGCAAAAAACGTCTCTCCCTCTCCCACCTTGACGGTGGATGCCAGGGTTAAGGAAATGATCGCAGCCGGCCAGGATATCGCCGGTTTTGGGGCTGGAGAGCCGGACTTCGATACACCTGATTTCATCAAGGAGGCCTGTAAAGTCGCATTGGATGAGGGCAAAACCAAATATGCGGCCACCCCCGGCATTCCGCCGCTTCGCTCGGCATTGGCAGAAAAGTTTCGCTCCTTTAACCGCATCGGGACTGCCGCCGCCAATGAAGTAGTCGTCTCTCCCGGGGGAAAATTCTCTCTCTATCTGGCCATTCTCGCCACTTGCGGTCCCGGAGATGAGGTGATTATCCCGGCGCCCTACTGGGTGAGCTATCCGGAAATGGTCAAGTTGGCCGGAGCCACTCCCAAAATTATCATGGCGGGGGACGACCAGGGATTTAAAATATCCTCGGAACAACTGAAAGAGGCCATTACCCCCCGCACTCGTATGCTGATTTTGAATTCTCCTTCCAATCCCACCGGCGCCGTTTACACGCGGGATGAACTTGAAGCCGTGATGGAGGTGGTTTTGCGCAATCGGATTTATGCCATGTCCGATGAAATCTATGAGTACCTCTACTATGACGGCCTCAAACACGATTCACCCGCATCCTTCAGTAAGGAAGCCGCTGGCCTGACCATTTCGGTCAGTGGTTTCAGCAAAACTTTTTCCATGACCGGTTGGCGGCTCGGGGTGCTGCACGCCCCGGCTGCAATTGCCAAAGCCATATCCAGCCTGCAAAGCCAGACCAGCTCCAATGCCACCACTTTCGCCCAATGGGGCGCTTTGGCCGCTCTGGAGCACCCGGAAAAGGCGCGGGCGGCCATCGATGAAATGCTCGTCGCTTTTGACCGTCGCCGCCTATTTTTATTGGAGGGCCTTCGGGCTATAGCGGGGGTAAGCTGTTTGCGGGCCCAAGGGGCCTTTTACCTCTTTCCCAATATTTCCTCATTTGGACTGAATTCCGATGATTTTGCCGCGCGCCTGCTGGAAGAGAGCAGGGTGGCGGTCGTCCCTGGCAGTGGATTTGGAGCCGATGCCTATATCCGTCTCAGTTACGCCACTTCCGACGCCATCATCGAAAAGGGGATCAGCCGCCTGACTGAGTTTTGCGGTCGATTTTAAGGGTTAGCTCCAAATGCGGTTGGTTATTTCGGATCAGCCTTTGTGTTTCTCGAAGAGCTCAATAAACTCGCGGTGAATCTCCGGTTCTTTTTCGGAAAGTTCCTTTTCCTCACCAGGATCCTTGTCGATATTGTAGAGTTCAATGGGGGCGTCCAAACCGTAGCGAACGGCTTTCCAGGGGCCGCGGCGGGCGGATTGAAGAACCTCACCTATCACGCCGGAATTGGGGTCGCCTGCCTGTTTGCCAAATTCCCAATAAAGCGTCCTTTCGGGCAGGACTTCCGGATTGTCGCTCAAGAGGGTGCGGATGGAAATGCCGTTGGTTTTTACCCGAGGCACCGAATGAAGAGAAACACCCGCCAACTCGGCAAAGGTTGGGAGAATGTCGGCAAATGCCCAGGGAGTATGGTCGATCCTTCCCTTTGCAATGTTTTTGGGCCAATGGGCGATCATGGGAACGTGAATGCCTCCATCGTAGACATCCCGCTTCATTCCCTTGTAGGGTTTGGAGGCTTTGAAAAAGGTAGGATCTCCACCGCCTTCATCGTGGGGTCCGTTGTCGGAAGTGAAGAAGATCAGCGTATTATCCGCGATGCCTTTTTTCTTGAGCGCGGCTACGAGCTGACCGACGTAGTCGTCCAAAGCGGTAACCATCGCGGCCAGCATGGCATGGGGATTTTCAACCGGTTCCGGATAGTACCAGGCATATTTGTCGCTGGGGGTGCCCGTCGACATGCCAGTGTAGGGAATTTCCGGAAAGGCGTTCTTGTATTGTTCGAGGTATTTATCGGGTGCACCCAACTCCGCGTGTGGTGAGGAGAACGCAAGAAAGACGAAGAATGGGTTAACACGGTCCTGGCTAACATATTGGATAGCCTCATCGGCGAATAGCTCCTGGGCATAGGCGCCTTTACGGCCACCTTCGTTGGCCTCAATGCGGAGTTTCTTACCGTCGCGCCAAAGTATGTGAGGATATTGGCGGTGGCCCTCGAGAATTGAATACATACCATACCACGTATCGAAACCCATTGCAAGAGGATCGGTTACACCCATCTGAGAGCCGATGGAGTATTTGCCGAACAGGGCGGTGTCGTAGCCGGCGTGTTTGAGCACATGGGCTACGGTGACGTCGATTTCACGCAGTTGGACAGTGTTGGAGTTGTTTTCCATCAGCCGTCCATCCCGACCGGTAAAGAGCGAAACCCGGGAGGGAGAACAAACAGTATTGCCCGCGTAAGCTTGAGTAAATCGGATCCCGTTCTTTGCAAGACCATCCAGGTTAGGTGTCTTGATCGGCGTATTGCCGTAAGCCCCTATTTGATTGAAGCCGAGGTCATCGGCGAGGATGAAGATAATGTTCGGTTTGCCTCCCACGGACGAGGCCATACTGAGCGAGCTTGTCACCAAGGAGAGGAGAATCAGGGCTGGTATTCTCAAAGTTTAGTAAAAAGTAAGATTTTGATCGGACCCCAAATTTCGTGCCAGGTCAAATGAGACTCCTGCCGGAGTGTGTTCATGGGGGTTGCAGGGTTGGTTCTGGTAAGAGTCCTCGGTGCAGGGAAGGCGTAGCCGGATCGCAACCAAGGGCTCTTTGTTTAGCTTTTTGCCAGTATCTGGCAAACCTATTTGGAGAAAGAAATCCAAGGTGGCTGTGAGGGTGTCAACCAGGGCGATCCGGGCGGGACGAGTAATCTGGGCGGGGCCTATAACCGCACCGAAAAGTCGATATGTCCCTGCCTGCAGCCCGCTTGCAGCGGACAGGCAGGTTACCGTCAATAACCCAAAACACTAAACAACAAGGTCCGTCCCCATTCCGTCCCCGGTCTACAGTTTTCCAAGGCATTATGCCTATGATGCTGTTTTCGGGATGCGTTTTCTGCGGATTGTGTATTCAATAATGAAGCCTACTTGAAATTTTGAAACCGGTATGAAGGAAAAAGCTGGGAAATCCTCGAAAGGAAAGGAATCTTGGAACCACACGACGCCCGTGGTTTTCTCCCCGCTGTTCGATTGGCCGCCGAATCCCAAGGCCTTCGTGATTGCGCTGACTAAGCGTTGGGTGACGGTAACGCGGAACGTCCTCTTTCTCATTTTGGCTGCGTTGGTCTACCGGTATTGGGTCCCGGATCTTTTCGTGATGCGGTCGCTGTCGGCGGATTGGATCGGGCTGGTCTTTTTGCGCAACTTTCTGTTCATGCTGGTGGTTGCGGGTGGCCTTCACCTCTACCTGTTCACGTTCCGCCTGCAAGGCAAGCGCCTCAAATACGTTGCCCGCGAAAAGTTTGATAAGAGCCGGAAATTTTCATTTCGCAATCAGGTTTGGGACAACATGTTCTGGTCTTTGGCCAGCGGGATGACGGTCTGGAGTGCTTACGAGGTGCTCTATTTCTGGGGCTTGGCCAACGGGATGGTTCCCAGCTTCGCCTTCATCGATTATCCCTTGGTTTTCGTGCTGTGGCTGCTTGTCATGCCCGTGATCCTGTCGTCGCACTTTTTCCTTATTCACCGGCTGCTGCATTGGCCGCCGTTGTACAAGAGGGTGCATCGCTTGCACCACCGCAACATCCATATCGGCCCCTGGTCTGGGATGGCGATGCACCCGGTCGAGCACGTCATCTACGTATCCTCAGTGCTTATACACTTTGTCCTACCGTCCCATCCGGTCATTTTGCTGGTACACCTTTACAGCCGGTGCCTGGGCCCGGCGTTTTCCCACGCCGGTTTTGAGAAGTTGCTGGTCAAAGATAACAGTGTGGTGGACGCCGCCGACTTTCACCACCAGCTACACCACCGCTTTTTCGAGTGCAATTACGGCACCGTCGACGCGCCTTGGGACCGCTGGTTTGGTTCCTTCCACGACGGCTCGGACGAGGCGACTGTGCGGATGCGGGAGAAACGCCGGCGCAATCTACCGAAATAGGCCGCCGGCTTAGCCCAAGTTCGTCAGTTGTAGTCAAAAATACAGTTTTCAAGGCCTGACCCTTTTCTTGCAGAAGGCATCACTTTTCCACGTCTTGACCCCGGCTGGCGCAATGCCTTATGCCCTCAATAACCCCGCTTAACTTAATGCCATTCAGGAATAGCCCCTCGGATCCTCAACGGCTTCAAGAATCAATATAAAGAGGTTGCTAATTCGTCCAATTCATCTAATTTGGATGACGAAAAAATTTGCCATGAAACAATTTACCGCCAATGAAGCCAAGCAGTCCCTGGGAAAAGTCATCGACGCCGTCCAGCGTGAACCAGTGGTGATCAAGCGTTATAATCGTGATGCCGCGGTCATGTTGTCGATGCAGGACTACGAAAGATTGACGGCCCTCAATATCGAGGAATTCGAGAGGTTCTGTGATCGTGTTGGTCGCCGGGCCAGAAAGCGCGGCCTGACTGAAAGCAAACTGAATAACATTCTGGATGCCGGTTAAGCGACTACGAATAGTGGTCGATACCAACGCCTTGGTAAGCCGCCTATTGTTACCCCATTCGGCTGCCTGTAATGCTGTTGAAAAAGCCGTTCGGGAAGGTACGCTCTTGGTTTCGGAGGCCACTCTTGAGGAACTGGCCGATGTCCTGAGTAGAAGAAAGTTTGATCCTTATGTTACCATAAAAGACCGGAAACAATTTATCCGGCTCCTAGGACGCATTAGTGAACGGGTCTCGAGTGTGCGTCGGATTCGAGCTTGCCGCGACTCTCGTGATGATAAGTTTCTCGAAGCAGCGGTGAATGGAGGCGCAGACCTGATAATCAGCGGAGACAAGGACCTGTTGGTCTTAAATCCGTTTATGGAAATACCCATTATCTCGCCCTCTGATTACTTAAGAAACAAGGCATAGAATCTGTTTCTGCTTGTGACCACACGATTTAACTCGAATTGATCGGACCCCAAACTTCGTGCAAAGTCAAATGGGACTCTTGCTGGACTATGTTCATGGAGGTTGGAGGGTTGGTTTCGGTAAGAGTCCTTGCGTGCATCACAAGAGGGAAGAGGAAGGGAACAGGCAGTTTGAGACCCGGACCATCGAACGCCGTCCCCGTCTCACCGGACTTGGCTGGCGCCATCAAAAGTCAAGACCTGACGTCGTTTGCTTTGCCCGAACAAGGGTTGACAATCGAGCTGTATCGATACCTGCTTGCAGAACAATTTAGAACTTGGCCGGACGAGGACCCGCCCCAGGATGGGACGACCTCCCGGAAGGATTCTTCATGACCACGCCGGGTAGAATGCCGAGGATAGGCAAAAAGGGTCAGTCCAATTATGCATGATATTTGGTCGGCTCCATGAGAATGGTTCAATGCATTTCCTCCCATGGCTAATGCTCGGACAAAGGGGGCCAAGTAGTAGGAGAGGGAACTAACCGAGGTAAACCAAGACGCGCAAGGACATTAAATCCACAATCTGGACGATTGCGCAGGGGAGAATATTTCATTGGGAATTAGGAATGAGTCCACCTCCCCTTTTTTCGGCCTGACTGTAGCAGGCAGGCATAGGGAACGGATAAAACTGCAATGAGTTTGAAACTGCGCTGCAATGCGGCTGCCGGCGGGCTGCAAAGGTTTTGCAGGAGCGCGTTTATCCCGAAACCGAGTTGATACTCGGATGTGGATGCCATCTCCGGCGCGCTCATGGGCGCCGGAGATAGTTAAGTAGCGGTTCCAATTATGCCCCTCCAGACCGAACAGGCTAGTCTTGCAATGGCCGGTTCGCCGATGCTCACTATTGGTTGGTACTTTTGAGAGAGAACGGCTAGGAAATTTTTGGGGATTACGCAAAAATCTGATTGGAGAAAGATATGAACGACAAAATCATACTTATAATTGAGAGGGTTTTCCTGGCAGTCATTGGAACCATATTTTTGGTATCTGGCATCTTAGGCAACGGCGTGTCGAAGCCGCTCCTACAGCTCGGATCACCGGATTGCGGGTAGCGGCGCTTCCAGCGGCATCTCTTTGGTTTATTTGTCGATGTTCGCCTCAAACCAGTTTGCCAGGGCGCCTTCATTCATTTCACCGGCAGCAACGGCGAGAGTTTTTAAGACCGCGTCCACTTCCGAAGCCACAAACCTTTTTCCGTTTAGCTCCAGAAACAAAACGGCGGTGGCAAAACCGATCCGCTTGTTTCCGTCTACAAAGGGATGGTTTTTTATTAGGCCATAGCCATAGCTGGCTGCCAACTCGTAGAGGCTGGGGTTCTGGTAGTTGAACAGATTCACTGGTCGGCTCAAGGCCGAGTCCAACATAACTTCATCCCGCATTCCTGTCTTCCCGCCATGACGAGCCAAAAGCATATCGTGATAACAGAGAACCACATCCCGCCTCACCCAAGTAGGTTCCTTCACTTTGCCAACTCGTTAAGGGTATTCCGATAACGATTGGCTATATCCTCGGCTACTGCCATTTGTTCAGCAAAGGACTCCTTGTCCGGTGTGACCCGAAAACCGCCATCGGGAGTTTCAGACAAAATCAGGGTATCCCCTTGCTTGGAGTCCATTTTATTGAGGGCTTCCTTTGGAATCACCACACCCACAGAATTACCTATCTTGCGAAGTTTAAGTTTTAAAACCATGGCTTACCTGTAATTACGGATGTTATAACATCAAGCATTTTCGAAAAGGACTAACTCGGATATCTACCAACCTCGCTGGGAAATAGCCACAAAAAGCACAAAAGACTCAAAAAGGGAGGGGGAGGGCGCCAAGGCCGCGAATGAGGAATTAGGAATGAGGAATGAGGAATTAGGAATGAGGGAGAAACCACAGAGGACACAGAGGGCACAGAGAGGGAAGGGGAGAGGCGAAAGGCTGAAGGGGTTCAACCGGGCTATTCCCAAAAATTGAGGGCGAGTTCGGCGAAGCAAAGGGCTCCTATGGGTAGGGCGTCTTCGTTGAAATCGAAATGGGCTTGGTGAAGTAGGGGAGGATTCCTTTCTCCCTTGGGAGTCAGGCCCAGGGCAAAGAAGCAGGCCGGTTTCTCCAGGGCGAAATAAGCGAAATCTTCTCCCACCATGGTCGGTTCCATGGGGTGTGAAACGGGCTCGAATTCGGTTGATTTGCCGAGGGTGTCGGCCAGGTATTGCACTGCTTTGGGATGGTTGACCAGGGCGGGGTAGCCGCGGCTGATCTCGACTCGAGCGGTTCCCCCCATCGATTGGGCCGTCTCGATGGCCAGGGATTCGATTCGGTCGAAGACCAGTCGTTGGGATTTTCGGGTTAAGGTTCTGATGGTTCCCGCCAAGGTTACCGTGTCGGGGATTATATTGTAGGCGGTTCCGCCCGAAATTCTGGTAACGGTGACTACGGTCCGGTCTGCCCCCGAAAGGGTGGGGGAGGTAAGGGATTGCAATACCGTCACCACCTGACTACAGATGGGGATGGGATCGACCGCATCGTGGGGGTAGGCGGCATGCCCTCCTCGGCCGCGGACCTGTATATCGAACCGATCGGCGTTGGCCGTAATGGGCCCGGAACCGTAGGCGATGGCGCCCAATTCCAGTTTCGGCCATCCGTGCAGCCCAAAAATCATGTCGACCTCGGGATCTTTCAGGGCCCCCGCTTCAACCATGGCTTTTCCCCCGGCCCCCTCTTCCTCAGCGGGCTGAAAAATAAATTTTACCGGACCCTGCAACCGGTCTTCCAATTGGGCCAGTAGGAGAGCGGCTCCCAGGAGACAGGTGGTGTGGCCGTCGTGACCGCAGGCGTGCATGTATCCCGGGTTCTGGGAGACGTAGGGCTTGTCCGATTTTTCGGTTATGGGCAGGCAATCCATGTCCGCCCGGAAAGCCACGCCTCTGCCGGACTTATCGGCGCAAAGGGTGGCGACCAAGCCGGTTTGGGCGATCCCGGTGGAAATCTGAAATTTTCCGGTTTTTTTCAACCGTTCCGCTACTTTTCCTGACGTGCGGTACTCGGCGTAGGCCGGTTCCGGGTGTTGGTGGATATCGCGACGAAACTCCACCAGTTCCGGAAGCAAGGCTCGCAATAATTTTTCCGGCGACTTCATGAATGCACTGGGCCCCAAAGGGGGCAGGATAAATTAGGAATTAGAAGGGAGAAACCACAGAGAGCACAGAGAGGGAGGGGGAAGTTCGCAAAGCTCACGAATTAGGAATTAGGAATGATAATGCAGGGAGAATTGACCACGGATGGAGATAATAGCCACAAAAAGCACAAAAGACTCAAAAACACACCATTCTTTTTTCTAAATCTCCGTGTCCTCCCTGTCACGCCGTAGCCCTTTGGCGAAGGCGGATGGGTCCTCTGTGGTTAGTACATTCTGAGCCTGGGGAAGGGGAGAGTTTAATTTGGAATTTGGAATTGCGTTGCAACCCTCACCCGGCGCTTCGCGCCACCCTCTCCCGAAGGGAGAAGGGAGGAACCAGGAATTAACCACGGATTACACGGATTAGCACGGATGGGCCTGGGGGTAGGGGTCACGGCTGAAAATTCCTACATGAAAAAATGCAAGATTATCAGTCGTGAACCCTACGGCGACGCATGCGTCGCTACATCCGTGCTAAACCGTGTAATCCGTGGTTAATTCCCTTCCCCCTCTGTGCTCTCTGTGTTCTCTGTGGTTAACTAAGTGGCATTCGGGTCAAACCTGAGACCGGTTGACTCCGCAAGCTTCGTCAAGATTGCAAGGATCAGCCGTCGCCCAATGGCTATGGCTAGACATGATGACCCCGACGGGGCAGTGCAGGAAATATCTTTCCCTTTTCTTGCCAAGCCTAAACGGACCGTTATGGTTTGTGGCTTTTCATCGATAGACCCCTATGACCCATAAGGAATTCGCCTCAACCGAAGAAGGAATAATAACCTTAATCGATGGCCGATTGGAGGTGCCGGACCAACCGGTCCTACCCTTTATCGAGGGAGACGGGATCGGCCCCGATATCTGGGCGGCAGCGCAGCCGGTATTCGATGCGGCAGTGGAGAAAGCTTACGGCGGCCAACGCAAAATCAAATGGTTCGAAGTCCTGGCCGGGGAGAAAGCCTTCCACCGGACCGGCAGTTGGTTGCCGGAGGACACTCTCGATGCATTTCGCCAATATCGCGTAGGTATCAAGGGGCCGCTCACCACACCGGTTGGCGGAGGAATTCGGTCTCTCAATGTGGCATTGCGCCAGGAACTCGACCTTTACACCTGCCAACGCCCGGTCCGCTATTTCCCTGGGGTGGCCAGTCCCATAAGGAAACCGGAAGCGGTCGACATGGTGATATTTCGCGAAAACACGGAGGACATTTATGCCGGTATCGAATTTGCCCAGGGGAGCGAGAGCGTGGAAATGTTCAAGGGGCTGTTAAAAAGGCATTTCCCCGATCGCTTCCGAAAGGTGAGGTTTCCCGACTCGGCCGGTTTTGCCATAAAGCCGGTTTCCATTGAAGGGACCTCCAGACTGGTCGAAGCCGCCATCGCTTTCGCCATCGAAAACGGCCGCAAAAATGTGACCTTGGTGCACAAGGGAAACATCATGAAATATACGGAAGGGGCCTTCCGGGATTGGGGTTACGAGGTGGCGCGGAAAAAATTTGGGGCCCAATTGCTCGACGGAGGCCCGTGGCGCCGATTGGACAATGGCATTGTGATCAAGGACGTGATAGCGGACGCTTTTCTGCAGCAAATTTTGACCAGGCCGGCCGAATACGATGTAATCGCCACCCTGAACCTGAATGGCGATTACATCTCCGACGCGCTGGCAGCCCAGGTTGGGGGAATCGGTATCGCCCCGGGGGGGAATATCAATTACCAATCCGGTTGGGCCATATTCGAAGCTACCCATGGAACCGCCCCCAAGTATGCCGGACAGGACAAGGTTAATCCCGGTTCGGTCATTCTTTCCGGAGAAATGATGTTCCGCTACCTGGGCTGGAATGAAGCGGCAGACCTGATAATTGACGGAATTGAGGGCAGCATAAAAAATAAAATTGTAACTTATGACTTGGCACGTTTGATGGACAGTGCTAAAAAGGTCGGATGCTCTGAGTTTGGCTCCTCAATTATTGATTTCATGAACTAGCATATTTCCTCCCGAAACCCATCCCTATGTAGCCTCGGAAGTCCAACTTCCGAGGCTATTTTTTGGCCTGGGAAAGGGGGGAGAGCGCCAAGGGCGCGAATGAGGAATGAGGAATGAGGGAGAAACCACGGATCCCGCTTCGCCTAAAGGCTACGCAAACAGGAATTTTTGTAATAATTATCCTGTTGGAGCACAGCTCCATCCTGTTGCCGACTTGTCACGCAGTAGCCTTTGGGCGAAGGCGGAAGGCATTAAGCGAAGCGTTGTTAAATTTAAAATCCGTGTTAATCCGTGAAATCCGTGGTTTGGTGCCAAAGACCGCAAAAGACCCAAAAACACACCAATCTTTTTTCTGAATCTCTGTGTCCTCCCTGTCACGCCGTAGCCCTTTGGCGAAGGCGGATGTGTCCTCTGAGGTCAGTACATTCTGAGCCTGGGAAAGGGGTCATCCGTCTACGCCAAGGGGCTACGCCGGGACAAGAACCTTGAATCGGTTGACTCCGCAGGCTTGGGCAAAATTGCGAGGAATGACCCCGACGGGGCCTGAGAAATGGAAAAGGAAAAAAGTTCAGAAATGGCTTGCAGACTTTTGGGTTATGCCAAATTTGAATGCGAACCTCATTAAAATTTTCGATTATGGATATGGATGCTCCAACTGCGCATAAGCGCCTGCTAAAGTGGGTCGAAGAGACCGTGGAATTGTGTAAACCCGACTCGGTTTACTGGGCCGATGGTTCCGAGGAAGAGTACAACACCCTGATGACCCAGATGGTTGAAGCCGGGGTGGGGGTCAAGTTGAACGAGGAACTGAGACCAAACAGTTATCTTTTCCAGTCGGACCCGAAGGATGTGGCCCGGTTGGAAAGCAGGACCTTTATTTGTTCCAGCACCCCGGAAGAGGCCGGACCTACCAACAACTGGGAAGACCCGGCCGTGATGAAGGAAAAAATGTTGAAATTGTATGACGGGTGCATGCGGGGCCGCACCATGTATGTCATCCCCTTCAGCATGGGTCCCATCGGATCCCCCATTTCCCAAATCGGGGTCGAAATATCAGACTCGGCCTACGTGGTTTGCAATATGCGGATCATGACCCGAATGGGAAGCGCCGTCCTGGATGTTCTGGGGGATGACGGATTCTTTGTTCCTTGCCTTCATTCCGTCGGGACTCCGATTCTCAAACCCGAAGACGATGTAAAGTGGCCTTGTGATCCGGAGAATACCTACATCGTTCATTTTACGGACGACCGCATGATCTGGTCCTACGGCAGTGGTTACGGGGGGAACGCCTTGTTGGGTAAGAAGTGCTATGCCCTTCGCATCGCCTCCGCCATGGCCCGCGATGAAGGCTGGATGGCCGAACACATGTTGATCCTGGGAGTGGAGGATCCAAGTGGAAATAAATCCTACGTGGCGGCCGCATTTCCCAGCGCCTGCGGAAAAACCAACTTTGCCATGCTCAATCCACCAGCCGAGATGGAGGGCTGGAAGGTGACCACCATCGGAGACGATATCGCCTGGATCAAACCGGGGGAGGATGGCCATCTCTATGCCATCAATCCGGAAGCGGGATTTTTCGGCGTGGCTCCGGGAACATCGGATCTCACTAATGGCAATGCCATGGGTTCCCTTTCCAGAGATGCCATATTTACCAATTGCGCCCTGACCGACGATGGAGACGTCTGGTGGGAGGGAATGACCGAAGAAGTTCCCGATCATTTGATCGACTGGAAGGGCAAAGACTGGACTCCGGATAGTCCGACACCTTCATCTCATCCCAATGCGCGTTTTACCGCTCAGGCGCGCTTGTGTCCCACCATCGACCCGGCTTGGGAAGATCCCAAAGGGGTGAAGATTTCCGCCTTTATATTTGGTGGACGCCGCATGAACGATATTCCCCTGGTATTCCAGGCCTTCAACTGGACCCATGGAGTATACCTCGGCGCCACCATGGGCTCGGAGTTGACCGCCGCGGCTGAGGGCACGGTTGGAAAACTTCGCCAGGATCCCATGGCCATGCTTCCCTTCATCGGTTACCACATGGGAGAGTACTTTCAGCATTGGTTGAACATGGGAAAAAAGCTGAAGGAGCCGCCCAGGATTTTTCACGTCAATTGGTTCCGCAAGGGTCCCGATGGAGAATGGTTGTGGCCGGGATTCGGTGAAAACATGCGCGTGCTTCGCTGGATCGTGGAGAGGACGACTGGAAACGTCGGCGCCTTTGAGGGATCACTCGGATGGATGCCCCGCTACGAGGACCTCGATTGGCGCGGCCTCGATTTCAGCGAGAGCGAGTGGGAAGAACTCATGGCCGTCGATAGCGAGAAGATGAAGGCTCAAACCCTGAGTCACGAGGAACTCTTCCTGAAGTTGTTCGACCACTTGCCCAAAGAAATGAGTTTAATGCGGGGGTTGTTGATCAGCCGGTATTAGTGTCCTTGATCCTGCTTCGCCCCAGGGCTACCGCAGGACAGGTTACACGGATCCCGCTTCGCCCAAACCGTGCTTCGCAACGCTACGCAGGTCAGGAGGCTACGGCAGGACAAGTTAGTGAAATAGCCACAAAAGGCACAAAAGACTCAAAAAGGTAGGCCAAAGAAATTGACTCTCGCAGAGAGCGCAAAGGACGCGGAGACAGGGGGAAGTTCGCAAAGCTCACGAACATGATGACCCCGACGGGGCTTCTGTCGATCCGGGAATTTTCGGGAACGCATCAAGATATCGTGATATGTTGATATATTGCTTGCAGAATAGGAGAAAATCGCTCTTTTTCTCCTATTATGAGGAGTGACTACATCTTTTCATCGGAATCGGTGGGCGATGGGCACCCGGACAAGGTGGCCGATTATATATCCGACAGCGTTCTCGACGCCTGTTTGAAGAGCGATCCCACTAGCCGGGTGGCCTGCGAGACCCTGGTCAAGTGCGATCGCGTAATCCTGGCCGGGGAGATAACCACGGGAGCTGCTCCCGATTACGATAAGATAGTCCGGAAGGCCATTCGCGATACCGGATACGTCAATGAAAACGATGTGTTTCACGCCGACAAAGTCACCATTTCCAACCTGTTGACCCGTCAGTCCCCGGATATTGCCCAAGGGGTGGATTCGGTTGGCGCAGAGGGAAAGGGAACGGAGGAGCAGGGGGCCGGCGACCAGGGAATCATGTTTGGATACGCCTGCAGGGAGACCCCCGAGCTCATGCCGGCCCCGGTCATGTACTCCCATCGATTGAGCCGGAAGTTGGCCAAAATTCGCAGCAGTGAGGAGGGGGAATGGTTGCGTCCGGATAGCAAATCCCAGGTATCGGTGACTTATGAGGGTGGTGGCGTAAAGTCCATAGCCGCGGTGGTGGTATCCACTCAACATACTGAGGATGTTACCCATGGCTTTATTTGCGACTTCATCAGGGAAAAGGTCATAGAGGCTGTTTTGCCGGACCACCTGTTGAACGGAAACACGCAGTATCTGATCAATCCGACGGGTCGCTTTGTGGAGGGAGGTCCCGGGGCCGATACGGGGCTGACCGGACGAAAGCTGATGGTGGATACTTATGGCGGATGGGGGCGACATGGCGGGGGCGCGTTTTCCGGCAAGGATCCTTCCAAGGTAGACCGTTCCGGCTCCTATATGATGCGTTGGGTGGCCAAGAACATAGTAGCGGCGAAGTTGGCCGATAGCGTGGAAATACAAGTGGCCTATGCCATCGGCCATCCCGATCCGGTCAGTTTGCACGTGGAAACCTTTGGGACCGGAAAAGTGCCGGATAGGGCCATTCAGAAGGCGGTGGAGAAAGCCTTCAGTTTCAAACCCGCCGATATCATTTTACAATTGGATTTACTGCGGCCGATCTATCGTAAAACCACCCACTATGGTCACTTTGGAAAAGCTGACTTGCCCTGGGAAGAGGTCAATAAAACCGAGGCTATTTTAAAGTATATTAAATGAAATTGAGATGAATACCCCAATCATGACTCGACAGGATTATAAAGTTAAGGACATATCCCTGGCCCAAGCGGGGCGGAAAATCATCGACATGGCGGAACCCGAAATGCCGGGTTTGATGGCACTGCGTCGGGAGTTCGGACCCCAAAAACCACTGAAAGGGGCGCGAATAACCGGTTGTCTGCACATGACCACGCAAACGGCCGTTTTGATTGAAACCTTACAGGAGTTGGGCGCCTCAGTTCGTTGGTCTTCCTGCAATATCTTTTCCACGGAGGATCCGGCCGCCGCCGCCGTTGCCGCCGCTGGAACCCCGGTATTTGCCTGGAAGGGGGAAACTGCACGGGAATACGACTGGTGCATTGAACAAACCCTGGTCTGGCCCGATGGCTCTACCCCAAACCTGCTTCTGGATGACGGGGGTGATCTGACCGCCATCGTGCACCGGGATTACCCGGAATTATTGAAGGGCCTTCACGGATTGTCCGAGGAGACGACCACCGGGGTGCATCGCCTTTATCAAATGGAGGAACGCGGGGAGTTGGGTTGCCCGGCCCTGAACGTGAACGATTCCTGCACAAAATCCAAATTCGATAATGTCTACGGTTGCCGCGAAAGTCTGGTCGATGGGCTGAAGCGGGCTACCGATATCATGATAGCCGGAAAAGTGGCCGTGGTAGCTGGTTACGGCGGCGTGGGAAAGGGATGCGCTCAGTCCCTCAAGGGGCTGGGGGCCCGAGTGGTCATTACCGAAATCGATCCCATTTGTGCTCTGCAGGCCTCCATGGAAGGTTTTGAAGTTACCACCATGGAGGAAATGGCTCCGGTCGGGGATATTTTCATCACCGCCACGGGCTGTCGCGACGTTATCCGGCGCGAGCACATGGACGCCATGAAGGACATGGCCATTGTCGGCAATATCGGCCACTTCGACCTGGAAATTGACGTGGCCGCTTTATTCGAGGATCCCGCCTTGAAAATCGAAAACGTCCGGTCACAGGTCGACCAGGTCGTCTACCCCGATGGAAAGCGCATCATTGTGCTGGCGGAAGGCCGGTTGCTCAATCTGGGTTGCGCCACCGGTCATCCCAGTTTTGTCATGAGCGCCAGTTTCTCCAACCAGGTGCTGGCCCAGATCGAACTTTTTCGGAATTCGGGCCGGTATGAAAACAGAGTCTACCTTTTGCCCAAGCCGCTGGACGAAAAGGTGGCCCGGCTTCATTTGGAACAACTGGGCGTCAAGCTGACCCGGTTGACGCCGCATCAGGCCGAATACATGGGCCTTCCCGCGGCCGGTCCGTTCAAGCCGGAGTATTACCGATACTGACCCATGTCTTTCAAATCTTCTACTGCGCTCCATCGCAGAGGAAGGGGGAAGTTCGCCAAGCTCACGAATTAGGAATTAGGAATGATAATGCAGGGAGAATTGACCACGGATGGGGAATAGCCACAAAAAGCACAAAAGACTCAAAAAGGTAGGCCAAAGATATTGACTCTCGCAGAGAGCGCAGCTCCATCCTGTTGCCGACTTGTCACGCAGTAGCCTTTGGGCGAAGGCGGAAGGCATCAAGCGAAGCGTTGTTAAATTTAAAATCCGTGTTAATCCGTGAAATCCGTGGTTTGGTGCCAAAGACCGCAAAAGACGCAAAAACACACCATTCTTTTCCTGAATCTCTGTGTCCTCCCTGTCACGCCGTAGCCCTTTGGCGAAGGCGGATGAGTCCTCTGTGGTGAGTACATTCTGAGCCTGGGGAAGGGGAGAGTTTAATTAGGAATTAGGAATGGAGATTGCAAGGATCAGCCGTCGCCCAATGGCTATGGCTAGACATGATGACCCTGACGGCGGCATAAATAATACTTGCCCAGGAAAGCTCTCCCCGTGTTGGATGTCGGACCGCGATGGTGAAAGTATTTTTAGATGGCGAATTTGTAGATTCGGAAGAGGCAAAGGTTTCGGTCTTTGACCACGGCCTCTTGTACGGGGATGGAATTTTTGAGGGCATCCGCCTCTACCAAGGGTGTGTCTTCAAGTTGGAAGAGCACCTGGAGCGGCTGGAATACTCTGCCAAAGCCATACTTCTCGACCTGCCCTGGTCGCGCCGGCGATTAAGCGACTGGATTTGCCAAGCCTGCCGGGTAAACGGATTGACCGACGGATACATTCGGGTGGTGGTAACCCGTGGGGTGGGTAATTTGGGATTGTCTCCCAAAACTTGCCTCAAACCCAGTCTGATCATCATCGCGGATCATTTGAGTCTCTACCCGGACGAATATTACGAAAAAGGACTCAAGATAATTACCGGGCCGACCCGTCGGACAAGCGCGGCGGCCCTTTCTCCGGGGATCAAGTCCTTGAACTACCTGAACAACATCATTGCCAAGATGGAAGCGGATCGCCTGGGTTACATTGAAGCTTTGATGCTCAATGAACAGGGCTACGTGGCTGAGTGCACCGGGGACAATGTCTTTGTTTTGCAGAAGGGAAGGTTGTCGACCCCCCCCTCCCATGCCGGCGCTTTGAAGGGCATTACCCGCCAGGTGGTCATTGAGATTGCGGCGGAGTTGAACGTTCCCTTGGTAGAGGAAACCCTCACCCGATATGACATTTGGGTGTCGGACGAGTGTTTCCTGACCGGGACCGCGGCTGAAGTGGTGCCCGTTGTGGAGGTGGACGGTCGAAAAATAGGTTCCGGCAAGCCCGGTGAGGTGACCGGTCGATTCCTCGCAGCTTTCAGAACGAAGGTTGCGAAAGAGGGAACATTTCTATAATGTAGGGTTATAAAATCAGGGTTGGAGAAATGTCCCTCTCAAGCATGTACTCTTGCCCAGCCCATAATACTCGTTCTTGTTAGTTGAAAAAAATCGATGGGAACATATTGTGCTTGAAGAAAAAAGCCTTACCCTTTTCCAAGTGAACCCTTGCCAGGGGAATCCTATCTAATGGCGGAACCCATACAGTGCGACATTTGCAGCAAGTCGGCGACGGTCCATCTCACCCAGATCATGGACGGAAAAATCCACAAGGTCGACCTTTGTGAAACATGTGCAAAGGAGAAGGGTGTGACCGATCCCAATGGGTTTTCCCTGGGCGATTTGCTGATCGGCAATTTGGAAAACGAGCGCTTGGGAAATGAACCCATCCACCTGAAATGCGAAGTTTGCGGCTTCACTCCGGCGGATTATAAAAAACACGGAAGACTCGGATGCCCAAGCTGTTACAAAAATTTGCGCCCCTTGATCATGCCCATGCTGGCCCACATGCACAAGGGCACTGCACACGATGGAAAAATCCCGCACCATACCCTGACTCGGGAGGAGCAAAAGCAGAAAATCGATGACCTCAACGCCAGTTTGAAAAAAGCCGTCGCGGAAGAACGATTTGAAGATGCGGCCCGGATCAGGGACGCGATCATTCAGCAAATCGAGGAGGATGAAGGAGCCCATGTCCATTAGAGCCCTAGTGGAAAGTATGGGTGAAACGACCCATAGGACGGGGTCCCGACGCCCCATAGTCATGAGCACCCGCATTCGGTTGGCCAGAAATTTGGCTCACTATCCCTTTCCGGGTTGGGCCAAAAAGGCGCAAAGAGAGGAAGTATTGGGACAATGTTTGGACGTGGTCATGCGCGTTCCCAAGATAAAGAGTCCAAAGGGAGGGCGCCTCGACCAACTTTCAGAACTCCATCGGCAGATATTACTGGAGCGACATTTGATCAGCCGGGAGTTGAGCTGTGAGCCGGAAGGGGCAGGTGTGATTATTTCCATTTCCAAGAACCAGGCCTGCTCTGTAATGATAAACGAGGAGGATCATCTCAGGATTCAGGTCTTGAGAAACGGTCTTCACCTGAAGCGGGCCTGGAACTTCATCGATGCGGTAGACAACGTGATCGAGCAATCGCTCAACTACGCCTATTCCAAGGAGTTGGGTTATCTCACGGCTTGTCCCACCAACCTGGGCACTGGTCTCAGGGCATCGGCCATGTTGCACCTGCCCGGCCTGGTCATTTCGGGGCAGATGGACAAAGTGGTGCGTGCCGTTAACCAGTTGGGCATTGCGGTGCGGGGGATATTTGGAGAAGGTTCGGATGCCAGTGGTAGTTTTTTCCAAATCTCCAATCAACAAACTTTGGGGGAGACCGAAGCAGAAATTCTCCAACGACTCCGCAGCGTGATGTCCACCATCATGGAGCGGGAGGAGGACGCCCGGGAAAAAGTCCTCGAGAAGGACAGTCCCAAGCTAATGGACAAAATTGGCCGGGCTTACGGCATATTGAGACACGGGCGCCTTATCAGCTCTTCGGAAGCCATGAATCGGTTATCGCTCATACGGCTCGCCATCGACATCGGCTCCATCCGGGATGAATATCGCGACTTGTTGGACCCTTTGTTTATTGAATGTCAACCGGGTCACGTTCAATTCATGAAAAATAAAGAAATTGAACCGACCCAGCGGGATGTTATAAGGGCTTCTTTATTGCGTCAGAAGTTTTCAAAAATTCCCCAACCCGCTTTTGATCATTTAAAACTGTAATGAGACCCTTCAACCTCCAGCGGAAAATATTCCATGGGACCGATGAATAACTTCACTCCCAGAGCCCAGCAGGTTTTGGCCTTGGCCCGGAAGGAAGCCGACCGCTTTCACCATAATTTCGTGGGAACCGAGCACTTGTTGCTAGGCTTGATCAACCTCGGTCAAGGGGTTGCGGTCAATGTTCTGCAGAACATGGGTCTGGATTTGGTCACGGTGCGAAGCGCGGTGGAAAAACAGGTCGGAATGGGACAGAAAGCCAAACCCACCGGCAATATACCCTTTACTCCGCGGGTGAAGAAAGTGCTGGCCCTGGCCAGTAAAGAGGCCAAAAACCTGAACCACAGCTATGTGGGCACAGAGCACATCCTGCTCGGATTATTGCGGGAAGGAGAGGGGGTTGCCGCTCAGGTGTTGAGGTCTCTGAACGTGGATATCGAGCGGGCTCGCCGTGAAATCCTCAGTGAATTGGATCCCAATTACGCCGGGAGCGGTGTGGAACAAACCTCAGGTGTGCCCCGGCAATCCGGGGGTGAAGTAAAGAAGGATATCAAAACCCCCGCTTTGAAGGCATTTGGCCGCGACATGACGGAAATGGCCCGCAAAAACGAACTCGACCCCGTGATCGGGCGCAAGCGGGAGATTCGCCGTGTCATTCAAATTTTATGCCGTCGAACAAAAAACAACCCCGTGTTGATCGGGGAGGCTGGCGTGGGGAAAACGGCCATTGTGGAAGGTCTGGCCCAGGAGATTGTCAACGGGCTGGTTCCGGAACTTTTGGGGGATAAACGGCTCGTTACCCTGGATTTGGCCCTCATGGTGGCCGGAACCAAGTACCGCGGTCAGTTTGAGGAGCGCATCAAGGCGGTAATGGACGAGATCAAGCGAAGTAAAAATATCCTCCTCTTTATCGATGAGTTGCATACCATAGTCGGCGCCGGCGCGGCCGAGGGCGCCATGGATGCCTCCAATATTTTCAAACCCTCCTTGTCGCGGGGAGAACTGCAGTGCATTGGAGCCACCACCCTGGCGGAACACCGCAAATTCATCGAAAAGGATTCAGCTCTGGATAGGAGATTCCAGAGCATAAAAGTGGACGCCCCATCGGTTGAGGATACCATCAAAATCCTGCATGGCATTCGCGGCAAATACGAGGAGCACCACAACGTGACCTATACCGATGGAGCCCTCAAGCGGGCCGTAAAACTGTCTGACCGTTATATAACGAATCGCTATCTGCCCGATAAGGCCATCGATGTCCTCGATGAAGGGGGTTCGCGGTGTCGCATCGCCAGCCTGAACCGGCCGCCCGAAATCGACCGGTTGCAAAAGGAAATCGATGAAGTTTGCGGAAAAAAGGAGGAGGCCATCAGTGAACAGCGTTTTGAAGAGGCTGCCAAATTCCGTGACAAGGAGAAACAGCTACGCCAAAAGCGCAAGATGCTGCTGGAAGAGTGGAGGGAAAGCCGCAAGCACCTGAAGATTGTGGTGGACGAGGACGATATGCTCAAGGTCGTCTCGGATTGGACCGGAATTCCTTTGACCCGCATGGAGAAAAAGGAAACGCAGAAACTGCTCGAACTGGAGAAGGATCTGCAGGAAGTGGTGATAGGGCAAAACCCCGCCACCGAGGTGGTGGCCAAGGCGCTGCGACGATCACGGGCAGACTTGAAAGATCCACGTCGTCCCATCGGATCCTTCATGTTCCTCGGTCCCACCGGGGTGGGTAAGACACACTTGGCTAAAGCCTTGGCTGAAAAGATGTTCGGCAAACCGGACGCCATTGTCCAAATTGACATGTCCGAGTACATGGAAAAGTTCACCGTGTCCCGTTTGATCGGATCGCCCCCCGGTTACGTGGGGCACGAGGAGGGCGGCCAATTATCCGAAGCGGTGCGGCGCAAGCCTTACGCCGTGGTGCTTTTTGACGAAATCGAAAAAGCCCACCCCGATGTCATACAACTCCTGCTCCAAGTGTTGGAAGACGGACGGCTGACCGACAGCCTGGGCCGGGTGGTGGATTTTCGGAATACGATTATCATCATGACCTCTAACGTCGGCGCCAGGCTCATCCAAAGGGAGACATCCCTCGGTTTTGGGAAATTGACCGGACAGACCAACAACTTCGAATGGATCAAGGAAAAAATTCTGGAAGAGTCGAAGCGCATTTTCAAACCGGAGTTCCTCAATCGGATCAACGAGTTGGTGGTATTCAACTCCTTGAGGCGGGAAGATCTGGTCAAAATCGTCGATATCCAATTGAGGGAAGTCATTAAACGGTTGCAACGACACGATATCAACTTGTCCATGTCGGCGGAGGCGAAGGAGTTTCTCATCGACAAGGGGTACGACCAAAAATATGGAGCCCGCCCGCTTCGCCGCGCCGTGGAGCGCTACCTGGAGGACCCCTTGGCGGAATCAATTCTCAGGGGAGATCTCAAGAAGGGGGAGCCCATACTGGTGGTGGTTGAAAACGATGAGATCAAGTTCGAGCAAAAGCAATCATCCTCTGAAGTAGCATCCAATTGACCGTTAAACTGCTCGAAATGGTGAGCCTCTTTTTCGGTTTGGCACGCTTTGTGCCTGGAAGTATTGAACGGATACTATGGAGAAAACCCTGATCATTTTCAAACCCGACTGTCTGAGGAAACGGCTCATGGGAACGGTGCTCGGCCGATTTGAAGGGGCGGGATTTACCATTGCCGGGTGTAAGATGGCAAAATTGGGGCCGGATCTCCTCAAGGAGCACTATGCCCACTTGGCAGATGAACCCTTCTTTCCGGGGATCTCCGCTTTCATGGAGTCCGGGCCGGTGGTGGTGATGATCCTGCAAGGGGATAACGTCATAAGAAGAGTGCGGGAACTGGTGGGTCCGACCGATTCGGTCCAAGCGCCGGCGGGGACGATTCGGGGCGATTACGGCGATAACGCAATGAGGAATGTCGTGCATGCCTCCGATAGCCCGGAATCCGCCCGGGCCGAGATCAGACGATTCTTCAACGATGACGATTTTCGGAATTAGTCGACCCTGAAAAAGTCATAATTGTTCTGCATGGTTGGATGGCTGGTTTAGATTAATTCTCGCTGAATGGAGAGAAGGTGATCGACAACGAACCGCTTCTCGAAACACGCTCAGCTCTTACCAGGCCGACGTGACCCAACCGGGGCCGTAATCAATGGGCGCCGGGGGCGAAATGCCGTTGGCGGAAAATAAAAATTCGAGAGCAGGGAAAACGACTCCATATCATCATTTATAAGTAACTACTCAGGTAGTTTTTTGGCGGGATGAAGGGGGAGTGACTCCATAAAACATAAAAAAGTATAAAAACATTAAAAAAAGCTGTACTTTTAATTTCTATCTGTCATATACTTATGAATGCAAGATCGGGAAGTCAAAAAGCAGGCGCTTTTGAAGTTGATCCAAAAGGATCCCGAGGCAGTCGTCGAGCTGCTTTTGGATCTGATGGAACGGGTCGAGGTACTGGAGCAAAGACTTGCTAAAAACAGCCGCAACAGTTCAAAGCCGCCAAGCAGCGATGATTACCCTAAACCCAAACCCAAGAGCCTGCGTAAAAAAGGCCGTCGCAAAAGCGGCGGTCAGCCCGGCCATAGGGGCAAGACATTGCAATTCAGCGCCCATCCGGACCGGATCATAAGGCACACCTTAACGCGTTGTCCGCTAAGCGCAGAGCGTTTCACCGATAAGGACATCGTGAAGATCATCAAGCGCCAGGTGTTCGATCTTCCGGAGCCGAAACTGATCGTAACCGAACATTGGATCTATCAGTAGCGCAACTGCTCGGGCCATATCGTGACAGCGGAAGTTCCCGAAGGGGTGAATGCTCCGGTGCAATATGGAAGACGATTCCAAAGTTGGTTGGTGTATTTGAATGATTACCAACTCGTTCCATTGAATCGAATAAGCCGGATATGCGCGGATTTATACGGTTATAGGGTCAGTGAAGATACCGTATTGAAGGCTCGTCTAAACTGTTATGAGCGCTTGGAAGGATTTGAAAAGCAGGTGAAGGAAAGATTGACAAACTGCGCCATTGTCCATGCCGATGAAACCGGGCTGAAAGTAAATGCGAAGAATCATTGGTTACATACCGTGTGCAACAAGCGCCATACTTTTTTGGGGATCCACCCCAAGCGCGGCTATCAAGCCCTACAGGACTTCGGCATATTGGAAAAGTTTGCCGGGCGGCTGGTTCACGATTGCTGGGCGACTTATTTTCGTTTGAAAAACTGCCAGCATTCCCTGTGCAATCCCCATCTGATACGGGAACTGGTTTTTGCTCAGGAACAACTCCAACAACAGTGGGCTGCAAAGATGAGAAAACTGCTACAGGAGGCCTATGAATACGGTAAGGTGTGGAAGGCAGAAATGGGCCCCAAAAGCAAGCATGGTTGGCATGTTCGCTATGGCAGGATCATAGCAGAAGGTTATAGGGAAAATCCCCAGATAAATGATCCGCCAGGAGCCAAGAAGAAACGAGGCCGGCCCAAGAAAACCAAATCGAGAAACCTTCTTGAGCGCATGGATAAATACCGGGACCAGATATTGGCTTTTCTCTGGGACCCGGAGATCCCCTTCAGCAACAATCAGGCCGAGCGGGATATTCGCATGGTAAAAGTCAAACAGAAAATATCAGGTGGTTTCCGGACCCTTCAAAACGCTCAGATCTTTGCTCGTATCCGCTCATATGTCTCGACCCAGCAGAAACAGGGAGTGGGAGCTTGGAAGGCTCTGGCAAAGGTATTTGACGGCGCTGGCTTGTCCCCCGATTATTAATCTTTCATTACCCAGAGGTTCAGCTCTTTCGCTGGGGACCTGAGTAGTTACAATATATCAAAATTTAAACCCGATTTATCAAAATTTAACCCCAAAAACTTGATAAACTTGATTTTTTCACCCCACAAACCCAGCACTTACCGTCCAACTTGATATATTTTTGATATTTTATCAAGTTGGGGCCGAAAAAGAGGCAAAACGGTTAGCCCTTGATGTTTGGTATGGATGAAGGGTAGGGGAGAGGAAAGGCGCGGCATCGCCTCTTGATGGCGCTAGCCAATTCCCGTGAGACCAGGACCACGTTCGATGATTGGGTCTCAAACTGCCTGTTCCCTCTTGTGATGCACGCAAGGACACTTACCACAACCAACCTTACAACCACCCTCAAAACAGTCCGGCAAGAGATACCCATGTTTATCCCACTCGTCCTCGAATGACTGCCTATCCTCAAAAAAGGGTTGAAGGGCATGCCAGGATCGATAGAATCTAAGCTCCTACCTCGAGCAATTACCCGATTGAAGATAAATACCCAAAAGCGCCTTTCCATCTTTCGATGGTGCATCACCCCTGTGATCAGCGTGGTGGCTGTATGCTTTTTTTCATTACATGCCAACGCTTTCGATGAGCACGCTTTCAAGGAGCTCATTCAACCGGTTTTTAAAGAAAGCTGCGTAAAATGTCACGGCGCGAAGAAAAAGATCAAAGGCGACGTGAACTTGGTGAAGTTGGATTCAGCTGAAACACTGGCCGGGAATCCGGAACTCCTCCAGGATATGATCGATGTGCTCGACTTTGAGGAAATGCCTCCGGAAGAGGAAGAACCGCTGGCATCAGCGACCCGGACCCGTCTTCTGCAATCCCTCAACCATCTCATGAAAGACGCCGTCGCCGCGCAGCAGGAATTTCCTTCCATCCCCATCCGGCGCATGAATCGCTTTCAATATAACAATGCGGTACAGGATCTGTTCGATCTCAAGGTCGACGTGTTTGCCTTACCGGAACGCATGCTACGCGAGCATGGCGATTACTTCCGCCCGGGAACCGGGTCCATGCCTGACAGCCTGCAGGCGGGAAGTCGACCGCTTGGAAAATCCCAGCTCATTGATAAACGTTTGGGCGGCGTCGCACCCTTCCCTCAAGACCTGCGGGCGGAGCATGGCTTCGACAACCGTGCCGATCACCTGACCCTTTCTCCGCTCCTGCTGGAATCTTTTTTAACGCTCAGCCGTTCCATTGTAGAAAGCCACGACTTTAACGAGGCAAACGTCGGTATTTGGAACGATTTCTTTGCGGGGCCCCCTTGCGTGGAAAAGACAGAACACGCAATCAGAGAACGGCTTCGCCTGTTTTTAACCCGGGCATTTCGAAAGCATGCGGAGGATCTGATCGTAGATCGATACACCCATTTTGCCCTAAGACAAATCAAAGCGGGGCATTCATTTACCGAGGCGATGAAACAGGCGGCATCCGCAGTCTTGGCCTCTCCTCGCTTTCTTTATCTCTATGATCGAGCGACTGCTAACTCCTCGTCTGACCAAGTCGATGACTTTGAACTGGCTTCACGATTGTCGTTTTTCCTCTGGGGCAGCATTCCCGATCAGGAACTGCTCGACCTGGCAGCGGTCCACAGGCTCACTGATAAAAACGTATTGAGCGAACAAGTCGACCGCATGCTCGCCCATAAAAAGCTGAAGCGATTTTGCGACAGTTTCCCGTCCCAATGGCTGCAGCTCGAGCGCATCATTTCATCGGTCCCGGATCCGGATCTGTATCCGGATTTCTATTTCGGAAATCACCGGGTCAGCATTCATATGATGATGGAGCCCTTGTTGCTCTTCGAAACGATCCTGGTGGAAAACCGGTCCATTCTGGAATTAATCGATTCGAATTTCAGTTACCGGAGCGACTTGCTCGGCACCTGGTATGTCGATGGCACGCGGTCGGAAAAAGTTCCTGCAACCGCCGTACCCTTCAAGCGGGTACCCTTGTTGGATCGCCGAGAAGGTGGCGTGATCACTACGGCGGCAGTCATGACAATGACCTCCAATCCCACCCGCACTCAACCCATAACACGCGGAGCCTGGATCGCTTCGGTGCTATTTAACGACCCTCCCGAACCGCCGCCGGCCGAAATTCCGCCCTTGGAAGAAACAACCCGCAAACCGAACATGGAGCATCTGACCTTGCGCGAGCAATTTGCGGTTCATCGCGAACGAGAAGATTGTGCCGGTTGTCACAAGCGCATTGATCCCCTGGGCTTCGCCCTGGAAAATTACGGTCCAACGGGGGTATGGCGCGACCAGTACGAAAACGGGAGGACCGTAGATTCGGAAGGCTTGCTATTTAATAAACACGCTTTCTCCACCATCACCGAATTCAAGGACGCTATTCTAGCCGAAAAAGATGGTTTCGCCGATGCCTTTGCCGCCCATTTGCTGTCATTTTCACTTGGTCGCGAAACCGGGCTGGCAGATTCGCCCTCTCTCACCAATATTGTAAACGCAGCCCAAGCGGACAACTATAAGATTCAAACCCTCATAAAACAGGTTGTTCTCAGTGACTCGTTTCATCATAAATAGACCCTTCCGACTTCAAACCACTTTTTGCATCGCAGTATCTCCACCAAAATTCATGCCCCATGAAACCTATTTCCAGACGCTCATTTTTACGCGGCGCAGGCGGCGCTCTCCTGACGCTGCCCTGGATGGAAAGTATCTCGCTGGCAGCGAAGCAACCTATGCCTGCCCAGCGTATGGCCTTCTTTTATGTCCCGATCGGAGTCGTGCGCCGGGGATTCTTTCCGGGCGAGGAGACAGCGGTCCTACCCAAAGGAAATAATTTTGCGGTAGCGGACATATCCTGGGTAGGTAGCAAAGTTGGCTTTCAACCCATAAAATGGACACCCACCCTGGAGCCATTAAAAACGGTTCAAGACAAAGTAACCTTGATTACCGGCATGGACCGGACGTTCCAAATCGGCACCGATGTCCATGCCCAATGCGCTTCCTGTTTCTTGAGCAGCGCGGAACCCTGGTCGATTACGGAATCAGCCTGGCCACTCGACCGGACGCTCGATCAGATGGTCGGTGATCAGCTCGGAAAGAACACCCCCTTTCGAACCCTTGAGCTCAGTTGCAATAGCCATAAAGACAACCTTGAGTCCATTTACTTCGACAATATCTCCTGGTATGGAACCGGGCACGTCGCTCCCTCGATTCGCGATCCCAGAAAGGTTTACCACAGGCTGTTTGCCACTCAGGAAATCCAGCGCTTTCGCAATATCACCGACTTGGTTCTGGAAGATGCCCGGACTCTGAAGCTGGAGCTCGGTTACAACGATCGCCAGAAATTCGGCGAGTATTTTGACTCAATACGAACCATTGAAATCCGGATGGATCGCCTGGAGCAGATGAAGGGGGAGCTAAAAAAAGTAAGCATGGAGGAACCGGCGGCGGCTTACCTGCCTCGTGGAGAATACATACGCCTGATGGGAGACTTAATGGTGGTGGCTCTACAGACCGGATTGACCCATGTCGCAACGTTGATGGTCGGCCCGGAGCGTTGGAATACCCCTTGGACCTTCGAAGGACTATTCGACAAGCCCATGAGCCATCACCTGATGTCCCACCAACAACGCGTTTACATGGAGCAACTCATGCAGGTGGACCGCTTTCATATGGAACAGTTTGCCTACCTGGTTGAAAAAATGGATACGATCCGGGAAACAGACGGAAGCAGCTTGTTGGACAATACGATGTTCACCTACGGCTCGGGATTGGGGGACGGATCCACCCACCAGTACAACGACCTCCCCATTGTCGTCGCCGGAAACGCCCAAGGTAAATTCAGAACCGGTGAACATTTGCATTGCCCGGACGGCACGCCCCTCGCCAACCTGTGGCTGACCCAGGCACAGGCCATGGGCTTAAACCTGGACAAATTCGCCGACAGCACAGGAACACTGAAACCCTTGCTTGGTTGAGGCATCCCTATCGAGCGGTTGCGGCTGCCGATGCGGTCAATGCGGCCAAAGCGTTGGATGATACGCACAGGATTCCAGTGGATATCGTAGTTCAAAACCGTATCGCAATCCTGTAGGTTCTGCCCTTCTGAAATACAGTCGGTGGCGATCAGCAAGTCAATTCCGCCGTCAACTCCGTCGTCACGCCCTCGCGTGCGTTGTCGAGTGATCTCCTGTCCTCTCGGGCTGCTTCCGAGAGTGTATGCGTGCAACTGAAAACCCTCCAATAGGAGGAGTTGGAACCGTCCGACAGGATGTGATGCTTGTCTTTTCTCTGAACTTCGAGACAGCGTTCGATACCCATTTCCTGATCACTCAACGACAGAGACTTGACATGATCTACGAACAGCAGGAACTCCCCGGGGAATCTGCGGATCTGCTCAGTCAAGCTTGACCTTTTCCCCGGTATCAGCGAAAGGCGCACGATGTTACTCGCCCATGTCATCAGTTCGGCAAGGTCGGGGTCCTCGGTAATATATTCGTACGGATCGATTGGCTCAGGGAGGCTGAGGGTAGGGAAACTCTCCACAGCTTTTGCGACGTAGCGTATCCGCTGTCTGGCAAGGCCCGGATCGAAGCGAAACGACCCGTTCAAGCTAAAGAACTGGGGGGTTTCGCAGATGCCCAGCACCGACTTGAAGCCAAGTCCAAAGCGTCCAATTTCCTTGGTATCCCGCTTCGGGGACATGTGGGACAACTCCAGCGCGGTGTAGCCGTCTTTATCAATGGGCTTTCCATTGTCTGCGCAATAGAGATGGGATTCGGACAGCCTGATTTCGATTCGCCCCCCCTCTGATATCTTCGAAGCGGCATCTGCACCGTTCTGAACCAGTTCGAACAGTTGCCGATTGGCATAGCCACCCCGGGCAATGGCCGCTTCTTCGTTCGCGTCTCGCTGCACTAGCTTCGGTTTGCTCCGGTAGGCAAGCAATGTCTTCTTGGACTCGGCACGAATGTAGCGGCCCAATGAATCTTCTGGACCATCCCAACGCGGATGGGACGGGAGCTGGTTCTTGGGGTGCTCATCCGCACCGTGGTTTTTTCGTAAGGTCTTTTTCATTAGCAATTTATAGGAGAATTATCTCGCAAAGTCACATTGTGAGGGCTGCAGAACACTTACTTCTTCTCCGTTAAATCCCGACAGGGTTAAAGAATGCCCGTTGAGGGACGCTTTTATTTGCTTTAGGCATAACTTAATTCCTTCCGCATTTCGGCCTTTGGACTACAAAGCGGCGGAAAAGGGACGTCAATCCACTTCATTTGGCAAAATAGGAACACCCTAAATCCAGTTACTCCCATTCCGTTTCGTCCAGCAAACATCCGGTGTCGTATTCGTCTTCGGAAAACCAGATCTTCCCGCACCACCGCCCGAAGGAGGCCACCCTTCCGCCGTTGACGGTCACCTCGTAGCTGCCCTCGGAGTTCTTGGCCACGCTGACACTGACGCCCCCGCCGATCGCCCGGATGCGAGTGAAACTTCGGGAGAAACACTCGTAATCTGAAACCAACTCGTCCCTAAATTTAAAGACGTCCATCAGGAAGATCAGGCCGGAGTTCACCGCGACCGTGCTCACAGCGTTGTAGGTGGCGGATTCTCGCTGCAGGCCTAATCCAAGAGGGATCGAGATACCCATGGAATGTCACATTTTTCAGAACCACTGAAGCGATGGTCATTCTCCATAAAACGACTCATCACTGGCATATTCCTAAACCATCATGGAAATATTCTGAAAAGGTTGCTCGATAAGAACTCACCGGCAGGAAATCCGGAAATTAATCCACAAGCCCGCATGTCTCACTACCGAGCGAATGTGACATCACCCAAATTCGTAGCCCGGAGAGGCGAAAGGGGGGAAATTCGCCAGCTCACAAATTAAGAATTAGGAATTGGCTGCCGCCAAAGGCACAGGGGCACAAAGGCACAAAGGAAAAGAGAAGCTAAGATGCTTAGTTGCTGAGGCATGGGTTTCCAAAGTGAAACACGGTTGGGAACGGATTAAAACTGCAACGGTATTGCAGGAGCGCGTTTATCCCGAAACCGAGGTGAAACTCGAGGGCTGCGATGAGCAGGAGGATCTAAAAAAAAAGAGTCTGGGAGCTGGAAGAGTCCGATTTACCAAAGCTCATCGCAGCCCTCGAGTTTCACCCTAGAGTTTCACCCACCCCGACTATGCCGCTTGCATACACCTCCCGCCCAAGCTTCCGGTCACTGATCGACCGCCGCCTGGGCGGAGTCCGCCGCGAGCTCTATCAGGCGAGCGCTGGCTGGCTTGGTCACATTTTACCCGCATTTCTCATAAATTTTCTACTGCGCTCCGGAATGTCGGCACTGGTGCGGTGAGAAGGGGTCAAACCTGAATGGCGCTTAGTTAAGCGGGGTTATTGAGGGCATAAGGCATTGCGCCAGCCGGGGTCAGGCCGTGGAAAAGTTATGCCTTCTGCAAGAAAAGGGTCTGTAAGGCATAATTTTTCCACGTCTTGACCCCTTCCTTTTCCGAGGCAGCCATATGTTCGAAAAGTTGCTTAACTTAGTGCCATTCGGGTCATCCGGCTTCGCCCAAGGGCTACGCCGGGACAAGAACCTTGAATCGGTTGACTTCACAAGTTTCGTCAAGATTGCAAGGATCAGCCGTCGCCCAACGACTATGGCAGGACAGGTTACACGGATGGGCACGGATGTTGTGACCCTATCCTATACAAGAATGAAACATGGATCCTGCTTCGCCCAAGGGCTACGGCAGGACAAGTTGCACAGGATGAACAGGATTTGGGAAATAGGAAATAGCCAAAAAAGGCTGAAAAAGGGACAGGCATTTAACTGACTACTCGCCACTAATCACTAACCACTGAATTATTTGACGCTAGTCCTTAGGCCCCACCCGTCGCAATTTGATAAATTTGATCTGCGCAACCCTTGATAGCTCCCTTCAACCCGGGGTAGGGGGTTCCATAGGAGTCTAACAATCCGGAGTGCTGCCGGTACTTTCTACCCCACAACGGTAAATTATTATCGGCATCGATCAGACCACAGTAATGCCAGCCGATGAACTCCGGTCGGGCGAAGGCCTTGTTAAAGAAGTTTTGTGTCCACTCGATGCGCTCTTCCAGGGAGGTGGCGATGGGGCCGAAGGGGTGTGGCATGGAGTCGGTGATCATGGTAAAGGCCGAATCACCGTTGATGATCGGCTGATCAACCATATTCGACCAGCGGTCCAGAGAAAATTCCTGTACCTCGTACTTGGCGTACATCTGGTAAAAGAGGATGTCGGTATACTTGGTTGTGGTTTTCAGGACCGTATCCACGCTGTCGGTATTGGCATTCAGTTTATCGCCCATAAACAGGTGGTTCGGATCGTGTCGACGTATGGCCTCGGAGCCGCATTGATAATAGCGGTCGACGGCAGCCAGGAGAAATTCGGTATTGTCCCGGGTTTCATCCGGGTTGGACAGTTTGGTTTCAGGGCGCCAGTTTTCCGCTGAAGCAAGCGCGTCGAATGAATCAAAGTTGGCGCTGTAGGTGGTATTAAAATCCTGGATACTGTCCCGGTAGAGCTTTTTCATGATCCGCACGTAGGCTTTTTTTCCCGGAGCCTCCGGTCCCAGGTTGCGCAGGCGCCGGGGCCATCCCATACTCCTTAAAGCTCTACGCTTTCCGCCAATGACATCGGTTCGCTCCCGACAATCCTCTTCCGTGAACAGGGGACAGTCGTTCATGCTGTATCCGAGAAGGTATGGATCATTTCTCTTGGGAGCCGCAATCTCAGCGGCCAATTGGTCACATTGGGCCTCGTAGTCCGGGGAGAAAACATCCACGAAATTTTCATCGGGGATTTCATCATACCAATGCGAAATCTTGATGACCTGGAAGGGCTGCATATAGGGTATGGTCGGCTTCGGATTGTTTAGAATATTGAGGTCATTGTGCACGCCAATGGAATTAAAGCCGTAATCGGCACACGCCTGGTGGACCCAGTCACGCAGGGCCGGAGAAAATTGCTCGGGATCCCCTATATTGTTTATGCCCAGTATTTTTTGCCAAGCATTGCTGTTGTGCGGAGACCGCCACCAGACATTGTGGAAATGATTGATCCCGAAACTGAGAAAGGCATTGCCCTCCGGAGTTACCATCCACCACCGTTCGTCCTTCTCTATGCGAAAAAAGCCGGTCGCCTTGAATTTCCGGCCGGTCCAGCCTCCGTACTTATCCAGAGAAGTGGCTTCCGCCGCGCTCAACTTCGAAATCAGGCCACTGCTGGCGGTTGTAAGGAGGAGGGTTTTGAGTGCGTCCCTGCGATTCATAGCGTATGGAGGGTAGGGGTTTCACATTTGGTTACCCCAATGTCCTTGTTATTTCAAGCTGAAATCATGATTGGATTCCTGATTTAGTGTGAGATCTTTAGTTTTTCCAGTTCTTTTCTTTTCGAGGTGTCCTCGGATGGCAAGGGGTCAAGACGTGAAAAGTTTTGCCTTACAAGGTCGCCCGTTCTTACCATTTTACCCCTTCCTTTTTCGGTTCAAGGCCTCTTTGGAGTGACATCTTGGCGATAGGCATTCAACTCCTTCACCGCTTGGTGCAGGCCCGGACGCTCGGTCAGGCCCTCGCCGAAGAACCCCTGTTTCACACCGGGCCTGTTAAACCCAGGCGGGGTGTCGACCGGGTTGCACCAGAAGACGCCGATGATGTAATCGGTGTTGAGCGCCGCCTTGAAGTATTCGGCATAGACCTCTCCCGCCGCGACGGAATTCTCCTCCGGGTTCCAATTTCTGATGTCCTTGTCTCCGTCTTATAGAAAATACGGAGGGCGGGGTAGGGGGCCTCTCATTCACAGTTAACTGAGAATATCCTTACCCACATTAAATTTTGCTTTCAAGTTGTAATCCCCCCGCTCTCCGACCCTCATGCAAAAACCTTCAAATAGAGGACGTAGAAGGTTAGCGTCAGCACATGACCTGACCCCCGCAAACTGGGCCATTGCAAATGAGATTCCAAGGACCCTTGATTCGAATCCTTCAACTGTCACTCTGTTAACAGTCTGTCGGGCCTGACCATGACATAATTCATAACTATTTTATTATAAGTGGTTTATAGATTTAAACGAAATTCTATAAATCGAAGCATTCGTTGATTATCAACGACTTACGAACAAAGTCCGACAGGCTGTTAAGCACCCCTGACCCCGAAAGCTAAAATCAGTATCACCTCCCCGAATGCCAACAACCAGATTCTTATCACTTACAACAAGCCTAGGGTTCGTATTCTTTTTGGTCGGAACGGCTGTCGCCGGAGCCGAATATAACGTATCTGTAAAACCGGTTCAGTTCGGCAAAAAAGCGCCCATGAAGCAGAGCCCTGGATTGGAGCTGTGGCACATTCCGGGGAATGTCTACACCAAGAACAGCACCGGATATTTTTCAGTGGAATGCTGGAGCCGTGATGGGCGCTATATTTCTTATAGTGGTTCTCAAGGGGGATCAGAAATCCTGGATTTCCATTCCATGCAGTCGATACGGCTTCCTGGCGCCAGCCTTCCCGCCTGGCGGGTAGAGGAGAATACTGCCGTGTTTCTTACCGGCTCGACGCTGCGTATGCTCAGCATGGATCAGTTGCAGCAGTCCACGGTTATTTCTGACTCGGTCGGCAAAGGAGGACGCCTGGGAAATGTCGACTGCAACGATGAGTATGCCTACGTCTGGGCAACTCCCGACGGCGTGGTTCGGTATCCCCTTAAAGCGGGTGGCAAAGTAGAACTCTGCCATGTTAAGGGAAACAAGGTGGACGCAAATCCGTATTATCCGGTGGTAAATATCAAACGGGCCTACATTGACAAACATGACCTTGGTTATGGCGGCACCTGGATGAACCTGGACGGAAGTCATCAGGAACTCATGAATCCGGCGATGATGCGGGGCCATGCCAATTGGCTGGGAAACGGAGAATATTTGATTCTCGGCGATGGTCCGGTTCGAGGGCGGAAGTGGAATGAGCCGTATCCATCCAATGTGCATCTACTCAGCATGGTTAGTGCGGGCGATTTCGGAACGCTTGGCGCCAGCGGTCGATGGACTGTCGCCGGGGGGAACGGCGGACGCTCTCCTATTCGGGCAGCGGATTTACGCTCTGGCGATTTACTGTTCGAGTTTTTGTCACTCTCCGCAATTGCGCTTCCAGCGGGCTCGGGCGACAAATCCGGCTACTACGACAGCGAGCCGAAGGGCAGCCCGGACGGGACCAAGTTTATTTTCGGAACGACCGTTGATTTGACGGAGATCGCTCACACCATTGTTGCGAAGAACCAGAGCGGCGCCACGGTTGAAGTAATTTCGACGAATGGGTTTCCCGACAGCGGGTATTTTGCCCACAGCGACTCGGGTGTAAACGGCTGCGCAGTCGCCCGATACACCTCGAAAACAGCCACTACCTTCGAAGGGGTTACGGGTGGCGCCTTTGGAACCGAAAGCAAAGAATTAAAAGCCGGTGCATGGATTACCTCCTGGGAACCTCGTCTTCTGCCCAAGAAAGGATTTAATCCGCCCAAAAGGTCTTATTCAGCAAACTTTGCGAATAGTGAGAAAATGGGTGGCACCCCACTCCAATATCAGCGAAACCTCCAGAGTTATATTGCCATTGTTCGTAAACCGGATGCGCCCTGGCTGCGCAAAACAGCAGACAGGATTGAACTGATCCCGGGCGAGAATCACTACGAAACGTACGGCTATCATATTTTCCGTGACGGCGTGCAGCTGAACAAGGAACCGGTATTACCAGGCAAAACCTTTAAGGCGTCTAAACCAGGAACCTACACAGCATCCGCAGTTGAGTGGTTCGGCCTGGAAAGCGACCCAGGCCATTCCGTAACTCTCACCACAGCCGGGGATATCCGAATTCTGAAATCGAAACCGGACGACTTTTCATGGACGAATTATCGTTGGACTGTCCAAGACAGAGAAACCAACCAAAGGGCTGCCCTTGCAGCACCCACGGCCACGCGCGAAACGGTTCATTGGCTAGATGGCGTCATTGCCACCGCAGAGTTTGAAGACGGGGAGATGAAATCGCACTTTGACCTGAACAAGGACGGCCAAGCCATTCGGCGCTGCTACTATGACAAAGGACAAATGGTAAAACGGGAATACTATACCCGCGACGGTAAGCTCGATGCACGCGAGTTATTTAATGATGAAGGTTTCATCACCGAACAGATGATGCGCTACCACGGTGGCAAAACACCGGACGAGCATTGGTTTTTTGATAAAGGAGTTCCTCAAAGATTCATCTCACAGGTCAGGAAATCCCGGACTGCCAGGCAAGGTCCCGGCACCTACGAGGGGAGAGGTCTCGATTGGATAAAAGTGAAGTAGTATCTTGCCCGTATGGCGTCCCTTTGGGCGCTTCTGCGGAAAAGGAAGGGGTCAAGACGGAATGCTGCTTAGTTAAGCCATTTTCCGAACATATGACTACCTCGGCTGGCGCCATGCCTTATGCCCTCTACAAACGCGCTCGAAGCCCACACCAGCGCTCGATCTTCGTTCGCTCGCTACGAAGTTTGTGAGAAATGCGGGCTAGGTCCGTTAGAACGGCAACCCGCAGGACGATATGCAATAAACAGCTATTTAATTAAATCACAGGGTAGGGCGTTCCATCCTCAGTTAACTGAGCAAATCCTTAACCACGTGCCCATGCACATCCGTTAAACGGTAGTGGCGTCCTTGGTGCTTAAAGGTCAGTTGCTCGTGGTCGATACCCAACAAGTGCAGGCAGGTGGCGTGAAAGTCATGGACGTGTACCGGATTTTTCACGATGCCGAAACCAAATTCATCTGTTGTTCCATACTTGATGCCTTTCTTCAATCCCCCGCCTGCCATCCAGATGGTGAAGCATTCCTTGTGGTGGTCGCGTCCTGGAGCTGTCTTGGCGCCGGATCCGGCGTTGTGTTCCTGAACCATGGGGGTGCGTCCGAATTCTCCGCCCCAAATGACAAGGGTGTCTTGGAGGAGTCCGCGTTGTTTCAGGTCGGTGATAAGGCCGGCGCAGGCCTGGTCGACGCCCTCGGCTTGCTTGGGGAGGGAGGTATAGATGTCTTGGTGGTGATCCCAGCCTTTGTTGAAAACCTGGACGAAGCGCACGCCCCGCTCGACAAGCCGGCGAGCGAGCAGGCAGTTATTGGCGAAGGTTCCTCCCGCCCCTTTGTTATCGAGTCCGTAGAGTTTCAGAATGTGCTCGGGTTCGCCTTTCATTGCCGCAAGTTCCGGAACTGATGTCTGCATGCGGTAGGCCAGCTCGTACTGTGCGATGCGGGTTTGGATTTCGGGATCGTGGTAGCGATCAAATGCCAAGGAGTTGAGCTGGCCCATGGTGTCGATCACATCCTTGCGCTTGGCCGAAGTGACCCCATCCGGGTTGTCGAGGTAGAAAAGTGGTTTTGAGCCGGTGCGAAACAAGACCCCTTGATGTTTGGAGGGAAGAAAGCCGCTGCTCCATGCTGCCGGCCCGGCATTGGGGTGCTGATCTTTGAGCACGACGTAGGAAGGAAGGTCCGAGTTTTCAGTGCCCAGCCCGTAGGATGTCCAGGCGCCGAAGGTGGGACGGCCGAGGCGACCATGCCCGGTGTGTAAAAAAAGCTCTCCTGACCCGTGGTTGATCTCGTTGGTCCGCATGCTGCGGATCACGGTGAGTTCATCCGCTACGGTTGCGAGATGAGGAAAGAGTTCCGACATGACGATGCCGGATTGGCCGCGCGGGGCAAAACTGTAGGGCGATTTTATGGCTTGGGCATCGGGGGTGATGAAGGCGAATTTCTGTCCGCGGGTCAGTTCTTGCGGAAGGCTTTTTCCGTCCCATTTATCCAAAGCGGGTTTGGGATCGAAGGTGTCCATCTGGGAGGGCCCTCCCACCATGTGGAGAAAGATAACCCGTTTAACGGAAGCCGGATGATGGAGGCCGGAAGGGTTTTTCATCGATCCGGTCAAATCGCGATTTAATAGCGAAGCCAACGCTAAGGAACCGACCCCGAGGGTTCCTTGGCGGAGGAATTCACGCCGGGTTAGACACTCGATGCATTTGGCTTGGTTCACGGGTTTCATGATTTTGTGATGGTTTCGTCGAGGTTGAGAATGACCTGGGCCACGGAAAACCAGGAGCCGTGTTTCTGGTAGAGCGACAATAGGGCTGCCACTTCCGCTTCGGAGGGTTGACGGGCCACGGCCCGTCGAAAGGCGAGGACGGCTTTGTTTTCTTCGTCGCCCGGGACGCGCTCAATCAAGGCGGCGAAAGCGCGGGCGGCTTCGACATAGGCGGGGTCGTTGAGAAGGTTGAGGGCCTGGACGGGCGTGTTGGAGCGATCGCGTTTGATGACACAGGCTGAGCGGTTGGTTCCGTCGAAGTTAAGGACCATCGGATGCGGATTGCCGCGGCGCAGGAAATTGTAGAGACCCCGACGATAGCGGTCCTCTCCCTCAGAAGTCGGGTAGAGGATGACGTTGGCTCCGGAGATTTCATTCCACAAGCCGTCCGGCTGCGGAGGATAAACGGGAGGGCCGCCGATTTGGTTGGAGAGCTTGCCGGAGATGGCGAGGAGGTTGTCGCGAATGAGTTCGGCCGAGAGACGGAAACGAGGGCCGCGGGCGAGCCATCGATTGGCGGGATCTTTCCCGATTTGTTCCGACGGCACCCCGGTGGTCTGGCGGTAGGTTGAGGACATCACGATGGTCTTGATGATCTGCTTCATCGACCAGCCCTGCCGGGCGAATTCGAGGGCGAGCCAATCCAGGAGTTCGGGATGGGTGGGCGGCGCGCTCCGCATGCCGAAGTCCTCGGGTGTGGTGACGATTCCCTGACCAAAAATCTCAGCCCAGAAACGATTCATGGTGACGCGGGCGGTGAGCGGATTTTCGGGGTGGACGAGCCATCGGGCGAGGCCGAGGCGGTTGGGCGGCAGGTCCGGGTCGAGGGGGTGGAGCACATCGGGGTCCCAGGTTCGACGGGCTCTCCCGGGCTGGTGTAGGCGCCGCGAATGAAGACGTGAGTTGGGACGGGGTTCTCGGCGTCCTTCATGACCATGGTATGCGCGACAAGGGCGTCACGCTCCTCTTTCAGCCGGTCGAGGGCCTTTTCGTGCGGGCCGGTAGCGGGATGATCGTAAAAGAGGAGAGCTTCGACGTTATATTGTTGTTCGCTGCTGCGTTTTTCGGGTGGTATTTTCAGGATGCGGTAACCGTTGCGGAGGTTCCAAGGGAAGCGTTCCCAGGGAATGGATTCGCCGCGTCCCGAGGCGAGGAGACGGTCGATGGCGGCCTCGTAGTTTTGGTCGGAGGGATCCTTTTCGAAGGCGGTGACCTCTTCCACGGTGGGTGGCAAACCAACGAGATCCAGGGATAGACGCCGAAGGAGAACCGCCGGTTCAGCCGGGGGGGAGGGATGGAGTCCCTGTTCGTCCAAACGTCGCTGCACGAAATGGTCGATGGGGTTTGGTTCGCGGCCAATCGGAACGATCGATATCGGGCCACTTCGGCCACTCCGGTTTTATATAGAGCCTATCCCAGGAGGTTTAAGCCACTGACGGGCAAGGGATTAGGCTAAGAAAAAGTCGGGCGAAAGGAGGTGAAAATCCTCGATTCGCCCTGAATAGAGCTTCTATAATTTGGTATGAACGAATTAATAGAACCCAATTCTGCTGATACGGTAACCTTTCAAAGTTTTCTTCGTCCAGCTTTAACCCCGGTTTTGCGCAATCGTGATTATGACCGTCTGGTGGAGGATTTGCGGCAACTCGATGATAATCTGACCCAAGGTGGGTTGGAAGAAATGGCCATCCGCTTCGGTTTGTCGCAGTTGCCGCCGGGCGCCTCGGGCGCTGTGCGCAACAGGAAAGCGCAGTTTGCGCTTTACTCGCTACGGGTGGAGTTGCTGCGTCATTTGCTGGGTCTTCCAGGCTTTGAAGCTTTTTCCATGACGTTGGCCAGCAGTGATCTTTTGACCGATTTTTGCGGATGCCGCAGTCTGGTTGGGGTGAGGTGGACCTCGAAGAGTACGCTGCACCGCGCCTCGAAGTTGTTCACCGATGAACAGTTGCGCGGGTTCAACACACGGTTGGTTGAGCTCGCGGGCGATCAGAGCAATTGCTGGCAACTGGGAGTGGAGCAGGCGGAGGATCTTTCGGTTTGCCTGGTCGATTCGACCTGTCTGGAGGCAAACATTCACTTTCCGGTCGATTGGGCGCTTTTGGGTGACGTGACGCGCACCTTGCTCAAAGCGGTGAAACTGATTCGGGCTGAATCCCTGTTGCATCGGATGCCCGATTCACCGGATCGCCTGCTGAGGCGCATGAACAAGCTCTGTATCGAGATGACGCATACTTACCGCAAGAAGGGAGCGGCGAAGGCTCGCAAGAAGATCTTGCGCAAGATGAAACGATTACTCAAACGGGTCGGCGCTCACGCCCTGCGACACCGCAATCTGCTGGAGGCCCGTTTCAGGCAAACCCGTTTTAGCCGAGCCCGCGCCGAACAAGTCATCAGGCGTATTGATGAACAACTCGCCTTGCTGCCCCAAGTAATTGAGCAAGCCCACGAACGCATCATCGGCGGACGTCTGGTCAAAAACCACAAGAAGATCCTCAGTGTCTACGAAAGAGATATCACTGTAATCGTGCGGGGCAAGGCGGGCGCGCAGACCGAGTTCGGCAACGAACTGTTTATGGCCGAGAGTCCCGGCGCAATGATCATTGATTATATGCTCTACGGCAAAACCGCTCCTTGGGAGGGAGATAAATTAATCGAAAGCGTGCAGCGCCAACAGTCCCTCAAAAGGCAACAAGACCTGGAGTGGGCCGTGGCCGACCGGGGCTTCGATGGGGCAGCTACACGTAAGGCATTGCAGCGGGTGAGGGTGAGCAGCCACATTTGTCCGAAAAGTCCGGTCGCATTGGAAGCCCGCCTCAAGGAGCCTGATTTTTACCGCTGGCAAACCCGCCGGGCCAGCACCGAGGCGCGCATTGCCATTGTGAAAAACCACGGCGGCGGACGTGTCTGGCGCGCCAAAGGCTTAAAACACCGCAGGCTCGCAGTGGGGTGGAGCGTGCTCGCCCACAACCTCGCCTGGATCAGTCGAAAAGTCAGAAAAGAGAGGGTCGAAGCTCAAGCTAAGGCGGCTTGAGCCTTCGGCGCCGTCCCACGCGCTGATCAAAACAGAAGGCGCCAGCAGTGGCAAGGCCGCCGCATGCCCGAAATCCGGCATCAGGCTCAATAATTTGAATCCGGGTGAGTTTGAAAGCCGCAGCAAGGCTCGAATCGAGCGCAACTGAGAAAATTTTGGTCCTGCAAATGCTGCTCGTTTTCCTACTCGTTTAAAAATCCCGGTTTCTGGGATAGACTCTATATAGGCCCAGTGCTCCTCATAGGGAGCCCCTGCCCGCACCCATTCAATGAGCAAATCCCGTTCCGGAACAGACAAGGGTTTTGCCTTATTCCTGGGAGGCATGCGGTCCTCCGCGAAGTCCGTGGTCAGCCGGTAATAGAGTTCACTGTCTTCCAAATTCTCAAGATCCAGAACCACCAGGGCGCCCTCTCGATTGTCCAGCCGGAGATCCCCTTCGCGCGCCGCCTCGTCTGTTCCGTGGCATTTGAAACAGCGGTCCGAAAGTATGGGTCGAATCTCGCTATTGAAATCGGGACCCGCAGATTTGGCATGGCTAAAGGACAATGGAATGGCATGGCCAAGGAAGAAAACTCCGATGAGTTTCCAACTTCTTCTGATACTGTCAGGCAAGCTGCGCATTTCTCACTCGATTATTACAGTTCCTTGATTCTCACATTTCGCCAGAGACACTCGGCGCCGGGAGCCCAGCGATCCCGCGTGGGACTGTCATGAACTTCAAAGCCGATATGGCCTTCTCGCCCAATCCGTTCGAAGATAAATTCAGGATCGTAACCCGGAACGCGGTCGGCCAACTTGGCCGTGTCCAGCTTGGCCATAAGGACGCCATTGATCCAGGTTTCCATGAGCGGTAAACGGCCCGTGCACCGAATCTTGATTTCATTCCATTCATTCGGTTTCCAGGCCTTCAGGAAATCATCCAGAGTTGCCGCATAGTCGGTTTTAAACTGCCCTCCCCGGAATGTCATGGCATAGGGATCCCCCGGCCGAATGTTGGCGATCTTGTAATCTTCCTCCTCATCGGCATCAAATACGAAGGGATAGGCAAAGAAGTGCCCCACCGAGTTTCCGTATACTCCTCCAATCGTGCCATTGGGCCGGTTATCTACCAGAACCTGAAATCCAACGGATCCCAGTTTATGGGCACGGACCATGATTCCCGTATCAATCGGATAATCCGGATTCGTCTCCAGAGTCAGTTCGAAGTCGCCGTAAGTCTTTTCCGACATCAGGTAGGCTCCCAGGATGGTACCGGGGACTTGAGTCCCTATCACCACACCACCCTCCATTTTCCATATGCCTTTGTTTTTAACCCGGTCCCGATCCGCAATCCCGTTGGTCTGCCGGGAGCTTTCCTCATAGTGCTTCACCACCGCATCATATAGCTGATCGGAGGGAATCCTGGCGAATTTCTCACCCCTGGGGACATAAATACGAGGCGTGGCGTACCAGCCCTTGAGCGTTTCGCCATCGAACATGTCTACTGGTCCATCTGTTTTCGCCCAGAGAACCGCGGGCAGGAAAGCGCATAACGACAAAGACTTCTTCAAGATCTGAAGTAGCGAATAAGGGTAAGAATGTCCCAAAATCATAACTTGACAGTATATTACACAAATGGACCCGGATCAATCACACGATGGGGTGATAAAGGCTGTAAAGCATGGACAAGAGAATCCAAGGCACTTTGATTCTGAGGTTGAATCCTGATTGTGATCGAGATCATGATCGAAAATCAAACCGCGTTATTAAGATGCTGGGCGCGATGTTAAGGAATAGTATTGAACAACGCTCCTTTCAGTCGCTTGATCCTGCTTCGCCCAAGGGCTACGGCAGGACAGGTCCGGCTTCGCCGCAACAGGATCGCTTCGCCAACAGGAATTTTTGCTTTTTAGATTAGCTGCCAAAGAATGCAGAGAACGCAAAGGAAATTTTTGTGGAGTTGGGCCTTGCTGTAGAGTGTAAATTCTTCTGATTGACCGCTGAAAGAGGAAAATAATTTAAGCCAAAGTATGGGTGTATTTTTTTTGTGCTCCTTGCGTTCTTTTTCGGCTATTCCTAATTCTCCGTTTCTCAGAGTTGCGGTGGTAGGGGTGTCGGCTCGAAACCCTGGAAGATGCCATGAAAGCCATGTCGCGCCCAGAACGCATGATTATGCCGCAACTGGAAACCAAAGATTACCACCACAACAAATACAGGGTTTTTCACAAGCTCTACGAGGATCAACTCAACTACGACTCTTTAATGCAAACCCAACCTCGTTTAAATTCATGAAATGGGCTCAATGAACACATCACCCTTAACCGTTACTCTCATTGCCAATGGCGATCTAAGGCTCTCAGCCAACCAAAACTGCTGGGACGAACAGAACAAAATGGAGCAATCCCTGAATGCGGTCATCGAATCGATGAACGGCAAAGTTTCGCGAGCACATGATTACGATCCGGTTGAAAAACATGGATTCATATCCAGTCAACGCCAAGGCATGGATGTCTTCGCAAAGATCAATCGAAAATCCCCCATCATCGTCGCGGAAGCGGTGTGGCAATACTCGCACCACATTCTGCCTGGACTGATTTCTCACGAGGGACCAATCCTGACTGTGGCAAACTGGAGCGGCAAATGGCCAGGTCTGGTAGGCATGCTCAACCTCAACGGTTCTCTCACAAAAGCCGGAGTCAAATACTCTACTTTGTGGAGCGAAAATTTCGAAACCGATAAAGGATTTCAGCAAAAACTCAATGAATGGCTGGAAACCGGGTTAATAACCCACGACATCAGCCATGTGGCAGCGTATGACTCGGACAAGATCAACAGCCGCGCAAAAGAGGTCGCAAATCTGATCGCCGAGGATCTCGACACCAACAAAGCAATAATCGGCGTTTTCGACGAGTTTTGCATGGGAATGTACAACGCTGCTATTCCGGATGAGCTTCTCTTTCAAACGGGAGTATATAAGGAACGGCTCAGTCAAAGCGCCTTGTTTGCGGAGATGCAGACCGTTAGCGATGCCGAAGCCGAGTCCGTTTTCTCCTTTTTGGTACATAGAGGCTTCAATTTTCACTTCGGCCATGACGATGCTACCGAATTGACCAAGAGGCAGGTGATCGGCCAATGCAAGATGTATGTCGCAGCATGCCGCATCGGCGACAGATTCGGCTGTGACGCCATTGGCATCCAATACCAGCAGGGACTTAAAGACACATGTCCCGCCTCCGACCTCGTCGAAGGAATGCTCAACAGCACCGATCGTCCACCCGTCAAAAACGGCAAAGGAGAAGTTATTCTCGAAGGTGAAACCTATCCGCACTTCAACGAGGTCGATGAATGCTGCGGGCTCGATGCTCTCCTGACTAAACGTATTCATAATGTTCTGGGACAACCGACCGAAACCACCTTGCACGATTTGCGATGGGGAGATTCGGATCGGTCCGGCACAACAGACGAATACGTATGGGTGTTCCTGATCAGCGGTTCCGCCCCTGTTGAACACCACATTGGTGGATGGAGGGGCAGTCACGGATACCGGCAACCTGCCATGTATTTCCCCAAAGGCGGCAGCACCCTCCAGGGTACTGCAAAGCCCGGTGAAATCGTCTGGAGCCGTATATTCATTGAAGATGGCAAGCTCAAGATGGACCTGGGCCGCGCCAAAGTAATCGAATTACCGGAAGAAGAGACCCAGCGCCGTCTGAACGAAACGACCCCTGAATGGCCAATCATGCACGCTGTTACCTATGGAGTCAGCCGCGACCAGATGATGGGGCGCCATAAAGCCAATCACATAAACGTTGCCTATGCCCAGAGCGCTGAGCAATCCGACCTGTGTCTTTCAGCAAAAGCCGAACTCGCCCAAAAATTGGGCATCGAAGTTTTCCTTTGCGGCACCAAAAGCGACGGTTCCGCCTACTGAGCCCGTCTTCTCGCCGAAACTATGACTAACCCGCATGTCTCACAAATCTTCTACTGCGCTCCGGAATATCCGGATTCGCCCAAGGGCTACGGCCGGACAGGCAGGCACTGGTGCGGCCTTTGTTGGATTCGCGACTTTTCAGGGTGTCGACCCGGCTTCACCCGCGAATCTGCTTCGAAACCCGCACCAGCACTCAGTCTCTGTTCGCTCGCTACGAATTTTGTGAGACATCCGGGCTAAATCATGAAACTCGATACTGGATACTTGATGCTGGATGCTCGGGCCGTAGTCTCCAATTCTACCGAACCTCATGGCCCAGTTTGGATAAAAAGGCCCCTGTTAGAACCACCTAAGATGATCGAGTCAACGTGACAAATTCATCTCGATTTCCATACCTCCGAACATCTCCCGGATGTCGGCTCCCGCTTCGATAAGAGCCAGTTTCAAGACGCCTTGAAGGCCGGCTGCGTCAATCTCATCAATGTGTTCGCGAAGTGCCACCATAGTTGGTTCTACTACCCCACAATAGTTGGCCGTCCTCATCCCAACCTTTCCCGCTGAACGATCTTTCCGGTCGGGTGGAGAAAATTGCCTTGAGTTTAGGCGGGTGGCGCACTGACAGTCCGACCTATGCCTGAGATTATCTTCATCACTGGGGCCAATCGTGGCATTGGCCTGGGGGTAACCAAACATCTTCTCGATGCCGGCCATACGGTGATTGCCAGTTGCCGGCAGCCGGACAAGGCCGTCGCGTTGCGCGAGATGGAAAAAACCTCCGGCGAGCGATTGATCTTATTGCGTCTGGACGTGATAAATGAGGACTCCGCCCTGGAAGCCGTGGCGCAGATTGAGGACCGAGTGGACCGGATCGATGTGCTATTCAGTAATGCGGGTGTATCACCAGGTTGGAACAAAAGCAGCCTGGAGGAACTGGATCTGACCCAATTTCTCCCAACCCTGGAGACGAACATCGTAGGCCCGGTCATCGTGGCACGCGCCTGTTTATCCTTGCTGCAGCGGGCGAAGTCACCCCGTGTTGTCAATGTTTCTTCAGGCGCCGGTTCCCTGTCCAAAGCACCCTCGGGAATGCATATGGCTTATGCTGTCAGCAAGGCGGGGCTGAACATGGTGACGCGTATGATGGCGAAGCAATTGGGGCCGGAGGGCATCACCGTTGTTTCCCTTCAACCAGGCTGGATCAAGACCGACATGGGCGGGCCGGAGGCAGACCTGGAAGTCGAAGATGCTACTTCTGAGATTGCTGCCATGCTGGGTGGGATATCGGCCGAGGATAATGGGGATTTTCTGGATCGCTTCGGTAAGCCTAGTGACTACGCCTGGTAAATTCTATCATCATGATCGAGAAATAATCCACATAAGTCCTCGGCATCATGTGCCGGGGACTTTATTGTTTCCATTTATCCTAAGGGATATAATCTGGTAGGGGTGAAATACCAGTGCTCCCCCCGCATACCCAGGAGTTTGGGTGAAAAAGTCGAGGCCTTTTCGGTTTACGCGGATTTGGAGAAGGGCCTCAGCCCCCATACTGTGGAGGGATACTTTAGCGATCTTGAGCAATGCTGTGGATTTTTGGCCTCCCTCAAAATCGAGGATTGGAGGAAAGTGAAGGCGGAACATGTTTCACTGTGGATAAGCTCCTTGTCCGGAGATGGTTACGCCGTCTCCAGTTTGGCCAGAAAACTGAGCAGTATTCGGATGATGAGCCGATTTCTTGTTCGAGAAGGTATCCGTGAGGACGACTTTTGTGAATGGTTGGCTGGGCCGAAAATGGCGCGAAGTATTCCCCAAACCCTTTCCTCACAGGAAGTCGAGCGTCTTCTTGATGCGCCAAATCTCAAAACCCCATACGGGGTGCGGGACCGCGCAATTTTGGAACTGCTTTACTCGAGCGGACTTCGCGTAACCGAATTATCGACTTTGGAAATGCATCAGGTCGACCTGGAACAGGGTTATTTGCGGGTAGTAGGGAAGGGCTCCAAGGAGCGGATTGTGCCCATAGGGAGCGTCGCTTTGAACGCTCTGGAGACCTACCTTAATTCCTCCCGGCCCTTCTTCGTGAAACCCAAGACCGGAAGCGAGTTGTTTTTGAGTGAGCGTGGATCTGCCATCAGCCGAAAAATGATATGGGTGATCATCAAACGTTGGGCCAAGGCTGCCGGCATTGAGAAACCGGTAAAGCCCCATCTACTGCGGCACTCTTTTGCCACCCACCTGCTCGGTGGTGGAGCCGATCTGCGCGTCATCCAGGAACTGCTGGGACATGCGGATATTTCCACTACCCAGATCTATACCGCCCTCGAGGAAAAGCGCCTTATCCAACAACACAACCGGTTTCACCCGAGAAACCGATTGAGTTAGACGTCCTCTTCAAAGGCGATCACCTCGCCATTTTCAAAATTGACCACCAGGTCCTTTATTTTTCTCCCCCGATGGTGGAAAGCGGGAAAAGGATAATAAAACCCGCGTGTCGTAAGGTAGGGATCGTACAAATACGAAGACCCGTAAAACCTGGAGCCGTAGCTAAACCGCCCGGGACCATATTTGAAGTAGGTCCACACTTCACCCACCCCGTCCTTGGTTGTCTTTTTGGTCTTCCGATCGGGCGCTCCGGAGGCCAGGAGAACCATTTCCTTGGTGAATCCCAACCCGATTTTTCCCTCCAGGATCAATGCTTTTTCCTCCTCGGAAAAGGTGGCGAAGAGGTCGGGATTCCGCTCCACGCGGGACTGCGGGGTGGAAACGCATCCCGCCAGAAGTCCGGCCAAACCGAGCAAGAAAAGAAGGGAGGTTGGTTGCATGCTATATTTATACGATACTACAAAACTATAACGATTTCCCTATTTCATGGCAATGCTGAAAATCCTTTCGTTTTTTCAGGCCAAGGAGGGTGGGCCATAAGGGGCCTGAAGGATTGGGTTGACAGTGAAATTTTGGGGACCGTAATAGGTTTGCCCTTATGGAGGCCCTAATGTCCAGTCAGGTACTCGTGCTCAACCGCTTTTGGCAGGCGGTCAATGTAGTTGGCATCAAACGGGCCTTCAGCCTTCTGGTGCGCGGCCATGCCGACGTGATACACCGGGAGGCGGACAATTTCCATTTATATGATTTCGACCAATGGATAGGGGTTTCCGAAGATTCACCCCCCCCGGCTCCGGAATGTCTTCACACCGTGCGCCACATCATACGCTTGCCCCGGGTGATCATACTCAGATTTTTTGATCGCCTGCCCATCAAGGAGGTCAAATTCAATCGTCAGCACATATTTGAAAGAGACAAATTTCACTGCCAATACTGCGGCAAACTTTTCAAGCAATCGAAGTTGAACCTCGACCACGTCATCCCACGGCACCATGGCGGGCGAACCTCTTGGGAAAACGTGGTTACCTCGTGCAGGACCTGCAATTCACATAAAGCAAATCGGCTCCCCCACGAGGCCAATATGCGGCTGATTCGCAAACCGGTCCGGCCGCCGTGGAGGCCATTTGTCAGTTTTATCCAGACCCAGAAACGGCACAAGTCCTGGGATTATTTTCTCAATGCGGGCTAGTGGTTAGTGGAGAGTGAAGAGTGGCGATGGCGAAAGGAGCGGGGACATTCCTGTCCCCGAATTCTTCGAAAAAACGGCCTTCCCAATTATCAGTGGTTAGTGATTAGTGGCTATATTCATCCAACTCTGTGTCCTCGGTGTTCTCTGTGGTGATTAAATTTTTGGAGATCGCACTAGTAAGGCGGTTGAACCAGGGGCAGCCACAGTTTCATGGTGGTCCCCTCGGGTCCCGTTTTTTTTACCTCGATGTCGCCGAGGTGGCTATTGAGGATGCGCTTCACGATCGATAACCCCAAACCGGTCCCCCCGGGTCGGCCAGTCAGGAAGGAATCGAAGATCCTGTGCTTCCATTCATCGTCGATACCCGTTCCGGTATCTGTAATTTCGATACAGGCGTATTTGGTTTGGTCTTTTTCTTCCTCATAGCAATCAAAGGTAATGGTTCCGCCTTTATCCATTGCCTGCAAGGCATTGAGAATAAGATTGAGGAGGACTTGCTCGATATGGCCCCTGTTGCCTTCGATGACCAGGGAGCCTCCTCCCGCATTCATTTGTGTGATAATTTTGTGTTGGTTGAGCTTGGGACGAACCAGCCGCAGGCTGTCTTCAAGCAGTTCGGGCAGGTTCCAATGTGAATATAGGGCCTCGGAAGATTTTCCAATATTGAGAACCCGTTCCACGATCTCCTCCAGTTGACGGATCTTTTCATCGATGACGGACAGGTCCTTCAATCTCTCATCCCCGATGGGAAACTGAAGATTCAGGCTGCCGAAAAGCAGCTTTATAACCGTGAGCGGATTGCGAATTTCGTGGGCGATTTCAGCCGCGATTAATCCCAGGGTAATCAGTTTTTCGTTGTTTTTCAACTGCTCTTCATTGGCAATCATCAAAGCGTACAGCCTCAGGTTTTGAATCGCAACCCCGCTGAAGCTGGCCAGCATGTCGAAGATGCGCTTTTCCTCGTTGCTGGCCCGGTGAGGCTTATCCGAATAGGCGGCCAGCACTCCAACGACCTCATTTTCCCAGAGGATGGGAGAGCAGACCATGGAAACGAGGTTCTCCCCCCTCACGATGTTCCAGAAATGCTCGTCTTCGGATTTGCGAATATCGAAAACTTCCAATTGACGTTTCAATTGGAGAGCGGCGCCAAAGGAAGAATCTATCGGGCTGATTTCCGGAAGGGGATGGTAGGGTTGCCGGGCCCCGCAAATGGTATGAATTTTCAGGGTATCCCTGTCCTTGTCCAGAATGAGCATCATAGCCAGGCGGCATTGCATGATCTTGTGGGCTTCCCTGGTAATGGTTTGAAGGAGATCGTCCAGATCCAATTTGGAAACGAAGTCCTGTCCCATGGAGAGAAGGGCCTCGAGTTGTTTCGACTTGGTCTTGAGTTTTCCGATCAGCCACATTTGGCCGAGGATTTGTGTGGTTTCATCAGCTAGCAATTGCAAGGTCGCGACCGATTCCTTATTAAAGGCGGCCTTCTCGCTGGATCCCACCGAGATTACCCCGATGACTTGGTCGTGTTCGCGCAGGGGACAGGCCATTTGGCTTTTTATGGCTGGAGCAAGGTGGTAACGGCGGGGATCCTTCTCCACTTCATCCACCACCATGGGTTTGGCGTGGAGAGCCACCCATCCTATGATTCCCCTCCCCACGGGCAGGAAGACCTCCTTGTCGCAGTCCAGAAGCCCGCGGTTGACTTCGATCTCCAATTGCCTGGTGTCGGGATTAATCAATGTGACGGCTACCCCGTTTGCCCCAAAATACCGTTGCACGACCTCCGCGATCTCTGCCATGGCTTGCCCCGGATCACCCGCCTCATGCCCAATCACCCGAATGCGGTAAAGGATATGAATGAGTGAATCGCTCGCCTTTTTCTCGCTTATTCCGGAATCCATCTTTGGCGGGCAAAAGCAAAAGGGGTCAAACGTGAATGGCGCTTAGTTAAGCGCGTTTGTAGAGGAATATAGTATGGACGCCAGTCGGGGTCATGCCGTAGGAAAGTGATGCCTTCCGAAAGAAAAGGGTCCTGTAAGGCATAATTTTTTCGTCTTGACCCCTTCCTTCTCCGAGATGATCGAACATTCCAAAAGTCGCTTAACTAAGCGCCATTCACGTTTGACCCCTTTTTGCCCCAGAGTCGATAACCTTGGCCAAACTTTCTTTCAGAGCAAGTAAATTGGTGGTGTTATCGTAACCGGCCCGGTCGCGCGAGTTTTCGATGTAAAAGGTATCTACCGCGATGTCGCGCTCGGTGGAAATCCGGGCGAAGGTTATGTCATAGCCGTTTTGGTAAATGCATTTGGCCAGGAAATACAATAATCCGATTTTATCGACAGCCTGAATTTCGATGATGTTTTTGTTGAGTTCGACTTCGTGGTAAACGTCAACCGTTTGGGGAAAATGAGTGCGGGCACGCCGTTCGGAGCGAAATAGGGGGGATTTCGTCTCCCGGGATGCGGTCAGTATACGTTGGGTGAGATCTTTATTTTGTACGACCGACCGTTCGATACACTGCTCGAAAACCTTACGGGCGGAAGGACGCTCTACCACTCCTCCTTTGGTATCGCTTACGTAAAAGGTATCAATGGTGATGTGATCCATCCGGTTAATGGCCTTGGCGCTGACGATATTGAGATTGGCCAGACTGAAAGAACCGGCCAGCCGATAAAATAGACCGGAACGATCCCACGTGACCAGGGTTACCACGGTGAGACCGCGATTGATATCGTCCCTCCAACGGATGACCGGGGACAGAGCCGCCATGGAGTCGGCCTGGTTGATATTGCGCAGGAGTTGATTGACCATCCGGGCGTGGAGAATAATTTCTTCTTCGCTGTTATTGACGAAGTAGCGTTCCGGCAGCAGGTTGCAGTGGGCGTGGATTTCCTCGGGCTCCACCCCTGGAATGGGCTGACTGAGAAGTTTTCGATACATGTGTTCCTTCTGCTCTCTCAGTTCCAACTCGAGACTTCCGTCCGATGCGAGTTGGGATCGGGTGGCGGAAAATAACCTGCGGTGCAGCATGTCCTTATACTCGTTCCACAATGAGGAGGAAGTTCCGCGGGCATCGCAGTAGGTATGGAGGAACAGCAATCTGAGATGGGCCAGGTTTTCCACCAACCGGGTAAATTTCCGAACGGTCTGGGGGTCATCGATGTCGTGACGCTGCCAGAATCGTGCCATTTCCAAGTGATTTCCAATAATAAACAAAATTTGATCCGACAACCGGGAATTCAACCCCATCCTCCTTAGAATGGGCCGCGAAATTTCCACCCCGATCTTATCGTGACCCTTTAAGCTCACCCCTTTGCCGATATCGTGAAGCAGAAGAATGAGGTAGAGGATGGAAGGTTCTTCCAGCTTGTGAAATTCGTGCCGGTAGGGCTTGCCTGATTCCTGCCCTTCCGTGAGCAGGGTATCGAGTTCCTTGATGGTGTTGAGGGTATGGATATCCGCGGTGTAGCGATGGTAGTATTCGTGCTGGACCAGGCAGGTGAGGCGGTCGAAATCGGGCAGGAATTTCCCCAACACACCGAGTTCGTGCATGCTGGACAAGACGGGGAACACATTGCCTAGTTCCGCTAAAATTGACCGGAAGGTTTCATTGGCTTCCGGCGCTTCAATCACGGATTGGTCGATCAAAGCTATCGAATTGGCGATCAGGTTGGTCAGGTCGAAGTCGGGCCGCACGTCCAATTGCTGGCAGTGCCGGAACACGCGGATAAGCCGTATGGGATCTTCTTTGAAAATGTGTCGATTTACCTGGGTCAGTTCTTTACCACGAACCACAAATCCATCAATGGTCCTGGGCCTTTCCTTGCGGCGAGAGCCAATTACTTCCCGGAATGTTATGGAGTTGGGACTCCTTCTAATGAGGGCAAGGCGATGTTCCAACAAGCCCGACAGGCGGTAAATATTTTGCAAGTTGCGGTAATAATCCCGCATAAAAGCCTCCACTTGTTTTAACGGATCCTCAGGCTCGTAGTGGAAGGCCTTTGCTATGGCTGCCTGGTGTTCGAACGTCATGAGGTCTGTCGGCCTGGGGCTTAGAAAGTGCAACTGGTTGCGAGTGCGAAGCAGAAAGTCGTAGGCCTTGCGCAATTTTGATCGTTCCTCTTTGGACAAATAACCGTGATCGACCAAGTCGTTTAAAGACGCCGTATTGAGTTTGATCAGCGATATCCAAAGCAGGTTCTGGTAATCGCGCAAACCTCCAGGGCTATTTTTTATATCCGGTTCCTGAATAAAGACGACGCCCCCATGCTTCTCTCTACGCTTTTGCTGTTCGAATAACCGTTGTTCCACGTATTGCTGGGCATTCTTTTTGCAAAAGTTCAGGTAAGCCTGTTGCCACACCCGAAACAGGTCATTCGAACCCGCCACCAAACGGGATTCCAACATGGCGTTCTTGGATTGAACGTCGGCTTTGGCCTCTTCCATGGTTTGCTTGATGGTCCGCGTGGAGTGGCCCACTTTTAATTTCAAATCCCATAGAATGTAGAGCACCCGTTCGGTAAACACCTTCTGGAACCGTGGAAATAGCTTGGAGTTGATCCTCTCCGGGTAGAGGAACATGATATCCACATCACTTCCCGGGCACATTTCGGCTCGACCATATCCCCCCAATGCAACGATTCCGGTGGGAAAGGGCAGGGCCCCGTTCTCCTTCTCAAATCGCTTCAGGTTATAGTGATAGAGGTGCTGGAGCAGTTGGTCGATGGTGTTGGATCGGGCTTTGGCCACCTTGAGGCCCGATGTTGTGGATTTGTGCAGTTTGAGCAGGCGCCGGTCTTCCTGGGCGATCCACTTCTTGTAGAGTTCCAGGCGGATTTTGCGCTTGGCCCCTTCCGGAACGTAGAGACGGATGGACTTGGGTTTTGTTTGGGCGGTTTTGAAAGTTTCGGGCATGAAAGTAACCTATTTGATTTACCGAGCTGCCTCCGAACTGCAAGGTTTCTTGCAGGGCCAACCGCGAGGATTCTTGCGGAGCAAACCGCTTGACATGGGAAGATCCATGGGAAACCGTCTCGATGAACCCATCTTTGAAGGGCCAGGATTTGTTTTACCTGGCGGAGAGGAATGACGCCGTCTTTTAATGATTTGCTCAAGCAGTTGAAAAAATTGCCCGGTCTGGGCTACCGGTCGGCCGAACGTATCGCCCTCCATCTCCTGGTTGAAAAACCCGATAGCCTTCCCGCTCTGCAAGATTCGCTCGTCCGCGCCGCTTCGCGGGTCAAACGGTGCCGACGATGTGGAAACCTGGCCGAGGAGGAAAGTTGCGGCATCTGTCTGGACGGGCGGCGGGATAGTTCGCGCATATGCCTGGTCGAACATGTTCCCGACTTGGTCGCCATTGAGAACTCGGGGGCATTCCGAGGGCTCTACCACGTGCTGCACGGAAAACTTTCTCCCATGAGAGGGATGGGCGCGGAAGATCTGAATTTGAAACCCTTGCAAAAACGTTTGGAGGAAGGGAGTTGCACAGAGATTATTTTGGCCCTCTCCAACGATATTGAGGGGGAAGCCACCTGTCATTACATCGCGGAAACGATCATAGGGGATCGTGCCGTTGCAGTGTCGCGCATTGGATTTGGCCTACCCAGCGGCGGAGGGGTTGTTTACGCCAACCAGGTCACTTTGAAGAGTGCCCTTGATGGCCGGCGGGCCTTTGGGGGCTAGTGTGGGGGCCTATTGAACAAATAAAGCTATTACGGAAAGGTAAACCGAGATGAGAATCCTGCTTCTTTACACATTTATTCTGGCTTCCGCCCTTCCTCTCAGTGGGGCTTACAAATTGATTCGAGGTCCCCTCCCCGGGGATCCCATGAAAGCCCATATCTATGAGCTGGACAACGGGCTGAAGGTCTATTTGAGCGAAAACCGGGAGGAACCGAAATTTTTTGCCGAGGTTTCGGTTCGAGCCGGAGGGGTTAATGACCCGGCTGCCAATACGGGGCTGGCCCACTATTTGGAGCACCTCATGTTCAAGGGAAATACCAAACTGGGAAGCAAGGATTGGGAAAAAGAGAAGCTCCATATCGACCGGATTACCCAACTATACGAGCGGCGTTTCAAGGAAAAGGATCCGGAAAAAAGAGCGGCTCTATTCGAAGAAATCAATGCCGAGTCCCGGAAAGCGGCGGAGTTTGCCATTCCCAACGAACTCGACCGTATCGTCAAGGAACTTGGCGCCACCAGCACCAACGCGGGGACGAGCAATGATTACACCATTTACTTTTTCGAGTTTCCATCCAACCGGATCGAGCAATGGGCCATGTTGGAATCCAACCGTTTTATTGAACCGGTATTTCGGTTATTCCTGCCCGAACTCGAAGTCGTATATGAGGAAAAGAACCGCTCCCTGGACAACAAGGACCGCCTCGTCATAGAAAAGTTGTTTGCCACCCAATACCCGGACCACCCCTACGGAACGCAATCCGTTCTGGGCCAGGTAGAGCACTTGAAGAATCCTTCCATTCGGGCCATCCACGATTTTTTCAATACCTATTACGTGGCAAACAACATGGCCCTTTGCCTCTCGGGAGATTTCGAAATCGAGGAAACCATAGCCGTGATCGATCGATATTTCTCCAGATGGAAGTCGGGCCAAATCCCCCCTGCTCCCCCCTATGCCCAACCCTTGACCGAAAACCGAAGCGCAGAACTCTTTTATCCGGGAATGGAAGTGGTCTATATCGGCTTTTCCACCCAGCCGCTAGCCCATGAGGATGTGGAAGCGCTCAAGCTCATCGACATGATCCTCGACAATGCTCAGGCCGGCCTGATCAACCTCAACCTCAATCAGAAGCAACGCGTTTTGCGGGCCGGATCCTTTCCTCTCTTTCGAAAATATGCCGGGGCCCAGTATCTTTTCGGTTCTCCCAAGGAGGGCCAAGCACTGGAAGCGGTAGAAGAACTGCTGCTGGAGCAAGTGGACATTCTAAAGCGTGGTGATTTTGGCGATTGGTTGACCCCGGCCATCCTGGCCGATTTTAAAAAGAATGAAAAACTTGCCCTGGAATCGAACCGGGCTCGGGTGGGCATGCTTTCCAATGCCTTCCGCTCCGAGCTGGATTGGTCCTACCTCATCGGTGAAATTTCCCGTATGGAAGCGTTGACCCGGGAGGAAATAATTCGAGTGGCCAACAAGTATTTCGATGGACCCTATTTGACCGTATACCGCCGGGATGGGGAGTTCGAGCCACCCAAAGTGCCCAAACCCCTGTTTGATCAACCCGATGTCCAAGCCTTCCATACCTCCGCCTACGGCAGGGAGGTCCTGTCAAAAGAAGTAACCCCCATAGCGCCGGAATTTGTCGAAGCGGGGAAGGATTTCCAGGTTGTGACCATCAGGGATGGTATCCGTTTGTTCTACAGCAGAAATCCAGTGAACGATTTGTTTTCCCTTTCCATGGGTTTTGAGATGGGACGCTTGGAAAACCGGAAGTTGGCCGTGGCCGGTTCACTGATGGATAAGGCCGGCACCAAGGACCTTTCTCCCGAGGCTTTGAAGCGAGCCTGGTATGCCCAAGGATCCGAATTCAGTTTTTCCGTAGAGGACCATAATACTTCCATTTCCATCAAGGGTTTGGATGAAAATTTCCAGGAGGCCCTTCAACTCATGCAAGAGTTTGTGCGTGAACCCGTGTCCAGTCGGGAAATTCTTGATGACCTGAAAGCCATTATCCTCAAGCAGAGAGACGATGCTAAAAAAGATATTCGCTCGGTTTACCTGGCCTTGAGAAATTACCAGCGTTTCCAAGAAGATTCCCCCTTTCTCACCCGTCTGACCAGGGATGAGATTTTTGCATTGCAGCAGGACGAACTCCTGGATTTGGTCGCTTCACTCCCCACCTACGAGCACGATTATTTCTACATCGGCGCCCTGCCATTGGAGGAGGTAAAAAAGAAGATCGCCCAATACTATCCCTCCGCCTCCGGGCTGAAAAGTCCGCCGCCGCGCAGATTGCAGGACATCCGCGAACCCGGGCAAACCGAGATCGCCTTTTTCCATAAGGAGTCCGCTCAGGCCCGCATCCGTATTGAATTTGCCGATGGTCGTTATTCCGAGGACGACCGCTTGGAAGTGGAACTCTTCAACGACTACTTTTCCGGTGGAATGTCCGGAATCGTGTTTCAGGAACTTCGCGAATCGCGCGCCCTGGCTTATTCAGTGGGGGCATTCTATTTTCAGCCATCCAATCTTTGGGATGAAAACCTGGTCCTAGGGGACATCGCGACCCAGCCGGACAAGGCGGCCGAAGCCTTGGCCGCTTTCCTGGATTTATTCGATAACATGCCGCAATCCGAAGGCCGGTTTCAAAACACCCTTCGATCGCTGGAAAATCAGTACCGGGTCTCCAAAATCAATTTCCGCGGAATTTTGGGCGCCGTAAGGAACTGGGACCGGCTTGCCTTGGAGGCCGACCCGCGTCGGAACCGGTTTGAGGACATTCTGACGGCTGAATTCCCCACCTTGTTGGATTTTCAACGGAAACGCATCGCCGGGCGGCCCAGGTTGATATCAATCGTGGGGCCGCGGGACCGGATCGACCTCGCCCGTATAGAGCAGTTCGGCCAAATCCGGGAGGTCACCGTAGAGGACATCTTCCTGGATTAGTTCGATTGATTTATGGAATGGTTCAATTCCCAAGATGCCGAGATGCTCAATAGCTCAGGATAATCGTGATCGTAATCGAATGGCACACTGAGTTGGAAAGAAGGCGAGAGGAGAGGTTCTGAGGGAGGCATAAAGGCATCGAGGCTCAACGGAAGAGAGATACCGAGCCCGGATCAGGCCGCTTGTTTCCAGCGAAACAAACATGGATGCTCAGGATGGACAGGATAAGAGGCGCCAGGGGGGGCGCCAATTAGGAATTAGGAATTAGGAATTGGGGGGATTAACCACCGAGGTTTATCGTGATCGTGATCGAAAGGAAAGGAGTGATGGAGTGATGGAATGGGGGAGTGGAGAGAAGAGGAACCACGGATTACACGGATAAGCACGGATGATGACTTTGAGAGGCACGAAGGTTTATCGTGATCGAAAGTATAGAGCAGTTCGGCCAAGTCAGGGAGGTCACCGTAGAGGCAAGCTAAAGGAACTGCGCGGTTTTTTTGAACTGATCAGCGATACCTAGAGCCTATCCCAGGAGGTTTAAGCCACTGACGGGCAAGGGATTAGGCTAAGAAAAAGTCGGGCGAAAGGAGGTGAAAATCCTCGATTCGCCCTGAATAGAGCTTCTATAATTTGGTATGAACGAATTAATAGAACCCAATTCTGCTGATACGGTAACCTTTCAAAGTTTTCTTCGTCCAGCTTTAACCCCGGTTTTGCGCAATCGTGATTATGACCGTCTGGTGGAGGATTTGCGGCAACTCGATGATAATCTGACCCAAGGTGGGTTGGAAGAAATGGCCATCCGCTTCGGTTTGTCGCAGTTGCCGCCGGGCGCCTCGGGCGCTGTGCGCAACAGGAAAGCGCAGTTTGCGCTTTCCTCGCTACGGGTGGAGTTGCTGCGTCATTTGCTGGGTCTTCCAGGCTTTGAAGCTTTTTCCATGACGTTGGCCAGCAGTGATCTTTTGACCGATTTTTGCGGATGCCGCAGTCTGGTTGGGGTGAGGTGGACCTCGAAGAGTACGCTGCACCGCGCCTCGAAGTTGTTCACCGATGAACAGTTGCGCGGGTTCAACACACGGTTGGTTGAGCTCGCGGGCGATCAGAGCAATTGCTGGCAACTGGGAGTGGAGCAGGCGGAGGATCTTTCGGTTTGCCTGGTCGATTCGACCTGTCTGGAGGCAAACATTCACTTTCCGGTCGATTGGGCGCTTTTGGGTGACGTGACGCGCACCTTGCTCAAAGCGGTGAAACTGATTCGGGCTGAATCCCTGTTGCATCGGATGCCCGATTCACCGGATCGCCTGCTGAGGCGCATGAACAAGCTCTGTATCGAGATGACGCATACTTACCGCAAGAAGGGAGCGGCGAAGGCTCGCAAGAAGATCTTGCGCAAGATGAAACGATTACTCAAACGGGTCGGCGCTCACGCCCTGCGACACCGCAATCTGCTGGAGGCCCGTTTCAGGCAAACCCGTTTTAGCCGAGCCCGCGCCGAACAAGTCATCAGGCGTATTGATGAACAACTCGCCTTGCTGCCCCAAGTAATTGAGCAAGCCCACGAACGCATCATCGGCGGACGTCTGGTCAAAAACCACAAGAAGATCCTCAGTGTCTACGAAAGAGATATCACTGTAATCGTGCGGGGCAAGGCGGGCGCGCAGACCGAGTTCGGCAACGAACTGTTTATGGCCGAGAGTCCCGGCGCAATGATCATTGATTATATGCTCTACGGCAAAACCGCTCCTTGGGAGGGAGATAAATTAATCGAAAGCGTGCAGCGCCAACAGTCCCTCAAAAGGCAACAAGACCTGGAGTGGGCCGTGGCCGACCGGGGCTTCGATGGGGCAGCTACACGTAAGGCATTGCAGCGGGTGAGGGTGAGCAGCCACATTTGTCCGAAAAGTCCGGTCGCATTGGAAGCCCGCCTCAAGGAGCCTGATTTTTACCGCTGGCAAACCCGCCGGGCCAGCACCGAGGCGCGCATTGCCATTGTGAAAAACCACGGCGGCGGACGTGTCTGGCGCGCCAAAGGCTTAAAACACCGCAGGCTCGCAGTGGGGTGGAGCGTGCTCGCCCACAACCTCGCCTGGATCAGTCGAAAAGTCAGAAAAGAGAGGGTCGAAGCTCAAGCTAAGGCGGCTTGAGCCTTCGGCGCCGTCCCACGCGCTGATCAAAACAGAAGGCGCCAGCAGTGGCAAGGCCGCCGCATGCCCGAAATCCGGCATCAGGCTCAATAATTTGAATCCGGGTGAGTTTGAAAGCCGCAGCAAGGCTCGAATCGAGCGCAACTGAGAAAATTTTGGTCCTGCAAATGCTGCTCGTTTTCCTACTCGTTTAAAAATCCCGGTTTCTGGGATAGACTCTACCTATGATAATCTCGATCGGCTTCCGACGAAATCGGCGGTTCAGGCGATCAAAAGGGGGGACAAACTGCTAAAGGCGGTTGGACTTTTATCTAACTGACGGGGTTGAATGCGCGCGCGAAAAAATTTAAAGCTAATTTTCACACTTAACAGAAATAACGGAAATGAATGATAAAAGTGTAGAAAGGCATAGAGGAACGATTTTCTATGACGGCACTTGCAGGATTTGCACTCGGTGGGCGATGAGCTTACGGCCCTGGCTGGGGAGGCGATCAATTGCCGTTCTGCCCTTTGCCAGGGGCGCCGAAGAGGCTGAAATGCGAGTGATTTGGCGCGATGGCCGGGTTTATGGAGGATCTGAGGCCTTTCGGTTTCTGGCTTGGCAGTTTTGGTTTACCATTCCCCTGGCCATCGCATTCGGATTACCAGGAATGAAGGGATTGACAAATGCCGTGTACAGGCGCTTGGCCAAAGGGCGCCATTGTATTGCCGGGGGTTGTTCAGAGCAGAAGAAGCGTCCCGGCCGAAAATGGGTTAGTTGGGCGATTCTGGCCGTTTTGGTCGGGGTAGCCGGCATGGTTGGATGGGCATTCTCCATCACTCCCTGGGTTTGGATGTGGGTCCTTGCCGGGGCTCTGTGGCTCGGCTTCAAGTGCATGAACTTTCGCCTGGAAGGTGGATTTCGGATGGTGCATTCGCTGTATTTCGTTTGGGTCGGCACAGAAACCAAGGCCTTCCATAAAGAGGACAAAGCGGTTGCGGCCGGGCTGGGGCTCGGGAGTTCCTTAGTCTTCGTCGGCTTCGGTTTGGGCGCCCTTATTGGGGTGGTTCCTCAGTTCAATCATTCAATCGCGGTCGGTTGGCTCGGCATTTTTTCCATGCTCCTGCTGTTTCACTTTGGGATCTTTGGCATCATTGGCGGAATTTTGAACAGCCACATTTGTCCGAAAAGTCCGGTCGCATTGGAAGCCCGCCTCAAGGAGCCTGATTTTTACCGCTGGCAAACCCGCCGGGCCGGCACCGAGGCGCGCATTGCCATTGTGAAAAACCACGGCGGCGGACGTGTCTGGCGCGCCAAAGGCTTAAAACACCGCAGGCTCGCAGTGGGGTGGAGCGTGCTCGCCCACAACCTCGCCTGGATCAGTCGAAAAGTCAGAAAAGAGAGGGTCGAAGCTCAAGCTAAGGCGGCTTGAGCCTTCGGCGCCGGCCCACGCGCTGATCAAAACTGAAGGCGTCAGCAGTGGCAAGGCCGCCGCATGCCCGAAATCCGGCATCAGGCTCAATATTTTGAATCCAGATGAGTTTGAAAGACGCAGCAAGGCTCGAATCGAGCGCAACTGAGAAAATTCAGGCCCTGCAAATCCTGCTCGTTTTCCTACTCGTTTTAAAATCCCGGTTTCTGGGATAGGCTCTAGTTAAGCGGGGTTATTGAGGGCATAAGGCATGGCGCCAGCCGGGGTCATGCCGTAGAAAAGTGATGCCTTATGCAAGAAAAGGGTCAGGCCTGGATGGCGCTTAGTTAAGCACGTTTGTAGAGGAATATAGTATGGACGCCAGTCGGGGTCATGCCGTAGAAAAGTGATGCCTTACGGAAGAAAAGGGTCAGGTCTTAAAAACTGTATTCCGTTGCACTCCATACACTTTTTCAAGACGACTGACCCTGTAAGGCATAACTTTTTACGTCTTGACCCCTTCCTTCTCCGAGATGATCGAACATTCCAAAAGTCGCTTAACTAAGCGCCATTCCGTCTTGACCCCTTTCCCAGGTTCTTATGGGATAGCTGGAGCCATTCCAGAGAGCCAGACATCCAGTTGGAACCAGAAAATACTTTAATACTAGGGCTGACCCCATAGATCCCGTAGGATTTTTTGTGCGGCCGTGTTTTGGTATTCCACGGCTATATCCAAGGCCGTTTTTCCGGTTTGGGAAACGATTTTGGGATCGATCCCCGCATCCAACAGCATGCGAATCAAATCGGCATCGCCACTGACCGCGGCTTCATGCAGCGGGGTGCCCCCCGTTGCGCTGAGGTAATTGGGATCGACTCCGTGGTTCAGCAACATTATTACAATATGTTTCCGGTTCTTTGCCGCGGCCAAGTGCAGCGCGGTCCAACCCTGGCTATCGCGCACGCTGGCATCGACGCCTCTTTTCAATAGCCTTTGGGCCGTTTCGACCAGACCGCGCTCAACTGCAAGGTGAAGGGATGTTTGGCTGCCTGGGGTCAACACGTCGGGATCAGCCCCTGCTTCCAGCAGAATGGCGACGGCTTCCGGGCGTTTTCGCAGGATGGCCAGGTGAAGGGGTGTTAAATTGCCCCGGCCGGGTTTATCAATGTCTTGGGGATTATTTTCCAGATGCCGGACCACGTCCTGCAAATCGTTGCGCGCGATGGCTTCTTCGATGGTTTTGTAACGAATCAGGCCGGACCCTTGCGTATCGATCTTCTGGGCTGGAATCTCAATCCCCTGGATATGATTTCCGGCTTTATTGGAAATGATTTGGATATTTCGGATAAAAACCGCTCCTCTGCCGTCCTGATGGGGCAGGTGGTGTGCCTGGAAACCGATCACTCCCTTGGAGGTTTGCCCGTCGATTATGTTCGCGGTGGGGACACCGTTGACCCAAATGCGCAAATGTTCCCCTATTGCCTCGATGCGGTAACGGTTCCAGGTGGACGGTTGGTAGGCTTCCCGAGCCTTCTCTTTCCCTTTCAAAGAGGACAACCAACCCCGGCCCTTTGCCTCGTAAATTCCGCCGGTCCATTGGCGGGCAGTCTGATCGATTTCAATGCGGCACCCGCTCAATCCGTCATCCCCATTGGCGCCCTCCTCGACCCCCCGCAGCAGAATTCCGGTATTGAGATCTCCAATTACTTTGAGGTCCATTTCCAGGATAAAGTCGTCAAATGACTCCTCCGTTGCGAGGAAGGTGTTGCCCGTACCCCCGCGGGGCAGGGCGACGATATGGCCTTCGTCGACCAGGACCGTTACGCTGTCACCGCGGACCTGCCAACGATCGAGATCATGTCCATTGAATAAACTACGCCATTGCGGTTGGGGGACGGGTTTTAACCGGAAAAGTGTCCCGCTATTGGGACTGCGAGTGTTGATGGCGGCATAAATGTAACCGTCTGGTCCGCTCGCCACGTCCCTCACCCGGCCCTGCTTTTTCAGGATCGTCTCGCTGTGCACCACTTCACCATCCCGAATGACCAGACGTTGAATTTCTTCGGCCGACATTCCGGATACGAGCAGGTTGTTTTTCCATTGGAGAAACTTGTTCCCTTCGTAAAAATCGATACCACAGACGGCGATGGAAGGTAGCCAGTAGTGCGCGGGTTGCTCCATGCCCTCCATGTGGGTCTTATCGGTCATAGGAGTTCCGTCGTAATTCATCCCGTAGGTGATAACCGGCCACCCGTAATTGAGGCCGGGCCGAATGATGTTCAATTCGTCTCCTCCGCGCGGGCCGTGCTCAGTTTCCCACAGATCACCGGTGACCGGGTGAAGGTCCAACCCCTGCGGATTTCGATTTCCATAACTCCAGATGGTCTTAAAAGCGCTTGGTTGATCAAAAAATGGATTTCCCCTGGGGATACGGCCATCGTGGTAAATCCGATGGATTTTCCCGTTTGGTCGCGTGAGATCCTGGGCCATCTCCTGCTGTTGGCGCTCTCCGATGCTGAAGAACAGGTATTCATCCTTGAATACAAAGCGCGATCCGAAGTGGCCGCCCTTGCTGGTATGAAGGTGCGGTGGGGCCCGGAAAATTTCTTCTTCGTCGACCCATTTTCCCCGTTCTATCCTCCCTCTCACGATGGCGGTCATGGCCGCGTCCTTCCCTTCGAGTTTTGCCCCGACATGTTCGCTGAAGGACAGGTAAATCCAGCCGTTTTCCTCATACTTCGGATGGGGCATTACTTCCATCAACCCCCCTTGGCCTACCTCCCATACCTGTGGAATTCCTTCAATCTCAATTTTTTGACCATTTACGAGGCGCCATAATTTGCCGTCGCGCTGCGTGATGAGGATGGATTGGTCGGGCAGAAAGGCGATGGACCACAGGATGTCGTCTACTTCCGCCACTTTTTCCATGGTGAAGTTGTGATGCCGGGTGGAAAAAACCCCGCCCAGGGGTTTTACCTTCTCCAGCAACCCGGTCGATTCAGCGATCAATTTCTGTTCGCGGATCAGGATCACCAGTGACCGGACCTGTTCATCCGTCAGCACTCCCTTCCAGGGAACCATTCCCAGATCCGGCACTCCTTCAAGGATGGTTTTTGCGATAGCGGCATCGGAGGATCCGTAATTCCAAACGTCGTCGATGAGGGAGCTTCCCTGTCCGCCCTCAAGGTTTTGACCGTGGCAGGCGGCGCAGTATTGCAGGTAGAGGTCCTTGGCCGGGCCGGTGCCGATGCGGTTTTGTCCGTATAGCAGGGTGGGAAGGCAAGACAGGAGAAGCGCGGGGAAAAGGCCTTTTTTCATGGGGAGAGGGGATGTGCGATTATGAATACGAGCGGTTATTGAGTTCGCAACATGGCAAAATGTCCAGCCGACAAAAATTCCGGTTGATCGCCCTGCGCCGGCAGGTTAACTTTGGACCAAACTGATAGGGCCAAGCGGCCCACCTTTTCCCGACCAAGTATAGCTTTCACATGTCAAAACCAATCATCGCGGCAAATTCACCCGCCGGCGTCGAGCTGGTAGCTGGAAAAAACTACGCCTTCTGTGCTTGTGGTAGATCCTCGGAGCAACCCTTTTGTGACGGGTCCCATGGCGGAACCGGGCTCTTTCCCATGGTTTTCAGGGCGGAAAAGGATGGCATTGCCTACCTTTGTCGCTGCAAGACCACTGAAAATGCGCCTTTTTGCGATGGTTCGCACAGCAGCCTATCCGCTGATCAGGTGGGCCGGGAAGCACCCTAGCCGTTCGTTCCCTACGAACATAGGTTAGTGGAGAGTGGAGAGTGGAGAGTGGAGAGTGGAGAGTTTAAACAAAGGAATTGCGCGCTTTATGACTTTTTCCGGGCACTTGTTGAGCAACTGACTCGAGATCAACAAGATGTTCAACGCGCTAATCAAATCACTCACCACTAACAACTCGTCACTTGCCCGCATGTCTCACTGGTGAGACATGCGGGCTAGCGAATATAACCCATGTTTTCGAGTTTTACTATGATTCTCTGGGCAGCCAATTCAGGTGAGAGTTTCTGGGTATCGACCACCACCTCGGCTTTTTTCGGCGCCTCATAGGGATCGTTAATTCCGGTAAAATCCTTGATCAGTCCGGCCCGGGCTTTGGCGTAGAGGCCCTTGCGGTCTCTTTTTTCACAAACTTCCAGAGGAGTGGATACGTAAATCAGAACGAAACCTCCGAAGGACTCCACCATTTGGCGGACCTTGCGCCGGGTTGCCCGGTAGGGCGCTATGGGCGCGCAGACGGCAATTCCTCCATTTTTGGTAATTTCCGATGCGACAAATCCAATACGCTCTATATTGAGGTTGCGGTGTTCCTTGGAAAATCCGAGTTCGCTGGACAGGTTTTTGCGCACGATATCTCCATCCAGAAGGGTGATTTGGCGGCCACCGATTTCCAGGAGCTTGACCAGGAGGGCGTTGGCAATGGTCGATTTTCCGGAACCGGACAACCCGGTAAAAAACAGGGTCAGGCCCTGTTTGTGCCGCGGGGGGTACCTTTTCCTCAACTCGGCGAGGATTTCCGGGTAGGAAAACCAATCCGGAATTTCCAGCCCCTCGTTGAGCCTGCGGCGGAATTCGGTTCCGGTCAGGGTTTTGATCCTCATATCGGGAGTCGTTTCATCGATGGGGATGTATTGGGCCCTGTCTTCCACGTAAACCACTTGCTGGAAGGGAACGAGAGAGATATCCATTTCCTTTTCATACTGACTGAACAGCTCCTGGGCCTCGTAGGGCCCGTAGAAGGGTTGCCCACGGGGATCTTTGCCCGGTCCGGCATGATCGCGACCCACAATAAAGTGGGTGCATCCGAAATTCTTGCGAACCAGCCCATGCCACAGAGCTTCCCTGGGACCGGCCATGCGCATGGCCAGGTTGAGCAGGCTCAGGGTGGTGGTTTGATCCGGATAATGCTCCATGATTTTTTCGTAGCATCGCACCCGGGTGAAATGATCGACGTCCCCCTGGCGGGTCAGACCGACCACGGGGTGAATCAGCAAATTGGCCTCGTTTTGGTGGGCAGCGCGAAAACTGAGTTCCTGGTGAGCACGATGCATGGGGTTGCGCGTTTGAAACGCCACCACCTTGCGCCAGCCCAGTTTGCGGAAACGACCGCGCAGTTCCGATGGGGAATCACGCAAGAGCCTGAAGTCGTAATGAATGGGAGGTTCGATGCCGCGCAGTTTTCCGCCCAGGTAAACCCCATGGGCCCGGTTGAACAGGTAATCGACTCCAGGATGGGCTTCGTTCTGGGTGTGGTAGACCGACTCCGCTTCCTCCCGCTTATCCGGTTTCCAGATGTCCTGGACCTCGAGGATGGCGATGATGACGCCTTCGGGGTCGCGCAGGGCGACGTGTTCGCCGGAGGACAGGGAATCGGCGAACTTTTCCGTGACATCCAGGTTGATGGGAATGGGCCAGAGCAAACCGGATTGGAGCCTCATTTCCCCCAGCACGCTCTGGTAGTCATCCCGGTTGAGAAAGCCTTCCAAGGGAGAAAAAGCGCCGTTGAGGATGAGTTCAATATCGCAAAGTTGCCGATCCGTCAAATCCCAGGATTTGAAATCCAGGGCCTTGACCTTTTCTTTCTCTGCTGTCGCTTCACCCAGATAGAGTTCCCTTAGCAGGCCTCCATGCGGTTCTTTGAATGCTCCCATTATATTTGGCGGTTGAGTTTAGGGATTTTGGGTTGGGACTATTCGGTTTCGTTACCAGGGGTCAAACTTTGATTTGGGCTTGCCCGCATATCTCACTACCGAGCGAATGCGACATCACCCAATTTTCTACTGCGCTCCGGAATACTGGTACTGAGCCTGGGAAAGGGGTCATCCGGCTTCGCCCAAGGGCTACGCCGGGACAAGAACCTTGAATCGGTTGACTCCGCAAGCTTCGTCAAGATTGCGATTCTGCTGAAAAACCCCCCTCATGATTGGGGTCTTTGAGCACGGAGTTCGGTGAGAGGTTGAGGGGGCGCACAGCGGATCAGATGCAACTCCCCTCTATCGAGCAATTCCCAGTGGACTTGCTCGCCTTTGTGCATGCCCAGGGCCGCAGCCAGGGGAACGGGAATATGGACATACAAGCGCTCCTTCTGCCCTTTGGATCGAACCGCTTGCAATTTCATTGGATAATTTGCTCGCCTTTTCATTAACTAGTTTTTAAACTAGCTGTAGATCCTTTTGTTGTCAACTTATCCTTACCTCAACCATGAGTCTGCCTAAAGCTAAGGTCCAAAGCAGTTTTTTTGATGTGTCGGTGTTAATGGAGGATTTCTTCGATCCATCCAACCGTTATCGGCTCTTTCGCGAGAAGATTTTGCCCGTCCTGCAGGCCAAGCGCGAGCAACTGTGCGCGTTGTATTGTCAGGATAATGGGCGCCCTGCGGTGGAGCCGGTGCTGGTGTTGGGGGTGAGCCTTTTGCAATTCATCGAAAAGTTGCCGGACAGAAAAGCCTTGGAGCATGTAGATATGCATCTGGGCTGGAAGTATGCTTTGGACTTGGAGGTTGATGAAAAGGGGTTCCATCCCACCACCCTGGTGAAGTTCCGCCAACGCTTGGTTGATGGGGGGATGCAGAGGGTTGGATTTGATGCCATTCTCGATGCCTTGGGGGCGGAGGGGCTGGTACGCAAGGGTGGCCGACAACGGCTCGACTCGACCCATGTTTTTGGATGCGTGGCCAAGATGAGCTATCTGGAATGTATGCGCGAAACCCTTCGCCTTTTCATCGAGCAGGTAGGCCTTTGGGGATTAGCCGAGTCATTGGACAATTACCGGCAGTATCGCGAGCGATACTGTGAAAGTGAGTTGCCCTGGCACCGGCTGAGCAAAGAGAAGGTGGCCAAGCAAGCCGAGAGGACCGGCCGCGATGTCCTGGTCGTGCTCGAATGGCTGGGCCGACAACCGTCCAAGATCCGCCATCACGCCAAAGCGCTGTTGTTGAAGCGGGTTTTTGAGGAGCAGTATGAGGTGTGCGGTGAAAAGCTCACGGTGCGCAAGCGCCAGAAAAGCGGCACGGTACGAAACCCCCATGATGCGGAGGCGCAATGGAGTGCGAAGGATTCGGCTAAAACCAAAACCTGGATCGGTTACAAGGCTCAAGTGGCCGAGAGCGTGCCGGACTGTGATAAGCCCAAGAAAAAGGGAGAACCGACCGAGCAATTTTTGCTGGAGGTCACCACCACTGAAGCCATTACGAGTGATTTTGAGGGCATGCAACGGGTGCTAAAAGCACAGGCGCAGCATCATGATAATGTTCCTTGCGAACTCTACGTTGATGCTGGTTACGTCAGCGATGACACCCTGGCCGAGGCCAAGCAACAAGAACGCGAACTGGTGGGACCGGCGCGCCCTCCGGGCAATGCGAACAAAACCATCTTCGATGCCACCGAGTTTGATGTCGATGTGGCTAAGCGCCGGGCCATCTGCCCAGCGGGTCATACCAGCAGACAATGCAGTTTGATCAATGACAGTCACCAGGACAGAGTTTATCTGCGCTTCGAATGGGGCAGCTTATGCGACACCTGTTGCCTGCAAAAGCAATGTACCAAGCGCCAAGACGGCCGGCGGCATTTGAGCGTGGGCCTGCACCACGATCTGCTTCAGCAACGCCGCCGGGAGATGAAAACGGATGCCTTCAAGCTCAAGATGCATCGGCGCGCTGCGATTGAGGGCAGCATCAGTGAGTTGACCCGACAGGGGGCTCGCCGCACCCGCTACCGAGGGTTGGCCAAGACCGCCTTGGCCAATTATCTGCAGGGTGCAGCGGTTAACATCAACCGTTGGCTCCGGCTTGTGCAGTGGCAGTGCCGAGAACCGATAAAAGCGGCCTAGAGCCGGCTTTTTGGACTTCCGAAGGTCCTTTTGGGATGGTAGAGTGGCTCAAAAGCGGCGGGATTGCCTTGCTGCGCCCTTCTGTGAAGAAAATGGCCCGATCCAACGGCAAGGGCCGATGGAAATTGGTCGCCGTCATGCAATCTAACTGCCAACAGAATAAGGGGGTTTATCAGCAGAATCGATTGCAAGGAATGACCCCGACGGGGCTTCGTGCGTTCGCTACCAATTTTGTAAGATATGCGGGCTAGACGCGTTTGAGCCGGGACTGGTTCTATTGTCTTTGCCGGATGAAGAATGAGAAAGGAACAGCGATCCTACCGATCCGACTCTATTTTGGCGCTGAGGAACCCCAATCATTCCGGTATTTTTCGATGATCTCCACCTGGGCTTTGATCGCATTTTTCCGGTAAACGTCGAACGGAGTCCCGGAGACTTCCTTGATGGTTTGCTCAATTACACTGCGACCTGTCCTCTTTTTCCGGGTGTTGTTTGTCAAGTTGTCCCGCAATGCGTTGAGAAACTTGTCGGTGTAGCGCATATAGGCGTCGAGCGCCACAAACCGGGCTCCACCCGGACTATTGAAATTCAAACGTGTTTTGCGGGAGGGGGCATTGTGTTGACCCACGCGCTTTTCACCTTTGTTCCAATTGAGCAGATCCAATCCATTGCCCAGAATATTCTCAGAGAGTTGGAAGGATTTAAAAGTATGCAACTGGTAGATTTCGGAGAGCCCATGGTATTGGATAGTGATGACATCGTTCAGTAAATTGCAAAGCACAGGGTTGAACCAATCGCGGTCGGTAACCCGGTAACCCTGTTTCTCAAAATGGCGGGTCAGGTCGCCGGAAAAACCTCCGCGAAAGTGCGTTTGGCGGCGGGCCTTCCAACTGAACGGATCGTATATGCAATAGAGGTTTTGTATGAAAAGGTGCTGCAAGCGCTTGACTTGTTCCTGGACCGGTTTTTTTGAAGAAAAGAAAATGGGGTAAGTTATTTCCACTTCCTCAAATGCGTTGGGAGGCACTTGTCCGGGGAGACTATCACTGACAAAATGGAAACCCTCGTTGGTATCGAGGTTCAACCCCTGTTCCTTCAGGATATAGTGGCCCTTGGTCGGTCTGCCTTTTTGGTTGTATTGGGTGAAACTGACCTCCCAGCGAGTGGTCACCCGTCTTTCCCAGACCTCGGTCGATGGATTGAAACGTATGTCACGAACATATTTGCTCTGGGGTAGGGCGGGGTACATCTGATCGAGTCTATCCCTATCCCATACGATGAGGGCATTTATGCGAAAAAACGGTTTGGTGCTGAGGCGGTAGAGAATAGACCTTTCCCTTAATCTCCTCGTTTCCTTGTTCAGCCGGAAGTTCCTTATGCCGAAGGAGTCGGCCAGCGTAGCCAGGTCTTTTGAAAATTTCCTTCCCTCAATCAAGTATTCATTCAGGAAGCGGGCTTCATCCACCAACAACCTGTGGTGATATTTGAGGAGTAAATCCTTCATGCTGTCGGCGAACCCCCATACCACCGAATTCCCGGCAGTATATTCTTCCCCGGTGATGCCATCGATGACGTCAATCTCACCGGCATGAATGACAAAGGGTTCCAGATCGATGACTTCCCCCAGCATCGGTCCTTCGTCATCCGACTGCCCCAAAAGGGAATAACCCAAGGAAAGGCACAGGACCCATAACGTTAAATGACGATGCGGGGACATGGTGAAAAATTATGGGTGAAACGCTGGTTGAAGCGCAAGTGAAGCGGTTGCGGCAGGTTAACGAATAGTCTTTGGGGTCAGAAAGGCAACTGTTTCCGCGCTTCCGGGGGAAAGGCCTTCCCAGGTGGTTTGGGGAAATCTCAGTTGTGCGTATCCACAGGTGGGCAGGTTTGCGATGGTGCGGTTTCCCATGATATTGCAAAATTCGGTCATGGCCGGATTGTGTCCGACTAAAACCACATCATTCAGGGAATCGTCCAATTCGCGGCACCGTTGGAATAAGTTGTGGCTGCTGAAAGTGTAGAGGGAGCCATCCAATTCCCATTCGATTGCGCAGTTTTCCAGGGCCCGACTGATGCCTTCGATGGTCATTTGGGCTCGTTGAGCGATGCTGCAGTACACCTTGTCGAAACTGCATCCCGCCCGCAGGATGGGCTCAGCCATGAGCCGGCAGGCTTTTCCGCCCCGTTTATTGAGGGGTCGTTTCACGTCGGTGAGCGAAAGATCTTTCCAACTCGATTTTGCGTGGCGGATCAGGTGTACGGTTTTCATGTCGAGGCCTAAACGTTTTAAATTAACCACGGATTACACGGATAAGCACGGATATTGTTTTCGAGAGGCACATGGGTATTTTCCCTAACAACTCCTAACAGTAGTTTTTTGTTTTCTTGCTCGATAGAAATGTGATTCTAGGATCTGAGTATGGATGAAGTTATTTTAAAAGAGGAAGCGCTTCGCCTACCGACAAGAGAGCGGGCTCTCCTAGCGGAAGCATTACTTGATAGCTTGGATAATGACGAGACACGTGAAATCGAATCAGCATGGGCAAAAGAAGCCGACTTGCGCCAAGGAGCGTATGGAAAAGGTGAAATAGGGGCCGAGGAGGGAAGCGAAGTTATCCGTGAGCTTCGTGAATGCTATGGAAAGTGAATTATCGATTTCTTTCACCAGCCAAATTAGAGCTTGTCGAAGCGGTTGAGTTTTACGAAGAGGCTGTTCCTGGTCTAGGTCTCGAATTTCTGGATGAAGTTGAGAGAACAATTGCACGAATAGACCGCCATCCTAAGGCTTGGAATCCAATTTCAGAAAATCAACGTCGTTGCAGAATGCGCCGTTTCCCTTACGGATTAATTTATTCTATCGATGGTGGAAAAATTGTTATCTCGGCCTTGATGCACTTCCGAAGACATCCCGACTCCTGGAAGGATCGAACATAAATAAACTGCGACCTCTAACCACGCACTCACGATTCGACTTGGTGGTGGAGGTAAACATCGTAACGGGGGGAGATGGCCCAACAGGGTAGTCCTGAACCTTCCCCGATTTTGTGGACGCCAACAGGGCACTGGAGATGGTCCCCGCGATGATCTCTGCCATTATTACAATGGCCGGAGCCGGATATTGCGCCATTTCATGACAAACTGGCGCTTGCCCTGAATTCCGTGGACCTGCAGGCCGATGAACCCTTTTGGGTGGGTTTGGTAGACATCTTCGCGCACAAGATCCTCCACCAAGTGGCCATTCACCCAGGTCCGCAGCCGTGGCCCGTCCGCCACCAGGCGAATCTTGTTCCACCCTTCCGCTATGAAGAAGTCGCGGTCGTCCTTTCTTTCCTCGGTCGAAGAAAGCCAACCCGTTCCCAAGGCTTCTCCGTAAAGTATCCCCGAGATAATCTTTCCCGTGCCGCGGCGAATTTCCACCTGCGGTCCCCAAACGCGTCCGGCTCGCCAACTGGGATGGTTCCGTTGGCTGACCGGGCGGACGGAGGACCGAAACTGGATGCCCTGGTTGGTGATAGCGTCCACCATGGTTTCCACCTCCAGTTCGAAATCGTCAAACTCCTGCAGGGAACAGAGGAAGGAATTTTGGCTGCCCTCGGCCGTTCTCCCCACGATGGCGCCGTCTTCCACGGTGTAGGTGTGCCATCCGTTCATGTGGACCCATCCGTTGAGGGTTTTCCCATCGAAGAGATTGATCCAGCCCTCTCGGTCCGCCTTGGGGTAGGAGGCTACTTTCCGAGCCGACAACAGGTTTTCCGGCAGGGCAAAGGCCATTACTGAATCGCCGGATTTGGTGGCATTTTTTCCTCCCCCTCCACAGGTGATGGCCAGGTACTGACGACCCTCGTGCATGTAGACGCTGGGGGTGGCGTATCCTGCGGCCGGGAGTTGGTATTCCCACAGGAGTTTTCCCCGACTCTTTTCAAAGGCCCTGATCTTTTCGTCGATGGTTGCCGCGATGAATATCAACCCGCCCGCCGTAGCGACTGCCCCTCCAAAGTTGGGGGTCCCGGTATTGGGAAAACCTCGCTCGGCCAATTCGGGATATTCCCCCAGGGGGATTCTCCAGACGAAGTTGCCGCTGGCCAGATCGATAGCCGTCAACGTTCCCCAGGGGGGATCGATTATGGGATGGCCTTCCGGATCCGTCAAAAATCCGTAGCCTTGGTAAAGGTAGCGCAATTTGGATGGCTGATCGGATTGGGTTTCCCCGCCGACCGGTTCGTAGGGTTTGGTCAATTTGCTGTAGCCCGGGGCATCGTTGCCGTTTACGTAAATGATATTGCTGTAGGGGTCGAATGAACCGCCGTGCCATTCCACTCCTCCCAGGGTTGAGGGTTGGACGATGGTGAACGCCTCAGACGGCGGGGTGTATAAGGGTCCTAGGAGAAATTTATCCAGGATGCTCTTGGCATAAGCGTGCTTTCGCGGGGAAATCTGGGTGAGATCTGCCTCGGAAAATCCCAGGCGGTTGAGCGGGGCCGGTTTTGTAGGAATGGGTTGAGTGGGCCAGGCTTCTTCCCCTTCGATGGTCGAGGGCGGGACCGGAGTTTCTATTACTGGAAAGAGGGGTTCCCCCGTATCGCGGTCCAAAACAAAGGTCAGCCCCATTTTGGTAAACTGAACCACGGCATCCTTTTTCCTGTCTCCGTAATCGATCGTTACCAAAACCGGGGCGGACGGGTTGTCGTAATCCCACAGGTCATGGTGTACCGTTTGATAATGCCATTGACGTTCTCCAGTGGTGGCATCCAGGGCTAGGACACAGTTGCCAAACAAATTCATGCCCTTGCGGTTTCCGCCGTAAAAGTCGAAAGAGGGAGAACCGGTGGCGCCGAAAACCCAGCCCCGTTCCTCATCCACAGTCAGACCGCCCCAGGCGTTGGCCCCGCCGTATTTTTCCCCCTCGACGAACTCCCAGGTATCGTAGCCGAATTCCCCTTTTTGGGGTATGGTGTGGAATATCCATTTGAAGTTTCCCGTTACCGTGTCGAAGGCACGGATGTGGCCGGGGGTGGAATCGTAACCCTCCGGAACCCGGGACACCACTATGAGAAAATTTTTGTAGACAACGCCGGGGTTGGTCACTTCCACGGAAGCCGTTTCGGGGTCTACCCTCAGGTGTTGACGAAGGTCGATATGGCCTCCATCACCGAAGGACCGGATCAGCTCCCCGGTTTTTGCATTTATGGCGTAAATGCGGTCTTTCACCCCATGGAAGAGGCGTTTATCGTCGCCTGATTCCCAATAGACTATCCCTCGGCTTCGACCGCGGAACACCCTTCCTTCCGGATGATGATCCTCCGCCTTGAAGACCCAGACTTCCTCGCCCGTTCCGGGGGAGACGGCTACCGCGCGCAGGGTTGGGGTAGTAAAATACATCAGTCCGTCCACCACGATGGGATTGCTGTGCATGTTGGATTTTTCGTTGGCATCACCGGTGCGGTATTCCCAAGCGGGCTGCAGGGTGTGGACATTGGCCGCGTGGATCTGGGCCAGTTCGGCGTATTGGTTGGCCTTCTTGTCGCCTCGGTAAATGCCCCACTCGGTATAATTATCGAGTCGGTCATCTCCAGCCTTCCCAAACAAACCTGGGCCGGTGGCAATCCATAGAAAGACTAGCCCGCATATTGCATGAAATTCGTAGCGAGCGAACGGAGATCGAGTGCTGGTGTGGGCTTTGTGCCGATTCGCGGGTGAAGCTGGGTCGACACCCTGTGAAGTCGTGAATCCAGCGAAGTCCGCACCAATGCCGGGATTCCGGAGCGCAGTAGAAGATTCATGCAATATGCGGGCTAGGGCATGGGGATGGGGGAAGCGCATTGAGGTTAGTGTCCAAAACCGCCTCGCGCGATTCAAGTTCGTAAAAAAGGGGTCAAACGTGAATGCTGCTTAGTTAAGCAACTTTTCGAACATATGGCTACCTCGGAAAAGGAAGGGGTCAAGACGTAAAAAGTTATGCCTTACAGGGTCGGTCGTCTTGTAAAAGTGTATGGAGTACAACGGAATACAGTTTTTAAGACCTGACCCTTTTCTTTCGGAAGGCATCACTTTTCTACGGCATGACCCCGACTGGCGTCCATACTATATTCCTCTACAAAGTCGCTTAACTAAGCGCCATTCACGTTTGACCCCTTCCCTCCATCCCTCCGGTCAAACTTCAGACTTGTCGTAGCGTGAAATCGGCTAAAGCTTTGAAGCATGGTCAAAAAAATTATGGTTGCGGGTCTGATTTGCGGGATTGGTTTGACTAACCTGGCCCAGGACCAACAGCCCGGTAGCGGGATTATAAGTGGGCGTCCGGTAGATCCGGTTATTCAGGCAAATAAGGATTACTTGGCGGAAAACGCCAAACGGAAAGGGGTCATAGTTAAGGAAAGCGGCTTGCAAATTGAGATGTTGGTGGAGGGATACGGCCGTTTACCTACCATAGACGACTCGGTGGTGGTGGATTACCAGGGTTGGATGATTGATGGCACCCTTTTCGACAGCTCGATAAAGCGAGGAAAACCGGCCAAGTTCAGGCTAAACGGGGTGGTGCAGGGATTTCGTGAAGGGTTGATGAATATACGTATGGGTGGGAAAGCCCGGTTATTCCTACCCAGCCATCTCGGTTATGGAACGCGGGGATCGGGTAAGGATATTCCCCCAAATACGGTTTTGATTTTTGAAGTCGAACTCCTGGACGTCTTCTGAATTCTCGATCGAATTGTAACTACTCAGGTATCCTGAACAATCGTCCGCATGGATGTTTTATTGATAACATATTTCACAACTGTAGGAGGGGGTTTATCCCCCGATCTTCCAAATGGCCTCACCGCAATCGGGGGATAAACCCCCTCCTACAGTTCTCTCAATCACCATCCCAGGAAAATTTTCTCGTTTCTTCTTATTATCCTTCTGCCTTTATCCTTGAAGCAAAGCCCAATATCATTCTCATGCTTTCCGACTATCCAGGTTATGGAGACCTGAGTTGTTACGAGAAATGCGGGCTAAAAATTGAAAATTGCGGGTAAAAACTGATTGCTTATGAAACCTTTAAGTTCATCCCTCCTGTCGATGTTGTACGGCAGCTTGGGTTTCGGTGTGTTGAGTGTCGTTGCCTTCTCCATTTGGGCCTTTCGATTAGCGCCCGGGGCTGGACCCATGTTTGCCCTTATCGCCCTTACCTATATCGTGTTTTCCGGCCCGATCCTGAGCCGACTGGTTGCCACCAGGGGCGCAACCTTTCGATTTTCCGTCATCTTTGCTTTTGCCTTTCTCGCATACGCCGTTATCTGGTGTATTTTCTGGTTTGGGTTGGAGGGGAAATACAAGGCGGACTTGTTTGGATCGGCTGTCGGAATTGCCGCTCTTACTTGGATCCTTCAGCGCGTTGTGGGAAGGGGAAAGCCCCAGGGATTTCTTTCCAATTGCGGGGTGGTTTTCATGTTGCATACCCTGGGTTATTATCTCGGAGGTGAAGGTTATTTCCTGGTGGGGGAATCCCTGGGGCGCCTTTTGTGGGGGGCCGGTTACGGACTCGGGTTTGGAGCCGGCCTGGGATACCTGCTTTATCAATGCCAGGCCCCCTAGCTAAAGGGGTCAAACGAGAATGCTGCTTAGTTAAGCGACTTTGTAGAGGAATATAGTATGGACGCCAGTCGGGGTCATGCCGTAGAAAAGTGATGCCTTCCGAAAGAAAAGGGTCAGGTCTTAAAAACTGTATTCCGTTGTACTCCATACACTTTTACAAGACGACTGACCCTGAAAGGCATAACTTTTTACGTCTTGACCCCTTCCTTCTCCGAGATGATCGAACATTCCAAAAGTCGCTTAACTTAGTGCCATTCCAACAGAATCACTTTGGCAATGAGGCTGGGATAATTCTATTTTCTACGTTTGACCCCTTCATTGAAAATCACAAAATTTTTTGCCATGGAGATCCGCCTGAAACTTTCCTTAATCCTAGGGATTAGCCTATTGCCTTTTTCTACCGGCCATGGTCAGCAGAGCCCTCGGCCGGACCCGCCGCCGGCCACCAGGGCCGACGTCTCCTATGGGGAGCATCCCAACCAGGCGCTCGATTTCTGGCGGGCAGATACGGGAGCCAGGGCCCCGCTGGCCGTTTACATCCACGGAGGAGGTTTTCGAGGGGGCAGTAAAAGCAGGATCAATGCTGCCACCGTGAACCGTCTGTTGGCCGCGGGTATCAACGTCGCATCGGTAGAATATCGATTACTGGAACATGCAAAGTTGCCCGCTGCCCACCACGATGTGGCCAGAGCCATTCAGTTTCTCCGTTCCAAAGCCGGGGAGTGGGGTATCGATACGCGATACATCGGCGCTTGGGGGGGATCGGCCGGGGCCCAATTGTCCGCTTATTTGGCTTGGCACGACGACATGGCCGATCCCAATAGCGAGGATCCCCTGGCGCGGGAATCGTCCCGACTGGCCTGTGTTGCCCTTCAGGGCTGCCAAAGCACTATGGATCTGGATTGGTGGACGGCCAATATTCCCGGTTACGAAAAACCGCACCGGGAGATATCCGATTACCTGGATGAGGAAGGGGAGGAACGGACGCGATTGATCGAGGAAGTGTCCGTAATAAACCACATCAGTCCCGATGATCCTCCCGTTTATATGCGCTACAACATGAAGCCGGACGATCCCATCCCGGAGAATAATCCATCCGGTTGGAAAGTTCACCACGTCAATTTCGGTATTGCCATGCAGTACAAGCTCCTGGAGGCCGGGGTGGAGGTGACGCTGGATTATCCCGGACCCCAGACTCGATTTTCATCCCCGGAAGCGTTCCTCATCGAGCATTTGGCCTGGAGATCCCAGAGCGCTCTCTACCGTGACTTCCAGCCGGGCGCCTATACGGGTGAATCGGGCGAGACCCTGCATTACCAAATTTTAAAACCGGCCGGATACGACCCGGCAAAATCTTATCCCTTGGTCTTGTTTTTACACGGCAGCGGCGGACGCGGGTCGGCCAACATCCGCAACCTTATCGACGCCGGGGTTCCATCGCATCTGGCCTCAGAAACGGTGCGAGGTCAATACCCCGCCTTTTACCTCGTCCCCCAGTGCCCGGGACCCAATACATGGTCTCGCAGCAAGTCGCTCACCCGGTCGAGCCGTAATCGACCGCCCGTGGATCATCTCGTCCTCGGTCTGGTCGAGGAAGTAATGGCTGCTTATCCGGTTGACCGGAGCAGGCTTTATGTGACGGGCCTATCCATGGGTGGATTTGGCAGTTTTGGGGTTGTGTATGCCCGTCCGGAAATGTGGGCGGCGGCAGTTCCGGTGTGTGGAGGATGGGCCGAGCAGGAGGCGGACCGCTTTACCCGAGTCCCCATGTGGTTGTTTCACGGCGCCTTGGATAACGCTGTGCCGGTGGACTTTTCCCGCGGAATGTTTCGGTCCATCAAGGAGTTGGGAGGAAATATAAAGTACACCGAGTATCCCGATGTAAAACACAACGCCTGGGAGAAGGCCTACCGCGACCCCGAATTGTGGAAATGGATGTTTGCCCAACGCCGTTGAAATTTATCTTGAAGGGATTAACCACCGAGGACACTGAGTAATATTATACTAATCACTCTCCACTAATTTATTTGACTCTCGCAAAGCTCGCTAAGGGCGCAAAGAAAGAGAAGTCTAAAAAAAAATCTTGGCGACCTTCGCGAGAAGAAATCCTGAGGAGCGATTTAACCACGGATCCCGCTTCGCCTAAAGGCTGCTACGCAAGGACCGGTTACACGGATGGGCACGGATGTTGTGACCCTATTCAAATACATGAATGAAACATGGATCCTGCTACGCCTGGGGGCTACGGCAGGACAAGTTGCACAGGATTTGGGAAATAGGAAATAACCACAAAAGGCTGAAGGCTAATCACTCTCCACTCTCCACTAATTATACCGTTACGGCGAACCTCTCCAGGATTTCCAGGTCGATGAATTCAATTACTGAAGCGTGGGTGGATTCGAGTTTCACTCGGGGGGCAAGGCCGGCGTTGTAGGCTTCCACCCAACGGGCCAGGCACAGACACCAGAAATCCCCCGGTTTCAATCCGGGGAAATAAAGCACCGGTTGAGGGGTGGAAAGATCGTTCCCACGCTGCCGGCTGAACTGCAGAAATTCCTCGGTTACCTGGACGCAGATGGTATGCATACCGGAATCATCGGCACAGGTATCGCATTTCCCGTTACGGAAGAATCCGGTCATGGGAGATGTGCTGCACGGAACCAAAGCGTCTCCATATAAATTTTTGGCCATGTCTTGAGGATTGTGAAATCCTGGACGGTGTCAACGATGCCCATGTCACTCCTTGAACAGCTTTTGCACCAATTCCATTTGTGGGCCCAGCCGCGCGGTCATTCAAACCGGCAAACACAGCCACAAAAACGGCTTCATGAACAATTGGAACCATTACGCGCAACCTGCCGGGACGACAGCGATATGAGGGTTAAGCCGGAGGAATGGCAGCGGGAGGTTCCCGGTGACTGATCCAGTATTAATCGAAGGGGTAATTCAGGGCGGCGAAAATCCTGCAAACAGGTTGATAACGAAGGGATCAGGGTGGTTAAGACAGGCGGCGATGGCACGCTTGATTTCCGCCTGCGATAATACTCCGGTCTGGATCTTATGGTAGAGAGCGAGGGCTTCCTCCATGTTTTTCGGCGTCATTGAAGCCTCAGCGATGGGGGTTAAAGGGTCGAGGGCACGGATCCAGTCATGTATCAGGCGCATCCCGTTCCGGTCGAGGGTTTTTGCTCCGACCATGGGCATATGCCCGGCGCCTTTGGTGGCCATTCGGTAATACAAAACCGACTGATAGGGATCTCCGGGATCGATCAAGGGGGCCTTTTCCAAGCCAAAATAACCTTTGGTGGGGAGAGTGTTGATCAGGGCCATCAGGTGATTCGGGGCCGAAATGTTCATTTGGGTAGTGGTACTGGTTCCGCCTGAGCGTCGGTGACAGTGGGAACAGTTGGTATGTAACCAGGAACGGGATCTCTCATCCAAGTTGGCCGATTCATCGTAGGGATTTTCAAGCGGATGCTTTCGGCCCATTTTCACAAACCTTTCATCAACCACTCCGAGTTTATAAAATCGGTCCATTTGGCCCTCCCGAATCAGTTGGGACGGATAAAACGCCAGGGTCCAATTGAAGTTGCTACCGTGGCAGCGAATACATTCATCCCGACTTGGTAGTCGATAGGGTTTGCCGGCGATTATGGTATCCAAACCCTCTTTGGGGACCAGGGTTGCGTCGGTTTGATCATCGTTCCACCCATAGGTGTACCCGTTCCAATAGCCATCGAAGTGAAGGATTTGGGTTTCGATGCGAGTATGACCTGAATGTATGGTTTTGACCACCACGGTCCCGGGCGAGGTTTCCCAGCGGATGAGGGGTATTCCCCCGTTCTCAATCCATTGCGATATGAACCGGCTTTTTCCCGGGATACCAATCCAGTAACGAGACTGGTAACCGTCCTGCCACATGGGCGCCTGGATGGAGAAGGCGTAAACTCCGGGATTGGTTTCCTCCCTGGTCACATTGCTAAAGATACCGGTTTGGCTGAGCCGCTTGGGGAAATAGTTCGTCGCACCGGTTTTTGGATTGGGCACCAACTGGTAAAGTCGGGACTCCTTCGGGTGGTTCATAAAGATTAGATCTCCCTCCAGGTCTTTCCCGAATGTTACGATCTTTTTTCGGGTATCCGCAATTAGCTCATTGGTTACCACCCGTTTCCCATTCCATTCCAGCGCCCAAATCTTTCCAGTCACATAATCGCCGTAGATATATTTACCTTTCAGGGCAGGGAGCCGGGAACTGGAGGGAAAAAAGCCACCGGTAATTGATGCCCCTTCAGTATGCGGATAATACAACGTGGGTGGAGAAATCGATGCCGGCCCCATCGGCTGGTCGGGCTTGGTGGGAGTGGGTCCTTCCATAATCGACCAACCGTAGTTGCCTCCTTTTTCCACCCGATACACCATTTCCCACAATTCCCAACCCACGTCACCGGTCCAAATGTCGCCGTAAACGGGGTCGAAACACATCTTCCAGGGATTGCGAAATCCGAATGCCCAAATTTCCGGCCGAACTCCCTCGTGATTCACAAACGGGTTATCCTCGGGAATGTGGTAGGCCAGACCTGGGTCCTTTCGGTCGACATCGATGCGCACAATAGTGGATGCCAGTGTGCGCATATTTTGTCCATCGTTGTGCAGATCGGGCGGGGAGGGGGGTGCCAGGTCCCCCACGGGAAAATAGAGCATGCCATCGGCCCCAAATTGGACATCGCCGCCGTTGTGACCACCGCCGCCAAAAGTGACGATAAGTTCCTCACTGGAAGGAATTATGTTAAGCCGGTCATCCATTCGGAATCGGCTGACCCGGGTCGTCAATTCGTCCTCGGAACTATCAACCGTATAGAACACGAACAATTCCCGGTTTTCCCGGAATTTCGGGTGAAAGGTCAAACCATAGACAAAGCGGAACTCCGGAATGAACAGCCGGAGATCAGCCACCAATTCCGCCTTTTCCGGACGAGCGCTCAGGTCGGCTGGCAGCATCCAAATTTTTCCAAATCTTTCGGTAACAAACAACCGCTCTTCGGATTCGAGGAGGGTGAGGTCCAATCCCTCGTCAAAGGTGATATGCGGCCAAATGACCTCGGCGGAGTAGGGCGGCGGGGGTTCTGGGGAGCCTTTGATTTGCGAAGTAGTCCAGGCCACCCGCTCCTCCGCCTCAACAGCGAGGAGAGGTAAGAGTACAAGAAAGATGGTGCGAAGGAGGTGCATTGAGAAAGGAATTATGCTTTTTACCGTGGCTCGATAGAATTTGTCGAACTGTATCCAATTCCATCTTCAAGAGCTGAGATATGCGGGCTAATAGTTTCACTATTTCGGTAAAAATTTGACATAAAACGAATTTTATGGAAGGATAGAGGTGCCCAACAATGGTGGATAAACCACTATTTTCCCACGAAAATTCGGGCCTTAAAAAATGACCGGAAAAGATTTCAAACTGTTTAACTTGAGGCGGCTCTTCTTTGTCAGCCTATTTTCATGGCCTTGCGGCTTGCTGATTTCCTCTTCCGGCGCCCCACAGTTTACTGAAGAGGAGAGATCTTATTGATTCTACCAGCCGATCTCGCAGCCCGCAACGCCGAAAGCCAAAAACTCTCGATGGGTCCGCAATCCAATCGATGCCTTTATCCTCCGCCGACTCGAAGAAAACAAATTAACACCGGCGGCAGAAGCGGATCGCCGCACCTTCATTCGCCGCGCCAGTCTGGACTTACTGGGAATCCCGCCGACACTGGAAGACATTGAAGTTTTCGTGGAGGACCCAGCACCGGATGCCTATGAAAAGCTAATTGACCGCCTACTGAATTCACCCCATTACGGTGAGCGCTACGCACGCCACTGGCTGGACCTGGTCCGGTTCCGATTCGGATGGTTTTAAATCGGATGTGCTTCGACCGGAAGCATGGAGGTATCGCGACTACGTCATACAATCATTTAATCAGGAAAAATCGTACGCCCTTTTTGTGAAGGAACAAATTGCGGGGGACGAGTTGTATCCGGAAAACGATGAGGCAAAAAAAGCAACCGGCTTTTTGCGCCTGTGGCCCTACGAAGACAATCAACCGGACATGAGAAGGCACTGGGAAGCTATTCTGGATGATATAGCCGATGTATCGGGGGATGTCTTCTTGGGAATGAGCATGAAATGCGCCCGCTGCCACGACCACAAGTTCGACGCCGTAACGCAAAAAGACTATTATCGATTTCGCTCATTCTTCGCAGCCGTTTCCCCTTGGGAAGACGTTCGGCTGGGCAACCAGGGGGAGGTTAAAGCTTATGAACAAGCATTAGCTGAATGGGAAATTATGACCGCTCCCATTCGCAACGAAATGGCTACGCTTAAGCGGGATGCCTGGCATGCCAAATGGACCGAATCCTTCCGTAAGCTTCCTCCCTATATGCAGGCAATAATGCAGAAGGAGAAGCCTACGCCTTATGAGGAACAGTTAACTCGTTTCGCTTCAAAGATGCTAAACTATCGCACCGAAACAGGTTTCGAAGGGCTGATCAAAAATGAAAATAAGGATCGATGGCAGGAACTCAAAAAAGAACTCGTCCAATACGATAGCTACAAACCTGAGGAATTGGAAAAGGTTGCAGCTGTCCAGGATATCGGAGGGACTCCTCCGGTCTCCTATTTGGAATCCAAACCAGGCAAAGAACCAGTCTTGCCCGGGTATCTTTCCGTTCTGGATCCAGGTGATGCCAAAATCGACCGGATAAAAAACAATCCGGAAACTACCGGCCGCAGGGCGGCCCTCGCCAATTGGCTGACCAGCGGAGAAAATCCTTTGAGCGTCCGGGTTATTGTGAATCGGCTTTGGCAGTGGCATTTTGGAACCGGAATTGTTTCCTCGAGTAATGATTTCGGAATTCTTGGCGAACGGCCAACTCACCCGGAATTGCTGGATTGGCTGGCCCGGAAATTTGTCCAAGAGGAATGGAGTCTTAAATCCATGCACCGTTTGATCATGACTTCTGCGACATATCGTCAAGGCTCGGTAAGGCCGAATTACAAACAGGCTGAAAGGAAAGATCCCAAAAATAAATTGCTCTGGCGCATGCCGGTCAGGCGCATGGATGCCGAACAGTTGCGTGACTCGATGTTGTTTGTCAGCGGGGAGCTCAATATGGAAATGGGAGGACCTGCCGTATCAGAGGAAACATCAGCCAGGCGTTCGATTTACGTAGTGAACAAACGCAACAAGCTGCGGACCCTGATGAACAAATTTGATACGCCGGATCTGCACAATAGTTGTCACATGCGCGATGTAACGACCACCCCCATTCAGGCTTTGGCCTTAGTCAACGGTCCCTGGGCGTTGTCGCGGGCGGAAAAATTCGCCGAGGTGATGATGAACTGTGAAGCAAAGAATACCGAAAACCGCATTAAGAAGGCCTTTCGCATTGCCTTGGGTAGAGCTCCCGAGACAAGGGAATTGGAAGAAGTGCAACGCTTCCTCGAAGCGGCAGATGCAGATTCCGAATCACCTGAAGGTGCCTGGGCCGATTTCTGCCATGTGCTGATTAACACGAACGAATTTCTCTATATCAATTGACCCCCCGCCATGAAGTATTACCGCAATAACCATCACCAGCAACTACCCCATTGGCAGCCGGCCGTATCTCGCCGCGATTTTATCATGCGAGCCGGAGGAGGTATAGCAGGACTAGCGCTGGCCGGTATGCTTGGCCTGGAAAAAGCTTTTGCCACGCCCTTGAACCCATTGGCCCCGAAACCGGGGCATCACATCGGAACAGCCAAGCAAGTCATCTTTTTGTTTATGGAAGGCGGGCCGAGTCATCTCGATACCTTCGACCCAAAACCGCTACTCAATGAATTAGACGGACAACGCCTGCCAAAAAGTTTCAAAGAACCCATCACCCCCATGGGAGTGCAAGGTTCACCCTTGATGGGTTCACCGCGAGAGTGGAAGCAGCATGGTGAAAGCGGGCTCTGGGTTTCGGATTGGCTTCCAAACATTGCCAAGCATGTGGACGACATTGCCGTCATTCGGTCCTGTTGGGCGGATGGCTTAAACCATGTGGGCTCAGTCTGCCAAATGAACACCGGATCCATTCTGGGCGGACGGCCTTCTCTCGGGGCCTGGTCCGTCTATGGGCTTGGATCCCTGAATCAAAATTTACCCTCCTTTGTAGTTTTAAAGGACCGCGAAAAATTGCCGCATGGTGGGGTCAGGAATTGGGGAACCGGGTTTATGCCGGCCACTTATCAAGGCACGCTCTTTGAAAACGGCCCAATCCCGATTCAATATCTCAAACCACCCGAAGGGATCTCCGATATGCGCCAACGAGACAAACTGGACTTATTGCAAAGCATGAACCGGAAACATTCCAATCGAAACGGATTTGATGACGAACTGGAGGCCCGGATCGATGCGTATGAAATGGCTTTCCGCATGCAGGCGGAAGCACCGGAAGCGGTGGACATGTCTGAGGAGAACGAGGCGGCGAAATCCCTTTATGGCATGGATCATGAAGTTACTGAGCCCTTTGGGCGGCAATGCCTGCTCGCTCGCCGACTCATTGAACGAGGGGTGCGTTTTGTTCAGATTTACAGTGGCTCGGGTAGCGCCTGGGACACCCATGTAGACCATGAAGCAATAGGAGCAAAACTGTGCAAATCGATAGACCTTCCAATTGCCGGATTACTTACCGATTTAAAGCGGCGAGGATTGCTCCAAGAAACCCTGGTTGTCTGGGGAGGTGAGTTTGGCCGCACACCTATGAGTGAAAAAGGCAACGGCCGCGACCACAATCCATTTGGATTTTCTATGTGGATGGCCGGAGGCGGTGTCAGGGGTGGACAAGTAATCGGTTCTACGGATGAGTTGGGCCTATGGGCCGCCTCCGAAAAAGCCCACGTGCACGACTTACACGCATCCATATTGCATGCCATTGGCTTGAATCATTTAAATCTCGAGTTCAAGACAGGCGGTCGTCTCGAAAGACCGACGATCAATACCGGCAGTGTAATACACAAATTGTTTACCGGTTAGTTGAATCGTGTTTTCAGGTATGACTCACAGCTGCCATTTCATGCGCCCCATACACCGGCCCAAAACCATGACAAAACACTATGATGACCATTGCAGAAATACAGGATGAGCTACAGAAGCTCTCAGACTGGGTAAGCAGAAGGGGTCAAACGGAAAGCGCCGATTAAAACCGGTGGAAAGTAGGGACGGTCCTAGTAGTTTAGTGTGGCCGAACACTTTCAGTTTCTGAATAGGATGCAGATGGGTCCGGGTACGTTTATGACTGCGCCGGTCTGGAAGGTCAGGTCGCCGCTTTTTGGATCGATGGAGAAAACGGCCACCGTGTTGGAATGCTGTCCTGCCGCCAGAAGCCACTTCCCCGTCGGATCCAAATTGATGTTGCGGGGAAAAGAACCGCGGACATTTTCCACCTCCCGCACCAGAAGCCTTCCCGTAGCCGGATTGGCGTGATACACTGTTACGGTGTCATCCCCGCGGTTGGCCGAATAGAGGAATCGACCGTTCGGATGGACCAATATTTCAGAGGCGGAATTAAAGGCTTCCGTCCTCTTTACTTCCTGGGAAAGGGCCGGGGTGGTGGTTTTGCGCTCCACCTTGCCATTTTCCGCATCGTAAGCAAAGGTAGTTACCGAAAGGGTCAACTCGTTGAGGAGATAGATAAATTTGCCGTCCACGGAAAAACGCATATGGCGCGGACCTCCCCCCGGGACGGATTGAGCGACTCCATGCTGCTTAAGGGTCGAACGTCTCCCATTAATCCGGTAAATTACGATCTGATCCAGGCCGAGATCCGGAACGAAGGCGAATCGGCCATCGGGGGAGTACCCGGTCCAATGGGGATGGGGCGCATCCTGTCGTTTTTCCACCACCCCGGAGCCGCCCTTGTGCTCAATCAACTGCCGCCGCTTTCCCAAAGCTCCACTTCTCATAACCGGGAAAACCGCTACAGATCCTCCGCCGTATTGGCCGGTGATCAAAAATTTTCCCGAAGGGTGAACCGCGAGGTGTGCTCCGCCCCCATCGCCAATGGGTTGGGTATTTATGGGGCTCAGGCTTCCGTCCCGGTCAATTTTATACGATGCAACACAGGGTTCTCCTTTGTCGGCCACGGCATAGAGTTTGGCCTTATCGGGGTGGATGGCCAGGAATCCAGGGGAGCCGATTTCCGCCGCCAAGGTGGCTTGGCTCAGTTTCCCCGATGCGGTGTCGAAGGTGGCATGGTAAATGCCTTTGCTTTCCTGGCTCCTGGTGCCGAAGTAAACATCGGCCGATTGAGCTTGTATCCAGGCCGTCAGGGTGGGGATCAAGCAGACGAGATTTAAAATTTTCATGCCAACTTCCTATCAGGGGAAAAGGGAAGGGGTCAAACGTTGAAAATAGAATTATACTTGCCTTCGTGATTCGGCTGGGATGGCAATGAGGCAAAATTCTATTTTCTACGTTTGACCCGAATGGCGCTTAGTTAAGCGCGTTTGTAGAGGAATATAATATGGACGCCAGTCGGGGTCATGCCGTAGAAAAGTGATGCCTTCCGAAAGAAAAGGGTCAGGTCTTAAAAACTGTATTCCGTTGTACTCCATACACTTTTACAAGACGACTGACCCTGTAAGGCATAACTTTTTACGTCTTGACCCCTTCCTTCTCTGAGATGATCGAACATTCCAATAGTCGCTTAACTTAGCGCCATTCACGTTTGACCCCTTCCCAGGAGCAGTTTCAATTGGAAAATGAAAGCGCTATGGCTGGTTGGGTTGCTCTTGTTCCCTTTCATCGCTCAATTTGTTTGGGGCGCCTCCAGGCCCAACGTCTTGTTCATTGCGATCGATGACCTGAACAACTGGCCGGCTTGCCTGAAGGGGCATCCGGATGCCAGGACGCCCCATATCGATCGCTTGGCCAGGCGCGGAACCCTGTTCCGGGATGCTCATTGCCAGTTTCCGCTGTGCGGGCCATCGCGGGCCAGCCTTATGGCGGGAATGCTCCCGACATCGCTGGGGTTCAGCACACATATGAAGGACGAGACTTTGGAGCAAAGGGCCCATGAAAAGGGGACCCGACTGTTGCATGCCTATTTTGCCGATCACGGTTACAAAACCATGGCCGCGGGTAAGATCTGTCACAAGCACGTTCCGAGGGGCAGTGTAGACCTTTCGGGAGGGCGCCAACCCTTTGGGCCAAGCCCCAAACCTGGATACAAATGGGTGAGCGGGAAGACGAGCACGGATTGGGCGGCTTGGCCGGATAAGGACGAACAAACCGTCGACTACCAGACCGCCCAATGGGCTGTCGATCGCTTGCGGGAGAAGCACCAGGAACCGTTTATTCTGATGGTGGGATTTCTCCGGCCGCATGTTCCTTGGTTCGTGCCGCAGAAATGGTTCGATAAACAGGTCCCGACCCAGTCCTTGCATTTGCCTCCCTACCAGAGGGACGACTGGAATGACATCCCGGAGTTTGCCTCAACCGTGGCCAGGGAACCCCAATACCCGACCACGGAATGGGCCATCGATAACAAGGAGTGGGAGAACATCGTTCAGGCTTATCTGGCCTGTATCTCCTATGTTGATGACCAGGTTGGAAAGCTGTTCGATGTCCTTGATTCCTCCCCCTACGCCGGAAATACCGTCATCGTCCTCTGGTCCGACCACGGTTATCATTTGGGGGAAAAAGGTTTGTTTAAAAAGGTAACGCTTTGGGATAGATCCACCCGCGTGCCGCTCATTATTGCCGGTCCGGGATTGCCCAAGGGTCAAGTGTGCGACCGCGTGGTCAGCCTCCTCGATCTATATCCGACCCTGGTCGACCTCTGTGGCTTACCCAAAAACAAAAAAAATGAAGGCCGGAGCCTGAAACCGCTAATTGAGAAGCCCACCCGGAAATGGAACCACCCGGCTATTACGACTTTGTTTAAATTTAATCACAGCGTGACCACTGAGCAGTACCGCTACATACGATATGAAGACGGAAGCGAGGAAATCTACCATCGCAAAAGGGATCCCAACGAATGGACGAACCTGGCTGGGCAAGCCGAGGTGAAACCGGTTATAAACAAATTAGCTGGATTTCTTCCGAATTAAAGGCCGGGTCCATCCGAACCCCTTGGATTGGCAAAGTGACTGTTTTGCCCGTTCTAACAAAAATTGGGCCTCAAGGCCTGGACGGGTAGGAAGAATTCGGTTTTTCCGTCGCCCAAAAGATCGTATATGCCCACGTCCCTTGGGTGCATATTGCGCTGGTTGGAACCGCGGCTGCCGACTCGGTCAAAGGGGGTAAATTCATAGACGAGCTTCCAATGCTTCGGCCACAGATTCCATGACCTTGATCCTGGCATAGCGTTTATTTTTGGCCTCCACCAATATCCAAGGGGCAAATGGGGTGTCGGTCAGTTGAATCATATCCTCAACCGCCACCTTGTATTCCTTCCACTTTTCCCGATTCCGCCAATCTTCCGCGGTGATTTTCCAATTTTTGTAGGGGTTAATCTCCCGGGCTTGGAAACGCCGCAATTGTTCATCGCGATCGATGTGCAGCCAGAATTTCACGATTACCGATCCGAAATTGGCCCATTGTTCCTCGGTTTCGTTAATCTCCCCGTAGGCGCGCTTCCATTCTTCCTCACTGCAGAAACCTTCCAGTCTCTCCACTGTCACCCGTCCGTACCAGGATCGGTCGTAGATGGCAATATGGCCCCCTTTGGGAAACACCTTCCAAAACCGCCACAAATAATGATGGTTCAATTCAACCCTGCCGGGTGCGGCAACGGGAATTACTTCGTAGCCCCGCGGATCGAGCCCCTTGGCAAGCCTTCGAATAGCGCCTCCCTTCCCGGCTGCATCCCAACCCTCAAAAGTCAGAACGACGGGAATCCTGCGCAGGTAGATTTCATGTTCCAGCTCGTGCAGGCGTTTTTGCAATACCCGGCGTTTTTGGCGGTAGGTTTGGCGGTCCAAACTGAGACTGAGATCTATCTGGTCCAAATGGCAGGATTTGAGAGAGGGTTTAGTCCAATCCAGGTCAGGCGATATTTTGGGTTCCGTGGCCCTTTTCTTTGCTTCGATTGCCTCGCGCATGCGCCGGAAGACCAGTTTTTTTACATGGCGGAAGGCCTTCTTGAGTTTGTCAGATTCGATTCTCTTCCAGGGCGCGTAATTGCTACCGGTATGGTCGATCACATCCTTGGCCGCTTCCGCGTATTGGTCGTATTGCTCATGGTATTTCCAGTTAATTTTGGTTATTCGCCAGGAGGTGGCCGGGTTGGCTTCCAGTCGTTGAAAACGCCGCCGTTGTGCATCCTTGCCAACGGAAAGGTAGATCTTGATCAACAAAGCGCCGTCGTCAGTCAATTGCTTTTCGAATTGGTTGACTTCACGGAACAAGCGCGCCAGTCGTTTATCGATCAGCTTCCTTTCCACACGTTCCTTCAAGACGGGGCGGTACCAGGACCGGTCGAATATCCCGATGCGGCCCTTTTCCGGAGTTTCGAGCCAGAAACGCCACATAAATGGCCGGAACAGAGTTTCTTCGGTGGGAGAGTGAGCATAGTAGACCTTGAAACCTCGGGGATCGAGGGAAAGCAGGAGGCGGTTGATGAGTGATCCGATGCCAGCAGCTTCCATCCCTTCAAAAACCACGATGACCGGGATGTTCAATTCGGTGAGCTTTCGCTGAAGGGCATCCAGTTTTGGGGCTGCTTCAGCAGTATCAGGGTTGAGTGGACGCCGATTGGGGGACATTTCAATTCAGAGCGTTGCCGGAAGCCTCTTTCCCTGGATCGGAAAATTCAACGGTTTTCCGCCGGCGCCAACTCAGTTTAGTTTTCTTACCGGCACTCCGTGATCGGCCAGATAATCTTTGCATTGGCTTATGGTATAGGTGCCGAAGTGAAATATTGAGGCTGCCAAAACGGCCGATGCCTTCCCCCTGGTCAATACATCCACCATGTGCTGAAGATTTCCCGCCCCCCCGGAGGCGATGACGGGCACGGCTACCGCTTCACTGATGCGGCGGTTCAACTCCAGATCGTACCCGGTCTGCATGCCATCCTGATCCATACTGGTTAAGAGAATTTCTCCCGCTCCGCGCCTTACCACCTTTTGGGACCATTCCACCGCGTCCAAGCCGGTGGATTTGCGTCCCCCATGCGTGTAAACTTCCCATTTATCCTTTCCGAAGACGCGTTTGGCGTCGATAGCTACCACGATGCATTGATTGCCAAACCGGTTGGAGGCTTGGTCCACCAGATCCGCGTTGGCCACGGCGGCGGTGTTGAGACTGATTTTATCGGCTCCCGAACGAAGCATGGCGTCGATGTCGTCCACATTTCTCAATCCTCCCCCTACGGTGAGCGGCATAAAACACTCTTCGGCGGTTTGGGAAACCACATCGAGCATAATATTGCGTTCATCGCTGGAGGCGGTGATATCGAGAAATACCAGTTCGTCGGCCCCTTGTTCCTGGTAGGCTTTGGCGCAATCCACCGGATCCCCCGCGTCGACCAGTTGCTTGAATTTGATCCCTTTTACCACCCGGCCATCCGTCACATCCAAGCATGGAATGATGCGCGCGGAGAGCATGGTTTTTTCGATTCAACCCTCAACCCGGGCCAGATCGGGCTCAAACGCCACCGTCAATCGGTATTGTTGCCTCGGGCGCATGTTGAGGGGGTGGTCGCGGACAAGGGTCTGCAGGTAATGAATGTTCCCATACTGCGTGCGGTAGCCCAACTCGCTGGTCACCACTTCGGTTTCAGCCCACTGGGCGTGAAAATTATCCTTTAGGACGGTAAAGCGCAGCCCTTCGGTTCCCAGGGTGAAAGTATTGCCCGCCCGGTGCAGGGAGTGGGGAGACCCGATCACCAACATGTAGCGCATGCGGTCCATGGTGACCGGATGTTTCACCATAAAAATAAAATCGCTGGTAATTTTTCCCTGAGTGAAGGTCCAGCTGACTTTGCAGTTTCCCAGGCCGCGAACCAGCTTCTGCTCTTTATTGATCATTTCCGGTTGTTCGTAGCGGAAGTAAATGGACTGCCGCAGGCCGTAGCCGTAAGTGCATCGCTTGCCATAGAAGGACGGGATGATGGTGTGTTCGCCAAACTGGAGTTCCGGTATCATTACGGGCAGGTACCTGTTGATGGGCCAATCGAAGATCCCGGGACTATGGGGGAAGGCCAGGGAATCGGAGCTGTCTTCCTGATCGTTTTGGCAGAGAGGGATGTTGAAATGGAGTCCGCTCTTGGTATCCCGGTAGATGAATAGGCCTTGTTCCTTGCGGGCGGTCTTGTCGAATATGACGAAGCGACTGGTTTGCTTGGACACATACCCGTCTCCGGGTTTGGTAGATTTCAGGTTTCGGGCCAACCGGGCCCACTGGCTGAGGTAACGCACGCCGTCGAAATCGGCAATGCGCGTGGTAAGATTTGCCGTGGCCTCGCGTTCGGAATCGCGGATAACCATGTTGCCGTTTTCCTGGTCCAGGTAGGTCAGGTAAAAGAAATAGAACAGGCGCCGGAGCAAGTCGTAATACTGGGCTTTTTTTTCTGGCGGTATCCAGTTGTCGCGAAAGGCCTGCAGGATCAGGCCGATGCAGTGCATTTGCCCGTATGCACCACCCCCGCGACCGAAGGACCATCCCAAACCGTCCTCACGCACGAGATCGGGCAATAGACGCAGGTACTTTTCCGCAAAGGTCCGCAAGCTGGGCAGTATACGCTGGCGCAGTTGAATATTGGCGTGCAGTTGAAGCGCTTGCCGGATAAAAATTAAACTGAGCACCCCATATATATTGTATACTCCCTTCCCCTTCGGACTTTCGTCGTGGAAATTGCCCGAGCTTTTCTCCTTGATCCGCTTCAGAAACAGGTCGATCAGTTTCCCGGTTTCATCTTTCCTCGACAGGCCCAGGCTGTAACGGGCCACCGCCTTTGCCACATTGAAAGACTGCCAGTGGTTTTGGTAGTCTGACCGGGCCAGGAGCAACCGGTCCAGCCGGTCGCGGGTTTCATCGACCAATCGTTCCCAGACAGGATTTCGGGCTTTGGCCGGACCAAAAGAAAGTAGACCAAGAGCGGCGTAGGCTATCCCGTTTTCCGCCACGGGATTTGCGAACGTCTGAGCCGTTACGCAACGAGCGGCAAGATCGATCAGATCAAAACCGTCCAACTGGCTCTCGCCTGTTGCGCGGTGGAATTCTCCAATGGCAAGCACGGCGTGACCGGGCTCATCAATTCTACTCTTTTCCCCCGCGATCGGGACAATGGTTCCATCCTGGTTGATCGATGAGAGGTTGTGGCCTAAAATGGAACGGGCCATTTCCGTGCATTGCTCAGCAAATTGTTGCATTCAGGAAATAATTACAGCCGATAATTGTAAACGTGATATGTGGAAAAAATACCTCCCTTGGTGTCAACGACTTATTAATGACAAAAAGGATTGATTGGTCGTGGTTTTGGAAAGACGGGTAATCATGGATTCGGCCGCTTCATCGACCTTGAGCGGGGCCAGGGCTCGCCGGAAAAAGTGAATGGTGTCGAGATTCTCCGGTGCAATGAGCAGTTCCTCTTTCCGAGTGCCTGAGGCGTTGACGTTCATAGCAGGCCACAACCGGAGGTCCGCCACCTTGCGGTCGAGAATCATTTCCATATTTCCCGTGCCCTTGAATTCCTGGAAAATCAGCTCATCCATGCGGCTGCCCGTTTCGATCAGGGCCGAAGCGATAATGGTCAAGCTACCCGATTCTTCCGTATTGCGCGCGCTGGAAAAAAGTTGCCGCGGTTTTTCCAGGGCGCGAATGTCCAGACCTCCGGTCATGGTTCGTCCGCCGCCGCCCTTGGCGGAATTGTAGGCCCGGCTAAGTCGGGTGAGAGAGTCCAGGAGAATGACCACGTGTCGGCCAGCTTCCACCAGGCGTTTGGAACGTTCAATGCAAAGCTCGGAAATCCTGATGTGGTTTTTCAGAGCCTCGTCATTGGAAGAGGCAAAAACCTCGGCTCCCACGGTCCGTTTCATGTCGGTGACTTCCTCGGGCCGCTCGTCCACCAAGAGCATGATGACATGGCATTCCGGATGGTTTTCCAGAACCCCTAACGCGATGTCGCGCAGGAGGGTGGTCTTGCCGGTACGGGGCGGGGCCACGATCAAACCGCGCTGACCTTTGCCGATGGGGCAAAAGAGATCGATGCACCGGTTAGTCATCCGGGCGTCTTTCGTTTCCAGGGTCAGTTTTTCCAGGGGGGTGATCGAGGTCAGGCTGGTAAATTCGAAGCAGCGTTTCCGCTTCTCAGGTTCCAAACCATCAATGGTCAGAATAAAATTAACCTTCGGGTTGGGAAACCGCGGGTCAGCTTTGGCCTTTGCCCTGAGATAGGTACCCTTCTTGAGCTTGAACCGCCGTAGCAACTCTCGGGGAACAAAGGGATCGGTCGGCCGCGGTTTTCCGTTGCGAGCCGGATCGAGCAGGTGACCCGACTTGTTCTTCATCAGGTCCAAAATGCCTTCTACCTCAAGAGAATGGAGGGAAGATTTGTGCATGGGAGTTGTGTTAGAAACCGAAATTGCGGGTCCGGGAGGGCCGATCGAAAGAAGACGACTTTTCGGGAACCGAATAGTAGGATACCCAGGCTGAGAAATTATTTAGCTCAACCCTTCAGCAGTTCCGGAAATGCCGCACTTTTGCGGCATCTGAAAAGCATGTCAATAGCGCATTGCCAACAGGTTGAGGTAAAAAAGCTCGTCTAATGGGAAACATTTGGAGAGTAAGGGGTTGATGGATCCATTCTCTTTCAATTTTCGGCCGGCCGGAGCTTTTACCCTGGTTGAGTTGCTGGTGGTGATCGCCCTGATGGGGATTCTCGGTGGGTTGATTTTTTCCATTTCACCCTGGATCTATCGAAGGGGAGATTCGAGCCGCGCCATATCTGAAATCGAGGCTATTTCAGTGGCTCTGGAGGCTTACCGGATGCATTTCGGAGATTATCCCCAGGCCCGGAATCCGCACCAATTGTTTGACGCATTGGACGGAAAACTGGGGCCGGGTGTTACCCCGGCCGTCCTCAACCCTCCGGTCCGGCCATTTTTGCAAGCGGGACAATTTTCCTTCGGCCGGGATACCTTGCCGGAACTCCTCGACCCTTGGGGCCATCCCTATGAATACCATTACATTTCCCGAGAACCCCCCGCTACCACGGTGTCAGGTTATACCTTGTTTTCCAAGGGGCCGGATGGCAAAGCCAGTATCTATGGGGAGGGTGATTTCCAGATGGATGAAGACAATTTACGCTACCGTCGTTGACCGCCGGGTATTACCTTCCAGTGTGGTGTCTCAGAAATTTCCTTGCACGCGCGTCGGGGTCATTCCTTGAATCGTGCATGCTAATGCAGGATTGCTAGGTTTGACCCGAATGGCGCTTAGTTAAGCGACTTTAGGAATGTTCGATCATCTCGGAGAAGGAAGGGGTCAAGACGTAAAAAGTTATGCCTTACAGGGTCAGTTGTCTTGTAAAAGTGTATGGAGTACAACGGAATACAGTTTTTAAGACCTGACCCTTTTCTTTCGGAAGGCATCACTTTTCTACGGCATGACCCCGACTGGCGTCCATACTATATTCCTCTACAAACGCGCTTAACTAAGCGCCATTCAGGTTTGACCCCTTCCCCCGCGACCTCGAAACTGCCCGCCGTTTGTGTGAACAAATTAACCAGACAGCACACTAGACTCCCCATCATGAAACGGGCTTTCCGGCAATTGCTCCGGGATCCAACCGGCCGGGTCAAGGGCGGTTTCACCCTTATCGAAGTGATCACCGTTATTTCGATTTTGATTATTTTGGCCGGAATTTTAATTCCATCGATCCTAAGCGTGCAAAACCGGGCCAAGCGGGCCCAGACCGAAGCGTTGTTTGGCAGGATTGTAAACGCCTTGACCATGTATTACCAGGACCACGGTGGTTATCCCGCGGGAAAGACAATGGGGATGTCAGATGGATCGGCTTTCGATTGGCGGCTTTTTCCGAGATCCTGGCCCTGAGCAGACCAGATGGATCGGCTTTCGAAAATCCGGAAAATGAACCCCTCATCAAAAAATTTAACCTCAAGCGAAAGCGGTATTTTGATCTGCAATTGAAGGAACTGGCATCGCCAGGGGGAACCCCCGAGTTGGTCGATGGTTTTGGAAATCCCAACATCGTGGTGGTTATCGATGCCGATCTGGATTTGCGCATTCGGGAGGACAACCTGCCCCGTTCGGTGGGAAGAGATCTCCGGCATCCCATCGTGGTGTATACGCGCAATACGGCTCGCAGCAATTTTCCTGAAATTGCCAGTTGGGATTCATATTAGCGTGTGGGAGTTCAGGATTGATACAGGAGGAACCTTCACCGACTGCTTGGGTCGCAGTCCAGCCGGCCAATGGCATCGGGTCAAGGTCCTGAGCAATGGTTCAATGAGGGCCAGGGTTCGTGGGGTTGCCGAGGGTGACCGAATCCGTATTTCACTCCGCGGGAAATGCCCGGACGGGTTTTTCAAAGGCTTTTTCCTGGAGGTTCCGGGCCTGGAACACAGATATGAGGTGAAGGATTATGATTCCGGCACGGGAGAAATAGTTTTGGGCGAACCCTTGACCCGGCAACTCCAGCCGGGGGAGTTGCTCATTCTCCAATTCCCCGGTGAGGCTCCCGAATTGGGGGCGCGGCTTCTTACCGCCACCGGAGTAGGGGCCCCTCTTCCGTCCGGTCGTCTTCGCCTGGCCACAACCAGAGGAACCAATGCCCTCCTGGAAGGCAAAGGGGCCCCCACCGCTTTGTTTATCAATCGCGGGTTGGCCGATCTGTTGACCATCAACACTCAGCAACGGCCCGATCTTTTTGCCTTGGAAATCAAGCGGCCCCGCCCCCTGCATGAACGGGTCGTCGAAGTGGACATGGATGACGAGGGCGGTGTCTTCAAGGAGTCGGAACTCAGGGAGAAAGTCGCCCAATTGTTGGAGGATGGCATCCCACATGCGGGGGTAGCCCTGATGCACAGTTACGCCGATGGTTCCAAGGAGCTTCAATTGGCGGAGGTTTTGAGAGACACCGGAATGGATTCCGTGATTGTTTCTCACGACTGTGCCCCTTTCATTCGGATTTTGCCCCGTGCCGAAACGACCCTGGTGGAGGCATACCTGTCACCCGTGCTGGACCATTATCTCGATCAAATTGCCGCTGCATTCGGATCGAAAGGTTTTTCTGTGATGACCAGTTCGGGAGGATTGGTTCCCCGGAGAGAATTTAGAGCAAAAGACAGTTTATTCAGCGGACCGGCCGGTGGGCTTGTCGGCGCCGTTTCGGTGGGGAAGAGAGCCGGCTATGGCAAGATAATCGGTTTTGATATGGGTGGAACCAGCACCGATGTGACACGCTTCGACGGAGCCTACAATTATCAATTTGAGACCCGTGTGGGCCATGCTCATTTGATGGCGCCGAGTTTGAAAATTGAAACCGTGGCGGCCGGCGGCGGTTCCATTTGCCAGTTTGACGGGGACCGCCTTCGGGTGGGTCCTGAAAGCGCGGGCGCCGAACCCGGTCCCGCCTGCTACGGCACGGGCGGGCCCCTCACGCTAACGGATGTAAATCTTCTTCTGGGAAGAATGGATCCGGAGCAGTTCGGCATACCGGTTTCCACTGCTCCTAGCCGGTCCCGTTTTCAACAGTTGGCCGGGCAGTTGAAGTTGAGGGAGGAGAGCGGCCGGGACTTGGACCGATTGCTTACCGGATTGCTGGAGATTGCCGATGAAAACATGACCGATGCCATTCGAAAAATTTCTACCGCTGAAGGGTATGACCCCTCCGAGTATGCCTTGGTGGCCTTTGGCGGAGCTGGTGGGCAGCATGCCTGTGCCATCGCGCAAAACCTGGGGATGGAAACGATACTCTTTCCCGGCGACGCCGGTTTGCTCAGCGCGGTTGGATTGGAGCAAGCGGTTTTGGAAAGCTTCGCGGAAAAACAGATACTCGAGGTTTATGCCGAATTTTCCGTGGTCGCGAGGGATCTAATCACGAAATTGACCGGCCAAGCCCTGGAGAAGTTGCCCCGGGGGCATGGCCGGGATGCGGTGGAGCGAAGGTGTATACTGAGTATGCGCATACGGGGCCAGGCCGTGGCCATGGATATCGATTGGAGGGATAACCGGTCCGTCTTGCATGAATTTGCCCGGCAATACGAGGTCATCTTTGGTTACAAACCTCCCCTGGATAGTGTGGAAGTCGTATCCATGAGGGTGATCGCTTCCATTCCGGCCCCGGGCTTGGAACGAGAGGAATTTTCCCAGGGGAGGGGAGACATTGAACCCTTGAAACGGCAGAGGGCCTTCACTCGGATGGGGTGGGTCAGCGCCCCCGTTTACCGCAGAGCGGATTTACCCGTTGGCTGCCCCGTTGACGGACCGGCCATTATCCAGGATTCGTTCAGTACCCTCTTCGTGGACGCGGGTTGGAGAGGCCTGGTCGGTTCGCATTTTACCCTGCGCCTCTGGCTTCGAGAAAAGAACCTGGGGAAAAGAAGGAATTTGGGCGCAGTCGAATTGGAGTTGTTCACCAACCGATTTCACACCCTGGTAGAAGATATGGGATACCGCCTCCAGCGCACGGCGCTTTCCACCAACGTCAAGGAACGGCTCGATTTTTCCTGTGCCCTGCTGGATGCCGAAGGAAGGCTGGTGGTGAATGCCCCCCACATTCCCGTACATCTCGGAGCCATGGGTTTGTGCGTTCGGACGGTTTCCCAAAGTCATTATTGGGAACCGGGCCAAATGGTCGCCACCAATCATCCCGGATTTGGAGGCTCCCATTTACCGGATATCACTGTGATTTGTCCCGTTTTCGGTGGTGATGGGAGGTTGACCGGTTTTTTGGCCAACCGGGCCCATCATGCCGAACTGGGAGGAATCAGTCCCGGTTCCATGCCTCCATTTGCCGGGAACCTGGCTGAAGAGGGCGTGGTGATTCCTCCCACCTTGGTGATGTGCGACGGGCAGGTCAACCTGGAAGAAATTGAACGATTATTGCGGTCGAAACCGGGCCCTAGCCGGGCGGTGGAGGAAAATATGGCCGACCTGAGAGCGCAGATTGCCGCCAATCTGAAGGGGATGCGCGCTTTGGCCGCTTTGGCCGATTCTTTCGGAAGCATGACTGTCCTTCAGTTTATGCGGGCCATTCAGGACCGGGCGGAGGGGAGTCTCCGCCACAAATTGAATAAACTGGCCGATGGCAGTTACGAGGCGGAGCAAAAACTCGACGATGGAACCCGACTCCACGTGGCGGCGCGGGTAGAAGGTAATTCCTTGAGCCTGGATTTTTCCGGCACCGATAAGGCCCATGCCGGCAACTTCCATGCCACCCCGGGAATCGTTTACAGCGCTATCATGTATTTCCTGCGGGTCTGGGTCAATGAACCGATGCCGTTGAACGAAGGGTTGTTAAAGCCGGTCAAAATTGTTTTGCCGGAAGGGTTGCTCAATCCCCCCTTTCCCCCGGATCCTCAAAAGTGTCCTCCGGTGGTGGCGGGAAATGTCGAGACCAGTCAACGCTTGGTTGATACCTTGTTTCTGGCCTTCGCCGTAGGGGCCTGCGGTCAGGGGACAATGAACAATTTGATCTTTGGAAACGACCGTATCAGTTATTATGAGACCATCGCCGGGGGATCGGGAGCGGGAGAAGGATTTGACGGGGAAAGCGGAGTGCACGTCAACATGACCAATACGGGGATTACGGATCCGGAAATACTCGAGTACAGGTATCCCGTCCGGCTGAAAACGTTTTCCATCCGGAAGGGGTCGGGAGGATCGGGTCAATTCGCCGGGGGCGATGGGGTTGTGCGCGAGTTGGAGTTCAGGGAGGCTTTGACGGTTTCCCTGATAACCCAGCACAGAAACGAGGGTCCTTACGGCCTGCTGGGAGGACAACCTGGAAAACCCGGGGAGCAATGGTTGATTCGAAAAGATGGAACCCGGCAACGCCTGAATGCATCCGACCAGGTGGAGGTTCGACCCGGGGACACGCTCCGCATACTCACTCCCGGAGGTGGAGGGTGGGGCGCCAATGAGGAATGAGAAATTTTGTGTTTTTTGTGCGTTTTGTGGCTAAAAAAATCGCGGCATAAAGCCGCTCCTACAGTTCGATCACGATCACGATCAAGATCACGATTAAGATTTACCGCTGCTTGTCCTGCCGTAGCCCTTGGGCGAAGCAGGATGAGCTCTCTGTGGTTAAATCCTCCAAGAATTCAAATATCCCAAAGGCCAATTCAATCCTTCAATCAGGATTGCTTGACCTGATGATGAGGACCTTCATCAGGAAAGGTATTTCTTTTCCAGAGCCGCTTGTTTCAGATCTCCGGATCTGGATGACTTGAGGGAAGCGCTGCCGATCATTGAATCCACAATGGAGCCTTCCGGAGCCTTTTGTTCGGAAAGAAGTTTCTCGATGAGCCCGGATACGCTGGACCTTCGCAGCCGGGCTAGCCCGCATATTGCATGAAATTCGTAGCGAGCGAACGAAGGTGGAGTGCTGGTGCGGGTTTCGAGCCGATGCGCGGGTGAAGCTGGGTCGACACCCTGCAATCTCGCGCATCCAGTGATTCCCGCTCCAGTGCCGAGATTCCGGAGCGCAGTAGAAGATTTATGCAATATTCGGGCTAGACGCTTGGCTCGTTTATGAACCTTCGGATCGAGGGTTATGGTCACCCTGGTTTTCATGAGTATGCATTAGAATTTTTTTATGCATACCATCAAGGCATTTCTTAGAGCCGCTTGACGCTTTGACGTTAAAGAGTCATCGTATGATTTATGAGTAAGGCAACCCTGTACCTGGACGAATCGGTCCATAAAGCATTGCGGCTCAAGTCCGCTGAAACCAGGCAATCCATGTCTGAGTTGGCAAATGATGCACTTAAGGCCGCGCTCCTCGAAGACCTGGAAGACATCGAGGACTGGAAAAGAAGAAGGAAAGAAAAGACGATCAGCTATGACGAATTATTGTCTCAACTAAAAGAAGATGGGACAATATAGTATCGAATTGGTCAGTTCGATCAGAAAGGATCTCAGAAGAATTGCCAAGAAAGAGGTCCCGAAAATCCTGAAAACGATTCAGAGTCTTGCCGACAATCTTCGTCCAATTTCCAGCAGAAAGTTAACGAGCGAAGAACTTTATCGCATTAGAATTGGAAACTTTCGCATACTCTACGAAATTAACGATGCAAGGCGGGTCGTTTTGGTTGTGAAAGCAGGTCACCGAAAAGATGTTTATAAAAGATAAATCGAACGGATAGAAAAAAAACCACAAAAAGCACAAAATTCCTACCTCTCCCTGTCTCTGCATTCTATGGGCCTTTGCCTCCGTTCTTCCCTTCCTTTGCGCTCTTTGCGTTCTTTGCGAGAGTCCTCTCCTCAATTCCTAATTAATCTCCCCCCCTCCAAGAATTCAAATATCCCCAAGGCCAATTCAATCGAAATCAAAGCCATGAATGGCTTCGGCGGCCAGGGTGCCCAACTGACCCCGCAGTTCGAGGACATTCCCCTTGCCATCCGGATGAGTGCGGTTGCTCATGAAAATAACGAAGGAATTGGAGTGGGGATCGATCCACAAACTCGATCCGGTGAATCCGGTATGACCGAAGCCACCGACCGGGAACAGACTCCCTCGTTGCTGGGAATAGCCGGTATCGATGTCCCAACCCAATCCCCGCAAAGCCTCTACCTGGTCGGGTGATTGGGTGGAGGTCATGAGCTCCACCGATTCTCGCTGGAACAGGCGGATACCGTTCAGTTCCCCCTTGTTCAGGATCATACGGGAAAACCGGGCCAGGTCTGCTGCGGTGGTGAAGAGGCCGGCATGTCCCAACACCCCGCCCGCCCTTCGGCAAACGGGATCGTGGACGGCGCCCCTGAGCATTTCCCCGTCCTCCCAATTGGTTGGCGCAATACGGGATTTCAAATCGGGGGAGGGCAGGTAACCCGTGTCGACCATTCCCAGTGGTTCGAATACCTCTTCCCGGGTAAATGCCTCGAGTGTGCGGCCCGTTACGCGCTGAATGATTTCGCCCAGGAGAATGAAGTTGATGTCGCTGTAAACAAATTGGGTTCCCGGTTCGGTCCGGGGGCGCTCCGCCACGGCCAGAGCCAGGGCGGTTTCGTAACCCTCCCACTTTTTGGAACCCCCTTTTGTTTCAATGGAGAGGGGGATGCCCGGGGGAAGTCCGGAGGTATGGGTCAACAAGTGTCGGATGGTGAGGTCCGTTCCTTTTCCATCGGTGTAATCCTCCAGATAACGATGGACCGGGCCGTCCAGTTCTATCTGCCCGCTTTCCATCAGCAACAGAATGGCGGGGGTTGTGGCGACCACTTTGGTCAGGGAGGCGGCATCGTAAATGGCATCGGGACGGGTTGGTATGATTTCCGGCTCCACCGACATATTACCGTAAGCTTTGGCATAAATTTCCCCCTCATGCTCCAGCCAGAAGACCCCTCCCGGTATTTTCTCCTGTGCCACCCCTCCTTCCACAGCATCGTCAATTTCCGCTAATTTTCCGGCATCAAAAACTTCGCGCGACAACCCTGAGCACGGGGATGGGCCCACCAATTGCCAGAGTAAGGGAATAGCGATAAGAAATGTGAAACTCCTCATCGAATTCACCAGTGTGTCGTCCTTTGAATTAATTACCACAGAACACATCCCGCTTCGCCTAAAGGCTACGCAAGGACAGGTCCTGCTTCGCCCAAACCGTGCTTCGCAATGCTACGCAGGTCAAGAGGCTACGGCAGGACAGGAAGGGGGGAGAAGAATTAGGAATTAGGAAGGGGCCACGGGTTACACGGATGTGGGAATTAGGATTTAGGAATTTTTGGGGGAGAACAACCACAGAGCAACTGTGTCACGAAGCAAGGCTTAATTGATGATTTTTCATAAGAAAATGAAGGTGGATGAGCATCTTCCTCATGGCCGCAACCATAGCGCATTTGTACGGTTTACCTCTGGCTCTTAATCCTTCCACATAAGGTTTAATGACCGGATTATGGATGGCCGCAGTCTGGGCTGCCATGTAGAGGCATTTTCTGACTTTGGCCCGTCCCCCTTCAATCTTGCGTTTGCCTTTGAACCTGCCGGTGTCCCTATTGTAGGGAGCTATACCAGCGAGGGCGACTATTTGATTGCGCTTGAGCTTTCCCAGTTCACTGAAGTAGGCCAACAGGGTCCAGGCCGTGACTGGGCCGACTCCGGAAACCGATTGAAGCAGGCGGGCTTCTTGGCTGAGCTGGTGATCCTTTTTCACGAGGTCTCGGATTCGATTATCAATAACTTCTATGCGTTTTTCTATGCGTTTGATCATCCACTCAATATCGCCTTTGATACACTTCGGACTGTTTTGGATGCGGTTCTTCTCGCGTGCCAACTGCTCGGTGAGGTGACTTCTTCGATCCAGCCAAGCGGCCAGTTCTTGGCGGATGGGATCGGGGACAGCGCCTGGTTGCAAGCGTTTCTCCTGGGCAAAACCCAGAATCATCAAGGCATCTATGGGATCAGTCTTGGCTTTGAGGCCTTCGCTGCGCGCGTAGCTGCGGATGAGCCTGGGATTGACCTGAACCACCGCTATTTGCTTTTGATGAAGATAATCCATCATAGGGCGTTCGTATCCACCGCTTGCTTCGCAAACCACCAGGGGTTGGTCCTGCCGGCCGGCGATTTTAACCAAGGCCTTAAAGCCGGTGGGATTGTTGCTTAAGCTGCAACGGTGATTTTGGGTTCTCACTTCCAAGTCAGACTTGGAGATGTCGATGGCTATATAATGGTATTTTTTATTTTCCATGGCTTATATCACTCTTGTAGAGGCGAGCTTACCTGCCGTAGCATGGGGCTCTGATAACTGTTTGATATTCAGCCAGGATACTTCGCAGGATCTCCGCTCTGCGATGAACTCAGCATAAGTAAGTTCGGAACTCAGATTGATCTCTTGCGAAGTCCCTGCGAGGTGGTAGCAACCGCTTCGCAGGGGGTTCCTGGCACGTTCAACCATAACCATTGGCACGATCAAAGGCTTTTTCGAGCGCTTTCTGCGACGAGTGATTTGGACCCATTCTCGAAAGCGCTCAAAAGCCGGTAAATTCATGATTGGGAGACCTACAAGAACACAGAGGACACAGAGTTAGGAAAGGGAAGAAGATGAACCACGGATCCTGCTTCGCCTAAAGGCTACGCAAGGACAGGTCCCGCTTCGCCCAAGGGCTACGGCAGGACAAGCAGCAGTAAATCTTAATCGTGATCTTGATCGAACTGTAGGAGCGGCTTTATGCCGCGATTTTTTTAGCCACAAAAAGCACAAAAACACAAAACTCCTGATTTATTTTTTAACAACGTTCCTTTCAGTTACTTGATTCCGCTTCGCCCAAGGGCTACGGCAGGACAGGTCCGGCTTTGCCGGAACAGGATCGCTTCGCGAGCAGGAGAATGACCACGGATTTCACGGATAGGCACGGATGGGGGAAAATCATTAGGATTGCCCACTGAATGAGGATAGCAGGTTGAACCAAATTATGGTTATATTTTTTGTGCTCTTTGCGCTCTTTCGCGGCTATTTCCCTCTCAGCACCTCTGTTGCCCTCTGAGCCCTCTGTGGTTAATCCCTCCCAATTCCTAATTCCTAATTAAATTTCCCCATCCGTGCTCATCCGTGAAATCCGTGGTCTCTCCCTTTGTGCCTTTGTGCCTTTGGCGGAAGCCATTTCCTAATACCCAATTCCTAATTGGCGCCAACGGCGCCTCCCCCCTTCCTGTCCTGCCGTAGCCTCTTGACCTGCGTAGCATTGCGAAGCACGGTTTGGGCGAAGCAGGATGTGTCCTCTGTGTTCTCTGTGGTGGTTTATTTAAAGGACGTCACACTAGGCTCGAAGCTTGGAGCACACTCCCATAGCTGCTCAAGGCGGCGATTGAGGCGATCATTAAGTCCAAAATTTGAATCGTGTGATGGATAAAAATCTATCTTATCAATCAATAATGTGCTAATATCTGATTTATAAATAAGGGATTTATCGATCATGACGTGGAACTGGCAGCAAGCGGATTGGCCGCAATTCACCTATGATGAGGCGGCAATCGCACCTTTGGAAGCTGATTTCCTACGGGAATCCGGTATCCTGATTGGCGCGTTTCGCCATCTGGATGCAGATGAGAAGGATTTGCTGACCGTTGACCTGATAAGCACCGAGGCTTTAAAGACGTGCGAAATCGAAGGCGAAATTCTCAATCGCGACAGCTTGCAGTCGTCGATCCGGCGTCAGTTTGGACTACAAACTGACGGCCGCAAAATACCACCTTCAGAGCAGGGAATTGCTGAGATGATGGTGAACCTCTACCGCACGTTCGATCAGCCCCTTAGTCATGGGATACTCTATGACTGGCATCGTATGCTGACCAATGTGGTCTTCCCCCGATTTTGTGGACACGAACAGCGTAGCGTATGTTCATGTTAGGTTATGGTTTTGATTTTGGAAGTGTTTTTGAAGAAATGCTTCTGGTGAAAGGTATCCCAGGGTGCTGTGCCTTCGACGTTTGTTATAAAAAGTCTCGAGGTAATCGAAGATGGCCAGGCGGGCCTGCTGCTTGGATTCGAACACGCCGTTTTGGGGAAAGCATTCGCTTTTGAGGGAGGCAAAGAAGCTCTCGCAAGCGGCGTTGTCGTAACAGTATCCTAGCGCGCTCATGCTCTGAATCCAACCAAAGTCGTTCAATTGCTGCCGCACTTGGTGACTGGTATACTGGCAGCCACGATCTGAATGAAAGAGGGCTTTGTGAAAACCTCCCACTCGATTCCTGGTCTGGTGAAGGGCTGAAACGACCAGACCGGAGGCCAGGCTCTCGGCCACCTTGTAGCCCTGAATTACGCGGCCGAAGAGGTCCATCACGACCGCTAGATACAACCAGCCTTGCCGAGTGGGGATGTAGGTGATGTCGCTGACCATGATTTGGCCGGGCCCGGTCGGGTCCGGAGCCTCGGCCAGACGGTTGGGCGCTGGGAGGCTGCGGGGATCCTGCCGGGTCGTCTTGGGCCGGAAGGGGCTACCCCTACAGGCTTTTAGAGCATTTTGCTTCATCAGCCGGGCCACCCGGTTAACCGAGCAGCGAAAACCCCGCTGGTTGAGCTCCACGCTCATGCGAGGACTACCGTAACAGCGGGTGTGCCGGTCGGCATGGATCCGTTTGATTTCGCTCAGGAGGAGCCGATTTTGGCGGCGGCGCGCTCCCGCCTTACCCCTGCGCCATCGGTAATAACCACTCCTGCTCACAGCCAGCGCCTGACAAAGTTCAACCACTCTATAGATTGCCCGCATTTGATCGATCAGCGCATACCCAGCTGCGGGTCCTCGGCCAGTATGCTCGCGGCTTTTTTTAAGATCTCTCGCTGGCGACGCAGGTAAGCGTTTTCCCGGTTTAGCCGACGGATCTCGCGGGCCATCTCTTCGGGATCGTTCAAGGGGCGGGAAAGTCCCTGCTGGTCGGAGGGGTCCCCGAAGAGATCCTTGCGCCACTTCCTGAGGCTCCCATCGGAAATCCCCAGTTCACGGGCCACCTGCTTGAGGCTGTTGTTACTGTGCAAATAGAGTTCAACGGCTCGACGTTTGAACTCCTCATCATAGGTTCTGTGGGTTCTTGGCATGTCTAATGATCTCTCTCAGACTGCGCTGTTCGTGTCCACAAAATCGGGGGAGGTTCAATGGACGCAATGATCTGAATGACATTGGACGCTACCGAACGCACGAAGACCCGATGCAAGTTGTTTCAGGTGCGGTCTATCGCCCCAAGGTTCACTTTGAAGCGCCACCGTCGGATCAGATGCAGTCGCAAATGGATGGTTTTCTTGAGTGGTTCAATGGTTCGCAAAGCCTGCCCGCATTGATACGCTGTAGTATCGCACACTTGTATTTCGTTTGCATCCACCCTTTTGAAGACGGAAATGGACGAATTGGGCGTGCTATTGCCGAGAAAGCTATCGCGCAAAATATCGGCCAGCCGTCACTCACTGCATTGGCGACTCGGATCGAGAAAGGCCGGAACGCTTACTATGATGCCTTGGAAGCTGCCAACAAGCAGAATGAAATCACCGAGTGGTTGCTTTATTTCGGACAAGTCATCCTAGATGCACAAAAGACAACCGGAACGCATATCCAGTTCTTGATCGAAAAAGCAAAGCTGTATGACCGCCTGCGCGGCAAGCTGAATGAGCGCCAGGAAAAGGCCATTGCGAGAATGTTCAGCGAGGGGCCGAATGGATTCATCGGAGGCCTGAGTTCGGAGAATTACGTTTCGATCACTCAGACTTCTACTGCCACAGCAACCCGTGACTTGCGCAAGCTAGTCGAGCTGGGGGCGTTGACAAGGACTGGAAAGCTCAAGGGAACCCGTTACTGGCTCCGGACCGCAGCAGAGAATTGGGTGATGTCGCGTTCGCCGCGATATCAATAGCCGCCAAAGAACGCAAAGAACGCAAAATTCCTGATTTCTGGATGCTGGATGCTGGCCTGAGCGTCTTGTAGAGAATCAATACCCATTTCCTAATTCCTAATTCCTAATTAAATTTCCCCATCCGTGCTCATCCGTGAAATCCGTGGTCTCTCCCTTTGTGCCTTTGTGCCTTTGTGCCTTTGGCGGCAGCCATTTCCTAATTCCTAATTGGCGCCAACGGCGCCCTCCCCCTGTCCCCGACCTCTTCCAAAAACGGCCTTCCCAGTCCGCACAGCCAATAGCGATTTGCAAACCCATGCAAGCGACTTGCATGGGGGTTGCAACGCAACTCCACCCTTCCAACAAAAAGTTGACACCCTAACCCCGCCAAAAGAACCTGAAACCGCTGTCGGAGGGTTATCCGGCTCATCCCGGAAAGCCTGTCTGATCTGGCCGTAACTGGTACAAATCAATACTGTCTAAGGCGTTTAACAACTTGAGTAATCCATTTTTCGATCAGCCTATTCTCAACTCTCCCTACGAGTGCCCAACCCGACATTGGGAACTGGATGAGGGTGGTCAACCTACCCAGAGGATAATCGAAAAAAGACGGCAGGCCGAATTCATCACCCCGATCCCAAAACCAAAGAGGCGAAGAAGATCATCGAAGTCACAAGCCGAGTTGGTGTACGATGAGACGGCGGGTAAGCTCGGAACCGAGGGTCAGCAGTACGACCTGACACTGACCATCAACAGCGTCCGCCAGCAGGTCGAGCAGTGGCGCAACCTTCCGAATCCGAGCAAATGGCGAGTGACCCCGGAAACCGGGCGGCTACTCCAACACTGGAGACACCACCGATTCAGTAGCATTCGTCCCTTTTTCTGCCAGGTTGAAGCAGTCGAAACCGCCATATGGCTCACTGAGGTTGCCCCACGTTTTGGCAAGGCAGGAAAGCAATTCCTCGATGACTTGGCCAAGGCCAATTACGAGGCCAATCCCGATCTGCAGCGATTGGCGCTCAAATTGGCGACAGGCGCCGGGAAGACCATGGTCATGGCCATGCTGATCGCCTGGCAGACCATCAACGCGGTCCGACATCCTCAAAGCCGTCGCTTCACACGTGGCTTCCTCGTGGTCACCCCTGGTATCACCATCAAGGATCGCCTGCGGGTGTTGCAGCCGAACGATCCGGACAGCTATTATCAAAGCCGGGAACTGGTTCCGAACGACATGCTTCCCGAACTGGAAAAAGCCAAGATTGTCATCACCAACTATCACGCCTTCAAGCTGCGAGAACGCATGAAGCTGTCCAAGGGTGGCCGTTCCCTCCTTCAGGGACGAGGAGAGGAACTGGCGACCGAGGAAACCGGCGGACAGATGCTTCAGCGGGTGATGCCCGAGCTTATGGGAGTAAAGAGAATATTCGTTCTCAACGACGAAGCGCACCACTGCTATCGTGAAAAACCGGGAGAGGGAGACGAAGGCAGACTTATGGGAGACGACAGGAAGGAAGCCAAAAAGAACACGGAAGCGGCCCGCCTTTGGATTTCTGGCCTCGAAATCGTCGGCCAAAAACTCGGCATCAGTCGCGTGATGGACCTCTCGGCGACGCCTTTCTTTCTGCGGGGGTCGGGCTATGCCGAAGGCACGTTGTTTCCCTGGACGATGTCCGACTTCTCGCTCATGGACGCAATCGAATGCGGCATCGTGAAGCTACCCAGGGTGCCTGTGGCAGACAACATCCCGGGCGGCGATATGCCGAAGTTCCGCAATCTCTGGGAACACATTCGCCCCAAAATGCCGAAAAAAGGGCGGGGCAAGGGCAAGACCCCCCTCGATCCCCTCAGCCTGCCTGTGGAATTGCAGACAGCCCTGGAAGCCCTTTACGGACATTACGAGAAGACCTTCGAACTCATGGAAAGGGCGGGTATTTCGGTGCCCCCTTGCTTCATCGTAGTCTGTAACAACACTTCGACATCCAAGTTGGTCTACGACTACATCTCCGGCTTCTATCGTAAGAACGAAGATGGTTCGGAGTCGTTCGAAAACGGGCGACTGAAACTCTTTCGTAATTTTGACGAGCATGGCAATCGATTCTCCCGGCCCAACACCCTTCTGATTGACAGCGAACAACTGGAATCCGGGGACGCTCTGGACAGGAACTTCCGCAAGATGGCAGCCGGCGAAATCGACCGCTTTCGCCGGGAGATCATCCAGCGAACCGGCGACCTCCGCCAGGCCGAGAAAATCAGCGACCAGGATTTGCTTCGCGAGGTTATGAACACCGTGGGCAAACCGGGTCGGCTGGGAGGCTCGATTCGTTGCGTGGTTTCGGTATCCATGCTCACGGAGGGATGGGATGCAAATACTGTAACCCACGTGCTGGGCGTGCGAGCTTTTGGAACGCAGCTACTCTGCGAGCAGGTCGTTGGCCGGGGGCTGCGGCGGCAGTCCTACGATCTCAACGAAGGCGGCCTGTTCGACGTGGAGTACGCGGATGTCTTGGGCATTCCCTTCGACTTTACGGCCAAGCCCGTTGTCGCTCCGCCGAGGCCGCCGCGAGAGACCGTTCAGGTGCGAGCCGTGCGACCCGAAAGAGACTCGCTGGAGATTCGTTTTCCTCGGGTGGCGGGGTACCGGGTGGAACTGCCGGAAGAGAGACTTCAAGCGGATTTCAACGACGACTCGGTGTTGGAATTGACGCCTGATCTGATTGGTCCCTCGAAGACTTTGATCCAGGGGATAGTCGGCGAAGGGGTCGACCTCAACCTGAAACATACGGACGAACTCCGCCGCTCGACCCTTCTTTTTCACCTGACCCACCGATTGCTTGATTCCAAATGGCGCGATCCCGGCGAAGTCCCCAAACTTCATCTCTTCGGGCAGCTCAAGCGTATCACCAAAGAGTGGCTCGACCGCTACCTCGTCTGTAAGGGTGGGACCTACCCTGCCCAACTCATGTACATGGAATTAGCCGATATGGCCTGCGAACGCATTACTGCCGCCATCACGCGAGCCGAAATCGGGAACCGTCCAGTCAAGGCTGTGCTCGATCCCTACAACCCGATCGGCTCTACCAACCACGTCAACTTCAACACCTCCAAGACGAATCGCTACGAAACGGATTCCCGCCGTTGCCAGGTCAATTGGGTCGTCCTCGACAGCGACTGGGAAGCCGAGTTTTGCCGTGTGGCCGAATCCCATCCGCGGGTCAAAGCCTACGTCAAGAACCACAATCTCGGTTTGGAGGTTCCCTATCGCTACGGTTCCGAGACGCGGACCTACATCCCGGATTTCATCGTCTGCGTCGACGACGGTCACGGCGACGACGACCTATTACATCTCATCGTCGAGATCAAAGGTTACCGAAGAGAGGATGCCAAAGTGAAGAGAGAGACCATGGATACCTATTGGGTGCCCGGCGTGAACAACCATGACCGCTACCGCCGCTGGGCCTTTGCCGAATTTACCGACGTCTACGAAATTGAGTCGGATTTCGAGGCCAGAGTGGAAGCGGAATTCAATCAAATGATCGAAAAACATGCATTCAGGCTGGCGCCTGAATAGTGGTCGGTGGCTGGCAACAAGTGGAGAGTGATGAGTGGAGAGTGATGAGTGGAGAGTGATGAGTGGAGAGTGATGAGTGGAGAGTGGATAGCGGGGAAATAATCCTGCTCGAAAAAATTCATGGGAAACGAATCGAATAAAGACTTGTTTCCTTTGGAACGGCTTTACATCCTGCCCAAATTCCCACACCTTGAATGGCATAGGCGTAAATATCAGCCGTGAATTCCCCTTCAATACGCTTCCAAAACCCGCCAGTCAGCGAGGTCATAGTCTCAACTTACTTTAACCCGCCGCTAACCGGTTTGCGAAGCGAGCACATCGGTTTGTTCTGGGGAAAAATCAAAAAGAATTTTCCGAAGGCGACCCCGCAAGTTCCCGTGGGGATTCCCCCGGACTTCAGCCCAGGGGAACTATTTCCCATGCCGAGATACTGGTTCATCTCAGCTAATGACACCAACGTAATACAGGTTCAGAAAAATGCCTTCATGTTCAATTGGCGGCTGAGGAATGAAGAATACCCACGGTTCTATCGAGAAATCAAACCTGCCTTCGATAAGTACTTTGGCCTTTTTTCCGAATTTGTCCGTACTGAAACCAATGTGGAAAACCTATCCGTCGATCTTTGTGAACTGGCCTACATCAATACCTTGGAACGTTCTGAGTATTGGACCGGGCCTCGGGACACGACCAATGTTTTTCCCTCATTCTCCATGTTGACATTAGGCGACAACCCTTCCGGTTCCGCCGAGTTCAATTGCAATTTCGCTTACCGGCCCTCACCAGAAATGCAGCTAAACATTGCCATACGGAGCGGGCAGGGACAAAATGGCCCAATTTTGATATTTGAAATCCGAGCGAGAGGCCGTCTCGGCAAAGTCGAAAAGTCCAGGGCAGACGAATGGTTCGGGCGTTCACATGCCGCCATCACCCACTGCTTTTTGGATATTACCAGCCAGGATATTCAAAATCGTTATTGGAAACCAATAAAGGAAAGACAATGAATTCAATGCCAACTAGTACGCTTGCCATGGACTACCCTGCCCAATTGGCCGAGCATGATTCCACCTCATCTGTTGATTTTGACCCGAATGGATGGAGGGCAATGCTTTTCTCTTCCTTCTCGCCTCCCAGCAAAGCAACGCATGACCACAGCGTCTTCAGCGACTATGATGTCGAAGATATTTTTAGGGAAACGATAAGCGTTTGGACCGATTTTTGGGGCGATCCGATTGACCTGTGGAGCCTTTTGGTTGCCGAGTTTGAAGAAAGGAAGAGAAATGCCCGGGAAGCGCGCCACGAATATTGGACTCGTATAGAATCTTTGATTAGTGATGCTGAGATGGATGGGTTCACCCTTAGCAGGGAATCAGAGCGAGACTTCTGGTCCTTTGTTACCGAATCAGTCCCATTCGCCACCAAGGGAGAGTTGACACTCGTGGACAATGGCAACCTGCGGGCCGTTTGGGAGGGCGAAGAAGGCAGCCATTTTGGACTCCAGTTTCTCGGTGGAGGCATGGCGCAATATGTCATTTTTCGAAGGCGAAAGGGAAGCTCCCATGTCTCGCGGGTGGCGGGGCGAGACACCTTTGAAGGGGTCAGGAAGCAGGCGGGAAACTTCGCCCTCGAAGCCCTCCTTGGAATATGATCGGGGATAACCTTCCAAACGAGGATCATGTCGTCCGCTATGTAAAACCCATCAGCATCCGAACAAATGGTAAAGTGGATGGGTCGGTGTTTTGACTTCGCTCGCATCGGCCTGATGATACCGGCTTGTCCATCAATTGGCTCGAATGCTTTGGGGACCTTTCAAAGGCTGGGCAGCTCGCTGAAGTAAGGAGACTGGCGCGGTTGGTGATGAGAAAACGCGGTTGCCTTGCCGAACTGAATGTCGGGGAAACAAAACAACACGTCCGGAACGAACTGGATACGATAAACTTCTATCACATGCCTCTCAATGCGGATGGCAAATTTGAAGCCGATCCCTCACACAGCGAAATCATGGGGCTTCCCCCAGGAAATTCCGACCAAGCCGCGCTCATTGGCGATATGATCGCGGAAGGTATTAAAAACACTCATCCTGCAATAAATTAATCAGCGAAATGGCCCGAAAATCCCGAAAATCGAGGATTCCATCCGTGCCCGTCTGGGTGCGGTGACGCACAGACAGGTAATCTGTGGTTAATCCGTCCTCATTCTCCCCATCTGGGCGCTCTTAGCGTGCTCAGCGAGAGTTTTTTCCTCATCCGTCCTCATCCGGGCCCATCCGTGAAACCTGTCCTGCCGTAGCTTTGAGGCGAAGCGGGATCCGTGGTTAATCTCTTCCTCGCGAAACGATCCTGTGAAAGGGAGATTAATTTGTGGCTCACGGATGAGCTACTTAATGCTGTTGTGGAGGGCGCATTTGTCCGAATATAGTCCACAATTGCGACAGACCTGGAACGAAAGATTTATCAAATTAACCGAGAAGAACCATGAAATTGAAAGTTGTGATGTATCAAGCGGATGAAGGCGGTTACTGGGCGAAAGTGCCTTCAATCCCCGGATGTGCTACTCAAGGGGAGTCCTTTGAAGAGTTGTTGACCAACTTGTACGAGGCCATCGAAGGTTGCCTGTCCGTGGAGATAAGGAGATGAACATGGAATACACGGCGATAATAAAACGCAGAGGGGAGTGGTGGATTGGCTGGATTGAGGAAATCCCTGGTGTGAACTGCCAGGAACGCACTCATGAAGAATTGAGGCAAAGCCTTGTCGAAACCCTCTCCGAAGTGCTGGAGTTCAATCGGAGCGAAGCCTTGGATGCGGCGGGAGAAGAATACAAGGAGGAGAAAGTTGTTATTGCATGAAGCGGGTCGAACTGCTGAAGCGCCTTCGACGGCAGGGATGGGAAATGATCCGTGAAGGCAGTCGGCACTCCTTGTGGCGCAATAACCTTGGCGATAGGCGTTCTGCAATTCCACGCCATAGAGAAATCGACGATTTGCTGGCAAGAAAAATCTGCCGGGACCTGGGAGTGAAATGGATCAAGTAAGGATACATGGATGGCTAAACGAAATTCAGTCGGACTTTGAGGCTAGAGTGGAGGCTGTATTTTATGAGATGATTGCGAGCACAATGTCGCACATTGCGTTTCGACAAATCAAGAGGACTGTATGAATAGAAATGAAGTTCTGAATGTGCTTCGAGCGCACAAGCCAATTCTTTTGCAACGCTTTGGCGTCACGGAACTCGCCCTGTTTGGATCCTTTGCCCGGGACAAGGCGACGGACACTAGCGATGTTGATATTTTGGTGTGGTTCGACGCGACGCTCAATTGGCAACGCTACTTTGGAGCACAGGACTACCTGGAAAACCTGCTTGGTCGGCCAGTGGACCTGGCAACTGACCAGGATCTGCGCGTCGAGATACGGCCCTATGTAGAACGGGAGGTGATCGATGTCTAATACCCGGCAGGAAGCACGGGAGTGGCGCTTCTATGTGAACGATGTGATCGAATTTGGCGAAAAGGTACTGTCCTATACTGAGGGGATGGATCGAGATGCATTTATCGTGGATGGGCTCACTTATGACGCGACTCTGCGAAATCCGGAACTGATCGGAGAAGCAGCAACCCATATTCCGAGTGAGGTGCGTGAGGCATATCCTGAAATTCCCTGGAGAGCCATTGTGGGGGCACGCAACCGCCTGGCGCATGCGTATTTAGGAATTCGGGACGACGTCATCTGGACAATCATTCAGGACGCCGTTCCAAAACTTTTGCCCGCGTTGGGAAATCTTTTGGACACAACAAATAAGGATACATAGATGGCTAAACGAAGATCACGCAAAACTGTCGCCACCCTCCGGCACCAGGACGCATCGCGTAAGAACATCCCCACCGCCGAATATCAGGCCGTGATGGAGGATGACGACCGGAGTCCAATCCGGATTGCCTACGTGCGCCGGAACCGCGATCTCGATCCCCAACTCGTATGGCGTGGAAAGGACGAAAAAGGATGGTCCGATCTGGTCGTGCAGGCCCCACCGCTCTTCATCCAGGAGAAGGTCCATCCAAAGGTTTTGATCGACGACTTGATGCGCCGAAGTAAGGAAACGGAGGCGGAAAAAGCCGTGGGCTCAGGTTTCCAAACCGACCTCTTCGCCGATTTCAACGGCTTGCCGAGCCCCCAAGCTCAGACCGAGTTCTACCAGCATGATGCTAATTGGTCGAATCGGATGATTCTAGGGGATAGCTTGCAAGTGATGGCATCGCTGGCGGAGCGGGAGGGGTTACGCGACAAGGTGCAGTGCATCTACATTGATCCGCCTTACGGCATCAAGTTCAACTCCAATTTCCAATGGTCAACGACCAGCCGGGACGTCAAGGACGGCAACCGGAAACACATCACTCGCGAGCCGGAGCAGGTGAAGGCATTTCGGGATACCTGGCGCGACGGAATTCACTCGTACCTGACTTATATGCGGGATCGGCTGACGGTGGCGCGGGATTTGTTGACCGAGAGTGGATCGGTATTCGTGCAAATCGGGGACGAGAATGTACATCGGGTGCGGGCATTGATCGACGAGGTGTTTGGAGAGGAGAATCTCATCGCGCAAATTACATTTGCCAAAACGGGTGGATATGCGACTAATTTTTTAACGGGCATCTGTGATTACATTCTGTGGTATGGCAAAGAACGTTCATCAACAAAATTTCGCCAACCATACAATGCAAAAAAAGTCGGAGGCAAGGGAGCGAGCAAATACAACAAAGTTCTTTTACCCCATAGGAGGACACGCACATTAACTTCCGAGGAAAAAGCTAATCCGTCCATTCTTCCTGTTGGCGCGAAGATATGGAGAAATGACAACTTAACAAGTCAAGGTAATCCAAATTTTGCATTTTCCTTTAATGGGAGAACATTCAAGGGAACTTATAAGACTACTGAATCTGGCCTGACGAGGCTTGCGAAAGCGTCTCGTATTGACACTGCAAAAAGTTCCTTTGGATTCATTCGGTTTATAGATGATTTTCCCGTGTTCCCGGCGACTGCAGCTTGGATGGACATCGGGGGAATACAAAGCCGAACAGACCCGAAGGTGTATGTAGTGCAAACTGCCACCGAAGCAATTAAGCGCTGCATCTTGATGACAACCGATCCCGGAGACCTCGTCCTCGACCCTACTTGCGGCTCTGGAACCACCGCCTATGTCGCCGAACAGTGGGGCCGCCGTTGGATCACCATCGACACCTCCCGTGTCGCCCTCGCGCTGGCCCGCGCCCGCATCATGGGCGCACGCTATCCTTACTACCTCCTCTCCGATAGCCGCGACGGCCAAATCAAAGAAGCCGCCCTCGCCCGCAAGGCACCCTCGGAGGATTCTACCTATGGCGACCTCCGCCAGGGTTTTGTCTACGAGCGCGTCCCCCACATTATGCTAAGGGACATCGCTAACAACGCCGAGATCGACGTGATATGGGAGAAATGGCAGGAGGCCATCGAGCCGCTCTTGAAGCGACTCGATGAAGTGGTTAGTGAAGAGTGGAAAGTGGATAACAGGAAAACTAATCACTCGTCACTATCCACTCACCACTCCCTCGCAGAATGGGAGGTCCCGCGCGAATTTCCACAGGAATGGCCCGCTGCCGCCAAGCCGCTGCACGAGCAATTCTGGACGGCGAGGGTCGCGCGCCAGCGCGAAATCGACGCTTCCATCGCCGCCAAGTCCGACTACGAATACCTCTACGACAAACCTTACCAGGACAACAAGAAAGTCCGGGTTGCAGGCCCCTTTACGGTGGACAGCCTGTCGCCCCACCGCTTGCTGGGGGTCGATGAGAACGACGAACTCATCGACAACATCGCCGAAGCCAAGCTCGGCTACGGTGAAAAGCAGGACTTCGCCGAAATGATCCTGGAGCACCTCAAGACCTCCGGCGTCCAGCAGACACACAAAGAGGACAAGATCACGTTCACCTTGCTGACGCCTTGGCCGGGCGATCTGATCTGTGGCGAGGGGCGTTACAGTGACCAGAGTGATCGCTTGAAAGGGGACTCTCCGGCCACTGATCACCAGCCACTGGCCACCGAAAAACGCGCCGGCATCTTTATTGGACCGGAATTCGGCACCGTCTCCCGACCCGATCTCGTGGAAGCAGTGCGCGAGGCCGCGGATGCCGGCTTCGACGTGCTGATCGCTTGCGCCTTCAACTACGACGCCCACGCCTCGGAGCTTAACAAGCTTGGGCGGGTCCCCGTACTGAAAGCCCGCATGAACGCCGACCTCCACATGGCCGGGGACCTCAAAAACACCGGTAAGGGCAACCTCTTCGTCATCTTCGGCGAACCGGATATTACAGTGGTTAGTGAAGAGTGGTTAGTGGATAGTTCAGGAAACCAGATAGCGCCTTATGAAATCTTTAAGCTCGTATCAGGAATTAGTCGTTTGGCAGAAATCAATGGACTTAACAGTAAAGATTTACGCGCTTACGCAGCGATTTCCTGTCGAGGAGAGATATGGGATTATCTCGCAGATGCGGCGGGCGTCGTCGTCGATTCCGGCGAACATCGCGGAAGGACAAGCACGTCGATCGACGGGGGAGTTTCTTCAGTCGCTCGGCATTGCGCGGGGCTCCCTGGCGGAACTGGAAACCTTTCTGACCTTATCAAAAAGGTTGAACATGATAACCTCGGAGGATTCCGAGCGCTTGTTGCCCGACTGCGCCGAGATAAACAAAATGCGCTCACTATCCACTCGCCACTAACCACTGGTCACAGGTCACAGGTCACCGTCCACGGCGTGGACGTCTTCCATCCCAACACCGGCGAAATCCGCAGCGACAGCACCGACGGCATCGCCTGCTGGTTCATCGACACCGACTACAATGGGGAAAGTTTCTTCGTCCGCCATGCCTACTTCCTCGGCGCCCGAGACCCCTACAAAGCACTCAAAACCACTCTCAAAGCCGAAATCAACCGCGAAGCCTGGGAAACCCTCCGCAGTGACACCTCCCGGCCCTTCGACAAACCGACCTCAGGCAGGATTGCCGTGAAGGTTATCAATCACCTCGGGGATGAGGTGATGAAGGTGTTCCGTGTTTGACTATCAAATGTCAATGGCTGCATACATTATGAGGAGTCGATTATGAAGGGTTCGGATAGGTTAAAAATCCATGTAGCGAACTTCGGCCCGATCGTTAAGGCAGATGTCGATTTGCGGCCATTTACCTTGTTCGTTGGGCCAAGTAATACGGGCAAGTCCTATCTGGCCATCCTGATCTATGCATTGCACCAAAGATTCGGTCAATTCCGGGTGGGCTATCCTCACATGCAGGATGGACCATTGCGATTTAGGCGGTTTCCAAGCTTTCAAAAGAGGAGGATGCCACCGGACAAATCCCTTCCCTCTAACGATTCCGTCGATTATTTTCTCGATTGGGCAAAACAGGTATTCTCAGAGGCAAGAATGGCAAAGGAGGGAAAGGCTACGAGTCACTTACCCGAAAAGATCGCAGCACTGATCCGACCTTTGCTCGAATCGGACAGTGTTTCTGACGGTTTTGCCACAGCTGATATCGCTAGTAGTTTCGGCCTCCAATCCCCTGCTGACTTGATTCGTCGACCGGGCTCGGAGAAGGCCCACATTGTTCTTCGGAGATATGTTGAAGCAAACAAGGAAGACGAACCCCCCTTTGTGCTCAGGCTCGATATATCGAAGCATGAACCGGACCTGTTTTCCGGACCGGTCCACTTATCTGTTTCAATCCCAGCCGAGAAGCCGTTGTTTTATTTGGGGGAAGAACTAATAAGTCGATGGATCCGGAGGGCTGAGGCAATATTTTTGGAACCAGACCTTACACAAAAAGAAAGAAAAAGATTGGTACGTAGAATGATCCATAATCTCGTGGAAGTCGTTTTTTCCCAAATTATCGGGCCCATAGGTTCTCCAGCTTATTACCTCCCTGCAGGTCGCACTGGAATTATTCATGCACAAAATGCATTTATAAGCGCCATGACGGGGCGTGCGAAACACACAGCGTCGTCAGGCCCCATGCTGTCAGGTGTCGTGGCTGACTTCTTGGAGCAGCTACTTGTGTTGCGGGGAAAACCGCACCGGAAGGTAAGAGAGATGGAAGCTCTAACAAAAAGAATCGAAAGAAAAATTCTAAGGGGATCTCTGCATTTTGAGGAAAGTGTAGAATCGGAAAACTACGGATCAATCACCTACCGCCCGACTGGCTGGAAAGAAAGCCTGCCATTAATGCACGCTTCATCAATGGTTTCAGAATTAGCGCCAGTTGTGCTATATCTGCGCCATGTTGTTCGACCGGGTGATGTGCTAATTATCGAAGAGCCGGAAGCTCATCTCCACCCCGGCATGCAAGTTGAGCTTACTCGCATCCTGGCTGCTGCTGTTCGCAATGGAATCCGAATAATCGTGACCACTCATAGTGAATGGATTCTGGAAGAACTCGCAAATCTGGTGAGCGCCTCGGCGCTTTCAAAAGATAAGCAAAAAAACCTTGGAGTTGCGGACTTTGCACTTGAGGAATCCGAGGTGGGCGCGTGGCTGTTCCAACCAAAGAAACGACCCAAGGATTTGAATGTGCAGGAAATCAAGCTCGATCCAGAATCGGGAACTTTTGGGGCGGGCTTTGATGAAGTTGCTGCTACTCTACATAATCGGTGGGCCGATATTTCGAGCTATTCTGAATAAGGCGCGGGCCAATGAGCGGTTTGGTAAATTCCGTTGGTGAGAAGGTGTCCAAAGATTGTTGCGCCAAAAGTTGCAGCGCGAAACGATGCTCCGTAGCGCTTTCGAATGAGCTAAGTCCCAGAATCGTAATCGATTTGGACCGTTGCGAAGTGCTGGTTTCGAAAAATGACACACGTTGTGACTACATTATTGTCTGTGAATTTAGTGGCGACGATTGGGTTGTGCCTTTAGAACTCAAGAGCGGCAAAGCAAGTGGAAGCAAGATCGTGGCGCAATTGCGGGCAGGAGCGCGTATTGCGGAAAAACTGGTTCCCGACAGTGCAAAGGTTCAGTTTCGGCCTGTGGCAGCTTGCAAGCTCACTAAGTATGAACGTACAGTTATCAGAAAGGTGGCTAACAAAGTGAAGTTTGGACGGAAAGGAAAACTCATTAAATGGATCAGTTGCGGTTCCAACCTCGAAGAAGCCCTATTAGCTTCCTAGTAATGTGCACTTCCGCATCGCCCACACCTTCAAACACAGCCTTGCGAAGCTCACGGGCAACGAGCAGAAGGCTGCCAAGATCACGGTATTCGACTTGCACATGAATCCGGTTCAGCCAGGATTGAGGCAGCACAGGTTGGATGGCGCCCGAGACCCGAATTTCTGGTCCATCCGCTCCAGTCGCGACATCAGTAGCGACAGCACCGGCGGCATCGCCTGCTGGTTCATCTACACAGACTGTAATGGGGAATGTTTCTTCGTTCGCCACGCCTACTTCCTCGGCGCCCGAGACCCCTACAAGGCGCTCAAGACAACCCTCAAAGCCGAAATCAACCGCGAAGCCTGGGAAACCCTCCGCAGCGACACCTCCCGGCCCTTTGAAAAACCGACCTCAGGCCGCATCGCCGTGAAAGTCATCAATCACCTTGGGGATGAGGTGATGAAGGTGTTTCGGGTAAAATAAATGGTGTAGCCTCAGGAAAATAAACTGAGACAATTAGGAAAAATAAGTCCAAAACTGAAGAATCCCAATGCAAAAATCTGAGAACCCCACGAAAACGTTCCATCCTGACGTTCGAATTTCGGCAACGAATTTTGGACCCATAGCAAGCAGCACCATAGATCTGCGACCGTTGACCGTATTCGTTGGGCCGAGCAACACTGGCAAGACTTATTTCGCCATTTTGATCTACGCATTGCACCGGATTCTAGATGGATTTCCGCGGTTTCCACCCGTGAACCGTCGCCGTTATCTATATTCCAGGCATGGCCGTCCATCTGTTAAAACGATGGCGGATGCTACCGTGGGAAAAGAAGAATTACAGGTTGTTCTCGACAAACTGGAGGCCGAAGAACAGTCGTTCAGGCTATCTGACCTGCCCAAAAGTATATGCGACCAACTGCAGGTCGTGCTCAAGGACCCTAATTTGTTGGGTGCGGTTTTGCGGACAGAACTCGAGCGCTGTTTCGATCTCGACTCTGTTTCAGATCTCGTTCGATTGTCAGGCCCCTCCAATGGAATAGAGGTCTCGCTGGCTGTCAGTGAGGAAGATCGGGACCTTTGGCGTTTTCGCTTGGGGATGACTGAATCGGGTATCACCACGGACGGACGAATTGAGGACATGTTCCTCTTCCGAAAAGATCGGTCGACCTCGGAAGAAAAGGCCTATCCGCTTTACATCCGGTACCGGGAACTTATCGAGGAAATGCAGGAAGAGATACGGGAATACGAATCTCCACAGGACTATTGGTACCTATTTGAAGATATATTATACATGGCCTTCGCCGCTGGCAAGAGATGTGAGACGCATTACCTACCGGCCGCCCGTAGCGGCATAATGCAGAGTCACCGGGTAATTGCGAGTTCCCTTATAGGGCGCTCCACTCGTGCGGGCTTGGAACATTTTCCGGAACTGCCGACGTTTTCAGGTGTAATGGCCGATTTCATGCAGCAGCTCATCCTTTACGAAGAGGACCGTGGATTCGATAGGCCGATGCATGCGCTCGCCGACGCACTAGAAAATGAGGCGCTTGCCGGACAAATACGGACAAGAAGGCCGCCATTGGGAGGTTATCCAGAATTTGTCTACCGACCGCGGGATACGGAAGAGGACATTCGCCTAACCCGTGCTTCGTCCATGGTGTCCGAACTTGCTCCTGTCGTGTTGTTTCTCCGTGGCGCCATCAACTGCGGCGATCTGCTCATTATTGAGGAGCCCGAAGCCCATCTCCATCCCGCTGCCCAAACACGAATGGCGGTGACCCTGGCTCGCATGGTCCGCACCGGAGTCAGGGTGGTTGTCACGACACACAGTGACTGGTTGCTCAAGGAAATCGGAAACCTGATGCGGGAGGGGGACCTGGGAGAAAAAACGGGTGAGCCCACAAGAGAGGAATCCCTTTCAAGTTCGCTCTTGCCTAGCGAGGTGGGAATCTGGTTGTTCCACAAGAATGGAAAATTGGGAGGTTCGACAGTGGAGGAAATCCCGTTCGACCGCAGCGAAGGAGTGGAGCCTCCAGATTATGAAGATGTCGCTGAAGAACTTTACAACCGTTCAGCAAACCTTCAAAACCAATTCGAGGAAACTGCCGGAAATGCGGAACTCGGATATGAGTAAGGTTCTCGACCAAATCCGGTCACAAGTGGGCACAGAAAATCTGAGCACTTCGTGCAAACGAGGTAAATGCGGTGTGTTTTTGGAAGATGTGCCATCCCAGCGAGTTTTGGTAGATGCGGATCTCGCCTTTCCGGCTCACAAAATAGAAGGCCAACGATGTGACTTTGTTCTATTCTTCATCAGCACTTGTCAAGACACTCTCATCATGGTTCCGATGGAGCTGAAAGGCGGCAATGTCGACGCATCGGAGGCATCCGAACAACTACGACAGGGCGCGGTATTCGCCGATCGCTTTACACCTGGAAACTTCCTGACCAGTTGTCGCCCGATTCTGTTCCATAGAAAACGCATTCACCCGAAACAACGTAAGACGCTCAATCGCGCCAAGGTCCTCTTCCGCGGCCTCAAATTGACCATTAAGACGGCTTACTGCAATCAACCCAAGAATTTGGCCCGGGCACTGAGGGATGATGTCATAAAGTGGCGTGGAGTATAGTTAGACATGGAAACCTCTAGTTTTCTTTTGCTGGGAATCAAAATTTAGGATGCGCGACAAGAGAGCCAGATAGTGAACTTCCGTATCGCCCACACCTTCAACGACAGCCTTGCAAAGCTCACGGGCAACGAGCAGAAGGCAGCCAAGATCTCGGTCTTCGACTTGCAAATGAATCCGGCTCAGCCTGGATTGAGCCAGCACAGGCTGAATGGCATCCGAGACCCAAATTTCTGGTCCATCCGCTCCAGTCGCGACGTCCGGATCATCTTTCATCGGACCCAAAACAGCCTCTTGATCTGTTACGTGGACCACCACGATGACGCCTATCAATGGGCAACTCGGCGCAAGATTGAAACCCATCCCAAGACCGGCGCGGCCCAGCTTGTTAAAGTGCGTGAGACGGTTAAGGAAATCATTGTGCCCGCTTATGTGGAAAAGGAGCAAGAGACAGCGTCCAAACCACTCCTTTTCGCTGATATTCCCGAAGAAGAATTGCTGAATTACGGTGTGCCGCCTGAATGGGTGAACGACGTGCGCAACGCTGATGAAGACCGCCTGATAAAGTTGACTGATCATCTGCCGGAAGAAGCTTCGGAGGCGCTCTATGAGTTGGCCGATGGAGGAACCCCTCAACTCGCCAAAGCCGTTGCCGAAGAACTTTCATTTTATGGGGAAAAAGGGAAAACACCACGTCTCGTGGGCGCCGTTGCCATCCCAGACCCGTTCGAACATCCGGAAGCGCAGAGAAGATTCCGCACAGTGAGCAACAGAGAGGAATTGGAGCGCGCATTGGAGTATCCGTGGGAAAAGTGGGCGCTATTCCTTCATCCAGCCCAGCGCGCAATTGTAGAGAAGGATTACGGCGGTCCCTTTCGGGTGTCCGGTTCCGCCGGTACGGGAAAAACCGTTGTGGCTATCCACCGCGCCGTGTTTCTCGCTCGCGCCAACCCGGATTCCAGAGTCCTCCTCACCACCTTTTCCGACACCTTGGCCGATGCGCTACAGGCAAAGGTCAGGCGGCTGATTTACAACTAACCTCGGCTTTTAGTACGCCTTGAGGTCGCCTCAACCGATACAGTTGGCAAACGACTTTACCGGGCACAATTCGGCCCCCCAAAGATAGCGACTCAGGAACAGATTCAGGAATCTCTTGGGAAAGCTACCGGTCAAACCGGCGGGCAAAAATTCAGCCTCCGATTTTTGCTGAGCGAGTGGGAGGATGTCGTCGATGCCTGGCAATTGGATAGCTGGGAAGCCTATCGCGATGTGAGTAGGCTTGGCAGAAAGACTCGGCTGCCGGAAGAGCAGCGGTCGGCGCTATGGGCAATCTTTGAACGGGTCAGGGCGGAACTTCGAAATCGAGGTCTGGTGACTCGATCTGGTATGTTTAGTTCGCTCGCTGAGAACCTAAAAAATCGTCGGAATCCACCCTTCGATTTCGCAATCGTGGATGAGGCGCAGGATATTGGTGTCGCCCACCTGCGCTTCCTAGCGGCATTGGGCGGCGATCGGCCAAATAGCCTCTTTTTCGCTGGTGATTTAGGCCAACGGATTTTTCAGACTCCCTTTTCTTGGAAAGCCCTTGGTGTCGAAATTCAGGGAAGATCTCAGACTCTCAAACTCAACTATCGAACATCGCATCAAATCCGGATGCAGGCGGACCGTTTGCTGGGTTCCGAACTGGCCGATGTCGACGGCAATGTGGAAGATCGTCGCGGAACGGTCTCGGCATTCAATGGCGAACCGCCCTCAATACAACTCTTCGAGACCGAGCAGGAGGAATGTGAGGCTATCGGAATGCGGTTGCTGGAATGCCTAAATCAAGGTGTGGGCGCCAGTGAAATTGGAGTGTTCGTGCGCTCGGCGAAAGAACTGGACCGGGCAAGTGCGGCTGTGCGTGCTGCCGGGCTCAATCTACTGGTCCTGGATGAACGAGATAAGACGGGCGATGACTGCGTATCCATAAGCACCATGCATGACGCAAAAGGACTGGAGTTCCGCGCCGTCGCGGTCATGGCCTGTGACGATGAGGTCATCCCATCACAGGAACGGATTGAATCCGTTGCTGATGTTTCCGACCTTGAAGACGTTTATAATACCGAAAGGCACTTGCTCTACGTCGCCTGTACCCGCGCCCGGGACCACTTGATGGTAACAGGCGTTAATCCCTCCTCCGAGTTTTTGGATGATTTGCGAATGTGATTTGGGCCAAGCAGGGATCAAACACGACAAGGCGCTTTAATGGATCATGAAGAGCATGATGAGAGACGACACGGAGTTATTTCAGCAATTCGTAGACAACCGGGACTTTAGGCGGTGATTGGGAGATGGGGTGTTATGCATTGGTGTATGAGGTGCCGGGATAAACAATGACCCAAATGCTAATGAAAACAGGCAGATGGGGTCAGCCCTAGTATTGAAGTATTTTTTCCTACTGTAAGGTGAGAAGCGGTTTTGGATGGGAGAAGGGAAGGGGGCAGGATAAATAAGGAATTAGGAATTAGGAATTAGGAATTAGGAATTGTGTGTTTTTCAGGATCGACTAAATGTCGGACGACTGAATGAATCGGATGCCTCTTTGCTGTGCATGGCGGCGCGCTCTTGGGTATAATTTTCCCGGCTGAGCGGTCGGGTTTGGGAACAAGGTGCCGATTCTCAAATCGGGAAAAACAGATGCGAGGCAAAAAGGGTCAGTCCAATTATTCATGATAATTGGCTGATTCGATGGGAAGGGGCAACAGGGTCAGATAGTATGAACGGGAACAGGCTGAGGTAGACGAAGACGCATTATTGAAATCCGTCAGTAACCAGCAAACCAATTGCTATTTTTATTTTTTAAAAAATAGATAAAAGAGGATTCGAGGGGAATTTCAGGGTTTTTTCAGGAGGACGATGCGATTGGTGTTCGTTCCTTTTTTCAGATTGGATATTCCCCAGCAATTCGAGGTTTTGGTAAAGGCTTGATCATTTATGAGCACGAATATGGGGATCAATCCCGCCCGCTCCGCCGCCGGGATTACGTGGTCCTCGAGTTTGACTTTTCCATTTCGCACTTCTCCCACTTCGAAGGCGACGTATCCCCCTTTTTTCAGTAAGGCGAACATCCGCCTGAATGCTTGTGTCATGGCGTTGCTCCAAGCTTTGATATTCCTCAATATCCAAATTGGAATAGTATCGGGATCAATGTGGTTAAACCAGCACCTCAGCCAATTGTCTCTGGCGTAATCGACAACATCCAGAAATGGGGGAGAGGTTACCACCAGTGCAATGGCCCCCCGCCTGATTCCCTTCACTTCCGGGGCGGACCCGATGACGATTTTGCTCATTCCGCCGTAGGTTGTAAATCGCCCCAGATCCTCAAGAGAAACGTCCCTGAGCAGTGATTTGCTCTTTCTCAAGATGAGTTCCTCGACGTTCCGGTAGTCCGGAACCTGGCCCCGCTTGGCATTGATTTCTCGTTGCCTGTCTGCCGATACGGCTTGATTGGGAGGGAGGGTATAAATGGAAAAGAAACCTTTTGAATGGCCCGTAAGGCGATTGGTGGCGACCATCTGAATCCAATTGTCGATGGCATCCGCTCCGGTTCCCTTCTTTTGGAAATAGCTGCGAAGAAAGCACAGTTCCCGAAGCGTTTCCTCATGGTAGAAGACTTCTAATTCCTTGGGGACCTCGTCATCAAAGTCCCAACTGAATTTTTTCAGACGCTCAGCTATTAGGGACAGGCCAGGCGGGTTTAATCTCGGGCCGCACATTACCTTGCTGAGGGGATTTATGTCGCAACCTGCGGCAAATCGATTTCTTAGAACCGACTCGATCAGGGTGGTTCCCCGGCCCATGAAAGGGTCCAGGACCGTATCTCCCTCAATGGTTAATTTGTCTATGAAAAACCTGGGCAATTGTGGCTTGAAGCAGGCCCGGTAGGAAACTTCGTGCAGGCTGTGTGCCGCTCGTTGCTTTGAAGTCCAGAATTCGTTGACGTAAACGGGGACCGGTTGTTTCCCCACATGGATGCGGTAGGTTTGGGTCGATGTGCCAAACGCATTGAAATTCTCAACCCACGATACGAAATCTTGGGTAGTTTGGTCCTTTTCCTGGATCTGGATAGCAGGAAAAAATTCCAGGTTAGTGGATGTCATTAGGGTAAACTTGCGATGAGACCCAAGGCTTTCTTTCTTGTTACCTTGGTAGAATTACCAAGCTGCCCGTGATTCCACCAATTTTCAACAAATTCCTTTCTGAGAATCCAAAATGGGACATTCGGAAAAGATTCTACATCTGAAACGATATAACCTTCAATTTCCTCCAGTTTATCCAAAAAACCTGACTCATTGAATGACCTACCAGAACCAACCATGTAACTTGGGCAGAAGTATATCCCCCCCTTGGTTATGCTCCTAACCTCCCATTTCCCTCCCTTCTGATCCACTAAATCGTAACCTGCACCTTCGGATGGCGCCAAGGTTCCATTAATAACCTCAAATGCTATTCTCCTTTCAAGTATGAATGAAACCCTTCGTCCGTCTGTGAAATACAGGTGAACGTCATCCTCACTAATTTTTAGTGACTTTGAAATCTCCCAAAGATCCCATGAAAGAGTGCCTGATCGAAGCATTCTGCTAAAATGATCATAGGCTAACCCAATGCAACACTGGCCTGTTTTTATAGCGGATATCGTTTTCTACTTCAAAGGGCAGGCGGATGGGGTCAGCCCTAGTATTGAAGTATTTTATCCTGCTGTAAGATGAGAAGCGGTTTTGGATGGGAGAAGGGAAGAAGCGCCCAGGGGCGCCAATTAGGAATTAGGAATTTTGGGATAGAGAAATGGGCTCTCGCAGAGAGCGCGAAGGACGCTGAGATTGGGATTAACCACAGAGGGCTCAGAGAACACATCCTGTTTCGCCCAAACCGTGCTTCGCAATGCTACGCAGGTCAAGAGGCTACGGCAGGACAGGAAGGGGGGAGGGCGCCGTTGGCGCCAATTAGGAATTAGGAATGAAGAATTGGGTATTGATTCTCTACAAGACGCTCAGGCCAGCATCCAGGAATTAGGAATTTTGTTTTTTTGTGCTTTTTGTGGCTAAAAAATCGCGGCTTAAAGCCGCTCCTACAGTTCGATCAAGATCACGATTAAGATCATGATTAACCGCTGCTTGTCCTGCCGTAGCCTCTTGACCTGCGTAGCATTGCGAAGCACGGTTTAGGCGAAGCGGGACCTGTGGTTTATCTTCCCGGAAGGCTTGTTTTAAGCTTAACTTGGAAACCATGAAGGGTCCATCTACCCAGATTTATTTTCATCCGCTTTCCTTGGAGCATGACACCGGCTACGGGCACCCCGAGCGGGCCGACCGCGTGCGCGCCGTTCGGCAGCGCCTTCAGTCCATCGAAATCGGGGGATTGGATTGGTTGACCCCCCAGCTTGCCGCCCCTGCCTCCATTGCAGCAAACCACGACGTCGACTACATTGCCTCGGTGGAGGAGATGGCCCTTAAAGGAGGCGGGCAGTTGGATGTGGACACCTCTTTGTCCAAAGAATCATACCGGGCCGCCCTGGCTTCTGCCGGGGCGGGGATTCAAGCGGTGGATGCAGTGCTGAGCGGCGAAGGGAAAAATGCCTTCAGCATCAACCGCCCACCCGGACACCACGCCCTCACCTCAATGGCAATGGGATTTTGCATATTTAACAATATTGCCATAGCCGCCCGTCATGCCATAGCCACCCACGAGGTAAATCGGGTCTTTATTTTCGATTGGGATGTCCATCATGGCAATGGAACCCAGGATAGCTTTTACGACGATCCATCCGTCTATTTTTGCAGCATCCATCAGAGCCCCTTATATCCGGGAACCGGATCTGCCGCCGAAACCGGCCGGGGCCCGGGAAAAGGTTATACGCTTAATTTGCCCGTCCCCGCAGGAACGAGGGGTGACGTTTACCATCGACTCATTAAAGAACGAGTGATCCCGGCCCTGCATGCTTTCGAGCCGGAAATTATTTTGATTTCGGCCGGTTTCGATGCTCACCAACGCGACCCCCTGGCCGGGGTTCTCCTGACAGATGGGGATTTTGCCATGATGAGTCACTTGGTGCTGGAATCCGCCGGTCAGTTGTGCGATGGCAAAGTAGTGGCGTTATTGGAAGGCGGATACGATCTCCAGGGTTTGGCCGGAGGATCCGAACAAATGGTCCGGGCCTTTGCCGGGCAAACGGGATAATGTTGGAACCGCAGTGGTTTGGATAAACAATAGACTCTTCCTTTTTTTGGGAAAATTCTTTTGCTTGGACAAGCAACGCGATATGGAAAACATCCCCCCTTCGTATGTCCCATCCCCTTTCCCAATTTCTGCCTCATAACTTCCGGCCCAAAGACGGCATTGGTCTCATAGCAGGCAAGGAACTGTATCCGGAGATGGTGGCGCGCCGCATGCTGGAGGCCGGTGTGCGGGTGAATCTGATCGCATTTGAAGGTGAAACGAGAGAAAGTCTTTTCCAAATGTTCCCGGAAAAGGACCGCATTCGCCTAAAGGTAGGAAAAATGGGGAAATTGCTCAAAGCTCTGAAGGATTTTCAGGTAAAATGGGCCTTGATGGCGGGACAAATTACCCCGGGCCGCTTATTCAAGGACCTTCACCCGGACCTGAAAGCTATCACCCTTTTGGCCAAGCTCCGGGAAAAGAATGCCGAGAGTATTTTCGGAGCGGTCTCGGAGGAGATCTCCAAACTCGGCATTCAGTTGATCGATGCGCGGGGATTTCTCGACGATCAGATGGCCGAAACAGGACCCATGACAAAAATTTGGGACCGGGTGCGCCCTGATTTCATCCGGCATGGAATAGGGACGGCCAAGGAGATAGCCCGATTGGACATCGGCCAGGGAGTGGTTATTCGCAAGGGGGTCGTAGTCGCGGTGGAGGCATTTGAAGGAACGGACCGAATGCTGCGACGCGCCGGTAGTTTCGATACGGATCAGCTCGTATTTGTTAAAGCGGTTAAACCGGGACAGGATTTCCGCTTCGATGTTCCGGTATTCGGCATGCGCACCTTGGAAGTGATGAAAGAGGCGGGAATTCACCATGGCTACCTGGAAGCCGATAAAACCATTATCCTGGAAAAGGAGGAAGTTCTACGGAGAGCCGAAGCATGGAGGATCCAGTTGGCAGGTTTTGCAACCGTTTAACTTTTTCTTGTCCCAGAGACGCCATGTTTCTCACAATGCCGTGCATTGGGGCGCCTTTCCCACTTTGAGAAGTGATCAAACTCATCCAGTTGGCCGGTTGGATTTTCGCGGCTTTACCCGTCTTCCTCCTGCGTATTATTGCCGTTGTCGGTGGCGATATCCTCTATTTCCTCCACTGGCCCATCCGCCGTATCCTGTTCTCCAATATCCAACATGTATTTCCCCAAAAAAACCTCCTTTGGAGACGCCGAAAGGCGCGGGAAAGTTGCCGCCGGTTGATTGAGAAAGTTCTGTTTGTCTTGTCTCGACCTCATTTGGAGCAGGGTCGTCTCAACCGCACCCTTCTCCTCACCAATGCAACGGTGGAGTTGCTGCACAAATATCTTCAACCCAAACGACCCCTCATTCTGTTGTCCCTCCACACCAGCCTGGCCGAGGCCTTCACCCTGCTTCGCCGGGTCTATCCCGGTAAATCACCCGAAATCGGTCTCTACTACAGGTACTCGGAACAGGCCATCCTGGACCGGTATGCGGCGGCCAGCCGAAGCGCCCAAGGTTGTGTCATTCTTTCCTCGGAGAAAGGTCCGGACTCGGCAAGGGCTCATCTGAAGAAGAACAACTGGGTTGCCCTCAACTTCGGTCGGGCTGACCTTAAGGAAGGCCAACTGGGGTTTTTTCTGAAAAGGACCGCCACGATAAACCCTTTGTTCCAGACCCTGGCGCGGGCTTGCAAAGCGGACGTCGCCATCGTCTACGTCGAGCGAACGGGTTTCTGGGAGGGTAACCTGCACATTGAAAGAGTCGCCCGTGGCCATCGGGACGAACCCATCCTGTTCAAGGCCAATGAATGGTTGGAAAATCGACTGAAGACTGATGAAAAAATGGTGGACGACTGGATGTGGATGCACGATCGATGGAAAACCGACAAAGTCCATGGGGAGATCTTGAACCTGGAACACCCGAACAGCATCATTGAGGAATCCCGATCCTATTACGGCTGGCCATCCATCCCGAAAAAAACCCAATACTGGCTCCGCATGCCCAACAACTTGGGCAACTTTGTCAAGATGCTGCCCTTTATTAAACAAATCGGGTATTCACGGCCCGACGCCGAGATCACTATTCTGATAAACAGGCACTTTTCCGTTTTGGTTAAAAGTCTCTCCGTGGCCCAGCAGGTGGTGGCGATTCCTCGAAGAAACACCGCATATTTCAATCGGTTTTACCGAATGCGCACGGCCCATCCGGATTGTTATTTCCCATTAACCGGCACATTCCTGGGGGATATCGAGGCGCTTTTAACGGGGGCCCCCAGGCGGGTCGGCCTAAGGATTCCGGGTTCGACGCGTCCACTTCTCACAGACAAATTTCCACTCGATCCCGGCTACGATGAAGAAAAAAATCATCAAACTCATCTCTGGGAAATGTTTTACAGGTATTTCGGCCTCAAGGGGGACCTCGACTGGTCCCCCCTGCAACTGGCCGTGGACAACCTGGTCATTAATCCGTTGCGCTGCCTTCAAACCGAATCCAAGGAAGCTCCTTACCTGGGGTTGATTTGTGGGGCGGGAAATCAGATGGAAAAGTGTTGGAGTATCGATTACTGGATCGAATGCGTGGCGGGCCTGATGGATCTCTATCCCCAAAGTAACATTTGCCTCTTCGGTTGTTCCCCCGATCTCCCGGTGAGCCGAAAAATCATTGAGGAATTCGAGCCCGGTTCAATCCACGACTTTACGGGATCCACCGACCTTTTGCAGTTTGCCATGGCCTTGAAATCCTGTTCCATCGTCATTTCAAACGATTGTGGCGGTCTTCACCTGGCCAATGCTCTGGGAATCCCCGTGATAGGGTTGTACGGCGAGACCAATCCTTTGCGAACCGGCCCGATATTTGAAGCTCCCAAAAAGATAGTTCAGCCAAAGGGTTGCCCCATAACGGGCGGAATAAGTGTGACGCGCATCAATTTGTCCCAGGTTTTTGAAGCGATCGCGGAACTGCTCGGAAAAGGAGGGCAAGCCTGAAATCTTGCATGGGCCGGCGCCGTTTCAAGAAATGAAACCGGCGGAGCTTGACCGAATCAATTGGGATTTAGGAATTAAGGTTAAAATCCATTAGGAGAATGCATGGTTGGTGTTGCCTCCTACCCATCCTTTTATTCCGTGGTCAAGTTTTTCGGAATTGCAGAAAGAATGGAAACCAGGCAAGGTGATCGACTCGGCCGGTATGACCGAGCAATGCGATTTTTCCCCCGTGATATCTCCATGGTCCGTTTTATAAGCGCCATTCTACTGTGCGGTTGGAGCCAGGGAATCAATGCCATTCAAGATGTACAATACGGCGAACCCTCCCCTGAGATCGTCGAATTGGTGAGGGCGCCTTGGCTGCCCCTTACCGTGGTCGATCCGACCAGGCAATTCCTCCTCCAATTGGGCCTGAAAGGGCTCGTTCCGATGGAGCGGTTGGCCAGGGATGAAATTCGACTTGCCGGACGCATTCTCAATCCGGAAACCTTTGCCCCAAATCGATCGCTTTACCTGGATCGCCTTATCCTTGTCCGGATCGAAGAAGGTCCGCCCATGCCGGTCACCGGTTTGCCGGCCGACCCAATATTACTCAATGTGAGGTGGTCCCCCAATGGTTCCTGGCTTGCTCTTTTGTTGGAAGAGGAAAAAGGGGTCGGTTTATGGAAGGTGGATACCCGAAACGCGGAAGCTGAAAAGTGGTCCGGACTTCGGATTCACCCCGGACTGGGTTCGACGATGCAATGGGGATCCTCCTGCCAGTCCATGTGGTTGAAATCAGTGCCGAAGAATTGGGGGGATCCGCCCAGAAAAAGTCCAGCTTCCGAGGGGCCTGTCGTTCACATGACACGGGATCGAGCCCTTCCGGCCTATACCTTTCAGGACCTGCTCGAGACGGCTGGGGATGTAAAACGGTTCGAGTACTATTTTTCCTCGCAAATTACCTGTGTGAGGTTGAATGGAGACACTGTCCAAGTGGGGAATCCGGGGTTGTTTCGGTCCATTCAACCCAGTCCGGATGGGAAATACCTGCTGGTGGAAAGGTTGGTTGAACCCTGGTCCGACATGGTTCCCGAAGATCGGTTTGGATACCATTGGGAAGTTTGGACGGTCCAGGATGGATTTCTCAAAACGGTGGCTACCGCCCCTTTGGGAGAAGCCATGTCTTCCAGTAAAAGTGCCGTTCATCCGGGAGCCAGGGAGGCTCGGTGGAGACCCGATGCCCCCGCCACCTTGGTCTGGATTGAAGCCCAGGATGGAGGGGATATTCGCCGCAAAGCGAGGATACGGGATATACTTTACAGCTTGAAGGCGCCCTTTCTCGGGCCTCCGAAAATACTGGCCCGGTTGCGCCAACGTTTGGCCGATGTGATCTGGCACAGCGGAGATCTGGCCTTGTTGGTCTTGCTCAATGGAGAAGAGAGCGAAGTATCCTTTCTGCGCCTGTTTCCGGACTGGGGGGAAAGAAGGTCCCCGAGCCGATTGATAACCAACAAGATAGGGGATCGTTACAAACATTCGGGATACCCCTTGATAGCCTATAATGGGGAAGGACTGCCCATTCTTCAGACCGACGATGGAGCAGACCATATCTACTTGGTGGGAGACGGGGGTACACGGGAAGGCGACCGGCCATTTTTGGTGAAGTTTAACCTGCTGACGAAAAAAAAGGAGGAAATTTTTCGATCCCATCCCCCCTTCTACGAAAGACCTCATACCCTGCTCGATACGGAACGGAACCAGGTGCTGGTTCAACGCGAGTCGAGGGAGATGCCCCCCAATCACTTTCTGTGGAACCCCGCGGATAAATTCGAGCGATCGGTCACCCGGGAATCCAACCCCTACCTCCTTCTGGATGGAATGCAACATAGGACCCTGAGGTATAAGCGATCCGATAATTTGGAGCTAACGGCCAATCTTTACCTTCCCCCCGGATACGACCCGGACCGGGACGGGCCATTACCTACCTTGATCTGGGCCTACCCGAAATCCTACATTGACCCGTCCAATGCTGCTCAGACCAAATTCTCCCCCTATGAATTTTACGAGTCGCGCTGGTACCGCCCTGCTATTTGGGTAACGCGGGGCTATGCCGTGGTGGACGGCCCCCCCATGCCCGTTATCGCCAGGAACAATGCCAGGCCAAATGATGATTTCATCCGGCAAATCAAGTTGTCTGCTCAAGCTCTGGTGAGCAGGTTGCTGCGTCTGGGAATCAGCGAGAAGGGTCGCATCGGCATCGGTGGCAATTCATACGGGGCTTTTTTGGCAGTGAACCTTTTGGCCAATACCGATTTGTTCAGCGCGGGCATCGCCCGCAGCGGGGCCTATAATCGAACCCTGACCCCATTTGGATTTCAAAATGAAGAACGGTTTTTTTGGCAGGTGCCTGAGGTTTACCTTAAGATGTCACCCATTTTCCGGGTCCAAAATATCAAAGAACCCCTCCTGTTGTTTCACGGTCGAAAGGACGATAATTCGGGCACTTTCCCCATGCAAAGCGAAAGGTTGTTTCAGGCTATTCGGGGAATGGGAGGGACGGCGCGGCTGGTTTTATTTCCCCATGAGGGACATACCTTTCGCGGGGATAAATCCATCCTGCACATGCTTGCCGAAATGGAACAGTGGCTCGATCTCTACGTGAAGAAAGACCCGCATAATTCCAACCAAAGCAATGGGGCCCAGGACGATTTCCCCGCCCTTGGGGATGTGTGGCACATCGAAGCCAAAGAGCCTGGGAAAGGGGTCAAACCTTGAATCGGTTGACTCCGCAAGCTTCGTCAAGATTGCGATTCTGCTGAAAAACCCCCCTCATGATTGGGGTCTTTGAGCACGGAGTTCGGTGAGAGGTTGAGGGGGCGCACAGCGGATCAGATGCAACTCCCCTCTATCGAGCAATTCCCAGTGGACTTGCTCGCCTTTGTGCATGCCCAGGGCCGCAGCCAGGGGAACGGGAATATGGACATACAAGCGCTCCTTCTGCCCTTTGGATCGAACCGCTTGCAATTTCATTGGATAATTTGCTCGCCTTTTCATTAACTAGTTTTTAAACTAGCTGTAGATCCTTTTGTTGTCAACTTATCCTTACCTCAACCATGAGTCTGCCTAAAGCTAAGGTCCAAAGCAGTTTTTTTGATGTGTCGGTGTTAATGGAGGATTTCTTCGATCCATCCAACCGTTATCGGCTCTTTCGCGAGAAGATTTTGCCCGTCCTGCAGGCCAAGCGCGAGCAACTGTGCGCGTTGTATTGTCAGGATAATGGGCGCCCTGCGGTGGAGCCGGTGCTGGTGTTGGGGGTGAGCCTTTTGCAATTCATCGAAAAGTTGCCGGACAGAAAAGCCTTGGAGCATGTAGATATGCATCTGGGCTGGAAGTATGCTTTGGACCTGGAGGTTGATGAAAAGGGGTTCCATCCCACCACCCTGGTGAAGTTCCGCCAACGCTTGGTTGATGGGGGGATGCAGAGGGTTGGATTTGATGCCATTCTCGATGCCTTGGGGGCGGAGGGGCTGGTACGCAAGGGTGGCCGACAACGGCTCGACTCGACCCATGTTTTTGGATGCGTGGCCAAGATGAGCTATCTGGAATGTATGCGCGAAACCCTTCGCCTTTTCATCGAGCAGGTAGGCCTTTGGGGATTAGCCGAGTCATTGGACAATTACCGGCAGTATCGCGAGCGATACTGTGAAAGTGAGTTGCCCTGGCACCGGCTGAGCAAAGAGAAGGTGGCCAAGCAAGCCGAGAGGACCGGCCGCGATGTCCTGGTCGTGCTCGAATGGCTGGGCCGACAACCGTCCAAGATCCGCCATCACGCCAAAGCGCTGTTGTTGAAGCGGGTTTTTGAGGAGCAGTATGAGGTGTGCGGTGAAAAGCTCACGGTGCGCAAGCGCCAGAAAAGCGGCACGGTACGAAACCCCCATGATGCGGAGGCGCAATGGAGTGCGAAGGATTCGGCTAAAACCAAAACCTGGATCGGTTACAAGGCTCAAGTGGCCGAGAGCGTGCCGGACTGTGATAAGCCCAAGAAAAAGGGAGAACCGACCGAGCAATTTTTGCTGGAGGTCACCACCACTGAAGCCATTACGAGTGATTTTGAGGGCATGCAACGGGTGCTAAAAGCACAGGCGCAGCATCATGATAATGTTCCTTGCGAACTCTACGTTGATGCTGGTTACGTCAGCGATGACACCCTGGCCGAGGCCAAGCAACAAGAACGCGAACTGGTGGGACCGGCGCGCCCTCCGGGCAATGCGAACAAAACCATCTTCGATGCGACCAAGTTTGATGTCGATGTCGCTCGGCGCCGGGCCATCTGCCCAGCGGGTCATACCAGCAAACAATGCAGTTTGATCAATGACAGTCACCAGGACAGAGTTTATCTGCGCTTCGAATGGGGCAGCTTATGCGACACCTGTTGCCTGCAAAAGCAATGTACCAAGCGCCAAGACGGCCGGCGGCATTTGAGCGTGGGCCTGCACCACGATCTGCTTCAGCAACGCCGCCGGGAGATGAAAACGGATGCCTTCAAGCTCAAGATGCATCGGCGCGCTGCGATTGAGGGCAGCATCAGTGAGTTGACCCGACAGGGGGCTCGCCGCACCCGCTACCGAGGGTTGGCCAAGACCGCCTTGGCCAATTATCTGCAGGGTGCAGCGGTTAACATCAACCGTTGGCTCCGGCTTGTGCAGTGGCAGTGCCGAGAACCGATAAAAGCGGCCTAGAGCCGGCTTTTTGGACTTCCGAAGGTCCTTTTGGGATGGTAGAGTGGCTCAAAAGCGGCGGGATTGCCTTGCTGCGCCCTTCTGTGAAGAAAATGGCCCGATCCAACGGCAAGGGCCGATGGAAATTGGTCGCCGTCATGCAATCTAACTGCCAACAGAATAAGGGGGTTTATCAGCAGAATCGATTGCAAGGAATGACCCCGACGGGGCTTCTGTCGCTCGCTACGAATTTGGGTGATGTCACATTCGCTCGGTAGTGAAACATCCGGGTTCGGGATAAACCAGGTCGTCTTTGGGCGTATTGACTTTGGTTGTAGGGACAGCAGGGTAACGCATTATGCTCCACTGGTTTGAGCCCGGAAAATTTCCCCTTTACTTGGCCCCAATGGCCGGATTTACCGACATGGGATTCCGCACCCTCTGCAAGGAGATGGGAGCAGATGTGTTGGTTTCGGAATTCGTGTTGGCCGACGCCGTGGTGAGGGGGGATTTCAAAGTGTGGAATCAAATTGAATTTTCCGAAAGCCAGCGTCCCATGGGTATCCAGATTTTCGGTTCCGAACCGGAGATAATGGCCCGGGCGGCTGAAAAAATTGTCCGGCGTTTGCAGCCGGATTTTATCGACCTGAACTTTGGTTGTCCGGCCCGCAAGGTGACTTGTAAAAATGCCGGTTCCTCCTTGTTGAGGGATTTGCCTTTACTGGCGGCTATCTGTAAATCGGTGGTGGAGGCTGTTCCCGGTTTTCCCGTCACAGCGAAAATCCGCATTGGCTGGGATGACACATCCCTGGTCGCTGTGGACGCGGGACAATGGATTGAATCGGTCGGCATCCAGGCTCTGGCCATTCACGGCCGCACCAGGATGCAGGGTTACCGGGGGGACGCCAATTGGGAGATCATCCACCGAACGGCCCAGGCCGTTTCAATTCCGGTAATTGGCAATGGCAGCAGGCATAATGGCTATGACGTCCGGGCCCTACGGTCGGAATTCGGGGTGTCCGGTTTGATGGTTGGACGCGCCGCTTTGGGCAATCCCTGGATTTTCCGCCAGATCAAAGCGGAGATCCGAGGCGGGTTGCCAACCACTGCCATCCCCACCCTGGAGGACCGTTGGGAGGCGGTCCTGCGTTACGTAGGGATCATGAAACGGCACTATGCCCACCTGCCTTCCCGCGCTTTACTGGGCAGGTTGAAGCCCCGCATCGTCGTTTTCTTCAAGGAATTCAAAGGGGCGCGAAAGGTCCGGGACCACTTGAGCCGGTTGGACCGATTGGAGGGTTTGTTGGAGTTGAAGGACAGGAGCCTGGCCCAGGGAGGTCAAAAGGGGTCAAACGCGAATGGCGCTTAGTTAAGCGCGTTTGTAGAGGAATATAGTATGGACGCCAGTCGGGGTCATGCCGTAGAAAAGTGATGCCTTCCGAAAGAAAAGGGTCAGGTCTTAAAAACTGTATTCCGTTGTACTCCATACACTTTTACAAGACGACTGATCCTGTAAGGCATAACTTTTTACGTCTTGACCCCTTCCTTCTCCGAGATGATCGAACATTCCAAAACCCGCTTGACTAAGCAGCATTCGCGTTTGACCCCTTTTGACTTCAATCGATCTGGTTGATATCGTATGGGGTGCTCTGGTAAACGTAGTAATTGAGCCAGTTGTTGTAGAGGAGGTTTGAATGGGCTCTCCAACAAAGGATGGGGTTTTGACTGGGGTCGTCGTTTGGAAAGTAGTTCCGGGGCTTGGAGATGGGCAGGTTTTTCTCCAGATCGCGTTCGTATTCGCGTTTGAGGGTAACGGCGTCGTATTCCGAATGGTTGAAGACGTAGAGCCGGCGGGTGGATTTGTCGCGAACGATATAGAGCCCCGATTCACCGGATTCGGACAGGATATCCAATTCGTCCACCTTTTCGATGTCGTGGCGGCGCACTTCCGTGTGGCGGCTCACGGGAACAGTAAACTCCTCGTCAAAGCCCCTCAGGAGGATCGAGTCCCGTTTTATTTTCTTGTGGGTGAATAGACCGAACAATTTTTCGGACAACTCGTATTTGGGGATGCCGTAGAAATGCTGAAGGGCTGCTTGGGCCCCCCAGCAAATGAAAAAGCAGGACCACACGTGGGTCCGACTCCAATCCAGGATTTCGGTCAACTCCTTCCAGTAGGCGACGTCTTTCCAATCCAGTCGCTCAATGGGGGCGCCGGTAATGATGAGGCCATCGAATTTGTAGGCATTTACTTCATTCCAGGTCTGATAAAAGGCCAAAAGGTGATCTTTGCTCGTATTCTTGGACTTGTAGGAGTCGGTCGTGAGAAAGGTGATGTTGACCTGGAGTGGGGTGTTCCCGAGTAACCGCAACAATTGGGTTTCCGTCTCGATTTTGTTGGGCATCAGGTTTAGCACCGCCACTTCAAGGGGGCGGATATCCTGATGGATGGCCCTGTCTTCGGTCATAACGAAGATGTTTTCGGCTTCCAGGGCGCTCCTTGCCGGGAGATTATCGGGAATCTTTATGGGCATGGTGGGAAATTAATGGAAGAAGGAAAAAGGAAGAAGGAAGAAAAAGGCAAGAAAAGGCAAGATGAGGCAGGAAAAGGCAATCAATGAGGAACCAACATGGATGAACAGGATAATCAGGATTTTGAATTTGTAGGGGCGACGCATGCGTCGCCCAAAATGTAGGAGCGGGTTTACCCCGCGATTGTTCCAGAATCCAGCATCAAGAAGGCTTTGCGTTCTTGTAGGTCTCTGCGAGAGATTTTTTGATCAAGATCAAATTCACAAATGCTCCAGGACCGACAATACGATGGGGTCCTCGGGATCAAGGGTTTCCCGCGTCTCAAAGAGTTGGCGGGCCACCTCCCGGTAGCCTGGAGGCTCGATATTCCGATGCCTCGCCAACAACCTTACGTAGCGTATACTTCGGTCGATGAGCTTGAAATTGCTGGGTTTTACGTAGGTCATCAGATTGCTTTCAAATCGTCCGAGTTTTCCCATGACCAGGGTTGAATGGATATTCAAGAGCATTTTGAGGATCAGGTTTTTTTCCAAAATGCCAAATTTGCCGGTTGCAATATTCCAAGCGGCCGGACCCAGGTTCCACAGTATCCCCTCATCGGTCGATTCAATGATGAACCGGTGGTGGTTGGGCGACCCCGTTTTTTGCCGCCGCCGTTTCTCGCAATTCGAGTCCAAGTTGAAACCGTAAAAAAATTTTTCTCCCGTGAAAGCTGCTATTTCAGGCCATTCCAGGCATCGGGGAGAACGTTTCAAAAGTTTCCGCCAAGCCGAGGCTGGATCGTGGGCTTGGGGAAGGGTCAAGTAACTGAGCGAAGGACTCTCCCCGGGCAGAAGATTGTTTTCGAAGGGACTCAAGCTGAAGGTGGGGGATCGTTCCGTCGTATCGGTCAACACGGTTACTCCGCAGGATTCGGTTTGGTAGAGAACGTATTCGTTATCGCGGTAAATCCGGGCTTCCAAAGCGGTAAAATCCGCCAAAGGAGCGATTTCCAACTCCTCCCAGAATTTCCCTAACCGAACCAGGCTGGAAAAAATTTTCTCCCTGTCGGGTCCGTGGATCAGGGCCCAACCAACCGCCGCCATTTGCACTGTGCTGGCCTGCATTCGGGTGCTTCCGGAAAGCGCCATGGGACCAACCTGCAGGTTCAATTTTCCAATTGCATTATTGCCGAGGATGGAGGCGGACCTCTCCACCAGCCGGATGAGCTGGTCGTCGGGATTGCAATAAAGAAACCAGGGATTGTGATTGGAATATTTTGCCGCAGCCTCCGTGGCTCCGATGACATAGGGCGTTTCTCCTCCCTCCGTAATACCAATGAACAGATCATCCTCCGAAAACCCCAGCTCTAACAATTGCCTCTTTCCGAAGGAAGGCCGATCCTCGAAATTCTCGATCGACTTGATCAGGGCTGCATCGCCCCCCGCCATGAATCCAATGACCCGATCCTGGAAGGCCTCCCCCATCATCCCTTCGCGGCAAAATACCTCAAGGGCGATGGAAAGCCTTCCGGTTGCTCCGCAACCACAGAGAAAAACGCGGTTTCCCCGCCTCAGGACAGTTTGAATATCGGAGCCCATTTGGGCAATTTTTCCGGCGTAGCTTTGCAGTTGGGAAAGAGCTTTGCCATCTACCCCTTTTAAGCAGGCAATGGCTCCCGGCAAATGCTCCCTGGCCAGAAGGGAAAGATTTGTGGTGTCCGGGTGGGGTCGTTCGGTAACCAACTTCCCGAGTTTAAACTGGGGGGCGACGTTAAGAAACTCCTCGCAAGCGTCTCGGGACATGGGGTTAACTGGGAGGGAAGGGAAAGGCTGTTATCAGGACACCGGCAAGGGGATGATCGACCAATGTTAACGGCATGTCTTAGAGGAGGCCCTTGGCCTTTTTCCGGTGGAGAGCGCTTTCGATTATGCGGACGACTTCTTCAGGGTTTCTCCGAAATCCCGGCATTTTGGCCAGGTAACGGTAAATGGCTTCGACGTCTGGTCCTTCCAGCACCGGAGCCTGCCGCAACACTTTTTCCATGGCCTCTACGGTTTTTCGGGCGATTTCTTCGAGGGCCGCCTCCTGGGCTTTTACATTGAATCCGGTGTCCATGACATTGGAATGATCGTGTAACACATTTCGGAAGGAGCGGGTTTTGGCCAGCGGCATCGAGGGGGTTACCACAACCTCAGTCCGGGGGTAAAAGCTGCTCATCAGATTCCAGGGATCGCCCTTCTGGTCTCCCCCATAGCGGAAATCCGTCCTCAATAAAACGGCAGGTATGTCGGCAAACTTGGCAATCATGAACTCGACCACGGTTCCCGAATCCAGCTCCGGTCCATCGTAATTAAAAAGCCCCAGATCACAGCGTAGGAGCCCGAGGATATCCTGATCCCGTATGCTCTGGGGATGCCGGTCGCGCAATTCCAGATCCTGCGGAAGGATGGCGACAAATTTTCCCTGGGATTCCCGAAAAATTTCCCGGGCAAGGCATGCATTTCCCAACAGGTGCTTGTGGCTGAACAGTTCTCCGCCGAAATAAAAGGTGAAGGTTTGATTATCCGACATCATGAAAGCGCTAGCCCGCATTTCTCACAAAATTCGTAGCGAGCGAACGAAGATCGAGTGGCTGGTGTGGGCTTCGCGCCGATGAGCGGGTGAAGCTGGGTCGGCACCCTGCAAAGTAGCGAATCCAAGGAAGTCCGCACCAGTGCCGGGATTCCGGAGCGCAGTAGAAGATTTGTGAGAAATGCGGGCTAGGTATCGGCGTCATATATGACTACTTTTCCCCAAAGGTGCTTGTTTTTTTGGATGAATGCCTGGTGGATGGGGTGTTCCTGGTAAATGTTGTGATCCTCCATGGTTTGAAACAGGATAGTCAGGGCAAAGGCGTATCCTTTCTCGATTATGGGTCTGTCGGGTGTTGCGGCCGGGGTTCCCAGGAAAAAGGCGTGGACCGTTTCAATTTTGGCCAATGCTTCTACAGATTTGCCAAATTCAGTTTTTTCAGTGTCCGAAACGGTTTCTTTCAGAAAAAAATAGACGGAATGTACCAACATGGGATCCGTTTTGATGGATTTTTTTGCCCCTAACAAGAATTTATGGTGATCCTCCGGGATCTTGTAGGGTTGTAACGTTACCATATTAGGGTACTTCCATTGTAGGCTTGAGGGTTCATGGTGGGTTCCCCATATTGCCAAGCAGCCCTCAATGCGACCCGAATATCCTGATTTTGGCCCAAGTCACATCCAGTCGTGTTCAAAATGAATTTGGGAGCGATGAAGCTCCCCGGTGGCCGGTAGTCCTATGGGGCGTGCTTGGGACGATTCTGTCGCACATCATGCTTTTTCTCCTCGTTCCCGAAACGCTCCTGGTCATGGCTGCGGCCAGATCTGATCTTCGCTGGCAGGAATTCGATATCATCCTCAATGAGGAGGAAGAGCCGGATGACAGGAAGCAGTATGTTCCGGTCAATAGGGAGGATTTCGACAATAAACCGGATGAGACCGATTTTTTTGGATCCCAGAATACACAGGCCGCCAATGAGGAATTGAGGGAAGACCTTAACGAAACCACCCCGTTTGTTGAGGGGGAATCGGAGGAATTCAATAATGTGGTTCGGGGTGACCCCGTCCAGGTTCCTCCTTCACCCCCGGTTCCCCCTTCCGTGGCCAGCAATGCGGACCCGCGCCAGCGACAGGATCCGGCCCAACCGAAAATTCAGATCATCCGACCCATGACGCGTGAGGAGTTGGACCAGCAAAGGTCCACTGCCCCGGTGGCTTTTGAGGAAGAAGCATTGGAGGAGGAAGGGCCCCGCTCCCTCCTGGAAGTTCCGGAAGAAATGAAGGATGAGGATGAGGATGAATTGGTTCAAAGCGAAAGAGAGGACGAGGAAGATACGACCAGGAACCGCTATGAGGTGGTGCAGCAGGAAACTCCTTTCCTTCCTCCCGTGCCGCCCAGTCCCCAACCCAATCCCGAGGACAGGCCTGAAAGACTTCCCCAGCCCAGGGTCAGGTATTCCCATTCCGGGCCTCTGAAGCGTCACATGTCGGGAGTCTCACGCCTAGCCAATTTTGCCAATTATTCGGCCCAATTCAGCGAGTTCGGTGAATACTTGGATCGCATGTTCGAAACGATTGAATTGGAATGGCACAAACTGATTTTCCAACAACGTTTGACCGAGAGGCGATCCCGGGTTTCGGTGGCCTATTTGCTGAATGACGACGGCGAAATCGTGGACTATGAAATCGTCGGGGCCACTTCATCGCTTCAAGCCCAGGTGATTTGCGCTGCCGCCGTCAACAACCGCACCCCCTATGGAGAATGGACGGATGAAATGAGAAACATTTTAAAAAACCCGGAACGGATAGTGGTAAATTTCATCTTTTTTTAGTTTGGCGGGCCCAGTCTCGCCGAATGGCGCCCTGTCGGGGTCAGTTGTTTATTTTTGACATGTTCCATGTTGAAAATACATAACTGACCCCTTTTCACAGGGGAGGTCACGGTATGAAGGGGTCAGGGCTGAATGGCGCTTAGTTTAGCGCGTTTGTAGAGGAATATAGTATGGACGCCAGTCGGGGTCATGCCGTAGAAAAGTGATGCCTTCTGCAAGAAAAGGGTCAGGCCTTGAAAACTGTATTCCATTGTACTTCATACACTTTTACAAGGCAACTGACCCTGTAAGGCATAACTTTTTACGTCTTGACCCCTTCCTTTTCCGAGGTAGTCATATGTTCGGAAAATGGCTTAACTAAGCGCCATTCGGGTCAGGGCTAAAAAACTACATTCCGCTTCGCTCCATGCACTTTTCTCAGACCTGACCCCGACGAAACCCGACAGGTAAATGAACTTTTCACGGTGATAGACCCGGCCAGGATTATTGAGCATATTCCCTTGGGCCGCGGGGTTTCAGTAATCGAGGCGCACCCCGAAGGTTTGGTCGCCTTGGAAAAGCCTTTTCGCATCCTGTCTCACCCCAATTCCAAGGAGGAAAGGACCAAGAGTTTGCTGACTTGTCATTGGAGCAGCCAAGGGGAACGTTACCTTTGGAAGCGGGGGGACGAGACGTTTCAGTTTCATTTGCTGCATCGGCTCGATTCCCCTACCTCCGGAGTCATCCTGGGTTGCGTAAATCCCCCCATGACGGAAATTCTCAAAAAACAGTTTTCCAGCCGAAGGGTGTCCAAATCCTATCGGGCCATTGTGGCGGGTTTATCCCGGGAAAAGCATTACCATTGGAAAGACTTCATACGTCGGAAAAGGACGGGCTTGGGCCTCCGTTCAGATATCAGCAGGGCCGGTGGCCGCCTGGCCGAATCCCAGGTTGAAACCATTTTGACAAAAATTTCTCCTCCCCGACTGAGTCTTTTGAAACTAAGATCGCTGACGGGCCGCACCCATCAACTGCGCGTGCAATGCGCCCAGCGAAAACTCCCCATCGTCGGGGACAGGACCTACGGTGATTTCCACTTCAACCGCAGGATGCGGAAGAACTTCAAACCCGCGCGTCTATTTCTGCATGCCTCCTCCATACACATCCATTGGATCTGGAAGGGCAGAAAACAACATTTCCTGGCCCGGTCCCCCACGCCACCGGAATTTGACGCCATAATGAAGGTGAAATTTTAGCCCGAAAGTGAACCTCACAGGGCCCATTCAAGGGCTAGGGGTGGGCCTGGGCCAGAGGTTTGACCGGGCTCTCGCGGTTTGGACGGGCCACCAGTCGGGGATAAGGCTCTATTGAAAAGGGTCGCTCCGGTTCCCGCAACAGGTGTCTGTCCAGGACATCATTCATTGCCTTGATCGATTTCACCCGCCTGATTTCATAGAGAAACTCTCCCTTGGGATCGACACTCAACCCGATAAAGTTGAAGAATTTCTTTAGTCGATTTACCCAGGCGCGCTCGGGCACGCCGGGGTTGGCGAAAGTCTCCTGCAGTAGCTGAATGTAGGCGTGAACGTCGCCCAACGACGGTTGGAATACCGCTTCGCCGCTCAGATGCTGCCGAATTTGCCGGAAAATCCAGGGGTTGCGAATGGCCGAACGGCCGATCATCAGACCGTGACAGCCGGTTTCCTTGAGTACCTGAGCAGCTTTCCTGTAGCTGGTTATGTTTCCGTTGGCCAAAACCGGACAAGGGAGGGCGGTGACGGCGTGTTTAATATAGTCGTAGTGAACTTCCGCCCAGTAGAGTTCCCTTACCGTTCTTCCGTGCAAGCTGAGTAAATCCACATCGTGTTTTCTGACCAGTTCCAATAAACCTTCGAAAGGTGCCGTATCGTCAAAACCGATGCGGGCCTTTACCACGAAGCGGTGGGGAGAATACTCGCGCAATACTCCGAATATTTTGTCGATATGGTCCAGATTCCTCAAGAGCCCTCCCCCTACGTTCTTCTTGTAAACCTTAGGGGCGGGGCACCCCAAATTGAGGTCGATGCCGGCGATGGGATGGGACCCGAGTTCCCCTGCCGCGCGCTTGAGATACTCGAGGTTTTCTCCAAGGAGTTGAGCGAATACGGGTCGCCCAGTCGGATTGTGGGTGATGGAGTACAAAATGTGCTTGTCCGGAACACTGGTCTGGTGCACCCGGAAGTACTCGGTGAAATAGTAGTCCGGTGATCCAAAATGGTCCACCACCTTCATGAATTCCCAGGTCGTGATATCCTGCATGGGAGCCAACGCCGTGGGAGCTTGGCCCTCAATTATGGGATCCGGCAAAGCCTTTCGCATGGGCGGTCCCGGCCGGTTTTAAGGATGGGGTCCTTTGCCTTCGCTTTCTCCCGATTGGTCCTTGATGTCGTTAAACACCTCCGTCACATCATCGACGGATTCGAGAACTTTGTCCGCAACATATATGGGCCGTTTGTTTTGAATCGCGATCACCAGGGAATCGCTGGGCCGTGAATCGATTTCGATGATCTTTTTGCCCAGTTCGTTTTCCATGTTGATGATCATGCGGGCGAAAAACTTGTCCCAATCGACATCGTTGATGATGACCCGGTCCAGTTTTGCATCCAGACCCATGAGAAGGTGGGAAATGAGGTCGTGAGTGAGGGGACGGCTTTTTTTCACCCCATTAATGGCCAGGGAAAGGGCATGGCCCACATTCGGATCAATATAGATAACAAATGTCTTGAACTCGGTTCCCAAAAATACCGCCATGCCAGTACTGGTAGGGACCAAGCCTTTGATAGTGACTGGTGTTATCCCCTTGTCCATAGCCTTGACTAAAGAACACTCAAACCGGGTGGGCAAGTTCCATATGTGAATGGAAGAGGGAAAATTGGAGGGGTCGGAAGGAGCCCGATCCGTTCAAACCTCTTGTTTTTGCAGGGCGGGGGAGTGGGCTTCGATGTAGGCTGCAATAGCTTGATGGTCATCCCAATGGTTCCAGACCACTTGCAAAAACTCGGCCAGATGAAGGTTGTGGGTTTTGCAGAATTGCCGGTCCCCTCCGCATCCGTACATAATATCGGGATTGAGTTCCCCTCGCAGCTTGCGTTTGGCTTTTTGGATTATCCTGGGGAGCCAGGGGATGCCGTTGATCTCCGCGTCCTTGGGCGAATAAGCCTCCATCGGCGCGATGTGATCCCCTTGTCGGTTTTTCATGATCATCTTGAAATAGTTGAAGCGCATGGACTGTACCGCCCAAAACATCTCAAAGTCGGGTTCCCCGTAGCGGATACTATCATCGATAAAGTCGTAGAGATCTTGCTCATTGGCCCCGATTTCACACAAAAAGGCCTGCTCTTCCTCCGCAAGGTAGGCTCCGGGCACCCGCCCTCCGTTACTATAATCCTCCACGCCTTTTTTCCAAAGCGCCTTTAATCGGGTGTGGTAGTCGTAATGATTCATTCCGCTTGCTGTTCCCTTGAAGAATTCCGCTTTCACCTTATCGGGCCACAGGTTTTTGCAATTTTGTCGGGTTGGCCAGATCAAAATCGATTTGCCGTTTGAATCGATCGACTTTGGCCACCACAACCTGGATGGTCTCACCCTCCCTCATCGTCTTTCCAGTGCGGCGGCCGTAGAGCTGGTTGCGGTCCGCTGATACCCGGTAAAGATCGTCTTTCAAACTGGACATGGGCAGCAGCCCGAATACCAGGGATTCCTTTAATTCCACGAAGAGCCCATGATTCTTGATTTCGAGAATGGCGGCATTATAGACGGTTTTTTCAGGTTTTTTCAACTCGCGTTCAAAATACTCGAGTTGTTTGATTTTGACCGATTCCCGCTCCGCCTCGGTGCTGTTTTGTTCGGTCGAACTGACCTGTTGGGCGATTTCCTCCAGCCGGTACAGTTTATAGAAAGTTGGTTTTCCCGGTAGGGGTTTACGATTTTTTACCTGAACCAGGAAGTTATCGAAGATACGGTGGATGACCAGATCGGGGTAGCGCCGGATGGGGGAGGTGAAATGGGTGTAATTGGCTTTGTGCAGTCCGTAATGTCCCTCTGGTTCTGCCATATAGCAGGCCTTGCGAAGGGCCCTGAGAAACTGTATGCGCAGAGTGTAGCCACAGATGTGGGATTTGATGGCCTTCAGCAATTTGACAACTTCCCGCTTGCTGTTCAGATCTCCGGTCCGGAGGCCGTAGGTGAGCATGGTTTCGCGTAGTTCGAAGAGCTTCTGTTCGTCCGGTTTCTGGTGCACCCGGTAGATGGCCGGAAAGTTGTGTTTTCTCAACTGGCGAGCCACCCCCTCGTTGGCAGCCAGCATGAATTCCTCGATCAGATGATGGCTTTCATCGCTTTCTACCGCCTTCATCTCAGAGGCGTAACCCTCCTCATCGACATAAATCTTTACCTCCGGCATGTCCAGGTCCAGGCTCCCCCGGGCGAAACGTTTTTGTCTCAAAATGGAGGCGATTCTCCAGCAAGTTCGGATCCCCCTTTGCAACTCGGCCAGCTTTCCATTGCTCAAATTGCGCAGGGGACGGCCGGTAGAAGCGGTCTGATGTTTGGAGGGCAAGGGAAGCTTCCTCACCACATCCATGTCGTCTTCTTTCAGCAACGCAAGAGCCTGTCCATAGGTCAGCCTCTTGCGGCTCTTTATGAAGGTGTTGGCATAATCCACCTTTCGTATCTTGCCTTCCGGGGAAAAGGTGAAGATGACGGACTTGGTCAGGCGAGTTTCGTTTTCCTGCAGGCTGCATAGACCGTTGCTCAACCCTTCCGGGAGCATGGGTATTACGGTTCCGACCAGGTAAGTTGAATTTCCGCGCTTGAGCGCTTCCCGGTCCAAGGCGCTTCCCGGTTTAACGAAGGCTGCTACGTCCGCAATATGGATCCCAATCCGTATGTTTCCATTGTCCAAGTATTCCACCGATAAGGCGTCGTCGAAGTCTTTGGCGTCGTCGGGGTCGATGGTAAAGGTCAATACCTTGGTCAGGTCCCTCCGGCCCGCCAGGGCTTTCCCCGGGATCGAATCGGGCAATTGGCCCATCTCCTTTAAAACCGCCGGGGGAAATTGGGGCTCCAAGCCGAACTTTCGCAGCACTCCCCTGTACTCTGCCCCCGGGGTAAAGGTCTTGCCCAAAACCTCGACGATTTTCCCTTCCGGGTTCATGTGGCGGTGATTCCACTCCTCCATTTCAACCACTACCTTGTCACCGGTTTTGGGCAAGGGATGCAGGCCGCTCCTTTCCGGTGACAGGGCCACCACGTCCACATGGATGGACGGGTTATCCGGCACAATGTAGTAATGGTAGCGAGCCTTTTTCAAAGTGCCGACGATCCGCCGGTTCTTGCGTTCGAGAATACGTATTACCCGGCCGTAGGTGTCGTGGCGTTTGGAAAGGCGGTGCCCGCGCTGTCCCCGGCCGTAGAGCCGCCGCCGCCGAATAACCCGCCTCGCCACTACCTTATCCTGATGGAGGGCAGTACTGGTATCGGCAGCGCGGATGGGCAGGGGATCGGGCCTCGTTCCGTCGGGGAAAGGATCGGCCAGTAGGATGGCATTTCCACTTTGGCGAAAACGAATGGTGCCGGTTACCAGATCCGCGTCCCTGGGGATGACAAAGCGGCCCTTCTTGATCTTTACGATCTGGCCTTGGGCCAACAACTGTCCCAACTCCCGGTTCATGGTTTGTTGCTGGGAATTCTTGGTTATGCCCAGGGCTCTTCCAATACCATGGGCGCCCAAGGGAATGTATCGCTTGGATCCGAGGAGATCCAAAATGGCTTTTCTAAATTTCATTTGGGTGCGGATTAATCGGCTTTTTTTGCGCTTTTTCTTTGCTCGACAGGTTTTTTTACCCATTTTGACCGAGATGAAAATCGTTCACGTAAGCAGTGAGCAGCATCCCTTTATCAAGACGGGGGGACTGGCTGATGTGGTGGAATCATTGTCCAGGCATACGGCTAAACAAGGTCATGAGGTTATCAGCTTTTTACCGCTTTATCGCGCGGTTCGCGAATCGGAATGGTTCGCCAAAGCCCAAAGGCGACATTCGATTTTCATACAGTTGGGTGATGAGGCTTTCGAGGGGGAAGTTTATCGATTGAAACTGGGCAGGCGCCTTGCCTTGTACCTGATAGGTCGCGATGAGTTCTTCGATCGCAGCTTTCCTTACGGTACCAAGGTCAGAGATTACAGCGATAACGATGCCCGGTTCATTTTCTTTTGCAAGGCCGTAGTGGATACCCTCCTCCGGGAAAATTTCCACGCCGATATCCTGCATTGCCACGACTGGCAAAGTGCCCTGGTTCCCATTTTCGCCCGCGTCGAGGAAGCCTACAAAGGCTTGCAGGTGGGAATGCGAAGTTTGCTCACTATCCATAACCTGGCTTTTCAGGGGGTCTTCCCCGACCGGGCCTTCGATTTGACCAATCTGCCCTCCGCCTTCTTCAGCATCGATGGCTTGGAGTATTATGGACAGGTCAATTTTCTGAAGAGTGGAATACTCTTTTCCGATGGCGTAACCACGGTGAGCCCCAACTATGCCAAGGAGATCCTCCTTCCCGAATTCGGCTGTGGATTGGAAGGTGTTCTTCAAAAACGCCAAAGCGAACTCCACGCCATTTTAAACGGTATTGATATCAATGCCTGGAATCCCAAGACCGATATTCACATCCCCGTAAACTACACCGTCAGAAACCTCGATCGAAAGCGGGAAAATAAAGTGGCCTTGTTGAAAAAGGTAAATTTACCGAAAAAGCCCGGCGCTCCCCTGTATGGGCTGGTGTCGCGGTTGACCCACCAAAAAGGCATCGATTTTATTCTTAAACAGAGAAGTTTTTGGGCGAAAAACAACGTGCAATTGGTGGCCTTGGGCAAGGGGGATGCCAAGTTGGAACAGGGGTTGAAAAGACTTGGGGAAAAATTTCCCCAAAAAGTGCATGCATGCTTCGACCACGATGAAGCCCTTAGTCATCTCATCCAGGCCGGGGCCGATTTTTTCCTCATTCCGTCGCGGTTTGAACCCTGCGGCCTCAACCAAATGTATAGTCAACGCTACGGAACCTTGCCCATGGTCAGCCGCGTGGGTGGCCTGGTCGATACCGTTGTCGATGTCCTGGAGGATCCGGAATCGGGCACTGGAATCATGTTCAGCCCCAACGAAAAAGGGCTCGGAAAAGGGCTGGAGCAGTCCCTCAAATTATTCGCCGATGCGAAACGCTATCGTAAAATCCAGCGAAACGCCATGGCCCGTGACTTTTCCTGGGGACTTTCCGCCCGGGACTACGAAAACCTCTACACCGAATTGTTGTTCGGCGATTCCCAAACCTTCAGGCCCTGACCAGTGGAGAGTGGAGAGTGGAGAGTGGAGAGCGGCTAGCCCGAAAGGCCAGCGCCCAGTGGCTGGTGACCAACTGCTAGTGGCTAGTTGCCCGGGATTCCCTCCTTGTTGTGGAGGAGACTTTTTTGAGGGTCGCCAAAAAATTTGGCTCCTTGGGAAATGGCCCGGAGGATATTATCGACCGGTTGCCTCGTTTTTGGGTTGGTCAATTTATCATTCACATTTTCGTACCAATCCACGTGACCATCCAGGAAGGCGATGTGCCCGCCTTCCGCCCCGAAGGGGGACACGGTTTCGTCCTCAACCCATTTTCCCGTTTCCGGATCCAATCCCCGGGTAACGGCCACCGGGGTGGAGGGAGGGGCATTGGACGATAGTCCCGCTACCAGATCAAAACTGATGGGGGAATTGTTAAACGTATTGGAAAGGACCCAAGGGGAGTCTGCCGAATTGCGCACCGCAACCGATTGGGGAAAGACACCTTGTTGTTCCACGTGCAAGTCGGTGGGAATTTGGTAGATGGCGCCCTCGTTGAGGTATTCGCGCCAGGCAAATTCATAAGCGATATGATAGGGGTTGGTGATTTCGAAACCGGCATCCTGACCAGTGGATGGATTTTTGCTTATCCTCAGGGGGAGATTTCTGCCGATATTGTCCGCGCGGTATTGAATGTAGGCATTGGCAATTTGCCGGATATTATTGAGGGATTGGGCCCGTTGGGCCCTTTTCAGGAAACTGGTTACGGTGGGAAACAACAAAGCGCCGAGCAATAAAATGATGGCGATTACCGTGATCATTTCGATCAGGGTAAAACCTTGGCGGTTGCGGCCGGGGTGTCGGAACTTGGATTTCATGGAAAAGGGGAAGGGGGATTGCAAATTAATCGAGGAATAAAATGCCTTGGCCTTTTTTCGGCAACACTTCCTTGTTCCGGCCCGGATTTATCCTGGGCCTCCCGACATTGGAGCGGCTTCCTCCTCTTCCTCCAAGGCCCCACTCGATTTTCAGCGGGAACCTTTCCAATTCGATTTAAGGAAATTAACGATGCCGGGAATGGCTTCCACCATGGAGTCGCGGGCATTTTCGTAATGGATGAAACTAAGTCCATAGGGGTCCGGAATTTCGACTTCGTCGGTATCTTGGAGAAATTCCCGCATCAAATAGAGGCTGTCTTCCCTTCCTTTCCCCAACAGGTTGCTCAGAGAGGCCAGATGTCCGTATGTCATGGCAAAGACATAATCGGTAGCCAGGAGATCGTCCATTGTGACTTTTTTAGAGACATGGTCATCCAGGCTTATGCCCACTTTTCTCAAAGCCGCTACCGAATTGGAGGAGGGTGGGTAACCATCTCCCGCGGCTATTCCGGCGGAGCGGACCTCAATCCGATTGTAGGGGTCATCCTCCCCTTCCAAGGCATGTCGCAATAAACCTTCTGCCATAGGGCTACGGCAGATGTTACCTGTGCAGACAAAAAGAACTCTCTTCGGCATCGTTTCGGTAAATTCCTCTAACCCCGGATCACATTCCAAGCATGCTCATTCAATCTGTCAGCCCAAAATTCAACGTTTCCAAAAAGGATAAATGAGGCGTTTCAGAACATTTTTGGGGTACTTGCTCATACCTTCGAATCCCAGTTGTTGGGGTTGGTCGCTTTCTTTCGGCCAATAAACGGTTCCAAACAACCAGTCCCAGATGCTCAGGACCTGGCCGAAATTCTGGCCTCCCTTGCCGTGCAGTTCCTTGTCGTGGTGCCAGACGTGCATGGCGGAAGAATTGAGAACGTAGCGCAACGGCCCCCAACTGAACCTGAAGTTGGAATGGTTTAAATCCAGCAGAATCGTCCAGACAACGGCAATCAACAGGAGAACGAATTCGTCAATGCCCAATATGACAAGGGGCAGGTAGGTGAAGGCCTTGTAGAGGAGGATTTCCCCCCAGTGAAACCGGAAATTTCCAATCCAGTCCAATTCTTCAATGCTGTGGTGCAATTTGTGAAACTCCCATAGCCAGGGCACATTGTGCAATAACCGGTGGACATTCCATTCCAAAAAATCCTTCAAGAGCAGGAATACGATAAATTGTACCCACAGGGGGGAATCGGACAGCAGGGCTATATCCTGTGGGACCGGCCATGCCTTCTGGTGTAAAAACGTGTTGGTCAGGAGAATCAGGTTTCCGGTTACCAGAGCCAGCAATAGTCCAAAATAGTGCCCGTTGAAGAGAAGCCAGAACAAATCCTGCCCAATACCTCGGCGCAAAACCCGTTGCTTTTTCCGCCAGGGATGAATCCTCTCCAATAAAAAACAGAAAAGCGAAGCTGAGATGAGCCAAAAATAATACTGCAGATAAATAGGCATGGAATTGGTCCGGATCGGCAGCGGGACTTTATGGCAGTTGCTCCCAGCCTGTCACCTCCGAATTCCCTTGCTTGGTGGGGATCGATGCCTTTCCTTTCAGGCCCAAATGAGGCTCTATTTCATTGGCATTTGTGGAACCGCCATGGGAAATGTCGCCTCATTAATGAAGAGTTTGGGACATACCGTAGCGGGGTCCGATCGCGGAATCTACCCACCCATGAGCGATGTCCTGGCCGGGGCGGATATTGAGGTGCATCCGGGTTGGCATCCGGAAAACATTACTTCCTTTGGGCCGGACCTGGTGGTGGTGGGCAACGCCGTAACCAGGGGAAATGCCGAGGTGGAGTTTCTCCTCGCCTCCCGCCCCTGCCGGTTTACAAGTTTGCCGGCATTAATCGACCGGCAACTTTTGGGCCAACGCAAGCGGATTGTGGTCACTGGAACCCACGGTAAAACCACCACCACGGCCATTACGGCCTGGCTGCTCAAGGAAGCGGGTGTTCAGCCCGGCTGGTTGATCGGAGGGGTCCCGGGTTGTCTGTCCTCCGGCACCGAATTGGGCCATTCCCAAAGCCCTTTTGTCCTCGAGGGTGACGAATACGATTCCGCCTTCTTCGACAAACGCAGCAAATTTATTCACTACTGGCCCAATGTGCTGGCCATCAACAACCTCGAGTTTGATCACGTCGATATCTTTCGCGATCTGACCGATGTAAAGCGGACGTTTCAACACCTCATTCGCATCGTGCCTCCCCTTGGGTTGATCCTGGCCAACGGAGATGATCCGGCCTTGCGGGAATTGCTTCCGGTTGATTGGGCTCCCACCTGTTTTGTCGGAACAAGCGAATCGAGTGACTATGTGATCGGGGATTTTTCCGAAGGTCCGGCGGGAAGCTCCTTTACTCTGACCGGTCCGGCCGGATTCCATCGAAAATTTGCCTGGAAAACTACCGGGCTCTACAATGCCAGGAACGCCTCTATGGCATTTTTATGCGCCGCCCATTCGCTCCAGGAGGCGCAGCGAACCGCCTTTTTGCAGAATGCGACCCTGCAAGATTTTCAGGGCGTTCGCCGCCGGCAGGATGTTCTCTGGGAGTCGGACCATTTAAAGGTGGTGGAAGATTTTGCCCATCATCCCACCGCCATCGCGGCCTGTATCGAATCCTTCCGCAACTGCTACCCGGAATCCGAAATTACTTCCGTTTTTGAGCCACGCAGCAATACTTCCGCCACAAACCTGCTGGAGGACAAATTCACCAACAGCCTCTCTTTGGCCGACTCGGTTCTCATTGCTCCGGTCCATCGCGCTGAAGTCTATCCGGAAGAAATACGTATCGATCCCTTCCAGATGGCAAAATGCATCAACAGGGTGGGGAAGCGCGCCAGGGCCTATGCCTCGAAGGAGAATTTGTTCCGGGATCTGGCCGGTTCAGTCAATGGCCAACCCCGGGTCATTCTATTGTTCACCAACGGATCCTTCGGCCAACCCCTTGAAGATTTCCTCAAAGGTCTTTGATCAGCACTTTTGAATTGCGCCGGCTGGACACCAGGATCTCGGCCCGTTCTACCGGAAGGTCGTCAATTGAACCCTCTCTGAACCCACATTTTTGGGTAAAGAACGGAAAGGTTTGGGTGGAGAGGGCGATGAGGCGCTTGGCACCCCTTTTGGCCGCGGTTTCCCCGGCAAATTTGACCAGCTTCGTGCCCAATCCCTTGCCAGTCTGGCCCGGTTTTACCGTCAAGGCCGCCACCTCGAAGGTTCTACTGTCCGGATAACCGATGAGGCACCCGCAGGCCAGGATATAGCCGTCGATCTCATACAGGAAATACGTTCCGATCCCTTCTTCGATCTCAGGCAACGACCTCTGGGTCAATTCCTCCGATTCGGTTGCCCCGCGAGTGAGGTCGAAAAGCGCCTGGGCATCGGCCGGGCGGGCCCAGCGTATCTTCTGGTATTCATTGTTATAGAACAAGGTTCCCACCCCCACCGAGGAAAACAATTCCTTGAGGAGACTTTCAGCTTCGAGTCCATTCAGTATATGAACCCTGGAAGTGCCGTTTTTGAGCGCGTACAAGGCGTAACGGCATTTGCCTTCCAGCGCCGGTTCCAGCGCCTCCTTTTTGTCGCGGTAGAGGCGTTCCAACGCCTCGGTTTCCAACGCCCGGTAAAACCGGCCCTCCGCGATGAGCCCCGAGTGGGAAGTAAGGAAGAGGATCTTGGAAGCGGCGCTGGCAATCGCCACCTCCGCAGCCAGGTGGTCCGCATTCAATCTCAGACTTTCTCCCTCCCTGTCGAAGGCGATCGGGCCGATAACCGGAACCATGTGGTTGTCCAACAGTTGGCTTAAATTTACGCTGTCCACCCGGTCCACTTTGCCCCGAAATTGCTGGTCCTCCCCATCTATCACCCCGACCTGAGTGGCCCGGATTGAGTTGGTAGTGGCACACTTTATGGCCAGTTTGCTCAATCCTTTCATGATGAGGTGCGATACCTTGGAGGCCGCCTCGGTAGCCATCGACAGCGTTTTCGCATCCACCACCCCGGTCCCGTAGAGGTCGGAAAAGCCGGTCTCCAGTTCCTGGGCCAGGTTGAGCAACTGGTGGCCAATTCCGAATACCAGGACTACCCTGATTTGCAGATTTCTCAACACGGCAATATCCAATAAAATGCCGTTGAATACCGGATCCTCAATGACCCGGCCGTCCACCGCTATGACAAAAAGGTGGTTCTGAAATTTGGGAACGTATTTCAGAATGCCCCGCAAATCCGTCGGTTTGATTTCCGAAATGTGCTGTGGATCGGAGGACATGGAAAATCATTTCAGTCTCCAATAGGTGTATATGACGATGTAAATCAGGATGAAAAGTACAATCCATCGCAAGGGCCAGGCCTTCCTGCGCGGTTGGGTCCGCTTGGTTTCTCTCTGTTGATCAGGGGGTTGAGGTTTTGCTCTCACCGTGGGTGCCATTAAGAACCGGCCGCAAAACAGATCAATACCTTTTTCCCGGCCAAAGGTCCGATCCCATAGGGTGAAAACCCAAAGAAAAAAGATCTTCACGGTTGACGACCCGCCCACCCAACTTATGATGCCTACTCAAAACCTGCTGTGTTCGAGGTGTGAAAAATCCTTCTTTTACTTTAATCCAATATTAAGGGAGCTTGACCCTCACGAATGGCTGTCAGGCCGTAAATCGGAAGGCAAAAGTTCGTAGGAAAGCGCCCACCTCGCCTTTAAAGGTGGAGAACAAATGAGCATACGGCGCAATAGCGGGTCTTTTTTTGCCCCTTCGGGGGCATTTTTTTTGATCCCTTCCCCCATCTGATTCCAATTTGGCACGATGCCTATGAGGCTTTAGCCTTACCGCTTGAGGGAACCTCCTCAATAAACTGCCTGATTAGGCTTGCCCGCTTCTTCCAGTGGTCTATGGATAGCTTCTTGTTAACTGAAAGAACTCTGTGTTCCTTTGGCAGAAGTCGGTTTAATGCGTCATTTATCGGTTCTGTTCTTAAAATATGACGCACACTTCAATCAAATGGAAATATATGTGGGAAATCTGCCTTGGTCGGCAGAAGATCAAGACCTGTTCGATGCTTTTGCCGCCCATGGCAAAGTGGCATCTGCCAAAATAATCAAAGATCGCGAAACGGGAAGGTCCCGGGGTTTCGGATTTGTCACCATGAATGACGATGCCCAAGCCAGAACCGCCATTGAGGCTTTGAATAATAGGGACTTTATGGGTCGCAAAATAAACGCAGTTGAGGCGACTCCTCGCCAGGAACGACCCCGCCACCGTGGCGGAAGGGACAGCTACGGCGGGGATAGAGGTAGGAGAGGAAACCAGAACCGCTGGCGTTGATCCTCCCGGTTACTTCCCAGCTTTATCCCGTAACCTTATCGATGTCTTGTCTACACATCCCTTGTCCGCTTGGGAAACCTGGTTGGTGAATTCGCGCAGATAAACCCTGCCACCGGCATACGGTTTGAAGCCGCTCCTCATGGATTTTCGGCAGGACGATACCCAGTCGATCTCGCCTTTTAACAAATCTATGGAAATCTGATCCCCGTCCTGGACAAACCCAATGGGCCCGCCAACCGCCGCTTCCGGAGCGCAATGCACCCCAATGGCGCCATGGGATACCCCGGATACGCGGGTGTCGGAGACAAATGTAACTTTCCCATCCAGATCCGGAGTGGACAAGGCCGAGGTTGCCACCAGGACCTCCGGCATGCCCCTTGCCACCGGGCCCATTCCCCGAAGCACCACCACGTGCCCGGTCCTTATCCGTCCTTTGGTCACTGCCCCTACCAGAGATTCGACATTGTTGAAGCAGATTGCCCGACCCCGAAAAGTCGGGTCCTGGCGGCTGGAGACTTTGAATACGATGCCGTCCGGGGCCAGGTTACCAAAACAAATCTGCATATCGGCAAAGGTTTTGTAAGGCTTGCCTGCCGGTGCAATCAGGTCGTTGCCAGGCGGAATGGCCGGAGCATGGGAAACCTGATCGGCCAGGGAATCGGCAAACAGGGTCGGTTGCGATCCATCCAATACCCCTACTGCAATCAGGTGCTTTATCAACATTGGCGTCCCACCCATCTCGAATAGATCGATCATGGTTCCCCGTCCTCGGGGGGCAAAGTTACAATATACCGGAGTATTCCGCAAGATCGCTTGTACATCCCGCAATCCAAAGTCCACTCCCGCCTCCGTAGCCAGGGCCAGCAGGTGCAGAATCCCGTTGGTTGAGCCTCCGCTGGCTCCAACCATGGCGGTGGCATTACCGAGGGATTCCCTGGTAATGATGTCGCGAGGGCGGCGGCCCGATTGCAAAATTTCCAGCATCCATAGACCGGCCCTCCGACATTCTTCCAGCTTTGCCTCCCCTTCGGCCGGATTTGACGAGCTGTAAGGCGGCATCAGGCCAACCGCCTCCATAGCCAGCCCCCAGGTGTTGAAGGAAGCGGCAATTCCACAACCTCCCGCACCCGGACAGGCATTTTTCACTATTTCGAGGAGTTGCCTTGGAGAGGACTTTCCCACCTCGACTTCCGCTTGCACATCGTAAATATCCTGAATGGTCAGGTCCTTCCCATCCAGGCGTCCCGGACGAATCGTCCCTCCGCTCAAAATAAATCCGGGCACATTGCTCCGCATGAGCGCCAGGGCAAATCCGGGACCATTTTTGTCGCAGTGGTGCAAGCCGATCATCCCATCGAAACGGTGTGACGTGATCACCATTTCAGCGCTGTTGGCGATGAGGTTGCGGGAGGGGAGAGAGGCATTTCCACCGTTATGCGCCTGGGTGATGTTGTCGCTGACCGAAGGCACCCCGAACCGATATCCCAGTATGCCGACCTCATCCAGGCCCGCTTTGATCGACTCTCCAATGGCGTGACTGTGCATATTGCACAAGTTGATCTCGTGCAAGGGTGTCCCGATTCCAATCTGGGGCTTTTTAAAGTCCGCCCCCTTCCAGCCCAGCCCATAATAGAAGGCGCGGATGGCCGCGTTGTCGCCTTCGGTCAACTCTCGACTTCTCCAGTTAAGACCTTTCTCGCCCATAAACAAATGAGGAAAGGTCAAATCAGAGGAAAGATCTTGGCAAAAACCAAAACCTCGACCAAACCAAACACCCCCAGGGCAGCCAGCAATACCGTCCATGTCTTGAGGGTTTCGACTTCGGTAAACCCACTCAGTTTGCAAACCACCCAGAAACCGCTGTCATTCATCCAGGAGCCGACCCCCGAACCGAAGGCTATGGCGGCAAAGAGGTAAACGGGATGATAGGGCAGGGCGATGGCCTCGGCCCCTCCGCCCACTCCAATGATGGCGGCCATTATCCCAGAAGTGGTGATCATCGACACGGTGCCCGAGCCCTGCGCAATTTTGAGGACCGAGGCAATGATCCAGGACAGCAGAATCAAGGAAATCCCGGTCCCCTCGGTGGCCGCTTTCACTGCGTCACCCACCCCGGCGTGGCGAATCATGGCGCCAAAAGCGCCGCCGGCGGAAGTAATCAATATGATGGTCCCGGCCGTGGCTATGGGACCTTCCATTTCCTTCCATAAAGGGCCCAACTGGATCTTCCGCTGGGTGGCCATCAAATAAATGGCGATAACCGCCCCCAATGCCATGGCCAGGTTCTTGTTGCCCAATACCTCGATGACCGCCCCAAGGGCGCCTGTTTCCAAATTTGCAAAGGCTTTGACGATTGAGGCCAGGGCAATGAGGAAAACCGGAAGGAATACCGGCATGATGGAAAGGAAGAAGGAAGGCAGTTCCCCGTCGTCTTTGGCGACAATTTCTTCCAGGTCGGCAATTTTTACGATGGGACTCTCCCGCAAACCGAGGTTCAGTTTCCGATCCATCCTGGCTGCGACCCAGATGCCAAATGCCCCGGCCGGCAGCCCCAGGGCTATCCCCGCCATCATGGCCATACCCAGGTCCAATTGCAAAGTATCCACCATTACCAAGGGACCCGGGGTCGGGGGAACCAGTCCATGAGTGAGAACCCCTCCTCCGCATACGCACATGACGAAGTAGAGGTAACGTTTGCCCAGGCGGAAGGCCAAGGCTTGGGCAAGGGGAATGATAAGAAAGAATACAGTGTCGAAAAAAACCGGAATGGAGAGGAAGAAAGCCGCCAACATCATGGCCCAGCCGGCCCGTTTTTCCCCCAGGGTTCTGACCAGGCCGCGCACGATCCGGTCGGCTGCTCCACTCTCCATCAAACAGAGCCCGATAATGGCCGCCAACCCGATTACCCAGGCGATTTTTCCGGCTGTTACGCCAAGTTCCACCATGGACAACTCGATGGCGGCTATCACGTGATTTCCGCCTTCCGGGCCCGGAAGCGAGGTCGCCAGCACTCCTACCAGGATGGCGGCCAGCATCAGGGCAATGAAGGGATGAAAACGCAATACCGCGATGGCCAGAATGATGAAAAGTATCCCGATGGCCAATACGAAGAACGGCCAAACCGTGGATGCGGCCAAAACCGGCGCCGGAGAAAAAATCATGAGAGGAGGAAAAATGAATGAACTGCGAGACAGGGCGGATGGTCGACCGCCCCAGAAATTTCATGCCCCAAACTGATTCTCAATCTCCCCAGGCGCAACCTGAAATTGCCCAACCTCTCCGTCAGACAGGGCAGAACCTGTTCCAGTTGCCCGAGAAACTATACACCGATGAAACTTGTTCCTTCTTGGCGGCGTTATTCTGGCAACCCGATTTTTCTTCACGGCTGAATTCCATGCCTCGATTTTTTCCTTTTTCATCGCACCTGTTTTTGCAGTCCTTCCGCTCTCCGCCCAAGAAAAGGAGATGCCTCTCAACCGCACTCTCTCCCTGCCCGAAGTCATCTCCCTGGCCCTGGAACGCAACTTGACCCTTCAGCGTTCCCAGGTGCTGGTGGAACTCAGGGAAAACGACGCCCGCTTCCAGGGAGCCGATTCCCGGGCCAATCTCAACGCTTCCATGGGCGCCATGTTGCGCTACTCAGGGGACGGTCGGGATGCCCTTTGGAATAGCGGCGAGCTGATCGACTCCGCCTCCGGAAACCTGAGTTCCTCCCTGGTGCTATACAACGGAGGGGGACGTGCCGCAGCCATTGAACAGGCTCGATCCAGCCTCGAGGCCAGCACCAGAGAATACGACCGGTCCAAACAATTTGTCCTATTCAGTCCGTATTTCGCTATTTGGAAGCTGTGCTTCGATTGAAGGAAATTGACATCCAATCCGAGGAACTGGCTATCCGTAAGGAGAACCTGGAGAGGATTGAGGTGGGCTACGAAAATGAAATACGCATTTTGGCGGATGTGTTGCGACAGAGGGCCCTGGTGGCCGACAGCGAACGACGCCTGGTCCAGGCCCGGCAGACCCATGAAACCAGTCTTTACATTCTGAAGGATCTGCTTCTCCTGCCCCCCCAGACCCAAGTTACCTTTAATTTGGAAAATATCCGCTGGGGAGATCCGGGGAGTTTGCCGGAACCCCTCATGGAAGATTCCCTGAACCGCCTATTGCAACGACCCGATCTCAAGGCCCAGCAATATCCGCCTGGATGCGGCTGATCAGGGCATTCGCGTCGCCAGGGCGGGCCGCTTGCCCACCTTGACCGCATCGGCAGGTCTCCGCACCAGCTATACCAGTGTTAACACCAATGCTTCCTTCGCCAGCCAGTATTTCCGAAATCAACCCGACCTTTCCGGGGGAATCGCATTTTCTTTGCCCATTTTTGATCGGCGGCACACCAAAACGAATGTGGCGCGAGCAGTGCTCCAGCGCAGGCAGGAAGAAATCGACCTGATCGATTTGCAACAGGCTGCTCAAACCGATCTCCGCAGGGCATTGCTCGACTTCCGTACCGCCATGGCCCAGTTGTCCTTTTCCCAAGATCAACTCCGATCCTCGGAGGAGGCGCTTCAGGCGGAACAGGCCCGTTACGATGCCGGGGCGGCAACCTTGCTGGATGTCAACAGTCTGCGCTCAACCCGGCTCGACGCCGCAGTTGCGGTGGAGGAGGCTTGGTTTAACCTGTTCACCAGCCGTATGGACATCGCCTTTCAGGTTGGAACCATTGAATATTTCCTCCTCTCACAATTGGAAACAAGCATTCCCGAATTGGAGTAAAAAATGTGAAAGCAAAACTGATAATCCCCTTACTCCTACTGGCCGGTTTGGGCTGGTGGGGCTACAATTATTTCATGGCCGCGGAAGAACCGGCCTCAACCAGTTCGCAATACAATTTTGCCACGATCGAGCGAAAGGACATATTGAATATGGTATCGGCTACGGGAACGTTGACCGCCCGGGAGTTGGTCGAAGTCGGCACCCAGGTGTCCGGCACCATCGCTGAAGTCTACAAAGACTTTAACCACTCCGTTGTAGCCGGTGAACTGGTAGCCCTTATCGATGCCTCGGTGCTGGACGCGCAAGTAAAAAGCTCCGAGGCCGACCTTTCTGCGCCACAGAGCCACCTTCAAGCGCGCCCAGATCGAATACGAACGGTTTAAACCCTTACATGATAAGGGGTATTTGTCGGGAAACGATTTTTTGCCCTATGAAATCGCCAGACAAACCGCTGAAGCCAATGTGCTGAGCGCGGAAGCGTCCCTGGAACGGGTTAAGCGGAACCGTGAATTTGCAGAAATCAGAGCCCCCATAAGCGGGGTGATCATTAACCGCAATGTGGAGCGCGGCCAGACGGTGGCGGCAAGTTTCAATACCCCGAGACTGTTCATTATCGCCGAAGACCTGGCCCTCATGGAGATTCTGGCCAATGTGGACGAGAGCGACATCGGTCAGATAAAACAAGGTCAGGAGGCCCGGTTTACCGTGGCGGCCTATCCCGACCACAATTTTATGGGTAAAGTAGTGGAAATCCGCTTGCAGCCGACCGTAATTCAAAACGTGGTAAACTACACCGTGGTCGTTGAAACGGAAAACCCCCGCAACATGCTTCTGCCCGGCATGACCGCCACCCTCGATTTCGTGGTCGAGGAAGTAGGAGACGCCCTGGCTGTTCCGGCTTCCGCCCTGAACTTGAAAATGAGTGACGAAATGCTGGCCGTCATGCAGGAACGACGTTAAGAAATGAGGGAACGTCGTCAATCCGCCATGAGGGCCCAGGACGATGATGCAACTTCGGGGCCGGAGGAAGCCCGACCCCAACCAGGCCAAAGGGGTTCTGGAGCGGGACGGTTCGCCCGGGGAGAGCCTTCCAGGGGTGAGGCGGGTAGAGGGGCGTTTGGCCGAGGGCAGAGGCGTTCAATCCGGCGGAGTTGGAGGTTTGGGAGGCCGTGGCGGCCCCCGAAACATGGCCACCCTTTGGTATAAGGACGAAGAGGGAGCGCTGCAGCTCCTCCCCATAAGGACCGGGGTCAGCGATGGCATTACTACCGAGATAATCCCTGTTCGCGATGAAGAATTGCCAGAAGGATTGGAAATCATCTCACAGGTCCTGACGCCCTCCTTAACCCAGGACACCAGTCTTCCTCGGGGTGGTCCAGGGGGCGATAGAGGACGAGGTAGAGGGGGACTGGGACGCCTTGGATTTTAACCCGCATGTCTCACAAATTTTCTACTGCGCTCCGGAATATCCGGCTTCGCCCAAGGGCTACGGCCGGACAGGCCGGCACTGGTGCGGACTTCGTTGGATTCGCGACTTTGCGGGGTGTCGACCCAGCTTCACCCGCGAATCTGCTTCGAAACCCGCACCAGCACTCGATCTCCGTTCGCTCGCTACGAATTGTATGAGACATGCGGATTAATCCGGATTCCTTTCCCAAATGGACAAAGTCATCCAGACGTTTGATCTGACAAAAACCTATGAATTGGCCCAACCGGTCCATGCTCTGCGCGGCGTGAACCTTACGATCGAGCCGGGGGAATTTGTCAGTATCATGGGCGCTTCAGGTTCGGGAAAATCGACATTCATGAATATCCTCGGCTGTCTCGATCGGCCCACCTCCGGGGCTTACAGACTGGACGGTGTGCCGGTCAGCAAGCTGTCCCGCAATGAACTGGCCGATGTCCGCAATGAAAAAATCGGGTTTGTTTTTCAGGGGTTCAATCTGCTTCCCCGCACTACGGCCTTGGAAAACGTGGAATTGCCTTTGGTATACCAGCGTCGGAAACCTGTCATGAAACCCAAAATAAAAGCGGCCGAGTGCTTGGAGAGGGTTGGCCTGTCCGACCGGGGGCACCACCAGACGCAACAACTTTCAGGCGGGCAACAACAACGCGTGGCCATTGCCCGAGCCCTGGTAAATGATCCATCCCTCATCCTGGCCGACGAACCCACCGGCAACCTCGATACGGGAACCTCTCGCGACCTGATGGGACTTTTTCAGGACCTGAACGATCAAGGTATAACCATTGTCCTGGTAACACACGAACTGGAAATCGCCCGGCATAGCAACCGCCGCATCCACATGAGCGATGGCCTCATAATTCAGGACGAACCGATCGAGGACAGATACGACGCCCGCCAGGACTCCCAAAAGGGGTCAAGACGTAAAAAGTTATGCCTTACAGGGTCAGTTGTCTTGTAAAAGTGTATGGAGTACAACGGAATACAGTTTTTAAGACCTGACCCTTTTCTTTCGGAAGGCATCACTTTTCTACGGCATGACCCCGACTGGCGTCCATACTATATTCCTCTACAAACGCGCTTAACTAAGCGCCATTCGCGTTTGACCCCTTCTGCCTTCCTAATGACCACTAACGGCTCAATGAAAATTATAAAACTTGTCGATGTCGCCCAAAGCAGTCTCCTGAAAAACCGGTTGCGCAGTCTGTTGACCATGTTGGGGATCGTCATAGGAGTGGGGGCGGTCATCGTAATGAGGGCCATTGGCGACGGGGCGCAAAAGAATATCGAGGAGCGTATTCAGACATTGGGAACGAACCTGATCATGGTCCGGTCCTCCTCCAATTCCTTTGGTGGCGTGCGCCGCGGGGCCGGGAGTTCGAGGACATTGACGCTTAAAGATATAGATATAATCGCAGAGCAATGCAGTCTGGTCGTGGCCGTATCGGGAATTGTCAATACCAATGGTCAAGTGATCGGCGGCGGCACCAACTGGTTTACCCAGGTTCAGGGAGTTTCCCCAGAGTTTCTCACCATAAAATCCTGGGATTTGGAAATGGGGACGTTTTTTACCGAACGCGATATCCGAGCCAAATCCAAGGTGGCAGTCCTGGGTTCTTCCGTGGTCGAAAACATGTTTTCAGGTCAGGAGCCAATCGGCCAAACCCTTCGCATGGCACATAAACTGATCGATGGCCAGGAGGACGATTTCAGTGTGCGCACCCAAACCGAAATTACCGAGGCCTTTTCCGCTACCACTCAACAACTGACGGTACTGCTCATGTTCATTGCCGCCGTTTCGCTGGTGGTGGGAGGGGTCGGCATTATGAACATCATGTTGGTGTCCGTAACCGAACGAACCCGTGAAATTGGCATTCGGGTGGCCGTGGGGGCGCGGAGCATCGACGTGCTCACCCAGTTCCTCATCGAGGCCGTCGTCTTGAGTGTGGTGGGAGGATTGCTCGGTATCGCCAGCGCCTACGGGATAAGCTATTTCCTACAGGTATACCGCGATATGACCACCATCATAAAACCCGAGATTGTCGTAATATCGATAGGGGTATCCTTGGTCATTGGGATTGTTTTCGGCCTCTTTCCCGCCCGTAAAGCTTCCCAACTCGACCACATCGACGCCCTTAGACACGAATAGAATCGGGATTGACTCCCTCCTTCCATTTTGCTCCTTTGCTTCAATTGTCAATGACTACAATGGTTCGAATTCTTTTGGTCTCCGGTCTCCTGTTGTCCGCTGGGGCGCTCAAGGCCGACATTTCCTGGAAAAAGTACCAGGCGGCCCTGGGTGAACAAACCCGGGGAATCGATGCCGCCGACCTCGATCACGATGGAAATCTCGACATCGTGGCCACTGGTGACACCAATGTTTTCACCGTGTTGAATCCCTTGGAGAATCAAGAACCAGAGGTGATTTGGGACACCAAGGAAGGTTCTTTGCTCTACGGAGCTTCCGGGGACTTGGACCAAGATGGAGACCTCGATTTTGTTGTGGCCCGAGGGGTTTCCACATGGATTGAATTCCGCGAAAAACGGGCCCGAGACGAAAAGGCCAAGAAACCGTCCCGCCGCGTTCCCGATTTTTCCATAGCCTGGATTGAAAACACCGGGGAGTTGGGCAAGGATGTAGTCTGGCATCTCATTGATAAGGACCTGCACGGCTGTCACGGCTTGGCTATCGGCGACCTGAACCGCGATGGCCTGCCCGATGTGGTCGGAAACAGTTTTCAGGGAGACTATAAGGACTCCTTGGCTTGGTTTGAGAATTTTGAGGGCAAATTTGTTCGCCATATGATTGCCAGCGGCTCCGCCGCCGTCCGCCCCCACTACATGGACATCGGTGATCTCGACTACGATGGCAAACCCGACGTGGTGGTCGGGCATTCGCGAGGAAACGAGCTTTCCTGGTACAAGAATCCACCGTCCCTCTACCGCAAATGGAGTGAAAACCTCATCGGAGAGCAGGAGGGGGTGACCAATGCTCAGATCGCCGATATTGATGGCGATGGCAGATGGGATGTGGTGAGCAGTAATGGTCATGGAACCGGTTTGCATTGGTATAAAGGACCCTATTGGAACCTGAACACTATCGATGGCGCCATTTCCGATTGTCATGCCCTGGACGTGGGAGATTTTGATTCCGACGGCGACCTTGACGTCGCCACGGCTTCTTTCACGGAAAAAGTCGTCCGTTGGTACGAAAATCGAGGGGAGGGCAGATTTCGGGGTCACGATATCGACGTCGGCACGGAACAGGAAGCCTATGACCTGAAAGCGGTTGATCTCAATAAGGATGGCCGTCTCGACATTCTTCTGGCCGGTCGCCAATCCAACAACGCCGTCTGGTACATCAACCGAGAGGATTGAACCACCCTATCGGGGCCCGGGTCTGGTCAACTTCGGGGCAGGCGCTCACCCTCGCAACCGTACTGCCTCAGGGTTTTATTCCCGGACATATCGGGTTCGGACGGTGAATACACTGTCGCCGCTGAGGATAGAGCCGCGCCCGAACAATCTGCCGTTCTGCCAGTTGGATAAGCCGAGTTCGGGCTTTCTCAAGGCGTATTGTCCATCTACCCAACGGGTAAAGGAGTCGCCCACGAAGGGCGCGTTCAGGGCCTCGTAAAAATGCTTCTGTTCCGTTGGGTCCTCGCTGATGAGCGACCCCACGAACTGAGGGCTGTATCGATTGCACAGGGACACCGCTTCATCCACCGAATCGGTCAACAGGAGGGTAATTTCCGGGGAGTCTTCCCACTCCCACTCTTTCCCGACTTCCTCGGGATCCAACAGCTCAATTTGCGGTTCTTCAACCGTGCCTTCGGCCCGGGCGATCGGCGCCATGCGCTGCAGATGTTCAGCGTCGACGAGGGACTCGTCCCTCTTGGAGAGGTGCATTTTCCAGGGATGACCGCGTCGGTCGGCCGCCTTTTGCAAGCTTTTGCACAGTACCGGGAACAAATCCCCCGCCACCGCACGGGTCAGGCATACCGTGTTCAACGTGTTGCAGACCTTTCGGTCGAGGGATCGATAAACGGCCTCCTCAAAGGTTTTCCCATCGGCCTTTTCCGAGGCAATGATCCAAGCCCCGCCTGTGCCGTGCAGACTGGTGGCCACCCCGGCCCGGCGAGCCAGAGATCCAAGTGTTTCTACCGCTCGGCCTGACCCGCGCGCCACCGCCAGGGACAGGCGCCCATCGCAAAACATGGCCCAACCGGAGGCGTGGGAGGAACTCTCCACCAATGTGGCTGCGCCCAAGGGAAGCCCGGCTTTCTCCAAGGCGGGGTTCAAAGCCAAATCCATGATGGCTTTGGCCGTTTTCAGGGCATCACTCCCAATGCGAAAAACCACCGTATTGCCCCCGCGGATCACCCCACACGCATCGGCCAGCACGTTGGGTCTTCCTTCAAAGACGAAAGCCACCACTCCCAGAGCGGCGCCTATCAACTCCACTCGAAATCCGTCATGCTTCACCGTCTCGAGGATCTGGCCCCGGCGGGAGGGCGCTTCAATCCAACCCCTGAGACCCTCGATCATGCCGTGGCGCATTTTTTCATTGGCCTCCAGCCGCACGGTGGAGCGGCCCCGGGATTTTGCATCGGCTACATCGGCCCGATTGATCCGGGATACCCGATCCCATACCGCATCATCAGCCAACGCGTCGGCGAAAGTGCCGAAGAACCGCCCTATGGCTTCGTCCGAAATCGATCCCATCCTTTCAAACGCTGCCAGGGCCTGTGTCACCGCCTTCCGGGCGATGGCTTTTTCCCGGGCCGGAATATGCAGCAGTTCGCCCGTCTTAGGGGCAATTGCCAGACTGTCGCCGGGCCGAAATTTGTCCGCCAAGTCTGCCTCGATGCGAACGCACTTGTCGCCGCCAAAAAGAACCGGCGTGCCGGCTTCCAACTGGTTTAGGGATTCAACGCTACTCATGGCTTTTGGTGGAGGCTCCTTTCCTAAGGGGCGACCGGGCCGTAATCGGCGCCGGTCAGACTATTGAGCACCGAGCGCTGCCAAACCCCCAGCAGGCTCTCCATGCTATCGGCCAGTCGAGGCAAATCCTTGGAGAGATCCCGTTCCTCGGCCGGGTCGAGAACCATATCAAATAATTCCCGCGAAACTGCAATGTCTTTCTCCTCGTGGATGACCAGTTTGTATCGATTGCCCAACACCGCGCGCGGACCTTCAAAATCTTTCTCTTTGATCTCTCGGTAATGGAAATTGCGAAAGTTGCGCGTGAAAATACCGTTCATCTGTTTTACCAATGGGGTCGTTCCAACCTGAAGATCGGGATCGATGTAAGGTTCCGCATCCTCCCCGACCGGATTGGAATATTCCCAAAAAAATATCGGCTCGGGACGTTGATCCAACTCACCCTCGATCAAGGGTAGTAAACTGAGACCATCGAGGGGACGATCGGGGACGGGCAGGCCAACCAGTTGGCATAGGGTGGGAAATATGTCGCTGGTCACCGCAATCACGTTGCTCTGGCGCGGAGTTTTTATGCCTTGAGGCCATTCAATGATTCCGGGAACCCGGATACCTCCATCATAAACATCACCTTTCTGCCCGCGAAAGGGAGTGTCGAAATTGCCACTGGTCGGAATTCCATTGTCTCCGCAATACCAGATCAGGGTATTTTCCAACAACCCCGCTTCTCCCAGGTAATCGCGCAACTGCCCTATGGCTCGGTCCATCGCCGTAATTTCCGCATACCGTTCCCGCAACACCTCGTCAAAGGGTCTTCGAACGGGTAGTCCCGTATCCATGCTGGTCAACTTTACCGATTCTTCACCGTATTTAGCCGGCAAGTCGGCGTAGAGAGCGAGATCCTCCCTCAATCCACTGTAGGGCTCGTGGGGAGAGCCAAACCAGACTACTGCCAAAAAGGGCTTTTCATTTTGTTTCGCCACCCCAATGAACCGTATGGCTTCCTCAATCAGGATCTCGGAACTTTCCCCCTTGAACCGCTCCGGAGGTCCGCCATTACGCGAAAAATAGGGGTCCATTTCGAAAAAATTATCGTGGGAGAGCCATTCGTCGAATCCCATGCCTCCCGGATTGGTCGGCGAATCGGATTTTACCGGACCCAGATGCCATTTTCCAAAATGTCCGCACCGATATCCGGCCGCCTTGGCCACGTGGGCAATGCTAATCTCCTCCGGACGAATGGACCAGTTTGGGGTGAAGGTCCCGTAGCGGTTGGGATGCCGCCCTGTAATGACGCTACCCCGGGTGGGTGAACATACCGGGGATGCCGAAAAAAACCGATCCAGACGCAGACCGGAAGCCGCCATCTTATCCAGGGTAGGGGTATGCAAATAGGGGTGGCCGTTATAGGCCGTCTCCTCCCAACCGTGATCGTCCCCCATAAGGAGAACGATGTTGGGCGAAGCGCTGCCTGCCAACCAGAGCGGGAGAACGAACAGGCAAACAATCGCGAGAAAATTTACTTTCTTTGACATGGCTTATTGTTGAAGGAATCGGAATGAGCTGTCCAGCGCTCCCTTAATCCTGATCCTGATCGTGATCTTGATCTCTTCTCCATAATCCCAATCATGATCTAATGATTGTGGGCCTAAGGAAGCGTCTCGGAACTATTTTCGAGGAGGAAATGCCTCATTACGGCAGTAAAACCGATCAAGATCACGATTGTGGGGGAGGGGATCCTGATCATGATCACGATCAGGATTATTAGGGCCCTCTGGACTCAGGGTGCTGGTTTGTCATGCCAAAGTTGGAAATAAAGGGGCTCTCCTTCCTCGATTACGGTCCCTTTGAATTGTGTCTGGAATCGGGTGAGGTGTTCGGTATCCGGGGGAAGTCCGGTTCCGGTAAAACGCTCTTTTTGAAGGCGGTGGCCGATTTGATCGAATCCTCCGGCCAAATTTTTCTGGATGGCGTTTCCCGCGACCAACACTCGGGACCGGACTGGAGAAGGCAAGTCATGCTGGTCCCATCCGAAGCCCAATGGTGGCACGAAACGGTTGGGCAACATTTCACGGTGGAGGCGAACGCCGTCGAATGGGCCAAATACGGTCTAACGGAGGAAGTTGCCTCGTGGCCCGTTTCCCAATTGTCCTCCGGTGAGAAACAGCGCCTCTGTCTGGCCAGGGCCATAACACGAAAGCCCTGTGTTTTGTTGCTGGACGAACCGACTGCCAACCTGGATCGGGACAACGCCTTCCGCTTGGAGGGTATCGTTTTACAATACCTGAAGGAGATGGAGGGAACGGCCATTTGGGTTTCCCATAGTGAGGAACAATTGAGGCGTGTGGCAAACCGAAGGGCAGTTATAGAGCATAAACGATTAGGGAGGAGGTGACCTCGGAATGACCGCTTTTCCCCTGTCCTTTTTCGACGTTGCCATCGCCTTGATTCCGGTGGCCCTTTTGGCCGTCGTCTTGCGCCTGCAACGACTCCAACTGACAAAGCCTCTCGTAATTGCAGTGGTGCGGCTCGTGCTGCAGCTCAGTCTGGTCGGGTTGGTCCTCAAGTTTGTTTTTGGGCGGGCCAATCCCTGGCTGATTGCCTCGATAAGTATCATCATGTTGGGGGTTGCCAGTTATGAAATCATGGCCAGGCAAAAATACCGGTTGAAAGGATGGGGAACCCTGCGGCTGGGGACGGGGACTTTGATGATATCTTCCTTCGCCCTCACTCTTTTTGGACTGACCTTGGTTGTTCGGCCGGATCCCTGGTACCTTCCCCAGTATGCTATTCCCTTATTTGGCATGGTGTTGAGCAACACCATGACCGGCATTAGCGTGGGAATGGATCGACTAACCACCAGCTTGTTTCAAAACCGCCAAATTGTGGAACAGCGTCTCATGTTGGGTGAGACCATTTGGGAGAGCTTGGGAGGGCTTATTCGCGACGCCTTGCGAGGTGGCATGATTCCCGTCATCAACGCCATGGCTACAGCGGGTATTGTAAGCCTTCCCGGAATGATGACCGGACAAATCCTGGCAGGGGCTCCTCCAACCGAGGCCGTAAAATATCAGATCATGATCTGGGTGATGATCGCAGCCGGGACCGGTTTTGGAATGATTGCCGCCATCTACCTTACCGCATCCAGTCTTTTCGATAACCGGGCCCGCCCTCACTTCGAGAGATTTGAAAAGAGATAAAAGATGGGCGCAGGAAATATGATTAAAATTCTTGTCTTTTGGCATTTTACGGCCTAGTTTTTTCAGATAGATTCAGTGTTGGTTAACAAATGAAAAGGATCAGAAAGGTTATGACCGGAATTCTAGCCATATTAATTGGCTGGACCGGGATGCTTGGAAGTTCCGGGGTAGTAGTGCTCTGCGTCCATGGGGGTAACACCGCCCATTTACTGAACCGCGCTCACCAAAATCAATGTGGCGATTTCCTGTACATGCAAATTGCGAACGGCGAAGCGAGGCTCTCTCTGTCCCATGTCAGCGCCAACTGCTTTGATTTCGAACTCAAGGGAGTGGACGATCAATGCATCTTACCTGCCGACAAAATTGCTTTTTCCGGGCCTGCATTAGCCGTTTCACAAACAACCTATACTGATCTGCCCTCATTTTCTTTCGAGATATCGAAAAGAACTTTGCCGTTTTTGCGTGCTCCTCCATCCGTCGATATCATGACGGAGCTATGCGTCAAAAAGACAGTACTTAGAGTCTGATATTCCTCATTAGTCAGTTGCCGCCGGTATTCAACTGACAGCCTTTTTGTAGCGTAGGCTGCAAAAAACCGAACTTAATCAGGATTTCTTATGTACTTGATGCAAAACTTTTTAAAAAAACTATTTATTATACAATTCTTGGCAATCCCCATTCTCCCGGTTGTTTCCAAAGCAATAGTCCTTTCTGAACCGGTAACCTTTGAACAAGCTTTTCAATTGGCTGTGGAGCACAGTCCGCGCGGGTTTTTACTGGAGGCCCTTCAAGAATTCGCCGATGGACAGATCGAAAAGGCTGGATACAAACCCAATCCCACGGTTGGGGTTGAGATCGAGAATGTTTTGGGAACGGGGAAATTCGAGGGATTTGACGGATCCGAAGTTACGCTCGGAATTTATCAACTTATAGAGCGGGGGGAAAAACGCAAACGGCGTTCCGAACTCGCCATCCGCAGTAAGGAACTCTTTCGCTGGGACTACGAAGAAGCCATAGTGAATCTTCGTTATGCCGTAATGCAGGCTTTTTCAAATGCACTTGTGGCCCAAAAGAACGTAGAACTGCAAGAAGAGTTACTTGAGCTGGAAAAAGCAAGTGAGACTGAAGTGGTACGACGTGCCAATGCTGCCATCGCATCATCTATCGAAGTCTCACAGGCCAAGCTGGCCACAAAGCAACAAGAGTTTAAATTTGGCAGCTCTCAGCGACAGCTAAGAGAGGCAAAAATCATCCTGTCCTCCCTCTGGAACCAACAAAATTTTGTTGATTTCACATTAGCGGGTCAATTGGAGATTGAGACTCCGCTTTCTGACCTATCCGCCCTGATCGAGTTGGTTGAAACGGTTCCTTCCATTGCGCGGTTTGGAGCTGAACGGGAAGCTCAGGAAGTTGCTGTGGATTTGGAAAAAGCGCAGTCAATAGCGGATTACAAAATATTCGGAGGAGCCAGATATCTGAGGGAAGGACGGGGCGATGCCGCCTTTGTGCTCGGCATTGAGATGCCGTGGAAAATACGAAATAAAAATGAAGGAAATATTCGATCAGCGATGTCGAGACTTCGTGTTTTGGATTCTCAAAAACGGGTCGTCCGTCAGCAGGCGATCACTGAAATTTCGGTTAACTACAGTGATTTGGCAAGTTCGATCGAAGAATGGAAAAGCCTTAGTGAAAGTTTACTTCCAAGTGCTGAAGCCGCCCTTGCTGAAACCGAAATTGGGTATCAACGAGGGATTGTACCTCTTCTTAATGTATTAGACGCGCGTAAATCTCTTTTTGAAATACGGACCGCAATGCTCGAATCGACCGGTCGCTACCTCAATGCTCAAGCCGAAATCGAGCGACTTACCCGACCTGCATATTCATATGGCAAAACAATTCCCCATACCCGGTTGGATTTAAACTGACCTACCGTAAAATGAAAATTTTTAAAGGACCATCCCTCCACTTACAATGGGATAAACTTCTCACTTCACTGCTAGCTATAATGGTCGTGCTGGAACTCCAAGCGGTTTCCTTGCCTCAAACCAATAATGATCCCAGCGGCCATGATGGTGAAGAAAATGAAAATCATCCAAAAAACGACGATGAAGACCACCACTATCCTTCGGCAGGTACGGATCATGATGAAGCTGAGGAGTCCAAAATTATCAGACTCACTTCAAAACAGCTCGAAGACTTTGGGGTCGTTGTGGAAGAAGCCAGCTTGGGAGAGTTATCGGCGGAAGTCATTCTGCCGGGTGAAGTTAAACTGAATCAAGAGAATATGGCCCATGTCGGACCACGCTACGAAGGAATCGTTACGAAGATTTCCGCCCGACTCGGTGACAAAGTTGTCGTTGGTCAAGTTCTTGTGGATCTTGAAAGCAACGATACACTCGCCCCATTCAAGCTGAAAGCGCCTATAGATGGAACCATTGTTGATTTTCATGTTACCCTAGGCGAATCGGTAGAAGCAGGACGTTACCTTTTCATAGTGGCAAACCTGGATACTGTCTGGGTGGATCTTGATATTTTTCAAAAAGATCTCGTTCGCATTGACAAAGGACAAAAGGTTCTGGTCAAAACAAGACGCCAAACCCATGCGGCCAAGGGAATTATCGACTATGTTGGGCCAGTTGTTGATGAAGATTCCCGCACTGGATTGGCTCGAATTGTTTTGCCCAACTCCGATGGAAGGTGGAAACCAGGAATGTTTGTAACAGGTTATGTGACTACGGCCACAAGTTTTGTTTCTGTTGCGGTTAAGAAATCCGCACTGCATATGATCGACGGTCAAACAGTCGTGTTTGTCAAAGTAGCGAATGGCTTCGAGCAGCGACCTGTCACAATCGGCCAACAGAACGCTCAATTTGCTGAAATTCTTGAAGGAGTCGAATCAGGCGAGCCCTACGCTTCGAAACGTTCATTCGTGGTAAAAGCGCAAATGGAAAAAGCCAGCATTGACCCGGAAGCGGGCCACAGCCACTAGCCGGGATGCCTCTCAAATTTCATACTATGCTCCGGAATTCCGGCACAGGTGCGGCCCTCGCAGGATTCGCCTGCCCGTGCGCTGCACAGAAACAGGCGACTTTGCAGGGTGTCGACCCGGCTTGGCCCATGGGCTACGGCCGGACAGGCACAGCCTCACCTGCAAACCAACCCGAAGCCAACACCAGCATTAGAACTTCGTTCGCTTGCGACGAGTTTTGTGAAACACCCAGGCAAAGCATCCTTTTCAATTTTCAACCCGGATTGCCATGCGAAATTTAATCGAATGGGTTCTCAAGAGTCGCCTGCTTATCGTCGTCCTGATGTCAGGCATCATGGGGGCTGGTTACTATAGCTATCGCAATTTACCAGTCGACGCCTTTCCCGACGTTTCTCCCGCATTGGTGCAGGTCTTCGTGGAGACTGAAGGTCTCGCACCCGAGGAAGTTGAAAAATTTGTCACCTACCCAGTGGAAACCGCTATGAACGGTTTACCCTACCTGGATCAGATTCGTTCTATTTCCAATTTCGGTCTGTGTATCGTCAATATTTATTTCAAGGAAGGAACAGACATCTATTTCGCCCGACAGTTGGTTAACGAACGACTCCAACTTGCCAGAGAACAGATCCCCGATGGATTCGGTGAACCCGTAATGGGACCCATCACCACCGGACTTGGGCAAATTCTCTTTTATGCCCTTGAAGACGACACCGGCAAGCGTAGGCCCGAGGAAATGCGGGAGATCCAAGACTGGGTAGTGAAATTTAACCTGCAAACGGTACCAGGGGTAACCGAGGTTCTTTCCATCGGGGGAGAAGTGAAACAGTTCCAGGTACTCATTCGCCCTACTGATCTGCTCCGATACGATTTATCGGTTCAGGAGGTCAAGGAAATCATCGAGACTAATAACAGCAACACAGGCGCACAGTTCATCGTGAAGAATGACGAGGAGTACATAATCCGATCTGTCGGCTTGGCAACAAAGATTGAGGACCTCGAAAGGATAGTGGTCAAAACAGTAGATGGAGCCCCGGTTTACCTCGAAGATTTATCGGATGTAATTATCGGAGGCGAAATCCGCCGTGGTCTCGTTACAATGAATGGGAAGGGCGAAGCAGTTGTCGGCATGGTTCTCAAGCTGACCGGAACTAATACAAACGAGGTTATCAGCGCCGTAAAATCAGAAATGAAGGCCATTCAAAAGGTACTTCCAAAGGGAGTTTCCATCAATCCTTATTATGATCAGGCCACACTGGTCGATGCTGTTGTTTCAACTGTCACCAATGCATTGATACAGGGCATAGGTCTGGTGCTCATCGTTCTACTGATTTTTCTGGGCGGCATCCGAGGCAGCGTTGTAGTGGCCTTTTCAATACCGTTTTCTGTCCTCTTCGCATTTATTCTCATGAAGCAGTTTGGCATTTCAGCCAATCTCATGTCCCTCGGTGGTTTAGCAATTGCCATCGGAATGATAGTGGATGGCGCTATCGTAATTGTGGAGAATGTCGACCGTCTGCTAAGGAAACGAGGTCGGAGCGAGTCCCGTATAAGAGTGGTTTCCGAAGCATGCGCCGAGGTGGGAAGACCGATTGTTTTCGCGATTTCTATCATAATCATCGTTTTCCTGCCCCTCTTCACACTTCAAGGTGTGGAAGGCATTACATTCCGTCCACTAGCCTATGCAGTTTCCTTGGCCATGTTAGGTTCTTTGGTCTTTGCGCTGTTAACAGCTCCTGTGTTCGCCCATTTCCTCATGCGCGCTCCCAAAAAGGTTCCCAAAACCGTAGATGCTGGAAATGAGCATATGATCGTAAGGATTCTGTTGATTCCCTATAAGCCTATGATTCGATTTTTTGTGCGTTGCCGGGCCGCAGCCATAGCTCTTTCCGCCGTATTAATGGCAATTGGGCTTTTGATCTATCCCAGGCTTGGCTCGGAGTTTGTGCCTAGATTGAATGAAGGTGACCTTCTCATTCGAGCCACCATGTCTCCGTCCATTTCATTAGAGATGGCCCGTGATACCATGCTTGTTTTCGAACGCAAACTTCTCAAGAGGTTTCCCGAGGTAACCGAAACCGTAACGCGCGTCGGGCGTGGTGAAGTAGGTGCTCATGCGGACCCTATCAACAACGCAGAAATCTTCGTTTCCCTTAAGCCTCAAAGTGAATGGACCAGTGCGGACTCCCTGGACGAACTCTATGCAAAAATGGGCGAGGTATTCGCCGACTTTCCCGGAGCGCAATTCAATTTCACTCAACCGATTGCGGCAGCTGTCGATGAACTTTTGACTGGGACCAAGGCGGAACTGGCTGTCAAGCTTTTTGGAGATGATCTGAAAATACTGGAGGTCATGGCCACAGAATTAGATCGGGTTCTTCGGGGCATACCTGGTGCTTCTGATGTGCAAAAAGACCAAAGCTCCGGGACGCCACAGCTTCTCATAACAATAAATCGCGAGGCCATTGCCCGTTACGGTATCAATGTCACAGACGTACAGGACGTCATTAGTGCAGCCGTTGGTGGAACTGAAGCAGGTCAGATTTTTGAAGGCGTACGCCGGTTTGACATCTTTATACGTTTCGCAGAGGAGACTCGTAACAGCTCTGATGCTATTCGCCATATCCTGGTTGATTCTCCTTCCGGAATCAAAGTGCCACTTGATGAACTTGTAGACATCAAAGAAATTGTTGGAGCGCGTCAAATTACTCGAGAACTGAATCAGCGGTTCATAACCGTTCAGTGTAACGTCCGCGGTCGCGATATTGGAAGCTTTGTAGCCGAAGCGGAAAAACGAATTGCTGAGGAAGTCGATTTACCACCAGGTTATCGTCTGCGTTGGGGCGGTCAATTTGAACTCCAACAGGCTGCCAATAAACGTCTGGCAGTGGTAATCCCAATTACATTAGGCATCGTCTTTCTGTTGCTCTATAGCAGTTTCAACTCGTTGCGCAACGCGCTACTCATTCTACTCAACATTCCGCTTGCGCTAGTCGGGGGTGTGGTTGCGCTTTACCTATCAGGTGAAAACCTTTCCGTTCCTGCATCGGTAGGCTTCATCGCACTTTTTGGCATAGCTTTGGAAAACAGCCTCGTTCTGGTCACTTACCTGAATCAGCTTCTGCAGGAAGGTAAAGACGTAGACGAAGCGTCGGTCCAAGCTGCGTGTTTGCGCTTAAGGCCAGTCCTGATGACCGCAATAACTACAGCACTCGGTCTTTTACCGCTTCTCGTCGCTTCCGGGACAGGTAGCGAGGTCCAGAGACCTTTGGCTTTGGTTGTTACCGGTGGTCTGATCAGTTCCACCGTCCTGACCCTCTTGGTTTTGCCAGCTATTTATAAATGGTTCACGCCGATCTCTGCGCTACGGCTTCGGGCGCCTGCATCTCATGGTTCTGCCAGAAAATGATAAATGGTTCACAGCTAACCCACGAGTGTTTATCCCTCGGTAGCTTTTGACCCTTTCCAGTGTCACCCTACTCATTCAACAACTGAGGCCAGTTGGCATCAGCTTTTTCAATATTGGCGGAGATCTCTTTTTCCCACTTTGACTGAACCGCTTTGCTATAGTTCAGGTACAACTTTTCCTCAAATATTTTCCAGGCCTCCGGGTCTATGCTTGCGGTATAGCCTCGCGATACGGCCCAAGCGCAATAGCCGCCATATTGCGGAGCATATTTTCCCGCGTCCGCTTTAAAAAGGTCCAAATTCTCCTGACTGGAAAACCTCCATTTGGCCCCGAGGTGCTCCATCGTGAACCGCTTGTCCCCTTTGGCCGGTTTTCCCATGGTAAAATAGGCAACCGGGTCATAGCCCTTGACCGCCACCCCGCTCAGGGAGGACTTATTTACTGGAGAAATAGCGCCGAGGGAGCCAGCCACCAGCCATATGGAAAAAACCAGGATAATTTTTTGGTATTTCATGAGCATCGTTCACTCTTGCGACCCGTCCCGTAAGTCCAGTTTATAGCTTTCCTCCCCGGGAAATAGAACGTTTAAGGGTTGCTGCTCCCCCTTGACCACGTTGATGATTTGCACGCTGAAGGGCATTTCCTTCCCGGATGCAACTTGATATCCCTCCCAATCCGAAGCATCGATTTTGCACTCCGCCGTGATGACCACAGGTGTGCTGTCGGGAGAGCCCGCCGTCAGTTCCTCGTCGGCAAAAGCGGTGAAGCGCAGGTCGAATGCCGGTTGAAAAGGCCCACCGGGTGTTGCCCGCAAGGTGATTAATCGGGCTATGAACCGCTTTGTTCGGGAAAAGAGTTGGGCCTTTTTCTCCTCCTTCATGGTCTGTAAAGCGGCCATAACCAAGTAAGGCTCGTGCAGGGGATCCGGGGTAAAACATCGCGGATCAACTTCGACCTGAATCGTCGCAGTCCCATCGCTGGCAAAGAAGGATCGAACCGGGATATCGGGGATGGGATGAGAAAAAGCCCTCAGAGGAATGAGGATTGACACCACAAGGACCATCGGCCCTCTCAAGGTAAGAAGGGATATTTTCGGCATTGAAAAAAATAGTTGCGTATAAAGACCTTTAAAGGTATTCCAACAAATCCTTAAATTTCTCAATTGGAATCTTCAACAATCAACAGAAAGGTCTTCATGAAATACATTATTACTATCTTAGCAGCTCTGGCTATAGGCGCTGGTTCCGCCTGGGCCGGTTGCAACAAAAAAGTTAGCAGCATCGGCAAACTTAAAAGCTGGGATGCAGAGTCTAAAATGATCACCGTGGTGGTCCGACAATCCAGCAGCGCCAAGCAACTGGAGGCAAAATCGGCCGAGTTGACCATGACCCCGGACAGCACTATCGTCCACGCAGGTCAAGTTGACTCCGTCAACATTGCCGATGTTGTGGGAAAAAACATATCTGTGGTGAGTGAACACGGAAAAATCGATTACGTCATCACCCTGGCAGATAAGAGCTGAACCAGCCAAATTTTTCCACCATATAACCGCTAAAGCCTCGGCTTTAGCGGTTTTTTTCACCCCTCATTTCCATTTCCATGAAACGGCTCGTTTTTCATCTCACCCTTATTCTCACTTTTTCAATCGGGTCTCTTTTCGCTCAGAAACCCAACGTCCTCTTCCTGGCCATCGACGACCAGAACGACTGGATTGGCTGCATGGATAGCCACCCCATGGTAAAGACGCCCCACATGGACAAGTTGGCCTCCCGCGGAACCTTATTTACCAACGCCCACACGCAGTCCCCTTTGTGCAATCCCTCCCGCACCAGTCTCATGGTAGGCCTCCGCCCCAGTACCACCGGAATCCATGGCCTCCGGCCCTGGTTCAGGGACGTGCCGCAATGGGCCGATCTCGTTTCGCTCCCTCAACATTTTGCCAACAACGGTTACCAGACTTACAGCAACGGTAAGATCTATCACGGCCTTCGCTCCCAACCAGCGGATATGGATAACCCCGAATTCCAGCATTGGGGCTCACGCGGTGGAGTCGGCTCCAAACCACCGGCCAAACTCATCCCCAAAACGCCCTTCGGTAATCATCCTCTTATGGATTGGGGCGTCTGGCCGGATGACAATGACGACTCCAAAAAGGGAGACTACGATGTCGCTTCTCAGGCAATTGGCATGTTGGAGAATATGCCTAAAGATAAGCCCTTCTTTCTCGCCGCGGGATTTTTTCTCCCCCATGTGCCCTGTTATGCCACCCAAAAGTGGTTCGATCTTTATCCCGACGATGCGTCGATTCTTCCGGAAATGCCCAAGGACGACCGCGACGACACCCCCCGGTCATCCTGGTGGATCCATTGGAGCCTACCGGAGCCGCGGCAAAGGTGGATCGAAGAAAACGACCAGGCCATCAATCTTGTCCGTTCCTACCTGGCTTCGACCAGCTTTGTCGACAGCCAGATCGGCCGCATCCTCGACGCTCTCGAACGAGCGGGATTTAAGGACAACACCATCGTAGTGGTTTGGAGCGACCACGGTTACCACCTGGGTGAAAAGCTCATCACGGGGAAAAACACCCTCTGGGCTCGTTCCACCCGAGTGCCGCTCATCTTCACCGGCCCCGGCGTCTCTGTCGGCCAACGTTGTAAACGACCGGCCGAACTGCTCGACATTTTCCCTACCTTGATAGACCTCTGCGACCTGCCCGAACTCAAACACCTCGAAGGACTCAGCCTGGTTCCCCAACTGACCAATGCCAACGCCTCGCGTACACGTCCGGCCATCACCTCCCATAACCAGGGAAATTTCTCCATCGTTTCGGAAAAATGGCGTTACATCCGCTACATGGACGGTGCGGAAGAGCTCTACGACTTGGTCGACGATCCTCACGAATGGACCAACTTGGCCGGCATGCGCCCGGGGATCTTGAAATCCATGCGAAAGTGGTTGCCCAAAATCGATAATGGTCCGGTGGCCGGTAGTTCCCACCGGGTGCTGACTTATTACCAAGGTGTCCCGGTCTGGGAAGGTAAGCCCATAGGTGAAAAGGACCCGATTCCCCATGACGATCCTTGAGTTCGGGGACCGGTTATGACTTAGGCAATTTACGAGTCTGGCCGCAGGTCACCCAGCGTCAGTTTCAGCTCATTTTGGATTTGGTTCTCCTGGTCCCTGATCTGCAATCGAATTTCCGGATCCGGAGATCTCCAATCGATTTCAATCAGCCCAAATCCCTTTTGATTGAAGACTTGGTCGACCCTGTAACGGTTCGGCTCACCGGAAAATGACACCCAAGGGTGGGTCAGTCCGCTGCTGGTTATATCTACTAACGGGTAGGGTGTATCCCCGTCGTCCTTCCTGGATATCTCGTGGAAGTGGCGATCGCCACTGAGGAACAGGATCCCGGAAATTTTCTTATTGCGAATGAAGTCCAGAAGGCGGTTCCGCGACTTGGGAAAATTGGCCCATTTTTCATAGCGGTGTTCCTCCGACAAAAATTGTATGCCGGAAACGATCAGATTTAGCTGGGCGCGACTGCTGGAGAGTTCGGATTCCAGCCACTGCCATTGATCCTGTCCCAGCAGGTCGCCATCCGGTCCCGGACGATCGGCGTGGTAACGATTGTCAATTAACAGTATTTTTACGCGCTTACCTGGTGGTCCAAAATCGTAACTGGTGTAAATGCCTTGCTGGCGCCGACGGGGACTTTCCTTCGGTTCATCCAGAAAATCCAGCAACAATTGTTGGGAGACAGCTTTGGATTTGAACCATTTGCCGGTATCATTTTGGCCATAATCATGGTCGTCCCAGATGCCGATAATGGGCAACGAATCCCTAAATATTAGATAGTCCTTTTGGCTGAGTTGCTTTTCGTAGGTCTGGCGGAGGATAGCTTCTTTGGAGCTATTGCCGTAAACATTGTCACCCCCCCAAATCCATAGGTCGGGTTTTGCCGCCAGAATTACTCCCCACATGGGTTGCGGCAAGGTCTCCCGGTTGCATGAACCAAAAGCTATCGAGGTCAAAGGTCGGCTGAAATCCTCGGGATAATGAGCCGACAGGGAGGGCTGAAAGAGGAAGAGTATCGGGAAAAGAGGGAACCCAGCGGAATAATGCCTTTGCATGGTTAGGAGAATATGGTTTAATAGGGCTAAGTAACCTTGGCACGACGGTGGAGATCAATCAACTTAATCATACGGCCATCCATGTATCCAATCTGGAGAGGAGTGTGGCCTTTTATCGGGACGTATTGAAGCTCAGGCAAATCTTGCGGCCTGACTTCGATTTTGATGGGGCCTGGTTTCAAACCGGCCCCGGCCAGGAACTCCACCTTATCCAGTCGCCTACCACCAATACAACCCCCCCCGATCGCCACACCGCCTACCGTGTGGCCGATATGTCCTCCGCTCAGGCACACCTCAATGCCCTTGATGTGGCCTATATGGGGCCCAAGCATCGCCCCGATGGACCCCTACAACTGTTTTTGTGCGATCCGGATGAGCACGTAATCGAGTTGACCGAGTTGGACGGTTAATTCGAGTTAAACCACGATTTTCTCCCTCAATTCACATACTTTTGTACGATGGGAATACGCCGTCCCACCCCGAAAGCCAAAGGGGTTATCTTCAGGCCGGGAGCGGCTTGTTTGCGCTTGTATTCATTGAGGTCCACCTTTCGAACCACATCGGAAACCAGTTTCGGATCGTGACCCATGCCGGCGATGTCTCGGCGGGATAGTCCCTCTTCCACGTAGGCTTTGAGGATGGCATCCAGAACGTCGTATGGGGGCAAGCTGTCTTCGTCCTTCTGGTCGGGCCGCAACTCGGCGGAGGGAGGCTTGGCCAGGGTCGATTGAGGGATGATTCTACTCTTCCGGTTAATATAACGGGCCAGCTCGTAAACCTTGGTTTTGGGTAAATCTGAAATGACGGCCAGCCCGCCGCACATGTCGCCGTAGAGGGTGCAATACCCAACGGCAAGTTCGCTTTTGTTTCCAGTGGTCAACAACAGGGCCCCGAATTTATTGGACAGGGCCATGAGGAGTAGTCCGCGGGCCCGGGCCTGGATGTTTTCTTCCGTGACGTCCCGCTCCCGATCACGAAAAAGGGCGGCCAGGGCAGACTCCGCCGCCGCCACTACTCCGGCTATGGGAAGGTAGTGAAATTCGATGCCCAGGTTTTGGGCGAGGTCGCGGGCATCCTCCCTGCTGTGTTGACTCGAAATCTCGGAGGGAAGGCTGATGCCGATGACATTATCGGCTCCCAGGGCAGCCCTGGCAATGGTGGCTGTGACGGCGGAATCGATTCCACCGCTCAGACCGACCAGAACCCGCTTAAATCCGCACTTCCCCACGTAATCCTTCAGTCCCAGCACGAGTGCATCGTGGATATCGCTCATTTCGGATTGGACAAAGGTCGGGGCGAAATATTCCTGCCCATGCGGAAGGGCTACTACCGCGAGGTCTTCCCGAAATGCTTCGAGCCCGGCGATGATCCGGCCCTCCGCATTGGCCGCCAAGCTACGGCCGTCGAAGATCAATTCGTCGTTGCCGCCAACCGCATTGCAGTAAACCACAGGGCAACCGCATTGCCGGGCAGTTTCACTGAGAAGGGCCTTGCGCAAATCGTTTTTTTCATTGTGCCAGGGACTGGCGGAGAGATTCAGGACCATATCGACCTGGCTTTCCGCCAGTATTTCCAGGGGATCCAGGGGATACCTTTTTCCGCCTGCAATAACCGGATGAGTCCAAATATCCTCGCAAATCGTTACCCCTATTTTGAGGCCCTTGAAAAAAAGGGTGCCGGGTCCGTCTGCAGGATGAAAGTAACGGTCCTCGTCGAACACGTCATAGGAGGGAAGAAGGGTCTTGTGAAAGATTTTTTCCACTTGGCCATTGTGACACCAGGCTGCGGAATTGAAAAAATCCCGACCTTTTTGCGAGGGGTTAGATTCAACGAAACCGATCAGCATGGGAATGTCCTCGACCTTCTCGGCAATCATGCGGAGAGAATCTACATTATCCGAAACAAACCTGCCTTTAAACAACAAGTCCCTCGGCGGGTAACCGGTGACGGCCAGTTCCGGAAACAGGACCAGTTCGGCCCCCTTCCCGCACAACTGTCTGTAGGCGCGGAGGATTCTGATCCGATTGCCTTCCAAATGGCCCACGGTGGTATTGATCTGCGCGATTCCGATTCGCATTTTCCAGGGATGATGAAGGGCAAATATTAAACGGGCAAGATGATGCTTTGCAATCCGGGTTCGATATCCTGATCCTGCCCCCATGCTGATACTTGCCTCCGGCTCTCCCCGCCGAAAACGCCTCTTGGAATCGATCGGAATCCCCTTCAAAATTGTCCCTGCCCAAGTCGAGGAGATGAATCACATCCCCGATCCACGCGCATTGGTCGAAACCAATGCCAGCATCAAATCCGGTTGGGTGGCCCAGCGGTATCCGGCCGATTGGATCCTGGGATCGGATACCACGGTATCCCTGGGCCGCGAGATTTTGGGGAAGCCACGGGATCTCGGCCAAGCCCGGGAGATGTTAAAGCGCCTGGCCGACCGCACCCATACGGTTTACACGGCGGTAAGCCTGGTGAACTTGGATAGAAAAGAGGAGGAATTATTGACCGTGACCAGCCTGGTAACCTTCAAACCCCTGGATGATGCCACTATCTCGGCCTACTTCAAGGTGGTGAATCCTTTGGATAAAGCAGGTTCCTACGGCATACAAGAGGGTGGGGAACGGGTGGTCGACCACTGGGAAGGTTCCTATTCCAACATCATGGGGCTTCCCCTCGAGGAAGTCGGGGAATTGCTCAGGCGCCACGAACTGCTGTAAATTTTGAAACCTCCTCAGTCCTGCAGGGATCGGTAATAGCCCCGCGTTCAGGCGTTACCTTGGGCTTCCGCGATGATGAGGTCCAGAATGTCCCGGCTTGAAACCGCCCCAACGAACTTACCCGACTCGCGTTCTACGACCGGCATCACAGTCAGCGAACGCTCCGTCATGCGTTGAAGGACGTCCTCCAACGGTTCGTCGGGATGCGCGCACGGGGGGTTGCGGCGTGCCATTTTTCCCAACTTTGTGTTGGACCATGCTCCCTTGGGCAGGTAGCGCAACATGCCGAGGGACACAATTCCAGTGAGCTCGCCCTTGTCGACAACAACGAAGTCCTGCTGGTGAGGAACTATCCACCTGTCGGCGAAGGCGCGCACTGTCAGCCCCGATTCGGCGAAGGTGCGCTTGGGATCGAGTATGTTCCCCACCGTGATGTCGTGTAGCACGAAACCGGCCAGAATTGGCGGCAAACGCTCTGGAATTTCTTCCTCGGCCGATGTTCGGGACCGCTGGAGGACAGCGCTTATGGCCGAGGGCATCAGCAATATGTAGCCGAACATGATGAGCACCAGCAGTGAGAATACATCATTTCCAATAACGCCGGTCTCCAGAAGCACCAAGAGCAGGGCGACCTCCGCAACACCCTTGGCCATCAACCCTGTAGCCACCGTAAACGGTTTATCCAACCGGGCCAGACCGGCGCCCAGTAGAGCGCCGAGAAACTTACCAATAAAGGGAACGAGGACAAACGCCGCGATGGTAACCCCGGGTAACGAGGCAAACGAAAAATCCAAATGCAACCCGGCCGCGGCGAAGAACAAGGGCACGAACAAGCCCTCCGCCGTGCTGCGCATGCCGGGGCTGATGTCCCGGCTTACTTGTTAGGGCATCCCCGATAAGGCGGCGCCGAACAAGAGCGCACCCAGGGAACCGTGCAACCCCATCTTTTCGGCTCCGACCACGGTGAGGAATAGTCCGCCCAAAATCAGGCCAAATGAGAGCTGTGGAACGTAGAGGATACGCTGCAGCAACATGATCAAGGGCGGTATCAATCGGCTCCCCACCACCCAGGTCACCACCGTGAAGCCGGCGATTTGCGCCAGCAGGATGAGAACCCCCTGCAAGCTCATTTCAGGTCCATGCCTGCCGATGCTGAACCCCACTATGAGCAAGAGAATGAGTTCCGTGATGAGCGCGGGTCATGAAGACCCTGATCCCGATGGGTTCCCTGAGGTAGCCCTCGTCTACCAGGACCTTGCCCACCACACCAAGACTGGTCAGGGAAAGGATACCGGCCAGAGCGATGGATTCGCTGAAGTCGAGACCCAGCCCGAAGTCGAAAATGACGTCAGAGGTGACCGTCATGGAAATGTAGAGGGGCACGAAGGCGGATAGAATGGCTGCGACAAAATAGCGGCCTCGAATGGCGGCCATGAAACTGGAAATGTCGATCCCTTCCTGTCCAATAAGGAAGAACAGGAGATAGATGCCGATCCCCAGCAGAATATGCATTCCGCTGGAAGGCTCGATGATACCGATGACTGGCCCGAGGAGGATACCCGTAAGGGTGTAGGCCACAATGGGCGTTGATCCGGAATCGCCGGAGCAATCCCTCCAGCAACTTGGCCACCACAATCAGCAAACCGACTGAGAGCAGGTCATTCTGAATCATGTGGGGATTTGCTCCATCTTTGTGGCTAGAATTCCGGTTCCAGTCCGCAATGCCATCCTGCTCTCACAAAATGAGTTACCCTATTTTATCGACAACCTCATTTTTCAGCAAACTTCTGGACCGCCTTAGGCGCAAACGCCGCCACCAGGAAATACAAGACAAGTTCGGTCTTATCTCCGTCTGATCCCCATTCAAAAATTTGCACAATCGCTAGAAATGCGGCGACGATCAAGGCCAACATCGACATCAGTCGCATAGAGGAAGGGTTCCCCAGATCGTCCGAAAAAAAACGCTTGGAACTAGTGGTTGGGAGAGTGTTTGCCTGAGATTCGTCCATATATATCAGTAATGCCTAATTTTTCCGGGAATGGTGAAAAGGGTCCGGATCTTCCTGTGGAACAACATTGGAATCCAAAGCAGAACCCGAATCCTGAATACAGGATGCTGCACCATCAATTAGGGAGAAAAAACCTGGTCAGGGCATGGAGCAAGCCCAAATGAAGGCGGGCAAGTCACGTCGTAATACCTGAAGGCCTTGGAAGCGGAAACCTTCAGCCTAAAGCGGATTCCACCGCGGCTTTCAATTTTGACAAACCCGTTTTGGCCACATCCACGGCGTCCTGTTTCCAGTAGGTTGGATTGAAGAGTTCCAAGGAAAGTACCATCCCGGCATTGATTCCGGCCAAATCCTGCAATATCCGGTCCAATGGCGCCACTCCGTCCCCAGGGTAAACCCGATCCTTGTCCGCTATGGTTTCCCTGGGCGGGTCGGCCGGATAGTCGTTCATGTGGAAGGCCGGGAGGCTGGTTTGAGAAAGCATTTTCAGACCGGTAAAATCCGATCCCCCTTTGTAAATGTGATAGACATCCGGCAAGAGGCAGGCGTCCGGATGCCCGCTTTCAATAGCTACCAGGACAGCCTCCCCCAAGCGGTGCAGGTTTTTGGAGAATCCCCACACCTCCAACATTGGGGTTACACCCATTTTCTCTCCGAGGTCCAGCAGCGCCCGATAGCGTTTGGCCGCTTGAAAGAGATCGAGCCCTGCCCTTCGTGTCGCCCCCGCGGGAGGGGCGGCCATTCGCTTCCCGCCAATTTTCGCCACTATTTCCATGTCCTTTTTAGCTTCTTCCAGGCCCGCGGCCCGTTCCTGGGGATCATCCACAATCCATTTGGCAAACCCAATGGCGCTTTCCACCGTCAACCCCAAGTCTTTGATCCTCGCATCCAGATCCTTCAGGGACTGACCCTCCGACAAATGGGCCCGAATGGCGCGGGTCCAAAGTTCAACGGCGTCGTATCCCGCCTCCGCCGCGACTTCTATCTCCTTGATCAATCCCAGGTTTTGTCCCCGAATGGTGCTGGTATTGAGGCAATACTTGAAGCTGACCCTTCCCTTGGGGTCGCTTTCGGGGGTGGAACCCCCGGCTTCCTTTAATAAGCTGGCGCCAATGGCGGCCCCAGTTGCGGTTCCCAAAAATTTTCGGCGTGAGGTAGGTTCCATCATAATCTGGTGGCGGGAGGATTTTGCCGGGGCCGGACCTCCGCCCCTACCCGCGCATTACCTCGTACATTTGAAATTGCTCCATCATTTGGCGGGCCTCTTCCATTCTACGGGCACGACGCTCTTCCGGTATGGAAAGGTCGAATTGTACCCGGGGCAAGGCGATCAGTATGCTTCTGGGACGTCCTTGCTGAGTGTCTTGGGCGATTATTCGCATGGCCTCCGCAAAAGCGGTTTGACGATCCCGGTCCGTGGGGAGTTCCAGAAACAGGGCGAGAAACTCCAGCAATCGGGGGTGCATGGTCACGTCCGCCCCCCCAAAAAATTGCCAATAGGCTCCCGATTCGGCTGTTTTGGCGAAGTTGTTCCATTCCAGAAAGCCGTATTGTCTCACCGGCTGAACCGTGACCTTGGGAAAGTCAGGAAACAGGGTCCCAGCCACCCTCCCTTGGCTGGAAAGTTTTTCCGGGTATTTCAACCAGGGCAGGGCAAGGGTCGCGAAAAGATATTGGTCCCGAAAGGAATTTTTCTCCACCTCCGGTATGGAGACTTGCTCCTGGAGCGCAATTTTTGCCGGATAACTCGTTTTATTGAGGAGGGCAAGGGTGCGGTTTTGTCGATCCATCCAGTTTAAGGCATCGGCCCAGGGTTCCGGGTCCTCCAGGGCATATTGGTCAAAATTCCAAAAACTCAGGGCCAGGGATCTCCACTCCTCCGGATTGCTCAGAAAATGTTCGGGAGAGTTTGCGAACAGGTTCAAAAGTTCCCCAAAGGTATCCATTCGCTCGCTTAGATCCTTGTGGGACAGGGTGGAGGCCAAGAGAGCCTGGGCTATGATCCGGTCATTTTGGTGAGAGGTTGTAAAATAAATCAAACCTTGGTGGTCGGGATTCTCCTTAAAAGCCTCCCGAATCTCCCCAATACACTTCGGACAACTAAGTTTGTAAACGTGGATGAGATCGCGATTATTCGGCCCGGCCAGCCAGCCAAAAGCGTCCTCAATCAGTTTATTCGAAGTATAGGAAAAGGCCTTCTGCCCTTGGGCGGAAGCGGAAAAGAAAACCAGCATCAGAACAAGCAGGCAGGATCTCCCCCGGTTTCCTGCCAATGTCTCACGTCTGCCCATAACTTAAAAGGTCAGGAAAATTTGCCTCGATTCAACTCATTTTGTTCTTTTAGCCCCATTCCGTTACCGGCCATTCAAGGTTTGACCCGAATGCTGCTTAGTTAAGCCGTAACTACTCAGGTATCCAGCTAGAGTGGAGGATCCTCTGGATAATGGAGTTACCAGACGCGCAGCAAGGACATTATTAAACAATCGTCCGCATGGATGTTTTATTGATAACATATTTCGCAACTGGAGGGGGTTTATCCCCCGATCTTCCAAATGGCCTCACCGCAATCGGGGGATAAACCCCCTCCTACAGTTCTCTCAAACACCATCCCATGAAAATTCTCAATCCTTTATATTGCTTCTTCCAAACCACCTGAGTAGTTACGTTAAACCATTTAATAACCCCGCTTAACTAAGCAGCATTCAGGTTTGACCCCTTCCTTACGCACCAGAGCCTGCCTGTCCGGCCGTAGCCCTTGGGCGAAGCCGGATATTCCGAAGCGCAGTAGAAGATTTGTGAGATATGGGGGCTAATGGGCTCTCCCGGGGAAAAGGCCCCATCGAGGACGGTGTTTTGTAACCAAATCGGAACAAAAAGTGGGTTTACATACAATTCCCGATGGGCAAAACTGTTCAGCTATTAAGCGTCACAATATCCCGGCCCCAACCTCATTGCCCCATCGTCGCCCCGGGGTGGTAGAGGAAGTTGAGGAGAAATGATCGCCGCTGATTTTTTGACGCCCTGTTAGGGGACTTGCACATGAAACGCTTTTTTCACAGCGAACTGGAAGACTTCCACAGCAACCTCATCATGATGGGGCAGAAGGCCATCGAAGTTACCCGCAAGGCCTGCAAGGCCATCCTGGATTTGGATCCCCAACTGGCCAAGGAAGTCCTTCAAGAGGATGATGTCATCGATAATTTGGAAATAACCATCGATACAAAAGCCATCCGCTACATCAGCCTGCGTGCTCCGGTAGCCAACGATCTTCGCCTGCTCATGGTCGGTACCAAAGTAACCCACGATCTCGAAAGGATAGGGGACGAGGCATGCGGGATTGCCAAACGGGTTATTCGCATCAGCCGCGTCGCGGCTCCCAAACTGGATCAGGAATTTCCCGATATGATTACATTGACCATCGGTATGTTGAACGATGCCATTCAATCCTTTTTGGAGGGTGATGTGGTTTTGGCTGAGGAACTAATTCGGCGGGATCGTCTGGTGGATGAATTCAACTACAATATTTTCCACAATCTGACTCGGCGGATTATGAGGGATCCGGAAACCGCTTTGGAGTCGCTCGAGAGCATGTTTATCTCCAAATCCCTGGAGCGGATTGCCGATCACGCCTGCAATTTGGCCGAGCAAGTGGTCTCTCTCTTCCGGGGTGAAGACATCCGTCATTCCCCCGAAATCAAAGCCCTTAAGACAAAAGACAGAATCATTTAGTCCCGTCAGGTTTGACCCGAATGCTGCTTAGTTAAGCCATTTTCCGAACACATGACTACCTCGGAAAAGGAAGGGGTCAAGACGTAAAAAGTTATGCCTTACAGGACCCTTTTCTTTCGGAAGGCATCACTTTTCCACGTCTTGACCCCGGCTGGCGCCATGCCTTATGCCCTCAATAATCCCGCTTAACAGCAGCATTCAGGTTTGAACCCTTCTTTCCGCTCTTCCTGATGTGCCGGCGGAAGGTTACCCCTCCACACCGCTGATGGCTTTAATTTCCTGTTCCGCTTTCAGTCGCCGCTTTTCGTAATCTTCGATAGCCTTTGCCCGGGAGAGGGCTTCTTGCTGTTCTTTGAGTATCCGGGCCAGTTCGGCCTCGGCCGCTTCCGCCCGTTGCTTGGCCGCCAATACTTCGGAATCCTCAATTTTTGATCCCTGGAGGATTTGACGCTGTCGTTGAGCCTCCCTTTCCGCCCGCTGCTGCCGGGCACGGGCCATTTGCATTTGAGTTTCGTAATGGCGCCGATCCGCCACGCGCCGGTCTTCGGCGTCTCCTATGGCGCCGCCTACCACCGCTCCAGCAAGGGCGCCTACGACCGCTCCTTCGCCCGCGTCGCCACTTTGGTTGCCCACAATTGCGCCGAGCACGGCTCCCGTGCCAGCTCCCAATACCGCTCCTTCCTGGGCGGAGGGCCCGGCTTGGCAACCCCCCAAGGCAACCAGGGTCAGCGCTCCCATACAGATCATTGAAACTATTTGAAATTTCATGGTTTTCCCTTTGTTGGTCTTTTGGGCAGATCCGTTAACCGTGTAATTTTTAACTTTGATTGGAAAAAGCGTTAAAAGCTAATTTCTGTCGCCCAAGGCTTCAACAGCGCTTATGGCCCTGCTGCCTAGTATTAGCATTTCGTATTCATTTTGTGAATGCTTTCGGATATTTTGCAGCTTTTTGGCCTTTTCAGCCATCATTTCCCTCTCATTTCCTCACTGCCCCCAGTTGGCCGAACCGGCATAAATTATAAACCAGGTTGGACAGGCCTATCTGAAACTCGGCTCTTTCAATTCCTATGGTGCGAATCCAGTCCGCCCCCAGGCTGTTGGCCTGGAACCCGAATATGTGTTCCACCCGGCAGCGTAACGTACTCTTGAGCCGGTTGATCTTCTTCTGAAATCGCGTCAGAGGATGGTTGCGGTACCCTTTTTGATGGATCATGTTTTTGATCTTGCGATTGCGTAGCAACTCGTCGTTTTGCGCGCTTTTGTAGGCGCTGTCCGCATACAGGGATTGATCATTGTCATCCAGCAGTTCCTCCAGGACATTGGAGTCGTGGACCTCGGCGCTGGTTACTGCAAAGGTCTCAACAAACTTCGAAGCCGCGTCGCATTTGGCGTGATTCTTGTAACCAAAATGAGTCTCCTTGCCTTTCTTGGCCCAGCGGGCATCGCCATCGACATGGCTACGGGCTTTCGGGGACTGTTCCTCCAATTTTTCCGCAGCAACTCGCCGTCTGGGGGCGTCCACGAAACTGGCGTCTACGATCTTGCCGCCTTTGCCCACCAGTCCATTCTCGGCCAATAGACCACCGAATAATTCAAACAAGGACTTCATCCCTTGCGGTCCCAGTCGTTGTTTGAAGTCCCAGATAGTGTTCTTGTCAGGCACCCCATCCCCCACTGAAAGTCCTAAAAAACGTTGAAAACTAAAGCGGTCCAGAATTTGAAACTCCGTCTCTTCTTCACTCAGATTGTGGTAGCGTTGGATGATGAGGACCTTGAGCATCAGAACCGGATCCCAAGGAGGACGACCTCCTTTTTCGTGATCGCCGTAGTCCAGGATTTCCAACAGCCTCGGACGAAAAAATTCGAAGTCGATCTGCTCATTGAGCTTGTCCAGCGGGCCAGCCTGACTGGAAAGCTCTTCCACCCGCTCGATTAAATCAAACAATCCACTTTGTTCTTTGCCTTTACGAAACTTCATTGCTGAAGACTAGAGGATGCGTATCAAACTATCAAATGCGAAATTTACTAATTGAGGTTACCGGATGTGCCCTTTTCTTTCTTACCCCAAAAAATAAATTGAGTTTCATTAATGATTCAATTTTTTTTTTCTTTCCCGATCTTCCCCCGCGGAGGTTCTCTGACCCGAACACCCTCTTTCCCAGGCTCGGCCGATTCGCGGGTGAAGCTGGGGCGACACCCCGCGAGTCCCGTCGGGGTCAATCCTTGCAATCTTGAACAAGCTTGCGGAGTCAACCGATTCAAGGTTCTTGTCCCGGCGTAGCCCTTTGGCGTAGACGGATGACCCGATAAGGCGCAACAATCTCCTCCATATTGGAGAAAACGATTGAATTCCTCTGGCCGGTTGGTTGGCTTCCAAACTTCCCCGTCCAAATCGTTCCGTGGAAATACCTTCCGTCCAGATACCATTTGCCCGGCCCATACCCCATTTGCCGCACGCGGTATCCTGTAGTTTTCCGACTATGGAGACCATTGTCCAGTATGAGGAGAGGCTTCCCGAGGTGGTTGCCCGCCTCAAGGTGGCTTATCCACGATTTGTTTCCCATCATTGGGTGTTGCAATGGGAAGCCTATTTGCAGACCCGCTTCCAATTGCAGGACAGAGTGGTGTTTTGCCTGTGCTCCCTCCATGCCGCCAAAGCCTTGCAGCGCTACCTCGGATTTGACCATGTGAGGCTTTTTGCCGATGAAACCCGCGCCGTCGTTTCGGTTGCCCCCTGGGGCGAGGCGGAGGAAATGGCCCGCAAATTTTTGCAACATACCGGGGTCCGCATTTCCTCACGGGAAGCCGAAAACCTACTCCTCCGGAACGGGTTAATCCCGGGAGCCACTCCGGAGCGACCCTCCTTACATCCTTCCACAACCGTTCGAGATGCCTTGAGCAATGCCATCGGCTCTACCTGCCACGAAGATGTGTGGCTTACAACCTCGGGTATGAGTTCCGTTTTCGCCGCCTTCAATGCCATCCGGGATCTCCAGGCCGCCCAATCCCGGACCCTCTGGATTCAATTGGGCTGGCTCTACGTCGACACTTACGAAATCCTCAACAAGTTCGCCGGGGAGGGGGATCAAAGAATCCTCATCCCAGACCCGACCGATCTCGATCAATTGGCTTCATTTCTGGATGAGCGCGGCCAGGAGGTGGCCGGAATAATCGCCGAATTGCCCACCAATCCCCTGGCACAAACTCCGGATGCGGATCGTTTGCTCGAGCTTTCCCGCCTGCACGATGTGGTTCTGATGGTCGACCCGACCGTGAGCTCCATTCTCAATGTGAATACCATGCCCTATTGCGATGTTCTGGTGACCAGCTTGACCAAGTACATCGCCCACGAGGGAGATGTGATGATGGGGCTCCTCGCCCTCAATCCCCAATCTCCCTTTTACCCCGAACTGAAAGCCATTGTCCCGCAATACGTGGAGCCACCCTATCATCGCGACGTTGAACGGGTGGCCGAACAACTGCCCCATTGCCAGACCGTGGCTCGTACTGTCAATGCCAACACCCGCAAACTGGCCCGGTATTTGCAAACACACCCCGGGGTCAAAAAAGTGTACTGGGCCTACGCAGAGACCAATCGGGAGCGGTATGGTAAGATCGAGAGAGGCGACCATTCCCCCGGCTGCATGATAACCATCGACCTGGTTAAACCCCTGGCCGAAGTTTACGATCCTTGCCGCATCAGCAAAGGGCCGAGTTTTGGCATGATCCGGACCCTCATTTGCCCTTACATGTACATGGCCCACTACGACATCGTATCCGATCCAGCCGGGCGGGAGGATTTAAAAGTTTATGGTATCAATCCGGACCTCGTTCGCATTTCCGTCGGGGTGGAGCCCATCGAGCAAATTATTGACGCCTTTGATGAGGCGCTTTGATCATCATGACCTGTAACCCTCACATCAACTCGCCGTGTTAGACGTTCAGACCAAAGAAGAAGAGCTTAAGACCTTCCCTCCCTTCAATCTGGGCCGGTTATTGAAAACGGTATTTCAACCGGAGCCTGGGGAAAAGATATGTATTTTGATCGACTTGGATGATCCTTCCCTGATGGAGGGCTTCGCCTTCCTGCAGGATGCGTCCCTCACCATTCAACGCCACGCTTACGAAAAATTCTACCTTGCCTTCGAAGAAGGTGTCCTGCGGGAGTTGGGGCTGACCGGAGGCCAAATCTACGCCTACCAGCGCACCGGAGGTTCCAATCTCGACCTGCCGGAAGATTGTTGCGACCCTCAAGGCAACCGCCTCAGTTTGGTCGAAGACGTCTATAAACCGTACGATCTCATTCTCTGCATTTCCACCGAATCGGCCACCGCGCCTTTGACCGCCTCGGCCAGGCAATGGGGATTCCGTGGCGCCACCATGCACGGAATGAATGACATTATTCTGCGGTCGGGTCTGGCCGTGGATTACCGGGAAGTTTCCGCCCAAGCCGAGAAATTGCGCCTCCGCATGACCCGTTCCGATTGGGCGGAAATCGATTTTGTGGTCAAGGGCCGAAAACACACCCTCAAACTGATGCTCGATGGACAGGAGGCCCAGAAAAGCCACGGCCTGTGCCTGGGGAAAGAACCCGACATTGCCAACCTCCCCGCCGGGGAAGTGTATTTTGTCCCCACCGGCGCGGAAGGCCGGTTTCCCTTGCTTTATGAAGACGGCACCATCGGACTCATGCACGTTTCCGATGGGCGCATTCAGGCCGCCGAACTGCTCCAAGGCAGCCCCATGGTGATCGATGCCCACAATGCCAAGATGGTCCGCGATCCCGCCACCGGCGAAATCGGCGAGCTCGGCTTCGGCACCCAGGTCCTCCCCGTCTCCAATCGGGACATACAGGACGAGAAAATCCTCGGTACCGTGCACGTAGCTACCGGCCGCAGCGATCACCTGGGCGGTCACCTGACCCCGGATCGCTTCCAAGAAGCACAAAACGCCACCCACGACGACATTCTCTTTGCTCCCCACAAAACACCGCAGATCAATGTCCCCGAAGTGCGCATTCATCGAAATGGTGAAACTATCCGGATCCTTCGGGATTTTCAGCCAGCCGCTTATTTGCGGGCCTGCCTGGAAGAATAAAACCGTGGTTAGTTTGCGCAGCCCGGGGGAAGCAATAGGGGTCAAGACGGAATGGCGCTAGTGTGCTGATCGAGGATGCGGCGAGTTGCCTGAGCGCGGTGGCCGCTTACATAGATTTGAACCCGGTGCGGGCGGGGCCTGGTGGAAGCGGATGGAACCCTGCCGCTGGCGCAGGTATTGAGACTGCGGGTACGCTATTTTACCGATGGCATGGTTCTGGGCTCAAAAGACTACGTGAACGGGATATTCGAAACGCATCGCAGGCAATTTGGAAAACGCCGTAGTTCGGGGGCGCGACCCATGCTTGGGTTGAAGGATTCGGGATTGATGGTGATGCGTGATTTGAGAAAGGGCATTTTCTGCTGAATTCATTTCCGGAAGAATTGGAAGGGGCGCCTGGAGGGTTCTGAATCTTACCAAATTAGCAATCGGCGCTGGCCCTTTCGGTCGGGGTCGCCATACACCTACAACGCCCGGCATGAGCTGACCGGCGCCAAGACGGAGGCGAAAATCAGCTTGGCAGTTTGGGCAGCCCGGTTATTTCTTGTGCGGTAACACCATGAAGTCGGTTTTCCCATTCTTTATTCTTGTTGCTACGGCGACAGGCTCACTTTTTGCCGATGGACGCCCCAATATTGTCTTTCTCTTCGCCGACGATTGGGGCCGTTATGCGAGTGCCTATGAAAAGATTGAAGGGCCACAGTCGATCAGCGCTCTCATCGACACTCCTCACTTCGACCGAGTTGCAAATGAAGGAGTCTTATTTTCCAACGCCTTTGTTCCCGCTCCATCCTGCACACCCTGCCGCAGTTCGTTGTTGTCGGGCCGGTATTTTTGGAATACGGAACGCGGAGCCATCCTGCAGGGCGCCGTTTGGGACTCGAATATACCTTCTTTCCCTCTCGAGCTGGAAAAAGCAGGATACCATATTGGATACTCCTACAAGGTTTGGACACCGGGAACTCCGCCCCATGCGCCCTTCGGAGCGAAGCGGACCGCTTACCATCAGGGCGGGACTAATTTTAACAATTTTTCCCAATATGTGAGTAGAAAAGCCCCAAAGCTGGGAATCGATGGCGCCAAGGAGGAATTATACGATGAGGTCAGGACTAATTTTGATGCTTTCATAGCCGACCGGGAAGAAGGACAGCCCTTTTGTTTCTGGTGGGGGCCGACCAATACGCATCGCAAGTGGATCAAGGGGTCGGGCCAAGCTTTTTGGGGCCTGGATCCCGATAAATTGAAGGGCAGGTTGCCAAAATTTCTTCCGGATGTCCACGATGTGCGGGAAGACGTAAACGACTACCTGGGCGAATGTCTCGCCGTGGACGCCGGGATCGGCTTGATTTTAAAAAAGTTGGAGGAAATGGGTGAGTTGGATAACACCCTGGTGGTTATCAGTGGGGATCACGGCATTCCTGGCATACCGCGGGGAAAATGTAATCTCTATGATTTGGGTACTGAAGTAACGTTGGCCGCTCGTTGGCCAGGAAAGATCAAGCCGGGTAGGGTAGTGAATGACTTTATCAACCTGCGCGAGTTGGCGCCTACTTTTTTAAAAGCCGGTCAAGCGCCTGTTCCCGAAGGCATGGCTGAGCGCGATTTAATGCCGCTCTTTCTGGCTGAAGGATCGGGTCGGATCGATCCGGTTCGCAACTCTGTGATACTGGGACGGGAGCGACACGTCGCGGCTGCTCGGGAAGGATTTTTGCCTTATCCCCAGCGGGCCATCCGCACCAAGGACTTTTTGTATATACGCAATTTCGAGCCGGACCGCTGGCCCATGGGAACTCCTGGCGTGGTTCTGGACGATGAATTTTCTGAACCGAACGCCTTGGAGGAAAACACCTTCATAGGCTTTGGGGATTTGGATGGCAGCCCGACAAAGAGGTGGGTTATCGAGCATCGAAAAGAGCCGGAGAATCGTCCGTTCTATGACTATGCCGTGGCCAAACGCCCTGAAGAAGAGCTCTACGACTTGCGCAAGGATCCTGACTACCTGACCAACGTGGCCGATGAAAAAGAATACTTGGAGATTAAATTGAAACTCAGCCATGAATTGATGGATACGCTAGTGGCTGAAAACGATCCTCGGGTAGTAGAGAACCCGGTGCGGTTCGAGCGCCCCCCCTATATCGATCCGTTCATCAAATAACCAAAAAAGGGTCGCGGAGAGTCCTATTGCTCTACATGTTTCTTCCAACTGAACTTTTTTCCGCGTGGGGAAAACCAATACATCGTTTGTAACTACCGTTTTCCTGGTGGCTTTTGTCTCCGGTCTTCTTGCCGACCAGGATGGCTCCGGCAATGGGGTGCAAATTATCCCGCAGGAAGGTTACCTGCGCATCGAGATAAACGGGGAGTTGTTTACCAATTACCATTTCACTGGCGACAGGCCTCTATATTTCTACCCCGTGCACGGCCCGGGCGGTTTGCCCGTGACGCGGAATTATCCCATGAAAAAGGTGGATGGAGAGTCACACGATCATCCCCATCATCAATCGCTCTGGTATGCCCACGGGGACGTAAATGGAGTTGATTTCTGGGCCCGGACGGAAAACTTCGGCAGGATAGAGCACGACCGGTTTTTGGAAGTCCGCTCGGGCAAAAAATCCGGCCTCATCCGTTCGGCCAACAAGTGGATTTCCCGGGACGGGGACTTGATCTGCCGGGACGAAAGAACCTTTCAGGTTTATAATCGTCCGGATAATGAACGTCTCTTCGATTATGAAATAACCTATATGGCCGGTGATGAACCTTTGGTTTTGGGCGATACCAAGGAAGGCTCCATGGCCATTCGGGTGGCGGGAACCATGCCCCACAAACCCAAGCATGACACCGGTGGAATCCCCCTGGGGCACATAGTGCAAAGCACCGGCCTAAGGAATGGGGACACCTGGGGTAAACGAGCCGCCTGGTGCGATTACTACGGTTTTGTGAAGGGAAAAGTGGTGGGCATAGCCATTTTCGACCACCCGGGCAATCCGCGACATCCCACTTGGTGGCATGTTCGGGACTACGGCCTGTTTGCCGCTAATCCCTTCGGCCTTCATTATTTCGAAGGTCAACCCCCTGGTAGTGGAAATCTGACCGTTCCCCCCGGAACGTCTCTCACCTTCAAATACCGCATCTACTTGCATGAAGGAGATGAAAAACAGGCCGAAGTGGCGGGCAGGTATGCCGAGTATGTCGCGGCCGAGCCGTAAGCTCCGTCGGGGTCATTACTTGCAATCTTGACGAAGCTTGCGAAGTCAACGATTTAAGGATTGATCCCTTCCTTTTCCGAGGTAGTCATATGTTCGGAAAATGGCTTAACTAAGCAGCATTCAGGATTGACCCCTTTGAATGCCGGAGGAGGCGGGCTGCCCTCGGGGAAGTAGATTTTGCCTAATTCCAGGAAAATGGATTCGAGCTGATCGTAGTACAGGTCCTCCGGGGTGTCGGACTTTTGTTTGCGCAGGGCCTCCAGTTTGGCTTCGAGATGGTCGCGATGCCGCCGCTGTTCCGGGCTCAACTTTCGTTCCAGATCCGATGGAATGAGCGCGATCTGGTGGGCGCGAAAACCATCGGGTTCCCGATTGTTTTCGGATGCTTTGATTACCCGCGTTCCCCGGAACCAGTTAGGTGGGGTGCCCAGCTTATCTCCATTATCGTCGATCAGGGGATGTTCCGAGGCCAATCTACCCGCTTCCTTGTAGAAGGTGTCTACGGCATGGTGGGCGCTCAGAAACGCTTCCAGGAGAGAAGTTTGGCCGTCCCGATCCATATCCCCGGACGGACTTCCTACAATTTGGGCGAACATCTCCCCGAACCGGGCGTAGTTGATTTCCTCCCCGCTGCGCGTTGCGGAAATTACGATGCGGTTGGGGCCGCTGACGGCGGGCAGAAAGGGTCCGCTGGCGGAACCGCCGTGAATAAAAATCAAAGTGCGATCCATTTGGGGCAGTCTGCCGGCCAACTCGGAGGCGGAAATGTCGGGCCCCCGCAAGTTTAAATAGCCATCGCGCCCGTTGTAGGTCCCGTGCCCGACGTAGACAATCCAGGCCGGCATGGCGGCGGTGGTATCCAGATTATCAATCCATTGAAAAACTTTTTCTTTTTCCGCCCCGCGGTCGGCTTCTTCCAGCCCCGCGACGACGATTTCCGCCCCGGCTTTGCCACAGGCTTCCTTCCAAGCCTTGGCAGCGTCTTTGAATCCGCTTTCAAATCTGGGTTGTCCGGCCGCGCCCACAATGACCAGCGCTTCGTGGCTGGCTGTCCCCCAAAGGCTGCCGGTTGTAACCAGGAGCCAGAACAGGCCGGGCCAGGTTCTCACGGCAGCCCTCTCAATCGCCTTACCGCCCATTCTACCAGAAAGCAGCCAAGAATCCCCAGGAAGAGCCAGTTGCGGTGCCACAGGGGACGCGTCCAGGTTTCGGTGACGGGGGCGGGTTGGCGGGAAAGCAGATCGCTCACCCCGCCCAGGTCGGCTAAGCCCAGGACCTGTCCGTCGGTCCGCTGGGCCAGTTCCTCCAAAATAGTCCGATTGGGGTCCAGGGACCGAAACTCCTCCCCGGCCGGATCGGTTACCCAACCGGCCTCGGCCCTACCCACTACTGCTCCGTCCCCATCCGTTACCTCCACCTCGGCCAGGTAAGCTCCCCCGTCCCGGGGAGTAAACGTGGTGGCAAAATGTCCGGGCTCCCCCGATACCGGTTCGACTTGAAATGAAACTTGGGAAAATCCTTTTTCCTCCCTTGCCTCATCCAGTTGGATCACCCGGCTGATGGTCAGGCGCGCTTGGGCCAGTTCCGCAGGTTGAAAGGAGGCGTCCCGAGCTACCACCTCAAGCGCGATTTTTTCACCTTTCAACCTGGCTTCCAAACTCACTTGCCGGGGAGTATCGGTGACCAGCCAGCGCGCCATCTGCCGCCAGAACCGGGCCAAATCATCCTGGTCCTTTTGTTCCCGCAACCCCCAGCGCCAGATGTCACCCACGGTGAGACAGGCCACCCGCCCCGCTCCGAAGGGATGGGCAGCCAGTCCCGGAAACCGCTTTCCCGATCGGTCTTCCACCTCGGCCAGGACACTGGCTCCCGGTTTGATGGAGGGCAACGGATTCAATACCTGGAAGGGTGGCATGGCGTTGAGCCGGGTTCTTTCCTCTGTCTCAAGGGAACGGATTCGCATCCAGGGTTCCACCCAACCCTCCCTGGTCAGGCGCCACCTGAGGTCTTCCGAGGGATGAGCCTTTGCCGGGCGATCAATATGAACGGGCAGAGCGCTGGCCAAAGGCGTGTCGGCATAACCGCCCTCATTCAGGGCGTCGGCGCCACCCAGCAGGATCAATCCGCCACCGCGCTGAGAGGCAAACTCGCGCAGAAGGTCGAGTTGCTTGAAGGTGAAGAACTCCGCCTCCACGTCGTCCAAAATCACCCCATCGTATTTGAACAGATCCTCCGCTGTTTGGGGAAATCCACCTCTCAGTTCCTCCTGGTCACGCGTATTGAGTCGGACCAGCACTGGTTGGTCGTAGCGTTCGGCTTCATCCTTCTCCCCGAATCCCCGAAACAGGGGGTTGCTCGATTCCCCGGCCCGCCCCTTGAACTCGAACTTCGGCTCTCGTCGGGCCACGCGAATCAACCCCACCATGTGCAGTTGAGGATCTTCGGCCAAGGCGCGGTTGAGAAATTTGTATTCCCAGTTGGGCCGCCCGCTGACGTAGAGAATGCGGTATTCGGTTTGCCCCCGATCCAACATGAAGAGCCGGCGATTGTTCAGCTCAGTGGCCTCTCCGGGATCTTCCGCCCATTCCAACGGCTCTACCGAGGCTTCCAAAAACTGCAGGCCCGACTGCAGGGGACGCCATTGAAAAGTGACGGCCCGCGATTTACCGGAAGGCCCCAGGGACAACTGAATCGGGTCGGGCAATTGGGTATCGATAGCTGGGTCTTCCAGGGCATCGAGGGCGACCTCGACCTGCCGCCTTAAATTCCCGCGCCAGGAGACCTCGACCTTCAAGGTTACCGGGGCGTCGTCAAAGGAGGTCTGTCTCAGTTCGATACGGTCGAGGCTCAAGTCGGGAATCCGACCTGGATTTCCGACTACCACCGGGTAGATCGGGGCAAGCCCGGCCAGCTCGGGAAGCCCTTCTTCGAGGTCGGTGGCGATGCCGTCCGTGAGCAGGATGATGCCTGCCAGGGGCAGCTTTTGAAAACGGTCCTGCATACTCTGTAAAGTTTTCCCCAGGTTGCTCCGGTCGCCCCGAAAATCCAATTGGTTGAAGTTGCTCAGGCGGCTCAAGTCGCGGTCAAACCGGTAGGGTCGCACCTGAAAGGCGTCTTCCAGCCGGGCCAGCCAGGAACTATCCGGTCCGGTCAGTCGGTCCTTCAATTTTTCTCCCCGCGATTTCAATTGCCCTACTTCTTTCAATTGCAGGCCCTGGCTGTTATCAGCCACGATGGCTACAATGTTGGCCCCTCGAGTGGGGCGCAGGGAGGTCCAGTGCGGTTCCAGGAGAAAGGTCAGCAACAGCATTATTCCCAACCACCTCAATGTCAGGGGGATCCAGTTGCCCAGCCCCATGGGCCGAACCGGTTTCCAGGCCATCCAGGCCAGGGGGAGCAGGATGCAACAGCCGATTAACCCCGCCCACCACCATGGCAAGCCCAGAAATATCAACGAACCGAAGATTTTCATCAGGAATCATCCCCCAAGGCTTCGTAGTAACGCTTAACCGCTTCCTGATAGGGTGGAGGAACCGGATCCCGGTCGATCGGTTGCAGGACCTCCGGGTCCTGAAGGCGCATCAATTCCTGTTGGACCCAGGATTTCACTTCCCGAATGGGCTCGAGCACTGAAGTATCGATACTATCCCATTGCGGCGGAAGGCTGTGCCGCTTGAATTCGGCTCGCATGCGCTCGGCAGCTTGACGGGCCTCGGTTATGCGTTCCCGGGCTTCGGGCTGCTCGATCAATTCCTCAACCGTGCGCAGACGTTCGGACCAAGGCCGAAATTCTCCACCTGTAATGGGGCCGTCCATCCGGGAATTATCGGCCAGGGAACGGATAAAATCTTCCAGGTTGCCAACCCGGTTTCCGCCAGGTCCGCCGGCCCCTCCGCCCAACCGGTCGTCTCCCCCTCTCCGGGCCCCGCCTCCCGGGGGAAGAAGGCTGCCTTGCCCACTGACGGATCCGGTTTGTTGTCCCCCGGCCTGCTGGCCCCCTTGGGCCCGCGAGGGTTGTTGAGAATCCCTTGGTCCGGAGGGCTCCCGACCGGTCCCCTGGGCCAACTCATCCGCCTGAGGCGATTCACCCGGCTGGGCTCGGCCTTCGGTTTCCAAAGACTCCTGTTCCCGGGGACGTTCGTGTTCCAACTGGCGGGACAAGTCATCCAGTTCCTCACTGGCAAACCTCAGGGTGCGGGTCTCGCTGCCCAGGACCGATTCGGCCGCCGCCTCTACTTCCCTCCGCAGGTCGTCAAACGCCGTTTCCAGGCCGGGTTGCCTCTCCAGGGCGTGGTCGGTAAAGCCCCGCTGGACCAACTCCTGGGCAATTCGCAAATCCTCCTCAGTGCCGTTCTGGTCGCTTCGCCTCAGGAGGTCGTAGAGTCGGCGGTGCAGGTTGGGCTCTCCGACTTCCGAGTCCTCCGTAATCTGGCGCAAATTTTCCATCAAATCACGCAATCCCTCCAACTGCCCTTCATAGGACCGGCTTATCTCCGCCCGTTCGGGGGTAAGGTCCAAGCGATGGGCTCCTTCCTCGCTGAGGTGTTCCAACGCTTCAGTGATCTTCTTCTGGTTCTCGGCCAGTTCCCGAGCCGAATCGCGCGCTCGGCGCAATTGCTCGGTGAACCTGCTCGAGGTATCCTGCCGGAAATCCTCCTTCAAATCCTGGAGGTTTTCATTGGCCCGGGCGCCGGATGCCAGGGCCTGGGAAACTTTGCCTTCATCGAGGGATTGGCCCAGTTGCCTCATCTCCCGGCGGGTTTCGTCCAACTGCCGCCGCGCCTCCCGGGTTTCCCGATCGGAATCCATCCGATCCATACGCTGACGGACTTCGTCGACCTGGGTGAGTAATCTCCGGTTCTCCTCTTCCAGGCGTTTCAATTCGCGGCGAATGCGTTGTTCTTCCTCCTCGTCTTTAGCCGAGGTCAGAGCCGTTTGCAATTCCTTGAGCCTTTCGTTCATTTGTTGCTGGCGGCGGGCCAATTCGTTGAGCTTGCTCAGGACTTCCAACTGATTGCGTTCCTCCGGGGTGGTAAGCGGTTGTGCCTGGGACTCGGTTTCGTACCGATTTTCCTCCTCGTTGAAATCGAGCTGGTTCAGTTGGCGCTGATTGAGACGGTTTCCGCCACCGCCTCCACCCCTTTGGTTGCCTTGCCGAACCAGGTTGAATTCTCTGGGTTGCAGACTCAAGAGAGCTTGGTAGGCCCCCTGGGCAGCCAGCCAAGCTTCCTGCAAAGGGGCCTCGGAATGTTCCGCATTGGCCTCGGATAACTTTTCCGCTGCCGTCTCCATAAAGGCGCTGGCCCGCTGGGCTGCCTTTATCCAGTCATCCCGACGCATTTCCAATAGAGCCGCTTGCAGTTGCGACCGAATTTCTCGCTGGGATTGAGCCAGGATGGCAGAGTCTTCCCGGAAGCTGGAATCGCTTTCCCCTCGTTGCAGGAGCTTCCAGGTGGCAATGGCAATTTGTCTTTGTCGTTCCAAGAGTTCGCCCTCCCGCTGACCGCCCATGCCTTCCATGCTGCCCCCACCGCTTTCCCCCTGCCGGAAAATTTCTTCCAGTGCACGTACTTCGGCGTAAAACAAATCGCTCGTGGTGCGACGGGGTTCCCCGTCGGGGCCGTAATCATCGGCGAAAGCAAACCAGGTGACCAACTCATCCGGTTCAACGCCTTTTTCTTCCAGTGCCACGGTGTGGGGGAAATCCGCATCCAGGGTGGCTGAATCGTCAATTTTAAGAGGGGTGTATACCGGGTTATTGGCCCCTACCGCCAGGGCCACCCCGTAATTGATCAGCCCGAAATCGTCTTTGGCTTCCGCTTCCAAGGCCAACTCTTCGATGGGCGATACCCGTTGGTCTCCCTTGGGAAAATTGACCTTTAATTTGGGGCGCTTGTTGGGCAGCGCCTGGATGCTGATATCGGGTGGATAAGCGTTATTTCGTCCGGCTTCGTCTTTCAGGTGAAGGTGATAGTGCCTGGATTCCCCTAACGTTAGCGATGTGGTAAAACGAGTCCCTTGCGGGTTGGCTCGTTTCAGCTCGATGTAGTCGGTGGTTTTGTCCACCAGCAGGGCCTGGGCCACCGGCTTGTTGACCAGGAAGGTGTAATCGAGCCGGGTGCCTTCCACCGCGCTGACCCGGCGGGTATCCTCAATTCGCCGGTCGGTCAGCCCGGTGTAATCGGGATAGTCAAGATATGCGTCCGCCTGCTTCAACATGGGCAGGTCGTAGACGGATAGGGTGTAGGATTCGGTTTGCCCCTCATCGAATGTGACGTTGTAGAGTGTATCTTCGTTTACCGCGGGCAAGGTGTGGGCGAAGACGGGATCGGACAGGCTGCGGGCCATGAGAAAAGATTTTGCTTCCCCGGATGGGGTCTGGGTTTGCAGGGTGGTCGACTTGGGCAGATGGCCCATGAACCTCGCTGCCACTACCACCGCGCTACCTCGTTGCAGTTCCATATCGCCCGGGGTTACCTCGACCGATGAGGCCATGGCCGGAATGGAGAGAGGCGCCCCGCCCGACCACCCCGGCCAGCCTTTGCTATGGTAGACCAACCCGGCCAATGCCATGGCTCCGAGCAGGGAAGCTACATAGCCCAGTTGAAACAGGGTATGGGATCGCTTTCCTGTGTCTTCCCAGTATTGGAACAGGGAATTGTGCAGGGCCTCCTCAATGACCTTTTCTTGCAGGAAGTTGTATCTTCCGTCCTTGGGCCGCTGTTCCAAAGCGGTGGTCAGAACTTTGTCCAGTTCGGGAAAATTATCCTCCACCCGCTTTCCCGTTTCCCTGTAGTTGAGCGGGGTGCGCCGGCTCTCCAGGAGGTTCAGGATAAGGGTGGCGAGCACCACCAAACAGGCCACTGGAAAGGCGTAGGGTTCAAATTCCGCCATCATCCAGCGAAGGCCGATGCAGAGGCCGACCAGAACCGAAGCGATGCACCAGCGCCTGATTTTGCCGCGGAACAAATGGTTGTCGCGCTGGCGTTGAGCTGCCTGGAGCAGCTCCTTTTCCAGGCGTGGATCAATGCCTGGCTCCTCGTTTGGGTTTGATAAAGTCATACCGGAACCCCCGTTCCTTCCCTTTTTGATATCAAAACGGCAACCAGGCTTTCCGCGGCCAAAGTCAGGGCCGCAATGAGCAGAAACCAACGCCATACTTTCTGCTGACTTTCCAACTCGGTCGCCGTGCGGAATCGGATTACTTCCTCCTTGGATTGCTCGGATGCCAGGGATTCCCGTGGATTGAGTGGCGCCCCCAGGTTTTCCCAGGCAGCCTGGGACAAGGGTTCCAGAATGCTCTCCTGCGGGGGCAAATTCACCGCCACCCAATGGCTGGACTCGGCCTCGCTCATCCTGTAAATTCCGGGTCTCTGGGGTGGTGAGGGTTCGGGTTTACTGGCCCCGAGGTGTTGCCAGGTTACGGTTTTACTTCGGGAAAGCCGGTTGGCCTCGCCCACCTGAATCATGGACGGGCGTTTGGGTCCTCCCAGAGCTTGTTCAATCAACCGTTGTAGCCAGGGAACAAATTTGGAAGACAAGACCCATTGGCTGGCCCGCGGGGTCCACTCCCCGCTCCAGAGGTAGAGCCGCCCTTGACCCACTGAAATTTCTACCAATGCCGCCGTTTCGTCATCGAATTGGGCCAACACTCTGGCCCGGGAATTTTCCGGGACTTGAATGGATGGAGTGTCCCAGAAGCGAATGTTGCTGAAATTACTGTAGCGGGGTTCGGCGAAGATATTGAACAGTTCGTGCTGAAAGTCGATCTCCCCGAACAGGGAATAGTTGCGGGGGGTGAGGTTCAACTTCCAGCCGGTTTCCCCGATCAGGCCCTGGATGAAGGGCAGTTGGTTGGAGTCGGCCAGGAGGTAAAGACCAATGCCCCCCTCGGAAAGGAAAGTCTCCAAAGCGGACCGTTGTCCGGGTAGGGGATTGCCTTCGAGAATTACGAGATCGCTGGGCTTTGGGTCCAAAAATTCCGACCCGTCTTCCACTTTGAGGAGGGGATCTTCCCATCCCGCGGTGGCGCGTTCGAGGTAGAAACGGGATTGCCCGGGATCGTCCGCCGCGGCCGGACCGATATAGTGGATGGTGGCCTGCCGAACCCGTTTGGGGGCGATCCAGAACTGGTCGTCATAGGCGTGAGGATCCCCCCGAATGGTCAGTTTGACCGGCCTGGACGGCGCAGCCGCAAACGGATACAGCGCCACCCGTTTGCTTCCGCCGGGCAAATACACCGATTTTTCCTCGCCCATGGGCATGCCGTTTTCGGCGTCAAAGGCTTGCAGGATCACGGATTGGCCTTCTCCGCTCCCAATGAGTTGAAGCCGGGCGCTGATCCCGGCATTGGCTGTTTTCAGCCAACCCAGCCATTGCACACCGACGTTACCCGGTTCCCTCCCTCCGACGGATTCGAGGTGAACCACGCAACCAACCGGCCAGTCATAGCCAGCCAGTCCGGACAGGCGGGCCCCTCGGCCAAAGTCGGAAACCACGACAATCGATTTTTGGGCATTTTCACCGGAAACTTCAGACATTTGATCCAGCTCGACCAGCGCCGCTTCCATGCCCTGATCCAGGTAGGTGGGTCCCCAACCGGGTTCACGGTCCCGCAAAATATTTTGGGCCAGGACCAGCCGTTGTGGGACCGGGGTTTTTTCCCACAAATCGTGGGACAGGAGGTGTGAAACGGTGTTGGATACGGCAAGCAGGCTCAGTTGATCATCCGATGAATGGCCTTTCAGTCGTTCCATCAACCGCGTTTTGGCCTGTTCCCATACCCCGGTCTGCCGCATGCTGCCGCTTTCGTCCAGGAGGACAACGGTTTGCCTGAGCTTGCCCTCTCGGGCCTGGACGGGCAGCTCTTGTTTGAAGAAGGGTCGGGCAAAACCAAAAGCGAGCAACGCGATGATGAGGCAGCGCAGGAAGAGGAGGAAGGGGTGTTGCAGGGAGCTTCTTTTTTGCAACCGGGGCTGGGAGGCCCGGAGAAATTGGGTGGCGCTGAAACGGACCCTGTTGCGGGTTGCCCGCCGAATGAGGTGAAAAATCAGGGGCCCGGCGATAAGGGCCGTCCCCAAAAGAAACCAAGGCGCCAAAAAACTCATCCCCTTTCCCTTCCATTAACCCGCGCCAAGGCTCCGGTCCTGGCGCCGCGTCGAATCATTTCCAGTAGCACAAAATCCAGGGGTTTGTCAGTTGGAGCGATGTCGTGGACGATTCCAAGTTGGTTCAAGACGTTCCGGACAGTCTGTTGATGGCGACCGAATTCATCCAAATAGCCTTTCCGGGCCGCGTCCGGATCGATGTAGAGGCGCTGACCCGTTTCCAGATCTTCCCAGTGCGCGGCCCAGCCAAAATCCAGGGTCCTTTCCGCCGGATCCAAAATTTGCAGGGCTCGCACGTCGTGGCGCATGGCAGCCAGATGGGCCATTTGCTTTTGCCAGGATTCGGGATCGGATAAAAAATCGGATACGATGACGACGAGGCTGCGTTTCCGGCAAATCCGGATCACCTCTTCCAGGGCATGACCGAGATGGGTGGCTTTTCCGGTCGGCTTTTTTCCCAGCATGGACAGCAGCGATCGGAATTGTCCCTTGCGCCAGCGCGGAGGAAGATAGTCGTGCAGACGGTTATCGAATAAGGCCAGCCCGACCACGTCCCTCTGATGAAATAAAAAGTATCCCAGGGTAGCGACCAGGGTGCCGGCGTAGTCGCCTTTGCTGTATGGGAGTGAACCGAAGGACATGGACCGGCTCGTATCCAAGAGAATAAGACAGCGCAAATTCGTTTCGTCCTTGAATTTCTTGATGTATTCCCGATCCGTGCGGGCCAGGACCCTCCAGTCCAAATAGCGCAGGTCATCCCCGGGACTGTATTGCCGGTATTCTGTGAATTCGACGGAAAAACCTTCCAATGGACTGCGGTGGAGCCCGGACCACAATCCCTCGACCACGACTCGGGCCCGCAATTCCAGATCTCGGATGGCCAACAGGGTCTTTGGATCGATGCCGGTTGCTTTCACGGCTTGATCCCCTCCAAAAGGCGTTGAATTACGTGTTCCACGGTAGCGCCTTCCGCTTCGGCCCGGTAGTTCAGGAGTATGCGGTGCCTGAATACGGGTGGGGCAAATTGACGAATGTCCTGGTAGGTTACGTGGGCGCGGCCGTTCCAGAGAGCCAGGGCCTTTGCTCCGAGAACCAATGCCTGGGCCGCGCGGGTGCCGGCTCCCCAATTTATCCACTCCTCGACAAATTCCGGGGCGCCCTCGTTGCCCGGTCGGGAAGCGGCGGTGAGCCTTACGGCGTAGCGGACGACTTCCTCGGCTACCGGAACCTGGCTGACCAGTTGTTGAAAGGCCATAACGTCCTCGCTGGAAAATATCGGGACGATAGTTTGGGAGAGCCTGGCCGTAGTCTGCTGTACTACGGTGGTCTCATCGTCTTCCGGCAGGTAATCGATCAGGACGTTGAAGAGGAATCGATCCAGTTGCGCTTCGGGCAAAGGGTAGGTTCCCTCCATTTCCAATGGATTTTGTGTGGCCAGTACAAAAAACGGCTCGGTAAGGAGATGCCTTTCCCCGGCCGCGGTGACTTGATGCTCCTGCATGGCTTCGAGCAGGGCAGCCTGGGTTTTGGGCGGGGTGCGATTGATTTCGTCGGCCAGGATGATGTTGGCGAAGACGGGTCCTTTTACGAAAGTGAGGGTCCTTCCCTGTGGGGTTTCCGTCAGGATTTCGGTCCCCGTTATATCCGCCGGCATCAGATCGGGGGTGAATTGGATGCGCTGGAATTTCAGTCGAAAGATTTGCGCCACCGATTTTACCAGGAGCGTTTTGGCCAGGCCTGGGGCCCCGGTGATGAGGCAGTGCCCGCCGCAAATCAAGGCGAGCAGGATCTGGTCGACCACGGCGTGTTGGCCGATGATCACCTTACCCAGCTCCCGTTTTACTTTTTCACGACCCTCTTGCAGCAGTTGGAAAGTCGCTGATTCCCGTTCGGTTGAGGAGATTTCAGTTGGATGGGACATAAATCAAGAGACCACGCCTTTTCAGTGGGTCATGGCATAAAAAATGATATTGATACCCATGGGGTAGGCCCGCTTCTCGGCGAATTCCCGGAAGTAGTATTCGGACTCGCCTTCGCGTTCCCAGCCGTCCCCCAAGTCGGTATTTTGACAAATGATGACCATCATGCGCCCCTCGTCGTCGAAGATGCCGCGGAAGTGAACCATTCTGGCGTCCTCCCGCTCCCAGGTTATACCGGTGCCGCGGTAGTTGATGGCGTGGTTGATATTGGGAATCTGTGGTTTTTCCTTCAGGTCGAAGACGATGTGGAAAATGGGGTGTTCGATCGGAAGGTCGACCGGCTCCCGATCCGGAAACACGCGTTTCAGCTCGTAGTATAAATTGTTCCATTCATATTCTCCCCAGAAGTCGTCGAACATGGCAAAACCGCCGTTCAACAGGTAAGCCCGAAAGGCCGCCACCTCCTCTTCGCCAAAACTCAAGCGGCCGGGCTCGACGAAATAAAGGAAGGGATAATGGTGCAGATCCTCCTGGGTCAGGTTGACCACTACCGGATCGGGATTTACCTTCATGCTGGTCATTTGCTGCAGCCGAAAGGCCAAATTCAGTTCCGCATCGGGGTAATCGGTAGCCCAAATGCCACCCCCTCGGCCCCAACCACCTCTTCTGCCACCCCAGGATCGGCCCCCATAGGAAGTGTACTGCACGCGGGCAAAGGTAAAGACATCGTGTTTGAACTTCGGATCGACCTCCCAATCCGGAACTCCGTAGCGATCGTAGCTGACGCGCTGGGCCTGAACCAACGAAATGGATAGAGCGGTTAGAATACCGAAAAAAGCGGCCAAGCAGACGCCCCGAAGCGATGCTATGGCGTGAAGCATATGGATGATCCGGTTTCTCAAGGTGGAGTAAGGAGGGGGAAGGGTTCCGTTGCCTCGGACTCGATCAGGGTGAATAATAGCTCATAGGCGGCCCGGTAGCGGGGAGCTTCTTCCAGAGCCAGGAGGGCTTGGCGATGGGCGCCCTTGTCCCCAATCAGCGCCATTTGCTGGGCCAATAGGAAGTGGACGTTTGCCATGTCGGATGGATCGAGTCGCAGGAGGACCTTGCCCGAAACGATAGCTTTTTCGGGATGGTTTAGGGCTCGGTCGGCCTGGAAAAGAGCCCGCCAGGGGGTTTGGGCCAGTGGATCGATAGCCAACCAGGCTTCGCTCCAGCATTTCGCCGTTACCCAATCCTCCCGCTCCGTCGCTATTTCCAGGAGGCGAATTACCGCTGGAAGGCGGCTCCCTTCGGTTTGGGCCATGGTCTCCCAGGTTTCATACTCCCGATCGGTCAGGCCGAGTTTGCCGTAAGATTGGGCCAACAGACCGTGGGCGTTTTCCGCCCCGGGGATGTATCCGGCGCCCCGCACCAACACCTCCAATCGATCCCGGGCCAAATCCCATTTTTTCTCTTCTACCAGTTCGCGTGAGGTTTGGAGGACAAAATGGTAGTTTTCTTCCCGATTCATTTGGACCAGGGCCCGTTCCAGCGCGTTGTTGGGAGTGGACAAATCATAATCGCCCCCGAGTTTGAGCGCCTGTTCCCGCGCCCACCCGGCAAAGTCCCGATTGAGGACTTCCATGGGGCCGAGGTGTTGGCTTAAGGCTTCGTTGGGGTCCATTCCATCCCCCAGGGCCAGAAGAACGTCTCGCAGGGCCCGCATCCCGTATCTTTCCGAGAAGAATTTTACCACCAGGTAAGATTGGAAATAGGCGAACTGGAGGTCCCCATCGTTTTCGGCCAGAAGGAATGCCCCGCTCATTTCACTGATGGGCAGCATTCTGCGGTCGAGGATGCGGTTGCGATAGGGAATAGTCATGCGGCGTCCCCAACTGGGATTTTCTTCCATTTCCTGGAAAACGGAAATCCCCTCGCTGAGCCATCGGGGGATGCGGTTGCGGGTCATTTTCAAGGTAATGGTGTGGCAGAATTCGTGCCATAGGACCGATTCCCAATTAGCCTGCCGGGTAGTCGGACTATTGATGGTGATAACAGGTCCGAAACAGACCCCGAGAAAACCCGGAATGCCCGGCATACCGAAGGTGCGAACGGCAAAATCGCCCGAGTTGGGGTAGATCTCAACGATGGTTTTGCCATCCAGGGTGGTGTCGTAGAGCTCGGTCAGGTGGGCGTGAGCCCGTTCCAGCAAGGCCAGGGCCCGGCGGCCGAAGATGGGCGCTTCCCTTTCGCTCAAACGCAGGTGAAAGTTGTCCGACTCCAGGGTGGTGAACTGGTCGAGTTTGTCCGCCAACGTGACCAGATTATAAGCCTCCACATTGTAGGGATCGTGCTGGTGGGCGTGGGAAGCCAGTTCCCAACCTTCATCCTCGGAAGCGATCCCGAGGCGCAGGAGATCCTGAGAGAGCTGGATGCTGGCAGGGTGATACTCGGGGTCAAAGGCCAAAGCGCGTCGCTGGGCCTCGGCCCCTTCCGCAAACCAGTATTTCTGGGAAAGCTTGCGACCTATGGTGTGGTCCACTTCCGGGTTGTCCCGCCAACTGGACAGGGCCGTGGACCGGTGAAGATCACCGGTAAGAGGATCATTTTGCAGGTAGGCAATCACCGCCTTCAAAGCCAGGGCTTGGGGATACAGCGGATTGATGGACAAGATCTGGTCAAGGCGTTGCTTGGCCTCGGCGTAGGATTCGGCATCGATCAGGTGCTCAGCCTGAAGCAGAAGACTGGGTTGGTGGCGTGGATTGAGCCCCAGGGCATGTTCCGAATAGCGAACCAGTTGCGAGCGGTCCCCGTTGAGAAAGGAACGGGCCAGACCGTGCCAAAGATCCGGATCGGTCGGATATTTTTCCAGGCCTTGTTGAAAGGTCTTGGAAGCGAGTTGGAAGTCGTATTTTTTCAGCGCCAACCGGCCCGAAGCGAGAAAAGCTTGCGCCGGCGGCTCTTCCTCCTCTCTGGCAGCTTTGAAAAAGTTTTCCAATACGATTTTTGGGTCCACCCCAAGGAGCAGGGCGGCTTCCCCCAGGTCGACCAGGTCATCTGCGGAACGAACCCGGTAGGCCCACATGGGAAAATAGGTGCCCAGGGCGTCGTGGTGTTCCTCCACTTTGTCCGCCAGGTTGTTGTAACGGGCCGCCTTGAGGGCCGCCATGCGGAGCTGGATGCTGTAGGAGCGGCGGTTGAGCCCCTCTTCGGCCGTTCGGTAGGCCTCGGCGTACTGCCCCAGGGTCATGCGCAATTTGACCGCCAGGCTCCACCAGGCGTCGTTCCAGGGATTTTCTTCCGTTCCGATCAACACTTCGGGCAGGAGGCTCTGGTAATTTCCCTTTTGATATTCGACCATCGCATCCCCAAACGTGATCGCTTCCCGCTCCTCCTGTGCCCGGAGCTCGATTATCCCCAACACTACTCCCAATAGAAAGATGCATGCTGGCTCAGCTTTGCGGCGTATGGGGGAAGCGGGCACGGGGCAAATCTTCAATTATTCCCCCTGAATCGCAAGGCAATTACACCCGGTCCGAGTCATTCCCCGCCCGACCCGGGCCATTTTCAAGTTTGCCAAGAATAGGGGAGGAGTCCAAGATCACCGGCAAAAATTACTTAATCCCATCCCCAAAACGATTATGAAAATTCAGAGCACGTTGATACTCCTGACCGGTTTGCTTGTTTCATCCTCCCTACTTGCGGTTGATATACCCCGTACCCCGTCTCCCGAAGGCGCCAAAGTTTATTTCATTTGGCCCAAGGATGGGAAAACCGTGAACCGGAATTTTCCCGTAAAATTCGGTCTCTCCGGCATGGGAATTGCCCCCGCCGGAATCGATTTTCCAAATTCCGGACATCATCACCTGCTCATCAACGTGGATGAACTTCCCGACTTCGGCCTGCCCCTTCCCGCCACCGAAAACATTGTCCATTATGGTCTTGGGCAGACGGAAACAACCCTGACCCTGCCTCCGGGCCAACATACTTTGCAGTTGCTCTTCGCCGACAAAATCCACCTCCCCCACCTCCCGGTCGTTATTTCGGAGAAGATTACCATAACGGTTAAATAGGGAAGGGGAGTTTTTAAGCGCACGGTTTGAATTCAAACTTGGATGGTAACTACTCAGGTATCTTAAACAATCGTCCGCATGGATGTTTTATTGATAACCTATTTCGCAACTGTAGGAGGGGGTTTATCCCCCGATCTTCCAAATGGCCTCACCGCAATCGGGGGATAAACCCCCTCCTACAGTTCTCTCAATCATGATCCCATGAAAATTCTTATACTCGTTTCTTCTTATTATCCTTCTGCCATCATCCTCTATCCTTGAAGCAAAGTCCAATATCATTCTCATGATTTCCGACGATCCAGGCTATGGAGACCTGAGTTGTTACCCTGGATGAAGATTCTCGGCCTCTCTTTCTGGAAGGAGCTTGGGAAAGGCTTCATAGCGGTATTATGCCGATTCCCCTTGGCCGTCCTCAGCGCCATTGTTTGCGCTGTAGCCACCAGTATCCTTATTGAACTGGAAATCCAGGAGGATGTCGTCGCCTACTCGCGCCTGGTAAAATTGGCTTTTGCCTCCGGTTTGGGAATTTCGACTTTCATCCTGACCGGCCTTATAGTGGAGAATGTCGGGGGCAAGTTATCCATAAGGGGGCTGCTCGTTTCGGCAGCGGGATTGTTGTTCGTAATGGGGTTTGGCCTGCTCATACCGATCGATGATCAGGGAAGAGTGCTGGATACATTCTGGATGCGGTTGCTGATGATGGGCGGAATCGTACACTTGGGAATTGCCGTCTGCCCCTATCTGAAACTGATCAAAACGGGTCCTGCTCTGTGGGAATACAACAAACTGTTGCTCATTCGGTTTCTGTTATCGGCTTTTTGCAGCGGGGTGTTTTTCGTAGGGGTAGCCCTGGCCTTGGTCAGCATCGATGAGCTTTTTGGTGTAGACATTGAGGGGGAAAATTACGCCCGCATCTGGTTCTTCTGTGCTTTTGTTCTCACCACCTGTTTGTTCCTTGCAGGTATGCCGGAAAAGGGTGACCGTCCCAACTTGGTCGTCGATTATCCCAGGTGGATACATTTTTTCTGTAAATATATCCTGCTTCCCCTGGTGGTGCTTTATTTTGGGATTCTGTATGCCTATGCTATCAAGATTGTCGTGACCTGGTCCTGGCCGGACGGCATGGTGGGGATGCCGGTGTTCATTCTGGCGGCGATCGGAGGTTTAACCGGTCTGCTCATATGGCCGTTAACCCAAATGGAACCGGTTTCCAAGTGGGCCAAGTCGTTTTGGCGGCTTTATTTTCCCCTGATCATTCCTTTGGCAATCCTCCTTCTGTTGGCGCTGCAACGGAGGATTGGAGATTATGGATTTACCGAGGTCCGTTATCTCGGATTGGTATTGGCCTGCTGGTTATTGGCCATTGCCGTCTATTATACCGCTAAACCGGGCGGTTCCTTCCGCGTAATTCCTTGGAGTCTGATTGCAGTCCTTATGGTTTGTTCATGGGGGCCCCTGAGCCCGGGCCGCATGGCCTTCAATAGCCAGTGGAAACGATTGAACGTTCTACTGGCGCAAGAAAGTCTGCTGGTCGACGGCGCCTTAATTCCCAACCCGCACCAAGTAGACGATTCGGTATACCGGGATCTGAAATCTGTAATACAATATTTACACGGGAATTATGGGGGTAAGCCTTTCGCCCCCTTGATTGAGAATGTCGATCCCTCAGTTCGCACCGATAGTGAAGGGCGGGATTGGCTGGAGAAATATTCCTACGGTTTTGCCCAGGCTTTCATGGGTTATACGGGACTCCTTTCAGACGAGGGTCAAGGATACAGTTCCTTCTTTGAGGTGCGAGCAAACCGGGCCAAATCTATTCCCATTGGCAAGGTTTACGATCTGGGTATCATTAATTTTCGGGAATTTGAAAATGGTGCCAATTTAGGAAGGTTGGGAACCATTTCGGTAGATAGAACTGAGGTCCATTTGGAAAGGGATTTTGGTTCTCTTTTCGATCTAGTTGTTCGAAGTGATGCAGGTGAAGAATTGGCTCAGCTGGATTTCATAGGCTGGATCGAAGGCCATGATTTATTGAATTTTCCGGAAAACCAGCACACTGAACAGGTTCTCGATCCGATGGACCTTACTTTTGATCTAGCCCTGGGTGATTTGGGATTGATTACCATAATGACCAGGTCATTGCGGCTCGAACGGCGGGATGGGGACTGGTTGCTGCAGAATTGTGAGTTCTGGGTGTTGGTTCCGGCGCAATAGTGACCTTGGAGGGGGTCAAACAGAGTTTTTGAGGGGCTGAGGTTCGGTATTATCCTCAGTTTTCGAGCCATGAGGAGAAATGCACAGTAACATTCCCATTGGGTCTAACAAATATCATGATTAATTGGACTGACTCGAATGGCGCTTAGTTAAGCACGTTTGTAGAGGAATATAGTATGGACGCCAGTCGGGGTCATGCCGTAGAAAAGTTATGCCTGTCGGGGTCAGTCGTTCATTTTTGACATGTCCCCATGTTGAAAATAAATGCCTGACCCCTTTGCGCATGCAGGAAGGGGTCAATTCTTAAATCCCGCATTAACATGCACGATTTCAAGAAATGACCCCGAGGGGCGGTATTCCGTTGCACTCCATACACTTTTTCAAGACGACTGACCCTGTAAGGCATAACTTTTCTACGGCATGACCCCTTCCTTCTCCGAGATGATCGAACATTCCAATAGTCGCTTAACTAAGCGCCATTCTGGACTGACCCTTTTATTTTAATTTTTGTCTGAACAACCAGTCCCATACATTGGGAGTAGGGTCGCAAAGGTCGCTGCTCGTGTGAGTGGTGTGGCCGTTCCCCGAGTCATCGCTCTGGTAATAAAAAGCGTATTGGCTGGCATTGTGTTTCACGTTTTTAAGCTCGGTGAACTTGAGATTGCCGCCTAATGCCTTCATGGCGGCAAAAATGTCGCGCGTGTATTCTACGGATACGGTTGGATCGATGTCGCCATGGAAGGTCCAGACGGGAACATTCCTAAAGCGCGATACATCTTTCCAGGGGGGCATTCCACCGGCGCTGGGAATGGCAGCGGCAAATTTATCCGGTTCAGCCCAAATGGCGTTCCAGGATCCAAATCCGCCCATCGAGTGGCCCATGACATAAATCCGCTTTGTATCAATGCTGTAATCCCGCGCGATTTTTTCCACGAGCAGAAAAGCCATGGTCAAGCTGCCTGTAGAAACCATATCGGTTGAAATTCTGCCGCTGTTGAACCGGGCCTGCCAGGCGGGAGAAAAAGCTTCGATTTGTTCTGGCGTCAGTTCGGGGATCCTCTCGTTGAAGATAGCCCAGGAATCCCAGGATTGCGGAGCAACGACTACACAGGGATATTTTTTGCGCCAATTCTCATCGACAAAAACGGCAGTCCAATTGCGCATTTGAGATTCGTTGTCATCGCCAATACCAGCTCTGCCATGCAGGTTGAGGATGAGGGGGTACTTTTTCCCGGGATTATAATTTTCGGGTAGCAATAACCGGTAGGGCATGCCCTGAAAATTCAGAGCCTGATAAGCATTGAGGATTTCGGGTTTAATCCCGGCTCCCTTGTTGCGGGTTTGGTTTTGGGCATTAAGCTGGAGAGTTCCCAGGGCCAGGAAGGCAAGCAGATGTGGTAGTAATTTCATGATAGGAGGATTTATTTTCGATAATGGTATGATCCGGGCAAAGAGGCATCCAGCCTCAAAGCGGCGATGTTAACCCGCATGTCTCACTTCATCCGGCAAGATGGCTGGGACGGATTCGTCGGGCTGGTTTCGCCCTTGTGCCAACGTTGTGTCTGCCGAGAAAAGGAGATTTATCAGAAGGGGAAAAAAATATTTTTGAATTGAGCGGATCATGGGGCATTTTAGTTAGCTCTAGTTTGCAAAAGTATCAATTCGGAAGAATTATACCCAACCAGCATGATTGATCCGTGGGCAGTCTCCGTGGTGATTCCCACTTACAACCGAAGGGGTAGGCTCGGACGGAGTATTGAATCGGTTACAGGCCAGACGAAATCGCCCGAGGCCATTCTGGTGGTAGATGACGGATCGACCGATGGAACGGCCGATTGGGTGAGAAGAACCTATCCTGGAGTGATGGTAATAGAGCAAAAGCACGCTGGGGTGAGCGCTGCTCGGAACAGGGGCATGGAAAACGCGTCCACAGATTGGATAGCATTTCTGGATTCGGACGATTGCTGGATGCCTGACAAACTTGAAAAGCAAATGCGCGCCCTGGCCCTGAACTCAGGCTACCGCTTATGCCACACGGAGGAGCGTTGGATTTACCGGGGAAAGGAAAGACCGGTGGCTGGTCCGTATCGAAAGAAGGGAGGATGGATTTTCCAGAGCTGTCTATCTCTTTGTGCTATTTCTCCCTCTACCGTTGTAGTGCACCGAAAGGTTTTTGAAGAGGTGGGATTTTTCGATGAATCGTTACCGGCCTGTGAGGATTATGACCTGTGGTTGCGGATTACCTCGCGAATGCCTGTCCTGTTGGTAGACGAACCGCTCATTGAAAAACATGGCGGGCATCGAGATCAACTATCGGCAGCATGGGGACTGGATAGATACCGCATCAGGGCATTGGAGAAGATTCTGAGGGAGGAGGGATTGGGCCCTGATCAGCGTCTGTTGGCCGAAGAAAAGCTGAAGGAGAAGTGTTTGGTGTTTGCCCAGGGGTTGGAAAAACATGGGAAGAGTGCCCAGGCGAGGTATTTCCGCTCGTTCCCCCGGCCTTTTGTAAGAAAAGGGTCAGGTCTGAATGGCGCTTAGTTAAGCGCGTTTGTAGAGGAATATAGTATGGACGCCAGTCGGGGTCATGCCGTAGAAAAGTGATGCCTTCCGAAAGAAAAGGGTCAGGTCTTAAAAACTGTATTCCGTTGTACTCCATACACTTTTACAAGACGACTGACCCTGTAAGGCATAACTTTTTCCGTCTTGACCCCTTCCTTCTCCGAGGTAGTCATATGTTCGGAAAATGGCTTAACTAGAGTCTATCCCAGAAACCGGGATTTTTAAACGAGTAGGAAAACGAGCAGCATTTGCAGGACCAAAATTTTCTCAGTTGCGCTCGATTCGAGCCTTGCTGCGGCTTTCAAACTCACCCGGATTCAAATTATTGAGCCTGATGCCGGATTTCGGGCATGCGGCGGCCTTGCCACTGCTGGCGCCTTCTGTTTTGATCAGCGCGTGGGACGGCGCCGAAGGCTCAAGCCGCCTTAGCTTGAGCTTCGACCCTCTCTTTTCTGACTTTTCGACTGATCCAGGCGAGGTTGTGGGCGAGCACGCTCCACCCCACTGCGAGCCTGCGGTGTTTTAAGCCTTTGGCGCGCCAGACACGTCCGCCGCCGTGGTTTTTCACAATGGCAATGCGCGCCTCGGTGCTGGCCCGGCGGGTTTGCCAGCGGTAAAAATCAGGCTCCTTGAGGCGGGCTTCCAATGCGACCGGACTTTTCGGACAAATGTGGCTGCTCACCCTCACCCGCTGCAATGCCTTACGTGTAGCTGCCCCATCGAAGCCCCGGTCGGCCACGGCCCACTCCAGGTCTTGTTGCCTTTTGAGGGACTGTTGGCGCTGCACGCTTTCGATTAATTTATCTCCCTCCCAAGGAGCGGTTTTGCCGTAGAGCATATAATCAATGATCATTGCGCCGGGACTCTCGGCCATAAACAGTTCGTTGCCGAACTCGGTCTGCGCGCCCGCCTTGCCCCGCACGATTACAGTGATATCTCTTTCGTAGACACTGAGGATCTTCTTGTGGTTTTTGACCAGACGTCCGCCGATGATGCGTTCGTGGGCTTGCTCAATTACTTGGGGCAGCAAGGCGAGTTGTTCATCAATACGCCTGATGACTTGTTCGGCGCGGGCTCGGCTAAAACGGGTTTGCCTGAAACGGGCCTCCAGCAGATTGCGGTGTCGCAGGGCGTGAGCGCCGACCCGTTTGAGTAATCGTTTCATCTTGCGCAAGATCTTCTTGCGAGCCTTCGCCGCTCCCTTCTTGCGGTAAGTATGCGTCATCTCGATACAGAGCTTGTTCATGCGCCTCAGCAGGCGATCCGGTGAATCGGGCATCCGATGCAACAGGGATTCAGCCCGAATCAGTTTCACCGCTTTGAGCAAGGTGCGCGTCACGTCACCCAAAAGCGCCCAATCGACCGGAAAGTGAATGTTTGCCTCCAGACAGGTCGAATCGACCAGGCAAACCGAAAGATCCTCCGCCTGCTCCACTCCCAGTTGCCAGCAATTGCTCTGATCGCCCGCGAGCTCAACCAACCGTGTGTTGAACCCGCGCAACTGTTCATCGGTGAACAACTTCGAGGCGCGGTGCAGCGTACTCTTCGAGGTCCACCTCACCCCAACCAGACTGCGGCATCCGCAAAAATCGGTCAAAAGATCACTGCTGGCCAACGTCATGGAAAAAGCTTCAAAGCCTGGAAGACCCAGCAAATGACGCAGCAACTCCACCCGTAGCGAGTAAAGCGCAAACTGCGCTTTCCTGTTGCGCACAGCGCCCGAGGCGCCCGGCGGCAACTGCGACAAACCGAAGCGGATGGCCATTTCTTCCAACCCACCTTGGGTCAGATTATCATCGAGTTGCCGCAAATCCTCCACCAGACGGTCATAATCACGATTGCGCAAAACCGGGGTTAAAGCTGGACGAAGAAAACTTTGAAAGGTTACCGTATCAGCAGAATTGGGTTCTATTAATTCGTTCATACCAAATTATAGAAGCTCTATTCAGGGCGAATCGAGGATTTTCACCTCCTTTCGCCCGACTTTTTCTTAGCCTAATCCCTTGCCCGTCAGTGGCTTAAACCTCCTGGGATAGGCTCTAACTAAGCGGCATTCCGTCTTGACCCCTTCCCACCGCATGACCCGTCAGGTTTGCTCGAAATACTTGCGGGTGACCTTGAACACCATGGGCGCCAGAAACAGCAAACCGACCAGGTTGGGCACGGCCATCAAGCCGTTGAGTGTGTCGGACAGGTTCCATACCAAGGCCACTTTCACATTGGCGAAGACAAATGCCGCCAGCACCCAAAGCCCGCGGTAGATGATCAGGCTGTTTTCGCTGAACAAATACTGCCAGCACCGCTCGCCGTAGTAGGACCACCCGATTATGGTGGTAAAGGCAAAGATCACCAGGGCGACGGTTACGATGTATTGGCCTCCCGCCAGGGTATTTTGAAAAGCGGTGGAAGTGAGCACCACGCCGGTCAGACCGCCGCCGCTTTCGTCTGTCATGGTCCAGGCTCCGGAGGTGAGGATCACCAGCGCGGTAATCGTGCAAACGACGAGGGTGTCGATAAAAGTTCCGAGCATGGCTATGATGCCCTGGCGAACGGGGTTGTCGGTCTTGGCTGCCGCGTGTGCGATAGCGGCCGATCCGAGGCCGGACTCGTTGGAAAATACGCCCCGGGCCACTCCGAAACGGATAGCTGCGGCCACTGCGGCTCCGGCAAAGCCCCCCGTGGCCGCGGCTGGGGTAAAGGCGTGGGTGAAGATCAGGCCTATGGCGGCGGGCACGTCCGCGATGTTGATTATGATGATGAGCAGGGCGGCGCCCAGATAGAGTACGATCATGGCTGGCACCAGCTTGCCTGCGATCTCGCTGATCCGCCGAATGCCGCCGATGACGACAACCCCCACCAGCGCTGCGACAAGCCCGCCCGTCACCCAGACCGGGATGCCGAAGCTGTCCACCAGCGTGGCCGCCATCGAATTGACCTGCACTGCGTTACCGATGCCGAAAGCCGCCGTCGCCCCGAATATAGCGAAGGCCAAGCCCAGCCATTTGCCCAGGGAGGGGGCAAAGCTGCCCACACCATTGCGAAGGTAGTACATGGGCCCTCCCACGTACTTGTTCGACTTGTCCACCTCGCGATAGGAAACCGCGCAAACCGCCTCGGCGTACTTCGTGGCCATGCCGAACAGCGCTATCAGCCACATGTAGAAGATCGCCCCGGGGCCACCCAGGGCGATGGCCGTGGCCACCCCGGCGATATTCCCAGTCCCGACCGTGGCCGAAAGGGCCGTCATCAGGGCGTTGAAGGGTTTGATTTCACCGTCCCCCCCGGGGTCGCTTTTGTCGAAGAGCAGCCGGAAACCGTACCCGACCTTGCGCCACGGCATGAAGCCGAGCCCGAGGGTCAGGAGTACTCCCGTTACCCCCAGCATGCCGAGCATGGGCGGGCCCCAGACAAAGCCGTTGATCGAATCAATGAGTGTGTTCAGCCGGTCCATCGTATCCTTCCCGAAGGGTAGGGCTAATTTGGCATTGCAGCATGGAAAAGGTATTTGTTGTCGAATTTTTCCCAAACCCTCTCTGTAAGTCGAGCCTCCATTTCCCTTCCGGGTTCAGCCGTCTATGCAATGGTTATGCAATGGAACGTCGGAGTCAAACCTGAGGAAAAGTGTGTCCTCAGGAAAAGGTTAGATCATTACAAAACCTGGGCAGTGAAAAACCATGATGCAAAGGAAATTCAATTGTCCGGTAATCGGAAACTGACATTCCAAGCGAAACAACCGAAAAAAAAGATCGAAAGGGTCGGCCTTAGTGGCTCGGCTATGTGCAACTAGCCTTTGTGGCCCTTCCTTTTGCCAACCTCTCCGGACGGCCCCGAGAGACCTTTACGGCTTTCCGGTCCCGGTGCAGATATTTATCCATTGGCCCTGGTGGAATCATTGGCCTTGTCAAAGGCTGATGGGCAAGAAAAGTAATGGGGCGTATGGAAAAGCCACGCCAGGATCGTCGAATTGACTACATCGAGTTCCGGGTCGCCCACATGGCCAAGTCAAAGGAATTTTACGGCAAAGCATTTGGTTGGACCTTTACCGATTACGGCCCCGACTACTGCGAATTTTCCGACGGCCATATGAAGGGTGGATTTGATGGGAGCGGAACCGTTACCCCGGGCGGTCCTCTCGTCGTCCTCTACGGTACCGATTTGGCAGATCTCGCACGTCGCATCCAAGCAGCCGGAGGCAAGGTGACAAAACCCGTATTCGAATTCCCCGGCGGCCGCAGATTCCATTTTACCGATCCCGATGGTTATGAACTGGCGGTATGGACCGAATCCTAATGTGCCGTCTTTTAAATTAATTACCACAGAGAACACATCCCGCTTCGCCCAAGGGCTACGGCAGGACAAGTTAGGGCAAGAGCGCCAAAGGCGCGAATCAGAAACTAGGAATGGGCTCTCGCAAAGCTCGCGAAGGGCGCCTCTCCCTCTGTGACCTCTGTGGTTAATCCCTCCAAGAGTTCAAATATCCTAAAGGCCCATTTTGATTAAATATTGGACCGAGGGTGAAACAGTGATAATCGTTCGCATGCTGAAAGGAGAAGGCGCATTCAGCCTTGAACGCGCACAAAAGACTCTAGAGCGATGAAGATAGTATTGAATACAACCTGGGCCGGCATTGTAGCAGTAGCGCTGCTGGCCACCCGAACCACAACGCCTGCCCAAACCGAGTTTCACCTGCAATACGGCCAACTCGGGAATCCATTCTCGGAAGCGGACCATCAAACCGTTGTATTTACCGTACAACAATCTTCAGAATGGAATTTCGGGGACAGTTTCTTCTTTGTCGATTACCTTGATGACGGTGCTCGTGACGGCTTCAACGACCGCGACTTCTATGCCGAGTGGTATCCGACACTGAGCCTGGGAAAGCTGTGGAAAAAGGAACGCCAAAGCGGCCCCATTCGGGATTTTGCCCTGATCGGCGGGGTCAACGCCGGAGGCGACGCCAAGGTCTTGAAGTACCTGCCCGGCTTACGGATCTCTTGGGACCTTCCCGGTTTCCAGTTTTTGAATACGGACCTGACGGCCTATATCGACGACAACGCCGGACTATTGGGTGGCGGAGCCCCAAAAACCGACAATAGCTTCATGTTCGATGTCAGTTGGGCCCTGCCCTTCGACCTTGGCCAACAGTCTTTCGCCATCGTCGGTCATGCCGAGTACTTGGGCAGCCGTGAAAACGAGCTCAGTCAGAGGGTAGAGGGTTCGATTCTCGCTCAACCTCAATTCCTGTGGGATTTGGGCAAGGCCATGGCTGGAACACCCCAAAAGCTCATGGTCGGGATCGAGTATAAATACTGGCTCAACAAGCTAGGAACAAGCTGGGATGAGAGCGTGGCCCAGTTGCTGCTGGTTTGGCGTCTTTGAAAGCGTGGGAGACTACACTATTTTCAGACATTATTCTTCAATTGGAAATGAGAAGGGCTACTATGTGCCAGGTTCATTGGGCAACAACCATTTTCCGGGGACCCTCAATATTTCGAGTTGCTCGTTCCATAGAACCGTCTTGAAATTTGAAACATAAATAGCCTCCTCCTTTCAGAACCGTTCCATGAAGAAAATGAGTCGAAAACAATTTGTGGCAGGAATGGCCGCCACCGCGGCTTCCCTGTCCCTGGGCAACACTTTGACCGGGGCCGGCCGCAAGGCTTCGGAAAAGATCAAGGTATGCCTATTCTCCAAGCATCTGCAGTTTCTGGATTACGCCGACATGGCCCAAATGGCCGCCGAGATCGGGTTTGCCGGAGTGGCCCTCACGGTCCGGCCCGGGGGTCACGTTTTGCCGGAAAATGTAGAACGCGATATGCCCAAGGCCGTCCAGGCGGTCGAGCAAGCTGGAATCAAGGTTTACACCATCACCACCCGCATAATCGACCCGGACGACGTGCACACCGAAAAGATTCTTCAAACTGCCAGCGATCTGGGGGTGAAGTACTACCGGATGGGTTCTTTCCGTTACGACAATTCCATTTCCATCGACAAAAACCTCCGGAAACACCGGGTCACCATGGAACGGTTGGCCGAGATCAACGAGAAGTACAACATACACGGGGCTTACCAGAACCACTCCGGGACCCAAGTCGGTGCCCCTGTATGGGACCTCTGGCACCTGCTAAATGGTCTCAACCCCAGGTGGATCGGCTGTCAGTACGACGTAAAACACGCCACCCAGGAAGGCGGAACCGCCTGGCCGCTGGGCCTCCGCTTATTGAAGGACTATATCAAGTTTACCGCCAACAAGGATTTTCGGTGGTTCAAGGAGGCAAATGGATGGCGGGCAAGGCACGTTCCTCTGGGAACCGGCATGGTCGACTTTCCAGCTTACTTCAAACTGGTAAAGGAATTGGGCCTTACGGGTCCCATTTCCATGCACTTCGAATACCCGCTTGGCGGGGCCGATCGTGGAATTCGTGAAATAACCATCCCAAAGCGGGAGGTGGTAGCTGCCATGCGTCGTGACCTGGGGATCCTGCAGGGTTGGCTGAAGGAATACGTGAACTGAGTAGAGCGCTTTATACCTTCCTAAGCGTCCTCGCGGCATACCGAGAATTTGCCGAATCACCAAAAGCTGAAGGAAAAAAAGAAAGTCATTACGCTAGTTGAAGGTCCTGCTTAATGTCTATGAGGGTAGGGTAGATATACGCAATGGAGCCCCAGTGTTGAGAAGTCCGACTTCCATCGCCTCCCATTCCAGCAAATGGATCGATTGTTCAAGCTATTTGCGGCGCCAGATCCGGTCGAAGACTCCCGTGAGCCAATCTCCCAGGGATAAGGGAATGCGCAGCAGCCCTGCCGGCCTGGATTGAAAGGTTTCAGGAAAGGTGTTGCCACTGAAATAGTGTTCGAGAACCGGATTTCGAGCTTTTCCGGCTTTCCGTTTCCTGTTTCCCGACCACTTTGAAGCCCAATGGATCTTGTTGTTGCAGATGCCATAGTGAGACCGGCACATTTCGTTCCAATTGCCAATCGACGGAATCAAGCTTACCGAGACACCGTCGCAGACCAGCGTCCAGCCGGTGGGATGCAACGGGGTGTTAACCGCGACCCCGCAACCGCACGCGCAGAGGTGTTTGCCCGCTCGATAACGACAGCAGGCATAAAGCTTGCCGGGGTCCAACTGGCGAGGAATTTCGTCCACGAACTCCGGCTTGATCCGGAACAGCTTCATGATGAGGCGCCGAGGCAGTATGAGTTGATGAGCTTGTTGCCGTCGATTACGTACTCGCAGTTGAGCTCCCGTTCCAAGTCGCAATAAAAGCCCCTCACTTTCTTCCACTTGATGACCGCCAGGGTGGCGTTAAGCGCATTCAATTCGGCAAGTTGAGCATTCCTCTCATATTCGCCCGGCGCGGAGTCACCGGCCATGTCCAGGCAGTCTTCGGCGTGGCCATTGTGTTCCGGGTAGCAGGCAGTCGCCCGGATGATCCCAGCGATGGAGCCGTTTACGCGGTACAGGCCCATACCAACATCAATGAGCAAAGTGTTGTGATCCACGCAGGTTTCAACAATTTGAGCCTTGATCTGATGTCCGTCTATGCAAAGGAAGACTGTGTCGAAGTCGGCCAATTCCCGGACGTTGGTGTGGTCAATGCGTGCGTTGCAGGGGACGATGCCCGTCCGCATCCTCGAGTATCTTTCCGCATGGAAAATCGACTTGACGGGTCCTCCTTCGAGTTCGCTTCGGGAGAAGGAGCCGGGAGAACGAAAGGCGTTGTGCTGAAGAAATGGGTCGTCGTCGAAGAGATGGATTTCCCGCACCCACGTTTTGGCTACCAGATCCAGGACATAGGAACCCGTTCCTCCTACGCCGACGATGGCTACTCGCTCATTCTGGAGCTTTCGAGCGAGATCCACCGTGTTTTGTCGAGCCGTGGCCGTGTCCGCAAAGTTAAAAACACTTTCGCCATCATCCTCCTTGGGAACGACTTTCCACTGTTGGGCAGTTGAATCAGGGGAGATCAGACGAGCTTCGCGGCTCAGGATTTCCACATAAGTGTTCACCTTGTGGTAGTAGTTGCTGTAGCCGGAGTCGGGCTTGGCCGAAAGCTCGTATACGGTTGGAAGGGAATCCGAGAGCGACATCTTTTTCGCGTCTCCCTTGATCAGGGCAAGGAGCTTCTCGCCGTTGGCTTCATAGGGAAACTCACCGGCCCATTATCCGATATGAGCTATATGGTCGTCTGGCAGGACCGTTTCATCTCCACTCAAAGTTAGATCCATGATCAAGGCGCTTTCCCGGACCTCGCCATTGACCGTCACATAAGGGACGTTATCGATCATGAGATACGCCTCGTCGACGATGCGAAGCCGTATAGCCCTCGTCCTCGAGCCTTCGCAGGTCCCGGTTACGAGCGATCAGTGCGCGTGACATTGAACACGGTCCCGTCCTTGATCCTTATTCTCCGGCGATTACTTACCTTACCTTGCAGCGGTCGACCGCCGCCGTTATAGAAGTTGACGGTGAATGTGATCAGGGGACCGAGATTGCCGTCCGGATAAGCGTGATCGACGATCTCGTCGATTGAAATCAAATCGCCGGTTACGCGATAGGGGGAGCCGTTGATAATGATGTCGAAGGCTTCATTTTGTCCGGGACCTCGTGGATAAAGTCACAGTAGCTTCTAGCAGTTAGGCGGACAGGGTTACCTGACCATCGGTTTCCTATATTGCCAAATTTGGCATTAATTGATTTCGATTTGGACTCTAGACCGAGCGGGTTTTCCGTCTTTGATATGAGGAAAGAAACGCAACTTCCCCAAAACCTCGTAAAAACGCTCCCTGGCTTTCGCATTCAGATGGTCCGGAATATCCAGATCGGAAACAAAACCCAGTTCCGAAATTGTGAAGGTGGCTTTAAATCCTTTGGGATAGGTCAAATCTCCAAAGCGATGGTTTGGAATCGTTTCGTACAACCGTGGTGGTAAGGTTTTCCCTTCCCCTTCTTCCAGGTAATTGCTTCTGGCCTTGGTGAAGTCCTGGACGTCATCTTCAATAAAATACCGAAGCTGCTTTCTCACATCGGTAATCAATTCCTTCCCTTTTGTAAAAAAATACGTAACTACTCAGGTAGTTTTTTGGCGGGATGAAGGGGGAGTGACTCCATAAAACATAAAAAAGTATAAAAACATTAAAAAAAGCTTGTACTTTTAATTTCTATCTGTCATATACTGTAACTACTCAGGTATCTTAAACAATCGTCCGCATGGATGTTTTATTGATAACCTATTTCGCAACTGTAGGAGGGGGTTTATCCCCCGATTGCGGTGAGGCCATTTGGAAGATCGGGGGATAAACCCCCTCCTACAGTTCTCTCAATCACCATCCCAGGAAAATTTTCTCGTTTCTTCTTACTATCCTTCTGCCTTTATCCTTGAAGCAAAGCCCAATTTCATTCTCATACTTTCAGACGATCCAGGTTATGGAGACCTGAGTGGTTACGTTTTGGAATGAAACCATTGGGAAGCATTTCCTTCCCAAAACGGCTCTTAGGATTGATGGTCATTACGGGTTTTGCCTGTGCCTGTACCGGTATCATTTCCAGTTTTTTCTTCGCGTCGATCGAAGTGGTACAAGGAGCAGTTGTCGGTGGTCTTACCGGTGCCAGTACCAGTGGCTTGATGTGTGCTGGTTGGGAACTCTTGAACCGGATCTTTCCAAAGCAAGCGTCTAATTTCCTGAACTGGAGGTTTCCAAAGAAAAGGGCTAATTATCCAGACCGGTTAGACTGAGTTTTTCCGATGCCTTCCCCTTCAAGAGGGTTGCTGGAGAAACTTAAAAAGACCTGCGTGAAATTATCGCGTCGAGGCGTTCGATGAGTTGTTCCATAATGGCTTGTTGGAGCGGGTCCTCTTCATCGAATAAGGCAAATTCGCTGACTTCTACCTTGAAGCTCCTGGGGTCAAAGGAAGGGATTTCGGCACATGCCCTTTCCAGAAGGATTTCCAGTGCTTGGATCTTGGCCAGGACCAGCAATCTGAATCTGGATTCCGGTGATTCTAATGTTTCAGTTGTCATGCCTTTTTGGTTAGCAAATTCCAGGAAAGGAGTAAACCAACTGAAGAATCTATCCAAATCCCTCCTCGAAGGTCTTTCATTGCCATTCATCCCACCGGCCGGACCGACTGAGCCAAGCCGTTCCTACCATTTCCTCAGCCCAGGTCATTCAGCCGGCCTGGAAACCTGACAATTCCAAGGCTTGGTCGACCAGATGGAGATCATGCCGATTTGTTTTTTCAGGAAAATCCGCATTTGACCTCTCATGGGAAAGGGATAAGCAATTCCTTTCTGAATCTTGTTGGGATGGAAATTTGGAGAGGAAATCTTCTGGCGGGCCGCTTAGCGGTTTTTCTGTTGGCTTTTTTGATCATGCAGAATGCCGGTTTTGCAGGCGACGCACTGGATAACCCTACGCCGAACGAGTCGCGGCCTAAAAGCTTCGACACATACGCCGGGATCCTGATCGGTCCCGGCTTTATGAAGAACCGAATTTTGGATGTGGATGGCTTTGCTGACTGGGGTAATCCCGGCACGGTTTCCAAATATGACGATACGGGCCTTGTCGGCGGGTTCCTCGTAGGGAGAAAATTCGATGTCGGTGGCCTGGTCCTGAGAGCGGAACTCGACGGTACCATAACCCACGTGTCGGCCTCCACCGACAAGCTTGATCCCGAAGGTTTGGATGAAACGGCTCAATCCAATTTTCCCTGGATCGTTTCTGTGCGCGGAGGAATTGAACAAGCGGTGGGTCGCGTCACAGTCTTTGCCACTGCCGGACTGGTTATAGCCGGTATGGGCAACTCGGTGACCGATATTGATTCCGGCACCATATGGGATCCCGACGATTCTTTCAGTAAGGATTCGACCGAAGTGGGCTGGGTAATCGGGACCGGCTTGGAAACGGCGCTGTCCGATGTTTGGGCGCTGCGGTTGGAGGCATCCTTCATGGATTTTGGCGAGAACTCCCATCTGGTTAATCGCTCCGGAAATAATCTCTGCTGCGGACCTGCAACTCCCAGAAGGCCCGTAACCTACCAAGTTGAAAACAGGCTTTCCACCGCCCGTCTGGCCTTAATCCGCCGGTTCTGAGTTTGCTTGGACCCCGCCATCGAGCCGGAACCAACAGAGAGCTGTCCCTTGTGAAGACCACGGTCGGCCTCTCGAAGGATTTCGATGACCTGCTCTCCATTATGACAAATTTTTCCATGGATGAAATGGTTTACGGGCAGTTTGGTTGGTTCGGACGGCGCATGGGCCTGGATATTAAAGACCCGACATCTATGACTTTTTCAGGACCGACTAAGTGCGAAAATCTGATCCAGTAACGACCCGATGATCGATCTACCGGGAAACACGTACGAAACTCCAGGGCCTTCGATTGATCTCTGGTGTTCGCTACGACCGATGCTGGCTTTTTTTCCTGTATGCCAGCGGTGTTACACCAATGTGCTTACGAAAGTGCTGAGTAAACGAGCTTTGATCATAGAATCCGAGGGACTGGGCTAGTTCAGAGATGGAGCGCTCTGTATTTCGAAGTTCCTCGCAGGCGGCTTGGATACGTGTTCTAATGAGGAAGGACTGCGGTGTTGTATTAAAGGCTTCCTTGAACCGACGATTGAATTGGCGAACTGACATGCCGACCATTTTTGCCAAATCCGAAAACAGGATTCGTTCAGTGAAGTGGGAGCGAAGATATTCAACCGCGCGATGAAACTGAAGGTTGGGATAGAGGGTATTCCCCCCCCGGACCAAGCTCTTGACCGTTCCCATGACGCCAATGACTTTGCCTTCGCGATCGAAGATGGGAGATTTGTTGGTGAGAAACCAGTCGGGTAACCCCTGGGAATCAAAGAACAATTCAAGAATATCCAATTTTGGTTTGCCCGTTTGCATGACTTCCAGATCGTCCCGTCGAAAGTTTTCAGCCAAACGTTGCGGAAATATTTCGAAGTCATTTTTTCCAATTAGTTCGGCTTCGGAATCTACCCCTAAACGTTCCCAAAAGCGCTTGTTTGCTGCGATGAGCTCCAGATTTTTGTTCTTGGCAAAAAAGGATATGTCCGGAATGTGATTGAATAAAATATCGAAATGACTGTCCGGAGCAATTTCAGCTAAAAACTGGTCTTTCAACTTCAGCGATGGATGAGACTCGGACATACCATGGCCAAGATTTCATAAAATGTGACCAAGATTTCCAAGACTTAATTTTGGCATTCCTGTAAGATTCTAACGCTTCAAATGATTCGTTCATGAACCGTTATTTACTCACTCTGTTGCCGACAGTTCTTCTTGCCGTTGTCGGTTGTAAGCAAGCGGCCACCGAAATTGAGGCCCGGGTGACTGAAACAGGACTCATTTGCGTATTAATACTGATAGGAATTTGCTCGGCGGGGTGTCGCTGCGTTCGGTATAGCGGTGAAGCCGCCGAGGTGGGGGTTGTTCCGTATTTTTTCTGAACACTGGAGAAATATTATGTGAGGTTTTCCTCAACTACAACTATGACTGATTTAAACCTGAAGTCATCTTCTAGATATCCCTTCCATCGATCTCTGATTTATGGACTTCTCCTTGGTTGCTTCCGCGCATTGGGAGTGTTGCAACTTGCCGCACAGACCGAGGATCCCACGAATCGCTTTTCTGAGGTAACGGAAATAACGGAGACCATTACCCTGGATGGGGTTTTGGACGAACCGGTATGGCGGTCGGCTCCGAAATTGGATCCGCTGATTCAGAGGCAGCCAAATCCGGGCACGACTCCGTCCCAACGAACTGAAGTGACGCTGTTGCGTGATCATGACTATCTGTACATCGGAGTGGTGGCTTATGATTCCGAGCCAGACAAATTGGTGGCCACCCTTATGGAGCGCGACGCTGAGTTAGGTTCTGAAGACAGTATTGAGATCATCCTGGACACGTTTGGGGATCAGCAGAATGCATTTTATTTTGCGACCAACCCTTTGGGGGCTTTAGTGGATGGGTTGGTTTTTGGCACTCAGGAGCTGAATACGGATTGGAATTCCATTTGGGATTTGCGAACCCAACGGACAGACGAGGGTTGGACCGCTGAGATATTCATCCCATTTAAGAGCCTCAGTTTTCCAGAAAACAGTTCAGAATGGGGATTTAATATTTCCCGCAAGGTTTACCGCAAGCTGGAGGAAGACATGTGGTCTGGAGCCCGATTGGAAAACGAATTCTTAAAGGTCTCCGAAGCCGGCACCATTTCCAATATGTCCGGCCTCAATCAAGGGATCGGATTGGATGTGCGTCCGTTTCTTGCCACCAATTGGTTGCACACCAAGGCGACCGGAGATGACGACTTCGATTTCGAACCTGGGATCGATGTGTTTTATAATATAACTCCCAGTTTGAAACTGACGGGGACGCTGAACACAGACTTTGGCGAAACGGAAGTGGATGCCCGGCAGATTAACCTGACGCGGTTTTCGTTGTTTTTTCCCGAAAAGCGTTCCTTCTTTCTGGAGGATGTGGGTGTGTTCGATTTCGCAAGTACCGGTCCTATGGGCCCCGGCGGCACGCCTCCGGGAGGAGTGGACGTGTTTCCCTTTTTTAGCCGTAGAATCGGTTTGCTGAACGGAAATGTAGTGCCCCTCGATTCGGGCCTCAAATTAACCGGAAAAATTGCCAACACCGACGTTGGGATTCTTGGCGTCCGCACCGGCGAAACGGATGTGGTGGATGGGAAGAATTTCTTTGTGGGACGGTTTAAACAAAAGATCTTCGAAGAGTCCTATGTGGGAGGCCTGTTTACAGACGGTAATCCAAACCAGGGAGAATCTGGAAGCACTTACGGCGCGGACATTCGATTGGCTACCTCGAATCTCTTCGGGGATAATAAAAACTTAATTTTCGATGCCTACGCTCTGAAAAGTGACCACGAGTCGGAAGCGGATCCTGACAAGGATGGCACGGGTGAGGCGTTTGGTTTCTCGGCGCGTTATCCCAACGATTTATGGGATGCCATGGTGGTATTCCGGGAGATTGGCAAAAATTTCGATCCGGGAATCGGATTCACACAACGCAACGATGTAAGAATGTATCGAGTGGCAGGAAGCTACAATCCTCGGCCGAAGGATTTTCTCGATATTCAACAGATGTTTCACGACGTCTATTACACTTACTACGAAAATATTACTTTTGGTGAGAAGGAAACGGCCGAACTATATATTACTCCTATTGATTGGCACTTTAACTCGGGGGATTCCCTTCACGCCATAGCCGACTATCAATATCTCTACGAGCAGCTGTTTGAGCCCTTTGAAATCTCTCCAGGAGTGGTTCTTCCAGTAGGTGAATACAGAACACACCGTTCAAGAATTGTAATCGCCACTGCTTCAAAAAGAGCTTTGTCCTGTTTTTTCATATTTAACTACGGCGATTTCTGGTCGGGCACATCACAAGAGATGAATGTGCGGTTGACCTACAACTTACCCCCGCATTTTACGGCCACAGTCGCGGCAAATCAAACGTTTGCCGATTTGCCGCAAGGGAAATTTATAGCCCGTATTTTTACTGGTACTTTTAATTATGCTCTAACCCCGCGCCTGACTTTTTCTAATTTGATTCAATTCGACAACCGTTCCCGAAATCTCGGTTGGCAAAGTCGCATTCGTTGGACTCCAAAACCTGGAAACGATCTGTTTATATCGTTTAGCCAGGGGTGGATTCACGAGCCCGGATCTTTGCGGTTTAAGGTGAGCGATACCAAGATTGCGACTAAGTTTCAGTACACTTATCGCTTCTAAGTCTGAGGTTTTGGGCGGATGGGTGTGACAGTAGAGGGTTTGTTCGGTTCAACGGTGAAATTAATTAGTCTTAATCGTGATGGATTCGAAAAAGAAAACGATTAGGATTTTCTAACATTCTCAGATTGTGTTTGGTATCTCCTTGCATCACTCTGCCACGCAATACATCAGGAACTTGGTCTCCTTCTGCTGTTAATCTCGTCAGTGGTCCGGTCTACTCCGCGCTCGGTCATATCGTCATTGCGTTCGGTATAGCGGCGCAGCCGCAGAGGTGGGGGTTGTACAGATCCATAACCTGTTCTTGGCTCACTTCTTGAGCTACCGGCGAAGTCCTGGTCGATCAACAGCGATACGTTCGAAAAACCGCGGTAATCGCTGACCTAAGTTGTTACGCAAGGATGACTAAACGAATCAACCAATTGCTGATGTCCTAACCAGCGTGCCTTAAAGAAAGCCTCCCTTCATCGCCTGGAAGATTCCCTGCCCCTACGATTGCGCACATCAATCTGCCAATCTTTAGGCTTCACCGACGTGTCGCTGTCGTCGTCGTACTTTTCCACAAGACCGGCGAGCTCGCGCTTCATTCGATTGATCAGATTTTTGTAATCAGGATTTCCGTACAAATTATTGTATTCATCCGGATCCGATCGAAGATCGTAGAACTCCCACTCGTCGAACTGGTAGAAATGCATCAGCTTGTAGCGATTCGTGCGGATGCCATTGTGGCGCGGTACCATGTGCACGCTAGGATACTCGTAATAGTGGTAGTAGATGGACTTTCGCCAATCGGAAGGATTTTCCCCTTTAAGCAGCGGTACCACAGAGACGCCTTGCATATCGCTGGGAATCGGAGCCCCCGCAATGTCGAGAAAGGTTTCCGCATAGTCCAGGTTTTGGATCATCTTAGTGGTTCTCGATCCTGGCTTGGTCACGCTTGGCCACTTGACGATAAATGGCATCTTAAGCGACTCCTCGTACATCCAGCGCTTATCGTACCATCCATGGTCTCCGATGTAGAAACCTTGGTCGGAAGAATAGATCACGATCGTATTGTCGTCCAAGTCCAGTTCCTCGAGAGTATCAACCAGACGCTCAACGCTTTCGTCCACGCCCTTGACGCTACGCAGGTAATTCTTCGCATAGCGCTGAAACTTCCAGCGAACGAGATCCTTGCCCGTAAGATTGGCTTCATGGAAAGCCTTGTCCTTTGGCGCATAGGCTGCCCGCCAAGCTTTGACCTGTTCAGGAGTCATGCGCTGGAGATTCCGCCAAGCCGACTTATCGGTTCGGATAGGCAAATCCGGGAAGTCCGGCGTAAGATCGAGAAAGAGATCGTAATTGATGTGCATGTGGCGATCGATCTCCAACTCTTGGTGACGAGCAGCTGGAGCATTGTCGCGATAGTCATCGAAAAGCGTGGCAGGCTCCGGTATCTCGATATCGTCGTAGAGATTCAGGTGTCGCAAGGCCGGCATCCAATTCCGGTGAGGCGCCTTGTGTTGGACCATGAGCATGAACGGTTTGCTCTGGTCGCGTTTTTCCTTGAGAAACTCTACTGCCATGTCGGTAACGATGTCGGTGCAATAGCCCTCGATGGTCACTTGGCCATCTGCGGTGATCATGTCCGGGTTGTAGTAGAGCCCCTGCCCTGGGAGTACGGCCCAACTGTCGTAGCCTTGCGGCTCGCCTCTCAGGTGCGACTTTCCATAGATCGCTGTCTGGTAGCCCGCTTTTTGTAGAAGTTTGGGAAAGGTCTGCTGGTTCCAGTCAAAGGTGTTTCCATTGTTCATGAACCCGTTCTTGTGGCTGTGCTTTCCGGTTTGGATTACCGCGCGGCTGGGTCCACAAATCGAGTTTGTGCAAAAGCTATTAATGAAAAGCATGCCTTCAGCGGCCAGCTTATCGATATTCGGGGTGGGATTGACCGACTTCAGCCAGCCATTATAGGCGCCGATCGCGTGAGGGGCATGGTCATCGGTGAAGATGAAAACGATGTTCGGGCGATCAGCCGCGCACAACGATGCCGATATCGACAAGATTGTCCCAAGAATAAATGTAGTAAGAAAGGGTTTCATTTCCTGAAAATTATGAAACCCTGGGCCTATTGCAATACTACATTGGCACTGCCGAACTGTGGTGGGACAATGAAGCAGCCGTCATTGCAGATATGACCAATGAGGAAATGGCCGCCGACCACCGGCAGTTTCGACGCGGGGGAAGGGGTCCCGACGGGCGTGCAAGGAAATTTCTGAGACATGACACTAGAAGCTGGCATTCCGGGCTTCCAATCGGGCCCGCATGTTCTCAAGAACATCGGAGTACTCCTTCGATGAAGCCAAATTGGTGTACTCCTCGGGATCATTTGTCTGATCGTAGAGTTCCTCAGAACCATCCCCCCAGTAATTGTAGCGGTAGCGATCGGTACGGATGGACTCACCCATCTTTTGCCTGTTTCCCACCACGGCGTAGGCCTCCTCATGCCCCGGCCCTGTGGAAGCTCCTCTCATCAATCCCGTCAGGCTATCCCCGTCGAGATTGGCAGGGACCTTTCCTGCGAGTCCTGCCAACTCGGCGATGGTGGGATATAAATCAACCAGCTCGACCAAAGCATCGGAACTCTGCCCGGCAAAACGCTCGAAGCCAGGAGCGGAAATCAGCAAAGGAACACGCACACTGTTCTCAAACAGACTACCCTTTTGCCACATGGTGTGATGGCCCAGATTGTAGCCGTGATCCGAGGTGAAAATGACCACGGTGTTTTTGCGTAGGTCCAACCTGTCCAATGTGTCGAGTAAACGCCCCACCTGTTCGTCCATAAAGGAGACACTCGCGTAGTAGGCGGCAAGGGATTGTTTCTGCTGCAACTCGTTCATGCCATATTTGAGTTCATTGCCATTGGTAGCGGCCAAGGTTGGAATGTCGTCCAGGTCTCCCTCGGGCACGTGAGGCAGCACGGACTCCTCTTCGGGGTATTTGTCAAACTGATACTTGGGAGCAACCAGAGGCACGTGCGGTCGCACAAAACCAACCGCGAGAAAAAAGGGTTCATCATGGCGGAGAAACCGTGAGTGATCCCCGCCCCGAGCTCTCGTTTCAAGGATGGCTATGGCATGATCAGTAGCCAGAATATCAGCCTGAGTGGCGATTTTATCGTTCGGCACAATAATGCGGGCGAAGTTGGATCCGTAGTGCTTACGCTTGGGTGACAGCAACTCCAGTTTCCCAGGACTGGCGGTTTCCGGCGCCATCACGTCAAAGGCCCGGTCCCAGGAGTCGGGCTCATCACCTCCGCGTTCCCCCGCTTCTATTCCACCGGGCACCCCCATATGATAGATCTTGGATACGCGGATGGACACATAACCATTGGTTCGAAGAAACTCCCCGATACTTGGATGATTTGCCAGGGTTGGATTGGTGACCTTGTAACTGCCCAGCTTGTAATTGTTTCCCAACATCCTGGTCCTTTTGGGATACAAACCGCTCATAAAGGACGCGCGGGAGGGCCCGCATACCGGATACTGACAATAGGCCCGATTGAATTGTAGGCCTTCGTCGGCCAGCCGATCCAAGTTTGGGGTTTGACACACCTCGTTACCGTAAGAGCCAAGACAGGCATTGAGGTCGTCACTGACGATAAATAGGACGTTAGGCTTTTCCGCCAGCGCAGCTTGACAGATCAGGCCGGACAATAGCGATGCAAGAGCCTGAAGCTTCAGCTTGTTCATAGTTCAGGGTAGTTCGATTCTCAGGGTAAAACCTCAAAGAAACGAAACGACAGTCCTCATGCAACAGATTATCTCATCAACCATCCATGGACTATTCGGCTGCCGCACAAGCTACCTGGATATCTCACTACCGGACGCGACACCCCGCCGATTTTAAGTAGTAGGAGCGGCTTTACGCCGCGATCCCAAGAAACAGCCTGGAAACAATCGCGGCATAAAGCCGCTCCTACTACCGAAAACTATTTCTCTGGCTAAGGATAAACCCGGCTATTGGCGCCGTGCTCGGGAGGAATGTCCCAGTGTTTTCCTTCGGTGACGATGTCCTTGTGAATGCGCACCATCTGGGACTTCATCTTTTCGAACTGCTTTGGATGCTGATCCAGAACGTTCTTTTCCTGAGTCAAATCTTGCTTGAGGTTATACAGTTCAAAGTCGACCAACTCACTGGACTTGATGATGGGAAGGTCGGCACGACGCAGCACATGGTGTTTCGGCCGGTCCTTGTCCGTAGTGTTGGCAAGCAGTACCCAATCTCCCGATCGCATGGCCATGGCTGGCTCTACCCGGTAAAAAAACCAGAACAAAGGGTACTCGCGGTCGACCGGTCTGCCCCGCGTCAAATGTTCCACCAGACTGATGCCATCCAACCAGCGGTTTTCCGGCAGGTCGACGCCGGCCATCTCGCAAAAGGTGGGCAACATATCGACAAAGCCAATAGGATCGTCGGATACCGATCCGGCTTTAATTTTTCCGGGCCATTTAAAAATGCCAGGCACCCGGTGACCTCCTTCCCAGACAAAAGACTTTCTTCCGCGTAGTCCCATATTGGACCAGGGGTTCAAACCCCCATTGTCCGATGTGCAGAAAACGACCGTGTTTTCATCCAAACCCAGATCCTCGAGCGTCTGCACAATCCGGCCGATAGCCTGATCGGCATTAGCGACGTTGGCCAGGTATTCCGCCTCCTTCTTACGAATGCCCGGATAGCGTTTCTCGTATTCCCTGACCAGGTGTGGGGGCGATGCAATGCGGACGTGCGGCTCGTGAAACCAGACGGTGGTAAAGAAAGGCCGTTGCTCTTCTTCAGCCATGTGGGCCTTGATCCAGTTGATCGCTTCGTTAGCCACGATATCGCAGGAGTAGCCTTTGATCATGCCTGGTTCGACGCCGTTGCGAACGAAGTTATCCGGATTCAGGTGGCTAGGCCGAGCATTGTTGTCAGTTCCAAAGTAGTAATCGAAACCGTGGTCCGCGGGCTGAGCCTGCTCGGAATTCAGGTCGCTGACATGCCATTTCCCAAAGTGACCAGTCCCGTAACCGGCGTCTTGGAGCAGATTGGCGACCGTTACTTCGTGCGCTTCAAGATGAGCGGGCGTCCCCGGATCCAGATAGTTCCAAAATCCTGCACGAATCGGACTCCTGCCGGTTAGCATACCGGCCCGAGATGGCGAGCAGTTAGGGGCGCCAGAGTGGCAGTCGGTAAAACGCATACCTTCCTCGGCCAAACGATCCATATTCGGAGTTTGGATACGGCTGCCGTAGGAACTGAGGTCCGTCCAACCGGCGTCGTCGAGAAGGAGCACTAAAAAGTTAGGACGAGTATCATTTGCACAAACAACCGACGCCGTTGCCGCCAGAAAAATTAATAGTATTGGAGAAATGTACGTTTTCATCAGTAGACTGGTAAATGAAAATGGAAGCAACTGAGACGAAACCTTGTGCCTGCCCTTTAATTTTTCAGAAGAACAGGATTGCTTCGCGAGCGGGAGATAATGGCCACAAGATAAGAGATGCTTGGAGGGGGACAGGAATGTCCCCCCTCCTTTATTCAAATTTGCTTTCATCTGGGTAATCTGCGGTTATAAATCCAGGCGTGAAGATCGTTAGGACGTAGTGATGGGGGGAGTTTCAAGGATTGTCATTTCTCGCTCACGTGCTGAATCCGTTTAACGCCTACCTCTGCTGCAGCAGAAGCATTCGCATTCGGGCGATTGCCTGATAGTGCTCGATCGTTTTGTGATATTCGTCGTCGAGCTTTCTGATGGCCGTCTCCTCGAGTGGACGGCGTACGGATCTGTAGATGAACGCGTTCGATTCTCTGGCTGTTTCGATCGTTTTGCTTCTGGGTTCGTTGTCGACAGTGAAGAAACCCGGTTGCCCGCGATCATAGGGTTGGAACCAGTGCGAGTTGTCGTGCAAACAGGCGCAAAACGACACGCCAATGAAATCGGGATCGGCCGCTATTCGCCGGGAGAGAAGGTGGTAGAGCACGCGCCGATCAAGGTGATCGGGGACGGGGCCAGGTGTCCTGCCGGATCTCAGAAGCGCCTCCGGATAAACATTGGTCTTCCCCCGATTTTGTGGACACGAACAGCGTAGCGTATGTTCATGTTAGGTTATGGTTTTGGAAGTGTTTTTGAAGAAATGCTTCTGGTGAAAGGTATCCCAGGGTGCTGTGCCTTCGACGTTTGTTATAAAAAGTCTCGAGGTAATCGAAGATGGCCAGGCGGGCCTGCTGCTTGGATTCGAACACGCCGTTTTGGGGAAAGCATTCGCTTTTGAGGGAGGCAAAGAAGCTCTCGCAAGCGGCGTTGTCGTAACAGTATCCTAGCGCGCTCATGCTCTGAATCCAACCAAAGTCGTTCAATTGCTGCCGCACTTGGTGACTGGTATACTGGCAGCCACGATCTGAATGAAAGAGGGCTTTGTGAAAACCTCCCACTCGATTCCTGGTCTGGTGAAGGGCTGAAACGACCAGACCGGAGGCCAGGCTCTCGGCCACCTTGTAGCCCTGAATTACGCGGCCGAAGAGGTCCATCACGACCGCTAGATACAACCAGCCTTGCCGAGTGGGGATGTAGGTGATGTCGCTGACCATGATTTGGCCGGGCCCGGTCGGGTCCGGAGCCTCGGCCAGACGGTTGGGCGCTGGGAGGCTGCGGGGATCCTGCCGGGTCGTCTTGGGCCGGAAGGGGCTACCCCTACAGGCTTTTAGAGCATTTTGCTTCATCAGCCGGGCCACCCGGTTAACCGAGCAGCGAAAACCCCGCTGGTTGAGCTCCACGCTCATGCGAGGACTACCGTAACAGCGGGTGTGCCGGTCGGCATGGATCCGTTTGATTTCGCTCAGGAGGAGCCGATTTTGGCGGCGGCGCGCTCCCGCCTTACCCCTGCGCCATCGGTAATAACCACTCCTGCTCACAGCCAGCGCCTGACAAAGTTCAACCACTCTATAGATTGCCCGCATTTGATCGATCAGCGCATACCCAGCTGCGGGTCCTCGGCCAGTATGCTCGCGGCTTTTTTTAAGATCTCTCGCTGGCGACGCAGGTAAGCGTTTTCCCGGTTTAGCCGACGGATCTCGCGGGCCATCTCTTCGGGATCGTTCAAGGGGCGGGAAAGTCCCTGCTGGTCGGAGGGGTCCCCGAAGAGATCCTTGCGCCACTTCCTGAGGCTCCCATCGGAAATCCCCAGTTCACGGGCCACCTGCTTGAGGCTGTTGTTACTGTGCAAATAGAGTTCAACGGCTCGACGTTTGAACTCCTCATCATAGGTTCTGTGGGTTCTTGGCATGTCTAATGATCTCTCTCAGACTGCGCTGTTCGTGTCCACAAAATCGGGGGAGGTTCACATTGCCATACACCTGGTCGCTGAGCAGTGCGGGTAGCCCCGTGTTTTTGACCACTGGTTTGATCTTGTGGGTTGGGCTGAAGTGTTGGGGCGCCAACACGTCAATGTAGGGCTTGAGTCGCGCCCAGAGCTCGGTGGAATAGGTGCTGCCCTTGACGTAGCAACCGAGAATCATGTGGTTGGAGTCCACCTTGCGAACTTCGGTGTGGCCCAACACATAGACTTTTTCGATGATTTCTGCGAGCAAGGCCCTCTGGTCCGCGGCGATTGTCGGGTTGTCAGAATACTGAAGATATCCCGCGGGCCAGGTGATACCGCCCATTTGCCGCAGGTCATCCCAGGACTGGTAGTCCTTTTCGTAGACGGTGTTCAGTTTTTTGATGTTGCCGCCGTAGCGTTCTTCCAGCGTTGAAATGAGATGTTCCCGTCCGGCGCTGCCAGGATCACGCGCCAGGGTATCATTGAGCCACGCGCCGCCGCGGGCGAAGGACCCAAACCCATAGTAGTAACCCATGATCCAGGGGTTGTCCTTGTTTGGCGTCACGTATCGCGCGACGGATTTCCGAACGAAGTTCGCATATTCGGCGCTGAAGACATCCACGCGTTTCTCGCCGGGTTTCAGTTCCACGTTGTGCTTGATCAGGGGAACGTGAATGGCATGGGGAATTTTTTCCTCACGATAAACCCGTTCGGCCAGCTCCAGGTCGACGAAGCCAAGACGAACGCGTTCTGTGCTGTATGGCCCACTCCAGACGCAGTTGTAACCGAGGTCCCGCATCTTCTTGATGCCGTCACGCAACCAGGCTTCCTGGTTACCGTTGTAGGAGAACGTCACCGCTCCTTCCGAAAAACTGGTCACGGGATGGCTGAGACCGATCCCGAAAAAGCCGTGCCCTTCCGGCGTCACCAGCCACCAGCGGCCGTCGATGTATTGAGTGTGGAAGAAACCGGTCTGCTCACCTTTCACATCGGTAAAGCCGCCGTAGGTGTCGGGTTTTCCGGCCTGCGCCGAAACGCTGATGAGACCGCCCAACAGCCAGGAAAGGATTGTTGTGGTGATAAATAAGGTTTTCATGATGGGTTAAAATTGGAAGTCCATCCATTGGGTGATTTTCTCATTTGCGGCGGTCATCTGCGCGACGTGCTCCTGATCGGGATTCTCCATTTCGTCGAGCAAACCGCGGCGTCGTGCCTTGTTACGTTGATAGGCGCCGCAAAGATGAAAACCGATGCATCCCGGGTTCCGAAAAATGCTTTCGAGTGTTTCAGCGTACCAGGCGCCGTTGTTCGGTTTGAAGAAAGCCTGGCTCTGCCAATCAACGCCTGCGGCGTCAGCTAACAAAACGGGCTTGCCCGTTTTCTTGTACCACTCGTCGAGATGTTCGACCGGGTTTCTGAAGTCCTGGAATGACAACACGTCAACGAACGGTTTGGCCGCGTTGACGACTTCCATCGCGATCGGCGCATTGGCTTCATACCGGTCTCCGAGAAGCAAGTGGTGCTTGTCGTAACGACGAATGGCGTCGTGCGTGGTTTTGTAATAGTGATGGGCAAGTTCGAAGAGTTCTTTGCGACCCGTTTCTGTCTTTAACTGCTCGGGATGGAAAATCGGGCCACGCCATTCATTCGCCGGCCGCTGGTGTATCCAGGTGGGGCAATCGCTGTAAAAGTATCCGATCAGGTTCGGGTCTTCGCTCAATTCCGCACAGTGAGAGCGGGCAACGTAGTCACACCACTCTTTCCAATCTTCGCTCCGGAAGTCATAGTGAACGGTGAACTTCTCCCATTGATGGGACTCGGTGAAGGGCAACAGATGGCAGTAGGGCATCTCAAGCGCCCTGTACTCGTCGACGGTGAAGGCGCGCGAATGTTGCCAAGCTCCGGCCGAACTTCGTGCCGTCACCTCCTGCACCCAACCGACGGTATTGAATCCCCAAGCTTTGAGATTCGGAGCAACCGATTCCTTGATCCAGCGTAGCGTGCTGCCACCATATTTCTCCCGCCAGATATCGATGTTCTCGGGGTAACGAAGGCTCGCCGGGTCGATGTGGTTCAGCCCCAGGGTAAAGAAGGGTTTTCCGTCCGGGGTGATCAGCCACCAATGATCTTTTCGTTTGCCCAGGGTGAAGAATCCATCCGCTTCGAGCTGAGTAGTCTTGGCCGCCTCAGCTGCTGCGAGACGCGATAGTGGAGATAACGCCAAGCCGGCCCCCAGAGCGAGACCACCTTTCAGAAGCTGTCTTCTATTTGCATATTTCATAGGAGACGATGCCAAGTTAAATTGGTTTAAAGATCGAAGATACAGTGGATGTCAGGCGCTGGCAATTCGATGCTTGATGGTGGTAGCAGGAAAGAGACGGGAATTGGTTTTTATCGCGTGAAGCTCGGTAGCGTTTCAGGGACGCTTCTTTTGAGGTGGGTGAAACTCAGGGCAATCGAACAAACTCAATGCCCATCTCGTTTGCGCTTTTTCGCAGCGCGGTAGCGCCGGCAATACCGCGACTTTCGGCGGCAAGAATAATGGCGCCCAAGCGCGGAAATCTCCGGAAGTCTCGCACCGCTGCATCCCAGGCATCCGGATACTTTTCCCGGAAGGACTTGGCTGATCCCGCGGCCAGGGCGAAGTAGACCGCACGGGCATTTTCTTCCTTGCTGCCGGGACTCGTCAGGATCCGGTCTATTTCAAAATCCAGTGGTCGCTGCATCCATTCCCTTTGCTGATCCATCGAGTATAGGGGAAGTATGTTTACCGGCGACTGACGCTCAAAGGTGTATGTCGTACCTTGAGGACCCCTTTGGACAACTGCCCTTCCTTCCTCCACAAGTGTTTTAGTGGCGAGATGTGTCAGGCGATCGGCAAAGCTCGTAATGGTTTCGTTCAGGGGCATATAGAGTCGGTTCCTGTTGATGTAGATGTCCTTCACCTTCCAACCTTGTTCTTCTATCCATCGATAACCTTTCACAATTCCCAGGATCGTCCCCACGGATGCGGCTGTGTTATCGGCGTCCCACCCGAAATTGAAGGACAAGCGCAGGGATTCGGCAAGGTCACCTTTGCCGTAGAGCAGGGCGGCCACGGTAGCGGTTCCGTTTAGCTCGTAGCCATTTCTATCGCGGAGTGCCCCATCGTGCTTGGAGTAGCGTTCCTTCAAGAGGCGACGTGTGCGCCGCCAATCGGACGGGTTTTCTTTCACCAACTGTCGTGTTGTCTGAACAACCTCATAAAAGCTCGATTTCGGGTCAACCGACGCCAGTCCCACATCTATCAACTGGTTGATGTCCGTTTCAAAAAATGCCATGGCGTAAATGGCGGTGAAGAACTGGGTCATCTGCGCAGGTTCACCATCGATGCACACGGTTGTATAATGTAATCCGATACGCCCGGCGGTTTCCGGAAGCCCGGGAGCAATCATTCCGAAACTCTCTGACAGGAAATGACCCGCGATGTTGAACTCGGCAAAGGGATTCAGCACCCGGTTTCCTGAAAGCGGGGGCTTGATACCGATTTCCATGAGCCGCTTGGAATATCCGGTGGCAAAGAATTTACGCTCGACGATATGCTCTTTCCAGAGCTTCATAATATGGTCGGGGCTCAGGTAGAGGCGGCCAGATTCCTCCATGGCGTAGACGTAAACCCATTCGATGTCGGTATCGTCGTCGGTCCGCGCCCCGTTTGACAGATCCGGTGTATAACTTTCCACCGAACCAGGCTCATGAATATAGGCCATCTCGTGCACGAGCCCATTGAGGTTTCCGAAAAGTTGTCCGACCAGCCCTCCCTTCATCTGGTCTGCCAGTTGAGTGTGCGTTATGCTTAGCGAGTTTTGCCCCTCGCTGGCATCGGAATATGCTCCGGTGGAGATAATCGCAAGAGCGATGACTATAGCCGCTTTCAAAGCGAATCTGAATTTATTCATGGTATTTATTAGGGAATTATAAACTTTAGTTGACATGGCATCCAGGTCAACGCTCGCGGCTGCCGATGGTCATGCCGAATCTAAAATTCGGCCGCCCTGATTCGGTTCAATTCGGCCTCGGATCTCCTCAATGACTTGACCAAAAGATTTATAAATTCTTCACTGCTATATCTAATTCCAAGTTCGACTTTAGAATCCTCTGCAGAGAGTGTAAGCGTTATTGATGTATCGGGAGTATTCCAATTGCGTTCATACGTCAACTGGCCACGCAACATTAAAATAGCTTTCTCTTTATCACTGAAGCTATTTGATTGGATGCTTAATGTGGTGGATGCCCAAACGTACTCGTTATGACTTAGTGGATTATAGCTTGGTTTTCCATACTTATCTCTCAGCAAATCGGCAAATTTATCATAGTCATCAACGTAATATATGGGGTGGTTATAAACTCTCTTTCCCCTATACCCCGCCAAATACAACTTATCTTCTTCAAGGTGGTAATAAATCTCCACGGGAATCTCGGGACGGTGTCCCGAGAAGACGGGAATCACAGCAAGGTATCCCGAGAAGACGAGTAGATTATCGGATGAGAACACCAGCTCCGCAGTTTCCCTCGCTAATATCTGTTCCTTGGATTCCCCCCAAAATGCTTGCCGGAAATGTGGTTCAAGTTTTTCTACCGTTCCGGGGTTTCCTTGGGCCAGTGGTGCGAGCAAGACCAGGAAAAGGGGGAATAGGCGAAAAGGTAGGGCGCGGCGGTTCATGGGCTTGATATTGGTTCTGGATTTGGTCGGTGAAAAGTCTGCCAATTAAAGTTTATAATTCCCATTTATTATAACAGGTTGTGAGCAAATCAAAGCAATTTCCTGTCAGCCAAAGTGGGCACCTTACAATTCAGTCACTCGCCAAGAAAATGCGTTCTATTTTGCGTCACATCGGTAGTGCCAGGTCGCCGTTCGGTCAGGAATAAAGCGCGGCTGGGGTTGCAGAGTGGATACTGGCAATAAGCCCGTTCGAATCGCACGCCATTCCGGGCCAGCCAGGATGTTGCTTGCCAATTCTAAAGCCAACCCAAAACCACAAAATAAGAGAATCTCGTGTCCACTTTTTCCAGTACGGTTCACTCATATTCCTGGGCGAGCAGGGGTCAGGCTTTGCGACGAGGAAGCACTGACCACACAGTCATCATTATATCTCAATATTTTTCATGACCAGCGGAAGAAAGCGTGATTCCCTCCCTACCGGTGAAACACTTAACCCGCATGTCTTACAAAATTCGTCGCGAGCGAACGGAGATCGAGTGCTGGTGCGGGTTTCGAGCAGATGAGCGGGTGAAGCTGGGTCGAACCCCGCAAAGTCGGCCTGCTTCTGTGCGAAGCACGGGCAGGGGAATCCAACAAAGTCCGCACCAGTGCCGGTATACCGGAGCGCAGTAGAAGATTTGTGAGACATGCGGGTTAAATTCAGGGAATTCATGGCTGACGGACCAGGCGACCCGTGTATTTATAACTATCAAAGGCATCGGCGCCACCTACAAGTCGTGGATCCTCATATCGCTCGAGCTCGGTAAACAGCTTTTTCTTAAGTCGCTTCAACGTATCTGCGTATTCGCTACAGTTTCATGGTAGGCAAAATTCCTTTCTAACGTCGCCGCCGAACCGATTTACTGGGATCAACTTCACGAGCCCATTTATGGGGATCAATATTAGTGTAGTCCGGATTCAATGACGGCATTTGCGCATCTACCGATTTGCGCCATGCCTGCAGCATAGCGGTCAGCACTTTTGCTTTTGCCGGATTGGATTTCGAGAGATCGTTCTGTTCTCCGATATCTTCCTTCAGGTTGAATAGCTGAACCGTGTTGTTCTCGTAGTACTCGAGCAATTTGTAGTCTCCCGCGCGAATGGCGCCCGCGGGCGGCTGCATGCCGTGGTTGCTGTAGTGTGGAAAATGCCAGTAGATCGCTTTGCGATCAAGGGATGGCGCCCCTTTGAGAAGGGGGACGATACTAACACCATCCGCATGCTGCGTCTCCATTAGAGGAAGTCCTGCCATTTCCAGAATCGTAGGATAGAAATCGTTACTGATGATCGGTTCATCCGATACCGTTCCCTCCTTTCCCTGACCGGGCCATTTCACGATACAGGGAACCCGAATTCCTCCTTCGTAAAGCCAGCCTTTGGCTCCACGGAGCGGCAGGACGGATGTTGAGAATGCCACGTCAAGGTTATCTTCGGTCACGGTCCTCCTAGGATTTCCAACATTCATCCCCGCCATACCGCCGTTGTCCGCGAAGAAAATGACAATCGTGTTGTCGTCGATACCGAGTTCCTCGAGGCGATCGAGAATTCGCCCAAGGCTTTGGTCGACCGCTTCCACCATTCCCGCGAATTGCGTGTTATCCTGAAACTGCTTTATCTTTACCGTGTGCTGAGGTAGGACGCCATATTCCGCAAATGCCGGATCCGATATCGCATCGTCCAAGTCTTCCCGCGAAAGGGGCACTTTTAGATCGGGATTCCCCTCTAGCAAATAGGGTGTATCCCCTTTGGGTGGATTTGCCTTAAGCTTGGCTTCGTACTTTTCCACTAAATCCGGGCGACCGTGAATGGGGTCGTGCACCGCGAAATGAGCCATATAGAGAAAGAAAGGACCGTCTTTATTCTGGTCTATAAACCCAAGCGCCTCGTCGGTGAGCCGGTCAGTCAAATACTCTCCTTCAGGGGCATCTTCCAACCCTTCGAGATTATAGGGCGCATAGAAGGTGCGGTTTGGAGCGCCGCGAGACCAATTCCTCGGAATATGCCAATCAAACCCATGCTTATCGGGCGTCGACGGAGCGCTGCCAAGATGCCACTTGCCCACGGCAGCCGTCTTGTAGCCATGGCCTCGCAAGGTCTCCGCTATCGTCGTCTCTTCGTAAGGGAGATGTTGTCCGGTCCGCACGTTGTTGTACTTCTGAAACGGAAAGTCGCGTCGGCCCGGTATCCAGTCGGTCATGTTGTTGCGGGCCGGATACTTTCCCGTCAAGATGCTGGACCGCGTTGGCGAGCACACGTGGCAGGCTGCATAGGCGCTGGTAAACTTGACGCCTTCGGTAGCGAATTGATCGATATGGGGTGTATCGTAAAAGCTGCTGCCGAATGTTCCAAGATCGGTCCAACCCAGATCGTCGACGAGAAAGAATACGATATTCGGGCTTTTTGCCGATATAGCTGAACCAGAACTACCAGCCAACAAAAGGAAGAGTGAAAACAATTGAATCAGGTGATATTTCATAAATTGAGGCCCTTTGTTATTTTATGTTTCGAGTCGGCAGGAATTCCCTGAGCTCAGCCTTTACAGGATCATATTTGGAGAAAGAAGCGAGATTCACCCATTCATTTGGATCCGCTTCGCTATCGTACAACTCCTCACCTCCGTCGTTGTATTGAATGTAACGCCAGCGGTCGGTTTGCACCGCGTGGTTCTGAAAACCGTAGGTCATGAGTACGGGTCTATCCCAGAGGCGTTTTGGATTCTCCAATAGCGGAACCAGACTTTGTCCATCGAGTCCGTCACATTGAGGTACACCGGTCAATTCCAACAGTGTCGGATAAATATCAATAAGGCTCACCGGTCGGTGGCACAGCTGGTTCTTCCGAATAGATTCAGGACCGGCCATAATGAGGGTGGTCCTCGTAGTCACATCCCAGAGGGCATGTTTGCGCCAATGCTGTTTTTCCCCCAGATGCCAACCATGGTCACCCCAAAGAACGACGATGGTATTGTCGGAATGCTCACTGTTGTCCAAGGCATCGAGCAAACGCCCCACATGCGTATCCACAAAACTGATTGTGGCTAGATAACTCTGAACTGCACGATGCCATTGGCCGTGTTTGGTAACCATGTCGTGGTCCTCACCATGGGTCGCAAAGTTGAGCGCGCCCGATACATCGTGCACTTCGATAGCGAACTTCCTGCCCCAATAGGGAAGGTCGTCCCGATCAGTTTCCAACGTATCCGGAAGCACGATATCTTCCAACGGATGCAAATCGAAATATTTTTGCGGAACATACCAGGGCAGATGAGGCTTGGTAAATCCACAGGCCAGAAAGAACGGCTTGTCATGCAGTTTTTTCAGCTCTGATATGGCCCAATTGACGTTTTTCACGTCGAACATCTCAGAGTCCTCGAGATCGAGCGGCCCCCAAGGGGCCCAGGCATCATTCGGCAAACCGTCATCGCGCTTTCCCCTTTGTCTCGAACGCCGAGGCGTATTGTAATAGTCCCAGGAATCAGGATCATAGGGGCTAGTACCGTGAAACGTTTTCCCTCCACCCTGAACAGAATAGCCTCCTGCCTTGCGCAGATGCTGCATCAATGTCACCGTATCCGGAATCTTGTCACGCATCATTTCTCCGTTTCCGTAAACCCCCGAATTCGATGGTAGAATACCGGTGAATAAACTCACTCGAGATGGATTGCAAAGAGGCGCGTTGCAGTAAGCCATTGTGAAAGACACACCGCGACCCGCCAATCGATCGATATTCGGGGTCTTGGCCTGTGGATGCCCGCCGAGGTGACCCACCCAATCGTTCAGATCATCGACTGCGATGAAGAGGATGTTCGGACGGTCGTCCGCCCGAACAGGCAAGAGACTTGAGACCAGGGATACGAGGCTTAGAAGAGTGAGTATGATCCGCTGCATAAATTACTTTATCTATTTTTTAGTCACGTAAACGTAGTAGGCGCTCAGGGTCGTTTGAGGACCCCGAAACCAGGTGTGGAGCGCAACGGGTCCCTTTTTGAGCTGCGCCGTAAATGTGACGGAGGTGTCGTCCGGACCGATAGGTTTATTCAATCCTTCAAAGCGATAGGGTATTTTATCTCCGATATCCAAATGGTGGTAATCATTAAGATAGAAACTGGCCGTATTGACATCCAGGGCGCCGGTGCCCCGTTCGGACGCCGCTGTGATCGGACGATCGATTTCCTTCGGCCAACGACGTAACTCAAAATCATACTCGCCATCTTCTGCCACCTCCAACATCCAATAGCCGCTCTTCTCAGCTCCCTGGCGAATCTGTCGTTGCTGGTCGATAAATACATCCAGCCATTCGCAACCCGTCAATCGGGAAGGGTTTTCATTCTCGCTTCCGATAATTACTCGTTGAACCTCATTGGCATTTGGTCCGACATCCGCCCACCATTCGTCCAGGCGTGCCCGCATTTTGGAAACGACCTCCGGGTATTGGTCGATGACGTTCGTAGTTTGCAAGGGATCAATTTCAAGATTGTAGAGCTCTCGATCCTCCAACAAACGCCAACGCTTCCAAAGCACTTCGCCCAAATTGCGATACATCAAAGTTTGGGCGAATGGGGTGGGATAGTTTACAAATCCCGGCATGCGACTGTAGTTGATTACCAGCATGCGATCCTTTGGGACTACCGCCTTGCCTCTCAGAATGGACGCCAGACTCATTCCGTCGAACTTTGCATCCGTCGGAATGTCGCAAAGATCCAGCAAGGTCGGCAGCAAGTCCTGAACCTGGGTCAATCCGTGGATATCCTGTGGTTTCAAAAGATCACCCTTCGGCCAACTGATAAAACAAGGAACCCGGTGACCCCCTTCCCAAAGCTCCGTCTTCTGCCCACGCATGCCTGCATTGTAATATCGTGGCCCGTGGGTGCTTCCGTTATCCGTTTTGAAAATCAGGATGGTATCATCACGCAATTCTTCATCATCGAGAAACTTCATGAGCTTGCCCATGTTGGTATCGATGTTTCGAACCATTCCGAGGTAGTCCGCCAAACGTGTTTTAAGGATCCGGTTCATCCCGGCGAATTCTTCCCGAGCAAGGATTGCGGCAATCGCCTTCTCGTCTTCCTCAGGAGCAATCAAAGGCCCGTGGGGAGTATTAGGCGCAATGTAGGCCAGGAAGGGTTTACCAGCCCTGGCAGACTTCTTCATGAAGGCAATTCCTTCATCAAAAAAGATATCCGTGCAGTAGCCTTTGTATTGTTTTAGCTTCCCGTTATTTACGTAGGTATCATCCCAATAATCATTACCCCAATAATCCGGAACGGAGCCGATGTGCGATGAAGGGAACCAAACGGTTTCGTGCCAGCCTCTATCTTCCGGACGAAATGGGTAATTGGCTCCGAGGTGCCACTTGCCAAAAATTCCCGTCTGATACCCCGCATCACCAAAGAAGTTTGCCATGATTGGTATTTCAGGCCTCAGCAATGCTCGTCCACTACTTACATTTATGGCTCCGTTGCGGGCCGGGTCCAGGCCGGTCATGAGTTGGCCTCGCGTCGGCGTGCACATCGGAGAAACATGGTAGTCCTCCAGACGCAAGCTTTGGCCATGCAAACGGTCCAGATGAGGGGTCTTGAGGATGGGGTTTCCGTTAACCGATAACTCCGGGTAGCCTTGGTCGTCGGTCATGACGACGATGGCATTCGGTCTTGCCAATGCGGCGGACGCGAAAAGATTTAGTATCAGGGACCAGGCTAACGATTTCATAATTTGTCAGAAGGTTTGGATTGAGTAACTATTCGACACCGTAATGAACTCTTAATCGGGCGAGTTCCGTTTTCAGTTGGTCTACTTTCTGAGCGTACTCAGGATTTCCGTATTCGCTTTTCATTTCACTTGGGTCGCGCTCACGATCGAAAAATTCCCACTCGTCCACATCGTCGAACTTGTAGTGGATAAGCTTATACCGGTCATCGGTCACGCCTTCGTGCGGCGGCACGCCGTGATTGTAGTAGCGACCTCTTGGGTCTTCACCTCTCGCATTTCCTCTTTGAAACCGTGCCGGTCTTATCTCCCCGGGGTACTTGTAAAAGAAGCTCTTTCTCCAGTTTTCGGGCGCGCTGTTTTTTAGGAACGGCACCAGGCTGCTGCCCTGCATTTCGCTGGGAATCGATGCCCCCGCCATTTCGAGAAACATGGGAGCGAAATCCAGATTGGAAACGATTTCATCAACGGCCCGCCCTCCTTGAGTGACACCGGGCCAACGAACCAAAAGCGGCGTCTTCAAGCACTCCTCATACATCCATCGCTTATCGTACCAACCATGTTCCCCTAGGAAAAAGCCCTGGTCCGAGGCATAGATCACGATTGTATTTTCCGCCAGTCCGCTCTCGTCGAGATAGTCCAGTAAACGGCCCACATTCTCGTCGATGCCTTTGCTCGTCAGGAGGAAATTTTTGATAAAGCGCTGGTAGCGCCATAGCGCCCGTTCATCGCCCTGGAGGTTGGCCTTGGCAAATGCCTCGTTGGCTTCTTCAAAATGGCTCCGGAATTGCGCGAGCTGCTCTCCCTGAATCTGTCGATACTCTAAGCTGAGATTGTGAAGCGGCATATCGTTGGCAATGCTCGATCTATGTCTCGCAGGAAGGGAACTGCGACCCGAATAGTCATCGAAAAAGTTGTCCGGCACTGGGACGGAGACTTTATCCAATTCGCCAAGATGTCGCATGGCCGGTTGAAACGGGCCATGGGTCGCCTTGAATTGGCACATTAGCATGAAAGGCTGGTCCGAATCCCGGGTGCTGAGCCAATTCAATGATCGGTCCACAACCACGTCCGTATTGTAGCCTTCATACTCAGTGGGTTCACCATCCGTGTAGAGAACTGGATTGTAGTAGCGGCCCTGCCCACTCATGACCTCGTGATGATCGAAGCCCGTGGGAACGGACCGTAGATGCCATTTGCCTACGATCGCAGTCTGGTAACCAGCTTTCTGCAGCAGCTTGGGAAACGTCACCTGACCTCCGTCAAAGGCATTGAAATTATTTAGCTGCCCATTCAGATGGGAATATTTCCCGGTGAGCACTACGGCTCGCGACGGCGCGCAAATCGAATTCGTCACCAGGCATCGATCAAATCGAATGCCCTCCTCGCCGATCCGATCGATGTTTGGCGTCGGCGCCACCTTTGACAAGGGATGGCCATAGGCGGAGATCGTCTGCCAGGTGTGATCATCCGAAAAAATGAAAAGGATATTGGGTTTATCCTGAGCCGAAGTGGCTGGCACGGATAGTATCCATAACCCTATGACAGCTATAACTTTATTAATCGATTTCATGGTCTCTCATCTACTTTCCAGTTCTTGTTAGCCCGATTCCCATAGTGCGGGTAGTAATCCCATTCGATGGGTCCCCCAACAACCCGTGGATCTTTCGTCCGTTCCAAGTGATCGAAGAGCCGCCTGCGCAAATCGGCTTGAATGGTCTCGAAACCTGTCGAGCCGGCGACGTTATTCATTTGGTGCGGGTCGTCTTTCAAGACGTACAGTTCCTCCGCAGGACGTTTGCCGAATGCTAGATGCGCTAGTTCTGCGACTCCATGCTCGAACTGATGCTCGACCATAAAGGTCTTGGTGGGGGATGAGTCGTATTCCCCGAATGGTATTAGCCGATTGCAAACGGAAGGATCGGGTGATCCCGCCGGCCAACGAATCGGTTCGAAATTATGGATGTACATGTAGTCCTTGGTCCGAATCGCGCGGCATGGGTAGCCCTTTCCGCCCGCCCGAGCGCCGCTGTGTCGTTCAAAGCCAATGTAAGCGGCGTCCCATTCCGCAGGCTGGGCGGTCGCAAACAGACCCATGAGACTACGCCCGATCATCATTTCCGGAACGCTCAGGCCCACCGCTTCCAGGAAGGTCGGCGCCAAGTCGCTCAAATTGACAGGATCGTCCACGGACCGGCCAGGACCCTTGATCCCTTTCGGCCAACGAATCGCCAGGGGAACACGCGATCCGTCATCATACACCGTCGCCTTGCCCCGAGGAAATGGCATGCCGTGATCGCTCGTTACCACAACGATGGTATGATCCAGCAACCCACGTTCTTGCAAAAGCGCAATTGCGCGTGCAACCATGGAATCAAAGTGCTCAACCTCTACCAGGTAGTCGAGAATATCGCTCCGAACGATGGCGTTGTCCGGAAAAATGGGTGGCACCTGAACCTTGGAAGGATCCTTGCCGGTTGCAATTCCGGCGCCGTCTTGAAACCTACGGTGCGGCTCATTGGTTCCTAGCCAGAAACAGAACGACTGTTTCTCATCCACCTCTGCCATGAAGTCTTGGAAATTTCCGGCGTAATCCGTGTTGCGAATCCCTCTAAAAGCAGGTTCCAGCGTTCTGCCCCTAAAGACGGGCCCCGCGGGATTCTCGGTCCTACCCCCGGGTTGCAGGCGTCCGGGACCCCAGCCTTTTCCGGTATAGCCGATCTTGTAACCGGCCCTTTTCAGTTCCTCGGTATAGGTCGCGAACTTAGCTTGCAGCGTACTCCAAATATTGGCCGCTTCCTCGAGGCGCCATATGGGCTGCCCGGTAAGGATGGCGCTGCGGGAAGGACCGCAGGTCGGAGCATCGCAGAATGAATTGACGAAGCGTAGTCCTTCCGCCGCTACACGATCAAAAGCGGGCGTCTTGACCACCGGGTCGCCATTGGCGCCGGTATGGGCCCAAGATTGGTCATCGGAAATGCAGAAAAGGATATTCGGACGCGCGTTCGTTTCGTAAATCCAAAACGCAAATACGGTTAAAGCGAAAAGCGAACGCAGCCAAAACGAAAAAATGGTCTTCCCCCGATTTTGTGGACACGAACAGCGTAGCGTATGTTCATGTTAGGTTATGGTTTTGATTTTGGAAGTGTTTTTGAAGAAATGCTTCTGGTGAAAGGTATCCCAGGGTGCTGTGCCTTCGACGTTTGTTATAAAAAGTCTCGAGGTAATCGAAGATGGCCAGGCGGGCCTGCTGCTTGGATTCGAACACGCCGTTTTGGGGAAAGCATTCGCTTTTGAGGGAGGCAAAGAAGCTCTCGCAAGCGGCGTTGTCGTAACAGTATCCTAGCGCGCTCATGCTCTGAATCCAACCAAAGTCGTTCAATTGCTGCCGCACTTGGTGACTGGTATACTGGCAGCCACGATCTGAATGAAAGAGGGCTTTGTGAAAACCTCCCACTCGATTCCTGGTCTGGTGAAGGGCTGAAACGACCAGACCGGAGGCCAGGCTCTCGGCCACCTTGTAGCCCTGAATTACGCGGCCGAAGAGGTCCATCACGACCGCTAGATACAACCAGCCTTGCCGAGTGGGGATGTAGGTGATGTCGCTGACCATGATTTGGCCGGGCCCGGTCGGGTCCGGAGCCTCGGCCAGACGGTTGGGCGCTGGGAGGCTGCGGGGATCCTGCCGGGTCGTCTTGGGCCGGAAGGGGCTACCCCTACAGGCTTTTAGAGCATTTTGCTTCATCAGCCGGGCCACCCGGTTAACCGAGCAGCGAAAACCCCGCTGGTTGAGCTCCACGCTCATGCGAGGACTACCGTAACAGCGGGTGTGCCGGTCGGCATGGATCCGTTTGATTTCGCTCAGGAGGAGCCGATTTTGGCGGCGGCGCGCTCCCGCCTTACCCCTGTGCCATCGGTAATAACCACTCCTGCTCACAGCCAGCGCCTGACAAAGTTCAACCACTCTATAGATTGCCCGCATTTGATCGATCAGCGCATACCCAGCTGCGGGTCCTCGGCCAGTATGCTCGCGGCTTTTTTTAAGATCTCTCGCTGGCGACGCAGGTAAGCGTTTTCCCGGTTTAGCCGACGGATCTCGCGGGCCATCTCTTCGGGATCGTTCAAGGGGCGGGAAAGTCCCTGCTGGTCGGAGGGGTCCCCGAAGAGATCCTTGCGCCACTTCCTGAGGCTCCCATCGGAAATCCCCAGTTCACGGGCCACCTGCTTGAGGCTGTTGTTACTGTGCAAATAGAGTTCAACGGCTCGACGTTTGAACTCCTCATCATAGGTTCTGTGGGTTCTTGGCATGTCTAATGATCTCTCTCAGACTGCGCTGTTCGTGTCCACAAAATCGGGGGAGGTTCAAACGCCGGCTTGAGTCATCGCCCCCGCGCCAAGGGTTATCTGTATGGGATCGTTTTAAAGGGCGTCCTCCGGTTTATTGTCTACGGTCCAACCTTCTGTTCGAATACGTCCGTAGTAGGGATAGTAGTCCCAGTCTACCTTACCACCCACCACGCGTGGATCTTCAGTTTTCCTCAGATGAGCGAACAACTGCTCGCGAAGCTGGCCGCGTATGGGCTCATAATCTGTGGAGCCGGCCACATTCACCATTTGTTCGGGATCATTCTTCAAGTCGTACAACTCCTCCGCGGGGCGCATGCCAAAGGAAAGCTCTGCCAGATCAGCGATTCCGTGAGTACTTCGATTCTCCATCATAAAAGTCTTGGTGGGCGAAGAATCGATTTCCCCGTATGGTATAGCTCGCGCGCACACTGAAGCGTCCGGCGAACCCGAAGGCCAGCGCGTTGGCTCGAAGTTATAAATATACAGGTAGTCCGCTCTACGAATCGCCCGGCAAGGATACCCTTTTCCGCCCGCTCGACAGCCATCGTGTCGTTCCATGGCAATGTAGGCAGCGGGCCGAACTCCCGCTTCCATATTGGCGAACAGGTCCATCATGCTTCGGGCGCTCATCATGCCAGGCGGCTCGAGTCCGCACGCTTCCAGAAAGGTGGGAGCGAGGTCGCTCAGGTTGACGAAGGAATCCACGGTTCGGCCGGGGTCGCGAATCCCTTTGGGCCAACGGATAGCCAAGGGCACGCGTGATCCCAAGTCGTAGAGACTTGCTTTGGCTCTCGGGAAAGGCATCCCGTGGTCACTCGTTACCACTACGATAGTGTTGTCGAGGAGACCGCGTTTTTCCAAGGTTGCCAGCGCGCGCCCCACCATGTTGTCGAAATGCTCAACCTCCACGAGGTAGTCCGCGATGTCGCTACGCACGATTTCGTTGTCCGGAAAAACTGCGGGCACGACAATCTTGCTGAGATCCTTTCCGGTCGCCAGTCCCGCCCCATCGTCGAAAAAACGATGGGGTTCGCTCGTTCCCAGCCAGAAGCAAAAGGACTCATCCTCATCCACCTCAGCCATGAAGTCCTCAAAATTTCCGGCATAATCTACATTGCGTATGCCTCTGAAAGGAGGTTCGAGCGTCCTCCCGGCATAGAGTGTCCCAGCAGGGTTCTCTGTCCGGCCACCCGGTTCCAATCGTCCGGGACTCCACGCTTTGCCTGTAGACCCAACCTTGTAGCCCGCATCCAGCAGCAACTCCGTGTAGGTAGCGAATTTAGCCGGCAAGGTGCTGTGGATATTGCCCGCTTCCTCCAGCCGCCAAATCGATTGGCCCGTCAAAATGGCGCTACGTGAAGGTCCGCAGGTCGGGGCATCACAAAATGAATGGATAAAGCGCAGGCCTTCCCGGGCTACCCGGTCAAAGGCCGGGGTCTTGATGACCGGGTCTCCGTTGGCCCCGGTGTGCGCCCAGGATTGATCATCGGATATGCAAAAGAGAATATTGGGACGTTCAGCGAAAGCCAGGCCGTGGAGCCAGACCAGCAGGACAAAGGTCGCAAACAATCCTTTCATCACTATTCTATGGGATGAGTGATTCCCAGATAGCCAATCAGATCGCGTACCTGCGTATCGGAAAGGGTATTGAGCAGTCCCTCAGGCATCATCGACATGGGTGAAGTCTGACGGGAAAGAATGTCGGGCTTGGCGATGATCACGTCTTGTCCGATCAACCGCAGGGTCACTCGTTGATCATCTTCACTGTAAACATTGCCGGCATAGGTGCGCCCATCCTGGGTGGTTATGGTTACGAGTTGGTAGGACTCCGCTACCTCCCCATTCGGATCGACCGTATTGGTCAGTATATAATCCAGGTTGGCGCGATTGGAACCGGTTATATCGGGACCAATTTCTGTGCCTTCACCGTACATCTTGTGACAAGATGCGCAGACAGCCGCGTAAACCGCTTTCCCGTTTGTTACGTCTGCATGGGATAAATATTCATCGGTAAGAAGGAACTTATAACGATCGATGGCCAATTGTTTGTCCTTCTCCAGGTTTTCCATAGGTCCCCACCAATCGACAAAGTTGGGCCCAACCACACGGCGCATTTGTCGAGCGGTCACCGCTGAAACATCACTGCGCGGTACTACACCGCGTCTGAGTGCGTTCAACAAGTATAGGCCACTACCGCGCCGGGTAGCCAAAGTTTGCAAGGCCACCATTTTTTCATCCGCGGTATACTCGGAGTAATTAGCCAGAATGGTTTCCGAAATCCCTCTTTCTTCATAGGACGCAAGTGTTCTCAGGGCATCCAACCTGAGATCGGAATCTTCAACGTATCCCAGAATCGATTCAATAGCCGGTGGAAATATCACCTGAGCGAAGGTGCGAAGGATTTCCTGGCGTCGCTCCATGGGCGTCGAGGGATCATTCAGTTCAACCAGTTGAATCTTTCCCGCTTCGGCGCTTCCAAAGAGCTGTCCCACCTGCAGAGTCAGATTTTTCATATCCGCGTCCTTCAACAATTCACTTTCCAGGCTGGGCCAATTCGCCGGAGCCGCCAGGTCACGTTGACCGAGAAGCCCATCGCGCATCCCTTCGAGTAAAACCTTACGAATCGCGGAAGAGCTGGAAGCAGCCAGCGCATTTACGACAGACTCGAGCAACCTGCCCGAAGTGGCACGACGGGCAATGAATTGAGAAACGAGTGGAATCTGGCTGTTTGAGGCCACTTCCATTGCTCCTACCGGATTCTCAGGTACAAGCGGCTCAACACCGTACCAGACCATCTTGGGAATATTGTGATCATCGGCGTCCCCGGCGTGACTCAACAGACCGGCTGCTATGTCCCAGACACTTGCCTTGGGGATGCGCTGCAGAGCTGAAGCCAGGTAGAGGCGAACGACCGGTGATGGATCCGAATTTGCCAACTCGGTAAATTCGGTCAAAGCCGCTTCCCCGGGATCTTTATCTTCACAAAGCAACTGAACCGCCCAAGCACGTATGTATTCATCATCATGCCTCAGCATCCCGGTCAGGTGTTTCCGGGAAATTCCACCCGTCACATGCAGCGCCCACAAAGCTCTCAATTTTCTGCCAGTGTCTGATTGGGTCTTAAACATCTCCCAAAGGCGCATATGCTCATTCCGGGAAAGACCGTTCTCCCCGGCACGCTCCTGCAGGATGACGCGAGCCCGGCGAACGTACCAGTCATTTTTGTGCAACTGCATTTCAACCAGTTCCCGGTCGCTGAGTGTTTTCAGATCAAAGTTTGTGGGATACGGCGTGCCTTCCGGCGCCAAGCGGTAAACCCGTCCCGTGTCTTTGTCGTTCACGTCATTGCCGCAGATGTCGGCATCGTGCCAGTCCAGCATGTAAACAGCGCCATCCGGACCGATCTCCAGGCTGAAGCCAATCCATTGTGGATCATTGGCCAGGACCGTATCGTCGCCGTGTTTGGCGATAAAGCCGGAACCATTACGCACTAAAATATCCGAAAGGAGAGCGTGCTCGTGGATGTTAGCCATGAAGAGCCGACCGTGATACTCATCTGGCAAAAGATCTGCCAGGTAAACGCGGGCTCCCCCGTGGGCCGAACGGTGCCGGTGATCCCCGATGGTCTTGATATCCGAGTAGACATGAGGGTTTATGTGCCTGCCTCCCTGGCGGTGGAAAACCCCACCTTGCACAATGTGCCAGGCATGGGGAATTACACAGGCCGAAATGAATGCCTGCCCGGTGTCATCGAAGTCCAATCCCCAAGGATTGCTGAATCCGTGGGCCACGATTTCAAAGCGATCCTTGATGGGATGATAGCGAAACACGCCACCATCGATAAACTGGCCATCGACGACTTCCTGGTTTATAGGAAATGGATCCCCTTTCTTGTAGATGCGTCCTCCATCAACCGGTTTACCCACCGTGGAAGGAGTGGCAAATCCCTGACAACCGTAGAGCCAACCATCGGGTCCCCATATGAAACTGTTCAATACTTCGTGACGATCACGAATACCCCAACCGGTCAGGCGCACTTCAATTTCATCATCGGCTTGGTCATCTCCATCCCGGTCCGGAACAAACAGGAGATTCGGCGGCGCTCCCAGCCAGAGTCCATCAAAACCGACAGCGATGGCCGAAGGAAAGGGAATGCCTTTCATGAATACTTTTCTGGTATCCATTTTTCCATCACCATCCTCATCTTCCAGGATGAGAATGCGGCTCTCCCCGTCATTGGAAAAACCGGATCGCCGCGTTTCATAGTCCCGATTCTCGGCAATCCACAATCGACCGCGGTCATCGTAGCAGAATGCCAGAGGCTGTGTGATCTGCGGCTCCGAAGTAACCAAAGTGACTTCCATACCTTCAGGAACCGTCATCTTTGCAATTGCTTGTTCTCCCGTAAGAAACACTGCTCGCTTGGCTTCCTCCCGAGCTTGGATCCACTCCGCATTGGTGTTCCTTTGGCCGGTATAGGCCAACCAGTCCTCATGCATGTGAATGTCATTCAGTCGGCCGGTATAAACGATTAGCCGGTGCTTGTAGGTAGCAACCTCCCCGGCCTCGATGTGCCAGTCACCGAGTCGGGAACGAGCAGGACCTATACCCAGTTGCCTGTCCACCCGCCAGGGGGTTGGATAGGCGTCATTATCAATGTGGTCGAGAATCGCGATGTGCCCCCAATCGTCGGGATCGCGTCCCTCGATTTGCATGCCCACATTGACCCAGGATGCGCGCTGCCCCTCCGCCCTTCGATTGACCTGACGGGTACTGTTGGTGGCTTCCCCTTCGGTGATGCCTCTCTGGTAGGGCATCCGCAGAAACAGGCCTCCGTAATTGTACTCGGATATCGTGATGTCGGTGTGAGCTTTTCCGGACCAGATGAGATCGACGAAATACTGGTCCCCCAGGTCTCGCATCGACCATACCTGCGTTTCCTCCATGAGGGCTGTTCCTTCTTCGTCGAGCAGATGGTAAATGGTCTCCCACTGAACAACGTCCCCTTCTGCCGCGAGGATATTGGCCTCAAGCAACTTCCAGTAGCCATCGGACGGATTGTGGAAATAGTCACGTCCATTCACCCGGGTGAATCCCCAGTAGAGGCCGGTCTGGTGAGGGTGATGCCCAGGGCTGTACTCGGTGAGGATTCCATTTCCGTCCGGCGCTACAATCGGATGCAGGTAGGGCCGATGGTCGGAGCGGGCGTTTTGCACCAGGATGGCCTCATCCCCGTTGGGCCTGAATACGGAGATGGTCTGAGCCTTCTCGTCTTGAACCAGCTTAAGCGGAGCCGCATAAACCGAGGTTACCGAAACAGCCAGAAGAAGAAAGCACAACGTTTTCATGAATCAAGGAAATAGAAAAGAATTACAGCCTACCATTCCTGCCATGCCAAGTCTTGGAATTAATGGACTAATTTTATGAGATCTTGGCCATCCTGTCCATCCTGTCCGCAGCCACGACGCTACAATTGGTAGCGATTTCAGCCAAGGCCAAGGATAACATCAAGTTTAGGCGCAGTAGAAAATTGGCGGGGTGTTGCGTTCGGTAGTGAGACATGCGGGTTAAAGCTCCTGAATGGCGAATTTTGAGAAAACGATGTCCGTGTTTTTCTCGTAAAGAAGCCCCACCAATCCGTCTGGAATTTTTGTTAAGCAGGAATAGGCAGATGGGCCTTCGTTAATCAATAATTCAAAAGGCCAGGTATCGCCATCATCGTGGCTTAGTCGGACGGTCATTCGGATACGCTCTCCGCGTTCTGCTTTTATGGGTGGACTGGGGTTGGAAAATAATAGGCGGTGTTCATCATAACGGATGAGACTGGCCTGGCAGCGCGGATCTCCCAACTCGTCGTCGAATTCCGGTTCCGACCAGGTTTCACCCCCATCGCTACTGTATGAAATGGATCGGTATCCATCCCTGGGTCTAGGTGTTTCGGGAAACCCTTGAGAGCGCATATTCATCATGAGCCGGCCATCGGACAATTCTACTACCTGGCTCTCGTTGGTAGTGGGTTTGATAATACTGCTTACCTTCCATGTCTCACCACCGTCATCGCTGTAGAGAGTGTGCGCACCAAAATAGCCTTCAGCTGTGTGGTTGGCCGGGATAACCAATCTTCCTTTGTTCGGTCCCTTTTCGAGCTGTATTCCGATCCCAGGGCCGGTGGCATACCACCACCAGGTTGGGTGTTTCACCTTGGTTGTAATTTCTTTGGGTTCCGTCCAGGTCAAGCCGTCGTCATCGGAATGCGTTTGATACACACGGCGTGTATCTTTCGCCGTTCCCCTATGGAGGTCCCGACCGTGGTCACTCGCGAGGTTCCAACAAATAAGGTTGATGATCCGGCCCGTTCTTTGGTCCACAACTGGGCAGGGGTTGCCCGCTGTTTCCTCTCCGGCATCCCAAACCACGATTGGCTTTGACCAGGTTTTGCCGTTGTCGGTGGATCGCTTGACGATGAGGTCGATATCGCCGCTATCGCCACGGTGGTACTTGCGGGCTTCACAAAATGCCAGGAGGGAGCCGCCCTTCGTCGTAATCAAGGCTGGAATTCGATAATTGGAATAACCTTCCTCTCCGGATTTGAAGAGCATGGCTTCTTCTATCGCGGAAACTGAAAAAGGAAGAATTGTGAAGATTAGAATAATATAGGTTCGATTCATTTGGGTAGGGCCTCATCGCCGATCAAAAAAATAATTCGGGTAGGTCAGAGTGAGTTTGGCTTTGTCGGGTTGGCCCTCCACGAAACAGGCATCCACTTCTTCCTTTAAGAGAAGTAGATTGATATGTTTCAGCATTGGGTCCCTCGTCTCATGCCTCCAAGTATCCAGTCGTTTCTCCAGGTCGGATCGGATATCTGAATAGTTGGGATCTTCTGCCAGGTTGTTGAATTCGTATGGATCTTCTTTGAGGTCGTAGAGCTCGAATTTTGGGGGTCGCTCCATATTGTGGTATGCGGAGCGGACGGGGTCCGGCGCCTGATCGATCGTTGAAATTAAATCCTCAAAGAAACGGTTTTTGGTAAATTGGTTGCCGGGGTTTATCCTGCCTGGCATCAGGTTCAAAATGAGCTTGTAGCGGTCATTCCTGATGGTGCGTTGAGGGTAGAAATTTTGGGCGGAATGAAGGTGAAACTCCGTAAACAGGTGGGTGCGCCATTCCGTTTTCCGGCCCTTCATCAAGGGCATGAGAGACTTGCCCGGCAAATTTGGAATGGGGGCGGCGCCAGTGGCTTCCAATAACGTGGGTACCAAATCAAGGAGCGAAACCAGCTCAGTGGATACGAGTTGGGTTTTCGTCCGGCCGGGCCACCGGATAATGAAGGGAATTCTCGTGCCGCCTTCATAGGAAGTGCGCTTTCCTCGAAGCATGTCGGCCCCATGGTCTGCGAAATAAGCAACGAACGTACCCTTGGCTTTTCCGCTTTCTTCGAGGACTTGTAGTAAATCTCCAATGAGCGCATCCAACCGCATCATACAATTGTAGTGATCAGCGGTTTGTTGTCGGAGCTGTGGATTATCAATGCCAAAATAGTCCAGTGGCTCAACTTCGTTCCCGGTTAGGGGCTTTTGCGGTAGACCATCCACTTGAGGAATAAAGGGTCTATGAGCATCAGGGTAGTTGATGCTGAGAAAGAAGGGCGCATCCGCAGCATTGATGAAAGCCTTCGCTTCCCTCGCGTAGCCTGGCAGATCCTTGCGGCTGAAGTTGGATTTGCCTATGGCTTCAAAATCGAAGGGAAAGGCTGATTCGGGGTTGATGTGAAGTTTACCTATGATTCCTGTGCGGTAACCAGCCTCTTTCAGGCTGCGCACGATATTCGGAGTGTTGTTATCATACATCCGAAATTTCCAGGTCGCCAAACCAATCTGGCCGTTTTGGTGTGGGAACAGGCCGGTCAGGAATGAGGCCCTCGACTGACTGCATCCGGCTTGGGCTACATAGGCGTTCTTGAAGAGAACCCCTTCGGAGGCCAATTTATCGAGGTTTGGCGTTTTTACATAGGGTTCTCCATAACAACCAAGTTCCTGCCCGTTATCCTCCGAAACAATCAGGAGAACGTTGGTTGCCGATACGGCTACGAACGGAAAAAGCGAAAGGAATAGGATAAAAGCGAGAGTTCGTGTCATTTTTGGGCGGCCTCAATTGGTTTGGCGTTTGTTTGGGGAATCCATTTGGCTAATTCGTCCATTATTTTGCGACTGCTCGCAAGACTTGCCAGATTGTGCCACTCATGCGGGTCATTTTCCGTATCGTAGAGTTCTTCCTCTCCATTTGCGTATCGGATGTATCGGTAGCGGTCGCTACGTACCGCATGATTGTCCCGGCCGTAGGTGATGATAGCGGGGTTCCTTTTGGCTTTTGGATTTTGTAACAGCGGAACCAGGCTTTCGCCTTCAAGGTGGTCCGGTTTTGGGAGTCCGCAAAGTTCAACCAGGGTAGGGTAGAGGTCAATGAGTGAGACCGGTCGGTAGCTGACTTGGCCTATTTTAAAACCGGGCGCTACAATGATGTAAGGAATATGAGTCGCTTTTTCGTAAAGAACGAATTTCTCCCAGTTTTCTTTTTCGCCAACATGAAAACCGTGGTCGGACCAGAGAACGATCATGGTATTGTTCCCTTTTCCACTGGCATCCAAAGCATCCAATAATTGACCTACCTTGTAATCTGCAAAACTCGATGCTGCCTGATAGCCGCGTACTGCCTTAACGAATATTTCCGGATCCCGTGTTTTTTCAGCGGCAAAGGTGCTCATGAAAGCACGGGCTCTTAGCATTTTGATTCCCGATTCAGGCACGTCCTCTAAATCATCTTCTTTGATGACCGGTTTATCAATTTCATCCAATGGGTATTGGTCATACCATTTCTGAGGCGTGAAAAATGGCATGTGAGGCCGATAGATACCTGTGGCTATGAAGAAGGGTTCTTTCGCGCTTTCAATTCTGTCGATGGCCCAATCGACCGTACGATTGTCGATATGGAAATCTTCCTCGGGCGGATAGACGCCCCAGTCAAAGTTTCGACTGACGGGGCTCTGTCTTCCATCTTGGCGGGTCCATTGCTCAATACCGTTCATATTGCCATTCGGCGGCATGGGCCGGTCCGGTTGCTTCGTTGGGAATTCTGAATATTCATCAAAGGCTTCGTAACGAAAGAAGGCGGCGCCATGGTGATGAAAAATCTTTCCGGAGGCATAGGTTTTGTAACCCTGATTTTTAAAATGTTGTGGCAGAATGGTCACATCAGGCATAGCCTTGTTCCAATTACTGCTGTTGTTGTAAACGCCGCTGGTGGAGGGCCGAACTCCACTCAAGAGGGATGCTCGTGATGGGTTGCAGGCTGGGGAGTTGCAGTAGCCGCGTGCGAAGAATGTTCCGCGGACGGCCAGTCTTTGCAAATTGGGCGTTTTGATTGGATTGGATTTATCGAAAAGGGTGGTCCAATCGTTCATATCATCGATGGAGATGAGCAGGACGTTGGGTCTATCGCTTTCCGCAGGTAATCTGCCAACAGGCAACGCTACTGCTATCAAACAGCAAATTCGAAAAAAATAACTGATGTTCATCTGTCTGTTGCAATCCTTCCGACTTGGAAATATTTAAAGTATGAATAAGCAGGTAGGCAATAGTACTTTGAGCTTCATTTCCAAGCGCGGGATCCCCTGTCTGGCGCTGCCGGGATTGACCGTTGTCTCCGGACCGTGAATACCAGACCTGGGCATTATCGTGGCAAAAAATCAGATGAATGACATCCTCTTTCATCAGGCAAAATGGCGAAAAGGATCACAATTTCCCTGAATTTATACTTTTTTGCTTGCATTCGGTGATTTTCAGGTGCAAAAGATCAGTCGTCGCTCTGTTGTGTTTATCTCAGACAAACAATCTTAATGGTCTAGCACTATCTCAAAGGCGTCTTTCGCGCACGACTAGCCTAAACCGACATAGAACCGAAAAATATGAAAACAACATCCTATCTAAAAACAGTTTGCGTTGCATTGTTAGCGCCGTTCATCGCCACCTACGCTCAAGATGACGAAGATGATGACGAAAGCATTTTCGAGCTTTCACAATTCAGGAAGATGAGGCCATAGGCTATCAAGCCCTCTCTACCCTGGCCGGAACCCGGATTAAAACGGACCTGCGCGATGTAGGGGCCGGGATTCAAGTCATCACGCAAGAGTTTCTCAATGACACCGGGGCCACGGACGCCGCCACCCTTCTGGCCTACGGTTTGAACACCGAAATCTTGGGCGAGCAGGGAAATTACTCGGGTAATGGATTAGGAGACATCAGAGTCCTGCGGGCAATACCGCACTTGAGGGCTCAGAGAATTCGGGGGCTGCAGGGAGCTACTGTCACGCGCGATTTCTTCCAATCCGAGATGCCCTTCGATTCCTACAATACGACGAGGGTCACCATCAACCGGGGCCCTAACGCCATTCTCTTCGGAACGGGCTCTCCCGCTGGCATTATCAACAACACCACCAAGCGAGCTAGCCTAGCCAAAGACTTCGGTCAGGTCGGCATTCGTCTTGGCGAAAGAAGCTCCTATCGGTATACGGGCGACTACAACAGGGTACTCGTCGAAGACCGTTTGGCGCTGAGGCTCAACTACTTGAACGAAGATTACAATTTCCACCAGGAGCCCTCGTTCAAGAACGACAAGCGCGTCTCTGTAGCGCTTACGGCGATACTGGCGGAGAATGAAGGTTCCAACTTCCTAGGCAGAACCATCTTGAGGGCCAATTGGGAAGATGGCCGCATTAAATCCAGTCCCGTGCGAACAATTCCTCCCAAAGATGAAATCAGCGACTGGTTCGACGCTACACGCCATGCGCACAAGGTGGCCTTCATCGAGGAACTAACGGGTGTGAACATTGCGGGATTTGTCGACGGCACCGGAGACGCACCCTTTGTACCCAAGTTTACAATTGGAGAACGGCCAGACGGTAGGCGCTACGGCTGGGTGGGCACTAACTTAGCCAACGCTTACGTTGGCAGTTCTCTCGGCGGTATGGCCTTGGTTTATGCGGATATCAATTCAACCGAGCCTACCATCGGAATGCCGGGTCGTCCGGAAGTGCAAGGCCAAGTTCAACAGGTCCAATGGTTCCTATCCGAATGCTGCTCGGGTGAATTCCACGGGCGGGGTTTTTACGGGGCCCAAGTCTCTGACAGCGTGTATAGAGGAGAGGCTCAGGCGCCTGGAGACGCGGTTTCGAAGTCCCGGTCATCATGAATCGCAACGTCTTGGACAATCCTAGAGTCAACGCGGCCGGATCGTTTGCCAGCTCCTTCATGGATTTCGACGCCTTGAACCTCACCCTCGAACAGCAATTGTTCGACGGCAAGGGCGGTATCGAGTTCGCCTACGATGAGCAGGAATACTTCAACAAGCGCAACTCGGCGTATGGAGACTGGTTCGGCCTTAACGTCGACATAAATGAGTACCTGCCCAACGACCAGCCCAATCCCAATGTAGGCCGCATCCACGGCCATGCGGAAACCGAACAGCGGGAAAACAAGTGGAACCGGGAATCCCAGCGGACCACAGCCTTCTATGAATTAGACTTCACGGAAAATGAAGGCTGGATGTCAAACTTGGGAAGCCATTTGTTTACCGGCCTTTGGAACGAGCAGACCATCGATTACGTCAATCTCGACCGCCGCGGTCGGTGGGACGATGGAATTACCAATCCGGCCTCTCGCACCGCCCGCGACATCATGGGAGGGGGCCTGATTAGCCGCTCCGGAAGTCGCGCCACGCTCTTGAAAATCTACGTGAGCGACGACATTAGGGGCCTTTCCAGCTTCGATGACGTTCGGATACAAGCCCCTAAAGGGCGGCATCCCGCGGCCGACGAAGAATTTTTCATCATGTGGAACGATCGCGATGGAGCAGATCCCGATAACCCGTTTGAGCCGCAGGGCCCCCTGGTCAATCCAGCAGGGGGCGCCGATCCGGCCACTTACGATCCTCGCAGTGGCCTCGATCCCATGTTTTACAATTCCTTCATCCACCGTGACCTTATCGTCCAAGTGGGGAGCCTAACGAAACAGGTCATCGATTCGCAGGCCTTGGCCTGGCAAGGCAGATGGCTTGACGGCCACGTCGTATCCTTGGTCGGCTGGAGAGAGGACGAGTCCGTCACCCGGGCCAAAAAAGGTTTCGGAAGGGATGATAAAGGCTTCCCCTTGCCGGAGCAGTTTCAGTTCGGTGACCCTGACCCGAAAATAAAGGGGAACACCGGTACCAGAAGCCTCGTAGCCCACATTCCGGAGGAATGGATAGGAGATTGGATGGGGGTCAGCCTGCACTACAACGAGTCGGACAGCTTCCAGCCCACCTCCACAGCGCGTAATGTCCGCGGGGAAATCATACCCCCGCCAACCGCGACCACGGAAGAAGTTGGCGTTACCTTCGAGTTCCTCGAAGGGGCCCTTTCCTTGCGTATCAGCAAATATGATATGGTGGTCTCGGATTACGACCCCGCTGGCGGATTGGATCGATTGGTCAGCGAATTCGGGGAAGGCCTGTCCGAGAAGAATTGGGCCCAACAGTGGATAAAAGGGAACGATTTCGACACCATAATCGCCCACTCCGACAATATACCTGGAGGTTCGTCGGGGAATTTCACCTCCTACGCGCAAATCATCGATGCGTTTGCCAACGCGGACCCGTTTAGATCGCTCAACAACCGCCGCTACGAGCCGGCCCTGCCCGATCCCGCCGCGGTCTTAACGGTGGATCGCATAAACGGGAAGACTGCGACACGCGAGTTTGTCTCCGAAGGCACTGAAATCGAACTGATAGGCAACATTACGCCAAACTGGCGCATCGCCCTCAGTGGCGGCGAGCAGGAAACGATCACCAGCAATACCGCCCCTGTGGCATTGGCAGCTGCTCGGGAATATCAACAGAATTTGATGTCTGCAGGTCTCTGGAATTTGCAGGCGCAACCTAGTCTCATAAATCCGGATGAACCTCTTACCGTAGGCCTCGACTTTGAGAATCAAATACTCGCGTCACTCCTGAATGCGGTTGCTAGGGATGGAACGGTTTCCGGGGAACAGGTGAAATGGCGCTGGAACGTCATATCCGCTTACGACTTCCTGGAAGGTCCCTTGAAAGGGGTCGGCGTCGGTGGCGTTTACCGCTGGCAGGATGAGGTATCTATCGGTTACGCCAAGACGCTACATCCCGCAACAGGCGCCATCATCGACGACATCAGCAAACCGTTCTTCGGTGAAAGTGAGTACTGGTTCGACTTGTTTGCATACTACTCGAGGCCTTTCTTCTTCTGGTCCGACAAGGTCCGCTGGAAGATTCAGCTGAACATTCGCAACGCCTATGGAACCGATGACTATATTCCGGTGAGAAGGAATCCGGATGGGGAAATCTCCGTCGTGCGCAATCCCCCTCCGAAAGATATCTTCCTGACCAATACGTTCAGTTTCTAACCGAATCTGAATATACTCAGTTTTTTCGCCGACCTACCCTGCGCGGGGCAGGTCGGCTTTTTTAATCCTTCCGAATATACGTAATGATAAAATGATCTGCGATGCTCACCATCATCTTTGGGACCGGCCGGGAGACGGGCCCCATAGCCATGAGGCCCGTCGGGGAACGGAATATGTCGATGGGCTAGCGGAGAGATATCTGTCCCGCAGCAGCCGGCGAATGAATTGCGGCGCGGCCATTATCAGCTATGCCGATCTACGGCTGGGAGACGCGGTGACCCCGATCCTGGAGGCACATGGCGAAGCGAGTCCGGGCCGTTTTCGCGGCGTAGGTCACAACGTTGGCTGGGATGCGAGCCCCGAGATTCCCAATTCCCACACACAGCCCAAGCAGGGTCAGCTGCTCGATCCCGAGTTTCGGAAAGGTCTGCGATGCCTGCAAAAGCAAGGCCTTCTCTACGAGGCGTATTTGGGTTAAACCCTGTAGATTTCTCCAGGGTCTTTCCTTCATCAATCATCTTTGAAACGCGCCCCGCATTGTTGACAGCATCTCAATATAGAGAAGAGGTAAAAAACTCGATCAAGGGCCATTCGGGTCAAACGTAGAATGTTAACAAGGACGGCAGATAAACGATCCTGGCAAAACAATTTTCCTTTAAGGCAGCTCTTCTTGGACAACGTGAACTCTGTTGCTCTCCAAGTCGGACAATTCAGTTCGCACTCCGGACGGCCAGATTACAATGGCTCGACCTACCGTTTCCGCGGTGCCCAGACCGAAGTGCAGTTCTCTCGAATTCTGAGAGAGAAATCCGGAGCCCGAAACCACTTGGTCGAATCGCTTCTGGTCGGCAAATTGAATCTCCACACGAGCGCCGATCGCGTCACGGTTAGAAACGACTCCATCAAGGTGAAATCGAATCCAATGGTTTCCAGTGGATTGTTCGTTCAGAAACAGGCGGGCGGGAGCGTTGTAGTCGTTGATCGCGACATCCAGGTCTCCATCGCCGTCAAAATCGAAGAAACAGGAACCTCGCGAGTTTCCGGTATACGAGATGGGACAACGCTCGGAGACATTGTAGAAGAATCCGTCCTGGGAGAAGTAACACACGTTACGTTCGTTAGAGTATTGCGACACGAATGCTCGGCCACCAATGTGCTTCATCCGTTGTTCGTTTGGGTAAGTCGGGATGTTGCTTTCGGTGCCGTTCAAAATCAGCAGGTCGAGATCGGCATCGTTTTCGTAGTCAAAAGCGCTGGCATCCCATGCCCAACCAAGCTCGGCCGGCTCGAACCGCTGGCCATGCACGTCCTCAAAAATCCCGTCCCCCATATCGTTCGACTGTCGGAGGTAGAGCCGATTCATTACCAGGGCACGCAGGTTCTTCAGGTTTTCCTCGGAAAACTCGATCTCCGTCTGTTCAGTCGGCTTGCGATATCTTTGCCGATGCATCAGCTTCATGATCTGGCTGATGTAGATGGCCGGATGGCCGCTGTGGTCCAGGTCCAACAAGGTAAAATTCATTGCGTTGTAGGTGACGTCCAAGTGGACCTCGCGTGATACCTCGGCAAAGCCTTCCCCGTTGATGTTTCGATAGACCAAGCTGGCACCGAAATCGTTGAGTGAGAACAGATCCAAGTACCCGTCCTGGTCGAAGTCCCAGGCTCCTACGCAGTGTGTCCAGCCTCGATCATCGACACCGAACTCTTCTCCGATTTCTTCAAACACGCGTTTTCCCTGATCGATTTTTTGTCGATAAAGCCGATTTGGGCCGCCGTTGGTATTGATCCTCCCCAGGGTTGGAACATCACCATTGAGCCAGTCGCCGAAGTTGGCCGTGTATACATCCAACAGACCGTCGTTGTTCATATCGAACCAGACAGCCTCATGGGTTGTCGCCCCTTGTTTATCGGTCAAGCCGGATTGTTTCGTCACGTCCTGGAATTTCCCGTTTCCGTCGTTGCGATAAAGCCGGTTGCTCCCTGCGACGAATGTTATGAACAGATCTTGATCGCCGTCGTTGTCGTAGTCCACGAAGTATCCCGCTCTGCTTTCACCCACTTGGAGCAATCCCGCGTTGACCTGCTCGAGTCGCGCGCCATCGACATTGCGGTACAGTCGTCCGCCACCGTCGCCAGCGAAGTAAAGGTCCGGAAGTCCATCTCCGTCGAAATCACCGCTCGAGACACCGCCGCCCGCGATTCCGACGGGTACAGTCAAATCTGCCCGGCGTTGCCACAGGGTTCGATTGGGTTTATGCACGAAAGTCAGCTTGGCCTGCTCGGTAACCTCGCGAAACATCGGTCGCGGCATAGAGTCCAGGATTTGCCGTTTCGTTTCCGCTGAAAAGGTTGGTGTGGGATCCGTCTGTTTCGGTTTTTCGCTTATCGGTCTGTTGATGAGTTTGGAAAGTAGAGAATCGATGGCAACTGCGTCGATCGGTTGGTCCGAATGCCCATCGTGTCGATCGGCCAACTGTATGACGGCAACGCCGAGCACAGAGAGGAATTCACTGAGTTCTTCGGCGGCGTATATATCCAGCTCCTTCATAGCAGGAAGTTCATCCTCGGAGCGGCCTTGCAAGAAAAACGATATCCAACGCCAATTCCACGCGGTATCGCGGAAGAAATCCTGGAGCGGCTCCGAAACAACGAGACGCAATTCTCGATCATCGGGGTACAGAATCACGTCACCGTTGACGAGCAGCTTTTGCGGAAATCGGCGGTGGATGGTTGTCGACATCGCCTGATGGGTGATGAGTGTCGCTGATGATTCCAAGGCCTGGCTATCGCGCCAGAGCTCTGGCAGAAGGCGATCAGTGACCCAGCGGGACAAAGTGGTGAACACATCCGCTTCGACTTGGCGGCCCTGAACGACCTGAGCGTAGAAGTCAATCAGCTCCTCTTCTGAAACGGGCTGATTGTAGGTCGTTAACGAGCCGATCTTTTGCGACACGAGAGCCTGGGTGCGCGGCAAATGCATGTCTGTATCCGTTTTTAAATTACTCTGATCATTTTTAAACCGCCAGACAGCCGCACCACCTATCAGGATAGTTACCAGCATAAAGGTAATAAACCAACTGCCGCGACGTGCAGACTGAGCGGTCGTCGAGACCGGAGGGTCTGACCGAGCGCTCATCAGAGGCTACCTTGAAGCTTCTCTTCCAGCTGAAACGCTTCGGCCATGATCACGTCGTCAATACTCGCAAGCTTCTGTTCCTGAGCCAGGGCGCGAGCGTGCTTCAGGACAGCAAGATCGTAGGTCCGGAGGAACTCGTACAGAACCTGGATTGCCGATTCGGAAAAAGGTGGAGCTATGGTCGGCTTGCCCTGTTGGTCAACACGCCGCGACGCCCAAGCTTGAAGGAGACGCCAGGGTTCGACCGTGTCGGAATAATCCTGTACTGCATCCGCCATGATCGAAATCTTTCCAATATCGCCGCCCAAATCGAAAGAGGTTCCCGACTCAGACGCGGTGTGAGGAAAACGATTCGCCAAGACCGCCGATACTGACTTTTCGGAGATCAATCTCTTTCCCGAGGACTCCCTGGCATCCTCGTGGATTGACTGAATAAGATTCATATGAGCATCAATGCGTTCGGCTTCAGCACTCTGCTCGATCTGGGCGCCTGTGAGAAACATTTGCAGTTTACAAAAAGAACTCCAGCACCGCACGTCTTTAACGTTTTCCTGGGTAGCTATTTGTTCGTCCAGATAGGCCAGCATGTTAAATCCGCCCATTGGATCTTCCGCCGCCCCGGGGCTGGAAACAACCACGATCGCGACAACCAATGCAGCGGCCACAATTGTACCTTGGACAAAATATCTTAATGGTATCCTGGTCGATTTCGCAATCGACGTCACCTCTTGATTTGAAACTGTTTCCTTATCAGGCATCCGAGAAAATTCTTGTTAAATTGCATCAATCGAGGCAAAGACTGTCAAGCGTCGACTCGGTTAGATCGCCGCGGCACGCGCTACTGTTTTCACGTACCTAAACAACTAGTGTGGTGTAACAGAAATAACTTGGCACATACGAGCGTGCCATGAATGGCCTGGCAAGGCTGCTTTTCGCAGCACGGGCCTGAAGGCCCTTGTGCGAAAAGCGAACACAGCCAGGGGGTTCATGCCACCTCGCCCTACGGGCCGCGCGCTTTTTCGGCCGATCTGCGTTAGCGCAGGTCGCAAGGGCCTTCAGGCCCGAGCGACATACGCCGCCTTGATGAGGCCGAAAAATCGCTGCGGTATGTGTATAAGGAATTTCTGTTACACCACACTAGTTTTGCGGTGCATGAACCCGACTTCATAAATTACATCGAGGCGTCAACTGTGACTTGCGATCCTTTATCACTACTTGAATAGAATGCAGGTAGGCTGAGGCACCTGGATGCCCTTTCCCGATTGATGATTCAGCTGTCCCGATTCCTGGTCTACCGCAAACACTGAAACGGTATTCGAAAATTGGCCCGCGGCCAGCAACCATTTTCCGGTGGGATCCAAATTGATGTGTCTTGGGAACGTAACGCCAGCGCTTTCGACTTGTTTGACCGTTAATTGTCCGGTCTGTGGATCCGCCCAGTACAGGGTTATGCTGTCGTGCCCGCAATTGGCCGAATAAACAAATTTTCCATTGGGATGAACGAGGATTTCGGAGGCTAAATTATAATTCTGCTCGGATTTTACTTCCTCGCCCAGGGCGGGAGTGGTGCTTTTGATCGTCGCAGTTCCCGTGTCTCGATTATAGGCAAACGTAGTTACGGAGAGCGTCAGCTCGTTGAGCAGGTAGATGTAATTTCCATCCGTAGAAAAACGCATGTGGCGCGGTCCTCCTCCGGCAATACCTTGGGAGCGGCCATGTTCGCTGATTGATGGATTGGATTCATCCACCTTGTAAACCACGATTTGATCCATACCCAGGTCGGGAACAAAGGAGAATTTTCCATCCGGTGAAAAACCAGTCCAGTTGGGGTGTGGCTTGTCCTGGCGAGAGGCAACCACATTCGACCCTCCTTTATGTTCGAAGTGCTGCGATTTGTTTCTCAAGGATCCATTGGGATACAGGGGAAAAACACTCACCGAGCTGCCTCCATATTGAGCGGCCATGAGAAACTTGTTGGATGGATGGACGGCAAGATGGGCGGCCATTCCATCGCCGGTTACCCTCGAATTTAGGTAGATTAATTTTCCATTTTCTCCGATTTCGTATGCCGCAATGCAATAGCGGTCAATTTTGTCTTTAATTCCTACCGAGTAGAGGAATTTTTTATCTGAATCCATGGCCAGGAATCCAGGGTTATAGATTAGAGCAACCAGTTTAGCATCATTCAGTTGACCCGTCTCGGTATCAAAAGACGCATGGTATATACCCCGTGTAATTTTCCCGATGGACCCATAGAAAACATCGATGGTTTCCGCCCTACTTAGCAGAGGTGCCGTCAGTAAAATAACCGCGAGGAATGATTTCATGATATGGTTTTATCGGAGTTGATCGTTTGGTCGCTGAACTATATTTTAGCCTAGAGTCCCATTGAATAATTAAAGTCGCAACGAACACCGTTATTTATAGGCGAAGGCAACACACTGAATCGGCACTGCGAGGACGCAGTTGCCCTACCTTTATTAGCTGAATCGGTAGGGCAAGAGCATCCTTGCTCTGCCGAAAAAGTTCTAAGCAATAAGGCATATTTAATTCATATGGGCGCTGGCGCAGTTCCAATTCCAATTATTAATGCGCAGCTCCGAATACCTGCAAACCATCATCATTGTTGGCCACCAGAATCAGGGTTTCGCCGCTCGCACTGTGCAACAAAGCCATGTCCCGCACATCCCGGTCAGCCATAAAGCCGCTATCGCGGGAAAGAACCGGCCTGAAAGTTCCACCACCTTTTCCTTCCAGGAACAAGCCCGTGCCGGCATCGGCGCGCCCCGTTTCCACTTCGGAGACGTAAAAATTTCCGGCCACGAGAAGATCGAGGTATCCATCGGCATTAAAGTCGTCTGCCGTGATTCCGAAAATCGGAGCGTACTGGGCTTCGGCCGGTAATCGATTGATTTCATATTTGCCATTACCCTGGTTGAGAAGCACCACGCTGGCAAATTCCGTAGCCTGGTAATGCAGGCTGCGTTGAAGGTCGCCGCCAAAAATGTCTGTCAACGTAGCCAGGCCAAAGTCGTGGTAGGTTGGAAACTTCGTCTTTATAAAGGGCATCTGTTCGGAAGAACATTGACGTCCCCGCACCGGGAACACCTTCCCATCCTGGCAGTAACCCAAGACAATGTCGTTGGATCCGTTCTCGTCAAAGTCGGTGGAATGTATTTGAAACGGCTCATGCAAGGAGGCCTTGTACTTGTAGTTCAGTCCCAGATTTCCAACCACGAAGTCCTGATCCCCGTCACCGTCCAAGTCGGCCTGAACGATCTTGTTCCACCAGCCGGTAGTTTCGGACATGCCATAATAGGCAGTTTGATCGTCCAGGCGACTCCCAATATTGCGAAGGAAGGTGATCGGCATCCACTCGCCCACAACGATGAGATCCAGTTTTTCATCCTTGTCAAAATCTGTCCACACGGCTGAGGTGACCAGGCCGATTTTCGAGAGCATGGGAGCAAATTCCTTGGTTGCATCGGTGAATATGCCGCCGTCGTTGTTGAGCAGATAGCTTTTAGCCGGGTGAGGATAGTTTCCGGGATCGACGCGACCCCCTACAAACAGGTCCAGGTCGCCGTCCCCATCGTAATCACCGGGAACGACACAAGATCCACTACCCTCAATGATCGGCAAATGCCCCTCCGCACTGTAAAAGCGGCCATCACCCCTATTGAAATACAGCCGATCTTGGTACATGAAGGAGGTTACATTGAACTCCGTACCACCGCTCACCACGTAGAGGTCGAGGTCGCCGTCCCCATCAGCATCGAATAAAACCGATCCGATGTCTTCCTCAACTTGGTCCTTTTCCCACGGTTGGTTGGAAGTCGCTTGGAACACGCCGCTTTCCGTTTGCATAAAGAGGGAACCGGGCTGATTCGCCGGACCCCCCACAAAAAAGTCATCCCGGCCATCCCCGTTCACGTCGCCGACCGATAGCCCGGGACCAAACTGGGACATTTTATGCGGCAGGAGCGATTCGGTGATGAAGTCGTTAAAATAGTTCTCCTTATGAGTATATTCCACCCCTGTCTTTTCAGTGAGATTTTTGAAAAGACGGGAATCCTGAGCCTGTCCCTTCACCTCCGACGGTGGGGAGGCATCCCCGTAATCCAGGACCAATACGCGATCCCCGCTTATATCCTTTAGCTCGTGGGTCTTCCCGTCGGGCCAGACCACTCTCAAGCTATCCACCAGAACCTTATCTCCCAGGCCAAAGTGCAGGATATTTTCCACCGAGGACATGTATCCGCGAGTCAGATACAATTCTTGATACTGCACATGGTCTCCTTGCTGGAGAGTAACCTTCGCTCCGATACCCGCCGGATTCAAGGCGCTACCCTTGAACTTGAGCCTTAAGTAGTGGTTTTTCGAATACTCAGAACTGTTATTGCGATAAATGAAGGCGGTATCCTGCTGGTTGTTCACGACCAGGTCCAGGTCTCCATCGTTATCGAGATCCGCGTAAGCGGCGCCATGAGAAATACTGGGCTCGGTAAACCCGGCCTCAGCGGATTGGTCGACAAATAGTAAGTCTTCCCCAATAGTCATATAGTAGTTTGCCAGCTTGTTAATCGGATAGAGGTCCAGCAGTTCCATGATTTGCCCGTCCTCTACCAGCCCGCTTTGCAGGGCAAGTATCTTATCGATCTTTTCCCGGACATCCTTGTTGCTCGGATCGCGCAGGAAACCATTGGTGATGTAAAGGTCTTTGCGACCGGCATTGGCAAAGTCCGCCGCCAGGACTGCCCAACTCCAACCGGTGCTGGTTATGCCGGAATAATACCCCACTTCGCTGAAGGTCTCATTCCCGTTATTAAGTTGGAGCGTGTTGCGCATGTATTGATGACCATAACCGTAAGCCACAATTAGCCAGAACTCGTCCACACTCATCGGAGGCATATTGACCTTCTCGGAGTAATTATCGGCCCCCAACATATCCAAGACAACGATATCGAGAAGACTGTCCCCGTTGAGGTCTACCAGCTCCGAACCCATGCCGAAATAGGACGTGTGTTTCAGTGCCTTTTGTGTGGATTCCACGAAGGTGCCGTCACCCTGGTTATAATATAAGAAATCCGGCTCCTGATAATCGTTTGCGACATATATATCTGGCCAGCCATCGCTGTTGAGATCTCCAATTCCCAAGCCCAGGCCACAGGCATAATTCCAAATACCTGCCTCACGGGATACGTCTTCAAATATCCCATTACCATTATTGCGCATGAGTTTGTCGCGCTCATCAACGGGCAGGTCATCCTCACGGGCTCGCAATACCCGTTCATCGGTGGATTGATCCACGTATCTGAGATGATTGGCTATGTATACATCGAGATCTCCATCCAGATCATAGTCAAAAAAGGCCGCTTGAATGCCGAATCCCGGATCGTCGAGTCCATACGCAGCGGCGCTTTCCGTGAAGGTACCATCCTGATTGTTGATAAACAGCAGGTTTCCGCGTTTTTCGAAATTATTGCGGTAAAACGAACGGCAAACATAGATATCCAAAAATCCATCTGCATTGATGTCAGCCATGGTAACTCCTGCTGACCATCCATCATCGGCTCCCACTCCCGCCGCTTCCGTAACGTCTTCAAAAACCATGTCACCCCGGTTCAGGTAGAGCCGGTTGGAGATCATATTCCCAGCAAAGTACAGGTCCACCAGGCCGTCGTTATTGACATCACCCACCGCGACACCCGCGCCACTGGTAATGTATTCGTATACAATCTGGTTGTGTTGCTCATCCCGGACAAGAAAGTTGTTGAATTCCACACCGGTATGTTCGGCCGAAAGCAGGGTAAACCGTGGACCATTCGACTTCGATTCTTGGGAATCCGCAGGGTCAGCTCTGAGCAAGCTGATGGGTCCTACACTGAGCAACAATGCGGCGAGAAAGGAGTTCGTTTTCAATAGGGTTGTCATCCAGGCCATTAAAGTGATTTTATCCTAAACACTTATCCCAATTTGTTCAGTAAATATTAGATCTTCTGACATTTTGTCAGGGAGTTGCCAAACAAAATTAACAGTGGCTAACCGGGGACGAGGAGCAAAAAGGAGACGGTCATCGCCACAACTGGACCTCTGGTTATCCGGCGGAGCCAGCACAGATCAATGCGCTATCTTCCGGTTTTCCAGGAACAACAACCTCCCCCGCGTCGCTCCCTGCCAGCAAGGCGTCTCGATAGTCAAGCGCCAAACCAGCCTTCGTTTTATTAACGCTATTGTGGCATTCGTAGCAGCTTTCGGCAAGTACAGGGCGAATCTTGCTCTCGAAAAATTCGACGTGTTCCGGTGGAAGTTCTAATGCGGAAACGCGCCAGGTGGAGATTGCCACGAGAAGAACCTTCGCGACTGATAGGAATTTGCTTTTTAGCGGCGCAGCCGCCGAGGTGGGGGTTTTCCAATGGGAATACATGGGGGCATATTAGCCAACATTGTGTCTATGTACATATCCATCGGCAATGCGCCCAAGCTATTTGGGTTTGCATTAGGCGTAACGGTAAACCACCCATTCGTCCCATATACAAGGCCATCAGTTCCAATCAGAATTGCACCAATAGCATTCTGGCCATAATTGATCCACCATTCGTTGCATGGCCCATCGATTAATATTGGGCAGGATATACTCTCTCGATTTAACAAGGCCTCTACCAGGTCCTTCCGCTCACCATATGTTGTTGGCTGTCGAAATTGATGGTCATCGTTTGCACCAGGCACAAAGCTCCATTCTGTAAGTCCTAATGCGCTGTATGGACTCGGATCTATAATTGGGTGAGCTTCTACCGTATATACTATATAAATGTCAATATCAGCGCTGTAAGTGCTAAATAGAGCATTGATGTCCGGCAACCTGTTCCGAAATGTGTTGCATGTAAATGATCCTGTTACTAGCAACACCGGTCGACACTCTTCTAATTTTTCTCTTAGATTGAACCTCGTTCCATCCAATTGATAAAGGGTGAAATCCGGGGCTGTATCTCCAACGACCCTCTGAAACTCTTGAAAATCAGCCATAATCGCTGGATTGGAATACGGTATGGCACAGATAGGATCGCTATCAATTGGTTCAGGCGAAATGCCTATCCATGGTTTCAATACAGGTTGCGCCATACTTGCCGTGAATACCACGATCAACGCTGCACTCAACATTAATTTATAATTGGTTGTCATACGATATAAAATAATATAGTCGACTAGAGTTCAAATGTTAGTCGGAATTTGAATTCATTCGACAAGTCCATTATGCTTTTTAGCGGCGCAGCCGCCGAGGTGGGGGTTTTAGGGGGAGGAGGTAAAACTGGAAACATCGATAAGAAGATTTGATGATTTTTGCCCTGTTGCAGATTTGTATTTCGGTAGGCATGCTCATTAAGCTTTCATAGCGCACAAAAAGTCAAGCCTACTGATAGGAATTTGCTTTTTAGCGGCGCAGCCGCCGAGGTGGGGGTTTTAGGGGGAGAAGAAGAGAAAAAAGGGTCAGTCCAATTATTCATGATTTATCCTTTGCCAAAAGCCATCTTTTCGTGGCTTGAGTTTGCGATGGCGACTCACCAGGCATTGAACAGACGAAGGCGCCCCCATGGCGAGCCGATCGGCAATCCACTTGTGAGGGGCGAGATATCGTTCTCTTAGATGGCGGGCCAACGCTACTTTCCAGTCAGCTCCCTTTCGTTCAGCCACCAGATCCTTTTCTCCTTTTTGAAGTCTAGTTAAAGCCTTCGCCAACCCTTTCTCCCAGCGAGGCTCTCGCATTTCAGAAGCTTCCGCTTCAACGACCTGCTGCACGCGCTCATCTCCCAGATCCTCTATCACGGCTTTCTTAAAAGCTTTACTGCCCTTTGCCCATCCTCGGGACATTTTCTCAAAACCCATTTTCCTCTGTTCGGAATCTTCAGCTGACAGCCATCCAAGGTAATCGCGATACAGCTTCCTTCCTTTCGGTTTGTCTGCGAGGCCGGCTGCCGCTTCCAGACAGCTTTGGTAATTTCCGTAATCCCACCGTTGTCGCGGATGCCACAACTGGAAAAAACTGCTATCCTTGTATTCCTGCAATCGGCCCACATCCACCAATCCGGCCCGCACCGGATTCAGGTGAATGTAATGACACACAGGACCAACGGCATCATTATCCAATTAAATGGCTTTATAGCGGCCTTGAAATACATGGCCATTAGAATTACGAAACCGGTTGAAGCGGTTCGCAAATGTCGACTGCAACCACTTCATTCCATCGACCAAATTGGGTTGAGGTGTTTCAATGAGCAAATGGTAGTGATTGCCCATCAAGCACCAGCCATGTAAACGCCAGTCCTTGGCTCTGCAGCTTAGTCCGAGGCACTCCAAAAAGCTGTGCCGTGCACCTGCGGTTTCGAAAATCCAAGATCGATAGTTACCTCGATTGATCACGTGGTAAAAGGCCCCCGCGTATTGTATTCTCAGTTTTCGAGCCATCTTTGTTAAATGCACTGAAATATTCTCAGCGAGTCAATTGAATATCATGAATAAGATTCCGCTGATAAACCCCCTTATTCTGATGGCAGTTAGATTGCATGACGGCAGCCAATTTCCATCGGCCCTTGCCGTTGGATCGGGCCATTTTTTTAACAGAAGGGCGCAGCAAGGCAATCCCGCCGCTTTTGAGCCACTCTGCCATCCCAAAAGGACCTTCGGAAGTCCAAAAAGCCGGCTCTAGGCCGCTTTTATCGGTTCTCGGCACTGCCACTGCACAAGCCGGAGCCAACGGTTGATGTTAACCGCTGCACCCTGCAGATAATTGGCCAAGGCGGTCTTGGCCAACCCTCGGTAGCGGGTGCGGCGAGCCCCCTGTCGGGTCAACTCACTGATGCTGCCCTCGATCGCGGCGCGTCGATGCATCTTGAGCTTGAAGGCATCCGTTTTCATCTCCCGGCGGCGTTGCTGAAGCAGATCGTGGTGCAGGCCCACGCTCAAATGCCGCCGGCCGTCTTGGCGCTTGGTACATTGCTTTTGCAGGCAACAGGTGTCGCATAAGCTGCCCCATTCGAAGCGCAGATAAACTCTGTCCTGGTGACTGTCATTGATCAAACTGCATTGTCTGCTGGTATGACCCGCTGGGCAGATGGCCCGGCGCTTAGCCACATCGACATCAAACTCGGTCGCATCGAAGATGGTTTTGTTCGCATTGCCCGGAGGGCGCGCCGGTCCCACCAGTTCGCGTTCTTGTTGCTTGGCCTCGGCCAGGGTGTCATCGCTGACGTAACCAGCATCAACGTAGAGTTCGCAAGGAACATTATCATGATGCTGCGCCTGTGCTTTTAGCACCCGTTGCATGCCCTCAAAATCACTCGTAATGGCTTCAGTGGTGGTGACCTCCAGCAAAAATTGCTCGGTCGGTTCTCCCTTTTTCTTGGGCTTATCACAGTCTGGCACGCTCTCGGCCACTTGAGCCTTGTAACCGATCCAGGTTTTGGTTTTTGCCGAGTCCTTCGTACTCCATTGCGCCTCCGCATCATGGGGGTTTCGTACCGTGCCGCTTTTCTGGCGCTTGCGCACCGTGAGCTTTTCACCGCACACCTCATACTGCTCCTCAAAAACCCGCTTCAACAACAGCGCTTTGGCGTGATGGCGGATCTTGGACGGTTGTCGGCCCAGCCATTCGAGCACGACCAGGACATCGCGGCCGGTCCTCTCGGCTTGCTTGGCCACCTTCTCTTTGCTCAGCCGGTGCCAGGGCAACTCACTTTCACAGTATCGCTCGCGATACTGCCGGTAATTGTCCAACGACTCGGCTAATCCCCAAAGGCCTACCTGCTCGATGAAAAGGCGAAGGGTTTCGCGCATACATTCCAGATAGCTCATCTTGGCCACGCATCCAAAAACATGGGTGGAGTCGAGCCGTTGTCGGCCACCCTTGCGCACCAGCCCCTCCGCCACCAAGGCATCGAGGATAGCATCAAATCCAACCCTCTGCATCCCCCCATCAACCAAGCGTTGGCGGAACTTCACCAGGGTGGTGGGATGAAACCCCTTTTCATCAACTTCCAGGTCCAAAGCATACTTCCAGCCCAGATGCATATCTACATGCTCCAAGGCTTTTCTGTCCGGCAACTTTTCGATGAATTGCAAAAGGCTCACCCCCAACACCAGCACCGGCTCCACCGCAGGGCGCCCATTATCCTGACAATACAACGCGCACAGTTGCTCGCGCTTGGCCTGCAGGACGGGCAAAATCTTCTCGCGAAAGAGCCGATAACGGTTGGATGGATCGAAGAAATCCTCCATTAACACCGACACATCAAAAAAACTGCTTTGGACCTTAGCTTTAGGCAGACTCATGGTTGAGGTAAGGATAAGTTGACAACAAAAGGATCTACAGCTAGTTTAAAAACTAGTTAATGAAAAGGCGAGCAAATTATCCAATGAAATTGCAAGCGGTTCGATCCAAAGGGCAGAAGGAGCGCTTGTATGTCCATATTCCCGTTCCCCTGGCTGCGGCCCTGGGCATGCACAAAGGCGAGCAAGTCCACTGGGAATTGCTCGATAGAGGGGAGTTGCATCTGATCCGCTGTGCGCCCCCTCAACCTCTCACCGAACTCCGTGCTCAAAGACCCCAATCATGAGGGGGGTTTTTCAGCAGAATCGAATAATTGGACTGACCCTTTTTTCTCCTTGAAAAAAAAAGGAAGAATTTCCCTGAATTTATACTTTTTTGCTTGCATTCGGTGATTTTCAGGTGCAGAAGATCAGTTGTCATCCTATCAGAACAACAAACTTTAGTGATCATAATTTGAAATAATTGATCCTCTCACCATGGCCTTTCCCCACATTCGCTTTTACCTTCAAGCAAGTGGATAACTAAAAATTTTCCTATCTCCAAACAATCTTAACAGTCTGGCGCTGTCTCCAAGCCTTATTTCGGGCACGACTAGCCAAAACACAAATAGAGGTCAAAAATATGAAAACAACATCCTATCTAAAAACAGTTTGCGTTGCATTGTTAGCCCCATTCATCGCCACCTACGCTCAAGATGCCGAAGATGATGACGAAAGCATTTTCGAGCTTTCACCTTTCACAATTCAGGAAGATGAGGCCATTGGCTATCAAGCCCTGTCAACCCTGGCCGGAACCCGGATTAAAACGGACCTGCGCGATCTGGGGGCCGGGATTCAAGTCATGACGCAAGAGTTTTTAGAAGACACAGGGGCCACGGACGCCGCCACCCTTCTCGCCTACGGTTTGAACACCGAAATCATAGGCGAGCAGGGAAATTACTCGGCTCATGGAATTGGAGACATCAGAGTCAATCGGGCACAACCGCACTTGAATGCTAATAGAATTCGGGGGCTGACGTCAGCTACTGTCACGCGCGATTTCTTCCAAACCGAGATGCCCTTCGATGCCTACAATACGACGTCGGTCACCATCAACCGGGGCCCTAACGCCATTCTCTTCGGAACGGGCAATCCCGCTGGCATTATCAACAACGCCACCAAGCAAGCTAGCCTAGCCAAAGAATTCGGTCAGGTCGGCATCCGTCTTGGCGAAAGAAGCTCCTATCGGTTTACGGGCGACTACAACATGGTACTCATCGAAGACACTTTGGCGCTGAGGTTCAACTACTTGAACGAAGATTACAATTTCCACCAGGAGCCCTCGTTCAAGAACGACAAGCGCTACTCTGTAGCGCTTACGGCGATACTGGCGGAGAATGAAGGTTCCAACTTCCTAGGCAGAACCATCTTGAGGGGCAATTGGGAAGATGGCCGCATTAGAAGCAGTCCCGTGCGAACAATTCCTCCCAAAGATGAAATCAGCGACTGGTTCTCAGTTTCACAGCATGCGCCCGTGGCGGACACCATCAGGAATCTAACCGGTGTGCGCATTCCGGGATTTGTCGACGGCACCGTCGATCCCGACCGACCATGGCTTAGCGGCCCCTTTGTACCCAAGTATATAAATAATTCCCGTACTGCCGTTGTGCTGAATACTAACGGCAGGGTGCAGGGCGGCCCCTTTGACGGCGGAACCAGCATGCCTCCCCGCTCTTTCGTTACCGGAGCTGCCGGCGGTATGATCCTAGTTTATGCGGATATCGATTCAACCGAGCCTACCATCGGAATCCCGGGTCGCCCGGAAGTGCAAGGCCAATATCAACGCGTCGAGTGGCACAGGTCCGAATGCTGCGCGGACTTGCGGAGTCGGTATTTGGCGCGAGTCTCTACCAGCATGTATAGAAACACAGGCGCCTGGAGACGCGGTTTCGACGGCCCGGTCATCATGAATCGCAACGTATTGGACAATACTAGCGTCAACGCGGCCGGATCGTTTGCCGGCTCCTTCATGGATTTCGACGCCTTGAACGTCACCCTCGAACAGCAATTGTTCGACGGCAAGGGCGGTATCGAGCTCGCCTTCGATGAGCAGTCATACTTCAACAAGCGCAACGCGCTGTATGGAGACTGGTTCGGCGTTAACGTCGACATAATGGCGTTCCTGCCCAACGACCAGCCCAATCCCAATGTAGGCCGCGTCCACGGCCATGCGGAAACCGAACAGCGGGAAAACTTTTGGAACCGGGAATCCCAGCGGGCCACAGCCTTCTATGAATTTGACTTCACGGAAAATGAAGGCTGGATGTCACACTTGGGAACCCATATATTAACCGGCCTTTGGAACGAGCAGACCGTCGATTTCCTCGATCTCGACCGCCGCGGTCGGTGGGACGATGGAATTACCAATCCGAGCGATCGCAGCGCCCGCGACGTCCTGGGAGGGCAACCGCTTGGCCGCGGCGGGGGACGCGCCACGCTCCTGAAAGTCTACATTAGCGACGACCTGAGGGGCCTTTCCAGCTTCGAGGACGTTCGGATACGAGCCCCTAGAGGGCGGCATCCCGCGGCCGACGAGGAATTTTTGATGATGTGGCAAGATAACCCGGGACAAGATCCCACTAACCTGGTTGAGCAGCAGGGCCCCTTTCCCAATCCAGCAGGGGTCCCCGATCCGGCCAATTGGGTGATAGGAGAGGGAGATCCCATGTATTACAATAACTTCACCCACCGTGACGTTATCAACCAAGTGGGGGCCGTAACGGAACAGGTCATCGATTCGCAGGCCTTGGCCTGGCAAGGCAGATGGCTTGGCGGCCACGTCGTATCCTTGGTCGGCTGGAGAGAGGACAAGTCCGTCACCCGGGCCCAATCAGGCCAAGGAAACGACTCCTCAGGCCGCCCCTTGCCGGAGCAGTATAAGGTCGGTGACCCTGACCCGGAAATAAAGGGGAACACCACTACCAAAAGCCTCGTAGCCCACATTCCGAGGGAATGGATAGGAGGAGACGCAGTAGGCGTCAGCCTGCACTACAACGAGTCGGAAAGCTTCTCGCCCAGAGCCACAGGGCGTAATGTCCGCGGGGAAATCCTAGCCCCGCCAAACGCGACCACGGAAGAATTTGGCGTTACCTTCGAGTTCCTCGACCGGGCCCTTTCCTTGCGTATCAGCAAATATGATATGGTGGTCTCGGATTACACCAACGCTGGCGGATTGGATCGATTGGTCAGCGAATTCGGGAATGGCCTGGCCGAGAGCAATTGGGCCACAGCGTGGAGAGAGGGGTTCGAATTCGAGGAAATAATACCTGGAGGTGCGGGGAATTTCACCTCCTACGCGCAAGTCATCGATGCGTTTGCCAACGCGGACCCGGTTAGACCCCTCAACAACCGCCGCTACGTGCCGGGTTTGCCCGCTGAATTCGCGATCTTTACGGTGGATCGCATAAACGGGAAGACTGCGACACGCGAATTTGTCTCCGAAGGCACTGAAATCGAACTGATAGGCAACATTACGCAAAACTGGCGCCTCTCCATGAATGTCGGCGAGCAGGAAACGATCACCAGCAATACCGCCCCTGTGGCACTTGCAGTTGCTCGGCAATATCAACAGAATTTGCAGTCTGCAGGTCTCTGGGATTTGCCGTCGTCTCCTATGGAAGAATCTCTTGGTGGAACAACCGTAGGCAACGTCTTTGAGTCTGGTGTACTCGCGTCACTCCTGAATGCGGCAGCTAGGGATGGAACGGTTGCCGGGGAACAGGTGAAATGGCGCTACAACATCGTATCCGCTTACGACTTCCTGGATGGTCCCCTGAAAGGGGTCGGCGTCGGTGGCGCTTACCGCTGGCAGGATAGGGTAGCTATCGGTTACGAAAAGACGTTTCATGCTGAAACAGGCGCCCTCATCGACGACATCAGCAAACCGTTCTTGGGTGAAAGTGAGAGCTGGTTAGACTTGTTTGCATACTACTCGAGGCCTTTCTTCTGGTGGTCCGACAAGGTCGACTGGAAGATTCAGCTCAACGTTCGCAACGCCTTTGGAACCGATGACTATATTCCGGTGAGAAGGAATCCGGATGGGTTAATCGCCGTCGTGCGCAATCCCCCTCCGCAAGATATCTTCCTGTCCAATACGTTCAGCTTCTAAAATAGCATTTAACTTAATGTCCACAAACCGGCCTGCTCTGGAAAGCAGGCCGGTTTTTTTTGCGCCGGGGTCATTCCTTGTAATCTTGACGTAGCACAGCGCAGTCAACTGATTCTAGGTTTGACCCCCTCAAACGTAGCAGCTGTGACCCCCTCGAGCAGCGTCTACCCGTTCAGCTTCTAACCGAATCTGAATATACTCAGTTTTTTCGCCGACCTACCCTGCGCGGGGCAGGTCGGCTTTTTTAATCCTTCCGAATATACGTAATGATAAAATGACGACAAATCTGCGCTAGCGGAGAGATATCTGTCCCGCAGCAGCCGGCGAATGAATTGCGGCGCGACGATTATCAGCTATGCCGCCGCGCAGAGCACATTCCCAAGCTCAGAACGTGCTCGATCGCTTGTCTTCTTCGCGCCGGGCCTACCATTTTTTTGAGTTCACCTCCTTGAGCACGTCGATGTGCAGGTCTCTTTCGGCCACAAGCTTCTTCAGCCGGCGGTTCTCCTCTTCGAGCTCCTTGAGACGCTTGGCGTCGTGGACGTCCATCCCCGCGTATTTGCGTTTCCAGCGGTAGAGCGTCTGTTCGCTGATCCCGTGCTCGCGGCAAACGAAGCGATAGCTCTCATGCGCCGTCAGGCTCCATCTTCACATCAACCGTTTGCCTTGACGAATAACCGCTTGACGCGGTCCCTCTTGCACCTCCCCAAGACTCTGACCACCGGCGTCATTTCATTATCTTGAGCCGAATGTCCTTGAAGTGTACGATCATGCCCGGATCGTGCAACTGCAACTGGATCATGCCCCTCTCAAGGACTCTTTCCTTCTTCAGATGTTCAGTGAATTCCGCGGAGGGCTTTCCGTTGATGAAAAACTTGAAGTTGTTTCCTTTCACGATCAGGTGAACCGTGTTCCAGCCGCCCTTTTTGATATCGTCCAAGGTCACGGCGCCCTTCAAATCGGTGAACGTAGGTTTGTCGTTTTCGGCAATCACCAAATGGTCCCCGCGGAAACACCGGTGCTCCCTCCGGCCCGGCGTATGAAAATCCCAGGCGCCCAGAACCTGCTTGCCGATGCCCACGTGTCCGAGGTCGGCGTGGTAGCTTTGGAATTGTCGACTCCCAGTCTTGTCTTCACGAGCACGGATGCTGATGCCGCTGTTGCCCTTGCCGGGAAATCGATAACTGAGCTTCAATTCGAAGTCGGCGACTTCTTTGTTCTCATAGGTCAGATAGCCGAGACCCTTGTCGCCGTTGCCGACGATCATGCCGTCTTCCGCCGTCCACGCCTTCGCCGTGTTGGCCGGTGTGGCTTCCCAGCCCTTCATCGTTTTGCCGTCAAAGATAGAGACAAAGCACTTTTCGTCCTCGGTCGCGATCTTATCCCTGTCTGTTGCATGCGATTCAGCCAAAAGTAAACTAGGGGTCATTAAAACGGTGCATGATAGCCATAGTAAACATTTTTTTACATATGGGCTTTGTTTGATGAACGTTGTCTTGGACATTGTTAGTGTTTGTTTCTTGTTTGTTTCTTGTTTGTTTCTGAAATTTAGTTAGATCCCATGTTGCATCGGATTATTTATCAATAGATACTTTAAAAAGCCAAACCAAAATGTTGGATGGTGTAGGGGGGTAAAGGGTTGGTCGACAAAATAAATTCTTTCCAGGGTTTAGCATTGATCATCCGAAATCAATGGTTCAATTTGAAAGAGAGCGGTGAGCGGAATCCATCTGTCCGCATTTTGGTTTCAATATTGATCTATGGCAGACACCTACTAACCGAGCTCCAACCTTATGAAAACATACAAAGTGATTGATAACGGGGAATTTACCGTCAAAGCCGATCAAATGGCAGCATCCAATGATGGCTCCTTCATTCTCTTTTACATGAACAAAAAGCTCGTCGCTTGTTTCTCTGTCGCGAAGCTTATTTACGGAGCAGAAGAAGAGATTGTCGCCCGTTCGTGATCGCCGATGCGACCTGTTGATAGGAAATTCAATTGTTCCGATTTGGTACAAGGGGTAGGTTGAGAAGTTGGTTCCGCGGTATCAAGTTAGAACTTGAGTGGATTTTCTCGGGTTGCAGGGCTTTTCGGCACAGTTGGTTGATTTCAATGGCTGGAACTCGTCGATTTCGAGAAAATGGCCTGTTGTAATTCCCTATTTGCTGCAGAATGCCTGGGGCCGGCCGCTACGATGCTGTCCCGCTGGGATCTTGAATCCAGCGGGTTATTCGGCGTAGAATACGGTCTCCTCGTCTGGCGGCCGACAGGCATTGCCAAAGGGGCGAGGCCCGCGGGCGGCGCGGGCGGTAGAGGGTAACAGGCACTTGCTGAAAGGTGTGAACTTACGGACATTTTTCGAGAAAAAGCGCTAGAAAAATAGCGGTTTCAAGCCGGTATTGTTTGGCGATCCGATTGGCCATGAGCGTTCATGTGGTCCTCGCGAAAGTGAGATCGGCTTCCCACAATATGATTGGACTTCGTCGTTCATCTGTGACTTAGTACCGCCGTTACATTGCCCTGCATATATCCACTTTCTTATGACATCCCTCGCCGTAGTTAACTATAAAAACCAGGCTGGAGCGGTCGAGTTGCGGGAATTCGAGAAACCCTCGATCGGCGAAGAACTCTACGATGTCCAGTCCGACCCAAACGAATGGACGAACCTGGCTGAGAATCCTGATTACAACGGAATTAAGGCCCTCCTGAAAAACGCCGGACCGAAAACCTTCGCCCAGCCAGGAACCAAGCTCAACGCGCGACGAAACCTTAAACTCGAAGGGGAAACCTTTCGCTGGGAAGTGGAGTAGCGGCCTAACCGGCTTGGAGAAGACTTGATATTCCGCGCTCCATTTGATTCCCTTAATGTGCCCAATGCCCAGACTCGATTCTTGTCTCGCTTTTCGCATGGAGATCAAACGGAAAAAACGAATTCCCCTGCAGAAATCTTATTTGATTAAGACGCTGAAGTTAGGCGCATTAGCTTGCTTTGTAGCGATGCCTGCATACGCCAATGAATCGGCCGATTTTAAACCGAATATTGTATTCATCATTTCTGACGATCATGATAACGATCATCTGGGCTTTTTAGGCAATAGCGTTGTCCACACGCCCAATATAGATCGGCTGGCAAACGCTGGAACTGTGTTCAAAACCTGTCATCTGACTGCCACCCGCTGCCGGCCGTCCTTGGCCAGCCTGCTGTCCGGCCGCCTGCCCCATCAAAGTGGCATTTACGCCAACTACCACAAGTCGAACAACCAAGGCAATCAGGATATCGAAGGAGAGAAAATGCTCGATCCGGGTTTGTCTCTACCCAATTTGCTCAAAGACGCAGGATACGTTACCTACGCCTCGGGAAAGTACTGGGAGGGCAATCCGGCTGCCATGGGATTTACTCACGGTCTTACTCTGGAAACCATCAGGACTTTCCGGGAATTTGTTCGTGAGGACAATCAGGAGAGCTTGTTCTCCTTTATCGATGACCATGCCGGAAAGGCTCCCATGTTCATTTGGTGGGCTCCTCTGATGCCTCACACGCCGCACAACCCGCCGGAGAGGTTTTTGAAGCTGTTCGATCCGCAGACCATTCCCATTCCGCACTACATCAGGGACGAAGACCGCGCTGAGTTTATCAGGAAGGAACATCTGAGTCTCGCGATGGAGGCCTGGACAGATGAGGAAATTGGGAAACTCAGAGCCAAATTGATTGAGAAGGGAGAGGACGAAAATACTTTGTATGTCTTTTTGATCGACAATGGTTGGTCGAACGGTTTACCCGCAAAAGGTTCTGTATTCGAAAAAGGACTATCCACGCCCGCCTTTTTCACTTGGCCGGGGCATATCGCCGAAGGTCGCCAGCGCGATGATCTCACAAGTTCGCTGGATATCTATCCCACCCTCCTAAACTACGCAGGTGTAGAGCCACCCGATGCGGCGGCGGGAATAGACTTGAGGGAGAACATAGAAAAGCAGTCCCCGGTGGATCGAAATAAACTGTTTGGCGCAGTTTATCCCACAGCAGCAACCAACGAGGGCGAGTTTCCGGAGCGGGACGTTTATGCGCTCTATACGCGAACCGAGAGGTGGAAGTATGTTTACTACACGCGCGATGTACAAGGCAAGGTAGCCGACCAGCCATGGAAGCTGCACCACATTCTGGCGGAGGCGCCATTGCGAAACCGCGGCGACCAAAACCTCTACGACCTTGATAACGATCCCTTCGAGTTGAATGACCTATCGGGCGATCCCCAACATTTCGACAGGCTGAACGCGTTTCGAACGGAAGTGTTCGGCTGGTGGAAAGGCACTGGCGGAGCGCCCATACTCGGGAGCGAAGCCGCAGCGATGGATACGACGCGTGATTCAACCAAACCCAATCTTCTCTTTATCGCCATCGACGACCTGCGCCCTCAGTTGGGTTGTTATGGCGAGACCTGGATGAAAACGCCTCACATAGATCGTCTGGCTTCCAGGTCGCGGATATTCAATCGGCATTACGTTCAGGTCGCTACGTGTGGCGCCTCCCGTCACGCTCTTTTGACTGGCCTCCGGCCTGCTGGAGAAGCGGATTATGGAAACGGTCCTTTCAAAGAGCATAAAGCGGAACTGGCCGCTCGGAAGACCGAATCGTTTCCCCACTTGTTTAAGCAAAATGGATACAAAACAGTTGTGGTAGGAAAAGTAAGCCATGTGGGCCACGATAGCGGGGCTGACCTGCCCCGAAGCTGGTCGGAAGTAATCCCGCTTAAACGCCGTTGGGGAAACCGGCACATTTTTATCACCGCCTACGCTCAGATTGAACGGCCCGCTTCCGAGCCAAAACCGAGAAACAATGGGTATCCGTTCGAAGCCGCGCCCGTCGATGACAAAGGCTATCCCGACGGATGGGTGGCCGAGCACGCCGTCAATGCGCTAAACAGACTCAAGGACGAACCATTCCTGTTAGCAGTGGGTTTCATGAAGCCGCACCTCCCTTTTAACGCGCCAAAGACCTACTGGGATCTCTATGAGGCTGAAGAGATTCCGCCGATTCCCCATCCGAGTGTCCCTGAGGGCATCAATCCCGGAATGTCTCTACATCCCAGTTTCGAACTCGTGCAACAATACGATGTTCCCGATGGAGCCTTGGAGGATCCAGAGTACATCCGCAAACTCCGTCACGCCTACTGCGCGGCGATCAGTTACACGGATGCTCAGATTGGCAAAGTGCTCGATGAACTCGAGCGCCTCAACCTCAGCGAGAACACCGTTGTTATTCTCTGGGGCGACCATGGATGGCACCTCGGCGACCTCGGCACATGGGGAAAGCACACCGCATTCGAACACGCATTGCGATCTCCCCTCATTGTCCGTGTACCCGGCATGCAAGCTCTTGGAGCCACGACGGATGCGCTTATCGAAACCGTCGACATCTATCCTTCGCTTGTAGAATTATTTGGATTGTCTGCACCGTATCCAATGGGAGGGGACAGCTTTGTGAGTGTACTCAATGACCCGGATACAAAAGGACCTGAGGAAGCCTTTGGCTATCACCGTCCTTGGGCCTACCAGAACAATCCTTACGCGTCAGGGCCTTGGGCCAAAACTATAAGGACAGCCCGCTATCGCTTCACCCGGTGGACAACCGAAATCGATGGCGACAAAGTAGTGCAACTCGAACTCTATGACCATAGGAGCGATCCTCAGGAGAGCCGTAATATCGCCAGAGAAAAACCGGCTCTAGTAAAGCGACTGCTGGCCCGATTGGACAACGACCGATTAAGCGCGAACTAAGGAAAAGGCAAAGTATTCCAGCGCTGCTAAATATGGTAGGGCAACGACGTCCTCGTCGTGCCGCAGAACTGAACCTCCCCCGATTTTGTGGACACGAACAGCGCAGTCTGAGAGAGATCATTAGACATGCCAAGAACCCACAGAACCTATGATGAGGAGTTCAAACGTCGAGCCGTTGAACTCTATTTGCACAGTAACAACAGCCTCAAGCAGGTGGCCCGTGAACTGGGGATTTCCGATGGGAGCCTCAGGAAGTGGCGCAAGGATCTCTTCGGGGACCCCTCCGACCAGCAGGGACTTTCCCGCCCCTTGAACGATCCCGAAGAGATGGCCCGCGAGATCCGTCGGCTAAACCGGGAAAACGCTTACCTGCGTCGCCAGCGAGAGATCTTAAAAAAAGCCGCGAGCATACTGGCCGAGGACCCGCAGCTGGGTATGCGCTGATCGATCAAATGCGGGCAATCTATAGAGTGGTTGAACTTTGTCAGGCGCTGGCTGTGAGCAGGAGTGGTTATTACCGATGGCGCAGGGGTAAGGCGGGAGCGCGCCGCCGCCAAAATCGGCTCCTCCTGAGCGAAATCAAACGGATCCATGCCGACCGGCACACCCGCTGTTACGGTAGTCCTCGCATGAGCGTGGAGCTCAACCAGCGGGGTTTTCGCTGCTCGGTTAACCGGGTGGCCCGGCTGATGAAGCAAAATGCTCTAAAAGCCTGTAGGGGTAGCCCCTTCCGGCCCAAGACGACCCGGCAGGATCCCCGCAGCCTCCCAGCGCCCAACCGTCTGGCCGAGGCTCCGGACCCGACCGGGCCCGGCCAAATCATGGTCAGCGACATCACCTACATCCCCACTCGGCAAGGCTGGTTGTATCTAGCGGTCGTGATGGACCTCTTCGGCCGCGTAATTCAGGGCTACAAGGTGGCCGAGAGCCTGGCCTCCGGTCTGGTCGTTTCAGCCCTTCACCAGACCAGGAATCGAGTGGGAGGTTTTCACAAAGCCCTCTTTCATTCAGATCGTGGCTGCCAGTATACCAGTCACCAAGTGCGGCAGCAATTGAACGACTTTGGTTGGATTCAGAGCATGAGCGCGCTAGGATACTGTTACGACAACGCCGCTTGCGAGAGCTTCTTTGCCTCCCTCAAAAGCGAATGCTTTCCCCAAAACGGCGTGTTCGAATCCAAGCAGCAGGCCCGCCTGGCCATCTTCGATTACCTCGAGACTTTTTATAACAAACGTCGAAGGCACAGCACCCTGGGATACCTTTCACCAGAAGCATTTCTTCAAAAACACTTCCAAAATCAAAACCATAACCTAACATGAACATACGCTACGCTGTTCGTGTCCACAAAATCGGGGGAAGACCAAACGAGGCAAAGTAACGACGCGCGTAGGGCGTAGCCGCGGCGAAGTCCTCTCTCGGCGGACCACAAGATCGGACAGAACAAACCCATCAGTTCTCGAGACGTAAGATAATCGGATAGTCTTTGACCAGCAAATCGCGGATTACCAGGTCGCCGTTTACGGACTCAGTAATCAGTTCCTGCTCAAAGCCATCCAAGTTGCGATTTCCAGCGGTCTTCGACTGCCCATCGTTTATAATACAAGCGCATACGACTCCGTATCCTCCCTCAAGCTGCTGGAAGGGATTATTGATATCTAGAGTCTATCCCAGAAACCGGGATTTTTAAACGAGTAGGAAAACGAGCAGCATTTGCAGGACCAAAATTTTCTCAGTTGCGCTCGATTCGAGCCTTGCTGCGGCTTTCAAACTCACCCGGATTCAAATTATTGAGCCTGATGCCGGATTTCGGGCATGCGGCGGCCTTGCCACTGCTGGCGCCTTCTGTTTTGATCAGCGCGTGGGACGGCGCCGAAGGCTCAAGCCGCCTTAGCTTGAGCTTCGACCCTCTCTTTTCTGACTTTTCGACTGATCCAGGCGAGGTTGTGGGCGAGCACGCTCCACCCCACTGCGAGCCTGCGGTGTTTTAAGCCTTTGGCGCGCCAGACACGTCCGCCGCCGTGGTTTTTCACAATGGCAATGCGCGCCTCGGTGCTGGCCCGGCGGGTTTGCCAGCGGTAAAAATCAGGCTCCTTGAGGCGGGCTTCCAATGCGACCGGACTTTTCGGACAAATGTGGCTGCTCACCCTCACCCGCTGCAATGCCTTACGTGTAGCTGCCCCATCGAAGCCCCGGTCGGCCACGGCCCACTCCAGGTCTTGTTGCCTTTTGAGGGACTGTTGGCGCTGCACGCTTTCGATTAATTTATCTCCCTCCCAAGGAGCGGTTTTGCCGTAGAGCATATAATCAATGATCATTGCGCCGGGACTCTCGGCCATAAACAGTTCGTTGCCGAACTCGGTCTGCGCGCCCGCCTTGCCCCGCACGATTACAGTGATATCTCTTTCGTAGACACTGAGGATCTTCTTGTGGTTTTTGACCAGACGTCCGCCGATGATGCGTTCGTGGGCTTGCTCAATTACTTGGGGCAGCAAGGCGAGTTGTTCATCAATACGCCTGATGACTTGTTCGGCGCGGGCTCGGCTAAAACGGGTTTGCCTGAAACGGGCCTCCAGCAGATTGCGGTGTCGCAGGGCGTGAGCGCCGACCCGTTTGAGTAATCGTTTCATCTTGCGCAAGATCTTCTTGCGAGCCTTCGCCGCTCCCTTCTTGCGGTAAGTATGCGTCATCTCGATACAGAGCTTGTTCATGCGCCTCAGCAGGCGATCCGGTGAATCGGGCATCCGATGCAACAGGGATTCAGCCCGAATCAGTTTCACCGCTTTGAGCAAGGTGCGCGTCACGTCACCCAAAAGCGCCCAATCGACCGGAAAGTGAATGTTTGCCTCCAGACAGGTCGAATCGACCAGGCAAACCGAAAGATCCTCCGCCTGCTCCACTCCCAGTTGCCAGCAATTGCTCTGATCGCCCGCGAGCTCAACCAACCGTGTGTTGAACCCGCGCAACTGTTCATCGGTGAACAACTTCGAGGCGCGGTGCAGCGTACTCTTCGAGGTCCACCTCACCTGTAGGGGTAGCCAACCAGACTGCGGCATCCGCAAAAATCGGTCAAAAGATCACTGCTGGCCAACGTCATGGAAAAAGCTTCAAAGCCTGGAAGACCCAGCAAATGACGCAGCAACTCCACCCGTAGCGAGTAAAGCGCAAACTGCGCTTTCCTGTTGCGCACAGCGCCCGAGGCGCCCGGCGGCAACTGCGACAAACCGAAGCGGATGGCCATTTCTTCCAACCCACCTTGGGTCAGATTATCATCGAGTTGCCGCAAATCCTCCACCAGACGGTCATAATCACGATTGCGCAAAACCGGGGTTAAAGCTGGACGAAGAAAACTTTGAAAGGTTACCGTATCAGCAGAATTGGGTTCTATTAATTCGTTCATACCAAATTATAGAAGCTCTATTCAGGGCGAATCGAGGATTTTCACCTCCTTTCGCCCGACTTTTTCTTAGCCTAATCCCTTGCCCGTCAGTGGCTTAAACCTCCTGGGATAGGCTCTAACTACATGCCTGATTTCAAATTCTGGAAGCCCGAAACGGCCAAACGACTGGCCAAGGCGCCAGACTATCCGGAATGCGCGCGTGAAGCGATCCGCGAAATGCACCGACAGGTCGGCGCCTTGAAATTTGGCCCGGATGGCCTGGCCCGCCAGGGCGTATTGGTTCGTCACTTGGTCATGCCCGGCCAGATCGAGGAAGCGACAGAAATTTTCCGATGGCTGTCGGAAGAAATTTCGCCCGACACATACGTGAATATCATGGGCCAATACCGTCCCCAATATCAGGTCGGTAAAATCGCCCGGAACGGCGACGCGAAATACTCGGAAATTGATCGCCACCCAAGAAACGACGAAATGCAGATGGCCCGAAAAGCGGCGCAAGCTGCTGGATTGTGGCGTTTCGACGAGCGCTGGTAGTCGAAACGCAGAAGGCAGAGGTGATATTGATTACTCATCAGGACAAAAGTCTGAAATCGTAGATGCTGCTTAATAGGGAGGTCGCTAGGCGATGAGTATAACTGAGCCATTTGGTGGATTAGCCGGAAAGCGAAAACAGGTAGCTCAGAAGGTCGACCAACTCGTCACGTGACATGACTTGGGCAGTTGACGGCATAAGACTGCCGAGAGACTCCGTGGAGGAAATACTGCCCTTCGAAATTGACTCGATACGACCCGTTGAAAAATCACGCAAAAGCAGATCCGATTTCCTCTTGCTCGGTTGAACATAACCCTGAATAACGCGGTGGTCTTTCAACGTAACACGGGTAAGCGAGAAACCTGTTTTGATCTGGCGATTAGGCCAAAGAACTTCAGTCACGATACGATCAAAGGGTGTTCCGCTTCCAACCGCGGTCAAATCGGGACCAATCTTGCCTCCGCTTTCACCTACTTGATGGCAAGCAATGCAGCCGAAGCGGGACGACTCAAAGAGCGTCCTACCCTGGGCTTGATCACCCTGTTTTCCTCTTTCAACGAGCGTATTGATTAAATCGGTACCGAAGCTCAATTCAGGCATTGAGATTCCTGCGAGTTGATCAATCCGGGTAGAAAGCGCAGAATCCACCAGACCAGTCGCAATCCATGCGTCACGCAGGAGTTCACCTTGCGACCGGGAAATGTTCGCCTCGCTCAAACTTCCAGCGAGTAACTTTCCCCCATTCTCGCGAGCGGCAAAACCGTTAAATATTTCATCTATCCATTCGGATCGATCTGTTGTTTCCAGAATTCCAGCCGCAACGTTCGCTGCCAGTTCTGGATCAATTCTAAGCATGGCGAGAACCGCCGCAGTCTTGTGCAAACCCGCGCCGCTCTCCGAAATTCTACGTAGAGCGTCAAGGTCATCCTGGGCGCCAATTCGACCGAACGTTTCGATTGCCGCCAACCTTAAGGCGCGACTGCTCTCGCTATCGTTTGCCAGTTCCTTGGACGTTTCTCTTAATTCTTCAATCCGCCAATTTCCGATTAGACGCAACGCCGCTACCTTCACATCGTCAGCCTGCGTCTCAAGAATTTCTCGCAATAAATCCGTCACGCGAAACTCGGGTCGCTCTCGCCGTGAAGCCGCGCGAAGCGCTTGCGCACTCGCTGGTTTCGTTTCCAAAACCATTTTCAAATCCTGTCCGTTTCCAGAAGTGGCCAAAGCCTCCAAGAGAATAGTTCGCTCTTCGCGACCTACATTTTTGGATCTCAACAAAGTCCGGATTTCAGGTAATAGCGTTTCAGCATCCGCATGCCCCAGTACTGCAGCGAATCCCCTTGGATGATCGCTAAAATCCAGATTGCCGAGGAGGAATTCGGGCACCCAGTATTGCTGTAGGTGATAAACAGTTTGAGAAAATGCATAGTTTATCCAGCGGTCGCGTGGCGCCTCAGCGCCGATTGCTGCAATGAGTATTGAACGAGCTTCGGGAATGCGAGAAGACGCCAGAATCGACTCCATGCGCACAAGTGGATGGGTATCGCGGGCGGCCTTTTCGAGCATTGCATGTACTCCGTCCAAACGCGTTCCCCAACGACCGGCTATTCGGGCAGCATAGGCTCGAGCTCGATGGTCTTTTGAACGAAACAATTTTAATAACAATGAATCATCGGGAGTATCCAACCAAGCGAGTAAGCTAATTGCTTCCACAAGATTTCGGGCCGGAATGGTTTCCTGGTTGGCAATCCATTTCCTGACAGCGGTTTTCACTGCCCGAGCTTCCCTGGAACCTAAAAGTTGCTTAGCTTTAATCCGGGTCCACCGTTCGTCGGCTCCCAAATGGCTCACCAATTGCTCGGTAGGCGCATCGACCAACCGCGGAAAGGATAACGTTCCGCCTTTAGGCGCTAATCTCCAAATACGCCCATGCGTCATGTCACGGTCGGGGTGGCGGTAAAAGTCCGATTGATGACAAATGATCGGATTATACCAATCGACGACATAAATAGCGCCGTCGGGTCCAAGCTTAACATCTATCGGCCTGAAGTTTCGATGACTCGAGCGCAACAAGGGCTCTTTCCACTCCACCCGATAACCGGCCCCGTCCTCAACAGTAGCAAAACGACTTACTTGATTTTTCCTATAGTCGCCAATCACAAAATCGCTTTGCATGGACTCGGGCAAGTTGTCCGCCCCTAGGCATTCAATCCCGCAATATCCCCCAGCCTGACCAATGATAGGCAGTTGCAATCGACGTTTCACCGGAATTGTTGCCGGCGTCAGGTGCGAAATTCCTCCACCTGGTCCTTCACCTGCTCCGATTACAAACGATTGCCCATAGTCGTCAAACGCCACGCCCCAAGGATTTCCCGGTCCCATCTTGTCATCGAGAAAGCCCTCGAGTTGCAAACGGCTCGGATTCAATCGAAATACGCCGGCTTGAAACAAAGTTGAAATTCCACTGGGTGTTTCAACACGCGATTCAATTCCATCTCCCTGACCAAACCAAAGGTCTCCATCGGGAGCCCATACAAATGAATTAATTGTCTGATGCGAATCGCCATTTCCAAACCCGCTAAGCAGCACTCTGCGATCTTCGGCAACCCCATCGCCATCAGAATCGGATAAAGCAATTAGCTCAGGTCCTTGTCCTACGTATACCGTTCCGTGCCCTACCTCCATGCCGGTCGGAATGTTTAATCCCCTGGCGAAAACAGAGGAGCGATCCGCTTTCCCATCGCGATCGATATCCTCCAAGAGAATGATTCGATCGTCGGGTTTTACACCCGGTTCAATCTGCGGATATACATCTGAGCAAGCAACATACATTCTCCCCTGGGCATCCCAGCGAACTGAAAGCGGATTTACCACACCCTGCGACTCATCGGCGAACAGGTTTATCTCGAAACCGTCTAGAACGTCGAATGCTTTTAATTCCTCCTCAATATCAGCATCCGGCGCGCTGCTTCTAAACTTAGGGAACCGGATATCGAACGTGCCGCCTTCGTATATTCGGGTCTCTGCCTCGGCGATCAGCCGCGGATAAATGGACCACTCTTCTTTAAACGAAGGAAGCCCTTCCGCCGCATTGGAAAAGCCTCGCAAACTGTCGTCTCCAAAAAGGCATTTCCAGTTAGCTGGTCGCCAATATTCGTACCAGAGCCGGTGCTTTTCCTGGACAGCTGATATTAGCGTATCCGATACTTCGATACCGGCAGTCAAGGCTTGAATAAATGAGCCTACCGGATCCCCAACACCGCTTGGAACAAACTCGATTTCTCGCTGCTCAGCCAGCTGTTCGATGGCCTGGGAGTATCCCTTCAGAGATTCATCTTCCATCCCCTCCCATTCAAACGGTGAAGGCCCAAGGAGTATCACCCGACGCCCATCGGAAGAAAATGTGTCAATCAACTTGGAATAGGTTTCAACAAAAGTCGCTAGCTTTTCCTCGCCATCCAGCGACTCGATCTTCCCGAACTGGGCGATAACAACGGTTGCGCCAACGTTGGTAATTTGCGCGTTCCAATCACCAAAGGCCTCTTCACGCCATCGCTCGGCCACTGTACTCTGTAAATAAACAGTATCACCATCCCAGGCCAAATCACGAAACTTGGGCCGCGCTGCCAAAGACTGCTGAGTTAATGCCGCTTCCAATCGTCCTTCATTTTGCATGCGCACCATATCCGTGCCGCCGACAAAAGCGACTACGTCACCATTCTGAAGAACGAGAGGAGCGGCTCCCACTGATCCACCCGCCATCATAACCAGGCAAAAAAGAGATAACACTCTAACCTTCCTGACACCTGAACATGGATACCTCGAAACCTTCATCAATCATATCTCAATCCAACAGCCCCGGCGCGAGGATTCCAGCGCCGATTGTTGGAAACTCATTTGCCACAGTGTTAAGATTTTAGGAAGATATTCCTGAGGTCAATTCCTAACGCCCAAAACCGCCTGGAGTCAAAAAGCGAGCCTCGCAATTAGTCGAATTGTACAAAAACTTTCTGAACTAGTGTCTCTCCATCCACTCAATACCCAAGCGCGTATTACCATTTTAGTTGTGGCTTTTCTCGGCTGGTTCTTCGGAGGTATTCAGATTGGTCTCACAAATCTCGGCGGTCCAGCAACAATCGGAGTAGTTACCTTACCTGAATAGAATGCAGGTAGGCTGAGGCACCTGGATGCCCTTTCCCGATTGATGATTCAGCTGTCCCGATTCCTGGTCTACCGCAAACACTGAAACGGTATTCGAAAATTGGCCCGCGGCCAGCAACCAATTTCCGGTGGGATCCAAATTGATGTGTCTTGGGAACGTAACGCCAGCGCTTTCGACTTGTTTGACCGTTAATTGTCCGGTCTGTGGATCCGCCCAGTACAGGGTTATGCTGTTGTGCCCGCAATTGGTCGAATAAACAAATTTTCCGTTGGGATGAACGAGTATTTCGGAGGCTAAATTATAATTCTGCTCGGATTTTACTTCCTCGCCCAGGGCGGGAGTGGTGCTTTTGATCGTCGCAGTTCCCGTGTCTCGATTATAGGCAAACGTAGTTACGGAGAGCGTCAGCTCGTTGAGCAGGTAGATGTAATTTCCATCCGTAGAAAAACGCATGTGGCGCGGTCCTCCTCCGGCAATACCTTGGGAGCGGCCATGTTCGCTGATTGATGGATTGGATTCATCCACCTTGTAAACCACGATTTGATCCAGACCCAGGTCGGGAACAAAGGAGAATTTTCCATCCGGTGAAAAACCAGTCCAGCTGGGGTGTGGCTTGTCCTGGCGAGAGGCAACCACATTCGACCCTCCTTTATGTTCGAAGTGCTGCGATTTGTTTCTCAAGGATCCATTGGGATACAGGGGAAAAACACTCACCGAGCTGCCTCCATATTGAGCGGCCATGAGAAACTTGTTGGATGGATGGACGGCAAGATGGGCGGCCATTCCATCGCCGGTTACCCTCGAATTTAGGTAGATTAATTTTCCATTTTCTCCGATTTCGTATGCCGCAATGCAATAGCGGTCCATTTTGTCTTTAATTCCTACCGAGTAGAGGAATTTTTTATCTGAATCCATGGCCAGGAATCCAGGGTTAGAGATTTGAGCAACCAGTTTAGCATCATTCAGTTGACCCGTCTCGGTATCAAAAGACGCATGGTATATACCCCATGTTATTTTCCCGATGGACCCATAGAAAACATCGATGGTTTCTGCCCTACTCAGCAGAGGTAGGATCAGAAAAATAATCAGGAGAATCGTTTTCATGATATGGTTTTATCGGAGTAAAGGGTATGGTGCATGACTTATCAAGGAGCCTAATGCGGTCAGTCGAATAGAGCTGTTAAATTGGGCACAAAATCGTCTCTCCCAGATTTGAGATAATCCTGCGAGGTAGGGAGCCAAGTGACTAAATGTAGGAGCGACTTTAGTCGCGATTTTCGTCGGGCATCGATCGCGACTAAAGTCGCTCCTACACTCCTTAATTGTCCTTATCATTTATTAAGTATTATAACAACGCTTCCATCTTCGCCATCGCTTCGCTGGACACGTCGCTCGATGCCTTCCGCCTCCACATAGTTACGGCGAGACAGGTCGGCAACAGGATTGGTCATCGCCAAAACAGGAAAAAGCTCTAATAAATTCTGTTCGCGTAGCGATCCTGTTCCGCCGTAGGCGGATCAAGTGACTGAAAGAAACGTTGTTGAAAAATAGTAAGGGAGCTTCTCTGACATGACATAAGATCAGTTTCAATTTCTATGGTTAATGCGCCGTTCCAAATACCTGCAAACGATCATCATTGTTGGCCACCAGAATCAGGGTCTCGCCGGCTGCATTGCGCAACAGGGCCATGTCCCGCACATCCCGGTCAGCCATAAAGCCGCTATCGCGGGAAAGAACAGGCGTAAATGTTCCACCACCTTTTCCTTCCAGGAACAAGCCCGTGCCGGCATCGGCGCGACCGGTTTCGACTTCTGAGACGTAAAAGTTACCAGCCACAAGTAGATCGAGTATTCCGTCGGCATTAAAGTCGTCTGTCGTGATTCCGAAAATCGGAGCGTACTGGGCTTCGGCGGGTAAACGATTGACTTCATATTTGCCATTACCCTGGTTGAGAAGCACCACGCTGGCAAATTCCTTAGCTTGGTAATGCAGGCTGCGTTGAAGGCCGCCGCCAAAAATGTCAGTCAACGTAGCCAGGCCAAAGTCGTGGTAGGTTGGAAACTTCGTCTTTATAAAGGGCATCTGTTCGGAAGAACATTGACGTCCCCGCACCGGGAACACCTTCCCATCCTGGCAGTAACCCAAGACAATGTCGTTGGATCCGTTCTCGTCAAAGTCGGTGGAATGTATTTGAAACGGCTCATGCAAAGAGGCCTTGTACTTGTAGTTCAGTCCCAGATTTCCAACCACGAAGTCCTGATCCCCGTCACCGTCCAAGTCGGCCTGAACGATCTTGTTCCACCAGCCGGTAGTTTCGGACATGCCATAATAGGCAGTTTGATCGTCCAGGCGACTCCCAATATTGCGAAGGAAGGTGATCGGCATCCACTCGCCCACAACGATGAGATCCAGTTTTTCATCCTTGTCAAAATCTGTCCATACGGCTGAGGTGACCAGGCCGATTTTCGAGAGCATGGGAGCAAATTCCTTGGTTGCATCCGTGAATATGCCGCCGTCGTTGTTGAGCAGGTAGCTTTCAGCCGGGTGAGGATAGTTTCCGGGATCGACTCGACCCCCGACAAACAGGTCCAGGTCGCCGTCCCCATCGTAATCACCGGGAACGACGCAGGATCCACTACCCTCAATGATCGGCAAATGTCCCTCCGCACTGTAAAACCTGCCATTACCATTATTCAAATACAGGCGGTCCTGGTATTTGAAGGAGGTTGAAGTAAACTCAGTTCCGCCACTGACCACATAGAGATCGAGGTAACCATCCCCATCAGCATCGAATAAAACCGATCCGATGTCTTCCTCAACTTGGTCCTTTTCCCACGGTTGGTTGGAAGTCGCTTGGAACACGCCGCTTTCCGTTTGCATAAAGAGGGAACCGGGCTGATTCGCCGGACCCCCCACAAAAAAGTCATCCCGGCCATCCCCGTTCACGTCGCCGACCGATAGCCCGGGACCAAACTGGGACATTTTATGCGGCAGGAGCGATTCGGTGATGAAGTCGTTAAAAAAGTTCTCCTTATGAGTATATTCCACCCCTGTCTTTTCAGTGAGATTTTTGAAAAGACGGGAATCCTGAGCCTGTCCCTTCTCATCCGACGGTGGGGAGGCATCCCCGTAATCCAGGACCAATACGCGATCCCCGCTTATATCCTTTAGCTCCTGGGTCTTCCCGTCGGGCCAGACCACTCTCAAGCTATCCACAAGATACTTATCTCCCAGGCCAAAGTGCAGGATATTTTCCACGGAGGACATGTATCCGCGAGTCAGATACAATTCTTGATACTGCACATGGTCCCCTTGCTGGAAAGTAACCTTCGCTCCGATACCCGCCGGATTCAAGGCACTGCCCTTGAACTTGAGCCTTAAGTAGTGGTTTTTCGAATACTCAGAACTGTTATTGCGATAAATGAAGGCGGTATCCTGCTGGTTGTTCACGACCAGGTCCAGGTCTCCATCGTTATCGAGATCCGCGTAAGCGGCACCATGAGAAATACTGGGCTCCGTAAACCCGGCCTCAGCGGATTGGTCGACAAATAGTAAGTCTTCCCCACTAGTCATATAGTAGTTTGCCAGCTTGTTAATCGGATAGAGGTCCAGCAATTCCATGATTTGCCCGCCCTGTACCAGCCCGCTTTGCGGGGCAAGTATCTTACCGATCTTTTCCCGGACATCCTTGTTGCTCGGATCGCGCAGGAAACCATTGGTGATGAAGAGGTCTTTGCCACCGGCATTGGCAAAGTCCGCCGCCAGGACTGCCCAACTCCAACCGGTGCTGGTTATGCCGGAATAAAACCCCACTTCGCTGAAGGTCTCATTCCCGTTATTAAGTTGGAGCGTGTTCCGCATGTATTGATGACCATAATCGTAAGCCACAATTTGCCAGAACTCGTCCACACTCATCGGAGGCATATTGACCTTCTCCGAGTAATTATCGGCCCCCAACATATCCAAGACAACGATATCGAGAAGACTGTCCCCGTTGAGGTCTACCAGCTCCGAACCCATGCCGAAATAGGACGTGTGTTTCAGAGCCTTTTGTGTGGATTCCACGAAGGTGCCATCACCCTGGTTATAATATAAGAAATCCGGCTCCTCATAATCGTTCGCGACATATATATCCGGCCAGCCATCGCTGTTGAGATCTCCAATTCCCAAGCCCAGGCCACAGGCATAATTCCAAATGCCTGCCTCACGGGATACGTCTTCAAATATCCCATTACCATTATTGCGCATGAGTTTGTCGCGCTCATCAACGGGCAGGTCATCCTCACGGGCTCGCAATACCCGTTCATCGGTTGAATAATCCACGTATCTGAGATGATTGGCTATGTATACATCGAGATCTCCATCCAGATCATAGTCAAAAAAGGCCGCTTGAATGCCGAATCCCGGATCGTCGAGTCCATACGCAGCGGCGCTTTCCGTGAAGGTACCATCCTGATTGTTGATAAACAGCAGGTTTCCGCGTTTTTCGAAATTATTGCGGTAAAACGAACGGCAAACATAGATATCCAAAAATCCATCTGCATTGATGTCAGCCATGGTAACTCCTGCTGACCATCCATCATCGGCTCCCACTCCCGCCGCTTCCGTAACGTCTTCAAAAACCATGTCACCCCGGTTCAGGTAGAGCCGGTTGGAGATCATATTCCCAGCAAAGTACAGGTCCACCAGGCCGTCGTTATTGACATCACCCACCGCGACACCCGCGCCACTGGTAATGTATTCGTATATCATCTGGTTGTTTTGCTCATCCCGGACAAGGAAGTTGTTGAATTCCACACCGGTATGTTCGGCCGAAAGCAGGGTAAACCGTGGACCATTCGACTTCGATTCTTGGGAATCCGCAGGGTCAGCTCTGAGCAAGCTGATGGGTCCCACACTGAGCAACAATGCGACGAGAAAGGAGTTTATTTTCAATGGGGTTGTCATCCAAGCCATTAAAGTGATTTTATCGTAAACACTTATCCCAATTGGTTCGGGAATTATTAGATCTTCTGACATTTTGTCAGGAAGTTGCCAAACAAAATTAACAGTGACTAACCGGGGACAAGGAGCAAAAAGGAGACGGTCATCGTCACAACTGGACCCCCGGTTATCCGGCGATCCCGGCACAGATCAATGGAAATAATGTCCTGTAGCAGGGGGTCAAACTTGAATGGCACTGCTATTTTTCGATGAATTTCCGAAACATTGACGGCTACGGGGTCATTCCTTGCAATCGATTCTGCTGAAAAACCCCCCTCATGATTGGGGTCTTTGAGCACGGAGTTCGGTGAGAGGTTGAGGGGGCGCACAGCGGATCAGATGCAACTCCCCTCTATCGAGCAATTCCCAGTGGACTTGCTCGCCTTTGTGCATGCCCAGGGCCGCAGCCAGGGGAACGGGAATATGGACATACAAGCGCTCCTTCTGCCCTTTGGATCGAACCGCTTGCAATTTCATTGGATAATTTGCTCGCCTTTTCATTAACTAGTTTTTAAACTAGCTGTAGATCCTTTTGTTGTCAACTTATCCTTACCTCAACCATGAGTCTGCCTAAAGCTAAGGTCCAAAGCAGTTTTTTTGATGTGTCGGTGTTAATGGAGGATTTCTTCGATCCATCCAACCGTTATCGGCTCTTTCGCGAGAAGATTTTGCCCGTCCTGCAGGCCAAGCGCGAGCAACTGTGCGCGTTGTATTGTCAGGATAATGGGCGCCCTGCGGTGGAGCCGGTGCTGGTGTTGGGGGTGAGCCTTTTGCAATTCATCGAAAAGTTGCCGGACAGAAAAGCCTTGGAGCATGTAGATATGCATCTGGGCTGGAAGTATGCTTTGGACCTGGAGGTTGATGAAAAGGGGTTCCATCCCACCACCCTGGTGAAGTTCCGCCAACGCTTGGTTGATGGGGGGATGCAGAGGGTTGGATTTGATGCCATTCTCGATGCCTTGGGGGCGGAGGGGCTGGTACGCAAGGGTGGCCGACAACGGCTCGACTCGACCCATGTTTTTGGATGCGTGGCCAAGATGAGCTATCTGGAATGTATGCGCGAAACCCTTCGCCTTTTCATCGAGCAGGTAGGCCTTTGGGGATTAGCCGAGTCATTGGACAATTACCGGCAGTATCGCGAGCGATACTGTGAAAGTGAGTTGCCCTGGCACCGGCTGAGCAAAGAGAAGGTGGCCAAGCAAGCCGAGAGGACCGGCCGCGATGTCCTGGTCGTGCTCGAATGGCTGGGCCGACAACCGTCCAAGATCCGCCATCACGCCAAAGTGCTGTTGTTGAAGCGGGTTTTTGAGGAGCAGTATGAGGTGTGCGGTGAAAAGCTCACGGTGCGCAAGCGCCAGAAAAGCGGCACGGTACGAAACCCCCATGATGCGGAGGCGCAATGGAGTGCGAAGGATTCGGCTAAAACCAAAACCTGGATCGGTTACAAGGCTCAAGTGGCCGAGAGCGTGCCGGACTGTGATAAGCCCAAGAAAAAGGGAGAACCGACCGAGCAATTTTTGCTGGAGGTCACCACCACTGAAGCCATTACGAGTGATTTTGAGGGCATGCAACGGGTGCTAAAAGCACAGGCGCAGCATCATGATAATGTTCCTTGCGAACTCTACGTTGATGCTGGTTACGTCAGCGATGACACCCTGGCCGAGGCCAAGCAACAAGAACGCGAACTGGTGGGACCGGCGCGCCCTCCGGGCAATGCGAACAAAACCATCTTCGATGCGACCGAGTTTGATGTCGATGTCGCTCGGCGCCGGGCCATCTGCCCAGCGGGTCATACCAGCAAACAATGCAGTTTGATCAATGACAGTCACCAGGACAGAGTTTATCTGCGCTTCGAATGGGGCAGCTTATGCGACACCTGTTGCCTGCAAAAGCAATGTACCAAGCGCCAAGACGGCCGGCGGCATTTGAGCGTGGGCCTGCACCACGATCTGCTTCAGCAACGCCGCCGGGAGATGAAAACGGATGCCTTCAAGCTCAAGATGCATCGGCGCGCCGCGATTGAGGGCAGCATCAGTGAGTTGACCCGACAGGGGGCTCGCCGCACCCGCTACCGAGGGTTGGCCAAGACCGCCTTGGCCAATTATCTGCAGGGTGCAGCGGTTAACATCAACCGTTGGCTCCGGCTTGTGCAGTGGCAGTGCCGAGAACCGATAAAAGCGGCCTAGAGCCGGCTTTTTGGACTTCCGAAGGTCCTTTTGGGATGGTAGAGTGGCTCAAAAGCGGCGGGATTGCCTTGCTGCGCCCTTCTGTGAAGAAAATGGCCCGATCCAACGGCAAGGGCCGATGGAAATTGGTCGCCGTCATGCAATCTAACTGCCAACAGAATAAGGGGGTTTATCAGCAGAATCGCAATCGTGCATGCCAATGCGGGATTGAAGGTTGTTATTCTGCGCTTCGCTTGTTGAGGTGTCGGCTTTCAGCCTCGGTAGACCCCCTCGAACGGAAGCGGACTGCCGATTCACCCATTTCAGTCTTATGTGAGTGGTCTTCCCCCGATTTTGTGGACACGAACTGGTCTTCCCCCGATTTTGTGGACACGAACAGCGCAGCGTATGTTCATGTTAGGTTATGGTTTTGATTTTGGAACTGTTTTTTAAGAAACGCTTCCGGTGAAAGGTATCCCAGGGTGCTGTGCCTTCGACGTTTGTTATAAAATGTCTCCAGGTAATCGAAGATGGCCAGGTGGGCCTGCCCCTTGGATTCAAAGACGCCGTTTGGGGGAAAGCATTCGCTTTTGAGGGAGGCCAGGAAGCTCTCGCAAACGGCGTTGTCGTAACAATAGCCTGCCGCGCTCATGCTCTGAATCCAACCAAACTCATTCAATTGTTCACGCACCTGGCGGCTGGTATACTGGCAGCCACGATCTGAATGAAAGATTGCTTGGTGAAGGATTCCTCCTCGTTTTCTGGTTTGGTGAAGGGCTGAAACGACCAGACCGGAGGCCAGGCTCTCGGCCACCTTGTAGCCCTGAATTACGCGGCCGAAAAGGTCCATCACGACCGCTAGATACAACCAGCCTTGCCGAGTGGGGATGTAGGTGATGTCGCTGACCATGATTTGGCCGGGCCCGGTCGGGTCCGGAGCCTCGGCCAGGCGGTTGGGCGCTGGGAGGCTGCGGGGATCCTGCCGGGTCGTCTTAGGCCGGTATGAGCGGCCCCTACAGGCTTTTAGAGCATTTTGTTTCATCAGCCGGGCCACCCGGTTAACCGAGCAGCGAAAACCCCGCTGGTTGAGCTCCACGCTCATGCGAGGACTACCGTAACAGCGGGTGTGCCGGTGGGCATGGATCCGGTTGATTTCAGCCAGGAGGAGCCGATTTTGGCGGCGGCGCGCTCCCGCCTTACCCCTGCGCCATCGGTAATAACCACTCCTGCTCACAGCCAGCGCCGGACAAAGTTCAACCACCCTATAGGTTGCCCGCATTTGATCGATCAGCGCATACCCAGCTGCGGGTCCTCGGCCAGTATGCTCGCGGCTTTTTTTAAAATGTCTCGCTGGCGGCGCAGGTAGGCGTTTTCCCGGTTTAGCCGACGGATCTCGCGGGCCATCTCTTCGGGGTCTGTCAGGGTGTGGGAAAGTCCCTGTCGGCCTGCATGGTCCCCAAAGAGTTCCTTGCGCCACTTCCTGAGGCTCCCATCGGAAATCCCCAGTTCGCGGGCCACCTGCTTAAGGCTGTTGTTACTGTGCAAATAGAGTTCAACGGCTCGGCGTTTGAACTCCTCATCATAGCGTTTGTGGGTTCTTGGCATGTCTAATTTTCTCTCTCAGACTGCATTGTTGGTGTCCACAAAAACGGGGGAGGTTCACAGCCGCCAAGAACTGGTCCTATTCCCACTTCCTGGGCTACCTGCTCGATGCCGAGCTGAAGAGTAAACACCAACGTAGGGTGGAGGTCAATACACGCTTCGCCCACTTCCCCTACCACAAGCACCTGGAGGACTTTGATTTTAGCGCACAGCCCTCCATTGATCCGAAACTGGTGGACGAACTGGCCACCCTGCGCTTCCTCTCAGAAGGCCGTAACATCGTATTGTTAGGGCCACCGGGAGTGGGCAAAACCCACCTGGCCATCGCTTTGGCCAGCAAAGCCCTGCAAGCCGGTCACCGCGCCTACTTCATCAACGCCATGGACATGGCCCGCAAACTGGCCGAGGCCACCGAGCGCAACCACCTGCCAAGGCTGATTAAAACCCTCACCAAGATGCGCCTGCTGTTGATTGATGAAGTCGGATACCTGGAACTCTCCAAGCCCCAGGCCAGCCTTCTGTTCCAGATCATCTCCATGCGCTACGAAGCAGGCCTGCCCATCATCCTTACCTCCAACAAAGCCTTCGGGGATTGGGCTAGTGTCTTCGCCTCAGATCCCGTCATGGCCTCCGCCGCCCTGGACAGACTGCTACACAGATCAACCATCATCAACATACGCGGCGATTCCTACAGGCTCAAAGAAAAGCGCTTGGCAGGCATCACCACAACCATCAACAATCTAACCCAATCAACCTTTAAACAACCGTGATCTCTCTCCCTAAGGGTGGGTCAATTTTAAACCGCCATTGACAACATCGGGTCGTGCCTTCGGCTTAACGTCATATTCCACCCGCGTATCCAATACATGGTGCAGGTAGACGTTCGCCAACACCGGCGACACGATCCCTCCTTGCGGAGTGCCCGTTGCTGGATGAACAACTTCGCCATCCTCCTCAAGCACACCCACATGCAGCCACTTGCCGACCAGGCGTACAAAAGCCTCGTCATCGATTCGCTTCCTCAACATGTCTAGCAACTTCTGATGATCCAGGTTATTGAAGAAGCCTTTGATATCGGCTTCCACCACCCAGTTCACCTTCTTCGTTGCCAGTTGCTCACGCAGCATCTGACTCGCATGCCGAGCTCCTTTTCCGCTGCGGTACCCCCTGCTCGTATCCCAAAAGTCCGACTGATAGGAATTTGCTTTGGGTGATGTCACTGCGTTCGGTATAGCGGCGCAGCCGCTGTGGTGGGGGTTTTACCTGGAGATTGATGTCATGGGTCCACTAGGGATCTTCTGGTTGATTGGGCTGGATTTCTTAGACTGATGGGTCAAGGCTCGTTGCGATGAGACGACGAGGTTTGATTCTGTCAATATTTGGCTGGCTGTTCTGTTCTCACGTTGTTGCCGCTGAAACTAAATCGCTGCAGCAGTATCGAAACGAGCTCGATCGGTTTCGCGCCGAGTTTGGGGGAGTGAAAGAGCTGCCGGATGTTCCTTTTTTTCTTTTTGGAATGGGACATCGCACGAAGCTGTTCTACCGCGATGGCAAGCTGGTAAACGGGCTGACTGGAGAGACCCTCCGCCAATGGGAAGTTGAACGTGAAACAATCGTTCCGCCGGATTATGAAGTCATCCTGAAACTGGCCGATGGGCGGGAAGTTCGATTGGTTGAAGACGAGCAAGGTGTTTGGATTGTCGAGGGTGAAACAAAGGGCATCGTGGAGGGGACGCGTTCACCGGTCAATCTGCCTGCTTTTGTCGAGCATCGCTACTCTCGAGTTTTGCGCGTATTGCACCAGGAGTTGCTCGTGAACATTCTGCCTCAGGGGCCAGTGCCCAACTTCTTTGTCTATCGCAAGCCCTGGTATCGAGATGGCGCCATGATGGCAATGGCTTTCGAAAAGACGGGCAATCTCAATCTGATTCGCGACTGGATCCTCGGTCTTCGGGAGCCCTATGACCGCAACAATGCCGGCGAGACCGAGGCCGACAACCTCGGCCAGGCGCTTTTCTTGATCTCGTTGGTCAGCAATCGAACTCATCCACTCGTGGACATGATTCTTGCCGAGATACCCAAGTTTCGCGTGGAAACTCCCGATGGCCCGTACATTCGTGGACGATCTGATTTTGCCGAGCATCCTGTGTATCAGACGAAATGGTTAAAATTTGGTCTGCGCGGTCTTGCATTGCCGGATCCCTATGTCATTCCCGAAATCAAAGATGGTTATTCGGCCTTGTTCTGGATGGATTATCGTGATGATTACGTTCCAGGTGGGGATAGCGACGATCGAGGATACTATCCCTACCTGGGCTGGGCGTGCGATCATTTCCATGGCGTGAAAAAGAGTCCAATTAGCAATCACGATTATCCTCTGACCTGGGAACAGCGAGCCAGTCAGGCCAACTATCCCTCACTCCAAGTTCTCGACCCGATCTACGTTGAGGAAAAGCTTTCAGCCCCACACACGTGGCATGCGGTGGAGGTATTCTTGCATTTAATAGACGTCAGGCGAATCATCTTTTAAGAAAGCATCGATGGCCTCCAAATCGGGAGGTAAACCAGTGAGATCGAAACTTATCCTGCGGATCAGGTGTTCCTTATCCGCTTCCGGAGAGGGTTCAAGGCCCTTTTCCTCAAGATTTTGAAAAATAAAATGATCGATCGGATTGGCAGCTTCCCATTCGTAGCTGGCTTGCTTCTGTAACTCAGCCAGGGACAAAGCCATTACCCGTGGCGGTTCAAAAGCCCAGTGCTCCTTCCACTCGGCTCCCTGCTCGATCCATTTTCTAAGGGTATCCTTCTCAGAAAGGGTTAAGGAAGGCTAATGGGGTCAGCCCTAGTATTTAAGTATTTTGCTTAGTTTCCTGTAATGTTCGCAGCGTTTTTGGTGAGTCTGCCAGTTAAGCGGTGATGGGATGGCTCATCGTGGCTGGATGACCCCTGTTGAGTTGCTAGCTGAGGTCCTTGTTTTTCATCGGCGTTTGCCCTCTTATCCAGCTGGAAAGAACATGATATCGGGCACCTGCAAACTGAACCCAGATTGATCGAGCCCTGCCAGGGAGCTCAACCGACCGGTTTTTTGCAGTCAATACTTAAATACTAGGGCTGACCCCATCTGCCTCCTCTGTTATTGATGGTAGAACAGGTTTCCAGCCTGTTTTGGCAGGCAAGATGCCCGACCTACATTTGCAGTTCGATGACTCTGTGGAATCTAACGAAGCCCAACTACGCGATGATCTCGCGCCAGACCTTTCCGTGTACGTCGGTAAGGCGAAGATTTCTACCTCCATGCTGAAAGGTCAATCGCTCGTGATCCACTCCGAGCAAGTGGAGGACGGTGGCCCAAAGTTCGTAAATATTGGATATCTTGTCGACCGCTCGATAGCCGAATTCGTCCGTGGCCCCATAGATCGTCCCGCCTTTGACGCCGCCGCCTGCGAACCATGCGCTGAAGCCTTGGGGGTTGTGGTCGCGCCCGATATCCGCGGAAAAGCTGGCTTGGGAAAACGGATTGCTACCAAACTCTCCGGTAAACACGATCAAGGTTTGATCCAGGAGGCCGCGTTGCTTCAAATCTTTGATGAGAGCTGCGATCGGCTGGTCGACTTGGGCAGCCATGGTACCGTGTCCCTTTTCGATATCTCCATGCTGATCCCACGGATTTCCGCCTCCACCCCCGCCAATTTCATTTCCTTCAGCAAAGCAGCATAGCTCGACGAAACGAACGCCGCGCTCCACGAGGCGTCGCGCCATCAAGCATTGACGGGCGTATTCGTCTTTATGCTCAACGCTATCGTTGACGCCGTACATTTCTAAAGTGGCTGCGGATTCCTTGGAAATATCGGTGAGTTCGGGGACGGCTTCCTGCATTAGGTAAGCGGTTTCGGCATTGGCGATGGAGGCTATTACGGCATCTTTTGCGGCTACTCGATTGGCAAACGAATTGTCGAGACTGCTGATTATATCCAGCGCCTTCCGCTGTTCGTGTTTCAGGAGGGACGGCTGGATATTGGGAATAGCCCTGTTTCCTGTAATATTAAAGATAGAGCCTTGAGTCGTGGCGGGAAGAAAGGCGTTTCCAAAAAGGCTGACACCGCCGTGCGGGGTAAAGGACTTGCCGGACTGGAGAACGATAAAACCGGGCAGATTTTTATTCTCGGTGCCCAAGCCGTAGTTGATCCAAGCCCCCGCGCTCGGGTATCCGAGAAACGGAAATCCCGTGTGCATGAAAAAGTTGCCTTGAGCGTGTTCGCTGAACTTGGCGGTTAAACTGCGAACGATTGCGAGATCGTCCACCCGTTCCGCTATACGGGGAAAGAGATTTGTCATCTCGATACCGGATTCGCCGTAGGGCTTGTGGTCCCAAAACGAACCGAGAATATTCCCTACATCGTCAAATTGAGTTCGGTCGACATCCACTGGCATTGGCTTTCCATGCAGTTCCCTCAACAAGGGCTTGGGATCGAAGGAGTCCACCTGCGATACGCCGCCAGACATGTAGAGAAAAATGACCGACTTGGCCTTGGCAGGGTGGTCCAACCGAGGCACGTAGCTACTGCTGGCAGAAGCGTTGTTGATCAAGCTCGATAGCATCAAGCCACCGATCCCTTGCGAGGTCAGCTTGAGGAATTCGCGCCGGTTGTATTGACTAATATACATAGATAAACTCTTTCGAATTCAGCAATGCGAATGCGATGCTTTTTAAAACGGTATCTGAACTATCGATACTGCTGTAGTATTCTATGAAACGCCCCTTTTCCTCATCGGTAGGGGCTCGTGCGTAGGCATCCATGTAAAGGGAGTGAATTTTGGCCTGGATGGAACCTACCGCATGCTTTTCCTCAATCTTTTTCGCCCATAGCTCTGCCGTTTCGTGCACAAATTCCCCGTTCATCATGCTCAATGCCTGGGCAGGGACATTGGTGCTGTCGCGGTTGCTGACCGTGGTGGTCGGGATGGGCAAATTAAAAGTCGTCAGGGAAGAGAAAAAAGGGTCAGTCCAATTATTCATGATTTATCCTTTGCCAAAAGCCATCTTTTCGTGGCTTGAGTTTGCGATGGCGACTCACCAGGCATTGAACAGACGAAGGCGCCCCCATGGCGAGCCGATCGGCAATCCACTTGTGAGGGGCGAGATATCGTTCTCTTAGATGGCGGGCCAACGCTACTTTCCAGTCAGCTCCCTTTCGTTCAGCCACCAGATCCTTTTCTCCTTTTTGAAGTCTAGTTAAAGCCTTCGCCAACCCTTTCTCCCAGCGAGGCTCTCGCATTTCAGAAGCTTCCGCTTCAACGACCTGCTGCACGCGCTCATCTCCCAGATCCTCTATCACGGCTTTCTTAAAAGCTTTACTGCCCTTTGCCCATCCTCGGGACATTTTCTCAAAACCCATTTTCCTCTGTTCGGAATCTTCAGCTGACAGCCATCCAAGGTAATCGCGATACAGCTTCCTTCCTTTCGGTTTGTCTGCGAGGCCGGCTGCCGCTTCCAGACAGCTTTGGTAATTTCCGTAATCCCACCGTTGTCGCGGATGCCACAACTGGAAAAAACTGCTATCCTTGTATTCCTGCAATCGGCCCACATCCACCAATCCGGCCCGCACCGGATTCAGGTGAATGTAATGACACACAGGACCAACGGCATCATTATCCAATTAAATGGCTTTATAACGGCCTTGAAATACATGGCCATTAGAATTACGAAACCGGTTGAAGCGGTTCGCAAATGTCGACTGCAACCACTTCATTCCATCGACCAAATTGGGTTGAGGTGTTTCAATGAGCAAATGGTAGTGATTGCCCATCAAGCACCAGCCATGTAAACGCCAGTCCTTGGCTCTGCAGCTTAGTCCGAGGCACTCCAAAAAGCTGTGCCGTGCACCTGCGGTTTCGAAAATCCAAGATCGATAGTTACCTCGATTGATCACGTGGTAAAAGGCCCCCGCGTATTGTATTCTCAGTTTTCGAGCCATCTTTGTTAAATGCACTGAAATATTCTCAGCGAGTCAATTGAATATCATGAATAATTGGACTGACCCTTTTTTCTCCTTTTAGTGTCATTCGGGTCAAACCTTGTGCCGAGCCAAAGGCGACACGCGAAGCCATCAGTTGACTCCGCTGGGCTTCATCAAGATTCCAAGGAATGACCCCGACAGGGGCCTTCATAGAATAGTAACGAATGACATCTTTCAAAATCGCACCCTGGTTGACCTAACCGGAGCTTTCAATTTGACCTGGATTAAAATTACTGGTAAATGCTCTCCTATCATTACTCTCAAACCAGTTAGACCCCACGCCGACGCCCTGCCATGAGCGCTGTCGAAGTGTCCAAAAACTCACCGTTAGAAAGCAATTTCACGTCAGTTTCCACATTTAGGGATGCTGAACTCTTAACACTATAAATATTGTACTATGCCCGACCCGATCCCGCCACTACGACAAGGAAATCTTCCCGAAATTAAAAAAAGCTTTTGGCTCATGATCGGACCGGGCGCGGTTATGGTTGGACTGGCTGTCGGTTCAGGAGAACTGGTGCTCTGGCCATGGATAACAGCGAGATTCGGCCTGGTAATGGTCTGGGCGCCTCTGCTTGCCGTATTTTTGCAATGCTGGTTTAATATCGAAGTTGGCCGTTGGGCCATTGCGACAGGAGAAAGCGCGCTCAACGGAATTGCCAGAGCGTCCATGAAAATCATATATCTGTTCCTGGCTTTTTCCTTTATACTTACCATGCTGCCCGGTTGGGGAAGATTGACTGCGGCTACCCTTAGATTCTTTATTTTTGGTTCGGAAGGCCCATGGTCGGAAGGGTCTGTTTTTGCGACGGATTGGCTGTGGACACTACCCATCACCGCCGCGGTATGGATCGTCCTGCTTGGCCCTAAAAAAATCTATTCCGGTGTAGAACGTGCCGTGATGGTCATGGTTTTGATCATTTTCGCAGGTATGATCATAGTGGCATTCAAGATCGGCACGGCTGAGGATGTCGGTAGCCTTGCAGGTGGAATCGCCAGTTTCCCTCCTGTGATTGTACTCGAATCCGATTTCGATTTTCTACGCTTTTTCGGAGCCTTTGTATTTGCTGGAAACGGAGGTTTTGGGATTCTCTTTTATTCCTATTACCTGAGGGATAAAGGCATAGGCATGGGTCAGCGATTTCCCATGCTGGAAATTGACATTCGCGGTAAAAAAGAGAGAGCCAACGAAACGGGCTACCTCTATGAGGATACCCCGGAAAACGCACGTCGTTTCCGCGCATGGAAAAAATACGTCAACCAGGACATCTTCTGGTTATTCGGCCTTACCACCGTTGTTACCTTGTTATTGTTCATGTTTGCATCCTTTGTCGTGCTGCATCCGCAACCTTTGGGTTTTGGCGATAGTGATCTGATTTGGACTCTCTCCACTATACTGGGATCGGTCATGGGAACCTGGGGCCGTTATCTTTTCCTGGTCATAGCCATGGCCGCTCTTTTCAGTACCATATTAGCGAATACAGACGGTGGGCTTCGAATGTGGACCGATATGATTCAAAAGGGATTCGCCTCGACCCGCAAATGGTCTCCAGGTCAGATGTTTGTTCCCATCCTGCTGATCACATGGCCCATCGGATTTTTCAGCCTCTGGTACTTCGAAACCCATGGCGTTACCATTCTTGATTTCTTTTTTATCAATGCTGCCATTAACGGAATCGTAATGACCATTATCGTACCGACCGTTTTATACCTCAATCTGACACGCTTACCCAAGTCTGCCCAACCGAGTCTTGTAAGCATCATCTTCACGCTCCTGGGTACGCTCGTTTATGCCGCATTTTCCGTATACCTGATTTGGGACAAATTGACCGGGCTTTTTTCGTAAACGATGTTGGAGAATCCCGACCATTGGCTTGGCCACGACCACAGGGTCATTCCTTGCAATCGCCGTGCCTAGCCATAGCCTTTCAAGGCGACGGCTGGTGCATGCCAATGCAGGATTCAAGGTTTGACCCTCTAGAATGGCACGATGTTGGTTGGAATAAGCAGTGACCTCGACCGCTGGCTAGAGCAGATTCAAGAAGACCCCATCGAGCCGGACCTTGCTATCTGTGACGCTCACCATCATCTTTGGGATCGACCGGGAGACCGTTACGTAATCGAGGATCTGGCTCGGGACGCATCCGGACACAATATTGTCAGCACCGTTTTCGTCGAATGCATGGCCAGCTACCGCGAAAACGGTCCCGAACAAATGAAACCTGTCGGAGAGACTGTTTTTATCGAAACGATGGCCGAGGAATTCCAATCCAAAGGCGGGCAGCGAATGAATTGCTCTGCCGCGATTATCAGCTACGCCGACCTGCGGCTGGGAGAAGCCGTAGAACCTGTTTTAGAGGCACATCGTGAGGCGAGCCCAAACCGGTTCCGAGGCATCCGCCACAACGTGTGTTTGGACGACAGCCCCGAGGTCCCAAGCTCTCACACCAGGCCCACGAAAGGCCTGCTATTGGATTCCGGATTCAGAAAGGGTGTGCGATGCTTACAAAAGCAAGAACTGATTTACGAGGTGTATCTATATCATCCTCAGCTCCCTGAACTGGCCGATTTGGCGAGGACCTTTCCCGATCAATCCATTGTCCTAAATCATTTTGGCGGCCCCCTCGGCGTAGGATCCTACGCCGGTAGGCGCGATGAGGTCATGGCCGTTTGGAAACGAAGCATTACGGAACTCGCAACCTGTCCGAATGTGGTCGCAAAGCTGGGCGGGATCGTGATGCCCAGGAATGGATTTGGTTGGCATGAAAGAGAGAAGCCGCCCACTTCGAGAGAACTTGCCCAGGCGACTGCGCCCTATTACCACTTCACGATCGATTCCTTCGGGCCCGATCGATGCATGTTCGAAAGCAATTTTCCAGTCGAGAAACACTCTTGCTCATACACGGTTCTGTGGAATTCGTTCAAACGAATCGCGAGCGAGTACTCGGATTCTGAAAAGGCGGCCATGTTCAGAGGGGTTGCTGAGCGGGTCTACTCGATAGGGGCAGCAGTTTGATTTTTCGGCACTGCGGGGACCAGTCTCCGCCAAAGCTGCGCCAAGGCACGCGCAGTTGCCCTACCTTTTATCGCTATTTTGGCAGGGCACGAGCTTCCAGCTCTGCCGTCTCTACGAATGCCAGAACGTTTTCCTGAACCCGGTGCCGTAGCCCAAGCACGGTTGCGGAAACTATCACCCATACCCCCTCCGCGTCCTGCCCTGCGTGTCCCATCGGAGCTCTTGAGCGGAGTCGGGAGCTCCGTCGAAGGGCTGCGCCGCCCTACCGAGTTGTTCCGAGACTTCTGAGCCAGTCCAATAAGCAAGAAAAAGTTGTTAAATTAATATTCAAACATCGCCACTACGTGGCTGGATGCCTGCGGCAACAGGATGGCACTTCGTGCCAACAGGAAAAACAACAAAAGAAAATCCTGTTCGCATAGCGATCCTGTTCTGCTGCAAGCAGATCAAGTGACCCTAGGGAACGTTGTTAGAATTTGTATTTTGCACATCCTCATTGCGAGACTAGAGATGTTCTGAAACAGTTCAGCGCCCCAGCCGCGACAAGTTACTAACAATGCTGCTGCGACGAATCTTTGTCCTGCGGACTCCTCGTAGCATTGATTAATAGCTTGGACAAGCAATAAGCGAAGCGACATGACCACTACCGAGGAACAAAGTGACGACACCTCAACAAGCGCAGCGCAGAATAACAGAGCCCAAACGACATCACCCTACCGAGCTTAATGCGACATCACCCAAAGCAATTTCCTATCAGTTAAGTTCGTTTTCGGGAGTTTTTTCGGATTGTTCCCGTAAGTTTCAAACGGGTGGATTTTTTTGCTCTGATTAAATACTTTGGCCCGTCCGCGCATCGACCGAAGTTTTAACGATTATTGATTACTTAACGTAAAATTTGGGCATGAGGATTTGAAAACTCAGTTAATCAACCATGCCGCGTAAAACAACGAAATTTGCAGGCGCGACATTGTAACAACCACACACGCCATTGAGGTAGACTTTGCAGACCAATGGGGAGATGCGCATAGGGCAGAGTCTCAACTACGGCTTACAGCTTAATTTAAAGCCTGCCATTGCTCTCATCATGGGGAAGGAGGACGACTACAAACACCTCATTCGCATCAACTCCATTATCAGCCCTTTTAATTTGGAAATTGATGTTTTCCCCATTAAGGCTTTTGCTCGGGAAGTAGTTACGAAACAAATGAAAGTTCTAGCAACATCGCTCCTCCTTCTGTTTTCCCTTTGTGTTGTTGGGTATTCACCAGATGAAATAGCGCAATTCGAAAGATTTATTCAGATTGGCGGCTATCCTGCAGCAGAAACGCTGATGGGTTTTGCTTACTACCGGGGCGATGGAGTTGGCCAAAGTTACGAGGAAGCGGTAAAGTGGTTTAGAAAAGCCGCTGACCAGGGTAATGCCACCGCACAGTACGCACTAGGCAACGCTTACCGCGATGGTAACGGAGTTCCCCAGGATGAGGAGGAAGCCAAAAAATGGTACCGGAAAGCAGCCGAGCAGGGCTTTGCCCATGCCCAGCGAGCTTTGGGTGGACCCGGGAATTATACTGAGGCGGAAAAACCTGAATACGTCAGCCCTCAACCTGAGTATAGTCTAACCTCGAATGAAATCGAGCAATGGAGGAAGGCTGGTGAACGCGGCCACGCGGAAGCACAGTGGCGTCTAGGTATGTCTTACCATTTTGGCGATGGGGTTTCCCAAGATTATACGGAAGCCATTACTTGGTTCAGGAAAGCAGCCGACCAGGGATTTACGCAGGCTCAGTGGAGTTTAGCCAATGCCTACTACACGGGCCAGGGCGTTTCTCAAGATTACACTATCGCTTATGCCTGGTGGAACCTTGCTGCGACCAACGGGCTGGAAGCGGGCGAGGAATCGAGAGCTGTGGTTGCCGAAAAAATGACTGAGGAACAAATTGGGAAAGCTCTAGAATTGTCCCGTGAGATGATCGAGGAAAACCCTAAGCCGTTGGGGGAGTAGGCAAGCTAGTATGCAGTGTGTAAAGAAAGGTTAATAATCCTACAATTTGAACAACGCTTCGCTTGATGCCTTCGGCAACAGGATGACACTTTGTGTCAACAGGAACATCCAGTATGAATATCCTGTTATGCGTAGCCTATCCTGTTCTGCTGGAAGCAGATCAAGTGAGTAAAGCGAACGATGTTAATCAATTATACACGCTCCAGACCGGTCATCGTTCCGGTCGATGAGGCAAAGCGGTCCACACCAATGCCCATTTCCTGAATCATACTGACGAACAAATTCGGAAGAGGATAATTGTTTTCCCGGTTAAAAGAAATGTGTCGACCATGCTTGAATCCGCCCCCGGCCAGAAGTATCGGCATATTATCCGTGGTATGTTTGTTGGCGTCACCGAGGTTGCTGCCATACATCACCATGGTATTGTTCAACAAGGTGCCATCTCCTTCCCTGGTATTTTTCAAATCGCCGAAAAGTTCGCCGAGTAACTGCATGTGCACACGGTCAATCGCTTGCAGCTGTGCCAGCTTTTGCTCGTTCAGACCATGATGGGATAAATTGTGGTAACTGTCTGTAATTTCTACCCCATCAACATAGATGGTCGGGGAGTTCGTGCTGTCTAAAAACAGGGAAATACTTCGCGTCGAATCGGTTTCAAAAGCCAACCGGGCCATTTGATACATCAAGCGGGTCTTGTCCACGTATTCCGCATAGGAGTCCGGATCGACTGGCATCGTTACCGAGGGCTTTGGCTTGGGAATATGTTCCCACTCGCGGGATTTGGCCATGCGTTGCTCCACTTCCCGCACCGCCGTTGTGTATTGATCCATCCGTTCGCGGTCCGTTTTACCAAGTCGTAGATGCAGTGCACGAGACTGGTCGGCGATCGTATCCATAATACTTTCACCAAATCTCAATTTTACCATCTGCCGCTCAATCTCTTCCTCCGAACCCTGCAGAAACAACTTCTTGTAAACTTCGGACGCTTTATCCTCACAAGGAATTAAGGCGCCCGATCTCGTCCAGGACAGACTGCGACGACCTTCTTTCACATTCACACCCAGGGTAAGCGATGGGAAACGAGTATGGTGACCGATCTTTTCAGCGATAAACTGATCGAGAGAAAGCGTATTTCTGAAACCACTCCCACTCGGATCGGGCGCAGCGGTCAGAAAAGAATTGTCCGAGGAATGACCCCCATCTACATGCGGATGCGAAACTCCACTGAATATAGTAAAGTCTGAGCGATACGCTGCGATTTCCTCCAGATAGGGCGACAATTTATATTCGGCTCCAGATTCTGTCGGGAAGAAATGCTTCGGGAAAACGCCCAGGTTATTACAAATAGCCAACATTCGCTTGGGCGGTTTTGCAGGATCCGAGCTTGCCCAAAGCTTTTTGGAAACGCCCGGTGTCATGGATTCCAACCAAGGCAAGGCCATCGCGACTCCGACGCCCTTCAACATTTGCCTCCGATTGATACGTTTTGTGAACTGGTATGGTTTCATGATTTCCGGGGCCAGATCGGGAAATCCGGCAGGCTATTTGATTTTAAACAACTCGCTTTGTATAACCGCGTCAAGCAAAGAACGCACGCCAAATCGTGATTTTTCACAACGATGCAGAATTTTTTCAACCTCTGGGCGGTCCCCGAAACTTACCGGGGCTCCCGTAGAATAGACAATAAATTGATTCACTAGATTGCGCGCAATGGCCCTTTCGTCGGCCGTGAGCAGCCGTTTCAGGTCGTTAACATCTGAAAACTCACGACCATCCATAAGCTGGCCGCTGCAATCTACGGGTTTGGCATAATGGAATGCCAAAGGGTCCCCAGAATTTTTAAAACCAATAACCGGATCAGTCTCATCATTAACCGCCCGGTAATGGCTCTGCCACCCACCACCTACGTCGAAACTCTCCAAGGCAAAACCTACCGGATCGAATTTGGCATGGCAGGCGTTGCAGGATTGAATATCGCGATGCTTATTGAGCTGTTCCCGGATGGTGGTGGCTCCACGTGTGTCGGGTTCTACGTTATCAATGCCTGATGGCGGCGGGGGTATTTCAACACCCAGAAGTCGCTCCGATACCCAGGCGCCGCGCACAACGGGGGAGGTAGTAGTACCGTTGGCCGTAATACGTAAGATACTGGCCTGAGTTAACAGGCCGCCACGGACCGAGTCGTCTGGTAATTCAACTTGGCGAAGCTCTATACTCTCAAATGCCGGAAGATCGTAGTGCCTGGCCAGGCGCTCATTCAAATAAGTAAAATCCGAATCAATCAGGTTGATTGCCGGAAGATCCTGATCCACCAACTCGCGAAAGAATAATCGCGTTTCCCGAACCGACGATTCCGTTAACAAATCCTCCATAAAATAATCGCCATACAAATTCGCGTCCGGCGTGGTTAAATCAATTTCCCGAAGATCGAGCCAGTAGTCGAGAAACGCATTCAGGAAACGCTCCGATCGAGGGTCGTTGAGCATGCGTTCGGTTTGTTTTCGCAGGTTTGAATTCCGACTCAGGTATTTCTGATTTCGCAAATCATCGTCGGGTGGACCATTCCATAAAAAGTAGGACAAGCGTGCCGCGAGTGCCGGGTCGCTCAATTTTCCGGACAAGGATTCCAGGAAAAGAAAATCAGACGAGCAAAGAATGGAGGCAAAGGCGCCCACCATGGCTTCGGTAAAATTATACCTGAAACCAAGACCTTTTTTAAACAGACTGAAGAACGGTTCGACCTCCTTTTTCGAAACAGAGCTTCGGCGGTAAACCCTTTTCATGAAATCAAGGAGCAAGCGATGGGCATCTGCCTCCGAATTCTCAGAGATGACTTTCACTTCCGATCCCTCCTCTATTTCGAACGGCATGTCGCCAAATAAAGCGTTGTAACTGGGCGGTGGCCACGAATCCACCAGGGGACCTTCCACTTCCAACCAGTTGAGGGCAAATCCCGGAATGCCATCCGGAGTTGCATTGGGATTCACTATCCAGCCAGAGTTAGGGTTCATGAGCCGGGATGCACTCGGTCGTATATCCTCCCCTTTCTTCAAGTCCACCACGCATTCAACGACTGTGGGTTCGGGCAGCGCATCATAAGTAGCCAACCAACGGGTGTTATTGCTTTGGTCCAAACTGTACAAAGTAATGGGTTCGCTTCGAATGCCACGGTAGGCTACATTCCGATTCGGTCGCCACCAACTCCTGTCTCCTCCGGTCAAGCCGTGATCATCATTGATGTTGGCACCATTGAGACCTGCCCTGAATGAGTATGATTTGATGCGAAGTTTGTACCGGCCATCGATAGGCAAATCCATGTTGTAAAAACCCCTCCTGGATTCACCAGAATGGGCTCTGGTAAAAATGCCAACAGCTTCCTGCTCCCTCAATTCGGGATCCGCATCCCCCACCGTGACAGGTTCAATTCCCCGGATCACATCCGGCTGGGCTGTGAGTCCCGAAAGAGGAACAAAGGCGCGAATGCCTGATCTCTTATTTAGAAAAAACAGGTAATGCTGCATTCGTGGTTCATCCCGGGCATAGAATTTTTTGGTCTCACTGGGATAAGCTGCGGCGTTCATGGCGACACGAACCGCATATTCCGCGGTTTCAAAATACTGGGCCATTTGCCCCGGAGAAACGTCCAGATGGCTGCCAATCTTGTTAAAAAAATGGGCGATTCCATCTTCCGGGATGCGGTCGGTTACCTGTAACCAGGGCGCTTTCAAAACCGCCCGGAGCGAATTCTCGAATTCGAAACGATTCAGTCGGCGTACCGGTGCGCGGCCGGTAGTTTTGTAACGCCGTTGGTCCTCCTTAACCATCGGGCCGCCGATCGATTTCAAGAATCTTTCCAGGTCCCGCGGATGCGGCCGCTCTTTTTTCTTGGGTGGCATCTCTCCATGATCGGCTCGATCGTGTATTTTTATCCAGGTCGAAAAGACGTCCGGATCGGCCAAGTCAAATCCAAGGCTCTCCATATCGAAATCCCCTTTCTGCTCAACCGAATCGTGACAGCTCAAACAATAGTTATCGAGAAAACTAAGCGCTGATTTTGGAATAGACTCTGCCCCAACACTTCGAATGAAGAGAAGGCAAATTAAAACTATCCCATGGCGACTCCAGAAATCAGCGTAGGAAAAAACGGGAAAAACCCCGAGAATTTTTCGGAAAAAATACATGCGGAAAATTGAGCTTTGGTCGAAAGACTACCATGAACGTCAATTAAGTCCAGCCCGGTAATGCGTATAAAATTAAGGAAACAAAACCTAAAACCATATTTGCAACTGACCGAGATAACACCAACATTCAACTATGCTCTATGCGGATCACTTAAAATGGTTATCCGTTAATGAAATCTCAACGCTCAGCAAGCCCCTCCCCGTGGCAAGACCACGGGGTATCCATGGGCTTCCTGTCGTAGCTCTTAAGCGGGTTAGGAAAACCTCCACCCTGGTGGCATCACGAATCAGGAAAGGAGACCACTAAGTCGAGTGTTTGTTGATGCTATGCCTCTTACTTCCATGACAACCACGATCGGCCGAGTTACTTCTTGCTGGTGCATAACTTTGCTCGTTGGCACAGCTGGCTACGGTTCTGCCAAAACGACGACTGGCTCCACTTTGGTCTTCCCCCGATTTTGTGGACACGAACAGCGTAGCGTATGTTCATGTTAGGTTATGGTTTTGATTTTGGAAGTGTTTTTGAAGAAATGCTTCTGGTGAAAGGTATCCCAGGGTGCTGTGCCTTCGACGTTTGTTATAAAAAGTCTCGAGGTAATCGAAGATGGCCAGGCGGGCCTGCTGCTTGGATTCGAACACGCCGTTTTGGGGAAAGCATTCGCTTTTGAGGGAGGCAAAGAAGCTCTCGCAAGCGGCGTTGTCGTAACAGTATCCTAGCGCGCTCATGCTCTGAATCCAACCAAAGTCGTTCAATTGCTGCCGCACTTGGTGACTGGTATACTGGCAGCCACGATCTGAATGAAAGAGGGCTTTGTGAAAACCTCCCACTCGATTCCTGGTCTGGTGAAGGGCTGAAACGACCAGACCGGAGGCCAGGCTCTCGGCCACCTTGTAGCCCTGAATTACGCGGCCGAAGAGGTCCATCACGACCGCTAGATACAACCAGCCTTGCCGAGTGGGGATGTAGGTGATGTCGCTGACCATGATTTGGCCGGGCCCGGTCGGGTCCGGAGCCTCGGCCAGACGGTTGGGCGCTGGGAGGCTGCGGGGATCCTGCCGGGTCGTCTTGGGCCGGAAGGGGCTACCCCTACAGGCTTTTAGAGCATTTTGCTTCATCAGCCGGGCCACCCGGTTAACCGAGCAGCGAAAACCCCGCTGGTTGAGCTCCACGCTCATGCGAGGACTACCGTAACAGCGGGTGTGCCGGTCGGCATGGATCCGTTTGATTTCGCTCAGGAGGAGCCGATTTTGGCGGCGGCGCGCTCCCGCCTTACCCCTGCGCCATCGGTAATAACCACTCCTGCTCACAGCCAGCGCCTGACAAAGTTCAACCACTCTATAGATTGCCCGCATTTGATCGATCAGCGCATACCCAGCTGCGGGTCCTCGGCCAGTATGCTCGCGGCTTTTTTTAAGATCTCTCGCTGGCGACGCAGGTAAGCGTTTTCCCGGTTTAGCCGACGGATCTCGCGGGCCATCTCTTCGGGATCGTTCAAGGGGCGGGAAAGTCCCTGCTGGTCGGAGGGGTCCCCGAAGAGATCCTTGCGCCACTTCCTGAGGCTCCCATCGGAAATCCCCAGTTCACGGGCCACCTGCTTGAGGCTGTTGTTACTGTGCAAATAGAGTTCAACGGCTCGACGTTTGAACTCCTCATCATAGGTTCTGTGGGTTCTTGGCATGTCTAATGATCTCTCTCAGACTGCGCTGTTCGTGTCCACAAAATCGGGGGAGGTTCAGATGACTATCTTTTCGATGATGAGCTCCTGTTGATCGCAGAGGATGGTGCGAACCTTGTGTTGCGCAACCTGCCACTAGCTATCATTGCCAGAGGGAAGTACTGGGTAAACAACCATGCTCACATTCTCAAACCGAGGCACGGCAATATTGAGTTTCTCGCTTGGGTAATGGAGAGCCTGAACTACTTGCCATGGATTTCAGGAGCTGCCCAACCGAAACTCACAAAGGACCGGCTCATGGGCATCTTTATCGCAGTTCCTCCGCGGGATGAGCAGAACCAGGTAATGGCGTTGTTAAAGGTTAAGACCGTTCGACTTACCGCTGCCATCACCTGTACTCATCAGGAAATCGCTCTTGTACGGGAATACCGCATCCGCCTGATCGCGGATGTCGTCACCGGCAAACTCGACGTCCGGGAGGCGGCTAACGCGCTGCCAGAAATAGATCCTCTTGAAGTCGAAGACGAACTGGATGACGCTCTTGACACAGGCGATGAGGCTGATTTGGACGAACTCAATGAAATCATATTTAAGGAGGCCGAAGCATGACCACGCCTCAGTCTGTTGAATACCTGTCAGATCTCGTGCGGGAGTTGTGCAAACTTCCCAGGGAGACGGATTGGGTTGAATTCAAGGTTAATAGACACGAGCCGAATGAAATTGGAGAGTACGTGTCGGCGCTCGCAAACTCTGCCGCGTTGTCCAACAAGGCATTCGCCTATATGGTATGGGGGGTTTCCGACGAAGAGCATGAGGTGGTCGGCACGAGCTTCGAACCCGCCGCTACTAAAATTGGCAACGAAGAGCTGGAGAACTGGCTACTGCATATGCTCGAGCCGAAGGTCAACTTCCATTTCTTGAAGACATCCGTTAACGGGTTTTCGGTGGTCATGCTGAAAATCCCCCGAGCGGATCACCAACCGGTGCGGTTCAAGGGGCAGAAGTACATACGCGTAGGATCCTACAAGAAAAAGCTGAAGGACTTCCCAGAAAAAGAACGGACGTTATGGCGCATATTTGATCAAACTTCTTTCGAAGATGGCATTGCAGTCGAGCGAGTACCGGACGATGAAGTTTCCCTTCATCCTTGACGAGATCGGTAACGAGCAGCGGGGTCGCAACTTCGCCATCATCATCGACGAGGCCCATTCCAGTCAGGGCGGGAGGACCAGCGCGGCCATGGCGAGCGCACTGGGCCAAGCGGGCGCGGCAGAGGAAGAAGAGACCTACGAGGACCAGATCAACCGGCTGATCGAGTCCCGCAAGCTCCTCCCCAATGCCAGCTATTTCGCCTTCACGGCCACGCCCAAGAACAAGACGCTGGAGATCTTCGGCGACCCGGAGCCGCAGAGCGACGGCACGATCCGGCATAATCCCTTCCACAACTACAGCATGAAGCAGGCAATCCAGGAGGGATTCATCCTGGATGTGCTCAAGCACTTCACGCCTGTCAAGAGTTACTACAAACTGGCCAAGACGGTGGAGGGCGATCCGGAGTTCGACGTCAAGAAGGCTCGCAAGAAGCTCCGGCGCTACGTCGAGGGTCACGAGCACGCCATCCGGCTCAAGGCCGAGATCATGGTCGACCACTTCCACGAGCAGGTGGTGGCCCAGCACAAGATCGACGGCAAGGCGCGGGCCATGGTGGTCACCAACGGGATCGAGCGCGCCATCCAGTATTTCCACGCCATACGCGACTATCTGGAGGAACGCAAGAGCCCCTACCAAGCCATCGTCGCGTTCTCGGGCGAACACGAATACGGTGGGAAAAAGGTGAGCGAGGCCACTTTGAACGGCTTCCCTCCGGCCAGGATCGCCGAGACCTTCCGGAAGGACCCCTACCGCTTCCTCGTCTGCGCGGACAAGTTCCAGACCGGCTACGACGAACCCCTCCTTCACACCATGTACGTGGACAAGACATTATCCGGAATCAAGGCGGTCCAGACCCTTTCGCGGCTCAACCGGTCGCATCCCAAGAAGCACGACGTGTTCGTGTTGGATTTCCTGAACGACACGGCCACCATCACGGACGCCTTCTCGAACTACTACCGCACCACCATCCTGGCGGACGAGACCGATCCCAACAAACTCCATGATCTCCAGGGCGACCTCGATGGCGTCCAGGTTTATTCTACCGACCAAGTCAAGGAATTCGTGAAACGGTATCTGGACGGTGTGGAACGCGACCAACTCGAACCCATTCTCGACCTGTGCGCGGCGGTGTACACCAACGAGTTGGACGAAGATCAGCAGGTCGCCTTCAAGAGCAGGGCCAAGGGATTCGTGCGAACCTACGGCTTCCTGTCCTCCATTCTCCCTTACAACAACCCCGGATGGGAGGAACGCTCGATTTTCCTGAACTTCCTCATCCCGAAGCTGCCGGCACCCGAGGAAGAAGACCTGTCCAAGGGCATCCTCGAAAGGATCGACATGGACAGCTACCGCGTCGAGAAGCGTGCCATGCAGAAGATCATCCTGGAGGACGAGGATGCGGAAATCGATCCGGTTCCCGGAGTCGTAGGAGGAGGAAAGGGCGAGGTCGAAATCGACCGGCTGTCCGTGATCATTGCCGAGTTCAACGATCTGTTCGGTGGGACTCAGTGGGAGGATCGAGACCGTGTGAACCAGATGATTTCGGAGACAATTCCGTCAGGAGTGGCGGAGGATTCCGCCTTCCGGAACGCACGGAAAAACTCGGACCGCGAGAACGCCCGGATCGAGCACGACAGAGCGCTCCAGCGAGTCATGATGAGCATCATGAAAGATGACACGGAGTTGTTCAAAAAGTACGTGGACAATCCGGACTTCAAGCGGTGGCTGGGGGATAGAGTGTTTGAATTGGCGTATGAGGAAGCGGGATGAGAGTAGGGCAGACAGCAACGGGAACATCAACTGACCACCAAGTCAGGGTTGTAACATGTCCACAAACCCATGGATTCCGATGGGGAGAGCATCGGCTACAAATGGAGATGGGAAAAGCCCAAACGGGAAGGTTCGTCGGCCCATGACAGACCAGCATAAGGAATTCTGGATCGATCTTCTTAGATTAGGTGAGGATGCCGATCTGCGTGCGAGACTATGGAATGGATACCTTGGCGAGCACCTACCGCGCCGAGTATTGGAGCCAACTTCCTCCACCGGTTGGCCGAAACTGATCGTAGAACCCCCACCCAGTGGCTGGCCTCGCCTGACAACCGAAGAAAGACAAGCGATAAAGGACTTAGTTGAGAAGCATGGGGGACACCCGGACTTCGACCATTACTATATGAATTTCTCAGGCCATTTGTTCACGCAAAAAGCAGACTTTTCAGGTCTCATACTGATCAATTGTAAATTCGATGCGGCGCGCTTCGCGAACGACTTCGTCTTTGACAAGAACACTCGTGTATTCGGTCAGTCATGGTTTCAAAAAACCGTTTTTCAGGGGCAAGTGAATTGCTATGGTGCTTGCTTTTCTGACTCGGTTTATTTCGGCGGCGCACAGTTCAAGCAAGGAGCCACATTCCTTGGCGTGGAGTTTGCTGGTGGTGCGTCGTTTGCGGATGCTATTTTTGAAGGGATTGCCATGTTCAACGATTCGCGCTTTGAATTGACTTACTTCTCCGGTTCTGAAATGCCCGGGGTCTTGACTTCCTTTGCCCGAGCCAAGTTCATGAATAGGGCATATTTTCGAGAAGTACGGTTTGGCACGGGGAATCGCAGCAAGATGAGGGGACCAGCGCGAAGGGCAGATTTCACTGGCGCTGAGTTCATGCAAGCTACGAACTTCTATCGGGCCATTTTTGTTGGCCCCCCGGCCTTCTTCGAAACCAAGTTGCACGAAGACACCGATTTCGGACAAGTTGAGTGGCGAGAGCCACGACGCCCCGGACGCGATCCAGGCTACGGCATCAGAGCGTGGGAACGACTTGAGTTAATGATGAACACACTCGAAAAGCCATTCGACCGACATCGCTTCTTTCGATTCAAGATGCGAGCACGGCGCCGCACACAAAACAACTTTCTGAGAATCTTGAACTGGCTGTTCGACAAGTCGACAGACTTCGGATGGAGTGTGGAGCGTGCTTTCATATGTTGGCTAGGTCATTGGGTTGGCTTCAGTCTTGTGCTATTTTTGAGTATTGAGCCAGAGGTAAAGCATGTCGATATGCTGGGATCCTTCGTAGCGGCAGTGGGAACAAGTTTTTCAAATGCACATGCATTTCTAGGTCTCGCCGGGGAAAACGGGTACCTTGAAGGTTGTCGGACGTTTATGGATCAGAATGCGATGGGCATCCTAACTACGCCGATTGGAACGGTAGAGACTATTGTTGGACCCGTGTTGTTGTTCCTTCTCTTGCTCGCCATTCGTAACCGTTTTCGGCTTGGGTAAAAGTCCTGACCTGCAATCTATGGAGGGTCTGTGTCAAATCACCCGCACCCGGATGACGCTTCATTAGGACGAGTAGTTACCACGCTTGACCCCCGAATTGTTTACACCACTAGCTCCGGATTCGTCCGAGGACCCTAGCTGGTATTAATTCTCCTGGGGGCAGGGAGATTGCTACACCACCTTGGCGAAAAGTAAACTTTGCACCTCTCAGGGCCATCTTAAGGGAAATCGGAAGCATTTCAGGCCATCCGGGATTCCCTGGAAAGGGTAATGATTGAAGTTGTTATGTAAGAATTCGTGTAAGATTTAAAAATGGGGATTTATGAATCTGAGGCATCCGTGGCAATATTGTTATAAATATTTGAAATTAAGGTGCTTATAGAACCTATTTTTGAAACTTATTGGCCTTATTTGGTGCCCGGGGCGGGACTTGAACCCGCACGCCTTGCGGCACTGGATCCTAAATCCAGCGTGTCTTCCAATTCCACCACCCAGGCATGGAGAAGGGAAGAAAGGTAAATTTGGTACCTTTGAAGGCAAGCTATTTTCTGGAATGGTTGCGTTCCCAGGCAAAGAGGAATTGTTGGGCCAGGCCGGCCGATTTCCCAAAGTGTGTTCTACCGAATCGGGCCACTTGCCGGTGCGACCAGTTATGGAGTTGGTAGTGTCTTTGCATGGCTTTGAGGATCCAGGTATCCACTGGAAATGCTTCCAGTCTGTTATAGCCGAAGAGCAATACGCAGTCGGACACTTTTTCCCCCACTCCCGTTAGTTGGCAGAGTTTCTCTCGAGCCTCCGGATAAGGAAGACGGCTGACTTCCGATAAGAAATGTTGGTTTTCGGCCAGGAATTGGGCCGTTCCTTTGATGTTGCGGGCGCGAAAACCCATTTTGCAGTCGCGCAAGGCCGATTCCGGGATACTGGACAATTGAGCCCAGGAGGGCAGCGATTTCATGCCACCCGGAAGCGGGTCACCAAAACGGTCGGCCAGTATGGCCAGCATTTCCTTTATTTGGACGATATGCTTGGTGGCGCTGCAGAGAAAACAGAGCAGGGTTTCCCCCGGATCCTGCCGCAGGATGCGCAGTTGGGGGAAGGCTTCCATGCACCGCCGCAGATGGGGGTCACTTCGCCAGGGAAGGGCATCATAGAGAATTTTGTAGGATTTCAGGTTTCCGAAATATCTCTCCAAGGCTGGGGTCAGGCGATCGGGGCGATGTGAAGCAACCGACCAGTGGACCAGGTTCGGGGGACTCCACCGCAGTCGGACCATCCGATTCCCCAGGATTCCGGAAAAGGAGTGTTTTTCCTCCCGATTCCAGCGAAAGGCCTGCCCGCCATCGAGCGTTTCAAGCAGCGATTCGAAATCGGGTCTCCAGTTGGGCAGGAGTTTCCAATCGGTCCAGGGATTATCCATCTCCCCAAAGGAAGCTACTGGCCGAGGCAAGAATGTTTCCGGCGGCGTCCAACAGAACCAGCTTGTAGGCTATGGGCGGTTGCGTTTTGTTTCGCCATTCCGGGCCGGTCAAACCGAGATAGATGGGCTTTTCCACCGACCAGGGGTCCTCGACTTTGAAGGTGTAAGTAGTGGTTTCCTTGGCCCCGAATCCCAATACTTCGAGTTGGCAATGATCCACTGCATAGGGTTTTGTCAGGTTGAATTTCACATAATGGCCGTCTCGGTCATCCGGATGGGAACGCAGAATGGACCGATTTCCCTGTTCTTCCATGCCAGTGAAATACTCCGAGATGCGCTTGAAGGTATCCTCGGTGTAATAGACCTGTTCCATATTGTCTATGGACCCCAGGCACAGGCCCGCCGGGAGGAGCAAGGTAGCCAGCATAGTGCGGATCAACGCCATGTTAATCAATAGTGAGTAGAAAAGAGACGGTTGGGTCAATGTTCCCCTTGGTTGGAAATGGATTGCAGAGGAAGGGGTCAGGATAAATTAGGAATTAGGAATTAGGGAGAGAGGGAAAACCGCAGATGACGCGGATGAACACAGATTCAAATAAAGGAGGGGGGACAGGAATGTCCCCCCTCCTTTATCCACTAGCCACTAATCACTGACCACGGGTCCCCCATAAAAATTCTCTCGTTTCTTCTTATTATCCTTCTGCCTTCATCCTTTATCCAAGTTATCGATCCGTTGCTGCAGCATGGTTATCGCCCAATTCCCAATTCCTAATTCCTAATTCGCGCCCTTGGCGCTCTCCCTCCCCCTCTTTCTTGGCGCCCTTCGCGAGCTTTGCGAGAGCCCATTTCCAGTTTCTAATTCGCGCCTTTGGCGCTCTTGCCCCTCCCTGTCCTGCGCTGTGCCGTGCGGAGCCTCTTGACCTGCGTAGCATTGCGAAGCACGGTTTAGGCGAAGCATGGTAGCCCTTGGGCGAAGCGGGATGTGTTCTCTGTGGTGATTTATTTAAAGGACGCCACACTGGACATGATGACCCCGACGGAAGATTACCAGGATGGTGATCGGTGAAAACGGACCATCTCGTAGAGGGTGGGGTCCAAAGCCTGAATGAAGCGGCTGGGTTGCAGGATTCTGGTGTTTATGCCAAACTGGATAAGGTGAGGAGAGGTCAAGTAGAGTTCGTCCATGGCCCGGGTGACGGCCACGTAAAACAGCCGTCGTTCTTCGTCGAGGCCATTATTTTCCATGGATCGGGTCAAGGGGAAGAGTCCGTCCGATGCAGCCAGCAGGAAGACGACGGGAAACTCCAGCCCTTTTGCCTGGTGCACGGTGGTGAGGCGTAATTTGTCCTCCTCGGGGTAGACGGAAGTCTGACTGGTTTCCGAATTCAACAGGACGATTTGGGAGAGCAGTTCCTGCAAGTCGGAAAACCGCCCGGCAAATCCGACCAGGCTTTGCAGGTCGTCCATGCGTTGCCGGTAGTTGGGGTAGAGGGTTTTGATAAATTCCGAATACCAACCCTCGGCCGCCAGACTTACCACCTGGGAAGGAGATTTATCCTGGGCTGCCTGGACGATCCCCTCAAGGGTGGTAGTGAGGGAATCCCAGTGTTCCCGGGCAGCCTTGGGAACCTTGGCCAAGGCAGGGCGGGAAGTGAGCATATGGGCAACGTGCCCGCCGGAGTTGCCGGCTTCGGCCAAGGCGGCCTGAAAGATTCTTTCAGCCGTGACGCTCCCTATTTTGGGCAGCAGGCAGGCAAACCGGTGAAATGCCCGGGAATCCCGGGGGTTGTAGGCAAACTTGACCTGGGCCACCAGGTCTTTGATGTGTGCCTGCTCGAAAAATTGTACCCCGCTGGTTATTTGAAAGGGGATATTCTGACGGGTTAATTCCATTTGCAGGTCCAACGCCTGGTAGTGGGCACGGTAAAGCACGGTTATGTCCTTCAGGGATCTCCCTTCATCCAGGAGGCCCTTGATCCGGCTGATAACGGCGGCCGCTTCTTCGCGGCCGTTCATGACCCGAATCAACAGGGGTGGCTGGCGCTTGCCGCGGGCTGGTCTCAGGGTTTTGTAAAAACCTTGTCCGGGTTGGAACTGACGGATAACCCCGTTAGCGAAGTTGAGGATCTCGGGGGTGCTCCGGTAATTCGTTTCGATCCGGAAGATCCTGGTATTCCTGTGTTTGTCCGGGAAGTGCAGTATATTCTCGTAATTGGCCCCCCGCCAGGAATAGATGCTTTGGGCGTCATCACCCACCGCCATGATCTGATCGCGGGACCCAATCAGGTCGATGATTTGGGCCTGGATCCGGTTGGTATCCTGATATTCGTCGACCAGGATGTGCTGGAAGCGCTCCTGGTAGTAACGGGCGACCTCCTCCTGGGTTTGAAGAATCTTCAGCCAGAAAACCAACAGGTCGTCAAAGTCGGCCACTTGTTGTCGTTTTTTCCTTTCGGTGTAGGTCTGGGAAAACTGGGCAAATTCGGTTATGAGTTCCCTGAAGTAGGGGTAAAATTCCATCACCACGTCGTCCAGGGATTGGCAAGTGTTGCGGGATAGGCTGATGAGGTTGGCAATCACCTTTGCCTTGGGGTTGCTTTTGTCTTTCAGGAATTGTGGGTCCAACTCCTTGATCACATCGGCCAAAAGCGACTCCGCATCCGATTGGTCCATAATGGTGTAATGGGGTTCGATACCCAATGGTTCTCCGTGCATGCGCAACATGCGCTGACCAATGGAATGAAAAGTGCCTCCCCAGAAAGCGCGGCGCGGGATCCCGGTCAGGTCCTCTACCCGGGAGAGCATCTCACGGGCCGCCTTGTTGGTGAAAGTGAGCAGAAGGATATTACCCGGGTGAACTCCCCGCTCCAGCAGGTAGGCCACCCGATAGGTCAGTGTTCGGGTTTTGCCCGTACCGGCCCCGGCCAGCACTAAAGAGGGCTGATCACCGGCCGTGACAGCGGCAAACTGCTCGTCATTGAGGTTGGATCGAAAGTCGATCGGAGGGTATCCCAGGTCTTGCGGAAAGTTGGACCGGCGCTCAAATTCCATCAGGAGGGACTTTAAGGATCGTCCATCGAGTGGAAAGCAAAATGTGCCGGAAGGTTGAAGGGTCCGGACTGTCTCCCCGGTCCAGGTCCCTCAATCGCGCAGTAGGACGAGAGAGTCGCGGTGGATGACCTCCATGCGTTTCCGGGCCGGGTACAAGTTCGATATTTCCCGGGAGGATTTTCCCAAAACCGGCCGCAGATCAGCACTGCTGAACTGGGTCAACCCCCGGGCAAAGACTTTGCCTTTTTCGTCTACCACGTCGATCAAGGTTTGGGCGGGAAAGTCGGCATGACAAGCGGTGATCCCTTTGGCCAGGAGGCTGCTTCCCTTGTTCCTCAGGGCCCTTACCGCGCCCGCATCGACCTGGATGCTTCCGTGGGAATGTCCGAAGAAGGCCAACCAGCGTTTTTTGCTCTCCAGGGGGATATCGGATGGAATAAAAAACGTCCCTTCCGGTTTGCCGGTCACCAGGTCGACCAGGATATCGGGTTGCCGCCCCGAACCGATAAAAACACAGCATCCCGACCGCGTGGCCACCTTGGCGGCTTCAATCTTCGCCGCCATTCCCCCCACCGAAGTCTGGCTTTGGGTTCCGCGGGCCAGAGTCTCGATTTTCGGGCTGATGGTTTCGACGATATCGATGAGCTTCCCATCATCTTCCAAGTCGAGCAAACCCCTTACCGTGGTCAGGATGGCCAGAATATCCGCTTTGGCCAAGCTGGCCACCAAAGCGGACAGAATGTCGTTGTCGCCAAATTGGATTTCGAGTTCTTCTGCACTGACCGAATCGTTTTCGTTGAGAATGGGAACTACGCCCTCGTTCAGGAGGGTTTCAATGGTGTTCTTTATGGCTACGTGCCTCTTTCTTTCCGCTACGTCATCCCGGGTAAGCAGAATTTGCCCCACCACTATGCCGTAGGGTTGGAAATGTTCCTGCCAGGTCTGGGTCAGGGCGCTTTGCCCGATGGCGGCGCAGGCTTGCAGTTTTTCAAGATGCCTGGGCCGTTTCCGCCAACCCATTTTCCCCATGCCCAGACCAACGGCGCCCGAACTGACGATAATTACCTTCAGGCCCGTTCTGAGCAACTGCGCCGTCTGCCGGCAAATCGATTGGATGTGAGCGGTATCCACCATGCCGTCACCCTTAGTGACCAAGCTGGTGCCAACTTTGATCACAATTCGGTTGGCTTGTTTGATATTTGCCAGCATCTGTCGAGGCCCGGTCATGGGAGAACCCATCCCTCATCCGGGAATTTTATCACTGCCGGATCAGATTTCGGTGAGGTCTTTTTCCTTGAGTTTAAGGCGCTGATCGATCTGCCCGATAAATTTATCGGTACCTTTCTGGACCTCTTTTTCCCAGCGCGTCAAGTCGTCCTCGGAAATCTCGCCCTCCTTTTTGGCTTCCTTGAGGAGATGCAGGGCATCGCGACGGGCATGCCGCACACTGATTTTTCCACTCTCCGCCATGCGGTGGGCCACCTTGACCAGTTCCTTCCGCCTTTCCCCGCTCAGCTCCGGGATAGGCACCCAGATCAAGACTCCGTCCACAGAGGGGTTGAGGCCGATATTGGCCGTATGAATCCCTTTCTCGATGGGTTTGATAAGGGACTTGTCCCAGGGTTGGATTTTCAGAGTGCGCGGGTCGGGGGTGGTGATGGCGGCCATTTCCTTCAGGCGCATGGCGCTTCCATAAGCTTTCACCATAACATCTTCAAGCATACTGGGGGAGGCCTTGCCCGTATGCAGGGTGGAGAATTCATGCAGGGTGTGGTCCACCGCTTTCCGCATGCTCTCCTCCATCTCGGCCATTATTTCCTTATACATGACAAACGGAGTGGTAATTTATTCGTGGACGAGGGTGCCGATCTTTTCGCCGGTAACCGCTTTCTTTATCGCTTCCGGGTCATTCAGTTCGATAACCATGATGGGCACTTTATTATCCATGCAAAGAGAAAATGCGGTTGAGTCCATGACATTCAAGCGTTGGGCCAGGCACTGCATATAAGTCAGTTCATCGAATTTCCTGGCATCGGGGAACTTTGCCGGATCCTTGTCGTAGATGCCGTCCACTTTGGTGGCTTTCAATATGATTTCAGCCTGGATTTCGTTGGCCCGCAAGGCCGCGGTCGTGTCAGTGGAGAAGTAAGGGTTGCCCGTGCCGGCGCCAAAAATGACGAGGCGGCCGCGTTCCAGGTGGCGCACGGCCCGGCGCAGGATAAACGGCTCGGCCACCTCCGGCATGCGGATTGCGGAAAGCACCCGCGTGACCACCCCTATTTTTTCCAGGCAATCCATCAGAGCCATGGAATTAATCACGGTAGCCAACATACCCATGTAGTCTCCCGTTGTGCGGGCCACCCCCTGATCCTCCCCGGTGAGACCCCGGAAGATATTTCCCCCGCCCACCACTACTCCGACCTCCATTCCAAAACCCCAGATTTCCTTGAGTTGGGAACAGATGCGCTTGAGAACAGCGGGATCGATGGGATCGCCCGTAAGGGGATTTTTGAGGACTTCACCACTCAGTTTCAGAATGATGCGCTTGTATTTCAGCCCGCGCCCGGAAGATGTTTCAGTCTGCATTAACTCCTTCTTGTAGTTTAATGGGGAGCGGTGCGTCAATGGTCTAAACAAGGGGCCGGTTTCAGTTCTTGACGGAACCCCAAAATAGTAGGACGTTACGCCCTTCCTCGAAGGAGCCCGATGGTGTAAATGGCAACACAGATGGTTTTGGTCCATCCATTCTAGGTTCGAGTCCTAGTCGGGCTGCCAAAAGGGGTCATTCGTCCTCTTTTTCCTTCTCATCGGGGAAGAGGGCGGAGCGCATGGGATTAGGGGCCTTTTCCTTGGGTTTGAGTTTGAACCGGCCCTCTTCAATTTCCCTGGGGAAACGGTTATTGGCCAGGTCGGCATCGGCGAAGGCGTTGTCGGGGTCCAAGACGATCTCCCGCACTTTGCGGTTACTGATAAAGGGAATCTTCACCTCATCTTTCCCCAATCGCCAGATTTCGGCTGGTATTTCCAACCGTCGCTTCCGGCCGTTGGTAAACTCGATATCCAATACCAGAGGCATGATCAACCCTCCCACGTTTTTCACCGTGACCAGGTAGGCCATTTGGCCGAACTCGAGCTGTTCCCTTTGCCAGTCCTCCAGCTTCTCCCGTTTTTTTTCGTAGTCCTGCAGATCCTTTTCCGATGGCTCATAGGGATTGAAGGAGAAATACCAGTCCTGCAGACGCTTATTGCGTTCAGCCACCGTCCCGACTTCTTCCAGGAATTCCTCGTAAGGGGTCGGGGGATTGGCTTCCTCCTCCTTTTTGGTCATGGCCCGGCTTCGGCCCGGCTCCCCATCGTCCAAGCGGTATGAATTCACCCCCTCGATGGACATGTCCACGTGGTCGTTGCCAAAAAACCAACCTCGCCAGAACCAGTCCAAATCCACTCCGCTGGCATCTTCCATGGTACGGAAAAAATCTGCCGGGGTGGGCCGCTTGAAGGCCCAACGCCTGGCATACTCCTGGAATGCGAAATCGAACAATTTACGCCCCAGGATGCCCTCACGCAGCACTAACAATCCCAGGGTTGGTTTGGAATAGGCCTGGTAACCGGCCCTGGTCATGTTGTCCGCCGCGGTCATAATGATGGGGTCGTCCTTTTGGGTCATGGTCTCGATGACCTCTTTTTCACTTTTTATATTTCTCTTTTGCAGAACCGGATCGAATTCACTGCCGGCCAGGTGATCGACGAAACTGTTAAGGCCTTCGTCCAACCACATCCACTGCCGCTCATCGTTGTTGATGATCATGGGGAACCAGTTGTGACCCACCTCGTGGATAATCACTCCGATGACGTAGCCGCGATGCCGCATGGGGTAGGTTCCCTTTTCGTCGATGTTGCGGGAAGTTTGGAAAGAAATCATGGGATATTCCATACCCCCTTCCGCACCCCAGGCCGACCAGGCCACCGGATAGGGGTAGGGATAAACCGTCTCGGAGTATCTTCTGAGGGCCTGGGCGACTGCCTCGGTGGAAAACCGCTGCCAAAGGGCGATCGATTCCGGCGGATAGACGCTCATGGCCATGACGGTTTGGCCGTCCACCTCTACCCCCATGGCGTCCCAAAGGTAACCGCGCGATGCGGCGAAGGCAAAATCCCGAACCTTTTCGGCTTGGAAAATCCAGGTCTTCTTCCGCCGGGATTTCCTGGCCAAGTTGTCTTTGGCCTCCTCTTCACTGACGATCATGACCGGCCTGTTACTGGTTTGCGCGCGTTGCAGCCGCTCCCTTTGGGTGGAGCTGAGGACTTCCTCGGGGTTGACCAGTTGGCCCGTGGCTGCCACCACGTAGTCGTCCGGGGCCGTGATGCGCACCTCGAAGCGGCCGAACTCCAGGGCAAATTCTCCGGCCCCGATATAGGGTTTAACCTGCCAGCCCTGGCGGTCGTAATAAGCGCACATGCGTGGATACCACTGGGCTACATGATAGGCATAATCGCCATCCTTCAGTTTCCGGCGTCCATAACGGAAGGCGAGGGCCTCATCCACGATGTTGAACTCCCAACCGATTTTGAAGGAAAAGGATTGTCCCGGCTGAAGGGGCTCGGGCAGATCGATACGCATGTTGGTGTGGACCACGGTGATGTCCAGGTTCTGGCCCGCGCTATCGGTTACCCCGGTCAGCCTGTATCCTCCCCGGAATTCCTGATTGTATACAAACGAACGAAAGGATTCAAATTCGATTTCGGCAGGTTTTCCGGATTCCTCTTCAAGGCGCAGGGGCCAGCGCAGGCGAGACCGTTTGGAATCCATTTTGAAGGCGTTTTGGTCCAGTTGCAACCACAGGTAGCTAAGCTCGTGGGGGGAGTGGTTTACATACTCTATGGTTTGGTTGCCCAGGATCTTGGAGTTCCTTTCGTCCAACTCTGTCTCGATAAGATAGTTTGCCTCCTGCTGCCAGTAATCGGGGCCGGGCGCCCCGGAAGCCAGTCGAACTTCGTTGGCTTCGGGGAGGATGGAGCCCAACTGTTCGAAGTCCTGATCGTGCTCGGCAGAGTGGACCGCCGCGAGAGGTTGGAAGAGGCAAAAAAGGAAGAGCAAACCTTTCTGCCCGGGGGGGGAACTGAAATTGGGGAACATGGATTTATGGTAACTACTCAGGTGGTTTAGAAGAGGCAATATAAAGGATTGAGAATTTTCATGGGATGGTGTTTGAGAGAACTGTAGGAGGGGGTTTATCCTCCGATTGCGGCGCGGCCATTTGGAAGATCGGGGGATAAACCCCCTCCTACAGTTGCGAAATAGGTTATCAATAAAACATCCATGCGGACGATTGTTTAATAATGTCCTTGCTGCGCGTTTGGTAACTCCATAACCCAGAGGATCCTCCACTCTAGCTGGATACCTGAGTAGTTGCGATTTATGGTTGATTTCCGAAAACGAGGAGATGATTAGGGAGTGTTCCCCAAAGTCAACCTATCCGGATGCTGAGAGGTAAGGAAGAAGGGGGAGGCGCCGGGGGCGCCAATTAGGAATTAGGAATGGGACCTCGCCAAGGCGAGATGGCACAAAGGCACAAAGGCACAAAGGATTATCGTGATCTTGATCGAAATTAAAACATGGATGCACAGGATGAACAGGATTTGGGATTAGCTCTCGCAAAGCTCGCTAAGAGCGCAAAGAGGAGGGAGAGGCGCCGGGGGCGCCTAAAGGCTGAAGACTGAAGGTTAAAGGCTGGAAACCAGGATCCAGCACCCAGCATCCAGGAAAAGACTCTCGCGAAGAACGCCAAGAGCGCAAAGAAAAGGTAGATTCAGAATCCAGCATCCAGAATCCAGAAACCAGACCACGGATGAGCACGGATGAAAAAAAGGAGGGGGGACATTCCTGTCCCCCAACAATTTGGGTAAATAGCCACAAAAAAGCGCAAAAGGCGCAAAGATGGAAGGGGAGGAGTGATGGAGTAGTGGAGTGAAGGAAAAAGGAAGAAGGAAGAAGGAAGAAACCTCTCGCAAAGCCGGGAAGATCGCCAAGAAAGATTATTTTTCAGGCTTCAGCCTTTCTCTTCCGTCCCTCTGTGGTTTAATAATCCATGGAAATAAGTTTCGGAATAAGAAGCGCAATTTCCCCCTAAACCCTGCCTAACCAAGTCACATTTCCCAGAGCATGAGTTCCAAAAAGCCCCTCAGCGTGGATAATCCGGAAGGGCGGGCCCGGAAATTCAAACCGTCCTACTCCTATTACGCCCTGGGGGTACTCACGGTCGCCTACATCTGCAATTTCGTCGACCGGCAAATCCTGGCCATTCTGCAGGAAAGCATCAAAGCCGAACTGGGCTTGATGGATTGGCAGTTGGGGCTTTTGTCCGGAATCGCCTTCGCCATTTTCTATGTCTCGGTAGGTATTCCCATTGCCCGGTGGGCCGACAAGGCCAACCGGAGAAACATCGTGGCCATCGCCATCGCCTCCTGGAGTTTCATGACGGCGATTTCCGGCTTGGCCCAAAACTTTGTCCAATTGCTCCTGGCCAGAATTGGGGTGGCGGTGGGCGAAGCGGGGGGCAGCCCTCCGGCCCATTCCATTATTTCCGACCTGTTTCCTCCCCACCGGCGCGCCACGGCTCTTTCCATCTATTCCATGGGGGTTTATTTCGGAATTCTGTGCGGATTTTTGATCGGGGGATGGGTCAACGACTTCTACGGCTGGCGCATGGTATTTTTTGTTATTGGAATTCCAGGTATTTTATGGGCCCTGGTCGTTCGTTTTACCCTGAGGGAACCGCCCCGGGGTCAGTCGGAAAACCTTGAGAAAGTGTTGGACGCGCCTCCCATCGGGGAGGTTTTGCGGCTGCTTTGGTCCCGAAAATCGTTTCGTCACATGTCCTTGGCCTCGGGACTGCATTCTTTTGTGGGTTACGGCCTCGGGCATTGGATTGCTTCCTATTTTATCCGCGCTTACGAACTGACCAGCACGGGCGAGTTGGCCACCTGGCTGGGATTGATCACCGGCTTTGCCGGGGGAGCGGGAACTCTCGCGGGAGGTTATCTGGCGGACAAGTGCGGCCGCCGCGACCGCCGATGGTATCTTTGGATTCCCGGCCTGGCCGCGCTGTTGGCCATACCTTCTTTCCTCCTGGTTTATCTTCAGGAGGCCTATCATCTGGCCCTGGCGTTTTATATCATTCCCCAATTCCTGGCCGCCATGTTCATCGGCCCCACCATTGCCATGACTCACGGGGTGGTCGGCTTGCGCATGCGGGCCCTGGCATCGTCGATCCTGTTTTTCGTCCTGAACCTAATCGGGTTGGGTCTGGGTCCGCTGCTGACCGGTATCCTGAGCGATGTCCTGACCCCGACCTTCGGCCCGGGAGCATTGAAATACGCCTCCATGATGGTGGTGTTCATCTACCTTTTGTCCGCTTTTCACTTCTGGCGGGCGGCCAAAACGATTGGGGAAGACCTGGACAATGCCCCGAAATAGGAATAGATATCGCCAAAAAAAATGAACTTACCGTCAAGGTAACCCATTAATCACCATGTCCCAACATCTCCATCCCATGGAAAGCATCCAAATACTAGGCATTTTCAAAAATCTGGGTCCACTGGAAGGCTTCACATTTTTCAGTTTTCTAATTCTTGCAATCATCTTTATTCTGCCTTTTTGGCGCATATTCAAAAGAGCGGGCTATCCCGGCGCCATAGGACTACTGGCCATTATTCCATTTGCGGGAATTGTATTGCTTTATGTCTTGGCCTTCGCCCCTTGGCCCAGCCTGAAGAAGATGGAAGAGGAATAACGCCAGCCGATTAAAAGCTTCAATGCGGTAGCAGTGGTGTCTCAGGAATTTCCTAAAGCGCCCGTCGGGTCATTCCTTTTTTGCGATGCCGCAGGCCGACAGGCAAAGCCATCCTACCTGCTAGTGCACCACGGCGAGGTTAGAAAAATTCGTGACCTCGCCGGGGACTTTTTGCACCTCGTAGAGAATGATGGGATGCGCCTGTCTCCACCTTCAAAAACAGAGGGCGGACATTCCTGTCCGCCACCTTCAAATCAACGGGCGTTGGAGAACTCCTCCTCCTTTTATAATCCTTACGGCAAAATCGATGCTACTCAAAACCGTTCGCCCCTTGGCCCAGCCTGAAGAAGATGGAAGGGGTCAAGACGTAAAAAGTTATGCCTTACAGGGTCAGCAGGTCACGCCGAAAGGCGGATCGTCTTGTAAAAGTGTATGGAGTACAACGGAATACAGTTTTTAAGACCTGACCCTTTTCTTTCGGAAGGCATCACTCTTTGAAAAATTACCATTTAATGAATTAACTCCCGATTTATCCAACTTTCAGGGAGTTCATTCCTGATTTGGCTATATCGTCAAGCGTGAACTCATCAATGGTCAAGCCTCGCTCGGAAGTCGGAAATGCGGGTTGGTTATGGCGTGGAAACATTCCCTATCGGTGTGAATAATCTTTCGCATCCGATTCGTAGTCTTGCGCTTTTCAGCTAACCCTGTCAGCGCTCTTTTTGTGCACGAGAAAATGCCCAGTGGCCGGGAAAGCGTTTGGTTCTCGGGACTCCGACGAACAAAGCGCGTTGTCGAGCCATCGCGCAAATTGACCCCGTCCAGGCTGGCGGCCCTCTTCGTCTGCCTTATTTTTGGGGGAGGGTGTGGCGATGGGGACAGGGAAACGGCGCCAGGCGGGCGAGCCGTCAGACCGGTTCCAAAACCTCTGGTCATTCCCTTCGATATAGCCCTTCAGGGAGCTTTAAACGGCCAGGCCAGTTTGGTCAGGCAGGCTTTGGACACGGGAACCCACCCCGATCAACGCGATGGGGACGGGCGTACCATGCTCATGGTCAGCGCCTTTAACGGGCACACGGGGGTCGTCGGGGAACTGCTGGCGGCGGGGGCGTCCTTGGATGTGCGGGACCGGGCCGGCCGAACCGCCCTCATGTTTGCATCGACCGGGAAAAACCGCGATACGGTGGCCCTTTTGCTGGCCAACAAGGCCCAGATCAATCTGATGGAAGGCCAGGAGGGTTGGACGGCCTTGATGTTCGCCGCGGCGGAGGGGCACCGCTCCATTGTCGAACTCCTGCTCCAACACGGGGCCGACCCGACGGTTATAGATGTGGATGGATCCACCGCCGAATCGTTTGCCCGCGACAATGGCCACACCGACCTGGCCGACCTGATAGGGGACTCGGCAAAAGGGTTCCCCGCAAAATCCGAATAAAGGCCGGGCTCCCCGGGCCCGCCGCGGCGGATTGAGACTCTTTGCCCAAATGGGCTTGCCTTTCTCCGAAATAGTGAACATATGTTTAGGATGGAGAGTTTGGGAAATTACAGTTTTTATTCCTTTTACGAGTCGGTGCTGTCGCCGCGGGAGTTGGCTGAGCTGGCCTATCACCTGGGCTACCGGACGGTGGGCGTGGCCGACAAGGGCGGCTTTTGGGGCGCAGTGGAATTTTCCCAGGCCTGCCGGAGGGTGGGGGTTCGCCCCGTTTTGGGGTGCCGGCTGAATCTGGAGCAGGTGGGCGAGGTGCAACTCACGGTAAAGAATACCGATGGCTACCGGGCGCTTTCCCGTTACTTGTCGCTTTGGCATCCGTCTTGGCCGGGGCTACGGCGTGGCAGGGGGGGGAGAGAGGCGGTGGCGCTGGCGGGGTTTCAGTATTTTTGGCGGGAGTTCGGAGGGCATTTCCACTTGTCGGTTCGGCCGGCGCCCGGGCGGGGGGCGGCTAGGGAGACCGGCGATTGGGTGATTTGGAAGCGCGTCTGGGATGAACTGGTGGCGCGGTTGGGTCCGGAGATCTGGATCGAGTTGCAGTGGGCCACCATGCGGGAGCAGGAACTGCAGCGGAGGGTATTTCGGGAGTTGCGCCCGCTGACCGACCGCTGGGTGGCAATGGGAGGCGCGCGTTGCGCCGCACCCGGGCAATGGGACGTGTTGCGGGTATTGCAGTCCATCGGAACCCTGACGCGGGTGGGCCAGGCGCATCCGGACAAATTGATTCCCGGTGATTATTCGCTGATTGGGGCGGAGGCGTTGCGGCACCGTTTTGGCAAAGCGCGGCAGGTATTGGAGCAAACCCGAAAGTTTGCTCAAGCCTGTGATTTTGACTTTGAATATGACCGGCTCTGGCTGCCGCATCTGCCAACGGGGGGCGCCGAGACGGCGCCGGCAAGCGGTGAAACGACAGCGGAGGAAATGGAGAAGCGCAACGAGCGGGATTTTCGCCAACTGAAGCGCCTTTGCTTGCGGGGGATTGTTTTGCGGTATGTGAGGGAGCGCTATCCGTGGAAGAACAAACCGTCGCGGTCTGCCCTGCTGGCGCGCATAGGGCGGGAATTGGACCTCATCCGGCAAACCGGCTATGCCGGTTATTTTCTGATCTTTTACGATATAGCGTGTGCTTGTGTGGAGCGCGGCATTCCCGTGCTGGCTCGGGGGAGCGCGGCGGGCAGCCTGGTTTGCTACAGTCTCGGGGTGAGCAACGTGTGCCCGTTCCGGTTTGAACTGAATTTCGAGCGTTTTCTCAACCGGGAACGTCTCAAGCATTCCAAGCTGCCCGACATCGATCTCGATCTGCCCTGGGACAGGCGGGACGAAATCATCGCCTATGTCTACGACAAATACGGTGTCCATCACGTGGCCATGGTTGGGGGCTCGAGCACCTTTAAAAGCCGGGCTGCCATTGCGGAGGTGGCCAAAACCATGGGTGTTTCGGAAAACGAGGCGCGCCATATGACCCGTTATCTGCCTCGCAATGGAATGGAAGACCTGCTGCACGAGCGGAATTTGTCCCTGGAAAACAAGCACCTGGAGCGGGAAGAGCGGTTCGAAGCCATTCTGAAGACGGCCTCGTGTTTGGATGGGCTTCCCCGTCACCCGATGATGCATCCGTGCGGCATCGTGGTGGCGGACCGGCCGCTCACGGATTTCACACCGCTTCTCCCCTCGGGCAAGGGCTTCATGATGACGCAGATGTCGATGGAGCCGATCGAGGACCTGGGGCTCCTCAAGCTGGATCTGCTGGGGCAGGCCGGGCTGAGTGTAATTCGCGACACGTGCGAGAATCTGCGCCAGGATCTGGGGGTGGTCGAACCGCTCGAAGGCATTGATTACTACGATGCGGAAATCTTTGAAATGATTGCGGCCGGAGGGGCGCGCGGGGTGTTTCACATCGAATCTCCGGCCATGACCGGTTTACTGAAGATGTGCCAATGCGCCGACATCGACTGCCTGGTCGGGACGGTATCGGTAATCCGGCCCGGGGCTGCCAACGAAGGCAAAAAGACCTCCTATGCCCGCCGCTACCTGGGATTGGAAAAACCGCGCTGCGCGCATCCGGATCTCGAGCCGATTCTGAGCGACTGTTTTGGGTTGATGGTTTACGAGGAGCACATCCTGCTGGTGGCGCACCACTGGGCTGGTGTCGACCTGGGGCGGGCGGATCTTTTGCGGCGGATCCTGATCAAGAAGTTGAAGGGCCGCGGTCTGCGGGAAATGAAGGCGGAATTTCAAACCTGCGCCCGGGATAAGGGACGGGATGAGGAGGCCATTTCCACAGTGTGGAAGTTGCTGGTGGAGTTTTCCGGCTACATGTTCAACAAGGCGCATGGGGCGGCCTACGCGGTGGAGGCGTTTCAGGGCGCCTACCTGAAAAAGCGCTATCCGGGTTATTTTCTCACTGCGGTATTACAGAGTGGCCGGGGTTTTTACAGCGCGCTGGTCTACGTTTTGGAATTACTGCGCCTCGGTTACCGATTCGAGTTGCCCAGGGCGACGCGGCTCACGCTTTCTTTCCGGTTCAGCGATGGAGTCGTCTACTACCCGTTGTCGCGCATCGCCGGGTTGAGCCGGAAATTCCTGGGCGCGTGGCGGGCGGCCTTGCGGAAGGGGCCGTTTCGGGATTGGGACGACTTTCTCGGGCGGGTGCTGCCAGAACCGGCCGATCTGCTCCTGTTGGCCAAGACGGGCGCCCTGCGCGATTTTTTTGAAAACCGTTACGAAGCCGTCTGGCCGGCTGGGCGCTACCGGCGCGACGCCTATGCCGAGCGCAGTGAATGGCTGTTGCAGCCGGAGTCCGGCGGAGATGGATTTCCCTTTCAACCTCGGGATCCGGAAGTGTTTGCCCGCTGGGAGGTGGAGCTTTTGGGTTACCCCATTACGGTGTCGCCATTTGTGCTGTGGTTGAAGGGTATTGACCGGATGGGCACGGTGCGAATGGACCAGTTGGGGGATTACGTGGGCCGGGAGGTGGAGATCGCGGGCATTATCGTGGCGGTGCGGAACTTTGTGGCGGTCAACGGCAAACCGATGAAATTTGTTTCCATTGCGGACGAGACGGAAATTGCCGAGGTCATCCTCTTTCCGGGAGCTTATCGACGCATGGCTTACGTAGTGTCCCGGTCGCAGGCCATTCGGATTCGCGTGCGGGTAAAATGGGATAAAACGGAGCGTTCCATCAGTATCCAGGGGGTTGATCTATTGTGGGGCAGGCCGGGCCTCCGGCTCCGGGATAGGGAGGAGGCGCTGGCGCCCGGTTGATCCCGGCAGGCCGGGGATGGTCAGGCAAAGAAGGCTATGAGAAGGCTGGAAGCGAAAACGAGTATGAGAAAGAGGAAGTGTATTCTCATCAGGTTATTCTTCCGGTGTTGATCCGGATCTTTAACCCGTCCTCCGAAGCCATTCCAGGCGTAGCGAAACCAGACGTAGGTGAAAACCGCCAGCAGAATCAGAAAAATACGAAGGTTCAACCCCATGTCTTCTGCGTTCCTTTTGGATTTGGATGGACGCCCCCTACCAGGTTAAACGGAGGTCCCCGTCCTTCATCACCCCGGGGGGACGGACTCCGGCTCCGACTGAACCCGTGCTTTTGTCGCCCAGTTCGGCACGGTAGGCTTGGGCGGTTCGGAGGAGCGTTTGGTAAATTTCCGGATGGCGGTCGATGATGTTGGTGGTTTCACCGATGTCGTTTTCGAGGTTGTAGAGAGCGAGTTCGGCCGTGTTCTGGTCGTAGGAAACGGGCAAGCCATCTTTTCCACCGGGCCGACCGTTGAGGGCGAGGTATTTGTGAGGAAACACCAGCTTCCACTTCCCACTTCTAATCGCGACCAACCGGCCTCCGTGGTAATGGGGAAAGTATTGGTGGGGAGATTCGGCCCCGGGTTGGCCAAACAGGAGCGGGCTTATATCTTTACCGTCGATCTTGTGCCCGGGCAGGTCGGCTCCCAGAAGTTTGGCTACGGTCGGGAAGATATCGATGGTGGAGGCGAATTCGCGGCATACGGCGCCGGGGGGAATTTTTCCCGGCCACCAGAAGAGGGTAGGTTCGCGCAGCCCCCCTTCCCAGGCGGTATGCTTAAAGCCGCGCAAGGGACCGGCCGATCCGGCATGTTCTCCGTAGGAAGCCCAGGGTCCGTTGTCCGAGGTAAAGATGACCAGGGTATTTTTTTCCAGTTGGTATTCTTCCAAGGTATCGAGGATCTGACCCAGGGACCAATCCAGTTCCATGACGGTATCGGCGTAGAGACCGACACCGCTCTTGCCCTTGAATTTGTCGCTCACGAAGAGGGGCACGTGGACCATGGAATGAGGCAGGTAGACCAAAAAGGGTTTATTCCGGTTTTCCTCGATAAATTGAACTGCCTTTTCCGTATACCAGGTGGTGAGCATGGTCTGCTCTTCGGCGGTGACCTCGGGGTCGATGACCTCGATATTTTCTACGAGGGGCAGGGGGGGATACACCTCGGTGCGCTTGGGATCATCAGGCGCCAAACCGTGGTAGCGAGGATGCCATGGCCACATGTCGTTGGAGTAGGGCAGGCCGAAGTAATAGTCGAATCCTTGATTGGCGGGGAGAAATTTGGGATGCAATCCCAGATGCCATTTCCCGATACATGCGGTGGCGTAGTCCCTTTGTTTTACCAGTTCGGCCAAAGTCATTTCTTCGGGATGCAATCCATGGGGGGATTTCGGGCTGTAGGCGCCCGTGATCCCGAGCCGTTGATTCAGACAACCCGTGAGCAAAGCCGCCCTGGAAGCCGAACAAACCGCGGCGCTGACCAGGAACTGGGTAAATTTCATTCCGCCCGCCGCCATGCGGTCGAGGTTGGGTGTCGGGTAGTCCGCGCCAAAGGGACCAATATCGGCATAGCCCATGTCGTCGATAAATATAAGGACGATGTTGGGCGGCTTTGGGGAGGTGGTTTGAGCCTGGATCGGACCGGATTTCCATAGAAGGAAGGCCAGGCAGGGGGTCAGGAGAGTCGACAGTGTTTTCAGGGGAATTCAGGGGGTTAATGAAATTGAAATTCCCTTTATGGCATGGGCTTGGCCCAAAGTCGAGAGAGGAGGCGGGGCTTTAATTGGGCTAGTGTCATGTCTCCCAAAATTCGTCGCGAGCGAACGGAGATCGAGTGCTGGCGCGGGTTTCGAGCCGATGAGCGGGTGAAGCTGGAACCCTAACGGAGGGCGGGTTTTCTTACCCGCCTCATTGAAGAAATGGGGGACATTCCTGTCCCCCACCAACAATCCCACTCTCCCTCACTCCCATTTTCAAATTCTTCTCCCCCATTCCTAATTCCTCATTGGCGCCAACAGCGCCTCTCCCCCTCTTTGCGTTCTTGGCGTGCTTAGCGAGAGCTAATTCCCAAATCCTGTTCATCTTGTGCATCCATGTTTCATTTCGATCAAAATCACGATCACGATCATGATCACGATAAACCCCTGTGCCTTTTCAGCCTTTTGCCGTAATTGTTGGCGGACAGGAATGTCCGCCCTCCGTTAAAGAATCCGTGCCCATCCGTGAGAGATGCGGGCTCGTGGCCGATTGAAATCGTTGGAGCTTCGCTTTTGAGGTTGGCAAGAGGGCCCGGAATTTTATCTTGGCTGGAATGAACCTTAATGCTCTTTTTATCATCTCCGTGTTCACATCCTCGGTCATATGGGGTTTTGCCACGGGCCAGGACGGGGGCAAGTGGCACCCGTTGTTCGATGGCGTATCCCTGGAAGGTTGGACCCCGAGTAAGGAAAATCCCAATTCCTATTTTGTGGAAGAGGGGGTCCTGGTGCTCCGGGGAGGTCGGTCTCACCTGTTTTACACGGGCCCGGTGGGGGGGAGCGATTTCAAGAATTTCGAGTTGAAACTCGAGGCCAGGACCACACCGAGTTCCAACTCCGGGGTATATTTTCACACCGCATATCAGGACAAGGGATGGCCGGACAAGGGATTTGAGGCCCAGGTAAACACCACTCACAAGGATCCGAAAAAAACGGGAAGTCTATACGGGATCGCCAACATCCACGTTTCACAGAAACCGGATGAGGAGCCGTTTATCGTGAAAGTCGACCGGATGGGATCGCAAATTTGGAGAGAGGCCCCACCCAGCAAGGATGGCGAATGGTTTGATTATCACATCAAGGTGGTGGACGAAAACATCACCTTGCGGGTGGACGGCAAGATAACGGCCCAGTGGACGCAGCCGGAGGGCTGGAATGGGGCCAATGCTTCCATGCGGGGAAGGCGGATCGACCGGGGGACCATCGCCTTGCAAGCCCACGACCCCAAGAGCGAGGTCCATTACAAAAACATACGGATCAAACTGCTGGATTGATACCTATCTGAAAGAAAAGGTTTTGGAAGAGACTCTCGCAAAGCTCGCAGAGATCGCGAAGTGATCCAGTTCCGGCGAAGCCGTAACACTAACGGAGGGCGGGTTTTCTTACCCGCCTCATTGAAGTAATGGCGGACAGGAATGTCCCCCCTCCGTTTTAGAATCCGTGCTCATCCGCGTAATCTGCGGTTTTCCCTCTCTCCCCCATTCCTAATTCCTAATTCCTAATTGGCGCCAACGGCGCCTCCGTGTCAGCCTGCCAGCGGCGCAAGAATGGACCAGGCCAGCCATGCCCCCGCAATCAAAAGGCCCAGAGCGGAGAGCCAAAGAAAGGCATCCCAAAGGCGGGATGGAGGCAGGGTGGACTGGGCGAATTTGTAGCGAAAATAGATCGCGGCAAACCCCAGCATGGGCAACATGAAGGACTGAATGGTGCCGGACAGGAGGATCAACTCCTTGGGTTTCGGGTAGAGCAAGAAGAAGAGCAAACCGATCAAGGGGAAGGCAAAGCAGAGCCATTTGACCCATAACCGATTGGTTTTCGGGTTGGATTTTCGCCAACCGAAAACGATCGTGGCGTCGGCAAAAACCCGGCCTTTGCTGGCGTTGGCCACGAAGAAGGTGGAGTAAAGGACGAGCACCGAGCCGACCAGAAACAAACCGACGGCCCAGTTGCCAAAGATCGGTTCGTACATGGCGGCCAGGGTTCGGATCATCTCCATGCCCTGCGGATGCAGGTTGGCGCGATGCAGTATGGTGGCCCCCAGAATATAAAAAACGACGGTCGAGATGGTATAAACCCCCATGGAACACCAAGCGTCCCATTTCAGAACGCGGAGCCATCCTTTAGCCCGCAGAACCCATTCTTCGGAATCCCGTCGAGGGCCGATAAAAGCGGCGTAGCCTTTCTCCAGGCACCAATACGGATAATATATCAATTCTCCCGCTCCCACGCCGATAATGCCGAACGTAGCCAGGGCCGTAGTTACCGGGTTGATGCCTTCAGCAGGGGGTGGAAGCTTAAAGGAAAGCCCTTGTTTGACATCGGCCCAGGTCAGGGCCCACTCCGGACTCATTTGCAGGAGGACCAGATTGATCAGGGTGATCAGGGTAAAGGCGCCTACCAGGCCGGTGACCACCGTTTGAATAGCGCCGTAGCGCCCCAAATACAAGACCACGGCGGTGAAGATCGATACCGCCAGGGCCCAGAAAAAAACATCCGGCCCGGAGTCGGGCAACGCTTCCGTGATGGGGCCGGCAGAGGCTGGGTCCGCTTCGCCAATGGAATGGGCCAGTTTGGCCAGCACCTGTTCCTCAGCCGCCCTGTTGAAAGCCGCTCCCTCTTCCGTAAGGGGCGCGGCAATGCTGAGGGCCTGACCGACACCTCCGACAATTCCCCCCAATTGGCCCGTGCTGGCTATGATCATGAGGAGCCAGAACCAAATGATAAAGTGGGTTCCGGCTATTTTCGGGCCCGGCAAACCCGCAATGCCATTCAAAGCGGTGCGTCCGGTAAGTATGACGTATCGTCCAATTTCGACCTGAACAAAAACTTTGATGACACAGCCGATGATAATGATCCACATCAACCAGAAGCCGGCTTCCGCACCGGTGGCGGTGGTGGCGATCAACTCTCCCGATCCGACAATGGAACCCGCCACAATCAACCCCGGACCCAGTTCCCGGAGGATTCCCCAGATAGTGGTGGGAGCGGGTCGAATTTTATCTTTTGACATGAGTTGACTCCTTAATGGTTCATTCCGGCAACGATGCTCTCGCTGTAAAGGAAGGCGCCGGTAAATCCGTCGTAGTATTTGAAAATGACCTGTGGGTGGGGGTAGGCGATCCATCGCTCGCCCCCTCTTTGAAGGGGGTTGTTGAACACATTGTTGACCTGGACGACGCAGAAGGTGGGGTACATGCGCTCAGGTCGGGGGATGTCGCTCATGACATAGGTGGACCAACGAATCTGGCATTCCCGCGGGCCGTATTTGAACCTTCCGTTGGCTGGGCGGTTTCCTTCGTCGCTTTCCGGGAGGTGGTTGACCGAGTTGGCCGGTCCGGAGGCAAACTCCCAAACGTTGTCGGTGATTTTAATGGCGAAGCTGTTGTGCAGGTCTCCGGTGAGGACGAAAAACTGCTGGTGGGAACGCTCATCGCAAAAATCGATGAGTTCCTCCCTCTCCCGCAGGAACACCGTCCAGGCGTCGTCTTTGGGTACGATGTTTTTATCGGTTCCTCCTCCGCTCCCCACATGGGGAATCATGAAATCGACCGATGAAACCAGGAATATGAAGTCGGCATGGGAATTCCTTATGGTATCTTTGAGCCAGTTGAACTGCTCTTTGCCCAGGATGGAGGCGTCCGGTTTATCGGGTTGGTTGACGTCGTGCAAGGTGCGGTGGGAACGGGTTTGCAGGAGAATAAACTGGCAATTGGCGATCCGGAAAGAGCCGTAGCTGCGTCGGCCGATGGAGTAGGGAGCCCGATTGGTGGCCCGAGCGGCCGGTTCCATACGCAGGCGGTGTCGGTCTATCACTTCGATGATGCCGTATACGCCGGAGTTGGGATCGCCGGGCAAGAGATCCAGGGCCATGTCGATGATTCCATCGGTTGCCTTCCCCCAATGAACGTGCAAGGTGCCATAGTCCTCCATGTTCAATTGGGTAAAATCTGCTGCCGGGTCGTAGAGGATATCGCTGCCTTCCTGGAAATGGGCCCGGCCAAAATGGGTGGGGGAGTGGTGTTGCATCGGATTTGCCCAACCCAGGTAATCCATCCAAGCGCGCACGCCCTGATCGCGAAATACGGCCCGGCGATTTACGTAGCCGATTTCTCCGGGACCGTAGATATCGTTGAGAAGTTCATGATCGTCGAAGGTGTAGTAGCTGGGGACCTCCTGATGCCATTTGGACAGGTTGATGCCCCGGCGCAGGTAGGTTTTGTAGTTCTCCCAAACACCGGCAATGCTTGGGGCGATTTTCAATACTTCCGGGGTATCTTCTTCTCCCAGGCGAACTTGCCCGCGCCAGGCCTCCACGGAGAAGTCGCGGTCTTCCTCGTAGAGCCAGTCCCCGTTCATAATGGCAAACAGGACCTGGTCTTTCCAGGTTTGGTTGAGGATGTCGTAAGTGGGCAGGTCGGGTCCCGTTCCGTGCAGGGCGTTTTGATTGTTGCAGGAGGCGTACTGGAACTGAAAGTTGAAGAGACCCTCCGGGTTGTATTGGGGGTGGCGGAAATGGTCCGGATCCGGCCAAGTGCGGAAGGAGCCTCCGCGGCCGTTTCCCGCTCGATAGAAGTATTCGGTATCCGGGTCCAAACCGGTCAAGGTTATGACCGCGGTATTGTCGTGGCCCAATTCGGTCAGGCCCAATTCGGACTCCCGATCGAGAACGTGGCGGTTGGTTCCATAGCGCACGGAAACGGGTCCCGGTATGCTGGTCCTCACCCAAATGCTCATGGTGGTTGGTCCAGGCCTGCCCAATAGGGGCCCGTGGGTTACTTTCAATTCCGCGTGTTTTGGCTGGCCGTAGGTCGAAGCAGCCAAGGTCAACAAAGCGGCCAGGGGTAAAAGGGAGGCTAGTTTCATGTATAAATCAGGAAAATAAGAATGGTTGAGAAAGGGTTCAACGGTCGATTGATAACATTAAAAAATCTAAAGAATCAAGGTTTGACCTCCTAATCTTACCCCTAAACCATCCCCTCTTACGGTGAAAGAGGACAACCCGACCCCCCGCTGCAAAACCCAACTGATTGGGATCCTGATGGCTTTGTTCGGGGTGGTGCTGAGCGGTTGCCCGGCCCACACTCAACAACGTCCCAACGTCATTGTCGTCATAACCGATGATCAGGGGTATGGGGACCTGTCCTGCCACGGCAATCCCTTTATTCGGACTCCGCATCTGGATGCGCTTCACGGGGTAAGCGTGCGCCTGACCAATTTTCACGTCGATCCCACTTGTTCCCCGACGCGGGCGGCTCTGATGACCGGGCGTTATTCCACCAGGGTGGGAGTCTGGCTGACTTACGCCGGCCGCCATCATCTTCGCAAGGATGAGGTGACCTTGGCCGATGCTTTCCGGCACAACGGCTATGACACGGGGATGTTTGGAAAGTGGCACCTGGGGGACAACTATCCTTTTCGTCCGCAGGACCGCGGTTTTCAGGAGTCTCTGATTCACGGGGGCGGAGTAGTGGGTGAAACGCCTGATTTCTGGGGGAACGACTACTACGATGATACTTATTTGAGGAATGGGGAGCTGGAAAAAGTCGAGGGTTATTGCACGGACGTGTGGTTCGAGGAGGCGGTCAGATTTATCGAAAAGAAGCGAGAAAATCCTTTTTTCGTCTATGTGGCGACCAACGCTCCCCACGGCCCGCTAAACACTCCCATTGAGGATGCCCGGCCTTATCTGGAGGCGGGTATTCCCCGGGAGCGGGCCCTGTTTTATGGCATGATCGATAGGATCGACCGGGGAATGGGCCGGTTGCGGGCTAAACTGGAAGAGCTGGATTTGGCGGAAGACACCCTGGTGATCTTCATGACCGACAATGGGACTGCCGGTGGGGCGGGTCTCCAATTGAACGGTCAGGGGAACAGGAATGGATTTACGGCCAATGGGTACAATGCGGGCATGCGCGGCAGAAAGGGATCGGTCTATGAAGGGGGTCACCGAGCGGCCGGGTTCTTCTCCTGGCCGGGGGGCAATCTGGCCCATGGCAGGGATGTCGATACCCTCACGGCACACTTCGACCTGTTTCCGACCTTGGTGGAGGTGTGCAACCTGAAGGTGCCCGGGAAGGTCGCTTTCGAGGGGAAGAGTTTGTACGCCTTGTTGAAGGGCACTGAATCCCAATGGGATGAAAGAACGCTTTTGGTGCATCATCAAGGCCGGTTCGGTGAACGTGTCGATGACGGTCCTTTGATCAAGGGAAAGGATTATGCCGTCATGACGCAGGATTGGCGTTTGGTGGGAAAGGAGCTCTATGATATGAGGGAAGATTCCGGCCAGCGCCTCGATGTGGCCTCCGAGAATCCCAAGGTGGTGGAAAGACTGGCCCGCCGTTATGAGGCCTGGTGGGATGACGTTTCAAAGGGATGGGAGGCCTATGCGCCGTTTGTGGTCGATACCTCCAAGCAAGCGGAATACACTTTGAGCGCTCAGAACTGGCACGGTGATCATATACCCTATAATCAGCATCACGTGCGCGCCGGCATGAAAGCAAACGGCTATTGGGTGGTGGATGTGGTTCGTCCGGGGAGTTACGAAATTGAGCTGAGGCGTTGGCCCATTGAAGTGAACGCCCCCATGAATGCCGCGGTTGAGCTGGGGCCCTTCAGTCCGGACAAACACGACGTCGGTAGAGGTATGTTAACTGCGGAAACCAAGCCTCTTCGTTTTGTCAAGGCCCGTCTCAAGGTTGGAGATTACGACCAGACCCTGGGCATCGACCCTCGGCAAACCCATTTCACTTTCAACCTCTACCTGGAACAGGGGGAACAGAAAATTCATTCCTGGCTGGAGACGGAAATGGGAGAGACCTGGGGCGCCTACTATGTTTATTTGAGGCAAAGTTGACCGGTTTCGGCATGACAAGAGGGGGGAGGCGCCAAGGGGCGCCGTTGGCGCCAATTAGGAATTAGGAATTAGGAATGGGGGAGAGAGGGAAAACCGCAGATAAATAACGGAGGGCGGACATTCCTGTCCGCCATTATTTCAATGAGGCGGGTAAGAAAACCCGCCCTCCGTTAGGGTTCCGGCTTTGCCGGAAGGCATCACTTTTCTACGGCATGACCCCGACTGGCGTCTATATTATATTCCTCTACAAACGCGTTTAACTTAGCGCCATTCGCGTTTAACCTTTGTGCCTTTGTGCCTTGGCGAGAGCCAATTCCTCATTCCTAATTCGTGAGCGTAGCGAACATCCCCCCCTTTGCGTCCTTTGCGAGAGTCCTTTTCTTCTCCCTAATTCCATCACTCCATCATTCCAACACTCCAACACTCCATCATTCCTAATTCCTAATTCCTAATTGGCGCCAACGGCGCCTCTTTGTGCCTTTTAAATCTTTGCGCTCTTTGCGTCCTTAGCGAGATACATCTCCTCAATTCTAAATTCCTAATTAACCTCATGGATCCCCTTCTCCTTTTATTGTCGGGTGTAGCTATCGTCTTTGTCGGCATCCTCTTCCTGAAACTGCACCCGTTCTTTACCCTTGTTTTGGCCGCGATGTTTGTAGCCGCCTTTACCTCGGGAGACCTGCTGGTGGAGCATTGGATGGGCCAGGGCTTGTCCGATGAAGCAGCCCGACAAAGGGCCTCCCAACCCTTCGGGCTGCGCGTGGCGCTGGCCTTGGGGGAGACCTGCGGCAAAATCGGCATCGTCATTTGCATGGCTTCGATTATCGGCAAGTGTTTGCTGGACAGTGGCGCGGCCCTTAGAATTGTCCGGTCCTTCCTGAGGACGGCAGGGGAAAAACGCGCCCCGGCCGCCATGGGGGCGAGTGGGTTTGTCCTGGGAATTCCCGTGTTTTTCGATACGGTTTTTTACCTGCTCATTCCATTGGCCAAAGCTTTGGGGGCTTCCACCCAAAAAAACTACGGCCTATATGTATTGGCCATAATTGCGGGGGGAACCATTGCCCACTCCCAGATTCCCCCGACCCCGGGGCCCCTCTTTGTGGCCGAGCAGTTGAACATCGATATCGGGGCCATGATGTTGGGTGGCATCATAATCGGGGGTTTGGCCGCTACTGTGGGAATGGTATATGCCTACGCCATAAACCGCAAAAAGCCCATTCCCTTGCGCCCTTCCGAGGAACCATCGGAGAAGGCCCTGCCCCAATGGGATTCCATCGAAGACGACCAACTGCCGGGTTTATGCCTCTCCCTTACCCCGATAGTCCTTCCCCTCATCCTCTTGTCCGGAAAGACCGTATTCACCGTGGCCACGGATGCCATGGGCATCTCCTCGCCCAATTGGCTGGGCCACGCCATCCAACTGCTTGGAGACAAGAATGTGGCTTTGACGCTGGCTGCCTCGGTGGGTCTCTACACGCTGTTCAGGAAGCGAGAGGGCGGGAGGGACGTTTTAAAGAATGCCATGCAATCGGCCCTGGCCAGTGGAGGCATTATTCTGCTCATTACCTGTGCCGGCGGCGCATTCGGAGCGATGCTTCAGCAATCGGGTATCGGTCCCAAGGTGGCGGGAATCTCGGATGCGGTTGCCATCGGGTTTTTGCCCATGGCCTTTCTACTCACCTCCCTGATTCGGACGGTGCAGGGATCGGCTACGGTGGCCATGATAACCTCGGTGGGAATTCTGGCCCCCATGGCAACTCCCGAGGCCTTGGGATTTCATCCCCTTTACCTGGCCATGGTCATTGGATTTGGTTCCAAGCCCTTTCCCTGGATGAACGACAGCGGATTTTGGATTATCAGCAAAATGAGTGGGATGACTGAAGGCGAAACCCTTCTGAATTTTTCCTGCATGGCCACCATCATGGCCGTGGCCGGATTGATTTTCACGGTGATAGCCTCGACTCTGTTTCCCTTCGTTTGAAGGCTGGGCTACCAGGCCCTTGAGAAAGCGGAGCGGGTAAAGACGTGGAAAAGTTATGCCTTACAGGACCCTTTTCTTGCAGAAGGCATCACTTTTCCACGTCTTTACCCCGAGGGGCGTGCGAGGAAATTTCCGGGACGCTACACTAGAGTCTATCCCAGAAACCGGGATTTTTAAACGAGTAGGAAAACGAGCAGCATTTGCAGGACCAAAATTTTCTCAGTTGCGCTCGATTCGAGCCTTGCTGCGGCTTTCAAACTCACCCGGATTCAAATTATTGAGCCTGATGCCGGATTTCGGGCATGCGGCGGCCTTGCCACTGCTGGCGCCTTCTGTTTTGATCAGCGCGTGGGACGGCGCCGAAGGCTCAAGCCGCCTTAGCTTGAGCTTCGACCCTCTCTTTTCTGACTTTTCGACTGATCCAGGCGAGGTTGTGGGCGAGCACGCTCCACCCCACTGCGAGCCTGCGGTGTTTTAAGCCTTTGGCGCGCCAGACACGTCCGCCGCCGTGGTTTTTCACAATGGCAATGCGCGCCTCGGTGCTGGCCCGGCGGGTTTGCCAGCGGTAAAAATCAGGCTCCTTGAGGCGGGCTTCCAATGCGACCGGACTTTTCGGACAAATGTGGCTGCTCACCCTCACCCGCTGCAATGCCTTACGTGTAGCTGCCCCATCGAAGCCCCGGTCGGCCACGGCCCACTCCAGGTCTTGTTGCCTTTTGAGGGACTGTTGGCGCTGCACGCTTTCGATTAATTTATCTCCCTCCCAAGGAGCGGTTTTGCCGTAGAGCATATAATCAATGATCATTGCGCCGGGACTCTCGGCCATAAACAGTTCGTTGCCGAACTCGGTCTGCGCGCCCGCCTTGCCCCGCACGATTACAGTGATATCTCTTTCGTAGACACTGAGGATCTTCTTGTGGTTTTTGACCAGACGTCCGCCGATGATGCGTTCGTGGGCTTGCTCAATTACTTGGGGCAGCAAGGCGAGTTGTTCATCAATACGCCTGATGACTTGTTCGGCGCGGGCTCGGCTAAAACGGGTTTGCCTGAAACGGGCCTCCAGCAGATTGCGGTGTCGCAGGGCGTGAGCGCCGACCCGTTTGAGTAATCGTTTCATCTTGCGCAAGATCTTCTTGCGAGCCTTCGCCGCTCCCTTCTTGCGGTAAGTATGCGTCATCTCGATACAGAGCTTGTTCATGCGCCTCAGCAGGCGATCCGGTGAATCGGGCATCCGATGCAACAGGGATTCAGCCCGAATCAGTTTCACCGCTTTGAGCAAGGTGCGCGTCACGTCACCCAAAAGCGCCCAATCGACCGGAAAGTGAATGTTTGCCTCCAGACAGGTCGAATCGACCAGGCAAACCGAAAGATCCTCCGCCTGCTCCACTCCCAGTTGCCAGCAATTGCTCTGATCGCCCGCGAGCTCAACCAACCGTGTGTTGAACCCGCGCAACTGTTCATCGGTGAACAACTTCGAGGCGCGGTGCAGCGTACTCTTCGAGGTCCACCTCACCCCAACCAGACTGCGGCATCCGCAAAAATCGGTCAAAAGATCACTGCTGGCCAACGTCATGGAAAAAGCTTCAAAGCCTGGAAGACCCAGCAAATGACGCAGCAACTCCACCCGTAGCGAGTAAAGCGCAAACTGCGCTTTCCTGTTGCGCACAGCGCCCGAGGCGCCCGGCGGCAACTGCGACAAACCGAAGCGGATGGCCATTTCTTCCAACCCACCTTGGGTCAGATTATCATCGAGTTGCCGCAAATCCTCCACCAGACGGTCATAATCACGATTGCGCAAAACCGGGGTTAAAGCTGGACGAAGAAAACTTTGAAAGGTTACCGTATCAGCAGAATTGGGTTCTATTAATTCGTTCATACCAAATTATAGAAGCTCTATTCAGGGCGAATCGAGGATTTTCACCTCCTTTCGCCCGACTTTTTCTTAGCCTAATCCCTTGCCCGTCAGTGGCTTAAACCTCCTGGGATAGGCTCTACACTAGGAGCGACGGGTCAGCTTGCTCCAGATCCGGGCAACGGGATCGTAATACCGGTCCACCACGCGTTCTTTCAGGGGAATGATCGCATTGTCCGTGATGGTGATATGTTCGGGACAGACCTGGGTGCAGCACTTGGTGATATTACAATAACCGATGCCATGGGCTTTTTTCAGATCTTCCAGCCGGTCTTCCGTATCGAGGGGGTGCATTTCCAGAGCCGCCGTGTAAACGAGCGCGCTCGGGCCGATAAATTCATCCTCCATATGGTGTTCGCGCAGAACGTGACAGACGTCCTGACAAAGGAAGCACTCGATGCATTTGCGAAATTCCTGTACCCGGTCGATATCTTCCTGATAGAAAGTCCAGGATCCGTCCTCGTTGTCGGGTGGGCGCGGTTTGAACGGTTTTATCTTTTGCTTGGCCCGGTAGTTCCAGGAAATGTCCGTGACCAAGTCCTTGATAATGGGAAATGTCTTTATTGGCTCAATGGTCACGCCCTCTTCGAGGGGCAGTTCGTCCAGCCTGGTCATGCACATGAGCTTGGGCATGCCGTTGACCTCGGCTGAACAGGAGCCGCACTTGCCCGCTTTGCAGTTCCAACGGCAGGCCAGATCGTTGGCGCTTTCGGCCTGAATCTGGTGTACCGCGTCGAGTACCACCATGCCTTCGCTGGTTTCGGTGGAGTACTCCTCGAACTCGCCACTCTTTCCGTCTCCCCGCCAAATTTTGAATTTCGTTTTTGCCATGTTCGCAATCCTCAGCCCATCAAGGTTATGATTTCCTTCAACTCCGCCGGTATTTCGGGGATCGGGATCCGGTCAATTTGCATGGACCCGTCGGGACCTCGGCGAACGGTAACGTTGTATTTCCCCCATTCTTCGCTTTTCTCCGGGTAATCCACCCTGAATTGCGCTCCCCGGCTTTCCTTTCGTTCCAAGGCCGAGCGCGCCACTGCTTCCGAAACGGTGAGGAGGTTTCCCAAATCGAGCACTGTGTGCCAACCCGGATTGTACTCGCGGTTTCCGACCGCTCCCACCGTTTTGGCCTTTTTCTTCAGCTCTCCAATCTTCACCAGAGCCCGTTCCATCTCTTCCCCATTGCGCACGATGCCAACGAGGTCCTGCATGGCGTCCTGGAGTTCGTATTGAATTTGGTAAGCATTGCCGGCGTCCGGGACCGGGCGATGGAAGGGCGCTAAAGCTTCCCGTTTGGCCGCATCGATTTCTTCCTTATCGACGCGGGTATATCCCTTTTCCTTGGCGAACCTGGCGGCATATTGGCCGGCCCGCTGCCCCAGCACCAACAGATCGGAAAGCGAATTTCCCCCCAGCCGATTGGCCCCGTTGATTCCCGCTCCGCATTCCCCGCAGGCAAATAATCCGGGTACCGTGGACATCTGGGTGTCTGCTTCTGCCAACACCCCGCCCATGACGTAGTGGGTGGTAGGACCGACTTCCATCGGTTCCCTGGTGATATCCATACCGGCCAATTGCTTGAATTGGTGGTACATGCTGGGCAGCTTCCTCTTGATGTGTTCCTCGGCGTTGCCGAGCTTCTCCTTGATCCAGGCGATATCCAAAAAGACGCCGCCATGGGGACTGCCGCGGCCTTCCTTGATCTCCTGGACAATGCAGCGAGCGACGTGGTCGCGGGTCAACAACTCGGGAGGTCGATGGGCCTCTTTGTCACCCAACACGTAACGCCAGCCTTCCTCCGCATCAGCCGCCGTCTGCGCCTTGTAATTGTCCGGGATATTGCCGAACAGGAAGCGCTCACCCTTTTTGTTGAGCAGGATACCGCCCTCGCCACGAACTCCTTCGGTCACGAGAATCCCCCGCACACTGGGAGGCCAGATCATTCCGGTGGGATGAAACTGGATAAACTCCATATCGACCAAGTCGGCCCCGGCGTTGTAGGCCAGTGCATGGCCGTCCCCGGTGTATTCCCAACTGTTGCTCGTGATCCGGAAAGCTCGCCCGATGCCTCCGGTTGCGAGGACGATGGCTTTGGCGTGAAATACGCGAAATCGTCCCCGCTCGCGGTCGTATGCCACCGCACCACTGATCCGGTCTCCATCCTTGAGCAGGTGCACGACGGTTACTTCCATGTGCACATCGATGCCCTGGTGAATACCGTGGTCCTGCAGAGTCCGAATCATTTCCAGTCCCGTGCGGTCGCCCACGTGGGCCAGACGCGGGTATTTGTGGCCACCAAAATTGCGTTGCAGAATGCGTCCATCCTTGGTCCGGTCGAAAACCGCGCCCCAGGCCTCCAGTTCACGAACCCGGTCCGGGGCTTCCCTGGCGTGTATTTCGGCCATGCGCCAATTGTTGATGTAATGACCACCCCGCATGGTGTCGGAAAAGTGCACCTTCCAGTTGTCCCGCTCATCCACATTGGCCAAGGCCGCCGCGATCCCCCCTTCCGCCATGACCGTATGGGCTTTCCCCAACATCGATTTGCAGACCAAGCCCACCTTCAGCCCGGTGGCGGATGCTTCAATGGCAGCGCGCAGACCGGCTCCGCCGGCGCCGATGATGAGCACGTCGTGCTCGAATATTTCGTGTGCCTCCATGCTTGCCTAAAGAATTCGAAAATCAGTCCAGACGCCCATTGAGCAAAAGCGGACGTAAAGATCGGTAAACCCGACCCAGAAGAGGCTCATCCAGGCCCAAATCTGGTGTTTTTTGTTGAGACAGGTTACGCCCTTCCAGGCGCATTGCCGCGAGGGCGATTGGGAAAAGTGGTCTAACCCGCCTCCAACCAGATGGCGCAGGGAATGACACCCCAGGGTATAGCCGCCCAACAGGATGATGTTGACGGTCAACACCAACGAACCCACGCCGATGCCTAACCCTCCATCGAAAAAGTATCCTTTAATGGCGTCCCAACTGAGAAAGACCATGAATGCCAGGGCCAGATACAGCGTGTAACGGTGGATGTTTTGCAGGATAAGTGGAAAGGAGTTTTCCCCGCGGTACTTTTTGCGTGGCTCGCTTACGGCGCAGGATGGAGGATCGGCCCAAAAGGCCTTGTAGTAGGCCCCCCGATAATAATAACAGGTCAGACGGAAGCCGGCGGGGGCCCAAAGAATCATAAAGGCCGGGGAGAAGGGAAGCCAATCCGGCCAGAAACCGGGCCGGAGACCAAACCAGGCATGCTCCGATGCGCCGAAAAGTTCAGGAGAGTAAAAGGGGGAAAGATACGGTCCAAAGGTGTAATGAGCCCCCTGAAATGCGGCCCAGGTCGAGTAGATGATGAAGGTTGACAACCCCAGGAACACCAGTGCCGGGGTCTTCCACCATATGTCCCGACGCATTGTTTTCGGATAACGTGAACCGGGTATGGAAATCGGATGAGAGGGCATAGAAACCTCGGGCGATCCTATAAGAGGACCGATACCCGTCAAGCGCGTCCTGACCGGTCTGGTTGTTTATTTTTCCGGTTAATCCGTTGAGCAAGGGAAACTAATAGTTTCCAATCCGAATAATAGCATCTTCGCTTTGACTTTGAAAAACCAATCCCTGTAAATCCCCATTTTTCCAACAGCACCGAACTGATGAGAAACCGATGAAAGCGCTCGAATTGGTCGAGTACGGAAGATTTGAATTCAAGGAAATCCCCGTCCCCGAGATCCAACCTGATGAAGTGCTGGTTGGTGTGGCGGCTTGTGGAATTTGTGGGAGCGACGTACACGGCATGGATGGGTCCAGTGGAAGGCGGATACCTCCCATCGTCATGGGACACGAAGCGGCGGGCACGATTGCGGCGGTGGGAGAGGGAGTCGATCCGTCCCACTGGCGCCAGGGTGATCGGGTGACTTTCGACTCCACTGTATACTGTGGTGAATGTTGGCACTGCAGGCGAGGAGACGTCAACCTATGCGATAACCGGATGGTTTTGGGAGTATCATGCGGGGATTACCGACGCCATGGCGCATTCGCCGAATTTGTGGCCGTGCCCCAACGCATTCTCTACCCCCTGCCCGAGAAGATAACTTTCGAACAGGCTGCCATGGTAGAGGCGGTTTCAGTGGCGGTGCACGCAGTGGGCCGTTCTCCCGTTGCATTGGGTGATAGTGTGGTGGTGGTTGGCGCCGGTATGATCGGACTGCTCTGCCTACAGGCGGTTCGGGCCGCCGGTTGTGGCAGGACCTTTGTCGTGGACCTGGACGAATCCCGCTTGAAATTGGCAGGGGAACTGGGTGCGGATGTTTGCCTCAACCCATCGGAGGTGGATGTAGTCGACGTCGTGCGTTCGCAAACTTCGGGCCGTGGAGCGGACCTGTCATTGGAAGCGGTGGGAATTTCCCCCACTGCCAACTTGGCCGTTGCCTGTTTGCGTAAAGGCGGCAGCTCTACCCTGGTCGGCAACATCGCCCCAAAAGTGGAGTTGCCACTGCAGGAGGTAGTGACCCGACAGGTGTCCCTGATCGGTACCTGTGCCTCGGCCGGAGAGTATCCGGCCTCTCTGGATCTTATCGCCCGCGGCGTCATTCAGGTCGACCCTCTGATCAGTCAGGTGCGGTCCTTGTCCGAGGGGCCCGAATGGTTCGCCAGACTGCAAAGAGGCGAACCCGGTCTCACTAAAGTCATTCTCAAACCTTAATTTAGAGGAAAGAACTACTTCGCCTTTAACCTTCCTCAGAGTTCCATGCTAAAATCCGGCTTAATCGGTACCGGCAATGTTGCCCACCTGCATGCTTTGGCGCTGCAACGCAATTCCAACAGTGAATTTACCGCGGTGCTCGGCCGGACACCGGCCAAAGTAAAAGCCTTTGCCGACCGCTACGGGGTAGAGGCCTACTCCGACCTGGGAACCTTTTTGAGGGAATCGGGCGTGCGGGTTTGCACCATTTGTACGCCCCATCCAGTTCATATCGACTCCGCTGTGGCGGCGGCGGAAGCGGGTGTGCACCTGTTGATTGAAAAGCCGCTGGCTTCTTCGCTGGAACATTGTGACGCCATGATGGAAGCCGCGATGCGGGGAAAATCCCGAATAGGCGTGGTTTCCCAAAGGCGATTTTTCGAGCCGGTTCTCCGGGTCAAGGAGGCCATCGATTCCGGCAAGATTGGAGAGCCCATTCTGGGGATGGTCACCATGCTGGGCTGGCGCGACCAGGATTACTACGACTCCGATGCGTGGCGCGGGACCTGGGATGGAGAGGGCGGAGGTGTTTTGGTAAACCAGGCCGTGCACCAGCTCGACCTGTTGCTCTGGTTTATGGGCGAGGTCGATGAACTTTGCGGCATGTGGGATAATTTAAACCACCCCGGCATTGAAGTGGAGGATACCGCCCTTGCCTCCATCAGGTTCAAGAGCGGCGCTCTGGGTCATGTTCAGGTGAGCAACTCCTTCAATCCCGCTCTCTTCGGCAAAGTGAGTGTCCTGGGGTCGACCGGGGCTATGGTCGGCGTCCAGACCGATGGCGGGCAAATGTTCATTCCAGGAATGGCTGCCATCGAGGAACCGCCTCTGAACGATTACTGGACCGTGCCGGGGGAAGAGGGCCTGTTGGAAAAGTGGCGAGAGGAGGACAAGGTGCGATTCAACCGGATTAATCCTATGGAGCATTATCATCAACTCCAGATCGACGAGTTTATCGAGGCCGTGCTGGCCGACCGGGACCCTTGCGTGACAGTTCGGGAGGGCCGTAATGCGGTCGAACTCTTTAGCGCGATTTATCGCAGCGGACGGGATGGAAGAGCGGTAAAGTTTCCCTTTCATCCCGCAATCGAACGGGATGACTTTGACGGTAGGCTGAGGAAAAGGCGCAAAGGCGCCGAGGGGCGCCAATGAGGAATGAGGAATTAGGAATTGTTGAGAGAAAGTAACCACAGAGAACACAGAGGGCACAGAGAGAGAGGAGGAGAAAGGGGCAAAAGGCTGAAAAGGCACAGGGGTTTATCGTGATCATGATCATGATCGTGATTTTGATCGAAAATCCCTGAGGAATTAACCACGGATTTCACGGATGAGAACGGATATGGGGATTAACCACAGATGACGCAGATGGGGGAGGCGCCAAAGGCGCGAACCAGAAACCAGAATCCAGGAATTGACCACGGATTTAATTCTCAACTGGAATTTAACGGAGGGCGGGTTTTCCAACCCGCCTTATAAAGGCCATGGCGGACAGGAAAGTCCGCCCTCCTTTCGCCCTCGCCACTCGTCACTAGCAACTAATCACTGATTACTGACCACGGATCCCGCTTCGCCCAAACCGTGCTTCGCAACGCTACGCAGGTCAAGAGGCTGCGGCCTGACAGGAAGGCGCGAAAACACACCATTTTTTTCTAAATCTCTGTATTCTCTGTGTCCTCTGTGGTTAATTCTTGTTGAAGGGGGGAGAGGCGCTGTTGGCGCCAATGAGGAATGAGGAATTAGGAATGGTATGTTTTAGGTCGGATAAATTGACTCTGACCTTAGCGGTCCTGGTAAGAGAAAATCCACACCTGCCATCCGATTGGTAGGTGGGAATTATTTGTGGAACCCCGTTGGGGTTCAATCGTATGGGCGATCGGTACCCCAGCGTGCGCTACGCGACGCTGGGCTCCGGAGTTCAACGCCGTTGGCGTAAAAGCCAGGTGATTGAATCGGTTGATCGGGGCAATAGAAGGGCTCATTTACATCCTCCGTTCTGGTCTGGAATGAACTGCAAAGCCCAGTGTCGCACAGCGCACACTGGGTAAGGATGGGCAACAAACAAAGAACCCCGACGGGGTTCCACATCGAATCTCACAAAGTTCGTCGCAGGCAAACCGATATCGAGTGCTGGTGTGGGTTTGCAGGGAAAACGATTTCAAAAACCGCTTTAATTTGTTAGCTATCAGAACGGCAATATGAAGGGTGGGGAATTTCAGTCCGAGGAGGTTGCCTCCGAGGGAGAGGAGGGGCTTGCCCAAATCGGGGTTTATGCGTCGCCCCGTAAAGCGCACGAAGCGGGACTGGCCGTCCTGGCCGCCGGGCACCCTTACCGGGTTGACCGCAAACAGGGCCATTATGTTCTGGTCGTTGCGGAGGAACACCTCGACCTGCTGCGGCGGGAAGTGGAAATCGCCGAGATCAGGAACCGGTTCTGGCCGCCGCCCTCTTTGGATCTCCCGAGCAAGAGCATCAGCAAGCTTCCCACCGCGGTAGCGGTTTTGTTGCTTTGTTCAACCTTTTATTTGCAGCAGGAGTTCCGAGCCCTTACCGACCTCGGGATGAACAGCAGCCAGGAGGTTGCGGCGGGGCAATGGTGGCGCCTTGTCACCGCGATCAGTTTACACGCGGACATCGGCCATTTGGCCGGCAACCTGCTCGGGTTTGTGGTGTTTGCCCATCTCTGTTGCCGCTATATGGGCAACGGATTGGCCTGGTTGATGATCCTGTGCTCGGCCGCTCTTTCCAACTTGACCAATGTTTATTTGCACTGGGGAGAAGTTTATCATTCCTTGGGCGCATCGACGGCCGTCTTTGCCGCTTTGGGATTGCTTACGGGTTTTCCCATCGGGAGTTATTTCAGATCTCGTGAACCCATTTTGAATCGGGACTGGATGATACCCTTTGTGGGAGGTTGTTTCCTCTTTGCCTGGATGGGCGGCGGGGAATATCCGACCGATGTGGCGGGACACCTTTGGTCCTTTATCTACGGGTTGATATCGGCCGTCCTCATCGCCTCTACAGCGGTTTACACCAAACTGAGTCACAGGCATCAAAGCCTGGGTCTGTTTGCGGCCGGACTGGTTGTATTGGTTTGTTGGATCCTTGCTCTGGGATCTCGGGGTTGACCCGAATGGCGCTTGGTCAAGGCAGGTCATTGAGGGCATACGGTATGGCGCCAGCCGGGGTCATGCCGTGGAATAGTTATGCCTTCTGCAAGAAAAGGGTCAGGCCTTGAAAACTGTATTCCGTTGCCTGCCTGTGCGACGCACGCAGACAGGTACTTCATACACTTTTACAAGACGACTGACCCTGTAAGGCATAACTTTTTACGACTTGACCCCTTCCTTTTCCGAGGCAGCCATATGTTCGAAAAGTTGCTTAACTAAGCGCCATTCAGGGTTGACCCCTCCTCCCACTTTTTCAGGTTAGGAAGCGGCATGGATCTGCATCTAAAAGGCAAGTGTAGCTACGTCACTGGAGGCGGGTCCGGCATTGGGCGGGCCATAGCAGAGAGATTCAGCGCTGAAGGAGCCAGGGTTTTCGTGTTGGACCGGGACAAGGCGAAGGGCGAGGAAACGGTGGAGAAAATACTTGCCGGTGGAGGTTTGGCCCACTTCAAGCACGCGGATATCGCCGATCCGGAGAGCGTTGGCCGCGCTATTGAACCCGGCGCCCCGGTGGATGTGTGGGTGAACAATGCCGGGGTATCCTCCATCGGCAACATCGAAGAGACGCCGCCCGAGGAAATGGATCGGATATTCAACATCAACGTCAAGGGCCTCTACCATTGCGGTTATGTCGTTTTGCCCATAATGAGAAAGCAAGGGGGAGGGGTCATTCTGAATATTGCTTCCCTGGTCAGCAAAATCGGCGTCGAAGACCGGTTTGCCTACTCAATGAGCAAGGGCGCCGTCTTGACCATGACGCTCTCTATCGCCCGGGATTACATTTCCCATGGGATCAGGTGCAATTGTATTTGTCCGGCCAGGGTCCACACCCCGTTTGTCGACGCCTACCTGGAAAAGAATTACCCGGGCCGGGAGAGGGAAATGTTCAAAAAACTGTCTCAAGCTCAACCCATGGGCCGGATGGCATCGCCCGCTGAAGTGGCCGATCTGGCTGCGTTTTTGTGCAGCGACCGGGCTGCATTTATCACCGCCACGGCTTACGACCTGGACGGAGGGACGACCTTGCTGAGATAGAGGACGCGGAAGCACAGAGGCGCTGTTGGCGCCAATTAGGAATTAAGAATTAGGAATGAAGAATGGTGGTTGATAATACGATAAAGGCCAAATCTTACGCGGATGGTTTGGGGCAATTTTTGATACCGCAGATTCGAATAAAGGAGGGGGGACATTCCTGTCCCCCAACTATTACGGTAAACGGATGAAAAGACACGAAGGCGCTGTTGGCGCCAATTAGGAATTAGGAATCTTGGCAGCGAAGCCGGACGCGTCCTGCCGTAGCCACTGGCGAAGGTGATTGAGAGAACTGTAGGAGGGGGTTTATCCCCCGATTGCGGTGAGGCCATTTGGAAGATCGGGGGATAAACCCCCTCCTACAGTTTCGTAACGTAATATGTTATCAATAAAACATCCATGCGGACGATTGTTTAATAATGTCCTTGCTGCGCGTTTGGTAACTCCATTATCCAGAGGATCCTCCACTCTAGCTGGATACCCGAGTAGTTACATAAAATAAACCTTTCAGCCCTATTGGGGAGGCTGAAACCTGACAATCCGCTGCAGGCGGGACCAACAGGGATTGCCCTCGGAATCCCTGGCTGGATGGTATTTGAGCGAGGCCAGGAACTGGGCGGCTTCCAAATAAAGACCGGTATTATTGGGTTCGACCAGGGTTGGATTGTGCATGCTGCCTTGGGGGGACACCAGAAAGCGCATTTTCACTTCCAGGCTCAGGCCGGTCCCTTCGAGTAATTGCGGGTAAGGTGGACGCTTCCAGTCGGCCGGTCTGGCTTTTTGGGTGAGTTGGTTGCCCGGGACAGGTTTCCCCGGGTTTTCCATCCAGACTTCGTATCCGACAAGTGGGTTGATATTGGCTTGAAAAATCCTGTAACGGGTGGGTGGGGTAAACTGAAAGGGAATGCGGGTCTTTATGCGAACGGGTTCTCCATTTTTGTAGGCGGGATCAAATTTCCATTGGTAGGCGGCGGCTATGGAGTTTTGTTCGAAGGCTTCATGGGTTGCGCTTTCGACATCGACGAAGCCGACCGATCCCTCCTCATCGATAACGACCAGGAGAATGACCTCGCCGCCGACGGGATCGTACATGAGTTGGTTGGGGTAGCGGGGCATTACCGGTTGAACCGCCGCGGGCGGCTGAAATGGGGCCAATCCCATTAGCGGAGTCCAAATCACAAAGAGCAGGATGAGATATCGACACATTTCAGGTGTAGGCCAGGAATGGAAAAGGAAAATAGGTTTGTGGCAGCCATTCTTTCCCAACAGAGAGAATCCGATAGGGGGGTTCTGCCGAATTGAGGACAAAAAATTTTGGCAGTCTATGCGAGAAAAAAGTAGAAATGCCTCCGGGGAGCCTACACGATTGAGCGAAATTACCCCAGTGGGGTTTACCCGGAAGGACAGGATATGTCAGATTTGTTAAAAAATATTTTTGGTCTCGGCGGAAAAGTTGCCGTGGTTTTTGGAGGTACGGGAGAGCTTTGCGGCGCCATGGCGGAGGGAATGGCCCGAGCGGGCGCTGAGGTGGTACTGGTCGGCCGCAGCCGGGAGAAGGCAGACGCCAGACTCCAGCGCATCGAGGATGCCGGTGGGCAGGGCTATTTTATTAAGGTTGATTTATCCTGCAAAGCGGGAATTGAGGCCGTGCTCGATGAGGTGCTTGAGCGGTCCGGGAAAGTGGACATCCTGATCAACGGCGCCGGGGCCAATTCCCCGACTCCTTTTCTCGAAATAGAAGAGGAGGAATATGACCGAATATTTGCCGTCAACATGAAGGCGGTTTTTCTGGCCTGTCAGGTATTTGGCCAATACCTGGTCAACCGCGGCCGGGGAGGCAGCATCATCAACGTGGGTTCAATGTCGGGCATGATCCCGCTTTCCAGGGTGTTCACCTATTCTGCGACCAAGGCGTCCCTCCACAATTTGTCCAAAAACCTGGCCCGCGAATGGGCCCCGAGCAAGGTGCGGGTCAATACGGTGGTGCCCGGGTTTTTCCCGGCGGAACAAAACCGCAAGGTGCTAACGGAGGATCGGGTGAACGCGATTCTCAACCATACCCCCATGAGGCGGTTCGGGGAGGCAGGAGAACTCATTGGGGCAACACTTTTGCTGGCCTCCGATAATGCTGGTTCATTCATCACGGGATCTGAAATTGTGGTGGACGGCGGTTTTTCAGCCATGACCATCTAATCCCCCTAAAATATGGCCTTTATAAACGAGGACTTTTTGTTGCAGAGCGCTTCCGCCCGCGAGCTTTTCCATCGCTACGCCAAGGACGAGCCCATTTGCGACTATCATTGCCACCTTCCCCCGCAGGATGTGGCATCGAACCGACAGTTTGAAAACCTGTCCGAAATCTGGCTGGAAGGGGATCACTACAAGTGGCGGGCCATGCGCAGCAATGGGATTGGGGAGGCCTATTGTACCGGGGAAGCGGACCCCTACGAAAAACACCTGGCCTGGTGCCGCACCGTTCCCAATACCTTGCGCAACCCGCTCTATCACTGGAGCCACCTCGAACTGCAACGGTATTTCGGGATAGATCTCCTTATCAATGAGGACACTGCCCCTGAAATCTGGCAGGAGGCCAACGCCAAGCTGAAATCGGAGGGCTTGAGGGCTCATGGCATTTTACGCCATTTCAAAGTAATGGTGGTCGGCACCACGGACGATCCGACCGACTCCCTCGAATATCACCGGACCATTGCGGAAAGCGGGCTGGAAACGCGGGTGGTTCCGACCTTTCGCCCCGATCTGGGCCTCCAGGTAGATCATCCGGAGGGCTTTAACTTATGGGTAGACGCCTTGGGGGATGTTGCGGGGACCCACATCGATAACCTGGATGATTTTCTCAGCGCCTTGAAATCGCGCCACGACTTTTTCCATCAAATGGGCGGACGTCTATCCGACCATGGTCTGGAGAGGTGCTATTATGCCGAAACAACCCGGGAGACGGTTTCAGCAATATTTCGTCGGGCCCGCAATGGCCAGGCCGCCTCGGCGGAGGAAAAGGAACCATATGCCTTTTATCTCATGCGGGAAGTGGGTCGCTGGAATGCGGAGAAGGATTGGGCCATGCAGTTTCACATCGGCGCTATGCGCAACAACAATACCCGTAAGTTCAAAGAAGTTGGTCCGGACACCGGATTTGATTCCATGGGTGACTATCCGCAGAACTACGCCATGAGTCGCTTTTTCGACAGCCTGGATCAGACGGGTCAAATGCCCAAGGCTGTGATCTACAATAACAACAATACCGATTACTATTCCATGGCCTCCATGCTGGGAAATTTCATGGATGGTTCGGTGGCTGGCAAAATTCAACTGGGCTCAGGCTGGTGGCACCTCGATCAAAAGGAAGGCATGATCGACCAGATGAACGCCCTGTCCAATATGGGTCTGATCGCCCACTTCGTGGGCATGTTGACCGACTCCCGTTCTTTTCTGTCCTATCCTCGGCACGAATACTTTCGCAGGATACTTTGCAATCTATTTGGGAACGACATGGAAAAGGGGGAAATTCCCGACGATTTCTCCCTGGTTGGACCCATGGTGCGCAATATCTGCTATAGCAACGCGGTTCGTTTTTTTGGATTTGCTCCAATTGTCGATTAACCGGTCGACCCTGAAAGAGTCATTATGTGTGAACAATTCAATGGAACATGACTTTAGAGTTTGAATACCCTCAGGTGTATTACCTCCTGAAACGCTCTTCATGAAAAAAACCCTGTTCCTTGTTGGTTCATTTTTTTGTTGGTTGATCGGCAGCCAAGCTCGCCAACCCAATGTGGTGGTTTTTTTGACTGATGATCAGGGCTGGGGAGATTTGAGCATTTCCGGCAATAAAAATCTCAATACGCCCAATATCGACTCATTGGCCCGGGAAGGGACGACTCTTCAGAATTTCTATGTGTGCCAGGTTTGCGCCCCGACCCGTGCCGAGTTTCTAACCGGTCGTTACTACCCCCGGACCGGGGTGAGCGGCGTTAGTCGAGGCGAGGAAAGATTGAACCTGGATGAAACCACCATTGCAGATGTGTTCAAGGCGAATGGCTATGCCACCGGGGCCTTTGGCAAGTGGCACAACGGCACACAGCCACCTTACCATCCGAATTACCGCGGCTTTGATGAATTTTATGGATTCACCTCCGGTCATTGGGGCCACTATTTTAGTCCGCCCCTGGATCACAACGGAAAGAAAGTGCGAGGCAATGGTTACGTAGTGGATGATTTTACGGATCGTGCCATCGCATTTATCGAGTCAAACAAGGAGAAACCGTTTTTTTGTTACCTCCCCTACAATACACCTCATTCGCCGATGATGATTTCGGATGAATACTACGGGAAGTTTGAAGGAAAAGATCCCGGGATGCGTTACCGGGATCCGAAACAGGAAGACGTGATGATGACCCGCGCCGCGTTGGCCATGTGTGAGAACATCGATTGGAATGTTGGACGTGTTTTAAAAATCTTGGATAAACTCGGTCTCAGGGAGCACACCATAATGGTTTACTTTTCGGATAACGGTCCTAATTCCTATCGCTGGAACGGTGGCATGAAGGGTCGAAAGGGGGCCATTGATGAAGGGGGATTGCGCTCTCCATTTTTTGTTCGCTGGCCCGACCGTATCCCGGCTGGAAGAGTCGCCATGGAAGTGACTGGAGCAATTGATCTTCTACCGACGCTTGCAGGCTTGGCAGGCATACCATTTCAACCTGCGAAGCAACTGGATGGCCGGAACATACGTGCCCTCCTGGAAGATGAAGATGTGGATTGGAAACCGCGCAGCTTGTTTTCGGTCAGAAGAAATCAGGTCAGTGTTCGGACTCAGCGGTTTCGCTTGGACGCAACTGGAAAGTTATTCGATATGGAAGCGGACCGAGGGCAGCGTAAGGATGTGGCAAAGGAGCATCCGAAACTCGTGGCTGAGTTGCGTCGGCAGGGGGAAGAACACAATGAAGCCATGCAAAGGGAGTTTCAGCGCTATCAAGACAGGCCGTTCTCAGTCGGCTATGGGCCTTCCACCACCTTGCCCGCCCGTGATGGGATTGGACATGGCTCCATTCAACGAAGCTCAAAAGCTCCCAACAACTCCTTTTTCACGAACTGGAAACAGTTGAATGATTCCGTTACCTGGGACATTGATGTCGGCACGGCTGGTGATTACGAAGCGACCCTCTATCATACCTGTGCTGAAGGAAATCAAGGAGCCAGCATCGAGCTGTCTACGGATAACGGAGATCGAACGGAGGCCAAGGTACCCGAAGTGTTTGATCCGCCTCTCTATGACAAATCTTTGGAGCGGATGGCTCAATCCCACTATTTTGTGAAAGATTTCAAGCCGCTTTCCCTCGGAACGCTGGCTCTTCCCAAAGGAAGAACCAGCCTGCGGCTCGCTGCTACCGAGATACCGGGAAAAGGGGTGATTGACCTGCATTCACTCGAGCTTTTCCGAGCCATGGACTGACTGAATAGCTGCAGTGACGCTTCGAGAACAGTTCAGTAATCTAAGAGTCCTAGAGAGGATATAATTATGCAAATCAGTTGGGAAACCCTCGTTCTTGCCGTTTTTCTGGCGGTCTTAACCCTTCAGCTATTCGCCGAGGAAATCCGTTATGCCACAAAGGAGGACGTTCCGTATCGTCCCAGTCTAAATGATGAGTATGCTAAGGAGCGCTGCGTGCTCGATATTTATTACCCCGAGAATGTTAAAGGTTATGCGACCATCCTCTTGTTTCATGGTGGAGGATTGAGGGGGGGGTAATAAGAAAATACCCGAAGAACTGAAAGGGAAGGGCCACGGTATTGTGGCTCCCAACTACCGCATGCATCCCAAGGTGCAGGCTCCGGTTTACATCGAGGATGCTGCCGCCGCTGTGGCCTGGGTATTTAAAAACATCGAAAGCTTCGGTGGCGATGCATCCAAGATCTTCGTTTCCGGTACCTCCGCCGGTGGGTACCTCACCAGCATGGTGGGGTTGGACAAAAGCTTGTTGGCAGTCCATGGCATCGATGCTAATGACATCGCCGGTCTCATTCCTTTAACTGGTCATACCATTACGCATTTTACGGTGAGAGACGAACGGGGTATACCGAGAACGCAACCGATTATCGACGAACTCGCGCCGCTGTACCACGTGAGAGCCGATGCGCCTCCCTTGTTGCTCATCACCGGAGATCGTGACCTAGAATTGCTCGGACGCTATGAGGAGAATGCCTACTTAATGCGCATGATGAGAGTGGCCGGCCACAAGGATACCCGCATCCTCGAAATCGGCGGTTACGGTCATGGCATCAGCAAGGCAGCCTTTCCGTTACTTTTAAAAGAAGTCGCGAGGATTCTCGAGTTAAGATAAACAGAGCGTTTCACTTAACAAAGGGGGATAATTTACGATGGTATTTTATGGAACTGCTATACTCTCAGCCTGCCTCGTAACAGGTCTGCTACTGGGAAAGTTGCTTGGTCTCGTTGTTGGAGTGGATGCCAATGTGGGTGGTGTAGGCATCGCGATGCTGCTGCTGATTGTGGCCTGTGACTGGCTGCATGCTACTGGGAAAATCAAGCCGTTGACTGAGCGGGGAATTGCCTTCTGGGGCGCGATCTATATCCCCGTAGTTGTGGCGATGGCCGCCAGCCAGAATGTGATTGGAGCGCTCAAAGGAGGACCCGTGGCCATAGTCGCCGGTGTGCTTGCAGTGGTTGCCTGTTATGCCCTTGTGCCAGCGCTCAGTAAAATGGGTGGAGAGTTGGAAACCAACGAACCAAAATTGTAATGGGAGTCCTTGAAGCGCTTTCAGGTCTTCTGGCCAAGTATTCCTTGGTAACAGCTTTTGCTTTCATCGGAATCCTCGTTTGGTTTTCATATTGGGTGTCTGGTCGCTTCACCCGAGGAAGGTTACATGGTTCAGCCATCGCCATTTTTTTAGCGCTGCTGCTTGCGGGCATGAGCGGATGGTTGACCGGCGGCAAAAAGGGTCTTGCTGATATTGCCGTATTGTCCGGTGTCGGGCTGATGGGCGGGGCGATGTTGAGGGATTTTACCATCGTCGCTACAGCCTTTGGCGTCCGTCTGGAGGAATTTCGAAAAACCGGGATCTACGGCATAGTCTCCCTTTTAGCTGGAGTGGGTATTTCATTTTTTATCGGTGCTGTGGTGGCTTATGTGTTCGGTTATCGCGATGCGGTTAGTATGACTACCATTGGTGCCGGTGCGGCAACCTATATTGTTGGTCCGGTTACCGGAGGTGCAATCGGCGCCAGTTCTGAAGTGATGGCGCTCAGCGTTGCCGCCGGGCTGGTCAAATCCATTTTGGTGATGATCGTCACTCCTGTTGTGGCCCCTCTTATTGGCTTGGACAACCCGCGTTCAGCCCTGATTTTCGGAGGTTTGATGGGGACCACCAGCGGCGTGGCCGCAGGGTTGGCGGCAACTGACCCGAAGCTGGTCCCCTACGGTGCGATGACAGCCACCTTTTATACCGGAGTTGGCTGCTTGTTGGGACCCTCCGTCATTTTCATCATTATCCGAGCCCTTGTGTCCTAAGAAATCCATGAAAGAATTACCGATTATCCAAAAGGCCCGTTCCTACGGTGCAAGGGTTGCTCTTCGAAGCGGCGACTACGAAACACGTTATGAAGATTTGTTGACCAGGTCCGCTAAGGTCGCCTCAACCCTTCTTGGTGGTGCGTCCGATTTGAATGAGATGCGTGTGGCTTTTTTAGCGCCGGCGGGAGAAGCTTATGTATCCGTGCAGTGGGGAATTTGGCGTGCGGGTGGAGTAGTGGTGCCGCTTTGTCTTTCCGCAACCCTACCGGAGCTGGAATACACGCTTAAAGACAGTCAGGCCGACGTAGTTTTTGCCACTACGACCTATGCAGATAAAGTAAAAGCACCAGCCGATAAACTTGGGCGTCGCCTGGTAATACTCGAGGCCATTGATCAGGTGGAGCCTGTGCCATTGCCTGAAGTGCAAACGTCACGTCGTGGCATGATTCTCTACACGAGTGGCACCACTAGCAGCCCGAAAGGAGTCGTGACTACTCATGACAACATTAGCGCGCAAATCTTAATGCTTGTGGAAGCGTGGAAATGGCGTGCCGATGATTGTATCCCGCTGTTTCTGCCACTACATCATATTCATGGAATAATCAACGTGATGTCTTGCGCCCTCTGGAGTGGCGCGCTGATTGAGCCATTTGCTCGTTTTGAACCTCCCCCGATTTTGTGGACACGAACAGCGCAGTCTGAGAGAGATCATTAGACATGCCAAGAACCCACAGAACCTATGATGAGGAGTTCAAACGTCGAGCCGTTGAACTCTATTTGCACAGTAACAACAGCCTCAAGCAGGTGGCCCGTGAACTGGGGATTTCCGATGGGAGCCTCAGGAAGTGGCGCAAGGATCTCTTCGGGGACCCCTCCGACCAGCAGGGACTTTCCCGCCCCTTGAACGATCCCGAAGAGATGGCCCGCGAGATCCGTCGGCTAAACCGGGAAAACGCTTACCTGCGTCGCCAGCGAGAGATCTTAAAAAAAGCCGCGAGCATACTGGCCGAGGACCCGCAGCTGGGTATGCGCTGATCGATCAAATGCGGGCAATCTATAGAGTGGTTGAACTTTGTCAGGCGCTGGCTGTGAGCAGGAGTGGTTATTACCGATGGCGCAGGGGTAAGGCGGGAGCGCGCCGCCGCCAAAATCGGCTCCTCCTGAGCGAAATCAAACGGATCCATGCCGACCGGCACACCCGCTGTTACGGTAGTCCTCGCATGAGCGTGGAGCTCAACCAGCGGGGTTTTCGCTGCTCGGTTAACCGGGTGGCCCGGCTGATGAAGCAAAATGCTCTAAAAGCCTGTAGGGGTAGCCCCTTCCGGCCCAAGACGACCCGGCAGGATCCCCGCAGCCTCCCAGCGCCCAACCGTCTGGCCGAGGCTCCGGACCCGACCGGGCCCGGCCAAATCATGGTCAGCGACATCACCTACATCCCCACTCGGCAAGGCTGGTTGTATCTAGCGGTCGTGATGGACCTCTTCGGCCGCGTAATTCAGGGCTACAAGGTGGCCGAGAGCCTGGCCTCCGGTCTGGTCGTTTCAGCCCTTCACCAGACCAGGAATCGAGTGGGAGGTTTTCACAAAGCCCTCTTTCATTCAGATCGTGGCTGCCAGTATACCAGTCACCAAGTGCGGCAGCAATTGAACGACTTTGGTTGGATTCAGAGCATGAGCGCGCTAGGATACTGTTACGACAACGCCGCTTGCGAGAGCTTCTTTGCCTCCCTCAAAAGCGAATGCTTTCCCCAAAACGGCGTGTTCGAATCCAAGCAGCAGGCCCGCCTGGCCATCTTCGATTACCTCGAGACTTTTTATAACAAACGTCGAAGGCACAGCACCCTGGGATACCTTTCACCAGAAGCATTTCTTCAAAAACACTTCCAAAATCAAAACCATAACCTAACATGAACATACGCTACGCTGTTCGTGTCCACAAAATCGGGGGAAGACCACAACGAACAGGACCTGATCTTCGTTGTGATGAATAATATCGCTCAGTTCAGAGCGAAGACGGACGAAATCGACCTTCCTTAGCTGACACTCGAATACGGAAAGTTGCAAGTGGTCTCCCCATGCTTTCATGGTCTTGAAGACCTTCCGCAAGCGCTTCGGGTCGGAAATGTCGTAAGAAACTATGTAGGTGTTGCGCATTGGAATTCAGTAGTTTATTGTTCTCAAACCTGCTCGACCTCAAAGGCTGTCAGGTTGCGGGCATTCTTGCTGAACTCGACGGCGACCAGGAAAATCGGCTGGCCCAGGCCGCGGTACTTGTCGGCGTAGCACTTCGCCTTCAATTGTGCCATGGCGGCCCCTTCTCCCGCCATCTCGACCACCTTGAATTCGAAGAGGTAGACGTTGTCGTTGAAGCGGACCGCCATGTCGAGGCGGCCGTGGCTGCTGCTGTCCTCCACCACGATGTCCAGCTCCAGCGCCGCAAAATAGGAGTAGAACACGCTGGCGTAGTAACCCTCGTAATTGGCGATGTCGTTATTCGTGTACCACTCGTAAGGAATGCCAGCGAAAAACGCCTGAAACAAGGTCTCGAGCCCGGCGAAGTCGTTGGCGAGCAGCAGGTCGTAGAGCCGGGCGCTGTGTTCCTCTCGACGGGAGGCATCCCCCGTCATGTGATTCAGCAGGCTCTCGTTCAGACTTTGCCTCACCTCCAGATTGGGATAGCCCAGTCGGTAATAGATCCTCCTGCCGCGCGGCTCGGTGCGGCGAATGGTCAGGTAGCCGGTTTGAAACAGTAGCGCCTCCGTCCCGATATGATCGACGTCAAAGGCCGACAGCAGGTCGCTGCTTCCCAACATGTCGCCTAGAGCCAGCGAACTCACTTTTCGGCTGAACAGGGTCTCGACCAGAAACGAGGGCGTACCCGTCTCGAACCACCAAGCGCCGAACTCGCGCTTGTCGAAGAGTAGCAGGATGTCGAAAGGGTTGTACACCTTCTCAATTCCGAGCCAACCGTAGCCGTTGTACCAGTCGCGGATTTCGTCCCGGTCCAGACCGGGAAGTTCCGGGGCGAATACCTTATCGAGATCCGAGTCAGTGTAACCACATATGGCTGAATAGCGCGCGTCCAAGGTGATGTCCTTGAGGTTGTTGAGGCCGGAGAACAGGCTGACCTTGGAGAACTTGCTCACCCCGGTTAAGAAGCTGAAACGAATGTGCGCGTCGGAGAACTTCACGGTCGAATATAGACTGCGCAGGTAGTCGCGGTTGGCGCGGGCCACCTCGGGAGCGTCAAGAGTATCGAGGATCGGCTTGTCGTACTCGTCCACCAGCACCACGACGCGCTGACCGGTACGCTCGTGCAGAGTCTTGATCAGATGGCGCAAGCGGGCTGAGGCAGTGTTGTAGCGCGCGGGGACCGCCGTTTCGTCCCCCAAGGCGTCCAGTTGTGCCGTTACTTCCTTCCGCAAGTCCTCCGGTCCTTGGTAGTTACCGCTGCTGAAGTCGAGGCGCAATACGGGATAACGAACCGACCAGTCCCATTTATCATGGATGTCCAACCCCTCGAACAGCGGCTCGTTGCCCTCGAACAGTTCCTTGCAGGTGTCGAGGAACAGGCTTTTGCCGAACCGCCGCGGGCGCGACAGGAAATAGTGCGTGCCCTCGTCGAGCAGCCGCTGGATGTAGGCCGTTTTGTCGACGTAGTAGCAATCCTCCTCGCGGATTTTGCGAAAGGTCTGGATTCCAATGGGTAGTCTGCGTCTCTTCATGGCCAGTAGCTTCCTGCAGTGTATGAGAGCCTATTGAAACGAGTCATGGAGGAGTAACCGCAGAATACGCAGATGAACCCAGATTGAAAGTGAAAAAGGCGGTTTAAAATTGACCCACCTGATAGGAGAAAGCGGGAGTGGGGAACGACCCTGCTGGGATCGGAATTAGGAATGAAGAATGGTGGTTGATAATGCGATACGGACCAAATCTTACACGGGGGGTTTGGAGCATTTTTTGAAACCGCAGATTCGAAAAAAGGAGTGGGGAAATTCCTGTCCCCCACGGAAAAGGAGGGGTCTGGCACTCGAACACGGAAATTTGCAAGTGGTCTCCCCATGCTTTCATGGTCTTGAAGACCTTCCGCAAGCGCTTCGGACCGGAAATGTCGTAAGAAACGATGTAGGTGTTTTATAGGGGAACCCCCCTCTCGTTTACTGGGGCCATCGTCGCGGCTCAATGGGCTGGCCTGAATTCGCCTGGTTCATGTATCGTCGAGCCAGCTCATAACGAGCTGAGTAAGTTGGTAGTCTTTGTCCTTCTCTGGTCTTTTCGCCTGACTTGTTTCCTTCCACTTTTTTATCTCCCTCATTTTATCCCTTACCCATTTCGCTGCTTCTACTTTGTCGTTACCTTCCCAGCGGTTGTTTTTTATTTCAATTAGGACTGCAGTATGTTCGGGCATGTTCTTGTTCTGTCGGCCTTCGAGGACTTCCTCAATGTCACGTACGACCGGAGGCAGCGCGGCAAGCCGTTTTTCTTGTTCACGCACTTCCTGCTCGGCGAGCTCTTGGCTACGAAGTTTTTCCGTTTCGTCCATATTCTGTAGAAATCGTCCATATCCGACCGAAGTCTTTGCACCAATGCCGATCCATTCCAGAGCTTTTTCTAGCCAACCGAGGACAGTTTCGCAGTGTTCCCTGGCTTCATCGGATTGTCGCCTGGGAACAATGGCAAAGTGGAAGGTTGTATTTTCCTCGACTACCAGAAACGGTATGGGGACCGGGCTGATCCAGTCACCGGGCGGTTTGCCTTTCTGATAGTAGTCGGTGTAATGTGGCGTCATGACGTCGGCTTTCAAACCAACAGGTTTCAAGGGCAAGGCGTCGAGGAAAGCCACCTGTCCTACTTGTTGTTGTGAACCCAGAATGCTCTGGCGCCTTTCCTTCTCACCCCGCCAATACTTGATCCAGGCGCCGACCATGCCCTTGACGGAAGAGCCCGGCAGATAGGGAACGCCGAGGGTAGGGTGCCAGAGAAAACCGTTTTCAACGGGATGCTCGCGCCCCAGTCCGGTCACGAAGGAGCTTGTCGTACGCATGAGGAGCCATTGGCCATCCAATCCTTTGACAAGTTTCAGTTGGCGCTGGACGAATTGTTGCAGTTCCTCGCGGTCTCCGCAAGGCTGCTTCGTAACCGTGGCTATCCATTTTTGTTTGTCAAATTGAGGAGTTCGGTCTTGGGACGCGGGATCAAGAATGGTCCCGCTCCACTGATTGCAGAACTTGTCGTACCATAAGCCGACATTGCCGCCGTCGGGCAGCTTGGCAATATCCGCTTCCTGGTAGAGAGGGCGTTCAGGCATCGTCTTGTCCCTTTCGTGTGGCACTCAAATAGGCCGCGGCGAATTTCTTCAACCAAATCAGGTATTGCTGGGATTCGGCTTGAGCGCGCAGATAATGTTGCTGGTCATGGTGGGTAATCGCCTGGAGCAGGTCTTCTTCATTTCGATACGGCGCGTCTTCGTCGCCGCCGCACAGCCAACCTTGCAAGTCTCTATAGAGCAGGGCGTGAGGATCCATCTTTTTTCCTTTGGCGGCCGCGAGCAACGTCGCCATTGCCTGCCCGAGACCATTTTGCAGAATTGTTGTCGGCAAGGCCTTGGCGTAACTCAAATACCCACCTTCGCCGTTCTCATTCAGATTTCGGTGTTTTTTAACAACCTTCAAGGCGTGCGCGGCGCGGCGTTGATCAAGATTCTGGCTGCTCATGGGTTGTCTTGCTTGCATATTACGTTGAACCAGCCCTGGCCGATCGTTTCGTTGCCGCCCACCTGGAGATAGGGACGGTTCTTGAACAAATCGACGATTGGGTTTATGGCGTTCGCGGAAACATCCCTGTCCGCCAACACCGCGTACATCAATGTGTCCGGCGGCAGGGTTTCCTCATACCACAGATTCAGGCTCTGTTTGTGGTCGTCAAGCGCGTTGCGTGCCTGCACGGCGAGGCCGGAACGGGCAAACCAGGCAAAGTCGTCGTCGCTCAGCGCCACCAATTGTTTCCGTAACCTGCCACGAGCTTGGGTGTTTCCCATCAGGTCGCCGATGACCTGTATCCAGCCATTCAGGGCCGCGCTTGGTTGGTTGTTGTCGGACGAGGTTGGTTTGAAACTGCGTTCTTCGAGGTAGAGTGTGCCGTCGGCATTGCCAGAATCAAGGTAGCGACCTTCATCACACCGCAGCGTTCCATTGGGGGATTTTCTGATGCCGGATCTCTTGAGGTCGCGGGTCAACCGCTCCAGCAGATGGGGGCAGGTCGCCCAGCGGTAGGCGCCGGTCAGGCTGCGGACCGGAAGCAGCAGTAGTCGCGCATCGGACACCAGCAGGCCCCCTGCCCGATCCTGTTGGCCAAAAATGCGCTTCTCTTCGGCAGGGTCCATGTTCCGTTGGCTCGCCGCGTCGAGCAAAGCTCCCTTCAAGCTGGAGCCGGCGATGTACGGATAATCCGTCGCCGCCTCACGGACCACCGGAAGATCAATGACGCCGCCTGTCTGTCCCGCGCCGGGATGGATGAAGGTTTCGGCCAGCAGACCGAGTATTACATGTTTCATAACGAAGTCTCCATTCTACTATTCAGTTGGTGGGCCATCTTCCGACAGCGACGAGTCCGAAGCCCCAGTCCGCGCGGTTGCCGATAGCCTTGCCATGCATTTGTTTGATTTTTTCAACGTCTCCCGCCCCGGCTTTCAGGAACAACACGCTGCCGGGCGCCAGGTGCGGACGGAGCGCCAAGGGCCTACGGGCCACCGAATCCCAGCCTCCAATCAACACGGGGCGGGGCAGGCAAGCGCTCACGACTCGCCCGGGCAGTCCGGCGTATCCTTCCTCTCCAGGATGCGGAGGGGCCTTCGTATCCGCCGGGGTGAGGACGACCGCCATATAGCGAAGCGTCTCCCCTGAAGGGCGCAAATCGGGCGGGTCGGGAAGACGCAACGGGCTTTCCTCCAAAAGCAGCCAGCAGGCCCGCGACTCACCGCCCACCGGGTGCAAATCGCTACGCAGAGCATCCATGCCTGCTTGCGGCAATCCTTGCGCTTCCATCGCCAGCGACACCCTTCTTTCCAGACGGATATGGGAAGACGAATACAGGGCGCCTTCCTCGGTGGTACGGGTGTCCTGGGAACGTACAATGCCAACCCGAGGCTCGTGTTTCCATAGAGTATGGCGATAGACGAGGTGGTCTTTCTCAGGTGTCTTTCCCTGCAACAATACTTCAAGGCCCGGGGCAGTAATCCACCATCCCTTTTTCAGTAAGGGTTTGGCGCCTTGTGTTGCGCCTTTGGAAACCGGCAAAGAAACATCGGAACCGAGATCGCAAATCGTGCCAGAGTCTCGACAGGGGGAAAGCAAGTGCAAGGACTCGATGACTACTTGTTTCCGGTCTTCGATGGTTTTTCCAAGCAGATGCGCTGGTGCAGGAAACAAAGATTCGCTTCCTTCGTTCGTTTCCCGAACCAGAATCGGTCCTCGGAAACGCAGTGGCCCCAGGTCATTACCATCGCCAAGGCGGTCGTGAATGCGTTTTTCCCAGGGACCGCCCCGCCAGCCCAGAGCCCGTGCGCAGGCGGCCCGAACCGCGCCCACTAGGGTCGGCGGCGCAGGCGGAAAAATGCTTGTGACACCAGCTTGGCTGAGCTCTCCCTGGTTGTAGGGTCGGCCATCCCGGAAGAAGAGGGTGTCCAGCGGCTCGAAGCGCACCAGCGTCATGGCGTTCCTTCCTTCTCAGTTGAAGCGTCGAAACGGGCCGTCTCCGCCAGAAAGCGTGCGATGAAGGCGCCTTCCAACTGGAAAGCGGAGTCCTTGCCTGGCGACTCGTCTCCCCGTTGCGTGCCACAGGCGGCGAGGAGGGTAGAAACAGCCCTCTCCGCCTTCCGTTGTTTAACTTCGTCTTTAAGCGCAGTGCTCTTGATATATTCGGCCAGAACAATGGCGCGGCGATCCTCTGCGTTGCTATCATTGAGCAAGGCACCGTAGCGTTGCCGCAGGTGATAGAAGAACCCCTGGGAATAATCGTCTCCCCGAATTCGGTCCCGGAGGCTGAGAAGCGCTTCCGGCAAAATTCCGAAGCGGCCCACCCAACGAGCTTTGACGGCACCGGGCAACATGATGGCGAGGGCCAGCGAATCGCGCCCGTTTCCCTCCTTAGCTGTGCCGTCCAACTCCTCGTGGGCAAGTTTCCTCACTTCGCGCAACGGATTGTGGTAGTGGGCGAAGATGACCGCGCAGGACGCCGTGGCCTGCTCGTTGCCATTGGCGGTGATTATATTCTTGAAAGCCTTTTGGTAAGCCTCCCCCAGGTCGATGGAGCAATCAATCGCGTGGGTGACCGGCAGCATTGCCAGAACGTCATCTCCGCCGGCGTACACGGTCACGCCGTTGTGCCCCCGAACGATCTCCGGGACATCCTTCACAAACTTTGCCAGCGACTCAGAAACGACTTGTTCCCTCTTTTCCCGCAACAATTTGCCTAGGCGGTCGCCGTCCATCATCAGCAGCGCGTAGAAAGGTTGGGCAGTACCGCCGACCGCTTTGCCAAGCTCTCCCAGTTCCTTTAGCAACTGTTGGCGAAGCGCCTCGTCGGGGTCATCCGCGTCTGATTCTTTACTGTCATTCAGAGGCGTGGCGCGCGAGTTGGCCAGTGCCGTTTCGAGAAATAGATTGCCGTCCAGATCAGCGCCCTCTCCGAGTGCGACGAGTGCGGGTAATTGTATTGCGCCTTCGCGGCTGAGCTTTTTAAATGTCTCCTCGCCAACGGTCTCTCGCACAGCTTTGACGTAAGTGGACAAACGCTCCTGACGGGCCTTGCCTTCAGCGAGGTGAGCCAGCCAGGGTGCAACCGCCAAGTAGACCGTCGAAGGCCAGTTTCGCACCTCGAACCGCCATCCGATTGTCTTTTTCAGAACCTGCTTTTCCAGCTTGGGAAACAAGCGCTTGACCAGGGCAACGGCACACAGGCGTTCGCCGTCCCGAAGGTCGAGTCGGCCCATGCTCCTTTGCAACCCTTTCCAGAAGGCGTCTTGCCGCTGCCGCTCGCGGCTGCGCACAAACCCGGACAATTCCTGCCAGTCGCCCATGACGGTGCAGTGGTCCCCGTCCTCTTCCGGCGGCCAATGGAAACGCCAGTTCTTACGGGCGTCCAACCAGGGGTTGTCGCTGCCGTCCACTGGGTCGGCGCCCATGACCCACTGGATCTCCCAGAATCCGTCGATTTGGCGATCCCAAATGGTACGGGTGTTACGTCCATGACCGGCCGTGGGTTCGACGAATTTCCACCAAACCTGCTCGGCCAGGGCCGACCATTTCTGCTTGGCGACGTTCACGACGTTCTCGGGCTCAAACGACGTCGGCACCGATGCCTTGAACCGGTTCGGCAGAGAGCCGATGACGGGAAGCGACGCATTCGCCAATGGTTTGCCCAGTATCGCCGCCAACAGCGAGTCTTTGGGGCTGTCGATCGTGCCCACGGAGGGAAACAGTATCTGCCCACCCTGACGTACAGTTTCCGCCATGAGTTGCCCTGCCATCCACGACAGTAGAAATGATCCGGCCCAGAAATCGCGTGTGCGCCGGGCCTGGGCAACGAAGCCCTGCACCGGTCCGATGGAAATATGGAGGTGCTTGGTCACAACTTCACCTCCCGGACATCAGTAAAGGGTTCCTCGTGCCTCCTCTCAAGAAGCCGGTCCAGAAAGTCGTGAACCGGCTGATAAAGCTTATTCTCTGGCGCCTGGGGAACTGTGCTTCTGCCAACTGAAATGTCCGACTTGCCTTTGGGTAGGAACCACGCAGGCAGGAACGACAGCACCGCGACCGGAGTATTACCGCATTCGTGAATGTGAATAAACAAGGGGCTGGCGCGGCGATCTCCATAGATGGGGATAACCTGTTTCTTCCCGTAGTTGTGGGGTAGCCCAAACGCAATGCGACGGGGATGCCTGTTCTGCAAGCTACCTTTCATCAGGTCATGGTCGTCCCAAAAATTCTTTTCCGATGGGATCTTTCCAAGGACTTTAGGGGCGCCATCGCGGTATCTACCACTATGCCCCCAACTCCGGTACCTGACGAGTTCGCGCCCAATCAGGTTCAGCAATTCCAGGGGTTCTTTTTTGAGGCTCGATAGCAGAATGTGGCGGGCCTTTGCCGACAGCACTGTGAATTCGGGCAATCCCCCTATATTGTCGTTGCTTCGAAACGCTTTGATCGCTTCGCACAAACCGTTCATGGATTGTGGTAAACACCGCTGTTCTTCTCTGTTGACACGTATAGACCAAATGGCCAGCGAGCCATAACCCTTGCGGCTCTTGGCGCCCATGCCGCCGAGGGTTCCAAGTGCGATCAAAGCGTCTTTGAGTAAATCCAACTGCTGATTTCTGAGATCGCGGCCTCGCATCTGAATAGTGAAATTGAACGGCGCGCGTAGACAGGGGCGCGTGAGTTGTCCTTTTTTGGTACCTTTCCTCATGCTGGAAAATGCTTCCATGACGCCGTAGCCCAGATAGCGGAACCCATCCCCTACGACGTTTTTGCCAACCCTGAGCACGTTGCCGACTTCATCCACCACTGGGTCGCCATCCAGAATCAAACGCATCAACACGCGTGACTGGCCGCCGTCCGCACTTCCGAAAAGCTCGTCTTCCTGCCTTTTAATCTCTTGAAGGCCTCCGCCGTACCGCGACCAAACCAACGCCCGCCACCAAAATCGCAGTACCCCTTTGAAACTGGGCACGCGAATTTCTGCACGCTGCGGGTCGGCGCCAGCGCAAAACAGCGGTGTGACAACCCGGTAGGTTGCTTCAATTTCTGTCAGCTTTGCCATCTTCGTCCGTTATCCTTGGGATCGAGCCAGAACGGCTCGCCCTCCTGGTATGGGTCGATCTCCTGTTCTCTTGGGGGCCTGCGGTCGATCAAACCGAACCGGCGAACTACGGGACAGGCGAGCGATCGCGCTTCGTTTGTCAGGCTTTCGGCAACGAAGCCCATGAGCGTCGTGCCACCCGTGACGTTCACCAGCACTTCGGTTGCGCCGACAAAGTGCTCGCGCGCTTTCTTCGCGAGTTCCTTGATCTCATTCTTTCCACCGAAGGCGTCATCGAGCAGAAGGTGTTCGACTGGCCTGGAGTATTCAGCGCGTTCGATTGCTTCTTCGATTCTGTCCTGAGCCTCAATGGAACAAATGACCAGGACCAAACTCGGCTCGCCGCCACCATTGGCTTTACAGGCGTGTATTGCACTGAACAGCACCCCGGGCCGTAGGCCGATGGGGCTGACCAGAACTGGCCCGCCGGGCGACCTGCCGAGGGTGAGAGGAATGTCGGGCAGCGATCTGAGTGTGGATTTCCAATACTCGAGAACGCGCTCGATCTGGCTATCGATCTTACTGTCGTTGATGAGTTCCTGTCGTCGCATCCCGTGGTGATTGTATCCATTTCGCAATTCCGAGAGCGTTGCCCAAAACCCACCGAGCGCGCGCTGTTCTTCGGTCAGTACGTCGCAGAGTTCGGCATCCATGGAGACAGCCCTTATCGCTCCGAGTAATCTGGTCGCGTGCTGCCGCGTCTGTCGGTATTCGAGCCAATGGGTTCGAGGTCGTTGGAGGTGGATGATCCATGAAACCGACCACTCGTTCATCAAGCCGATAGCGGTAGCTGTGTGCCCATGATGTAAGAGGTCATCTATGACGTGGGCTTGTCGCTCCAACTCACCTTCAGATAGGGCAATTTTTCCTTTCTTTCCCTGACCGAAAACCTTTTTCTCCAGAGCGAAGGCATTGATTATGTTGGCAAGCTGCTTACGCAGTTCGTTCGCCAGGGGCAGACGCTGCTCATCCCTGAGCAACCGCCCCAATGGCTTGTAATGCTTTCGCATTTTACGAGCTTGCAACCCCAGTTCCAACGGTAGGCCGGATAGATACGCCCTCGACAAACCCGACAAGTCGGCGATTATGTCCGCCGGCGGGTTTTGTGAACCATCTCTGAGCAATTCCGCCATTGACAGCGCGCTGCCCGTGTCGCGCAGGACCTCCAAAGCATAAACCCAGCGGGGCAATTCCAGAATCGGCCGTAGATCGAGGAAAGGGCTTGGCGCATCCCAATTCAGCATCCCGTAGTATGCGCCACGTACTCGGACTCCACGCAACGCGGCCAAGTAGAGAACAGCGAAATAGGTAAGAAACGAGAAATGCCGAAAGCCGTGGGTGACATCCACAGTGAGGTCGACATCCCCAGGGATGGCGTCCGTAACTGTGGCCAAGTAGTCATTGACGTCCTCCTGTCGGTCGCCGCCGGGAACCTCGACCAGTTGCACGGGGCATCGACCCCTCAGTGCGTCTTCGAGCAACGGCCAGCTATCCTGCTTCGCCTCCGGCGTGCATAACGCCAGCACCCGATTCGGCCGCTCGTCTTCTGGCAGAAGGTCTAGCAAGGCAATAGGGGCGAGCTTGGCCTCTGCCGTGCGCCCTTCCAGAACGTAGCACGCCGGTTTCGGATTCGTGCCGAGCGAGGTGAGCAACAAGTGCTCCCCCGCCGTAGTATCGTGGAACTCAGTCATGATCCCTCCCTTCTTCATTTGGAAGACGACACAGCCCACATCTCTGGAAGCGGCACGGTACCGGGCGCAGGTTCAGATCCAGAGTCCCTGGTTTCTGAAAGTTGTTTCCCATCGTTACCTGAGCGGGCTTCTTTGTTTCATTTGACCAATTTGGAATAGGCAAAGCGATTTCGTCCTTTTTAGGGGGTGTCCATTAAAAATGAAAATCAAATTTCTGGCTTCTTCATTCCGGGAACACAGGGAGTTGCAAGTGGTCTCTCAATGCTTTCATGGTCTTGAAGCCCTTGCGCAAACGCTTGGGATCGGCGATATCGTAAGAAATGAGGTAGGTTAAACAGTGTAATTTACTGGCTTGGAAACTGAAAAACTGACTTGGCCATTTTTTGTCGTGAAGCGTCTGCAACGGAATAGTTCAACAACGCCCAGAGGTTGTAGTTCTTTTAGATTTGGCCGTTCACGGGTTAATTCCCGGTGAGCAATGAGCGTCCTCAAAACATCCAGTGAAAGTTTATCCCCCCATACCGGCCAAGTAAAACAATGCAACTTTTCTTGGGTCGAATAACTAAATCCCGGCGTTTCTACTCGACGAACTGTTGGTATCAGCGGAAAAACGGACAGGGCCTCTATGCCAAGACGATTGGCTCCGCGTTGAGTGCAAATAAGTCCGTTGTATGGAGACTGCCTGTCGCCTTTATGTTTTTCTTTCGGGTCGCGGTGCCGCAAAGCATGGTATCTTTTTTCTTGAGCATCCCATCGGCAGCCCGGCCTCGATTCTCGGAATTTCCAAACATCGAGAAGCGTTTGTTTTAGGTGATCAACCGTTGTGGAAAGTTGTTGATTGTTAAAGCCTGAAAGATCCAGTGCTGTTTTAAGAAAATATTGTTGGCTGCCTCCGGTTAAAGCACATAGCTGGGTAGAACTTGCAAATTTACCGTTTTTATCATCGGGAAGATCAGAAAACCACCCCGAAAACGTGTCGGAATAGCGAAATCGTTCAGACATACCCTTTTTGATTGATTCTTTGAGATAGTTTGTAGCATCGACCGGATCGATTTTTGTAATGGTTGGGTAGGGTTTGTTGCCGTTGGTTTGTTGAAGCGTGAAGCGCGTTAGGTTGCTCTCACTGGTCAAATCCTCGTGAATCTTTTCAATTTGGTCAGTAGTAAGCGCCTCGCCATCAATCAAGACACGTCCCCGCCAGCCAAGAGATTGCTCCCAATGCAAGGTGACACGTTTATTCCGAAAGATGTTGGTGCAAGTAACCAAGGCGCCCACTGCCGATAGGAATCCAAGCAGGTTGCTTCCATCGGGACCTGCCCCTTTCGGGCGATCCGAATACTTCGATTCATTAGTCATGGGCACTTAGCTTTGCGGAGGCAACATGGTCCGAGAGGCGTGCTATCGCTTCAAGGAAGGCCAGTCCGTGCCAACCGAATTGCCTTTGAAGAGAGACGAAGCGATCAGTCAACCCTCTGTCCAAGCGGTTCCACGCCGTTCGCTCCACCAGATGCAAGGAGAGGTTCTGGTTCTTAAATGAAACGGGGGGCGGATTTTCATTGTTTATCACAGGGGCCATTGCTCGACAAAGGCCATGGTGGGTAGCGATTAGATGCTTCAAAAGGGCGATACTCTCCTCTGCCATTCCATTTAGGCAGGAACGATTCTGTTCAATCATATCGAGAGAAACCAGTTCATGCCGCCAGCCTGTCGGCAACTCGCATTCTCTCCAGCGATTCCTAAATTCCTCTTTTGTCAAATGCTCGTCTCCCGATTTTGCTATCGGTGGTTCTCCTGCTCCTTCATACCTCCCGCCATAGAGAAAATCCTGAAAGCGAGGATCGGCTTTGCCTATGTCGTGCAACCGTGGAAACGATTTAAGCGCCTCTTGGACGGACTCAGGAAAGGACAGTTTTTTAAGCCAGTCATTGAGCACGGTTTCGACGTCGGCAGTGTGAGCAATTAGTTCTCTTGGTTCAATTTCGGTAAAGGAGGAATCTTCGTCCTCCCACAGATAAACGGGGTTTCCCTTTGGTTGTTTCTTGCTGGTGATGATCCATCCCGACCCGTCCGGGTAAGCTCTGTGACGGAAGTCTTCCCTGTTTAAACTCTGAGCCAGATTACGAACGTCAGCCCTAAGCCACTGGCATTCAGCCAAAGCGCTCAATGTTTCTTTTACCTTGTTTACCGAGAAACCCTTCTCTTCATCCGCAGCGTCCAATCGCAAGGACTTCAGCATTCTCAAAATGTTGGCTTCTTCCTCGTCGGAAACATCCTGGTCCGGTTCTTTCCAGGAATTCAACAGCGAAGGATGAAGCCGCAGTGTCGATCGCCCTTTCTGCCGTGAATGGGCGATGTCCGCTATGTCGGGGACACTGTCCTTGTCCGACGGATTCCAGCCAAATTGGTCTAAGCCGCCGTTCGAGGAACAAATGATCACGGTATCGCCGGGTCGCAATTGCTTGGTTAATTCTGATTTTTGAGAGACACGGATGGAGATGGATTCCTTTTTGCCCCGCCAAATGACGATTTGATTCGGCAGTTCATGCTCGTTCTGCGGGTTTTCTCGATTCTTACCGGCCTTTTGCCCCTCGATGTCCGAGCAGTCGTCATTTGGCCTTAATCGACCAAGCAACCATTTCTTTGCAACACCAAAGGACAACGACAGCGTTTCCGCCGATGAAGGTGGAACGATCGAAAGGTTTTCCGTCCACTGGTTGAATTCGTCAGGCAAATCCGCTCGCCAGACGAGGTTGATGTCGGCGGGTTCCGTGTTGGGTCCATGCAGGAAAACTGCCGGGTCGGGATCGGGTGATGGTTTCGGGTTGGTCTGTGCGAAATAATCAAGGTGTGAAGGCATCAACACAGGCGCTTGAATTCGAGGAGTAAGACAATTATCCCAAAAACTGTTGGCGAAGTTCTTCGCATCTTTCCTCAGATCTATTTCGCTACGCTTTTTTCTTTTATTGCTTTGCTTGGTGTTTTTCTTCTTAAGGTTCTCGAATTCAGCTCTGGAAATTTCCTCAAGAAGGTCGTTTAGTTTCGACTTAAACTCTTTGATTCCAAACCCAATGCAATGCTCGCCAGTGGTTTTCTTTTGTTTCTTGATTTGCTTTCTTACCTTTTCCAGAAGCCTGAAGCTATGGTAGATCGCATTTCCGTAAATTGGGTCTTCGAAGCCTTTGTGCACACTGTCACTTTGTGCCACAATCCAAGCTTTTGTTTTGCCCAGGCAACCGAGACGATCCAGCCGTCCAAATCTCTGGCGTAGTGAGTCCATACTGGCCATCTCTGTGACAAGACCGTCGAAATCAATGTTGGCTCCAACTTCAATACATTGAGTCGCCACGACGAAGATAGGACGATCTTCATGCGAACGTTTGCGGTTGGCCTTGATCCGGTTCCAGTGTTTTTTGATAAGCCGGTCTCGGTCAATGGCACGGCAGCGACCGATCAATAGAATTGTATCCGCTTCAAGGGACTCACTCTCGATTATATCTGAAAGTTGGCCATGCACGGCCCTAGCTGTACCGACCCTGTTCAGGATCACACCAATCACACGACGTTGATTCAGGGTTTCTCTCGCGATCTCCGAAACTTTGGAAACAAATTCTTTTTTCCGCTTGGGCTCCTGATCCTCCCAACGCTTCTTTTCCCTATTCGACGCCCTATTTGGCGGAGGCTTCCAATTTCCGACCGTAATCAATGACGCTTGTTTGGATGCCTTAAGACGTTTCCTCAGAACAGGGCTGGCCTCTTCCTTTTCCGGATAAGTTTCCTTAAAAGGAAATACCTTTTCCTTTTCTATCTTTTCCAGTGACAAGGTAGCGGACATAAAGGAAACTTGCAGCGGCTTACCGACTCTCGTTGGACACCACTTCTTATCCGAGCGATAGTGCTTTAGGAGTTTCAGCGTTTGCCGAAACGGCTCTGAAAGGTGAGCTTCATCTAAAACAATCAGCGAATCCGTCCCCGCTAAACCAGCGTGAATTGGCGCCATTTTTTGACTGATGCCGTAACCCCGAAAGAGCAGGCGGGAACCAATTTGATCCACCGTTGTCAAGCAGACCGTTGGTTGCGTTGGGGATTTTGCCCATGCAGTTTCAAGCGGCATGCCGCCACGCATGACGCTTACATGGAGCGGCTGGTCAGCGTCGGAGAGGGCAGTTAATTTGTATTTTAAAATTGAAAGACCGGGTTCACTTTTAATTTTCTCGGCAATCTCATCCGCTCGCTCCTTGGCCTCGTCCACGACAATACGGCGGTCCACCACGAAGAAAATGCGAGTTGCGGCGGCCTTCCATCCCATCGCCAGGGCATAGACGGCAATGTCAATGAGAGCAGTCTTGCCGGCAGAAGTCGGCGCCTCAATGATTTCGGGCCATTTTCCCTCTGACTCGATGCGCCGAGCCAACTCCTTCTGCCAGGGAAACGGGCCATATTTCCAAAGGAAATGAAAGTAATCTTCAAAATTCATTAGGTAACACTCGTTTTTCCGTGGTGCAAAGGACGGAACAGGCCGTAGCCAAGGTAACGGCTTCGGCCAAGGAGTATCGGACCGAAAACCTTTTCGGCAAAGATGAGCTTCACATGTGCGTGAACGGGGCGCGGTTTGCCAATGCGCGCTTTTTGCGGAGCAAAATGGCGAATGGGCGGACTCGCTTCGACCCAGGATGTTTTCGAAACGAACACCTTGTCCGGTTCAGGCAAGCCGATATTACGGCAGGAAACACGAATGCTTGCCTTGGCTTCTTTAAGCGCCTTTTCAGTCGCTCGAACTTCGGCCTCCGTCTTCCGTGCTCGTCCAAACAAAAAGCCAGGGAAACGATCCAAGGCCATCGGGGTAGCCGTGGCCCAAACTTTAGCCCCTTTACGGCGACCGCCACACCATGTTAGTGGCCGCAGTGTTGCTGGAAAACCGGGTTTTCGGAAATCCTTAGCCCGAACCCTCTCCAATTTGATAGTGGAGCCTCGAAAGGGAAGGGCCTTGATGTTTCGCAGCACTCTTATAGTGGCTTCGGCCACGGGGCGGTTTTCAGGTTCACTGATACGCCTGGGTAGAACAGCGGCGAGGCCAAATACGAGTCCGTTTGCATTGGGATGGGAAACCCAGGGTAGCGCCAACCAGGCAACATGCGCCCTTTTCATAGGCTTTCCATTCGTGGAATGACCCGAAATCACACAAAGTGCCTCGGAAGGAAGTTCCTTGCGGCGTTCCTCAGCGAATCGGCAGGCTTCCGTCTTAAGATTCGAGGTCAGCCCAAGGGTTGCGGTTAAGGGCACTCGCGCCCACTCCGGGAAGCGAAAAACGATCCATTGTTCGCCAAAATGGGAATGGCGGGTGCTAACGATTTCTCCTGCTGCGGCTCCCTGTTCGACATAGCGGACCGGATCAGACGGCAAGCGGTAGTTCTGTTGGGAATACTCGTTATACAAATAAATGCCTTCGAGAAGTTCCAGAAGACCATCGTCGATGCCGCGGAGCGTCATTCCGAATTGCGAAATTGTAGGAACAATGTGGACATAACGATGCTCAGCAATCTCTGGTAATTGATCGAGAAGCCCTATGGAAACTATAGAACTGGAGTGTCCCAAATAGGAAACACGGGACATCAAGGCTTCCAGCGTGGCTTTGTAATTTTGCAGATCATAAGAAGCGATATTAACCCATTGGAAATAGACTGCCTTGGCGGATTCAGGCAGCAACAGCGTTGGGAAGGTTCGTTCTTTTTTTGGTCTTAATTCAGGCAAATGATCCGGGATTTTTTTCTCTCCCATAGGATCGTTGACCGGAACGAAGTGTCGGCGGACAACACGTTCACCAACAAAGTTGCCAGGACAATAAAAGATTTCTGGATTTCCCTGCCGTTGCAGCCATTCGAGAGCTTCACGTTCCGAAGCATCTCCATCGTAGCTCTTCTCAGAATCGAAGACATGTAAGGCGGAGACCAGCGAGTAGAACAAACGTGCCGGATGTGGTGGCCATTCTGCTTCGTCGTGCGTCTCCTTTGCGACGTAGCGCGACGTTATGAATTCACAACGTATCAACATGGCTGTGGAATTCCGTAACTACAAACTCTACGACACTTCCGCATCATCATCTTCCGCTCCTCCCCGTTCGTGAGAGAGGCGAATCAATTCAGCAAGATTTGACTTTGGTTTGAGGTTTGGCATGTTGGCGTCGGTTTCCCATTTCAGCCCTGTTTCTTCGGCCTTATCCAATGCTTCATGAAGGAGTTTCACCGCCTGAGAGAAGTCGAGGCGGAACTTGTCCTCGTCCCAAGTTTCTCTTCCCTGGACGACAAACTCAAAGGGCGGGGATTCAACCGCCCGCAATTCGCAACGGGAACGCAGGAAGTAATCGTGGTTCCTCTGCGAGGTAATAGCAACCAAGCCGAGAGCCGCCAAAACCGTCCGCGCAGCAATATCCCGCTCCTTTTGACTGATCGCCTTCCACTCGCTTCCTTCGTTCAACGGGAAGCGCAAGCGACGAAGGGCGGAAAGTGAAAGCACGGTGGTTTGCAGGGCGTACTTCATGGTGACACCGCCACCAGCCTGCATCAGACGCTTTTGGGCCTCGGGAGGAAGATTTTTTCTCTCACGGTTATTCTCGTCCTTGTTCTTCCCAATCGTTGGAACGATTTGTCCAAATAGCAATTCGGAGGGTTTGCCTTTATCGCCCCATTTGACAGGTTCGCCCTTTTCGTTTCTCGCTGCTTGATCCGCATCTGGTGTCCATTCTAAGCCGATAGCTCGATAAACAGGGAGTTCTTTCTTCTGTTTCTTTTCGACCTTCGACACCTTTTTTGCCTCTTCTTTACTTTGCGTCCATTCCAAGTCCTCACAACTTTTTCGATACCAAACTTTACCCTCGGCGTCGTGCACAGCCTCTTTTTTTGTGGTAGTTGTGCTTTTGGAAGACGGTAAACGGTAGATTGTCTGACCGGTGATTCCAACCACATCGTCCTTACCTCCAACCCGGACACCCGGAATCGATTCGTAGCCGACGATTTCCGATACGATTGCACGAGCAAACTTTAGCTTTCTCGCACTTCCTCTGATTTTTTCCGGAATCTTGTCGTCGGCCGAGTTCCAGCAACCGAAAACAATAGACGTTGGGCACCATTGGTAAAGCGGCGTGGCATTGGCAAGGGACGCTTTTGCCAAATCTTGGCCGACAGGAGTGTCCTTGAAGATTGTTTCGGAACTATCATTACTGTCTGGAACGACGCTGTCACGAAAGATCGCGTCAAAAACTCGATGAGGGGCGTCAAGCACTGTGACTGGTTCGGTTACGAATTCCGCGGCGGATGTTCCTCCAAAGTCGACTTTCAAAAGTGGAATTTCGAGAGGCCGCGATTCGCCGTCGGGCGTTTCGCCCAGAACGTATTTCAAGGTTTCCTCCATCAAATTTGCTTGGCCCGCCACGGAGTGCAGCAGAACTGCATTGACGGGCTCTCCCTCCACGCTGGAATCGTTCTTGGATGAGACCGCCGAGTAACGCTTCTCAAAAGCATACTCGCCACCCGAGTAAGTGGGTGGGAAAACCTTGTCTTGGGGATGGCCTACAGGTTCAAGTCGGGTAACGATACGAATTGCAGCGGCGGAGCCACCGACTGCCCTTTTTAGCCTGTCGAATTTAAGTGAACTCTTTTCTTCATTTGGTTTGGTCATGGGAACGTTTGGCATTGAGTTGAGCTGTGGTAGTTACGACCAAGTCTGGCAGGTTGCCTTTTCCGGGCCGTTTAAGATAGGAACATGTATTTTAGTGGCGCAACCGCCGTGGTGGGAGCCGGCCTAATCCAAGAAGGGTCGAGATACCCATGGAATGTCACATTTTTCAAAACCACTGAAGCGATGGTCATTCTCCCTATAACGACTCATCACTGGCATTTTACTAAACCTTCATGGAAATATTCTGAAAAAAGTTGCTCGATAAGAACTCTCCGGCAGGAAATCCGGAAATTAATCCACAAGGCCGAATGTCTCACTACGGAACGAATAAAGCATGGCGCCAGTCGGGGTCATGCCGTAGAAAAGTGATGCCTTCCGAGCCTTCGGCGAAGGGGTCAATTCTTAAATCCTGCATTGGCATGCACGATTACAAGAAATGATCCCGACGGGGCGGTATTCCGTTGTACTCCATACACTTTTACAAGACGATCCGCCTTTCGGCGTGACCTGCTGACCCTGTAAGGCATAACTTTTTACTTCTTGACCCCCTTCCTTCTCCGGGAGGTGGCAAAAGGGGTCGGGTAGTATGAAAGGGAAGGACTTGAGGGGGACCTCGTTGAAGCTAGACGCAGGTGAAGGGTTTCCACAAACCGGTATTGCCATGTAGATCGTTGGTGACTTGATTTCCGCGCTCATGGACCTAGCCAAACCCTTTCAGTTGCTGCGCGCCGGCGTCCTGGCCGCCGCGCTCTTTAACTCAGCCTGCCTCGCAACGGCATCGGAACAGCCCGCCGCCGTCCGGTTGCCTGCACCCCCGCTGGGGAGCCTCTCCGTGCCGCCTTCTACGCGTTCTTCGAGCCAGTGAGCTACAGCGCCGACGACCACCCCGCCTCGCCGGGGTTCCACACGCACCTCGGGTACGAGGCGGACCTGCTCACCGCGCTCGAGGCGATGGAAGGGGCGCGGTTGTCCTTCGTACGCATTCCCGTTGCCCAATGGCCCAACATTTGGCTACTCCCCTCCAGGCCGGATGTCGACATGGTGGGTGGCGGCATCACCATCCTGGAGTCCCGAACCAGGAACGACCTGGGCGAGTCTGCCGTGGCCTTCACCTCCGGCCACATTGCCTTCCGCCAATCGCTGCTGGTGCGTGCGGGCGAGGCCGAGCGGTACTCGTCCTACGGCGGGCTGACCCGGGATGTGCGGGTGGGAGTTTTGCGCGCTACGACCGGAGAGGTCCGCCTGCTCCAAATCACGGGGCTGGCCGACGCCGCCGGGGTGCTCCATTTCCCACTTCCAGGACGGATCGTTGACGAGCTGCGAGAAGATAACGGCCCGCGCCGCTGCTAAAGGTCGTCTTGCCCACCAGAGATGTAATCCACGAGGGTGTGGGCCTATACCTGGGATTTTTTCATATGCCGAGGCCACGTTAATTGCGTTCAGCGGAAGCGCGACTTCGATGAGTTTCTTGGGAGATTTTATGGAAAAAGACATTATAAATTTTGGATTATTAAACAACGTCAGCGATCCGGTCTTTGAGTTCTTGTAACTCGGGGCACAACTGGTAGAGCCTCTGCATGTTGGACAGGCTCTCTCGGATCATGATGTCGCGACCGCCACCTGCTCGCCGAGGATCGCCGTGCTTGCTCAGCAGCGGCTCAAAGTGATCTTCCTTCATTCGCATCGAAGTTCTCACTTCTTGCCAGGGCTGTTGGATCTCAGACCGATAGGCAACACACGGGTAGATCTCGACTTCGGGTTGTGCAGGGCAGCAAAGAAGATTCACGGATCGTTCCGCCAACGTCATCTCCAATCTCTTCATCGCTTCAGGTGTTGCTCTGTCCGCATCGGGGATAAACAACCAAAGATCCCAATACCCATAGCGAACCGGCAACTCCTCCCGAATGGCTCTCACTGCCTGATCGTAGCCTTCCAGTCTCGGATTTGTCAAAACGGTCGCCTTTGCATTGGGTTTGCCTGCGTCTGCCAGGAGCTTCTCCACTAGCGGCTTGAGGATGTAGCTGTTGTGCGTGGGATCCTCAGGTATTACGAGAACCTTAAAGCTCATATTGCCGCCTCCATCCATCCTTCCGCAAATAGATCACCAATAGGCTGCTTGGCTACGATGTCTTCGAAATGGGGAATATCCGTAAGAGGACAGATGCGCGATTCACCGCTTTCTTCGTCGCGTTTGCAGAAGTATGTGTGCGCATACTCACCCGCATTCAACCATGCCAAAACTATAGGTGAATGGGTGGTGACGAAAACCTGTGTCCCAGTGATCAAGGCCTGCTTGCGCAGAAGCTCAACGAGAAGTCGGAGGCGGCTGGCATGGATGCCATTTTCGATCTCCTCAATCGTCATTATCGCGGGCATGTCAGGCTGGAAAAGGGCGGCTGCAATAGCAGCGAAGCGAAGTGTGCCATCGCTCAGTACCGGAGCCGGGAACTCCTTGGTTCCTTCCTCTAAACAAAAGAGAGGTTCTCCAACAGCCCCCTTGAGTATCTTGATGTCATTGACCTCTTGGGGCCTTAGGTGACGTAACCAAGTGAGGTAGGCGCCCTTCGTTTTCGGGTCATCAATCAGGTTCTGAATGAGGCCAGCGAAATTTTCTCCGTGTTCGCCCATTCTTTCTATGCTATGAGCCTTTGAATATTCGCGTAGAAGAGCTGGCCATGGGTCGAGCCGCTGCATATTCGCCAGCCCCAATAGAAAATCTGATGCCTCTTCACGTTCACCCTTCCTTCCCTTCTTTCCCTCCGCAAATTGGCTCAAAACGGGTTTTCCAGGCTCGAATTCAAAATGAGGCGGGCGCTTGGATCTTCTAGCCTTTCCGTAATAGGCCACCTTAAAGATTGGGCGATCTGGGTCATTGGTCGCACGGCTAGAATCGTATAGTCTTCCAAATTTCTCGAAAGCAACCCGTAGCTTGTTTGGGTTGAATGCAAACTGCCAACCTTCCGGAGTCGTTCCCGATTGAACAACTTCTATTCTGGTCCAATCACTCAGACCATCGAGAAATGGCAGCTTCCCACTTCCCCCACGAATCGGTTCCCAAACTTCGGCCGTCGCGCTTCGAGGCTTACCATCGATGATTTCTGAGAGTGTAAAGCCATTCCCAACTCCCTGAAGAAATCTGAAGACATCGAAGAGGTTAGATTTCCCACTCGCGTTCGAGCCAATTATAAAATTAAGGCTTCCAAATCTTAAATTGAGATCTTTGAAACTTTTGAAGTTATGGACTTTCAGGTTTTTGATCATAACGAATTATGTGATTTTTTTAGCAACTCGCCCAGATCGTAATTGATCGAAGCGACGCCGTAGTCCGGCTCCTGGGTAAACGAGGTGACGTGGCGCATCGCTCTAAGCGATTTCTTCCGGGCCTCAAGCCGGGTCTTCAAATCGTTAATGATTCGGCGTACATTTTCCAGATTCAGGCGCACATCCTTGCCTGCGGCTCTGTCGTCGGTCAGCTTGATGAAGCGATCCGACCAGAAGGAAATCTCCTTTTTGAGCCGTTCGTTCACGGCGCGGAGCGTCTTGTCCACTTGGGCGATCCTTCGTTGGGCGACTTCGTTGTAGTGTTCGGGAACCAAGGTCGTTGCCGCCAATTCAAGCGCCTTTTGATCGAGCGAGGCATTCAGCAAGTCGGCCGACAACAAGTCTTGAAATAGGGTTTGATCCGTGTCTTCGATAGGCTCCAGATCGAGGTGCGGCGCCCACCCGGCAAACTCGGCCTTTCCCTCGCGGTCCACGCGCACGAATTGCAGCCGCTTGGAGAGGACGGCTCCCTCGCCAGAGCGAACCTCGTGGGTCAGGAGAAAGAGGAGTGAAGGCTCTTCACCCGCATCCGTCGGATCGACGAGGATGGCGCCCTGCCGGAGCAAGTTCGCGTGGCGTTCGAGGATGACATCGCTCGCCGTTAGCATCAGAGGATGGCCGGGGTGTAGCATGACGGCCATTGGAGCATTCGGCTTGTCGTCGAGCCGGACGGCCTCTTTCGTGAAACAGACCCGTTCGTAGGCCCTCAGCGCCGGGGTGGAGTCTCGACGGTTGCGGCCTGTAATCTGCCGGTCGCGGTCCCGCAAGACGCCCGGGACATAGGTGATCTCCCACCGGTCCCGTTCACGCGGGTAGATCAATCCCCCCAAGGTCTCGAAAGCTTTCATGAAGAAGGAGCGGACGAAGAAAGGCTGAAGGCGTCGCGCCTCGGCCTTTCCCATCTCCCTCGTGACGTATTGGGTGACGGCCTCATACATCTCCGCCTCAAGGTCGGAGAGTTTGTAGTTGATGGTGTAGGCTCGTCGCTCGGGGAAAAGAGGCGTCCCGTCGAATTTCACCAGTTCCTCCTTGACCATTCGCCGCATCAGGTCTGACGGGTCGACCTTGTGAACACCGTCTCGGAATTTCCCGTAGAAACGGTCCGAATCGAGAAGCGACAGGAACAACTGGAAGTCTTCCTCTTTTCGGTTGTGCGGCGTTGCCGTCATCAGCAGGAGGTGGCGAGTGTGACCTCCGACCTTTTCCCCGAACCGGAAGCGTCCTGTCTTCTTCAGCTCTGAGCCAAAGTAATGGGCCGAGAGTTTGTGCGCTTCATCGAAAACGACCAAGTCCCAAGTGTCCGAACAGAGCTTTTCCTGAAGCTCTTCGTTTCGCGCCATCTGATCGAGCCTCGCAATGATGCGCTCATGGTTTTCAAATGGATTACCCGATGGTGATGATGCCTCCAGTTCGCGGGAGTAAACCGGAAACTCCAAACCGAACTTCTCAAACAGTTCGTCGCGCCACTGATCGACCAGTGATCCGGGAGCCACGATCAGAATGCGGCGGGCATCGGCACGCATGATGAGTTCCCGAATATAGAGGCCAGCCATGATGGTCTTCCCCGCTCCGGGGTCGTCCGCCAGAACAAAACGCAAGGGCTGCCGGGGTAATAGAGACTCGTAGACAGCCGTGATCTGATGAGGCAAAGGCTCCACGTTCGAAGTGTGGACCGCCATCATTGGGTCGAAAAGAAAGGCCAGGTCGATTCGCTTTGCCTCAACGGCAAGCTTGAAGGCTTCACCGTCTCCATCAAACGACCAAGGGCTTTCGGCAGTGGCAACCGCGATGGAATCTTCCCGCCCTCGATCCATCAAGGTTTCGCGAATAGTTCCGTCCTGAAGCTTATAGATCAGTTGGACAGTGTCGGGACTGATCCTGACCGGAGTAATAACTTGGACTATTGCCTCTGACTCGATCCCGGTCAGCGATTGTCCAGCAGTGATTTCCTCAAGTTTCATGAAATAGTGGGAAAAAGAGGAAGGAGAAGGTGGTGATGAAGGTTTACAAGACGATTGACGACCTTAGTGGTTTATTCTCTTACTCCATATCCTCAGGGCTTCCAATTGTTCATGGTTAACAATACCAGGCTGAAGGATGACTCTATCGCCAGAAATCGGAACGCGAACCAGAAGGCGTTTCGGTGAAAATACTCCACGGTAATTGAATCCTGCTCCATCTATCGAAAGATGACTGATGTCCGATCTGAGAATGCGAACTGCGTAGACGACGGGAGGATGTTCTTCCGTGCTACTATAGGATTTGAACTTATCGAGTTCATTTAGGAGATCCTCAGGACATTCAAGGGCATCGAGAAATTGATCAAATTCATGAAAGGTCTCACCGGAATTTCCGTTTGCCGCATCCCAAGAATCTTCGCTGTCGAACCCAGCAACAAGGGCTTGTTGCCATAGGGCTGCGCGAATACCCCGAAGGAGTGTCTTTGCAGGCTCCGGGTTTTTGATTACTTCTGCGATCTGACTAATGGCACAACGCATGAGCCTAATGGTCTCGCCGCCAGGCTCCCGTACGGCATAATGTGCTGCGCGCTCGAATGTCTCTGCGAGGGAAACAGCGCGGATTCCTTCGTCATCCCGACTGAAACTCAATAATGCTGAAAAGGCATGGGAAACATAGTTCCAGGTCTTCCAATAGGTAATAAAGGACTGCACATCGTCCCAGTAACTTGGGGTTCCATCCCGATGTCCGAGTCCGAACGTCTCTATTGAAGCTGAATACGACGCGGAGGTCCCATGATAGAGAATCCAACCATTCTCAAGAAAGGATGCGAGGGGATTACCCGACAGATCGTCTATAATTTCCTGCACAATTCAATCTCCTGTTTTCGGTTTCCGATTCACCATCGGCCCATGGAATGCAAAGGAGCAATGCAGTATACGCCAGCTTTCGGAGTTTCTTGCTTCAGATGAATTAAATGCGAACACACTAAGAAAATTACGCCTTCCGGATTGAGCTTCAAAACCCTATGTGCTAGGCTTCGAACATCAAGAGGGAAAGGGGTTGAAGAGTTTCTGAGATGCTGAGTTACCGGGATCCTGAGTGGAGAGAATAAACCACGGATTACACGGATGGGCACGGATGTTGGAGTGTTTTGGCCTAAGGGAATTTATGGTTTTTCCTCCCGTTACCTTCCTGGATCAAATGCATCGTCTATGGACTAACCGGGATTCGGCGGGTCAGGCCACAGCCGAAGTTCAGAGAGCTCCTGCTCCCGCCACTCAACCCTAAGGGACCGCTTGTCGAACCGGAGTAAGGTGTTGCTGACATCTTTCCAAGGGGTGTCCATCAGATTGGCCTCTTCGCAATAGCGGGCTGTGAGTTTCAAATACCTGCCGAAAACAAGAATCGACGGAAATCGATTCTTCAACAATAGCCACTGGACCATATTCTTAGGTCCCTTGGACGAATTGCAGCTCCTGCATGCTATCCCGCTGACCGACCGTGGTGTAAGGCTCCATCTCCGCCTTGTGACGGGTGTCGTGATGCGCACGCCAATGCTGTCCCAGGGTTGCTAGGGCGATCTTGCCCTCCAGCCAGGCGAATCCTCCGCCCATGCGGAAACAGCAAGGCAACAAAATATTGAAATTAACGCTAAATAAGGACGCAGCCGGCCTATTCCAAGAAGGATCGAGATACCCATGGAGTGTCACATTTTTCAGAATCACTGAAGCGATGGTCATTCTCCCTAAAACGACTCATCACTGGCATTTTACTAAACCTTCAGGGAAATATTTTGAAAAAGTTGCTCGATAAGAACTCTCCGGCAGGAAATCCGGAAATTAATCCACAAGGCCGAATGTCTCACTACGGAACGAATAAAGCATGGCGCCAGTCGGGGTCATGTCGTAGAAAAGTGATGCCTGTCGGGGTCAGTCGTTGATTTTTGACATGTCCCCATGTTGAAAATAAATGCCTGACCCCTTTGCGCATGCAGGAAGGGGTCAATTCTTAAATCCTGCATTGGCATGCACGATTACAAGAAATGACCCCGACGGGGCGGTATTCCGTTGTACTCCATACACTTTTACAAGACGACTGACCCTGTAAGGCATAACTTTTTACGTCTTGACCCCTTCCTTTTCCGAGGCAGCCATATGTTCGGAAAATGGCTTAACTAAGCAGCATTCGGGTCAGGTCGGAAAATCGTGCCCGCAAGGCATATCTTCGCCATTCCGGAACAGGTCAAAATTCTTCTACATGATTAGCCCGCATATCTCACAAAATTCGTAGCGAGCGAACGAAGATCGAGTGCTGGTGTGTGCTTCGCGCTGATGAGCGGGTGAAGCTGGGTCGACACCCTGCAAAGTCGCGAATCCAACGAAGTCCGCACCAGTGCCTGCCTGTCCGGCCGTAGCCCTTGGGCGAAGCCGGATATTCCGGAGCCCAGTAGAAGATTTGTGAGATATGCGGGTTAGCGCCTTTGCTATTCGTAGGTCCACTTCAGGATCCAGGGATCGTCCGTGGATTCCTGGTAGGTTTTCAACTTTTCCTGCAGACCTTCCAGGATTTGGGCGTATTTCGGGTCGTGGGCAAGGTTCTTGGCTTCGTAGTCCATCCCACTCAAATCGTAGAGCTCCCATTTCGGACGTTTCACGTATTGGTCCACCGTTATCATTCCGTAGGGAGCCGTGGGTCCCTTGTCCAGTTGAGCCTGCCAGGTTGAGGAGGCCCAGAGGTCCGATGCAAAAGGGTAGGGGAGTCCATGGGCAATATTCCAAATCAACTTGTACTGGCCATTGAAAACGGAGCGCATGGGGTAATACATCTGAATTTCGTGGAAGGTATGGGATGCGAACACCACCTCCCAGTGACGGGCCTGCGCATTGCCCAATATTCCGATCCAGGATTTTCCGTGGTATCTGCTGTATTCGCCTCGCCCCAAATTCTCCATATGGACGTAGGATTTGTCTTTCCAGTATTCGCCGGCCCGGATCAGATGCTTTGGCGCGTTCTTATCCCGGTCCAAACCACCGGCAAAGTCCAGCAGCGAGGGGGTGATATCGATGTGGCTGATCATGGCCGTCGATACGACACCCCGGCTTTCTTCGTAAGGATTCCGCACGACAAAGGGAACCTGGAGTCCTCCTTGGTAGATAGTGGTCTTGGCCCCGGCAAAGGCCATGCCGTGATCGGAGGTAAAGACGATGAGGGTTTTATCGTATAGATCGTTATCTTCCAGAATTTCGATCAAGCGTCCCACCCCCTGATCGATACGGGCACAACTTTGGTAGTATTGAGCCAGTTCACTTCGGCATTCCGGGGTATCCGGCAGGAAAGGCGGAACCACCACCTCGTCCGGCCCGAAAAAAACTTCCTCCACTCCCGGGCGAATCCCGCGCTCGGGAAGATTGCCAAACAAATCGGGTTTCAGGTCGCCGGAGTAGTTCTGGTCAGTTCCGCCGCCCCGATGGGGATCAGAAGTGGCAAAATAGAGAAAGAACGGCCTTTCGTCTTCCCGATCGGCGATGAAGTTGCGCGAAGCCTCGGCCATGGCGACGGCGTTCCTGGGGTTGCCCTGCAGGTAGGTCTCGAAGCGAAACACTTCCTCGGGAGCTACGTGGTATTTTCCAATTTGGGCGGTGCGATATCCGGCGTGGGCCAAAACCCGGGGGAGGGCCAGGCTGACCACATTGCGAAATGACTCAAACTTGTGAAAGTCGTGGGTGTGACCATATTGGCCGTTGTGGTGATTGTGCAAACCGGACATCACTACGGAGCGGCTGGCCGAGCAACTGGCCGTGGTGGCATAGGCCCGGGTAAATCGGGTTCCGTCCGCTGCCAATCGGTCCACGTGGGGGGAAACCGCTATGGGATCGCCGTAACACCCCAAGGTCGGGCTCTCGTCATCCGTAATAATAAATATGATGTTTTTTTCGGCGGCGAACGAACTGGCCGCAAACAGGAGGAGAATCAAGTGGTTGAAATGTCTCATCGTCTCATTATGGGTCGGGAAAGCGTTTTGATCCGGTTGACCGAACGGGCAGGTGGAAAAATTCGTCCTTCCTTGGCTTTCATTTTCAGATATTCTTTGAGGGGTTATACTTGCTTTTGCAATTTTCGGAATAATAAAGTCTCGATCCGCGTGGAATTTAACGCTGAGTTTTGAGATTCCAGGTTATGAATAAGACCTTGCTTATAGATTCCAGGGACACCGTCGCGGTAGCCCTTCAAACCTTGTTCCCCGCAACTGAGGTTGTGAACGGCTTGAAGACCTTGGAAACCATACCGGCAAAACATAAAGTAGCTTTGAGGACGTTTGAACCGGGCGATGCCATTCACATGTATGGAGTGACGGTGGGTTCGGCCACGGGATTGATTCCGGCTGGTGGATTGCTCACCACGGAAAATGTCGAACACCGGATCGACCCCTTTTCCGCCGCTGAACGACAGCCCCGGAACGATTGGAAACCTCCGGACGTTGGAAAATGGTCCAATCGGACCTTTCTCGGTTACCACCGCCACAACGGCCAAGTTGGAACCGCCAACCTTTGGCTGGTCATACCGTTGGTGTTTTGTGAGAACCGCAATGTCGAAGCCATGCGGGAAGCGGTCGCCGAAACTCTGGGGGCCGATCGAAGCAGCCGTTACCAACGCCTCTTCAAGCGATTGGCTTTTCTGTGGGAACGGGGAGCGAGCCCGGAGGAGATAATGGCGCAGGACTTGCCTGAGGAAGAGGCCAAGCCTCCCAGCCTCTTTCCCAACGTGGATGGGGTTAAATTTCTCATTCACGGACAGGGTTGCGGCGGAACCGGCCAGGACGCCGCTTCCCTCTGCGGGCTTTTGGCCGGATATGCAACCCATCCCAACGTGGCCGGAGTGACCGTTCTCAGCCTGGGTTGTCAAAAGGCGGAGCTGCGGATTCTGGAAGATGAAATCGCCCGGCGCGATCCTCAATTCTGCAAGCCTTTCCATGTTTATACCCAACAGAAGAGCCCCTCCGAACAGGCCATGCTGACCGAGGCCCTGAAACGGATCTTTCTGGGCCTCGATGAAATAGGAAAATTCGAGCGGGAACCGGCTCCCTTATCCGCCCTTACTATTGGAATGGAGTGCGGCGGATCGGATGGATTTTCCGGGATTTCCGCTAATCCCTGCCTGGGGCGAGTGGCCGATAACGTAGTGGCCTTGGGAGGGAAATCCATTTTGTCCGAATTTCCCGAACTCTGCGGGGTCGAAGGGGAACTGCTCAACCGCTGTAGAACGAATGAATCAGCCGAGCGGTTTGAATTTCTCATGCGCCTCTATGAAAGCCGCGCCCAGGAGGTTGGGACGGGGTTCCATCTGAATCCGTCTCCCGGCAACCTCGCAGACGGATTGATCACCGATGCCATAAAATCCGCCGGAGCGGCAAAGAAGGGTGGAACTTCCCCCATTGTCGACGTTTTGGATTACCCGGAATGGGCCAAGGAGCCTGGTCTCAGCTTGCTCTGCACTCCGGGAGGCGACGTCGAATCAACCACCGCCATGGCCGGGGCCTGGGCAAACGTAATGATCTTCACCACCGGTTTGGGAACGCCCACCGGCAATCCCGTGACTCCCGTAATCAAAGTGGCCACCAATTCCGAAATGGCCCATGCCCTGAGGGATATTATCGATTTTGATGGCGGTCCCATTATCCGGGGACAAACATCCATTGCGGAATTGGGGGACGCTTTGTTCGATCTGGTTATTGAAGTGGCCAGCGGAAAACAAACCTGTGCCATGCGCCTGGGTCAGGACGATTTTCTTCCCTGGAAGCGGGGCGTCTCGCTTTAGGCGTTCACCGTTGCCATCACCAACCTGCCTGTGAGGTGGCACACCCCACAGGAGTCGAACCTGTAACCTCCTGATCCGTAATCAGGTGCTCTATCCAATTGAGCTAGGGGTGCAGAAAGGGAAATGACGTAAATCAGGGAGGCGAAGGGGGTCAATTCTTAAATCCCGCATGGGCATGCAAGGTTTTCCGGCCTGTACGGTGAAAAGGGGGTCAGGTCCGAATGGCGCTTAGTTAAGCGCGTTTGTAGAGGAATATAGTATGGACGCCAGTCGGGGTCATGCCGTAGAAAAGTGATGCCTTCCGAAAGAAAAGGGTCCTGTAAGGCATAACTTTTTCCGACCTGACCCCGAACAGCGGTATATACTGGCTCCGGTTACACCTAAACCGTTTTGGGAAAAACGGCCGGAATTTCTACGCGGTGGGTTTCCTTTCGCTTAACCCGGTTGAGTCGCGATTTGCGGCGCAGCATGCGGTCCAGCTTATCCACCATGAAATCGATTGACTTGTAGAGATCGTCACTTTCCGCCGCAACGTTCAAACCCGGACCCCGTTTTTCAATGTGACCCTTGGCGATAAACTCTTTTTTGCGGGTGACGTTCTGGTTGTATTCGAGTTCCACTCTAATTCGAATGATATGGTGTTCGTGGTGAAAAAGTTTCTGGGCCTTTTCCCGCACGATTCTTTTCAGAGACTCCGTCAACTCGAGGTGACGGCCAGTGATTATTACCTCATTACTGTGCATATTTGTTATCCTTGGTTTGGGGTTAAATTCTGAGGCGGAACGGTTTTGGGGAAGGGTATCCGGACGGATGGGGAATGGGGACGAGTTCCCGAATTATTGGCATCAAACGGCAATCAATTTTGAGATACGGGAACATTTTACAGGGATTTATCAAAAAAATTAACTAGATTTTGGCAAAATTGCAACCCCTCAGACCCGGAAATATAAACCTCCATGGGTTCGACCGGTTGGGAGAATAATAGGCCGATTTGTGGGCATTATCGCCCTATTTTTGCAAATATGGCTTTACAAATGAAGCTATTCCGTTACATTTGTGACCAAAATGTTACAATTGTAACAAAGCATATCCCATGAAAACACTCTTGATTACTGTTCTCTCTTTTCTGTTCCTAGGCATTGCCGCTGCAGTTGGCAATTCGAAGGAAAGCGACCATAAGAAATCTCTCGTTCACAACATGGTGGGTCCGATAACTGCCAAAGCGGAGGAACCGGTATTACCCAGGAACCTGTTGAAACCGGGTGAATCGGCAGAAATCGTCATCTGCGCTGCTATCGACCAAGACGGGGATCTGGTTAATGCCAGAACCATTTCCACTACGCACAAAGAGTTGGAAAAGATTGTTATTGAAAGCCTGGAAAAGTGGGAATTCCGTCCCGCCATGCTCAATGGAAAACCGGTAAAATCGCGGGTGGATATTCCATTCAAATTCGTGTTGGCCAAAAACTAGGGCAAGAAAAGGGTCAGCCCTGAATGGCGCTTAGTTAGAGCCTATCCCAGGAGGTTTAAGCCACTGACGGGCAAGGGATTAGGCTAAGAAAAAGTCGGGCGAAAGGAGGTGAAAATCCTCGATTCGCCCTGAATAGAGCTTCTATAATTTGGTATGAACGAATTAATAGAACCCAATTCTGCTGATACGGTAACCTTTCAAAGTTTTCTTCGTCCAGCTTTAACCCCGGTTTTGCGCAATCGTGATTATGACCGTCTGGTGGAGGATTTGCGGCAACTCGATGATAATCTGACCCAAGGTGGGTTGGAAGAAATGGCCATCCGCTTCGGTTTGTCGCAGTTGCCGCCGGGCGCCTCGGGCGCTGTGCGCAACAGGAAAGCGCAGTTTGCGCTTTCCTCGCTACGGGTGGAGTTGCTGCGTCATTTGCTGGGTCTTCCAGGCTTTGAAGCTTTTTCCATGACGTTGGCCAGCAGTGATCTTTTGACCGATTTTTGCGGATGCCGCAGTCTGGTTGGGGTGAGGTGGACCTCGAAGAGTACGCTGCACCGCGCCTCGAAGTTGTTCACCGATGAACAGTTGCGCGGGTTCAACACACGGTTGGTTGAGCTCGCGGGCGATCAGAGCAATTGCTGGCAACTGGGAGTGGAGCAGGCGGAGGATCTTTCGGTTTGCCTGGTCGATTCGACCTGTCTGGAGGCAAACATTCACTTTCCGGTCGATTGGGCGCTTTTGGGTGACGTGACGCGCACCTTGCTCAAAGCGGTGAAACTGATTCGGGCTGAATCCCTGTTGCATCGGATGCCCGATTCACCGGATCGCCTGCTGAGGCGCATGAACAAGCTCTGTATCGAGATGACGCATACTTACCGCAAGAAGGGAGCGGCGAAGGCTCGCAAGAAGATCTTGCGCAAGATGAAACGATTACTCAAACGGGTCGGCGCTCACGCCCTGCGACACCGCAATCTGCTGGAGGCCCGTTTCAGGCAAACCCGTTTTAGCCGAGCCCGCGCCGAACAAGTCATCAGGCGTATTGATGAACAACTCGCCTTGCTGCCCCAAGTAATTGAGCAAGCCCACGAACGCATCATCGGCGGACGTCTGGTCAAAAACCACAAGAAGATCCTCAGTGTCTACGAAAGAGATATCACTGTAATCGTGCGGGGCAAGGCGGGCGCGCAGACCGAGTTCGGCAACGAACTGTTTATGGCCGAGAGTCCCGGCGCAATGATCATTGATTATATGCTCTACGGCAAAACCGCTCCTTGGGAGGGAGATAAATTAATCGAAAGCGTGCAGCGCCAACAGTCCCTCAAAAGGCAACAAGACCTGGAGTGGGCCGTGGCCGACCGGGGCTTCGATGGGGCAGCTACACGTAAGGCATTGCAGCGGGTGAGGGTGAGCAGCCACATTTGTCCGAAAAGTCCGGTCGCATTGGAAGCCCGCCTCAAGGAGCCTGATTTTTACCGCTGGCAAACCCGCCGGGCCAGCACCGAGGCGCGCATTGCCATTGTGAAAAACCACGGCGGCGGACGTGTCTGGCGCGCCAAAGGCTTAAAACACCGCAGGCTCGCAGTGGGGTGGAGCGTGCTCGCCCACAACCTCGCCTGGATCAGTCGAAAAGTCAGAAAAGAGAGGGTCGAAGCTCAAGCTAAGGCGGCTTGAGCCTTCGGCGCCGTCCCACGCGCTGATCAAAACAGAAGGCGCCAGCAGTGGCAAGGCCGCCGCATGCCCGAAATCCGGCATCAGGCTCAATAATTTGAATCCGGGTGAGTTTGAAAGCCGCAGCAAGGCTCGAATCGAGCGCAACTGAGAAAATTTTGGTCCTGCAAATGCTGCTCGTTTTCCTACTCGTTTAAAAATCCCGGTTTCTGGGATAGACTCTAGTTAAGCGCGTTTGTAGAGGAATATAGTATGGACGCCAGTCGGGGTCATGCCGTAGAAAAGTGATGCCTTCCGAAAGAAAAGGGTCAGGTCTTAAAAACTGTATTCCGTTGTACTCCATACACTTTTACAAGACAACTGACCCTGTAAGGCATAACTTTTTACGTCTTGACCCCTTCCTTCTCCGAGATGATCGAACATTCCTAAAGTCGCTTAACTAAGCGCCATTCGGGTCAGCCCTGAATGGCGCTTAGTTAAGCGACTTTGTAGAGGAATATAGTATGGACGCCAGTCGGGGTCATGCCGAGAAGTTCGCAAAGCTCACAAATTAGGAATTAGGAATTATCGGGGAAGGGGTCAATTCTTAAATCCTGCATTGGCATGCACGATTACAAGAAATGACCCCGACGGGGCGGTATTCCGTTGTACTCCATATACTTTTACAAGACGATCCGCCTTTCGGCGTGACCTGCTGACCCTTTTCCCAGGACTTCATCCGGCGGAAATGCCGGATTGCAAACCGGGTAAAAATGACTGGAATTGCGCAAAAAAATAGTGATAATCACCGTATGACTTTGATTGAGGAAATCGTCGCAGGCGTAAAAAGTCTGCCCGTGGAGAAACAAGAGCAGGCTTACCGCTTTGTTCATGATCTGCATGAACAAACTCTGCGGGAGCGTCGGACGACTTTGGACAGGGCTTTTGGAAGACTCAGTCTTGAAGAGGTCAAGGAATGGGAACGAAACGCCCAATCCTGTAGAAAGATCGATGTCGAAAGTTGGTGAGTCCCTGCTTCTGGACACCAGCGTAATCATCGCCGGGTTTAAGCGGGATCAGCAAGTCCGGTACGTACTGGGCAAGGCTGAAACGCTTTACGTTCCGGTGATCGCCTACGGTGAACTTTACACCGGCGCTCTGAAATCGGATGCATCTGAACAAAAACTGGAGCAACTGGGCGAGTTCATGAAGGCAACCGCCCTTCTGGACATTGATTGGCGAACCGCCCAGCATTACGCGGTCCTGCGCAAGCAACTTGAACTCAAGGGTAAACCGATCCCCGAAAATGATATATGGATCGCGGCGTTGGCTCAGCAACATGACCTGAAGCTGTATACTCAAGATACGCATTTTGAACGCATCGATACCTTGCGACTCGTAAAAACCTGAATCAGAACACACGGGTCAACCAATAGCATGGGGGCGGACTCTCATGCCAAAAAAGAGAAAAATGTGGTTCTTTGCAGGGGGGCAAGAAAAGGGTCAGCCCTTCGAGCGGTGTTTCAGATGGCCATTCGGGTCTTATCCAGCTCTTCCAGTTTCATTCTGAGGAATTGGCTGAGGTCGTGGAGGTTGCCCCTGGTCTTCGAATTGGGAGGAAGGTCCACCAAACAGGCAACGGCTTCATCCAGTAAATCGGATACGAAGGTAATTCCCTGCTTATAGATGCCGTGCGATTCGAGAATTGTCCGGACGGTAGCTTCGTCTGCGTTCCGGAGGGCCCGGGTCAGTTTCCCGGAGGCTGTCTCGTTTTGACGGTTAAAAAGCTGGATAAGGGGGAGGGTTGCCTTTCCGGTGGAGAGGTCTGTGCCCAGGGTTTTACCTATTTTCTTCTCGTCCCCGATGAAATCTGCCAAGTCATCATAGGCCTGATAGGCGATACCCAGACGAGATCCAAATCCTCTCAGCACTCGGCATTGTTGACGGGGATAGCCCGATAGCAATCCGCCCAAGTAGGTGGACATGGAAAACAGCTCTCCCGTTTTCATGTCGAGCAGTTCCAGATAGTGATCCAGCGGTAGATTCCAGTCTCCGCGGCGAAAGGTTTGGGCAATTTCTCCTGAACAGACCCGGCGGGTGGACTGGGAAACCAGCCGGCAAACCTCCACAGTGTCGAATTGGGAGGCCAGATGCAGGGCATGAGAAAACAACGCGTCTCCCAGCAGCACGGCGGTGTGGGCGCCGAACTTGGCGCTTACCGTGGGTTGTCCCCGCCGTTTTTCAGCCCGATCGAGGATATCGTCATGCACCAAGGTGGCGATGTGGACTAATTCTACCACTGCCGCAACCCGAACCAGCTTTTGCAAGGTCCCCGGGTCATCGCGGTCGCCGGTGAGGAACACCAGGGAGGGCCTGATCCGTTTCCCGCGGTTCTGCAGGCAATGATCGACCAGAAAGCGAATGGGGGGTTCGAAGTCCTGGACTTGCCTTTCCAGGAATTTACTGAGTTCGGCCATGGCGGGAGCCAATTGATTATGCAGATCATCCAGCGATTTTTGTTGGGTGGGGTTATCGGAAACGGTAAACATCATCGAGCTATACCATGCGGCGGTCCCCCCATTAATACAAGAAGCGAAAATCCATGGGTGCAAATGGGTTGAAATTTGTCTTTGCCCTCAGTTGGAGATTGGAGGAAAATCCAGGAGATGCCAAAAAGCGTGGTAGAAGGTTTTGAAAGCGATCCGGTCATCCAATACTCCGTTTTTATTGAAAATAAGGTTGGGCGATTGAACGACTGTACCCGCTTGCTGGCCAGGAACAATATTCATATCCTGGCCCTGACCATTTTGGATACGACCGACAGCAGTATTGTCAGAATGGTGGTGGATGATCCCGATAACGCCAGAACGGTGCTCAACTTGCAAGGATACTCCTTCAACGAAAGGGTGATACTGGTAGTGGAATTGGATTCGGTGATCGATGTGCCCAAATTATTGTCCACCATTCTTTCCGCCGAGATCAATGTGGATTACATCTATCCCCTTATTGCGAGACCGGGAGGAAAGTCTGCCTTGGCCATTCACCTGGAGGACATGGATATTGCGGCCGATGTGTTGCGGCACCAAAATTTTAAAGTTCTCGGCCAATGCGAACTTTCACGTTGAAAGGGGAATCGTTTGAGGCGGAGCACTGATTTTTTCGGGACTGCCAATGGGCAGGAGCTACTCCGATTCGGTGAAACTGATGAGGTGCATTACCTTCAGGCCGCTGGCGCGAAGGAGGGAGGATCCATTGAGTTCGGGCAGGTCGATAATAGCACTGACATCCACCACTTCGGCCCCGATCTGCTGAAATAATTTGCTGGCCCCCAATAGGGTGCCTCCGGTGGCGATCAAATCATCTACGATGGCTATGCGGTCTCCCTGGCGGGCCGAGTCGACGTGAATCTCGATAGCGCCTTTTCCATACTCCATGGAGTAACCAGCGGAGACGGTGTGGAAGGGAAGCTTTCCTTTTTTCCGAACCAGGATGAAGGGCAATCCCAGTTGGTTTGCCACGGCGCCGCCAAATACGAAACCGCGTGCGTCGACTCCCGCTATACCATCGATACCGAGTGGCTCGTAGTGCCGGCAGAAGGCATCCACGATGAATCGGAGGCACTCGGGTGTTTGAAAAAGGGGCGTTACATCCCTGAATCGCACACCTTTTTCCGGCCAATCGGGAATGGTCCGGACGTGGGATTTTAACTCTGCAAGGTTCACGAGTGGCTTTTAACCCCCATGGGAGGGGGGAGATCCATCACCTCAACGCCTGGAACTGCCAGTTTCGCTTATCCCGGCCAATGCCGGTCATTGATTGGGATTAGCCTTCATCTTTGCCTTCAGGGAGATATGGTTGGCTCGTTTAAATTGATCGGGCAAGACCGGGTAACTGTAGTCCCAATTATCTATTCTCTTGTACTTTTCGAGCTCCGCCCGAAGCTCGACCTCGATCCGTTCCTGTTCGGCCAACGCCATCAACCTTTTTCGCTCCAGCTCTTCCTGCTGACGCTTTAGTACATCCTGCTCCTGTTGAGCCGCTTCGATGGCGGCGGCCATTTCGGCCTTTTGGATTTGAGAATTTTCGGCGCTTTCTGAGGACAATTGTGCAAAACTTTCTTTAGCCTCATCCAGTAAAGTGGACAATTCATCCAACCTGGCCCGGGTTTGGAGGGCTTTTTCTTCCGCTTCAGCTCGGGCGGCTTCCTCTTTGGCCAGGCGGGCCTGAACTTCTGCAATCTTGCGCTCTTGGTCGGCCTTGGCCTGCTCCATTTGCAGCTTGGCCATGCGAAGCGCCTCTTCTTTTTCCTGCTCTAATCGGGCCAGTTCCTCCGCGCTGATTGGCTCATTCCCACCTTCCTCTTGGATGACCGAATCGGAGGCGATGTCATCGGAAGGAATAACGGTTTCGGAGCCTTCTTTCATGTATTTCTGCAAAAACAGCACCCATCCGGCCAGGGCAAATATCACGGCAACGGTCAGGGCATTGGTGGATTTTTTCTTACTCATGAAGCGGTTGGTTTGGCTAAAGGGAACTTATGCCTGGTTGCTACTTGGAATCGACACACACTATTTTTTCGATTTTGTGGTTAATCAGAAAGGACATTCAGTTAAATTCCAAGTTTCTTCAATAGTTTGTTTAACCTTTCCATAAGGAATGGAACCTGGCCCGCATGTCTCACAAATCTTCTACTGCGCTCCGAAATCCCGGCACTGGTGCGGACTTCGTTGGATTCGCGACTTTGCAGGGTGTCGACCCAGCTTCACCCGCTCACGACTCGCCGTTGCATAGCAACTTTGCGACGCACGGTCGGCTCGAAACCCGCGCCAGCACTCGATCTTCGTTCGCTCGCGACGAATTTTGTGAGACATGCGGGCTAGTGCTTGACGCTTTGCCTTCAATGGAACAATGCCTATTCAACCCACTGCTAACCTCCCGATCAAAAAAATGTTGGATTTTATAAAAAACACCTTCAGCAGCGTTCTTGGAACTCTCATTGCCCTCTTCCTCCTGGGTCTTATGGCCTTCTTGTCCCTGATCCTGGTTGCCCAGGCTCTGCAGGATCCCGAACCCCGGGTCCCGGAAAATGCCCTGCTGATGATCGATCTCAGCCTCAGCATCAATGACAAGCCCCCCACTGCAAGTATCGACCAAGTCATCGAAGAAGCGATTTTGGCTTCCCACATGGAGAGGGTCGGCCTGAGAAATCTGCTCAATACCATCGAATTCGCCAAAAGCGACGAAAGAATTGAGGGCATTTTTCTGCAAGGAAACCTGCAATCGGTCAACTTCGGTTCCGGCTACGCCGCCATCAGGGAGGTGCGGGCGGCCCTGGACGATTTCAAAAAGAGCGGCAAACAGATTTATGCCTATATTCTCAATGCCTTGCCACGCGACTACTACCTGATGAGCGTGGCCGACAAGGTGGCCATGAATCCCTTTGGGGAGATTTTTTTCAATGGAATGGGGATCGAAATGATGTTTTTCGCCAATGCCTTGGAAAAGTGGGGAATCGGCGTGCAACCTGTCCGGGCCGGAAAATTCAAGTCGGGGATCGAGCCCTTCGTGCAGGATCACATGAGTGAGGAAAATCGCCTTCAGGTCACCGAAATGATTCAGAAACTTTGGGATTCCATGGCCGAGGTGGCAGCCGAATCGAGGGGAATCCAGGTCGGTCAATTGAATGCGGCGGCCAATCGGGACCGCTCCTTTCGGGCGGAACAGGCTCTTGAAACCGGTTTGGTGGACGACCTGGTCTATTTCGATGAAGTTCTCAATCAACTCAAAGAGATAACGGGAGACGACCCGGATGAACGCACCGTTACCCAGGTGGACCTGACCGACTACATGAAGGCGAACCGCGTGAAGGGGTCATCCCGGAGCAAGAACAAAGTTGCAGTGGTATATGTCGAGGGGGTTATCGTGGGTGGCGAAGGCCAATACGACCAGGCCGGCGCCAAAAAGATCGCCCGCCGTTTGCGGGATGTGCGATTGGACGATTCGGTCAAAGCGGTGGTTTTGCGCGTCAACAGTCCGGGTGGGGGCGCACAGGCATCGGAAATCATTCAGCGCGAAGTCCGTTTGCTGAGGGGTTCAAAACCGGTGGTTGCTTCCATGGGTTACGTCGCAGCCAGCGGCGGGTACTGGGTGTCCACCTATGCCGACAGGATATTTGCTCAACCCAATACCATTACCGGGTCGATCGGGGTGTTCGGCATCATTTTCAACGTCCAGGAAATCGCGGAGAATTTCGGCCTGAATTGGGATTACGCCACCACCCACGATTACGCGGGCAGTTGGACCATAACGCGCCCCCAATCGGAGGGAGAAATGGCCCAATTGCGGGAAACCACCGAATGGTACTATGCCAGATTTCTGCAAAAAGTTGCCGATTCGCGGGATATGGAAATCGAATACCTCGATTCCGTGGCCCAGGGGCGTATCTGGATGGGCCATGAAGCGCTCAAGGTGGGCCTGATCGATGAAATCGGCGGCCTGGAGGACGCCATCGCCGAAGCGGTTGAAATGGCCGGTCTCGAGTCCGATTACCGCGTAGTGGATTTCCCTCGCGCCCACCAATTGGAGGAAGTGATTCAAGCCTTGCTGGAGGATCGCGAGTTGGATGTTTCCTTCGATCCCTCCCGGCGCATTTCCCGGCGCATTGAAAATGAACTTGAATGGCTCAAGGCGTTTGACGATCCTCAGGGCATCTATCTGCTTCCCGACATCCAATTCCAACTCTTCTGAACAATAGGCATGGCCCAGACAAATTTCATTCTCACGCGGGATTGCCGGGCCACATTGATCCCGTCCGGGGACGTGTTGGACCTTAGAGCGGGCACCAGAGCAATGCTCGTCCAGGCTTTGGGTGGAACGGTTACGGTGCAGGCCCGCGGCGGGCTTTACCAGATTGGCTCCAGCGATCTGGATGCCTTGGGGGAAGGGGCCCAAGCCGCCTATGGGGTGGAAGAGAAGTCGCAATCGGTGGCGGTGGGAGTATTTTCCGACACGGTCGTTTGGGATGCGTTGAGAACCTGCTTCGATCCGGAAATTCCCGTCAATATAGTCGACCTCGGGCTTATTTTCGACTTGCACAGCGAGAAGGGTGCAAACGGCCAATACCAGGTTTTTGTTAAAATGACCCTCACCGCCCAGGGGTGCGGAATGGGTCCGGCCATCGCGGCGGACGCCCGGGAGAAGATCGAATCCCTGCCCGAGGTCGGTTCAGCCCAGGTGGATATTGTCTGGGATCCCGTCTGGAATCCGCACATGATCAGTCCGGAGGGCCGGAAGATCCTGGGCCTGGATTGACCCTGAGGCCGTCCCTGATAGTTCTGGACAGGTTTGGGGCCGGGCTTTTGTTTTAGGTCCTTTGTCGCGAAGAGCTGGCTTATGACATGGATCGATAAACTGGAACGGCGGTTTGGCCACTTTGCCATGGCCAATTTGGCCCTTTATCTGGTGGCGGGCCAAATCATTGTATGGACGGCCAACTGGTTTAAGATTTTGCCGGTGGAGTGGTTTTACCTGAACCCCATTCTCGTGTTGAATGGGCAGGTTTGGCGCTTGGTAACCTTTCTCTTTATTCCGCCCGTGACCTGGCATCCCGTTTTTTTGGCTTTCGCCTGGTACATATTCTGGATGATTTCCTCCGCTTTGGAGGGAAAGTGGGGGACCTTCAAATTCAACCTGTTTATTTTTTTGGGGGCGGCATTCACCGTTTTGGCCTCCCTGGTGTTTCCCTACCTTTACTATACCAACTATTATATCGCGCTGACGGTGTTTTTCGCCTTTGCCACCCTCTACCCGAATTTTGAGTTCATGCTTTTTTTCATCCTTCCGGTAAAGGTAAAATGGCTGGCTTTGATCTCTCTGGCCCTCTTGGTTTATGCCTTTCTGATGGGCGGGTGGCCCTCGCGCTTCATCATCGGCGCCTCCATGGCCAACTATCTTCTATTTTTCGGAAAGGATCTACACCGGTCCTTATACTACCGAAAACGGCGCCAGGCCCACACCCGAAAAATGCGGGAGATGCAGGACCAACCGTTTCATACCTGCTCCGTATGCGGCGCCACCGACAAGTCCAACCCGGAAAGGGAATTCCGTTACCGGGAGGGAAAAGGGGTGTGCCATGTCTGCCTTGAAAAAGAGGCTCAGGCCGGTAGTTGAGCCCCCGCCATCAACTGCGTCAGGGTTACAAAGCAATCGGGAATCATCCTCCTCCCAAGTGTTTTACAGGTGATGGTCGGCGCCTTCTTTCCTCAACTATCTTTGTCAAGTGATACACTACGGCCGTAGGCAGGGAAAATATGATAAGCGCTAAGATCCAGGCAAGTTTGATGCCATGCGACAAATCACTCCGAACAATGACATCTACAATGGCCCAAATCCATAGGACACTGGTTATCAAAATCAGGCCAAGAAAAATGGCTATAAAAATTTCAAGAGGACCGAGTTGCTGGAAAATAGCCAAGCTCATGACAGCTCAAGCATTGAGCCGGTCGAGCACGGCCTTGGTCAGGGCAATACCTTCCATTTCGGGATGCTTGAGACCTTCATATTCAATGCCGACATAACTGTGATAACCGTGCTTGAGGACGATTTCCATGGCGCGTTTGAAATCCACCTGCGTCTCCCGCCCCTTTCGCTGACTTACCGTGACGTTGGGGTCGCTGCTCACCCCCCAGTCGTAAGACTTGGCGCTGACGGCCTTGGCGTAAGGCATCAGGTCCTCCATGCCCTGATAGATGTCGTACCATTCCCCTTTCTCCGGATCGATCAGGAAATTTCCAAAATCCGGAAGGGTGCCGCACCTGGGGTGATCGACGAGGTCCATGACCCCGGACAGCCATTTGCCGTTTGAGGATAGTCCTCCGTGGTTTTCCACAATTACGTTGAGGCCGAATTCATCCCCCTTTTCGCTGAGTTGTCTCAAGCCGTCCGCGGCGAGCTTTTGTTGTTCCTGGTAGGTTCCCCGGCTCGCCGCGTTGACCCGAAGAGAGTGGCATCCCAAAGTGGCGGCCGCTTCCAACCATTTGAGGTGATTTTCCACCGTTTGCTTGCGCTCAGCGCTATCGGGATGTCCTATCTGTCCTTCCCGGTCCACCATGATGAGCAGGTTGACCACGCCCTCTTCCGAGGCGCGATGGTTCATTTCCTTCAGGTACTCCCTATCCCGGGCCTTATCCATAAAGAACTGATTCACGTATTCGAGACCCTCGATTCCCAGTTCCCGGGCTGTCTTGGCAAAATCCAGATGGTCCAATGGTTCCTCCCCGTTCCTGCCCAACAGCCTCCGGTGCAGCGACCATTGGGCCAGTGAAATTTTGAAGGGAGGCCGGTTGGCACTGGCCGATTCCAGGCCATAGGGCCAGGAGATGGTTGAGGCGGCCATGGTCAGGGTAGTGGATTTGATAAAATTTCGCCTTTTCATGGCGTCACCTTAGGGGAACCCAACTGAAGGGAAAGGGTAAAGTGAGAATCGGCCCGGCAACGCCTAATTGGTCTTGTCTAGAGGTTGGAAATGGCCCTTTACTGAGGATTCTTTTTATGCCCGAACCAACAACTCCAGCTCAGGCTCCATTACTGGAAATCCGAAGCATTTCCAAAACATTCCCCGGGGTGCGGGCCTTGGATAATGTTTCCATCCGCCTCGAAGCGGGTGAGGTATTGGCTCTGGTAGGGGAGAATGGCGCGGGAAAAAGCACATTGATCAAGATTCTGGGAGGGGCCCATCGGGCCGACGCGGGGGAGTTGTTCATGCAGGGCGAGCAGGTATCCATCAATTCGCCCTCCCTGGCCCAAGCTCTGGGGGTCTCCATTATCTACCAGGAGTTCAATCTGATTCCCGATTTGAATGTGCGGGAGAACATCTACCTCGGACGGGAGAGGAAAAAGGTATGGTTTCTGGACGAAAACCGCGAAGCAGAAGGGGCAAATAAGCTCTTTGAACGCCTCGGGTTGAAGCTCGATCCCGAAACCTTGTGTCGGGATCTGACCATTGCGGAACAGCAACTGGTCGAAATTGCCAAGGCGCTTTCGCTGGATGCCAAAATCCTGGTCATGGATGAGCCCTCCGCCACCTTGACCCATCAGGAAGTCGATCGGCTCTTTTCCATGATTCGGGATTTAAAGGAGGAGGGAATAGGAATAATTTATACCAGTCATCGCTTGGAAGAAGTGTTTGAAATAGCCGACCGGGTGATGGTTTTGCGGGATGGCAGGCAAGTCGTGACCAAGCCGGTGTCGAAGGTGAATCGGCGCCATTTGATTGAATGGATGGTGGGCCGGTCGCTCGAGTCGGAGTTTCCTCCGCGCCAATCAAAGCCGGGGAAAGAATGTTTACGGGTGGAAAATCTATCCCGGGGGGAGGTGGTCAAGGATGTGAGTTTTACCCTGCGGGCCGGGGAGATTCTGGGTTTCGCCGGATTGGTGGGCGCCGGCAGGACGGAAACCGTTCGTTTGATCTTCGGCGCCGACAGGAAAGATGGCGGGACCGTATTCCTGGGTGGGGAAGAACTTGACATTGAGAACCCCCGCCAAGCCATAGCCCGGGGTATCTGTCTCCTGACGGAAGACCGGAAAAACCAGGGTCTGGTGTTGATTCACAGTGTTTTGGAAAATTTCGGGCTGCCCAATCTAAGGGAATATTCAGGTCCGGTTTTCCTGGATGAGAAGAGGGAATTGGAGCAGTTCGGCAAGCTTGCCCGGGAATTGAAGATAAAAGCTTCGGGCCCCGGGCAGGATGTGGCCCATCTATCCGGCGGCAATCAGCAGAAGGTTGTCCTGGCCAAATGGCTGGCACGCAATTCGGACATCATCATTTTTGACGAGCCGACGCGTGGAATTGACGTGGGGGCAAAGTTCGAAATCTACCAGTTGATGGGTGCCCTGGCCATGGCCGGGAAGGGCATCATAATGATCAGCAGCGAGCTTCCTGAAATTTTGGGCATGAGCGATCGCGTAATCATCATGCGGGGCGGCCGCATACAGGGAGAAATTGAAGATGTGAACGAGACGAGTCAGGAGGAAGTCATGCACTTGGCTGTGGAATAGGTGGAGTTGCCGGGATGGATTCATGAATAAACTATTAGACAACTACGGAATTTTTTGGGCCCTCATTGGACTGTGTGTGTTCTTCAGTTTATTGACCTTGAAGGAGCAAACACCCAGTGGGGAAGCCGCCGTCCGTGAGGTGGCGGAGGTCATCGAAAGCCAGTACCGAAAAAATGCCGTAATCATTGCGGTCGGGGCCCGCAACAAGGGATCGGCCGATTTTGTGGAAGCCCTGGTCCCCGCGCTTGAATCCAGGGGATTTTCCGAGGTCTTACCGAGTATCGGTTTACCACAGGACTTTCGCAAGCTGGTAGAGGACTTGAAAAAAGAGGGAAAATCCCTCCAGGTCATCGCGGCGACTGAGGACATTCTCAAATGGAGCATCGTCCGTTCTTTGGGGGACTACTTCCCGGAATATTCAGGCGCCCGGTTCATTGCCCCAAAATCCTACCTTTGGCCGGATTTCCTGAAACGGTCCAACCTGTTGGCCATCGTGGATCGCATCGTGGTCATAGCCATCATAGCCATTGGGATGACCATGGTGATCATCACCGGCGGCATCGATTTGTCGGTGGGCAGTCTGATTGCCCTTTCCGCCGTGGTGGCCACGGTTTTAATGAAGGCAATGGGCGGGCTGGAGGCGTCCCCCTGGGTCATTCCAATAGGGTTTATGGCCGGCATTCTGTGCTGCGGTCTGGTAGGTGGTTGCGGAGGCTTCCTCGTGCACCGCTTCCGGGTAGCGCCCTTCATAACCACCCTCGGCGTGATGATGATGGCCCGGGGCTTGGCCTTTATGATTACGGGCGGGTTTTCCATTTATCAGGTTCCACAAGGGCTGACCTGGCTGGGGCAGGGTAGGACCTTGGCCGTGCCCAACACGGTGATATTGCTCTTGGCGCTCTTCCTGGCGGCGCATATCTTTATGAGCCGGACACGTTATGGGCGCTACATTTACGCGGTGGGTGGCAATGAAGAAGCGGCCCGGCTGTCGGGCGTGCCTATCCGATTCGTTCTCATCCTGGTCTATGTGGTGAGCGGTTTGGCGGCGGGACTGGGCGGATGTATTCAGGCCTCCCAACTCAATACGGGCACGCCAAATTTGGGGTTGATGTACGAATTGTATGTCATCGCCGCCGTCGTGGTGGGCGGAACCAGCCTATCCGGTGGCAAGGGTAGGATTTTGGGCACCCTCATCGGCGCTTTTATTATTTCGGTCTTACAAAACGGCATGAACCTGCTGGGGGTGGAAAGCTATACCCAACAGGTCATTCTGGGCGGGGTGATACTGGCTGCCGTATTGGTCGACAAGCTGCGGGGACGATCCGTAGGGGCCACTTCCTCCCCCTCCCTGTCGGCCTTCCCGAGGTGGGGTTGGGTTACGGTTGCCGCGGTCCTGTCCCTGGCCGCCTCGGTGTATTTTATCCAGAGGGAACGTTCCACGGCGGTGGGGAAAATAGGCATGACCTGCATGGACTTGACCAACCCGTTTTTCAAGCTGATCGCAAATAAAATGGAGGCGGAAGCGGCCAAACACGGTTTTGAACTGGTCGCCTTGAGCGGGGAAATGGATGCGGCCAAGCAAAACAACCAATTGGCCGACTTTGCCGCGCAGGGTTACGACGCCATCTTCCTCAATCCTACCGATTCCCAGGCGGTGGGGGAAGGGGTCATCAATGCCTGGGAAGCTGGGGTTCCGGTGTTTTCCTTCGATGTTCAGGTCACCGACGAACAGGCCAATGCCCTGCTCGTTTCTCACATCGGAAGCGACAATTACCAGGGAGGCAGGCTGGCCGGGGAAAGTATGGTGAAAGCCACGGGCGGTCGCGGTAAAATTGCCATACTGGGTTTCCCGGAGGTGACATCCTGTATTTTCCGTGTGGAGGGTTTCCGCGATTACTTGCGTGAAAACAACAGCCGCCTGCAAATTGTGACCGAGTTGAGCGCCAAGGGAAACAGGAGCGAGGGATTCACCGTGGCCAATGACCTATTGCAAGCTCATCCCGATATCGTCGGCCTATTCGCCATTAACGATCCCTCCGCCCTCGGCGCCCACGCCGCGGTCGTAAAGGCAGGTAAAGTGGATCAGATCACCATTGTCGGGTTTGATGCCTCACCCGCCGGTAAGCAAGCCGTGTTCGAAAAGAAAATCCTGGATACCCCCCAACAATTTCCGGCCAAGATGGCCGTCGGAACGGTTGATGCGTTTTCCAAATACCTGGCCGGAGAAGCATTGCCCAAGGATATTTTTATCCCCTGCGAGCACTATTATTTCGAGGACTCGGTGAAGGATGAAAGCCGGATCAAGGAGCAGTGGTAAACGTTTGGGGATCTTCTTAAAAATGAAAATAGGACATATATTGCCATGTGGAAGAGGGTTGTAATTGCTGTTTTTCTTACCTTAATCGGGTTGGGTTCGGTCGTTGGATTTCTGGTTGGGACAAAGGTGATTCAAATTAAGGCATTGATAGCCTCAGCGGGAAATTTTGAAGTGCCGCCCGAGTTTGTTACCAGCGCCATCGTTACGGAGGAATTATGGAAGCAGACCTTAGATGCGGTAGGTAGCTTAACCGCAGTTCAGGGAGTCCTGGTCAGCACTGAGGTGGCGGGAAAGGTGGACGATCTTCATTTCGAGTCTGGTGAATCGGTGGAAAGTGGGCAGTTGCTGGTGGAGCTTGACACTTCCAGCGAGGAGGCCCAACTGGCCGCGGCCCAAGCCGAGGCCGATTTGGCAAGTATCAACCTGGCCCGCGCCAAAAAGTTGCGTCAGAGCAATACGGTTGCCGCGGCCGAACTGGATTCCGCTCAGGCAGCGTTTCTTGCCGCCAAAGCACGGGTTGAAAACCTGGAAGCAATGATTACCAAAAAGCGAATTCCCGCGCCCTTTAGCGGTCGGCTTGGCATCCGCCAGGTCAATTTGGGCCAGTTCATCAACAACGGCGATCCCATGGTTTCGCTGCAATCGCTCGATCCCATCTTTATCGATTTTGCCTTTTCGCAGAAGTGGGTTTCCCTGGTTGCCACCGGCCTGCCGGTTGAGGTCGAGGTCGATTCCCATCCGGAAACCCTGTTCGGAGGCCGAATAACGGCTATAGATCCCGAAGTGGATGTAAGCACACGAACCATAAACCTGCGCGCTACCCTGGATAATCCGGAAGGGAAATTATTGCCGGGAATGTTCGGACAGGTCTCCGTAGTTTTGCCGGAGGAGAAACCGCAAAAGGTGTTGCCGGCCACTGCCATCGTCTATGCTTCCTACGGGGATTCTGTTTTTGTCATCAAGGAAAAGGACGGCAGGAAATTTGTGGAGCAGCAATTTGTTCGGGTGAGGGACGCGCGGGGGGACTTCGTATCCATAACTTCGGGACCGGAAGTAGGCAGCGCGATTGTTTCGACGGGCGCCTTCAAGCTTCGCCAGGGGATGCGGGTGGAACTCAATAATAAACTGGCGCCCAGTATGAATATCGATCCGAAACCAGAGGATTCGTAGGGAACTGCCCATCCGATTTTCGATGAAGTCCTTCACCGAAATATTTATTCAGCGCCCGGTATTGGCCACCGTAGTTAACCTGGTTATTGTCATCGCGGGCCTACAGGCCATCAACTCGCTCAATGTCCGGGAATACCCCCGAAATGAAAATGCGGCCATAACCATCACTACCGTATATGTCGGAGCCGATGCTGAACTGGTTCGCGGGTTCATAACGACCCCCATTGAACAGGCCATTGCGGAAGCAGATGGTATTGAATACATTGAATCTACCAGCGCCCAGAGTCTTTCCATCATTACGGTGAGGTTGAAGCTGAACTACGATTCGACCAAGGCGTTGGCCGAGATCAGTTCCAAAGTAGACCGGATACGGCATGACCTGCCTCCTTCAGCAGAATTGCCTTCCGTCAATATTACCCCAGCAGACAGTCAAATTGCCGCGGCTTACCTGAATTTCAGTTCGGAAGTACTGGAGCAGAACGAGATCACCGATTTTGTGATTCGGGTGGTTCAACCCCGTCTATCTGCCATTGAAGGCATCCAGCGAGCGGAGGTGTTGGGAGGTGGAACCTTTGCCGCCCGGATCTGGTTAAAACCGGACCGGATGGCGGCGATGAATATAAGTCCGTCCCAAATCAGGCAGGCTGTGGCGGACAATAATGTTTTATCGGCGCCCGGCAGCACCAAAGGCGCCCTCATTCAAGTGGATTTGACCGCCAACACGGATTTGCGCTCGATCGAGGAGTTCAGACGGCTGGTCATCAAGCAGGAGGGCAATGCCATTGTGCGACTGGAGGACATTGCTGACGTGGAGCTGGGCTCGGAGGACTACGACACGGAGGTAAGGTATTCAGGTCGAAAGGCCACTTTCATAGGCATCCATGTTCTACCGAATGCCAACGCAATTGATGTGCTTAGTGCGGTGGCCGAAGAAATGGAGGCCCTGCAAAATGACCTTCCTCCCGGAATAACCGCAAGTATCGGGTATGACGCTACCGAGTATATTCGAACTGCCATAACCGAGGTGATCAAGACCCTATTGGAAACCCTGAGCATTGTGGTGCTTGTCATATTCCTGTTTCTGGGGTCCGTGCGATCGGCCCTGGTACCGGTAGTAGCGATTCCGGTATCCTTGATCGGTGCGGTGTTTCTCATGCAGCTCTTTGGTTTTTCGCTGAACCTGCTCACCCTCCTGGCTATATTATTATCCGTCGGACTGGTCGTTGACGACGCGATCGTGGTTGTTGAAAACGTGGACCGGAATCTGCATTTGGGTAAATCGCCGTTGGAAGCGGCCATCCTGGGCGTGAGGGAATTGGTAGGTCCGATTATTGCCATGACGCTCACCTTGGCGGTGGTCTACGCGCCCATTGGATTTCAGGGAGGTTTAACCGGGTCGTTGTTCCGTGAGTTTGCCTTTACCCTGGCCGGCGCCGTTTTGATCTCGGGTGTGGTGGGGCTGACCTTGTCGCCCGTCATGTCGGCTAAGCTGCTGAAACCAAGTGAGAAGGACCGGTGGTTGAAGCGCTTTGTCAATGGCAGATTTGATCGAGCTAAAAGTCTCTATGCCCGGGTATTGGACACCATCCTGGCAATGCGGCCGCTGGTCTACATTGTATGGATTGTCCTGGCTCTGATAACTTTTTCGATGTTCACCATGGTGTCTACCGAACTGGCCCCCACTGAGGACCAGAGCGTTATTTTTGGGATTCTTGAAACCCCACCTAACAGCACGGTTGATCAGTTGCTTATCTCAGCCGATGAAATAAACCGCTTGTGGTTGGATATTCCCGAGACGCAACAAACATTCCAGATTACCAGCAGCGCCATGGCAATGGGGGGTATGGCCACCGTGCCCTGGAATGAAAGGGAGCGAACCATTTTCGATATATATCCCGAAGTGCAAGGGAAGATGGCTACGGTGCCGGGCGTACAGGTCTTGCCATTACTCAGACCCTCTCTTCCCGGGGGGGGGATTTTCCCGGTTGAGTTCGTCATTGCCTCGACTGCGGATACGGAACTCATTCTTGGATTCGCGCAGGAAATTGCCAGAAAGGCGGCTGAAAGCGGGAAATTCGCCTTTCCCCCCATCGTGGATGTGAAGGTGGACCAACCTCAGGCTGAAATAAATGTGGACCGGGACAAGGTGGCGGCCCTGGGATTAAACCTTTCGGATGTGGCCAACGATATTTCCGCCATGTTTGGAGGAAATTATGTAAACCGCTTCAGCATCGATGGACGGAGCTACAAGGTGATTCCTCAAATAAAGCGGGTAAACCGATTGAATCCCGAACAATTGACCTCGATTTACGTAACCGGGCCCCGGGGAAAGCTCATACCCCTCAGTTCCATTGCCACGGTTGAAAATAAAACCGTTCCGCGATCGCTGAATCGATTTCAACAGTTTAATTCCGTAAAAATCAGCGGGGTTGCCATTTCACCTCTTGGTCAGGCGCTGTCACTATTGGAGGAAGAAGCGGCCAGAATTCTTCCTCAAGGTTACCTGGTTGATTACACTGGAGAATCACGCCAACTGAGGACGGAAGGTAATAAGTTTCTTCCGGCCTTCGGCCTGGCCCTTGTCATGATTTTTCTGGTACTGGCTGCACAATTTAACAGCTTCCGGGATCCGTTTGTCATATTACTTGGGTCGGTGCCACTGGCCATGTTCGGGGCGGTAATCTTCATGTTCTTGAAAATGCCCAGCCCGGATATCCCTTTTTGGACGGATGGATGGACCACCACCCTGAACATTTACTCGCAGGTTGGATTGATTACTCTCATCGGAATCGTATCGAAAAACGGGATACTGATTGTGGAATTTGCCAACGATCTCCAACGGAGCGGATTGAGCAAACTGGTGGCTGTGCGCGAGGCCGCTCTGACCCGGTTGCGTCCAGTGTTAATGACGAGCATGGCCACCGTGTGTGGTCACTTTCCCCTCGTTCTGGTAACGGGCGCCGGGGCGGAAGCCCGAAACAGTATTGGACTCATTATCGTTGGAGGTATGGCGATTGGGACCTTCTTCACCCTTTTGATCATCCCATCCATATACATGCTGATCGCCAAAGATCACAAAGGCACACTGGAAGCGGTCATCCGTTTGGAACCAACTCCCGAAACTGACTGATTGTCCATGATTACAGCCCGCATGTCTCACAAATCTTCTACTGCGCTCCGGAATACCGGCACTGGTGCGGACTTCGTTGGATTCGCGACTTTGCAGGGTGTCGACCCAGCTTCACCCGCTCACGACTCGCCGTTGCATAGCAACTTTGCGACGCACGGTCGGCGCGAAGCCCACACCAGCACTCGATCTTCGTTCGCTCGCTACGAATTTTGTGAGACATGCGGGCCAGGGAAAGTATTCAAAACAGGGAGGCTCAGCGGCTGGGGAATTTACCTGTGGATATTGGTTTATAACTTGGCAGCCCTGCTCACTTTTGGCCGGATTACCGTTCCCATTCCGGACACCCTGGATCTACCAACCGCTCTGGCCTATGCCCTGGAAAACAATTTTTCCATACTGCAGGCCCAACAGCGGATCCGGGAGCAGGAAGGGTTGGTTGTGGAGATTCGTTCCCAGGCGCTTCCCAATGTCAGCCTGGAGGCTGATTATTTCCAGTTGGACCCGGATCTTTCAGAAAACTTCGGTGGTCTGTTTGAACCAAATACGGAAAATTGGAACATTGCCTTGCGCGTTCGCCAAGCCCTTTACAAAGGCGGTGCAATGAAGGCGTCTCTTCGCCTGCAAGAGCTGGTGGAAGAAGCGGTGCTCTACGACCTGCAGGCAACTATCAACTTGGCCGTGCTGGATGTGAAGATCAGGTTTTACGATGTTTTGCTGGCGCGTGAGCGGATCGCGGTTCAGGAGGAGAACATAAAGCTATTGGAAGAGCAGGTTGAGGATGCCAAAAACCGGCTTGAAGCGGGAGCCGTGTCGCAATTTGAAGTTTTGCGGGCTGTGGTGGAACGCGCCAACGCGCAACCGGAGCTGATTCGGGCGCGCAACGACTATCGTATCGCCATCGAGGAGCTTCGAAAGTCCCTCGGTTTTGTGGGAATCCCGCAGGATTTGGAGTCCGTTCCGGAATTCGATGGAAGCCTTGCATTCGAACCGATCGAATGGGATCTTCGAACCGCTCTCGGGATAGCCAAAGTCAACCGGCCCGAGCTGCAGCAACTCGAGTTGGTTGTAGAGGCACGGGAACAAGGTATCGTCATCGAACGAGCGGAAAAACTGCCGGATGTCGATCTCGTAGGATCTTACCAGATCAACAAATCTGCCGTATCCAACAGATTCAGTAATGCCCTGAAGGGCTGGGCGCTGGGAATTCAGAGCAGTTGGGCCATCTGGGACGGTAAAGAAATGGATGGCAGGATTCGTCAAGCCCAGTCCCAGTTGGAACAGGCCCGACTCGATCTTGGCGAGGCAACATTGGAAGTAGAAGTAGAAGTGCGGCGCGCCTTGCACGATTTACAGGAGGCTGATGAACTCGCCAAGGCTTCATCCCTGGTAATTGATCAGGCGGTTGAATCCCTGCGTTTGGCCAATGAACGGTACGCAACGGGCGGGGGAACTCAATTAGACGTGTTGCAGTCTCAGGTTGCTCTCACGGAATCGCGTCTGAACCAGGTAGAAGCCTACCACAGTTACAATGTGGCCGAAGCGGGTTTGGCCAAAGCACTGGGAAATGCGATCCCTTTCGCCGAGACCTCGGATTAGCCCGCATATCCCTACCGGGTTTACCGCACCTTACCATCTTCCACTACGCTCCGGAAGGCCGGTACTGGTTCCGCCCTCGGGGCCCACGCATTAAGTTGTAGGAGCGGCTTTACGCCGCGATTGCTTCGAGGTTGCTTCGTGGGATCGCGGCGTAAAGCCGCTCCTACTCGAAATGCACCCAGAGCCCTGGCTGAAAATTTTTTTGGTTCAAGGGTTGTATTTGGGGCCGGAATTTGTCCCTATGGAGTTCTATCATACGTTTTCCAAACAGCCCCGCATTTTTCTTTTGGGTTTATTCCCCAACTCCCTGTTCGCTGCCCTCCCTCAGACCTCTCCTTATTCAGGCCAAAGTTCCCTGTGGACACCTGGGTGGAAACGCGGGTCGACAACACTTATTTGCTTCATGAAAATCCATAATTGGGAGAATTTCCTTTTCATAACCGGTTATCACATTGCCCTTGTCGCCTTGATCCCGGCCTATATCGCGCATTTTCACTGGTCTTCCCTGGTTTTGTTTGCCGCGGCTTACCTTTTGGCCGGAATTTCCATCACCGCTGGTTACCACCGCCTTTTTTCTCACAGGTCTTATCGGGCCAGGCCGGTAATTGAGTGGTTGACCTTGTTTTTTGGAACTTTGGCATTTGAATCATCCGCCCTCGCCTGGTCCAGCGATCATCGCACGCATCACCGTCACGTGGATACCGATAAGGATCCTTACAACATCAAACGCGGATTCTGGTATGCCCATGTCTGGTGGGTGTTTGCAAATAAAATGAAGGTAAATCCCGTCATTGTCAGGGATTTGATGAAAAATAAACGGGTCCTGTTTCAGCACAATCATCTCCTGGCCCTGACCATTGCTTCCAATGCGCTGGTATTTGGCATGGGTTGCCTGTTCATGCATCCGGTCGCCGCCTTATTTGCCGGGGTGTTGTTGAGGGCTTTTGCCATCCACCACTGTACCTGGTTTGTAAATTCGCTTTGCCACATGTTCGGATCCAAGACTTATGCAAAGGAGTTGAGTGCGGTGGATAACAGCCTCCTGGCCCTGGTCACCTTGGGTGAGGGGTATCACAACTATCATCACGCTTCCGAAAATGATTATCGCAACGGGGTCGGCTGGTGGCATTTCGATCCTACCAAGTGGCTGCTTTGGATTTGCGCGAGGGTGGGGTTGGTCTCCAACCTCCGCCGCGTTGAAAAGGTCAGGCTACAGAAGCTTTTAGTCGGTAAAGATATGGATTTATTGCTCCAGCGGTTAAAACATGAAGTGGACGGTGCAGCCTTCGAGTTGCGCAGACGGGCGGAGCAAAAGGCGCATTCCTTCGAGGTAACCGCCTCTCAGCTATTGAAGAAAATCAGAGAAATGAGGGAGGCGACGAAAACACGTCGCAAAATGCTGAAGTTGGAAGTCCGCGCTTTGAAAAAGGAATTGAGGGAGATGTGGAAGGAGTGGATTGCCCTCACTCAACAAGGTCTGCGGCAGAATCTGATCGATCTGTGATCTAGCCCGCCGACAGGCAGTAGCTGGCGTTTTGGGAAAGTACAGGTTTCGTAACTACTCAGATGGTTTAGAAGAGGCAATATAAAGGAGTGAGAATTTTCATGGGATGGTGTTTGAGAGAACTGTAGGAGGGGGTTTATCCCCCGATTGCGGTGAGGCCATTTGGAAGATCGGGGGATAAACCCCCTCCTACAGTTGCGAAATATGTTATCAATTAAATCATCCATGCGGACGATTGTTTAAGAATGTCCTTGCTGCGCGTTTGGTAACTCCATTACCCAGAGGATCCTCCACTCTAGCTGGATACCTGAGTAGTTACCAGGTTTCTTCCCCTGTCCAAGCTGGCGCTGCGGATTCTTCCAAGTGGATCGGGGTAAGTTCCCCCATGAGGCCCCGAGGATTTGAAATGCCGCTCTCAGTCGGCCAGGAATGGCGTTAAAATCTCTTTCCAGACACGGTACCCGGCTTCACTCATGTGCAATTTGTCCTGATGGAATAGTTCCGTTCGGTATTCTCCCTTGTTGTTGAAGAATCGGTCGCTGCTTCCTTTCAGCAAGGTGATCCGCCGATCTCGCGAAGCTTCGATCCGGAGCAGGTAGTTGTAGGCGAGTTCTCTTTCAACCCCGGAGTGTCGTTTGGGACTGGGCCGGGAGGCCAGCACGATCAATTTACTTTCGGGGAGGCGTTCAAAAAGCCGGGATTTGAATTCGAGGAAATCTTCTAAAACCTGAAAGGCAGGTTTTCCACTCCACAGATCATTGCTACCGCAATACAGGAGGGTCAAACGGGGTTCGTATTTAAGGACGGTATTTTCAATGTAGTGATTTACATCCGAGATATGGGAACCTCCGAAACCCCGGTTCAGCGCCACTAATCCGGGGAAGTAAGTTTGGATATCCAACCGGCGAACGCTGGAGCTGCCGACAAATACGATGCCTCCTTTCTCGGGTGGGTTTACCTGGTCGGCCTGGGCGAATTTGGCGATGGATTCCGCGAATCGGGAGGGGTCGGGATCGGGAGTTTGCTCACCTCTTAAAGCAATTGTGGCCATTATGAGAGCCAGCGTGATAGGGAAACTAAGCCGTTTCATCATGAATCAGGCTGTGGAAAATTCTATTCGGGTCGAGGTCATTTCCGGCCCTGCCGCCGCTCGCCCAGGCAAAATTATTGTTGCCTGTAACCAAAAGGAGGTTGAAGTCGTTTCGCAAACAGGAGCTAAAGAAGGTTATTCCAACCATCTAATCTTTCATATTTTGATTACTTGCCCATTTTCTCGTGTTTGGGGTCTGGTTCGGGCCTCCCTGCCTGGCACTATTGTTTCCAACGCATTTGTCCTGGTCGCATGTTTCATCCCGGTTTTTTTTGCCGGATGCGTGACCCAGGCCCCTCCCAGTCAGGTCGATAAGCTCGATCTCCGGATCCCGGCACGGTATACCGCGGAAAACGACCCCGCCCCCTTCTGGAACGGGGGCTGGATGGAGGACTTTGGCGATCCCCAATTGGAAGATATCATTCTTGAAGCCCTCCAGCACAATAACGATTTGATGGCGGCGGAAGGGCGTTTGGAAGCGGCCAGAGCCACCTCGGTTATCCAGGGATCCGGAAAATATCCCAGTTTGAGTATCAGCCACTCCGGAAATCGTTCTCAGAGGACTCAAACCCAGGGCTTTGTCATTTCCAGTCGGCTATCGGAAAGCTTTGGCATTAACAGTCGCGTATCCTGGGAATTCGACATTTGGGGGACCATTCGGGATCAGGCCAACGCCGGAATTGCCGATTACCAGGCGGCATTTGAGAATTACCGCGCGGCCCGGTTTTCCATCGCCGCCCGCACGGGCCGAGCCTGGTACAGCGCCATTGCCGCTCAGCTCCAACTGAAAGTTGCCTCGCAAAGCCTGGAGACCTTCGAGTCCAACCTGGAAATCATCGAGGAAAATTTCAAACGAGGTCTCGCCCGAGCCCTGGACTTGCGTCTGATGCGGGCCAGCGTGGCCAGTTCGCGAAGCGCATACGAGCAAAGGCTCCGCACCCGGGATGGCGCCATTCGATCCTTGGAAATCCTCCTGGGGCGCTATCCGGCCGATGAGATTCAGATTGCCCAGGAATTTCCCGCCATAAAAAACTCCATTCCGGTCGGGTTGCCCGATGAGTTGCTCATGCGTCGGCCGGATTTGATTGCGGCGGAAAGACGGTTGGCGGCCGATGCGACTTTGATCAAAGCCACCAAGAAAGCGCGTTTACCCGGGATCGTCCTCACGGGAAGCGGTGGAACCAGCAGCCGGGAGTTGGGAGACGTGTTGGATGACGATTTCAAGGTATGGAGCCTAAATTATAACATTGGTATGCCCATCTTTCAGGGCGGCCGCCTTTTCGCTCTGGAAAAGCGGATTATTGCCATCTACGAGCAATCGCTGGCCAACTTCGCCCAAACCGCCTTGATCGCCTATTCCGAAGTGGAATCGGCCCTGATCGACCAGGATTCCCTCCGGCGCGACGAGGAGGCACAAAACTTGGCCGTGATCGAATATACCGCGGCCGAGGAACTGGCTTGGGAACAATACAACCGCGGCCTGGTGGATATCATCACTGTTCTGGAATCACAACGCCGCCTGTTCAACGCGCAACGCGCCTTGATCCAGGTGGCCAATCAACGCATACAGAGCCGAATCGATCTCTATTTGGCGCTTGGAGGGGGTTTTGCCCAAGATATGGATTTGGACATCGAATAGAAATTTCTCATGAAAGTATTACGAATATTATTGCCCTTAGTCATTCTCGGCATTTCCGGCGGCGTTGCCTGGTGGATTTATATCACCAAACCGGAGCCCCGCGAGCGCAACTTCAATCCCGGCACCACTGAAGTGGAGGTGTTTGCCATTCAACCCGGCAATTTCCGGGTCGAGTTGGAGACCCAAGGCACGGTGCAAGCCAGAACCGAAAGCACCCTGATACCCGAAGTGCGGGGACGAATTCTGGAGATTTCCCCCAATTTTCGCGACGGTTCCTTCTTTGAAGAAGGGGACATGCTATTGAAGATCGATCCTAGGGATTACGAAACCGAACTCGTAGTTGCAGAAGCCAATTTGTCCCAGGCGGAGCTGGTTCTGGCCGAGGAACAGGCCCGTTCCGATCAGGCTTATCAGGACTGGGAGCGGTTGAACCTGGACGAGGTTCCCGGCGACCTGGTTTTGCGCACCCCCCAATTGAATCGAGCCAAGGCCAATGTGGCCTCCGCCCAGGCTCGGCTGGAAAACGCCCGCCGCAATCTGGTGAAGACCGAAATTGTGGCCCCCTACGCCGGCCGGGTTTTGAACCAGAACGTGGATGTGGGCCAATACGTTTCCCCCGGCAACCAATTGGCTCGTATTTACGCGGTGGATTTTGCCGAAGTACGCCTTCCCCTCACCGAGACCCAACTGTCCTTTCTCGAACTTCCCGAAACCTATAGGGGGGAGCAACCCTCCTTCAGTGATGGGCCAAATGTGACCCTTACTTCCTCGGTGGCGGGAAAAACGCACCAATGGCGCGGTCGTATTGTGCGGGCGGAAGGCAGTTTCGACGTCCGGACCCGGCAGTTATTCGTTATTGCCCAGTTCCGCAATCCTTACGGCAGAACTTCCGATGATCGTCCCCCTTTGAAAGTGGGCACTTTTGTCCATGCCACCATCCTTGGATCCATCCTGGAAAATGTATTCGTCGTTCCCCGACGGCTGCTACGGGAGAACTCCTTCGTATTGGCGGTGGACAACGATAATCGATTGCGCCGCAAGACGGTCAACATCGTATGGCAGAATGACAATTCCATAGTAGTGGACCAAGGCCTGGAACCGGGTGATCGCATTTGCCTGACCGACGTGCCCTTTGCCCTGGAGGCCTTGCAGGTATCGGCAGCCGAATTGGAAAAGCTGCCCTTTGAAGTTGAGAAAGTCGATGTGGAGGAAGTCATTGCCCGCCGCGCCCCGCGTCCTACCGGCGGCGGAGGTCCTGGCGGCGGAGGGCCCAGTGGGTTCCTCACCCAAATCCTGGCCAGTATTCCGGAAGATAATCCGCTTCCCCACGACCTGAGGACGAAAGTGGACGCCGCCGTGGCCAGTGGGGACCGCAACCGGATTCGCCCCCTTGTGCAGGAGGTGCGCGCCTGGGCGGAATCACAGGGAATCGAACTACCGGCCGGTCGAGGCCCCCCTCGCGGATAGGCCCCAAGCGGATACCTTGCAAGTGATTTAACATTGGACGGAGTGAAATGAACCGAATCATTGACTGGTTTGCCAGAAATGGAGTGGCCGCCAATTTGCTTATGGTAGCCATTATTGCCGGCGGCATCTGGTCCGCCCAGGAGCGAATCATCTTACAGGAATTTCCCGAATTTCCCAATCGCGACATCGACGTCTCCATGTCTTACCGGGGGTCGACCCCTGGAGAAATAGAACAGGCCATTGTAACCCGTTTGGAGGAGGCGCTTTACGACATAGAGGGGGTCAAGGAAATTGATGCCAGGGCCAGCTCCAGCAGCGGGGCGGTCTCCCTCGAGATCGAGGAGGGCTACGACCTGAACGAAAAATTGGATGAAGTGACCAATCGCGTTTCCACCATCCGCACTTTCCCGCCGGAAGCTGAACGGCCTCAAATCAGCCTCGACTCCCGATCCGAAAGGGTCATTACCATGGTGTTATCGGGAGATTTGAGCGAAAAAGAGGTCAAGCAACTGGGCGAGCAAATCCGGGACGAAGTGGCCAATATTCCCGGCATCACCATGGCCACTCTCAAGGCGGTTCGTCCCTACGAGATCGCCATTGAAATCTCCGAGGACACCATGCGTCAGTACGGCCTTACCTTCGCCCAGGTGACCCAGGCCATTCGGGCTTCCTCGGTCGATCTGTCGGCCGGCATGGTAAAGTCGGAAACCGGGCGGATTTTGCTGCGCACCAACGAACAAGCCTATAATCACGAAGACTATTCCTCAATCCGGCTGTTGACACGAGACGATGGAACAAAAATCACCGTGGGCGATATCGCCACCGTAATTGATGGTTTTGATGAAATTCCCATAATCGCCAAATACAACGGCAAACGGGCCATTGCCATCGATGTATATAGAACGGGTTTACAAAATATCATCGAGATCGGGGACGACGTTAAGGCGTTCATCGCCGACAAACAGCAGCAATTGCCCGAAGGGATCGAGCTGACCTATTGGGATGACGATTCCGAAAGGATCAAAATCCGCCTGTCCACCTTGCAGGACAGCGCCATCCTGGGTTTCATCCTGGTCGTCGCCATCCTTTCCCTCTTCCTGCGCCCCACTTTGGCTTTTTGGGTGGCCTGGGGCATACCCATCGCTTTCGCCGGAACCTTTCTTGTCCTCCCTTTTATGAACGTGACGCTCAATCTGATCACGCTCATGGCATTCATCACCACCCTGGGAATCGTGGTGGATGACGCTATTGTGACGGGAGAAAACGTCTTCCAGCACATGCAAAGGGGGGCCAACCCCCTGACGGCCTCGATCAAAGGCACCCAGGAAGTAGCTACACCGGTCATTTTTGGAGTCATCACCACCATGGTGGCTTTCTACCCCCTCATGATGCAGACGGGTTCCAGGGGCAGTTTTTTCAAGAATATTCCCATGGTGGTCATACCGGTGTTGTTGTTTTCCCTGGTGGAGTCGAAATTGATTCTTCCGGCCCACCTGAAGCACTGTACCCACTTGGGGGACAGAAGGGAGAAGCTGGGAAGATTCACTCGTTTTCAAAGGCTCTTTGCCGATGGTCTGGAAACCTTCATACTGAAGTACTACCGGCCCGCATTGAATTGGGCCTTGGCCAACCGCTATATTTCGCTCTCCCTGTTTATTGGTATCCTGCTGGTGTTTATCGCCTTGGTCATGGGTGACCGGATCGGCTACCGCCCCCGTCCCAACATTCCGCGGGACACCACCACCGTCACTTTGCAAATGCCGGCCGGCACCACCTTCGAAACGACTCAGGAAAAGGTGGACATGATCGAGGCTTGCGCCTTGCAGTTGAAAAAGGAGGTAAACGAGCGATATGGAACCACTGTCATCCAAAACGTCTTTGCCACCGCCGGGGGTCAACCTTTCGGGAGCTCCCGGGGACGCAGAGGAGGCGGTCCCAGGGCGGGAGTGGCTGAGTTGGGAGAAATATTGATCGAACTCACCCCATCCGAAACGCGGGATGTCGAATACAGCAGCCGCAATCTGGTAATGGATTTGCGGAATCTGGTGCCGCTCATACCCGAAGCCGAGCAATTGAATTTTTCCTTTGCCCGCGGCGGGGGCGGGGCAGCCCTGACTTTCGAACTCATACACCCGGATATCGAAACCCTCAAAGCGGCGTCTCGCGACCTCCAGGTCAAGCTGGCATCGTTTGAAGGACTTTATGATATCCAGGACTCCTACGAGCGAGCCAATGAAGAATTCGAGTTGGACCTGAAGCCGGAAGCGAAATTCCTGGGCGTAACCGCTTCCAATCTGGCCCAGCAGGTTAGAACGGCCTTCTTCGGTTCCGAGGCCCAGCGCATACAGCGGGGACGCGACGAGGTGCGGGTAATGGTTCGTTATCCGGTAGAACAACGCCGGTCCCTGGCCGCTTTGCATACCATGATGATTCGCACCGCCAATGGCACGGAAGTTCCCTTTGAAAACGTCGCGGAAATTGTGCCCGGGAAAAGCCTGCCGGCCATTCGCAGGGTGGACCGCAAGCGCATTATCCAGGTGAGTGCGGATGGAGACGCCGAGGAGTTGGACTTCGAGACCATCGAGGCCGAAGTCCTGGAAGGGTTTCTGCCGGAATTGGAGGCAACCACGTATCCCGGGTTGGAGTTCGGGGTGCGGGGAAGAGCCCAGGAAGTTCGCGATAACAACAGGGAGATGATCATGGGCATCTATGTCATACTGGCGGTCATTTATGCCCTTTTGGCCATCCCCTTCAGGAGTTATTTTCAGCCCATTATCGTCATGTCGGCCATTCCCTTTGGCGTGGTAGGGGCGATTCTAGGTCACTTTTTGATGGCCAAGCTCTTCGGGTATAACAACGGCGATCCCATCATTAGCCAGACCTCCATTTTCGGCATGATGGCCCTCTCCGGGGTAGTGGTGAACGACAGTCTGGTCATGGTCCACTATATGAACACCCGGATCAAACGAGGGATGCCCCTGGGCGAGGCGGTTCGCTTGGCCGGGGTGCGTCGTTTTCGTCCCATTCTGTTAACCTCGCTTACCACCTTTTTCGGCCTGACGCCCCTTATGTTTGAAGACAGCCCCCAAGCTGCCTTTCTCGTTCCCATGGCCATTTCACTGGGTTGGGGCATCATATTTGCCACTGCCATTACGCTCATCCTGGTGCCGGTCCTCGTCCTGGTTTATAACGACCTGCAGCGAGGCTTTTTCAAGCTCTACAACATCAACCCCCGCATCTCCGAGGAGGAGGATGAAGAGGGCGGGGCGCTAAGCCCGGCCTAGTGGAGAAGGAAGGGACCCCTTCCCCCGCGACTCTTTAAGAGAATCACCCCACCAAATGCACGGATTAATTGCCTGGTTTGCCAGAAACGGAGTGGCCGCCAATCTATTGATGACCACCCTTATCGTGGGGGGAATCTGGTCCCTGAGCAGTCGGATGATCCTACAGGATTTTCCCGATATGCCCCTGCGCACCATTTCGGTTTCGGTCCTCTACCGCGGCTCCACCCCGGGAGAAATGGAACAGGCCATTGTCAGCAGGTTGGAGGAAGCCCTTTACGACATAGAAGGTATCAAACAAATGGATTCCGTAGCCACCGCCAATATGGGCACGGTAAATCTGGAAATTGAAGAGGGTTTCAACATGAGCGAGAAACTCGATGAGGTGGCCAATCGAGTTTCCACCATCCGCACTTTTCCCCCCGAGGCGGAGCGGCCCCAGATCCACTTGAGACGTCTTTCCGAGAAGGTGATCACCATAGTTCTGTCGGGTGATTTGAGCGAGAAAGACATGAAAGAACTGGGGGAACGGTTGCGGGATGAGGTTTCGACCCTTCCAGGCATAACCCTGGCTGCCATGGTAGCGGACCGGCTCTATGAAATAGCCATCGAAATCCCCGAAGCCATCCTGAGAGAGTACGGACTGACCTTTGACCAGATAGCGCGAGCCATTCGCACTTATTCGGTCGATTTATCCGCTGGTAGCATTAAGACCGAAACCGGACGCGTCATGTTGCGCACCAATGAGCGGGCATACAATCATGAGGACTATGCGGCCATCCCCCTCATGAACCGTCCCGACGGGACCGAGTTGACCCTTGGGGAAATCGCTTCCGTCATAGACGGCTTCGAAGAAACCCCCATTGTGGCGCGATTCAATGGAGAGCGGGCCCTAGGCATCGATATCTTCAGGACGGGCGACCAGAGCTTTATCGAGATCGGGGATACGGTGAAGGACTTCATCGCCCGAAAACAGGAGCAATTGCCGGAGGGGATCCATTTGAGCTATTGGCGCGACCGTTCCCACTCCATCAAAGTTCGGTTGTCCATCTTGATGGATAGCGCCCTTGTGGGGTTTTGTCTGGTGGTTGGGGTTCTCTCGCTCTTTTTGCGTCCCACCCTGGCTTTTTGGGTCGCCTGCGGCATCCCCATCGCCTTTGCCGGATCTTTTCTCCTGCTCCCTTACCTGGGTGTAACCATTAACCTTCCGGTCATTTTGGCCTTTATCACCACCTTGGGTATCGTGGTGGATGACGCCATCGTGACCGGGGAGAACGTCTTTCAGCACATGCAGCGGGGTTCCAAACCGTTGAGCGCTGCCATCAAGGGAACCCAGGAGGTGGCGATTCCGGTAATTTTCGGTGTTATCACCACCATGGCGGCCTTTTACCCTCTATTCCTCATGACGGGTAGACAGGGGGCCAATTTCCGCAACATTCCCCTGGTGGTCGTACCCGTCCTGCTTTTCTCCCTGATCGAGTCCAAGCTCGTATTGCCGGCCCATTTGAAGCATTGCACGCATTTGGAAGACAAAGGACCGGGCCGGAACCCCTTCACCCGGTTTCAGCGGTTTTTTTCCGATGGATTGGAAGGGGCCGTCCTCAAATACTACCGTCCCTCCCTGAATTGGGCTCTCCAAAACCGTTATACGGCCCTCTCCATCTTTGCGGCTATCCTGCTCGTCTTTGTCGCTCTGGTACTGGGCGACCGCATCGGTTACCGCGGGAGACCGGTCAATCCGCGGGATACGGCCACGGTTTCCCTGCAAATGCCCGCCGGTAGCAATTTCGAAACCACTCTGGAGAAAGTGGACCTCATCGAATCGGCTGCCCTGCAGTTGAAAAAAGAGGTGAACGAACGGTTTGGAACCACTGTCATTCAAAACGTGGTGGCATCTGCCGGCGGTCAACCCTTTAGCGGCAGCCCCATCGGTGGCTACGGACCGGCCTCCGGGGTCGATGAACTGGGGGAAGTCATCATCGAATTGACCCCCTCCGAGACCCGGGAAGCGGAATACGGCGCTCGGGAATTGGTCGCGGAGATGCGTGAGCGGGTTCCTCCCATTCCCGAAGCCGAGCAGTTGAGTTTTTCATTCGCAGGTGGGGGTTCCGATGCGGTCCTGAACTTCGAACTCATCCACCCCGATGTCGAAGTGCTCAAAGCTGCCTCGGCCGACCTGCAAAGAAAGCTGAATACCTTCGAAGGATTATATGACATCGGCGATTCCTACGAGCAAGCCACAGAGGAATATGGGTTGGAACTGAAGCCCGAGGCCGAGTATCTGGGGATCAGCGCCAGCAATTTGGCCCAACAGGTCAGGGCGGCCTTCTTCGGGGCGGAAGCGCAGCGCATTCAGCGGGGCCGGGATGAGGTTCGCGTCATGGTGCGATATCCCATAGCGGAGAGGCGTTCCCTGGGGTCTCTGCAAACCATGATGATTCGCACCGCCGATGGAACGGAGGTTCCCTTTGAAACGGTGGCCGAGGTCGTCCCCGGGGAAAGCATTCCGTCCATTCGACGGGTTGATCGCAAGCGCATCATTCAGGTGACGGCAGACGGCGATTCGGAAAAATATGATATCGAAGCCATGGAGGTGGAGGTCCTGGAGGAATTCCTTCCCGAGTTGGTGGCCACCAAATACCTGGGCCTGGAATTCGATGTGCGCGGACGGGCGGCCGAGACCCGCGACAACAACAAGGAAATCATTTGGGGGGTATACTTTATCCTGGCCGTTGTCTATGCCCTGTTGGCCATTCCCTTCCGCAGTTACTTCCAGCCTCTCATCGTGATGTCCGCCATCCCCTTTGGGGTGGTTGGAGCGATTATTGGACACTGGGTCATGGCGGTTGTTTTCGGGTGGAACGGTGGCGACCCCAAATTGTTCCAGTCTTCCATGTTCGGGATGATGGCCCTTTGCGGTGTGGTGGTGAACGACAGCCTGGTCATGGTCCACTTCATGAATGGCAGGGTGAAGGAGGGCATGCCCCTGGGCGAGGCGGTTCGCCTGGCCGGGGTTCGCCGCTTTCGTCCCATCCTGCTGACTTCCCTGACCACCTTTTGCGGCTTGGCCCCCCTCATGTTGGAAGATAGCCCCACCGCTTCTTTTCTCATACCCATGGCCATATCCCTGGGGTGGGGCATCCTTTTCGCCACCACCATCACCCTGATTCTGGTGCCGGTGCTGGTTTTGATTTACGATGATCTGAAACGCGCATTTCATAAGGTCTATGACATCGCGCCCCATGCACCGGAGGGCGCGGTCGAAGAGGAGGCTCCGGGCTGACCTGACCTCCAATTCCACGAGAAAAATGCACCGAATAATTGCCTGGTTTGCCAGAAACGGAGTAGCCGCCAATTTGCTCATGGTAGCCATTCTGGCTGGGGGGATCTGGTCCGGATTTACCCGGATCGTGTTACAACAGTTCCCCGATTTTCCTCTGCGCTACATCACTGTCTCCATGCTCTATCGCGGGGCAACCCCCGGGGAAGTTGAACAGAGTATCATCACCCGTTTGGAGGAGAACCTCTACGATATCGAGGGGTTAAAGGAAATGACGGCCACGGCCACGGCCAATATGGGGACGGTGATGCTCGAGATCGAGGAAGGTTACAGCTTGAGCGAAAAACTGGACGAGGTGACCAATCGGGTTTCCACCATTCGGGCCCTTCCTCCGGAAGCTGAGCGACCCCAAATCAGCCTGGCTTCGCGATCTGAACGGGCCATTACCCTGGTTTTGTCGGGGGACTTGAGCGAGAAGGAAGCGAAAAAGCTGGCGGAGCAAATCCGCGACGAGGTGGCGAGCCTTCCCGGCGTAACCTTGACCTCGCTCAAAGCGGTCCGTCCTTATGAAATAGCCATTGAAGTTTCCGAGGCGTCACTGCGGAAGTATGGGCTGACCTTTGAGCAAATAACCCGAGCCATCCGCAGGTCCTCGGTCGATTTATCGGCTGGCAGCGTGAAGACGGAAACGGGCCGCATTTTGCTGCGCACCGACCAGCAGGCCTACAATTTCGAGGACTACTCCTCCATCACCGTAATGACGCGAGCCGATGGCAGCAAATTGAAGTTGGGAGATATTGCCACCGTCATAGACGGTTTCGATGAAACGCCCATCATCGCCCAATTCAATGGTGAACGGGCCATTGCCATCGATGTGTTCAGGGCGGGGAAGCAGAACGTCATTGAGATTGGCCGCCAGGTAAAGGAATATATCGCGAACAAACAGCAACAGTTGCCCGAGGGGATTCGCCTCAGTTTTTGGGATGATGATACTGAGCGGATAAAGGTGCGCCTCGCCACCTTGCAGGATAGCGCCATATTGGGATTCTTGCTGGTCGTCGTTATCTTGTCTCTCTTTCTCCGGCCAAGCCTGGCCTTCTGGGTAGCCTGGGGCATTCCCATCGCCTTTGCCGGAACGTTTTTGGTTCTGCCCTATTTGGGAGTGACCCTGAATATCGTTACCCTGATGGCTTTCATTACGACCCTGGGGATTGTGGTAGATGATGCCATTGTCACGGGGGAAAACGTCTTTCAGCACATGCAGCGGGGGGCCAGCCCATTGACCGCTTCGATCAAAGGCACCCAGGAGGTAGCGGTGCCGGTCATCTTCGGGGTCATAACTACCATGGTCGCCTTTTACCCCCTCATGATGCAGTCCGGGAGAATGGGCAGTATTTTCGCCAATATCCCCATCGTGGTGATTCCGGTTCTGTTTTTCTCCCTGATCGAGTCAAAATTGGTCCTGCCGGCTCACCTGAAGCATTGTACCCGGTTGATGGATGTGCGGAAAAAGCGGAATCCGTTAACCCGGTTCCAGCGGTTTTTTGCTGACGGCCTGGAGCGGTTTATACTGAAGTACTACCGACCGGCTTTAAATTGGGCGCTGATCAATCGCTACGCATCCTTGTCGATTTTTGTGGGTTTTCTCCTTGTTTTTGTAGCGCTCGTGTTCGGTGAGCGCATTGGTTTCCGAAGCTTTCCCAACGTCCCCTCCGACACAACCACCATTACCCTGCAGATGCCGGCGGGAACCACCTTCGAAACCACTCGGGAGAAGGTCGCCATGATAGAGGCTTCTGCCCTGCAATTGAAAAATGAGGTCAATGAGCGATCCGGGGAGACGGTTATCCGAAATGTGTTTGCCACTGCCGGGGGACAACCCTTTGGAAGGACCCGGCGCCGTAGCGCCACTCCGGTAGCGGGCATTGCCGAGGTTGGCGAAATCCTCATTGAATTGAGTCCTGCCGAAACGCTCGACATATCCTATGGAAGCCGGGAGCTGATCACCGAGTTGCGGCAGCTCATTCCCCCTATCCCCGAAGCCGAACAGTTGAATTTTTCCTTTTCCCGTTTTGATTCGGGCGCTGCCATGATCTTTGAGCTCATCCATCCCGACGTCGATCTGCTCAAGGCGGCATCGGCCGATTTGCAGCGAAAGTTGTCTACATATGACGGGGTTTACGACATCGAAGACTCCTATGAACGTGCCGCCGACGAGTATGAACTGGATTTGAAACCTGAAGCCGAATACCTCGGCGTGACCGCCGCCAACCTCGCCCAGCAGGTCAGGTCGGCGTTTTTCGGAACCGAAGCCCAACGCATTCAGCGGGGACGGGACGAAGTGAGGGTAATGGTGCGCTATCCGGAAGAAGAGCGCCGCTCGCTCGGTTCCCTGCAAAACATGATGATCCGCACCGCCACCGGCGCCGAAGTGCCCTTCGAAACCGTGGCGGAAATTGTTCCGGGCAAAAGCCTGCCTTCCATTAGTCGGGTGGACCGGAAACGCATCATTCAGGTCAGGGCGGATGCGGACAGCCTGGTAACCGACACCGATGCCATACAGTTCGAATTGCTCGACCAGTACTTGCCTCAACTTGCCGCTACCAAGTATCCCGGCATGGAATTTCAATTGAGGGGATTTGCCGCCGATGCACGGGAAAACCGAAGGGAAATGTTCTTGGGCATTTATTTTATTCTCGGGGTAATCTACGCTCTTTTGGCCATCCCCTTCAGGAGTTATGTGCAACCGCTGGTGGTCATGTCGGCCATACCCTTCGGGGTGGTGGGGGCCCTGATTGGCCACTGGATCATGGCCACCATCTTTGGGTGGAATAATGGCGCCCCCATCATCACCTTGCAGTCCATCTTCGGTATGATGGCATTGTCGGGAGTTGTGGTGAACGACAGCTTGGTCATGGTTCACTTCATGAATAGAAAGGTAAAGGAGGGCATGCCGCTCCGTGAGGCGGTCCGCTTGGCCGGGGTGCGTCGATTTCGCCCCATCATGCTGACCTCCGCCACCACCTTCTTCGGACTGGGACCCTTGATGTTCGAAGACAGTCCCCAAGCGGCCTTTCTGGTGCCCATGGCCATTTCACTGGCCTGGGGAATTGTCTTCGCCACCGCCATTACCCTGGTGCTGGTTCCGGTGCTGGTGCTGATTCACAACGACCTCAAGCAACTGTTCTTCAGGCTGTACAACATCGATCCCAATACCTATGCTACATCATCCCCCTCGGCCAAGTAAGATCCCTATGCTCTTTGGACCCTCCTCATTTCCTCAAAAAGGTTCATTATTTCATTGCAGGCGATTTTCAATCTTCTATTTACTTTCCTGAAGAATCGTTATTGCTGGCAAGGTTCGCTGTGCATCCCCCCCCCAGGTCCCCCAATACTGAAGGCTAAATTAAGTGACCTCTGGAATTGAATTATTGACCAATTTTTTCGACTTCCTTTGGATGTCCTTTCTGTTGTTATCGCCCATGCTTTTGCTCGGGCTGTTCCTATCGGGCCTGATCCATGTTTTCATCTCCCGCCAAGCCATTATCCGATGGCTCCATGAAGACAGCCTGAAGTCCGTCTCCACCAGCGCTGCCGTCGGCGTACCCGTTCCCCTTTGTAGTTGTTCGGTAGTCCCCGTGGTCGCGGAGATGCGCAGAAAAGGAGCCTCCTGTTCGTCCTGCATGTCGTTTCTCATTACCGCCCCCGAAACGGGAGCGGATTCGATCCTGGTAACCAATGCCTTCTTCGGGCCCATCGTGGCCATCATCAGGCCCATCATCAGTTTCCTCACCGCGGTCGTGGCCGGTATCTTCAGTATCGGACTCATCAGAGGCGACCGCGACCACCATCACGATCACGATCACGAACATGAACATGATCATGATCACGGCTATGACCATGAACATGATCACGATCACGGCCATGACCATGGTTCGCACCAACCCCTCCTTGCCGACAGTGATGATTGCTACATCAGCGGTACTCAACTGAAGACGTTACTGGTCGACTGGTTGAGACGGATTTCCACAGCAGCCGGCAGGTGGAAATTCGGAACATGGGTAAAGCCGGAGTTTTATCTCCGCCCGGAGGTTGCTGAAGAACAATCCGATCAGGATATTCCTACCGCCAGTCTAACTACGGATGGGCAACGCCTGGATTTCAAGAAACTTACCAAGCACATTTTTCGCTACGGTTTCGTCGAAATTGCGGACGACATTCTCTTCGCCTTGCTGGTGGGAATCGTCTTGGGAGGATTTCTCTATCTGGCGATACCCAGCGATCTGATGTCGAACGAGTATGCCCGCTGGTTATCCTATCCCGTCATGGTGCTGATCGGCATTCCCCTTTATATCTGCGCATCCGCCAGTACCCCGATTGCAGCTGCCTTGGTGGCCAAGGGATTCAGCCCTGGAGCCGCGCTGATCTTCCTGATGACGGGACCGGCTACCAATACGGGCACCATCGCCATTATCATCAGCCAGTTTGGCGTCCGCTTCGCTTCCATCTACGTCGGCGCGGTCATTGCCGTTACCGTCCTCTTGGGCATTGCGGTCGATATGCTGGTTCTAGCCTTCGGTCTGTCAATTTCCGTGAACCTCTCCGCCTCTCACGCCCCTGCCATCCTTTTTCTGCAATGGGGAGGCGCCATTCTCATGATCGCGCTGATCGTTTGGCGGTTCCGGGCGGGCGCCATGCGGAGTGGCTATGAGGATTTGATGAGCAATTTCCGCCCCTTGTCCAGGCGCTGGAGAAAGGTTTGAGGACGTCTGACCCGCAACCGTTCCTTCCGGGGTTTCATCTCTCCTGCCGCACCCATGGGTCTGATGCTTTGGATATTGGCCTTCGTCCTGTTCCTCGGAAGTAGTTTCACCATCGTGCCTCCCGGTTACGTCGGTTACGGGCGGCTGCTCGGCAAGGTCTACTGGCGTGATCTGCAACCCGGACTGCATTATCTGGCTCCCCGACCCTTGGTACAAGTCGACAAATGGCCCATACGGGAAGTGAAATCCATCATGTCCGACGACCCCCACGAGTTTGTCTCGGGCGACCTCAGCCTCTTATCCATGACCGTCAATGTGCAATATCGAGTCAAAGACCCGTATGTCTACCATTACCGGACGACAAATGCGCCTGAGGTCATCGATAGCATGGTCCGGGACCATCTGCGTTCCTTTGTCTCCGCCAGAGATTTGGAGAAATTGCTCAACGTTTATCGGGTAACCATAGAACAGCATGTCAGCGAATTGTTCCAGAGCGGTGGGGAGGGAAAAGGCACCGTTCTCGAAGCGGTCGATCTGGTCAGGGTAAGCTTGTTGGAGATCAAACCCGTAGTGGAAACCATGAGCGCCTTCCGCAATGTATCGAGCGCCCAGGAGGATCGGGAACGGATCATTGTCAATGCGGAAAAGTACATGGTGTCCTTGACTCCCCAAGCGCACGGAAACGCCAACTGGGAGACGAAACAGGCGGACGGCGAGGCCTTTCGAAAAGTGACTACTGCAGAAGCCGAAGCCGAAGCCATGGCCCTGCTTGCCAAAGCCTATCAAGAGGACCCGGAATTCTACAAGTTCATTCGCGCGCTCGACAGTTACGATCTGATCATCGACAAGAACACGACGCTAATGCTGCCGGCCGACAACGAGCTGTTCAAATACCTCGACAGCAAAGAAATACCAGAATGAATTTCGTTCCGATCTGATGAGGGACAAACAATCATTACCCCCGAGTACACGCGTCATTTACGCTCTATTCGACGTATTCCCAAAGTGCCGCCGATGGATCATTGCCGGGATCGTGGTCGCTCTTGCTGCCGCCATGTTGGTCAAGGGACTCTACATCGTCAAAAAAGAGGAGCAGGGCGTGCTAACCCGATTTGGAAAAGTGGTCGATGCTGAGGTCGGACCCGGAGTGCACTACCGCATCCCCATCATGGAAAAGGTCCACATTCGCAAGGTCCTGCGGATCATCCGTTACCAGGTATCCAGCAATGAGGGTGGAAAGGTCAACTTCACCATATTGTCGGGAGACACCAATCTGTTCGAGGTGGGTGTCGCCATCCAATACAAAATCGACCATCTGAGAAATTACCTCTTCACCGCATCCGACCCCGTCAGTGTAGTCACCATGCTTGTCAGACAGGAGATGGTCAACATCCTGGGCCAGAACTTCATCGACCTCATTTTCACCTCCAATCGAAATATCATCCAAGATCACCTGTTCAACGAGGTTACCGATAGCCTGGAAACTATCGACATCGGTATCGAACTGGTCTCCCTCGACATCGTTGAATTACGCCCGATCGAAGAAACAGTCGATGCCTTTCGGGCCGAGAGCGACGCCAACGCAGAGCGCGTGCAGGCCGAGAGCAACGCCAATCGCAAGAAGGAGAGGTTGCTCGCCCACAGCCGGGGACAGGCCGATGCATTGATAACATACGCGGAGGCAAAGGCCAACGAGCGCATGGTTCAGGCGCAGAGCAGTGCGTACGCGTTCTCGGCCTTGTTGGCCGAATACAGAAGACAGCCTGAGCACGTCGGCATCACCCGTTATTGGGAACGGATGCGCAAGATCTTTACCGAGGCCAGCTTGTCAGCGGTCAATCCGGACAAGGAGTCGACTATCGATATCAACATGATCGACAGCATCGCGGGATTCGCCCCTCCTCCCCCTGTGGCGACCCTGTTGGAGGCGTCGCCCTCTATCGATGCCAAACCTCCTGACAGACCGCTTTTGGCCTCTGTGATGAGGGAGAACGAGCATGCCATTGAAACTGTGGATGGGGACAAATTCTTGTTGGACGGTCAATTTCACCAGAAACGCGCGGAACGCGACCACATGTCCAGCGCCAAACCCCGGTCACTCATATTCGACACCCCGTCCATATTCTCCCATCGCCATGTCCCCCTAACGGGCCAAGTGGCCCAGCAACAGGCTACCGAGAAGCCGATGGTGGAAAAGTTGGCTGCGGAAAAGGAAGAGGCTGGTGACAAGGACCCATAGTATGCGCCGATCGGTAATACATTTGTTGGCATTCTGCCTGGTTTCTATGGTTGACCGTTCAGTTGCCTGGGCGGCCAATGGGGTGGACGCGGATTCGGTCGTGTTCGGGCAGAGCACCTGTTTCACAGGCCCTAACAAGAAGCTTGGTTTACACTACCGGGCAGGAATACAGGCGGCGTTCCGGGAGAAAAACGATCGAGAAGGGGTAAATGGAAGGTCATTGGAACTCGTTTCCCTGGATGATGCCTATGAGCCTGAACAGGCCTTCGCCAACGCCGAAAGATTCGCATCAGAAAACAATGTGCTGGCCGTGATCGGAGGAGTGGGAACGCCTACCGCGAAACGCATCGCCCCGGTGTTGAGGACGGCAAAGATTCCCTTCGTCGGCCCCTTTACGGGAGCTGATTTTCTGCGCGATCCAGGGCATTATCCCAATGTAGTCAATTTGAGGGCAAGCTACCTGGACGAAACCCGAACCCTGGTTGAACACATCGTACGCGACCGCGGCAAGAGCCGGATGGGCATCATCTATCAGGATGACGCTTTTGGGCGTTCTGTCCTGAGAAACTACAAGGAGGTGCTCGAAGAATACAATATTCCCATCTTGGGAAAAACCTCCTATTCGCGGAATTCACATGCCGTCCATGCCAGCCTTTTCGCCTTGGCCAAGGCCGATTTGGACGCCATTTTGATCGTCGGCGCCTATGCCGCTAATTCGAAAATCATCAACTTGGCCAACTCTTTGGGCCATGAATACGTAATTGCGAATCTGTCCTTTGTTCTCTCCGACGAGCTGAAAAAGAGGGTGGAGGAGCCGAGCGATAGAATCCTCGTCACTGAAGTGATGCCCGATGCATCGGATACCGGCAGGCAAGTGGTAGGAAGCTTCCAGCGGGCCCTCCAGGCCTACAATGGACAACAGGCAGAGCCGTTGGAAGATATGATCAATGAAGTATCCCTGGAAGGTTACATCCTGGGCCGCTATGTCATCGCCGTGCTGGAGCGCATGGGCGATGATGAGATGACGCGAGAGCATTTCCTGGTTCACGCCTTGTCACCCGACCCCGTGGTAATTGACGATTGGAAACTCGAATTCCAACCCGGGAGCAATGCGGGTTCGCACTACATCAGATTGATCGATCTGGGGGAGGATGGATCACACGAAATGGAGGGCGACCATTGAAGAAGATAGATGATTTTTCCGGCGAAGAAGTTGGCGAGGAATGGCTGCGTGAGCTCTACAAGGTTGTCGCTATGCGGCGCAGAACCATGTTCCGACTGGTTACCGAGTCGGCCCGCCTTTTACTTTTCGGTAATGCAGGTGGGACGGCCTTGATTGTTGGCTTCATGAGTGCGGCCACCGGCCCCGATGACTCGGCTTATCATTGGCTCGCCTTGTTGACCCTGCTCGTCTTTGTGGTTGGAACCCTTACCTCAGCTTTGACCATGATTTTTGTGGCCTTGGTTTCTATAAAGGAGGCTCACGGGGCCGAAACGGGCTTGAAGCGATTTGTGGACGGCGAGATAGATCGTACTCAGGTGATGTTCATAATCGAAGAAAGGACCTTTCCCCTCGCCGACCTTGCCACCGGCTCGGGGGTGGTCAGCGCAGTGGGGTTTATGTTTGGCGGACTGATCAGCCTGGTCCTGTTAACTATATTCTTCTGAAGCAGAATGGTTCTTTCCTGTAGCCGCTGTCCAGGCGGAGACCATTCCAGGCTTTCTTTTTCTACTTCCTCCCTTTGCCATTCCGATTGGTTGCTCCTTTCCCGTAGTTTCAGGTCCTCTTTCTTATGGATTTAAATCCTCTTCTGTTTTTGTCGGCCTACTCGGTCATCATTTTTTCCGCCTCCTTAGTCGGAGGGAAATTGTCGGACGTAGGCGCCATGACCCACACCCGGATCCAGGTGGTGATGAGCCTGGTGGCAGGTTTCATTCTCGGCATTTCCATGTTTCATCTTCTACCCCACAGCCTCGAGCGCATTCCCGGCCCTCACGCTGGAGTTTCATCTTCTACCCCACAGCCTCGAGCGCATTCCCGGCCCTCACGCTGGAGAAATAGCCGTGATATGGATGATGGTGGGTATGGTCGTGATGATCTTCTTGCTGCACGTTTTCCACTTTCATCAGCACGACTTCAGCAGTGAAGCTAGCGATCTTCATCAACACCATCAACACCATCACGGCAGTTCCAAGGAGCATTCGGCAAGTGTGTTGAGCGTTGCTCTCGGTTTGGGGCTGCATACGGTAACCGAGGGAGTCGCCCTGGGCACCAGCATCCAGATTGCTCTGTTGGATGACGACCTCGCCGTATTGCCTGGGATGGCCGTATTCTTCGCCATTCTCCTGCACAAGCCGCTCGATGCATACTCCATTCTCAGCTTGATGAAGTCCGACGGACACAGCCGCCGTTCCCGTAGAGCTGCCAATGTCGGATTTGCCCTGCTCTGCCCCATTGTAGCCTTTGCCAGCTTCTGGGGTGTGGGAGCTTTTTCATGGGAAGAAGGGAGGATGATCGGTTATATTTTGGCCTTCGCGGCCGGCGCCTTCCTCTGCATTGCCTTGGGTGATCTGTTGCCCGAGATACATTTCCACAGCCACGATCGGGGAAAGCTCATCGTATCACTCCTCATTGGGATCGGCCTTTCCTATGCCCTGTTTTTTATTGAATCCGCTGCCTCGCATGGGATGGAGATGCTGGAAGGACATTAAAGCAAAGCTCCTTTACCGATTGCGGTTCCGCCATCGCAAAGCAGGGTCTGTCCAGTCACCACATCGGGACCGGTGATAATGCTCAGGATGGCATCAGCCACGTCCTCCGGTGTGCAGACCTTGTCGAGCACGGCCAAGTTTGCCAGGGTGGCAAGTCTTTGTTCGTAATGTTGGCCAAGGCCTTTCTTGAGCCAGTCCCCCTCAATAACACCGGGGGCCACCGCGTTCACGCGAACATTTGGGGCAAACACCCGGGCCAGAGAAACCGTCATATTGACCACGGCCGCTTTTGAGCAGGAATAGGGTATGCAACTCCCCGCTGCGTTGTAGGCCGCCGCGCTGGCTACCGTAACAATTTCCCCATTTCCAGCCGCGTCCAAAAACGGTTTGGCCGCTCGTGCACACTGAAAAGGCCCTTTCAGGTTTACATCCAAAATTCGGGACCAGACCTGGTTCGTCACTGCATCCAAATCGGAATGGGATATAAAATGGGTGCAGCCCGCGTTATTGATCAGGATATCCAACCGGCCGAATCTGGAGGCGGCAGTTTGCATCATCCCCCTGCACACTGAATCGTCGGCCACGTCGCCCCGAAAGGTAATGGCCTGAACCCCGGCGCTTTCCGCCTCGGCGCAAACCTTTTCAGCGGCCTCCTTGGAATTGTTGTAGTTGATCAATACGGAACACCCACCGTTGGCCAGGGCCCGTGCCGTTGCCGCACCTACCCCTCTACTTGCTCCCGTTACCACCGCTGCCTTACCTTGAATATCCATAATCAGCTTTTTGAGGCCTACAATATCGGCAGACCATGGTTCCCTGGCGACTCAGAAAGCTTAAATCGGAAGAGTTAATGCGTAATTTGATGTTTGAACCTTTTTTGCGGGCTCTCTGAGAAAAATCCAGAGGAGTCATCCGACGACGCGGAGCAATTATGATTTTTCAGGGCCGACCAACTATTTGCCGTAATGGTAGCGAAGTTGTGCGAGCATGAGAATATCCTCTTCTACCCGGTAGACCATGCGGTGTTCATCGGTGATTCGTCTGGACCAATACCCTTTCAGGACATGACGTAACGGTTCAGGTTTTCCGATGCCCTGAAAGGGATCCCGGCACGTGTCACGAATCAGTAAATTGATTCTCTTTAAAATCCTGATTTCGGTCGAAAGCCAGTACTCGTAGTCCTCCCAAGCGTGCTTGGAGAAGAGGACCTTCATTGATCGTGGGGTTCAATCAGTTCTCTTTCCGTGCCTTCGCCGTTTTCAAGCGACCGAATCGCCTCCAGCAGACGGCGTGCGTTGGCCGGTGCACGCAGCAAATAGGCTGCCTCTTCGAGCGATTCGTAGTCTTCCAGCGATAGCATCACCACGGATTGATCGCGTTTGCGCGTTATGATGACCGGGTCGCGATCGTTGCAGACCCGATCCATAGTGGATGCGAGATTCTCACGGGCCGCCGTGTAAGTGATTGCTTTCATATCGACAGCATCCTGTACATGGACATGTTTCTGTCAACACCGCTCGTTCGATTAGCCAACAAAGATAAGTAACCAATCCTGCAGATCTTATATACTGCACCCGCTCGCTACCAATTCGGTGCGCTTTTTGGTATTTATCCTATAGGTGGCCATCCGTGGTTTATAGAAAGTTTGACCACGGATGGGCACGGATTCCTGCTCGCGAAGCGATCCTGTTCCGGCGAAGCCGGATCAAGCGAAACGTTGTTCAAACCCTTTGTGCCTCTGTGCCTCTACTGGCTAACCCTCGTTGATAACCGGGTTGGTCAGTTGGCCGATCTTTTCGACCTCGATGGTGACGGTGTCCCCAGCCTTGAAAAACAAGGGAGGTTTTCGCGCCGCTCCCACTCCCTGCGGGGTGCCCGTCAGAATGACCGTTCCCGGCAGCAGGGTGGTGCTGCCGCTCAAGAATGCGATCAACTGGCGAACGCTGAAAATCATGTCATCTGTATTCCAATCTTGAACCACTTCGCCGTTGAGGATGGTTTTGATGGCCAGGGAGTTGGGATCTTCAATCTCATCAGCGGTTACCAGGCAGGGTCCCATTGGGGCAAAGGTGTCGAACGTTTTCCCTCGGCACCATTGGCCCCCGCCGAATTCAATTTGCCAGTCGCGGGCGCTGACATCGTTAGCGCAGGTGTAGCCCAGCACATAGTCGAGAGCGGTTTCCTCTGAGGCGTTTTTACAGGCCTTGCCGATAACCACGGCCAGCTCGCATTCGTAATCGACCTTGTGGCTGGCCAGAGTAGTGGGAATTTCCACCGGGTCGCCTGGATTTTGCAGGGCGTTGCGGCCCTTTATAAACAATATCGGAAAATCGGGAGCGGGCATGCCGCTTTCCTCGGCATGAAATTTATAATTCAGTCCTATGCAGAGGATAATTTCGGGGTCCACCGGGGCCAATAATTTTGTCACATCGGCTGGTGCATCTCCGACGGTAAACTTGCCGAAAATATCACCTTCGACTTTCCTGTATTCCCCATCCACTTCGGCGGCGTAGTGCATTTGGGCGGAGGGATCCTTATAACGAATGAGTTTCATAGAGGGGCTTGGTTTTGGATTCAATAGGTGGCCCGGCCTCCGGAGAGGTCGAAACAGAAACCGGTGGTAAAGCTGGTTTCGGGAGAGAGAATGAAAGTCGCCATTGCCGCGACTTCTGGCAAGGTTCCACACCGGCCCATGGGGATTTTTGCCGTCATGTAATCAATTTGCTTTTGGGGCATGGTTTCGAGAATGGGAGTCCGAATAACGGCGGGTGCGAGTGCATTAACGGTTATTCCAGTATCCGCATAGTCCTTACCCAGAGTTTTGGTGAGTCCGATAACGCCCGCTTTGGTGGTTGAATAGGCCGTCATCCCGGCATTGCCTTCCTTTCCGGCCATGGAAGCCACCAGCAGGATTCTGCCGTAGTTTCGCTTCAGCAAGTGAGGGATAACCGCTTTGCACATGAGGAAAGATCCCTTGAGGTTGACCCGGTAGACCCGGTCGAAATCATCGGCATCCACCTCGTGGCCTTTCAGATTGGTTTGTCCGGCAATTCCCGCGCTGTTGAACAGGATATCGATGCGGGAAAATTTTGCCATTGTTGCCCTTACAGCGGCGTTGACGGAAGATTCTTCACTGACATCAGTCGGGATGATCAGGGGCTGGCGGTCCAGCTTTGACTTGGCTTTCTCCAAGCCGCCGCCGTCCAGATCCAATAGAACCGTTTGCACTCCGAGGGAATGTAATTTAGAGGCCACGGCGAATCCGATTCCGGATGCCCCTCCGGTAATGATGGCCACCTGATCTTTCCAATCGCCTGTCATGAGGTGGGAAATAAGGGTTTGGGGAATCCGGGCAAATCTTTATTTTTCGTAGCGCAGGCTGATCCAGGCGTTGAGCGGAGCGGCCTGGGTGATGATTCCGCTGCTGGCGATGGCGGTGACGATTTCCTCATCGAACACGTTTTCAACCTGTACCCGTACCGACCAGTTCGAGTCGGGAAAACCGTAGGATGCCCCGAGATTGACCTGAGTTGCGCTGTCCATGGGGCGCGTATTCAGCACGTTGTCGAATTGCCCGCTGCGATACTGGACCTGTGCCAGAAAAGTGATCTGGTCGTCGGGACTCCAGGCCAGTTGACCGGATAATTTGTGTTCGGGAGCCAGTGGGTATGACTTTCCCAACAGGAGCGGCTGAGCAGTCGATTCGGTAATTTCCGTTTCGCTGAAGAGGTAATTGAACAAGATTTCGACTCCTGTTGCGGCATCCCAATGCCAAGCCATTTCAAGGCCCTTTACATTGCTTTCCCCGACGTTCTGACGTTGATTGCAGGAACCTCCTCCGGGCACGAATCCGCAAAGCGGATCGAATCCGGTATCGTTGTGCAGAAACACATTGGCGATCATATCATCCATGAAGTAGTTGAAGCCGCTAAACTGCAACGAGTTGGCTTCATCCCGGTAGAAGAAGCCGATTTCTCCGCCGGTTTTGGATTCATTTACCAGTAACGGATTGGATTCGATGATGTCGTTGCGCACCCGGAAAGGACGGTACAGTTCGTTCAGGGTAGGGGCTCTGAATCCGTTGAATACCAGTGCGTTGAAACTCCAATTGGGATCGATTCTTCGGGTGTAATTTATATTTACGGAGGGTTCGTTGCCGGACCGATTGGTGTAAAGGGTATCCCGGGTCTGGGCATTGGAGTCCAGGTCAAATTGGTTGCGGAATCCGTTAAACTGTCTCCAACGATCCACCCGTAGCGTGCTCTCGAGGGCACTGGCTTCATCCAACTCCGCTTGAACCGTCACAAATGCTCCCAGAAACGATTGTTCCCCTCCCTCCTTTCGTTCACGGGTGAAACCTGCGCCGAGATTGCGAAAGCGTTCGCTGACGCTGCCTTCCACGCCGCGGAAATCGACTCCGACCAAAAAATTGGTATTATCGTATTCCCAGTATCCGGTGGCCTGTGCCCCGAGTGACTGGGCGGGCACGGAAAACTGGTCCAGGACCGGACGCGCCGTGGTGCGGTCTGCATTCACCGATGTGAATACATTTTGGAAATCGCGGTCCTGGAAGAAGGTCACGAATTCGAAATCGACTCCGGTGGTTGCTGTACGGGACAGAGTCCAGGACAGGTCCGTCGATTCGGTGGAATTGGGCGATAGCGGGGTTCCGTTGATACGGCCCTCCTCAAACATTTGCCCGGTCAGGGTCCATTGCCAGTAATTCTCCAACTGATGGGCCATCTGCAATTTCAAGTAAGTGTAATCCGATTGGGAGGATTTATCCACCGGACCCCGCTGACTCTCCTTTACGACCTTGTAACCATCCGTCTCAAAAAATCGACCCTCCACGGATAGGCCCATGTTATCCGAGACAGGTTCGGTGTGAGCCAGTGAGGCAAGGATGGTGTCGAATAGACCGCCTTGAATCTGCACGCTGCTATGGGGAGCAAACGCGGATCGGGTTCGGAAATAGAGCGTTCCGCCGGAGCTATAATTTCCCCAGGCCGGGACCGTGCCTATGGGGAAGAGATCCATGGATTGAAGGCTGGCGGTGGGCATTTTGTTCCAGTAGATCCAGCCGCCAAAGGGATCGTTTTGGGGTACCCCGTCCACCAGTACCAATGCGCGCGAAGTGGCATTGGTGGCGGCGTTGCGGAACCTTACACCCTGTGTTGTGGGATGGGCCGTAAACGAATCGACGCTCCGAAAGGTGTCGACCGAGGCCAACTTTCGCAGGGCCTGGTCGAGGGACAGGGTTGTATCGAATCCACCCATTAGTTGTTCGTGAGGGATGGTAAGGGGAGCGGAAATGTTTCGATCCGCCACCACGTGGAGTTTTTCCAGTTCCACGATTTCCCCTTGCCCCAGTAAAGCCGACAGGGTTGAGGCCAAACACATGAAACTCATGACGAGCCCCATTGGATTCGCGGTTGAGCGGTCGGATATGATCATGGATTGTCCTGCGGGAAAAGAGGGTGGGGCGGAGTAGGTTGTTTACAAAATGACGCCCCGCATCAATGCCATTTTCAAAAAACCCATCTATTCCCATCCTGTCTACCTGTCCTGCCCTAGCCCGCATGTCTCACAAATCTTCTACTGCGCTCCGGAATACCGGCACTGGTGCGGACTTCGTTGGATTCGCGACTTTGCAGGGTGTCGACCCAGCTTCACCCGCTCATCGGCTCGAAACCCGCCCCAGCACTCGATCTCCGTTCGCTCGCGACGAATTTTGTGAGACATGCGGGCTAGCCATAAGGCGAAGCAGGATCCATGTTCAATTCCTGGATCCTGGGTCCTGGATTCTAGTGTGGCGTCCATAAAATAAATCACCACAGAGGACACAGAGTTGGAAGAGACTTAGGAATTAGGAATGTTGTGATCACGGACCCTGCTTAGCTCAAAGGTTACGGCAGGACAAGTTACTCGGATGGACACGGAAAAATAGCCATAAAAGGCACAAAAAACACAAAACTCCTTATTCTCCCTACTTTGTGCCTTTGTGCCTCCTTATCTTGTCTATCCTGTCCATCCATGTTCAATTCCTAATCCCACCATTATGAAATACAGACAACTGGGCACATCCGAAATCGAGGTTTCCGAAATGAGCCTCGGATGCTGGACTATGGGTGGATTGAACTGGGTGGAGGGAAAGGCCAATGGTTGGGCCGATGTGGACGAGGATGAAATCATACGAGCCGTCAAGCTGGCCATTGACAATGGAGTTAATCACTTCGATAACGCCGATATCTATGGCAATGGCCGGGCCGAGCGCATGCTTGCCCGCGTCTTGAACCGGCTCGGGCTCAAGAGCGAAGACTTTGTAATCGCCACCAAGGTGGGTCATTTCAGAGGAACGGCGGCGCATGCCTACGAACCGTTGAACATTCGCCACCAATGCGAGCAGTCGCTAAAGAACCTGCATCGCGACTACATCGATATCTACTACTTGCATCACGGAAATTTCGGTCCCAAAAACCAGTATCTTGCCGAGGCAGCGGAAACACTGGAAGCGCTGCGAGAGGAAGGGAAAATTCGTATCAAGGGGCAATCCGCCTATACAGCGGCGCATTTCAAGACCGCCGTTCCGATCGTGCGCCCCGAGGTTTTGCAGAGTTGGGCCCATGCCCTGGATACCCGTTTTATCGAGCCCAAGGGTCCGGTGGGGCGGTTAATGGTTGAGAACAAGCTTTCCTTGGTCGCCTTCAGTCCACTGAGCCAGGGACTGCTTTTGGATAAATTTGATCCGGAAAACCTGCCCGCTTTTGAAGATGGAGATCATCGCAAGGCATCACCGAAATTTACCGTGGAGAATTTGCGGCGGCTAAAACGGAAGATGGTTCCAATAAAGGAGCGGTTTGGAGCATCCATTGCCGATTTGGCCGCGGTAGCCCTGCGATTCGTTCTCACTTTCCCCAGGGTTGCATGTGTCATTCCGGGTTTCCGCAACGAGCGACAGATAGCGGCCAATCTGTCCGTAACCGGACTCGAGTTGAGTGCGGCAGACGTGGCTTTTATCAAGGGTCTATTGCAAAGTCCGCCTTGATGGGCCTTTTTTCACGGAGCGCTCATCCTGTCGCCGACTTGTCACACCGTTGGCCGCAGGCATCCCGTCAGGCAGTGACGATGTTGCTCAATTTTTTTACAACGCTCCATTGGTCGCCTCTTCTGTAATCCGCCGTCAAAACTTTCCGGCGCCATCAATCGAACCACGAAACCCAAATTCCTGATTCATGCCTCTCAGGACCTTGGAACTTCCCATCTCAGTTAAACCTCTTCTTTGATTTCCGCTATCAACTGATCGAGGGAAAGATCTACGGGGGGGAGATCATTTTCGGTCAGCCATTGCTCATTGAAGATACGCGACATATACCGCTGGGCCCCGTCGCACAAAACGGTGACGATGGTTTGTCCTGTTCCTCCGGCTACAGCCAACTTCAATGCGCCACCTACGTTAATTCCGGAAGAGGGACCCAGGAAAAGGCCTTCTTCCAGGGTTAGGTGATTGAGCAGGGCCATCATGTGCCGGTCGTGAACGCGGCAGGCATCGTCGATTTGAGCCCCGGCCACATTGTCGGTCACGCGTCCCTGACCAATTCCTTCGGCAATCGAATCGCCGTCGTCAAAATCGAGATGGCCATGTTTGAACCAGGACCACATGGCCGCTCCGTAGGGGTCGCAGCAAACCGTCGAAATATTTTCATTTTGCTCTTTCAAATAACGGGAGACCCCGGCCAGCGTTCCCCCGGTTCCAATGGCGGCTACAAAGGCGGTGACCTTTCCATCGGACTGGCACCAGATTTCCGGTCCGGTGGTGGCATAGTGGATTTCGGTGTTGGCCAAGTTGTCGAACTGGTTGGCCCAGAAGGCGTTTTCGGTTCCCTCCGCCAGCCTTTTGGCAACGTGGTTGTAATTGCCCGGTTCACTGTAGGGTGCGGCAGGTACGGGTCTCACTTCCGCCCCCATGGCCCGGAGCAAGTCCATCTTTTCCGGTGACTGGGTATCGGGGATGATGATGATGGTTCGGTAGCCCGAGGCATTTCCCACCAGGGCCAAGCCTATGCCGGTATTGCCCGCCGTGCCTTCCACAATGGTTCCTCCCGGTTGCAGGATGCCTCTGTGTTCCGCGTCCTCGACAATTCCGAGAGCGGCGCGGTCTTTTACCGAACCACCCGGATTCAAGAACTCGGCCTTGCCCAAGATTTCGCAGCCGGTGGCTTGGGAAAGTTTGTTCAACCGTATGAGTGGCGTGTTTCCAATGGTGGCACAAAATCCGTGAGTAGATTTCATCCCCCCAGAGATGAACCATAGGTGTTTACCTCACAAGAAAGAAGGAAGGAAAAGGCACAAAGGCACAAAGGCACAAAGGCACACAAATCCTGATTCTCCATCTCATTGCGTCTTGTCAATTTCTAACCCGCATTTCTACCAAAATTCGTAGCGAGCGAACAAAGATCGAGTGCTGGTGTGGGCTTCATGCGCTCATCTCGCCAGTCTGGCGATAGAACATGGACTACTTCTTTGCTCAAGCGACGGGGACTTCACCCGGTTCAAGGATTTTCGATGGGAAAATCCTATCTGAAAAAAAGGAAGCCTTGACTTGTCCAAGTTACTTTAGCAACTTAGCTATATGATCAGAGTCAAGACCGCCCAGTTCAAGAACCACCTAAGCAGATACCTGGGCATCCTGAGAACTACCGGGGAGACGATTACGGTGTACGACAGAAATACCCCCGTTGCGAAGGTGATACCCATAGAAAGGAAGTCCAGGAAACCGCCTTCCATCTGGGAATTGAGGCAATCCGATGAAAAGTTACACGGTCCCTGGACCGAAGATTTCGATCTTCCGAGACGGAACTTGAAGGAAACCGTAAAACAGAACACCCCCTTCGAGGATTGATGGCATGGTAACTCACCTCATTGACACATCCATTTATACCCAGCCACTGAGGCCCCGACCATTAAAAAGCGTCATTGAGAAGTGGACCAAGCTTGGGGACGAGGCTCTATCCATATCCGTTATTTGCGAAGCGGAACTGCTTTACGGTCTCAGGTGGAAAAACTCACGAAAGCTAATGTTCAAGTATGAAGCATTTCTCAAGGGACGGCTAACGGTTTATCCTGTTAATGAAGCTGTGGCCGAGCAATTTGGACTGTTAAAAGCACAGCAAAGAAGAATTGGCAGGATGGTGGCCGACCTGGACTTGTTAATCGCTGCCACCGCCCTAGTTCAAAAACTCTCACTGGCTACCCTCAATATCGCACATTTTTCACAAATCGACAGACTCAAGATCGAGGACTGGAATTAGTCATTCCAGTCCGGAGCCGGAAAACCCTCATAGTTTTTATCGGCATGGTGAAAGCCGCCAAACTCGCCGATCTATTATGAAATTTCAGAATCGACTACTTCCTCAATCGTTTTTGGAAAAAGCTCTCAAGGGATTGCCGCATCTCGGGGGAATCCGAAAAGCTGGTCATGGAAAGGTTTTTTATTCGAGGAAGCACCCCATATGTTCTTCCCCACAACAGGTTGACGGTATAGCGTATTGCCTGGGGAGACATGTGGATTCCCGTGGCCCCGGCGAGGTGACTCTCCGGCCCTCGATTCCCGGCTATCAGGGAAAGAGTCTCAGACTGAATTTTCGTTAGCGGCATAGCTTTTGTGCCCGTTTCCAACCCTCGAGACCTCCCTGCTTTTGCAGTTGCTCGATTACCCATGGAATATCGTTTTCCTTAATTTGCATCCCCTTTGGACTACTCCAAAAGCAGCGTGAGTGGAATTCCCGATAGGCTTTGCCTGCTTCCCGGATCTTTACCATCGCCCGAGCCTGGTCCGCCCCCAGCTTTCGACGACTTTTACGTCCTCCAACCCGGCCGATAGCGGCCATATAACTGGATATTTCCTTGCTTATCATGGACTCGATACATCATAAGCGGCTTAAGATTACAAGGTAAAATGTGAGAGGTAATGGGACGGTTTTTAGGTGTCAAGACCTCAGCATCGATCCTCCGGAACTGATTTCTTGTTTGCCCCGATTAAAATAACCAGGGCCGCGCTTGTTTGATAGCAAGGTTACCTTCGGCGGTAACCTTGTATTCTATCTCCATGGCAAATCGTTCCTCGGCAGGCGGATTATACAAAAGCTTCGGAATCGTTAAAACCAAACCCCGAAAGCGCCCGAAACCCTGTAATGGATAGATTTCGATCGGGGATTTGTGGGTCGGTCGGTCGGAGGTCCTCAAAGTGGGCATTTACTTCCTCAATGGTTGCCTCGCGGATATCATACCCATCCGCGCGAACGTTGAAGTAAACATAGTTGCCGATAAGGTCTCTTATGACTTCGTCCTCAAGCGCATCAGGAATGTAGGCATTGGGAACGCCATCCTGAATAGCCCGAAGATTGACGTGGGAGAGAGGTGTTTGGGCAACTGTAGTAATTACACCGGCTACCCTCGATAGCTCATTGGGCAAGGTATCGTAAATAACGAGATCTCTGGTTCCTGGACGGTCATTCAAGCTCATTCTTCTCAACAAGCCATAACCCTCCGCAAGATTGAGCGGAATATAATTCACGCCGGCAAACAGGTCTCCTTCCAACAGGATCGGAATACGTGAATTATCGTAGAGATCCTTCTCCTGCCAATAGAGTGGGAGCGCCGCGTTGGGCATCGGATAATAGGCGAGATTATTCTCCACCACGGGCATATTCTTTGCCAGCAATTCGTGACCCATTTGTACGGCCTCGAAAGAATAGGAATCGTTGGGTTCAAATTCAAAACGATAGACACCCGTTCCTCCACCTGGCTTGGCAATATGTGGGTGATAAATTATTTCTCCTCGCATTTGACCAGGCACCTGCCGCCCCATCCCTCCTCTCGGCAGACCTACTGCTGTGGCAAATCGGCGGTGGGCCCGGTGGGTTACCGTATTCATAAAAAGCGCAAATGGATTGTCTGTGTCGGCATCTACGATATAAAATTTAACGAACTCCAAATCCTCCAAATGAGTGTCTATGACAACATCCAGGCCTTGGTATGAGAGCAGGGCAAAGGTTTCATGATCCGGTATTGAGTTCGTGCCATCCTCAAGGCCAACCTGAAACGCTGGATTGAGCGGCGCTCTCAAGCCATTTTCCTGTTCCAACAATTCAGTAAGATCGTCTACACCATCCCCATCGATATCTCCGGGCTCACTCCGCGGATATTGAGCCACACGATAGTAGGATCCTTGCGGGTGAATGCCCAGGGGTTCTGTAATCAGAGTGGAACCTGGCTGCCCCAAATGCATGGACACCGGGACCTCGTTTTCAAGATCGCTCAGAGAGCCGCTTAGATAGAGCACATAATAGTAATCTTCGGTAGAGCGTACCTCCAAGCGAATGCGGTTATCATTACCAAGAGAATGGCGCTCTATAACAAGTAGTTCAGGGTCCTGAGCAGAGGCAGTTGAAAAAACAAAAGGGATGAAACCGACCAAAGAGAATGGTGGAATAGTGGAATGTTGGAATGGTGTGTTAAGGTCCCTCCAGATGGTACCGGGTGGAGCGACTAGTTCCCGGGTGGGTTTTTGTGGACTCTCCCACTGGAGTCCCGCGGCTTTCCACGGCATACTGAGACATGCCGGTTTAGCAACAGTTAACCGTTGTTTTCCTTAACGAAGAAAACCGTAACTTGGTTTCATTCGGGGCCGTTTATCGGAAAAAGGGTGACCAAAGACACTTACCCGAATACCGTCACCAACCTACAGATGGTTACAAATTGGACGATTTAAAGACAAAATTGAACCTTCGCCGAATCCTCAAAAATACCGAATCCCCGAAACAACTATCATTCCGGCGGGAGGCTATCTATTTTTTACGGAAACTGAATTTGCCGCCGAAGCCCAGGGGGAAGCCAGCTTTCGATTCAGTAGCGACGGAGAATCAGCATGGTTGATTTCCGCCAACCTGGATGGCAGCTTGACCGGTTACACACACGGTTTTGAATTTGGCGCTTCAGCCAGCGGAGTCTCATTTTGCCGTTACCTCGATTCACGGGGAATGGAAATCTTTGTCGCGAGTGAAACGGTAACCTTGGGAGCTGAAAACTCACCCCCATTAATCGGGCCTGTGATTATCAATGAGATTCTTTATAGACAAGGAGATAGCGGAATTGAATTTGTGGAAATCATCAACCTGAGTTCCGGGGCTGTTCCGCTTTTCAATTTAGAAAACAAACCTATAGTGAGGATTTGATTTACCAGCTACAGGAGTCGAACGACCTGAAAAATGGAGTGATACAACCAACCCGTTTCAAGTGCTCAAGTCAGACAATGGGGACGGAACTGAATCGATCGTGCTTCGTGGCGTAATGCCAATAGCTCCGCCTGGAAAATGGTTCCAACGGTTAAAGATAACCTTGAAGTAAAGGCTGAAGGATGAATCCAGAAACCAGGAAGGGACTCTCGCCAAGCTCACGAAGCAACGCCAAGAAAAGGGTCAGGACTGAATGGCGCTTAGTTAAGCGCGTTTGTAGAGGAATATAGTATGGACGCCAGTCGGGGTCATGCCGTAGAAAACTGATGCCTTCCGAAAGAAAAGGGTCAGGTCTTAAAAACTGTATTCCGTTGTACTCCATACACTTTTATAAGACGACTGACCCTGTAAGGCATAACTTTCTACGTCTTGACCCCTTCCTTCTCCGAGATGATCGAACATTCCAAAAGTCGCTTAACTAAGCGCCATTCGGGTCAGGACTAGAAAACTGTATTCCGTTGCCTGCCTGTGCGACGCACGCAGACAGGCGAGAGATAACATCTGGTTACTGGTTTCTAGTTTCTGGATTCATCCTTCATCCTTCATTGGCGCCAACGGCGCCCTTGGGGATGATCCCCAATGAAAAGGTGAGACTGACCCCGATGAGCATGGGCCATTGCCAAGCCAGGTCGATGATGCCGTTTTCGGAAAGCAGCAGAAAAATGGCGGTGCAGGCGCTTCCGCTGATCATGGCCACCAGATTCCAGCGATCGCGGCCTCTTTTGCTGAGCAACCCGACCAGGAAAACCCCGAGCAATCCGCTGTAGGTCACCCCGGTAATTTTGAAGGCCAGCCAGATGAATTGCCCGCCGCTTTGCAAGGCCCAGGCTATGCTGACCAAAGCAATTGCCACCACTCCCATGAATATCCGGGCCACCCAGACCTGCTGTCGGGCGTTGTCCCTGGCGCCCAGGAAGGGTTTGTAGAGGTCCACCACGATGGAAGAGCTCAAAGCGGCCATGGCGCTGTCCAGACTGGACATGGCCGCGGCCAGCACTCCGCAAAGGAGAAGGCCTCGCAGGCCGGCTGGAAGCACGGTGGAAATAAAGTGCGGGAAAACCTTATCCGAATCGATCACCGCCACGCCTTCCACCAGTTTGGTGGGTAGGGAGCCATCCGGAATCTGCTGGTAGTAGGCGAACAATCCCACGCCGACCATGAGAAACAAACCCGCCGTGGGAAGCGCTATGAATCCGCTCGCGATGATGCCCCTTTGCGCTTCTTTGACGTTTTTGCAGGTGAGCATGCGTTGGGTGAAATCGTGGTCCGTACCCTGCATGGCCAGGGTGTTTACAAAACCGAAAACTACCGCCAGAAGGAACCAATTGCTGTCCAGGAAGACCCCTTTTTCGGGAGTCCATTGAAATATCTCCAGGCGACCGGTTTCGCCACCGGTTTGCAATATGCTGCTCCATCCCACCTGATCCTGCAGCACCCACAACATGACCAGCCCGGCGGTCAGAAATACCACGGCCTGAAGACAGTCCGTCCAGATCACCGCCTTGATACCTCCAATGCCGGCGTAGATGAGGCAAAGCAAGGCAAATCCGATCATGGTCCAGCCGAAGGGGAGCCCCAGGATGACGTGCAGCCCGGTGGAAGCGATCATCAGCCGCACGGCCGAGGCCATGACCCGCGACAGGAGAAAAAAGCTGGCTGCGGTGTAATGACTGCTGCCGCCAAAACGGGTAGCCAGGTACTGGTATATGGAAAGGTAGCGCAGTTTGTAGAAGGCTCCGAGAAAGAGAAAGGCGATGACAAATCGGGCCAGGAGGGAGCCGATGCCCATTTGCAAATAACCGAGGTTTTCCGCATAACCGACCCCGGGGGTCCCCAGGAAGGTGGCGGCGCTTATTTCGGTGGCGATGAGGGATCCCAGTACTGCGAGCCAAGGGACCTTTCTGCCACCGGCCACATAACCTTCCATGTTTTCATCTCTTCGACCGAAGCAGATGCCCAGAAACACCACGGATCCAAAGTAGACCAGGATGATGAGCAGGTCGGGTAAGCTGAGGGAATCCATGACTTGAGCTTCACCCACAAGTCATGGATTCCCGGCCGAAAGGCAAGGTTTGTTATGAAAAAGGGTAACGGAAGCGCCGCCAATGGCAAGAGTGAAGGTTTTTCTTGTTGGAGCAGTTCGCGCTTATTTCTATGTCATAGAACATGATTAAACCTGTGGCCTTGAAGCACGGCGACCTCGTTCGTTTAGTAGCCCCTTCCAGTCCGCCCTTGAATGATGCGTCTCTGCGCCAAGCCATCAAGGGGTTGGAGTCCCTCGGTTATCGCATTGGTTATTCCTCTGGAATTTTTCAAAGACACGGTTTTCTGGCCGGGAGGGATGAAGAGCGGGCCCGGGACCTTCAGGAAGCCTTTGCAGATCCCCAAGTGAAAGCCGTCTTTTGTCTGCGCGGTGGATATGGCTCCGGCCGGCTGCTTTCCCGCATAGATTGGGAGGGGGTATGTTCCCACCCCAAAGTGTTCCTGGGCTTTAGCGATATAACGGCTATTTCCTGTGGTTTGTGGGTGGAAGGCGCAATGGTCACCTTCTCCGGCCCGGTGGCCATGTCCGACCTCCATGATGGAATACCCATATCTGCTTCCTGGGAGCACGCCCGGTCCTGTTTTGGATCTACCAAACCCATCGGTAGTATTTTTTCGCATTTGTTTTCGCGCGAAGGGGTGAGGGTTATTTCTCCCGGATCCGCCCAAGGCAGGTTAATGGGCGGAAATCTGTCCATTTTGTGCTCCCTGCTGGGAACTCCCTGGCAGCCGGATTTTGCCGGCGCCATTTTATTCTTGGAGGATGTGGCCGAGCCGACCTATCGGATCGACCGGTGCCTCACTCAATTGGGCAACGCGGGGGTGTTATCAGCGGCAGAGGGAATCGCCTTGGGCGATTTTTGTTATTCGAAAGATCGTAGAAGGGACAATGAAAATCGTGGGGTTCAGGCCCTGGATGATGTTTTGGCCGACCGTTTGTCCGGCTTGGGCAAGCCGGTGGTGGCAGGGTTTCCCTTCGGCCATATCAAGCCCAAGGCGACCCTGCCTTTTGGTTGCATGGCAACCCTGGACGGTGAGCGGGGAGATTTGGTCATCGAGGAGGGCGCGACGCAATGAGGTGATTCCTTCATCCTTTAGCCCGAATTTCTCACAAAATTCGTAGCGAGCGAACGGAGATCGAGTGCTGGTGGGGGCTACGTGCCGATTTGCGGGTGAAGCTGGGTCGACACCCTGCAAAGTCGCGAATCCAACGAAGTCCGCACCAGTGCCGGTATTCCGGAGCATAGTAGAAGATTTGTGAGAAATGCGGGTTAGTTCCCCCTCCGTGTCCTCTATTGGTTAATTTTGCGCCATTCGGCTATTGGCTGATAGCGGCGGATGGTGGGGCTGAGCAGGGATTAAAGATTTTGACTTTCAAAATGGGCTTAACCACCTTGAAGCGCTTTAGACGTGATCAAAATCAACGAGAATTTCCTCAAGCTGAAAGCTTCCTACCTGTTTGTCGACATCGCCGAACGGGTTAAGGCGTTCCAAAAGGCAAATCCGGATCGACAGGTCATCAAACTGGGAATCGGCGACGTTACCGAACCCTTGCCCGAGGCAGTGCTGTCGGCCTTCCATGCAGGGGTCGAGGAAATGGCCGATCGGGCTACCTTTCGGGGTTACGGTCCGGAACAAGGTTACCCATTTTTGCGCGAGAGCATTGCCCAAACCGATTTTCAGCAAAGAGGGTCCGATATTTCTGCCGATGAGATCTTCCTGAGCGATGGAAGTAAGTGCGATACGGGGAATTTCCAGGAACTTTTTTCATTGGAGGCCAAAGTTGCCGTCCCGGACCCGGTTTATCCGGTCTACGTCGATACCAACGTGATGGGGGGTAGGACCGGTTCTTATAAGAAGGGCCGCTATGAGGGGCTGATCTATCTCGAGTGCAGGCCGGACAACGGGTATTTCCCCGATTTGCCGCAGGACCCGGTAGATTTGATTTACCTGTGTTTCCCCAACAATCCCACAGGGGTAATGGCTGGCAAGGAGCAGTTGCGCCAGTTTGTGGATTTGGCTCGTGAAGAGCGGGCCATCATCCTCTATGATGCGGCCTATTGCGCCTTCATCCGCGATGAGTCGCTACCCCATTCCATCTATGAAATTCCGGGCGCCAGGGAGGTTGCGGTAGAGTTTCGCAGCCTGTCGAAAAATGCCGGCTTCACCGGCACCCGTTGCGCCTATACCGTGGTTCCCAAGAGTGTAACAGCGGCGGACGAGGAGGGAAACGAGGTTGAATTGCACCAATTGTGGATGAGTCGTCAGAGTCGGAAGTTCAACGGACTGTCCTATCCGGTGCAGCGAGCCGCCTCGGGGGTGTATACGGAGGAAGGGCAGAAGCAGGTTCGAGTTCTGACCGACTTTTACCTGAACAATGCCAAATTGATCCGCCGGAAAATTCTCGGCCTCGGATTCGATTGTGTAGGAGGTGACAACTCCCCCTACATCTGGATCAACATGGAGCGGGATTCCTGGAGCGCATTTGATCTGCTGTTGAACGAGGCCGGGGTAGTGTCCACCCCGGGGGACGGATTTGGCAAATGTGGCAAGGGGCACATCCGCCTGTCCGCATTTAACAGCTATGATAATGTGGAAGCCGCCATGGAGCGAATCGCCCAGGTCCTTTGAGAAAATTCATTTGACAAGAGCCATCGAAGGGCAATGCAGGTCGATTATCTCATCGTGGGACAGGGGATAGCCGGAAGTTTGCTCGCGCTGAATCTGCTCGAACGCGGCCGGACCGTTCTGGTTATCGACGACGGACACAAGACGGCGGCCTCCAAGGTTGCCGCGGGAATGATCAATCCGATTACGGGTCGCCGGATGGCGCTTTCCTGGAGGTTTTTGCAGGCCTGGAATTATTTATGCGACGATTACCGGAAATGGGAATCGATCCTCGGTTTGACCCTATTCTACCGAAAATCGATTTTGCGCCTGTTCCAGTCGGATGAGGGGCGCGACCGGTGGGAACGGAAACGCCGAGCGGGGGTATTTGCCGGGGTTGGATTCAGGTATGGGAAATGCCACCCCTCCATTGCGGGGTTGAAAGCTTCCTCGGGAAATTTTGAGGTGGAACAATCGGGTTTCGTAGACCAGCCAGCCTTGATTGAGGCGGTTAGAAGATATTTAAGGTCACGGGACAGCTTGGTTGAGGATGTCTGGGATGAGGGGGATTTTTCAAGAAGCTCCAACGCGGTGAAATGGAAGCAATGGAAAGCGCAGAAAATCGTCTTTACCCAGGGTTTTCGAAACGGCTCCAATCCCTTCTTTCGGGACCTTCCCTTTCGCAATACCAGAGGGGAGATCCTGATATTATCCGGAACCGGGCCGAACACCCAAAAGATCCTGAACCGGGGGAAATGGCTCATGCCCCGTCATGAGGGGTGTTTTTGGGCCGGGGCAACCTACGATCTGCGAACCGTGAACCGGCAGCCAACCGAGGCCGGACGTGCGGAAATCCTTTCCGGGCTGAAGGACATGGGAAACTGGGAATTTGCCGTGGAGCGCCACCGTGCCGGGATTCGGCCGGCCCTGCATGATTTCCGACCCATTCTGGGCCTGCATCCCTGGTATCCGGAGATAGGCATTTTTAATGGTTTAGGATCCAAGGGCTCGCTTTGGGCGCCCCTTTTGGCTCGTGAGATGACCGACCATCTCGAATGGGGCAAGCCCCTGCATCCCCAGGCGGATATCGATCGTTTCCGAATATACTTATGAAGGCTTTCAGGCCCGTCGTTTTGGCCCATTGCTTTGCCTCGAAGTTGATCGATCCGGGGGACCGCTGTGTCGATGCCACGGTGGGAAACGGCAATGACACCGTATTTTTGGCCCGCCGCGTGGGTAGGGCAGGCCGGATTTTAGGATTTGATGTTCAGAAAAGGGCCATAGTTTCCGCGCGGCGGAAATTGCGGGAGCGGGGGCTGGCTGAGCGCGTGCTTCTGCAACTTGAGGGACATGAAAAAATCGGGCAGCGGTTGAACCACCTCGGTTGGTTCAGGATCAAAATAGCCATGTTCAATCTGGGCTATCTACCGGGCTCGGACAAACGGATTGTCACCCGAGGGGATACGACCCTGTCTGCTCTTGGACCATGCTCGGAGGCGCTCCATCCCCAGGGTGCGATCTCAATTATTGCCTATCGCGGACACAGGAGCGGGGGAGAAGAATACCATGCGGTATGGAATTGGGCAAGAAAGCTCGATTCTTCCCGTTACAAGGTAATGCGCTACGAGGGAGGATCGGCCATTGCTCCGGTGTTTATCTGGATTGAAAGGAACGGTTTGACCATGGAGGGGGGGGAATTGGGAGTGTTGGAGTGATGGAATTGCAGCTATTACGGCGCGTCTGAATTCTTGGAGAAAAAATTCTGTTGGCGAACCGACCCTGTTCCGGCATGGGCGGATCAATCGTAGCGTTGTTTGAAAAATTTTAAACATCATCACTTCCCTCTCTATGCGTCCCGTAGGTCTTTATCCTCTGGGTTCTTGGCGCCTTTGCCAGAGTCCATTCCTCCTTTCCTAAAAAAGAATCTGCGCTAATCTGCGGTTAAATTCTACATTATCCCCATCACAAAAAAGACAATTCCAACACTCCAACACTCCAACACTCCAACATTCTCAACTCTCCCGGCTCAGGAGCAAGGGCAGGTATTTGCGTTTGGCCAGGCGCCAAAACGTTACGAAAAATGCCGAAAGTGGAATGGCCAGGACCATGCCCAACAAGCCGTTCAGGGCGATTCCCCAAAAGAAGACGGAAAAGATGATGACGGCCGGATGAAGACCCGTTTTGCTTCCCATTATGTTGGGGGTCAGGACCCAGCCTTCTATCACTTGTACCAGGGCCATGACGGCAAGAACCGCAAGGGTGATGCTCCAGCCCCCATCCGTTTGGAAAAAAGCCAAGGGAAGAGTTGTTGCCACACCGAGAATGGTTCCCAGGTAGGGTATCAGGTTGAGCAGACCCAGGATCATGCCGATAAAAAAGCCGGAGGTCAACCCGCAGAGGGTAAACCCCGTTCCCAGAAGGATGCCCATGATGAGGGAAATGAGAAATTGACCGCGAAAAAAGGCCACCATTATGTCGGCGAATTCGCCTGCCAGAAAAAGAGCGTCGTCCTGTTGCTCGCGTTTCAGAAACGGGAGAAAGTTCCTCAATCGCGGAATGACGGCATGATCGAATTGAAGAAAAAAGAAAAGGTAAACGGGGATGATGGCCACCGCCACCGTCCAGGACAGGAAACCGGCCAATCCCTGACCAAACACTTTCAAAGCTCCTCCCGAGCCGGCCAGGACATTCCGAAGGACTTCCCCCATTTGTTGGCCGAGTTTGTTCAGGTTATCCGCCTTGATAGTGTCCTGAAGATAGGAAAGCCAGCCGGGAGCCCGCTCGTTGAGCAGGGTGATCAGCTTATCGAAGATGGGTGGGAATGCTTCGAACAATTCTATGGCTTGCAATACGAGGGAAGGAAGGACCAGCAGGGCTATGCCCATCAGCAGCAAAATGACCAGCAGGTAGAGCAGGATGATGGATAGGAGCCGGTTGAGACGGGTCACCCGTTGCAGGGTGGTGACCACAGGTTTGAGGAGCAGGGTCAGAATGGTGGCGGTGGCCAAGGGCCAAATGACGGTAGAGAAAATTCCCAAGAGTTTTCCCGCCACCAGAATGGTCCCGACAACCAATAGGAAAAGCAGTAGCAGGGCCAGACCCGTGATCGCGGCCGCGACGATTTTTTTCTGGTAGGATGATAGCAGAGGTTGAGGCGAGAGTGGGTCGCTCATCGGGTTAGGAACCGACCTCCCCATCCAGCCCGAGCCTGGTTTTGACATCCGGTCGTTGTTCCAGGGCATCGAGCAACTCGTCCGTGCTGAAGTCTGGCACTACGAAATCGTCGTACTCGAGGGTGGGGGTGAGGGCTTGACCGCTTACTTCGAGCATCCGTTGAAAATCCTCCCGATTGGACACCACGTCTCGGATATCGACCGAAACCCCGTTTTGTTGGAAAAATGCCACCGCCGCACGACACCAGGGGCAACCCGGTTTGATATAGAGAATGGGATCGGCGTTCATTTCGATGGGGAATTATCGCTTACAATGTATAACCCCCGGTAGTTAATGGAGGTTTTTAAAAAAGGCAACCAGAGGTTGGTTCTTGTCGCAGCTTTTCCATGGTCCCTATAGTAGGTGGTACTTTTGCCAGCACCATGCGGCTCTAGCATCCCCAAGATGACCGCTCGACCTGAACTGCCCCCATCGATCTATATTAAAGGCGCCTCGGAGCACAACCTGCGCAATATCGATGTGTCGATCCCCCGCGGGAAACTGGTCGTTATCACTGGGGTAAGTGGTTCCGGCAAATCCTCCTTGGCTTTTGATACCCTCTACGCGGAAGGTTACCGCAAGTATGTCGATAGCTTGTCCATAAAGGCTCGGCGGTTGCTGGAACAAATCAAACGTCCCGAGGTGAACTACATCCGCGGATTGTCCCCCGTGATTGCTATCGAGCAAAGAAGCGGATCCGATAACAATCCCCGTTCCACGGTGGGTTCTGTGACTGAAATCGCCGACTATGCCCGTTTGCTCTGGGCCATAAAAGGAGTGGCCCGGTGTCCCGAGGACGGTGGTGGGATCGTGCGCCGTTCCCTGGAAGATTGTCTGAAACGAATCGAAGAGGAACCCGGGGGAAGTCGCATGCTGATTTTGGCGCCCTATCTCGATCAGAAGACCTCCCTGGCACGTGAGGAAATCCCCAAACTCCGGCAACGTGGTTTTTCCCGGGTGCGCCTGAACGGTAAAATCCAACTGCTGGACGAGCCGGATCTGATCCCCAGAGGAACGAAGCGGATAAAAATCGATCTGGTCATCGACCGGGTGGTGGTTAATCGGGGGCAGCGCAGTAGAATTGCGGACTCGCTCGAGTTGGCTTTTCGGGAAGGAAACGATCAAGCTCTTTTGTTGTTCCAAAATGGCAGCGGCACTACCCTGCGCGAACTTCCTTTGAGTCGGAACCTGAGTTGTGCCCTATGCGGGAAACTATACGAGGCCATTACCCCGCGCCATTTTTCCTACAACCACCGGGAAGGAACCTGCCAGAAGTGCGATGGACTGGGGAGGACCCTTCAGTTTGTTCCCGAACTATTGGTCCCCGATCCGGAAAAGTCAGTGCGCAAGGGGGCGGTAAAGCCGTGGCGAATCGGCTCCCGCAAAATGATCATCCGGAGAAATGCGCTGTTGAAACAGCTTGCCCAGCAGGTTCCTTTCGATCCCCTGATGAGGTGGCGTGACCTCGATGATGAGGTAAAGCGACTCATCTTCTGGGGATCGGGGGAAAAGACTTACCTCTTCAAATTGAGACCAGGAAATAGCAAGCCGCAGCCGGCTCCCTTTGAGGGGGTCATACCCGAACTGGCCCAAACCTTTCGCCAATCGAGCAGCGCCGGTTACCGTGCCCGGTTGATGGCCTATCAGGTCAGTCAACGCTGCGAGGATTGCCAGGGGAGGCGATTGAATTCCAGAGCGCGCAACGTAACCATTGCCGGGCTGGGTTTTGATCGATTTATGGCCCAACCCATCGACCAGGCACGTGATTGGCTATCCCGGCAAATTCCCGGCTGGAAGCGGGTTGAACCCCTGGAGGAAATTGTCAAAGGCCTGGAGCAGAGGTTGGGATTTATCCATGAAGTGGGCTTGGGTTACCTGAACCTGGATCGTGAATACAGCACTTTGAGCGGTGGCGAAGCCCAGCGCGTGCGCTTGGCTACCCAACTGGGTATGGGATTGGTCGGGGTGATTTACATACTGGATGAGCCGACCATCGGTCTGCATCCGCACGACAATGCGAAACTCATTCGGATGTTGCTGGAACTGAGGGACCGGGGAAATGCCGTAGTGGTGGTCGAGCATGATGCGGAGACCATCAAGCATGCCGACACCATCATCGAACTGGGTCCGGGAGCCGGAATCAAGGGCGGGAGCCTGATGTTTGTGGGAACTCCCGAGGATTGCAAACAATCCCCCAAATCGAGAACCGGACCCTATTTGTCCGGTGCATTGGAGGTGTTCAAGAACAGCCCTGACCGGTATGCCGATGGGCGTTGGGTCGAGATTCAAGGAGCGCGGGAACACAACCTGAAGTCCATTGAGGTATCCATCCCGGTGGGGTTGCTGACTTGCGTAACCGGGGTATCGGGTTCCGGAAAATCGACCCTGGTCAACCATATTCTGGCCAACGCCGCCGCCTTCAAGTTGAACCGCGCCAAAACCATTCCGGGAAAACACACCCGCATCCTGGGCTTGGAGCATTTTACCAAAGCCGTGCGGGTGGATCAGTCTCCCATTGGAAGATCCCCCCGCTCCAATCCGGCTACCTACGTCAAGCTGTTCGGTCAGCTCCGGCAGGTGTTCTCCAAATGTCCCCTTTCCAAGGTGAGGGGCTACAAACCCAGCCGTTTCAGTTTCAACGTCAGGGGCGGGCGTTGCGAACGCTGCCAGGGAGCAGGTATGATAAAACTCGATATGCAATTCCTGGCCGATACCTATGTGGAATGCCCGAGTTGCAATGGAAAACGCTACAACCGCGAAACCCTCGAAGTGCGGTTCAAGGGATTTACCATAGCCGACATCCTGGACATGACGGTACGGGAAGCCATGGGGGTTTTCGCAAAATTTCCCAAAGTCCGTGAAAAATTGGAAACTCTGGAAAAGGTGGGATTGGGTTATATCAAACTGGGCCAACCGGCTACGACCTTGTCGGGCGGGGAAGCTCAACGCATAAAACTATCCCTCGAGCTCAGTCGCCGGGAGCAGGGTTCTTCCCTCTATATTTTGGACGAACCTACCACCGGACTGCATTGGATCGATATTCAGTTGCTCATGGATTTGCTCTTCTCCTTGAGGGATAAGGGGAATACCGTGATCATTATCGAGCACAATCTCGACGTCATCAACCTGGCCGACTGGATTGTGGACCTCGGTCCCGGGGGAGGCAATGATGGGGGCTACCTGATTTATTCCGGTCCTCGGGAGGGTTTGGAAGCCTGCAAAACCTCCTTGACTGGTAAAATGTTGAAAGCTTCCAAAAAACCAGGGACATGAAAATGGTTTTTGAACCCGTTGACAGTATCTCTTGTCCCAGAGCCTGGATGGCCAAAAGGAATTGCAGGGCGATAGGGTGCCTTATCTTTGCCATGTGCGGAATAGCAACGGGCAAATTGAATGTCCAATGGCCCACTGAGCATCCCCCACTCGACATGCGGGATTCCTTTTACTCCTTGTTGCAGCCAACCGAGTCGAACGAAATCCAATCCGGCAATTTTGGTTGCGTGCGCTCGGAAGGGGCACAGTTTCACGAGGCCATCGATTTGAAGTCTTTTTCCCGAGATGCCCGGGGTGAGTCCACCGACGAGGTGCGTTCCATCCTCCCGGGAAGAGTGGTCTATGCCCACGGGCAACCCAACAAATCCACATTCGGCCGCTACGTTGTGATAGAACACTCGGATGGGGAAATAACCTTTCTCAGCCTATACGCCCATTTGCGTTCCATAGAACGCGGAATCGTCCGGGGGTCCCCGGTTGTAGCTGGACAAAAAATTGCCACTATGGGCCGCTCGGCTTCCTACCCCATTCCCCGAAACCGGGCTCATTTGCACTTTGAAGTTTGTCTGCTGTTAACCGACCGCTTTCAGAGCTGGTATGACTGGAAGGAATTCCCCAACGCCAACCTTCACGGAATTTACAACGGCATTAATCTCAAGGGGATCGATCCAGTGGCTTTTTTTGAAGAATTGCAATGGGGTAAAGGGCAGGGTTTTCGCTCCGTTTTGGAAAACCAGGCCACCGCATTTTCCATCGCGGTGGGGACAGGGCAGGTCCCGGACTTTCTGCGACGTTATCCAAAATTGCTCAACGGTTCCATTCCGAGGAGGGGATTGGCGGGTTGGAAAATCGATTTTACCTGGTATGGGGTTCCCAAGAAATGGACTCCGTTGATTTTCAACGGCGATCTCACCACCAACGGCAAAGTGGCCTTGCAAGGCTACGATTCCAAGCTGATAACAAACAACCAATGCAAGAAATTGCTGCGAATTCGCAATGGAAACCCTACTATCGGGCCCGAGTTGGAATCCATCCTCCAGCTATTGTTCGGTTTCCGCTGATAAATATGCCGTAGAAAAGTGATGCCTTACAGGGTCAGTCGTCTTGTAAAAGTGTATGAAGTGCAACGGAATACCGCCCCGTCGGGGTCATTTCTTGTAATCGTGCATGCCAATGCAGGATTTAAGAATTGACCCCTTCCTGCATGCGCAAAGGGGTCAGGCATTTATTTTCAACATGGGGACATGTCAAAAATCAACGACTGACCCCGACAGGCATCACTTTTCTACGGCATGACCCCGACTGGCACCCAGACCTGACCCCTTGCTTGCCACACCGCGTTGGCGCACGACCTCGAATAGGCATATCCCAGTGGCTACCGAAATGTTGAGACAGGGGACGGCGCCTTGCATGGGCAATCTTACCAAATCGTGGCAGGTGTCTATGGTAAGGCGACGCAAGCCGCTGCCTTCCGAACCCATGACAATGCCGACGGGCCCGGTCAAGTCGAGGTCATAGAGTTCCCGGGAAGCACGGTCGGAGGTGCCGACGAGAAGGAGTCCGGCCTCTTCCAGCTTCTTCATGGCCCGGGCCAGGTTGGTCACCTGGATTACGGGAATAGATTCCGCCCCCCCGCAAGCCACGCGGCGGACGGTCTCCGTAAGGGAGGCCGCTTTATTTTTGGGAGTGACGACGGCGGTGACCCCCGCCGCGTCAGCCGTGCGCAAACATGCCCCCAGATTGTGGGGATCCTCAATGCAATCGAGAAGGAGGACGCAAATGTCAGGTTGGGTGGAAATTCTCCGGCAAAGCTCCTCTTGGGACATTCGAGGAATGGGGGCATGCAGATCGGTGTGTTTGCTTTCACGCGATCGCATTCTGGATCTGGGACGACGTCGGGGCATGCTATTGCATCAGGATATGCCACCCCGGTCAGAAAGGGTCAATTGTTGAAAGCTTGACCACGGGTAAGGAAGAATCAGGAATGAAAAGGCACAAAGGCACAAAGGCACAAAGGCACAAAGGCACAAAGGCACAAAGGCACAAAGGCACAAAGGCACAAAGGCACAAAGGCACAAAGGCACAAAGGCACAAAGGCACAAAGATTATATGAAATAGGAATTATTGGCCACAAAAAGCCCAGAATTCACAAGATGAGGACGGGATGTGGAATTAACTCTCGCAAAGAACGCGAAGATTTTTTCCTTATGGTAAGCCGCATCCACCACTTCCTCTCCGATTGAATTCTCATTCATGCCTTAGCGCTCTTTGCGCTCTTTGCGAGAGTCAATCCCTGGTTTCTGATTTCTAGTTTCTAATCCGTGCCCATCCGTGGTTTTAGGACCAAAGGAGAGGGTTGATGCTTGCGATGGGTAGCGATAAAGGCGAAGATAGACGGGTCGTGAAGTCCAAGCCAAATCGCCGTCAGTTTCTCAAAACCTGTGCCGCCACCGGAGCCATATGGGGATGGGGGGATTTCGGCATTCATCCCAAAATTCCCAGCTTAGGTGCGGCGGAATCAAGGTTACCCTCGAAGTTCGTGCAGTTCAGCCCGGAAATTGAGCCCTTGGTGCGCTTATTGGAGGAGACACCTCGTTCCCGTCTCTTGGAGGAGGTGGCTTTCCGTATCAATGCGGGAACCCGTTATCGGGAGGTTTTGGCGGCCCTGTTTCTGGCCGGGGTGCGCAATATTCAGCCCAGACCGGTCGGATTTAAATTTCATGCCGTTTTGGTGGTAAACTCCGCTCACTTGGCCAGTTTGAATTCTCCCGACTCAGACCGTTGGCTCCCCATATTCTGGGCTCTGGATTATTTTAAATCCTCCCAGGCCCGGGACCAATTGGAGGGAGACTGGACCTTGTCTGAGGCGGATGAATCGAACTTGCCATCTTCAAGCGAGGCAAAGGGCCTTTTTATCGAAGCCATGGACCAGTGGGATGAAGCCAAAACCGACTTGGCCATAACCGCTCTGGCACGAAGCACGGACCAGCGAGACCTTTTCAATCTATTTTGCCGCTACGGCGCACGGGATTTTCGCGATATTGGTCACAAGGCCATATATGTGGCGAATGGATGGAGAACCTTGCAAACCATAGGATGGAAACACGCCGAACCGGTTCTGCGGTCTCTGGCATATGCCTTACTGGAACGGGGTAGAGGTAACCCGGCGGAGAATGATTATGCAGCCGACCGGCCCGGTAGAAGCAATTTGTCCGCCTTGAAACAAATTCGCCAAGGCTGGCTTGGGGGAGAAACCAAAATCGAAGCCACGCGCGATCTTTTACAGGTGCTTCGCTTTGGAAACTGGCAAGATGCCAGCGGCAAGGTGATCGAGCTGCTCAACGGGGGGATCGATCCCCAATCAATCTGGGACGCTCTGTTCCAACACGCCGCCGAAATGATGATGCGGCGGCCCGGCATCGTTTCGTTGCATGCCTGTACCAGCACCAACGCGATTCACTTTTTGTATCAGAAGACCACCAGCGACGAGATGAGGCGATTTCTCATCTTGCAGAACGCGGCCTTCCTGACTCTCTTTCGCCAATCCGGTGGAGTAGGGGACGGTATCTCCATTGAAAATTTTGACGCCGCTGAAGGCCGACCCGGTATTGAGGATATCTTGGATAATTTGGGGAATAACCGGCTAGAGGCAGCGCGGAAGTCGCTGGCGTTTTTGCAACAGTCCGGGGACCCGCGTTCGTTTGTCGAGGCCGCACAACGCATGATTTACCTCAAGGGCAGAGATTCCCACGATTACAAGTTCAGTTCTGCCATGCTGGAGGATTTTCACCACCTGTCGCCAGGGCTGAGGGCGAGGTTCCTTTCAGCCCTTGTATTCTGGCTGGATGGAAGCGACCGTCCGGACAACAAATTGGTTGCGCGCACCAGGGCGGCGTTTACATGATTGGCATGGTTTGAAGACCTATGCTCGAAGTTAAACGTTTCCGCGACACCGGTTTACTCTGCGCCATTAGTTTTCTTCTTTTGGCGGTTGCCGTGATCGGAGGCGCTGCACAGAGGCCGAATGTCCTCATGATTTGCATTGATGACCTGAACGACTGGGTCGGTTATCTGGGGGGACACCCGGATGCGCGGACACCGCAAATGGATGAGCTCGCCGGGCAAGGCCGGGTATTTTCCAATGCCCATTGCTCGGTGCCGGTATGTTCGGCTTCGCGGATAAGCATCCTGTCTGGTTTACATGCCACAACCCATGGCAGTTATGAGATAGGCCCCGATTACCATTCCATTGAACGCTTGCGAAACGTTCCCACCATCCATCGTTATTTCAAGGATCATGGTTACACCACCCTGAGTGGTGGAAAAGTGCTACACAGCGACTTTAAAGGGTTTCTCGCCGATGACATCGACCAATCCCTTGGCAGGCAATCGGGTGGCCCGAGACCTGCGCGCTCCTTTCACTGGGAACCCCAGGTTTGGGATTGGGGCCCCTTTCCCGAAACCGATAACGAGATGATTGATTATCAACTGGCTCGAGCTGCGGCGGAGGCTTTGCAGGAGGACTACGGCAAACCTTTTTTCATGTCGGTGGGTTTTTCCCGCCCGCATGTTCCCTTGTATGTTCCCCCCAAGTGGTTCGAACGCTTCGACCGCGATGCCCTCACCTTGCCCCGCGCCCCCAAAGAGGATTTGGAAGATATTCCGGACAACTTTAAAACCATGGATCAGGTGGCGCCGACCCATGACATGATCCTGGGTGCCGGTTTGTGGCGAGGTTTCGTACACGCCTACCTGGCTTCGATTAGTTTTACCGATCACTGTGTGGGAACCGTCCTGGCTGGGCTTCGCCAAAGTCCCCACGCGGGGAAAACCATGGTGGTCCTATGGAGCGACCATGGTTTTCATTTGGGAGAAAAGCAACATTGGGCCAAACGCACCCTATGGGAGGAGTCTACCCGCGTCCCTTTTATCATAGCTGGTCCGGGTGTCGAGCCGGGAGACCATTGCCGGGAGGCGGTCAGCCTTCTCGATGTCTATCCCACCCTATTGGAAATGTGTGAATTGCCCCGAAATCCTTTGCTCGAAGGCATCAGTGTCGTTCCGCAGATTGAGGATCCCGCAACCCCCCGGCCCAGCCCGGTCATTACCTCGAGCTACCAGGGCAATCATGCCATCCGCAGTCGGGATTGGCGTTACATTCGTTATCGGGATGGCGCCGAGGAACTCTACCATCACCAAGTGGATCCCGACGAGTTTAGAAACCTCGCTTCCGACCCGGCCTTCGGCGCGGTCAAGAGCCGCTTGGGTGAATGGATACCCCGAAATGCCGTCCCGGAAGTGATTCCCCTGGAAATCCGGCTCGAAGAACGGGAAAGGCGAAAAGCGCGCTTCCGCCAAAACCGGCCGGTGCAATAGGGAAGGGGTCAATCCCTCCAACGGCGGTCCGTTGGGGTCATTTCTTGTAATCGTGCATGCCAATGCGGGATTTAAGAATTGACCCCTTCCCCCGTGCAATAACCCCGCTTAACTAAGCAGCATTCGGGTTAATCCCTCCAGCGGCGGTGGCCCCAGATATACTGGTCCGGCGCCTGGCAAATGGCCTCTTCCAGAAATTGGGTCAATTGGTTCAGGATGGAACGGATGTCTTCGTTTTTATTGCCACTGGGGGGGCATTGAATGAGATGAGAAGTGGAAATTTCGAACTTCAGGGGGCCGACTCTTCTACAGGCCCCAAAGCAGAGAGGGGCCCGGGTAACCAGGTGGAGCATGGCCACCGTCTTGAAAGTGGCGGCGGGGTGGCCGAAAAAGTCGATCATCATGTTGTGGGTTGCGGCGTGCTGATCAAAGAGCAGGGCCAGGATTTCCTTGTTTTCCAACACCTCCAGAAAGCGCGCCGAATTGCTGTCGCGTTTGGGGATGGGGCGGAACCGGTGGGAGGATTTGCGGCTTTGCACCAGCTTTTCCATGCGGGGATTGTTCATTCGGCGGGTGATGCCAACCACGGGCTTGTAACGGGAAAGAAAATGGGCCGCAACCTCCCAATTTCCGAAGTGTCCCGAAGCCATGATCAGGCCCTGGTCCGGGTTCTCCAGGGCGGCGAGCACATCCGGTTTTATCTTGAGCTCGACGTGATCCCGGAATCTTTCGCCGGTGAGAAACTGATGGGATCGGAGGGATTCGACTATCACCAGCGCCATGTGGTGAGTGGCTCCCCTGGCCATGGTGAGGGCCCGCTTCGGGTCGGTTTCGATCCCGCTGCGAAAAATATTGTCGCGCGCGACCTTGCGCCGCCGGTGGTCGAATACCCACCAGAGACTGGCGGCGCCTCGGGCTACCAGGCAGGATATTCCGAAAGGCAGGGTATCGACGAGCAAGAGTAGAATGCGGGCCAGGCAGTACTCGATAAAATGACGGATGCTCTTCAAGCGCCTTTATCGATCAGCAGTGAAGCCATTTCCCCAATGTTTCTAATCGAGGTGATGTCCCTTGCTTCCAGATGCACCCCGAGCTCCTGTTCGAGGTCGTAAAGAAGGTCTAGAATAGTGAGCGAATCCAGTCCCAGGGATTCGATGGTCGAGTTGGGACCGTAGTTGCTCCAATCCAGTTCCTCCGCTGCCGAGGTTTCCATGATTTCCCGCAATTTATGGATGATCAATTCCGCTTTTGATTCTTCACTCATGGATAGTTGTCAGGTGGTGGGACCCACTATAAGCACTCCGTTGGCGCCACCGAAACCGAAACTGTTTTTCATAGCCGGCCCCCGATTGATGGTTACAGGTTCTTTTCCGATAAGGTTCAAGTTACAGGCCGGATCGGGCTTTTCAAGGTTGAGATTTGGCGGCGCCATGCCGCGCTCCAAAGCCAGCAGGGTGGTGATGGTTTCCAGGATTCCGGATGCTCCAAGGACGTGCCCGAAATAACTCTTGTTGGCCATGACCGGAATCCGGTCGGCGGCAGGTCCCAAAACGGAGCGCACCGACTGGCTCTCCGTGGCGTCGTTGCTGTGGGTGGCGGTTCCATGGGCGTTGATCAAGGCAATTTCCCTCGGCTGTAAATCGGCGTCGTCCAAGGCCATGCGGATGGCCTTGGCCTGTCCTTCCACGCTGGGGCGGGTAATGTGCGATGCGTCCGAGGATTCCCCGTAACCGAGAATTTCCCCGCGAATCCTGGCTCCTCTGGCCAAAGCGCCATCGAGCGATTCCAGGACAAGGGCTCCGGCCCCTTCCCCCAAGACGGTTCCCTGGCGATCTCGGGCAAAGGGACGACATGCCTTGGCTGGATCTTCGATAGGGGAAAGCACCCCGATATTGTTCCACACTCCGAAAAAGAAGGGATCAAAGAATCCGTCAGACCCTCCACACAGCACCGTTTCGGCGTAACCGTCCCGTATCATGCGGAAGGCCGTTCCCATGGCATTGGCGGCCGAGTTGCAGGCCGATACCACCACGTAGTTGGACCCGGTCAATTTGAACTGCATGGATACGCCGGCTGAAATGGCGTTATACATGCACCGGGGCACAGTTGTCGGGCGCAGGCCGCTCGGGCCTTTTTCAAAGAATGTGGAAAAGGCGTTGAAATGGCTTTGGGCGCTTCCCGCTCCAGTTCCGAACAGGACCGCCACATCCTGTTTCGACCAAGGCGGCTCCCGCGTAATGAGTTTGGCTTGGGCAAGGGCGTCCCAGGCCACCACCACGGCCAGGTCCAGGGCGCGGTCGATGTGGCGGCGGCGTAGCTCTTTGAGTTTTCCCTTTATCAGCCCTTCCGGCACCTCTGCCCCAATACGTATCTTGTAAGAGGTGGTGTCAAAGGCCCGCAAATGTCCGATGCCGCTTTTTCCCGCCATGAGGTTTTTCCAAACTACCGTTTCCTCTATGCCCAAGGCGCAGGCAATACCCATGCCCGTCACCACGACGCGGCGCGGTGTTAAGGGACGGGAGCTGGACCGATCAGGCATGATCCTATCCGTACATGAACTGGCCCCCGTCCACGTGAATCACTTGTCCGGTAAGGTAGGATGCTTCCTCGGAAAGGAGAAATGCCACCACGTTGGCCACATCCTTTGGCTTGGCCAATCGCTTTAAGGGAATGGCCAGATTCCTGATATTTTCCTCGGTCAATCCCTCGGTCATATCCGTTTCCACCATGCCGGGGGAGACCGCGTTGCACCGTATGCCAAAGCGGGCCGCTTCCAGGGCAAAGCTGCGGGTCAAACTGATCAGGCCAGCCTTGGACGCGGCGTAATCAGCCCCCATCATCCGCCCGGGTCCATGGGCCGCCAGCGAAGCTATATTGACGATCGATCCCGATCGGGCCCGCCGCATTAAAGGATAAGCTCCACGGCAAGCCACGAAGACGGATTCGAGGTTCAGTCGATGGGTGGCCCGCCAGTCCTCCAGTTTGAGACCACGAAATGCCACGGCGCGACCGGCCCCGGCGTTATTTACCAAACCGTCCAGCCGTCCCCATGGCCGAAAGACCGATTCGACCAATTGGCCCGCCGCTTCCGGTTCCGATAAATCAGCCGAAACCGGAAAAGTCCGGCCGGGATGGATGGCGGAGCATACTTTTTCGACCTGGGCGAGGTCCCTGCCGTGAACGGCGACGTTTGCTCCTCTTGCCACCAGCGTCTCCGCGATGGCTCTTCCAATGCCTCGGGTGGAGCCGGTAACCAGGATTACTTGTCCACTAAAGGTTGGGGCCATGCGTTTGTAAAAGGGTAGTTGATGGGAAAATGGGCTCCGAGGAAGAACTCCCCCGACGGCCATTGCTTAAAAATTCATGACGAAATACGTCAGGCTGGGAAGATCCGCATTTGACCCCTTTGTTCCTAAAATTTGGCCTCGGGGCTCTCGAAGAAGTGGACGTTCTTTTCGTTCACGTTGTATTGGTGCTGGGTTTCGCTGAACTCCTGGCGGACTTGTTTGGCGTACTCGGGGTCCAGGTTTTCGAGATGCTCCAGCGTTTTCCCCGCCTCGGCCAAAAATGCCTGAAATTGCTGATGCCGGTACTCATCTTTGGCGCGTTCTTCCTGGGAACGGCCGATTAAGGGAATGGTCCAGCGGTTTAAAATATTGTTTTCAAAGTCCGTGTAATAGGATTCGGTCAGGTAACGTCCCCCGGAAGCCGGGTCGATAACTTCAAGGTTTTTGATTTCCGACATCCGCATGAGGGGTGAATAGAGTTCGCTCACGCGATGCTCCTTCAGTTCCACCGTATCGAGTCCCTCTTCCTCCTCCGTGATGTTGCTTCCGGCGCGGCGGCGGTCTTCCCTGTTCCTCTCTCTTATCAGGGCTTCGATGGAGGCTTGGCTTTCCGCCTCTTTTTGTTGGGCCGACTTTAGCGGGGTATCGTTTTGGACCTCAGCCTTTTTGGTTTCGGCCTGTGGCTTTTCCCATTTGTATTTTAAGGAGAGGAAATCGGAGACAGTGGAGGTTTTAAATCCCTCCTCGTTGGTTTCCCCCTGGGCCATCAGCCCCAATGGGATTAGCGGAATGAGGAGTAATTTCACATGCATTTGAAATTTCATGGGAAAGGGTTTCGGGGAGATTAAGCAAAGGAAAAACGACCAAAGTTTCAAGAGCGAGATTCGAGAAATTAAGTAACCACTCAGGTCTCCATAGCCTGGATCGTCTGAAAGTATGAGAATGAAATGGGGCTTTGCTTCAAGGATCAAGGCAGAAGGATAATAAGAAGAAACGAGAAAATTTTCATGGGAGGGTGATTGAGAGAACTGTAGGAGGGGGTTTATCCCCCGATTGCGGTGAGGCCATTTGGAAGATCGGGGGATAAACCCCCTCCTACAGTTGCGAAATTAAAATAATATGCCGGTTTGCCAGGGGGAGAGGGGTCGCCTGATTTGATCCGCAGTTTTGCCCTCCCTTTTTTCATTCAATGTCAGGCCGTGCCTTGGTGGATGGAGACGATTCCCAGAGTCATGGGAAGGGCCAGGACATCGCGGAAGCCAGCTTCCCGCATTTCCAATATGAGGCCCTCTCGCGGAGGAAATTTCATAATGGTGCCTCCCAGGTAGTTGTATGCGTCTGGCCGGCCCGTGATCCAACCGGCCAGAATGGGGAGCACATATTTCAAGTAAGTGTAATAGAAAGGGCTGAACCACCGGTAGGGTTGGGAAAACTCCAGGATAAACAGATTCCCTCCCGGGCGCAGGATGCGCAATATTTCCCCCAGACCGCGGGAACGATTTTCCAGGTTGCGAATCCCGAAGGCCACGGTTACCGCATCCACTGAATCGCTTGCCAGGGGGAGGTCGAGGATATCGGCCCATCCGAAGTGGACGGCGGGAACGGGCTTCCGGTTCAGGCGTTTGCGTTCGGCTTCGTCCAGCATGGGTTGGCAAAAATCAAGTCCTTGCACCTCGGTCCGAACTCCCAACTTCCTTTTCAAAGCGAAGGCCACATCGCCGCTGCCAGTTGCCAGATCGACCACGTTGCCCGGATTGGTTCGTTTGACCTTCTCGACCAGGGCTCGCCGCCACCAGAAATCTATTCCCCAGCTCAGGAGATGATTGGACAGATCGTAGCGTTTGGCGATTCGGCCAAACATCCTGCAGACCGACTCTGCTTCAGGCATGAGAAGAGGGGGGAGTCTTTTGCTTGAAGCTTTCCACTACCCATTTGGACAGTTCCTCGTCCGGATTTTCCACTGCCTCGGGGGTAATGAGAAAGCGGGTCTTGCCCGAGTTGCGGGCCACGATTTTCAAACCGTGCTCGTAGTCCTTGAACAACTGTTCGCAGAGGGAATTGGTGGAGCGGTCTTCATCGACCGCTTTAGCCACCAGTTTTTCGCAGGCATCTTTGGAGAATTCGATTTCGAGGCCGTGTTTCTGGCGAAAATTGCCCTGAAATTCTTCTACCCGTTTAAACAGAAATTCGTTCAAGGCTTCCCGATTATGCATGAGCAGGTCGGCCAGGACCTTGTTGGGATCCTCTACCGTTTCGGTAGTGACTTCAAAATTGTGAATGAGGGTGGAGGAGAGTTCGAATTTGAAATCGCGGAAAGTTTTTTCCAATACCGTCATGAGTCCGCGAGCTCCGGTCTTTTCCTTCGCGGCGCGGCGGGCGATTTGCAATACGGCTTCATCGGTTATGGTAAAATCGATGTTGTAACCTTTGAAATCGCGCCGGTATTGATCGAGAATACTACCCTCGGAATTCTTGAGAATTTCGGCCAGATCCTCGGCTGACAGAGGTTCACAGGCCACGCGAACCGGGAGGCGCCCAATGAATTCCGGTTCAAACCCGAATTCGATGAAGTCCCTCGTTTGGGTGAGCTTGAGGAAGTGGGAATCCTTTTCCTCCTTTCGGTCCTGGGAAAATCCTATTTGGCTGCGGTCGAGCCGCTTTTTCACGTTTTCGGCCAGTTTTTCGAAGGCCCCGGATACGATGAATAAAATGTTTTTCGTGCTAAGGGTGCGTTTCTGACTTTTACCTCCGCGACTCATTTCCATGATGGCTTTCATTTGCCCCATCATATCGTGCGGGCTGAACAGGTTTACCTCCGCACTTTCCATGAGCTTGAGCAGGTTGATTTGCACGCCGCGTCCGGAAACGTCCTTGCCCACCAGGTTGCTGTGGCCGGCAATCTTGTCGATTTCGTCGATATAGATAATGCCGTACTGGGCCAGTTCGGCATTATTATTGGCCAATTTGTAGAGATCCCGGACCAAGTCTTCCACGTCTGCGCCCACATAGCCGGTTTCGCTGAATTTGGTGGCATCGGCCTTGACGAAAGGCACCCCAATGAGCTTGGCGATGTTGCGCATGAGGTAAGTTTTCCCCACCCCGGTCGGGCCGAGAATGAGAATATTTTGTTTGTGGTATTCCTTTTCCGCCAACTGGGGGTCCTCAATGCACTGGCGCACCTGGTTGTAGTGATCGCAGATTGCCACTGAGAGCACTTTCTTGGCCTCGGTTTGGCGGATGACGAAGCGGTCGAGGTAATCGCGAATCTCCTTGGGTTTGCGATTGAAGGCTCGGATCCGTTGCAAAACTACGTTTTCTTTTGGGGCGCCCTCCGGTGGCGATTGAGGCGGGGCAGCCTGTTGAGGGGGGACGTAAGGTGAAACCGTAATGTTGGAATTCCCGGACTTCAAAATTTCCTGAAGTTGTTTTTGAATTTCCTCGAAAGGGTTTTTTGTTTCTTTGTCACTCATACACTTGTAAAATTGCCGGGCAAATTTTGCTTTGCCATTGACGAATGGAAAACCAATTCTTTCACTAAAATTCCATTATCTTGAAACTGAGCGAACCAGCTTATGCCAGGCAATTTAACGAAGCGAGACATCGTTCTGGATATTTACCAGAGAACCAGTTATCCACAAAAGGAAGTAAAGGAGATCGTTCAACTGACTTTGGATGTAATCGCCCGTTCTTTGAGCCGGGGCCGGAATGTGGAACTGAGAAACTTTGGTGTTTTCGAGATTCAGATTCGTAAAGCCCGGGTTGGCCGCAATCCGAACAAACCGGAAATAGATGTGGTCATTCCGAGGCGGGCTGTGGTCAAGTTCAAAGTGGGAAAAGACCTTAAGGCCAAATTGAAGGAATTGAACCTGGACGAACTCTGATCCTGAAGGGGCGGATTTCCCCGCACTGTTCCCGATGTTTAAAACCTTGCCTGGATTCAGGGACTTTTACCCTGAGGATTGTGCGGTGCGCAATTACCTCTTTCGGGTTTGGCGCCGCGCCGCGCTATCCTTCAACTTCAAGGAGTGTGATGGTCCCATCCTGGAAACGCTGGAATTGTTCAAGGAAAAGTCGGGTGATGAAATTGTCGGTCAACTCTTTGCCTTTACCGACCGGGGTGGAAGGGAGGTGGCGCTGCGACCGGAGATGACCCCGAGCCTGGCCCGCATGGTAGCGGCCCGGGCCCAAGCCATGAAGCGCCCCATCAAGTGGTTTTGCATCGGGGAGAATTTTCGCTACGAGCGCCAACAAAAAGGACGGTTGCGTTCCTTCTATCAATTCAATGCGGATATTTTTGCCGAAGCCGGTCCCGGCGCCGACGCGGAGGTCATAGCGGCGCTCATTCACAGCTTGAGGATGATGGGCCTGAACGAGGACGATTTTTTCGTCCGGATAAGCGACCGGGACTTGTGGATTCTGTATTTGAGAAGCCTTGGATTGGGGGAGAAAACCATCTTGGCCTTGCTCAACCTGATCGACAAAAGAGGACGATTGTCGAGGGATGTGGCGCTGGAACGGTTGCGGCCATTCTTTAACGGGGCCGCGGAAGATTTCTTGTTCAAAGTGGAGACCCTGACCCGGGCGAGAAAAATGAAGGACCTTTCCGCATTTTTCAAAGCGCACGTGTCCGGGAGCGAATTGCGCGATGCGGTGAAAAAGCGTTTATCGTCCTGGGCCGAGTTGCTCGACCGGCTGGAAAAAATGGGTTTGGGCAATTGGATTTGTATCGACATGGGGGTTGTGCGGGGCCTGGCCTACTATACGGGGTTTGTTTTCGAGGCTTTTGACAGGCGGGGAGAACATCGGGCTATCGCCGGAGGGGGCCGTTACAACCACTTGGTAAAAAAGCTGGGGGGTCCCGATATGCCCGCTGTGGGCTTTGCCATGGGGGATGTGGTGATTGGGGAGGTACTCTCTGAAAAAGGGTTGCTGCCCAGGCGGCCGCAAAAGCCGGATCTCTTTATCATTATGGGTGAAGGTGAACCAGCGGCAAAGGCACTGGGCTACCTTCATGACCTGCGCCGGGCCGGTTTAACCGTCGAGTACCCCCTGCGTCCGGTGGCTTTTGGCAAACAATTCAAGGCAGCCCACCAAAGTGGGGCCGGCTTGGCCGTCATTTTGGGAGAAGATGAAGTGGAAAAAGGGGTGGCCAAGATCAAGCATCTCGAGAGCGGGAAAGAGGAGGAGACCTCTTTGAAGGATTTAGTGAAGAAATTGAGTGATCGTTGCGGCCGGCCTTGGGAAGAGTTGCGGACCTGAGCCCTGTTCTATTTCATCGTTGCAATTGAAAAAGGGGACCGGTGTATTCATCCGTTTTTCTGACCTATCGCGAATGAGAATTGTAGTCGCAGACAGAATTGCCGCCAGCGGGGTGAAGTATCTGCAAAGGCAGGACGATTTTGAGGTGGTGGAGGCCTATGGATCTTCCCCGAAGGAGGTTTTGCGACTGGCCCGGGACGCTTCTGCCTTCGTCGTGCGCAGTGAGACCAGGATCACAGCCGAAGTGATCGAGGCCGCCCCCAAATTGAAAGTGGTGGGGCGGGCTGGGGTCGGGGTTGACAATATCGATATAGAAGCCGCTTCGCAAAAGGGAGTGGTGGTCATGAATGCCCCCGGGGGCAACACCATTGCCACCTCGGAATTGACCTTTACCCATATTCTTTGCGGTGCTCGTCAGGTAGCCCAGGCCAATGCCTCCATGAAGTCGGGAAAGTGGGACCGCAAGCTGTTCAGTGGGGTGGAAGTGTTTCACAAGACCCTGGGAATTTTGGGACTGGGACGAATCGGAAGCGAGGTTGCTTCCCGTGCTCAGTCCTTTGGCATGCGGGTCCTGGCCCATGATCCCTACTTGGCCCCGGCCCGGGCCGAGGAGATGGGGGTGGAACTGAGGGATCTGGATACGGTTTTTTCCGAAGCTGATTTTTTAACGGTGCACATGCCTTTGACCGAAGGAACCCGCAACTTGATCGACAAGGATGCCTTCGCCAGAATGAGGGATCGGGTGCGCATTTTCAACTGTGCCCGGGGTGGAATTATCAACCAGAAGGATTTGGTGGAAGCTATCCAATCGGGAAAGGTCGCTTATGCCGGACTGGATGTTTACGAGGAGGAGCCTCTCCCCAAAAACAGTGAGTTGCGCGGGATACCGCATTTGGTGTTGACCCCCCACCTGGGCGCTTCGACACGGGAAGCTCAGGAAAGTGTGGGCCTCGAAATCGCCCAGAGCCTGACCGAGGCTTTGAGGGGTGGGGTCATTCACAATGCCATCAACATGCCCTCGGTGGACCGCAAAACCCTGCAGGCTCTCGGACCCTACTTTCGCCTGGGAGAAAACCTGGGCAATTTCCTGCAGCAGATTGCTCCCGACCAGGTAAAAAAGCTGCGCATTACCTACTATGGAAAAATTGTGGATTTCGATGCCAATCCGTTGACCCGCAGCATATTGAAGGGTTACTTGAAAAACATCAGTGGGGATAATGTAAATTCGGTAAATGCTCCGATCCTTTTGCAACAACTCGGCGTGGAAAACGAAGTGGTCAAATCCAACGAAACCCGCGATTACAATGAACTGATTTTGCTGGAGGCAGAGACCGGGGATGGAGGACATTACTCGGTGGAAGGCACCGTGATTGGCAAAGCCGGACTGCCTCGTATCGTGAATATCAACGGCCGCGAGGTGGAAGCTCCGCCTGAGGGAATTATGATTGTGGTGGAGAACCACGACGTTCCCGGTATTGTCGGTACTATCGGAACGATCCTGGGCCGCGACGGGGTCAATATAGCAGCCATGTCCCTGAGCAGGAATCGCCTCGGCGGCTTGGCCCTGAACGTGGTCAACTTGGACAGTCGTCCCAGCCATAAGGCTTTTCAGAGCATCATTTCGAGCGACTCGATCGAGTCCGCCTTGGTGGTGGCTTTGTAACCGATGGAATCAAAGGAGATGGTTTTTGGGCAATGAATCTCTTTTGGCAGATAGTATTGTTTTGCTGCGCGGGATACTTGTTGGGGTCCCTTTCCTTTGCCACTATGATCGCCCAAAGGCATGGGGTCGATATCTTCAGGGAAGGGAGCCGAAATCCGGGCGCGACCAACGTAAAGCGAGTTCTGGGGAAGGCCGCCGGAAATACGGTTTTCATATTGGATTTTCTCAAGGGCTCCGCCGCGGTGTTGATTCCCCAACTTCTGGCTTCCCTCGAATATCGGGAGATTCTTGCCATCCTGGCGCTATTGGCGGCCATTTTGGGACACAGTTTTTCCGTTTTTCTGCGATTTCGGGGGGGTAAGGGGGTTGCCGTTACCATGGGTGGACTGATTGTGCTTTCCCCGGTGGTGGTGTTAATAGGGATTTTAGTGTGGTTGGTCACATTTTTTTCGCTTCGTTATGTTTCCCTTGCCTCCCTCTTGTTTGGCCTCAGCCTACCCATTTCCAGTTATTTCCTGGTGGAGTCGCATTGGGTAACCGGATTTTGCCTACTCATAGCGGCCTTGCTCATCGTGCGTCACAAATCGAATATCGTCCGGCTGAAAAACAGAAAGGAAAACCGTTATTTCAAAGACGGACATCCTCCGAGGTAATCATGGAAAATCGGCCGGTAGTGAATTTGGGGATACTCGGTTTGGGTGTCGTTGGGCAGGGGGTGCTTAAACATTTGAACCGAAACCGGAAGGTTTTGGAAAGGCGGCTGGGGGTCCGGCTCAAGGTAAACCGAATTGCTGTGCGCGATAGCCGTATGAAAAGAGAAGTGCGGGTAAACCGGGGCTTGCTTACGGAAGATCCCTGGGAGGTGGTCAACGATCCCCAAGTGCAAATCGTATGCGAGCTAATCGGGGGAACGGATTTGGCCCGGGATTTGACCATTCAGGCTCTGGGCAATGGAAAGATGGTGGTAACGGCCAATAAAGCACTGCTTTGTGAGTATGGAAATGACATCCTCGGCGCCGCTCGCAGGAGCGAGGGGCATATTTTTTTCGAGGCCAGCGTGGCCGGGGGAATTCCCATTATCAAATCTATCCGGGAGGGGTTGGTGGCCAACCGGTTCCCCACTATTCACGGAATTTTGAATGGCACCTGCAATTACATCCTCACCCGTATGCAGAATGAGGGAAAACGGTTTGAGAAAGTTTTGGCCGAGGCCAAGGAACTCGGTTTTGCGGAAGCGGATGAAAGCCTGGATGTGGACGGAATCGACGCCGCACACAAAGTGGCAATACTCACTTTTCTGGCCCATGGGAAATGGATACCCATGCAGGAAATGTTAATCGACGGCATCCGCGGAGTTACCTCGAATGACATGCGGGCTGCCGATACCATGGGGTATCGGATCAAGCATCTGGCCTCGGTGGTGAGCGATTTTGAGCGAAATTCAGTGTTTGTGGGGGTTTATCCGGCCCTGGTGCCGAAGGAGCATATATTGGCCCGCGTCGACGGGGTTTACAATGCGGTTTGCGTCAGCGGAGACGTAGTGGGAACAACGGTGCTGATCGGGCGGGGCGCCGGTCAGGATGCCACCGCAAGCGCCGTCATTGGGGATATTGCCGATGCCGTATTTTCCCTGCGAGGGGCGGAAATGCACCATTTGCCCGATGACAAAAATGACCCCCTGCTCCCGGGGCTCCCCCATCTGGCCGTGGCCAAACGGGAGGAGGTCAAATCTGCCTTCTATATTCGGATGACGGTTCGGGATGAACCCGGCGTGCTGGCCGCCATTACCTCTCTCATGGCGCGCGAAAACATCAGCATCGCCCGAGTCGTCCAACAACTTGAGGGGGATAGGGGGGGACGCCCCTCCCAAACCGCCTCTGCCGTCATCACGCTGACAACGCATCGTTGTTCGGAGTCTTCCTTTTCCAAGGCCAAACGGGCCCTGTCCGGTCTTGAGATTGTCCTGAGCAAGCCCTTTGTTCTCAGGATAGCACCCTTTCCCAACTAATGGCATGGAGCGCATCGTACAGAAATACGGGGGGACCTCGGTCGGCACGGTAGAGAGGATCCGCAAGGTGGCCCAACGGATAAAGTCCACCTACGAAGAGGACAACGAGGTCGTTGTAGTGGTTTCGGCTCGTTCGGGTGTCACCAATGATCTGATTGCCCGGGCCAAGAGTCTGAATCCCGAACCGGCCGAGCGAGAGATGGACATGCTGCTGGCCGTGGGTGAACAGGAAACCATCGCTTTGATGGCCATGGCCCTCCATGCTCTGGGGGTTCCGGCCGAATCCAGGACCGGAGCCCAGGCAGGGGTCATAACCGACCGGGCTCACACCAAGGCTCGAATCAAGCGGATCGAAGGAGGGGATATTCCCCAATTGCTGGAAAGGGGCAAAGTGGTGATCGTGGCAGGATTTCAAGGGGTCAATGTGGACGGGCAAATTTCTACTTTGGGCCGCGGCGGATCGGACTTGAGCGCGGTGGCGCTGGCGGCCGGCCTTAAGGCCGATCGCTGTCAGATCTTTACCGATGTGGAAGGCGTTTTTACGGCGGATCCGCGCGTTGTGGTCGACGCCGTCAAGTTGGAAGAGATCAGTTACGATGAAATGCTCGAATTGGCCAGCATGGGCAGCAAGGTGATGCAGGCTCGGGCGGTGGAATTTGCCAAGAAATATGGTGTCATGTTTGAAGTTCGATCCAGTTTTAACCAGGAACCCGGGACGATTGTGAAAGAAGAAGTTGCTTCCATGGAAGATGTGTTGGTGCGCGGAGTGGCGCTCGACAAAAGTCAAACCCTGATGGTGGTCAATGATTTGCCCGATGAACCGGGGACGGCAGCCACTCTTTTTTCGGCCTTGGCCGAGGCCCATATACTGGTCGATATGATTGTGCAGAATATAGGGCGGGAGGGAAAAGCCAATATGACCTTCACCATTTCCAAGGATGACTCCCTCAAAGCGGCGGGTGTGGTGAACCACGTTTTTCGGGACATCGGGGGTCGCCTGACCCGTTCCACCGACATCGCCAAACTGTCCGTCGTCGGCATCGGCATGCGAAGCCATTCCGGCGTGGCCGCCACCCTTTTCACAACCCTGGCCGCTGCCGGTGTCAATATTCAGTTGGTCAGCACCTCCGAGATAAAGATCTCGGTCGCGATCGATTTGGATAAGGCAGATCTTTCCGCCCAGGTGGCCCATAAGGCCTTCGGCCTGGAAACCCTTGACCCATGAAATATATCAGCACCCGGGGACAAACGGACCCGGTCTCCTTTAGCGAGGCGGTAGCTATAGGACTGGCCCCTGACGGGGGCCTCTACCTGCCGGAGGCTTTGCCCGATTTGGGAGAGGAAATGAAGGAGTGGGAGGGGTTGACCTACGAAGAAACCTGCCTCTCCTTCCTCAAGCATTTTGCCACCGATGTGGATTACGGGGTGCTGGCCCAATTGGTCGATGAATCCTATCGGGGATTCGCAGTTGAGGTCCGCGCTCCAGTCAGGCAATTGGACGAATATTTGTGGGTCCTGGAATTGTTCCACGGCCCGACCCTGGCTTTCAAGGATTTCGCCTTGCAGTTACTGGGAAACCTCTACGCTTACCAGATACAGAGGACGGGGCGGCCGTTGAACGTCCTGGTGGCGACCTCGGGCGATACGGGAGCTGCCGCTATCCACGGGTTGGTGGGAAAGGAAGGAGTGAAGATCTTCATCCTCTACCCCAATGGGAAGATTGCTCCCCTGCAGGAGCGACAGATGACTTGCACCGGCGCGGACAATGTTTTCCCCTTGGCCATAGAGGGGAATTTTGACGACGCCCAACTCGCCTTGAAGGAAACCTTGAGCGATCAGGATTTCAAACGCGAAGTCAATTTGTCGGCGGTGAATTCGATCAACCTGGCCCGCCTCCTGGCACAATGCGTTTATTTCATTTTCAGCTACTGGCAACTGCCCGAGGGGGTGAGAGACCTCGCTCAATATGTCGTGCCAACCGGGAACTTTGGCAACGTGCTTTCCGGCTGGATGGCGCAAAAAGCGGGGCTGCCTGTAAAATCATTTCGGGTTGCGACCAACCAGAACGATATTTTGCACCGGTTGTTTTCCACCGGCCTCTACCGAGCCAACCCGGTAAAGGCCAGCTTGGCTCCTTCCATGGACATCCAGGTGGCCTCCAATTTTGAACGATTTCTCTTCTATTTCCTCGGTGGCAACGGGCATACGGTCCGATCCGTCATGTCCTCCATCCGGGAGTCGGGAGTCTACTTTTTCGAGGGTTTCGACACCGATACCCTCAGCTCCAGCAAAACCGACGACCATGAAATTAGAAAAATAATTTGCGAGGTATTCGAAAGGTATGGTTACGTGATCGATCCACACACCGCCTGCGGCTTCACTCAAATGGACGCCGATCATCCCCAAATGATTCTCTCGACCGCGCATCCGGCAAAATTTCCGGACACCCTCACCGAATGTACAGGCAGCGAGCCCATTCATCCTTCATTGGAACGCTTGAAGTCGAAACCGGAAACCAAATACGAGGTGCCGGCCCAAGCTGACGCGATCAAAACCTTCATCCGAGAGCACGTTTGACCCCAATGAAACCGGAAAATCCCATATTGATCTACGATACCACCCTGAGGGACGGCACTCAAGGTGAGGGCATATCGTTTTCCGCCACCGACAAGATCCTCATAACTCAGAAGCTGGATAATTTTCAAATCGATTATATCGAAGGTGGATGGCCTGGTTCCAACCCCCGGGACATGGCCTTCTTTGAAGAGATTAAATCCATTTCCTTGAATCACGCCAAGGTGGCCGCCTTCGGATCAACCCGCCGGGCCAACCTCAATGTGGAGGACGACCCGCAAATCAAGCTCTTGCTGGAGGCGCAGACCGATGTGGTGACGATTTTCGGCAAAACCTGGACCTTGCACGTGACGGACGTCTTGCGGACCACTTGTGAAGAGAACCTGGCCATGATCGAGGATTCGGTCCGATACCTGAAAGAGTCCAGCCAGGAGGTCATTTACGATGCCGAGCATTTTTACGATGGGTACCTGGAAGATGAGGGATATGCCATGGAGACCTTGGCTGCAGCGATCGAGGGTGGAGCTGATTTTGTCGTATTGTGCGATACCAATGGAGGTAAACTCGTCGCAGAAGTGCAAATGATCACCCGGACAGTCGTCGAAAAATTCCCCGGCGTTCCAATAGGAGTGCATTGTCACAACGACGCCGGGGTGGGGGTTGCCGTGAGTCTGGCCGGAGTTGAAATTGGCGCCACCATGGTGCAAGGCACGATGAACGGCTATGGAGAGAGGAACGGAAACGCCAACCTCACCACCATCATACCAAACCTGGTTCTGAAAATGGGCCGCCACCTCCATTGTCGACGAAACCTGGCCGGGCTCAGGGAATTGTCCCTCTACATCGACGACCTGGCCAACGTGCGCTCCGACACCCGGGCGCCCTTTATTGGCGCTTCCTCCTTTGCCCACAAAGGGGGCGTACATGCTAACGCGGCCCTGAAAGTGGCCCGGAGCTACGAACACATTCAGCCAGAGTTGGTTGGTAACCGGCAGAGGATTTTGATTTCCGATATGTCGGGGCGAAGCAGCCTCATGATGAAGGCCAAGGAAATGGGCATGGAGGTCGATAATAAATCCCCGGAAATTATAACCTTTCTGGACAAGTTGAAACGCTTGGAACACAGCGGTTACCAATACGAAGCCGCTGATGCCTCTTTCGAACTGCTCCTGTCAAAATTTTTAAAACACCACTTGCCCTTTTTCAATCTGCACGGCTACCGCGTGATCGAGGGTAAGCCCGACGCAAACGCCGACTTGGTGGCGGAGGCCACTGTGAAAATAGAAGTTGCCGGCAATCTGCACCACTGCGTGGCCGAGTCCACCGGTCCGGTGAGCGCCCTTTACAAGGCAATTTGTTCCGGTTTGAAGAACGATTATCCCGCCTTGGAGCAGGTGGAACTGCGGGATTTCAAAGTTCGCATTCTCGAATCCGAAAAAGGGGTGGATGCCAAGACCCGTGTTTTTATCGAAACCACCGACGGGGAGAGCATCTGGGGGACAGTGGGCGCCAGCGACAATATTGTTGCGGCCAGTCTGGAGGCCCTCTTGGATTCCCTGGAATATAAATTACTGAAAGACGAACGTGGAAAGGAGGCAAAACAACGGAAAGATTCTTGAAATTAGTGGCGAGGTCGGGGCCAATCCAACAGGTTTATGCCGAAATTGCCCTCTATCTGCTGTAATTCGGGAATTCTCCTCATCATATAGGAATTTACTTCTCCTTAAATGAGTCGTATATTTATTTGCAGACCTTTAAAAAGTATATGAATGCCTTGAATGCAAGTGATGCTACAGCATGCCCTTCCCTAGAATCAAATTCATCATGAAACACCTTAAGCCCGCCCTTATCACCTCTACATTTTTATGGATTGGGTTCTTCACCACCCAGGTAGATGGAATTGAAGCCACCACAAACCCCGTTGGTGTCATCCAGATTTCGGCCCCGGGCAACTCCGATACCCTCGTTTCCCTTCCCTTGATTCAGCCCGCTGTATTCAATGGTGTAGTCGCGTCCTACAGTGGTAGCGAGGTGACGGTTTCCGGTTCACCGGGATGGACGGAAGGCGCCTGGGCTGGAGATCATTATGCCTTTGGCCGTTCCGGAATGCTGGAGGGTTATTACGCAACCATTATCGGCAATACGGCCGATACCCTGACCCTGGATATCAATGCGGAGACCTTGGCGAATATTGCAGAAGGAGACAGGTTGTCCATTCATTCTTACTGGACCCTCGGAACGCTGTTCCCGGGTGGGGAAGGAGTGAATGCCGCAACCTCACACGTCATGCGCGACACGGAGATCATGTTTCAGGATCCAAGTGAATTGGGCACCAACCTGGCCGCTGACAGCATTTATTATTACCTCGACGGAGAGTGGAAGATGGTAGGGGGAGATCTGAATGGGGACTACGGGAATGCCATCGTTGTACCCGACGGTTTCTTCATCGTTCGTCACAACACCGGCAATGCCACCACCATTACCTTTACCGGGGAGGTCATCATGGGCAAAATTGCCCTGCCCCTCGTTTATCAGGATCTCTCCGACCAGGATAACATCATCGGATTGCAGCGTCCCATTGAGATGACCCTGGACGAATCGGGCCTGGGCCCCAACCTCGGCTCCGGAGATGCCTTGTACGTCTGGGACCAATCGGTGCCGCAGCTGAACCGTATGATCGCCAATGCCACCAAGTACACTTACGATGGAACAGCCTGGCGCAAAGACGACGAAGCTGCGGACGCGGGATCCGAGGAGGTCTTTCGCCCGGGGGTTGGATTTGTCATACGCAAAGCCATGAATACCGCAATTGACGAGGTTATCTGGGTAAACGAACCCAATTACGGAAATTAATTTTCTAACCCTCCCCGTGCCAACTCATCAACAAAACCGCCCTTCTCCAATCCGTATGATCGACAATTTATCGAGAATTTCCTTCGGGAAATATGGTTTTCTTTCCTTGCTGGGCGTCTGCTTGTTATCAGCCCAAATCCAGGCCTCGGTCAGCTTCACCATTTCAGCCGAGAGATTGCAGGATCCCAGCGGGATCGATATGGCCGAATCGGGAGTGCTCGTTCTGGTCGCGGATACCAGTGGAGATGGCTTCCAGGGGGCCAGCCCCACCGCCTTCGTCACCGCGGACGATCATCTGGTAGGGATGTGGGACATTGCCGCCGGGGGCGGTAATACTCCCGGCGCCTTTCAGGGAACCACCGGAGCGGTATCTTTTTCCGGGGATTGGGGTGGGGGAGATCCCCTGGCCATTTATTGGTTTCCCACCCTGAGCCTCCCCAGTGAAGCGCCGGGTGAGGCCGTTCCCTATGGGATGTACACCAATGGAACCCAGGATGGCACCGACCCGTGGACGACCCCGGCGGACGGAACCTCGGGGCACAGGCTCATCTTTCTGACTACCGATGCCGAAAATCTTCAACCGGGTGGAGGGTCCTCCGATAGCGCTGACGGCTTGGCCTCAAATGTGACCTCCGGCACTGCTCCCGCAGATCCTTCCGGTCTCGCCGCACAAGCCTCTCCCGGAATGATAACGCTTACCTGGACGGATGCATCGGATGACGAGACCGGTTTTCGTATCGAGCGTTCCGTGGAGGGAAGCGACGTCTGGGAACTGGTCGGTACCGTTGGTCCCGGCGTTACCACATTTGAGGACACCACCGTGGCCGAAAATACGAATTACCTCTACCGCGTCAGAGCAGTGCGAGGCCCTTCCTGGTCCGGAGCCTCCGCTTCGGTTCAGGTTGGAACTGCAACTCCTCCTGGCAACCTCGTCAATATCTCGACCCGGGCCTTGGTTGGAACGGTAGATGAGCGCATGATTGGTGGTTTTATTATCAGGGGCGGTCCCAAGAGGGTGCTGGTCCAGGCTCAGGGTCCTGAACTGGCAAATCCCCCGGTATCTCTTTCTAACACACTGGCCGACCCGGTTCTCTCGGTCCTCGACGGTGCTGGTACGGAATTGATGATGAACGACGACTGGGAGGACAGCCAGGGACAAGAGGTACGCGACGCCTGGGGAGGCAGTCTAAACCTGATGGCTGGCAGCGCGAGCTCGGCCCTCATTCTCGAACTCCAACCCGGTAACTATACCGCGATAGTTGAAGGAAAGGATGGAACGACCGGAATCGCGCTTGTCGAAGTATATGACATCGATTCCGAAGGGACCGGAGGTGATCTCGTCAATATCTCGACCCGGGCCTTGGTTGGAACGGTAGATGAGCGCATGATTGGTGGTTTTATTATCAGGGGCGGTCCCAAGAGGGTGCTGGTCCAGGCTCAGGGTCCTGAACTGGCAAATCCCCCGGTATCTCTTTCTAACACACTGGCCGACCCGGTTCTCTCGGTCCTCGACGGTGCTGGTACGGAATTGATGATGAACGACGACTGGGAGGACAGCCAGGGACAAGAGGTACGCGACGCCTGGGGAGGCAGTCTAAACCTGATGGCTGGCAGCGCAAGCTCGGCCGCCATTCTCGAACTCCAACCCGGTAACTATACCGCGATAGTTGAAGGAAAGGATGGAACGACCGGAATCGCGCTCGTCGAAGTATATGACCTCGATTAGATTCCTGGCTTTCTCACCCTGAAGCAGGCAAAAGGCGACGATCGTTCTTTTAATATGTCGATCTTGAAATCGACATAATTAGTTGTACATCAACAGGCTATTATTGAGAGAAATATACTCTCGCAAAGACGCAAAGGACCCAGAGACATGCCTACCGCTGGATTTTTGGAGAACTGAAAAAGATTTTGGCGGCTTTTTTCTGGCTGAAAACTGCTGTTGGAATCCAGGCGAGGTGGTGATAATACCAATTGTGGTGTCTCAGAAATTTCCTTGCGCGTCCGTCGGGGTCATTCCTTGAATCGTGCGTGCTAATGCACAATTGCAAGGTTTGACCCCTTCCCCCGCGACCTAAATAATTAATCCAATGAAGTTGAACAGGTTTTCCAGGTTTCAGTTTATTCCATCAATTATTTTTTGCCTTGCTTTGGGCGCCCTCCATGGACTCGCCGGACCCAATGTAATTATAATTCTCATCGATGATCAGGGGTATTACGACTTGGGTTGTTATGGAGCTTCCGAGGTCGAAACTCCCAACATCGATCGAATGGCGGCGGAGGGAATCCGGTTTACCGATTATTATGCGGCCGCCCCCATTTGCAGCCCTTCGCGGGCGGGGTTGCTGACCGGGTGCTATCCTCGGCGAGTGGGAAACCATATCTGGGTACACCGGGCCGATTCGAAATCCGGTATTCATCCCGATGAACTAACCCTGGCCGAACTGTTCAAGGACAATGGATACGCCACCGGCTGCATCGGGAAGTGGCACCTCGGCTTTCGCGAACCCTTCCTGCCACGCAGTCAGGGCTTTGACTACTACTTCGGCTTACTTCATAATCTGGACCCCGTAGAGGTGGTCTATTTCGATAGCGAGGGCGGGGTGCCGTTGATCAGGAACGAATCCATGGTAAAGCGTCCGGCTGAACCGGATGAACTGACCGAACTCTATACCGATGAGGCCATTCGTTTCATGAAAGAAAACAGGGACCGCCCCTTTTTTCTCTACCTCCCGCATACCATGTTACATAACCCTCTCGGGGTGAGCGAACCCTTTCGAAGTTCTTCCCAATGGGGCGAATACGGCGATGCCATCCAGGAGCTGGACCATAACGTTGGGCGCATTTTCCAAAGTTTGGAAAATTTGGACCTGCAGGAAAGGACTCTCGTTTTGTATGCCTCCGATAACGGCAGGGGACCGGGCCGCAATTCCGGACAACCGATTCGGGGAAGAAAGCTATCGACCTATGAGGGGGGTATCCGGGTTCCAGCCATTGTCTGGGGCAAAGGTCTGGGAATTCCCGGGAGTCGTATCTCCAGCCAGGTTGTTCACGCCATGGACTGGTACCCGACCCTGGCTACTTTTGCCGGTATTGAAGTTCCGGACGGGAGGGTGCTCGATGGCCGGGACATCGCACCCCTTCTGAGAGGCGAAACGACCGCGGTTCCCGATGCCGATGCAGCATTGTCTCTGAACGCCTCCATCCCCCTGCGTCGCCCGTGGAATCCTCCAGGGGAATGGTCGGGGATGATCAGCAGGGATGAATATTTGGACGCCTTTTTCTACCACGGCAGTCATGGAGCGCTGGCCGCCGTTCGGTGGGGCAAATGGAAACTCAGGCTGAATCCGGGACTTGAGCTTTTCGATCTCGAAGCGGATCCCGGTGAGAGGTCCCCGATTAGCAATTCCGCCGTTTCCCGAAAACTCCGCGGTATGACCATACTTTTCCAGGAAGAAATGCGGCGCGATGCCCGGCCTGCAGGAGATTCCTAGATGCTCAAACCACGGATGGGGATAAATTAGGAATTGGGACCCCTTCTTCCGCAACTTCAATCCGCCTCAATTCGATCTGTAGGAGCGGCTTTATGCCGCGATATTTTTAGCTGAGAAATTGACTCTCGCCAACGGGCCAAGAACGCCCCGGGACAAGGCAAAAGGGTCAGCCCTGAATGGCGCTTAGTTAAGCGCGTTTGTAGAGGAATATAATATGGACGCCAGTCGGGGTCATGCCGTAGAAAAGTGATGCCTTCCGAAAGAAAAGGGTCAGGTCTTAAAAACTGTATTCCGTTGTACTCCATACACTTTTACAAGACGATCCGCCTTTCGGCGTGACCTGCTGACTCTGTAAGGCATAACTTTTTACGTCTTGACCCCTTCCTTCTCTGAGATGATCGAACATTCCAATAGTCGCTTAACTTAGAGCCTATCCCAGGAGGTTTAAGCCACTGACGGGCAAGGGATTAGGCTAAGAAAAAGTCGGGCGAAAGGAGGTGAAAATCCTCGATTCGCCCTGAATAGAGCTTCTATAATTTGGTATGAACGAATTAATAGAACCCAATTCTGCTGATACGGTAACCTTTCAAAGTTTTCTTCGTCCAGCTTTAACCCCGGTTTTGCGCAATCGTGATTATGACCGTCTGGTGGAGGATTTGCGGCAACTCGATGATAATCTGACCCAAGGTGGGTTGGAAGAAATGGCCATCCGCTTCGGTTTGTCGCAGTTGCCGCCGGGCGCCTCGGGCGCTGTGCGCAACAGGAAAGCGCAGTTTGCGCTTTACTCGCTACGGGTGGAGTTGCTGCGTCATTTGCTGGGTCTTCCAGGCTTTGAAGCTTTTTCCATGACGTTGGCCAGCAGTGATCTTTTGACCGATTTTTGCGGATGCCGCAGTCTGGTTGGGGTGAGGTGGACCTCGAAGAGTACGCTGCACCGCGCCTCGAAGTTGTTCACCGATGAACAGTTGCGCGGGTTCAACACACGGTTGGTTGAGCTCGCGGGCGATCAGAGCAATTGCTGGCAACTGGGAGTGGAGCAGGCGGAGGATCTTTCGGTTTGCCTGGTCGATTCGACCTGTCTGGAGGCAAACATTCACTTTCCGGTCGATTGGGCGCTTTTGGGTGACGTGACGCGCACCTTGCTCAAAGCGGTGAAACTGATTCGGGCTGAATCCCTGTTGCATCGGATGCCCGATTCACCGGATCGCCTGCTGAGGCGCATGAACAAGCTCTGTATCGAGATGACGCATACTTACCGCAAGAAGGGAGCGGCGAAGGCTCGCAAGAAGATCTTGCGCAAGATGAAACGATTACTCAAACGGGTCGGCGCTCACGCCCTGCGACACCGCAATCTGCTGGAGGCCCGTTTCAGGCAAACCCGTTTTAGCCGAGCCCGCGCCGAACAAGTCATCAGGCGTATTGATGAACAACTCGCCTTGCTGCCCCAAGTAATTGAGCAAGCCCACGAACGCATCATCGGCGGACGTCTGGTCAAAAACCACAAGAAGATCCTCAGTGTCTACGAAAGAGATATCACTGTAATCGTGCGGGGCAAGGCGGGCGCGCAGACCGAGTTCGGCAACGAACTGTTTATGGCCGAGAGTCCCGGCGCAATGATCATTGATTATATGCTCTACGGCAAAACCGCTCCTTGGGAGGGAGATAAATTAATCGAAAGCGTGCAGCGCCAACAGTCCCTCAAAAGGCAACAAGACCTGGAGTGGGCCGTGGCCGACCGGGGCTTCGATGGGGCAGCTACACGTAAGGCATTGCAGCGGGTGAGGGTGAGCAGCCACATTTGTCCGAAAAGTCCGGTCGCATTGGAAGCCCGCCTCAAGGAGCCTGATTTTTACCGCTGGCAAACCCGCCGGGCCAGCACCGAGGCGCGCATTGCCATTGTGAAAAACCACGGCGGCGGACGTGTCTGGCGCGCCAAAGGCTTAAAACACCGCAGGCTCGCAGTGGGGTGGAGCGTGCTCGCCCACAACCTCGCCTGGATCAGTCGAAAAGTCAGAAAAGAGAGGGTCGAAGCTCAAGCTAAGGCGGCTTGAGCCTTCGGCGCCGTCCCACGCGCTGATCAAAACAGAAGGCGCCAGCAGTGGCAAGGCCGCCGCATGCCCGAAATCCGGCATCAGGCTCAATAATTTGAATCCGGGTGAGTTTGAAAGCCGCAGCAAGGCTCGAATCGAGCGCAACTGAGAAAATTTTGGTCCTGCAAATGCTGCTCGTTTTCCTACTCGTTTAAAAATCCCGGTTTCTGGGATAGACTCTAACTTAGTGCCATTCAGGGCTGACCCTTTTAGCAGACCCAAAAGATGGAAACATGTGGGCAGAGACAGGAATTTTGACCTGACCGAAATGGACTCTCTTAGGTCCTTCGACTAAGGAATTTTCGACGATTGAAAAACGGATCTAATTCCGGTTGGATTCCGGGAGCGTCCTGTGGGCGACTTGACCCAGAATGAGATCGCGGAATCCGGCTACAGGATATACGCCCTCTTGGCTTTTTGCCACCCGGGAACGAACGGTCACGGTTCCTTTCACCACTTCTTTTTTTCCCATGACCGCGGCAAACGGCACCTTGTCCAATTCCGATCGGCGGATTTTTGCGCCCAATTTTTCCGATGCGGCGTCCACGGTTACCCGAATCCTGGACCCCTTTAGCTCGGCTTCCACCGCTTTGGTGTAGGGGAGCACGGCATCGTTGATGGGCAGGAGCCGGACCTGTTCGGGTGCAAGCCAGGTGGGGAAGTTCCCTCCGAAGTGTTCGATAAGCACGCCGCAAAACCGTTCCATCGATCCAAAGGGGGCACGGTGAACCATGACCGGACGGTGCGGCCGGTTGTCGGAACCGATATAACTGAGGTCGAACCGTTCCGGCAGGTTGTAATCCACCTGCACGGTTCCTAGTTGCCACTCCCGGCCGATGACGTCCTTGACCACGAAATCGATCTTGGGGCCGTAAAATGCGGCCTCGCCAAGTTCCCGGGAAAAGGGAACCCCCATGGTTGAGGCCACCCCGAGAAGGGCCTCTTCCGCCCTGTCCCAGTTTTCGGGGGATCCCACGTACTTGGAGGATTCCTGATCCCGCAGGCTGACCCGCACCCGGTAATCCTCCATACCCAAGACCGAGAAAATCCTTTCAACCAGGTCCAGGCAGCCCTGGATCTCTCCCGGTAATTGTTCGTCAGTACAAAAGATATGGGCGTCATCCTGGGTAAATCCTCGCACCCGTGTCATGCCGCTCAACTCCCCGGATTGTTCCCAGCGGTAAACCGTTCCAAATTCGGCCAGGCGCACGGGAAGATCGCGATAGGAGTGGTGTTGCGAAGCAAAAATCTTGATGTGCATGGGGCAATTCATGGGCTTCAGCAGATAGCCCTCGATTTGCCCAGCCTCCAGCAAGTTGCTCAATTCGGCACAGGATTTGGCTTCGTCCGCAAGCCCGGCCAGCGACTGCCGGGAGATGACGGGCGGGTATTGGGAGTCCCGATAGTAGGGAAAGTGGCCCGATTTTTTAAAGAGATCCAATTTGCCGATGTGAGGGGTGAAAACTTGATCATACCCTTGTTTGCGCAGTTCCTCCGCGATAAAGGTTTGCAACTCATTTCGGATGATGGACCCCTTGGGCGTCCAAAGCACAAGTCCTTGGCCCACCGTTTCGTCGATGTGGAAAAGCTGCATGTCCTTTCCAATTTTGCGGTGATCCCGTTTGCGAGCCTCCTCCAATTGATCGAGGTATTGTTGCAACTTCTCTTTGCTCGGGAAGGCGGTTCCATAAATGCGCTGGAGTTGCTTGTTTTTTTCATCTCCCCGGTGGTAGGCGCCGGCCACATTGAGCAGCTTGAAGGCTTTGATCTTCTTGGTATACCTTACGTGGGTGCCGGCACAGAGGTCGACAAACTCGCCATTGCGGTAGAAACTGATGGCTTCACCCTCGGGAATATCGTCCAGGCGGCCTAGTTTATACGTTTCCTGCCCCATTTTCCTTATCAGCTCGATCGCTTCTTCCCGGGAAGTTTCCAACCGCTCGAATCGCTGATTTTCTTTGATCACCTTTTTCATCTCCGCCTCGATGGCCCCGATATCTTCTGCCGTAAACTTGTGATCGATGTCAAAGTCGTAATAAAATCCCGTCTCGGTGGGGGGTCCGATATCCAACTTTGCTTCCGGATATAAACGGAGCACTGCCGTGGCCAAGACGTGGGCAGAGGAATGTCGTATTTCTTCCAGGGGTGACATTTCTTTCATCGATGGGGTGCAGTCAGGTTGAATGGGGAATGAGATCGTAGCCGTCTTTGCGGTCCCTGACCTGCCAACCGCTGGCGCTGAGGCTTTTACGCAGCAAATCCGCCTTGACCCAGTCTTTTTCCTGTTTGGCCTGCCAGCGTTCTCGAGCCAGGCTTTGCAACTCTTCCGGAATTTTCGCGGGCGGTTCCCCGCCTTTTTGATACAGCTCGATGCCCAAGGCGTAGAAAATTCCAGCCAGAGCTTTGAGGTCATTTCCAAGAGCTGCCGCCCCCGGGTTTGCTTTGGCCAGCCGGGCCAATCCTGTGAAGATCCCGCCCATGGCCCGGGATACATTCAGGTCGTTGGCCAAGCCTCTCCAGGCCTCCTCGAAAGGGCCCCACCCAGTGGGAAAGGGGGGAGCAGCCAGAGCTTTGAAATCCTCCTTCGACATTCCGCTATCATTCAGGTGCGCTTCGATGGCTTTCTCCAACCGCTTCAAAGCGCTCCGACTCGATTGCAAGGAGGCCAGGGTAAAATTCAACGGTTGCCGATAATGTCCGGAAATCAGGGCGTAACGCACTTCCATGGGAGAATATCCTTTCTCTGTCAAATCTGCCAGAGTGTAGAGGTTGCCCAGGCTTTTGCTCATTTTCTGGCCTTCCACCAACAGGTGAGCGTTGTGAAACCAATGCCGGGCAAACCGTTTTCCAGTGGCCCCCTCGCACTGGGCGATCTCGTTTTCATGATGGGGAAAACACAGATCAATTCCCCCCGCGTGGAGGTCAATGTCGTCTCCCAGGTAGTGTCGGCTCATGGCCGAGCATTCCAGATGCCAACCCGGCCTACCCGGTCCCCAAGGGCTGTCCCAGAAATTGTCCCCATCCTCGGGCTTTCTCGATTTCCACAGGGCAAAATCGGATATCGATTCGCGGTCGTATTCGTCCGCTTCGTTGCGTCGGCCCGCGCTGGTCGTCTCCTGGGTGGAGATTTCCCTTTCCCGCAGGCGGGACAGTTTGCCATATTCCGGATAGGCGGAAACCTTGAAATAGACCGATCCATCCCCCGCCACGTAAGCCAGGTCATTTTCAATCAGTTGGCCGGCCAGCCCGATTTGCTGGTCGATATGGTTGGTCGCGCGGGGTTCCCGGTGAGGCACAAGCATATTGAGCGCTTCCGCATCCCGGTGGAATTGTTTAATCCAGTGTCGGGTAAAGGCCCGTAATTTTTTTCCCTCCGAACGCGAACCCCGTATGGTTTTATCGTCCACATCGGTCAGATTGCGAACGTGCATGGGGTTGAGGCCGACTATCTTCAGGGTGCGTCGCAGCACGTCTTGCACCAGGAAGGCCCTGAAATTGCCGATATGGGCCGGCCCATAAGCCGTGGGACCGCAGCAATAAAACCGAAAATGTTCACCGTCCTCCGCCCACAGGGATTGAACGGTGCGGGTCATGGTGTCGTAAAGCTTCAGTTCTAAGGCCATTCCCTTGCCAGGCAAATTCGATTGCGGAATTGCAAAAAGGGAGCACTATCAGGATTTGCCTAATGCGAATCAATCCCTTTGTTTCAGGCCTTCCATGAACCCCCATTTCGAACTTCACCTCCCGAGGCGTCCCCGTCGATTGCGGAGATCTCCGGCCATTCGAAATTTGGTCGAGGAAACGACCCTTACCGTGAATGACCTGGTCGCTCCTCTGTTTGTAAAGGACGGCACCGGTCCCTCTGAAGCCATTGCTTCGATGCCGGACCAGTTCCGGTTCAACATGGACGACTTGCTCCGCGAGTGTGAAACCCTGCTCGCATTGGGCGTTGGGGCCGTTGCCTTGTTTCCGCAGGTCGACCCCAGCCAAAAAAATTCAAAGGCGACCGATGCGACGAATGAAGATAATCTCGTTTTGCGGTCGGTGAGGCTGGTTAAGGAAACGTTTCCCGACCTGGCGGTCATCACCGATGTCGCTCTCGACCCCTACACCGACCACGGCCACGACGGGGTCTTGGATGAATCGGGTAGGGAGGTATTAAATGACCCCACCGTTGGCATCCTTTGCCAAATGGCCCGGCAACAGGCAGAAGCCGGGGTCGATTTCGTGGCTCCTTCCGATATGATGGACGGTCGGATCGGCGCTATACGCGATGCTTTGGATGACGCCGGATATGCCCATACCTCGATCCTCGCTTATTCGGCAAAATTTGCCTCCGCTTATTACGGTCCTTTCCGAGAGGCCATCGGCAGCGCTCAAGCTGCCGGCGCCCACCACCTCGATAAAAGGACCTACCAACTGAATCCGGCCAACCGACGGGAAGCCTCCCTGGAGACCCAACTGGATGCGGCCGAAGGGGCCGATATCCTCATGGTAAAACCAGCCGGGCCCTATTTGGATATCATACGTGATTTGAGGAATAATACCGAGCTTCCCATTGCAGCTTATCAGGTGTCCGGCGAATACGCGCAAATTCAAGCTGCCGCAAAGCTTTCCTGGCTGGACCTGAAGAAGTGCCGGGACGAATCGCTTCTCTGCATCAAAAGAGCCGGCGCTGACATCATCCTGACCTATTTCGCCAAAGCCCTAGCGGCCAGCTTATAGCTGGAATGTGGGCACCGCCCCTCGGGTTGTCAAAACCGGTTTCCCAAGCCATTCGGGTCCAAAAGTTTTTGCAATTTAGCCTTCGTTTCAGAAGGCGGGGCGCATATGTATGATAGGGGATGATGGATACCAAGTCGAGGGGTCTATGGTCGATTCACGGTGCCGTGCTGCTTTTTGGGGTGGCCGGTTTATTCGGAAAAACCCTCGCCCTCTCTCCCCAGGTCATCGTTTGGGGTAGAACCCTTTTTGCCAGCTTCTTTTTATGCCTCCTTTTACCGGTCCTGAAAATCGGGTTCGGCATCAAACGGCGGGCCGATCTGCTGGGGTTCATTTTTATGGGCGTTGTTCTGGCCCTGCATTGGGTGACCTTCTTTCACGCCATCCAAATCTCCACCGTGGCCATTGGACTGCTCACCTTCGCCACGTTTCCCATTTTTGTCACCTTCCTGGAACCCTTGTTCTTTGCCGAGCGGATTCGCTTTTTCGACCTTTTCATTTCTGTAATCGTCTTTTTCGGTTTGGCCCTGGTCCTGCCTGAATTCGATCTTTCCAATCGCTTTACTCTCGGGGTCTTGTGGGGGACCTTTTCGGGATTCACCTTTGCCATTTTGTCGGTCCTGAACCGCGTATTCGTGGCCAACTACCCAGCCCTGAAACTGACCTTCTACCAAAATGCCGTGGCTTGCCTGCTCCTTTTACCCATAGTAAGCGGTTCGGTAGGGACGTTGTCTACCGGGGACTTCGGTCAACTCGCTTTATTGGGTGTGGTCTTCACCGCCTTGGCTCACTCCCTCTTCGTTCGAGGCATGCGCACGGTAAAAGCGCAATTGGCCGCCGTCATCAGCAGTTTGGAACCCGTTTACGGAATATTACTGGCCCTCGCTTTGCTTGGGGAAGTTCCTTCTTTGCGCGAGATCCTGGGCGGAGGGGTGATTTTGGCCGCCATCGTCTCGGCCACCTGGTTCAGATCATGACCTCGATGAGGTAGGGGCCCGGTTCTTCAATTCCCCGGCGGAAGGCGTCGATGAAAGTTTCCACCGTAGCGACCCGCCTGGCCGGAACACCCATTCCTTCGGAAAGCGCAACCCAATCTAAGTCCGGGTCATCCAAACGCATCATGGCAGAGGACTTTGGTCCGGCCTCCTTTCCGCAGAGATTTTTCATTTCGTACTGCAATATCCGGTAAGTCCGGTTGGCGAAGATGACCGTGAGGACGTTTAACGACTCCCGGGCCTGGGTCCACAAGGATTGTAAGGTGTACATACCCGATCCATCCCCTTCCATGACAATTACCTGGCGATCCGGATGGCCGATAGCTGCGCCGGTCCCCACAGGCAGACCCTGTCCAATGGATCCTCCCGTGACGTGCAGCCAGTCGTGGGGAGGAGCCGTCTGGGTGAGGGGACCGGCCATTCGGCCCGCCGTGATGGCCTCGTCGCTGATGATCGCATTCTCGGGCATTAAAGCGGCCACGGTTGCCCAAATCGTTTCCGGGGAAAGGTCCCCTGTTGGCAGGGGTGGACGCTGCAAAGGCGCCAGATCGGGGGAGACGTTGGATGCTCCCAATGCTTCGGCCAGGTCTTCGAGGGCGGCGGGAATATCTTCGTCTATGTCGACCAGAAGATGGATTTGGGCATTGGGGGGAGCCAGCAGGCTCGGTTTATTCGGGTAAGCAAAGAAGCCAACCGGTTCCTTGGCTCCGACCAGAACCAGATGCCGGGTTCCCTGTAAAATCCGGATCGACTGATCTACCGCATAATTCAGCCTTTCAAACACTGGTCTTCCGGCGCCTCGCGAAATCCGTGAACCATACCAGTTTCCGATCAGGCGGGCGCCGCTGCTCTTGGCAATGCGACCGGCCAGTCCACACAGTCTTTCATCGCGCATTACCGGATCCCCCATGAGCAGGACAGTTTTTTCCCGCCGCCGGAGCAGTTTGGCCACCGCGGCGATTCGTTCCGGGGCTGCGGGGGAGGGTTTGGGGGGTGATGGGGCGCTGACCGGACCTCCGGCCGGATCCCAGTTGGCGTCGGACGGAAGAATGAGCGTGGCAATTTGCCCCGGCGGTGTTCTGGCGGCCACGATAGCTTCAGCCGTATCGGCGGCCGCGGTTCGAGCGTTTTGGGTCGTTCGCACCCAATGGGAAACGGGCCGGGCCAAGCCTTCGATATCGGTAGAAAGCGGAGCGTCGTAGACCAGGTGAGAGGTGGCGTGCTGGCCCACCAGGTTAACCATCGGCGTGTAGGCCTTCTTGGCGTTGTGAAGGTTGGCAATACCGTTTCCCAAACCCGGCCCCAAATGGAGTAGGGCGGCGGCCGGTTTTCCCGTTACCCGCGCGTAACCGTCCGCACATCCGGTTGCTACCCCTTCAAACAGGCACAGCACCGAATGCATTTCCCTCACCGAGTCAAGGGCCGAGACAAAGTGAATCTCGCTTGTCCCGGGATTCATGAAGCAGGTGTCCACGCCGCCTCCGATCAAGGTTTTGATGACCGATTCAGCGCCGTTCATAAATCAGAAGTTTCTTCGAGGTGGTCCTTAGCCATTGCTGGATGCTGGGCGCTGGGCGCTGGATGCTGGCGGGGAGAAGGGGTCAAACCTTGCAATTTTGCATGGCTGCAAAATTCAAGGAATGACCCCGACGGGGCTGTATTCCGTTGCCTGCCTGTGCGACGCACGCAGACAGGTACTTCATGCACTTTTACAAGACGATCCACCTTTCGGCGTGAACTGCCGACCCTGAAAGGCATAACTTTTTACGTCTTGACCCCTTCCTTCTCCGAGATAGTCATACGTTCGAAAAGTCGCTTAACTTAGTGCCATTCGCCCATGACGCCCTCGTATTCGGGGAAATATCGGCCGATTACAGGTAAATCGAATGAGGAAAGAATACTGGTGTTGGGTTCGCGTCGGAGGAGGAATTCAAATGATCGGCGGATCAAGTCCTCTTTAATTCCACCGTCCGGACTCAACCTTCCGAAATCGGAATCCGTCAAGGTGACCCGATGGATGGTCGTAGTTCTGCTGTGCACGGTTACGGTGAAGGAATCTCCCCCTTCGGGTTGGATCTGTATTTTTGCCATGGCCCCCAGTTTGGAGATGCGCCCAATGGATTCAAGCCTTTGGCGTGCCAGATAGTCGGATCCTTAAATCTTGACCGCGGATTACCAAATAAACCACGGATTAAACCTCTTCTTCTCCTTCTTGTTCCTCGTCCCACCGCATGGTATCGTCCTCCGGGATGGCTTCCTCGGCTTCGGTCAGATCGGGGATGTCCCGGGCAATATCATCCTCATCCGAAGGTTCTCCCTCCTCTTCGGGGTCCTCCTCCTGGTCGTACCCGGCCGGAACGTACTCCAGAATGAAGGTGATTTCAGTGAAGTGGTGTAAACCTCTCCCTTCGAAATCGAGATTGGTCATCTCGTCCCGCAATACCTCTTCCAAATCCGGCCGAGTCAGGCTTTGTTCAAATTCAATCAGGTCGTTGAGTTGCTCTATGCGGAGCGTGGTGATGTGGTCGAGAAATTCCGCGTAAGGGCCGTTTTCCTCGTTTACTACGTCAGGCAGGACAAAAAGCGCGGTCTCGTTATCCAGGATCAAATCGGAGCTGCGGGTCATGCGGATGCGGTTTTCGCCCAGATTTTTTTCGATGGTGAACCCGATAAACGCTCTCTCCACCAACTCAGTATCCAGGCCGAATTCGCGTAGCGGATCCATGTGATCCATCAAATAATTCCACTGCCTCGGATCGATTATTCCCAAACCGTCAAAATCCCAATGGAAGGGGTCGCTCACTTCTTTGACCCACCAGTTGAAATCTTTCCCCGGCGAAGCAATCAACCATTTTAGTTCCGGAAATCTTGCAGGCATAAGACTATTGGATAGATGGTATCGGAAGCCGGTCTCCCGGTGGTTAATAGTTGTAGGTATCTTACCACCTCTTTCAATTTGAGCCCTTCCCGGCAAAGACAAGATTTTTTTGAAATTTTCTTTCCCAGTTGGGAAATTTTTTTCATTAAGGAGGCTCCTTTTCCATGGGTAAGTTCTACGAATCTGTCCTCCGTCCCTTTCTGTTTCGTCAGGAGGCGGAAAAAGCTCACGAGAGAGCGGTCCACTTATTGCAATTTCTGGGGCGGTTTCCCTTGCTTTGCCGCATGATGGAATGGCGCAACCTAAGGCCGCCCCGGAGCAAACCTATCGTGTTGTTCGGGTTGCAATTCCCCAACCGTGTTGGCCTGGCCGCCGGGTTGGATAAGAATGCCAAATTTTGGCCCGTGGCCGGCGCCTTGGGCTTTGGTCACGTCGAAATTGGAACCGTGACCTATCACCCTCAGCAAGGCAACCCTCGGCCCCGGCTCTTCCGTTATCCCGAACAGGAGGCCCTGATCAACCGAATGGGTTTCAACAACGATGGGGCCGCTTTCATCGAAAAACGGTTGGGAAAGCAGATTCGAAGAAACCTCAAGCGGATTCCTCTCGGAGTTAACATTGGAAAATCGAGGATAGTCCGCCTTGAGCAGGCGGCGGATGATTATCTGAAATCCTATCATCTATTGGCCGAACACGCCGATTTTTTTACCATTAACGTCAGTAGTCCCAACACCCCGCATTTGCGCAAGCTGCAGGGATCGAAATATTTGCCAGCCCTTTTGGAAAAGCTGGCCACTGCCAATTATGAGCGCGCCCGAAAATTGGGAACCAAACCCATCCCAATGCTGGTGAAAATTTCCCCCGATCTGACCTACCGGGAAATCGACTTCATTATGGAGACGGTCCTGGGCCTGAATTACGATGGGATCATTGCCACCAACACGGCAGTGACTCGGCCCGTTCAATTGAGAACCCGATCTGAGCCGGGGGGGTTGAGCGGAAGGCCGCTGCGAAAACGGTCCACCGATATTATTCGTTACATCAGCAAATCCACTCAGGGAAAGCTTCCCATCATCGGAGTCGGTGGAATTATGGATTTCACGTCCGCCGGGGAAAAAATCGATGCCGGCGCTTCCCTGATCCAGATCTATACCGGATGGATTTACCGTGGGCCGTTCTTTGCCAAGCAATTGGCCAGATCCTTGGCTCACGGTCACAGGAAGTGGATTTGATGCGGCCCCGGTTCCGGCCATGTTTTTATTCCGAAATTTAAAATCGTGACACTTAAAAAGAGTTTCGAATAATCGCCATGAAATGAAAACCACAACCCTCCGCACATAAGGACTATGAAAAAACTCAATATCGGTGTAATCGGTTACGGATTTATGGGTAGAACCCACTCCAACGCCTACCGTCAGGTTTCCAAGTTTTTTGAAACGGAATATGAACCCGTCCTCAAGGTGGCCTGTGCCAGGAACGAAGAACGTCTCAAATCCTTTGCCCGGAATTGGGGATATGAAAGCTATGAAACGGATTGGCGCAGGCTCATCGAACGCGACGACGTAGACGCCATCGATATCGCCGCACCCAATAACGTGCATCGCGACATTGCCATTGCCGCGGCCGAGGCGGGCAAAATGGTGCTCTGTGAAAAACCCCTGGGCCGCAACCCGGAGGAGAGTCGGGAAATGGTGCAAGCGGTTGTAAAGGCCGGAGTTCCGAATTTGGTTTGGTTCAATTACCGCTTTGTCCCCGCCGTTGCCCTGGCCAAGAACATTGTTCAAAGTGGCAAATTGGGGCGAATCTTTCACTATCGCGCCAACTTCCTTCAGGATTGGACTATCGACGCCGATCTTCCCCAAGGTGGCGAAGGATTGTGGAGACTTGATGTGAACGCAGCGGGAAGCGGGGTTACGGGCGATCTTCTGGCCCACTGCATCGATACGGCTTTGTGGATCAACGGGCCAATCGCCTCGGTTACGGCCATGACTGAAACCTTCATCAAGGAGCGCATGCACCAGGAAACCGGAAATGTGGAAAAAGTTGGAATCGATGATGCTTGCGCTTTTTTGGCCCGCTTTGCCAACGGTTCCTTGGCCATCTTCGAGTCCACCCGCTACGCCCGCGGGCACAAGGCGCTCTACACCTTTGAAATCAACGGGGAAAATGCCTCCATTGCCTGGGATCTGCACGATTTGCATCGGTTGTCCTATTTTGATTATGCCGACGACAAGGCCGTGCGCGGATGGCGTAGCATCCATGTCTCCAACGCAGGTGGAGAACACCCCTACATGGACAAATGGTGGGTCCCTGGTTTGAATATCGGATACGAACACAGTTTTACCCACGGCGCCTTTCATTTTCTCAAGAGCCTTGAAGGCGAAGAGGGAGAGCGAGCCTTTCCCACTTTTGCCGATGCCCTGCAAACGGACAAAGTTTGTGCCGCTGTCCTGGAGTCCGGCAAGAGCCGCAACTGGCAGACGGTTTAACGGGTCCGGCTTTCTTTCCTTGCCATGACGACTTCCCAAATCGCCCAAGACGCCCTCGGACAAGGCCAGGGCATTCTTCGTCTGGCTCCCAATTGGGTCCCCCGTTCCTTTTGTATTCCGGGCAGGCGGCTGAAACTCCATCCAGATGACTACTATGCCCTGGGGGGGGAGAGGGGTGGTATCGACGAGCGCTGGTTTTCCAGCACCACCCCGGCCGACAACGGCCCATTGACTGGAAAAAACGAAGGTTTGAGCATGGTCGTATTCCAAGACGGTCCTGCCTCTCGGCAAATCACCCTGCGCGATGCCATAGACGAACTCAAAGAAGAGATCATTGGTCATCGCCTGTGGGATGAATATGGGAAATGGCCCGCTTACTCCAAATTTTTTGACAATAAAGGACCCCTTCCTCACCACGTCCATCAACCCGACGAATACGCCGCCAAGGTGGGTCAACTGGGCAAACCGGAGGCCTATTATTTTCCACCCCAGGTGAACAACTACGGGGGGGATTTCCCTTACACTTTTTTTGGTTGTGAACCGGGAACGACCAAAGACCAGATCCTCCAATGCCTGAAAAACTTTGCCAAGGGTGACAACAAAATAACCAGCTTTTCCAAAGCTTATCAGTTGAATCCGGGAACCGGGTGGGATGTTCCGGCCGGTATCCTCCACGCCCCGGGGAGTTTGTGCACCTTTGAACCCCAAAGGGCATCCGACGTCTTCGCCATGTATCAATCGGTGGTCAATCACCAAGTCGTTCCCGAGGAATTGCTGTGGAAGGACTGCCCGAAAGAAAAACAGGGAGATTGCGAATACCTCATCGAAGTGTTGGATTGGGAAGCCAACGTCGATCCCAATTTTGTGGAAAACCATTTCATGGAACCCATATCAATTTTCTCCTCCACCCAGGAGGCCCAGGAAAACGGTTACGACGAAAAATGGATCGCCTACCGCAATACCGCCTACAGTGCCACAGAGCTTACCGTGCTTCCGGGCCGGACGGTAACCGTAAAAAATGCCGCATGCTACAGCCTTATCATGATGCAGGGACACGGCGCCATGGGGGCGTGGCCAATCGAAACACCCACCATGATTCGATTCGGGCAATTGACCCACGATGAATACTTTGTAACCGAATCAACAGCGCGGGCCGGAGTAACCATTCACAACCCGTCTCCCACCGATCCCATCGTCATGCTCAAAACCTTCGGTCCGGAAAACCCGGATTGGGTCGCCGCTTTCGCCTGATTTCCACACGGCAGATCCCCTTTCCCCCAACTTTGGATTAAATCTCGATTTTTCCGCTATAAACGACTGTGGCCGGACCGGTTAAGGTCACCTCTTCGATGGAGTTTCCTTCCACCTGAAAATCTACCGACAAGGTATCGCCTCCAGCCACTTTCAGGTGGACGGGCTTGGCCACGTTGTGAACGAGGTGGGCCACGATGGCCACTGCCGCCACACCGGTTCCACAGGCGAGGGTTTCGTCTTCCACGCCGCGTTCATAAGTGCGCACGATTACGCCGTTGCGGTTGACTCGGGCAAAGTTGACATTGGCTCCACGGGGAGAAAATTCCTCGTGATAACGCAGTTCCGAACCTTCCGCCACGATATCGACCTCCTCCACGTCGGGGACAAACCTTATCACGTGCGGAACCCCGGTATTGGCGAAGTGCAGAAGGGCGGGGCCGGTGGAGAGATGGAGGGTGAAATTCAGCCGCAAATCTGAGGCCGGGGTCATTTCCACGGTGTATTGCCCGCCCTTTGCCCTGGATGCCAAATCGCCCGCATCCGTGCGGAAGCTCAGGCCCAAAGGACTTCCCACTTTATGGGAAAGGGCAAATGCGGTAAAACAACGGGCCGCATTCCCGCACATCTCGGCCCGGGAACCATCGGCGTTGAAATAAATCATTTGGGCGTCCACTTCCTCCGATGGGCCTTTTTCCAGGAGCACCAGACCATCCGCCCCCACTCCAAATCGGCGATGACAAAGGTGGGCGATCTGTCCGGTGGTCAACCGAACTGACCCATCCAGATTTTCCACCATAACGAAGTCGTTTCCGGCTCCGTGCATCTTTGTGAAATTCAACCTCATTTGGTCGCGCCATGAAAACGCCTTTTTCCACTATTTCAAGGAGTTCTTTTTCTTTCCCGCCCGGCCGGAGGCGGGTTTCCCTCCCAAGTGGGTCCATTCCACCTGGTTTCCTCTGGGAAAACTCCCCTTTGGCGCATTTTTGGCTGGGCATGAAGGGGAAAGCCAAATACTCCATTATGATGACCACAGGCGCTGTTACTGTAACATCTTTCAAACAAAAAAACCGTACCCTGATATGAGTAAAACCTTCCCTAAAATACACAATGCCACCTGGCCGGGGGTAGTCGGCAAAGGATCGGAGGAAGAACCCTTTATAAGCCTGGATAAGATGATCGAGTATACCGCAAATGCGGAGGCCGACGGCCGTAAATTCGATGGGGTGGATTTGTTTATTTCCGAGCCGCACGTGTCGATCGACTCGACCGATGACGACCTGAAAGCCCTGGCCGATCAGTTGAACAGTTTCGACCTGGTAGCGGGTTCCATCGTGGCTCCGGTCTGGGATGTGACCGGGGGCGGCTCAGCCATGGGTAGCGGGGAGGATCGAAAAAAATTCCTCACCCAGGTGCGGAAGGCCTGTGCGATTGGCGCGAAGCTGCGTGATTTGGGTGTGCGCCCCTATGGTATCGTTCGCATCGATTCGGCCAACGATGTGGAATCCTGGAGCAAGGACCCCAAGGGCAACACCGCCCTTATCGCCCGGACTTTCCGGGAAGCGGCCCACATCGCAGCCGACCACGGCGAGCGGTTGGCCGCGGAAGGCGAAATTTGCTGGGGCGGAATGCACAGTTGGAAGTGGATGCTGCGGACTTTTGAACTGGCCGACGCCGGGGATGCCCTCGGATTTCAGGCCGACCTCGCGCACTCCATGCTCTATCTCCTGGGCTACAACGCCGATGAACACCGCATCGTTCCGGAGGACTTTTCCTGGGAGGACGAGGAGGCTTTCGCCGCAGCCTATAAGGAAATGACCGATGCCCTGCGGCCCTTCACTATCGATTTTCACGTCGCCCAAAACGATGGCACCGTCCATGGCACGGGCTCTCACGACAAGACGGGCAAACACTGTTTGGCGGACGATCCCAACGGTAAACTCGATATTACCTGGGCGGCCGGTTTTTGGCTCACCGAGAATGGCCAACCCAGGAAACAAATTCAGCACATTTGCTGGGACGGGTGCATGTTCCCCAACGAAACCCTCTTCCAACCCCAAACCTGGAATACCATCCTGGCCGCCATGATCTCCGTCCAGAATGCCCACGGCTGGCGCTAGTTAGAGCCTATCCCAGAAACCGGGATTTGAAACTTCATTCCGAGTAGGAGCGGCTTTACGCCGCGATCCCACGAAACAGCCCCGAAGCAATCGCGGCGTAAAGCCGCTCCTACAACTTAAAACCATTACTCCAGACCGCATTCGCTCGGTAGTGAGATATGCGGGTTACAATCAGCGGTGGCGTTCCCAGAGGCTCTGAGCTTGCACGCTGCTGCGTATGCGCCAATTGAGAAGGATATTGAGGAGTTCGGATTTCTTCTCGGCGCAATCGGGTTCGTCCCAAAGGTTATTGAATTCCTCAGGGTCATTTTTCAGGTCAAACAATTGACCATAAGTTGCGTCGGCGAAATGGACCAGTTTCCAGTCGCGGTCGCGGATCATGGTTTGGAAGAGGTTGCCGGTAAAAATTCCGTCTTGGGCCTGTTCGCAATAGATATAGTCACGCTCCGGCCAAGCTTCCCCTTTGACCGCGGGCAACAGGCTTTTGGCTTCCATTGAGGAAGGCGGCTCTATTTCGGCCAATTCCAAAATCATGGGACCCAGGTCCATGAGCTGACAGAGCCCATCAACGCGTCGACCTTCTCCCGATAGGAATTTTCCGGCTTTTGAACCGGGCTTGGCCCATACGATGGTCGGCACACGGGTAATTTGATCATACATGGTCCATTTTTGACTGTGCCCATGATCAGTCAGGCAATCCCCGTGGTCCGATGTGAATATAAGCACCGTGTTATCCAGGTAATCCTTTTCCTCCAGGGCTTCTATGATTTGGCCGACCTTTTCGTCAATCATGGTGACATTGGCGTGGTAATATGCCCGTTGCCGATGCCGTTGCTCATGCGTGGGATGCAGATCCCACTGAACGGAATCGTGATCGACCTCCACATTATGGCGGCGCAATTCCTTGTAGGCCTCCGGCTGGTTTTCCAAATCCTTTTTCCGCAAGGGCTGGATTTTCAGATCCTTTTTCAGGTAGGATTCGGCGTAGCGAGGGATGGGATCATAGGGAGGATGGGGTCCCGGGAAGCCGATTTCAAGAAATAAAGGGGAGGATTTCGGCTTGCTTTTCAACCACCAGATGGCCAGATCGCCGACAAAGAAATCGGGGTGACTGTCTTCGGGCAAATCCCATTCGAATGCTCCCAATCGTTTAGCGTAATCGGATCTTTTCCGGTAACCTTCCCTCTGTTGCTTGACCAAACCACGGAAACGCAAGGCCTTATCCCATTCATCGAAATAGTAGCGCTCTTCCAGGTAACGATCCTTGTTTTCTACCACATAGCGTTCGTGAAACCCCATCGAGGTGTGGTAGGGATAGGTGTGCATCTTTCCTATGTTGACGCACTTGTACCCGGCTTCCGCCAGGTTTTCCACCCAACTGTGGCGCCAGAGGTCGGCATTTTTTAAGACGCCATAAGTGTGTGGGTAGTAGCCGGTAAATAAACTGGCCCGCGAAGGCGCGCAACTGGCCGCGGTGATGTGACAATTGGTAAAGGTGACCCCTTCCTCCACCAGCCGGTCCAGGTTGGGAGTTTCCATAAAATCGTAACCCAGAGCGCGAATGGTATCCATACGCTGCTGGTCCGTAATGATAAAAACGATATTGGGGCGAGTATCCGTTTCGCCGGATGATAGAGAGGAAGATGAATCAGTCACGGTTCAAAAGATCTGGGCATTCCAGTAAGGATGAGCCCATTCGCCAAGGTTAAATTGCGAAATGTAGCTCTCCCGCTTCCACCGTATTTTCCTTGTCGCCCGCGCCAGAGTAAAGGGGTCAAACCTGAATGGCGCTTGGTCAAGCGGGTTTTGGAATGTTCGATCATCTCGGAGAAGAAGGGGTCAAGACGAAAAAAGTTATGCCTTACAGGGTCAGTCGTCTTGTAAAAGTGTATGGAGTACAACGGAATACAGTTTTTAAGACCTGACCTTTTTCTTTCGGAAGGCATCACTTTTCTACGGCATGACCCCGACTGGCGTCCATACCATATTCCTCTACAAACGCGCTTAAGCAGCGCCATTACGTCTTGACCCCTTTAGGGCCCAACCAGCCCGGGCAGGAAGTGGGAAATAATGGGGAAGTAGGTGATCAATAACACACCCACCAGCAGGACAAAGAACACCGGCAGGGAATATTTCACCACATCCAGTATGGGCTTGTTAAACCGATAGGAGGATATAAAGAGGTTGATCCCGACCGGTGGGGTGAGAAATCCGAGTTCCAGGTTGGCCAGGATGATGATCCCGAGGTGCATGGGATGAATATCGAAGGCCGTTCCCACCGGCAGCAACAAGGGAGTGATGACGATGATGGCGGCAAAAATATCCATCAGACACCCGATCACGATGAGAAACAGGTTGAGAGAGAGGAGAAAGAGGAATTTCGACTCAATACTTTCACTCAACCAGATGGCCGTGTTGTCGGGAACGTGCTCGGTGATCAAATAGTTGGTAAATCCCATGGCGGTACCCAGGATGAGCAGGACGCCCCCCACCAGTAATCCGCATTCCGACAAGGATTTTCTCAGCGAAGTTTTGAACTTTAGCTCCCGATGCACAAACGCTTCGATGACAAAGGCGTAAAAAGCGGTTGCCGCGGCGGCGTTTACGGGGAGGGCAAATCCGCCAAAGATCAGCACGATAGGTATGACCGGCAAGGCGAGTTCCCATTTGGCCTCCCAGGTAGCCCGCAGCGCTTCTCTCAGGCAAAAAGTCTCACGCTGCCCTCCGGATTTTCGCACCAGGTAGACCGCCCAGATGCAGGTGAGCAAAAGCATGAGAAGGCCTGGAATTATTCCCCCGAGAAACATTTCGTTCATACCCACCCCGGACACGATCGAGTACACGATCAGGGGTAGACAGGGCGGAAAAAGAATACCCAGAGAACCGGCTCCCGTGAGCAACCCGATGGCCTCGTTCTCCCGGTAACGGCCTGCTATCAGCACCGGGAGCAATATTCCCCCCAGAGCGAGAATGGTCACCCCCGAACCTCCCGTGAAGGCGGTAAAAAACGCGCAGGCCAAGATGGCCACAATGCCTTCGCCACCGCGGATTTGTTTGGCCCAGGCGTGAAAAAAATTAACCAGGCGTTGCGAGGCATCGCTGTAGGCCAGAAAAAATCCCGTCAAGGTAAACAGGGGCAAGGTGGCTAAAAGCGGATTGGTTACCTGGTCGTAATGATCTAGGGACACCGAGGCGACGGGATCTCCTTGCCCCCAGAAGAGCAATACTGCGGCGCCGCCTATGGCCACAAAGATGGGCGTGCCCAGGAGAGTGGCCAATCCCAGAACGGCCAGGTAGGGCCAAACGATTTTGGGGGCCTCCGCCGGTTGCTGCCAAACGATGACCATCATTGCTACCAGCAAACCGGCGGTTAGAAATCCTTTCGGAAGGGTAGTCGCGTTTCGCAGAAACAACCGCAGGGCAATGCCGAAAAACCCGATGGGAAGAAAGGCCTGAAACCACCAGAACGGAATGCCTATGGGCAACTTTTCACCAAATTCCCGCTCCGCCTCCACAAATTCGAGGGAGGCTATCCCCAGCCAAAATGATAGGCCGATCCCGATAAATCCGGTAAATAAATTAATCCCGCCGCGATATTTTTCCGGCAATAAATCCCGGATGCTGGCGATGGCCAGGAGTTTTTCCTCGCGCGCGGCTATCAATCCCCCCGCCATCCCCAAAGCCAGAGTGATGTGTCGAATCAGGTTTTCCGCCCCTGCTACACGGTATTTTCCCAGGACCCCCTGGACCACGGACAACTCCGATACCCCGATGAGCATCAGAGAAAATAAACAACAGTAGAGAAAAAAATTCTCCAACTGGTGAATCCATTTCAACCATCCATTTTCCCTGGAAAGGAAAAATGAAATGACCCGTTTCATGAGAGGTAATCCCCGAACTGCGAGGCTATTGAGCAGAACCCTCTTTCCTGAATTCCCTCAGTTTCCGCATCACAATATCGTAGACATCTTCCGGCACGATTTCACCCCGAATATTCGATTGGTTGAGGTCCACTTCCTTCCTCCAGGAGGCCCATGCCTCCTCCGTTAAGGAGTTGATGACCAAGCCCTGCTTTTCCACCATGGCTTGAATGGACTCTTCGTCCTCTTTCCGGCTGGCTTGCCGGATCCTTTTCCCCATTTCCACCGAAGTCTGCTTCAGGTAGGCCTGAGTTTTCTGAGGCAACCGGTCCCAGGTCCTCTTCGTCACCACCATAGCGCCCACAACCGGCACCCACTTCATATCCAGCATGAAACCGGTCTCAGTGGATAGTTGGGTGGCATTGGCTAAAAAGGGCGGAGCCGGAACCGCTTCTATCATGCCATTTTTTAGGGCCAACAACGTTTTACTGGGATCCAAGGTGACTGGAGTATAGTAATTTTTGAGCAACTCAGTGGCCTTGGGCGTGCCCAGAGAAGCGCCTACCCGCATTGATTTCAGGTCCTCGATATGGGCAATCGGTTCTTTGGAGAAAAACCGGGCCCAACCGGCATCCCCCCAAAATAAAACGACATAGCCCCTGCCCAGAAACAGGCTCTCCAGGTTTTCCTTCAGGGCCGTTCTGACGAAATCGACCTCTTCCCAGTTGCGAAATTGCATCGGCATCAATTGCAGGGCGGTAACGGACTCGTCGATCTGGGCCAACCCGATAGCGGAAAGCATGGCGCCTTGCAGTTGGTTGATGCGCATTCGTTTGACGATGGCAACCTCTCCGCCCTGGGTGCCGGCGTAGATATTCATGCGCACGGGTTCTTCCGGAGCTTTGGCCCATTGGGTGTTTAATTCCTCGAGGAAATTGTGAAAGGATGTTCCGCGGGGCGCTACCGTAGCCACCTTGATGTTGACGGCCTCCAACCAGGCCGATGCCAGGACCATTCCGGATAGGAAGATAAGGAGTTTACTACGGGCTGAATTTTTCATTTTTACTAAGAGGATCAAGGGGCGGGAGAAAGTAATCATCCACGTTATCCAGAAGCCATTGGCCATACTCCTGCATCAGGATATTGGATAGGGTAATTTCCGGTTTAACATGGGGATCAATCCCCAATGCTGTATTCAATACCTGGATAAACTCCTCTCTTCTTTCCGTCGGCACACAAACCGAGGTGGCGTATGAAATGTAGGGGGCAGCATCAAACCCTCCCGATAGGGCCACCGCTTTCCTGAAGTGGTCATAAGCCCGATCCTCCGGGTTGCCCTCTTTGGCCAGCCGCACCATTTCGTAGCTGACCAGGAGACTGTGGATGGCGCCGTTTTCAAAATTTTCATCCAGTTCGAGGACCCAATCCACCAACACGTCGATTTTGGGCAGATCGGCCAAGAGGAAGGCGTCCGTCTTGTCCACATTTACAGCGCTGGCCCAGGAAGCCGCAGTCCAGAAAAGCAATCCGACCCCTCCGATGTCCACCTGCTGCACGGCTGCCCGCGGGTCGGCCTTGAAGGATGGCCCAAACCCCGGGTACTTGGCCTCAAGGCCCCGCAAACCATAATCCCTGGCCCGGAGAAAGAGTTTTTTGCTCCTCAGTTCCAATTCGCGAGCCCGGTAGTAGTCGACCGATCTCATCTGTACCGCGTCCAAATAAACGAAGGCATGGGCGTACTGGGTGAAGCCCTTCGAAGTAGCCAGCAATAGGCCGATGTGTTCGGGCGTTTCGGCCAGGACCGACTCCATCAACTTGAGCCCGAAGGGCAGGGCATCGGCCACCAAATCGGGATCCTCATCCGAGGTAAAGGTGGCGCCGGTTTCCGCCAGGAGGTCACCGACCTGGTTCAGGGCCATTTCGCGCAGGGAACAACCACCGCAAAGGAAGAGCAGACCCACCGAAATCATCCAGGGCATCGGAACCCAACGGGACTGAAAGGTTGATTTTCGCATTATCCTGCAGGCCATAGTCCCTGCTCAACCAGTTGTTGGATTCTGATTTGCATCATTTTTCTTGAGAATAAGGAAGGAAACCACGGATTACACGGATTGACACGGATAATTTTCATTCCTAATTCCTATTTCCTTATCCGTGGTTTTTCTATAGCATCGTCTCTTTGCGGCTAATTTTTAAACTCCTGTGTCTCGCGAAGCGATCCTGTTCCGGCAAAGCCGGATCGAGCGACCAAAGGAAGCGTTGTTAAATATTATTTTTAAATTTCTCCGCCACATCAAACTTCACCCGCCATCATGAAACACTTTTTTTCGATACTGTTATCCCTGTCCATTTGCTCCGGGCTCCTCGCCCAGGATTCCACCAACTTTCCCACCCTGGGGAAAATTGTCAAATACCACAACGACCTGGATCATCTCCTGGACACCGATACTCCCATACAGGTGATCACGTCGGGTTTTACTTGGTCGGAGGGACCGGCCTGGAACAAAGAGGGACAATTCCTGGCATTTTCCGAAATTCCCAGCAATACCGTTATGAAATGGGTTGAGGGAGAAGGGGTAAGCGCCTGGTTTTCCCCATCGGGTTACACCGGTATCACCGATTACGGCCGGGAACCGGGTAGCAACGGATTGATGTTCGATCCGGAAGGCCGTCTCATATCATGTGAACACGGCGACCGGCGTCTATCTATCATGACTCATGACGGGGGCAAACGCACCCTGGCAGATAACTACAGGGGCAAGCGTTTCAACAGCCCCAATGACGTGATCCGGGCCTCCAATGGGAACCTGTATTTCACCGATCCACCCTATGGCCTGCCGGATAGGTTTACCGACCCTCGCCGGGAAATGGATTACTGTGGAGTCTACCTGCTGCGCCCCTCGGGGGAGGTGGTGCTGCTAACCAAGGAAATCGAACGTCCCAACGGAATCGGACTTTCACCCGACGAAAAAACCCTCTATGTGGCCCAGTCACATCCCGATATCCCAACCTATACTTCTTTTCCCATCGAGTCTGATGGAACCATCGGTGAGGGCCGGCTCTTCTACGACGCCTCCCCCCATCAGGGCCCCGAGGTAAAAGGCCTGCCCGATGGACTGGCCGTGGATGCGGAGGGAAATATTTGGGCCTCCGGGCCTGGTGGGATTCTCGTTTTCAATCCCGAGGCTACGCTGCTCGGCCACATTCTAACCGGTGAGGCCACCAGCAATTGCACCTTCGGCGGATCAGACGGATCCATGCTATTTATCACCGCCGACACTTACGTCCTGCGAGTGCAAACCAAGGCCAAGGGCTTGGGATTTTAACCATAGTGTATCACCTCCAAGGGAAGGCGACCGACCAAAACAGTCCGGCTCCACTACTGAAACACAAAATGAAACATTCCTGATTCCTTATTGAACCTTCTCCCGGGATTTTAAAACTTTCTTCTCATGGACAAGATAAACGAAACTGAAGTGCCGGCTCAACACAGACGATCCCCGAGGGGTTCATTTGAGATGACCGGCAAACACATTTCCATGGGAATGCGCGGGGATGAAAGCTATATCACCGGACCTTGGGAAGGCGGTCCGCCCTTTGATGTCGAACTGACCCGTATACCACCGGGGAAAAAGAACTACCCATACCATTCTCATTCCTGTCAGTGGGAATACTATATTTTTCTCTCCGGATCGGGGAAATTCCGAGACGAAAACGACGAATGGCATGCTATTCAGGCTGGGGATCATTTCCAGTTTGCTGCCGGTCAAGCCCATCAAATCCTGAACGACGGCGATAGCGACCTGGTATTTTACGTAATTGCCGACAACACTCTGGTGGAAGTTGTCACCTACCCGGACACGGGAAAGACGCTCATTTTGCCCGACCTTAAACTTGGTTATTTGAAGGAGGCAGGTTACTACGACAATGAGGAATAGCTGTCGGTCGCTTTAGGGGCAGTCGCCGGCCAAAAACCACAGAGCCGTATGGGTATCCAGCAGAATATTCATTCCGGCATATAATTTTTGAAGTCGTTCAGACGGCCTAATACCCCGGAAACCTGCCGTGCGAATCAGGCTTAATTGCCCACACCAGAGAAATATCAAAATTGGCCTCTATAATGCGTGATCCATCCATATCCACAATTTCCTGAATAAGTCTGGCTGTATAGGACGAGGGAGCGTCCAGGGTTTCCATATATTTTGAAACAAAGGATGTTGAGGACAAGAAACCAACATAAGAGAACACAGTGAGGGAGAGAGAGTTAATTTGATTAGGAAGGGACTCTCGCAAAGAGCGCTAAGCAACGCAAAGAAGGAAGAAGAGGGATGCCTTTTGGGTGGGGGACAGGAATGTCCCCCCTCCGTTATTTGAATCTGTGTTCATCCGCGTCATCTGCGGTTTTCCCTCTCTCCCCCATTCCTCATTCCTAATTCTTAATTCCTAATTGGCGCCCCCTGGCGCCTTTCCTCATCCAGCCAGGTCACCTTTCCAGGGAGGGCGTCTATGGATTTGCCGTCGAGAGGGTGGTCGGAAACTCGCAATTGATAATTGCCGGGGGGTAGGGCGTAAAATGCGAAAAATCCTGAGCCATCGCTTATCACTCGGTAGGTGGTTCCCTTAAGGGCCACCAGAATACCGGCCTCCGGTTTTCCCGAAGAGTCCTTCAAATAACCTGCAATAAAGGATTGTCGGTCGCGCCAATCCGGCGGGGGAGGGGACGCTGGATTGGGGTAGATATCTTCCCCGATTATGGTCCAGATAGGGGAGCGGTTGGCTAGAAGTTGGCCGGAGGATTCGGAGGCTTCCTGGGTGGGCCGGTCGTAACTGAAAAGGCATGTGTCCAAACCCCTCCCCACTGTTTCGCGATATTGGACGAGCACGTCATCCCGGGAATTAAAGTAACCCCCGATGCCCACTATCAACCTGCCTCTCAGACTTCTCTTCATCAGCCCTAGAGTATAATCGGCCCAATTGCGAAAATCGAGGGCCTGGAGTTCAACCCATTCCCGTTTGTAGTCCATGAGAAAGGCGGCATCGACCAAGCCCTGTTCCCACCAACCCCTCCAATCCTGCAAGGCATCGATATAGGGACGAGATTCGGAAAAATCGATAATCGGGGCCGGGCCCCAACCAACTACATTTACACTGAAGATGGCGCCGGGCCGATGCCTCCATACTGAAATGGCACAACGCTTGACAAATTCGGTTACTCGGTTGCGGCGATAATCCTTCCATACCTCATCGTCGGGAGAGGGAATATCCTCCCGGTTGGTACGCCGGAGAAATCGCTCTAAAGCCAACAGGTTATAACCGCGATCATTGCCAAAATACCGAATATAATCCAAGTTTATGCCGTCCACTTCGTAATTTATCAGGCACTCTTCGATAACGGCCAACAGGTGGTCCTGCACGGCGGGGAGCCCGGGGTCGAGTTCGAATTGGAGTTCACCGGAGCGGTTTCGAGTATACCAGTCGGGATGAGCCAAAACAATTGGTTTAGGGGTAGATTTCAGGTAATCGTCCTGCGGGCCGATCCTGAAAACGTTGAACCAGGCGTGGACAGCCAAGCGGGGTTTCCCTTCCGAAGTGTCCCGCGCTTCCTTCAGCAGAGTGGCCAGAGGATCAAAGGCGGGCCGTCTGGCAATGGAAGCGTGCCGCGGCGCCAGCCTGGAACGAAACATTGCCGCGCCTTCCCGATGCACTTGGGCTACAATGGTATTGAGATTGGACCGACGGGCGGCGTCTACCAGTTGCCGGATTTCTTCCGGGGATCGCAGTCCCGGGCCTAGCAGGGAAGCCCAAACGGCGCGGAACTCAGGTTTCGCTGCCGCCGCTGGCTTGGGTTCGGGTTCAGGAACGGGAGATTCGGGTTCAGGAACGGGAGCTTCGGGTTCAGGAACGGGAGCTTCCACTTCGGGGATGGGGGGGGGCTCTTTTTCCTTCTCGGCGCAACCCCAGATGACAAAAAGTGTCAGACAACCGATGCCGATGGAACATAGGAACCGGTAGATTCTTTTTCGGTTAATAATAAGCTTCACACCATTTTCCTCTCGGCGCCAGAGTGTCCTGCTAATTTTTTCACGCAGCAACGGGCATTTTCGAGGTTTGAGTTGGCGTTTAGGGAAACTGGATTTAAGGAGGGGTCAACCACAGAGAGCACAGGGTAATGGAATAAATCTGGGAGGACTCTCAATGGGGGGTGGAACGTTAAAGTTCTTCAGAAGTCCGAAGTATATTCCCGTTAAATTCATGGAGGTCAACAACTACGCTTTGTGGACTTCGCTTATTTCCTGCACTGCTTTCGATTCCAAAATTAGCAGATTTTCTTTATAAATATCCGCTCGACCCTGATATAGTCCTAATTTTCAGAAGGGTCGGATGCCTTCCGCCTACGCTCAAGGCTACGGCGGGAAAGGTCTGCCCGGAGTTGTTCCGGGCAAGCTCTGAAATCGGGTATTAGCCTACACGATTTACAGGCCTGACCCCGACGGGAAAGCCATCCGGGTAATCGATGGTTGGATAGCTCCTCTTGGCTAGGCAATTATATCATTAACCACATTGCCGAATACATCTGTCAGGCGGAAATCGCGGCCTTCGTGCCGGAAGGTCAGCCGTTCGTGATCCAAGCCGAGCAAATGCAGAATAGTGGCGTGGAGGTCGTGCATGTGCACTCTGTTCTCCACAGCGTACTGGCCGAACTCGTCGGTTTGTCCATAGATGAGCCCGGGTCTCACACCTCCACCCGCCAGCCATACGGTAAAGCCGGTGGGGTTGTGATCGCGTCCTGTGCCGTTTTTCTGGGCATAGGGAGTGCGGCCGAATTCTCCGCCCCACCAGACCAGGGTATCTTCCAGTAGACCGCGCTGCTTGAGGTCGGTGAGCAGTCCGGCGATGGGTTTATCCACAGCCAAGGCATGCTCCTTGTGCTTGGGCATGTCGTTGTGTTGATCCCAGGCCGGGTTGTTGGAATTGTCGGAGTAGTTGACCTGGATGAAGCGCACCCCTGCCTCGGCCATGCGACGGGCCATGAGGCACTGTCGGCCGTAGTTGTCGGTGGGCTCTTGGTCGATGCCGTAAAGTTTTTTAGTTGCGGCCGATTCATTCGAGATATCCATCACTTCGGGAGCATTGGCCTGCATGCGCCAAGCCAGTTCGTAGGAGTTGATGACCGCTTCCAGTTCAGTGTTGTGGGGCAAGCTTTGACACTGCTCGTGATTCATGGCCTGGAGCAGGTCGAACTGGCGTTTTTGCTGTTGAGGGGAGAGTCCAGTGTTCCGGAGGTTCTTGATTTTGATCTCGGTGGCCTTCATGCCGGCACGGCCGACTGGGGTGCCCTGGTAAGTGGGGGGCAGAAAGGCGTTGCTGTAGTTGCGAGGGCCACCGTTGCTCATGGACGGGCTCAGGCTGACAAACCCGGGCAGATCCTGATTTTCCGTGCCCAGGCCGTAGTTGACCCAGGCCCCCATGGAAGGGCGAATGAGGTTGGTGGAACCGGTGTGGAGAAAGAGCGTGGCAGGACCATGGGCAACCCCTTCAGTTTCCATGGACCGGATAATGCAATAATCGTCGGTATGTTTGGCAATGTGGGGAAACAACTCGGAAACCCAAGCGCCGTTTTGTCCCCGCTGTTTGAACCCCCAGAGGGGTTTCATAACCCGCTGGTTGGAGCCCATACCCGTTTTGGCCAGAATACGCTGATCGGTAAAGTCCAGCATCTCGCCGTTGCGTTTATAGAGCAGCGGCTTGTAGTCAAAACTGTCGACTTGGCTCACTCCACCGGCCATGAAGAGGAATATGACCCGTTTGGCCCGGGGCACGATATGGGGTACTTGGAGAGAACCCGGGTTGGCGATCGAATTCCCCATGGCTTCCCGCGAGGCGATTCCCGCTGCAGCCACGTAGCCGAAGCCGCAGGCAATATTGCGCAGGGCTTCCCGCCGGGAAATGGCACATATTGGCGGGTCTTCCTTCATGGTCAGTTTATATATCGGAAATCGATCGAACCGAAAAGCGATTGGAACAGCAAAGCCCAATCATCCACAGCATCGGCCAATTGTCCATCCTGAAAGAATCCGGTCACCAGCGAGCGCTCCTTTCCTGAGGGAAGTCGTCCCAATGTTCTGCGAAAAGCGAGGTCGATGCGCGCTTCCGCGTCATCCACCTCTTCCAGCAACCGTTCGGCAGCGTGTTTGGATTGTTCCATCACAAAGGGATTGTTCAGCATGTAAAGCGCCTGCAGCGCCACCGTGCTGACGTTGCGCTGGCCCATGGTGAAGTTGACGTTGCCGAAATCAAACACCTCGAAAAGCTCATGGCGTTTCACCCGGAAAGCGGGTGTGTAAACGCTGCGCCGCTTGTCCTTGAAAACATAATTGTACTCGATCTGTTGGGCGCCGGTGCTTTCGGCGTCGATGGCGCCGGCTCTTTCGATGTTGGGTCCATAGAGCGTCAGATCGATTTCGCCGTTCACCGCCAGAATGGCGTCGCGAAGTTGTTCGGCATCCATTCGGCGAAGGGGGTAATGGGTCAGCAGGCGGTTATCCGGGTCCAAATTTTCCGCGTTGGGATCAACTTCGGAGGACATTTGCCAGGTGCGGGAAAGCAGGATTTCCTTGACCATGGCCTTGATCGACCAGTCGTGCTCATGCAATCGAATTGCGAGGTAATCCAGCAACTCGGGATGCGAGGGCAGTTCGCCGGTGGTCCCCAGATTGTCCACACTGCGCACGATGCCGGTGCCGAACAGCCAGTTCCAAATCCGGTTGGCCATTACCCGCGCGGTCAATGGATTGTCCGGGCTCACAATCCACTCGGCCAGTTGCCGGCGGCCGCTTTCGTCTTCCGGTATGGTTGGAGCATCGCCCAAAGTAGCAACCTGGATGAATCCCCTGGGAACGATCTCCCCTTTGCGGCTTTCCATTCCGCGAATGCGGACGGCGGAGTCGCTCGGTTCGGGGTCTTCCTTTACCGTCATGGCCAAGGGGCGGGATTCGAGTTTGGCGGTCAACGGTTTCAGCTCCTCCTCCATGCCCTTGACTTCCTTCTTCAGACCCACGAGGTAAGCTTCGCGTTGGGGACTTGAAGCGGTTTTCTCGTCTTCGACCAGCAGCCATTGCACCGCATCGGCAACAACGTGACCGTCGGTATTCCCTGTGGAAATGCGCACGAAGTTTTGGCCATTCTTTGCGACGTTGAAGGTGCCCAGTGAGTGAAAGCGTCCGTCGAGGGTGGGCGCCCTTTGCTGGTTCACCAGCACGACGGTTTCGCCATCGAGATGACCGATGGTCACCGGCGTACGGGTGGAACGGTTTTTTGCTTCGGCATAGGCCAGGCGCACTTCGTAGCGACCGTTTAGAGGAAGGGTGGTTTTGAAAGTGAGGGTCTTTTTTCCCTTAAGTTCATTTCCGTCGTGGTAATAACCGTCGTTCAGGTAGTTTTGCGAATATTGGGAAAACTTCCATTCGCCCTGTGTTTTGGCCGCCCGTTCATCCACCAGAATGCCGGGAAATTTCGAAATCGAGCTGGGTTGGCCCGGTTTTGGGGGTTTGACGTCCTTTTGGGTGAGCAGACTCAGTTCCGCCTTTTTTTGATTTAATCGGGGTTTGAGCGCCGCCTCCATGGCCTCGACTTCAGCCATTTGCTCCACCTCGGCGCCTTCGAGCGGCAAGGGGGTATCCACCCATCGGGCCACGTTGGCGGTATAGCTGAACAGGGTGCGGGTGCTTTTGAAGATTCCCGCCATGGCATAGTAGTCGGTGGTGGGAACCGGGTCGAACTTGTGGTCGTGACACCGGGCACAGCCCAAGGTCATTCCTAAAAACGCTTTGCCCAAGGTGTCGATCTGCTCGTCGATGACGTCGTAGCGCAGGAGTTGCTTGTCCTGCAGTTCATAGTTGGTGGGACCGAGGGCCAGAAAGGCGGTGGCGGTCAATTGCCGGCCGCGTTGAGCCGGTGAATCGTAAGGAAGCAGATCTCCGGCAATTTGTTCCCGCACCATCTGGTCGAAGGGCGTGTCGGCATTGAAGGCCCCGATTACATAATCGCGATAACGCCAGGCATCTTTGAAAAGCAGGGTGCGTCCACCCCCGCTGGATTCGGCAAAACGGGCCACGTCCAACCAATGCCGGCCCCAGCGTTCTCCGTAGTGCGGCGAGGCCAGCAGCTCATCGACCAGGCGCTCGAAAGCATCGGGACGGGGGTCGTTTTCGAAGGCGTCGATTTGTTCCGGGGTGGGTGGCAGACCGACCAAGGCAAAATAGGCGCGTCGAACCAACTGGTTTTTGTTCGCATCGGCCACGGGGGTCAGCCCTTTTGCTTCCTGAGCGGCTCGCACGAATTGGTCGATGGCTCCGTAGGCCCATTTATGGTCTTTGGCCCGGGAAACCTCCGGCTTGATGATGGGCTGGAAAGACCAGAAATCCTTGCCTCGTTGATAGTTGGGAAGCGCTTGCCAGTCAGTCTTGTCCGACCGTGGATCGGGAGCTCCCGCTTGGATCCAGAATTCCAAGTCGATGATTTGCTCCTTGGTAAGGCCATGTTGGGGATGCCCTTGGAAAGGGCCCTGAAAACGCAGGGCCTGGACTAGGGGACTGTCTTTGGCGTTGCCCGGGATGATGGCCGGACCAGCATAACCGCCGGTCACCCAACCCATTTTTGTATCCAAACGAAGGCCGCCATCCTGTTTGGCCGGACCATGGCAGGAAAGGCAATGGTCCATTAGCAGCGGCCGGATCTTCTTTTCAAAATGCTCCAGTCCATCCGAAGCCGGAAGTAGCAGCCCGGTGTTGACCAGCCCGGCCAAGGCGAGCGGAAGGTATAAAAATGAAGATTTCTTGTGAACCAGTAGCATGGAAAACCTCTTTAACAAAAAACCGGCCAGCCCCATTAAGTCCAGGATTTTTGCAATTCCCTAATTCTGACAGAATAGGAAGCGACGGGAGAGGGGGAGGTTTGACCACGGATGGGCACAGAGGTGGAGGGTGCTGGATACTTGATGCTGGATGCTGGGTTCTGGATGCTGGGTTCTGGATGCTGGATGCTAGTTTTTTTAACCACATAATGCACAAAATGCTCAAAACGAGGTAGGTTGACCACGGGTCCTGCTTCGCCCAAAGGCTACGGCAGGACAGGTTACACGGACGGGGAGAAGCACTGGGGCACAAAGGCACAAAGGGGAAGGAGAGCCACTACCAAGCCTGTAAAGGCGACATGATCACCAGAAAACAGAAGCACAAAAAGCTCAAAAGGCGGGAGAGATGCTTGTCTTGGCTGAAATGAAACGGCTGAAAAAAAGCGAAGCGGACTTAGCTCAAGATCTGAAAGGGGCGGCTTGGAAAATAGGGATAGCCAAGCTTCTTCGGAAAAAGACGCCGGCGAATAATGTGTGGATTGCCCGCCGCTTGCATATGGGCCATCCGAATCGGGTAAGCCGTGCGGTTAATAGGTAAATATGTTGTAACTACTCAGGTAGTTTTTTGGCGGGATGAAGGGGGAGTGACTCCATAAAACATAAAAAAGTATAAAAACATTAAAAAAAGCTGTACTTTTAATTTCTATCTGTCATATACTTATGAATGCAAGATCGGGAAGTCAAAAAGCAGGCGCTTTTGAAGTTGATCCAAAAGGATCCCGAGGCAGTCGTCGAGCTGCTTTTGGATCTGATGGAACGGGTCGAGGTACTGGAGCAAAGACTTGCTAAAAACAGCCGCAACAGTTCAAAGCCGCCAAGCAGCGATGATTACCCTAAACCCAAACCCAAGAGCCTGCGTAAAAAAGGCCGTCGCAAAAGCGGCGGTCAGCCCGGCCATAGGGGCAAGACATTGCAATTCAGCGCCCATCCGGACCGGATCATAAGGCACACCTTAACGCGTTGTCCGCTAAGCGCAGAGCGTTTCACCGATAAGGACATCGTGAAGATCATCAAGCGCCAGGTGTTCGATCTTCCGGAGCCGAAACTGATCGTAACCGAACATTGGATCTATCAGTAGCGCAACTGCTCGGGCCATATCGTGACAGCGGAAGTTCCCGAAGGGGTGAATGCTCCGGTGCAATATGGAAGACGATTCCAAAGTTGGTTGGTGTATTTGAATGATTACCAACTCGTTCCATTGAATCGAATAAGCCGGATATGCGCGGATTTATACGGTTATAGGGTCAGTGAAGATACCGTATTGAAGGCTCGTCTAAACTGTTATGAGCGCTTGGAAGGATTTGAAAAGCAGGTGAAGGAAAGATTGACAAACTGCGCCATTGTCCATGCCGATGAAACCGGGCTGAAAGTAAATGCGAAGAATCATTGGTTACATACCGTGTGCAACAAGCGCCATACTTTTTTGGGGATCCACCCCAAGCGCGGCTATCAAGCCCTACAGGACTTCGGCATATTGGAAAAGTTTGCCGGGCGGCTGGTTCACGATTGCTGGGCGACTTATTTTCGTTTGAAAAACTGCCAGCATTCCCTGTGCAATCCCCATCTGATACGGGAACTGGTTTTTGCTCAGGAACAACTCCAACAACAGTGGGCTGCAAAGATGAGAAAACTGCTACAGGAGGCCTATGAATACGGTAAGGTGTGGAAGGCAGAAATGGGCCCCAAAAGCAAGCATGGTTGGCATGTTCGCTATGGCAGGATCATAGCAGAAGGTTATAGGGAAAATCCCCAGATAAATGATCCGCCAGGAGCCAAGAAGAAACGAGGCCGGCCCAAGAAAACCAAATCGAGAAACCTTCTTGAGCGCATGGATAAATACCGGGACCAGATATTGGCTTTTCTCTGGGACCCGGAGATCCCCTTCAGCAACAATCAGGCCGAGCGGGATATTCGCATGGTAAAAGTCAAACAGAAAATATCAGGTGGTTTCCGGACCCTTCAAAACGCTCAGATCTTTGCTCGTATCCGCTCATATGTCTCGACCCAGCAGAAACAGGGAGTGGGAGCTTGGAAGGCTCTGGCAAAGGTATTTGACGGCGCTGGCTTGTCCCCCGATTATTAATCTTTCATTACCCAGAGGTTCAGCTCTTTCGCTGGGGACCTGAGTAGTTACCATACTTGAAAATAAGCTTTCGTGAGTTTTTCCACCTGAGACCGTAAAGCAGTTCCGCTTCGCTAATAACGGATATGCATAGAGCCTCGTCACCCAGCTTGGTCCACTTCTCAATGACGCTTTTTAATGGTCGGGGCCTCAGTGGCTGGGAATAAATGGAAGTGTCAATGAGGTGAGTGACCATGCAATCACTCCTCAAACGGACTGTCCAATTTTATGGATTCCTTCGCGTTGCGTTCCGGGAGATCAAAATCTTCGATCCAGGGACCGTGTAACTTTTCATCGGATTGCCGCAATTCCCAGATGGAAGGCGGTTTCCCGGACTGCTTTTTAATGGGCATCACCTTCGCTACCGGGGTGTTTCTGTCGTACACCGTAATCGTCTCCCCGGTAGTCCTCAGGATACCCAGGTATTTGCTTAGATGGTTCTTGAACTCCGCGGTTTTGACTCTGATCATATAGCTAAGTTGCTAAGGTAACTTGGACAAGTCAAGGCTTCCTTTTCTGATGCTCGGCATGATCGAATAGCGCTGAAAGGATAGGGGCTTTACCAACTGGTTTTAGCCCGAATATCTCAGTAGCGAGAGGTGTGACCCCGACGGGGCTCGACCTTCGTTCGCTCGGCGCTCAGATCATGTCGTAATCCCAGGGTTTGCGCATTTCGCGGGCCATGGAGGCGGCCGCTTCGGGGTCGCCGGTGATCTGTTCCCGATCGGGGTCCCACTCGATCTTACGGCCCAACCGCGCCGCGATCACTCCCAAATGGCAAACTGTAACTGAGCGATGACCGATCTCGGCCGGGCAAACCGGTTCTTTTCTGGAGCGCACACAATCGATGAAATTCCCCATATGATCATTACTGGTATAGAGCCGTTCCGCGTTGGATGGCAGCGGGGTGGTGAGGATCTCGGGAATGCTGGATTCGATATGACCGCGGGTCACCCAGATCCAACCGGAAGCGCCTTGAAAACGGACGCCGTGTTTTTGGTCGAATCGATCCTCCACTCGCCCATTCCAGGCGTTGGCGGTGGTGCTGCGACAACGGTGCGTCAACCCATTGGAATAATGGTATTCCAAAGCGTACTGGCTGGAGGCGGTGAAGCCGCCGGGAATCATGTCGATGAGGGGTTTTCCCTGGGCCGAAATGGGTCCGCTACGTTCGAAGCCGGCGGCCCATAGCGCAATATCGTTATGGTGGGCGCCCCAATCGGTTATGGTTCCACCCGAATACTCCCACCAATAGCGGAAGGTCACATGAGTGCGTTCCGGCAAATAATCCACATAGGGGGTTTGTCCCTGCCACATATCCCAATCAAACCCGGCTGGAACCGGGGTGGTCTGGAAGGGTCCCTTGCGTTGGCCGACCGGCAGGTAGACATCGATTTCCTTGAGCTGGCCGATCCGTTTATTGCGCACCAATTCACAGGCCAGGCGAAACCGGGGGTCGCTTCGTTGCTGGCTGCCCGTTTGCAGAATCCGTCCGGTCTCTTTTTCTGCGGTGACGAGACGTTTCCCTTCATCGATGCAGAGGGTGAGGGGCTTTTCGCAATAGACGTCTTTTCCCGCCCGCATGGCGGCCAAGGAAATGATGGTATGCCAGTGATCAACCGTCCCGCAAATAACAGCGTCGACCTCATCCAATTCCATCACCTTGCGAAAATCCTTAAAGGCCTTGGCCGCGGGCCAAAGTTGTTTGGCCTTAGCTATTTGGAGGTCGTCGACGTCGCACACGGCCACGACATCTCCATAGGGAACGGTGCCGCGGGCTACTCCAATTCCGCGCCCGCCGCACCCAACCAGGGCGATTCCCAGGCGGTCATTGGCAGACCTCGACGGGTTCACTTGTCCTTGAGCCAGGCATTCCTCGGCAAACCAGGCGGGTAGGGTAGAAGCGACGGCGCCGAGGCCGGCAACCTTGAGGAAGTTTCTTCGGGAGGTAATATACATGGCCTTGTTTCGATGTGGGGAGATTGTTTATTAACCTGGATATCTTACTGCCGGGTTTACAACACCTCACAATCTTCTACTGCGGGAGGAAGGGGTCAAACCTTGAACCAGTTGACTCCGCAGGCTTCGTCAAGATTGCGATTCTGCTGAAAAACCCCCCTCATGATTGGGGTCTTTGAGCACGGAGTTCGGTAAGAGGTGGAGGGGGCGCACAGCGGATCAGATGCAATTCCCCTCTATCGAGCAATTCCCAGTGGACTTGCTCGCCTTTGTGCATGCCCAGGGCCGCAGCCAGGGGAACGGGAATATGGACATACAAGCGCTCCTTCTGTCCTTTGGATCGAACCGCTTGCAATTTCATTGGATAATTTGCTTGCCTTTTCATTAACTAGTTTTTAAGCTAGCCGTAGATCCTTTTGTTGTCAACTTATCCTTACCTCAACCATGAGTCTGCCTAAAGCTAAGGTCCAAAGCAGTTTTTTTGATGTGTCGGTGTTAATGGAGGATTTCTTCGATCCATCCAACCGTTATCGGCTCTTTCGCGAGAAGATTTTGCCCGTCCTGCAGGCCAAGCGCGAGCAACTGTGCGCGTTGTATTGTCAGGATAATGGGCGCCCTGCGGTGGAGCCGGTGCTGGTGTTGGGGGTGAGCCTTTTGCAATTCATCGAAAAGTTGCCGGACAGAAAAGCCTTGGAGCATGTAGATATGCATCTGGGCTGGAAGTATGCTTTGGACCTGGAAGTTGATGAAAAGGGGTTTCATCCCACCACCCTGGTGAAGTTCCGCCAACGCTTGGTTGATGGGGGGATGCAGAGGGTTGGATTTGATGCCATTCTCGATGCCTTGGGGGCGGAGGGGCTGGTACGCAAGGGTGGCCGACAACGGCTCGACTCGACCCATGTTTTTGGATGCGTGGCCAAGATGAGCTATCTGGAATGTATGCGCGAAACCCTTCGCCTTTTCATCGAGCAGGTAGGCCTTTGGGGATTAGCCGAGTCATTGGACAATTACCGGCAGTATCGCGAGCGATACTGTGAAAGTGAGTTGCCCTGGCACCGGCTGAGCAAAGAGAAGGTGGCCAAGCAAGCCGAGAGGACCGGCCGCGATGTCCTGGTCGTGCTCGAATGGCTGGGCCGACAACCGTCCAAGATCCGCCATCACGCCAAAGCGCTGTTGTTGAAGCGGGTTTTTGAGGAGCAGTATGAGGTGTGCGGTGAAAAGCTCACGGTGCGCAAGCGCCAGAAAAGCGGCACGGTACGAAACCCCCATGATGCGGAGGCGCAATGGAGTACGAAGGACTCGGCAAAAACCAAAACCTGGATCGGTTACAAGGCTCAAGTGGCCGAGAGCGTGCCAGACTGTGATAAGCCCAAGAAAAAGGGAGAACCGACCGAGCAATTTTTGCTGGAGGTCACCACCACTGAAGCCATTACGAGTGATTTTGAGGGCATGCAACGGGTGCTAAAAGCACAGGCGCAGCATCATGATAATGTTCCTTGCGAACTCTACGTTGATGCTGGTTACGTCAGCGATGACACCCTGGCCGAGGCCAAGCAACAAGAACGCGAACTGGTGGGACCGGCGCGCCCTCCGGGCAATGCGAACAAAACCATCTTCGATGCCACCGAGTTTGATGTCGATGTGGCTAAGCGCCGGGCCATCTGCCCAGCGGGTCATACCAGCAGACAATGCAGTTTGATCAATGACAGTCACCAGGACAGAGTTTATCTGCGCTTCGAATGGGGCAGCTTATGCGACACCTGTTGCCTGCAAAAGCAATGTACCAAGCGCCAAGACGGCCGGCGGCATTTGAGCGTGGGCCTGCACCACGATCTGCTTCAGCAACGCCGCCGGGAGATGAAAACGGATGCCTTCAAGCTCAAGATGCATCGACGCGCCGCGATCGAGGGCAGCATCAGTGAGTTGACCCGACAGGGGGCTCGCCGCACCCGCTACCGAGGGTTGGCCAAGACCGCCTTGGCCAATTATCTGCAGGGTGCAGCGGTTAACATCAACCGTTGGCTCCGGCTTGTGCAGTGGCAGTGCCGAGAACCGATAAAAGCGGCCTAGAGCCGGCTTTTTGGACTTCCGAAGGTCCTTTTGGGATGGCAGAGTGGCTCAAAAGCGGCGGGATTGCCTTGCTGCGCCCTTCTGTTAAAAAAATGGCCCGATCCAACGGCAAGGGCCGATGGAAATTGGCTGCCGTCATGCAATCTAACTGCCATCAGAATAAGGGGGTTTATCAGCGGAATCGATTGCAAGGAATGACCCCGACGGGGATGCAAGCTTGTAGGGGTGTTGAGGTAGAAAAATTTATAAGATTTAAACGGTTTATTCGATGAAATCCGAACTGCTGCCGGGTTCCTGGGGTGTCGCATAAGTGCCACCTGAAACTTTGGCCGGATGGATAAAGTAATCTCTCAAGTGTGGAATATGTTCAAGAAAGAGCGCCTCGTGACCCAGCGCTATGTGGTTGAATAGCGCCAGGTGCTGATGAATCTGTCCCATATCTCCGACATGCGGAACCACCGGTAATGCGAATTTCCGAGCCAGCAGGCTTACCGAAATAAATTCACTGATTCCCCCGACTCGGGTACAGTCTACCTGGACATAACGCACTGCATTTGCCTGCATGAAATTTTTGAATAAAACCCGATTTGAAACGTGTTCTCCCAAAGCGATATCGATAGGGGCAATCTCCTTGGCCAAGGCTTGGTGTCCCAAGACATCGTCGGGTTGAGTCGGTTCCTCAATCCAGAAAGGAGACATTCCGGACAATGCCTTTGCCCTTTTAATCGCCTTCGGCAGGGACCAGCTTTGGTTAACGTCCAGCATCACCCGGGCATCGTCTCCGGCAGCTTCACGGACCAGGTAAGCTCTTCGAACATCACGCTCGGAATCAGGGGATCCAATTTTTAATTTCATGGCATCGAATCCTGATTCGACCGCTTTCCTTACCTTGGCTTTGACCTGGTCGTCCGAATAGTTGAACCAGCCGATGGAGGTGTCGTAACCAGGATAACCCGCGTGGAGAATTCCGCTACGTTCCGCTCGATTGGATTGATTTTCGGTTAAAATGCCAATGGCCTGTTCCCGGGTCAGTTCCTCTTCAAGGTAACTGAGATCAAGGGTATTGACCACTTCCTCGGGCGTTAAATCGATTAATAGTTTCCACAATGGAACCTCTCGCGCCTTTGCCCACAAGTCGTAACAAGCGTTGGTGATGCTGGCCAGAGCCAGGTGAATCATCCCCTTGTGCGGACCCAGCCAACGGTAACGGGGATGGTCGGCAAGATGGCTGAATACTTCCCCGAACTGCGCCATGAGCTCTTCAATTTCGCGGCCTACCAGGGTGCTGGCCAAGCCTTCGATCAACGAGCTGATTTCCTCATTTCCGGCGCCTATGGTAAACACGATGCCGGTTCCGCAGGTCGATTTCTCTGTGTGAAGATGCGTAACCACGTAGGAGTAAACGGGGTCCGTGTGGATGGCGTCTGTTCCGTCACCCTCCTTGAGGGGGAATCGCTTTATGGAGGTAGTGATTTTAGAGATGAAATTACGGGGCATGGTCAATCGCTGGCGGGCCCGTATCGAAATCGCTTATACAGTGGAATTGTCAGAAGCGCCATCGAGGTTATGACGAAGATCAGGGATACGGGGCTTTGGATCATCGGTAGAAAACTTCCGTTAGATGCCATCAACCCCATCTGCAGGTTTTCCTCGGCTACCGGGGCCAAGATGAATCCGATAATAAACGGAGCCAGGGGGATTTTCATTTTTTCCATTCCAAAGCCTATCAACCCGAACAGGATCATGGTCCACACGTCAAACATGCGGGTGGAAAGGGCAAATGATCCGATAATGCAAAAGACGAGAATTACGGGCATTAAGAGGTTTCGTGGCAGCAAGGCCAATCGGGCGATGTAGCGCACAGCCAGCAACATGACTAGAAACATGAACACATTGGAAACAAACATGGTCCCCATGATGGTGTAGACCATGTCCGGATTCTGCTCAAACAACAATGGACCGGGCTGTAGTCCGTGGATGAGCAATCCACCAAGCAAGATGGCATCGACGACACTTCCGGGAATACCCAACGAGATGAGCGGGATCAATGCCCCGCCGATAGTGGCATTATTGGCCGATTCAGATGCCACTATGGCCACTTCCGATCCTTTTCCAAATTTCTTTTTCTCCTCGGGGTTGGCAAAAGACTTGGCCGCGCTGTAAGCGGAAATGGATCCGATATTGGCGCCAATTCCAGGCAAAATTCCTACCCAGGTTCCTATGACGGATGAGCGCAGCAAATTCACCGCCTGGATGCCCCAGTCTTTTAGGCTGAACAACATTTGCCGGGTTCCCTTTAGAGGGATAACGGTGATCTTATTATTAAGCCTGGTCAGATCGGAAATTACCTGGCTTATGGCAAACATGCCGATGAGCACCGGTAGTAATTTCAAACCGGCGTTCAGTTCCTCGAATCCGAAGGTCATTCGCAGGTTGCCAGTGGCCTTGTCGATGCCCGGTAAGGAAGCGAGGACTCCGAGCGAGGCGGACAGAAAGGCGCGGCTCATGGATTTGCCGCCGATTGAGGCTATGAGGACCAAGGCAAGCAGGACCAGAGAGAAGAAATCAAATGGGCCCAGCTTGGTAGAGTAATGTGCTAAGGGACCGGAAAGGGAAATAAGAAAAACCCAGGAAATGCATCCCCCGACGAAGGAAGCCGTAATACCGAGTCCCAGCGCCCGATCCGGTCGGCCACTTTTAGCCATTGGGTAACCATCCAGTGTGGTCATGATGGAAGCGGGCGTGCCCGGCATGCGCAAAAGAGTTGCCGAAATCAATCCCCCGCTGATCGCTCCTACATACATGCTGATGAGCAGGATGAATGCGTTGATGGGATCCATATTAAAGGTCAGGGGTAATGTCAGCGCGATGAGCATTGCTCCGGTTAGTCCGGGAATCGCACCCATGGTAATGCCCAACACAGTGCCCAAAACGACTAACAGGAGTCCTTGTAGACTGAAGAGATAGGCGGATGCTGTTTGAATGGCCTCCATGGATCAGGACAAATCGATGGTAAAAAGTTGGGTGAATATAAAATGCAGACCGAACGACATCAGAAGTGCGACCTCCAGAACAGAACGACATTTGTGGATTTTGAACTGCCTCAAAAAGAGTCCGACAATCAGCACGTAGACAATGGTTGCCCAAACGAAGGAGAGCAGATTCAGTCCCATCAGCAACACATAGGCCACGGTCATGGCCAAGGTTCCAAAGGCCAAATCGTAACGGAGGCCTTCTTCCTCGCATTTTTGCATGACCGGTTCACGGTAGAATCTGTATTTCACTAGTAGCGCCACGCTGAAAACCAAAACGAAAAAGAGAGTCCACCATCCGAAGTCAGGCAATTCCACCTGGTTATCGGGTTTGATGAGACCATAGGCCTTCATGCGGTCCTGAATGCGGTTTTCCAACTCCTCGCCGAGGATAATTCGGGGTAGAATCTGCAATTCCTGAGTCCGCTCTACCAGATAGTCCGTTTGCATGACCATTCCGAGTATCTCAGAAAAATAATTTACCATGGCCGTATCCGTTCCTTTTGGAAACCACCAGTAGTGGAGGTTACCGCCGTAGACCGGAAAACCCAGTTCTTCACCGGTTGGAATATCCGGTATGGCTTCAAGACGTTCCTTGCCCAAGTAGGCGACCGCCTTCAATCCATGTTGCTGAAAACGCAAGTATTCTCCTACCGACAAAATAATGACATCCAGATGACCACCCATTACACTCGCCAAACGATGGGCTCCGCCTCCGGTTGCGACGAAACGGAAAACGGCTCCGGGAACCGTCTTTTCGAGCATGATCGCGGCAAAATGAGCCGGAGTGTTCAGATTTGCGCCAAATATTATGCTCCCAGGTCGCTCCTTGGCCGCTTGCATGAGTTCTCCCAGCGATTGGTAGGAGGAGTCTTCCGACACCAGGACGACTATTCCGAACTCACCCGTAGCTGCAACCGGTTCAAAGTCATCCGGGCCATTGGGAGATTGTCCCGTTGACTTCGCCACCATCAGAGCTTCATGCAAACAGAGAATGGTGTAGCCGTCGGCTCGCGCATTTTTGACAAAACCACTGCCGATTGAAGTTCCTCCTCCAGGTTTGTTAACTACCACCAAGGGCTGAGGCATCAGCTTGTTGTCGTTTATCGCCTTTTGCACAATCCTGACGAAAGTATCAGACCCTCCCCCCGGCTGAAAGGGAACCACGACTCTTATCGGCTTTCGGGGGTATTCATTTCCCAGATACGAACCTGCTTTGAAATACTGATAGGCCGAGAGAGCGATCAGGATCCAGATTACAGCATTTCTTACCACTGGATAAAAAACCAGGTTCTTTTCTTGGCCGAATTTCTTATGGTCTGACCGGGCCAGTCACTTCCCACTGAAAGCCCCGGGTTGTCGTCTTCAATACGCCGCCAACGCCGCCATAGTAAAGTGTCGGAGGATCCGTCTTGGGATCGAAAACCAAGGTCCAGGCATGATTTGACCAGCGGAGACCGGCCGAGGTGAAAGTATCGGCGTTGTCCAGGCTTACGAATACGCCGGCTTTAGTTCCCACATATACGTGAGAAGGGTTGGCTGGGTCGATAGCCATGGATTCGATAAACTCAGTGAGTGGTTGAGCGCCCTTTACCCAGGTTTTACCTGCGTCCTCACTCCGGAAAACACCCCGTGGCTGAGTGCCCGCGTAAATCATATTTGGATTGGTTGGGTCCAAAGCCAGGATCCGTACGTCTACATCGTAAAGACCTTGGGAATCAGCAGACCAGGTTTCGGCCCCATCGTAGGTTTTGTATACCCCGTGCCAGGTTCCAGCATACAGGGTGTCCGGATTTATGGGGTCAATGACCAGGCTGCGAACCACTTTGTCGATAAGATCGTGGTTCATTTCCTTCCAGGACTCGCCGCCATTTACGGTTTTGAAAACTCCTGTGCCTTCAGTTCCTGCATACACGACCTGGTCGTTGTCCGGATGAATGACCATGGTCCGGATTCGCAGATCGGTAATGCCATTATTCACTGCTTCCCAGTCAAGCGCCGCATCTTCAGATTTGAATACGCCCACCTCGTATGTTCCGGCGTAAAGCAAGTCAGGGTTTGAATTACTGATGACAATAGCTCTCGGTGAAGAGGAATCCAGTCCGTATGTGGGCCAGTTGTCCTTTCCCCCTTTCATCGTTTTACAAAGTCCCTTGGCGGCGCCGGCATAAATTATATCCGGATTGGTCGGGTGGAGAGCGATAACCTGTGTTTCACCGTGACCAGGGGAGCCCATTTGCGGCCAGGCATGGTGACAAAATGAGGTCGATAGAAGAAAAACTGCTAATTTCTTAAACAAGACTATCGATTCCAAGGGAAGGTGTAACTCGCCTTATTTGCATAACGGTCCAGGTGGAGTTTCAAGGTTGAACCTGAACCGGGCGCCAGATCAACCATGAAGGCCAGGGCATCAATTGTTTTCCGGTTCCGCGACGCTATCTGATCGGGCGCCGAATCGATCGTGAATCTGTCGTTGTGAAGATCGCGCAATGAATCGAATTCGACAGCCTTGATTTGATGTTCTCCATAGGTGCCTCCCTGGATAACCAGTTGGCGTGATTCCATTTGATTCAGGTTTACAATCTCGATCTGCACCCAATCCCGTTCAATGCGTGTAACCAAAGCGGCTACGTCGGGAGCAAGGCCCGGTCGTTTACTATTTCCGTCGAAGTACCGAACCTGTGCATGCAGCATCTCCCCACGTTTGTGAATAGGCATGGCCCCGACGGTCAGCCGTACGAGGTTGTCCATGCGAACCGGATCGGGGATGATCCACTTGTTATCGACCCAGGTTTCCGGATCCCCGTGTTCGTTGCGGATGTAGTCAAGCTTTCTGGCTACGAATTCAAAATCCGCACGGAATGCCTGAAGCGGAAATTCAGGGTTTCGACCTCTTACAAAATAGGCCCAGGCAAGGTCGGGATCCCTTATCGTAGCGAATTCCGCCAACTGGGCTTCTGCCAGGCGTTCGATGTGTTTCCAGTCTTCTTCGTCGTGGTAGAGGTACCATAAATTGACATGAGGGTATGCAATTTCAGGAACGTAATGATACCAACCCCGGTGATCGTGGCGGACAGGGACGAGATGCCGGCCATTTTGGACCCGGCCCTGATTTCTCATGACTGTCATCTGGCTGCGGGGCAACTCGGCATAGCGAAGATCCCCGGTCATGAGGGTCGCTACCTTGGCCGCCGTGATCTCCGCATAAACAATATCGTTTCCTCCCCGCGGCCAGACCCATCCGTAATAACCACCCCACCAGTGACCGGTGTATTCTCCGATCTTACCTGAGAGGCCGACGTTATCGGGTGTGATGCCGTTGTTGCGGCGGGTCAGTTCCTCCCAGGATCCGATGTAATCCTTAACCCATTGCACGTATTTGGCATCACCTGTGTATAACCAGGCGTTGGCGATGAGCGGGGTAGCAGTCAGGTTGATGGGCACATCTCCTTTGGCCATTCGGTCGCTCATTCCCTTCACCAGCTTGGCGAATTGGTCGTTGTCCGGGTGGTCGTTTATCCAGGCAGTGGTCGCCTCGACTCCAGGTATATCCAAAAAAGGCAGGGGGTAATACACGAGATTGGCGTTGGTCGGAATCCAGTCTCGCTTGGTCCATTCCATTTTGGGGCCGCGGCTGCCGTTCATGACCGCACGAATGAGTTTCAACTCCGGATCCCAATTGGGGGCTTCCAGATCTTCCCCGATATACATGGCGGCAAAACGGATCGAGCGATCGCGAAATTTTTCATCGTTCGGTTCGACCATGCCCATCGGGTACAGGGTAATGTAGCCTTCCCCATGATGCATCCAGTCCCAGTTGGAATCAAACTCCCGGTAGATCTGACCGTAACGGGTGAATTGTCGCGTAATACCATCCCAGACCCGGCGATTCAGTTTATCGAGCTCGTCTGAGCCTCCCATGGCGGTATGAACTGAAAATCCCCGGAAGGCCTCATAGGCATCGTCCGAGGAATTCATCCCTCCCTCATAGCGTTCTTTCCATTCGAGTGTGTCGTCTGGCAATACATAGGTTTTGTAGAACTCAACCCCTGCCCCATTGATGGTTTCGATAAGGTGGCGTTCGGCCAGAGCCCAGGCCGGAGGTTGCCGCAAGGAGTCGATGGCGACGACTTCCAGGCCAAGGTCACCTCGCTGGTCCTCACCTAGGCCTTCTGCCCCATGGCCAAGTACGGCCGTGGCAATGGCGCCGAGGGTGAAACGGCAAAAGGCAATTATCTGCCTAAATTTCAATAGGCTAGAAATTAAATGAATTGGACCCATAGATGGTGCGAGGATTGGGGATACGAATAACGGCTACCTGACCATCGGGATTGGTTTTGACCGGAATGTTTCCGCTTTCACCTACCAAGTTTCGGACATTTAGCCGACTTTTCCAAACGATTTTACCCTGCCGTATGGGCCTGGAGTAAGTAATCCAAGCGTCTCCGCTGAATAGCCCATCGTCAAAAAATGGCCTGTTTACATCAGGAATAACTCCAATTTCCGGATCAACGATCTGAAAGTAACCAGTTGCTGCTTCATCTTCCCAACGAATTGCTGCTCCAACTCCAAAGCCATCAAGAGCGCCTTCCTGAAACTCGTAGGTAGTAGCTCCAGTGAACCGCCACTCTCTTTGTTCATTCGAAACAGTGCCATCCAGAGCTTGGGCCGCTACGATAGGAAGAGGTAGGAGTCCTAAGCCTTCGCTGTGGAATTCTTCATCTGCTTGGAAAGTTGGATCATCCTGGAGCCCATCCAATCGAGCGGCTCTGGATGACGCAACAAAGTCGTTGATTATTTTGCCCATCAACGGAGCGGTGTTAGAAAACGAAGTTTCCTGTTGGCTGAGATTTACCAATATCCGCCAGGATGATGTTGGATTGGCCACAAATTCCAGCTCGAGTCCTTCGGCGAGCTGACTACGGGTAGCTTGAAGGTTTTGAATGGCGTCAATCTGATACTCATCCCAGGCGCCATATCCGGATATATCCACACGCATTGGATTAATCACGTCCAAAAGCTCTGACGGAATCGCGTTAAGTACTGCAGTGTAATAGTCCTCATAGGATTGAATCGGGTGGTTGGCCCCTCCATTGTTTGGAATAAGGTCTAATTGGTCTTGAATCGATATTTCCGACAATTCCGCATCCCGGTGTCTATTTATCCGTCCAAACGCATAATTGGCCAGGTTGGTACCGACTCCGGCATTGATGTTTCCCAGTTCCGTTTCGTACCAATTGAATTTAAGGGAATACTTGTTATCATCCGTGGAAATCGTGAATCCGTATTCTTCGGTTGAACCGGAAGGCTGGCCAATCGGAGATCCTAAGGCGTTGCTTCTCAAACCAATCGGATTAAAATTCTCGGCAGATGCCCAATGTACCTGCAAACTGAAAGGGAGGTTTCCAAGGAAGTTTTCGGGGACGCGCCCCACAACACTCCAAGATTGGGTTGTTCCTTTTTCTTCATAAGTTGGAGTGGACGATAGCCTGGTGAAAGCAGGATTGTACACCCTATCCGGAAAGAACTGTGGCTCACTTGTTTCCGATGCTGCGTTTCTGGCGAAGTTTGAAGTGTCATCTTCCCGACGACCATAGAGGGCTACAATATGGTCATCCAAAAAGTAGCTTTGCCAAGTCATAGCTTGTGCTTCGATATTAGTTTGACTAATGCCTCCAGCAGTCTGAACGCTTCTAACGAACACATTGTTGATGTGAACAGCGCGATCGCCAGCTACTCCATTGTTAAGACTCCCTGCAGGAGTGGTATCGACCCAGGCGAAAGAGAAACTATCGCCATTTCTTGGCCGAATGAAATCAAGGGGGTGAAGTCGCACGTCGTCTATGGAGTTGACGCCTAGCAAGCTGTCACTCGTGTAAGCGATCAGGTTAACTGCGCGACGGCCTAAGCCTAAGGTGTGCTGCTGAGCCGAATCCATGTTGAACTCGTTACTGTCTGTCATATCACTTGTGGTCACGTTGAACGTGTCCTTGGTGTAATCGTTGTACAATCCCGTTACACGGTGCCGCCCAGTCCAGCGCTTTGTTATAATCGAACGTAGTACGCCAGCTGCCATAGTTATCAAGGCGAACACCGATTTCGCCGAAATTAGCATTTTGAACTGCTTGCTTGGTTCCGTTGTTGATAACCCCACCTGGACTCCCAATTCCGAAAAGAATCGAATTGGGCCCACGGCTTACGGTGACCCGCTCAGTATTATAGCTGTCAAAGGGGATATCCGTTAGAAAATAACCACGGGTCAAGTCCGCTTGCAGCAATCCTCTGACTCTTTGATTATTCTGAGGATTAGTTCTCGCATCGACTTGATGGTAGCGTCCGAATCCCACGTCCGTCGCCCCGGAGAAATTTCCCTGATTGCCACCCACTTCGACGTTGGAAACATAGGATAGCAAAGTTTGGGCGTCGGTGGCGGCCACATCCTCCATGAATTCCGCCGTTACCACGGAAATGGAAACCCCCAGGTCTTTCAAATCGGTTTTAATCCGCGTGCCGGCCAGGGTGCTGGTAGCCGCGTAACCGACCACATCGGATTCATCTACCGTAAAAAGGCTGAGGTCATATATCTCCTCATCGTCTGAACCGTCCTGAGCCTGCAAACAGGGGGCTGAGCTCAAGGAGAAGATAGCAAGAACTGCGATTAGAGATTGGATGAATTTAGGGCGAATTTGGTTCATAATCATGAGTGTTTATTGGTCCGGTTTCCGTTGTGAAACTACCTTGGAAAAAGAAGGGTTCAAGTCGGAAAATCCTGCACGCCAGTGCAGGATTTAGGACCTTACCCCTTTTCCGTACCCATCGGTCGTATAATAATGCTTGTATCTTTGCCGGTGATTTGACAGAAACCCTTAGGCTTTGCTTTTGCCGATAGGATGATGCGTAGGTTTACATGGTCTGTAGTTTTCCTGATAGGTTCCGTATCAGGGTGGGGAGAGGAACGCCACGAGGGGTTGCCCGACGCGGTCAGTTATTACGAACACGTTCGCCCGATTTTCCAAGCCAAGTGCCACGGCTGCCATCAGCCGGCCAAGTCCAAGGGCGACTACATACTGACCAACGTGGCCAGGATGATTGCCGGTGGGGAAGGTGGCGCACCGGTGGTGGTGGCACACAAACCGGAAGAAAGTTTCCTCATCGATCTGGTCACTTTGCAGGAGGGGGACGACCGTCCGGAGATGCCGGAAAAAGACGAACCCCTCACCCCCTTCGAACTTGCCCTGGTCACCAAGTGGATAGAGCAGGGAGCCCGGGATGATACTCCGGAGAACGCTCGGCAACGGTTTGACGCGGACCATCCGCCCCAGTACGCGGTAGCCCCGGTATTGACCTCGCTGGACTACTCCCCTGACGGCAAGTTGATCGCGGTGGCGGGATTTCACGAGGTTCTTCTCCATAAAGCGGACGGCTCCGGACTGGTGGCGCGTTTGATCGGGCTTTCCGAGCGCATCGAAACGGCCCGCTTTTCCTCCGATGGCAAACTCTTGGCCGTTGCCGGGGGCCTGCCCGGGCGCATGGGGGAAATCCAGATTTGGGACGTGGAAAAGCGTTCTTTGGCGTTATCCAAACCGGTCGGGTACGACACGGCATATGGGGCAAGTTGGTCCCCGGATGGGAAATACCTGGCTTACGGGCTGCCAGATCACACCTTGCGGGCCATCGAGGTTTCGAGCGGGGACGAAGTATTCTTCATGGGCAGTCACACCGACTGGGTTCTCGACACGGCCTGGTCGATCGAAGGGGATCATCTGGTATCGGTGGGTCGCGACATGTCGGCCAAGCTGACGGAGGTGGAGACGGAGCGCTTTATCGACAACATTACCTCCATTACTCCGGGCGCGCTCAAGGGTGGGATCAATGCGATCGACCGCCATCCCCAACAGGACCACATGTTGATGGGGGGTTCCGATGGCGTGCCCCAGATTTACCGCATGCACCGCGAGACGGAAAGGAGGATCGGCGACAACGCCAATCTGATACGGAAGTATCCTCCCATGAAAGGACGCATCTGGGGTGTGGCATTTGCTCCGGATGGAAAGACCTTTGCCGCCGTATCCAGTCTGAATGGAAAGGGCCAGATCAACCTCTATGCTTCTGATTACGATGCCACTATCACCCCCGAATTGAAGAAGCTTTTTGAAACGGCGCGGAGGAATCCGGACGGCAGCAAGAACATCGAGCCCGAGATCGAGGCCTTCCATGCCCGGGGAGCCAAACTGCTGCATTCAACGGATGTGGACTCCCCGGTCTTTTCCGCGGCCTTTGCTCCGGATGGAAAATCCTACGTTGCCGGAACCTCGGATGGACGTATTTTGATTATCGATGCGGCCAGCGGAAAACTTCGCAAAACCTTTATCCCGGTGGAGGTGACCGATTCAGACTTGCTGGCAATGGCCGAACCCAAACGCCCCGAGAATCCGGTCAGTTTGAAGAAGGGCAAGGCCCAGGTTATTGAGGAGCGTCCCGAGGAGGTCGAGCGCGTGACCCGTCTCTCCATTTCACCTTCAACCATTTCGCTGAAGGGCCCCGATGCCTACAACCAACTCCTCGTTTCCGGAACCTTGCAGTCAGGTGAGGTGGTGGACCTTACCCGTTTGGTTCGCTGGGAGGTCACCCGCCCCATAGCCGAGTTGGAAGAACGCGGCATTATTCGCCCCATTTCCGCAGGGAGGACCGCGGTGACGGCCCATTTTATCGGGTTGCGGGCCACCGCCAGTGTAGAGGTCAAGGATTTGAAGGATAGCTACGAACCGGACTTCGTGGTGGATGTAAATCCTATATTATCCCGGTTGGGCTGCAATGCGGGTACCTGCCATGGATCCCAAGAAGGAAAAAATGGATTTAAACTCAGCCTGCGCGGTTATGACGCCTTTAACGACGTGCGCGCATTCAGTGACGACCATGCGGCTCGCCGGGTCAACTTTGCTTCCCCGGACGATTCGCTCATGCTCCTCAAATCTACGGCCGCTGTTCCCCATGAAGGTGGAATGGTGACCGACATCGGGTCGGATTATTACGAGACCATTCGTCAGTGGATTGCCCATGGCGCTGCCATGAGGGAAGATTCCGAAAAGGTGAGCCACATCGAGCTGGAGCCGCAAAATCCGGCAATTGAGAACATCGGCGCCAACCGGCAGATGCGGGTTATGGCCCATTACCCGGATGGCTCTCAGCGCGACGTCACCCGAGAGGCTATCATCGAAAGCGGCAATACCGAGGTGGCCGTAAATGACGACTTCGGAATCATCACCACCGTTCGGCGGGGGGAAGCGCCCATTCTGGCCCGTTACGAAGGCGCCTACGCGGCAACTACCCTCACCGTGATGGGTGACCGCACCGGGTTCACTTGGAAGGAACCCGAAACCTGGAACCGGGTTGACCAATTGGTCGCGGCAAAGTGGATGCGGATGAAGATCCTGCCCTCCGAACTCACCCGGGACGAAGAGTTCCTTCGCCGGATCCACTTGGACTTGACCGGTCTTCCGCCGAATCCGGAAACGCTGATCTCCTTTCTGGAGGATGATCGCCCGACCCGCCAGAAGCGGACCGAAATGATCGACCATCTTATCGGTTCCCCCGAATTTGTCGATCATTGGGCCAATAAATGGGCCGACATGTTACAGGTAAATTCGAAGTTCCTCGGCAAGGAGGGGGCCGAATTGTTCCGGGATTGGATCCGCCGGCAGCTCGAGGAAAATGTGCCTTACCACGAGTTCGTTTACTCCATTCTCACGGCAGAGGGATCCAACAAGAAGAATCCGCCCGCTTCCTACTTCAAGATCCTGCGAACGCCTGAAGAACTGATGGAGAATACCACCCACCTATTCCTGGCCACGCGTTTCAACTGCAATAAGTGCCATGACCACCCTTTCGAAAGGTGGAACGTGGATAACTATTACCAAATGGCGGCCTTTTTCTCCCAGGTTGACTTGAAGCGCGACAAGGTTCATGCACCCAAAGCGACCATCGGAGGGACGGCGGTAGAGAATGCCAAGCCGCTCTACGAGATCGTTTGGGATAAGAACGAGGGCGAGGTGACAAACATCCTAACGGGGGATGTGGCCCGGCCCGCCTTTCCCTATCCGGCAAAAACCAAGGGATTCACTTCCGGAGAGGATGCAGCTAAAGCACCCTCCGAGCCGACCCGCCGGGAAAGATTGGCTGCATGGATAACGGCGGAGGACAACCAGTACTTCGCCAAAAGCTATGCCAACCGCATTTGGGGATACCTTACCGGCACCGGCATCATTGAGCCGATTGACGATATACGCGCCGGAAATCCACCCACTAATCCCGAGTTGCTCGATTACCTGACCGAATTCTTCATTGATTCGGGCTTCAATGTGCGGGGGCTGATGCGCGAGATCTGCAATTCCCGCACCTACCAGTTGTCCATTCGCAACCATCCCTTTAACGAGGACGACGCCATCAATTACTCCCACGGCAAAGCCCGCCGTCTTCCCGCCGAGGTATTGTTCGACTCCGTCTACGCCGTAACCGGTGCCAAGCCCCATTTTCCCGGCGCCAAGCCGGGCATGCGAGCGGCTCAACTGGCCGATTCTCAAGTGGATACCAAGGGTGGGTTCCTTGCCAATCTGGGGCGTCCGCCCCGTGAATCGGCCTGTGAATGCGACCGGCAAAACGATGTGCAACTCGGCGCGGTCATGTCGTTATTGAGTGGAGCTTCCGTTGCCGATGCGGTGGGGGATCCGGACAACGGCATTGCCGAACTCGTTACGCGGGAATCCGATGATCGGTCCATGATCGAGAAGCTGTACCTGCGGGTGCTCAATCGTTTTCCAACGCAGGAGGAGATCGACCTGGTTAAGGACAACTGGTCGCTGATCGAACGGGATCACGAAAACCTGATTGCCCGGTTGGCCGAAATGGAGAGCGATTGGGTATGGCGAAAGGCCGAACTGGAGACGGAGCGTTTCAGGGCCATCGGTCGGGCCAAAGCAGATATCAAGGCCTATACGCCCGCGTTCAAAGCCAAAAAAGAGGCTGCCGAGAAGGAGCGAAAGGAACGCATTGCCGCCACCAAAAAAGCGTTGTGGGAATTTGAATGGGAAGAATTGCCCGCCTTGCAGGAGGCGGGAATACTGGCCATAACCCTTGATCGCTTCTGGACCCTTTGGAGCCCCCAATACCCCGAAGAAGCCGAGGGCGCAGGCAACCTAGACCTTACCGTCAATGATGATGCCTCTCTACTGGCCTCGGGTGAGCCCGGAAACTCGGTAGTCTATAAAATGACCTTTCCTGTTGAAGCGGCAACCATCAGAGGATTCATGCTGGAAGTCCTGACGGACGATTCGCTGGCCGGTTTCGGTCCGGGCTTCAACGAAACGGGTAACTTTGTCGTGTCCGAGGTCGAGGTCAGTTATTCCACTTCCGCCGAGGCCGATCCGGAAGATTGGATCGAAGTCCCTTTGTCCGAGGCGGCGGCGGATTACACGGAAGAGGGTTTCAGTGTCGAAAAGATCATCAACGGCAACGATACCCGCAATGACAAGGCTTGGGCCGTGGGCGGACAGGAGAGACGCCCTCACTGGGCCCGCGTCAAACTGGAAGAGCCCCTCAGTTTTGATGAAAAAGGCGGCAAAGTCTACATCTCGGTCATTTGCAGGTACTCCAATGGAGACTACCCTTTGGGTAAGTTTCGCATCTATTTCACCGATTCGGAGGACCCGCTCAATATCGGCTTGCCCGAATCGATCGCCGCCCTTCTGAGTAAGGCGCCTTCATCGCGCGAGCCGGAGGAGAACGCTGCCCTTTACACCTGGTTCAAGCACCGGCAGCCGAAGTACCTTTCCAAGCGGTTCGATTGGGTAAAAGCCAAGCGGCCCCTTCCCACGGACGAAAAAATGGAAAGCCTCAAATCGGCTTTGGCCAAAGCGGAGCGACCCGTCCCGGAAGACCCGTCCCTGCTTCAGTTGCGGAGGGATGTGCAATACTCCACCGAACAAGCTGCCAACCGCCGGCTCACCGCGGCGCAGGATCTCGCTTGGGCTTTGATCAACAACTCTGCATTTCTCTTTAATTACTAAAACCTGAAAGGACACACTCATGTTCAGATTGCCAGGACCCAAAGGTAAAGATCTCTGCGATTCTCACCTCAACTGCAGCCGCCGCGATTTTCTCCGCGTGGGGGGCGCCGGTATGCTGGGAATGACCCTCAACTCGATTCTGCGGGCCCAGACGGCCTCCGCCAGCAGTGGATTTGCCGGCGGACCTGGTTGGGGAAAGGCGAAATCGGTTATCATGGTCTACCTGCAGGGTGGTCCCAGTCATTTGGACCTGTGGGATCCGAAGGAACCCAATTCCGTTCCGGACAACGTTCGCTCCTCCTTCAAGACCATCCCCACCAAGATTCCCGGGGTGCATTTCACCGATATCCTGCCCAACCTGGCCAAGGTGAACGACAAGTTCACCATGATCCGGTCGACGAGCTACACCCCAAATGGTCTCTTCAACCACACGGCCGCGATCTATCAGATCATGACCGGTTATACCACCGACAAGGTCAGTCCTTCCGGTCAGCTCGAACCCCCCAATTCCAAAGACTTTCCCAATTTCGGATCCAACATCGTCCGGTTCAAGCCGACGGACGAACCGATGCTGCCCTTCGTCATGCTCCCCCGGCCCCTCCAGGAATCGAATGTCGTCAATAAGGGCGGGACTGCCGGATTTCTGGGCAAGGCTTTCGATCCCTACTACCTGTTTCCCGAAGGGGACGACATGGATATGGCTAAAATGGACAATATCAAAGTGGACGACCTTCAATTGCGCCCGGAAGTATTTTCGGTCCGTCTGCGTCGCCGGGCCAGCTTGCGGGATGCCATAAACGCCCAGATGCCATTGATCGATAAAGCGGTGGAAGAATACAACATCGACGAATTTTATTCTCAGGCCTTGAATCTCCTGGTCAGTGGACGGGCACGGGAGGCTTTCAACATCGGGGCTGAAAGCGAAAAAGTGCGCGACCTCTACGGCCGCAACACCTTTGGCCAGAGTTGTCTACTGGCCCGCCGTCTGGTTGAAGCCGGCACACGGGTGGTTGAGGTGATTTGGCCCAAGGTGGCCAATTCGGATAACCACAGTTGGGATCACCATGTGGGTTTGAGCCGACGCATGAAAGATCAATCGGGTCCCATGCTCGATCAGGGCCTGAGCGCGCTTTTCCAAGATCTCGATCAGCGGGGCCTGCTCGATGAAACTTTGGTAGTTGCCATCGGCGAATTTGGCCGCAGTCCGGAAAAGGGTGTTTCCACCTCCGGAAATACCAACAGCGCCGACGGTCGCGATCACTGGCCCTATTGTTACACCAGCGTCATCGGTGGGGCGGGAATCAAGCGAGGTTACATCCATGGAAAATCGGATAAAACGGGATCGGCCCCGGTGGAGGATCCGGTGCACCCCACCGAGGTTTTGGCCACCGTTTACCATTCCATGGGAATCGATCCGACTACCCTGGTTTACAACCACCTCAACCAACCGCGCGAACTGGTCAAAGCGGAACGGGTGGAGCAGTTGTTTGCCTAGGCTAAAAAGGGGTCAAACGCGAATGGCGCTTAGTTAAGCGCGTTTGTAGAGAAAACATGTCTGAGATGACATGCCCAAAGACTTCTGCCGATGCCTGATCCGGCGCTTTCATTTTTATTTTATGGAGCGATGTCTCGAAAATAATTGAAATTTGGGTGGTTCTCTACCTGCCATGAGCTAGGTTAGGCAAGTGAAACTAAAATTAAAGATAGGAGAACGGTAAGAAAAGTCACCCCCAAAAGTTCGGCTCGGCGCTAGAGTGAAGAAAAGTTGACACTGAGGTGGCTGATGAAGGACCTGTCTGCGTGCAAAGCACAGGCAGGTTGGCCGGTTACATACCATCCAACGCTCTCCATAAATATAGTGATGCGAATGACCGGTAGGGCTTCCAAGGTTCTGCGAAAGATTGAAATTCTTCATCAGAATTTATCTCTCGTCCGTAGAACAATTGAATCGCTCTCCTTAGACCGGCATCCTTTGTCGCCAGGACATCGGTTCGACCGCATGCGAAGATGAGAAACATTTGGGCTGTCCAAAGTCCGATTCCTTTTTGTTCTACAAGTTTTTCAATCACTTTCCGGTTTGGAAGTTTCTGTAACTCGTAGAGATCCGGATCTCCTGAAATAACTTTCGAGGCGAGTTCCTTAATGTATCTGGATTTCGATGTTGAAAGGCCCGCCTCCTTTAGTCTCTTCACCGGAATCTTGGCAATTCTATCCGGTTCTATGGGGTTTCCCACCCTCTTGCAAAGGCGGGATTTAATCGTTCGAGCTGCTTTTGCTGAAAGTTGCTGAGATATAATGGACCGCGCAAGGTCATCAAACGGAGTTTGGCTTATGGAAAGTTCACAATGGCCCCCAAATCGATTGATCAAATCTGAAAGCGTCGAATCGGCAGAAGACAAATAGACTTCATAGGATGGCCTTTTCATTGATTCAAATTACCCAGCGCCCAGCTTCCAGCGCCATTCAGATGTGACCCTTTTTCTATCAGGTCAGGAAATCAAATAATTTGAAAGGGGCCAGTTTTTTGGGTTCCAGCCAATGGGTCTCATTGGCGCCCTACTTGTCTCGGTATTCCACCTTCCCAATTTGCTTAGCCCACCTTTCATTGAACCCTACGTGAGAGATGACGTTTCTGCTCACATCCAGTTGCCGATTTGCCTCCCTTAGAACATCCTTTGTTTCCAACTCACATATCACTTTGCACCTCATCTGATCATCAGCATAGAAGATGGCCAAATAGATTTTCGCATTTCGCGTTATTCTGTTTAGCGACTCCTTTCGCTTTTCGGGGGGTGACTTGAACATCCTATCAAGTTGTCCAGTCAACCCCTCCTTGCATGACAGGTATTCATACTTTTCATCCGGATCACCTACGGCATGAGCATCAGCGTCTCTCTTCGAATGGATCAGTACGTGCCCTAGAATGTCGGCTATTATCATCTCCTTAACCAAACCGGGTTGCAACAAATTTACAATCCCTATCGTCTTTGCAAGATCAGCAGCCTTGTGAACATATGCAATGATCTTCCGGTATACCGCCCTCCCGGACATGATCAGAATAGTTGCGTCTGCCGCCCGACGTCCTTGATTCTGCCTTTCGCCAATTCAACAAACGGTTTATGTTTTTCGACCCCAATGTACCGCCTCCCTAAACGGCTGCATACCGCCGAGCATGTCCCGACACCTGAAAACGGATCCAATACCAAATCGCCTTTATTCGAACTGGCCAGGACTAACCTCTCAATAAGCTTCTCAGGTTTCTGGACCGTATTCAGTACCTCCCGGCTCATCAACTCTTTAGACTTGTAGGTGAGCTGCTTAATATCTCCCCAAACGTCACCAGGGTTTTTTCCGTTACCATTGAATTTCGTCTTCCCAAATTTCCCGTTCTTTACGGAGGGGACTCTTTCGCATCGCAGCCTATGCTCCAATTCGACAAGCTGTGGAACTCGTATACTGTCAAGGTTGAACGTCTTGGGCTTCTTTCCTTTTATGAAGTAGCAGATTACGTCGTAGTTATTTGTGTAACTTGTCCGGCCCTGGGCCAACCTACTCGGTTGATACCATACTATCCTGGTTCGCAGGTTTAAGTATGGTCGATAATCAATGAAGTCCACGCAGCTAGATTTACCGAATAGATATAGCGTTCCCCCTTCCTTCAGCTTTGATGAAAACATTTTGATCAACCTTAGATTGTACTCCTGAATGTTGGATACCCTATCCCATTCGTTCGTAGTCACTCCGTAGGGACCATCACATATGATCAGATCAATACTCCCATCGCTAATCCTCGGCACAAGGTCGAACACGTCGTCGCAATAAATCCGGTTGTGGGGGAGAGTTCTTTTCACAGCTTAGGGTATGCCTTTCCGAGTCCTTTTTGAGCCATCATCCATTCCTTCCAGTGAAAATGTGATTATAAGGAAACTGACCATGGCTCAGGAGTCAAGGGGTTGTGATCGGACCCCAAACTTCGTACCAAGTCAAATGAGCTTCTTGCTGGACTGTGTTCATGGTGGCTGCAGGGTTGGTTCTGGGAAGTGTCCTGGGTACAGGGAAAACGTAGTCTGACCGGAACCAAGGCCTGTTCGATTAGTTTTTTCCAGTACCTCGCAATTATATTTGGGGAAATAAATGGCCGGGACGGACCCGATACCCTACGAAAGCCGGGAACTGAGGGACTAGCAAGCCGAGCAAAGCAAAACGGCAGGAGAGCCGACAGAAGACGAGCGGGCGCGACAGCTCGTCCGCGTGCTCCGAACAATAAATTGACCTCCTCGGGGGTCCAAGGTGATGTTCCGAAATCTCGCCTGAAACTAGTGAGTAATCGGCCCACAATGGCGGCAAGGAATTCACCGTGCCCAAATTCCACCACCACGGACTGCCCGACGGCCATGGCGGGCACCGAGTAGTGGCTTTTCTGATACAGCACCAGGGCCTCGGAGTTGACCACCCGTCGCTCCCGCTCCACCCATCGGTAAATGGGCCATGGTGTGGCCAGCAGTGAGTTGTTCGCGTTGCAATAGATCACGGGGTCTTTGTCCGGTGGTCTGGTGCACACGCCGGTTGGCGGTTTGTTCCAGCCAGATGAGCGCTTGTGCGTTCAAGTCCTCCAGATCGGCGAAGCTGCGCCCGTTGAGCAAGTTGTCTTTGACATAGCGGACCATGCGCTCGACTTTGCCTTTGGTGCGCGGCCGGTAGGGCCGGTGGGTTTTGGCCACAATGCCATAATGATCGGCAAAGTCCATGAAGTGAGGGTTCCAGCTCTTGGCATCCAATCTGACCTGTTTCATGTTGTCGTAAAGGATGGAGCGGGGCCAGCCGCCGCAGTAATCGAAAGCTTGCTGATGGCAGCGCACCAGACTCTTCAAGTGCATGCGGGTGGTAAAACAGACATTTCAGCAAGGATGCCCGCAACCTGGCGGCCTTTGAGGTCGAGCAGGTTTGAGAACCAGAAACTCCTGAATTCCCATGCGCAACAGGCTGCCTATGGTGGCGAGTTGCCCTAAGCGTGGCGACCTCCGCCCGCAGGACTGCACAGACAGAACTTGTAAAGAATTACGTTGCAAATAATATCCTGCGGAAATAACCCCTCCCATGTCCCGACGCAGACTCCCCATAGGCATTCAGACCTTTCGCAAATTCCGCGAGGAGGATTGCTACTATGTCGACAAGACCGCATACATCCGGCGGCTGCTCGATGAGGGTACGCACTATTTCCTGTCGCGCCCGCGGCGGTTTGGCAAGAGCCTGTTCCTCGACACCTGCAAGGAATTGTTCGAGGGCAACGAGCCGCTGTTCAAGGGTTTGGACATCCACGGTCACTGGGACTGGTCGGTTCGTTACCCCGTCCTGCCCCTGAGTTTCGGCAAAGGCAACTTCAAGACACCCGGGTACGTGGAGACAAACCTCATGGCACAGTTGGACGCCGTGGAACGCCGGACCGGCGTGTCGTCGGACTACACAACGGGACCCGAACGGTTCGCCCACCAACTGGAGGAGCTGCATGGCCGCTACGGTCAGCCGGTCGTGGTGCTGATCGACGAGTACGACAAGCCGATCCTTGATGCCCTGGAGGAACCGGAAATCGCTCGCGCCAACCGCGACTATCTGCGCGGTCTCTACGCGACGATCAAGGACAGCGACGCCCACATCCGTTTCAGCTTTATTACCGGGGTGAGCAAGTTCTCCAAGGTCAGCCTGTTCTCCGGCCTCAACAATCTGATCGACATCACCCTGGACCCGGTATACTCGTCCATCTGCGGCTATACCGATTCAGACCTGGACGCGGTGTTCGCACCCGAGGTGTCCGGCCTCGACCGGGACGAGATCCGCGACTGTTACAATGGCTATAGCTGGCTCGGAGCGGAAAAGGTCTACAACCCCTTCGACATCCTGCTGCTCTTCGACAAGCGCAAGTTCCGCGCCTTGGTGGTTCGAAACCGGCACGCCGACGTTCCTGGTGGAAACCCTGTTTCAGCGTCGGATCAGTTCGTTGTCCCTGGAAAACATGGTGGGCACCGACGATTTGTTGTCGAAATTCGATGTCGACGACATAGCCACCGAGGCCCTCCTGTTCCAAACCGGCTACCTCACCATAACGGAGGAAGAAAACCTTGGCGGCGAGCCCCTCTATCAGCTGAGTTATCCCAACCGGGAAGTGCGGCAGAGCCTGAACCGGAGCCTGTTGCGCTACCTGGTGCGCGATTCGACGCGCCAGATGGCGAACAGCGTCCGTCTCTACCGGCTACTGGAGGCCAACGACTTCACCGGGCTCGAGACTTTGTTCCACGCCTTTTTCGCCGGCATTCCTTACGAGTGGTACACGAATAACGACATCGCCAATTACGAGGGTTACTATGCCAGCGTGTTCTACTCCTATTTTGCGGCGCTGGGGATGGACATCACGGTGGAGGACAGCAGCAGCCACGGCCGCCTCGACATGGCGGTCCGCTTCAACGACAACGTCTACCTCTTCGAGTTCAAGGTGGTCGAGATGGCGCCGGAAGGCGCGGCAATGGCGCAATTGAAGGCCAAGCGTTATGCCGACAAGTACCGTGGCCTGGGCCAGCCGATTTACCTGGTCGCCGTCGAGTTCAGCAAGGACGCCCGCAACCTGGCGGCCTTTGCAGTGGAACAGGTTTGAGCGCCGATATGTCCTGAATTCTCATGCGCAACACCTACATAGTTTCTTACGACATTTCCGATCCGAAGCGTTTGCGCAAGGTCTTCAAGACCCTATTTCCGGTAGCGAGGCATGGACCCCCATTACTTTTATTTCCGCCCTTCGCGAAGGCGGAAGCCATCCAACCATCCGAAACGATGATAACTTTTTCAGGGTCGACTAAAGCGTCGCGCCGGACTTGATGCAATAAATCCGGGCGGACGAGCGGATGAGTAACCGGTCGCCGGCGATGGCTGGAGTTGCCATGCACATATCGTCTTCAGCCAGGCTGTTTACGTGCAGGAGATTGAACGATTTACCGGCTTGGAAAACAAAGGTGTCTCCATCCTCACTCAGGCAGAAGACTTTATCGTCATATGCCCAGGGGGAAGAAGTAAATCCGGCCCGTTCGCGGGGTATTTTTTCTTTTTCAAAATGGAAGGCGCCGGTTTTCGGATCCAGGGACGACAGCATACCACGATCCAAGAGGACGTAGAGTTGGTCCCGGTAGAGTAGGGTAGTGGGGTTGTAGGGAGCGGATCTCCATTGGCACCAGGCGATGAATTCATTGGAGGATTGCGTTTCGTCTATGGAGATATCACCGGTTGCTCCAGGACGAATGGCGTAAATGGGTTTTTGCCGGCTACCGACGTAACCGGAACTGATGTAAAGGAGTCCGTCGGCCGCGTAGGGCGTGGCAATGGTGATACTGGACATGCCGGTGAAGGACCAGAGTTCGCGCCCGTTCAGATCATAGGATCGAACCCTTTTGGTAGCCGGTAGGATAATTTCGGTGCGCAGATGATTATTCCATACATAGGGAGATGACCAGTTGCTTTCCCGTTCCCGTTGCAGGCGCCAGATTTCTTCTCCGGTGAATTTGTCGAGGGCAAGCAGCCAGGACTCTTCCTCGTTGTCATTGACGATGTAGAACCGGTCGCGGTGCAGAGCGGGCGATGCGGCAGTTCCCCAGCCATACCTGGTAACGTGTGGATTAAACCGCTTCGACCAGAGCGCCTTTCCCTCCGGATCAAATACAAATAACCCGACATTGCCGAAGTAAAAATAGACCCGGTCGCCGTCGGTCACGGGCGTTTCCGAGGCAAAGCTGTTTTTGATGTGAATACCAGTTTTCGGCAAAGCTTCGTGGACGGTGTATTCCCAGTTGATTTTTCCCGAAGAGAGGTCCAGACAATACACTTTCCAGGTGTGGAGGGTAGTGGGAGCTTCGCGCCCGCCTCCCCCTCCGTAGAGTCCTTTGCGGGGCTCTTCGGAAACGCCGGCGTTGATGACGGTGGTGAGAAAAACCTTATCTTCCCAAACGATGGGTGAGGACCAGCCGCGTCCCGGAATATCGGTTTTCCAGGCGATGTTTTCGGCGCTCGACCACCGATCGGGCAAATTGCCGTCAGGGCCGATTCCGCGCGATTCGGCTCCGCGAAATTGGGGCCAATTGGTCGATGCCCAAATGGTTGAGTTGAGGATGATAAGAAAGCCAAGGAGGAGGAAACGGGAGCTGCCTTTCATAGGGGGCATAGTTGCGTTGCAACCGGTTATTTCAAGAGTTTTTTCCCTTGTCCTTTTGGAGGGATTAACCACAGAGGGGGAAAGGCGCCAAGGGCGCCAATTAGGAATTAAGAATGAGGAATTAGGAATTGGCTGCCGCCAAAGGGACAAAGGGACAAAGGGACAAAGGCACAGAGGCATGGGTTTATCCTGATCTTGATCGTGATCTTGATCGAAAATCCCTGAGAAATGTACTCTCGCGAAGGGTGCCAAGGGCGCAGAGGGGGGAAGAATTGGGATTTGGGCGTTCCACCGGATGATTTTTCCAGTGGCTTTCAGATCAACTGATATAGGTCAATTGAATCTCGGCCGTGGCCACAACTTCCCCTTCCCGCAGGATGACTTTTGCCGGCGGCTTTCTCGTGGCTTTGGGACCTCTTTTCGGGACGCTCTTTTTCAGGGTCTCCACTGCGGTCAGGTTCAAGGTCAGGGTGTGGTTGCCGGCTTGGGTCACCTGGTTAATATCCTCGGCAATTATGACGGGATCCTTATCCTTCAATCTTCCGGCGAAAAAACGGGCTGAAGTGCGGATACCGGAACGCAAAATGGGGATGGCCCGGGCCGCGAGCAGGCTGCCGGCGGTTTCCACCGTACTGGAGACAATCTCCCCGATGATGGCGGCAAAGCTGTCTTCGGCGACGGCTTCGCTCAGTTGCAATCCTATGGCAAACGGGCCTTCCACCGTTTGTTTGAAAAGGGCCTTATCATGAAACTCCGCTTCCTTGCCGATCAGTTCTCCTCCTTTTGTCGATTCCAGGATGCGGACCTCCTCTCTGCTGGCCACGTTGGGGCGAGGTAGAATGAGGAGGGCGCGCAAGAGATAGGTTTGAGCCGATTCCATGTAGTGAGGATGGGTGAAATGCAGGTCATTCACCTCGATCAACAGATCACGCCTTTTAAATTCCATGGCGACTAACAAGGGTTAGCGGCGCTTTGGCGTCAATGTGAAAGGAAATTACCGGGAATTGGGAGGGATTAACCACAGAGAGCCCAGAGAACACATCCTGCTTCGCCCAAACCGTGCTTCGCAATGCTACGCAGGTCAAGAGGCTACGTCAGGACAGGGAGGGGGGAGAGTTTAATTAGGAATTAAGAATTAGGAATGAGGAATTAGGGTGAGGGATCACGATCACGATCATGATTACACGGATGGGTAGGGCGGCGAAATGAAGATGGCAACTCGTCCGGGTGAAAGTCTGCCCTCTATTACTTCTCCGGGTCCATATCTTCCGGGCCGACGGCTTTGATGAGACGGTGGAGGTGGATATCGACTTTTTGGTGTACCGAATTAAATTCCTCAAAATCGGGGAATTTTGCATCATCACCATAGACCGAACGCAAGGCTCCGCTCAGGGTGCTGAACCCATCGATCGTGACAGCGTTGTGTGGCGCATTCGCCCCTCTGGGCATGACGAGCTGTGCCAGGGTCCAGCTCACTACATTGGTTTTACCTGAATCCATGCGTTCCATGACAAAGGGCAACCACACGGTTTCCTCCAGTTCGAGGAAGCGGGTCAGGTCACTTGCTTTAGAGAAATTGACGCGAATGTACTGTGCCTGGGCCCTCTCTACGTGGACAAAACGGTAGTAATAGAGCACGTCTTTAACCGTGCTCAGGCTGAGGGTATCGATTCTGGATGGATTCACCCGTGGAAATACTTTTTTTGGATCCCAGATGTCGGCGGAGTTATCGAGAGCGTCTCCGCCAGGATAGGTGCGGATGAAAATGAAATTGTGTTTCTTATCCATATCGAAGCCGTCCACCTGTTGCCAGAGCGACCAACGTTCCAGGTTGCCTTCCCGGATGGCCTGTTTGGCTATTTCACTCCAGTAGGTGGTTTCGCGGTGGATGAAGGCCTCTATGTTTTCCTGGGGGACGAATCTCCTCTCTACCACGTCAATTTGTCCGAACACCGGTTGAGCGGTGGCAACGGCCAAGCTGACCAGGAGGGCCCTTTTGAGATGGGTAATTTTCATGTGTCTGATGTAAGGGTGCTGCGGATGACGGCTTCAAGCTTATCTCCACTATAACAAAAAGTCCGTTTCTGGCAAGTTTACACGGATGAAACGGATAATGATTTCTTTTAACCACAGAGAACCGAGAGAACACAGAGAGGGGATAAATTGCCACAAAAAGCACAAAAGACTCAAAATGGTAGGGGAGGGGGGAATGCGCCAAGGGCGCGAATTAGGAATTAGGAATTAGGAATTAGGAATTGACCGCGGATAACAGAAAGTTGAACGGGTATCCAGGAACCAGGACCTGGGAATAGACTCTCGCAAAGCTCGCCAAGGACGCAAAGACAGGGAGTGGAATTGGGATTGGACCACGGATTACACGGATGGACACGGATGAGGAGGAATGTTTAGCCACAAAAAGCACAAAAGACTCAAAATGGTAGGGGAGGGGGAAGCGCTGAAAACTTTCAGCGAATTAGGAATCTGGGTGAGAGATCATGATCACGATTACAAGGATAGGGTATTGACTCTCGCCGAGGGCACAGAGTGACTTGGAGCCTAAAGGCAGAAGGCTGAAAAGGGGGGAAGGAAGAAGCAAAACTACGAAGGGGATTCAGAAGAAGAATTTTAACTGACCACTAACCACTAGCCACTAACCACTAATAATGGGGAATGCTTTACAAATTCATGTTAAAATGCGCTAACTAGGGGCCATTCGGGCGCGAGTGTTTAACCCAATTTGAAAACCAATGGCAGTTCTCAATATACCGATACTTCGATGGGGCCAACCCTACACCAGTCTCGATACGGATGATGTGGTGCATTTCGGCACGGGGGAAAGGTTGGCCTCGGTGAGCCAGGCCAACACGGGTCTTTTGGGTCGGGACAAGGGCTTGGCGGCCCGGGCCCGGCGAGCCCTGACCGAGATTCCGATCGCGGATCTGATCGAGATGATGAAACGGGCGGCCGACCTGTATCTCCTCGGGGCGCTACCCTTGGGTGACGGGGAACAGACCCCGGATGATTTTGCCCGTCAACAATCCGCCAGCACTGGTTTGCCGGAACATATGTGCAAGGCGAACATGAGCAAAAACCACTTTGTTTTGTCGAATATGGAGAAGATCCTCGATGCTCTGACCCGCGGTTTGCCCTTGGACATCCTGACCCGCGGTTACGGGGTAGAGGAGCGGGGGGTGACGGTCAGTTATCAAGCCCAATCTTCCATTCTCGGGCTGGTGCTCCCTTCCAATTCCCCCGGGGTGCACACGCTTTGGTTGCCGGTGATACCGATGCAGATCGGGTTGCTGCTCAAACCGGGCCCACAGGAGCCTTGGACGCCCTATCGAATGGCGGCCGCATTTACCCAGGCCGGGGTGCCCAAGGAAGCCATTGCCATTTATCCGGGCGGAGCGGACATGGGGGCGGAAGTGGTCATGCGATCGGACCGAACCATGATTTTTGGAGGCGCCCCTACGGTGGAGCGTTATCGGGGCGATCCGCGCGTTCAGGTGCACGGTCCGGGGTACAGCAAATTCCTTCTCGGCGACGACGTGGTAGACGATTGGGAGGATTACATCGACCTGATGGCCGACAGCGTATTTTTGAATAGTGGCCGGGGCTGCATCAATTGTTCGGGGATTTGGGCTTCCCGTCATACCGGGGAGATTGCCCAGGCCCTGGCGGAGAAAATCGGGCCGGTAGAGCCGAAACCTCCGGAAGATCCGGAGTCGGCCTTGGCTGCCTTCACTGTGCCGGGCATGGCCCGGGCCATCTGGAACAGTATTGAAGCCGGTTCCCAAGAGGAGGGGGTGGAACACGTCACCGCCAAAATGGGCCATCGGCTGGTGGAGCGCGAGCGTTGCGGCTACTTGAGGCCGGTGGTGCTGCACTGCGACTCGCCCGACCGGGCAATGGCCAATACGGAATTCATGTTTCCCTATGTCAGCGTGGTGCGTTGCCCGCAGGAGGAAATGTTAGAACGGATCGGGCCCACCCTTGTGGGTAGCGCCATAACCGAGGACGAGGGATGGAAGCGCCAACTCCTGGACGCGACCCACATCGACCGGTTAAATTTGGGCCCGGTGGGAACTATCCAACTCGATTGGCTGCAACCGCACGAGGGAAACATTGTGGAATTTCTCTTCCGGCCCAGAGCATTTCAGTCGAAACTGGAGCAATTGGCAAGTTAGGAGGATTTCATGAGATCGGCGCTATTGGCCATGGGGATTATTCTCGGCGCGACGATCGGGTCGCGCGGCGAGGTGGCTATGACATTCGCCGATCCGAAGACCTTTACCGATTTTGAGTACTCCCAAACGCGCCAAACCATTGATCCCGCATTTTTCAGCAAGGAAATCAAGCGCTACCTGGAACGTGCGGTTGAGAAAGCGCTTCCGGTGGGTGTGGCGCTGAAGCTGGATTTTCAGGATATTGATCTGGCGGGCAGCTTCGAGCCTTGGCAAAGGTTTCCATTGAATGACGTGCGTTTTATTCGCAGCCGGTATCCCCCCATGGTTGTATTATTCTACCGGGTGGAGGATGATGAGGGAAACCTCTTGGCCGAAGGGGAAAAGCGGCTCAGGGAGTTATCTTACCAGGACCGCTATTCGCGAGGGATCAATTCGAGGAGAAATTTCTACTACGAGAGACGCATGTTGGAGAATTGGATTGAAGGCGAGTTGGCCGGCCAACTCGCAAGAAAAGGGTCAAACGCGAATGGCGCTTAGTGAAGCGACTTTTGGAATGTTCGATCATCTCGGAGGAGGAAGGGGTCAAGACGTAAAAAGTTATGCCTTACAGGGTCAGTCGTCTTGTAAAAGTGTATGGAGTACAACGGAATACAGTTTTTAAGACCTGACCCTTTTCTTTCGGAAGGCATCACTTTTCTACGGCATGACCCCGACTGGCGTCCATACTATATTCCTCTACAAAGTCGCTTAACTAAGCAGCATTCGCGTTTGACACTTTTTCCACAATGATGGACGCAGCCCCCAAAATTCCCTCCCTCCGCCATGCCCTGATTCCGGTTTTCTTTTTGATAGCGGCATTGTTCGCGGGAATTTTCTGGTTGGGGGCTTCCCCGCATGTGCCCCTCATTTTGTCCTGTTGCGTGGCTGGGATAACGGGGATCAAGTTGGGGTATTCCTGGAAGGAATTGCAGGCTTCAATGGTTCGGGGGATCTCCCTGGCCATGGCCGCCGTTCTCATATTAATGGCCATCGGGATACTGATCGGCTCCTGGGTAGCCAGCGGTATCGTCCCGTTGATGGTGTATTATGGACTGATGTTTCTTTCTCCGGAAATATTTCTTATAGCCAGTTGCCTGATCTGTGCGGTGGTATCCTTTGCCACGGGCAGTTCCTGGTCTACGGCCGGAACGGTGGGCGTGGCCCTGATCGGAGTTGGACAGGGCTTGGAAATGCCGCTGCCCATGGTGGCTGGAGCCATTGTATCGGGAGCCTATTTTGGAGATAAATTGTCGCCCTTGTCCGACACCACCAACCTGGCTCCAGCCGTGGCGGGAGCGCAGTTGTTTGCCCACATAAAGCATATGCTCTTCACCACGGTTCCCAGTTTGGCCATCGCCTTGGTCCTCTATGGCCTGTTGGGAATGTCGCAAGGTTCGAGCGCTGCCAGTTTGGAAAATGTGGAGGTGTTGAACGCCGTCCTGAGGCGTGAATTTGATTTGAGTCCCTGGTTATGGTTGGCGCCGATTTCGGTTGTCTTCATGATTGCCCTGCGGCTACCGGCCTTGCCCGCGTTATTGGGTGGCGCGTTTGTCGGGGCCGCATTGGGAATATTCCTGCAGGATATACCGGTTGCCTCGATGTTTGCCATTATGCAGGAGGGTTACGTTTCAGATACGGGGGACCCTCACATTGACGAACTCTTGTCCCGGGGCGGGCTGGAGAGCATGTTCCAGACGATTGCGTTAATTCTCTGTGCCATGGCTTTTGGGGGGTTGATGGAAGGCACGGGCATGCTGGCCGCCATTTCCAGGGCGGTGCTCAAAATCGCCACTACCACGGGCAGGTTGGTGGGTGCGACCCTCGCCACCTGTATCAGCATGAATATTTTGGCTCCGGATCAGTATCTCTCCATTATTGTTCCGGGCCGCATGTACAGGGGTTCCTTCGAAGCGGCAGGTCTGCATATGAAGAACCTGTCCCGTTGTCTGGAGGATGCGGGTACGCTCAGCTCGCCTCTCATTCCCTGGAACACTTGCGGGGCGACCATGATGGCGGCTCTCATGGTAAATCCTTTCGCCTATCTGCCGTATGCGTTTTTGAACCTGCTCAACCCGATTATTTCCATGATATATGGCTTTACCGGCTGGACCATGGAGAAGGCGCCGTTGGCGCCAATTAGGAATGAGGAATTAGGAATTAGGAATGAAAATCCACGAAGGACACGAAGGGGCACGAAGTAAATTATCGTGATCATGATCATGATCGTGATCGAAAAGGAAACATGCTGACCACTTATCTTAACGCCGGAAGCCGTATTCAAGGGTGTAGAAGGTAACGTCCAAATTCGCCAGCGGTTCCCGCAGTTTTTCCAGTTCTTCGGCCGGGCCGTGGACCTCGAGCCGGATCAGGTCGGCAATTTCCAGGGCCTTTCCCAAAAGTTCGCCCACGTTGTCGAGGTGGGCGAGCAATCCCTCGGCGTCTTCATAGCCTTCCCGACAATGGGCTTCGTTGCCATGGAAGGAGAATCCGTAATATTGAACCTTGGTTTCGTTGTCGGTGAGGTCGACGAACTGTTGGCACATTTCCTTGAATCTGGGCAGATTTTCGTCCGACAGTCTGAAATAGGGAGCGATGGTGCACCCGGTGTCTGAAGTGGCCATAGCTAAAGATGGTTGGTGTGATGAATCGGAAAAATAAAAAGCCTCCCGGATTGGAAGGCTTTTGAAAGGCATGTATTCATCCGGGGTGATTAAACCATGGATGGCACCTCGAAGGATTGGCGATAATCGTCCTTGATCATTGCGTTGGCAACCTTGGCCATCTCTCCATTTCCGGTAAAGCGTTCCTTGTTGCCGTTGAATCTCAGCTTGCGGCCCATGGTCCACCTGTCCGATTTGAAATCGATGCTCCAATCCCGGAGGTGTTTATGGAACCGGTCGTAGGTTTCCTGTAAGGTGTCATCCTTGGCTACGAAGTTTTCCACCCGTTTCTGGTTCACTTCCTGACCGGTGCGATAGGAGATGTTGCACATGTGGGCCAGGCAACTGGATTTGAATCCGCTTTCAATGGGGGAGCGGAGGTGTTCACTCTTCCGGTTTTTCACGGCGCGAATAAAATTCGGGAAATGATCGAATCCGGCGTCTCCCTTCCAGGATTTCATTTTCTTTCCCTCGTTATCGTAGAGGATTCCGCCCCCACGGCCGCCGTTGAACTCTCCGCCTTCGCAGGTGATGATCACCCCGATGCGGCGCCCCTTGTAACTGGATGGGGCCGGTGTTTCCGGATTGATGAAGAGGTCCCGCACCTCGAATAGAACGGGAATGGTTCCCCAATCAAGGGTGGCAATTTGCATATTGGGGGTCTCACCGGCGTCATTCCAGGCAAACCGTCCTCCGAAGCTGACCACTTCCTTGGGATGTTCCGGATCTCCCAGAATCCACCGCATCAGGTCAAATTCGTGGGGTCCCTGGTTGCCGATGTCCCCATTGCCGGTATTCCAGCTCCAGTGCCAATCGTAATGGAGTCGATCGCGGTAGATTGGCTCGTCCTGAGCTGGCCCCAGCCATAAATTGTAATCGACGTTGCTCGGCGGCATCAAGGGAGTGGAGCGCTTGCCGATACCGGTCCTGTTTTTGTAACATAGACCGCGCACCATCTGGATTTTTCCGACGTTTCCTTCCAGGATATAGGGAAAGGCTTCCCGCAAACCATCGTCGGAACGATTTTGGAAACCACTTTGCACGATGCGGCCGTATTTTCTGGTTGCTTCGATAATGCGCCGGCCTTCCCAGATGTTGTGACAGACCGGCTTTTCGCAATAAACGTCCTTTCCGGCCTGGCAACCCTGGATGGCCATGAGAGCATGCCAGTGGTTGGGAGTCGTGATGATGATGGCGTCGATGTCCTTGCTATCCAGAATTTCGCGGTAATCGGTGTAGGTTTTCACCTTGACGCCGTGCTCGGCCTCGATATCCGCCGCACGTTTCCGCAGGATTTCGCTGTCCACGTCGCATATCGCCACCAGACGCGACCCATCGGTGCGGAATACATCTCTAATGGCCGATTTTCCTTTGCCGTGGAGGCCGATAACGGCCATGCCGACATTCTGGTTGGCGGATTGGGCCTTTAAATTCGAGCTGATGAAAAAGGATCCAGCGGCCAGGGCGGAACCTTTCAGGAAATGTCTACGGGATAAATGTGCCATGAGTTCTTCGGGGTTTATCGATTAAGAAAAGGTCTCATAAAGAGATGAATTCTTTCACCATAAAAGTCAAATTCCAACGCAAGTTGTATTTCTCTTGTTTAAAAACCTGATGGGATGGGTGAAGAAATTCATGGATTCAGGAAATCACTTACGCGTTCTGCCTCTACCAGTTTGAGATGGGCCAACAGTCTATCTCGGAGCAGCTCGGCCAAATCGGGTTGTTTTATTGTGATCTCGTTTCCTTCTTCGGCGGGATTTTTGGATAAGTCGTACAGTTCAAGATGCTTGATCGAATTGTCCTTATTCCAAAATAGCATCAGTTTGTCGGTTTACGCCCCTTCGATAAATTCGGCATCCAGGCTGGGGATGCGGCCGGCGAAGGGATATTGCTCGAGTTCGAAGACGGTGCCGCTGAAGGGCTTCGAATCGTCGCTCAACCAGAATACGATGACCTTTGCCACTTCTTCGGGTTTGGTCATTTCTCCTCGAGGAACCATGAGCGGCGGAACCTGCTGGGGCCAATCTTCGGACAACCCGTCTTTGATTTTCAACTTGTATTCGTTCTCGGTCAGCACCCAGCCCAGGTTTATGTGATGGAAGCGGACCTGGTCCTTGTCGTAGAGGTTGGCCAGGTGCTTGGATAGGGTGAGAAGGGCCCCTTTGGATATGCTGTAAGCGGCCAGCATACTTTCTCCACCCAGGGCGTTAATGGAGCCCACATTGACCACGCATCCTTGGGTCGCTTTCAGGTAGGGGATGGCGGCCCGGCAGATCATGAAGGGAGCGCGACAATTGATGGCCATGATGTTGTCGAAGAAATCGACCTCCGTATCCTCGAAAAACATGCGGGCAGTGCTGGCGGCATTGTTGACCACCCCGTCCAGTCGGCCAAATTTATCGATGGTTTGGGCGACCACCTTGGCTGGATCTTCTGCTTTTTCCAGGTTCCCGATGACTCCATGGGCGTTGGGGCCCAGGGAATCGACCACCTGTTGCACGGCGTCCGGCCTGCGGCCGTGCACTGCCACTTTGGCGCCCTGTGCGATGCATAAGCGGGCAGTGTGTTCACCTATGCCGGTGTTGGAACCGGTTACCAGAATCACTTTATCTTTTAATTGAGCTAGACTCATGAGTTTATTTCTTTGGAATTCGCCTTAGACGAAAAACCCTTCCTTGGAGATGGGCATGGTGCGATTCCGATGGCCGGTGGCGTCGAATATTGCATTACAGACCGCGCCGGCCACGGGTGGAAAGGCGGGTTCTCCCAGGCCGGTGGGGGACCAATCGGTGGTGAGCCAATGAATTTCGATTTCAGGCGCCGAGGCCATCCGTCCCAGTGGGTAGTCGTCAAAGTTGGTTTCCAGAACGCGTCCGTCCTCGAATGTTATTTCCTGCCCGGCCAGAGTGCTGATGCCATCTACGACGGAACCTTCAACCTGGTTTTCGCCACCACTCTTGTTGAGAAGCAGGCCCACGTCGGCCGCGACCACCACCCGGTCGATCTTTACCCGATTGCCAGCGTCTACGGTGACTTCCGCCACGTGGGCAAAGTAGCCGAGGTGGCTGAAATAGAAGGCCAGTCCGCGACCCCGTCCTTGGGGCATTTGCTTTCCCCAGTCACCCTTTTTCGCGGCCAATTTGACCACATCGATGGCTCGTCCGGTATGAAGGGCCCTTCTATCACCCTCCTCCAGCCAACGCGGCTCCCCAAACTGCTCCAGTAGAAATTCCAGGTGATCGCGACCGGCCGCTACCGCCATTTCGTTGGCAAAGCTCTGGAATACCCAAGCCACGGCACAGGAGCGCGGGGCACGCCAGTAGCCAGTGGGAACGATGGATGACAAAAAGGTTTGATCCAGGCGCAGGTTTGGAATTTCCGGGAATTGGAACAAGTCGGGGCTCATGTTTCCTCCTCGGACCGGTCGTTTTCCGTCGCCTCCCTCCGGAGTGAAGCTGACAAAGTGATCCAGCAGGCCGGTCCATCTGCCCTGGTGGAGAGCGCCCCTCAGATGGTGAAAGCCCCCCGGGCGGTAGTAATCGTGGGCCATGTCCGCTTCCCTGCTCCAAGTGAGCTTGACCGGGACGTCGATCTGTTTGGCGATGGCGCATACTTCGACCACGTAGTCGTTCATGAGGCGCCGTCCAAAGCCTCCACCGATGCGCAACTGGTGAATGAGAACGGCGGATGGATCGATGCCCAATACCTTGCTTATCATCCCGGCCACATTTTGCGGTGTTTGGGAAGGGGCCCAGATTTCCATTTTACCCTCATGATACCAGGCCGTGCAGTTCTGTGGTTCCAAGTTGGCATGGGAAAGGAAAGGGTAGGTGTAGAAACTTTCCACCGTTTGGTCCGCCTGGGCCAAAGCGGCCTCCGCATCACCCATTTGATCCGTTATTTGACCCGCATTGGGGCCGATGGTCAGGGCCTCCGCTTTATAGTTTTCCCAGGAGTTGTTGGAGGCGCTGGATTTTTCCCAAGTTACGCGTAGCGCTTTTTCGGCCTGGAAGGCCTGGTGCGTGGACTTGGCCACAATGGCCACACCGGACATTAGTTCCAGCTCATTTCCATTCCCTTTGACGATAAAGGCATCCACTACCCCCGGTCGCTTCCTGATCACTTCGAGGTTGGCTTTTTTTGCCACACCCCCGAAGTTGGGGCATTTGACGTATACCGCATAAAGCATCCCGGGCAATTGTTGGTCGATGCCGAACAAGGGCTGTCCCGTAATCAGGGCGCGGTTGTCCACCCCCGGAATGAACTTGCCCAGCAATTTGTATTCGCTCCGTTTTTTAAGATTGACGGAATCCTTATCCGGGATGGGTAACGCGGCTGCAGTGGAGGCCAACTCGGCGTAACCGAGTCGTTTGCCGTTGGATCCGTTGACCACGTAACCCCGGTCGGCCTTGCATTGAGACTCGTTGACCCTCCAGGTCTGGGCCGCGGCCGTGATGAGCATGGTTCGTGCGACCGCACCGGCTTGACGGAGCAGGTCCCAGTTGCGGGGGGTGGATTGGGACCCACCAGCGGATTGACGGCCGAATCGTTTCAGGTCGATTTCGGATTGCTCGACCGTGACGGATTCCCATGGGACTTCCAACTCTTCCGCGATAATCATGGGTAGAAATGTTTTTACTCCCTGGCCCACCTCGGGGTTCTTGGCGGCTATGATAATCGTTCCATCGGTTGCAATCTGTATAAAGGCATTGGGAGCGAAGCTTTCTCCGTTCGATTGCTTGTCCGGAGAAGCGGCTGCCTTCGATCCTCGCCCCAGGGAAAATGCCAGAATGAGCCCGCCCCCGGCCAAGCCGGATAATTTCAAAAATTGGCGGCGGGGAATAAAGGGGTTGGCGCTGGAATCGTTGGCGGATTGTTCGACAGCCATCCGTTTTTCCCAATTGACGAATTCGGCCGGCATGTCGATGTCCGGAATGAGGTCGGAACGATAAAATCTGTTCTTCATGAGGCGCCTCCTTTCCCGGCTGCGGTGTGAATGGCGGCACGGATGCGGGTGTAAGTGCCACAGCGGCAGAGATTGCCGGACATGGCGTTATCGATGTCCTCATCCGATGGATGGGGGTTGGTCTGGAGCAAAGAAGCGGCGTTCATGATCTGTCCTGCCTGGCAGTAACCGCATTGGGGAACGTCGAGTTCCATCCAAGCCTCCTGCAATGGGTGCAGGTTTTGGTGATCCGGGGCCAGGCCTTCGATGGTGGTAACCGATTGCCCGGCCACGGACGAAACCGGCATGCTGCAGGAGCGAATGGCCGCCCCGTTGATGTGAACGGTGCAGGCGCCGCACAGTCCTTTGCCGCAGCCAAATTTAGTGCCGACCAGCCCCAGATGGTCGCGCAAAGCCCAAAGTAACGGGGTAGCGGGGTCGATATCGCGAAGTTCGCGCCCCTCCTGATTAACCTTGAGTTGGATAGTAGCCATAACCTTGATTCAAAATATGTTTTTCAATAACCTTCAAGACCATATTCTCTGAGCCGTTTATGGAAAGGAGGAATTTAGGACATGCACGACATTTGGCCACAGCTCAAGCCTTGGGTGGAAGCGGGGGAGCCCTTCGCCTTGGCCACGGTGGTAAAGGCTAGAAATCCTTCTCCTCGCGGTATCGGATCTGTTCTGGCCATCGATGCCAGTGGGGAACGGTTTATCGGCTCGGTCAGCGCCGGGTGCGTAGAGATGGAGGTGATCGAGCTGGCGCGGGCCTGTATGAAGGATGGCATGACCCGCTGGGCCAAATTCGGTCCCAGTCAGGGGTTGCCCTGGGAGGTGGCATTTTCCTGCGGGGGAAAGATTCAGGTGCGCATTGAGCCCTTTGAATACGATGAGGTGGTTTTGCCTGAGCTGATGTCGATCTTGGATAAATGCGAAGTTGCCACCTGGATGGATGGGGAGGGGAAACAGGCTCTTTTGAAGGAGGATGGTTCGCTGATAGGAGAGGTATCGCAATGGTCTGCGGATACCCTGAGGTTGGCCCGGGAGCACTTGGCTGAGCGGGGGGAAACCCGGGAAATTGAAACCGGGGACGGAAAGCTCCTCCTTAGGTCGCTGACCAAACCCAACCGTCTATTTATCGTTGGTGCGGTGCACATCGCCGTGCATCTGGTCAGTATTGCCCGATCGCTCAATTTTCAGGCCATTGTCATCGATCCACGGAAATCCTACGCTCAACCGGAACGCTTCGAGGTGGCGCCCTATCAATTGATTGGGTCTTGGCCGGAAGAGGCTCTTGCGGCCTTCGAGTTGGACGTACTGGATTGTGCGGCCATGTTGACGCATGATCCCAAGATCGATGACCAGGCCCTTGCCGTATTCCTGATGAGCGACTGTGGCTACATGGGCGCATTGGGGAGTCGGCGCAGTCATGCGGCGCGGTTGAGGCGATTGTCCGCGGCGGGATTCGGGGAGGAGGATCTGGGGCGCATTCATGGGCCCATAGGTCTGGACATTGGAAGCAGGACGCCGGCCGAAATTGCCATCAGTATCATGGCGGAAATCGTGCAGGAGAAGAATTCGAGTCCTCAAAAACCGGGCCCGTAGGCCAAGGCAGCCCAGGCATGAGCGAATCCGGACCGGGCCTGATCCACGCTGTTATTCTGGCGGCGGGACCATCCCTGCGTTTTGGAAAAAGCAACAAACTCCTGGTCGAGGTGGATGGCCGGACCATGCTGCAAAGGGTGGTGGAGGCGGTGATGGCAGGAGGAGTTGACGAGACGGTTGTGGTGACCGGGGCCGATTACGTCTCTATTACATCCTTGCTTGGAGGATACGGGGTCAAACTGGTCCGAAACGAAAGGTGGCCGGAGGGTATGGGAACCTCCCTGGCCAAGGGGGTGAAGGCGTTGGATGGGGAAAATTGTGGGGGCATCCTGGTATGTCTGGGCGATTTGCCCTTTCTCTCGGGCCGGATGGTTCGACGGGTTATCGGGGTTTTCCGGCAACTCAGTGGTGAGCGAATTGTGGTTCCGAAGGTGAAAGACCGTCGCGGCCACCCGGTCATTTTCCCCGCATCCTACGGGATGGAGTTGAGAAAACTGGCCGCCGATGAGGGAGCCCGATCTATCTTGAACAGTGCAAGAGACAATTTGACCGAGGTGGAGGTGCATTCCCCTGAAATCTTTCAGGACATCGACAGGCAGTCCGACTTGCCTGACTCGGATATTGAATGAGATTTTGAATGTCCATTCATACTCCCGCCTTTTCAAGGATCTGCTTACAATAGGAGTTGAGGCTCTGGCCTTTCTGCATGGCTCGAATTGACAAGGCCTTGTGGACGTTTTCTCCCACCCGAAGGACAAACTTTCCGCTGTATCTTTTATCCGCGGTTGCGGCAGGCAACGGAATCCCATCGATATCGGATTGTTCCACCCACCTATCCACCACCTGGCACAACTCTTCGTATACCTTCTTCTCAGTCGGTCCGTCTACACCGCCGAACATGAGACCTGGTGAAGTACCGATATAGCATTGGTCTTCTTCACTCCATTCCACTACCTTGAGATATGCATCACTTCTTTTTTTCATCTCTAACTCTCAAGTTCTTTCAGTTTCAATGGATATACTTGCGAGATCCATCTGTAATCGCGGTCGCAGTGCAAAACAGTAAGATCGTATTCGATGGCTAACGCAGCTATCAGGCAATCAACAATACTCCTGATGGTAATTCCTTTTTTTCTGCAACCATCGAAGATTTCTGCGGCACGAACATGAGTTCCCAACGATGGCATAACCGTTATGCACAACTCCAGGTCTTGCTTTACCTTATGGCGTATCCTCTTTTCCCGAATTCCAGTCAATATTTCCTGAACGATTATCCCAGTGGTAAATAAGTCGACTTCGGAATCGAGTAGTTGTTCAAGGTGTAAAGAACCTGGGGTTTCACGACCTTTTAGAAAATCCACCCAAACTGAAGTGTCTGCAATAACCACTTCTAGAATCGAGGAGTCCTCAATTGATCCAAATCGGCAACCCAGGATACCTTGCCTTTAAGGCCCAAAATTTTCCTTTGCTCTTTCCTGCGAACCAGTTCCCGCAGTGCGAGATCGACCAGTTCTCTCTTTGTTCGTAAGCCCGTCGCTTTTAACCCTTTGCTCACGAGTTCATCGTCCAGGTTGATATTCGTTCTACCCATACACCTTAAATCTAAAAAATGGTGTATCGTGTCAATTTTCTTTTGGTCCAACCTGAAAGTTATCAATGCCGAACGGAGAATTTGCCGCAGTTGGAAAAAGGCTTCTTTTCACGGTAGTGAGGCAATCTTCTTGTTCGCTTGCCAGTAAATTTGTGAGGTAACTATGCTGATGAAAATGACTCGGTTTATTTTGCTTTCCCTGGGAGCTTTCGGATTCCTGCTACCACTCCAATCTCAAAGGCCCACCGACTCCATCCTATCGGAGGTGACCGTGTACATGGGCTCGGCCCGGGTGACGCGTTCCATCGAGGTTGATCTGGCGGCGGGGGAAAATGTGTTGCAGTTCTCCGGCCTGCCGACCGAATTGGATAGAAATCAGATGCAGTTGGGGCTGGTCGAGGGTGTTCCCATTCGGCTGGATAATTTAAAATTTGAGACGACGGAGGATAGAGAGGATACGGATCAGGAAAAACGACTGAAGGATGAGGTCGAAGGGTTAAGGGATCGCATTCATGTGCTCAAGGCGGAGAAGATGGATGAGCAAGGCCGGATCGATTTTGCCAATAGTCTGAGCGCTTCATTTACCGAGGGATTTGGCGAGGCAGAGCATGATTTCGAATTTATGAAGCGGGCTGAAGAGGTGCTGGCTTTTCGACAAAAGGTGAGCAGTGAAACCCAGGCGGCCATCTGGAAAATCGATGAAAAGGTTGCTGAGCTGGATGAGGATTTGGAAGAGCTGCTGGAGGACCTGGCAGAAGAGACCAAAAAGGCGGATCAATTGCAGGGCAAGGCGACCGCACGGATATTTGCGGCCGAGGCCGGGGTGGCAAAATTGGTGTTCAACTACCTGGTGTCCAATGCTAGTTGGTTCCCTTCATACGCGGTGCGGATCGACTCTTCCGACAATTCCATGGAGATCGTTTACCAGGCCAACCTCTGGCAGGAAACGGGAGAGAGTTGGGACGACGTCGCAGTGACCTTATCCACCAGCCAGCCGAATCTTTCGGGTAATGCCCCGGAATTGCAGCCGATGTATTTGCAACCGAATCGGTATTACCTGAAAGATGAACGAGGCAGGGCGGAGGAGCAGTTATTTGAATTGAGTGTTTTCAACGTGGAAAGAAAAGGTGCTCTTGGAGACATGGCGGAGACGCAGACTAGGGCTGGCATGTCCTCCTTTTCGGCAAGCTTGCCGGCGCGAGTCAGCTTGGCTTCCCAGCGGGAGTCTTCCCGTTTTCCCATTTTTACCCGGGCATTTCAGCCTCAATTTTGGAGTGAAGTGGTGCCCCTTTTGCAGGAGAAAGGTTTCTTGAAATCGAAAACGACCAATGCTTTTGATTTGCCTCTGATTCAGGGAGAGGCCCAGGTCTTTATCGATGGGATGTTGACCTCGCGGGTTACTGTTCCCTACACCATTCCAGGGGATGAGTTGGAGCTTTCCTTGGGAGTGGACGATTTTATTATTGTCAATCGAAAGGAAACTCTGAGGGAAACCGAATACTCCGGGTTGATAGACAAGACGACGGTTCTAAAAAGGGCGTATACCATAGAAGTGAAAAACTTTCATTCCATGAATCACCAAGTGAAAGTGTTCGAGCGGTTCCCGATTTCGCGGAACGAAAAGATCGCGGTTAAACGCTGGGCTCCGGAAAAATCTCTGGTAGAGTTCGAAGAGGACACGGGTATTTTCTTTTGGGAAGATCGATTGACCCCGAACCAATCGAAGGAATACAAAGTGGAGTACGATGTGGTCCATCCAAGGGAGTGGAATTTGAAAGATCAGATATAATTTCAGGCCTACCACTAATGGAAATCCTTATCGGAATTGTGTGCTTTGGCCTTTTGGTGGCCATTTTGTTCCACTTGTTTAAATCCACTGACCGAATAAAAGCCCTGGAGTGGCGACTTGGTCAGTTGGAAAGAAAATTCCGAGAAACAAAGCAGACCGAGCGGCCTGAACCGGTGGTTGAACCTGAGCCGACCCAGCCATCCGGGACAGCCATCCCGGTTTCGGAGGCAACGGATCCTCCGGCTCAGGATATTGTGATTTCGGGTCCGGCGGCAGCAAAGCCTCCGCTTTCCCCGGTTCCTGAGGTTGCCGGCACTGCTTCACCCCACCAAAAGGAGAACCCGCTTTCCGACCGAAAACCGCAGCTTGGGGGCATAAGGGAATAGATTTTTTGAGAAGTATCGGCTTATGGCCGCCTGATCGAAAAGGAGGATCTTCCGAGCTGGTATTGATGCAATGGTGGGCCCCGCGAATGGGTGGGGTCCTGGCCATTCTTGCCATTATTTTCTTTGCTGTCTATGTCGGTCAAAACCTGGCTCCCTGGGTTAGGTTTTCTGAAATGGTGGCAGCATCCTTTGGCGTGTTCGGCCTGGGGCTGTTGGTTAGCAGGAAGTTTCCCGGACTGGGCAATGTGCTCGTGGCGACGGGCTTATCCATGGTTTATATAAGTAGTGTGGCCGGCTATACCGTGCAACCGGTAAAGGTAGTGGATAATCCGATAATTGCCGCCCTGATGCAGCTTGCGGCCCTAATTCTCAATTTTGGCATGGGTAGTTGGAAAAAGGATAGGGGAATCCTGATACTGGCGGTGATCTTTGGATATGTCTTTTCGCTTTTTGCTGCCTTGGAAGGATTTCGGGAAGCGGCCTTGATATCGGCGCTGTTGGTTTACGTGGCTGGTTTGATTTCCTATCGCCGAATTGGGGGATTGGCTTTGGCGAGCCTATCAGTAGTCGGCGCATATTTGCCATTGGCTGGATTTGTCGGGATGGAATTCATTAAAGGCGCCGCGGTCTATCCGACATTTTGGTCCGCTATCGTTTTCCTGATTCTGACCGTTTCCCTACTGCCGGGTTGTAGGGTGTTTCTCGCTGAACCAGCGTTTTTGGACCCGAAGTGGAATCGTTTGTATCAGGCTTTGAATACAAGCTTGGCTATCGGATTGGGTTATCTGTTTGTAGCCCATTTTTATCCCCTTGAGAAAACCGGGTTCTATGGAGTCCTGGCCCTTGTGTTTGCGGCTTGGTCCCTGGTTTGGTTGATTCGGAAAAATCAAGGCCTGGAATTTCACTTGTTTTTTCTAAAAGGTTCGGTTCTGGCCTCCCTCTGGTTTATCAATTATTTCCATGGCGATCTTCGGTGGATGGCGTTGGGCCTGCAGGTTTTAGTCCTCGTTTCATCGGTTCACCGATTAAAGAGTATCTGGCTGGAAACTTTGGCGGTGCTGACCTGGTTAGCCTCCTTCGGATATTTCTTGGAGACCGGCTTCCACGAACCGGAGTTTAGTTTTCTGTGGGTGATACAGGGCCTTTACATACTGGTTTCGGTGGGAGGATTGGGCTGTTTGATGTCGGCTATGTCCGGTCGTGATTTGTGGCGCAAGCTGGTGTATGCGGTATTGGCATTTATGCTGTTTGGCGCGGCGTATGAATTTACAGAGAACTCCAATTTCGGCGACTTGGATGAGGCCGCGAGCATGGCCCTGATGGCCCTCGCCATCCTGCTCATATCACGAGTGCCCCAAGTAAAGGCCTGGATACCCATGATTGCGGGTGCTCTTTTGTTTGGGACCGCGAATATAAGGTTCTGGTTCGGGCCATCTGGAGCCCACACCTTGCTGGTCGTGTTATTGGTCGCAGCCGTGTGCTTGGTTGGGCTGCTCAAATTAAAGATAGCCCGGCAAAATCTGATTGAAACCATCATTCATGGGTTATGGGTGATGACGGTTCTGGTTTATTTACGCAGCTTTGGGACACATCCCGGGTATCCGTTCGCAATAGCTGTATTTGCGATGTTGCTGTTTTTTGCGGGTTATTCTCCGTTGAAGCGCATAGCCGAGTGGTCTCCACTGCCCCTGTTGTATCTGTTTTTCGACCTTCCATCCACCGAATATCCTGCTACTGCTTTGTACGGCTTTCTTGTAGTTGTGGGGGCGCTGGCAAATTTGGGGGTGGTCTATCCGCAGTTCAAAACGTTTACCCACTATCTGAAGCGTCGAGACGCGATGTGGTGGATACTCAATGCGCTCTTTTTATTCGCTTCGAACTGGGTTTTCTCCACCACCGTTTCCCTGGCTAATCAGCTCTTGCTATGGGTTGCCTTAGGGCTGATCTTTTACGCGCTCTGGTATTGGCGGTCCATGTGGGTCTCCTTTGTTGCCGCAGTCGTTTGTGCGCTTGTTCCGGTTATTCTAATCCTCCAACTTTGGCTCAATCTTTCGCTGGGATCTATGTTCGACGATGCGCCCCGGGCCGGGCAGGTGCTCCTGGCGGGACTCAGTGCCATGACCTTGTGGTTGATTATGGGAGGGTATTCTCAATTAAGGCCGCACCCCAAGCTGATTGGGCAAGCGAATATGCTTCTGGCCTGGATTAGCGGATTTGTCGCATACCTGGTATTTGCTGCGACTTTCGCTTATCCTTTGCTGAACTGGGAACGTTTGTATACCCCTTGTCTGACTGCCTTCAGCACCGGTCTGCTCATTCTGGGAATTGTCCTGAAAAGCCGCCCTTATCGGTTAGTGGCACTGATCTCCTTCTTGATCCCTTTATTTCGCCTGATTGTCTTCGACATTCGCGAGACACTCTTCCGCATCATTGCCTTTGCCGTATTGGCCGTAGTGCTTACTTTGGCAGGTTTTCTCTATCAAAGATTTTCCTCCAGAATCGAATGAAATCACCTGGAGTTGGGAAAATCCTGGTCTTCGTTTTTTTCACGATTGCCGGATAAAATTCACTCAAAAACAATGATACCAAATATAATGAAACTTTTCCTAATACTGGCGGGATCTACCATAATGATGGCGGGCACAGCCCATGGACAAACGAACCTTGAAATCACCGCCAACGACACCATGCAATACAACGTCAAAGCCTTCGAGGTTGCGGCTGGCGAAGAAGTGACCCTGACCTTAAAGAACGTGGGTCAACTTCCCAAGGCTGCCATGGGACATAACCTCATTATACTCAAGCCGGGGTCCAACGTCATCACTTTTGGCATTGCGGCGGTTGGAGCCGTTGCCAACGACTATGTTCCCCAGGATGCGGCCAATCAGGCCCTGATACTTGCCCAAACCAAATTGTTGGGTCCGGGGGAAGAGGACACCATCACATTCATTCTGCTGGAAGCCGGCGTCTACCCCTTCCTTTGCAGCTTCCCAGGCCACTTCGCCCTCATGCAGGGGACCATTACGGCCAAGTAGGAGGGCGCTTCGCGCCAGTGGAAAGAGTGAAGAGTGAAGAGCAGGTTAGAGCGCCTGTGGCGCGGAGTGATCGCGGAGTAAAGCCTCTCCTACAGCTGAAAGCGGGCAAGATGCCCGCGCTCCCAGGGAGGGCGCCCCATCCGTGGTAATTCGTGTAATCCGTGGTTCAACCAAAGAAAATTTTTTGAGTATTTTGTGCCTTCTGTGGTTTCCCTCTTGGCGTTACTTGGCGAGCTTTGCGAGAGGAAATCTTCAGAGAAAGCTTGGCTAGAGGTAATCTCTGAACTCTGAACTCTGAACTCTGAACTCTGATAACTTCAAGCCCCGCTTGTCAAGCGTTTGATGCTTATCAAGAACATCTGGCGCGTTCCATCTGTGGTCCAGGATGGAACTACTATGGCATCGTTGGTTCGGTTCCAGCGGGGGGCCGGGTCGATGCGCAATTCTCTCCGGTCGTAGCCACCGCGACTAAATCCGCGAGTCTTGAAATAAGCTCCATCTTCCCGGCGGTAGAGGGTGTAGTAGTTATGGCCGTCTTCCCTGTTTTGGTAGCCATTGACAAACCACCTTCCGTCGGGCGATAGGGCGACATCGGCTCCGGGATTGGGGAAAATTGCTTTATTTCCCAAGGCGCCGACGAGGAGCATTCGGTCCACGTCGTAAAGGATCTGCCGTTCATTCTTTATCGTCCCGATAATACGGTGTCCGTAATCCCATTCGGGATGACCTCCGATAAAAACCCCGAGCGGTTTTAATCCCGTGCCGTCAGGTCTTACTATAAAGGGGCGATTGATATGTTGATCCCTGGGTTCCTCAAAGTTGCCCCGAGCGAAGAAAAAGAGGAGATCATCCTCCCGGTTCCAGAGTGTGTGATTGATGAAGAGTGCGATGTCATCGACGATAGGCCGGGTAGGGCGAAGTGTATCGGCCAGTTGTTTAAAAGAGACCAACAGGGTTTTTTCTCCAGTCTTTATATCGACTTTGAATACCCCGTCATCCTCGGGATGTTTTATTCCAACGGTCCAGTCGTAGGCGCCGGGGTAGCCTGTGACAGGCCGGAGCCGATCGGTCCTTCCGTAATTGAAGGCGGCAAAGTAACCGCCGTTTTGGGCCACGCCGCCATTGCCGAGGGGGGTATCGTCGAAGCGGTATTCCTTAACCCGTTTTTTTTGGGAAACATCGTAGAGTACGGTGAACACCTTGCCGGTTTTTAGGTCCCGATCGTTGAAGAAAAACTGGTTTTCCCGGTCGTGCGGATTCCAGTAAAACATGGTCCCTTGCTGAAAGTTGTAAGCGTGGGTTTTATCCACCGGAATAACCTGGTAATCGTTTGCCGTATCGAGCAGTACCACATCGGCCGCTTCCTCGGGTTCAGGCATATGATCGTGGAAGGTGGTGCGGAGCGCGAGCATGTAACGTCCGTTCTCGTTCCATGGTATGGTTTGCACGTGGCCGATGTAACCGAAGAAATGGTGATGTGTCTGGCTTGAGGTGAGTTGCCGGTAGGTGAGGGTAAGTTCATCCGCTTCGGCGCACAACCATGTCGGTGTAACGGAAAAAATCGAAAAGAGCATCAGCCGAAGGAAGGCCTGACTTTGAAGTGGAGGAGCTGGAAATTGGCGAATCATGGTTCGATAGTTTGCCGGATTGATACTATTTCAACCGTGAATTGCAAGGAATACCCTCCTGTTTTCCTGGGGTCATGCCGTGGAAAAGTGATGCTACGTCTTGACCCCTTCCTTTCCCGAGGTAGTCATACGTTCGAAAAGTCGTTTAACTATTCAACTCCGGTTGGGGTATCTTGACAAATCACATGCGCCAAAAAAGCTAGAGATCATGGCGCATTGCAAAGAGGCAGACGTGGTCATCATTGGCGGCGGCCCCGCAGGATCCACCGCCGGGGCGTTGTTGGCGGAAAAAGGCTGGCATGTCGTGATTCTGGAGAAGGATAGATTTCCTCGCTATCACATCGGCGAGTCCCTCATGCCCTATTGTTACTTCACCTTTGAGCGGCTGGGGGTACTGGATAAAATCGGCCAATTGGGCTACGTCAAAAAACACAGTGTTCAGTTTGTGGGTCGCAATGGGAAAGTCTCCACTCCCTTTTATTTTTTTCAGCACTTGGATCATCCGGCGGCCACGACCTGGCAGGTCTGGCGCCAGGATTTCGATGCCATGATGCTGGACCACGCTCGGGAAAAGGGAGCCGAGGTGCGGGAGGCGATGAAGGTTACCGACTTCCTGCGAGACGAGAAGGGTATCGTCGACGGGGTCAGGGCGAAGCCGGCGGCCGGTGAGCCGATCGACCTGAAGGCTCGCCTGATCATTGATGCCAGCGGGCGGGATGCGCTTTGGCTGCGCAAATCGGGCTGGCGTAAACGGGATCCGAAATTAAACAAGATTTCCATCTGGACCTTGTACCGGGGGGCCAAGCGCGATCCGGGCCTGGATGAAGGAGCGACTACGGTGGCCTACCTGGAGGGCAAGGGCTGGTTTTGGAATATTCCCCTGCAAGACAATGTGGTGAGTTCCGGTATCGTGGCGGAGCGGGATTACCTCTTCCGGGACACGCGCGATCCCAAAACGATATACGAGCGGGAAATCAGAAACAATCCGTGGGTGGAGGAGCACCTCCTGCCGGGGAAACAGTTCGGTCGGTATTGGGTGACTGGAGAATATTCTTACCGTTCAGAGTATTGTGCCAGCGATGGCCTGGTTTTGATCGGCGATGCCTTTGCCTTTCTAGATCCGGTATTCTCTTCCGGGGTATTCCTGGCTTTAAAAAGTGCGGAGATGGCGGCTGACGAAGCCGATGTCGCCTTGCGGAGGAAGGGCCCTGTTCTGGCGTCTTCCTTTTCCCAATACGGGGAGCGGTTGTGTCGAGCGATCGAAGTTATGCGCAAGGTTGTCTATGCCTTCTACGATGAGCGGTTCAGTTTTTCGGATCTGATCCGGGCCCATGGCGACTTGCGTGGCGCCTTGACCGATTGCCTGATCGGAAACCTGGTGGACGAGGATTACAATGAGTTGCTGGAGGCCATGAGAGAATTTGCCGAAATACCGGAATCCCTGGCCCATGGCGGAGCCCGGGTAAAGGCATCGACGAGGTGATGGAAGTTTATAGTACTTGCCCATGAAAATCACCTTCCTGACCCCCGGAACCGGCAGCTACTACTGCGGCGCGTGCATGCGTGACAATGTACTGGCCAAAGAGCTTTTCAGCCAGGGGGAGGACGCGGCCATCCTGCCCATGTACCTCCCTCTTGTGCTGGACGAGGAGGCGCTGCCCGGACTGGAGGACACACCGATATTTTTTGGTGGAATCAATATCTATCTGCAACAAAAGATCCCGCTGTTTCGGAGGGCCCCCGTCTGGTTGCATCGGTCGCTCAATTCGGCCGGTTTATTGCGTTGGGCGTCCAGACACAGTCACATGACATCCGCCCGGGAGCATGGGGAAATGACCTTGGAAATGCTCAATGTGGAGGCCAGCCGATTTCGCGGTGAATTGGATAAGTTGATCGATTGGTTGAAGCGGGAGGAACCGGACGTGATTTGTTTATCTACCGCGCTTCAGGCCGGTATGGCAGAGGAATTGAAAGCCAAATTAGAGGCGCGGATCGTTCTTTTTTTTCAAGGTGAGGACACTTTTCTGGACAGCCTTGCCGAACCCTACAGGAGCCGGTGCTGGGAAAGGTTGGCCCAAAGGCTGAGCGCCTCGGATGCTCTTGTGGCGCCGAGTCGGTATTATGCGGACTTCATGAGGGAACGTCTCGGTCTGGCTGCCGGTTCCATTCGAGTGATAGCGAATGGGCTCCATCTGGATAGTTATTCGGAAGCCGATCAGGGGGGTCCCCAGGCGGTCGGGTACTTGGCTCGGATGTGCCGGGTAAAGGGGTTGGAGCAGTTGGTGGATGCTTATATTTTCTTGAAGAAGGAATTAGGCCACGGGGAAACGAGGCTCAAAATTGCCGGGGCCATGACCGAAGGCGATAAACCCTTGGTCACCCAAATGCAGGACCGCTTGGCCCGGGCCGGATTGGGTTCATCGGTGGATTGGAGGCCCAATTTGGACCACCATGAAAAAGTGAATTTTTTGCGTAGCCTCTCCGTCTTCTCGGTGCCGGCCACCTATCCGGAAGCCTTCGGGTTGTATCTGATTGAAGCAATGGCCTGCGGGGTGCCGGTAGTCCAACCGCGGTCGGCCGCTTTTCCGGAAATCATCGAAGCGACCGGTGGGGGCCTTTGCGTGCCGCCGAACAATACGGAGGCCTTGGCCCGGACCTGGCATGAACTGCTCCAGGACGATGCTCGCCGCGAGAAAATTGGCCGGATGGGCCGAGCAAATACCCTGGAAAAATACCAGGCCAATGTAATGGGTGGGAAGTTTCTCGCGTTGACCCGGGAACTCACCGGTGCAGGATCGGCAGGCACGGATGGAAGTACCTGAGCAATTTCACTTCGAAAGTGAGCGGCGGGTCGAATTTGCCGACACCGATATGGCCGGAATCGTGCACTTCGCCAATTTTTTTCGCTTCGTAGAGTCGGCCGAGCACGCCTTTTTCCGTGCCCTTGGCTGGTCCGTGCATTCCGCCCAGGGGGATAAACACACGGGTTGGCCCCGGGTCAGCGTGTCCTGTGAATTCTTTCGTCCGGCCCGCTACCAGGATATTTTGAAGATCCGCCTCAGGATTGAGGAAATCGGGCAAAGCACCTTTCGCTATCGCTTTTTTGTATTTGGCCCGGGTGGTTCTGATGCCCCGCCCATTGCGTCGGGCCGATTTACCACCCTTTACGTCGAGCTGAACCGGGGGACGGGCGAGATGAGAAAATGTCCCATACCATCCGGGTTGAGGAAGTTGTTGGAGAATGCGTTAGTGAAATGAACAAGATCGCTATTTTGACCGCTGGAGGCTTGGCCCCCTGTTTATCTTCAGCCGTCGGCGGGTTGATTGAGGCCTATACCGAACTGGAGCCCGGTATTGAAATCATCTGTTACCGAAGTGGTTACAAGGGCCTGCTATTGGGAGATAGCTTCACGGTGAGCCGCGCGGTTCGAAAATCCGCCCACCTCCTGCACAAATTTGGGGGCAGCCCCATTGGAAACAGCCGGGTGAAGCTCACCAATATGGAAGATTGTTTTCGGCGCGGATTGATTGGACCGGGGCAAAATCCTTTGGAGGTGGCGGCGGACCAGTTGGAACGTGACGGCGTGGATATCCTGCACACCATTGGAGGAGACGATACAAACTTGACCGCGGCCGAACTGGCCGCCTTTCTGGCTGGGCACAACTACGACCTGACCGTAGTCGGTCTACCCAAAACGATTGACAACGACATCATACCGGTCCGCCAAAGTCTGGGAGCTTGGACCGCGGCCGAGCAAGGCGCCCGGTTCTTTGAAAATGTGGTGGCCGAGCACAGCGCAAATCCCCGAATGATGATTATTCATGAAGTCATGGGTCGTCACTGTGGTTGGTTGACTGCGACCACCGCGGTTGAATACCGGAAATGTCTCAATCGGGTGGAATTTGTCCCCGAGGCCGGTTTGTCCCAATCGGCCAGGGACGTTCACGCCGTATTCGTGCCCGAAATGGAAATCGATCTCGAAGCCGAAGCGCTGCGGTTGAGGAGTATATTGGACGAGATAGACAACGTAAACGTTTTCATCAGTGAGGGGGCCGGAGTCGAGACCATCATTGCCGAAATGGAAGCTACCGGGCAGGAAGTTCCGCGCGATGCCTTCGGTCATGCCAAGCTCGACGCAGTGAACCCGGGCCAATGGTTTGCCAAGCAGTTTGCCTCCAGATTGGGCGCCGAAAAGGTGTTGGTGCAAAAAAGCGGTTATTTCAGTCGGGCGGCTCCGGCAAATACGGAGGATTTACGCCTGATCAAATCGTGCGCCGATCTGGCCGTAAAGTGCGCTTTGGACGGGGTAGAGGGGGTTATCGCGCAGGATGAAGAGAGGGGCGACCGGTTGCGGCCGATTGCGTTTTCCCGCATCAGAGGTGGGAAACGGTTCGACATCGATCAGGAGTGGTTCAAAGACCTGCTTTCAGAAATAAGTGTTCAGTGATCAGTTATCAGAGGTCAGTTAAAAGTGTTCAGAGGTCAGAGGTCAGTGAGGAGTGTTCAGAATTCAGATTTCAGTAGCTATTCTTGATTGGATTGACTTCATTAAACCAACGAGCATGGCTGAGATTTCTTTCGTCTCTTGAACCCATTCCTGTGCAATTGGCTTCTCGATGTAGCCTATTTCCCGCCCAATGTAGACTTGAGATCGAAGCTCGCCACAAGAACCTTTTGCGTATCGAAGGAACTTTAAAAATTCCTTCTGTGAATCCCGCTCCATGCCCTCCGCAATATTACTTGGAACAGATAGGCCGGAACGGCAGAGTTGGTCTTTGAAACCGTAATCCTTCAAATCAGCCAATGTCGTGTAGATTTCCACACTCATTCTTGCCGATCGTTTCCAGACTTCGAGATCCTCGAATTTCATCCTGAACTCTAAAATTTAGACACTGATCTCTGATCACTGAACACTTATTTCTGACCTCTGATATCTGAACACTGATAACTACATGCTGAGCCGCCAAGCGGAGGTTGGCGGCTCAGCATGTAAGACGATCGACAATTCCGGATGACCTTCGCGTGGGCCTCCGGATGGCAAACTTGAAAATGGGAAGATTTGCCCAGATATGCACCGTCTTTCGGCTGCGCGAGAGGGCTGTATATAAGAGCTCCCGGGTGAGAACGGGAGCTTTCCTCGGGGGGAGGATCAGGTGAACCTTCTGGTATTCGGAACCCTGCGCCTTGTGCACAGTCAAGGCGTAGGCAGTTTCAAAGGCGGGCAAGGCCGAAATGGGGTATTTTCTCACTTGAGCGGGCGAATCGCCATAGAACCAGGCCTGCAATTGATCGGGCTGGTTGGGAGATGTGAGAAAGACCCCAATCTCACCGTTGAACAGGTTCAGATCGTAACTGTTTTCGGTGATCAGGATCGGTTTTCCGTGATAATGCCGTCCCTCCCACATTGAGGGATGGCGAAGGGCAAGGAGAGATTCCATGGTCCGGTTTAATTCCTCAACCCCGTAGGGACCTTTTCTGATTGGGGAAAGGAGGCAGCGTTGGCCCAGCAAATCCAAGGCGGAGGCAGGGTCTCGTTCCGAATGAAGTTGGGCGTAATGGGCCAGGAGAGCGTTTCCCAACTCCTGTTTCAGCGCTTGGGGCGGGGGAAGCGGCATGAAATGAACTTCGCTATTTTCAGTTTCAATCAGTTGGGCGGCTCGTTCTGCCTCCCCCAACTTCACCGACTGGCAGAGGCGGTGGAGTAAGCTGTCTTTGGGAAAACGGAAGTTCTTCCGGAGGTCGATTGTCTGGTTTTGGAGGGGGTTATAGCACGTTCCCGCTTCCACCAGATCTCCGAAAATGGAACCCGCCTCTACGGAAGACAGTTGGTGCCGGTCCCCGAGGAGTACGAGCCTGGCCTCGGGAGCCACGGCCCGAATGAGTTTGGCGAACAAAGGCAAATCCAGCATGGAGGCCTCGTCGATGATCACCAGTCGGAAGGGTAGGGGATGCTCTTTGTCGTGCCTGAATTGGCTGGAAAATCGTTTGTATCCCAAAAGGCGGTGCACAGTGGTGGCTTGGAGGTTTAACGGTTTCACACCCATGGCCATGAGGCCCTTTTCCAAAGATTGTTGCACTCGCTGGGCCGCCTTTCCGGTTGGGGCTGCCAGGGCAATGCTGGATTCCACGTCTTCCATGGTAGCTGAACTTTGCGCAATCAGAGATGCAATAGTAGAGGTTTTTCCCGTGCCCGGGCCGCCGGAAATCAAGGTCAATCGTGACCTCATGGCGGTGGCCACGGCCTGTTGCTGTTCCCCGCTCAAGGCGAATCCCGTTTGTCCGGCTTCGGCCAACTTGGCAACGGACTTGTGATCTTCCTCGAATAGACCTCCGCAACGGTCCGTCACAGCTTGGAGGAGTTCCCTTTCGTAATGCCAGTATCGGTGGAAGTAGAGCTTTCCCTTTCGGCTTAGAATCAATGGCTGGTCCCCCGGATCTTCATTCGAAACCACGGGACATTCTGGTAGGAATTCCGGCAATGAAGGCCACAGGCCATCCGGGAGGAGTGGTTCAACCTCTGCGGGTGGATCCGAGTAGAGGTCGAGGCAGACGTGCCCCTGTCGCAATTGATAGCTGACCAGGGAAACAATCATTTCCACGACCTCCCTATTTTTGCTGCAGCGTCCAGCCACCAGCCGGGCAACCCGTCTGTCCAGCGCATTGAATACAGGTTTTTCCGCAAGGTCACCCATGTTCCCGGTTTTCTGTAAAGAAGTGATCCAGTTCGGCGATGATCCGCCCGGGCGGCTTATCGAAAAAGATTCCATTGGCCTCCGAATTTTGCCCCACACCTCTGACGAAGAGGTAATAGATTCCGCCAAAATCGCGATTGTAGTCAAAAGACGACATACGCCCTCGCAGGTAGCGGATCAAGGCCAGGGTATAGAGGTAATACTGCAGGTAGTAGGCGTGCCTTCCCATGACTGTTTCCAGCGCAAAAAGGTCGTAATGGTCCGTGGAAGGGCCCAGCCAGTTGGACTTCCAATCGAGAAGGAAGTATTGGCCACGGTGCTCAAACACCAGATCGATAAATCCCCGTAAGAAACCGTCGACTTTCTGTTGCTTCAAATGGGGTAGGGCATGAACAAAGGTTTGGGAAAAATTTTCGGGATATTTCAGTAGAATTCGGGCAAAGTCTTTTGAGGAACAATTTCTGGCCGGGAAGAAGAACTCGGCCTCCTTTATGCATGATTCCGGGCTGATTTGGCTGAGGACTACCGGCTTTGAGGAGTTTCCCAGGGGTTTGTGCAGGACCAGATTCAGATGGTTATGGAGAATTTCGGTCCACTCCCCTCCCGCGTAGTATTGTTTGCAGGATTCTTCAGTGGCCAGGCGAAGCGTCTCCTCCTTTTGGAAATCGGTTTTTTGAAGAATTTGATGGATGACATTTCCAGTGATGGCCCCTCTGGGTAAGGAAAAGATGTCTCGGCAATCCGGTTCGGATTCCGGCTCTTCCCGGATGGGTTCGTCCATCTCATCGGCAGCCTCGATAAATCCAGTGGAAAGGGATGAAAAGCTGGAGATGCGAAATCCCGGTTCCATCTTTCGGGTCAAACTCCTGGCCGATAATTTAAAATCGGGCTCATAGCGTCGGTGGGGAGCCGTATGGCGCGCTGTCATGGCCTCGACATTCAAAATTTCGATCTCTTCCGGGATATCCTGTTTAAACCTCTCCCAGGCCGAGGCGGGGGTGGGAAAGCTCTTTTCCCCCGGTGTCTTTGCCATACCCAGGAGGTAGCCGATGGAAGATCGAGCCTGATTCTTTAAATCTCCCCAAAACAAGTAGCTGCGGAACTGAGCCCGGGTCAGCGCTACATAGAGCAGGCGAAGGCTGTCTGAAATCTCTTCGCGTGCATATTGGTCCAGGGAGGCAGGAGATGGTTCGGTGGAAGCGTCGAAAACGACCCTCTTGGTGTCGAGAGGATCGTGATACGTCAGTGAATCCTTTTTCCAAATGGGGGAGGAAGGGGTCCAGGCGAAGGGGACAAACACAATGGGAAATTGCAGGCCCTTGCTTTTGTGAATGGTCATAACCTGGATGGCTTTCTCATCGGTTTCCAGGCGCATGAGAAAATCATCTCTTTCCCGGTCCGGCTCCTGCAGTGTGTCTTCGTACCAACTGAGCAGGCTCTGAGGGGTGGTTTGGCCTTCGCTTTCCGCCTTTTGCAACAGGTCGACCAAGTGCATGAGGTTGGTAATTTTTCTTTCCCCCTCGGGCAAACGGAGCAGGCGCAGAGGGATTTCGAATTGTTTTATGCAAAGGTTCAGGGCGGGATAAATTCCCCGGGTGAGCCAAGTCTCATGACACTTATGAAAGAATTGGTGCAAGCGCTCCCAGCGTTCCCTCTCGACATCCATGGAATATATGTCATCGGAACCGTAACCCATCCACTCGGACGCCATGGCCGCCTTAAACCTGTCTTTTCGATTGGGTTCGGACATGGCGTATAATAGGTTGAGCAAGTTTTCGGCTTCTTCCGTGTCAAAAATGATCTGATCGGAATGAATGACACTGGGAAGGTTGACTGCCGACAGGTCGGCCCTCACCTCGCGGGCTTCCTGGTTGGTTCGGGTCAGAATGGCTATGTCCCCCGGCTTTATGGGCCGCCCGCAGATGAGACCGCCATTTTGAACCAGATGGAGGATTTCCCGGACGACTGCCCTTCGAATCATCTCCCTGGCTTCCCCGTTATTGAGAGTTCTATTCTTCCGGATCGAAGTGAGGTAGCAAAACTTCAACCCTGCTCCATCCCGTCCGTGAACATCCTTCAATTGTCCCCCCTCTACGGCAGAATCGGAGGGGTTGAAGGGTATTTCGGGAAACACGAACGGCGTGGTATGCCTTTGGAACAGAGCATTGATCCCCTTGACCAATTTTTCGTCCGACCGCCAGTTTCTGGTCAGGCCAAAGGTCTCCCGGGCCGACTCGCGCGCTTTCAGATAGCTGAAAATATCCGCTCCCCGGAAAGTGTAAATGGCCTGTTTGGGATCTCCAATATAATAGAGGTGATGGTCAGGGGAGGTGAACAATTGGCTGAACAACCGGTATTGTTGCGGATCGGTATCCTGGAACTCATCGATCAAGGCCGCCGCATAATGGCTTTTCAGTCGAGATTTGAGCGTTTCTCCCGATGGTCCTCCCAGCGCTTGGAGGACCCGGGGCAGGAGGTCGTCGAAAGTGATGACATTGAGTTGGTTTTTTCGAAGCTCCAGTAATTTTCGAAAATGGGACAGGAAAAAAAAGCGATGTTGGTGGCGAAACCTTTTCAGGGCATCTTGCCAATCCTCAGCCAAGTCGAAAAAGGGATGGGTCGGATCAAATCCTTTTTTTGCCGCTCTCACCAGGACCATCTCGTTAATATTCCTGGTGGTCAATTGCCGGAGGATTTTGGCCGATGCAGCAGTGGGCGTTTTCGGCCAGGGCTCCCCAAGAACATGTAAAATTTCCGGCATCTGATCCATCAGGGATTTTTTGAAAGCAGTTGTGTTGCTGAGAATCTTGACAACCCCTATCTTGTCTTCGATGGCGTCTGACAGGTCTTGCCAAATTTTCCTTAATGCGGATAGGGAGTGGCCAAAGTGCGATTCGGATACCTGGGGAATGACCCGGGGATTCACCAAACGGGTAATTTCAAGGTAATCCCCAACCAGGGATTTGGGGGATAGATCCAGGTAATGGATAAGGGCAGCCAAAAAAGGATCGCCTCGGTAGAAATGCCTGCGCCAGTAATCGCGGCTGAGTTCGAGGTAGAATGGCCTGGGGTCCTTGACCAATTGGGGCTCAAACATGTGGTTGCTTTCAAATGCGCACTGGAGGAGCACCCGGTGGCAAAACCCGTGAATGGTAAAAATTGCGGCTTCGTCGAATAATCCCACCGCTGTTTTTAGACGCCTTATGGCCCGGTCGCTGTGGTTGGCCGGTAATTTTAGATAGACTTCCGTGAGGGCATCCATGGCCTGTTTGGACTGGAGTGAAGCCAGGGTCTTTTGCAGGTATTTTCGAACCCGTTCCTTCAGCTCTTCGGTGGCTGCTTCGGTAAAGGTGACCACCAGAATCTTTGAGATGTCCAATCCTTCCTCTACGACGAAGCGGCAAACCAGGCCGGAAATCGTATAGGTCTTGCCGGTTCCCGCATTGGCCTCAAGCAGGCGCACTCCTGGACGAAGCGGGGTGCCGGGCAGGTTGAAGGACTTGGTTTTCATGGCAAATCACCCTCGTGGCGCTTGAGCATTTCGCCATGGACCGACTTGGCCAGGAATTCAAAATCTTTGGAAAGGGCGGCTTCTACCTCGGGGAAACACAACCGAATATGGGGCTCCCATCCATCTCCCCATTCATACTGTCGGAAACCCGGGGTTTTAAGAAAAGCATCTTCAGCCTTGGCCAGGGGATTGGCCCGGGAACGCCCCGATACAGAAAGGGCGCTTTTGGCGAAATAGTAAGAAGCCTGAGGGAAAATGGGTTGGGGTGTACGGATTCCGTTCAGGAAAATCTTTTCCAGGGATCCGAGGAGTTCGGGGGCCTCCTCCACATAGGGAAATACCGTCAATTGTTTCTTTCCTTTCAGGTAAGTGGAAACCTCTCCACCCTTCGAACTGGCGCAGTGGGCGAGGTGCTCAAGCCAGGCGACCAGAAGTTGTTGTGGTTTCAGTTTGGCATATCGAAATACCAAGTAACCCGTAGGAGTGACATTTTGCAGTTGTCCCCGCAGGCGAAGACGGTCGATTTTCAGATCGATCTCGAATGGTCCACTCGTTCCGCTGGGCCCGATTGGTTTTAACGATTCCACAAAGAATTCAGTTTGCCCCTTAAGGTCATCCTTCACCACGGAACCGAATTCTCCTACTGGAAGGTACTGGCTGACCGATTCCTTGTTTTCCTCCCCTTTCTGCCATTTGCTCCGGATCATGGACTGCATGGCCATGAATTGATTCAGGCCCTTGGTATCGATAGGTTCTGAATCTTCCAGGTGTTTTTTTGAGTGGGGCAACCCAACGCCGAGTTGATGGCGTAACCAGAACCGGCTGGGATTTTGAAAAAACTGAACGAAGGAATCCAAGGGGAGGATTTCCGGGGATAGTTCTGTTTCGGGCAGTGGGGATTGCACGAATGCATGGCTTTCCCGGACTTCTGCAATGAGCGCCTTTGCCGCCTTCAGGTTTTCCCTGTCAAAAGGGGGATCTGAACCGGTAAAGTAATGGGGATTAAAGGGCTGAAGGTGTTCGCGGACAAGAAGGGCCTTGCGGGAATCCTCTTCCCCGGGGAAGGTGTAATATTCGTCGAGGTGATCGAGCAACTCCTCCACGATGGTGGAGGGAGGCACGGATGTCAGGTCCTTGGCATCGATACCGCAGTAGGATAGATAAAGCTCTTCCCGGGCCGACAAAAGAGATTCGAGGAAGAGGTAGCGATCATCCTCCCTCAATGAACGATCTCCAGGCCTCCGATGGTCGGAAAAGGTATTGAATTCATGTCTGAAATCCCGGTGGGGAAAAGATCTTTCGTCCAGTCCGATGAGGGCGATTTTCCGCGCCGGTATGTTGCGCATGGGTTTCATGGAACAAAAGGTTATCCCACCGAAAAAAAATCCACCCGACCGGGGGTCGACCCGCAATTTTTGCTCCAATTCCCGGATGACGATGTCCAGGCCGATAGGTTGCGCGGACCGGTGAATTGACGTCTCCCGTTCGAAGTCCGCAATGATGGCTCTCAATTTTGCGAATGGGGCGGCCGATTCCTGGCTATCTCGAAATAAATGATCGGCCGTTTCTCGCAGGAGGCTGACCCAGTTTGCCGGTGGCAACTCCCTGCGGAAGCTGAAAAACCGGCCTTCCAGAAATTCCCAGAAGTCTAGAAACCGGTTGAGGAGATCTGCCTGATTGCCCTCCAGGTGGGGATAGGGATTCTCAAAGTCGTCATTCCCACCGGCTGAGGGGTGGAAACAGTAACCGGCCACCAGTTTATCAACCCCGCTCCTCCAGGAAAAATCTTCAAACGACACCCCGGTAGCTTCCTGGCGATGTTTCGCATCGAGTCCCCAACGAATGGCCGTCGTTTGCAACCAGTGATCGAGCACGGGCCAGTCTTGTTCCGTGAAGCTGAATCGGCTGGCAAAAACCGGAAGGGATAAAAGGCTGTAGACTTCTCTGGCCGTCAGTCGATTTTGCATCATGCGCAAGAGGGATAAAAAAGATTCGGCAACCGGGTTTTCGCGGGTGGCCGAACGGTCCGATATGGCGAAGGGAATGGCCCTTTCACTGGTCGGATGGTCCTCAAAACAGGCCCTGATGACATCGGCGTAGACCTCGATGTCGGGCGCCATTACCACGATTTGATCCGGGGCGAGGGAATTGTCTTCCTCAAACCAGGCGTGTAATTGGTTTTTGAGAACCTCGATCTCTCGTTTGGGACTGTGACAAATTCTCACCTGAAGGCCTTCGGGCTTTATTTCCCGTTTGTTTAAGGGGGGAGGCGCGATTTCATACAGGTCCCGTTGCAGTTGGATCAGGAGATTTGATCCCACCAGCGGGGAAAATCGTTCCGATGCGTCCGAAGTGAACACCTCGTTGTCGATGAGGAGGTTCATGAAGTCCTGCCCCAAACGCCCCAGGTTCCCCAATAACGGGCTTTCCCGGGTTGGGTCGGATACGCCATCCTGGCGGAGCAGGTGTCTTTTTGCGGTAAAATCCCCCCAATATTGGGGAGAGGGTTGGGTCAGATAAATGCGGCAAGGCATCCACCGCGACGCCACCCGCAAAATGTCGAGATATACGGGAGGAAGGGAGGAAATCCCGAATATATCCAGGGAAGCGGGCCAACGGTGCGGCCGGCTTTCCAACCGGGCCACACTTTTCCCGAATTCCCTGATGGCGCCGGAAAAGGGAAGCTCATCCTCAATGGTTTCTCGCAGGTATTTCCAGCAGGCCGCTTTCCAGGTCTCCGGGGTAGGGGAGGATTCCCACTGCTCCAGCAGATCCGGGCGATAGACTTGGTGCTGATCAAAGAGGTAAGCCATTTTTTCCGCCAGTAGATACCGGCGCAAAAGGGGAGAGGCAGTTTCACTCTTTTCCAAATAGTGGCGAATCGGCTCAGCCCCCTCCAATTTTCCCATGGATAGAAGGTTTTCAAAAATAAACCACTTCAGGGAATCGCGGTTGAAGGCCGACTTTTCCGCCGTTTTGTAGTCGGGCAAAACGGCCTGGATGAGACGGTCGACCAGGACACGGGGGAATACGAATTGAGAATTGAGCTGTATTCCGCACCGCCTCGCCCTTTGCAGGTTCAACCACCGGGCCATGCCACGACTCTGCACCAGGATCACCTCGGGCTGCATGGGTGAAAGTCGGTCGCGCTCAATATTTTCTATCAAGGCTTCGGCCAGGTTTTCGGGGCGATTGGAAAGAAACAGCTCCATTGAGGACTTCTTTTCACTCATGAAATCGGATGGATAAAATTAGGAATTTGGCGCGTCTTATCCTTCAGGATTTCTCCGCTTATTGAATGTAAAAATGGCGTTTATTTGTCCGATTCAGTCTATTTTGTCTCATTACTTTCCAATTCGTAATGACAGCTTTTCAGTTAATCTTTTCGACCCTATTTGTAGGGAATTCTCCCTTGACATGCTATATCATTTAAAGGCATCAATTGATGCATGAGAACGACGATTAACATTGATGATAAGCTACTTTTGCAAGCCGAAGCCTACACTGGAGAGAAGGGAAAGACGAGGTTGGTCAACATGGGTTTGAAGGCTCTGGTGAGAGAGGCAGCCTCAAAACGTTTGGCCGCTTTGGGGGGTAGGGCGCCGGAATTCACAGTCCAAGAACGAGGTTCCAGATTTGGTTTTGAGGATAACCTTGACCGTGATCGATGAACGTTCTCGTGGATACAAGTGTGTGGGTGGACTTTTTCAGGAGAGGCGACGAAAAACTTGCTAACCTTTTACAGGAGCAGAGAGTGGTGACAAACCCCATTATTATCGGGGAATTGGCTTGTGGCGACCTATTCGACCGCGAAAAGACCCTGAATGCTCTCTTTGCTCTGAATCAGGCGCCGATGGCCACGTTCTACGAGTCACTTCATCTTTTGGAGCGGGATCGTCTTTATGGAAGAGGCCTTCACTGGAACGATATTCAAGTTCTGGCCTCGGCGCTGATCGCCGGGCTTCCACTTTGGTCGCGCGACCGGCGCCTTCGTTCGGCCGCCAAGGCCCGAGACAGTGCTTGGGATCAACCTACTTGATTACATTTTACGTTTTGACCACTCCCTTTTCGCAATTCAACGCCTATCGGTGAGATCCCGGGTCAGGAAGGTGAGGATACGATCCATCTCCTGATTGATTTCCCGGTATTCCTCTGAAGCGACTTCCAGGATTGCCGCCTCGGACTGAACATATCTCGCTGGCAATAACTCATCTCGACAGTTGGAGACTAGGGTTCGGGCCGACTCCGGCATCATCTCCAGATGAAACTGCAGCCCAATGACTTTCCTTCCGATCTGAAAGGCCTGATTCTGACATGCCTCGTTTCGAGCCAGAAGGAAGGCGCCGGAGGGCAGATCGAAGGTCTCTCCGTGCCAATGAAATACGTTCATCGTGGACGGAAACGAAAAAATCCAGGGCGAACTGGATCGAAGAATCCCATGCACGGGGAACCAGCCTATTTCCTTTAAATGATTCCGGTAAACGCGAGCCCCCAGCGACTTGGCGATAAGCTGGGCCCCAAGACAAATTCCCAGGACTGGATTCCCAGCCTCGATCGCGTCCCGAATAAAGCGTTTTTCCTCAATGAGCCAAGGACACTCATCCTCATCCTTAACACTCATCGGACCTCCGAGGACAATGATCAGGTCCACCGTCTCGAGGTCAGGAAATTCGGCTGATCGATAGAGGGGGCTACAGGAGATTTCGTAGCCGGCATCTCGAAGCCAAAGCTCCATACTCCCAAGGCCCTCGAAGGGAACGTGCTGGAGGTAGTGCGCGCGCATCCGGGCTCAAGTTGGGTGATTACACAAGCTTCAGAGAATCCAAAACTCCATCCCGAATTTGTTCAAAATGCTTATCACAAGTGAGAAGAGGAGATCGGCTTTCGGCAGCGATAGTGGCAATAAGAAGATCGGTTGCCGGAAAGCTGAGACCTCGCGAACGCAGCTTGGAGCCCTGGATAGCAGCGGTATCCCAGTGGCCTGGATTCATGTGAATTCGTTGGGCAAATCCCAGTCCTTCCCGTAGATCAGCCAATTCTGAAGGCCGGGCGCCCAGGAATAGTTCAAATGAAACAGGACAAGTATAAGCGGCCCTGCCAAGACTGAGATATTCAGCCACACGAGACTTCATGTGCCAATCCCCTTCCGCACGAAAAAACTCAATCCAGGCAGATGTATCAATTAATACCATCATCGTCCGAGGTGGCTTATTTCTTCAAGCTCCTCATTTGTGGCGGCATAATCGGTTTTTCCTTCCATGACCTTGGCCAAAAATTCCCTTCGTTTTCCATTCTCGAGGAACTCATCAAGGGCTTGAGCAAGCGCCGGTGACATTTTCTTCTGTCCCGTTTTTTGGATTATTTCGCGGACCTTTTTCTCATCTATTTCAATCGTTATTCTCATTATTCAAAAATTAATTTGATGATTATTTGAATAAAATTTGCATATTTTCAAGCAAATTTTTCCAGGTTTGTCAGACGCCAACTTATTCCAAGGAGATCCGCCCACCAAAGCTCCCACCTTGGGTTGGGAATCACGCAGTCACAGAAGTCCATCCAATGCGAGGAATCGGGAATTGAGGGATTGACCGTGCTTTGGTACTTCCGAGACTCTTATTGGATCTATTTCGATCCTAAACCGAAAGTCTTGATACCGAGTTAAAAGCCATGAACCGAACGCTTCCTCTCTTTGCTGCCGCAATTATTTTCGGTGGAATTGCCCATCTCAAAGCTGCCGATAAACCCAACATCCTCTTCATCATGTCGGATGACCACACGGCCCAGGCCATTGGAGTGTACGCGACCTTGTTGAAGAGCCTGAATCCCACCCTCACCATCGATACCCTGGCTGAGGAGGGGATACTCTTCGAGAACGCTTTTGTCACCAACTCGATCTGCACGCCGTCCCGGGCCTGCATTATTACCGGGCAATACAATCACATTAATGGGGTGTTCGATCTCAATGGGAATATCGAGCCGGAGAAGCAGATGTTGCCTATTCAGATAAAAAAAGCGGGTTACCAGACGGCGGTAATTGGAAAGTGGCACCTGAAGCAGGAACCCAATTTCGATTATTACAAAGTGCTGCCCGGACAAGGGAAGTACTTCGATACGGAGCTTCGCATCCAGGGGGAAAAGCCGTGGCCCAGGAATGTGGAAGTTCATGAGGGAAAGCATTCCTCGGATGTAATAACCGATGCCTCCCTGGATTGGCTCAGGAATGAGCGCGACCCGGATAGGCCGTTTTTCCTCTGTCATCAATTCAAGGCTCCGCACGATTACTTCGAAAACGCCCCACGTTACCAGAGTTACCTGGCCGACGTGGAAATTCCTGAGCCTCAGACCCTCTACGATGTGCCGGATACCTGGGGCTCGATAGGGACGCGAGGTCATGAGGATGAATTGACCCCGCACATCGGTACCTCCATAGGGAGCAGGAATCCGCGACGGTCCTACGCCACGCATCTCTTTGCCAAATTTCCCGAGGAATATCCGGAGGATTACGATCCCGAAAAACTGAGCGAGGTTGAAACAACCGGCATTTCCTACCAGGCCTATCTGAAAAAATACCTGCGTTGCGTGAAGGGAGTGGACGACAACTTGAAACGGCTTTTCGACTACCTGAAGGAAGAGGGTCTCTACGATAATACCTTGATTATCTACACGGGGGATCAGGGATTCTGGTTGGGGGAAAAGGATTTCCAGGACAAGCGTTGGGCCTACGATGAATCCCAACGCATGCCCCTCATCATCCGTTATCCTGAAGCCATCCCAGCTGGAATCCGCACGGACGCCATTATAGAAAATGTGGATTTCCCCGCTCTCATGCTGGATTACGCGGGGGCGAGGATTCCCGAGGGTGTTCAGGGTAAATCCTTTCGCCAGATCTGTGAAACCGGTCGCGAACCCCCCGGTTGGAAAGATGCCGCCTACTACCGTTATTGGATGCACATGGCCCACAATGACAATCCTGGCGAAATGGCCATGCGCACCAAGGAATTCAAACTCATCTTTTTTTACGGTTGTAATTACGAGGGTGGTTATCAAACCCCTCCGGGATGGGAACTCTACGACCTGCGGCGCGACCCGCACGAGCTGAACAATGTCTATGACCTGCCCGCCTATGCCGAGGTTCGGGATCGGCTCAAAGTCAATTTTGCCCAACTGCGCCGAGAGATTGGAGACGATGGCTCACATTTCCCATTGGCAGAACGCGTCGTTCAGGAGTTCTGGGACTACGATGCTTCAGACAGAGAGAAGGCCATTCAGCTTTCCGGCCAATTTCGCAAGATCCGTGAAGCCGAGTTGAAGAAGGCGGGGAAAGGATAAATCCCATCTCGGAACCCTTTTCATGCCCTGGCACCGTATCAATCCACTTTCCCTTTTCCTGGGATTTGCCTTTCTCGGGCTGATGGCCCATCCACCCTATCTGGGCGGGGTTGATACTCATTCGACTTCGCCCTCCCTCGGCCTGGATCCAGGCGATTCCCCGGAATTGTACGTCGTTGGCGGGGAAGATGCCGCTTGGGGAGAATATCCATGGATGGGAGCCCTGGTACTCAACAACGATTCAAATACTTTTCAGTTTTGCGGATGCACTGCCATTGACCGTTATTGGATCCTCACGGCAGCTCACTGTATGGATGATGGCAGGGAACCGGATGACTTTAAAGTGTTGTTTGGGCCCGGCCTTTTGGGCAACGACCCCTCCATCGAGTCATTCAAAGCCGATGCCATTGTTTTGCACCCCAACTATTCTTCCCTTTACGGTCTGGAATACGATATTGCCCTGGTAAAGCTCAAGATGCCATTACCCGAATCCTTTCCCATCCTTCCTTTAATAAGCGATCCCAGTTTGGAGCAAACTGGAAACACCGCAAGAATAGTGGGATGGGGGTTAACAAATTTCGATATTCAGAATCCAATGGACCCGAGTTTTCTGCAGGAGGCCGATGTGAGAATAATTAGCCGCATAGTAGCCAACAGCGGCCAATTTTTTGGAGGACACGTCACCGAAAACATGTTGGCTGCCGGAAGCCTGGATCCTTACAGAGCCGCAAATTTTGGCGATAGCGGGGGCCCATTGCTGGGTTTCAATGCCGAGCTGGACCGGTGGGAGCAAATCGCAGTTGTCAGCTTTGGTGCCGGATGCACCAAAGCCAGCAACCCCATCGGCGGTTTTACCCGGATTTCCAGATTTATACCGTGGATAGACGGGATAATTGCCAACGATTTTTTTAGTTGGATGAGTGGCAACGGCATCGACTCATTCGACCAGGACGATGGTGATGACAATGCCCCCCTCATGGAATATATTTTTGGACTGGACCCCACCGAACAGGATGCCGTCAACTGGTATCCCCGACTGAAGGCTAACCGGGAAACGGGGGATCGAGCGATATTACTGCCGGTCAGGCTGAGGCAAGAAATCCCCAGGCTCGGTTTTCTTTTTGAGAAAACTTTGGATTTGAATTCTTGGGAATTGTTGCAATTGCCTTGGAATGAATTTGCTCGGGAAACATTTCCAGAATCGCGGGAAGTCCTCTATCAAATCCCACTGGTTTCCAAGGCCAACCCCGAGGGATTCTATCGGCTGACTCACCAGGATTTTAGCGGTATACTATACGGACCCTATCCGTTACGGGTTGGCTCAACCGCCTTTGGACAGTTCAACCATGAACTTGATGCGAGGGGAATTACCCGTTACGATTATCTCATCGATAATCTGGGATTTTTGGATGAGATCCGATTGACCGTGGTTTCAGACCTCGAATCGTCCATACGATTGCGCGTGGTTGATCTGGAAACCGGCAAGGTGCAATTGGACATGGAGGGTGATGCGACCCTTCGCTCAAATGCCCCTTCACCTGTTGCCGGAAGCTTGGCGCCCGAGCCGGGAAAACAATACCTCGCCCGGGTGGAATCCACTCAACATTCGCATCCACAATACTTCAAAATTAACGCCGAACTGGGAGGGGAAAAGGCGGTCATGAATCCCGGTGACACCGAGGATGGTTCGCTTTCTCCAACGGATATCCATTACAAAAGATCAAACCATTTCGCCGACACCTACCAGGTTCAATTGCAAGCGGAGACTACCTACCGGATTGTGGTTGGAACCGTGGAGTTTGATCCCATCCTCTTTGTCCGGGACATCACAACCCTCGAACCAATTCAAGAAGTGGATGAGCGCCCTCCAGGAAAGCCGGAAGAGGTATTAATCAGAACCGGGGCCGCGCCGAATGTGGAATTAACCGTGAGTTCATGGAGACCGAAGGAGATGGGTGATTACTCCATTGAGGTTAACGCCCACACAGAACCTGATTTCCTACAACCCGGTGAGGAGACAATTGGCTTTATCAATTCCGGTGACGGAATGGTTGGGACATTTTTTATGGATTCCATTGTTTTAAACCTGGGAGACACCCGAACTCCGGTTACGGTGTACGTCGAAGGATTTGACAACTTCCTCCCTACCTTTGGGGTTTTGAATATTACCGATCAGGAAGCCCTTCCCCTTCAACTGGCTTGGTGTGAGGACAGGTTTTTTACCTTTACTCCCGAAGAGGGTAAAACTTATGCGGTCAGGGTAATCGCCAGAAGCTCAAACCTGGGCGAAAACTACCACTTGGCCCTGTTTCCGGAAAGTTCCACTCCGGTAGACCTGTCAAATGTTTCGACCAAGCCACATTGGGACAGGTTGCCCCCCTCGGGCAGGAGTAGCTATTTCGATGGGGAAACCTATCTTCACTCAAACTAGAGAGGGAGGAAGTTAAGAATTAGGAATTAGGAATGAGGAATTAACCACGGATCCCGCTTCGCCTAAAGGCTACGCAAGGACAGGTCCTGCTTCGCCTAAACCGTGCTTCGCAACGCTACGCAGGTCAAGAGGCTACGGCAGGACAGGTTACACGGATGGGAACAGATAAGGAATTGGCTCTCGCTGAGGCGAAATAAGTTGTAGGAGCGGCTTTACGCCGCGATTGCATCAAGGTTGAGGCGAAATACGGAGGGCGGGTTTTCCAACCCGCCATAGAGAGGTAAAGGCGGACAGGAATGTCCGCCCTCCTTTAAGAAAAAGTATTTCTGTATTTGAGAATGCGTTCCAGGAACCTGGTGGGATCGATGGCGGGCTCTTCGGCCAGGGCTTGCTGAAAAATAACGGTGGATGGGGTCAATCCGGGTATGGTATTGGCTTCAATGACGAGGAGATTACCATTTTGAACTTCCATAAAGGCGTCAATCCGGGCGAATCCGTTGATACCGAGCTTTTGAGCGACAATTTCTATTTTCTGTTGTGCGCCTTTCCAGGCGCTCTCCGCTACCCAGGGCTCCGGGGGTGGAGTGATATTTATACCGGTTCCTCCTTGGAATTTTTCCTCCAGGGAAAGGACTTGGCCGGCAGCGATGGCAATGCTGGGTTTCAACGCCCTGGATTCTCCATGCTTGCCCAACACCCCCACCGTGATCTCTACCCATCCGGATTTGTTATTCCAGTGAAGTTCCCTACCACTAATAGTTGGTTGGTCGCTTTCAACAAAGGTTTCGAATAAGAGGAAATCGGGAATTTGCTGGGGCAATTCCACGGGGGAGGTCACGTAGGTCATTGTGCCGTGGGGAATCCTGGCAGCCCTCTCTCCAATCAACCTCAGGTAGCGGGCCAGATCTTTCCAATTGGCCAATCGAACCACCCCGGAGGAACATCCATCGGCTAATGGTTTGACGATGGGTGTTTTGGATTTTAAGGTTTCGATGAGGGAGTCCCAAAGCTTTTGAAGTTTACTCTCTTCCAGGCCAAGCAGGGTCCTTGTATCCAGTTTTTGCTTTGGCGCTACGAAAACACCATTTTTTCCGTAGTTTTCCAGGGCCTTTCCCGTATCGAATTTATCCATGCACAGGCGGGCGGAAGCGCTGAGGGAGCCGGTAAACGGGATCCGGGCCCCGGCCAGGATTTCCTGGAGTTTTCCATTTTCTCCCATACCCCCGTGAACGGCCAAAAAAACAATGGAAGGATCCCTGATAAATTCGTCCATATCCATGGGGAGGGGCGCTTCCAAGGGTTCAAGGGGCAGAGAGGAGCCCGGTTGGAGGCGGGATCCGATGGCGGTCTGATAAGCGGTCAGGCGACCCATGTCCTTGATGATTTGTCGGCAGGCCTCACTCACTTCTTCCACCGTGTGACGGAGGGCGGCGGGGTAGGGCAGTTTCCATATGTGGCCATCGACATCGAGCAGGTAAGGTTCGGGGGAATAGGTAGGAGATTTTCGCAGCTTCAACCACACGTTGGATCCGCTCATCAGGGATACCTGGCGCTCGGAAGAATCCCCGCCGAATAATACCCGAACGGCTCTCTTTTTCCATTTTTGATCCGAAGGGGAAATCCGGGGAGGTTGGATTCCCCTTCTGAAGCAGGCGCTGTGCAATACGTAGTGCAGGGCCCGACTGTGGCTCCACCCCAAATAAGCGGCTTGGAGAAAAAAGAAACTGTTTTGGTCGAGTCCGCTGGCCAGGTTGAAATCGGAAAACCAGATATTTCCATCGGGCAGCAACCAGCCGTCCACCCTGACGGCATCACGCAGTTCCATAAGAGCAAAAAGGGCTTCCACTTTTTCCTGAATTTCGGCCACTTCGCCGCCACTGAACCTCGGGGGCATGTGGTAGAGGACTTGTCGGGTGGGCAGGTATTTGAGCCGGTAATCAAAGAGAGATTGGGCCGCATCGGTAATTTCAATTTCGGTAGGGAGCAGGGAAACCGGCTCTCCCTGTAAATTTTGTAGGACGATGACGGTGAATTCGCGTCCCTCCATATACGGTTCCAGCACAAAACGGGTATCCAGTTTTTGAGTGTGCAAAGCCTGGAAAACCTCCAGGCCTTCCCGAGGAGAAGTTACTACCGTAACCCCGATGCTCGAACCGGACCGAGCCGGTTTCAGTATGGCTTTCTTCAAGCCATTATCTCGGAAAAACTTTTCTATCTTCCCCAGCGCCGGGGCATCCGGGTTCTCCAGCAAAAGATTGGGGGGAGTATGGAATCCCTGGCTTCGCAGGCGACCGGCGGCCTCGTATTTATCGAAGGCCCGGGAGGACGACGCGCTGTTGCAGCCAATGAAGGGGATATGGTTTGCTTCCAGGAAGCGGGCCAGTTCACCCCCCTCCCCAAAGGCCCCGTGGATAACTGGAAAACAGATATCGGCCTCCTGAAGAAGGGCCACCAGTTCCCGTTCTATAAGGGGCGTTCCAATGGAATTTATTTTAAAATCAAAGTCGGAGGGCGTATTGGAATACAGGTGTTTGCGGTCGATGAAGTGGGGAACTTTGTCCAAATCGAAATAAAGTGGAACAATATCCACCCCGTCGAGATGATCATTTACGGATCGGGCTGAATTGAGCGAAATGCCCCGTTCTTCCGAGGGACCACCAAACAGGAGGGCGACTTTGAAAGCGGTCATTGGGATCCGAGTTTTCTCAATGCCTCGCCGGTGGCTCGAAATAGTTTCCATTCCTCCAGCATTTCGGCCCCCAGAGAGAAATAAAATTCGTGAGCCGGGGTGTTCCAATCCAGAGCTATCCATTCCATTCGACCGCAATCCCTTGTCCTTGCTTCCCGCGCAGCGGACAAAAACAAGGCTTTTCCAATACCTTTGCCACGCAGTTGCGGTATTACAAACAGGTCCTCCAGATAGAGACCGGGTTTAGCCAGAAAGGTGGAAAAGTTAAAATAGTATACGGCGTAACCGGCCAGTTGTCCGTTCCAGTAGGCCAGGTGACAATGGGCATACGGGGTGTCGCCAAACATGTTTTGGCGAATGAGTTCCTCCGTTGCCGCTACTTGGTGGGTGAGGTTCTCATATCGGGCGATGCCCCGAATCAAATCGAGTATGGAGGGAGCGTCCTCCGCCCCAGCTTTGCGGATCTCCAGGGACATAAAGACATTAATCAGTTCCGCCTCGAATCTGGCAAACCGATTATAGCTGCGGCCTTCCCTCGATGGGCCATGCCTGAATAAGTTCAATAAATGCTTGGCCTTCCAAAGGCTGAACTCTGGATTTAAGGCCTTTGGGGGAATCATTGGTTACCACCGGGATTTCTTTCTGAATGAGAATGGGGCCGGAATCCACCCCCTCATCGATTAAATGGAGGGTGCAGCCTGTTTCCCTGTCGCCCGCATCCAAAACGGCTCGGTGCACCTCGAGATCCATGAGTCCCCGGTGCTTGGGCAAGAGGGATGGATGCACGTTTACAGCTTTGCCGCACCACTCCTTGACGAAAGATTCGGATAATATTCGCATGTAGCCTATGCAGAGGATGAGATCCGGATGTACTTCCCGCAAGATCCCGGATACCTCGGCGTCGAATTCAGCTCGGTTCTTTCCCAAGCTTGAGACAAAAATAGCGTTCAAGCCATGTGACCTGGCCCGTTGAAGGATGATCGATTTCTTTCTGTTGCTGATCACTACGACGATTTGGGCATTTAGCTGTCCCGATTCGATGGCATCGATTACCGGTTGCAGGGAGGAACCGCGGGTTGATCCCAGGATGGCTACTTTTTTAGGCGAAGGGGTCAATGCCGTCATATCGGGGGGGTAAAAAGGGGTCAAACGTAGAAAATAGAATTAACCCGGCCTCATTGCTTGGGCGCCGGAAACTGAGGGAATTAACCACAAAGGCCGGGAAAATTCTATTTTCTACGTTTGACCCCTTCATTTCCGCAGAGACCGCATTCGCGCGATTCGTTTTTCGATCAATTCCCGGGTTCCCACATCTTGGCGGTGAAAAAGGTTGCCCTCCACTTGGGAGACCAGGTTTTCAGCGATGGCTTCCGCTTCTTCGAGTTCCTCGGCTACTCCCACTACCGCCGCGGTCCTGGAACCGGTAGCGACGAGTTGGCCTTGTTGGAAATCCACTGCACCGAGAAAGAGGTTCTCGGGTTGCTCCACCTTTTCAATGCCCACGGCGAACCCTTTGGCCGGATTGTCGGGATAACCAGCGGGTACGGCGTATTTGCAGACCGAGGCCTTTGGGGCAAATGTAACCTCTATGGTGTGGAGTGTTTCATTTCCTATGGCCTCAAGAATATCGATGATATCGGTTTCCAAAAGGGTTAACAGGTTCATGGCCTCGGGGTCTCCGAATCGGGCGTTAAATTCAATGACCCGGACCCCATCAGCCGTAGCCATGTAACCGCCGTAGAGAATTCCCTTGTAACCATGGCCGAATTTTTTTCGCAGCCCTTCCGCCACCAACTCGTTCGTCGTCTGGGCCGCTTCGATTTCGGAAATTTTCAGGAAGGGAAGGCTGTGGTCGCGGTCGCTGTAGCTTCCCATGCCTCCCGTATTGGGCCCTTCGTCTCCCACATAGGCGCGTTTGTGGTCCTGAACCGGAGGCATGTGCTTGAGGGTTGGGCCATCACAAAAACTGAACATGGAAAATTCTTCTCCCAGGCATTTTTCTTCGATGACAAAGGAAGCGCCTTTGGCGATGAGTTGTTCGCAGTATTGGAGGGCCTCCCGGTGTGATTGGAGGTGATCTCCGGCCACTTTGACCCCCTTGCCCCCCATCAGACCGTCCGCCTTGACCACGAAATTATCCGATAGACTTTGGAGAAATCCCTTAACCCCTTCCAAGGTTCGGAAGTGCTGGTAATCGGGACATCCGGGGATGCCGAACTCGGTCATTAAACGCCGGGCAAAACCCTTGCTGGTTTCAATCATGGCCAAATCCTTCCTCGGTCCGACTACGGGAATGCCCTGTTCCCAGAGCGCATCCGCCACCCCGGTTTCCAAGGGCGCTTCCGGACCCACCACGGCGAGAGTGACATTCTGGTCACGCGCGAATTCCGCCACCGCCTCGGGATCATTGATATTCCCCCGGGCGAAGGTTTGCGAGAGGTCAGAAATTCCCGGGTTTGTGCTCGATGCAAAGGTTACCAGGGAATGCGGGCGGGAGGACCGTTTAATGGCCTTGGCCAAAGCGTGTTCCCGTGCGCCCGAGCCGACCAGTAACAGGGTGTGAAAGCGATGTCTCATAAGTGTCTCCCCGAAGATCTTCAATAGCTTCGTCCCAGGCGTTGTTCAAAATAATTGATGTAGGCGGTATTGAGAGCCCGGTACCCTCCATGGGTGGGGTATTTGCCAGTAAAATACCAATCCCCGCGATGGTTTGGTAGAACCCGCCGAAGGTTTTCAATGGTTTGGTAAATGATGGTTAAATTCCCATTCCAATAGGCCAGATCGGGCCGAACCATTTCACAAATCTTAGCTGAAATTTCCTCGTCGGAAAAACTTTGGTAAATCTGTTTCACTCGGTTGGTCATCAGCTCCACAGGTTTCTGGGCCTGGTTCAGACATTCCAGGTATACCTGGCGTATAAGCCCTTCGCGGCCCTGGTCTTTGAGCAGTGAAATAGCCGCCTCAAAAGCAATAAATTTTTCCAGTTGGGACATATCGATGCCGTAGCAGTCCGGATAGCGGATCTGGGGGGCGGTGGACACGATGATGATTTCCTTCGGTCGCAGGCGGGCCAGGATCTTTACAATCGAATTCCGCAGGGTAGTGCCTCGAACGATGGAGTCGTCCAGACAAATCAGGGAATCGGATGAATTAACACTGCCGTGGGCTATATCGTAGACGTGGGAGGCGAGGTCGGCCCGGTCCTTTTCCTGGCTGATAAAAGTTCGCAATTTGATGTCCTTGAGGGCGACTTTCTCAGTGCGGGGCCAGTTCCGCATAATAACTTGATCCAGGAAGTTTTCATTGATGCCGCCGTATTGAGCTTTTTGCAGAATCTCCCTCTTGACTTCCTGCCGCCGTCTTTGGTGCAGGCCGGCCATTAGACCATAATAGGCCATTTCGGCTGTGTTGGGAATGAAACTGAAAACGGAATTTTCCAGATCTTTGTCGATGGCTTCCATGATCTGGTCGATGAGGGCCCGGCCCAACGCTTTCCGCTCCCGGTAGATTTCCACGTCGTTGCCGCGAGAGAAGTAAATGCGTTCGAAGGAGCAGGATACCCGTTCGAACGGATCGCGAATTTGATGATGTTGGGCCCGACCGTCGCCTCTTATGATAATGGCCTCCCCGGGTTCTATCTCCCGTATGTCATCGGCCGATTTGTCAAAGACGGTCATAAGTGGGGCGCGCTCCGATGCCACCGCTACGACTTCGTCGTCCTCGAAAAAATGGAAGGGGCGGATCCCCCAAGGATCGCGCAGGGCAAAACAATCCCCGGTGCCGATCATTCCGGCAATTGAGTAACCGCCATCCCAATCCCGGCTCGATTTCCGCAGGATGTCGGCAATGTCCAACTTTTCGCTGATGGCCCGGGCGTTTTCCATACCGGACAAACCATTCACATCGCGGTTTTCGTAGTAGAGGCGACGATGTTCCTCGTCGAGATGGTAACCGATTTCCTCCAGAATGGTTTGGGTGTCGGTATCGAAAATGGGGTGCTGTCCGCGGTTGATGAGCCGCTCATTCAACTCCGGAGTGTTGGTCATGTTGAAATTCCCTGCCACCATGAGATTGCGGGTGGGCCAGTTGTTGCGGCGGAAGTATGGGTGGCAACTGGACTCGGAATATCCTCCGGAGGTCCCATAACGCAGGTGGCCGAGGTAGATTTCTGCTCCGAAGTCGAAGTTTTCTTTTACGGTGGCGGCAAATTCGGGGTGAATTTCTCCGCGTTCGACCTTTGCATTATAAGCTTCGATCAAACCGTTAAAAATGAGATTAAGCGAGTTGGGCTGAATACTTCGCTTGCGAAAGATATAGGGTTTCCCGGGTGGGACATTCAACTTCAACGCGCCTATTCCGGCGCCATCCTGTCCACGGTTGTGCTGTTTTTCCATGAGGAGAAACAACTGAAAAAATCCCCACAAGGGGGAGTTGTATTTCTCCTGATAATATGAGAGCGGTTTTTTCAGGCGAACGAGGGCGATACCGCACTCATGTCCGATGGGATCGCTCATCTAAGCAAACAACGCTTGTAGATTCTTTCGAATCCGTTCCAGGGGTGGCAGGTGCAGTTCGGTCATGGCAAAGGTTTCTCCAGTGATCATTTCAAAGAGTTGGATGTAGCGGCTGGAGAGTTCCACCACCAAGTCATCCGGGGCTTGGGGCAGTTCCGGATCGTTATAAGGATCGCAGTGATCCACAAACCAGAGCCGCAGGAATTCCTTGTCGATGTTTTCAGGATTTTCCCCGGCGGTAAAGCGCTCCTGATAGGAATCTTCCAGCCAGAAACGGCTCGAGTCCGGAGTATGGATCTCATCGATGAGGCGAATGACACCGTCGGTGTCCCGGCCGAATTCGTATTTGGTATCGACCAGGATCAGTCCTCGTTTGGCTGCCTCCGCCTGTCCGAAAGCGAAGAGTTCCATGGCTGCCTGGGAGGCCACCTGCCAGTCCTCCTCATTCATCAGGCCCTTCTCCAATACCTCTTCCGGACTGACCGGCTCGTCGTGGACGTCGGATTTTGTTGTCGGGGTCAGAATATTCTTTTCCAATTTCTGGCTTTTTATCATGCCTTCGAGCAATGGATTGCCACAGTAGTTGCGGCAGCCGTTCCGATAGACGGTCCATAGGGAAGTGCTGGTGGACCCGGTCATATAACCGCGAACGACGAATTCGACCGGGAACACTTCACAACGGTGCCCTATGGTAACGGAGGGATCGGGAACGGCTATCATATGGTTGGGTATGATGTGCCGAGTGTGGTCGAACCACCAATTGCTGGTCAGGTTCAGGACTTGACCCTTGAAGGGAATGGCGGCCAGGACGCGGTCAAAAGCGCTTTGCCGGTCGGTGCTGATAAAGATCATGTTGTCCTGACGCGGGTAGATGTCGCGCACCTTGCCTTGAACCCTTTTACCGGGAAGGTCGGTAAGTTCGAGGCAGTTGTTTATTTGGGATCGGATAATATCTTTTCGGTTCATGGGCTGGGTATAATTTATCGGATGAATGAATTAATCAACTAGTGGGGCTTCCTTCTTGGCGCTTTCCCCATCTATGGACCAAATACTCAGTTTACATCGGAGCAGGGGTAATAGCGGGCGGACTGGTAAAAGGGGTTCCACAGGATGTGGGTATCAAAGATTTTTTGCAAGGTAGCGCCATTGTCGGAGCAGGGAAGGGATATTTCCCAAAGGGTGGAATGCCGGATATCCGATAAGGCGTTGAGGTGAAAGCGGTTCTGCAGCGTTTCAAGTTTTTGCTTCCCTGTAAAATCCTCGTGGTCGTGGACTAGAATCCGGACGGTGGAGGGATCGGAGGAAAGGTTGCATACATACTCTTTGTTGCTGTTGAAGAGTTCCCCGCATTGGATGACGGAATTTCGTAACACGGCTTCCTCACCGGCATGGGAGATTTCCCAGTGGGTTTTGCGGGCGATTCCGGCCCTGATTCCCGCCACCTGCAAAGCCTTTTGCACGGATAGGGCGGTGTTGTCGGTGATAATCAAATCGATGAGCAACTCGAAGGAATGGGGTTGAGCGGCAAAGGTACCGACACTGATTTCGGGACGTTCACAGGCGCAAAATTTTGTCGCTGAAGGGTGTGAATGGCCCGATTCGATGTAAGCGCGCATGGATGAAAAAATCGGGTTTCCGGCCGGGACGCGTTCCGGATGGGGCATGATGGCCATGACGTTGCCCCGGGGATTGGTCACGGCAGCCAGATTGTGCACCGATCCATTGGGATTGGTGGGAAAACTGTCCTGGATCAGGCCTTCGGGGTCGCAGTATTGGAACGGGGTCTGTTCGTTGGCTACCATCTGCCCGAGCAGGGGTTCGGGAATCACGTAGCGCCCTTCGGCGTGGGCGAGCGGTATCCTGATGACCTCTCCGGGCCCCAGATGGCGCGTAAACGCGGTGGAGTTCGGGTTCACCCCCATTCTCAGGTGGGCGAACACGTTATAAAATCCCGTTCCCAGCAAGTGGCCGTCTTTTTCTCGGCGGTTGGGGGCCAACGCCATGCCCAGGCGGTAGCTCGGCAAAGCCGGAACCATGCCGGTTTCCACCAGGATTTGAGCCCCGTTACAGATGCCCAAAACCGGCTTTCCTTTTTCACTCTCCTGGCGGATGATTTCCATGACGGGGTCGAGGGAGGCAATAACCCCTGCCCTGGAACGGTCTTCATAGGAAAAGCCTCCCACGATAACATAGCCGTCCAGCCCATTCAAATGGGAGTAATCCCCATTCCAAAGGAATTCAACCGGCTGCATACCGGCCCGCTTGACGGCGGCGGCCGATTCGATTTCGCAGTTGCTGCCGGGGAATTGTAGGATGGCGATTTTGATCATTTGTGGAGGTGCACATCACAGGCGCCTTGGATAATGTGGCCAATTTCGTAGGCGGGGATGTCGGGAAACTTTTTCAGTTGCTCCAATGCTTCATCTCGGGCGCTTGGCCGGATGACGACCACAAATCCGATGCCCATGTTGAAAGTGCGGAACATTTCGGGCACGTCGACTCCCCCGATATGCTGAATGACGTGGAATACCGGAGGCGTGGGCCAAGTGCGGATATCGATTTCCGCCCGGCAGTTGTGGGGAAGAATGCGCGGAACATTTTCAAAAAACCCGCCTCCGGTAAGGTGTGCCATGCCGTGGACTTCCACCGGGGAGGCCAGCAGGGCATCCGTGGCCTTTTTGTAGTTGATATGGGGCTGGAGCAGGGCTTCACCCACGGATGAGCCTAGTTCCGCAAGCACGCTTTCGGTGGTATACCCTCCGATTTCAAAAAATACCTTCCGGGCCAGGGAATAGCCATTTGTATGCAGGCCGTTTGAAGCCAGGCCCAACACGACGTCCCCCGGGCGAATGGTCGATCCATTGATGAGGCCATCCTTTTCCACAATCCCGGTCACACAACCGACAATGTCGTGTTCGTGCAGCCGGTAGGTCCCGGGCATCTCGGCCGTTTCCCCGCCAACCAGGGAGATGCCGTTTTCCCGACAGGCATCCGCCATTCCAAAAACGATTTGTTCAACGATCTCGGGAACGAGTTTTTGGTTGGCCACGTAATCGAGGAAAGTTAGCGGCCGAGCGCCGTGGACGATGATGTCGTTGCAGGTGGCGCTGACAACGTCGATTCCCAAACCATAATATTTCCCCGCCATTTTGCCGACCGTCACCTTGGTGCCTACTCCATCAATGCTTTGAATCAGCACCGGGTGTCGATAGGACGAGATAATCCCACTCAGATCGAACATTGATCCGAAGCTGCCCAATCCGGTCAGCACGTGGGATGAAAAGGTGCTCCTGACCTTGTCCTTGATGCGTTCGACCGCTTCATTTCCGGCATCGATATCGACCCCGGCCGATTTGTAGTCAATTTTAGTCATAACAGTTTTTCGCGGAGGCCGTTTTCCCAACGCTCCCGGGCCACCCGGAGATCGATGTCAATGACATCATGCAGGGAAAGTCGCGGGTTTGAGGTGGTCCTTCCAATGCGCTGGAAGGCCAGTTGGCGATCCTGAAGAATTTCAATTACCAGGGCCAATTTTTCCTGCGAAACCTCGAGAATGAATCCTCCCGTTTCCGAAAAAAGGACGCGAGAAGGGGGAAGTTCGGAGTCCACCTTCACAGCACAGCCGATACGGTTCGGAAAACTCATTTCGGCCAGGGCAACGGCCAGACCTCCATCGGAGATATCGTGACAAGCCAGGACCAATCCCTCCTCGATAAGATCGACCACGGTGTGATTTTGTTGTTGGACTTCTCCCAAGTCCGGAATGGGGAGATAGGCGCCCAATTCGTCGAAAAGTTCATAATAAACCGAGCCTCCCAACTCGTTTTTTCGCTCTCCCAGGAGCAAAATGGCCGAGCCGGGCTCCTTGAAAGCGATGTCAATGGCCTTGGATGCGTCGGCCATTTTACCCACGCATCCGATAATCGGGCTGGCCGGAATACTGCCCGCCCTGGATTCGTTGTAAAAGGAAACATTCCCCGCCACGATGGGCACGGGGTGTTGGGGTTGTTCCTTGAGGGGAATGCTCTTGCAGGCGTCGGCCACTCCCTGGACTCCCGCCACAAAAAGGCCCATCTGGTTCTCTTTTTCCGGGTTGCCGAAGCATAGACAATCGGTCACGGCCTGGGGGGAGGCTCCGACAGCCGAAATGTTCCGGAAGGCTTCCACCACGGCGTTTACGGCTCCCTGGTAAACATTGATGGAGCAATGGCGCGGATTGTGGTCCAGGGTGACCGCCACACCGGTTGGGCGAATCTCTTTGGGGTATTCATCGCCTTGAAATGGTCGCAGCACACCAGCGTCGGCCTGACCGGCTTCGATGACGGTGTGACCCTGGACTTGCTTATCGTAGGTCTCAAAGACCGGTTTTCGGGAGGCGATATTTTGATGGGCCAGGAGTTCCAGGAGAATTTGGGAGTAATCTTTCGGCTCGGGCAAATCGGGTTCGCGGAGGTCCGGAGGTTCGTAGCGGTAGGGGCGGTCGTAAACCAATCCACGGGTTATGTCCTCCGCCCTGGCGTCCACCAGGACTTCCCCCCGGTAGGTGACCCGGTAACGATCGTCCCCCCGAATTTTTCCCACCACCCGAGCGGCGGCCCCTTCCGAGATATTTGGTAAATCGAACCGTTTATTGTAATGCTCGAGAATAAGCGGGGTTAACTCCGGTGGGACGGCCCACATGAATCGCTCCTGCGTCTCCGAGCAGAGCGCCACGGCGGGGTCCAGATTTTCCATGCCCAGATGCACCTCGTCCAAAAATACCTCGGCGCCATATCCGGCTGGGTCGGCCAATTCTACACTGGCACAGGCAATTCCCCCGGCTCCCAGGTCCTTGAAACCAACTTTCCGGAGAATCCCTTTTCCCTTGAGGATCCCAAATAGATCATAGCTGGCCTTGAGAATGTGTCTTTCCAAAAAAGCGTTGGGTTCCTGCACGGCGCCTTTGTTTTTCTCTTTCTCTTCCTCCTCGAGTTCGAGGGAAGCAAAGGAAGCCCCTCCAAATCCACTGTTGTCGGTAGGTTTTCCCACCAGAATCAGATCGTGGCCTTCCCCGTCCGACGGCACATGGGAATGAATTAAATCGTCTTCCGCCAGGGCGCCCAGGGTTAAGACGGTGACCAGACAATTATCATTGTAACCGGGGTGGTAATACAGGTCTCCACAGACATTGGGGATGCCCAACGGATTTCCGTAGCCCCCAATGCCGGCCACGACCCCCTCATGAATCCATTTTGATTTCGGCCGACTGATATCCCCAAACCTCAATCCATCGCCCACCGCAATGACCTTTGCCCCCATGCAACAGACGTCGCGGACATTTCCTCCCACCCCGGTTGCGGCCCCTTCGTAGGGAACGACTTGGCTGGGATGGTTGTGCGATTCATGGGAGAGGGCGATTCCGTAACGCATGCCCCGGTTGTCCACTGCCACCTCCACGATGCCGGCATCTTCCTTGGGCCCGAGGATAACGTTGGGTCCATCGGTGACGAAGGATTCAAGGTAGGACCGACTGCTTCGATAGGAGCAATGTTCCGATCCCTGAATCGACCACAAGACACATTCGGCCAGGGTGGGGGACCGACCCAGAATATCGTTTTGGATCTTGCGCGCCTCCTCGACCGTGAGGGCCAGATTGAAGGCCTTCAAAAGCGCTCCGATTTGGTCGTTTGTCTTATTATGAAAATCCAGGCGCTCGTCTTTGAGTGGCATGTAACAGGCTTTTTGGCGGGCTTGACGAGTAAAAGCAGTTTTATTCCAAAAAGGGTAGGGTAGATCAAGGACTATATTACCCAAGGCCTCACTTTTTCCAAACAAAGAAGGGGTCAAACGTGAATGGCGCTTAGTTAAGCGACTTTTGGAATGTTCGATCATCTCGGAGAAGGAAGGGGTCAAGACGTAAAAAGTTATGCCTTACAGGGTCAGTCGTCTTGTAAAAGTGTATGGAGTACAACGGAATACAGTTTTTAAGACCTGACCCTTTTCTTTCGGAAGGAGAGGGTAAAAAAGGGGTCAAACGTAGAAAATAGAATTATCCCGGCCTCATTGCTTGGGCGCCGGATACTGAGGAAATTAACCACAAAGGCCGGGATAATTCTATTTTCTACGTTTGACCCCTTCTTCTAGTCTTCGTTCAAGCGATTGTAGGTCCGCAAAGTTTCCCGGAGCCGGCCATGGGGTAGGGCGACCACGCGATGGCCGTCGCGGCCGACCATGGTTTCGGCCGCGACGAGGGCATTGATGACGGCTTCTTCAGTGGCCAGGACGGTGGCGGAGAGGAGGGCGCCGATGTGTTCGTTGGGAAGAACATCAACTCGGGCATTTCCGCTTTCCGGGTTCGCCGCCCCGGGATTGGCTGTGGAAAAGGCCAGAAACATGTCCCCGGAGCTATTCCCCGAGACGCTGCCGGTGCGGGCAATCCCCAAGGCAACGCGCAAGGCCAAACGCCTCAATTGAACCGGCAACAAGGGGGCATCCGTCGCCACAACGGCTATTATGGATCCCTCCTCTTCATAAGGATCGCGGTCCCCGGTGAAGGGCGCGTCTTCCTTTATTTCCTTCCCCACCGGAACCCCCGCCACCAATAGCTGATGCCGTCTTCCAAAATTGGCTTGAACCAGAACACCCAAGGTGAAAGTGCCATCAGGTCCGGCCACGAGTCGGGAGGAAGTCCCCGTTCCGCCCTTGAATTCATAGCATACCATACCCGTTCCTCCTCCCACGTTGCCCTCCTCGATGGGTCCCGTTCCGGCGCTGTCCAAGGCTTGAAAAACGTGTTCTCGTTTGACGTGGAATCCGTTGATATCGTTGAGATAACCGTCCCAGGTTTCGCCGACTACGGGGAGCGACCAAGCCGGGGCCTTGGGGAATCGCATCCTCTGCCAAGCGATCACGGCTTCATGCACAGCTCCGATGCTGTGCGTATTGGTTATCAGGATGGGGCTGTGCAAAAATCCCGATTCTTCCAGCCAGGCCATGCCCGTCAATTCGCCGTTGCCATTGAGGGAAAACCAACCGGCGTAAACCGGGTCGTGGTTCGTTTTGCCGCGGGGATAGACGGCAGTTACACCGGTGCGAACGGGGCCTTCCCCCACTACCATCTTACCTTTTCCTTTTATGATGGAAGCGTAACCCACTTCGATACCGGCAACATCGGTTAGGGCATTGAAGGGGCCCGGATTGCCTTCAAAGGGAATTCCCAAGTCGCGCGCTCGCGGTTTTTCCTGGGCCGAGAGGCCTTGAAGCGGGAGGATCAGTGCCAAAATCAGGAAGAAGGGGTCAAACGTAGAAAATAGAATTGTCCCGGCCTTTGTGGTTAATTTCCCCAGTATCCGGCGCCCAAGCAATGCGGCCGGGACAATTCTATTTTCTACGTTTGACCCCTTCATTTGTCCCTTGTCACTCTTAGGGGGTTGCCGGTGGGTTGGCGAAGGTATTATTTTCCGGAAGCTAATAACCACGGAAGGGAAAGGAAGAAGGGGAGACCTACAAGGACCACGAAGAGGATAAACCACGGATTTCACGGATTAGCACGGAGGGGAAGTTAACCGCAGATGGCGCAGATGAACGCAGATGAGGAGAACAGGCACATTAAGTTGTAGGAGCGGCTTTACGCCGCGATTGCATCAAGGCTACTTTATGGGATCGCGGCGTAAAGCCGCTCCTACGATGGATCGAAATAAAGTTTGGTATGAACCGGAGACATCGGTAACAGATAGACCGGAGACATAGGTTACAGTCAAACTGGGCATTATGCCCTGGAAAACTGTAGACCTAATGGACCAAAAACTAAGATTCGTGCACTTGGCCAAGAGTGGACGATTTACGATATCAGAGCTGTGTCATGACTTCGGAATCAGCCGCAAGACTGGCCACAAGTACCTGCGACGATACGAGCAACATGGAGCCTCCGGCTTGCATGAGAAAAGCCGGTGCCCACAGCGTTATGCCAACCTGACCGATGCGGTGGTTGAAAAGCTCATCTTGCAGGACCGCCGCAAGCACCCGACCTGGGGACCGAAAAAGCTCAGGGATTTGCTTTTGAAGAAGCATGGCATCGGGAGGCCTCCCTCGTGCAGTACGATTGGAGCAATACTGAAGCGCAACGGCATGATCAAGCCCCGCCGGCGGAGACCTGGAGCCTATCTGGTTCAACCTTGCGAGTTGACCCAGGCCGAGTATCCCAACCATGTCTGGACGATCGATTTCAAGGGCTGGTTCAAGCTGGCAGACGGCACCCGTTGTGACCCCTTGACACTGAAAGATCTCAATAGCCACTACATACTGGGTTGCCGGGCCATGCCCAATCAACAATTCGCTACCACCTACCGTGGATTCAAGCGTATGGCCCGTCTTTACGGGCTTCCCGGCATCATCCGGGTCGATCATGGCACTCCATTTTCGGCTAATGGGCTAGGGCGCCTCTCCCGGCTGAGTGTCTGGTGGATTGAGCAGGGGATCGCCGTTGAGTTTACCCGTCCTGGGCATCCCCAGGACAACGGTTCTCACGAACGCATGCATCGGGATCTGAAAGCGGAAGCCACCCAGCCGCCTTCGGCCAACCTGCTTGCCCAACAACGACGGTTCCAACGCTGGGCACACACCTACAATCACGAAAGGCCTCACGAAGCTCTCGGCATGCAAAGACCGGCCGAAGTGTACCAACCCTCATCAAAACGCATGGGCGAAAACGTCAAAATCCGTTACCCCAAAAACTACCTCGTCAAGACGATATCGACCAGAGGCTTTCTATCTTTTGAGGGGAAGAGCTATCATGTGGGAGAACACTTTGCCGGTTGCCGGATGGGACTGTTTGAAGACGACCAAGGCACGGTCCAATTGCATTACGCTAATCTGTATCTGGGAAACCTGAGGTTCGACTCGCAGAGGCGCTTCCGGCCTACGGCCTACATCGCCCCTGCGAATCGGAAATCCTCGACACACCGAACCCTAAATGAAAGTAATAAAGTGTAACCGATGTGCCCGGATTATTTGTAACCTATGTCTCTGTCGTACCTTTCAAATCCCGGAACGCGAAGAAGGGGTCAAACGTAGAAAATAGAATTATCCCGGCCTTTGTGGTTAATTTCCTTAATATCCGGCGCCCAAGTAATGAGGCCGAGATAATTCTATTTTCTACGTTTGACCCCTTCGTGCCTTTTCAAACAATGGTCCCGCCTATGGACTTGGCTGCGATCTTTGATTGGGACGGAGTAGTGATCGATTCATCCGAAGCGCATGAGGAGAGCTGGGAAATATTGGGACGGGAAGTGGGCAAGCCGATGCCGGAAGACCACTTCGAAAGGGGATTCGGGCAAAAGAATCAATTGATCATTCCGGAGATTTTGCAATGGACCAGCCATCCCCCCGAAATCGAGCGCCTGGGGGATCGCAAGGAAGAACTTTATCGGCAAATCTTGGCCCAAACGGGGGTGACTTGTATTCCGGGAATTGAGGATTTTCTGAGGAGTTTGAACCGGGCAGGAATCCCTTGTGCGGTGGGATCCTCCACCCCGCGCCAGAACCTGGAAACCATTCTGGAGATGGTGGGATTCCGGCGTTATTTTCAGGCCCTCGTCTGCGCCGAGGATGTTTCCCGGGGCAAACCCGATCCCGAGGTGTTTCTGACCTGCGCTTCCCGACTCGGTCGGGCGCCGTTCCAATGCGTTGTTTTCGAAGACGCCTTTCCCGGCCTGCAGGCGGCGCGATCCGCGGGTATGAAAACCGTGGCATTGGCCACTACCCATCCGCGGGTGAAACTGGAACCTCACGGGCCCGATTTGATCCTGGACAATTTTTCCGGCTTTAAAGCGGAAGATTTCACCGGGATCTTTTGATCTGGTAAATTAACCACAGAGGGGAAAGAGGAAGGAAACAGGCCAGAAAATCCACGAAGGAGAAAAGAATTTAGCCACAAAAAGCACAAAAGGAATTGACCACGGATTTCACGGATAAGCACGGATCCCGCTTCGCCCAAAGGCTACGGCAGGACAAGTTAGGGAAGTTAACCGCAGATGGTGCAAATGAACGCAGATGAGGAGAAAAGGCACAAAAAGTTGTAGGAGCGGCTTTACGCCGCGATTGCCTCAAGGCTATTTCATGGGATCGCGGCGTAAAGTCGCTCCTATGATGGATCGAAATAAAGTTTCAAATCCCGGATTCTGGGATCGGCTCTAATTTGGGCATCCGTGCTCATCCGTGTAATCCGTGGTTTATTCCTTTCTCCCCTCCCTGCTCTCTGTGTCCTTGTGGTTTAGTGATCTTCGGCTACTGGCGCCGTCTTTTCGATTTCCAAAGGAACCGTAATGGTATACCTGTAAATTCGTTGGGCGAATCATTCAAATTGGCGGCCGATTTTAAGCCGCGGGGCGACCAGCCGGAAGCGATCGAATCGCTTGTTCAATCGATTCGGGGGGGCAACCGTTATCAGACTCTCCTCGGGGTAACGGGGTCGGGGAAGACGTTTTCCATGGCCAATATCGTCGAGCAACTACAGCGGCCGACCCTGGTGATTTCCCATAACAAAACACTCGCGGCCCAGTTGTATTCCGAGTTCAAAGGCTTTTTTCCGAAAAACGCGGTGGAGTACTTTGTCAGCTACTACGATTACTATCAACCCGAAGCTTATGTTCCGGCCACCGATACCTATATTGAAAAGGACTCCTCCATTAACGATGAAATAGAGCGGTTGCGCATAGCGGCAACGAGTTCATTGATCAGTAGACGGGACGTGCTGGTGGTAGCCAGTGTTTCCTGTATTTATGGATTGGGTTCTCCGGAAGATTTCAAGGACCTCATGATTCCCATCCGGGTAGGGGAGGAGATGGGCCGCGATCCCTTCCTGCACCAACTCGTGGACAATCAGTACAATCGCAACGACATGAGCCTGACACGGGGGAACTTCCGCGTTCGAGGCGACGTGGTGGATATCTTTCCCGCTTACATGGAATCGGCCATCCGAATAGAGTTCTGGGGGGATGAGGTCGATTCGATAAGGGAGTTGGATCCCCTGACGGGTAATACGCAAGCCAGCTTGACCCATTTCGACCTCTATCCGGCCAACCAGTACCTGACCACCACCACCAAATTGGAGGGATCGATCGGTGGAATACGCCGTGAATTGGATGAGCGGGTGGCTTATTTCGAATCGCGGGGACTTCTCCTGGAAGCGCAACGCATCCGCATGCGCACCGAGTACGATTTGGAACAGTTGCAGGAACTGGGGTTCTGCAGTGGCATTGAAAATTACTCCCGCTGGTTCAGTGGCCGTAAACAGGGCGAACGCCCCTTTTGTCTGATCGATTTTTTTCCTGAAGATTTTTTGATCATATTGGATGAAAGCCATGTGACGCTGCCGCAGATCGGAGGCATGTATAAGGGAGACCGTTCCCGCAAGACGACGCTGGTCGAGCACGGATTTCGCCTTCCCTCCGCCTTGGACAACCGGCCCATGAGCAAGGCGGAGTTTCTCCAAATGGCCCATCAGGTTCTCTTCGTATCGGCCACGCCCCGACCGTTCGAATTGGATCATTCAGCTGTGGTGGCAGAGCAGATCATACGTCCGACCGGGTTACTGGATCCCGAAATGGAGGTGCGGCCCATCCGGGGGCAGGTGGAGGACCTTATCGGGGAAATTCAAAAGGCGGTGGACGAGGAGGAGCGCGTCCTGGTGACGACGTTGACCAAGCGCATGTCCGAAGACCTGACGGCGTTTTTGCGAAAAGCCAAAATCCGCGTGGAATATTTGCACTCCGATATCGATGCCATTGAGCGGGTGGAAATCTTGCGCCGGCTTAGGAGTGGCGACTTCGATGCACTGGTAGGGGTAAACCTGCTACGAGAGGGATTGGATCTCCCGGAGGTGGCTCTGGTGGCGATTCTGGATGCGGATAAGGAAGGATTTCTACGCAATTTCACCAGCCTGGTTCAGACGGCGGGCCGTGCCGCGCGCCACCAAAGAGGAAGGGTCATCCTTTACGCCGAGGCAATGAATGAATCGCTGAAAAGTACCCTCGAGATCACGGAATACCGTAGAAACAAGCAGCAAGCCTACAACGAGGAACACGGAATTATCCCCAAAAGCGTGAAAAGGGGAATCCAATCCAGTCTTTATACCACGCCCAGAAAATCTGAATCCGATCTGGTGGCTGAAGCCGTGGGCGCCGACGAAGTGAAACAGGTCATCGCTGAAATGAACCGGGAGATGTTGGAGGCGGCGGAGAAGCTCGAGTTTGAAAAAGCGGCGCTCCTAAGGGATCAGATAGCCCATCTGCGCTCCGGCAAAGCCGCCGTGGGAAAGAAGAGCAAGGGATATAAAAAGCGTTTCAAGAAGAGTAGAAAGTACTGAGAGACGAGAAGGAGATCAACCACGGATAACAGGGATGATGTTTTAAAGAGGCATTGACTCTCGCCAAGGCGCAAAGGTCGCTAAGAAGGGGAGAAGAAAAAGACCACGGATCACACGGATGAGCACGGATAAGGAAATGATGAGGACAGCCCACCACGCTTCGCTGGAACAGAAATTATTTTTTAAATTATATCCTGTTGGAGCATAGCTCCATCCTGTTGCCGCAGGCATCCAGCCGCAAAGCGGCGATGTTTAATACTTTTTAACAACGTTCCTTTCAGTTACTTGATCCGGCTCCGCCTGAACAGGATCGCTTCGCGAACAGGATTTTTGGGAATAGAAGATATACCACGGATCCTGCTTCGCCCAAGGGCTACGGCAGGATCCGTGGTTTCCCTTCTCCGGGGTGATTCATATGAGAACGGGTTAATCGACTTCTGGGTCAATGACCTCGATCTCCCCGAACTCGACGATGGATTTGTCCGTGGCTCGTTTGGAGATCAATCCCTTTAGATTTTTTCCAAAATAATTACCGGCCACGAGATTCAATTCTTTAATGGCCTGCGCATAGGATTGGCCGATGCTGCGGATACTATAGCGGGTGGACCAGAGCACCTTTTTCTCGCCTTTTCTGAGCAAAGGAAGATCGAAAGCAGTTAAAACAAAGAAGTAACGCCCTTCTCTGGCCAACTCACTCTAGATATGGGCCTCGTAATCGTTGGCTTTGGCGCTGAATACTTCGTACATTCCCAGAATTTTAGCTCTGACATAACTCCCTATCACATAGCCCCGCTCGCTGGGCAAAACCAAGCCATTAAATTCGGGAATAGCCTTCCCGGAAAGGTTGTAATCATAAATTTCTCCCCAAGCCGTGCTGACTGAGGATAAATAGTAATTCAGGTCAAATTCATTACGATACCGAAGTTCATCTACATAGAAGGAGGCCCCGTAGTGAACCATGATGAGTAATTCGCCCGCCGCCGGATCTTCCTCGGGAAAGTATTTCTGTCGCCTCAGGTTAAGGCTGATGTACTCAGCGACTTCCGGAAAGGTCGTCTCCTCCAGGCCGGGATCCGCCACATTGCCGCCGAAATAGTTTCCCTTAATCAGGTGGTAGGTCTGGACCTTCGCGGTTTCATCCAAGGCCCGGGCCAGGATATATTCCTTCCTTGCCTCCGCCCGCACCGCTACCCGATTGGCCTTTTTTGGGCCCCAGAAAAAACCGGTAGCCAAAAGCAGGATGAGGAAGGCCAGGAAAGATCGTGCCAGGGCGACTGAGAGCATGGAAATAAACCTCATGCTAACAGCTTCAACGAACCCGGTCAAACTGGAAAAGGGTGAGGCCGGGCCGACCGCAGGGATTTCCAAAATGAAACATGGATCCTGACCAAAGAGAACACATCCGCCTTCGCCAAAGGTTTAAGGCGTGACTGGCCTGTCTGGATTAGCTCTCGCAAAGCACGCCAAGAACGCAGAGATAGGAAGAATTAGGAATTGGGAAAATCAAGATAGGCCCTCCGACTCTTCAGAGCAATAATGCCTTCCTCGGCATCTCAGTACCTCAGAATCTTTGCGTTCTCTGCGAGCTTTGCGAGAGTCTATCGGTTACTTCGGTCTCTTGATCGAGGACCTCGATCTCGCCGAACTCGACCAGGGATTTGTCCGTGGCTCGTTTGGAGATCAATCCCTTCAAGTTTTTCCCAAAAAAGTAACCAGCCACGATATTCAATTCTTTCATGGCCTGCGCGTAGGACTGGCCGATTCTGCGGATGCTGTAGCGGGTGGTCCAGAGCACCTTCTTTTCACCTTGTCTCAGCAAAGGAAGATCGAAAGCGGTCAAAATAAAGAGGTAACGTCCTTGGTTCGCTAACCCCTCTTGAATCCAGGCCTCGTAGGGGTGCACACCCTTTGCGAATATATCGTCCATCCCCAGCATTTTGGCCCTGACATATTGCGCTTTCACATAGCCCCGTTCACTGGGCAAAACAAAGCCGTAAAATTCGGGAATGGCGTTCCTGGAAAGGTTATACTCATAGATTTCTCCCGAAGCCGTGGTAACGGGAGGGAAATAATCGTCCAGGTTGAATTTACCATAAAACCAGAAATCATCATAATTCCCGGGATCTTCATCTTTTCTGGAATCATCAATAAAGTAGGATGCTCCGTAGTGAACCATGATGAGTAAATCCCCCGCCGCCGGATCTTCTTCGGGAAAGTACTTTTGCCTCCTCAGGTTTAGGGCGATGTGCTCGGCGGCTTCCTCGAAGGTCGTCTCCTCCAGGCTGAGATCCGCCACATTGCCGCCGAAAAACCTTCCCTTAATAAGGTGGTAGGTCTGGACCTTGCTGGCTTCGTCATGGGCCCGGACCAAGGTGTATTCCTTCCTTGCTTCCGCCCGCACCGCTACCCGATTGGCCTTTTTTGGGATTAGAAACCCGCTCCCCAACAGCAGGATGAGGAGGACCAGGATAGACCGCATTAAAGTAGCTGGATGCATTAGAACGAACTTTATCATGAAACCTTTAACTGACCGAGTCAAAACTGAAAGGAATAGAGATGCTTAGATGCCGGGAAAAACCACGGATCCCGCTTCGCCTAAAGGCTACGCAAGGACAGGTTACACGGATAGGCACGAATAGGAATTAGGAATAGTGTGTTTTGGGCCAAAAAAATTGACTCTCGCAAAGGCGCCAAGAACGCAGAGATAGGAAGAAATAGGAATTGGGAAATTCCAGATGAGTCCTCCAATTTTTCGGAGCATTTATGTCTCCCTCTACATCTCAGTTCCTCAGAATCTCAGAGTCTTGGCGATCTTAGTGGCTTGGCGAGAGCGTATCCAGACAGACTTGTCACGTTGTAATTCAACCTGTCACGCCTCATGCGGATGCAGGTGGAAGGTCCTTCCACAAAATCTGTTTCTCATCCGTGTCAATCCGTGCCCATCCGTGGTTTCTCCTCTCTTGGGATTATATGAAAATCGGTTACTCGACCTCTTGGTCAAGTACCTCGATCTCGCCGAACTCGACGATGGATTTGTCGGTGGCTCGTTTGGAGATCAATCCCTTCAAGTTTTTTCCAAAAAAATAACCAGCCACTATATTCAATTCTTTAAGGGCTTGCGCGTAGGACTGGCCGATGGTGCGAATACTATAGCGGGTCGTCCAGAGCACCTTCTTCTCACCTTGTCTCAGCAAAGGAAGGTCGAAGGCTGACAGAATAATGAAGTAGCGTCCTTCATTGGTTAATACCTGCTGCACAAAGGCTTCGTAGTCGGTCACATTGAGACTGAATACATCGTCCATTCCGAGTACTTTGGCTCTGAAGTATTGCTCTTGAAGTAAGTTTCGGTCACTGGGAAGAACCGTGCCAAAGAATTTGGGCAAGGCATTCCGTGAAAGTTCGTACTCGTATATTTCTCCCGAGGCTGTTCGGGCCGGAGGCAAGTAATCATTGATGTCGAATACATCCCTCTCCTCAGGATCATCAATATAGTAGGATGCTCCGTAGTGAACCATGATGAGTAAATCCCCCGCAGCCGGATCTTCCTCGGGAAAGTATTTCTGCCTTTTCAGGTTGAGTTCGATATGCTCGGCGATTTCGGGAAAGGTCATCGCCTCCAGGTCTTGATCCGCCACGTTGCCACGTAAATACTTTCCTTCAATCAGGTGGTAAGTCTGGACTTTCTTGGTTTCGTCCTGGGCCCGGGCCAGGGTGTATTCTTTCGTTGCTTCCGCCCGCACTCCCACCCGATTGGCTATTTTTGGATCTAGAAACCCGGTCCCCAACAGTAGCAGGAGGAGGGCCAGGATAGAACGCGTTAAAGTGGCTGGATGCATGAGAAACAAGCTTATGATGAAACCTTTAACCGACCGAGTCAATTCCTGGCTTCTGATTTTCCTCTCGCCAAGAGCGCGAAGCAACGCCAAGGGAAGATAAAAAGGCTGAAGGCTGAAAAATAGGGGTGGCTTCGACACGCCGTTGCACGTCTCGCCGCTGCATAGCTTTGCGACGCACGGTACGCCGCGACCGCTGGATAAAAAAACTTGGAGATCTTAGCGAGAGGCAATTCCTCATTCTTCATTCCTAATTGGCGCCTCTGGCGCCTCCTCTTCCTGGCCGAGGACTTCTATTTCCCCGATCCTCACTTCGGAGTCGTCGGTAGCCCTTCTTGAATACAAGCCGCCCAGGTTTTTGCCGAAGAAATTGCCGGCCACGTAATTCAACTCCCCGATAGCCACGTCAAAGGGCTGTCCAATAGCCCGCATGCTGTAACGCGTGGTCCAAAGCACCTCTTTTTCCCCTTTCCTGTAGGCGGGAAGATCGAAGGCCACCAGAAAGATGAAGTAACGCTCTTCACTGACCATGTCTCTGAACTCATAGACGTCCTGGTCGGACGCCCTATCGTCGAACATCTCTTCCAGGCCGAGCAATTTGGACTTGAACAGCATGTTCATTTGGCCGCCTTCATTGAAGGCTCGCATTGCAGCGAAATCGGCCGCGAAGGCCTCTTCAGCTTCAAATTCGTCAAACTCGGAGGTATCGGTCCCGGAGCCGAATCCCAAATCATCCAGGGAATCGATCCCCATCAATTCCATATAGTCGGCATCGTAATTGGTTGCCCCATAGTGAACCATGATGAGCAGATCGCCTTTTTCCGGATCGGTTTCGGTGAAATAATTTTGTCTACGCAAATTGGCTGCCATATTTTCGGCTATTTCCAAAAAGGTGACCGCTTCCATGCTCGGATCATCGGTGTTGCCGCCAAAGTACTTCCCCTTAAGAACGTGGTAGGTCTGGATTTTCTTGGATGGGTCCTCGGCGCGGTTCTTGATGTAATCTTGAGAGGCTTTGGCCTTCACCGCGACGCGGTTGGGCTTGGCGCCGAAAGCTTCGGTGGCTAAGAGCAGGGCAGAGAGAAGGACGAGGTATATCGGAGTCTGATGTACTGATTTCATTGGGATTTCATTATTCAGGGCTGGAATACCCCGATAACGGATAGGGCAGGGGAGTGGTTACGGTAAACAAAGGGACAAAGGGATGAAGAGGCCGAGAATCTGAGGTCAATCGAAATCGTGATCGTGATCCTGATCGAAATGCATGAAGGATTAGATGTTTTGATTCTGAGTTGCTGAGGAAAACGGAGGGCGGGTTTTCCAACCCGCCATAACCAGCTACTGATAATCCCTCCCCAATTCTTAATCCCTGTCTTTGCGAGCTTTGCGAGAGCCTCTTACCCTCTCCCCCTGGGAAAGGGTGGCGCGCAGCACCGGGTGAGGGTTGCAATGCGATACCTAATTGGCGCCAACGGGGCCTCTTCCTCTGTGCTCTCTGTGTCCTCTGTGGTTTCTCAATTCCTTGGTTCCGGATACTGGATTCCTTAAAAATCGTAGGTCACGGTAAAGCGGAAGGACCTGGGGGTGGGAATGTCAAAGCGGGCATAGGCGGGACCACGACCCCCTGGGATCTGATAGCTTAAATTACCATTGATGGCCAAGCGCCTGGGTAGGATATTCCGGTTGTCCAAAGCGTTGCTGACATTCATTTGGAAGGTCCAACGGCCGTCGCCGAAGAATTTTTCGCCCCTGGCCGTCCTGTAGCGTATGTAGAAATCGGCATCCTCACGGGGTTCGCCCTCCAACTCAATGCCATCTTCTTCCCCCATAATATCGGCAGATTGCCAGCGGTAGCCACCGCCGACCGACCAACCTCTAAGGGAGCCTCTGAAATCGTAGCCGGTGAAGACATTGAAGCGGTATGGGCGCAATCCCCAGCGTTTCTCGGCCGATTCGATATCGAAATTAGCTTCATCGACGCCCTCCCAGAGACTGAAGGCGAAACTTCTGGTCCCATTGTCCGTAATGGTATCGAAGGTCTGTCCTTCCCCGAGTTGGTCTTCATAGGCCAGGAGTTTGGCAATAACCCCGTCCGAATTATAGGCTGAGCGATCAATATTGTAGCTAATGATGGTGGATTCTTCGGGATCCTCGGGGTCGGGAATTTCACCTCCCTGGGAGACACCTTGGATGATGAGACCATCATCCCCCTTCATCAGGCCCAGGAAGGGAATGGATTTACTGAAGGTATTGCTTACGATCCGGTCCACCTTGGTAGCGTTGAGCGTAAGACGCCAGTTGTCCGTGATATTGGCGGTTAAACGCAGTTCGTAGCCATTGGAAACGTTATCGCGGAAACGTCCATTGACTTCCGGCCTCAGTTCTGACCGGCGGTTGAGGAGGTCTTCTAAAGCTGTGAGATTACCGGTCCCAGGTATGGCATTGCCATTCTCATCCACTGCTGTGGTAAACGCATCTAGAAGGGACAAATACATCCTTTCCGCTCTAGTGGCAAGATCATTTCCTCCCACCACCTCTTGAATGGATTCAGTTTCATAATAGACCACGCGCCCGCTTAACCGATTGTTGAAAAGGGAGAAATCGATCCCAAAATCGATGCCATCCCCTTGTGGTGGGGGTGAGGTGGCTCCATCGGGATAGACGGTGCGGCGGTAATCGGGTATACCGATGTTGCTGGCGGTATTGGCAACCAGAGAGAACTTATCGGTAAAGTGGTAAACCGCGCCGGCGGTGCGAACGGTTCCATCGAAATCGGTCCTTGGGGGAGGGGGAATAATATCTTCAGTGGAGGTGGCATCGGGCGTGATATCCAGATCGGGAATCCAACCGACAAGAGGATCTCGGTAGTGTCCGGACCGATCAATGACAACCTGATCATTCCGCCAACCGAGGATGACGACCAGTTTGTTGTCGAAAAAGAAGCTTTGGGATACGGCCATGTTCGATTTTGTCACCTGATCGACGAGGTAGTTGATGTTGCCGGGAACCTGTTCGGCCCAAACAACCGGATATTCGGTCATGATCCCCGGTGTCCAGCGGTCCGTAGTCACTGTTTCGGGGAGACTTCTCCAGCTTCCCGCTTTCCAGGTATAACGGTCTTCCCAATCATAATAATTTCGAATGGTAATGCGATTGTCCCCGTTATGATAAGCCGAGCGTGAGTAGGTGTTGCCATAGAAATCCAAATAACTTCCGGCACCATCGGGATTTCCACCCAGGGCCAACCAGGTGTTGCCCCGTCTTTGCGTTTCATCTATTTGGGAAGAGGCCACGGCAAAGCGGTGAATTCCGAATTTGTCCGTCTCCAGGTTGTAGGAAGTCGAGACCCGGAGTTCGTTAAGAGTCGAGATGTTTTTATCACGCCGGTAGTCGCCATCAAAATAGGGGCGCCCCACGTAGGGATTGGGAGGAGCATTGCGCTCGACCGCATTTTGAACGGTGTTGGGATCAAAACGAAACTCGGGCCGCGTCCCCTGGAGTTGGGGCACGTCGATATTGGATTCCTGGTTGCCGAATTGAAGGTTGAAAAACCAGTTGTCGGTTACCTGCCAATCCGCGAAAAAGGAGTAAAGGCTGAAATCGGTCTCCCGGTACATGTCCGGCCCGCCCACATTGTAATGATAGGGGAGAATGCTAGTGTCATTGATGCGGTAAGCGCGTGGAGGGCTAGGTGTGGCGCCGTCCGGAATACCGGGAGACCCGTCGACGGGAACCACCTCCAATAAATTATAGCCTCCAGTGACAAAGTTTCCTGCAAGGTTTAAAAAGGTCCCGTCATTTTCTATGTAGGTGAAGCGATTATTTCCGTTGGCGGCAAATCTACGGGGATTTCCATCTCTTCCGGTCACACCCACGGCGCGAGTGGCATTGGTAACCCGAGCGCCGGCCCCATTGCCACGGAAAGGACTGAAGGTAATATCTTCCAGGGGGGTTACGAGGGAGTAATCGTACCAGGGTAATCCCCTATCCGTAATCATGCTTGGTTGAAGAGAGGTGCGGTGCTCCCAACCATCTTCATAATTGGCCCGCAGGGTTATTTTATCATTAGGTCTCCAAGTGACGGCGCCAAAAACGCGTTCCTTGTCCTGGCTGACCCAATCCCGCCAGTGACTATTGTCCTGGTTCAGGCCGGCGAAAACGACGGCTAGTTTATCCTCTATCAGCACTTTATTTAAGCGAAACTCGGCCCGGTCCCTGCTGGATGTGCCGGCGCTGTAACGAAACCGCCCGCTGTCCTGGTAGGTGTTGGCGACTAATGAACTCTGATTGATGATCCCTCCTGCATTGCTCACGCCAAAGAGCACTCCGTTGGGACCGCGGGAGTCATCGTAGCGGGCAATTTTGTAGGAATCGTCCGGGATGATGGATTTAAAGTAGTCAATGGCTTGAGTGGATTCGATCCCCCTGGTGCGAATTCTCCTGGTCACGGCGGTGGCATTGGTGAAAACGTTGAAATTTCCGCCGGCGCCATCCTGGTCAGCGGTGTCCAGGACCGTGCTCAGTGAATAGTCGATCAATTCATCGATATCCGTTAATCCGGTGTCATCCAGGAATTCCTCGGTCCAAACCGAAACCGAAGCGGCGGTATCGCGCAGACTGGTATTGAAACGAGTCCCGGAGAGGGTGTTGGTGGCGGTGTAGCCCAAATCCTCCGATTCATCCACCTCGAAGGGATTGAGAACGAATACGTCTTCGTCCTCGTCCTCGGTGTCCGTTTCAGTCTGGGCTGATACGGAAGCAATGGAGATGGTTAAGATTGGCAATAATGCGAATAGAAATGACCTCTTAATCATTGGAATAATTGTAGTTTTTGAAGAAAAAATTCCGCCGGCAGGCGGGGTTATAGCATGTTACTGAACTAGAGAGTTCACGAGATTTGGAGAAATAATGCAAACGTTTTTTGTGGCCTCGGATGAGGGGGAATGGTTTAGCCACAAAAAGCACAAAAGACTCAAAAAGGTAGGGGAGGGGGGAATGCGCCAAGGGCGCGAATTAGGAATTAGGAATTAGGAATTAGGAATTAGGAATGGTGGAGAAGGGAGTGTTGGAATTAGGGAGAAGAGAATGTTTAATTTTTGGGCTCGGTGACAGAGCCGGGATGTTTTGGCCGGAAAGAGGACTCTCGCAAAGCTCGCAAGGACGCAAAGGCACAAAGGCACAAAGGCACAAAGGCACAAAGTGAACCTCCCCCGATTTTGTGGACACGAACAGCGCAGTCTGAGAGAGATCATTAGACATGCCAAGAACCCACAGAACCTATGATGAGGAGTTCAAACGTCGAGCCGTTGAACTCTATTTGCACAGTAACAACAGCCTCAAGCAGGTGGCCCGTGAACTGGGGATTTCCGATGGGAGCCTCAGGAAGTGGCGCAAGGATCTCTTCGGGGACCCCTCCGACCAGCAGGGACTTTCCCGCCCCTTGAACGATCCCGAAGAGATGGCCCGCGAGATCCGTCGGCTAAACCGGGAAAACGCTTACCTGCGTCGCCAGCGAGAGATCTTAAAAAAAGCCGCGAGCATACTGGCCGAGGACCCGCAGCTGGGTATGCGCTGATCGATCAAATGCGGGCAATCTATAGAGTGGTTGAACTTTGTCAGGCGCTGGCTGTGAGCAGGAGTGGTTATTACCGATGGCGCAGGGGTAAGGCGGGAGCGCGCCGCCGCCAAAATCGGCTCCTCCTGAGCGAAATCAAACGGATCCATGCCGACCGGCACACCCGCTGTTACGGTAGTCCTCGCATGAGCGTGGAGCTCAACCAGCGGGGTTTTCGCTGCTCGGTTAACCGGGTGGCCCGGCTGATGAAGCAAAATGCTCTAAAAGCCTGTAGGGGTAGCCCCTTCCGGCCCAAGACGACCCGGCAGGATCCCCGCAGCCTCCCAGCGCCCAACCGTCTGGCCGAGGCTCCGGACCCGACCGGGCCCGGCCAAATCATGGTCAGCGACATCACCTACATCCCCACTCGGCAAGGCTGGTTGTATCTAGCGGTCGTGATGGACCTCTTCGGCCGCGTAATTCAGGGCTACAAGGTGGCCGAGAGCCTGGCCTCCGGTCTGGTCGTTTCAGCCCTTCACCAGACCAGGAATCGAGTGGGAGGTTTTCACAAAGCCCTCTTTCATTCAGATCGTGGCTGCCAGTATACCAGTCACCAAGTGCGGCAGCAATTGAACGACTTTGGTTGGATTCAGAGCATGAGCGCGCTAGGATACTGTTACGACAACGCCGCTTGCGAGAGCTTCTTTGCCTCCCTCAAAAGCGAATGCTTTCCCCAAAACGGCGTGTTCGAATCCAAGCAGCAGGCCCGCCTGGCCATCTTCGATTACCTCGAGACTTTTTATAACAAACGTCGAAGGCACAGCACCCTGGGATACCTTTCACCAGAAGCATTTCTTCAAAAACACTTCCAAAATCAAAACCATAACCTAACATGAACATACGCTACGCTGTTCGTGTCCACAAAATCGGGGGAAGACCAGGCAGGAGAGTCAAGGCTGAATGCCACTAAGTTAACCGCAGATTCGAGCCTCGAAGCAATCGCGGCGTAAAGCCGCTCCTACAGCTTAAAGTCGCCGCTGGTGGGGGGGGGGGCGCCAGCCCTTAATCCGTGGTTCATTTCCATCCCTCTCTGTGCTCTCTGCGTCCTCTGTGGTTAACAGTCTGTCGGGGTTGACTTCCCAGTTTTTGGTAAAAATTACGGTTTTGGGTTCATTTAAGGATCCGACCAAAGAAATCTCTCTTTGCCCTTTGCAAATCCCTTGGAAAAATACCTGAAAGAGCCTTTTCAAGCGCGAGATTGCCTATCCCATTGGCAATTTATGCTATCTTCAGGGCTGATTTGTTCTCCATCAGATTAAAGAACCGTTTAAAGTTGTAACTGAGGCACACCAACTGCCATTCGGTTTCTACTTTGGAGAATCCTCGCAAGTGAAATCGGCGAAAACCAAGCACCTCTTTGATAATCCCAAATACCGGTTCGACCGTTTGCTGACGTTTTTTGTAGATCTCCATAGCGGACTCGCTGTCCATGCGCTTGGCCATCGCTTGCCGCCGCGGCTCTTTGATCTCCTTCGGCGGCTTTTCCGGCTTGGAAGATTTTAAATCACGACGGGCTCGCCAGCGCTCCCGCCCACGTCCCATCGAACAGTAGACCTTAGGGCCCTTTTCTTCCCCCTCCCCCTTTTCAATCTTTTCAATCTGGTCCATGTTCTCATAGCCATTGTCCACCAAAACCCTCTCCGGCTGTCCCAATGATTCGGGAACCCTTTCCAAGTCCTCCTCCAACTCATTTTTATCATTCGCACAAACACTCACCCTTGCGCCCACCACCAATTGACTGCCATCCGCATCCACCACCGCTTGGGGGTTGTAGGCTTGGATATAGGAACTGTTCTTGCTCGGCCGCATCAAACGACTGTCCTCATCGGTCAAATTGACGCGATCGGTCGCTTTGGGACCTTCTTGACTCGGAGGCTTTGGCTTACCGCCCTTGCGGCGGCCTTCACGCTCGTCGCGAGCCTTCAGCTTCGCTTCATAGGCTTGCTGCTCCTCCGCAAATCTGGCTTTGGCACGCCGCTCCATTACCGCTTTGGCCCGTTCCAGCTTGCGCTTTAGATTCTTTGCCCCACGCAACTTTTTTGGCAATTCATCGGCATTGTCCTTCTCCTTGGCATCCACCTGTTCGGAACGCTTGACCAACTCCTTGACCTCTTTTTCCAATTCTTCCAAAAGCTCTTGGCAGCGCCCGTAGGTCACGTTCCTATACTTGTTGGCATTGGCCTTCATCTTGGTCCCGTCGATGCTCACCGTGCCCAATTTTAACACCCCCACCTCAGAGGCCATCTCTAAAACCTGCACAAAACAACGCTCAAACAACCGACCATTGCGACGTCGAAAAGTGGCTATCGTATCGTGGTCGGGATGGGTGTCGCCGGTTAGATAGCGCACTGCCACATCACGGTAAGTGGCTTTTTCAATCTTGCGACTCGAAAAAATCCCATGGGCATAGCAGTAGATTAACAACGCCGCCATCATTGAGGGCGGATACTGAGCGTTGCCTGTCCCACGCCAGTTGACTTGGGCCTCGCTCAGGTCAATTTGCTCAATCGCCTCAAGAACAAAGTGCACCATGTCATTGTTGGGCACCCATTCGCGCATATCCACAGGCAGCAACATGGGCGTTGCCCGGTCCACATTAATAAATCTCGTAGCCATGCTCTAACTTTAGAAGCCAACCAGCATTTTGACCAGCATTTTAACGCAGCTAACCTGTAGTTTTTAAGTCCGACAGGCTGTTAACTATATGACATTTGGTTCCCTCCCCGTTTAATCGGGTATTGTAAGCAGGTTCCGGATGCCGGGGAATACGGGTCGATGGGTAGTTGCCACATTGCCCTTGCCTGGAACTACCGGGGGGATCAGATCCAATAGGGCGCGAAGTTTGTGCTTGGCTCCCAGGGCTTGCTCATCAGTGGTATGGGCGAGGTCGTTTTTCTCAAACAGGTCCTCGCTCACATCGAAGAACCGGCCATCCCGGTACAATTTATAGCGTTTGGTTCGGGCATACTGAGTGGGCGCGGGGCCCCAATAAGGTTGGTAATGATTCAATTGCCACTCTCGGGGGGTACCCTCCTCTCCATTGAGTTGGAGAAAGAAACTGATTCCGTCAACGGGATCACTCACGTCCAACTCGATACCAGCCGCTTCCGCCAGGGTAGGGTAGAAGTCGGTAAAGTCTATCAAATCTTCGCATACGGCCCCTCGAGGGGTATGCCCTTTCCAATAGGCGATAAGGGGAACGCGGGTGCCCAGGTCAGTGGGGCCTCCCTTGCCTCCCTCGATTTCCAGACCACCCCAATTCGAGGTGATTTTCCTATCGGTTCCATTGTCCGCGGTGAAGAGAATTATCGTGTCCCGGGCCAGTCCGAGAGCGTCCACCTTGTCGACGATTTTTCCGATGAGTTTGTCCATGTAATTCACCATGGCCACGAAGTGTTTCTTCCTGAGGTGAGGTTCTTTGGGCATGACCTGTGCTTCCTCCAATGACATGTCCCCGATGGAATCCGGAGTCGGGATGAAGACGTCGTGCACCAATACCATCGGATAATAGACAAAGAACGGGTTCTGGCGATTGCGCTCCATAAAGTCGCATATAAAATCCGTAAACAGGTCGGGGCCATATTTTCCATGATTGGTCTGGCTGGAAATGGTTACCCCGTTGTGTTCCAAAGGGGCGTTCCAATAGCGCTCACCGCCTCCATCCCGTTTTGCCTTGCCCTTGGTCACCTGCCAGAGCAGCGACTCGTGGAATCCCGCTTTGAGGGGCCTGGTCTTGTCCAGATGGCCGGGGTGTTGATTATGGAGACCATTCAGTTGCCACTTTCCGGCAATGGCCGTCCGGTATCCATTTTCCTGCAAGAGGTGGCCGAAGGTTTTTTCGCGTGGATTGAGGTAGCCGAAATGGGTGTAGTTGCGGAAATTGTACTGCCCGGTCATCAATTTGACCCGGGAAGGGGTGCAGAGCGGAGTGGAGTAACAATGGTCGAATCGCAAGCCCTCAGCGGCCAGTTGATCAAGGCGGGGGGTCTCGTAATCGACGGCTCCGTAACTGCCGAAACATTCCCAACTGGCATCGTCGGCCATAATCAAAATGATGTTGGGCTTCCGGTCGGCTCCGTTAAGGGCCAAACCCAGGAATAGTGCGCAGGAGGGGTAGACTATCCAGTTTTTAAGTTTCATAACCCTGAACCTTGTCGGCCAAAGGGGGAGGAGCCAATGCATTTTTGGGGTTGAGTGCCGCGGATTAGGGAGAGAATTAGGAATTGGGAATGGACCACGGATTACACGGATGGACACGGATGAGGAGGAATGTTTAGCCACAAAAAGCACAAAAGACTCAAAAGGGTAGGAGAGGGGGGAGAATTGGGAATTAGGAATTAGGAATTAGACCACGGATTTCACGGATGAGCACGGATGGTGTGACCCTATCTACATAAATATTTGAAACATGGATGCACAGGATGAACAGGATTTGAGAATTAACTCTCACGAAGTCGGGAAGAGTGCAAAGGCGGGGAGGGGAATTGGGAATGGACCACGGATCCCGCTTCGCCTAAACCGTGCTTCGCAATGCTACCATGCTTCGCCTAAAGGATCCGCACGGCACAGCGGCAGGACAGGTTACACGGATGGGCAAGGATGAGAAATTGACCTACAAGGCGCAAAACGGAGGGCGGGTTTTCCCTGTCTGCGTACAACGCACAGGCAGGCAACCCGCTTAATGAAGACAATGGCGGACAGGAATGTCCGCCCTCCTTTTGTAATCCTCATGCCCACACTTGGAGAGCACAAGACCTTCCAAGCCCGAAACAGGGTTCGATAAATTCCATTCCCATCCGTGTCAATCCGTGCCCATCCGTGGTCAAGCTATCCATGTTTTATAGGTGAAACAGAGTTGAAAGGACGCTTATGTTCTGAAGTACTATGTGGTTCGCATGAAATATTTGTTTGCATTGCTTTTCACGGGAATTGCCCTGTCGGCCAAAGTAGACTGGCCGGACTTTCGCGGTCCGGGACAAAACGGCCAGGTCGAGGCCCATCTGCCCGAAACCTGGAGTGAGACCGAAAACGTCACCTGGAAAATTGCACTCCACGATCACGGAATTTCTACGCCGGTAATCTTCGACCAGACGCTCGCCTTAACCGCTGCCACCGAGGATGGTAAAAAGATGTATTTTCTCACCGTCGATTTTGCCTCGGGAGAAATTCTGCAAGATGAGCTGATCTTCACCAACGAGGAGGTTAAACCCATGGGGGGATTCGGCATAAATACCTACGCCACTCCTTCCCCCGTCACGGATGGAGAGTCGGTCTACGCGCATTTCGGCACCTATGGCACAGCCTGTATCGACCCGGAGAATGGGATCGTGGTTTGGAAGCGCCGGGACATCAATTGTCGACACTACAGGGGGGCCGCATCTTCCCCCGTACTCTACCGGGACCTGTTGATCCTGACTCTGGATGGGATCGACCAGCAATACGTGATCGCTCTCCACAAGGCAACCGGGGAAACGGTCTGGAAAACCCCTCGTTCCACCAATTTCCGAGACCTGGAGGACGGTATACCAAAGGCCGGTGGTGATTTTCGCAAGGCTTTCAGCACCCCGATTGTCATCATGGTCGACGGCAAGGACCAATTGATCAGCGCCGGAGCCAAAGCCTGTTTTTCCTATGATCCGGTCAGCGGGAAGGAAATATGGTTTGTGGAATTCGAGAGCCATTCGGCGGCGGCGCGGCCGGTATTCGACGGAGAGAAAGTGTATATCTCGACCGGGTATCCCAATGCGGACCTCATGGCCGTTCGGCCGGACGGTGATGGGAACGTGACCGATACCCATGTGGAATGGATTTATAAGAAAAACGTTTCCCGGCGCAGTTCACCGGTGCTTTGGGACAATCGGCTCTACATGGTGGACGACGGCGGGGTGGCCACGTGTTTGGATACGGGGAGCGGCGCCATGATTTGGCGCGAGAAAGTAGGCGGCAATCATTCGTCCTCCCTCATACTGGCCGATGGGGTCATCTACAGTTTCAACGAGTTCGGCGACAACAGACAGTTCAACGCAGGCGATACCTTCAAAATTGTCCGGGAAAACAAATTGGACGTCGGCATGTTGGCCTCACCTGCGGTCAAGGGAAACGCTTTGATCCTCCGAACAAAGACCCACCTCTACCGCATCGATAGCTAGGGGGGAGAAAGGGAGGAATGTTGGAATGTTGGAGCGCGAAAAAGGGGTCAAACGTAGAAAATAGAATTATCCCGGCCTTTGTGGTTAATTTCCCCAGTATCCGGCACCCAAGCAATGAGGCCGGGATAATTCTATTTTCTACGTTTGACCCCTTCGTGTATTATTTCACCCGTTTCATACCTAGAGTCTATCCCAGAAACCGGGATTTTTAAACGAGTAGGAAAACGAGCAGCATTTGCAGGACCAAAATTTTCTCAGTTGCGCTCGATTCGAGCCTTGCTGCGGCTTTCAAACTCACCCGGATTCAAATTATTGAGCCTGATGCCGGATTTCGGGCATGCGGCGGCCTTGCCACTGCTGGCGCCTTCTGTTTTGATCAGCGCGTGGGACGGCGCCGAAGGCTCAAGCCGCCTTAGCTTGAGCTTCGACCCTCTCTTTTCTGACTTTTCGACTGATCCAGGCGAGGTTGTGGGCGAGCACGCTCCACCCCACTGCGAGCCTGCGGTGTTTTAAGCCTTTGGCGCGCCAGACACGTCCGCCGCCGTGGTTTTTCACAATGGCAATGCGCGCCTCGGTGCTGGCCCGGCGGGTTTGCCAGCGGTAAAAATCAGGCTCCTTGAGGCGGGCTTCCAATGCGACCGGACTTTTCGGACAAATGTGGCTGCTCACCCTCACCCGCTGCAATGCCTTACGTGTAGCTGCCCCATCGAAGCCCCGGTCGGCCACGGCCCACTCCAGGTCTTGTTGCCTTTTGAGGGACTGTTGGCGCTGCACGCTTTCGATTAATTTATCTCCCTCCCAAGGAGCGGTTTTGCCGTAGAGCATATAATCAATGATCATTGCGCCGGGACTCTCGGCCATAAACAGTTCGTTGCCGAACTCGGTCTGCGCGCCCGCCTTGCCCCGCACGATTACAGTGATATCTCTTTCGTAGACACTGAGGATCTTCTTGTGGTTTTTGACCAGACGTCCGCCGATGATGCGTTCGTGGGCTTGCTCAATTACTTGGGGCAGCAAGGCGAGTTGTTCATCAATACGCCTGATGACTTGTTCGGCGCGGGCTCGGCTAAAACGGGTTTGCCTGAAACGGGCCTCCAGCAGATTGCGGTGTCGCAGGGCGTGAGCGCCGACCCGTTTGAGTAATCGTTTCATCTTGCGCAAGATCTTCTTGCGAGCCTTCGCCGCTCCCTTCTTGCGGTAAGTATGCGTCATCTCGATACAGAGCTTGTTCATGCGCCTCAGCAGGCGATCCGGTGAATCGGGCATCCGATGCAACAGGGATTCAGCCCGAATCAGTTTCACCGCTTTGAGCAAGGTGCGCGTCACGTCACCCAAAAGCGCCCAATCGACCGGAAAGTGAATGTTTGCCTCCAGACAGGTCGAATCGACCAGGCAAACCGAAAGATCCTCCGCCTGCTCCACTCCCAGTTGCCAGCAATTGCTCTGATCGCCCGCGAGCTCAACCAACCGTGTGTTGAACCCGCGCAACTGTTCATCGGTGAACAACTTCGAGGCGCGGTGCAGCGTACTCTTCGAGGTCCACCTCACCCCAACCAGACTGCGGCATCCGCAAAAATCGGTCAAAAGATCACTGCTGGCCAACGTCATGGAAAAAGCTTCAAAGCCTGGAAGACCCAGCAAATGACGCAGCAACTCCACCCGTAGCGAGTAAAGCGCAAACTGCGCTTTCCTGTTGCGCACAGCGCCCGAGGCGCCCGGCGGCAACTGCGACAAACCGAAGCGGATGGCCATTTCTTCCAACCCACCTTGGGTCAGATTATCATCGAGTTGCCGCAAATCCTCCACCAGACGGTCATAATCACGATTGCGCAAAACCGGGGTTAAAGCTGGACGAAGAAAACTTTGAAAGGTTACCGTATCAGCAGAATTGGGTTCTATTAATTCGTTCATACCAAATTATAGAAGCTCTATTCAGGGCGAATCGAGGATTTTCACCTCCTTTCGCCCGACTTTTTCTTAGCCTAATCCCTTGCCCGTCAGTGGCTTAAACCTCCTGGGATAGGCTCTACCTATCATGACAACAAAAGCCATCTACAGTGATATTGGCAGGCTTTTCGCAGCCATCGCCATTCTTCCTTTTCTCCTGCATCCACTGACTGCCGGCGAATGGCCGCATTGGTTGGGACCGAACGGAGACAACGTGGTGGCGGCGGGGGAGAATTTCGATCCAGACCTGAAAAATTGGAAAATCTCCTGGAAAAAAGAGGTGGGCTTGGGCTACTCCACCATTACCACGGCCAAAGGAAAAGGTTATACCATGGGTCACGATGGCGGCTCCAAGGAAACCATATATTGTTTCGATGCCGCCACGGGAGAAAAAATCTGGAATTTTTCCTATGAAGGAGATCTCCTTCCCAGAATGCACGTGGGCGGCCCCAATGCATCCGTCACGGTCGGGGCAGGCAGGGCCTATGCCATCAGCAAGGACGGCCAAGTCTTCTGTCTGGACGCTGAAAATGGCAGTGAGATTTGGAGCGTGAAGCTCACACAATTGCTCCAGATGAAAGTGCCTCAGTGGGGATTTGGAAGTTCTCCAGTGGAATATAAGGGCGACCTTCTCATCAGCGCGGGCAGGACGGTAGCTTTGGATAAGGAAACCGGCAAACCGAGCTGGATATCCAGTAAGAAACGAAAGCCCGGCTACGGCACCCCAGTTGTATTCACCAGAAGCGGAAAAGACTTTATTGCGACCATGGATGGCGAAGGATTGTCCATTCTCAATGCTTCCGAGGGCGCCGAAATTGCCCGCTACGGCCAAAAGGTGAAATACGACATGAACGCCTCCACTCCCGCTGTTTTCGCCAATGGGGAACAGATCTTGTTCTACACCAACTCCAACTCGGCCATGTTGGCCTTTGACGGGGAAACCCTTACCTCAACATGGGAGGATCGAAAGCTCCAGAACGCATTGTCCGGATCGGTTTTGATCGGCAAGGCCTTATATGGACTGAACGGAAGTTATAAAAACAAGAAAACCAGTTTTTACTCCCGCAACCTTGGGGACGGTAAAGAGAACTGGGTCGTTCCGAGCTACGGATATGCCACCCTCATTGCCGTGGGGAACACCCTGGTTATTTTGACGGAGGACGGGGAGTTGGTAACGGCTTCAGCCAACGAAGAGCGATATCGAGAGCTTTCCCGCAAGAAATTGCTCGAGGCCATTTGTTGGAGCCATCCTACTTATGCCGATGGAATGATCTTTGTTCGCAATGAGCACGGCCTACTCATCTGCCTGTCTCCGGCTTGAGAAGTCAGGAGTCACGAAGGGAAGAAACCACAGAGGGCGCAGAGAGCACAGAGGGGGAAAGGGAAAGAACCTGGTCTTCCCCCGATTTTGTGGACACGAACAGCGTAGCGTATGTTCATGTTAGGTTATGGTTTTGATTTTGGAAGTGTTTTTGAAGAAATGCTTCTGGTGAAAGGTATCCCAGGGTGCTGTGCCTTCGACGTTTGTTATAAAAAGTCTCGAGGTAATCGAAGATGGCCAGGCGGGCCTGCTGCTTGGATTCGAACACGCCGTTTTGGGGAAAGCATTCGCTTTTGAGGGAGGCAAAGAAGCTCTCGCAAGCGGCGTTGTCGTAACAGTATCCTAGCGCGCTCATGCTCTGAATCCAACCAAAGTCGTTCAATTGCTGCCGCACTTGGTGACTGGTATACTGGCAGCCACGATCTGAATGAAAGAGGGCTTTGTGAAAACCTCCCACTCGATTCCTGGTCTGGTGAAGGGCTGAAACGACCAGACCGGAGGCCAGGCTCTCGGCCACCTTGTAGCCCTGAATTACGCGGCCGAAGAGGTCCATCACGACCGCTAGATACAACCAGCCTTGCCGAGTGGGGATGTAGGTGATGTCGCTGACCATGATTTGGCCGGGCCCGGTCGGGTCCGGAGCCTCGGCCAGACGGTTGGGCGCTGGGAGGCTGCGGGGATCCTGCCGGGTCGTCTTGGGCCGGAAGGGGCTACCCCTACAGGCTTTTAGAGCATTTTGCTTCATCAGCCGGGCCACCCGGTTAACCGAGCAGCGAAAACCCCGCTGGTTGAGCTCCACGCTCATGCGAGGACTACCGTAACAGCGGGTGTGCCGGTCGGCATGGATCCGTTTGATTTCGCTCAGGAGGAGCCGATTTTGGCGGCGGCGCGCTCCCGCCTTACCCCTGTGCCATCGGTAATAACCACTCCTGCTCACAGCCAGCGCCTGACAAAGTTCAACCACTCTATAGATTGCCCGCATTTGATCGATCAGCGCATACCCAGCTGCGGGTCCTCGGCCAGTATGCTCGCGGCTTTTTTTAAGATCTCTCGCTGGCGACGCAGGTAAGCGTTTTCCCGGTTTAGCCGACGGATCTCGCGGGCCATCTCTTCGGGATCGTTCAAGGGGCGGGAAAGTCCCTGCTGGTCGGAGGGGTCCCCGAAGAGATCCTTGCGCCACTTCCTGAGGCTCCCATCGGAAATCCCCAGTTCACGGGCCACCTGCTTGAGGCTGTTGTTACTGTGCAAATAGAGTTCAACGGCTCGACGTTTGAACTCCTCATCATAGGTTCTGTGGGTTCTTGGCATGTCTAATGATCTCTCTCAGACTGCGCTGTTCGTGTCCACAAAATCGGGGGAGGTTCAACCACGGATCCTGCTTCGCCCAAGGGCTACGGCAGGACAGGTTACACGGATAAGCACGGATGTAGCGACGCAGGTATGAACCGGGCACATAGGTAACACTTATTCTAGGCACATCCGCCTTCATTGCATTACGGCGAGACAGGGTAGGTTACAGTATCATGGGCATTATGCCCTGGAAAACTGTAGACCTAATGGACCAAAAACTAAAATTCGTGCACTTGGCCAAGAGTGGACGATTTAGCATAACAGAGCTGTGTCATGACTTCGGAATCAGCCGCAAGACCGGCCACAAGTACCTGCGACGATACCAGGAGCAGGGAGCTTGCGGATTGGAGGAGCTAAGTCGGCGGCCCCGGTACAATGCTCACTTGACCGATAAGGCGGTGGAAAAGCTCATCTTGCAAGACCGCCGCCGGCACCCGACCTGGGGGCCGAAGAAACTCAGAGATTTGCTTTTGAAGAAGCATGCCATCGAACGACCTCCTTGTTGCAGTACCATTGCCGCGGTCCTGAAGCGCAACGGCATGATCAAGCCCCGCCGGCGGAGACCTGGAGCCTATCCGGTTCAACCTTGCGAGTTGACCCAGGCCGAGTATCCCAACCATGTCCGGACGATCGATTTCAAGGGCTGGTTCAAGCTGGCAGACGGCACCCGTTGTGACCCCTTGACACTGAAAGATCTCAATAGCCACTACATACTGGGTTGCCGGGCCATGCCCAATCAACAATTCGCTACCACCTACCGTGGATTCAAGCGTATGGCCCGTCTTTACGGGCTTCCCGGCATCATCCGGGTCGATCATGGCACTCCATTTTCGGCTAATGGGCTAGGGCGCCTCTCCCGGCTGAGTGTCTGGTGGATTGAGCAGGGGATCGCCGTTGAGTTTACCCGTCCTGGGCATCCCCAGGACAACGGTTCTCACGAACGCATGCATCGGGATCTGAAAGCGGAAGCCACCCAGCCGCCTTCGGCCAACCTGCCTGCCCAACAACGACGGTTCCAACGCTGGGCACACACCTACAATCAGGAAAGGCCTCACGAAGCTCTCGGCATGCAAAGACCGGCCGAAGTGTACCAACCCTCATCAAAACGCATGGGCGAAAACGTCAAAATCCGTTACCCCAAAAACTACCTCGTCAAGACGATATCCACCAGTGGCTTTCTATCTTTTGAGGGGAAGAGCTATCATGTGGGAGAACACTTTGCCGGTTGCCGGATGGGACTGTTTGAAGACGATCAAGGCACGGTCCAATTGCATTACGCTAATCTGTATCTGGGAAACCTGAGGTTCGACTCGCAGAGGCGCTTCCGGCCTACGGCCTACATCGCCCCTGCGAATCGGAAATCCTCGACACACCGAACCCTAAATGAAAGTAATAAAGTGTAACCGATGTGCCCGGATTATTTGTAACCGATGTGCCTATCGTACCACGCATACGTCGCAACGCGGAGGAAGGGGTCAAACGTAGAAAATAGAATAATCACTGCTTTTGTGGTTAATTTTCCCAGTATCCGGCGCCCAAGCAATGAGGCAGCGATAATTCTATTTTCTACGTTTGACCCCTTCGGGGTTGTTATGAAATAGAATTCTATCACACTCACTGGCGATGAGTAAATTAGCGCTCTTATCCGTATACGATAAAACCGGACTGGTCGAATTTGCCCAAGCTCTCACCGAGGACCATGGCTTTGAAATCCTGTCGACCGGTGGGAGCGCCCGCACCTTGAGAGAAGCCGCAATCCCGGTGACCGAAGTGAGTGACTACACGGGATATCCGGAAATGATGGAAGGGCGCGTAAAGACCCTCCACCCGAAAGTTCACGGTGGTCTTCTATGTCGGAGGGATGAATCTGAACACAGGGCCCAGGCGGAAGAGAATGGTATCGGAATGATCGATCTGGTGGCGGTAAATTTGTATCCTTTTGAAGCCGTGACATCGGACCCCGCCTGCACCATGGAAGAGGCCATAGAAAACATCGACATCGGCGGGCCTTGCCTTTTGCGAAGCGCGGCCAAAAACCATGCCAGTGTAACGGTGGTTTGCGATCCGGCCGATTATGGGGATGTGTTGAATCACCTGGCTCCGGGGGATGCGGAAAGACTCGTGCATCTGCGCAAGAAACTGGCCCTCAAGGCTTACCGGCGCACTTCCCGATACGATAGGGCCATTTCAGATTACCTGGCTGGCAGAACGGAGGAACCGGACCTGGAGGCCATCAGGGGTTTCCCGGCCAGGTGGAGAGTAGACCTGGCCAAAGCATCCAACCTGCGCTATGGGGAAAATCCGCATCGGCAGGCTGCGCTCTACGGGAATTTCTTCGACCTTTACGAACAACTCCAGGGCAAGGATCTCAGCTACAACAACCTGCTCGATATCAGCGCCGCCACCATCCTGATGGGGGAGTTTGAGGAACCCACAGTGGGCATTCTCAAACACACAAATCCTTGTGGAGTGGCCAGCGCCGATACGCTTCTGGAAGCCTGGAGACGCGCTTTCGAAACTGACAAACAGGCGCCTTTCGGAGGAATAATCGTGGTCAACCGCACGGTCGAGGCCGACTTGGCTCAAGCCATCGGGAAGATCTTTTGCGAGGTTGTGATAGCGCCCGGATTTTCCCCAGAAGCCCGGGCTTTGTTCGGCAAACGCAAAAACCTGCGATTAATGTTGGCGAAGAGCGGGATAGGGGCAGAGGCCCTGGCAGAAATCAAGTCCGTAGTGGGTGGCGCATTGGTTCAGGATATGGACCGGGAAAAGATAAAGGCGGACCATTGTAAAGTGGTTACCGAACGAAAGCCGACCGAAGCCGAATGGGATGCTTTGATTTTCGGGTGGCGGGTGGTTAAACATGTAAAGTCCAACGCCATTGTTTACGCCGGCAAAAAGCGGACCCTTGGAATCGGCGCGGGGCAGATGTCCCGGGTGGACAGCTCTCAAGTGGCCGTCTGGAAAGCGGGCCAAGCCGGCCTGGACCTCCAAGGATCAATTGTGGCATCGGACGCCTTTTTTCCGTTCGCGGATGGATTGTTGGCCGCGGCCGCGGCCGGGGCTTCAGCAGCTATACAACCAGGGGGGTCGGTGCGCGACCAAGAGGTCATCGCGGCGGCCAACCAACAGGGCATGGCCATGGTATACACCGGGATTCGCCATTTTCGACATTGAGTCAATTTCCCCTCATCGATGAGCAAAACCCTTAAATTCGGCTTCTGGTTTCAATTTGGATGGCTAGCCATCCTGGCAGGTTGCTACACCGTGCCGGAAACAGGCCGGACTGCGATCAATTTTTTTGGCACGGGTCACGAGATATCTTTGGGGATCAGTGAGTTCAATAAACTCAAACGACAATCGCCCCTCTCCAACGACCCGGTTATGGTGGGACGCCTGCAACGGGTCGGTTGGCGGATTTCGCAGGTAGTCGGGAGCGACTTGCCCGATGCCGAGTGGGAATTTGTCCTTTTCGACGAACCGGATCTGGTCAATGCCTTTGCCTTGCCTGGCGGCAAAGTAGGCGTTTACAGCGGTATTATGAAGGTCGCTCAAACCGAGGACGAACTGGCCACCCTCGTCGCCCATGAAATCGCCCACATCACCGCCCGCCATGGTTCCGAACGCCTTTCCCATGGTGTCCTGGCCGCAATGGCGGGCAATATAATACAGGGTGCTCTGGTGGGAGACCGGGACCAGGATACTTATCTCGCCGCCTACGGTCTAGGAACCACCTATGGAATAATGCTTCCGTTTTCCAGAAGCCACGAATTGGAAGCCGATCGCATTGGGTTGATTTATGCGGCCAAAGCGGGCTACGATCCAAGGGCCGCATTGGAATTTTGGATGAAAATGAACCTGATTAAGGATCGAGAAGAAGTGAATGTGTTCTTTTCCACTCACCCCTCCGATCTTGAGCGCATCGACAGACTGGAGGCAATATTGCCCCGAGCCTTGGAAATATATGAGCAAAACCGTATCCGCTACGAATGAGCTTTGATTCCCTTTCCGTTTTAAAGGAACTGGTAGCGTTTCCCAGTGTTTCGGCCGATTCGCAATTCAAGCGAGGTTTAGCGGAGGCGAGGGATTATTTAGAGGACAAACTGCAATCCATCGGATTTTCCGTGGAAGTCATCAAGACACCCGTTCATCCCCTGCTATTGGCGGAAAGACGGGTAAATCCCCATGCCCCAACAGTGGTCATCTACGGACACTACGATGTGCAGCCACCCGATCCATTGGATCTCTGGGATTCAGACCCCTTTGTGGCCGAGGTGCGGGGAAACCGCGTGTTCGGCAGGGGAGCGGCCGATAACAAAGGACCCGTCGCGGTCTATCTGGCCCTGCTTTCCGAATTACTGGAAGAGGAACCGGATTTCGACCTCAACCTGGTGGTCCTACTGGAAGGAGAGGAAGAAATCGGGAGTCCGAGTTTTAAACCGGTCCTAAAAAAATATGCCGAGAGGATTCGGGGCGATTTTGTCCTGGCTTGTGATACGGGAAGCCAGCGCGAGGACCAGTTGACCGTTACTACGGGACTGAGAGGGATTACCTGCCTGGAGGTCCGCCTCAAAGGACCTGACAGGGATTTACACTCGGGAGTTTTCGGGGGCGCTATCCTCAATCCCCTGCAGGCCCTTGTTGAGCTTTGCTCCTCCTTGCACCATCCGGATGGCACGGTAAACGTAGACGGGTTTTATGACGAGGTGATTGAAGCGGAGGATTGGGAACGAAGGGAAATTTCCCGCATCGATCGAAGCTTGGAGGATTTGGGGAAGTTTCTCGGGGTTAACCACCTTTTTTCCCCTCCCGGATTCGATGCCTTTGAGGCCATACGGCTGGCGCCCACCTTGGAATTTAACGGAATGGGAGGCGGTTACCAAGGGGAGGGTTCCAAAACGATAATCCCGAGGGAGGCTTTTGTAAAGATCAGTTGCAGGTTGGTGGCCAACCAGGATGCTGGACAGATTCAGCGACAGCTTGTGCAAACGATTCGGGATCGATGCCCTCCCCAAATGGAACTGGAGATCCTGAAGCAGCACAATGGCAACCCTTATCGGGTAGTTCCTCCCGGCAAACCCCACGCACCGGAAAACCAGAACAAATATTTGGCCCGAGCCTTCGAAACAACTGAAACCCAGTCTCAATCCCTATTCGGAAGAACTCCCTTGTTTCTGGCGGAAGGAGGGAGCATCCCGATAATTGCAGAAATAAAAGAGGTTCTGGGCATGGACACCTTGCTCATAGGCCTGTATCTGCCTGGGGACAATGCCCATGCCCCCAATGAAAACTTCCACCTCGGCATGATGGGCAAGGGCAAGGAGCTACTGAAGGTTATCCTCAGGTCTTTGCCGGAGGGGAGATAATGGGACCAAGTCAGCGTGTGCGGGGAAAAGGGAATCCCCGAGCCCAGGTCAGGGTAGCAAAATAATATCGGATCGGCGGTCGCGTTGCCGACTCGCTTCATCGGCGTTTTCGTCAGCCTCAAGGTCTCCCTTGGAAAGGATTTCAACGGTGGTTGGAGCAACCCCCAATTCAACCAGATAATCCTTTACGGAGTTGGATCGACGGTCTCCCAGAGCGAGATTATACTCGGTGGTGCCTCTCCAATCACAGTGACCCTCAACCAGAACCTTTTGGCCCGGGTTCTCGAGCAGAAACGCGGCTGTTTCCTCTACTATGGGCCTTTCCGATTCCCTGACATAGGAACGATCAAAGTCAAAATATACCGAGGAATAAGCTTCCATGTCTGCATCCTCGGCATCAAATGCATCATCACGGGCCGGGAGAGCGCCCTCGGTTTCAAAATCATCCGTAAGGGTTCCACCTTCGGCAGTATCGAAGGCAGTTTCGGCGTCGGTAGCGCCCTCGGCGCTGTCACTCATCAGGGTCATTTCCGGAGTTGGGGGGGTAGTACTGGCGCAACCCATCCAAATCATTGAAATGGCAAGTAGGCATAAGGTTGAGATTATGGTCTTCATTTACACAAGTTGGTCATTTTGGTATTGGTAGTGGTAAAAACGGTAGAATTTATCACCTCATTTAGGTTGGCAAGGATTATTTGTTTGAATTTGAAAATTCTGCGCCGGGGTAATGAAAGATCTCCGGCTTGCAATTTTTGGAGTAAGCCTTTGGCTTCCGGTTGGCAAATTCGATTTTAAGTTTCAAAATATCTTATGGTCTTTCTGGTCGATAACGGGTCCGTCAAGCCAGCGTCCTATTTAAACCTTAAACGTATAGCCGGGGAACTTTCCCAAAGAATCGGTCAAGCGGTAACGGCTGCCCCCCTACTGCATGCCAACAAAATTCCCCCTGACAAACTGGGGGGAAAAAAGGTTGAAATCCTGGAGAACCTTTTGCGCAAAGCCTATCTGAGAGGGGACCGGAAATGGTGCCTGCTCCCCTTGTTTTTTGGCCCCTCCGGAGCCATTGTCGACTACCTTCCCCGGCGCTTGCGCCTACTGGCAAAATTGCACCCGGGGTTTTTCTGCAAGCTGTTGCACCCCCTCTACCGGAACGAATCCAATGGCGGAAGGGAATTGATTCAAATTCTTGGGGAGTTGACGGATTTTGTCATTACGGAGCATCGACTGCGAAAACCCGCCCTGGTCCTGGCGGACCATGGCAGCCCCCGGAGGGAAGTGACCCTTGTCCGCAATGTTTTGGCCAAAGGATTGGCCCGGGCCTTGGAGGGAAGGGTCAGGATCACCTTTGCTTCCTCCTTGGAGAGAAGGCGCGGACCCAAATGGGACTTCAATGAACCGCTCTTGGAGCGGGCTCTGGAGCGGAAATCGGTCAGGGGAGGGGATGCAGTGATAGCTCAAATGTTCATCGGCCCGGGGAGGCATGCCGGTCCGGGAGGAGATATTCCAAGGATTTGTGCAGAAGCTGAGCGACGGCACGCGAAATTGAAAACCTATCGAACCCCGTTAGTCGGTGAACACCCCAAATTAATCGACTTGCTGGAGATCCGATGGCGGGAATCCGCCCATATTGCGGGGGAAGAATATTAGCCCGCTTATTGCATGACCCTGGCTGGCCCCCGGCTGGATGGTAGGCCGGCGGGGACTTGAACCCCGAACCAAGTGCTTAAAAGGCACCTGCTCTACCGATTGAGCTACCGACCCACAAATCCAACTAATTCCAATAAGGTACGAATTCTAAATGGGTATAAAGTGGAAAAGCAGGGAAAAAACGATTCAATTCCTTCCTGTCAATGGCAATTTGCCCAAACGGGATGTCGGCTCTCCTTGAGCTTTCACAGTCAGGTGAATTCATGAATTTTTTGAACGTTCTTATCCCGGAACGCTCCAACTGGTTAGAAACTGCCCAAAGCAATAGTAACCCCGGGCAGAAACTTTTTTTATGTCGTTCCGGTTTAATGGGAAAATTTTGAAAAAATTCAAAGCTTGCCTCAATTGCCCATGGAACAAATCCTCCACATACATTTCAAACCGTAATAATAATGCCCAATAAAGCCCAGCAAGTAGCTATCGACCGTATGCTGGTTGATCGATTCAAGAATGGCGACCCGGACGCATTTACCGAAATCGTAGCGCGTTACTGGGATAAAATCTACTCCCGTGTTCTGCACCTTCTAAAAAATAAACAAGATGCAGAAGAAGTTACCCAAGACGCCTTCGTTCGGGCCCATCGCGGATTGGAAAATTTCCGTGGGGACAGCACCTTTTCGACCTGGCTGTATCAAATCGCCACCAATCTCGCTCACAACAAATACTGGTACTGGTTCCGCAGAAAGCGAAGCGAATCCATCTCTCTGGATCAAAGTTTCTCGGAGGACGGGGATTTCAGCTTGATCGACATCTGTCCGGTGGAAGAACAGACACCCTGTGAGGCAACCCTTAACCAGGAATTGGTAGACAAGGTTGCTGAAAACATGAAAAGCCTCACGGAAAAGCATTATGAGGTTCTGGTAATGCGTGCCGGCAAGAACATGTCCTACGAAGACATTGCCGAGGTCCTCGATTTATCCATTGGCACGGTGAAAAGCCGTATAGCCCGTGCCCGGATGAGTTTGCGCAAAAAAATGGGTAAAGAATTTCAATGACAGACGACGTTTTTGAAGACTTGGTAAACCTTTATTTGGACAAGGAAATTACCTCGGCCCAACTCGACATTTTGCGGGGAGAGTTGGAACGAAATCCCCGTCGCCAGAGAGTCTTCCAAAGCTATTGCCGCATGCATCAGGCGACCCATTTTGCAGCTCTTAGCCAATGCCCCGTCATTCCCACCCTGGGGAAATCAATGGCTCGCGGTCCTCATTTTCTGGGCCATTTCCTAGGCAAACCCGCTTGGATTGGAGCCTTCCTCATCCTGACGCTTGCCACCTCTCTCCCCTTTTATCTCAACAGACCTTTTGCCTCTTCCATGGAGGAAGAAACCGTTGCGGGATCGGTGAGCAAACTGGACGGGTTTTATGCAGAGGCGGAAACACAGCCCCGTTCAGCCACCCTCGATTTTTTCCGAACCCTCCAGACCCAGGGGCAACCCCAACACAATTGGGGTTATACCCAGAGGTTGCGTCCCTTGCTCGCCACGCCAGAGTACCTTCCTTCCCATCCCCGGGAAGATTTTCCCTTTTCGTCGGGCACGGCGGGTTTTTTTGCAGAACAGGAATGGACAAGCGGTTTCGATTTTGAGCATTCCAGTTATGAGTTCAAGCGCTGAGGGGAGATCCTAACCCGACAGGGCCTTCTTGATGATGTTCTCCAAACTCGCCTCGGAACCCAATTGGTCCATGGCACGGTTTACCGCCTTATCGGCTTCCACGGCCTTGTAGCCCAGAACCCCAAGAGCGGAAATGGCGTCCTGAAAAAGATTTGATTCCACGGGAATAGCCCCGTCGTCAGATAAAACGGTCGGGGTGGGGGAGGGCATGCCGGACTTCACCTGGTCTCGGAGCTCTATGATGATGCGCTCTGCCGTTTTCTTTCCAATGCCCCGGCATTGAGCCAGCAGTTTGGCATCCCCGCGGATAATGGCCCCTCGCAACAAACGAATACTCAATCTGCTAAAAAGCATGAGCGCCATTTTGGGTCCCACACCGGAGACTTTTTCCACCAGAAGCTTGAAGAATTCGCGATCCTCACGATTCAGGAATCCGTAAAGGGTATGGGAATCATCGCGGTAGATGGGGTAAATAAACAGTTTGGTTTCGCTTCCCTTTGGGGGCAAATTTTCCGCGGTTTTAATGGGAATATTGACCTCGTAGCCCACGCCCCCGGCTTCGATTACGACCTGTAGCAAACGGCTCTCGACAATACTGCCTTTCAGCGTGGCAATCATCCCTGTTTCAATCCCAGAACGTCGTGCATATCATACAATCCCGCCGCTTGATCGATCAACCATTCAGCCGCATGGATGGCTCCGCGGGCAAAAATCATGCGGTCCGCCGCGCGATGAACGAGTTCGACTCGCTCACCTTGGCCGGAGAAAACAATGGTGTGATCTCCCACCACATCGCCGCCGCGCAAAGCGTGAACCCCGATTTCCCCATCGGTTCTTGCTCCAGTTATTCCCTTTCGGCCATGGACAGGAACATGGTTGCTTCTTTGTGAAGCGGCCCGGATACGCCTGAGCAACTCCTCCGCCGTACCGCTGGGGGCATCCCGCTTGAAACGATGGTGTATTTCGACCAATTCCACATCGTAAGTGTTGGGCAAAATTTGAGAGGCCTGTTCTGTGAGGTGAAACAACAGGTTGACTCCGAGCGAATAATTGCCGGTCCACACGACGGGGACCGGCTCGATCAACTCGAGAATAACCTTTTTTTCCTCCTCGGAGTGGCCTGTTGTACCGATAACCAGTGGAACACCCCGTTCTGCGGAGCAACGGGCCAATTCTCGAGTTGCGGCATGATGACTGAAGTCGATGGCCATGTTTATCCCGGAAAAATGGTCGGCTACCCGATCGCCCAAATCCACTTCTGACACAATCCGATGTCCGCGTTCGGCCGCAGCGCTTTTGATGGCCTTTCCCATGCGTCCGAGGGCGCCCTGCAGGAGGATATTCAGTTTCATGAGGTTAACTGTCGGTTGAGGGATTGCACTGTCGACCTGATCAGGGCCTGGTTTTCCTCCAGCATTGAACACAGTGGCCGCCTTACATCGTCCGTCGTAATCAGGCCCGCCTTCTTCATGGCCCATTTTACCGGAACGGGATTGGGCTCCACGAACAAGTTTATGAACAAAGGATGGAACACACGGTTGAGATTTGCGGCAGTGGCAAAGTCCTCGCGCAAGATGGCGGAAACCATCGCGACCACTTCCCTGGGGTAAAGATTGGAGGCTACCGAAATGACCCCTTTTCCTCCTAACGCCATAAAGGCCAACGTCAGGTTGTCATCCCCACTCAGAATGGTCATTTCGTCCCCCAAAGCGGCGCGGATTTGCATAACCCGATCACAAGAACCCCCTGCTTCCTTTATCACATTGACGTGTGGATACTTGTTTCGGAGTCGAACCAAGGTATCGATGGCAATCTCGACCACACAACGAGAAGGAATAGAATAAAGAACAATCGGTTTGTCCGTCTCCTCGGCAACGGCAGAAAAATGTTGAAATAATCCCTCCTGACTAGGCTTGTTGTAATAGGGAGTAACCTGCAGGACGGCAGCGGCCCCGAGCTGGTGGGCCCTTTGCGTCAACCGGACCGCTTCCCGGGTGGAATTTGACCCCGTTCCGGCTACCACAGGCAGGCGCCCCGAAACTTTATCTAACACGGCCTCAACAACTTGCATATGTTCCTCATGGCTGAGGGTAGGGGACTCCCCAGTGGTTCCAACCGGCACAAGGCCTTGCACCCCACAGTCAATCTGCCATTCTGTCAACGTCAGCAGGGAGTCCCAGTCTATCCGCCCTTGTCGAAAAGGGGTAACCATCGCGGTGAGGACTCCGGAAAAATTCGGGCTGTTCATGGACGCTTCTTCAGTTCGATTCCGCAGTGGATTTGGTTTCGGGAAAAAATGCAAGCGTCCGTTTGTTATCCCGCCCTGATAATGACCTCCCTGAAGAAGTTAAACCGCCGATTATCGTATGAGGGAGAACCACGGATCCTGCTTCGCCCAAGGGCTACGGCAGGACAGGTTACAGGGATAAGCACGGATAGGGCATTGACTCTCGCAAAGCTCGCAGAGGGCGCAAAGAGGGGGAGAAGAATTAGGAATAGGGAAAAATCCACTAGCCACTCGTCACTAACCACTGACAACTGAATTATTTGACTCTCGGAAGGCGCCAAGAAGGCAGAGACAGGGAGAAATGGGAATAAGGAATTGGGAATGGGGGCCTACTTTTTTATTGCCCGAAGCAAGCAATTCTGATGGCTGGGGGGCCGATATGTCAATTGGGCTTCTATTTTCGGGCCAGGGCGCTCAACGGGTGGGGATGGGGCGTTCGCTTTGCCAAAACAGCCCTTCGGCTCGTGGCCTCTACGAAACGGCCAATGAGATTCTAGGTTACGACTTTGCCAGACTTTGTTTTAAGGGCCCCCTTGAAGGGTTGACCCCAACGGAGGTCTGTCAACCGGCCCTCTACGTGCATGGGCTCGCTTCGTTTACGGTATGGAAAGAATTGGGAGGGGAGGAATGCGCCGTTCTGGCCATGGGATTGAGCCTGGGGGAGTTCACTGCTCTGGCCGCCGCCCAAGTCTATGATTTTGAAGTGGGTTTGAAAATTGTGACCGAACGGGGTCGGCTCATGCAAGCAGCCTGTGACCAAGCCAAAGGAACCATGGCCAGTGTGCTGGGAGGGGAGCGGGATGAAGTTGCGGTCCTGGCCGCTGAATTCGAGGTCGACCTGGCAAACCTGAACTGTCCCGGGCAGGTGGTGATATCCGGCCCATTGGCCAATATGGAGCAAGCCATCCGAGCGGGAAGGGGCAGAGGGTTCAAGCGCATCCTTCCTCTGGAGGTAGCCGGCGCCTACCACAGTCGGCTGATGGAACCGGCCAGGGCGGCTTTTGAGGATTTCCTGGCACCCATCGATTTCCGTCCTCCGCGAATGCCGGTTTATTCCAATGTAGATGCTTCCGCTGCCCGGGACCCCGCCGCCATCAAAGCAAAGCTGGTCAAGCAAATCGTTTCCCCCGTTTTTTGGGAAGATTGTATGCTGGCGGCCAAGGAAGCGGGGGTCGTGAAGTTTAGAGAATGTGGAGTAGGGGGTGTGCTGAAAGGTCTGGCCAGGAGAATCGATCCGGGATTGGAGGTAATTTCTCTGCAAGAATTTGCCGATTTTTAAGCAGTCCCTTTGATCCTGCGACACATTGGAACATTTCCTGCAGGCAGATCTCCGAAAGATTGAACCAAAAATTCTTGCTTAGAATGGAAATTTCCATCCAACTTCCCCCTTTTATTTGCAGGTGATTGTGGTTTCGCCACGGTTGCGGCCTGGCCGAGCCTTCCATGGACAAATTTTCACAGATTCGCAATTTCTGTATCATCGCCCACGTCGATCACGGCAAAACAACCTTGTCGGATCGCCTCTTGGAAAGCACCAAAACCGTCCATGAGCGGGAAATGAAAGACCAAATGCTCGATTCCATGGATTTGGAGCGAGAGCGGGGGATTACCATCAAATCACACCCCGTCACCATGCTATACTGCGCCGAGAATGGTTTGGATTATCGCCTCAACCTCATCGACACACCGGGTCACGTAGATTTTTCCTATGAGGTTTCGCGCAGTCTCGCCGCGGCGGAGGGCGCCTTGTTGCTCATCGATGCGGCACAGGGGGTGGAGGCGCAAACCGTGGCCAATACCCATTTGGCCCTATCCCAGGACCTGGCCATTGTCCCGGTTATTAATAAGATCGATTTGCCCAGCGCCAACCTTGAACGGTGCTCCCGTCAATTGGAGGACATATTGGCTATTCCGGCCGAGGAAGCAGTTCTAGCCAGCGGAAAGGATGGCATTGGGGTAGGGGAGATCCTCGAGGCCATTGTGAAACGGGTTCCTCCTCCACGCCTGTCCGATTACCCTGCCACCCGCGTGCTCATTTTTGATTCGGTTTACGACGCCTACAGAGGGGTCATTTGCTACGTCCGGGTTTTTTCGGGATCCCTTAAACGGGGAGATCGCATTGTTTTCATGAGCGACGAACTCAAAACCGAGGTCAAAGAAGTCGGTATTTTTACCCCCGCCATGAAGGGGGTGGACGAGCTGACAGCCGGAAATTCCGGTTATGTCGTCACCAATATCAAGACCACGGCCGACGTAAAAATTGGGGATACTATCACCCATGCCAAACAGCCTGCAGGTGAAATGCTCCCCGGTTACAAGGAAGTCAGACCGATGGTTTTCAGCGGAATTTATCCTCTGGATACCTCCGATTATCAGAAGTTGAAAACGAGCATGGGAAAGCTGCGCCTCAATGATGCGGCATTTTCTTTTCAGGCGGAGAGTTCCGCCGCATTGGGATTTGGGTTTCGTTGCGGCTTCCTGGGGTTGTTGCACATGGAAATAATCCAGGAACGGATTCGCCGCGAATACGATATCGACATCATTGCCACCTACCCGAGTGTGGTATACCGGTTGAAAACCAAGGACGGTAATTTCCTTCTGGTGGATAATCCGGTGAATATGCCCGATCCGCAAATCGTAGAATATACCGAAGAACCCATCATCGAAGCCATCCTGCATACCCCCAGTGAGCACATTGGGGATCTGTTGGCCCTGATTATGGAAAAACGAGGCCTTTGTCAAAACACGGAAACACTGGATGAAAACCGGGTCATGCTGACCTGCCGGTTGCCCCTCAACGAAGTGCTGGTCGATTTCAACGATAAGCTGAAAAGTATCACCCGGGGTTACGGATCAATGGACTATGAACTGGCCGGTTATCAGAAATCCAAGTTGGTCAAACTCGACATCCTGGTGCACGGCCAACCGGTGGATGCGTTTTCCTCCATCGTCCACCTGGAAAAAGCCGAAAAAAAGGGGAGGGAACTGTGCAAGAAATTAAAGGATATTCTCCCCCGGCAAATGTTCAGGATACCCCTCCAGGCTGCCGTCGATGGGAAGGTAATCGCCAGGGAAACCCTCAGCGCCTACCGGAAGGACGTCACGGCAAAGTGTTATGGCGGGGATATTACGAGAAAAAGAAAATTGTTGGAGAGACAAAAGGAGGGCAAAAAACGCATGAAACAAATTGGAAAAGTTGCCATTCCCCAGGAAGCTTTCCTGGACATCTTGAAAAGCACCAACTGATCCTAACCCGCATGGCTCACAAATCTTCTACTGCGCTCCGGATTCCGGCACTGGTGCGGACTTTACTGGAGAAAGGGGTCAAACCTTGAATCGGTTGACTCCGCAAGCTTCGTCAAGATTGCGATTCTGCTGATAAACCCCCTTATTCTGTTGGCAGTTAGATTGCATGACGGCGACCAATTTCCATCGGCCCTTGCCGTTGGATCGGGCCATTTTCTTCACAGAAGGGCGCAGCAAGGCAATCCCGCCGCTTTTGAGCCACTCTACCATCCCAAAAGGACCTTCGGAAGTCCAAAAAGCCGGCTCTAGGCCGCTTTTATCGGTTCTCGGCACTGCCACTGCACAAGCCGGAGCCAACGGTTGATGTTAACCGCTGCACCCTGCAGATAATTGGCCAAGGCGGTCTTGGCCAACCCTCGGTAGCGGGTGCGGCGAGCCCCCTGTCGGGTCAACTCACTGATGCTGCCCTCAATCGCAGCGCGCCGATGCATCTTGAGCTTGAAGGCATCCGTTTTCATCTCCCGGCGGCGTTGCTGAAGCAGATCGTGGTGCAGGCCCACGCTCAAATGCCGCCGGCCGTCTTGGCGCTTGGTACATTGCTTTTGCAGGCAACAGGTGTCGCATAAGCTGCCCCATTCGAAGCGCAGATAAACTCTGTCCTGGTGACTGTCATTGATCAAACTGCATTGTTTGCTGGTATGACCCGCTGGGCAGATGGCCCGGCGCCGAGCGACATCGACATCAAACTCGGTGGCATCGAAGATGGTTTTGTTCGCATTGCCCGGAGGGCGCGCCGGTCCCACCAGTTCGCGTTCTTGTTGCTTGGCCTCGGCCAGGGTGTCATCGCTGACGTAACCAGCATCAACGTAGAGTTCGCAAGGAACATTATCATGATGCTGCGCCTGTGCTTTTAGCACCCGTTGCATGCCCTCAAAATCACTCGTAATGGCTTCAGTGGTGGTGACCTCCAGCAAAAATTGCTCGGTCGGTTCTCCCTTTTTCTTGGGCTTATCACAGTCTGGCACGCTCTCGGCCACTTGAGCCTTGTAACCGATCCAGGTTTTGGTTTTAGCCGAATCCTTCGCACTCCATTGCGCCTCCGCATCATGGGGGTTTCGTACCGTGCCGCTTTTCTGGCGCTTGCGCACCGTGAGCTTTTCACCGCACACCTCATACTGCTCCTCAAAAACCCGCTTCAACAACAGCGCTTTGGCGTGATGGCGGATCTTGGACGGTTGTCGGCCCAGCCATTCGAGCACGACCAGGACATCGCGGCCGGTCCTCTCGGCTTGCTTGGCCACCTTCTCTTTGCTCAGCCGGTGCCAGGGCAACTCACTTTCACAGTATCGCTCGCGATACTGCCGGTAATTGTCCAATGACTCGGCTAATCCCCAAAGGCCTACCTGCTCGATGAAAAGGCGAAGGGTTTCGCGCATACATTCCAGATAGCTCATCTTGGCCACGCATCCAAAAACATGGGTCGAGTCGAGCCGTTGTCGGCCACCCTTGCGTACCAGCCCCTCCGCCCCCAAGGCATCGAGAATGGCATCAAATCCAACCCTCTGCATCCCCCCATCAACCAAGCGTTGGCGGAACTTCACCAGGGTGGTGGGATGGAACCCCTTTTCATCAACCTCCAAGTCCAAAGCATACTTCCAGCCCAGATGCATATCTACATGCTCCAAGGCTTTTCTGTCCGGCAACTTTTCGATGAATTGCAAAAGGCTCACCCCCAACACCAGCACCGGCTCCACCGCAGGGCGCCCATTATCCTGACAATACAACGCGCACAGTTGCTCGCGCTTGGCCTGCAGGACGGGCAAAATCTTCTCGCGAAAGAGCCGATAACGGTTGGATGGATCGAAGAAATCCTCCATTAACACCGACACATCAAAAAAACTGCTTTGGACCTTAGCTTTAGGCAGACTCATGGTTGAGGTAAGGATAAGTTGACAACAAAAGGATCTACAGCTAGTTTAAAAACTAGTTAATGAAAAGGCGAGCAAATTATCCAATGAAATTGCAAGCGGTTCGATCCAAAGGGCAGAAGGAGCGCTTGTATGTCCATATTCCCGTTCCCCTGGCTGCGGCCCTGGGCATGCACAAAGGCGAGCAAGTCCACTGGGAATTGCTCGATAGAGGGGAGTTGCATCTGATCCGCTGTGCGCCCCCTCAACCTCTCACCGAACTCCGTGCTCAAAGACCCCAATCATGAGGGGGGTTTTTCAGCAGAATCGATTGCAAGGAATGACCCCGACGGGGCTTCTGTCCCTCCCTACGCATTTTGTGAGCCATGCGGGCTAAAAGGAGGATTGAAGTGAAACCCGACAGGTTGGTTTAATCTCGAACACTACTTTTTGCTTTGTTTTCCATTTTTAAACAGAAAAAACAAAAGAAACTCCGGGAGCGGGCAGACAACTGGCTGAGATTAGCGGAGAAAATTTACCATTTTCGCCGCGATCAAATGTCGGATGGCGAACTCAGGGAACTCAAGGAAACTTCGGTCATCCTGCACCGGGCTTTGCGAGAAAAGGGTGAGGTAGATTGGGGAAAGGTGCGAATGGCTTCCGAACAATTGGAGACCGTTCTGAAACAGGTTGGGGGTAATTTTTACCCTCAGACTTTCTGGGCGGAAAACGCGGAAATGTTTCTCGTTGCCTCCATAGTGGCCCTGGCTATTCGAACCTTTTTCCTGCAGCCTTTCAAGATACCGACCAACTCCATGTATCCCACCTATAACGGGGTAACCCACGAGGTCTTCACCAGTGGAAAAAACCAGGGCTATGGGACGAAGATCTTTCGATTCCTGGCCTTGGGAGCGGTCAGGAGGGAAGTCGTAGCCCGGGATTCGGGGGAATTGATCATACCCCTGGCTGGCCGTTCCGAACGCCTGGTGGGACAAAGGGTGCCGGGAAGAAAGTGGCTCGTTTTTCCCACGACCCATGTTCGATACAGCCTCATCGTCGGCGATGAGCCCGTTCATTTCAAAGTGCCGGCCGATTTTAATCCAACCGATCTCTACAAGGAGACTTTTTTTCCAGAGGAACAGGGAGACTGGCCCGAAATCCTCCAACGATTCAACAAGGAGGGGAGAATCCGCTACGAGGGCCGTTATGGATGGTTTTTAAAAACGGGAAAAACCTTCCAGGCCGGAGACCAGGTGATGGCATTTGATATCCTGACCGGGGATGCTCTCTTTGTGGATCGCCTTTCCTATCATTTCGTTCGTCCGGAGGTGGGAGAAGCCATCGTGTTCAAGACGAAGAATATTCCAGCTACCAACGATGACAAATACTACATCAAGCGTTTGGTAGGGGCTCCTGGAGATGAGCTTCAGGTAAAAGCTCCAAAATTGTACCGAAACGGCGCCCTCATAACAGGAGCAGAAGCATTCGAGAAAAATGCGGCGCGGGAAGGTAATTATTCGGGTTATTCCTATAAAAGACTCACCAGCAGGCACTATCTCAATCATCCGGAGGCAAAAGTGACGATTCCGGAAAATAAATTTTTTGCCATGGGGGACAATTCCCCACACAGCTCGGATAGCCGTTATTGGGGCTTTGTACCCAAAGAAGAAATGGTCGGGAAAGCCCTCTTTATCTATTATCCCTTCACGCGTCGCTGGGGCTTGGCCCGATAATCTTTCATTCCCGGTCATTGGAATTCCCCGCAATAAAAAACGCACAAGATATATTATGTCCAAAATTCTGCTGGGCTTAGGAGAGACGGCTAAACCCGGTCTCAGACCCTTCCCTTCTCCCGGTATTGAAATTTCGTTCAAACCCGTGGAAGGTTTGACGCATACGAACTCCAAACCGTTTTTGAATCGACTACCTCTAAATGATTGGCTGACCGATCGAGGATGTGGTGTTTTGTTGCATCCCACCTGTTTTCCGGGCGACCAGGGAATTGGAACCCTCGGCAATGCCTCCTACGCCCTTATTGATTTTCTGGAACAGTGCCACATGGGTTACTGGCAGGTCTGCCCTCTCGGGCCGACAGGTTTTGGTGATTCTCCCTACCAGACTTTTTCTGCTTTTGCCGGGAATCCTTACCTGATCGATTTTGGTCAATTGATTGAAGAAGGTCTGTTGCGGGACCGGGATGTGGAACCCTTGCGTTTTCTGCCCGGCAGCAAGACTGATTTTGGGATGGTTTATGAAAAGAAATGGCCCCTGCTCCATAAGGCTTTTCTTTCGTTTGAGGAATCGCCGGAACGCTGGAAAGACTTGGGACAATCCTTCCGTCAATTTTCCGAGGTCAACGCGGCATGGTTGAAACCGTGGGGCCTTTACATGGCCCTGAAGCAAAAATTTGGAGGTCGGAGTTGGCTGGATTGGCCGGAGAAATTTCGCGACTATTCTGGAATATCGACCCGGGCCCTGGATGGAGACACCCGATTGCTGAGCCAGGCCCACAAATTCTATCAGTTCCTATTTTTTCGGCAGTGGAAAGTTCTCAAAGCGTATGCCAATGAAAGAGGCATTCAGATCATAGGAGACGTCCCCATCTATTCCGCCCTGGACAGCGCCGATGTCTGGTCTTGTCCGGAACGTTTTCAAGTCGATCCAAAAACCTTTCAACCTAAGGCCTTTGCCGGTGTTCCACCTGACTTTTTCACTGAGGACGGCCAATTTTGGGGCAATCCCCTCTACGATTGGGATCGGTTGGAGAAAACCGGATACCGTTGGTGGAAAGAGCGGCTCTCGGCAGCATTTTCCCTCTTCGATATCATTCGAATTGACCATTTCCGAGGTTTCCAAGCCTATTGGTCTATTCCGGCCGGTTCCGAAAAAGCTTCCCAAGGCAGGTGGATAAAGGGCCCGGGACTCCCCTTTTTCGAGGTGATAAAGGCTGCTATTCCCGATGCCAAAATCATTGCTGAGGACCTTGGTCTGATAACCCCTGAGGTTGTAAAACTGCGGGAGGATACTGGTTTTCCGGGAATAACGGTGCTTCAATTTGCCTTTGGGGGTCGCAACGACAACTTCTACCTGCCTCACAATATGCAACCCAATTCTGTGGTATATTCGGGAACCCACGACAACGATACTTCAAGGGGTTGGTTCAACACTGCTTCCGAATCGACCCGGGATCACGTGAGACGGTACTTGGAAACACCGGGAGATGCCATCAATTGGGATCTGATCCGCGCCGCCTACCGCTCCGTGGCGAAATTGGCCATCTTTCCTCTCCAGGATCTGATGGGCCTTGGAAGTGAAGCGCGTACGAATACCCCTGGACAGGCTCTGGGCAATTGGCAGTGGCGGTATCAAACCTGGCAATTGGAAAAATTGACGCGTGAGAGTTCCGCATATTTGCAACTTCTGGCTGATCTATACCGGAGGACCGCTCGAACCAGGCAAAACGTAACCTAAGGGAAAAAAATTGGCAATCTTCCCATTGATCCATTTCACATCTACCCATGAAAATTCTTGTCGTAGGGGGCGCTGGCTACGTCGGTAGTCATTGTGTAAGGCAAATTGTTGCGGTCGGCCACCAACCCGTGGTTGTGGATAACCTCCTTTTCGGTCACCGGGGTGCATTGGCTCCCAATATCCCCTTCTACCAGGGAAATATGGAGGACGAATCCTTCATAGTGGGTATTCTGCAACAGGAGCAGATCGAAGTGGTGACGCATTTTGCCGCTTTTGCCTACGTGGGGGAAAGCGTGGAAGATCCGCTCAAGTATTACCTCAACAATGTTGCCGGCACCCTTCATCTGCTCAATGCCATGAAACGGGCCAGGGTAAATAAATTGGTGTTCTCCTCCAGTTGCACAACTTTTGGAATTCCCGATTTTCTGCCCATCAACGAAACCCACAAACGAGCTCCCATCAGCCCTTATGGTCAATCCAAACTGGACATCGAAACCCTCTTGCGCTCCCTGGCCAAGGTGGAAGATTTTCGGTTTGCCGTGCTGCGCTATTTCAACGCGGCCGGAGCGGCGGAAGATGGAACCATCGGGGAGGACCACGATCCCGAAACCCATCTCATCCCCCTCGCCATTGCCGCTACCATGGGAAAACGGAAGGCCTTGAAGGTTTTTGGGGCCGACTACCCCACCCCGGATGGAACCTGCCAGAGGGACTACGTTCATGTAGATGATCTGGCCCGCGCCCACATTGTCGCCATCGAAAAACTGCGACAACCCTACACCCAATTGTTCTTGAACCTCGGAGTGGGAAAACCCTATTCCGTCCGGGAGGTAATCGATGTGGTGGAACGAGTCAGTGGCAAAAAGGTACCAGTGGATCTGGTTGAGCGCCGGGACGGAGATCCCCCTACCCTATTTGCGGATCCCAGCTTGGCCAAAGATATCCTGGGCTGGGAAGTTAAATTCAATCATCTGGAGGACATTGTCGCCACGGCTTGGAAATGGCACTCCACTCACCCCGATGGATTCGAAGATTAACCCTGATCCCTTTTGTCCGGTCACGTTCGCAATGGGGTCAGGCATTAATTTTCAACATGGGGACATGTCAAAAATCAACGGCTGACCCCGGCTGGCGCCCGTTTCTAGACCTTGTCAACCCTTTCGATTCGCTTCCGCAAGGTTGCCCTCGTCATTCCCAGGAACCTGGAGGCCTTGACTTGGTTCCCCCCCGATTCATCGAGTGCTCGCAGGATCATTTCTCCTTCGATAACCTTCAAAATCGCTTCCCGATTTTTCTGGCGCAGCATCTGGTAAAGCTGGTCGAAACAGTCTTTGAGGTTATCCCCCTCCCCGGAGGTGAAACTCTTGTCTGCTTGGCCGATCAAACCCTTCTCTTCCCCTTCTTTCGGGCCGGGCACAGGGGGCTTGGCGGATGTCCCGGAAGATAATTCAACCCCGTTTTCCGCTGCCCAGTCGCTCAATTCCTGCGGTAGATCCTTCAGTAGAATGGTATCCCCTTGCGCGATAACGCAGGCCCGATTGATCACGTTTTCCAATTGGCGCACGTTCCCGGGCCAGGGATACCGGATGAGCAGGGTTCTGGCGTTCGCACTAATCCGTTTGACCTCGGTATTGCCCTTTTTGCCCAGGCGTTGCAGCATAAAATCGACCAACTCCGGAATATCTTCGCTGCGGTCAACGAGCTTGGGCAACCGAATGCGGGCCACGTGGAGGCGGTAATACAAATCTTGCCGGAATTGCTTTTCCTCAACCAGTTTCTCCAAGTCCTTATTGGTGGCGGCAATGAGCCGGACATCAACCTTTATGAGAGAACTTCCGCCAACCCTTTGGATCTCCCCTTCCTGTAATACGCGCAGAATTTTTGTTTGGGTGGCCAGCGTCATGTCTCCAATTTCATCGAGAAAAATCGTTCCCCGGTCGCATATTTCAAATGTTCCCTTCCGCGTTTTGTTGGCTCCGGTAAAGGACCCTTTTTCGTGACCGAACAACTCGCTCTCAATCAGGTTCTCCGGAATGGTGGCACAATTGACAGGAAGGTAAGGACCGGCCGACCGCAGACTGTGCCGGTAGATCGCCTTGGCGATCAGCTCCTTCCCGGTTCCACTTTCCCCCGTTATCAAAACTGTCACGTCGCTGGCCGCAATCTGTCCGATTTGCTTGAAGACCTCCTGCATGGGCTGGGAGCTGCCTACTATGCCTTCCTTGTAATCTTCGCTGTCCAGTAAGGGTTCATAAGCTTCGGTTTTGTCGCGATCCGCCTTCGCCTCCAAGGCGGCGTTGACCAACTGCAGAACCTGTTGCACATCAAAGGGTTTGACGATGTAGTCGAAGGCGCCGAATTTCATGGCTTCAATAGCAGTCTTGGTAGTGCCGAATGCGGTCATCATTACTACGAGGAAACGGTCACTCACCCCTTTCAAGTGCTGCAGGGCCTCCAACCCCGACATACCTTCCATACGGTTATCCAGAAATATTACGTCCGGGTTTTCCCGGGAGGCCACCTCGATTCCCTCTTCTCCACTACCCGCTTCCACTCCCGCGAACCCGTGGGACCCCAATACCCGTTTCAGGGAATAGCGAACCTGGGAATCGTCATCGATAATGAGTATCTTGGCAGAGGCTTGCTCCATGTCTTTTAAGGTGGCAAATTAAACACCTGGAGGGTGTCTGTGAAAGGGGCATTGCATATGGCATGACCTGGGAGGGTCAATTCCAAACGGGCTACGGATAGATCCTGGGTCAAAACTCCCGCTCGGCAGCTTTGACCCAGGATATGATTCCCCGCCGGGGAAAGTCTTTCCCGCACTGATTCGGGTTTTGTCGTCTACGGGCTGAGCGCCGCAGTTGGATGGAAAAGAAAGCCTTAGAAAAAAGGACGGGTCGGAGGGCCCGGAGGTTAATAGTTGTAGGCCGCTCTCACATAGAGGAATCCGCCGTTGAAGCCGAAAGGAGCAACTTCCGGGTAAAGGGCGCCTACCCCCGCGATTGCGAGTGGATTGTTGTTATCCGGGTAAACGTCGAAAATGTTTTTCACTCCGGCGGCGACAAAAACACCATTTTGAAAGGAGTATTCCGCTTCCACGTCCACCAGCGTCTTGGCGCCATATTCTTGGTACCAAGTGTCGGTGTTGGAGGTGTATTCAATAAAATTGCCGTAATAACGCAGGCGGGGTAGCATCAAGCGCCAGGGCCCTATAGTGGTCTCGGCACTGAGGGTAATACGATGTTTTGGTAATGTGTTCTCCAGTTGGTCAATTCGTTTGGGAGTTATGAAGTCACCCGCTTCATCTACCTTGGTATCGCTGAAGTTGCCCGCCAAGGTCAACACGGTGGTTCCCTCCTCCCACTCGATGTCGTAGTCGCCCACAATATCCAGTCCTTGCGAGGTGGTGTCGAAGTCGTTGGAAAACCAACTCACGGCGGAGTAATTGTTGGGGTTGGGAGCACCAGCCGGCCAATTGAACGCATCGGTCACCCCTATCCGGTCTTTTACCTTGATGTTGTAATAATCCACGGTGCCGTGGAAATCACCATGGTGGAAGACGGCGCCGAGGCTGAAGTTAACCGAAGTTTCTTCTTTCAGGGGCTTGGCTCCCAAAACGGGAGGAAGTTCACTTATCGGCGCAAGAGCACGATCGCGCAACCCGAAGCCACCGTCCGGGAGAGGGCCGAACTCGGTGGTAACATTGCGCACGCTGGCCTGTCCGATAGAGGGCACTCGGAAACCCGTATTGGCGGAGCCGCGAAGGGCAAAATCATCCGACACTTCGTAACGAAAGGACACCTTGCCGCCAATGATGGCATCGAAATTCTCGTGATTCTCATAGCGGATAGCGCCGCTTAAAAGGACATCTTCGGCGATGTCGGTTTCCATATCGAGATAAGCCGCGTAGCTACCACGATTTTCTGTTCCCGCAATGGAAGGTGGGAAGGCTGGAAATCCATTAGACCCCACGCCGAAACCCTGTGCAGCTATTCCCCCATCCCGGCGGTCGACATACCAGGCGTATTCTTCCCCAGCTACAATCTCGAACTCTTCCACCCGATATTCCAGGCCGGCAGAGAAACTCAAGGGGGAATCGAGAAAATCCACATCAAAGGGGCGGGATACATCCAGGTTAATGGTGTAGTCCGTTTCGATGTAATCTCCAGGTCTGTAAGTAGTTGGAATCGATGCGGGGTCGTTGCGGAAATCCGGGTGCACAATGGTCTGCGGATTAATGGTTCTATGCATGTAGAACTGTGTCTCGTGTCGCCCGAAGACTGCGCTCAAATCGTAGCGCCACCAGTTTTCCAATTCTCCGCGTACCCCGGATGCCCAACTCATATCGTTGATGTACCCGCCAAACTGCGGCGTAAATCCACCGGGCAACTTTTCATTGAAGGCAAAAAAATCGGGGCTGGCCTCCACTGCTGCCAGAGCCACCGGGTCGGGAACCAGGGCCCCATTGGCCGCTGGGATGAGTCTGACCACGGGCACGGTAGCCGGATCGGGGTTGTCCCTCAAATCGGCCACCTTGGTGGTCTCCCCAGGAATTCCCCTGAACACCCCGCCTCTATTAGTGGGATTCCGATAATAAAACCCGCCGTCAACCTTGCGTTTCGCGAAACTGCCGAAGCTATAGAATTCGGCTGTGTCACTTATTTCCACCCCTAGGTTGACGAAGGATTTGATATCGGAATGGACCACGGGGGAGCCCCAGATCTGCGCGTAGGGCTGGCGGATAAATGGGCTGATGTGAGGCTGGTTGGCATCGATCAACCCTTGGGCGTCTACACGTTGCACACTGCGAATGGTGGGGCCGGCCTTTGTATATTCAAAGCTGATATTGGCAAAGCCTTTCTCGGTGAGAGGCATCCCCCAATTGGCGGCAATGGAATTGGACAGTCCATCCCCTTCATAGTGTTCCCCCCAACTCGTTTCGTACCTGCCCCCATAGGCTCTGTCCCTGAGAACAAAGTTGAGAACACCGGCTATGGCGTCGGAACCGTATTGGGCCGAAGCGCCGTCGCGGAGAACCTCTACACGTTCCAACGCGATGGCGGGAATGGCCGCGAGGTCGGGACCTTGCGCCCCATCGGCGGTCCCACCTCCCAGGAAAGAGATGACGGAAGCGCGGTGACGACGTTTACCGTTGATCAATATCAGGGTAGAGTCCGAAGGGAGGCCGCGTAGATTGGCGGGCCGCACCAGCGTCGCGGCGTCGCTGATAGGCTGAGTGTTTATATTGAAGGACGGGAGAATGTTGGCCAGAAGGTCGTCCATGTCCCGATATCCCTGAGAGGAAAGCTCCCCTCCGCTTATCAAATCCACCGGTAAGGCGGATTCCAAAACGGTGCGCTCTTCATGCCGGGACCCGACCACGACGAATTCCCCGAGTTCCACAATCTCCCCGAGTGCTTCTTCATCGAAGATTTCTTCAGCCTCGTCCTGTTGCGCCAACAGGGCCGGGAAAGTGATAATTGTCAGAAGAGTGGTAATGCAGGTGTATTTCATGGATATCTTGGTTACGGTTAACAGTCTGTCGGACTTTGTTCGTAAGTCGTTGATAATCAACGAATGCTTCGATTTATAGAATTTCGTTTAAATCTATAAACCACTTATAATCAAATAGTTATGAATTATGTCATGGTCAGGCCCGACAGGCTGTTAAGTGGAAGGAGTGTGTAATTCTTGTTTCCAAACAGGATCAGGGGAGGCCCCAATTTACTTTGAAATAGTAGAAGCCCCCGCTGAAGCCATAGGGGGAAGAATCGGGGTATCTGGCACCGGAAGATCTAGCGTGCGGGTTTTCAGTCGGATAGGCGTCGAAGAGGTTTTGCGCTCCCACCACTACACGGATACCTCCCCTTAATGTGTAGCCAAATTCCATGTCCAACAAATTACGGCTTTCAGCTTCTATGGGCCAGCCGACCCAATCCGCATGGTACTCCAAAAATCCGCCATAGTAGCGGACCCGGGCCAGGATTTCCCAGGGCCCCCACCCATGTTGGGCGGTCAGAATGCTGCGGAATTCCGGCAGATTGCGCTCGATTTGGTTGATGCGCTTGGTATCGATACCGCTGGAGGTGATACTTTCCACGGAGGTGTCGTTCCAAGTTGCCGCAAAAGTGAAATTGGTGTCGCCCCCAAACCAATCGGTGTTGTAATCAGCCACGAAATCGATCCCCTGCGTGGTGGTGTCGAAGTCGTTGGCAAAGTAGCGCACAGTCCTGATGGCGGCGGCGCCCGGGGCGCCCTGAGCTATCAAATCGGCTCTTTGCTTCTCGGTCAAATCCGCTTGGCGGGTCAGCGAAATGCGGTCCTGCATCTCAATGCGGTAGTAGTCGATAGTGAAGCCGACGTCGCCGATGTTGAACACCGATCCTCCGGTAAAGTTTAGGGCGGTTTCCGGCTTGAGGGGCTCAGCGCCCAATGCTACCGAGGCCGGGTGGGTCGGCGGCAAGGTGGCGTTGTTCACCAAGTTGCCCTCGTCGTCAAAGGCTGAGGTAACGTCGACGAGGTTGGCCTGTCCCACCGTCGGCGCCCGAAACCCGGTGCTGACCGACCCGCGCCAGGCAAAGCTGTCGGTCATTTGCCAAAGGGAAGATAGCTTGCCGTTGAGGGTATCTCCAAAGTCTTCATAATCCTCATACCTGGCCGCCACGCCCACCAGAACGTCTTCGGAAACATCCGTTTCGAGGTCGAAGTAGGCGGAGTAGTTGCCTCGGTCGGCTTCGCCCGCGAACTCCCGATTAAAGCCTGGGAAACCATCGGAACCAATCCCGAATTTTCTCCAATTGACCAGCGGCGGATTCGGGTCGCCGGAATGGTCGAACCAGGAGTTGGGTTCTCCCGCTACGATCTCGTATTGCTCTACGCGATACTCAAGACCCAAGGCTACGTTGAGGGGGGAATGCATACCATCCAAATGGAAGGATCGGGTTAGATCGAAGTTGAAGGTGGAGTCCGTCTCCGTGTAGCCGCCGGGCTTGTAGGAGGTGGGGATGTTGTACTTCAGGTGGAGGAGCTGTGGATTCACCGTGTTCCAGATGCTGAAATCGGTTTCATGTTGCCCCACCGCTCCGCTCAAGTCGTAAGACCAACCGTTCTCCCATTCTCCACGAATGCCGGAAACCAGGCTCATGTCGGTTGCCACTCCCCCCCAATCCGGGGTAAATCCACCCGGAAAAATATTTCTGGGGTCAAAGAAGCTGCCATCATCCAACATGGCCAAGGTTGGGTATATCCGCCCTCCGGAGGGGTAGCGATACCAGAAACCTTGGTACATCTTGCGTTGCGCCCAGTTGGTGAAGAGGTAGAATTGCCCCTGGCCCAGATCGAAACCCATGTTGCCAAAGAATTTGTAATTGTAATGAATTTTCGGAACCCCCCAGTGCTGGGCGGGCCTTGGCACGTTGTCGCCGGTCAGGATCGCGGCTTCTTCCTCGGGGGTGAGCTGGGCGCCGGAGGAACGTTTTATCTTCAGATCTTCTCCCCTGTCTATAAGGGCTTGCGCGCCGGTGTGCTGAACGCTGCGACTGGTCGAGTCGACTTCCGTGTATTCTAAACTGAAGTTGGCGAAACCCGATTCGAGCAAGGGCATGCCGACATTGGCGGAAATGGTGTAAGTGGCGCCGTCCCCCTGGTAATATTGCCCCCAGCGGGTTTGCAGGGCGCTGCCGGAAGGATCGTCTTTCAAAATGAAGTTGAGCACCCCTGCAATGGCGTCGGTGCCATATTGAGCGGAGGCGCCATCGCATAGCACTTCCAACCGCTTGAGCGCTATGGCGGGTATGGCGGCGAGATCGGAGCCGTGGGATCCGTCGGTGACACCGGCGCCAAAGATATTGACTACCGATGCCCGATGACGCCGTTTGCCGTTGACCAGGACCAGGGTGGAATCCCCGGGCAACCCTCGCAGATAGGCCGGACGAACCAGCGACGGGCTGCCGCTGACCGGCTGTTCGTTAACGTTGTAGGCCGGGATGACGAGAGATAGCATCGAATCCATGTCGGTGTATCCCTGGCTGAGAAAATCATCCTGGGGAACCACCTCCACCGGAACGGGTGATTCGGCTATGGAACGAGCATGATGGCGGGAGCCCACAACGACCAACTCTTCGAGTTCGTAGATGTCTTCCTCCGACTCCAATTCCTGAGCCGAAACTTCGGCAAAGGCCAGTGAGGTAAGCAGAAAAAAGCAGGGCATCTGGGATATCTTTTTCACGAAAAAATATTCAAAGTGCTGGCTAGGCAGACTACAACAATTTAAATTTATTAAAAATAAAAGGGGACGGTCGGGTCCGTTTGGCAGTGATAGAGGCGGGTCAACCGGTTAAAACGCTGTCTGGAAAAGCGTCGTTCCGGCGCCTGCATTTGGCTTGTAGTGGCTTGACTTCAGGAGGATAACTTCTTTCATCCGCTTTTTAAAAAATGCCAGAGTAGCTCAGTGGTAGAGCAGGAGACTCATAAGCTCTTGGTCGGCAGTTCAACTCTGCCCTCTGGCACCAACCACCCTGGAATCCCTTGTCTGGTGGCGTCCAAATTATGGGGAAGAGTGAGGCCAGAAACCGCCGATGCCGAACACCGGACCCCCTCCCCTTTTCCCTTATGGTTTCACCAGGGCAAAGGAAAGGACAACACGGGGACTGATTCCAAGATCATCGAAGATCCGGCCGAAGGCCCTCCGACCGATCTTCGATGCCTTGAGCCAGTCCCTGTGATACCTTAACTTTTTATCCCTCTGGGGATCTACATCACCAAGCAGCCGACCCGTTCCCATAATTACCCTTCCTATGGGTTAACCTCGCGACAATTCGCGAAGGCCCCAGACGGAAGATTTGCGAGACCGGATCAGGGCTGCCAAGCGATCAACTATTTCCTAACCGAACGAACAGGGTATTGCTCCGATTCACCCGGCGGGAAAAAACCGATGATATCCCGTCAATCTAACGCTTGAAAATCGCGTAGATGACAGCGAGGGCGGCCAAACCGACCAGACCCTCAGAACCGAGTTGTCCAATGAGACTGGTGATAGTGCCAATTACATTACCGGGCACAAAAGCGGCATCCATGCCAAAAATAACTTGGACGACGATGGCCAAAGCTATAAGGGCGATACCTGCTTCTGTTAGTTTTCTGATCCATTTAACGGCAGTTTCGATTATATTTTCCATGATATGTTTTGCTGATTAGTTAGCTTCCAAATTTATTCAAACTTAGAAGCTTAGATGTTCGTCGACATTAACGAACTTAATAATCTGGGATGCGTCGAGAGCTGTCAAATTTTTTCTCAATATCGATTCCCCTGCCGAAAACCTCTGCCCTGACGGTCTGCCGCAGATTCCCAATCCACCCAGTCACCCCGCCAAAGCCGGCCCCGAAACGCTGTTTGAAACCAAAAATTTCCTTCTTGCTGCCCTGAACCCGGAGGGTGTACAAACCAGCCTCCTCCTTGATGAACGATTTTGGCCATCATGATCATTAAACCCAAAGTTCGCGGATTTATATGCATTACGGCCCATCCGGAAGGTTGCGCGGCCCATGTGCAGGAGCAAATTGATTTTGTAAGGAGCCAGGCGCCGTTGCGAAATGGTCCCAGGAAAGTTTTGGTGATTGGCGCCTCCACGGGCTACGGTTTAGCGGCTAGGATTGCCGCCGCCTTTGGGGGAAAGGCGGCTACGGTGGGAGTGTTTTTTGAACGTCCCTCCACCAACGGAAGGTGTGCCTCGGCAGGTTGGTACAACTCCGCCGCATTTGAGAAAAAAGCCCGTCGGGAGGGCCTTTATGTCAAAAGTATAAATGGGGACGCGTTTTCCAAGCCGATCAAGGACCAGGTGATTCGGGTCCTCAAAAGCGAAGTTGGCCCGCTCGACCTCGTCATCTACAGTTTGGCCTCTCCGAGGCGGGAACATCCTGAAACGGGGGTTCTCCACAAGTCCGTTCTCAAGCCCATTGGAGAATCCTTTTCGGGACCGACCATCGATACCGATAGAGGAATTATCAAGGACATACACCTTCCACCGGCCTCAAAACGGGAAATTGGCGATACGGTGGCCGTAATGGGTGGGGAGGATTGGGAATTGTGGATGAACCGACTGGGTGAAGCAGGGCTGTTAGGGGAAGGCTGCCGGTCGGTCGCTTTTACCTATATAGGCCCTAAGCAGACTTGGTCCATTTACAAGCGGGGCACCATTGGACAGGCCAAGCACGATCTGGCCAATGCCGCCCAACGCATTGACGCATCGTTGAAAACCAATCGTGGAAGGGCTTTTATCAGTGTGAACAAAGCGGTTGTCACGCAGGCCAGCGCTGCCATCCCCATCGTTCCCCTTTACATTTCCATTCTTTTCAAAGTCATGAAGAAGAAAGGGCTTCACGAGGGCTGCATCGAACAGCTTTACCGCCTTTTCGCCACCCAAATGTATAACGATTCGGTGGCTTGCCTCGATGAAGCGGGCCAGATCCGCATTGATGACTGGGAGATGAAGCCGGAAGTCCAGAATGCCGTGGCCATGTTGTGGAAACAGGTGACCAATGAAAATTTCCAGGACATTACCGATTATGCCGGCTACAAGGAGGAATTTTTGAAACTCTTCGGTTTTGGAATTCCCGGAATCGATTACGGAGCCCCCTGCGATCCGGAAGTCGTCTTTTGAGGTCAGGGATTCCCCCAGGTCAACTGAAGGAGCGACCACATCCGCAAGTGGTCTTGGCGTTTGGATTGGTAATTTCGAACCCTTTGCCGTGTAGTCCGTCGTCAAAATGAACAACCGATCCGTTCAGGTGAGCCAGGCTCGTTTCGTCGATGAGAAAGGAAACGCCCCCATCCGCAAGCAGTTGGTCCCCCTCTTTGGCTTGGTCAAACCCCATGCCGTACTCCAAGCCGGAGCAACCGCCGGCATCCACGAATATGCGCAGCAATTTATCGGGATCGTTCTCGTTATCGTGCAAGGCGGCAATCCGCCTGGCGGCAGATTCAGTTATTGAAATCATGCCACCATCCATGAGCCAAACGGCAAAAAAGTCAACTTCACCGATACGTTTTCTTTGCCCCACCCTCTCCGGTTTAATTCGCGACGCCACCCTCATTTTCAAATACGCGCTTGAAAATGTTGAAACAATGCTATCTAGTTTTCATTCATGGCGATACCCTGGCAAGGCCTACAGCAAGATCAAAAGCAGTCCCAAGCCTTGGTCTTGGCTCCTCAATTGCGGCAGTCGCTTAAAATCCTGCAGGCCCCCACCTTGGATTTACGCAATGAAATACTCGGGGAGTTGGAAACCAATCCCGCCCTGGAAGAGTTGCCCATGGAGGGCGCCAGCCTCGAATCTGCCTTGGGCAATGATGAAGAAGCCACACCGCCCGACTCTTCCGAGGAAATGAATTTTGAGACCCTGCAACAATTGGATCGGGATTGGCGCGAACAATTCGCCCGGGAGGGTTCCAACCAGGTTTATACTTCGGAGGATTCTAAAAGGAGACAGCATTTTTTCAACAGTCTGGTGAGCGGAATCAGCCTGCAGGAACACCTGATGGGCCAAGCCAAGCTGTCCGACCTGGACGAGGAACAGATCGAAGCCATCGGGTTTTTGATCGGGAGTCTGGATGATCGAGGATATTTGACCTCATCCTTGCTGGAGCTTTCCCTCCTGGCCCGAAAACCGCTGGGGAAATTGGAGGAAGCCCAACGCGTCTTGAAGACCTTCGACCCCCCGGGAATTGGGGCCGAAGACCTGCAGGACTGTCTGTTGATTCAACTGAAACAACGAGACCGGGAAAACAGTTTGGCGGCAAGGGTGGTAAAGCATCATTTTAACCTTCTCCCCCGCCGCCGAATTCCCGAAATCGCCAAGCGCACTGGAAGCGGCCTGGGAGAGGTAGAGGAGGCCATCGAAGAGATAGCCACCCTCGATCCCTCTCCGGGAAGAAAGTTCAGCGAGGATACCAACCACATCGTCACCCCGGATGTAACGGTGGAAAAGGACAACGGGTATTGGACCGTGTCCCTGAACAATGAATATATACCGCGATTGCGCATCAGCAATGTGTGCAAAGAAATAATCGCCCGCGGGAACCTGAGCAAAGAAGAGAAGGAATACATCCAGAAGAAAATTCGATCGGGAAAGTTCATCATCAATTCCATTGAACAACGCCAACAAACCATCGAAAAAATTACGCGTTGCATCCTCACTTTTCAAAAGGACTTTTTTGAAGATGGACTGGGCAAGTTGCGCCCTCTCACCATGATCCAAGTGGCCGAAGTTGTTGGGGTCCACGAAACGACAGTTAGTCGGGCCATAGCCGGAAAATACATCAAAACTCCCCATGGTCTATTCCCCTTGAAATACTTTTTTACGCCGGGGTATTGCTCAGGCGATGGTGAATCCCTCTCCAATACCACAATCAAGGAAATGGTCGCTCAGATTATTGACGGGGAAGATCCTTCCAAACCTTTCAGCGATCAGGTGGTCGTCAATAAATTGAAAGGAAAAGAAATCGAGATTGCCCGGAGAACGGTGGCGAAATACAGGGGGGAACTCGGAATACCGCCCACCTATCTGAGGCGCCGCTATTCCGACTAACCTCCGGAAATGCCGTCGCTTGACCCGATTGGCACTGCTAAGTTTAGGGGCCAGCCGGGGTCATGCCGTAGAAAAGTGATGCCTTCTGTAAGAAAAGGGTCAGTTCTTAAAAACTGTATTCCGTTGTACTCCATACACTTTTGCAAGACAACTGACCCTGTAAGGCATAACTTTTTTCGTCTTGACCCCTTCCTTCTCCTGCGCTCATCGAATCAAAGCATTAAGGTTTTCTTGAACCCGCATGATCACGTTGGGGGTAATGTCGCGGTTTGGAACTTCGAATTCCACTTTTGATTTCACATGCAGGTAGCGCAGGCTCGTATCGGAGGCAGATGATGCGGCACGGCGCAGGATGCGTTTCCGTTCCAGCATGAGGGAAACGATCTGCTTGAGGGCGTCAGATTCTTCGCTCCCCGCCGCATCAGTTGCCTCAAAGAAACTGAAGAACAATTCCTCCAGCGTTTTCTGGTAGTTCAAGTTCTCTTGCCGAACATCGGGTTCGGATTTGTAGGTTCGCGTCCAACGGCCTATAATTCGGGTTTCTTGAGGCAATTGGTCCAAGCCATCCCCAAGTAGGTCCTGCCGGGACAAATTTCCCTCCCGGTCCTGAGTAAGGAAGCAATGAATGGTGTCTCCATCGTTAAAGGGATTGCCAGAAACAGAGGATTTCTTACCAAAAGGTTTTAATTCCCACTCCATGAAGTCAGGTTCGTTTGGTGGACCCCGCAATAAAAAGCAGATTGTTTCCCTACCATCAAGTGCGGGCTTTGCAAAGTTCCGACAATCCGGACAGGCGTTGGATTATTATCGGTGACGTCCACGGTTGTATAAGGGAACTGGAAGATTTGCTAGACAAAGTAAAACCCGGGAAAAAGGACCAGGTTCTCTTCCTGGGTGATTTGGTCAATCGCGGTCCCCATTCCAGGAAAGTGGTTCGATTGGCTCGGGGCTTGGAGGCGTTATCCTTAATGGGGAACCACGAACTTCGCCTGCTGCAATACCGCTACAGTCAAGATTCCGCCCATCTCAATGCCAATGATACAAAAACCGTGGAAACTCTTGAAGAGGAGGATTGGGCCTACCTTTCATCCATGGCCTTGACCTTGCACTGGCCCCGAAATAATTGCCTCTTTGTGCATGGAGGGTTCCTTCCCGAAATTCCCTGGCGGGAACAGGATGCCTCCATCGTCACCAGGATCCAGAATATTTGCCATAACGGAAAGCCCTGTAAGCGAAAGGATTGCCCAACGGGCACATTTTGGGCCGAAAAGTGGGACCAGAAGCCGTTCGTCGTCTACGGGCACACTCCGCAACCTTCTGTTGTCCGGAAGGAGAGGTCGCTGGGTATCGATACCGGGTGTGTTTGGGGAGGAAAACTGACGGCTTATATTTTGCCCGAAAAAAGACTGGTAGAGGTGGATGCGCGCGAGAAGTACATTCCTTAGAAATCGGGTTGTTAATCCCGCATGGGAGACCTAATGTCCGCCCCCATGTCGAGTTTAATCAAGCCCGTTATTGGGATCGGGGATTGCCTGAACCCTTAGTCCCGTATGTAAATCCTGGGCATTCCACCTCGACCTGGCATGAACGCTCCCGACGGATCAACTGACCGGCCCTTGAAAAAACAGGGCTATACACTGGATTTCCTGCTCGGACTTTCCCAAGGGGAACTGGGGCATTTGGATCCGGACCTCTTGCAGGGAATGCCTCCGGTAGAGTTGGCCCACGTGATCGACCGGCTGGAAATCGATCAAAGGCGGGAAATCTTGCGCATGGTTTCCGACGATATGGCCACGGAAATCCTGGCGGAAATGGATACCGAGGCCAGCGCCGAAGTGGTCGAGGCCATGGGGGAGCGGCGCGCGGTAAAATTTCTGGAGGAACTTGATCCCGACGACGCCACCGACGTGGTCGCCGAATTGGAGGACGATAAGCGGGAGGATCTTCTGAGCAAAATGGAGCCGGAATCGGCCCAGGAGATTAAAGGACTGCTGGAATATGAGCCGGACACAGCAGGGGGAATCATGACTCCCGACGTGTGTTGCACGCATGATTTTTTCCAGGTGGACGAGGCCATCAGGGCGATTCGCAAACAGACTTCCGAGTTGGAAACCATTTACTATGTCTACGTGGTCGATGAGTCCAAAAAGTTGGTTGGGGTCGTTTCGCTGAGAGATCTCATGATGGCCACTCCCGAAACTGCGGTGGCTTCCATCATGAAGACAAAGATGTTGGGGGTTCTTTCCCCGGAAACAGACCGGGAACAAGCGGCCTACCTAATGGGGGAATACAATTTGATCGCCCTCCCCGTGGTCGATGCCGGCAACAGGCTTCTCGGTATCGTCACTCATGACGACGTGATCGATATTCTGCAAGCCGAGGCAACCGAGGATATTCAGAAACTGGTGGGCGCTGGCGCAGATGAATCGGTGCACGATCTCCTTTCTTACAGCCTCAGGAAACGCCACATATGGCTGCAGGTGAATTTGCTCACGGTTTCCATCGCTGCCGGGGTTGTATCGTTCTTCGAAGAACAAATCGCCAGCGTCACCTTCCTGGCAGTCTTCATGCCGGTAATTGCGGCAACCGGGGGCAATACCGGTGCCCAGACCCTGGCCGTGGTAATCCGGAGCCTCGCCTTGGAGGACATCCGGGATGCGGACAAATTCAAGCTCACCATTAAAGAACTGCTCAAAGGATTTTTGAATGGGGTTGGAGTTGGATTGGTTGGGGCAATAATGGCTTATTTCATAAAGCGGGATTTGACCGTTTCTTTCGTGGTCTGGGTAGCCATGGTTCTGACCATGGCCATTTCAGGATTTTGCGGCGCCTTTATCCCCCTGATCCTAAAAAAAATGGGGTTGGATCCGGCGCAAAGTTCTTCCATTTTCCTTACCACAATTACCGATATAACGGGCTTTTTTATTTTTCTCAGCCTCGGTTCATGGCTATTGCTCTAAATCCTGTCATGGAGGGAAACACACAACTGCTATCGGTGGCCGAGATTAAACAACTCGACCTCTACCGTGGCCTGAGATTCGAGGGCATATTCGTTCTCAAAAGAAAAGCGCGGAAAACGGCCAGGAATGGCTCGATTTATTGGGGGTTGGAATTCGGGGACAAGAGTGGCAATTTTCGTAGCACCTGCTTTGGGGGTCATCCCCTCCATCCCCACATTGAAATCATTGCGGAGGATTCTCCCGTTTTTGTCAGAGGTGTTACCGGTGTCTACCAAGGAAACCTATCCCCTGATCTTTCTGAAATCCGCCCCCTCACGGAGGAGGAATTGAGGGACGCCTCCCTCTTTCAAAACCTGGTGGAAACCTGCCTGGAAGATCCCGATGAGCTATGGGCGGAACTTCAAGAAATCGTCGACAGGATCGGGCACGAGGCCTTGCGGGAAACGGTACAAAGGACCCTGAAGGAGATGGAAACAGAATTTCGCTGCGCTCCGGCGGCAATGAAGATGCACCACGCCTACCGACACGGATTGTTGGAACACACCGTTCACATGGCGCGAGCGGCCATCGCCCTGCTTCCGTTGTATGCCGAAGTGGACCCGGACCTGGCATTGGCTGGAGTCGTCCTGCACGACATCGGCAAAGCCATCGAATACGAAGGGGAATTGAGCCCCAACAAAAGCAAATCCGGCATTTTACAGGGACATGTGGTCCTGGGCTATCGCCTGGCCCGCAGGGCAGGTATTTTGGCCAAACTATCCCCCGAACTCCTGGAGCGACTGGAACACATAATTCTTTCGCATCAGGGTGCGTTGGAATGGGGCGCTGCCAGTTTAGCGGCAACTCCGGAAGCGGTTTTCGTGTCCATGGTCGACAACCTCGATGCCCGCATGGGCATGGTTCAATACGCACTGCGTCACCGGTCCGATGACAAAATCTTCAGTGAATACATCGGCGGTTTGAAAACCACCCTTTTGACCGAACCCATCTCCAAGGAGGATGGAAAAACTTTGGGGCAACAGGAGGACTTGGATCTTTGATCCGCCCGAATACCCCTCGACCCGGACCCATCGGGTAAAACCAATTAGCCCAACATGTCACGAGAAGATGACAGGGTCCTGAGATTTTACAACGAAGTCCTGGGTCTGGAACACCTTCACTACGGACTGTGGAATAAAGAGGATGAATTGACCCTTTCAAATCTCAAGGTGGCCCAATTGCGCTATGAGAATTTTCTCATCGATCGCTTGCCCCCATCCGCCCAAAAGGTCCTCGACGTGGGTTGTGGGACGTCCGCCATGACCCGGAGAATGTTATCCATGGGGCTGGACGTATACGGATTATCACCGGACGAAACTCAAAAAAATAATTTTACCGAGAACCTGGACGCGCCCTTTTACCACTGCCGGTTTGAAGATTTTGAACCCGGGGAAAAATTTGACTGCCTGGTCATGAGCGAATCAGCCCAGTACATTCCCTACGGGCAACTTTTCGCAACGGCAAAAAGAAGCCTCTCCCCCGGGGGGTTTCTCATGATTTGCGATTACTTCGTCCTGGACAACGCAAGGGGAATAATGGCCCAAAGTGGCCATAACCTGACAAAATTCAGAATTGAATCCGAAAAGAATGGATTTAAACTGATGGAAGAGCGGGACCTTACCGATAGGGTGGCCAAAACGTTGGATCTTGGCAACCTGCTGGCCCACCGGATACTGACAGGACTGGATATATTGACCGATAAAACCCGAAAAAAGCATCCCTTCCTCACTCGGATGGCGTTTCGTTTATTCCGCAAAAAATGGGAAAAACTCAACCGGGAAAGGGAACAATTGGACTCGGAACAATTCAAATCTCAGAAACGATATCTATTTCTCCTATATCGGCTTTCCGAAGCTTCCAATGCCTGATGGAGGCGTAATTTGCCAATAAACCTTTCCAATCCATGGTTTTATGGCTAATATTAGTTGTTCAAATTGAAACGTTTCCTTTAGCATACTTCCGTGAAAGTTCTCACCCTATTTCTTCGAGTCGGGAAGTGTCTGATCCTTCCGGCCTTGGTCGGTTGGTTATCTCCACTGCCCGCCGCAATTGGGGATGAACCCCTTGATTACCGGGAGTGGCGATCCATGATTCCCTTACAGCCATCCGGTTCCGACCCGGATCGGGATGGCGTGCCGAGTTTTTTGGAGTATGCCCTTGGCGCGGCCCCAGAGGATGCGGTCAATGCCGGCGCCTCGGGCAGGTCCATGACTTTTCAGCACAATGGCGAGAACAACGTGGTCTTATTACCCTTTGCCGGAAGGCGGGATTTGGCTTACTATCTGGAAGGAAAGCCAAGTCTTAACCAAGGCGAATGGACGGTACTGGCCCAAAAACTCGGCAACGCTCCCTGGGAACCAGTAGCTGAAGGATTTGTCGTCGAAAATTCCTTGGGGAGCGTGACGTTATCCTATGATGATTGGCCTAGGGCTCAATTTTTGCGGATGCGGATGGAAGATCATCCCACCCTGGTGGCCGGGGCACTGGCCGCCAGGTTTTTGAAGCAAACCACCTTTGGCCCCACCGCGGCGGATATCGACAACCTGATGCAATCGGGGTTGGACTTGGAAGGATGGATCAATGATCAGATCGCCTTGGATCCGACCCTCCATCTCCCCCTATACTACACTTATCCGGTAACCGACCACATCTATCCCGTACCCAGTGAAATTCGGGTGGGCCGCGCTCATCTGAAAGGGGTCGTTTGGTTTCAGGCCGCCTTGCTCTCCCAAGATCAGCTACGCCAGAGAATGGCCTGGGCCCTGGCCCAGATATTCGTTATCGGGCAAGTGGGAAGCAACAAGAACGGATACCCCATTCAGTGGCTCAATTTTTACGACATTTTAGTCCGGAATGCCTTCGGAAATTATCGCGATGTTCTGCAGGAGGTGACCCAGAATGCCAAAATGGGTTATTACCTCACTTATTTGAACAACCAAAAAGCTTCCGGAAACCGGTTGCCGGATGAGAACTATGCCCGGGAGGTCATGCAACTCTTCACGGTGGGTCTGTGGCATCTCAACATGGATGGAACTCTGAAGCTCGACGCCAACCAAGAGCCCATTCCGACTTACGACAATGTGGATATCACTGAACTGGCCAAAGTATTCACTGGTTTGCAGTACGCCTATAATAAACCCGAGTACGACACCCCCAACCGGGTGGACCCCATGATCGTGCGCAATGAAAGCCGTCACGACAGGACGGAGAAAACCATGCTCGACGGGACGGTTCTGCCGGCAGGGGTGAATGCAATTCCGGAAATTACGGCGGCGCTGGACGTCCTTTTCAACCATCCGAATGTGCCCCCTTTCATCTCCTTCCGCCTGATTCAACGGCTTGTTTCCTCCAATCCCAGTGTCGAATACGTTGAGCGGGTGGCCAGAGTTTTTGCCGATAACGGTGAAGGGGTTCGGGGGGATTTAACCGCGGTGGTGAAGGCCATTCTGCTCGACCCGGAAGCCCGGGATGCCGGTTATATGATTAATAACGGCCGGGGCAAGCTGCAGGAACCATTATTGAGGTTCACCCACCTTTGCCGCGCCTTCAAGTTGAAAAGCAACGAGGCCAACCATAATATCCTCTGGTTCACCTCATACGAAGACGAATTTGGCCAGTCCCCCTATCGCTCGCCCAGCGTATTTAATTTTTACCTGCCCGATTTCGTTCCCAGTGGGGAGCTCGGAAAAACTGGTTTGTATGGGCCGGAATATCAGATTCTGGACGATTCTACTGGAATGAAGACCTTTCAGCTTTTTTCCATATTAATCAAATCGGGCCTGCAAGGTGGCTTGGCCGGAGGAGCCTACCCCAGGCCAACCCTGGATTTTTCCACCGAAATCGAATTGGTCGGGGACGCGGACGCCTTGATCGACCACCTCGACCTGCTGCTTTGCCACAACTCTTTGGGCCAAAACTCCAGGTCAATCATTGTTGATGCAGTCGAGGCCATCCCAAGTTTTTTTCAGCAAGAGCGGGTAAAACGGGCCGTGCTTTTGGTGAGCATCAGCCCCGAGTCCGCCATTCTCCAATAATACCAAGCCATGAATCCATCAAATAGAATATCCCGAAGAAAATTTTTGGGTGAGGCGAGCTGCGCGGCTGTGGGGTCGACTGCGCTCTTTTCCAGCCTTCTATCCCTCCGCATGACCAGCACGGCTGCGGCTGCGGAGACCGGGCCAGGAGACGATTACAAGGCCTTGGTCTGCCTGTTTTTGGCTGGGGGGAACGACTCCTTCAACATGTTGGTTCCCAGAAATGATGAGGCTTATGAGGAATACCGTAACACCAGAGATGACCTGGCATTGGAAAAATCAAACCTCCTAGACATAACGTCCTCCGGACAGCCCTTTCCAGAATTCGGATTGCATCCATCCATGCCCGAAACCAAGGAGCTCTACGAGGCCGGAAACCTGGCCCTGATCGCCAATGTCGGCACCCTGATCGAGCCGGTCCCCAACAGGGCGGCTTACATCAGCAACAGTCGCCTCCGGCCCACCGGACTATTTTCCCATTCCGACCAGCAAATTCACTGGCAGACTTCGGTCCCTCAGATAAAGGGCGCTGGTCCCGGAGGATGGGGGGGAAGAACGGCCGATCTGTTAATGGCCTTGAACGAAAACTCCAAGGTATCCATGAACATCTCCCTGAATGGTGTTAACGTTTTTCAGTCGGGAGATGAGGCTTTTGCCTACATAAGCGGTCTTGAGGGAGGCACCGAAATGGTAGCCTATCAGGATCCTTTTGAAAGGACCGCGGTGGACAGCTTGTTGGAAGAGCAATACAAAAACCTGTTTACCAGCACCTTTGCCAAAAGAACCCGCCGGTTCATCGATTCGTCAATCGCTTTTAATGAGGCCATAGAGCCGGTCGTGATTAATACTCCTACCCCGCCCACCAGGCTGGCTCAACGCATGCGCATGGTGGCGCGCACCATAGCCGCGAGGGAGGCCCTCGGCATGAAACGGCAAACCTTCTTTGTCCGTTCAGGTGGATGGGATCATCACAACGAAGTGATAAATGCCCAACTCGTCATGCTCGAGGAAATTGATCAGGCCGTCAAATATCTGCACGATGCCCTGATGGAAATCAATGCCTTCGAAAAGGTCGTCCTGTTCACCGCCTCGGATTTTGGCCGAACCCTGACTTCCAACGGCAAAGGGTCTGACCATGCCTGGGGAGGAAACCATTTCGTAATGGGCGGGCCGGTCATCGGAGGCAAAATTTTCGGTCAATATCCATCTCTTGCCTTGGGTTCGAGCCTGGACTCTGATCGCCGAAATCGGGGACGCTTGATTCCGACTACCTCGGTCGATGAATATGGAAGTGAATTGGCCAGGTGGCTTGGTGTTTCCAGTTCTGAAATGGAAACCGTATTTCCCAATATCCGAAACTTTTACGACCCGGCAATTATCACCCATCCGTTGGGGTTTTTGAAACCGGAAACCACCTGAGGAACTTTCCTTCCGGCAAACCACGGATCCGGACCAATTCCTGATTCGTGGATGCTTAACCACGGATGAGTTTTTGATTTTTTTAACAGCGCTACGCCTGATCCGGCCATGCCGGAACAGGGTTGCTGTCGCGAACAAGATTTATTTAATAATTTTCCTGTCGTAGCCCTGACTGCGAGCCCGCCTGTCTGCAACAGGCAGAGGCAGGCGAGAGTCAATTCCTGATTCGTGAGTGCTGGTTTCTGGTTTCTAATTCCCAATCCGTGTCCATCCGTGTCCATCCGTGTAATCCGTGGTCATGTTTTTTTCAGGGATCAATAGCTTATGCTGGGAAGCCACAAAACCAGTTGAGGAAAAAACAGCAGCAGGGCCAGGGCGAGGAGTTGCAGGATGATAAATGGGACGGCTCCAGCGTAGATATGGCCCAGCTCGAAATCTTTCGGGCAAACACCCTTTACGTAAAACAGGGCATATCCCACCGGAGGGGTGAGGAAGGATGTTTGCAAGGTCATGGCAAATAGGATACAGAACCACACCAGAGAAGGTTGGGCGGTCGAGTCCATTCCCGTGTTGGCCAGCCACTCAAAATCCATTTGGACCACGGAAATTCCCGCGATGGGAAGGATGATCAAAGTGATTTCTATCCACTCGAGAAAAAAGCCCAGCAAAAATACCACAGCCAGAATGGTGGCGATTTTAGTGTAGTCCCCCACCCCCCAGTTTTGCACTAAATTTGCCACCAGATCATCTCCCCCCAACAACCTCAGAACGAGGGAAAAGCAAGTCGCTCCGATGAAAATGGCAAAGAGAAATCCCATGGTGTGCATCGTTCCCTCCAGGGATTGGCGAATCACTTTGAGGTTCAACCGACCGTTCAACGCAGCCAGCAACATGGCGCCGAGCGCCCCCAAACCACTGGCCTCGGTAGGGGTGGCGATACCAAAAAATATCGAGCCCAAAACCATGAAAATCAGCGCCATGGTTGGAAGGACAGCCTTGACCAGAGACCATAGGTTTTCACTCGAATCACCATCTTGGGGCTCCATTGCGGGCGCAACTTGAGGTTTCATCAGGGCGAAGCCACAAATAAACAGAGCATACAGGCCGGTCAAAATTACCCCGGGGATCACTGCGGCGAGAAAGAGGTCGCCCACCGATAGCTGCAGCCGATCCGCCATGATAATGAGCATAATGCTGGGCGGGATCAAAATGCCAAGGGTACCGGCTCCACAGACAGTCCCAACCGCCAGGGACTTGTGGTATTTGGCTTGCATCATTACAGGCAGAGAGACCATGCCTAATAATACCACCGAGGCGCCGATAATCCCGGTCGAAGCAGCGAGAAGCGCCCCTATCAAGGTGACGCTCAGGGCCAAGCCGCCGGGAAACCTGCGGGTGAGCAACCCAAGCGAAATCATGAGCCTATCCGCCAACCCCGACTTGTCCAGAAAGTAGCCCATGAGAATAAACATGGGCAGGGCCACCAGCACCCAGTTGCCCATCAAACTGAAAATGCGGTTAACCACCAAGGAAAAGACCTGGAAATCCAGCCCGGAAAAGGCGCCAAAAATTTGGTCTGAGACTACGGCCAGGGCCGTCGTGATAAAGGCCGCTCCCCCCAGACTGAATCCCACCGGCACCCCCAAGGCGAGCAACCCCAGGAACCCCAGGGAGAGTATCAAGAGCAAAATTCCCTCAATCTCCATGTATCAACTCCGTTTCCTCCAACAATTCGGGTTTGACCCAAATCCGTATGCCTCGGAGCAGCGCGGTCAGGATTAACAGCAAACTGGCTAGGGGAATGAACCCTTTTACAACCCAGCGATAGGGCATGCCTCCCGGGTCGGGGCTCCCCTCCCCAATCCTGAAAGATTCAACCATGAAGTCCCAACCATAGGTCAAGGTAACCAGGTAAAGGGGAATTAAAGCGATCAATATCCAGATAACTTCCAGCGCCTGCCTGGTCCGAAGGGAAAATTTGCGGTGGATTAATTCTACTCGAACGTGGCCGTTCTTCGTCATGGTGTAAGATAAGGCGACCATGGCGGAGGCCCCGTAGAGGTACCATTGCAACTCCTCCATCCAGGTTATGGAGCTGTTCAGGAAGTTGAGAGAAACCTGCAGGGCGATTGAGGCCAACAACACCAGGAGCATCCAGGCGCTCAATCGGCCCAGATTTTCCATCCAGACCTCAATCCTCTCAACCAGATTGGACATGTAATAATCGGAGCGGCCGCCGTCTCTAAGCCCTAATCGAGGTAGGCTTGGTCCCCCCACTCCTTGAACTCGCGGCGGAATTGTTGCAGATCATCCCACACTTTTCTAAAGAATGGATCTTCCGCCGAGCGGTCCCGCGCCACTTCTTCCCATGTCTTTCGAAAACTCTCCACCATTTCCGGAGGCCAGGTCCGCTGCTTCACCCCTCTCTCGGCGTTTCGTTTCAGGGTGGGTCCCTGGCTGCTTTCCCCTTTGGCGATTCCGTTGACCACATTGGCCTGGGAAGCGATTTCCAAAATCGCCCTTTGCCTATCTGTTAACGTTTTCCACACCTCCTTATGGATGAGCAGTTCGAATGCTGTGGCCTGCTGATGCCAACCGGGAAAGTAGTTGTAGTTCACTATCTTATAGAACCCCAGCCGTTCATCGATGCTGGGCATGGAAAATTCGGTGGCGTCAATCACGCCCTTTTCCAGAGCGGGAAAAATTTCCCCAGGAGGAAGAAGGCGCACCGCTACTCCGTATTGCTTCATGATATCCCCACCCAGACCGAAAAAGCGCATTTTCAACCCCTTCAGGTCATCCAAAGACCTTATTTCTTGGGCGAACCAACCACTTGATTCGGGAGGAATCATTCCCGCTATCAGAACTTTTACGTTAAACCCGTGGATGTCATACATTTCCTGATACAATTTCGATCCATTGCCCCCGTAGAACCAAGCCATGTACTCACTGGCATTGGGCCCGAAAGGAACGGCCGAAAAAAGAGGTGAGGCCGGAATCTTTCCCATCCAGAATCCAGCCGTGCCAAAACCGGCTTCCACTTTTCCCGCCGAAACCGCATCCAGAACCTCCATTGCTTCCACCAGTTTACCCGGACCATAAACTTTAACCGACAGGTCCCTCCCTCCCAATCGATTGATGTTGTCGGCCAGGTCGAGGACCATTTCGCCCAAAACGGGAGTGTTGGTAATCTGACTGGAAACCAGCCTGAGGGATCGCTGTTGTGCCACTGGGACGGACCGGCTGTCGGAGGAATCTTCCTGCTTTGAGCAAGCGGTGAACCAAATTGCCAGGGGAAGAAGAATGAAGGATGGAGTTCTCATTGGATTTTAAAATGCTATCGGAGGCAGGTAGGGAAATAGTTTGGACCCTTTCCGAGGACTTCAATGCCTGCCCAAGAGGTGGGACAAAGTCAGATCCAAGGTTGGGAAATCGAACCGAAACCCACTATCGGTCAGACGTTGCGGTATAACGCGTTGACTGGCAAGCAGGGTTTCCTCTGCCATCCCTCCCAGGAGGAAGGTCAAAACCCCCCTTGGGGCGGGGCAAACCCCTGGCCGGTTCACCTTCCGGGCCAAGGTGCTGGAAAATTCACGATTTTGCAAGGGCGTGGGGGCAACGGCGTTGTAAACCCCTCTAAAATGAGGATTCGACAATGCAGTGTGAAAGACCCGCAACAGGTCGTCCATGGCGATCCAGCTCCAATATTGGGTTCCCCCACCCAGGCGTCCGCCCAGTCCGGCTTTGTAAACAGGCAACAATTTTGCCAGGGCGCCTCCTTTGGGGGTCAGGACTATGCCGGTCCGGAGAATGATCCGGCGCATTCCCATGGCCTCCACCTCGGTTGAAGCCCCTTCCCAGTCCTCGCACAATTCGGCCAAAAATCCGCTTCCATTGGATCGGGTTTCCGTTAGTTCGGCGGCGGCCCCATCCCCGTAATAACCTACGGCGGACGCTCCAATAAAAACCTTGGGAGGATTGGACATTATTTTGAATCCCTCAGCCAGGAATCGAGTGCCTTCCACTCGACTGTTCCGCAAAGACTGCATTTTTTTTGAGGTCCACCGGCCGGAAGCAAGGTTCTCGCCGGCCAAATGTATCCAACCATCGATACCCTCCAATTTTTTCCAGTCTGCCGCCTTTGACCGGGGATCCCATCGTTCTGCAGGAACCCCCCATATCCGGCTCTTACCCGACCTGGAGAGGATGGTCACGTCGTGTCCCTGGGCCTTAAGAAAAACGGCCAGTTCGGAACCGATCAATCCATTCCCTCCGGTTATGGCAACCCTGGTTTTGGGAAAATCCTTCAGTTGGGTACAATGCCGCATATCATTTTGGGTAATGGAATGGCGGTAATTGAAAAGACGTTCCAACCGTTTTCGCGCCAAGTGGATTCCCAGGCGATTGTTGGAGAGCTTTCCAAAGGGCAGGGAGAATTGAACAAGGTCCCGCAATGAGGAGGTGTCATCACCCAGGGAACGAAAGGACTGGGTGTGCTTCCAAATCCGAAAAGGCCCCCTGGTCTGTCTATTTACCAGCGTTCTGTTTGTGGCAAATTCGACCCGATGCACCCGCCAATTTGTCTCTAAACAACCCAGCCGGATGCGTAGGTCCACGGTAGAACCCGATTCCATTTCACCGGAAATATTCCGTAATTTGAGGGTCTCCCAGGGGGGGGTGAGGCGAAGAATGCTGAGGTTCCTCCCAAAGTAGGAAAAAACTTCTGAGGCATCGGCCGGAATGATGGATTCGTAGGAAAAGCTGGTTGAGGCCATTGTTATCGGGAGGAGGGGAAAAGAAAATAATCGGATTCATTATAGGGTCGTGAACGCGGTTGACGAGTCTACAGGCAACCCGTTTGATTTTTCAACTTTCCAATTTGATGGCGAAAGCTGCCAAGCTCCCTCAATTTCCGCAAATTTCACAAATATCATGCTTCAGAAAGGTATCCTGAACCCCCAGGTCAACCACCTTCTCTCACGTGTCCGCCACACCAATACCCTGGTAATTGCAGATTGGGCCTTTCCCTTCTGGAAGGAGGTGGAAATGGTAGACTTGGCCCTGGCTCAGGGCATTCCCATGATCACAGACCTTCTCGAGCTCCTCCATCCCAACTTCAAAGTTGGCCGCATCTGGCAAGCAGAAGAATTCCTCGCTGCCAATGCGCAGGAAGTCATTACCAAATTTAAAAGGAGTTTCGATGGCTTTCGAAACCTCTACCCCGAGCTTGAAGTCACCCGAATGCCCCACAAAGATTTTAAGAAACTCGTTCCCTGCGCCACTGGCCTCATTCGCACTGGTGATCCCGCCGCCTACGGCAACGTTATTCTCGAATCTGTTTAGATAGCTCAATCTACCGCCCAAATTCCGTGAAGAGCGCAGTAACCTTGGCCCAGGTAGCCGAAGTCAGATCCGGGCCTTTCGTCTTCCACGATGCCTTGCCCGAAGGCTTCGCCAAAGCCAAGTCTCACGGATTTGATGGGGTTGAACTTTTCCTTCCCGGGCCCGACTTCATATCGAGTGAGGAAACCAAAGCCCTCGCCTCCCGACACGACCTTCTCATCGCTTCCGTTGGGACCGGAGCTGGAATGGTTCGACACGGCCTCTCCCTGACCGATCCCCGGGCCGCCAAGCGCAGGGAAGCCCTTGACTTCATACTGGGCATGATCGATTTCGGAGGCAAACTCGGGGCCCCCGCCATTCTCGGTTCCATGCAGGGAAATTGGAGTGGGGAGGTCCACCGAGCCCAAGCCCTGGAGTGGCTGGCCCAGGCCCTCCGCACCGCCGGTAAGCATGCTGAGCAACATGGGGTCGGTTTTCTTTACGAACCGCTCAACCGTTATGAGACCAACCTCATCAACGGTCTGACCCTAGGAGCGCGATTTATTGAAGAATATCAATTGGAAAACATCTTTCTCCTGGCTGATCTCTTCCACATGAACATCGAAGAAACCGACCTCGCCCAGGCCATTCTCGAAGCGGGACCACAAGTTGGCCACGTTCACTTTGCCGACTCCAATCGCTGGGCCATGGGTTTCGGGCATACCGATCCCACTCTCATTGTGGCCGCCCTGCAACAAATCGGCTACAACGGATTTCTTTCTGCGGAAATCTTCCCCCTGCCCGATCCGGAAACATGCGCCGCTCAGCAAATCGAGGCCATCAATAATTGCCTGGCTTAACAGGATTTACTTAACGACAAAAACATCACCCCCATGCAAACCCGTGCTCTAGGCAATACCGGTATGGAACTGCCTATCCTCTCGTTTGGCGCCTCTTCACTCGGGGCGGAATTTCGCTCCGTCGGGCTCGAAGAGGTCATGAAGTCTATAACCACTGCCCTGGATTTGGGTATAAACTTCATCGACACCTCCCCCTTCTACGGCCGCGGCATGTCTGAGGTCCTCCTCGGCCAAGGCCTCAAAGGCATCCCCCGCGACTCCTACCTGCTCGGTAGCAAATTCGGTCGCTACTCCCTCACCCATTTCGACTTTTCCCCCAAGCGCCTGGAGGAGTCCCTGCACGTTTCCCTTCACCGTTTGGGAACTGACTACCTCGACATTTTTCTCATGCACGACGTGGAATTTGTCCCCCTGCCTCAAATTTGGGAGGAAACCTTCCCCGCCTTGCTTAAAGCCAAAGAACAGGGAAAGGTTCGGGTCGTGGGGTTTTCCTGCTATCCCATGAAAACCTTTCACACCGTTCTCGACCACATCGAGGATGACTGCGATTGCATCATGTCTTATAACCAGTACACCCTGCAGAATACCAATTTCACCGAATCGCTTCTGCCACGCCTTCAGGAAAAATCCATTGGGGCCATCAACGCCGGGCCCTTTTCGGCAAGGTTGCTCACCAATGCCCCCAATCCCGATTGGCTCAAAGAACCGGAGCAAGTCGAGGCCGCTGCCCGGCAAGCCGCCAGGTTCTGCTCCGACCATGGGTGGATATCGCCCAATTGGCCCTCCAGTTCTCCTGCGCCAACCCGGACATGACAACCACCGTGGCAGGTTCGGCCAATCCGGAGAATATAAAAAAATGGGCCCGATGGTTAATGGAACCTATGGACGAATCATTTCTCCGGGCAGTGCAGAACCTGTTCGCCCCGGTAAAAAATATCGGCCATCTGGAAGGCCTCCCCGAAAACAACTGATCTCAATGCTCGCCATCGAATTCACCGCCCCCAAAACCATCACCCCGATTGACCTCGACCATGCTGGTTCACCCGGTCCGGGCATGGCGCTCGTCCGCACCCGTCAAATGGGTATTTGCGGTACCGATATTTCCTGTTATTTGGGCAAGTTTCCCTTTTTTGACTACCCTCGCACCCCCGGCCACGAACTGGGGCTCGAGGTCCTGGCCGTGGGCCGGGGTGCAACCCACATCAAACCGGGTGACAAATGCTCGCTCGAACCCTATGTCGACGATCCCCGGTCCAGGACTTCGCAAAGGGGCCATTCCAATTGCTGCCCCCACGTGCAGGTCATCGGGGTGCATACCAGTGGTGGCCTGCGCAGAGCCGACTGGATCGTTCCGGCCCGAAAACTACATCCCGGGAACAACCTGTCCTACGATCAACTCGCCCTGGTCGAAACCCTGGCCATCGGCTACCATGCCGTCCAACGGGCCAATCCTCAGCCGGGGGAAACCCTTCTCCTCATAGGGGTCGGTCCCATCGGCTTGGCTTGTCTCGAATTTCTCAAGCTCAGGGAAGGGGTCGATATCATCGTTATGGATAGGATCCAATCCCGTCTTGACTTTTGCCGAGACAAACGCGGCATCGAAAAAGGAGTGCTCTTCCAGTCCGACGGCTCACATCTTGCCGTGGTCGAGGACCTGACCAAAGGGGAATTGGCCGACGTCGTGCTCGATGCCACCGGTTCCAACAAATCCATGTCTGCCAGCCTGGAATACGCCGCTTTTACCGGGCGCATCGTCTTCGTGGGGATAACTACCGACAAGGTAAGTTTCCCTCACGCCCCCGTCTTCCACCGCCGTGAGCAAACTTTAATGGCCAGCCGCAACGCCCTGCCGGCCGATTTCGCCAACATCATCAAGATTATCGAAGCCGGGCAAATCGATACCAATGTTTGGATCACCCACCGGTTGACCATTGACGAAGTCCCCCAAAAATTCGCCCAATTCACCGATCCTTCCCTCGGCGCCATTAAAGCCCTTATCACTGTAAATAATTAAAACCGAATAGCGCCCCATCCGCCCATGAAACCATGTCCCAAATTTACCTTCGGAGCAGGTGACCGGTTCACCCATGCCGCCCACGCTCAACTCCAGGCTTTTATCGCAGCAAAGGATTGGGGCATTGATATCACTCCAGTCTGGAACAAGTCGAACCGCGAGCACGAGATCATCGGCTCCGAACCCCAGTCTACCCGAGACGCCGCGGATAAAGCCGTGGCCGACCTGGGGTGGTCCGGTGAATACCTGGTGGATGCCGACCACATCGGCCTGGAAACTGTCGACCGGTTTATTCCCAACAGCGACTTCTTCACCCTCGACGTGGCTGACGACATTGGAAAAAAAGCCGATCCGGCCGAGGTCGAAGCTTTTATTTCCAGACATCCGGAACTCCTGGGCGCCGTGGCCATTGAAGGTATCGATAAGCCATTGAACATCGGGAGGGAACTCGTGGAAAAGACGGCCCATCAATTTCTCAAAGCCGTCCAGGGCGCCAAAGCCATTTACGATTACATCGTCCTGAACAAGGGCCCCGACTTCGTAACCGAAGTTTCCATGGACGAAACGAACAACCCGCAAACGCCGCCGGAAATGCTCATCATCCTGGCCGCCATGGCCGATGAGGGAATCCCGGTCCAAACCATAGCGCCAAAATTTACCGGACGATTCAATAAGGGGGTCGATTACGTGGGCGATCTGGCCCAGTTCGAAAGAGAATTTAACAACGACCTCGCCGTCATTGCCCACGCCGTCAAAACTTACGGGCTCCCCACATCCCTGAAACTCAGCGTTCACTCCGGGTCCGACAAGTTCTCCATCTACGGGCCCATCAAGAGGGCCCTGGCTCGGACGGGCGCCGGTCTCCATATCAAAACCGCAGGAACCAACTGGCTGGAAGAAGTCATCGGACTGGCCGCCAGCGGTGGTGAAGCCCTTCTCTTGGCCAAGGACATTTACGTTAAGGCCCTGAAGAAAAAAGAAGCCCTTTGCCAACCCTATGCCACCGTAATCGATATAGATGACGATCGCCTTCCCTCCCCCGAAGCGGTCAACGGGTGGAGCAGCGAACAGTTTGTCGCCGCACTTACTCACGATCCCTCAAACCCGGGCTACAACCCACACTTCCGCCAACTTCTTCATGTCGGTTTCAAAATCGCCGCCCAAATGGGTGAGCGTTACCGGGATGCCCTTCGGACCCACCGGAAGGTCATTTCCCAATGCGTCACCTACAACCTGCTGGAACGCCATATGAAGCCCCTCTTCGCCTGATTCATACCCTTCCCCTGTCCTGACGGGAAAATGATCGATTCCCACCACCACCTCTGGAAATATTCTTCCCGGGAGTACCCCTGGATCCCCAAAAATTCCCCACTGGCCCAATCCTATCTGATTCCCGAATTGGAGGCGGCAACCGATGATGCCGGGGTTTCCGGCACGGTAGTGGTCCAGGCCCGGCAAAGCATCGAGGAATCGGACTGGCTCATTGATTTGGCCGACCAATGCGATCTCATTCGAGGAATAATCGGTTGGGTTCCGCTTATCCGGGAGGACCTCGGCGAGACTCTGGAACGCCTTTCCCGACACCCAAAATTCAAGGGTGTCCGCCACGTCCTTCAGGATGAACCCGAGGCCTATTTTCTTCGCGACGATCTCCACCGAGGTTTGGCCCAACTACCCTTCTTCGGCCTCCGGTTCGACCTGCTCCTTTTCCAGCGCCAACTCCATGCCGCCATCCAATTGGTAGATCGCCAACCCGAAGTTGGAATGATTGTCGACCATATCGCCAAACCGGAAGCCAAAAATGGCCGCGTGGAGGAAGGTTGGAAAAGAGGTATGCGGGAACTCGCCCGACGGGACAATATCTTGGGGGTCAAATTCTCCGGCTTGATCACCGAATTCCGCCAGGATCCCATCCCCGACCTTTCCACTATCCGCGCCTACTTTTCCGAGACGGTGGAAATCTTCGGGGTGGAACGCGTCATGATCGGCACCGACTGGCCGGTCTGCCTGCTCCGCTTGGAAGCTTATCGGGATTGGATCAGGACGGTGAAGGATTTGACGGCAGCTTTAAGCCCCACTGAACGGTTGGCCATCGAACAATCCAATTGCCAACGCTGCTACGGATTTGAAGGTTAACCGGCTGCTTCGATACGGGCTTGGTCGGTTAGGGGCGTGGACAAATACCGCTCCCCGCAACTAGCCGCGATAACCACAATATTTTTTCCAGCCATTTCGGGGCGTTTAGCCACCTCCAATGCTGCCCAAACGGTCGCACCCGAGGAAATTCCAACCAGCAGCCCTTCCCTTCTGGACAATTCGCGGGCGGTTTGAAAGGCATCTTCGTTGCTGACCAGGACGATGTCGTCAATGACATTGGTGTTGCAGTTTTTGGGAATGAAACCGGCACCAATCCCCTGGATTTTGTGGGGACCGGGCCGCCCACCCGAAATGACCGGGCTGGCCAACGGCTCTACGGCGATGGTAAACAGTTCTTTTCGGCTCTTGATGACTTCGGAAACGCCGGTGATGGTTCCGCCGGTACCGACTCCAGTAACGAACACGTCGATCTTTCCCCCGGTCGCATCCCATATCTCCTCCGCCGTGGTCAAACGGTGGATTTCCGGATTCGCCTCATTCTCAAACTGCTGGGGGATCCAGGCTCGCTCTCCCAGTTCATCGGCCAGTTCATTGGCGCGCGCTATGGCGCCCGGCATGCCTTTGGGCCCGGGGGTCAATTCGAGCTCCGCACCCAACATTTTCAGCAATATGCGACGCTCCAACGACATGGTTTCGGGCATTGTGAGGATCAAGCGATATCCCCTGGCCGCCGCCACGAAGGCCAACGCAATTCCCGTGTTGCCCGAGGTCGGCTCGATTATGACACTGTCCCTATGCAGGGCCCCATCCTTTTCCCCGGCCACAATCATGGAGTAACCGATGCGGTCCTTTACACTGGAGAGCGGGTTGAAAAATTCGCATTTGACCAAAATGTTGGCCTCGATGCCTTCGGCCATACGGTTCAGTTTGATGAGGGGCGTATGGCCGATGGATTGCGTTACGTCCTTTGCCAGAAACGACATAGCCAAAGTTTAAATCAGCTAGCGCCTTCTGCGGGGACCAAAACTGCGAATGGGGGCGTTTCGGTGCACCTGCTTGTTTCTCAACCGGTAGACGATGCGAGCTTTGTCGATATCGTAAGGGCTCATTTCCATTTTCACCATGTCACCAGTGGTAATTTTGATAAAGTTTTTGCGGAGTTTCCCCGATATGTGGGCCAACACCACGTGGCCATTGGGGAGCTCGACTCGGAACATGGTTCCTGGCAATACCGCTACGATCTTTCCTTCGACCTCGATTACTTCCTCATTGGTCATTGGTCATTAGTTCTCTGCCCGGCGGATTGCCATAGTTTCTTCTTGTCTAAAAGTAAAAAAATGAAGGATGTAGAAAGCCTTAATGGCCCTGGTTAGTCAAGGTTTAAGAAAATCGAACAAGGAATGCCCTCCCTTCAGCAAAATCAAATCGAATGCCCCTTCGAAAAAAAGTTTCCTTCCCAACTGAAACGGGACGATTCCTTTTTCATGCAATTGGCCTATAATGCCGCTATCGACGCCTACCGAAAAAATGAAGCCCCCATCGGGGCGGTGATGGTGCGGGAATCGGAGGTGATCGCATGCGCCCACAATGAGGTCGAATCGACAAGGGATCCCACGGCCCACGCCGAGATATTGGCCATTACCCAGGCCGCGAACCAAATCAAGGATTGGCGTCTCAGTGATTGTACCCTCTACGTCACCAAGGAACCCTGCCCCATGTGCGCTGGAGCCGCCATCATGGCCCGAATCTACCGCCTGGTTTACGCCGTTCCCGATCCCAAAATGGGATTTCTCGGAGGCGCCCTGGATATCTCCAAAATCCAATCCCTCAACCACCATCCCCAAATCTCCCGGAGAGTGCTGGAATGGGATTGCAAACGGCTCCTCTCCTCCTTTTTCCAACAAAAAAGGATGGTGGCAAAAGAAGGGAGTTGACTTCACGCCTCTCTTTCGAAAGGGCTACTCGGTTTCTCCATTTTTTAATTTCAATATAATCACCAATAGAAGGATAGTTATTATGGCATATGAACTCCCCAAGCTAAGGTACGCCTACGATGCGCTGGAGCCGCATATCGATGCGCGAACCATGGAAATCCACCACAAAAGGCATCATCAGGCTTATATCGGCAACGCCAATGGCGTTTTGGAAAATGCCCCGGATCTGGCGGCAAAAAGTGTGAATGAATTGATTGCCGACCTCGATTCGATTCCCGAAGCCTCGCGCACGGCTTTGCGCAATAATGCCGGAGGTCACAGCAACCACTCATTTTTTTGGAAAATACTTTCCCCAGATGGCGGGGGCGATCCGGTGGGCGCCCTAGCCGAGGCCATTGAAACTGAATTGGGTGGGCTCGATGCCTTTAAAGCAGCCTTTGCCAAGGCTGGGATAACGCGTTTTGGAAGCGGATGGGCCTGGCTCAGTGTCGGAGGTAGAGATCTGGTCGTTCACTCTACTGCCAACCAGGATTCTCCCCTTATGGAAGGCGCTGTGCCGGTCATTGGGCTGGATGTATGGGAGCACGCCTACTACCTGAATTACCAGAATCGAAGGCCCGATTATATCGCGGCTTTTTGGAATGTGATCAACTGGGAACAGGCCGAAGCAAACTACGCCGCGGCCATCGGTTGACGGATCATTGCCCGGTTTCGTTGGTCCCAGCCGGGGTCAGGCCGACAGCCTTTAGTTTTGCATCCAACTTCAGGCGCCACGCCTCCAATTCTTCCGCGTAGATCGGATCCTCAGCAAGGTTGGTAAACTGCTTCGGATCCCTTTTCATGTGGTAGAGTTCTTCCGTATTGTCTTTGTACCAGATGTAAGCCCATTCCTCTCCGCGCAGGGAAAATCCCCCACTGTTGCCCAGGCTGAGGGCTTCTTGACCAATGGATGACCGCGACCCTTCCAACAAGGGGAACAGGCTTTTGCCTTGAACCGAGCCGGGGACCGAAACACCTGTCAGTTCCGCCACCGTTGGGTAGACATCCATCAATTCGACCAATGCATCGCTAATGCCCGTTTCGAACCCGGGGGCAGAAATGATAAGGGGAACCCGGGTGACATCTTCGTGCATATTGTTCTTTTGCCAGAAGGTGTGCTCACCCAAATGGTAACCGTGATCGCTTAGAAAAACGATAGCGGTGGACTCCCGCAATCCGAGGCGCTCCAGTTCGTTTACAATGCGTCCCAATTGTTCATCCATAAAGGTGATGGTGGCATAGTATGAGCCCCAAAAACGCTTCTGATTATCCGGGTATTTTCCTATGGGATCCTTCCCGCTCATTACCGACGGGCGACCCAGAGGGGGGATGTCATCCACGTCTCCTTCGACCTGTTGGGGAAGTTTTACGGTTTGCCAGGGGTAAAGATCGAAGTATTTTTGGGGCGCCACGTTCGGGTAATGGGGCCGCACAAAACCGGCCGCGATGAAAAACGGTTTTTTTCCCTGTTGGCGTAGCAACTCGATCGTCTTGCTGGCGGTTTTGTAATCGGGTTGATCGGAACCGTCGCCATCGTACTGAACCGAAACGAACCAGCGGTGCCGCATTCCTGTCGAGACACGATCGCGCAGATTGGTGGAAAAGATGTTGTGATTATAGAGGGAATAGAGACCCGGGGTGTGTGCCTCCAGTCCCGGGGAGTTGAATCGCTCGATCCAGCATTCCGGATAATCAACCCCATTAGTTCCCGCCACAATATCTCCGGGAACCCTCATGTGAAAAATCTTGCCGACTCGGGCGCTGTAAAAGCCGTTATCGATAAAATGCTCCCCCAAACTCGTGCCTGCATCCCCTCGGTACCGGCTGAACATAAAAGACCGCCTCGATGGACCGCAACTCATGCCCTGGCAATAGGCCCGCTTGAAAGTCATCCCCTCGGCAGCCAAGGCATCGATATTGGGCGTCTTTACCATGGGGTCCCCGTAACAACCCAAAGTAGAAGCCTTCAGATCATCCGCTACGATCAACAATACATTCTGAATGTTCCCGCCCCGGGCTTCCACTGAACAGAAGCGGGTCAGGGCAATCCCACAAAGGAAGAGAAAGGACAACCCAAGCCTGCCGACTTTTGCGCAAAATTTACCGCGTCGGTTGAAACGATCGAATGGCCCGTCGACCCAGTTTGCCGGGGGATAAGGAAATGGTTGGAAGAAGGCGTTCATTAACTCCGCGTAACTATTCAGGTATCTTAAACAATCGTTCGCATGGATGTCTTATTGATAACATATTTCGAAACTGTAGGAGGGGGTTTATCCCCTCTTTGTCTTCAGTTGGAATCATCTCCTGGAGGTCAAATTCCTGCAAAAATTCATGAATCGGATGGCCGGTGCGGCCGAGGCCAATCGTAAGTGGGTGCGTAGATACGGTATGATCGGCCTCATGCTTTTTGTCTTCATTCCCTTCTGGATGACCGGACCGGTCGTCGGTTGTATCGTCGGTTTTTTTCTCAATTTCAAACCCTGGCGCAATGTCGCCATCGTTCTTTGCGCCACTTACATCGCCATCTATGTTTGGGCCGTACTCCTGGAGGGGATTCACCAACGCATGGCGGAATACGGTCCGATAGGATCCTTCCTTTTGGTAGCGGCCCTTATCCTTCTGGCCCTGATTGGACGTTACCTGCACCGCAAGCCTGACAAAAAGAGCGAGGAGTCCGCTACCCTGGAGGACCAATACGGAAAGAAATGAGCCGATTCACGCGCCTAAGGCAGCGATATCCTTTTCCCTTGTAAAGAGAACGGGACGATTGGAAAATGGGTTGTCCTCGTAAGCCCAATGCCATTACTGCACAACAAAGCGCTGACCCTATGGCCATCTTTCGGAACTCTGGCCTTGGTGGTCCTTGCCTCCGTGGGGGGACTTGCAGCCCAGGAATCTTCCGATCACGCCGCAAAACACTGGGCTTATCATCCGGTGCGTACGATCCAACCTCCCGCCGTAAACAATGCCGAATGGGAGCAAAATCCCATTGATGCCTTCATCTTTGAAAATCTGCAAAATGAGCAGCTCTCACCCAGCCCCCAGGCGGACAAGCTGGTCCTCCTGCGCAGGGCCTGTTATGACCTGACAGGGTTGCCGCCATCCCAAAAACAGGTGGACGATTTCCTGGCCGATGAGGCTCCGGACGCATGGATTCGCTTCATCGGCCAACTCCTGGATTCACCGCATTACGGTGAAAAATGGGGGCGTCACTGGCTCGATGCGGTGCGATGGGCCGAATCGAACGGTTACGAGCGGGATCTGGACAAGCGAAATATGTGGAAATACCGCGACTATGTCATCGACGCTATCAATGCGGATAAGCCCTACGATACGTTTATCCTCGAACAAATCGCCGGGGATGTCTTGCCACATCCGACCCCGGAATCCATAATCGCCACCGGGTTTCTACGGTTGGGTCTTTACGACGACGAACCGGCCGATCTGGAGCTGTTTTATTACGACTACTACGACGATATCATCAATACCGTCAGTCGTTCCACCCTGGCCATGAGCTTGTCCTGCGCCAGATGCCACGATCACAAGGCCGATCCCATTTCACAAAAAGACTATTACAGTTTCCTGGCTCACCTGCGCAAGTTGGCTATTCCGTCCCGAATTCGCAATGAGGATGCCATGAGTCGTACCGTTTTCTCCAAGAAGGAGCAGCGGGAGCTGGATGAAAAAATCGAAGCGGCTACCGACCAAATCATTGTAGCGCGGCTAAAGTCCTGGGAGGCAATAAACCGGATTTTAAACCGGGCTGGTTCCCGGGGAACCGAGACCACCTTATTCCCCTCCAACCTGAGGTATGGGTTCACCACGGAGACCTGGATCGAATCCCTTCCCGATCCGGACCAAGTTGATTTCATCGCCCAAGGCGCCTTGGGCGACGGGGCCATCCTTCTGGCCAGGGATCTGTCGGGGATTTCGAGGTTCGATAATCCTGGGGCCGCTTGGGCGATACGGGGTCGGATACACATACCGGTGGGCGGCAGGCAAAATTTCAGGGCCACAATTCTTGGTGGCGGTTGGATGTATATAGGAGATAAACTGGTATTCGCCAAAACTGGCTCCAACCAAATTCAGGAAAATTTCAGTGTCGATTTAACCGCCGGAGACCACGACCTGACCCTGGTGGTGAGTGGAGCCCGCAACCCCACCCTCAACCTCACCTGGGTGCGTGAAGACGGGGAAATTCCCTGGGTGATAACCTCGTCCTGGAATAAGTTACAGTCCCGGGTGACCAACAATTCGGATAAAGGTCAGCCGGAAGGGGGAGACCTGGCCTCCGCCGAGGAAGCGGAAATTGCCGCCTGGAAGCAATATACACCACTCCAGCAACAACTACAAGATGCCATGGTAACGGCAGCGTTTAATGGCGACGAGCAAAAACCTACACATGTCCTGTTGAGGGGAACTCCAGGAGCCCATGGAGAACAAGTCTACCCGGCTTTTCCGGAGATTTTAGCCCAAGCGGGAGATGCTCACCCTGAAGATAGGGAGAAAGATTCCCGTCTCAACCTGGCCCGTTGGATCGCCAGTAAAGGGAATCCGCTCACTTCACGCGTAGCGGTAAATCGCATCTGGCAACATCACTTTGGCCGTGGTCTGGTGCGAAGCAGCGACGAGTTTGGCAAATTGGGCCAAGAGCCGACCCATCCCCGACTGTTGGACTGGCTGGCCCAGGAATTTGTTCGAAACGACTGGAGAATGAAGCCCTTGCACCGGCTCATCATGACTTCCAAAACCTACCGCATGACTTCCGCCCCCAATGATCAGGCCCTGGCCGTCGATCCGCTCAACGACCATTTCTGGCGTTACAATATGCGGCGGTTGACGGCCGAGGAAATTCGGGACTCAGTCCTGAAGGTTGCGGGAAATCTCGATCCTCAGGTCGGCGGTCCCAGTGTGTTTCCCACCCTGCCGGAAGAAGTCCTTCAAACCGCATCCCTGGCGGCAAAGCGATGGCGACTCGATGCCGGGCCCGACCATCAGAATCGGCGCAGTATCTACACTTTTGTCCGGCGCTCCCTGCTGGACCCCATGATGTCTACCTTTGATGTCGCCGATACCGATGTATCCTGCCCGGTGCGGTTCAACACCACGGTACCGGCCCAAGCCCTGGCCATGATGAATAGCAAATTTGCCAACGATCATGCCAGATTACTGGCCCAGCGCATCGGAAAATCAGCCCCGGGCGATCCTTTTAGCCTGGTCCAGCGGGGTTTTCAATTGGTACTGGGTCGCCCACCCCAACCGGTGGAACTGCAAAATTCTGTCGACTTGATTGAATTGATGAGGCAAAATTACGGTCATGATCTTTCCACCGCCCTGGAACGCTTCTCCCTGGTGATGTTGAACCTGAACGAATTCATCTTTCTGGACTAGCCATGCCCCCGACACCCAATTTCTGCCGTCGCATGGCCCGTCGCGAATTTCTCACCACGGTAGGGGGAGGTTTCAGTTCGTTGGCTTTGACCGGCCTCCTAAGCCAGGACGAATTCTTCAATGCACTCCATGCTTCCACCGCTGAGGGGCCCCTCGCCACCAAGACCCCGCATTTCCCGGCCAAGGCGAAACAGGTCATCTTCCTCTTCATGTACGGCGGCCCCAGCCACGTGGATACCTTCGATTATAAACCGGAATTGTTCAAATTCGATGGGAAAACGGTCAAGGTAAACACCTTCGGCCGTGGTGGACGCAAAAGCGAGGGCCGGGTCGTCGGGCCCAAATGGAAATTCAGTCAATATGGAGAATCCGGCCAATGGGTCTCGGATCTCTTTCCCCACTTGGCCACCTGCGTGGACGACATAACGTTTTTAAAATCCATGCAGGCCGATTCCCCCATTCACGGATCGGCCATGCTCATGATGAACTCGGGGTCCATCGTCAGTGGGAGCCCTTCCCTCGGCTCCTGGGTCAATTATGGGCTGGGTACCGTTAACCAGGATCTACCCGGTTACGTCGTCATGCTGGACCAGTCCGGCGGACCCATCAGCGGGGCGAAAAACTGGTCCAGCGGATATATGCCGGCCAGCTACCAGGGAACAACCTTTCGCAGTAGCGGAAATCCCGTTCTCAACCTCAAAAGCGTTCAGAACATGCCTTCCGGTGAACAGCAGAGCATCATCCGGAGCCTGAACCATCTGAACCGGGAACATTTGAAAAGCCGATACGACAACACCAACTTGGAAGCCCGGATCGCCAGCTACGAGTTGGCCTACAAAATGCAGAGCACCGCCCCCGAAGCGGTGGAATTGGCCCAGGAAACCGACGAAACAAAACGGCTTTACGGTTTGGACCGGGAGCGCACCAGGGATTTCGGGACCAAATGCCTGTTGGCCAGACGCTTGGTGGAACGCGGAGTTCGGTTTATCCAGATTTACTCGGGCGGCGCCCACAATGATTACAACTGGGATGCGCACGGTGATCTCGAGGTCAATCACAATAAGCACGCCGGAGACACGGACAAACCGATTGCGGGTCTGCTCAAGGATTTGAAAAGACGAGGCCTGCTCCACGAAACCCTGGTCATCTGGGGCGGTGAATTTGGACGGCAACCGACTGCGGAATATGCCAAAGGCACGGGACGCGATCACAACTCCTACGGGTTTACCATGTGGATGGCCGGCGGCGGCGTGAAAGGCGGTAGTACCATTGGTTCGACCGATGAATTGGGCAACAGCGCGGTAGAACGCCCCCTCCACGTGAAAAACCTGCACGCCACCGTTCTTCAGCTTATGGGGCTCGATCCCAACAACCTCACCTTTCTCCACGGCGGCCTCGATAAAAGACTGGTCGGCACCGAAGGAGCCGACCCGATCCCGGAAATTATGGCCTGACCCCGACGGGCCTGCAAGGAAATTTCTGGGACATGACACTAACCCGCATTTCTCACAAATCTGTCTGCTCATCTCAAGAGTGGGATTGCTTTTGTTGTTTGGTTCATCAAAAATCCGACTTGTGAAAGTCAACAAACGGATCCCCGCCTTTCTCGTCTGCATACTGGTGAATCTGCTGGGGCATGCGGCGCAGGAACCCCTTGAAATTCCACTTTGGCCGGAAGGATTACCCGGTGGTAAATCTGTGCAGCTAAAAGAGGTCTGGAAAGAACGAACCATCGAAGATGGCGCAGACGTGAAGCTGGACCGATCCGTCAAAGATATCTCCACGCCCACCATGAAGGTTTATTTCCCCTCCAAACCCAATGAACTGCGAACCTCTATAATCATACTTCCCGGTGGAGGCTTTGGGCATCTTGCCATCGACAAGGAAGGTCACGACATCGCACGCTGGCTCAATTCACAAGGGATTACCGGTATCGTGGTCAAATACCGGGTCGTTCATGCTGAAAGCAACTTTCACGTCTACAATGCATCTGTGCCCGACTCAATGCGTGCCATTCGGCTAGTGCGGCAAAACGCCGACTCATGGGACCTGGATCCAAACAAAGTCGGCCTGATGGGATTTTCCGCGGGTGGCTATCTAACCGCGGCAGCGGGCACATTGTATGATAAAGGGAAACCAAACATATCGAATCCTTTGGAGCGGTTGAGCGGCCGACCCGACTTCATCGCACCCATTTATCCACTGATCGAGCTCGACCAACGTCTGGCGACGAACGAAGCATTCAAACAACGCATGTTCGGCTCCAAAGCCGACTCGGAACTTATCACTCGATTCTCACCCTTAAAACACGTCTCTTCATCGACTCCACCGACATTTCTGGTCCACGCACACGACGACAACCTTTCCTCACAGAACAGCGCCCAATTTTACCTCGCACTTCTGAAGGCCGGAGTCTCAGCAGAATTGCATGTGTATTCAGAAGGCGGGCACGGCTACGGGATTCGGCAACGTGGACTGCCTATATCCTCCTGGCCAGATCGCTTCCTCGATTGGATGATCCTCCAGGGGTTCGCCAAATAAAAGGCTGACTCGAATGGCGCTTAGTTAGAGTCTATCCCAGAAACCGGGATTTTTAAACGAGTAGGAAAACGAGCAGCATTTGCAGGACCAAAATTTTCTCAGTTGCGCTCGATTCGAGCCTTGCTGCGGCTTTCAAACTCACCCGGATTCAAATTATTGAGCCTGATGCCGGATTTCGGGCATGCGGCGGCCTTGCCACTGCTGGCGCCTTCTGTTTTGATCAGCGCGTGGGACGGCGCCGAAGGCTCAAGCCGCCTTAGCTTGAGCTTCGACCCTCTCTTTTCTGACTTTTCGACTGATCCAGGCGAGGTTGTGGGCGAGCACGCTCCACCCCACTGCGAGCCTGCGGTGTTTTAAGCCTTTGGCGCGCCAGACACGTCCGCCGCCGTGGTTTTTCACAATGGCAATGCGCGCCTCGGTGCTGGCCCGGCGGGTTTGCCAGCGGTAAAAATCAGGCTCCTTGAGGCGGGCTTCCAATGCGACCGGACTTTTCGGACAAATGTGGCTGCTCACCCTCACCCGCTGCAATGCCTTACGTGTAGCTGCCCCATCGAAGCCCCGGTCGGCCACGGCCCACTCCAGGTCTTGTTGCCTTTTGAGGGACTGTTGGCGCTGCACGCTTTCGATTAATTTATCTCCCTCCCAAGGAGCGGTTTTGCCGTAGAGCATATAATCAATGATCATTGCGCCGGGACTCTCGGCCATAAACAGTTCGTTGCCGAACTCGGTCTGCGCGCCCGCCTTGCCCCGCACGATTACAGTGATATCTCTTTCGTAGACACTGAGGATCTTCTTGTGGTTTTTGACCAGACGTCCGCCGATGATGCGTTCGTGGGCTTGCTCAATTACTTGGGGCAGCAAGGCGAGTTGTTCATCAATACGCCTGATGACTTGTTCGGCGCGGGCTCGGCTAAAACGGGTTTGCCTGAAACGGGCCTCCAGCAGATTGCGGTGTCGCAGGGCGTGAGCGCCGACCCGTTTGAGTAATCGTTTCATCTTGCGCAAGATCTTCTTGCGAGCCTTCGCCGCTCCCTTCTTGCGGTAAGTATGCGTCATCTCGATACAGAGCTTGTTCATGCGCCTCAGCAGGCGATCCGGTGAATCGGGCATCCGATGCAACAGGGATTCAGCCCGAATCAGTTTCACCGCTTTGAGCAAGGTGCGCGTCACGTCACCCAAAAGCGCCCAATCGACCGGAAAGTGAATGTTTGCCTCCAGACAGGTCGAATCGACCAGGCAAACCGAAAGATCCTCCGCCTGCTCCACTCCCAGTTGCCAGCAATTGCTCTGATCGCCCGCGAGCTCAACCAACCGTGTGTTGAACCCGCGCAACTGTTCATCGGTGAACAACTTCGAGGCGCGGTGCAGCGTACTCTTCGAGGTCCACCTCACCCCAACCAGACTGCGGCATCCGCAAAAATCGGTCAAAAGATCACTGCTGGCCAACGTCATGGAAAAAGCTTCAAAGCCTGGAAGACCCAGCAAATGACGCAGCAACTCCACCCGTAGCGAGTAAAGCGCAAACTGCGCTTTCCTGTTGCGCACAGCGCCCGAGGCGCCCGGCGGCAACTGCGACAAACCGAAGCGGATGGCCATTTCTTCCAACCCACCTTGGGTCAGATTATCATCGAGTTGCCGCAAATCCTCCACCAGACGGTCATAATCACGATTGCGCAAAACCGGGGTTAAAGCTGGACGAAGAAAACTTTGAAAGGTTACCGTATCAGCAGAATTGGGTTCTATTAATTCGTTCATACCAAATTATAGAAGCTCTATTCAGGGCGAATCGAGGATTTTCACCTCCTTTCGCCCGACTTTTTCTTAGCCTAATCCCTTGCCCGTCAGTGGCTTAAACCTCCTGGGATAGGCTCTAGTTAAGCGCGTTTGTAGAGAAATATAGTATGGACGCCAGTCGGGGTCATGCCGTAGAAAAGTAATGCCTTCCGGGGTCAGTCGTTGATTTTTGACATGTCCCCATGTTGAAAATAAATGCCTGACCCCTTTGCACATGCAGGAAGGGGTCAATTCTTAAATCCTGCATTGGCATGCACGATTACAAGAAATGACCCCGACGGGGCGGTATTCCGTTGCACTCCATACACTTTTACAAGACGACTGACCCTGTAAGGCATAACTTTTTACGTCTTGACCCCTTCCCCCGCGACCTCGAAACTGCCCGCCGTTTGTGTGAACAAATTAACGAGACACCACACTAGAAGCGGAAGGTATTGGTTAAGAATATCTGCCTTGGGGGCGCGAAGCGAGCTCGTGCGACAGAACCGTCCGGTTGGAAGCGAATGGCGTCCACGTCGGTGTTATCCCAATTGTGAACATTCCGAAGGTTGACCTGCATTTTCCAGTCAACCTTGCCGAAGATCTTCTTCCTATAGCCGAAGATGAGATCAATCGCGAGATCCGTGTCAGTGTAGAATGGATTCAAGACATCGGGCTCGATATGAGAGTTCTCACCAAGAGGCACACCTTCACCACTGCCATCGTTTTTTACCCAACTGATGGGAAACCCGCCAGAGGCTTTGTCCTGCCAGCGGGCAGCGCCTCCGACAGAGAAGCCCCTAAGCTTACCTTCTCGGAAGGTATAGTTGTTGACGAAATTGAAGCGCCATTCCCGTTGCTCGGAGGTGGGTTTTCCTTCTTCGCCTTTGACGGCATAATAGTCGAGAAGCCGGTCATAGGTTTGATCTCGGATATTGTCTCCTCTGGGCGGCTCGGTGGGATCGCCCCAGTCGAGGTCGCCAAACTCTGCCAGATAAGGCGCCCACAACTCGTCAACCAGTTTGCCTAGTCTTGGAGCGACATCGTCTATAACGACCTTTTGCTGAGCGGCATTGAAGGCGATGCGCTAGCTTCTGCTCGGATTGAATATGAACTCGGCTTCCATGCCCTTAGCATTGACGGATTGTGTATCGGCGACATTGCCGGGGCTCTGCGATTCCACGTCACCATTAGATTGAAAGCGCAGATTATAGGCGTCTATGATTCTAGGATCCTGCACAGTGGGAGTCAGCGGAGCGAGAGCGTCCCACGCCCTTTCCAGGTTCCCCCATTTTCGGAGCACTGCTTCATCGAGGTGATGTCCTAATCTTCCTGTAAAAAGGAAAAAAGTGTAATCTCCCGAAATTAAACATAAGCCACGGGGGAGAAAGGAGGCCCCGAAAACATGAAATCAGGAGATCACACCATGAAGAGACGAAGAATAGCACCGAGTGAGAAAATGGAGCAAGCCCTAATGAAGGGATTGGTCAGTGATGTTGACCCGCTGGGAGAAGCGGCCCGGCGCGGTGCCCAGTTGATTCTGCAGAAGGCCCTGGAGGCCGAGGTGAGCGATTTTTTAGGAAGAGATCGCTATGAGAGAAACAACAACGGGTCGCTGCGGGGTTACCGCAATGGCTACGAGAGCAAACGGGTGCACACCGCCGAAGGAACCATTGAGCTGGAAGTTCCCCAAATTCGCGAGAGTCTGGAGCCCTTCGAGTCGGTTTGGCTGCGTGCTATCGGCAAGCGTTCCAAGCGCTTGTTGGAGTTGGTACCCATGCTTTATGTCAAAGGGATGAGTCAGCGCGACATCGAGTCTGCCTTGCTGGAAGCGTTGGGAGTAGAGGGCACGGGACGTAGCGTGATAGGCGAAGTGTGTCAGAGTCTGCGAGGCGCCTTTTCAAGGTGGCAGGATCGCGCTTTGGAGGAGTTGGAGCTGATGTATTTGTTTTTGGACGGAACCTATCTGAAACTCCGGCCCGAAGACAAAAGGCCGGTGGCGGTTCTGTGCGCCTATGGGATGACCTGGGAGGGCCGCAAAGTGTTGGTACACATGGCCATAGGGGACAAAGAAAGCAAAGCGTGTTGGGAAGCTTTCATCGAAGATATGAAGATGCGCGAGCTGAACGATCCGTTGTTGTGTGTGATCGACGGTAACGTGGGATTGCGCAAAGCGGTCAGAAGGAAGTTTGCCGGCGCCCTGGTGCAACGCTGTCAGGTGCACAAGATGCGCAACATTCTCACCAAGCTTCCTCAAGTGGCCCGGCCCACCCTGAAGAAGCTCATCTACAAGGCCTTCACGGCGCGGAGCTACCAGGAGGGCTTTGAGCAGGCCCAAAAGATCATGGCCGATTACCAGGAGAGCTTTCCGGCGGCCATGAAATGTCTGGGACAGGATCTGGAAGAGGCGCTCACGGCGTTGAAGTTTCCCTTGGCGCATCGCTCTCGCATCCGCACCACCAACTTATTGGAGAGGCTCTTTGGGGAGGGACGCAGGCGCACCAAGGTCATACCTCGTTTTACTTCGGAGGCAAGCGGCTTGTCGTTGGTCTTTGCCGTGTTGGTGGACGCCTCGGAAGGCTGGCGAGGGGTGCGGATGAAACCCTACCTCAAACAGCGTCTAAGACAGATGGCAACCGACCCGGACAGTAGCTGGGAAGATCCGGACCTGGCCCGTCTGGCAGCATGACCGTCAATTAGAATCTGAATGAACCAAATGGAGATTATGCCAATTCGTTTTTACAGGAATATCCGGACTTGACCTTCATCGAAGGGCAGCTCAAACTCGTCGTCGAGGCCTGTGTCCGGGTCGATCACGATATTCTGATCCGCAAAGTCCGGATCGACGACGAGGAGCGATCGATCGGCAGCAATTTCGTCCACAGTATGCCCCGTGACTTCTTGAATGTTTCTGCTTAAGCGTCCCCAATACTGAAATCCGCGACTCTGAATGCTGTTGAATACGCCAGACACTCCTGCGGTCGCATTCGACAATTTTGCATCGAACCAATTGATACGAGCGACGAACTTGTCTTCGAACATGTATAAGCTAATGCCATAGTCTTTGCTCGTGCCGGTAGGCGACGGTAATGGCTCGCGAAATTGGTCGACTCGAGTTGTTTCCGGCACGAAATTTTGGGTTTCGTTGTAATGTAGGGTGATGTCGACAATCGATTCTGGCAGTGGAATCAGATCCTTTGGCCAGCGAAGCACTCCGCCGTAACCGAAGATACTCGATTTTTTCTCTATGAAGTTGCCATCGAACACGTCCCAATTTTCTGGGCTTACATCCGGAATTTCGTCGCGGCCAACGAGGATGGGTTCCGTGTTGATAAAAGTTTCAACGGTATCTTCGCGATAACCCATATTGACGATCAGGAGCTCGTTGAAAATCTCGGACTGAGTATTGACCGCCAAAGAGGTCGTGGTCGTTTGTAGTCGGCGCACGTTCTTGTCGGGCGTTTCGAGAGGGGTAAAGGTTCCCCATAGAAATTGCTCGTTTCCGGTGCCCCCCCTTAGATCGTCTAAGACGGATTCATAGGTGTACTCGGGTCCAAGGTCCCAGTATAGCTTGGGGAAGCTTTGGCCGATTGTGCCGCGCAGGTTGTAATCCGCTGGAGTGAGTGTGAAGTCGCTGAGGGACCAGCCGGGCTCGAGCGCTCCAGGTTGAGGCGGACCAATATATATATTGTTGGGCACTTGCCGGACTCCGTTTCCGACAAACTGGGCATCGGCGGCGCCGATAGACAGAACGGGATCCGGATTTCCGAAAGCGTTGTCCGAGAAATTGATCAGTCGCTCTTTGTAAACGTTTTCGTCGCCGAGAATGGTCAAGGTGTGATTGCCCAGGATCTTGGCCAGATTGTCATTGTTCAGACTATCGGCGAAGTCGTGTTTGACGAATCCCGTGAAACGGAGGGACTGCCGCTGCTCGTCATTCACTCGTCTCCCTGCTTTGGTCAGAATCATCGGTCGTCCGAAATTCGGATTGGGCAATGGGTCGTAATTGCCGGATTCGATGTAATTGGGGTCCAGTGGAAGAAGGAGTGTCTGATTGGTGTCAAAGGTGACGACTGCGTTTCCTGCGTTGAATGCCGTATAGCTATCGCGGTAAAGGTCTTGGTAGTCGAAGGCGATTTCGAATCCTCCTTTCCCCTCCCACACGGACTGCTGGAGCACCAGGTTGTAATTGAACAGATCGCGCGAGTAGAAATCGTTGTCCCAGCCAAGGTTGCTGCGGCTGAAATCGAAGGTATCCAAATTGGTGAACCCTTGGTCGAGCCAGCCCGTACCCTTTATGTCGCTAAGGTTTCCGGCATATATGCCTCGAGGCGATCCTGAGTTTCTGCCTATTAGTACGCTCCAGTAATTTAAGATTTCGTCTTGGTCCTTTTTTCTATCTGTTCTGCGATCGATACTATTACCCCGAATCTGATCGGTGTAGGCGAAACCGGGATTTCGGCCATTGCTCCCGTCCCAGACAAAACCCCAAGCGCCATTGCTCCATCCGATGCCATCGTAGCCTCTCGATTCATTATCCACTGTATTGGGATCATCCTCAAGGAGGATGGGATAACCTGATGCAATGTATGACGCTTGTTCCTCGTCCGATAGCCTGTCAAATTGTTGCTGTGTCGCGCCTTCTCGGTTCCAGCGATTGCGAGCGAAAAAGGTGGTATCGAATTGGGCGGGACGATCTAGAAAGGTCGATAGGCCTTCCTGCGGCAAGAGCACGTCGGGAGCATTGCCAACAATTTCTCCGCGCTCCATGTGACCGCGAATGACGGTATTGGAGTTTCCGAAAGGCCGGAAGGTGAAGGCGGTGTAGATGCGGTCGTCATTCTTGTAAGTTGGGCGCTGACGGTATTGGGTGCGATCCGCTAGACCGTTGACGCGAATGGCTAGCTTATCCTCGATGAGTACCCGATTGATGCCGAATGACCCGCGGTAAGAGGGATTCTCTCCACCAGATCCGATCCGAGTGCTAATCTCATTGTCATCGCGGAAACGCGCTTGGGCCATACCACTATTGATCAATCCGGCTGGAGATCCCAGGCCGAAAAGGAAGGAATTAGCCCCGCGATTGATGTCGACGCGTTCGGTATTGTAGGAGTCGAAGGGAATGTCGGTAACGAAAAAATTTCGCGTACGGTCCGGAGGGGTCAGTCCGCGGATTCGCGCCGTGCCATCCGGATCGCGTCTGGCGTTTCCTGTACTGGTTTCACCTGTAGCTCCTAGGTCTGCTCCAGTGAAATTGCCGACAATCCCAGCGACTTCGGAGCTAGTAGTGTACTGGAGTAGCTCCTCGATGCCGGTGGCTCCAAGGTCGTCCATGAACTCCTTAGTGACGACCTGGATGGCCGCTCCGGTGTTTTTCAGGGACTGGTTGAGTCGCCCGCCGGCCATCGTCTGGGAGGCGTAGTAACCTTCATCTTGCGAGGCATCGATGATGAAGGGCGAGAGTTCGAAGACCTCTTGATCCTCTGCCGAGTCGTTTTGGGCCCAGCCTGTGAAGGAAGCGCCGAGAAGGCCGCATGCTATTAGCGCCGCCTTCGTCTTGGTTTGGTGTGTTCTATTCATGTAGGATCGGTGGTTCTTGGTTTGTAGGCCAGTGAATCGACTAATTGCGTAGGCAAAATCAATTCGAAGGGATAGCGCCTTTAGTTCTCGCCTCTGTCGTTTTGTAGATCAGCCAGATTGCAGTTAAAAATTTGGGTTAGATTGAATTTAGGAGGATTGGCTCTCTTCGGTTTCTCACATTCGGAACGCATATCTGCTACGTTCTCTTTGCATGCATACTAACAGGTGTGTGATTAATGTCAGCAGGAGTATGCTCTTTTCGTTTGTTTGTTACTAATTATTATAATCATTCATGAAAGTCAACGTCAATTATTTACAGTATGTTGAAGGTTGGGGAACCACTCCCCAGGAGATCAAATAGGATTGCCCCCGAAATGATGAGGAAGACCATAGAGGATCTATGGACCCAACGGAGCCATATCCTGCTATCTCCTTTATCGTTGCCGTGCACAACCGGTTGGACTGCACCCGAGACTTTACGGCCAGTTTTTTTGCCACCGTTGGTCACATCGATTACGAACTTATCTTTGTCGATGACCGCAGCAGCGATGGGACGGCCGAGTATCTGGCCGCCCTCAACCATGGCAACGTTCGCGTCTACACTAATTCTGAACGGTCGGGTTTTGCCAAAAGTATAAATCGTGGAGCCAAACTGGCTCGTGGCCAATTGCTGGGCCTGTTGAATAACGACCTGGTTCTGCTGCCCGGTTGGCTGGAACCCATGCTGGAGGTTTATCGGAAACACCTCAGGGTTGGCGCGGTGGGTAATATTCAAAAAGATATCCGAACCCAGGCAATCGACCACGCCGGGGTTGTTTTCGACCTGGTCGGTCTGCCCGATCATTATGGAAAAAACTACCCCTTCATCTTCCCCTTTCGCTACCGGCAATTTCCCGCCGTAACCGGAGCTTGCATGATGATACGTCGACGCCTATTTCTAGGCCTGGGCGGGTTCGATGAACGGTTTCACAATGGGTGTGAGGACATAGATCTCTGTCTGCGCTTGGGGCAACAGGGTTATCGTCACATTGTGGCCGGAAAAAGTGTAGTTCTCCATCACGTAAGCGCCTCGCCCGGAAGGAGAGCCCGGGACAAGCAAAACAACCAACTGCTCTTGATAACCTGGGGCCGGGAGCTACGCAAGCTGGGCCAGAAAGATTGGCCCTTTCAATATCTCATGCGTTACTGGAATATTCCATGGCGTTACAATGGACCCAAATTAATCGATGCAATACTACGGCTTTTGCGACTCAAAAGCGGCGATTCGAAGTGGGCCGTTTCCAAAAGGGCAGAGCTGCTCGGAATCCAATAATCGCCCCCTTCCTGCATGCGCAAAGGGGTCAGGCATTTATTTTCAACATGGGGACATGTCAAAAATCAACGACTGACCCCGGAAGGCATCACTTTTCTACGGCATGACCCCGGCTGGCCCCTAAAACCTGAAATTCCAACCGGAATAGATGGATAATCCGGGCGTGTTGTAATCCCTTACCTCCTGAAATTCGCTATCAAAAAGGTTGTCGATTCGCAGCCAGATATCCATCCCGTCCCTGTAGGCGTAGGTCACGGCAAAATTGGCCGTCCCATAACCCGGCATTTTTTCCCTGTCACGGCGCAGGCTGTATTGCGATCCCACCCAATAATGGCTCATGTGGATCCCCAACTTTTTCTCCGGAATTTCCCAATTGAGCTGTGCCGAATACAGGTTGCGCGGCACGCGTTCGGCCTCGGTCCCATCTTCATATTCGGCCCGGACATAAGTATGGGAGAGCTGTAAGGAGAGAGAGGAATGGAGCTTCACCTTTGCCAAGGTCTCCAAACCCGAGCTTTCATAGGTCTCCTGGTTGGAGAAGCTATTCCTGGCGAAGTCATAGATTATCTTATCCTTCACCTGGTAGTCAAAGAAGGTCAGGGCAAATGAGGCAGGCCCGTTCTGAACGGTCCCTTCCAAACCGAGATCCAAACCCCGGCCGGATTCGGGGTTCACCAATGGATTTCCGAAGAAACTGAACAAGTGGAAGAAGGTGGGGGCTTGAAAAGAGGTTCCGAAAGATCCGCGCGTTCTCAAGGCGAGGTTATCGGAATCTTTCAAGTCATAACTAAAGGTTCCCCGGTAGGTCGTTTCTTCCCCGTAAGCGCTGTTGTCATCGAACCGCCCACCCAAGGTTAAAGCCAAGGCGGAATTCAGGCTCAGAAGGTTTTCAAGAAACAGCGAAGTTTCATCGCGTTTTCCCGAGTCGGATAAATGTTCCTCTTCTTCGTACTCCAATCCTGCAACCAAACGATAAGTTTCGGAAATGTGAACCGTGTTGAGCCAATCCGCTTCATAACGATCCCCTTGGCTGGCGAAGGGGAAGGAAGACATGCTGAAGGTATCGGTATTGTTATAACCGACGCTCAGGGTAGATGCCCAGGATTCTCGGGGTTCGAAATTCATGCCCACTTTGCCAAAAAGCTGCTCGGTCAGGGTGTAGTTATGGGCAAAGGGTTCTCCAAATATGAAGCCCGGATTGCCCGGATCATACTCTGCCTTCGAGTCCACGTAATAACCCAGAAAGTGAAGGGAGGAGGTATCACTGATGTCGTAGCCGATATTGATCGAGCCATTGACGTTACGGTAGAGATCATCGTCGGCCCAGGCATCCCCGAAGTCTGCCGGCTGCGCCGAATAACCCTCCGAATCGTAAGAGGACACGGCGACACGGTAATTCCAGTCTCCGGATTCACCCCAGGTCGCCGCTCCGACTTGCAAAGTGTCATGAGATCCCGCCATCAAATTCAGCGATGATCCGGGCTCCCCCTTGCCATCCTTGCTGGATATGCTAATAACCCCAGCCAGGGCATCGGCGCCATAGATGGTGCTATTCGACCCCTTGAGAATTTCCACGCGTTCGACCTGGAAAAGGAAAAGCGTGCCAAGATTAATGATCTCGCCCGAAGCGGGATTGCTCACTTCGATTCCATCAATGAGTACGACGGGGCGATTTGTGTTCAGGCCCCGGGTGGTCATACCGAAAACCTGTCCGGGACCTCCGTTGTTCCTTAAATAGAAACCGGGAACCAACCTCAAGGCTTCGAGAAGAAAAGACTGCTTCAGTGGTTCGAAATCAACCGAGGTGAGGATTTCAATCGAACTGCCAACTTTTCCAATAGGCACCTCGGTCCGGTTGGCCACCACCACATGCTCATCGAGCAGATGGTTGGAGGTGTCTTGCCCTGGTGTCAGGGTTTGCGTGATGAGCCCCACTACGGCGCTAAAGCCGAGTGCCGGCACTTCAATTACTGTTCTGGCGCGGAATGTAATTTTCATGTGTTTGGTTTTGTGGCGCCGCTCAACAGAACTGCTATCCCACAGAATACCAAACCGGGGACGAAAATTGGGTCCGTATGAAAAATACGTTAGCTCAATTCCATTTCTTGCTGACGCGGCAATTTATTGGATATTTCAAACAGAAGTCGGACTCCAAACTCGAACTTGACCGGACCCTTGGCCAACTCCTTCACTCGCCGGGAGTGAGCGGTTTGATACCGTAGCGCGACTGCAGCCGGTTCTCACGGCTTTTTCTGTTATAGTTTAAAGAACAAACTGAAATTGGTCCACTTTCAGCAGCGGTTTAGTCAGGGTGATGAAAATTACGATAGCAAGCAATAATAATGAAAAAGGCCGGAAGTTCCGGCCTTTTTCAAAGTTTTCCTCAGGATGATTTTATTGAACCGCATCCTTGAGCGCCTTACCCGCGGAAAACTTGACCAAATTTCGAGCGGGAATGTGGATTTCAGCGCCAGTTTGGGGATTGCGTCCCGTCCGGGCATCTCTGCGTGACACGGAAAAATTGCCAAATCCCACCAGGGAAACAGTCTCCCCCTCGGCCAGGGAATCAGCTACAATGTCGAGGACAGCCCTCAATGCATTTGCAGCATCTTTTTTTGATAGATTAGTCCGGTCAGCAACATCACTTACAAGTTCGGATTTATTCACGTAGGTTACCTTTCAATTTTAGGGTTAGCAGTTGAAAAAGATGTAGTTTCAGTCGAGCAAAGTCCCTTGCTTTATGGATATCAAGCGCCATTTGGGGGATTTCTGCTTGTTGAGCCCTAAAAAGTGATGAAAATCTCCCTGGCATGGCTTCTCCCATACTGCGAACCAGGAATTTATCCAAGTCTTTCGGGGAGACCTTGGCCGTCGACAACCTCTCCCTGTCGCTCCGACGAGGAGAGATTTTAGGGCTCTTGGGAGCCAATGGGGCCGGTAAAACCACCGCCATGCAAATGATGCTTGGACTCATTAAACCGACCTCAGGCGCTATCGAAATTTTTGGCCGAAACTTCGAACAACACCGCATCCGCATCCTTTCCCGCATAAATTTTTCCTCCTCTTACGCCAACCTGCCCAACAATTTGACCGTATGGCAAAACCTGCGCGTTTTTGCCCGACTCTACGGGGTAAAACGGGTCCGGGAAAAAGCGGAGGAAATGATGAACCTCTTCGAAATCGAGCACCTGAAAAACCGTATCAGCGGCCAACTCTCCTCCGGTGAATCCACCAAGTTGAATTTGTGTAAGGCTTTTATTAACGATCCCGAGCTCCTGCTACTCGATGAACCGACCGCCAGCCTCGACCCGGACATCGCCGATAAAGTCCGCACCCTTATCAACCGCTTGAGACAGGAGAGGAATCTGTCCATTCTCTATACTTCCCACAACATGCGAGATATCGAGACCATTTGCGATCGCATAATCTTTCTGCACAACGGATCGATCATCGCGGAAGGTTCCTCCGATGAAATAAAGCGGCACTTCCGGCAACCATCCCTGGAAGATGTCTTTATCCACATCGCCCGCGATGGGAAGGTGGTCGATCCCCTGTCTTCGGAAAAATCATGAACATCCGCGTCATAATGGGGCTGGTTCAGCGCTATTCCCTTCTCTTTGTCCGGAATCCTGTACGCGGTTTCGAACTGGTGTTCTGGCCCGCTATGGAACTCCTCGTGTGGGGTTTTCTCACCATGTTTATTCAAAAACAGACCACGGGGGATTTTGCCTTGTTCATTCGTTTTCTCATCGGGGCAACTATTTTCTGGGATGTCTTGTTTCGCGCTCAGATGGGGGTTGCCCTATCGTTTCTGGAGGACATGTGGACGCGCAATCTCCTCAATTTGTTTGTGGCGCCCATTCGTCTCAAGGAGTACCTGGCCGCGACCGCCTGCATGGGACTGCTCCGCGTGACCGTGGTGGTCGTGGTGATGAGCCTTATGGCCCTCGGCCTCTACGCCTTTAATCTCTTCGAATTGGAATGGAGCCTGGTGCCCTTTTTTGCCCTTCTCATGGTATTCGGATTTTCTCTGGGCATGATTTCCATCTCTCTGATTCTTCGTTGGGGACAGGCCGCCGAGTCCCTGGCTTGGGCCGTTCCCTTTATGATTCAACCGTTTTCCGCCGTTTTCTATTCCGTCGATACGCTCCCCAAAGTTATGCAGCATGTGGCTTGGTGCCTTCCCAGTACTTACGTCTTCGAAGGAATGAGGGAAATCGTCCAGACCGGCTCTATGGATTGGAATTCACTTTGGATCGCAGCCGGGATCAATATCGGGTTCCTCTTTATTTCCGGCGCCATATTTTATTGGATGTTCTCCAACGCCCGGAAACTGGGACTCCTTACCAAGATCGCCACACAGTAAGGATGGAGGGAGGATTAGGACCGGGCACTTCTCCGCATCCACTATGCCGGTAATCGATTCCCATATCCACCTCTTCACCGAGGCCATGGCCCGCGATCCCATCGGCTGGGCTGAAAAGCACGGCGAAAGCATTTGGCGAGATTGTGTCGCCCCACCCCGCCGACCCAGCTTGCAGGGATGGCCAACCGTCGAACAAACCCTGCGCGACATGGATGCCGCTCAAGTGGAAAGGGTGGTTCTTCAAGGCTGGTATTGGCAAAATCCGGATTCCTGCCATATCCATAACCGGTTTTACGCGGAGTTGATTCATCGGTATCCTGATCGCTTTTCCGCCTGTGTATCCCTTCATCCCCCCTCCGGCCCATCCACTATGGAGGACATCGAATGGGCCTGGGATCTAGGGTTTTGCGGGGTCGGGGAAATTCATCCTCAAGCCCAAAACTTTTCCTTGAGGGACGCATGTTGGCAGAGTGTGATGGAAAAAATCGCACCATGGAGAGCGCCGGTAACCTTGCACGTGACCGATCCCCGAACCCCTCCGCATCCCGGAAAAATTGCAACTCCTCTGGAAGATTATCTGAGGCTGGCCCAATCCTGGCCGGAACAGGATTTTATTCTGGCACACTTGGGCGGACGCCTTCCCCTGCTACATCCCAACTCCTTCCGAGGCGGGGAATATCCCAACCTCTATTTCGATTGCGCCGCCCTGCCCCTTCTCTACGAACCCGGAATCCTCGGGCAAATTTCCCGCATTACCGGCCCGGAAAAAATACTTTTTGGCACCGATTATCCCCTGAAGACATTTCCGGGACAACAGAGAGATCCCGGGTTTTCCCTGGCCATTGATCACCTTGCAAAGTCCGGGCTGTCCCAGGAAAGCTTAGAACTCGTCCTGGCCGGCAATATTCGGCGGCTCATGGGTTGGTAAGCAGAAGGTTTCGGGCCTTACGCCCCTCCTTACCCGAAAATTGCTCCTAATCCCTTGCCTTTACAGGGGGCTGGGGTTTTATCCCCATTTAAAATTTTTTGTCATGAATATACAGGAATATCACGCCAAAGCTTTGTTGGCTCAATACGGGGTGCCGGTATCCAAAGGTGTGGCCGTTCAGTCCGAAAATGAGTTTGACCAAGCCCTGAGCCAGTTTCCGGACGACGACGTCATCGTCGTAAAATCCCAAATCCTCGCCGGCGGCCGGGGCAAGGGGGTCTTCACGGACGGGTTCCAAGGGGGGGTAAAATTGACGCGGTCCAAACGGGAGGCCAAGGAAGTGGCGGCAAGAATGCTAGGTAATACCCTGGTGACCCCTCAAACCGGACTGGCCGGCAGAAAGGTCCGAACCCTCTACTTTACCCAAGCGGAAAACATAGCGCACGAATATTACCTGGCCATTCTCATGGATCGGGAAGCGGCCAAGCCGGTCATCATCGCCTCCCCTGAGGGCGGAGTGGATATCGAGGAAGTGGCCGCCGACTCCCCTGAGAAAATCACCAAGGTTCACGTCGATCCCACCCGGGGCCTCCAACCTTTCCAAGCCCGTCAAATTGCCTTCGGGCTCGATTTTTCCGGCTCTGCCTTTTCCGGCATGTTGAAATGCCTGGAGGGTTTGTACCAACTGTTTTGGAATAAGGATGCCTCCCTGGTGGAAATCAATCCCCTCGTTCTGACCCGGGAAGGAACCGTGGTGGCTCTCGACGCCAAGATGAGCTTCGATGATAATGCCATTTTCCGCCATCCCGAGATCGCCGCCTTGCGAGATCTGAGTGAGGAGGACGCAAAGGAAATCGAGGCTTCCAAACACAACCTCAGCTACATCTCTCTCGATGGCAACATAGCCTGCCTGGTTAACGGAGCTGGCCTGGCTATGTCGACCATGGATATTATCAAGTATTTCGGAGGAGAACCGGCCAATTTTCTCGACGTAGGAGGTGGAGCCGACACCGAACAAGTTACCGCCGCTTTCAAAATAATTCTCAGCGATCCCAAAGTTAAAGGCATATTGGTCAACATTTTCGGTGGAATCATGAAGTGTGACACCATTGCCCGGGGAATCATCGCGGCAGCCCGGAGCGTGGATATTACCGTGCCTCTGGTGGTGCGGCTGGAAGGCACCCATGTGGAGCTTGGTCAGGAACTCCTCGCTCGGAGCGGCCTTAGCCTGGTCTCGGCCGATTCGCTGGCAGACGCGGCCGAGAAAATCGTCAATCTGGTTCGGGAGGCTCCATCATGAGCGTTTTGGTAAACAAGGACACGCGCCTGTTGGTGCAGGGAATAACGGGAAACTTTGGCGGGTTCCATGCCAGGCTTTCCCTGGACTACGGCACCACCGTCGCGGCGGGTGTAACACCCGGCAAGGGGGGTCAGCTTTGGCAAAACCAGGTTCCCGTCTTCAACACCGTGAAGGAAGCGGTGGAGAATGAAGGCGTTAATGCCACGGCAATTTTTGTGCCCCCCGCATTTGCGGCCGACTCCATCCTGGAGGCCATCGAGGCCGAAATTCCCCTCATTGTCGTCATAACCGAGGGCATTCCAGTCCGGGATATGGCCCTGGTAAAAGTGGCCCTGGCCAAAAGCCCATGCCGGTTGATCGGCCCCAACTGCCCCGGGGTCATAACCCCCGATCAGTGCAGAATCGGTATCATGCCGGGCTATATTCACAAACCGGGCCGAGTGGGCGTTATTTCGCGTTCCGGAACCTTGACTTACGAGGCGGTTTGGCAACTCACTGTGCGGGGATATGGACAGTCCACCTGTATTGGTATCGGGGGAGATCCCATTAATGGCACCAGCCATTCCGAGGCCATAAAATTGTTTAACGATGATCCCGACACCGATGCCATCATTATGATTGGAGAAATCGGGGGATCGGCCGAGGAGGAAGCCGCCGCCTATATTCAGGCCAACGTGACCAAACCAGTGGCAGCTTTTATTGCCGGAACCACTGCTCCCCCGGGGCGTCGAATGGGTCACGCCGGCGCCATCGTCTCGGGCAGCAGCGGTTCAGCCGAGGGCAAAATCGCTGCCCTGCGGGCTGCCGGCATCGCCGTGGCCGAAACGCCCTCCCATATCGCAGACGCCTTGCTCCGGATCTACCGGCCCTGAACCCCCTCGGAGTCATTCCTTTGCATCGTGCATGTTAATGCAGGATGCCAGGTTACACCCCTTCCCTGCGAAGGGTTGACCCCTTCTCCAAGGCCCACCACGGTTCAACTCTTACACGGGTGAGCCGTTCTGAAGAATCTCTACCTCGTAACCGTCAGGATCGGTTAAAAAAGCCATCTTTCTTCCAGTGGGAAAAGTTTCTCGCCAGTCCTCGGGCCATACTTCGATGCCTTTTTTCTCCAGCCCGTCACAAAATGAGATGATGTCATCCACCCCTATGCAAGTGTGCATGAGATCCTCGGGGACATTGACCTCATAATCCGGTGAATAACAAAGCTCCAGAACGTGCTCATTTCCCGGCAATTCGAGAAAGGCCAGCCTGTTGCCCGCCGGCGACCTGTCATTTCTCCTCGTGCAAATGTATCCCAGGTTATCGCAATACCATGCAACAGTTCGCTCGATATCGCTGACGCGAAAACGTGTGTGTAATAATTTTACCATTCATCCTTTTTTAGAAATTTCCCCATCCGGGCCAAGATCAATCGAGTTGTCTTGGAAAATCAGTTGGTTAATTGTATGGTTCAGGCCATGAGATCTTTTTCCCGAAAGCTTGCCTATTACATTACGGCAGCCGCCCTGCTGATTTGGATGGTCGGCGGAGCGAGAACGGGTTTCTTTCATACGACCGAAGATATTAAAAGGATCGAACCCATCACCGAAATGGAATACACTGAGACAAGGGCCAAGTTTTCACCGGGTATTGAATTTCCGGTTTTAGGAATTTTAATGGGAGCATCCTTATGGCTCACCTCATTTCTACTTCGTAAACCTTCCCCTCCAATTACCCCCGAACAACCATGAAACCCTTAACCTTCACCTCCTGTCTATTCCTGATCGGAACCATCCTTGCGGCCGATCCGATATCCTTCGATTTTGCCGATCCCAAAGGCGTCAATACCATCAATTTTAATCTGGATGCCCAACTCGAGGCCATCAACGGGAACGCCAAAGGAGTGTCCGGCCGGATTCAGTTCGATCCGGAAGCCCCCCACAAGACCACTGGAAACCTGGAAGTTGATACCGCCTCCATGCACGTCTCCAACCCGCTAATGAAGGAGCATCTCCACGGCAATCAATGGATGGAGGTGAACAAGTTTCCGAAAATTTCTTTTAAGGTCACCAACCTGGGCAACATGAGCACCCATGGGAATATCACCACCGCGGATGTTACCGGAGAGTTGACCATAAAGGGTATTACCCGGGAAATTACCTCCAGCACTACCCTCACCTTCCTGCAAGGGAAGCTCAAGGCGCGGATGGGTCCGCGTGGTCCCGATGGAGACCTGTTGATCCTCAGGACAAAGTTTATCGTCAACCGCTCCGATTTCGAAATCAACGCCGGCCAAAATACGGAAAAGGTGGCGGAAGAAATCGAAATTTCCCTGAGTCTGGCCGGGCAGGCCCCCTATTGGACCGACTAATGGGGCCTTCAGTCCTCGACCGCTACACCCGCCTGCGGCAAACCCTCTCCCTAATGACAATGAGAAATAATTAACCCAGAAAAACCCTTGATTTTTTTGCGGGGAAGTAAACCCTTATGCGTTTTTCAACATGAAGGCAACCATACGAACCCAGGGCCGGCAGTTCACCGTGACGGAAGGGGATATCCTCACGGTCAATCGATACCCGGAAAGCCAAGCCGGTTCCTCCGTTGAAATCAATGAGGTCCTTGCAGTCGGTGAAGGCGAGGAAACCGTCTTTGGCGACCCACTGGTGGAAGGGGCCCATGTTTCAGCAAAGATCTTAGAGAACAAACGAGGAAAAAAAATTATCGTTTATAAAAAGAAAAGGCGCAAAGGCTACGAACGAAAACGCGGCCATCGCCAGGAAATTTCCGTCATCAAAATCGAAACCATTTCATCCCCCTGACCATGGCTCATAAAAAAGGACAAGGCACCTCCAAGAACGGTCGCGACAGCAATCCCAAAATGCTGGGGGTCAAAAAGTATACTGGAGAATACGTCATTCCGGGAAACATTGTCATGCGTCAGCGAGGCACCAAGTACCACCCGGGCAAAAATATGGGCATGGGTCGCGACTTCACTTTGTTTGCCCTGACCGAAGGCCGGGTGAAATTCGACAAGGCCCACCGCAAAGTCAGTATCATACGGGATTAAAGCCACACTTTCTTGCTTCCGTCCGTCCATGAATCCCAGACGGCCTGGCTGAAGCGCATGTAACGCACCCCGCTCTCGAAATCGGTCAAGGTTACCGGTTTGCCTTCGCGAATGGAGTCGATGAAATCGGCTTCGACCCGCCAACTTCCCTTGTCTTCTACGGGAATATCCACCTGGTCATAGGCATCGGAGCCCCTCGCGCTGAAATACAGCTTATGCTTTGCCAGATCGAGGTAGAGAGCTCCTTCGGACCCGGACAGGCGCGCCTCGCTTCTTACTACCTCCGAGGCCAGCCCCGAAAACTGATAGGTTGCTTTAAATCCTTGGGGATACCGGGCCAGAATACTGAGCGCCTCGGGGATCAATACGGTGGCGAATTCCCCCGTTTCCGGATCTTTTCGGGCTCTGGTTCCAACGAGTCCATCGGCAATTACCCATTCCGGGTCCGATCGGACCCATCGCAGAACCGCCTCGTGCATGATACCTGAAAACAAGGTGTTGACCCCACTTTTCTGGAAATCCTGCCGCCAGGAATAAGGTCCTTGGGGATCGGCAAAGACTCCGTTGCTGAATTCGACGAATATTTCATAGAGTTCTCCTAAAACTCCCGCTTCGATCATCCGCCTGATGGTCTTATCAAATCCCAGGGAAAACGGGGAAGGCACGATTTGCGCCACCAACTGGGGCGATTCCAGGGAGGCGGCCAGCATTGCTTCGGCTTCTTTCAGGTTGAGGGCCATCCGAGCCTCCGTGAGTACGTGCTTGCCTGCTTTCAGGCCGCCGATGGTGGCCGAGGCATGCAAATTGGGCCAAGTTCCGATCATGATGGCATCAATTTCCGGGTCCGCGATCACTTCCCGCCAGTTGGATACCGTGTTGGGTATGCCAAATTCCCGCGCCACTTTTCGCGAGGAAGCTTCCGACCGATTGCAGACTGTTTTGATTTCCACCCCGTCGATTTCTTGAAAACCGGGAAGGTGCCTCAGTTTGGTGTTGGCCCCGGCGCCAATCACTCCAATGCGAAGAATATCCGAATTAGCCATGATGAACAGTAATTCCTATCTATGGGGGTTTTGCTTTCTAAAGCTTGAAACTGAAAAAAGTAGGGGGTGATACAACATCATCCCAAGGGCAAATTGGGATAACTGCCGAGCCACTTTACCATGGGGCAAATATTGTGAAGCTCCCGGTAAACCTCCTGGACCGGCTCGTCTTCAAAATGGCCAATGACATCGACGAAAAACCAGTACTCCCAGGCTTTTATGCGCGACGGGCGCGATTCAATTTTCACCAGGTTGATATTGCGGTTACTGAAGGGTTGCAGGCATTCCAGCAGGGCTCCCGGCTTGTCCGGAATGGAAAGAACGAAACTGGTCTTGTCGTTTCCCTCCCCAACGGGTCCCGGGCAATCGTCCCGGTGGCCAATCACAAGAAAACGCGTTACATTGTTATTCATGTCCTGAATACTTTCACCTACAATGGGCAGGCCAAATTGCTTGGCCGCTTGAGCGCTGGCTATGGCGGCGGAACCCATCTCTCCAGCGGCAATGCGTACCGCTTCCGAAGTCGAGGATGCCTCCACCGTTTCCGCCTGGGATACATGACGCCTCAACCACCCCCTGCACTGGGCAATGGCCTGATCCTTGGAATAGACCCGCTCGATTTCTTCCAAGGGCGAATTGGAAATCAGGTTGTGGATAATCGACAGATAAATTTGGGATACAATTTTTATATCCGAACCGACCAGAAGATCAAAGGAATGCAAGGATTGGAAAACCACCCCTTCGGCCGAATTTTCAATGGGTATGACCCCGTAATCGACCTCTCCTTTGTCCACCTCCGCAAAAACATCCTTAATGGTAGGCATCGGCAGGTATACCATACTGTCTCCAAACTGTTTCAAAGCCGCTTCATGGGCGAAGGTGGCAGCCGGACCCAAGTAAGCGATTCTCACCGTCTGTTGCAGGGCGTAATTCCCCGAAATTATTTCCCTGTAGATGCCTTTGAGCGCTTCATCCTTAAGGGGTCCCTTGTTCAAACTCAGGACCTTGCGAAAGACCTGGGTCTCACGTTTGGGATCGAAAACCAGCTTTCCAATGCTTGCTTTTCCCTTGCCGATTTCCAACGCTACGGAAGTACGTTCATTAATGAGCCGGATGATTTCCTCATCCAGTTCGTCGATACGCTTTCTATGTTCTTCCAAGCCCACGGTTTAATGGTCAAGATCCGTCGGTCGGATCTTCCTTTGGGTACTCTGTTTGTCTCTTTTCCCGGCGCAACAACTCCTCCATTTTGTATATCGGGCTTTCCTCAGTCTCCAAATTCAGTTCTTCCTGGCCCTCCTCCGGCCTGATTTGAGCCTGTTGAATATTCAAGTTGAAGGTGTCGTTGGAAGGCAACCCCACATCCGCATCCCCCAATTGAACGGGCTCGTTGGCCTTGCTGATCCATTCGTCCAACTGTTCGGGAGAGAGCACATCGGTGCTGGGGAGATCGTCCAGTCCCCTCACCCCGGAGAACTCCAGAAACTTGTCCGTCGTTCCAAACTGCACCGGTCGGCCCGGCAATTCCGCCCTTCCCATGGCATATACCAATTCAAATTCGATAAGACGTTGCAATACACTATCCACCTTCACCCCTCGGATCGACTCCATTTCACTGCGGGTAACGGGCTGCCGATAGGCAATGATGGCCAAAGTTTCCAAAGCGGCCTGACTGAGCCGCACCGGTTTGGCATCTTCCCGCAACAAACGAACCCAAAACCCGTATTCCGGAGTAATCACCACCCTGAATCCCCGGCTGGTCTCCTGTATCTGATAAGGCGAGGACGCTTCCGCCAGCCGGTTCTTGATTTTTTCCAATACATCCCGAATCAGGGTGCCAGTGACCAGGGCCGGCACCTGGTCGATCAATTCCTGCGGAAACGGGGCCTCCGTAGCAGCCAAACCGCCCGCCTCAAAATCGGGGCTCAAAGGACTGCCCAGTTTTTCCGCCCGATCGTGAAAGCGGGCAAAAACCGCTTGAATTTCCTTTATACTGAGCGGCTCCGAAGTGGAAAACAGTAACGCTTCCAAAACTTTTGTCAGGTCGAACTGGATAGAGACTTCCGACATTATACCTGGAACCCTCCCATGTTTCCTCTTTTGGGTTGTAGTTTAAAATAAAATTTTCGAAAGTGCCCGATTCCTAGCGAGAGGTGTATCGCACGTCAAAGGCATTTCGAATCAAACTCTCAACTCACTTTGATCCCTTCTGATTCCAGTCATAATCCACGCCACTATTCCTCCGTTGTGGTCGATGGGGATCATCGCGCCCCCAACCGCTCCATGCTGCGAGCCGTAGGTTTCGAGGATGAAGATTTCGTGAAACCCCAGATCGGAATCGCCTCCACTTGGAGCATGGTCACGCCTTGCAATATGCACATCGATGGTTTAGCCAAGAGATCTTGCCGCGGCGCCGATGACGCCGGTGGAAAAGGAGTGGAGTTCAATACCATTACCGTGTCCGATGGCATATCCATGGGCACAAAGGGCATGCGCTACTCCTTGGTTTCGAGGGAAGTCATTGCCGATTCAATTGAAACCGTCGTAGCGGCTGAGGGCATGGACGGGTTGGTGGCCATTGGTGGCTGCGATAAGAATATGCCCGCCTGCATGATGGCCATTGCGCGCCTCAACCGGCCCGCCGTTTTCGTTTATGGGGGCACCATTATGCCCGGAATCCACAAAGAGAAACCCGTCGATATCGTCAGCATTTTTGAAGCGGTGGGAAGACACGCCCGCGGTGAAATTGATGACGCCGAACTCAAACAGATCGAAACCTGCGCCATACCGGGCCCCGGTTCCTGCGGGGGTATGTACACGGCCAACACCATGGCTTCCGCCATTGAAGCCCTGGGTATGAGCCTGCCCGACAGCTCCGCCCAAGCGGCCGTTTCCGATGCCAAAAAGATGGATTGTTACGACGCCGGGGTAGCGGTGGTAGATCTGGTTCGGAAGGGGATAAAACCCCGCCATATCATGACGCGCAAGGCCTTTGAAAACGCCATTACAACCTGTATAGCCTTGGGAGGTTCCACCAACCTGGTCCTCCATCTCTTGGCCATAGCCCATGCCGCCGAAGTCGATTTAAGCATCGACGACTTTGGGGAAATCGGAACGCGCGTGCCCCTGCTCTGCGACGTGAAACCGTTTGGTCCCCATACCATGTCGGAATTGGTCGATATTGGCGGAATTCGCCCTTTAATGAAAACCTTGCTCGATCGGGGTCGGTTACACGGCGATTGTTTGACCGTATCGGGCCTCACTTTGGCAGAAACCCTGCGGGACGTCTCCCCATATCCGGAAGGACAGAACATCGTCCGCGATTGGAGCAAGCCTATAAAAGGGGAAAGCCATTTACGCATTCTCAAGGGCAATCTCGCCCCAACCGGAGCGGTGGGTAAGATTACGGGCAAGGAAGGTCTCTATTTCAAAGGCCCGGCCATAGTTTACGAAGGGGAAGAAGAGGCCCTGCAAGGCATTCTGCGAGGGGATATTGAAAAGGGAAACATTGTGGTGATACGCAACGAGGGTCCGGTAGGCGGCCCGGGAATGCGTGAAATGCTCTCGCCCACTTCCGCTGTGGCCGGCCGGGGCCTCATTATGGACGTCGCTCTCATTACCGACGGACGCTTCTCCGGCGGAAGCCACGGTTTTGACGTCGGCCATATCACCCCGGAAGCCGCCGTAGGAGGGCCCATCGGGGTGGTCGAGGATGGCGATGAAATCGAGATTGACGCGGTCAAAAACACCATCCAACTCCTCATTCCGGATGAGGAGTTGAAAGACAGATTGAGGAAATACGAGCCTTCCGGGTGCCCGGAAAAAAGGGGTGTTTTGGCCAAGTATGCAAAAACTGTTACTTCGGCATCTTTTGGAGCGGTTACGGACAAGGATCTCTAAATCCACAAGCCTTCCCCAAGTTTTTTCCCCGGACAGTCGTGAGTTGGTCCCGCTTTAAACAATATTACTATCACAACGCCTCCATGGGATTCTCCCTGGATATCAGCCGTATGGATTTCGATGAAGAATTTTTCATTACAATGGAACCCAAAATCCAGGCTGCCTACCGGGCTATGGCCGATCTGGAAGGAGGTTCCACGGCCAATCCCGACGAAAACCGCATGGTGGGACACTACTGGCTGCGCGCCCCCGAGCTGGCTCCTTCAGAGGAAATCACCCTTGAGATCAGCCAAACCCTGCGGAAAATACACCTTTTTGCGAACCGGGTCCATGGCGGGGAAATCGCGGGCCAATCCGGGTCATTCCAAAACCTGTTGGTTGTCGGAATTGGCGGCTCCGCCCTCGGCCCTCAACTGGTGGGCAACGCTTTGGGCCATCCCAAACGCGACCGGCTCGCAGTTCATTTTCTTGACAACACCGACCCGGATGGAATGGACCGGACCTTTTCGGAACTCGATGGGGAACTTGGTCGTACCCTGTGCGTGATTATTTCCAAGTCCGGCGGAACCGCGGAAACCCGCAATGGCATGCTGGAAGCCAAGCGCGCTTACGCAGGGGCTAACCTGAATTTCTCTCGGCATGCCCTGGCCATAACCGAAGGCGGTTCCAAACTGGACCAACTGGCCGCGGCCGAAGGATGGGTGGAACGATTCCCCTTATGGGACTGGGTGGGTGGCCGAACCAGCCAAACCTCCGCCGTAGGGCTCATTCCCGCCGCCCTTCAGGGAATCGATATCGAGCACCTTTTGGCCGGAGCCGCCAGCATGGATATCGCCACCCGCACTACCCACACCCGACAAAACCCGGCTGCTCTTCTGGCCCTCATGTGGTACCATGCCACCGAGGGGAAAGGGACAAAGGACATGGTCATTTTGCCATACAAAGACCGCTTGCAACTGTTTGCCAAATATTTGCAACAACTCCTAATGGAATCCCTGGGCAAGGAACTCGACCTGAAGGGCGATATGGTTAACCAGGGAATAGCCGTCTATGGCAATAAAGGGTCCACCGACCAGCACGCTTACCTGCAGCAATTACGTGATGGGGTCCACAACTTTTTCGTCACCTTCATCCAGGTTCTCAAGGATCGTCATCTCCCGGACTTGAAGGTCGAACCCGGTATTACCACAGGAGATTACCTCCACAGTTTTCTGCTGGGCACCCGCTCCGCCCTATACCGCAAAGAGCGGCAATCCATAACGATTACCATTGACGAAGTCAGCCCGTTTTCGGTCGGCCTTCTCATCGCACTCTACGAACGAGCTGTGGGATTTTATGCCTCCCTGATCAATATCAACGCTTACCACCAACCCGGCGTTGAAGCGGGCAAGCAGGCCGCCTCCCAAATTTTTGAACTGCAAAAAAAAGTGGTGCAATTCCTGACCGCCCACACCGGATCGGCCTACTCAGCCGAAGAGGTGGCGCTGGGTTTGGGTTGCCAAGACGAAACCGAAACGATTTTTAAATTGCTCGAACACCTCGCAGCCAATCCTTCCCGGGGCATTTTCAGCCAGGGGACCGGGTTGGAGACCAGATTCGCCGCCTCTTAATCCGTATGCGCCGCAAATTCATCCTTTCTCTTGTCGCCCTTTTGACCGTGGCTGGTTCGGGGGCCCTTTACTACACGATGAGGAACCAAATGCGGAAAATAGAAAATAAACTGATTCTGTCCCGAAGCACCTTGCAGGAAAAAATTTTGGAGGCGGTGAAATTGGAATCCCAAATCGTCACGGCCCGGGAAGAAAGCGCCCTTCAACAGCGTTTGGCCGAGGAGGAAGCCGCCAAGGCCTCGGACTTCAAGCAGCGGATCGAGTCGTTGTCCGAAAGGATTGCGCGAGCTGGATCAGCGCAAAATTCCCAGAGTGAGAAAATCCGGAAACTGGGGGAGAGCAACCGCCTACTCAGCCTCCAAATCAATACCTTGCGGGCCAGTGCATCCCCACTCGATTGGCAGGAAAGGCAGGCCCGGCTTCAATCCCGGGTTCTCGAACTGGAAGCGGAAAATACTTCCCTGAAAAAAAGCCCCCCCAAGGTGTCTTTATTCGGCATCGAACCTTCTCAAGACCTCCCTTCCGACCCGGCCACTATTCCCCAAACCCGGTTCGCCCAACCTGTCGGGGAAATAATTCGGGTTGGCCCGGGCGGTTCCTTCGTAGTTCTGGACTACGGTCGGGCCAAGGGCGCCGGGGAAGGTCAAAACCTGGTCCTTACGCGCAATCAAACGGCTGTGGGACTAGTCCATCTCACCCATATTACGGAAGATTTCAGTATTGCCCAGATCCTGACTTCGACCAATACTGGGGATAATCTGAATGTCCCTGACATCCATGCAGGCGATATGGCTCATATCCATTAACCCAAAAAACCGATGAAAATTATTCGAATCCTTCTTGCATTTTCCATGGTTGCTTCAGGTATTGTGCTCTTCGCCGGTTGCGGGGAAAAAAGTCCCTACGATACTTCCATTCCATGGAGTAGGCCGGCCAATTGGGAGCAGCAACTCCCCGGTGTGGGCAATCCAGGCACCTGATATTTCTATTCGACATCCTCCCCCGGCATGGACGAACCCACGGCAAGCGGATCACCGTTGTCCGCCGGGCTTTACGTCGTGGCTACTCCCATAGGAAACTTGGCCGATCTGTCCTTCCGAGCCCTCGAAGTGCTGAGATCCTGCAACGCCATTGCCTGTGAAGATAAGAGAATCAGCTCACGGCTGCTCAACCGCTACGGCATTGAGAAAAACCTCATCCCATATCACGAGCATAACGAGCGCAGACAAGCGGGAATTCTGGCTGATAAAATCAAGAGAGGACAGGCCATCGCCCTTATTTCAGACGCCGGTACCCCCACAGTGAGCGACCCGGGGTTTCGCCTCGTTCGGGAGTGTAAAAGGCGAGATCTCCTCGTATCTCCCATTCCCGGCCCTTCCGCATCCTTGTCCGCCCTGTCCGCCTCGGGCCTCCCTAGCAACGCGTTCACTTTCGTCGGGTTTTTGCCCGCCAAAGCGGCCGCTCGGCGGCGGTTTTTGGAAAATAACCGCGATTCCGAACAAACCCAAATTCTGTTCGAATCCACCCACCGCATCGAAAAGCTTCTCTCAGAGGTGTCTGAAATCATGGGACCCGATCGCGTGCTCTGCGTGGCGCGAGAATTGACCAAGTTGCACGAGACCATTCTCACCGGCCCGGCCGCAAAATTAGAGGAATTGGTAGCTCGCGGTTCCCGCAAGGGCGAATTTGTCGTCATCATTGCTCCTGCCAACTTCGTTTTGTAGCGCCTATGAGCCCCCCTGCCCCCACCCGCGTCGCAGGCGCAATCGATATCGGCAGCAATACCATCAAGATGCTGGTCCTTCAAAAAAAGAGGCATTCCCTACAGGTGTTGGCCGAACAAACCTGCGAGACCCGGATCGGAACGGGTATCGGTAAAGCAAAACCGGTTCTTAGGAAGCAAAATATGGATCGGGCCGCCCAGGCGGTAAACCTTCTCTTTCAGGAAATGGTTTCCTTCAACCCCGGGCACATCCACATCGTGGCCACCAGCGCCGTGCGCGAAGCCCGCAATCGGGATGAGTTTATCGGGCTCATCCGCGATATCACCGGTATAACGTTGGAAGTGATTTCCGGGGACAGGGAGGCAGATCTGATCGCCAAAGGAATTTTGACCGATCCCAATCTCAAGGGGCAAAAGGAGATTGTCATTTTCGATTTGGGTGGGGGAAGCGTGGAGTGCATTCATATCGTTGAGGGGCAGGTCCGTATGGCCGGGAGCCTTCCCCTGGGAGGGGTTCGGATAATGGAATCCCTCTTACCCGACGCCAAGTCTCCCCTATCTGACCCGGAAGCGGAACTGGTGCGAAAGGAAGTCTTGCAACGGGTAAGGGTCCTACCCCTCGCCCTGGGCAACGAGGAAGCGGTCCTCGGAGTGGGCACGGGGGGAACCTTCTCCACGGCGCGGGCAATTTTGGGCGGCCGGAAGGGTCGGAAACTGGAAGAATCCAGCCCTTACATGACCCTGGAGGGCTTGCGCTCGGTCTTTCAGGAGGTGCGCCAATATCACCTGGATCAGCGCCTGCGCATCCCCAATCTGCCCCTCAATCGGGCAGACGTTTTTCCCGTCTCTCTGCTAATACTGATCACCCTGGGACAGTGGGCCGGGGTAAAAAAGTTTTTTCATACCTTTCACAATCTCCGCTTCGGCCTCGCCGCCGAATTACTTTAGTGAGAGATAAGCCGGGGTCACGAAATTCCTGCCCTACCAGTTGACCTGCATGAGAAATTCCGCATTGGAGGCGGTCTTTTTCATGCGGGCAATCAACATTTCCATGGCCTCCGTTCCGGGCACGCCCTTCATGGCCCTCCGCAATGCATAAATGCGGGGCATCTCATCCCGGTGGTAAAGCAATTCCTCCTTCCGGGTCCCACTTCTTTCCAGGTTGATGGCGGGGAAAATGCGCTTATCGGAAAGCCCGCGATCGAGGTGCAATTCCATGTTTCCAGTGCCTTTGAATTCTTCAAACACCACCTCGTCCATTTTGCTTCCCGTTTCGATGAGGGCCGTTCCCATGATGGTAAGGCTGCCCCCGCCTTCAATGTTCCGGGCCGAACCGAAAAATCGTTTTGGTTTTTGCAAGGCGCCCGCCTCTACCCCACCGGAAAGTATCTTGCCGGTATTGGGCATGGTGGTGTTGTAACCCCGGGCCAGGCGGGTTATGGAATCGAGCAGTATGATGACGTCCTTGCCCACCTCCACCATGCGCCTGGCCTTTTCGATTACCATCTCGGCCACGTGAACGTGGTTATCAGCCGCTTCATCAAAGGTCGATGCAATGACCTCGCCCTTCACCATTCGACGGAAATCCGTCACTTCTTCCGGCCGTTCGTCGATGAGTAAAACGATGAGATCCGCTTCCGGACAGTTTTCCTCCAGAGAATTGGCAATGCCTTGGAGCAGCACCGTTTTACCCGTTCGCGGTGCCGCCACAATCAACCCGCGTTGGCCGAAACCAATCGGCGTAAGCGCATCGATCACGCGCATCGAGACATCGTGATTTCTCAAGTCTTGCACGGGTGTTTCCAGGAGGATCCGCTCCGTCGGATAGTAGGGTATGAGATCCTCAAAAGGGGCGACGTTTTTCACCTCCTCCAAGGACAACCCGGAGGCAGTGGTCATATTCACCACATAGGCGCAACCTTTTCCCATCTGGGGAAGCACCTGGATTTCCACCATGTGACCGGACTGAAGACCGAATTTTTCGATCAAACTGTGGGGCACGTAGAAGTCTTCCGCCCGGGGAACGTAGTTGTTGTGCTCGTGCACGACCCAGGCCCCATCATCTTCGGTAACCCAAAGCAGTCCGCGATCGAGAATAGGCCGTTTTTGCTCTGCCGCAACCTGGATGAGTTTTTGAAGAAGGATGCGCCGATTGGGCGCTGTGGAAAACTTGACCCCCATGGCTTCGACCTCCTCGACCAGTTCGAGAAGCGGCATACCGTAATATCCGTTGAGCTGTATCGACTTCCCTCCGCCATCGTATTCCCTGGCCCGGGCTTTTAATTGATCGATGTCCTTCAGGACGGAATCTTCCAATAATCTCCCCAACGAAGGCAGAACGATGGAATTGACCACTTTCCTCCTCTTTTTGGGCGGTCTCTTCTTCTTTGCCTGGTGCGGCGGCAGTTTTCTTCTGGGCGGTTTCTGACCGGGATGCGGCTTTCTGGGGTGCTTTTTAAAGGTTCCCCTCGGTCCGTCGCTTCGGCCCTGGCGCGAATGTTTATGAGATATTCCGCCAGGCTTCTTGAACCGGGGTTTTCCACCGGCGCCAGGAACCGCCCTACCCTTTTCACCGGGCCCATGTTCCGCCACCGCATTCTCTTGCTCCACAGGTTTCTTCCGAGCCGTTTTCACGGATGGGGATTCAGCCCGGGGACCGGGTCGTTTCGAGGTAGGCCTCGGCGGGGGATGAATCTGCTCGGCCCCCGCCTCCACAAGGGGAAGCGTGTCTTGAATGGAAGGATCTTTGCTGGACATGACGGGTGACCCACATGGGGTCAATTGAACCTTGGGTAGAATAAGGTTTTAAGAATTGGAAATAGTTGAGACGGCTTTCCGGTCCGGTATCCAAAAATCAGTATTGAGGTATATGCCTGGAATCAGGCTTGGGCGGATTGGAGTTGCCGATAGAGGTGCATCACCTGCTTTTTGAGAAACTCGAGAGAACCGTCGTTTAAAATTACGAAATTTGCCCTGGATGCTTTACGTGCTTGTGGAAGCTGCTTTGAATTGCGCGCTGCCACGGCTTCCGGACTAAATCCGCGATTTTTCAGCCGATCGACCCTTAACGAATAATTCGAAATCACGGTTATGGAAAATTCCACCTCCTTTTCAAGGTTTTTTTCAAAAAGTAGAGGAATTTCCACCACCCACAGGGCCTGTGGGGCCTGTTTAATGAGGTTTTGACGGATTTTTTTAACCCTGGGATGGAGTTCCCGTTCCAGCCAAGCCAGATTCTCGGAACTGGAAAAAGCTAATTTTCCCAGTTTTCTGCGCATCACTCCGCCATCCGTGTCGAAGACTTCCGACCCAAATCTTTGTCGCAAGGCCGCCTTGAACTCATCATCAGAGGCATAAATTTCCGCCACGGATTGGTCGGAATCGATCGTGTTGGCCCCGAGTTGGTTGAAAAATCCCAAAACGGTCGATTTCCCGCTTCCAAAATTGCCGGTCAATCCAACAACCATGGCCAAATCCTGAAGCAGAGCTTATCCCGGGTCCAGCCACTTCTGGTTAGAGCTTACCAGAGGTAGGGCAGTTCATCAGTACGAGCCCCGGTCTGGAATCACGTTTCATGCTTTGGTGTGCGCTTTCTCCCACTTGCCTTAATTCATAGGCTAGCCCGCATGTCTTACAAAATTCGTAGTGAGCGAACGAAGATCGAGTGCTGGTGTGGGCTTCGCGCTGATGAGCGGATGAAGCTGTGCCTGTCCGGCCGTAGCCCTTGGGCGAAGCCGGGTCGACACCCTGCAAAGTCGCGAATCCAACGAAGTCCGCACCAGTGCCGGTATTCCGGAGCGCAGTAGAAGATTTGTGAGACATGCGGGCCAGGTCCGGGTAGGAGTGGATCAGGTTATGGGAAAGCCCGACCAATGGCCCTTTTGAGGTTCAAGAACCGCAATGGTTGCTTTTGATGAAACTTTGGATTGTCATCCGAAGCTTGCTCCATTCTCACTAATGCGGAAAGTAAAGGACATCAACAACCCTACCAACAGAAATTCGGCAGACCCCAATCGCCGAATCCCCCCATGTTAGCCACGGTCAGTTCTTCCGCCATTGCAGGGATCGAAGCCAAGCACGTGCAGGTGGAAGTGAACACAGAGGAAGAAGGAGAACCGAAACTGTTCATGGTCGGCCTGCCCGATGCCGCGGTTAAGGAATCGCAGAACCGGGTTTTTTCAGCTCTTACCAATTCGGGATTCAAAATGTCCCGCACCCGCACCACCATCAATCTGGCGCCCGGGGATCTGCGTAAGGAAGGGCCCATCTACGATCTGCCCATCGCCTTGGGTCTCCTGCTGGCTACCCGCCAGATCCAAACCCCGTCCATTCAGGACTACCTCCTGGCCGGGGAATTGAGCCTGTCTGGCACCTTGCGTCCGGTCAAAGGGGGACTCGCCACTGCCTTACTGGCAAAATCCCTGGGTAAAAAGGGAGTAATTCTGCCCCACCCCTCCAGTCAGGAAGCCGCTCTGGTTCGCGGAATCGATGTCATCGAAGTCGGGTCCTTGGATGAATCCATCCGGTTCCTGCAGGGCCAACTTCCGATAAGCCCCAAGCAATCCGGCGAGGTTTTCGACACCTTGGAACGGCAGGAAAACGGAAGAGGAGACTTTTCCGAAGTCAAGGGCCAGCACGCGGTTCGCCGCGCCATAGAGGTGGCTGTGGCAGGGGGTCACAATATCCTGCTCATCGGTCCTCCCGGATCGGGCAAATCAATGATGGCAAAAAGAATTCCCACCATCATGCCGAAACCTACCCTGGAAGAATTTCTGGAAATTCTCAGCGTTCACTCCGTGGCCGGAAACACGCTGAAAGGACCGGTTCACCGCTTCCAGCGACCTTATCGATCTCCTCACCACACCATTAGCGATGTCGGCTTGCTCGGAGGTGGGACCATACCGGGTCCGGGGGAGGTATCGCTGGCTCACAATGGAGTGCTGTTTTTAGATGAACTGCCCGAATTCAAGCGCTCCGCCCTCGAGGTGCTCCGCCAACCGCTCGAGGACGGGGACGTCACCATATCCCGAAGCGCCGGAATCGTAACCTTGCCATGCCGCTTCATGCTGGTTGCTGCCATGAACCCCACCCCTTGCGGTTACATCGGGGAGGAATGCACCGACACCCCGGCCCAGATTCAGCGTTATCGTTCCAGAATAAGCGGTCCCCTTCTGGACCGGATCGACCTGCACGTCGAAGCTCCGGCTCTATCCATCGAAGATTTGCGAAAAGGCAAACCGGGAGAAAGTTCCGCTTCTATTCGCGGCAGAATCAATGAGGCCCGACAGGTTCAACGGCAAAGGTTCGCCCAAGAGGCCATCCCCTGCAATGCCCGCATGAGACAACAGCACCTTCGCAAGTATTGCCGCATCTCCTCCGAAATGGGCGACCTTCTACAGCGGGCCATGGAACAACTGAGATTGAGCGCGAGAGCCTACCATCGCATCCTCAAAGTTTCCCGGACCATAGCCGATTTGGACGACCGGCAGAATATTCAACCCCAACATTTGCTCGAAGCCATCCAGTACCGCAGCCTCGACCGGGAAGTATTTTATTGATTAAAAAAGGCACAAAGGCACAAAGGCACAAAGGCACAAAGGCACAAAGGGATGAAGGGGCCGAGAAGCAGAGGTCAATCTTGATCGTGATCGTGATCGAAAGTCACACAGCGCCGCTTCGCCCAAGGGCTACGGCAGGACAGGTCCGGCTTTGCCGGAACAGGATCGCTTCGCGAACAGGATTTTTGATGCTTTGTCCATCCTGCTAATCCATGTTAAATTCCCAATTCCCAATTCCTAATTAGCGCCCTTGGGCGCTTCCCCTCTCTCCATCATTCCAACATTCCCCTATTCCATCACTCCACCTCCCCTCCCAATTCCTAATTCGCGCCCTTGGGCGCTTCCCCTCTCTCCATCATTCCCCTATTCCATCACTCCACCTCCCCTCCTAATTCCTGATTGGCGCCCACGGCGCCTACCCCATCCATGTTAAATTCACTCCATAGACCAACGTCCTTCTACCGGCGCTGCATCCTGCCGGCCGTCTCGGTCGTTCTGCTACTCCTCCCCCACTCCGCCTGTAAACGGGGCCAATCTATCGTCGAACAGGCCAGCGCCAACCAGATTCTCCACGTCGGCAACGGCCAGGAACCGCAGGAACTCGACCCCCATATCATTACCGGAGTCAGTGAAATCAAAATTTTGTCCGCCTTGTTCGAAGGCATTGTGGGCCAGGACCCGGCCAACCTTGACCCCATCCCCGGAGCGGCGGAATCCTGGGACATTTCTCCGGACAGCCTGACTTATACCTTCCATCTGAGACCGGACCTGAAGTGGTCTGATGGGCAAGCCCTCGAGGCGGAGGATTTTGCCTTCAGTTATCAAAGGGCCCTCACCCCCGAGGTAGCCGCGCCCAATGCCTATCTCCTTTATGTCCTGAAAAATGCCGCCGCCTACTACCGGGGCGAAGTCCCATTCGAGGACGTGGGAGTAAAGGCCTTGGACGACCGCACGCTGGAGTTGCAATTGAGCCATCCCGCCCCCTACCTGCTGAGCCTGCTGGCGCATCCCGTCTGGTTTCCCCTGCAGCGGGAAACCGTCGCTTCCGAGGGAGAAGCCTTGGGCAGATCTCCCGGCTGGACCCGTCCCGGGAAGTTGGTGTCCAATGGCCCCTTCCGGTTAAACGACTGGAAAGTCAACGGATACGTACATGTAGTTAAAAACCCACACTACTGGGATGAGGAACGGACCCGGCTCAACCAAATCTTCTTTTATCCCACGGAGAGCCGAGAAGCGGAAGAGCGCGCCTTTCGAGCCGGCCAATTGCACCTCACCGAGGCCATGCCCGTTTCCAAAGTGGGATTCTACCGCGATCAGAATCATCCTTCCCTGCAAATCGACCCTTATCTGGGCACCTATTACCTGCAACTCAACACCCGCAATCCGGTCCTGGCCGACGCCCGGGTGCGCCGGGCCCTGGGGCTGGCCATCGACCGCGACCTCATCGTCGCATCCATCACCAAGGGCGGCCAAAAACCCGCCTGGCATTTTACCCCTCCCGGAACCGGGGGTTACACACCGGCAATTGCCGGCGACAAAAACATCGGGATGGCCCAAGAATTGTTGGCCCAAGCCGGTTATCCGGGAGGCGAGGGCTTTCCCAGATTGAGCTACCTCTACAACACCTCTGAAAATAATAAAGCCATAGCGGAAGCCCTGCAGCAAATGTGGCGTCAGAACCTGGGCCTTGGCGTGGAACTTTTCAATCAGGAGTGGAAAGTGTATACCCATAGCCGTGAGACCGGTCAGTTCGACATCCTGAGAAGCTCCTGGATCGGGGATTACCTCGATGCCACTTCCTTTCTCGACGTCTGGACTTCCGAATCGGGAAACAACTTTACAGGGTGGAACTCGCCCCCATATGACCATCTCCTCGATAACGCTCGTCGCCTAAGACTGGCCACGGAACGGTTCGAACGGTTTCAACAAGCCGAAGAACTGCTCATGCGAGAGCAACCCATCATACCGCTCTACTTCTATACCAGCGTCTACTTGAAGCACGAAAGCGTGAAGGGATTTTACCCCACCCTGCTCAATTACCATCCCTGGAAATTCGTCTACCTGGAGTAATGGGAGATGTTGGAAGGCATCACTTTTTCACGTCTTGATCCCGGCTGGCCCCATGCCTTATTCCCTCAATAACCCTGCTTAAAACAGCCCACAATTTAGATTGGCGGACTGGAATGAACTGCAAAGCAGTTCCACTCCAAAGCCCAGTGTCGCACAGCGCACACTGGGTTGAAATGGGCAAAAAACAACGAACCCCAACGGGGTTCCACATCGAATCTTACAAAATTGGTAGCGTAGCGGAGTCAACCGATTCAAGGTTCCTGTCACGCCGTAGCCCCTTGGCGAAGGAGGATGACCCCTTCGAATGTACGAGCCTCACAGCGGTGATGGTTACGAGAGATGGATCTGCCTGTTCCAATGGGCATTGAACTTCTCCCCCCTGCAATACCTTTGCAGCCCGCCTGCAACCGCCCTGCAGCGCCGTTGCAAACCCATTGCAGTTTCAATCCATTCCCATCCGTACCCATCTGCGTGGGACGCACAGGCAGGTAATCCGTGGTTAATCCTCTCCTCTCAGCATCTCGGCACCTCAGAATCTCAGAAACTTTTCTTAACTCCCTTCCCTCTTGATGCTCTTTGCCTTGCCTCTATTGTTTTCATGATCAGTTAATCAGGGAAACAGCATGGCCAAAGCACGACCAAAAAAGAGACGCGGCAAAGCGAGGCAATCCGCCGCAAATACATCCGGCGCTACCACCGGCTACGAGGCCGAGATGTGGGCCATGGCCGACGCCCTGCGCGGATCGATGGACGCTGCCGAGTACAAACACGTCGTTCTGGGCCTCATCTTCCTCAAATACATCTCTGACGCATTCGAAGAAACCCATGCCCAACTAAAAGCTGAAGTCGGTGAAGGCGCCGACCCGGAGGACCCCGACGAGTACCGCGCCAAAAACATCTTCTGGGTGCCTACCGAAGCTCGCTGGGCTCATCTCAAGGCCCAGGCGCGGCAGCCCACTATCGGCCAGAAGGTCGACGAGGCCATGACCTGTATCGAGCGCGACAACCCCGTGCTCAAGGACGTGCTGCCCAAGGACTACGCCCGCCCCGCCCTCGATAAAGTGCGGCTTGGTCAACTCATCGACATGATCAGCAACATCCAAGTCGGCGACGAGGACGCCCGCTCCAAGGACGTGCTCGGACGGGTCTACGAGTACTTCCTGTCGCAATTCGCCAGCGCCGAGGGCAAGAAGGGCGGCGAGTTCTATACCCCGCGCTGCGTGGTCAAGCTCCTGGTCGAGATGCTGGAGCCCTACCAGGGCCGGGTTTATGATCCCTGTTGCGGCTCCTCCGGCATGTTCGTCCAGTCTGTAAAATTCATCCGCGAGCACGCCACCGGTAATGGAAACGGAGGAAAGGTTCCCAAAGGCCCAAGACCGGACATCTCCATCTACGGCCAGGAGTCCAACTACACCACTTGGAGGCTGGCCAAGATGAACCTCGCCATCCGCGGCATCGAGGGGCAGATCGCCCACGGCGACACCTTCCACAACGACCAGCACCCCGACCTCAAGGCCGACTTCATCCTGGCCAATCCTCCATTCAACGTCTCCGACTGGGGAGCCAGCGGCTCACCGACGACAAGCGCTGGCAGTACGGCGCTCCCCCACCTCGCAACGCAAATTTCGCCTGGGTGCAGCACATCGTCCACCACTTGGCACCGAAGGGCACAGCCGGCTTCGTCCTCGCCAACGGCTCCATGTCCTCCAACCAGTCCGGCGAAGGAAAAATCAGGAAAAACCTGATCGAAGCGGAGCTTGTGGACTGCATGGTCGCCTTGCCCGGCCAGCTCTTCTACTCGACCCAGATTCCCGCCTGCCTGTGGTTTATTGCCCGCGATAGACACGGGCAACCCTCACCCGGCGTTTCACGCCACCCTCTCCCAGAGGTAGAGGGAGAGAGTCTGCCACGGGACCCTCACTCCAACCCTTTCCCAGAAGAAGAAGGGCATTACCGAGGCGGTTTTGATTTTTCCGGGTTGCTGGAAAGGGCCCGAGAAATGCGAAAGAAGGCGACTCCCGCGGAGGCTCTCGTTTGGGAGCTTTTCAGAGATAGGAGATTCCTTGGCCTGAAGTTCCGTAGACAACATCAAATCGGCGGTTATGTGGCAGACTTTTATTGTCATGAAAAAAATCTGGTCGTGGAACTTGATGGCCCGGTCCACCAAGAGGGGAAAAGACGGTCCCTCGATGCGAAACGCGACGCCTACCTGAAATCCCTGGGAATTACCGTCCTCCGAATCGAGAACGAGCGTTTGCTCCACGAGACTGAAGCTGCGCTCAACGAAATCGCAAACGCAGTACTTCCCTCTCCATCTGAAAAAGAGATGGATCCGAGCACAACGGGGTTTCCGAACGAAAAAGCGAAATCTGAAATCCTCCCTTCTCCCTCTGGGAGAGGGCCAGGGGTGAGGGCAACAAAATTGCACGAGAACAAGGGCGAAATCACAATCCTCCCTTCTCCTCGTGGGAAAGAGATGGATCCGAGCACAACAGGTTTACCGAAGGAAAAAGCAAAATCTGAAATCCTCCCTTCTCCCTCTGGGAGAGGGGCGGGGGTGAGGGTGAACAGGTTTCGTGACCGAAGGCACGAAATCCTGTTCATAGACGCGAGGAAGCTGGGTTTTATGGTAGATCGCACCCACCGCGATTTTAAACCAAAGGACATCGCCCGCATCGCAGACACCTACCACGCCTGGCGAAGCAATTCCCCTCTCCCTGTCCATGAGGACCACGAACAAGACAATAACTCCCCTCTACCTTTGGGAGAGGGCCAGGGTGAGGGTGTCGCGGTTTACCGCGACATACCCGGCTTTTGTAAGAGTGCCAGCCTCGAAGAAATACGCAAACACGGTTACGTCCTCACCCCTGGTCGCTACGTCGGCGTGGAGCCGCAGGAAGAGGACCTCGAACCCTTCGAGGACAAAATGAAGAGGCTCACCGCCCAGTGGCGGGAACAGCAGGCCGAGGCCCGCAAGCTGGATGCGGCGATCGAGGCGAACCTGGAGACCCTTGGATTTGGAGATAATCGATGAACTACACCGACCAAGAGATCGTGCGCCAACTTCGCTTAGGCGAGGATAGCCAATGGGAATTTAAGCAGATCAAGTTTTCTGGGAACCGTCCTAGAAGTCCGAATCGGGATGATTTGGCCGACGAGATCGCTGCTTTTGCCAACGCGGATGGGGGCGTGCTGCTCTTCAGCGTGACCGACGCGGGCGAAATTCAGGGCATGTCGCGTGAACAGATCGTTGAGCTGGATTCTGTGCTGGTCGAGGTTAGTTCTGATACCATCAAACCAGCCGTTCGCATCATCACTAATCATCGAGAACTGGATGGCAAGCGCTTGCTCCTGATCGAAGTCCCCCAGGGCGAATCACAGCATGACAGCCCAGGAGGCAGCTATGTTCGGGTAGGAGGGTCGAAGCGCCGGATGACAAGCGACGAGCGGCTGCGCTTGGCGCAACGGCGGGGACAGGCACGGTTCCTATGGTTCGACGAGCAGCCCGTACCTAACACCGGACTGCGAACACTGGACGAAGCCCTATGGAAACCATTGTTAAGCGTTGAAGGAAGGGCCGACCCGGAAACGGCGCTGGAGAAAATGGGCCTTCTCGGTCGAGACGAAAACGATACAGTGCGAGCGACGGTCGCCGGCCTCCTCTTCTGCAGCCACACACCAGAGGAATGGCTTCCCAATGCCTGCATTACGGCCACCCACTATCGCGGTACTGATCGGGCCTCCGGCCAACTCGACACCCAGACGATCACCGGTCCCCTCAACCGACAAATCGCCGAGACTGTCGCCTTTGCCGTGCGCAATATGCGCGTTGGGGCCTACAAAGATCCGGCTCGCATGGATTTGCCACAGTACAGCGTAGGGGCGCTATTCGAGGCTATCGCCAATGCCGTAGCCCACCGCGACTATTCGATGCGCGGCAGTCGGATTCGTCTGTCCATGTTCGCCGACCGGGCGGAAATTCAGTCGCCCGGCGCATTGGCCAATAGTCTGACAATAGATGAGTTGGGATATCGGCAGGCGACGCGCAACGAGTTACTTGCCTCAATCTTCGGCCGAATGCCAACCAGTGGTATACAAGGGGCCGGTGGCCGGCTTTTCATCATGGAGCGGCGCGGCGATGGCGTACCTGTCATCCGGCGAGAAACCCGCGAACTCGCTGGACGTTTGCCGCGGTTCGATCTGATTGGAGGGGCCGAACTTTGCGTAACCCTACCGGCAGCGTCCACCGAGCCTAGTCCGGCCCGCGTGCTCATTACAGTGCTCACTGGTGACCAACCGGTTGCGAATGTGGAGTTACTGGCGCTGTTCCCGAACAAGACTTGGAAACAGGCCACGACGGATGCGCTGGGTCAGGCAATTATCGGTCTGCATACGGCTGATCTGCCCATGACAGTGTTTGTCGCCGCAAAGGGCTTTGCCGCACACCTTGAACGTGGTTGGATTCCGGCGGATGGTCCGCTTACCGTGGAACTCAAAGGTCTTCCCACCGGGGGTGCAGTGATTTTTTCCGAGGCAACTGGCGCCATTCCAGGACTGAAAGGGCGGCTGAATCCCATACGAGACACCCTCGACCGAACCTACCTCTATGCCTCGAACATCGCCATTAACCAAGGCCAACAGCAGCCGGTGCATTTTGCGCTCGGAGAAGAGTTGCGTTTGACGGACTCTAACGGATGCGAACTGTTTGTTCGCGTCGTCCATATCGCAGGTCGGTCGGCCCTGCTGGAGTATCGCCCCTATCACAAAGGAAAAAAACCATGACCGTCAGTGAGTTAATCGAGTTGCTTCGAGAATATCCCGCCTGCCTGCGCGTAGTGGTGAACGGATACGAAGAGGGCTACGACGACCTGTCACCTAAGCAGGTCTCCGTAGTGAAGATATGTCTGAACACGGGGAAACATCATTGGGAGGGACAACACGGAGACCCGCCCCATAAGGCGGAAGAAACCACTCGTCCCACCAAAGTCGAGGAGGCATTGGTTCTACGGCGTGTCTCCTACTGATGAAAGGGAATCCAAAGGCAGACCATGAGCGGGGAGACGTGGCATTGAACCAAGCCACCGACGGCCCGGGCCAGTGTTGGGGCGATGCTGCATGGGTCCTTGGTCATGGCCGTTACTTTTGGAAATTGCCGGGAGGTTGTCCATCCCTTCAATTGGGCTAGTCATCCGGAGTCCCTCACGTTTCCCTCTTGATGTTCGATGACTCGCACATAGGGTTATCGCCCTTGATTATGCCGGATTTTGTCCAAATGTGTTCACATGTAATCCAGTCTAATCCTAAGATTCGGCAGGCGAAGGCCCGCGAGCTGGATGCAGCCATCAAGGAGAACCTTGCGTTGCTGGGGTTCGACGGAAACCGGGAGGATACGAGATGATCCCTGTCATTGAGGAACGGGCCGACGAGTTGAAGGGTCTCTGTATCCGCTATGGCGTCCATCGGCTCGACCTGTTCGGGTCGGCCTCAACGGGTCAGTACGATCCGAACGAGAGTGACCTCGACTTCCTTGTCGAGTTTCAGCCAGCCACTCTTGATGACGCCTATGCAAATGCCTACTTCGGTCTGCTAGCCGCCCTCGGACGGATTTTTGGTCGGCCCGTGGACCTCGTGGTAGAATCGGCCATCAAGAACCCCTACTTCCTCCAGTCGGTGGAGCAGACGAGGACTACCATCTATGAGGCTTGAGCCTCGAAAGTACTTGTACGATATCCAACATGCCGGGGGTTTGATTCTGGAGTTCACCGACAGCAAGACGATTGCGCACAACAAGCCGAAACCCGCAAGCTGGATGCGGCGATCGAGGCGAATCTCGCGACCCTCGGGTTCGGGAATGATGAATCCAAGAGAAAAAGATCGGAGGCGATGCCATGATCGATTACAAACAGTTTCAGATGTCCCTCAAACGCTTGGAGGAGCAGCACGAAAACTACCGGACCCTAGACCCCTCTCTGCCCCAATTGACCAAGGAAGGCATAGCCGAGTCGGTCGTTCGGCGTTTTAAGGCCTGCTATGACTGCCTGTGGAAGGTTCTTAAGCGATACCTGATAGAGGGACTGGGAATTGCGGACGTGCCCAACAGCCCAAAAGGTGTCTTCAGACTGGCTGATGGGAACGACCTGTTCGCAACGTCCCTGGAGGAATGGTTTGGTTACGTCAACGTGCGCACCGGTACAGCCCACGATTACAGCGGCGAGAAAGCGAATGCCTGCCTGGAAATCATGGACGACTTCATCGACGATGCCATCGGCCTCTATCAAACCATGAGCTGGGAGAGGTGGAATTGAACCAGGCCATCGACATCACCGCCGACCAGCGAAAAACCATTCTGTTGTTGCTGGGGAAGTATCTGCCGAACACCACCGCTTGGGTCTACGGCTCACGCGTAAAATGGACCTCTCGCCCGCAATCCGATCTGGACTTGGTGGTATTTGCCACGCCGGAGCAAAACCGCAAGGTGTCCGACCTAAGGGAGGCTTTCGAGGAAAGCAACTTGCCGTTCAGAGTGGATTTGTTCGCTTGGGATGAGGTGCCCGAACAGTTCCGAAAGCAGATCGAGGCGGATCATGTGGTGTTGGTGGAGAAGAAAGAGCGGGATATGGCGGGGAAGTGGCGCGATACGGTGTACGGCCCCATAAACTCAGATTTCTCCGAAAATCGTCTTGCCGACCTGTGTGTTCCAGTATCCGGCGTTCAAACCGGGCCGTTTGGAAGTCAGTTACACAAAAAAGACTATGTGAGAGTTGGAACCCCAATAATCACTGTGGAACATCTAGGAGAAAACAGAATTCTTCAACAAGGAGTGCCCTGTGTTTCAGAAAAAGACAGGCTGCGTTTATCGAAATACTGGCTCCAAACTGGTGATATCGTATTTAGTCGTGTAGGCTCAGTAGATCGGAGGGCCCTTGTCAGGGATGCAGAAGATGGTTGGTTATTTTCGGGGCGGTGCTTACGAGTGCGACCGGACCCAAAGGAGGTTGATCCTGCTTATCTGTCCTACTTCTTCGGTCTACCGGTATTTCAGGAATACATCAGGTCAATCGCAGTGGGCGCTACAATGCCTTCGCTGAATACTCGGATACTCAGTGATGCACCGATACTTTACCCTCCCCTCCCCGAACAACGCGCCATCGCCCACATCCTCGGCACGCTGGACGACAAGATCGAGCTGAACCGGCGCATGAACGAGACGTTGGAGGAAATGGCACGGGCGCTCTTCAAATCCTGGTTCGTCGACCTTGACCCTGTCCGCGCCAAATCAGCCCTGAAACGCCGCAAATCAATCACTCCACCCTTGAGGGGGAGTCGGCAAGGCAAGGGCGCCCGCCCGCAGGCGAGCCGGTGGGGGGCCGCCGCCCGCCCACAGTCACACCAATGGGGGGAGATTAAACGCCTCTATTCCCCGCTAACCCTCAAACGCGCAAAAGCCCTCCGCCAATCCCGAAGCGACGCGGAAGGGCTTCTCTGGCATTACTTGCGCAAGAAACAACTCGGTGGGCACAAATTCCGCCGGCAGCAGCCCATCGGCCGCTACATTGTGGACTTCGTCTGCATGGCTGAAAAGTTGGTCATAGAACTCGACGGCGGCCAGCATTCAACACAAAGAGCCTATGACGAACAAAGGGATCAATTCCTGACGGAGCGGGGATATCGGGTGTTGCGCTTCTGGAATAGCGTGGTCTTCGAGAACTGCTATGGAGTGTTGGAAAGTATTCTGGCCGCGCTCCGTCATGACTCTGTTAAGGGGACCCAATGCCCCCCACCGAAACCGGCTAAGCCGGTTTCGACTCCCCCTCAAGGAGGGAGTGATTGGACCGTTGAGCAGGCGAAAGCCTATCTCGATAGGATGGACCCGGATGTTGCAAACCTTTTCCCCGACCGGCTGTTGGACTCGGAATTGGGGGAGATCCCGGAGGGGTGGGAAGTTGGTTATCTAGCCGATATTGCGGTCGCCTCACGGCGAGGAGTTGATCCTACAGGTTTACCTTACGAGACACCTTATATCGCCCTAGAACACATGCCCAAGCGTTGTATCGCGCTTGGAGAATGGGGCTCGGCCAAAGGCTTGGCCAGCGGCAAGTACAGATTTGAAAGAGGTAATATCTTGTTCGGCAAGTTGCGGCCCTATTTTCACAAGGTTGGAATCGCTCCGTTGGACGGGGTATGTTCAACAGACATCGTTGTGATATCGCCAAAAAAGAGAAGATGGTTCAGTTTTGTCCTTGGCCATGTATCCAGTTCGGCTTTCGTGGGCTACACAGACGCAACCTCCACCGGAACGAAAATGCCTCGCACCAAGTGGGCGGACATGGCTCAATACAAAGCAACTCTACCTGACCAAACAGTGGTAAAAGCCTTTGAAGAGATAATCCAGCCGTCAATTACGAGAATAACGACGGCAATTCATGAATCTCGCGACCTCGCCGCCCTGCGTGATGCGCTCTTACCAAGTCTAGTTTCTGGAGATTTGCGCATGAAAAATTCTAAACTCACATGCAAAAGGGTACAATGGTAAAATGAAGTGGTTCGACGGTGAGGACCTCGCCAGGTTGATAGGTATTGATTGAAACTTGTGAAAGGACAACCTGAACTTCAATGCATCCGGCAGAATGCCAATAGAGGACTAAAGATCGAATGGCGGACATCAGCCTTACTCAAGCGGTGGCAGACGCTTTAATAGCCATGGAAAAACACCGCTTAACAGATGAGCGGACTATCTTCCCGATGGCAGGTGAGTCTGTAGTCCTGCCACTTCAGTCGGCCAACAAGCGAGAGAAGTTTTTGTTAGACCTGAGCTGCAGTCGCATCAATCTGTTAAAGGTCAAGATGCAGACCCGGGGGCGGCAAGTTATTGTACTCGTCCGTCTAGATTTGGGCGGTGCCCCACATCGTAACCCGGATGGTGAAGAAATCCAGGTGCCCCACATCCACATTTACCGTGAAGGCTACGGGGATAAGTGGGCTAAGCCTGTTCCGATAGACCAGTTTTGTGCTATCACCGACGTGTGGTCTACCTTTGAAGACTTCCTGCGGTTTTGCAATATTACGCAATCCCCCTATATCGACCGAGGGCTTTTCACATGATTCAGAACATTCAGAATCTGATCAATGCCTATCATGCTTGGCTCAAGGACAAGACGGTACTTAACCAAATTGACCAATGGGTCGAAATAACAACGCCCTATCTTGATCGACATAACGATTATGTGCAGATCTATGTCAAGAAGGCCGATAAAGGATTCTTATTGACGGACGACGGATATATCATGGATGACTTGAAGCAAAGCGGCTGCAAGCTCGACAGCAAAAAACGCCAAGACCTTCTTAAGATGACGCTTAATGGCTTCGGGGTAAAGAAGGATGGCAATGCGTTGCAGGTCCATGCCTCGTCCGACAATTTCGCGCTACGAAAACACAATCTCGTCCAAGCGATGCTCGCTGTTAATGATATGTTTTATCTAGCAGTGCCTATGGTGGCGAGCCTGTTCTACGAGGATGTGGTTGCTTGGCTGGATTTGCATGAAATTAGGCATACGCCAAAGGTGAAGTTCACCGGAAGAACTGGGTATGACCACCTATTCGATTTTGTAATTCCAAAGTCACGGCAGCAACCAGAGCGCATCATTCGGACAATCAACCGACCAAATCGCACTTCTGCTGAGACAGTTATTCTCTCATGGGTTGATACGAAGGAAGTGCGTACACCTGAATCCCGTGCATATGCACTGCTGAATGATGGGGAGCAGAAGGTTCCTATGGACACGCTGGATGCCCTACGAAGCTACGAAGTGAGACCAGTGATGTGGAGCCAGCGAGAGGATGTCCGGGAGGAACTTGCCGCTTGACCCCTTCCATCCCTACTCTCGAAAACCTCTATTAGTACGATACTTGATGACAGCTGACCTCACTGAAGCCGAGGCTGAACACGCCACCCCGGACTGGTAGGAAGACCTCGGTTGGCGAGCTTGGCTGTCTAAACCTGCTTATGCCGATGAATTAGACCTGTTTTGGTGTCCAAGGTGGCCTTGGGTATCCTGACTTCTTCACCTACTAGAAAATCAGGACGGCCATGGATCAGTTGCGAAAGCGATCCCCTGGAACAAAATTTGACACGATCCCCCATCAGACCTTTAAAGTCGTCGAAACAGTACTGCAGCCAGAAAATGTGACCAAAGCATTTGAATATACCGTAAATCCAATTATGGAACGCATCCTCAATAACCTACGCGAATCCCGTGCTATTACCGCCAAGCGTGACGCGTTGCTGCCGAAGCTGATTTCTGGCGATATGCGGGTGAACTCGTGGGGCGAAGAGAACGAAGCTATAGAAAAGCGCCAATGAAATTTTCGAATAAATGGTGGGTGATAGTTGTCTTACTGTTTGCGTTCGGATCGACGGTGAGTTTTTTCGGCGCCCAAACGGAAGAATCTTCCGCCGTCAATGTTCCTAGCAGTTCCGAGGTCCAATCGGACAATGTCGAAATCCAATCGAGTAAGGACGAACCCGAACAAAAGCAACCGACGCTCGCATCAAACAGAGACACCACTCCCATTGATATCGAGATCGACCGCCGTTTCAACGAACTGCGCCGCGAACTCCTTGACGACCGAGCGAAGACGATCGATTGGTGGCTCGCAATTATAGCGATATTTCTCACGTTCCTCGCCATTATCATCCCGATTGCCGCCGTTATTGGAGGCCGATTTAGTTTTAAAAAATTCAATGAGATCAAAGAGGAGGCTCATGGTTATGTCGAAGAGATAAAGAAGCGTCGTAAGGAAGCCGATTCACTTGTAAAAGGGATAAATGCTGAGGTCGCCGGTGCCAACCCCGACAAAGCGAGTGAGGCCGTTGAAAGTGTTCAGCAGAATCCGGACTCATCCCTGGTAGACAGGGCTGTTGCTGCTGCCCTCTCGCTACAGCAGCAAATCAAAATTGACGAGGCTATTGAGAAGTGGCGCTCCATCGCCAATATCGTAGAAGGAACTGACAACGAGCGTGCAGCTTATGCTTGGTTTTCTGTAGGCTATCTTCTTCACAGCAAAGATGATCCCAATTTCAATGCAGTAATAAGCGCTTATGGAAAGGCACTTCGTTTGAAGCCAAACTATCCCCAAGCCTACTACAACCGAGGGCTGGCGCTAGGAAAAATTGGCCAATATGAGAAGGCATTCGCCGATTACAACGAGGCCCTGCGTCTAAAACCGGGTTTTACCGAAGCTTACCTCAATCGGGGAAACGCACTATCCCAACTCGGCCAACATGAGGCCGCCCTTACCGACTACGACAAGGCCTTACGTCTAAAACCAGACTTGGCCGAAGCCTACCTCAACCGAGGTGTTGCACAAGCAGATCTTGGCCAATATGAGAAGGCACATGCCGATTATAACGAGGCCCTGCGTCTAAAACCCAATTTGGCCACAGCCTACCTCAACCGAGGGGAGGTGTACACTAAACTTGACCAATATGAGAAGGCGCTTGCCGATTACAACGAGGCCTTGCGTCTAAAACCCAACTATGCCGAAGCCTACTACAACCGAGGGACCAGACTGAACAGGCTTGGTCAGCATGAGGCGGCGATTGCCGACTTCGACGAAGCCCTACGTCTGAAACCGGACAATGCCAAAGCCTATCTCAACCGAGGATTTGCACAAATCAAACTTGGCAAATATAAGAAGGCAATTGCCGACTTCGATGAGGCTATCCGTCTAAAACCGGACGATGTCGAAGCCTACAACAATCGAGGGAAGACACAAAATATTCTTGGCAACCATGAGGCGGCGATTGCCGACCTTGATGAGGCCCTCCGTTTGAAGCCAAACCTTGCCGAACCTTACGACAACCGAGGGACCGCAAAAGCCAATCTCGGTCAGCATGAGGCGGCGATTGCCGACTTCGACGAGGCTATCCGTCTGAAGCCAGACTATGCCCCAGCTTACGACAACCGAGGGACCTCAAAAGCCAAACTCGGCCAATATGAGGCGGCGATTGCCGACTTCGACGAAGCCATCCGTCTGAAGCCGGACTTTGACGGAGCCTACTACAACCGAGGCTTGGTGGAACGTCAACTTCACCGCATAGATGAAGCTCGGAAGGACTTTGAAATGGCACTCCAATTGGCCCAAGATACGGGCAAGGAAGAATTGATAAAACTAGTGAAATCCCAGCTGAATAACCTCGATAGGGGCTATACTTGATGACGGCTGGTCGGACCGAAGCCGACATTGAAAAGGCCACTCTGAATTGGCTGGAGGGGCTTGGTTGGAAAACTCGCTTGTATTAGTGTTCCGATGCCGATGAATCTTTCCTGCTGTGGGATTTGGGGTAACTCAGGGAAGCCAAACTTCTTCACTTCCGGAAAAATCAGGACGGCCATGGATCAGTTGGAAAAGCGATCTCCTGACACAATAATTGACACGATCCCCAGTCAGACCTTTAAAGTCGTCGATACAGTACTGCCACCTGTGAATGTGACGGTAGCATATGAATGTACCGCAAATCCAATTATGGGACACATCCTCAATAACCTACATATGCTTTGTTGCCGAAATAGGCATCGGGGGGAATGAGGGTGAAATTAAAGAGTGTGAACGATGTACGAGCCGAACCAATCAATTACCATAGAGACCAACGCCATCGTTGAAATTGATGGGCAATCTGTAAATGTGCCCGTCAATGTCATATTTCGACTATTCCCCTTACCTACAGTTGTAATCGAAGCAGATGAATTGCCAAATCTCGTGTTTAGAAAGGAACGTTTTGAGATTTCTTTGGCTAGTGGCGCTCGACTTGAAACTATGGTTCGTTCCTTCAACCCGTTGACGTGTAAAGGGTCTTTGATTCCCGCTTTTCAACCCGTGAATGTTATCGACAAGGGGGTCCTTCTCAGGTCGGTTCAATTTAGCATTCTAAACTTTCCAAAGTTTTTCAAAAGCCAAACCAAATGGTGCCGTGACGGGGAAACTTCAATTGCAATTCCACACGCATTGGTAGAAGCGTCAGGTTGGCGTGTAGAGATAACAGGAGTTCAGAATATATCGGACGTAGTGAAAACGCTAAAACGAGAAAATGGATATGGTGTAACCTACAACGGCGTCATTACCCGCTCGGACGAGGCCAACTTCACTGCCCAGCAAGTTGAGATACTCCTCACGGCACTACGAACCTTTTTCTCATTTGTTCGTGGGACCTCTTGCAGTCTTGCTTTGATTGAAGGTAAAGACCAAAATGGCGACCAATCGTGGGTCCGATGGGGTGCACATTATGTTGCCCCTTGGAACAGCCAACAATCATGGTTTAGGCAGCATGGCGGCGATGATATTATTTCCGAGTTATTCCCAAAGTTTTGGTGTTTATTTGAAAGTGGAGATGAATGGAAAAAGACCCTCCTACGAACCATAGATTGGTATCTGCTGAGCAATGAAAGCGCCATACATGCGGGAATCATTCTAACTCAGGCGGCTCTTGAGCGGCTATCTTATCAAATTCATGGGCGAGAGAAAAAAGAATCTGCTAGGAATTTAATCCGAAATGCACTGGAGAAATTGAATCTAGAGCCACAAATTCCTCCAAGCTGTCCAAGACTAAAAAATTTACAGCAAACCTACGATTGGGCTGACGGCCCACATGCGCTTGTTAAGATCCGTAATGATTTGGTCCATCCCAAAACCAAAAATAAGCTTGGGGACATTGCCCATTACGCTCACCAGGATGCCCGGAATTTAGGACAATGGTACATTGAAATGATGTTACTGAGGAAACTCGGATACCAAGGATCCTATGTGAATCGTCTCGCGAGTGGGCACAAAGAAAATGAGGCTATTTTGCCCGTTCCGTGGGCTAAAAATCACGGCGAATCATGACCACCATCACCGAATCCGTTGTTGAAGACCCGGCCCTCACTTGGCTCAATAGCTTAGGCTGGACGATTGCCGACTAAAGGAAGGAGATTGATGCACAAGTACGAGATTATCATCTACTGGAGCAACGAAGACGGGGCCTTTGTGGCGGAGGCGCCCGAGTTCGCTGGATGCGCCGCCCACGGCGACTCGCAGGAGACGGCATTGCAGCACGTCAATGAAGCCATCGACCTGTGGCTGGAAACGGCACGGGAGTTCGGAGACCCCATCCCGGAACCAAGGGGCGAACGCCTGATGCTGGCATGAACACCCTCACCGACCTGAATCCCGAACTCCCACCACACTCGAAGCGCGCAACCGCGCTGAATGACGCTTTCCGTCGATAGGGCCTGCTCCGACCAGACAGACTACGGGGACAGTCTTGACACCAAGCAACGGGTAATTACTTTGCTTGCAACTTTCCCTCACAGGAGAAATTCCAGGCAATAAGGACCTGACCCAGTATAGGCAGTAGAATGATTCGACCAACCGAAGTACAGCCACGAGCCGGCTACAGCATTTGGCTTCGATATGCAGATGGCCTCGCCGGTGAGATCGACCTGTCGCATCTCGCCGGAAAGGGCGTGTTCAAAATCTGGGACGAGCCGGGATATTTCGAGAAGGTGCATATAACCTCCCATAGAGCCATAGCCTGGGACGATGACATCGACCTCTGTGCCGATGCTCTGTACCTGGAACTCACCGGCAAACCTGTTGAGGAAGTGATGCCCGGTATGCAGTAAATTATGCAGAGCCGAGATGCCTGAACTCTGTAGATTCTACGGTATCAGCATTCGTCTTAAAAGGTATCGACCTGTGGCTGGAAACGGCCAGGGAGTACGGAGACCCCAGGTGCGGGCCATTGACTAAAATTGCCGAGTTCCAATCTTGGGAGGAAGGAGCAAAGATTGTCTTGCAAGCCGGTTGAACGGGTCCCAAAAACGATTTCTTCCAAAACCCATTAAAATAATCAACACTGTGGGGATGGAGAAAGTGCCAAAGATATTTTGGATGCATCCGGATTTATTGAAGAGATGATGGAAATAAAAAATTTGGAGACCAGGATGACTCATGCCTAAGCTGGAAAGGCTTTCCGTACACGGATTCAAGTCAATCCGTTCACTCACAGACTTCACTCCCGGAAGTTTGAACGTGCTGATCGGGGCGAATGGCGCCGGCAAGAGTAATTTCATTGGCTTGTTCCACATGCTGGCCCGCATGGCCGAGAAGCGGTTTCAGGTATTTGTCGCCGAACAGGACGGACCAGATGCATTGCTTTTTGGAGGCAGAAAGCAAACTCAACGCATTGAGGCCGAGTTCGTCTTTGGACTGAACGCCTACTGTTTCTCCCTAGTCCCGGTGGGAAAGCGTCTCGTCTTTGAAGAGGAGAAAACGAGATTGTTTATTTGGTCAAAAGACCTTACGCACACATTGGGTAGCGGTCACGATGAATCGAAATTGGAGGCCGCAGTTGAATCGGGAGAGAATAGCTTTGCTCCGTATGTAAGGACAGCGATTGCCGAATGGCGCGTGTATCATTTCCACGACACCAGTACCACCGCACTGTTACGCCAGTCACAGGCGGTTCGGGACAATCTCCTGTTAAAGCCCGACGCCAGCAACCTGGGGCCATTTCTGCGTCACCTGCGCGAGCGATACCCACCAAACTACCAACAGATTATGGAAACGGTACGTTTGGCAGCTCCGTTCTTCGGCGACATGGTCTATCGCATGGATACGGATGAACGCATGGAATTCGAATGGTTTCAAGCGAATGATCCGGACACCGTACTGGGACCGCGTCAGCTTTCCGACGGCACATTGCGTTTCCTCTGCCTCACAACCTTGCTTCTTCAGCCGGTGCAATTACAACCGGAATTGATTCTTATTGACGAACCGGAATTGGGCCTGCATCCGTTCGCCCTTACCCTGCTGGTCGAGATGCTCCGGCAAGCCAGCGATGCGCGACAGCTCATTGTCTCTACGCAATCCGCTGACCTGGTTAACGAGCTTGAGCCCGATGAGATCGTTGTGGTCGACCGTAAGGATGGGGCCTCCTGTTTCGAGAGACTGGACAGCGATAACCTGAAAGACTGGCTCAAGGACTATGCTCTCGGTGATTTGTGGAAAATGAACATTTATGGAGGCAGACCCTGAGGATGAAACAGGCAATTATCGTCTGCGAGGGCCAGACTGAAGAGACTATTGTTAACAAGGTGCTTCACGGTCAGGCCGTTTCCTCCAGAATTGGTCTCAGCTGCATTCGCGCCGAGTGCCGTCATTTCCACAAGTGGTTAAAGCGTTTGGAATCTCTTCCGCCGTTGATAAAAGCTGAGTAGATCCATGGCCGCCTTGTCGGAATCAGTAGTGGAAGATGCCGCTCTCGATTGGCTTCGAGAGTTGGGTTACCATGTTATCAGTGGACCGGACATGCCGGCTGAACCGCATGCTCTGCGTGAAAGCTATGAGGATGTGGTTTTCGGCTCCTCCCTGCGTGGCGTTTTGGAACGACTCAACCCAGATCTGCCGGGCCAAGCCTTGGACGACGTCTACCGCAAGCTGACTCGCCCGGAAGGTTCAACCCTCGAAGCGCGCAACCGGGCTTTCCACCGCATGCTCGTGGATGGCGTGACGGTGGAGTATCGCAACGCTGAAGGGGTGGTACGGGGCGCCCAGGCCCGAGTTATCGACTTCGACAATCCGGAAGAGAATGACTGGTTAGCCATCAACCAGTTCACTGTCGTCGAGAACCTGCCTGCCGCGACCGATGCGGCGCAGGCAGGCAAGAACAATCGTCGCCCCGACGTGGTCCTGTTTGTCAACGGTTTGCCGCTGGGAGTAATTGAACTCAAGAACCCGGCGGACGAGGAAGCCACCATCTGGACGGCTTGGCAGCAACTCCAGACCTACAAAAACGAGTTGCCCACTTTGTTTTCTTTCAACGCGGTCCTCATAGTCTCGGACGGAGTGAATGCGCGTATTGGCTCGCTCACGGCTGGGCGGGAGTGGTTCAAACCTTGGCGCACCATTGGCGGTCAGGAGTTGGCGCCGGTCTTTTTGCCGGATATCCAGGTATTGATCGAAGGTGTACTGCATAAACGCCGCTTCCTATCCCTGCTGCGCGATTTCACCGTGTTCGATGACGATGGCGGCGGCACTCTTGCCAAGAAGATGGCGGGCTACCATCAGTTCCACGCCGTCCATGCGGCAATCGCCGAGACTTTGCGTGCCGCCGAGTTGCAGCAGACAGCCCGAGGGGTTGCAGAAAAACGGGGCCGCTACGAGTCCGGCCAGCGTCCGGGCGGTAACCCGGGCGACCGCCGCATCGGTGTGGTCTGGCACACCCAGGGCTCGGGCAAGAGCCTGTCCATGGCCTTTTTTGCCGGACGCATCATCCGCGAACCCGCCATGCAGAACCCGACCATCGTGGTGCTGACCGACCGCAACGATTTGGACGACCAACTTTTCGGCACCTTCTCCCGTTGTCAGGACCTTTTGCGCCAACCGCCAACCCAGGCGGAGAGCCGCGCCGACTTGCGCAACAAGCTTTCGGTCGAGTCAGGAGGCGTGGTGTTCACCACCATTCAAAAATTTATGCCGCCTGTGGCGGCACCCTCACCCCAACCCTCTCCCAGGGGAAGAAGGAGCGGAGAGGAGAAGGGCGATACTTATCCAACTCTATCGAGGAGGCGAAACATCGTCGTCATCGCGGACGAGGCCCACCGGAGCCAGTATGACTTCATCGACGGCTTTGCCCGCCACATGCGCGACGCCCTGCCCAATGCCTCCTTTGTTGGTTTCACTGGCACGCCCATCGAGTTGCAGGACGCCAACACCCGGGCCGTGTTCGGCGACTACATCAGCGTCTACGACATTAAACGCTCGGTGGAGGATCGGGCAACCGTACCGATCTACTACGAGAGCCGGCTCGCCAAGCTTTCACTCGACGAGAGCGAGCGGCCCAGGATCGACCCTGGCTTTGAGGAGGCCACCGAGGGCGAGGAGATCGACCGCAAGGAGAAACTCAAGACCAAATGGGCTCAACTTGAAGCCCTTGTTGGGACCGAGAGACGGCTGAAACTGGTTGCCCAAGACATCGTCCAGCATTTCGAGCAGCGCCTCGAAGCCCTGGAGGGTAAGGCCATGATCGTTTGCATGAGCCGGCGAATCTGTGTCGACCTTTACCGGGAGTTGGTCAACCTCCGCCCCGACTGGCATGGCGAGGAAGACGGCAAGGGCTTCCTGAAAGTGGTAATGACCGGTTCAGCCTCCGACCCGCCCGACTGGCAGCAGCATATCCGCAACAAGGCCCGGCGGGAGAAGCTGGCAATTCGGTTCCGCGATCCCACAGATCCATTCCGAATTGTGCTGGTGCGCGATATGTGGCTCACCGGTTTCGACGCTCCGAGTCTGCACACCATGTATGTCGACAAGCCGATGCGCGGCCACGGGTTGATGCAGGCAATCGCTCGGGTAAACCGCGTGTTCAAGGACAAACCGGGCGGCCTTATTGTTGATTACTTGGGGCTGGCCCACGAGCTGAAGCGGGCATTGGCCACCTACACTGAGAGCGGCGGCACCGGGAAGACAGCCCTCAATCAGGAAGAAGCAGTTGCCGTGATGCTCGAAAAGTACGAGATCTGCTGCGGACTTTTCCACGGCTTCGACCGTTCCAACTGGATCAAAGGTACGCCCCAGGAACGGCTGGCTCTGCTGCCGGCGGCACAGGAGCACATCCTGGCTCAACCGAATGGAAAGGACCGATGCGTGCAAGCGGTGCGCCAGCTCTCCCAGGCCTTTGCCTTGGCCGTGCCGCATGAAGAGGCAATACGCATTCGGGATGACGTGGCATTCTTCCAAACCATTCAGGCAGGGCTGGTGAAGCGCGCAACTGTCGATAAGCGGTCCAAGGAAGACTTGGATCACGCCGTGCGCCAGATCATCTCCCGGGCTGTGACATCCGAGGGCGTGATTGACATCTTTGCCGCCGCCGGGTTGAAGAAGCCCGACATCTCCATCCTCTCCGAGGAATTCCTTGCCGAGGTACAAGACATGCCCCACCGCAATCTGGCCGTCGAGCTGTTGCAGAAATTGATCAAGGGCGAACTCGCCACACGCCGCAAGAAGAACATGGTCCAGGCCCGCTCCTTCGCCGAAATGCTGGAACAGACCCTCCGCCGTTACCAGAACCGCGCCATCGAAGCCGCCCAGGTAATCGAAGAACTGATCGAGCTGGCCCGAAACCTGCGTGAGGCCAGCGCCCGCGGCGAAAAGCTCGGGCTGTCGGAAGATGAAGTCGCCTTCTATGACGCACTCGAAACCAACGACAGCGCCGTCCAGGTACTCGGCGACGAAACCCTGCGCGGCATCGCCCGCGAGTTGGTCGATACCGTCCGCAAGAACGTGACCATCGACTGGACCCTGCGAGAAAACGTCCGCGCTCATCTCCGCGTGCTTGTCAAGCGCATCCTGCGCAAGCACGGCTACCCGCCCGACAAACAGGAAAAAGCAACCCGCACCGTCCTGGAACAAGCCGAAGTCCTGTCCGCCGGCTGGGCCACGTAAGCGCCTTTATCAACCAGGAACCATCAACCTCAACACCTAATCACAATCAACCAAAGGGAATCTCTCATTTGATTCGGGCAAAATCGCGGAGTCCAAGCAGCCGGTCAATTGCTTCCTCCCCTTAGGGAGTGAGTTCACATTAGAACACTGCCAAAGATTAAGTGTTCAATAGCAAGAGTTAACACAACACCGGCAAAGAATACTATCACTTGAAACCTTCGTTCTTTACGCGCCCAATCCAGAAAGAATTTTCTGGTGAGTACCACATTGCGCTTATCTTCGGTGTTTGCTGCCCAATCTTTAATTTCTCGCTTAGTCCTTGGCATCATCCAAAGAAGGTGGAGCAACCTGGCAGATACACTATTGGCGGCTTGTTTCTTTGCTAGGTCTAAAGTCCCGTATTCGTCCCCACGAACGTAGCCATAACTTGTATTAAAAAAGTTGAGTGTGTCTTTGAGCCAAAGCACGTAAGTTTGTGTATTCTCGTCAAATTCTACTTTGCCAAGCTCTTCCTCGCTGTCCTTGGAATTTATCCCTTGAATAAGGCGATTGCCTTGCCATCTAATTGTGCTCATTTCTCCTTTTACGTTCGCTTTTTAAGTTATAGTGATAGGACCCCAGGGAAGGCCTAAAGGGTCAGTGGTCAATTGTCAACTTGACTGTGCCGCGTCGCGGATGGCAGGATAGGCCATGGCGAGAAAGCGGCGTCTTGAATCGAGCGACGGTCTTTATCATGTGATAAACCGAGGCAACTATCGCGCGGATGTGTTCGGGACCGAAGGGGCGAAGAAATCATTCGTGAAAACCTTGGGCGAGGCGATTGAATATATTGACCATTGACCCCATCTGGGCTGGTCCGTAACTTGGAAGTGGATCACATCATTTCCCGCGACAAGGGCGGGTCTGACGAACCGGAAAATTTGCAACTTCTTTGCAGTACCTGTAACCGCGTTAAAGGCAATAGGGGAATGGAATACCTGATGACCAGATTAGCCGAACAGAATTAAGCCGCGCGTCAAGCCAAAGATATAATCCCCCATTTTTTCGATAAATATCACGATCAAGAATGAGATCCATCCGTGCCCATCCGTGGTTTTTCCAGCCCCCAGAATCCAGAATCGAGCATTCCCTTTCTTCTTCCTGACTGGAGCATTAAACAGTCAAGACCTGTTGTCTTTTTTGTTACCTCTATACTGATCACGATTGATCTCTTCTGGTGGGCTTGCCCAGTTTCGCCTGTTCTCTTTCCCATTTCAAGGCGGAATCCCGGGTTGTTGCCCGACCTACCTTCTTAATGTGCCCGTCATTTCCATAGTTTCGCTTATGCTCTTTTTCTCGCCTTTCAAGATCGTTTGTTATTCCGGTATGCACGATCCTATTACCCATTTTAAAATGGTATTTATTGGTGTTTCTTGCAATTCTCAATCCTCCACGGGAGGTTGACCACTTTCTGGATGAATCCAGCCTAACAAAGCCATGCTTTTGTAACTTTCCTAGTGCTTCAATGACATCGACCTCATAAATTCTCTTAGATCGGCCCCTCACTTTACGATAGCATTCTTTCGAGGTTAATGGCCTCGGATTTTGGGCAATAATTCTCCGACACTGTTGGGCGAGCTCATTCATTATTTCTCGCTTCTCCAAAGTTTCTCCAAGTCTTCTTGGCTTCCCTCCTTTTTCAAAAAATTCAGCGTTGCTTCAGCTGCATCCTTTCGAAAATCATAATTGTCCGAGGTTTCCTTTTCGAACAACTCAATCCACAGTCTCCCATTCACCGACGAAGGGGATAAGAATTCAGGTTGAAATTTTCTACGTTTTAACAAATGAGGAGCAATGTAGAGACAATTATCGTAAATCTGGCTGGAAAACCGGAAACCCATTGGTTTGGACATAGTATAATAAACATGATTGGTGATTTCAGTCAAATCGAGGTCGCTTACCACATCCTTGGATAATGCGTTTGGCCTAAATCGAATCATGTTCCTAAATGCCCTCAACCAGTTATTGTTCGATTCGTCGTTAATAATAAAATTAATCCATTTCTGATAGAACAATTTTATGTCCTCAGGTTTTTCAAAAACATTACCGATTAAAATTAAATCCGCAGAAGTAGTTTTTCCTACACGCAAGTGTTTCCGGGCAACTTCTAAAGCAGCCTCGGGGCATGCTTGATATAGCCATCCGGCAAGTCTAATCAAGGATTCATTTTCGCAATCTAAACGAATCGCAGCGTCCAATGCGTTCGATAATCGCTCAAATTCTAAGCCATTCTCAGGACAACTAAGGGTTGAGGAACTGGGAACACAGCCGCGATATAAATAGGTTGTGGGAAGTTTTTCAGTAAACCCGATTAGGTTGTCGGAGTTTCCACTGAATCTTGGCCATTTGTTCAATTCTTCTCTTAACCAATTTACATTGTTATTGTTGTAACGGAAACTAATTTTCCATCTCCAATTTTCGAGATCAATAATTGTTTTTTTGAAAAGGTATTCTATACCCTTAAACATACCTCGATCACAAAGAATGTTCGCCATTCCAGGAGGCCACGCATATTTGGGCTTGGAGGGCTTGTCCGCCTCCACCATTTTTCGCCAATTCAGTTGTGTTTCAAACAAACCAGGCTTTTCAGATTCCACATCTACCCTTGCGAAACCTTGCCCAGGCTTTGCCTTTACGCTCAATAGAACCTTTTTCTGATCTGTGGTTTTGCTCTTCAGGTTCGCTTGAATTTTTCTATTGAATTCTCGGTCACCAAATTTCCTGCGCAACGTAATTTCCAATTTATCTGCATTTTCTCTGATTACAAGACCCCTTATTGCCTCTGGGGACTCGTATGTTTTCCCGGCCTCTATATCCCGACTATCAATTAACGACATCGTATCTAGAACCGGGTCTTGAAATTCATCTTTATCATAATACCAAATATCGATGGGAGCAATGCGATCTCGATATGTCCGAGAGTCAAAAATTAAATCGTGGGCAATCTGGGCGGCCCCTTTGGCTGACATTGTACCGGGTCCAAATAAAATTTTTGATTGGTTGTTCTTATAATCCCTAAGCAGATAATCAGAGAAAAAAGAATTGCCAAGAGGCAACCGAGAAAAAATGCCATCAGATACAATCCCCAACAAGTTCTCTTTTGCATTTCTGTTGAGATCGTTTAACTGAGAGTATAATTTTTGGTTAATTTTATCATTTACTCTAGCGAGCCAAAAAATTGCCTTATCTCCCTGTGGGCAAGGCATCCAGTTTTTTTTCAATGACCTTAAATCCGATAACACAAAATCCAATTTTGTTGTTTCGCATAACAGGGAGCCAGTATTTCCATACTTGTTTAAGGAAGGGATTAAATCACCACACATGAAACGATTCCAGAGTTTAGATTTACTTACGAGCCCTGTACTAATGCCATAAGCTGCCAGCAAACTGAAGCCATCTACAGCGATTTCTGAGTTATGTATGGTATGGTCTCTAACCGCAATTAGCTTTGGACCGGTGCTATCTTCAACAACACGTATCTCAATGGGGACAATTTCCCAGCGATCCAGTCCCATAGCCAGGACAATTAGGTGGCCACAACAACCTGTCTTTGGGTCTATGATATTGTGACGATGACGAGCCCCTTCCTGCAGTTGGCACCAATGCATGGCAATTGCAATGGGTCTTGGAACGAGGTGCAACTCCACATCGCTCCTTGTAGCCCTCCAGCGGTCGAGAATTGCCTGTTGGGCCCCTTCTCCTAAATCATCTGGGACGACCAAACACAATTGTCGAATATCCCCTCGCTTGGAAATTAGTTCTTCAACGGACTGCACGATGTGGTCCTCAGCGGGAATCCCCACCGGTGGTTTATTGATATCAGGACGCCATTCAATTTTAAGCGATCCGGTTTTGTAATCATCCCATCCTTTTTTATCCGTTCCTAGCGGTAGGATTTCCTGCCAAACACGGGCCAATGGCCACCTTGGAAAACCTAATTCAGGCTTGAAGCAATATGGGACCTGAGATTCTGGTGGCCAATCAAACCCAGCCCCTCTTCGATGTTTTTTATTTTGTGAACCAGCAATAAGGTCACCACCAGTTAACATGGGCATAATGGTTGATGGGGTCCATGACGTGCTCAAAAGGTCTTCGTTGTTTCCATGCTCGAAAACAAAAGCTGACGCGCCAGTCAAATCCACTCCAATAGAGGACATCACACAATTTTCTCCAACGCTCCAATAGCGAGTTCTATACCCGCTTCAACATCCCTTGCATGGCGGTGAACTTCCATAGGGATTTGAACCCCAATACTGTCGCCTCCTGGGTTTTGATAGGCATCTGCCTCCTCCTGATGATGGGACTCATCCGGGGTGAGAGCCGCAAGGATCAGTCCAATCCAATTCTGGTCTAGTGAGCTATTATTTAAGGTGTTTCTCAAAGCTTGACGAGTATCCTGAGTAATTTTCTCCAAGGATACTCTTCTAGGTTCAATCATAGCATACCAAATGGCGATACCCTTGTTTTTTTCTGGAAACCAAAGGGCCTGTTCGCAACCACATTTCCCTATGCTGTGGGCAGATTCGAACTGCTCTTTTTCAATCCAGTATCTTCCTAGACCGGACCCATGAAGGTCTGAAGCATCAAACAATAGGGCTGGACCATTTGAAGTTTCAAATGGCCCTGGCGATCGAAAGGGAAGTAACCAGTCCCCGCTCAAACCTTCAGGCCTGAAAATTGGAGTTGATGTTCCTTGTTCACTCCATTCTTCCGTTAAGACGCTATGAAATATCTGTCGGCCCGTCTCTGGCCACATCGCCCTCTGCCAAGTCCAAGCATCCTCATAAACCTTCATCTCTTGGCGGATTTTTACATAGGCAATCCAAACTTTTGCGTAACGCTGCTCAAATTGAAGAGGATAATTTGGCCCGTTCGGATGGCGAGAAAGCATTGGCACATCATTCATAAAGGAATCTCTCGATTCCCAATCCCTTAGAAGCATTAACAATTTTTTGACTTTTTGAACTCTCTCGTTGGAGTCCCCGGTATATTTCTCGTGCTGGCGCAACCATTCGAGGGCTAAATTCTTCATTCGATGAATCGTCCACCGAGTCACCTTATTCTCAAGGGTGTCGATTCTTTCTCTTCGGCGAACAGCAAGTAACGCCTGTTTTGTTCCGGCTTTCTCTTCCAGGACCCTGCCCGGCCTTCTGGCATAATCTCTTAGACAAGCTGCGTCTAATTCTTGAATACGACCGATGGGGGTGTCTTGCCGATATCGTTCCAAGATTCTCCTTGGATTAGCTGTGATTCTGTCCAATGCGCTAAGCAATACTTCATCGGCAGCAAGTTTAACGATTAGGGAAATTTTCGAATCGTTGTCTTCATCTCGCATCCACTCAGACCGCACGGTTTCCCAGCTTCTTCTGACATGCTTGCTCTGGAAAACAGATTCAAATTCTTTGTCAGGAACGGTGGGATCCGCCAATTCCATATACCTTTGGATTTGCCACTGCATCCATTCATGCCGCTTAGAAACAATCCTATGGTCCCTCTCATTATGTTGTGGGCGTCCCAACAAGTAAGTTTGTCTGATGGAAAATGTCGAGCCATTGACGTATAAATCCCCATCCACGTCTTGCCTCAGTCTGCCTGGAACACTGGCTGTGGGCAGGTGATAATTTTGATAAAATGTATCGTTATGTTTAAAAGGGAAACCGCACGCTGGCAGGAGAAGCCCAGCTAATCGCGGCTCGTTTCCTTTGTTGATAGGGATGGCAACCTGTGGGCTTCCTCTTCCATCTACATCCCAAACTTGGGGAGAACCGTGGCTTACGGGTTCAATGACATTGAGCGACTTCCAAGGATCGCTACGAAGATAGACCTTCATCTGTACGGTCTAGGCCATTCCACACAAAGGATTTCGTCCCAAGTCCACCCCTATCCTCACATCCTTTTTCCAGGGCTTTCCGAAGACCATCATCTTTAAGCTCCCCAACTAATTCCTTTAACTTCTCGAAGGCCTCCCTAAATTCACCGGTATCAAGGCCTCTAAGTTTGGGTAGAATCCTTTGTTCAATTTGTTCAGAAAGAGCTTTTAGCTCAGAATTCTTAACCCATTGAGGGTAGTTGGCAACGTAGCTATCTATGGCTTGTCCAACCCTGTGGCCAAACGGACGACCTACCGAATCCATTATGTCATTAAGCTGATTGATTGTCTGAACAACCAAAACACTATTCTTTGTGGATTCTTTGACGCGCCATTTTTCCCATACTTTCGTGGAGAGAGCTAGAAATTCAGCGCTTTTTCCAGTCTTGGTTTCGGGTTTTTTTGTTAAGATTTTATTGGGTTTACCAAATCTAAGTACGCATGATCTGTCCAATACCTTATCGGATAAGCTTTGTGTGGATTCGTCCTCGTTCATTGTCCCTGCAAATACAATGTTCGAACCGGGAAACAATCTGATATCCTTATCCTTACCGTGCCCCACATCGAGGGAAATCTCTACTTTTCGACGCTTTTCTGTATCTTGATGATTAATGTCTCTCCTCACTTCCAGCTTGGATAGGAACTCGCTAAAGTAGTATTCAACTCGGGCCAGGTTCATCTCATCCAATAACACCAGAAGCATCTGATCACTGAGGTTGAACTGCTCTTTCCTTTCCCAATTTTTTTCTGGATAAAGATCGAATTGAACCATTGATCGAGACAGTTCAGTAGCCTTATATTTGCGTTCCATGTAATTGTAAAATCCGAACATATCCTGCGGGCTATCCCATCTAGGTTGTACAGCCAATCCCAAAAAATGGATACCCATCGTTTCTGCATAAACACGAGGCAAAAGGCTTTTTCCTGTGCCTGAAATTCCTGCTAATACAACAAGTGGTGAAATGTCGGCAACCTTAAGGGAGGTGTGAAATGCATGAACAACTCGATCTGGGAAAATTAGTCCTTGGTGTTTTAATGTCTTTGATACCCCACTTAGGCGAGCTTCTTCATCGGTGTTGCCGCCAGTAGACCACGGTTGGAAAATGGGTTCCCAAAGGTCAACCAAAGATTCATCGTCATCTTGGTCGCCACTCGCTGCTGTGTAGTCAGCCTTAAGCGTTTTTATCAACTCTTGGTAGCTCTCTATCTCCTTTTCAAGCGCCTTGGATTTTCCTCTTAACTCGTAATATTGATTCCTGGCATCATTTCGTTTTCTCTCAATTTCATCTAATTCGGATTGTTGATGGGACAATTGCTGTTTCAAATGGCGGAGATTCGCTGAATTTCCTTCGATTTCTTGTTCTAAGTTAGCTAACCGCTCTTGTTTCTTGGATAATAAGGAGGTTATCTCCGATTCTTCCTGGATTAATTTTGAGATAATATTTTGAGCTTTTTCCAACTCCTCCTGCTTGTGACGGAGTTCCCTTCCCAAGGTATTTAGTTTTTCGGAACACGATTCAGCTTCTTTCCTTTTATCGCTTATTTTCGTTTCAAGGTCGATTAGGTCCTCTGCCTTGGCCGCCAATTGCTCTTCCAGGCGAGCAAGACGCTCTTCCAAGGGCTCAAGTTCAACTTTACGCGCTTCCAACTCTTGAATACGCTGTTCTCTTATTTTTATTTCAGCCTCGGCTTGGTCTGCCTTTTCAGCCAAATCATGGGCTCGCTCAACCTTAGGGGCTAGATTATCGCGTTCTGTTTTCAGGATTGCTACCTGAGCAGATAAATCCTCCCACTTGGTCGCTTCGGGCATTTTCTCTTCTCTTCTTTTTAGCGCCCATCGCTGGTGGACAACGAGCATGCTAAGTAAAGAAGCCAACCCCCATGAAATTAAGAGTAATGTAAATGGAATGTTATCCATATATTCGCTCACTCATCGTCGAGCGCCTCGGTCTCTTTGGGTTGTGGTTCCTGTTCTCGGTCAATAATATCTTCCAAATAAATCTCAACATTCCACAAGGCCTTTTTAGCCTCAGAAATCTTGTTTTCCAGATTTTTCAACTTTTCTTCTTTAAACAATATCTCATCATTCAGGGTGTCCAACTTTGTCTCGTTTAAATCCAAAACTCTTTCACGTTTTAAAATCTCCTCAATATTAAATCGCAACTCGGACAATTCCGTTTGTTTCTCCAATACCGTTTCCTCGATAGAAGAAAGTTCGCCGCGTTTACTGGCAATTTCCCTAGCAAGCCGGCTATTTGTTTCTTTGAGGTCAGAAAATTCTCTTCTACTGTATTCAATTCCTGCAATTTCCTTTCGGTCCTCGGTGATTTGATCCTTAAGAGAATTAAGTTCAGCGGTTAATATAGTAATTTCTTCCTCGGTTTTTTCTTTATCTTTGGATTTAAAACGAATATCCGATTCGAGGTCGGAAAAATTATTTTGAGCATCAGAAATCTGACCTTGCAATTTTTTCAGGGTTGTTTCTTTGGACACAATATGATCATCTAGCATTCCCAATTTTGTCTCGTTTATAGCTAACGTTCTATCTGATTTCGATATCTCCTCGATATTTGACCGCAACTCCGATAACTCGGTTTGCTTTTCCAATATCATTCCCTCGATAGAAGAAAGTACGCCACGTGTTTTAGCGATTTCTTCCGTAAGTCGAGTGTTCATATCTTTGAGGTCAGAAACTTCTCTTCTACTGAATTCAATTTCTGCTATTTCCTTTCGGCCTTCGGTGATTTGATCCTCTAAGGAATTAGTTTCAGCGGTCAGGGAGGTAATTTCTTTTTCCAATTGCTCTTTATCCCTTGTTTTAGAACGAATATCGGCTTCGAGTTTAGTAATATTTATGCTAAACCTATGAGCTTGGTCCTTAAATGTTATGGACCTCTCTAATTCTGCTTCTGCCTGCGCGTTCAACCGTTTCGTTTTCTCAGCCAATCCCGCAATTTTTGCCGTTAGTTTTTCTTCTTCCGCGGTTAATTTAGCAAGGCTACTCTTTTTGTCTTCCAATTCTCTGACTGTGGGAGATAAAGCGATTTTTCTCTCCGTTAGTTCCGAAAGTTCCTCTTGTTCTTCAGTCTTTTTTCGAACCAAATCTTGATTTTCCGCAATAATTTCATTTCTCTCATTGATTAATTCATCAATAGTGTTATTTGCGGCGGATATGCGTTCTGTGAGATCACTGTATTCCTGCGAAGCTTGATACCTGGCGCCTAACACATCTTGCGCCTTCTCAAACTGTTCTTTAATCCCATTATAACGCTCTTCAATTCTTGCTAATTCAGTGTTTATATTTTCAAGCTGTTCCAACTTTTTCGCTTCTTCGATGGAAGTTGATTCAATTGAAGCCACTAACTCTTCATTTTCTTTGTTCAGCAATTCTTTTCGTTCCTCGGCTCGATCCACATCTTTAAGACTCAAAACCAAGTATCCACTCAAAACAATAAAAGTAGCACAAATGATAAATGAGATAGATAAAGCCCTTTCGGAAGCCGTCTGCTTTGCCAGTTCAATTGGTTTCCCTACTTTCGGGGTACCTTCTATCTTGTTGGGGTCGGAATCCATAGGTTGAAACAGGTTATTAGGAAAGTTTATCGCATGGTCAAGTTTAAGACTTCTCCAAACCTGAATACGAGCCGGAATGTCCCCTGCGGGTCATTCTTTTCTCAAAGTGATTTTGAGGACTTGGGAAACCGTTTCTAAATTGCCTCTCTGCAACAGGCCTCCTCCGCTGGCGCGAAAAGGAGATTGGGAAGGGAAGAGGAGGCTGGATTTGTTTTCGCTGAAGCGAAAGGCTTCTCTCCGGCGTGATATGCGGGCCATCGCCCTTGAATTTCCGACTCCCTCTCAAGGGGGGAGTGAGGTTTAGGCAGCGGGTAGAAAAACCCGTTCTCCATTATTTACCCCTACCGGCGTGATTGCGGGATAAAGCAATCGCGGGATAAACCCGCTCCTACAATTCCATCTGGGGCAAGGCAAAAGGGGTCAAACGCAAAAGGTTAACATTTTCCTCGATCCATCCTTCTTCTTTCCTGTTTGCCCAACTTCGCTGCAATGCGGCTGCAGCCGGGCTGCAAAGGGATTGCAGGAGCAGGTTTATCCCGAGATCGAGATGATGCTCGGATGTGGCTGAGGTCTCCGGCCCGCTCATGGGCGCCCGGAGGAGATCCTCAAACAACGGTTCTATTCCCCCCGAATCAGCCCCTCAAATAAATTTCCACCCATTGGGCGGTATTTGCCGGACTTCTCCTCCCTCTTCTCGAAGCGTCCGTAGAGCTGTTTATGCCGCGGCGGTCGCCCCCAGGCCCTGTCCAGCAAAGCCTTTGCCGCTTGCACTCTCGCTGCCGCTGGAGCCGAGGTATCCTGAGCAACCTCCAACAGCGCCGCCAAGGCGGATTCCGTGTTCTCCCGCGCAAGTACGCTCAGCGTCTTCGCTCTTTCCTCCCGAGCCTCACAGCGGTGATGGTTACGAGAGATGGATCTGCCTGTTCCAATGGGCTTTGAATTTTCCGTCCTTCTCCAACAGCTCCGAAACAGGCCCGGTTTCAACGACGGCGCCGTCCTCAAGAATAACGACATTATCGGCGTTGAGAATCGTCCCTAGACGATGGGCGATTACGATGATCGTCTTGCCCTGTTCACGAACTTCTCTCCCATTTTGTGCCCCTCAGCCTTAAACCTTTAGCCTTCAGCCGTTCCCCTTCCTCCCTCCTGCAATACCTTTGCAGCCCTATTGCAGCCCGCCTGCAACCGCATTGCAGCCAGGCGACCAAGTTCTCAAACCTATGTTACTGATTCCCATTTCTGCTCCCTATGACTGATGGTAATCCTTTTTGTGTGCCCCGCACAGGCAACCGATCAAAACAGGACTCGGGAAGACCCGGACTTGGCCGACTAATTGACCTGAATTGTCAAGAATACACGACGTCTTCTATTTTGCTACATCCCGTAGGAGGTACGACGAAGGGCCGCGAATTTAGAATTGAGGTAGCACTTTGTCCGTTCGGCTACCCAGTTGGGAGGTGGATCGTGATTGAACATCGGGCTTGTGCCGGCAAGCGGCACCCTAGCCTTTGTCGAGATTAATGCACACACTTGACGGCCTGATTCTTATGACCCAACTTTCCTGCATGGAACCGAATTGGGCAAACCAGACCATCTGGACAGGCGACAATCTAGGCATCATGCGGGGGATGAACTCCGACTCCGTGGACCTGATTTACCTAGACCCTCCGTTTAACTCCAAAGCCAACTACGCGGCCCCTATCGGCAGCCAGGCCGCAGGTGCAGCCTTTAAGGATACTTGGACGCTGCAAGATGTGGACGTCGCCTGGCTCGACCTTATCGAAGCCAAGCATCCCAAGTTACACCGGGTGATTCGGGCCGCCATGAGCAGTAGCGATAAATCGTACCTCATTTACATGGCCGTCAGGCTGTTGGAATTACACCGCCTGCTCAAGCCCACTGGGTCCGTATACCTCCATTGCGATCCGACTATGAGCCACTACCTGAAGCTGGTTACGGATGCGGTGTTCGGACGGAATAATTTCCGAAATGAGATCATATGGAAGCGGTTTAACTTTCATGCGGATGCTCGTAGATTTGGGGCTATCAGTGATAGAATATTGTTCTACTCAAAAGGGGATCGCTACATGTTCAATCGAGTGCGCGTTCCATATTCCCAAGCTTATATTGAGAGCAAATTTAAGCATAGAGACTCTTCTGGCCGTCGCTATAGATTGGACAATTTAAATCCTCCTGGTGGCCGAGGCCCTGTTTATGAATTCAATGGAATTACCAAGCCGTGGCGTTTCAAAAAACAAAAGATGATGCAACTTGATGCCGAAGGCCGGGTTTATAAAAAGAGCAAAGTCCCTCAATTGAAACGATTTTTGGATGAAATGCCTGGACAGGCCGTTGCTGACATTTGGCAGGATATTCAGCCGATAAATTCGCAAGCAAAGGAGCGTGTCGGGTATCCGACCCAGAAACCCAAGACGCTTTTAAACCGCATCATAAAGGCTAGCTCCAACGAGGGGGATATTGTGTTAGACCCGTTTTGTGGATGTGCCACTACGTGTGTAGCGGCGGAAGAACTAAAACGGCAATGGGTTGGCATCGACATATCGCCCAAGGCGGCGGAATTGGTCAAACTACGGATGAACCGGGAAGTGGCATTTTTATATGATGGGATCAACCGCACCGACATACCGAAGCGGACAGACCTGGGCAAGTTACCCCGATACAACAGCCGGACCAACAAGCGCACTCTCTACGGCGAGCAGGAAGGCCACTGCAACGGATGCGCCACCCACTTTGAAGCCCGACACCTTGAAGTTGATCACATCATTTCCCGTAACAAGGGTGGGACTGATCACCTGGAAAACCTCCAACTACTTTGCGGCTCCTGCAACCGCATCAAAGGCGACAGGGGCATGGAATACCTGAAAGTGAAACTTCAACTTTAGGGTGGCTACTTTCTCCGGTTAAGCCCACAAATGGGCTCAATAAATGCCTCTTGAAGAATCAATAGTAGACGCCTAAAATGAAACTCTGGCCCGTGCATTACTCCGGCCTCGCAAAGTTGGAAAGCCCGTTGTCCGCCGTAAGATCGGTTAAACCCGGTTGCATCCGACAAGTCCAGCAACCGTTGAGCGCAATTGCTCCAGCGTTCACGATTTGCGGATGGTGTGTTTGCTAGCGAACTCCTGACTAGCGGTTTAGGTTAACTTGAAAATGTCGGACGATTTCAAAGCAGCCAAAAAAACTCTCGCCAAGCTTCGTCAGGACATGGAGGCCGCCACCCATCGTCTGACCAAGGCGTCTTATTCAAGCATGATCAATCAGATGGAACTCAGAATGGAGACATTCCGCCGTCAGCAGTTGGGAATGACGACCAAATTTCCTGGGTATCCCACTTTGCTTCTGGTAATTTCTTTGGGCCTGCTTCCCTCCATCCTCTCCCACATTGAGGCCGCTCACCCCCATCCTGAACAATGGTATGCCAAGCGAGCGGCTGAGAGATACAATGGACTTGCTGAGTTTCGGATGCCGGACGGAACGCACTGCGATGTCCTCACCCCGCGGCACGCCATCGAAGTTGAATTTGCCCTCAAGTGGTCGGAGGCAATCGGCCAGTCGCTTCACTATGCCTTCCAAACGGGAAGGCTTGCCGGGATTCTGCTTATTTTGACTGAGCCGGAAGAGGAGCGTTACCTCGACCAGCTCAACGAGTTGATCGACCACTACGAACTGCTCATTGAGGTGAAGCCGGTCCGCACTTGGAAAGATGCTGATTTGGAGGATTTCGAGTAACCCTGATCCTCAGTTCGGAAAGATTTGAGCGAGGGAAGTAAAAGACGACAGGACAAATAGGAATCCACAATGCGGATGGATGAGAATTTTGGTTGCCGGTCGCCTAAGGGGTGCGAGGTGCTGATTTGCACAATTTGTGGCTCTTTTCGGTCCCCTGAGCCTTAAAATTTCAACTTATCGAAAGTTTTTGAAACTTAAATAAAGGTAAATAAAGGCGGGATATCAAGATTTACCCCAAATTATCAAAATATATCAAGATTTAAGCCCAAAAACTTGATAAACTTGATTTATTCGCCCACCGATGCCCGCACTTAACCGGAGCCGCTCCCCAACTTGATATATTTTTGATATTTTATCAAGTTGGGGGCTTCTTTCATCGGATAGACGGTCGGTTGGCCCACCAGAAACTCATTTGTAATAGCCCAGTTTGCGGGGCTCAGGTCATCTCACTGCAATGCGACTGCAGGGGGACTGCAAAGGGATTGCAGGATGGAATCCGCCTTCGCCAAATGCCTACGGTAACGGATAAGACATCAGGTTTGTACTCTTGACAATTCAGGCCAATTAGTCGGTCAAATCAACAGGGACGCCGCGAGTGGGCGGACCCTTGGCTTCGACAGGGAAACCTATAGGCAGGTTGAGCGCGCGAAGATGGCAGGTCCTGACTCTTGACAATTCAGGGAAAATAGCCGGGAAAGGCTGTTTATCCCAAAAAAATAATTCCGAATAATCTCCATTTGGATCTTCGGGTTCTATTGGATTGTAGGGGCGCCAGGCCAAGATTATTCCCGGTGGCCCCGCGCCAAGTGCAGGCCCAACGGAACCGCCAGCAGCGGAACTGCCGCGTCTATGAAGATCCACACCAGAGCTGTGGTATCGGCCCCGATAGCTGTAAACTCGGGACTGAGGAGGTTGAACCAGTTCCAGAAGTAGAGAATGCCTATAAAAAGGAACCCATAGAATTGCAGATTGGCAGCCAGGTAAGCGCGGCTGATCGGTGCGAGCTTGTTCGATAAACCACCACCCCCACGGGCAATGGCTCTGGTGCGGTGGTAACCGAAGAACACTCCCAATACTACGGCTGAAGCAGTCAAGGGGTTGATGAAGCCCCAAAACGGACTATACGGATTGGCTTGGCTGGAGACGTGATACAGAGGCTCGATGATGGTGTGCACTGCGATCAACATCCCCGTGGCCACGAGGAATAGGCCAACGATGCGTCGGAAAGGGTTCATGAGCCGGTCTCCCTTGGAAAATGCTTATTCATTGCCGATGGTTGGAATATCAAATACATGAGAATTGGAAAAAATAACATGGACGGATCCGATAGCAAGGAACGTTTTTTCGGGCGGGCAACAAGGCTACATTCCAAGCTGTAGGCAAATGTCTAGGAAAAATCGCGTCCGAGCCAGGCCGGAGCAGGAGTCAAATCGTTGACCCGGGCGAGTCATGCGGTGAGGGTTGGAAAGACATGAGAGCGATGATCCTGCCCAAGATCGTATCCTTGGATGATACCGAGGAGCCGTTGCGCCTGGCAGATCTGCCGAGGCCCATTGCCGGAGCGGGAGAAATCCTCATTCAGGTATCTGCCTGCGGAGTCTGTCATACCGAGCTGGACGAAATAGAAGGGCGGGTGATGCCGCCGATCCTCCCCATCGTTCCGGGACACCAGGTGGTGGGTCGAGTGGTAGAAAAAGGAAAGGGTGTTTCCCGTCACAAATTGGGAGATCGGGTAGGCGTCGGTTGGATCCATAGCTCGACGAGAGAAAAGGATGAAAATTTGAGCGAACGCTTTCGCGCCACCGGTTGCCATGCCAACGGCGGATATGCCGAGTACATGAAGGTGGGAGAGCATTACGCCTATCCTCTTCCAGAAGTTTTCAGGGATGCGGAAGCTGCTCCCCTACTCTGCGCCGGCGCCATTGGCTACCGCGCCCTGCGCCTGTGCAATTTATCGGATGGAGATAGCCTGGGCTTGATGGGATTTGGCGGATCGGCCCACATCGTCATTCAGTTGGCTCGATACCTCTATCCGAATTCGGAAATCTGCGTCTTCGCCCGGAAGCCCGAAATTCGCGCCTTTGGCGGAGACCTGGGCGCCCACTGGACGGGAGACGTGGGAGAACGACCGCCCAGGGCTCTAAAGGCCATTATCGATACCACCCCAGCTTGGCGGCCCGTGTTGAAAGGCCTGGCCAACCTGCTTCCGGGCGGCCGCTTGGTGGTGAACGCCATTCGCAAGGAGGATGCCGACAAGACTGAATTGCTTCAGATGAGCTATCATCGTCACCTTTGGATGGAGCGGGAAATCAAATCGGTGGCCAATATCACCAGTCATGATATCGCAGCATTCCTGCCCATGGCGGCGGAAATACCCGTAAAATCCAGGGTTTCAATCTATCCTTTGGAAGCGGCCAACCTTGCTATCGTGGACTTGAAAAGAGGGCGGGTTCGCGGGGCCGCGGCATTGAAAATTCGATAGCGATATTTGAGGTTTTTCAAACAACGCTCCTTTCAGTCGCTCGATCCGGCTTCGCCGGAACAGGATCGCTTTGCGAACAGGATTTTTTGATTTTATGTAACAACTCAGGTCTCCATAACCTGGATAGTCGGAAAGTATGAGAATGATATTGGGCTTTGCTTCAAGGATAAAGGCAGAAGGATAATAATAAGAAACGAGAAAATTTTCCTGGGATGGTGATTGAGAGAACTGTAGGAGGGGGTTTATCCCCCGATCTTCCAAATGGCCTCACCGCAATCGGGGGATAAACCCCCTCCTACAGTTGCGAAATATTTTATCAATAAAACATCCATGCGGACGATTGTTTAAGATACCTGAGTAGTTACGATTTTATTTTTCCTCCTGTTGGAGCGCCTGACTGCGAGCCCGCTCATGCAGGCACGGATGGGGAAATTAATTAGAGCCTATCCCAGAAACCGGGATTTGAAACTTCATATTGAGTAGGAGCGGCTTTACCTCACGATCCCACGAAGCAGTCGAAGCAATCGCGGCGTAAAGCCGCTCCTACAACTTAAAACCATAACTCCAGAGCCTACCCTGGAATCCAGAAGAGCCATCCAACCACGCAGAACAATTATGACTTTTTCAGGGTCGACTAGCTAACGGGCGAATAAGGCGATCCCGGTGGCGTTGTCGGGCGCTCCCTTTTCCAATACGCTTTCAATCAGTTTATCCAGGGCGGTGTCCGGCGTTGTTGCCGACCCCGTAATCTGGGCCATTTCATCCAATTCCAGGTAGCCGCTGATCCCATCGCTGCAAAACAGGAGGCGATCCCCCGACTGAAGGGGAAGTTCACTGAACTGGGGGTTAACAAGGCCTTGTTGCCCCAGGAATTGGGTCAGGGTGTGCTGAAAATGCTCCGGCATTTTGCCTCCGGCGGGTATGAGTTGTTGCTCGAGTGCGATCGTCTCCAAGGTGTCATCCCGGGTTAATTGTGCAGCCTTGTCTTCGCGAAAATGGTAAATCCTCGAATCTCCTACGTGGGAAATTTCCAGAACGTCGTCCCGGATAACCCCCATGGACAGGGTGGTGCCGATTTCAGATCCACAGACCGACAGATATCCAGTTGTGATAACGCGTCGGTTCATTTCTTCCATCAAGCTGCCCCGGTTTACCCCGCTCCCTTGGTCTTTTTTGCGGGATTGGGTCCAGGACTGGAGGAATTGTACTACTGTCTTGCTGGCCAATTCCCCGAACGGTAGTCCGCCCAATCCATCGGCAACGGCAAATACGAGGCTTTCCAAATCGCAAAGGAATTCGTCTTCGTTCGTTTGCCGCAGCAGTCCGATATGCGATCTGCCGGCAGCGGAATAGGTCATGGGTTCATGCCTTCTGGTCCGGTGGACGACTGGGGGGTGGGGGTTTGCCTTGGACCGCCTGCAGGGGGATGCGCGAGAGCACTTCGTTATTGCAACGGATATCGAAGGCATATTGCCCCGGCCCAGGGAGAGGCAAATTCTGGAGATTTACGACGAGATTGCGGGAGAGAAAATACTGTTGGTTGGGAATGGCTCCCATGGTAATCCCAAACTTGATGGGTCCCTTGGGTAACAGGGGTTGTCCATCGGCATTGAGGAAATCGACCTCGAATTCATGCCTTCCGATATCGGAGTTGTCGAAGAGGAAACGGAATGCCAGAGTGCATTGGACATGTTGACTGGGATATTTGAGGCTCCAGATGGTATCGAAGGCGCCCAAAACACATAGTTTTCCGTTATAGTCCGAGGCGGAGTCACAGATGACGGATGTGAGCAATTCCATAAATCCAGTGTCGGATGGCACAAAACAACATTCAATCCTTCAATTTAGTTTTTTGCTATGCTATCTTAACCTTTCCGTCACTTGGCAGTTACATTTCGCAATTATAGTATTTTACCTGCCCCTGCTAATTCCATGAAGGTTATTGAGCCGGACACATTTGTTGAAAAAGATGTGAAATTAGTGGATCTCCAGGCGCCCAAGGCTATTCCGAAACGCCTGTTTTCCTTTGTAAAATCGCCGATTGAGCGGGCTTTCAGCCTGGATACATTGAATGAGGTCTATCGGGGGGTTCGGCGAAGGGTCCGCCAGAAGCATTTCTTCGATGCCACGCTGGATGAACTGAGGGTGCAATACGCGGTATCGGAAGTGGATTTGGCAAGAATTCCGCGAGTAGGCCCCCTGTTGGTGGTGGCCAACCATCCATTCGGCGGCCTTGAAGGAATTATCCTCGGCTCGCTTCTCAATTCCGTCCGCAAGGATGTGAAGGTCCTAGGCAACCATTTGTTGCATATTATTCCGGAAATCAGGCCCCACCTAATTTCCTTGAATCCTTTTGGAGGGAAAAGTGCTTCTCGGGCCAATATCGGAGCCTTGAGGGAAGCCATAAAACTACTGCAATCGGGCGGCACTCTGATCACGTTTCCAGCCGGGGAGGTCTCCTCTCTGCGGCTGGACCAGCGCAGGGTAACGGATCCCGAATGGACACCCCATACCGCCTCATTGGTGAGACATTCCCGAGCCGATGTTCTGCCGGTATTCTTCGAAGGCCGCAACAGCTCTTTCTTCCAAGTCATGGGGATGGTTCACCCGCGGTTGCGGACTGCACTGCTGGCCCACGAGCTATTCCGGCGAAGGGGGAATACCGTTCCGGTTCAAATCGGTCATCCGATTTCGCATCGAAAGCTGCTCAAGTTGGGGTCCAGCCTGGAAATGACCCTTTACTTGCGGGTAAATACGTATTTTCTAAAGAATCGCAGGCCTTCGGAAAAGAAGAGCATTTTCCTGAAGTTCCCTCGGAAAAAAACCCTGCCCCCCAAGGAGATCATACCTCCGGTGCCGAAGCCTGTCTTGTTGGCGGAATTGGCCTCTCTTCCCCCGGAACAGCTATTGGTCTCGGAAAAGAGATTTGACGTCTTCTTTGCCAGGGCCACTCAGATTCCCCGCCTGATGTTGGAGATTGGCCGGTTGCGGGAAACCGCTTTTCGCGCGGTAAATGAAGGCACGGGGAAGACTTACGACCTGGATGTGTTCGACCAGACCTACTTGCACTTGTTTCTCTGGAATCGCCAGGATCAGCAATTGGTGGGAGCCTATCGTTTAGGACAAATGGATCTACTGCTTCAGTCAACCGGGGTAAAAGGACTTTATACCAATACCCTGTTCAAGTTAAAGCCGGGATTTTTGGAACAACTCGGCCCCGCACTGGAGTTGGGCCGTTCCTTTATTCGCCCTGAGTATCAACGCAAGTACGGTTGTCTCACCTTGCTCTGGAAAGGAATAGGAGGGTTTTTAGTCCGCCATCCTCACTACAACGTATTATTTGGTCCGGTCAGCATAAGCCGGGACTATCACAACGTATCCAAAAACCTGATTGTCCAGTTTCTCAAGGAACGCAACCAGTTTCGGGATCTGGCCAAGTTGGTCAAACCCCGCAACCCCCACCGCGGCAAACGCATCAATGGGGTTGGCAGGAAGGATTTACGCAAAACATGGCTCAGTATCGACGATGTATCCGCCCTCATTGCAGAGATCGAGCACGACGGAAAAGGAATCCCCATCCTTCTGCGCCACTACCTGAAACTGAATGCCCAACTGCTCAGCTTTAACGTGGACAAAGAGTTTTCGGATGTCCTGGACGGTTTGGTTGTGGTCGACCTCAAGGAGACCGATCCTCGAATAATCCGCCGCTTTTTGGGAAAGGAAGATGCCGATCGATACCTGAAGCGCCACGGAGTTGGAATTGGGAATTGACCGCGGATTACACGGATGGGGGGAGTTAATTAGAGCCTATCCCAGGAGGTTTAAGCCACTGACGGGCAAGGGATTAGGCTAAGAAAAAGTCGGGCGAAAGGAGGTGAAAATCCTCGATTCGCCCTGAATAGAGCTTCTATAATTTGGTATGAACGAATTAATAGAACCCAATTCTGCTGATACGGTAACCTTTCAAAGTTTTCTTCGTCCAGCTTTAACCCCGGTTTTGCGCAATCGTGATTATGACCGTCTGGTGGAGGATTTGCGGCAACTCGATGATAATCTGACCCAAGGTGGGTTGGAAGAAATGGCCATCCGCTTCGGTTTGTCGCAGTTGCCGCCGGGCGCCTCGGGCGCTGTGCGCAACAGGAAAGCGCAGTTTGCGCTTTACTCGCTACGGGTGGAGTTGCTGCGTCATTTGCTGGGTCTTCCAGGCTTTGAAGCTTTTTCCATGACGTTGGCCAGCAGTGATCTTTTGACCGATTTTTGCGGATGCCGCAGTCTGGTTGGGGTGAGGTGGACCTCGAAGAGTACGCTGCACCGCGCCTCGAAGTTGTTCACCGATGAACAGTTGCGCGGGTTCAACACACGGTTGGTTGAGCTCGCGGGCGATCAGAGCAATTGCTGGCAACTGGGAGTGGAGCAGGCGGAGGATCTTTCGGTTTGCCTGGTCGATTCGACCTGTCTGGAGGCAAACATTCACTTTCCGGTCGATTGGGCGCTTTTGGGTGACGTGACGCGCACCTTGCTCAAAGCGGTGAAACTGATTCGGGCTGAATCCCTGTTGCATCGGATGCCCGATTCACCGGATCGCCTGCTGAGGCGCATGAACAAGCTCTGTATCGAGATGACGCATACTTACCGCAAGAAGGGAGCGGCGAAGGCTCGCAAGAAGATCTTGCGCAAGATGAAACGATTACTCAAACGGGTCGGCGCTCACGCCCTGCGACACCGCAATCTGCTGGAGGCCCGTTTCAGGCAAACCCGTTTTAGCCGAGCCCGCGCCGAACAAGTCATCAGGCGTATTGATGAACAACTCGCCTTGCTGCCCCAAGTAATTGAGCAAGCCCACGAACGCATCATCGGCGGACGTCTGGTCAAAAACCACAAGAAGATCCTCAGTGTCTACGAAAGAGATATCACTGTAATCGTGCGGGGCAAGGCGGGCGCGCAGACCGAGTTCGGCAACGAACTGTTTATGGCCGAGAGTCCCGGCGCAATGATCATTGATTATATGCTCTACGGCAAAACCGCTCCTTGGGAGGGAGATAAATTAATCGAAAGCGTGCAGCGCCAACAGTCCCTCAAAAGGCAACAAGACCTGGAGTGGGCCGTGGCCGACCGGGGCTTCGATGGGGCAGCTACACGTAAGGCATTGCAGCGGGTGAGGGTGAGCAGCCACATTTGTCCGAAAAGTCCGGTCGCATTGGAAGCCCGCCTCAAGGAGCCTGATTTTTACCGCTGGCAAACCCGCCGGGCCAGCACCGAGGCGCGCATTGCCATTGTGAAAAACCACGGCGGCGGACGTGTCTGGCGCGCCAAAGGCTTAAAACACCGCAGGCTCGCAGTGGGGTGGAGCGTGCTCGCCCACAACCTCGCCTGGATCAGTCGAAAAGTCAGAAAAGAGAGGGTCGAAGCTCAAGCTAAGGCGGCTTGAGCCTTCGGCGCCGTCCCACGCGCTGATCAAAACAGAAGGCGCCAGCAGTGGCAAGGCCGCCGCATGCCCGAAATCCGGCATCAGGCTCAATAATTTGAATCCGGGTGAGTTTGAAAGCCGCAGCAAGGCTCGAATCGAGCGCAACTGAGAAAATTTTGGTCCTGCAAATGCTGCTCGTTTTCCTACTCGTTTAAAAATCCCGGTTTCTGGGATAGACTCTAATTAGGAATTAGGAATTGACTCTCGCAAAGACGCCAAGAGCGCAGAGGGACGGGGAGAATTAGGGGTTTGGTAGTTACTTGTTTGTGGGAGGCGGAAGCGAGGGCATATCCATTCCCTCTTTCCTGCGGTCGAACATGGACCATTCCATGGATTTCGGATACCGCATCCTAGGTTCTGACACCCCGGTAAGGGTTAGTTTCGAGGCCTCATCCAACTTCCACGAGCCGGCTTGTAAATTGTCGCGGAGTTGCCGGCAATCGCGCGCTCCCACAATGGCTGAGGTGATGCCGGGTTGTTCGAGGACCCACCGGATGGCAACCTGGGCGGGACTGCGACCGAGATTCTCCGAAATTTGCAGGAGTGTTTTAAGTATCTTCTCAGCATTTTGGGCGAAATAGGCTTGTGGGAAACACCATTCATCGCCCGAGCGGGTGCCGGCGATAGGTGTTTTGGCCCCCGGTAGGTACTTGCCGGTTAAAAACCCTCCGGCAATCGGCGCCCAAACCACAATCCCCACCCCCTTGTATCGGCAAAGCGGAACCAGTTCGTCCTCGATGTCCCGGACGACCAAGCTGTATTGGGGCTGGTAAGCTTCGATTCGGGCCCAGTCGTGATAGTCGCTTATCCACAAGGCGTCCATCAGCCTCCAAGCTTCGAAATTACTGCAGGCGAGATAGCGAATCTTACCTTGTTGGACCAAATCATTGAGCGCCCGCAAGGGTTCTTCAATGGGCGTCTGGATATCGACGTGGTGGAAATAGTAGATGTCGATATAGTCGGTTTTTAGCCGTTGGAGACTGCCTTCAATCGCTTGCATGAGATGGGACCTGGACCAACCGGAATCATTGGGTCCGGGACCCATGGGATTAAAAAATTTGGTGGCGAGCACCAAGTCCTCACGGCGCTTTTTCAGCACCTGACCAAGTATGGTTTCCGATTTACCCCCGACGTAAGCGTTGGCCGTATCGATGAAATTGAGACCGGCATCCATGGAAAGACCGACCATGCGATCTGCTTCCGCCTCGTCGGTATAGAGCCCGAAGGTCATGGTGCCCAGGCAGATTTCAGAAACTTTAAGGCCGCTGCGGCCGAGATTTCTATATTCCATATCAGGATGTTGTCAGGGGATGGTCTGAAGTGGCCAAACTTGCTGAAATGGAGCCGAAAGGTCCGGAAGAACTACCCGTCAGGTAGCGCCTACGGCCGCCACACAGGCTTCGCAATTTTTGCGTATGCCCCGAAAGAAATCGTTTCCCTTGTCATCTATCAGCATGAAAGCCGGGAAATTTTCCACTTCAATCTTGTATATGGCCTCCATTCCGAGTTCCTCATATTCGATAAGCTCGACTTTCCTGATGTTTTCCTGGGCCAAAATAGCGGCCGGCCCCCCAATGGAACCGAGATAAAATCCGCCGTGTTTTTGGCAAGCATCCGCAACTTGTTGACTGCGATTTCCTTTGGCCAGCATGACCATGGACCCACCCACCGCTTGGAAGGGCTCAACGTAATCATCCATGCGACCGGCCGTGGTGGGGCCGAATGAACCGGATGGCATTCCCTCAGGGGTTTTGGCCGGCCCGGCATAGTAAACGGGATGGTTTTTAAAATAGTCCGGAAGGTCTCCTTCCTTTTCGAGCCTCTCCATTAATTTGGCGTGGGCAATATCGCGCGCTACTATAATGGTGCCGGTCAGGCTGAGCTGGGTCTCCACCTTGAGGGCGCTCAAGTGGGCCAGGATCTCCTTCATGGGACGGTTGAGGTCGACCTGGACCACGCCCTGGTAATCCGCCTCGCGAAGGTGGTCGGGTATGAACCGGCCCGGATTGGTTTCCAAATTTTCCATCCAAATGCCTTCCGCATTTATCTTGGCCTTCATTTGGCGGTCGGCTGAACAGGATACCCCCATGCCGATGGGACAAGATGCACCGTGGCGGGGCAGGCGGATGACCCGCAGGTCCAGGGCAAAATATTTGCCGCCGAACTGTGCGCCGTAGCCCAAATTTCGCGACGCTTCCAGCAGCTTGTTTTCCAATGCCACATCGCGGAAGGCCTGGCCGTGCTCATTGCCTTTGGTGGGAAGGGCGTCGTAATACCTGGTGGTGGCAATTTTGACGTGTTTCAGATTGGCCTCGGCACTGGTGCCACCAACCACGAAGGCAACGTGATAAGGAGGGCAAGCCGCCGTTCCCAAGGTACTCATCTGTTCCAGTAAAAATTTTTCCAAGGCTACGGGTCGGAGAATGGCGCGGGTTTTTTGGTAAAAAAAGGTTTTGTTGGCCGAGCCTCCTCCCTTTGCGATGAAGAGGAGTTTGTATTCCATCCCCTCGGTGGAATAAATATCGATCTGGGCGGGAAGGTTGGTACCGGAATTAACCTCCCGGTACATGTCGAGGGGAACGTTCTGGGAATAACGCAGGTTTTCCTTGATATAGGTATTATAGACCCCTTTGGACAGGTACTCGGCATCGTTTGCCCCGGTCCAAACCTGCTGGCCCTTATGGGCGACGATTATGGCGGTGCCGGTATCCTGGCAGAACGGAAGGATGCCGTGAGAGGAAACCTCCGCATTTTTCAACAGGGTCATGGCGACATTGCGGTCGTTGCCCGAAGCTTCCGGATCATCCAAAATCGCCGCCACCATTTCCAGGTGCTCGGCCCTCAGGAAAAAGGCAATATCGCGCATTCCGGCCTGGGCCAGCATGGTGAGCGCTTCCGGCTGAATTTTCAGTATGGGTTGGCCCTCGAACTCGCTTGTGTCGACATAGTCGGAGGACAGAAGGGCGTACTCGGTATTATCCTCACCCAAAGGGAAAGGCTCACTATAAGAAAATTCGGGACTGGACATGCTCTAGGTCAGTTGCAACGGGATCGATAATGGGAACCTTTAATGAAGAGCTTTGTTCTCAGAGTCAATTCTGCCGGGACGGACGGTTGAATCTTCATTCCGTTTCCAATTGATGGGGTCAAACCTGAATGCTGCTTAGTTAAGCGACTTTTGGAATGTTCGATCATCTCGGAGAAGGAAGGGGTCAAGACGTAAAAAGTTATGCCTTACAGGGTCAGTCGTCTTGTAAAAGTGTATGGAGTACAACGGAATACCGCCCCTCGGGGTCATTTCTTGCAATCGTGCATGCCAATGCGGGATTTAAGAATTGACCCCTTCTCACAGCAAAGGCTTGCAGAAGGCATCACTTTTCCACGGCATGACCCCGAAGGGGCCCTTTATTTTGTGGAAAAGGTTTCCTGGTGCTCCAGGCCACCATCGACATTATAGTGGGAAAAAATTATGGTCGGCATGCCCCGGTCCCGGTAGACGCGAACCCCCAGGAAACCGCCGGCGATGCGAAGAAACTTGTGGGCCTCGGTGCGTTTGGAATATTGAAATCCACCAGCATGCACATCGGACCCCGCCCCGACCGAAAACTCGAGGAGGCCGGTTCGCGGCTCCTTGCTGACATATTGCCAATGCCGGTCCCCGCAGATGACGAAGGCATGCTTCTGGGCACCCAGGAAATTGCGCACCTGGTCTCCCTCCCAAGTGAAACCTATGTTGGCATGATTATCGTTTTTGCTTTCCCGGTCGGGGCCCACAATGGGAGTGGGACTTATCAGAATGCGGAAAGTGGCATCGGATCGGGAGAAACTGTCAAACAACCATTTTTTCTGTTTTTCCCCCCAGATTGTTTTTCCCGGTCCATCGGCCATGTTGTTGGGACTCCTGAAATCTCGGCCTTCCACCATCCAGAGCTGCAGGTCTTTACCCCAACGGATGGTGCGATAGGTCTTCTCCCCCATGGGAACTTGCTCTCGGGACAGGGCCAACCCCATTTCCCAAGTGAGGTCGCCATAGGTCTCTCCCGGCCAACAGTCGTTCTTCAGGGTTTCGTGATCGTCCTTTATAAAATAAGCGGGAAATTGCCGGTAAAAATCGACCTGGTAGGGCAAAGCGAAAATGCGATTCCACTTGTAACGGGCAACTTCCGCGTTGCGAGCCCAAGGATTGGGTTTGTCGTAGTATTCAATATCGCCGGCGTGAACGAGAAAATGGGGTTTTACGACTCGGGCCATGGATGGGTAAATCAGGTGACCATGGATCAAATCATCCCGGCGAATGAAGTCGTGGCATGTCACCACGGTGAAATTGACTTCTTCCTCCGCATCCTCCGGCCAAGCAGTGCTAAATTGACCTTCCACCGAGTCGGATATTTCACCTTCCGGGGTTCGTGCTTCCATGACCAGATCGTAGCGGGTGCCCGGCTGGAGATTTTCCAGAACGATCTGGGCCGTATGATCCCGGTTATTTCCAACCGGCCTCCAGTCATGGGATACAGCTCGCTTCCGATCATGCCTGGGCCAGTAGGTCAGGCGCACCTGACCCGGCGCCCCCATCAGGCTGAATTCCATGTCGGCTAGTGTGGCTCCATCCGGCATTCTGCTGTGGTATTCCATTTTCGGACTGCCATCGGACTTCCTTTGGCCGACGTCCACGGGGTACTCGATCCAACTCCTGCCCTGGGTGTTGAAGAAGCGGGTTTGGGTAAGACGGGTCCAGATGATGGCGGACTCCTGGGTCACTTCGCCGATTTTGAGCGCATTGCCAAAAAAAGGTCCCGTGTCGGCCAAAAGACCGAACGGGAAAATTAAGGCCGACAGGTTGAGCAGTAATGTTCGTTTCATGAGTGAGGTAATTTAATTTCACCAATGGCTTTGCTGCAAAGCGGGAAGGGATTTGAGATTACCTGTTCCATCTTGTCGACACATTCCGAACCATCCAGAACTATCGGATCAATCCCTTCGATTGGCAAAAGGACCCAGGGGAAGGGGTCAATTAGAGTTGCTGAGATGAGGGAAAAGGTTGCGACAAATGAAGTAGTCGACCTGGAGCAAATGAAGAGGACATTATAAAAAAGGAATTAAACGTTTACAGAATCGCGTCCATTTCTTCCTGCCATCCGCGCAGGGCATTCATCAAGGCCACCACCTCACCACCCCGGGCAACAAGCTGAGCTCCTTGAGAAAGCCGTTGACGAATCGCTTCCTCTGATTCCATCGGACAACCCCAGGCTTTGCCTTGTTTTTTCGCGGCAGCAGCTATCAGCTCGATTGCTTCCTCAAGGCTTGGATGATCCGCCGATTGTTTTAATCTAAATCCCAGATCTCCGGTCCCTATAAACAAACCGTCAACGCCTTCCTTTCCTGCGATGGCATCCACATTGTTCACCGCCTCGGGGGTTTCGATTTGCACCACCAGAAAAGTTTCGGCGTTGGTTCTGGCCGGGTAGTCATCGTCAAAAAGCAAAAAATCATTGTCCATTCCGGCGCCATCCAGCCCACGGTCACCGATGGGTGGGAATTTGCAGGCATCGACCAGGCTTTGGCTTTCTCGGGGGTCGAAACATGCGGTATCATGAGCCCGGAGACTCCGTCTTCCAGGTAACGGTAAAGCTTCGATTTCTCAAGGGTGGAAGGACGGAGCATACAGTCGATGTCGTATTTGTGAAAAAACACCATGAGCGCCTGAACCTCCCGATCGTTCATGGCCCTGTGTTCGAGGTCGAGCCAGATGCAGTCGAATCCAAAGTGCGCCGCATATTTAATGTAGAATGGCATGTAATGCCCCAAGGCACAGATGCGTACCGGCTCACCATTGCGTATCCGGGAGAGTGTCTTCCTTTTTCTCATATTATTATAAGGAGAAAGAAAAAATTTCATGTATTGGCAATTTCCCCGCGAGAGTCAGATAGAACTTTGCACGCCAACGTTCCAACCGATATGCCAACGATCAGCGCTACGGGAGATATCCATTGAAAGGAAACCGGGTCCAGGCCCTCAGCGGTCATTCCGAATATAGGACCGGAAAACGAAATCAGAGTTGCTGTTGCGATACTGCAGAGCACTCCAATCCAGACCCCGGCCGGATTGGCAAAGGGAATAAACAAGGCAAAGAAAAATAAAAGAAAGATCGGCACTGTGAGCAAGTTCACCGTTTTTTGGGTAACAGCGGTTATATTGCCGGGGACATGCTCCATGACAGTGCTGGCCAGGACAATGATGATACCAATTCCCACGGCAAGTCCTCTCGCAAATAACACGTGTTTTCTTTCAGACTCGGGTTTAAATCCGAATCGACCGAGGAAATCGGTCATCACGACGGCAGTGATCGAATTCACGCCCGAATCCACGCTGGACATGGCCGCAGCAAACAGCCCGGCCATAACCAGTCCGGAAATAACCGGCGGAAGGTGGTAGGCAATAAAGTGTGGAAACACCTTGTCCGCATTTTCATTTAGCGTCATCCCCGCAGGAAGGAGTTGCGGATTCGCCTGAAAGTAACCCAACAAAGCAAAGCCGGCAATGGCAAGGGTAACAGCGACAATGACACCTACACTGAGCTGCATCGCTATCGCCTTGCGCGCTGTTCTGGCATCCCTGGTCGCCATAAATCGCTGGATTGACACCTGATCTCCTCCGGCGGTACAACTGTGCCAGATCAGGACTGATAAAATGGAGCCGAATACGGTGACCCGTGTGGATGGATCGAGACTGAAGATCGGTTGAGAATCCCAAATATCTGACTGCCACTCGGTTGGAAACCAGCCAAAACCTCCCATCCTTATGGTAATAGTCCCGATAACCAGCAAGGCGCCGCCATAAAGCAGGATTGTCTGCATGAGATCAGTGATGACCACCGCCCGCAGTCCTCCCAGTGAAGTGTAGGTGATGGCGACTGCGCCGGTAATGATGACAATCAACGGAATGTAGCTTTCATCCACCCCGATCATAATGGAAATGGCCAGGGAGGTCAGATAGACCAGCAGCGACATCCAGAACAAGCGGAGGATGAGAAAAAGGAAAGCGCCGAGGAGGCGTAAACTTACGCCTAATTTTGATTCCAGAAGCTCGTAGGCACTAGTGACCTTCCGCTTCATGTATACCGGCAACAGCACAAACCCAACAACAAGGAATACAAAGGGGTATGAAAGAATATTGGTCAAATAGACCGGCCCCTTCCCCAATGCTTCACCGGGAAATCCCATGTAGGAAATGGTACTCAACAGGGTAGCGAACAGGGAAACACCAATGAGCAAGGGATTCATGTTACCGGATCCAATAAAATATTCCTTGGTGTCCTTCTGTCTGCGGGCGAACCACCAGCCCAACAGAATCGTGGAGCATGCGTAGGCCACGATAATGATCCAATCAATGGTCAAGAGGCCACTGCCCTGTGCGGCAGCAACCGGAACACCTTCGCCTGCGGTTCCGGAAAAGGGAACCAGGATAACCGCGACCGGAATACAGAGAGCCTTGAAGGATGAGAATTTTGGAAAAGCCTTGGAGACCATGAAGTCACTTGGATGTTTGGCGCGGGAAGTGAAGGTGTCGAACCTGAGTTTACCTAGAGCCTATCCCAGGAGGTTTAAGCCACTGACGGGCAAGGGATTAGGCTAAGAAAAAGTCGGGCGAAAGGAGGTGAAAATCCTCGATTCGCCCTGAATAGAGCTTCTATAATTTGGTATGAACGAATTAATAGAACCCAATTCTGCTGATACGGTAACCTTTCAAAGTTTTCTTCGTCCAGCTTTAACCCCGGTTTTGCGCAATCGTGATTATGACCGTCTGGTGGAGGATTTGCGGCAACTCGATGATAATCTGACCCAAGGTGGGTTGGAAGAAATGGTCTTCCCCCGATTTTGTGGACACGAACAGCGTAGCGTATGTTCATGTTAGGTTATGGTTTTGATTTTGGAAGTGTTTTTGAAGAAATGCTTCTGGTGAAAGGTATCCCAGGGTGCTGTGCCTTCGACGTTTGTTATAAAAAGTCTCGAGGTAATCGAAGATGGCCAGGCGGGCCTGCTGCTTGGATTCGAACACGCCGTTTTGGGGAAAGCATTCGCTTTTGAGGGAGGCAAAGAAGCTCTCGCAAGCGGCGTTGTCGTAACAGTATCCTAGCGCGCTCATGCTCTGAATCCAACCAAAGTCGTTCAATTGCTGCCGCACTTGGTGACTGGTATACTGGCAGCCACGATCTGAATGAAAGAGGGCTTTGTGAAAACCTCCCACTCGATTCCTGGTCTGGTGAAGGGCTGAAACGACCAGACCGGAGGCCAGGCTCTCGGCCACCTTGTAGCCCTGAATTACGCGGCCGAAGAGGTCCATCACGACCGCTAGATACAACCAGCCTTGCCGAGTGGGGATGTAGGTGATGTCGCTGACCATGATTTGGCCGGGCCCGGTCGGGTCCGGAGCCTCGGCCAGACGGTTGGGCGCTGGGAGGCTGCGGGGATCCTGCCGGGTCGTCTTGGGCCGGAAGGGGCTACCCCTACAGGCTTTTAGAGCATTTTGCTTCATCAGCCGGGCCACCCGGTTAACCGAGCAGCGAAAACCCCGCTGGTTGAGCTCCACGCTCATGCGAGGACTACCGTAACAGCGGGTGTGCCGGTCGGCATGGATCCGTTTGATTTCGCTCAGGAGGAGCCGATTTTGGCGGCGGCGCGCTCCCGCCTTACCCCTGCGCCATCGGTAATAACCACTCCTGCTCACAGCCAGCGCCTGACAAAGTTCAACCACTCTATAGATTGCCCGCATTTGATCGATCAGCGCATACCCAGCTGCGGGTCCTCGGCCAGTATGCTCGCGGCTTTTTTTAAGATCTCTCGCTGGCGACGCAGGTAAGCGTTTTCCCGGTTTAGCCGACGGATCTCGCGGGCCATCTCTTCGGGATCGTTCAAGGGGCGGGAAAGTCCCTGCTGGTCGGAGGGGTCCCCGAAGAGATCCTTGCGCCACTTCCTGAGGCTCCCATCGGAAATCCCCAGTTCACGGGCCACCTGCTTGAGGCTGTTGTTACTGTGCAAATAGAGTTCAACGGCTCGACGTTTGAACTCCTCATCATAGGTTCTGTGGGTTCTTGGCATGTCTAATGATCTCTCTCAGACTGCGCTGTTCGTGTCCACAAAATCGGGGGAGGTTCATTACTCAAACGGGTCGGCGCTCACGCCCTGCGACACCGCAATCTGCTGGAGGCCCGTTTCAGGCAAACCCGTTTTAGCCGAGCCCGCGCCGAACAAGTCATCAGGCGTATTGATGAACAACTCGCCTTGCTGCCCCAAGTAATTGAGCAAGCCCACGAACGCATCATCGGCGGACGTCTGGTCAAAAACCACAAGAAGATCCTCAGTGTCTACGAAAGAGATATCACTGTAATCGTGCGGGGCAAGGCGGGCGCGCAGACCGAGTTCGGCAACGAACTGTTTATGGCCGAGAGTCCCGGCGCAATGATCATTGATTATATGCTCTACGGCAAAACCGCTCCTTGGGAGGGAGATAAATTAATCGAAAGCGTGCAGCGCCAACAGTCCCTCAAAAGGCAACAAGACCTGGAGTGGGCCGTGGCCGACCGGGGCTTCGATGGGGCAGCTACACGTAAGGCATTGCAGCGGGTGAGGGTGAGCAGCCACATTTGTCCGAAAAGTCCGGTCGCATTGGAAGCCCGCCTCAAGGAGCCTGATTTTTACCGCTGGCAAACCCGCCGGGCCAGCACCGAGGCGCGCATTGCCATTGTGAAAAACCACGGCGGCGGACGTGTCTGGCGCGCCAAAGGCTTAAAACACCGCAGGCTCGCAGTGGGGTGGAGCGTGCTCGCCCACAACCTCGCCTGGATCAGTCGAAAAGTCAGAAAAGAGAGGGTCGAAGCTCAAGCTAAGGCGGCTTGAGCCTTCGGCGCCGTCCCACGCGCTGATCAAAACAGAAGGCGCCAGCAGTGGCAAGGCCGCCGCATGCCCGAAATCCGGCATCAGGCTCAATAATTTGAATCCGGGTGAGTTTGAAAGCCGCAGCAAGGCTCGAATCGAGCGCAACTGAGAAAATTTTGGTCCTGCAAATGCTGCTCGTTTTCCTACTCGTTTAAAAATCCCGGTTTCTGGGATAGACTCTACCTAAACCGTGATCCTTGAACTCTGAACTTTAATTTCCTAACCTCAATCCCATGTATATCAGGAATCTCCTTTGCCTCATCTTCCTATTGTTGCCATTAGAGTTGTTTGGGGCAGAACCAACAGCCTCGGTCCCTCGCGCGCCCAAATTCAAAATCGAAGAAACGATTGTTTCTTATCGGGGGAAACTCGTGAATGACTACGTCTCTTTTCCGGCCCTTTTGCACATCGGAAAAAATGAGGTACTGCTCTCCCACAAGCGAGGCTATGCCCATGCCAGAGACCCGGGGGCAGTATTGGAAATCAGCCGGTTCGATCTGGAAAAGGGCCGAAGGGTCCGGGAACCCATTCGAATCGGAATGGCAGACCGGGTCATGCAGATGGGAGAATGGATTCACTTTCCCAACGGAACGCTGGGCACCTTCATCGACGCTCACTTGATTAGCGATGACAACCAGCACATCCGGATTGGACTGTTGTATTCCCTCAGTCACGACAATGGTAAAACCTTTGGTCCCCTCCAACGCCTGGGCCTGGTGGACGGAGTCGAATACGGTTATCTTTTCGACAGCGTCACGATAGGACAGCGCCTCTACTCGTTGATCATGACTTTTGAATACCTGGCCGGAGGCAGGCGGTCCGTGGACGCGCTTTACACGGACGACAACGGGAAGAACTGGCATTTTATTCGAAATCTAAGCCAGGAGTTCGGCAATATTCCGATCAATGAGAGCGGCCTCATCGTCTACAAGGACGGATTCATCGTGGTTACGCGCGGCTATGACTCGATGGCGCGGCTCCACCGGGTCGACAGGGAATTTAATTTGATTCACCAAACCAATCTCACCGAGATCACCCCAACCATTGCCAGCTATGTCGGCAGACCGCGGCTGTTCACTATCGGGAAAAGACATTTTCTTATTGGACGCAACAGGAGATCCTCCGATCCGGGAATTCGCATGGAGCTTGGACTCATGCGCATCGATCCTGAAAGCCTGACCGTCGAAAAGCAATTTGTCCTCGACAACATCGAACAGGACCAAGTCACCGACGGTTACTATCCCTTTCCTATACTGGTCGAGTCAAATGGACAAACCCTTCTGAACATTTTTGACTACCGGGCCCTACTGGGAAATTCGCCGGATATTATAAGACTGCAGTTTGATAGCGCCGAATTCTTACAGTAGGGAGACCTTGTGAGCTATTTCCTCCGGCGTCCGCGTTGTGAATTTACCCCTATTATCTTCTTATATTTATTATTCGTATATCACAAATCCGAAAACTACTTTTCCTTCCGAGATTGTGCGTCTGAAAAATCCAAGATATCCTTCGTGATCCAACATCACAAGATCCGTCAAACCGTCACTATTCCAATCAAATGAGTGGTTAACGCAGCTCCCCTTTATGCTTTATTGAGTCCAGCGCTATAGCGAAAAAGATGATGACGCCTCTTACTATGGTATAGATGAAGGGCGATGCATTCATCATGGCCAATCCATTCATTATGGTGGTTATGAGAATAATTCCAATCACTGCCCCCGGGAATATATTCCCTTTGCCCCCGAACAGACTTGCCCCACCCAGAACCGCGGCAGAGATGACCAGGAATTCATTCCCTTCACCGAACCCGGCAGCCACACTCCCTATCTGGCCGGCCGACAATATTCCACCTAGAGCCCCCAAACCGCCACATATCATGTAGGCGATGATGATGTTGCGCTTTACTTGAATGCCGGCGCGTTGCGCATTCCGGGCGGAATTTCCTATGGCCATCAGGTGGCGACCATAGGCCGTGTGGTGCAACACAAAATGAAATCCTATTAAGACCAGAATAAAAAAGATCAGCACATTGGGAATGGGCCCTATGCGGCCATTGGACAATCCTCCAAGCATGGAAACATTGATGGAAGCTGAGCCGGAAATCTTTAAACCCAATCCCCGCAGGATGCTTCCTGTAGCTAGAGTCACGATGAAGGGCAGAATGCAAAACCGCGTCACCAATACTCCATTGATACATCCCACCGCACAACCCAGAGTTAACACCAGAGCAAGCACTAAACATGGACCCCTGGCATCGGCAAAATAGGTTTCAGGAATTATCTGGGAGGTCGTGACCAGGTAGCCGACAATGGTGGAAATGAAGAACATGCTGCGCCCCACGGATATATCGATTCCCACAACCATCAGCACGAATACCATTCCAACTACGGCGATTCCCAAAGGGGAAGCCTGTTGCAAGATCAATAATAGATTTTGGACCGTAAAAAACCGGCTATTTGCCATGGAAAAAGCGATCAACAAAAGCACAAACACGACGTAAATTCCGTACCGGGTCAGTAAGGACAGATATTCTACACCGGGTTGCCTGTTTTCTGATGCCATGATCTCAATTTTTTTCCACCAAGGCTAATTCCAAGATTTTTTCCTGATCATAATCGGGTTTTGTAATGTTGCCGGTGATACATCCGTCTTTCATTACCAGTATACGATCACATGTTCCGATGAGCTCCTCGATTTCAGAGGAAATAAACAACACGGCGGATCCGCTTTTCGCCAGGTCGACAATAATGGAGTAGATTTCAAATTTCGCTCCGACATCAACACCCCGGGTTGGCTCATCGAGTATAAATATTTTCGGGTCATTCATCACCCATTTGCCGAAAACGACCTTTTGCTGGTTGCCGCCCGAAAGGGTATTGGCTAACTGACGTTCATAGTCCGATACTATTATCTTCAGGTCTTTGATGGCCTTTAGATTATGTTTTTCTTTTTCCTTAATGTCGACCACGCCGAATCGATTCACCAGACGGGACATCTTCACCAGGCTTAAATTCTCGTCGACGGATTTGGTCATTAACAGGCCCTCATGACGCCGATCCTCGGTGATAAACGCCAGGTTCTGTTGGATACACGCTTCGGGGTTTAAGGAAGAAGGCTTACGGGAATAGATAGTAACCTCACCCTCATCCATTTGCTCCACGCCAAACAAAACCTTGGCAAGATCAGTTCTTCCTGACCCCATTAACCCGTACATGCCTACGATCTCTCCGGCTTTGAGTTGGAGAGAAACACCCTTTATTTTATCCGCCCATTTTATGTTTTTAACCTCTAAGAGAACGGGGTCTTGTATGTCCTTTTCGATAGAGGGAAATACCTGGGTCATCTCACGGCCCACCATGCTTTTAATGAGCTCGTCTTGGGTAAAACCAGAGGCATCTTTGGTCTCAATTATCTGACCATCCCGAATAACCGTAATTCGATCACACAACCGGCGGACATCTTCCAGAATATGCGAAATATAGATAATGGATATCCCCCTCGCTTTCAGCTCTGCCATGGTTTTGAAAAGATCTTCCTTTTCTCTCTTTGAAAGCGAAGTCGTGGGCTCATCGAAAATCATGATTCGGGCATTTTTCATCAGGCCCTTTGATATTTCCACCATCTGGCGGATACCCGCCGACAGGTCTTCAACTTTTGAGCCGGGCTTCACCGGCAAGGAAAACCGGTCGATAAACTCCTGTGTTATTCGTCGGATCTTTTTCCGGTCGATGGCCCCGAACCGATTTTTGGGAAATCCATTAATGAACAGATTCTCCGCTACGGTCAAGTTGGTAAACAGGTTCAACTCCTGGTGGATAAAGGCGATACCCATTTCGGTGGCGACTGAGGGGCTTCGAGGGAAATAGGTTTCCCCTGCCAGTTCCATTCTCCCCGAATCCATGGGAAGAACACCGCCAACAATATTCATCAAGGTGGTCTTGCCGGCTCCGTTTTCCCCAACCAGTCCCAGGACTTCTCCCTTCCTCAAATCAAAATTGAGGCCATGCAGGACTTGAACACCCGTGAAACTTTTTCTGACCTTCCGGATTTTCAGTATGATGTCCGACATTTCCATTCCTCCCGACTCAATCCACTCTTTGACGGTGATTGAACACATAAGTTGACATGGCGGACACCACGACCAGCACACCTAATACGATCATGATGGTGTACCAGCCCACCCCGAGAAGGTTCATGGTATTGTTCAGGAGGGTAATAAACAATACCCCGAGCAGGGTTTTGTTTACGCCACCAAACCCTCCCGCGGTACTGGTTCCCCCAACGATGACACTGGCTATGGTGGTAAGGAACATTTTATCGCCGAGAGATGCCATACCCACCTGATTGCGAGCAGTTGCTATGATGCTTGCGACCCCTGCAAGAAATCCGCAAATAACCATCAACCACAAGATGGTTTTCTTCACCGGGACACCCGAGATAAAGGAGGCTATTGGATTAACGCCGACGGCAAATACGCGCTTTCCGAAAATCGTGCGATTCAACAGCCAGTTGGAAAAGAGCCAGATAGAGAAAGCGATCAGAACGGGCACGAGGAAATACTTTCCTTCGCCGCCAAGCACAAAAAAAGCCTCCGGCAAACCGGAGATGGATGAGGTTTCACTGACCATGCTGGCAAATTGAACCGCGACCCCGAGGACGATCAGTTGAGTGGCCAAAGTAGCCACAAAGGAGGGCATTTTCAGTTTTACAACGGAGAAGCCGTTTACCAAACCCACCAAAATGCCGATGCCCATCATGGCTAGAATTGCCACGGGAATGGACAGGGCCGGTTCTGGGGCAAGGGGTGACAAAGCCATGATATAGGCGCCAACAACACTCCCCAGGGCCAGAACGGATGTGACCGAAAAATCAATCCCGCCATTGAGCACTACAAAGGTCAGCCCGCAGGAGATGATTAACAAATCCGCCGATTGCAGCAGATAATTCTTCAGGTTATATACCGTAAAAAAATGAGGCACAAAGAAGATCGCCAGAACAAAGGACACCACAAGCAGGGGCAATATGGGCATTTCCCGAAATAGGCCCGAGATACTATCCTTTATGTTGGTAGTCGTATTTCTCATTCCGATTTTCCGGAGGGTGGCTCGCGCGGTTGCACGAGAGGCTAATTGATTACCGAGCTACCTCAAAAGCGGGTAACTCCAGACCGCGGGCGCAACCTCTTTAAAGTTTTCAATGGTTACGATTTGTCCTTCATCATAAATGATGTTCTCGGGTGGGGTCTCGCCTTCGATAAGTTTAAGCGCCCATTCCACGGCGAGTCGCGCTTCGAGATTGGCATCCTGGGCGGCATCCGCCCAGTTGTAGCCATCTTTCAAATACTGCATTCCCAATTCATCACCGTCAAAACTGACCACGGGAAAATGGTTAGGCTCATCAATTTTGGCCCAACGGCCAAGCTGCTCCAAAACAGACCTGATGGGTGGCCACAGATAATCTGAGGGAGTAACGATGAGATTGGCATCGGGATTGGCCTGCAAGGCATTCTGTAGCCCTTTCAAAGCCGTATCCAGATTCCATTCAGTCGGGACTTCGGCCAGGAGGTTGAAAACATCCGGATTTTTAGCAATCGCTTCCTGATGGCCCGCTTTACGAAGTACCGCATTTTCATCACTCAGGTTACCAACCAACAGCACTACCTCGCAGGTTTTACCTCGGCGCCGCGCCATTTCGGCAAAGGCATTCAACACCTCTTCGGCCATGGCCTTGTTATTGGCGACAACCTGAACATCCGGAAGAATTGGACCGGAGACAGATCGATTAATCATTACTATCGGGACACCCTCTGCTCTACACTTCTTTATGGATTTAACAATGGCCGAGCTATCCTTGGGAAAGCAAAGTATGGCATCTACACGCCGGGCGATCAGATTTTCTATTTGGACGTTTTGTTTGGCCGCATCACCTTCCGCCATAACTGAAATTATTTCCGCTCCCCTTTTTTTTGTCTCCTCTATTACAGCTGCGTGGTTCACAACCAGCCAAGCTGATTCCAAAGAATCGTAGGACAAACCGAGGGTAATGGACTTTGCTCCATTTGGTTCATGCCGGTCCTCGCTGCCGCAGCCGGCAATCAACCCCATAGCCAACGCCAACACGGCCAGTTTCATTGTCATCCTCATCGGTTAACTTCCCTTCCTTTTTGTTTTTCAACCGTTCTTCGAACCTTACAGATGGCCCCCAGGACCCCCACCGTGTCACCGAGAGGGGAGGCTATCGCTTCACACCGCGTAAGTTCTTTAAATAGCAGCCAGCAGTTGTCACGCATGGTCTGGTTAATCGTTTTTAATACCCAATCGCACCGTTCAGCCAAGCCGCCCACGATCACGATTTTCTCCGGTTGAACCGTCAAAACCACATTGGCACAAAGCCGGCCGAGCAGTACCGCGACCCGTTTCAGGATATCGATCGCCACCACATCCTCCCGTTCGGCCGCTTCGAAGACCATCGGCGAGGTCACCTTCTCAGGATCCTGACCGCACAATTCCCGTAGTAGGGTTTGCCTGCCGTTCTCGATGGCCAAGCGACCATGCTTGGCAATTCCGCTGCCGGAGACCATGGCATTGACACATCCGCTGGCACCGCACATACAGGGCCAATCGTCATCGCTGACCCGTGAATGGCCGAATTCGGGAAAAAGATGGTCGGGGTATTCCTCCACCTCCCCGTCGATGACCAAGCCCGCGCCCAGCCCCGTACCCCAGGTCAATAGGGCAAATCGTTGGCAAGTCTTTCCCACCCCGGCCCATTTCTCACCCCAAGTGGCGGTAACGGTATCGACGTCGGCCACTACCGGGACTCCGTAACGTTCCGCTATCGGCCGGGTCAGCGATGAACCCGCCATAAAATCCCAATCGGGACCCCAGAAAATGACCCCGGTCTGACGGTTCACCACCGCGGGCACGTCGATCCCGATTCCAAGAATGTCCTGGCGGTTGTATCCTGCTTCTTCCAGAGCCCTATCAGTACCCTCGAATATTTGCCGCAGCATCTGGTCGGGCGAACCGCGCAGGTAGGGTCGCTTGATAAAATACTTGAGTTCAGGTTTCCCTTCCGCGAGGGCAAACCGCACATTCGTTTTACCGAAATCGACGCCAATAAAACAACCCCTCATGGCATCGCCATTGTCCCTATATGGCCTTCCGCGCGTTTGTTGCCGAAAGTCCGGCCAGGATTTTTTCGGCCATGTTTTGATCGATAATTAGCGTGGATATCAAGCCGGTCCGCAAGGCCCCCAGAACGGCTACCGCTTTGTCGACCCCATAGGCCACGGCTGTGAGGCAATCGATATTTTTCAATTGGTCATAGCTGGCCGAAATAATCCGATCCTCAAGTCCATTTTCAATAATCCGACCTTGGCGATCGAAGTAGATCCCGCACATATCGCCTACCGCACCGGCATCGATCAACCGGGGCAGATGCTCTTCCCCCACATAGACGACCATTCCCGTTACAGGAGGCACGACCCCGATCCCAATGCAGCCCAAACTCACTTGATCCCAAAGGCCAATGACGTCGCTTATGCCGACTTCCAGCATCAGGGAATTGCGTAGTTCCGGCGTGCTCACCACCATAGGAAGCGACAGAAAATGAGGTGTAGCGTGCAGGTGTTCAGCAGCACGTACCACGAGCTGGTTCATCTGGCTGTGCATACCCGAGTGGCCGGACTCGCCCATGAGGGGGAGCACATCGATCCCCAGCAGGTGTGAAGGCTTCAACAAGTCCACTATCAGGTTCGTCGTCCGCCCCCAGCCCAGGCCAAACCGATCGCCTTCCCTAAGGTGTCCGGTCAGGAAATCAGCCGCCACAGAGGCCACGGCACGATTGGCCAACTCCTGTGAAACATGGGGGTTCGGAACCACCATAACTTGCCCGACACCGGTCTCATTTTGTAATTCGGCGGCCAGATCCGTGCAGGCATTGTCTTGATCGATTATTTGAATGTGAACGATACCTACATCCCTGGCGCGTTGTAGGTACTGAGCGATCAACGAACGTGAAACCCCTAACCGGTCGGCAATCTTCAGTTGGGACATGTCCTCTTCAAAGTACAAACGAGCGACTTGGACCAAGGTCCTTCGCATCAGGCTTTCATCCACTTTCTTTTTTGCCATCTTAAAAACAATTCAGGGTTGGTGTTGGGTTCGAACTCACTCTATCACAGCCAGGGGCGTATTGATAGGAACCGTTTCACCTTCAGGTACCAGGACCTTTGTTACCACCCCGGAAGCTGGGGAATCAATTTCGAAAACAGCCTTATCGGTTTCAATTTCCAGAACAATTTGTCCCTTTTTGACCGTCTGGCCCTCTTTCACCTTCCAGGAGGTCACAACCCCCTCTTCCATTACTTCCCCCAGCATGGGCATAGTTAATTCTGTCGACATGGATGTATTCGGTTTAATGGATTAAGGTAAATCAGTGATTTGTGCGCGCCCCATGCAACAGCTCACCTACCGCCCCTAAGATCGATTCCGCGCTTGGGATACATTGCCGCTCAAGGGTCGGTCCATAGGGAATGCCCGTACGCAGGCCGCAGTGACGCTTGACCGGCCGCTTGAGGTCCGCAAAACATTGTTCATGAACTACCGAGGAAGCTTCACCGCTCCAACCCCCTTCAGCCGATGCTTCAGTAACAACCAGGCAGAGCCCGGTTTTTTTCACTGAACGGGTAATCGTTTCCTTATCGAGGGGCCACAACGTACGTGGGTCGATAACTTCACAGGAAATTCCCTCTTCCTGAAGTTGTCCCGCAGCCTTGAGGGCAAAGGAAACCATCCACGAAGTGGCAATAATGGTGACGTCCTCACCGGTCCGTTTGACTTCGGCCCGACCCAACGGAATGAGGTACTCCTCTTCCGGCACCTCGCCTTTGTCGAAGTAGAGCGCCTTATGCTCGATGAACACCACCGGGTTGTCATCGCGAATAGCCGACTTGAGCAACCCCTTAACGTCATAGGGCGACGAGGGCATCACGGTGATCAACCCTGGCACATATACAAACCAGTTCTCCAGACACTGGGAGTGCTGCGAGGAATTGCGGCGCCCTGCCCCACCCTGGGTTTTGAAAACCATGGGCAATTTTACCTTACCGTTGGAGAGTTGGTGCCACTTGGCGGCGTGGTTCACGATCTGGTCCATGGCAATGGTAATGAAGTCTATATACATGATCTCCACGATGGGCCGCATTCCCATGGCGGCAGCGCCTACTCCGCAACCGGCAATGGCCGCTTCCGAGATGGGAGTATCCTTGATCTGATCCGGACCAAACTTTTTTAGCAGGCCCGTGGAAGAGCGGTAGAGGCTTCCCCAACGCCCTACGTCTTCGCCGATCAAAAAGACGTTTTTGTCCCGGACCATTTCCTCCTGATAGGCTTGCCGAATCGCTTCTCCAAAGGTGATTTTTGCCATCTGTTTTCGCGTGTTTAAAGGGGAATAGTGAATCGACAGTGAAACGGTTTCGATGACATATTAGAGGGTGAGCGATTGCGGACCTCTTACCTCCCGGGCGTTTTCCAGCGGTATGCCCACATGATCGACGGCTTCTTCCAGGGAGGGAAATTCCTGTTCGAGAGCCCATTCCTGTAGCGTCTCAAGCTTCTTTTCCATCTCCTGCTCCATGGAGTCCAGTTCAACGGCCTCCACGCCGCCCTGCAAAAGCTTTTCCCTGGCGCGCTTCAGCGGTTCATTTTCCCGGGCTGCTGCAACCTCCTTCCGGTCCCGGTAGGTCCCTTCCGGATCCCCCACGTAGTGGCCCCGGATCCGGTAAGTCACCGCTTCAATCAGCACCGGGCCCTTACCCCAGCGGCATTGCTCAATCGCTTCATTGGCAGCGCGGCGGGCTTCTTCCACATCGTTGGCGTCCACAGTGATCTCCTCCAGCCCATAACCGCGGGCGCGCATGGAGATTCGTTCACATGCTACAAACTCCTTGACCGGCATGGCTTCGGCAAACTGGTTGTTTTCGCACACGAACACCACCGGCAGTTTCCAGATGGCAGCCAGGTTCAAGCCCTCGTGGAAGGTTCCATGGTTGGAGGCGCCGTCGCCGAAAATGCACATGCAGACCTGATCGAGTTTCTTCTGTTTCATGGCCAAGGCAAACCCGGTGGCAAGGCCCAGGTTGCTTCCCACCACCGAACCACAGTAAAAGTGATTCTCGGGCGCCAGAAACTGCATCGCCCCTCCCAAGCCGCCGCTGCAGCCGGTACGCCGACCCATCATCTCGGTCAGGACCGCTTCGAGCGAGCAGCCTTTTGCCACGGCATGGCAATGCGGCCGGTGAGTTGAGAGAAGGACATCTTCCGACCTCAAAGCGCCACAAAATCCCACCGCCACCCCTTCCTGGCCTTCGTAGGGATGATAACCCGAGTAGATGATATCCTTCATCTTGAGGGCTCGGCAAAGCTCATCGAATTGCCGCAGCAGCAACATCTCACGGTAAAATTGTTTGAATTCCTTCATTGAGCTTCATCCTCTGCTTGCACCGCCAGGACGCGAACCGGACAGGAATCCAGTCCTTCGACCGGAAGGGGCAAAATGAGAATTTCGAACCGGTTCGTCCGCAGTTGGTCAAGGTTGGTCAACGATTCCACCATGGCCACATCGTTTTCGAAGAGCAAAACATGTACCGGCTGGTCGTCACGCCCACGGACCTCCAGGCCTGTGGCATCCGTACCGATACAGTGGATACCGACTTCTTTCACCAGGTAACGTGTGGCTTCAATGGAAAGCACCGGGCGGTCGTGCCCCTGAGGGGTCTTCCAGAGTTTGTGCATGTCGGTGCGGATGAGCACGATGTCCCCTTTTCGCACTTCCACCCCGCAATCGAGAATCTCCCGCAAGGTGATCTCCTCATCCTTCTTCTTGTGCGAAAAATTCAGTAATACGGCCTCCCCTATAAGCCGATCCAGGGGATAATCCGCCGCGTTCTTGCCATTCTTTACATGATGGTAGGGAAACTCGACATGGGTGCCCACGTGGGAACTCATCCTCACCTCTTGAATGATATACCAGATATCTTCCCGGCGCTCGATGGTATGGGTGCTCATGCGTGCGGTCTTCGCCATGGCCTCATCGGCATTGAAGGTTTCAATTTCGAGCGGAAACTCCTCCTTCCCCGGCACCATTCGGTGGCTCAATTCAACAATTCGTCCCGATTTCAACATGGTCCGCTTCTATAGCTTGGATGTGGCAAAATTTATAGCCCCGCCGACCCGGGAAACAAGGTTGGATCGGTCAAAAAGGGCAACCCCGGCAAGCGATCGCGAATGGCTTGGTAAGTCACGTATTCGTTCAGGTCCGGGATCTGGCAGAGTTCTGACGCCTTGAGCAGGCGCAAGGGTAGCCGATCAGGGTAGTTGGAATTGAATACATAGCGTTTCTTCCCATTCGCCATTTCGTAGTAGATCGCTCCTTTCCGTTCCCTGAAGGGATCGTAACATCCCTTCATCCCGTCCATCACGGCGTAGGAAAAAACCAAGGGTTGGCTGGAAGGATTGATCTGCAGATGTCCGTAGTCGGGCGGCACTACAAAGGTTTCTCCCGCCTTCACCTCGACCAAGGCCGCATCTTCGACCTTTTCGAACGGGGGTCTGGCCTTCTGCAGGAGAAAATGTCCCTTGCCGAACAGCACCGAATAAATTTCCGGTGTGCCCATATTACACGGCTGGACGGGCGGATGATACTGACCGGAGCTCTTTACGTATTCGCCGCTAAAGACTCCGGGAGCGAAGATCACGATGCCGTAGGCCACGTTCGCTTCCCTCCACACAGGCCCATCTTCCTGGAAATAAAGGGCCGAGGTGTAGCGGTATATCACACGATCTTCTTCCTCGATCGGGTTTGCCCAAACCCCCTTGAGGTCGTGCAACTTTCGAATGCGGTAGGACGGCTCATTCAAACCTTCGCCCAGTATCAGCTTACACGAATCAACATTAACGCTCACGGGCAACCCACATGCGGCCTGGAGGCTCTCAATCATCTGCTTGTTCCTGTCGATTGTTGTTTCCTCCGGTTTCGCCAGCTTTCCTTCCAGGGGGCTTCCAGGCTTCCACTTCAATCATAACCTTCACACTGTCCTGCAGGGTTTGCAGATAGCGGGCTACTTCTGCACCGTCCAGCATCCTATGGTCGGCGGTCACGGTGAGTTCCATCGTGTGGGCCGCCACCAGCGTACCCTCGGCATCCTTCCGCACCGTCTCTCTAGGCGTCCCCACACCCAGAATAGCAGCCTGGGGTGGATTGATCAGCGGTGTGAAACGGGTAACCCCAAACATACCCAAGTTGCTGATGGTAAAGGTGCCATCGGTGAAGTCTTTCATCCTCAGGCGTTTTCGGGAAGCCCTCGTTACGAGATCCTCTAAAGCGGCCGCCGTCTCGTAAACAGTGAGGGTCTCTGCCCAATGAATTACCGGTGCCGTAAGTCCCTGAGGGGTATCCATGGCTACGGCCATGTTGACAGAATCGTGTAGGACGACCGCGTCTTCTTCGAATCTTCCATTCAGGCGGGGATGCTCGACCAAGGCGCGCGCGGCCAGCCAGATCAGCAAAGCGGTAAAACTGACCCGGTATTCCGCATCCCCTATATCCGAATTGATCCGGTTCCGCAGTGCCGCCAGTTCATCCGCACACAACTCCATGCTGACCGAAAACTGAGGTATCTCACGAGCGCTTTGCATCATACGCCGTGCCGCCGTTTTTTGGACCATGCTCAACGGAATCCGGGTACGGCTTTGTCGATCGAATTCCTCGGGCGGGATGCCATGGGGCATCGGTCGCCGAGGAGGTTTTTTCTCAATCATGTAATCATCATTCAACTAATAATAACAATTGTCAATAACATCTGTTATTATTAGTTGCCGCCTCGCCCTACGATCCCTCCCCTTTTTCGACCTATCGGGGTTGACGCAACTCGCCAGGGTCAAAAGTCCAAGCGACTTGCACCGCCTTGACGAGGCTGAAATATCGCTTCGGTATTTTCAAAGGAAGATTCTGTTCTGCGGTGAATTATAATATCAAACGATTTAGATTGATTTCTTACAAAAATGTGTGATTTGTAAGGAATGACGACTTTGCAGGCAAAAGTTACTTCTAAGGGTCAAATAACCCTTCCGAAGCAGCTTCGGACAAAACTGGCTATCCGGAGCGGTGACCGACTGGAGTTTACGTTGGAAAGGCCAGACCGGATTTCCCTTCGCAAAAAGCGGGCCCCAGGTTCTTCGGCAGGTTGCGGCAAGCCATTCCTCAAAAGGAAACCGAAAGCGGTCACCATCGAAGATATGGATGAAGGAATCCGGCAAGCCATTAGTCGCAAGCACGGATCTCCTCATCCCGGGAAGTGATAGCTTTCGATACCAATTACCTTGTTCGCCACATCGTCCAGGACGATGAAGAACAATGCGGCATCGTTGCCACAGAATTGGCCAATGAAATCAAAAAGGAGCGGTCGATAAGAATTTTCGATCTCGTCTTGATGGAAACTTCATGGGTTCTCGAAACAGTCTATGGATTTGATCGGGTAGCCTGGGCCCAAGTCCTCGAGGAACTATTGGACGATTCTGCATTCAGTTTTGATGATCCGGGTCGCTTGCGCAGAATTATCAAGATGTATCGAAAAGGAAGAGCAGGTTTTGCCGACTACCTGATTGCCGAAACCGCTCGGTCCGAGGCTCTTGAATTGAGAACTTTCGACAAAACCCTTCTGGAGGAAATGGAATAAGTATTTAGTTCCAAATCCCTGTCCACGAAGCTCGAAAAGTTAATCGCCAATCCGCTTTAGGCCGCCTAGGGGAAAGGGTCTCATGGCCTAAACAAGCCTTTGTTTTAACACAATTAGTGCTATTTTTGTGGTTTGTTTCAACTATATTCGCCGTTCAAGCAGGGACAAAAGCTCAAATTTGCCCGCATGATTGACCCGCTGGATGCGTCGCACTTATTAGATAAGTTATAGGAGCCAATTATAGCCTACCGCCCTCCCGCATGGGATCCAGCCACCTCTTCCGACCAGGACGTATAAATCTTTTGGAGATGCCGAAAAACCTCCGGATGCTCCTTGGCCAGGTCCCGGCCCTCGGAGGGGTCCTCCCGCAAGTTGAACAAGCGGGTACCTTGCAGAAGTTCCATCCGGTTGACGATGCCCCCACCAGCACCCGACCTTCGTTCGCTCGTTACGAATTGGGTGATGTCGCGTTCGCTCGGTAGTGAGGCATCTGGGCTAAAAGCAGTTGCTTTATCTTACTCATCATTTTCTCGTTGTTCCTTATTTCCTGACACCTTCTCCATTTTATTCTTTTGCGGAATCGGTGCGGTTGAAGAACTCGATGAGATGTTTGGCCAGCATCTCGGGCTGCTCCTCCGGGATCCAGTGTCCTGACTGTTCAATCAGCACCTTCGACACATCTGTGGCTACTGCGCGTAGCCGATCGGCAATTGGATTCTTCGACCATTTCAAATCGGGTCGCTGGCGGAAAGGTTGACTACCGAACACCGTAAGCACCGGCATCGTAAGTTTCTTGTCACGCATCAACTCAGTGAGCTCGGCAACGTCCTGGGGCCACCAGGTGCGGTAATAGTTGAAACCGGCACGCAAAGCACCAGGCTGGGAGTAGGCTCGCACGTACTCTTCAAATGCCTCCTTGCTAATTTCGTATGACGGGTGACCCAGATTATGATAAAACCATCTGAAGTAAACCTCTTCCCGGCCTTGCACCAGTTCCTCAGGTAAATCCGGAAGACGATGGAAGGTCATGTGCCAACCTAATCCGGATTGATTCAGCTCATGCATAGGAATTCCGGCTTCATTTCGTGCGCCACCGATTGGCAGCGCTCCTTCAATGAGTACCAGTTGGCGCACAACCTCCGGATGGGAAGCCGCCAGTGCGTAGGCGACTGTGCTGCCCCAGTCGTGACCGACCAGCTTCCATCGTTCGTCGTAGCCAGTTCCCGAGGATGCAAATCCGGAAGCGATAACCAGGGCCGCCAGATATCATCCGCGACATGGTGATGCTTGTCGATTTTTGCCTTCCAGGTTTTCCTCATTGCATACTGTTTCATTCCGTTTCATCCATCCTCATAATGGGGATTATATCATAAGTGACCAAACTGCTACCCTTCTTGAGACCCGATCCGGCTTCAATAGCAGCCTCCCCGATTAGCGCCACCGATTCAACAGGATACGTGTATATTTAGGGCAGAATCAATGCGCTCCTTCAATGAGTACTCTGCATCTTAGTTGGCAAGCACAACTTGTAGATGTCCTCCGGATAAAGCTGCTGAAAAGTGGATGGGAAGGTGTCGATTGTCCGCACCGCCAACGCTAAACATAGTGCGCGTTGTAGGGATTGCCGCAAATGGTTTTCGGTCAGAAGCGGAAGGCGACTGTGCTGCCCCAGTCGTGACCGACCAGCTTCCATCGTTACACCGGGATTTGGGCATTACTCAAAAATCCGCTTGGTTTCTGGCTCACAGAATTAGGGAATGTTGGGACAGATGGTCGCTAACCAGCCGCCAGATATCATCCGCGACCGTGATCTTGTCGTAGCCCGTCTCGGGTCGGGAGGAGTCTCCGAGGCCACGCAGATCCGGAGCGATGATCTCGTAGCGAATTTACTGTCGGCCAGCAAGGGAATAATTTCTCTCCATTGGTACCAGGTCTGCGGCCAACCGTGCAGCAACACCAAGGGTTCTCCCGCACCAGCCGTCACGTAGTGAAGACGCACATGCATTGTTTGGCATTACTTGTCCGGTGCTTAAAACCCCCTAGGTCTGCATGGTGATGCTTGACCTCAATCGTTTCTCCATTTTTGCCTTCCAGGTTTTCCTGGGCCAAACAGGACAACGCATTGCTCCAAAAACAACATTGCTCCAAAAACCCACTGTTTCATTCTATTCAGTTTCATCCCTCCTTTATTCATAATTCGGCTTTCTTAATTCGAGCAGCGTTTTTCAAACGCTGCTCCCGCTCCATCACGAGCACCCAGTCTTGCGGCGACGGCACCCGCTCAAAATACACCGTAGAATCCGGTAGATAACGGACGCCTGCTTTCCGGTTCGGAATATTCTTCACCGTGAAATTGTCATAGCGTTGCTGAGCGCGCCAATGGCTCTGCCAAAGTCCCAGTTTTCCTGACTGGGGTTTACCGATTTCGATGTTTGACGCATGGGTGCCCTTGTCGGATTTTACCTCCAGCGTTGCCACACCGTTTTGCTGGGTTACGGTTAATGTAATGTCTTTTCCGATACCCTTCGGCAGAACTCTCGGACCTCTGGTCAGGGGACCTCTACCGGCGCCTAACGGTTCCCCGCGATGGCCATCAATCACTTCGTAAAAGTACATCTTGTTTTCCAACGAAGAGCAGAGCCCTACCAGGTAATTGTCTTTATCCTGATAATTGACGATAATACCGGCGTCCTCATCACTCCTTGCATCTACGCTTACGCTCAGGTATTCCCCAATGTCTTCATTCAGAATAACAAGAGCCCCTTCCTGAGTGGCGAGCTGGCCGTCTTTGATTTTGGATGGCGAGCCGTCGTCGATCCACCGGTTTCGAGTGTCTTTGCTGAAGTCGTCCTCAAAAACGACCCGCTCATTATCGACGTGCATTACTGTACCCGAATCGAAGGTACGCCCCGTTGAAGGATCGAAAAAGAAAGCCTTATAGGGAATGTTTTTTTCCAGGTTATACACCTTGAATCCTTCCCATTGATAGGCGGGCGGCCTCGGCATATACACCATCCGGATTTTTCCCGGAATACCCCCAGAATACAGAGTTTCATCCGTCCATTCAGGATGCGGTTCAAATTTTTCCCACGGATATTTTTCAATGAATTCAGCATTAAGCCCTACCTGCTCTGAACCCGGATAATTCATCCCCTGGCGCCAAGTTGTGAAGTCATAGGTATTCACCGATGCCGGGAAGCCTTCAATGCCAACATGCCAGATTCCGGCCGCGCCATAGGTTAGTCCGGCAGCGCCATTCAGAACACTGCCCCAGAAAACATAACGCTGCGTATAAGGAGAGCCACCTTTCATGTGTTCTTCATAGCTGTGCTCACCGATAAGAATCGGCATAATCGGTTCGGTTTCGCGTAACACTTGCAACCTTTCGATTGCACGTGGATCTTCATTGGGGCGACCGTGCCCGGTCTGCAGAAAATCAAAGTTAACACTCTCTTCGCCCACATATTCCACCACGCTATTGCCTCCCGTCAGTGGATGGACCGTTGTTGGGCGGTCATAGGGGTCGGTTGCCCTGACATACAGGGCGACCTTTTTCCAGAGTTCTCCACCGGCTTCCCCTCCTATAATCCAGACGGTGGGATACGCAGCATAGCGGGCAATGAGATTGCGCCAGTGACGTTGCATCCCTTCTACACCAAGATATCTCATGGCGTCACAATCCTCACGTCCCCACGCCCCGACCATGGCCGGTACAATGCCAGACTGCAACATGTACTCGAAACGCTGATCGGCGTATTTGAAATACTCCAGATTCACTTTCGTGAAATCACGGTTCAAATAAGGCTTCCCGCCTTCATTATCCCACCAGTCGGTATAGAAATCTTCATCGGGATAAGGACCGCAGACAATCTGCGCGAGTGAAAATCCCTTCTTTGCTCGGTCGTCCGTCAATTCCTTAAACTCATCGAAACTGAGTCGTTTCGAAAGACATTTCCACCAGGTATCACCCATCCAGAAAAACGGGGTGCCATCCGCATGTTCAAAATAACGCCTGTTTTCGCTCACCCGCAAATGCCCGTGTTTTATGAACGGGTTGTTCCCTTTATACTCCTGAACTTCGACCCTTCCTGTTTTTCCGTTCAAAGACGAATCATTGCTTTCAACGCGGTAGGCAAATGTTCCGGTCTCCGGAAAAGCGAAGCGAACCGTCCACCTGTTTCCTCCATTCCAGAAAGCAGGCTGCTTCCACTCCGTTCCGCCTTTGCCGAAAACAACGTCCACCTGCACGTCCATAAACGGATTTTCATAGGTCTTCTTCGATTCAAACGATGCCTCATAAACCGCCCACTGCTCCGCCGCCATTCCCAACAGCGGCACCAACATCATTCCTGCTACTATCGCTTTTTTTAGTTTGCTCATCATTTTTCCTTTTCTTGTTTCTCTGTTAATTTCCGGAGGACTGGTCGATCGCCCCTGAGGCAGCACCCGATTCGATGGCTTTCTCAATTACAAGGATCCAGTCCAGTGCTGTTGAAGGTACACTGGGTGCCCGCCAAGTGCCGGAGGTCGGCACTACCGTTCCCAGATCATGTTCCGTACCGTTAAGTGGATTAAAGTAAAACGCTTCATAGGTTACCCCTGATTCTATACTCTTAACTTGAGGGGCCGAGACTCCGTGAGGAATATATATAATTCTTACTTCACCCGGTATTCCCGCCGCATAGGGCAGCATGTGCTGACCAAGGTTTCTGAGCCAAAAATTAAGTGGGTCATACCATGTGTCATGCGGCTCGGTAAGCGACGTGCCGGCAGGCTCGACCCAGTCCTGATGAGGCTCAAATTTCCACCACTCGTAACGTTCAAGGAGTCCCTTGCCCATAGGAAGCGTCGTCGAACCTAAAAAATCCATGGCTGTCCACCACGGCGTTTCCCAGAAATTATTGTTGGTGCATGTACCTGACCAACCGTGAGGATACTCAGGACTTTCCACCTGCCAGATGCCATTTGCGCCATAGGTATGACCGGCAGCGCCTTGGAGCACAGACGTCCAGAATAGATACCGCTGCGGGAAAGGAGGATCATCATCGTGGTTGAAGTAGAGATTATTCTGCGGCCTGTCGGTATGACCTTCATAAGCGACCTCTCCGTCCACCACCGGTTTAGCTGGAATCATCGAACGAGTGGCAGAAATGCTAGCTACCGTATTTCTGTAGTAGGTAGTTTTGAGATGTCCGGTCTGCAGCAGATCAAAGTCCAGCAAAGACTGGTCTTCTACCCACGACCTGGCTGGTTTGGTACCGGCATGTATGCCCTCATGAAGCGTCGCCGGACTATGATAAGGATCAATGGTTTTGACGTAATCGATGAGCTCAATCCAGTCATTCCGTTGAGATAAACTCAAGGTGCCACAATCACCCGGCAGATTCCACTCGCCGGCTACAATCCACACAACCGGATACGCTCCGTAGCGCGCCACCAGATTGCGCCAATGCTTCTTCATCTTTGCCAATCCCAATCCATTCCACTGTACCGTATCTATGTAATAGCCCCAGCAGCCGACAATGCAGGGAACGAGTTCCGAATCGACAAGATACTGAATACGCCGGTCCATGTAATCGAAGTAGTCCGTGTTGATTCTGTCATAATTTTCTTCCCAGGCCCAGCCGCCTTCGTTCTCGCCACGCTTATCAAACGGCGGCTCTTCAGGATAAAGACCGGCCACGATCTGAATTGCGGAAAAGCCTTTGGCAGACCGGTCATCTGCCAGTGTCTGAAAGTCTTGCCAGGGAAGTCGATAGCTCAGGCACTTCCACCACGTATCGGCCAGCCAGAAGAACGGGGTGCCATCCGCGTGTTGAAAATAGCGTTTGTTTTCGCTCACCCGTAAATGCCCGTGTTTTATGAGCCGGTTATTGCCTTCATATTCCTGAACTTCAACCTTTCCTGTTTTCCCGTCCAAAGACGGATCATTACTTTCAACACGATAAGTAAATGTTCCGTTCTCTGGAAAAGCGAAACGCACCGTCCAGGTGTTTCCGCCTTTCCAGAACGCCGGCTGCTTCCACTCCGTCTCTCCTTTCATGAAAACCACGTCCACCTGCACCTCCACGAACGGATTCTCATAGGAATTTGACGATTCAAACGACGTCTCAAAAACTTCCCCCACCCCTAAATTATGCCGCAAGCGAAAAAACTCTTTCGATTGGCCCGGCGTCAGTGGCGCCAGAAACCCAAAACCTGCGGACGTAGGAGTTCCCATAACGCCGGTGTCCGACCATTCATGCAGGGAGGTCGACGACTCCAGCACGTAGTTTTCCGGTTGCTCAGGCTCCGGTGCAACTACCAGCCGGCATTCACCCTCCGGTGTAACCTCAATTCGCATAAACCCCCCCCACTGCTCCGCCGCTATTCCCAAAGACGCCAACAGCACTGCACTCAAAATTATCTGTTCCATTTTGCGCATGAATTGCTTCCTCTTTTAACAGAGTTACGGTGCCTGGGCTCCACAGAGGCGAACGATGAGATCGATGTAAACCCGGGTCATGTCCACAAGATCATCCACGTGAAGGTGATCGCCTTCGGGCACGCCCTTCCCCTTTCGGCGGCTGACGCCATAATTCACCGTCGGCACTCCGTAGCGGTTCAGGTGGGTGGCATCCGAATGCCACCACACAGCGCCTATGCGGGGCTCCTTGCCGAACGTATTGCGATGCGCTTCCTGCACAATCTTAACCAGCGGACTGTCCTCGGGAATGTACGCCCCGCTGTTGGTCGCATAAATTTCAGCGGTCGCGTTCAGGAGGGGGTCCTGTTCGTTTACTTTTTTCAGAAACGCCCGTATCTCATGCTTGATCGTGACCGGATGTTCCTGAGGCGGTGTTGGTATCCGCAGATAGATAGCGGTCTGGCGAAGGTGGCCCTGATCTCCGTCCCAGCCTCGCCCGCCCCGGATACCCAGCATCCCGACATTCGGAACGATACCGGCGGTCGTCTTCCGGCGCTGATAATCGGTAGTCCACTCCTCCAGCACCTGAAAGAACGTTGCACCTCTGCCCGGTTTATTCATATCGAAGCTAATCTTGACCTGAGGATGTCCGAAATGCTGCGTGATGATATCGAGCTTGGTCGGCTCTCCCAGCACGCACATATCCGCGACCGCCCCCGCGCACCAGCATATGCTGGGTGCCGCGACCGCGTAACCCCGGTGACACCCATCCTGGAACTCGTCCACCGGCGCCTTCTGCATCGCGCCGGCGGAGGCGGCGATCAGAACCTAGAACCTAAAAGTATTGGTAAGGAAAAACTCTTGCGGAACGGGATTGCGGATGACCGCGACATTACCGTCCGGATTGGTTCTCACCGTTATAGGATCCGAATCGCCGAAGGCATTCCTGCCATTCAACTGGATTCTCCAATCGATTTTGTCGGTAAGCTTTCGGTTATACCCAATCCAAAAATCTCCGTTTAATTCACTTGCATCCAAGAACGGTCGATTGACATCCGGAATCCGACCATTTGGGTCTTCGGGGTTTGGAATAAGTGGATAACCGGTTGCGATTTCATCCTGCCAGCGAATGCCTCCGCCTGCGAAAAAACCTTTCAAGCTTCCTTCCTGGAAGTCGTAGGTGGTTACCAGGTTTGCACGCCACTTGCGCAGTTCCTGGCTGACGGTGCCATCTCTGGCCAGGGCGCCCGATAGCGGAGCATTCGCCCGTAAATCGAAGCGAGTTTGGAAAGTCCAAGCTTCAAAGGGCTCCGGAGTATCGAAAAAATTAGCAACCGGGCTTGCAGCAAGTAGAGCATTATATTTTGCTACTAACTCCCTGACAACAGGGGCCGTGTTGTCCTGAATGGTTTCCTGTTCTGCAATATTCAGGAAAACACGCCAGGAAGCAGTTAAATTGCCTATCAATTCGAATTCGAACCCTTCAGCGACAAAATCTGTGGGAGCAGTTTCACCTGGAATGGGGTCAGAATCCATTGCTCCGTTGTTAAAGCGGAAATTCTTAACCGCCTGAAGTTCCGGTGGTACTAATTCCCTTACGATTCCATTAAGTGCATCTTCATAGGAGCTCCAATACCCAGGAGGCGCTCCGACAGTTTCCAGAGCTTCCTCAATAGACAGCTCCCGTTGATATGCACCGCCCCATCCACCCCACCAGCGAGCCGGCGTATTCATAGCGAATACTGCTTCTCTAGTAAATGCTGAATTGGCGTTAGCGATCTGGGTTTCAAACCAATTGAACCTGGCCGAAAGCCGGTTATCCAGCAGGGTCAAGGTGAAGCCATATTCTTTGGTTGTTCCAGTAGGGGGAGGCAGGGGTCTGTTTAGGCTATCACGCCTATCTCCAACCGGCTGGAAGTTTTCCGATTCGCCGTAATGGACACTCAGTTCCGTGCCGCCGGGAAGTTCGTAGGGAACATGTCCTACCAGACTCCAGGTAAAAGTATTCCCACTAAATTCCGAAAACGGTTCTTCCGTTACAACAAGTTTATTTTGATCGAATTCACCGGATGGTAACCGGTTGTCCTGTGTCCGCTGGATTATCCGAGGGAATTGCTCCATTTTATCCGTACGCCAGCCAACCAGCCCAACCAAATTTTCATCCAAGAAAAAACTTTGCCAACCGAAAACCTCCGACTCCACTTTTTGCTTGCTGATGTTTCCATCAACTAAGTATTTCGTTACCCTGAAATCGTCTCCAACTTCCACCGTTTCGGTCTCCATATCATAATACATAAGGTTGAAGATATCTCCGTCTTTAATTACAGGAGTTGAAAGGGGTTGTATTCGGATATCGCGCCATGATTGGGCGTCAAATGCCGGTGGACCGACATAGACGATCTGAGAGGCGTCTCTCACCCAAAGTTCGTAGCCACCCCAAGGCATTATGTTCGCAAAATTAGTCGGAGTCTGGCCAGTCGTCGTCCACGTATGGTGAAACTGTTTAAAAAGAATATCATTAGTTTCCTTATTATACATTCCCGAAAAAACATGCCTACCGAGCCAACCCAGCATGCCTTCCTTTTCGGTAAGGTCGAGATTGTAAAAGCCGGTCGCCCGGAACACCTCGCGATCCCTTGCATCGATAGGTTTTGAAAAGCCACGATGGCCAACGAAGGGCCTACCTAAATTTGGATTGGGCGATCCATCAATAAGAAACTCGGTTACATCGATTCCTATATCCGTCGTACTGGTGCCTCCACCAAGATTTCCAGTGGCGTATGGTTGTTGGTATTCAACCTCGTAGTGCTGTTTGTCGTAAGCAAGTTCGAAACCTAAATGGCCTTCCAACAGCAATTGCTCAAGGGTAAAATTGGTTACGTCGAATTCACGGGTCACCATGTTGGTAAGCCCGGTAAACAAATTGTTTTCATTGTCGAAGACATTAGAGTCATTAATGGTTGGCACCGTGAAGCCAGGCGTAAAGTCACTACCAATAAAGCTTCTCGTCTTCAAGTGTCTCCTATCTGGTACTCCTGAGAGAAAAAAAGGAGCCATCATTCCCTGGATGCTGGAGTCCGGCAGACCAATCGTCGCATTCTGGGCATCGGGTTGTTTATAGACAGTGACAAGATGCACCCACCAGGATTCAATAACGGATCCCGGGGAGTTGCTTCGGCTCCAAGCGGTACGTTCGTTAGGCACTCCGGGGCCAGTTACGTTATCAAGCGTAAATTTTGGCTTAAAGCTGCCATCCGTTGCCCAGGCAGGAAGAGTCCTACCTAATATATCCTCAAGAGCGGGATCGGGGGCAGTAAACCAGTCAATCATTGCGTTTGCCGGCGGAACAACCTGGGGCGGCGCGCCATGAATTTCCCCCATTTCGTAACTGGCCCGCAAGGTCGTAGGGCCAATGTTGTCCGAATTCTCATTTTCTAACAAAACTGCATGGGCGGCAATTGTGAAACGCTTGTCTATCTCATAGGCCGGCCTTTGTTGATATTGAGTGTCCTCGTGGAGTCCGATAAATCGAACCGCCAGGCGCCCTTCTATCAGTTCTTCATTGTAATCTAAGGTTTCACGATGACTGCTACGCTCTCCAAAGCGCACGCTGATTTCACCGAAGTTTCCTGCTCCCAGCTTCGCTTGCCTGATATCGTTATTGATAACGCCTCCGGGATGCCCCATGCCAAAGAGCAGCGAATTTGGCCCCCGATTCAAAGTAGTGCGAGTGGTATTGTAGGTGTCGAATGGTATGTTGGTTAGAAAATAGTTCCTGGTTAAGGCTGCCTGAGACAAACCACGCATGCGCTGGTTTGCCTGCGGATTTCTTCTGATTATAGCTGTCTCGACTCTCTGAAAACGGCCCTCATCCCCAAATCCTGCGAAATTTCCCTGCACACCCCCGACTTCTGAATTGGCGATATACGACAGGATTGTTTCAGCATCGGTCGCTCCCGTATCCTCGAACAATTCTTCTGTTACTACCGTAATAGCCGATGCAAGGTCCTTTAAGTTGGTTTTAAGCCGGGTACCGGCAAGAGTTGCAAGGGAGAGATAGCCTATGTCTTCATCTTCATCTATGTTGAAGGGACTCAGTTCGTAAACGTCTCCTTCGTCTTCTTCATCTTCTTGCGCCACAAGGGCGAGCGGCAGCGCCGCCGTCAGAAATCCGAACAATAACAATTGGGGCCAGCGAAATAAATGCTTCATGAGATGATGGTGTTGAGTATTTTCAATTTGGTTTGTGTAGAATGGTTAAATTCCAAAGTGGATCCCCCTAACAGCCGATCCGGATGTTTCCGGACAAGGACCTTCGAGGGCGCCATTAGGCATTCATACCAATAGAATGGGGGGGGTTGCATATGTCAATAACAATTGTTAAGAAAAAATTCAGTTGAACCTCCGTAGTACTGGCCGATGGAGTTTAGGAGAGGATCATTGCGGACGACAAAGAGCACAATTTTTCATTGCAATATTATCACATATTTGTCTACTTTATGTAATGAAAATAGGGGAATTGGCGGATCGCGTCCCAAACAATGGCTTGTTCAGGAGTGGGCAAATCCTATCCGGGTATAGGCAACCAACCCATGTCCGGCGTCAGCTTGATCGGTGGGTGAAGAGTGGACGGGTCCTGCAGTTGCGACGGGGGGTCTACTTACTCCGGAAGCCTTACGTCTCATCATCCGCGCATCCCTTCGCAGCCGCAAATACTCTGAAAAAAGCGTCGTATGTCAGCCTGCAATCCGCTTTGGCGCATTACGGTATGATTCCGGAATACGTCCCGGTCACAACGAGTGTAACTACTGGAAGGCCGGAAGAAATCGATACCCCAATCGGACGTTTTCAGTTCAGGCATATTTCCCCTAAACGCTTCTTTGGGTTTGAGGAAATGGGAATAGCTCCCGATCAGCAGGTCTTAATTGCAAGTCCTTCCAAAGCGCTTGTTGATCTTCTCTATTTGACACCGCACAGCGACAATCCCGGTTACCTGCGAGAACTTCGGCTCCATGAACCGGACGGCTTCGATCGCGGGGCGCTCGAAGCCGTCGTTGAGAAGCTAGGTTCACGCAAAGTGGAACGAGCTTTTCGGAAGGTCGTTCAGCTATGGAAGGAGTTAGGATAAAATGAAACCCTTACTACTAGACATGCTCCGCGATGAGCCTGACGATTTTCGCCGCCGGAGCCGGGCGCGAGAATACCTTCAGGCCAGAATTCTTCTTGCTCTGCAGGACAGCGGCGCCTTTTCCAATTGGGCCTTTGTCGGCGGTACGGCCCTGCGGTTCCTTTACAGCCTTCCGCGCTATTCCGAGGATCTCGACTTTTCCCTCGCCCAATCTGGTGGAGATCCGCGATTTGAAAAACACATGAATTCCGTTCGCGTCGATTTGATGGCGGAAGCCTACGACATGGAGGTCAGGATTCGCCCAGGTAGGACTGTGGCCGCAGCGCTAGTGAAATTTCGAGGTTTGCTTTATGAATTAGGACTATCCCCTCATTCAAACGAAGTGTTCATGGTCAAGGTGGAAATGGACACACGGCCTCCGGAAGGAGTCCGGACAGAAACGCGCCTTGTGCGGCGATTTATCATGCTCAATTTACACCATTACGACAGGTCATCGCTTCTGGCCGGGAAGTTGCATGCCATCCTTTCCCGCAAATTTACCAAAGGCCGCGATCTCTACGATCTTGCCTGGTATCTTTCTGATCCTGATTGGCCGGAGCCCAATCTCACGCAACTGAACAACGCCCTCCGTCAGACTGACTGGAAAGGCTTGGAAGCAACCCCGGAAAACTGGCGACGTTTGGTCACCGAAAAACTCCAACCCATCGAATGGAAGCAAGCGCTCCTTGACGTAACCCCTTTTCTTGAGCGAAAACAGGACGCTGAAATGGTTTCCAAATCCGTACTTCTTCCACTACTGAAAAAGAAAGGGATCTAAACCGAATAAGCTTGGGCTGAGTTAAACGTTTGGCATCACCACCCCACTCCCGGTCATCAATGACGGGGTTAGTGTGGACAACAATACGTTTTAGATTGATTTTCTACAAAATTGTGCGATTTGTAAGGAATGACAACTTTGCAGGCAAAAGTCACTTCCAAGGGCCAAGTAACCCTTCCGAAGCAGCTTCGAACAAAACTTGCTATCCGGAGCGGTGACCGGCTGGAATTTACGTTGGAAAGGCCAGACCGGATTTCGCTACGCAAAAAGCGGGCCCCAGGTTCTTCGGCAGGTTGCGGCAAGCCATTCCTCAAAAGGAAGAAGATAGCGGTCACCACCGAAGAAATGGATGAAGGAATCAGGCAAGCCATTAACCGCAAACACGGATCTCTTCATCCTGGGAAATGATAGCTTTCGATACCAATTACGTTGTTCGCCATATCGTACAAGACGATGAGGAACAATGCGGCATAGTTGCCTCCGAATTGGCCAATGAAATCAAAGAAGAGAGGTCGATAAGAATTCTCGATCTAGTGTTGATGGAAACTTCATGGGTTCTCGAAGCTGTTTATGGATTCGATCGGAAAGCATGGGCCCAAGTCCTTGAGGAACTATTGGACGATTCTGCATTCAGTTTTGATGACCCGGGTCGCTTGCGCGCAATTATCAAGATGTATCGAAAAGGAAGAGCAGGCTTTGCCGACTACTTGATTACCGGGACCGCTCGATCCAAGGCTCTTGAGTTGAGAACTTTCGACAAGAAGCTTCTGAAGGAAATCGAATAGGGTTCATTTTCCAAATCAATGGCTTGCGCCTTGCCTTATTGAACCATCGCTTCAAATATTGCTCTGCTTTTCGAGAGATCATAACGAAACAAGCCTTTGTTTTAGCACAATCCGTGCTATTTTTGTAGTTTGTTTCAAGTTTATTCGCCGGTCAAGCAGGGACAAAAGCTCAAATTTGACTAATGTTCTACCGCAATCCCGCGTGGGAACCCACCACACTTTCCGCCCAGGACGTATACAGATTCCGGAGACGTTTGAAAACCTCCGGATGCTCTTCAGCCAAGTCCCGGCTCTCGGAAGGATCCTCCCGCAAGTTGAACAAGCGGGTGCCACTAAGAAATTCTTTCCGGTTGACGATGCCCCGGGTCGGCTCTCGGGGACTACGACCCCCTTGGTGCAGCAGTTTCCAATCGCCGGATCGCACCGCGAAACTGTCCTGCTCGCTGCCCAGCCAGCGCCAATACAAGGCGCGGCCTTCATTGAGTTCCTCCACGGTTTTCGGGATGGGCTGTCCGTCGAGACCATTGGGCAGTTCGATACCCGCCGCCTGCAAGCAGGTTGGCAGGACATCGAGTGTTGAGATCGGTCCGTCCCAGGTCTCGCCGGCATGCGGGTCGCCCGGCCGGGACAGGATAAAGGGAACCCGGATGCCACCCTCCCACAAGGTAAACTTGCTTCCGGCGAGCGGCAGGTTCCAGGCGCCTGTGGTGGGCGGCCCGCCGTTGTCCGAGAAAAAGATTACTATGGTGTTACCGGTCAGCGACAATTCCTCCAGAGCATCGAGCACACGCCCGATGTTGTCGTCGAGGCAGTTGAGGTTGGCCAGGTAGTATTGGCGCATCTCTTCCTCGGTTATTTCACCCAGGGTAATATACCGCTTAAACCAATCCTCGTATTTGCCCATGGTATCGGGGTCGTACTGGGGAATCTCCTTCACCCCGAACTTGTCGAGATAGCGATTGGGAACCTGGTGGATCAAGTGGTGCACCGAGTTGTAGGACAGAGTGACAAAGAAAGGATCCCTCCCATGGCGCTTGAGGAAATCGATGGTCGCATCGGTAAAGATCTCCGTCAGGTAGCCATCCTTGAATTCCTTGTGGCCATGATTGTGCATGAGCGGGCCCACCACGGCGCTGTGCCCCTTGGGGTCGGGCGTGCGATCCTCGATTTCCTCGGACAGGAGGAAGTAATCGTGGCCGTGGGCCGAGAATCCCAGAAACTCTTCGTAACCATGGTTCAGCGGATACTCGCGGGCGTCCAAATCGTGATAACCTGTGCCGTAATCGCTTTTGCCGAAACGCGCCGTGGCGTAGCCGTTTGTTTTCATGATTTCAGCGATGTTTGGGATAGTCTCGGGGCAGCCGGGACTCCAGCTGGATTCGGGATCCCAGCGAGCTTGATACCGCCCGGTATTCCAACCGGCGCGGGAAGGACTGCACACGGGAGCCGTGACGTAAGCCTCGGTAAAGAGCACTCCGCGAGCCGCCAGCCGGTTCATGTTGGGCGTGTGGACATCCGGCGCATGGTGCTTGAACGCGCTCAGGTCAGCATATCCCTGATCGTCCGTTACGATGATGAGTAAATTCGGAAGATCTTGCTCTGTCCCTTTCGCCCAACTTGCAAAGAGAAGTGTTATGGCAGCAATGGTTAAGGCTATCTTTCTCATTGTTTCCTATTCTACGACACCTTCTCCATTTTATTCTTTTGCAGAGCCGGTGCGGTTGAAGAACTCGATGAGATGTTTGGCCAGCACCTCGGGCTGCTCCTCCGGGACCCAGTGTCCGGCCGCCGGGCTTCCAGGCTTACACTTCATTCATGAATCGTTGGGATCGGATCCGGAATCCAGGTTCTTACTTAAATTTTCGACATCGGCGCGGTCCTTGGATCGTCCCGTCGATTTCTTGTTTTTTATAAGGTTTTCCAGGTTGATAAAGTTAACTGAAAAATCCCCTACCTGAACCCTTTCGCGATTTTCATAACACTCCCGAAAACCAACTCCCGAAATTTCGGTCAATATCTCCAATCTCATGGGAGGCCGGCCCATCCTGACAATCCGGTTTTTTGCCAGAAACAACTCCCGCTTCACTCCTTGGGAAAAACCGAAATCCTGAAATACAGCAATCAATCGATCTGCATTGGATTCGGAAATTTCTACGAACAAATCCAGGTCACCGGTAGCTCTGACATAGCCGTGATATCCCAGCGCATACCCGCCGACCACCACGTACTTAACCCTGTGATTCTTCAATAATCTCAAAAAATCTTGGAAGTCTTTCGGAAATGGGATCATAAGAATACATGGATTGGCGCATGGCCTCAATACCCTCCAATCGTTCGAGAGGACTTCGGGATAACCAATACTTGAGATCCTCCAACTCATCAACGGCTCCCATATCGACAACCTCAATCAAACTCCTGTCGATTTTTAATTCATCGATTTCTCGCATACTATCCAAATATAGGTGGTTCATTCGGAATTTCGATATCTTTTTCATGGCGCCCGTCGGGGTCATTCCTTGAATCGTGCGTGCTAATGCACGACGACACGCCGTTGCAAAGCAACTTTGCGACGCAAGGTTGCAAGGTTTGACCCCTTCCCTCGCGACCTCGAAAAAGTCCGCCATTTATGTGAACAAATTAACGGGACACCACACTTGCACACAGCTGACCATCCCCTCTACCTAACAAAAAGCCCTCGGCCAAACCCCATGGCCAAGGGCTTTTTTTGAATAGACTACAATCTACAACAATCTAAAACCTGAAAGTGTTGGTCAGGAAAATATTTTTTGGAAGGGAATTGCGGATGACCGCGACATTGCCGTCCGGATTGGTGACCACCGGTATGGGATCCGAATCCCCAAAGGCATTTCTAAGGTTCAGTTGTATTTTCCAATTGATTTTATCGGTGAGTTTCCGGGTATGGCCAATCCAGATATCTCCATTTAATTCAGAGGGTCCAAAGAAAGGACGGGTAATATCGGGCCGCCGATTTCCCTCGGAATCTAAAATAAGCGGATAACCCGTCGCCACCCCATCCTGCCAGCGAATGCCTCCGCCTGCGAAAGAACCTCTCAGGAACCCTTGCTCGAAGTCGTAGGTGGTTGCCAGATTGGCGCGCCACTTGCGCAACTCCGGGTTAATGGATCCATCTTTGGTCAGGATGGATCCAAGGGGGGTGTTGCCCCGTAAATCGAAGCGAGACTTGAAAGTGAAAGGCGCTGACCTTCCGGGATCGTCCTTCCAATCACCAAGCGGGCTAGGCGCTGACCTTCCGGGATCGTCCTTCCAATCACCAAGCGGGCTAGTATTGAGAAGTTGATTAAAAGCTGCCATTACCTCTCTGAGAACAGGCGCCGTGTTGTCTTGAATGGTTTCCTGTTTTGAAATATTCAGAAAAGCACGCCAGGAAGGGGTTATATTGCCCACCAACTCGAATTCGAAACCTTCGGCAACAAAATCAGTGGTACCGGTTGCTCCTGGGGGAACATCCTGCCTAAAAATTAAAATGCCGTCTCGGTCTTCCAGGCGGTAATTCCAAACCGCTTGAACTTCCGGTGGCACCAGTTCACTTATCATTGCATCGAAGAATGCTTCATAGGAGTCGTAAAGCCCAACCGCTTCCGGACCTCCGGAAAACTCCAAAGCTCCTTCAATGGTTCCCCCTCCTCTTTGATACAATGTCCAACCATTCCACCACCGGCCCGGGGTAGCGATAGCTGTCCTGGCTGCCCCACCAATCCCGGCATCGGCCCCATTTATGTTGGTCTCGAACCAATTGAACCTCGCGGATAGCCTGTTCTCCAACATGGAGAAGGTGAAGCCATATTCTGTGGTTATTCCAGTAGGAGGCGCGAATTCCTCGCCCAAGACATTTCGCCTGACGCCTGTTGGCTGAATGTTTTCCGATTCAGCATAATGGATACTCATCTGGGAACCACCGGGAAGGTCGAAAGGAAGGTGACCTACCAGACTCCAGGTAAACGTGTCATGATCAAATTGGAACGTCGGGTCCTCGGTTAAATTCAGACCGTTTGCTTCATCGTAGGTATTGTCCGGCAAGAAAACAGCGCTTTCTCGCGAGAATATCTCGATCTTATCATTGCGCCAACCGGCAAGCCCAACCAAATGGCCATCAAGAAAATAGCTTTGCCAACCAAAAATCTCCGACTCCACCTCTTGCCGATCAATGTTTGCCCCATTCAGGAAGCGCGTGACCCGGAAATTGTCGTTGGATTCCAAATGTCCGGTCCGTCGATTAAAATACATACCGCTAAAGGTGCCTCCGTCTTCAGGTATGGGAACGGAAATGTTATCAGCAAGTCGGATGTCCTGCCATGATTGGGCGCCAAATTGCGGTTCAGCAAGATAGACCATGGTGAAGACCTCTCTGGCCCAATTGCGAAGAGGGCCAGGAAGCACTTCCCCCACTATATCCAAAGAATCATTCGTCCAGTTATGCCGCTCGGATCTGCTGAGACTATCGATGGTTTGCTTATTGTAGAGTCCGGAAAATACATGCCGGCCGAGCCAACCCATGTTGTCGCTCTTTTCGGCAAAGTCGATCTCGTAAAATCCGGTAACCCGGGATGACTCCCGATCTATTGCGCGAGTGTCTATGGGGAAGCCGCGAAAAACGACGTAAGGCCTACCCGCGTTTGGATTTTCCTCACCATTGGTAAGGTATTTGGTTACATCGATCTTTACGTCGTTGGAACTGGAGCCTCCACCAACGTTTCCGGTCGTGTAGGGCAATTGCCATCCACGCTCGTAATTTTGCTGGTCGAAAGCAAATTCGATACCCGCATCGCCATCCAACAGCAATTGCTCAAGGGTAAAATTTATTGCGTCAAAGTCATGGAAGGTTTTGTTGGATTGTCCTGAAATCAAATGGTTTTCGTTGTCGAAGACATTCCTGTCATTAATGGTTGGCACCGTGAAATTGGGGGTAGCCTCATTGCCAACAAAGCTCCTCGTCCCAAAGATGTTCTGCTGCGTTCTTCCCGCGTGCGGCCCATCAGGGACCACTCTAAACTGTAAACGACCCATCATTGCCCCGATGCCGGGATCCGAGGGCAAGCCAATCGTCGCAGTCCGGGCATCGGGTTGATTATACACTATGCCCATATGGATAAAGAACGGTTCAATTACAGATCCCGGGGCATTGAAGCGGTTGTAATTGTTGGCTTGGTTATCCAGAATAAATTTGGGCTGGAAGCTGCCGTCGGTCACCCAAGCGGGAAAAGTTGTGCCCTCTATTTGCTGCAGGGCGAGATCGGGAGGAGAAAACCAGTCAACCATGGCGTTTGCCGGCGGAATGACATTGGGCGGTGTGCCGTCGATCGAACCGGTTTCGTAACTGGCTCGCAAGGTCGTCCTTCCAAGGAAATTCGATTCCTCATTCTTGAATAGAACGGCCTCAAGCGACAAGGTAACGCGCTCGTCTGCTTCAAAAGCAGGGCGCTGTTGGTGTTGGGTGTCCTCATTGAGTCCCATTACGCGAACGGCCAAGCGTCCCGCAATCAATTCCTGATTGTAATCGAAGGTTTCCCGATGACTGTTACGCTCTCCAATTCGCACACTGATTTCACCGAAGCTTCTTCCTAAAACGGCATTCTTAACATTGTTGTTGATAACCCCTCCGGGTTCCCCAATGCCAAACAAAAGCGAATTGGGCCCTCGATTTACGGTAGTGCGGGAAGTATTGTAGGTGTCGAATGGTATATTCGTAAGAAAAAAGCCCCTGGTCAATGATGCGGAAGCCAAACCACGGATGCGTTGGTTTCCCTGCGGGTTAATTCTTATTCCGGAAGTTTCGGCTCTCTGAAAGGTTCGTAAACTTCCAACTCCCAGGAAATTTCCCTGTACACCGCCAACCTCCGCATTAGAGACATAAGAGAGGATGGACTCCGCATCCGTAGCTCCCGTGTCCTCGAACAGTTCTTGTGTGAGCACGGTCACAGCAGCTCCGATATCCCTCAAGGGGGTTTTGAGCCGCGTGCCGGCCAGCGTCGTTGTCGCCAAGTAGCCGACATCCTCCTCTTCCGCTATGGTGAAGGGACTCAGTTCGTAAATTTCTTCGTCTTCTTCCTGTTCTTGCGCAACAAGGGCGAGGGGCAGCGCCAAGGGCAGTAATCCAAATAAGAACAATTGAGGCCAGCGAAATAAATGCTTCATGGGTTGAGTGGGTTTAACTAGGTTTGAGTTGATTGGTTAAGAGCCGGAGCGCATCCCTCAGCAACTGCTCCGGATGCTACCGAACCACGAACTCCGAGGATGCTTTTTACCCTTCAAACCAGCATGCTCCGTTCTATTTTATCATTTGTCAATGGCATTTGTTAAGAAAAATTGGGGAATGTCAACTGAACCGCCGCAATACTGGTAGATGCGCTACTGAAGCTGGTTCGACACCCCGCAAGCCTGATTTATTTACAACAACGCTGCGCTTGATCTGCTTTCGGCAGAACAGGATTGCTTCGCGAACAGAAATTGAGATTTTAAGGTACTGGGACTAGGTGGTTTTTGGGTATTTTGTGCTTTTTGTGGCCATATCTTTTGCCCATCCGTGGCCAAGCTTTCCATGTTTTGGCCCGCTTGGGTGCCGATATTCCGGGGCGTAGTAGCAGATTGTATGGTGTTGCTTCTCCCGGTAGTGAAATTTGCGAGTAAGAAAGGATTTTTCCGCTTAAAACAGAGGGGCGAGATCAACCTTGTGATTGCTCAATCCGGAATCCCAAAAAACGATTGCTCTACGGCAATTTATCGGCAATTTAACGGTAAAATCGAATCGCCGACAAATTACCGATAAAGTGTCATTCAAACCAAAATACAAAATCACGGCCGAAATCGCTCTTTCCTTGATGAGGATTGAAGCGGCGAAAGAAGCCGTATCCCATCTCCCCATCACACCTTCGGTACTGGTCAGCTTGCGAGAAACGGCCCGTCTCCTCACCGCCCATTACTCGACGATAAGAGAATTGAATTCGGAACCATCCATAGTAATCTGGCCAAATGAGCATTAGTGAGCTCCAAAATCAGATAAGGGATTTATGCGAAAAACAGGGTGTCAAAAGACTGGATCTGTTTGGTTCGCGTGCGCGGAGCTTGAATAAAAAGGGGAATGACTACGATTTCGTCGCCGATTTTTTGGATTATCCACCAGCAGAATACTCAAAGCGATTTTTCGGTCTGCTGCATGCCTTGGAAGATGAACTCGAATCATCAGTAGACCTGATGACTTACAGTTCTTTAAACAAAAAAAGCTTAAAAAGAAAAATGACAAGCTTAAAAAGAAAGCGAACGGATTTCCCTCTATGAATCTCGATAACCTAATCGAAGATCTTAGCAGACTGAAATGAGAACGAACTAGTGAGATAGGATCCTCCGCAAGTTGAACAAACGTGTGCCTTGCAAAAGTTCTGTCCGGTTGAGGATGCCCCGGGTCGGTTCTCAAGGACTACGACCGCCCTGAGGCAGCAGTTTCCAATCACGGGTTCACGACGGAATCAGCTCAAATCCGAACCCGGGTCGGTCACTCGGTCGCATGTATATCCCTTCGGGGCCGCGCGTAATCCCGTTTTCTTCCTCGAATCGCTGGTAAATCTCCTTTGGACCACCGGGCCATGGAAGGAACATTTCACACCACGGCGTGTTTTCATTGGCGAAAACGAAGTGAGCCGCCCCACCCCGCCAACCACCGTGAGGAATCACGGGTATATTACGGGCTCGAGCGAGCGCATCGATCCAACGCAGTTCAGTCAGACCGCCGCACCAATTCATATCCGGTTGCCAAATATCGGCAGCCTTGTGGTTGGCCAGCAACTCGAAGCCATATCGCGTTGATTCGTGTTCGCCTGTGGCCATGTGAGTGGAATCGACGCGTGCATTCAGTTGGCCCATTCCCACATAGTCATCCGGCATAAGGCATTCCTCCATCCAATACACGCGATAGGGATCCAATCGTGCTGCCAACTTCTCTGCGTAGGGAACCGTCAAGGCCATCCAACAATCGATCATGATCTGGCTGTCGGATCCAAGGAGTTGGCGGGCACGTCGCACAAGCGCTTCGTTTTTGTCCAAGCCTTCTTCTCCATCGGCGGGGCCGTGGGGAAGCGCGAGTTTTATCTTTTTGAAGCCAAACTCAACGGCCTGCTCAATATTATTGCCGGTGCAATATCCGGGCACGCGTTTTCTCGTTGCCCCACCTAACAGCTCATAAACGGGAAGTTTTAATGCTTTGCCGACGATGTCCCAGAGCGCGTTGTCGACGGCGCTGAGGGCATGCACAACCAAACCTTTTCGCCCGTAGTAAACGGTGCCGCGCCACATGATGTCCCACAAACGTTCCACCTGAAACGGGTCTTCCCCAACTAAGAGCTTGGGCAGATGCCGCTCAACAACGAATGAAGCGCCGGGCCCCCCATAACCGAAGCCCGTAATTCCCTTGTTGGTCTCGACCATTACCGATGCCGGTCCGAGGTCATCGGCAAAGAATGTTGAACGACGAGGTTTGAATCGGGAATAGATAGATAACGGATTGGCGATTTCGACTTGCGACGTATTCCACGAACCGGGCGTCGGTTTGTATTCGGGCAGTGGACGTTTCGGAACAAGCTTGGCAGCGCGGATTCGCGTGATTCTAAGTCCGCTTTTCTCATCCAGGAAAGGCAATCGTCGAGGTTCAGGGAAACGATTGTCTGCTTGGGCGGAGATTCGGCTGTGTCCCACAACGCATGCTGCTGCGCCAAACGCTGCTGACTTGATGAAAGTGCGACGATGCATGGAAGTTCTCATTTCCTGGTGTGGTGTTTCCGAAACAACTTCAACAATATGAGCGTGTTATCAATGGATTGGAAGGGCTGTTTTTGTGGTGAATCACCTTGTCCAGGATTCAGGGGGTGAGCCTATTGAGGGCTGCCTCCAAGGAGAATTGAAAACTGTGGGTGATGGGGTCGGTTCCCTTGGCCGTGGGGCCAATGAAGCCGGCGGAACGCTGCTCGAGAGCCGCTCGCATTTCATTGATCACAGGGCGCGACTTCTCACCGAGTCGCTCGAGCGCTCGGGCCGCACGAGAGGCGGCCCACTCGTTAGGATTTTGCAGTTCTCGCACCAGGACGTCGAGCGCCGCCGGTGAACCGGCAAGTCGCACCGACAAACTGGCAGCCTCGATTCTCACCGAAACTGACGGGTCATTTAGCAGGTTCTGAACCTGACCCGTAGCCGGTCGGACCTCATCGTCGGGCAGAGCGGCCAAGCCGACTACCGCCCAGTAGCGCACGTAGGGATGCGAATTGCCCAACCGCTCCATCAACCTGACGGGGTCTTCAAGCTTGGCCGTCTCCAGGATTCGCTCGAGTGGATAGTGACTGGCGTCTGACCGAGCAAGGTCGTAAGCGGATGCTTTGGTTTCCGCGTCCGCCAGTTCTGGTTCAGGCCAAAAGCCAAGATCCCACTCGGCGAGCAGATGGGACTCCAGCCGGCGGTCCATGGAGTGAATCCGTTCGCGCTGCGCAGGGTCCTTGGCGAGATTGCGCAGGTTCCAGGGATCCATTGGACCATCGAACAGTCGCAGAGCTGGCCGACGATCACTCCAGAAGGAAAGTTGGACGACGCTGAGTCGACCTGCGGCGGCGAGACGGCGAATCTCGCGACATAACTCGCCATTCGAATTGTAGTAGGAGATAAGTGTCTGCTGGTCGACGGGCACATCGCGCCGGTAGCTCCGCACCAGGAGATACCGGCCGTCAGTAATCCACCGCGTCGTTGCCAGTGTTTCATCGATTCGGTCGCGCGAACCGAATATATAGGCTGGCGCCTCGGGCACGTCCTCGCCGAGAAACGCCCGACCATGCAGGTGAGCGGGAACTTCCAGGCCGGCCAGTCGCAGAACGGTGGGCGCAAGGTCAGCAAAACAGACGAGCCGATCACTTACCGATCCGGGCCCGCGGGCCGCCAGGTGACGGAATTTCTCAGGCACGGAAACAATCAGCGGACAAAGCAGACCGTAGGTCGAAACACAGGTTTTGCCAGTCGGCAGACCGGTGTCGTGGTCCGAAAAAAAGAACACGATCGTATCGTCCTCAAGCCCGTCTGCGGCCAGTTCCTCAAGGGTCTTTGCAACGAAGTCGTCCAACGTTGTGATACAGTCGTAGTAACGAGCCACCGTGCGACGGGCGACGGCGCTTCGTGGGAAATGTGGTGGGAGAGGCGCTTCTGCTGGATCGTGGATGCGGTTATTCGACAGCCGGGCCTGCACATTCTGGACAAATCGTCCGTAATCATCCCGGCTCCCCCGCGACTGGTGAGTATCGATGTAATTGAACACGCAGAAGAAGGGCTTACCCTCGGGACAGTTCCGCCAGTGTGCCTGTCTACTGGATTCGTCCCAACCTTCGCGAATGAACGCCGCGGCATCGCCGCCAGCCTCGCGAGACAAATTATAGTCTGTCTTGGCATTGTTGACGCAATAGTATCCGGCCTCCCGAAGGTAAGCAGTGAAGGGTCGGACAAAATCGGGAATGCGATGATTCGATCGCATCTGAGAGACACCGAGCGGACCACAGCGCATGCCGGTGATGATGGTGGCCCGCGAGGGTGCACATACAGGCGCCTCTGCGAAAAAACGTGTGTAGCGGACACCAGCTTCGGCCAATTGATCAAGACGCGGCGTGTCGGCATAAGCATCGCCGTAGCAACCCAACTGAGGGCTGAGGTCCTCCGCCGTAATCCAGAGAATATTGGGTTGTTCTGTGGCCTCGGCCCGTGCGGTCGCGATCGAGGCCCATGCGAGCAGCAGACCGATAGTCTTTATGGGCAGTTTCACTTTTCGAATTCCTTTCCATGAGTGAATTCTGTCAATAATAATTTGCCGAAGCGTCAGCCCGCACATTGCAGCCCCACAACGGTGAGGCCAATCAGTAATGCTCTGAAAACAATTTCAGTGACCTGCGCTTTTTATTTCCTCTAAGGTTTGCTTCAACCGTTGAACGATTTGGGGATGCTGGTGGTAGAGGTTGTTGTTCTCCCCGAGATCCTCCTCCAGGTTGTACAGCTGCATGGGAGGATCTCCCGGATTGGGTTCCGGCCAAGGACCACTACCGAAGAATTCCGCATACCCGCGATTCCCTTGTCCTTCAAGGAGCTTCCATTTTCCAACGCGGATGGAGAGGGCGCCCGTCCCGCCGCTATGCATTATCATAGGACGTTCGGGGTCCGGCAACTTTTGGCCAAGCAGAGCCGGCAACACGTTGGCGCTGTCCGGACCGGCGCCCGCCGGCAATTCTTTGCCGATGATCGCCGCGAAGGTCGCCATCATGTCGGTCAGCGATATCGTTTCCGCTGATCGGGTGCGGGGTTTGATCTTGCCCGGCCATCGCGCCAGGAAGGGAACGCGATGCCCCCCTTCGGTGAGATCCCCTTTACCACCACGCAACGGGCCATTGGGAACGTGGCCGTTGAAACGGAGAGATTCCTCCAAATCCGACTGATTGACGGTATAGCCTCCGTTGTCACTCGTGAAGATCACCAGGGTGTTTTCGCCAAGTCCCAGACGATCCAGCGCTTTGAGCGCTTCGCCAACCGACCAGTCCAATTCCTGAATTACGTCACCCAGCGCCCCTGCCTGGCTGGTTCCTTTAAAGCGTTCATTCGGCAAGTGAGGGATATGCGGATGACTTGGCGTGTAAAATAAAATGAAAGGCTTGTCGTCCATTGCCAGGTTTTCCAGCTGAGAAATCATTTTATTGGTAAACATGTCGACGAGTTCTTCGTCTTTCCAGCGCGCTCCCTCGCCGCCTTCCATTTTTCCGTGGTTCTTCGATTCCATGAGTGCGTTCGTTCATAATTAACAAAATCATATGTTACTACCATTTGTTATTTTTGATGGGTATACCTCTCAAACGTAATACGCTGTCAGTGACATTCGCGTTTTCTCCACGAGGTGGGCTCCTTCTCGGTCGCATGCAGAAGAGATCGATGAGTAATAAAAACACTTGCTATAACTCATATTTATTCCCTTAAATGAGCTATAAATACCCCGGCTTTAACTCATGACATGGAACTGGCAACGCGAAGACTGGCCGAATTTCAGCTATGATGCCGCAGCTTTAACGGAGCTGGAAAACAGGTTTCTAAGGGAATCTGGTACCCTACTTGGCGCATTTAAGCATCTCGGCGGCGACGAGCGGAAATCCATCACGATTGATCTAATCAGCGATGAAGCTTTGAAAACTTCGGAAATCGAAGGGGAGTTTCTGGACCGCGAGAGCCTGCAATCCTCCATACGCAAACAACTTGGGCTCCAGGCGGACGGGAAAAAGATCCTGCCTGCCGAACAGGGCGTTGCCGAAATGATGGTCGATTTGTATGAAAATTTCGATACGACTTTCGATCACACAACCTTCCACGATTGGCACCGCATGCTTCTGAATGGCCGCAAGGATATCAAAGAGATTGGGCGCTACAGGACCAATCCCGAGCCCATGCAAGTCGTCTCGGGATCCATTCATGCCCCCAAGGTTCATTTCGAGGCTCCCCCCTCCACATCCGTTCCCCGGGAAATGGATGTATTCGTCAAGTGGTTTCAACAATCAAGAGACGCTATCCCGGTCTTAACACGAGCCGGCATTGCCCATGCCTATTTCGTTTCCATTCACCCCTTTGAAGACGGCAATGGCCGTATTGGCAGAGCTATTTCAGAAAAAGCAATGTCCGAAAAGTTGGGCCAGCCAACGCTTATCGCTTTGGCCCAAACGATTGAAGGCAACAAGAAGGCCTACTACGAAGCCCTTCAAGGCATCAACCGAACAAACGAAATAACAAGCTGGCTTATCTATTTCGCGAACACCGTTCTGGATGCCCAAAAGGCGACTATAAACCTCGTCGAGTTTGCAATCGCAAAAGCGAAGCTTTACGACCGACTAAGCGATCAATTGAATGCCCGGCAAGCCAAAGTCATCGCTCGCCTTTTTAAAGAAGGACCAAGCGGATTCAAAGGGGGTTTGAGCGCCGAGAACTATATCTCAATCACCAAAACCTCGCGAGCCACCGCAACCAGAGATCTCTCCGATCTGGTAAACAAAGGTGCGTTCACCAAAACGGGAACGCTTAAACACACACGCTACTACCTTAATGTTTGAATAGCTGGTTGCGCGACAGGCCTCACGATCCGTCCTACTGGTATTGTATGAGCAGGTAGGGAGCATCCAACATGTAGGGCCTACCAAGATTCGGATGCAATGCGTCGTCAGTGAGATTCGCCTTTTCTCCCTGAAAGGGTCCCCTTCCCTATCGCATCAAAAAGGGTCCGTAGATTGTCTGAAAGGATTCCCAGTCCAGTACAGAAGGAGTGAAATCAACCATACTTTCCTTTTTTTAAGGAAAGTTTTATATTGATCTTTCCTTAAATATAGGAAACTATTGCATTAATGAAACAAACATTGGAGTACCTGTTTGGGGATTTCCTGGAACGCGACCTTCCGAAATTTACCAGGCGCAATGTCGACCTGGAACCGGTGCCGGGAAAGGCTCTGGCTTTGATCGGTATGCGCCGCGTGGGCAAAACCTACCTGTGCTATCAAGCGATGCAGGCAATATTGGATAAAGGTGTGCCCAAGGACAACATCCTTTACCTCAATTTTGAAGACGACCGCCTTTACGGATTCGAACTGGCCGACTGCCAAACCATTCTCGATGTTTTTTATGCGCAATGGCCCCAAAAAAAATCTGAGCACTGTACTTTTTTCTTTGATGAGATTCAAAATGTCCGGCACTGGGAACGATTTATCCGCCGCTTGATCGATACGGAAAATGTATCGGTGTACGTAACCGGTTCGTCAGCGCGCCTTTTGAGCTCAGAGATCGCCACCGCGTTGCGTGGGCGCTCCTTAGATCGGGAAGTTTTCACTTTTTCCTTTGAAGAGTATCTACGCGCCCATTCGGTTTCAGCCAATTTTTCCAGGGTTGGAAGCAAGACACGATTGCTACTCAACCAACAGGCGGAAAAATATTGCCGCATGGGTGGATTTCCCGAAGTCCAGCATTTCGACCTGGATCGTCGACGGGAGATTGTCCAAAGCTACGTGGACGCCGTCGTTCTTCGCGACGTGGTCGAACGACATGGCGTATCGAATGTGGAAGCCCTGCGGACTCTCGTCTACCATGTGCTTCGCAACCCCGCCACCAGACTCAGTGTGAACAAGTTCTACCTCGATCTTAAAAGCCGGGGACTTCGCATTGCCAAAGATGATCTATATGCTTTTCTGCGTCATCTGACGGATGCCTTTCTGCTTTTCCAAGTACCACTCTGGTCGCGCTCGGAGAAAAAAAGGCAGGTTAATCCAAAAAAGATGTACGTCATAGACAACGGAGTGCTCGATGCCTACTCGACCAACCTCACCGCAGACCATGGAGCCTTTCTCGAAAACCTGGTTTTCCAGACCTTGCGCCGGCAAGGCCTTGAGGTCGGCTACTACTTGACCAAAAAGAGACGCGAAATTGATTTCGTCTACCGCCGCAACGAACAAACCTTCCTGATTCAAGTTGCATGGACGATTGAAAACGATTCGACCAAAGAAAGAGAACTAAGGGGGTTACGGGAAGCCTCTGGAGAGTTGAATAAGCCAAAGTGCCTTATCGTGACCTTAAACGAAGAATGGGTGAGCGAAGAGAACGATATTGAAGCGGTTCCGCTCTGGAAGTTTCTGCTCCAAGGTTAAAAGCAGAGTAACTTTTCGAGAAACCCAAACCCTTTGTCTGGCCATCTCCGATCCAATCAAACCTTACGGTCCTCCCGCATGGGATCCCACTACCCTTTCCGACCACGACGAATACAATTTCCGGATATTCTTTGGCCCGGTCCCGACTTTCGGAAGGAGGTTGACGATGCCCGAGGTCAACTCTCTGAATTTGCCGCCGTTATGCATAAACTTCCAGTCGCCGGAGCGCGCAGCATAGCTGTCGTTGCCAAATTGGTCTTCCCCCGATTTTGTGGACACGAACAGCGTAGCGTATGTTCATGTTAGGTTATGGTTTTGATTTTGGAAGTGTTTTTGAAGAAATGCTTCTGGTGAAAGGTATCCCAGGGTGCTGTGCCTTCGACGTTTGTTATAAAAAGTCTCGAGGTAATCGAAGATGGCCAGGCGGGCCTGCTGCTTGGATTCGAACACGCCGTTTTGGGGAAAGCATTCGCTTTTGAGGGAGGCAAAGAAGCTCTCGCAAGCGGCGTTGTCGTAACAGTATCCTAGCGCGCTCATGCTCTGAATCCAACCAAAGTCGTTCAATTGCTGCCGCACTTGGTGACTGGTATACTGGCAGCCACGATCTGAATGAAAGAGGGCTTTGTGAAAACCTCCCACTCGATTCCTGGTCTGGTGAAGGGCTGAAACGACCAGACCGGAGGCCAGGCTCTCGGCCACCTTGTAGCCCTGAATTACGCGGCCGAAGAGGTCCATCACGACCGCTAGATACAACCAGCCTTGCCGAGTGGGGATGTAGGTGATGTCGCTGACCATGATTTGGCCGGGCCCGGTCGGGTCCGGAGCCTCGGCCAGACGGTTGGGCGCTGGGAGGCTGCGGGGATCCTGCCGGGTCGTCTTGGGCCGGAAGGGGCTACCCCTACAGGCTTTTAGAGCATTTTGCTTCATCAGCCGGGCCACCCGGTTAACCGAGCAGCGAAAACCCCGCTGGTTGAGCTCCACGCTCATGCGAGGACTACCGTAACAGCGGGTGTGCCGGTCGGCATGGATCCGTTTGATTTCGCTCAGGAGGAGCCGATTTTGGCGGCGGCGCGCTCCCGCCTTACCCCTGTGCCATCGGTAATAACCACTCCTGCTCACAGCCAGCGCCTGACAAAGTTCAACCACTCTATAGATTGCCCGCATTTGATCGATCAGCGCATACCCAGCTGCGGGTCCTCGGCCAGTATGCTCGCGGCTTTTTTTAAGATCTCTCGCTGGCGACGCAGGTAAGCGTTTTCCCGGTTTAGCCGACGGATCTCGCGGGCCATCTCTTCGGGATCGTTCAAGGGGCGGGAAAGTCCCTGCTGGTCGGAGGGGTCCCCGAAGAGATCCTTGCGCCACTTCCTGAGGCTCCCATCGGAAATCCCCAGTTCACGGGCCACCTGCTTGAGGCTGTTGTTACTGTGCAAATAGAGTTCAACGGCTCGACGTTTGAACTCCTCATCATAGGTTCTGTGAGTTCTTGGCATGTCTAATGATCTCTCTCAGACTGCGCTGTTCGTGTCCACAAAATCGGGGGAGGTTCAAATCACCCACGATTCCACCTGCACTTTACTCCGACCTACTGCTCTTGGCTCAACCAGGTGGAACGCTGGTTTGGCATCATCACAGAGCAAGCTATCCGGCGTGGTTCGTTCACCAGTACCAAGTACCTGCGCGAGCGAATAGAGGATTTCACTCGTCACTATAACAAACACAAAGCAGCTCCATTTACCTGGACAGCTACCGCCGATTCATTCTTGGGAAAAGTCCGCCGTTTGTGTGAATAAATTTACAGGACATGACACTAGGGCTTTGCTGGAACAGCGATCGGGATCGTTGCGTTATGCGTTTTGAGCGCGGCGGCCAACTGCTCCTTCATCTTCGCCGCTTTCTCGTGCATGGACGCAACGAGGTTTTTCGTTTCGCCGATGTCGTCCTTCAGATTGTAAAGCTCCTCGCGTCCGTCTGCGTAAAAGCGAAGATACTTCCAGTCTCCATCGCGAATGACCGAGCCGGGATGGGAGTGGGGGATATGCGGCACCGCAACCGGATAATGCCAAACCATCGAGCCACGATCGAAATCACTTTCCCCTTTCAACAACGGAACCAGATTCACACTGTCCTGATGATTCTCAGGCTGCTGCGGCATACCCGCCATCGCGAGCAGAGTGGCATAGAAATCCACTCCATGGATCGGTGTGTCACTAACAGAGCCGGGTTTTATGACGCCGGGCCAGTCGATAATGCACGGCACCCGAATACCCCCTTCGTATAGATCGCCCTTGTAGCTGCGTAAGGGGTGGTTTTCTGTCGCCCTTACCATACCTCCATTGTCGGAGGTGAAGATGATGATGGTGCTTTTTCGCAGCCCTTCTTCATCCAGCCAATCAAGCAACCGCCCGAGGTTCTCGTCCAGCGATTCGACCATGCCGGCATAGGCGGCATTCTTGAGCTCCACCTTCACCTGGCGAGCCTTCTCTGTGTATTTCTTCGTCTTCTCCGTTTTACTGTGAAAGGGCGAATGCACCGTGTAATAGCTCATCAACAAAAACCACGGTTCATTCTTCGCGGAAAAGTCGTCCATCACCCGAATGGCTTCGCTGGTCAGGCGGTCGGGCAGGTATTCGCCCTCGGGCCCTTCTTTGAACCCCGGGGCCGGTATTTCGTAAGGGGCAAAATAGCCCTCTAGCGGATGCCCCCACGAGCACCCCGCGACATTGAGGTCAAAACCCTGATCGGTGGGCAAGCGGATCTCATTACTTGCGCTCATATGCCACTTCCCGATAAAACCGGTTTGGTAGCCACCCGCCTTGAGGGCCTCGGCGAGGGTGATCTCCTTCAGTTTCAAAAAATCATTTTCCGGAGAACGCTCCAAAGTGGTCCCACTCATTTGACTGATAAAATTATCGGTGTATCCGGTGCGCGACGGGAACTTCCCGGTCAGGATGGCGGCGCGGGACGGACCGCATATCGGACAGGCTGCGTAGCTATCGGTAAAGCGCATGCTCTGGCTGGCGAGCTTGTCGATGTGGGGCGTTTCGTGAATTTCGTGTCCGTAACAAGCCAGATCCTGCCAGCCCAGGTCATCGACCAGGATGAACAGTATATTCGGGCGGTCGACAGCGGATACGGTGAGCGTGGAAAGGAAGGCAAACACTGAGAGGACTCCCAACTTTTGCGATGTTTTCACGAACCGTTTCATGGCTTCACTTGGGGAATGACGGGTTCGAGGGTCTGCCCGTCTTTCACCGGATATACCGCAACTCTCGAATCCAGTTCCCGGACCATGCCCTGCATCATGGCTTTGAGCCGTTCAGGTTGATCTGAAGCGAGGTTATGCGATTCGCTGGAATCGCTTGCCAGGTCGTAGAGCGAGTAACGATTCTCCCCCTCTTCCAGGTATTCATACATGACTTTCCAGTTCCCCTCCCGCCAGGTGGTGAAGAAGTGGCTCAATCCACGACGGGGATGCGGATAGTGGTTTAAAAATTCATTGCGATGATCCGGATCCGGTTGCCCGGTCAGCAGTCCCGAGAGATCCTGTCCGTCCACTGTGTGGTCTGATGGAATGGATGCGCCAACAAAATCCAAAATCGTCGGAAACAAGTCGTAACAGGTTCCGATCTCCTGCCGGATGCTACCGGCAGGGATGGGCAGTTTTTTCTGCCAAGGGCTGGTCGCATCGGCTTTGCCCCATGCAGCGATGAAGGGCACACGCATTCCGCCCTCCCACTTGCCACCCTTGCGGCCGCGAAGAGGAGCGCTGGCATCGATGGCATCCACGTCTTGGACGGGAGCGTCGCCTCCGTTGTCTCCCAGAAAGATAATAAGCGTGTTTTCCGCTACGCCATTCTCTTCAAGATGATCCATCAAGTCGCCGAGTGATTTGTCCATGCCCTCGATCATGGTGGCGTAGGCCTTGAAGGCCGGATTCTCCGAACTCTCGGCGTAGCGCGCGGCAAAGCGTGGATCCGATTGGAACGGAGAGTGCACCGCGTAGTGGGACATATGGAGGAAGAACGGTTTTTCCGCCGCCAGCGCCTTATCCACCTCGATCTTTGCTTCCAGAGTCAGGGCTTCCGTCAGAAAAGTGTTGGATCCATGGTACTTGTCCAGACCGGGCACTGGACGGGCATGCGGATTCTCTGAACCTACGCCATAGCCATCCTGGCCGTAGTAGGATCCCGGCGCTCCGATAGCGTCTCCAGCCACATTTACATCAAACCCAAGGTTCAATGGATCCCTTCCTTCGCTATCGAAGGGAGCAAAGTGGGCTTTACCAACGTGTATGGTCGTATACCCCGCCTGTTTTAATAGGAGCGGTAAGGTGACATCCTTTTCTCCAAGCCCCACCCAATTCCACTCAGGTGGAACCTGCTGACATACCGCCAGGGGGTATTGCCCGGTATCAATCAATCGATTGTTCTTCCAGGGAAAAATATAGTCGGAGGTTCTGTGGCGGGCCGAGTTCTGGCCGTTCATGATGGAGACCCGAGTCGGCGAACAAACGTTGTGCGAGTAGAAATTGCTGAAGCGGACACCCATGGCAGCGAGCCTTTCCATGTTCGGCGTGCGGTACCAGTCGTTGAGCGGATGACGCCGAGGTTTGCTTGTCGCGGCGTAGCCATCGGGCGAAGACGGACCGCCTTCATCGGTCAACATGGGAACCGAGGTGTCCATCAGCCCCATGTCATCGACCAGAAAAAGGATGATATTCGGAAGGTCCTGGCCGTTCGCCTTGGAAAATGCTCCAAAAAGCAGGGCTATCGCAATAATGACTAAACTGGATATTGCATGAAATTCGTAGCGAGGGAACGTAGGCCGGTTCATGTCTTCCCCCCTACCCTCTCGAGAACCAGGACCCAGTCCTGTGGAGTTGGAACCTCAGGGGCAATGAAATCTCCACCTCCTTTACGGATGAATTCGCCTTCATCTTTAAGCACCGGGCGCGGGTTTTCAAATAGGGTAGGCGAAACAGAAAAGTTATCGAATTGCTGTCGGTTACCGACTTCATGTAACCGAACTCCGACTCGACCTGAATGAGCATTTTTTATGGCTACCGCCGGTGTTTGGAATTCTTCCTTGCCATTGGACACATGAAGAACCGCATGGGACCCCGAGACCGCGGCAGTTAGACGAAGGGTTTCCACACCCCTTGTAAATGCGCCCGGTAACCACACCTTTCCCAACCATGGCCCCCACTCTCCCTGGTAACGTTCTTGGATGAGGACATTCTTGAGAGCTGGATGGTATACCGCCACCACATAATTATCCAAATCCTGGAAACGGAGAATAATACCCGCCTCGGCGTCTTTTTCCGCATCCACGCTAACCATAACATTCTCCTCATCGATATCTTTGACCGTAGTTAGCATGTCTTTTCCACCAACCAAATATCCATTTTCCCGTTTGGTCCCCGAACCGTGATCCAACCATCGCGACGAATCTTTTGAATCAAATCCATCTTCAAATATGAGCGGCTGAGCGTGGGCAAAACGAGGACCGGATAGCCCTTCATTAATTACAGTGCCCAGGTCTTCCCGCGTCCCCCGAACGGGATCGAAATAGAATCCACGGTATAAAATGCCGGGTTCCAATCCGTTGACCTGTAACCCTTGCCAATTATATCGGCTACGAAAAGTGTAGATCAAGCGGAGTTTGCCAGGAATTCCAGCTGCAAAAGATTCGGGATCGGTCCACTCCGGATGAGCTTCAAACTTCTCCCATGGATATTCAAGTAACAGCTTCTTGCTATATCCAAGTTGAGTCGAGCCGGCAAACCGCATGCCCTGCTTCCAGGTGGTTCGATCATAGAGATGGGTCAGGCCCGGATCGCCCTCAACCCCGGCGTGCCAGATTCCGGCGGCGCCGTAAGTAAGACCAGCCGATCCGCTCAAGGTGCTGGACCAGAAAACATAGCGTTGTACGTCTGCAAAGCCAGTCTGCATGTGTTGCTCATAACTATGCTCACCGATTATCACGGGCATGGCGGGCTCGCGGTCGTAGGCCTGCTTGAGAAGGGGAATTACTTTCTCAGCCAGAGGCCAACCACCATGCCCGGTTTGCAGCATATCGAAATTAACCGCCGACTCATGGGTTACAGAACCGCGTCCGGAAGCGCCTCCCTGAGGATGCATAGTAACCGGACGGTCAAAATAATCTGTGGCCCGAACAAATTTTGCCGTATCGGTCCATTCCGGTCCCCTCGATTCACCTCCAACAATCCAAATGGTTGGATAGGCTCCGTAGCGCGCAATCAAGTATCGCCAGTGGCGTTTCATCGCGTCGCTCCCCACTAATTCCATAATATTACAATCTTCTCGTCCCCATCCTCCCACAATTGCAGGAACGATCCCATTCTCTACCAGATGACCGATCCGCCGGTCCGCGTAATCGAAGTATTCAGGATTTACGACACCAAAGTCTCGACTATCATAGGGAAAGCCAGCCTCGTTTTTCCAACGTTCTTGAAAATGATTTTCATCGGGATAGGCGCCGCACACAATCTGAACCACGTTAAAACCCTTAGCCTTGCGATCGGCGGTCAGCTCTTGAAAACCCTCCCATGTCATTCGTTTGGATAGACATTTCCACCAAGTGTCCCCCAGCCAAAAAAACGGCGTTCCATCAACGTGTTCAAAGTGTCGCCCATTTTCGCTCAAACCGATCTGCCCATGCCGAAAGAGCGGATTGTTTCCAACGTAATCTAACATATCCACCGTTCCGGAAACTCCGTGGAGTGAGGCGTTGTCTACATCGGAACACTCCGTCCGCCATTTATGCTCCCCACCCTGGTTTGAAGCGTAGCGAAATCGCCATCGATCCCCTCCCGCCCAAAATGCGGGAACCCGTACTGTTTTGCCATCGGGTCCGGTGAAAACCACATCAACGTCTACCTCGGAAAAGGAATTGTCATAGGTCTTTGTTGATTTCAACTCCACTTCTACAACCCGGTTTGTCTCCACCTTTTCTACAGCGTGAACGGAAACCCCAGAATTGAAGATGAGCGCAAGGAATACGACAAGTGCAGTAATCGGTTTCATATGATCTTTCTTACCTTAAATTTGAGTCCTGATCGAAAGAAAGCGGCAGGGGCGCCTTTCAAGGGTAAATTATTATTTTATCAGTCACATTTGAACACTCATACGTAAAATACCATATGTCAATGACATTTGTTACTCTACCGGCGCTTAAGCTGCTGCGGGGAATGCGATCCGGCAAGGTGTGCGCTGTCGGGAGGATCGACGGCGGCGGGGAGGAAGGCGGCGTTCTGTGTATCGTCCCTGACAATATATTTCAGTGGTTGAGTTCGCTCGTCTGAGACTCAACCGGATGCGCGCGCCACCAGTTGGCGAGAGCTGAGGCGACGATGTTCATTACCGGCCCGAAAACGATGGGCACGAGGCCAAGGGTGGCGACTTTCCCGAGCGACTTCGCTAGCCCGGCCGCCATGCCGGCGTTTTGCAGACCGACCTCCAGAGCAATTGTGCGGCAGGTCAGCGAATCTCTCTTTAGCAACTTGCACACGTAGTAACCCAGGGAAAATCCCGCCGCGCTGTGGATAAGGCAGGCGAGGATCAAGAGCAGGCCGACCTGCATGAGCTTGTCGCGTCCGACCGCAACTGTCAGCACGGTCATGATAAGAATGCCGACCATAGAAATCATCGGCATGACCCGGGCGAGCCATTTGAGTCGATGATACACGAGATGATGGAAGACCAGGCCGGCCAGAACCGGGAGGAGCACGATTTTGGTCATGCTCCACATCATAGCCGGGACGTCGATCACCACCATTTCGCTCGCGAGCGCCTTCATTAACAGGGGCGTCAGGAGAGGGGCGAGCAGCGTGGAGAACGCGGTCATGGTCACCGACATGGCGACATTCGCCTTGGCGATAAAGGCCATTACGTTGGAGGCCAGTCCGCTCGGAGAAGAGCCTACAAGCACGAGTCCAGCGGCGATCCCGGCCGGCAAAGCGAAGGCGTGGGCGAGGCCGAAGCCGATCAGCGGCATGATCGAAAACTGGCAAGCGAGCCCGATGAGGACGCCGGTGGGCATCTTGAAGACGCGGGCGAAATCGGCGATGCTAAGTGTTGTTCCCATCGCGAACATGATGATCTGCAAGACCGGAATGAAAACGATGGTCATCTCGCGATCGCCAAGTCCGAAGAACCACGCCGGAAAGGTGAGAAAAGAACCGTGAAAGGCCATGCCGATAACCACGCCGGTCGCGATCCAGGTCGTGAAGGCCAACTGGCGCAGGATGCCTTGTCCCGTCGAAGCCGCCAGCGAGACACAAACGAAGAAGCCCGTCAGGAGGTGGGGCGCCAGCCCGGTCTTTCCGCTGATGAACACGGTCACGAAGGCGATCGCGCACAAGGCGCTCAGTCCGAGGAAGGATCGGCCGAGCCATTTTGGTAACAACCCCATTAATCGATTAGTCGACCATCCAGTCGATCCGCGCGATGCCGTGAGGCGGCAGGGAAATGGGGATTTCGGGCATTGCCTCCGTTTCCCCCTCTTCAAGCAACTGCTGAACGGGGACCGGTTTGCTGAGGCCGCGGAGAGTAACGGTCTGGGGTTTACCTATCAGGCTGGCGACCAGCACACGCAGCATGCCGCCTTTGCGCAAAGCGATCGCCTCGGCCGCAAGCGGGTCTGAGGAGTCGATCCGCTGAACCGTGCCGCCGTCGAATTCCCCAATGTTCTTGAGCAGATGATAGACGGGAAACAACTTGCCGGGTTGCGAGGGATAACCCACGGGACGCGCGCTGACATCGTCCGCGTCCATAACGCCGTTCCAGCCGACAGTCTCGTAAAAGGTGGCGCTGTGGGCTCGGGATTCGGCGAGGTATTTAATGCTGCCGAGCGTCCAGGCCGCGGCAAAATCCGTTCCCTGTCGAATGTCCACGTAGGTTGGAAAGGGACCGGGAGGCGGACCGCCCGGTGGATCTTCGCCGTTAATCCATTGAGGACTCAGCGTCACCGGGCCGATAGCCAGCGGAAGATCTCCGACGAACTCCCGCGTGCTATTGACGACATCGGCGTGGATCGCGAGCGTCTCGACCATTGAGGAATTATCGAAGGCGTGAATCTGGGGGTTAATGGCAAAACCGACCGCCTCGATAGCCTGGCCATCCGGACGGGCGCGGTTGAGGTCGACGAAGTTGGTGTTGCGGGTCACGCCGATCTTTGACATGCCCGCGACGGCTTTCAGCTTCGTTCGGGCCGTCTTGAAATGCGCGGGATCGCCGCCGGTGACAAGCCAGTAGGTTACGGGCGGCTGGAGTCTTTTGACTTCGCCAAGCAGCGTCTTGAAGTCCGGCGAGTCGCCGAGGTTCAAGCCGATTTGCAGTGATACGGCGAGTACTTCGGCCTGCCCGGTCGCCCGTCGCAGCTCACTGGGAAAAGATGGATCGGACAACGCCAGGTCGACGCGAAGATGATCGAGATTCAACGCCTTGAGTCGCTCGATCTGCGTCACCCTCAGGCCATCGATCTCGCCCGAGAGTTGAAGGCCAAGAAGAGGAAGAGGATATTCCCTTTCGCTCAGGGTGAGCAACGGGCCACCAACCGTTGCAGACGGTATTTCCTTCAGGTCGCCTTCCAGGCTGACGCGGATTTTCTGCGATATCGTCGTTCCTTTGGCGAGTTGCACCGGGTAGGGAATTTCCAACGGGGTGCAATAGGTCTTGAACGAGGCGTCCGTCCAATTGCGCTGATCTTCCATCTCGAAAATTTCGCCCTCGAAATCCACCCGGGCGCGAATCCCGGGGGCGACTTCGTGTGTGATGGCTCGCAGGTTCTTGGCCGGCTGATGGGGTGAGATGAACTCCGGGAATTGCCCTTCGGATCTCTTTCCGTCCGTCGTTTCAATTACCCATGGCTGCCCGGCCGCTGAGGGTCCGTGCAGCACGCAAAATCCAATGCGGTTGCGCTTGAAGGCCGAAAGGGCCTCGCCCTCAAAGGTGAACTCGACCACACCGTCCTCAGTTCCGGTGATCAATCCTTTCCAGCGAAAGTCGATGTCCGCCTGAACGCAGCGCACGTCGAAGGTGACCCGGAAGTGATCTCCTTCATCGTCGACCTTCAGGTTGGAGACCTCAGGCGCGATGGTTGCCCAATACTGGTCGCGAATCGGGGCATTGATCCCGCGAAGAACTTCGTGTCCTCCCACGCGAAGGTAGCGCAGAAAGACGTTGTCGGCATCGAAGCTCATCGTGGCCGGGCCAGCCCTTAGCGGAATAGACTCGGTTGCGTTTGCCGAAAGAAACAGCAAGGTCAGGGCGAGAAGCAATGGGAAGCCGAAGATGGAGTGGTTAGTGTTCAGTGTTCAGTGTTCAGTTTTAAACCGCCTTTTTCACCTTTCCTAGTTCTTTGGTTTCAGTTTATTCGATCACGGTCACGATCAAGGTGATTTAATTCGTGTCTTATCATTCCTCATTCCAACATTCCATTACTCCTTCAGCCTTTTACCTTCAGCCTTTTTTACCTCTGTGTTCTCTGTGTTCTCTGTGGTGAATTATATAAAGGACGCCACACTCGATAGGAGTTACTTTATGCGAGAATCTCCTTCACCACATTCCCAGCCACGTCCGTCAGCCGGAAAGGCCGCCCATGATGCTGGAAAGTGAGCCGTTCGTGGTCGAGGCCCATCAGATGAAGCATGGTGGCATGCAGGTCATTGATGTGCACGCTGCCGTCCACCGCATGGTAACCGAAGTCGTCGGTCACGCCGTGGGTAACGCCCCCTCTCACGCCTCCGCCGGCCATCCACATGGTGAAGCCGTGAGGGTTGTGTTCGCGGCCGGGCGCCTGTCCGGGACCGTTGTTTTGCTGGGTGTGCGGAGTGCGTCCGAACTCGCCGCCCCACAAGACCAGCGTGTCGTGGAGCAGGCCTCGCACCTTCAAATCGGTCAGTAGACCCGCAACGGGTTTGTCGCAGGTCGCGCATTGCTCCTCCATACCTTCGGCGATCTTGTCGTGGTGATCCCATCCGTGAAGGGAGACCTGGACAAAACGCACCCCTGCCTCGGCGAAGCGGCGGGCGAGCAGGCATTGGCGACCGAAGGTGTCGGTTGGTTCCTCACCAATGCCATAGAGATCGAGTGTAGCTCTCGATTCCGAGGAAAAGTCGACCAATCGGGGAGTTTCTGTCTGCATGCGGAAGGCAAGTTCGAACGATTCAATGACCCCTTCCATCTGTTGATCCGTCTCGAGCCGCTCCAGTTGACGGCGGTTCATAGCCTGGATCAGGTCGATGCGGCGACGCTGGGCCTCTTTGGGAAGAGACGTATCGGTCAGGTTGCGAATAGGCGCTTTGTCAGGGGAAGAGCCGACGTGTTGAATCGCGGTTCCCTGATGGATGGCCGGAAGGAAGGCGCTACTGTAGTTCCTCTCCCCTTCCCTCGGCAGGATCGTAATGAAGCTGGGCAGTTGCTGATTTTCCGTTCCCAGACCGTAAGAAAACCACGACCCCATCGAGGGAACCACATCGAAAAGGTTGCCGGTGTGCAGTTGGCTAATCGCGACCGGGTGGTTCGGACTGTCGCCTTGCACAGCGCGCAGAACGCAGAGGTCATCGGCGTGGCGGGCAGTGTTAGGCAGGAGATCGCTCATGTAGAGTCCGCATTCACCAGCGTGCTTGAATCCGGAAACCGGCCCGAGCAGGCGCGTGTTTTCGAGTCCGACCGTCGCTTCCGTCGAGGGAAGTTGGTAAGGCAACTTATCCCCGGAACCCTTTTCCAACCACGGCTTGTAATCGAAGAGGTCCATCTGCGAGGGTCCTCCCGACATGAACAGAAAAATGATTCGTTTGGCCCGCGCCGGGAAGTGTGTTTCCTTCGCGGCGAGAGCAGATACGCTCTTGCTCTGGGAAGGGGAAGCCCCGGCCTGTTGCTTGAGCATGGCGTTCAGGGCAAGCGAGCCGAAACCACAGGCTGAGGTGCGGAGAAAATTTCTCCGGGATAGGCTGAATGATGGATCAAAATGATTCATGGAAGTGGATGGTTTCTTTTATTCTCGAAATAAAAATTGGTTCGATCCCAGCACGGCATGGCACAGTTGAACCCACGCTCCCGACTTGGCCTCAGAATCAGCAGGGTCCGGTCCTGCGTCGTGGGAGCTCTTGTCGAGGAACGCCACGGCTGACGCGATTTCGTCGTCCAGGACCGGGCGGTTGGCTGCCAGCAGGTAAAGACGGGCAATGCGGGCGCGTTCGTCATCGGGCTCGTCCTCCGCCAAGCGTGCGGCCAGCTTGTTGGCCTGTTGCTTTACAAACGGTGCGTTCATCAGGAACAGGGCCTGAGTGGCGACGGTAGTGTTGGGCCGTGCTCCGGTAATTTCGCTCGGGTGCGGAAAATCAAATGTGCCGAGGATTTCGAGTTCACCAACGGGGCGTTCGCGTTTCAAAGGCAGGTAGATCGTTCGACGATTCTTGACGTATTCCGGAAACTTGTCTCCCCAAGTCGGCGGATTCACATTTCCCCCGGCTCCCATGATGTTGTCTTCCAACTCGAGACCGAGAGAGGGTCCGCCGCGAGCCGCATCGAGTTCACCACTGACCGCAAGCATGCCGTCGCGGATCGATTCGGCAGTGAGGCGGCGCCTTGGCATCTGCCAGAGAAGGCGGTTGTCGGGATCGATCGCTGTCGCCTTGGCGTTGTAAGACGATGCCATTTGGTAACTCCGCGACAGCGCCATCCGGCGTATAGTCTTCTTGAGTGACCATTGGTCGTCCTCGCGGATACGCAGGGCGAGAAAATCCAGCAGTTCGGGATGGCTCGGCCTTTCGCCATGGACGCCGAAGTAATCGACCGACCGCACCAGGCCCTGACCGAAAAGATGGTGCCAGACGCGATTGACCAGGACACGCGTTGGCAGCGGGTTCTCAGAATCGGTCAACCATTGAGCCAGTTGCAGGCGACCGCTTTCGCCGGCCGGGATATTGTATTTATTGGATACAGCAACTGCCGAAAGAAATCCTCGGGGAACGATGTCTCCGAGACTTTGAAAATTTCCGCGCCGGTAGATTGGGCTGTCAGCGGGTTCATCGATGTCGCGGACGGCGAGAGCTTTCTCGGGAGCGTCTTTTTCTTCCAGAGTGGCAATTTGCGCGGCCAACTCGCTCACTTGTTTCTCGAATTCCAACGCTCTAAGGTGGGCTGTTTTATCCGCCTCGGTAACGGGCTTGGCTTGGGCAAGGGCCTTCGCCCCGCCCCCGAAAAACTGAATGGCATAATCGCCGCTTCCCAAATCGACAGCGTGAGAGTGGTTAAGCCCCGATCCTATCCAGCCCGGTAAAGCAACATTTGCGAGGACCCGCAGCCGGGTGTCCGCCTGCAAGCCCTCGGTCGGACCCGTTTTGACAGCGTCGAAATCCTCGCTAAAAAGGGTGGTTTTGTTGGAGGTGATCGCCAAGTCGTCGATGGCTCCGCCAAAATGTCCGCTGCCATGATTGGCGCTGGTGATACGTATCCGGGTCCCGCCCGAGCCATCGCCGGTATAAGAAAACCGGGCGGGTTTAAGCTTTTGGGCGTCCCTCGTTCCGGACCATGGCCCGGGGTTGTGACGAAATCCGGCGAGCACGCTTCCGTCTACCCGGAGCAGGTCGATCTGCAAGCCGTCCGCTGCGGTCGTCCGCTGGGGTACGGCGGCCCAAACGCTCGGGCCGGCCTTGAAACTCAACTCATATTGCGTGCCCTTCTCGTTGGCGGCAATGGTGTTATCAAGGGTCAGGACATTCCCTTCGGATCCTCCGGGAATTTGCAAGACCAAGGTCGTCAGTTCGGCCTGTAGCGTTTGCCGCCTGGAGCGGAGATCGGCGAGGGCCGCTTGCCGCCGACCCTGTTCCTCCGGCGAGCTTCTCAGATCCGGAAGCTCTACCTCATTGATCGCGCTCCACACTCCGGGGCCGTCATAGCTGGTCGTCAGCGTGCTATGAAAGATTCCCGCCAGGGCGTAGTAATCGGCCGTGGGGACGGGATCGAACTTGTGATCGTGACAGCGCGCACAGGCCAGTGTCTGCCCGAGGAAAGTGCGCCCCATCCGGTCGAGCTGGTGATCGACGACATCCGCGTCAAGCTGGCCTTTGATGTAGTTTTGCAGTGTCCAGGGACCGATCGCAAGATACCCCGTGGCGATGATCTGTTCGCGTCGTTGTTCATCGGTTTGCCAGGGCAGCAAATCTCCGGCGATCTGTTCGTGAATGAACCGATCGATCGGCTTGTCCGCATTAAGGGCCGCGATGACATAATCGCGGTAGCGCCAAGCATCGTGAATGATGACGTTGCCCTGGATGTCGGCCAAGTCGGCATAGCAGGAAAGATCGAACCAGTGCCGCGCCCAGTGATCGCCAAAGGCGGGAGAAGCCAACAACCGATCGACGACTTTTTGATAGGCGTCATCGGAGGAGTCGTTCACGAATGCCTCAATTTCCTCCAGTGTGGGCGGCAGTCCCGTAAGATCAAAGGTGAGGCGCCGCAACAGCGTGTAAGGATCCGCATCGGCTGCAGGTTCGAGGCCATCTTCTTCTAATTCGGCGAGGATAAATCGGTCGATATCGTCCCGAGGCCAATCCCCTTTCAAAGTGGCTGGCGGATCGTATTTCCGAATCGGTTGGAGGGCCCAGAGCTTGGCCGGGTCGTACTCCCGCTGCTTCGCCTGGCGCGGGTCGGGCGCTCCCATGGCAACCCATTTCTCCAGCAGGGCGATCTCGCCCTCCGGAAGTTTCTTCTCCTCCGGCAGCATCTGCAATTCCTCGTCGTGATACTTCACTGCTTGAATGAGCCGGCTTTTATCGGGTTCTCCCGGAACGATGGCGGGTCCGGATTCACCTCCCCTCTCCCAACCGCTCCGCGAATCCAGCACCAATCCGCCTTTTACCTCATCGGATTCGTGGCTGTGACACTCGTAGCAGCGTTGCTGGAGGATCGGCGCGATCTCTTTTTCGAAAAAGGCCGTCCCCGGATCAGCGGCTGCCAAACCAATCACGCTCAGGCCCAATAGAATGAGCCATACTGTCCTGAAGATCTTCATGACACGCTCGGTGTATGCCAAAGTTATTAGAGTGGCGAATCGCGGGTCATCCCGGAGCGCTCGATCCCGCGGCCGCGAACTATACCCAGATCGCGCAAGATGCGTTTGCCAATGGAAGATTAGTCCTCTAAAAGCCACATTTGACAGCTTGCTTATAAAGTAACCGATATCAATAACATTTGCTATTATTAGAGTAATGGAATAGTGGATTACTGGAGGGTTGGAATGGTGGAGTAATGGAGTGGTGGAGTAATGGAGTGGTGGAATAATGGATTACTGGAGTGGGGAAATGTTGGATTGGGCTTCCGTGATCTGATCATCACTCCAAAACTCCACCATTCCAACCCTCCATCCTCCCAACATTCCAACCCCCCCTGCTCACCGATTCCCATTTACTTTGGAAAGACGGTCGATCCAAGACTTCGGGGTTGACGACGCCACGGGGAATTTTGCCAAGTGACAGATCGAGCATACTTTGGCAAGCGATCCGGCCGATGTCTCGAAACAGTTCCTTGGTCCAGGCAATGCAATGAGGCGCGAGAATAACATTTTCGAGGTTACAAAAAAGGTTCGGTTCGGTAACCGGTTCGCTATCAAAACAATCCAGGGCGGCACCGGCAATTTGTCGTTCGCAAAGCACATTATAGAGCGCCTTTTCGTCAACGATCCCACCTCGCGCCAAGTTCAAAATAAACGCGTCCGGTTTCATAAGCCTCAATTGATCCGCGCCTATCAACCCTCGAGTTTCGGCATTTAACGGGCAATGAAGGGAAACAAAATCAGCCTTCGACAGAAGTTCCTCCAGCCCCACCTCCCGCACCCCGAGCTCTATCATTTCCTGGGATGAAACGAATGGATCATAGGCAATCGGTTGACTCATGCCGAATCCTTGCAAAAGCGTAACGAGCTTTCTGCCTATGCAGCCGAGCCCAACCACCCCAAGGGTCCGATCTCGCAGTTCGCATCCCATGAATTGACTTCGATCATCCCAACAACCGGTGCGTACCAGCCGGTCTTTCTGGAGCATGCGGTGGGACAGAGCCAGCATCCAACCAACCGCGGCTTCGGCCACTGGTCGATCTACAGCTCCGGGAGTAATGGTCAGCAACACATCCTTGGCGCTACAGGCCTCCTCATCGACGCTATCATAGCCGACTCCGAACCGACTGATAGCCAGCAGTTCCTCACAGTCAGCCAAAGAGTTGGCTGTCACTTTCGGCGACAAAACGAGCGCGGCGTGATGACCCGCCAACTGATTCGGAGAGATCTCCTCGTGATACTCCAAAAATTTGGAAACGACGATGTGTTTCTGTCCTTCGAATGTGCCGAGTCCGAAATCGGAATAGCGGGGCGCGCCGGCTTCGTCATAGAAGTCGGCGGTCAGGGTGATGCGGAAGGGAGTGGGCTGAGGTGTTTTCACAGTCGCTGCTTTTATTCAGGTGCTAACGCTCTGGTTCGGGAATTCTCATGGCTAGCGTGGCATGCAGTCGCGGTCGACGGCCCGGAGCACCTGTTGAATCGATCGCAACAGCAGTCCGCTGTCAGAGCCCACTCCAAGCATGTGAAATCCCTGGTCACGCCGTTCGACCAGATTTTCCATACTGGTGGTCAAAAGGCCACAGCGTTTGCCCTTGGCATGAATCAGGTCCTTCAATTGGAGAATTTGTTCAGCAATACCCGGTCCTTCCCATTGGCCGAGGTAACCAGCCGATGCCGAGAAGTCGTTTGGGCCAAAGAAGAACACATCTACACCGTCTAGTTCACACAGGCCGGGGACATGGGCGATGACTGAAATGTTTTCGATAATGGGCACTACCAGCACGTGTTCATTAGCTTCCGCGGTGTGTTGGGCAACACGCAGTCCCCAGGCGGTCGCGCGTTCGGCCCCAATACCTCGCCGCCCCTCGGGAGGATAACGACTGTCGCGAATCGCCTCTTCAAGTTGCTCGATAGTTTCGACCTGAGGAATCACTACCCCATCTACTCCGATGTCGAGCGCTCGTTTCGTGAGTGAGGTACTGCGTTCAGCCAATCGGACCAGCACCACGGTGTCGCTACGAAGTCCGGCACGCACGTGTTCGTTGATCTCCTTCCAATCGAGGTGCCCATGCTCCGCATCGACAACTACCCAGTCGAGTCCCAGAGCAACTGCCATTTCCGTGATCGATGCGGATTCCAAAGTTACCCAAAGCCCGTAGACAGGTTGGTCGTTGGCGAGTTTGGCTCGAAAGCGTTTCAGTGCCTGTGTTTTCATTTACTCAAAAGAATGTTATACAGTTTTTAAGGAGTCGGCTGAATCTGCAGCCAAAAAATTGGTCGATCAAGGCATCCGCGAATAGCACACCCTTTCGGCCAGCTTGTCGGTTTTTTGGGTATGAATTTTAACGGCGTCATAAGAACTGAGTTCTCCATAGCCCCTGTAAACCGCAAGGATGAACCGTATATTCGGGCGGTCGACAACGAATACGGTAAGCGTGGAAAGGAAGGCAAGCACTGAGAGGACCGATGCGCGAAAGATGAGGGATAGGAGAACTGGAGTTTTGGAGATCTGGAATTTTGGAGAACTTCGTCTCAGTCTTCCGGGAACCCATTACTCCTGAATTCCACCACTCCATTGCTCCCAACTTTTGCGTTGTTTTCACTAGCCATTTTTTATTTTAGTTGGGCTGGCGCTTCCATGGATCCGCACGGTTGCGGTAAATTCACCGGAGCGGATCGATCATCGGCTGCGTCCTTCCACTTTGATCTTGTGCAGCAACTGTCGTAGCCTATTTGCGACCTCAGGATGCCCGACGTAAACGTCCGTGTTCTCGCCAAGATCCTGGTCCAAGTTATACAGTTGAGGCTGCTCGCCTGGCGCGGTTTTCCCGTCGCGGTACCCGCCGCCGCCTTGACCATCGATCAGCTTCCATGGACCTTCGCGAATCGATAGCATCCCGCTGATTCCGCCACTCTGCATAACCCTTGGACGACGCGCCGAATCGTCGAGGTTCGGTCCAAGCAGAGTGGGCAGCACGTTAAAGCTGTCAGGTCCGGCTTGGGGAGGCGGCTCGGCCCCGGCTACTGCAGCGAAGGTAGCCAGCATATCGGTAAGACTGATCGTATCCCCTAAACGGGTGCCGGGTTTGATCCTTCCCGGCCAGCGAGCAAGGAAGGGAACCCGGTGACCGCCCTCCCAGATATCGCCCTTGCCTCCGCGAAGAACAGGCCCATTGGCATGGTGTTTGACCTTGGGCTTTGCAGGCGGCGTCGCTCCGTCTCCGTAACCAGCCCCCCTTTGGGCATTGCTCGAGGCCGGGTCCGTCAATCCGCCATTGTCGCTGGAGAAGATCACCAGCGTATTTTCCGCCAATCCAAAGCGATCGAGCGCGTCGAGCACCTCGCCGACCGACCAGTCAAGCTCCTCGATAAAGTCGCCGTAGACGCCGAATTGACTCCCGCCCTTGAACCGGATGTTGGGGGTGAAAGGTCGATGAGGCTGGTGCGGAGCGTAGTAGAGGAAGAATGGCTGTTCTTGATTCGCGAGATTCTCCACCAGAGAGACCGTTTTTTTAGTGAGTTCCGGAGCGAGCTCGTTGTCGTTCCAGCGAGCGGCTTTTCCACCTTCCATTTCTCCCAGGTAACGAGATTCCATCCGGCCAATCAGGTCATCAGGGTCCAGCCCGGCAACACGATGATTCTCCACAAAAACGTAGGGCGGGTAAGAGTTCACGATGGGGATACCGTAGAAGTAATCGAAGCCAACCTCGAGCGGACCTGGCTTTAATTCCCCGTTCCAATCGGGGCCGCCCTTCCTACTCCGCCAGGAATTCGGCTCGCCCTGCCCCTCGCGATTCATGGCGTAATCGTCCTCGCGGCCGAATCCCAGGTGCCACTTCCCAATGTGGGCGGTGTAGTAGCCGGCTGATCCCAATACGGAAGCCACGGTCGGCCGATCCTCCTCGATCAACATGGGAGCATCCGAGCTCAAGGCGCTTCGCTTCAGCCACGTTCGCCAGCAATAGCGTCCGGTCAGAAAGCCATATCGTGTTGGGGTGCAAACCGAGGCCGGAGAATGAGCGTCCGTAAAAAGCACGCCTTCTTCCGCCAGACGATCGATGTTTGGTGTCTGAATTGCGGTTGCTCCGTAAGAACTGAGATCTCCATAACCGAGGTCATCTGCCAGGATGAAAAGGATGTTCGGACGATCCGGTTGCTCTTTTCCATGAGCGGTAATGGCACACAGGGAAACGAGCACTGAGCACAGCATGGTTGTTATGGAATTTTTCATTAATTTCCTTTGTATAAGTGGACAGCTGATATTTCACTTCTTGAACAGCACATCCAATTCACCAATCGCCTCCAACTCTCGCTGTAACTCTGCGACAATCTCCGGGTGCTTCGACGCCAGATTCGTCGTCTCGCCGACGTCGGCTTCCAAGTCATACAACTCGACGACCTTGGGCCGTTGCTCGTCCCGTGCGTAGGGGTAGACAACGTGCTCGGCCTTAAGGTATTTCCATTTACCCTTGCGCAGACCGTTGGTGGTGTAGGTGTTCTCGCTACGGCTGATGTGGGCCTGGTAGATGAAGGTCTTGCGCGCACCGTCGGGATCCCTGCCCAAAAGCAATTCGGTCTGATCGACGCCGTCGATGACGCGATCGGACGGAACGTCGAAGCCCGCCAGCGTGGCGAAGGTCGGCAGGAAATCGAGAGTGGCGAAGATGGCGGACGACTCGGCGCCAGCTTTGACCATTCCCGGCCATCGCACGATGCAGGGGACGCGCACGCCCGCCTCGTAACATGAGCCCTTGCCGTTTCGCAATGGTCCGCGGTCGTTCTGCGCGTAGAAGCTGGTGTACCTGGTCCCCTCAGCGGCAAGCCGATCCATCCGCGGTGTCTTGTTGGTCTTGGACCCGAAACACCCAAAGTCGGCGTAACCCTGGTCGTCAGTAAAGATGATCAGAATGTTAGGAGCGCCTTTATTGTCAGCCTTCGAAAAAGCTGTGAACAAGAAGACTATGGCAGCAATGGCTAAGGCTGACTTCCTCAAACTGTATTTGGGTATATAAATGGTCACCTTAAAGTTTAGCTGCTTTGATCTCCTCCATCATGTTCCCGAGTTGATCCGGATTCTCCTCCGCGAGTTTGTTTGATTCGCTGGGATCGCTGGTGAGGTTATGGAGCGAGTAGCGGTTCTCGCCCTCTTCCAGGTATTCATACATCACCTTCCAGTTCTCTTGGCGCCAAGTGGTAAAGAAGTTGTGAAGCGGACGCCTTGCGCCCCCAGCCGTTCCATGTTCGGCCTACGGTACCAATCGTTGAGTGGATAACGCTGAGGCTTTCCATTATCATCAGTCAACATCGGCGCCGACGTATCCATCAGCCCCATATCATCGACCAGAAAAAGAACAATATTCGGGGAAGTCAGGACAGCATCTGAATCGACCCCACCTGAACCGCAGCCGACAAAGACGCACGACAAAGCAAGCGTTACCAATTTTCGAATACAACACTTACCATTCATCTTTTTCCTTAAACTGAAATCAGAAAGATCTGCTTTAAATTCAGGCACGATGCGGCTTTCAGTTAATCATCTAGTGTGGTGTATCTAAAGTTATATTACACAATCGAGTCAGTTTTGCCAGGATGCTCTCTGCGGTCGCTGTCCAGGTGAAGGGCTTGGCATTGCGGTTGTGCTCTTTGACGAAAGCCTCGATCTTCTCACGCAGTTGCCGGGTGCTGGAAAACGAGCCGCGGCGAATGGCCCGTTGCGTGATTAGCCCGAACCATCTCTCCACTTGATTGAGCCAGGAGGAATAAGTGGGTGTGAAGTGGGCCTGGAAGCGCGCATGGCGTTTAAACCAGTTGCGAACCTTTTGGTGCTTGTGGCTGGAATAATTGTCCATGATGACGTGCACGTCCAACTCCGCGGGCACGTTCTGTTCAATGGTTTGCAAAAACCGCAGAAATTCCTGATGCCGATGCCGTGCGGTGCAACGACTGATAACCTTTCCGGAAGCCACATCCAGAGCGGCAAACAAAGTCAGGGTGCCGTGTCGGATGTAATTGTGGGTGACTCCTTCAAGGTAACCCAAGCCCATGGGCAAAACCGGCTGAGTGCGTTCCAAAGCTTGGCATTGGCTTTTCTCGTCAACGCACAAGACCACCGCCTTGGCCGGCGGATCGAGGTAAAGTCCGACGATATCGCGCACTTTCTCAATGAAGAACGGGTCATTGGACAAGTTGAAGCTCTTACTTCGATGGGGTTGTAAGCCAAAGGCACGCCACACCCGATGCACCGTCATATGAGAGACCCCGCTTTGCTCGGCTAGCGTACGAGTGCTCCAATGGGTGGCAGTTTTGGGCTTTCGCCTGAGCGTTTTGTGGATCAGTTCGGCGACCTGCTCGTCGGAAATGCTTCTGGGCCGGCCCGGACGCAATTGATCGTAGAGTCCGCTGATGCCATCGTTGGCGAAGCGGCGGCGCCATTTGCCAACGTTAATGCGATTCAACTGCACCCGTTGAGCGATCTGCAGATTGGTCAACCCCTGCGCGGCCAGCAAAACGATTTTTGCTCGTTGCACCAAGGCGTGGGGGAGGGTGCGCGAACGGCTCCACCCTTCCAGTTGTTCTCTTTGGTGGTTTTGCAATACAATTTCCACGGCTCTGTTTCTTGCGGTTTTTTTCATTATGCCGGGAAGCTTATCAGATCCACTGGAAAAAGTGAAGTATTATTTGTGTTACATAACACTAGAATCAAGACTCGGTCCTGTGGGGTTGGCACGTACGATGAAAATTAAAGCGCATTACTTGTGGGTTTTAGAAGCGCCCTTCATAGCTGACGAATATGCTATCTCCAGGGCCTTAGCGTGCGCTTGCTTGGTCATTTCCGTTCGGAAACGATAGGGCGAACCATCATCTTTATAATACGTGCGGCGGCTTTTTCCGTCGAACGCACGATCCGCACCATGGAGCCCGATAAGCTGACATTTAAACACGGCGAGAATATAGGGCTGTTCGATAGCGGAGAGCAGCCATTCCGTTGCCTGTTCCGTAGCACGACGTTCCTCGAAAAAGATTCCGGCTTCGGTCTTTGTATCAAACGGATCCGCCAGACTGAACGAAGCAACCCAGTCGTCGATAATAACGGGGTTTCCCGTAAGTTTATGGACATGTTTATACGCTTCTTCATCAAATATTTGCCAATGTGGCAGCTGGTTCGGAGATTCCATTATCACTTGAGCGCCATACGAACGCATAATGACCTGAGCACTGTAGGCATCGATATACGGACCGATCGCTTTTAGAACGGAATCCGGAAGCGTTCGAAAGATCACACTTTCTCCTAAGAAAAGATGATTGGGCGCGCCCGTTTTAATCGCGGAACGAACCGTTGCGTATAACCGGTCTGCAATAATGGCGAGAAAGGCGTCGTTGTCCTCCCTCGTTCGTTTATTTCGCGGAAACGGCTTCAGTTCCTTCTCGCTGGAGAGCCTATCAAAAGAGCTGAGTTTATCTTCATAAACGCGGTTGTACGAAGCGATATCCGGATAGCGTTCCATAACAAATTCCTGATATCTTTTCCTCATCGGTGAGCCCGGCGGCGCAGCACGCACTCGCTCCATTCGTCTGTCATCCCAGGGCGGTATGTTGGACGCCGATATGCCGATCACCCAGGGGTCGTCGGCATACTGTTTGACTTCCTGAATGATAAAGGCGCGAAGTTTTTTCAGTTCGCCTTCATCAAAAACATCTGGTCCAAGTCCCGCCAGACCAAGTCTGTCTCTACCGGGAGCATAAAACAACCTGGCAATTCTGGGCAGCGAATGAGCATGGCGAGGTTCGTGTTGAAATGAACTGCCGGCATTCAGGCCAAGGTCTTTAATTAACTCAAGAAGCGCTTGTGCTCCCTGATCCATATCATCGTCGTGTTTTTCCAAAAAGCCCATTTCCCTGGACTGAGTTAGAAGATACTGACCCACATGATTGGCTCCGAGTGCCACATACCCATGACCCTCCGGAGTAACAAGCATCCACCTTCCATTAATGTCTTCGATGCGGAAGAATCCGGTTGCCTCGCGCTTTATTTCAAGATTGCCGCCATAACGGTCTGTTTCAAACGCGCTACTATTAGTGAGCGATAATTCTGAAACCTTCTCCATAACCATCACCCAATCCTGTGGGGTTGGCACATTCGGTGAAGTCCAGGTGCCGGAGATGTTGACAACTCCGTGATCAAAGCGACGCCCTGAGACCGGATCGAAGTAAAACGTGGAATAGTCGCCAGGTTCGATGTTCTGCACTGTGATGCCATCCCAAACGTAGTTGTTGCGTTTAGGCTGATAGATAACCATCACCTCCCCCGGGATCCCCGCAGCAAAGCGGGCTTCCGAGGCAAACCCGTCGTACTCCTCTGGGCGCTTCTTCGGGTCTCCTTCCCCAACCCATTCGGGGTGCGGTTCAAAGCGATGCCACGGATATTCTTCCAGCAAGGACTTGGCCCGGCCGAGTTGAGCTGCCCCGGCGAAATGCATGCCCTCGCGCCAAGTCGTCAAATCGTAGGGTTGAAAATCCCATCCGCCCCAGTTCCCGTGCTCTCCGGGTACCCCCATGTGCCAGATTCCGGCTGCGCCGTAGGTGTGCCCCGCCGCGCCGGAAAGGATACAGCCCCAGAAGAGGTAGCGCTGCAGGTCGGCGAAATTGCCCTGCATATGCTGCTCGTAGCAGGCTTCTCCGGTTAAAACCGGCTTCGTAGGCGAGACATCCCGATAGTCGATGATTTTTTGGATCGCATTGTTCACGGTTTCCCATCCCCGATGCCCGGTCGCGTCCATATCGAAATCGAAAACGTCATGATCTTCCAATGCCTGACGACGCTGATTACTGTGATTCGTCAGCAGACGCCCGTAAGGATCGGTGGCATCCAGGTATTCCGCCGCCACATACCATGGCCCATGTTGCTTTTTCGTTTCGCCGCCCAATATCCAAACCACGGGGTAGGCGCCATAGCGGGCGATCAGGTTTCGGTAATGGCGTTTGTATCCGTCAAGCCCCACCGCGTTAATCTCTACGGCACGCCCCCAACCGCCGACAATCGCAGGCACGATGCCGGCGTTAATCAGATGCTCGAACCGGCGATCCGCATAATCGAAATACTCCGGGTTCATCACGCTGAAATCTGTTTTCAGATACGGCATCCCCCCTTCGTTTTCCCAGCTCGGCTGCAGTAGCCCCAACTCGTCCGGATAAGTTCCACACACGATCTGCACGACGTTGAACCCCTTCTTTTTTCGGTTGGCGGTCAAATCCTGAAAGCCTTCCCAGGTCAGCCGCTGGCACAGACCTTTCCACCAGGTATCGCCCAGCCAGAAGAAGGGGGTGCCGTCGACGTGCTCAAAGTGCCGGCGATCAGGCGCCACTTGGATGGGACCGTGCCGGTAAAGCCTGTTTTCCCCGTAATAGGGTATGATCTCGACTCGACCTTCGACCTCGTGCAGGCCACCGTCCCCAGTATCGCTGCACTGAGTGCGATAATGGTGAGTGCCCAAAATCGGGGATGCGTAGCGCGCTTTCCACTGGTCTGCCCCGGCCCAGAAAGCGGGCACCGTCTTTTGCGTTCCCCGAGGATCGGTAAATACGACATCCAATTCGATTTCCAGGAAAGGATTGGCCCGGCTCTTTTCTGCCTGGAAAGAAATTTCAGCGACTCGATTAGCCTGGGTGATTTCCACCGCCGCTTGTGCAGACAGGTTCAACGAAATACAGCCCATCATTATCAGGCATGTTGTTAAAATAAATTTCATCTGCGCATCTTTCCGGTTATTTTTCATTCCTTCCCCCGCCTGAGGATTGGGGGGATCCTGAGGCTCCCGGACCCCAGCGGTAATAATTTTCTTCGCCTCTGATCGCCTTAAGGGCACGCTCAAACGGATTATTTTGGCCACCCAGGCCCATCCCCTCCAAATTGTGGGCACGATAGTCGCGATCCGCCTTGACCAGATGCTCAACGGCGGGCTGAAGTGCTGCACTCGCCCCCGGCGGTTGGGAATCCAAAATGCAAGCCGAGCGAAGCCGGCCCGACATGGAAGGACCGGTCAGCGTCTTGGAAAGGACGTCCACCGCATCCTCATAATACCCCAGGTCACACAAGCCTTCTGCCGCGGTCAGGCGCACACTGACGGAATCATCCTGGAGCGTCTCTTTCAGAACCGGAACAATGTCCTCAACCGTCTCCAGCTCCGCGGTGTGGGTGACGACCACCAGTCCCAGCGCGCCCCAGAAGCGGACCGCCGGATCGGGATCTTTGCTGCGGACTTTCAGTTCCGGGATCGCCTGCTGCCCCTGGAGCTGCAGATTGGCGGTTTCCAGAATCTGCTCGTAGTTGTCCAGCTCCTGTCCGACTTCCCAGAAGGAGTTCTTGCCTTTGGCCCGTTTGTGCACCTCAGCCTCTGTGAGAACACCGAGGTCGCGGGTCTCGACCATCCAGTCATGCAACCGACCGCGCATCCGTTTGAGCACATCGGCATATTTAGGATCGTCCGCCACGTTATGCACCATAAACGGGTCCTTTTCCGAATCGTAAAGTTCTTCGACCGGTTTAAAACGCGCCGCCAATAACTCCAGTTCGCCCGTGAGCTTTCCGGCGCGGGCGAGCTCAACCCAATGTTGAAGAACCGGCGCGCCAAACTCATAATTCTCAAACGGTTTATAGGGCAAGTGGGGGTAAAAGTTACGCTGGTAGCGGTAGCGTTTGTCGCGGATGCTGCGGATCATTTCATATCGGGTGTCGAGCCGGTCGCGGCTGCCCAAGACATACTCGCGCTTCGGCTCATCACTCTGGCAAATCAGCGCCCGGCCGTGCATGTAGGCCGGCGTATCGATGCCGGCCAGTTTCAAAACCGATGGGCCCAGATCCATAAGCGTTACCAACTCATCGATGACTGAGCCGGGATCCGCCGGAGCCAGATGCCGGTACTTCTCAGGAAATCGCACGATCAGGGGCACATGCGTGCCTTGCTCCCAAAGGGTATGTTTGCCGCGGGGCATACCCACGCCGTGATCCGCCCAAAGGAACACAATCGTATCGTCCCAAAGCCCGTCTTCCTTGAGCTGGTCCATAATTTCTCCGGCCCGGTAATCCACCTGGGTGACCGCATCGTAATAACGCGACCACGCTTTGCGAAACACCGGATCGTCCGGATGGTAAGGAGGAATCGGCGCTTTCGCGGGATCGTGAAAATCCCCCGGCTTGAGTCGATTCAATCGCTCCTCGACGATGTCCTCTTCCGAAAACTTCGTAATGCTGGAGTGGCATTCCTGAAAATCGAACTTGGCGAAGAACGGTTGGTCCTTATCGGGCCGGCTGCGCCAATGTGCTTTCTCACTCTTACCGGACACGTGCCAGTTGGCTCCCCTGATATTATAATCTGTTTTATGGTTCGTGGTGTAGTATCCAGCCTTGCGCATCCGGTTTGGTATCATCTCCAGAAACGCAGGCGGGCTTCCGACGTTGCTGCGATGATGTATGGCGCCCAGCGTGGTTGAATACATCCCGGTCACAATACTGCAGCGCGATACTGAACAGACGGGAGCAAACGAATAAGCATGCGTGTAACGAATACCCTCTTCAGCCAGTTTATCGAAATTAGGCGTCTTGGCATAGCTGTCGCCGTAACAGCCCATCATCGGCGTGATGTCTTCCAAAGCGATGTAGACAATGTTCGGCCTGTCCGTAGTGGCCATGGCAAACGATGACCCTAGTAGTATGCCCAATAATACGATTTTGCGCCTGATTTTCATTGCTTCCCCTTTCAATTCTTAACGTTTTCCAATACCATTACCCAGTCCTGGGGCGCGGGTAGGCGTTCCAATTTGAAATCGCCGTTCTTCAACAGGTGAATTTCTGGCAATTCCACTGCCCACACCCGAGGATTATAGGGGTCATCGTGCATCAATAGCGGCAGACCTTTGTCAACCTTGGCATAAAGCGTCTTGAACTTCTTCATCTGGTCGGCTGACACTTCGACAAAACCGGTATTGACGACAAGTCCCAACTCATAGCGCTTCCCCCGAACCGGACAGTACAGGTAGGTATGATAAGGCACGCTCGGTTCGAGCCCTTTGATCGTGGGAGCAGTCCAATCATAGTAATGGCCGGGGATGTAGATGATGCGCAGCTCTCCGGGTATTCCGGCAGCATAGGGAAGGTCCCAGCGACCACCTCGCTTCTCAAATTCTGCCTGCACAGTTTTGTGGTTCCATGTCTTATTCGGAGCGGTTTCGAATGTTGTAGCGTGCTGTTCAACCCACTCCGGATGGGACTCAAATTTCCACCAGGGATACCCTGCGAGAAACTTTTTTCCCTTTCCCAACTGAGAAGAGCCTTTGTAGTGCATCGCCTCCGACCAGGGGGTAAAGGCGTACTCCGAACCCCGCACGGTTTCGGAAGTCATCTGCCAGAGTCCTTCCGCTCCATAGGTAAAGCCCCGGGCTCCCAAAAGAATAGACGACCAGAAAACCTGCCGCTGAAGATCAGCCCCGTTTGTCATCATATGATCTTCGTAACAGATTTCGCCGATAACCACCGGCATGGTCGGCTCGAGCGCATACGAAGCCTGCACGAAGGCGGTTGTTCGTATGGGCGTATTTTTCCACTCTCCTAGCGGGGGCATTTCGCCGAAAGCGCCGCCTTGTCCGGGCATTAGCATGTCGAAGTCCAGAAATTCAGATGGGATGAAACCTTTCCCCCAATGGGCATGAAGCGTTGTCGGGCGGCGGTAGGGATCGATGCTTCGCGCGTACTGTGCGGTTTTGATCCATTGATCCCTCGACCCTTTGAAGACTTCTCCCCCGATCGACCAAACCACGGGGTAGGCTCCGTAGCGGGCGATCAGGTAGCGCCAGTAGCGACTCATATTCTCAACCCCGACGGACCGTATGTGATATCCCCACGCTCCAAATATGGCGGGCATGATCCCCTGATCGACCAAATGTTCAATTCGGCGGTCGGCATATTTGAAATAATCCGGGTTGATGCGCCGGTAGGTCTTGTCATACGGCATCCCGCCTTCGTTTTCCCAGCGCGGGTCGAACTCCGGCTCATCGGGATAGGGGCCGATGATGATCTGCACCACGGAAAAGCCCTTGGCCTTGCGATTGGCCGTCAGTTCCTTGAAACCCTCCCAGGGCAACCGCTTGCACAGACCTTTCCACCAGGTATCGCCAAGCCAGAAGAACGGCGTACCGTCGGCGTGCTCGAAGTAACGTCTGTTCTGCGAAACCTGAACGGGGCCATGGCGGAGAAAAGGGTTATTTCCCCCGTAGGACTCTATCTGGATCTGGCCTTCGACCCCGTGTAGTCCCTTATCATGGTAATCGCTGCATTGGGTGCGATAACGGTGGGTGCCCGTAATAGGAGATGCGTAGCGCGCTTTCCACTGGTCTGCCCCGGCCCAGAAAGCGGGCACGGACTTTTGCATTCCCTGGGGATCAGTGAACACCACATCCAGTTCGATTTCCAGGAACGGATTGCTCCGGCTCTTTTCTGCCTCGAAAGAAATTTCAGCGACTCGATTGGCTTCGATGCTTTTAGCAGCTTCCTGCCCAGACAGATTCAACCAAATACAGCCCATCAAGACAAAGTATGCTGAAAGTATGAATTTCATGCTTGTATCCGGTTTATGGTTACTGTGCGTTTTAGCCCGCTGTCGGCTATGGCGATCCCGAAGCGGCGGCACCCCAGCGGTAATAATTCTCTTTGCCACTAACGACTTTGAGCGCTCGCTGGAAAGGGTAGTTGAGTCCGTAGGGAATTCCGGGCATCTCTGCGACGCGGGACTTTTCCACTGCCTTCCTCAAAGGCTCAATGGCGGGCCGGAGTTTTGCCACGGCTTCCGGTGGTTGGGTATCGAGGATTCCCGCAGCCCGGACCTGGGCGGAAACAATGGGATCGTTCAATGCCTCGATGACAACCGGTAGAGCTTCTTCATAACGCCCGCGGTTGAACAGGCCCTCGGCCGCAGTCAAGCGCACGCTGACCGAATCGTCAGCTAAGGCTGACTGCAAACCGGAAATGACTTCGGCACCATCAGATCGGGTGGCCACCAAGCCGAGCGCCGCCCAGAAGCGAACGGCGGAATCGGGGTCATTGGTCCGAGCCAGCAACTCAGGAATCGCTGCCTCGCCCCGGACCTGGAGATTGGCTGTTTCGAGGATCCGCTCGTAGTTATCCAGCGACTGGCCGAGGTCCCAAGGCGATTCTCCTTCTTCAAGGCGTCCCAACATTTCCGTCTCCTCCAGGATAGCGATGTCGCGTGTATCCACCATCCACTGGTGGAGTCGGTCCCGCATCCCTTTTACGACCTCCACGTATTTGGGGTCATCGATTACATTGTTGATTAAGAGAGGGTCGTTCTCCGAGTCGTAGAGTTCTTCGACCGGCTTGAAACGCATGGCGAGCATTTCCAGCGGACCCGTTAGTTGCCCCTCCCTAGCCAGTTCTACCCATTCTTGCACGACAACTGCCCCAAATTCGTAGTCCTCGTAGGGCTTGAAGGGAAGGTGCGGGTAGAAATTGCGCTGGTAGCGATACCGCTGGTCGCGCACAGCACGGACCATTTCAAACCGCGAATCCAGACGGTCGCGCATACTGAATACGGCGTCCCGGTAGTCGATATCACCCTTGCCGTTTTTGCAAAGCAGAGGGCGACCGTGCATGTGTTCGGGGATATCGAGACTGGCTAAAGTCAGCACGGAGGGACCGAGATCCATCAACGTCACCAGTCCATCGATGACTGCGCCCGGTTTGGCCGGGGCCAGATGCTGATACTTCTCCGGGAACCGTGCGATCAGAGGCACGTGGGTCCCCTGCTCCCAGAGCGTGTGCTTGCCCCGGGGCATGCCCACTCCGTGATCCGCCCAAACAAAGATAATGGTATCTTCCCAGAGGCCGTCCTCCTTCAACTGGTCCATCACTTCTCCCGCGCGGTAGTCCACCTGCGTGACCGCGTCGTAGTAGCGGGACCATACCTTGCGGAACTCTGGCACATTCGGGTTAAAGGCAGGAACGGGAGCTTTCTCCGGGTTGTGAAAGTCCCCTGGTTGAAGTCGGTTTAACCGCTCTTCCACGATCTCGTCTTCCGAATACTTGGTGATACTGGAATGGCACTCTATAAAATTGAAGACGGCGAAGAACGGCTGTTCTTTGTCAGGCCGGTTTCGCCAGTGGGCCTGCTTGCTACTCTCGTGCCAAATTGGATCAATTTTTTGTTCAATGCCGGCTTCGTCGCGCGTGTCGCCGTCGACACCGGTATGGCCCCCAATGTTGTAATCTTCCTTGGAATTATTGCTGGTGTAGTAGGCGGCTTCGATGAGAAGGCTCGGAAACATCTTGGCAAAAGCCGACGGTCGCGTGTTGCTTCGATGATGCAAGGTTCCCAGCGCGTTGGGATACATGCCGGTGATGATGCTGGACCGCGATGTCGAACACACCGGAGCTACTGCGTGAGCTTTGGTGTAGCGGATGCCTTGCGCAGCCAAACTGTCGAAAACCGGAGTGCGGGCATACTCGTCTCCGTAGCAGCCCATCATCGGCGTGATATCCTCGAGCGATATCCAGAGAATATTGGGGCGGCCGGGTTCAACAGAGTTTTCAGGCGAAGATGGGTCCGCCCTATCCACCCCGCACGCGTTGAAGAGGATGGATAATGAGAGGGTAGCCAATAACAGAATTCTATTTCTTCTATTCATCCATTCATTTTCTCAAAGAACTGGTCCAAATTCTGGAGCAAAAACATATGGGTGTAAGGGAGGTACAGTATTTACTGCTTCCTGGGTTAGGGAAGGCGAAACTGAGAGAGCCCGGAAACATGGACTTGGCCGCCATTTGATGCGTTGTTACTATCGAAATTCGGCAGTTGTTCGGCGCATTGAGTGCAACTGACCATTTCCCCGGTGGCAGGGATCGCTGCGGAGTGTTTTTCCTCAATCATGGGAACATGATCCGTCAATTAATAACATTCGTCAATAACATATGATATTTTTGCTGCATGAGAAATCCAAGCGGAAATACTGCGGGAATCAGAGGATCCTGAAACTTGTTCTAGTGGTTCGGTTTCCTTAGGCTCACATCCTCCTGCAACCTATGGAATTGACTAAACACGTGTTGAAATTAATAAATACGCGTAAATGAAGACGAAACTTACTTTGACCGTGGAGGATGAGGTGGTTGCCAATGTTAAACGGTTTGCCAAACGAAAGGGCGTATCGGTTTCCTCGCTCTTTGAGCAATGGTCTCTTAGAATGGCCTCAACAGAGAAAAGGCCGCCTCTTGGTTCGCGCTTGAGGGGACAATGGACAAGGGGTTCTTCTGCTGAGGAAGACATTCGACTCGATTTCCTGTTGGATAAGCACGGCAAGTTTACTATTCTTTCCCAGCAAGCCTGACTCTCACTACATCATAGGAAGGGGCTTGCACTTTAACGGGATTGTATCCTTTCACCTTTACCTTGAGTGAATAGCCTTTCGAGGGATCCCGGTTCATGATGAAGAGCAGCCCTTCTCCCGAGTCCCTATTCTCAAGCGCCCGCGCTTCAAGATAAGGCCTGAATTCTTCATCCGCGCCTTCCAGCACGAAATCCGGTTCAATAATTCCATTGAGAAACGATTTCACAACCTGCCGGGTCCTTTTGTGCATCGTTACGTGATAGGTGTAGAACAACTGGCAACCGGTGATCATCAACCGCCCCCCGTATTGCGGAGGTATCAGGGCCGCCGAGGCGCCATTATCATCAAACTTCAGGACGGCCTTCTCACCCTCCAGAAGCAGTCGTCCATTGTAGCAATAGCCGGCAAAAGCATTGTCGGCCAAGTCCAATCCTTTCCCCGTGCCCCTTACACTCCAGCCTGAATAAAGGAGGTAGCGCAGTTTTTCAGATTTACTGGCTTTGATATTAAAAGTTTCGGCGAAGCGGGCGGCCGCTACCGGGTCTTGGGGGGGCAGGTCTATAATCGCCGAACCCCCGTCGGCGACGTAAGCCTGTATGTCTTCAATTTCCTTTTCACTCAGATCGGCAACATGCGGAAAAACAACTGTTTGGTACTGATCGAGATCTTCTGTACCATGGACTATACAGGCGGCTTCGTATCCGATATCACTGAGCAGTTGATAGGCTCCCCGTGTGGCTTTTAAAAGAGTTAAACCTCCACCCACAAAATCGCCGGCTTCATCGGGCCGGGAGCGCATGACCTGATCCCTGGTAAAATAAATTCCCACGGAAGAGGTCAGTGATTGCGCCTGGGCAATAAAGGGAAGATCCGGTTCCAGCGCTTTAATCGCTTTTTTCAAGCCAAGCCTCCGGTCCGTGTCGTAGCTGTCCGGCTCGATCATTCCGTTGACCATGGGTTCGGCGCCGTTCAACAAAGGATCCCAACGGTAAAAATAGAGACCCTTCAATCCGTGTCCCAACAGGTTGTTCAACTCGATCTCGATCTCCTTCCCGCTGTAGAGGATGTTTGGCCCAGGCGTGGGGAAAGGACCTCCCTGAAACTCGGTGACCCATGCCGGTATACCGGGATTCATGGCCTTGAGCACTTCAAACCCCATGCTGGTCCCAACCGTTTTTTCAGTTGTGCCCAGATAGCGGCTCATGGTCAGAAGATTATAATCCTTTTCCTTGAAGAGCCACCAGTCCTGGCCTCGAGTGGGCAGGCTTACAAAATGGGTCACGTTGTGGGTGATCAAGGCGTCCGGAACATACTTCCTGAAAATCTCCCGACCCTCCAATAGAAAATCGTTCAGATCGGATGCGATGAACTCGCGCCAATGGATATAAAACTCCTCATTTGCTTTCGTTCTCTCGGCAGGAGGTCGTACCGAATCAAAGTCAGGGAAGCCCGTTGCAAAAGCCTCATTGAAGGTCTGCACATCGCCGAATTCCCGTTTCAATGCATCCCGGTAATTGGCCAGGGTATACTTGCAAAAACAGGCGTTGGGTATAGGCGCAATCCAGGGCTCGTTGTGCACATCCCAGACAATCACCGCGGGATGATCCTTGAAGCGGGAAACACATTCCTCGAGGATTCTATTCCGATCCTGCCGGTAGACCGGGTGATCGATACAGGCTCGCTGCCAACGCACGTCGTTCCTGTCGATGGGCAGGACCGATCCATCGCCTCCTATGATTTTTGAATCCGGATACGTTTCCACAAAGTCATCGTTGACGTAAAAGGTGGCCGTGCCGAAGAGCACGGTCAGCCCGTTTTCATGGGCGATATCCAGAAGCGTGCCAACCTCGTCCAGGTCCGAATCCATGCCTATCCTGATGCGTATGCTGTTGAGGCCGGTCTCGGCGATCTTGGCCAGGTCCCGGCGCCAATCTTCCTCCCCCTGCGGCATCCATTCCGGACGCGTAGCCATCCCTCCAAAAGGATACTCGTAATGCGTGCCCAACCAAATGGGGTCGACATCGCCTCTACCTTCAACCGTCCCGGCAGCGGCGCTCAGTAAACCAGCCCATCCCATAGGAACCAGGAGAGATAAGTGAAGGAACCTCGGAAACCGGAACATCGCTAAAAAATTCAGCCAAATCTTTGGATTTTTCTCCATCATGGAATCACGCTGTGACCACATATGTCATTCGTCAATAACATTTGCCATGTCCAGACCTTTGAAAGAGGACCCTTGGCGCTCTCTTGAGTTCAACGGCCGGAGCGCGAGAACTTGACCCCTATCCAGCTAAATGATTATCATATCTGAGGTTTTTTGAATCCCCTCCATTTCGAGGTACAATCACAGTAAAATTATCCCAACATGGTCGAAAAATGAGTATTCTGAGTAAATCTATGCTCATGGTTGGATCCGTTGCATCGCTGGGGACTATAATCATCATTTTATCTTTTATTGCACAAAGCCGATCGAAAAAAGACTCTATTGAGGATTTGCGAACGGAATTGTCGGCTATAAAATTTGAGCGTGAAAATTTTAAATCTCAACCCGGCAATTTTAAAAAAAAGCTTGCCAAGCTGCGACAACCAAAATCAGTTATGGACGGCGATAGTAGTGAGGTGCCATTTACCTTTAACTATGAGCATATTGCCACCGAATTAGAATCGTGGATAGAACGGACTGACAGGCTTTTGGAATTCCTTTTGAGTCGCGATAATCTTCAAATCCCTGAAATGCAGTTTCTCACGGAAAATGACTGGCTGGTTGCAGCTAAAAATAGTGAGCTAAAAACCGAAGCTGACTTCCGTAAAGCTTTATCCCAATTGAGGAGTAAAGCTAAAGGGTATATAACAGGCAATCTTCGAGCCTCATTAAAATCTTACATGAGAGAGCATGCTGGAGAACCACTATCTGATCTACAGAAGCTTATAGATTTTGTTGAGGATCCTATCGAGAAAGAAGTGTTAAGTCGATTTGAGATGGACTCATCAGATAACGATCCAACTGGGGTTGATAAAAAGAATGAAATCATGTTGATTGAACGGGACCTTGCGGACGAATTCTGGGACTCAAGAGTAATGCTTTCTCCGGAAGGGGTGGGTATGCAACATACCGTTGGTGGACTGGAACAACAAGTATTGGATGCCATCTCGTTATTTGAGGAAAAAAATGCACGATTGCCAAGTAATGCTGGCGAATTGGAATCTTATGTTGGAAGTGAAGTAAGTTTATCACAGTTAACAGAAATGTATGAAGCGCTTAGCCGTCCACCTGAATAGACCTTATGCGGCTCCATTTTAAAAAGGGCGTGAATTAAGTGCTTCAAAAATCGCTTCTAATTGATCTGAATCGACTTTCTCCCCAACATAAGATTCCAAATCTGCGGCTACCACAGGCGGTCGACCATTTTTTTTAGTGTATGATTCAATTGCACTCCGAACAACACCATCAACCTTATCACTATATCCCTTTGTAATGTAGCCGCCTTTGTCGGTGAATGCCAATCGATTATCCCAAACTTCGTCTATATAATTAGCTTTTTCTACTAAAACGATATCTTGATTAATGAATACTGGAAGATCGGACGGAGCCTTTCCGGTAAGGCTAATGTCAAATCGACTGAGAGCCTCTTGCCCAAACGAACTATCTCCGGCATATTCAAAAAGTTCCTCAATATTTTCAGGAAATTCACCACCCGAATCAGCAAGGTACGAAGTCAACGCATTCCTAATTTCTGGTGCTACTAAATGTTTGGCGTTCAACCTGAGATGGGCTAGCGCTTTGCGGTAATCAGCCTCGGTTTCAAGAGCAGTACCACTCACCGCATCTAACCAATCGCTAGCTGAGAGCAAGTGCATTTCAGGAATACCAAGGGAGTTATTTATTGAAAGGTAAGAAGCCAACCTGTTAACTCGCTGAATCCAGGAGTCATTTTCATTCTCAACTCGGTCATCGATAATTCCATGGGGATCTTTCTCCTCTTTACGATGGGAAATTGCGTTACGTAATCTTGCATTCTCCTCTCTCCCCGCAAGAACCTGTCGATTGATTTCGGCAAGCTCCTGATTCAGCATATACGTTTTCCGTGTAGTCCAAATAAGTGTAATTAGCAAAGCCAACAAAGAAAATATTACGTAGAGTTTAGTTCCTGAATTAGATCCAAGCATATCCTTAAGGTAAAAAGTTCCTAGAAACAGGTCAAGTCCGGATATGCCTGAAAAACGAATCAGCATGATAGTCGGAGACGCTTTTGACCCCGCTGCCGGGACGGATTAGGACCGGAACTGGCATTTCTTTATTGGGCTCAGACGACGACATCCACCCGCTCAGCCAAGTCGCGTATCGCGACTATAACCGTTTGGTATGCCAAACAGCAATTAGACTTGGTAATGGCTGAGCTGAGTAAGGATGGACTTTATACTTTCGACGGCGCCGTAGAGCGCTAAAATAAATACGAATCCCATCAGCGCGTTGTCCCACCAGCGATTGCGGTATTGCGCCCCTATAAATGACTCTTTTGCAGTGATCCACCAAAGCCCACCGGCAATTCCTGGAATCATTACAACTGAAAAAGTATTCGCAAGAATCGTGAGGGAAACGAACTCCGCCTGCCCTCTCCAAATCAGAGGTGAAACGACGATCCAAAGTACCAGGTACCGATAAACCTTGGAAGACCTGTATTCCATCTCAAGCGGTTCATTGTGTTTAGCTCGCCAGCGATACCAAGCGTGACTTCCTAAACAGGATAAACCGAGACCGGCCCCTACAATCGAAGTAAAAATCGCGGCAAAAACACCAATGAGAAACATCACCCGACCCGCATCTCCCAAGACTCCGCCCAGCAGGATAGCCATGTCGTCAATCGAAGCGATAGTGAGGGCCGTACCAAAGACTAATTCGGCTCCAAGTGTCCACACCGCGAGGTTGAAGATCAACATAACGACGACCGCCAGAAGGAAATCGTATCTTTGAAGCCGTCTGTGTTCAGGTCTATTCCAACCCTTCTGCTCCAAGAAGTATGGATACACGAGATTGACGAGGGAACCTCCCACTGCACCAATCATTCCCAGTGCTACCAGTGACGCGCCGAATGGGCCCTGCTGTTCCGGAATCTCAAAAGCAAACACACCTTTCAACAAGGCGCCGGGATCAAAACCAACCCAAAGCGCACAGCCGAGCAAAGAGACCGCCAACAGTGCCAGCAGTACCTTGAATATCAACTCCGCTCGTTTATAAATTGGCCGAAAAACGATCGATACTACGACTGCAACCCAGAATATCTGCCAAAGATAATTGTTTCCGACCCCTGAGATATCCACCGAAATCTCACCAAGCCCCGCCAACATAAAGGTAGCACTCAAATGCCCCCAAAACAGGACGGCAATAAGCAGGAACGGTGCGTACCAACTGTTGAATCGCACCAATCCATCGAGCACACCTTCACCGCGAGGATTGCAAAGCTGATACCGGGCGATCATCGAGACGAATGCGTAACGCACAGCCAAAGCGAGCGCCATCGCCCAGGAGAGCGCATAGCCATAGTTCCCCCCGGCTATTCCTGCAGCCACGACATCACCCGCTCCAAGCCAAGTCAGAACTACAATGAATCCCGGGCCAAACGAACGAATATATTGAATGAAACTCCTCGGAAGCTCTACCTCATCAACATTACCCGATGAATAGTGGGACCGGGAATGGGATGTATCCGTATCGGGCATAGGATTTGCGCAGAATTCCTTTTGGAAAGAGGGCGGCAGGTTTTATTTACCAATGGGCAGATCCGTAAACCGTGTTATTTAAAACTTTGTTTGATAAAAGCATTAATAGCAAATTTCTCTCACACAGGGTTTCAGCAGCGCTTTTGGCCCTGCTTGAAAGCCCTTCCATCCGCTCGATTAAATAAAACAATCCACTATGTTCTTTGCCCTTACGAAACTTCATAGCTGAAGACTGGAGGATGCGTATCATACTATCAAATGGGAAATTTACTAATTGCGAAGTCAACCGATTCAAGGCTTGAACCCTACCTCTTTGCATCCCAACGCCAAGGATTCAACATCCAGCACCCAATTCCCAATTCCTAATTCCTAATTCCTAATTCGCGCCCTTGGGCGCTTTCCCCCTTCCTACGCCACATCGGTTGAAAAACTGCAGGGGTCAAGACGTAAAAAGTTATGCCTTACAGGGTCGGTCGTCTTGTAAAAGTGTATGGAGTGCAACGGAATACAGTTTTTAAGACCCGACCCTTTTCTTTCGTACAGCAGGGATTTAAGGTTGAGAGGCCGCTGACCGAGCCTTGGTTTCCGCTTCGCTCAGAATGCCTCGCATGGTTTTGAGGAGGTCGGCATGGGATTCCTTTCCAGCCAGATTGACATGTTCCTCCGGGTCGGTGGCCAGATCGTACAGTTCTTCACCGTCCGGCCAACGGGCATAACGCCAACGCTTGGTCCGGATGGCTTTTCCGAATTTTTGGCCTCGGGTAACCACGGTGTAAACTGCCTTCTTCCCGGGAGCATCGGCATCCGTCAGCCGGGGGACCAGACTCCTGCCTTGGAGATCCCCGGGAGTGGTAATGCCACAGAGTTCAGCCAGGGTGGGAAAGAGATCGACCAGTTCAGTGAGTCCCGGGCTGACAGAGTTTGGCTTGGTTTTGCCCGGCACCCGAATTATCAGGGGAACCCGGTTGCATATTTCAAACAAGGTCACCTTGCCCCACATGAAGTGTTCTCCCAGCTGATATCCGTGATCCGAGGTTAGAACGATGATGGTGTCGTCCCACAGATCGGTGCTCCGGAGCTTCTGGAAAATAGCGCCGATTTGCGCATCGATGAACGAGATGCAGGCGTGGTAAGCCTGTATATACTCACGCCGCAGCGCGTCGTTTTCTACTCCCAATTCAAACCCGAAACCTTCATAGCGTTTGACCATGGCTGTCTTGGGCGCCTGGTCCCAGAAGTCGGCAGGTGGGGAGACGTAGCTCAGTTCCTCGCGCGGGTACCTATTAAAATAGGCCTCGGGGGCCAGGAAGGGGACGTGGGGCTTGTGAATCCCCACAGCAATGAAAAACGGTTTCTCAACAAAACTTCGCTGGTCCAGCCAGGCAAGAACCTGAGCCACGTTTTTCCCATCCCGATGCTGATGGTCCTCCAGCCCGGAAGGGCCATATCCCGGAGCCTGACCCCGTGTCTGGGTGGAATAAGTTAATAGGAATTCTTTCCAAAGTGTTCGGTTATTTCGTTCGCTGACCGATCCATGCTCAGCCTCAAATGCTTTACGCGCCTCCGCTTCCAGGGGCATTTCGTCGTTCCGAAAAAATGTTTTCTCATTCCAAACCAGTTCCCCGGGATCCATTTGGGGATTGTGAAATACCTTCCCGGTCGCCGCCGTCCAGTAACCCTGTTCCTTGAACGCTTGGGGCATGGTCACGGTACCCGGCCTGGCATCCCGCATATCGGTTTTGTTGTCTATCACGCCGGTCGATTCCGGATACAGTCCGCTGAGGAAAGAGGCCCGGGATGGACCGCAAACGGGGTATTGACAGTAGGCCCGCTTGAAGGTCATCCCGCTGGAGGCCAATTTTTCAAAGGCCGGGGTATGGATATGCGGATAATCGGAAGTTGAAACATGCGTATTCAGATCATCGCAAACGATGAACATGACGTTGGGCCGTTTATCGGCGCTGAGGGAAAGCGCGCAGGTTGCCGTGAGACAAACCAGATAAAGATGGAGGGTTGATCGTTTCATGGGCTTTTTATTCGAATCTGAGTGAGAAACTAAAGTAACCAACCAACCTCTTGTCAGTTGCATTATCAGGTTGCTTTATGCTTACTGCTTTGAGCCGAATATGACACAGTCTATGAGCGCTTCATGGGCCTCCCTGGTCGACCAGGTTCAACAAACCGCCTTTCGGAAGGAGGAAAACCCCGGGGAGTGGTGGAGAACGACAGCTCAATGCCCGACAAGAGCGCAGTAACAAACAGATGAAAATTATGAAAATACCGACCTGGATGGCTGGGATGCTCACCCTTGCTCCAACATTCCTTTTCGCAGACACAACGGAGCAACCCAATATCGTGGTGATACTCACGGACGACCAGGGATACGCCGATATCAGCTTCAACCCGCACCACCCCGAAGAGGTGTCGACACCCAACCTGGACAAGTTGGCGCGGGAAGGGGTTTTTTTCTCTCAGGCCTATACCAGCGGCCACGTCTGTTCACCCACCAGAGCCGGTCTGATGCTGGGACGCTACCAACAACGGGTCGGAGTCTATACGGCCGGTGACGGAGGTAGAGGATTCGATCCGGAGCTGCCCATCTTTCCCGGCTTTCTGCCCCGCGAATACACCAGCATGGCAATTGGCAAATGGCACCTGGGATTGGACAAAGATTATCCACAGCTCAAATGGCATGCACTGAACCGTGGTTTCGACGAATGTTATAAATTCATGGGAAGGGGCGGACACGATTATTTCAAATTACAAGGGGTAAACAGCGCCGACTATGCCCCGATCTACCGCGACAAAACGCGACTGAAACCCGAGGAGTATCGAGGTTACCTGACCACCCGTCTCACCGAAGAAGCGGTCGATTTCATCGATCGCCAAAGGGACAACCCATTCTTTCTCTACCTGGCCTACAACGCGGTGCACGCCCCGGCGCAGGCTCCCGAGGAGGATATCGAACGCTACCAAAAGAAATATCCCAACCTCACAAAGAAAAGGGCCATCCTCATGGCCATGCTCTATCACCTCGATTTTGGGGTGGGCTCGGTGGTCGAGAAGCTGAAGGACGAGAGGTTATGGGAAAACACCCTTCTGTTCTTCCTCACCGACAATGGAGGCGCCAGGGCCATGGAAGCCGACAATGGCATACTTCGAGGATTCAAAGGCAGTCTCTACGAGGGGGGAGTTCGCACGCCCTGGGTAGTGAGCTGGCCCGCCAGATTCAAAGGAGGACGCACCCTGCATACCCCCGTCATCTCGTTGGACATTCTTCCCACCGTGCTGGATGCCCTCGGGATAAAAGCGCCTGAAGAAACCCCCTTCGACGGAAAGAGCCTCCTGCCATTGCTGAGCGGCGAATCCTCCGAGCATCATTCCGAACTTTACTTCAACAGCGGGGAACCCAAAGGGGAATGGGCCGTCCGTCAGGGCGACTGGAAAGCTCACGGTTTCAAGGATACCTTCGAGCTCTACAATCTGGCAAACGATCCCTCCGAAAGAAAAGACCTGGCCTCGATGAATCCCTCCAAGGCAAAGGAACTGTTCCAACTTCACGCAGCCTGGTTAAAGGAAATGGTAAGGTCCGAGAAGGCACACTAACCCGCCCATTTGTCGGGGTCATTCCTTGCATGCGATTCTGCTGATAAACCCCCTTATTCTGTTGGCAGTTAGATTGCATGACGGCGACCAATTTCCATCGGCCCTTGCCGTTGGATCGGGCCATTTTCTTCACAGAAGGGCGCAGCAAGGCAATCCCGCCGCTTTTGAGCCACTCTACCATCCCAAAAGGACCTTCGGAAGTCCAAAAAGCCGGCTCTAGGCCGCTTTTATCGGTTCTCGGCACTGCCACTGCACAAGCCGGAGCCAACGGTTGATGTTAACCGCTGCACCCTGCAGATAATTGGCCAAGGCGGTCTTGGCCAACCCTCGGTAGCGGGTGCGGCGAGCCCCCTGTCGGGTCAACTCACTGATGCTGCCCTCAATCGCGGCGCGCCGATGCATCTTGAGCTTGAAGGCATCCGTTTTCATCTCCCGGCGGCGTTGCTGAAGCAGATCGTGGTGCAGGCCCACGCTCAAATGCCGCCGGCCGTCTTGGCGCTTGGTACATTGCTTTTGCAGGCAACAGGTGTCGCATAAGCTGCCCCATTCGAAGCGCAGATAAACTCTGTCCTGGTGACTGTCATTGATCAAACTGCATTGTTTGCTGGTATGACCCGCTGGGCAGATGGCCCGGCGCCGAGCGACATCGACATCAAACTCGGTCGCATCGAAGATGGTTTTGTTCGCATTGCCCGGAGGGCGCGCCGGTCCCACCAGTTCGCGTTCTTGTTGCTTGGCCTCGGCCAGGGTGTCATCGCTGACGTAACCAGCATCAACGTAGAGTTCGCAAGGAACATTATCATGATGCTGCGCCTGTGCTTTTAGCACCCGTTGCATGCCCTCAAAATCACTCGTAATGGCTTCAGTGGTGGTGACCTCCAGCAAAAATTGCTCGGTCGGTTCTCCCTTTTTCTTGGGCTTATCACAGTCCGGCACGCTCTCGGCCACTTGAGCCTTGTAACCGATCCAGGTTTTGGTTTTAGCCGAATCCTTCGCACTCCATTGCGCCTCCGCATCATGGGGGTTTCGTACCGTGCCGCTTTTCTGGCGCTTGCGCACCGTGAGCTTTTCACCGCACACCTCATACTGCTCCTCAAAAACCCGCTTCAACAACAGCACTTTGGCGTGATGGCGGATCTTGGACGGTTGTCGGCCCAGCCATTCGAGCACGACCAGGACATCGCGGCCGGTCCTCTCGGCTTGCTTGGCCACCTTCTCTTTGCTCAGCCGGTGCCAGGGCAACTCACTTTCACAGTATCGCTCGCGATACTGCCGGTAATTGTCCAATGACTCGGCTAATCCCCAAAGGCCTACCTGCTCGATGAAAAGGCGAAGGGTTTCGCGCATACATTCCAGATAGCTCATCTTGGCCACGCATCCAAAAACATGGGTCGAGTCGAGCCGTTGTCGGCCACCCTTGCGTACCAGCCCCTCCGCCCCCAAGGCATCGAGAATGGCATCAAATCCAACCCTCTGCATCCCCCCATCAACCAAGCGTTGGCGGAACTTCACCAGGGTGGTGGGATGGAACCCCTTTTCATCAACCTCCAGGTCCAAAGCATACTTCCAGCCCAGATGCATATCTACATGCTCCAAGGCTTTTCTGTCCGGCAACTTTTCGATGAATTGCAAAAGGCTCACCCCCAACACCAGCACCGGCTCCACCGCAGGGCGCCCATTATCCTGACAATACAACGCGCACAGTTGCTCGCGCTTGGCCTGCAGGACGGGCAAAATCTTCTCGCGAAAGAGCCGATAACGGTTGGATGGATCGAAGAAATCCTCCATTAACACCGACACATCAAAAAAACTGCTTTGGACCTTAGCTTTAGGCAGACTCATGGTTGAGGTAAGGATAAGTTGACAACAAAAGGATCTACAGCTAGTTTAAAAACTAGTTAATGAAAAGGCGAGCAAATTATCCAATGAAATTGCAAGCGGTTCGATCCAAAGGGCAGAAGGAGCGCTTGTATGTCCATATTCCCGTTCCCCTGGCTGCGGCCCTGGGCATGCACAAAGGCGAGCAAGTCCACTGGGAATTGCTCGATAGAGGGGAGTTGCATCTGATCCGCTGTGCGCCCCCTCAACCTCTCACCGAACTCCGTGCTCAAAGACCCCAATCATGAGGGGGGTTTTTCAGCAGAATCGCATGCGCCAAGGGACCCCTTGGTGGTCGTTACAGGGTCAACCGCCAGAAACCTTAAAAATAATCTCCCGATATGTCCCTATGGCCCTCCAAGACCCGGACTACGTCGATGCCTTTTGGTCGCTTCGTCGGTAGAAAGAATATCACGTAGTTTCCGACCGGGTAGGATTGAAGTTCCCGCTGAAGGTCGGGTCTGTTGCGTCCTATATCGGGATGTCTTGCCAGCAGACGAAACTTGGATCCGATCAACTCCAGGGTTTCCGTGGCAGCGAGAGGATTGTCATCGGCAATGTATTTCCAAATTCCTACCAGATCCTCTTCCGCCAGCCGCGATACTCTAACGCGCGCCATGCCTTTTTTCCCTGGAATGCTCGCGCTTGGCCCGGGCAATTATGGCGGAAATGGACTTTGAGCTGAATTTTCCCCTTTTTAGTTGATGAATACCCGCCTCGAGATCGGCCATCAGTGCGGCCCGCTTAATCTCAAGCAAATCGTTATAATCCCTTTCCGAAGTAAAGACAAATTCCCTTCGCCCCCGGCGGGTGATTCCTACGGGACCGGCCTGGGCTTTATTCATAACAGAACCCAACTTGTTCTTGATTTCCGTGGCAGTGACTTCTTCCATTCCAATCCAAGGTTAATTTAGTCATATTAGCTGAAACAGCTAATATGTCAATCGGGATTTGTTTTGCTGAAGGATGTCCTCAAGGAAACCACTAGGCGGGAGCCAGTGGGTTGCGGGTTTTAAGCATGGCGAAACGGGAAAAATCGCGGTCAACCGTCCAAAGTTCCCGAATCCCGTGGTCAATGCACAGGGCGGCAATTCGTGCATCGTGCATCATTGGGCCAATGACCCTTCCGCGGGTCACAATTGTCTTGAGGGTGTGGAAGTACTCCGGCTCTTCACCAATCATCCCGCAATGAGGAGAATCGATCCATACTTCCATAGCCTGAAGTGCGAGCGGCAATGGACTTGGCGGATCAAATATTCGGGGGTGTGTGGTAATGGCCAAAAATTCATGCACACAAGGCCATGGAATAGCCCATCTTTGGCCGCTTTCCGATAGCTCTTGCAGGGATTGACAGGAAGGTTGGTGAAAATCCGAGTCCTCTCGATGCGCATAAATCAGCAGGTTGGTGTCTACTGCAATCATGACCCATGATTTTCGTAGGCTGCGTCGCGGATTCTATCCCAGGAGGCTCCCCGGAATTCTGTCGATAGCCCATTTCCTTTAAAAGTAACCGGTTTTGCCTGGTAATTAGATTTTCCGGAACTTTCCTCGATCACCTTTCGAAGCCCTTCTTCGGTCAGGCTGCGCAGGGTCACCCCCCGCTCGCAGGCCAGGCTCTTGGCCTTCATTAAAAGCCGGTCGGAAATTTCTATGGTGGTTTTCATAATCTCAAATTGACCCATAATCCCATATTATCAAGCCCATATATACGGGTATCAGATGATTACTCCCAATCCTCCGGAATCACCTGCTCACAGGATTCCTCAATTCGCTGAAGGATGCGACCTGCTTCTTTCCGGTCTTTCCTCAACAAGCCTGCGAATTGCATCCAGGGCTTTTCAGCCGCCGCTGTTTCATCCGCCGCCAGCTTCGCTTCAACCGCAGAAGTGATAAAAGCAGTCATGGTCTGTCCTTTCCGGGCGGCGGAGGACTTGGCTCGGCGAAACAAGGAATCGGGAAACTCGAGGGTGGTCTTCACAAATAAAAATTTTCCCATACTTATGGGTCTGTCAAGCAATGACCCTTTCAATCGGAAACAGAGTTAATGAGAAATTATTTCCCGCTCTCTCCCTCGTTTTACCATCCCCGAGATTCCTTGTAGTTCACCTCGGGTCGATTCACACTACCGGGTAGAAAAATGAACCGTAAACAATTGATTCGTCTGGGAGTGCCTCCAGGCAACCCTGTACGGCGGGCCGCCGATTTCATTGCCCGGTATATGCGAGGCGGCGGCGAAGCATCCCGCCTGGGGAAGGAAATTCGGGCGGTGCTTGACCATCCCGGCACGTTCCTGAAGGACCCCCTGCGTTCAGGCTTTGCCAAGTCCCTGATGGAAGCGCCCCGTCGCCGGACCCGACCCGTCAGCTACCGCCAATGGGGGAAGGACCTCGAGCCACAGGCTGTGAATCAAATGGAAAATGCCTGCAGGTTGCCCGTCTCGGTTGCCGGGGCGCTTATGCCCGATGCGCATCCCGGTTACGGGCTTCCCATCGGGGGGGTTCTAGCCACGGAAAATGCCGTCATTCCCTATGCCGTCGGTGTCGATATCGCCTGCCGCATGAAAATGACCGTAACGGATATTCCCGTGGACGATTTGGTAAGCAAAAGGGAACGCCTGACCAAAGCGATTAGGGCGGAAACCCGATTCGGTATCGGCGCGCAATTTCGGAAACGGCGACATCACGACGTCTTGGACCGGGACTGGTCGGTAAGCCCGATTACCAGGTTCTGCAAAGACCGGGCCTGGGCACAGTTGGGAACCAGTGGAAGCGGTAATCATTTTGTGGAATTTGGCGTCTTCAGCGTCAGCCATGAGTTGGAAGGATTGCCCCCAGGCAAGTATGTCGCCCTGTTAAGTCACAGCGGCAGCCGTGGCACTGGCGCGGCCGTCTGCAAACATTACAGCCGGTTGGCCGCTTCCAAACACCGGAATTTAACGGGGAAGCTTAAGCAACTGGCTTGGCTTTCCCTGGATGAAGCCGACGGCCGGGAGTATTGGGCTGCGATGGAGTTGATGGGGCGCTATGCCTCGGCCAATCATGCCGTGATCCATCGGCACATGGCGGATCATCTTGGGTATGAAGTACTGCTGGATTTGGAAAACCATCACAATTTTGCCTGGAAGGAACGACACTTCATCGAGGGCAGGGAGCGGGAAGTCATCGTGCATCGCAAAGGAGCCACGCCGGCTGGCGCCGGAGTCTTGGGCATCATACCCGGTTCCATGGCTTCTCCCGGATTTGTGGTTGAGGGAAAGGGCAAGGCCCAATCCCTCGACTCGGCCGCGCACGGAGCGGGCCGTGTGATGAGCCGCAGACAGGCCAAACGAACCTTGAGTTGGAATCATATGAAACGGGTTCTGGCCGACCGCGGGGTTTCCCTGATCTCGGCTGGTCTGGATGAAGCTCCTATGGTTTACAAGGATATTCATGGGGTCATGGCAGCCCAAAAAGATTTGGTCGAAGTAAAGGGCCGATTCGATCCGCAACTGGTAAAAATGGCTCCCGCCGGCGAACGGCCGGAGGATTGACCCTTTCCTTTAGCCCGAAAAACTCCGATTTTATCCTTGTTTTCGGGGAAAACGGGTCTAGGTTTAAACGATCGTTTCAAACAAACGTTTGTATGACTGAGACCCAGATCAAGATTCTGGAAGCGGCAGAGGTGGAATTTGCCGACAATGGATTCAACGGCGCATCCATACGCAACATCACCCAGCGCGCCGGGGTCAATATAGCCTCGATCAATTATCATTTCGGATCCAAGGAATCCCTCTTCCGGGAGATGTTTCACTTCAGGTTCGATCCGATCAATGAGATCCGCCTCTCCCGTCTGCGGGAAGAACAGGAGCTGAGGGGAGGCGCGCCGGTTCCGCTCGAGTTGGTCATTCGAATACTGGTGGCTCCGGTATTTGAACTGCTGCTGAGCGAAGCCGATAATCCGCCCCCGCGCTTTGTCCTGGCCATTGCCCGTTGCCTGTCCGAACCGCTCGAGTTGTTCACACGTCTGGGACGCGAAGTATTCCAGGAGGTTTACGAAACCTTTTTTTCCGCCATTCGGGATGCGCTGCCCCAGGCCGATATCCCACAGGTGAGGCTTCAACTGAATTTCGCGATATCCTCCATGGTGGGGATGTTGACCCACTTCTCGCGCATCGAACAGTTTGCCGGCGAACCCCTCTTCCGCCGGCAAAAGGACGAAATTCTGCAACAATTCATCACGTTTATCACCAGTGGGATAAGCGGTTGCGTGGCGGCCGTTCCTCAGCATGAAGAGCGTTAGACATTTTCTATTGTCCGTCCTGGTATTTGCCCTGGCAACCGGCTGCCAGACGTTCCCTCCATCCTCCCAGAATGAATTGCCGGAGGTCCGGGCCTTGATTCCGGACACCTGGAGTCAGCCGGTTCTTTCCGGGACTTTCTCCACCAATTGGCTGGAAGACCTGGGGGACGAACAGGTCCTCGAACTGATCCAAACCGCATTTGAAAAGAATCCCTCCTTGCAGGCGGCAGTGTCTCGCTTGCAGCAGGCGGAAGCCAATGCCCGGATTGTCGGAGCGGTGCGCTACCCTACCCTCAACCTGGCGCTCGCCGGCAACAAGCAGAAATTTCTGTTCAGTGGAATCGGCCGGTTCGAAGCATCGAATTACAATCTTGCGCTCAGTTCGCGGTGGGAAATCGACGTGTGGGGAAAAATCAGGGACCGGCACCGCGTAGCCCTGGGCAACCTGGAAGCCGCCGGATATGATTTGGAGGCGGTCCGCCTATCTGTCGTTTCCCAGGTTTGCAAAGCCTGGTTCAACGCGAAGGAAGCGTTGTTCCAGTATCGATTGGCCGTGGATACGGCGGAAAGTTTTTCCGCCAATTTGAAATCCCTGGAAAAACGTTATGAGCGCGGGTTGACCGATGCCTTCGATCTCCGGCTTTCGCGGGCCCAGGCAGCGAGCGCCCGCGCCGTGGTCCAAACCCGCAAAACCGCTTTCGATGGCACGGTGCGGCTCTTGGAAACACTGTTGGGGGAATATCCCGGCGCCGGAATTGAAATTTCCGATACCCTGCCCTTGGCCATGAAGCCGATTCCCGCCCATCTCCCGGCCTCATTGTTGGAACAGCGTCCCGATCTCAAAGCGGTGGAGCGACGATTAGCCGCTTTGAGTTCAAATTTGGACGCAGCTCGAAAAAACCGACTGCCCGCCCTTGACCTTGCGGGGAGCTTTGGCACCGCTTCGGAAGACCTGAGGAACCTGGTAGGCGAAGAATTTACCGTTTGGTCTCTGGCGGGAAACCTGGCCGCGTCCATCTTTCAGGGGGGAAGCCTGGAAGGTGAGCAAAATCTGGCCGAAGCCCAATTCCAGGAACAGTTGGCCCATTACGAATCGGCTATCCTCAACGCCTTCCGGGAAGTGGAGTCGGCCTTGGCCAACCACGAGTTTTTCAGCGAACTGGAAGCGGAGGTCGGGGCAGCGGCGGAACAGAATGCAAAAGCCCTGGACCAGGCCTGGGACCTCTACGAGCGGGGACTGATCGACATCATCGCGGTGCTCGAGGCCGAAAGGCGCTCATTCACCACCCGAAGCGATCACATATTGGCCATAAACCAGATCGTGCAAAACCGCATCGATCTCTACATCGCCCTGGGAGGCGGATTCAACGGAGAGGGAATCAATTTATGAAGGTGAAACTTGGAAAAACGGCGCTGAAAATTTTGATGCCCCTGATGTTCGTGGCCGTCGCGGCCTTCCTTATTACGGTGATGATCCTGTTGGGTAAGAGCCCCGATACGAAGGAAAGGACCAAAGTGCTTCCCCGCGTGGAAGTCCTTCGGGTCGAATCTCAGCCCATCTCACTATCGGTGAACTCTCAGGGAACGGTGCAACCCAGGACCCGCACGCTATTGACGGCAGAGGTTTCGGGTGTGGTCGAATACGTTTCGCCCAAGTTGTTTCCCGGCAATTTTTTTGATGAAGGGGACGTTTTACTGAAAATTGATCCAACCCAATACGAGGCGGCCTTGGCCAACGCCCACGGCCAGTTGGCCAATGCGCGACTGGCCTATGCCCAGGAAACTGCCCTCGGGGAACAGGCCAGGCTGGATTGGGAGGAAATGGGAAAGGGACCGGCCGGCGATCTGGTATTGCGCATTCCCCAACTGGAAAAAGCGGCTGCGGACCTGGAATCGGCCCGGGCCGCCATTAAACTGGCCGAACGCAATTTGTCCAAGACCTCGGTACGGGCGCCCTATGCGGGAGGGGTTCAGGACAAGTTTGTCGACGTCGGGCAAACGGTCAGCGCTCGCATGACGGAATTGGCCCGGATTTTTTCAGTCGACGTGGTGGAAGTCCGGCTACCCGTTTCAGCCAAACAAGCCGGCTATTTGACCCTTCCCGAGACCTACCGGAACGGATCCGTTTTAGAAGCCAAACCCAAAGTCGTCTTGTCATCCCGCATGGGCAATCGCATATGGACTTGGGAGGGCTTCATCGATCGAACGGAAGGTGTGATCGATCCTTCCACTCGCCAGATATTTTTGGTGGCGATGGTGGAGGACCCCTATGGCCGAAAGATGGAAAGCGACCATCCACCTCTTAAAGTCGGTCAGTTTGTCGAGGCCACGATTACGGGCAAGGATCTTGGGAATGGGTTTATAATTCCTAGGGCGGCCCTCAAACCGGGGGACGTCGTTTACGTAATCTCCCCGGAGAACCGGCTCTTCATTACCCCGGTAGCCGTGGCCCAGGCGGGGGTGGAAAAGGTGTATACCACGGAAGGTTTGGAGGATGGCGACAGGATTTGTCTGACCCCGCTCAGCATCGTGGTCAATGGAATGGAAGTGATGGTAGAAGCTGAATTTGAAGGCGAGGAGGGAAATAGCAGCATATGATCGCCTGGTTTACCAGAAACGGGGTCGCGGCCAACCTCCTCATGCTGTTGTTGGTAGTGGGAGGGCTGGGCTCACTCGTCGGCATCAAGAAGGAGCTGTTCCCCCTATTCTCTTTGGATACCATAACCGTCCGTGTTCCCTATCGGGGCGCATCCCCCGAAGAGGTTGAAAAGGGGGTTATTTTCCGCATCGAAGAAGCCCTGCACGGATTGGACGGCATCGAGGAACTGCGATCCGAGGCAAGGGAAAATTCCGGTGCGGTGTCCATATTGGTGAGCCGGGGGCACGATATTCGCAAGGTAAAGGATGAGGTCAAAACCCGCATCGACGCGATCACCACCTTTCCCCAGGAAACGGAAAGGCCCATCATCGAGGAGTTTCACATTCAGCGCGACATAGTCTGGATCGGAATCTACGGGGAAGCGGATGAAGTTACGATAAAAAGGCTGGCCCAGAAAGTTCGGGATGACCTGGTTCAACTCCCTGAAATAAGCCAGGCCTTCCTCCGGGGAGTTCGCAATTATGAAGTCTCCATAGAGGTATCTGAAAACGCCTTGCGCCAGTACGGGCTTACCTTTGACGACATCATGCAGGTGGTAAGGGGCAATTCTCTCGACCTGCCCGCCGGTCAGATCAGAGCCCGTGGCGGTGAGATTTTATTGCGCACTGAGGAGCAGGCCTACAGCGGGGAAGAATTCGCCGATCTGGTGCTGATCAGCCGGGTTGACGGCACCCAAATCCGACTGGGGGACGTGGCCGAAATCGTGGACGGATTTGAAGACGTCTCCATAACCTCGGAATTCAACGGAAAACCGGCCGCCCTGGTATTGGTGAGGGAGGTGGGCCACGAAAATCCGCTCAAAATTTCCTCGGCGGTCTCCCGCTACCTGGAGGAGGCGAGGAATACCTGGATTCCCCAAGGGATAGAAGTGGAAGGCTGGGCCGATTCATCCTATTACCTGAAGGGCCGTTTAAACCTGCTCCTGGAAAACGGGGCCATCGGTTTCGCGCTGGTTCTGCTATCCCTGTCCCTTTTTCTGCGGCCCACCCTGGCCATATTCGTAGCGGTGGGTATTCCGGTAAGTTTTCTCGGCACCTTCCTGATCGGTCCGTTTTTCGGCCTCACCATCAACCTGATTTCCATGTTCGCCTTCATCCTGGTATTGGGGATCGTGGTAGATGACGCCATCGTGGTGGGGGAAAGTGTATTTTCCGAGTATCAGAAAAACGGCCCGGGGGTGGAAAGCGCCATACGCGGGACTCATATGGTTGCGACTCCGGTTACTTTTGCCGTGCTCACGACCATTGTGGCGTTTTGCCCGGTGTTTTTCCTTCCGGGGCTCATGGGAAAATTTTTGGTCACCATTCCTCTGGTAGTCATACCCACCCTGGCGTTCTCACTGGTGCAAAGCAAACTGGTTCTGCCCTATCATTTGTCGCTCTGCAAAGTGGGGGATAAAAGGAGCCGGTCCGAACTCAATCCGCTTTCGCGACTGCAGCGGAGAATATCCGATGGTCTGGAATGGTTCGTAATACATATCTATCAACCGAATCTGAAAATTGCCCTGGAGTATCGCTACGCCACCTGGGCCGGTTTCCTCGCCATACTGGCTATCTCGATTGGCTTGGTAATTGGAGGATGGATACGGTTCGTGCAATTTCCCGATGTGCCCAGCGATTTCATTCAAGTGGAGTTGCAAATGCCAGAGGGAACCCCGGCCCAGGAAACAGCCCGGGCCATGCGAAGAGTGGACAAGGCGCTGAATGAGATTTCCCAGGAAGCGATTGCTCGCGGGGAGATCGACCCCGTGCTGCACAAGGGATTATTTGTGGGCTTTTTCACCCTTACGGGCGGGCCCAATCCGGAAAGCACCACCATCGGCAGCAATATCGGATCCATCATCGTGGAATTGGCCAAGAGCGAGATTCGGGACTCGAATTCCTTCGAGGTGGCCGAGGCTTGGCGGGAAAAAGTGGGGGAACTGCCCGGTGCCCGCCGATTGACCTTCACCGCCAGCGCGGGTGGACCGGTCGGCTTGCCCGTGGACATCCGCCTGACCGGTCCGGACTTCGAGCAACTCCAGGCCGCCGCATTGGAAATCCAGCAACGACTGGCCGAATTCGAGGGCATTTACGACATCCGCAACACCTATTCCGAGGGCAAGCACGAAATAAAGATCACCCTGAAAGACAATGCCCACGCTCTCGGACTGAACGCCTCGGATCTAGCCCGGCAGGTTCGCCGGGCATTCTATGGCGGCGAGGCCCAGCGCATACAGCGGGGACAGGACGACGTGCGGGTAATGGTGCGCTACCCCAAGGCGGAACGGGAATCCATAGGCAATCTGGAGAACATGTACATCCGCACCAAGTCCGGCGGCGCCGTTCCCATTTCGGAGGTCGCCGACATCGCCTTTGGCATCGGATATCCCGGCATCTCCCGCATCGACCGCCAGAGGTCCGTCAACGTGCAGGCCATTGCGGACAAGGACATTGCCAGTCCCACCGAAATCAATGAGGCCATTTATCCGATGAACCCCTACCAGAAAAGGATTTATCAACTGATGGGTAAAGAGGTTCAACCCTCCATCACGGAAGAAGTATTGGCCAAATACCCGGGGGTCGTCCCGGTCAAGAGCGGGGAAGCCAAGGACTGGGAGGAACTCCAGCCCGTCCTGTTTTCCGGGATGCTCTTCGTCATCATAGCCATCTACGCCCTGCTCGCCATTCCCTTCAAGAGCTACATCCAGCCCCTTGTAGTGATTTCGGTGATCCCATTCGGGATCGCAGGAGCGATTCTGGGCCACATGGTCAATTTCCAGGATCTGGGCACCTTTCAGGATCTGAGCACCCTGTCGTTCCTGGGCATCATCGCCCTATCCGGCGTGGTGGTAAACGACTCCCTCGTCCTGGTGCACTACATCAACAAACTGCGTTTGCAGGGGGTCCCGCTCAGGGAGGCCGTCATTCGGGGAGGAATGGTCAGGTTTCGGCCCATACTGCTCACCTCCGTCACTACCTTCGTCGGGGTATTCCCCATCCTGCTGGAGAAAAGCCTCCAGGCCAAATTCCTCATCCCCATGGCCACCTCCCTGTCATTCGGAGTCTTGTTCGCCACTTTCATCACCCTGCTGCTGGTCCCGTCCCTTTACCTCATTCTGGAAGATCTGGTCAGGGTTACCAACCGCTTCGCCAGGTGGATCATCCAGCTCTACACAGCGGAATCCGCCCAGGCGGTCGATCAGTGAGAGAAAGCTTGGGCGGGAGGTGTATCCAAGCGGCATAGTCGGGGTGGGTGAAAGTCGAGGGCTGCGATGAGCTTTGTAAAATCGGACTCTTCCAGCTCCCAGACTCTTTTTTTTCAGATCCTCTTGCTCATCGCAGCCTTCGACTTTCACCTCGGTTTCGGGATAAACGCGCTCCTGCAAACCCTTTGCAGCCCTCTTGCAAGGGCATTGCAACGCAGTTGGAAACCCATTGGAAATGAAATTCTGGAGGACTAGCAATCGACCAGAATCAACCCCCATAATCAACAAGCCTTCAAGAGTCTCAATTGACTTGGTATGGAGTTTGGGGTCTCCTCCATAGCTTTCCACACGAATCATTGCTGAGAAAAAAGTAGTATGAGATTCCAACCGATTCATTTGCGGCTATTAAAGAGCAGTCCAAGGCTAAAAGCGTCTGGGCAGGAAGGGTCACTCGTGCAGGAACTTCTCATCGGGAAGCGAGGATAATGGCATGATTACAAATTCTGTAACGCACTATCAGACCTGTTTTAAGGCCATTGAAAAAAATGATGCTTATAGGCCTTTGACGACTATCCAGAATATCGTTTATGGATGGCTTTTGATACATGAAGAAGACCAACTCTGCCGCGACTCCAACATAGAATTTTTTAAGAAATGTAATTGGAGCAAACTCTACGCCACGCACAGTTACGTAAGGACGAATACCGTCTATTCAGATAACTTTAGAGGCTGGGCAATGCGTTACACTCATCGCGATTCCGACCTAGGTTGGGGTCGCAGTTGGTACGTAGATATTGGCGTTAAAGAGGAAGACGCTGTCGCTACCTTCTATTGCCGGGTCAGTTATGTACGCAGCCGTTATGACCTTTCGATAGAACATCCGATTCCAACTATAAATACGCCTGGGTTCATTCGCTACATCGTTGCCGAAAAGAGTGGATTGAAGGTTTATAGCGGAGAAAAAGAGTTCGGACTTTTCGATAAGCCGGTCCCTATAAAAATCCGCCACGGAAAGCCCCTAGCAGATTTGATACAGTCTCCGGAGCGTCGCTATGCCATGATCGTTTTCAATCCTGATTCCGATACGCTTAAAAAAGAAGCAAATTGTTTGGCGTACGACTTGGCAGGCAAATCTCAGGTTTTGGTATTAGATGACGATCTTGAGCTTGCCGAGGAACTCGAGCATTATCTCCCAAAGGACCTTAGCATCCACCCGGGAAAGTATCGCGTATTCTATCCAATGAACCCGGCATCTCCCCGACCGAACCGTCATCGCTGGTTCGACCCGCTGGACTCCGATTATAAAATTCAGCGACAGGGTTTGGTCTCCAATTTGTTGCGCTTCTATGATTTGGAAGAACCTCGCGCAATAACCAATATATCCGATGTTGGACGAATGGTGAGAATGGAGGTTCTTCGGAACCGACTAAGTGAAAGCCTTGCTCACAGTCAGGACATGAAGGAATTCCAGGAGATGTGGGATTCCAGGGAGCAAGAATTTGAGGAAAGGGAGCAAACGCTAAAGCGGGAATCGGAACACTGGATGTCGGAGCTTGAGGAGAAGGAATCCGAGGTCTGGCATCTTAAGTCGAAGCTCTCTGCCCGCGAATCATCGACCCCGCACAAACAATATGAGGGAGACGAAGTGTTGTTGGAACTGAAAGACCGGGTCAAAAACTTACATGATGTAGTCGGGATTTTTTCACGGATTTTTAAAGACCGGTTGCTTTTTGCGAATGAGGCGTACAAGTCTGCGGCTAATTATACTCAATTTAAAGTCTTAGATCGTGCCTTTGATATGCTGTATCATGTCGGAACAACGCTCTTTAATCTTCAGTTCGAGGAGGACCAACCCGGCAACATTGCCACCCGTTTCCACGCAATTTCCGGTTTTGAATTCGCCAGAGGTGAGGGCAGGCAATCGAAAAGGGATAAATCTATCCGCGCCACCCGCCTAATTACGGTGAATGGCAAGCAATACGAAATCTGGCCACACATAAAATTTGGCAATAAGCCCCCCAAGATCCTCCGCGTTTATTTTGCTTTTGATGAAGACCTAAAGAAGATCGTTATCGGCCACGTTGGGAAGCATCTGAAGAACGCAACCACGAGGAGTATGAAATATTGAACGACCCTCCTTAATTCCTTTCTTTAGGTGAATCCGCGAAGCTTTATCTCGGGAATCCAAGCAAGACCCGCCAAGCTGCCACGCAACCACGAGTAGGCGGCGACCAGGAAAGAGAAGACTAGCCATGACCATTCAGACCCACGAAGAGCTGAAATCGAAAATCTGGGAAATCGCCAACCGGCTGAGGGGACCGTACCGGCCTCCTCAGTATCGGCTGGTCATGCTTCCTATGGTCGTTTTGCGTCGGCTCGACTGCGTCTTGGAGCCAACCAAGGATGCCGTTCTAAAGAAGTTTAAGAAGCTAGAGGCGCAGCAGATGCCTGAAGCGGCGATGGCTCGCCTGCTTGGCAAGGCCGCTGATCCAAGCAGAACGCATCCGTTCTACAACACGAGTCCCTACACGTTTGCCCGGCTTCTCGACGATGCTGAGAACATCGCACCTAACCTCGTTTCCTACATCAACGGCTTCTCACAAACCGCCCGTAACATCTTCGAGCGGTTCAAGTTCGCTGACCAGATCGAGAAGCTCGACGCCAGCAACCGCCTCTTCACGGTTGTCAAGGCGATGGCTGATATCGATCTTCATCCAGACAGGATCGATAACCTTCAGATGGGCTATCTATTTGAGCATCTGGTAATGCGCTTCAACGAACAGGCCAACGAAGAAGCGGGAGATCACTTTACGCCACGCGAAGTCATTCGCCTCATGGCAAACCTCATCTATACCGGGGAGCAGGATGTCTACAAACCAGGCATTTACCGCACCATCTACGATCCGGCATGTGGAACGGGCGGAATGCTCTCCGAATCCCAAAAACTGATCCTCGCGCAGAACAAGGTGGCGCATCTCGCACTTTTCGGCCAAGAGTACAACGACGAGTCCTGGGCGATCTGCTGCTCGGACATGCTGATCAAGGACCAAGACACCGCCAACATCATCCTCGGGGACACCCTCGGCGACGGCAAGACTAGGGACGGATTCGAGGGGGAGCGCTTCCACTACCTGATGGCTAACCCGCCTTTCGGCGTCGAATGGAAGGATCAACAGCAGGTTGTCCAGCAGGAGCACAAGACGCTCGGCTTATCTGGGCGATTCGGCGCCGGGCTCCCAGCTATCAATGACGGCTCGCTTCTCTTTCTCCAGCACATGATTTCCAAGATGCATCCATACGAAGAGGGGAACGTGGACCGGCCCGGCTCCAAAATCGCCATCGTCTTCAACGGCTCCCCCCTCTTCTCGGGTGACGCAGGATCAGGGCCGTCCAACATTCGCCGGTGGATCATCGAGAATGACCGGCTTGACACCATCGTGGCGCTACCGGATCAACTCTTCTACAACACAGGTATCTTCACCTATGTCTGGCTCGTGACGAACCGCAAACCGCCGGACCGTCGCGGCAAAGTGCAACTCATCGACGGCACCCGCTTCTTCCAGAAGATGAAGAAGAGCCTCAACAACAAGCGCAACGAAATCTCCGAGGAGCAAATCCGCCACCTCACCCGCGTCTATGGCAACTACAAGGACGGCGAGACGGCAAGGGTCCAGACCGACAGCGCGACTGAAATCCGCGTCATTTCCCGCATTTTCGAGAACCGGGAATTCGGCTTTCTCAAGGTCACGGTCGAGCGCCCCTTGCGGATGAACTTCGAGGCCGCGCCGGAGCGCATCGCCTCGCTAGACGACCAGACCGCCTTCGCCAAGCTGGCAAAATCGAAGAAACGGAAGGACCCGGCGGCGGCCGAACGCAAGATCAAGGCGGGGCGGAAGCAGCAGGACGCTATTCGAACAATGCTCGCGACACTCGAAGGCAACGGGTGTTACATGGACCGCGAGGCGTTTGGGACTGACGTCATGAAGGCCGCGAAGCGCGCCGGCCTCAAAATTCACGTCCCGATAAAGAAGGCGATCTTCAAAGCTCTTGGAGAGCGCGACCAAGACGCCAAGATTTGTCGAAACAGCAAGAAACACCCCGAGTCCGACAGTGAGCTTCAGGACACCGAGAACATCCCCTTGCCACCCGGTACAGTGCTGCCTCTGCCCATGGATTACGGGCCGAAGATGCCCAACGACCGGTTGGTCGATGCCTTCCGCAATGACATCGACGCCTACATTGCACGCGAAGTGCTGCCCCATGTGCCAGATGCCTGGGTTAATTACGGCAAAACCAAAGTCGGCTACGAAATCCCAATCAACCGGCATTTCCACGTCTACAAGCCACCACGTCCGCTCAATCAGATCGAGGCGGACATCACTAGGCTCGAAGGGGAAATCGCCGGGCTGCTGAAGGGGCTTGTTTCATGAGCTACTTCGCACGCAGCGATGAAGTGCCTGAATGGGTGATGCAACTCCCAGAAGGTTGGGTTAGCAACTGGCTGAAGTGGTCAGTTGACCTGTCCACAAAGCGCACGACCCAAGAAGAGCAAGAGGCGCTTCCATACATCTCGAACGAGAATATCGAGTCGTGGACGGGAAAACTTCTGATCAAGAAGCCGAAACCGGCAGAGGCAGACAGCCGGACGTTTCACAAAAACGATGTTCTTTTTAACAAGCTCCGCCCGTACCTTGCCAAGGTGTACCACGCGACATTCCATGGAGCGAGTTCAGGTGAGTTGCTGTGCTTACGGCCATCGCATGCCGTCGAGCCCCGCTTCCTCTTCTACGTACTCGTGTCCAAGGGCTTCATCGACACGATCAATGCAGAGACATTTGGGACCAAGATGCCCCGTGCAGATTGGGAGATTGTTGGCCATCAACCGCTACCTCTACCACCCCTCGACACCCAGCGGCGAATCGCACGATTCCTGGACGAGAAGACCGAACGGATTGACGGACTGATCAAGAAGAAGCGGGAACTTCTCGACCGCTTGGCCGAGAAACGCCAAGCTCTAATCACCCGTGCCGTTACCAAGGGCCTTAACCCCGACGTCCCGATGAAACCCTCCCATATCGATTGGCTGGGCGACATCCCTGCGCATTGGGAAGTGTCTCGTCTGAAGTTCATCACTTCGGAACCGCTTTCTTATGGAGCCAACGCCGCGGCAGAATTTGATGAACCAGAATGGCCACGCTTTGTCCGAATTACCGATGTCGATGAGTTTGGACGACTGCGTGACGAGACCTTCCGCTCTTTGCCACCTGAGGTTGCGCAAGGGTTTCTACTACAGCCTAACGACATTCTTTTGGCACGAAGCGGTGCGACGGTTGGGAAGAGCTTCATCTATAGAGTTTCGTGGGGTACAGCTTGTTACGCTGGCTACTTGATTAGAGCTCGAATTGAGAAGAAACACGATGCTCGCTTTTTTTACTGGTTTCTTAATTCGACTTCCTACTGGGAGTGGGTGAGATCAACATTCATACAAAGCACGATTCAGAATATTAGTGCCGAAAAGTATGCGAACCTTCAGATATCGCACCCTTCTGCAAGGTGTGAGCAGAACGACATCGTCGATTTCATCGAAGTTTCATGTGCTGAGATCGATAGTCAATTGGAGCTTATTGGGCGTTCGCTTGAACGTCTTGAAGAGTACCGCTCCGCTCTAATCACTGCTGCCGTAACAGGACAACTGGCAAAACGGCTATGACCCTCGATGCACCCACATATTTCAACCATCTGAGGGCCTATGTGAACGACTACTACGTGATGCACGAGGGCGATGGCGGTGAAGTCGTTTTGCGTGAGAAGTACTTTCCCCCACCCCCTGCAACACGGGCCAAGACCCGTAAGCTACGGCTTCTACTGCCTGGGCTTGGTCTCGCCTTCAAGCTCGACCACGATCAGTTTCCGCTGCAAAAGAAAAGGAGCAAACCGCCTCTATTTCACTTTCTCGATGATAATGCGAAACCTTGGTCGAAACGCTGCGATTTTGTGATTTTCTATGTGAACCGAAAAGCGTTTTGCGCTGATTGTATCGAGTTTAAGTCAGGTAGCATTGCCGGAAGTGCAGTAAGGGAGCAGCTTCGGGCGGGTGTTTGCTGGGTGAGGTCCCTCAAAAAGACAATTGAGCACTACACAGAAAACACGCGAAAGATACGTGTGAGAAAGTTCCTGTTTGGGGACAAGGAAGATGCAGATGCGTACCTAGATCCTAACCGGCAGTTGAATGCCGATCCATCCATTCGCTACTATCACTTTGACGAGGTCCGAGGGCAGCCCTTGACTGCCCTTCAGAACGCCTCCGTGCTGGTAATCTAGTCCATGCCTAGCCATACAGAACGTGCTTTCGAGACGGCAATTGAAGCCGAACTGACCAATTCCGGCGGATTTAAAAAGCGGAAGCCGAACGCCTATGATGAAGAACTCGCCTTATTCCCCGCCGATGTTTCCGGCTTCCTGAAGGACAGCCAACCGGCAAAGTGGCAGGCATTGGAGGCGCTTCTAGGGCCTAAGACCTCCGCGACCGTTCTGGACAACCTCTCGAAGGAGCTGGAGCTTAAAGGCACGCTCCACGTCCTGCGCCACGGGTTCAAATGCTACGGCAAGACGTTCCGAATGGCCTATTTCCGGCCGAACACAACCATGAATCCTGAGGCTGCGGAGAATAACGCCAGGAACCGGCTGACGATCACGCGCCAAGTCACCTTCACCTCGGTCATGAAGAAGGCGGACGGCAAAAACCGTCACTGCATCATCGACGTGACCCTTGCGGTCAACGGCATTCCCGTCGTCACCGCCGAACTTAAGAACCCACTGTCCGGACAGCGGGCCGCCGATGCTATTTCCCAGTACGAGGATGATCGGGATGGGCGCGATCTGTTGTTTGCGTTCAAGAAACGTGCCTTGGTCCACTTCGCCGTTGACCCGGACGAGGTGTGGATGACGACCCGCCTCAGGGGCAAAGAGACGTATTTCCTGCCTTTCAACCGGGGTAATAACTACGCAGCGGGCAACCCGCCGGTCGAGGGGAACTGGAAGACCCACTACCTGTGGGACGAGGTGCTACAGGCCGACAGCCTGCTTGAAATCCTGCAACGGTTCATGCACCTGGAAGTGAAGGAAAAGAAGGTCAAGACCGACAAGGGTGTGCGCACCGTTCGGAAGGAGACAATGATCTTTCCGCGCTACCACCAGCTAGACGCGGTTCGGAAACTCGTCGCGCACGCCAAGGCCAACGGCTCCGGCCGGAATTACCTGGTACAGCATTCGGCCGGTTCCGGCAAGTCCAACTCGATTGCGTGGCTCGCGCACCGACTGGCCAGCCTGCATGACGAGCGTGACGAGAAGGTGTTTCACTCCGTCGTTGTCGTGACCGACCGGCGCGTGCTCGATCAGCAATTGCAATCGACGATCTACCAGTTAGAGCACAAGACCGGCGTGGTCGAGAAAATCGACGAGGATACCAAGCAACTCGCCCGAGCGCTGTCCCAGGGAACACCCATTGTCATCACGACGATCCAAAAATTCCCCTTCATCTCGCAGGCCCTCTCGGCCCTTGAGAAGAAAGGCTTAGGAGTGAAGATCGACACGGCTGGAAAGCGCTTTGCGGTTATCGTGGATGAGGCCCATTCGTCGCAAAGCGGCGAGACTGCAACCGCTCTCAGAGGCATGCTTAACAAGGAAGGGATCGAAGCTGCCATTGCCACCCAGCTTTCCGACGAAGAGGATGACGATCTCTCCGAGGAGGCGAAGGCGGCGGCGACCCGCGATGCGCTGCAACGCGCCCGGCAGCCGAATCTCAGCTTCTTTGCCTTCACAGCCACCCCAAAATTTAAGACCAAGGCGCTATTCGACGAGCCAGGGCCGACCGGCGTGTCACCCTTCCATGAATACACCATGCGGCAGGCCATCGAGGAAGGCTTCGTCATGGATGTGCTGCAAAACTACACCACCTACAAACGCTTCTTCGGCCTGATTAAACAGGTCAAGGATGATCCCAATGTGCCGCGCAGGAAAGCCGCGAAGGTCCTTACTCAGTACCTGGAGTTGCACCCCGTCAATATCGAGCAAGTCGTTTCCGTCATCGTCGAGCATTTCCATTTTTTTGTGATGTCCGAGCTCGGCGGGCGGGCAAAGGCAATGGTTGTCACAGGCTCCCGTCTTGCCGCCGTAAAATACAAGCTCGCCTTTGATCGCTACATAAGGGATCAGGGCTACTCCGGCATCCGGTCGCTGGTGGCCTTCTCGGGCACGGTCAAAGACCCGGACGATCCCGGATCTTCCTACACCGAAGTCGCCATGAATGACGGCATTTCCGAAAGCGAGCTACCTGAAACTTTCGAACGCGAAGATTACCGGGTCCTTCTGGTCGCAGAGAAATATCAGACCGGTTTCGATCAGCCGTTGCTGCAAACGATGTATGTGGTGAAGCGTCTGGCCGGTGTTCAGGCGGTTCAAACGCTCTCAAGACTCAACCGGGTCGTACCCGGCAAGTCCCGCACCTTCGTCCTCGATTTCGCCAACGAAGAAGGTGACATTTACAAGGCGTTCAAACCCTACTATGAGACGACGCCTGTAGGCGAGAACGCCGACCCGCATCGCCTTTCGGAACTGCAACACCGCCTGCTTGAATGGGCGATCTTCACGCCCGCTGATGTAACCGCCTTCGCTGAAGTCTGGTATCGCGCCAAGCAGCGCCTCTCGGAGAAGGACCATCGCGAGATGAACGCCATCCTTGATGCTGTCGTTCAGCGCTTCAAATATCGCCAGGAAGAAGAGCGAGAAGAGTTTCGCGGCCAGTTAACGGCCTATCGAAACCTCTACGCCTTCCTGTCCCAGATCCTTCCGTATCAGGACCCCGAGCTTGAACGGCTCTACGCTTTCGTCCGTAAACTTCTATTGAAGCTTCCTCCTCCAGGAGATGGCCGGCCTTTCGTTCTCGACGATGAAGTGGCCCTACGGTTCTTCCGGCTTCAGCAGATAACCCCCCAAGGCCCTATCGACCTCTCGGAAGGCGAGGCCAAACCCCTCAAGGGTCCTACCGACGTTGGCACAGCCCAGCTCAAAGTCGAGGAGGTGGCACTTTCTAGCTTGATAGACCGCCTCAACGAACGCTTTGGGACAAACTTCACGAAAGCGGATGAGTTATTTTTCGATCAGATTCGGGCCTCGGCGGAGAACAACGAGAACATAGCGGAGGCGGCTCGCGCCAATAACTTCAGAGATTTCACCTCTTATCTGGATACCATGTTGGACGAGTTGTTCATCTCACGAATGGAAGGCAACGAAGATATCTTCTCCAGGGTGATGACAGACACCGAGTTTCGTTCTGTCGCGCATGAGCACTTGGCCTACGAGATTTTCCTCCGGGTCCGCGACAAGCAAGCCAAGAAGTTATCGCCCGTCGAGTAATCTCCTCGCCAATGTTGGCGGCCCTCCGGTTCGACCGGCTGGGAACGGGATTGAGCCCGATCCATGCTTCTACATGAATAAACAATGACACGTCCAAAGGAGTTGGTAAATCCGTCAACATGCGACCTTTTGAACGGACTTGAAGGAGGCAACAAAATACACCGCTACTGTTCAGTCGAAGAGCTTTATAGTATAATTCGAGGAAAACTAACCCTGACCTGCCCTTTCAATTGGGACGACAAATTCGAAAACCCTCTATTCCGCGCAAAACTGATCAACCGAGATGGCATGCCTGTACCCCTGCAAAAAGCAGGCCGCAAACTCTATTGCCAATCTTGGACCTTGGAAGAAGAGTCGGATGCAATGTGGAAATTGTTCGGGAGCCGGGGGAAGGGGGTTCGCGTCACAGCCAGATCGTGGGATCTCCTTTTCCAAGCCTACAACGCTTACGACATCGAAAACTGGGAGGCTGTATTCACCAAAATAGGGAAAGTCCTTTATTTAGATGAAAAAGAGCTGAGACAAAAATTCGAAACGGACGAAAAATTTTATAAGAGGTTCATGAAGTCGAACGGTAAAGGATTCTTCGAGTCGTTGCTGTTTAAACGAAATGGCTAACCCCAAAACTCAGTATCGAATCTACAGGATTTACGAATTAAAGCCTGATTCCGCTAAATTCCGAATATCAGGAAAACTCAGAGAATTTGCTGAGAGCACCATCGAAAAAATTGAGCAACTACAAGATGGCATTACTGTTGATAGTTTTTCAATCGACCCAAACTTACTGGATTTCGAACCTGAACAAGCGATTAATTTAAAATTGAGAAAGCCTTAGGGAAAATGGACGTGCTAACCCCAAAACAGCGCAGTTACTGCATGTCGAAAATTAAGGGATCAAACACAAGCCCTGAACTGATCTTAAGAAAAGCGTTATGGAAGAGAGGCTACCGATATAGGATAAAGAGTAAATTACTTGGGAAACCAGACTTGTTTTTTTCTAATCCAAAGGTAGCAATCTTCGTAGACGGTTGTTTCTGGCATAAGTGTGCTCGGCATTACACTAAGCCAAAGTCTAATGGGGTATTTTGGGGAAAGAAAATTCTCGCAAATATTTTGAGAGACAAAAAAGTGAACGCAGAACTAAAAAGCGAAGGCTGGAAGGTTGTCAGAATATGGGAATGCCAGATAAAAGAGGATCTAGATAAGCAATTGATTGCAATCGAAGAGATTCTCAAATAAACAAATGCAATTCCAGAGTTTCCTTGTCAACCCCCAGTGGCCAACCTCCCGGATATGGTGGAGCCTGCGACTCTCAACTAAGCAAAGGTCATTTGCAGTTGAGGGGTGGGGCGGGGTGACTGATGAAAGCACGCACCGAAAGAGAACCGGAGCTAACAAGGAAGCCTCCCCGGTGTCCTGCCCCCCACGGTCAGGCGATGGATAACGAAGCAGGAGAAACCAAAACCATGCCATCGGCCGAAGCGAGGTCTCAGTGTCAATGGCGGTTTGAAATTGACTCGGTTGGGGCGGTTTTAAACCGCCTTTTTCATCAGAGGAGTCCATAGTAGCTGGGAAGCTGGTGAAAACCTGTGGAGCAAAAGGACCCTACTGTAAACATGCCGCTATCAAAAGAAAGGAGGCCTCTTGAGAGCAACCTCTCCCCTACGGAATAAGCTGACTCCCATGCCTCCGGTCAAACCCATGTCCGGGAAGCCAGTGGAAGGCCTCCTTGCTTTGTGATGGAAGCTCTACCGTAAGGCGAAGAACAATCTTCAACAGTCGAACTGTGACGTTTGCATGAGAGCCGTCAATTGAAAATCTGTATACTCGGTTCGATGAGGGACGAGGCGGGCTGGCCTACTGGCTGGCCCACTCGTCTACTCTTTTGTTTTATTTTTCCTGGCTATTCATTCCTAATTCTTCTTCCCTCCTGCAATCCGCCAGCATTCGCATCGCAGTTAGGCGACTAAGTTCTCAAACCTATGCTACCGATTCCCAATTAAAACGAGATTTTGACCTGTCCCCCGTAAACTGGGCAATTGCAAATGGGATTCTGGTGGGCAAACAATAAACCACAACCAACCTTGCAAACACCATGAACACAGTCCGACAATTACAATAATGTCCGCGAATCAAACACCGCATAAACCAGCTTTAACCCACCAGTTTACCATCGGGCTCCTGCTATTCCTTGGGAAGGACCCCTGCCTAACTCCAGGATAGCCATTGTGCATGCCCCTTCAAGAGGCCATTTCCAGCTTCGGCCGTGAAGCCAAATCGAAGCTCGCAAATCCGAGCGCGACCGGCTCACCTGAGGACCAACTCCGCGCGCCGCTGGACGCTCTCTTCCTAAATCTTGCGGCACTCTGTGGGCTCTCTCCATCCGACGTTGTCGCGGTCGGCGAGACATCCCTCGCTGATATCAAGACCCGTCCGGATTTCGCCCTTACACTGAAGAATGCCCTCATGGGTTTCGTCGAAGTCAAGGCACCTGGCAAAGGGGCGGACCCACGTCGGTTTCACGACAAACACGACAAGGATCAATGGGAGAAGCTTCAGACACTCCCCAACCTGATCTACACAGACGGAAACGAGTTTGGCCTCTGGCGTGACGGCAAACTCACAGGAAACATCGTTTGTTTGGAGGGCGACATTGCAACTTCGGGCAGCAAACTGGCATCTCCATGTAGCCTCGTGCCACTCTTCGCCGACTTTTTCCAATGGCAACCGCAGCCGCCCCGTTCCGTCGCACAACTCGCTGAAGTCACGGCTCGTCTATGCCGTCTGCTACGTGAAGAGGTGGCGGAACAATTGGGCAGAGGTTCCTATTCACTTACAAACCTTGCCAAGGACTGGCGAAAGCTCTTGTTTCCGAGTGCAACTGACGATGCCTTTGCCGATGGCTACGCTCAAGCCGTCACGTTTGGTCTACTGATGGCTAGGGCACGCAACATTCCCCTTGCCGGTGGCCTTGATCGAGTGGCTCTCGAACTGCGCCGCACCAACACACTTATTGGTGCGGCACTTCGCCTCCTCACGGACGACGCTGACGACGAAAAGGCACTTAAGACTTCGCTCGCCACGCTCTCGCGCGTGCTGGACGTCGTTGACTGGCCCGCCGTCAGCAAAAGCGATCCAGAAGCCTGGCTGTATTTTTACGAGCATTTTCTGAGCGTTTACGACAATGAATTACGCAAGAAGACGGGTTCCTACTACACTCCACCGGAAGTCGTTCGCGCGATGGTCAGGCTGGTCGATGATGCGTTGCGGTCCAACCGGAGGTTCGCTTTGTGGGAGGGGCTTGCTTCCCCTGACGTAACCGTGGCAGATCCGGCCACAGGAACCGGCACTTTTTTGCTTGGCATTCTTCGTCGAATCGCAGAGACGACCAAGGAAGACCAAGGGCCGGGGGCCGTCCCCGGGGTGGTTGAAGCCGCCGTATCCCGTCTCATCGGATTTGAAATCCAGTTCGGCCCCTTCGCCGTAGCACAGTTGCGCATCCTTGCCGAACTGCAATCGCTGCTTGAAAATCCTAAAGCCGCACCCGCGATGCGGCTCTATGTTACCGACACACTCGGCAACCCCTACGCTGAGGAGAACTACCTCCCGCAGATTCTCAAGCCCATTGGTGAGTCCCGCAGGCAAGCGAATGAGATCAAGCGTCAGGAAAAGATTACTGTCGTTATCGGGAACCCGCCCTATAAGGAGAAAGCGAAGGGGCTCGGGGGCTGGATTGAGAGCGGTATAATTGGCGACGAGGCAATGGCCCCGTTACTCGAATGGATGCCGCCCACGGACTGGAACGTGGGATTACATGCTAAGCATCTTCGTAACCTCTACGTTTATTTCTGGCGGTGGGCCACCTGGAAGGTCTTCGGCGATGGCGAACCCAATAAGATCAAAAGCCGTAAACCAGACCGGAAAGGAATCGTCTGCTTTATCTCCGGTGCGGGTTTCTTAAACGGACCTGGTTTCCAGAAGATGCGCGCCGACTTGCGCCGCGACGCAGACGAGATCTGGGTAATCGACTGCTCGCCGGAAGGGCACCAACCGGGAGTCTCCACAAGGATTTTCCAAGGAGTACAGCAACCGATTTGCATCGTCATGGCGCTTCGGATAACGGAACAAGGTTCACCCGCTCCGGCCCGGGTCCGTTATCGCGTTCTGCCAGAAGGAAACCGGAATCACAAGTTTGAAGCGCTTGCAGCAATTTCGCTTGAAGACGACGAGTGGACTGACTGTCCGTCCGACCCCCGCTCTTCCTTCTTGCCAAAGGCCACTGGACAGTGGGCCAGGTATCTCCCTCTTGCCGATCTGTTCAACTACGACGGTTCCGGCGTAATGCCTGGGCGAACTTGGGTTATTTCACCCGATCGGGCCTCACTTGAGCGTCGATGGCACGTACTTCAATCGGAAACCGATCCCGAGACGAAACAATCCCTGTTTCATCCCCATCTCAGAGGCGGCAAACCAGGAGACAAGCACGTAAATAAGCCCCTTCGCCAAGGCTTGTATGGTCATGAGTATCGCTCCTTGTCTGTTGCATCCGACACTGCGCCGTTAATCCGACCCGTTCGCTATGCTTTCCGCTCTTTTGATCGACAATGGATCATTCCTGACGGGCGACTCATTAATCGACCCAACCCCACTCTTTGGGCAAACCATTCCGCCCAACAGGTATACATGACCGCGCAGCACCAACCTCCAGTAACCTCCGGTCCGGCTGTCACATTTTCTGCGTCGATGCCAGATTTAAACCACTATAGTGGACGCGGAGGCCGTGTATTTCCACTATGGGCAGATAGAAAAGCACAACAGCCGAACATCAAGGTCGCATTCCTTCAAGAGCTGGCTAATTCTTTAGGCATCAAGATCAGCGCCCAGGACGTTATGGCCTATTTCGCTGCCGTCGCGGCACATCCTGCGTACTCAGCTCGCTTCCAACCCAATCTCGTTCAGCCGGGTCTGCGGTTTCCAATGACTGGCGATGCCTCGCTTTTCCGCGAAGCAATCAGTATAGGGAGCGAAGTCATTTGGCTCCACTGCTTTGGTGACCGCTTCTCCGACCCTAGCGCCGGGAGGCCCAAAAGAGCCCCTCGCATGTCAGCGGACGAACGCCCTGTTATTCCAAAGGGCGGCGGGATTTCGACTGATCCCGCGCGATTCCCGAACAACATCAAATATGAGGCCGCCGCTCGTAAACTTCACATCGGACAAGGGTTTGTAAATAACGTCCCGCTCAAAGTGTGGGAATATGAGGTGTCCGGCAAGCAAGTGCTCAACCAATGGTTCAGCTACCGCCGACTTGACCGTTCCCGTCCCATCATCGGTACTCGCCGACCGCCATCTCGCCTCACCGGCATCCAACCCAATGGCTGGCTCGCAGAATACACCACGGAATTGATGAACCTGCTGCATGTTCTCGCTCGTCTGGTCAAACTCGAACCTCAGCAAGCCGACCTCTTAGACCGTATTTGCGCTGGTCCGCAGTTGAATGTAGATAATCTTGGCGCAAGGGGAGCCTCCGTCGCGACTGCCAGCAGACGCCCTACACAAGGGGATGAACGACAAGGAGACTGGCTCAACCATCCGGAGGGTTAGTTTGAATGTCCAATTTTTCACCCCGACTTTACTTGCATGGCTTCCTTTATCTCTATCCTCCATTTTGCCGCAAAACCGCAAGGTCAAAGCAATGTCAAAGTATAATTGAAATATTGAAAGAGTTCTAAAGAATGGCAGGAGCCAAAGAGAGAAGTTAGACCAATGCCTGATAACCTGAATTCGCAGGAGGAGCTTCAACAATGCCCTACTATCCCAAGAAATCTTAAATTGTCTGCTCATGGCTTCGAAGATGAGGAGTATGCAAAAAACGCGTTGTATAGGATTAACTCCTGCTTGAGAGTCATTAGTCAGAAGATAGATATTTCCAATCTGGATGGCGTAACTGTTTCATTTGACTATGAAGGATCGCTCGCCGGATTGGATCGCGGCTACAAAACAAAATACAAACTCACCCCTACAAAAGATGCTGCATTAGGGACCTTAGGGGTGGGGATGGCACCTAGTGTCATTCGGGACGGGAAGCTGCGAACCCATCTCGTGTTTGATGCACGCGGCTTATGGAGGTTGTTTGAGGAGCCAATGGAAGAGACCGAGTTATTTTTCCTATCCCTGCACCTTATCGCTCATGAATGCGCACATGTCGAGGTAACAGCGATGTATGACAAGTGCTTTCCAGGTATTCTCTTGCAGAAGCAACACAGAAATATTCTGGACCGTTTGCGATGGGAAGCGATCCTTGGATCTTGGGATGAATATGCGGTTTGCAAAATCACAGGGGCCTTCGGTTACGATCCGACAGAGGGATACCTGGAAACCCTGTGCAAAGTGCTAGGGACAACACGAAACGATTGCTTTGAGAGAATTAGGAAGTACAAAATCCATGGCGACGTAAGGAAAATTGTTGAGGAAGTTTACGGCATGTTGGGCGACCTGATGAATTATGCTTCATATTTTCTGGGCGCGGCTCTTGCTCATGACGACCCGGAGACACACCCACCGAAACTTATCGCCAACAAGGAGTTCGCATGGTTTGATCCTTTCTATAAAAGACTGATAGCTGCCCAACAAGTGCTTTGGAACCAGTATGGAAAATGGACGGACCAAGACGATTTTGAGGCATTGGGCGACATCTTGGAGGAGATGGCTGAAGATATTGGAATCAAAGCCGAAAGAATTTCCAAAGAGGATATCAACTTCAACATTCCTTTTCGTGCGGAGAGTATGCCGTAGCCCAGGCAAAAAAATCATCCATGAAGAAAATGCCATGCCTCAGAACAGGTCACCGACATCCTCCGAGAAGCCGATAGTGGTCAGCGCAACCGGCATACTTTTAACCAAGCTTGAGCAAAACAATGTTTCCCAAATTTACGGGAGATTGCACATATTCTGCATCTTCCGCGCCAATAAGTGCTAGCAAAATTCGAGATATTAGGCCATTCATTTCAAGCAACAGGTTTTCAGTTACACCTCCTGCAGTAGTCGCGAACCCCAGTGGGGCATCCATGAATAGTGCTTCATGAAACGTATCGTTCCGAATCCCAGCCAGAATAGTTGTATTGGAACCTAATTGAGGTTCCGCCCAATTAGGCGTAGCAATACCGAAACGATTGCACATCCAGTCAATACGTTTGGCGTGATTAGGACCTTTTCTGGGGTTTATCATAGAGCCTGTCCCAGGGGGTCTAAACCATTGTGGGACAAAGCATTAGGCTAAAAGAAATTGGGCGAAAAGAGGAGAAAAACCTCGATTCGCACTAAATAATGCCTCTATAATTTGGTATGAACGAATCAATAGAAACCTATTCTGATGATATGGTAACCGTTCAAAGGTTGCTTCGTCCAGCTTTAACCCCAGTTTTGCGCAATCGTGATTATGACCGTCTGGTCGAGGATTTGCGGCAACTCGACGATAATCTGACCCAAGGTGGGTTGGAAGACTTGGCCATCCGCTTCGGTTTGTCGCTGTTGCCGCCGGGCGCCTCGGGCGCTGTGCGCAATAAGAAAGCGCAGCTTGCGGTTTACTCGTTACGGGTGGAGTTGCTGCGTCACTTGCTGGGTCTTCCAGGCTTTGAAGCTTTTTCCATGACGTTGGCCAGCAGTGATCTTTTGACCGATTTTTGCGGATGCCGCAGTCTGGTTGGGGTGAGGTGGACCTCGAAGAGTACACTGCACCGCGCCTCGAAGTGTTTCACCGATGAACAATTGCGCGCGTTCAACACCCGGCTGGTTGAGCTCGCGGGCGATCAGAGCAATTGCTGGCAACTGGGAGTGGAGCAGGCGGAGGATCTTTCGGTTTGCCTGGTCGATTCGACCTGTCTGGAGGCAAACATTCACTTTCCGGTCGATTGGGCGCTTTTGGGTGACGTGACGCGCACCTTGCTCAAAGCGGTGAAACTGATTCGGTCTTCCCCCGATTTTGTGGACACGAACAGCGTAGCGTATGTTCATGTTAGGTTATGGTTTTGATTTTGGAAGTGTTTTTGAAGAAATGCTTCTGGTGAAAGGTATCCCAGGGTGCTGTGCCTTCGACGTTTGTTATAAAAAGTCTCGAGGTAATCGAAGATGGCCAGGCGGGCCTGCTGCTTGGATTCGAACACGCCGTTTTGGGGAAAGCATTCGCTTTTGAGGGAGGCAAAGAAGCTCTCGCAAGCGGCGTTGTCGTAACAGTATCCTAGCGCGCTCATGCTCTGAATCCAACCAAAGTCGTTCAATTGCTGCCGCACTTGGTGACTGGTATACTGGCAGCCACGATCTGAATGAAAGAGGGCTTTGTGAAAACCTCCCACTCGATTCCTGGTCTGGTGAAGGGCTGAAACGACCAGACCGGAGGCCAGGCTCTCGGCCACCTTGTAGCCCTGAATTACGCGGCCGAAGAGGTCCATCACGACCGCTAGATACAACCAGCCTTGCCGAGTGGGGATGTAGGTGATGTCGCTGACCATGATTTGGCCGGGCCCGGTCGGGTCCGGAGCCTCGGCCAGACGGTTGGGCGCTGGGAGGCTGCGGGGATCCTGCCGGGTCGTCTTGGGCCGGAAGGGGCTACCCCTACAGGCTTTTAGAGCATTTTGCTTCATCAGCCGGGCCACCCGGTTAACCGAGCAGCGAAAACCCCGCTGGTTGAGCTCCACGCTCATGCGAGGACTACCGTAACAGCGGGTGTGCCGGTCGGCATGGATCCGTTTGATTTCGCTCAGGAGGAGCCGATTTTGGCGGCGGCGCGCTCCCGCCTTACCCCTGCGCCATCGGTAATAACCACTCCTGCTCACAGCCAGCGCCTGACAAAGTTCAACTGAACCTCCCCCGATTTTGTGGACACGAACAGCGCAGTCTGAGAGAGATCATTAGACATGCCAAGAACCCACAGAACCTATGATGAGGAGTTCAAACGTCGAGCCGTTGAACTCTATTTGCACAGTAACAACAGCCTCAAGCAGGTGGCCCGTGAACTGGGGATTTCCGATGGGAGCCTCAGGAAGTGGCGCAAGGATCTCTTCGGGGACCCCTCCGACCAGCAGGGACTTTCCCGCCCCTTGAACGATCCCGAAGAGATGGCCCGCGAGATCCGTCGGCTAAACCGGGAAAACGCTTACCTGCGTCGCCAGCGAGAGATCTTAAAAAAAGCCGCGAGCATACTGGCCGAGGACCCGCAGCTGGGTATGCGCTGATCGATCAAATGCGGGCAATCTATAGAGTGGTTGAACTTTGTCAGGCGCTGGCTGTGAGCAGGAGTGGTTATTACCGATGGCGCAGGGGTAAGGCGGGAGCGCGCCGCCGCCAAAATCGGCTCCTCCTGAGCGAAATCAAACGGATCCATGCCGACCGGCACACCCGCTGTTACGGTAGTCCTCGCATGAGCGTGGAGCTCAACCAGCGGGGTTTTCGCTGCTCGGTTAACCGGGTGGCCCGGCTGATGAAGCAAAATGCTCTAAAAGCCTGTAGGGGTAGCCCCTTCCGGCCCAAGACGACCCGGCAGGATCCCCGCAGCCTCCCAGCGCCCAACCGTCTGGCCGAGGCTCCGGACCCGACCGGGCCCGGCCAAATCATGGTCAGCGACATCACCTACATCCCCACTCGGCAAGGCTGGTTGTATCTAGCGGTCGTGATGGACCTCTTCGGCCGCGTAATTCAGGGCTACAAGGTGGCCGAGAGCCTGGCCTCCGGTCTGGTCGTTTCAGCCCTTCACCAGACCAGGAATCGAGTGGGAGGTTTTCACAAAGCCCTCTTTCATTCAGATCGTGGCTGCCAGTATACCAGTCACCAAGTGCGGCAGCAATTGAACGACTTTGGTTGGATTCAGAGCATGAGCGCGCTAGGATACTGTTACGACAACGCCGCTTGCGAGAGCTTCTTTGCCTCCCTCAAAAGCGAATGCTTTCCCCAAAACGGCGTGTTCGAATCCAAGCAGCAGGCCCGCCTGGCCATCTTCGATTACCTCGAGACTTTTTATAACAAACGTCGAAGGCACAGCACCCTGGGATACCTTTCACCAGAAGCATTTCTTCAAAAACACTTCCAAAATCAAAACCATAACCTAACATGAACATACGCTACGCTGTTCGTGTCCACAAAATCGGGGGAAGACCAAGAATGAATACGCGTTGGACGCCATATCCGACGGTTGCGCTGTAGGTTCGCTGTCCGCGACCGAAATTTGGGTCCAGATCAACCTTGGTGAAGGACCTGTCCGCCACCTCCACGTTGGTGTCGGTAGCCCAAAGAGAGAGTTTTTGCAGGTCCCCACGGGGGAAGAGCGAGTCGCAGCCGGTTGAAGCCAAAGCGGCAATCGAAAAGGCGACCCCCAACCCAACGACATCAATGAGCGACCACCCATCGGTAGCATCTACATCTCGATTGCTTACTACTCGCATCTCCATAAAGTTATGCAAACGGATTATTGCCCTAACTCCGATTCCACCTTTGCGACGGCGTTGGGAGCATGTGTATTCCCATTAAGGGTAATAAATTACAAGATTTGGTGGAGGCCCTTTCAAGGGTTTTCTTGAAGTTTCCAATCACCATGAGAAGTAATGAATATATGAGTCTTCCGTGGATTCTGTGGCGAATCGACTGTTACCTTGTGGTGGCCTGACCCCCGCAAACTGGAACAGGCGGATGGGGTCAGCCCTAGTATTGAAGTATTTTTTCCTACTGTAAGGTGAGAAGCGGTTTTGGATGGAAGAAGGGAAGGGGGGAAAGCGCCAAGGGCGCGAATTAGGAATTAGGAGGAAGAAAGGCACAAAGGCACAAAGAATTGGAAATTGACTCTCGCGAAGAGCGCCAAGAGACGCCAAGGGGGGCAAAAGGGGATGACCGGAATGGCGCTGGCTCCAGGGTACTTTCGGCAACCGCTTTAACAAGTTCACCGGGGAGCGCGGACATGTGTTCAAAAGGTCGAAGAACAGCGATTCCCCTTCGTAGAACCGCGGCGCCTCGCCTTTGAACAGCACGTAGAGTGTCGTCACGCGCTGCTGACCATCGAGCAACAATAGGGAGTGGCCGTCACGCGCCGCCACGCCGCCACGTACCAGCGATGGCTTGTAGGTGCGCCAGATCAGCAAGTGGCCGGTCGGATGCTTGCGGTAGAGCGATTGCATCAGCCCCCGCACCTGATTGCGGTTCCAAACGTAGCCACGCTGAAACTCGGGGAGAAGAATTTCGCCGCGGCTGATCTGACTCAACAGGTCATTAATTGATCTAACTTCATGCATTTCGTTAATCCTCGGATATTTATCGACGCCTCCGGGCAATCAGAATTGCACAAGTCGGGAAGCAGCACCGCCAGGGATCACCTCATCAACCACAGGTGCAACGTCGAGGAATGGCGGTGCCGAATCGACTTCTCCCGAACCGCATGCCGCGAAACTTCGGCGATGGGAAAGTCGACTTCAGCAAGGCGTTTGCCCTCGCAGGGGATCATGTGTGTTTCGGTTTCTTCCAAAGGCGCACGGTGAAGCGGTGCTCCTCTTCGATCAGGTCAGGCTCGGTGCCGTTGTGGGCGAGCATTCCAGGAATGATTTTGTTTCGAATACCCATGCCACGCGCATCCACATAACCGTAGTCGCGCATCACGTTGACCAGGGTCTGATTGCGTGCGTAGCGCATCCCCAATCGCATCCCTGCGAGCGTCACCGTGTTGGGCAGGCGGCCCGGGCTGACGACTTCGAGGCGATCCGAGTAGATGACGAGCATGATGTCGGTTCCCACGATGCTGTAATCGCGGTGTACGAGGGCGTTGACCACGGCCTCACGCACCGCTTCTTCGGGAAATTCCAGCGGTCGATCCGACGCGCTCCTTCCAAATAGGCAGAGGGCGTCGTATTGCGCCGCACGAAATCCCACGCCTTATCCACAAGGCCCAGCTTGACAACCTCCCCGTCTTCAGGGTCGTGGAGTGGAACCATAGGACCCTGGAGATCTTCGTCCGCACGGGTTGCATAATCGGGCTCCGGGCCCAAGTAGCAAATAGCTCGAATGCCCAATTGAGGAAGAAACCGCTTGGGGTTTTTGCCAAATAAGAGCATTCCGTCAATAGTCGCAGCTAAATGTCCCGATGATCGCGTCGCAAGTTCGAGGTTTTGCAGCAGTCTTTGCCACTGCTCAACATCGTTTGCAGGCGGAACACTGCCGCCTAGAACGCGGGCAAAATAGTCGCGCAAATGCCGCTGGTCGAGCGAGTCGATCCCCGTGCCAGGGACAGGCTTTAAGCCGTAACGGAACAATCCTCCCTTCAGGTAGAGTCGCTCTTCTTCCTCCCGGACCGCGCTACGCGTAGTCGTCCCGACGCGCACTTGGGTGATCCAATTTCCCCCACGCTTAGCCTTATAAGGCTTATCAGGCGCGTCTCTGGGAAGAGAAATGACGCCGACGGTTTTCCCCTCTCCCCAGTCCACAGTCTCCCAATAGGGGATCGTCGGCGGCAGGACGTGGGTGCGCGCGGTTTCCATCACCCATTCCTCGACCTTGCGCGGGTCGCGGGTGAGACCGGTAACGGAGCCATTGTCCTCGACACCGAGGAAAATGTGCCCGCCTTCCAGATTGAGCAGGGCCGCAATTTCCGCGGCAATCCGTTCCGGACGAAGGTCAGCGCGTTTGAACTCCACGCCTGAGTTCTCACCACTACGGATTAGTTCAGCCAAATCGGTTTTCTTCATGGTTGCCACAGAAGCAATACTACCACCGGTACCCCACGTTCCATTTTGCCGTTCTCATTCATCGCGAGTCTTCGAACCCTTCCGAATTTCCAACGACTGCTTGAGAGTGTCAATGCTCGGATAGTAATGGACGGCTTTGGCGCCTTCATGCCAGGAGAAGCAAGCCGGGTCTTTCATCGGTTCCTGGAGTTCCGGAGTATTGGTGCAGTTGGTCACCACGTAGAGCTAGTGTGGTGTCTTGTTAATTCGTTTACACATTGGTTGGACAGTCGCGGAGGGAAGGGGGCAAACCTTGAATCGGTTGACTCCGCTACGCTTCGTCAAGATTGCAAGGAATGACCCCGACGGGGCGTGCAAGGGAATTTCTGAGGCATGACACTAGAAGCAGTCTGGGCGGTCCTCGGCCATGCTGGCCAGCGAGGATTCTGCAGACGGTGTCTGCGGGATTACGCTGGACACAGAGATCTTCAATTCGCCTGACCCTGTCTGGCGAATCTTCTCCATCTTCAAATTTTACAGAAGGTGTCTGAAAAATTCGTTCGGCCGACCATAGCAGAAAAAATCTTTTCATCCGGCTCAGATTGGCGGGGCCGAACCCACGTCCGAACCGGCTCGTCATGGCCTTTCCTTTCCGCGATAGGGGACGCCTTCTTCCCGAACCTCCATCGGTTTCTTCAAGGCATTCACGTTCAGCCAATAGTGCTGCACCTTGGTGACCTCATGCCACTGGAAACGAGCCGGGTTTTTAATCGGTTCCAGTGTCAATGGCGGTTAGTTAAGGGGGGTTGTAGAGGAATATAGTATGGACGCCAGTCGGGGTCATGCCGTAGAAAAGTGATGCCTTCCGAAAGAAAAGGGTCAGGTCTTAAAAACTGTATTCCGTTGTACTCCATACACTTTTACAAGACGATCCGCCTTTCGGCGTGACCTGCTGACCCTGTAAGGCATAACTTTTTACGTCTTGACCCCTTCCTTTTCCGAGGTAGCCATATGTTCGAAAAGTTGCTTAACTAAGCGCCATTCGGGTCAGTCCAATTATTCATGATAATTGGCTGATTCGATGGGAAGGGAACAGGATAAATTAGGAATTAGGAGGAAGAAAGTCACAGAGGCACAAAGGATTTGAACAACGCTTCGCCGGAACAGGATCGCTGTCGCGAACAGGATTTAAATCTTTCAAAGCGCACCCAGGGCGCAGAGACAGACCTGCCTGTTCCTAGCTGAGGGTTGGGTCGGCAAAAGGGTCGGGCAGTATGAATGGGAACAAGCTGAGGTAGAGCCCTGAGCGTCGCTGAATTTCCGGGGTATATTCTCCAAACTCTCAACCGTTGCCCCACTATCCGTTCAGCCAAACCCCGGGAAATGCACCGTCTTGTCAGGTATTAAGTTTTTCATCGAGTCTTGAGGGATCGCGAGGAAAAGGTTCCACGACATCCACGTAGATTTTATTGTCTTTCACGATGTAATAAATTCCGACTGGGAACTTTCGGACAAAGAATCGCCGGTATTCATGACGGATGATTCGATGAGCCGTCGGATAACGTCGCATGGCCTCAATGGATGCATCCAGGCATAGGAGGAAGTAGCTCCCTAATCCTTCTTCCTTACTTTCATACCACTGCATGATTTCCGTAATCTCGACCTGAGCGCGATTGCGGACGATCACCTGGTAGGTCATGCCTTCTTTTTCAGTTCTTTCTTGAAAGCATCCCAAGAACTCCCTTCCTCAGGATCCTCCAGGAACTCGGCATAACGCTGGTCCAGCTTCTGTTTCTGCTCCGAGGTCAGAGGGATATCTGAAGGATCCTGAATAATATCGTCCCATAAGTCATTGATGAGGAGTAACTTCTCTGGTTTAGACAATTTTTTCAGATCTTCCGTTAGCACGGGATTGAAATTAGGGATTTCTGCCCATTGGGCAATCGGATTTTAAAGAAACAACGCTTCGCTTGATCCCGCTTCGCCCAAACCGTGCTTCGCAATGCTACGCAGGTCAAGAGGCTCCGCACGGCACAGCGCAGGACAGGTTACACGGATAAACACGGATGAGGATAGATAGCCGCAAAAGACCGCAATGGTCTTCCCCCGATTTTGTGGACACGAACAGCGTAGCGTATGTTCATGTTAGGTTATGGTTTTGATTTTGGAAGTGTTTTTGAAGAAATGCTTCTGGTGAAAGGTATCCCAGGGTGCTGTGCCTTCGACGTTTGTTATAAAAAGTCTCGAGGTAATCGAAGATGGCCAGGCGGGCCTGCTGCTTGGATTCGAACACGCCGTTTTGGGGAAAGCATTCGCTTTTGAGGGAGGCAAAGAAGCTCTCGCAAGCGGCGTTGTCGTAACAGTATCCTAGCGCGCTCATGCTCTGAATCCAACCAAAGTCGTTCAATTGCTGCCGCACTTGGTGACTGGTATACTGGCAGCCACGATCTGAATGAAAGAGGGCTTTGTGAAAACCTCCCACTCGATTCCTGGTCTGGTGAAGGGCTGAAACGACCAGACCGGAGGCCAGGCTCTCGGCCACCTTGTAGCCCTGAATTACGCGGCCGAAGAGGTCCATCACGACCGCTAGATACAACCAGCCTTGCCGAGTGGGGATGTAGGTGATGTCGCTGACCATGATTTGGCCGGGCCCGGTCGGGTCCGGAGCCTCGGCCAGACGGTTGGGCGCTGGGAGGCTGCGGGGATCCTGCCGGGTCGTCTTGGGCCGGAAGGGGCTACCCCTACAGGCTTTTAGAGCATTTTGCTTCATCAGCCGGGCCACCCGGTTAACCGAGCAGCGAAAACCCCGCTGGTTGAGCTCCACGCTCATGCGAGGACTACCGTAACAGCGGGTGTGCCGGTCGGCATGGATCCGTTTGATTTCGCTCAGGAGGAGCCGATTTTGGCGGCGGCGCGCTCCCGCCTTACCCCTGCGCCATCGGTAATAACCACTCCTGCTCACAGCCAGCGCCTGACAAAGTTCAACCACTCTATAGATTGCCCGCATTTGATCGATCAGCGCATACCCAGCTGCGGGTCCTCGGCCAGTATGCTCGCGGCTTTTTTTAAGATCTCTCGCTGGCGACGCAGGTAAGCGTTTTCCCGGTTTAGCCGACGGATCTCGCGGGCCATCTCTTCGGGATCGTTCAAGGGGCGGGAAAGTCCCTGCTGGTCGGAGGGGTCCCCGAAGAGATCCTTGCGCCACTTCCTGAGGCTCCCATCGGAAATCCCCAGTTCACGGGCCACCTGCTTGAGGCTGTTGTTACTGTGCAAATAGAGTTCAACGGCTCGACGTTTGAACTCCTCATCATAGGTTCTGTGGGTTCTTGGCATGTCTAATGATCTCTCTCAGACTGCGCTGTTCGTGTCCACAAAATCGGGGGAGGTTCACAAAAAGCGCAGAAGAGAGGGAGAGGCGCCCAGGGGAACCAATTAGAAATGAGGAATGAGGAATAGACTCTCGCGAAGAGCGCCAAGAGACGCCAAGGGGGCCAAAAGGGGCTGACCGGAATGCTCGTCTGTCCCTTGGGCTTGCTAACTCCAAACGAGTATGGCAAAAAACCCTTCAATTCTGTTCCTGATTCCCACCAAATCGCGGGGTCCAAGCTCAGAAAACTTGGCCCCTTAATTTAGGAGATATTGAAGACCATTTTGGAAATTTTCATAGTAGCGACAGTAAGGCAACCGATTTTAAAATTAGATTTGCTTTTAAAAATTCTCAAATCTCCTTCTCCATGTTTCCTGGTCACAGAGTAGTAGCCCCCTTCCCCGGACTTCGAAGGCAATCGGGATGTCGAACGTTCCGACTTTTTGCCCTTTGTCAACGGGTTCGGACCAAAGGAAGGCCAGGAGAAATACGATCTGGATGAGAATAGCGTAATGGGGATTCTCAATTATCTGATCTTGGTCAATTGCGTTGGTCAAACAGTGACCAGCGACCTGACTGCTCCCGTATTGATCGAGGATAACTTTGTGGAAACCGTGCGAGGCGATGATTATGGAGTCAACGTTTCGGTTGTTGACGGGATAGGATTCGCGCCCGGCGAACATGGACAACGGATTACCGACATCTTTCTAACAAATACCAATCGGGCAAGACTTGTACAAATAGATGGGTGGGGAGCCTATCGACTCAATGGCCTGAACCTGTATGGAACAAATGCGACCGGCTACATCAGGCATGTACTGGAATATGATAGAGGCATTTTCTGGACCTCCACCGATCAGTCGCCTCTGTATAATTCAAATAATGCCAGGAATTGGTTCATAGAAAATAATCGACCCTTCACCCTCAAAGCCAGAGCGTTCGCAACCTATATGCAGCACCGGAATACCCTGTTTATTTCGTCCGTGGAAAACCCTACCCGCGACAATGGTATCCCTGTTTACTGTGACGACTACGACCACGAAGCAGAGGGGTGGAAACCACTCTGCGGAGAGCTGGATGACTATATCGCCCATTCGGGCATAGGACTCGCAAACACGGTTTTTGTCGGTTCCATTTTTACTGATCCAAGATTCGATGATCGAGCTCAGGGTGCTATTCGCGCCGATGGCGTCTTCGCGCCGCACACCATCTATGTCGAATCCCCAGATGGCTCAACTTCCCAAGCCACGCCGGTTCTTGCGGCCTATGCCACCAACCTCGCCCATGCCAATCCCCTCTGGAGCGCGGCAAGGCTCAAGCAGGAACTGATGAAACTCGCCCGCGATGAGACCATTAGATATATTACTGGTGCTAGAACAAATCAGGGATCCATTATCCCCGAGATGCGTACCATCAAAGCCATTCGCCCTGCATTTGCGCCAATGGGCAATGAAACCCCCACTCCGGATGGAATTTATGCCGTTTTCAACGTATCCCTTCGGCAATCCAACAGGGAATTCGCCTCCAAGGAATTTGCCGCCCGCTTATACGATGAGGAGGCGCCGGTCACGGTAGCCAATTTCGTCGGTCTGGCCGAAGGGACTTACGATTGGTACGATTTTCAGGAACAGATACTGCGCAACAATACGCCTTTTTTCGACGGTACGGAATTTCACCGGATCATAAAAGATTTTATCATTCAGGCTGGATCTCCCGACGGCACTTCGAGTGGTGGCCCGGGTTGGACCATCCCCGATGAAATAGTGCCCGAGTTGAAACATGAGGGCGGGGGTGTGTTATCCATGGTCAACTCCTCCGCACAGGGAAATCTCAATTCGGGCGGCAGCCAGTTCTTCATAACCATGGTTCCATTCCCGGGACAAGAAGGGCAATTGTCCGGCCTGGATGGCACGCATGCCATCTTTGGGCAAATTGTGGAGGGAATGAATGTGGCCCAGGAAATTGGACTGGTTCCGCTCCTCGGTTCAGGCCCCCATCCGGACTGGCCCGTAACCATCGAATCGGTCAAAATAATCCGACAAGGGGCAAGCGCACAGGCTTTTGTCCCCACCGATTACTGGCAACCTCCGACCTTCCGCGGTGGTAATTTGGAAGCCAGATTCACCGTGGAAGACCGCGATGATAATCCGGTTACCGGCAGGACCCCGGTTCTGGAATGGACCTTCCTCAGAGACCGCGACAACCATTACTATATCGAAGATTCCAACGATTTGGAGAATTGGAGAATAACCCATTATTTTCAAAGGGCTGTGGCGCTGCAGGACCTGCCCATACGCCGCGATATCAGGAGCGACACCGCTTTTGACGGCCGACACTTTTACCGCATGCTGGAACTGGTCTATCCCCCGCTTCCGGAACCGCCCTTGCAAGGAACTTCCGGAACAAATCTGACCCTGCAATTGAATCAGGTGGAGGTGGACCCGGAAAGAGTCCCCTTTCTGCCCGAATCGTTGAGTTTTACCCTGCTGAGTAATCACCAAGGGTACTGGGAACTCAAACGGTCCGACAACGACGACATGAGACCCATCGGCGAGATTAATTCCTGCCAGTGGTGGAACTTGGCCGACAAGCACCAGGTAACATTGAATCTGGATGGATTCACCGGCTTGCAAGTGTACCTTACCCCAACCTCGGCAAATTCCGGAAATGCTTACGTGCATTACCAGGCTCCCAGGCCGGAAGGGGTCAATATCTCGGGAACCTATACCCTCAGGAGTGAAAATGAAGGGAGAGCCCGGCTCGACAAAAATGCCCTCAAATTGACTTTCAATATTGCCGACACCAACCTGCAAGGCGATACCGTCACGACCGTCTTTGAAATCGACTTCTGGGATCAACTCCAGAACCAGGAGCCCAACGCGGACATACGCTATGAAGGAGGTTGGAAAGTGACCTCTTCCAACAGCGAATTCGTAGACGTCGGTCGGTTGCTCTACCATTGGTTTGAAGCGGATGGCAAAATTCAACTGCTTCTCGACTTCGATATCATTTCCGACATCCATTTGCAGTTGGACCACCCCTTAGCGGCCTCCGGCACAGCCGATGCCTATTTCAGGTCCGGTGCTCGAATCGAGACGGTTAATTAACCTCGGGGACGGGAGAGGCACGTCCGGTAATTCTCGATAAAAATCTTACCCGGTTGACTCTGAATATCGAACTCGATAATGATAAATTCGGGAAAATTGTCGTTGATTTTTGGGATAATTCCCAGGGCAGTTACGAGTCGACCCGCACCGATCAGGAGGACGCAATAACCGGAACCCTCAGCTTCTACGAGTGGGTCGAAACCAATGATGAAACCTGGGTAGAATTAACCTATGACGGCTCGCTCCTCGACATGCGGGTGTTTCTCACCGAGACTTCCCCTAATTCCGGCAGGGCCAAAGTACAAATTCTGGAGGGTCGCGCCGTTTTCGATGCGACGTATACCATCGGGGAAGGCACCCCCAGACCTGAGTCCTAGCCCGAAAGGCGAGGCAAAAAGGGTCAGTCCAGAATGGCGCTTAGTTAAGCGCGTTTGTAGAGGAATATAGTATGGACGCCAGTCGGGGTCATGCCGTAGAAAAGTGATGCCTTCTGCAAGAAAAGGGTCAGGTCTTAAAAACTGTATTCCGTTGTACTCCATACACTTTTACAAGACGATCCGCCTTTCGGCGTGACCTGCTGACCCTGTAAGGCATAACTTTTTACGTCTTGACCCCTTCCTTTTCCGAGGCAGCCATATGTTCGAAAAGTTGCTTAACTTAGTGCCATTCCCCCTCGCGACGAATTTTGTGAGAAATGTGGGTTTAAGGCCCGAGGCTCGAAGACTTGGCCGCCATTTTCCTCCTATATGGCGGGTAGGAAAACCCGCCCTCCGTTAGCTCCGTGTAATCTGTCCTGCCGGAGCCCCCTGGCGTCAGCCAATTCCTAATTCCTAATTCCTAATTCGTGAGCATAGCGAACTTCCCTCTGTGTGCTTTGTGGTTAGTCAAAAAGAAACAATCTTGGCGTTCTTGGCGGGCTTCGCGAGAGTCAATTCCTGGATCCGTAGTTCGGCGCAAAAGACGCAAAAACACACTCTTCTTATTTCTAAATCTCTGTGTTCTCTGTGTGCTCTGTGGTTAATCCCTCCAAGAATTCAAGTACCTGAAAGGCTAATTCAATCTTCGAAAAAGTCTGCAGTTTGTGTGATTGAATTAACGAGACACCACATTAATTCGTCGATTACATCCAATCCAATTTTACCGAGAATACCATGCGGCGGCGCTCATTGGCATTTCCGCGTGTTCGGAAAAAGAAAGTGTTGCCCGCGTTTTCGATGTTCAACCCAAAGGTGGTCGGGGTATTGCCTATGGTCGTGGCGTAGCGGGCAAACAGGTCGTATTCTGTATAACCGTCCTCGATGATCCACCGGTTTCGTGATGTCGGGGACTGAGGAATCGGCCCTTCCGCAATAACCACTCCGCCGCCAAACCTCAATCCTGCCAGCGGACCCTCGGTAATTCTATAATTCGTCCAGAGTGAATAGGAATGTGGCGCGGCGCCTTCAAGTCCGAGTACAGGCAAGGACGTTGGAGGCAGATCGGCATGAGCATCCATGTAGGTGTAGGCGAAAGTGGTTTGCCAATTATGAATAGGGGTGAAGAACAGTTCGACCTCCACTCCCTCGCTGACGTCATTGGTCAATTCATTGCGCGATTCCCCGAAATCCGGGTCGAAGGCAGATTTCAGGACACTGTCCTTGGCAACGTCAAAATAACCAATGCTTCCGGACAACTTGCCTTCCCAGAGATCCATTTTAACTCCAATTTCATATGCTTCTCCCGTTTGAGGGGGACGTGGAAGCCCGGTATCAGGGTCGACCGCTCTGTTGCCGGAATAGGAGGTGGCATAATTGGCGAAACCGGCGAAATCTTCGCTAAAATTGTAAACAAAACCCGCTTGTTCCGAAATATCGTCACCCTTAAAAGGTTCCGGAGCCTGACCACCCGCGAAAGGAGGCCTTTCCTCAACGTCGTTGTACCTAAGGCCCAATAACAAATGCGCCTTGTCATCCCCGAAGGTGATGAGATCCGAAATATGGGCGCTGAAAACATCGGTTGTCAACAAACCATCGGTGGTGGTGCCGGAACCATTGGCCTGAACGTAATCGAGATCGATCAGGTTATCATTCCAGTAATCCAGGCCCTGCGACATGGCCTCCGTTTCGGATAGCTCATGAGCTTTAAGGATCTCATCGACGGTGATGGTGTAGCGCAGTTGGGCGTCCGGATTATCCGCTGCCCATTGTTCAATGAACGCGCGTTCTCCTGCGTTTGCGTAACGGAGTCGAGCAAACTTGCGCAAGAGCTGGTTATCGAAGAAACGCGCCCCAAAGCTGAAGCGGTTCCTTACATTTCCGGTCATGAATTCCTTAAATCCTTTCACAGAATGCACATTCGACGTCCCTCTACTGTTATCATTTTGAAAAAATGTTCTTTCCATACCAGTGTTATTGAAGGTGTTGAATATCCGTCCATACCCTTCGTGAGCCTGCTGCGAGTGGGTGAATAAATACTGAAGACTAAACCCCTCAAACCACATGTTCGTGCCAAGCTGCAGAAAGTCGGACTCGCGGTCTTTGAAGCTTTGGGGCACTCCACCGGTGTAATCCCGCGGCAGGAACGGACTGTTGCGGCGAATCGTGTTTTCCCGTATATTTTCAACGACATCGTCGAAATCGCCATCATTGTTGAGATCCTCAGGTTGAAGCCGGTTGAAGATGTAAGCGCTGCGCACGCCTTGTGTTCCGCTCAATTCGAGCTTACTTCCGATAAATACCAGCTCGAAATTTTCATTGATGGAAAAACTGCCTATTGCTCCATAAGAGCTTTCGGTGTGCCCCCCCGGCGTTTTCCGCCAACCATCATACTCTTCATAGGACCCGATGAGACGGAGTTTCAGGCGGTTGTTTTCTCCGGATGCGACGTTTGCGTCGAAAGAGCTTTCCAGGAAGCCAAAGTCACCTACCTTCTGGGTGAATCGAAGGTGATCTACCGATTCAGCCTGCTTGAGCATCACGTTGATCAGTCCGCCGGGATCCGATTCGCCGTAGAGCGCGTTGGGGCCTTTGACCACTTCGATCCGGCTAATCAGGTTGGTAGGCACATTTTCATTGGATCGGATGCCATTGATGAGAATTTCGCGGGTGGCAAATCCACGAATGGTAAACAAGGGCCGCCGGGCAATAATTTCGGACCGGGTCGTTTGTCTTACGGAGGATGAATAGTCCATAGCTTCGTTGAAATTGCCGACAAGGTTGTCTTCCAGGAAATCGGCCGTAATCACATTGGTGGTAAAGGGTAGATCCCGCATGGCGGTGGCTATTCCAATTCCCGAGATGGTTTCCTTGGCCTGATAACCATTGTCCAGCTCACTGCTCACTTCGAAGGGATTCAAATCATATAGGGGTGTGTCCTCCTCCTGAGCAGGGAGGCCGGCGGCCCATAAAACGATTCCACATAGCGAAAAAAGTTTAGAGAAATGGTATTTTGAGAAGACGATGGAGTTCATGATCGTGGGTGCTATAAATGTTACTGTTTATTGTATACAAAAAATTATCAATAGATGAAAAATTGTCCACCTCCAAATCCAGTTAATTTCATGTCCTGGATCTTTTAATAAATTCTTACGGTTTTGGGAAATCCCGGATGTTGCTCGTGCGCATCGACTCCTTTGAATCTGCCATATACCGGCCAACTCTCGAAGGTCACAGAATTCGATGACTTATCAAATCGAACGATCCCATAACCGAGCCCTTTGTAGCGAAGAAAATCCAGAGTCGCTTTACCGTCGCCTTCGTAATCGTCCTCGATTAAAAAGCTAAACGGATTAACGGCGGCCCAGATGGTCATTTTGTTACCCCAACCATCGAGGAAACGGCCGGTGTAGGACGGCATGCCGGGCAATCGGTTTTCTCCCTCAATTTTTGGTCGCCATTCACGGCGGGTTCCCGTTACGACGGCGGGAAGGGTAAACGACCAACCTGCGTCTTCCCAATCATCAATGCCCTGTTGCACCAGCGTAGCGAAGTGCAGATCACCATGGATCATGATAGCTTTAGCTTCGCGAATAACCTCCAGGGCTCGTCTACGTCCCGATTGCGGCCAACCATTGGAATCAAAGTCCGCTACCATCAGGTGATGGGGTTGGCAATAGGGAGATTGGGATAAAACCGCACGCAACTTTTTCCCATCCTTTGCCCATTGGCGAAGAAATTCCAGTTGACGGCGGCCAAGTAGAGTCAGGTCGTGGCGGTCCAAAGTGGAGGTATCGAAATCTTCCTCCTCAATCACGTCCAGCCGAGGAAGGTTTCGTTCTCCCCGCATCTCAAAAAGAGGTTCCATGGCATCGATTACATCACCGGGAGCTGATTTGAATTTGCGATCGTTAATAAGTGCAAAACTAACGCCTCCCACATCCAAACTTGTATAGTAAGCATCGATACCTTGCTGAATCGGTGTAGGATCGAAAGGATCGGGATGATACCCCATTTGGGTATGTTCAACCATTTTTACCCACTTCGGGTGCATACGATATCCTCCAAAGCAACGCATATCCATTTTTGACAAGTCTCCCGACATTCGAACACCTGCCTTGCCCCAAAGGTCATTTGAATATACATCATGATCATCCGGAATCATAACGCTCGGCCGGTCCTTTAACAAATCGCGAAAACTGAGTCCAAGGAGCCAGAGTTTTCCGAGGTAGTTCAACGCGGCTCGCTCAACCTCAGCTTCCCTTTCGGCCAAAACGGTGCCATAACCACCGCAAGTCTCATAGACCTGGTCTCCGGCAAAATACACCACATCGGGATCCTGGGCCAAAAGGTTTTCCTCGAAAAATCGGTTGGGAAATAATTCCGCATGCGAACAGGTAAGACCGGCCAAAACAATGCTATTTTTGTCTTTTGGATCTTTGCGAATGGTTCCACCCCAACTGGAATCCGTTGTTCCATTGACCGAATTCCAGCTATACCTTACCCGGTATTCCCGATCGATAGAGTCCTCCCAGTTTTCTACGCGAAAACTGGCCGTTAATGACAAGGGATCGATCCGGCTCTCGGCCACCGTGGTCCAACCCGAACATGATTTCAGTTGTAAGGAGGCAACCCGACTGGCTGAGTCCTCCATCGGGACAAAAATTGCCATCAGCTTGAGGACCTTGTTGTGAAGCGTGTGCTGGGTCCAAAGAATTGGTCCATAAGTCTGCTCGGGATTTGCTTTAAATTTGTTTCCACTCACCGACCAATCTGAAAACCAAAATGTGGAATGATCAGGATCGCTGTGGTCATGACGCTTTCTGCGCTGTCTTAATAATGGATGACAGGCCAGGGCCACATTTCCAACCAATGTATCCTGCTCAATTTGCGACTCCAAATGAGCGATTTCACCGTCCGCCTTTTCGACTTTCAGCCGAACGGTTGCGAGATTTCCGGCGTAGTCGACTTCCAGATTCAACCGACACGCTTTCAAATCGGCGGAAGTCAATACTTTGCCCGAGGATTTGGAGTTTATGATCAGGTGACCGTCCGAAGTTATACCTGCCTGCAAAGGAGGCTCCCTCATAACTTCCTCAGCGAAGCCTGACTCGATGTCATAATAAATATTTGAGCGATAGTCGTTACGGTGTCCCACCGCCCCAAATTTGAATCCGGCAAATACAACTTTCCCATCGGCAGATTCCCTCTCTTCCAACAAACCTGCCTTTACACGCATCCGGAAAGCGCCATCCCCCTGAACAAGCTGATGGGTCAATACGTGCACTTCGTTTACCAAGCCCCCGTGGGTGCATTCGATGCGACCGTTCGACAGCCGCCAGTTCATAAGGGGATTGGTCCAATATTCGGGGCCAATCCAGGTGCGGGTGATACCCTGTTGCACAAGCGGTAAATCCTGGGCACCAGACGAAAAAGCCCACACCAAGGAAGCGACAGCAATAATGAGTTTCTTGAAATTTTTCTTCATAGGGAAGTTGGTCTGGGGAAGCGACCATGTTTAGTTTCCAGCGGCATAGCAAGTAACTGAAGGATTCATCCGGAACAACATATAAACGTAACTACTCAGGTGGTTTAGAAGAGGCAATAATACGGCTATTTAAAGGAGTGAGAATTTTCATGGGATGGAGATTGAGAGAACTGTAGGAGGGGGTTTATCCCCCGATCTTCCAAATGGCCTCACCGCAATCGGGGGATAAACCCCCTCCTACAGTTTCGTAATATGTTATCAATATAACATCCATGCGGACGATTGTTTAAGATACCTGAGTAGTTACCTTTTTTTAGGTATTGGGAGGGATAAACCAAATAGGAAGGAGAAAAGATTCTGGGATAGAATTATGGTTTTAAGTTGTAGGAGCAGCTTCGACACGCCGTTGGTAGCAACTTTGCGACGCACGGTAGGCCGCGATTGCTTGGAGGCTGTTTCGTGGGATTGCGGCGTAAAGCCGCTCATACAAAAAAAATGCCTGCGCCCCTCCTTAGCGTTCTTTGCGAGCTTTGCGAGATTCAATTCCCAATTCCCAATTCCCAATTCCTCATTCCTCATTCCTCATTGGCGCCAACGGCGCATCGCCCTCTGTGTCCTCTGTGGTTAGTCAAAAAGAAAAAATCTTCGCGTTCTTCGCGAGCTTTGCGAGATCCCCTTCCTAATTCCTGATTCTCTTCCCCTCTGTGTCCTCTTTGGTTAATCCCTCCAAGAATTCAAATATCCCAAAGGCCAATTCAATCGTCGTAAATTTCCGCCGATTGTGTGAACAAATTAACGGGACATTACATTAGCTGCTGATCAAATCGATTGAAAGGCCTCGCTGGTCACTACAAGCTCAACGAGATCCCGCAGGCCGTTACCGCGGTTTTCCAGTTCCTCTCGGATCTCTCTGACCGTAGCGCGGTCACCAAAGGTAAGCTCTCTTCCGAGGGCGTAAGTGAGCAGTTTTTCCGTCAGGCACTTGGCAAAAAGATGCTTCTGCTCCAGGAGGAGCTTTTTCAGGTCATCCAGATCCTGGTAGCTTTGTCCTGTGGGCAGTTCACCCGAAGTGTCCACTTCCTTGGTTACTTCGCCTGTGTCCTTTCGATAGAATTTCCGGTGTCGACCGATGGGATCAAAGCTCTCCATGGCAAAGCCCAGAGGATCGATTGTGCGGTGGCACCCAGCGCAGGTCTCCACTTTCCGGTGATTGACCAGTTGCTCGCGGATAGTAGTGGCTCCGCGAATGTCTGGCTCCAAAGGTTCCACATCCGGAGGCGGAGGGGACGGGGGTGTGCCCAGGATGTTTTCCAGCACCCAAATTCCCCTGACAATGGGTGAGGTTTCGACACCATTCGAGGTGGTCGTCAAAACGCTGGCCTGGCTTAACACTCCCCCTCTTGTTGAATCAGCCGGTAAGGCAACTTGGCGGAAGTGATCACCCACAATCCCTGCCATTCCGTAGAGGTCGGCCAGGTATCGATTGAGAAACGTATAGTCGGATTGCAAGAACTCCTCGATGGGGCGATTAAAATTAAGGATATGTTGAAAGAAGGAGCGGGTCTCCTCTTTCATGAGGGGTTGCAATTTGCGGTCGTGATATACTTTGAATTTCTCGGCATCGGGAGGCATGGAGCCCAGTTTGTTCAAGCGCAACCAGGAGTCGGTGAACTGGTTGACAAACCCCCGGGCTTTTTCATCTCTCAGCATGCGCAAGGCTTGTTAGCGCAATTGGTGGGCCGAAGCCAATTCGCCTCGAGCCGCCACCGAGAGGAGTTCTTCATCCGGCATGGAGCTCCAGAGAAAATAAGACAATCTGGAAGCCAGGGTGAATGGATCGGCATGCTCGGGAGGGGAGACTTTATCGTTCGAGGATTCGCTCCAAGGCCTCTCAATATAAAGAAAATGGGGAGAAGTCAGTATGGCGGTCAGGGTGGCTTTGATCGCGGCCAAGGGAGTACTGCCCGCCTCGCGCTGTTGGTAGAAGAATTTCACATACCGATCTCGTTCAGTAGGTAGCAAGGGTCGGCGAAACGCTCGAGGGGCAAAACGTTCAACGACTTCGACGGGATCAATTTGGGACGGCTTGACTGGCTTGAATCCAAATATAGCTTGATGACTATCCGGTGGCCATCGATGGATCTCCGGTCCCTCGATAGCCATGGAAAAGATACGCAGACGAGGCCCCGCATAGACGTCGGACAAGTAAATTTCCTGGATCTCGGCCGGTTCCTTATCGGTTCCGGATCGCCAATTGCTTGGTACGACATCGAGGTGATATCTTTGAACGAGTCTCGCCAGAGTCCGCTTAAAAGGCCGAGGTCCGTTGGCAAAGACGATGATGGGCACGAAGCCTTTGTCCATCCAGGCGCGCACTTGGTAAATCTTGCGTTCATTATCCACAATTGGGATGGTGGCGACCGTTCGATCGGAAGCATTGGTTCGACGCTCTGGCCGTTAGCGGCGATGGCGCTAACCGGCTTGGCCAGTGCCTCGAGAAAGGGCAGCGCTACCAGTGCGCCCGAGCCACGCAAAAATGTCCGGCGACTATACTGATCCTGGGAAATATTCATCAGGGAAAGTGACCTTTACCAATTATAAAAAAAAGGGCGAACTGTCAAGAGCGCTCAAGTCGGCAACCCCCTATCCATTCCAGCCAGTGCGATCCATTCAATTCAAAATCTGCCCAGGCCGAGTCGGAGAAGGAAGGGGTCAAGACGTAAAAAGTTATGCCTTACAGGGTCAGTCGTCTTGAAAAAGTGTATGAAGTGCAACGGAATACAGTTTTTAAGACCTGACCCTTTTCTTCCGTAAGGCATCACTTTTCTACGGCATGACCCCGGCAGGGGCCAAATCATGACGGGGGAATCGGGGATTGTCCCACTATCTTCTCCACCCAACCGTCTATGGCTTCGTGCTTGGTCAATCGCCTCCGCCATCCTTCCGGAATCCCCTCCATACCCAGGTACGCACCAAGCCACCCACCTACCATTGCCGCTCTTCCCGCATTATCTCCTCCCGCCCGAATCACATCGAGAATGGCCCGTTCGAACGAGTCCCGGTAGTGCAGTAATCCGTGTAGGGCAGAGGGAAAACTACTGATCAGAGGACAGGATTGCCCGAGTTTATCTGTCGCTTCTTCCACACTCCTGGAAAGATGCTTAAACGCGCTGTCAAACTTGCGCCTCAATTCCGGCCCAAACTCTGAATCCTTTCCCGCAATCTCCTCCACCCGATGCAGAGAACTGTGAATGTCCCGGCCTTTCAACAACTCGAGCAGAATCCGGGCATGCGCCTTCATGTAGGCGATCGCGCGAGCGTTGTTCTGGCGAACCCTCGTAACCTTTTCCACCATGCCAATCAAATCCGGATGCCCCAAATGGGCCGCGATGGCCGGACCTATGGAAGTCGCCGTCGCCAACTGATCGTCGTCTGCCCCTTGTTGAAAATCGAATTCCCGGCTGGGATGTAGTTCCTCGAAATTCAACTTTGATTCCACCGTCCCGCGAGTGGAATGATCGATATAGCCCTCGTAGGTCTCCGGATTCAATCGCTCCATGAATACGCGACCGAATTTTACTGGATCGAATTGCCCCTCTTCTGAGATCGATTCCAAAAGTACCAGGGCCGCATCTCCATAGTGAGTCTGATCGCCCGGCTTCTTCCCGAAATGGTAGTGGCCCTCCTTCGGCTTCTCAAACCCATCCACTCCTTTCGGATACGCCGCCGCCAATTCGCTGAGATTGTAGATCCAGTGAGTGCCCAGGGCTGCGGCATCCCCCACCAACTGACCCCAAATCATCCCCCGAAGACGATCTGGAAGACCGGGATCTGTCTCAATTATCCTATTCTCAGTCATTTTGGTCCCTCCAATGATCACAATCTGCCCAGGCCAAGTCGGAGAAGGAAGGGGTCAAGACGTAAAAAGTTATGCCTTTCAGGGTCAGTTGTCTTGTAAAAGTGTATAAAGTGCAACGGAATACAGTTTTTAAGACCTGACCCTTTTCCTCTAAAAGGCATCACTTTTCTACGGCATGACCCCGGCTGGCGCCCTTTCCTCATGCCTCCACAATCGCGCCATTCGAACGAGATGATTTGGTTGTTCCTGTATGATTGTTTACAGTTGGGATCGGGTCTAATTTATTCATCACTGCATTTTCACCGTCCTGGGAAATCCCGGGTGCTGCTGGTGCGCCTCAGGTCCCTTAAACACTCCGTAGACCGGCCAGCTTTCGAAGGTCACGGTCTGGTCCGGCTTGTTGAACCTCACGATCCCATAGCCAAGGCCATTGTTCCTCAGGTATTCGAGGGTCCGTTCTCCTTCCCCCCGATAAGGGTCGTCGATCAGGAAACTGCGGGGATTTGCCGCTGCCCACACCGTCATCTTGTTACCCCAACCATCCAAAAACCTCCCGGTGTAATCCGGCATGCCGGGGAGACGGTTCTCTCCTACTTCTTTCGGACGCCAGAAGCGGTGCGTCTGGGTCAACACGGCGGGGAGAGTGAAGCTCCATCCAGCGTCCTCCCAATCGTCGATACCTTGCTGCGCCAATGAGGCAAAATGCAGATCGCCGCTGACCATTACCGCTTTGGCCTGGCGTATGACTTCCAGGGCCCGCTTGCGCCCCGTTTGGGGCCAGCCATTGGAGTCCATATCGGCCAGCATCAGATGGTGTGGTTGACAAAAGGCAGACTGATGGAGCACGGCCCGGAGACGGGCTCCGTTTTGGGCCCAGTGACGAAGAAAATCAAGCTGACGCTGGCCCAGTGACTGAAGATCTATCCGGTCCAGGTTTCGGGTATCGAAACCCTCTTCATTGATCGTATCCAGCAAATGCAGATTTCGCTCCCCACGCATGGCAAATAGGGGTTCCATGGCCTCGATTACATCCCCGGGAGCGGATTTGAATTTGCGGTCGTTGATCAGGGCGAAACTGACCCCTCCTACATCCAGGCTGGTGGTATAAACCTTTATTCCCTGAGCAACGGGTGTCGGATCATAGGGATCCGGCCGATAAGCCATCTGCGCAAACTCGACCATATTGACCCAATCGGGATGCATGCGATAACCGCCGAAGCACCTTTCCCGCTCCATGGGGACACCCCCTTTCCCCCACAGGTCATTGGAGTAGAGGTCATGATCATCGGGAACCATGACGCTCGGACGGTCTTTCAGGAGATCCCGAAATCCGAGGATGGAAAGCCAGAATTTCCCCAGATAATTGAGCGTTGCTCTCGGAACGTCCTTATTCTCAGTGGCCGGGACGGTCCAATACCCCCCGTTGGTTTCGTAAATCTGATCGCCAGAAAAAAAGACGAGGTCGGGATCCTGCCGAAGGAGGTTTTCCACCAAAAACCGATTGGGAAACAATTCCGAGTGCGAACAAGACAAGCCGGCCAGGACAATGGTCTCCTTATCGACCGGATCCTTGCGAATCGTACCGCTCCAACTGGCCAGGGCTTCCCCGTCAATCGAGCTCCAGCGGTAGGTCACTCGGTAGTCCCGGTCAAGGGCGCTGTCCCAATCATCCACCCGGAAAAGAGCCGTGCGGGACAAGGGATCGATGGCGCTTATGGCCACGGTGTTCCACCTCGAACCGGAACGGACTTGTAGTTCTGCCGTTTTGTTCGCCTCGTCATCCATAGGCACGAAAAAGGCCATCAGTTTCAGCGTGTTTTCATGCAGCGTGTATTGGGACCAGAGAATCGGGCCGAAAGTCTGGTCCGGATAAGAGCGGAATTTTTCTCCGCTTACCTCCCAGTCGGAAAACCAGAACTTCGGGTGGTTCAGGTCATCAGCATGGCGACGTTTCCGCCTCGGCGGGTTTAATCCGTGACAAGCCAGAGCCACGTTTCCGCTTAAGGATTCCCGTTCAATCACCGATTCCAGGGTGGCTATTTCCCGATTCGAAACGGAAACCGTCAACCGCACCTCGGCCGCCTTGGCCTCATAGGCAACCTCGAGACCCAGCAGGACATCCTTCATGTGGTTCGAATCTAGTAACGGTTTCGAGAATTCCGAGCCAATGAGCAGGCGCCCATCCGTGGTAAACCCGGCCTGAAGCGGTGGCTCTCGGGCCAACTCCTCGGCAAATGCGCCTTCCAGGTCATGCAGTATATTGGACCGATAATCATTGCGATGCCCCACCGCGCCGAACTTGAATCCCACAAAGGCCGCTTGGGATGCTGAAGGTGTTTGATCATCCAAAAGGCCTGACCGCACTTGCATGGAAAAATTGCCATTGCCCTCATTCAGTTGATGGGGAAGGGAATGCACTTCGTTGACCCAGCCGCCATGGGTATTTTCAATGCGGCCGTTTGACAGCCTCCAGTTCATCAAGGGATTGGTCCAGTATTCCGGACCGATCCAATTTCGGGTAATGCCATCCTGCAGTGGGGCCAAACCTTGCGCTTGGGACAATCCAGTTCCCAAGATCCAAAATATGAGGGGAAAAAACTTCTCAAAAAGCTTCATACCCAAATTACACAGAATTTGACTCTCGCAAAGCTCGCCAAGAACGCCAAGAAGGAGGGGGAAGAGCACCAAGGGGGGAGGCGCCGTTGGCGCCAATCAGGAATGGGGAATGTTTTATTTTCAATCACGATCAAGATCATGATCATGATAAACCTCTCTCCCTCTTGACCTGCGTAGCATTGCGAAGCACGGTTCGTCCCTATTGTAGTTCCATTTCTCTCCACTATCCACTCTTCACTCTCCACCGGGCGGCCGCCGCTGTCGCCAAGGCTTTTCACATGGGCATCTTCACCCTGGGGAAAGAATAGTTCAGGGGGTCACATTTCCCGCCCCCGATGGGGTGGGTTTTTCCTCTGCAAGGATTGTCACCAAGGCGCCCTGAGGGGAGGCGGGCAAGCGTCACTATTTTTCCACTGGGGCGTTTACCAGGTTGCCATATTCGGTCCAACTACCGTCGTAATTCCGGACGTTTTCCAGGCCCAGCAGATACTTCAGGGCAAACCAGGTGTGGCTGGATCGCTCCCCGATGCGGCAATAGGCTATGGTCGGTTTATCCGGGGTCACATCTTGGTCCTCAATATAGATTTTCCGCAATTCATCGGCCGATTTGAAGGTTCCATCCTCTGCCACCGCCGTTACCCAAGGCACGTTTTTTGCGCCTGGAATGTGACCTCCCCGCTGACAAGTTTCGGGAAGACCGGGAGGGGCCAGAATCTTCCCCGTAAATTCGTCCGGGCTGCGCACGTCTACCAGGTTCTCACTGCCCGACTTCGACACCTCCATGGCATCGGCCAAGAACGCCCGCAGGGAATCGTCCGCATCACTGGCTCGATAAGTGGTCGGGGTGACTTCGGTCGGGGTAGTGACCAGTTCCTTGTCATCCTCGTTCAGCCACTTGTGGCGGCCTCCGTCCATCAGTCGAACATCCGCGTGTCCGTAAATTTTGATGATCCAAAGGCCGTAGGCGGCAAACCAGTTGTTGTTGTCGCCATAGACGATCACCGTATCGTCCTTCTCGATGCCGGATTCTCCCAGCAATTTTTCGAAATCCTCCTTGCTTATGATGTCCCGCACAACCTGGTCCTGCAACTGGGTTTGCCAGTTGAATCCGACCGATCCCGGTATATGACCCGCTTCGTAAGCCTGGGTATCGACATCGATTTCGACGAGTTTGACCTTTGGGTCGTTGAGGTGCTCCTTCACCCAATCGGTGGTAACGAGCATTTCCGGATGAGCATATTGATTCATGGTGTATTCCTTCCTGATATTTAAAGATGGGGTTAAGAAAAATGGTTGAGGTTACCGGGGTTCGAGTCCCTCCCCCAAATGCTTCAAGTGGAGAGCCATGTTGGAGGCATATTTGAAAATGTTGTCGCAAAAAATCATGACCCCGCATCCATCCCGTTCCCTTTGCAGAATGCGGGTCGCCCCTTCGAATATCAATCCGCTGCTGGGCCCGGCCATGAGACCTTCCTTCTGGCAGAGTTCCATGGCGCGAGTGTAAGCCAATTCGTAGTCGATTTCCAATATTTCGTCGATCAATGAGGGATCGAACAGTTTGGAGGCCTTCAATTGGCTGATATTGCGCAGGCCGGGAACATCGTGACCCTCGGTTGGCTGCACGGCATAAATGCGGATGTTCGCATCCTTTTTCTTCAGGTAGCGGGACAAGCCGGTCACCGTTCCACACGTTCCGAGCGAGGTAAACACATGGGTCACCTCGCCCTCGGTCTGCTTCCATATCTCGGGGCCGGTGGTTTTCAAATGCGCCTCCACGTTTTTCTGGTTCTCGTATTGGTTGGGCATTACGTATTTGTCCCGCGCCGCTTTGGCATGGGTCTTGGCCAGGTTGATGGATCCGTCTCCCAGACCCGGGGCAGGGCAAAGGGCGTCGTTTACCACGTCGAGCTCGGCGCCAAATATTTTTAAAAGGATCTTTTTTTCCTTGGGAACTTTGTTGGGTACTACTGCCCGAGTATGATAGCCGCGCGCTCCGGCCAAGGCGGCCAGGCTGATTCCGGTATTGCCGGAGGTGGGTTCCACAATGCCGCGGCCACCCCCTAATTCGCCCCGCTCTTCCAAATCCCGGATCATCTGCCAAGCGGCGCGATCTTTGACCGAGCCCAGAGGATTCAACCATTCCAGCTTGGCAAACAGTTGAAAGGATTTTACGGGATTCAGGCGATTGATGCGGACCATCGGCGATGGATTGTCCACGTCGGGCAACATCTCGAATATGTCGTTGTAGACCCGGGTACGATGCGCAGGGGTCCCGGATTTGGGGATCGGTTCTGCCACGGTCGTCCTGCTCATGATAAAGTTATTTTCCCGAGTGTTCAGGAACCTGGCACACCCACCGCACATGCGTCATCTCGACAGATCTCATCGACGCGATTTTTTGCCGCCCCCTCTATGGCGGTTCGCAAAACAACCCCCGCATTGATCGCAGCCGACAGATCAACCGTGGCCCGAATGGTTTGATAAGGAATCCCGGCTTGGAGGGCCTCCTCCATACGTCGGCCCGTGCAAAACTGGCATCCGCGGGTCAGCACGACCCCCAATCCGATGAGGTGTTTTTCACGATCGGTGAGATCGTTTGTCTTCCCGGTGGCTCCCAGAGCCTGGGCAACTTTGAATTCTGATGCTTCCATGGTAATTTCCCTGTTTTCCTGTTGTTGTAATGGGTTCCGAGCCGATTATTTGGCCACAATCGAATCTACCTCGACGAAGGCCCCCGGCCCGCCTTGTAAATCGAGGCGCAATTTCCGAATGTGCCCGCTCCAATGAGGATTGGAGGACAAATCAAAGGAATACGAGGCAAAGCCATCCCCTCCCTTCACCTCCAGCGGGCCTGCCACCTTATCCATCCGGCCCGATCCATTCTCCGCCGACAACGAGACCATGAGCGGAGTGGAAGCGCGCAGGTTCAACTTCAGTTTTTTGGCATTCCTGGCCGCATCGACCTCGAGTCCATCGCGGACGAGCGATCCTTTCCCATCGGCCAGATCAAAATCGAGATATCCGAGATAGCCGGCAATATTTCCCAGGTTGCCTTCCCCCTTCCAACCTTCCGTCTGCCAACCCCCGTTATCAAAATAAAACTCCAGTTTGCCGTCCAGAGGATCGCGACCATTTATTTTTTCCCAGGCGCTGGATAGCCCGTCCCCATCTTCGTCGCTACGCACCACTTCATATTCCGCGTTAACCGCCCTCCCCCACTTCTGGTCCTGCGCTTGAAACCTCAATTCCTCGAGCGACTCCTCCCCGGCCCCCCAATCGCCTTGGGCCAGCCAATCATGGAGCAGCTTGCGGTGCCGCGCCAACTCCTCGGCATAGGCCGGTTGGTAGGCCAGGTTGCGCATCTGAGCCGGATCCTTTTCCACATCGTACAATTCCTCCGCCGGCCTCTCACCGAAATAGATTTCGGCATGGCGGGCCGATAATTTGCCCTTTTTATACAACTCATGGAGGTTTTGCGTATAGGGTTGATGGTCCCGGTACTGGGGCTGGAGAAAAATCCGATCGAGCATGTAATTGCGGGTGTATCGAAAACGTTCCGTGCGAATGCTTCTCACCCGGTCGATGGTGTGATCCAGTCGATCCTTGGCCGAGGCCACAAACTCCCGCGGCTCGAAATCATCGGCGAAAAGGTTCCGCCCTTCCCAGTTTTTGGGAATGGGAATACCGGCCCAGACCAAGGTGGTGGCCGATAAATCCAACATGTCTACCAAATCATCCCGCGCCACCTTCGAGGGCGCCCATTGCGGCGGCCCCATCAGCACAAAGGGCACGTGCAGCCCCCCCTCCGTTGGCATCTGCTTGTGCCGGACCAGGTTATTGGCCCCATGGTCCCCAAAATAAACGACAATTGTGTTATCCCACAATCCGTTCGCTTTCAGCCCGTCCAGTATTGCCCCGATAAAATCGTCGTCCTTGCGAATGGAGTCGCAGTGCTCCGCCACCACTTCGCGGTAGATTTCGTTATCCGGATAATCGAGGGGCACGGTCACGGCGGAGCGGTCGGTTCTTCGATGGGCCGGCCAGTCCTGGGTTCTATTCTTGCCTCCCGCGGTTTGAATCTGCCCGAAAAACGGCTGACTATTTTTTACTTTCTCCCAGGGGATCGGCTCCCTCCGGGGTTGATGAAAAGAAAATATCTCATCGTTGCTGAGCACAAAATTATAATCGGTTTTCCCCAGGTTGAAGGTGGAGTAACCGTGTTCGTTCATAATTTGGGGCAGAAGTTTCATTCCCTCCGGCAAATAGAGTTTGGCCGGCCCGCGGGAACTGCGATGCTCGTGGGCATTGAAACGAATCTGGTTCATCCCCCCCATTATGGCCGACCGGCAGGCCGAACACACCGGGGCGGGGACATAGGCCCGCCGGAAAAGCACCCCCTGATGGGCCAGGGAATCGATATGGGGCGTTACGCCGGCGTTGGCCTCATACCCATAACAACCCATCCATGGAGAAGTGTCCTCCGCGTAAATCCAAAGAATATTCGGTTTGTCAGCTTGGGCAGACGCGGCGGCGGCCATCAGGAAGATCAGGAAAACAAAAAAAGGAATAGCGGGGTTAGACCATTTGTTCATGCAAAAATGATTCGTAAATACACAACAGGGGTCAAACACTTAGAGGCGCCGGGGGCGCCAGTGTTCAGTTGTCAGTGTGCAGAGTTCAGTGGGCGCCTGTGGCGCCTTATCCGTGTAAATCTGTGTAACCTGTGGTTAATCCAAGAAAAAAAAATTTGTGTTTCTTGTGCTTTTTGTGGTTCCCTTTTTGCCACTGGCGCCAGCGGCGCCCACCCATGAACCGAAGAAAGTTTATCAAAACTGCCGCCTTGTCCGCCACGGTGAGCCAGGTGGCGCTCCATCCGGCCGCATTTGCCCAGCCGCGCCCTGCACAGCTACGCGCCGCAGGGTCGCGTTCCTCCAAGCGCAAAATGACCATGAGCCTGGTTTGCGGGTCCCTGGGGATAAACGCCGGCCAACGGCAAGCCATAGATTACGCCCACCTCTTTGGATTCGAATCGGTGGAGGCTCGGCCCGAATACCTGGCCACTCTGGACAGGAGGGAAATGGCCGAACTCAAGCGCGACTTGAGAAGGAAGCAATTGGTATGGGGAAGCGCCGGCCTACCGGTAGAATTTCGGCGGGACCAAGTCACCTTCCAGAACGGCTTGCAGAAGCTGCCGAAACTGGCCGCCGCTTTGCAGGGCGCCGGGGTCCGGCGAATGAATACCTGGCTCAGGCCTAGCAGTGGCGATCTCACCTACCTGCAAAATTTCCGACAGCATACCATGCGCTTGCAGGAAGTGGCCAAAATTCTGGCCGATTACGATCTACGGCTCGGCCTCGAATACGTGGGAACCACTACATCACTCACATCGCGTAAATACCCTTTCATCCACACCATGGCCGAAACGGCCGAACTCATTGAAGCCGTCGGTCAGGACAACATCGGTTACGTCCTGGATAGCTGGCATTGGTGGCAGGCCGGAGACACCGCCGAGGACATCGAAAAACTCCATGCCGGTTCCATCACCTTGGTCGACCTCAACGATGCCCCCGAGGGGGTGCCGAAGGGGGAGCAATTGGACAACCGACGCGAACTACCCGTGGCCACTGGGGTCATAGACGTGAAATCCTTTCTCAACGCCCTCCAAAACATCGGTTACGACGGTCCCGTTCGGGCTGAGCCTTTCAACCAAACCCTGCGCGACATGGATGACCAAGCCGCATGCCAGACCACCGTCAAGGCGCTGAAGAAGGCCTTCCAATTGATTCAGTAAACCCTCCCCCGGACTCTAATCGTGATCTTGATCGTGGTCGTGATCTTGATCCCCTGACAATACCCGCCTCTCTGCCTCCCATCGTTCATTCCTAATTCCTGATTCCTAATTAATTTAGTGACTAGTGGGCCAGTGGTGAGTGGTTAGTGGTTAGCTCCTTTTGGCGGACTCTCCACTCTCCACTCTCCACTCTCCACTCCCCACTCTCCCCAACCTCCGTGCCTTCCTCCCTTTTTAGAATCATAGCGCCTGGCATCCTCGTTGCGGCGACCGGAGTGGGCGCCGGCGACCTGGCCACGGCAGGATTTGCCGGAAGCCAATTGGGAACCGCCGTATTATGGGCCGTTCTGGTCGGCGCATTTCTGAAGTTCGTCCTGACGGAGGGATTGACCCGCTGGCAATTGGCTACCGGATTGACCCTGCTGGAAGGGACGGCTCTCAAATTGGGGGGTATCACCTTCTCCCTCTGGGGCAAGGCCAGGATGGGGGTGCGGAGCTTAGTCGGATGGTTCTTCATCCCCTATTTTCTCTTATGGACCTTCTTTGTCGGATCAGCCCTGATCAGCGCCTGCGGGGTAACTCTCTACGCCATACTAGCCGCTAGCCACCCGCCACTAGCCACTAGCCTGGACCCCGACACCGCCAAAGTCATCTTTGGGATAATTTCCAGCCTGGCCGGTCTCTCACTCCTTCTGCTGGGCGGATTTCCTCTCTTCGAAAAGATCATGGGGGTCTGCATTGGAATAATGTTCCTTACCGTCGTGGCCAGCGCTCTCGTCCTCCTGTCTGCGTGCGGGGACGCACAGGCAGGCATGCCTGGTCCCCTTGAGATACTAAAGGGAATGACAATTCCGCGAATCCCCGACATATCCGAAAGCGGCCTTTCCTGGACCATTGCCCTGATGGGAGGAGTCGGGGGAACGGTCACCATACTATGTTACGGTTACTGGATCGCCGAAGCTGGCCGGACGGGAAGGGATAACCTGAAAATTTGTCGCATCGATTTAGCCACTGGTTATGGGACCATCGCCATATTTGGCATGGCATTGGTAATAATCGGCAGCGCCGCAAGCATCGAAGGCAGCGGCGCCCGCTTAATCGTGTCCCTGGCTGACTCCCTTGAATCCTCCTTGGGCCAAACGGGCCGATGGCTATTCCTCATCGGGGCCTTCGGCGCCGTCTTCAGCAGCCTTCTCGGGGTCTGGCAAGCCGCGCCTTACCTGTTTGCCGACATCTGGAAATTATTTCTGAAAAAATCTTCGCCTGACCGGAAAACCGGTTTACCCTGCGAAGCCTCCAGGCGAAGCATGGGCGAGCCCATCCATAGGCATGCCCTGCGAAGCCCCCAGGCGAAGCATGGGCGCTCCCTGCCTTACCGGTCCTACCTCTTTGCCATCGCCATCGTCCCCATGTTGGGCCTGATAGTCCAATTCAGAGAAATCCAGAAGATTTACGCCATAATCGGAGCCGCTTTCATCCCCATGCTTGCGGCGCTCCTTCTATTTCTCAACGGTCGGCGTCAATGGGTCGGGGCATCGACAAACCGCCCCTCCACCGTTCTGGCCCTGGTCATTATTCTGCTGTTCTTCGGCTGGGTAGCTTGGAAGACATGGGTTCCCAACCCATGAATCCACTTTCCATCTTCAGCGGGCATCGATTCTCGTTTCTGGGTTCCGGATACTGGATTCCGGATTCCGGATTCCGGATTCCGGTTACCTCTCGCAAAGCTCGCCAAGTTCGCCAAGAATTTATTTCACAGCGTTCGCGGCATAAAGCCGCTCCTACCTATTCAGCCTTTAGCCGAATGGCGCTTAGTTAAGCGACTATTGGAATGTTCGATCATCTCGGAGAAGGAAGGGGTCAAGACGTAAAAAGTTATGCCTTACAGGGTCAGCAGGTCACGCCGAAAGGCGGATCGTCTTGTAAAAGTGTATGGAGTACAACGGAATACAGTTTTTAAGACCTGACCCTTTTCTTTCAGAAGGCATCACTTTTCTACGGCATGACCCCGACTGGCGTCCATACTATATTCCTCTACAAACGCGCTTAACTTAGCGCCATTCGCCATTAGCCTTTTCATCCCTTCTCCCTCTGGGAGAGGGTGGCGCGAAGCGACGGGTGAGGGTTGCAACGCAATACCTCATTCCTAAATCCTAATTGGCGCTCCTGGCGCCTCATATCCGTGCTCATCCGTGGTTGATCTTCTCCCTTCTGTGGAGATTTATCTTAAAGACGCCACACCAAGTCGATTCCCTTTTGCCAAACGATCAAATCCCGTTATGTTCTGACCCCGCTCACTTTGTGCCTTTGTGCCTTTGTGCCTTTGTGCCTTTGTGCCTTTGTGCCTTTGTGCCTTTGTGCCTTTGTGCCTATTCTACGGGTTCCACGTCCCCAAGGGATCAAAACGAGGCTCCTCGAGTCGGTCGGTCCATGCATCGAGCGCCTTTTCCAGTTCCAGGGGAGTCAGACCTGTCACGCCGGAGCCCGCCTCGCGGCGAAGACTGATGGCGGAATCAATTCGATTGCGAGTCTCACCAATATCATTGGAAAGCCGATACAACTCCCTCTCGTTATCCTTGGCCAAAACGACGAGTTTGTCCGAGCCCCTTCGAACCGCTTTCTTTTCAAGGTCAAAATTCAACCAAAAAAGGAATTCATGTGGAGGACCCTCTTTAACCTTCAGCCTTTCGCCTTCCGCCTTATTCATTCCGGTCAGGTAGGGCAACAGATCGACACCATCGAGGGGTCGCTCCGGATCAATTTTGACCCCGGTCAATCCAACCATGGAAGCCAGTATATCCATCGAACTGATGGGATGGCCGTAGTCCATGCCGGAGGGGATTTTTCCCGTCCAACGAAAGGCAAAAGGCACGCGAATTCCACCTTCGTAAACCTGGCCTTTGAAATCCCGCAGAGGAAAATTGTTGGAGCCGTTATTTTTGGCCCCGCCATTATCCGACAAAAAGAAGATCAAGGTCTTTTCGGCCAATCCCAATTCATCGATCCTGTCGAGAAGCCTGCCCACCCCGTCATCCACCGCACTAACCATAGCCGCGTAAGTCTTACGTAAGCGATCCTCGATGTGATCAAACCGGTCCAGATACTTCTGGGGGGCCTGCATGGGAGTATGGGGCGCGTTGTAGGAGAGGTAGAGGAAGAATGGCTTGGTTCGATTGCGCGCCACAAAATCAACCGCTTCATTGGAAAGTTCATCGGTCAAATATTCATCGGTTTCGATTCTCTTCTCATTGCGCAGTAGTTTGGTGTTGTACCAACCACCTTTTCTATCTACCGATTCAATATCGGGATAAATGAGTTCCTCGGGAAAGTAACGATGGCCTCCCGCCACGAATCCATAAAACTCATTGAATCCCCTCGCGTTGGGCCGAAACCGCGGATGCGTGCCCAGGTGCCATTTTCCGATGATCCCGGAGTGATATCCCACTCTTTTCAAGATCTCCGCCATGTTTTCCTCCTCCAGCGGGAGCCCGGCGGTCGGATCGAAAGGATTCAAGGTTGGATTGCGGTGGTAACCGAAACGGCCCTGGTAGCGTCCCGTCAACAGGCCGGCGCGGCTCGGGGAGCAAAACGGGTGGGTTACATACCCGTTGGTAAAACGCACTCCTTCACGGGCAATCCGGTCAATATTGGGTGTGGGAATGTCCTCACAACCATTGAAGCCCACATCGGCGTATCCTTGATCATCGGTCAAAATAATGACCAAGTTCGGTTTTTCACTGGCCTCGGCGGCGATATTCGCCAATCCGAAAACAAACGCAAACAGGCTGAGAAAAACGGGCGTTTTCACAAAGATATCTGCGGAGTTGAAACCAGGAATGGGAAAAATTGTATTTTATTCCGGATCAGGAGGATCCGGCAGATTGGGCGCTTCTTTCTCTCCTGAAGTGCCAAATCAGTCCCCACAAAAAAAGTAATCCCAGAACGGTCAGGCCGACGTGGCGCACGGCCACATTCGACCCCGGAAATACGGCTTTGTCGTTCAGGATGGAAATGGCCGCCCCGGACAGGGAGAGGAGAAGGGCAATGATCATCATCAAATTCCAACGAGTGCGAGAAGCGCCCTTGGGCAAATCGTCGCCCAGCAGCTTTTTGTTATTCATGAGGAGGAAAAAGGCGAGGTAGGCGATGGGCAAAAGCACCATTCCAAAACGGCTGGTCGGCACCGCCAGATAAAACTGGGCTTGGCCCGACCAAAGAAACAAGGCGCCAAATGCCCCGGTCAAGGCGGGGAGAATACAACCTGCCCGGTAGAGGTTTCCCGTGGTCGGTCTGCCGGCCATCTCACAGATGACAAACCCGTTGATCAACATCAGGATGATTATGGTCGATACAGCCATTCCCACCACCCCTATGCCGAATACGATCTGGGAGAATCCAGCCCCGGCCAGGTTCTCCAGGGAGTTGGCCAGAGCAAAGGCATCCCGTTGAATCAGGGTTGCCGCTAACAGGCGATCGGCTTCGGGGAGGGCCCCCATCAGGGCCGGAGTGGCTTCCTGGCCGCGGTGGGCCATCATTTTGGTGAGATTGGCCTCGTAAGCCGCTTGAAGTTGGGCCGGCGCCTCAACCGCACCTGACCTGTGCACCTCGATCAGGCCTGGTTCCGGATTGGCATGAAATTGGGTTGAAGCGGCGATGACCACGCAACTGGTGGCTAAAAGGAACGGCACAAACAATCCAAAGGAGAGATCAAACCGGGCCAAACCGCGGAAATTCTTGTCCCAACCCCGCTTCATGAGCGAGTAAGGCAACAGGAAGGTCATATTGATCCCCACGGCGGTAGCGGCAGCCGCCACCATTCGGTCCCGTTGGGCCGAAACGATTTCGCTGTGCCAGAATTCCGCATTGGAAGACTGGGCTACCAAACCGGCCAGCGAAGAAGCGGGTTCAAAGATCAATCCCGGATTGGGAATGAATCCGACAAGGATACGACCCCAGGGAAGCCCCCTTTCCCCCGTGGAAAGCACGATGACAACCAGAAAGAAACTTACCACTATGACCCCCACCATGAATTTGAGAGCCACATCGAATACTTTGTACCCTTTGTTGCTGGAATCGTAAAGCCAGACCCCATAGACCCCGATGGCTATCAACAAAAGGGCACAAATATATTCGCCGCCGGAAAAAGAAAGGATACCCAAATTCTGCCGAAGAGCCGCCGTCCCCAGGGAAAATTGGGGCATGGCCCAAACCAAATTGGCCATCAGCGTGGCGATGGCCCAACCCCATCCCAATACCGGGCTCACGTGTTGATTCAGGGCATCAAAGGGCCGTTCCCCCGTCGACAACGTCACATAGGCAATGGCGCTCAACATCACGACTCCGAATATCATCATCAAAGGTTGGAGCCACATCAGTTCGTAACCACCGATGATTCCCAAATAGAGACTTCCGGCCAGGGATCCTCCCCCCAGGGTAATGGCGCCTTGCAGCCAACCGGGTCCCGAAAACCTCGTATAAGCCCGATACCTGGTCCATTTGCCTTTCTTTTCCGCCGCCAGAATAATGGCGCGTTGTCGGTTCGTTTTTGAGTCGGACATAGTGTTAGGTTGAATGGGCAGAGTTCATTCCGATTAAAGTTCAGTTTCAACTGATTCTACCGGATAGTGTAAAATATCCCCGACTATGAAAGCCTTAAAACGGGACTTTACCACGGATGAGGAATTGGAGAAGACCTCTCGCCAAGCTCGCTAAGGACGCGAAGAGGGAAGATTGTTTTAAGGTATTCCGACGCACCGTAATGGAAGTAATCAAACAATTCCACATTCCAAATTCCAAATTTGCACCTCTTAGCGTTCTTGGCGAGCTTTGCTAGAGGCAATCCCCAGCAACCATGTTTATTTTTTAAGACATGCGGGCTATTAAATCCAATGCGGAATGTCTTGCTTGGCCCGGATCTTTCCAACCTAATGTCAGCCATGAAAGCATGCATGTGTCTACCGGTGATTATCCTGGGATTGCTATCCTTTTCCTGCGGCCAAGACCGAACCTCCGAAGTCATAGATCTCGAGCCCTCCGGGGCCGTTACTTTACTTGCGCAAGAGGGAGGGGAAATCGTGGTTCTCGATGTGCGCACCCCCCAAGAGGTGGATGCAGGTCACATCAAGAACTCCATAAACATCAATATCCATGATGAGGACTTCGTGGAGCGGGTAAAGAAATTGAATCCTGCGAAGACCTATCTGGTCCATTGTGCGAGTGGATCACCCACCGGACGAAGCCGAAAGTCCGTAGACGTGCTATTGTCTCTGGGCGCCGAAAAAGTCTATCACCTCAACGGAGGTTTCACCGCCTGGGAAAAAGCGGGAAAACCGGTGGAAAGAGGAGGGGAAAAATAAGGCTCGGCCCGGAATGGAAAACCCAATCGAGTCGGTCGGCCGGGTTATCCGCCAACGCAGAACCGTCAAGGTATTCGCGGAGGAACCCGTGGCCGAAGGATTGGATCGCCACATAGTCGAAGAACTGATTGCCACTGCCGGTTGGGCCCCGTTTCACTTTCCCGCTGCCCGGGTCCACCTCACAGGCAAAGCCCTGAATGCCCTGGAACCATGGAGGTTTTACCTGCTGGATACCGTCGCTTGCAGAAATTTACGGCAAATCCTGGTAAAGGAAGGTGACAGGACAAAGATTCCCAAGATGTTGGCCGCCGCTTCCGCTTTGATTTTGGCAACCTGGCTGCCCAACCCATCCAAAACGGGCAACTCCGAACTCTTCGAGCCCACCCAGATCAATATGGAACACATCGCCGCCTCGGCCGCCGCCATCCAAAACCTGTTGTTGGCCGCCACCGCCCGGGGAATAAAAACCTATTGGTCCAGCGGAGGCAGATTGCGCAAGCCCGAGCAGATGGAAAGACTCGGAATCCCCACAGCGGAAATTCTGCTCGGTTCGGTATTTATCTGGACCGACCATATAGCCGACCTTCCCACAGCAACGGGGAAAATGCGCCAAAAACGGGGCCCCATCTCCAAGTGGTCCAAGTGGGTCGAAGTTAAAAAGGTTAAAGGCTAAAGATGCTGAAAGAGATGAACCACAGAGCAACTGTGTCACGAAGCAAGGCTTAATTGATGATTTTTCATAAGAAAATGAAGGTGGATGAGCATCTTCCTCATGGCCGCAACCATAGCGCATTTGTACGGTTTACCTCTGGCTCTTAATCCTTCCACATAAGGTTTAATGACCGGATTATGGATGGCCGCAGTCTGGGCTGCCATGTAGAGGCATTTTCTGACTTTGGCCCGTCCCCCTTCAATCTTGCGTTTGCCTTTGAACCTGCCGGTGTCCCTATTGTAGGGAGCTATACCAGCGAGGGCGACTATTTGATTGCGCTTGAGCTTTCCCAGTTCACTGAAGTAGGCCAACAGGGTCCAGGCCGTGACTGGGCCGACTCCGGAAACCGATTGAAGCAGGCGGGCTTCTTGGCTGAGCTGGTGATCCTTTTTCACGAGGTCTCGGATTCGATTATCAATAACTTCTATGCGTTTTTCTATGCGTTTGATCATCCACTCAATATCGCCTTTGATACACTTCGGACTGTTTTGGATGCGGTTCTTCTCGCGTGCCAACTGCTCGGTGAGGTGACTTCTTCGATCCAGCCAAGCGGCCAGTTCTTGGCGGATGGGATCGGGGACAGCGCCTGGTTGCAAGCGTTTCTCCTGGGCAAAACCCAGAATCATCAAGGCATCTATGGGATCAGTCTTGGCTTTGAGGCCTTCGCTGCGCGCGTAGCTGCGGATGAGCCTGGGATTGACCTGAACCACCGCTATTTGCTTTTGATGAAGATAATCCATCATAGGGCGTTCGTATCCACCGCTTGCTTCGCAAACCACCAGGGGTTGGTCCTGCCGGCCGGCGATTTTAACCAAGGCCTTAAAGCCGGTGGGATTGTTGCTTAAGCTGCAACGGTGATTTTGGGTTCTCACTTCCAAGTCAGACTTGGAGATGTCGATGGCTATATAATGGTATTTTTTATTTTCCATGGCTTATATCACTCTTGTAGAGGCGAGCTTACCTGCCGTAGCATGGGGCTCTGATAACTGTTTGATATTCAGCCAGGATACTTCGCAGGATCTCCGCTCTGCGATGAACTCAGCATAAGTAAGTTCGGAACTCAGATTGGTCTTCCCCCGATTTTGTGGACACGAACAGCGTAGCGTATGTTCATGTTAGGTTATGGTTTTGATTTTGGAAGTGTTTTTGAAGAAATGCTTCTGGTGAAAGGTATCCCAGGGTGCTGTGCCTTCGACGTTTGTTATAAAAAGTCTCGAGGTAATCGAAGATGGCCAGGCGGGCCTGCTGCTTGGATTCGAACACGCCGTTTTGGGGAAAGCATTCGCTTTTGAGGGAGGCAAAGAAGCTCTCGCAAGCGGCGTTGTCGTAACAGTATCCTAGCGCGCTCATGCTCTGAATCCAACCAAAGTCGTTCAATTGCTGCCGCACTTGGTGACTGGTATACTGGCAGCCACGATCTGAATGAAAGAGGGCTTTGTGAAAACCTCCCACTCGATTCCTGGTCTGGTGAAGGGCTGAAACGACCAGACCGGAGGCCAGGCTCTCGGCCACCTTGTAGCCCTGAATTACGCGGCCGAAGAGGTCCATCACGACCGCTAGATACAACCAGCCTTGCCGAGTGGGGATGTAGGTGATGTCGCTGACCATGATTTGGCCGGGCCCGGTCGGGTCCGGAGCCTCGGCCAGACGGTTGGGCGCTGGGAGGCTGCGGGGATCCTGCCGGGTCGTCTTGGGCCGGAAGGGGCTACCCCTACAGGCTTTTAGAGCATTTTGCTTCATCAGCCGGGCCACCCGGTTAACCGAGCAGCGAAAACCCCGCTGGTTGAGCTCCACGCTCATGCGAGGACTACCGTAACAGCGGGTGTGCCGGTCGGCATGGATCCGTTTGATTTCGCTCAGGAGGAGCCGATTTTGGCGGCGGCGCGCTCCCGCCTTACCCCTGTGCCATCGGTAATAACCACTCCTGCTCACAGCCAGCGCCTGACAAAGTTCAACCACTCTATAGATTGCCCGCATTTGATCGATCAGCGCATACCCAGCTGCGGGTCCTCGGCCAGTATGCTCGCGGCTTTTTTTAAGATCTCTCGCTGGCGACGCAGGTAAGCGTTTTCCCGGTTTAGCCGACGGATCTCGCGGGCCATCTCTTCGGGATCGTTCAAGGGGCGGGAAAGTCCCTGCTGGTCGGAGGGGTCCCCGAAGAGATCCTTGCGCCACTTCCTGAGGCTCCCATCGGAAATCCCCAGTTCACGGGCCACCTGCTTGAGGCTGTTGTTACTGTGCAAATAGAGTTCAACGGCTCGACGTTTGAACTCCTCATCATAGGTTCTGTGGGTTCTTGGCATGTCTAATGATCTCTCTCAGACTGCGCTGTTCGTGTCCACAAAATCGGGGGAGGTTCAGATTGATCTCTTGCGAAGTCCCTGCGAGGTGGTAGCAACCGCTTCGCAGGGGGTTCCTGGCACGTTCAACCATAACCATTGGCACGATCAAAGGCTTTTTCGAGCGCTTTCTGCGACGAGTGATTTGGACCCATTCTCGAAAGCGCTCAAAAGCCGGTAAATTCATGATTGGGAGACCTACAAGGACTCAGAGGGGGCTGGCGCCCGGTGGAGAGTGAAGAGTGGATAGTGGAGAGAAGTGGAACTACTCAGGTATCTTAAACAATCGTCCGCAGGGATGTTTTATTGATAACATATTTCGCAACTGTAGGAGGGGGTTTATCCCCCGATCTTCCAAATGGCCTCACCGCAATCGGGGGATAAACCCCCTCCTACAGTTCTCTCAATCACCCTCCCATGAAAATTTTCTCGTTTCTTCTTATTATCCTTCTGCCTTGATCCTTGAAGCAAAGCCCCATTTCATTCTCATACTTTCAGACGATCCAGGCTATGGAGACCTGAGTGGTTACGAAGCATTAGGAATTTTGTGTTTTTTGTGCCTTTTGTGGCTATTTCCCCATCCGTGTAACCTGTCCTGCCGTAGCCTTTAGGCGAAGCAGGATCCGTGGTCAAAAAAATCCGTGGTTTTAAGGCCGCTCTCAGCTCATCCAATTTTGAGCCGCGGCGGCATCCCATTTCTGGGTAATTTTCTTGCTTTGGGTCCAAAAATTGAGGCCGTCAATCCCCGTTATGTCTCCAAAACCGAAGCGCGAATCGTTCCAGCCCCCAAATGAAAACGGTTCCCGCGGCACCGGGACGCCGATATTCACTCCAACCATGCCGACATTGGCGCGTTCTTCGAAATACCGCGCCGTAGCTCCACTGGTGGTATAAATGGAAGCCGCATTCCCGTAGGGGTTGGCATTTTCGATGGCAATAGCTTCATCCAGGGTATCGACGTGCAGAACCGTCAAAACCGGACCAAAAATTTCATCCCGGGCCGATTCATGGCCTACCTCCACTCCGTCAATGATGGTAGCTCCCACATAAAATCCGTTTTCCTTACCCGGAACGCTGACCCCGCGTCCATCCACCCTGACCTTGGCGCCACCAGCTTCCGCCCGGTCGATATAACCTTCGATTTTCTCCTTGGCTGCGGAACTGATGATCGCGCCCATGTTTTTTCCCGCCACGACCTTGCGCATTTCCTCCTCAACTGCCGCCATAACGGCGGAACAATCACCCACCGTAATCAGGACGCTCGCCGCCATGCACCTTTGCCCAGCGCAACCCGTAGCGGAAGAAACCACGTTTCTGGCCGTGACTTCGGGACCCGCATCCGGGACCACAACCAAGTGATTCTTGGCTCCACCCAAACACAGCATGCGCTTCCCCCCTTCAATGCCACGTCGGTAAACCAGTTGGGCGACCCGGGTTGATCCGACAAAGGCGACGGCCCGAATTCCCCCATGATCGAGGATGGCTTCGACGGTGGGAGGACCACCTTGCACCACTTGGAACACACCTTCCGGCAACCCCGCCTCCGAGAGCAACTCCCCCAGCCGGATTGGCGTCAGAGGCACCTGCTCCGATGGTTTGTGCAAAAAGGCGTTACCCGTGGCAATGGCCAGTGGAAACATCCACAAAGGGACCATGGCGGGAAAATTGAACGGGGTTATCCCCGCCACTACACCCAGGGGATAGCGCCGGGTGAAACAATCCACCCCGGGGCTTACTTCCAGCTTATTTCCCTGTCCGAGAACCGGAAGAGAGGTGGCAAATTCCACCACCTCGAGACCTTTCCGAATCCCCGCTTCCGCTTCCGCCAGCGTTTTTCCGTTTTCGGCCGAAACACAATGGGAAAGCTCCTCCAAATTGGCTTCAACCAGTTGCTTGAAACGAAACAATGGCTGGACCCGTTCCTTGACCGGTACCCTGCCCCAGGACTGAAAGGCAGATTGGGCCACCCGCACAGCCGCATCCACCCCCGTTGCGGGCGTTTCCTGAATGGCGCCGATACGAGAGCCGTCAATGGGTGAAATGACCTCGATTGTATTCATAGACGTAGGGAATGAATGAATCCTACAGCGACGCATACGTCGCTACATCCGTGCTCATCTGTGTGGTTGATTTTCTCCCTTCTGTGGTGATTTATCTTAATGGCGCCACACAACGTTGATTCCCATTTGCCAAACGATCAAATCTCGATATGTTCTGACCCCGCTCACTTTGTGCCTTTGTGCCTTTGTGCCTTTGTGCCTTTGTGCCTTTGTGCCTTTGTGCCTTTGTGCCTTTGTGCCTTTGTGCCTTTGTGCCTTTGTGCCTTTGTGCCTGTATCAGTAATCTAAACCTTTCGCACTGGTCTGGCAAGAGATCTGCCAGGCTTCCAACTGGAACCGCATTTGCTTCAAAATTTCCGGATGTTTGTCCGCCAGGTTGGTGGTCTCTGAAGGATCTTCAATCAAATCATAAAGTTCCCATGTGGCCACGGGGGTCGAACCATTGTCGGAATTCAAACGCTTCCCCTTGGGATTGTGCACCAGCTTGTAACGATTGTCATTGAGGGTGGCCAGGCCGTGACCTTCGAAGGCGATGGGCCGGGGACGTTCCTTCAAATCTCCTTTAATTACCGGAAGTAAAGATAATCCATCATAGGGCCGGGTGTCCATCTCGGGTATTTTATAACCAAGGACCTCCAAAACGGTGGGGAAGTAGTCGCTCGTTACTGCGGGAAAGTCCGTTTCACCAGCCGAAACCCGGGCCGGCCACTCCAGGATTCCGGGGACCCGAACACCCCCCTCATAGAGCGAGCGCTTGCGGCCTCGAAAGTCCCCCGCCGAACCCTGATACCGCTTCTTCTTCACCGGATTGCCTTCCGGTCCGTTGTCCGAGCAAAACCAGATCATGGTGTCTTTTTCCACCCCCAGCCGACGGAGCCCGGACCGCAAGCGACCCACCTGTTCGTCCAGGGCCGTTACCACCGCGTAAAAGTGCTGAGTGTCCTCATCCTGTTCCGGGTAGATGGCCCGGTATTCAGGACCCCCCATAACCGGGGCATGCGGCGCATGAAACCAGATGACGGCAAAAAAAGATGTATCGTCCGCGACCGCTTTTTCAATGAAGGGCAGCGCCTTGTCCATGATGATGCGGCTGTCGCATCCCACCAGGCCTTCCGCCTTTCCATCCACAATATTGCGTCCATTTTCCCAATAAAGTGTCCGCGGGTCCCTCACCCCGTTGTGCGCATTGGCCGGATCATAGGGATCCCAGGTTGCCACGGCGTACTCGGTGGCAAACCATTCGTCCGACCCGGATGTTCCGGGGGTGGCGTAGTTCCTGGCCGGTTCCCTTCCCTTCTTGCCCGAGTATTCGGGGGTCAAGGTACCCAAATGCCATTTGCCAAAATGCCCGGTTCGGTAGCCCAGCCCCCGCAAAACTTCCGGCAAGGAAACTTCCTTCTCCTTCAAATGCCCCTTGTTGGCCGTAGGTATGCCGTAGCGAAGGGGATGCCGCCCGGTCAGAACGGAACCCCGCGTGGGACTACACACCGGGGCTCCCGCGTAAAAACGGTTGAATTTCAGGCCATTGGCCGCCATGGCATCCAAGTGCGGCGTCTTTATGACCGGATGCCCGTTATATGCCACGTCTCCCCAACCCAGATCATCCGCCATGACCAGGATGATGTTTGGGCGAGCGGCCTCGGATTGGGCACAAACCTCCAACGGTAGGGCTTGGCCAACCAGGGCTAGAAAAGATATCCAGTGGAGCGAATAACGGATCATAGGCGCTAACAAATCATTCAGTCCCGGCTGTTTCAACCCTACTTTTACCCCCACGAAATTGTTGATAAAGCCTTGGTTGCTCATCCTGCAAAAAAATTACTATTTCAAGATCGACGATGTAGGAGCGGGTTTATCCCGCGATTGCTTTGGGCCTTCTGGTTCTGATCGCGGGATAAACCCGCTTACATTTATAGAGGCTGCATTGTCTGAAAATGAATCTATCTTGGCTACCTTCCCGTCTTGGCGAGAAATTATCTTCCTTCTTCCTTCTTCCTTCTTCCTTTTCCCTCTGGGTGAGGGTGGCGAAGCTATAAAATTCCCCAGGATTATCCTTGCTGAATTAATCCTATGCCATCAAATTGGCAATCGCTTCAGATTCAAATCACAATTTTTGGCCGCCACAAACCGTTAACAAACTCCATTCAGTTAGTCTAGAGAGGAAATACCATCATGAAGTACCAAAACCATCTATTATTGTCTCTAAATAAAGCAAAACCCTTCCTGGCCCTTTTCGCAGCCTTCAATCTCGCCGGGGCGCTGTGCCTTGTCCAAGCCCAGGAGGATGAGGACGAGGAAGACCTGGATTTCTACCAACTCTCCACCTTTGAAGTCGACCCTGGCTTTGCCGGTAGCTTGGCCTTCTCCACCGAAGCCAAACGACGAGCGCCGGTTATCGTGGAAGTCATCTCCGCGGAAGATATCGGGAAACTTCCGGACGTCAGTATTGCCGAAACCCTGGCCCGGCTCCCCGGCCTCACCACCCAACGTATCAATAGTCGCGCCCAGGACATTGTGATTCGCGGTTTGACGGGGGATTTCAGCACCGCTCTGCTCAATGGCCGTCAACAGGTGTCGGCCAGCGGTGACCGATCCGTCGAATTTGACCAGTACCCGGGAGAACTCCTAAATGGAGTGGTGGTCTACAAGACGACCCAGCCGAATCTGGTCGGCCAAGGCTTGGCCGGGACGATAGACATGCGCACGGTCCGACCGCTTGGACACGGCAAAAGGACCCTTGTGGCCAATGCATTTTACGAGTGGACCGACCTGAATCAACTAAACCCCGATGTCGATATTAACGGAACACGTTTCTCCATGAATTACATTGATCAAAACGATGATGAAACCATCGGCTGGGCCTTCGGCTATTCCAACACCAACCGACCCGGTCAAGGAGAACAATGGAACGCCTGGGGAAATGCAATGCCCACCTTCGAGGGCAACATGGTCCTCGGCGGGGTAAAACCGTTTGTTCGCTCCAGCGTGTTGGACCGCGACAGCTTTTTGGCCGTTTTCGAATCCCGGCCCAACGACTCACTTCACTCGACCTTCGATATCTTTTTCTCAAACTTTGCCGAAGAACAAATCCTGCGGGGAATCGAATTTCCCCTGCTATGGAGTTCAGCTAAACTGGAGCCCGGTTTTACGGTGGAGGACGGGCTCATTACCCGGGGAACTTTCTCCGGGGTATACGGTGTCATGAGAAATGACATCACCTGGAGGGATGCCGATGTCTATTCCCCGGGTTGGAACCTCACCATCGACAATGACAATGGCTGGCAATTCGAACTCGATTTAAGCCACTCCAACATCGATCGCACAGACTATGTCCTGGAAACCTACTCGGGTTGGGCGTCCAATCAAGGCAATGGCGGCGCCGAGGCCGACTGGAGTACCCCAGACACTCTAACCTTTATGATGGGAGGTGGAACCGGGGCCACCTTCTCTTCCAACCTCGATTATGGATCCGATAGAATTCGCATAGCCAGTCCACAAGGATGGGGAGGCAACGCAGTCCCCGGTGGTCAACTCGGGTTCTTCAAAGGGCCCATAGCCAAGGATGAATTGAACCAGGCCAGAACCGCCATGCGACGCGATCTGGAAGGCTTTTTCAACGAAATGGAATTCGGCTTGGCCTGGACTGACCGCGTCAAGTCGGAGACTAACCCGGCCCCCGAGGGCCGCGGAGGCTGGTTTTTGGCCTTGGCCGACGGTTCCTGGAGCGCGCCGTTCCCGGAAACCATTGGTAATGCCGACCTCAGCTTCATCGGAATTGGCCCTCAGAGAGCCTACGATACCAGGGCCGTGTTCGAAAGCGGCATCTATGACCTCATTCCCAATAACCATCCCAACAATATCAACCAAAACTATCATAACGAGGAAGAGGTCACCACTGCCTACGCCCAATTTATCATCGACACCAGCCTCGGATCAATGCCGGTCACCGGCACTATTGGCACCCAGCTTATTCGTACCAATCAGTTTTCCAGGGGTGGAGTTGCCACTTTCGCGGGCCCCAACGAACTGCTCATAGGCACCGCCACCGGTTCGCACAGTTACACCGATCTCGTCCCCAGTTTGAACCTCATTTTAGAAATAGACGACCTCAAACGACTGCGATTCAGCGTGGCCCGGCAATTGGCCCGACAGGAAATGGACGATATGCGTGCAAGCTCGTCATTCAATTTCAATGAGTCCTTGGCAGGCTCCACAGACGTCTTATCGAGTCCCTGGAGCGGACAAAGCGGAAACCCGCAATTGGAGCCCTGGCGTTCCAACTCCATCGACCTTTCTTTCGAAAATTACTTTGCCGACAACATGGGCTACTGGGCTGTGGCCGGATATTACAAGGATCTGGTCAGTTACACCTACGTCGAATCTTTGTTGTCCGACTTTACTGGATATCCCACCGGAGTACCGGGCGTTACACCGGCGATATACCAGGGTTTCAGAACCAAACCGCAGAACGGTCAAGGTGGGGAAATTTACGGGTTAGAGCTTTCATTATCACTCCCGGGCGAAAAACTCTCAGAAGCCTTGGAAGGATTTGGAGTGCTCTTAAATGCCTCTCTGACCAAGAGCAGTATTGAACCCACTTTGGGTGATCCTTCGCAGCCGATTCCAGGCCTGTCGGAAAATATCTACAATGCTACCGTCTACTACGAGAAAGGCGGTTTCGAGGCCAGAGCAAGTGGTCGCTATCGTTCCGATTTTCGTGGCGACATAGCTACCTTCGGGTTTAGAGGCCCTAATTTCCGAAACATCTTGGCCGAGACGGTATTCGACGCCCAATTGAGCTATGAATATGAGTCCGGAATCCTGGAAGGTCTGACTATTATTCTACAAGGTTACAACCTCACCGACGAGCCCCTCATTGCAACGTTTGGCGACCGAGACCTTCGTCTGGTTAAGGACTACCACCGCTGGGGCGCCCAATACAGCCTCGGCGCATCCTATAAATTTTAAGAATTCTGAATGCGAGCCCCTATGGGGAGGGTCCTCCCCATAGGGGCTTTTTCGATTCCAGACCCAGGGAGGCCTAAAGACTTTATAAAACAACACCTCACAGCTTTTCTTCCTCTCTTTCTTGCCTTAAGTCCGGTTTACGGAAGGATCGACCATGTCGAACCACCCTTCTGGTGGACCGGCATGAAGCGCCCATCCTGGCAGGTTTTAGTGCACGGCCCATCAATCGGCCAAACCGATGTAAGTTTGCAGGCGGAGGAAATTATGTTGCGATCCGTCGTCCGGGTAGAAAACCCCAACTACCTGTTCCTCAACCTTGAACTGGAGCCTGAAGCAGAGCCGGGATCCTTCCCCATACAGTTCACCAAGGAAGGACAAACATTTGCAGAATACCGCTACCAACTGCGTTCCCGAAAACCAAGGGCCTCCCAGTTTGAGGGATTCAACAGTTCAGATGTCATCTACCTCATCACCCCAGACCGCTTTGCCAACGGCGACCCCCGCAACGACAGAGTGGCGGGAATGCGGGACGACAGCATGGACCGCAGTCATCCTTTGAGCCGTCACGGTGGAGATCTGAAAGGTATCCGGCAACACCTCGATTATATCGCGGATATGGGTTTTACCGCCGTCTGGATGAATCCCGTTCTGGAAAACAACCAACCTCGTTATTCCTACCATGGTTACGGGATCACTGACTTTTACAGAGTAGATCCCCGGATCGGAACAAACGAGGAATATAGAGCCTTGTGCCAAGCCTCACAAGCCAAAGGCCTGAAGATGGTCAAGGACATGATATTCAACCACTGCGGGGAAGGGCACTGGTGGATGAACGATTTGCCTTCATCGGACTGGATAAATTACCACCCGGAAATAAGACAAACCAACCACAAACGTACCACGCTTCAAGATCCCTATGCGGCAAAATCGGATTATGAGTTGATGCGAGACGGTTGGTTCGTCAGCGCCATGCCCGATCTCAATCAACGCAACCCACTGGTAGCGGAATACTTGATCCAGAATAGTATTTGGTGGATCGAATACCTGGGCCTGGCGGGAATCCGGATGGATACTCTCCCCTATGCGGACAAATACATGATGGCCGACTGGACCCGGCGCCTGTTGGATGAATACCCGCGGTTCAATGCGGTCGGTGAAGAGTGGAGCATTAATCCTCTGGTGATCGCCTACTGGCAAAAGGGAAAAGTAAATCGGGATGGATATACCTCCGATCTGCCCAGCCTCATGGACTTTCCTTTGCAGAACGCCCTTTCCAGCGCTTTGAAAGAGGAGGAAAGCTGGTTTTCCGGACTGATCAAGCTCTACGAATTCCTGGCCAATGATGTGCTTTATCCCGATCCGAACAACCTGGTTATTTTCGGGGACAACCACGACATGCCGCGCCTCTACATGCAACTGGGACAGGACGTAAACCTGATGAAGAACGCCATGGTTTACCTGCTGACCATGCGGGGAATTCCACAAATCTACTATGGTACGGAAATCCTCATGACCCATGAGGAAGGCAATGACCACGGACATATCCGCAAGGATTTCCCCGGAGGCTGGAAAAACGATAAAATCAACGCGTTTTCCGGGGAAAAACTGCCTGAACACCAACGCTCATTTCAAAAGTTTGTCAAACGTCTCCTCCATTGGAGAAAGGACCAACCAGCCATCCATAAGGGCGAGTTGACCCATTTCGTGCCCAAGGACGGTATCTACGTGTATTTCCGATACGACGACCGAGATACCTTTATGGTCGTTATCAACAAGAATGAAGAGAATACTGCTCTTCACCTAAAACGTTTTGAGACCCTCCTGGGCAACCATACCGAAGCATACGATGTTATCGGCGGCGGCGTCATTCCCCTGGAAGAAAAGCTGCCCCTCCAAGCCCTTACCACCTACCTCCTCAAACTACAATAAGGGGATGAGGTTGACCTGTGCAGATAATGGAGTTTAATCCGAAATATGCACAAAATCGTTCCAAGGGCGGCCCACAAAATGTGTGTCGTGCTTGCGGAAACATTTCCGGTTGTGGCGATCACCGGACCTCGCCAATCCGGTAAGACTACGCTTGCTCAAACTGCGTTTCCAAACAAGCAGTATGTTTCTATGGAAGATCCCGACGTCCGGGAAGTTGCCCTCTCGGATCCGAGAGGTTTCCTGTCTGCCTTAATCGATGGGGCTATAATTGACGAGGTTCAACGGGCGCCGGAACTTTTTTCCTATTTGCAGGGAATCATCGACAAGGACAGAAGCAACGGGCGGTTCGTTCTGACGGGTTCCCATCAATTCCTTCTCGATCAACAAATCTCCCAATCTTTAGCGGGAAGGGCAGGTTACCTGAAGCTCCTGCCTCTGAGTTATGGGGAAACGCGCCAAGGAACTGGGATAAAGCTCAATTCCAACGAGATTTTATGGAAAGGATTTTTCCCTTCCACAGCAATCCATGGGGCCGATCCGCGTCTCTGGTTTGGGGCTTACGTCCAAACCTATCTGGAGCGAGACGTAAGGCAATTGATCAACGTTCGTGATCTATCGAGCTTTCAAACCTTCCTGCGGCTTTGCGCCGGGCGAACCGGCAGTCTTTTGGATATCGGGGCATTGTGCAATGAGGCCTCAATCGATTACAAAACGGCAAAAAGATGGCTGTCAGTACTTGAGGCCAGCTATGTTATCCATCTCTTGAAGCCCTATCATAGCAATTACAGGAAGCGTTTGATCAAGACGCCCAAGCTGTACTTTTTGGATACCGGTCTGGTTTCCTGGTTACTTGGAATCAAAGAGCATTCTCAGTTGGAACAACACCCACTTCGGGGCCAGGTTTTTGAAACGCTGGTTTTTTCGGAAGTTCTCAAGTATCAATACAACAAAGCTGAACCTTCGAACCTTTTCTTTTGGCGGGATAGTCATAAAAATGAAATCGATTTTCTGTTGGATCGAGGGTTATCGCGTCTAGCGATCGAGGCTAGGTCAGGACAGACCTTAAACGCGTCTTTCTTTGCAGGTCTTGACTACTGGAAGCGACTCGATCCTGGAAGAAAGGATGGGACACTCCTCATCTATTCAGGAGAGGGAGTGATTAACCAATACAGAGGACACGCAATCGCAAATTGGAGAAAGATGGAGAAAGCTTTGGAAGCCTAGCCCCTTCATAGCAGCGCCATTCGGGTTTGACCCCGGGAAATCCAAGATTGACTATTGTAAAACAATTGTTTTTCTTTCCATGCAATGAAAACCCAAATCGATCGCCGTCAGTTCCTCAAAGGGGTTGGGGTCAGCTTGGCTTTGCCCATGATGGAATCCTGGATTCCCCGCCCTCTTGCCGCCGCTACTCCACCTGGCCAATTGAAGCGCCTGGTTTGCGTGGGCACTTACCTGGGGTTTTACCAGGACTCATTCTTTCCGCGGGAAGCGGGGGCCCATTACGAAATGCCCTCAACGCTGGCTCCCATTGCCAGATACCGGCAAGACATGACGATCTTTTCCGGGCTCGACCACCGTGGACGGAATGGACACGAAGGCTGGAGAGCCTGGATGACGGGCTCCGCTAACGGTAGTGTTTCCATGGACCAACTGGTTGCCGATCATGTGGGAGTCCATACCCGCTACTCCTCGATCCAGGTTACCTGCGGCAATACACCCGGAGATGCCCGGCTCAGTTATACCAAGGAGAGTGTAGCCTTGCCCATGGTCGGCCGACCCAGTGTGTTTTATCAAACCCTCTTCCGTTCCGATTCGGACAAGTCGCGCATCGATTATCTGTTAAAGGGGAATTCCAGTGTGCTGGATGGCGTTTTGGAAGAAGCTCAATCCCTCCAGCGCCAGGTATCGCGGAAGGATCAAAAAAAACTCGACGAATACCTCGCCTCCGTTCGCGATGTTGAAAAAAAATTGCAGAAGCAACGAGCTTGGCTGGAGAAACCGTTTCCCAAGTCTGATTATGTTCTGCCTCAATTCGATCCGGTATCACCCGAACTCGCTCTGGAGTGTGAGACCGTCATGTACGACCTGATGGCCCTCGCCCTCACCACCGATTCGACCCGGGTATTGACCTTTCTGGTCCCGGGATGGAGTCAAGTGTTCAATATTGAAGGGCGTCGCCTCAGCGCCGGCTACCACGGGCTGTCTCATCACGGGAATGAGGCCAAGAAAATCGCCGAGTACAATATGATCGGCAGAGAGCATGTAAAACGGTTCGGTCTTTTCCTGGACAAGCTGGAAGCGCACCGGGATGCCGATGGCCGATCCCTTTTGGATTCCACCGCGGTCATATTGGGTAGCGGAATGGGAGATTCCAATACGCACGATAACACCAACCTGCCGACCCTGGTGGTTGGGGGTGGCTTGCCCCACGGGAAGCATTGGGCTATCGACCGCCAGGCCGCCAACCCGCGCATGTTGGGAGATTTTTATCTCAGCCTGATGCAACGTTATGGCCTCGAAATCGATCGATTCGCCGGCGCCAGTCATAACCTCAACGAGTGTTTCTCCTGATATCCGGTGATTCGTTTGGCGTCGATCGTCTTTCTGTTTCCCCTCCTGGCGCAAGCCATGGAGCCGCTTCCCCCTGCCGTTCGCGGGTTCTTTAAATCCCATTGTTTCGAATGTCATGCCGGGGATGACGATTTCATCGAAGGAGAGGTGAATTTGGAGATGACCTCGATCGACTGGGCGGCTACTCATTCTCCCGGTTTCTGGACCAAGGTTTACGACGTCCTCCATACCAGCGAGATGCCCCCCAGAGACGCGGAATCCTTCCCCACCTCGGCGGAACGAGAAGACATGACCTCCTGGCTTGAAGGAAAGCTGACCCAATACGCCCCGGTCGGAGGAACGGTTCCCCGTCGTCTCAACCGGGTGGAATATGAAAATACGATTCGCGATGTATTCGGCATACCGGAATTCGAGGTGCCCTATTCTTTTCCAACTGACGATTCGGAGAGCGGTTTCGACAACGTGGCCTCAGGCCTCATTCTTTCACCGCCGTTACTGGCCGAGTTCCTGAAATTGGCCTCCCAGACCGCAGATGAGATGCTTCCCCCGGAAAAAGCATCGCAACGGGTTCCCCCAAAACTCTACGAAATAGAACCGAACGGGTTCTTCACCAGCGAAGGAGGGGGAGCCGCCCTCGCTGAGGATCGATACCGCCTGGCCTCCTCCCGCAATATGGCCAGCGCAGCCGGGTGGACCAGTCCATTTGAAGTGCCGCACAGTGGAATATACCGGCTGCAGATTGACACCGAGGTGTTTCAGACCGATGAAATGAAGTACCCATACCGGGAATCTCCCTTCCAACTGGCGGCGTATGCCCGTCAAAACGGGGAGCAGAAATACGATTTTTTTGAAAACCTTCGCGATCTTGGAAACTTTCTCGTAGCCCCGGGCACGGACCAGCCCTCCATCTTCCAGACCGAGGTCGAACTATTCAAGGGCGAGGTGTTGGGTTTTCGCTGGGCCGATGGTCCGGCCAACTCGGACCCGGGTGTGCTAGAATTTTCCAGGGATTTTATCGTTGGGCGATTGGCCCGGGATCGGCCGTTATTCGCGGCCCTTCTCACCCTCAAAAGAGAACAACGGAACGCCGGACAGGTAGAATTTTATGAGTTCATTCAGACCCTTCTGCAAAGTGGGGAGTTGGACCTGGAAGATCCACGGCTGGATGTGTTGCCAGAAGATATCGGAGCTGGGATTGGCGATAATTACCACAATTGGGTGAAAGCCATCGTTTTGGAAGAGAATCACCGTTTTGGGCCGGCGCTGGATGTTTTGAAAGTAGAGGTGGAGGGCCCCTTTCGCCTGATTGAAGATGAGGAAACGCGGCTCCGCCGCGAACGATCCCAACGGTTTCTCGGTGAACGGGCCCCCGACATTTCCGATGAAACCTTTGCCGGTATCTTTCTCCGCCGATTTTTAAGTCAAGCCTTCAGACGTCCCGCCACGGAAGGCCAATTGGAAACGTATCTGGATGTGGTCCGCCGGCACCTCCGCCAATTCCCTGAAGCGAGGGTCGAAGACGCCCTTCACCTCGCAGTTCGCCGCGCTTTGGTTTCACCGCATTTTCTCTATCGCTCCACCACTCCCGCGATCCTCGATGATTGGGACCTGGCCAGTCGGCTCAGTTACTTTCTGACCTCCGCACCGCCCGATGAGCGTTTACAGAATCTCGCCCGCAAGGGCGAATTGTCCTCTCCCGCGATCCTCGAGCAGGAAACGCGGCGGCTCCTCAGTTTGCCCGAACGCAAGCGCTTCATTCACAATTTTACCGGTCAGTGGCTTGGCACACGCAAGCTCAGTGGCATCATGCCGGATCCGCGGCTTTTCCGGTTTCAGGCTACAACCCGGATGTTTTTCGGCGAAGGCCACCGCCGTGCCATGATCGACGAAGGGGAACTGCTGTTTGACGAGATTTTGGTCGAGAACCATCCCTTGGAGACTTTCATAGATCCCGGGTTCAGCTATCGGAACAAGCCCTTGAGCGATATCTACGGAGGTGAACTCGAAGGAGGGGAAATGCAGCGCACCACATTTCCCACAGGCACCCGGCAAGGGGGTATTGTGGGAATGGCATCCGTCATGATGGCTACCGCCAACGGCGTCGATACTCACCCGGTCCACCGAGGTGTATGGCTCCTGGAGAATGTCTTTGGGCAACCCACTCCCCCGCCCCCTCCCAATGTTCCCGCCGTCGCCCCCGATACCAGCGGCACCGTCACCATGCGCGAACAGATGCAAGCCCACACGGCCGATCCAACTTGCGCCCGCTGCCACGAACGGATCGATCCCATGGGTTTTATCATGGAGAACTTCGATCCGATTGGCCGGTGGCGAGCGAACTATCCGATTTATACGGATCCCCCCGACGGTACCGTAGCGCTGGAGGAAGAGTTCTATTCCAGCAAGGGCAAAGGCGGCCGTTGGGGTCCGGAGGTCGATCCCAGCACCATCCTTCCCGATGGAACCCGGCTGGGGGACGTCACCGATCTGAAACGATACCTACTGGAAAATATCGACCTTTTTGCCCATTGCCTGACGGAAAAGCTCCTTACCTACGCAGCCGGTCGGCCCCTGGGATTTGGAGATCGGCGTGTCGTCCAGCGCATCGTAGAAAAGAGTTCCAAAGAAGATTTTGGATTTCAGGACCTCATCGTGGCCATAGTCCTGAGCGAATCCTTTCGGACTCGTTGATCATTGAACCACGGATCCCGCTACGCCTGGGGGCTCCGGCAGGACAGGTTACACCGATAAGCACGGATTTGGAAAAAGTATGATGCATGGAAATGACATGGATACACAGGATGGACAGGATTTTTGGGAATGAATTTTTTCGATTAGACAATAACGGAGAGAGGGTTTTCCAACCCACTTTTTTATGAATTCATTTTGTGCTTTTTGTGCCTATTAGGCCATCCGTGCTTATCCGTGTAATCCGTGGTTCCTCTTCCTCAGGGATTTTCGATCACGATCAACCTCTGTCCCTTTGTGCCTATTTCCACCTCTCAGCGCCAGCCTCCTTCGTCCCTATTGTAGTTCCACTTCTCTCCACTATCCACTCTTCACTCTCCACCGGGCGCCAGCCCCCTCTGGGCGCCTCTCCCCATCATGCCAACGCTTTCAATCGTTCGATTGATTTCAAAACGAGTTCCTCGTTCATTTCATTCACCTCGAAACGGGAGCCTATTTTCTTGAGCAGAGTGATGGTAAGCCTTCCTCCCAGGTGCTCCCGAAATTCCTCCAATCCCTCAAGGATACGAGGATACCCGCTGTCATCGCACTGTTCCAGAACACTGGAGTAAATTTGGAAATTCAGGTGGGTCAGTAGGGAGAGAACACGACTGGCAGAAGAACTTTCCAGGTAACCTATCTCCGTGGAGTAAATCGTGTCGATGGCTATGCCAATGGCCACAGCGGCGCCATGGCTGATCTCAAAATTGGACAACTGCTCCAGCTTGTGCGCGGCCCAATGTCCAAAATCCAGCGGCCTGACCGATCCCATTTCGAAAGGGTCTCCGGAAGTGGCAATGTGGGCTACATGGAGTTTGGCGCACCGCTGAATCAATTCTTCCATAACGGCCTCCTCAAACTGATTTAAAGAACCGGCATTGGTTTCGATCCAATCGAAAAATGCGGCATCCCGGATCAAGGCGACCTTTACTGCCTCGATGTAACCGTTTCGAAGGTGTTCATCGGGCAATGTTTTCAGAAAAGTAAAATCGTTCACTACGGCAAAAGGCGGAGCAAAAGAACCGACGAAATTCTTCTTTCGGTAAAAATTTACCCCGTTCTTCACCCCTACGCCCGCATCGGCCTGACTCAGAGTGGTGGTTGGTAGACGGAAGTGACGGATTCCACGATGGGCTGTCGCCGCAGCAAAGCCGACTACATCCAGCAGCGCCCCACCGCCAATTCCTACGATGTAACTGTGCCGGCAAATGCAGTGCCGCTGGATATCGGCGTAAATTTTATCCAGGCACCGAGGGTTGTTTTTAAGCGATTCCCCTCCTTCTAGAACGTAGATGCCCCTCAGGTGCAAATCTTCATGATAATGACCGAAATAAGATTCGATGTCACCCGCCAGATCCGGGTGGGTGGCAGCCACCGATTTATCGATATAAAACAAGGTTTTCTTTCGCGCCCCGCTTTCCTGGGAGCAGGACAAATCCCGAAATAGCGGATTTCCCACCCTGAAGGCATTTTTGGTAAAATAAACCCTCAGGGAAAAGGGCACTTGGAATACATACTCGATAGGTGGAAATTCGGCCATAAACAAGGTAACTGGATACTCGTTACTGGTTACTTGTTACTAGATGCTCCTTCCAATCTTGATCGTGATCGTGATCGTGATCGAAAGGGAACCACAAAAGGTACAAAAAGCGCAAAAATTTTTCTACAACTAACCGCAGATGAGCGCAGATAAAGCGCCTCCGGCGCCCACTGAACACTGCCCTCTGATAACTGAACACTTCCAAAACTGAACACTGGCGCCGACGGCGCCTCATGCCAAGCCCCGAGCCGAAAACTGGGCCAATGTCCACTGGTATTCGCGCACGAGTTGATCCACCACGTCGGAGTTAGCCAAATCCTCGGGTAGTACTTCCCAGGTGTAGGTTTCCATTTCAAAATGGCGACACAGACCGGGCTCCACCTTAAAAAAGTCCAAAGTGTCTTGGATGTGGTCGCTGGTCGGCTGCAAAGGCGGCTGGGGCAAGGCATGTAACGGGATGTGAAAATGGATGCGCCATTCTTCGGCCCTATCCCTTCCTCTGGTCCGGGCTTCCAAGGCCAAGTCCAAGTCCTCGTATCGATGGAATCGACCAGTTTTGTCCACGGCGACCACCTGATGCAAGTATACCTCATCGCAAAAACCCCTTAATCTCTGCAGAGCGCTTTCCGAAAAATCCGCCAACCGCAGGCCGGAACTCAGATGAACTTTGCTGAGGCGGATCCGGTTCTGGTGGAAACGCCCCAAAGATTCCTTGGCCCTCTCGTATTCAACCGCCAGATGACAGGTATCGTAGTTCACGCCCAATCGACGAAGGAACCTCTCCCGTTCCCCTGGATAAGAATCGAGTAAGCGGTCAAAAAAGTTTACCGTTTCCTCGCTGGTTTCGAAATATCCCAGTGGCTCCGGTTCCAGGCCGAGATGGAGATCATGGCCCGTCTTTTCGCTCAGCTGGTCTATGTACTCCACTGCCTCGGCCAGATTTTTTTCCATGGCAAAAACCCGGTCATTTCCGGTCACGAAGCGCTTAAAAGATCCCGGCAAAGTACTTACGCTTCCCTCCATGCCCTCGGGCAAGATGTCGCACAAGAGATCGAATAACTGTTTTGTATAATCGAGCCTATGGCGTGAAGACCAATCCGGAAGGTAAACCTGTTCTTTGACCCGTGTTCCGTGAAAGTCCCCGTAGGGAAAACCATTTATGGTAAATACGTAACAGTTTTTTTGCTCCAGCCATTTTTGAAAGTCCAACAGGGTGGCCGGGTCAGATAAATCATGGGCTGCGGCGGCTCCAAGCCTCAGGCCGATGGCGTATGGATCATCCGGGCAAACGCCATCCCGCACCGCCAGGGTATATCGGTTGAGGGATCTAAAAGTCTCTTCCCAGGATTCTCCACGGTGGATATTGGTGCAATATGCCAGTTGAATGCCGTTGGCTAACTCCATGAAGGTAAGGTCATAAGATTCGATTAAAAATGATTATCCTGTTTACCCAGCCCATCCAGGTTTAGTCCACAAAAAGTGACGAAGTTTTTGGATCGCAGAGGAAGGGGTCAAACCTTGAATCGGTTGACTCCGCAAGCTTCGTCAAGATTGCGATTCTGCTGAAAAACCCCCCTCATGATTGGGGTCTTTGAGCACGGAGTTCGGTGAGAGGTTGAGGGGGCGCACAGCGGATCAGATGCAACTCCCCTCTATCGAGCAATTCCCAGTGGACTTGCTCGCCTTTGTGCATGCCCAGGGCCGCAGCCAGGGGAACGGGAATATGGACATACAAGCGCTCCTTCTGCCCTTTGGATCGAACCGCTTGCAATTTCATTGGATAATTTGCTCGCCTTTTCATTAACTAGTTTTTAAACTAGCTGTAGATCCTTTTGTTGTCAACTTATCCTTACCTCAACCATGAGTCTGCCTAAAGCTAAGGTCCAAAGCAGTTTTTTTGATGTGTCGGTGTTAATGGAGGATTTCTTCGATCCATCCAACCGTTATCGGCTCTTTCGCGAGAAGATTTTGCCCGTCCTGCAGGCCAAGCGCGAGCAACTGTGCGCGTTGTATTGTCAGGATAATGGGCGCCCTGCGGTGGAGCCGGTGCTGGTGTTGGGGGTGAGCCTTTTGCAATTCATCGAAAAGTTGCCGGACAGAAAAGCCTTGGAGCATGTAGATATGCATCTGGGCTGGAAGTATGCTTTGGACTTGGAGGTTGATGAAAAGGGGTTCCATCCCACCACCCTGGTGAAGTTCCGCCAACGCTTGGTTGATGGGGGGATGCAGAGGGTTGGATTTGATGCCATTCTCGATGCCTTGGGGGCGGAGGGGCTGGTACGCAAGGGTGGCCGACAACGGCTCGACTCGACCCATGTTTTTGGATGCGTGGCCAAGATGAGCTATCTGGAATGTATGCGCGAAACCCTTCGCCTTTTCATCGAGCAGGTAGGCCTTTGGGGATTAGCCGAGTCATTGGACAATTACCGGCAGTATCGCGAGCGATACTGTGAAAGTGAGTTGCCCTGGCACCGGCTGAGCAAAGAGAAGGTGGCCAAGCAAGCCGAGAGGACCGGCCGCGATGTCCTGGTCGTGCTCGAATGGCTGGGCCGACAACCGTCCAAGATCCGCCATCACGCCAAAGCGCTGTTGTTGAAGCGGGTTTTTGAGGAGCAGTATGAGGTGTGCGGTGAAAAGCTCACGGTGCGCAAGCGCCAGAAAAGCGGCACGGTACGAAACCCCCATGATGCGGAGGCGCAATGGAGTGCGAAGGATTCGGCTAAAACCAAAACCTGGATCGGTTACAAGGCTCAAGTGGCCGAGAGCGTGCCGGACTGTGATAAGCCCAAGAAAAAGGGAGAACCGACCGAGCAATTTTTGCTGGAGGTCACCACCACTGAAGCCATTACGAGTGATTTTGAGGGCATGCAACGGGTGCTAAAAGCACAGGCGCAGCATCATGATAATGTTCCTTGCGAACTCTACGTTGATGCTGGTTACGTCAGCGATGACACCCTGGCCGAGGCCAAGCAACAAGAACGCGAACTGGTGGGACCGGCGCGCCCTCCGGGCAATGCGAACAAAACCATCTTCGATGCGACCAAGTTTGATGTCGATGTCGCTCGGCGCCGGGCCATCTGCCCAGCGGGTCATACCAGCAAACAATGCAGTTTGATCAATGACAGTCACCAGGACAGAGTTTATCTGCGCTTCGAATGGGGCAGCTTATGCGACACCTGTTGCCTGCAAAAGCAATGTACCAAGCGCCAAGACGGCCGGCGGCATTTGAGCGTGGGCCTGCACCACGATCTGCTTCAGCAACGCCGCCGGGAGATGAAAACGGATGCCTTCAAGCTCAAGATGCATCGGCGCGCTGCGATTGAGGGCAGCATCAGTGAGTTGACCCGACAGGGGGCTCGCCGCACCCGCTACCGAGGGTTGGCCAAGACCGCCTTGGCCAATTATCTGCAGGGTGCAGCGGTTAACATCAACCGTTGGCTCCGGCTTGTGCAGTGGCAGTGCCGAGAACCGATAAAAGCGGCCTAGAGCCGGCTTTTTGGACTTCCGAAGGTCCTTTTGGGATGGTAGAGTGGCTCAAAAGCGGCGGGATTGCCTTGCTGCGCCCTTCTGTGAAGAAAATGGCCCGATCCAACGGCAAGGGCCGATGGAAATTGGTCGCCGTCATGCAATCTAACTGCCAACAGAATAAGGGGGTTTATCAGCAGAATCGATTGCAAGGAATGACCCCGACGGGGCTTCTGTCGCTCGATTCGAGCCTTGCGGCGGCTTTCTGTCGTTATGGGTTTGCATTGCCTTTGTCCCGGCCAACTCCCATTTTCCTTCCCGATTCATGAACCCCGAATCCCCTAGCCAAGCTCCGGACCTGTATGCGACGATCATCCTCTACGCCAGCCTCATTTGCCTGGCCCACATGGTTTTTACCAAAGGCAGGGGGGTGTGTGGAAAAAAAACCTGGGAACTGGCCCACTGGGGTGTCGGGGCGCTGGATTTTGGCCTGATCCTTGTTTTCCTCTACCTGCTCTCCTTTGGAGCCGGCACCCTGACCGTGGAATTGTACACCCTGCTTTCCGGCAACCAGACTGTTTCAACCGAAGATCAATACCTCCTCCAGGCCTTCTCCATGCATCTCGCCTTCCTGGCCGGATTAACAGGGCTGCACAAATACTATCCAAAGCCCAAAACCATTAAATTGAGTCCGGCCAAGCGGGGCCTTTTGCCTTTGCCGTTTCGATCCATCTACCTCTTGTTGGCCTTCATCCCGGTCTTGGCCGGGGTCTACCACTATTGGCCCTTAGTCCTTCGACGCCTCAACCTTCCCACGGAACCCCAGGATGTGGTATTGCAGGTAGCGGACATGACATCCTTCCCGGCAATTTTAACGGTGGGACTTCTCGTCATTGTCCTCGTTCCCATCAGTGAGGAACTGCTATTTCGTGGATTTATCTACCGCAACCTGAAGGCTTTTTTTCCGGGTTGGTGGCCCGCGATAATGAGCAGCTTGATTTTCGCGGTAATGCATTTCAACTGGTTGAGTTTCCTGCCGTTGTTTCTTCTGGGGGTATGGCTATGCCTTTCCTACGAAAAAACCGGGAACATTTTCGCCCCAATCATCGTCCATGGATTGTTTAACGCAAATACGCTGATGCTCCTCCTGCTTAATGAGGGTTAATGATGGGCCCGAACGATTCCAGAAATGGGCCAACCGTGAGCCACTGGGGAGAGTTGAAACTGTTGCAGGAGATTCGTCATTGGCTGGGAGATGCCAGTCCCCCACCCCCCGAAGGAATAGGGGACGACGCCGCCATCCTCAAAAATTCGGTCCTGCCATCCGTCCTGACGAACGACTCCCTGGTTTACGGCAAACACTTCACAGGAGAAGCCCCTCCGGAATCAGTCGGAGGAAAACTCCTTAAAAGGTGTATCAGTGACTTGGCCGCCATGGGGACAAAGCCCCACTATGGCCTATTGGCCTGCCTCCTTCCCCCAGACACATCGGTCGGGTGGCTCCAGTCCGTCTACCTAGGCCTGCGAAAAACTGCCCGAGCCTACGACATAAAAATTGTGGGTGGCGATGTGACATCGACCCACCGGGATTTGGCTTTTTCCATGACCTTGACCGGCTACCTCGAGGCCAACCGCCCACTGACTCGAAAGTCGGGCCGTCCCGGGGATGTCCTCTGGGTTACGGGAGATTTGGGGGGAAGTTCGGCCGGTAAACATCTGCACTTTGAACCGCGACTCAGGGAAGGCATCTGGCTGGCCAACCACGGAGGGGTAACCTCGGCCATTGATATATCAGATGGCCTTGGAATCGACCTCTATCACCTGGCGCCTGCGGTCGGAGTCATCTTCCTGGATACCGCTAAAATCCCCATCAGCCCAACCAGTCATGAAATGGCCAGGTCTTCCGGACAGAGCCCCTTGTGGCATGCCTTTAATGACGGGGAAGACTACGAACTTCTCTTCACGGTTCAGCCCGGCTGCGGAGAGGATGCGTTTGCCCGGGATTGGCAAAAGGAATTCGATACACCGGTAACTTGCATTGGCAGGTTGGAGGAGTCGGAGAAAGGTGAAGGAGATGGGATTCGGTTGATCGGCCCCTGCCATGCGGAAGATCTTCTGGGCGGTTATGAGCATTTTAAATCAACTTGAAACGGGAAGGACCACCTCGTCCATGGAGGAAACCATGGCGACAGCGGAGGTCTTTGCCCGCTCTTTTCCGGAAAATGAAACCTTGAAATTGTCTGGTAGCCTGGGGGCAGGAAAAACCACCTTCGTCAAGGGACTGGCCCGGGGATGGGGTATACGGGATGTGGTCACCTCCCCCACCTATAACCTCTACTCCATCTATCGGGGGTTTCGTCAACTGATTCATTTTGATGCCTACCGCATCACCGAACCGAGGGAAGCGGCCGAATTGTTAATCGAGGAATTCCTGGAACCACCTTTCTGCCTCGCTATCGAGTGGCCGGAAAATTTAGGCAATTGGTTGGCCCCAGGGGGATGGCAGATCCACTTTTCCATTGGGCCCGACCAAAAGCGCCATCTGCGGCTGACCATCGACGCAGGGGAAGGCGCCTGCGGCGCCAGAGGTCAGTGAGCAGAGATCAGTGATCAGTGGATGCTGGGATCTGGATGCCTCTCGCAACTTGTCACGCCGTAGTCCATGAAGGCGGAAGCTCGCCAAGTTCGCCAAGTGAAAGAGGTTAACCGCAGATTACGTAGATGAGCCTATATGTTGAGATAGAATAGGAGCAGGGACATTCCTGTCCCCGAAAATGGGGTTTGGGGTTGCCCCTCCTACAGCTCATTAATTCCTAATCCGTGCTTATCCGCAAGATCCGTGGTTTTTTCCGAACCCTTCGCCTTTTCTCCGGCCGATCGGATGGGATGGGCAAATACCCTTCCGTCCGCGTATTCGGATATGTATCCCTCCTGGAGCAGCCACCGAAAATCTACCCGCAAAGCTTTCACCCGATCATTCTGCTTCTCCGTCAGCTCGGGAGCGGTCTCGCCCTCTTTGCCAAAGATGCCAAAACCCAGGTATTGCTCGGTAAATTTTCTGACAGGGATACCCGGGTTGGCTTCCAAAAATTTAATAATTTTTTCTACCCGGTCGGAGAAAATTTGGCCCGGATCCCGGAATTTGCGCTTGACCGCGCACACGTAGGAAACCCCCTTGCTTCCTTTCTTGTAGAGGGAAAATTTCTGTCCCCTCAAACGCCCCCGCAACCGGTTGGCTGTGCGGAGGGGAAATCGGATTTGTCTGTCCCTGGAGAATTCGACGTTCGCCTTTATCAACGGATCGACCAGATTTTGCGTTTGCCGACCTTCCAAACGCAGGTTTTTTACCCTCCTTACGAGTTTATCCTGCAGATGAGCCCTGACGTAGGCCCGGGCCAATTCCGCTTCCTGAAAAACCCTTTCTCCCCCTAATTCCGGTTTCAAGGTGTACCGGGTAAGGGTCTTCATTTTTTCCACCCAGGCCTGGATAACCGCTTCGTCTTTGACCGTCTCGATCCGCGATTCGAATTTTTTGAAGGGCATGTTGGACAACCGGTTGGCGTGGTGGTCCTCAGTAATTTGCTTGTAACGGTGATAATTGGGTGGACCCAGCAACTCACCGGTAATTCCACACCTCCTCACCAAATTGAAAACGCCTCTGGGAGGCTCCACTTGGACGGTTTCGGCTGTAAAACAGTGGTCCAGGCAACGGGACAGAGCGTGCCGAATCGCGGCCGGTTCATCCAGGAAGGGCATGCCGTCCGCTTTCACCACGTAGAACCATCTCTGTTCCGGATCAATCTCCTCCTGGGAGACTTGCAAAGGACGGATAATGACAGTGTGGCGCTCCGGTTTCTTTAATAGAATGCGGGCAATTTCAAAAAGTTCGTAGGAAATTGAGGTGGCTTTCATGGCACGGCACAAGGCGCGAAATCCTTTGTCCTCGGGGAAAAAGGCCACCTCCACCACTTTTGGGGGAGGTTCCAGCCGGTGAGGACGTTGGGAATGCTTCCCGGATTGAGGCGCCCCTTCTTTATCCCGGGCACCCGCTCGGGAAATTCCCGGTTTGGATCTCCGCCGGTCCCTGTTTCTGGTTGGACCTCCCCGCTTTCGGGTCGGACGTGAGCGACGGGGGGCGGCTTTCTTCCCCGGCGGCTTGGCAGAAGTGGCGTCACCCCAATTTGGCCCAAAGTCGAAGTCCCGCAAAGCGCTCAGGTCTACGAGCTGCTTTTCCGAGGGCTCTTGGACCAGTTTATCGGTATTTACATCCTTATCCATGCCGGGAATGGAAATGCCCAACGGGTGATTCCGGGGGAAGGAACCGCCGGCAGGCAATGCTTTTCGCTATCTTGTTCAGGGATCGCTTGGAGTCTGTTCCAAGCCCGCCTTTCCTATAAAGTCCAACCCGGTCAGTTCGAGCTTAAAAAGAAAAAAGTTTTGTTACAAAGGGGTTGCCTGCCCATAAATATTGCTGTTTATCTTCCCATCCTCAACGCGGGCTCAGGTGGTGGAATTGGTAGACACGCACGCTTGAGGGGCGTGTGCCGAAAGGCGTGCGGGTTCAAGTCCCGCCCTGAGCACCATGCTTCGCTATCGGATTCCGATAGCTACGCATGGCAAGGCCATAAGAAATTTGAATTATGCATCACATTCGGGTAAAGCTTTCGCCAACAAACGACTTTGGTCCATTTAGTTGTTCAGGTTCTTCGCTATCGGATTCCGATAGCTACGCATGGCACGGCCATGCGAAATTTGAATTATGCCCTGCATAGCCCATCAAACGATGCATGGGCTACCCAAGCTCCCAATGAAAGACAACTGTCCCAAGTATTTCGTATACCTGTTGCGAAGTTCAATTATCCCAGAAGAAACCTACGTTGGTTTTACAACTGATCCGGATCAAAGGATTATAGATCACAATGCTGGGAAAGCTCCCCATACCTCTAAATATCGTCCTTGGAAGCTCATTACCTACGTGGCATTTTCCACGAAGAAGGGGGCCTTGGAATTCGAAAATTACCTCAAATCACATTCGGGTAAGGCTTTCGCCAACAAACGACTTTGGTCCATTTAGTTGTTCAGGTTCTTCGCTATCGGATTCCGATAGCTACGCATGGCACGGCCATAAGAAATTTGAATTAGGCCCTGTATTGCCCATCAAATGATGCATGGGCTACCCAGGCTCCCAATGAAAGACAACCGTCCCAAGTATTTCGTATACCTGTTGCGAAGTTCTATCATCCCAGAAGAAACCTTCGTTGGTTTTACTACCGATCCGGAACAAAGAATAAAAGATCACAATGCCGGGATAGCTCCCCATACCTCCAAATTTCGTCCTTGGATGCTCATAACCTACGTGGCATTTTCCACGAAGAAGGGGGCCTTGGAATTCGAAAATTACCTCAAATCTCACTCGGGTAAGGCTTTCGCCAAGAGGGATCTCCAAGCATTTGCCCAATGCCATTTGGCGCTGGATCAATACTACGCTCATTTTAGGGATTCCAAATGACACGGCGCCTTCGGGCAGCGTATTTATGGCTCAACGCTGGTCAAAAGGGGAAAGGGGAGCCTGGTGAAGCTCGTAACCAAGCTGGGAAACAAACCAAGCCACAATCCAGGACGTTGGGGCCATAGACCAGGGTGGCGAGGGATAGGGTAAGACGTTCCATAAGGCGGGTTTTGTCGGTGTCGCTCATTATCTGGCCTTCAGCAGATGGAGCAGTTTGTCAAAATCCTCCAATTCCAATTGCCTAAGTCGCTTTAATCGTTTCAGTCGCTCCACCTCCATTTCTATTGCGGCCAACAATTGCACTCCCACTTGGTCGACTTGATCCAGTCTATCCATTTGCTCAAGTCGTTCCACTTCCGCCTCCAGCGCGCCCAAAAATTGCTCTCCCACTTGGTCTCTTAGGGCATCCTGTTTTTGTGGTTTAAGATTTTCCGTTAGTGCATCCAGTCGGTTTGCCAATCCATCCTCCACTCGCTCCGCCAATTGCTCCATTCGATCCGCCAAGGCCTTCAATTCCAGTCGCTTCAGTCGTTCCAATACTGGCCATTTCAGAAACTCCAGCCTCTCCCGTTGTTCCAGGACTTCAACTCCCTCCACAAGTTGCGGTTCCAGTTGGCCTAGATACTCCCAACGCCTTTCCAGTAGATCAACTTTTTCCCTTAGTCTTTGAAGGCTATCGATTATCCCCATTTCCGCCAGTTGATTAACAAAATCGATGCGCTTCTGGAACTTCTCCCACTCCTTTGGATCCATTTGTTCGAGTCGATTATCCAATCTCTCCTGCCATGTCGCCCCGGCGTATGGGTCTTTGGGTGCGTTGGCTGGAGCTGGTATTCCATAACGCTTTTGTTTCTCTCTGGCGAAGGGTTTTGGCTCGTCTGGGGGCTTCTTTTGAGACGTGGCCTCCAATTGTCCAGCCGCAAGGGCCAGTAGTCCACAAGCCAGGACAATTTTGATTATTCCGACCCGCCACCGGCGCAAAAGCTGCATGTTCTGGTTACTCATGTCGGTTGGTTTGCTTTGGTAAGTGTATTCGTTTTGACACGTTTGCCTGCATTTCACTTTTTAGGAGTTATTCATTGGCTAGGAGTAACTTCTCAGGTTCCCAGCGAGGGAGCTGGATCTTCTGGGTAATGAAAGATTAATAATCGAGGGACAAGCCAGCGCCGTCAAATAACTTATCCAGAGCCTTCCAAGTTCCCGCTCCCTGTTTCTGCTGGGTTTAGACATATGAGCGGATACGGGCAATAATCTGAGCGTTATGAAGGGCCCGGAAACCACTTGATATTTTCTGTTTATATCATAGAGCCCATCCCAGGAAGCCTAATCCATTGACTGTCAATGGATTAGGCTTCCTGGGATGGGCTCTAGGTTACCTTCCGCCTGAATGAATCGTAGTCCTTGCGATAATTGCAACCGATGCAAATCACCTCGTGTCGTTTTTTGCCTTCATTAAACTCCACTTCTAACCGGGATGTTTCGCCTTTGACTAAACATGCGGGACAGGGGGCTATTTTTTCCGTGTAACGGCAACCTCTTCTACGGTAGTTCGTGCATCCCAAGAATATGTCATACGGAGGCTTGTGTGTCACCCTCCTAACAAGAGCCCCGTTCCACCTTCCTTTCACCATTCCTTTGCTAAGGCACTTAGAGCATGGCCCGACAACGTCTTCCCTTAAGACGACTTCATTTAAACTAACGCCCAGGTCCTTGCATATATTCATTACTTCATTAGTAAAGGATGACGGCTGAAGGGACTGATTGACCAGAAACACCTTCTCCTTGGCACGGGTCATGGCTACGTAGAAAACGCGCCTCTCTTCCGAATTCTGGTAACCATCGCTGGGAGGCAGAAAAATGGAAATCAAGGGATCTTCCCCTACGTAATTAGGAAAACCCTTCATTCCCGAATCCATCCCCACTACAATAACAATATCATTCCCTAGTCCTTTTGCTCTGTGGATCGTTCCCTTTGTTATCTTCAGGTCGCTCCTGTAGCCCATGAGGTCCTTGGGGTTTATGACCTCAATTTCCCTGTTCTTTCGCCCCAATATGGAAACCCCCTTGACCTTATCCGTTCTTGAGATGAGGTCCAAAACCTTTTTCAGGTTTTCATTGTCGTAACGTTCAGCGGAACAAACGTTGATAGCAGGTGTATGCTCTTGCGGCTGGCGCGCCCGGACGGATTTTCTGATCTGGGCCGGGTTTTTCTGAATGAACTCAGAAGCAACATCAGAGATCGGTTTGCAGTTCCGAAATGTCTCTTGAATCTTGTACTCTTGGGGCATATACGATTGGCCTTCTCGACCGGACATCCAGTCTTCGAAAGCCAGCGGACTCCCGGATTCACGGAACTCTTTCATCACCATGCTGTTTGATCCAGTAAACCTGTAGATCGACTGCCAATCGTCTCCCACCACGAAAAGACGGGTTTCCGGATCAAGTATCCCGGCAAGAAAATTCTTCCTGGATCTGGATATGTCCTGAAATTCATCCACAAGGACATACTTGTACCGACAAGGAAGCAGGCTCTTCCTCCCTGCCCGCCTCAGATGGCGGGTCGGCCGAAGAATCATGTCCTCAAAATCTATGGTACTGTTTTCGCGAAGAATCAATTTATAGGTTTCAAGAAGCGGGAGGAAAAACAGTTTAAAAAGCCTGCTTCTAGTCCTGTCGGGGAGGAGATCTAGGCGATCCGAAAGGCCTCTCTCAGAAAAATCGTTCGCCTTGGAAAGCTTTATGCATTTTGCGATCAGGGTGTAGGTATCATCCGAGTATAGCTTATTGATGCGTTTTTCGATTATTTCTTCAGGTGGTGGAACAAAGGAGATGCCCTTTTCCTCAAGTTTTCGGAAAATCTTCTTCAGTATAGTGCCCTCGTTGTATTCGTAGGTGTAAGTGAAAAGGAAGTCCCTGCCTTGCTGCTTGTAGAACTTCATTTTCTGGTGGTACCGTTCCTCGTATCCAACAAAGAACGAAGTTCCGTCCCTACGGATTGCAAAGTGCTCGTGCCAGAGATCTATTTCCGGATAATAGAAATCCGGGGTTATACTTCCCTCGGGATAGGGCCTTTCATACTCCACCTTGACTCCCCTTATTATCAGGTAGTTTATGATCGCAAGCTCCTGCTGGGACCTGACCCAGTACCTTTCATCAAGACTCGGAATTCGCTGGTCGGGAAAATCTCTATCTCTAGTGGAACGGAACGATTCCCTTTTGTAGGGGTAGGTCCCGAAGGCTTCCTCGTACTCACTTGGATTCTTAGCGAAATGCTCTATCTGGTGGTGCGGACACAACGCTCTGAACAGTGAAATCCACTCCTCTATTCGGGGGTATTTACTTTTTGCCTTTTCGATAATCATGCGCACGTTTGCCGTGTCCAATAAACCGTCTGAGGAGGATTCCGCGAGGCGATCCACTTTTTTTCTCCCCTCGGCTCTCTCATTCAATTTAAGACCGAATCCGTGAAAAGTATGGACTTCGGGGTGATACTCCAATGGGACAAGGCATTTTATCTCTTTCTCGATTTCCTGCTGTATGGCCTTGTTAAAAGCTAGAACCAAGATTTCCCGTGGGGTGGCTAACCCTTCCTTTAACAGAAAAACGAATTTGCCCAATAGCGTGGTGGTCTTTCCAGAACCAGCCGAGGCAATTACCAGAGTTCTGTAGGAATCATCGACTATGCAAAGCCTCTGCGCCTGGGTAAGGGAATACGAGAAAAGACTGTCAAACAGTTTCTCGTGCTTAAGAAGCAGGGATTGCGTTTTTGTAGGACCCGGTTTCGGAATGGTTGTAGGACCCGGTTTCGGAATGGTTGTAGGATCCGGCTTCGGAAAGGCTTTAGGATCCGGCTTCGGAAAGAATCTTCTCCAAAACCTTTCCAGCAGGTTTATGAGTTTCATGATTGCGCTGATTAAAACCGCAGGTCTTTCAAGCGCCAAAAGGCATTGGTTCCCTTGAGGGCCTCGTTGCCTTTTGCGTAGTCCCATGGGATCTTGCCGTCCTTGTCTTTTGCTTTCGGATCGGCTCCAGCCTCCAACAAGGTGATGATTATCTTGGGGTTCTCGTTGAACTGGGCCGCCAAATGTAAAGGGGTGCGGCTGTACTTGCCTTTTCTTGCATTAATGTAAGCTCCCTCCTTCAACAGAGCGGTGATGACGGCAGGGTTATCGTTGTTCATGGCCGCCTTATGTAGAGTCTATCCCAGAAACCGGGATTTTTAAACGAGTAGGAAAACGAGCAGCATTTGCAGGACCAAAATTTTCTCAGTTGCGCTCGATTCGAGCCTTGCTGCGGCTTTCAAACTCACCCGGATTCAAATTATTGAGCCTGATGCCGGATTTCGGGCATGCGGCGGCCTTGCCACTGCTGGCGCCTTCTGTTTTGATCAGCGCGTGGGACGGCGCCGAAGGCTCAAGCCGCCTTAGCTTGAGCTTCGACCCTCTCTTTTCTGACTTTTCGACTGATCCAGGCGAGGTTGTGGGCGAGCACGCTCCACCCCACTGCGAGCCTGCGGTGTTTTAAGCCTTTGGCGCGCCAGACACGTCCGCCGCCGTGGTTTTTCACAATGGCAATGCGCGCCTCGGTGCTGGCCCGGCGGGTTTGCCAGCGGTAAAAATCAGGCTCCTTGAGGCGGGCTTCCAATGCGACCGGACTTTTCGGACAAATGTGGCTGCTCACCCTCACCCGCTGCAATGCCTTACGTGTAGCTGCCCCATCGAAGCCCCGGTCGGCCACGGCCCACTCCAGGTCTTGTTGCCTTTTGAGGGACTGTTGGCGCTGCACGCTTTCGATTAATTTATCTCCCTCCCAAGGAGCGGTTTTGCCGTAGAGCATATAATCAATGATCATTGCGCCGGGACTCTCGGCCATAAACAGTTCGTTGCCGAACTCGGTCTGCGCGCCCGCCTTGCCCCGCACGATTACAGTGATATCTCTTTCGTAGACACTGAGGATCTTCTTGTGGTTTTTGACCAGACGTCCGCCGATGATGCGTTCGTGGGCTTGCTCAATTACTTGGGGCAGCAAGGCGAGTTGTTCATCAATACGCCTGATGACTTGTTCGGCGCGGGCTCGGCTAAAACGGGTTTGCCTGAAACGGGCCTCCAGCAGATTGCGGTGTCGCAGGGCGTGAGCGCCGACCCGTTTGAGTAATGAACCTCCCCCGATTTTGTGGACACGAACAGCGCAGTCTGAGAGAGATCATTAGACATGCCAAGAACCCACAGAACCTATGATGAGGAGTTCAAACGTCGAGCCGTTGAACTCTATTTGCACAGTAACAACAGCCTCAAGCAGGTGGCCCGTGAACTGGGGATTTCCGATGGGAGCCTCAGGAAGTGGCGCAAGGATCTCTTCGGGGACCCCTCCGACCAGCAGGGACTTTCCCGCCCCTTGAACGATCCCGAAGAGATGGCCCGCGAGATCCGTCGGCTAAACCGGGAAAACGCTTACCTGCGTCGCCAGCGAGAGATCTTAAAAAAAGCCGCGAGCATACTGGCCGAGGACCCGCAGCTGGGTATGCGCTGATCGATCAAATGCGGGCAATCTATAGAGTGGTTGAACTTTGTCAGGCGCTGGCTGTGAGCAGGAGTGGTTATTACCGATGGCGCAGGGGTAAGGCGGGAGCGCGCCGCCGCCAAAATCGGCTCCTCCTGAGCGAAATCAAACGGATCCATGCCGACCGGCACACCCGCTGTTACGGTAGTCCTCGCATGAGCGTGGAGCTCAACCAGCGGGGTTTTCGCTGCTCGGTTAACCGGGTGGCCCGGCTGATGAAGCAAAATGCTCTAAAAGCCTGTAGGGGTAGCCCCTTCCGGCCCAAGACGACCCGGCAGGATCCCCGCAGCCTCCCAGCGCCCAACCGTCTGGCCGAGGCTCCGGACCCGACCGGGCCCGGCCAAATCATGGTCAGCGACATCACCTACATCCCCACTCGGCAAGGCTGGTTGTATCTAGCGGTCGTGATGGACCTCTTCGGCCGCGTAATTCAGGGCTACAAGGTGGCCGAGAGCCTGGCCTCCGGTCTGGTCGTTTCAGCCCTTCACCAGACCAGGAATCGAGTGGGAGGTTTTCACAAAGCCCTCTTTCATTCAGATCGTGGCTGCCAGTATACCAGTCACCAAGTGCGGCAGCAATTGAACGACTTTGGTTGGATTCAGAGCATGAGCGCGCTAGGATACTGTTACGACAACGCCGCTTGCGAGAGCTTCTTTGCCTCCCTCAAAAGCGAATGCTTTCCCCAAAACGGCGTGTTCGAATCCAAGCAGCAGGCCCGCCTGGCCATCTTCGATTACCTCGAGACTTTTTATAACAAACGTCGAAGGCACAGCACCCTGGGATACCTTTCACCAGAAGCATTTCTTCAAAAACACTTCCAAAATCAAAACCATAACCTAACATGAACATACGCTACGCTGTTCGTGTCCACAAAATCGGGGGAAGACCATTCCTGTTGCGCACAGCGCCCGAGGCGCCCGGCGGCAACTGCGACAAACCGAAGCGGATGGCCATTTCTTCCAACCCACCTTGGGTCAGATTATCATCGAGTTGCCGCAAATCCTCCACCAGACGGTCATAATCACGATTGCGCAAAACCGGGGTTAAAGCTGGACGAAGAAAACTTTGAAAGGTTACCGTATCAGCAGAATTGGGTTCTATTAATTCGTTCATACCAAATTATAGAAGCTCTATTCAGGGCGAATCGAGGATTTTCACCTCCTTTCGCCCGACTTTTTCTTAGCCTAATCCCTTGCCCGTCAGTGGCTTAAACCTCCTGGGATAGGCTCTAGGTAAAGGGGTGAAGCTGTTTTTGTTAAATTTGGCCGCATCCATCTCTCCGTACTCATGGCCTATTTCTATGGACTTTTTTGGAAGTCCTACAGCATTGCGGATGGCCCAATAAGCATCGGGGTTTTTTGTCGATGGATTGCAGTTTGAGCACTGAATCACAGGTGGTTCATTTGGTGTGTTTGGCACCACCAAGCAGCCCTTTTCACCGCAGACAGGACAAAAAGCTTCGTACTGGTGCCAGTATTCATTGTATTCAAGTTTCGGATAGGCCTTGAGCCACTGCTGCAGGCTAGGGCGTTGATATTCCGGACTAAGCATTAAAGAAGTCCTGCGGCTTGGAGAATTTCTCGATAGGATTTCCGGTTATCGCTCCACGGCTTACAGTTCTGGCAATAGACCAAAACTGGGCGATGTAAGATATTGCGGGAGGCGGCGTTACGGTGAATTGCCTCCACATACTGGGCAAGGACCGTTGTAGCCTATTCCCTTGCATTTTAGCCCCGGGCAGGCCTCAAACCGGTCATGCAGTTCAGGGTGTCGTAATTTGAGCTTGGCAGAAGTGGCATCACTCCAACTTGGCCCAAAGTCGAAGTCCCGCAAAGGGCTCAGGTCTACGAGCTGCTTTTCCGCGGACTGCGAGTCCAGTTTATCGGTATTTGCATCCTTTTCCATGCCGGGAATGGAATTGCCCAACGGGTGTTTCCGGGGAAGGAACGGCCGGCAGGCAATGCTTTTCGCTATCTTGTTTGGGGACTGCTTGGAGTTGGTTCCGAGTCAGCCTTACCTTTAGGATCCAAGCCGGGCAGTTCGAGATTAAAAAGAAAAAAGTGTAATTACTCAGGTAGTTTTTTGGCGGGATGAAGGGGGAGTGACTCCATAAAACATAAAAAAGTATAAAAACATTAAAAAAAGCTGTACTTTTAATTTCTATCTGTCATATACTTATGAATGCAAGATCGGGAAGTCAAAAAGCAGGCGCTTTTGAAGTTGATCCAAAAGGATCCCGAGGCAGTCGTCGAGCTGCTTTTGGATCTGATGGAACGGGTCGAGGTACTGGAGCAAAAACTTGCTAAAAACAGCCGCAACAGTTCAAAGCCGCCAAGCAGCGATGATTACCCTAAACCCAAACCCAAGAGCCTGCGTAAAAAAGGCCGTCGCAAAAGCGGCGGTCAGCCCGGCCATAGGGGCAAGACATTGCAATTCAGCGCCCATCCGGACCGGATCATAAGGCACACCTTAACGCGTTGTCCGCTAAGCGCAGAGCGTTTCACCGATAAGGACATCGTGAAGATCATCAAGCGCCAGGTGTTCGATCTTCCGGAGCCGAAACTGATCGTAACCGAACATTGGATCTATCAGTAGCGCAACTGCTCGGGCCATATCGTGACAGCGGAAGTTCCCGAAGGGGTGAATGCTCCGGTGCAATATGGAAGACGATTCCAAAGTTGGTTGGTGTATTTGAATGATTACCAACTCGTTCCATTGAATCGAATAAGCCGGATATGCGCGGATTTATACGGTTATAGGGTCAGTGAAGATACCGTATTGAAGGCTCGTCTAAACTGTTATGAGCGCTTGGAAGGATTTGAAAAGCAGGTGAAGGAAAGATTGACAAACTGCGCCATTGTCCATGCCGATGAAACCGGGCTGAAAGTAAATGCGAAGAATCATTGGTTACATACCGTGTGCAACAAGCGCCATACTTTTTTGGGGATCCACCCCAAGCGCGGCTATCAAGCCCTACAGGACTTCGGCATATTGGAAAAGTTTGCCGGGCGGCTGGTTCACGATTGCTGGGCGACTTATTTTCGTTTGAAAAACTGCCAGCATTCCCTGTGCAATCCCCATCTGATACGGGAACTGGTTTTTGCTCAGGAACAACTCCAACAACAGTGGGCTGCAAAGATGAGAAAACTCCTACAGGAGGCCTATGAATACGGTAAGGTGTGGAAGGGCAGAAATGGGCCCCAAAAGCAAGCATGGTTGGCATGTTCGCTATGGCAGGATCATAGCAGAAGGTTATAGGGAAAATCCCCAGATAAATGATCCGCCAGGAGCCAAGAAGAAACGAGGCCGGCCCAAGAAAACCAAATCGAGAAACCTTCTTGAGCGCATGGATAAATACCGGGACCAGATATTGGCTTTTCTCTGGGACCCGGAGATCCCCTTCAGCAACAATCAGGCCGAGCGGGATATTCGCATGGTAAAAGTCAAACAGAAAATATCAGGTGGTTTCCGGACCCTTCAAAACGCTCAGATCTTTGCTCGTATCCGCTCATATGTCTCGACCCAGCAGAAACAGGGAGTGGGAGCTTGGAAGGCTCTGGCAAAGGTATTTGACGGCGCTGGCTTGTCCCCCGATTATTAATCTTTCATTACCCAGAGGTTCAGCTCTTTCGCTGGGGACCTGAGTAGTTACATCTTTTTTAAGTTGGGTATTCTCTTTTTGAAGATCAGTAAGTTTTTCATTGAGATTGCTAACTTCTTGTTGAAGAGAGGCTACCGAACCCTCCAAACGCTTTCCTCTTAGAATGCGCTTCTTTAGTCCCGACGACATTTTCAGGAAGAATTTAACAATGGTTAATCCCTCTAAAAATTCATTCATTCAATTGAGTATTACACTTTTTTCTAAGAAGAGGCAAGTGCATTCCAGACACTTGGCCTTGATTGTCACAGCACGGGACACCCGCTTTCCCTTAATAAGTTTTTCCAAATTTGCGAAAGCTTGCCTGAATACGCCGTAATACACAGATCCCTCTTTTTTCAGCCTCTCCAGAAATTCATTTTCCTCGCGCTTAGCGGCGGGAAATTCGTCGGCTTCGCCCATTGGCTAGGATTTCTAATTCCCCTATCCAACAGAATCTCCCCTAGAATTCCTGTAAACCCACTATAAAGCCCCTTTCCAGGAATTCAAATATTATCCCCTACCATACCCTACCCCAAGGCAATCAATATCTGCGATACCCGCTTAAAGCCCTCAAATACTCTCTCCAAGCGCCCTGGAATAAGCTGCTCCATAAGAAAAAGCCCATTAGCCAGCCGAAGGTCAGAGGCGACACAACTTCTTCATCGCGAGGAGTTTTCTGTGATTGGGCCTGAAACTGCCGTCCCCACCAGTTGGATAAACCTTACCTCGTGGTTGGTCAATCAGCTTCTTGTCCTTAAAATCCTTAATCAAGTTACCATCATTGGAATATAAAAGACGAGCCCCGCTGACTTTAGCCAAAGCAATAACATGTGGATCATCCGATCTGCACAAACCCTCGATTGGGCACATCCGGTAACCTCAATTAGTAAATTTCGCATTTGATAGTTTGATACGCATCCTCTAGTCTTGAGCAATGAAGTTTCGTAAAGGCAAAGAACAAAGTGGATTGTTTGATTTAATCGAGCGGGTGGAAGAGCTTTCCAGTCAGGCTGGCCCGCTGGACAAGCTCAATGAGCAGATCGACTTCGAATTTTTTCGTCCGAGGCTGTTGGAAATCCTGGACTACGGCGATCACGAAAAAGGAGGTCGTCCTCCTTGGGATCCGGTTCTGATGCTCAAGGTCCTCATCATCCAACGCTACCACAATCTGAGTGAAGAAGAGACGGAGTTTCAAATTCTGGACCGCTTTAGTTTTCAACGTTTTTTAGGACTTTCAGTGGGGGATGGGGTGCCTGACAAGAACACTATCTGGGACTTCAAACAACGACTGGGACGGCAAGGGATGAAGTCCTTGTTTGAATTATTCGGTGGTCTATTGGCCGAGAATGGACTGGTGGGCAAAGGCGGCAAGATCGTAGACGCCAGTTTCGTGGACGCCCCCAGACGGCGAGTTGCCGCGGAAAAATTGGAGGAACTTTCCCCGAAAGCCCGTAGCCATGTCGATGGCGATGCCCGCTGGGCCAAGAAAGGCAAGGAGACTCATTTTGGTTACAAGAATCACGCTAAATGCGACGCGGCTTCGAAGTTTGTTGAGACCTTTGCAGTAACCAGCGCCGAGGTCCACGACTCCAATGTCCTGGAGGAACTGCTGGATGACAATGATCAATCCCTGTATGCGGACAGCGCCTACAAAAGCGCGCAAAACGACGAGTTGCTACGCAATCGCAAGATCAAAAACATGATCCATCAAAAAGGGTACCGCAACCATCCTCTGACGCGATTTCAGAAGAAGATCAACCGGCTCAAGAGTACGTTGCGCTGCCGGGTGGAACACATATTCGGGTTCCAGGCCAACAGCCTGGGGGCGGACTGGATTCGCACCATAGGAATTGAAAGAGCCGAGTTTCAGATAGGCCTGTCCAACCTGGTTTATAATTTATGCCGGTTCGGCCAACTGGGGGCAGTGAGGAAATGAGAGGGAAATGATGGCTGAAAAGGCCAAAAAGCTGCAAAATATCCGAATGCATTCACAAAATGAATACGAAATGCTGATACTAGGCAGCAGGGCCATAAGCGCTGTTGAAGCCTTGGGCGAGAGAAATTAGCTTTTAACGCTTTTACCAATCAAAGTTAAAAATTACACGGTTAACGGATCTGCCCGATTTTCAGTTTCTCCGTCTTTGCGTTGACTTCATTTTCATTTGCTTCTCTGACTCTTCCAGCACTTGTCGCCTCTTTTCGCCATACTCTAAAATTTGAGTTTTTATTGAGTTCCCTCAACACCTTGCCACCGGTTACCAAGCGTCCCTTTCCTGAGTCGATCCAATCGAAAAACTTTTTGGCAGCCTCAGAACTATTGGAGCCGAACACCTCACCCACGACACTTGCATCCAAAATCGAACACATTCCTCAAAGCCTCAGAGATCTCCGTGTTTCTTCCATAAAGAACCTGCGGTAGTTACTAGGCGCATGCAAAACGTTACCCTCCTTGTCCAGACCGAGTGAGTGAATGCGGACATCCAACTCATTACGTTCAAAGTAGAGGATAGAAACCTCTTCGGGCTTAATCGGCAAATCACCATCACGGACCTCCATACGTACCCGGTCGATCAGGTGGTCGCTGTGGGTTTCGACGATCAATTGGCGATTCCAATTAGCCACTTGGCAGAATAAGCTACCAAGGGCGGCTTGTGCGCTCGGATGTAGGTGTACTTCCGGTTGCTGCAAAAGAAACTTTGATGGAGCGTCAGGCCGCAGCAATTCCGTTATTACGGGAAGTATTTGGCTCACTCCATATCCAACATCAATGATGTTGCGCTTTGGACCCTTCAGGCGGTTTCCAAATTTTCTGATCTGCACATGGAAAGCCCCACTATCTTTCTTGGTTAGCGGCCTGATGGAGATTTCATCGAAGAGACCAGCAGCCCTACCAAATTTCTCTAGCTGGTTCTTGAGATTATTCCACTCTCTTTTATACTGGAAATACATGTTAGCCAGATACATGGGAACGTAGTCGCCCTCTGGATCTGGTGTGACACGAGAAGGATCATAGGTGCGACTCGGTTTCGAGCGGACGGGGGCACTTGCGAATGGTCGCTGGTAAAAAATTCGATGGTTGGAGAAAAGAAGCCGTCTAACCAGGTTAAGGTCCTTCGAGGTAATGGCTGGTGAGTTTGAAAGTGGTTCAAATCCTGGATCAAACTTTTCTTCATCCTCTCCCGAAAAGGTTACATCAAATCCGAGAAGGAGAGGAACCTCCAAGTCGTATTCAAAGTTGAAACCATCCATAATTTTTGCCGGCACCTTTTTCTGCCAACTGCCCCTGGAAGTCCCGATTTGAAGGATGTATGATCGATCTTCATTGAAAGATTCATCTGCCCAATAATTCCCAAAAGCGAAATTTCTCTTTACTAAAATCGGTGTGGTACCCCTTTTTCCAAATGTCACGTTGAAATTGCGAGGTATATCCTTCTCGGACTTACTATGCCGATTCTTAGTCTTTGCCGTAGTGCTGAATCCTGCTTTGAATACCTTGGCTTTGCCACCCTTGCCACCTCGGTGATGCGCGATTTCGTCAAAGCTTCCGAGGTCATATGGTTCCTCCTTGAAATCCGGATACCGAGAACCAGCAATATCCATAAGTGCCCGGATCATAGCCAGAAAGGAGGTTTTGCCAGTGCTGTTATCACCCACGAGCAAGGTGAGGGGCGCAAGACGAGCGACCTGCTCATTGTGAAAACAACGGTAGTTTTCTAACGTGACCTTGTCCATGTCAGTTATCTTTAATCATCCTTTCGGGATCCGTGCCGATCAAGACCGCTGAGAGATTCAATGCTAAAAGGGTACGGAAAAAAATAAGAAAAATTCCATTGTCGGCTTTATGTCAAGGACTAGCCCATAGCGGACTACCATTGAAGGGTTCTCGTTCAGGATCCTCCACCACCGCGTTCGGCTCCACCATCCCGGCCAAAACCTCGCTCAGCGACGTTTGACCGGTCCTTCTGGCCGAGCCATCTCCCCTCTAATCTGGTCGCTTTTCGTCTTCCTTACCTGCCGATGGGAATATTATTCCGTATAATCTTCTCAGGTTCGGGCCGTCCCACACCATACCACAGAGGTCGCTGACGTACACGACGTGCTCATCCGTTTCGACCACGCGCCCCCCGATCCCCTCCAGTTCACCTCCGTCTTTGCCTTTGTCCGTGAATCCGCACCCAAAGTCGTCTCCAGTGGCGATATGATGGGATACCAAGAACTCGAAGCGGTACCTGGTTCCTTCCCACCCGCAAGGGTACCCTTCCACATGTCTGAAGTCAGGGCCGAGGAAACGGACAAGATGCATTTCTCCAAGAGGTTGATCATTAACGAAGACATGGGCCGATTGGGTCGCCTTCTTTTCCACGAATCCGATAGCGGGCTCCTTCGTGTCAGGCAGCGGTTAAAGTGTACCACCGATCAGCGAAATAAAGTGTACCACCTTCAGGGGCAACCTCGGGTAAAGCCGAGGGATGTCAAATTACCTGAAAGTGGAAGCACAATAAGCGATAAAACATCTATTGAAGACGGGCCGCTCCCAGCGTTGGATCGCCCGGGAACTGGGCGTGCATCGGCGCACTGTAAAGCGCTATGCCAATGAGCTGTCGGATCCAAAGTGTACCATTTCGCGGACCGGGAAAGTGGGTCGGCCTAGTCACTGCGAAGCGTATCGGCAGCGGATCGAAAAGCAGTTGGATTTGGGATTGAGCGCCCAACGGATCTATCAGGATCTGAAGGTGCAATGCGGTTTTAAGGGCAGCTACGCGAGCGTTCAACGCTTTGTCAAAAAGCTCAAAGAGGAGCAACCGGCGCGGATCTGGCGCATGGAATGCGAGCCAGGGGAAGAGGCGCAGGTGGATTACGGGTAGAAAGTGTTCCACAAGCGAAGGCCAGGTATGGATTTGAAATGCTGGTCATAGGTTACCAGCTTCGAGCCGCTTTCGATGGTAGAGCAGGCAATCCATACGTCGTTAATGGGGATGAGACTACCGTTTCGTTTCAACGTATCCATAACCTCACCGTATATCACTGCGGTTTCCTCGGTCGGTAGCCAGACTTCAACGGTTGGTTTTTCCATGAACCGTTGAAGCTGGAGGAGGTTATCCCGGGGTTTGGAACCGCCTCGAAATCCGTAGTGAAGTTCTCCAATTACAAATAAGGGCAGGTAAACCTTGTGGACCGCAGCCAGGGTGTGCAGCACCCTTTCATCGCCCCGCATGAAAGCGCTGTAGGCGTTGCTGTCCAATGTAATGGCCGTCATATCAGCGCTGCCAGTCGGCTGGCTCAATCCGGCGAGCTTCGGAGATTCGGGCGTCAAATTCGGCGCTCTCCTCCGCAGACCAGGAGCCGAAAAGATCCATAAAATCGTCACGGTGATCGACGGGTGGCGGCTTGGTGAGCCCCAATGAACTTCTGAGTATGGATTTTATGGTCCGGTTAAGGGAAGCACCGTCTCGCTTTGCCTGTTTTTCGATGCGTTTGGCAAGCTCCGCTTCCAATTTATGGATTGTGATTGATTTCATGAATCATCAATGAACCATATTATGAACCATGTCAACGCTAGCCCGCATTTCTCACAAAATTCGTAGCGAGCGAACGGAGGTCGAGTGCTGGTGGGGGTTTCGGGCAGATTCGCGGGTGAAGCTGGGTCGACACCCTGCAAAGACGGCATGCATCTGTGCGAAGCACGGGCATGAAATCCAACGAAGTCCGCTCCAGTGCCGACATACCGGAGCGCAGTAGCAGATTTGTGAGAATTGTGGGCTGGTGTCATGCCCCAAAAATAAATCACCACAGAGCAACTGTGTCACGAAGCAAGGCTTAATTGATGATTTTTCATAAGAAAATGAAGGTGGATGAGCATCTTCCTCATGGCCGCAACCATAGCGCATTTGTACGGTTTACCTCTGGCTCTTAATCCTTCCACATAAGGTTTAATGACCGGATTATGGATGGCCGCAGTCTGGGCTGCCATGTAGAGGCATTTTCTGACTTTGGCCCGTCCCCCTTCAATCTTGCGTTTGCCTTTGAACCTGCCGGTGTCCCTATTGTAGGGAGCTATACCAGCGAGGGCGACTATTTGATTGCGCTTGAGCTTTCCCAGTTCACTGAAGTAGGCCAACAGGGTCCAGGCCGTGACTGGGCCGACTCCGGAAACCGATTGAAGCAGGCGGGCTTCTTGGCTGAGCTGGTGATCCTTTTTCACGAGGTCTCGGATTCGATTATCAATAACTTCTATGCGTTTTTCTATGCGTTTGATCATCCACTCAATATCGCCTTTGATACACTTCGGACTGTTTTGGATGCGGTTCTTCTCGCGTGCCAACTGCTCGGTGAGGTGACTTCTTCGATCCAGCCAAGCGGCCAGTTCTTGGCGGATGGGATCGGGGACAGCGCCTGGTTGCAAGCGTTTCTCCTGGGCAAAACCCAGAATCATCAAGGCATCTATGGGATCAGTCTTGGCTTTGAGGCCTTCGCTGCGCGCGTAGCTGCGGATGAGCCTGGGATTGACCTGAACCACCGCTATTTGCTTTTGATGAAGATAATCCATCATAGGGCGTTCGTATCCACCGCTTGCTTCGCAAACCACCAGGGGTTGGTCCTGCCGGCCGGCGATTTTAACCAAGGCCTTAAAGCCGGTGGGATTGTTGCTTAAGCTGCAACGGTGATTTTGGGTTCTCACTTCCAAGTCAGACTTGGAGATGTCGATGGCTATATAATGGTATTTTTTATTTTCCATGGCTTATATCACTCTTGTAGAGGCGAGCTTACCTGCCGTAGCATGGGGCTCTGATAACTGTTTGATATTCAGCCAGGATACTTCGCAGGATCTCCGCTCTGCGATGAACTCAGCATAAGTAAGTTCGGAACTCAGATTGATCTCTTGCGAAGTCCCTGCGAGGTGGTAGCAACCGCTTCGCAGGGGGTTCCTGGCACGTTCAACCATAACCATTGGCACGATCAAAGGCTTTTTCGAGCGCTTTCTGCGACGAGTGATTTGGACCCATTCTCGAAAGCGCTCAAAAGCCGGTAAATTCATGATTGGGAGACCTACAAGACCTACAAGAACTCAGAGGAGCAAAAGGCTCTATATTGATCGAATTGTAGGAACGGCTTCACGTCGCAATTGCTTGGGAAGGGCCAAAAGGGTCAGAAGCCCTTGAGGGCCTGACCCTTTTGGCTTCTCCCACGAAGAAGGGGGCCTTGGCCTTCGAACAGTATCTCAAATCACATTCGGGTAAAGCTTTCGCCAACATACGACTTTGGTCTACTTAGCTATTCAGGTTCTTCGCTATCGGATTCCGATAGCTACGCACGGCACGGCCATGCGAAATTTGAATCTTGTCCTGCCTGTATTTTCAGGCAATGAGGTTGTTCAATGCCCCTTTTGAGTTAAAATTTTGATTTAAACAGATATTATGCCTGAAATATCGATCAAAATGATTGTATTTATGCTTTTATTCCAGGAATATCGCTCTAAAACACAATAATTGCCTGATATATCATGCACTTGGAACAACTGGGATCCTTAATAGTATTTCACCGGAAGCGGGCGGGGTTAAGTCAAGTTGAATTGGCCGACCATGCCGGGGTGAGTCGTTACGTGGTTCAAAACTTGGAAATGGGTACAGACCGTACGACTTGGAAGACCTTGGAGGCCGTCCTCACGGTCCTCAACCTGCGGTTGGAACCGGAAGGTCCTTTGGTCGAGGAATGGCGTCGAAGTCTTACGGAAAAGTGATGCGTAAAGAAACCACTCGTAAAAGACCGAGCCGAAGGGCTGCGGTGCGTCAAGCAGGACAATTGGCAGGATATCTCGAGGGATGGGTCGATGACACATGGTCGTTCGTTTACTTGGATAACTACCAAGGCACCCCTGTTTCGCTTACCATGCCACTTCAGGTCGAGCCCTATCGCTTTACCGGGTTTCCCCCTGTATTTGAAGGATTGCTCCCTGAGGGTCCCCAGCTCGAATCTTTACTTCGACTCCACAAGATAGACCGTGGTGATACATTCCGCCAACTCGTAACGGTGGGAGCCGATATGGTTGGTTCATTAACCGTGAACGAAATTACAGAGAGTTCTGCCAAGGATTCAGAGATAGGATGAATTTCTGCCCTATTACGCTTCAACCGATCTCAGATGAGGCCTCCTTTTCAAAAGACGGACTCCGAGCTTTCCATCCAAGGCTGAAGAATCTTGCACCACTGGATCTGTCCCACCATGAGCAATTGAGGCAGGCGAGATTGCGGGCTGACAAAATGTCCATACAAGGGGTGCAGCCAAAATTATCTGCGTTACTCCGATTGAAGAAAGCATCTTTCGAGATAGTGGACCACGGAGGAAAATTTCTAATGAAGCCCAATCCCCTACTCTATTTCGAGGTCCCGGCGAATGAAGCGCTCACCATGCGGATGGCTGCATCCGCCGGAATAGAAGTCCCTCCCAATGGTTTGATTCCAGCAACGGACGGTAGTTGGATATTCGTTATTCGCCGTTTCGACAGAGAGGGCCGCGACCGGCGATTACACGTTGAAGACTTCGCTCAATTATCGGGAGCAACTCGCGAAACAAAATACGAAAGTTCCCTGGAGCGTGTCGCCGACATTGTAGAACAATTTTGTACCTTCCCAGCAATCGAGAAACCCAAGCTGGCAAGGCTCCTGCTTTTCTGTTTTCTGACTGGTAATGAAGACATGCATCTGAAGAACTTTTCTCTGATAGTTCGCAGAGGGGCAGTCACGCTGTCGCCTGCTTACGATCTTCTCAACACAACATTGGTATTGGAAAATGCGAAGGAAGAATCGGCGCTTCCGCTAGACGGCAAAAAGAGAAAATTAACGCGAAAACTTTGGATTGATGGCTACTTTCGGGAGCGTCTCAAACTACGAGATAAGCAAACTGAAACCATCCTCCGAGAATTCAGGACCGTGCTAACGGTTTGGAATGAGCTGATCGATCACAGTTTCCTGAGCAAGCCCAAGCAGGAAGGATATCGACAACTATTAAATGAACGAGTGGAACGACTTGGATTGCACGTCGTCTCCAGTCCTTGAATTAACCCGCATGTCTCACTACCGAAGCGAATGCGACTTCAACCGTCCTTGAAGGACCATTTTACATCAAAACCTTCCAGGGTTTTCAGTTCGGCCCAACGGTAGTAGTAAGGACCATCCTTGATAATTTGGTCAAGGAACCGCCTATGACCGAGTTGCCGGACCGCGGCCCATTCACTGATCCGGGCCGAGCGGCGCTCACCATCCCATAGACAAAGTCCGTCGGCTCCCGCCCGGTAGTAAAGTTTGGCCAGTCGGGCATAACTGGCCGCAGTCTGGTCCCGCGGCATCAGATCGGGCCAGATATGCAATTTCTCCCCTCCCAGGGTTCGCCAATGCTGCAACAAAGAGGGATGCAAGTAGGGAGTCACCATCAGGTAGTCGACCAAGCCTTCTGCTATCCAGGTGTCCACATCGCAGTGGTTTTCCTCGTAGTGAACAGGTCTTCCATTTTCTCGGCCCGACAAAGTTACCCCTAAATTCCGGTTCGGTTTTTCGTCCAGCAATTGGCGAACTTCACGAATAAACTGCGTCAAATATCCAGCCGAATGTTCCAACCAGCGCGGATCCTCCAGGGACAATCCTCGGGGATCCTCTCCATACTTTTCCCGAAAGGCTGAAACAACGGGTTCTTCATAGAAGACGTAGGGTTCGGAACGGTTCAGGTGAAGTTGTATCCCATCTGTCCCGTAGGCCAAGGTCTCTCTCAGCAAACCGAGCCAGTATTGCCTTACTTCGGGATAAGCCAGGCTCAAATTGGTGATGGGGACACCCTCCTTGTTTTTCATGGTCCATTCGGGATGCCTCCAGTAATTGGGAGCCCAGGCGATAGGAGAAACATTCATGGGAAACTGGACGCCGATAAAACGCATGCTGGCAAAGATCCTGATACCGTTGCCATGAGCCAAAGCGGTAAGCTCTGCCAAGGGATCGACCCAATCCTCCTGCCAGACGTTTTCCCTGGTGCCCAAACTTCCCAGACCTGTCTTATAAACACAGGAACTACCGCGCAGGGCTTCGAAAATCAAAAGCCCGATATCCGAATCGGCAAAGGGCTCGAATTCATCCTTGAACCAATCTTTGGAAGTTGGGCGGAAAGTGTAAGTGCCCCGAGTATGCCCGGTGTATTGACCGGTGCAGAATATCAAAGCCAGATTTCGGGTCTCCTCACTTGCTTGGGTGGATGGCCACTGCACTTTCTCCGCCTCGGACAAAGGGACTAATCTGACGTAGCTCAAATTGCCGATTCGGGCATGCTCGGGTCGGTTATAGGGGTATGGCATTTGACGAAAGGTCAAGGACTGCCCCTCCAACTCAGCAGTCTTCCAGTAGGCCTCGGTAATAACCTTGTCCAGGCTCGGGTCATCATCACCGAACTTGGTCGTTCCATCTCTGTCCTCGGTTCCGTCCTCCGGACCGACTCTACGGAAACCGACGTCATCGGTCAGCTTGACTTCGAGCTGACCGTAGCTGGAACTGCCCCGGTAGTGGGATTTTGTAGCGTGGATGCCCAGATAAATGCGATAGAGTCCTTCTGCCTCCAAAGGCAGGGTCAATTGGCCACAACTGTGGTCAGGGCGAGCTGAAGCCATGAAGCCTTTAACCCCTTCATTCGTTTCAAATTCATCCAGTTGCCAACGATCCTTCTCATAACCGAAGGCAAATTGCTCGGAAGGAAAGCACTTCGACATATCCGACCGAATGAGGGTGCCCGGCCTGGCCTCCATCAGGCTGGCCCGCTTATTGGAAAATTTTTGAGGTTGGCCCGAGGGCGGCCCGGGCGGCTCGTCAGAGGTGGACCGGCAAGCCGTAGCGCCGGCCAATGCGGCTCCGGCCAGGGAGGATTTCAGAAAGTGGCGACGATTCAGGTTCGGTGATTTCATTAGTTGAAAGTAACTACTCAGGTATCTTAAACAATCGTCCGCATGGATGTTTTATTGATAACATATTTCAAAACTGTAGGAGGGGGTTTATCCCCCGATTGCGGTGAGGCCATTTGGAAGATCGGGGGATAAACCCCCTCCTACAGTTCTCTCGATCACCATCCCATGAAAATTCTCTCGTTTCTTCTTATTATCCTTCTGCTGCCTGGAAGCCGCATTGCACCCACTAAAAGGTCTCTGTTTTAAGGTCGTCAATCAAGAAAACCCTCGCTTTCAGGGTAATTTTACATTTTTACCGTAATTTCGCCATCATGTTGGCGTTTTTACGGTATTTATGCTCGCTTTATGGCGAATTTCCGAAAAATTAGTTGATTACATGTATAGCCGCCTATTAGCGAAACCGAAACATTCAGTCCTTATGCTCGGGCCTCGAGGAACGGGCAAGTCTACCTGGATCCGGGAGCATTTTGCTGAAGCGCCGCAATACGATTTGCTGAACACCTCGGAAGCGCTGAGGCTCAGCCGAAATCCGGAGTTGCTCTTCCAGGAATTGTCGCACCTTCCCGCGCATAGCTGGGCCGTCGTAGACGAAGTACAGAAAGTCCCAGCGCTCCTCGATCAAGCCCAACGACTGATGGAGGAATGCGGCATCAGACTCGTCCTGAGTGGGTCAAGCGCCCGAAAGCTCAAACGCTCAGGAGTAAACTTGCTCGCTGGGCGCGCCCGCATTACCCACATGCACCCTCTGGTATCCAGAGAGTTGGGCGAGCATCTCGATGTCGATCAACGCATCCTCTACGGTGGCTTGCCGCTCGCCGTGACTAGTGACGATCCCCCCGATTACCTGCACAGTTATACGGAAACCTACATACGCGAGGAGATTCAAGCCGAAGCGCTCACCCGTAACATAGGCAACTTCTCTCGATTTCTGGAGATCGCCGCCCGGCAGAACGGGCAGCTCACCAACGCGACCTCCATCGGAAGAGACGCCCAGGTCAGCAGGCAAACTGTCCAAACCTATTTCGATATTCTCAACGACACATTAATTGGCTACTGGGTGAGGGCTTGGCGCTTGAAATCGACAACCAAACAAGTCTCCCATCCAAAATTTTACTTCTTCGATTCGGGAGTGGCCCGAGCCTTGTCTGGCAGACTTCCATACCTGCCTACTCAGGAAGAGCTTGGAGCGCTGGTTGAGACCTATATCTATTCCGAACTGCGAGCCTACCTCGACTACACAAAAAAGCGCTATCCATTCTATTTCTGGAGAAGCTATGATGGGGTCGAAGTCGATTTTCTGTGCGAAACGATAGACGGATTCAGAGCCATCGAAATTAAGGCGTCACGTCGCTGGGAAAGACGCTTCGGAAGAGGTATAGCCCGCCTTCGCGACGATCTTGGGATGGATCGAGTTAAAGCGTTCGGGATTTTCCAAGGAGAGCGATCTCTGAACATGGGCGGGATCCAAGTTTACACGGTATCGGATTTTTTAACACGCCTTTGGGATGGAGATATTATCCCGTAGATAAGCCTATCCCGAATGCTGGAGGCACCTTCGGCGCCAGAGGTCAGTTATCAGTGTTCAGAGTTCAGTAGGGATTCTCGCCAAGAAGATATGAGGTTAACCGCTGATTACGCAGATGGGGAAAAATAAACTGTAGGAGGGGGTTTATCCCCCGATTTTCCAAACGGCCTAAAAGCAATCGGGGCATAAAGCCCCTCCTACAGCTTGGGGACACCCCAAACTCCGTTTTCGGGGACAGGAATGTCCCCGCTCCGTTAATTTCGACCCCAGCGAGGTCTCCCTAATGCTGGGTGCTGGATGCTCGTTACTGGACGCTGGTATTGCCTCTCGCCTGTCTGCGTCCAGACGCACAGGCAGGCAAAGCCGCTGAGAAATGCAAAGGGCTTTTTAGCCGTGCCTTATCCGTGTAATCCGTGGTTTCTTTTTCAGGGTCTTAGAAATTGAAGGTACCGCTGAGCCGCCATTCCCGAGGAGTATGGTAGTGGTAATTGATGGGTATGCCATTGCGAAGGGATCGTGTGAAAACGACATCCCGGTCGTTGTCCCTGGTGTCACCGCCAAACCGGGTGGTAAGTGAACTGTATTCATTCCATTGGGAGACCGGAATCAGATCATGCGATGCCATTGTCCTCCATATATCGCGAATTGGATTAGTGAACCTCCCCCGATTTTGTGGTCATGAACAGCGTAGCCAGGGAGAGAATATTAGACAGGCCAAAAACCCGCAGACCCGAATGGCGCTTAGTTAAGCGACATTTGAAATGTTCGATCATCTCGGAGAAGGAGGGGGGTCAGGTCGAAAGAAACGTATTCCATTGTACTGCATCAATTTCTCTAAGACGACTGACTACGACGGGGCCTGGCATGCGCGATGGCAAAGATTGATCCTTTATTTGTCGGTTTCGCCTCTGGTCCAGGATCGGAGGTTTTCCAAACGGTTTTGACCGTAAGTGAAATAGAGATGGTCCAATGACTCAAAGTGTTTCTTGTAGCGGGGTTTACGTTTGGATACCCAGGCATCCTCCAAGGGATAGCCCAGATGGTGTTTGAAAAGGAGCTGAGCCGTGGCTTCAGCGATAAGCTGATGCACCTCAAGGGATGGGTGGATGTGATCCACCAGGATTTCACTACCCATGATCGGCTCTTCATAGTGTTCCAGTAGTAAGGCTTGGAGGTCGAGGTATGGGAGTTTATTTTTTTTGCAGAAATCGGCCAGGAATTGCCGCATTGTGGGCAAGATGCGTATGGGACAAACGTCCTCCTCCAGGGCTGTCCGGAAGCTTGCTTTGGCTTGACCAATTCTGCCCTGGGCCAGGTATGCGTGTCCCAGTTGGTAGTGGGTCAGCGCGTATTGTGGATCCAATTCCCGGGCCCATTCCAAATACTGGGCTGCTTTGAATAAATCTGTTTGGAAATAATGGCTTGCCTGAGACATCCTTTCTTCGATGGCTGCAATCTGATCTTTAGTCAGAAGCTCACTGTACTCGGATTTGAAGGGTGGGCTGTCTTTCAAATTTACCGGGGGATTGAGGATTACCAGTGGAATGCCTTCCTCGTGGGAAAGGATTTGGATTCGTCGAATATTTTCCTGAAAATGTGAAATGACTCCCCGATGCCATTTTCGATCCCTGTGGTATGCCTCCAGACCCCGGCGGTAGTCGAGGAGGGCATCTACTTCCTTTTTTAGAATTGCTTTTTCGGTTTTATCCGGCGAATTTCCGCGCGCTTTCCGATAGGCTTCATCCAATAAGCGATAGGTGGCCAGTTGTCGGATGGCTTGAACCAGTCCACCCAGCGGTTTAGCAATTGGTTTGATAAATGGGTAGGTACGAGATTCCAGAAATTCGTTTTGCCCGGTACACAATATAAAAAGATCCGGTTCGTAACTCAGGCATTCCTTCATGATGGGAAGCAGGCGGTAACTCGCGTAGGATATGCCTCCACAATTGATGACTTCGAAGCTCTTTTGCGGAAAGGCGAGTTCGAGGTTCAGTTGCAACCACTTGGGGAAGGCCGTTTCGATGGAATAGGGGCGACCCTGGACCGTTGACCCGCCAAAGGCAAAGATGCGGTAGGTGTTTTTGGGTTTGGCGCGATGAAAGCTCTCCTTTACAAAGAAGGGTTCCCGGTCCGGTCTGGTTTCGTAATGGTTGGTATAAGGATTTAAGGCAAACAAAGGCTCGATTGCACTAAATCCAACAAATGGATCGGCTGGGATTTCACCTTTACCGAAATCGAGAAGTCGAAAAGCGCCTTCAAGCACAACCAGTAAGAGCAGCCCAAACCCGACGGTCGAAAGTCGCGCATACAAAGGGCTCAACTTGTTACTGCTTTTTGCTACCATCGGGCAAGAGGCAGGAAATTTTATTCGTGTCTCAGGGCTTCAATCGGGTCCAGCTCTGCAGCCTGTGCCGCCGGGTAAATTCCGAACGCGATTCCTACGATGCCCGAAATGCTGAAGGCGAGTCCTACCGACCAGGGCGTGATAATAGTTACCATATTGGTAGATAGCGAAACAAAGAACGGTACCAGTATACCAAGCAGGACGCCGATAAGGCCTCCACCGATTGAAAGCACGACGGTTTCGATCAAGAACTGTGCTACGATGTCTTTCTTTTTTGCTCCCAGCGCTCGGCGGACCCCAATTTCGCGGGTACGCTCCGTCACGGTAGCCAACATGATATTCATGATACCTATGCCGCCAACCAACAGTGAAATGGCCGCAATCGAACCAAGCACGATGTTAAACATGCGCTTGGTAGCCTCAGCTTCGCGAAGCAATTGCAAGGGAACTATGAGCTCAAAATCGTTATCATCATGGAATCGCCGCAGTAGTCCGTGGATCTGTCTTTCAGCCGCCATAACGGATTGGGTGTTTAGCATCTTAACGATGATTTGATGCAACTGAACCGTTTCGGCGGTGAAGCTTCCGGCGATGCGGCGGATCAAGGTTTCGCCAAAGCGGGACTTGGCCGTTGATAGTGGAATGTAGACATTGTTATCCAATGGCTCGCCTTCCATTTCTTCTTTTTGAGGCCGTTGTTCCGAAGTGCCTGTTTCGTTGATCATTCCCACAACCTGGTAATAGACGTTTTGGATCCGAATGGTGGATTCAAGAGGAGACTGGTAGGGAAATAAGCGGTGAGCCAAGCCGGAGGTGATGACGCATATATTTCGCTGGTGTTTCTGGTCGACCATGCTGAGAAATCTTCCTCCTACCAGGTCTATTCCTCTTGCGCTGGGGTAGGAGGGCAGGGTTCCAATGATCTGACAGGGCTCCAGGTTCCGATCGAAGCGCACATTCTCACGAATAATCCGCATGGGAAGTACCGTTTCCACGTTTGGAATGGTAAACTGAATCCTGGCCGCGTCATCGTAAGTCAGCCCGTAATCGATACCAAAGCTTTTGTGGGAAGCGTTGTCGTTTTCTTGTTCCGGTGGCTTGACGCTGTTGATAATGATATTGGTTGAACCCAAGCGCTTGATCCGCTCCTGGGCTTCGTAAGACGCCCCTTCACCGATAGCCAGCATGGCGATAACCGAACACACCCCAAAGATCATGCCGAGCATGGTCAAACCGGACCGCAGCTTGTGTAACATGAGGCTCTTAACACCGAGTTTTACGGTGTTAAAGAGCTGGTGCGGGGTGATGAGCATGATCATTAACCGGGAAAATAGTTATAGGAATTGAATGTCGGGGCCTGGGCTGGGCTGGCATGATGTAGGCAAAATTCATTCCTTTTCAAGGTTTGCGGTTTTCGTCGCTATCGATGCGCCCGTCCATCATTTGGATGACCCGGTCAGCCCGGTAAGCGATTTCGTAATCGTGAGTTACCATAACGATAGTTTTGCCCCCTTGATGTAGTTTTTCAATGAGTTCCAGGACTTCTTTTCCCGTTTTGGAATCGAGATTCCCGGTTGGTTCATCGGCCAGAATCATGAGTGGATCGTTGACCAGGGAGCGAGCGATAGCGACTCTTTGCTGCTGACCTCCGGATAACTGGGAGGGGCGGTGTTCCAGGCGGTCTTCCAATCCCACCAATGCAGCCAGGTCGATACATTTTTGTTCGTAGTCTTGCAGGTTCACTCCCTGGTAGATGAGCGGTACCTTAATGTTTTCAATGACCGTGAGCTGGGCAATCAGGTTGTATGACTGGAAAATGAACCCCAGACGTTTCCCGCGAATGGACGACAAAGTATCGTCATCCATTTGGGCTACATTTTTTCCGCCCAGATAGTATTGACCCGAGGTGGGCCGATCGAGGCAGCCCAGGATGTTGAGCAAGGTGGATTTTCCGGAACCTGAAGGGCCCATGATGGCTAGGAATGAACCTTCTTCTATGGCTACATCGACACCACGTAGCGCATGCACTTCGACTTCCCCGACTTGGAAAATTTTAACGATATCGCGGATATCGATAATGGTCTTGGGTTGAGAGATCATTTATATCAGAAAAATGACTTCGGGATAGTCGAAGGAGTTGTTAAAGGGTCCTTGGGACTAACTGTCGGAAGCATTTGGTGGACGTTTCTTACCTCTATCCCCGCGTGGTCTTTGTTCTTTGTGTTGATCGAGGTTCGGTAGAGAACGGTCCGGTTGGCTAACTCCGCCGGAGGGTTCCAGATCGACTTCTTCATCCTTATGGATCACGGCGCCATCCAGGTCTATGCTTGAATCGATGGGTGGGGCCAGAAGCACTCGGTCGCCTGTATTCAGCCCTGATTTGATTTCGATAAACTTGTTATTGAACAGCCCGATTTCAACTTGGACGGGCTTGGGGCTACCCAAACCTTTAACATAACAGACCTGATTTCCTTTGACCGTGGTCACACATTGAATGGGAACGGTAAGGACATCTTCGAGATTGGTGATTATGATTTCAGCTCTGGCAGACACACCCGGTTTTACATCGGGCAGGTCGTCCTGAACTACGATCTCGGTGGCATAGACCTTTAAGTTGTTATTGGAAAAGCGGCTTTGGGCATCGGGAAGCACCCCAATTTTGGTAACCTCCCCCACGTAACGATTGTCAGGCAATGAATCGAGCACTATAAAAGCCTTTTGTCCTGGTCTGACCTGGTTTACATGCGACTCGTGGACTTTAATTTCCACCTTCATCTCGGAGGTATCGGGAATTTTTACAATGGCCTGGCGTTGGCGTATGGTGGCCCCTTCTTCAATGATGGATTCACTGCTGTAGCGGTTTTGGTTAATGGCGTAAACCAGCAAGCCATCCTGGGGTGCGTAAAGCTTGGTGGCGGCCATTTGTTCCTGATACTGGGCCAGCTTGGATCGGCTGAGTTCCAGCTTTCTTTTTTCGATGTCGCGTTGGGTATTGGCCTGAAGGATTCTGCTTGCGCCCAGTTTCTTAACCCGATCCAGCTCACTTTTCGCTTCTTCAAGTATGGATCGGTATTGGGCCTCCATTTTGGCCAGATCGTATTCCGACAGCATCTTTCTCACGCTTTCCGCTTTTTCCAGACCGAGACTCTGGTTGGTCACGGAGAGCTTATCGCGATCGAGATTACTTTTGGTTTCGAAACCTTCTTCGGTCAGTTTTTCCGACCACTCCAATCTTTCTTCGGCAATTTTTAATGATTCCTGGGCGGTAATTATCTCGATCTGTGCGTTACGCATTTCTTGCTCTTTTTCAATTTGCTCAAACTTCTCCAGGTCCATTTCAGCAAATTGTACTTCGAGCTCTGCTTTTCGGATATCACTCTCCACGGTACTTTTGGTGATTATGACCTCCGTTTCCGACCTTGTATAGTCGGCGTTATCGTCCTCGACATCAATGAGTTGTTCATTGAGCTCCTTTTCGGCCTGCTCCGTATCGAGTTCCACGATCAATTCACCCTTTTTGACAACGCTGCCTTCCGGCACGATGTAGATGATGCGTGAAGTGCCGTCTACTTCGTTCCTCACCGTCACTTCATTGACTGCCTGAAGCGTGCCTCCCTCCACAATGGAAACCAGAAAGTCACCCCGTGTCACTTTGAAGTAAGACATGGCGTCTTCACTGTCTCCAGCTCCCCGAAACATCGCGATCAGCAAAAAGATGAGGATCCCCCCGATACCCGCTGACAGTAGGGGTCGTTGCTTAAT
>CBDCML010000004.1:0-617500 GCA_965218995.1 Opitutales bacterium
AAGAAGATCTTGCGCAAGATGAAACGATTACTCAAACGGGTCGGCGCTCACGCCCTGCGACACCGCAATCTGCTGGAGGCCCGTTTCAGGCAAACCCGTTTTAGCCGAGCCCGCGCCGAACAAGTCATCAGGCGTATTGATGAACAACTCGCCTTGCTGCCCCAAGTAATTGAGCAAGCCCACGAACGCATCATCGGCGGACGTCTGGTCAAAAACCACAAGAAGATCCTCAGTGTCTACGAAAGAGATATCACTGTAATCGTGCGGGGCAAGGCGGGCGCGCAGACCGAGTTCGGCAACGAACTGTTTATGGCCGAGAGTCCCGGCGCAATGATCATTGATTATATGCTCTACGGCAAAACCGCTCCTTGGGAGGGAGATAAATTAATCGAAAGCGTGCAGCGCCAACAGTCCCTCAAAAGGCAACAAGACCTGGAGTGGGCCGTGGCCGACCGGGGCTTCGATGGGGCAGCTACACGTAAGGCATTGCAGCGGGTGAGGGTGAGCAGCCACATTTGTCCGAAAAGTCCGGTCGCATTGGAAGCCCGCCTCAAGGAGCCTGATTTTTACCGCTGGCAAACCCGCCGGGCCAGCACCGAGGCGCGCATTGCCATTGTGAAAAACCACGGCGGCGGACGTGTCTGGCGCGCCAAAGGCTTAAAACACCGCAGGCTCGCAGTGGGGTGGAGCGTGCTCGCCCACAACCTCGCCTGGATCAGTCGAAAAGTCAGAAAAGAGAGGGTCGAAGCTTAAGCTAAGGCGGCTTGAGCCTTCGGCGCCGTCCCACGCGCTGATCAAAACAGAAGGCGGCCAGCAGTGGCAAGGCCGCCGCATGCCGAAATCCGGCATCAGGCTCAATAATTTGAATCCGGGTGAGTTTGAAAGCCGCAGCAAGCTCGAATCGAGCGCAACTGAGAAAATTTGGTCCTGCAAATGCTGCTCGTTTTCCTACTCGTTTAAAAATCCCGGTTTCTGGGATAGACTCTACCTAGCGGTCGTAATGGATCTTTTCGACCGCGTAATACAGGGCTACAAGATGGCCGAGAGCCTAGCCTCTAGTCTGGTCCTTTCAGCCCTTCGCCAGACCAGCAATCGAGGGGGAAGTTTTCACAAAGCCCTCTTTCATTCCGATCGTGGCTGCCAGTATACCAGCCAGCAGGTGCGTCAAGAATTGACTCATCTTGGTTGGATTCAGAGCATGAGCGCCGTAGGCTACTGTTACGACAACGCGGTATGCGAGAGCTTCTTTGCTTCTCTCAAAAGCGAATGCTTTCCAGAAAACGGGGTCTTTGCATCCAAGAAGCCGCTTGCCAAATCTAAAACCAACCCATAACCACAAAATTAGAGAATCCCGTGTCCACTTTTTTCAGTACAGTTCATCATGAACAATTTAACCGAACAGCATGGCCAAAGCACGACCAAGGAAGAGACGGCGGCAAAGCGGGAAAGACACTGATTAGGTCGGTTGCAACACTGGCACAAATTCAGGAATAAGGACAATGTCTCCCGCGGTAAAGCGGGCGATTTCTCTCCGATCGCACCGTGACCGAACGCACCGGCATCCTTTATCTCAGGAGTTGGCAGACCCGCTACGCTCTCCTGTTCTGCCATCTTGAGGGTTCCGCTTCCCCCCACCCGCTTTTCCCTCTCAGGTGGGTCAATTTTAAACCGCCCATAATGGGTCAGTTTTAAACCGCCTTTTTCACCCTTCCGGATCCCTCCTGCAATTCCATTGCAGCGAGGCGACCAAGTTCTCAAACCCCTCCATTGCCGGGAACAAAGTGACCCTTTTTTGGCCATACCGGTTTATTCCTTCAACATCACCAAGTCGTCCAGTCCAAAACGAATCACTCCGATCCTGGCGCTGCGTTGGGACACGTGATCACCGGTCATTACGGGAAGCTGGAATGGGAAAAATGCCGGATTGTTCAGGAGAAGCCCCAATGGGCATTTGGCTTCCGATGTGGCCAAGAGGGCGGATTCAAACATCAGAATTGCCAAGTTTACATCCGCAATACTCACCGAAGAGGCTTTCTTATAACAACCTCGGACATCAGTATCCTTTAGGACTCCCCAAGCAACAAAGGAGCGGATGACATAACGCGCATAGCGGCTGACGGTCTGCCGGTCACCATACTGCTCTTTCAGGCGGCGGACGATTTGCGTCTGGGTCACCTGATCCTGCAGTGCCAGCAAACGACCCGATTGCCGGGCCACATTATACCAAAACGGATAGACCGCCGAGATCATCCCCCAGTGAATTGCCAGGGCCATCGACGGGTTTTCTCGCAGAAACGTCAGGGAGGCATCACGGAATAAAGTCAGGTTAGGATCCGGAGAGCCCCAAATCTTCATCAGATTGTCGACGATAAAGGTTCGGGTCCGGTCGCTTCGCCTTCCTTCGGAGCCATTGCCTCTTTTGTCAGAGAGATATTCATGCAGTTCCTTGCGGATAGCTTTTCCTTCAAGTCCTGCCAGGAGCAGATTTGCTGCTTTTTGCATCCATTCAAGACGGATTGCCTGCTTGATCCCGATAGTTTCGTGTCTTTTAGCCATCACCGGGTTCTTCTCTCAAACTTCACTAAAGGAACGATGACTTCTTCTAAAGCTATCCCGCCGTGACCAACGATGACCTCCCCTTTGTTTACAAATGCGTCACGGCCACCGGCTACAAGGGGAAAATAACCCGCTGGCAAGCCGACCGGTTCCCACTCGTGGGCAAACGGGAGCGACCCAGCGATCCGGGACCGGAGTTCCGGCGTGGGGTACACACGAACCCGCTCACCGCGAGTCTCTGCAATTACACCCTCAGATGGTCGGCCTTTGCCGTCACATTGGATGTTGCCATGATCAGCCGTCAGCCAAACCTCATACCGGTAATCCAACAGTTGGCCAACCAGATCAACAAGGAATCCATTCCGGCACCACTGCTTGATCTGGTTGTGCATACCGGACGAGCCGAGTTGCATGCCGTGCATGATCCTATCAACCTTGTCCACGACAAGCCCCACCATCCTGGTTTTATCGGGGTGGATTGCGGAGTCGAGGATGCTGGATGCCTCGCCATCGCCAAGGCCGCGTTGGTAAGCGATATCCAGTCGGGACAAGCCATGAGATTCCCAAAACAGCTTCCAGTGTTTCTCCTCGCTATTGGTCGAGTTGATGGACAATGGAAAATAAAATGGTGGCTTGCCGGAGAAGATCGATTGTCTCGATACCGAGGTTAACGTCGGTATCCAGGCGAATGTGGCGGATTCGCGAATAACCAGATTAGCATTCTGCTTTTTCAGAAGCTGACGAATGGTCACCCATTGGGCCATGGCAAGGCCATCTACCACGATCAGCGCAGCACGGCTGCTACCAGAGTCTTCGATGTTCCGAGCCAAAAGGCGAGGCACATGGTGCAGCATGGCCGGATTGGTGGGCGGCAAGTTGATCAGACTGGAATAGTGATCGGCCAGCCAACCGGCAAAGTTCGTGTTCAGGACATCACCGATTTCTCTGAGCCGCGTCTGATGCTCAGTGCTCGCAACGCAATGAACGAGCGAAGAAAGTTCAGCCCATTTCAGTGCAAAGGAAGTCCAGTCCAAATGACCCGCCTCCGGAGGGGGTAATTCCTCCTCGATGAGATCAAACCAACGGGAGATTCGCTGCTCCTCATCGTCCACTTGTGACCTCGCGATACCGCTTCGGACCCATGACCCAGCATCCACTTCAATCCCTTTGGCTTCTATAGGAGTGAGTTTTCCCTCCAGAAAAAGGTTGTCGATATAGACCCTGATGTCCTGATGATCAAACGGCAGGTGGTCTGGGCCAGAATACTTGAGATCGAAGTAAGGCCAATCTTCCAGTAACTGCTTGCCGCCAGCAAACCGGGAAAGAAATAGCGGCCAACGTTCCTGAAAAAAGGCGAAAAAGGCCTCGTTATCCGGAACGATTTCAGAGAGCGGCCAAGTCTTGAACTCATCGTGGCTATTTAGTGCCTGAATAAACCACTCGGACAGCAACAGGGGGAGTTGAAGCTTGCCGTAATGCAGGCGAAGCAAGGCACGAAGCAGGTCCACCTCGCCGGTAATCAGTTCCATGGCAATGCGGAACACATGGCGAAGAATGTAGTCCTTGGTGGCGTTGTCGCCCATAAGATCCGGAGGCGACTTGGATTGGGCATCAAAGAGCGCGTCGAGAAGGCTTCGGTCGAGGTTCTCAATGACCGAATAGCTTAGATTAGGAAAGAGATCTCCAAGATTGAACGAAAGCATGCGGCCCGTCTGCAGCAAGTCGTAAGGCAAGAATTCCAACTCGGCGTCCTGCAAGCGAAGGATTACAACTAAATCCCTGTGCTCGCCCTGATCCCAGATTGAGCGATAGCTGGACTCATAGGCGTATCTGAATTCGACAGGGTCTTTGAACTCGATCAGGTCGAATCCCCGCTCGCGAAGCTCCAATGCCAGCTTCTCCTCTGTCAGGAGGAAATCCGGATCACCTACCAAGGTAAGTTTGCTAACCTTAGGTACAAAGTTGTTCAGAATAGTGCTTCGCCATGTACTCCTCTGACGCGAAAGGCGAAGACTCATAATTCACCTCCTCGTCTTGCATGTTCAACTAAGCTCTGGTAGCAGGGACCTTGCCGCAGTTTCGACAGGGTCTGGGCCATGGTGTTTGGGTACTGTCCCAGTTCCAGAAATCCCCATTTTTTGTTAGGGTTGACAACACCTAACAGCCATAGTGCCTCCGCTAGGAAGCGTTGACAAGGATGGGATTTCCATAATGAAACAACATCGTGCACTTCTGGCACCTTAGCTGTGGCAGCCAAATGCCCAATGTTCTCGGCCTCGACCGTCGACATCGACTTTGAATTCAACGGCCGCACGCCAGAGCCGGGAACACGCGCCTTCCCATCCTTGTTCAGAAACTGGACGGGGGCGCACTGATGGTCGCGCAAGGTCCCCTCTTCGATGACCTTGTACGTGCTGTTGTGAGCCGTGCGGCATTGCCATGAACTCATGAGATTTTCAACTCATCCTTGCCGCCAATATTGGCAAATTCAATCACGCCATCAGTACGCTTCCAAAACAATAACCTGAGTCCCACACCCTTCTTCGTCAGGTGCGTTCTGAAAGCTAGTGCCCCATCTTCTCTGGTTCGTTGCTTTGCAGTTGCCTTAGCACTCTTCCCAAATTTGTTAATGGGATTTTTCGGAATTCCAAGAACAATTCGTGCACAAGACTCAACTGTAACCATTGCATGGTCTCGTCGTGAGTCTGCACCCCAAGCTTGAAGAGATGCAATAAACCCTTCTCCAATTATGAAATCACACATTTCATTATCGACTGCTCCAGACGAAATTATGTTATTGGCGCACGCGACTATACATAAGCGAATCCCTTCCTCGCTCGAAGCTCCATCCCAAATTGCCCATAGATCCAACGACTCCATCAGTTGCTCGTGACTAAAAAAAATTGGGATGCTTTTGGAAATAGAAATTGGCAGTTCCTCCTCTAGATCGCCATCCGAAGAAACTAAATCAATGTCGTGAATGTCTGCCCTGATAGAAATGATTGTTGCTGGTGGGCTTTCAACCTCACCTCCAGAAGCTACCATAAGGTGAGGTTCACAAGTATTATCTTCCCTGATGCCAGCAATAATTAGATCATCCTTAAATGCCGATCTACAGTTCGTACTCAACCGATCAAGCAATACTTCCGGGATGAACTCAAAAGTGCCTTCGTCAATGAGAACTTCGTCTATTCCATAGTATTTTTCGAGAGCTGGAGTTCTTTCCATAATCGTGTTGGTAACCCTAGAAATCGTGTTTGCGTCGGCAAAAGTGCATCCAAACCTGTTGATGAGTTCTGTCAACCTATGACGAATTGGGAATTCACCATCAGTATTCAGTGCCACCCTTGCAGAATCAGACAAGAGAACGCAAGTGTCAGCTCTATCGAGAAATCCACGCCATCCAACTATCGCACCAATGAAGTCCTCAAGCTGGTCGAGAGAATTGCATGGATTTGGCAGACACAGCAGCATCGGATCGACGATCACCTCCTGAACAACCATAGGCTTAATCCGTGTTTTTCTGCACACGCTTCTTGGCAAGCGCAGCGGTAAGGATTTCTTCTGCCTGCTGTTGAGACTGATCAAAGAACCCTTCCGGCCAGTCTGAGATTGCTCCATACTCATTAATCACTACCTCCCGGAAAGATGACGCCTGCGACGGTTTCTCCACGAAGTAAATCTTGGTCTGGCTGTTTAGCTCCCTTTCTGGCGATGCCGCAGCAATTCGGAAACGGAGACGGTCTATAAAATATTCGCTGTGGGTCTCAACAATGCACTGCTTGTTACACAACGCCATGGAAAGGAAGAAATCGCCCAGAAGGGTCTGAACCTTTGGATGTAAATGCAACTCCGGCTGCTCAAAAACCAATGTAGAATCCGTGTCAGCCAGAAGGCACATAACGAGAATTGGCAAAACCTGGCTGACACCTACGCCTACATGTGTGAGGTCGTGCGAACTATCGGAATTGGACAATCCCACTTTTAGTTCGTGCCCCAATTTCCCCTGATCCCGGCTTTTTACTGAGTTTGCGACACCGAGATATTGCAGCCAATCGATTACCGCAGCTTCGAGTGTCCGGGTAATCGTTTTGAGGTTAATTGCCGGGTCCTCGAAATTTGCTGATGGAATGTAACGGATCTTCTTGTTTTTGTGCAGTTCAAGAATGGAGGCTGTGTGTTCACCGCGTAATCCTACGTCATGTGGGTCCGCTGCTGGTGCGAGTGGATAAAGCGGCTTGGGAGCAACCCTTAACGGGCCGAGATATTTCAAAGAAGAGGCGAAGAAATTATCCAAATATCTAGTGGCTGTCCGAATTAAGCGAGGTGGCATGATTGGCACATAATCTTTAATCTCTACATTCTCCATTGTTGAACCCCTCAGGGCTCCATGGATTCGGTCAAAAAGGTCATCTTTCTCTTGCAGTACCCGCTGAACCATAAGCCTTTCCTTCCGAGGGAGACTATGCAGTTTTTCATACCAAGACCTGAAGCTAAGGGTCTCAGAATCAGAACTAATTTGCGACTCCTGCAAACGCTCGTCCATGAAAGTTTGATCGAAATCAATTGTGCCCTTGAGGACTTCCCGCAATACCTTAATTATTTCTCCTGAGAGATGAATATCCCTTCCTATTCTGCGCCGTAGTTCTATTCCACGACGACCATATCCCTGAAGAATCATAGTGATGGCGTTTGCGTCCTCTTCAATGGTATCGATGGCATAAACGATTCCTGTGGGAAGAAAGTGTCGCAACATGCAGCCGATTGGCTTGGCCGATCGATATTCATCCCTTGCCTCCGTCATGGAGTCATCGTCTAGTTCCACAGCGTAAGCCAACTTGGCGCGTAGTTGGTCGTCGATTTCACTAGCACTGTCACCACCTTCAATCTCAGAGATGGTCTTGGTTGAATGACGTATTAATATATCAGCTTTCTGATCTTCGTTGTCCTCGTCTCTCGATATGCAGGACAATCGGGTGGCAAAAAGCCGAGGTTGTATTTGAAACAAATCTCGCTGAGAGCTTGAAGAATCGGCGTCGAACGAAATCTCACAACCAATTTCCTGAAGCTGATTGAAGTGCGGCCTGTAATACCTAACGCCACGAGAAGTGAATCGAGATCGCCTGCCAATTACTGTATCCTTATCACGAAGTGGTCGGCATGTACATTTGATGGTGATCTGGTCAGGCTCTCCACCAATGGACTTCAGGTCGTCAAACTGGCCCAGGCTGGTAAGAGCCCCATTCAAAACGACAGATCTTGATCCAATTTTATGGGCCAAAGTCTGGGCTACAAGAAGAATGGATTGAATAAATGTGCTCTTACCGCTGCTGTTAGCACCTGCGAAAATCGTAAGCGGGCCGAGGTCCAACTCGGTTTCTTCACGAATCGATTTAAAGTTGAAGACCTTCCATTTGGTAATCATGGGCTATTCCCCTCTCATTCTTGTTATTGCCAAGTCGTACCACATGAGAAGTTTTGGATCTTCTTGCATGACTTTGTTGGGAATCTTGTCGGCCATGGAGACGATGACGCTGTAATCGCGCTCTTGCCAAGCTCTCTTGAAACCTGCGCGTATAGCCTCTAAGCGGAAAATCCTGAGCTTCTTCTTAAACACTTTGTATTCCTCGAACTCTTTGAGCAACGCCTTCTCCCGCAACTTCTCGAGATCGCCTGCCTTTTTGGGATCGGGCACGTACCAGCGGTTGCGCGCCTTGGCAACCAGTTTGGCATTAACCTTAGGCAGGTTACGCAGCTCTTTCCAGTTGGTAGAGAGATAGGCATGTATCTGCTCGGGCACGGGACTTTTCCCATCATAACATATGAAGTTCTGGTTGAGCAATTCCTGAAGGTCGAGCTGGGCTTCGTTCCTTTTCCAGCCGGTTAGTTGCCGCATAAAATGCGGGTTAATGTCAGAAAAGGTCTGTGGCTTTTCGTTAATTAGCTGGCGGAGCCACTGGATGGCAGAGGCTTCATCGGAGACGAATAAGGTCATCTGCTGAAGATCGCCGGAGGTTAATTTCTTGCGGTCATACTCAGCCACTTGGTCTGGGAGAAAAAACATCCCGTCCCGCTCAATGAATCGCTGTGCAAGCCCGACCTGAAACTCATGGCTGGAAATGGGCACCAGGTAGCCTTTGCGGACGTAGTAGACCACCATTTGGTCGAACAGGATGCGAGGATCACGTTCCGCGATAAATTGGAGCAGAGTTCCGTGTTGCTTGGTGACAGGCAAATATTTCAAATGATTTCGGACAAAGTCCCACACACCTTCTTCGGTTTGAGCTTCCTTCAGGAAACGCTCTTCAAAGCCACCATTGGGTTTATATGCCGAAATTGCCAAGTCTTCTCTAACTGCGGTAGGTGTTGTTACTGCCCGAAAACCCTTATGCGACTTCTCAAGTATCGAAACATTCGCTACTACAAACCCAGCATCACTGATTGCAGTCTGAATTGTGTTCCAAACTGATGCCTTTGTATTGGAAAACTCTACGGTAATCCATCTACCGGGCTTAAGCACTCGATAACACTCGATAAAGCACTTCCGAATTAAGTTCAGGTAGTCATTGAGCGACTTATTATGCGGTCTATTTTCTATTGCTTCTTCTTCAACGGCGGTTGTTACCTGGAGCCACGATTCCCAGAGATAATTCAGCTCAGAATAGGCAATATTTGCGCCGAAGGGAGGATCAAGAAAAAGATAATCAACACTATCGCATGGGATTCTAGTATCAGACGTAGAGGAGGTTAGCACCGCAACATTGCCGCCAATACCTGTAAAGGGACAGGACCTAATGCGCAGTTCAAAACGATTAGCCGCATTTGTTTCAGCATACATTGAACTAACGTAAAGTGTTCCTTGGAGTGTGGGTGCCACAATACCACCCTTTTTCTTATAGTAATTCGACACTAGTAATCGACTGAGTCTAGTCACCCAAGGATGAGCTGAGGTAAACCAGAGCCCCAGCGTAGGTATTTTTGTCTTAGATTGGAAAACCTTTTCTCTAAGTAGAGCTAGTTCTATCAAGTTACGATTAGTATAAAAGTGGTGGACGTGAGTAAATCCATCAGAATCATTTCTTCGAGTTTCCCCGCCGTCCATCATCCTATTGTTGGGGAACCAAGCCGAAGCAGTTGCACTCTGAGCCTTCGATATAACGTCAAGATCATCCGATACTACATCTTTTTCATGACGCTTTCCGTTGATTGTATAAATGATTTTTACAGGTATTTGTTTTTTTTGTGAAATAGTCTGATTGATTGCTGGATCAAAGATTGTCTCCATAGCCTTAACGCATGTCCTTTTTTTGAGAACAGCTGCGCAAGAAGCACAATAAAATGGCTCCTTCAACGAGCCGCTATGAGGATCTGCCGCTACGTCCCAGAATACAAACTCATGCGTACATTCGGGGCAAATTAATACATCACTCCAAATTGTTAACTTGACCTCGCCGACTGTTTTCCCATCACTATGGAGGGTCTCAAACATCCAGCCGGATTCATCCTTTACCTCCTTTATGATTTTGTTTGCCGCCCTTTTAAATTCATGCCTATCAACTGATCGGTTGTAGTTGTGTGCAATAAAAGTAGCCGCAGGTGAAAGGTCATTTAACACCGCTTGGCGAGCACCCAATTTTGAAAACGGACGCCAAACAATATTGCCACCTTCGCCCGTTTGTTTCTGAAAAATGGTCCCGTCCGGCTTCACTTGGTAACCGAGAGACATAACCACTTCTCGGTCACCGCACAACTGCGCCGCGATGCCTGTCATGCCGGTTCCGCAAAAGCCATCAAACACTATGTCCCCAGGCTCGGTATAGTGTAGGATGTAACGCATGATGGCCTTGTGCGGCACTTTAGTGTGATAGGAGTGCGCGTTGTAAATTGGGTCGTTCTTGCCTTCTTTCACGTCGGCCGCAAAGGGTTTGCGGTGGTATTGAAAGCCCTCGGACTGCTCAGGCTTCTCCGCCTCCCACTCGGCGATGAAATCGGCGATCCACGGGTTTGGACAAGCCGTGTAATACGGAGGGTCGGAGAGCGCGAGGATGTTCTCGTCGCTGCCAATAGGAAAGCCTTCGATCTTGCGGAATTCCGGGTCCTTCAACTTCTTGCGTAGCTCCTCGGTAAAATGAGCGCGGCGAGCCTCTTCGGTCTCAAACGTCATACCGAGACATGTCACCGGATCGGAGGACATTGACCGGTCATCTGAACCATCTTCGATAGACCACTCAATCTGTTCCAATGGAGCAAAGGATTGTTTTTTTCCAGTATCCGTCATTTTTACAGCTCAAGGAATTCCTTGCCCTGTGGGGTCAGTCGATATTTTTGTTTGCTGCTTCGCGGTTTGTCGGGAATAGTCATTTCCACCAAACGGTAATCCAAAGCAGGCTGCAGGTACTTTTTCGAAAAGTGCTCCCTATCTGCGAGGTTCAATGTTTCTTGCAACTCTGCCCGTGTCATGTCTGCGCCACGCTGTAGCAGGGCTTTGGCTACTTGTCGGGCACTTGCCGGGTACTTGTCGGGTACTTGTCGGGTACTTGCCAGGTACTTGTCGGGTACTGGGGGCGAAAATTCACCTTTCCTTGTCCTGGCCCAATGAGACAGGAGTTCTCCGATTGGGTCGGCGAGCGCAAATGTATCTTCATCCAACACTTTCAGCAACTGCTGACGTACCAAGTGGCGAACGGTGTCGTGACCCGCTTTTAGGTTACCGCCAGTTGCCATGGCGGCATCCAACAGGGATAAAGTTTCTTGATTTGCCGCCATCGCCAAAACATCGGCCTGCTCAGGAGATAATCTCACACCCAAACTAGTCTGAAAGCGGCGCATGGCTTCGGTAATGAGCGGCTCTTGAATGAGGATCAATTGAAACTGCTTTTTAGCCTTGCAGTTGAGGACTTGTGGCGGGCAATGGCCCAATTTGTGCCAATTTCGAAAAATGGCGGGAATACCCGTCCCAGCTTGATCGCTAAGACCAATACGGCGAAATGCATTAACAATCAATGGGTTGCGAATTTCCTTTTCATTGGACTCCAACAATTGGGCTGTGGTGGCGAAGGCATCGCCGGGGTTCCAAAACTGAATTTGGTCTGTAAACCATTTAATGGAGGCTTTGCGGTGGTGGTCCCCGTAGTCCTGATGAATCAGCAGATTGATCGCAGCCTCGCGGAAGGCGACGTAATCAGGCGGATCGTCAATGCGGCGAAGAGTGGCAGGATCGATTTTGAAGGGGTGTTCGGCAATACGGGAATATTTGGCGATCAGCCCGCGCCAAGTCTTGAAGAGGTTTTCTTCGAATACAACGCGGTCGTGCCAACGCTCATCGGCGGACCAATGAGCAAAACGGGTGTCAATGCGCTGGTAATCCAAAACCGGACGAGGCAGCAGCGATCTCAAGTGGTGGTCTGTACCAAATAGAAGGATAGCCGCGCGGGTTAAATGAGGCTTGCCTTGATGGTGAACGATGAAATTCCACTCCCTCAAAAACTCTCTCGGATTGGAGATGTACCGTTGCTCAGGATTGCGCCGGTAGAACTGTTCGCGATACCAGTCCAGTGTTTCCCGGTCGATGCTGGTTTCCGGGTCGATGTCGCTGATTATTGCATTATCCCATGCTTTCTCGGCCGCATCGCGCAGAAAGCGTTGCAACTCGTTGTCAGTCATACGCTCGTCACGCGCCGCGCGGCGGACAAAACTTTCTCTTGGATTCCCGTTCAAATAGACGGGCTTCTGATGACGTTCCATTTCTGGAATAAAAAAGGCCAAAATGCGATTCCCGTCGACCTCATAAACATGCGGCTCCGCGGGGATGATGTGGTTTACCTTTTGACCGCCACGCAAGGTTGTCAGAAACGCATCCTGCACCCGATCAAAAGAATTTAGGTCGACACCGGTAATCTCCAGCAAGCCCGCGTTTTCCGATACGCCGAAGATCAGCCATCCGCCCTGTGTGTTGGCAAATGCGCTTACGGTGGAATAGGCATCCTTGGGAACATTCGACCGAGCTTTTTTGCACTCGAAATCGGTCCATTCGTAACCTTTGAGCCGGGAAATCAGTTCACCTTTGGTCACTTGCTATTCCATAACGATCCGCACCATGGCCGGGTCCTTCCCCTTGGTGAGTAGATCAATGTAATCTTCAAAGCGTTTCTTCATCTCCGTGGGGGTTGCCGGGCCTTCGGTGACCAGCAGGGCCTGTTGTAGTTCCGTCGCATTGATGGTGACCTTGACCAGACCAGAGAGTACCTCCTTAAGGGACTGGACAAACCTGTTGTCTAGCGGCGAGGGCAGTTCTTTCGAATTAATGAAAGTCTCCAGCCGTTCGCTATCATCGGTCTTCAGTAAGTCAATATTGGCCTGAGTGATCGGATCCTCCAGGTTGCTGAGGATTGTCGAGGTCCAGGCTGCAACCATTGTGTCAAGCTGGGCGTCCATCTGGTCAATCATATGAGAGACTGCCGCCGCGCCGGGTTCCACTGACGGTCGGAATCCACAATGCGGGCAGATCGGCGAAGCCTCGAGGTCTTGCCCGGTCAAGGCAAAGCAGCTCTTCAACTCGACCAGCCGGTTTTGGCAATCGGTGAGCTGCTGCCGAGCCATCAAGTCAATTCCGGCCAACTTGAGCAGCGTTTGCAACCGCTGATCTTTGAGCAGGTCCACTTTACGCTTGTCGTCATTCACTCCCAGTCGGGCCTTAGCGTGCAAACCAGTGTAGGCGACAATGTAGTTCTTCTTCAGCTTCTGCAACTTTGTTCCGATGCTCTGGGATCGGGTTGCCAGTTCAGACAGGTCCGCTTGCTTGAGGGCATCCAACACACCCTGTCGGGTGGTTCTCATGAGTTCCACCCATTCATGGTAAGCGGGCAGAACTGCCTCCGCGGTGGAAAGCCAGGCCGCCGTCGGGCCATGATCCATGATGAACTCGCGCAGGGCGTCCAGTTCGTCCAAGGAGTTCATAGCATTCTTGTGGGCCAGCACTTCGGAGGCGCTCTGGCGGAAGTTCTTCAGCTTGCCAGGCGAGGAGTAGGCCTGGAGCGATTCAAAGAAGACCTTTGTTTCGTCCAATCCGCTGGCTTGATTAGCCAGATCGGTGCCTGCTAGTAAATCCAAACCCCAGAAGGAAAACCCCTCGCGCAGGTTCTGCTGGGTCATGACGATGTGCTTGACGAGGTTGCCCACCGCCTGCTGCAGCTTCTGCACCGGCTCGTCCTTTCGGTCGGTAATGAGTTGCGCCATGCCTGGTGCCATGCCGAGTAGTTCGAACAGCGCTTTGAGCGCAGGAAGGTTCCATTCCTTGGGCTGCTCCAAGTGTTTGAAACGGACCAACTCGTCCACTCCGGTCGCAGCAAGCAGCGAGAGCCCGTTTGCATCGAATTTCTTGCCTGGGATAGAAAGCACGATGTCGCCGTTATAGACCAAGGCCGCCAACAGCACAGAAACCCATTCCGGCTCTAGTCGCGAACCGCCCGGGCTCATGTATTCAAGCCCATGGTTGTTTTGGATGATCTCACTGCGGTTGACCACTTGGCCGTGGCCCTTGGCCTTTAGGGCATCGAGGATGAACTTGGCGTACTTCGACTTGTAGGGGTCGATCGTCTTCCCGTCGAGCAGGTCCAAGGCGTCCAGCACTGCGATAGCCTGCTTGGCGCGTATCTGCCCGGCGATGGCCCTCAAGGCATCCTGCGCTGTCCGGGCGCGGTTATTGCCAGTGATCAAGACCGAGAAGAATGGATAGTCCGGAGCTTGATTCTCAAAGTTGGGGGCCAGGCAGACACCGGCGATCGTGTTCACAAGATCGCGGAAGTTTATAGTTTCGTGGGGTGCCAAGCCGGACAGGTCGCGAATCGTTTTGCCCTTGGCCCAATTAGTCATGGGTTTGGCGCGGCCTTGGTAGGTGACCTCGAAGGCATCGACCATGTGTTTCTGCAGCCATTGGACCAGCTTCCTCAGAAAACCGTTGCCTTTCGATTCATAGGTGACCTTGGAGTGGCCCGATGAGGTGGCCGCGAGATCCAGGGCAGCCGCGTAGCCTTTCAAAGCGGTCTGAAATTCCTCGTCGATGCCCTTCAGACGGACGAAAACCTCGTCATTAGCCTTCTCATTCTTGAAGTGAGGCGGGTCGTAGGGTGGAAGGAAGTAGATATAGAAATCTCGTTGCGGCACTGCAGTAGAGCGTTCGTTTGGGGCGCCAAAGAACAGATAGCCGGTGCGTGCAGCCTTGCGTTCATGCCAGACAATTTCGTGCTGCCAAATTTTATACCCCGTCACATAGGTCACGTCCTGACATTCCATTACTCGGCGAAGCGCCTCGAAATAGAAGCGGTCGAGTTGCGAGTCGGAAAAGCTCTCGGCCCGCTTGTCGATCAGAGCGTCGAAATCTTCGGTCTTCTTCAGGTCAAGATAGTGCTGTCGGTTGTCTTCATTGAACGAGATGAATTGGCCGCTAACTGTACTGCGGATCTCGCGAAGGACCGTTTCCACATGAGTCTGCAGGTCTTTGTCGGGTTCTTCGCCGCCCAACTCGGCGATCAGTGGGTCAAAAAGGCAGAGCCGGTCGCGCAATTCTTCGGGCGTCGCGCCCATCGGCGTGTAAATGTCGCCGGTTGTCAAGCGATGCACCGATAAACCGTGAATCAGCCGAAGCGCCATTGGTTTGTATTGCCTGCGATCCATAGCGTTCTCGATTCGCGATTCCAAGAGTTGGCTGCATTCGATAACCGCCCTAATTTCTGGAATGGCACGAAAGGCAGCATTGGACTTCAAATTGTTCCAATAGTTATCAAAGGCGATCAGCCCCGGTTCGCCCTCCGGCACAGTTTCTTCGAGAAGGTCCTTCATGGCCACAGAGAGCGTCTTGAGTATCTCGCGCTTTTCCACGATGGTAACCCGCTCGAAGGTGTCGATGTAGTTGGGATGCACGGGGAATAGCCGGACGAAATCGTCCATCCGTTCGTTGAGATCGCCGTAAAACTTGCCGAACAGAGATAAGTGTTCTCGGATTCGACTTTGCTGCTCGGCCGTTTTCTTAAGTAGACGTTCCGCTACAACAAATTTGACGTCTCTGCGGGCGATGAGAATCTGTTCGAAGCGATCCTTCACCCGGCGGATGCTGTTGGCGACAAAGGCGAAACGGTGGCTGTCGAAGATAGCCTCCTGGACACCGGCTATAAAGCGGAATCGCAAATCCTTACAAACCTCGCCGATCTCCCGGAGGAAGTTGAGATCGAGAATCAACTCCTGATCCTTACGAGTGCGTAGGTAGTCGAGCAACTCGTCTACCACCAGCAGCAGGCCATGCTCTGGAAATACCTCCCCAAACTTGGCCATCATGTCTTCAAAGGCACGCTTGTGGCTGGCGATTCTATCCAAGTCCGGGAAAATGTAGTCAACACCGAGTTTTTCGAGGTGTTCATCCAATTCGGCGATAAGAATGTCACGCAGGGACATGGTGGTCGCTCCGATCTCCGTACGGATGACCTTGAAACGCCCGGCAATTTGAGAAGCGGCGTCACAGACGCCAGTGTGGTTCAGTCCTTCCAGCAGGGAGGCATCTGCGGCAAGACTGGAAACCACCGACATCAAATGCGACTTGCCGGTGCCGTAATTACCCACCACCAACAATCCCTTATTGTCGACCGGCCTTTCGAACTGCATCTGAGGGATGACAAGCTGTGTGAGCCGTTCCGCCATTTCGTCAGAGATGACATAGGTGTTCACCAAGTGATGCGCGGCGCTGGCTTTGTCCGCATCACGCAACTGAACGACCGACTCTATCGGGTCGAATTTAATAAGGTCACCGTATTTCATGCTTGTCCCAGTATTCCTTTGATATCTACCGGATCGACCGTGGCCGCAACATCCGTGCCCACGATCAGCGCATCCGCCGATTCATAGCTGCGGTACTCGGGATGGCCGGATTCAGCGTACAACAGTTTTCCAGAATTATAGGTTCCGCTCCACGAAGCCAATACGGATCGATTTCTCGAAATTCCCTGCAGCAGCCGCAAGGGGTCCTGTTTTAGTTCCGGGTCGAATAGAATCTCGAGATTGTCCAACACCACTAACCTTCGAGCTTTGTTCGCAATTTGGTCGAGAATCACCGGCAATCGGAGTGGTCGCTGCTTCGGCGTAAGCTCAAGCAGTTTGCTTGAAAGGACCAAATTTACGTTTATGACGGATGTACGATACTCCTCGGCAACATCCCGAAGCACGGCGGTCTTGCCCGATCTCGTCTCACCCACTAGCAACACTAACCGATAATACAAGCCTTCGGCTGACTGGAGGGATCGTCTTATTTTGTCACGTAGGCGCTCGGACATGGTTGCTCCTTACTACCCGGTTTCCGGCCTATCCTGAATTTTCCGGTAAAAACCAATCGGCATAGTCTCCATTTGGTTCATTAACACTTGGATTCTAATTGGTGGTCAAGCTAACAGGCGGTCCAGGTCTTTCCAGACCCTGTCTGGATCGCCTGCCTGTGCGAGGCACACAGACAGGTTTGCCATTTATCCTAGACGCCGGCCCCACCTGTCTGCTAACCAGTGCACTATCAAAAGCACAAGAGGAGGTGGGCTAACTTACAGTTGGGAAAAAACTTAATGGAGATGGTAACGCCGTGATTGATCCAATCCACTCGCTTGCATTCTCGATTCAGGCCAATCCTGGAGTTTATGCCATCCTTATCGGTTCGGGTGTGTCCCGGGCAGCGAAGATTCCTACGGGTTGGGATGTAACCCTCGATCTGATTCGCAAGCTGGCGGAACTTCACAAAGAGACATGCGAACCCAATCCGGAACACTGGTACCTGGAGAAATTCAAAAAAGAGGCGTCATACTCCGATCTTCTCAACGAACTCGCCAGGACGAAGGCCGAGAGACAACAGTTGCTCCGCTCATATTTTGAACCCACCGACGAGGAGCGCGAGGAAGGTGAGAAAGCGCCGACGGCGGCGCACCGCGCCATCGCGAGGCTGGCTTCGCAAGGTTTCATCAAGGTCATCATCACGACGAATTTTGACTGACTGATGGAAACAGCCCTCACCGATGAGGGCGTTTTTCCAACTGTCCTGAGTTCTCCTGATCAGGTTGAGGGAGCACTCCCCTTAATTCACACACAATGCTGCGTCTTCAAGGTGCATGGCGATTACCTCGACACCCGCATTAGAAATACTTCTGCTGAACTGGAAAAATATCTACCTGAGTTCGATCAACTCCTGGATCGCATTTTCGATGAGTTTGGCCTGATCGTTTGCGGCTGGTCAGCGGAGTGGGACGGCGCTTTGCGTAAGGCGATTTACCGCGCAAAATCGCATCGATTTACGACATACTGGGCGGCACGAGGCAAGCTAGGCGATAAAGCCCAAAAACTTATTCATCATCGCAGAGCCCAGGAAATTCCCATTGAGGACGCTGACACCTTCTTTCGAACGGTCCAACAAAACGTCGAGTCCTTAGAAGAATATTCAAGGCCTCATCCCCTTTCAACCGAGGCCGCTGTAGCTAGCCTTAAGCGATACATTGCAGGGCCTGGATACCAAATTCGATTGTCAGACCTTATTGAGCAGACAGTTGAGCAAATTATTGAAGTAACTTCGGGTGATGCTTTTTCCGTGGATGGTCCAAATCCGACCAGTGAGTCAACTACTGCCCGCGTACGCGGTTATGAGGCGGCCTGTTCGACGTTGTTAGCGATGGCCACTGTCGGGGGTCGATGGGCAGAAGAGGAGCACTATCAAGTTTGGCAACGAGCACTGCAGCGACTTGGTTCCACAAAGGTGACCGGGGGATATGAAATTTGGATTGGTTGGAAGAATTATCCGGCAACGCTTCTGCTCTATGCATTGGGACTCGGTGCTGTCGAAGCCAATCGGCTTCATTGTCTCAAACATATGTTGGCTACTCCACTCCGCAAGGAATTGCAGGAGGAGGATTCACCCGCCGTGCAGATACTACCACCTTTCTGCTTATGGGTCAGCAAACAAGCGATGCAGATGCTTGAAGGCATGGACAGCCGAGTTGCACCACTGAGCGATTGGATACACAATACCTTGCAGCCACACGCCGAACGCATCATCCCTGACAAAAGTCGGTACACCCTGATCTTTGATAAACTCGAAATACTGATAGCGCTCAACTACGCCCACAAAACCAAACGGCCACCTGGATCGAACTTGCTGCCTCCTGGCGCTTTCGGATACCGGCGTAATAACAGAAATCGAATTCTTCAGGAGATCGAGGAATCGATCTCTGAAAAACAAGATGAATCCCCTTACGTAACATCGGGGATTTTCGGCGAAACCGCTACGGATTGTAAGGAAGGTTTGGCCCCTTTTAAACAATTTATTTCAAGTCTTCATTGGTTTTGACAATGGCTCGTGCATCTATCACCGAATCCGATGTCGAGCAGGCCGCCCTCGACTGGTTGGAGGGCTTGGGTTGGGGTATCGCCCACGGCCCCGACATCGCCCCCAATACCCCTGACGTCAACCCGGAAAAATCGTCAAATCAATAAGAGGAAGAAACCACAATGAGCTATCGCTTTCCAAACCAAACTGATGAATGTAAAATCTGGCCTGGCTGCCCAGGTAAGGGATTCCGTTATGCATCGAAACAGGAAGTTCATATGGAATCTTCTCCGCGTGCAGGCGGCCCCTACAAAATTACATATCTGGCAATGGATTTCCTCAAGAACGCTAGCGAAAAAGAAAAAGCGCTTTTAACCACCATCCTTCTCGACCAACGGGAACAGGGAATCGAGTGCCCTTTTGTTAATGCCGCTCTGGTAAAAAAAGCAAAAACACGTCCATCTATTCCAGTTTACCAGCGCGCGGAGAGACTTCTACGTTTAATCTCAAGGAAAGCAAGGGGGCTAACAGGCTATGTTTATTTCAAGCCTGACTCTTTTGATGCTTATGCGTGGTCTGAATCAACCGAATGGAATGATGTCGTATATTTACATGAATATCTACGTGATAAGAAATGGGTAGAGGGTCACACTGGAGATGAAAGGTGTGCCGGACAACTTACAGTAGATGGTCACGCACGAATCGAAGAACAGAGGGTTAATCTGGATTCTTCTCAAGCGTTCGTTGCCATGTGGTTTGACGAAAGCATGGATCAAGCTTTCGAGCGGGGCATTGGCCCTGCCATCGAGGAAGCAGGATATAACCCCTTGAGAATTGATCGCAAGGAACACGTCAATAAGATTGATGATGAAATCATTGCGGAACTTCGTCGCTCACGATTCGTGGTGGCCGACTTTACTCAGGGCGATGACGGGGCGAGAGGTGGCGTATACTATGAGGCAGGGTTTGCCCATGGACTCGACTTGCCCGTTATTTTCACTTGCAAGGAAGATGCGGTGGAAAAATTGCACTTCGATACCGAACACTACAACCACATAGTCTGGACAACCCCGAAGGAATTACGCGAGAAGCTGAAAACCCGCATCCTTGCCGTCCTCGGAGAGGGCCCCGAAGCCCACAAAAACCCTTGACCATCATCACCGAAGCCAAGGTTGAACAGGCCGCCTTGGACTGGTTGGAGGACTTGGGTTGGGGTATCGCCCGGTCCGGAAATCTCGCCCGATACGCCGGGCGCCGAGCTAGACGACACAAACATCGGTCCAACCTTTCAATCGGACGCGCATATATCTTTCAAACAGTCGATAGGAGAAGTCTTGATACTGCAGCCAATCTGGTCCATGTTGGACTATTTTAAACCGATATGGAGGGCATATGACCACTCAACATCTTAAACCCCACCGTGTCTGGACTGTCGCCGAGGCCAAGGCCCGACTGTCTGAGATTTTGCGCCTCGCCGAGGAAGAGGGGCCGCAGCGCATCGGCGCCCGGCGGCCTTTCGTCGTCGTGCCCGCGGCGGCGTGGGAGGAGAAAACACAGCCCCGCAAGCCCTTTGGCCAATGGCTCATAGAGAACGTACCTCGCGGCGCCAATCTCGAGGTGCCGGACCGGTATGAACCGGGCACATAGGTAACACTTATTCTAGGCACATAGGTTACAGTATCATGGGCATTATGCCCTGGAAAACTGTAGACCTAATGGACCAAAAACTAAGATTCGTGCACTTGGCCAAGAGTGGACGATTTACGATATCAGAGCTGTGTCATGACTTCGGAATCAGCCGCAAGACTGGCCACAAGTACCTGCGACGATACGAGCAACATGGAGCCTCCGGCTTGCATGAGAAAAGCCGGTGCCCACAGCGTTATGCCAACCTGACCGATGCGGTGGTTGAAAAGCTCATCTTGCAGGACCGCCGCAAGCACCCGACCTGGGGACCGAAAAAGCTCAGGGATTTGCTTTTGAAGAAGCATGGCATCGGGAGGCCTCCCTCGTGCAGTACGATTGGAGCAATACTGAAGCGCAACGGCATGATCAAGCCCCGCCGGCGGAGACCTGGAGCCTATCTGGTTCAACCTTGCGAGTTGACCCAGGCCGAGTATCCCAACCATGTCTGGACGATCGATTTCAAGGGCTGGTTCAAGCTGGCAGACGGCACCCGTTGTGACCCCTTGACACTGAAAGATCTCAATAGCCACTACATACTGGGTTGCCGGGCCATGCCCAATCAACAATTCGCTACCACCTACCGTGGATTCAAGCGTATGGCCCGTCTTTACGGGCTTCCCGGCATCATCCGGGTCGATCATGGCACTCCATTTTCGGCTAATGGGCTAGGGCGCCTCTCCCGGCTGAGTGTCTGGTGGATTGAGCAGGGGATCGCCGTTGAGTTTACCCGTCCTGGGCATCCCCAGGACAACGGTTCTCACGAACGCATGCATCGGGATCTGAAAGCGGAAGCCACCCAGCCGCCTTCGGCCAACCTGCTTGCCCAACAACGACGGTTCCAACGCTGGGCACACACCTACAATCACGAAAGGCCTCACGAAGCTCTCGGCATGCAAAGACCGGCCGAAGTGTACCAACCCTCATCAAAACGCATGGGCGAAAACGTCAAAATCCGTTACCCCAAAAACTACCTCGTCAAGACGATATCGACCAGAGGCTTTCTATCTTTTGAGGGGAAGAGCTATCATGTGGGAGAACACTTTGCCGGTTGCCGGATGGGACTGTTTGAAGACGACCAAGGCACGGTCCAATTGCATTACGCTAATCTGTATCTGGGAAACCTGAGGTTCGACTCGCAGAGGCGCTTCCGGCCTACGGCCTACATCGCCCCTGCGAATCGGAAATCCTCGACACACCGAACCCTAAATGAAAGTAATAAAGTGTAACCGATGTGCCCGGATTATTTGTAACCTATGTCTCTGTCGTACCCTCTTTACCCTTTGGAAAGGCAAAAGGGGTCAAACGTAGAATATAGAATATAATCATTGCCTGGCAGACGGTTTGCTGCCGGCCTGCTAGGGTATTGCAGGAGCAGGTTCATCCCGAAATCGAGTTGATGCTCGGATGTGGCTGTGAACTCCGACGCGCTCGACGTGAGGGCGGCGGCGGCCAATCTACCCGACTAGGCGAATGAGGACCATCCCATATGGGTGAGTTTCCAATGGGCAGATAGTCTGGACAATGACCCAGAATCCCCAAAGAATCCCTACTGGAAGAAATAGTGATGGAAAGCGAGTTGAGAACATGATTGACTGGTCAACCTGTCCGGCAGTGGAACAAGTCCCTGGCAAGGTCAGCGGAGCTTGGATATTCAAGAACACGAGGGTGCCCCTTTCACACCTGTTCGCCAATTTGGAGGCGGGGGCAACCATCGAAGAGTTCCTCGACTGGTTTGAGGGGGTTGAGGATTGGCAAGTCAGAGCTGTGCTGATACACCTGGAATCCAGTCTGTTGAAGGATCTCAAGATTGAGACTGCTGTTTGACAATGGTACGCCTGCGCCATTGCGGCGTCATCTGGGAGATCACACGATTCATACTGCGGCACAGCTTGGGTGGGCCACTTTGCCCAACGGTGATCTGCTGGACAGGGCAGAGGAAGCCGGCTACGAAGTCCTGATCACCACTGACCAAAGTATGAAGTACCAGCAAAATCTGGCGGGCAGGCGTATCGGTATTGTCGTGCTAATGGACTCGCGATGGCCCTTTGTCCGATTGCGCACTGCCGACATTCGCTCGGCCATTAACGCCGTTCAGCCTGGGGAAGCGCGGGAAGTCCTCATTCGCAGGATAGAAGAGGGATAAAGGGGGCCAAAAGGGTCAATCCTTGATGTTTGGTATGGTTGAAGGGAAGGGGGGGAAAGCGCCAAGGGCGCGAATTAGGAATTAGGAATTAGGAATGAAGAATTAACCACCGATCCTGCTTCGCCCAAGGGCTACCGCAGGACAGGTTTCACGGATGAGAAATTGACTCTCGCGAAGAGCGCCAAGAGACGTAAAGACAGGGTATTACTTGCGGCGACCCTCCAAGACACCATACAAGATAAGTCCTTGATAAATAAGGAGAAAGGTCAAGGTCCCCCCAAAAGGCAAAAAGGGTCAGTTCGGAATGTTGCTGTTAAGCGGGGTTATTGAGGGCATAAGGCATGGCGCCAGCCGGGGTCAAGACGTGGAAAAGTGATGCCTTCTGCAAGAAAAGGCTTTGAAGTTTTGGACATAGGCGACCTGCTTGACGATTACGTTGCCGGTGACTCCGACTTCAATGCCCAAGTTATAACGGAACTTTGCAAACTAAAGGGATTGCCGCACGAGTTTCAGGTTACCAAATCGTTCTTGACAGGTCAGAGTCAATATCAGCACCATCCAACCTGGAGGCGAGAGGATAACGATGATTTGAAGCAATGCGGATGTTGTTTTCAACTGGTAAGTGAGGGGCGAGGAAAAAATGGAATACACGGCCATAGTGGAACGTTGTAAGGATACCGGGCTCTATGTGGGTTATGTACCCGGTTTCCCTGGCGCTCATTCCCAGGGCGAGACCTTGGATGAGCTGAACAGGAACCTGAAAGAAGTGACCTCCATGCTTCTCGAGGACGGCGATCCGAATTTGGATACCGAGTTTGTCGGAGGAGGCGGATGGGGTCAGCCCTAGTGTTGAAGTATTTTTCCTGCTGTAAGGGGAGAAGGGGTCAAACCTGAATGCTGCTGTTAAGCGGGGTTTTTGAGGGCATAAGGCATTGCGCCAGCCAAGTCCGGTGAGACGGGGACGGCTTTCGATGACCTGGATCTCAAACAGGCTGTTCCTTCAGGGCTGCTGATTTGTGACGCTTCTCGCTCCCCTGAGGAGATCCTCAAACTGCAACTCTAATTTCCCAAACTTAGTTTCTCAAAAAAATTCCTCGGAAAGGGCCATAGTTGCGGTCCGTATCCTCCCTCTTCTCGAAAGGTCCGTTGGGCGGTTAATATTGCGGGTTCATAGATTCAACACTCGCACGAGTGCATCAACGCTCATTTCGTGATGCGCCGCGACGCTCTTCAGGATGCTCAGCAACGTCCCGGTCTTGATTGGGTTATGTAGCGGAATCACCTCATGGTGTTCGCCATTGACCTGTGTGGTTACCCGCACGTGGGAACCGCGTTGGCGAATAGCTTCATAGCCCAGCCGTCGCAGCGACACCAGCAGGGCTGCGCCTTTGACATCCCTGGGCAGTCTCATGTGTTGAGAACTTCTTCCCTGACAAAGTACAGCCGGATCAGTTTGGGTCGTTTCATAGTATGGTCGAAGTAGCAGTCCACTGCTTCTTTGACGTTGCGGCGGATATCTTCCAGAGAATCACCCTGGGTGTGGATGCCGTAGCCGAGAGCATTGGCGTTATATCCGCCGTCCACCTCATCCTCGTTGACCTCAAATATAATCTCGATTTCAGACATTAGTTTCTCCTTTTGTTTTGGGGCTCAACCGCCGACTGTATTGCTTCGCATAAATTGCAGGCCATATTAGGCAATAGCGTTTCAGGGATCAAGCTCATCGAGAATGGCTATGGGGATGGCATGGTATGAACCGGAGACATCGGTAACAGATAGACCGGAGACATAGGTTACAGTCAAACTGGGCATTATGCCCTGGAAAACTGTAGACCTAATGGACCAAAAACTAAGATTCGTGCACTTGGCCAAGAGTGGACGATTTACGATATCAGAGCTGTGTCATGACTTCGGAATCAGCCGCAAGACTGGCCACAAGTACCTGCGACGATACGAGCAACATGGAGCCTCCGGCTTGCATGAGAAAAGCCGGTGCCCACAGCGTTATGCCAACCTGACCGATGCGGTGGTTGAAAAGCTCATCTTGCAGGACCGCCGCAAGCACCCGACCTGGGGACCGAAAAAGCTCAGGGATTTGCTTTTGAAGAAGCATGGCATCGGGAGGCCTCCCTCGTGCAGTACGATTGGAGCAATACTGAAGCGCAACGGCATGATCAAGCCCCGCCGGCGGAGACCTGGAGCCTATCTGGTTCAACCTTGCGAGTTGACCCAGGCCGAGTATCCCAACCATGTCTGGACGATCGATTTCAAGGGCTGGTTCAAGCTGGCAGACGGCACCCGTTGTGACCCCTTGACACTGAAAGATCTCAATAGCCACTACATACTGGGTTGCCGGGCCATGCCCAATCAACAATTCGCTACCACCTACCGTGGATTCAAGCGTATGGCCCGTCTTTACGGGCTTCCCGGCATCATCCGGGTCGATCATGGCACTCCATTTTCGGCTAATGGGCTAGGGCGCCTCTCCCGGCTGAGTGTCTGGTGGATTGAGCAGGGGATCGCCGTTGAGTTTACCCGTCCTGGGCATCCCCAGGACAACGGTTCTCACGAACGCATGCATCGGGATCTGAAAGCGGAAGCCACCCAGCCGCCTTCGGCCAACCTGCTTGCCCAACAACGACGGTTCCAACGCTGGGCACACACCTACAATCACGAAAGGCCTCACGAAGCTCTCGGCATGCAAAGACCGGCCGAAGTGTACCAACCCTCATCAAAACGCATGGGCGAAAACGTCAAAATCCGTTACCCCAAAAACTACCTCGTCAAGACGATATCGACCAGAGGCTTTCTATCTTTTGAGGGGAAGAGCTATCATGTGGGAGAACACTTTGCCGGTTGCCGGATGGGACTGTTTGAAGACGACCAAGGCACGGTCCAATTGCATTACGCTAATCTGTATCTGGGAAACCTGAGGTTCGACTCGCAGAGGCGCTTCCGGCCTACGGCCTACATCGCCCCTGCGAATCGGAAATCCTCGACACACCGAACCCTAAATGAAAGTAATAAAGTGTAACCGATGTGCCCGGATTATTTGTAACCTATGTCTCTGTCGTACCGCCTGCAAACAGGGGTGAGAAAAGGGGTCAGTTCGTAATTTTTGACTTATTGGACAAACCGAGTTAGACGAAAACGCCCATGGTCAGTGAATCCAGAATTCTTCTCGTTCGTTTTTGCGACCTTTGCGCTCTTGCGAGAGTCAATTCCTAATTCCTAATTCTTAACCCCCTTCGTGCCTTGTGGTTAATAAAGCTCCATACCCGCCCTACCCTTTCTCCACCCAATTTTTGGATCGCGCCACCGCTTTCCGCCAACCGTTTACTCCTGCCTTTACGGCATGGCTATTCCCCGCGGGATCAAACCGGGCCTCGACCTGCCACTGCCGAGCGATTTGCTCCTTGCTTTCCCAAAAACCCGTGGCCAAGCCGGCCAGATAGGCCGCTCCCAGAGCGGTGGTTTCGGCTATTTTTGGGCGCACGACCGGAACATCGAGAAGGTCGCTTTGAAATTGCATGAGCAATCCATTGAGGGACGCGCCGCCGTCGACCCTGAGTTCACTGAGAGAAATACCTGCATCCACTTCCATCGCTTGCAGCAGGTCCATCGACTGATAGGCAACGCCCTCCAGGGCTGCGCGGGCGATATGGCCCGCTGAAGAGCCCCGGGTCAGCCCGATGATGATCCCCCGGGCGTAAGGGTCCCAATGGGGTGAACCCAGTCCGGCAAAAGCCGGCACAAAATATACGCCCCCATTGTCGTCCACCGACCGGGCCAAGTCCTCGATTTCGGAAGATGCCTTGATAATGCCGAGCTGGTCTCTCAACCATTGGGCCACCGCTCCACCGATAAATACACTCCCCTCCAAGGCGTAATCGACCATACCGTCCACTTCCCAGGCCACGGTGGTGAGGAGGTTGTTTTTGGATCGCACCCTTTCCGCACCCGTATTCATCAACAGGAAACAACCGGTTCCGTAAGTGTTTTTGGCCATGCCGCTCCGGTGGCAGGCCTGACCAAACAAAGCCGCCTGTTGATCGCCGGCAATGCCCGCGATGGGGATGCCTGCGCCGAAATAGTCGTCGGCGGTGTGCCCATAGACTTCGCTACTGCTGCGCACTTCGGGAAGGAGACCTGCTGGAAGATCGAGCAGATCCAACAATTCCTCATCCCACTCGAGGGTCTCGATATTGAAAACCAGGGTGCGGCTGGCGTTGCTCACGTCGGTAACGTGCGCCTTCCCCCCGGTCAAATTCCACACCAGCCAACTGTCGATGGTGCCAAAGGCCAACTCCCCGGCCCTGGCCTTTTCCCGCGCCCCCTCGATGTTGTCCAGCATCCAGCGAATCTTTGACCCCGAAAAATAAGCGTCTATGACCAATCCGGATTTTCGCTGAATCAAATCGGCCAGCCCGGCCTCCTTTAATTCACGGCAAAAATCGGCCGTTCTGCGGTCCTGCCAAACGATGGCATTGCCGATCGGTTCTCCGGTGGCACGGTCCCAAACCACGGTAGTCTCCCTCTGATTGGAGATCCCGATACCGACAATTGCCGAGGCCGAAGCGCCCGCTTGCCGCAAAGCCTCACGGGCAACCGCCAGTTGGCTGCGCCAAATTTCCTTGGGGTCGTGCTCGACCCAGCCGGGTCGGGGGTAAATCTGTTCGAGTTCCTGCTGAGCCAAGGCCCTGACGGAGCCCTTTTGGTCGAAAACGATGGCGCGGGAACTGGTCGTCCCCTGATCGAGAGCAAGTATAAATGCCATAATCCCCTAATGAGTAAGGTTGGAAGGGCGAATTTCCAACCTTCAAAATATAGGATTGCCCGCACCCTGGTTATTCCAAAGTTTACCCCAACCGCCCAAAACACGAACCTTCTAATTCTCCCTGCCTGTTCGAGTAACCCGTGGCCAATTCCTAATTCTCCCTACCCTCCCATGAAAATTCAACTGTCACTGTTCATTCTCTACCTGGCGCTCGCTGCCCCATCAATAATTGCCTCCTCCGCTTTCCCCGGGGATCGCGGCAGCGACCTGGGCACGGCCACCCGGGAAGATATCTGGGAGCGTGAGCCCAGTGGGTTCATGGACGAATTTGTCCGGGTCGACCGGGATAAAGTCATCGGATTTGCCCTCTATACGCAACAGGCCGGGGTCATGAAAATGACGGCCCAACTGTTTCCCTTGAAACCGGGTGAGGATCGGGAGGTGACCTTGGAACTGAAACAGGGCGACCGTTGGGAAAAAACGGCCGCCGCAACCGTGCAGTACCCAGGCTGGTTCGCCCATTTTCGCGTGGAGGATTGGGATGGCTCGAAAAACGTGTCCTACCGCCTTCGACACAGCGGAGGCGCGACATTGGAGGGCCTGATACGCCAGGACCCGGTCCAAAAGCAGGAAATTGTAGTCGCTTCACTCTCCTGTAATTCGCGCCATGACAGGGGGGATCGCGATTCCATCGTGAATAACCTCAAACTACAGGATCCGGACCTACTGTTTTTTGCTGGAGATCAGAGCTACGACCATCGGGAAAACACCTTTGCCTGGCTTCTATTTGGTTGGCAGTTCAAGGAAATCATGAAGGACCGGCCCACCGTAATTCTTCTGGACGACCACGACATCGGTCAGGGAAATGTGTGGGGAGAAGGGGGTATTGTGGCAGACAGCTCTGCGGGAAATTCCGGCGGTTACTACTGGCCCGCCGAATATGTGAAGATGGTGCACGACCAGGAAACCTGGCACCTTCCCGATCCTTTCGACCCGACCCCCATCGGACAAGGCATTCAAGTCTACTATACCGGCATGAAGGTTGGGGGAGTCGATTTCGCCATCCTTGAAGACCGCAAATTCAAGAGCGGACCCAAAGGGAAAATCCCGTCCATGGGCCCCAGGCCCGATCACATCAACGACGCGAGCTACGATCCCGCCTCGGTTGACCTGCCGGACCTGAAACTTTTGGGCGACCGGCAACTCCATTTTCTCGACCAATGGGCTCAAAACTGGGAGGACGTCGAAATGAAAGCGGTCCTTTCCCAAACCGCCTTTGCCGGGGCCGTTCACCTCCATGGCAGCAGAACCGGCCGGTTGCTGGCCGACCTCGACAGCAATGGCTGGCCCCAGACCGGACGCAATAAAGCCCTGCGCGCTATCCGGCGGGCCTGGGCATCGCACCTCTGCGGAGATCAACACTTGGCCACGGTGGTCCAACACGGTATAGAGAATTTCCGCGACGGGCCCTTCGGTTTTATCAACCCCGCCATTGTCAACACTATCTACGGACGCTGGTGGTGGCCGGAAAATGGAAGGGCCGGCGGCGGCCAACCCATCGACAATGAACTGGAATGGACGGGTGATTTCTTCGATGGCCTACGCAATAAAATCACCATGCATGCTTACGCCAACCCGTCCTTTATTTCCATGGACGATGCCCGTGAACTTTCCGCCCGGAAGGGAAATGACAACTTGAGTGACGGCTATGGCCTGGTGCGCTTTCACAAGCCCTCCCGAACCAGCACCTTCGAATGCTGGCCACGTTTCGTCGACCTGAGCGAGGGGGATGCAGCCCAGTATGCCGGTTGGCCCATGACCATTCGGATGAAAGACAACGACGGCCGGGAAGTTTTCGGCTACCTTCCGGAACTGGTCTTTCAGAACCTGTTCAACCCTGTCGTCCAGGTGATGGAGGAGTCCACTGGGGATATCCTCTACACCGTGCGCATTCTGGGCGACCGTTTCCTGCCCAAGGTCTACGCCGAAGGGAAATACACCGTTAGAGCCGGGAAAGACCGCCCCGACCAGTGGGAAAAATCCGGCCTTCTGGCCTCGTCCACGAAAATCGAGGTCGAGCTGTAGCGCTCTTTGTCCACTCCCCCCCCACCGTCGGCCGGATGCAGTGATTTCAACGTCCAAACCCCCCCTATATGACCAAAGTAAATCCAACCAAAGACTACCGCAGCCTTCTATTCATCATGATGCTGCTGCAAATCGCCATCTGGGGAGCTTGGCAGCCCAAAATCTTCGCCTACATGGGGATGCTGCAATTCAGTAGCTGGCAAATGAGTCTGGTCGGAGCCGTGTTTGGAATCGCTTCCATTTTGGGGATTTTTTTCAGCAATCAATTTGCCGACCGCAACTTTTCCGCCGAACGCTTTCTCGCCTTCAGCCACGCCGCTGGAGGTACCGCCCTCATCGCCGCATCCTATGTCACTCATTTTTGGGGCTTTTTTGCCCTGTTTCTCATCTACGGCCTGCTCTATGTGCCCACCATTTCCGTGACTAATTCCCTGGCTTTTGCCCATCTGAAAAACCCGGCCAAAGACTTCGGTTTGGTCCGAATGGGTGGCACCGTGGGCTGGATTGTGGTCAGTTGGCCGTTTATTTTCCTGCTCAGCGCCGAGGCAGGACCGGATCAGGTCCGTTGGATTTTTATCGTGGGTGGAATCATCTCGTATATCCTGGCCGTATTCAGCCTGTTTTTACCCCATACCCCGGCCCGCAAGGACGTGGAAGGCCTGGACAAGCTGGCCTGGATCAAGGCGGGGAAATTGCTGGGCCTGCCTTTCGTCCTCCTTCTCTTTATAGTGACCTTTATCGATTCGGTCATTCACAACGGCTATTTCGTTGTCTCCGACATCTTCCTCACCTCACGAGTGGGCATCTCGGCAAACCTTAGCATGGTTGTGATGAGCATCGGACAAGTGGCGGAGATCCTCACCATGATCGTATTGGGGATGGTGCTGGCAAAACTCGGCTGGAAGTGGACCATGATCGTGGGTATTCTGGGACATGGATTGCGATTTGCCACTTTTGCCTTTCTGCCGGATCTGGCCTGGATGATCATCGGGGTGCAGATTCTTCACGGCATATGCTACGCCTTTTTCTTTGCCGCCGTTTATATTTTCGTAGATGCGGTATTTCCCCACGACGTCCGGGCCAGCGCCCAAGGATTGTTTAATTTGCTCATCCTGGGCCTCGGCATGGTAGTGGCCAGTTTTACCTTTCCCCAGTTGATGGACCATCTGAAACTCCCGGACGGCTCGGTCGATTGGCAGACTTTGTTTCTGGTCCCAACCGGCCTGGCCCTCCTGGCTATTCTCCTTATGGCCCTTTTCTTCAAGCCTCCCACCCCGCGACCCGGGGAAGCGCCCAAGGACGCGAATTAGGAATTAGGAATTAGGAATTAGGAATGAGAGTGAGAGATCACGATCAAGATGATTTACTTAGTGCTCCTTCGTGTCCTTCGTGGATCCGATTTCCATTCAGCCTTTATCCCCCGCTTTGTGCCCCTGAGCCTTTCTCCCTTCTACCTTTTTGAGTCTTTTGTGCTTTTTGTGGCTAAAAATTCCGGCCTATCTGTGCTCATCCGTGTAACCTGTGGTTGAATGCCCCGTCATCCGGAGGCTACACCTCGGGATACTCCCACTCGCCCCGGTAGTCGCGCCTGAGCAGGTCGTTGGCCTTCTCATCGTGAAGAACCCGTTCCTTCCGGCCATCCCAGGCGATGCCTCGACCCAGCTTGTAGGAAAGCATGCCGAGCAGGCTCAGATTGGTGGAGTAATGGATCTCTTCGATGTCACACACAGGTTTCCCCCCGGTCTTGATGCACTGGAGCAAATCCGCCCAAAGTTCCCTTATGTTCTGCGAATCCGGATCGTTTAATTGAGCCTTTTCCAGCAAAACCGGTTTGCTCTTGGCATGGGGATAAAACACCCAGCCATCTCTCCAGCCCATGTGAAAGGTGCCCTCGGTTCCGTAGAAGTAGCAACCCACATTCTCCCCCTTCTCCGCGTTGTTACCGGCAAAACGACGGTGCTCCCAGGTAGCGGTAAAATTTTCAAACTCATACGAGGCAACTTGATGGTCGGGAGCGTCGCCGGTTTGTTCCCTCTCGTTGTAGACCGGAGGCCCCGCTATGGGTCGGCCCCCCGTGGAAAAAACTTTCCTGGGATACTTTTCCCTCAGAATCCAGACGATCTGGTCGAGCCAGTGAATGCCCCAGTCCCCCAGGGTGCCGTTGGCGTAATCGAGATACATGCGAAATCCCTTGGGATGGATGGCTCGGAACGAGCTACCCGGCAATTCTTCACAAAAATGCCGCAGGGGCGCCGGACCACACCACATGTCCCAGTCAAGCTCTTTGGGTGGATCGATGTTCCTCAAGGGTTTGTCGGGCCCTCCACCATAGTGCACAAATGATCGGACCATTCCGACTTTCCCCAGTTTTCCCGATTGGATGAAATCGCGCCCCGACACGTTGTGCGGGGAAATGCGCCTATGGGTTCCCACTTGCACTTTACGATCGGCCGCGCGGGCCGCATTCACCATGGCCCTTCCTTCCCGGATGGTGTGCCCGATCGGTTTTTCCACGAAGACATGGGCGCCGGCTCTCACAGCTTCGATCATTATCAGGGGATGCCAATGGTCCGGGGTAGCAACGATCGCGATATCGACCGCTTCCTTGGCGAATAATTCCCGGTAATCGCGGTAGGTTTTCGGCTCATCTCCCGTCAATCGGGTGACGCGCTCCCGGGTCGGATGCAAATAACGGTCGTCCACGTCGCACAATGCGGTAATCCTGCATTCCCCGCAGGCCATGGCTTCACCCAAAATGTTGCCTCCCCACCAGCCCGTTCCGATCAAAGCGGTGCGGTATTTTGGCGCGCGAGATTGCGCAATTATGGTCGGAGCCGCAGCCAGGACACCCCCGGCCAATGCGGCTCCCCTGATAAATTCGCGACGCGTCTGTTTCATGCTGAACCAGGGCTTTGAACCCCGCTTTTCCAAAGCCTGGAGAGGATGGCTTCGATAGCTCCCCGGGGTCAAGCCCGCAGGCCATCAGCTCGATCGCGATTCCTTGAGCAAAACCTCCACCACCCGGGAAAGCGAGGTCGCCGCCCGTGGATCAAGTCCATCGCAATAGTAGCGCACGCTCCCTTCCCCATCGACGACCAGTATCAGGTTGCTGTGATAGATGGTATTTTTTTCCGGATCATCCCCATCCATCTCCCGGGTGAGGGTTTGGAGAAATTGCGATCGGACCACCTCCGTCATCACCTCCACCTCGCCGGTCAATAAGGACCAGTTCGGGTCCGAACCGTAGGCTTCGGAATACGCCTTCAAACGTTCCGGAGTATCTGTCTCGGGGTCGACGCTGAAGGAGAGGTAGGCGACGTCGTGACGCGGACCGAGTTTCAGACGAACCATATCCAATTGCCGGGTGAGAACCGGACACTCCGCCGGACAGGATGTAAACATGAAATTGGCCAACCAAACCTTCCCTTTCAAGGCCTCGGAAGAATACTGCTTGCCGTGCTGGTCGGTGAGGTCAAATTCCCCCACTTCCCAATAGTGGTCTATCTCGCGCCCCAACATCCCGCCACTGCTTTCCTGGCGGGAAATGAAAAAAACGCCCGCAACCACCAGAACCGAGATCCCCAAAAGACTGAACAAAACTATCCGCATGATCTTTCTCCTAAACTGGTCGATCCAAAACGCCAGCAAAATGCGCCCCTAGGAATATCTCTGGCCAAGCTTCATCCCCTCCCAAGATTCCCAATTCCCCGCACTTTGACCACGGATCCCGCTTCGCCTAAACCGTGCTTCGCAATGCTACGCAGGTCAAGAGGCTACCATGCTTCGCCTAAAGGCTCCGCACGGCACAGCGGCAGGAAAAGTTAGGGAAATAGCCACAAAAGGCACGAAGGCGCCAGAGGCGCCAATTAGGAATGAGGAATGAGGGAGAGAGGGAAAACCACAGAGGACGCGGATGACCACAGATTCAAATAACGGAGGGGGGACATTCCTGTCCCCCATGAAAGAGAGGGAGAATCAGAAATTGGGAATGAAAAGGCACAAAGGCACAAAGGCACAGAGGTGCTGAGAGAGAAGATTAACCACAGAGGACACATTCTGCTTCGCCCAAGAGGCTACCATGCTTCGCCTAAAGGCTCCGCACGGCACAGCGCAGGACAGGGAGGGGGAAGAGGCGCCCAAGGGCGCGAATTAGGAATTAACGGAGAGCGGGTTTTCGTCTCGCCGCTGCAAAGCTTTGCGACGCACGGCTAACCCGCTTTATAGGGAAAATGGGGGACAGGAATGTCCCCCCTCCTTTCTTTTAATCTGTGTTTATCTGCGGTTAAGTCTTCGTGCATTTCCAAGTCCTAATTCTTCCCTCTCCCCTACCTTTTTTGAGTCTTTTGTGCTTTTTGTGGCTATTTTTCCCATCCGTGGTCGATTCCTAGATATTGGGTTCTGGGTTCTGGTTCGTGCCCTTGACGTCCTTGCGAGAGTCAATTCCTAATTCGTGAGCTTTGCGAACTTCCCCATCTGTGCTCATCCGTGCCCATCCGTGGTTAATTCCTCTTTCCCTACCACTGCGGAATCGAAATAGTAAAAGGATGAAAACTGTTTCCTTCCCCTCATCCATGGAACCCCCGGCAAATTTCCATTGCGCCATCCATCCTCCCACAATTAGTCGCCGTCAACTATTGAAATGGGGCGCGGGAAGCGCCGCGGCGCTGATGGCCGGCCGAGCCGGTGCCCAAAATGCCCATGCGTTGTCCCAGGCCGCCAAAATCGCCGGTGGCCCGATCCGCCAATCGGTCATGGGTTGGTGCTTTAAAGATCATATGGACGCCCTGACTCTGGGTCGCCATTGTAAAGACATTGGCCTGGTGGCCATGGAAGGTATTTCGGCCGAACACTACCCCCAAATAAAGGATCTGGGGTTGGAAATCTCCCTGGTATCGGGAGGCCATGGATTCCAATACGGACCTTGTAATCCGGAGTATCGCGAACGGGTCCTGACCGGCCTGAGTGAGGGAATCGACTTGGCCAAATCCATCGGCTGCAAAAACGTCATTACCTTTACCGGCATGCGTTTCCCCGGCATGGACGAGGAAAAAGCGGCCCGGCGCTGTGTCGAAACCTGGAAGGAAGTTGTCCCCCAGGCCGAGAAAAACGGCGTCACCCTGGTCCTCGAACACCTCAATTCACGCGACGACACCCACCCCATGAAAGGACACCCCGGCTACTTTGGCGACGATGTAGATTTCTGTATCGAGCTCATCGACCGGGTCGGATCGGAAAATTTCAAACTACTTTTCGACATTTACCACGTCTCGGTGATGAACGGAGACATCATCCGCCGCATCCACCAGTACAAAAATTACATTGCCCATTACCACACCGCCGGCAATCCGGGCCGCGGGGAACTCGACCAGACCCAGGAAATCAACTACCGTCCCATTCTACAAGCCATCCTTGAAACCGGCTACACCGGATACGTGGCCCACGAGTTTATCCCCACCTGGGACGACCCCATCGAAGGACTTCGCCACGCCGCGGAATTATGCTATTTTTAACCCCGTCTTCTTTTTGATATCAATGGCATCAATGATATCGCAGTTATTCGGGGTTCCTCATTCTCCCTTCCGGGGTTTATCTTGACACCAGAATATCCTCCTCAAACTGTTCTCAGTCTTTTCGGGATGTAGCTCAGTCTGGTAGAGTGCGCCGTTCGGGTCGGCGAGGTCGCTGGTTCAAGTCCAGTCATCCCGACCAACCACCATCCGTACCCATCCGTGCAACTTGTCCTGCCGCGGCCCTTGGGCGAAGCGGGACCTGTGGTTAGGCGCCAGAGCCAGAATCCGGGATCCGGAGATTGAATCTCGCAAAGCGCGCGGAGAGCGCCAAGGGACATGATTTGGGAAATGTTTACTTTAGAGCCTATCCCAGGAGGTTTAAGCCACTGACGGGCAAGGGATTAGGCTAAGAAAAAGTCGGGCGAAAGGAGGTGAAAATCCTCGATTCGCCCTGAATAGAGCTTCTATAATTTGGTATGAACGAATTAATAGAACCCAATTCTGCTGATACGGTAACCTTTCAAAGTTTTCTTCGTCCAGCTTTAACCCCGGTTTTGCGCAATCGTGATTATGACCGTCTGGTGGAGGATTTGCGGCAACTCGATGATAATCTGACCCAAGGTGGGTTGGAAGAAATGGCCATCCGCTTCGGTTTGTCGCAGTTGCCGCCGGGCGCCTCGGGCGCTGTGCGCAACAGGAAAGCGCAGTTTGCGCTTTACTCGCTACGGGTGGAGTTGCTGCGTCATTTGCTGGGTCTTCCAGGCTTTGAAGCTTTTTCCATGACGTTGGCCAGCAGTGATCTTTTGACCGATTTTTGCGGATGCCGCAGTCTGGTTGGGGTGAGGTGGACCTCGAAGAGTACGCTGCACCGCGCCTCGAAGTTGTTCACCGATGAACAGTTGCGCGGGTTCAACACACGGTTGGTTGAGCTCGCGGGCGATCAGAGCAATTGCTGGCAACTGGGAGTGGAGCAGGCGGAGGATCTTTCGGTTTGCCTGGTCGATTCGACCTGTCTGGAGGCAAACATTCACTTTCCGGTCGATTGGGCGCTTTTGGGTGACGTGACGCGCACCTTGCTCAAAGCGGTGAAACTGATTCGGGCTGAATCCCTGTTGCATCGGATGCCCGATTCACCGGATCGCCTGCTGAGGCGCATGAACAAGCTCTGTATCGAGATGACGCATACTTACCGCAAGAAGGGAGCGGCGAAGGCTCGCAAGAAGATCTTGCGCAAGATGAAACGATTACTCAAACTGAACCTCCCCCGATTTTGTGGACACGAACAGCGCAGTCTGAGAGAGATCATTAGACATGCCAAGAACCCACAGAACCTATGATGAGGAGTTCAAACGTCGAGCCGTTGAACTCTATTTGCACAGTAACAACAGCCTCAAGCAGGTGGCCCGTGAACTGGGGATTTCCGATGGGAGCCTCAGGAAGTGGCGCAAGGATCTCTTCGGGGACCCCTCCGACCAGCAGGGACTTTCCCGCCCCTTGAACGATCCCGAAGAGATGGCCCGCGAGATCCGTCGGCTAAACCGGGAAAACGCTTACCTGCGTCGCCAGCGAGAGATCTTAAAAAAAGCCGCGAGCATACTGGCCGAGGACCCGCAGCTGGGTATGCGCTGATCGATCAAATGCGGGCAATCTATAGAGTGGTTGAACTTTGTCAGGCGCTGGCTGTGAGCAGGAGTGGTTATTACCGATGGCGCAGGGGTAAGGCGGGAGCGCGCCGCCGCCAAAATCGGCTCCTCCTGAGCGAAATCAAACGGATCCATGCCGACCGGCACACCCGCTGTTACGGTAGTCCTCGCATGAGCGTGGAGCTCAACCAGCGGGGTTTTCGCTGCTCGGTTAACCGGGTGGCCCGGCTGATGAAGCAAAATGCTCTAAAAGCCTGTAGGGGTAGCCCCTTCCGGCCCAAGACGACCCGGCAGGATCCCCGCAGCCTCCCAGCGCCCAACCGTCTGGCCGAGGCTCCGGACCCGACCGGGCCCGGCCAAATCATGGTCAGCGACATCACCTACATCCCCACTCGGCAAGGCTGGTTGTATCTAGCGGTCGTGATGGACCTCTTCGGCCGCGTAATTCAGGGCTACAAGGTGGCCGAGAGCCTGGCCTCCGGTCTGGTCGTTTCAGCCCTTCACCAGACCAGGAATCGAGTGGGAGGTTTTCACAAAGCCCTCTTTCATTCAGATCGTGGCTGCCAGTATACCAGTCACCAAGTGCGGCAGCAATTGAACGACTTTGGTTGGATTCAGAGCATGAGCGCGCTAGGATACTGTTACGACAACGCCGCTTGCGAGAGCTTCTTTGCCTCCCTCAAAAGCGAATGCTTTCCCCAAAACGGCGTGTTCGAATCCAAGCAGCAGGCCCGCCTGGCCATCTTCGATTACCTCGAGACTTTTTATAACAAACGTCGAAGGCACAGCACCCTGGGATACCTTTCACCAGAAGCATTTCTTCAAAAACACTTCCAAAATCAAAACCATAACCTAACATGAACATACGCTACGCTGTTCGTGTCCACAAAATCGGGGGAAGACCAAACGGGTCGGCGCTCACGCCCTGCGACACCGCAATCTGCTGGAGGCCCGTTTCAGGCAAACCCGTTTTAGCCGAGCCCGCGCCGAACAAGTCATCAGGCGTATTGATGAACAACTCGCCTTGCTGCCCCAAGTAATTGAGCAAGCCCACGAACGCATCATCGGCGGACGTCTGGTCAAAAACCACAAGAAGATCCTCAGTGTCTACGAAAGAGATATCACTGTAATCGTGCGGGGCAAGGCGGGCGCGCAGACCGAGTTCGGCAACGAACTGTTTATGGCCGAGAGTCCCGGCGCAATGATCATTGATTATATGCTCTACGGCAAAACCGCTCCTTGGGAGGGAGATAAATTAATCGAAAGCGTGCAGCGCCAACAGTCCCTCAAAAGGCAACAAGACCTGGAGTGGGCCGTGGCCGACCGGGGCTTCGATGGGGCAGCTACACGTAAGGCATTGCAGCGGGTGAGGGTGAGCAGCCACATTTGTCCGAAAAGTCCGGTCGCATTGGAAGCCCGCCTCAAGGAGCCTGATTTTTACCGCTGGCAAACCCGCCGGGCCAGCACCGAGGCGCGCATTGCCATTGTGAAAAACCACGGCGGCGGACGTGTCTGGCGCGCCAAAGGCTTAAAACACCGCAGGCTCGCAGTGGGGTGGAGCGTGCTCGCCCACAACCTCGCCTGGATCAGTCGAAAAGTCAGAAAAGAGAGGGTCGAAGCTCAAGCTAAGGCGGCTTGAGCCTTCGGCGCCGTCCCACGCGCTGATCAAAACAGAAGGCGCCAGCAGTGGCAAGGCCGCCGCATGCCCGAAATCCGGCATCAGGCTCAATAATTTGAATCCGGGTGAGTTTGAAAGCCGCAGCAAGGCTCGAATCGAGCGCAACTGAGAAAATTTTGGTCCTGCAAATGCTGCTCGTTTTCCTACTCGTTTAAAAATCCCGGTTTCTGGGATAGACTCTACTTTAGTGGCCTTTTATCCTATTTCTTGTTGGAGGGTCGCGGAGGAAGGGGTCAAACCTTGAATTTATGAATGGCTTCAAAATTACAAGGAATGACCCCGACGGGGCTTTGCAGGATGTCGACCCGGATCCATCGTGTTGGAGCAGGATCAAGCGAAGCGTTGTTTTTTTAAAAATCCGTTCCCATCCGTGTGATCCGCGGTCCATTCCTAATTCCTAATTCGTGAGCTTGGCGAACGTCCCCCCCTCTCAGAAACTCAGCATTTCTTATCTTGTGCTTTTTGTGCCTTTTGTGGCTATTCTTCCCTCTCTGGGCTCTTGGTGTTCTCTGTGGTTAATCCCTCATCCCGCATCGGGATGAACCCAATTGTCATACTCCATACCCATGCTATCGATGACCGCTTGTAATTTCCGTCGAGCCGCAACGGCCTCCGGCCCTGCCTTGGCCGGGTCGATCGGCCGGGTCTCCTCCGGATCAGCGATCAAGTCGTAGAGGTTTCCACTCTGTTCGGACAGCTTCCAGCGTTTGTCCAGGGCCCAACGCTGCAAGGTGAACCTTTCCTTGTTTACCCCCGGCAAGGGATCGTGATGAAAAAACAACCAATCCCGGTGGGAACCGGGCTGCCCTTTGATTTGAGGCAGAAGCGATTCCCCATCGAATACCTCTCCCCGGGGGGGAGCGACGCCACAAGCCTGGAAAATCGTGGGTAAAATGTCATTACAATCCACCAGGTCCTCCACCACGTGACCCGATGCCGCCGTTCCGGGCCACCCTACGATCAAGGGCACATGAGTGCCGCGAAGGTTGGTATATCCCTTTCCACCGGGAACAATACCGCCATCCCTCAATTTTGAACGCGCGTGCAGAGGTGAACCGTTGTCGCTGTAAAAGATTATCAGAGTATCCTGGGCCAAACCCAATTCAATCACCTTGGCCTCGATGCGACCGACCATTTTATCCATGTATTCCACCATATCGTGAAAAAACCGCCCATCCTGGCGGTGGCGGTCCTCACTCCACTCCGGACTATCGGGGGTGGGTTGAAAAGGCCCATGGGTCAATGCCATGGGGTAGTAGACGAAAAAGGGCTGGTCCCGTTGGCGTTCCATAAAATGGTTCAGGTAATCCACGAACAAATCGGGCCCGTATTTCCCCTCCGTATCCGCCAGGTATTTCCCATTATCATTTATGCGCGGGTCTGGAAAACGACTGCCCTTGTCCTCGGTGTGCTCGGAATGCCAAAGAAAAAATTCCTCGAAACCCGACTCCTCGGCCCGTTGCCCCAGGCCCCGCCATTCCGGCAGGAAATCGGGTGGATTATAGCTCTGCAATTGCCATTTGCCCACTATGCAGGTGCGGTATCCGGCCTCCCTCATCCAATGGCCGAAGGTTTTTTCTTCGGGTTTCAGAATCCCAAAGGAATGCCAGTTGCGCCAATTGTATTTCCCCGTCATCAAGGACACCCGCGTCGGGGTGCAGAGGGGAAGGGCATGCGCATTGGCAAAGCGCACTCCGTTTTTTGCCAGTCGATCCAAAACCGGGGTGTCGTAAGATACCCCTCCATAACAACCGAGCGTTTCGTAACCCAGGTCGTCGGCCATGATCAGGATGACATTGGGCCTGGTTCGGGTATTGGCCGCCACATCGGTTGGACTTCCGCCAAATCCCAAAAGCAAAACCAACAAGACAAATAGGAGGCCGAGAGTCAGGAGAGAAAATTTTCTACCCATCCTGCTGGGAAAGGGAAAAGAGAAGGTGTTGGGTGGGAAGCACACCTCGTGAATCTTGACAGGGCTCATGTAATAAACGGTTTTTCGATACGGTCAAAACTACCTCGAAAACAGGTAATTCCCAGGAAATATTTTAATCCGGCCCATAACCTCTTAAATCTCCTTTTGGCGACGGGGATCTTGTTCAGGCAAAGCCGGAACAGGATCGCTCCACCAACGGGACTTTTAAAAAATAAAACATGGATGCACAGGATAGTCAGGATTTGGATAATCCGTGGTCGTCTTCTGTGAGGGGCTTCAAGGGGAACGTCCCTTTTTGTGGCGCTGGAGGAAGCGCCAGAGTTGGCGGGACAGTTTGGGGCCGAATCCCGGAACGGATTGAATGTCCTCAACGCTGGCCCGCTTGAGGCGGTTCAGGGAGCGGAAATGGTCCATCAACAATCCCCGTCGCACATCCCCCAGGCCGGGAAGGTCCTGTAATATGGATTGGCGGATTTTCTTGGAACGCAATTGTGCGCTGAAGGTATTGGCGAATCGGTGGGCTTCGTCCCGGATCCGTTGCAGCAATTTCAAGGCGGGGGACTGCGGCATCAGATTCATGGGGGGCCTTCCATCGGCGAAGATTATGGTTTCTTTTTTCTTGGCCAGTCCAACGAGGGGAGGGGGCTCCAGTTCGAGGGCGAAAAAGGCCTTGATGGCCGCTCCCACCTGTCCCGTGCCGCCATCGATAACGACCAGGTCGGGGAAGGCCTTATTCTCTTTCTTCAACCTGCGGTAGCGGCGGCCCACCACTTCTTCCATGGCCCTGAAGTCGTCATTTCCGATGAAGCTCCTTATTTTGAACCGGCGGTATTTGGACGAATCGGGTTTGCCGTCTTTGAAGCAGACCATCGATGCCACGACAAAGGTTCCCGAGATATGGGATATGTCGAAGCACTCCATGTGCCGGGGGAGGTCGGGGAGATCCAGAATTTTCCTCAACTGCTTCAGGCCGTGCCGGCTATCGGATACGAGGGTGGGAGCCCGTTTGAACCGGCGGTCGCGCGCGATGGTATTTTCCAGGGCAGCCACCACGTCGCGCAATTCGGCGGCCCGCTCGAATTTCTGTTCTTTTGCCGCTTCGTGCATGGCATCCTTGAGTTCAGCCAACCACTCCCGGGTTTTCCCTTCCAGAAAAGCACAGGCCTTTCCCACCCGCTTCCGGAAGTCCTCCGGGGTCACGTAGTTGGGGTGTCCGTAAATCTCCGCCCGCACGTCGTCGTAGAGCCGATAGACGCCGTCCTCCTGTTTTTTTGGGGTGGTATCGTTGAGCAGTATCCCGAACTTGAGGCGCATTTCGGCCAAGGTCTTGCGGAGCATACCGGAGTAGGCAAACGGCCCGAAGTAGCGGGCGGTGTCATCGCGCTGATTCCGCACCATCTGGAATTTGGGAAATCTGGCCCGCTCATCCAGCCGAATCATGAGAAAGCGCTTGTCGTCCATGAAGGCGGAATTGTACTTGGGTTTCCATTGGCGGATGAGTTTGCTTTCCAGCAGGAGCGCTTCCGTTTCCGTTTTTACCTGGAGGATATCAAAATCGCGGATCATGGAGATCAGGCTGCGGATTTTTGGATGTTTGATTTGCTTTCGGGAGGGCTGGAAGTAGGTGGCTACCCGCTTCTTCAGATTTTTCGCCTTCCCCACGTAGATCACACTCCCGAGTTGGTCCTTCATCAGGTAGACACCGGGCCGGTTGGGCAACTGGCGCACCTTTTCCTTTAACTTTGACTGTTCAGGCGGGGGCAGGAGTAAGAATTAGGAATTAGGAATTAGGAATTAGGAATTAGGAATTAGGAATTAGGAATGAAAAGGCACGAAGGTTTATCGTGATCTTGATCGTGATCGTAATCTTGATCGATAGAAGAGAGGAAGTGACTCTCGCAAAGAACGCCAAGAAACGCAGAGGCAGTATGAGAAATGAAACATGGATACACAGGATGGACGGGATTAATGCCTGCGGCAAGCGCAGGCAACCCTCACACCCGGCGCTTCGCGCCACCCTCTCCCAGAGAGAGAAGGCTGAACGCTGAATGGAAATTGGATCCACGAAGGGGCACGAAATAAATCATCTTGATCGTGATCATGATCTTGATCGAAAATCCCTGAGGAAGGGGCTCTCGCAAAGCTCGCTACAAGAGCGCAAAGAAAGGGTTAGTCAAAAAGAAAACCTTGGCGTCTTGGCGAGAGTTAATTCAGAAGAAAGTTCATACCGACCACTGACAACTGACCACTAACCACTAGCCACTGATAATGGCCCATGTCCCATGTCCCCACCCATCATCGATCTCATCACCATTGGAGATGAACTGCTTCTGGGCCTTACCCCAAACGGTCACTTGACCTATCTGGGCGAACAGTTGGCCCACCGAGGCGCCGCCCCCAACCGGAACCTGGTCATCCGCGACGAAGCGGAGGAAATAAAGCGAAACTTCACCCTGGCCTGGGGAGAATCGGAGGTGGTCATCACCACGGGAGGCCTGGGACCTACCTCGGACGATCGCACCCGGGAAATTATTGCCGAAACGCTGGGTTTGCGGTTGCGCTACAGCCCGGAGGTGGAGGCGGATATTCGGGAAAAGTTCAAGGTCTTCGGGCGTAAAATGGGTCCCAATAACCGGAAACAGGCTTTCTACCCGGAGGGCTCGCAACTGATCATGAACACCCAAGGGACCGCGCCCGGCATCTGGCTGGAACACGAGGGCAGGCTCCTCATCATGCTGCCGGGTCCGCCCTTGGAACTCAAGCCCATGTTCGAAAACCAGGTTTTACCGCGGTTGGCCGAAGGAGGCCATCTGGCAGATACCGGCTCCATGGTCGCCTTTCAAACTTCGGGCATAGGAGAGTCGGCCCTCGAACTCAAACTCAAGCCGATTTTGGACCCGCAGGAAGATATCAACGTGGCCTACTGCGCCCACTACGGCACGGTCAGCGTGCGACTTTCCTCCAAAGCGGGCCGCACCCCGATGCAAGCGATCCAGGAATTGGCCGCCCGATGTGAAGCGGCCTTGGGTCACGATTTTCTGGCCTATGGCCGGCCTGGGTTGGTCGAAGTGGCACTGGACCTGCTCCGCCAAAACAGACAAACCCTGGCCGTGGCCGAATCCTGCACCGGAGGCATGCTGGGGGCGGCCCTCACCGGTGTGGCCGGATCTTCCGATTGTTTTCTCGGCGGGTTGGTGACCTATTCCAACCGCTCCAAGCGGGACCTCCTCGGGGTCCCACGTAGCGACTTGGCCCGGCACGGCGCGGTCAGCAAACCCGTGGCCCTGGCCATGGCGAGGGGCGCGGCGGAAAAATTACAGGCCGACTGGGCCCTCGCCATCACCGGTATCGCGGGGCCCGGCGGCGGAACGGAGGAAAAACCGGTCGGCACCGTCTTTGCAGGTCTGTGGGGTCCCGGCCACTCCTTGGCCCACCGCTTAACCGTGCGGGGAAATCGCAGCATCGTGCGGGAGCGAAGCGTGAACACCGCACTGGACATGCTGCGCCGCCGCGTGGGGAATTAGCCCGCATTTCTCACAAATTTTCTACTGCGCTCCGGAATATCGGCACGGGTGCGGACTTCGTTGGATTCGCAACTTTGCAGGGTGTCGACCCAGCTTCATCCCCGCCTCTGCCCGAAGCCCACACCAGCACTCGATCTCCGTTCCCTCGCTACGAATTTTGTGAGAAATGCGGGTTAGGGCTTAACCAAGTAGGGCCATTCCGTCTTGACCCGAATGGCCTCTGACTTCCATTTTGTTAAATAGCCGCTTGCAGCAATCCCGTTTCCTTTCCCATGGCCACGCCAAATTTTTCTTTCGTCTGTGGAGAGGACGACTTCTGGGTGGGGCGGCGGGCCCGGGAGATCTACCAGGAAATGAGCAAGGACGTGGAGGACCCCTCCTTCGGTTGTGAAATCGTGGTGGGATCGGCCGGCAATGTAGCCGAGGTGGAAAAGGCGGTCAATCAGTTCACCTCCGCCCTCCAGTGCATCCCCCTTTTCGGGGACAGGAAAGTCGTCTGGTTCAAGGACATCACCTTTCTGGCCGATTCGGGAACCGGACGCTCGCAAGGAACCTTGGACCAGGTCGAAAACATGCGAGGGTTGCTGGAATCGCTCAATCCCCAAGCGGTCTCGGTTATCCTTTCCGCTTCTCCAATCGACCGCCGCAGGTCCTTTCCCAGGTGGTGTGCAAAAAATGCCGATTATCACTTGGCTGATTCCGGAAAACCGGCAGACAAAGAGGCCCACCTGCGCAACTTGATCAAGCGGGAAAGCGAACGGTTCGGCATCGATATCCCCTACCCTCTGGTCAATATTCTAATGGGAAAGTTGAGCGGAAACGCCCGCCTCGCCGTGGAAGAAGTGCGCAAATTGGCCACCTACCTTGGGGACGAACCGGTGGAGGTGACCGAAGAACTGCTCAACCAACTGGTGCCCAATTTCGGGGAGGGGGATTTCTTCGAACCGGTGGAGGCCTTTTTCTCCTTGAAGCTGGAATGGGCCCTCGATGCCCTAGGCCGCTATTTTTTTAATGTCAAGGAGGCCCGTCCACTCTTCATCCTCCTGCAAAACCGCAACCGGTTGATGATCCAGCTCAAAGTCCTGCTCATGAGCGGCCAGATTCGCCAGGGTCCCCGCGGTATCAACCAGGCGAGCATGGAGCGGGCCGCCGCTTTGCATGCCGAGGCCTTCGGGGACGAAAAGGGAAAATCCTCTTTTAACGTCTTTTCTCAAAACCCCTGGTACCTGAGTCGTCTGGCTGAACCCTTGGGGCGCCTCACCCTCAAGGAACTGGTGGATTTTCAAAAGGAATTTCTGCGAGGTTTCAGGGAAATCCTCGGTCGACCCAACGAGCAGTTGGAGGTCATGCGCGAGATGGTGGTGCGGTGTTTAAGCCGTTAGGCCGCCAAAAAACCACCGATGGGAACGGATGAGTTGTTGAATTAACCACAGAGAACACCGAGAGCACAGAGAGGGGAAGAATAGCCACAAACGGCACAAGATAAGATATGCTGAGAGGGGGGAGGGTTTAATTAGGAATTAGGAATTAGGAATGTTTAGGTTTGGGGGTTGACTCTCGCAAAGCCCGCGAAGAGCGCAAGGTGCCAAAGGCACAAAGGCACAAAGGCACAAAGGCACAAAGGCACAAAGGCGCGGAGGCACAAAGGCGCGGAGAACGCCAAGTGAAGACAGGAAGAAGGAGAGTTTAAGATTTTTTGTAACTACTCAGGTATCCAGCTAGAGTGGAGGATCCTCTGGGTAATGGAGGCGCCAAACACGCAGCAAGGACATTATTAAACAATCGTCCGCATGGATGTCTTATTGATAACCTATTTCGCAACTGTAGGAGGGGGTTTATCCCCCGATCTTCCAAATGGCCTCACCGCAATCGGGGGATAAACCCCCTCCTACAGTTCTCTCAATCTCCATCCCATGAAAATTCTCACTCCTTTAAATAGCCGTATTATTGCCTCTTCTAAACCACCTGAGTAGTTACGATTTTTTAAACAACGCTGCGCTTGATCCGGCTTTGCCGGAACATGATCGCTTCGCGAAGAGGAGATAATTGCCACAAGAAGCGCAAAGGGTCTACGGCGTGACAGGAATCCAACAGGTTACCTGAAAAAGAATATCTTAGCGCGCTTGGCGTCTTTGCCTGTCTGCGTGCGACGCACAGGCAGGCGAGAGTTAATTCTGGTCTTCCCCCGATTTTGTGGACACGAACAGCGTAGCGTATGTTCATGTTAGGTTATGGTTTTGATTTTGGAAGTGTTTTTGAAGAAATGCTTCTGGTGAAAGGTATCCCAGGGTGCTGTGCCTTCGACGTTTGTTATAAAAAGTCTCGAGGTAATCGAAGATGGCCAGGCGGGCCTGCTGCTTGGATTCGAACACGCCGTTTTGGGGAAAGCATTCGCTTTTGAGGGAGGCAAAGAAGCTCTCGCAAGCGGCGTTGTCGTAACAGTATCCTAGCGCGCTCATGCTCTGAATCCAACCAAAGTCGTTCAATTGCTGCCGCACTTGGTGACTGGTATACTGGCAGCCACGATCTGAATGAAAGAGGGCTTTGTGAAAACCTCCCACTCGATTCCTGGTCTGGTGAAGGGCTGAAACGACCAGACCGGAGGCCAGGCTCTCGGCCACCTTGTAGCCCTGAATTACGCGGCCGAAGAGGTCCATCACGACCGCTAGATACAACCAGCCTTGCCGAGTGGGGATGTAGGTGATGTCGCTGACCATGATTTGGCCGGGCCCGGTCGGGTCCGGAGCCTCGGCCAGACGGTTGGGCGCTGGGAGGCTGCGGGGATCCTGCCGGGTCGTCTTGGGCCGGAAGGGGCTACCCCTACAGGCTTTTAGAGCATTTTGCTTCATCAGCCGGGCCACCCGGTTAACCGAGCAGCGAAAACCCCGCTGGTTGAGCTCCACGCTCATGCGAGGACTACCGTAACAGCGGGTGTGCCGGTCGGCATGGATCCGTTTGATTTCGCTCAGGAGGAGCCGATTTTGGCGGCGGCGCGCTCCCGCCTTACCCCTGCGCCATCGGTAATAACCACTCCTGCTCACAGCCAGCGCCTGACAAAGTTCAACCACTCTATAGATTGCCCGCATTTGATCGATCAGCGCATACCCAGCTGCGGGTCCTCGGCCAGTATGCTCGCGGCTTTTTTTAAGATCTCTCGCTGGCGACGCAGGTAAGCGTTTTCCCGGTTTAGCCGACGGATCTCGCGGGCCATCTCTTCGGGATCGTTCAAGGGGCGGGAAAGTCCCTGCTGGTCGGAGGGGTCCCCGAAGAGATCCTTGCGCCACTTCCTGAGGCTCCCATCGGAAATCCCCAGTTCACGGGCCACCTGCTTGAGGCTGTTGTTACTGTGCAAATAGAGTTCAACGGCTCGACGTTTGAACTCCTCATCATAGGTTCTGTGGGTTCTTGGCATGTCTAATGATCTCTCTCAGACTGCGCTGTTCGTGTCCACAAAATCGGGGGAGGTTCATTCCTAATCAGTGCTCATCCGTGTAATCCGTGGTGGATCCCAGGTTAGAAGCTTGTCTTTCCCCGGCTTGGGGTATCTAACATTCACACCTCCCCATGATACCAAACACCTTAGCCGAGCGCTACGCCTCTGCCGCCATCTGTAATATCTGGTCCAACCGGGGTAGGATTGTCCTGGAGCGCGAACTCTGGATTGCGGTGATGAAGGCGCAAAGAGACCTGGGATTGGATATCCCGCGGGAGGCAATCGACGATTACGAGGAGGTCAAGGAACAAGTCGACCTGGAGTCCATTCGGCGGCGCGAGCACCAACTCCTGCACGATGTGAAGAGCCGCATTGATGAATTCAACGCCTTGGCCGGACACGAACACATCCATAAGGGAATGACCAGCCGAGATCTGACCGAAAACGTGGAGCAACTGCAGGTATACAACTCGCTGTCCATCCTCCGCACCAAGGTGGCGGCCTCCCTCATCCGCTTGACTGATAAGGCTTTGGAGCTGAAAGACATCCTCATCTCCGGTCGAACGCACAACGTGGCGGCTCAGCCAACTACTTTGGGCAAGCGTCTGGCCATGTTTGCCGAAGAGCTGTCCCTCGGCCTGCAGGGCCTCGAGTCGCTGGTCGACCAATACCCCGTGCGTGGTTTGAAGGGCGCCGTGGGCACCCAACTCGATAGCCTGACCCTCTTTGAGGGGGACGAAGACAAGGTATTCGAACTGGAGCGGAGGATCGTGGCCCACCTGGGAATGGAAAAAGTCTTGACCAATGTGGGACAGGTCTATCCGCGCAGTCTGGACTTTGAAACGGTGGCTACCTTTTTCCAGATCAGTTCGGCGCTGAGCAACTTTGCCAAGCAGTTGCGGCTCATGGCGGGGCACGAACTGGTCAGCGAAGGGTTTGCCCAAGGACAGGTCGGTTCATCCGCCATGCCCCACAAGATGAACAGTAGAAGTTGTGAACGCATCAACGGTTTTCATACCCTGCTCAACGGCTACCTCAATATGACGGCGGGGCTGGCCGGGGATCAGTGGAACGAAGGGGATGTCTCCTGTTCCGTCGTCCGCCGTATGGCCTTGCCCAACGCCGTCTTCGCCTTGGATGGCCAAGTGGAGACCTTCCTCACCGTAATCGACCAATTGGAGGCCTTTCCCGAAACCATACGCCTGGAAAATGAAAAATACTTCCCCTTCCTCGGCGCAACCACCATCCTGATGGAAGCGGTCAAAGCCGGGGCCGGGCGAGAGACCGCTCATGAGGCCATTAAAGAGCATGCCCTGGCTACAGTCAGCGACTTGAGGTCGGGCAGGAAAGACAAAAACGACCTGCTGAACCGTCTGGCCGGGGACGACCGCCTTCCCCTCAATTCCGAAAAGCTCAAGGCCATTTTCCTGGACGAGGCCCGCCTTTGCGGGATGGCCCGCCATCAGGTAGACTGCTTGGCCAAATGCGTTGAAGATGTCAAAGCCCGCTACCCGGAAGCGATCCACTATCGGCCGAGCAAGATTCTCTAACCCGTTCGGCCAGTTGTTCGGCCCCGTCCCCTGGATCGAAGCGGGACAACTGCTCCCTTTTTTTTGGTTAGCCCTTCTATAGGGTTGCCAAGGTCAAACAGGGAAATCTAATTTCCCCTAAATCTCTTTGAAATACCCTATGTCTGAACTAGTGGGAAATTGTCTGGTGGCCCAATCCGGTGGCCCAACCTCCGTCATAAATTCGAGCGTTTCAGGGGCTGTCAACGAAGCCCTCAATCACGAATGCATCGAGGAAATTTACGGCGGGCTCAACGGGGTTCTGGGAATCCTCAATGAAGACCTGATCGATCTGGCCTGGGAATCCCAACAGGCCATTCGAGGGCTGCGGCACACGCCGGGATCGGCCTTGGGCACCTGCCGATACAAGTTGAAGAAGACCAACGAATTTAAACGCATCCTGCAGGTTTTCCAGGCCCACAACATCCGCTTCTTCTTCTACGCCGGGGGAAATGATTCACAGGGAACGGCGGCGAAGATTTCTACCCTGGCCCGGGAAAACGACTACGAAATGCGCGTCATCGGCATACCCAAAACCATTGACAACGACATCGTCGCGACCGACCACTGCCCAGGTTACGGCAGTGTTATCAAGCACGTTTCCACCGTGGTTCGGGAAATGGCTTGTGACAATGAGTCGATGGGGCAGGGAGATCTGGTGTCCATTCTGGAGGTAATGGGGCGCAACGCCGGCTGGATTGCGGCGGGAGCATCTTTGGCCAAGCGCCGCGACAAACCCAATGATCCTCCCCACCTCATTTATTTGCCGGAAGTAGCCTTCAGCACCGAAAAATTCCTGGCCGATGTGCAACGCGTCTTATCCCGGGAACGTTATTGCATGATCGTGGTGGGGGAAGGATTGGTCGACCAGGCGGGCAATTATGTGCATACCAGTTCTTCCTCCAGCGACGTTTTCGGCCACGCCCAGTTGGGAGGAGCCGGGGAATATTTGCGTGAACTGGTCGAATCCCTCATGGGGTTGAAGGCCCGCACGGCCAAGCTGGGTATCAGCCAAAGGGCCGCCGCCACCCATGCTTCCCAGATCGACAGTGACGAGGCCTACCTGGCGGGTCAGGCTGCCGTTCACGCCGCCATCAGCGGGATAACCGACAAAATGATCACCCTGGTGCGGGGCGAATCCGATCATTATGTTTGTAATACCGGATTGGCCAATCTAAGCGAAGTGGCCGATGCCGTAAAACCCCTGCCGGTGGACTGGATCAATGAAGACGGCACCAGCATGAGCTACCAATTTGTAAAGTATGCCCTTCCCCTGATTCAGGGCGAAGTCGAGGTCCCCGAGGAAACCGGATTGCCCGAATTCGTCCGATTGGGGAAGACCCGTATTTTCCGCCTCCTCGAAACGTACCAACCCGATTAGTCAAACGCCGGTTAGAGTTGGCGGATTTTGATGCTCCTGAAGCTCACTTTGTCCCGGTGGTCCTGCAGGGAGATATACCCTTTATGGCCCAGGCCGAATCCTTCCAGGCCCGCGTACTTGCTGCGGGCGACGAGGGCGCGGAAAATGCTGTTTCCGCGCTGGTATTGCACCACTTTGAATCCGTTTAACCAGTGTTGGACCACCCCGTTGGGACGGACGATGATCCGGGCGTGATTCCACTTGCCCACTTCAACCGGCACCTTTCGGTGGGATACGAAGCGCTCGGAGGGGATGAGGTCGTAAAGCGAGGCGCAGGTGCGGTTGCCCACCACCCCTTTTTTAGCATCGGGATGCCTTTTATCGTCGAGGATCTGATACTCCAGCCCCAAGGCCGACTGGCCCTTTTCCGTGGCAAAGTATTTGATCCCACTGTTGGCTCCGGGAGTGACCTTGAATTCCAGGTCCAGTTCAAACGCCCCGTAGGGGTCCTGGGCAAGGATGTCGCCGCCGATTTTCGACTGTTCCGGCTTGGAGGCTTGCACGGTCAGCACACCGTCCTCCACCATCCAGCCTTTTTCCGGCGCTGAAATTTTCCCGACATTGCGCCAGCCATCCAGGTTTTTCCCGTTCCAAAGCAACTTCCATCCCCGAGCCGCTTCATCGGCGCTGACGTTGTTGGGGATGATGTTGCGGATGTAGATTCCACGACTGGGGGTCGGCTTGGCCATCGCGGTATTGATGCGGATATTGCGCCAAGCTACCTCCTTGCCGACCATGTTCTCCCTGCGGCCGACCCCGTGCACCTGCAGGGCAATGAATCCTTTGGTGTTAAGATTGTCCATGAGGTGGGCAACCGGTTTTCCATTCAACCAAGTGCGTAGCGAAGGACCCACGCACTCGATCTTCACCTGGTTCCATTCATTTTGTTTAAACAGCGTTTTGGCCCTCGGATTCAAATCGACCGGGTAGAGCCAGCCGCGCCGGGCCTCGTCGTAAATGCCGGCCGTCCAGGCGCGAGGCCCGGTATCCAACTCGTATTGGTAGCCGTGGACGCGGCCCTCCCGGTACTCGGAAAAGCTCGAACTGCGGAACTGGACCCCCGAGTTCAGGCCCTCATCCACCTTCACCTCCAACTCCAAAACAAAATCGCCGTAGACCTTTTTGGTGGCCAAAAAGGTGTTGGGCGATTGAGCCACGGATTTTCCCAATATGGCCCCGTCCTCGACCCGGAATTCCGCCCATCCATTTTTGGTTTCCCATCCACGTAAAGTTTTTCCGTCAAAAAGGTTTTCCCACTCGGCCGCGGCGCTGCCGGGGAAAAATCCCGTCCAGGCCACGACCCAAGCCAGGGGGAGAAGGGTCGCTTTGAAGAATTTTGCTGTCATGAATCGAGGGCTGATGGAAAGGATCCCCAGTAAAAGCGGGTTGGGGTGGATGTCCAGGCCGTTTCCATATCCGTGGTTTATCCCGATGGCCCGGGTGGAAAAATAATTTCGATGTTGGTTTAAAGGGAGGGAAGCCTTTAATCTACGACCGATTTTCTTTTTGTTGCCCCTCCCCAACCCTATCAATGGGGAGACTGAAGGGGAAGAATTCCGACCATTGCCCAATAAAATGAAAAAAATCTCCCGTAGAATTGCTTTAAAACAATCACTCGCCGCTGCTGCGGCTTTTTCCCTGCCCTCGATCGCGCCCTCTCGGGCCCTGGGACTGAACGGCAAGAATTCCGCGCCCAACAGTCGCATCAACCTTGGGCTGGTTGGAAACGGCAAGATCATGCAAGGTCACCGACAGTACCACCTCGGGGCGGACGATGTTCAGGTCGTGGCCCTGAGCGATGTCAAAACCTGGCAACTGGAACGGGCGCAGGCCGAAGTAAAAAACGTTCAGGGAGAGGCCTGCCCGACCTATGAATTTTACGAGGACATGTTAGCCCGGGACGATATCGATGCGGTCGTAGTGGGAACCCCTGATCATTGGCATGCCAAAATTTCCATCGACGCCATGAAATCGGGCAAGGACGTCTACGTGGAGAAACCCATGACCCTGACCATTGAAGAGGGAAAAATCATGCGGAAATTGTGCCGCCGCTACGGTCGGGTCCTGCAGGTTGGCAGTCAACAACGGTCCAATTGGGCCTTTCGCAAGGCCGCTGAACTGGTCCGCAACGGATATATCGGCCAGGTCCACACCGTGGCCGTGCGCCTGGGGGATTTCCCTCCCCCCACCCAGTATCCGGCCGAGCCCATCCCGAAGGGCTTAAACTACGACCGCTGGTTGGGCCCCGCCCCCTGGGAGCCCTACAACGAACTTCGGATCAAGGGGGATTACGGTGGCGGCTGGCGCCGTTTCTGGGATTATGGCTCCCGGAAAAACGGGGACTGGGGGGCTCATCACTACGATATTGTGCAATGGGCCCTGGGCAGGGATGAAACCGGCCCTGTTCACTTCGTTCCCAAAGGTTATGAGGGGGAGCCCTTACAGTATTACGTTTACGACGACGGAACCAAAATTATTCGGGGTTACGACGGCAAAGGTCATATGATCCGCTTCATGGGTGAAGAAGGTGAAGTTCGGGTCAGCCGGGGAAACAAACTGGATACCGAACCGGCATCCCTGAAGAACACGGTCCTGAAAACGACCGATCAGCGCCTCTACCGATCGGAGGACCATCGCCGGAATTGGCTCGATGGTATCCGCAGTCGCAACCAAACGATTTGTCACGTGGGCATCGGTCACCGCACCGCCACCATTTGTCACTTGGCCGGTATCTCGGAGCGGCTGGGCCGTCCCATTGATTGGGATCCGAAAGCGGAAAGAATCGTGGGCGACCCCCTAGCGGCCAATTGGCAAACCCGTCCCCGCCGCGCCCCCTACCACTTGATCGGGTAACCACCCCTTTACCCCCATGTTTACCGAACATTGACTATCATGAAACGCCTGAGGCAAATTGTGTCCTTCCTGGTTCTGACCATTGGGGTTTCCTCCCCCTCATGGTCCAACCAATACACCGAGGACCTGTTGAAAATCGTGCGGGGTTTTTCTGAGGAAGATCCCGAAATCCAATACCGGGCTCGCGCCCAACTCGCTGCCTTTGTGGCCCGCCAAACCGCGCCGGGCCAACGTGAAGGAGCTGAAAAGACGACCCGGGGCTTGCTCGATTGCCTGAAGGATCCCGTGGTCTCGGATGAGGCCAAAAAATACATCCTCCGTCAACTGGGGCGAGTGGGAACCGCAACCGCGGTAATGCCATTGAGCAAAATCATGTCGGGGGGCAACGCCTTGCAGGCGGAATTGGCCCGTCAAGCGCTGGAACAGATCCCTGGCCCGGAAGCCTCCGAGGCCTTGAAGCGAGCAATCCGCCAGTCCTCCGAGGACGGAGCCCGGCAGACTTACATCCGGTCGTTGGCGAACCGGAAGGATCCCGATACCCTAGGCTACTTTTCCAAAGGACTTGAGGGGGACGATTCTCTTCTGGCCATCGAATCGATCCATGCCCTGGCCAAATTGGGGACGGCAGAGGCGGCGCGGGCGCTGCAGCGGGCTTACCGCTCACAACCGGCCCCGGAATTGCGGTTGGATTTGGAGCGTGCCCTCGTTGCCCTGGCGGAAACGGCGGAAGCGGTACTGATTCAAATTCAGGAATCGGGATTGAGTTCGGCTAATCGACAGGCCGCCTTGACCCGCCTGGTCGAATCGGGGCACGGCCAATCGGTCAAACTCCTCCGATTCTCCTTGTCGGGTTCCGATCCTGATCTCCGCACCACTGCCCTTCACCTCGCGCTGACTCACGGAAAGCAAAATCTGGCACAGGAAGAACGGGGGAATTTTTCCGCCGACGATTGGCGGGTTATTCTGGGGGGATTGTCCGCCTTTTCGGGAAGGGAGGCCGAGGACTTGGCCCTTGAGGCTGCCGAGACAGGTAACAGGGATATCCGGATACAGGCCATTCGCGCCATGGCGGCATACGGAAGGGGACGTTCCGTTGACCTGATCCTCCGCCACTTCGGCGGCCGCGACCAGGGAATGAAACAGGCTGCAATCCATGCTCTGGAAAGAATGCAGAGCCCCGCTCTGAACGGTCGGTTGCAAAAAATGCTGAACTCCGATTCCGAGTCGGATGCCGCCAACGCCATCGAGGCGCTGATCTACCGGGATTTGCCCAACGCCAAGAATCGGTTGTTCAGGTTTGTCAACGGCGAGAAGGCCGACTTGGCCCGGCAAGCGCTGCGGACTTTGGCCAACATTGCCGACGAGGAAGACCTTTACCGGCTCTATTTTTTAGCCAAGAGGACCGACAATGAGGACCTTGGAAAAATGATAATGGGAATGCTCAAGAGAGTAGCCCCGGAGGTGGGATCGCTCGAATTGCAGGCCAAGGTCAGGGCCTTGTAAAGGACCACGGATTTCACGGATGGGAAGCAATGAGGAATTAGGAATGAAAAGGCACCGTGCTCCGCTAAGCAGCTTCGCAGCGGGGCGGGGTAGCTTTTCGACGCACCGCTTACCCGCTAAAGGAGGGGGGACAGGAATGTCCCCCCTCCTTTAGCATCCAGTATCCGGAAATGTATCAAAGTCGATCGATGAGTTGTCGCCGATAACTGTTCCCCCATCTCGGTATCTTTTCATGCTTGGCCGTGAGTTGACCTGCCTCCTTCGGCAAAGATCGTCCCTGGCTTTTCAAATGATCCAGGGCATTGAGGGCGTGAATGGAGAGGATAAACTCGTTTTGGGGAAACCTTGCGTATCGCATTAGAGTGGCAATGGCCTTTTCTTGAAGGTCCTCGCGGGAACTGAACCTTCCCAAGCACTCGGCCGCGGCCACCGCCACGATCGGTTCGGCATCGTCGAGGGCCTTTTCCAAAAGGTGCTCGTTGAGATCGTAGGCAATTCCGGGGCCTTCGGCCAAGACCTGCATGAGTATCCAGTAGCGTCGCTCGGGAAGTGGGTGCCTCAGATTCCCGGGTAATTCCTTTTCGAGATCGCGCAGTTTCAAAACGACGTTTCCCCAGGTTGGAGCGTGACCCAACTGAGTGCGGTTGGATTCCGCCGGGGATGTTCCACTCAAAATAATTTTCCGCAACATGGGTTCGGGCAGAAACCCGAGATCGCCGGTGGCTGCCATGTGTTCGTCCAGAGCCTGGCTCAACCTGGATTTTATGGGCTGGTGATGGTCAGATTCGGCCAGATTGTTTACGGAGTGGTAATCGTTTTCCAAATCGTAGAGTTCCTCTTGCGGACGCGGTTCCCAGAAGGCGGATTGAATGGCATCCAATTCGCCATTCCGAAATTTTCCATACCATACCGCCGTGGTCGGAGTTTGTTGCTGGTAATGGACAAACTGGCCGTGAGGAAGGTGCCGGTAATAATTGCGCAGGTAGATGTAGCGCCCATCTGTGATGCTGCGGACAAAGTCGGCCCGCTCGTCCATCCTGCCTCGAAATCCGAAAGAGTATGGCGGGTCCTCCGTCTGCTGGTCTCCGGCGAAGGCATTGCCGTGATAGTAGTCCGGTATGGTCACACCGGCCAGGGACAACAGGGTCGGGGCGAAATCAATAAATGCCACCAACCGGCCGGAGCCGCCTCCCTCCTCGTAGCCCTTGGGGGCCAGATGCGACCATTTTTCAGGGAAATGCAGGATCAAGGGCACGTGCAACCCCGACCAACCCGGATAACGTTTGCTGCGGGGCATGCCGGAACCGTGATCCGCCCAGAAAAAAACGATGGTGTCCTCGGACAGCCCAGCTTCCTCCAATTCTTTCATCCGCATCGCGAAAATTTGGTCGGCTTCGGTGAGCCGGTCGTAGTATTGAGCCCAATCCTTGCGCACTTCCGGGGTATCCGGATGATAGGGGGGCAGGGTGGCCAAGGCGGGATCGTGCACCGGGTTGGGGTTTTTATTGCGAATCTTGCTTTCGTGCGTACCCGTGAAATTGAATACGGCAAAAAACGGTTTTCCCTCGGGGCGATTTTTCCAGTGGGCCTTATTGGAGGATTCGTCCCAACCCTTGTTATGGGTGGTCAGGTTGTAGTCTTCCTTACTGTTGTTGGTGGTGTAATAACCGGCTTCCTGCAAATAGAGGGGGAAAAATTTCAGGTAGGATGGAGCGGGGGCCCTCGATCGCATGTGCTGGCTTCCCGTGGACGGGGGGTACATGCCCGAGATGATGGTGGTACGTGCCGGAGCGCAAACGGGAGCATTGGAACTGGCTTTGGTGTAGCGGTAGCTGCGCGCGGCAAAGGCGTCGATTTGGGGTGTGGTGGCATAGGGATCTCCGTAACACCCCAAGTGAGGGCCGTGATCTTCCGATGATAACCACAGGATGTTCGGCTTATCCACGGCATCTATCAGGCTGCTGGCGGACCACCAAAGAAAACAGCTTAAGGTAAAAAACTTGAATTTCATATCCCTTGGGCAATTGAGGTTCTAAATTGTTTCGGCTCAATTCTCTTCCCTACCCGACAGAAAATCTTCGTCGTACTGGGTTTGCAGCGCTTCCCAACGGGAAACCAGTGTGTTGAGCCGTTCGGGATGAGCCCGGGCCAAGTCGTGGAGTTCCGCCCGATCCCCTGCAATTTGATAGAGCTCCCAGCGGTTGCCGTTATCGCGGCGCATGACGGCTTTCCAGTCGCCCCGGCGCAAAGCCCGGTTGCCGGAATGGGCAAAGAAAAACTCGCGATCTTCCCAATCCGGGTCTCCCGCAAAGGCCGGCGCCAAACTGCGTCCGGGAAAGCCGGGGCCGCTTTCCGGGGTTGCGGCCTCTATGCCAGCCAACTCCAGGATGGTGGGGATCAGGTCGATGAAGTGACCTGGGACATGACGCAGTTCCCCTCCCGACTGAATTCCCCCGGGCCAATGCACGATGAAAGGCGAGGCTATACCACCTTCGTGGTTCCAATGCTTGTGGAGGGAGAGAGGTGAATTGGACGCGGTCGACCAACCAGGCCCCAAACACAGGTAGGAACCGGCCGAACCCAAGGGAGCGGAGGGATCGTGTTTATCGCCGCGGTTGATGATTTCTCCACTGGCGCCGTTATCGACCATGAAAAGGAAAACGGTGTTGTCCCCTTCTCCCATGGCCGAGATCTGCCGTATGACGCGGCCGATTTCGTAATCCATTCGATCAACCATGGCGGCGTGGATGGCCATTTTGGTTGCTTGAAAGCGTTGTTGCTCGGCCGTCAATTCCTCCCACGGCAAAGCGAAACCCACCTCCCCGGTGTCAATTTGATCGATCAGTTCTTCCTGAGACAAATTCCACGGCGGGAAGATATCCCCGCGCCTCCTGGCCAGCCCGGATTGGACCAGCCCCATCGATTGCACCCGCTCCCACCGTTCCTTTCTCACCACATCCCAACCCCTCAAATAGGCGTCCTCATACTTGGCAATGTCCTGGGGCAGCGCGTGAAGGGGAAAATGCGGGGCGATAAAGGCCAAGTAGCAGAAAAATGGCTGCTCCGGGGTTTCCCGTTCATGCTCCGCCAGAAACTCGATGGCGTGATCCGCCATATCGGTGGTCACGTAATAATCGGTTCCCCGGGGCACCGGGGGCAGGGGTTGATCGTCCAACCAATGTTTTTGGGGGCTGAAAAAACGGTCCCAGGACCGGGTCCAATAGGAACGGTCGAACCCACTTCTTTCCGGATCCACCGGGGTCCCTTTCACGTGCCATTTGCCGGAGTGGTAGTTTCGGTATCCCTTCTCCTTGAGTCGCAAGGGTAGCATGCGGCTCCAGATGGGCCACTCCTTGCCTTTACGGGGATCCATTCCGACTTGCTGGGCGTAATAACCGGTCAGGATGACCGCCCGCGATGGCCAACATCGCCCGGCCGAATAAAACTGGGAAAAACGTAATCCTTCGGCGGCCAGCCGGTCCAGGTTGGGGGTTTGTATTTCTCCCCCGTAACATCCCGCGTCGGAGAATCCCATATCATCGGCCAGGACCACGATGAAATTGGGTGGTTTGGCCTGGCCCCAAAGGCAGGGGAAGAAAAGGGCAGTTGATAGTATGATCTTGGTTGCCGTATTTAGAAATGCCATGCCGTGATCCAAATCATGGGTTTATAGGTGAACCTTCAAACAAATTCCACACTAAGTGTCGACGGGCCGAAGGGTGAGCAGCCTGAATTCAATAGCTTGGTCTCCCGGGATTTCCGGGGCCGAGAGGTTGAGGGTACCGTTGCCTTCCTCCAGCTCGATGGTTCCGATGTTTACCGGCTTAAAATCTTTTTCATAGGACTCCTGACGAACGACCTTGTCTTCTGCCGCACCGATAATCGGGGGATCGTGCGACTCGGTTATGGTCGTTCGCAAGAGGGAGTCGCCAAACCGGAGCTCCAGGGTGGAACCGACGTCTTTTTCGGGACAGGCATAGTAAAGCGTAACGGCGTACTCGCCGGCGGTGGCTACCTGAACGCCCCAAGTGATGGAATCATTTTTATCCGTCCAATTGGTGAAGTAGGAACTGTTGGGGAAACGGTTCGATCTTTTGATAGTCCCGTGAGCGACGCCATCCCGGGCGGGAAGCTGGGTCATGGGGGCGTCCGGATGGCAGATGACAAAGGGACGCTCTTCTTGGTGAAGCTGAGAGACTACCTCCTTCTTCCATTCAGCTACGACTTGGCGAAGTGCCTTGGCAATTTTTGGATGATCATCCGTTGCGGGCACGACTTGCCCGGGATCCCTCACCATGTCGTAGAGCTGGCCACGATTATCCAAACGAAACCGTTGCGTACGCACCGAAACCCTGTCCCGCCAGTGCGAAAAAATCATGCGTTGGGGCGCCGGACTAAAGTCACCGAGCAAGATGGATTTCAAGCTGAGGCCATCCAATGGTTTAAGTGGGGTATAATCGATTCCAGCCAAGTCGGCCAAGGTGGGAAGAAGATCGATTGCGGCGCTTATTGAATGAACCCGTTTACCGGCTCTAATTATTGCCGGCCATTTTATGAAGAATGGCGATCGCACGCCGCCCTCATCGGTCGACCCCTTTCTGCCCTTCATGTCGCCGTTCCAGCGGGCGCCATTGGGACCGTTGTCGCAGAAGAAAATGAAGATGGTGTCGTCGGAAATACCGAGTTCATCCAGTTTTTCCATCAGTCGCCCAATATTCCAGTCGATGTTCTCGCACATCGCCAATGCGGCTCGCGAATGTTGCAGGTTTTCCCTCTCGGGGTCTCGGTTGCGCATTTCCAGGTCCGCACCGGCAAATTTTTTCCAGAACCGTTCGGGCACCTGCATGGGGGAATGGGGTGTATTGTATGCCAGGTAGGCCAGAAAAGGTTTTTTCTGCTCCACCTTCGATTCCATGAAGTCCATCGCTTTATCCGTCAGGTCGTCGACGATAAATCCGTTTCCTCGGACGATCTCGCCATTGTGCTCGAGTAGCGGGCTGAAATAGTGGCCCCAATGCCCGGAGCAAAATCCGTAAAATTTGTCAAAACCCCGGCTGTTTGGATGATAAGGATGCTGCATGCCGTTGTGCCATTTCCCGAACATGCCGGTGGAATACCCAGCATCCTGGAAAACTTCCCCAATGGTTTGCTCATCCAGATCCATGCGCTCGCCTCCCGCGCTGGTGGCGAACACTCCGCTGCGTGGATGATACCGACCGGTCAAAAACTCGGCCCTGGTAGGGGAACAAACCGCACATACGTAAAACCGGTCAAAAGAGGCGCCTTGCTCGGCCAGGCGGTCGATATTTGGGGTGCTGAGGTTGGAGTTTCCATGTATGCTGAGATCTCCCCATCCTTGGTCATCGGTCAAAACGACCACGATGTTGGGCCGCGCCGAGACAAACAGGCCAATTTTTAACAGAACGATTAGACAAATACTTAAATATTTCACCATAACCGTAGGAACCCTAATCAGGTTGGCCACCTTGGCAAGCAAGGGACAGGGTGAGTCCACCCTGGGATGCGGAAAAGCCTCTTGTGTCGGAAGGATGGCGTCATTTGACTGTGATGAAATGCTGAAACACTTATGGCTCTTCCTTCCAGTTATCCTCATGGTCAGCCTGGGCCTAAAGGCAGCCGACCGCCCTAATGTGCTCTTTATTCTGGCTGACGACCTTGGGTGGAGGGACCTTAGGGTGGAGGGCAGCACCTTTTATGAAAGCCCTAATATCGACCGCATTGCCAAGGAAGGGGTCCGGTTTACCAACGGATACGCTACCTGTCAGGTTTGCAGTCCATCGCGGGCCAGTATCATGACGGGGAAATATCCCGCCCGCATCGATATCACCGAATGGATCGGAGCCAGAATGGGCGAGCAATGGAAACGCAATACTCCTCTGCTTCCTGCCCTTTACAACCATCAGTTGGATCACCAGGAAACCACCCTCGCGGAAGCTTTTCGGGAGGCGGGATACCGGACATTTTTTGCCGGTAAATGGCACCTTGGCGCAGAGGGATCCCATCCCGATGACCACGGTTTTGAATTCAATGTGGGTGGTTTCCGCAGAGGTTCCCCTCCCGGTGGGTACTTTTCCCCCTACTCCAATCCGCGCATGGAGAGCGGGCCCAAGGGAGAATACCTACCCTTCCGTCTGGCGGCGGAAACCAACAAGTTCATCCGGGAACATAATGGTGAAAACTTCCTGGCCTTTCTGTCCTTCTACAACGTGCACAGTCCGCTCCAGACTACCAAGGATCTCTGGAGGAAATATCGGGCCAAGGCGGCCGCCCAACCGCGGCCGACGGAACGTTTTCTCATTGATCGCACTTCGCCGGTCCGTCAGGTGCAGGACCATCCCCTATATGGAGGCATGGTTGAAGCCATGGATAGCGCCGTCGGGGAAGTGCTGGCTACCCTGGACGCCCTCGGGCTCATGGATAAGACCATCGTGGTCTTTACCTCCGATAACGGAGGCGTTTCGGCCGGAGACGGCAAGTCCACCTCCAATTTGCCTTTGCGTGGAGGAAAAGGGCGCCAATGGGAGGGCGGAATTCGGGAACCCTTTTACATTCGCTGGCCCGGCAGCCCGGTCAATGGAAGCACCGTGGATACTCCCGTAACCGGCACTGATTTTTTTCCGACCCTCCTGGACCTGGCGGGAATCCCCCTCCTGCCCAATCAGCACGTGGATGGGACCAGCCTCAAACCACTGCTGAAGGGAAAGCCTCTTGAGGACCGCCCCCTCTTCTGGCACTACCCGCACTATAGCAATCAGCGCGGCGATCCCTCTTCCATCATCCGGGAAGGGGATTGGAAGCTGATCTATTACCATGAAGATGGGCACATCGAGTTGTACAACCTGGTGACGGATCCCGGCGAGAGCACCGATTTGGCCGGGAATTATCCCATCCTGGCAAAGTCGATGTTGGAAAAGCTGAGGGCCTGGCTGATGGAAGTGGAGGCCAGATTTCCCACCCCCAATCCCAATTTCAACCCTCAACAATTTGAGGCCGATAAAGTCAGGACCAGGTTGGTCACCAAACCGGCTCTCGAAGAACAACACGCCGCCGTTCTCGATCCCGACTGGACGCCCCCAGGCGGGTGGTGGGAAGACACCGGCATTTAATCCATACCCGACAGATACATCATGCATAAACGCTTCCATTCCTTAATCTGCGGCTTGGCTGCAGCATCCTTTTTTTCCGGGGCAACGGTAGAAGGTTCTGATAATTGGTCCGAACCCTTCAACGGGAAGGACTTCGACGGCTGGACCATTCGCGGCGGCGGCGCCACTTACGAGATACGCGACGGCGCCATCGTGGGCATCAACGGCCCGGGCCATAACACCTTCCTTACCACCTGGAACCTCTACCGCGACTTCGAACTGGAATTCGAGGTCAAATTGAACAACCCCCTCAATTCAGGCGTGCAAATACGCTCCAAGGCCCGATGGGAAACGGTCCGGGGCAAGGAGATCGAGACGGTTTACGGCCCCCAGGTGGAAATTGAAAAGAAAAATGGTCTTGCCGGCTACCTCTATGGGGAGCGTGCCGGGGGATGGATGACCCCGCAAGAAAAGCGGATTGAGCATTCCCATTTCAAAAACGACGACTGGAATCATTACCGCATCGTGGCGAACGGACCCCGCATCCAAACCTGGATCAACGGGAACCCGGTATCGGATCTGGTCGACCAGGAGCGCTATCGGGACCACAAGGAGGGATTTATCGGCCTGCAGGTTCACAGCATAGATGCCGAAGTTGGCACCCTGTCGGTGGCCTGGAGGAACCTCCGTATCCGCGAACTCAATACCGGGGGGAAGGAATGGATCTCGTTGTTCAACGGAAAAAATCTCGATGGCTGGACGGTCAAAGTTAACGGTTACGAATTGGGGGAAAATCCCGGAAATATTTTCCGGGTGGAGGATGGCTTTTTGAGAACCAGTTACGATCAGTTCGGGTCTTTCGACAATCGTTTCGGTCATATCTTTTTTCGGGATTCCTTTTCCCACTACAAGTTTCGCATGGAGTACCGTTTTTACGGCGAACAAAGTGAGGGAGGTCCGAGCTGGGCCCTGCGCAACACCGGTATCATGGCCCACGGGCAAACCCCCGAATCCATGGACAAAGACCAGAAGTTTCCCGCCTCCATCGAAATCCAAATCCTGGGTGGAGATCCTCCGGCCAAGCGCACCACGGGAAATTTGTGCACTCCGGACACGCATGTGATTTACCAGGGCCAATTACACAAGAAACACTGCACCTCATCCACCTCGAAAACCTATCCCTGGAACGAATGGGTTCGCATAGAGGTTCACGTCAAAGGAAGTGAGGAGTTCATTCACTTCATCAACGGAAAGGAAGTGTTGCGCTACACGCTTCCCCAAAAAGAGGACGGCACCCTTCTCGAAAGCGGAACCATTTCCCTGCAGGCGGAAAGTCATGGGTGTGAATTCCGCAACATCGAAATCATGCCGCTTTAGAGGGGGGAGAGGCGCGCCAGGGCGCGCCAATTAGGAATTAGGAATTAGGAATGGGGGAGTGGGAATAACCACAGAGGGCTCAGAGGCGCCGAGTAAATTAACCACAGAGAGCGCAGAGACCACAGAGTTGGGATTTGGGAAGAAGATGAACCGCAGATTAGCGCAGATTTGAAAATGGAGGGGGAGAGAGAATAACCACAGAGCAACTGTGTCACGAAGCAAGGCTTAATTGATGATTTTTCATAAGAAAATGAAGGTGGATGAGCATCTTCCTCATGGCCGCAACCATAGCGCATTTGTACGGTTTACCTCTGGCTCTTAATCCTTCCACATAAGGTTTAATGACCGGATTATGGATGGCCGCAGTCTGGGCTGCCATGTAGAGGCATTTTCTGACTTTGGCCCGTCCCCCTTCAATCTTGCGTTTGCCTTTGAACCTGCCGGTGTCCCTATTGTAGGGAGCTATACCAGCGAGGGCGACTATTTGATTGCGCTTGAGCTTTCCCAGTTCACTGAAGTAGGCCAACAGGGTCCAGGCCGTGACTGGGCCGACTCCGGAAACCGATTGAAGCAGGCGGGCTTCTTGGCTGAGCTGGTGATCCTTTTTCACGAGGTCTCGGATTCGATTATCAATAACTTCTATGCGTTTTTCTATGCGTTTGATCATCCACTCAATATCGCCTTTGATACACTTCGGACTGTTTTGGATGCGGTTCTTCTCGCGTGCCAACTGCTCGGTGAGGTGACTTCTTCGATCCAGCCAAGCGGCCAGTTCTTGGCGGATGGGATCGGGGACAGCGCCTGGTTGCAAGCGTTTCTCCTGGGCAAAACCCAGAATCATCAAGGCATCTATGGGATCAGTCTTGGCTTTGAGGCCTTCGCTGCGCGCGTAGCTGCGGATGAGCCTGGGATTGACCTGAACCACCGCTATTTGCTTTTGATGAAGATAATCCATCATAGGGCGTTCGTATCCACCGCTTGCTTCGCAAACCACCAGGGGTTGGTCCTGCCGGCCGGCGATTTTAACCAAGGCCTTAAAGCCGGTGGGATTGTTGCTTAAGCTGCAACGGTGATTTTGGGTTCTCACTTCCAAGTCAGACTTGGAGATGTCGATGGCTATATAATGGTATTTTTTATTTTCCATGGCTTATATCACTCTTGTAGAGGCGAGCTTACCTGCCGTAGCATGGGGCTCTGATAACTGTTTGATATTCAGCCAGGATACTTCGCAGGATCTCCGCTCTGCGATGAACTCAGCATAAGTAAGTTCGGAACTCAGATTGATCTCTTGCGAAGTCCCTGCGAGGTGGTAGCAACCGCTTCGCAGGGGGTTCCTGGCACGTTCAACCATAACCATTGGCACGATCAAAGGCTTTTTCGAGCGCTTTCTGCGACGAGTGATTTGGACCCATTCTCGAAAGCGCTCAAAAGCCGGTAAATTCATGATTGGGAGACCTACAAGGACTCAGAGGGCACAGAGGGGAAAGAGACTCTCACAAAGTTCGCGGAGAGCGCAAAGAAAGGGGTTAAAAAAAAGAAAATCTTGGCGAACTTGGCGTCTTGGCGAGAGAAAATGGGGAAGGTTTATGCATCCAGTAACCAGAACCCAGAAACTAGGAATTGAACATGGATCCTGCTTCGCCTTATGGCTACGGCAGGACAGGTGGACAGGATGTATGGGCTAAATAGCCACAAAAGAGTGCAAAAGGCACAAAAGGGGTGAGAGGCGCGGAGGTTGATCATAATCGTGATCGTGATCGTGATCGTGATCATAATCGTGATCTTGATCTTGATCGAACAAAGGAACCACGGATGGGACAGATTAGGAAGGGGCTCTCGCAAAGAAGGCCAAGAGCGTAGAGGGGAATTAGAAAATCAGCTTATTTTGGAATTGAAAGCAGTGGAGGAAATAAGCGCGGTCCTGCTACCTCTTTTTCAGGCCAGGTAAAGCCCGTCGCCCTTTTCCTCCGATTTTCCATTGACGACCGGTTGCGGATGTGTAAGCGCTTACACATGCCGACAAATTTAGCCATTGATGACGATTTATTGAACAAGGCCCTGAAGATAGGAGGCCAAAAGACAAAAAAGGCCACTGTCAATGAAGCCTTGCAGGAGTACGTATTGCGCCGGGAGAAAAAAAAGGTCTTAAAAGCCATAGGCACGGTTGATTATTATGAGAACTACAAGCCAAAAATGTATCGGAGAGGATGATGGTTTTGGTGGATTCTGACGTATGGTCCGAAGCGTTTCGGAAGGGAGGTCGAAAAAGCCGGGCGGTCTCCTTGCTGCAAGAGTTTATCGAGAATGACGAGGTAGTGATGATTGGTCCTGTGCGCCAGGAAGCGCTCTCAGGGATAAAAGAGAAAAGACAATTTGAAGAGATCCGAAAAATTTTACGGGCATTTCCAAGCATGCGTCTCGAAGATCCGATCTTTGAATTGGCCGCTTCCTTTTTCAATGTCTGTCGTAGCAATGGCATTCAGGGTTCTCACACCGATTTTTTGCTCTGTGCCTGTTGCGTGGCCTGGAAGGTAAGGATTCTAACGAAAGATAAGGATTTTGCGAGGTATGCGGAATACCTGCCAATTGACCTCGTTGAACCATAGTCTGTTTGTCTCGCCTGTATCTGTTGACCAGCTAAATTGTTCCTCTCATTCCACGCTGGCCAGCAATTTAAGCGAGGCCGTTTGCTTGGGGGCGGTGAAGGCGTTCAAAACCTCGAAATCGAGCTCGGCTTCGCCAACCTTGGTTCCGGTTTTCACCCTAATCTTTTCGGTGGAGTGTTGGCGAATTGTAATCAGGTCGGTGTGGTGGAAGAAACTGTAGATGCTTTTGTTGCGGAGGTGAAAATCCGCGGCCGAAGTGTTGGTGATGGAAACATGCAAGATTTCTCCCTCGCCGTAGCTGGCATCGTGTAGTGACAACGAAGCCTCCAGTAGCGGGCCCAGGTGTTGAGGCCGGCCCATCAAGCTATTCTTAAACCAGACGACGGTGCGCCGGTCGAAAAGGGCTTCCTTGATGGATTCGGAGGTTTTTTCTTTGGCCAGGACCAGGGTTACCGGACGGTGGCCTCCCAGGTGCGGTTGGTAATCCCAATCAATCAGGTTATGAACGTCAGACACCCCAATGAGGGTCAGATTGTAGTCGAGGGCCATTTGAAAGGTGTGCTCAGAGTAACTTTGGCCATTGGCGATTTCAATGCCATGGAGCAATCCTTTTTCGATGTTTTTTCTGTGAAATTCCGGCATGAGGGGAATTCCAGTGGGAAAATCGCGGGTCCAATAGGCATGATTCCAGAATACAAATGCGCCTTGTTCGTTTGCCGCCTCTACGGCCAACTGGGCGGGCCATTCTTCCGCTTTTTCACTGTAGGCCTTTACATCGAAAGGTTCTGTAGGGACCGGAGCCCGGAATAAGGCGTTAGCATCTTTGATGAAAATAGCGTTCATGTGGCTGGCAGGCGCGTTACGGGTGATTTCCACCCCAGGGACGACGATAAGGGGCTTGCCCTTGGCGGAACTTTTTGCATCGAGGTAAGCGCGGTTCCGGTCGGGATGCGGAATATCTTCGAGGTGGGGTTGGAACTCGAGGTGGTCGGTAATAGCCAGAGCATCCACCCCGTCCCTCAAAGCCTCGCCAACCCGGATCCGCGGCCAAACGTGGCCATCGGAAAAAACCGTGTGGGTATGCGGATCGAGAACAAGAGTCTTGTAGGGGGGTGTGTCGGGAAAGGTGATTTTCCGGTCTTCGTCAGCCGGTGGATCCTGGGCGGAGCCGTGGCCGAAGGCCGGGTTGGAGATAAGTGAAAATAGGGTTACGGTGATAATCGTTTTTTTCATTTGATTGGGTAGTTGTGAAAGGATCCTTCAGGCTGACCTGTAGATAAAATGACATTGATGCGCGGTTTCCCACCTCCATGGCAGGCTGCAGAGTTGCTTTGCAAAAATTAGGAATTGTGGATTTCGAATAGATATTTTAATAGAAAATTACCTTATTGTGGAATTGAAAGCAGTGGAGGAAATAAGCGGAGTTCTGCTACTTCTTTTTCGGGCCAGGTAGAGCCCGTCGCCCACCAAAATCAGGCTGGCCTCAACCCGCTCGTCATCGCGTATTTTCTCGTTTAGCTTACGTATGGATTGCGTTTCCTCATCCTGAACGGAATCGTCCGCAACCCGCCCTCCCCAAAGCGCGTTGTCCACCATGACCAATCCGCCGCGCCGGACCAATTGCAGACTCTTTTCATAATAAGTGTCGTAGCCGCCTTTATCCGCATCGATGAAAATAAGGTCGAAAGCCTCCTGCTTCCCCTTTTGCAGTAAATGGTCCAGGGAAGTTTTGGCATCCCCGATTCGCAAATCGATTTTCTCCGCAACCCCGGCCTCCCGCCAATAACGCCGTCCTATCGAGGTCCATTCCTCACTACAGTCGCAGGCGATGATCCGTCCATCCTCGGGGAGGGCTTCGGCCATGCACAGCGTGCTGTAACCGGTAAACGTTCCTATCTCCAGGACCTGCCTGGCTCCCATAAGCGCTATGAGCAAAGCCATGAACTGGCCCTGTTCCGGAGTGATCTGCATGCGGCCCTCCGGAAGTGCGGCGGTTTCCCGACGCAAGCGTCTTTTGATGTCATTATCCCGGAGGGACACATCCAGGGCATAACGGAAGAGTTCGGGATTCAGATTAGCGAAAATTTTGCTCATATCATCAAGGGGACCCTGGGGCTCTCCAATTGCAAGCTCATCAATCGGACCCGTTATTCCAAGTGTTTTCGCAAGAAGTCATGGACCAGATCCAGCCGTTCCCGATCGAAGAAGGGGGCGCCGCCGTGGCTTCCTCCGTATACCACCTCGAAGTGGACGGGCCGCCCCAGGCGTTTGTACGCTCCATGCAATTCATGGGATTGGTTTATGGGCATCTGGGGGTCCTGGTCCCCGTGTATCAGTAACAGGGGAGGATCCGATGCGTCGGCATGAAACACCGGACTGGCCAGTTTGGCCTTTCCGGGAAGCTCTTCGGGGGACCCCCCCAATAGGAGTTGCAAAGCGGGCACTCGGACGCCGAGGCCATGTGGGGTGGACTGTTTGAGTATGGTGGTCAAATTGCTGGCGCCGTAAAAGCTCACGATAGCCGCGATATCGGACGATTGATCCTTATACTCTCCCACGGTCCCTTCCAATGCGGCATGGCCATTGCTGACTCCGACCAGAGCCGCCAGATGGCCTCCGGCGGAGGCCCCGGCTATGACAAACGGTTCCTTTCTGAAGCCGAAGCGGTCGGCGTGGGCCCTGAGGAAGCGAATGGCGGCCTTGATATCGTGCACATTGGCGGGAAAGGGAGCTACCAGGGTGAGCCGATAATCCACGCTGGCAATGGCAAATCCGAGTTTCAGCATGTCCTTGATGGCTACCCGATCCTTTGATCCACTGCGCCAAGCCCCTCCATGCACCCAAACAATCAGGGTGGATGGCTCGGGCGCATCGGGCAAATAGAGATCGAGTTTGAGGGAGATAGCGTCCACCACGGCATATTCCACGTCCCGGAGGATACTGGCGTTGTCTTGGGCCGAAGCGGGGTGACCGACTACTCCCAGACAGAGAAGGCTGAGCATTCGTTTCATGGGTTATCCCTCAATCTAGCTGTAAGGCGGGGCGCTTCAATCCTCAACCTTAGCCGCGCCGCGGGGAACAGGGCGGCAAGGGAATTCCCTTCCATATAGTCTCGAATTGTTTCGGGAAAAGCCGTAGGGTGGGCAATTCCTCTGGGTTTCAATCCCGAGGGGGCCATGATGAAGATGCTGAACTGGATATTTTTCCTGATTTTCCTATTGGGGGCGGTCCTTCAATTTAACGACCCCGATCCAGTCATTTGGATGGCGATGTGGGGAGCGGCGGCTGGGGCCTGCCTGTTATTTGGCCTGGGCCTAGCTTTCCGGGCCATTCCATTGGTTATCGGTATCATAGCCCTGGTTTGGGCAGCTATCCTGATTCCCGATGTGGTGAAATCGGCGGGGGATCTTCGTTTGAAGGAAGTTTTCAACGTGGTAACGATGAGCAGTATCGCGGTCGAGTGGGTACGGGAGATGGGAGGGTTGCTCATAATCGCGGCTTGGATGGGGATAATCTACCAATCGAGCCGAAGGTAGCCTGCTAAATCCCCAAGTCCTCGGCGGAATTTCCATCCCCGAACGATCTGACTGACGATGTCCGGCAAGGAAAGGGTAATATCCCAGTCCGGGTAGTGGCTCCTCATTTTCGATAGATCGCTGTAATAACAGATATGGTCCCCCGGTCGGTTTTCCTCCCGATAGGAGAAAATTTGCTTTTTCCCGGAAAATTCAGTTGCGATTTCAAACGCTTCCAGGATGGAGCAGGAATTCTCTTTTCCTCCGCCCAGGTTATAGACCTCCCCGCAACGGGGCGTCTTGAAAAAGGAATACATGAACCGCGCCACATCCTCGGAGTGGATGTTATCTCTCACCTGCTTGCCCATGTAGCCAAAAATCTTGTACTCAATCCCTTCGAGGTGGCATTTGACCAGGTAGGATAAAAAGCCGTGAAGTTCCACCCCGGAGTGGTTTGGACCGGTGATGCAGCCGCCCCTCAGGCAGCAGGAGGGCATATCGAAATAGCGTCCGTATTCCTGCACCATTATGTCGGCGGCCACCTTGGAAGCGCCGAAGGGCGAATGTTTGGTTTGATCGATGGGGAAGGTCTCAGGAATTCCCCCAAGGTAGACCGGATCGGCGAAGTCCCAGCGCGTTTTCAGCTCCTGGCGTGCTATGCCATTGGGCCCATCTCCATAAACCTTGTTGGTAGACATGTGGATGAAGGGGACATCCACGTTTACCTGACGGTTGGCCTCGAGCAGGTTCAGGGTGCCGACGGCGTTGGTATCGAAATCATCGAAGGGGATTGCGGCGGATCGATCGTGGCTCGGCTGGGCCGCGGCATGCACGATCAGGTCGGGCTTCAGGGTCGCCACGAGGTCGAGTATACCCTTTCGGTTTCGTACATCGACTTCGTGGTGCACAAAATCGGGCAAGTTCCTGGAAAGCCGAAACTGATTCCACCGCGTGTCACCCTGGGGCCCGAAGAAAACGGCTCGTTGGTTGTTGTCGATACCGTGAACACGGAAGCCCCGGGCATGAAAGAAACTGCAAACCTCTGATCCTACAAGGCCGGACGATCCGCTGACCAACACCCGTTTTGCCGCATGCGCCATTTCCTCAACCTGACCATTTTCCAAGAGAGGGCAAGGAGCGGCTAGGGGAATTTCATCCCCGGTTGGGAAGACCTTTTGGCATAGGCCCGTTTAAAAACTCCGCTCAGTGCAATTTCATGCGCAGTCTCTCGGTTTCTGCCATAAGGTACTCCTGGATGGAAAACTCTCCTTCCCTGCCGTTGTTTTCTATGGCGGCATAGGCGCCGTTGGGCTGCAATTCTTTGGCGTACTTGTTGTCCTCCATGTATTTCAAGAGCAACTCCTGCATCAGGCGTTTTTTCATCTTGGGTGAGGTCACCGGGAATACGCATTCAATGCGGCGGTAGAAGTTGCGGGGCATCCAATCGGCGCTGCCGCTGAACACCAGGGATGGGCGATCGCCGTTTTCAAAGTAGTAAACCCGGCTATGTTCCAGGTAGCGTCCCAATATGCTGATAACGCGAATATTATCGCTCAAACCCCTTACCTTAGGGACCAGACCGCAAATGCCCCGAATAATCAGGATGATTTCAACCCCGGCGATGGAAGCGGTGTAAAGATTATCGATGGTTTCCTGGTCAATCAGGCTATTGAGCTTGGCCATGATCTTGGCCGGTTTACCATCGCGGGCGTTTTGGGCTTCCTGGCGGATGAGTTTGTTTATGTCTTCATGCAGGTTGAAAGGCGCGACCTTGAGGACGTTGAATCTGGGGGACCGGGCAAATCCGGTCAGTGAGTTGAAGAGGTCGGCCGCCTCCTTGGTAATATCGGCCCTCATGGTGAGGTAACTGAGATCGGTATAAAGACGGGCCGTCTTTGGATTGTAATTTCCCGTTCCCAGGTGCGCGTAACGTTTGAGGCCATCCGGTTCGCGCCGCACCACCAGGCAGCATTTGCAATGGGTCTTCAAATGGGTCAACCCATACACCACGTGGACATCGGCCTCCTCCAACTCCCGCGCCCATTGAATATTGTTGGCCTCATCAAACCGCGCTTTCAATTCCACCAGGGCGGTGACCTGCTTCCCGTTGAGGGAGGCTTCTTTCAAGGCGTTGATGATCGGGCTGTCCCCACTGGTGCGATAAAGGGTTTGCTTGATGGCAAAAACTTGAGGATCGCGAGCGGCCTGTTCGATGAATTCGACCACGGGGGTAAAGGAATCGTAGGGATGATGCAGCAGGATTTCCTCCCGCGATAAAACGGAAAAAATGGATTCCGCCTTGTTCAGCGGAGGCCGGATGTAGGGAATAAATGGCCTGAACTTGAGGTCCGGACGGGGAACCATGTTCTCGAAATTCCGCAAACGCATCAGATTCAATGGCCCGTTTATGGGGAAGACATACTCCTTGGACAGCTTGATTTGCGACAATAACTCCGCCAAAAGCAAATCATCCACTCCGTCTTCAATCTCTAACCGGACGGGATCATTTTTCCTCAAATTCCAGAGCTCTTCCTCAATTTTCGTGAGAAGATTCCCCACCTCTTCTTCGTCGAAATAAAGGTCGCTGTTGCGGGTTATGCGAAATGCGTGAGCCTCCTTTATGCGATAACCCGGGAAAAGGGTATGGGCGAAGATCTTCACCATGTCGCTTAAAAAAATAAAACGTTGTGCCTTGGTGGAAGTCTCGATTTCCACCACGCGATTGAGGATTCGGGGCACCGGTATGACGGCCATCCGAATGGGCTCTTCCTCTCCTTCGCTTTTTTCCTTTACCCAGGCCAGGAGGTTGAGGGTCTTGTTGCCGATTTGGGGGAATGGATGGGTTGGATCAATAGCCAGGGGAGTCAAAACGGGATAGACTTCCTTTTGAAAATAGCGCTCCAACCAGGAAAGCTCACCCTTACTCAGGGTCTCGGGAGTCTGGAATTCGATACGCTTGCGTTTCATGGCAGGGATCAACTGCTCCCGCCAGCACCGGTACTGATCATCAACCAATGCTACCACGATCGGGTGGATCCGATCGAGTTGCTCCCGCGGGGTCATTCCATCCACGCTGAGCTCACCCACATTGGAATCGGCCTGCTGCAGGAGGCCCGCTACCCGGATTTCGAAAAACTCATCCAAGTTGGAACTGACGAAGGACAGGAACTTTACCCTTTCCAGGATGGGGTATTTTTCACTGGCGGCTTGCTCCAGAACGCGCCGGTTAAAAGCGAGCCAGCTCAATTCCCGGTTGAAATAGGGAACCTTGCGTCTTTTTGGCACGGATACTTTGCTCATGAAAACCGACTATTCTGACATACTTTTCCTGTGGAAATAAAGCCCAATTCTCCTGCTTTGCCTCAACTGTTCGGGGTTGAGCACAGTTGCGCCGCTTGGCCCGACCCCGTCGGCCCACAAAAGTTCCCCGGCTTTTAAATATTCCGGGGGCCGGCCGGGTCATGTTTCAGGATTTGGGCGGAATCAGATCCGGGTAGGATTCGCTCAGGAAACGGAGGATGTCCCGGGTAGAGATGATTCCTTCGAGCCGGCCATAGCGGGTGATGGGAAGGTGGCGAAAACTCCCGAGGGACATCCGATCCAGGGCGAAGGCAATGGGAGCGCCGAGATCGAGCTGTTCCGGATGGGCCGTCATGAATTGGGAGATGGGCAGGGAGGCCCTTTCCTTGTAGCGATCGGCCAGGCGGGTGAGCGCGTCGCGTTCGCTGAAAATTCCCACAACCTTGTCCTTGCTGCCTACAAGCACGCAACCGATGTGTTGCTCACAGAGTATGCGAATTACCTCGGCCACCGTCGCTTCCGGAGGCACAATAACGGGAGATTTGGGGTGGAGAGCGGCGAGCGAAGTTTCCATGATACTGGCCTCCATGGCCGAGCGGGGGCGTGGCAGATCGAGCTCTGTCAAATCCTGCCCACAGTTATCGCAGGTGGCCGCGCCCGACATATTGTCGTAATTGCAGAAGGGGCAATTCATCTCGCTATTCTTTCCGGGCTCATCCTCCTTCGCGAGCCGAAGGATACTTGGCGGGGTCGGGGGGGAGGTTGTAGACCATGGTCGGGTGAAGGTCGGCCAGGAAATAGGCCACTTGCCCGACCGAGATGGTTCCGATGGGCCGACCCCGTTTGCTGAGTACGGGAAGATGCCGCATTCCTCCGGCGTACATACGGGCCAGTACACGGTAAATCGGCTCGTCGATTCGGGCAACCGTCGGATTAGGGGTCATAAAGTTCGAAATGGGGAGGTCGAGAGCCTCATCTGTAACCAAAACCCGGGTCAGGAAGTCGCGCTCAGTGAAAATGCCCGTGAGCTTCCTTCCCTTCAGAACGAGGAGGCAGCCGGACTTTCCCTTGCGCATGCGCTTAACTGCGGCCCGCATGTTCTTGCCCTCGTGGACCTTGACCGGTTTAAAATACCCGACGTCGGCCACCGTTTCGTTTTTCAATATTGCGTGCAGTTTCATGGTTCACCGATGGGGGATGGCCGGGACGAGGATGGGGCGGCATGATACCGTTCCCAATGCCGCGCTACGGCTCTGTCCAACTGATTCGAGCATAAGGATGCCAAGTTTTGTTTTTTTAGCAGTGAAGTCAATGATCTTGGGACAATCATCCCGGGACAAAGGCCGGTTTCGGGGCAATCAATTCTGGCTTGGAATAGCATGGTATGGTAAATCTTACCTCAACCTTCCTTTTTAATGGAATGAAACTTGCAAGACATTTTTTGGGATTGGCCCTCTGGTCTTTATTTTGGGTCAGTGGATTATCGGGTGAAAATCGCCCACACATTATTTTGATGATGGCAGATGACCTCGGTTGGGCCGATGTCGGCTACCATGGCGGCGTGATTGCGACTCCCCATCTGGACGGATTGGCCCGTCGCGGAACGCAGTTGGATCAATTTTACGTGCAACCCGTTTGTTCGCCTACCCGCGGCGCCCTACTGACCGGGCGTTACCCTCTGCGGCTCGGATTGCAGTGTGGTGTGGTGAGGCCCTGGGCAAGCCATGGACTTCCCCTCGATGAGCAGACGCTGCCTTCTGCTCTGGGCCGAGTCGGCTACACCACGGCAATCGTGGGCAAGTGGCACCTGGGGCATTTCCAAAGGGATTATTTGCCCCTGCAGCGCGGTTTCGATCATCACTACGGTCATTACAACGGAGCTTTGGATTACTTCACTCATATCCGCGATGGCGGGCACGATTGGCATCGCGATGGCGAACCCGTCTACGAGGAGGGGTACACCACGGACCTGATCGGCCGGGAAGCGGCCCGGATCATCGCGGAACAGAACCCGGAAAAGCCGCTTTTTCTCTACGTTCCCTTCAATGCGCCACACACACCCCTACAGGCAACCGAGGACCATCTGGAGCGCAACGCCCATATTGCGGAGGCGGACCGCCGCACCTTTGCCGCCATGGTCACCAGTATGGACGATGCGGTCGGCGCCATTATCCAGGCGGCCGATCGACATCTGCCTCGCCAGAACACACTGATCTTTTTCTGTTCCGACAATGGCGGAATTCCCCGGCTGGGTTCCAACGGCAATTTGCGCCGGGGAAAAGGAACGCTCTACGAAGGAGGTGTTCGCGTAGTCTCCATCATGGCTTGGGACGGGGTTCTCCAAGCGGGATCGGTGGTTCGAGAACCCCTTCACATAGTGGACCTTTATCCCACCTTGTTGAAGCTGGCCGGCGCGGAAGATGAGGCCCAAAAACCACTTGATGGCAAAAATGCCTGGCCCACCATCTCCCAAGGCAAAAAGAGTCCGCACAAGTGGATCCTCCTGAACCTGACCCCCTTTCACGGCGCTATACGGATGGGACAATGGAAGTTGATCCACAACGGAGATGTTTTGACCAATTTTACTACGGCGGGAGAAAAGGAGACCTGGGAATTGTTCAACCTCAGGGAGGATCCGCATGAAACAAACGACCTGGGCCAAACGCGCCCCAAGGTATTTCAAAGATTGGAAAAGAAGCTCGCCCAATTGGCGGGCGAGGCCCGGGCGCCCAATATTACGCCCAACAGCACTCCTCGGGGGTTTACCTCCCCTAAGATATGGGGGAGCGGGGATTAAAATTTTGGGAATCCCCGGTGAGGGGGCTCTCAATCGAGTTCCGTCAGCCGGATATTGCGCCACCGCACTTTTATGCCCGCCTTTTCGGTGTTATTTCCGATGCCGTGCAGTTGTAAGGCGATATAGCCTGTGGCGGTCAGATTGTCCCGAACGTCGGCCACCGGAACGCCATTGAGCCAAGTCCGGAAGTGATCGCCATCGGCGATGATGCGAAAGTGATTCCATTCTCCTTGCCGGAAAGCTTTATTGGCTTCCTCGTTTTCTCCTGGAGTGTGTAGGAATCCACGGCCCCCCTCTTCGTAAACCGTGCCGCTCCAGGCCCTTTCGGTGGGATCGATTTCGATCTGGTAGCCCCAGAACCGGCCCGCCGGCCAAGCCCTCTCTTTAACATCTTTGCTTCCATCCGGCTTAAAACGACCGCCCCAACGGATAGTGGTGGTTTCGGTCGAATAGGTGTTGCTGCGAATCTGAATTCCGGAATTGAGCATGGGATCGACCAGGAATTCCACTTCCATTTCGAAATTGTCGTACATCTTTTCCGTGGCCAGAAAGCTGTTGGGAAGCCCCATGGCCGCTTCCCCCACGATGGCCCCGTCTTCGACGTAGAAGTTTCCCCCGCCGAAGTTTTGCCAGCCGTCCAGGCTTTTTCCGTCGAAGAGGTCGACCGCATTGGATTCGGCGCCCTCGGCAGGGCAGCAGGAGGATAACAGAAAAATGGCAAGGGAATTGAGGGAAAGGGAGAGGATGGTCTTCGGATTCATGTTTATGGCTGGTTGAAGGTTGCCCGTCGGGGGCTGATCTGGTTCTAGAAGTCGATGGTGAAATTTTCCGCGGCGGAGTCGATAGGAAAATCTGCCGGGGTCGACCACGGAATTTAATTTGGGATTAACCACAGATGACGCAGATTAGCGCAGATTTAAAAAAGGAGGGGGGACATTCCTGTCCCCCAACAATTTCGGTAAATAAATCCTGCTTCGTCTAAAGACTACGGCAGGACAGGCGGACAGGATAAGAGGCGCGTATTGGGAATTAGGAACGGACCACGGACGGGGCCTTAATCTTTTACCACCTCGTACAGGCTTTTCTTGAACCTGTTTTCATCCTCCAGGTTATAAAATGGGGCGCCCACCAGTCTGAATTTTTCCGTTTTACCCAAGGTGTTGAATTCCAATGTTTTTCCCTCGAATTTCTCCGTCAACTGCTTCAAGAAGTCCTGTTTCCATTTTTCGTGGGCTTTCAGGTGCTTTCCCTTGGGTTCCACAAATACCTGATAGATGAGCATGTTCCCATCATGTTCCCGCAAAAACAGAACAAAATCCGGCTCAAATGCCTGGCCGTCATCGAATCTGTAGATTTTGAAATGCCTTTCGTTACGCATCAGGTAAATGCGGTCGTACTTTTTTCTCAGGTTTTCCATTTGCCGGTCGAGCATGCGAACGAAGGCCTTTTCCTCACTGGTGCCGTAAATGGTATTGAAGGGAAACCAGTCCTTGGAGGATACGAAATGGGCGAATTGCGCGTCTTCTTTCGACTGTGGGCTTCGAGGGTCAAATTTCAACGCTTTATCCTTGAAGATTTTATGGGCTCTAAAGCTCCTGAAACCTCGCGAACCTTCGTATTCGGTGATTTGCTGACGAATTTCAGATTCGATTTGGCGTAAGAGCCCACTGACGGCTTCTCGTTGTTCATTGCGGTTGTCTTTCAGCCTGGACACCCGCCCCTCAAAAGTAATTTCCAAGCCCCCAAGGTAATTTTCAGATTCAATGAACTCCCGGATGGATCCCAAATTTGGGAAATAGCGTCTCAGGGAGACAAAGGTAAAGAATGGATTGCGTGCAATGGCAGACTGAACAATGTTCCGGTTGATGTCTCTGACCCTCATATCCCGGCGGTTTTCATCTTTCACAATCAGGCCCTGTCCCCCGTCCTCCAAAACGGTTTGGACACCGCCGTGACCTGTGGCAATATCGTGAATGTGGTTTTTCATCTTCACCCCCAAATCAGTAAAGGATTTTACGTTCTGATAATTTTTTCGGCGGCGGTCATTGAGCCAAACTACACCAAATTTGTAGAAGTCGGTCTTCTTAAACGGGTCTTTGAGCTTCAATTTGCGGATCACTTCGCGTTCATCCATCATTCCCTGGGCAATCAGGGCTGTTCGCAGCTCGGAAATATACCGCGAATCATGGATACTATGGTAATGCAACTCCTCCAGAACGCGTAATTCATTTTCTAGGTCATCATCGAACTTCCGACGGAAACGATCCGAATTCCCGGGTAAAACAAATGGGAAATAACGGGCCCCGCGACCAATGAGTTGGGCCTCGGAAATGGTCGTTTTCCCAATTCTGTTCTTTCCCGAATCACGCGTTTCGTAACAGCGGACGATGTCAAAGAGGTTGAGCACATCCCAACCTTCGTTGAGTTTTTGCACGGCAAAAATAGCGCGGATCGGATTGTCCCGGTCTTCCAGTGTGTTGACGAGGATTTGGTGTTTCTCCTTCTCTTTTTCCGCATTGACGGAGATGCAGTAATCTTCATGGAAGGCCCGCTTCAAGCGTTCCGCCAATTGGGCGTCGCTGATATGATGAGCTTCAAAAAATTGAAATGCCCGCCAAACGAGGGCAATATCCGAACTGCGAAGGCGGGCTATATCCTCTTCCGTGAGAGCCTCAACCAAATTGTGAAAGTTGGCCTTGTTCTCCCAGGACTGGGCAATGGTGCGCTGGGCCTTGAATAAAATTACAGGTTTGAGGTTGATCTGGTATTTCGCCGCCACTTCCTGTTTGTATTGATTGAGGATGAGGGCTTGCAGGATGCGCTCGTTCAGATCGAAGTCGGATTGCACGATGACCACATCTTTGGAGAAACGGTCGTTGCGGAACTGCAACAAGTCATACCGATTCAACACCTTGTTGCAGTACTTTTCCACCATCGGCGGCGTTTCGAAATCGTGCGTGGCGGTGAATTCCAACAGGAGATTATCTTCATTTTGACGAAAGATCCGTTCGACGGTATTTTCCCAACTTTCCAACAATTCCCTGCCGGATTTGGTACTGACATTGATATGGTGGGCCTCATCTGCCAAAAGGGCGATTTGCTTGTCCCTGAAGTCCACAAAGGTAATGGCGTTTTCTTTTTCCGTGGTCAGGTCGGAATGCAGTCTCTGGATGGTGGTGAAACAGATATTGATATCATTATCGTTGACCCCCTCAAAATTGGGGCACTGCGTTATCGAAATAGGATTGGCCCCGAAATGAATCGTTTCATTGAAAAGATACTTGTATGAAATGGAGTTGAGGAAATTGTCCCGCGTCTTTTCGATGATGTTGGTGGAGTTGACGAAGAAGAGAAAGTTGCGATAGCCCTTTTTATACAGGTAGAGTATCAACCCCGCCATGATGAGGGTTTTCCCGCTACCGGTGGCCATGTTGAAGAGAAAATGCAGGGGCCAATCCTTTCCCGGAAAGTCCTTTTCGAAGCAGTGGAAGAACCGGATAAAGGCCTCTTCCTGATAGGGCCGCAGTTCAAATTTCGGGTTCAAATTATCCTTGAGACAGGAAGGGATTTCCCTTCTCAGAAACCCCATCTGGGAGACGGAATCGAGCGTCTCATATAAAAATTTGTCCGCCATCAAAATTAGTCTCTGTAGACTTCCCTACGATGTTGAATTCGGTGGACTACAATGGCCCTTTTTTTTCGGTCAATGGAATAGACGACGCGGTGATGGCCTACTCGCAGTCTGAAAAGGCCTTTAAGAAGCCCTGCCAAGGCCCGCAGTTTGGTAGCCTCAAGATTTTCGGCCAACCATCGCAACTTTCCATTTACGCGCTTTGCCGTCGCCCTGTCCAAACGACCTTCATCCGATCGGGCGCGGTCCGTAAAAACCACGCCATACATTACCATTTCAGCCCCAAATTTTCGGCCACTTTCTCTGCCGGGATAGTCCTTGCCCCGGCATTGACCCCAGCGATGGACTGCTCAAGTTCCGCGACAAATTCCTCCCGCAATTCCAACCCCTCATCCGGGTCAAGATCGTAGAACTCCTCGTTCAGTTCCCTGTCTTCCTCGCTGAGGCCGAAATCCCCATCGTCAATCTCGGAAAGGTTCACATACAACTGATTCTTGTCTAGAAGTTCCGCCAGCAATTTCCTCTGTTTGTTCCGCCCGTTTTCCCCTTTGCCGATGGCAATGAAATCATCAAGGGCATCTTCCGGGGTTTCCGGGTTCACATACCAGTTCAAAAATGAATTTTCAGCAATGTCCCGCCAGAGGGCGACAAGCTCCCTGGAGGATCGAGTGGCTTGAATTTTTTCCATGAAGGCTTCATTGTATGGCATCAATTCACAATAGACAAAATCCCCGCCGCCTTTCCAGCCAACGGACTTGGAGATTCCTCCGGTGTCGTATTCGAACCCTTCGAGCAGTTTCCCCTGTGGTTTAACCTTTTTCCCGATTACTTTTTTCAAGCGAGGAACAAGTGTATTAATCCCACCTTCCAATTGCTCAATCCCAATACATTTTCTATTCAATTTTAAACAAACCGCCATGGTCGTTCCACTGCCAAGGAAGAAATCCAGCACTAAATCCCCTGGTTTGGACGCCGCCTCAATAATAATCGCTAACAATCCTTCTGGCTTGGCTGTATCATAGTTTGTTTCTCTGGAGTTTTTTACCAATCCTTTCCCCCAAACATCTCCCAATGCTACATATTTTGCGTTTGAAGCTGTAAGTAGTTTTATTACCTTTTCTTTTTCAAGATCGACTCGTTCAGAAACATAGGTTTTTAATCCTGAACCTACCTTTAATTCCCATTCGGCTGGCGTTCTACCCATCCTACCTCTTGTATAAAACCAACCTTTTAAATCCTTCTCAATTCGACTAATTGTAGATTTTTTGTAAGGACCGAGGGGTGGACTCCAGTATCTTGATGTTTTATTTTTTGCATAAATTAAAATATTTTGGTACTCAGTCGGCATTGATGAACTTCTTGAATGGGATCTCGAACTACCTCCTTCTCTTCCTTTGTGCCAAATAATTTCATTGACAAAATTCGCTCTTCCAAAAATTTCATCCAATAAGATTTTCAGGTAATGAGATTCGTTGTTGTCAATATGAACAAAAATATTACCATCCTTACCTAAGAGGTCATATGCAACCAAGAGACGGCACCTTAAAAAAGTTAGCCAAGATGAGTGGGTGAAGCTATCGTTATAGCTGAAACTATCTCGGTTTGTGTTAAACGGGGGATCGATATAAATCAGCTTTATCTTTCCTTGGAACTGTTTTTTCAGGGTATGCAACGCCAGCAGGTTGTTGCCTTTGATTATGAGATTCTCGCGGAGGGTATTGTCCTTGTCGCGTCTCAATCCCATCACCTCCTCCTCCCCATTCACCGTATGGCGTTTCCAATTGGTCAATACCTTTGGATCAAATAGCCTGTCAATTTCGTCCTGGGCCAGGATTTCATTAAAGAATATCTCCTTCCGCTTTTCCTCTTCCCTTGTCTGGCCCCCCTCCAGAACACAATCCTTGTAGGGCCATGCCAATGACACTTCGCCCCGCTGCCGGAGGAATTTTTCATCAATGTTCAATCCGATTTTGTTGCGGAAACGGGTGTAGGAATTGGCCAGGAAGTTTTTTTCGGAAAGGTAATCAATGAAGGTGTTGGTGTTGAAAACCCAGTGCCCCTCAATTTCATCAAAGAATTTCGCCTTGATTTCGGGATCGCCGATCAATCTTTTTACAAGACCGTGGTCGATTTTCCAGGCCCGGTCGATCACCGAGGCCTTGACCAATTCTCCCTCTTCATCGACAAAACGGGGGTCGTTTTGGAGGAGGTCGATGAGCCTCTGGTGGAAATTTTTCGGCATAGGTCAGTTCCATAAACACCCAAAGGTCGATGACCGGATTTGTCTATATTTTTATTCCGAGATGGGGGCTAGCGGTTTTTTACCACCGACCCTGCTTCGCCTAAACCGTGCTTCGCAACGCTACGCAGGTCAAGAGGCTCCGCACGGCACAGCGCAGGACAGGTACAGCTGCGCCGGAACTGGATCGCTACGCGAAGAAAATTTAATGGAAAGTGGGTGTTCCCTGTCTGCGTTCGGTGACGCACAGCCAGGCAACCCGCTTTATAAAGAAATAAGGTAACTACTCAGGTATCTTGAACAATCTTCCGCATGGATGTTTTTCTACTGAGATCAGGGAATCCGCACCAACGCTTGACCTTCGTTCGCTCGCTGCGGATTTTGTGAGATTATTTGTGGAACCCCGTTGGGGTTCGGTGTTTTTTGTCCAATCCAACCCAGTGTGCGCTGTGCGACACTGGGCTTTGGATTGGAACTGCGTTGCAGTTCTTTCCAGTTTGGCCTCCTTTAATCCAGGCTACGTAGACCTGAGTAGATACGAAATAAGCAGCCAGGAATGTCCCCCCTCCTATTTTAAAAATCCGTTCCCATCCATGTAATCCGTGGTTATTCCCTCTCCCCATTCCTAATTCCTAATTTGCGCACCTTGGCGCGCTTTCCCTCCGTGTAATCCGTGGTTTGTTCATACTGAGGTGCTGAGAGGGAGATTTAAGAATTGACCCCTTTTTCCCCTTTCCCAACCTTCCCGACCTCCATGAGCCGAGCCAATCGCACCGCCATATCCCCCAAACGCAGTGAGGACTATCCCGAGTGGTATCAACAGGTGGTGCGAGCGGCGGAGTTGGCGGAAAATTCCCCGGTGCGGGGCTGCATGGTCATAAAACCCTGGGGTTATATGCTCTGGGAAAATATGCAGCGGGTCCTGGACGACATGTTCAAGGCGACCGGACACAAGAACGCCTATTTTCCGCTTTTTATTCCGGTGAGTTATCTGGAGCGGGAAGCCCGGCACGTGGAAGGATTTGCCAAGGAATGCGCGGTGGTTACGCACCATCGCCTGGAAGCGGGGGAAAAGGGAAAGTTGGTTCCGGCGGGGGAACTGGAAGAACCCTTGGTGGTGCGGCCCACCTCCGAAACCATAATAGGGGAAACCTTTGCCAAATGGATTCAATCCTACCGCGACTTGCCCTTGTTGATCAACCAGTGGGCCAACGTGGTGCGCTGGGAAATGCGCACCCGGTTATTTCTCCGCACGACGGAGTTTCTCTGGCAGGAAGGGCACACCGCCCACGCTATCCGGGAGGAGGCCATCGAAGAAACCCTCCGCATGCTGGATGTTTACGCGGATTTTGCGGAGAACTGGATGGCGATGCCGGTAATAAAGGGCGAAAAAACGGAGGGGGAGCGATTCCCGGGCGCGGTGAACACCTACAGTATCGAAGCCCTGATGCAGGATCGCAAAGCCTTGCAAGCGGGCACCTCGCATTTTCTCGGGCAGAATTTTTCCCGGGCCGCCAATATAGCTTTTACCAATGAGGACGGGAACCGCACCCTGACCTGGACCACTTCCTGGGGGGCGTCGACACGCCTCATAGGCGGACTTGTCATGACCCACGGGGATGACGATGGGTTGATAATCCCGCCCAAATTGGCTCCATCGCACCTGGCCATTCTCCCCGTTTTACATGGCAAAGCCGATCGGGGCGCCATCCTGGAATACTGCAACCGCATAAAGGAGGAACTGGGAGCCACGACCTACCACGGCCGGAACCTGTGGGTGGAGATCGACGATCGCGATATGCGAGGCGGGGAAAAAATGTGGTCATGGATCAAAAAAGGCATTCCGGCCTGGATAGAGGTGGGACCCCGGGAAATGGCTGCACAATCAGTCTATCTGGGTCGTCGAGACAAGGGCCCCAAAAAACGTAAAGTTGTGGATCTGGATGAGTTTTTGGCGACCTTTACGCGGGTGCTGGATGATATTCAGGACACCCTCTACCGGAGGGCCTTTCAGTTTCGGGAGAACCACACGGCGACTTTCGATTGCAAAGATGACTTTTACGCGTTTTTCACGCCGCAGAACAGAGAACAGCCGGAAATTCACGGAGGGTTCGCCCTGGCCCATTATTCCGGAGAGGCCGAAGTGGAAGAGCAGATTCAAAAAGACCTTTCCGTGACGGTTCGGTGCATTCCCCAAACGGAAGATGGAGAGGCCGGGACCTGCATCTTTACCGGCAAACCGAGCGCCGGACGTGTGGTCTTTGCGAAGGCTTATTGATCGTGATCTGAATTTGACTCTCGCAAAGAGCGCAAAGCAACGCAAAGAGGGAGAGAGGATAAACCACAAAGACCAATAGGGAGAAAAGAGAGGGGGAGAGAATTAGGAATTGTGGATGCTGGGGGAAAGCCGGGGGGAAACTGTAGGAGCGGCTTTACGCCGCGATCCCACGAAACATCGAAGCAATCGCGGCGTAAAGCCGCTTCTACAACTTTCCCTGGCCTTTACGTTGCTTTGGGAGAGTTGAATTTAGATTTCGATCAGGATCAGGATTATCAGCCTTCATCCACAATTTCTAATTCTTTGACCAAACTTCTCCGAGGGAGAGGTTTTTTACCCAACCTTCCCGCTTATCGGCGGTGCGGATATAATGATAGGGCTCATGGGTTTCCAATACCGCGACCCAGGTTCCATTGGGAAGGGTATCCAACACATTGGCCGATTCGGTAGGAGCTACGCGAATGGCTGTATCCGGTCGCAGAATGAGGGCGCGACCAAAGTCCTGTTTCCATAGGAATAAACCCGTCATGGCGCATAACATGAGGGGAATGGATAGATAAAGCGCCAGAATCGGGATGGGCGCCAGTTTGGGCGCAAACCAGATCAGGACCCCGGCCAGGGTAGTGATGGCGGAAGCTATCAGGAGCAACCGCAACCAGGTGCGAAGGGAAAGCGAATAAGCAAATTCCTGGGCTACGGAATAATCGGGTCGAGACAAGTTGGAATGCTCGATTACCTTTTGCAGGTTGGCCGCCACGTCGGGGTTGCCCGGATCCAGGGTCAGGGCCCTTTCGTAGGCAAGAAGGGCGGATGGGAAGTCCTGCAGTTGATAATAGGCGTTTCCAAGATTGAACAGCAGGGCCGGACTGGACTCCCGGGAATGGTCCATTGCTTTTTCATAGGCCTCCACCGCTTCCAGGTATTGTTCTTCCGCGTAGGCCGCGTTACCCGCCTGAAATGCCTCCAAGAGGGCGTTGGACTGGGCCGTGCCGGGCAGCGAACACAAAAGGAAGGCTGAAAAACAGTAGACCGGTCTCGCCATTACGATTTCCCGTCCAATTGGCGCAATTTTGATTCCAGATCGCGTTCCTCATTTTCCAGAGAGACCTCTCCGGCGGCAGCTCCGGAGTAACGCAGGGCATCCACTTTGCGGAAGAATTCCTGAACGGATCGCTTCATTTCATCATCCCCCAGGGATGGCACCCAGAGGGATCCGATTTCCTTTTCGGTGATGGCTTCCGGATTACATCCCAGTTGACGGGCCAAGGCGGCCTGCAGGGCCCGACAACCCTCCCCATAAAAGGTTAGCGCATCTTTCTGCTGGCGGGCTTTATGCATCCGGCCGCGGTGAAACAGGATTTTTTCTTCCAGGGATTTCAGCCGAATTTTTTCCTGGTCTTGGCGGGCCAACTGGCGGGACCGTTTCAGAAAAAAGGCCAATCCGAGAATAAGCGCCGGGGCCAGGGCGCCGGCAATCAGGGCATGTTGGATCCGCTCGGGAGTCGGTGGGACAATCGTGCTTCCGAGGGAAATTTTGATGGGCAGCAGGTTGACCCCATCAGAGAGTTGGTTACCCGGGAAAGGTCTCATGCCACGGGTAAAGGATGGAGCGGTCAATAGGGAGGCGGCGTTCCTGGCGGCGGAAATGGAAAGAGGAATGGGCGGGGCGCTCACCTCCCGGTAGGCCCCGGTTTCCGGCTGCAGGAAGGCAAATTCGATTCCGGGAATTTCTGTAATGCTGGCGGATAAGGGGATAACGACGTATTCAAACGACTTGGTGCCCCGGAAATTCTGTTTGTCCAGGTCTTCCTCCAGTACCCGGGGAGGATAGGTTTTAAATTGATGGCCTGTTGGAAATTCCGGGGGGATCAATTGAGAAAAATTCCCTTCTCCGCTCAGGTCTATCCTCAAGGTTATGGGATCTCCTTCCACCAGGTCGCCCGATTCAGTTGAGGCCGCAATGGAAAACGATCCGATAGCTCCGTTGAAGTTGTCTGGTCGGCCATCCTCGGGATGGGGTTGGATAGTGAGGGCGGCGGGTTGGCTGTTGGCCACGATTTGTTTGTCCTGGTAACGGCCAAACACATTCCCGAAGAGGGGATCGTTGCCAAACAAATTAAAGGGGTCCCTGCGGTTGCCACGCGGGCTTTCCGGAATGCGCAGGATGTGGGTCGATTGAAATTGCAGGGTTTGCATGCCCGATTTGACCGGCGTTATGCCGAGGTCCCAAGTGTAGACGTCGTAATAGCGGCCTTCTACAATCCTGCGGGAAATATCGGGTTCGGTGTCGATCGGGGGTATGCTGAAAGCGTCTCCCTCCACCTGGGGAAGGCCGCGATCGGGAAAGGTGGCCTTGTTCAGCATGACCATGCGCAGTTGAGAGGAGATGGTTTCTCCGACGAAGACATCCCGATCGGGCAGGTCGAATTCCAGCCAGGCGATTCGGCCTATATCGATGGAATCCGGGGCGCCTTTTACGACTTCCAAAATGAACGCTTCCGTCTGGTAGCGCTTGCCATCCACTACCACCGTGAGGGGGGAGATTCGGAATTTTCCCAGTTGGTTGGGTTGTATCTGAAAAATGTGGGTCAGGGTGGCGGTCATTTCACCGTTGACGATGGCAACTTGGGTGCTGGGTCCACGGTAGGCAATTTGCAGGTACTCATTCCCTTTAATCACCGGAGCTTCCCCCGTCTGACTTCCCTGTACCACTACGAGAAGCTGTCCGCTCTCCCCCAAGGGCAGGGGATTTGGCTCCACCCTGGCGCTGACCGTTATTTCGGCCCGCACCGCGGGTAGCAACGCCAGACAGGCCAAAAGCACTCCTGCAACCGGCCCTGACAGGAGCGATCTGGGTTTTCCTGAATCCATCATGAAGGGGCTCACTAAAATGAGAAACCGAGGCGCTATTACCAATCCTTTTTCGGGTCCCTCCTCGGATCGGGAGGTTGGACAATGAACAAGGGAAGTTTCTTTTCGTCGTCTTCCATGGCATCGAGCAGCCGTAAGGCTTCCTCGAGGGTCATTTGAACGGGTTGGGGCTCATCGGGAGGTACTTGAGGCTCCTCGGATGGGGAATCCTCCCCTTCATTCTCTTCCTCCGGTTGGGGTTCTTCCCCGTCATCCTGCTCTTCCGGCTCGGATTCGTCCCGGTCCTGTTGATCCTCCTGTTGATCCTGCTGGTCGTCCTGGTCCTGCTGGTCGTCCTGATCCTGTTGGTCCTCCTGGTCCTGTTGATTGTCCTGATTCTGCTGATCGTTCTGGTCCTGGCTTTCATCATTTTGAAAGCGAGCCACGATGTTGTGATCCCCATCCGCCACAATGGTGGTGGTCGGCTCTTCTTTTTCCTCCGGGCGAATTCCCCTGCCTTCCCAGTTCAGGAATGTGAACCCCTCGTTCGGTTCGGCCGACAAAGTGACCTCGGCTCCGTCCGGATAAGCGCCACCCCCTTCCACTTTGCCGGCCTCTTTCCGATCGGGTTGGGCGATAACGTTCCAAATGCGTTTCCAGACCGGTTTGATTTGGCGGTGATCCCGCATAGCCACGAAGGTTTTGGCCTCCTCCGGGTCGAGCACGATATCGCCCTCCCACCTGTCAAAGGTGAATCCCGGATTGGGCACGGCTTCGATTTGTGCATAGGAGCCCGGTTTATAGGAATCCTGACCCAACAAATCCCCTTCCCAGGTTTGCAAAGCCGGAAAGCGCGATTGCTGGATCTGATCGGGCGGGATTTCCCCCAAAGGATCTTCCGCCTGCCCCCGGGCAAAAATGGGAAAGATGGAATGTATCAACGTGGCCAATAGGCCAGCGGTCAGGGATAACCCCAGACGTTGTTTACTCTTCCTCATCGACGACAAATACCAGTTCCTTGGCTGGTTCACAGTGCGCCACCACCCGGGTGTCGGCCCTCAGGGTGATGGTTGTTTCCGGGTGGTTGACATCCGTGATGGCCGGGCCCTCCCAATGGACAAACCGCCAGCCATAGGCCGATTCAAATTTGAGGTCTACCGCCTCGCCTTTATCATAAGTGCCGCTTGAGGGGGAGCTTCCGGCTTCCTCGGGAAGGACGACCACATCCAGTTTTACCCGTTCCACCAACACAGCGGTAACGGTTTTGTTTTTATCGATCAGCACCTTGGTCTTCTCTTTGTCGGGATTATCCAACCCTTCCCCCTCCCATTGCACGAAACGGTACCGCTCATCATCCCGCACCGCTGCAGAAATTGGCCTTTTGATACCCTGATCGAAGTTGCCTGCGCCATTTAGTTCCACCATGTCCGGAAAATTCGATTCCAGACTCAAGTCGTACCTGATCAAATTTTCCACCTGGTATTGCACGAATTTCAGGTTGGCCGCGGTTTCCTCATCTTCCGGGTCAATAATGAGGGCTCCCCGGTAGTTTTCCATGGCCTTGGCCCAGTCCTTGCGGGTTTCGGGCTGTCGGTTCTCAATTTTGCTTTCTCCTCTTCGGTAGTGGGCATTGCCAATATTGTGTAAAATATCGGCCTGTAGATTGGGATCCTGATCCGGTCCCTCCAGGGCTTGTTGGAAAACGGTGATGGCAGCGGCGTATTTACCCTGCCGGTAGAGGCAGATCCCCAGGTTGTAGAGCAGGCGCATGTCTTCCGATTCCTCCTCGATGGCCTTCCGGTAGCGTTCTTCCGCCTCCGCGAACTCCCCTTTGCGCAAATGTTTTTGCGCCTCATAGGGCGATGCCCGGGTATCGGATGGAGCAGCCAGACAGGCCGCAAAAAACAATGCGCTGACCGGTAAATGCGGAGTCATCCGCTTGGAAGAACGGCGGGTGCCGACGAGCCATTCCAATATGAGAAACAGGATGCCCCCGGCCAGGACCCACTGGTAACGCTCAATGGGCAGTTTGTTCATGCGAGAGTTCAATTCCTGGCGGGGAATCTCTTCCAGACCCAGAGTGTAAACGGTTTCAAGGCCCTCGCCCAATGGGCCCAATGGACTGTAGAAGCCGTTGGAAACGGCCGAAATCTGTTGCAGGGTGGTTTCATCGAGTCTGGTCCGAACCACATTCCCGCGTTCATCGCGCACAAAATCCTGCCGGCCTTCCTCGTTTATGATGGGAATGATCTCCCCTTCCTGGCTGCCTACTCCCAGGGTGAATACCCTCACCCCGCGGTTGGCCGCGCTCCCGGCAACTTCAATTCCCCGGTTCCTCAAATCCTCTCCATCGGTAATCAAAATGAGAATCTTGAAATTATTTTCCCTATTGAAGGCATTTTCCGCTATTTGGATGGCGGCCGCAATATCGGTTCCCCCAACGGGAATGATCCCGGGTTCGAGGATCTCCAAGGATTGGCGGAAGGCGCCGTAATCCAGGGTAAGGGGACATTGCAAAAAGGCAGATCCGGAAAAGGCGACCAGTCCGATTCGGTCCGTCCCCATTTTATCGATAAAATCCAGAACGGCCAGTCTAGCTCGCTCCAGCCGATTGGGTTTTATGTCTTCGGCCAACATGCTGCGGGAAGTATCGATGGCGAAAACCACATCTATTCCCTTGCTCTTCAGTTCCTGCCAAACGTAACCGAATTGGGGACGGGCCACCGCCGCCGCCACCAGCGCAACCCCCACCGCCAACAAAACCGCTTTCAATTGTTTTTTGCGAGGGCTGACGCTTGCCGTCAAGGCGGGGATGAGGGGAGAGGCGACCAGCTTGCCGATCTGCCTTTGCTTGTTTTTTTCCAACCGGAAGGCCAGGAACAACATCACTGGAATCAGGGCTATGGCAAAGATTACGATCAATGGATAGGCAAACGTCATGGTGGTCAGGGCAGGGTTCGCAGTCGGGTGTTGGCCAGAAAATATTCCAGCAGCAGGAAGACCAGGCCGGTCAGGAGGGGCCAGAAAAATAATTCCCGGTAGAAGGTGAAATGTTTCAGCTTTACCTCGGTTTTCTCCAACTGGTTGATCTGGTCGTAGATGTCCTCGAGTTCCTCTGTGTCGGTAGCCCGGAAAAAGGAACCGTCGGTAATCCTGGCGATCTCTTTCAGGGTCGGCTCATCCACTTCGGTTGGTATGTTTTGCAGGTGGGTCCGGCCAAAGACATCCTGTACCGGAAACGGGGCTGTTCCCCTGGTCCCGGCCGCAATGGTATAGACTTTTACCCTTAAGGCGGCGGCCGCCTCGGCCGCGGTAACCGGTTGGATCGCCCCCATGTTGTTAACCCCATCGGTGAGAAGCACCACCACCTTGGACTTTGCCAGCAAACCCTTCAACCGGTTCACACTCATTATCAGGGCCGAACCGATGGCCGTCCCCTCCTCGGTAATCAGACCCAATTTCAGCCGTTCGAGGTTTTTATTCAACCAGTCGTGATTGAGGGTGAGGGGGCTGACCAGATAGGGTTCCCCGGCAAAGGCGACCAGCCCGATTCGGTCGGCTTCCCGCTTTTCTATGAATTCGCCGATAACCTTTTTTACCACCTGCAACCGGTTAACCCGTTTGGAATCAATTTTGAAATCCATGGCTTGCATCGATCCGGAAATATCCACCGCCAGCACGATGTCGATTCCACTGGCTTCGATTTCCATATCACCGTAACCGAGGCGTGGCCGGGCCAGGGCCAGGACCAGCGAGATGAGGGCCAGAGTTCTGAGGAAAACCAACCAGCGACCGGTCCGGGACTTGCCCCTCCCAATCTGTTTTCCCGCCAATTGAGCATGAGAATACCGGATGCTCCCCACTTTTTTCAATCCGCCCCGCAAAAAGGGGAGGATCAAAATTACCGCTATGAGGAATAAAAAATAGGGCTGTTGAAATTCGAGCATCAGGCGGGGGTGAGAGATTCCGGGTTTGGATCTTGGCCGGGCCCAATGGATCTTCCCGTCCTTTCAATAAATTGTTCGGCCGTGCCGTAGAGGTGTTCCATCTCCTCCATGCCCAATCCCCAACGGGCAAATTTAGCCAAATCGCACTGTTCGGAGAATCGTTGCAATTCCTCCTTCTGATTGAGGGAAAATAGCGCGTCGTGATTTGGATTGCTGAAGAACTCCTCTGTCGTTTGTTCGGTAGCGGGCAATTTAAAGTGGATCTCGATAAATTGACGCACGGTGGCGGAAACTTCGGTGCAAAAGCGCTCCGCCGTTTCCGGTTCCAGCCAAAGACGCGCTTTACGCAGGCGATTGAGGGCAATTTCATGAGGGGGAACAGGGGGAAGTTCCGGTGGACGAGTCATGCGTTGGAAAAGAATTACGACCATCCAAGCCAAGGCCGCCGCAATCAGAATGCCAACTCCCAGGTAGAGCAGAAGCATGGGGTCCAGCAGGAAAACAGGCTCTTTGATGTCGAAGATATCGACTTGGGATGGCGCAGGCTCCTGGCCGCCGACCAGGATCGGCCACAAGAGGAGGAGGCCCCTACTGACTGCCTTTACTTTCATTAGCGCCGTTTTTCCCGGTTGAGGAAAAACTCCCTGATTTTGGCGATGTAGGGTTCGCCGTTTTCCACGTAAATACTGTCCACCCCCAATTTTTTCAGGGTGTCCCGGAAATCGTTCCGTCGTTTGCGGTTTTGGGCGGCGAATCGCGAGCGGACATAGGCGCTCCCGGTATCCACCTCAATGAGCCTACCGGTCTCAGCGTCTTCCAAAGTGACGATACCTACATTGGGCAGCGTGCATTCGCGGGGATCGGAAATGCGAATTACAATCAAGTCGTGCCTCCGGTCCGTCAAGGTGAGCGATCGATACAGTTCGGTGTACTGGCTGCGGATACGCGCGGGGCGAAAAGCGTCCCGCACCAGAAAGTCGGAGATCAGAAAGGTAACCGCTTTGCGCTTGAGAATGCGGTTGAGGTAATCCAAGGCCTTCTTCACGTCCGTGCCGGTGGATTGCGGTTCAAAAAACAGCAGCTCCCGGATGATTCTCAATACGTGCTGGCGTCCCTTTTGCGGGGGGATAAAGGCCTCGGTCCGATCGGTGAAGAGCAATAGACCCACTTTGTCATGGTTGCGCATAGCGGAGAAGGCCAGCACGCTGGCCATCTCCGCAGCATACTCGCGTTTACTCTCCATGCAGGAGCCATAGTCCCCGGATGCGCTCACGTCCACTACCAGCATGAGAGTCAGTTCCCGTTCTTCCCGATACCGCTTGACGAATGGGTGACCCATTTTGGCCGTGACATTCCAGTCGATAGACCGGACGTCATCGCCCGGAGTATAGGAGCGGACCTCTTCAAAATCCATTCCCTGGCCCTTGAAAACACTATTGTAGTGGCCGACCATGGCGTCCGTCACCATCCGTCGGGTGCGGATTTCAATTTGGCGGACTTTTTTGAGAATTTTCAGGGGATCTTTCACCTTGCACAATACCTCATCTCTCCCCGGCCCTTACTCCCGGGGGTTTTGCAATTGAATTTATGAGGCCTGCGGCCATCTGGGAAGCTCCACCCCGCCGTCCTCAAGGGACAGGCAAAGTATCCAAAATCTCCTGGACGATATCCTCGCTCGTTTTACCTTCGGCTTCCGCCTCATAGCTGACGATTACGCGGTGACGCAATACATCCATGGCTATGGTCTTGACGTCCTGGGGAGTCACGTAACCTCGACCCTGGAGGAAGGCCCAGCCTTTGGCGGCCAGGGTGAGGGATATGGTCGCGCGCGGACTCCCGCCAAATTGGATGAGAGAATCGAATTTCAAATTGAAGTCCTTTGGATTGCGGGTGGCAAAGACGATATCGACGATGTACTCCCTGATTTTTTCGTCCATGTAGACTTCGTTTACCACCTCCCTGGATTTGAGAATGTCCTGGGGTGAAATGACCGGGCTCACCGGGGGAAGGCTGGAGGTGGTGGCCATGCGGTCGAGAATGGCCCGTTCCTCTTCCCTGCTGGGGTAGCCAATATTGAGCTTGAGCATAAAGCGGTCGACCTGCGCTTCGGGGAGTTGGTAGGTGCCTTCCTGATCGATTGGATTCTCGGTGGCCATGACCAGGAACAAGGGCGGAAGGGGGTGGGTCGTCTCCCCAATGGTTACCTGCCGTTCCTGCATGGCCTCGAGCAAGGCGCTCTGGACTTTTGCGGGAGCCCGGTTGATTTCATCGGCCAACACAAGATTGGTGAATACCGGGCCCTTTTTGGTTTCAAAGCTGTGGTCCTTGGGATTGTAAACCAGGGTTCCGATGATGTCGGCGGGAAGCAGGTCGGGAGTGAACTGGATACGCTGAAAATCAGCCGATATGGTCGAGGCCAGGGTGCGTACCGACAATGTCTTGGCCAATCCCGGAACGCCCTCCAAGAGGACGTGGCCATTGCAGATCAATCCCAGAATGAGGCGATCCACCAGGTATTGTTGGCCAATTATAATCTTGGCCATGGCAGATTTGAGTGGTTCGACCCAAGCGGATTCCCGGCTGATTTTATCGTTTAAATCGAGAACTGAATTACTCATGGATGGTGTGGTAGGCAATCGTTGTCATGGATGAGGGGTAACCGACACAGAAAAGCGGTCAAGGTTTCGCAGTATTTTGTAACCCATCCCCGCGACTTTTGCCCACCCTGGGGGATAGACCATGGATCCTGCTTCGCCCAAACCGTGCTTCGCAACGCTACGCAGGTCAAGAGGCTACGGCAGGACAGGTTATCCGGAACTGGACCAAGGAAGCATTCCTCATTCTCAATCCGCGGTTTATCTTCATTTGAAGGTAATTGGCATGTAAAATGCTTGCTCAAACTAGGCAAAAACGAGCATTTTTTCCTTTTTTCACAAACGAAATCCCTTATTTTTAGGTTTCTCTTCTCCAAGAAGCATTTAATCATCCTAGTTCAATTGACGCAGTCTTGCCCAAAGGTGGCCTGGATTGGCCATGGTCGGGGCTGCTCTTCATTCATCAACTCAGTTCTATCTAATTCCAAATTATGACACCTTCAGAAGTTATTGATCTCGCCCAATCGAAAGGCGCCCAAGCCGTGGATCTCAAGTTCTGCGACATCCACGGGACTTGGCAGCATTTTACTGTTCCCGCTTCAGAATTGACCGAGGACCTGTTTGAGGACGGTCTGGGTTTTGATGGTTCTTCCATCCGCGGGTGGAGAGGCATTGAATCCTCGGACATGTTGGTCATTCCGGATGCCTCTACCGCCTTTATCGATCCATTCGTTGAGATTCCCACCCTCTCCCTGGTTTGTGATATCGAAGATACCATCACCCGCGACCCCTACGAACGGTCCCCCAGAGGGGTGGCTAAAAAAGCGGAGGAATACCTCCTATCGACGGGGATAGCGGAAACGGCTTTTTTCGGGCCCGAAGCGGAGTTCTTTATTTTTGACGATGTGCGTTACAGGTCGGGCTCCAACGAGTGCCACTACTTTGTGGATTCGGTGGAAGGCATCTGGAATACGGACAAGGAGGAGAATCCAAATCTAGGGTACAAAATTCGCCACAAAGAAGGATACCTGCCCGTCCCCCCCTTGGATAAGCACATGGATGTTCGCAACGAGATGATGATGACCATGATCGATTTGGGCCTGGGCGTGGAGGCGCAACACCACGAGGTGGCCACGGCTGGGCAAGCCGAAATCGACCTCCGCTACTCCCCGCTTTTGTCCATGGGAGACCAATTGTGCATCTACAAGTATGTGGTGAAGAATGTGGCCTTCCGCGCCGGTAAAACGGCGACTTTCATGCCCAAACCGCTTTTTGACGACAACGGTTCGGGCATGCACGTGCACAGCTCGTTGTGGAAAGATGGCCAGCCGCTCTTTGCCGGCGATCTCTATGCCGGGCTCTCCCAGGAAGCGCTTTGGTACATCGGGGGTATTCTCAAGCACGCCTCCGCACTTTGCGCGCTGAGCAATCCGACCAATAATTCCTACAAGCGCCTTGTGCCCGGATTTGAAGCGCCGGTCATCCTGGCTTACTCGGCCCGCAACCGCTCCGCCATTTGCCGGATTCCCACCTACAGCCAGAGCCCCAAGGCCAAACGGGTAGAGTTCCGATGCCCCGATCCATCGGCCAACCCTTACCTCGCCTTTTCCGCCATAATGATGGCTGGTCTGGACGGAATTCAAAACCAGATCGATCCCGGTGAAGCCGTTGATAAAAATCTTTACGATCTACCGGCGGAGGAAGCGGCAAACCTCAAGACCGTCCCGGATAGTCTCAAGGGCGCAGTGGATGCCTTGGCCGCCGACCACGACTTTCTCCTCAAGGGAGATGTCTTTACCCAAGACTTCATCGACAACTTTATCGATCTCAAAAGCGATGAATACGATGCCGTCCGCCTCCGGACCCATCCGATCGAATACTTCATGTATTACGACGTTTAAGGACCAGGGTCGAATGGCGCTTAGTTAAGCGACTATTGGAATGTTCGATCATCTCGGAGAAGGAAGGGGTCAAGACGTAAAAAGTTATGCCTTACAGGGTCAGTCGTCTTGAAAAAGTGTATGGAGTGCAACGGAATACAGTTTTTAAGACCTGACCCTTTTCTTCCGTAAGGCATCACTTTTCTACGGCATGACCCCGACTGGCGTCCATACTATATTCCTCTACAAACGTGCTTAACTAAGCGCCATTCGGACCAGGGTCGAAGAGAGTTGCCTGGATTCTGAGAAGCTTGGATACCTGAGGCGCGCCTTTCGCGCCTCGGCGCCCTTGCAACCCGGCAATTCTTTCCTCAGCCGTGAAAACCGTGGTCAATTCCTAATTCCCAATTCCTACTAATCCACGGGTAAGCATTGACCCCTTGCCAGCGCGACCCGGATAGTCGATTGTCCGGATCATGAAGTCGCACAGCGCCAGATTGGGCCAGATGCCCATTCTACCCCTGATCTGGAAAATGTCGGCCCCCTCGGTGGTAAGCATGCTGGTGATCGCCAGTTACCATCTGGCGGATGCCATCTTTATCGGCCGTTTTGTGGGGCCGGTTGGATTGGCTGCCCTGGCCTCCACCATACCGGCCATTTTTCTTTTTATGGGTTTGTCCCTTTTTGTCGGGGTGGGCGGGGGAACCGCGGTATCCCGGACCCTGGGGATGGCAGATGTGAAGAGGGCCAATCGGATTCTGGGGACCATGCTCTTCATGGTGCTGGTTCTGGGGGTCCTGGCCATCGTCCTGGCCTTGACCGGCACGAAACAGTTGCTCCTGATGACGGGGACCAGCGAGGGGGTCCTGGAACCCGCTTCCCAATACCTCTCCATACTTCTCCTGGGCGGCCCCCTTTCCATCTTCACCATGGCCATGAATAATTTGGTCCGTTCCGAGGGAAACGCGCCCATGGCCATGTTCTCCATGGTGACGGGAGCGGTGGTGAATGTCTTACTGGACCCGCTTTTTATCTATCACCTGGGCTTGGGTATCCGTGGAGCGGCCTGGGCTACGGTATGCGCCAATCTGGTTACTTCAGGTATTATGGCGTGGTATCTTTACTCGGGAAAAAGTTCATTGGCACTCCACTTTTCACACATCCGTTTTAAGATCCCTATCGCCCGGGAGATAGCCGCGGTGGGCGTATCCACCTTGGTCATGCATATCAGTGGCTGTCTCATTCAAAGTTTTGTCATCCGCATTCTGATTCAATATGGGGGGGAAACTGCGGTTTCGGTGTATGGCATGTGCAACCGGACCGTGATGTTCATATTCATGCCGATTTTCGGTCTCCAGGCAGGCGCATTGCCCATCATTGGCTACAATTTTGGCGCCAGATTGATAAAGCGGGCCAAGCAGACCATTTTTTATGGGATGTTTCTAGCTTCCCTTTACCTCCTGGGCCTCTGGATGGTCATCCAATTATTTTCCTCCACTATAATTGGCGCATTTACCAACGATCCCGTCCTCTTGGCAGAAGGCGTGTCTGCCCTTGAGAAATTGGGCATCGCCATACCGGTGGTGGGTATTCCGGTCATGATTGTCGGGACCTTCCAAGCTATGGGAAAAGCAAAATACGCCCTGTTTCTGACCATGAACCGCACCTTCTTTTTGGTCATCCCCTTGTTAATGATTCTCCCTCCCAAGCTCGGGGTGGATGGGGTCTGGTATGCCTTTCCCATAGCCGACTCGGCGGCCCTGGTCATTAATGCAACCTGCTTCCTTTGGGCTTTGCGGAAAGTTGAGGAGCGGCCGGATTTTCGAGCTGAGCCCCGGGACTGATGGGCCGACCGGGTTTATCCGGCGGAATAATTGGCTTTCCCGTTCCTCTCTCTTACCATCCTCGATGACCCCCAATCAGGGAACATCTCCGACCCCCCAAAAGTTTATTTTCACATTGCTTTCCAAGGAAAGAGAATCAAATCATTAATTTCCCTCTTCGACCTCCATGGTTTCGCTCTCCGTAGATCTCCACCGCCTTTCAAAATTCGTAAACCTGGCTTTGCCGGTCCTGGCCGTCCTCTTCTTCCTCGGCGGAAGATTCCTCTCCTTCTACTTTCATTTTTTCACCGTAGCCTTCCTATTTCTGTCCATTGTAAATTACTTTTATTTGTACGTGCAGACGGAGCATTCCCTGCTGCGGAACTTTGGCATTGTGGCCCAAGGACGATACCTGATTGAAAGTGTCGGGCCGGAGTTGCGTCAGTATCTTTTTGCCAGCGATACGGAGGAACGCCCTTTCAACCGGGTGGAACGTGCGGAAATTTATCGAAAGGCCAAGGATATCGACTCGGCTTCTTTTTTTGGATCTCTAAAGCAATTCGATTCCACGGAGATCAAAATACGGCACTCCATGTACCCGACCGACCGGGAGGAACTCATTCCCTATTCCCTTACCTACGGGGAGGAGCGGGGCATAGAGAACACCTATTCCATAACAAAGCCCATCATCATAAGCGCCATGAGTTTCGGATCCCTGGGAAGGCAAGCTGTTCGCTGTCTGGCCCGCGGAGCCAAAATGGCCGGAATTCCCATGAATACCGGGGAGGGAGGCTACCCAAAATACCATTTGATGGAAGGATGCGATCTCATCTTTCAGATGGGGACGGCCAAGTTCGGGGTGCGCGATGAGGAGGGATTTCTGGATGAGGAGAAGTTGCGCGACCTGGCAGGTAAGGATGAGATAAAAATGATCGAAATCAAATTCTCCCAAGGGGCAAAGCCCGGCAAGGGGGGCCTGCTTCCCAAGGAGAAACTGACCCCGGAAATTGCCGGGTTGCGCGGTGTTCCCATGGGCAAAGACGTAATTTCCCCTCCCCACCACAAGGAGTGTAAGGACAAATCCACCACTGTATCCTTCATCCGCCAGGTCCAGGAAGTTTCCGGGCTGCCGGTGGGAATTAAACTCTGCGTGGGATCTTTCGAGGAGGTGGAGGAATTGGTGGGCGAGATGGTCCACCAAAACATATTCCCCGATTACATGTCGGTGGACGGCGCGGAAGGGGGAACCGGCGCCGCTCCCAAGGCTTTTATGGACCGAGTGGGAGTTCCCCTTATTCCCGCCCTTGCCCGAGTGAACAGAATTTTGTGTGAGGCGGGGGTGCGTGACCGGCTCAAACTCATGGCCGCCGGTAAACTGATCAATCCCGGTCGGCAGATGCTGGCCTTTGCCCTCGGAGCCCAGGCCGTTTACACGGCGCGGGGATTCATGCTCTCCCTCGGTTGCATCCAAGCTCTGCAGTGTGGCCAGAATACCTGTCCGATAGGCATTACCACCCATGACCCCACTTTACAGAGAGGGCTCGATATCGCTACAAAAGCCAGGCGGGTTAAGAACTATGTGCACAATTTGGAACATGATTTGCACGAACTGCTCGCGGCCAGTGGCCGGCGTTCCTTGGATGAACTCACCATGAAGAACCTCTTTATTCCCGAAGACAGCACCCTGGCCCCTCTCCTGGAGGATCCCCAGAACCTGGCTTCCCCTTATAACTAAAACTATCCCTATTATGAAAACCACAGCCTCCTGGATACTTCGCATTTTCGCCGCAGTCATTTTTGCCCAGACCCTGTATTTCAAATTTACCGGTCACCAGGATTCCGTGGACATATTTTCCGCACTCAACATGGAGCCCGGCGGACGAATACTCATCGGGATACTCGAACTCGTTGCAGCGATATTGATTCTGATTCCTGGAACGGTGGTTTATGGAGCCATCCTGGCCTGGGGAATCATGACCGGAGCCATTTTAGGTCATTTCACCGATATTGGTTTTGAAGGCGGGCTCCTAACCCTGTTTTTGCTAGGCCTGGGAGTCTGGGTCTGTGCTACCACCCTGCTGGTATTGCACCGCGATCAGTTGCCTTTGCTTCGCCACATGTTTGAAAAACCGAATTCCTCCGCCTAACCGGAGGGGGCACCCGTCCCCATCGACGGAGACAAAGGGTTGTATTGACACAAATTTAGTGTTACACGATGTTCGTGTAATGAAAAATGTAACCATAACCCTCCCGGAGGAGCTCGCACAAAAAGCAAAGGTCTTTGCGGCGGAGCACAACACCAGTGTTTCTCGTTACGTGGGAAGATTACTCTCCGAACGGTTGGAACAGGAGCAAGGTTATGGGGATGCCATGAACCAGTGGTTTTCTGTAAAGCCCTCGCGATTGAATGAGAAAGGCGTCAAGTATCCCACTCGTGAAGACCTCCATGAGCGATAAAACATTTTGGTATGTTCCAGGGACGCGAGTAGCGGGGTGAAACAGAATCAAGCGGAGGACTGATAATACCTCGTCTGTGCTTTGGAGCCTGCTATGCTTTTGTCGGCACCGGAATTGAACCTCTGTTTTCATAGGTTTCAATCACCCCTGCGCCAATGCTGTCCCCCCAAACGTTGACCGTGGTACGGAAACGATCGAGCAACCAGTCGATGGCTAGAATCAACGTTATTCCCTCCACCGGAAGATCCACCGCCCGGAGGACAATAACCATGGTGACGAGGCCCGCTTCCGGGATTCCGGCAGCGCCGATAGCGGCCAAGGTCGCGGTCAGAACCACCACCACCTGTTGGGCCGGGTCCAGGGAAATTCCATAGACCTGGGCGATGAACATGACGGCTACCGCCTCGTAGAGCGCGGTGCCATCCATGTTGACGGTTGCCCCCAAGGGGAGAACAAAACTGGAGGTGCGTTTGGAGATTCCATTCTGGACCTGGACCCCTTCCATGGTGAGAGGCAGGGTTGCGCTCGAACTCGCTGTGGAAAAGGCATTGAGCAAAGCCGTCGCCATCCCCCGGAAGTAGTTGAGCGGATTTCTGCGGGCAAAGATCAGGAGGATTATCGGCAATATGACTATTCCATGTAGACCAAGTCCCAACAGGACCGTGGAACTATATTTGCCCACGGCGAGGAGTTCGGGCCAGAAACCGGCGAATCCCTTTGCCTCCCCTATCCGGCCTGCCACCAAGCCAAAGATGCCGATGGGCGCGAAATACATGATCCAGTGGACCAGTTTCATGACCGCTTGATTCAACCCGGAGATGATAACGATGACGGGTTTGGCCAAGTCGCCCAAAGTAGACAAGGCGGCGCCGATAAGGAGCGAGAAAAAGATTAAGGGCAGAATATCGGTGTGCACCATGGCTTTGAAGACGTTCGAGGGAATCATCCCCTCTTTGCCCGTCTCTTCATTGCCGAGGAACACCTCCTTGATAGTGCCGCCCATGGTCCGCTCCATTTTCCCCGACATCCTGGAGGCAATGGGCAGGTCGATGCTCAATCCGCTACCCGAGCTTTTCAAGGCCAGGGTGGCAGGGCTGCCCTGAACAAATAAGAGCCGTTCGCCACTATCGGTGGTGATGTAACGGGCATCCTCAGATAACAACTGCCAGGCTTTCACCGTCACCACTCCTTCTGAAATCGATTCCACCTCGCCGCGCACGTTCTGGTCCGTAAGGGTAAGGACGTAATTCGGGTTATAGGTCCGGCGAAATTCCCCATCCAATTCGACCGTACGCATTTTGTCTCCAACCAGCCGATAGCTGAGATCGGGTCGCGCTTCCCCTTGGGATAGCCCCTTCCCCGGCCGGATAACGTTGACCAGAATCATCCCGAGAAGGACGGATATGGCAGTGGTCGCCATATAGAAGACCACGGTCCGCCCGCCAATGGAGCCGATTTTCCGGATATCCCCTAAATTGGTTATCCCGACTATCATGGACAAGATGACCAAAGGCACCACTATCATCATGAGCAGGTTCAAGAATATCTCGCCGAATATTTTGGTGTGCGTGGCGTAGGACGGCGCGAACCCGCCAAAGAGTACCCCCGCGATAATGGCTATAACGATGCCGAAAAGCAGACCGGTACTGACCTTTGGTTTTTTTTTGTTTTCGTTCATAGATTGATCCCTTTTTTAACGGGGGCGAAATCGCTTAAAATGATGTCCTTTCCACTCTCCCAAGCGGCGCGGACGACAGGGTAAGGTAAAGGTTGAAGGGGATAGAGAGAACAATTGATCAAAAAATAACAAGATTTAATGATTTTTTCGCTCTAGCAGATACCCTTTTCAGAATGAATCCTATTAGCTCCTTAGGATTTCCTGGAAGTCAATCCATCAGGTACTTTAAAAATTCCGGTTCCATACTCGACCAGGTCAGTTGACCAGGTAGGGTGCGGGAATGAAGACGATAATGATCTCAGACTTCAAGGCTCGTTGCATTTCCATCTTAAAGGAAGCTCAACGGAAGCATGAACCGGTCCTTATCACTTGGCGAGGTCATCCCCTGGCCAGGATCGAGCCGGTATACGACAATCCTCCCCCCCGCAAGTTTGGCGCTCTAGCCCAGCGCATGCGCATTAAAGGCGATATCGTCCGGGCCGACTTTGACCGCGAATGGGAATCATGAAAAGAACTCTTCAACTTTGGTGAAGTGAAGCGCTTCAATTCCATCGCTGAAAGCCATTGCCTCACCATTGTAAATGATGCTGCTTTTCGATAAGGCCGCGGTTTTTTCAGAGAAATGGAGCATTCCTTTCTTGAAAGAGGAATGATAGGTAGAACTCGATTTGATCTCCATTGCTTTCAAATCGCTTCCGGATTTATGCAGCAGATCAATCTCGTTTCCATGGCTGTCACGAAAGAAATAGAGATTGGGAGATAGACCGCGGTGATACCGAACCTTTAGGGCCTCGAGGACGATCAGGTTTTCAAACAGGCTCCCGACCAGGGGATCGCGTGTTACTTGCTCCGGCTTCTCAATGTCCAGCAAATAGCACAGGAGGCCTGTATCCATACAATAATACTTGGGAGACTTGATAACCCGCTTTCCAAAATTCTCGAAATAAGGGGGCAGCTTGAAGACAATGAAAGAAGCTTCCAGGATGGAGAGCCAATGCTTGATCGTCTTGGCATCCACTCCCACATCGCTGCCCAGGGAATGGTGATTTATCACCTGTCCTACTCGGCCGGCCAGCAGCTTGATGAATTTTTCAAAAAGAGAGGCATCCTTGAGTTGAATTAATTGCCGAACATCCCTCTCGACATAGGTTTGGTAGTAACTGGAATATGCGGTATGCGGCCTTTGTTTTTGGTCATATACCCTTGGCAGAAATCCATGAAATAAATATTCCTCGAACGAATTGAAGCTGATTCCCTCCCCCGTTAGCTCCGAGATGGATAAGGGAAGAAGATGAAGCATTCCGGTGCGTCCGGCCAGCGACTGCGTAATGGCTTGGCGCAGTTCCAATTGGTGAGATCCCGTCAACACGAACTGCCCGTTGACTCGATCTTCGTCGACAATTCCTTGTATGTAACTCAACAATTGGGGAACTCGTTGAATTTCATCCAATATCGCCTCGTGCCGATGACGTTGAAGCAGCGCCTTGGGATCCTCCTCAGCCATAGCCCGTGTTTCAGGATCCTCCAGCGTCAGGTAGTCGAATTCGGGCAACACTTCCCTGACCAGGGTGGTTTTCCCAGCTTGGCGCGGCCCCAGCACCGTCACAATGGGAAATTCCTTCAACTGAGCCAATAGCTCAACCTGCATGGTTCTGGAGATCATGGAGCCCAATTTATCCTGTGTATTTCAGGATTCCAAGTCCGAATATACACATGTAATAAGCGACCTCCCACATGAAAAGGGATTTGACTTCAGCATTCCGACTCCCTAATTTAACTAGTATTACAACTAGTTCATTATGAAACGAAAAGTGGGGATTTTTGACGCGAAAACGAAGTTTTCGGAGTTGGTGGGGCAAGTGTGCTCTTCCGGGCAAGCGGTTACGGTTACCAATCGAGGGAAACCCGTCGTCGATATAGCGCCGGTTCGGGCCGACAAAGATTTTTCCATGACGCGGGAACAAGCGTTTCAGGAAATCGCCAGGCTCCGGACGGAAATTCCTGCAGTTAGCAAATTAGACATTCGTGAACTGATTGAGGAGGGCCGCAGCTAATGCCCGATTGTGTCATCGATGCCAGCATCACGATTGCCTGGATTTTTGACGAAGATGGACGCGGAGGAGCTTTGGATAAACTACTCCGGCCCATGAACCTGGCGGCGCCCTGGCTTTGGCGCCTCGAAGTCGCAAACGCCATACTGGTTCGTGAACGTCGAAAAGATCTTTCGCAGGCACAAGGCATGCAATTCCTCCAAGCCTTGGAATCGCTTGAGATCGAAGTGCTGGACGAACCGGCCAATCGCAGCCTTTCCCAACTGGCCCAATTGGCACGCCCTCACCAACTGGGTGCTTATGATGCCGTCTATCTCGACCTTGCCATAAGCCTGAACCTGCCGCTTTTCACAGGTGATAGAAACCTTCAACATGCTTGCAATCGAACCGGGGTTAAGTTGATCCCACCCCCATAATCAAGGAGTGGCCAATAATTCTCCGAACCGGAACATTTGGTTAATAATCGGGAAGACGTGAAAGGATCGCTTATGAAGAGCACACCGAGGAATTTAATAGACGCCTGCATGTGTAAAAGGACTCCGTTTGTTGGAATGCTGTCCGTCCTGTTTATGGGGGCCGCAACCACCGGTTTCCCGGGCTCCGCCGCATTTGCCGCCCCTTCCCCCGAGAAAAAGGTCCGTGCAGCGATGGTTTTTGCCCGCGTGGAAGGGCATGCCTTTCACCCTCTCAACCAGGAACAGACCTTTACCCATGATCGCAACCTGGCCCTACCCGGCATCGCCGATCTGGACGATACGGATTGGCGAGTGCGCCTGCTGGCGGTTCGGGATCTGGTGCGGCTCGGAATCGAGGAAGCAGAGGCCATTACCGAAGGATTGTCCCACCCCAACCCACACGTGCGCCAGACTTGTGCCATGGCCTTGGGCATTCTCAGGGCGGAATCCACCCGGAAACACTTGGAAACACTGGCTCGGAAGGACCCCATCGCCATGGTGCGGTCCCAGGCCGTCACCGCCCTCGGACAAATGGAGGCAACTGCCTCCTTGCCCGCTATTACGGGAACTTTTGCGGGAGGACGAATCAAGAGACGTCCGGCATCAATGCTATTTGGCTATCGGCCAGATAGAAAAGCGAATGGGATCCACTCCGGCCCAGTTAACTGCTTTCCAGGGACTGAATGAGGGGGCCTTTGAATCAGTAAAGTTGGCAAGAGCCGCCCCGGATTTCCAACTCGAGGATACGGAGGGAAACTTCTGGAAACTCAGTGATTTTCGCGGAAAGAAGTGGGTGGCGCTGATCTGGGTTTTTGCAGACTGGTGTCCGGTTTGCCATAAAGAGTTTCGGGATCTAATAGGCACTCAGGCGGCATTTGAGACCGAGGGCGTGCAAGTGTTCACCCTGGAATGCCACGACCGTTTCCGGGGACGGGTCATGGTGGGAAAGGAACTGGATCCGGAATACTGGTTTTCCAAGCGCTCCTTTCGGGAAGTGTACACCGAAAAGATCTGGTGGCCCCACCTGTTGGATCGAGCTGGGGCAGTGGGCGCCCAATATGGAGTAGACCCCCTGACCTTCGCGGTTCATGCCGAATACATCAACCGGCCCAGCACGATCATTGTAGATCCGGAAGGCATGGTGCGTTTTGCCTACTACGGAACCTACTGGGGCGACCGCCCCAAGATCGAAGAGATACTCGAAATGATCAAACACCGCCGCTTCGAATTCGAGCACCCCAAACGCCGAAAAGTCGCGGAGCGATAGTAAGAATTGCCACAAGAGGCACAAAATACACAAAACTCCTGTGCACCTGTCCTGCGCTGTGCCGTGCGGAGCCTTTAGGATCCTGTAAATCCTGTGCACCTGTCCTGCGCTGTGCCGTGCGGAGCCTTTAGGCGAAGCATGGTAGCCTCTTGACCTGCGTAGCGTTGCGAAGCACGGTTTAGGCGAAGCAGGATCCGTGGTTAATCTTCTTCTACAGGACAGAACCGACTAGGCAAAGGCGGACCGCAGCAGGGACAGGCTTTTGGGGATGGCGGTGCGGTAGTCCTCCATGCCTTCGAATTCCAGGGAGACCCAGCCCCGGTAATCGTGGGCGCGCAGCATCCGGGCGATTCTCGGGTAATCCATATCCAGGGTGTACCACTGTCCGCCGCCGTAATAGGTCTTGGCCTGCACGAAGTAGGCGTGCGGAGCCAATTCCTCCAGTTGCTCGTAGCGCCTTTCCAGGAAATTACCGGTATCGAGGGTGACCTGCATCCAGGGTGAATCGACCGCCTCGACGATGCGGCGCACGCCATGTGCGGTTAGTCCGAGCCCCCAGTGGTTTTCCAAACCCAGAACCACTCCATGTTTTTCCGCCACTGTAATGCACTTTTCAAAAGCCTCGATGACCCAGGGAAAGGCGTCCTCCTCCGTGAAACCTTCCAAGGGAGGTTCGATCCCTTTGTTGGCCATCAATTCATCGAAACTGTCGGAGGTGCCCCAGCGGCCCGTGTTCACCCGCATGGTGGGTATGCCCAAGCGGGCGCAGAGTTCGATCTGCCCGATGGTCAGGTCGACATTGCGCTGCCGCTTGTCGCGGTCCGGCGAGACGAATCCCTGGTGGGTGGACATGGCGCAGAGGGGCAGTCCCAGACGAAAGGCATGCCGCTTGAGGGATTGCAAGTAGGCGTTGCTGAGCAGGTCGTTCTGCTCGAATTGGTAGAGGAGCAACTCGACCCCATCGAAGCCGTAGTCGCTTGCGATATCGATGCAGTGGTGCAGGTCGCGCAAATCATGGTTGCGAAAGCGCCAAAGCGAGTAAGTGGAAAGGGCAATGGGGTTTCCGCGTGGGACATCCCCAAGGGAGGGAGCCGCATTTCCCAGTGGGGACAATCCCGCCACGGGCAGCGCTGCCAGAGAGGTTTGAAGAAAGGTTCTGCGGTTCATTAAAGGTGATAATAAAATTTTCACTAGGGCCTACCAAGGAGAATTTATTAATTGGTGGTCTATGAAAAATATTTTTTGCCTGTCCCTTTTTCCACTCTCCACGGATGGGCACGGATCCTTCTTCGCCTGGGGGCTACGGCCGGACAAGTGAGGAAAAATAGCCACAAGAAGCACAAAATACACAAAATTAATTTCTCATTCATGGTCCATTCCTAATTCCTCATTCCTAATTCGCTGAAGGCTTTCAGCGCTTCCCCATCCTGTTTATCCATGTTCAATTCCTCATTCCTCATTCTCCTCCCTCTGTGCTCTCTGCGTTCTCTGTGGTTAAATTAAAATCTGCGGTCAAATACCCCGCCCTATTTACTTGAAATATTGCAACCTGATTGCATTATTTCGTGTTTATGGTTCCCAGAAAAAGGTATCTGAACCGGGTCAGACGAGCCCTTGGCAAGGGGCCCAGGTAAAAGGGTCAGCCCTGAATGGCGCTTAGTTAAGCGCGTTTGTAGAGGAATATAATATGGACGCCAGTCGGGGTCATGCCGTAGAAAAGTGATGCCTGTCGGGGTCAGTCGTTGATTTTTGACATGTCCCCATGTTGAAAATAAATGCCTGACCCCTTTGCGCATGCAGGAAGGGGCGGTATTCCGTTGTACTCCATACACTTTTACAAGACAATCCGCCTTTCGGCGTGACCTGCTGACCCTGTAAGGCATAACTTTTTACGTCTTGACCCCTTCCTTCTCCGAGATGATCGAACATTCCAAAACGCGCTTAACTTAGCGCCATTCGGGTCAGCCCTTGATGTTTGGCATGGGTGGAGAGGTGGAATGTTGGAGTCATGGAGGGATGGAATGACGGAGAGGTGGAATGGTGGAATGGAATTATCCGTGTCTATCCGTGTCAATCCGTGCCCATCCGTGGTCAATTATTGGTGGTCAGTGGTCCGTTAAATTATGAAAACAAAACTAAAATTATTGCAGCCATCCCTCTCGGCCCTCTTTTTCTTGTCGGGTCTGACCATGCTCCAGGCAACCGATCAAAATGAAGAACTGCCCCAGATCCTGATCATCGGCGATTCCATTTCTTTGGGATACACGCCCGTTTTGCAGGGCATGCTCTACGGCGAAGTGGATATACGGCGGCCTCTCAACCATGGTGGAGGGTGGATAAACTGCGAAGGAACCAAGCTCATTTTCGCCACCACCACTCCTTATCCGGATAAGCCGGGAGGTCCGCTTCGCAGAGCGGATCAGCCGGGCAAATATAATGAGGCGGCCCTGAAAATCATGGAAGAGAATGGCATTCCCATAAACGACCTGCACGCCTTTGTCCTGCCGAGAATGGAAGAATTGCTTCTACCGAACAACGTGCACTTCCGGCCGTCCGCCAATCTCGAGTTGGCCGAAATCGTGGCTGATCACATTCGGAAGGCCCTGGAAGGCTGACCACGGATGAGCAGGACCAGGAGATATAGCCGCAAAAGGCACAAAAACCACAAATTATTTATTCCTAAAGGAGGGCGGAATTCCTGTCCGCCATTGCCCTTATAAAGCGGGTTGGAAAACCCGCTCTCCGTTAGCTTCCTGTTCCGGCGAAACCGGATCAAGCGACCAAAGGGAGCGTTGTTAAAAAATCTTAGACATCGTTCCTTCCCTATCTTTGCGCCTTGGCGAGAGTCAATTCCCCAATCCTAATTCGTACTGATCCCGTCCATCCTGTTTATCCATGTTCAATTCCTCATTCTCCCTGCCTATTCATTCCTAATCCTCATTCTTAATTCCTAATTGGCGCCCTTGGCGCCTTTCCCCCTCTGTGGTTAATCCCTCATTCCCTAATTCCTACTTATCCGCGGTCTATCTCCTCCTCGGAATGGGAAAAGCTTGTATCGTAAAGGCAAATTTTGTTTGAAACCTCACGTGAGCCACCGTCCATGGAAACAACTTTTTTTTCTGGTTTCCTTACTGGGTCCATTACTTTGCGCTGAAGAAACATACCTATTTGAGGATGTGCTCTACTCCGGTTCCACCGGCAGCAGGGGCTTTGGCCGTTCCGCCATCTCCAAAGATCCGGTTATGCACAAGTATGTAACCGGGGATCTATCCGCACCGGTGGTCATCCTTCAATCCAACGGGAACTCTGAGATATTAGTGAATGGGGTTCCCAGAGGTGGGGACATCTACGGCCGGGGCTGAATGTTGCTGCCTATCGACCTGAAGAAAGGAAGAAACGAATTTTGCTACAGGGTTTCCAGGGGCCGAAATAAAGGAGTCAGTATTGCGAAACCGGACAAGGCCTTGTATCTCACGGCTCTCGATCCCACTTTGCCCGATCTTCTCACCCATGAAATCGATGAAAAGTGGGGAGCCGTTCGGGTGGTCAACACCGGCAAACAAACCCTCCGCGATTTGAAAATCGTATCGAACGTGGCCGGCAAAACGGCCAACACCCGGGTGGGATAAACCGTCGCGCCCATGACGACTCGGAAGATTCCCTTCCGGCTCCACGACGGAGCCAACAGCCCGGGGAAACAGGCCATGGAAGTCAGTATGTACCAGGGAGACAGGCTCATGGACCGGATCGTTTTGGAACTTGAAGTCAAGGAACCGACCAAACAATACCGCCGCACTTTCATTTCCGAAATTGACGGCAGCCTCCAGTATTACGGCGTCCGGCAAGGTCGAGCCGAGACCGGCCGGAAACCGGCTCTCTTTCTTTCCGTGCACGGAGTTTACCGGCAGGTCGGATTTCTCGCGATGGAAAGGATCGATTCCCCAAACCCGGGTGAGGGCCAACAAGGCCTGAATCTTGTGGCCGTGACGCTTTTCCCGAAATGCCCTGTCGCTCCACCTGCTTGGCGGTTGTGTCCGCGACCATCCGGCATACGGGGAAGGAGGTGGTCTTCGCCCCAATTGTTTGAAATGCGGTAGATGTCCGCGGGAACAGGTTCCGCATTGTTGCCGCAGATGAGGAAAATGGATTTGCCGTCGGGAGCGAGCTTGACGGCGTGGACTCCGTGATCGCCCCGGGCTGAAATGTGCCGAAGCAGTTGCACGTGGTCGAGCTGATCATCCCCATTGGAATCAGTCAGACGGTAGAGACCCGACTTACTGCTATCCTCGTAATCATTTACTCCAACGTAGAGCGAATCGAAGGCCCATAGCATACCGTTAACCGCTCTTATCCTGGCGGGAATTTCCTCGATGTCGGCGGGAACGAGACGTTTGCCCGGTGCCGGTGCCGGAAAGCGGTAAAGCGGACCAAATTGATCGCTGGCAATGAGGCGATTTCTGCCGTCGAGCCCGAGGTTCACCCAGGAACCTTGGGTATCTCCGGGCACGGAGTAGAGGAGCTCGACTCGGAACCCTTCCGGAACGGTGATCTTTTCGACCGGTGTGGCCCGGTTTTCGTTGACGACTAATCCTTCGCGGAGCCTTTCAATTTTTTTTTACCGGTAGCTCAAGCGCAGCTCTGATGGTTTCACGTGCTTCCGCACCTCGCAGGGTTTTCACCGCGATGTCCTTTACCTCCACAGTCATGGGCGGACCCTGGTGTAATTGTATGCCAATGGCACCGGATGGAGCAGTGGATGGATCGCGGTCTATGACGTCGACTGTCACTACCCCGTTGATAAGGTGGATATGACGTTTGTTGACCGCAATAACCTCGTATTCATTCCATTCAGACAAATCGAATAAGGGTACCTTGCCCAGTTGGCCGGTGACCTTGGGAGTGGTCCTGCCTTTGGCATTGAATGCTTCCGATACGGTAACTTTCTGACCGCGTTGGGCTATGATGCCACGGCCGGTTTTTTCGCTGTAATACATGCCCTGGTATTCGAGCTTGGGATGAACGTCCAATTGCGGTCCGGAGAGAGCATGGGAGATGCCTTCAATATCCTGGGCCCGGTACATGATCCCCGAATTGTTGTTCCCCGCCATCTTGAGTTTCATCTTCAAATGGAAGTTGGCCGGCTTGGAATCCCGGTGGATCAGGAAGCTGTTGTTTTCGATGGGGTGTCCTTCTGTCGATCCCACGATGAGGCCGTCTCTTACTGTCCAAAGCTCCGCCTGTCCTTCCCAGCCATCCAGGTCTTTACCGTTGAACAGCGAATCAAACCCGTCTTGGGCTCGGAGGACTGAGCTGAAGAAAAAGAATAGGGCTAGCGTTCCGGCCAACAAAGTGCGGCCGGTACACCGAGGAAATACGTAGAGATAACCTTTCATAATCGCTAATGGTAAAAATACGGTATATTTTTCATCATCTCTCAAGCCCATTCTTCCTCCCAAGGCTGGTTAAGGTTTTTCAGGGCACTGCTATCCTGGTGGCACTCCCTGCCACTCAGCGGCCAAGCGGCCCCTGTTTTGGCCGGCATCGAGTGGGCTCAGTAACTTTCCTCCATGCAGGGGGAAGTTGAGGGGAGATTTATGCCTTCTTTTTTGCTTTTCTCGTTGATATTTGCGTTCGGTTGAATTCTCTTTCAGAAAACAAGGAGATGTTATGGCCTATATAGTAACCGGTTTATGTATCGATTGTAAGTACACCAGTTGCGTGGACGTTTGCCCGGTGGAAGCTTTCCACGAAACCCCGGACCGGCTTTATATCAATCCGGATACTTGCATTGATTGCAACGCCTGCGTCGATGAGTGCCCGGTCACAGCCATTTTCGCTGAAGATGAATTGCCGGACGAATACGAAGAGTGGATCGAATTCAACGCAGAAGCGGAAAATTACCCGGTAATTGCCGTCTCACAGGACCCGCTGCTTGGGGCCAAGTGCGTCGATCCCGACGCGGCCTAGAATTATTCAAGGATACATGGGATTTGAGTAGAACGAATGGTTGATCTGCTCAACCTGTCTATCTCGCCCAACCAGGTAATCCGTGGTTTATTCCTAATGGAGGGAGGACATTCCTGTCCGCCATTGCCCTGATAAAGCGGGTTGGAAAACCGCTCTCCGTTAACTTCCTGTTCCGGACATGTAGGGCTCCTCATAATCTTCCACCATTATTCCCGATGTATCTCCCCAAATTATTTTTACCGTTCTATTTGTCTCTCCTGTTCCTCGTGGCTGTGGATCCGGCCTATGCCGTGGATCGCAACTGGCCGAACATCCTCGTCGTTTACGCCGACGACCTGGGTTACGGGGATGTGCAGTGTTACAACCCGCAACGGGGAAAAATTCCCACACCCCACATTGATCGCTTGGCTGCAGAGGGTATGCGCTTTACCGATGCCCATTCCTCTTCCGGCGTCTGCTCCCCTTCGCGTTACACCCTGCTCACCGGCCGTTACCATTGGCGAACACGGTTGCAAAAAGGAATCGTCGAAGTCTGGGGGTCCCCCTTGATAGCGCCTGATCGGCTTACCATCGGCGGACTGGCCAGGCAGCATGGTTTCCGAACCGCCTGTATCGGCAAGTGGCACCTGGGCTGGGAGTGGCCCATTCCTGCGCAATACATGCCCTACTTCGACCGGCGTCATTCTAATAAATCCAAGGACATCGCCGCCACCGACCAACATCGTGCCGCTTGGCGGGAAGTATTTTCGCGGACCATTGGAGGCGGCCCCACCACCCGTGGTTTCGATACCTATTTCGGGACGGATGTGCCCAATTGGCCGCCCTATTGCTTTATCGAAAACAACCGCACCCTCGGCATCCCTTCGGAATTTCTTCCCGCCCGGCTCTTTCAAAACCATCAGGCCGGCAGGCAAGGGCCCGCCTTGGAGGGCTGGACCCTCGAGCCCATCCTCCCAGCCCTGGGGGACCGGGCTGTTCAATTCATCGAGCGTGAAGCGGGAACCGGGAACCCGTTTTTCTTATACATGCCCCTTACTTCACCCCACACGCCCTTGGCCGTGAACGAGAAATGGAAGGGGAAAAGCGGTCTCGGGGTCTATGCCGACTTTGTCATGGAAACCGACGCGGTGGTAGGCCGGGTCCTCGATGCCTTGGAAAACAGTCAAGCAGCCGAGAACACCTTGGTCATATTTACCAGTGACAACGGATGCGCCCCCTATATCGGAGCGAAAGAACTTGAGTCTATGGGACACCATCCCAGTGGTCCATTGCGCGGTTACAAGTCGGACGTTTGGGAAGGAGGTCACCGGGTTCCCTTTATCGTTCGTTGGCCGGGAATCGTTGCATCCGGAACCGTCAACCATCAATTGGTCCATCAAGCCGATCTCCTGGCCACCTTCGCCGACGTCTTCGGCCGGGAGTTGCCCCCTGATGCCGGGGAGGACAGCTTCAGTATTCTGCCCCTATTGAAAGGGGGCGGCAAACCCGTCCGCCGACATTCCGTCAGTTGTTCCTCCAGAGGAGTGCCCAGTTTGCGGACGGGAAACTGGAAACTGATTTTCGGTCCCGGCTCAGGCGGTTGGAGCGAAGGCGGCGATGTCCACCCGGTTCAACTTTATAATCTCCAACAGGATCTCGGTGAAACAACCAATCTCAATGGCCGGTTTCCGGAACGGGTGGCTGAAATGCAGGCCCAAATGGAGGGACTGATCACCCGCGGCCGCAGTAGACCCGGCCCGACAATGGAGAACGACGTGGAGGTGGTGCGTTATCCATCCGTGAAACCTGTCCTGCCGTAGCCTTTAGGCGAAGCGGGATCCGTGGTTAATTCCTCATTCCTAATTCTTAATTCCTAATTCCTAATCCGTGGTCTATCTTCTGCATCATGAAATTCGCCATCTGCAACGAAACCTATCAGGGATGGTCATTTGACAAAACCTGTCGGCACATAGCCGCTACCGGATACGACGGGGTGGAAATCACCCCCTTCACCCTGGCTGACGATCCACGAAATCTGACCGAGACAGAAGCCAGGCGCATCGGCAGAATTGCCACCGAAGCCGGCTTGGAAGTAGTTGGACTCCATTGGTTGCTGGTAAAACCCGATGGCCTGCACCTCACCACAACCGATGACGCCGTCCGATCCGGAACTGCCGACTTGGCCAAGCACCTGGCCCGCTTGTGTGCCGCCATGGGTGGAAAAATCATGGTGTGGGGAAGCCCCAAACAACGCAACATTGAGGATCACTGGGACTACGACCATGCCGTCAATCGCGCCGTGGAGGTATTGCGTCAGGTGGGCGAGGTCTGTTCCGAAGTGGGGGTGACCGTCGCCATGGAACCGCTTGGACCATCCGAAACGAATTTCCTCAACACCGCCGAAGAAACCATTCGCTTCATCGAGAAGGTCGATCATCCCGCAATTCGCCTGCACCTGGACGTCAAAGCCATGAGCGCCGAAGAAAAACCGATTCCGCAAATAATTGGGGAAAGCGCCGGCCATCTCGTTCATTTTCACGCCAACGACCCCAATAGACGCGGTCCCGGCTTCGGTGAGGTAAAATTCGAACCCATTGCCGAGGCGCTCAAGGAAATCAATTACGGCGGTTACGTCTCGGTAGAAGTCTTCGACTATTCACCCGATCCGGAGACCATCGCCCGCGAGAGCCTGGCCTATTTGCAAAAGACCTTCGGAGCCGTTAGATGAAACCCAATTGCGCAACCGATCACCCGTCGCGGTCATTTCCTCATTCCTTATTCTCCCTACCCTTTGTGCCTTTGGACCTTTGTCCCTCTTATCCTCTGTATTTTTGTGCTTCCTGTGGCAATTATTTCCTGCTCGCGACAGCGATCCTGTTCCGGCAAAGCCGGACCTGTCCTGCCGTAGCCTTTAGGCGAAGCGGGATCCGCGGTCAATTCCTCATTCCTAATTCCTAATTCCTAATTCTCCTCCCCCCTCTGTGCTCTCTGTGGCCTCTGTGGTTAATGCCCTCTTCTGTCTCTGCTGTTTCCCGTTGTTCGGATCCGCAGCCGAATCCCGGCCTAACATCGTTCTCGTCATGGCCGACGACATGGGCTATTCAGACCTGGGATGCTATGGCGGTGAAATCGAAACCCCCACCCTGGACAAGCTGGCCCGGAGCGGACTTCGCTTCACCAATTACTACGTCAACAACATGTGCTGGCCCACGCGGGCCAGTCTGCTCACCAGCCTTTATCCCAATACCGCCATGCGGGGCGGTTCTCCAGCCCAAGGGTTTCGCCCCGGCATCATCCTCCTCCCCGAAGCCTTGGGAAAAGTGGGATACAAATCCTACATGGCGGGAAAGTGGCATTTGTCCGACCCGGAAAAGCCCAATGGCCCCAGCGCGCCGCACCGGCGCGGGTTCGACAAATCCTACAGTACCTACTGGGGAACCTCCGACTTCTTCGCTCCGGCCGATTTAAACCTCAACGGGCAAAACATGGAGCATGAATGGAAAGATAACCCCAATTACTACTACACCGACGCCATCACGGACTATTCCCTTCGATTCCTCAAAGAACACGCCTCGGACCCCGCCTCCTCCGCCCGGCCCTTTTTTCTCTACGTGGCTTACAATGCGGCCCACTGGCCGTTGCAGGCCAAACCCGAGGATATCAAGAACTACGAGGGCCGGTTTTCCCTGGGATGGGATAAACTCCGCCGACAGCGCCACGCCCGCATGAAGGAACTTGGAGCAGTCGATCCAGCTTGGGAGCTTTCACCGCGAAATCCCAAAGTGCCCGCTTGGGAAGATGAAAAGCACAAGGAATGGCAACAACGGCGCATGGAAGTTTACGCGGCGCAAATCACCTGTATGGACCGCAACATCGGCCGTATCGTGCAACACCTCGAAGAGGCCGGAACATTGGGGAATACCCTCTTCATCTACCAGCAGGACAACGGGGGATGCCACGTCGAGTACCCGCCGCAACGCACCGGTTCCTGGACCAAGCCCTTCACCACCGACGGCAAAAAAACGCCTGTCACCCCGGGCAATCTCCCCCACATTATGCCGGGCGCCCAGTCCACCTGGCAATCCTACGGCCATGGCTGGGCCAATGTATCCAACACTCCGTTTCGGCTCTACAAGCAACACGACCACGAGGGCGGCACCCGTTCACCTCTCATCATATCCTGGCCCCAGGGTCTGGCCCCCGGCCTGGCCGGTGGCCTGTCTCACCAAGTGGTGCACGTCATGGATCTGATGCCGACCCTGTTGGAGGCCGTCGGAGCCAATCCCAGCGCCCCAGCGGGAATGCTGCCCTTCGAGGGCCGGTCATTTCTACCCCTGCTGCAGGGCCGCCCGGAAAAGTGGCAGCCCCACAGGGAGCTTTTCTGGGCTCATAGCAGGGGCAAAGCGGCGCGCGTAGAGGGCTGGAAACTGGTTTCAGAAAACAAAAAGCCCTGGGAACTCTACAAGCTCCCCGAAGATGGCACCGAACTGCGCGATCTTTCCAACGCCATGCCTCAAAAAGTGGCCGAACTGGCCAAAAAACACGCCGCCTGGAGCCAAGCACAAGTCACGCCGTAATACATGAAGGCGGACCCATCCCGCGGAAACCATCCCTTGAATTTTGCGTCGGGGTCTGACGTGAATGCTGCTTAGTTAAGCAACTTTTCGAACATATGGCTGCCTCGGAAAAGGAAGGGGTCAGGCCTGAATGGCGCTTAGTTAAGCGCGTTTGTAGAGGAATATAATTTGGACGCCAGTCGGGGTCATGCCGTAGAAAAGTTATGCCTGTCGGGGTCAGTCGTTGATTTTTGACATGTCCCCATGTTGAAAATAAATGCCTGACCCCTTTGCGCATGCAGGAAGGGGTCAATTCTTAAATCCCGCATTAACATGCACGATTTCAAGAAATGACCCCGAGGGGCGGTATTCCGTTGCCTGCCTGTGCGACGCACGCAGACAGGTACTCCATACACTTTTACAAGACGATCCGCCTTTCGGCGTGACCTGCTGACCCTGTAAGGCATAACTTTTTACGTCTTGACCCCTTCCAAACCTCATTAACAGATAGAGGGATACCAATTGTTCACGATGGGTAGACGACCAAGAGTTCTGGTGCTTTGCACGGGCAATTCCTGTCGCAGCCACATGGCTGAAGGGTTTTTGAGAAAGGTGGCGGACGACCTTTTCGAGGTCTTCAGCGCCGGCAGCAAACCGGCGGGGTATGTGCACCCGAAAGGCATTCAGGTGATGGATGAAATCGGCATAGACATTTCGGGGCACGTTTCCAAACACCTGGATAAGTTTCTGGGCGCAGGGATCGACACCGTAATAACGGTTTGCGACCATGCGGCCAAGGATTGTCCGGTGTTTCCCGGGCAGGTAAACCGTTATCATTGGGGCTTCGACGACCCGGCCAAAGCGACGGGTTCGGAGGAGGAGATCCTGAAAAAATTTCGCTCGATTCGCGATCAGATGCGGCTGGTCCTCGAGGCCTATGTTTCCGGTTACCGGGAAAGGGGCTAGAGGTGCCGTTGGCGCCAATTAGGAATGAGGAATTAAGAATGAGGAATTAAGAGGCACAAAGGGCAGAGGTTTCAATGGAGGGCGGGTTTTCCAACCCGCCTTTTTAAGAAAATGGGGGACCCGCCTCCCGGCGTGACAGGTCCGCCTTCGCCGAAGGTCTACGGCGTGACAGGCAGGAATGTCCCCCCTCCTTTCGCCATCGCAACTCGTCACTCGTCACTAACCACTGACAACTGAACTATTTGTCTCTCACAAAGTTCGTCCCGGGCAAACCGCTAAAAATTTGACCTTTCCGGTTGCGCCTCTGAAATGCGGGCATGGGTGATTCGGTTCAGTTGTTTGTGGCGGTTCCAGTTCCGGAATTCGTGCGGCAACGATTGGCGGAGTTGGAAAGGGAAATGCCCGGCTTGAACTGGGTCAGGGCAGCCAATATACACCTCACCCTCAAGTTTATCGGGGAAACCGACTCGGAGCAGGTCGACCCGGTGCGCGAATCCCTTCGCGCCATCAAGGTTCGACGCTTTCTCCTGGGAGTATCGGGTCTGGGAGTTTTTCCTCGACGGGGCAGGCCGGCAGTGCTTTGGGCCGGACTCGGTAGCGCTCATCCCCATTTGTTTCAATTACACAAAAGGGTGAACGACGTCCTTTACGGCTGCGGAATTGAACCGGATCGCCGCGTATTTCGGCCCCATGTCACCCTGGCCCGTTGCAAAGGGGTAGCGCCGGCTGCAGTGCTAAACTTGATGAAGAAGTGCGGAGCCCTGGAAACTGCTCCTTTTCGGGTGGAACAATTTGGAATCTATTCGAGCGAACCCGGCTCCCGGGGTCCGCTCTATCGGTGCCTGGAAAGCTATTGCTTGGAGAGGTGAGGGGTAGGTTTAATTAGGAATTAGGAATTAGGAATGAAGAATTGACCACGGATTTAACGGAGAGCGGGTTTTCCCTGTCTGCGTGCAACGCACAGGCAGACAACCCGCTTTATTGAAAAATAGGCGGACCTGCCTCCCGGCGCGGCAGGCAGGTCCGCCCTCCTTTCGCCACTAGCCACTCGTCACTAACCACTGACCACTGAATTATTTGACTCTCGCGAAGAACACCAAGAGCGCGGAGATGTGGATGATCCAGAATCCAGAATCCAGAATTTTTGTATTTTCGTGCCTTTTGTTGCTATTTATCCGTGTCCATCCGTGTTATCCGTGGTTCATATTGAGCTTGGCCAGAGCTATAAAAGCGTAGGAGGCGTTTCAATATGCGGGATAAAGAAGAGTCAAAATGGGAGACCGCCACGGTCGGCGGCGGATGTTTCTGGTGTTTGGAGGTTGTTTACCAGCAACAGCCCGGGGTAAAGGAGGTGGTCTCCGGTTACGCCGGAGGGCAAGATCCCGATCCCAACTACCAGAGTGTTTGCCGGGGCCAGACCGGGCATGCCGAGGTGATCCGGATCACCTATGATCCGGAACTGATTTCCTATGAAGACTTGCTCGATTTATTCTGGCAGGCGCACGATCCCACCACCCTGAATCGTCAGGGCAACGACGTGGGGACCCAATACCGCAGTATCCTTTTATACCACGACCATGCCCAGCGCGATTCAGCCCTGAAATCCCGCGACATGGCCCAGGCCCAATTCGGGGGCGGGATCGTCACTGAAATTGTGCCCTTGCAGGCGTTTTTCCCGGCCGAGGCTTATCATCAGGACTATTACGGAAAAAACCCGAACCAGCCTTACTGCGCCTTTGTCATACGGCCCAAGCTGGAAAAACTGGGTTTGAGGACTCTGGCACAATAAATCAAACATGGATGGACAGGATGATCAGGAATTGACCACGGATGACACGGATGAGCACGGATTAGAAAAATAGACACAAGAAGCACTGAGACGCCTCTGTGCCTCTCCCTCTCTCTGCGGTTCCTCTCTCAGAGTCTCAGCACCTTCAGCCTTTTCTCAATTCCTAATTCCTAATTCCTAATTGGCGCCCCCGGCGCCTCTTATCCTGTCCAACTTGTCCTGCCGTAGCCCTTGGGCGAAGCGGGATCCTGTGAATCCATGTTCAATTCCTAGGTTCTGGTTTCTGGTTTCTGGATGCTGGGCTGAGCGTCTTGAAGAGAGCCAATTAATTCAGTTGTCAGTGGTAGTGACGAGTGGCGATGGCGAAAGGAGGGGGGACATTCCTGTCCCCCATTGCCATTATAAGGCGGGTTGGAAAACCCGCCCTCCGTTAAATCCTCTTACCCTCTGTGCCCTCTGAGTCCTCTGTGGTTAATCCCTCTCCCCATTCCTAATTAAACTCTTCTCCCTAATTCCATCACTTCTTCCCCATTCCTCATTCGCGCCCTCGGGCGCTTCCCCCTCTGTGCCTTTTGTGCCTTTTGCGGTTCCTCTCTCTCCATTCCTAATTCCTAATTCCTAATTGGCGCCAACGGCGCCTCTCCCTCTGTGGTAGTTTATTTAAAGGACGTCACACTAGCCACTGATTAATTCCGAAATGCCGCAGTATCGTTTTTTTCTTGGGAATCTCCTTTTCCTGGGTGAGTTTAAAGACCCTCTCCCCGCCATGGCATGCAGGATTTATTGCCCAAAGCTTACCTGACCCGAACAATGGTTCCAAGGGTGCTGGAGCGTCTGCGGTCCCTCTGTGATGTGCACATTAATCCGAAGGATCGCACTGCTACCCGGGAGGAATTGCTCAAGGAACTTAGAGATGCCGTAATCCTCGTTCCGAGTGGTTCAGACGATATCGATTCGGAAATCCTTAAATCGGCCCCCAAACTAAAGCTGATTGCCAATTTTGGGGTGGGCTACAACAACATCGCCGTCGAAACCGCCACCAGGTTGGGCATTGCCCTGACCAATACTCCCGGGGTGCTGGCCGATGCAACGGCGGACATTGCCTGGGCCCTGCTCCTGAATGCAGTTCGCAGAATCGGCCAAGGGGATCGAATGATCCGGGCCGGAGATTGGAAAGGTTGGGGTCCGTTGCAGCTCCTGGGAGGGGATATGGCCGGTTCCACCTTTGGGATCATCGGAATGGGAAATATCGGGAAAGCCATGGTGCCCCGGGCCAAAGGATTTTCCATGCGTGTCATCTACTGGAACCGCACCCGGCTCAGCCCGGAGCAGGAGAAGGACTTGGGAATCGAGTATTTGGAGCGGGATGATCTGATCCGCCAAGCGGATTATCTTTCCCTGCACGTCGCCTTGACGGAGGAGACGACCCATTTGATTTCAAATCGTGAACTGGATTTGATGAAATCTTCCGCCTACCTGATCAACACCACCCGCGGACCGGTGGTGGATGAAAAAGCTCTGGTCGATGCCTTGCGCGAGGGAAAAATCGCCGGAGCGGGACTGGACGTCTTCGAAAACGAGCCGGAGGTGGAGGCCGGGCTGCTCGAATTGGAAAATGTCGTTCTCACCCCGCACTTGGGCAGCGCGACCATCGGAACGAGGACCCGGATGGGAATGATGGTCGCGGATAATATAGAGGCTTTTATAAAGGGGCTGCCTTATCCCAATCTGGTAAATAGGGATATTTTAAGGCGTTGACCCCGACGGGCCTGCAAGGAAATTTCCGGGACACCACACTAGCGGGTCATGGCGATCAGTTGCTTGAAGATGGCGCGGGCCGCATCGGGATCCTGTTTTTTATAGGAATTACTCAGAAAGGTGCGGGCCAGAACGATCATTCCCAAATGATTCAGTTGAGACCGCATGGCTTCGATTACTTTGAATCCGGTTCCGGCGCTGCTGCTGCCCACCACAGCGAATCTCCCGTTGAAGGCGGCGCGAAAATCCGAACCGGATACGCTCATCCAAGCGATGGCGTTGGTTACCACGGGCGGGATGCTGCCATTGTATTCCGGCGCCAGCAAAATCAGCGCGTCGGATTCCAAGAGTTTTCGATTCAGCATACCGGCTATTTGGGGAACGCCGGTTTCCTGGACTGTCGGTGTGAAAAGGGGGATGTTCAGATCTTCCAACCGGACGATTTCCGTTTCCGCGCCTCCTTCTTCGGCCAAGCCCATCAGAAGCTTGGCCAGTTGCAGATTTGTTCTGTTGGTAGCGCAGAAGAAGACAAATTTAGGCATGATCCGAGCAAAAGATGGGACATCGAATTTTTCGACAAAAAAACTTGGGTGAACAGGGACGGGAAGGAGTCGATATTTTGAATCGGGGAAGAGTTGAATTACACTTAACATCGTCACTTCGTGTCTGGATGCCTCCGGCAACAGGATGGAACAACGTTCCAACAGGATTAAGGAGGGCGGACATTCCTGTCCGCTATTTTCTCTATAAAGCGGGTTAGAAAACCCGCTCTCCGTTAATTCCTGTTCCGGCAGAGCCGGATCAAGCGTAGCGTTGTTAGAAAATGTATTTCGAGGAAGACAGGATCACACCATGAAGTATGCCTTTTTTCCTCTCAGCATCTCAGAATCTCTTCTCCACTATCCGTGCCTATCCGTGTAATCCGTGGTTGATTGCAAGCTTGACCACGGATGGAAACGGATGAGATACGTGGGCTAGAGCGATTCCACGAAGGCAATGAGGAGTTGTCGGTTTTGCGCAGACATTGCCTTGAAGGCGCCTTTACTTTTTTCCGCTTCCCCACCGTGCCAAAGAATGGCTTCCTCCACGTTCCGGGCCCTTCCGTCGTGGAGGAGCCGGGAATGTCCATTTACCGTTGGCAACAAACCTATGCCCCAAAGGGGCGGAGTGCGCCATTCCCGCCCGGTGGCCTGAAATTCCCTCCTTCCATCGGACAAGGCTTCCCCCATGTCGTGCAACAACAGGTCCGTGTAAGGGCGAATGGTCTGCCCGGCCAAGGCGGGGATGGGATAATGAGGATCGGTGTTCAATTCCGGTATGTGGCAAGACGAGCATCGAGCCGATTCAAAGAGGGCCTTCCCCTTATGAAATTCCTCCGGAGCGTCGATGCGACTGGCTGGGACCCCCAAAGTCTTCAGGTAAAATACGAGGTCCTCGAGTTCCCGATCGGCCAACTCGGGTGATCCGGAGTTGGGGAACGGGCCGGTTGGCGCCTGGACCGCGCTGTGATTCTCCGCAGGGAACAGGTTGGTGGTTATTCCGATGTCGCCGACAAAGGCTGCGGCAATTTGGTCGATGAGTTCGGCTTTATTGGCCTTCCAACCATAACGGCCGAGTCCCTCGCTATTTTTGCTCGGGCTCCAGACCCGGTTGGTTCTGCCGGAGATGCCATCGCCATCCCCATCGTCGGGATCGGCCCTTTGCTCCAGTTCCGATTTCCCTATGGCGTCCAGCAATCCGAGCCCGAAAACCGGGGAGGCCACTCGCGGGGAAAATTGCAACTCCTCATGCGGCTCCCCGTATCCCCAATGGTCGACCGCATAGTGGGGTTTCAGCAGTGAATAATCGCTTCCATCGGGATAAGCGCCTGCTATTTCTTCCATTCTCAGCGCTATCCGAGCCTCCGGTTTTTCTCCCGGCAAGGCCCGAACGCTCACCTGGTTTCCATAAATCGGATCCGGTAAAGGACCCCCGTTTTCTCCGAGGCCGGGAATACTGATACGAAAAACCAGACCATTGGGGATCTCTTCGGGAGCTGGCGGCCGTCCCCGGCCATCCTTGAAGTGGCAAGCTGAGCAGGATCGCGCATTGAAGAGGGGGCCCAGACCATCCCGCCCATCTACAGCCGAGGAAGCAGACACCCAATTCGTATTGAAAAGGGCGTTACCGGAAAAAAAGCGCGGGAGATCCTCCAGGGGCAGATTGTGGGCCGGGAGGCTGAAAGCGAGGCTGGACCGGACGAACACGGTTGTATCGCCACCGGACAATTCCTCGTTGGCCACGGCGGTCCAACCGAGAAGGTGTAACATTGCCAGGCTGATGGCAGGCCCTTTGGCTACGCGTCTCATTGGCTCCGCATGAATGAAGCAAATCCTCCCTAGCTCCGCTTTACATCGAGTTGGAGGACTTCATTGGCGTCGGCCAATGCATAGACCAAAGCCCATAAAGCTTGAACGGCGGCTTTCACTTTTTGAAAGGGGGGAGTATTTTCCTCCGCCATGATGGCCTGGTCAAAAGGGGGCTCAATGGCTTCAACTCTTTCCTTAACCGCAGCGAATTTCTCCAAAACCACATCGGCTGCCTCCTGGTCGGCATCGGCGATTAAATCCAGCAGCCCCTTCCCCGCCACCGGGGGGGCAAAGACCGGATCGAATTCGCCGGTGAGAATGGCCTCGATGCCCTCAACGTTGGCAATGAGATCCAGGTGGGTCGTATCGCTGAAGCAGGAGTGTTCGTCCTCCTGGGATTTGGACCGCAGGGCCAGGGACATGCGTTCCGCGGCCAATTCCCGGCCGGCCAAGGATGTCACTCCCCGCATGATCTGCTTTATCAATGTGGTCGGGCGTTTCAGGAAAAAGTCGCCGGTGTGGTTGTCGTAATTGGCAAGGCTCCATTCCTGGGTGACCGCCACCAACTGGCTGCGCAGGAGTTCGGTCGCGGCCACGAGGTAGGCCATGCGTCGATCGGCATTGGGAGCGGTGGTATAATCGGTCCATTGCCTGCGCCCCGGTCCATCGGCGAAGTAGTCCTGCCCCCAAAGCAGAAATTCAATGGCGTGCCAGCCGGTGGAAACGTTGGCTTCACCACCGGCTTGGTTCAGTTTTCTCAATTCCAGGCTGCTTATCTTGGGTAACATTTCGGGCCGGTTTACCATGCCCGAACGGGGATCATCGCGCGTGTAGTCGATAAAACTCTCATCAATGGGCCATGCGTTGATCAGGATCTCGAGTTCCAAATTGTCTATGGGACCTTCGGAAAACCGATAGACCTCGGTGCGCCCGTAAATCTTGCGGGCATCCACCCAAGCCGCTTTGGCTGCCGCAAAAGTTTCTGCGCCGGGCTCCTTGCGGAACCGGTAGACGGCCATGTTGAACTGCACGGCGGACTTGACCGAGTCCGAATACAGGTACCAGGCCAGGGTAGCGTAATTGCTGAGGAATTCAAACGCCACTTTATTGGAAAAAGGTTGGCCCTCGGGAGTTTCGATAAAAAACTCGAAATCAGCTCTAAGTGCGGCCGCCCCCAAGAGGGAGGCGAGGATAATGCTGAGTAACCGGAACCTCATGGAAGGACGGGAAAAGGCGGGACACTAGGACCTGACCATTGACATGGCCAGTCCATTTTCACACCATCGGGGAGGCGACTTTCCGGTTGGCCCTCGCCACGCGCTGGACAATGTTTTTGGTGACGATATTGCCCTGGCTGCTCCGGCTTCGGAGGGTGAAATCGGCAAAGTTGAAGGGAACCACCAATTTGCGAAGGCGTGGAACAGGTTTGTGGTAGACGTTGACAAACGGGCTGGCCGCTTCGGTTTTGTCCACCGAAAAAAACGTTACTCGGGACCCTGGAGCGCCTTTGGTCAGGTCGTATTCCTTGTCGCGGGTAATTCCACCGATGCGGAATTTCTTGGCATAGGTTGCCCCTCGTTTACCGTCGCGATACATCATGGAATAGACCGACTTGTCATCACGGTTGAAAACGGCCAGGTAGATGATGTTTTTGCCTATGAACGCCTTATGGGCGACCTTGACCACCTTCATGGTTCCCTGACGGGTAAAGGCGATGATTTGATCGAGCCGGGAACATTTCAGAACGGACTCCTCCCGTTTCATCCCCGTGCCGATAAATCCGTCTTTGCGATTGACGTAGAGCGTTTCGTTGGGCACCGCCACCTTGGCCGCCTCCACCCGTTCGAATGAGGTCAATCGGGTTTTGCGTTCCCGGCCCTCACCGTAGTTGTTCTTCAGAGCCTGGTAGAATCGTATGGTGAAGCGGGTCAGGTTTCGGAGGTGACGGTTTACCTCTTTCATGCGGTCTTCCAAGCCCTTGATATACTCGTCGGCCCGCAACGCGTCGTACCTGGAAATCCGTTTAATTCTGATTTCGGTCAGGCGTATGATGTCCTCTCTGGTAACCGTTCTCTGAAGCAGGTGGTGGAAGGGTTTGAGGCCCCGGTCTATGGTGGCGATGACGCTCTCCCAGGTGGTGCACTCCTCGATTTTCCGGTAAATCCTGTTCTCGATGAAAATCTTTTCCAGGCTGCTGCGATGCCATTTTTCCTGCAGCTCCCTCAGTTCGATTTGCAGTTCCAGCTTTAGCAGGGCCTTGGTCCGCTCGGCCGACCGCCGGAGCAATTCCTTTATGGATAAGAATTCCGGCCGGTTGTTTTCGATAATGCAGGAATTGGGCGAGAGCGACACTTCGCAACCGGTAAAGGCATAGAGGGCGTCGATCATGGTCTGGGGATCGATGCCGGCAGACCCCTGGATGAGGATCTCCACCTTTTCGGCGGTGTGATCTTCGATCCGGTTGAACTTGATTTTCCCTTTTTCACGGGCGTTGACGATGGAATCGATCAGGGAGGCGGTGGTGGTGCCAAAAGGAATTTCCCTTATGACCAGTTTGCGTCCCTTGAGGACTTCGATCCTGGCGCGCACGCGGATGCGTCCCCCGCGAAGACCTTCATTGTATTCGGATACGTCGGCCATGCCGCCGGAGGGGAAATCCGGATACAACTCGAAGTCCTTGCTTCTCAAAACTGCGATGGAGGCGTCGATCAATTCGACAAAGTTGTGCGGAAAAATCTTGCAGGCCAATCCCACTGCGATGCCCTCGATCCCCTGGGCCAGAGCCAGGGGAAACTTGGCGGGCAGAACGACCGGCTCTTTGTTGCGGCCGTCATAGGAGTCTTGAAATTCAGTGGTCTTGGGGTTGAACAGCACTGCGAGGGCGAACTTGGAGAGACGCGCTTCGATGTAGCGACTGGCCGCGGCCCGGTCACCGGTAATGGGGTCTCCGAAGTTGCCTTGGGTATCAATCAACAAGTTGCGCTGGGCGATCTGCACGAGAGCGTCGGAAATAGCCGCATCTCCGTGCGGGTGCAATTTCATGGTTTCACCCACGATGCTGGCCACTTTGTGAAAACGCCCATCGTTCAATTTGAACAGGGTGGCCAGAATGCGCCGCTGCACTGGTTTCAGGCCATCCAGGATGGAGGGCACGGCCCGGTCGAGAATAACGTAGGAGGCGTACTCGAGATAATATTTTTTGTACAGGTCCGAAACCCTGAGGAGATCCGAGTCCAGTTGCAGAGGTTTATTCATGGGTCAGGCGGCGGCAGTGTCCGCCGTTTCCGCTGCCTGGCTTTCCTGGTTGGTTTCCGCTGCCGGGCTGTGGTTGATCGGTTCCTCCACCACCAGATTTCTTACGATGAAGTCGCGTCGGTCCGGGGTGTTTTTTCCCATGTAAAACTGCAGCATGTCATGGAGGTGCGATTTCTTGCCGATGACAACCGGTTCCAGCCGTATGTGCTCGCCGATAAATTGTTTGAACTCGGATGGGGATATTTCCCCGAGTCCCTTGAAACGGGTGACTTCCGCCTTCCGGCCAAGGGTAGCCATGGCGGCCCGTTTTTCCCCTTCCGAATAGCAGTAGACCGTGGCCCTTTTATTGCGGACGCGAAAAAGAGGGGTTTGCAGGATGAACAGGTGCCCTCGGCGGACCATCTCCGGGAAAAACTGCAGGAAATAGCACATGAGCAGGATGCGGATGTGAAATCCGTCCACGTCCGCGTCGGTAGCGAGAATGATGTAGTTGTAGCGCAGGTTTTCCAATCCATCCTCGATGTCGAGAGCGTCCTGCAGCAGGTAAAACTCTTCGTTTTCGTAAATGACCCGGCGTTTCATGCCGTAGGTGTTGAGGGGCTTTCCCCGGAGGGAGAACACGGCCTGGGTCATGGGATCGCGCGACTTGGTGATGGAGCCCGAAGCCGAGTCGCCCTCGGTAATAAAAATCGAGCTCAACTCGGCCTGTTTGTGCCTGGTGTTGTAGTGCACCTTGCAATCGCGCAGTTTGCGGTTCACCACCTTGGCTTTTTTGGCCCGCGCCTTGGCGATTTTTTGTATCCCCTTCAGTTCGGTCCGTTCCCGCTCCGACTGGAGAATGCGTTTTCTGATGGCTTCGACCGAACGGGGATGGCGATGGAGGTAGTTGTCGAGGTGAGTTCTGAGGAAACTGGTGATACCTTGTCGAATACTCGGACCGTTCGGGCCAAAGCTGTCGCTACCCAACTTGACCTTGGTCTGGCTTTCAAAGGTGGGTTCCTGGATGCGCACCGCCACCGCCCCAACCATGCCGCCGCGTATGTCCTTGACGTGGTAATCCTTTTTAAAGAACCCCCGTAGCGTTTCCACTATGGCCTGTTTGAAATACATTTCGTGGGTTCCGCCCAGAGTGGTATGTTGGCCGTTGACGAAGGAAAAATAGTCTTCCCCGTACTGGTTGGTATGGGTGAAGGCGATTTCGATATCGTCTGTTTTGAAGTGAATGAGGGGATAATTGGGTTCAGACTCCAAATTCTCCGTCAACAGATCGAAGAGTCCGTTTTTGGAAAAATACCGTTCTCCGTTGAGGGTCAGGGTGAGGCCGGTGTTGAGATAGGCGTAATTCCAAAGGAGTTTCTCGATGTATTCCTTGCGGAACCTGTAGCGGCCAAAAATATCCGGGTCGGGAACAAACCGGGTGAGGGTGCCGTTTTTTTCCTGGCAGGTTCGTGGCCTTTTGTCCTCCCCAATCAGGTTGCCCCGCTCGAATTCAACCCGGATGGATTCCCCATCGCGGAAGGATTGTGTCATGAAGCGGGAGGACAATGCGTTGACTGCTTTCGTGCCCACCCCATTGAGTCCGATGGATTTTTGGAAGGCTTCCGTGTCGTATTTTCCTCCGGTATTGATTTTGCTGACGCACTCCTTGACCTTCCCTAGGGGGATGCCGCGACCGTAATCCCTTACGGTGATTTGGGTGTTGTCCAGTTTGAACTCGATGCGCTTCCCATAACCCATGGTAAATTCGTCCAGGGAATTGTCCGCAACCTCCTTGATAAGCATATACAATCCTTCGTCAGGGGAAGTGCCCTTCCCGGAAACGTTGCCGATATACATGCCGGGGCGCATGCGGATGTGCTCGCGCCAATCGAGGGATTTAATAGACTTTTCGTCGTAAATGGGCTCGGCCATTTCCGGAAAGCTCCTAAACGGAAAAAAGGATTAAAACGGGTTGGTTGTTGGGTTTGGCAGGGTGTTGGTCACCAACATAGGGGAAACCAAGGTTATTGGGCAAGGAATTTTTGGACGTTAGAAAGGGGTCAAACGCAAATGGCGCTTAGTTAAGCGCGTTTGTAGAGGAATATAGTATGGACGCCAGTCGGGGTCATGCCGTAGAAAAGTGATGCCTTTCGGGGTCAGTCGTTGATTTTTGACATGTCCCCATGTTGAAAATAAATGCCTGACCCCTTTGCGCATGCAGGAAGGGGCGGTATTCCGTTGTACTCCATACACTTTTACAAGACGATCCGCCTTTCGGCGTGACCTGCTGACCCTGTAAGGCATAACTTTTATCGTCTTGACCCCTTTTTCTCTGGCGCCTCAACTCGATGTCTTTCCCGTCAGAGTAATTGAAACCAGGCCAGGAGGGGATCGTGGTCGCTGGAGCGGAGTTGCACGCTTTTGTCGGCATTGACATGGGCTATGAAAATGCCGGCCCGGCGGGCCAGGTCGGGAGTGACCAAGATGTGATCCAGCGCCTGGGACATTCCCTGGAAGATGTAAGTATAACGATCCTCCACCGGCAAGGCTTCCACCAGGTTGAAAAGGTCGCCTTTCCGGCTCAATTCCCGCAAGGGCGGGGAAAATTCGAAATCATTCAAATCGCCCAGAACCACGATCCCTGCTTGGGGGCGGTTGGCTCTGAGTTGGACCACATGGGCCCGGATCCGGCGGGTTTGTTCCAGGCGTTGGGGTTCGGTAAATCGAACCGGGGGCCGGAGAGACCCGTAGGTGGGCGCATCACCGCGCTTGCTTCGAAGGTGGCAATTAATCACGATAAATTCTTTGTTCCCAAAGGTGAATTCAGCCACCAAAGGCTTGCGGGTGCCGGTATAGTTCCTCGCCTTCGACCCATTGAAGGAAGCGTGCCGCAGGACGTAACTCGTCTTCCAATCCACCTCCTGCGCATCGTAGAGAAAGGCGTTGCGAATATTGCCGCCGGGCCAACCCCCATCGGCCCGGTTGAACGGGTTGATTTGGGTAAAACGATAGTCCGGACCCTGGGCCTCCCGGATAAATCGAATCAGCTTTTTCAGGGTGGCGTCGGCATCGATGACATTGTCGTCCGCAGGTCCGGAATTATCCTGTATTTCCTGTAGTCCCACGATGGAGGGAGATTGGAGTGGGCCCGTGATGATGTCGGCCAGAGCGGCAAATTTTTCGTCAGGGGATCCGGGGAACAGGTTCTCCACGTTGAAGCTGGCCATAGTGAGGGCTCGGTGGGGGATGGAGGGAACCTGGGGGGTTGGCGCCTTGGCCGGGGTTGGCGGACCCGTTATGGCCGTGGGGACAATTTTAAAACTTGCAAAGGAATAGGTCACTACCCCCTCGATGGGTATTCGAATGCGATCACCCGTGTTGTAACTCTCCTCGTTTCCGGGATTCAGGGCCACCAATATCCGTGCTGGATTGGCCTGGAAGCTTTCCAATTTAAGGCCGCCTTTTTTCGTCACCGGTCCCGTCCCGGCCCGGGCTACTCGGACGGCAATTTCATTGTAGGGGCTGCGGGGACCGATAACCATGGGATCCCTGATGACCACCCGCATGTGTTCGAGGCTCTCCCAGAAGTCCATGGCGTTGACGTTCGGATCAAAGGGGGATCCGGGTTTTTTGATGGCTTCCGGATAATAGCGCAAGAGGGTGTCCAGGATCATTGGACCGGGCAAGGCGACCCGCCTGCTCAGGATGCGGATGTTCTTCCCCCGCAGTTGGGTGAGGGTGAGGTTGTGGTCTTCCTTGTTTCCCCATTTCCATTCCTCGACCCGGCCCTCAAGGCGCAGGCGGTTGCCCACTTCCACTTTGGAATTTCGTCGATAGACGTAAATGGCTTCTGAAGTTTCAGAAAATTTATCCGGCTGGGCGGATTGCAGGTAGAATCCGTTTTCATCCACCGCAGTTACGATGCCTTCGGTTGTCACTTCCCGACCTTCCAGGGGGGATTGGTGAGCCGCCCCCTGTATTTTTCCTATGGGAATGACGGCCTGAACGCAGGCCTCCGCCACAAATGCGAGGAGGACGGTGAGTTGGATAACAGGTTTCACCCCGATAAAGAGATTGTCCGGTCCGACTCGGGTTTCCCCGGCACCGGTGGGATTAAAAGGACCGTGCGGCCGATACCACGTTTTCGACGGAGATGCCGAGTTCCCTTAATACCAGAGCGCCATCGGCAGAAAGTCCGAAACGGTCGATTCCCACAACCTTGCCCCCTAGACCGACGTATTGATACCAGATTTGCGAAACCCCCGCTTCGATGGCCACCCGCTGTCTGCAGTCGGACGGAAGGACATATTCGCGGTAGGCGGCGCTTTGCCTTTCGAAACGTTCAAAACAGGGCAGGGAAACCACCCGCACCCCAGCTCCCATCTCCTCGGCCGCCTTGAGGGCAAGCTGCAGTTCGCTGCCCGTGCCGATCAGGATCGTGGTCAGGTTTCCCAACTCCTTTTTTGCGATGTAACCCCCTTTCAAGACACCTTGGCGGCGCTCCTGAACCGGAATCCGGGCCAAGTTGGGAACTCCTTGCCGGGAAAGCACGATAGCAGTTGGCCCATCGCGTTTTTCCAGGGCCCCCACGAAGGCTCCGGCAGTTTCCTCCGGATCGGCCGGTCGTATGACATCCATATTCGGAATAAGGCGCAGGGCGCTCACCACTTCCACCGGTTGGTGGGTTGGGCCGTCCTGACCGACCGCGACGGAATCATGGGTGAAGACGTGGAAGTTGGCCAGTTTGGACAAGGCGGCCAAGCGCAGGGCCGGCCGCATATAATCGGCAAAGATGGTAAAGGTGGCTCCCGAAGGGGTAAAGATTCCGTAATAGGCGATGCCGTTGACAATCGCCCCCATGGCGTGTTCTCGAATGCCGAACCTGAAATTTCTTCCCGTCGGGTTGTCCCGGGTAAAATCCCCCGCCTCGGCCAGATAGTTTTTGGTGGAACCATGGAGGTCGGCGCTTCCGCTTACAAGGAGGGGTAAGACCCGGCTCAGTGCGTTGATGACATGGCCGCCAGCCACCCGTGTGGCCATGGACTTTTCAGGATCCGCTTCGGGGATGGAGGCGAAGAGTTCCTCCTCCCTCATCCCCTTTCCGTTTTGAGCGTCTTCCAGAAGGTTTGCCAAGTCCGGATGGTTCGACCTCCAGGCGCGGTAGGTTTTCTCCCAATCGTCGTATTGCCGCGCCAAGTCCCTTTGGCGTTGGTCAAAGTAGTCCCGAACGGATTCGGACACGTAGAAGGTTTCCTCCGGTAGTCCGAGTCCGGCTCTCGCCTCCGCCGCGAAACTAACCCCGGCTTCTCCGTGTCCCTTAAAAGTTCCGGCCACTTCGGGTATGCCTTTGGCAATAAGGGTCTTGGCAACGATTAATTTGGGTTTGCCGTTGTCTGCGGCGCGAGCCCGGTCATAGGCAGATTTAAACGCATCCATATCGTAGCCGTCGATGGTCTCCACCTCCCAACCGTAGGCCTCGTATCGTTTGGCCGTGTCTTCGCTCTGGGTGGCATCGGCCGGGGCGTCCAGGGTAACGTCATTGGAATCGTAAATCATGATGAGGTTATCGAGCCCGAAATGCCCGGCGAAAGAACTGGCCTCGGCCGCTACTCCCTCCTGCATGCACCCATCACCCGCCAGGCATACTACGCGATGGTCGATGACAGTATGCTCCGGTGTATTAAATTTGGCTGCGGCCATTTTGGCCGCTACGGCCATTCCCACGGCGTTTCCCACCCCCTGCCCGAGGGGACCGGTGGTGCATTCCACCCCGGGGGTATCTTTATATTCCGGATGTCCCGGCGTCTTGCTGTGCAACAGGCGGAAGCTTTTGAGGTCGTCCAGAGTGAGATCGTACCCCGACAAATGCAGCCAGGCATAAAGGAACATGCTGCCGTGACCGGCGGACAGCACAAATCGATCGCGATTGATCCACCCCGGTTGGCGGGGATTGAGGGAAAGGGTTTCCCCAAAGAGGACCGCGCCGATTTCCGCTGCTCCCAGAGGAAGGCCCAAATGTCCTGATTTGCATCCCGTAACCGCGTCGATGGCCAAACCGCGCGCGATGGTTGCTGCTTGGGCAAGGATTTCTTTATTCATTGGCGCTGTATAAGTGTTCGAAAGTCCATTCGGGTGTGTGTTTCAGGAGAATAAGCCCAGGGAGTCCCCATGCAAAGGATGGGTCGGCAAAGGGCGAGGAAAATTTCATAGGATTGTAATTCTTGTAAGCCGAAGTTTAACCCTTTAAAAATCGTGGCTTAATGAACCTCCAGGCTTACCTCCCCCTTTTGTCGTCCTTGCCTTGGTGGGTTCCCGGGCTGTTGGTTTTGGTATTGGGCCTGCTGGTTTGTTTTTGGGGCTACAAAGTTTTGAAAATCGTGCTATTCCTTATGGGATTTTACCTGGGCGCGTATGTCACCTTGTTATATGGCCCCGCTTTATTTCCCGACCAGCGCCTGTTCGTTTGGGGTATCGCCGCCCTGGCCCTGGGCTTGGCCGCCGGATTTCTCATATACGTCTTTTTCCGCGTCGGCGTTTTTATTTTGGGAGCCTGCCTCGGGGTGGCCCTTACCCTGAATTTTGCCGCGCACATGCAGGAAATGGCAAAATGGGCCCTCCTCATCCTGGCCGGGCTGGCCGGTGGAATTCTGGGTCTGCGGTTGGAAAAGTGGACTATGAAGGCGGCCACCTCCTTCCTTGGCGCCTGGCATGCCGTTCAAGGTGTTTTATTTCTCTTCAAGCTGTCGCCCCTTCTCCTCCCCTGGGAACAAATACTGGGTGAATCTGGCGGCGCCAGCTTGAAGGATTTGGCGGATAGGCCCTGGTATTTCTGGGCCAGCGTTATCGGTTTGTCCATCCTCGGCATGGGCCGGCAGATCTTCCCCGCTCGAACCTGATTTCGGAAGAAGACGTCAGCGTTTTCGACCGTCCCAAAGAAAAGCCCGGCCCGGGGTATTGGCTCTTTCCCAACCGTAGAAGAGCAGCATGTCCCGCATTTGCGAGGTCATGTCGGCCGAGATGAACTGGATGCCTTGATACCGCAGACCCGGTTGCGGGGACAGATCCCGTTCCAGTTCCCATCGGGCGCCTCCATCCTGGGAAATCCATCGTTCCACCCGGTGTCCGAAGCCATATTCGTCCATTCCCTCCCCGTTCATTACCTCCCCGCTTCCGGTAACCATGCTGGCGTGAAAGACACCGTCATCCCCCACCTCCAGGTAGGAGGAATTAAAGGGGTGCAAGGTGTCCGCAATGGGGATCTTGCGCCAACCGCCGTCGACGTGGGACACGAAATAAAAGGCGCTGGTATAAGGATCCTCCTTGGACACAGGCAACAGGAAATGGGGTTGGTCGTATTTGTCCAAGGCAATGGAAGGACCAACCGAGGCCGGCCGTTCGTCCGTGTTCCAAACCAGGCAATGTTCGTCGGCATCCCATTTTCTCAGGGGCAGCCCGACCTCCCGACCGGCGATGTTGCGCCCCTTTCCCGAGGGAAGGTCTACCGAAAGGTAATAGAGGTTGTAGCGTTGGAGGTGGTCGTTCAGGATCTGGCCATAACGCTTATTGTAGAGCGGATCCTCCACCTTCCAGATGAAGGCCACATGCAGGCGTTTTCCATCCGCGCTGATCGCTGTGGTATGGTAGGAACCGGCGTGGGATGCGTCGATCCCATCCTGGGGTTCGCCGTTCATATTGACCACGGCCCGAGGCGGCTCCTCCCAGGTCCGGCCCCCGTTTGGGGAAATTTGATACCGCCAATGCCCCAGGTGCCCGGACCAGCGTGAGTAGAACAAGGTCTGGTCATCGAATATGCGATGGACCTGGGGATAGGAAATGGATTCCGAGATGTCCGGACCCCGCACCCAGGCATCGGCCGAACCGGGATTTTGGGAAATCAAATGCAGCCCCGGGGTCCGGTGACAACCGTGCAGCACATGCAGGTAGCCGTCCTTGTCCGACCAAATGACCGGAGCGTAATGATGATCCTTCCGGTATTTTTTTTGGTCGATTTTATCCTCGTATCCGATCATCAGGTTCCGAGGCCCTGAAAACTTTCCTTTTTTCAGGTCGTAAGTAATCAGGTGGGGATACCCCTTTGCATGTCCCCTCCAAACGATATGGACCTTTTCTCCCAGAGCTACCGCTTGGGGATACATGCGGTTGTCGTAGAACATCTTTAATCCCCCGTTATGGGCAAAGGAAACCACCTTCGCCCCGGTCGGGATCATCCCGGCCAGTATTACCGTCACCATCAGCCAAAAACCGGGAGCCATGGGAAAACTAGATCCTTTCGATGCCGATCCGGATAATTTTGACGTCTTCCACCGGCCGGTCGGCGGCCGAAGTGGCAACGTTCTGGATCGCTTCGGCCACGTCCATGCCTTCCAGGACTCTTCCGAAAACCGTATGTTTCCCGTTCAACCAGCCGGCGCCGTCTTTCTTGGTTACGACAAAAAACTGCGACCCGTTGGTGCCGGGGCCGGAATTGGCCATGCAAAGGGTTCCGTAATCCACCGTTCCGAGAAGATTGGGCTGATTGAGGGCAGCTTGACTTCCCACCAGGGCCTGCAGTTCCTCAATCGTTTTTCCGACCAGCGGAAGGAGTGAGTTCATCTCTTGGATTTTCCCGTAGAGTTCCTCGATTTCCGGGACCGGACTGCTCCCCTGGTGTGCCTGCAGGTGAGGCACCAGCACCTTTTGAAAAACAGTGTTGGCCGTGTATTCGTCTTTAATCGCCCCTTTGATGGGGATGAGTTCCTTTTCAAACCAAGTCAGTTTTTCGGTAGATCCCAGAAGGGCCTGGAGACCGTCCACTTTTTTGCCCAAAAGCGGTTGATAGGATTGAGAGGACTGCATCTCCCCAAACAAGGCGGCTATTTCGGGTATGGGACTGGTTCCGTCATTATCCCTCAAGTGTGGAAGAATCAGTTGATCGAACACTTGACCGGCCCTTTCCCCATCCCCGATCACGCCCTCCAGCGGAACAACCGAACCGGCATAGCATTCATCCTGAAAGCGGTAACCCGGCCCCCCCGAACCTGTTCCCTGAGGGCAGCCACCCTGAATCATGAAATCCTTGATTACCCGGTGGAAAATGAGTCCATCGTAAAAGGGTTCACTTCTTTCTTCCCCGGATGGGGTCTTCCAGGTCTTGGTTCCCTCGGCCAGGCCGACGAAATTGTCTACCGTGATTGGAGTCCTGTCCTTGAAGAGCTCAATCACCATCGTCCCCATGCTCGTTTCCATGCGGGCCACCAGGATATTGGGCTTTTGGGCGGAAGTTGTAACAATAGGCATCAAAAAGAGTAATAGGCAGATGGCAGGTTTGAGGAATATTCCCTTCATTGAGAGGGAAGGAAACCCCCGGATCTCTCCATGGGCAACGAAAAAGACGTCAGGTCTTGACTCTTGACAATACCGCATCCCTTCGTCCCGCCCAGGCGACAGGAAATTGAGGGGTTAATAAAATTCGACTGGTATTGTCAAAGGTCAAGACCTGACGTCTTCCGCCTCATTACCGGGCTTGAAGTCTACCGTAAAACCCATAGGGTGCCTTGAATCTTACAGCAAAATTTGATTCCCCCCTACCCCATCGGGGAGGAGGGAGATCTGAGATGAAACACGGAATTGTCAGGCCAACCTCCGGTCCCCGGTTTGAAGGGAGGCAAATCCTACCCATCAAGCTCGCAGTCAACCGCTTGGCCGCCGGTCCTGTTTTGCGAGGATCGACGTCAAGGATTCGATTGAATTCGCTCCCACGGTTGCTCTTTGCGGTAACGGCCGGGTGCCTCATCTCCGCCTGCTCCCATGCACCGGAACGGTTCCCCTCGATGGCAACCCCCCGCTTCTGGTTGGCAAATTTGTAGAGGTGGAAATAGAAGGGCTCGAATTGGAAGAATACTACCGGGTGCCGCGAGCGGCGCTGCAATCCGGCAACGAAGTTTGGATCGTGAATGATGGCGGGGTAGTCGGTATCGTTCCGGTCCAGGTACTGCAACGCAGCGCGGACGAGGTATATGCGACCGGCGCACTGGAAAACGAGCAGGCCGTCATCACCGGTGGAATCCAGTTTGCCACCGAAGGCATGCGCGTCCTGACGGAAGTTGACCCGGTTCAATGAGACCCGATAACGGCAATACCAAGGAACGGTCCGGCCCGATCGCCTACATGGCCGGCAATGGCGTAGCCGCCAATCTGTTGATGTGGGCCATAATCGCCGCCGGCCTGGTGTCCCTTACCGGCCTCGAGAGGGAAGCGTGGCCCACGGTTCCATTTTACCATATCGAAGTCTCGATGGCCTATCCCGGCGCCACCCCGGAGGAGGTGGAAGAGTCGATCGTGGTCAAAATCGAAGACCAGGTCAGCGGGTTGGATGATGTGAAGGCAGTCAAATCCGTTGCGGCCCCCGCTATGGCATCCGTCCGCATTCAAATGGATTCCGGCACGGACATGGCTCGAGCCTTGAACGATATCGAGTCTGCGGTCAGTCGAATACAGTCTTTTCCTGGCGATGCCGAACGACCCCAATTCCGGGAGATGACCAACCGCCAGAGCATGATGCGGCTCATAGTTTTTGGGGATGTTTCCGAGCGCTCGCTCAAGGAATTGGCCTTCCGGATAGAAGATGAACTCAAGAGGCTTCCCTCACTTTCCCAGGTCGAGGTCAGTGGTGTTCGCAACTACGAGATTTCTATCGAGGTGCCGCTTTATCGGCTGAGAGCCCTTGAGCTTACCCTCACCGACATCGCGGACACCATCCGAAGCAGTTCCCTGGACCTGTCTGCCGGCAGCATCGAAACCCGACAATCCCAGGTTCGGGTCCGGACCCTCGGCCAGAACTACGACCAGCAGGATTTCGAAGAGATTGCCCTTATCAGCCGCAGCGACGGCACGGTTTTGCGCCTTGGCGATATCGCCGAAGTTCGCGACGGATTTAAGGAAACCGACCTGATCGTCCGGCATCAGAATCATCCCGCAGTATTCGTCGAGATCTACCGGGCCGATGGCGAACACGTGCTGGACGTGGCCACAACCGTCCGGGAGCAGTTGTCCAACGAAGTAGTTCCGGCCCTGCCAGACGGTGTGGGCATCACAGTGTGGAACGATGAATCCCAAGACTATAAGGAATGGGCCGAAATTCTCCTCAAAAACGGTATTCTGGGCCTGTTGCTGGTGTTGATTGCACTCAGTTTGTTTCTCCAGATCCGGCTGGCCCTGTGGGTCGCCGTCGGCCTGGCCGTTTCGGGGATCGGCGCCCTGGCAATCATGCTCTTACTCGATGTTGCGATCAACGCCCAAAGCCTTTTCTCCTTTGTTCTGGCCATAGGAATTGTCGTCGACGATGCCATTGTCGTATCCGAATACATCCAATACGAACGCAAGCGGGGAACTTCCGGGTTGTTGGCTGCAATACGCGGCGCGCGTCGGATAAAAGTGCCGTTGACATTCGCGGTCCTCACTTCGGTGGTGGCCTTTGTCCCGCTGCTGTTCATCCCCGGCGGCATCGGTGAGTCGTGGCGGGCGCTGCCCATCATCATGATCTCCATCCTTCTGGTTTCCCTGGTCGAATCACTTTTGGTGTTGCCCAACCACCTGTCTCATTTGAAGGGTCCGGAATGGGAGCCGACAAATGCATTCAGCAGGTTTTTCGCCTGGATCCAGGGTCATGTGGACCAACTGCTGAACCGGTTTGTGCAAGGGCCTCTGGATCGGGCGTTGCAGTTCGCCACGGACCAGCCCATGGTGACCATGGCGGGGGCAGTAGGATTGCTCGTAGTGTGTATCTCCTTCATCCCGGCCGGTATCGTGCCTACCACCTTGGCCGCTGACGTAGAGGGGGACTATGCTACGGTCACTTTGGAAATGCCCGATGGGACGACCGCGGAAAGGACATACGAGGTGGCGAAAGAACTGGAGGGGGCAGGCCACCGGGTTGTCGAACGATTTTCCCGCGACCGGTCCGAGGATGCGCCTCCCCGCCGACGAGCGAAATTCCATTACCGATGTGGAAGGATACCTGCTCCGTACACCGAGCGGGGCCGAGGTCCCGGTGACCAGTGTGGCAACGCTGAACCCGGGCTTGTCGCCGCCGGCCATTAAGAGGAAGGATGGCGAGCGGGTCGTCACGGTTACTGCTGACGTGGACCCCACGTTGATTTCCGGGGACGAAGCCAACGACATCCTGGCCCAATCGATCCTGGCGGATTTGACCGCGGTCTACCCGGACCTGACCTACACGTTTGGAGGTGAACAACAACAGCAACTCGAGTCCCTGGATGCGCTGTATCGCGGATTTGCCATTGCCCTTCTTATGATTTTCACGCTGCTTGCCATCCCCCTCCGCTCCTATACCAAACCGTTCATCATCATGGCCGTCATCCCGTTCGGGTTCATCGGAGTGATCCTGGGTCACTGGGTCCTGGGAATCGCCCTGAGCGCAGTATCGTTTATGGGTATCTTCGGCCTGAGCGGCGTGGTGGTGAACGATTCCCTGGTCATGATCGATTTCATCGATCAGGAACTCAGGGAAGGCATGTCGGCGCGCACTGCTATCATAGAGGGGGCCAAAGGCCGTTTTCGTCCGATTATGCTCACTTCCCTCACTACATTCCTCGGCTTCTTTCCCCTCATTCTGGAACGCGCCATACAGGCCCAGTTCCTGATCCCCTTTGCCGCATCCCTCGGTTGCGGGATTCTCTTTGTCACGGCGCTGCTCATGATGATAGTGCCCGCGCTCTACATGATCCATTTGCGTCTGGTTTCCTGGCGCCGCAAAGCAAGCTGAAAGCTCTCCAAACCGCCGCATGACTTGCACAAACTGCCCTTCCTTGAATCGAACCAGGATGTTGAGATGATCTTTACCCGATATTTACGATTTTCAGCGGTAGGGAGCCTCGGGCTCCTGCCAACCGAGGCCAACACACATAATGAGACGGTATCAGTGAAAGTCACCATAGAGAGAGAAGGCGAAACCTTAGTTGCCATAGTCGAAGACCGCATCGGCTATGGAACGGCCGATCAAGTCCATCTTGCAGATAAACTCGATGCGCTCTTCTGCCTCCTCATCCAGTTGGAATATGAAGCGCAAGACGTCGCAGGTATTGACCAGGCAAATTATGATGACGTCTCTGGGATCGGGAATCTCGTCGGTGAAGATGGCCTTGCTGACACGCGATTTGATGAACTGACCTGCGGTGCCTTCCTGGGAATCGCTGGACAAATCCTTGTGCCAGATAGTGGGAGCCAGGGTCCAGGACGGAGTTGCCCGTTTCTGTCCGGTCCACCAGGAAGAGGGATTCCATGTCCGTGTCGATGCGAGACCTGAGCGAAAGCTCCGCCAACACCCCGCCGACCACAGCGCAGTTCAAATCCCAACCGGGCACCTGGTGAAAGTAGCCGGTCTCCTCGTTGAGGAGCATCAGGATGAGCTCTTGGGTCAAAGTTAACGGTTGGGTCGTCAATCCTTCTGTAGAAGTAGCCATCAGCCTCCCTTCATTATCTCGAAACTATTGGGCCAGTTTCCCTTGTTCAGTTAATGGTGGATATATCGCCCCGGCCTGGGGGGCAAGTCATATTCTCAATCGAACAGGCTCCGGACGGTGTCGGGGCAATGGCCTGCCGCAGGCCTGTCGGCGCACGGATTGCTCAACCCGGCGCGAAAGACAAACTATCGGCCGAGCTTTCAAACGGTTCCGTCAGCTTTGCCGACCGATGCAGTACAAGCGGTTTGCGGTGCGAATGTAAAGACGGTCGTCGTGAGCAACGGGGGAAGCGATGGCGCTGCCCGGCAAAGTATTTTCCGCTAGAATTTCCATTCCGCCATCGCTTAATCTGCAAATAAAAACCGTTCCATCTTCGCGGCTGCAAATCAGTCGGTTTCCCGCCACCACGGGGGAGGCATAGTAACGGGTAGGCTTCCTCGGCAGGTTGCTCTGCCATTTGATTTCACCCGATTTTACTTCTATGGCGGTGAGAATGCCGCGATCATTCAATACGATGGCCGTGTCGCGGTAGATTGCCGGAGTCGGCACGTCGGGTCCGATACGTTCGATCTCCCAAAGTCGCGCATTCTTGGTGATGTCACCCTCGCCCCCCATTTGAATGCCGGCCACGGCGTGGCCGCGGCCGTAAGGCACGATGGCCACGTCATCCGCAATGGCATGGGAAGCGATGGTCCTCCAATTCTTGGCCGCGTTTGGGTTGAAGTCCTTGCACCTCCAGATAAGGCTGCCGTTTTTCAAGGAGTGTCCGGTCAATTGGTCGGCTCCCCAGATTACCAGTTGTTTTTCTCCGTTCACGGTTGCCACCAGGGGGGTGGAGTAGGAGTCGTTGGATTCGACCGGTGCGTTGAGGTTGCGGTCCACCAGCCAGGCTTCTTTGCCCGAGTCCTTGTCGAAGGCCACGACGTAGGCGCCGGCCTCTTTTCCGTCCCTGCGCCGGGTTTGCTGCATAACGGCGACGATGAGGAGACCGTCTACCAGAACGGGAGAGGTGCCCTCATCCCACCAGTGGCCGGCGATGCTGTATTCCTTCTTCAGATTGGTTTTCCATATTTCCTCACCGCCGTGAGAAAGTTTGGCCAGATTGCCGGACTTGAAGTAAACATAAACCCCACTGGCGTCGACCACAGGACTGGAATTGGCCCCGGTCCCGGCCCGGTTGTTGCCTTCAACGCCCAACCCGATTTCCGCTTCCCATCTTTTTTGACCGTGGTTATCGAAAGCGATGGCCAGGTCGAGACCGTCGTAAAAACAGGTCAGGTATATGGCATCTCCCCAGATGGCTGGTGTAGACGTGCCTTCACCGGGTATGGGGACCGACCAAACCACGTTTTCGGAATCCGAAAACTGGCTGGGAAAGGCCTGATCATCAGTGGAAAGATTGAAGTTGGGGCCCCTCCAGTTGGTCCAGTTGGCCAAGAGGGAAGGAGATGCCAGACAAATAATGAGGATGATATGTTTTTGGCGCATGATGTTTTCCAAATGCTTATTTTGCTTCAGGAAATTGTCTGATTGACAGGTTTTCAACCTTGGATTGCATGGAGACCCTCTTCTAACCATCTTTTTTGATATGCAAACCACCAAAAGCCTTCCCGGCATTGTCATTTTTCTGGTTTTTGGGTCGATGGATATCTTCCTTTCCGGCCAGGAGAATCTGGATACGGTAGACCTGGACACCTTTGAAATTCAGGGCGATTATCAAGCAACCGACCTGAAAATCGACCTTTCCAAGTCGGTAATCGAGGAAAACCTGCTGGCCATTTATGGCGCCACACAGTTGCAGGACCTTTCCGGGTTGGCCCCGAACCTTTATTCCAGCAACGCCGACACGCGTGGCTTTGGCGACATTATCTCCATGCGGGGAAGCGCCAATACCATGTTTTTCAGTTCACCGGCGGTTGCTCTTTATATCGATGATATTCCGGCCAGTTCGGTATCTACTTATCCGAGCGACCTGTTGAGTATCGCCAATCTGACGGTACATTCCGGTCCCCAATCGACTCGTTACGGGCGCAATGCGCCGGCGGGGGTCATCGAGATCCGTTCGCGCGAGCCCAGCCAGACTCACTACACCCATATGCAAATCGATTCCGGGTCCTACGATGCACTGACGGTGAAGGGGGCCTTTGACGGGCCCATAAGCGAAGGAATTGGCTACAATTTCAGTTTTGGCTTCCACCAACGGGATGGATATTTACACAATACATTTCTGGATCGCACGGCGGATAACCGCGAGTCCCTCAGTGCGCGGGCCAATATATTTTTCAGGCCCAACGAGGATGTCCAAATACGGCTCGGGCTGTTTGTGGAAAGCGACGATGATGATGCGACCCGGCTCAGTTCCCTGTTTAGTGAAGATCCCTATCAGGTGGCTTCGGATTTCAATAGTCAGACCGTGGTTGACCGCGGTCAGGTCAATTTCCAGTATCGCAAGCTTTATGATTGGGGGAGCCTGGTTTCGACCACTTCTTTCCAGGGTTGGGAATTAAATCCGTCCAGCCTGGATCTGGACTTCAGCCCGGCTCCCATTTCCACTTCCGTGATCGTGGGGGAGGAAGATACTTTCGCCCAGGAAGTCTGGGTGGAATCCCTCGACTATGGCGGCCCCATGACTTGGAAGTCCGGGTTGTTATATTTTGATTCAGAGTACAGGGTGAATTTCTTCCGGGAATTTGCAATTCCGCCCAATGCCTTTTTGCCTCCGGGATTAATACAAATGGAGGGCACGGATTTTGAAATCGGCCAGCTCAACCTGGCGGCCTATGGGGACGCTGACTTTGCGGTTTCGGATACGACCTCGCTCAATCTGGGTGTCCGGGTGGACCATTTCGATGCCGGTGTTTCCAGGACCTCGCAAAATTCCAACAATTTCATGATTCCCTTATTTCCCCCCGAACCGGATGTGGACCAGTCGAGAGAGGAATTGAAAGGTTCGGTGAGTGGCGGCGCCTCATTTTCCATTAAAGAAAACATGGACATCGTCCTTCGCTCTTCCCTGGCCCAACAACATCATGGATTCAGCAGTTTTGCCGGTAACCCGGAATTGCTGGGCTATCAGTCCGCCGATATCTGGGCCAATGAAATAGGCCTTGATTTTGCCAGCGAGGACGGGGAAACGGGGTTCAGCATTCTGGTTTTCTACAATCAGACGGACGATTACCAGTTTGAGAGAACGATCCCCATGACTACGGATTTTTTGGTAATCAATGCGGAAAAGGTCTCCGCACAGGGTTTGGAAGCCAAACTGGTGTTCAGTCCTCTGGACAACTTTTACGTGGATATACAATCCGGTTATAACGACGTAACCTACGATCGGCACACCGATGGCTATGGTTTGGATGTGAGGGGTAATCGGGTTCCTTTCATCCCCGAATACACCTTCAGAACGGGAGCGCGTTACGAACTGGACAACGGGCTTTTTGCCAGCGCTACCTATACCGCATTCGGGGCTACCTATTACGACGAGCAAAACAGTGAAAATTTCAGCCAATCCTCCTATTACCTGTTAAGTACCCAATTGGGTTATCGCATGGGGCGTTATTCCTTTACCGTTTTCGGGCATAATCTGACCGACGAACGCTATTATCAGTTTATAAATCGGGATATACAGGCCGGAAGCCCGGGAGCGCCGCAGAGATTTGGCTTGCGAATGAATTATATCTTTTAGTTTTTAAGACGATTTTCTGTGGAAGGGAGGGAGGTTCCCGAATTTCTTACCCCTATTTGAACGCTCTATGAAGCACAATATCCGTTCACTTCCTGTGCCTTTTTTCATTCTGGCGGTCTGGTCTGTCAGCCTCGACCTTTCCGCCGCCACTGGTTGGCTGAACTGGCGGGGACCGGAACAGAATGGAACTTACGATGCCGGGGTGCGCCTTCCCGAGGAGCTGGATCTGGAAGGTTCGGATCACCGTTGGTCCTACCCGGTGCGGGGCGGGGGAACTCCGGTCGTGGCGGATGGTCGATTGTACGCCTTCGGTTTTTATGGAGAAACCGGGACGGTGGAGGAAACGTTGCTTTGCCTGGATGCTGAAAGCGGCCAAAAACTGTGGGAACACCGCTTCTCCGATTTCCTCAGCGACATCATATACAACCGTTATGGCATCGGGGCCCCCGCCATCGATGAGGAGACCGGAAACGTCTATGTAAAATCTACCAACGGGTTGGTCATGGGTTTTACGGCAGAGGGGGCAGTCCTGTGGGAACGCTCCATGATGGAGGAATTTGGCATGCTCACCTTCCCCAACGGGAGAACCGGCGCGCCGGTGGTGGAGGGAGATCTGGTCATCATTCACGGGATCACGGCAAACTGGTCGACCAATGGCCCGGCCCGCAATCGATTTTATGCTTTCGACAAGCTCACGGGTGGCTTGATGTGGTACAGCACTCCCGGGGTAAGGCCCATTGACAGTTCCTTCTCCACTCCCGTCTTCGGCAACCTGGGTGACCAGCGCGTATTTTATGCCGGGACCGGATGTGGCAATGTGGTGTGTATAAACGCGCGCACCGGTGAACCGGTATGGCGGTTCCAACTGGCGGTGGGGGGGGTAAATTCCAGCATGCTGCTTTACGGCAAAGACCGCTTGATCGCGGTGCACGGGAAGGAGAACGTGGATACGACGGCCAAGGGTCGGCTGGTCAGCCTGAAAATACCCACCGAATATCCCAGTGGCCCATTGCCCGTAGTGCTGGGTCCGGAAATAGAGGTTTGGCGCAACGACGATCACGTGGCCTTCACCAGCTCCCCCATTCTGGTGGGTAATCGCATTTTCACCACCATCGCCACGGGTACGCTGGAATGTGTCGACGCCGATTCCGGGGAAACGCTCTGGAGTGAAAAACTGGGGCCGGATCAATTGCATGCATCCCCCGCCTACGCGGACGGAAAAATCTATGTGCCCATGCTGGATGGGCTCGTTCACGTGCTGGAGCCGTCCGATGAGGGTGCGGAAATGTTGAGTGTCGAGGAAATGGGCGCACCCTGTCTGGGAGCCCCCGCCCTTTACCGCAACCGCGTTTACGTCTTTACCAAGCAGGCCCTGCATTGTTTTGGCAAAGAGGAGGCCACGGCCCTGCCCAAAGCCTCCCCATACCAAAGGGAAAAGCCCGGACCCATCGCGCAGATTCAACTCGTTCCAGCCGAATTTGCCCTGGCTCCCAATGAGCAACAAATTTTTGAGGTTTACGGGCTCGATGCCGGTGGCCGCCGGGTAAGTTTGGTGACCGGGGAAGCCGAGTTGTCCCATTGGTCGCCTCCGGGGGGTAAGCCATCCAGGGCAGATGCTTCCATTTCCGGCAATGTTCTGGCGACCGATGGGGATGCCAGGATTTCGGTCGGCCACATTCAGGCTTCCTGGCGGGGCCACACCAGCGCGAGCCGGGGGCGGATCGTGGTCGGGTACGGTTACCAGGAAAATTTCGATGCATACCCGCTTCCCTTGAAGGACAAGGACGGGGTGGCCGTCGCCCCGCCTCCCCCCATATGGCTGGGAGCAGGCCCGAAGTGGCACATAATGAAAATGGGAGAAGGCCAGGCCATCGCCAATCGCTTGGAAGTTGTGCTGTGGCAGCGGACCATGAATTTCATGGGGAAACCCACCATGCACAGCTACACCTTTTCCGCCGATGTCATGACGGACGGGACTCGCCGGGTCATGTCCACCGTTGGGCTGGCCAACCAGCGCTACCTGGTCACCCTTGCGGCCAATCGCCGCATCCTGGAAATTTCCAGCAATCACGAGCGCCTCAAGGAATCAGTACCCTTCCCGGTCAAACCCAAGACCTGGTATCATTTGCAGACCCGGGTCGACACCCATCCCGACGGGAGCGGAGTGGTGCGGGCCAGGGCCTGGGAGAAAGGAAGCGAGGAACCATCCGATTGGACCATCCAGGTCGAACTGGACAAGGTTCATCGGCAGGGAGCGCCTGCCGTTTACGCCTTTTCGCCGCAAAGTTTGAAACGCATTTTTATCGATAATCTCTCCTTGACCGCCAACCCCTAGAACATCCTCCAAAATGAATTTTCGGTCCATCGTTTTGCTTTTGTTTTCAATCGCCCCCTTGCCAGTAATTCAGGCTTCCGACTGGCCCATGTGGGGTCGCTCAGCCGATCGCAACATGGTGGGGGAGGCTTCCGGTATTCCCATCGACATTGCCAGCGGAGACTTCCTGCCCAAGAGCGAGGAAATAAACATGGAAACGACCAAGGGGGTCAAGTGGGTGGTCAAATTGGGTTCTCAAGCCTATGGTTCTCCCGTGGTGGCCGGCGGAAAGGTTTACTCGGGAACCAATAATGAGTCTCCCCGCGACCCGTCTCAACTGGGTGACCGCGGGGTGTTGATGTGCTTTGATGAAGCGAGCGGTGAATTTCTCTGGCAATTGATCGTTCCCAAAGTCGGAGCCGGCAAAGTGAGCGACTGGGAGTATGTGGGGCTGTGCTCATCCCCGGCCATCGAAGGCAACCGCGGCTGGGTCGTCACCAATCGGGGGGAGATCGTGTGCTTTGATACGGATGGGCTGGCCAATGGCAATGATGGAGACTTTCAGGACGAAGCCACCTTTTATTCCACCAGTGGAGAGCCGGTTGAATTGACCGACAAATACGCCGATATTCTTTGGATTTACCAGGCGCGGCAGGATTTGGGAGTATTCCCCCACAATGTTTCGAGTTGTTCTCCGCTCGTATTTGGCGACTACGTCTATGTCGCCACTTCAAATGGGGTGGATTGGTCGCACAAGAACATACCCGCGCCTTATGCCCCTTCTCTGGTAGCTATCGACAAGGATACCGGCGAGCTTGTGGGGGAAGAGGTTTCGGGTGTGTCGGAAAGAGTATTGCACGCCAGTTGGAGTTCCCCTTCGGCAGGTGTGGTAAAGGAAAAACCCATATTGGTTTGGGGGGGAGGGGATGGTTTCTGTTACGGCTACGAAGTGGATCCCTATCAACATGAAGACGGATTTTCGGCGCTGAAGGAATTGTTCCGCTACGATGGCAATCTTCCCCAATACCGAACCAGGGACGGGGAACCGATCAAGTACGCCACCTACGACGGTCCCAGCGAAATCATCGCCACCGCCATCATCTACCAGGACAAGGTTTATGCGGCTATTGGACAGGATCCCGAGCATGGCGATGGAGTCGGGCTTCTCAGTTGTATCGACCCGACCCTTTCCGGCGACATTTCCGGCCGGGCCATCTGGACCAGCGCGGAAATTGGCCGAACCATTTCAACTGCCAGTGCGAAGGACGGGTTGATTTACCAAGCCGAATACGATGGAGATATTCACTGTTTCGACGCCGATACGGGAGAACACCTCTGGGCGCACGAAACCAACAGCCGCATCTGGTCCTCCACGCTGGTGGCCGACGGAAAGGTATTTGTCGGAAACGAAGACGGTGAACTGGTCATTCTGAAAGCCGGTCCCGAAAAGGAAGAAATTGCTCTCATTGATTTTTTTACCCCGATTTATTGTAGTCCGGTTGCGGCCAACGACACCCTTTATTTATCGACGCAAACCCATCTCTATGCCATCGGCCAGTAAAGGTAGGGGCATCGGCCTGATGTAAACTTATTTCCTTCATGAGCAAAAAAACGTTAATAATAGGCTTTTTGATCCTGCTTTTCTTCCTCCATCAGGACTTTTGGCTAAAAGATAACCCTTCCTTGATTTTTGGCTTTCTGCCTGCCACGCTGACCTATCACATGTTCTGGACGGTGGCGGCAGCCTTTGGCTGGTGGTGCCTGGTCCGATTTGCCTGGCCGGGGGAGTTCGAGGAAAGTGATTCCGCAACCTCGACTTCGCTCTCCAAGGATGGGGGGCCCGAAGAATGACGCCGGTCATAATCGTCTGTTTCTACCTGGGTTTGCTCATCATTCTCGGAGTGGTGAGCAATCGTTTCTTCCGCGGCAGTCCATCGGATTATTTTGTGGCGAGCCGTTCCATGGGTCCGTTCGTATTGTTCATGACGGTATTCGGCACCACCATGACCGCGTTTGCCATGGTCGGCAGTACGGGTGAATCCTACCGGGTGGGTGTGGGCACTTACGGCAAGATCGCCTCCGCCTCCGCCCTGATTCATTCGGCATGCTTCTTCCTGGTTGGACTTCGGCTGTGGGCCTTGGGCAAAAAACACGGTTACATGACCCAGATCGAATTTTTCCGCGATCGTTTCGAAAGCCGCGGCCTGGGTTATTTGTTATTTCCCATATTGGTTGGATTATTGATCCCCTATTTGTTGGTAGGTCTTCTGGGCGCTGGAACCGTGCTGAGCGGAGTGACCCGGGGGGCATTCCCGCAAGCCTTTGCTTCCACCGGCGGCTCCATTCCACCCGCTCTGACCTCAGCGGTGATATCAGCAGTGGTATTGTCCTATATTTTTATGGGTGGAGTGCGCAGCGCGGCCTGGGCCAATACCTTTCAAACCCTGGTCTTCATGTTGATGGGCCTGTTGGCTTTCATCCTGATTTCGGCAAAACTGGGCGGGCTTTCCGCCGCCTCGCAAATGGGCGATCCCGGCAAAGCTGTACGCACGGGCAATATTTCAGAGCTCCAGTTTCTGACCTATTGCCTGATACCCCTCTCCGTCGGCATGTTTCCCCACCTTTTTCAGAACTGTCTCACTTCGAAATCCTCCAGGAATTTCAAGTTCATGCTGGTGGCTCATCCCATCAGCATCATGATCACCTGGATTCCCTGTATCCTGATCGGTTTCTGGATGACCGGAGCCGTCATGCCGGGGACGGAAGCGCTCATAATTCCGGAAGGGACCAGCCCGAACGCGGTTCTGGGCATTGCGGTGGGCAAGATGGCCACTCCGGTAATTTCCGGATTAGTCACAGCCGGGATATTGGCGGCCATCATGTCCTCGCTGGACTCCCAGTTCGTATCGGTGGGAACCATGTTCACGCGGGATATCGTGGTCCATTTGGTGGGCAAGGACCGCTTCTCGGACACGGCCATGGTGTGGTTGGCCCGGGGATTCATATCGTTCATCGTATTGGTAACCTTCCTCTTCAGTCTGGCCGAGCCCCGGCAGGTGTTTACCTTGGGCATTTGGTGTTTCAGTGGATACGCCAGTCTTTTCCCTCTCGTCTTCGCCGCCATTTACTGGAAGCGCACCACCAAGGCGGGGGCCTATGCCGCCGTGGTGGCGACCGCGGTGGTGTGGTTTCTCCTTTTTCGCGCTTCGGACTACGGGGCCAACACCTCTTACCTTGTGGGGGGTATGATGCCGGTCGTTTTCATGTTTGCCGCCTGTGTGTTGTCTTTGATCCTCGTATCGCTGATGACCAAGGCGCCTTCCCGGCGAACGCTGGTTAAATTTTTTCCCGCAAATAAGGTATGATCCTCGAACGCGAAATTGAATCGGCCCGGGAGACTCTGGATGCGCATACCCGAGCCATGATGGTCTGGCACTTCTCTGCCGAGACGGGCTGTCCCTATTGGTTGGATTGGGTCGCCTCGGCCGGCTGGAATCCCATCGAAGAGGTTCAATCCTTTCAAGACATGCTGAAATTTGATCACTTCGATGACGAAACCCTGCGCAAGGAAATGCCGGAGCGTTTCATACCACGGTTCTACCAGGATCGTCCCTACAATGTTTTTGAGACGGGTGGAACCACCGGAATGCCGAAACAGCGCATCGGCTGGGACGACTACAAAAAGGACTACGAAGAATTCAGCGATCACTACGGTGATTCGTTTTTCCCCATAGGGGCGAACTGGCTGATGGTGGGGCCGACGGGACCCCGTCGATTGCGTTTGGCTATCGAACATCTGGCCAACTACCGGGGCGGCGCCTGTTACTTTGTCGATCTCGATCCGCGGTGGGTAAAACGCCTCATATCCTGGGGGGAGGTCCATGCCGCCCGGCGCTATCAGGAGCACGTTATCGATCAGGCATCCACCATTCTGCGGCACCGCAACATCCAGTGCCTCTTCACCACGCCCAAGTTATTGGAAAGCTTGGCCGAGCGGATGTCCCTGGTCAAAGCCGGGTTGAAGGCCTGTTTTGCCGGGGGAACGACCATGACTCCTCAATACGTGCGTTTTCTCAGCGAGGAGGTTCTGGAAGGTCAGATCAATTTCGCCCCGACTTATGGCAATACTCTCATGGGACTTGCCATAAGCCGAAAGCTGAAACCCGAGGATAACTACAGCCTGACTTACTACGCCCCCCAACCGCGGGCGGTGCTGCGGGTGGTCGATCCGGACAATCCCGACCAACTCGTCGACTACGGGGAGTGCGGAAGGGTGGAATTGACCACCATGACCCGGGAATTTTTCGTGCCGCGATTCCTCGAAAGGGATGAGGCTATTCGTCGTGAGCCATGCCATGAGTTCGCCTGGGATGGTGTGGGGGATGTGCGTCCCTTCCGCTCGGGTTCGAAAGCGGTCATCGAAGGTGTCTATTGATGAGGAGTTCTGAACAACGGCCATTCCCCGCGCGGGTCGGACCTCTCGGGTAGGTTTTTTGGCCAAGGCGAAGTAAGATGGTCGACCCCTTTGTATCCAGACCCTCTCCCAAACTGGTTTTCGGCAATGGTGTATTGCGAGAACTCCCCTCCTGTGTAGACGAGTTGGGGGTATCGTCCGTACTATTGGTTACCGACCAGGGCATTGTCCGGGCCGGGCACGTGGAAACGGCTCGCTCTTTCTTGGAAGCCAACGACATTCCCGTTTCGGTTTACGATGCGGTTCAGGAAAACCCGACCGAGTCAAATGCGGCTGAATGTTGTGAAATGGCCCGGGGAGTGGACTTCGATTGTTTCGTGGCTCTCGGCGGCGGCAGCAGTCTGGACACGGCCAAGGCCTGTAATTATCTTCTCACCAATGGAGGGAGGATGAGCGATTACCAAGGCTACGGGAAAGCGGCCGATCCCATGCTTCCTTTAATCGCCATTCCCACCACCGCCGGCACGGGAAGCGAATGCCAATCCTACGCCCTGGTCAGCCGGGATGACAGCGGGGAGAAGATGGCCTGTGGAGACCCCAAGGCCCTGGCCAAAACCGCCATTCTCGATCCGGATATTTCCGATACTCAACCGCAGCAGGTTGCCGTTCAGACCGGTATCGATGCCTTGGCCCACTCCCTGGAATCGGCCGTAACCACCCGAAGGACCGAGTTATCGTCTCTTTATGCCGAAGCGGCCTTTCGACACATTTCCCGGGCCATTGGCGATATCATCGATGGACAGGTCAAGGGCGACGATCGCGGGCATATGCTGTTAGGCGCCGCTTTGAGCGGCCGAGCCATCGAAAACAGCATGCTGGGCGCGGCCCATGCCTGCGCCAATCCTCTGACAGCGCGACACGGGGTGATTCACGGGAGGGCGGTGGCCTTGATGTTGCCTCACGTCATGCGGCTCAATGCTGCCGACCCGGACGCGGCCCGGATTTATGACCGTTACTCCCATATCCTCGATGAGACGGGTACCTGCTCCCAAACCTTGATCGATTGGGTGGCCGATCTGGTTGGCAGAATCGAACAGCCCGAGTTTTCAGCCGATGAGTCGGAGATACGGATATTGGCCTCGGCAGCGGCCACCCAGTGGACGGGTCGGTTTAATCCCATTCCTCTGAAAGTGGAAGGCTTTGCCGACCTGTATCGCTCCGCCTTCGCCCTGCTCGAACCTGCCTGACCCAGTGCCCCGGTGAATTTTTCAGGAATGGTATCGCGAGGATTAATTGGGATTGGCCTGATCCTGTCTGCCGGTTGCGGCAAAACTGAAACCGCTTCCAGGGAGGATATGGAACCGATGTCGGTGACAGTCCGGACCACCTGGTCCATGACGCGGGGCGGACCGGACCTGAGCGGAAGAATTCCGGCGGCCGTTCCCAGGAATCCGACCATTAAATGGACTTTTGATGCCGAGGAAATGGTTAGCGCGGAAGCTGCCATTGCCCATGATCGCGTCTACGTGGGCAATGAATACGGGGTTCTCTTTGCCATCGATAATCAGACGGGGAAGGAGGTTTGGAGGTTTGCCACCGAGGATGCCGTTACTGCGGCCCCGGCGGTGAGTGAGGCGGCTCTTTTTCTTCCCTCCAACGATGGAAACCTTTATGCGCTCGACCCCGATTCGGGAACCGGGATCTGGCAATATTCAACCGAGGACAAGATCAGCGCATCCCCGGTATTGGTCAAAGATCCGGAGACCGGGAATACCTGGGTATTGGTCAATGGATACGATGGCGCCACCCGCTGTCTGGATGCCGAAACCGGTAGTGTCGTGTGGGAATATGAAACGATGGACTTCATTAACGGATCTCCCGCCGTGGTGGATGGTCGATATGTGGTATTTGGAGGGTGTGACGCCCAACTGCACGTGGTAAATTTGGCCGATGGTTCTTTGGTCCGCATGATCCCGACCGAGGCGCAGATAATAAATTCCATCGCGACCAGGGGCGCCATGGCCTTTTGTGGAAATTATGCCAACCAGGCCATGGGATTCGACATCACCGAGGGTAAGGTAACCTGGGTTTACCAAGACAGGAGCCTGCCCTTTTACAGTTCTCCCGGGGTGAGCGAGGATCTGCTCTTCATAGGTTCGAGGGACAAGCACCTTCACGCCATCGACCAGGATTCGGGAATGGCGGCCTGGAAATACCGGACCGGAGCCCGGGTGGAGGGATCCCCCATTGTATTTGATGATGCGGTAGTCTTCGGATCCGATGACGGCCGCATTTACGCCTTAAATCTCGACAGTGGCGAAGAGATATGGAAGCTCGATCTCGGTGAGGGGCTATCTGCCTCCCCTGCTTTCGGTTATGGCAACATCGTCATTAGTGGAGAAGATGGAACCGTTTTTGCCCTAGGGGATTCCTAGAAGGCACCCGGGCAAGGATAACCCATTACCATCCAACACCATGGAAATAGATCATCAGCAACCGGCCAAAAGCGCGAAGACCTCCACCTTGGCGGGCAATTATTTCATTTCCAACTATCCGCCATTTTCCTTCTGGTCGGAGGGCCAGAACGTGGAAGCGGAGATGGCGTTGAACTCCGAGCCCAAACCGGAAGTCAAGTTGGGGCTCTACCACCACATACCGTTTTGCCGCAAGCGGTGCCATTTCTGTTATTTTCGGGTTTATACCGATAAGAACGCCAGGCAGATCAAGGAATATCTGGATGCCACGATTGCGGAACTGAAAGCGATGGCGGAACGGCCGCTGATCCGGGGGCGCAAACCCCACTTCGTCTATTTCGGCGGTGGAACGCCGTCGTATCTGTCGGTCAAGCAACTGCGGGAACTGACGGACCGGATGAAAGCCTTCCTGTCCTGGGATCAGGCTGAAGAGGTGGCCTTCGAGTGTGAACCCGGCACCTTGACGCCCGGAAAATTGACCGCAGTCAAGGATATCGGGGTGACCCGCCTGAGCCTGGGTGTGGAAAACTTCGACGACCATATTCTGGTCATCAACGGACGGGCCCACCGCTCGCCCGAAGTTTTCCGGGCCTACGAACGGGCCAAGGCGGAGGAGTTCGACCAAATCAATATCGATCTCATTGCCGGCATGTTGGAAGAGACCGAAGAGAACTGGCAGCGCAACATCGAGCAAACCATCGATCTCGAACCGGACAGCGTCACCATATATCAGATGGAGATTCCCTACAACACGGGCATCTACAAGGAGATGGCCGCCAGCGGCGCCCTGGAAGCGCCTGTGGCGGACTGGGAAACCAAACGGCGTTGGGTAAAGGAAGCGTTTGCCGCTCTGGAAGGGGCCGGTTACACTATCGCCAGCGGTTATACCGCAGTGCTCAATCCGGAACGGACAAAGTTCATCTACCGGGACGAATTGTGGCGTGGAGCCGATTTGATCGGGCTGGGGGTAGCCTCTTTTTCCCACGCGGCCGGAGTCCATTATCAAAATTATACCGAAATGGAACCCTATCTTGAAGCAATCGGGGAAGGGTCCCTGCCGATCAAGCGATCCTTTCGCACATCGGTTGAAGAGCGCATGATACGGGAGTTCATTCTGCAGATGAAACTGGGCCGGGTCGAATTGGGCTACTTCCGGGACAAGTTCGGCCAGGATGTCGGCCTACGGTTTTCCGACCAACTTCGGAACCTGACGGAGAACGGATTTCTGAGGGTTGAGGACGAAGAAATACTGCTAAGCCGCGACGGCCTGCTTTGTGTGGATAGCATACTGCACCAATTTTTCCTGCGAGAGCACCGCACCTCCAGGATTGTCTGATCCGGGCATTCCCCCACCCTCGCCATGGTTGAAGTAGTTTTTCAGAAAATGCCCGGGGGTTTGCGGGAGTTCATCCAAAACCACTGCGCCTTGTCCATGGAGTCCTTCCGGATTATCGAGCCTGCAGAAATGCCCCAGCCCCAGCGACAACTCCTGTGCCACAATGGCGACATGACTTCGACCCTGTCCGAATTTCATGGGGGCGTCCTGCAGGTGGAAGCGCTGCAGAAAAAGAAACGGAGAAGAACCTACATCCGCGAAGTCTATTTGCGTGCGGGAGATGGGGGAAAAATTGTCGAGTATGGGGTAATCGCCATTCTCCTTCAGGGTTTCGAACCGGAACAGAGGAAGCTGATCGAGCAGGACCGGGAACCCCTGGGAGGGCTTTTGCACCGATTTGAGATCAAATTCACCAGCGCCCCCCTCTGCTTCTTCTTTCTCGATCAGGAGGCCGTTGTCCGGAATCCAGTGGCCGGATTCGGTAAGCCCAAATATTACGGAAGATTCAACGAATTGGCCAAACCGGGCGGCCAGACCCTGGCCTGGATCATGGAAATCATTCCCGGCTGACGGCCAATTCTTTGCCTTCCCTGCGCCTTCCGCCTTCATGGATTACGGCGTGACAAGTGGCGAGATTTAATCCCTCATTCCTCATTCTTAATTCCTACTCTCTTCCCCCTTTTCAGCCTTTCGCCTTCAGCCTTTCCCCACTCCCTTCTCCCTTTGGGAGAGGGTGGCGCGAAGCGCCGGGTGAGGGTTGCCCACGCTTGTCGCGGGCATTAATCCGTGGTTTAAAACCATTTCAGGCGGGCGATGATGACGACCAACAGGATGACGTGGAGGAGGAGGGAAGCGATGAGGATGTAACGGAATTTCTGGTTTTGCGTTTTGTGGTCGAACAGCCAAATGCCGAGGAAGCCGCCCGGGAATCCTCCCAAGAGGGCCAGGGTGTGGAACCACCGTTCGGGAATGCGTTTCCACTCGACCTTGGCCAGGAACTTGTCCAGGCCGAACAATATCAGGGTCAGGATGCTGATGATGAGGTAACCCCTCCAAAGCAGGCGATACATGCCGAGGTCAGGAAAGGAAGCTGGTCGCGAGCGATGTCCACTCTTCCTGCAATGTCCCTTTATGCCGTGGTTTTCCAGCCCGGTTGTACCAATAGGAAGCGTTGCTCAAATCCCCTTCCTTGCGGTGGAGGTAGGCATGTACCCAATCGCCTTCCAGGGAAGCGGCCCGCTGACAAAGCTCGTGCGCTTTATCCCAATCGCCTTTGGCGTCCCACCACAGGGCTTGGAGGCTGGCGGACAGGATCGTATCCGGAGCGTCGTTGCGGGAGATGGATTGGATGAATTCTGTCAGGTTCATGTTAAGATAGGAAAAAAGTGGAATAGACGCTGCAAAGGTATGCTGAGAAAATATGATTTTCGAAGATCGAAAAAGATCCTTTTCCCCGGCGGCTCATTATTCTCCTAAAATGGGAAAAAACATTCTTTTGGCAATAGGGATTCCTGCCATGCCTCATCGGCCTGGACCGGGCCGGCTTACTCGAGCTTCCTCAATATTCCTTGCAAGCGGTTTCGAATTTTCCCGGTCAAGGCGGGGCCGGCCGTTTTGGTGCTGAGCGATCGTTCTTGCAGGAATTGCCGGACGTCAATGGGTGTATCAAATTTGATTTCCGCGGTGCGGGGTCCGTAATATTTTTCGGAATTCAAGACGTCCTCCTCGAGTTTGAACAATGTCTCGGCGATGCGGTCATGCGTCGGGTTCTGTTGGAGGTATCGTCCGGGGTAGCTGTAAAGTTGTTGGGCTACGAATATCCGGTCCAGTCGATCGTAGAGATCTTCTTCCTTCCGGGGATCCAAAGGGGACTTTCTAGCGGTGAGTTCCTGGCGAATCTTTGTCCGCAGGGCCTTTATGCGCATGGGCATGTTCAAGCCGCTGTTGCATAAATCGTAGATGGACTCGATGGATTCTATCAGGCCGGTCTGGAGACCTCGAATGCGATCGACCAGGTTCCCCGGCCGGGCCCGACCCAGAAACTCCTCTTCCTTTATGGAAAGCAGGGCCGAACCCAGGCGGTAAATGCGATCGACCGGGCCCAGTCCGGATTTGGGCTTCCAAGTGATGTAGGCTTCCAGGCGATCCAAACGATCGGAAAAGGTTTTCCCGATATCCGGGCCGTTCCGGATGCGAATTCCGGTCGGGACGACGTAACTGGTCCTGTTTTTGGGAAGTTTGGCGGTGGCTCGCAGCAGTATTGTGGCTACGCCTTCGTTCAACTCGTCCAGCATCTCGTGGTGATGATAAATTTCCCCTTCCGGAAAGATCACCAGGGGAAATTCACCCTTCCGGAGGATGCGGATGGCGGTTTTGATTGCTCCCAGGTCGCCGCCTTCGCGATTTATGGAAAAAGCCCCGGACTTTTGCAGGAAAAAGCGCTGTAATGCCCCCTTCTCAAACCCTTCCCTGGCCGCCATGAAATGGAAGGTAAATCCGTAACGGCGGGCCACCGTCAGCATGAGGCTGGGATCGGCGTGGTCGGCATGATTGGGAGCCACCAGGAGCGGTTGCCGCTTACGCGCGAGATCGGCCACCATTTCGGCGCCGCTGATTTTGATATTCCTTACCTTGAACTTGCGGGTGAGAAAATACTTGGAAATGAGGGTAGTGACCGGTTTGAACCAGGGCGAGTACTGGGGCGGCCTGAAACGATAGGGTACTTGTGGACGAAAGAGGTTCACTTTGTCGAACCTTCAAATGGTTGGGCCAGATCCTGGACGGCCTGGCGGACCTCCCCGGGCTGGGAGTGCGCCGCCATTGGTTTGCCGAAGCTGACCGATACCGGATAGGGAATTCGTTTGGGCATTTTCCAGACAGACCTGCCCCGCTCGTAGCTGAAAATACTTCCCCATACACCGCCCAGATTCACCGGGATGATCGGGTTGTCCAGACCGCGCATGATCCTGACAAATCCCCGGCAGAAGGGCAGCAGATCTCCGGTGCGTGAAACCTGTCCCTCGGCAAAGATGCAGACCACTTCACCAGCCTTGATCCGTGCAGATGCTTCACGGAGGGCTTTGACGATTTGGCGGGGCCGTTGCCCGGAGGGCATGGGAATCACCTGCAAAATTCTGGCGAAAGGTTTGATAAACCAGATCCTGTAGACATCGTCCGACATGATAAACCGGATGGGGCGGTCGATGGAGGCGAACAAGAACAAAGCATCGATGTAAGACAGGTGATTGCAAACAAATAGCACACCTCCCTTGTCGGGGATATTGTCCCGCCCCCGGATGCGAATGCGGTAGAGTGTATTGGTCAGCAAAACCAGCAGGAGGCGCAGGAAAGAATCGGGCAGGAGCCAGAGTACGTAGGCGGTGGCGGCGAGGGTGACGGCCCCTACCACGGTAAAGATATTTGAAGTGCTGAGCCCGATCGATTTCAGCAAGAAATAGACCCCGGCGGCCAGGAGGATGCCCACCCACGAGAGAAACGCCTGCATGGCGATTACGGAACCTTTTCTCCTTCTCTCGGGCCGGTGCTGAACCAGGGCATTGATGGGAACGATATAAAATCCTCCAAAGAATCCCACACATCCGAGGAAGAGGCCGAATTGGTGGGTGGGGAGTCCGGCCTGCCCCATTAGAAAGCTGAATGCCGATACGCCGATTGCCCCCAAGGGAATGAGGCCGGTTTCAATTTTTCGCTTTGAAATATACCCGGCAGCCATACTGCCCAGGCCGATGCCCACCGCCATCATGGCAAACAGGATACTGGTGTTGAAATAACTCAATTGCAGTTCGTTGCGGCCGTATATCATTACCGACTGCTGCACCAATGCGCCCAAAAACCAGAAATAAGTGCTCCCCACGATGGAAATGAGCAAGACGAAGTCTTTCCGCGCATAGGTGAACTGCTTCCAGAATTCACTCAGGAAATTCAAGCGGTATTGTTTTTGCGGATCAGCCGGCCGCACCCGACTGATACCCCGACTGGCCATCAGGCCGGTAGTGGCCAGGGCCATGAGGATGAATCCCGTGTTGACCTGGTTGTCAAACGCGTCAAACAAAAGTCCACCGGCAATCGTTCCGAGGATGATGGAAATGAAGGTCCCCAGTCCTATGATGCCGTTGCCCCAGGATAATCGTTTTTCCGCCAGAAGTTCGGGAAGAAGGCCGTATTTGACCGGGCCGAAGAAGGCGCTCTGGGCGCTCATCAGGAAAATGATCCCCATCAACAGATAGAGGTGTCCCAGGAAGAGGCCGATTGCCCCCAGGGACATGATCAGGATCTCTCCGAGCTTGATCCGAATCGCCACCGATCGCTTGCTGAACCGGTCCGCACAGAACCCCCCCGTCATGGCAAACAGGATGAAAGGAACGGCAAATAATGCCCCGATGAGCGATACCAGCCGGTCCTGGTCCGACTCGTTCGGATACAGGCCCATGGCTGAAAAAATCACCACGAATTTAAATACGTTGTCGGAAAAGGCGCCCTGGCATTGGGTGACCCACAAGCTCCAAAACCCCTTTAACCAATCTTTGGGCGGTCCTGAGTGGGTCGGTTCGGGCATGGGCTCCATGGAGATTGAAATTGGCCGGGCCTCGGGTTTCCACGGTGGTGAATATGAACAGGCCAATGGGGCAGCTACCTGCTGAAACTTCTTTTGAAGGCTCTGACAATACAAGCAAATTTCCCTTTCATTGGGACGCCAGTCGGGGTCAGGCCGTGAAAAAGTGATGCCTTCCGAAAGAAAAGGGTCAGGTCTTAAAAACTGTATTCCGTTGTACTCCATACACTTTTACAAGACGACTGACCCTGTAAGGCATCACTTTCCACGGCCTGACCCCGACCGGAACATTGTCGGCGCCATACCTAATGCCTTCAATAAACCCTTTAAACTTAGTGCCATTCGGGCCAAGGTGCGGCTTGCCATAGGCTTGAAGCCGGGTTACCGTTTGGTCCCATTTGTTCGGCGGGGTGACTCGACCCTTTTTCTACTGTGAATCCGGCTGCCAAATCCATCATCAACCGTCTGTTGGTCGGAGGTACGCTGATGTTCCTCGGCGCCTTTGCCGGTCTTTGGTGGGCCATGGAGCGGGATCCGGTGTGGCTGCCATTGTTCAACGGGGAGGATTTGTCGGGTTGGACGGTGCAAAGCCTCGAATCAGACAGGGGGAAGAACTTCTGGAGAGTGGAAAACGGGGCCATCCTCTGCGATTCGATGGGCCATCGGGATCACGGCTCCATCTGGTTGCAGCACCTGCACGAATTCGGTGATTTCGAGCTGAAATTCAAATTCAAAGCCTTCCCCGATTCACCGGGTAACAGCGGGGTCCAGGTGCGCAGCCGTTGGGGGTCCGGAGCTGGGGCTCCCGAAGGGGGCCGGATGCACGGACCACAGGTGGACATACATCCTCCGGGCCCCTGGCGCACCGGTTTGATTTACGATGAAACGCGAGAAGTGCTGCGGTGGATCAGTCCGAGTTTGCCCGATTGGAAAATCCAACCCTCGGAAGGGCCCGAGAAATGGCTGTTCTATTACGCGGACGACCCCAATCCCTGGAACGAAATGGTCATTCGTTGCCAGGGCAGCCATATCACCACAACGGTGAATCGCATGCGCATCTCCGATTTCAACGGGGAGGGCATACTGAATGACGCCAGCCACAGGAAACACGGTGTGGGGGTTTCGGGATTCATCGCCTTACAGCTTCACAGTAAAGATGAATTGAGGATCCACTTCAAAGATATCTTCATCAGGGAGCTCTGATCTGAGCCGGACCGGAATATTTCCTGGGCAACGGTAGGTCCGTCCCCTAGCCTTTCGGTATGAAAGCGTTTTTCTATCTCCTGCTGGCTCTGCCCCTTCTCCCTCATTTGAGTTCTGCCACACCGGTGGCCTTGTTTAACGGCATGGACTTCACCGGATGGGAGGGGCCCCTCGAATCCTTCCGCATCGAGGACGGCGCCATTGTCGGAGGCAATCTTCATACCCCAATACCCAAGAACCAGTTTCTCAGCACCAGGAAACGGTATGGCGACTTCGAGCTGCGCCTGAAATTCAAGTTGGTGGGAGAGAAAGCTAACGCCGGGGTCCAGATACGGAGCGAACGCATCCCCGATCACCACGAAGTCATCGGATACCAGGCGGACATGGGAGGCAAATATTGGGGGGCCCTATACGACGAATCCCGTCGCCGGACCATTCTGCAGGGCCCGGATATGGAAAAGCTGCAGAAATTCATCAATTTTGAGGGCTGGAATACCTACGTCATCCGCTGCCAGGGCCGCCGCGTCCAATTATGGCTCAATGGACACAAGACCGTCGACTGGCACGAGCCGGTAGACGATATTCCCTTGCGAGGCGTGATCGCCCTCCAGGTTCACAGCGGCCCCCCCACCGAGGCTTGGTATAAGGAAATAATGATCGAGGAATTGTAACCCTCGTCCCACTATGGGGATCCATCGTGAGGGCCATCCTGCCGGTAAATCAGTAGTAGTCTTTGTTCCGGCCGGAATGGCACCTTGATACCATGACCATGCGTAAAGCTGTTTTCTGCCTTAACCTTTCGGTTTGCTGGTTCCCAACCATCCCGTTGTTTTCCGGCTTTGAAGATCCGGCCCCGCCCCAGGTCAATGTTCTCCCGGAAATTACCCCGCCCGGTCCTCGAGTTCAGAGCGAACTGACCTTCTACCAACCTCCAAAACCCCTTTCTCCTGGCGCCCAAACCACGGACTGGAGGGATTTCCTGGGGCCCACCCATAACGCTCATTCCCCCGAAACCCACCTGTTGAAGTCCTTTGGCCCCGAGGGTCCGGCCAAGGTATGGGAAGTGCAGCGCGGGGCCGGGTATGCCTCAGCCGCCGTCGTAGAAGAGAAACTCATCATATTTCACCGAACCGGAGGGGAAGAAGTAGTAGAATGCCTGCAGGCGGAAACCGGGCGGCGCTATTGGAAATTTACCTACCCTTCCAACTACACCGACCGTTACGGGTTTGGCAATGGGCCGCGCTGCCAACCCATTTCGGATGGCCGGTACGTCTACACCCTGGGAGTCGAGGCCCGGCTCCACTGCCTGGAACTGACCACCGGGCGGGTACTCTGGAAACGAAATCTCAGAACCGAGTTCGACCTCACCCTCGACTTCTTCGGCGTCGGCGGCGCTCCCTTGCTGGAAAAAGACCTCATCATCATCAATCTCGGATCACCCGGAGGTCCTTGTGTGGCCGCCTTCGACAAGCATAACGGGAAAATGGTGTGGGGCGCCGGGGACGAATGGGGACCCAGCTATGCCTCTCCCATCCCGGCCCATACCGGAGCGGGCCGGCGCATATTCGTTTTCGCCGGCGGGGAAAGCAGACCCCCCACCGGGGGCTTGATCATCATTGATCCGGAAACCGGGCAAGTGGATTGCCGTTTCCCCTGGCGTGGCCGGCGCTATGAATCGGTCAATGCATCATCTCCCGTGGTCGTGGGCGACCAGGTATTCATCTCCGAATGCTATGGCGCGGGGGCGGCGCTGTTGGAAATCCGGGAGGACGGTTCCTGCCGGGAGGTCTGGCGCAACGAAATCCTCAATACCCACTTTATGACCGCCGTCCACAAAAACGGGTATCTCTACGGGATAGACGGCCATGGACCCCGCAACGCCCCGCTCGTCTGCATCGAATTGAAAACAGGTAAGCAGATGTGGCGCCACGAACCGACCTGGTTGGCCGAGGTGGCCACGGCCGGCAGGTCGCAATCCTACCCGCTCGGGCCGTCCCTGGCCTCTCTTCTGCGGGTCGATGGCCGTTGTCTGGCATTGGGCCAGTACGGACATCTGGCCTGGCTGGACCTCAACCCCGAGGGTTACCGGGAACTCGCTCTGAGCCATCTCTTTCTGGCCCGGCAGACCTGGGCCATGCCCGCCTTGAGCAAAGGCCTTCTCTACGTCGGTCAAAACGACCAAGGCCTGGATGGCAGCTCACCCCGGTTCATTTGCTACGACCTGAGGCGCCCAAGGGCGCCAATTAGGAATTAGGAATTAGGAATTAGGAATGGAAAGCCACCCGCCTACGCCAAACCATGCTTCGCCTAAAGGCTCCGCACGACACAGCGCAGGTCAAGAGGCTGCGGCAGGACAAGTAACACGGATGGACACGGATTCTATAGCCACAAAGTTTTATCGTGATCTTGATCGTGACGACACGCCGTTCCCCTTCTCTCCACTAACCACTCTTCACTCTCCACCGGGCGCCAGCCCTCTCTCCCCCCCTTCCCTGTCCTTCCGTAGCCCCCAGGCGAAGCGGGACCTGTCTTTTCATTCCTAATTCCTAATTCCTAATTGGCGCCAACGGCGCCAGCCCTCTCTACCATTTTGAGTCTTTTGTGCTTTTTGTGGCTATTGTCTCCTATTCCGGCACAGTCCCCTGCGCCGCAATGATTTCCAGAAACGCCGGAAGGATAGATTCCGCTTTGGCCGGACCGATGCCCTTGATGACCATGGCTTCCTCCGCATTGGCCGGTTTCAGGCTGGCCAGTTTCTTCAACACCGTGTTGGGAAATATGGTATAGGATGGGACATTGCCCCTCTCAAGTCGCAATTCATTGCGTTTTGCCACCAGCATTTTGTAGAGGTCTTCCTCGTAATCGGGCTCCCCGTCAGGCGCCTTTGCCAGGCTTTCCGGTTCTACCTCCGGCCAGGCCAACTCCGGCGTTTCCTGGCCGAACATTACCCGCGACCCCAACTCCGTCAGTTGCACCATCGGGTAATCTCCCGTGGTGGTTTCGATGAGCCCTTGTTGGTCCATGGAATCGAATAGCTCTGAAACAAACCCCGGCCTATGCGCTTTCAGGATCCCCCAGGTGGGCAAGTTGTCCAACCCGGCTTGCACAATCGGTTTTGCCCGACTGCCCAAAAGACATTTTATGATGCGGTCCCGGCCAAACCGGGCTATCCACAGATGCTTGGCGCGACGCCGGGACATGCGCGCTATACCGCTCAGAGCCTTTTGCACAATGACGATTTCATGTTCATTCAGGGTTCGTTTCGGGGCGTATTTTGCCGTGAGACAGGCATCGCACCGGCCGCAGGGTTCGGTTTTCAACTCCCCGAAATATCGCAGGATCCATCCCTCCCGACAGGTTTTGGCATAGGCCCACTGGATCACCTTCTTGAGCTTGGCTTCGTCGCGGCGCTTTTTCTCGGCCAGGACCTCCGTATCGAGAACCAGGTCCCCCGGCAACAGCTCGGGCCGGAGCAATCGGGTGCCCCGTATCCGGCTCCCCGGCAAGTCGAATCGTTCAATGATTCTCTGCCGCCGCAAGACGCCCAGCGAGGCGCTCACCGCCATGAAATTGGTTCTCTTCCCCAAACGGCGGGCCAGGTCTTCCACCGATAATACCACCTCGCGCTTATCATCGGCGGCGGAGTGCAGATGCGCGTAGGCGCTCTTGATCAGGGAAACAGCCGGATTTCCCCCCTCGATGAAAAATTCCTGTATCCGTTTGTCCGCGTACATGAACTGCAGCTCGCAAAACCCGGGTTTGCCGTCGCGTCCCGCCCGCCCCGCTTCCTGGTAATACGCTTCGATGCTGCCCGGCATTTCGTAGTGGCACACGAACCGGATGTCGGCCCGGTCGATGCCCATGCCAAAGGCGTTGGTGGCCACGGCCAGTGAAATAACACCATTGATAAACCTTTCCTGGGCCCGTTCCCGTTCGATATCGCTCAGCCCGCCGTGGTACATCACGTGCTCCACCCTTTCCTCCAATAACCACTCCGATACCTCCTCCACACTTTTGCGCGTGGCACAATATACGATCCCCGTCCCGTGCAGCTTGATGAGCCGGAGGATCCGGGCGTATTTCAGCCGTTTGGTTTTGGGTTTGCGAAGGGTAAAGGTCAAATTGGGCCGGGCAAACCCCGATACGAACAATTCGGGAGATTCCAGATGGAGGTGCTTGCAAATATCTTCCCGGACCTCCGGGGTAGCCGTTGCGGTAAAGGCGGCGCAGAGCGGATTCCCCAACGAATTCAAAGCATTTCCCAACCGAAGGTAATCGGGCCTGAAATCGTGCCCCCACTGGGATATGCAATGGGCCTCGTCCACGGCAAAGAGGGAGATGGGGACACCCTCCAGGGAATCGGTGAAGGAACCTGCGCGGAATCTTTCCGGCGCGATATACAACAACTTGAGCTTGTTTTCCTTCAACTCCCGCAGGGTTTGCCGCTGCTGCGGCCAGGATTGGGAACTGTTGATCATGGCGGCGGCAATCCCCTTGGCCTTCAACCCGTCCACCTGGTCTTTCATCAAGGCAATCAACGGGGAAACCACCAGCGTCACCCCCGGCCGCAGCAAAGCGGGCAATTGATAGCATAAGCTCTTGCCCCCACCCGTCGGCATGATCACCAGCGCATCCTTATCATTCAGGATGGCTTGGATGATCTCCTCCTGAGGATAGCGAAACGCTTCCAACCGGAAACGATCTTGCAAAACACTTCGAGGAGACGGACCCACCCCTTTATCCAAAGGCCCACCGCTCCCTAAGCAAGCCCAACGTGGGGTCAGTTGTCTTAGAAAAGTGTATGAAGCACAGCGGAATACGGTTTTTTAGACCTGACCCCCTTTTCCGTCTCCCATCAGTGCCCTCCATGCCTTTGTTCCTCTTGAAACCTCTGCCCTTTGTGCCCCTGTGCCTTTGTGCCTTTGTGCCTTTCTCCATCCTAATTCCCAATCCCTCATTCCTGATTCTCTCCTCTACCATTTTGAGTCTTTTGTGCTTTTTGTGGCTATTTCCCCTCCCTGTCCTGCCGCTGTGCCGTGCGAAGCCTTTAGGCGAAGCATGGTAGCCCCCAGGCGAAGCGGGATCAGCGCCAGCATCCTTCGTCCCTATTGTAGAGTCTATCCCAGAAACCGGGATTTTTAAACGAGTAGGAAAACGAGCAGCATTTGCAGGACCAAAATTTTCTCAGTTGCGCTCGATTCGAGCCTTGCTGCGGCTTTCAAACTCACCCGGATTCAAATTATTGAGCCTGATGCCGGATTTCGGGCATGCGGCGGCCTTGCCACTGCTGGCGCCTTCTGTTTTGATCAGCGCGTGGGACGGCGCCGAAGGCTCAAGCCGCCTTAGCTTGAGCTTCGACCCTCTCTTTTCTGACTTTTCGACTGATCCAGGCGAGGTTGTGGGCGAGCACGCTCCACCCCACTGCGAGCCTGCGGTGTTTTAAGCCTTTGGCGCGCCAGACACGTCCGCCGCCGTGGTTTTTCACAATGGCAATGCGCGCCTCGGTGCTGGCCCGGCGGGTTTGCCAGCGGTAAAAATCAGGCTCCTTGAGGCGGGCTTCCAATGCGACCGGACTTTTCGGACAAATGTGGCTGCTCACCCTCACCCGCTGCAATGCCTTACGTGTAGCTGCCCCATCGAAGCCCCGGTCGGCCACGGCCCACTCCAGGTCTTGTTGCCTTTTGAGGGACTGTTGGCGCTGCACGCTTTCGATTAATTTATCTCCCTCCCAAGGAGCGGTTTTGCCGTAGAGCATATAATCAATGATCATTGCGCCGGGACTCTCGGCCATAAACAGTTCGTTGCCGAACTCGGTCTGCGCGCCCGCCTTGCCCCGCACGATTACAGTGATATCTCTTTCGTAGACACTGAGGATCTTCTTGTGGTTTTTGACCAGACGTCCGCCGATGATGCGTTCGTGGGCTTGCTCAATTACTTGGGGCAGCAAGGCGAGTTGTTCATCAATACGCCTGATGACTTGTTCGGCGCGGGCTCGGCTAAAACGGGTTTGCCTGAAACGGGCCTCCAGCAGATTGCGGTGTCGCAGGGCGTGAGCGCCGACCCGTTTGAGTAATCGTTTCATCTTGCGCAAGATCTTCTTGCGAGCCTTCGCCGCTCCCTTCTTGCGGTAAGTATGCGTCATCTCGATACAGAGCTTGTTCATGCGCCTCAGCAGGCGATCCGGTGAATCGGGCATCCGATGCAACAGGGATTCAGCCCGAATCAGTTTCACCGCTTTGAGCAAGGTGCGCGTCACGTCACCCAAAAGCGCCCAATCGACCGGAAAGTGAATGTTTGCCTCCAGACAGGTCGAATCGACCAGGCAAACCGAAAGATCCTCCGCCTGCTCCACTCCCAGTTGCCAGCAATTGCTCTGATCGCCCGCGAGCTCAACCAACCGTGTGTTGAACCCGCGCAACTGTTCATCGGTGAACAACTTCGAGGCGCGGTGCAGCGTACTCTTCGAGGTCCACCTCACCCCAACCAGACTGCGGCATCCGCAAAAATCGGTCAAAAGATCACTGCTGGCCAACGTCATGGAAAAAGCTTCAAAGCCTGGAAGACCCAGCAAATGACGCAGCAACTCCACCCGTAGCGAGTAAAGCGCAAACTGCGCTTTCCTGTTGCGCACAGCGCCCGAGGCGCCCGGCGGCAACTGCGACAAACCGAAGCGGATGGCCATTTCTTCCAACCCACCTTGGGTCAGATTATCATCGAGTTGCCGCAAATCCTCCACCAGACGGTCATAATCACGATTGCGCAAAACCGGGGTTAAAGCTGGACGAAGAAAACTTTGAAAGGTTACCGTATCAGCAGAATTGGGTTCTATTAATTCGTTCATACCAAATTATAGAAGCTCTATTCAGGGCGAATCGAGGATTTTCACCTCCTTTCGCCCGACTTTTTCTTAGCCTAATCCCTTGCCCGTCAGTGGCTTAAACCTCCTGGGATAGGCTCTATTGTAGTTCCACTTCTCTCCACTATCCACTCTTCACTCTCCACTGGGCGCCAGCCCTCCCTTCTCCCTCTCAGCATCTCTTATCCTTTGTGCCTCTGTGCCTTTGTGCCTTGGCGACAGCCAATTCCTAATTCCTAATTGGAGCCCTCGGCGCCAGCCCACTATCGGCGCCAGCTTAATGCGATTTCGTTCTCGCTCGTCCTTTCGGCTTCCAAATCGAAGGATATTTCCAGCAATCGCACAAAGGCCAAAACATTGTCTGCTCTGAATGTAGCTTCAATCGGCGTAGTTTCCAATTTCCTGTCGGATAAAATGATCTGAATGCGGTTCCTCTTATTGAAGGCCCTTACCACGTCGCCCAAAGGGGTTGAGGTAAATTCAAGAATCTCGGGCTTCCAGGCAAGTAAATCGGCCAACTGATCGGAGGAATAGGTCTCGACTACGGGCGAAGAATTGCCAGTGCGCATTTCAAAAGTAGAAACTTGGCCGACGTCCATCTGTTCCGAAAACATTAAAGTTTCAACTCCGTCTTTCAAGGCGCGTCTCCTATGGCTGAAATTCACGCGCCCCTCTGTGACGATTACCTGAACCAACTGGTCTTCAATCAGAACATTGAAACTGGTTCCAATTGCTTTCACTTCCGTTCCTCCGGCATGTACTACAAAGGGGCGGTCGACATCCTTGGCCACGTGGAAATGCGCCTCACCCCGGTGTAACCAGATCCGCCGATAGGAATCCGAGAGCTTCACTACTATACGAGCGCCTTCGTTGAGTTCCAAAATGGTGCCATCCGCTAGAATGCGTGTTTCGTATGCATCGGCCGAAAAGCGCCCCTCAAACTCGATAGGCTCGACAGTACTCATGTAATGCGTAACCCCCACAACAAGAAGCCCCAGAAATATTGCCACGGCTACTGAGGCGACCGCCTTGAGGGGACACATGCCAAAAATGGTTGGCCGCTCTTCCAATTCCTCTACAACGGGATAATCCTCGAATCCTTCCATCGTGGAGATCAGATTCAAAGTCTGCTGGTGCGCTTCCAGGCGAGGTTTCCGGCGTGGGTCTCCACTCAGCCATTCCTCCAAAGCCTTTTCTTCTCTTTCCGACAGTCCGCAATCCTTTTTAACCGCCCATTCCGCAGCCTCCTTGTCTATCTGCTCGTCGCCATCAGGCTTTTGACGATTAGAGGGCATTCCCATTTCCTCCTTCTTCATGATATCGTTCGAAAAATTTGGTGCATTTTCTCAGCCCGATTATCTGTTGATTATACACCGTGTTGCGGGAGATTCCCAAATCCTCCGCGATTTCCATTGGCGACATCCCTTTGAAATTCCTCATTATGAAAATCGTCCTGCACCTTCCGGGTAATGATCGGATAGCCAGCCTCAGGATTTGATACTCTTGGTTTCGCGAAACTTCCTCCCGAATAGAATCGCTTGAAACTACAAGGTTTGAGTTCTCCAACTTTGCTAAAGTTGTAGCTGTGGAAGTTGATTTTTTTTTGAGAAAATCCACGGCCAGATTCCCGGAAACCTTGAACAGGAAGGCTATGGGCGAATACAAAACACCTCGGTCTCGGGCCTTGATTGCTCTTAGAAATGCCTCCTGCATAATATCGTCCACGGAGCCACCCAAAGCGAACCGATTCTGCAGCCAGCCTCTCAACTTGGATTCATGGGGCTGAATATCTTCAGCCCACCAAGTTTCCTGGTCTCTTTTTTTCGATGACATGGTAAATGAGGAGGGACAAACCAGTATTGAGAAAAAAAAGGGTTAGCCAATTCAAATCTCCCCACCACCCATGATTATGATCCCGGCAAGGACAGGGGTTTTCACACCGTCCGGGATGCCCTTGACGACGTATTGTCGAACAATTTTTTTGCCAATCTCTATTACGATTTTCGCTCGGAATCGAAGCTCACGCCCTACCTGGGTATCGGAGCCGGCCTCGGGGATATAGCGCTTGAGTATCGCACGCTTTGGCACCGCACAAATGACCCCAGATACATCACGGTGTTCAATACCGAGGGTTTGACCGGCGACGATCTGGTCACAGCCCAGGCTTTAAACCAGAAGGTTGCCGGCACCATCACCACCGACCGGGCCAAATTGTCCAACAAATTGTTCGGCCTTCAGGCCATTGTCGGCGTCGATTACCGGGTCAGCGATCCGGTCAGTATCGGCCTCAAGTTCCGATGGGCGGATTTCGCCGAATTCGATGACGAGTCGGAATATGATTATCTCCGCGATCATGCCTCGGTCGCCGGCAACCCACCCGTACCTGTCACCTATTACGTAAGGACGGATGATATTCGATTCTGGGGGGTCAGCCTCAACCTGAAGTATCACTTCTGAGTTGAAGCCACTGGTCGAATCTTCTTTTTGAACGAGCATGATGTCTTGGATGGATTAACCACATAGGCCACATAGGACACAGAGAGGGGATAGGAAAATAGCCACAAAAGGCACAAAGAGCACAAAACAAGGATTTAACGGAGAGCGGGTTTTCCCTGTCTGCGTGCAACGCACAGGCAGACAACCCGCTTTATTAAAAAAAGGGGGACCGTCTCCCGTCGTGCCAGGCAGGATTGTCCCCCCTCCTCTTTACAATCCGTGCCCATCCGTGAAATCCGTGGTCAATTCCTAATTCCTAATTCCTAATTCGCGCGCCTTGGCGCGCCTTTGGCGCCTCTCCCCTCTCCACCGGGCGCCAGCCCTCTGTGCGCCTTCCTGACCTCACGGTGGAGGACAGGCGCTGTTGGGCGTGATCTGGTACGGCATTTTGGATTGGACAGCAAATTTGTTCGATGATAGGGGAGAAAACAAAATGACCAAGCTGCTTCAGCAAGCCTTTGAGAGAGTTTCCGAACTCCCCGATACGGAACAGGACAAGTTCGCTCGCTTCCTGCTGGCTGAACTGGAGTCGGAGCGGCAATGGATTGAATTATTTGCCCGGCCCGAGTCGGAAGAGTTACTGGAGCGCTTGGCCGATGAGGCCCTGTCGGAATATCGCGCCGGGCGAACTCAGCCCCTATTGGTGGAAGATTTGTAGACGTGCGCTCGTTTACGCAGAGCGCTTTCTGGGATGCCTATCGACGTCTTCCGGATCACGTGCAACGGCAGGCCAAGGAGTCCTACCGTTTTTTTGCGTCGGACCCCAACCACCCCAGCTTGGACTTCAAACGGGTGAGCCAACGGCGTCCCGTGTATTCGGTGCGGGTGAGTATCGACTATCGCGCCCTCGGCGTTCTGGAAGGAGGCGACATCGTGTGGTTCTGGATTGGCCCGCACCACGATTATGACAGGCTTCTCAAGCGAGTTTAGATACAGCTTGACGCCCGATGAGCAGCGACGGCTAAGGACTTCACTTTAATACCCTTTGCCAGGGCTGGAAAGCGGTGGGAGTCAAAGCGCATCCGGCCGGATTCCCCGCAAAACTACCAGAGTTTTTTATTCGATTTCTGACTGAGCCTGAGGACTTCGTTGTCGATATATTTTTCCCTCTCAGCGCCAGCCCTCTCTCTGCCCCCGGCGCCTCTCCCATTCCATCACTCCCTAATTCCATCACTCCAACACTCCCTTCTCCCTCATTCCTAATTCCTAATTCCTAATTGGCGTGCCTTGGCGCGCCTTGAGCGCCTCCCCCGATTTCCTGCCGGAAAGTTCCTTTTGAGCAACTTTTTCAGAATATTTGCAGGAAGTTTTGGGAATATTCCGGTGATGAGTCGTTTTAGGAAGCATGACCATCGCTTCAGTGGTTTTGAAAAATGTGCCCTTCCATGGGTTTCTCTTTCCTTCTTGTATTAGGCTGGCAAAACAGCACAGCGCCGGCCTGTTGGACATTGGATGAGAACTCTCTCTCCGGCACTGTTGGGGTTTCGGTTGCATACTAGAGATCCATTCGATTTTGAGCGGCCCTGACCCAAAAAACCCCAACCCCGCAATGAACATGATTCTCACTCCCCTGCATAAGGCGGCAGGATTAAACGACAAACAGGCCGTCATCGCCCTGGTGAAGGCCGGCGCCGACGTCAATGCCCGGGACCGGGACGGCCTCACTCCCCTGCACACCGCGGCCTGGTTTATCGACAACCCGGCCGTCATCTCTGCCCTGTTGAATGCCGGCGCCGACCCCAACGCAAAAGACAAGGGCGGTAGGACGCCTTGGGATTATGCGCAGTATAACAAGGCCATAAAGGGAACCGACGCCTATCGGCTTCTTTACAACCGCCGGTTTTGAGTCTCCCCACACCCCAAAGCGGACAATAAATCATGAAAGCCTTAGCCAAGTTTTTCCGCAAGTTTATCTCCCATTCGGCCACTGCTACCTCGCCGGCCCGGAAAGCGACCGGCGTCAAATCAAACGCACAGGCCGAAAGAGGAAAAATTTCTTCGCATGCGGCCGCCAGGTCAAAGAAGGACTCCGATGGTATCGCCGCTTTATTGCAGGCCGCCCATAGCAACAATGCTACGGAAATTACCGCCCTGGTTGAGGCCGGCGCCGACCCCAATGCCAAATCCTGGGGAGGTTGGACCGCCCTGCATACCGCGGCAATAAACAGTAAACTGGAGGCTATTTCTGCCCTGCTCAATGCCGGCGCCGACATCGATGCAAAGGATGATAACGGCGAGACTCCTCTGCATTGGGCGGCCAAAAAAAACCTGAGCCCCACGATCATTACCGGTTTGTTGGCGGCGGGCGCCGACCCCAACGCAAAAGAGATCTACGCCGAGACACCTTTGCATAAGGCAGCCGGACACAACCAGAACCCCGTTATCATCGGCAGTTTGTTGGCGGCGGGCGCCGACCCCAACGCAGGAGGGATTTTCGCCGAAACCCCTTTGCATGAGGCGGCCGCCTATAACAAGAACGCTGCCGTCATCGAGGCTCTGGTGGCGGCCGGAGCAAATCCCAAGGCAAGGGAAATTTCCGGGGAGACCCCGTTACACAAGGCGGCCAGAAACAATAACCCCGCCGTCATCGAGGCTTTGTTGGAAGCGGGCGCCGACCCCAACGCAAAAGAGATCTACGCCGAGACACCTTTGCATAAGGCAGCCGGACACAACCAGAACCCCGTTATCATCGGCAGTTTGTTGGCGGCGGGCGCCGACCCCAACGCAGGAGGGATTTTCGCCGAAACCCCTTTGCATGAGGCGGCCGCTTACACCACGAACGCCGGCGTTATCATTGCCCTGTTGAAAGCGGGAGCCAACACCAGGGTAAAAAACTTGGACAATAAAACGCCTTGGGACCATGCGCAGCATAACGAGGCCATCAAGAATACCGCCCCCTATTGGCGGCTGAAAGATTCGGGGCTTTAACTTCTAAGAGCCTAGTCGTCTGCTCATGAAAATTTCCTTTTTTGCAACCGGAACCGCCCTGGCCAGAGGCGCGGCGGCTGGGTTGCTGGGGGTCTTGCAGCCTATCTCCGCCGCCGACGGCAAGTTCGTCAATCTTTCAACCCGTGCCTTGGTGGCTACGGGAAAAGAGGTCTTGATCGGTGGTTTTATCATCGAAGATGGAGCCCGACAGGCGCTCATCCAGGTTGTTGGCCCGGAACTGGCCGATGCCGGCATTTCCAATGCGCTGGCCGATCCGGTTCTCACCGTCACCAACACCACCGATGCGGCCAAATCCCGTTGAACTCATGATCAACGACAATTGGGAGGACGGTCTACTTCTCTCCACTAACCACTTTTCACTCTCCACCGGGCGCCAGCCCTCTCTGTGCCCCCGGCGCCTCTCCCATTCCATCACTCCAACACTCCCTTCTCCCTCATTCCCAATTCCTAATTCCTAATTGGCGCCCTTGGGCGCCTCTTATCCAGCTCTCCGTTAAATCCGTGGTCTCATTCCTCAAGGATTTTCGATCACGATCAAGATCATGATCATGATCACGATTTACCTTTGCATGTCCTGCCCTGCCGCTGTGCCGTGCGAAGCGGGATCCGTGGTTTTAGACCAACTATTTCAGAAAATCTGCCTGAAGGTATGGCAATCTTTCAGTGTGAGTCGTTTTAACGGGCATGACAAGTTTTTCCAAGCACAGCTCGATAGGTCGGGTTGCCCGGCCAATACAACAGCCCAAAGCGGGAAATAGCTACTCTCGCTGGCGAACAGGTGGGGGTTGGTGCTTGGACAAGCTTGTTCAACCCGGCGCCTTGGGCCGGAACTTCAAATCATTAAGGCCAAGTATTGACTGCTCATGAATGCAAAAAAAAATAACTGCCTCCAACGTTTATTCCGGATTGTGTTGTCCCGCTCACGACTGACGCGCGTATGTTGTAAGCGAATCGTGCCGATCATAGCCCTTGCCCCGCTCTCCGCCGCGGGGGAAAGCGTGAAGGTCGTGACAGCAGACGGCACCGGGGATGACTACCAGTACGTTCAGGAGTACGTGGCCTTTATCGACGGCGATGACGACGATTCGTTCGGTTTGTCGAGTACATTGCCCGCTGGCAGCCAGACAATTCATCTGAATTTTGAAGTTCAACTGGAACTTCCCAACATGCCACGACGGGGCGACAAGACGCTCGTGGCGTGGATCGTATTGGGACACAACGCGAAGCGCTGGGCCAAAAGCGGCAATGACGCTTTTTTCAGCATCAGGCTGGATCCGGTGAACGCGGGGGGCGTTGGAGTTGTTGAGCAACCTGCGAGTTTCAGGCGCGGTACTCGTACGGCCTCCTTTTCGCGCAAGCTTTCCAGAGCGGCTGCCAAGGTTTCGTTGGAAATCACCACGCCCGATGGTTTCCGCACAGAAGGCGCGGAAGACGAATTGCGCTATACCTGTACCATGAATGTGGATTTTGATCAGGACGGACAGACGGACGTCACTTCGACTGGCTCTTTCATGGATTCCAAACATGGCGTCAATCTGTGGCTCGGTCTGGAACGCTGGTGGTGGAAAGCCGGAGAGACGGCAAGCCAAACGCCTCTGAAGTTGCATCTGAATCTGTGAATCTGAGCCCTTAACCCTGAGAACCTGAGAAAAAAAATGTTTGTTGCTATGAAGCATCTCTATGAAAAAATCTGTTTTGTCGTTGGGGTTGCTTGCTTTACCCCGTTCAGTTCCGGGCACGATGACTCGGACAAGTTGATAAATATCTCGACCCGCGCATGGGTGGGAACGGGAGAGAACGTCATGATTGGCGGTTTTGTTGTTGAGGGAACCCAGCAGGTGCTGATCCAAGCTCTTGGCCCGGAACTGGTAAATAGAGGCATTTCCAATGCGCTGGCCGATCCGGTTCTCACCGTCACCAACACCACCGATCCGACCAACCCCATGATGGTCAACGACAACTGGGAGGACAGTCAGGGGGAGCTGATATCCGATCTATGGGCAGACGGGCTACCTCTGACGTCGGGTAGCCTGAGTTCGGCGGCCGTTCTCACTCTCGAGCCCGGGAACTATACCGGAAAAGTGGAAGGAAAGGATGGAACTACCGGAGTTGCCCTTATCGAGGTCTATGAGATCGATGACGCAGCGGCGAGTGACGCCGTGACGGTCGTGACAGCAGGCGCCACCGGGGATGACTACCAGTACGTTCAGGAGCACGTGGCCTTTATCGACGGCGATGACGACGATTCGTTCGGTTTGTCGCGTACATTGCCCGCTGGCAGCCAGACAATTCATCTGAATTTTGAAGTTCAACTGGAACTTCCCGATAACCTGCCGTCAAGTCGGACGCTCTCGGCGTGGGTTGGATTGGGACAGGACGCAGACTTCTGGGCCAAAAGCGGCAATGACGTTTTTTTCGGCATCGGGCTGGATCCGGGGAACGCGTTTGTTAAAGTTAAGGAGCAACCCATGGCCGATACTACTACGTCCTTTGAGAGCGAGCTTTCCAGAGCGGCTGCCAGGGTCTCGTTGGAAATTGCCACGCCCAATGGTTTCCGCACAGACGGGGATGGCGAATTGCGCTATACCTGTACCATAAAGGTGGATTTTGATCGGGACGGACAGACGGACGTCACTTCGACTGGCTCTTTCATGGATTCCAGATGGGGCCTCAACCTGTGGCTCGGTCTGGAGCGCTGGTGGTCCGGAGCCAAAGATACGGCAGGAGAACAGCCTCTGAGGGTGTCTCTGAATCTGAGGCCTCAAACCTGAGTGAGAAAAATCCTGAGCGAGACCCCGGGGCGAACGAGGGCTCCGCATGGTGGTAAGGGACAGAAAACATCCCCTCAATCATTATTTGGTCGCTGGGTAACGAGACCGGCATCGGGCCAAATTTCGATATCAGAGAATCTCAGGTCCGACAAAGTCGGTGGGCCTCACTTCCTCAATGGCGACCGATAAACAGAGGTAAACACCGCCAAAACAACAAACCCGAAGACACGATGAAAAATAACAACCGAACAACCAAAGATGCAAGGAATTGTAAGCGCCAGAAATCAAAACCTCGCCATAGAAATATTCCTGGAGTTCTCGCCGCGATCTTGACTTTCGGAGTTGCTGGCGGAGAGGTCGGGCTTTACTCCCAGGAAGATTCAATAGAGGAATCGAGTGAGGACATTGTGGAACTCGAAAAGTTTGAAGTAGTCGGATACGGTGACAGCTTACAAGCCGCTCGGGATATGAAGCGCCAGGCCGACCAGATTTTAGATGCCGTGGTCGCAGAGGATATTGGCAGGCTCCCCGATACGACTCTTGCTGACGCGCTTGAACGAATCTCTGGCGTTCAAGTGACTAGAGGCGAGTTCGGCGAAGGAGGCACGGTGGCAGTTCGTGGAACCGTTCACAATCGTTTTGAGATTAATAATCGCACTCTCATTGGAAGCGACGCTAATAACAGAAGGCCCAATTTGTCGGAGATTCCGGCAGAATTATTTGAGAGCATACAGGTATTTAAATCTCCGACAGCCGACATGGTTGAAGGATCCTTGGGATCAACCATTCGATTGGTAACCCGAAAACCTCTTTCACGAAGAAGCGCCTTGTGGGTGGCCAATGTTGAGCTATCCGTAAATGAGGCAGTATCCGGAGTTTCTCCAAAAGCGTCCGTTACGGCAGGATACAATTGGCGGGATACGGCCAATGGCGATTTTGGATTTCTTGCCACTCTTTCCTATCAGGAAAGCACCATACGATCGGCCAGCTTTGGCACAGGCGCATGGGATGGTATCGGGCCCGGACCCACTAGGGATATGTTTTTTAGGAATTACGCTTATGACGTCAATGGTGACGGTGAAGTCGATCCTGACGACACGTCCTATCCCGATCGGTATTTCCGTCCAGCGCGAATTGCAATGCATGGGCGAGAAGGGAGCTGGGACCGAATCGGTTGGGAGTCAACCTTGCAATGGCAGCCCAGCGATGAATGGGAGTTTCGTCTGGAAACGAGCCTTTCTGTCAGTGACGGACTTGTCCAGGGCACTCAGATGAACTTCAATACAGGGGGCCGTTCTTTGCCGAACCTGACAGTCGAACCCGTTTTTTCCGATGATCGTACCTTGCTCGTCGGTTCACAGCAGAACGTGGACGTTATAATTCAACCTTCCCCCAGCAGGAGTGTGTGGGATAGCGAATCCCATACGGTTTCCTTCACATCCGAATATGAACGCGATCAGCTAAGCATCGAGTTTATGGCGGCTAGAGGTCGAGGCGTTGGAGAGCACATGCAGAACAATTTCAGAAGTCGATATACGGGTCCTACAACTACCATTGGGTTCGACTTTAGAGGGGGAGGCATTCCCGATCTGAGTTATAGCCGGGACTTTGTAGCCGATTTGTCGGATCCGACCAGCTATACGATCTCTCAATGGACGTTCACTTCGGGTGAAAACAACACCTATGAAGACGTATGGCAGCTCGATTTTGACTACGATGTAGATCTCGGCTGGGTGCGTTCGTTTGAACTTGGCGCCCGTTATAACATACGTTCAGCAGAACATAGACGCGATCGATTACCGGATAGTTACACTTGGAGATACGGGCCGGGCCAGCTTCTGGCAGAGTTGGCAACGTCGTGGTTGCGGCCTACACCCTTTCAAAACATTATCGATTTACTACCAGGTAGCGAGATATTCCCGGCCAATTATTTGACTACTGTCGGTACCAACACATTTGAAGAGTTCCATACAGCATTTGAGCAAGTACATGGCGTCCCCCTCGACCTCGAGATCGAGGAGGACGTCAGTCAGCGTTTAGATGTTTCCGAGGAAAACTTGGCTGGTTACGGCAAATTGAATTTTTATGGCTGGTTGTTAGGCTTACCTTACTCGGGGAATATTGGGGTTAGAGTGGTCAACACTGAAACCAACAGTAATGGATTCAATTTCAATGATGTCTGGCGTGTGGAGGAAAGAATATGGGAACCAATCACGAAAAGTGGTTCCTATGCGAAAACGCTACCAAGCGGCAACTTATCATTCTCGCTCACTGATGACGTGGTCCTCAGGATGGCCATCGCTGACGTAATGGCGCGTCCTGATCTTTGGCAAATTTCTGTCAATACCCGCCTTAATCCCGGTGACATTTCCAATGAGGTATTCCCGTGGGGATGGGGCGGAAATCCAGAGGATTTGGAACCATACTCAGCTACACAGTATGACCTGTCTCTGGAGTGGTTTGTTGGACGTAGCGGTCTATTTTCCATAGCTGGTTTCTTTAAAGATATCCGATCCTCCATAATATCGAGAAGCTCGATTGAAGAGCATGATATTGGAAGTGGCCCAATGGACTTTGTAGTATGGCGTCCTTTTAACGGTCCGGCGACAACAGTCAAAGGTATCGAATTGAGCGCTCAGCAACCTTTTACGTTTCTTCCGCCGCCGTTTGATGGATTTGGGATTAATGTCAATTACACCTATACGGATGACGCTGAAACGAGTACGGATTCTGATGGCGATCCCGTGCCATTGGAAGGACTTTCCGAGAACACTTACAACATAACAGTCTTTTGGGATAAAGGTGGATTTGGTCTTCGCGCGTCTCACAGGTTTCGATCAGAATTTGTAACGACAACCCGGGCCTCCAATGGGCTACCTAATTATAGGCCGGCTGCGCACTCGACTGATATTTCAGCACATTATAAACTGAACCAACGAGTAAAGCTTTGGTTGTACGCTGGTAATGTCACGGACGAAATCCAGCAGAATTTTAATAATGTTCCTGAGCGGATTACCTTTTTGAACAAAGTTGGAAGGCAAGTGTTTGTTGGGGCGACGATCAAGCTCTGAACGCCATGCATATCACAAAACGTATCATCTCCGAATTCTTAGGTTACGAAATATGAAGTTTTCAAATTACAGATGGAATCTCGCGACACGCCTTTTCATTTTGATCGCAGCGACATTTCCCTTTTCTCAAGTGGTTGCACAGGAGGAAGAGGAAGATCTGTTGGGATTGATGGACTTGGAGAATTTCGTGGTAACGGCCACCAAGCGAGAACGGAATGCCCAGAAACTCCCCATTGCCCTGACGCCCTATTTGGAGGATCAGCTCGAATATTCGGGCGTGACCGATATCCGCGATCTCATGGCGGTTTCGTCGAGCCTGTTCCTCTCCACCACCCAGGCCGAGAGCACCGGAGTCACCGCCCGCATCCGCGGTATCGGCACCACCGGCGACAACCCCGGCTTCGAGTCGGCGGTTGGGGTCTTTGTCGACGGTGTTTACCGTAGCCGCAACACCGTTGCCCTGACTGAACTCGGCGCGGTCGAGCGCATCGAGGTGTTGCGCGGTCCGCAAGGCACGTTGTTTGGCCGGAACACATCAATGGGATTGATCAATGTGATCACCAAAGGGCCATCGTTCGAAACGAGTGGTTATGGAAAGATCGGTTTCGGCAATTACAACAACCTTCGCCTGGAAGCCGGTATCGGTGGGGGGCTGATTGATGACGCCTTGGCTGGGCGCATTGATGCCGTGCTTACGAAAAGGGGCGGGTTTCTCGAGGATATCGCCTCGGGTAAGGATTACAACAATCGGGACCGTATGCTCACTCGCGGTCAACTCCTTCTCAAACCGGGCGAGGATTCCAGAGTCCGCATCATTGTCGATCATTCCGAGCGGAACGAACAATGCTGCGCCGCGGTCACCCTGGTTCCGGGACCTACGCAGGGGCTGATTCAGGCCATGGGCGCCGACCTGCTGGGAGATCCGTTTGACCGGAAGGTCTCGGTCAATCCCAACAGGGACTACAATGAGGACGTCGTCGAATGGGGTCTCTCCAGTGAAATTACGGTGGATACGAGCGTGGCATCCTTCACCTCGCTCACAGCCTACCGCGACTGGGAGTCGTCGCGCGGCCAGGATATCGACTATACCAACCTGGATATTGCGTTTCGGGACCGGGGCGGTTATTTTCAGGGATTCCAGACCTTTACCCAGGAGTTTCGCGTGGAGTCTGAAACGGATTGGGCGGACTGGCTGGTTGGATTGTTTTTCATTCGCGAGGATCTCGACTATCATGACGCGATTCGCTTCGGCGCAGCCTACGAGGGATACGCGAACGGACTAGTTACGGGCGATCCCCGGAGCGGGTTTTATTCGGGCCTGACAAACTTGCCGCCAAGTCAGGTGCTCCCGGAGGGTGACGGCATTGTCGAAGACAGCTTTCTGCAAAAAATGGAGAGTTGGGCGCTCTTTTCCCATAACACCTTCCGCTTGACCGAGGACTTCGAGATCACCTTGGGAGCGCGCTACAAGGAAGAGACGAAGGACTTGGAGGCGGATCTGAGGAGCCGAAATCGCGCCTGTAGTCCGACTTTTCTGGCAAACTTGAAAAGAGTGGCGCCGGAAGCGCCCCCCACGGTTACTGCTTTGGCCTGTGTGCCTTTCGTTAATCCTTTCCTCGATGGCAATTACGCCGACAGTCTCGAAGAGGATAGGTGGTCGGGCACGATTAGCGCCGCCTATCACTTGAGTGAAGACCACTTGTTCTTTGCGGGTTACTCCCGAGGCATCAAAGCAGGGGGTTACAATCTCGATCGGGCCATTCTAGCCAATCCCATTTTGGACGGCGTTCCCATGGCCTCGGATCTCGAATTCGGTGAGGAAGTGGTCGACTCTTTCGAACTCGGTGGCAAATTCGGTTTCCTCGGGCAGCGAGCCACTTTCAATGCCACGCTCTTTTACGTGGATTTACAGGATTTCCAACTGGTTTCTTTTACGGGCACGAGTTTTGTCTTGGAGAATATTGCTGAAGTCTCCTCCAAGGGGGTCGAATTGGAAATGACCGCCCTGCTGTCGAACGAGTTGGCCATAAGGGGAGGCGCGACCTATGCCGCCGCCAGGTACGGCATAGACATTTCCAATGAGAACCTGGCGGGCAGGCAACTCACCAACGCCCCGGAATGGACCTTTACGGGCGCCGCCACCTACGAGCGCGATCTGAACAATTCCTGGCGAGCCTTTGCCCACCTCGATCTGCGTTACATGAGCAGCTATAACACCGGCTCAGATCTGGACATGGAGAAAATGCAGGATAGTTTTGCCGTTTTCAACGGGCGCATCGGGCTCGCTCACCTCACAGATGACTGGGGAATCGAGCTGTGGGCCAAGAATCTCTTTGACGAGGATTACATACAGGTTGCCTTTGACGCTCCGCTCCAGGGCTCGGGAACGGGTCCGGAATCCACCCAGACATTTGGCACCTTCTTGGGCAATCCTCGCACCGTCGGCCTGACCTTGCGCAAGCAGTTCTGAGATCTCCGAAATCTATCCACGACCAGGGCGACGAGGGGCCATGAACCGAACCGTGGAAGTAAGGGGCGACTGACTATGCTCCTTCCTGTTCAGTCCTCGACGCCAATACCCCCGTGGAGGACTGCCCAATTTCAACTAAAAATGGGACAACCCCGGATTCAGATACAATTTCAGAGGCGTTTGTCTTGCCGTATTTCCGGCTCCGAACCACCAGCGTTCCAGACCGAGCCACAGGCTGAAGCCCCATTTGGAATCAATGAAAGAGACCTTCGAAATAGTGGCGTCTATCTGTCCGTCCTGATCAAAATCCACCTCCATGGCACAGGTATAGCGCAATTCGTCTTCCGCATTGCGGGTGCGGAAATCAATGGGCGTGGTGATTTCCAACGAGACCCTGACAGCCTCTCCGGAAAGCTGGCCCGCAAAGGGCGTAAAAGTTACATCTTTGAAACTGGAACCCGCAGATTGCTCAATAACTCCAACTCCCGCGTTCTCCGGATCCAGGCTGATGCCGAAAAAAGCGGCAGTGCCGTCTGTGGCCCACAAGTCTGCTTTCTGTCCCAACCTAATCCACGCCACGAGCGTCCGGGGGGCCGGGGGCAGGTTATCGGGAAGTTCCAGTTGAACTTCAAAATTCAGATGAATTCTCTGCCCGCCAAGGGAGAGTCCACGCAAACCGAACGGATTGTCCCCGCCGGCCATAAAGGTCACGTACTCCTGACGGTACTGGTAGTCCCGGGCGCTGTCTGCTGTCACGACCGTCACGGCGTCATCACTCGCCTCCGCGTCATCGATCTCATACACCTCGATAAGGGCAACCCCGGTAGTTCCATCCTTTCCTTCCACCTTTGCGGTATAGTTCCCGGGATCGAGGGTGAGAACGGCCGCCGAACTCAGGCTACCAAGCGTCAGGTTTGGACTACCTCCCCAAAGGTTGGTTACCAATTGTCCCTGACTGTCCTCCCAGTCGTCGTTGACCATGAGCTCGATGGGGTTGGTCGAATCGGTGGTTTGGATGACGGTGAGAACCGGATCGGCCAGCGCATTGGAAATGCCTCTATTTGCCAGTTCCGGGCCGAGAGCTTGGATCAGCACCTGCTGGGCGGCCTCATGGACAGTAAAACCGCCAATCATGGCCTCATCTCCCGTTCCCACCAATGCGCGGGTCGAGATATTGATCAACTTGCCCGAGGCGTAACTCGGCGGCGCGTCATCGATCTCATACACCTCGATAAGGGCAACCCCGGTAGTTCCATCCTTTCCTTCCACCTTTGCGGTATAGTTCCCGGGATCGAGGGTGAGAACGGCCGCCGAACTCAGGCTACCAAGCGTCAGGTCTGGACTACCTCCCCAAAGGTTGGTTACCAATTGTCCCTGACTGTCCTCCCAGTCGTCGTTGACCATGATCTCAATTGGAGGATCGATCTCAGCGCGAGGAGACTCGCCCTCGCTGGTTTGGATGACGGTAAGAACCGGATCGGCCAGCGCATTGGAAATGCCTCTATTTGCCAGTTCCGGGCCGAGAGCTTGGATCAGCACCCGCTGGGCGGCCTCATGGACAATAAAACCGCCAATCATGACCTCATCTCCCGTTCCCACCAATGCGCGGGTCGAGATATTGATCAACTTGCCCGAGGTGGGAGGCGCCAGCGGCGTCAGCAAAATATTATCGAATACAATTCCCCCCTGCGCCGTGGTTCCCTGGAAAAACCCCAATTTCCCTAGATCATCATCCTGCTGGTCGAATGGTACCTGCCTCCCGTCCGGCGTCCAGGTAAAACCGTACTCCCCCATTTTTTCCCCATTGAGAAACAGATGGAAAGAATTGGGTGTCAGCGTGCCCGCGCCCAAATCCTCCAGATCATATTCTACAGGGTCGGTGTCGTGCGAGTTGGCCAATAGGTCGACCCTATTGGCCGATTCCGTGTCATAGGTAAGCACCCTTGGGCTCCTTCTCCTCGACGGTGCATTGATACGCAGATCGCCGTTATTCAACACCGCGAGATCAAACAGCCGATGATCGAAACGGCTCAGCCGGTGCTCCGCTCGCCCAAATATGACAAGGATCCCAGTCTGCCAATCACTTTCCTCAACCGCATAAGCCCTTTGAAAATCGAAACTCAATCGCACATTGCTTCGATTGGTTCCCCCATTGAAGGGAAGAAATAAGCGCACTGGGCCATCGCTGTCCTCATCTTGTATGTAGAGACTCTTCCCGCTCAAAGGATTTGGCGGTTCGGAAGCGCCATCAATAACTACGAAACCGCGGGAGCCCTCGTTGGGATTCGGATCAACCTCTGTCTCGGGACCGAAATCGAAATCGGGCTGTTCACCCACCATGTCATCCTCGAAATCAAGGTTCATCAGGATTTCCACGTCATCTTGCCCAAAACCAAACGGGGTAAAGCATGCAACCCCAACGATAAAACAGATTTTAGCCCGAACTCCCAGACCTAAAATGTAAGGAAGTGATTGGTTATGAATGGGTTGCATGGAAATGGGGGTTGTAGTGTAACGAGGCCGAATCATGTTCGCTTGCGCTAAGGCTCGCACCTTTGCGATTCGGGGGTTTCCAACCCCTTTCGCCTGCCATAGAGGTAGACCGCTCCGTTTCGCGTGCTTTGTCACCGCCACACGCCGGGGCGTCGCTACATGTTGAACGGACAATTAACATGGTTCATACGTTGCATTGAACTGGAGAACCGACCAGAGCCGGCATAACCAGATTCACAGATTCAGATGCAACTTCAGAGGCGTTTGTCTTGCCGTATTTCCGGCTCCGGACCACCAGCGCTCCAGACCGAGCCACAGGTTGACGCCCCATTTGGAATCCATGAAAGAGCTATTCGAAGTGGCGTCCGTCTGTCCGTCCTGATCAAAATCCACCTTCATGGCACAGGTATAGCGCAATTCGTCTTCCGCGCCTTCTGTGCGGAAACCATCGGGCGTGGTGATTTCCAACGAGACCTTGGCAGCCGCTCTGGAAAGCTTGCCCGCAAAGGACGTAAAAGCGTCGTCCTTGAAACTGAAACCCGCAGATTGCTCAACAACTCCAACGCCCGCGTTCTCCGGATCCAGCCTGATGCCGAAAAAAGCGTCATTGCCGTCTGTGGCCCAGATGTCTGCTTTGTGTCCCAATCCGATCCGCGCCACGAGCGTCCGGCTTGACGGCAGGTTATCGGGAAACTCCAGTTGAACTTCAAAATTCAGATGAATTTTCTGGCTGCCAGCGGACAGTTCACCCAAACCGAACAGATCGTCACCGGAGCCGATAAAGGTCACGTACTCCTGACGGTACTGGTAGTCCTCGGCGCTGTTTGCTGTCACGACCTTCACGCTTTCCCCGATGGCGGAGAGCGCGAGGCCGGAAAATCCCAGCACAAGCATAATCAGACGGAAAGATGGAATTTGAATTGAGTCGAAGTGGTTGTTTTTCATTTTTTATTCTATTTTGGGTTCATGGTTGAAGGGGCCGATCAAAGATCAAAGAGATTCCCCGGGAAATTGAAAAAATTCATGCGTCTTCGTTTCGCGCTACTGGTAGACCCGCACATAATCGATTTCATAGGCGCTGGGGAATTCAGTTCTCAAGTATTATCCAGGCCATGCCATAAGGCGGAAGGGTTACATTCGGTAAAGTGCCGGAGACAATGAGTTGCTTGTTCCCTTGGGTAAAAACAGGTGTTTCGCTGCTGTAAGTGTCATCGTCCAGCGCGGGATCATCGTGCGGTTTCATGGTGTTCACAGTGTAATGACCAAAGGTGTGATCGTTTCCGTTGATGTGGATAGTTCGTGATTCAGGAGATTTGTTTAAAATCGCCACATGAACCGCCGCGGGTATCGCTTTGTAGCTCCCAATGGCTATGATGTCCGGGCGGCCCGTATCGATTTCAACGAATTCGCCACCCGCAAAGGGCGCAAATTGTTTTTGTATCCCGTAAGTTCCCTGGATACGATTCGAGCCGGTATCCGGATCATTGATAACGTTTGCCCGATGTGTGACGGCCCAGCCCGGCTCCGAAGCAAAAGGCCAAGTGGCCACGTAATTCACCACGCCGGATTCGATTATCTGCATGAATATTTCGGTGAACATGACCGCCACTTGATAGGCTTCCGCGTCCAACTTCCAATGCCCCCGGGGCGCCACGCCCCATTCTGCCATCATGATACCAACATGGCCGAGATTATTGGCGTCCAGTACCTGCCTGACCTTTTTGAAGTATTCCGAGTAAGAAAGTTTTTGGGTGACTGCTTCACCCCATACAACGGGTTGGTCGGCACCTCCCCAGGGATCAACGGGGTCATCGTCCTGATTTTCCCACTGCATCGGCAACTGCTTCTTCCATATTTCCCAAGACGAAACACCATAGGCAGGAAATGGCTCTCCAGTGGCCGGAGCATGACTGAGGTTTTCCGTCCAGGACCCACCATCCACGGTCCAATAGGTATGGAAATCAATATAGCTGAGGCGATCGCCCACTTCATTTAAAATAGTTTTCCAACCCGGATCGCGCATGAATTTGGTGTTCGACCAACTGGCAATATATTTGTTTTGTCTTTCGCTCCTGGCAGTAGCCGTGTCTATGACGTCCATATAATCTGCTGCCATACGTGCATAATGGGCAGCTTGCATATTAAACCGCCCTTCTTCACTCGCAAAAACACCTGGAGGAGCTCCATCTTCATGAACCGCTACTCCGGGGATGCCCTGATTATTATCATAGGTGGAAATATCACTTTCATTATCCAGATACCAATGAGTGATGTCCAATTCCAAGCCGCTATCCGCTGTTGAAGACGTCAGGTAATTTGCGATCTGACGGGCTTGATCCAAGCCTTCCTGAATCAAGGACGTGCTGTAATTTGCAAGGAAACTGGCTTTATTTACCGTGACGGGATACTCAGGATTCTTGAGCAATTCATCGTATTGCAGCGCCTCAAAGAAATAAGCGCTTTCCAGATTAACTCCCACAAACGGCGTGGCGTTGGTGTGAACCGAAACCTTTTTGAATTCATCGAAGTCAACATATTCCGAATCAACCGCAGCCGTGTTATCCGTCTTGGACGTGTCCCAAAGGTCCTTGCCCCATTGAGCGGTGGTCAAAATGAGGTTGTGGATCGCATCAAAATGGAAGGTAGAGGCCGGCTCGCCTCCCGGAAAACGGATCCAGTTGACTGACATTTCCCTCATCAAACGAACCAACTCGGCATCGTTGGCATAATTGCCCCAATAGCGGTCCCTGGTCTGGATGTTCTCGATATTCGTTCCAAACAGAGTGGCGGGGATATCATGGCTGGCGTCAGCTACGTTAAAGGCAATCGTGTGAACTTCCGGAGTGGCTGACGGATAAATGGCGGCTTGGTTGGTCGTCGCACTACCGGTAAAAATGGACCAGACGTTGGTGGCCCGCGCGGCGGCGCTCCATTTGCTGACGTCCGAATATGGTTCAGTCGCGCCAGACGGATTGTGTCGTGCCTCACCTTGTTCCACCGCAAAACTCAAGCCAATGACCTCGGCCTGATAGGTGCGGAAATGCCCGCTATGGGTTGTTTCAAAGGAACCGTCGAAATCCAGGTCCAGCTTCAGGGTATAGGCATGCCGGTGGCGATCCACCCCGCGCCCATTGTTATGGCCCTGCCCGCCTCCCTGAGGCGGATTATCGCCCGTGCTGAAATCTTTCCAGGTCGAGGCGAGCGTAATAGCCAATTCCCAGGCAATCGTTGCCGATTTACGGGTTTTCGTAATCGCAATGCTTACCTTGCCCCCATCGTCAATGATTTCGATCCGTGGGTAGTGTCCCTGTGTATTGACGCCCCCCAGGGGCACAACGGCAACCCCCAGCGAATAGACTTTACTATTCCCGTCACCCGTGAGGCCAAAACTGCTCGCATAGGCATGGGTTGTATTGGCGGGAGCATTTCCAGAACCTACGGCAAGAATCAGGCGGTCTTTCCACAGGTCGCGATGATTGGTTTCCTTCAAAGACATGGTGCCTGACAAGGTAACGGTATCACCTGCCGAGAGATCGCCGAAACCGGCATGATCATCAATCGTGAACACTGGCGCAATGGAACCGTAGTGCCACAAATAATCCGGTTGGTTCAAGGGTTCATACAAATGACTGCCGGGGTCACTCTCGACCGTGACGCCAATCTCTCCACGGAAGTCCGGATAAATGGCCACTATGTCCGGACTGGGGTCATTGATATTATACGCCTTCGCCTGGGCGCAGTCTGCAGGCACGATAATGGCGCGACCGGTACAGAGATCCTGGAAGAAAAAGCGCTTGAGCTTGAGATCATCTTCCATCAAGTGCAAGTGCACCCCTATCTCTCTAAGATGCTTAGGTGAAGTATCCTCTCCTATCGAATTGGACGGCGAACCGCTGAAGATGCCCGTAGTTGGACTAAAGAACGCATTCATATCGTAAATCACCTTGACGTTCGTCCGGGTTCGGTAGCTGTAAAAAACGTCTGTCCTGAATGCGTGCCAATCCTTGACAAAAGAAATCCAGGGTAACCGCAGTTGCCACGATTCCGGCGCCCCAGCCAGTAAAATGCGCAGTTTGCTCTTATGTGCTTCTGACAAAGTTGTAAAATGACTCACTGCCTCGTCTGAAATATCTGAAGGCTGTGGTGTTTCGGAAGTATGGCGAACATAGACGGAAGGCCTCCAGCCATCGGCATCATCATAGTTATCCAATGCAGCAGCCAAGCCATTGGGAGCATCCCCGGCATAACCGGGGTCATAGGCATAAAAAAGAGCGTTCGGGCCGCTTTCTTTGGAAATGCGCCAATGGTAGCTGTCTGCAAAGTTGTTTCCGGGATGAAAGCGGTTGTTTTGGTCGACTTTCCAATGAAATCGCGGCCCATCAATATAACGATAACGGCTTCCCAAATGCTGCAGTGTAAGTAACTTCCACTTGACTTCCTGACCGGGACTCAACTGCATGTCCGCACTACGCAACCATTCCGCTTCCTTGTTAGTCAAGGTCCGCCCGACAACCCCCGCTTTCAGGCTGGCTGGACGTTCCCGGGGATCCACGACAACAATGCGATGGGCTACCTTGCTGACACCCCGATAGCCTGCCTTCAGCTGGAATTTTCCAACCTTATCAAAAGTATAAGTAATCTTGGACCCCTTGGCATCCACGTTCCGATCCTCCTCGATTGTCTGGTCATCGGCTCGAATCACATCCACATAGTGGCGGATATGATCTTGCAAATAAGTTTCCTGAAGCTGCTTGACCTGTCGCTTCTCCGACAGATACCATTCCCTTCCCCGGTGGGCGAAAAGATGCGGATCGGAGTCCTGAACTTCAAAGGTGACTGTATCGCCCTTGTCGAAGACATAGGTGCGGGCCTGGAACTTGCCATAGCGACCCGCATTGTAACGCCATTCGGCCCAATCGCCGGTTTTTTCATCCAAATATTCTTCCAGATAAATGTAGGCGCCATCGCCAGGCGACTCCTTGAGGTCCACCCCAGGGAAACCGCCATCCGGGCCCAGGCTGCCGGGAACCGAGTAGAAACGAAGAGCCGCGCCCAGGATTTCCTTGCCTCCAATACGAGTCCAGTCGTCGGTATAATGCGTATTCTTGTGCCAAAGCTCAATGCTATGATACCCAAAGCCAACAAAAGACGGCATGAGAATCATCCAGGTTCCCTGTTCCCGAATAGTGTTCTTGACGTGCTCCGGAGCTTCGGCAGACAAGAATTGATAAAAAGTCTGCATGCCTAGATGGTCTTCGCGGGTAATGACGATTGCGTAGTTCTCTACCTGATCCGCTTTGAGCCCGGTAACCTGGTAAGGCACACCCCGTTCCCATTCCGATGGATTGAAAACCCCTCTGAGATTGCCGTAGAATCCCTTGTCTTCCTGTAGATGCACTGAGGCCCCCAATTGAAAATGCAACCCAGTACTGCTCGTGGCAATGGCCGCGGGTGCTGTAATTGAAATACGGCCGGGTGCGACGATATTGCCCAAGGCGTTTCCATCCGGATGTTCCGGCCCGACTCCATAGTCCTGGATTTCGTAGTTGGCGCTGGCATAGTCCGTCCCTAAGACCGTGCGGTAATCCTTGTTATCCACGTGCCACATGCGGTTCTTCTTGTAGGCGGTTACAACGTCGTTGATCGGATTGGCGGCCTCGTCTTCCGGAACCACTTTCCAAGGTTCCGAATCAATTTTATAAATGCCGTTGACGTTACCGTCATCGCCATGGAAATAAAGGAATTCGTCCGGGTCCAGCGCCGGAACGAACTCAGGACCACTGTAAACAGCAAAATCCGGAACTGCATTAGTTGCTGGAGAATCAGCCTTCAAGATTTGGAAAATCTCCATGTTCAGGCCCTCTTTTTGATTGTTGCGCTGAGTGGGATTCGTCTTCTGCTTGTTCCAAACATGTCCCGGGCTGTAGGTAGAGTCTATCCCAGAAACCGGGATTTTTAAACGAGTAGGAAAACGAGCAGCATTTGCAGGACCAAAATTTTCTCAGTTGCGCTCGATTCGAGCCTTGCTGCGGCTTTCAAACTCACCCGGATTCAAATTATTGAGCCTGATGCCGGATTTCGGGCATGCGGCGGCCTTGCCACTGCTGGCGCCTTCTGTTTTGATCAGCGCGTGGGACGGCGCCGAAGGCTCAAGCCGCCTTAGCTTGAGCTTCGACCCTCTCTTTTCTGACTTTTCGACTGATCCAGGCGAGGTTGTGGGCGAGCACGCTCCACCCCACTGCGAGCCTGCGGTGTTTTAAGCCTTTGGCGCGCCAGACACGTCCGCCGCCGTGGTTTTTCACAATGGCAATGCGCGCCTCGGTGCTGGCCCGGCGGGTTTGCCAGCGGTAAAAATCAGGCTCCTTGAGGCGGGCTTCCAATGCGACCGGACTTTTCGGACAAATGTGGCTGCTCACCCTCACCCGCTGCAATGCCTTACGTGTAGCTGCCCCATCGAAGCCCCGGTCGGCCACGGCCCACTCCAGGTCTTGTTGCCTTTTGAGGGACTGTTGGCGCTGCACGCTTTCGATTAATTTATCTCCCTCCCAAGGAGCGGTTTTGCCGTAGAGCATATAATCAATGATCATTGCGCCGGGACTCTCGGCCATAAACAGTTCGTTGCCGAACTCGGTCTGCGCGCCCGCCTTGCCCCGCACGATTACAGTGATATCTCTTTCGTAGACACTGAGGATCTTCTTGTGGTTTTTGACCAGACGTCCGCCGATGATGCGTTCGTGGGCTTGCTCAATTACTTGGGGCAGCAAGGCGAGTTGTTCATCAATACGCCTGATGACTTGTTCGGCGCGGGCTCGGCTAAAACGGGTTTGCCTGAAACGGGCCTCCAGCAGATTGCGGTGTCGCAGGGCGTGAGCGCCGACCCGTTTGAGTAATCGTTTCATCTTGCGCAAGATCTTCTTGCGAGCCTTCGCCGCTCCCTTCTTGCGGTAAGTATGCGTCATCTCGATACAGAGCTTGTTCATGCGCCTCAGCAGGCGATCCGGTGAATCGGGCATCCGATGCAACAGGGATTCAGCCCGAATCAGTTTCACCGCTTTGAGCAAGGTGCGCGTCACGTCACCCAAAAGCGCCCAATCGACCGGAAAGTGAATGTTTGCCTCCAGACAGGTCGAATCGACCAGGCAAACCGAAAGATCCTCCGCCTGCTCCACTCCCAGTTGCCAGCAATTGCTCTGATCGCCCGCGAGCTCAACCAACCGTGTGTTGAACCCGCGCAACTGTTCATCGGTGAACAACTTCGAGGCGCGGTGCAGCGTACTCTTCGAGGTCCACCTCACCCCAACCAGACTGCGGCATCCGCAAAAATCGGTCAAAAGATCACTGCTGGCCAACGTCATGGAAAAAGCTTCAAAGCCTGGAAGACCCAGCAAATGACGCAGCAACTCCACCCGTAGCGAGGAAAGCGCAAACTGCGCTTTCCTGTTGCGCACAGCGCCCGAGGCGCCCGGCGGCAACTGCGACAAACCGAAGCGGATGGCCATTTCTTCCAACCCACCTTGGGTCAGATTATCATCGAGTTGCCGCAAATCCTCCACCAGACGGTCATAATCACGATTGCGCAAAACCGGGGTTAAAGCTGGACGAAGAAAACTTTGAAAGGTTACCGTATCAGCAGAATTGGGTTCTATTAATTCGTTCATACCAAATTATAGAAGCTCTATTCAGGGCGAATCGAGGATTTTCACCTCCTTTCGCCCGACTTTTTCTTAGCCTAATCCCTTGCCCGTCAGTGGCTTAAACCTCCTGGGATAGGCTCTAGGTAGTTTTGGAAACGCCCATCCGGCGAGTCAATTTCGCTGTCCAGCGATACACTACGTGACGGCCATTATTGACCACCTGTGCTTCCCAGGGATGAAACTTTGGATTAAAATCATTCGGGTATTTGCGCAGATTGACACCATGTACCTGGGAATCATAGCCCAACCAGGGACGCCATTCCCCGGGTTGAACGGAGGGCTCGCATTGATACAGAGTTTCCCCGGCAAAAAAGGCCCGCCAAACATAGGGAAAACCGGCTAATCTGGGATAATGATCCGGATTGTTGGCATCAAAACTGGCTCCTGATGCAAGTGGCACGACCACCTCCAATAGCACATGGTCCCCTACCTTCGAATCAATTCGAGTTGGTGGGGAGCTATGGCGAACCTTGTGACGAACAGCCGCTGAAGTTCCCGGATTCACGGTCAGCCAGACCTGTAAGGAGGAGTTGAATTCAAGCACACCGGTATCAAGCGGATAGGACGAAGGTGAAGCAGCTACCTGTACCCCATCGTTGAAATGGCTGTAATTCGACCAGTAATCCGTCGCGGTGATCCAGTTCAGGGCCTGAGGCGCATAAGCGTTTATTCCTACTAAATAATTGGCATCAATTGTGTCAGCAATACCGGGAATTTTCGCGCTGTAAAAAGTGGCGTTCCGTACGGTCACAACAACCTTGACCGGATACAGGCCCATGGGGTGTAACGGATGGTCGTCGGAAACATCGGCAAAGTTCTGCTTCTGAGGAGTACCTGCCGTAGGAACGGGGAGCGGGGGTGGGGGATGATCGGCATGCATCTGTTCGGTAAGCTCACGGCTGTTAGCCACGAAATCCAGTTTAGAGCCAACATATGCACCTCCAACAGCGCCGGCTGCCATGGCGAGACCCATACCTGTTGTGCTCAGGCTGACTCCACCAGTCACTGGCGCTAATACGACTCCCACAGCAGCAACGCCTATTCCGATGGTAGCTCCGAAGATCGCTCTTTTATGGTGCCTGATCCAATGCCCAATACCGCGATCTTCGCGATTCGAATCAGTAGCGGAAATCAATGATCGGGCAAAGCGGACATGTTCCTCTTTGGTCGTCTTATATGGATCACCTACGGTGCCAAGAAGTGTTTTAATTGAATTTCCGGAAATGTTTCTTTCTTTTCCTTCTCCCAATGGGGATGCACGAACTGTTGGCGCTTGTGACCACGAATAGTCGTCGGCGGAATCCTCGAGAAGCCGCACATGGTAAATCCGATGCGTCTGCTCCTTTGCGTCATAGGCATACGCTTGCAAATCAATCGAGCCGCCGGATTGCACGACGCCCCGGATACCACCGGAAAGATCGGCTCCTTTTTTGAAAAGGCTTGCCGCATCCAGCTTCTTCACGTAATCATAAGAAATGCCGGTATCCTCCAGAGCATACGTCGAATAAGTAACCCCATCAGCGCCTGCAGAGATCTGTTGCTGCTCGAAGGGATCCACGCTTTCATCCGGGTTGGGGACGGGGTCGCCATCGCTGACACGCGCCAAAGAAACCATCAATAAGAAAGACAGCACTCCAAAAATAACCTCTTTACCTTTGCTTTTCATAATTCAATGCCCCCTCGATGAGCCGGGAATTTGAATGATGCAATTGGGCCGACGGTCTTCATTCGAGAAGTTTGCAGCCTATTTTTCATTGAGTCTGGCCTCCAGTTGCCGAATGGCCTTTTGCTGCTCAATGGAGTGCAGGGTGAGTTCCTCGATCTTTTCGAGGAGGATACGGGTCATGTTGTGCACGGTATAGCCGTTTTTCACGACCTCGGCGGCGGAAGGAACTCCCGGCAAGTGGCCAACTTCCTCAATGTGGGCCTCGACCGCCTCAAGGGGCATCAGTTCGTAACCATCCTCGAAGACGTGGTCGCTCCAGTTGCCCACGTTGGCGATGGCGAAATCTTCGCTGACAATGCCCCGCTCAACCCAGAGGAGGTAATCCTCGGTTTGATCATCGTAGTCAAATTCGGTAGGCAGCAGATTGTCCGGCCCGATGTGAACCGCGCCGCCAACCGTCAGTGATGTTCCTGGGACATGAGCGCCCAAGCCGATGGAAAGGCGCTTATGGATGTAAGTATTCCCATTGTTTTTGACGGTGAACCGTGGCAGACCGTCTGTCACCATGGTCATGCCGCCCGTGGTCGTCCCGTCATCGGAATTATAATTACTGTGTCCAACAGGCGCATCCGGCACCGGGAAATGCTCGGCACTATCAGCCGGAGCGTATTTGCTGTTGACAATGTAGTTGTCGGGATGATTCGTGTGGTCTGTCAAGCCGGCAAGCTCGCCAACCAAAGTCTCGCCGAAAATGATCCGGCCGTTATCCGGAACCGAAGGCGGATTGTCTCCGTTCGGGCTCGTCGTCCCATTATCACCAAGCGAGACTATCAAATCACGATGCAACCAAACATCCTCGGCAACCACAGTTTGGGGGTCCGTCCAGGAAGATGTTTCGCGTGGGTTCCGTTCATAAGGTGAAGCAGTAAAGCTGACCCAATCGGAACCATCATAGCCCTCGAAGTTGCCACCATGGTAGCGGACCGTGCCCGCGTTGGCATTGGTCGTATCGCCGATTCGGACGGCGCCGTGGACGTCCAGTTTCTCCTGGGGATCACTCGTCCCCAGCCCAAGTAAGCCCTCATCGGTCAGGCGCATCTTCTCCGCAAAGTCCGCGGATCCCTCGCCATCAAAGCCGAAGAGGATATCCTCGTGGTCGGAGGTATTGTCAGCATCTGCAACCAACTTTAACCCATAGTCCGTTCTGATCAAGCCATCAGAACTGAAAGTCGTCTTGCCGCCGCCGTGGTTGAGTATCAGATTGCCCTCATCGGTCAGACGCATCTTCTCCGCAAAGTCCGCGGATCCCTCGCCATCGAAGCCGAAGTGGATATCCTCGTGGTCGGAGTTATTGTCAGCATCTGCAACCAACTTTAACCCATAGTCCGTGCTGATAAGGCCATTATGACTGAAAGTCGTGCCGCCGCCGTCGCCCTGTTTCGTGAGCCTCATACGGCCACTGTACCGGTCTCCGCCCACACCGAGATCAAGCCATCTGGAACCGTCATGGCCCTCGAAGTTGCCACCATGGTAGCGAATCGAGCCCGGCACAGTGTTGGCGCTGTAGCCCACCTGGATGCCACCGGAGAAAGTGAACCGGCCATCGAATAAATTGTCTCCGCCCGCACCGAGATCAAGCCAGCTGGAACCATCATAGCCCTCGAAGTTGCCACCATGGTAGCGGACCGTGCCCGCGTTGGCATTGGTCGTATCGCCGATTCGGACGGCGCCGTCGACGTCCAGTTTCTCCTGGGGATCACCCGTCCCCAGCCCAAGTCGGCCCTCATCGGTCAGGCGCATCTTCTCCACAATGTCCGAATCTATTGATGTGCCGTCGAAGCCGAAGATGATATCCTCAGAGTCGGAGGAATTGTCAGCATCGGCAACCAACTTCAACGGATAATGCGAGCTGATAATGCCATCATAAGTAAAAGTCATGCCCCCACGCCACCCTCTTGCTCGATTTCCTTTGCTGAGCATCATACGGCCATTATCCCGCAAACGCAGTGCCTCCTGGAAAGTATCGTGGGCCAAGTTGCCATTGAAGCCAAAAACAATGTCCTCATCCCGTTCCGAGTTGTCATCGTCAGCTATAAAATATAGATTTGCGTTTCCAGAATAAGTTTTATCCTCTGCCTGTGATTCCACGCCGACAAGGAGAGGGAACAGAGAGATTGAGGCGATTACTCGGGTTATTCTACGATGTTTCATCATTTTAACTGGAATTGGAAAATTAGTTGGGGTGAATTTTTGTCGTTGTAAAGTCATGCGATGGGCAACCCCTTAGGCAGGGGCTGGAGCCGCGCTTGCGGCTGGCGTTTCCGGGCCCGTTCCGGCCGAGTTGTAGGCAGCAACTTTTGCCGAATAGTACTGGCCGTTTGCCCCTCTAAGGACCGTGGAGGTGCCCTTGACTGTTGTTATGGAGCCGCCGATGAAATGGGAAGATTTAGCTCTAATGTAGCGGACGCGGTAGCCGTCGACGGGCACCGTACCTGCGGGCGGATCCCACGATACGGTTATGGAGCCGTCGGCGGGCGTGAGGGTGAGATTGCGCGGCATTCCGGGCCGCCGCACCGGTTCAGGCTGTTGTTGAGGCGTGGCTTGCTTTGGCCCCGCGACCGCTTCACCGTGGATGTTGAAGACCTTCACCTGCACCTCGTAGGTGGTGCCGTTTTTCAGCCATTCGATGAGGACATCAGTATCGTAGTACAAGCCTACTTCCAGCCATCTTTTTGGGGTAGTATCGGGCTCAGGGCCGGGGGGAGGGCAGCCCGAAAACAACCAGCAATACCAATCTGAATACCAGTCTTCCCACGTCTGTTCCGTCTGTTGTACTTCTCTATACTTCACCAAGTAGCGACGGAAATCGGGCTCGCCCCGGTCCAAGGGTTCATCCCACGATACTTCTATTTGCCCGTCGCCGGGAACCAGGGACAAATTGCGCGGTTTGCTGGGCGGACGCGGACGCGGAAGCTCGGAGTCTGGCCTGGAAGGCCCCGTCGCCTGGGGCGTGGCTGACAACGCTCCGGCCTCCGGCCCTAAGCCCAAGGTGCTGTTGGCCAGCACCCCTACCACGTATTTCTGGCCATTAGTCAGACCCCGAATGGTAAATCTGGTATTGGTCCCGTTGCTCCACAGCCATATCGCGTTATTCGTCTCGGCTCCGCGGCGGTACACCACCATGTAGCCGTGGAGCGGTGGGTTGCCCAGGTCATCGGGCGGGTCCCAGGATGCCTGTATCCACCCATCGCCCGCTGTCAGGCTCAGGTTGCGGGGGATACCGGGCAGGCGAGGCTTGTTCGGGTCGAAAGGCGGAACGGCCGGCGTGGCAGTCAATGGCCCGGCCGTGATGACGCCCGTTGGGATGATGAAGGCTCTTATCCGCACCTCGTATTCCCGGCCGTTGGTCAGCCCTTGGATGACCTTGCGATTCAGTACCTGCAGCCCCGATCTCCAGGCGTTGGAGCCGACGGGCCGATATGAGACTTGATAGAACTGAACACTAACACTTTGTCCGGGAGGGTAGCCCCCCTCCGGCGGGTCCCAGGTGACCGTCAGTATGCTGTCGCCCGGGGTCAGGGTCAGATTGCGCACACTGGGGAGGGTCAGGAGTATGGCCGACAGCGGGCCGGCCCATTCGCCCGAAAGGTCGTTTGCGGCTACCCCCGCAACCCGCACCTTGTGCAGGACTCCTCCCTCTTCCCCCGAATCAAAAGAGGCGCTGAATTTTCTGATCGGCGGATCTCCCGCGGTCCTGGCGGGCGGCGTCATCAGGATTTCCTCGTACACAGGCGAGTCCTGTTCGAAACTCTCCGAGCCAGTGACCCACTGCACCCTATAAAACCGGGCGCCCCGCACCTCGTTCCAGGCGACCGTGATCTGGCCGACCCTTCCCGTGACCTGGAAGTTTTCCGGTATGTCCGGGCGCGTGAATGTCCTGATCGAGCCGGAAAGTATTCCGGTGGTTACCTGTATTGAGTATTCAGTGCCGGCCATCAGGCCGGTGATCACGTAGGACTTCGTGGGAAAGGAATTGCAGTTCGTCCCGCAGTCTATCACGGCGCGCCGCTCGGTATCGCTGAATTCCTGATCGGCGGTCCTCCTCCACTGCACGATGTATCGGGGGACATTCGTCGCGCTTGAGCGCCAAATTATCTTAATCCGGGTGGCGGTGGTGCCGCTCGCCACGCTTCTCAATCCCAACGCCTCAGCAGCAGGATCAGTAGGATCAGGCATGCCGGTGGTGCCCACCACATGCAGAGACGCCCTCAGAGGCTGCTCTCCTGCCGTACTTCCGGCTCCGGACCACCAGCGCTCCAGACCGAGCTGCAGGTTGACGCCCCATCTGGAATCCATGTAAGAGCCAGTCGAAATGAAGTCCGTCTGTCCGTCCCGATCAAAATCCACCTTCACGGTATAGGTATAGCTCAATTCGCCTTCCCCGCTTGTGCGGAAACCAACGGGCGTGGTGATTTCCAACGAGACCCTGGCAGCCGCTCTGGAAAGCTCGCTCGCAAAGGACGTAGCAGTCTCGGCCATGGATTGCTCCCTAACTTTAACGAGCGCGTTCTCCGGATCCAGCCCGATGCCGAATAAAACGTCATTGTCTGAGGAGAAGCTTGCGTCATGTCCCAATCCGATCCACGCCACGAGCGTCCGGTTTGACGGCAGGTTATCGGGAAGCTCCAGTTGAACTTCAAAATTCAGATAAATTGTCTGGCTGCCAGCGGGCAATGTACTCGACAAACCGAACGAAGCGTCGTCATCGCCCTCGATAAAGGCCACGTACTCCTGTTTGTACTGGTAGTCATTCCCGGTGCCGTCTGCTGTCGCGACCTTCACGCTTTCCCCCGCGGCGGGGAGCGGGATCGCGGGCTGGTTGTCGAGGTTGGCAGCATCGGGCCGGTGGCGTCGGCGGTGCTGTTGGTCACGGCCTGGTCGGTCAGATTGGAAGCGTCGTTGCCGGCGAGGTCCTGGATCGGGTTGGTCCCGGCCGTATAGTCCAACGTCACGGTCTGTCTGTTGTTGGTCACGGCGGTCTGCAATGTCAGCGTCACGGTCATGCCGCTGACCGCCACCGGGTTGGTGTTGGCAAGATTTACCTGCGTGTCGTCCACCTCGACGATGAAGTCGCCCTCCGCCGGCATCGAGGTGGTGTCGAGGGCCTCGTCGTAGGTCAGCACGAGGGTGGCACCGTTCACCGTGGCCGTCCTCAGGGTCGGGACGACGTTATCCGTATTCAGAGACGCCCTCAGAGGCGTTTGGCTTGCCGTACTTCCGGCTCCGACCCACCAGCGTTCCAGACCGAAATGCAGTTGGATGGCCCATTTGGTATCCATGTAAGAGCCAGTCGAAGTGAAGTCCGCCTGTCCGTCCTCATCAAAATCCACCTTCACGGTATAGGTATAGCTCAATTCGGCAGGCGCCGCGCCTGTGCGGAAACCAGCGGGCGTGGTGATTTCCAACGAGACCCTGGCAGCCGCTCTGGAAAGCTCCGTCCCAAAGGACGTAAAAGGTACCCGGTCTGCACCATTGAACCTAACTCCAACGCCCGCGTCCTTCGGATCCAGCCCGATGCCGAAAAAAACGTCATTGCCGTCTGTGGCCCAGTAGTCTGCGTCCTGTCCCAATCCGATGTGCGCCACGAGCGTCCGGCTTGACGGCAGGTTATCGGGAAGCTCCAGTTGAACTTCAAAATTCAGATGAATTGTCTGGCTGCCAGCGGGCAATGTACTCGACAAACCGAACGAAGCGTCGCCATCGCCCTCGATATAGGCCACGTACTCCATTCTGAGTTGCCAGTCATTGCTGCTGCTGCCTGCTGTCACGACCTTCACGCTTTCCCCCGCGGCGGAGAGCGGGGCAAGGGCTGCGATCTGCACGATTCGCTTACAACATACGCCCGTCAGTCGTGAGCGGGACAACACAATCCGGAATAAACGTTGGAGACAGTTATTTTTTTGCATTCAATAGCAGTCAATACTTGGCCTTAATGATTTGTAGTTCCGGCCCAAGGCGCCGGGTTGAACAAGCTTGTCCAAGCACAAGCCCTCACCTGTTCGCCAGCGAGAGTAGCTATTTCCCGCTTTGGGCTGTTGTATTGGGCGGGCAACCCGACCTATCGAGCTGTGCTTGGAAAAACTTGTCATGCCCGTTAAAACGACTCACACTGAAAGATTGCCATACCTTCAGGCAAAATTTCTGAAATAGTTGCGCAAAAGGAACTCTCCGGGGGGAAATCGGGAGAGGCGCCGGGGGCACAGAGAGGGCTGGCGCCCGGTGGAGAGTGAAAAGTGGTTAGTGGAGAGAAGTAGAACTACAATAGGGACGAAGGATGCTGGCACTGATCCCGCTTCGCCCAAGGGCTACCATGCTTCGCCTAAAGGCTTCGCACGGCACAGCGGCAGGACAGGTGGGAACGGAACGGGCCTCGCGGATGACAAAGGGTGCGTGCGCTTTCTCTGGTTGGAACTTCATTCCGGGAGCGGTAAGGAAAAGTGATCAAACGTCATTTGGCCAATGAACCGGGCAAAGGTCCGGGAAAGTCCACTGTGGTCAGGGAGATGGGTGGCAGACGGAGCGCAATAGTATTGTCGGCGAGCTCACGAAGACCAAGATTCCGCAGGCGCGGGTCGGTGTCTTCAGCGTTCTGTCCATCGAAACAGTACAACTTGAACCTCCCCCGATTTTGTGGACACGAACAGCGCAGTCTGAGAGAGATCATTAGACATGCCAAGAACCCACAGAACCTATGATGAGGAGTTCAAACGTCGAGCCGTTGAACTCTATTTGCACAGTAACAACAGCCTCAAGCAGGTGGCCCGTGAACTGGGGATTTCCGATGGGAGCCTCAGGAAGTGGCGCAAGGATCTCTTCGGGGACCCCTCCGACCAGCAGGGACTTTCCCGCCCCTTGAACGATCCCGAAGAGATGGCCCGCGAGATCCGTCGGCTAAACCGGGAAAACGCTTACCTGCGTCGCCAGCGAGAGATCTTAAAAAAAGCCGCGAGCATACTGGCCGAGGACCCGCAGCTGGGTATGCGCTGATCGATCAAATGCGGGCAATCTATAGAGTGGTTGAACTTTGTCAGGCGCTGGCTGTGAGCAGGAGTGGTTATTACCGATGGCGCAGGGGTAAGGCGGGAGCGCGCCGCCGCCAAAATCGGCTCCTCCTGAGCGAAATCAAACGGATCCATGCCGACCGGCACACCCGCTGTTACGGTAGTCCTCGCATGAGCGTGGAGCTCAACCAGCGGGGTTTTCGCTGCTCGGTTAACCGGGTGGCCCGGCTGATGAAGCAAAATGCTCTAAAAGCCTGTAGGGGTAGCCCCTTCCGGCCCAAGACGACCCGGCAGGATCCCCGCAGCCTCCCAGCGCCCAACCGTCTGGCCGAGGCTCCGGACCCGACCGGGCCCGGCCAAATCATGGTCAGCGACATCACCTACATCCCCACTCGGCAAGGCTGGTTGTATCTAGCGGTCGTGATGGACCTCTTCGGCCGCGTAATTCAGGGCTACAAGGTGGCCGAGAGCCTGGCCTCCGGTCTGGTCGTTTCAGCCCTTCACCAGACCAGGAATCGAGTGGGAGGTTTTCACAAAGCCCTCTTTCATTCAGATCGTGGCTGCCAGTATACCAGTCACCAAGTGCGGCAGCAATTGAACGACTTTGGTTGGATTCAGAGCATGAGCGCGCTAGGATACTGTTACGACAACGCCGCTTGCGAGAGCTTCTTTGCCTCCCTCAAAAGCGAATGCTTTCCCCAAAACGGCGTGTTCGAATCCAAGCAGCAGGCCCGCCTGGCCATCTTCGATTACCTCGAGACTTTTTATAACAAACGTCGAAGGCACAGCACCCTGGGATACCTTTCACCAGAAGCATTTCTTCAAAAACACTTCCAAAATCAAAACCATAACCTAACATGAACATACGCTACGCTGTTCGTGTCCACAAAATCGGGGGAAGACCAACTTGGCTTTGTCGTAGTTCGTGGTGCCGGCGATTCGCAATGGAATTTCCGCCGTGTCATTGGACTTGTTAATAATGAAAACAGTCAGAGCGCCGCTGTTCGGGTCGGCAACGGCATGAGCGCTCAGACTGGCTACAGGCGTTTCAACGGCCACTACCGCAGGCTTGAAGTAACGTCCCCAGATGCTCATGGCATAGCCTATGGCGGCAGTCGGGCGGTTTTCCGCATCCAGAGCATACCACATCTCATCATTGTGGCGCTGATCTTCCATCCAGCGCGTTGTCCACAGAATAACCGCTGAAAGATGGGGTACACGAAGGCTCTCTCCCAACATATCGAAAGCCACCAGAGCGTGCCCGAGGTCATTCCGATTGGGCCAGATACCCTCAAAATCCACCGCGTTGAACTCGGAAATAATAATTTCCATTCCGGCACCGGGCGCCACATCACGAATAGCTGCAACCGCCTGGACAGGAAGTTTGGTGAGCGCGCCGGGCCACAGGCTACGGTAGTGCCCAAAGCCGCCAATCCATCCCGTGGAGGCCGAACCGACATAATTGCTCAGACTGAGAAAATCAAAGAACCCTTCTCCGTGCTGGAGGACGGCCTTGAACTGCCCGAAATTGCTGGCGCTGCAGCCGATGCGTATGTCCGGATCGACCGCTTTCATGGCTTTCGCGATATGCACCGCCCGCGCGACATAATCTGCGACGGATTCGTGGCTGTCTCTATTCCAGTTTTCGTTGCCGATCTCCCAATAGGTCACGCCATAATCCTTCTTGCGATTGGCATAGTGAACCCAGGCTGCAGCGTGCTCAATGTAGGTATTCGCGTCTACTCCCGAACGGTGTTCCGGTTCGGATGGAACCACCACATAGGGCTCGGCGTCATAGGCGCGCACGACTTCCATAAAATCATCGAAATCCAGCAATTCATGTTCGTGGGCAAGAATCGCGTACCATCCAGTCGGCTGGCTCTTGATTACGGAGTCGACATGGTATGGTGTGGGCTTGAAGAAATGCCAGTCGGATTTCTCTCCGCCGGGATAACGAAGCCAATGGCAGCCCATCGTTTGCAGGGCTTCTGCCAAGGGAATTGCTTCGTCAGGCCGGTTGTCATCGTGGTCGCGAATATAGTTCAGATTGATGCCGATCGGACTGCGTGAGTAAGTACGCAATACTTTCCCGGGATGCACCTCAATTATGTCCGGGGGGCAGGTCGCCTCGGTGCCTTGGTGGTGCAAAATCTCACCCAGCCATGCCTCAAGCAGTGGTTCCTCCGGCACGCATAGGTCCGTGCTGAAATAGAAAAAAAATTCCAGGTTGGAAAGGTCGCCCAACTCCGCCGGCAATGGCCCGCCCAACTCGTTGACCTGCAAAGACAATGTCTTCAGGTTGGCCAGTTGGCCCAATTCGGAAGGTATGAGCCCGCTCAACTGGTTGTCAGCAAGCTCCAGGTGTTGCAAATTGGAAAGGTTGCTCAATACTGGCGGTATTGACCCGCTCAGTTGGTTTTGGCTAAGAACCAACTTTTCCAAATTTTCAAGTCGCCCCAGTTCTGGAGGTATGGGCCCGCTCAACAGGTTGTCATCGAGCCCCAGGTATTGCAAATTGGAGAGGTTGCTCAACACGGGCGGTATCGTCCCTCTCAACCGGTTTGAACGGAGATCCAGCTCTACAACCCTGCTGTTTTCGTCAACTTTTACCCCGTACCACTGGTCGAGCGGCACTAGGGTGCCCCAGTTATCGGACCTCTCCCAATAGACGCCGTTCGCCGCATTGTACAAGGCCGTGAGCGCCACCAGGTCCGGACTGGCCGCGCCGGGAGAATCGGAATCGATCCCATACACCTCAACTATGGCAACTCCAGTGGCTCCATCCTTTCCTTCCACCAATGCCGTGTAGCTGCCAGGTTCCAGAATAAGAACGGCCCCTGCGCTCAGGCTGCCCGCCGTCAGGGGCGGGCTACCTCCCCAAAGATCCGTAACCCATTGTCCCTGACTGTCCTCCCAGTTGTCGTTATATGCCCTATTGATGGGATTTGCCGGATCGGTGGTTTTAATGACGGTCAGTTCCGGATCGGCCAGCGCATTGGCAATGCCGTCATTTACCAGTTCCGGGCCCTTGGCCTGAATCAGCACCTGCCGGTACCCGTCTTCGATGACAAAACCCCCAATCATGACCTCCTCTCCCGCTTCTACCGAGGCGCGGGTCGAGAGATTGACGAACCTGCCATCAGCACTAAAGGAATCGATCCCATACACCTCCACTAGGGCAACTCCGGTGGCTCCATCCTTTCCTTCAACCTTGGCGGTGTAGTTGCCGGGTTCGAGAGTGAGAACCGCCGCCGCGCTCAGGCTGCCTACCGTCAGAGGGGAACTTCCTCCCCAAAAATCCGATACAAGTTGGCCCTGAGTGTCCTCCCAGTTGTCGTTGACCACCACCTCAATGGGATTATCGGGATCGGTAGTCTTGGTGACGGTCAGCACCGGATCGGCCAGCGCATTGGCAATACCTCTATCGGCCAGTTCCGGACCGGCGGCCTGAATCAGCACCTCTCGATGGCCGTCTTCGATGACAAAACCCCCGATCATGACCTCCTCTCCCGTTTTCACCAGGGCGCGGGTCGAGAGATTGACGAACCTGCCGTCGGCTGCTGAGGTCGGCTGCGTGGCTCCCAGTAGTCCCGCCGCCGGGGCCAGCAGCCCCACCGCCGCGCCCCGGGCCAAGGCGGCCAGGCTGCGCCAAGCGTAGGGCCTCCACGGCTGGCGCTCATTTAACGCGCTAGAGAGCACGGAATTATGGAAGCCCCGTTATAGCCGACGTCGGCCCAGCCCAAGTCATCGGCCATAATGAAAATCAGATTGGGCTGGCGGGGTAATAGATCGACCACCTAGCCGTTGGTGGCGGCAGAATCGATCGCATACACCTCCACTAGGGCAACTCCGGTGGCTCCATCCTTTCCTTCAACCTTGGCGGTGTAGTTGCCGGGATCGAGAGTAAGTATGGCTGCCGCGCTCAGGCTTCCAGCATCCAGGTTCGGACTGCCTCTCCAGGCGTCGATTACATCTTGGCCCTGAGTGTCCTCCCAGTTGTCGTTGACCACCACCTCAATGGGATTATCGGGATCGGTAGTCTTGGTGACGGTCAGCACCGGATCGGCCAGCGCATTGGCAATACCTCTATCGGCCAGTTCCGGTCCTTGGGCTTGGACCAGCACTCTTTTGGGGCCATTCCGTATAATGAAACCGCCAATCATGACCTCCTCTCCCGTTCCCACCACCGCGCGGGTCGAGATATTGACCAGGTCGCCCGGGGCGTTAGCAGAATCGAGGTCATATACTTCGACCAGCGCGACCCCGGTGGCTCCATCCTTTCCTTCAACCTTGGCGGTGTAGTTGCCGGGATCGAGAGTGAGAACCGCCGCCGCGCTCAGGCTGCCTACCGTCAGAGGGGAACTTCCTCCCCAAAAATCCGATACAAGTTGGCCCTGAGTGTCCTCCCAGTTGTCGTTGACCACCACCTCAATGGGATTATCGGGATCGGTAGTCTTGGTGACGGTCAGCACCGGATCGGCCAGCGCATTGGCAATACCTCTATCGGCCAGTTCCGGTCCTTGGGCTTGGACCAGCACCCTCTTGGGGCCATTCCGTATAATGAAACCGCCAATCATGACCTCATCGCCCGTTCCCACCACCGCGCGGGTCGAGATATTGACGAGGTCGCCGGAGACCGGGGGCCTCGCCTGTCGCGTGACGGTCACGGTGTAGTCCTTGGTCGTCGTGTCCTCCGCCGTCACCCGCACCGTGATGGCGTCATTGCCCTCGCTCAGCACTATGGCATCGCTCTCGCTACCGCTGCTCACCGCCGTGCCATCCACCGTCACCGTGGCCGCCCCATCCTCCACCGTCGGCGTCAGCTTTACGTGGGTCGTGGCGTATGGCACCGTCGCGGTGTAGCTCGTGGTCGACGACGAGAAGGTCCCGATGTCCAGCACGTCGTAGGCGCCGTCCGCGCCCGCCACGCTCGCCGTCAGCGCGCTCAGGTCCGCGTTCGAGGACAGGGGCCTCGCCTGTCGCGTGACGGTCACGGTGTAGTCCTTGGTCGTCGTGTCCTCCGCCGTCACCCGCACCGTGATGGCGTCATTGCCCTCGCTCAGCGCTATGGCATCGCTCTCGCTACCGCTGCTCACCGCCGTGCCATCCACCGTCACCGTGGCCGCCCCATCCTCCACCGTCGGCGTCAGCTTTACGTGGGTCGTGGCGTATGGCACCGTCGCGGTGTAGCTCGTGGTCGACGACGAAAAGGTCCCGATGTCCAGCACGTTGTAGGCGCCGTCCGCGCCCGCCACGCTCGCCGTCAGCGCGCTCAGGTCCGCGTTCGAGGACAGGGGCCTCGGAACCACATTCAGAGACACCCTCAGAGGCTGTTCTCCTGCCGTATCTTTGGCTCCGGACCACCAGTGCTCCAGACCGAGCCACAGGTTGAGGCCCCATCTGTAATCCATGTAAGAGCCAGTCGAAGTGAAGTCCGCCTGTCCGTCCTCATCAAAATCCACATTTATGGTATAGTCATAGCTCAATTCGCCTTCCCCGCTTGTGCGGAAACCAACGGGCGTGGTGATTTCCAACGAGACCCAGGCAGCCGCTCTGGAAAGCTCGTTCGCAAAGGACGCAGTAGTCTCGGCCATGGGTTGCTCCTTAACTTTAACGAACGCGTTCTCCGGATCCAGCCCGATGCCGAAAAAAGCGTCATTGCCGTCTGTGGCCCAGAATTTTGCGTCCTGTCCCAATCCGACCCACGCCACGAGCGTCCGGCTTGACGGCAGGTTATCGGGAAGCTCCAGTTGAACTTCAAATTTCAGATGAATTGTCTGGCTGCCAGCGGGCAATGTACTCGACAAACCGAACGAATCGTCGTCATCGCCGTCGATAAAGGCCACGTGCTCCTGTTTGTACTGGTAGTCATCCCCGGTGGCGTCTGCTGTCACGACCTTCACGCTTTCCCCCGCGGCGGAGAGCGGGGCAAGGGCTATGATCGGCACGATTCGCTTACAACATACGCGCGTCAGTCGTGAGCGGGACAACACAATCCGGAATAAACGTTGGAGGCAGTTATTTTTTTTTGCATTCATGAGCAGTCAATACTTGACCTAAATGATTTGTAGTTCCGGCCCAAGGCGCCGGGTTGAACAAGCTTGTCCAAGCACAAACCCCCACCTGTTCGCCAGCGAGAGTAGCTATTTCCCGCTTTGGGCTGTTGTATTGGGCGGGCAACCCGACCTATCGAGCTGTGCTTGGAAAAACTTGTCATGCCCGTTAAAACGACTCACACTGAAAGATTGCCATACCTTCAGGCAGATTTTCTGAGATAGTTGGTCTAAAACCACGGATCCCGCTTCGCACGGCACAGCGGCAGGGCAGGACATGCAAAGGTAAATCGTGATCATGATCGTGATCGTGATCGTGATCGTGATCGAAAATCCTTGAGGAATGAGACCACGGATTTAACGGAGAGCTGGATAAGAGGCGCCCGGGGGCGCCAGTTTTCAGTGTTCAGTTTTCAGTGGAGAGTGGAGAGAAATAAATCGTGATCATGATCGTGATCGAATTGTAGGAGCGGCTTTACGGCGCGGGCAGTGAGGCGCTGATCAGGACCAGCTTCTGTCTGCAATTCCCCGAGTGCGAGCTGCAGACCGAGGAGAGCCGCCGAGCGAGCCTCCAGATGCTTCACCTGTCCGCTGGCCGCAGCAATCTCGACGCGCACCAGGGAACTGATCCCCAGCAACAGCAAAACGAGAAACGCCATCAGCGAGAGCGCAACGACAATGGCAAAACCGGAACGGGCCTCGCGGATGACAAAGGGTGCGTGCGCTTTCTCTGGTTGGAACTTCATTCCGGGAGCGGTAAGGAAAAGTGATCAAACGTCATTTGGCCAATGAACCGGGCAAAGGTCCGGGAAAGTCCACTGTGGTCAGGGAGATGGGTGGCAGACGGAGCGCAATAGTATTGTCGGCGAGCTCACGAAGACCAAGATTCCGCAGGCGCGGGTCGGTGTCTTCAGCGTTCTGTCCATCGAAACAGTACAACTTGGCTTTGTCGTAGTTCGTGGTGCCGGCGATTCGCAATGGAATTTCCGCCGTGTCATTGGACTTGTTAATAATGAAAACAGTCAGAGCGCCGCTGTTCGGGTCGGCAACGGCATGAGCGCTCAGACTGGCTACAGGCGTTTCAACGGCCACTACCGCAGGCTTGAAGTAACGTCCCCAGATGCTCATGGCATAGCCTATGGCGGCAGTCGGGCGGTTTTCCGCATCCAGAGCATACCACATCTCATCATTGTGGCGCTGATCTTCCATCCAGCGCGTTGTCCACAGAATAACCGCTGAAAGATGGGGTACACGAAGGCTCTCTCCCAACATATCGAAAGCCACCAGAGCGTGCCCGAGGTCATTCCGATTGGGCCAGATACCCTCAAAATCCACCGCGTTGAACTCGGAAATAATAATTTCCATTCCGGCACCGGGCGCCACATCACGAATAGCTGCAACCGCCTGGACAGGAAGTTTGGTGAGCGCGCCGGGCCACAGGCTACGGTAGTGCCCAAAGCCGCCAATCCAGTCGCCGCCGTGCCATCCCGTGGAGGCCGAACCGACATAATTGCTCAGACTGAGAAAATCAAAGAACCCTTCTCCGTGCCGGAGGACGGCCTTGAACTGCCCGAAACTGCTGGCGCTGCAGCCGATGCGTATGTCCGGATCGACCGCTTTCATGGCTTTCGCGATATGCACCGCCCGCGTGACATAATCTGCGACGGATTCGTGGCTGTCTCTATTCCAGTTTTCGTTGCCGATCTCCCAATAGGTCACGCCATAATCCTTCTTGCGATTGGCATAGTGAACCCAGGCTGCAGCGTGCTCAATGTAGGTATTCGCGTCTACTCCCGAACGGTGTTCCGGTTCGGATGGAACCACCACATAGGGCTCGGCCTCATAGGCGCGCACGACTTCCATAAAATCATCGAAATCCAGCAATTCATGTTCGTGGGCAGGAATCGCGTACCATCCAGTCGGCTGGCTCTTGATTACGGAGTCGACATGGTATGGTGTGGGCTTGAAGAAATGCCAGTCGGATTTCTCTCCGCCGGGATAACGAAGCCAATGGCAGCCCATCGTTTGCAGGGCTTCTGCCAAGGGAATTGCTTCGTCAGGCCGGTTGTCATCGTGGTCGCGAATATAGTTCAGATTGATGCCGATCGGACTGCGTGAGTAAGTACGCAATACTTTCCCGGGATGCACCTCAATTTGGATTTCCTTAGCCATTGCCGACCAGGATGAGGCGATCAAAAAACACAGAATCAAAAAGTCGCGATTATTCATCCTGAACTGTACTGAAAAAAGTGGACACGGGATTCTCATATTTTTGTGGTTATGGGTTGGTTTTGGCTTTAGCACAGATGATTCCACTCGATCGGATGTATTCGGTTCAGTGCCTCTTTTGCGGTACACCGCGAAAGCGGCCGTTTCCACATCCTGGAACACCACCAGGGAGGTATCCTTCAAGAGCAGTTGAAATGCCTGGAGAGGTGTAAAAGAACCGCGGATGGCGGGAGTTCTCACTTCCGTGGTCACCCGCGAATCGAAAACGATTTCCACTCCACCTTGACGAGCGACCAATTTGAGGCTGTCGATCGCCATGCCGGCGGGAATATCGAAGGAATGCCTGGTTTCCTCCTCCGCCCATGCGGATACACCAAGGCAACAAAATATTGAAATTAACGCTAAAGAAGGACGCAGTCGGCCTAATCCAAGAAGGATCGTGATACCCATGGAATGTTACATTTTTCAGAACCAATGAAGCAATGGTCATTCTCCCTAAAACGACTCAGCACTGGCATATTCCCAAAACTGAATGCAAATTTTCTGAAAAAATTCCTTAAAAAGAACTTTCCGGCAGGAAATCCGGAGATTTTTTACCGCACCCCTTCAAGTGCGACGTCCTTAAAATAAACCTGGTCTTCCCCCGATTTTGTGGACACGAACAGCGTAGCGTATGTTCATGTTAGGTTATGGTTTTGATTTTGGAAGTGTTTTTGAAGAAATGCTTCTGGTGAAAGGTATCCCAGGGTGCTGTGCCTTCGACGTTTGTTATAAAAAGTCTCGAGGTAATCGAAGATGGCCAGGCGGGCCTGCTGCTTGGATTCGAACACGCCGTTTTGGGGAAAGCATTCGCTTTTGAGGGAGGCAAAGAAGCTCTCGCAAGCGGCGTTGTCGTAACAGTATCCTAGCGCGCTCATGCTCTGAATCCAACCAAAGTCGTTCAATTGCTGCCGCACTTGGTGACTGGTATACTGGCAGCCACGATCTGAATGAAAGAGGGCTTTGTGAAAACCTCCCACTCGATTCCTGGTCTGGTGAAGGGCTGAAACGACCAGACCGGAGGCCAGGCTCTCGGCCACCTTGTAGCCCTGAATTACGCGGCCGAAGAGGTCCATCACGACCGCTAGATACAACCAGCCTTGCCGAGTGGGGATGTAGGTGATGTCGCTGACCATGATTTGGCCGGGCCCGGTCGGGTCCGGAGCCTCGGCCAGACGGTTGGGCGCTGGGAGGCTGCGGGGATCCTGCCGGGTCGTCTTGGGCCGGAAGGGGCTACCCCTACAGGCTTTTAGAGCATTTTGCTTCATCAGCCGGGCCACCCGGTTAACCGAGCAGCGAAAACCCCGCTGGTTGAGCTCCACGCTCATGCGAGGACTACCGTAACAGCGGGTGTGCCGGTCGGCATGGATCCGTTTGATTTCGCTCAGGAGGAGCCGATTTTGGCGGCGGCGCGCTCCCGCCTTACCCCTGCGCCATCGGTAATAACCACTCCTGCTCACAGCCAGCGCCTGACAAAGTTCAACCACTCTATAGATTGCCCGCATTTGATCGATCAGCGCATACCCAGCTGCGGGTCCTCGGCCAGTATGCTCGCGGCTTTTTTTAAGATCTCTCGCTGGCGACGCAGGTAAGCGTTTTCCCGGTTTAGCCGACGGATCTCGCGGGCCATCTCTTCGGGATCGTTCAAGGGGCGGGAAAGTCCCTGCTGGTCGGAGGGGTCCCCGAAGAGATCCTTGCGCCACTTCCTGAGGCTCCCATCGGAAATCCCCAGTTCACGGGCCACCTGCTTGAGGCTGTTGTTACTGTGCAAATAGAGTTCAACGGCTCGACGTTTGAACTCCTCATCATAGGTTCTGTGGGTTCTTGGCATGTCTAATGATCTCTCTCAGACTGCGCTGTTCGTGTCCACAAAATCGGGGGAGGTTCAACCACCACAGAGCACACAGAGCTAACTTGTCCTGCCGCTGTGCCGTGCGAAGCCTTTCGGCGAAGCATGGTAGCATTGCGAAGCACGGATTAGGCGAAGCATGGTAGCCCCTTGACCTGCGTAGCGTTGCGAAGCAGGATGTGCCTTTCTCCCTCCTAATTCCTCATTCCTAATTCCTAATTGGCGCCAACGGCGCCTCCCCCCCTTCTTCCCCCATGGATAAAACAATCGGCATACACCTGCTCACCGCCTTTTCCGTGGCCCTCGGCCTGGCCTGCATCTACGGTTTAATCTACCCCCGTCGATTGGTCGATTGGGTGACGGAATATTGGAACAGACCCGTTTCCCTCTACATCGCCGTCCTGGTCCGCCTCATCCTCGGAGCCCTCCTCCTTTGGGTGGCCTCGGAGACCAGATTCCCCCTTGGCTTCGCCCTATTCGGCTACCTCGCCTTGGCCGCCGCGGTGTTGATCCCCCTTGTGGGTCGAAAGAAAATCGGCTTGCTCATGCTATGGTTCAGGGACGCCCCGGGGACTGCCCTGCGACTTTGGCTGGTTGCTGGCTTCGCCTTCAGTTGCTTCATTTTTTACGGGTTAGGATAAATGGGGCGGTCGATCTTATGCGCCGCCGAGGTGATTGGAAAGGAAGGAGCTTTTTGGTGATCGGTTTCCTAGAAGACCATGAATGCGGTCACCGCCGGTAGATCGAGCCAGGGAATATTCGCCGTTTGGTTCCTCCTGGGCGATGCTTTGGCCACCTATCTGGCCCTGTCTTTCGCCTATTGGCTGCGCTTCGAAACGGCCCTTCAATACCTGGGCGTCCCGGCAGAAGGGGTTCACTATACACTCTACATACCAATCTTGTTATTGGGAACCCTCTTCCTCCTGATGACCTTCGGCTACCTGGGTCTTTATGGGGAAAACGAGCTTCTCCACCTACATCGGACCCATTCGATAATAATTAAGGGCTGCATCTTCTGGTTCTTTGCCTATCTGGGCATTTCCCTGGCCCTGAAAATCGAGCCCAACATTTCCAGAATCTTCGCCATCCTGGCCCTTTTTGTCCTAACCTTATCCCTGATCGTTTGGAGAACATGTCTCCACAAATTACTGACGCGCCGTCCCTTTCTAGCCAAGTTGCAGAAGCGAGTCGCCATATTGGGAATAAACGACAGAGCGGTCCGGTTATTCGACACCATGTTCCGGGATGCTTATCATCCTTATTACCCCATCGGAATGATTGGCCGAAGGGGGGCGGAGGCAAGGCGACCACCCCTCGATTCCGAAACTCGAATTCTCGGATACGACGACCAACTCGAGGATCTCATTGCTGAGCACCGAATCGAGGTCCTGATCATTTGCTCTTCCCACATCAACCGGAGGCAATCCTTGGAATTAGCGAGCATTTGTGAGCGCCATTACGTCTCTTTCAAAATTGCTCCGGGATCTTTTCGGGTGTTCCTTTCCGGTTTGAACCTGCAAAACATATCCGGAATACCCATCCTGGGTATAGGGGATTTGCCACTGGACGATTTCGGAAACCAGGTGTTAAAGCGTTTTGTGGATGTGGTGGGAAGTCTGGTGGGACTGATCCTATCCTTTCCGGTCATTCTGGTCTTGGCCATTTTCATCAAACGGGAAAGTGAAGGTCCAATATTGTACAAACAGGTGCGAACGGGAAAGGATGGCGAGAGGTTCAAGATTTACAAGCTGCGCTCTATGAGAGATGATGCCGAGGGAAGCGAGGGAGCTCAATGGGCGGTAGAAAACGACCCCAGGCGGACCAGGTTAGGGGCTTTTTTGCGCAGGACAAACCTGGACGAACTCCCCCAATTTTGGAATGTCCTGAAAGGGGAAATGAGCTTGGTCGGGCCTCGTCCGGAGCGTCCTGAACTGATCGCATCCTTCCAATATGAAATTCAACACTACCAAACCCGCCACTCCATCAAGCCCGGCATCACCGGCTGGGCCCAACTCCATGGCCTCAGGGGAAACACCAGCCTGGATCAAAGGATACAATACGACCTTTTTTACATCGAAAACTGGACTCTCTGGATTGACGCCCACATCCTAATAATGACCTTCTTCAAACGAAAGAACGCCTATTAGCTGTTGGCCTTTATTGCTTCCCCAATTTTTCTCGAAACGGGGGCGAACCTCACAATTGGTAAGCTGTCAGGATATCGGCAAGTAGCCTTTCCATCTCCGGATGGTTCCTGACGCTTTGGGCAGGTAGGGATGAACACGGGAAAGTCAATCTTACCAGGAGTTGCCGTTTTTTAAAATTCAACTCCCCAGACAGGAGTCTCTTGAGATAGGTCCCAAACTCCGGAGAGCCCGATCGGCCATGTTTTACAACCCTGTCATCAGCTAAGTGGAAATAGACCAAGGATAAGGCCTCTCCACGATGTGAAAATTCGAGCAACCACATGGGGATGTCGATTGTCCAGTTGGAAATTTCTGATTTCCGGTCGAGGTTCAAGCCTTGACGGGTATAACAAACCTCCGGGGTATGTCCGGCTACTTCCCTTTCCGATACAGTTCCCTTTACCCAAAATGAAAGGAAAACCTCAAAACACTCTAAGCTGCGTTGGAACCTGAAATTGCGGCAGTAGGAGAAGCCCAAAATTTCCTCGGTGACCCCCTCAATAAATTCATTGGGGCCAATGGGCAACTCCTTCACCTCCCAACCCTCAAGGATTGGCTCGTAACTGAACCCTGTTTCAGGAATTCCCGCATGGTTCAGAGCGAGAATTGCCGTTACCGCTACCGAGGCCAGAAGAACCGAAACAGCGACGACCAAGCATAGCGACTTAGATCTCATGGTCTAATAAGGCATGATAAAGCGACAAATATTTGGCCAGCATATGATCGTAGGTAAACTTCCGTCTATAGGTTTCCCGGGATCTTTTCCCGAATTTCAAAATGAGTTTCGGATTTGATAAAAATCGATCCATGCAATGGGCCAGTGCCTGGGAATCTTCAGGCATGAACATATAGCCGGTCCTGCCTTCGCTCACCAGTTCGGGAATTCCGCCAACCCTGGTGGCAATGATGGGCATTCCCGCCCCCATGGCCTCAATGATACTCCTGGGTAACCCTTCCCAATTAGATGAAAGAATATAAACCCGTCCCCAGCGCAGGAAATTTTCCACGTCTCTCCGCTGGCCGTAGAAAATTACCTTATCTCCGAGGCCCATTTCCTCAACCTTTTGAAGGGCATTATCTCTCAGGGGCCCTTCTCCAATCAGGTGCAGGACAAAAGAGCGATCCCGCAAGAGGTCGATTGCCGATAACAAGGTATCGAAGTCCTTTTGCGCTTCAAAGCGGGCAATTTGAACAAAATTCAGCTCTTTATCGTCGGATGGATCTTTCGGTTCTTTTATAACCTTCATTCCATTATGAATGACCAACACTCTGGCCCTGCTCATCAGCCTCTCCGATTCAATCGCCTTCTTCTCATCCTTTGATACACAAACAATTATGGAGGAAAACAGGGTCATGACAATTTCCATTAATTTGTAGACCGCAGCCGGTTTCCCAACTTGGAAGAAGGACCAACAGTGTGGAGTATAAATATTGGTATGCCCCAGGAGATAACACGCTATCCTCACCAACATACCAACCTTGGAGGTGTGGGAGGAAACGATATCCGGTTTCTCGCGGTAGATGCGCCAGAAAATGTATAAGAAGGCGACAAGGTCTTTGGCAGGAGATACCTTTCGGCTGAGAAACGGCACCGTTTCAACCTCGACCGCATCATTTTCAAAAAGGGATCGAACCGGCCCATTCCCTCCGATCAGAACCGTCACCTTCATGCCAATTTCCGACAGGCTGTCGCTCAAATCAGCTACATGGACAGCGGCGCCTCCGAGGGCATCGCTCCTGGTTAGGAAAAACAAAACCTTAGCCCGCATGTCTCACAAAATTCGTAGCGAGCGAACGAAGATCGAGTGCTGGCGCGGGTTTCGAGCCGATGAGCGGATGAAGCTGGGTCGACACCCTGCAAAGTCGCGAATCCAACGAAGTCCGCACCAGTGCCGAGATTCCGGAGCGCAGTAGAAGATTTGTGAGACATGCGGGTTAGGCTTCATAGAGCGACTGTAATTGTCGCAACTTATCCCTCAGGTCGAAATTTTCCATGACCGATAATCTCGATCGCCGGGCGACAGTTGCCAAGGTTATGGGATCGGAATCGAGTTGGACCAACCGCTCAACGAAACTGTCAATGCGGGGACACAGATACCCGTTGTCACCGTCCTCAATGATTTCCACCAAACCTCCCACCGGGCGAGCCAAAACACAGACTTCAAAGGACATGGCCTCAACAGCAACAAGCCCAAAACCCTCCATTGAACTGGTGACCAACAACACATCGGAGTCAAGGTAGTAGTCTGGAACATGGGCTTTCCCGCTGACAAATAAGATTAGTTGATCCAAGCCCTCTGCCTGACACTTCAGTTTCAGGCTATTGCGCAAGTATCCATCCCCGACTATCGTAGCCGAAAAGGAGATGTCCCTCGCTTGCAGGCGCCGACAAATTTCCAATACCCAAAAGGGATTCTTCTGTCGCACCAGGCGCCCGACAAACAGAATTCGCAATTTCCCCTTCCTTTGCTTTCTATTGATTCCAACAGGAATACGCACTCCGTTGTGAATATTTACAAAATTGCCCTTTCCAATCCCAACCTTTGATAGCATATGATCCCTTACCGCATTCGAGATAAAAATATATTTATGTCGACCGACAAAACGCATCTCGATGAGTTTGTATATCCTGTTTGCAATCCAATCTCGAACGACATTCCCCTTCCCCATGTTATGGATGGTCGTAAAATACTTGATATTTCTACTTTTCCTTAAAAATAATAAATTGATATCTGCGGGCAGCAAATGAGAATGAATTACGTCCGGGTCAAACTGTTCAACGATTCTATTTATTCTGTGGAATCCCTTCCATCCCAACGAGGCCTTCGTAATATTGACCTTTGAATCAAAATCGGCGGCAAGAATTCCGTCTCCCCGTAAATATACAACCTCAATTTCATTCTTTTCGGCCAGGCAAGTAGACGTTCTTTTCAAGAGTATCTCTGCCCCTCCAATGTCGAGGGAGCTGATTATATATAGAATCTTCATTGTAGAGAATTACCAGACTGGCCCCAACCGTCAGACCAAAGATATTGCGCCAAAATCCTGTAAAGGGACTGAGGAAAAAACTGTAGCCCGAATGAACCAGCAGGAATGTAAAGGGGTAAATTAATCTGCCGAGATACTCCTTGCTAAAAATAATCTCCAATCGCTTAATGAACAACAGGCCGATTGGCCCGATAAAATACACGATAGAAAACAGGCCTCCCAGAATGCCGTATTCGGCAAGAAATTGCAGAAATATTGAGTGGACTCCCGTAAAATAGCTCGAATCCAGGGCGTCGAAATGACGGAACGATTGTGAATAGGATCCGTTGCCGATAATGGGAGATCCTCGAAATTGTTCTACAGCATCCAAAACCATATTATACCGGGTTTCCGTAGATGTAGTATCGCGAATAATCGTCCCATTTAATTCGGATTGATATTGCAAATATTTGTAAACCAACAATGAGGATGCTACAACCGCGGTTCCAAGGATTAAAGCAGTCAAGGTCGGATTCCTCCTCCCCGGGAACCTCCCTAGAATGGGGAGAATTCCGGTGACAATTCCCATCAATATGATCCCTCTGTAGTGGTAGTAAACCCCCAGAAATGGGAATAGGACGGCATATAATGCGCAACTGATAAGGTGATTGGGAGAAAGGAGAGACAGACTGTTCAAGGTGTAGTAGCCACCTCCGTATTTCAAGGACTGCCTGATGGAGTAACCGAAAATTTGATGAACGAATAAATTGTAAAGGCTGAAAGAAACTGAAATAATTAAAATCAGGAGCAACCCCCTCTTCAATCCCAGCCGGGATACCATAAAGAAGCCGATAACGATGGAAAACACATAACCTAGATTTCTGGCTGCCCCTTTAAGGATCTCATAGGATGTAAGTTCAACCTGGGTGTCGAAAAGGACAAAGGTAAGGACACAAAATATCCCGAATGCCAGATAGGGGCAGATCCGTTAACCGTGTAATTTTTAACTTTGATTGGTAAAAGCGTTAAAAGCTAATTTCTCTCGCCCAAGGCTTCAACAGCGCTTATGGCCCTGCTGCCTAGTATCAGCATTTCGTATTCATTTTGTGAATGCATTCGGATATTTTGCAGCTTTTTGGCCTTTTCAGCCATCATTTCCCTCTCATTTCCTCACTGCCCCCAGTTGGCCGAACCGGCATAAATTATAAACCAGGTTGGACAGGCCTATCTGAAACTCGGCTCTTTCAATTCCTATGGTGCGAATCCAGTCCGCCCCCAGGCTGTTGGCCTGGAACCCGAATATGTGTTCCACCCGGCAGCGCAACGTACTCTTGAGCCGGTTGATCTTCTTCTGAAATCGCGTCAGAGGATGGTTGCGGTACCCTTTTTGATGGATCATGTTTTTGATCTTGCGATTGCGTAGCAACTCGTCGTTTTGCGCGCTTTTGTAGGCGCTGTCCGCATACAGGGATTGATCATTGTCATCCAGCAGTTCCTCCAGGACATTGGAGTCGTGGACCTCGGCGCTGGTTACTGCAAAGGTCTCAACAAACTTCGAAGCCGCGTCGCATTTAGCGTGATTCTTGTAACCAAAATGAGTCTCCTTGCCTTTCTTGGCCCAGCGGGCATCGCCATCGACATGGCTACGGGCTTTCGGGGAAAGTTCCTCCAATTTTTCCGCGGCAACTCGCCGTCTGGGGGCGTCCACGAAACTGGCGTCTACGATCTTGCCGCCTTTGCCCACCAGTCCATTCTCGGCCAATAGACCACCGAATAATTCAAACAAGGACTTCATCCCTTGCCGTCCCAGTCGTTGTTTGAAGTCCCAGATAGTGTTCTTGTCAGGCACCCCATCCCCCACTGAAAGTCCTAAAAAACGTTGAAAACTAAAGCGGTCCAGAATTTGAAACTCCGTCTCTTCTTCACTCAGATTGTGGTAGCGTTGGATGATGAGGACCTTGAGCATCAGAACCGGATCCCAAGGAGGACGACCTCCTTTTTCGTGATCGCCGTAGTCCAGGATTTCCAACAGCCTCGGACGAAAAAATTCGAAGTCGATCTGCTCATTGAGCTTGTCCAGCGGGCCAGCCTGACTGGAAAGCTCTTCCACCCGCTCGATTAAATCAAACAATCCACTTTGTTCTTTGCCTTTACGAAACTTCATTGCTCAAGACTAGAGGATGCGTATCAAACTATCAAATGCGAAATTTACTAATTGAGGTTACCGGATGTGCCCATAGGTGAATATCCCCTTGCCAATCTTCCATGTAAACAGGAAGCAGAGGGGACCGAGAAACAAAGATGCCAAATCCATTACATACAATCTGGTTGTAATAGTCAGCTCATATCCCATAAACAGGCAAAGGATGCAGAGCATGGCATACTTGATATTATTTACCCTTTGCATAGCTCATCAGGACCCGGATATAATAAATCATGTCAAATAAAACCGGTATTTCATACTCCTTCTTAAGTATTTCTCTGTACTCGTTATAACCCGTTTTTTGAAAAGTTCCGGAAATACCGGACTTCCCCATTTTCACCAAAACTTCAGGGATGCTGTGTATTTTGAAATGTCGCATGCAACGTAATATGTACTCTGAATCACCAGCGACCTTATAATTTTCTTTGTATGAACCCATCTCCTGGATCAACTTTCTTGAAAGAATCAATCCGGGATGGGGAAGATGGCGCTGATTGAGGAATAAACGCCACTTCCCAAATGGCTTTCCCCCACACTTCCCCCTTTCGAAGGTTTCAACGGCGCAGGCATTAATCCGATCATTTCTCAGCTCCTTCGATATCCTGTTGAGAACACTATTATCCTTATATCCATCATTCAGATTGAGAATATGAATATAGTCACCCCGCGCCACGGAAATGCCATTGTTTATTCCTTGATAGAACCCATCATCAGGTTTCCACAGATAACGGCTGCCGATCTCCTTTATCCTATTCTGCAAGGAAGCCGCCAAGGGACGTTTCGAACCGTCCGCCACGATGTGTTCAACTTTCACCTCTCTTTGGCTTTGGACTTCACGGCAATGCTCAACAATACCGGCCGGGGGATTCTTCACTGAAGTGATGACTGAAATTACCATTTTGAAGGTCCTTCCCCGTAACCCCTCTGGCCTGTTTCCTCAATAACCCAGTTCTGCCATAACATGATCAAATTCTTTTCTCAAACCCTCCTTCTGTCTTTCATTCAGATAATTCCCTTTCAAATTTTCTGAAGAATCTATGAATCTCAGGCCTCGCCGGGTTCCGGCAGTCGAGCTCCACGACCTCCATTGAGAATCTTCCAATTTTTTCAGCCGGTCCATGGAGCAAAGTTGAATGACCTCTTCCAGTTGTCTCCGATCCGATTTGATTCCCAGAAAATTTGCCAATCTTCCAACCTCCCCAATGGGGTCTTCCCGCATAAGGTCGTAATTCAGAAGGAGAAAGTTCCCGTTATTTTTCCTGGTGTATATCCAACTGGCTACATTTTCCTTCCAACTCCCAAAGTCATCCAATTTGCCCTTCAGAAATTTGTTAAAATATATGTCAAAGTCATTTTCATTTTCATAGGCTCCGGTCTTCAAAAAGTATCTGAAGTAGGAATTACACACGGCAAAGGGGTTTCTTACCATGTATACCACATTTCCATACAAATTATTATAGGGTTCATGGGACTTGAAGATCCTGGGAGGCTTTTGCCTTTCTATGCGCCAGGAATTCCGCGCGTATATATCAGGTATCAGGTCGTCAATTGTTTTAAAGGTGATTTCCTCATTCCGGTAAATCAGATTGGCAACAATAAACCTCAACCATGTATTGCCCGATCTTGGATAGGATACCAGCCAACAATCGCCTCTCTTGGGTTCGATATTTCCGGGAGTTTTAAGGTTTAACAGTCGTTTTATAAGGGATTTCAAAACGTTCGGGATCCAAAATACCGCCCTTTCCATGGGATGGGAGCAATCCCTTAGGTCAACCGCATTTGTAAATCATAATTTCTGTAAATGTATCGATAAAGAATGAGGTTAAACAATATATAATGAATCAAAAGGGCAATAGGCGCCCCCATGAGGCCTAACCAGTGGGTGAAGACAGCCATGTTTACGGCGAAAATGGCAACCGTTAATGCTCCTACCTTGGCCACAAATTCGGATTCCATCATCAAGATGAGAAATAGGCCTGTAAACAAAAAATAATAATTGACCATGGCGCCTATGAAAAAAATGGATATGAACAAGTAATCATTACTTTCTATCCCCACCATCGTTTTTGATATGAAGGGCCAAAACAGGATAAACAGGACACCGGCCAAAGCGCACAAAGTGAAATTAATCCTCCCGTAGCGCCGAAGGATTCGTTCACGTCTTTCCATTTCCCCAATCCCACTCAATATCACGATCCCTGGCGCGACCAAATTGACCATTGCCTGAGAAATGGTGTTCAACAACTGGACAATTTTTTTCCCAATGGCAAAAATCAGGAAGTCGGTTTCCTTGAAGATCATACCGGCAATCCAAATATCGATATTTGCGGACAAGCTGAGCATCTGCTGAGCAAGGACCACATCCTTACTGGATTTTGCGAGCCTGATGATTTGGCTCTTAATCCCAAAAAAGGATACTTTTCTTCTCGATATCACCAATAAGCTTGAAGAGGCAAGGGCATGAACAACAAATAATGCCAGAAATATCGAATGCAATTCGGGCTCAACCGGCAGCACGCTTGCCATCACCCAAAAAATACAAACGTATAGGCCATGGTTGTTTGAACTCGTCACCACGGCCAACCTGAATCTTCTTTCTGCCCTGAACCGTTCGGAAATGACCATCTGTATATTTCCGAAAATGATAATCCCGATGGTGGAAAGGGCGGTCGCATTATCGATTTCAAATCCGAAAACCCAGGCAAACCAATCGCTCTTCAAAAATAAATATAAGACAGTGGAAATTATTAAGCTGAAGGCTGTTACAACAAATAATAATCCTCCAACTTTTCGGGCAATTTTTTCCGGTTCCGTTTCCCCGGATATTGAGGAGATCATCTGAAACTCAAGGCCCGCCTGGCTCAGATACTTGGAAAAAAGCAGTATACTAAGCAGAAGGATGTACAAGGAAAGTTGAGATACGGATAAAATGGTACTCAGTAATCCAATACTGGCAAACCCGAAAAAAGATTGTGAGAGTTTGCCCAAAAAATAAATCGATTCTTCAAACTTTGGCATTCTTTTGTTTCGAACCAGTTATTCCACCCGCTCTTCAACTTCAGGCAAATTGCATAAGGGAGGCAAAGTCAAGGTATCGGTCAGGTCCAGTTCAAAAAATAATGAGGAATTGGATGGACAGACGTTTCGGGTTTGAAACTTCAAAGCGACCATAAGATACCTGATAAATGCCCGGGGATTGGCTATCCAGGCGCTTGCGCCACCACCTGAAGTTCTGGCTTCCAGCCGGCTTGATTATAGCCCTGCCCTGGATATGGGGGGGTCAGAACCCCACCCTTCAGTTAATTGCATGTGGGACGGCAACCTTGGCATTTTTGGGCTCCCTTGGGGGAAAAGGTCCTTTCATTCGGATTCCATTGATAATCGGAGGATTTCTGACCGTTTACATCCTGGTTCAGAGCTGGAATCCGGCATGGATTCAGGTATGGCATACCGGCTTGCGTATTTGGGAGTTAAAAGCAGTTGATTTTATTCCCTGGCTTCCCTCCTCCATCCGATCGGATTTCGGGGATGCTTCCACCGAGCGCTTTCTGGTTTTCTATTGGGTAGCCTTGCTGACGGCATTGGCCTGTTACCGCTCCTTTGGTCGGTCCGATCAAAAGCTCCTCGTGGCTTTCATGGCCCTGAATGCCGGGTTTATCGGGCTGGTCGGGCTGATCCAATCGACCCTTGGCAGTCAAACCATTCTGGGTGTCTATCCCGCCGTTGATGTGGGCCAGAGACTCTTATTTTCCACATTTTTGTATAAAAACCATGCGGCCGCATTTCTCAATCTCGGCCTTGCCGCCTGCCTGGCCACCTATCTCAATCTAACAAAAAATTACCCTCGCAACCCTTCCACTCCGAGGCCTGTATTTGCCATCTTGGGGCTGATAATACTGGCGGCGGTGATTTTTTCCAAATCCCGGTTCGGTTTATTTTGTTCACTGGGAATATTGCTCATTTTTTTGCCATTGGCGGTGGCGAGGATTCATCGCTCCGGGATCTCAAAGCGGTGGCTTGCCCTTGGGATTGGGGTGACCTTGCTCATGGCGATTGCGGGAGGGTTCTACCTTCTGAAAAACCCCAGGACCGGCCATCTCGGTACTCTGAACCGGGCAATTACGGAAGATTTCTCCTTTAAACAACGCAAATCGGGTTATCAATGCGGATGGGCCATGTATAATGAAAAGCCCATCCTGGGCTGGGGAGCGGGCAACTTCAGGCATGGATTTCGTCGCTTTCAGGATCTGGAGAGGGAAAGAGAGGAAATCGTGCACCCCTGGATGACCCGCAGAAATCAGAACTTCTTCTGGGAGCACATGCACAATGATTATCTGGAATCCCTTATCGAACTGGGGGTGGTAGGCGCTGTGCTCTTGTTTTCCATTCCCGGATACTTCTTCTGGATCATCCTGAAGTCCAAGCGATGGAAGGACCCGGTCATTCTCATGCTGCTGGTTGGATTGGGAAGTACGGCAGGGCACGCCCTGGTAGATTTTCCTTTCAGGAATCTGGCGGTCCTGGTGACCTGGTTCAGTTTGCTGGCAATAACGGCGCGGTTGTCCGCCGATGATGGGAGGGAAGGCAAAAGGCTCAGCCCTGAATGGCTCTTCCCAAAAGTGCGAAAAAAATTCCACGATTTCTTTTAGTAAAATCCCGGCAGTGAATCGTTTTAGGGAGTTTGACCATTATTATGAAAACTCCGCAATCTGCCTATTGCTGTAACTTAACTCAATTCCTGCCCCGTGGTGCGGGTGCAATGCTGCTTATCCTGTCGGGGCTGTCAGGGGTGCTGCATACGACCTCGGCGGAGGACGGCAAGACGCCCCTGCATGAGGCGGCCGCAGGTAATGAGAACTCCGCCGTCATCACTGCCCTTTCGTCGTTTTAATTCGAAAGGACTTCAATTGCTCTAATTTTGTAAGCTATTTATTATGAATAGCTTACTGTTAAATTACAATGAGTGGAAAATTTACCTTCTTTTCGAAGAACCTGTTGATTGGCACGGACCGACTCCGCCATGAATCGAAAAATAGAACGACCCAAAGTTCTCACGAAATCCCATAAAATCCTTAAAAGTTACCTCTCATGACTTGGAAAAACTTATCCATCCTGTGCATCGCTTTTCCCCTGTGCACCACCCTTGGGCAACCTGTCGGCACGACCGACGGGGAGCTCGAAAAAGATGCTTTGAAAGAAGAATTAAAAACCGGAGACAACGCTAAGGCGCTTCATCGATTGGAGAAGTGGGCGGCCAATTCACAGGGGCACGGTTCGGACGCCTTCAAATTGTGCCAAGGTTTTTTGGAGCTGCAATCAGCCGGTGAGTGGCAGGGGCATCGGGAGGTCCTCGATCACGTTGTCCGGACCAAGCTTGGTGATTTGAAGGAAGCGCTTCCCGAGTCTTTGACCAAGCTTCAAGGCCAGGAGGCCCAGCAACTGGTCGTCATGGGCAAGCTCTACGAGGAGTACCTTCATGACGGACAGAGCGCTGAGCAATGCTACACCGTAGTCATCCGAAGGCTGCTGAAAGGAATGGAAATCCCCGACAAAGTCGAGGATTGGCGCGGGCTTCTGGCCAAAGCGGAATTTCCCTCCGATCTGTCGGCGGAAGAGAAATACGCCATCAAGCGGCTTGAAGCCCTCAGTGACGAGAAGGAGATAACACTCAAGCGCATTGCCGATAGGCTCGATCAGAAAATACTGGCTGCGGAGCAGGAATTGAATCCCCAGCAGGCGGTCGATCCTTTCGTCCCGAACCTGCCGCTGGATGAGTTGCGACGCCGGCACCTGGAAGGAAGGGGGACCTCCCAATGAGACTTTCTATTCTTGGCGCGAAAATCCTGATCTGGCTGCTATTCATGACCGCTTCGGCGGGTCTGATGGCGGAGTACTCGAAAGCGGTCCGCGTCACCGTGCACGTGGTGGGCCAAAAAAAGTCCGGAACTGATTTTTCCGGAACCGATCAATGGGTGACCCTCACCCTGAACGGAGAAATAACGGATCAATTCGTATTCAATTCCACCACTGAAGCGATCAGTTCCACGGTGTATGAATTTCAGGCCAATCTGAACAAGACCTACAACGTCAGGGTGAATACCTCAAACCCCATGGGGCCCTTCAAAATTTACTTTTCCGGGCGGTTTTCCGATATGCCGGGTCCTGGGTTGCAATTCCTGCTGGACGACAGCGTAAGCGGGGCCATCAGGAGTCAGGACATTTCCGCGTCATCCTTCAAGTTTCGGGCTCGGCCCACCAGAAACAGTGAGCCCGTGATGCATTTCGGGAAAGCCCAGCCCATTCTCGGGGGAACAAAAAATGAACTGCACATCGGGCTGGGCCATACCATGTTCAATCAGGGCGTCGGCAAAATTGTTCTGAGGCCGGAAAACTTTGAAAACGACGGCGGCAATGACACGGTGCAAATCAACGACGCCGATTTCAGCGTTTATAGAGGTCAGGCGGTCTTTAAATTTAAACTTTCAGGAACCACCATTACGCAGAAACAGGCTTTGGTTCCGGAAGGGTTGGTCGATGTCCGGGACATGAGCAGTGGCGGTGGAATCGCCATAAAATTTTACGAAAATGGTAATTTTGGCACCATCCTCGGCTCGGACGGAATGTATCCCACCAGCGGATTTTCACCCTTCATAACCTATGAGATTACGGACCCGTCGCTCAACTCCACCAGTTCGACGAGTGGTTGGTTAGAGACCATCAATCGCGAATTCAAGGTCAAGCGCTTCACCGTAAACAAGACCGATTTCTTCGAGATCGATGAAACGGCCGTGAGGGATTTCGAAGGAGAGGCGGGAGAGCATCCCTATACCGAGATTACCACCGATGCCGAAATAGACGGATGGTATAAATCCGGGACCACTCCGGCGGTAAAATACGAACGCCACATGGAATGGTACAGCAATGAGGGCGTCGTCTGGGCTTACCTCAAAACGCTGAATGTATCCGACGTGGTGGTCGACTACAAGGAATACGCCAGCAATTCGGATTATGATTGGTTCGATGCGGGCAATGGCGCGGATTCTCACAGCGTCTACTACAAGCATCACACCGGCTCGGGCACCTCCAATCCCTACGAATACAACCTCAACAAGACGGGAAAGAGAACCGAGATCTATCGATTTACCAGAGACAATATCGGTTCGGTAGTTAAAAGCGCCATTGGGGAAATCAAACAAATCAAGGAAACCCTTCTCAACACGGACGCCCAAATCATTACCACCTACAGCGATTTTGTCCAAGATGCCTCCGAATTGCTGGCCTGGCCCCAAACCGTGACCACGACCTATAACGGGACGGTAATCAACAAGACCACTTCCACTTATCACGAAGAACGCCACTCCGGCTTGGCCAAGAACATCTTCCGCAGGGTCGATACCAACTATTCCCTCAGTGGCGAATCCTACACCACCACCACCCGGAAACACCGTTGGGACGAGTCCGAGGAATACCTCCGCGATCGATTGATTTCGGTAGAGTTTCCCGATGGAAGGAAAACCTCTTACCTCTACCAGAGGGGAAGTTACACCTTCAATACCACGACCCGTAAATACGTATTTACCGCAAGCGCTACCGGGACGGCTGTTCGAGTGGTTACCTTGAATGGAAAAAGGAGCAGTCCTAACGTGACTTCCTTTGATGGCGCGGCCATCGACGGGTTGAACATGGAAGTTCTACCCTACGCGGATGCGGGCAGGAACACCGCCGAAGAGGTCTATTACGATACCATGGGACGCCTGGCCTACCGGGCTGTTTACGTATACACTACCACGGGGTTTCAGCGGATGTACCACCGGGCCTACAATTACAATGAGTACGGCTACCTGGTTAAAGAGTACGACTTTACCACCAACCCCTCCACCGCTCAGCGCATCTACTACGAAGCCACCTACACCGACTGGCGAAAAACCAGTGAGACGAACGCCGATGGAGTGGTTACGCAGTACTCTTACGATGACTATGACCGGGTTAATAAGAAGACCATCAAGGGCAAATCCGTCGGCACCTGGACGACCCCCGGAGATATTCACACCACCTACACCCGGGACGCTGCCGGCCGTCCGCTGACGGAAAAAGTTCACGATCCATCCAGCTCCAAATCCCTCACCACCACCTACACCTACGACACGGGTGGAAGAATAAAGACCATTACCGATTCCGCCGGACTCACCACCACCCAAACCTACACCAGCAGTACGGTCACCACCGTAACTCATCCCAACACCTCCACTACCACGACCACGCTCTATAAGGACGGTAAGATCTCCACCGTCACCGGAACCGCCCAGCCGGCAAAGACCTACACCTATGGATACGATACCTCGGGAACGTATTCCGGCTGCCTGTGGACAAAGGAAGTGACCGGTTCCGCGACAACCAATCCATGGGTAACACGGTATACGGATTGGTTGCGGCGTCCGGCCAAGACGGTGAGGCCCACTTTTAAAAATGCCGGCACCCTGGTGCATGAATACCATTACCACAACACCACCGGTCAGCTAACACAGGAAACCCTGAAGAACGGAAGCGGGGTTGTCGTGGCCCCGGGCAAGGTCTATTGGTATGACGGGTTTGGCTGGTTGGTTCGAGAAGCAATGGATACCAATGGCAATGGCGCCGTGGACATTTCTTCGGATCACAACGCGATCGAGCGCTTTTGGCAGTATCAGAAACTCAATTCAGCCTGGTACAGATATGGAGGACACGGCCTCTACGGTTCTCAGAACAGCTCCACCTTGAGGTCACTTGAATCCGCTTACACGAAAATATCCGAATTCACGGTGGGGGCAACCGGGGACAGCACCATCGGTTACACGGGGGCTTTGGACAAGTTCGGCAATTGGACTCACCATTATACCGAAGCCAACCGGTCCCAGGCAAAAATAGTGGAAAAGACCTACATCGACGATACTTCCACCGCAAATCTTCTGGCCGAACAAACCACCTACATAAATGGATTGGAAGTGGACTCCGTCAATGCCGAGGGCCATCTGTTTTCCCAACACTACGATTCCCTGGGCCGGGTGGAATTCGCTTTCGATGGCCGGAATCTGGACATCCAATACTCCTACAAGACCAACGGGCAATTGGATTGGATGGAGGATTCCCATGGATTGCGAACGACCTATGAATACAACAGCTACGGGGAAGTCTCGGCCGAGAAAAACGACGCCTCCAAATATACCCGTTACAAATACGACACCATGGGACGGGTCACCCACGTATGGGGCCACGTCCCGCAACCCGTAAAATACCAGTACACCGATCCCCTGGGTCGCATGACCCGCATGGATACCTACCGCACCGGAAGCTTCACTTCCTCCACACTGCCCTCCGGATTCAGTTCGGATGGCGATAAAACCGAATGGCTGTATGATGCTCACTCCGGCCTGTTGCACAAAAAGACCGACGATGCGGGCATGTACACGGAATACGATTATACCGATTCGGGGCAGTTGGACAGAAAACGCAATCCGAGGGGCTTTTGGATCGATTACCAATATTACAACCCTTCCAATCCGGGATCCTATGCCATGCCCGGCGCGCTCAAGAAGGTCGCCTACCCCTCCCCTTACAACAGCTCCTCGGACGACCGCTACACCCCCGATATCACCTACACTTACGAACGGCATGGGGGTTACCGGGAAGTGAGCGAAGGCACGGTCAATAAAAGGAAGTTTACCTACGACGATTGGTTTGAGCCGACCCAGGAGGACCTGGCCACGGGGTCCGGCTACTTCTACCACCAGACCAATGACGTGATCAACTACGACTATGCCGACGGTCCAGCGCCGGGATCGTCATCTTCGGTCAGTCCCGATCCCACCCATGAGGGATTCTGGGGACGACTGAAATCCTTCAACTTCAAGAACGATACCACCTACAAGAACACCTATACCTACGATGGAACCGGCCGCCTGGACCAGATCAAGGCCGATCATTCCACCACCACCGTTTTCGACTACACCTATCACGTGAATGCCAACGTGGTTGACTACCTCCAGCATGGCAGCTATTCCCAGGACGTGGTTTACCGTAGCGACAGCTATCTTCAGGATAAGCTCATACACAAGTGGGGCTCTGATCTGACCAAGGACCAGGAAGCGCGTTATACCTACGATACTTTGGGACGCAGGAGTTACGAAAAGACTTCCGGTCTGGTCGTGGAGGATTTGCGCCCCACCAAGGACCGTTGGGGAGCCCTCACCTCCTACAACGACCGCAACGAGCTCACCGGGTACCGTCTCTACGAGATGACCGCTTCCTGGAGCGTGAGTTCGACCACAGCAATCGCGGGAACCCGCCAGTCCTACACGTTGGACCATATGGGCAACCGGACCGGAGGCCATCAGAACGATGTTTCGGGCACTTATACTTCGAGTAATCCGCACGACGGGCTCAATCAGTACAGCACCGCCCGGGCGTTGACCGTCGATTACGACAATGCCGGAAACATGACCGATTATGGCGCCAAAGACTACGCCTACGATGCCGAAGACCGCCTGGTCAAGGTCACGGTCGGAACCACCCACTACAAATACAAATACGATTACCTAGGCCGGCGGATTGGAAAATACACCGGGTCGACCCTGAACAGGAAATTCGTTTATCAGGGTTGGAATTTGATAGCCGAGCTCAATTCCACCGGCAGCGTGCAACGCACCTTCACCTGGGGGCTGGATGTATCCACCACCCTTCACGGAGCCGGTGGAGTCGGAGGCCTGCTCATGATCGACGATGAACTCACCTCCAAGCGCTACTACCCCATCTACGACGGATCGCGCAATATCACAGGTCTCTACGACCAGGACGGCGCCTTGGTGGCTTCCTATGAATACGATGCCTTTGGCCGAATCATTCTGCAAAGCAGCGGGGATTACAGCGATGACAATCCCTTCCGCTTTTCCACCAAGTACACCGACGACGAAACGGGGCTGGTCTACTACGGCCACCGCTACTACGAGCCCGATCTCGGCCGTTTCATCAACCGCGACCCGATCGAAGAGGACGGCGGATTGAACCTCTACGGCTTCGTCGGCAACGACCCGATCAATTTCTACGATTACCTGGGCATGGATCTGGGGCCACCGCCCAATGATGACCATGTAAATGAGGAAGCCGATCCGAGATACCCCTTTACCTGGGCCAGTGAAATATACCAGGAAAATGGCACCTGGATACGAGCCGTCGACCTGGGCAATGGATTATCCGGATCCGTTGTTTATGATCCAATAGGAGGAGAAGTGTCATTCGACGCCTTCTTCTACTACTACGATGGCGATCAATTCCGCGGCGATTTGTTCTCCGAAACTTTGAATTATGCTGAAAATTTCGCAGAGCTGTACGCTATAATGCGAGACTTTGAAGAGGACAATCACTTCGAGCTTCCCGGATATAGAAAATCCTACCTGGAGAGAACCCTTAATCAGGTTATTTTTGGCGATTTCAGCGGTGATGTAACCGCGGCGGGCACGGCGGCACAGGCATTATTGGGCCTGACCGGCTTCGATTTTGTTACCGATATCCGGGATATATCCCACAATCTCATTAACTGGGAGTGGACGTGGAACCACGCGGGCAAGTTTGGACTCAACACAGCGGCATTGATCCCCGGCCTGGGAGTGTTTAAAGCCGCCGATGAAGCCCTCGGTCTGGCAAAGGCAGCCTCAAAGAAGGGAGAAAAGTCCCTAACTGCCCAAGCAACTGACCTAGTCCAGCAAAATGCTGGGAGACACCGAGTTACTTTGCGTTCCCCAAGCCAACGGATGGATGTTGACTTGGCTGGAAGATCACATGCCGATATTCCAACTCCTCATATCAAGGTATCCCCGCGGAATCTGATGGGTCCTAATCAACCAGCTTATAATACTAGTAGTAATAAGTCCATAGTTCGGCCTGCAACCCAGCAAGACATCCGGGTCGTCAGAAAATATCTTGAACGACAGAAACGTTGAGCAATGAGGAAAAACTTTAAAATTGACCAGGGTAACGCACTTATTCAGGGGGAGAAGATCTTCGACCTTCATAATTGCTATAATTTTTCGAGATTTTCCGTAGAAGCTAAGAAGGCCTACTTTAGTTTTGAACCAAATCAAACATGGGGAAAAGGGCTTCCACCAGTTTTGATCATATTTGAGGGTCTTTTATATTTGGAACTAAACCTTGATTTTTGCAGCGATACTCAGTTTAATTCAGATGAATTTGAAATAGATGAAATGGGCTATAAAAGCCCAAATGACTTTGACTATGATTGGCTATTAACAGAGAGACAGGCAGACAAAGAGGATCACATTTTTTTCCGGTTTTTTGGCGACCACTCGGTCCGTATATTTGCCTCTCAAGCGAAGCTGAAGGAAGTCCAGATGCAATTGAAAAAAACCGACGAATCGTAGGGAACCTAAACCAAGGGCGAACGGCGGCAGCGAAGAGTATTTTCCGAAATCAAACGAAGGGGCAGAAAGTAACCCAACATCCCCTCGGACCGAAGGGTGGTGTTAGGCGAGTATCCGAAGACGGCACTCAAATTAGGATACCCCACAACGGAGGAGGTGCGCGAGTTGACCTGCCCGGACGCAGTTCGGTTGGTCGTGAAACCATCCACTTTGACCAATGATGGAAAGTGGTTCACTGCAAGAGCTAGAGAAGCTCACTCGCAATCCTTGGCGTGCAGTCTATGCTCAAGGAGGAATCTTGAAGGATTCAGAGAATCCCTCCTTTCATGGCTGCTGCGCGGCCAGTTTGCTTGTTCTGAGCGAACATCCCCTTTGGATTTTTGCTGAAGACTCTGGAAAATACAAGGAGGTTGACCTTGGCCTCCGAGTTTCAGTTGACAATGAGTTTGGCCAAGAAGGACACGAATCCTTATTCCTTCCTTCCCGCATGGAAGTGAAAGACTTTCCAGAATCCTGTCGTCTTGACCGATTTCTAAATGAAAAACCTTCTATGGTTTCGAAGACCAAAAGCGGCGAGGGGAGACCACTCTTAGAAGGTTTGGTGTTGGGTAATAGTAAAGGTGATCGCCTAGCCCGCATGTCTCACAAATTTTTCCGATTCTGCTCTGAGGCGAACGATCAGCGGGTCTCGGACCAACTCGGCGTGTTCCAGCCTAAATTTTTCTCTCAGATTGGCAAATACGACGCTGCTCAAAGCCGGTTTCGCATCCCTTTTTTCTCAACGGCATGCAACATCCATGGCCCCCTCTCTTAGGGGGCTGGATCTAGCCGCCAGCGTTGCACCAGAGCGTTTTTTAGGTGAACCCAGCTGCCTGGAGGTTGGCATGGGCCTTGGCAAAGTCCTGCCAATAGGGGTAAGCGCTAGCCAACTCAAAATGGATACGGCGGCAACTGATGCGCACACGCGCTGCGATCTTGAACAGCTTCAAGCGTATCTGGCCAATCGTCGCACGGGACCATTGGGTGCCTTGGAGTAACTCGGCTTGCATCCGGGAGAGCATCAGGTGGGCAAAACTCGAAAACCACAAACGCAACTGATTGGAAGCTTTGAAGTGAGTGCTGGTGCGATCGGCAAACAAGTCCAGTTGTTGCTCCTTGATGCGGTTCTCCATGTCCCCTCGGGCACAGTAAAACTGCTCGTAGAGGCGCCTCGCGGCAAAGCGCTGGGGGGGAGCATCCCCGGCAAAGCCCTCCGCGGGCAAGTTGGTCACCACAAAACGCGGATTTTCCCCTTTGGCCAGCACTTCCGCTTTGCCCACCACCCGCCGAAATCGACTCCAGCTTTTTGTAGTGCGGTAGCCAAACTCCACAAAGCGCCGACATGGCAAAGTCAGTTTCCCGGCTTCAATCTGCTCGCGCATCTCGGCTAAAGTATTCTTCATCAGCGCTTTAATCGTCGGGTTTTTGGCCAATCCGAAGCAATAATACAGCTTCTCTTTCTCACAAAACTTCATGATCGCTTCGCGGGCAAACCCACTGTCTGCACGTACAACGACACGCACCTCTTTGCCAAAACGCTTCCGGATCATCGGCACCATTTTAGCCAGCGCCTCTACCGTTCCATCGCTGGCGTCGCGTTTGCAGTCTCTCAACTGCGCCCACAAAGGGATGTTGCCGCAAAAACAATACAGCGGCAGGTAGCAGTAGCTTTTATAGTAGCCATGAAAATAAGCTCCCTGCTGTTGGCCATGCAACGGATCATCGGTGGCATCGAAGTCCAACACGATCTCCTTGCTTCGGGGCGGGATCGCCTTGAGCCCTTCGCTTATGAGCAAGGCTTCAATACTGTCGGCATTGGCCAAAATTTTACAGTAACGTCCATCGCCTCCACAGGCCCCCAACTCCAAGCGATTAAGGGTGGCTCTGGCGGCCAGAGCCTTGCCGCGGTCTTGGCGATAGACGCGTTTCTCACCAGTGATATCGGTCTTGCCCGCCAACAAGGCATGCACCGGGTCCAGGCGCAACCGGTCGTGGTCGTTTAGATCCTCATAACCCAGGGAAATCCCGTTGATGCGCTGGGCCAATAACTCCACCACGCGATGTTCGACAAAGCGCTGATTACGCGTATCGGCAAAACAATGAGACAGCTTTGTGATGATGCGATGGCGCCGTTCCACTTCACGAAGAAAGAGCCCTCCACCATCACTACTGAGATAACCCCCGGTGAAATCCGTCGTTACTTTTCGGCTTTTCAAGCCTTGAAATTGAAAAATCTCTTGCCTACAGTGTGTCATTGTCCTGGTTGTTGTTGGTGTTTACTTAAGTGTTTAGTAATCAATAAGTTAACATCTTTAACAACCTAGGACAATAATTTTTTGTGAGTTTTTCGGGCTAGGCATCTTCGTTGATGAAGACATTCCAGGGAACTTGCTACTTACCACCGATGTGGAAACCATCGATGAGTTGTGTCGGCAATCTATCTCCTAACGCTGTCGCAGGATGAACGAAAGCGCCCCCGCAGGCATCGCGCCTCCCTTCGGACGCCGGTGGCTGAATGGAAGCCTAATCCACAAAATCCAAGGGGATTTGATCAGGTCAAACGTGTGGATACGCAGCATGCGAATCCGCACGAACATTGGAACAAAAAGACGAACCAAGACATCCCAACCCCTCACACTCACGACAAATCGACCCCGGGTGGAATTCGACCAGCAACCCCGGATGAGCTTCCAAAGTAAATGAGTAATCAGACTAGCCATAAAATCGCGGTGGTTTTCGACCCTGAGTACGGAGTGGAGCTACTTAAGTTCGCAAAGGAAATGCATGTGTGGGCAATTAACTCCGAGAAAAACAACGATGTTTTCAGAGCCCAAGGCAGTATTCCTTATAATGATTGTGATCCACTGGCAACTGGGATAACTATATTTGAGGGATCGGAAATGACTGCCGGTTTTCTCGATACCATCTGCGAACATCACGGAGAGTTTGCCCACGAACCTCCTTTATCCGAGATGAAGATCATTGGACTCGAGTTGGGCAAAGACTTAGTAGTTTTGCTTGAGGAATACGACTTCAACGTGTGCTCACATAGCGATGGAGAATTCGATGTTGTTACAAAGTAAACGGCCACTAGAGCTATTATTGTTAGCAGGGTTATTTGGGGAGTTTTCAGGAAAAAATAAGGGCAAGGACAGCAAGATAGCTACTCTTTGGACATCCGCCCTAACCCGCACCTAACTCCTTTTGGTCGGCCTATCGGCTCGCGCCAGCGGTGCAATTTAACCGTATTATCGCGCCGACCCACCCCGCCCCTGAAGGCCCAAAGAGGGTCAGTCCAATTATTCATGATTTTTGGTTGTCCAGAGGGGAAAAATACATGAGTTGGTGTCGAGCCAAGTCCGGGTCGTTCCAGATACTTCTACCACCAGACCAATGACGTGATCAACTACGACTATGCCGACGGTCCAGCGCCGGGATCGTCATCTTCGGTCAGTCCCGATCCCACCCATGAGGGATTCTGGGGACGACTGAAATCCTTCAACTTCAAGAACGACACCACCTACAAGAACACCTATACCTACGATGGAACCGGCCGCCTGGACCAGATCAAAGCCGATCATTCCACCACCACCGTTTTCGACTACACCTATCACGTGAATGCCAATGTGGTTGACTACCTCCAGCATGGAGTCTGAGAAGGCCAAAAAGGGTCAGTCCAATTATTCATGATTTTTGGTTGTCCGGAGGGGAAAAATACATGAGTTGGTGTCGAGCCAGGTCCGGGTCGTTCCAGATACTTCTACCACCAGACCAATGACGTGATCAACTACGACTATGCCGACGGTCCAGCCCCGGGATCGTCATCTTCGGTCAGTCCCGATTCCACCCACGAGGGTTTCTGGGGACGACTGAAATCCTTCAACTTCAAGAACGATACCACCTACAAGAACACCTATACCTACGATGGAACCGGCCGCCTGGACCAGATCAAAGCCGATCATTCCACCACCACCGTTTTCGACTACACCTATCACGTGAATGCCAATGTGGTTGACTACCTCCAGCATGGAGTCTGAGAAGGCCAAAAAGGGTCAGTCCAATTATTCATGATTTTTGGTTGTCCGGAGGGGAAAAATACATGAGTTGGTGTCGAGCCAGGTCCGGGTCGTTCCAGATACTTCTACCACCAGACCAATGACGTGATCAACTACGACTATGCCGACGGTCCAGCCCCGGGATCGTCATCTTCGGTCAGTCCCGATTCCACCCACGAGGGTTTCTGGGGACGACTGAAATCCTTCAACTTCAAGAACGATACCACCTACAAGAACACCTATACCTACGATGGAACCGGCCGCCTGGACCAGATCAAAGCCGATCATTCCACCACCACCGTTTTCGACTACACCTATCACGTGAATGCCAATGTGGTTGACTACCTCCAGCATGGCAGCTATTCCCAGAACGTGGTTTACCGTAGTGACAGCTACCGGCAGGATAAGCTCATACACAAGTGGGGCACCGATCTGACCAAGGATCAGGAAGCCCGTTATACCTACGACAGCCTGGTCGCAGGAGTTATGAAAAGACCTCCGGTCTGGTGGTTGAGGATTTGCGCCCCATCAAGGACCGTTGGGGAGCCCGCACCTCATACAACGATCGCAACGAGCTTACCGAGTACCGTCTCTACGAGATGAACACCTCCTGGATCGTGAGTACGACCACGGCAATTGCGGGAACCCGTCAGTCCTACACCTTGGACCACATGGGCAACCGGACGGGAGGCTATCAGAACGATGTTTCGGGCACTTATACTTCAGTTAACCCTCACGATGGGCTCAATCAGTACAGCACCGCCCGCAATTTGACCGTCGATTACGACAATGCCGGGAACATGACCGACTATGGCGCCAAAGACTACGCCTACGATGCCGAGGACCGCCTGGTCAAGGTCACGGTGGGAACCACCCACTACAAATACAAGTACGATTACCTGGGCCGGCGGATTGGCAAATACACCGGGTCGACTCTGAACAAGAAATTTGTTTATCAGGGCTGGAACCTGATAGCCGAACTCAGTTCCACCGGCAGCGTCCAACGCACCTTCACCTGGGGGCTGGATGTATCCACCACCTTGCACGGCGCCGGCGGAGTCGGAGGCCTGCTCCTGATCGATGATGAACTCACCTCCAAGCGTTACTATCCCATCTACGACGGATCGCGCAATATCGTGGGCCTCTACGACCAGGACGGCGCCTTGGTCGCCTCCTATGAATACGACGCCTTTGGCCGGATCATACTGCAAAGCAGCGGGGATTACAGCGATGACAATCCCTTCCGCTTTTCCACCAAATACACCGACGACGAAACGGGGCTGGTCTACTACGGCCACCGCTACTACGAGCCCGAACTAGGCCGCTTCATCAACCGCGACCCGATCGAAGAGGACGGAGGATTGAACCTCAACGGCTTCGTCGGCAACGACCCGGTCAATTTCTACGATTACCTCGGTATGGACCTGGGGCCGCCGCCCAATGATGACCATGTAAATGAAGAACCTGACCCGAGATACCCCTTTACATGGGCCAGTGAAATATACCGGGAGAATGGCACCTGGATTCGGGCGGTCGATCTGGGGAATGGATTATCCGGCTCCGTTGTTTATGATCCCATAGGAGGAGAAGTGTCCTTCGACGCCTTCTTCTACTACTACGATGGCGATCAATTCCGCGGCGATTTGTTCTCCGAAACTTTGGATTATGCTGAAAATTTCGCAGAGCTGTTGGCAATAATGCGAGACTTTGAAGAGGACAATCACTTCGAGCTTCCCGGATATAGAAAATCCTACCTGGAGAGAACCCTTAATCAGGTTATTTTTGGCGATTTCAGCGGTGATGTAACCGCGGCGGGCACGGCAGCTCAGGCATTCTTGGGCCTGACCGGCTTGGATATTGCCACGGATATCCGGGATATATCCCACAATGTGATTAATTGGGAGTGGACGTGGAAACACGCGGGCAACTTTGGACTCAACACAGTGGCATTGGTCCCCTTCCTGGGAGTCATCAAAAGCGCCGATGAAGCCCTTGGCTTGGCAAAGGCGGCTTCGAAAAGTCCATCGCTACCATCTGTTGCCCCTAAGGTTCATCCGCGGGGTAGAGCAGCTGAGTATCCGAGCGGGCAACTCACTGAAAGCGGTTTGTTGAGGCAGGCAGAGAATTACCTTGGACCTGGATATCGAGAAGTCTCACCAGGGCGTTACGTTGCGGCAGATGGAACACGCCAGTTCAGATATGGTGTACACGAGACACGAAACCCGGCAAACCATCACGCACACTTTGAAGTTCTAGAAGATGGAAGGGTCATTGAGAATGCCATCGTTGAAGTCATCCCAGATCCTTGAATCGATGAATACAGATACTATTATAGCAGAGGCTGACCTCTCAAGCAGCAAGCCAACTGGAGCGACACATCACAGTCGTGGCGGTAAAGAAATTGAGCGAACGGCAGTGCTCAAACTTGTTCGCCTTGCTGGCGATGAGTCTGTCTTTTTAATCCATTATGGAAAAGAAGGCGATGAATTGACTGATACCTGCCATTCATCAGTAGGCGAGGCACTGGAGCAGGCTGAGTTTGAATATGCCTTAAAAAAGGAGGACTGGAACTTTATAGCAGCTAAGTAGTGTTGTCCCAAAGACAGGAGTCGAAGAAGGAATCCTTCAACTTCAAGAACGACACCACCTACAAGAACACCTATACATACGATGGAACCGGCCGCCTGGACCAGATCAAGGCCGATCACTCCACCAGCACCGTTTTCGACTACACCTATCACGCGAATGCCAACGTGGTTGACTACCTCCAGCATGGCAGCTATTCCCAGGACGTGGTTTACCGTAGTGACAGCTACCGGCAGGATAAGCTCATACACAAGTGGGGCTCGGATCTGACCAAGGACCAAGAAGCCCGTTATACCTACGATACTTTGGGGCGCAAGAGTTACGAAAAGACTTCCGGTCTGGTCGTGGAGGATTTGCGCCCCACCAAGGACCGTTGGGGAGCCCTCACCTCCTACAACGACCGCAACGAGCTCACCGGGTACCGTCTCTACGAGATGAACACTTCCTGGAGCGTGAGTACGACCACGGCAATCGCGGGGACCCGCCAGTCCTACACGTTGAACCATATGGGCAACCGGACCGGAGGCCATCAGAACGATGTTTCGGGCACTTATACTTCGAGTAATCCGCACGACGGGCTCAATCAGTACAGCACCGCCCGCAATTTGACCGTCGATTACGACAATGCCGGAAACATGACCGATTATGGCGCCAAAGACTACGCCTACGATGCCGAAGACCGCCTGGTCAAGGTCACGGTCGGAACCACCCACTACAAATACAAATACGATTACCTAGGCCGGCGGATTGGAAAATACACCGGGTCGACCCTGAACAAGAAATTTGTTTATCAGGGTTGGAATTTGATAGCCGAGCTCAATTCCACCGGCAGCGTGCAACGCACCTTCACCTGGGGGCTGGATGTATCCACCACCCTTCACGGAGCCGGTGGAGTCGGAGGCCTGCTCATGATCGACGATGAACTCACCTCCAAGCGCTACTACCCCATCTACGACGGATCGCGCAATATCACAGGTCTCTACGACCAGGACGGCGCCTTGGTCGCCTCCTATGAGTACGACGCCTTTGGCCGGATCATACTGCAAAGCAGCGGGGATTACAGCGATGACAATCCCTTCCGCTTTTCCACCAAGTACACCGACGACGAAACGGGGCTGGTCTACTACGGCCACCGCTACTACGAGCCCGATCTCGGCCGTTTCATCAACCGCGACCCGATCGAAGAGGACGGCGGATTGAACCTCTACGGCTTCGTCGGCAACGACCTGATCAATTTCTACGATTACCTGGGCATGGATCTGGGGCCACCGCCCAATGATGACCATGTAAATGAGGAAGCCGATCCGAGATACCCCTTTACATGGGCCAGTGAATTATACCAGGAGAATGGCACCTGGATACGAGCCGTCGACCTGGGGAATGGATTATCCGGCTCCGTTGTTTATGATCCCATAGGAGGAGAAGTGTCCTTCGACGCCTTCTTCTACTACTACGATGGCGATCAATTCCGCGGCGATTTGTTCTCCGAAACTTTGGATTATGCTGAAAATTTCGCAGAGCTGTTGGCAATAATGCGAGACTTTGAAGAGGACAATCACTTCGAGCTTCCCGGATATAGAAAATCCTACCTGGAAAGAACTCTTAATCAGGTAATCCTGGGCGATTTCAGCGGTGATGTAACCGGGGCGGGCACGGCGGCACAGGCATTGTTGGGCTTGACCGGCTTGGATGTCCTTGCCGATATCCGGGATATATCCCACAATGTGATTAATTGGGAGTGGACGTGGAAACACGCGGGCAAGTTTGGACTCAACACAGCGGCATTGATCCCCGGCCTGGGAGTGTTTAAAGCCGCCGATGAAGCCCTGGGCTTGGCCAAGGCAGCTTCGAAAAATGCTGATGAGATGGCTGTTGAACTACAGCAGCAACTTGGGAAAAATACCGTTCCATTTACTACTCCAGGGACGAAAGGGCACATAGACTTGACCGGGAAAGCTCACTTTGATAAAGGGATGCAGACGAGCATACCGACCCCGCATGTTCAATCCAGGCCGATCAATGTCGGCCCAAGTGGGAAAATCAATCTTGGTGAAGAGACTACCCGTCCTGCAACAAAGCAAGATATTAGAATTGCGAGGGAACTAGAGCGAAGAAGAGGGAATCTATGATCGCCTCTGATCAAATGTTGTCTAAATTGGAAGACTGGTATCAATCCCAATGCAATGGTGATTGGGAGCATCAGTATGGTGTTAAAATCGATTGTATCGATAATCCAGGCTGGGCGGTTTGTGTGGATTTGAAGGAAACATTGTTAGAAAAACGCGAGATGCCCGCTCTTTTGGTAGACAATGGGGAAAATGATTGGATGCACTGCAAAGTCGAAAATACCCAGTTTGTTGGGTACGGTGACCCTAAGAAACTGCACAGCATCATCGAAGTGTTTTTGCAGTTCGCAGGAGGGAAAGACTCATCTTTGCCGTGAGGCTGAGGCTGAAACAGTAGCCTCCATCTGCATTTTATTGAGGAATCCGCATCTGCTTTCCCTACAGTTGACTTGCGGCTCGTGCTAGCGGGCCAATTTATCCGTAATATCGTGCTTCCTCTTGCTCCTTTGAGGTTCTAAATTAGAGGTAAAATGATCCTGGCCCGGAAAAGAAGAAGTCTCTACCCTTGGTTGCTTGCCCTACTGGTCGCAACGCTACCATGGACCGAAAACCGCGCCTGGGGATTTTTTGCACCGACTCACCCCGCCCCCGGTCTGATCGAAGCCGCAACCTCCAAGGGAATTGGTGAAAATCTCGCCGCCGATATCCGGGAAGGCCCAAAGAGGGTCAGTCCAATTATTCATGATTTTTGGTTTCCCGAAGGAGAAGAAGGCATGAGTTGGTGTCGAGCCAATTCCGGGTCTTTCCAGCTACTTCTACCACCAGACCAATGACGTCATCAACTACGACTACGCCGACGGTCCGGCGCTGGGGTCGTCAACTTCGGTCAGTCCCGATCCCACCCACGAGGGATTCTGGGGACGACTGAAATCCTTCAACTTCAAGAACGATACCACCTACAAGAACACCTATACCTACGATGGAACCGGCCGCCTGGACCAGATCAAGGCCGATCATTCCACCAGCACCGTTTTCGACTACACCTATCACGTGAAGGCCAACGTGGTTGACTACCTCCAGCATGGCAGCTATTCCCAGGACGTGGTTTACCGTAGTGACAGCTACCGACAGGATAAGCTCATACACAAGTGGGGCTCGGATCTGACCAAGGACCAGGAAGCCCGTTATACCTACGATACTTTGGGGCGCAGGAGTTACGAAAAGACTTCCGGTCTGGTCGTGGAGGATTTGCGCCCCACCAAGGACCGTTGGGGAGCCCTCACCTCCTACAACGACCGCAACGAGCTTACCGGGTACCGTCTCTACGAGATGAACACTTCCTGGAGCGTGAGTTCGACCACAGCAATCGCGGGAACCCGCCAGTCCTACACGTTGGACCATATGGGCAACCGGACCGGAGGCCATCAGAACGATGTTTCGGGCACTTATACTTCAAGTAACCCGCACGACGGGCTCAATCAGTACAGCACCGCCCGGGCGTTGACCGTCGATTACGACAATGCCGGAAACATGACCGATTATGGCGCCAAAGACTACGCCTACGATGCCGAAGACCGCCTGGTCAAGGTCACGGTCGGAACCACCCACTACAAATACAAATACGATTACCTAGGCCGGCGGATTGGAAAATACACCGGGTCGACCCTGAACAAGAAATTTGTTTATCAGGGTTGGAATTTGATAGCCGAGCTCAATTCCACCGGCAGCGTGCAACGCACCTTCACCTGGGGGCTGGATGTATCCACTACTCTTCACGGCGCCGGTGGAGTCGGAGGCCTGCTCATGATCGACGATGAGCTCACCTCCAAGCGCTACTACCCCATCTACGACGGATCGCGCAATATCGTAGGTCTCTACGACCAGGCCGGCGCCTTGGTCGCCTCCTATGAATACGACGCCTTTGGCCGGATCATACTGCAAAGCAGCGGGGATTACAGCGATGACAATCCCTTCCGCTTTTCCACCAAATACACCGACGACGAGACGGGGCTGGTCTACTACGGCCACCGCTACTACGAGCCCGGCCTCGGCCGCTTCATCAACCGCGATCCCATCGAAGAGGATGGAGGATTGAACCTCTACGGCTTCGTCGGCAACGACCCGGTCAATTTCTACGATTATCTGGGTATGGACCTGCAGCCGCCGCCCAATGATGACCATGTAAATGAGGAAGCCGATCCGAGATACCCCTTTACATGGGCCAGTGAATTATACCAGGAGAATGGCACCTGGATACGGGAGGTCGATCTGGGGAATGGATTATCCGGCTCCGTTGTTTATGATCCAATAGGAGGGGAAGTGTCATTCGACGCCTTCTTCTACTACTACGATGGCGATCAATTCCGCGGCGATTTGTTCTCCGAAACTTTGAATTATGCTGAAAATTTCGCAGAGCTGCTCGCCATAATGCGAGACTTTGAAGAGGACAATCACTTCGAGCTTCCCGGATTTAGAAAATCCTACCTGGAAAGAACCCTTAATCAGGTAATCCTGGGCGATTTCAGCGATGATGTAACCGCGGCGGGCACGGCGGCACAGGCATTGTTGGGCTTGGATGTCCTTGCCGATATCCGGGATATATCCCACAATGTGATTAATTGGGAGTGGACGTGGAAACACACGGGGAACTTTGGACTCAACACAGCGGCATTGATCCCCGGCCTGGGAGTGTTTAAAGCCGCCGATGAAGCTCTTGGCTTGGCCAAGGCGGCTTCAAAGAATGCACAGACTTCGCGGGCTGCGCGACGAGAGGCAATGCGACAAGAAGGTATCCCGACAAGTCAGCAGCCTGTATCCCAGTCCCGTAACGCCTCCGGTCGGGAATATACATATGAGACTCCAAAGCCAGGTGGAGGGACTCAGATAAGGTCTGTCCAACAGCAAACGAAAGATCGGAACCAACTAGGTCAGCCGCATTGGGAGGCAGGAACAGTGAAGACGGATCCCCAAACCGGCGAGGTTGTTAGAAATCGGTATGGGCGACCAAGACTCAAAAACGATAAATCGAAGGAATACTATGCGGAGTGAATTATCTGCGAAGCTAGCCTACCAGGCGGCAATAGAGCCCTATTTAGCTCAGCTTACTGAACTTACCAATCAGAAAGTTACAGCGGATTGCCTCACTTCAATTAAAGAGGTGGAGTCTATCAGGAAAAATTCCACTGGCCTGAACTTTCTTGAAAAAAAAGCTTACTGGTTTTCGCCAAGCGAACTGTTCTCCGAGAAGTTCAAATCTTATGTGAAATGTTTGGAAGCAACCAATCCGAGTCCAGTGGGAGTGTGGCTTGAAGGAACAAAGGCATGTGGTCTGTTCTACATTCGAGGGGTCAGCGAGTTAAATTTTCAGTTCCGCTTTTCTCTTGTTCCAGATGGGATCTTTAAACTTATCACGGCGGATGCAAGAGACAGCCTTCTTCTCGATTTCGATTTCGATGAAGTCCAAATGGTAATTCAAGGATATAGCTGGACGGCCGTTAAACTTTAACTCATGGGAAGAAAAAGGGATCGGTCCGAAAGTGCCGATTTGGCCGCTTCTTCCTACCGATGCCCATCACTGAAGTATCTCTTCATTAGGGCTTGCTGTATGCTTTCACTCGGTGCTATTTTCTTTTTCATGGTGTAGCCTCCTTTCTTCTCCATTAACAGATTTTTCCTCAGGACATTACACTATTTTTCTTATGCAGGAATTTTATGGTGCTTCCGGCAGGATAAACTCTCATACACAAGAGAAGGCCAAAAGGGTCAGGTCTGAATGGCGCTTAGTTAAGCGCGTTTGTAGAGGAATATAGTATGGACGCCAGTCGGGGTCATGCCGTAGAAAAGTGATGCCTTCCGAAAGAAAAGGGTCAGGTCTTAAAAACTGTATTCCGTTGTACTCCATACACTTTTACAAGACGATCCGCCTTTCGGCGTGACCTGCTGACCCTGTAAGGCATAACTTTTTACGTCTTGACCCCTTCCTTCTCCGAGATGATCGAACATTCCAAAAGTCGCTTAACTAAGCGCCATTCGGGTCAGGCCTTGATGTTTGGTATTGGCTGAGTTTCATGGCTTCCATGGATTGCGACCATGGCCAGGAAACCGCGCATTCAGTATCCCGGAGCGATCTACCATATCCTGTCCCGCCGTAACTACCGCACGGACCTGTTCACCATGGCGCAATCCGGAATAGAGTTTGAGAAAGCCCTCTTCGAAGCCTGTGCAAGTTGTGGCTGGAGGCTGCATGCCTACGTGATCATGAGTAACCACTATCACCTGGCCTTGGAGACTCCCAAGGGAAACCTCGTGGAAGGATTTTTTGAGCGAATGCGGCCAAAGACCGGGGAGGGCGTGAGCTCAAACTCAAACCTGGAATGGATGTTTATTAGATAAGGCTGAATCATGAATAATTGGACTGACCCCTTTGCCGGTCCTGGGCAATATGCCCTGGTTCATCAGATAGGCCACGATGGCGGTCCGCCGTCCTCACCCTGCCGGCCGGGCCCAGTCCGGCAGGATTCCCGGTTCGATGCCGAAAAGGAGCTGTCCCAGACCGTGGAAGACCAGGGTGATCACCACCGCTCCCACGATGTTGAGGACGATGCCGACCCGTGCCATCTCGGAGATCCTGACGCGGCGGCTGCCGAAGACCACGGCGTTGGGAGGCGTAGCCACGGGCATCATGAAGGCGCAGGAGGTGGACAGGGTGGCGGGGATCATGAGCATGAGGGGGTGAATTCCGGTGGACACGGCGACGGCGGCGAAGATGGGCAGCACCATTTCGGTGGTGGCCGTGTTGGAGGTGAGCTCGGTCAGGAAGGTGATGGCCAGGCAGATGAGCAGGACGAGGACGACGGGAGGAACAGCGCCCAACCCGTCGAATGCTTGGCCGATGAAGCGGGCCAGTCCGGTTATCCGGAAGCCGTGGGCCAGGGCGAAGCCTCCCCCGAAGAGCAGCACGATGTTCCAGGGCAGCCGACGCACCACCTCGGGCCCCATCACCGCCCTCGATTCGCCGCGGCGGGACCGGGCCGGGACCAGGAAGAGGATGGAGGCCATGGTGATGGCCACGGTTCCGTCGTCGATGAGGTGGCCGAAGGGAAGGAAGGAGGACCAACCTGGAATGGTGAGTCCGCCGATGGCGATGGGGGCGCGGAAGACCCAGAGGAACGCGGTCAGGCCGAAAACCGCGAGAATCGCCTTTTCCTCGAAGCCGATGGGTCCGAGTTTGCGCATTTCCGACTCAACCACATCCCGGTCGATGGAAACCTCGTTGGGTATGCGGAAGAAGACCTGGGTGATCAGGGTCCAGGCGCAGGCGAGCAAAAGAATCGAAATGGGGGCCGCCATGACGAACCACACCCCGAAGGTCAGGGGCGGCGCCTCGGGAAAAGTGATCTGGAAGATGCGCTCCATGGAGAGATTGGGTGGAGTTCCCACCAATGTGGCGATGCCCCCGGCCGAGCAGGCGTAGGCGATTCCGAGCATTACGGCCACGGAGAACGTGCGAGTGCGCTCTCTGCCGAACTGTTCCTCCAGCCTCAGGATCACGGCCAGACCCACCGGAACCATCATGATCGCGGTCGCCGTGTTGGAAATCCACATGGAGAGCAGGGCGGCGGCGAGCATGAACCCCAGCACGAGGCGAGCCGGTCCTCCGCCGACGGTGCGGATGACCCAGAGGGCGATGCGGCGATGGACGTTCCATTTCTCCATGGTCAGGGCGATCATGAAGCCGCCCAGGAAGAGGACGATGGTGCTGTTGAAGTAGACGGGCGCGGTGGCGCCGGTGCGTTCGATGCCCAGAATGGGAAAGAGGAAAAGGGGAAGCAGGGCGGTGGCGAAGAGGGGAATGGCGTCGGTGATCCACCACGCGGCCATGAGAATGGCCAGGGCTGCCATGCGAGTGACCTCCGGCTTGCCCGGCTCCAGGTCGAGCAGCAGGGTAAGCGCAAAAAGGAGGGGGCCAAGCCAGAGGCCGATGAGCTGGCCCCGCGACCGGGTCCCCGCGGAAGTCGGAGACGGATGATTTTCCGAGGTGGTCATAAGGCTTTCTCGACTCGGGAGAAGGTTAGTCCAACAAGGCCTCCAGATAACGGCCGTAGGAGGATTTTCCCAGCTTCCCGATGCTCATCCGCAAATCTTCCTGAGAGATCCAACCCTTGTTTAACGCCACCTCTTCGGGGCAGCCGATCTTCTGGCCCTGGCGCTTTTCGATGATGTGCACGAAATTGCCCGCGTCCAGGAGGGAGTCCATGGTACCGGCGTCGAGCCAGGCGGTGCCGCGTCCCAGCAATTCCACGTACAGTTCCCCGCTTTCCAGGTATAGCCGATTGAGGTCGGTAATCTCGAGTTCTCCGCGCTTGGAGGGTTCAAGGGTTTTGGCCCGTTGACAGACGTCCGCGGGGTAGAAGTAGATGCCGGGAACGGCAAAGGAGGACCTGGGCTGGACGGGTTTTTCCTCCAGAGAGACCGCTTTTCCAGTCTCGTCCAGTTCCACCACTCCGTAGGCCTGGGGGTTGGCTACGTGATATCCGAAGATGGTGGCGGCATGGCGCCGCTCTGCCGCCGCTTCCATGGTATGGGCAAAATCATGCCCGTAAAACAGGTTGTCTCCCAAAACCAGGACGGCCGGTGAATTATCCAGAAAGTCCTCCCCGATGTGGAAGGCCTGGGCCAACCCCCCGGGAAAGGGCTGCTCGGCGTAATGAAAAGACAGTCCCCACTGCGACCCATCTCCCAACAGTTTTCTGAAATGGGGCAGATCGTGGGGTGTGGAAATAACCAGAATTTCCCTGATATCGGCCAGCATCAAGGCCCACAACGGATAATAAATCATGGGTTTGTCATAAACCGGCATGAGCTGTTTGCTCATGACCAGGGTGAGGGGGAAGAGCCGGGTTCCCGATCCGCCTGCCAGAATGATGCCTTTGCGGTCAGACATGAGGGCATGCTTTAGTTATGCCCTCAGGAGTTGCAAGGCATAAGAGAGGGGCTGAAGGCAGGGGTGAAACCTGAATGCTGCTTGGTTAAGCGGGGTTATTGAGGGCATAAGGCATGGCGCCAGTCGGGGTCATGCCGTAGAAAAGTGAGGCCTTCTGCAAGAAAAGTCTTACCAAAGGGGTCAAACCTTGAATCAGTTGACTCCGCAAGCTTCGTCAAGATTGCAAGGAATGACCCCGACGTTGTATTCCATATACTTTTACAAGACGACTGACCCTGTAGGGCATAACTTTTTACGTTTTGGGCTATCCGGGAAAAATAAGGGGAATAATCGCTCTGCCATTTCTGCGATAAACCTGGAAATCCGAATCCACGGTCCAAACCCGGCACTCGCCAATCAATTCAGTCATTCGCACGACACAAGCATCTGCGAAGTCCATGGACGTATCCTTATATTTGGTCATCAACTTTTTTACGGCAAAGGCATTCTTTGAGATGGAAAAGGACGAAACGATCACTTCCTTTTCCATAAGGCCCATTATGAATGGAACTGCCGCCGGATCCTTGCGGAGTAAATAAAGCGCCTCGGCCAAAACAGCATCACAGGTTATCAGGGGAGGCTTGAATTCCCTGAAATATCGGAGCGACCACAAGTGGTATCTGTCGTTTCGATTGAAAAGAGCTACCAGCGGCCCGGTATCCACCAAGACGGCTGACTTCACTTTCCAAAACCTTTTAGATGATCCTGCCCGGAAGATAGATCCGAGGGTAAATTTCCGGACCGGTATTGAAATAGGTCTTCCGCCACCGCATAACACGACTCTTCGTTAGCAACCTCGGGATTGGATAAAATTAAATCCAAGGCTTCCCGCATCAGATCAGACGGAGTCTTGTGGCGACTTTCAGCAACCCTCTTCAACTTCAGTTTTTCCTGGTCGCTCACTTTGATGGACAAGGTGGTTTTCATAGATTCTCGGGTAGACTGTTTTTGGCAAAAGTCAACTACTTCCTGGGGATGGATAATTTAAAGAAAAAAAATTCGTGATTACTCGTGCCTACAGGGACATAAAACACGGGTTGCCAATTCGTAACAACTTCTCCTAGCTTTCCGTCCATGCATATCCTGCTCACAGGCTGTGCCGGGTTTGTCGGTTGGAAAACAGCCGAGCTACTATTGGCTCAAGGACACCAAATCACTGGGATCGACAATTTGAACGACCAGTACGATGGCCGCCTCAAGACCTGGCGCTTGGAACAACTGCAGCCCCGGAAGGGGTTTACCTTTCAAAGATGCGACATCGAGGATGGGCCCGCCATGGAACAACTCTTCGGCGCAAACACTTTTGACGCCGTGATCAACTTGGCCGCGCGAGGCGGGGTGCGCGCCAGCGTGGAGAACCCCCAGGTGTATTTGGGCACGAATGCGGTGGGCAACCTCAATTTGCTCGAATGCATGCGGCGGCAAGCCATAGAAAAGTATATTCTCTCATCGACCTCCTCCCTCTATGCCGGCCAGGACATGCCGTTCCGGGAATCCCTTCCCGTCAATGAACCGATTTCCCCCTACGCGGCGAGCAAGAAAGCGGCGGAAGCCATGGCCTTTACCTATCACCACCTTTACGGGATCGACGTAACCGTACTGCGCTACTTTACCATCTATGGTCCGGCGGGGCGGCCCGATATGGCGCCCCTGCGCTTTGTGCATCACATCGACCAGGGAACCCCGATAACCCTTTACGGGGACGGCTCCCAGAGCCGCGATTTCACTTACATCGACGATATCGCGGAGGGGACGATTCTGGCATTGAAAAAGGTCGGGTTTGAAGTCATCAATCTGGGAGGAGGACGGGATCCCGTTTCCATCAACAGCCTGATCGGCCAGTTGGAAAACCACCTGGGCAAGAAGGCCATCATTGATCAAAAACCCTTTCTAAAGGTGGACATGCTCCATACCTGGGCCGATATTGCCAAAGCCAAGTCTCTCTTGGGATGGGAGCCGAAAACAACTTTTGAAGAAGGCGCCGGAAACCTGGTGAACTGGTACTTGGCCGAGAAAGGATGGCTGAGGCAGTTGGAGCTTTGAACCCCGGACTGGCTCATCGCTTGGTTTTCATGGTTTCGAGATAGGCTTGGACCCGTTGCAGAGGCCAAGTGTTGAAAACCGATTCGGCCGTGAGCCACCCTTTGCGGCAGATATGGATGCCGGCTGCCACGTAGGCCAATCCGGACACGCTGTGGGCATCGGGATTGACACTGGTCAAGAGCCCTTTGGCCGCGGCCTTTCTCCAGTGACGCCAGTCCATGTCCAAACGTTGGGGATGGGCATTTATCTCGATGATGACGTGGTTGGCGATGGCGGCATCGATCACCTTTTCCACGTTCACCGCGTAGGGTTCCCTGCGCAAGAGGAGCCTCCCGGTCAGATGACCCAGCATGGTGGCGCAGGGATGTTCCACGGCCCGAATAATCCGGCGCGTCATCTCCTCCTCACTCAGGGTGAAGCTGGAATGCACTGAGACCACCACGTAATCCAGCATTTGCAGGGTTGAATCTTCCAAATCCAAGGAACCATCCCTCAAAATGTCGCACTCGATCCCGGCGAAAACATGGCAGGAAAACCTTCCCGAGGCGTTGAGGATACGGATCTGCCCGAGCTGCTCCCGCACCCGGGCTTCGTTCAGGCCGTTGGCCTGGAAACTGGCTTTGGAGTGGTCTGCCATCCCCAGGTATTCCCAACCCAGATCCTGAGCCGCCCGAGCCATTTCTTCCAAGGAATTCTCGCCATCCGAGGCATGGGTGTGATTGTGAAATGCTCCACGCAAATCCCCCCCCTCTACCAGATCGGGCAGTTGCCCGCTCGCGGCGGCTTCCAACTCACCGCGTCCCTCCCGCAATTCGGGCGGGATGTAGGGCAATCCCAACAGAGAAAACAGGTCCGACTCCTCTTTGAGCGAAGCCACAGACATGGATTTGCGGTCATCCTGGCGCAATCCCCACTCACTCAAACTGTAGCCTCGGGAAAGCGCTCTACCCCGCATGGCCACATTGTGATCCTTGGAGCCGGTAAAATGATGCAGGGCAAAAACAAACTGATCCGGGGGAACGACTCGCAGGTCGGCTTGCAACCCATCTTCGAACCGCACGCTGCTTTTGCTGCTACCCCGAGCCGTGACTTCCTTCACCCCGGGTTGAGAAACGAACCAATCCATAATGGGGGCGGGGCGGTCGGAAGCTGCCAGGAAATCCAGATCCCCCACGGTTTCAACCCGGCGCCGCAGACTTCCCGCGACTTCGGCACGATCCACCTCGGGCAGAGCGCGCAATCCTTCCAGAATGGGTCGGGACGCCTCCTCGGCCACCCACCAGAGATGTCGCTTGGAATAGGCCTCCCGGTTTTTGATGCCTGAGAGTATTTTTTCCACCGATTTTGCTCCAAACCCCGGCAATTGGGCCGCTTCCCCCGATTGACAAACCCGAGTCAGATCTTCGATGGAATCCACCCCCAACTCCTGGTGCAGTTTTCTGATTTTCTTGGCCCCCAGCCCGGGAATTTCCAGCATCTCCACCAATCCCGGCCCAACCGAAGCCTTGAGGTTGTCGTAAAACGGGAGGGGTTGGTCCCGGTAGAGGGCGGTGACCTTTTCCGTGAGCGCTTTGCCAAAGCCCTTGATGGACCCAAGACGCTCCGTCTCGATCAAGGTTCCCAGATCCTCCTCCAGCAAATCCAAGGCGCGCTGTCCCGATTGGTAGGCCCGGATCTTGAAGGGGTTTTCCCCTTTCAGTTCCAGCAAAGTGGCAATCTCTCCGAGAACCCGCGAAATTTCTCCCTTATCCATGGTCCCTGTTCTTTAGCGGGGATGCATTTGGTTTTCCAACTCCAATTTCAAGCGGGCATGATCCACCTTTCCGGAAGCCGTCCTCGGAATGGCAATTCCGGTAATGAACTGCTTGGGGATTTTATGGGGGGCCAATGTCTTTGCCAACTCCTCTTTGAGGGACGCCACATCCATCTGAGCGGGCGGCCCTTCCAGCACCGCGACCAGGCGTTCACCCCATTCATGGTCGGGCAGGCCCAGCGCCACGGGAACCACTGTTGGAGAATGACGCAGAATGGCCGCCTCCACCTCGGCCGGATTCACCTTTTCACCGCCGGTATTGATAACAAAGTCCTTGCGGCCCAGAACGGCCAATTTTCCCTTTTGGTCCATTCGCCCCAGGTCCCCCGTCCGAAAAATGCTCCTCCCTGAACCCTCGGGATAATAACCGTGAAAGAGGGAAGCCGTTTCCACCTCGATCTCGCCCGCCCCGGTGAGCCCGATTTTGACTCCGGGAAGGGGACGCGTCCAAACCGAGGAGCTTTCATCGACTTCCTCCACCCCTCCAAGCGCGATCATGGCCGCCGTCTCGGTCATCCCATAAGCAAATTGAACCGGAAGCCCATGCTCCCGGATCGATTCAATCCATCCCGGCCTCGTCTCCCCTCCGCCCAGGAAAATACGGCCAAATTGTTTGAGCCATTGTGGGCCGCCCTCCACTTCGAGTATTCGGGCCAATTGGGTGGAAACCAACGAGATGGACCTGTTTTCGAACACCACTGGCTCGAAATCACCGCATTCCAGGGATTTCCAACGGGCAAAATTCACCACACCCCCGGTCAGGAGGGCGCGAATCACCTGCATCAAGCCGCTGACGTGAAATAATGGGAGGCAATTCAAACTGCTCAAGGGACCATCCCCAAGGTGGGCGGAGAGGGACCGCACGGCTGAGGACAGGGTATCCGGGGTATGGACACAAAACCGCAGCGACCCGCTTGAGCCTCCGGTGGGAACCATGATGCGGCACGATCCCGCCACAGCGTCTTCACCCTGGGCAGGCAGCGGACAATCTCCAAAAACCCGATGAAAATTGGCCGTCTTCGACACCTGTTCCCACTCGACGACCCTCCAATCCGGGCTGGCCAGAAAGAGGTCGCATCCCCGGGAAATTCCGGCCAGTAAAACGGCGACGAAGGCGACCGGATCCCGTTCAGCCACCAGGATCCGTTCATGGGGTTGGCCGATCCGGTCGACTGCGGATAACATGCGCCGGGCAAATCCCGACCAATCCGGTTCTGGCAAGAAAGGAGTGTTCAGGATTTCGTCCGGATCGGTTGGGAAGGGCCTCATTTCCTGGATTCCCACAAAGCCTGCAAATCTTCCAATGTGACCACTCCGGCCGATACCCGGGGGCCCTGGTCGTGTATAAACCATCCATCTTCCCGTAAAATTTCGTCGGTGGAAAATCCGATCGGCTTTTGGGAGGTCTGGTGACGGGCTAAAAACTGCAGTGCGGCCTCATAGCCAAAGGAAGTTTCAAACACCGAGGAACCGACTGCTCCGGCGGGGATGGCTCCCTTCCAATGCCCCAAAATGGTTGGCTTGATTACCAAAGGGCCGGGCCAATCCGCCCATAACTGCAAATCCCTCGACCGGGCCACTGATTCATCCAAGGCTATCGGAGTGCCGTAACCCCGGGAAACTTCGAGAATCCCGTTTTCCCGCCCCTTGGGCAAGGGTTGCTCGAAATAGTCCACCGGTTTGCCTTCCAGGAAATCCAGCCACCGGGCCAGTCCTCCCTCATCCAAACCCCCGTTGGCATCCAACCGCAAATGGTGCGAGTCCTGCAACGCCCCGGCCAATTGGTCGATCCCATCGAACTCCCTTTCCCGATCGGACACCCCCACCTTTACCTTGAAAGTGTGAAAGCCCAAATTCTGTTTTGTCTCCAGATCGGCCCGCCCCGAGATCAGCGAAGCCACGGGGAAGGTATGCCGGGACACCGCTCCCAACATCTGACCCAGAGCGGCCCGCACCGCCACCTCACAACAGGGCAGTGTTTCGGGAACCGGCCGGCAGGTGTCCAGCCCGGGCGACATATGCTCGCACCACTGCAGGGACGCTCTCAGGGTTTCGGTTCCAAACGGGGGCATGGGGGCAATTTCGCCGAATCCAAATCGGCCGTCCCCGTCCTCAAGCCTGATAATAATCCCCCGCCGCTGGTTCCAGGCGCCGTGGGCTGTCACCAGAGGCCTCCTGAAGGTGCGGACATAGGCTTTATATTTAAAACGGCAGTTCATCTCCGGACCCTTGCAGCGCCTCCCCCGGGAGGAGGCAAAAACCTGAATGGTGCAAAAAAACGAAAAGTTTGACAGGGCCAATTTTAGTTCCGAGAAACCACTATGGAAAACATGAAACATTCCTTGGACGCGGAATATTACCTGCCGGCAGACCGTTTCTTCCAGTCCAACGCCCCCACCGGCCTGACTTACGACGACGTGACGTTGGCCACGCGTTACTCGGAAATCCTCCCTCGCCAAACCAATTTGGAAACCAGGCTCTCCCCTTCTTTGACGCTTCAGATTCCGATCCTTTCCTCGGACATGGACACGGTCACTGAGGCGGAAATGGCCGTGGCCATGTCCTTGAATGGCGGGATGGGAATAATCCACTACAACATGGACAACAAGAGCCAGGTCAAACAGGTGGCTCGCGTAAAACACCACATTCACGGGCTCATTCAGGAGCCCGTCACCATCGCCCCCGGGTTTAAAATCGGCGACGTCCTGGAACTGATCGAGCGCAAAGGATACAAATTCCGCACTTTCCCCGTGGTGGACGAAGAAAAAAAGCTCATCGGCCTGTTATCCGGATCGGTGGTGCGCAACCGCTATGAAGCTATTCCCGTGGCCACGGCCATGACCCCTCGCGGCAAACTGATCACTTTGAATGAAAAAAAACTGGACGACGACCCCATCGCCGCGGCGGACCGGTTTTTCGACGAACACATCGGCATTCACAAAATTCTGGTCATCGACGACGACGACCGGCTCAAAGGCCTTTTCACATTGAGCGACATTGAAACGATCAGCGCGGAGAAGAACTCATTGCTGAAACCCAGCCGAGACAGCAACTTCCGTTTGACGGTCGGGGCGGCGGTAGCGGCGGTCTGGCATCCGGATGGCAGTATTGATCGTGATTCCACCCTCGAGCACATTCACAACCTGGTTCATGAAAATGTCGATGCCGTGGCGGTTTCCTCGGCCCATGCCCATACCGAGGGGATGGGTCGGGTGGTAAAACTCATTCGAAGGGCTTTTCCCGAGCTGACCATAATCGCGGGAAACGTCACCAGCGCGGCCGGGGTGGAATTTCTCGCCTTGTGCGGCGCCAATGCCATCAAAGTTGGGCAAGGCCCGGGTTCGATATGCACGACCCGCGTCGTGGCCGGGGTAGGCATTCCTCAACTGACGGCGATCTACGTGGCCAGTGGCGAAGCGGCCAAACTCGGGGTGAGCATAATTGCGGATGGCGGCATCACCAAGTCCGGCGACATGGTCAAGGCGCTCACTTTGGCAGACGCGGTCATGTTGGGAAGCTTGCTGGCGGGTTGCCGGGAAAGCCCGGGCGATATCATTGAAATCAGCGGCCAACTCTACAAACGTTATCGCGGCATGGGTAGCCACGCCGCCATGAAAGCGGGATCCGCCGCTCGCTACGGCCACAGGAAAATGAATGCCGAAAGAAAAGTAGCGGCCGAAGGAATCGAAGCCCTCAAGGAATTATCGGGCCCATTGGACCAGGTTTTATCCGAATACATCGGGGGCATACAATCCGGCATGGGCTACCTGGGGGCGCCCACTCTGCCCGCCCTCAAACGCCGGGCCCGCTTCATGCGCCTGTCCCCAGCCGGTCAAAAAGAATCCAGCACCCACGACGTCTTGGAGGTGAAAACGCCGCAGGACTCCAACAACTGGGAATTGAGAAGGTAGGCCATGGCAACTCCCCCTTTCGCAAGTAAAATTATCGCCGACACCGGAATCAGTTTCGGGGATGAGGGTAAAGGAAGGCTGATCTACGAGATCATATCCGAATTACAGGAAGCGACCGGACGGCCCGACCCGGTGGCGGTGGTCCTCAAGGTAAATGGGGGGGCAAACTCGGGACACACGGTGGGGGGGCTCAAGCTCAACCTGCTTCCGGCCGGGGTCGTCACCCAATGGGTGGCACACCTCGGAATAGGCGCCGGGGTGGTGGCGGACCCGCGGAAATTTCTCTGGGAGGCCCTGCCCCTGGAGTCGATGGGTTACACCGTGATCGATCGTCTGGCCATCGACGAACGCACCATGGTTTCGGATCCGACCCACCGCCTGCTGGACCTCGCCTTCGAGTTCTACCGGTCCAACATCCTCGGTGAACCCCCCCGTGGGTCGACCGGTAGAGGAATTTCGCCTTCTTTTCAGGACGAAACCGGACAGTGGCAAATTTACTATGCGGCTTTCCGCGATTCCAAGGACGCTTTCCGCGAAAAGATATCCCAGAAATGCGACCGCGCCTGCCGCACCATTCAACACCTGTGTCGATTACCAGCCGAAGCCTGGGAAGGGTTGTTCGACGACCTCACCGCGGCGGAGATGCGGGCAAACGAGGAGAGTATTGCCTCGGGGATTTTCCCATCCAAGGAATTTGATTTTGCCCAGTTCAAGGGAGCGGGGCCGTTTGCTTTGAACACCGATCAAATAGTGGACGTTTACTGGGAAGCAGGACGACGGCTTGTCTCCCAGGTTGTAGACCTTCGCGAGCTCATCCTTGGCGTCTTGGAGAAGGGCAAATACGTGCTGGGCGAATTCGGGCAGTCCTACTGGTTGGACAAGCGGCAAGGTTTTTCTCCCAACGTCACCGCTTCCCATAGCGTAACTCCTGAAATATTCAATTCGGCCGGAATACCGGTTCAACCCGTTCACAGCATGGGAGTGGCCAAAGCTTACGACACCAAGGTCGGCACCCACCTTTTCCTCACCCAATTCCCCGAGGGACACCCCCTTGGCGCCCTGCTTAAGAAACTCGAGTTTGGAACCTCCACCGGTCGTCAGCGCATGGTGGGGTGGTTCGACGCGGTGGAAAAGGGTGATGCCTTTCGTTATGGGGGTTTCCAGGACCTGGCCATCAACAAACTGGACGCCTTGAACCACCGGGGAGACTGGAAGGGAAAACTGAAGATTTGCGTGGCTTACCGGGACAAGGACGGCAACCGGGTCGATCACCTCCCGCGCGATGAAGCTTTCCGCGCCCAACTCTCGCCCCTCTACCGGGAATATCCGGGTTGGACTGAGGATATTTCCACTGTCCGCAACTTCGGGGGATTGCCCCTTGAGGCCCAGGTTTACGTGGCCGCTATGGTCAAGGCAATTATGGATGTGGGCTACGGGGGTGAGCTTCCCTCCAAACCATTCAACCTGCGTTACATCGGGGTCGGCCCCGACCCGGCGCAGATCATCCGGGACGTCCCCGAAACCCATGAACTTATCGGGCTGCTGACCCGCTCAAGTTAAGCGCGATTGTAGAGGAATATAGTGTGGACTCCAGTCGGGGTCAAGCCGTGCGGTCGGGGTCAAGCCGTGCGGTGGGAAGAGGTCAAACCTTGAATCGGTTGACTCCGCAAGCTTCGTCAAGATTGCAAGGAATGACCCCGGACGGGGCATGCGGGTTCTAAGGCAAATCCTGCAGGGCGGCCCCAATTCCGGATTCCTGCCCGGCTAATCTTTCCAAAACCTCCCCCAACAGGTAAATGGACCCGGTCACGACAATGGTCTCTCCCGGACGGCCGATGGAACAGGTGTTTTCCTCGGGGAACAGTTCCTCCAGGGTCGCATCCACCACCGAAATTTCCGGATTGGGTTTGAGCCAATGCCTCATCATGGAAAAGGTGGCGGTCCGGGGTTGTCGCGGCTCGAGCAGATAAAGCCCGCGGGCATGCCTCTGGACGACCGGGACGAGAAACCGGGCCCGGAAATTGCCCAGGGTGCCCGCCACGATCCAGGGTTTGTTACCCAGTTCTCTCCTGAGAAGAGCGAGATTCTCCTCCAAAAAGTAGCATCCTTCCGAGTTGTGGGTGGCATCCAAAATCAAAACCCTTCCGCAGGGCAGGGGTATCTTTTGCCACCGGCCGGGCCAGTCTACCCGGTGCAAGGCCCCGGCTCGACCGGCGGCGAGCCCTGGAAACCGCTTTTCCACCACCTGGCAAACGGTGACGGCAGTGGCGGCATTCCAACGCTGAAAAGTGCCATGGAGATTGGTGGTGGGATAATTCTCCACCCCATCGCCAAATTGGTCCTCAACTGAAAAAACCTCCGCTCCGCGCTCCTGGGCGATCCGGCAAATGACCTCACGGGCGGGTTGGGGAACCCGGCCCAGCACCACCGGGCGGGCCGGTTTGATGATTCCCGCCTTTTCGCCGGCAATTTTTTCCACTGTTTCTCCCAGAATGTGGGTGTGGTCCAACCCGATGGAAGTAATTACGGAAAGGAGAGGATCGACCACATTGGTGGCGTCCTTTCTTCCTCCCAGACCGGTCTCAAAAATGGCGATGTCCACCGCATGCTTGCTGAAGCAGACCATGGCCATGGCGGTCATGAATTCAAAAAAGGTGGGGTGTTTCTCCCAGTCATCCCCGGCCACGGCACGGGCCTTTAGATTGAGCTCGGCGGTCAACTCCGTTATGGTGTCCTCGCTCAAGGGGACTCGATCGATCTGGATGCGTTCGCCCAGGAAGAGCAGGTGAGGCGAAGTAAAGAGTCCGGTCCGGTACCCGGCGCTGCGGAATTGGCTTTCCAGCATGGCGGCGGTGGATCCCTTCCCATTCGTTCCCGCAATATGAATTATGGGATAGTCCTTATCCGGTCGGTCCAGGGCGTGGACGAAGGCATCCATGCGATCGATTCCGTAGGTGGAACCCTTGTTGCGCAGGCTGAAGAGGAAATCCCTGGCCTGAGGAAAGTTCACCTATGCGCTGGGAAACGACAAGACTCAGGCAGATTGACCGACCGACCAGAACGTCGACAAAAAAGACTTCAGCCGATCCTTTAAATCGCGGCGATGCACGATCTGATCGATGAGGCCCCGCTCCAGCAGGAATTCTGCCGTCTGGAATCCCTTGGGCAGGTTCTCCTTGGTCGTTTCCTTGATTACCCGGGCCCCGGCAAAGCCGATCAGCGCGCCCGGTTCGGCAATAATCAAGTCCCCCAGGGAGGCAAAGCTGGCCATGACCCCGGCGTAAGTCGGGTTGGTCAAAACTGAAATATAAGGCAAACGCTTTTTGGAATGACGGGCCAGGGCCGCGCTCGTTTTGGCCATTTGCATCAAGCTCAATATTCCCTCCTGCATACGGGCTCCGCCGGAAGCGCAAACCATGATACAGGGCACATTTTTCTCGGATGCCCTCTCGATGCTGCGGGTAATTTTTTCGCCCACCACCGAACCCATGCTGGCTCCGATAAAGCGAAAATCCATCACACTTATTTCCAGAGGTATACCGTGCAAATTGCCCGACCCGCTAATAATCGCGTCGGTCAACTTGGTCTTGTCACGATAAGTTTCCAGACGTTTCAGGTAGGTTTTGCTGTCCTTGAAAGAGAGAGGATCCAGCGAGGTCAGGTCGGAATCCCATTCCCGGAAGGAGCCCTCATCGATGAGGGATTTAATGCGGGTGGGGGCATACATGGGGAAATGGTAGCCACTTTTTGGGGCCACCAGCAGATTTTGCTCGAGTTCCTTGTTGTAAATGAGATCCCCGGAAATGGGATCCCTGGTCCACAAACCTTGGGGAATGTCCTTCTTTTTAACAGTGACGGTTGAGTACTTGGGCTTGCTGAAGAGCGGCATAGTAAAATGTATTATCCATGTCCCAGGGTAAGGATGTCAATACGTTGAATTCCCGCCCGTTTCAGGGCTTGGGCACAGGAATTCAGGGTGGAACCGGTGGTAAATACGTCATCCACGATGACGTGGCGAAGATCTGGCCGGAGGCCAATGTCCGGTCGAAGGCCAAAAGCGTTGCGCAGATTCTCCATTCTTTCCCGGCGGGTCAACAAGGTCTGGCTCGGGGTATCGACCCGTTTGCACAGGATATCCCGCAAATCAGCGGAGGGTTCCTGCCTTGCCAGCGCCCGGCAAAGGGCCAGGCTCTGATTATATCCGCGTTCCCGCATTTTTCGGGGGTGCAGGGGAACCGGCACCAGGAGGGCATCTTTCAGGTATTGGTTGAGCCCGGGGCAAAGCTGGAATAGTTTGGCAAAGTCCTTCAACAGGTAGCGGGCCCCCTCGTATTTGAAATAATGCACCAGTTGCCGACCGGCCCCTTCCACCAGGATGACCGTTCTTCCCTGCCGGTAGACCGGATCCAGTTCCCGGCATTTGGGACAGGTGCGATCACTGGCCATCAGGGCGCCAAAGTAGGGATAACCACAGGTAAAGCAAAATGGCGGTCGGACCGGGATCAGTTGCCGGGCAACCTTCCCGCTGATAAATTGAAAGGGACTATCGGGGCCGACCGCATCCCCGGTTATGACACAGTTTCTGGGAAATACCAGATCCAAGAACTCCACCATGGACTGCCCTAAATCCACTTTCATTACGATTCCGCCCACCTAACCCGCATGTCTCACAAATCTTCTACTGCGCTCCGGAATCTCGGCACTGGAGCGGACCTCGTTGGATTCGCGACTTTGGAGGGTGTCGACCCAGCTTCACCCGCTCATCTGCGCGAAGCCCACACCAGCACTCGATCTTCGTTCGCTCGCTACGAATTTTGTGAGACATGCGGGCTAAACCTTCAACCAGGACCGGGCCCGTGGATGTTTGAGAGCAGTGACAACCCAAGCGGTAAACAGCAGAAACCCCAGGCAGAGGAATCCGTCGGCCAACCGGTGGCTGCCCCACCAGGGCGAGGTGTCACCCAAAGGGGTTTCTCCTAAATGGGAATAAGACAAAATCAGGGTAACCCAGCCGGCATGTAAACCGACGCTGGCCCAGAGGGAACGCGTTCTCATAAACACCACCGCCAGGATGTACCCCACCAAAGCGAGGTTCAGAAACAATAATGGGCTGAAGGATTGGGTAACGCCGAAAACCGTCCACAAGGCGACGTAAAACCCGTCTGCAATACCTGGGCCTTCCGGGCTTTGAGTGTCCGGAGCCCACATATGAGCGGGCATATCAAAATGCAGATAGGCGAAAAAAAGGGCCGACAGCGCAACCGACACCACCGGAATGAACGCCGTATAAAACATCCGCAAAACCACGGCGCGAAAAACCAACTCCTCTCCCAGGGCCACCAACAGGGCGGCCAAAAAGGAAATCAGGATCTTGTTCAATACAAAACCGGTGGTGAGGCCCTCCCGGAAAGTCGAAGCTCCCACCATTTGTTGCAGTGCGACCAATCCCGCAATGCTCGCCATCCCCAAGAAAATATACCAGCCAAAGTAATGGTAGAAGGGGAGACGGGATTTGAATCCCAATTTCCGTGACGATGCCAGACCGCACTGAAGAACTACCCAGGGAAAGGTCGCCAAGGCTACCAGCCAACGCAGCCGATCGAAGTAATCCGGGAGGGATTTTTCCGTCAGGTAGGCGGTCAAGCCGTTGGGAGAATGGGCCTGCCACCAAAGGGTGAACTGATAGGCCAACGGACTCAGAATTGCTGCGGCAACCAGGCTTCCGAAAAACCATATCAACAAAATCTTCAGCCCTTTCCAGCCATAGCGATGGACAGCAGGATAGAAGAGAATATGGAAACGGTCGCGGGAAAACAGTGACATGGTAGAAAAAAATGGCCGGACCGAGAATGGCAGGATAATTTGGGAGGGTCCAGAGCGCAGTAGAAGACGGGAGGCGGCTGAAGCCTGGGAAAGGGGTCAAACCTTGAATGCTGCTTAGTTAAGCGCGTTTGTAGAGGAATATAATATGGACGCCAGTCGGGGTCATGCCGTAGAAAAGTGATGCCTTCCGAAAGAAAAGGGTCAGGTCTTAAAAACTGTATTCCGTTGTACTCCATACACTTTTACAAGACGATCCGCCTTTCGGCGTGACCTGCTGACCCTGTAAGGCATAACTTTTTACGTCTTGACCCCTTCCTTCTCCGCCGACGGGGCTTCTGTCACTCGCGAGGAAATTTTTGAGAAATGCGGGATAGAGGGCAAAATTCCAGGTTAATAAAACACCTTTTCCAGGAACAACCCTCGGGGCGGGGCGGTCACAATGTCGGCCGTCCGCACTCCACTGAGCAGGATATGCTCGAAATCCTCCGGCGACAGTTTGCCCTGTCCCCCCCGCAGGAGGGCCCCGGTAAGGGAACGCGCCATTTTGTAGAGAAAGCCGCTGGCTTCAAACGTCATGCGGATTCGCTTGCCGCGCTTGCGGATGCGATAGGCCATGAATTCCTTAACCGGGGGTTCCCCCGGGAAAGAGCCACGCCCAACCGCGCCGAAGGCGGAAAAATCGAATTTGCCAATGAGGCATTGGCCGGCCCGATCCACCGCACCCACATCCAAGGGGAAAGGGATGGATAGGACGTAGTCGGTTTCGAAGGGATCGGCCCGGCCGAGATAAAGGCGGTAATGGTAGCGCTTCGCCCTGGCCGAGTATCGGGCATGGAAAGCGGCCGAAACGGGGCAGGCCGACTTCAATTGTATGGATGGGGGAAGGTGCGAGCCCAGGGCGGACAGGAGTTTCCCGCGGCCGTGGTTCCAGGCAGCATCAAAATGAAAGACCTGGCCGAGCGCGTGCACCCCCGCATCGGTTCGGCCACTCCCGTGGATGCGGACGGGAGATTTGAACACCGCGGCCAAGGCAGCTTCCAGATGATCCTGCACCGCATCGCCGGTCGGTTGGCTTTGCCAGCCGGCAAAGTCAGTGCCGTCGTAGGCGCAGAGGCATTTCCACCGCTTCACCCGGGCAAATCCCCATGGGGGGGGAGGAGAGTCTGTCCCAGGGATTGGTCGAGGTAGTCCTGCAAAATCAGAGTAGCGGCATGGGAATCGATTTCCCCGCTTTTTCGGTCCCACTTGCGGTTCTGAGACTTGAAGTTTTCCTTGGCCTGATGAGTGGTCAAACGTTCGTCCACAGCCACAACGGGCAGTTGGGTCAGCTTCCTCAGCCTATCCATGAAAAGGCCCACTTCTTTGGCCTTGAATCCCATTGACCCATCCATGTTGTAGGGCATTCCAACTACAATCCGGCCAACCTTGCGAGATTCCAAAACCTGCATAAGGTGTCGCAGGCGGGCCGACTCAGTCCTTCCTACGGCGGCGGGGAGCGGCACGGCCAGGCCCAACTCGTCTCCCCAACTCAAACCGATGCGCTTCTCACCGTAGTCGATACCTAAAACCGTCACGGAAAATTTCCTCAAACCAAGTGCTGAAAATCGGGGTTGCGGCCTATGGCTTCGACCACCTTCTTGAGATCCTGGGCTTTATCCCGGTGGCAAACCAGGCTGGCATCGGGAGTATGCACCACGATTAGATTTTCCACCCCGATTAATGCGGTGAGGTGGCCATCCTCCGAAACGACGATATTGTTGGCGGACTGATCCGCCACGAAGCTACCCTTTCCGGCATTGCCCCATTCATCCCGTTCACTATGCCTGGCAATGGCCGGCCAGGAGCCAACATCATCCCAGTCGAAATCCGCTTTCACCATGGCCACGTTGGGAGCCCGCTCCAAAATGGCGTAGTCCACCGAAATCCGCTCTAATCGAGGGTAAATATCCGCCATGGCCTCCCGGGCGCTCTTCCCCGATTCGAGCCCGGAGCGTATGGCTCGCAGACCATTGTGAAGGGTCGGTTTGAATTGGCCAAAAGCCCTTTCGATGACGGAAGCCCTCCAGATGAACATTCCCGCATTCCAGTAACAGTTCCCGGAATCCAAAAACGATTGGGCCGTAGCCCGATCGGGTTTCTCCACAAATTCCTCAACCCGATAGAGCGGGACACCATCCACCCCGCCGACCGCTCCACCCACCCGGATATAGCCATAACCGGTAGCGGGTTCCGAGGGCATTATGCCCATGGCGATGAGCAAATCAGAGGCTTCCGCCGCCTCAAAAGCCCGATGGAGGGCCTCGCCAAAGCCCTCGTTATCACGAATCACATGGTCCGCCGGCAATATGGCATAAGTGGCCTCGGGGTCCCTCGCCTGCACAAGGGCGGTGGCCAATCCCACTGCGGCGGCGGTATCGCGTCCCACCGGTTCGGCAATGACGCTGTCGGGGTGGAGGTGGGGACAATCCTGCAATATACAAGGGCGCTGCTCCTCATGGGTAATGGTCAGCAAATTTTCCGGCGGCACCAGGCTTTCCACTCGCCGAATGGTTTGAGAAAACAGGGAGTGGCGGCCCACAATGGCCTGAAGATGCTTGGGGCGGGACAACCTGCTTTGGGGCCAAAAACGCTCCCCCCGACCTCCTGCCATGATAACGATATAGCGCGATTTCATGATTTTCCTGGCGGGATTGTGGGGAGGAATGCGGCCAGGGAGCAAAACCATTTTGGAACCCGAACCGGAAAAGGGCGCCCAAGGGGTTGCCAAACGGAAATTCGATCTGCCAATATATCTCCCGGAACGAGTGACTTTGAAGAATAATGGCTCGCCGGGGCCGTTGCATGAAGCGGGTCCTGAAATCCTCAGGCCATGGTGGCAACTCCATGCCTTCTCTCCAGGCGGCGCTGGCGCTGATTTGGGCGGGATTTCCGGAAAAAAATTGAGGCAATGGGGAATTGGTTCTCGCCTTTGGAAAAAGCTTGCAGTACCCTGTAGCCAACCCTATGAGAAATCCTTTAACCCAATTATAAAAGTGAAAGCCCCCTTCTTTATCCTAGTTCCAATATTCTCTACCATTGTCCTTCTGATGTCCGGTTGCGGGCAGGCGATTAGAAACCTGACCCCGACGGAGATTCCGATGAATCCTTCCAATATCTATACCCTCAGTCTTCAGATCCCGGAGTTGGAAGAGGATATAGCGGAAGGGACCCTCAACCCCAAAGTGGTCATCGACGGAAGGGCCCGCCCCATGAGTCGCAGCCCTCAGGGACAACAAATCTGGGAATATGAATTCACCATGCCTCCGGACAGGACCAATGCGGTTTATTATTACGAGATCGATTACAAAAAATATGTTCTGGGATTGAGCACGCCGCGATCCATTACCATACCGAGTGACGGCCTGTTAAAGTTTTCCCTGATCAACCGCTATGTGGTTTCTCTGGCGGCCAGCCGCGGCATCGTAGGTTCCAGAATAGGATTGAACGGAAGCGGGTTCCGACCATCCGATCAAATTTTCGTCGGGAACGTCTTGGCCACCTCGGTCTACTATTCTCCCAATGCTTTGGGCTTCTACGTTCCCCATCTCGCCGCATCACAAAATTACGAGGTGGTCCTGCGCGGAGTACGCGGAGATATTTCGGTGGGCTCCTTCAGGGTCGACCCGGCCGAGATGCAAGTATTGCCCGTTTCCGTATCGGTGCTTTCCGGTGAACGCTCAACCCTCATATTTTCCATTCCAACAGAGGCGCCCGGCGGTGGCTTGGCCATTTACATAACAACGGACATCCCGGAAAGTGTTATTCTTCCGGAGGTTGTTATTCCGGAAGGCAGCAAATCCACCAGTGTCGCCCTGGAGGGTGGAATTCCTGGAATTGGAGTGCTCGCTATCGAAGCCGATGGTTATTCGGCCCTGGAAGTTCCAATAGAAGTATTCAACTGATTCCCAAAAAATTTGCCAAAGAGCCGCCTCCCTGCAGGCGGCTTTTTTTTGCAGGTTGAAAAAGCGCCCGGCCTGTCCTTGAACAGAGCAGAAATCTAATGGAACGGAAAAACAGCATCGCCCGTGTAGCAGCCTACTTCATGCGCTATCGGTTTCTTTTTGTGCTCAACATGTTCCTGGCCCTTGCCAGCACGGCCTTCGAGATCTCCATCCCCAAAATCATTCAATTTGTCATCGATGAAATCATAATGGTCAACCAGATCCGTTGGTTATGGTTGGGGCTGGCCGCCATAGTGACGGCTTATTTTTTGCGAGACGTTTTGAACTACCTGCGCATCCGTTTGAACAACGTCATAGAACAACGGGTCCTTATCGACCTGCGCGCAGCCCTCCACAGGAAATTAATGCATTTGCCCGTGGGATTCTTTGACCAGCGCAAGACAGGGGATATTTCCTCACGGGTGACCGAAGATGTCCTCAACGTCGAAGGCGCCATATTGGATGGCACCGAACAAGGACTGACTTCAGTTTTTACATTGCTCGGAATAGCGACCTTTCTGTTCATTACCAATCCGGTGTTAGCCGCCTTTGCCATGCTGCCCATTCCTTTGCTCCTGCTCCTGGCCAAGGGACACTACAAGATCAGCCGCCGAAACTGGAAGCGCGTGCGCCGGAGCGCCGGGGACATGCATGCATTGTTGGTCGAAGACATTTCCGGCCATCGGCTGGTCAGTTCGTTCGCCCTGCAGGAACGGGAGAGGGCCCGATTCCTGGGCAAGGCGGAAGACCTGAAGAAGAAAACGCTCACCGCCATGTACCGCTGGGCTTACTACAGTTCCACCACCCGTTTTATCAGTAGCCTGAGCCTGGTCGCGGTGCTGGGAATCGGCGGCTACCAATACGTGCAAGGAAGTTTGACCATCGGGGAACTCGCCATGTTCCTCCTTTACAGTGGCCGAATATTGGAACCCATAAGCCGGCTCAACGGATTAAACAACCTCCTCAGCGCAGCTAAACCTTCGGGCGACCGGGTATTCGAAATTTTGGACCACGAAATAGAAATTGAAAATCCACCCCAGGCGGTCCCCTTTCCCCTCTCGCCCATATCCGTCACATTCAAGGATGTTTCCTTCGCCTATGAAACCCGCCCAGCCATTATGCGCAATTTCGACCTCGAACTGGCCGAAGGCAAAGTCACCGCCCTGGTCGGGCGCACCGGAGCGGGCAAGTCCACTGTGGCCAACCTGTTGCTGCGCTATTACGATGTGGACCGAGGCGCGGTCAGGATAAACGGGGTGGATGTCCGCAACATCGACCTGACCTCCCTGCGAAGTTCCATCGGCCTGGTGGCCCAGGAACCGTTCCTATTTGATGGCACGATAAAAGACAACCTGCTGCTGGCCAAAGAATCCGCCAGCGAAGAGGAACTGTGGAAGGTTTTGCGGGGAGCGCACGCGCAGGGGTTCGTAAAAAGCCTTCCCGACCAGTTGAATACCATGATAGGGGAGCGGGGTATCCGGCTGAGCTTGGGAGAAAAGCAAAGAATTGCCATCGCCCGGGCTCTCTTGAAAAACCCTCCATTGGTCATCCTGGACGAGGCGACCTCCAGCGTCGATAGCGCCACCGAAAGCAAGATTCAGGAAGCGCTGGAAAACCTGACTGCCAACCGCACGGTTCTAATCATAGCGCACCGCCTGTCCACGGTCAGGAAAGCCGACAATATAGTGGTTCTGGGAAGCGGCCGGATAGTGGAAACCGGCACCCATGAGAACCTGATGCGGCAAAGGGGCGAATATTATAAATTCTGGAGAATTCAGTACGACGTGGTCGAGGGGCAACCCCCGGCCATGAGCCTGTAATCCCCGCCTATTCCTCAGCGCTTTTTTTGGCCCTGGGTTTTACCAGGCCGAAATCCTTTTTAATCTTTTGAACCGTGGGGAGGGATACGCCAAATTTTCTGGAAGCCTCCGTTCCCTTCAAACCGCCCTTTATGGCCTTGGCGATTTTCTCTTTCTGGGCCGGGCTCAGCCGGATCCGTTTCTTTTTCTTTGGCGGTTGCTTGGCCAAGCCCCTGAGGGCATTGATCAGGGCTTCGGTGGATTCCATACCGACTTCTTCATGAATGGCAGCCAACTTTGCCGCCTTCTCTTCTTCAATTTTTCTTTCCAAGGCGGCCGCTTGGTCTAGTAATTGTTTTAATTCTTTAATTTTATCAATAATCATGGTGTTAATTTATCAGCGAATAATTGAACTTTTTGGGAATCCGCCCATCGCCGCAATTACGGGGACGTAGCGGGATAAAATACTGCAGCAAAATGCAATTGAGAACCCAGCATTCCATAGCTTTTATAAAAAGAAGCAATACAATATTTAAAATATTTTAAGAACATTTTAAAAAAATGCTTTTTTACATCTGCCCTCTAAAAATTCTGGCAAACAGGTGTAAAACGGCAGGATTTGTATTCAAGGGCGGAGGGTTGTCAACGCATGCGGAGGCGGGCCCTCTTTAAATCCTTCAAAAACGATTGGACGGATCCATCCCCTCCCTCTCGCATTTGCACCGGGGATGCGGCCAGTTTGTCCAAAACGATACCGCCTTTTCCGTCCCATCTGCCAAAATGCAATACACCGGTTGGACAACTTTGCACACAGGCGGAACAGCGTACACACTGCGGATCCTCCATGGGCAGGCCCTTGTTGGCAAAATTCATAATATCAATCCCCTGGTGGCACACGGAGGTGCAAACATTGCAGGAAATGCATTTCTTTTTATCGGCAAAAATACGGAACCGGCTAAACCGGGCATAAATGTGCATGAGGGCGGCCAGAGGACAGGCAAAACGGCACCAGACCCGGCCTGAAAAATGAAAATAAAATGCCAAACCGAGGACACCGGCCAACCATAGATCAACCAGGTATTTGTAATTGAATACCGGGAAACCGTCCGCCAGACCTCCAAACCATTTCCCGGCAACACTGGAAGGGAAGAACCACCCGACAACCCGCAACAGGAACAAGGCCACGGCCGCGGCCAACACGATTTGTCCCACCATGTTCAACCGGTTCCACCACACACCATGTGGCATTTTGTGCCGGTGGGCGTCACCCAGGGTCTCGGCCAAGGCGCCGCAACTGCATACCCAACCGCAATATGCCCCTTTGCCCCAGCGACGCACAATCCAGGGGATGATGACAAAGGTCTGAATGAGGGAAAGCACAAGCCATCCCCATATGGGCTGCTCGCTGAACACGTTCCATACGAAAAGGGGCCAAGCCAGAATAATACCAAAGGCCCTCCAATAACTTTCCTCAGGGAAAAAAGTGTCCCCGAACCACTTTCCCAAACCGGCATCAAACAGGCCATTATTACCCATCCAGGGAAGCAAGACGTAAGGAAGCAGAAAAAGCGGAATGACCTGAAAAGCCATCAGGGATAAGGTCTGCCGCCTGACATAGGGGGTGCGGCGGCGGCGAATCCGCCTGATACCGAAGGCAACGACACAAGAGGAGAATGCCAGGGAATACAAAAACCCGGGATCCCGCGCCGCCTCGATGACGGTTCCGACCAGAGAGGAGGGGCCCGCCCATAGCAGGCCGAAAGGAACCCACTCCCTGTTCTGCAACAGCCCGTTAATCGGTCCCCAGCTTTTCCAGTGATAGAGAAATACACAGAAAGCGAAAAACAATGCCAGGGCAGACCAGGACCTCAACCCCCACTCCCCCAAGATGGAAATGCCGGACTTTCTAAAAAAATCCAAGGGAGCTTCCCGACCCGTCATGACAAAAACCGCATCATTAGGCAGCAACTCGTATTCCCTGCCTCGCTTTTCCAAGGTTATCGAATCCGGTTGGATCTCGCGGACGCGGCTTCCGAATTCCACCCGAAGTGAGCCGGGCGGATGAAGGCCCCGCATGGCGAAGTCGGCAGCGGGATTAACCCGATCAGAGGAGGGTTCGGCCACCCCGGTTGGAAAGTTGGGGTCGGCGGCCAAGGCGTGGACCTTCTTCACATTTTCCGGCTTGGGGCGGGAGAATTCGCCTTTCCGGTAACTCAATGTGACCTCGGCCCCGCAACACACCAATGCGACCGCTGTCTCGAGGGCCGCGTCACCGCCTCCCACCACAACCACGTTTTTCCCCATGAAATCTTGGGGATCGTGCAGCCGATTGGTCACTTTGGGCAGTGCTTCACCGGGAACATCGAGCTTGCGGAAATTACCACTTCGCCCGATGGCGACAATGACTCGGAGGGCCCGAATGGGTTCGTCATCCCCGCCATGAACCAGAATTACCCCTTTGGAACGTTCGATCCGGTCGACCTTTTTTCCTTGGGATGAAACTTCAGCCCCTTCCCCCTGACGGGCCAATTCCTCCAATAGATCCTCTTTGATTTTCGCCTTGAATCGAAATTCTCCCGCCGGAGTCATCTCCATCGGATAGGTGAAAATGGGTTTTCTTTTTGGAAAATTCCCGATGGTGGAAAAATCCTCGACTGCTTCGTAAAGCTGAAAATCCAATCCGGCCTTCCTGGCCGCTGCGGCAGCGGAAAAACCGGATACCCCTCCTCCCACAATGACCAAGTCGAACACGCCTTCTTTTCCACGCTCAGCCTGAAAATCCGGGTCCTTCAATATGGCATGCACCGCTCTGGCTCCAGTGTGGGCGGCAAACTTGAGCAGGGGGATACCGGTCAAATCCCCCACAATTCTCACACCCGGAATGTTGGTTCTGCCGTCCTCCCCGACCGCCGGGAGTTTTTCAACCACCCCGGCCGGCCACCGGGTATGGAGCCAGCGGGTATATTTTTTTAACAGAGAAACCATGGATGGAGAATTGAGGATGGGAGGGAAACCAATCTGGGGGATGGTACCGCTTTCGTCCACTCAATCCGGTGGCATATCCCGGCCCCGGGGACAGGGATGGACCAAATCTCTTCCTGCGGTGGCGGCGGAAACTGCGGGACGGGCAGCTCAAAAGCGCAGGCGGTGCTCCCTGCGTTTTCGTTGGGCCGGAGAGAGGTCGGGCACCTGATGAAGAACGGGATCGATCACTCGGCTCCGGAGAAGTTTTTCCGCTTCGGATTGCAAGGAACGCCACCGTCCCCAGGCGAAGTCGGGGGCCAGGGCAATGTTCCGCAGAAGACTTACCCACTCCAAGCGCACCCGCTCGATATCCCCATCCTGCAGGGATCCTTTTCCACTTTTTAATCCCGACTCCTCGTAGGCTTCATAACGCGCAATAACCTCGGCTGCGCCGTCGCCATAATGGAGCGGCAACCCTTTCTCCAGATAACCCTCGAAGGTGGCATTTCCATAGACCAGGCGGCAGCAATTGCCCAACCGGCTGCTGAAACTCTCATAATCCTCAAACCGGTGGCCCGCGCGCAGGTTTGCCAGATCGTAAACCAATTCGTCTACTTCATAGGAAGGCTCTTCCAAGGCCGCGGCAACGGCCAAGCCTTCGCCGTAATGGAAAAAGCTGAAAATAGCGCCCCTCCGGGTCGGTCGACCTTCCCCGTCTATCAATCCGAGTCGAAACCAGGCCTGGGTCGGCGATAAACCACCCATGTCCCCGGATTCCTGCTCGCGCACGAGGGCGGCAAAGGAGCCGATATCGTCTACTGCGCGGCGGCGTTTGGGCGCTCCAAGCAAAAATTTGCCAGCCGAATCCCTTACCGCGAACACCTCGGTGTCGGAAAAGTCAATGCGTCCGTAAAGGGTCCCCTTCCGGTCGATGACCTCGACGAGTTTCCCCCCTCCGGTCATCTCGGGAATCCTGGGGAGGACTATCTTTTCAAAGGGATCGTAGTAGCAGAAGCGGGAGACTGGATTTCTGCCCTTTCCCTTGAGCTTTAGCAAAGTCATCTGCTTGCGCAACCACTTTGTCAAAACGATGTCTTTCCGGCCCTCCTCTTTGGACCAATTGGCCAAGGCGACCTCCCGGCCATAGATCTTCCTGGGACTTCTCTGCAACAGGCAAACCACCCCCATGCCCGCCATTTTCAAGGTCCTCGGGTCCGAAAGCGCCGAGATCCAATTTCCATTCCGAAAGAACAGAATATCCCCCAGAGGGGCTTTTACAGCGGGTTTTTTGCGTTCCCAGATTCCTTCACTGTTTCGGATCTCCTCGATCAGGCGGATCTTTTTTGCGTCTTTTCTGCTCGCCTCCATGGCGAGGTTTCTCTCCCGATCCCGCATAAATTTTTCCAGGCCGAGGGGGATGCGCTCCTGGCTGAACAAGCGGTGGGTCAACTGTCGCACCGTTCTGAGGGGGTCATTGCCCTGTCGATGGGCCGCCTGCATCACCCCTATCAAGCTGGGCCAATCAACTTGGCTGACCCGATGCAACTTCAAGGGACTCGCCATGTGGATGCGCGGCTTGTCGGGCGCTACCAGGATGTAGCCCCGCCGGTCCCGTCCACGACGGCCGGCCCGACCAAACATCTGGAGCAACTCATCCGGCCGGACGCGCATCAAACGATGTCCAACCCGATAGAGGGTTTCCGCCACCAACACCGATCGCATGGAGAAATTAATGCCCGAGGCCAATCCCATGGTGGCTACCACCACCCTCAATTGGCCGGCCTTGGCCAGGGGCTCGATTACACCGGCGCGCTGCAGGTAGTTCAGCCCACTGTGATGGTAGGAAATGCGGCTTTTCAATAACCGCGACAATCTCCTCCCGGCCAGCCGACGTTGCTCCGGAGTGAGCAGGAGTTCCTCATCGACCGGAATTTCCCGGGAAAGCTGCCGGGCGATAGTTTCGGCCTCATTGCGATGGGGGGCAAATATGATTAAAGGCCCCAGGTTGGCCACCAGGGCTTTGCTCACGACGCGAGGCCAAAATCCCCGCACCCGGGCCGGCACCCTGATTTTCAAGCCCTCGACCAGGACTTCTTCCTGAGGCACCGGTCGATGCAGCCGCCGAACCAGCACCGCGTCCCGGTCCAGTCGATTGATCCAAGCCACGACGTCCTGTGGATTGGAAACACTCCCGCTCATGAGCAGGATCTGGCAAGCCCGAGGCGACATGGCAATGGCCAACTCGTAATTTACTCCGCGAACCGGATCGGCCAACATCTGGTACTCGTCTATGACCAACAGGCCAGGGCCCTTGCCCTGTAAAAACTGCCGTTTTTGGGTTTCGAGAGTGGCGACCACAACCGATGCCCCTTCATTTTCCACGATGTCTCCAGTGCAAATTCCCACATCCCAACCGCGGGCCCGCCACTCCATCAACTTGTCATTGGCCAGGGCCCTGGTGGGAACCGTGAAGATGGCCCGTTTTCGCAACCCCTGCTCGACCAGCAACTCGAAGATATAGGTTTTGCCGGCCCCGGTGGGCGCGTGCAAAACCACATCTTTCCCGTCAACCAAATGCCGCACCGCCTCCTGCTGCCACAGGTCGGGAATTATGAAGTCGGTATGTAGTGATGATTTCAGGAGGCGTCCGTTCCAATGAACAAGTTTTTTTGATAACTTCGCTTAATATGGGGAAATTTTTGGCGGATTCCCATTCTAAGAATATCCCTTGACGATTGGTTGAATCGACCTTTACACAGTGAAACTCAAGTCGAATTATCACATTGGACAGGCTTGCTACAACCTATGGAACCTACGAAGCAGACCAACGGCGGAAATACGCATACCAGGATTATTGAGGTCATCAATAAAATGGGTATCCATGCCCGTCCCGCCGCCAGGATTGTGCGTTTGGCCAATAAATACAAAAGCGAGGTCTATGTGGAACGGGACAAGGATCTGGTAAATGGAAAAAGTATAATGGGCCTTATGATGCTGGCGGCAGGAAAAGGTTCCCGATTGAAGTTCATAGCCAACGGCGAAGATGGAGCCGAGTTGCTTTCCGAAATGAATTCCCTTTTCCAAAGGAAGTTCGACGAAGTCTGAGGGGGTTCCGGCACGGAGGTTGAAAAGAGGGTTTCAGTAAAATGGGGCCGCTGGATCACAGGCCGAAAAACGCTTCGGTATTCCCCCGGCTGATGGCGGCAAACTCGATTTCCTCCACGCCCAGGAGACGGCCGCAGTAGCGCGCAGTTATGGCAGCAAAGGCGGGTTGACAGGGCTTTCCCCGATGGGGGACGGGAGCGAGGTAAGGGGCATCTGTCTCTACCATGATCTTTTCCAACCCCTGAACTTTGACCGCTTCCCGCACCTGCTCAGCAGAATTAAAGGTCACGATTCCGGTAAAAGATCCGCGACCTCCCCTCCTGTTTATTTGCCTGATGGCCGCGCCGTCCTCCACGAAACAATGAAAAACGACGCGTTCCCAATTCACTCCGGAGACATCGAGTTCCTCGATGCATTCCCAATAAGCCCCTCTGGAGTGGATTACAACAGGACAGTCCAAGCGGCGGGCCTGCTCCAACTGGCTGCGAAAGGCCCGAAGCTGGAGGTCCTTTATGGAGGCGGCCTTTTCGGGATCCCCGGTAGGCAAGCGGAAGAAATCCAGCCCAATTTCCCCCAGGGCCACGGGACGATTCCGCGGTAACTGGAAGAATCCGGCCACCTTTATGACTTGCTCTTCCCAATCATCTCCCACCTCGGAAGGATGAAGACCCACCGTGTAAAAAATCGTGCCTGGATGTCGTTGGGCGAGCATTTGGGAAATTTTCCAGTCGGCCTCGTTGGTGCCCACCGCAATCATTCGGTCCACCCCGGCATCTCCAGCCGACTGCAACGCCTCTTCCAAGGCGCCTCTTCTGTGGAACCGGTCGAGGTGACAATGACTATCGATAATGGAAACCGGTCCGCCCATGCTGGGCCAAAGTGCCACCCTCTTTCCCAAATATCAACCCTGAAGGGGGGAGGGCGAAGAAGGTTGGGTCGCGGCGATAATCTTTTGACCTCGACGGCAGAACCCATCTAATAACGGCCCATTCCCAACACCGGAATTAGTTATGGAAAACATCATCATATTGGGAACCGGCTGTGCCGGCCTTACCGCGGCAATTTACGCGGCCCGGGCCAATTTGCATCCCCTTGTTATCGAAGGCAACTTGCCCGGAGGGCAACTCACCACCACCTCGGATGTGGAAAACTTCCCGGGATGGCCCGACGGAATCGACGGTTACACTTTGATGGAGAAACTGCGCAAACAGGCGGCCCGGTTCGGGGCGCGTTACGAGTTCGACTGGATAGAGTCGGTGGATTTTTCCGGGGATATCAAAATCCTCAAAGCAGGTGAAAAAACCTACCGGGCCAAGACCGTCATTGTTTCAACCGGCGCTTCTCCGCGGTTGCTGGGCCTGGATTCGGAGAAAAAGTTGTTTGGCACCGGGGGCGTTTCCACCTGCGCCACCTGTGATGGTCCATTTTATCGCGGCATGGAGGTGGTAGTGGTCGGCGGAGGTGATTCCGCCTGTGAAGAGGCGCTCTTTTTGACTCGTTTTTCTACCAAAGTCACCCTGGTCCACCGGCGCGACCAACTCAGGGCATCGAAAATCATGGCGGACCGCACCCTGTCCAACGAAAAGATCGAGCCTTGCTGGAACTCGGTAGTCATGGAATTCGAGGGAGCCGAGGAAAACGCCGTATCGGGGGTCCGGGTCAGGAACGTCAAAAACGGTGAGGAAAAAAGCATCCCCTGCAAGGGAGCCTTTATCGCCATCGGGCACATCCCCAATACCAATGCCTTCGCTTCCCACCTGAATACGGACGAAAATGGCTACTTCGTTCCCTTGAACGGCAGTCAGATCTGCAGCAATGTGGAAGGAGTCTACGTGGCGGGGGATTGCGTGGATCACGTCTACCGGCAGGCCGTAACGGCTGCCGGTATGGGTTGCCAGGCCGCCATGGAGGCGGAACGCTGGTTGGCCGAACGCCAATAAGGAGTCGAAAAAGGAGTTTAGAGCAAAGAGGACACTTTTTCACCTAAAGAAGTTGCTTTTGGGAATTTTACCCCTTTCTTATTGTTAATTAGTCTCATTATTATGCGAAAAAGGCGCCAAAAATTACTAAATCTACACGAAGCCCTGGCCCGAAAGGGCCTGCGTTCCACCCGGCAACGGGAGGTCGTCTACCGGGTTGTTTCCCGGGCCAAGGACCATCCGACGGCGGAGGAGATTTTCTCCAGATGCAGGGTAGCCATGCCCACCATTTCCATCGCCACGGTCTACAATTGCCTGGAGACACTGGTGGATTGTTGCCTCATTCGGCAGGTCAATTTCGAACGCGAGTCCTCCCGCTACGAACCGGCCCTCGTCCCCCACGCCCATTTTTTCTGCGATGAAACAGGTGAAGTGACCGATGTGGAATTGCCCAAAAAGGTGCTGGAAGCTTTGAAACATTTGGTTCCGGAGTCTTTTTTCGTGTCCGAAGTGGAGCTTAATTTTAGAGGAACCCAGTCGAAACAACCCCCCGGGGTGGCCGCGAAATAACCTGAATCATTAGAATGGCATGCGTTCATTAGAAGTCGAAAATCTGACCGTTTCGGTCGAGGGCAACCCGATCCTCAACCATTTGTCCCTCAACCTGCCCAAGGGTGAAGTCCATGCCGTCATGGGCCCCAATGGATCGGGCAAGTCTACTTTGGCCAAAGCTTTGGCCGGGCACGAGGATTACGTCATTACCTCCGGCGCGGTGGTCATGGACGGGGAAAACCTTTTAGAACTGGAAGTGGACCAGCGGGCCCGCGCGGGACTGTTCATGGCCTTTCAGTACCCGGTAGAAATTCCGGGGGTGAGCATTGCCAATTTTATCCGCGCCGCCCTGAAGGCCCGGCAGAGTGAGGGGGACTCCTTCGATGCCATCGCATATTACCGTCGTTTATACGCGGAGATGGACCGCCTTGGAATCGATCGGAAATTCACCAGTCGTTCGGTCAACGAGGGATTTTCCGGCGGGGAGAAAAAGCGCTGTGAAATCCTCCAGATGGCCATGCTCGAACCCAAATATTGTGTTCTGGATGAAACCGATTCCGGCTTGGATGTCGATGCCTTGAAAGTCGTTGCTGCGGGGGTCAATCACATGCGGGGAGACGATCGGGGAATCCTGGTCATCACTCACTACCAAAGGTTGTTGAACCACATCATTCCCGATTGCGTGCACGTCATGGTGGACGGTCGCATGGTAAAAAGCGGGGACAAGTGGTTGGCGGTCGAAGTGGAGGAACGCGGTTACGATTGGATCAAGGAGGAAATGGCCGCCAGCGTGTAGCCCAACCACAAGAACTATTTACCATGAATAACGAAAACGCCATCAACATAGATCGGGAAAAAGGAAATTTCCACTACGATACCACCTATGAATTCGACGCGGGGACCGGCCTGAACGAAAGGGTGGTCAACTACATTGCGGACGTGAAGGAGGAAGACGATTGGGTGCGCGCCTTTCGTCTGAAGGCCCTCGATATCTTCAATGCGAAACCCCTGCCAACTCACTGGGCGACGAAGGACCTGGAAAACATTCACTTCGACAAATTCCGCTATTACCTCTCAAAGGGACAGGAGCCCAGCCGGACCTGGGACGAGGTTCCGGATGATGTAAAGGAGACCTTCGAACGCCTGGGCATACCCGAACAGGAGCGCTCTTTCCTGGCCGGAGTGGAGGCTCAGTTTGACAGCGAGGCCGCCTACTCCCGCATGAAGGAAGACTTGGCCAAAGACGGCGTCATCTTCGTGGGGTCAACCGAAGGGCTGAAGCGGCATCCGGAAATTTTTCGGAAATTTTTCGCCAAGGTCATCCCCATAGCGGACAACAAATTCAGTGCCTTGAACAGCGCGGTTTTCTCCGGAGGCAGTTTTATCTATGTTCCTCCCGGGGTAAAAGTGAAGCAGCCTTTGCAGGCCTACTTCCGGATCAATGCGGAAAACTTTGGCCAGTTTGAGCGCACCTTGATCATCGCGGATGAGGGAGCGGAAGTCACCTATATGGAAGGGTGCACCGCTCCAAAATTTGAAACCACCACCCTGCACTCAGCCGTGGTTGAGTTGATTGCTCTCAAGGGAGCGAAAATCCAATACATTACCGTGCAAAATTGGAGTTCCAATGTGTTCAACCTGGTTACCAAGCGGGCCAGGGCGGAGGAGGAGGCCGAAGTGAAGTGGATCGATTGCAATATCGGGTCTCGCCTCACCATGAAATACCCGGGAGTAATCCTCAAGGGTCGGCGTGCCCGTGGTGAAGTTCTTTCCATAGCCCTGGCTGGAGACGGGCAACACCAGGACACGGGGGCGAAGATGATCCACGCGGCCGATGAAACCACCAGCAACATTATCGCCAAGAGTATCTCGGTTGGGGAAGGACGTTCCACCTATCGCGGCCAGGTCCACATCCCCAGGCGTCTGCGCGGTTGTAGAAACAACACCGAATGCGATGCCTTGCTCATCAATGCCAACAGCCGCACCGACACCTATCCGGCCATAACGGTTCGGGGGAACCACAACTCGGTCCAGCACGAAGCCAGCGTTTCCAAGGTCAGCGCTGAACAAATTTTTTATTTGATGCAACGCGGCATGAGCGAAGGTGAAGCCATGAGTTTGGCCGTAAACGGATTTGTCAACGACCTGGTAAATCAATTTCCCATGGAATACAGTGTAGAGCTCAAGCGCTTGATCGACCTCGAGATGGAGGGATCCGTGGGTTAACCGGTAGAATGGAATTTTCCCCACCATGCCCCTTGCCACGACAGTGAACCCCGATTCCGAGCTCCTGACGGAATCTGTTTTCGAACATTTTCAAGGTCGCCACCCCGATCTTCCGCCTTGGTTGCTGCAACAAAAGCGGCAAAGCTGGATGGAATACCGGTCTCTGCCCTTGCCCAACCGAAAGATGGAGTCCTGGCGCTTCTCCAATGTCAGGGGTTTGAGAGTGGATCCCTTCGGTTTGGCCAACCCGATAAACGGTCATTCAAGGGCGGCCTTGGTGGCTCGATCACAGGATCTCGATCCTTGCGCCGGAAGGATGGTTTTTGGCAACGACGACTTGCTCGGAAAATCGCCTCTGTCTCGGGAACTGACGGAAAAAGGGGTGATTTTCGAACCGTTGCAAACTGCTTTTTCCAAACACCCCGAAATCCTGGAAGAATTCTACATGGCTCAGGAATCGGCGCTGGGATCGGATAAATTTGCCGCCCTTCACACCGCTCTGAATCGCAATGGCACCCTGTTGTATGTGCCGGAAAACGTGGAAATCAGGCTCCCCCTGGTCAGTCGCCATTGGGCCAGTGCGGAAAACACGGCGGTTTTTCCCCATACCCTTGTAATTGCCCGGGACCAGGCGCGGGTGGTTTTCGTGGATGTTTACAGCTCGAGCAAGGCCTCCTCCCGGCAGTTCGCCTGTGGAGTGAGCACCTTGTATGCCGGGTTCGGCGCCGAGGTGGAATATCACTATATCCAGAACTGGGGTGAACGCTCTCTCAGTTTCAACACCCTCACCACTATTGCCCATCGGAATTCACGGATACGTGCCTTTGGCATGAACCTGGGCAGTAAATATTCCCGCAATGAAGGCCATTCCATAATGGAAGGCCCCGCCAGCAATGCGGAATTCTACTCCCTGACCCTTTCCCATCTGGACCAGGAAATGGACCAACGCACCCGGCAAACACACCGGGCCCCCCATGCCCGTTCCAACCTCCTCTTTAAAAACGCCCTTCTCGATTCCTCGAAAACCATTTTTTCCGGTCTCATCAAAGTCGACAAAGAGGCCCAACAAACCGATGCCTACCAGACCAACCGGAACCTGCTGCTCAGTCCGAAGGCGGAGGCAAATTCACTGCCCGGCCTGGAAATTCTCGCCAACGACGTGAAGTGCAGTCATGGCGCTTCCACCGGCCAACTGGATGAAAACCAGCTTTTCTACTTTCTGACTCGTGGGATTGGGAAACTCGCCGCGCAAAAACTGCTGGTCTTTGGGTTCTTCGAGGAGGTTCTGGAAAAAATAGATAACCGGGAATTGGCAGAATTCCATCGGCGGCTGGTGCAGGAAAAATTCAAGAGTTCCTAAACCCGTTCAAACACCAAGCCCGACCGCCTTCACCCCAAGTCTCCATGCCTGAACAAATTGTCCTCAACCGCGATGTTGAAGCCCGGATCATACCGGAAGGCACCCGGCTGATTATCCCCGCTGGAACATCCGTTACGGTAACGCAAAAACTCGGGGGAACCTTTACGGTGGTTTCCCGATATGGAATGAGCCGGATAGCCGGTTCTGACGCGGATGCTTTGGGGTTGGACATTCCGGAGACGGCCCAGAAGAAAATTCGGGAAGCGGCCGCTACCGGCCCCTTGCAGGAATCCGCCATTTGGGAACAACTGAAATCGGTCTACGATCCGGAAATACCGGTGAATATCGTAGATCTGGGATTGGTTTACTCTTGCGAAAACGAGGAGCAGAAGGACGGCACCCATCTAGTGGACGTGAAAATGACCTTGACCGCGCCGGGCTGCGGCATGGGGCCGGTCATCGCCGAGGATGCCCGCTCAAAAATCATGACTTTGCCCGGCGTGTCCAACGCCAAGGTCGAGGTGGTCTGGGATCCGCCCTGGAACCAGGACATGATTTCAGAAGAGGGGAAAATGGTCCTGGGGTTGGTTTGAAATCCACCTCGAATTGCGCTGGAAATTTCGCCCATACCCCTTTTCATTGTGCTCTATGTCTGAGGAACCGGATTCAAAAAGCCCCTCTCCTCTCGGAGAAATGGTGCAGAAAAAATTTCTCCAGGAAAGGAAGGTCTTCCTTTGGGGAGAGGTAAACGACAAGTCGGCCAAGGAAATCACGGAAAAGCTGCTTTACCTGGAGTGGACCGATCCGGGCAAGGAGATCTCATTCTACCTCAATACCCCCGGTGGAAGCATCACCGCCGGAATGGCTATCTACGACACCATGAAGCTCATTTCCTCGCCTATTTCCGTAATCGTAACCGGTATGGCAGCCAGTATGGGATCGATCCTGCTTTGCGCCGCAGCCCCGGGAAAACGCATGCTTTTCCCCTACGCCAGGATACTCATCCACCAACCTTTAATCCACGGCCGTTTCCAAGGGCCGGCTATCGATATCAATATCCAGGCCCAAGAAATGGAACGCACCCGGGAAGAGTTGAACAAGATTCTGGCCAAGTCTTCCGGCCAGAGTATCGAAAAGGTTACCGAGGATACGGACCGGGACTTTTACATGAACGCGGTCGAGGCCATCGAATACGGGTTGGCCGACACCATCGTGGAAAGCGTCTAGCGCTTTGCCCTATCTTCGGCCGAGGTTCTGCCAAAACCAGGATTCAGGCGTCTTTGCCGGAAATTTTTTTCAGGGTGCTATGGTATGCGTCTACTCCCACGGCAACAGCCTCGGCCAGTTTTTTGCGATGCCAGGCTGATTTGATTTTTTTTGCCTCGGTACGGTTGCTGAAGAATCCCCCTTCAATCAGGACTCCCGGACAATTCAGACCGCTCAACATGGAAAAACGGGCCCGTTTCAATCCTCGATCAACCCCCCCAATCGATTGGATCAACTGGTGTTGAATGTTAAATCCAACCAGAGTGCTCCATGGATCGAAATGGTTGGCGGGGCGCGCTTTCAGGTCGATTTCCTCGATTTGGCTTCGGGAGGAGGAGGGCTGACCCAACGGGGTATAAACGTAAGTCTCAATGCCATGAACGGAAGGCCGGGGGACCGAATTGAAATGTAGGGACAAGAACAAATCCGCATTCACATCGTTGGCATATTTGAAACGATTGGTGTTTTCCACGTACCGGTCCGAGTGCCGGGTGAGCAAAACCTGATAGCCCCTTTCTTGCAACGCTTCTTTCAGTTGCATGGCCCAGGCCAGGACTATATCCTTTTCCAACATGCCAAGAGATTCATTGGAACACCCGGGGTCTCTTCCACCGTGACCGGGATCGATGACAATTTTTTTCAATTTCGGTTTGTGGCTGAAAACCTGGGGGGTGAGCAGGGGTCGAATGATATTGCTCATATCGTGGGAGGAGAGGTATAGCTTTCCCTTGCTACCGGCCACGGCAAACCCCAGGTAAATCCTGAAATTGTTTAACAGCATCACCCGGCTGTTTTGGCTGAATTTGAGGGAGGTCCACCGGCTTGAAAGCGTGCCGGCCTTCAGGTCGCGGGATTGTTGGTAACGCATCCCCAACTTGCCGGCTACGGTTGCCAGCTCCGTATAGGGCCTCTCGTACAAGATGGCATCCGTGGGAGTGGGTGGGAGATCAGCTCCTGATCCGGATGGCAGCAGGCACATCCCCAGCCCCATGCAGAGGAGTAAAGACCCCCACCTCAAGTGCGGCCTTGCCAGAACCATATGCCCATCCCAGATCACTCGAAACTCAATCCTCCGGTTCCCGTTCGTTGTACTTGAAAACCCGCTGATTCTCTGGGAGGGGAGATACCATGGTGTTGATAAAACGCCCAGCCAGCCGTGCCGCGGTATCCTGATGACCGATGTGGTCGAGGTCCCCGACAGCCCGGGCTATGGTATCAAATCCCAAATCCTTGTGTTCATTCTCCCTGCCGCGAAACATGAGGGTCAACTTCACCTTGTTCCCTCGGCCCAAAAATTCCTCGGCATGCTTGATTTTGGTAAAGTAATCATGGTCCTCGATCCGCACCCGGAACTTGACTTCCTTGACCTTGTTTCGCGTCCGTCGGGTCTTGGCGTCCTTCCCCTTTTTTGATTGTTGGTAGCGGTATTTACCGAAGTCCAGTATTCGGCAAACGGGAGGTTTGGCCGAAGCGGATATTTCCACCAGATCCAGGCCGAGCCGTCTGGCCATGGACAAGGCCTCCTTGGGATGCATTATCCCGATTTGCTTGCTGTCGGGACCAATGACCCTGATCTGACGAGCCCGAATTCTTTCATTCTTCCGGATTCTCGGAACCCATTTCCGCCTGGGCCGGCCACCTCTCCTGGGCATTAACAGCCGACCTCTGCTAAGTTAGGGATGCACTCCGCGCGATCTTGCGGAATTTCGAAAAGAGCTACAAAATACCACTGTACCAATCGGCAATCCGTTTGAGTGATCTCGATCAAAGGCATTGCTGCGTTTTCGAATTCCATTTATTGGTCGCTGGATGGGAAAATGTTGCTTTGTTCCATGTAGATCAGACTTGAGGTTGGCAAGCCCAATTCCGTGAGCATCACCATTAGATGGAGATTTTACACGTTGAAACTTTCCCCGCAGGAGCAACTGGACTTGGCGTTGGGATTGGCAAATCTGAATCCTCCACCTACTAGCGCATGGGAGTATTCCAGGGTCGTTCCCTTCAGGTAAAGCGCACTTTTGCAATCCACCACTACCTGGGAACCGGACGATTTAACCAGAATATCGCCCCGCCTGTAATCCCGCACAAAATCCAACTTGTATGAGAGCCCATTACAGCCCCCGCCCGATATCCTGACGCGCAATACTGCGTCCTCCGGTTCATCGGCCAGTAATTCGCTCAACTTATCACCGGCGGATTCGGTGAGCTGAATCAATTGTTCATTACCTAATCGAACGCCTTGGGGCAGGATTTTCATTATTTATCAGGGATGTATGAAGGCTTTTCATTCCGGTTTCAAGCTGGTTTTGTTCCGTTCGCATGGAATAGGTAACTACTCAGGTACTTAGTGGGGGCACGGGATCCTTCGCCCTAATCCAGGATTAATAATCAGGGGACAAGCCAGCGGCGTCAAATACCTTTGCAAGGGCCTTCCAAGCTCCCACTCCCTGTTTCTTGGGCGCCTCCATCACTGTGGTTACCTTGGAACAGATGGAAGACACCGCCTCGGTTGATATTAATGATATTATGCGCTACGAAGCCAATACGGAAGGTGCCGACACCTACACGGAAGGCGTAACTACGTCCCGTAGCGATGGCTTGTTGGATACTAACGCCGGTGGCGCTCAGGGAGGAGATCGCCTGACCCAAGGGCATGTCACTGCCAACCGTATTCGCGGCCTGGGCAGACCCAGCACGACCGTTAATTTCTACCAAGCTGTTCAAGGTGTTCCCTTTGATAGCTACAACACGGGCTCGGTTGAAATCAACCGGGGCCCCAACTCTCTCTTATTCGGCCTGGGTAATCCGGCCGGGATCGTCAACCAGTCAACGGCCAGGGCCATCCTTGGTTCAAACAGCGCCCGAGTCAGGGTTCGTTTCGATGATCGCGGTTCAAATCGTATCAGTGCCCGCTTCAACAAAAGCCTGATCGAGGACAAGTTGGCTATCCTTGGCGCCGTCCTTATGGACAACAGAGCTTTTGAGCGGAAGCCTTCCTATGACGATACTGAAAGAGCCTATTAGAGCGTGGATTTACTTCTTGGAAAAGGACGACCATTGTCGCCAAGGACAATGATCAGGGTGTTATCATAAACGCCTTGTTTTTTTAATTCGGCTACCACCTTGCCGATAGAGTGGTCAAAGCGACGAACCTCATCGTAGTAACTGGCAACGTCCATTCGGGCTATCATGGTGTCCGGCACTCCGGCGGGAAGGATTACATCGGCTGAATGGTGGGGATTTTCAGCCGTATCCACTTCCCAAGGACGATGGGCATCATAAGCGGCAAACCACATGAAGAAGGACTGGTCCTTCGGCCGTTCCCGCAGACAACGAACCCAGTTTTCGGACCCGGTCGGCTCTTCCGGATAGGGGATGTCGTGCACCCCATTAAAAGCCTGTTTCGCGTAATCGCCCAAATGCCACTTGCCTGAGCTCACACAATAATAGCGGGTTTTTTTCAACGACTCCGGAAATAAATACTGCCCTGCGGGCAAAGGCATATGGAGCTCGGGGGCACCGGCGCTTAAGAAAATCAGGAAAATGAAGGCCCCGAGAGTATTAAACCCTTTGACTGCCGTTTTCATTTTGCTCTTTTCGGAACACTGATTCGAAAGTTTTTATATCGCGATGACCGGGTAAACATGTGGCGCAATCCAATACGGCCTTCCGTGACGGAAGGTAAGTTGGGGTTTGTCATATGGCAAAAGTAAACCTGATCCGGATTCCGGATACGCATGAAGATCTCCCGGTCTTTTTTGATTACGGTAATCTTATGGGGCACGCCGGGCTCAAAAAGCCCTTCAGGATAATAGTCGGGCTCGAGGTCGGAACCTGTCAAACCTGTCGCATTCGGCATATAGCGCCGGGCGCGAATGTATTGGGTAGTATTCTCATCATTTGGAAAAGCCGCATAACTGATGTGGTAGGTATTCATGTGGTCGAAGTACATCCGCATGGCTGGAACACGACGCAGCTTGCTCCACGCCGCTATATCTTTCACATACGGTTCCTCACCACTTCCGGTTGCCTGTATGTAGAGAATGTTTACGCAATTCGTTGCTTTATCGAGACGGGTGTATTCGTACTCGATTTTCACATCACTTTCAAACGACCCCTTGGTCCAGAGTACTGTGTGGTGGGCATCATTCTTAAATTCCGGACCAGCGGTCAGCGCCATACCTTCCGGGCCGGAGCTTACTTTACCTATTTCACCGTCGAGAAACCATTGCTTTTTCCACTCATCGGTGCAGGAGTCAAAAAAGGTTTCACGCCAATTGCCACGGTTCGCTTTCTCATATGCTTCACGGGCTGTTTGCTGGAGCAAACTGGCTTCAGGGCTCGGAACTTCCGATTGAAGGATGTTTTCGGAGATTCCGAAAGGTTGAGTTTCCGACCTGATCTGTTCAAGGAACAGGAATACAAATACGAAAGCTATGATCAGAGTCGTCGGTTTGATTTGGTTCATGGGTTTCTAATTCTCAAGACTCATCACTGCCACGATCTATTCATTCCCCAATAAAGAACACAGCCTTTTGCAGCGGTCCAATCCTCCATGGTCTGACCATCAGATAATTCAAAGGGCTTACATACTCAAAGAATGGATTCAAAGGTTCCTCATATTGATTATCCATGAATAAGGAAGGGGAACGAAATTGGGGTTGCAACTTTTACGGGTTACAGGCTCGAATTTTCTCCCCCTTGTAGCGGATAAACCTGCGCGCCACCTCCAGCGCTGCGGCAAAACTGGAGCTATCGGCCCTATCCTTGCCCGCGATGGAGTAACCGGTGCCGTGGTCCGGACTGGTGCGGATACAGGGCAAACCGAGGGTGACGTTTACGGCGTGATCGAACTCCAAGGTCTTTACCGGTATCAATCCCTGATCGTGGTAGAGGGCCACGATTACATCAAATTCACCCTTCAGGGCTCGCCAAAACAGGGAATCTGCCGCTTGGGTGGCGGAAAGTCCGGGGTATTTCCGCCTCAAATCATCCAGTAACGGATCGATCCACTCGCATTCCTCCACCCCGAGAAGTCCCTTTTCGCCGGCGTGGGGATTGAGCCCGCAAACCCCAATCCTGGGTTCGGTCGCACCATAAACCCGCGACAGCAGGTCTGCCTGCCTGACGGCGCGAATCAACTTAACCGGGGACAATTCGTGGGAAACCTCGTGCAAGGGAATATGCCAAGTGGCCAGCACGACCTTCAGGCGGGGGCCCACAAATCCCATTACCGGGGAACCTCCCCACTTGGCCGCGAAAAATTCGGTCTGGCCGGGATGCCGGAAGCCGACCGCCCGCAAGTTTTCCTTGCTCACAGGACCGGTCACGGCGGCCGCGTAATGACCGGCCCGGCAACCACGGGCAACCCTAATCAGCGCTTTGCGGGCAATCAGGCTGTCCGTCTTTTTGGGTTTCCCCGGGATGGCGTGGTAGTCGCCCCTCCCCAGTCCCTGTCCGCCATAACCCAAGGCGCGCAAGGACGCCACCCAGGGCACACTACCAAAAAAGACATATCCTTTGCGGTTTCCCGGGTGGGAGCAGGCCCAATTGTAAATGACTTCCGGTCCGACTCCAGCCGGATCACCCGAGGTTATGGCAATTGGTTTGGAATCTTCCCGCTGTTCAGGCATAAGGATGCGGGGAAGCTCACTTGAACAACTCCATTTGCGGGTCGTTGAGCAAATCGTAGTTTTTCATTATGCGCAAGACCTGCAAAATATCCGATTTCTGATAATTCCGGTTGATCTCAACCCGGGCCAAAATATCCAACAACATGGAACGAAAGGAAATAATACCGTCTACCCCTTTTTCTTTGAGGAGATCCATGCTCTGTTCCCGATAGGGATTTTCCGTGGGCAATCCGGGCAATACCAGAACCTTGAGCAGATCGTCCTCCTCCACCCCCTCCGAGGGCGGCCGGAAGAGGGCGCTGACTTGTTTTACGACCTGCTTTTCCAAGAAGCGGAAAATCTCCGGGCTGCTCCTCATCATGGAGGGTGTAAACCTCAAGGAATGCCAACCTTTTACCACCACGACCGCTTTGTGAATGTAACGCAACTCGCTGGAAAACAACATGAAATCCGGCCGCCGGGATCGTTGGGAATAGGCCGGATTGAAGACCAACAGGTCAACCTCCTCATCCCTTCTCTTCTTGCGGGATTGAACCTGGTATTTGCGCAATTGACGCACCAAAAAACCATTTTGCTCAAAATACTCCCGCACTATTTTTTCATCAACGGACGACATCGCGCTCAATACCTCATTCCCGGAAAAATAACTCCTCCCGGCCCGCATTGACCACCTAAAAATTTTGCCCGCACAAGGAAGGAGGGCACATGGTCCAACCGTAACCGATCAGCCCCGGGCGCCGTACTGGACCAGGATTTCCTTGACCAGGGCTGGATCGATCCGCCTTTTCGTAGAGGCTTCTCCGACGCGTTTCAATACCACGAAACGCAATTGTCCCCGCCTTATCTTCTTGTCCCGCAGCATGGCTTGGACCACTTTTCCGACCGCGAGAGGTTTGCGAAACTGCACTGGCAATTGGTAGCGACCGACCAGGGAACGGATCCGATCCAGAGTTGCTCTATCGATGTTTCCCAACCTGTTGGACAGTTCCCCGGCCAGGACCAGGCCAAGCCCTACCGCCTCACCGTGTTCATAGTCTTCATACCCCGCCGCATTTTCGATGGCATGGGCGAAGGTGTGCCCCAAATTGAGCAGGGCGCGCCCTCCCCTATCGGCCTTTTCCCTCTCGTCGGTTCTTACCACGGCCGCTTTAATTTCACAATTGCGCCTGATGATGGAGGGCAATTCCACGTGGCCGGCATACAGGTTATCCAGGTTTTCCAGCCGCTCGAACAGAGGGGCGTCCCCCAGCAAGCCATGTTTTATGATTTCCGCAATTCCACAGTTGAATACCCTCCGGGGGAGGGTCTCCAAAAACCGGGTGCTGGAGAAAACCGCTTTGGGCTGTAAAAAGGCTCCGACCAGGTTTTTCCCCGCCGGGAGGTTGATGCCCGTTTTCCCACCTACTGAACTGTCCACCATCGACAGCAAAGTGGTCGGAACCTGGTAATAATCGATCCCCCGCATATAACTGGCCGCGGCAAATCCGGTAATATCCCCAATGACCCCTCCTCCCACGGCAAAGAGGCAACAACTCCGGTCAAATTTGAGTCCCGCCAAAAAGTCGTAAATCTCCGAAAGGCGGGAAAGGCTTTTGGTCTTCTCTCCGTCCGGCAGCAGCAAAACCTGACCGACAGCCTGTAGCGATTGCAAAAATTCCCCGTGGGCGGCAGCGAAGCCCTTATCGACAATAAAGGCCGATCTCCTGTTCTCCCGGGCCAGGTTCCCGGCCGTTTCCAGGACCCCCTCGGCCGCATTGGGACCAATCCTGATGGGATAGCGCCGCCGGCCCAAATCCACCTCTACGATAATGTCCCGGCCTGCCATTACACGGTCTCTGTTTTCTGGCCAAAGACGGCATTGACGTAACCTTCCACCGTAAATCGTTGCAAGTCGTCCGGCTTCTCGCCCAAGCCCACGAAATGGACCGGCAACCCCAATTCCCGATAGATTCCGGCCAGGGCGCCGCCGCGGCTCGTTCCGTCCAGTTTTGTGACGATTAACCCGGTCAGTTCTATCGCCTGGTGAAACTTCCGCGCCTGCTCGATGGAATTCGACCCCAGGCTGCCGTCGATCACCAACCAGCGGTGATGGGGCGCAGCGGCGTCCTTTTTCCGAAGGACACGGACCATTTTTTTCAATTCTTCCATCAAGTGGGCTTTATTGTGCAAGCGCCCCGCAGTATCCAGAAGGAGGAGGTCGTGCTTTCGGGTCCGGGCCGCCTCGTGCGCGTCAAAAGCGACTGCGGCGGAGTCTGCCCCGCGCCTGCTCGACACCAGGGCAATCCCCAACCGATCCGACCAGGATTTCAACTGCTCGTTGGCGGCGGCACGGAAGGTGTCGCATGCCGCCAGCAGGACAGAATATCCTGCCTTTTGGTAGAAGTACCCCAGCTTGGCGGTAGTGGTCGTTTTTCCACACCCGTTTACCCCCAATAGCATAACCACCTCGGGCGATCCTTTGGGAGCATCGAGGCTTCCCTCCGCTCCGTCCAGAATCCGTTTGAGGACGTGGGAACCGATTTCGGCCGCATCCCTGCCGCGCAATCCTTTCTCCTCCCTGTAAGCCCGCTGAATCTCCTCCATGATTTCCTCCGTAGTGGCCACGCCGAAGTCGGCCCCGTAGAAGGCCTCCTCCAGCGCATCCAGGGATGCTGAATCGAGCTTCTTGCCCCGTAAAATCCTACCTGCAGCGCCGAACAGGGAGTGGGTCGTCCCGGCCAATCCGGACCTGAACTTGTCAAACAGACCGAACATGGTTCCAGATTGGCATCACCGTTCCACCGCTTCCCGAAGCGGCCGCTGAATGGTTCCCTTCATATTGTCCAGTATGCCGTTGATAAAGCGCTTGGAGTCCAGACTGGAAAACAGTTTGCTCAAATCGATGGCCTCATTGATCGACACGATGGGCGGAATGTCCAGGCGGTTCAACAGCTCGTAGATGGCCAACCTCAAAATGGAAAGGTCCATCTTGGCGATGCGGTCGAAATCCCAATTTTCCGCGTAGGTTTTTATTTGGGAATCGATGGAATCCAGTTTCTCCAGCACCCCATAAATCAACTCCTCGGCAAAAACATAGTAGCTCCGCTCCCGTTCTTTTCCGGCAAAGAATAACCCCAACTGCAGTTCCAAATCGTCCGGTGGATTTATTTCACAGGCATAGAGAAACTGCAGCGCGGTGATGCGGTTTTTGCGCCTTTTCGAGGTTCTACTACCCATGGCGGACTGAGATTTTCCTGCGAATTTGAGCCATCTGCAGGGCCGCTTCGGCAAATTCCCGCCCGCGGTCCAGCCGACCCGTGGCCCGTTCGAGGGCCTGGTCCAGAGTATCGGCCACCAGGATACCATTGATGACCGGGACAGACGCCTCAAGGGCCACCAACTGAAGGGCATGGGAGGCGGTTTGGGCGACAATTTCAAAATGGGCCGTCCCTCCCCGCAGCACAACCCCGAGACCCACACAGCAGTCAAACCGTCCACTTTGGGCCAGCATCCGGATCCCCCAGGGCACTTCGTTGGATCCGGGAACCCGCATCACCTCAATATTTTCTTCCGGCGCTCCGGCCTCGCCAAGGACGGCCAAAGTTCTCTGCAAAAGCGGTTCCACCACCGGGGGATTAAACCGCGCACAAACGATCCCAAAGGCAAACGGGTTGCCATCGATCGATTCATACTCCGGGTTCAGCGTGCTCATGCCAATACAAAGAACGGGTTATTAGCAGGGGTCAGTTCAAAGCCACTTGCTCGACAATTTCAAGGTTGTACCCATCGAGGGCTACCACATTTCGAAGGGTACTATAAAGAAGCCGGATTTTCCTCAGCCCCAGGGCCACCAGGATTTGCGCGCCAATCCCGTAATCCCTGAAATCCATGTCCGACCCCCCGACCGCGGCCCGGTCACCTCGACTCTCCAGGACCAGCCCTCTCTTGGCCTGCTCCATATAAAGCACCACTCCCCGGCCCTCCCGCGAAATTTTCTCGAAAGCAGCCCGCAAATTCAAAAAACCGCCGCCCTGCATGTCCCGAAAAACATCCTGCAACACGTTTTCGCTCTGCACGCGGACCAGGGTGGGTTCACCCGACACCTCCCCTTTGACAAAGGCAAGGTGATGCCTGCCGTCAATTTTGCTGCGGAAAATAAACATCTCAAAATCCCCGAAGGCGGAGCGAAATGGTTGCCGAGCCACCAGTTCCACCAGCTTCTCCCGTTTATGGCGGTATTCGATGAGGGAGGCGATGGATATCAAGGGCAGGTTGAAGCGATGTTTGAATTCCACCAACTGGGGAAGCCGGGCCATAGTGCCGTCCTGATTCACCACTTCACACAAGACACCAGCGGGAAACAAACCGGCCAATTGGGCCAAATCGACCGCGGCCTCGGTATGCCCACTTCGCTCCAATACCCCACCCGGCTTGGCCCGCAGGGGAAATACGTGGCCGGGTTGGATCAGATCCTCCGGGGTTGTTTGGGGTGAAGCGATCCTGCGAATGGTTTCGGCCCGGTCAAAGGCGCTGATTCCCGTTGTTATGCCCTCGGCCGCATCGACGGACACGGTGTAGTCCGTGCGGTAGGACTCGCGATTGTGCGGAACCATGGGAGTGAGCCCCAGCCGTTTCAGTTGCGGTTCGGCACAGGGAACGCAGACCACCCCGCTACAGTGGCGAATCATCATGTTGACCAGTTCGGCAGTAGCTTTTTCGGCCGCAAAAATCAGGTCCCCCTCGTTTTCCCGGTCCACATCGTCGGTAACAATTACAATGCGGCCATCGGCGATGGCCTCGATGGCCGCTTCGACCGCGTCAAATTCATTCTCCAGGCGCCGTGACATTTTACAAAAAAAAAGCTGATGCTTGCTTAAAGGGTTTTAATTTTCGATTCAATGTATAATGCCTGGCCGGGATCTCCTTCTCCCGAACGAGGGGAACATCCGGGCAAAGAGGGGGCAGTTGGAGTCAAGCCGATTTGCCCAGGACGTACTTGCGCAATTCAACCCTGAATTTCCCGACGTTCACCGAGCTGGTCATCTTTACGATGAACTTGTGCTCATCGTTGGAAAACCAAAGGTCGATGGCAGCATTCTCGCTCTTGCTGAACACTCCGCCCAAGCCCTTTACGTCCGCCGAGACACCCACGCAATCGAACTTCCCCGCCCTGACTTTGACCCTTTCCTCCCGGACGATTTCGATTTCCGTCATTATGGTCTTTTTGCCATCCGTGACCGGGATCCGGATGCGTTGGCCCATTTTCTTTTCCTGAAGCCGATAGGCAAACAATACGGAATAGGGGTCCTGGCACCCCGGTTCAATGGGGATGGGATCGAGCGGCTCACCAAAATTGGAGTACTGGGCGGACTGCTTGTCCCAATCGACATCAACCACAATTTCCCGGTGCAAGGAACCTTCCCTCTGGTTCTTGCGATAATGCAGGGTTTGGGTGACCTCCTCATCCGTAAAACTTTCAATGTGGTTGCGCACCCGGTAGATGAGGTCGGCCCAAGGCGTGGTTCGAAGCAGCAGGATGAATTTCAGTTCCCCGACCTCGCTTTCCTCGGCTCTTTCCACCAGCATTTCTGCTTCCCCGACTTTCATTATCCCCCATTTGACATCGTAAAAGAAATGGTCCCCGGGGTTAAAGGGCCGTTCATACGAGCCATTGGCATCCAACCGACCTGGCAGCAAATACAGCATGCCTAGAACGAGGGGGAGAATGCTTCCCTTGTCCAGGAGGAAGGGAAGGAAAAGGCTCGACCGGCGATGTGGCATGGGAGATTCAGATGGTCAGGCAAAATTTCTCTTTCAATGGAGAAAATCGAGCCAATAATTCAGGGAACCGGCGCAGGTTTTAAATTCCAAACCTCCTCAGCGTACTGCAAGATGGCGCGGTCGGAAGAAAATTTACCGACGCGAGCGGTATTGATAATGGCTTTGCGAGTCCATTCCTCCTTATCGCGGAAGGCATTTTCCACGACTTTCTGCTTCCTCAGGTAGGCTTCGTAATCGGCCAATACGAGAAAGGGATCCCCCCCATCGAGAAGGTTGTGTCTCAACGGCGCCAATACCCCCGGTTCATCCGGGGTAAAGGCATCGCTGCCCAACCAATCCACGATGTTTCTCAGTTCGTTGTTGCGGTAATAGTAATGGTAGGGGTTATAGCCTTTGGCGCGTAGCGCTTCCACCTGCTTTACGGTCAACCCGAATATGAAAATATTTTCCGGGCCGACTTCCTCCAGGATCTCCACGTTGGCTCCATCGAGGGTTCCGATGGTAAGAGCTCCGTTCAGGGCCAACTTCATATTTCCCGTTCCCGAGGCCTCCTTTCCCGCTGTTGAAATCTGTTCGGATAAATCAGCGGCGGGGATGATCTTCTCGCTCAGCGACACCCCGTAGTTGGGAAGAAAAGCCACTTTGATCCGGCCGTTTACGCGGGAATCGTTATTGATTGCCTCTCCCACGGCATTGATGGCCTTGATAATGGTTTTGGCCAGGTAATACCCCGGAGCCGCCTTGGCCCCGAAAATGAATACCCGGGGGACCATCTCGAAGCCCGGGTCGTGCAGTATCCGGTAATACAAGGTGAGAATGTGCAACAAATTGAGGTGTTGTCGCTTGTATTCGTGCAACCGCTTTACCTGCACGTCGAACAAGGCTTCAGGATTTACTTCGATGTGACAATGGTCTCGGATAATTCCGGCCAGCCTCTTCTTATTCTTCAATTTTATGTCCATGAACCGCCTCCGGAAGGCCGCCTGGCCGGCGAGGGGTTCGAGCTTGCGCAACACATTCAGGTCGATGGGCCACTTGTCTCCGATGTGTTCGGTTATCAGGGCGGACAATCGCGGATTGCAGGCCAATAGCCACCGCCGCGGGGTAATTCCGTTGGTTATATTATTTAAACGGTCCGGATAGAGGGCGTAGAAATCCTTGAAAAGGTGTTGTTTCAACAACTCGGTGTGCAGGGCGGCAACGCCGTTGGTGCTATGGCTGCCCACCACGGAGAGGTATGCCATGCGTATCATTTTGCCATTGGTCTCTTCAATCAGCGATACCCGCTCTTTCATGAGGTTGTCCCCCGGCCATCGCCTTTCCACTTCGTTGTCCAGAAACCACTGGTTGATTTCAAAAACGATTTGCAAATGGCGGGGCAACACCTTCTCCCATAGGTCCACACTCCATTTTTCAAGGGCTTCCGGCAGCAGGGTGTGGTTGGTGTAGCCAAAGATCTTTTTCACCATGACCCAGGCTTGTTCCCAGGCCAGGTTTTCCTCGTCGATGAGGATCCGCATGAGTTCCACGATGGCCACGGCGGGATGGGTGTCATTGAGTTGAATAGCCGCCTTATCGGCAAAAGCATCCCAGCCGGAATGTGCTGTCTTATAGCGGCGAATGATATCCTGAAGGGAACAACAAACAAAAAAGTATTGTTGAACCAACCGAAGCTCCTTGCCGCTTTCCGTCTCGTCATTCGGATACAACACCTTGGAAATGGTTTCGCTTTCCGCTTTCTCCTGCACCGCCTCGACATAACCCCCCCGATTAAAGGTGTCGAAGTCGAATTCTTCCGATGACTTGGAAGCCCACAAACGAAGAAAATTTACCGTTCCCGCTCCAAATCCACAAATGGGAATGTCGAAGGGTACGCCGACCAAAGTCTGCGTCTTCACCCAGGCCGGGCTCGGGTTTCCGAAAGAATCAAAGCGCCTTTCCACCCGCCCGTAAAGGTGGACCTCCATGGAATATTCGGGGCGCACCACCTCCCAGGGATTGGCGTACTGCAGCCAGTTGTCAGGGTGTTCGACCTGATGCCCATTGACAAATTCCTGGCGAAACAGGCCGTATTCATAGTGAATGCCGTAACCGATGGCCGGGTAATCCAGGGTAGCCAATGAATCCAGATAACAAGCGGCCAGGCGTCCCAGGCCCCCGTTACCCAGCCCCATGTCCGGTTCCTCCTCCCGGATTTCATCCAGACTGAACCCCAATTCTTCCAGGGCCCGCCTCGCTTTTTCCTCCAGTCCGACATTGAACAAGTTGTTGATGAGGAGCCGGCCCATCAAGTATTCCAAAGAAAAGTAGTAGACCCGGCGGACGTCGTTTTGGTAGTGCACCTCCTTGGTGGCGATCATGCGCTCGAGAATGCGATCCCGAACCGCCATGCAGGTCGACAGCCACAAATCCCGCTTCCCGGCAGTCGCGATATCCCGTGCCAGGGTGAATTTCAAATGATTCAGGATGGAGGCTTTCATTCCCTCCACCGTGTCCTCGGTATTGAAGTGGAATCCACTTACCCCTCTCTGCCCTTCAGTCAGCATATCTCACCAGAGGTTGCCGGAAGGGGCCAATTTGCGAAAAAACCTGCGATCCAGTTCATTGCGGCCCAATTCGATGTAGGTGGGTTTGCCCAAAGGGCTCAAAAGCGGGTTTTTACACCGCAATAGCCGGTTTGCAAGTTCGATCACCTCTTTTTCAGAGACGGAATCGTCCAACCGCACGGAACGCTGACAGGCCAGGCGGGCCAGTTGATTGAAGGCTTCCAAGGGCTTGTTTTTTCTAAAGGTCCCTGCCTTCATCAACCCGACAAGGTCATTAATCAGCGCTTCCCCTTCCTCGGGGGAGGTCCAGACCGGAGTGGCTTCGAGCCGGAAGAAATTGCGCCCGAACTCCGCGATTTTGAAGCCGTTCGCGTTCAGGAAATCCAAATGATTTAGCAAGGCGGCGGATCCAAGAACATCCAATTCGAAGGGGACCGGTATCAACAATTGCTGGGCCGGCACTTTGCTGTCCCGGTACTGCTTTTCCAATTGCTCGAACAGGATCCTTTGATGGGCGGCGCGGCGGTCGAACAGTATGATGCCACTGGCGGCGTCAAAAATGGCCAACCCCTTCTGGGCGTGCCCTAAAAACCGCCATTTCACATTCCAATCCGGATCGGGTGTCGCTCCTTCCGGGGTGGGAGACCGGGATTCCCTCCGGTAGCCGGCCGGATCGGGTTCTACCCCTCCCCTTCCCCCTTTTTTCCGCGCCGAAAAGGGGGGAAGCGGGACGGCTTTCCCCGCATCCCCAGCCACCGGGAGCGTCGCTACGGCGGTAGCACCGGCCCCGGCTACTTCGGGGACTGCGGCTGACCGGATGCCTTGCAATAGACTCCGGATGACAAAACCGCGCAAACGGGCGGCCTCCCGGAAACGAACCTCCCGCTTGGAGGGATGCACGTTCACGTCCACCGATCTGGGGTCGAGCTCGAGAAAGAGGAATGCTTGCGGATACCTCCCGCGCGGAAGGAAGCTGTGATAGGATTCTATCAAGGCCTGATTGAGAGTGGAACTGGTCACGGGCCGCTTATTTACGATGGTTATCATGTCATGCCGCGAGGACCGGCCCTTCCCCGGCTGACTGATCAACCCTCGCAGCCTGTAATCCCCGTCCTTCGCGTCCACCGCCATCAAACCGTCCACCACCACGGGCCCGAAAATTTCCCTGACCCGTTCCTCCAGGGATGGGCAGGCCGGGGAATCAAAAACCATCCGCCCATTTTCAATGAGGCTGAACCCGGTCTGGGGGTGGGCGATGGCGTAAACTTTGGCCAAGTGGATAATGTGGGCCGCTTCCGTGTTATCCGCCTTGAGAAATTTTCGGCGGGCCGGAACCGCGTTGAATAAATGGGCAACTTCCACTCTCGTACCGTGGGGCATTCCACAATCGCGCACGTGAATCAGCTTACCCCCGTTGATCAACAACTCGGTTCCGCTTTGGGACAGCGGCGGCCTGGTTTTCAACTGGAACCTGGAAACACTGGCAATGGAAGGGAGCGCCTCTCCGCGGAACCCGAAGGTGGTTATGTTGAGGAGATCCTCCGCCTCCCTCACCTTACTGGTGGCATGCCTTTCAATAGCCAGCAGGGCTTCGTCCGGCCGCATTCCGGAACCATTGTCTTCGATCCGAACAAGAGAACGACCCCCTTTTGAAAATGCTATTTCCACTCGGTCGGCGCCGGCATCCAGGCTGTTTTCCAGCAACTCCTTGACGACCGCAACCGGCCTTTCAATCACTTCGCCAGCGGCGATTTGATTGGCTACGCGGTCGGGAAGAACTCGGATCTGCGCCATAAGGAGACTAAAGGTAAAGGTGCGTTATCTGCTTCTCGATCTAAAGCATTTTTTCCGCCAGCCGCCTATTCCAGCAAAAAATACCCCTGCAAAAGGGCAAGAACGGGTTGAGGTGGAAGCGAATAGCCATAACACTACCCTTCTTCACTTGACTGTCTACCACCCAATCCGACCCCATGCGCACCGGCCCGATCGCCCCCTCCCCCTGAGACAGCGCGGGTGAACCCATGTCGTCATGCCCAATCAACTCGTAAACGAAAAGAGCTTATACCTGCGGCAGCACGCAGACAACCCGGTGAATTGGTACCCTTGGGGCGAGGAGGCCCTGGCCAAGGCCAAAGCGGAAGATAAACCCATCCTGATAAGCATCGGATACTCCGCCTGTCACTGGTGCCACGTCATGGAGCACGAATCCTTTGAAAACCAGTACATCGCCCAACTCATGAACGAACATTTCGTCTGCATCAAAGTAGACCGCGAGGAACGCCCCGATGTGGACCAGATCTACATGGAAGCCGTCCAGATGATTACCCAGCGGGGCGGGTGGCCCCTCAACGTATTTTGCCTGCCTGATGGACGCCCCTTTTTCGGCGGAACCTACTTCCCGCCGGAGGATCGGGGGAATGGAATGGTTCCCTGGCCCCAGGTTCTCATCCGGGTATCCGAGTTTTTTAAACGCAACCGCGACCAACTGGAAGAAAATGCCGAAAATATCGTCAAGAACCTGGATGCTTCCAGCACCCCCCCTGCCTCCGCCGAGGTCCCCATTGACCAAAATGTGTTGCTCAATACCAGCCGCGAGTTTACCCGGCGTCACGACGACGCCTATGGCGGCTTCGGCGCGGCGCCTAAATTCCCCCCCTCCATGGCCCTTAACTACCTGATTCAGGTGCGTCAGGGTTGGCGGGAAATTTCCAAAAAGGACACCTCCGTCAAACCGGCCATAGACCGCATCGACGCCGTAATGGAAACCACCCTCACGGGCATGGCGCAGGGCGGTTTATTCGATCAGATAGGGGGCGGTTTTACCCGCTACAGTGTGGACCGCTATTGGATCATTCCACACTTCGAAAAGATGCTCTACGACAACGGACTCCTCCTGGATATCTACAGCCGGGCCTGGCTGACCTATGGGAAACCCCTTTACCGGGCCGTAGTAGAGGAAACGGCGACGTGGGCCCTACGCGAGATGCGTTCTGACAACGGGGGTTTCTACTCCGCTTTCGACGCGGACAGCGAAGGGGAGGAAGGCAAATTTTACGTCTGGAAGCCGGAAGAAATAGTGGAAGTCTTGGGCGAGGAGGAAGGCAAGCGTTTTTGCCAAGCCTACAACATCACCCATGCGGGCAACTTTGAGCACGGGTTTTCCAACCCCGCCCTGACCGAAAGCGATTTTGGCATCCGCCAGTCCCTGGCTCCGGCCCGGGCCAAACTGTTCCGGCATCGAAGGGGCCGCATCCCCCCCGGATTGGATAAAAAACAACTTACTGCCTGGAACAGCCTGATGATTCGCGGCCTGGCGGAAGCGGGATTCGCCCTGGATCGACCCGATCTTTTCGCCGCAGCCTGCACCGCGGCAGATTTCATTTGGGACAACGCGCGCACCTCCGACAACCGGCTCTACTCGGTCTATTACAATGAGGGGTCCGTCAATGCTTATCTCGACGATTACGCCTTTTTCGCCGAGGCCTTGCTCGCCATCGTGGCCTACGCCGATATCTTCCAACCGGGCCGATCCAATCGCTACCTGAAGCGTTGCGAGGCCATAACCCAGGCGACGCTGACCCATTTCAAAGATCCCGAGGTGGTGGGCTTCTATTTTACCTCCCACGATCACGAAAGCCTGATCACCCGTAAAAAGGAGTGGTGGGATGGAGCCATTCCCTCGGGGAACGCATCCATGCTTCACGTGCTCAGCAGCCTCTATTTTTTGACCCTCGAACCCGCTTACCAGGAAGCCTTTCTGGAACTCCGCCAAGCTTACTCGGGTTCGATAGCAAGAAACCCGAACGGGATTCCCCACGCCTTGGGAGCGCTTGTGGCAGACAGTAACGGTATCGAGGTCATTAAGGCCAAAGACGTGGCCAACTTGGACGACCTGGCCGCCGTTCTCCGCCAACAACCCTGGGTAAAACGATTTTGCCTGCTTTCAAATGAGCCCGAGCAACCGCCCGGTTACCAGCGTTGCATCGGCACGGTTTGCCTCCTCCCCGTGGACAAACCGGAAATCATGTTTCAATAGTTTGGAACCTGACCACTGAAAGCAAAAAAGCCCCAAGGTAAGTTTTGAGTTTTTTGTGCTTCTTGTGGCAATTCCCTTTGCAAAATCTGTTTCTTATCCGTGCCCATCCCTGGTCAAGCCAGGAAGGCTCGCCAGAACCGGATTTGCTTCCTCACCTGTTTCGGTCCCGGCATTCCCGGCCTTTCCCGGGCCTCCATGGCCTTTCCGATATCCAATACCTCGACCCAGTCTTCCCCGAAATGCGCCTCTATTTCCTTTGCCTCCCCCAGGGATATTTCGTTCAGCCTTACCCCCAATTCCTCGGACCGGGCCACCAAGGCTCCGACTGCGTGGTGGGCCTTGCGGAATGGGACTCCCTTGCCCACCAGGTAATCGACCACATCCGTGGCGAGCAGGACGGGATCGGACACGGCTGAAGCGCACCTGACCGCGTTTACCTCCATCCCCTGCAACACCCCTTCCACCACCTGCAGGGAAAGAACCACCTGGTCGCAGGCGTCAAACAGAGGGAGTTTATCTTCCTGAAGATCACGATTATAGGTGAGGGGCAAGCCCTTTACCAGGGTCAACAGGGTTTGCAAATCTCCCACCATCCGCCCGGACTTGCCTCGCACCAGTTCCATGGCATCCGGGTTCATTTTCTGCGGCATCAAGGAAGACCCCGTAGAAAAGGATTGGGGAAGTTTGACGAATCCAAATTCGCTGCTGCACCACAAAATCAAATCTTCCGCCAAACGCGACAAATGAAGACCAATCATGGCGCAGGCGTAAACCGTATCCAGTATCCAATCGCGATCGCTTACCGCATCCATACTGTTCCGGGTCAACCGCGCCGCGCCCCCGGCATCGACGAAGCCCAGCATTCTCGCCGTAAATTCCCGGTCAATGGGCAAGGTAGTTCCGGCCAACGCTCCCGATCCCAATGGGCACCAGTTGGCTTGGTCGGCCACATGATTCATTCGACTCAGGTCCCGCCCCAGCATCTCGACGTATGCCAACAAATGATGTCCCAAACTCACGGGTTGGGCCCGTTGCAAATGGGTGTACCCGGGAAGGAATACCTTCCCATCCCTTTCCGCACGATCCAAAAGGACATTCATGACGGCCCGGAGGGCGCCGGTTATCTCACAAGACTGAGCTTTTACAAACAACCGGACATCGGTGGCCACCTGATCGTTCCGCGACCTTCCGGCGTGCAGTTTCGCCGCTTCAGGAACCCGCTCGATGAGGGCCCATTCAATATTCATGTGGACGTCCTCCAAAGATTCGGACCAGGTAAATTGACCGTTTTGCATCTCCTCGGCCAGGGTGTCGAGCCCACGGTGGATAGCCGCTTTTTCATCCTGGGAAATCAATCCGACCTGGCAAAGCATGGCGGCATGAGCCCGGCTGCATTCCAGGTCAAAGGGGGCGAGCCGTTTGTCGAAGGAAACCGATTCGCTGAAACGCAACATCACCTCGGCCTGTTCCTCGGAAAACCGGCCTCCCCAAGTGGGCTGTTTGGAAGTTTCACTCATCGGTTACGGAGAAATTTATGCCCTTGATGCCCGCTTTCGAACAAGCGTCCATTACCCGCACGATGATCTGGTGCGACGTTCCGTCACTGGGCGCCAGGGTCACTAAAGCTTCTACCTTGTTGGCATCGCTGGCCTGCTTGAAGCGGGTGAGCATAGCCGTCAGTTCGAGGAACCGCGAGACATCCGGCGAATCGTAGGCGTATTCATTGACCACAACCTGGCCCTCGTTGTCAATCTCCACAATTTGCTCATCCGGCATCTCCAATGGATCGGATTGTTCAACCACACCGGGCAATTGAAAGGAAATGTCCGCCTCCTGTTTTTCCAAGGTGGAGGTCACCAGGTAATAGAGAAGCAATAGAAAGACCACGTCTATCATCGGTGCGATGGGGATCGATGGGTTGGGCTCCGGTTTCTTTCTTCGCCGGATCATAAATCAACCACTGGCCTCATAGGTTGCGTAAATGACCTCATAGGCGCCGACTTCGGCACAGGCCTTCAGCACTTTCCTGATTTCCAGGAAGGGAGTGGTCCCATCCGCCCGCACCACTATTTGCAAACGCGGGTTGGTCTCAATGGCCCCTCCTATACGGGTTTTCAACATTTCCAACCCCACCCTCTCCCCGCCGAGGTAGACCGATCCGTCTCCCTCAACCGAAACGATGCCCCGATCCGATACCTCGGCGGGGACCTCACTCTCGTGGGACTGGGGAAGTTCGACCTCAACGCCCTTTTCCAACCGGGCCAAAGAGCTCACGCACATGAAAAAAACCAACAGCAAAAAGACCATGTCGATCATCGGCGCCATTTGAAATGCCTCTTCCGGCTGGAGCCTTTTTCTCCGCTTTACCATCCTGAATACTACCCGTCGTCCCCTATGGCTTCAACCGGGCATCCTTCCAGGGCCTCCAGACATTCATCCGTTCCATCCTGATCCTCGGGCTGCATGTAAACGTAGGAATAGCCGCCGTCTTCGTTGCGCATGAAGAAGTCGGACGCGATTTCTCGACATAAATCACAGTCGATGCACTGGTCATCCACGTAGAATTTGCCCCCGACATTTTCCGGCCACTTGGCGTCTGGATCAGGCATAACCAAAGCCACCCTTACCAATTACAAGTTACTGTCAAGAGCGATATGGACCCTCATCCGGATCGGGGTTGGGCCAATTTCAAAATTGAGCCGCCGAAAAGATTGCGCTTTGCTTTACAAAACACAACGGTAGTTTTGCCTGAATCAGGCTGGAATCCCCCTTGCTGAAAGGGAACCGCATCCCGCTGAGAAATCATGTTATACGACCGGTCATACATGCGAGAGCCCGTCTCCCGCCCCAATCTCTACAAACCCCTCTACTTCCTTCTGGGAAGTATCGTCGGGGTCTACCTCCTACAGATTTTTTTCCGACAACCTTGGGCCAAGCCCCATTTTGATCTTTTCTTCGGCCTATCTTCCTCCGCCCTTTCCGATGGCCATGTTTGGTCCTTGCTGACCTACGGCTTTCTCCACGCCAACTTTTTTCACATTCTCTTCAATTGCGTGATGCTTTACTGGCTCGGGAAGGCTTTGCATCACCAACTCGGGGCCAGGCGATTTTTCACCCTTTACGGGATTTCGGTTCTGATGGGGGGGGTAGCCTGGTTAGCGGTCAATAGTTGGCGGGGGGACGCTGCATTGCTCATGGGGGCTTCCGCAGGGGTTTCCGGTCTTTTGGTCACCTTTGCGCTGCTCTTCCCCAACCGGCCCTTGCAGTTTCTGTTGTATTTTTTCCTGCCCGTCAGGATCACCCCGAAAAATCTGGTTCTGATCGTGATGGCCATCGATGCTATCGGCCTCCTCCTCGGCGAGCTCCCTCTCTTACGACAACCCACCAGTCCCATAGCTCATTCAGCGCACCTGGGCGGAATGTTGGGAGGTTGGTTATTTTTCAAATTCGTCTTGCCCCGAAACCTCAACATCAGGCTACCGTCAGTAGAGGTATCTCCTCCCAAATGGATCACCAATAAAAAAACCAAACGAGCCGGCAGTGGCCGTTTTCGCATCAAATTTTCCGACCGCAAGGAGCTGCAAAATGAAGTGGATCGCATCCTGGACAAAATAAACGCCCAGGGATTCGCATCGCTTTCGGAGGAGGAGAAAAAAACTTTGGACAAGGCTAAAGAACTCCTTAACCGGTAACCCTGTTCCCCTTTGCCCAGTTTCAGAGATAGTCTTTTGCACCAATGGGACCGGGCCCAAAAGCTCGAAGGTGGAGATCCGGATTCCTGGTCCTGGGAGACCTGGAAGCGCCTGGAAATTTTCACCGCCTTTTGCCCGATTTATAAACAAACCCTGCTGGTTTATCCCGACTACATTCCCTGGCTGGAAAAGGAAGAAAACCTTTTTGAGAACTTCGGGGGCCATGCCCTGAAAACCGAATGGTCCTCCTTTAAACTCCCCGCCGGGGAGAAGGAACCCAACTCCTATCTGGAAGCCTTGCGAAAATTTCGCCGCAAAATCAGCTTGCGGGTGGCCTACAGGGAGATCCACGGCTTCTCCAAAACCGAAAATTCCTTTAAGGAAATGACCCTTCTGGCCGAAATGTGCACCGAGATTTGCTATAACCTGGCCCTTGTTCGCTGGCGAGACCGTTGGGGTATCCCCTGGAACGAGGAAACCGACCGGGAGGCGACGGGGTGCGTCCTGGCCATGGGTAAGCTGGGGGCGGATGAACTCAATTTTTGCTCCGATATCGACCTCATATATTTCTACGAAGGCAATGGCTGTTGCCGAAAAGGGAACCGGACCACCACCAGAAGCATCGGGGAATTCTACGGCAAGGTGGCACAAACGGCCACCTCTTTCCTCACCAAGAGAACCAGGGAAGGGTTTTTGTTCAACGTGGATCTTCGCCTGCGGCCCCACGGAGAAAAAAGTCCCATAGCGCCTTCCTTTCAAGCTATTGAAAACTACTATTACCAGGCCGGACAAACTTGGGAACGTCTGGCCTGGATGCGGGCAAGACCCGTAGCCGGAGACAAGGGACTGGGCCAGGAACTCCTGGAGGCCCTGAACCCCTTTCGTTACCCCCGGTCCCCCTCCCCACTTATCCTTCAGGAGATCTCCTTGCTGAAGGCCCGCACCGAAAAGGAGATTGTGGGATCCGACCACATGGATCTACACGTGAAAAACGGACGGGGAGGCATCCGCGAAATCGCGTTTTTCCTGCAGGGGCACCAATTCCTTTCCGCCGGGAAAAATCCATTTTTGCAAACGCATAACACCATGGAGACCCTGGATAAATTGGAACTCTACGGCATACTGGATAGTTCCCAGGTTCACTTTCTGCGCAAAGCCTACCTTTTCCTGCGCGCGGTGGAAAACCGCCTGCAAATGCGGGAAGAACGGCAAACCCACCTTCTCCCGGAGGCCAAGGAAGACCAACGGGCTATCGCCCTTTCCATGGGCTATTGGAACTGGGAATCCTTTTCCCAAGAGCTGAATGGATTCCGGGACGAGGCGCATGCTTTTTACCTCCAGTTCTACCCACCCAAGGAAACCCTGGAAGATTTTGATTTGTGGTGGAATTTTCTGGCCAAAAATAAATTGGATGAAAACCTGAAACCCAAATTGGAACATTGGTTTGGCACGGACCCGGGCATGCCGGCAGAAGTGCGGAAATTCGCTTTGGGACCCCAATTCCACCAACAGGTTACACGGGAGTTGGTTTACCTGATCGTCGATCTGACCCGCAACCTCGATGCCGCCTTGGACAGCGTATTCGATCCCTTGCAAACCCTCTATCGCATCGGCGAATTTGCCGCCAAATACGGGAGCCGCTTGGGATTTTTCAAAGCCTGTGCCGAAAATCCCGTTTTCTTTAAAGGACTCTGCCGATTGTTCGACCGCAGCCGTTTTGTCTTCCAACTCCTCTGCCAACATCCGGAAATCTTCGCGGAAATTACGGAACCGGACATCCTCCGGCGCAAAAAGACGAGGGACGCAATTCTGCACGAGATGGAATTGTTGCCCGCAGGAGAGGATTTTGTGGACTGGCTCTGGCTCTACGTAAAAGCTGAACACGTCCGGATTATAGTGGCCGAGGTGGTGGATGCCTACAATTTCCAGGATTCCGAGCAGGCCTTGACCCGGTTGGCCGACGCCACCGTCCTCGCCGCGCTCCATCGAGTGGACCCCGAGGGAAAACTGGGGGTAATCGCACTGGGCAAGTTTGGCGGGGCGGAAATGACTTTGGGCTCCGACCTGGATTTCATGATCCTGTGCGACGAATCGGAGGAGGCCCATGTGGCCAACCGCAAAATTATGCGGCTTCAAAAAATCCTGGCCCATGCCAAGCCCTTGGGTCGTCTGTATGAAATCGATGTCCGGCTGCGCCCCCATGGCAATGCCGGTCCCCTGGGGGTAAAACTTTCCTCTTTGGAACGCTATCACCAGTCGGAAGCGAAAATTTGGGAACGGCAACTGATGCTGCGTTCGAGAATGGTAGCCGGATCGGAGGAAATGGCTCGCGACTTTGCCGATTTGCGGTCCCGCATTCTCTTCGGGCATCCCATCACCCTTGAGGATCTGAGGATAATTCTTCACCTGCGCAGGCGCATCGCATACGAAAGAGACCCGAAGGCGGATGAAAAACTGAAATTCAAATCGGGAGCGGGGGGAATCGTAGATATCGAATTCCTGGCCCAGATGGCCTGCTTGGCGCACGGCCCCTTTGACCGGGGCGAATCCCCGGCCAATACCCGCCAAACTCTGAGGTTTCTGAAAAACCGGAAACTCTTGCCCGCCGAAGATGTCGAGCGACTAATGGTCCACTACGAATTCCTGCGGCGACTGGAACGGATACTGCGCCGGGATACAAACCGGGGGGTGTCCCTGTTGAGCGAACATCCCCGGGAACAGGATCAATTGGCCTTCTGGCTGGGCTTGGCCGACCGGGACGAATTTTTTGCAACCCTGGCCGAGGTTCGAGCTGAAGTCAGGAAAATATTCGAAGAGAACACCCAAAGATTGAAAATCCACCTGTCAAACCCTCCGGCATAAAGGCTCGACTTACGCCCCGGCGGTCATTCTTATATTTAGTTCAGCAACAGAGAAAACGACTCCCCTCTCCCCGACGAAAATGGTCTTAATGCGTAAATTTTCCTCCATTCGTCTCCCCGTCGCGGCGCTCCTCTTGCTGGGGATGTGCTCCCTCGGCCATGGGCGTGAGTTCGTTTATACCGAGGCCATGAAGAAGGAGACCCAAACGGTGGTCTTTCTTTTGGAAAATTACCATTACTCGCAAAAGTTCATCGACAACTCGCAAGCCTCCGAATTGCTCCAAAACTTTATGGAGGATCTGGATTACAACCATGTATTTTTCCTGCAAGAGGACCAGGACGAATTGGTGGCAGAGCTTGCCGGCCGGCTGGAACGAAATCTGAGGCGGGGGGACCTGCAGGCCGCCTTTTCCATTTTCAAACGGTATGAACAACGGGTCGAGGATCGCATCGAGTGGGTCAGAAACCGGCTGGAGGGGGAATTCGATTTCGACACCGAGGCGGAATACGTGGTCGATCGAGGGGAGTATCCTTGGCTCGGCAGCCAGGAGGAAGCCGATGAGCTGTGGGAAAGTCGCCTGAAATACGAGTTGCTGTTCGACCTCCTCAACGAAGAAGATAATGAGGAGGCGGTGAACACGGTGCGCCGACGTTACAAGCGTCTGGCCAAAAACCTGGAGGACCTGGAAACCGTCGACGTGCAGGAAATCTTTCTGACTACCCTGACTCAGATGTTTGATCCTCACTCAACCTTTCTCTCCTCGGATACCCTGGAGGACTTTTCCATTTCCATGAGCCTTTCCCTGGTGGGAATAGGAGCTATTCTGACTCAGGAAGACGGCTTTTGCACTATCCGCGAACTCATTCCCGGAGGACCAGCCGACCTGGACGGGCGACTGCAACCCAATGACCGCATCGTCGAAGTGGCCCAGACCGGAGAAGAGCCTGTGGACGTTATCGACATGAAACTTCGCAAGATTGTTAAAATGATCCGCGGAGAAAAAAATACCACCGTCTACCTGACCGTCATTCCAGCGGACGCGGTGGATCCTTCCATCCGGGAGACCATCGACCTGGTCAGGGACGAAGTGAAAATTGCAGCCCAAAGGGCCTCCGCAAGTCTCTATCAGTTGCCGGGAATGAACGGAGATCCCTTATCGGTAGGGGTCATAAACCTTCCATCCTTTTACGGCGATATCAGCCTGGAGGAGGGCGGATCAGCCACCAGCACTACTCAAGATGTGGAGGAACTGATCGGCATTTTGCAGGAGGAGGGCATCAGTGGGCTGGTCCTCGACCTGCGGGATAACGGAGGCGGTCTCCTCACCGAGGCGATCGATTTGACGGGATTATTTATCAAAACCGGGCCCGTAGTCCAGGTCCGCAATAATCGGGGGTTCATTCGCCGGGATTGGGATAGAAATGCAAAGATCTCCTATCAGGGCCCCTTGGTCGTCCTGATATCCCGTTACAGCGCCTCGGCCTCCGAGATCGTGGCCGGAGCGCTTCAATACTACGACCGCGCCTTGATCGTGGGGGACAATTCCACCCATGGCAAGGGCACCGTCCAGGCCGTTTTTGAAATCGATCGCCTCGCCTCGCCCTCTTTTTTCAAGGACCAACCCACCGGAGCGGCCAAATTGACCATCCAGAAATTTTACCTCCCCAACGGTATCTCCACCCAGAATAAGGGGGTGATATCGGACGTGCCCTTGCCTTCGCACCGGGAGTTTCTACCCATCGGGGAAGCCGATCTGGACAAGGCCATGGGGTGGGATAAAATCAATCCGGTCAATAGGGCCTACCCGGAGGCAGAATGGTCCGAGGATTATCGACCGATCGACGAGAACTTCAAATCCCAATTGAGATCTCTCAGCGAGGCCCGCCAAATCGAACTGGAGGAGTTTTCCTTTCTCAAGAAAAGCATTTCCGTCTTTAAAGAGAGGCAGGAAACCAAAGCTTTGTCCTTGAACTTGGAAAAACGATTGGAGCTCAAGCAAGGCGACAAGGTGATCCGGGAAGAACTCGAAGCGCGGGAGGATGAGTTGGAAAAACACTATTTTCCCAGTGAAAAAATTGTGCTCAGCGACCCCCAGGCTGCCCCCGCCACCACGTTTGTGGGCGAAGATCCCCTATCGGCGGATCGGGCCAATGTCGATCCGGCTGAGGGAACGCCCCCCGAAGAGGATGAAGGCCCGGTCCTCGATATCCACTTGCGGGAATCTCTCAGGATTCTTTCCGACTGGATCGACGCTTCCAATCTCAAAAGCGTCGATACCGCCGCTACAAGCAGCATTCGGGTCACGGAAAAGGAAGGGGTCAAGACGTAAAAAGTTATGCCTTACAGGGTCAGTCGTCTTGTAAAAGTGTATGGAGTACAACGGAATACAGTTTTTAAGACCTGACCCTTTTCTTTCGGAAGGCATCACTTTTCTACGGCCTGACCCCGACTGGCGTCCATACTATATTCCTCTACAACCCCCCTTAACTAAGCGCCATTCAGGCCTGACCCTTTTCTCCTTACTTCCTGAGCATCAGGTAGCGTTCACGGTGAGACAAATCCTGGACGGACTCCACCCTGCTGAACCCGGCCTCATGAGCTTTTTCCTTCAACCTCTCGTGTTGCCCAACCCCGGTTTCAAGGGCGAGCAACCCTCCATCCTCCAGATAACCGGGGCCTTCCCGCAGGATTGCCGATAGCCCATCCAGACCCCTGTTCCCTCCAAACAAGGCCAGTTCCGGCTCGTAGCGCAAAACCTCCGGCTCAGCCGACTCCAGCTCCTGCTCCGTCAGATACGGTGGATTGGCCACGATGAGCTGGAAGGTCCCCTCCACCGCCTCGAACCAGTCGCTTTGAAAAAAAGTCGCCCGCTTGGACAATCCTGTTTTTTCCCCGTTTTCCTGGGCCAGGTCGAGAGCCTCCGGGGAAAGATCGATCCCCACCCCGGAAGATTCCCCAAAGGTGTTGAGCAAGGCCAATAAAATTGCGCCGCTACCCGTGCCCAAATCCAAAATCCGAGCCGGATTCCCTTCCGGAAACTCGGTCTGCAAAAGCTCGATCAAGTATTCCGTTTCCGGACGGGGAATGAAGGCGCGTTTATCCGAGCATAATTTTAATCCGAAGAATTCGACCCAACCCAGCACGTGCTGAAGGGGTTCCCGGTTGGCTCGCCGCATTATGTCGGCGCGGATGCCGGCCAGCTCCTTCTCGGGCAGGGGGCGTTCAAACTGCAGAAATAAATCGAGCCGTTTCAGTCCCAAATTGTGCGCCAAAATCCATTCTGCACTCAACCGCGCGTCGGGCACACCATATTTCTCCAGAAAGGCAGTGCTTTTCTGCAATACTTTCAGGATGGTCAGGATGGTCAGCATGGGCATAAGGATAGGTGTTGTCCCACAAACCGGGGGGAGGAAAAAGGCAAATCAGCCCAACTTCCCCTGCATCAGCTCCTCGAGTTTCCCCTCGTACTCCGCCTTTTGCAGGGATTCCACCACCGGGTGGAGGTGGCCTTCCATCACCTGCGGCAGGGTGAGCAGGGTCAACCTAATGCGATGGTCCGTCACCCTACCCTGGGGAAAATTGTAGGTGCGAATGCGTTCGCTGCGATCCCCGGTGCCAACCTGGCTCTTGCGCCTGGCCGCGTATTTTTCCTGTTCTTCCCGTCGCTTCTTTTCCAGAAGGCGGGAATAGAGCACCTTGAGAGCCTTTTCCCTGTTTTTGAACTGGGAGCGATCGTCCGCGCAATACACCGTCTCCCCGCTTTGCTGGTGTACGATACGCACGGCGGAATCGGTTTTATTGACGTGTTGACCTCCAGCTCCGGAGGCCCGCATGGTGGTGATTTTCAAGTCGTTGGGATCAATATCGATGTCCACCTGCTCTGCCTCCGGCATCATTGCGACGGTCACGGTGGAAGTGTGGATGCGGCCGGCCGATTCGGTAACCGGAACCCGCTGCACTCGGTGCACCCCCGATTCGTATCGTAATTTCCTGTAAACCTCCTCCCCCTTTACCAGAAAACAAACCTCTTTGAATCCCCCCAATTCGGAAGGGTTGCTGCTCATCGGTTCCACCTTCCAGGAATTGAATTCGGCGTAACGTTGATACATCCGGTACAAATCTCCCGCAAAAAGGCTGGCCTCATCCCCTCCCGCTCCGGCGCGGATTTCCACAATGGTATTGCGCGAATCCGTCGCATCGGGGGGTATCATGGCGAAGAGGATTTTCTCCTTCAATCCAGCAAAGCGTGTTTCCAGTTCCGGCAGTTCGGCCTTGGCAATTTCCTTGAGTTCTTCTTCCGCATCAGGGCCAATGATCATTTCCCGCAGGTCCGATATTTCACGATCCAGTCTTTGCAACTCGGCATAATACTCGATTATCTGTTGTAGTTTCCTGTGCTCGCGCGATAACCGGGCCATTTGGGCCTGATCGCGGAAAAATTCAGGTTTGGCCATCTCCTGTCCCAAATCCCGATAGCGGGTTTGGCAGGGCTCTATGTCGGGTATGCCTTCCATGCAGTGGTCAGTGGTCAGTGGTCAGTGGTCAGTGGTCAGTGGTCAGTTTAATACTTGTACCTTTGCGCCTTTTCCATCCGTGCAATCCGTGGTCAATTCCAAATTCATTTTCGCGGTCCTTCGCGCCTTTCGTAATTCTATGGTTTCATTTTCGATCAAGATCAGGATCACGACCAAGATCAAGATGATGTGCCATCATTCCATTACTCCATCTTTCCTCTCCTCCTCTGTGGTGAATAATTTAAAGAACGCCACGCTAATTTTAAACTCCCCCATTAAAGGGATGGGATTTTCCAAGGCAACCCGTATGCAGCCCCTCCAAAAAAATACTTTTCAAACGGGAACAAATTTTTAGATTTGCCGTCTTGGCTAAAAAAACCTGTAACCAACCATGATTGAAGTTAAGTCGCTCTACAAAAGATACGGTTCAATCGATGCGGTTAACGGAATTAGCTTCCAGGTGAACCGCGGCGAAATCCTGGGGTTTCTGGGCCCAAACGGCGCCGGAAAATCTACCACCATGAAAATGATAACCGGCTTTGTTCGCCCTTCTTCGGGGACAATCCTGGTGGATGGGCACAACGTCCAGGAGCATCCAGTCACCATTAAGGAGAAAATAGGCTACCTTCCGGAGAATGGCCCTGTTTACGGTGAAATGACCGTGCAGGAGTTTCTGAACTTTATCGCAGAAATCCGTGGTTTCCGCGACCCCATGGAGAAAGAGGAAAAAATTGACCGGGTTTGCGACCTCTGCCGCTTGAACAGTGTGCGCCATCAATCCATCGAAACTCTGAGCAAGGGCTTCAAACAACGGGTCGGATTCGCCCAAGCCGTATTGCATGATCCCCCCGTGCTCATCATGGATGAACCGACCGACGGCCTGGACCCGAACCAAAAAAAAGAAGTGCGCAAAATCATCAAGGCCATGGCCCAGGATAAAGCTATTATCCTTTCCACCCATATATTGGAAGAAGTCGGCGCCTTGTGCAGCCGCGTCATCATCATCGCCCAAGGGGCGCTGATTGCCGACGAATCCCCGGAGTCCCTCCTGGAAAGAAACCGGAGATTCAACGCCTTGCGCATTCAAGTGGACGGGGTGGAAATCGAAACGGTGCGCAGCGCCCTCAGGGATCTGCCGGAAGTTGCCGCGGTTACCCTGAACGATAATCGTTTGGAGATTTTCCCAAAAAACAAGCGAGCTATCGAAGCCCTTGTCCTGAAAACATTTCGCGATAACAACTGGTTGATTACCCATTTCGAAAAAGCTCCTGTGGGACTGGATCAAGTGTTCTGGGAATTGACCGCTTAGAAGTTTAAATCCGTAGCTCTTTCCCTGTTATGAAGCAGATCGTCCCCGTTTTCAAACGCGAATTTTTCGGTTATTTCCGCTCCCCCATTGCCTACGTCTTTCTCATCGTCTTCCTGGTGGTTTCTTCCGGCCTGACTTTTTATCTGGGCCGATTTTTCGAATCGAGGGTGGCCTCATTGGAAACCTTTTTCAACCTGCAGCCCTGGATCTACACGTTTTTCATCGCGGCAGTGGGCATGCGTCTTTGGTCGGAGGAGCGCAGATCCGGAACCTGGGAACTTCTCCTCACTCTTCCCATTCGCACCGGCGAAGCCGTCATGGGGAAATTCTTGGCCGGATGGGCCTTCATCAATGTCGGCATTGCCCTGACCTTCCCCTTGCTCCTTACCGTCGCCTACCTGGGCGATCCGGACTGGGGGCCGCTTTGGACCGGTTACATGGGCAGTCTCCTCATGGCCGGTAGTTTTCTCGCGGTATGCTCCTTTACCTCGGCTTTAACCAAGAACCAGGTCATCAGCTTCGTCATCAGCGTGGTGATCAACCTCGGCTTGGTGTTTCTCGGATGGTCCGTATTTACCGAGCTGTTGTCCTTTCTTCCCCTGGCCTGGGTAGACGGCCTGAGCAATTTCAGCTACACCACCCATTTCGTCTCCTTCACCCGCGGACTCATCGTCTTCAAAGATCTGATTTTCTTCCTCTCCCTGACCTTTTTCTCCCTCTTTCTCACTGTCATCATCTTGGAACATTAATTCAAATTTCCCCACCCCATGAGTACGACGCAAAAGCTCATAGCGGGATTTCTTCTCCTGCTCATCCTCATCCTGACCAACATGCTGGCCGGCCTCTTGAGCTGGAAACTGGATTTGACCGATGGGAAACTCTTCACCCTCTCGGCCGGAAGCAAATCCCTGGTGCAAAAACTGGAGGAACCGATTGTCCTGGATTTTTACTTCACTCGGGACGTGGAAGGCTTGCCCATCCGGTTTAAAAACTACGCTACCCGGGTCGAGGAAATGCTGCGCCAATATGCCGGCGCCTCCTCCGGAATGATTAAACTGAATATCATCAATCCCAAACCAGACACGGAGGAAGAAGAAGCCGCAACCAGCGCGGGAGTCAGCGGCAATCCCATGCAAAATGGCCAAACCCTCTACTTCGGCCTCTCCCTGACCCAGGCCGATAGCCAGGAAACTATTCCGGTTTTCGATCCCAGCAAGGAAGAGTTCCTCGAATACGATGTGGCCAAAGCCCTCTACACCGTACAGCAATGGGATAAACCCGTCATCGGGTTGATCAGCGGCCTTCCCGTGGTGGGAACACCCCAATTCTTCCCCGGACAGCAACCGCAAAATCCGGACTGGGCATTTATCGAGCAACTGAGGCAAACATTTGAAATTTCCGAAATCGACGATGCGGCCGGTTGGCCTTCCCTGATCGATGTTCTACTGGTCATCCATCCGGTTGACCTGGAGGAAGCCCTCCTCTATGAGATCGACCAGTACCTGCTCCAAGGCAGACCGGCCATCATCGCAGTAGATCCGGCCAGCGGCTTCCAAAAGGATCAGCAACGCCAAGCCATGATGATGGGGCAGCCAGCCCAAAATGTCTCCAGTACCCTGCGCCGACTCTTTACTGCCTACGGTATGGACTTTGACGACAGCCAATTGGTGGTCGACATGGACAACGCCGCCAGTGTTCAAACCCAGACCGGGCCCATAAAGATGCCGACTTGGCTCCATGTTAACCAATATGCCCTGAGCGCGGATGAATTTATCCTGTCCGGGCTCGATTCCCTCCATATCATCGAGGCGGGGAGCTTTACCGCATCCGAGGAATCAGATCTGGAACTGACCCCCCTAATCCAAACTTCCTCCCAGGCGGGCGCCTTCTTCGCCATGATGGCCGATCGCATCAGCCCCATGCAGATGGCATCGCAAATTACCCCGGGGGGAGAGCCCTTGACCATGGCCGGTTTCCTGCGCGGAAACCTCAACACCGCCTTCCCGGACGGCAAACCCGCTGAGAAGACTTCAGAGGACGAAGAAGATTCTCCCTCCCCGGCAACCCCTCAAAAACCGGAGGATTTTCTCTCCAAATCGACCAGCCCATGCAATATCCTTCTCTTTGCCGACACCGACTGGTTGCAAGATCGATACTCGGTCCGCCGTCTAAATTTTTTGGGCATGGACGCCATTCAACCCCTCAATGACAATCTGAACCTTCTGGGCAACGCCGTCGAATTCATGTCCGGTAGCCGAGACCTCATTTCCATCCGGGGAAAAGGCAATTCCATACGGCCTTTTCTGGTGGTCGACCGGATCGAACGCCAAGCCCAAATCGAGTATCAACAGAAATACGATGAAATCAACGCCGAGGTCCAGGAATTTGAGGCCAGAATCCGGGAGTTGCAATCCCAGCAAAGGGAAAGCAATACCTTGATGCTGACCCCGGAGTTGAGGAAGGAAATTCAAGAGCTCAACGAAAATGCCGCCGAAAAGCGGAGGGAACGCCGCGAAGTCAGAAAAAAACTGAGAGAAAAAGTGGAAACCCTCGGATTCACCTTGGCCGTATCCAACTTGGCGGTCGTCCCGCTTCTGGTTTTTGCCGCCGGAGTGGTCTTCTTTATTCGCCGGCACAACCGCAAATAGGACCCCCTTTCCATGAAAATACCATCCCTGCTCATCACAGTAATCGTCCTGGCCATTCTGACTTTTACCGGTTACATGCTGCGAAATGCCTCCTTGCGCTCCCCCGTGGAGGACCCCCGGGTTGGTCGACCCTTACTGGAAAGGGAAGCCCTGGCCCAGCTCGGGACCATAGAGATTTCCAAGGACGGGGACCGGGTGGAATTACAGGCCGATGAGGAGGGGAAATGGGTGGTCCGAACCCTCTACGACCTGCCGGTGGACTTCGGAAAGCTCAGCACCTTTGTCCAAAATATCGTCGAAGCCAAAATCGGGCGCAGGATCACGGCCCTTCAGGACCGATTGGAGCGATTGGAGCTCAACCGCGGAAGGGTTTGGCTGACTTCCTCGGACGGCGCTTCCCTATTGGACATCACTTATGGGAAATCGCTCCCGGGAGGGGGAACCGCCTTTTTGTTCGACCAGGAAAAAACCGCTTACCAAGCCACCGCCAGTCCCTACCTGGATGCCAACTCGACCAATTGGGCGGCCAAGGTCCTCTACGAATTTGAAGCGGATGATGTGGCCGGTATCCAGTTTTCCCTCGCGGGCGAAACTTGGGGAGTCAGACGGGAGGACAAGGACAAGGACTTTGTCAGTACAACCCCTTCCGACGAGAAGACCCCCAAACAGAGCGAGATCACCTCTGCGATCAACCAATTCAGCAATCTCCGCTTTACCCAAGTCAATAAACGGGAAGAGGTCGAGGCCACCGAGGAATGGAAAGGCGCCCGGGATAATTCCCGCTCGCTGAAGTTTACCCTGTTTTCCGGCGAGAATATCACGATAAAAATGAGTCGATACGAACCTCCGCCATCCGAGGATGAGGAGGATTCGACCATCTCCACCACCGATCAGGTAACCTACCTTCGTATCAGCAGTAGCCGGGCAGACCATCCCATTAACCGTTTTATGGATGAGCTGACTTTTGAGGCATCCTCCTATACCTTTGAAAACATCCCAACCGAAATTTCCCAACTTGCCGACCTTCCCGAAGAACCGGAACCCACCGTAGAAGAGTCAGAGGAGAGTATCCCCGAAACTGAGCCCTCTTCCCCGGAAGTAACCGAAGCGATAGAGGAAATTACCTCGGAACCGGAACCCCCTTCCTCCCCGGCAGTAGCGGAAACCGCAGAAGGGACTTCCTCGGTAACAAAACCGCCCTCGGCCTCCACCGATGAAGCGGCGGAAGTAACTTCTCCGGAAGAGGATCTTCCCCCAACCGCGGTTGCGGAAGCTGAAGCGGAACCAGAGGAGAATATTTCGGAAACAGCCCCGCCTTCACCGGCCGGAGAGGAAGCGGCGGAAGGGACAACCTCCACCGAAGAGATCGCCCCTGAACAGGTTGACCCAACCCCATCCTCTCAACCGTAAAAAAATCCGGCCCGCGTCTCTCACCCCAGTTCCCGAGGAAAAGGGAAGAGGTCAAACCCGAATGGCGCTGCTTCCGCACAAGATGAGGATGACGATAGCATCTTCGAACTCTCACCTTTCACCATTCAGGAGGATGAGGCCATAGGTTATCAGGGCCTGTCCACGCTGGCCGGCGCCCGGATAAAAACCGACCTTCGCGACCTCGGGAAAGAATATAGGGGGCTGGGAATATCCCTGGAAGGCATGTAAAATCGCCCTGGATCAATATGCCGCTCCGAAGACCTGCAATCGATCGTTATTATTGGCCACCAATATCAGGGTCTCCCCCGATGCGCCCCGTAAAGGGGCCATGTCCCGAACGTCCCGGTCGGCTACAAAGCCGCTCAGTCGCGAAACCACCGGAGCAAAGGTCCCATCCCCCTTCCCTCTCAGAAACAGCCCGGTGCCGGCATCGGCCCGACCCGTCTCCACTTCCGAAACATAAAAGTTGCCCGCCACCAGTAAATCGACAATCCCATCCCCATCGAAATCGCGCGCCGTAATCCCGAAGATCGGCGCATACTGCGCCTCCGCCGGCAGGCGGTTGAGCACATATCTCCCGTTCCCCTCATTGAGTAGCGCCACGCTGGCAAACTCCTTGGCCTGATAGTGCAGGCTGCGCTGCAGCCCACCGCCGAATATATCGCCCAAGGTGGCTAATCCAAAATCGTGGTAGGTGGGAAACTTCGTCTTGATAAAGGGCACCTGCCCGGAGGAACATTCCCGGCCTCGCACCGGAAACACTTTCCCCGCTTCGCAATAACCCAGGACAATGTCGTTGCTGCCGTTGTCGTCGAAGTCGTCCGCGTAAATTTGAAACGGCTCGTGCAACGAGGCTTTGTACTTGTAATTGAGCCCCAGGTTGCCCACGGCGAAGTCCCGGTCCCCGTCACCGTCCAGGTCGGCTTGAATGATCTTGTTCCACCAGCCGGTGGTATCGGTCATGCCGTAATAGGCCGTTTCATCGACCAACCCCTCCCCGGTGTTGCGCAGGAAGGTGATCGGCATCCACTCCCCCACCACTACCAGATCGAGTTTTTCATCCCGGTCAAAATCGGTCCACACCGCCGATGTAACCAGACCGGTCCTCGAGAGCAGGGGGGCATAATCCTCGGTTACATCGGAAAATATCCCGCCGTCGTTGGCCAGCAGGTAGCTCTTGGCCGGGTGAGGGTAATTGCCGGGATCAACCCGGCCCCCGACAAAGAGGTCCAGGTCGCCGTCCCCATCGTAATCCCCCTCAACCACGCAGGAACCGCTGCCTTCAATATTGGGCAGGTGCCCCTCGGCCTTGAAAAACCGCCCGTCACCCCGATTGAAATACAACCGGTCCTGATACATGAAGGAGGTCACATTGAACTCCGTGCCCCCACTCACCACGTAGAGGTCGAGATCGCCATCCCCGTCGGCGTCAAACAAGGCCGAGCCCATATCTTCCTGGATCCGGTCGTCTTCCCAAGGTTGGTTCGCAGTGGGTTCAAAGGCGCCTCTTTCAGTTTGAATAAAAAGAGCGCCGGCCTGATTGGCCGGACCACCCACAAAAAAGTCCTCCCTCCCGTCTCCGTTCACATCGCCAATGGAAAGGCCCGGTCCGAATTGAGACATTTTGTGGGGGAGGAGCGACTCGGTGACGAAGTCGTTAAAATCATTCTCGCGGTGGTCGAATTCCGCCCGGGTTTCCCCAGTAAGGTCTACGAACAGCGGCGAACCCCCCTTTTGTTCCTCGGACTGCGGAGGATTTGAAGCGTCCCTGTAATCCAGGACCAAGAGCCGGTCCCCTTCCAAATGGGTCAATTCCTGGGTCTGCCCGTCCGGCCACTCTATCTGCAAAGTATCTACCACATTGGATGCTCCCAGACCAAAGTGCAGAATGTCCTCCACCGAGGACATGTAGCCGCGGGTCAGATACAATTCCTGATACTGGACCCGGTCGCCGTGCCCGAGGGTGACTTTGGCCCCGATACCGGCAGGATTCAAAGCGCCCCCTTTGAGCTTCACCCGCAGGTAGTGGTTTTTCCCATTCCGGGAAGTGTCGTTGCGGTAGACGAAGGCGGGATCTTGCATGTTGTTCACCACGAGGTCGAGGTCGCCATCGTTGTCGAGATCGGCATAGGCGGCGCCGTGGGAAATACTGGGTTGGGACAAACCGGCCCGGGAGGATTGGTCGACATATTTCAAATTATCCGTGGCCGCCAAGTAGAAGTTGGCCAGCTTGTTAACGGGATAGAGGGACTCCAGCTCCATGAGCTGTCCTTCGCGTACCTTTCCCCCCTGTTGGGCCAGTATCTCATCAATTTTGGCCTTGGCGTCCTTGTTGCTGGGGTCGCGCAGAAACCCGTTGGTTATGAACAAGTCCTTACGTCCGGCGTTGGTAAAATCGGCCGCCAGGACGGCCCAGCTCCAACCGGTGCTGGCTATGCCGGAATAATAGCCGATTTCACTGAAGGTCTCGTTGCCGTTGTTGATTTGCAGGGTGTTTCGCATGTACTGATGCCCGTATCCGAAATCCACCAGGTGCCAAAAATCGTCGGGGGCCATCGAAGCCATATTGGTCTTTCGCGAGTAGTTGTCGGGACCGGACATGTCCAAGACCACGATATCGAGCAGGCTGTCGCCGTTGAGATCCACCAACTCCGAGCCCATGCCAAAATAGGAACTGTGTTTCAGGGCCTTGATTCCGGACTCCACGAAGGTTCCATCCCCCTGGTTGATATACAAAAAATCGGGCTCCTGATAATCGTTGGCCACGTATACATCGGGCCAACCATCGTTGTTGAGATCCCCAATGGCCAACCCCAATCCACATCCGTAATTCCAGATGCCGGCTTCACGCGATACGTCTTCAAAACGCCCATCGCCATTGTTGCGCAGAAGCTTGTCGCGCTCGTCATCGGGCAAATCGTCCTCGCGGGCGAGCGGCAATCTCGTCTCCGTTGGGTAATCCATGTAGCGCAAATGATTGGCTATGTATACGTCCAGGTCCCCGTCCCGATCGTAGTCGAAAAAAGCCGCCTGTATACCGAAACCCGGATCGTCCAGCCCGTAAGCAGCCGCGCTTTCGCTAAAGGCGCCATCCCTATTGTTGATGAAGAGCAGGTTTTTGCGCTTTTCGTAATCGTTGCGGTAAAACGAACGGCACACGTAGATGTCCAAATACCCATCCAGATTGATGTCGGCCATGGAAACTCCGGCCGACCAGCCGTCTTCGGCTCCCACCCCGGCGGAGTCGGTAACATCCTCAAACACCATGCCGCCCTTGTTCAGGTAGAGCCGGTTGCCCGTCATATTGCCGGCAAAGTAGAGGTCCGCCAGGCCGTCGTTATTGACATCCCCCACCGCCACGCCGGCGCCGCTGGTTATGTACTCGTACATGAGCTGGTTGTTTCGCTCGTCGCAGATTAAAAAATTGTTGAAATCCATCCCGGTATGTTCAGCCGAAAGAAGGGTGAAGATTGCCTCGGTGGATGGGGCAATTGGCGAGGGGGAAGGTTGGGCCCTGAGGGAGACGATTTGTCCGGCAATGAGGAACAAAGCTCCTGAAAAAAACCTCGTTTTCACTATAATTTTCATCGAGGACCCGGAAACGAAACGGTTTTTATCACCAACACACCTAGCGAATTATTTGAGGATGGATCAAATGTCTATTTTTTTAGTGAAGGCCAAATTATCAAGGTCTGGCCCCTCCCCCACGCCTGAACAAAATGCAGGTGGGTTGAGGCACGTTGATCCCTTTTCCCGTTTGGTGAATCAGATATCCCGATTCCTGGTCAACGGCAAACACTGAAACGGTATTGGAATGCTGGCCCCCGGCAAGCAACCACTTTCCCTCGGGATCCAAATTGATGTTTCTCGGAAAAGCCCCGCGAATATTTTCGACTTGTTTGGCCGTTAATCTACCGGTCTGCGGGTCCGCCCAATACAGGGTAATGCTGTCATCTCCCCGATTGGCCGAATAGACGAATTTTCCGTTGGGGTGTAGCAAAATTTCCGAGGAGGAGTTGAAATTTTGCCTTGATTTTGCTCCCTCGCTCAGGGCTTGGGCAGTGGATAGGAGGGCGGCAGTCCCGGTTTCCGGATCGAAGGCAAAAGTAGAAACGGAGAGATTGAGTTCCTGGAGGAGGTAGATGTACTTCCCGTCGACAGAAAAATGCATATGGCGAGGGCCTCCCCCGGGCAAGGATTGGGCATGGCCATGCGGGCTGATTGAGGTATTCAGGGCATCCACCCTGTAAATCACGATTCTATCCAACCCCAAGTCGGGAACGAATGCGAATGCTCCGTCTGGAGAAAATCCCGTCCAGTGAGGGTATGGCTTGTCCTGGCGGGCCGCCACCACATTCGATCCCCCTTTGTGCTCGAAGTGCTGAGATTTGTTTCCCAGCGAACCATCGGGTTTAATGGGGAAAACGCTGACCGAGCCGCCTCCATATTGAGCCGTCAGGAGAAACTTGTCCGATGGATGGACGGCGAGGTGAGCGCTCATTCCATCTCCGGTCGCCCGCGAATTGAGGTAATCCAGTTTCCCATTTTCCCCGATTTTGTAGGCGGCAACGCAGTAGCGGTCCATCTTGTCCCTTACTCCCGTAGAGTAGAGGAATTCATTCTCTGAATCCATGGCCAGAAATCCGGGGGAAGCGATTTGAGCGACCAGTTTGGCCTCACTCAACCGACCGGTCTCAGTGTCGAAATATGCATAATAGATGCCTCTGGTTATTTTGCCAATGGTCCCAAAAAAAACATCGATAGTTTCAGCTGTACACCACAGAGGAAGGATCAGAAAAATTATTGGAAGACTGATTTTCATATCAAAAAATGGGGTGCGCTTTTTAATTTGCCGATCCGAAGACCTGCAATCGATCGTTATTATTGGCCACCAATATCAGGGTCTCCCCCGATGCGCCGCGTAAAGCGGCCATGTCCCGAACGTCCCGGTCGGCTACAAAGCCGCTCAGCCGCGAAACCACCGGAGCAAAAGTCCCGTCCCCCTGGTTGATATACAAAAAATCGGGCTCCTGGTAATCGTTGGCCACTTATACATCGGGCCAGCCACCGTTGTTGAGATCCCCCACCGCGACACCGGCGCCACTCGTTATGTATTCGTAAACGAGCTGGTTGTTCTGCTCGTCGCTGACCAGAAAATTGTTGAAATCCACCCCGGTATGGTCGGCCGGAAGAAGGGTGAAGTTTACCTCGGTGGAGTGGGCAATTTGCCGTGGGGAAGATTGAGCTTGGAGTGGGGCGATTGGCCCGGCAATGAGGAACAAAACGCCCGAAAATAAACTCGTTTTCACTATTGTTTTCATCGAGGACCTGGAAACGAGACGGTTTTTTTCACCAACACTATTGGCCAAATTTGGAGAAGCGGCGAATCAAATTACGCTATGGAATACACCGGGCTTGCCAAACAAATTAGCGCGCAGTCTAATGGCTTCGATAGCTCATGGTCCCAGGTTTATCAGTTCTAACCGGCATATCTCCTTTCCGGACTATGGCTGCCACCGCCCCATCCATTACTATCCTACGAAAGGCCTGCTTAAATGGTGCCCTGGCCCTGGGGCTGCTCCTGGCCTTTTCCCCGGCTTCACCCCTTTCGGCGAAAACCCTCGCTCAGATAAAACTGGAGGAAATCCAGGAGAAACAGAACCGCTTAATGGAAGCTTACCGTGAGGAAACCAATCCGAGCGATAAGGAATCCCTGGAGTTTCGATTGATTGCCGTTCACACCGAGTATGCCGCCTTGCTGGCGAAAAATCCGGAAAATCCGGCTGTAATTGCCGCCTATGGGCTGTATTTGGCCCAGATCGATAAGGGGGATGATGCGCTAAGAATGCTGCTTAAGGCAGATTCCCTCGATCCAACCATACCGCAGGTTAAGAACCAGTTGGGAAATTACATGATCGAGCAAGCCAACTTCCAGCTAGCCTTGCCCTATTACCTCGAAGCCATCCGCTTCGCTCCCAGGGAACCGCTCTATCACTACCAACTGGCCAACCTACTCTATTATTTCAGGGAGGAATTTGTGCGGTATGAAATCCTGACCAAGGAGACAGTGGAAGACCAGATGTTCAGGGCCTTCAAAAGCGCGGCCGAGTTGGCTCCCGACAACATGGCTTACCAATATCGTTATGCCGAAGCATTTTACGATCACCCCTTTGCCGACCTGAAGGAGGCCCTGTCGGTATGGGATGGCATCTTCCACCGGGTTCAGGACGAGCGGGATAAACAAATCATACTCCTGCAACAGGCCAATTGTCACCTCAAGCTGGGGCATCCGGAGGAAGCTTCTCTTTTGCTCGATCGGGTCAATGATCCTTACCTGGACACCAATAAGGGGAAGTTGTTAAAGGAAATCGAGGAAAGGGGCTTCAGCCCTTCACAAGGAGGGTAAGGGGTCCATGGGTTTGGGGTCCTCCCCGTCCCCTTCCCTATCGGCTTCCTCGGGACCTTCGACCTTATCCTTCTCCGCCTGCACTTCATCGGTCTCTTCATCCATCTCCCGGATAATGGAAGATCGGTCGTCCCGGGCGAGGGCGGGTAGTTCGGCATCGAGCAAAGACTGACTTCCCCCGCTTCCTGGCCTGGAAACCGCCCAATTCCCCCCCCCGGCCAGTGACAGGTAAAGAAACAACGCCCCATAAAGGGCTTGGAATTGGAAATACAAATGGTTTTCCTGAGCCGGCCAGGAAAAACTTCCGACAATCAGGAGCAGCAAAAGGGCCAAGGCCATGATCCGGGTCCAGAAGCCGATGAGCACGAGAACCCCGATAAACAATATGGCACAGCCGATAAACACCTGAACGATATCGGCCGAACCGATTTTAAAAACCCCGAGTGTTTTCAGAATAATATCCGAACGGTCAGCCAGCTCCCGTGCGGCAAAAAAAGTGGTGAGCGCTCCGGTTACCAAGCGCAGGAGGAAGAGGCCCAGATTATGGAAGAATAAAAACAAAACGCCTACAGATTAAGAAATCCCGCCCCCTTTGGAAAGACCAAAGGACACCCTTCTATGGCCGGGCGGCCTGCAACAGAGCATCATCCATTTCATAGTTCGAATAAACGTTTTGGACGTCCTCCAGGTCCTCCAGGACATCGATAAGCCGCAGTATTCTTTGGGCTTCCTCCTTACGGGTCACGGGCACCAGATTTTGCGGAATATAAGCTATCTCAGAGGAATCCGGCTCGATGCCGGCATCTTCCAAGGCGTGGCTCACCTTCTCGTATTCCGATATGGCACAACGCACCTCAAAATGATCCTCTCCGTCCAATATATCATCGGCCCCGGCATCCAGAACCACTTCCATCAGGGTATCCTCGGTGGTCTTCCCTGCCGCAATGGTGAATTGCCCCATGCGTTCAAAATTAAAGGCCACGGCTCCCGACCCTCCCAGGTTTCCGCCGCTCTTGGCAAGGGTGCTACGCACTTCACTGACGCTTCGATTGGTATTGTCCGTAGCGACTTCGATCATCAAGGCCACTCCTCCCGGGCCATAGCCCTCATAAGTGACCTCTTCGATCACCACCCCAGGAAGTTCCCCGGTCCCCTTTTTGATGGCCCGTTGCACATTGTGGTTGGGCATGTTGGCCGATTTGGCCTTCTGCAGCACGGTGCGGAGCCTCGGGTTCAAGGTGGGATCACCACCCCCGGCCCGGGTCGCCAGGATCAACTCCTTGCTGATGACCGAGAAGATTTTGCCCCGTTTGGCATCCACGGCGGCCTTATGCCGCCTCGTCGTTGCCCATTTACTGTGACCTGACACGAGAAACTAGGTTATGTGCGTTTGGATTTACGTTTCGATTTCTTGCGAATCAAGGGGTTGTCCTGTCGGATTGCGCCAGATTTTGCTTTCCGGTCCTGGGCTTTTTCCTCCGGATCCTTTCTTCGGTTAGTAAGGGTTTGTTGCAGTATGGTCATTAGATTCTGCACTGTCCAGTAGAGGCAGAGCCCGGAACTGAAATTGTAGAGCATTACGACCATCATTACGGGCATGAATTTGAATATGGCCTGTTGTTGGGCCGAAGCGGCTGTGGGGGTCATGCGCATCTGGTAAAACATGGTGACCCCCATCAGAATGGGAAGGAGGTTGAAATACTGACCCATAAGGGGTAGGTTGATCCCCCAGGAAAAGAGTTTTTCCGGTTGGGAAAGGTCGGCAATCCAGAGGAATTCGGCAAAACGAAGTTCCGAGGAGGTCCGCAGCATGTAAAAGAACCCAATGAAGATCGGTATTTGGATCAGCATGGGCAAGCAACCCCCCAAGGGGTTTACCTTATGCTTCCGATACAACTTCATCATCTCCTCATTCTTTCGCTTGGGATCGTCCTTGTAACGCTCCTGCAGCTCTTTCATCGGGCCCTGGATTTTCTGCATCTTTTTGGCCGATCGGGCGGAAATCTGGGTCAAAGGCCAGAATAGGATCTTTAGTGAGATGGTGATAAGGATTATGGCGACACCCCAATTGGGTATGAACTGGTGAATCACCTTCATGCCCAGGAGCAAGACCTTGCTGATGGCGCCAAACCAGCCGAATTGCATGACCTTTTCCTGGTTGCGGTCCATTTTCTGCAGCCGGAATATCTCTTTGGGTCCAACGTAGAATTCCATGCCGCGGCTGACCCGCTCGTTCGGGCCCAGGCCCGATAGCTCAAAGTGGGCATCCCCTTCCAACCCCACCACGGGCTCTCCCTTCTCATTGCTGAAGTCAAGGGTGCGCGGCGTCACGGTGACCCCGATACCCTGCTCATCGGGAGTCAGAATGGCTGTAAAAAATTGGTTCTTCAAACTCGCCCAACTGAACTTCGAGCTTTCCGTGAGGTAGGGGGGAGGATTACGATTTCCGCCAAAGCCGAGAAATCCGTCAGAGCGAATAAACTTGGACGAGGCGATGAATTCCTCGTCCCCATCCTCGTAATATCCCACATTGAGAAAGCCCCCCAAGAAAGTGCCGCCACCCAGCAAGGCGGGTTCGAGCCGGCCCAAGTGAAGCTTGTAATTGCTCAACAACAGGGAATGGGAAGTGGTGTTGACAAAATCGACGGCGTGCCGGATGGAATACAATTCCTCTTCTTCGGGGTTGGTATTGATCCAGAATTTTTTTCGCACCAGCAATCCGTTCGATTCGAGGCGCTCGAAGTGTATTTCCCGGTCGCTTTGATAGGTTTTGGTGAAGGAACTGTCAAAGCGGCTGCGGTTCACCGAAACCCCCAGCATCGGTTGGGAGCCGTAGTGATTGAAGAGAAAGGGAAAGTCCGAATCCTTGTCGGCCTCATAAGCCTTCATGGCCACTTTCTTGATGCCGCCGCCGCGGTTGGTGAAGACGACTTCAATCAGGTCATTTTCCAGGTAGTAAAGGGTTTCCGGGGCAGCGTCGGTTTCCGTGGGGGGTTCGACCAATGCCTCGGTTCCTTGGCCGACTTGCTCAGGACCCGGGGATATTTGAGGAGGGGTGGTTTCCGGCCCCACCGGGGGAGGGGAATCGGATGAGGGCGCGGGCCCGGCCGGTGGTGGCGGCTGTTGCTGATTCCAGTTCAAAACGGGAATCAGGGCAAATGCAGCTACAAGGAAAAGGACGCCGATTAACGTGTTCTTCTTATCCATGAATCCTTACGAGGAACAACAGGTCTGGTCGAGCTGGGAGTCCCGCCGGGAGGGGCTGGACTGGTTTGTGGTGGAAGGTTTTACCGGGTCGAATCCTCCGCGATAAAAGGGATGGCATTTACAAAGGCGGGCCAAGCTGTAAAAGCCCCCCCTCATCAAGCCATGTAATTTTATGCTTTCAAGGGCGTAATCCGAGCAGGAAGGGAAAAACCGGCAACACCCTCCCGGACAAAAAATTGCGTTTTGAATCGGCCGGAGGGCCGTCTGATAAACCCGGAGGCATCCGATCACGATCCGGCGGGGCGCTTTAGCTAGGTGTTCTGGCATGAAAGATCTCATGGTGGGTTTTTCTTCTGGTTCAGATATTGGCAGGCTTGGGTAAACCTTTTTTCCAGCTCCCGAAATGTAAAGTCCGTAAATTTAGGCCGCACCACCAGCACGCAGTCGCAGTTATCCGGGAGTTCGTGCTGGTGCACGCGGAACAGTTCGCGGCAAAGGCGTTTGCAACGGTTGCGATCCACCGCCTTGCCCACCCGCCGGGAAGCGATAATACCCAACCTCCGGACCGGCTTGCTCTCCCCCACCCCCCTCGGAATGTAAATGGAAAAAATAAAAGGGGGGCTACGAAAGGGGCGGCCAAATTTTCGGACGACATCGAATTCCCGGGCCCGACGCAATCGTTGCCGCGCCGTAAATCGATAGCGCATCCGGCTCAACAACGGGGTTAGGCGGACAGACGTTTCCTACCCTTGCGACGACGTGCGGCGATTATCTTGCGCCCCCCGCTGGTGGACATGCGCTTGCGAAACCCGAATTTACGGGCGCGTCGAAGTTTGGATGGGCGGTATGTCGGTTGCATGGTAAATCAAAAAAAGACTCATACGCTAGATCGGCCCCAACGCTTGTCAAGATCCCAACCCGTCAAAGTCGCAGCAGGCCAAATTTTTCTAAAAATTTGCTTGATCCAACCGGCAAATCCAACACTTATCCGAATGCTTCTGACGTCCCGTTCGTCTAGTCAGGTCTAGGACACAGGGTTTTCATCCCTGCAACAGGGGTTCGAATCCCCTACGGGACGCCAAAAAACCCACCTTCTCCCAATTACTTTCAGCTATCCCCTTCTAGCTGACCAGCCCGCTTACCGCGATTTTTTCGCTGGACTACCTTTCTCATCGTTTAACATGATGTTTTCTTCTATTGCCATTATTTCCGCACATAGTGGAAGGGGTTTTTGACGAAACCTGGATCCTTCGGGGGAATGAGGGTTCAAGCCAAGCATTAACAATCAGCACACAGCAGCAATGAACAGATTTATTATCGATTTTAGGACATTCGGTCAGCATTCCGGCACTCACCAGACCTTTCCAAGAAACAACTCCTTAGGACAGTTTTTTTGCAGCGCTTTAGTCGTCCTGCTTGCCGCGACAGTAACCCAACTCCTCGCACAGGAAGAGGAGGAGGAAATTTTTGAATTGTCCCCTTTCACGGTCGAATTCGATGAAATTGAGGGTTATCAAGCCACAAACACCCTGGCGGGTTCCCGTTTGAAAACCCCTCTGCGTGACGTTGGGTCCGCCATTTCCGTCATGACGGAGCAATTTTTTGAAGACACCGGCGCTACCGACGCTGCCACCGCGTTGTCCTATGGACTCAATACGGAAATTGGAGGCGTTTTCGGTAATTTTGCGGGATCCGGTTTTGACCGCAGGAATCAGCGTTCGGACACCGATGCTACCAGGGTCAATCCCCAGGGAAATCAGCGGATCCGCGGCTTGGGTGTAGCTACCCTGACGCGGGATTTTTACCTGACTGAAATACCTTTCGATAGTTACAATTCATCGAGGGCGACCATAAACCGCGGGCCAAACGCCATCCTCTTTGGTGTAGGCACCCCGGGCGGCATCCTCAACAATTCCCTGAATACTGCCAATCTCGGAGATGATTTTGGGGAAATTCAAATTCGCCTGGGGAAAAACCAAACGCACCGTGAGTCACTAGACATCAATCGCGTCCTGGTCGAAGACAGGGTTGCGCTGCGCATTGCCGCCTTGAACGATGAGACGTTCTATCAGCAAGATCCCGCCTTTAAGCGCGATAACAGGATCTATGCTGCATGGCGGGCGGTTTTATTGGAAAACGCCGACAGTGCCTATATTGGTCCGACCATCCTCAGGGGCCACCTCGAAAACGGTACGATCAAATCAAATCCGGCCAATGTTCTGCCACCCAATAATATTTATCATACTTGGTGGGAGGGTGTTAAGGTCGATTACGAAAAATACACCGGCGTAGCCGTCTTTGATCGTTTGTTGTCACCGAACTTTGTTCCCAAATTTACAGCCAACACCCTGGTACAAACATCGGTCCCCGATATGCTGACGGTGGCAGATATTCCCAACTTCATTCAGGCCGCCCTGGTTTATGGAGATGCGAACCAAGGCCCCACCCCGGGGTTTTCTGCCCAATTCCCCAGCGCCCATGGTTTTCAGGGACGGGTGAGGTTGCAGCCCAGCAACGATAATTTTGATATTTTCTTCACCCGGAGCCCCGAATTGGAAAGGTATTCGGCTGGATTCGTTACGCCGTCCATTAATGACCGCAACGTATTCGATTACCGCAATAAGCTGTTTTCCGGGAATTTGGACCGGGTTGAGCAGGATTTCACCGCCTACAACGCCACACTGGAGCAATTATTTTTCGACGATCAGAGCGCGGGTATCGAGCTTGCTTTCGACCGCCAAGAGTGGTCCCGGTATTCACGCTTGATCGTCAACAGTGAGGTGGCCGCGGTATTTGGAAATAAGGACATCGCCATCGATATATCGGAGTTTCACGGCAACGGCGACCCTAATCCCCATGTGGGTCGAGCTGTGGTTCGCCTCGATCGATTGGGGGATTTCAACCTGCGCGATGTAGACCGCGAAGCCGTCAGGGCCACTGCCTTTTGGGAATTGGACTTGACCCGTTACAGTGAAAACCTCGGCCAATGGCTGGGCCATCATACCTTTACCGGATTCTTCAGCAGTCAGGAATTTTCCATTGAGAATCGAAGGATGTCCAGCACCTGGATCAGCGACAGGGTGAATATGCGCTCCCAGGCTTTCGGGGGTCGACAGGGGGGCTGGGGACGCCGCGTTCAGGGATTTGTTTACGTCTCGGACGATCTTCGCAACACCAGTGGACCGCAAGACGTTCGGATTCAGCAAATGAACATAGACGCTCCGGAAGAGGGCGATGAATTCACCCTCTGGTATCAGGACCGAACGGACAATGTATATAAGGCTGGCACCTTTGCAGTGGAGTCCATGCTGAACGGCGGCAATCTCATAGGGCGAGAAATCGACTCCCGCGCCCTGACCGCTCAAAGCCGATTCCTGAACGATCATTTGGTCACCTTGTTCGGATGGCGCAACGATGAATCGACCACCTTCGAATGGTTGACTCAAGATCAGGTACAGAATCTGACCGGCGACCGCAATCGCAGGAATGCAGCGGGCGCATTGAAGGAGGAAAACTTTATTCTGCAGGATGATCCCAGCGCGGTGTCCAAGGGCGATACCTTTACCTCTAGCGTCGTTCTCCATTTACCCGATGAATGGGTGGCCTTCCTTCCGGGAAGCCCCGGTCTGAGCCTACACTTCGGGCAATCGGAGAACTTCAATCCGGCCGGTCTGCGGCGTTCTGCTTTTGGAGAAGTGATTGAACCTCCCACTGGAGAGACCGAGGAATATGGTTTCAGCGTGGAATTGAGCGACAAAATTATTGCTCGTTTTAATTGGTTCAAAACCACCCTCAATAACGCTGATGCCGGTCTCGATGTGTCTCGAGCGGTGGGACTGGTCGCTGCCTGGGTTAATCGGGGATTTGTTCAACCCCAAAATGAGGGAATGTCCTGGGAAGAGGCCAAAGCGTTTATGACCCAGGTGACCGGAGATGTCATTCCCAACATCAACTCCTATGATGACCTGTATAGTACTTTGCTCGGATTCGTTCCCGCCGAAATCGCCGCCCAGGAAAATTTTCAGATCGTAGACCTAGACGGCCAACTGGAATTGCAAAGGGAAGGTATCCCCTCACAGATAGCGACGGCAGGATTGCTGGCGGAGGGAATCGAATTGGACCTGGTCGGTCAAATAACGCCCAACTGGCGACTCATGCTGAATATTGGCAAACAGGAAACCACGCAAAGCGATTCCGCAGTCGAATACAAGCGGTTGGCCGACATGATGCAACAGCGGATAGATGCCAGTGAACTTTGGCTACTGAGCGATTCTCCCGTTATCGGAGAAATCACCACCTATGGCCGTCGCTGGTCCGAAAGCGTCCTGGCACCCCTGAATTCCGTGCTGGCCAAAGATGGAACCAAATCGCTCGAACAGAGGAAATGGCGTGCCAATTTGATTACCAACTACAACTTCGACGACAGCTCCTCTCTTAAAGGCTTTTCAGTTGGCGGCGCTATTCGCTGGCAGGACAAGGCTGCAGTTGGATATGGACAGTTGGTCTCCCCCGATGATGGCTCCGTGTTCCCGGACCTGAACACACCTTATTTTGCTCCGAGTGAGCTGAATGGGGATGTATGGTTTTCCTATAACCGGAAGTTGAGCGACTCAATCGACTGGAAAATTCAATTAAACCTGCGCAATGCCTTCGGGGATGACGCCGATATTCCCTTTAAGATCAATCCCGACGGTCAAGTAGCGGTGATACGGATCCCCAACGAAAAGTTCTGGTGGCTCTCGAATACCTTCTCTTTCTAATTTTGGACTGGTTCCAGGTTTATCTCAAGAATGCCTCCACAAGGTAAAAAGCCTTAGCTCACCTGTCGGCTGGGCACGAAAAGCCGTTCTATTACTTACGCTTCTGTCCGAAGACGTACTTTTCCAGGTACTCGTTGTGGAACTTTCCGGCGGGATCGATTTGGGCGACCAGTTGATGGAATTCGGGCAGCTTCGGATAACGGGCCTGTAAGACCTCGGGGCGCATTGTGGTGAGTTTTCCCCAGTGGGGACGAGCGCCGAGGGGCGCCAATTTCTCCTCGACAAGGGCTAACACGGCCTGAACCCGAGGCCAGTCCTTGATCCAGGTGAAGTGGAATGCCACCTGGTCTTCTCCATAGGCGGTGCTCATCCACAAATCGTCTGCCTTGACGGTGCGAATCTCAGAAATCTGCAAGACCTCGGCCATTTTCCGGTGTAAACCATAAAGTTCGCGTATCCCGGCAACGGCATGCCTTCGAGCAACGAAAAACTCCGACTGCAACTCCGCCACGGTACTGGGCCGAAATTCCATCAGAAAATGTGGCAAGCGATTATACCAGGGCCCAACTACACCCATTTGGGGTGTGGAGACTTCGGCATCGTAGGTGACAATCGGATGAACGTGCCGATCGGATCTTTTCGCACCGAACATTTCCGCCGGCGCTTGGAAAGCCTCACCTGCAACCTTGTGCTTGAGCCAGATGGTGGTTAAGCGTGGATCCTGTTGCCAGTCGGTAAAGACGGAAACGGAATAGGCCGCTGAGAAGATGGCATCGAAGTTGGCCTGAAGCTGTTCCGGAGGCAGGCCGATGTAGACGTACTGCTGCACGTCGAAGGCGGGAATAATGTCGAGCGTTACGCTGGTGATCAGACCCAGTGCACCAAGATGCACCACGGTGCCTTTAAAGTTGGGGTCACCACGTTCTAGCCGAATGATTTCTCCTTCAGCTGTGACCAATTCCAGTCCTCTGACTTGGGTTGCCAGGTTACCGTTTTTATCCCCACTTCCATGCGTCGCGGTGGCAATGGCTCCCCCCACCTGGATATGGGGCAAGGAGGCGAGGTTATGTACCGCAAACCCAGCATTATGCAACAATTCGGCAAGGTCACCATATTTCATGCCACCGCCCACGGAGACGGTGCGCTTTTTGACATCCAACTCGATTAGTTGATTGAACTGAGAGGTGCCGATCATATCGGCATCGGTGTCGGCGATACGACTGAACGAATGCCGGCCGCCCAGAGCTTTGACCCGGCGGCTCCGGCGCACTAATTTCCTTAGTTCATCGATGGTTTTTGGCTGGTGAAAGCGAGCCGCCCGATAAGAAAAACTCTCGGCCCAGTTCTGCCCGGCCGCTCCCGGAGATGGGTCAGCCAGGGCTTTGGAAGGTAAGTTCCCGCAGGTAGCAAGGCTTGCAACGGTGGCCGATTTAATGAAATGGCGTCGAGACACGGGCGAAGGCTTCATGGTTTGGGGGGGTAGGATTTCCTTGCCATCTTATTGTGCGTATTAAGGTACCCCTTGATATGGGCCGCATTACCCTTTCAGTCGATGACGAAGTCGTCAAGAAAGTGAGGCGTGCGTTATTGCCTTGGGGCGCCTCCCCCCTACCCTGTCACGCCGAAGCCTATCCTACAGGTCGGTATACTTGTCCGCCCTACCCTTTGCCTTATCTACCGGGTATTTTTTCGCGTTGGCCCGCATCTTTTCCCCGATTACGGTGGCGACGTCGAGGTCGGTAATGTTGGCAAATTCCAGGGAAAAAATGAGAATATCGGCCAGTTCTTCCTCGATTTTCTTACGCTTGGCCGGATGGTTTAACGCATCGAATGATCCTGGCCCATCCTTCCAGAGGAAGTGTTCCATCAATTCGGCCGCTTCCGCCGCGATGGCCATGGACAAATTCTTCGGAGTGTGAAATTGCTCCCAATCGCGCTCCTTGGCAAAAGCTCTTATCTGATGTTTCAGCTCCTGAAGCGGGGTTTGGGAATCTTTGCGGGAGGGCATTAAATTATTTTGGCTGGGGGAAGAAATAACGTTGAAATATAAGTGAAACTATGTTCACTAATGGGAAAATTTCACTGATTTGGCACTTTACACTGACCCGGCCATTTCACCTTAGACCAACCTAAAACATTTTTTCCACCCCGAATTATGGCAAGAGCAGCGAAACCAAAAACCAATTTTGGCAACGATAGAAAGAAGAATATCGAACTCGCCATGACCGCGATCAACCGCCAGTTCGGGCCAAACGCCATCATGCGCTTGGGGGAATCTCCCAGATTGGATGTGGCCAGTATTTCCACCGGATCGATTGCCATCGACCTTTGCTTGGGGATTGGCGGGTTGCCCAGGGGTAGAGTGGTTGAGGTTTTCGGCCCGGAATCATCGGGGAAAACCACCTTATGCCTGGCTGTCATCGCAGAGGCGCAAAAACAGGGTGGCAACGCCGCCTTTATTGACGTGGAACACGCCCTCGATCCGAAATATGCCCGGGTTTTGGGGGTCAATCTGAATGAATTGATGATATCTCAACCCGAGAGCGGAGAGGATGCGCTCAATATTACCGAGACCTTGATCCGTTCAGGAGCGATCGACGTGGTGGTGCTCGACTCGGTTGCCGCCCTGGTTTCCCGGGCCGAACTGGACGGCCAAATGGGCGATGCCACGGTGGGGTTGCAGGCCCGAATGATGAGCCAAGCTATGCGCAAGCTTGCCGGAGCCATCAACAAAAGCAGATGCATTTGTGTTTTTACCAATCAGATTCGGGAGAAAATCGGGGTAATGTTTGGGAATCCGGAAACCACTCCTGGAGGCCGGGCCTTAAAGTTTTTTGCCTCGGTCAGGATGGATATTCGCCGCATCGGTCAAATTAAGGATCCCAGCGGTAAGGTTATTGGGAATCGAACCCGCCTGAAAATTGTCAAAAACAAGGTGGCTCCACCATTCACGGAATGCGAATTCGACATCATGTACAATGAGGGCATTTCCAAGACCGGTTCCCTCCTCGATTTGGCCGTGGAGCACAAAATCCTCGTCAAAAGAGGGGCGTGGGTGTCCTATCAGGGAGACTTGATCGGCCAAGGCCGTCAGGCCGCCAAGCAGTACCTTATGGAACATCCCAAGCTTCAGGAGGAATTGACCAACGCCATTTTTAAGAAAGTCAACCTCAACCGGGGAATTATTATTGCATCCAGCAAAGGTGGTAAGGATGAAGGTTAGTCAACCTTTATCTCATGGCTAAACAGGATACCTTTGTCGCCCTTTCCACACCGCACGGTGAGTCAGCTTTGGGATTGATCCGTTGCAGTGGAAATGCATGCCCAAAATTGGTAGAAAAAATTTTTGGAATTCCGGCCCCTATTCCACGATTTGCTTACTACCGGGACTTCATCAACCTCCGGGGTGATTTTCTGGACAGTGTAGTATTCACTTTCTTCGAAAAAGATAGATCTTACACGGGAGATCCCATGCTGGAAATTTCCTGCCATGGAAATCCCTTTATTCTTCAACGCATCCTGGGGGACTTGTTGGAACGGGGTTGCCGGCAGGCTGCTCCGGGAGAGTTTACCCAAACGGCTTTTTTAAACGGGAAAATGGACCTGAGTCAGGCCGAAGCAGTCATCGATTTGATTCGGGCCCGGACCGACCTCGCCTTCAAAGCAGCCGCCCAACAACTCCAGGGAAGTTTAAAACGTCGCATCGATGCCCTTACCAACCGTTTACTACAGATAATGGCGGAGGTGGAGGCCTACATCGATTTCCCAGAAGAAGACCTTCCCTCGGAGGAGGATCACACTCCGGAAAAACAATTAAATGACATGCTACTCGAGATCGGCGACCTCGCTGACACCTCCAGGACCGGGATTTTTCTGCGAGAAGGGGTCAAAGCGGTCATTATTGGACCAACCAATGTGGGGAAAAGCAGTATTCTAAACCGTTTATTGGGTGAATCGCGGGTTATCGTTAGCGAAACCCCAGGAACCACCCGCGATTACGTGGAGGCATCGTTTTTTATCGGCCCCTATCGCATCCGCATATTGGATACAGCCGGTGTGCGCGATACGGACGACCCCATTGAAAAAGCGGGCATTGCAAAAACAGTGGAACAAATGTCCTCCTGTGATTTGGTTCTTTTGACAATGGATGCATCCCTTCCCCCTCCCCAATTTCCCCATTGGATCACAGATTTACTATCCGAGGAAAATACACTTATCATATTGAATAAAAATGACTTACAAATTAATCCGGCAACGAATGCAGGATGGCCCGGATTCAGAAGTGTCTCCACTTCAGCCCTCACAGGTGATGGAATTGGTCGATTAAAATCGACCATACTCGATATTTTAGGCGACCCTAAGGTTTCGACCAAAGGAGATGTCGTGGCAGTCAGTGCAAGGCATCAAGAAGCCTTGGAAGGGGCATCGGAACAATTGAGTCAGGCCAGAAGATTGCTTAGCCAATCCAGACCTGCCGAACTGGTGGCGAGCCACCTCCGGGACGGGTTGGGACACTTGGAAGCCATCGTGGGGAAAGTTGACAATGAGCGTGTGTTGGACAAGTTGTTCGCTTCCTTTTGTATCGGAAAGTAAATGAAGATCAGCGGAAAGCGGCCCTTTGATGTCATTGTATGCGGCGCCGGGCATGCCGGGGTCGAAGCGGCTTTGGCTTCCGCCCGCATGGGCGCGAACACCTTGTTGATTAGCGGGAACATTGACACCATTGGCCAAATGAGCTGCAACCCGGCCGTGGGAGGTCAGGCCAAAGGCCATATCGTAAGGGAAATTGACGCGCTGGGGGGCGAGATGGCCGTAAATGCAGATTTTACGGGCATTCAATTCCGCCTCCTCAATGCTTCCAAGGGGCAATCTGTTCAAGCCCCAAGGGTCCAATCAGACAAAAAGGCCTATCAATTCCGCCTCAAGCACACCATCGAACACCAAAAGAACCTCGTTTTATTCCAAGCTACCGTGACAGGCCTCATTTTTCGAGGTGAACGGGTGATAGGTTGCAGGACTAATCTGGGGGTTGAATTCAGGGGAACGTGCCTGGTGGTAACGACCGGTACCTTTCTCAGGGCATTGACTCACGTCGGCCAGAATAAGAACAGGGGAGGGCGCATGGGAGATTTCAGCTCGGAAAGCCTTTCTTCGAGTTTTTTGGAGGCGGGAATTGAATTGGCCCGGCTGAAAACAGGAACCCCACCCCGCATTTTGGGCAGATCCATTGATTTTTCGAGGCTCGAGGAGCAACCCGGGGATGCGGAACCTACCCTTTTTGGGTTTTACGACACTCGGGATGATGAGGAGATGTTCCACGTGGAACATTTTGCCGAAAAGAAAATCGGCTGGAAACCGGGAAAGGAGCAGGTTTCCTGCTGGATTGCCTACACCGGCCAAAAAACCCGGGAAATTATCCGGAACAACCTCCATCTGTCGCCCCTGTACTCGGGCGCGATTGAAGGAGTTGGCCCCCGTTACTGCCCCAGTATTGAAGACAAAATTGTCAAATTCAGCCATAAGGACCATCATAGACTTTTCCTCGAGCCGGAAGGCAGGAATACAAATGAATATTATATCAACGGGTTATCCACCAGTTTACCCTTTCCGGTCCAGGAGGAAATCATGGAATCGATCCCAGGCTTGGAGAATGCCCAGTTGATGCGCCCAGCTTACGCAGTAGAGTATGACTTCGCCCCTCCCACCCAATTGTTTCCGTCACTGGAATCAAAAAAGGTGGAGAATTTATTTTTTGCCGGTCAGATCAACGGGACCTCGGGTTATGAAGAAGCGGCCGGGCAGGGCTTGGTGGCAGGAATGAATGCGGTCAGGAAGAGCAGGGGGGAACCCTATCTGGCCCTGGGGAGGCATGAGTCTTATATCGGGGTTCTCATCGATGATTTGGTCACCAAAGGAACCTCCGAACCCTATCGGATGTTTACAAGCCGGGCCGAGCATCGATTATTACTCAATCATGGTAGCGCCGAATTAAGGTTGTCTCGTTATGGAAAAGAGGCGGGAACTATTTCTGCAAAACGTTGGTTGAAAATTAGTTACAAAATTAATGCGGTTGACAAGTGGATCAAATTTCTGGAAAAGAGCAAAGGGATTGGAGGAACGGTGGCTGATGGCATCAGACGGGGACAAAGCGAAGACGACCTTCCCGGGGAATTTTTGTCGGAAAGCGCTTCGATCCGGGAGCAGGCCTTGTATAAGATCCGTTACCGCGGGTATTTGCAACGAGAATTGAAGTTGATTAAGAGAATGGCTTCGGCCGAACAGGTCGCTTTGCCCCTGGATTTCAACTACAAGAAAATACGTGGGCTCAGAAAGGAGAGCGCCCTGAAATTAAACGCTATTCGGCCCATTACCTTGGGGCAGGCCAGGCGGATCAGTGGGGTCAACCCATCCGACATCAGTATTCTCCTGGTCCTGTTGAGAGCGGGAAAATTGCGCTGAACACAGGATTTGTGTTGCCTTCATTTCCATTCTCCGCTTGTAGATTCTTTGAAGAACGCATCGCTTTGGAATGGAAGAAAACAAACGGAAGATCTTGGTTGTTGACGATGAGGAGGATATAACGGACTTGGTTCGTTATCATCTCGAATCAGAAGGGTTTGTGGTAGAAACCATCAATGATCCCAACCACATTTTAGGGGTGGGCAGGGATTTTGAACCGGATCTTTTTATTCTCGATATTTTGATGCCGGGCCTCAATGGCATACAGATATGCCGAATGATTCGCGCCGATAAAAGATTCAAGCACGTCCCGGTGGTTTTTCTCACGGCCAAGGCAGAGAGTGAGGACCGCATATTGGGCCTGGAAACAGGTGGGGACGACTATATTTGTAAGCCATTCAGTATCAAGGAGTTGGTATTGCGCATAAAGGCTGTTCTAAAACGCTCTCGATTCAACCATACGGATCAACCGAGAGGGCCTCTAAAGGTGAGGAATGTCCTCATTGATGAAGAACATTATCAGCTCCAGGTCGATGGCGACCCGGTTGAATTGACCGCAACTGAATTCAAGTTGCTCAAATTAATGGTCGAACGAAAGGGTAGGGTGCAAACCCGGGAACATTTGCTGCAGGAGGTGTGGAACTACGAAGGTGACACTGAGACGCGAACCGTTGATACCCACATTCGACGCCTTCGGGAAAAGCTGGGGGCCCAGGCAAATATCATCGAAACAGTCAGGGGAGTTGGATACAGGGTGGTAGGCAAGTAAGGGGATGGATGTCTTCCTGATCGTACTGTTACTCGTTCTGCTGCTTGTCTACCTCCGACGGTACCTGCTCTACCGAAATTTCGTAAAGAATCTGGCCGAATCCCTCGAAGCCAGGCAACGTTACCTCTCCGCTAAGGGTCCTATCCTGCTGGGATCAAAGAATGTGCCCCGGTTGACCAAGATCATCAATCGGATGATCGAAGAGAACTCACAATTACGGCAATCGAGGGCCAGCCATTTGGAGCAATTGGAAGCCATCCTGGCCAATATGTTGGAAGGAGCCCTGATACTGGATGAACGCAACCGTATCATTTTGGCCAATAATGCCTTGCGCAATTCATTCTCCAACTGGATCAAGGATTCTGAGATCGAGGGCCAGCGTTTGGAGGTTCTCTTCACCAGTTCGGATCTTCTGACCACGGTAAACCTGATCAAGCGAGGCGAGGCGCCGCAATCCAGTGAAATCGAGCTGATGCAGGCTGATGAAAGCAGGTGGGTGCGCGTTTCAGGGGCTCATTTGGGAAAGGACAATCCGGAATCGGAGGATTTGACCTTGCTCATTTTCTTTGAAATCACCCGGCAAAAGGAGCTGGAATCGGCCAGCCGTGAATTTGTCGCCAATGTATCGCACGAGCTGAGAACGCCCCTCACCATCATCAAGGGCTATGTGGACACCCTCAACCAGGATTTCGATTTGATGCCAAATGGCCGTAAGTTGAAGTTTATCAACAAGTTAAGGAAAAACGTAGAACGCATGTATAACCTCCAGATGGACCTATTGTCATTGACCAAAATCGAGTCGACCGAAATGGGCCACAACTGGACAAAGGTTCGCCTGAACGCGTTGATCAGGGAGGTGCTGGCCAATCTGACCGATAGGTTGATAGGGCATGGAATGACCCTCAACCTGGAATTGCCTGATTATGAAATAGGGGTTTGGGCAGATGAGAGCAAACTGGGCCAGGTTTTGGAGAATTTGTTGGACAATGCGATCAAATATACCCCGGAAAATTCCACCTTGGCCATTGGAACGCAGCGTGATAACCGGGAAGCGACGGTATGGGTGGAAGATAATGGCTTCGGGATCCCCGAAACGGATCTCCCTCGAATATTTGAGCGATTTTATCGGGTTGACAAGGGACGGTCCCGGGAAAAGGGAGGGACGGGCTTGGGCCTGAGTATTGTCAACCGCATCATTGCTCTCCATCGGGGCAGCGTAATGGGAGAGAACGTCGAGGGCGGGGGGCTTCGTATTACTTTCAAATTGCCGTTACAGTAAAGCATGGCTACGCGCCTTTTTCTTCATTCGACCGACCCCGAGCTGACCGCTCGCATGGATCCGAAAGTTCGCTGGCGGATCGAACAGCGGCAGCGAACTTTGAAAATAGCGCTCCAATCCCGCCTGAAACGTGCGCGAACCATTACTTTGGAAATAGGGTGTGGTCACGGACATTTTTTAACGGCATATGCCGAGCGTTTTCCCGAGGAGTTTTGCGTCGGTATCGACGTCAACAGGCGCCGGATCGACCGTGCCGTTATCAAAGCGGAAAGGTCCCAGGCCAAAAACCTTTGGTTTCTTTATGCGGAGGCCATGGAGTTTTTGAAATACCTCCCGCGGGCGGTGAACCTGGGGAAAATCTGGATTTTATATCCGGACCCTTGGCCCAAAAAACGGCATTTTAAAAATCGCATTATTCAGGCGGATTTTCTCGGGGCTTTGGCGGAAGTATGCCGGAGGTCAGCCAAACTGCATATTAAATCGGACCAGGCCGGCTTTATGGAATGGACCAGGGAGTTGATTCTGGCGTCGGATGAATGGCGCCTTTGCCGGAGGCAAGCCTTTCCCGAGGTGGCCACCACCGTGTTTCAAACCCTGACCCAGGGAAAGGCTTTCGAGGTGACGGCAAGACTAGAACCAATGAAAAAGGCTTATAATCAAAAGTTGCCCACACACTGCGATGATTAGGGTCATGGTCACGGCAAAGGAAAAGCTGTTGAAGGCCAATCGCCTCATTTGCAGGCTGGTGGTCTCAATCTTGGCCGGGGCTTCCGACCGCAACCGGGTGGAACGCCATTGCCTGAGCTTCCGGCTTTTGTAAAGTGAACCCGTAATATCGGTAGGCTTGGGCATGAACTCAGGATGCTGACGGGTTTACCGGCATTCCATTTGGCATTTTATGAGACCTTTTTCGGTCAGTTCGGTTAATTTTTAAGGTTGGAAAATTATTTTTTCAAATGATGGTTGACCCCGTTTCCTCGTTTCATCAATCAAATTAACTTTTTAATCGGCAGACCTGATTGTCAGGCATGGTTTACCTATCCCATTTGTCCAAACAACACGCTTCCCCATTGGGCTTGGCAGTGGCGGGATGCCTCTGGGCCCAGCCCCAGGCGAGCGCCGCCCTTATTCCAAGAGCATCCGAGGTTGCCACGGTTCTCGGGCTTCCCGTGACCAACTCCATGATTACGAGTTGGGTGTTTTCCATCCTTATCATCGTCCTGATCAGGGCCCTGGTTAAACGACCCAAACTGGTCCCAACGACGGGGCAGTATCTGGTGGAGACGCTGGTTGAGGGTATCCGGAACCTCATTAAGCCCATTGTGGGAAAGCGATTGCTCAAACCGACCTTTCCGCTTTTGGTTGGGCTGTTCACCTTCATTCTCATGCACAATTGGAGTGGCCTTTTCCCCGGGGTGGGGACGATTGGCTACTTGGACGAGCAGGGCCATTTCCAGTCCTACATTCGCCCGGGTAACGCCGACCTGAATATGACACTGGCCCTGGCCGTCATCCATTTTGCCGCCTGGCTCTATTTCGTGCTTCGCTATGCCGGCCCTAAAGTGTTGATTTACGACCTTTTCGGCAACAAGGCCGACAAAAAGGAACTCCCCACCGCCCTGTTTTATTTATTGACGGCCATATTCCTTTTCGTGGGGGTCATTGAAGTCATCTCGATCCTTTTCCGAAATGTCTCCCTGCCCTTCCGTTTATTCGGAAATGTCTTTGGCGGAGAAAATTTGCTGCACAGCATGACCAACCTCATGAGTTGGATAGTTCCCGTTCCATTTTATTTTCTGGAACTGCTCATCGGATTTGTCCAAGCGCTCGTTTTTGTCATGCTGGTTTCGGTTTATATTGGGCTCATCTGCAATCACGATTCGGAGGATCATGCCCATTGATAACTTTTCTGGTCCATACCAAGCCTGGCAAAAGAAGGCGTTGCAGGGATGGCCGAAACAACTGTTAACCTAAAATCCAATATAGAAATGATTGAAATTCTAGCTCAAATGACTGGAAGTATCCAAGGCGGACTGGGTTGTCTGGGAGCCGCCATAGGGGTCGGTTTGGTCGGCGCCAAAGCTGCCGAAAGCGTCGGCCGCAATCCGGGAGCCTCGGGAAAGATTCTCGTTCAGGCCATTATCGGTATGGCCCTGGCAGAAGCCGTGGCTTTCTATGCTCTGTTTCTATAGATAAAATTTTGGGCGCCGCGCCACTGGCGTCCAGGCCTTTTCCGCTTGTTTGTCATGATCGAGAACGCAATAATATTAGCTGCCGCGGAAGCGACAGGGGGCCAGGATTCGGCCAACCAAATCATGCAAATATTTGATCGTTTCGGCTTGGATATACGCTTTCTCGTCGCGCAGATCGTCAATTTTTGCATCGTGGCCATTCTCCTTTACAAATTTGCCTATAAGCCAGTGTTGGCGACCATCGAAGAACGCCAGAAAAAAATCTCCGATGGGCTTCAATACGCCGAGGAAATGAAAGCGAAGTTGGCCGACGCCGAAAAAGCGCATGCCGCAACGCTCCAGAAAGCGCAGCAGGAGGCCCAGTCAATTCTAGGGGAGGCGCGCGAAACCGCCAAATTGTACCTGGACAAGCAAGCCGAGGAAGCCGCCGGCAAGGGCGAGGAATTGATAGCCAAGGCCAAGGAGGCCATCGCGTTGGAGCGCCATAAAATGCTGACCGAGGTCCGTGGAGAAGTAGTCCGCCTGGTCATCGACACCACCTCCAAGGTTTTAACAAAGGATTTGTCCGAAGATGAAAAGTCTCGCTTCAGCAAATCTGCCGCCGAGGAACTCGCCACGGTAAATTCTTGACGTGCAAACGGATAAAAAGCTGCGGAAGTTTGCCAAGGGATTGGCTGAACTATCCCTGGAAGAGGGGGTTGTTTCGGCTGATAAGGTTGGAGCCGTTTTGCAGACGCTGAAAAAGCGTCCTCCCCTCCAGCTCAAAACAGTGCTGAAATATTACCTCTACTACATAAAAAGGGCGATCGACCGAAGCAGGGCGGTAATCGAATACGCCGGCGCTTTGGATGACTCCAGCATCGCAATCATCCATAAGAGCCTGACGGAAACTTACCGGAGAACCCTGACCCTGGAATCGCGGGAAAATCCATCCCTTATTGCCGGTTTCCGCATCGCCGTGGGGGATGATCTCTACGACGCCTCCGTAACGGGCCGTCTCGACAACCTATCCAAATCCGCCCGGTAAAGGGATTTTTTGCATTACCATGAGCTCGATAATTGAACAAATCGAACGGGAAATCGCCAATCTCGAAACTGTCACAACGCGGAAAAACAGGGGAACCATTTTGTCGGTGGGGGACGGAGTGGCCAAAATCGACGGCCTCTCCAAGGTCATGTACAACGAAATGATCGAATTCCCCGGGGGCATCACCGGAATCGCCTTGAATTTGGAGGAAGAAGCAGTGGGATGTGTCGTCCTCGGTGACACCAGTAACCTCAAAGAGGGGGATGAAGTCAATACGACCGGCCGGCTGCTTTCGGTTCCGGTAGGCCGCGAGTTGCTGGGTCGCGTGGTGGATGCCCTGGGGCAACCGGTCGACGGAAAGGGCCCTATCGAGGCGAAGGAGTTTTACCCGGTGGAAAAAATTGCCCCGGGAATCATCCCCCGCAAATCGGTAGACCAGCCCCTGCAAACGGGGATTATGGCAATCGATGCGATGATTCCCATTGGCCGCGGCCAGCGCGAACTCATTATCGGGGATCGCCAGACGGGCAAAACGACCATCGCCATTGATACCATCCTCAATCAGGCCAAGATCAACAACCAGGCCAGAAAGGCCAATGGGGCTTTTCCCGAGGGTTTCCGCCCCGTCTACAGCATCTACGTAGCGGTCGGGCAGAAAAACTCCAACATCGCCCGCACCATAGGTACCTTCGAGGCCCATGGCGCTATGGAATACACCATTGTGGTGGCCGCCCCTGCGGCGGATAATCCGGCCAACCAGTACTTGGCCCCCTATGCCGGTTGCGCCATGGGCGAGTGGTTTATGCAGAATGGGATGGATGCCGTCATCATTTACGACGATTTGTCCAAACAGGCCGTGGCCTATCGGCAGATGTCCCTCGTGCTCAAGCGCCCATCCGGCCGGGAAGCGTACCCAGGAGATGTTTTCTATTTGCACTCCCGATTATTGGAAAGGGCCGCCCGCATGAACGCCGAAAACGGAAACGGATCGCTCACGGCCCTGCCCATTATTGAAACCCAGGCCGGCGACGTGGCCGCATACATACCCACCAACGTGATCTCGATCACGGATGGCCAAATTTTTTTGGAAACGGACTTGTTCAACCAAGGGATCCGGCCGGCCATATCGGTTGGGCTTTCCGTATCCCGCGTCGGTTCAGCGGCCCAGATCAAGGCCATCAAACAAGTTGCGGGAACGGTGAAACTGGAGCTGGCCCAATTCCGGGAACTCCAGGCATTCGCTCAGTTCGGGTCGGATTTGGACGCCAAGACCAAGGCCCAGCTCGACCGGGGGTCCCGTATCGTCGAGCTCTTTAAGCAGCCGGCATTTTCCCCTAAAACGGCGGAGGTGCAGGTAGCTCTCATGTGGGCGGTTCAAAATGGTTATTACGACGACATTGATGTGGCCGGGGTAACTCAGGCAATCGAGGCGCTGGAAGAGATCCTCCTGGCCAGAAGAGAAGGGTTGCTGGCAAAAATCCGATCCGAAAAACAGATCACGGACGCCATCGCGGCAGAACTCAAGGAGGCAGTCGAGTCCTGGAAATCCGGTTATGGCGGATAAGGGATAGCCATGGCCAATCTGCACGACATAAGGCGCCGCATTAAATCGGTGAAGAACACGGCCCAGATCACCCGGGCCATGCAACTGGTGGCTGCCTCCAAAATGAAACGAGCCCAGGATGCGGCCCTGGCCAGCCGGCCCTACGCTGAATTGTTGGCCCGTATTCTCGCTCCCGTCGCCAAGGGGGTGATGAACTTCAGACATCCCTTTTTGGAGGAAGGCAGGGTGAACACGCGTTGTATCATTTTGCTGAGCACCGACCGAGGGCTTTGCGGGGCCCTAAACGCCAATCTGTTTCGAGAGCTTCCTTCAAGGTCCCAGGAGGTAAAGTACATCACAGTGGGTCGGAAAGCGGCTCAATTCATTAGCCGCACTCAACGGGATCTGATCGCTGATTTTACCATTTCGGACAAAATCATGTTCTCCGAAGTACGTGTGGTCATTGATTTTGCCATCAAGGCCTTCGAGGATGGTTCCATCGGCACCGTCGAAGTACTTTATCCGCGATTCGTCAACACTCTCAAGCAGGTTCCCAGGCTGATTCCGCTTCTGCCGCTGGCGGGTATCGCTGAAGCATTGGAATCTTTGGGCATAAAGCAGGAAGCTCAAGATGACCGCGAATTGAACTTCGAACCTTCCGTCGAGGTAATTCTGACCCATTTGCTCCCCCTTTATGTGCGCCGTCAGTTCCACGCTATGGTTCGCGGTACGAAAGCCTCGGAACACAGCGCACGCATGGTGGCCATGAAAACGGCCACCGATAATGCCAATAATCTAGTGGACAACCTCACGCTGGACTACAACAAAGTCAGGCAGGCGGTCATCACTCAGGAAATCCTCGAAATCGCCGCCGCCACCGCAGCAAATGAAAACTAACTTATCTCCTAAAACCGGCAAAATTTTGCAGGTAATCGGCGCAGTAGTCGACGTTCAGTTCGAGCGGGGAAACATTCCCAAAATCTACCAGGCCCTCAAAGTCAATTTTAAGGTGCAGGGGAACGACATAACCCTGACCCTTGAGGTGCAGCAACATTTGGGAAATGCCATCGTGCGCACCGTAGCCATGTCGTCGACGGAAGGTCTTGTCCGCGGAATGGAAGTGCAGGATACCGGGGCGCCCATATCCGTTCCCGTCGGCAAAGGGGTGCTGGGTCGCATTTTTGATGTGACGGGAACCCCCGTCGATGAGCGCGGTGAACCACAATACGAAAAGCGTTATCCGATTCACCGGCCAGCCCCAGCCTTGGTGGACCAAAGTGTGGAGGCGGAAATGTTGGAGACCGGCATCAAGGTGATCGACCTGATATGCCCATTCATCAAGGGCGGAAAGGTAGGCGCTTTTGGCGGGGCCGGTGTGGGCAAGACGGTGGTCATCATGGAGCTCATCAACAACATCGCCAAGGCTTACGGCGGATATTCCGTGTTTTGCGGGGTGGGGGAGCGCTCTCGCGAAGGCAATGATCTTTACCATGAAATGTCGGAAGCCGGGGTGATTGATCAGGAAAATATCGAGAACTCAAAAGTGGCGCTTTGTTACGGCCAAATGAATGAGCCGCCCGGGGCACGCATGCGGGTCGGGTTGTCCGGGCTGGCCATGGCAGAATATTTCCGCGACGAAGAAAACCTCGATGTTCTCCTTTTCATCGACAACATATTCCGCTTTTCCCAAGCCGGATCGGAAGTATCCGCCCTGTTGGGGCGTTCACCGTCGGCGGTGGGGTACCAGCCGACCTTGGCGCAGGAGATGGGAATCCTCCAGGAACGCATCACCTCTACCAAAAAGGGTTCCATAACCTCCTTCCAGGCGGTCTACGTTCCCGCGGACGATCTGACTGATCCCGCTCCTGCCAACACCTTTGCCCACCTCGACTCCACCATCGTTTTGGAGCGGCGGATCGCGGAACTGGGAATTTATCCCGCAGTGGATCCCCTGGGTTCCGTTTCCACAGCGCTGGACCCATCGGTTGTGGGGGAGGCCCATTTTGAAGTTGCGCGCGGGGTGCAAAAAGTGCTGCAACGTTACAAGGATCTCCAGGATATCATCGCCATTCTCGGCCTCGACGAATTGAGCCCCGAGGATAAACAAGCGGTCTACCGGGCCCGAAAAATCCAGAAGTACCTGTCACAACCGTTCCACGTGGCCGAAGTCTTTACGGGATTTGCCGGAACTTATGTGTCCATTGAGGAGACGATAAAGGGTTTCAAAATGATTCTCGATGGGGAGTTGGATTATATCCATGAGAATGATTTCGCTTACAAGGGATCCATCGATGAAGTGATCGCCTCGGCGGAGGGGGAATGATACCTGTTCGGATTCCAATTTGGCCTTAAAGGGCAATGGCTTTAAAACTCGAAATCGTAACCCCCCAGGAAAAGGTCTACAGCGAGGATGTGGATTCCGTGGTGCTACCCACTACTACCGGTGAAATTGGAATCCTGCCGGGGCACATCCCGTTGATTACCGAAATCAAAGAAGGCGAACTCGGGGTTATCAGGATGGAGCAACTCGATCTATTGGCCGTGGACAAGGGTTTCGCGGAAATTTTTGGCGATACCGTATCGGTAATTACTGAAGCGGCCATCGACATAGAGGATATCGATCTGGGCTCTGCCGAAGCGGCGCAAGGCCGGGCTGAGGAAGCCTTGCGCAAGGCCAAAGAGGAAAATTTGCATCCCGATGAAGTCGAAGCCTTGGAAGCAAAAATCCGCTTTGCCTTGGTTCAGCAGTTGGCCAAGAAAAAAGGCAAATGATGGCGCAGCATCGGGGCAATTTTGCCGCGGGAAGCCTAACAAATCAACTGCCGGAAGTCATCGAACTGGCCTCGGAACCCATGGGGAATACCCTTGGTCACCACCGCCACCGCATCGTGGGAATGCAACGATTCCAGGTGGGCAATGGAAACCTGAAAGTCGATGATTTGCTCCTCGGCGTCCAATTCTTCGAATAAAAGGCGAGCCGCGTCCTCCACAAATTTTACATAAGCGCCATTGAGCTCGGCGAAAGCCTGCTCATCTTCACGGCGCACGATCACCTGGGTTTCCGTCCTCAAAGCGTTGGCGCAATGATCCACCAAGTCCTCGTTCGTCATTTCGGAGGACCCGTCCAACTCCACCAGGATACGTGCCTTGCTCCGTTGAGAATGGGGTATGGAATAGACATTTCGGGCTTCCCGAGCGTGTTCCGACAACATTTCCGAGCAAGGACAGGTGGATGAATAAACAAAATCCAACTGGATGTAGCGATGCAGTTCCCCGACGGCTTTCAGCGTCCCTTCCCACATCACCTGGTAGTACTGGTACCCCTGCAGGTTGCTGCGCAGGCTGGTCTGGGCAATCGGGTAGTTGAAAAACAACTTCAGGCGGGCCTCCTCGCTCTCCAGCCGGTCGAGGTAGGTTTTGAGAATTTTTTCTATCTCCGCCCAGGTGAATACATCGTCCTTGAACTGGTAGAACACCCTGAGGATGCGCGACATATTGATACCCTTGTTATCCTTATCCAGGGAAACCGTCCCGGTAACGGATGTCTCCAGGGAAACCACCTGCCCGGTCCTGGTTTTAAATTTCAAGGGCAGTTTGAAATTGGATATTCCCACCTGGTTGATCGCCACCCTGGCGCCGGAAATATGATCGGCATGTGCATTCTGCATATCGGGAAGCGCCTGAAGGTAAGCATCACCCGGCTGAAAGGACCCATCGTAATCGCGGCTCGGCTTCGATAGCGAACCGGGATTTGGGGTAGTCGTGAGTGGGTCATCCATGGGTTGCGATACGTGGTGGCAAAGAATAGCCGGGTTGGTGCGGGTGGACGGAATCGAACCGACGTAGCCAGCTTGGAAGGCTGGAGTTCTACCACTGAACTACACCCGCTTAAAGTCGGCAATTTCGCGCAATAATCCCTTCTTGATCAAGCACTTTTTCGAGTTTTCTGGGGAGGGGAAAACGGCGTGAATAGGCGCTTCCCCCATTTCTCCCCCCCGGCAATACGCTCCTTTTTTAGCTTTTCAACCCCAGGGGGATTCTCCAAGTTAGTGCGAATTATGCCATTCCCACCGAGCGGAACCCCATATGCCGAAGCGAACCGATTTAGAATCTATCCTGATCCTGGGCTCCGGACCCATCGTAATCGGACAGGCATGCGAATTTGACTATAGCGGCACCCAGGCCTGCAAAGCGCTGCGGGAAGAAGGCTACAAGGTCATTCTGGTCAATAGCAATCCGGCCACTATCATGACCGATCCCGAATTCTCCGATGCCACTTATATTGAACCGCTTACGGTCGATATGGTGGGCAAGATAATCGAACGGGAAAAGCCGGATGCGCTGTTGCCCACCCTGGGAGGGCAAACCGCGCTCAACCTCGCCCTCGATCTCTGCAACAACGGCGTTCTGAAGGAATGCGGGGTGGAATTGATCGGCGCGAAATCCGAGGCCATTGAAAAAGGTGAAGATCGGCTACTCTTCAAAAAAGCCATGATTAAGATCGGCCTGGATGTTCCAAAATCCCGCGTTGTCTACTCCCTGGAAGAAGCCCGGGAAGCTGCCCCCACCATCGGGTCCTTCCCCTTGATCATCCGGCCGGGATTCACCCTGGGCGGATCCGGAGGGGGGATTGCCTATAACAGGGAGGAATTTGAGGCCATAGCCGCCAACGGGCTCGAAATGTCCCCGGTAACCGAAGTGCTCATCGAGGAATGCCTTTTGGGGTGGAAAGAATACGAGATGGAAGTGATGCGGGATTACAAGGACCAATGCGTCGTCATATGTTCCATCGAAAATCTCGACCCGATGGGAGTCCACACCGGAGACTCCATTACCGTTGCCCCGGCCATGACCCTGAGCGACAAGGAGTACCAGCTCATGCGGGATGCATCCTTCGCCTGTATTCGGGAAATCGGGGTGGAAACGGGTGGCAGCAATATACAGTTTGCCGTCGATCCGCAAACCGGACGGCTCGTCGTGATCGAGATGAATCCCCGGGTATCCCGCAGCTCCGCCCTGGCCTCCAAGGCGACGGGATTCCCCATAGCAAAGTTCGCCGCCAAACTAGCTGTGGGCTACAGCCTGGATGAAATTCGCAATGATATCACCAGGGAAACCCCGGCGAGTTTTGAGCCCACCATCGACTACGTGGTGACCAAGGCTCCCCGTTTCACCTTTGAAAAATTCGTCGGGACCGATTCCACCCTCACTTCATCCATGAAAAGCGTGGGCGAGGCCATGGCTATTGGGCGGACCTTCAAGGAATCGCTCCAAAAAGCGCTTCGTTCCCTGGAAATTGGGGCCCATGGCCTGGGAGGGGGAGGCAAGTTTGGCGATGCTTCCCCCATGGATGCCGAGGAAATCCGGGGCCGGTTGGCCAATCCCAAGGCGGAACGGATCTTTTTCGTGAGGTATGCCTTTCTGGCCGGATTTTCCGAGGAGGAGATTTTTGAACTCACCGCCATTGACCCCTGGTTTATTCGCCAGATAGCGGACATCGTGAAGCTGGAGCGGCGCATCGGGAATGAAACATTGGAAACCATTGAGGCGGGTTTGTTGCGCCAAGCCAAGGAGGCGGGATTTTCCGACGTGCAACTGAGCCATATTTTGGGCTGCAGCCGCGGAGCGATCAAGCGGCGCCGGGAAAGGTGCGGAATCCGCACCCAGTTTCGCTTGGTGGATACTTGCGCGGCGGAGTTTGAAGCCTTCACCCCCTATTACTACTCCTCCTACGGGGATGAAAACGAAGTCATAAAATCGGACAAGGCCAAGATCATGATTATTGGCGGGGGGCCAAACCGCATCGGCCAGGGGATTGAATTTGATTATTGCTGCGTCCACGCATCCTATGCCTTGCAGGAAGCCGGTTACGAAACGGTCATGGTCAATTCCAATCCGGAGACCGTATCTACCGACTACGATACCTCGGATCGGCTGTACTTTGAACCCTTGACCCTGGAGGATGTCCTGGAGGTCTACCAACAGGAAAACTGCCAGGGGGCCATTGTGCAATTTGGGGGGCAGACCCCGCTCAACCTCGCGGGCGATCTCAAAGCCAACGGAGTCAACATCATAGGCACCTCCCCGGAAAGCATCGAGGTGGCTGAGGATCGAAAACTGTTTGCAGCTATCCTGGACAAGGTTGGGTTGAAGCAGCCAGCCAACCGAACCGCCATGAATCCGAATGAGGCTTACCGCATGGCGGAGGAAATTGGGTTTCCCATCTTGTTGCGCCCCTCATTTGTTTTGGGCGGACGAGGCATGTTTGTGGTGGGCTCCATGCGGGAGCTGGAACAAGTCGTTTCCGAAGCCTTTGAGGTCGTGCCTAATAAGGCGGTTTTGATCGATCAATTTTTGCAGGACGCCATCGAGGTGGACGTCGATTGTATTTCCGATGGGGAAAGCATACTGGTTGGAGGCATTCTCGAGCACATCGAGTTTGCCGGTGTGCACAGTGGCGATGCCGGAATGGTAATGCCTCCTTACACCTTGACCGAAAACATGATCGATCAGGTCAAACAGGCCACTTATGCCCTGGCCAGGGAGCTGGATGTCGTCGGCTTGATGAATGCTCAATACCTCATCAAAGACGATGAGTTGTTTATTATCGAGGTCAATCCCCGGGCCTCCCGAACCATTCCCTTCGTCTCAAAGGCCATTGGTATTCCCTTAGCCAAACTTGCCGCCAAGGCCATGGCAGGATCCAAACTGAAGGACCTGGGGTTTAGCGAGGAGGTCCATCCCAAATACTGGTGCATTAAAGAATCGGTATTTCCCTTCAAACGGTTTCCCGGAGCCAAGGTGGCCCTAACCCCGGAAATGCGCAGCACCGGAGAGGTCATGGGATTGGATTTCAATTATGGGCTCGCTTATGCCAAGGCTCAAATGGCCGCCCAACCACCGCTTCCCACTTCGGGAAATGCCTTCATAAGCGTCAAAGATTCCGATAAACCAAAGGTCATCGATATAGCCCGCTGCATGGCCGGTTGCGGATTCACCATCTACTCCACTCCGGGAACGGCCAAGGTGTTGAGGGAAAGCGGAGTTCGGGTCCACAAGCTTTCCAAAATCGATCAAGGGCGCCCCACTGTTGTGGATATGATCAAGAATGGAGAAATGAATTTGGTAATCAACACCCCTAGTGCGGGAATGATCCCGCGTCGGGATGAGAACATCATTCGAATGGAGGCCATCAATCGGAACGTGGGTATCATTACCACTATATCCGCAGCCCAGACCTCGGTCAAAGCGATCCAGGCATTGCATTCCAATGAGCTCGATGTTAAACCCCTCCAGGACTATTATAAAGGCGCCTAGACCATACTGACCTGTGAAACGAACCAAAGACACCATAATAGCCCTCTTGCACGGGCCCGACAAAAGGGGGCTCGTTGCCCGGGTCTCCGGTTGGATTTTTGAACGTGGCGGCAAAATTATCAACGCCGATCAACACTACGACAGGATAGATGAGATATTTTTCCAGCGCATTGAATGGGCCCCATCCGACGAGATATCCGATTGCCGGGAAGAGAGGGAGGAATTCATTAAATTTGCCGGAGAACTCAATATGCAGGTGGTTTGCAGGATTTCTTCGGTCAAGCAAAGGGTTGCGATTTTCGTTTCCCGCTACGATCATTGCTTTTACGAATTGTTCCTGGGCCAGAACTCGGGGGAACTGCCCTGTGAAATAGCCTGTGTGGTATCCAACCATCCGGACTTAATGGAAGCCACCGAGGGTCACGGGGTAGCATTTTACCATATTCCCGTTACTTCGGAAACCCGTGGGAAAGCAGAGCAACGACAGTTGGAACTCTTGTGGGAATACGGAGTGGATTTGGTGGTGATGGCCCGCTATATGCAGATCCTGAGCGAGAAATTTCTGAAAGAGTTCGGCAGCCCGGTCATAAACATTCACCATTCCTTTCTGCCCGCTTTTGCCGGCGGGAACCCCTACCGAAAGGCGTATCAGCGCGGCGTAAAATTGATTGGGGCCACGGCGCATTACGCCACTGCCATTCTGGATGACGGCCCTATCATTCAACAAGACGTGCATCGAGTTTCCCACCGTCGCACCGTAAAAGATCTCATCGTGCTCGGCCGCATGCTTGAGCGACGAGTATTGTTGCAGGCGGTGCGGTGGCATCTGGAGCATCGTATCCTCGTTTACGGGCGGAAAACCGTCGTTTTCGATTAAAGGGGGAGTCTCGCCCAGTCCTTTGGTTATGGGGTTGACTCCCCGGAGGTTTCCCCAAATGTCAATCCGTTTTTCAATTTGATGGCCCCAACTCCCAGATCAGCTAAACGGCGGCGGAAAAAGCAAACCAAATCCCAGAATTTGGATGAGGCCCTGGCCACATCCGATCTGGATGACCAGTTGGTCGTTTTCTGGAACCGCTATAAAAACCAATTGGTTTTGGTAGTGTTGGTTGCCCTGGCCACCATTGTCGGGATTCAAGGAGAGAAGTGGTGGAGCGCCAAATCACTACACGATCGCAGCGCCGCCTATTCCACCGCCACAACCGAGGTGGAGAAGGAGGCCTTTGCCGACAAAAATGCCCGGCGCAATATCGGTGGAGCAGCCTACCTGGAGCTGGCCGACAAGGCTTACTCCGATGAGGAGTTCTCCAAAGCGGGGGATCTTTACGAGAAAGCCATGCGGGCTCTGGATCTCATTCCCCTCGAGCAACGTGCCCACTTGGGTCTGGCCCTGGCTACCCTGCAGGCTGGAAATACCGAGCACGGTTTGGAGCGCTTGCAAGCCGTGGCAAATCATGGCGATTATCTGGATGCGGCCAAAGCCGAGGCCCTCTATCACCTCTCCGTGATGGAGTGGGAAAGGGCAAACTTTCCCGCCATGCTGGATTACCACGACCAAATCGATGAATTGGTCAACCCGGGGCTTTGGCAATTAAAGGCGCAATCCCTGCAGCGGACTGTGCCCGAGTTGAAGGCCTTGTTGGAAGAGCGCTTGAACGAAGAACAGGCCGCGGATAGTTCGGACCCGGGATTGGAGAACTAACCGGCTTCCGCCACACCGTCGGGGTCAGTCGTTAATTTTTGACATGTCCCCATGTTGAAAATTAATGACTGACCCCTTCCTTCTCCGAGGCAGCCATACATTCGAAAAGTCGCTTAACTTTGTGCCATTCGGGTCCGGGACTTTAATCGGCCGCCCGGGCCTCCACCTCCCCCTCCAAGTGGTCGATCAGGGTATTGGCCGACTGTATCGTGGCTATCATGATGTTGTTCAGGCGGTTGCGCATGATGAAATAACATACCATTGCAGGAATTCCAATGACCAGGCCGGTTGCGGTGGTGATGAGCGCTTCCCCGATATTGCCAGCGAACAATTCCGGCCTCCCCATCCCACTACGGGAAATGGTTTGGAAGGCCCCAATCATACCGCTCACCGTCCCGAGCAACCCGATCATGGGCGCCACCGCCGCAATGACGTTCAGGTAAACGATCCACTGACTCACGGCATTCTCTTCCCCTTCCAAGGCTTCGCCCAGGCTGGCTTCCACCTTGTTCCGGTTTCCCTCGGGTTCGCTCGCCCGAACCCGGCTCAATGCCATCCCCATTACCCGCGAAAGCACCGAAGGAGCCTGGTTCAGTTGGTTTACGGCCGATTGAATATTTTTCCCCGAGAGGGATCGTGCCACCGAATTGAAGGCCGCCTCAGGGATAAATCTCTTGCGGACGGTTTCCCGGTAACAATGAATGGCCAGGAAAATCAGAGCCACGGAACAGAGTCCCAGAGGATACATGGCCCAGCCCCCTTGCTTGATCATTCCCCACAAGCTCAACGATGTTTCGGACACGGGCTCGGTTTGCCCCAGCAATAGGGTGGGGAGAGGCGAGCTTACAACAACGGCTGTCAGGGGCGAAAGGATCATGGCGTTTCGGAGATTTCTGTTTTTGCGGTTATCTTCCTTACAGATTCCAAGGGCAAATTTAAATCCATTTCCGGTGGACCTTGAGAAATTTCCAAAGCGGGATCGGAGGGGGATGGGTCGAAGACTTGATCCTGTTCCCCCAGCATCTCCTCCATGGAGGCCTGGAGGGCGGCCTTTTCTTCCGGCCAGGCCAGTTTTCTTCCCAGAAATTCACGGTAGGCCCGGAGCGCCTTCTTCGGGTTGCCTTCCGACATCCAGGATTGGATGACCACGGGGTAGCATTGTTCCAAATAGGGCTTGGGATATTGGCTGCTGAAGGTGATGGGCAGAAGGCTGATCCACCGCGCAGTCTTCCAATCTTCCGCGGCCAAGTGTGCTTCTCCCAGAATCCACCAGCCCAGGGCTGAGTCCTCAGCGGGATTGTGATTTTCACACCAACGTTTGGCCAGTATTTCGGTTTCCTCCCATCGTTCCAGTTTGAAAAAGGATCGCAAAATGAGTTGGTTGGATTTGGCCTGCATCCGGGCCTTGGCAAAATCCACCCCCAACAGGGTACTGGCCAAACCCACCGCCTCAATAAATCGGCCAGTTTGAAATAAAGCTTCTCCCAGGGCCAAGCTCGGTTCCGCCAGGGCTTCCAGAGGGTACAATCGGAGAAAAGGGCTGCGTTGCCGGTGAACCGGTTTCAGAACCTCCACCGCGGCCTCATATTGCCCTTGGGAAAACGCTTCCAATCCCTCTTCAATCTGTTCGGCATCAAAAAAGTCGATGGATTGGATCTTTTCTTTCCGGAAGAGGTAGGAAACAGTTCCTGCACCTGCCGCAACCTCGAGCCGGATGGCGGTAGGGTCCACTACCGTCATTTCCCCCTCGAAGTGACGCCCGTCGGTATTGGTGAGCGTTCCGGTAGCCGCCGTGAGCAGCGATGAGGGATTTGGCATCAGCAAAGTCCCCAGCAAGGTTAGCGATACGGTGTAGGCGTCAGTTTTCATGGGGTTCTTTTTCCTCCGCACGGGAAGCGCTCGGTTCTTTGGGGAGCAAGCTCACAAGGTGTTCCAAGTGGTTTTCGGCCAATCTCCACTCCGGTAGCCCTTTCAGTTTTTCCTGGGACAACAACTCCCTCAGCGTTGCAGCGGCCTCGGGCAACCGACCGACCGTCTCAAAGAGTTTTGCGCTTTTCCAATAGGCCGAAGACACCAGGTCCGGATAAGCCCGGTACATGTTGTAAATTCGTTGATAATAGGCGATGGCCCTTTCCATTGCGCCGGACCGGGTGTGGGATTCCGCAATTCCCTGCAGCGCCCGGGCGTGGGGTCGCCCCCTGGCCGACCTGAGCCGCAGGAGCTTCTCGTAGGCGGAAATGGATTCCTCGAATAATTCCATCTGGGAAAGCGTCCGCCCCAAGAGGAGTTGGGTTTCACTCATGCGGGGATGGAGGGGAATCTGCTCGTTTGAGGCATGGAGCCATTCCTTGGCCGATGCAAAATCCCCAGCCGCAAAATCCAGTCTGGCCAGCCCGAGGTAAGCCATGGAGCGGCTGGGGGAGGAGGGGAATCCATCCAGCAATTGTTCGAACAATGGGCGGGCCCGTTCATCCCCCGCATTCAGAAGAGCCAATCCCATGCGGCCGAGGGTTGTCGCATCCATATTCTCCAGGGGGACGCTATCAGCCAGGGCCAGGTAGGAGTATTCGGTTGTTTCGGGCTTCCCCACATGTTCAATAAAAAACAGGACCAACCTGGCGTAATAAGTGAATTGCTTGTTCTGTTGGGCAATTTCGATCTCTCGCAGGATCCAGGAGGAAAAATCCTCAGCTGTTGCCAGCGGGCTCCGGAGGTCGGAGCTGCCGACAAGGGCCTCGCCGACCTGACTGGTTTTCAAATCCTGTAAGGCCTTGAGAATACTCTCCATCTCCGCCGAATGAATATCGTCCCCATAAGTGGCGAGGGCCCTCTCATAAATGGGAAAGGCTTGGCCCAATGCGCCTCGTTGCTGGTTGGCCCAGGCCATCCAATAAAGCGCTTCGCTCAACCGCGCTCGCGGGGCTTCCTCATTCTGCAGGAAGGCGTCGTAGTGGGAAACCATACCGGCGTAATCCTGCAAAGCTCGCAGGATTTTCCCGGCCTGGAAAACACTGTACAAATAGAGGCGGCCAACTTCCGCTGAAATGCCCGAAAAAGTGTTCAAAGCCTCCTCCAGCTCTCCTTTCCCCATCAGTATGTCCCCCTTCAGGACCCGGGCTTCACCGACCCGGAAATGCCGGGGAAATTCGTCCAGGTAGCGGTTTATGGTTGCCAGGGCCTCGTCATACCGGCGCCAAGCGTAGTGGGTGGAGGCCAATCGGTATTGGATTTCCGGATATAGCGGGTGATTTCGAGCGGCGCCGGACAAGGTTGTCAACCGATCTGCGCAAGTGGGGTAGTTCTTTTCGAAAAAGTAGGTCAACCCATCCCAGAGACCGGCATTAACCCTCAAGGCGCCCTGGGGAAATCGTAATAAATAGGAGGCAAAATCCTGGCGGGCGGGCCGATAGTCCTCCGAGAGGACCTGGACAAATCCACGGGTAAACAACCAGCGGGGATAGAGGGTGTGGTCGGGAAACCCATCCACCAAATCCGTCAAAACCTCATAACTTTCCCGGTAGCGCCTCTGTTCCAGATGGGCGCTGGCAATGAGGTAGAGAGCCTGTGGGGCCAGATCGGAATCGGGGTAGCGGTTTACGAAATTCCGGGCAAGGGTGAGGGCCTCTTCCCATTCCTCCATCTGATGAGCTGTGAGCACCCAACGATAATGGGCTTCTTCCCGAACCTCCTCGGGGTAGGCCCCGTTCAAGGCGATGTGCTCATAAACCAACCAGGCTTTGTGGAGCTGCGCATCCAGTAAGAGGCACTGTCCATATCGCAAGTAGAAGTCGGGGGTATAATCAGCGGCGCCTTCCAGGGCGTTCAACTGCTGTTCCAACCGGCGCTGCAATTGGGTGAGGTATTGCTGGCCATGAGTGTCGTTCCTCACCGTCCTGCGAGCCCTGCGGTAGGTAATGCTTTGCTTCAATTCTTCGATCCGCTCCCGCTGAACCTGAACCAGGACCTTTTTGGGCGGAACCAATTGAAAGAGCTTGAGAGCGTCCCCGATGCGCCGCTCCGCCAGGGCGTGTTCAGCGGTCCGGAGCGCGGAAAAAGTGAGCTGGGCCAGTTCGGGCATGGTTGAAACGGACCAGTCGGTTTGAAGGATCAACTCGGTAGCTTGATCCTTTCGGCCATTTTGCAGACAAGCCTCAATCCCTTTCAACTGCCCTTGCAATTTCAAGGATCGGGGGAGGGCAGAGCGGTACAGTTGCCCCAATCCTTCCAGCCCCTCATCGAGGAGGCCTCCCTGGAAGTAGAGGTCGGCCCGCTCCAGATAGGCAAATCCGGCTTCCAGCGTGCCCGCGACATGCTGCAAATATTCATCCAGCGCCTGACCGGCCTTCTCCAGGTTCAGATTCTGTTTATAGGCCTGGGCCAGGCTGTAGATCAGGAAAGGTTTCTCCTTGAACAAGGAGGGGAATTGTCTCCGGGCTCGTTCGAAGGTATCGATAGCCTCGGGCGATTTACCGGCGGCCAATTCCGCCATCCCTTTGACGGGAAGCACGTGTCTCTGGATATCCTCCTCCAGGTATTCCGCCTCGTTCCCAAAAATTTCCTCCAAACTTTCAAAGAGGCCCGCCGCTTTTTCCAAATCTCCCTCGCCTGCGGCCAGCAGACACATGCGTAAGGCATCCCTAAAGGTCAACCCATTCAAACTCTCTTGAGCTTTCGTCCCCGCCTTTATTCCAGCCAAAAGCAGTATCAACAGGATGAAATACCGCAATTTGCTAACTCGATTTGAAGACATGGCACGAAAGAGAAAGGAAATTAATTCGGGCGGATGATTTGACAAACCCTTCTTGGCCTTTCCCCCTCCTAGGCCCGTCGGGGTCAGGACTGAAAATCGTGCATTGAGCCCAGCGGAATGTGGGATTTCAGCCCTGACCCCCTTGCCATCGCTAATTCACAATTGATTCACCCAACCTCCGCCTAAAAAAATAACCGATTGACAATAATAGGGAACGGCGTGTCATAACGCCCTCCTAACCCGCATTTCTCACAAAATTCGTAACGAGCGAACGGAGATTGAGTGCTGGTGCGGGCTGAGGATCGGGGTGTAGTTCAGTCTGGCTAGAGCGCCTGCTTTGGGAGCAGGAAGTCGGCGGTTCAAATCCGCCCACCCCGACCACTTCAATTGGGTTTATGGGGCTGCGGCTGGGTGCTGCAACTCCCCGTAGGGCGGCCCGAATCGCATAAGGCCGATGTTTAATCCAACAAAATGATAATGTTTTGCTTGGCAAAAATCACCCTCTCCGGGTCGGGAAGCAGCATCCTCATAGGAATCAGGCCACCTCGACCTTGGATTCGCATCTGACCGGGAAGTTGACCGAATTAGCGATGAAGCAGAACTCGTTGGCTTTCTCGTGTAGATTTTGGGCCAATCGCTCATCGCCACTCTCCTCAATGATTACAGACGGCCTGAGGACTACCTCGGAAAAATGCCCGCCTTGTCCACCGGTTTCAACCATCGTTCCTGTCGCGTTATCCAAGTAGGCTGTGACTACGACCCCGGCCTTGGCACACAGATGCAGGTACCAGAGCATGTGGCAAGCGGACAGGGAAGCTACGAGAAGCTCCTCAGGATTGTAGCGAGACCTATCTCCCCGAAAGGCCGGATCCGAGGAACCTGAGATGACCGGCCTGTCTTCAACCTTGATTTCGTGGGTCCTTTCATAGCCCTGGTAACTGCTAGTCCCTTCGCCCGTATTCCCAGTCCACCGTACTTGAACTGTGTAAGCGTGTTCCCGAGGCGTGGCCATATTCGCGAATAATTTAAGTGTTACCGATGTGCCCGGATCCATGCCCCAATTGCAAAGGTTACAGTCTTCTCGGTTCAGCTCCAAGCGTCCACTAGTGGTAGCGCACCATTGAAAAGCTGGACCTTAATGCTGTCTGGCCGCCCAGGGCTCATTCGAATTCGAACATGGCCCTGAGTCATGATGACTTCACGGGTGTTCCTCATACCTTCCTTCATAACCCTTTCTACAGGTGGCGTGCGTTTGCGTCGTTTGCCGGTCACCGTTGGGGGTGCGGTGATGAATCCATTGCTGGTGTAGCCGAGAATCCGATCTACATCACTCTTGCTAGGTAACCTCGTAGAGCCTCCAACAAACGGCGCCAGGAGAGCATAAGCCTCACTGCGGAGAAGATTGGTCCACACGTTGTGGCGGTGACTGTTTTCGGATCCGTGATGAGCAACCTTGTAGGCAAAGCCGTCACGAAGGACATCTCCAAATTCATCGAGAATGACAGTCCAACCACGATGAGGTTTTTCCTGCATGTCGCCGCCGAGGATAAATCCATCTGTGCCAACCGACACCCAAAGCACGATAGACGTAAGGTTTTCCTTTAGCGAAGGTGCCCGACACTGAGGACCAAGATCACAGACCAAGTCTGCGATTGACTTTGCTGAAGCTGTCGCCATGGCATCGGAGGGCCCAAGGGCCTTTATTTGGCAACTAAAGCTGTCAGGATTCCATCCGTCGGTTTGGTGCCAAATCTCCGTCCCGGCACCCGCTCTTCGAATGTGCCGTTGAGACGATTCCATCTCATCGAATACAGCGCGTAGTTCGTCAACGCCGGTCTTACGAGGCACATTGCTTTGAGCATACGCCTCTATCACGGTCACGAACTCTTCCCTTAATAATACCGCTGAACAACTTATTCTCGCACTCTTGCACTCCGCAACCACTCGGCTCATTCCTGAAACGTGATCATCATGCCAGTGGCTAACCACTACGCACTTGACCTGCGTACTGACGTCTACTCCCAGAGTCTGGAGGTAATGTAGCGGGGTTGGGATGTCAAAGTCCGGGTGCGTACACGAGTCGACAATCACCCAGCTGCCGTTCCCGACGTGAAGCGCCACGCACTCACCGTAGCCAGGGCCGAACAGAGAAATCTCTACCTGGTTTGGTTCCGGTGGATCGCCAACGTCATCCACGAACGAGGCGGCTAAGTCGCTCTTGCCCGCGGTTCCAGGCATCCAGTATATCGTCGGCACTCCACTTAGGTAGACGCTTGAACCTGATAGTAAGACCACGAATACGTTGTCCGGTGACGGACGTCTGGTAACCAATGTTCAGATAGAAAATCGCACCAGGTTTCAGAAGCCGCCTGTCGTCCTGAGACAAATCTTCCTTGAAGAGCGATGTCTCTTCATCAATTCCAATATTCGTCAGATCTCGGAGCCGTGCAGAAAAGTCGTTCTGACCTATCTCCAAAACCGTTCCTTCCCATCGCTGCAAAGCCTCAAACCTCGGATGCGCTGGAAGGGGAAATCTGTAGTCGAGGTGGGGGGGCACTTTATAATGGTAATCATGTTCATCATATCCGGGAGTCGGTAGATCTGTTTCGTCAGGACGACTACTGCCGACTTTCCTGCCACTAGCGAGACTCTCTCGAATTAGATTTGGTGATTCCAGCCATTCTTGACCAACCTCATAATTAGATCGCCCGTTATCCGTATTCTCTAAATGCCAGCAAGATGAAGTCTTCATTAGAAATCCACTATCCTTCGGATAATTTGTTTCGATCTTTCAACACAATTATCCCATTGCGAACTTAAAATTTCCATCATCGGGGTGATTGCTGGCACTTTTTCCCCGCCTTTGCCAACGAAATGATCATTTACCTCCACAAAGACACCGGGATGGTGTCGCTGCGATGGTTCAACTTTTACCCGGACACAACCTTCGAATCCATCGGTCCGATGACCCTCGATCACCACGCTCAAGGTACCAGGCTTTCTCAGCACACAATTCCAAATACCTTCTTTAGGGGCTAGCTTGTGGCCAAGCGAATGCCACTCATCAACGGACTTAACCATAAAGTGAACCCCCTTGTTGATACCCATCATTCTAGACGGGGTGTGATTCAAGAGATTGAAAGTTCCGAGGACGAGGTCGCGCAACGCTTCTTCATATCCGTTTTGGAGAAGCCGTACTGTGAAGCTGTCGCGCAGTACTTGAATATCCAGCCAATCCAAAGAAAAATGCAAAACATGTTCATGAATCACTTGAACATTCGCAGCTTCCGTTTCCCCTTCACCGAGGAGTTCGTTCACGTAAAACCAGTAGGGCTGAAATATTGTGGGGTTAAAATGACCCCGCAGCACGATGGATAAATTTTCCTCCTTGATTTGACGCATACGGTGAGTGTTGCGCAGACACCCGAAAGGAGACAAGTACGCTATTCTGCGTATGAGTGTCAATCGGAACTAATAGGAATTTGCTTCAAAAAGACGAGGTGTAAACTGGAGACATCTGACTCCAGACGTTACTGCGATACATGTCCGCCTTCATATTTTTTTGGGTGCAATATAGTAGGTTACGTTGGAGTTGGGCATCATGCCTTGGAATACTGTAGAACCAAGGCAGGCTCAAAAGAGTCATTCCTTGTGGAAAGCGGGAGAGGGCACCTCTTGGATCTTGGCAAACTCCAGCCAATTTTTCGGTCAGGCTATGCCTTTCCCAGCACCAAGGACTCTTACCAAAACCAACCCTGCAACCCCCATGAACACGGTCCGGCAAGAGTCTCATATTATTTGGCACGAAGTTTGGGGTCCGCCCAGCTAATTCACGCCACTCTCGCAAATTCGCCGCTGACAGCCTGTTGCCAGACATGCGCATAGACCTTGTCCGCGACTGCCTCCTTTTCGTCAGCGGTGAATGGCGGTGTCGGTAGGCTAGTGTATACCTCATTGAGAATGAACACCTTAACATCCGCCTTGGTCTGCTCCTTCTCCCAGAAACGGTTGAGTTCTGAGAGACGCGCCTTTATGGACGCCAGCAGGTCGCGACTCGCCTGTTTGACGCGCTCCCGCTCTGCCTTGGCCAGATTGTCCTTCTTCAGCAAATCGAAGAGCGCCAGTTCGTCCTCACCGAGGCCTTCCTCCACTGCGCGCTTTTGCTCCTCGTCCAACTCGTCCATGAGTTCCGTCAGGCGACGAAAGGTCTCCTCGATGGTGACGCGGTCTTTCTCCCGGTTGTATTCCGCGACGATCTCCTCATATTTCTCCTGATAGTCCATGCGCAAAGGGTTGCATGCCAGCATCTCGGCGAGCTTCTGCTCAATGACCTCGCGGATGTCCTGAAGCGCGGTTGCCTTACGCCGGACCTTCTTCGCGAACTCGTCGCGGAGCTTTTCCATGTCGATCTTGCTGAGATCGAAGGTCAGACCCTCGGCTTGGTCATCGCCCGGCTCCTGCGTGCGAATCGCCTCGTTGACCATCCTGTGCAGTGCCTTCAGGAGTTCTGTCACATCCGCAATATCGCGTCGTTCCGTCAGCTTCTTGTAAATTGCCTCGATATTGTCGCGCCTCTCGGCGTAGGCAAACGCCGACGGCTCCATCAACAATGCCCTGAACCTCGCGAAAACCTGTCGGGCCAGGATCTCGAATCGCTGTTTGGCTTCGTCACTGGAATAGACGGCCTCGACCGCATCCCTCAACCCCCTGATGCGTGCGAAACCGATCGAGTTGATCAGTGTCGCTGGGTCGAAGCCGAGCCCTCGCAGATGCGCCTCGGTCGCCTCAATTGCCTCGATCAGGGCCTGCACCCGCTCCTCAATCGGCGCGACGATCTCTCCGCCGTCGTCGTCGTCATCCCCGAGCGCGTACTGAGCCAACGCCTCCCGCAGGCTCTTCAGCATCCCATTGTAATCGACAATCAGGCCGAAATCCTTGCCGGGATACACCCGGTTCGCCCGTGCGATGGCCTGCATCAGTGTGTGCGCCTTCATCGGTTTGTCGATGTAGAGTGTAGAAAGGCACTCGACATCGAATCCGGTCAGCCACATTGCGCAGACGATGGCCACACGGAAGGGATGATCGGGAGTTTTGAACGCAGTTTCCACATCCACCCGCTGACCATCGGCGGACTCGAAGCCCTGCTTCATCCGAGCCCGGTGAGGGATGATGTCGAAGCCCCATTTCGCGAAATCTCTCACCTCGTTCTGGGCTTCGCTTATGATGATCTCCACGATTGTCTCATCGAGCCAATCTGCTTGGGCTTCCAGTTGCCGTATCTCCTCCTCAAGTTTGGCGCTGCGGGTCTGGTCGCCCTCCGCCTTCGCCTCTGCGCGCTTCAACTCGGCCTCTGCACGGACCGAGGTCGCCTTTGCTTTCCATCGGGGGAAAATCAACTGGAGCATCCGGGCACAGGTGATCTTGTCGATACAGACCATCATCGACTTGCCCGATTCCCAGCGGGTGGCGCAGTGCTCGACGAAATCGGCGGCAATCTTGTCGAGCCGTTCGTCCGCGGTGATTATTTCGTAATCTGTCCCCAGCAGCCTATCCAGCAACGCCTCCTGGTCGGGATCGAGCTCGGCTTTTTCGATCTTATCCGCGACGAGTTGGTTTAGATCCTTCCGGGCAACACCCAGTTTTTCACCTCGGTTTTCGTAGATTAGCTTGACGGTCGCGCCGTCCTCCTCAGACCGCTTGAAATCGTATCGAGAGACGTAATCGCCAAAGATGCGTTTAGTGATCTCGTCCTCCCTGAAAAGAGGTGTGCCGGTGAAGCCAATGAAGGCTGCGTTCGGCAACGCGAGGCGCATGTTGCGCGCCAGCCGTCCCGCCTGTGTGCGATGCGCCTCGTCAGAGATCACGATGATGTCGTCACGCTGGCTGTAGGGCTTATTCGGATTTACATCCTTGTTGAACTTGTGAATCAGGCTGAAAACGTAACGGTGGTTTTCCTTCAGCAGCTTTTCCAGATCGTCGCCCGATACAGCCCGAGGCGTCTGGTCGTTGGCGATGTCACAACCGACGAAAGTCTTGTAGATCTGCCCATCGAGGTCCTTTCGGTCGGTCATAAGCAGGAACGTGAAATTACCTTCCTGCTTCCGCCGCACCTTCTCCGCGAAAAAGGCTATGGAATAGGACTTGCCGCTACCCTGGGTGTGCCAAAACACCCCGAGCCGTCCGAGTTCGGGATGTGACCGCTCGACAATGTCGACCGGCCCCTTGGGAATATAAGGCGTTCCCTCCTCGGCGACCATTTCAAGTTCTGACAAGTCTTCCACGGGGGCACGGGATTCGAGGGGAAATTTCACGACGCGATGCATAAGGCGCTTCTCGGGCGGGAACATCAGCTTCAACGCTTCCTGCCGCGACACCGAGGCCACCGCATGGTTGACACCTAGCACCTGGTGGTTCCGGGCAATGACCTTTCGGGTGGGGCCCGGCTTGCTGTCGTCGAACAGGATGAAGTTCTCGACGATGTCCAGCAGCCGATCGTGGGCCAGCATACCGTTTAGCAGCACCTCGGCTTCCAGGCTTCCCTTGTCCGACTCGTCGAGCCGTTTCCACTCGGAAAAATGCCCCCATTGGCTGGTTATCGTGCCGTAGCGGGCCCGGTCGCCGTTCGACACGATCAGGAAGGCGTTTTGATGGAAGGCGTGGGCGATGACATTCTCGTCCATATAGTCGGAGAGGTTGTTATCGAATCCTTCGCGGATGTTCCTATAGACCGCCTTCAGCTCGATGAAGACCAAAGGCAGGCCGTTGACGAAACAGCCCAGATCGGCACGTCGGTTGTAGTTGGGTGTGCGGATGCCGGTGAGTTTCAGCTCACGAACGGCGAGGAAGCGGTTTGAACCGGGCCGGTTATCGAAGTCGATTACCCGGGCGCGGGCAGATTTGAGACGCCCCTGGGCGTCCAGATATTCCACGGGCACGCCACTTCGGAGCAACCCATAGAAATCACGGTTGTGCTGCACCATCGACCGACTGACGTCGTACACGGTCAGGCCCCGCATCGCGTCCCTGATGGCGGAGGCCGGCAGATCGGGGTTCAGCCGTTTCAGCGCAGTTCGCAGGTCGCGGTTCAACACTGCCTGCTTGGTATCCGCACGACCTAGCGTGCCATCAGGTCCGAAAGTCTCCTTGTTCCAAGCGTAGACGCTATCCCAGCCAAGAACCCGTTCCAGATGCTCGGCGAAGGTCGCTTGCACCAGCCGGTCTTCGTTGTTTATGGGCGTCACTGCCATCGTGTTTGCTCTCTTATGGTGGTGTCGGGTAATAGCATCAGACCGCGATCTCCCTGTTCATCAGGCGTGGCAGGAGTAGGTCGCGGGCCTCAGCAAGTTTCTTGTTGTAGATTTCAATTGTTGTCCGCTGCGAAAATATCGGCTCAACGGCTTCATTGTACATCCGGCGCAGTCGGATAGGAGGAGAGGTCAGCCTTCGGCTATAGGCAAAGTCGCGATTCAAGTCTGGCACACCAGCGTCAGTATTCTGAAATCCGACTGAAGGCAGCGCAAGGTAGAGCCAATAATCGACCTGCTCCTTCGGGATAAAGTAGACGGTATCGATTGGCCAAAAGCTGCCTGGTGACCAGTAGATACTGCCAACATTACCTTTTCTGCCAACAACAATGGTTGGTCCTTCAGCAAGCGCCGCTTGATGGGATCCGATGATCCCACTTGAACCGTAGACCGGGAACGGTCCATCGATACGGTTTGCCCGCTTGAGAGCTCTTCCGTATTTGAGTTCTACGATGTGCCCGACGGTCCGCCGCTCCCACCCCTCGGGGAGGCCGTCGATGATCTTGACCCGTTCGTGGCCGGGGAAATGGAAATGGACGAACCATTCGCGGTAGAGTAGTCGGGCCGCCTCCTCCAACAACGCGACCCGCCGCCGGTTGTTTTCAATCAGGTCGTCGTAGGCGGAGAGGATATCGGCAATCCGTTGCTGGATGGGAAGCGGTGGAATGTCGAAGCGGACCTTAGCCAGTTTCTCGCGAGGTAAGTGCTTGATTGTAGAGCCGGTAAAAAGGCCCGAAAGCTCCTCATTCCTTCCCATCTTCAGAAAGCTGTAGAACAAAAAGCGATTGTCGAGGCAGGGATGGGGACGTATGCGGTGAAGTGCTTTTTGGATCATCATACCTGGAACCTGATCCTTCCAGATTGCGCAACGTCCGGGTTCACCGCCTTCGCACATGACGATGTCGCCGTATTTCAAACCGTAGCGGTCTAGCTCGCCCGGCTCGAACCTCATCTCGCGCAAATTCTCAAAGTTGAATTCGCTCCACCGAACATTAAGGTTAGCGAGATAAGGCATAAACTCCCCTCGGTTCTTCTTCTGGTCGAGCATCTTGCCCAAAGAGAAGTCGGCCACTTCTTCGAGTGGCTTTTCCGACCAGTTCACGCCCCCATCTCCTCGAAGTTCCGGGCGATCCGCGCCGCCAGTTCTTTTGCTTCTTCGTTCAGCCCCTTCAACTCGATGTGAATGGACCGCAATGTCTCTTCGAAATCGAAATCCTCGTCCTCCTTCTCCGGGGCCACGCCAACATAGCGGCCGGGCGTTAGACTCCAGTCGTGAGCCTCGATCTCGCTGCGGTCGACCAGCTTCACCAACCCCTCGATATCTCTCAATACGGCATCGGGAAACTGCTCCTGCAACCAGTCGGCCTGCCGCACGAAATAGGGTGCCCGCCGAAGCGCTTCAATAGCCGCGGGCCTAGCCTTCTCCAGCGTCTTGCGCGCCTTATTGATCTCGGCATTGGCCCAAAGGTCCGATTTTTGTGCCCCGAGTTCCTTCACCGCAGTATCGATCGCGCGGCCAACCAGCTTCGCCGCTAAATCAATCTGTTTAGTAAGGTTCCGGCAGCGTTCGGCCATATCGCGCAAGCCTTCACGCGCCGCACGAAGGGAAGTATTGTCCCGAGTCCCGTCGTTCCCATCTTCGTTCCAGTTGGCGGCTCGCGAGGCGACTTCGGCCGCTAACGCCTCGATGTCGTCTGATAGCGTGGCCTGTGCCAAGGTAAGATCCTTCCAGGTCTCAGCCAGCGTGTTGGAATCGTGCTTCTCGGTCGCGAAGGGTTCAGCAAGTTCGATGAGCTTGCCGAGCGCATCCTTTAACGCCGTGAGAGGTTTATCGGATGCTTGCCCTTCCGCGACAGCTTGGGCGAGGTTACTTTCGACCAGCATTAGGAAGCGATCCGCCTGCCCCCGATAGAGCCAGATGATGGCGGCGATGTTCTTCTGCTGCTCGGGCGAGAAGTCGAAGATAGCGCGCGAGACCTTGCGATAGATATTGCGTGCATCGAGCATCAGAACGTGATCGGCCCGCTTTGGATCTCTCTCTTTGGCGCGGTCGAAAAACCAGAGCTGACAGGGCACGGTGCGGGTGTAGAAGAAGTTGCCGCGGATATCTATCATCACATCCACAGCGCCGGTCTCGACCAGTTTCTGGCGCACTTTTGCCTCTTGTCGCCCGGCGCTGGAGGCCTGCGACGACATGACGACTCCTGCACGGCCAGCTTCATTTAGATAGCTGTAGAAATAAGAGAGCCACAGGTAGTTGGCGTTTGAGACCTTTTTGGCCTTGTTCACTCCGGGCAGACCGAACGGCAAGCGTTTGTCGCCTTTGACTTTCTCTGCGTCCACTTCGTCCACGTTAAATGGCGGATTGGCCATGACAAAATCGCACTTGCCTACCAGTTCGTGCGGGTCCTTGTAGTAGGTGATGGCTTCGTTACCGGCCCGAATGTTTCCCTCAAGTCCATGAACGGCGAGGTTGATTTGGGCCAGCTTCGCGGTGGTCTCGTTCTTCTCATGACCGTAAAACGTAACCCGCTTCATCGTGTCCTTTCCAGCATCCTCAATAAAATGGCTCGATTGCACAAACATGCCGCCCGAGCCGCAGGCGGGGTCCAGGACCATCCCATGGTCGGGCTCGATGACGTTGACGATGGTTTGGACGATTGAAGGCGGGGTGAAAAACTCGCCGTTGTCGTGTGCGCCCTGCTTCGAGAATTCCGCGACGAAATATTCGTAGATGCGACCGAACACATCTCCCGAGGCTGTGCGGAGCGCTTCGGAGTCGAACGCCCGCATCATCTCTTCCAGGACATCGTCCTCGAAGTGCTGGTAATCCTTCGGGAGTTGGCCTGCGAGTGGCGGGAAGTGGGCTTCCACGGTTTCCATGGCCGCGGTCACGGCAGCGCCGAGATTACCGTCCTTGGGCATCTCCAACAGAACGTCGTAGCGCGCTGCCTCGGGAAGCATCAAGGCGCGACGCCGGGTGAAATCCTCCTCGATCAGCCGGCGCTCCGGTATCTTGCCTGCCGCTCGGTCTTCTTCGATCGCCGCCATGGCTTCATAATAGCGATTAGTGGATTGCCGCAGAAAGATCAGACCAAGTATGGGCAAAAAATATTCGTTCGAGGCGAGGTTCGAATTCGCCCGCAGGTTGTCCGCGACCTTCCAGAGGTCCGCCTCAAACTGCTCAATACCTGTCAGGTGGTCCGCAATCATTCGCTATAGGTCTTTCTCCACTCTTTTATATTTGCACGGCACTGCATACGAGACGGGGCGGTGACGGTCAAACTTAGAAGGCCTTTGCGCCTCTGAACCCCCTTTTTTAGAATGTCTCGCCCAATTTAGCCGACGGAAGCGCTCCCCAGCAGGTGAAATTAAAGTGGGAAGGGAGTAGAGAAAAGTTTCTGAGATCCTGGGGCCGAGAAGGGGTCCGATCAAAAAAACTGTATTCCACTTTGCTTCACACACTTTTCTAAGACAACTGACCCCGACGGGCATGCACGACGACACTCCGTTGCAAAGCAACTTTGCGACGCACGGTTACAAGGAATGATTCCGAAGGACGGTATTCCATTTGATCGGTTTACCGGCTTGAATGAGGGAACCTTTCTCTCCTTAATGGGGAAATGGATACCTTGGAAAAATATTTTCCGATCCTTGCCCTCATTGCATTGGTTGTTGGCTTGGCTGGTTTGATTTTTGGCATTGTCGCTTTCAAGAAGACTTCCCAACTCGACGCGTTATCCGAGGTCAAAGAGGCCAATTCAAGAAATAACCAAAATGTCATCGGCCTGCAGGAGCAGGTCCTGAGCCTGGAAAAAAGATACACCGGCCTGGCCAATTTGCAGAACATGGTCGATCAAACTCGCCGTGGCATGCAAACATTGAGTGGTCAATTGTCCGAAGTGCGCACCCAGGTCAGCTCTGATGCGGTGAAAATTGCCGATCTGGCAGCCAAGTTGGACATGGAGGATCAGGTCGCCCAAGGGCCCTCCTCTTCACCTGTTACTTTCGCCTCACCCGCTCCTACCTCCTCACCCGCTCCCGCCGAATCCCAAAACCTTGAACCCGGCCTTCTCACCCCCGCCGAGGATGGTTCGGGAAGGATGCAATACACCATTCGAAGCGGAGATACTCCGAGCAAAGTTGCACGCAAATTGGGCATAAACCTGGATTCCCTTCTGCGGGCGAATCCGGGGATTGAACCCCGTTATTTGCGGATTGGACAGAAATTGAACATTCCCGGCAAAAAGCCTTGATTCCCCTCCCAGGGCCTTCCCTTAGGGAATTCCCCCCGTCTTGTCATGAAACGACTGTTGGTTCCCGGCGCGCTCTGCCTGCTTGTCTTTGCCGCCCTCTCCATACCCAAGTTTCAATTGGCCCTGGCATTTTTTGAGGATGCGGGGTGGAGATATGCCAAGCCTCTTTTCGTCCGGTTGGTGATCGATTTTCTTTTTGGCTGGGTTGTTGCCTTTGTGGTATGGCTGCAACTGGATAAGCGTCCCTGGGTGTCCGCTGCGGCCTTTTGCCTTTCCACCCTGATCGTTTCCTGTTTCTGGATAACATCGATTAAGAATGCCCCCCGATCCTTTCGCCAGGACGCTTCCTATCTCTATCGATTTATCGAGGCCAAACCGCTAAGGGTAGTTCGACGAGTAGAGCCATTAAAATTAACTCAATCAACGCCGGTTAATTCACCGTCGCCAAAGGAAGAGCCAACTGCGCCGGAGGAAACCGAGGTCAAGGGCCCCGAGGAGGAAATTGAAGAAACCTTCTACACGCTGATGCGGGCTCTGAAGAAGCGGGATGCCGCAACGGTACTCCCGCTTGCCCATGAGCGGACCTGGGGCTATTTTTCCAACCTCAAGGACTTGGCTCTGACGGCGGACCGGGAGGTGCTGGAAAAGCTGAAACCCATCGACCGCTTCCAGGTCCTGGCTTTGAGGCACATCAAGACCCCTCGGGATATCGCCAGGATCACCCAGGAAAATCTATTCATGGAGGCCGTGATTCAGGGTTGGTTTTACGTGGGGGATAAACCCGATGTGCGCATCGATTTCGTGGATATACTGCCAGGGGGCAACCAAGCCATGGCGGACATCATCGTCAACAGCGTAATCCCCGATGAGCGACTGGAATTCTATCGTCAAGGTGGATCTTGGAAAATGAACTTGCTCACCTTGCTCCCTCACCAGGAAGAAAAACTCATGGCCACATTGCGGGACAACCAGCAAACCGAACAGGAATTTTTCCTCGATTTTCTCGAGCGGGAAACGGGAAAAATCCCTTCCCCTGACATTTGGGATCCGATCGCGAACGAACCCGAGCAAGGTTGAGCCACCCTCTGATAACGAGTGGGGGAATCTACCCTTGAGCAGTCGGGAAGGGATGGTCTAGGTTCTCCGGAATGGAATTGGAACTTGTTTGGGACGCCCAGGCCGAAACCGGGGAAGGCCCCATTTGGTGGAAGGATCGGCTTTACTGGGTAGATATACCTGCGGGCAAGTTGCATACTTACCTGCCGGAAACCGAGGAGCGACTGACGACTACCCTGGCCCATCAAATAGGTACGGTAGTTCCCAGGGCTTCGGGTGGGCTGGTATTGGCGCTGGATAATGGATTTGCTCTGTTCGATCCGAAAACGGAAAAGCTGACCTCTTTGCCCAACCCTCCGGCGGAAGTTATGGCCGGTCGTTTCAACGACGGGAAGTGCGATCCCCGCGGGAGGTTTTGGGCCGGCACCATGGCCCAAATAGATGGAGTGGGGAGGGGCAGTCTCTATCGCTTGGACACCGATTTTCAGTGCCATGAAATGCTTACCGGAATAGGATGCTCCAACGGGATAGCCTGGAGCCTGGATGAAACCCGCATGTACTACATCGATACGGACAAGAACAACGTCATGGAGCTTCCCTACCAGGTCGAAACCGGCGCCATCGCGGCTGGCCGGGTCCTGATTTCCAAGCCGCTCGATCGCAGTGAAGGCGCTTTCGATGGCATGACCATGGACGATCTCGGCCGGTTATGGATCGGATTGTGGCAGGGTTGCTCCGTGGTGTGTTATGACCCGGAGCGCGATGAAATAGTGGATGTCATCGAGGTTCCGGCCAAAAATGTCACGGCTTGCTGGTTTGGTGGAGATGACTTGCAGGATCTCTACATCACCACTGCCACTGAAGACATGACCGGGGAAGAGCGCCAAACCTTTCCTCATGCCGGGGGATTGTTCCGCTGTCGTCCGGGAGCGACCGGTTTGCCCGCGGTTCCCTTCGGCGGCTGAAGAGGAGGAAATGAGGAATTGAACATGGATTAACAGGATTGAAGGGATTTTTAATTTAACAACGCTTCCTTTGGTCGCTTGATCTGCTTTCAGCAGAACAGGGTCGCTTCGCGAGCAGGACTTTTTTCATAGTTCTTCTTGTTGGAGTGTAGCTCCATCCTGTTGCCACAGCCATTTAGCCGCATAGCGGCGATGTTTGATAGAAACCACGGATTACCCGGATGGGAACGGATTCTGTGGTGGGAAGGGGATCAGTTTTTATTCCCCTCGATCTCCTGCTTGAGGCGGATCAGGGGTATGTCTTTCTCCTTCGAGATCTTTAACAGGTCGTCGTACTCGGCTTTGATCCGGGACTTTCCCGATGGCGTGGTGACGCGTTTTGCCTGGATGGGCCCGTAAGCCGTTTCCAAGGCTACGGTCCGGCGGGCGAGTTCCTCCCGTTGGACCGGGAAATAGCGAACACCAATAGTGGTGGTATTTTCCAGAATGAAGTGGCAAACGGCTTGGCGGTTCTCCTCGGTAGCGAGAGTGGAGAATTTTATACCGGGTCGGCCCTTCTTCATGGTGACCGGAGCCAGGGTGAAGTCGATGGCGCCGGCCTTGGCCAACCCCTTCTGAAAGGCCTCGCCCAGTAGTTCGGGCGAACAATCATCGAGGTCGGTTTGGATGAGGTATAGGGAGGATTGGGTGGTGGACCTCACCTCGCTGCCCAGGGACAGGCGCACGACATTGGGGCCGACAAATTTTCTTTGGCCGGGGCCGTAGGCGGTTTTGTGCAACTGCAAGGAAGGAGAAGAAAAGGAGGGTTTGAGATAACGAAGTATGGCCGCCCCGGTAGGAGTGACGCGTTCGCCTTCCTCTTCGCCTTTATAGACCGGCATTCCTTCCAGCAGCAGGGCTGTAGCCGGAGCCGGGATGGGGAGGGGGCCGTGTTGCGTTTTCACCATTCCGAACCCGGTGCAGATGGGATCGGAGTAGGTTTTTTCAATTTGCAGGCGGTCCAGAAGCAAGGCGCAGCCCACAATATCGATAATGGAATCCACTCCGCTGATTTCGTGGAAATGGATTTTTTCCACGGGGATGTCGTGGACGGTGGATTCCGCTCTGCCGATGATCTGAAAGATTTCCTTGGCAATTGTCTTGGCCCCGGCCGGGATATGCCCCCGGTCGATCAGATGGACGATATCGCTCAAGTGGCGGCCGTGGGGATGGTTGTGGGCGTGACCATGGTCGTGATCCCCCGCTTGGCCATGGTCGTGGGTGTGATGGTGGGGCTTTTTCGGATTGAGATCCAGGACGGTTACCTGGCGGCAGACAATTCCGTTTTTTTCCACCTCCCTGACCTCCACTTTTCCATCGGGAAGGTGCAGTTTGCCCGGTAAGGCTTCTATGGCGTCGTAGGCGTCGGCCAATTCGCACAAAGCGCTCAAGAACATGTCCCCGGCAACTCCGGAAAAGGGTTCCACGTATAGGATCTTCATGGGTTATGCTTCAGGAGTTGGATGATGCGGTATGCCGCCATGGCTGCGCCGTAGCCATTGTCGATATTGGTCACGGCGATCCCATTGGCGCAACTCGACAACATGGCATGGAGGGCCGAATGTCCGCCTTCGGCCACCCCGTAACCGATGCTGGTGGGAACCGCGATGATGGGTTGGCTGAGAAGACCACCGACCACGCTGGGCAGAGCCCCTTCGAATCCCGCGACCACTATGAGAACGGGGAACTTTTTGAGATCATCCAGCCGGTTGAGCAGGCGGTGCAGGCCCGCCACCCCCACATCGTTGAGGCAAACCGCCGCTTCCTCCAGCAAGTTCAGGGTATGGAGGGCTTCATTGACGGCGAACTGGTCGGAGCTGCCGGCGCTGATGATCGCCACCTTGGCATCCGCTTCAGGCAATTCGTTTCGCTTCAGTAAAAAGACTCCGGAAACCGGATCGAAAAAGCTGCCGGGGAATTCATTCAAGAGGGCTTCTCCTTTTTCGGGCTGCAGGCGGGAAGCCAGGGCATTGCGATTTTCTTGCTGGTAGTCGCTCAGTATACGCCTGAGCAAGGCCACGGATTTGGATTTTCCGTAAATGACCTCGGGGAAACCGAGACGGTTTTCCCGATCCATATCCAGGATATAGTCATCCATGGGTGGCAATGGCGCGGTTCAGTTTGCCGCTGACCAACCCTTCCGTATCGATGGTAGCCGTATCGAACCCGAGTTTTTCCATTTCCTTTATCAGGCGCGGTTTACAGTCCAGAAGTTTTTCCACCTCGGCTGTGGGGACCTCGATCCGCGCCTCCTTGCCGAAATGCCGAACGCGGACCTCGGCAAACCCGAGTTGATTGAGCAGGGTCTCCGCTTTTTCGATCTGCCACAACTTTTTTTCGGTCACTTCACGGCCATAAGGAATGCGGGAGCTGAGGCAGGGGCTGGCCGGTTTGTCCCAGACGGGAAGCCCAAAATGCTTGGCCAGGAGCCGGACCTCCTTTTTCCCGATCCCGCAATCGGAAAGCGGTGAATGGATCCCGTGATTTTTGGCCGCCTGCAGACCGGGACGGTAGTCTCCATGGTCCTCCAGATTGGTGCCGTTGAGAACATAATAGCCCGGGTAATCCTGCCGGATTTCTGCCATCGTACGGTAGAGTGTGTCCTTGCAAAAGAAGCAGCGGTTGGCGGGATTCAGGGCGTAATTGGGGTTTTCCAACTCACCGGTCCGGATGATCCTCAAACGTATGCCAAACCTGCGGCAGAATTGCCTGGCTTGATGAAAATCCCTCCGTTTCAGGCTGGGCGAATCAGCTATTACCCCGATGCCCTTGTCCCCGAGGAATTGGCTGGACAGGTATAGCACCAAGGCAGAATCCACCCCCCCGGAAAAGGCAGTGAGGCTGCCCTCAACCGGCAAAAACCAAGCTTCCAGCCTCTCGATGAGATTATCGGCCATCCCTGAATTGGTACTCCCGGCCCTTTTTTTTCAAGCAATATCGACTATCTCCACTGCCCATCCCCGGGGCGGAATGAGTTGTCTTGGATCCGCCTTTGGCTCATATCTGGCCCTATGAATCGCCTTTCCTGTTTGTTCCTGGCTCTCCTGTGCATTTTTCCGGCCGGTGTATTTCTCCTGGGGCAAGATCGTCCCAACTTCATATTTTTCATTACGGACGATATTTCAGCCGAGGACCTGGGATGCTATGGCAACGAGGTGGCGCAAACCCCGCATCTCGATCGCATCGCTGCGGAAGGCCGGGTCTTTGACCGCGCCTACCTGACCACCAGTAGCTGCAGCCCCAGCCGGTGTAGCATAATAACGGGACGTTATCCCCACAATACCGGCGCGCCCGAACTGCACACCAACCTGCCCGATGATCAGGTTACCTTTGTGCAGCAACTCAAAGCGGCCGGATATTACACCGTCATTTCGGGAAAGAACCACATGAATGAACCGGAGATACTGGGATTCGAGGAGAAGGGGGCGGGAGGGAAGCCCTCGGGTAGCCGGGATTGGGTCCAGTTGCTGAAAAACCGTCCGCTGGACCGACCTTTTTTCTGCTGGTTCGCCTCAAACGACGCCCACCGCGATTGGCAGATCAACGAACAGGCCCCGCAATTTGATCCCGAGGATATCCAGGTTCCTCCCTTTCTATTCGATGGCCCGCGCACGAGGAAAGACTTGGCGGAATATTATCACGAGGTGAGCCGGACCGACACCTATGTGGGGGAGCTCGTGGCCGAGCTCAAACGTCAGGGGATAGCAGGCAACACTTACCTGGTTTATTGTTCCGATAACGGACGACCCTTTCCGCGTTGCAAAACCCGGCTCTACGACAGCGGCGTCAAAACCCCTCTTATTATCTGGAATCCGGGAAGAATAAAACCCGGGAGGACGAGGTCCTTGGCCAGCTCCATTGATTTTGCCCCCACCTTCCTTGAGTTGGCCGGAGTAGAAGCGGGCCCCACTTTTCAGGGGGTGAGTCTGGCTCCGGTGCTGGAAAACCCCCATGGCAAGGTGCGCGATTTTGCTTTCTCGGAACACAACTGGCACGTCTACGCGGCCCACGAGCGCTGTGTGCGTTACGGGCACTGGCTCTACATCCACAACGCCTACCCCAACAAACGGAACCTGTCCGTTGAGAGCGACGACTCGAAATTCCCCGCCGCCCAGGAATTGTGGGACCGGTATGAAGCCGGGGAAACGTTGCCCCATCAGGAGGATATTCCCCTGGTTCCCCGTCCGCAGACCGAACTGTTCCACGTCAAAGCAGACCCGCATCAACTGGTCAATCTATCGGGCCGGGCCCATTACGGAGCCATCGAGAACAAGTTGGTCTCGGCCCTGGAACGTTGGGCCAGGGAAACGGGAGATAATGTTCCGGAAAATCCGACTCCGGACAGGGGAAAAGGGCCTCGCCCCGGGAAAGATGCGCGAGGCGAAATGCCGGGCCAGACCACCGGGGCCGGCAAAATCAATCGGTCCGGGCCCGTTTTGGAGGACTGATCCGCGGGGAGAAGGAAGGGGTCAAGACGTAAAAAGTTATGCCTTACAGGGTCGGTCGTCTTGTAAAAGTGTATGAAGTGCAACGTCGGGGTCATTCCTTGCAATCGATTCTGCTGAAAAACCCCCCTCATGATTGGGGTCTTTGAGCACGGAGTTCGGTGAGAGGTTGAGGGGGCGCACAGCGGATCAGATGCAACTCCCCTCTATCGAGCAATTCCCAGTGGACTTGCTCGCCTTTGTGCATGCCCAGGGCCGCAGCCAGGGGAACGGGAATATGGACATACAAGCGCTCCTTCTGCCCTTTGGATCGAACCGCTTGCAATTTCATTGGATAATTTGCTCGCCTTTTCATTAACTAGTTTTTAAACTAGCTGTAGATCCTTTTGTTGTCAACTTATCCTTACCTCAACCATGAGTCTGCCTAAAGCTAAGGTCCAAAGCAGTTTTTTTGATGTGTCGGTGTTAATGGAGGATTTCTTCGATCCATCCAACCGTTATCGGCTCTTTCGCGAGAAGATTTTGCCCGTCCTGCAGGCCAAGCGCGAGCAACTGTGCGCGTTGTATTGTCAGGATAATGGGCGCCCTGCGGTGGAGCCGGTGCTGGTGTTGGGGGTGAGCCTTTTGCAATTCATCGAAAAGTTGCCGGACAGAAAAGCCTTGGAGCATGTAGATATGCATCTGGGCTGGAAGTATGCTTTGGACTTGGAGGTTGATGAAAAGGGGTTCCATCCCACCACCCTGGTGAAGTTCCGCCAACGCTTGGTTGATGGGGGGATGCAGAGGGTTGGATTTGATGCCATTCTCGATGCCTTGGGGGCGGAGGGGCTGGTACGCAAGGGTGGCCGACAACGGCTCGACTCGACCCATGTTTTTGGATGCGTGGCCAAGATGAGCTATCTGGAATGTATGCGCGAAACCCTTCGCCTTTTCATCGAGCAGGTAGGCCTTTGGGGATTAGCCGAGTCATTGGACAATTACCGGCAGTATCGCGAGCGATACTGTGAAAGTGAGTTGCCCTGGCACCGGCTGAGCAAAGAGAAGGTGGCCAAGCAAGCCGAGAGGACCGGCCGCGATGTCCTGGTCGTGCTCGAATGGCTGGGCCGACAACCGTCCAAGATCCGCCATCACGCCAAAGCGCTGTTGTTGAAGCGGGTTTTTGAGGAGCAGTATGAGGTGTGCGGTGAAAAGCTCACGGTGCGCAAGCGCCAGAAAAGCGGCACGGTACGAAACCCCCATGATGCGGAGGCGCAATGGAGTGCGAAGGATTCGGCTAAAACCAAAACCTGGATCGGTTACAAGGCTCAAGTGGCCGAGAGCGTGCCGGACTGTGATAAGCCCAAGAAAAAGGGAGAACCGACCGAGCAATTTTTGCTGGAGGTCACCACCACTGAAGCCATTACGAGTGATTTTGAGGGCATGCAACGGGTGCTAAAAGCACAGGCGCAGCATCATGATAATGTTCCTTGCGAACTCTACGTTGATGCTGGTTACGTCAGCGATGACACCCTGGCCGAGGCCAAGCAACAAGAACGCGAACTGGTGGGACCGGCGCGCCCTCCGGGCAATGCGAACAAAACCATCTTCGATGCGACCGAGTTTGATGTCGATGTCGCTCGGCGCCGGGCCATCTGCCCAGCGGGTCATACCAGCAAACAATGCAGTTTGATCAATGACAGTCACCAGGACAGAGTTTATCTGCGCTTCGAATGGGGCAGCTTATGCGACACCTGTTGCCTGCAAAAGCAATGTACCAAGCGCCAAGACGGCCGGCGGCATTTGAGCGTGGGCCTGCACCACGATCTGCTTCAGCAACGCCGCCGGGAGATGAAAACGGATGCCTTCAAGCTCAAGATGCATCGGCGCGCTGCGATTGAGGGCAGCATCAGTGAGTTGACCCGACAGGGGGCTCGCCGCACCCGCTACCGAGGGTTGGCCAAGACCGCCTTGGCCAATTATCTGCAGGGTGCAGCGGTTAACATCAACCGTTGGCTCCGGCTTGTGCAGTGGCAGTGCCGAGAACCGATAAAAGCGGCCTAGAGCCGGCTTTTTGGACTTCCGAAGGTCCTTTTGGGATGGTAGAGTGGCTCAAAAGCGGCGGGATTGCCTTGCTGCGCCCTTCTGTGAAGAAAATGGCCCGATCCAACGGCAAGGGCCGATGGAAATTGGTCGCCGTCATGCAATCTAACTGCCAACAGAATAAGGGGGTTTATCAGCAGAATCGCAATCTTGACGAAGCTTGCGGAGTCAACTGATTTAAGGTTTGACCCCTTAGCTAAAACTTTTCCTCCAAAAGGCATCACTTTTCTACGGCATGACCCCGACTGGGGCCCATACTATGTTCCTCTACAAATACGCTTAACTAAGCGTCAGACCCCGGCGAAGCTTCACTCCCGCGAGCGGAGGTACCCCTTGGTGGTGGGAGTCTCGTCCAGGTACATGTCGCGGAAAGGGGATTCGGCCTGGGGGAGGAGAACGCCGGACTGTTTGTCCCTGACCCTTTCCAGCAAAGCATTGAAACGCTCCAACCGCGCCGGATCACGCAAGTTGTCCGATACGGCGACCACAGGGTTAGCAGCGCCGGCCGAACCAGCGCCTACCTCGATGTGGAAGGCGTACGGTTCTTCACCGGTCAGGGAATTGCGCTCAATCAGGTCGGGGGGGAGGTAAAAACGAAATGGGTGCTTTCCACGTTCCAGTGTGGCCGCTTCCACCTCCGACCAATAATACTCCAGGTGGGTACGCGAACGGGAGCCGAGGTTGAAGGCCAGCGCGATATAGACCCGCACATCGTCCAGGTAGAGGCGGTTGACCGCGGCAGGGTCCGAGTTACCGCGCACTTGGACCTCCACGGTGGTTTCCAACCAGTGGTCTCCGCCGCGGTCGGAGCGTTCCATCCCGAAATTCACCTCCGTTATGCGAAGATCCCCTTGAGCTGACAGTTCGAAACAAGGGAGGAAGGCGAGGGAAGTGAAGGCCAATAGGTTCCGGAGGCGAAATTCCCTAGCAATTTTTTTTCTCAAGTACACTGTTTAGGCCAAATGGAGAATGGATTACACACGTTATGGGCTACGGTGGAATGGGCAAGGGCGGATTGGAATGCGCCCGGCCAATACCATTTACCCAAAACCGGTTTACGGTAGACCTTCCCGCATGCTCCCCTTCAAAATCAGTGTACTGGTATTTTTGCGCAACCGGCGCGGTGAACTGCTTCTCCTGGAACGGGCCAAGGAGCCCAATATCGGTTGCTGGAGTCCGATCGGTGGAAAACTGGAAATGTCCCACGGGGAATCGCCTTTTCAGACTGCCATCCGGGAAACCGGGGAGGAGACGGGGTTGGCTATAACCGAGCAGGATTTGCATCTCTTTTGCATGATCACGGAAAGGGGATATGAGGCATCCGCTCACTGGTTGATGTTTCTATTCGAATGCATGCAGCCGATCCATGTCTTGCCCGCATCGATCGAGGAGGGCCGGTTCGGATTTTTTCCGGACTGGAAGATCGACGATTTGCCCGTTCCTGAAACGGACCGACAGTTGTTATGGCCCATCTATCGGGAAAAGCGGAAGGGTTTTTGCGTGTTACGGGCGGACTGTCACCAGGGGATGCCCCAGGCTGTGGTGGTGGAGGAGGAACTCGATTTCAAATGACCGGAAACGGGAAGGGGTCAGTTCCCGGCTCTTCGGTCCGCATCCGAGAGGATGGCTTGGCGCAGGGCTTCGACGTTGGTCCGGGCACGCTTCTTCTTTTCTTCCAGATCTAATGGATTTTCCACTGCTTCGCGACCGAAGATGTAAAACTTGATTTTCGGTTCGGTTCCGCTGCCCCGCACGGCGTAACGGTAACCGTTTTCCAGGCGGAGGAAGAAAAAGTCCTGCTTGGGAATGGGGTTGCCGTCGGCATCCCTGAATTCCTGGACGCCGAAGTCTTGCATTTCGGACACGGCGATTCCGCCCACTTGCCGGGGCCTGTCGGCCCGATAGGAGTCGAGTATTTTTTTTATCTTTTGCGCGCCGGCCGCGCCCTCGTAGCGCAATTGGCCCAGGCTTTCCAGGTAGTAGCCATATTTACAATACAACTGGTCCAGGTAATCGAGGAAGGTGAGCCCCCGGTTCTTCAGATAGGCGGCGAGTTCGCAAAACATGACCACGGCCGCGTTGCCATCCTTGTCGCGAATGGCGTCGCTGCCCAGGTAACCGTAACTTTCCTCACATCCCAAAACGAAGAAAGTGCTGAACTCCTGCAAAAGATCGGCCCGTTTCGAGTAGCTGGTTTTGTCGTAGTCGATCTGGTAGCCCCGCTCGACCTTCAGTTTGTTTTGCAGGGTTTGCTCGTATTGATGGATTTTTTCACCGATCCATTTGAATCCGGTCAGGGTGTTGATGACCTTGAGCCCGTGGATCTTTCCGATGGCGTCCTGCAGAGGGGTGGTGACAAAGGTTTTGATTATGGCTGCGCGGGATGAACCGGCCGGCGCCAGGATACCCAACTCCTTCATTTGGCTTATGCGGTATTCCGCCATGACCGAACCGATCACGTTTCCACTGAGGAGTTGCATTTTGCCCTCTCCATCCCGGACCGCTACCCCCATGCGGTCGCAATCGGGATCGGTGGCGGCAACTAAATCCGCCCCGGTAGCTTCGGCCTGCTTTATGGCAAGGGAAAGGGCCTCGGCATTTTCCGGATTGGGAGATGTCACGGTGCGGAACCCCGGGTCGAAGGTATCCTGTTGGCGAACTTTATCTACAGCCACCCCCAGCCTTTGCAGAATGGGCATGGTGGCAATGCCCCCGGTCCCATGCAGGGAGCTGAAAACCACCTTTACCCGTCCCGATTGGAAAAGGGATTTATCGAGCGCCACCTCCATGACGGCAGATTGGTAAGCCTCATCCATCGATTCAGGCAGAACCACTACATCCCCGAGATCGACCTCCAGATGATGGGCCGTGTCGGCCAAGTCGACCCGATTGACCTGACCGATTATTCCCGAGGCGTGGGGTTCCACGACCTGGGCTCCATCCCTGAAATAAACCTTGAAACCGTTGTCGTGGGGGGGATTGTGGCTGGCGGTTATGACCACTCCCGCGGTGGCCCCGAGGTTGCGAACCGAGAAACTCAATTGGGGAGTGGAACGGGGGCCCTCAAACATCATGGCGAGCCCTCCGAGCCGGGTCCAGGTCGAGGCGCAAAGTTGGCAAAAATAGCGGGAAAAATGGCGAACATCATGGGCTATGACCAGCTTTGGGGTATCATAAATCTGGTGGCGTTGCAGATAGCCTTTAGCGTAGTTGAAAAGTCCCGTAGTGGCCCGAATGATATTGAAATCATTCAAGGCATTTGAGCCGATAGCCGGATGTTGCGGGGTTCCCCAAGGCGAAGGGGTTCCCTTCTCCGCCTCGGTAGGGACACGTCCGATGGTGCGCCCCCGCATGCCCCCGGTGCCAAACTCCAGGTTCTTGTAGAAACGGTCGTTTAATTCTTCAAACGTTTCGTTTCGCACCAATTCTTCCAGACTTTGTCTGGCCCAATCCGGGAGGAAGTCCCCGGATAGCCATTGGGCCATGTTTTCGACGGTGGAGGGGAGCAGCTTTTCGTTCTCTCCCAAGGCGCGGATTGATGCTATGAGGTTCATTTCCCGGGGTCCGTCAAGACAGATAAAGGGGTTGGGTGAGATCCGGTTTTTTGGCAAGAGCCTTCCAACTCTGGAAAAAAGTCGCTTCATCGAATCCGAACAGCGGGCTCACCTCGATGGGGGAAAGGGGGACGCCGTTGCCGGTTTTGGCCACGATTTCGCCGGCGGCTTCCAACCAGGAAGCAAATTCCTTCATCTGAGCTTCGGCTGAAGTTTTGGGGGAATCCAGGCCCTGCCGGTTCTTTACCGGGCTGAATTCACTCGCTCGCCGGGTCTCCAGCACGATGGATTCTTTGGATAAGGGGAGCGCGTCGAAAACAAACCGTTCAAACTTCACTCCGTTGGGTGAATCCGGAAGGTAGAAATTTCCATCCGCGTCCAAGGTGGGGATTATCTTTTGGGCCCGGTGGAAGGGCAGGGCAGGAGATGAAGGGTCAGCGGCTCCCATTTTTTCAATAAATTTAAGGGACAACAGGTGAATGGCAATGCTTCCGGACAAGAATCGCAAGTTGCCATGGGCGTCTTTGGCATGCATCAGATCAGCCGGCAGATCGCTGTATTCGATCACGACGGTTTTGTGGTTCTGCCGGCAAAATACGCCCATCTTTTCTTCGGCATAGGCTTTTGGAATCATTTTGCTCGACATATCCGCTCCACCTCGGATGTGAAAACCGATAAAGGCCGAGTCGATGACTTTACACAGGGGGTTGTCCACCTGAAAGTAACTGAGCAAATCGATACCGTTTTCCGCCATGAGGCGGGTGGCCCCACTTCGGACCAGCGCCGGCAGGGAACCCCCGTGGCCATCGGGGTTCATGGCAATCCTCCCTTTTCCGGAAAGAATAATTTTTCCATTGAGATCGACCGCCGGCATTCTGCCCTGGCGGAAAAAATGGACCCGTTCCTCCGACAACCCGAAATGGTCGTTTTCCTGAAAATATCCCATGGTAGCGTCGTGGTTGAAGGGGCTGGTCATGATAAACCAGGGAAGGCGACTCCGGTAATGGATTTCGGCTGCTTTGATTTTTTCGGCAAAAACCTGGAAGAGGGATTTTTGCCGGATCGGGGTGACCGGAAAAAATCCCTTGGGTTTGTCGAACCCGAGCCGCGTCCCCTGGCCTCCCGCCACTACGAAGGCCGCTACCCGGCCCGCTCGCAGGGCCGCCTCGCCCATGGCGGTCGCTTCATCCCGGGCATCGGGGTCACCGCCGTTGGCGGGGTGGGGGATATACGGGGCGGGTTTAAGGCCGGCATAGTCCCGGGTTTCCACACCTGCCTTTTCCCGCAGCAGAGCATGGTTGAGGCGATTGATTTCGGCCAGGTCTATTTCCCCTGCCTGTTGCAGCAGGGCGTTTTTTTCGGGCCCGCTCAATTGATCCCAATATTGGAAAACCTGTCCCTGCCCCGCGCTCTCAAATTCCGTTATAAGAGGATGCGCCACGGTCAATCGCCGGTTTCCTCCTCCTGGGGAAAACGAAAAATCCATTCTTCGGGATTACTCCAACCCAGTCTTTCCCGCACCACACGATCAAGGAACACGGGATCGCTCAATAATTTCTCCAGGTATTCGTCCTTTCCGAGCAGGTCCTGCTTAATTTGCTTCTTGCGTTGGCTGAGATCGGAATGACGTTTTTGCTTATAAGTCAGTTCGTTTCTGGTTTCGTTGAGTCCGATTGCCATGATGACCAAAGCGCCCACGCAGAGCAGCATGAAAGTGGTCAGCAGGATGGTGAAGACGAACCGCTTCATAAAACAACAGCTACACTAGGATGGGGTCGAATTCATTTGAAGCGAAATTCTCCCGATTTTTCCACATCAAGATGAAATTCAACCACGGTCAATCGCCGGTTTCCTCCTCTTGGGGAAAACGGTAAATCCATTCTTCCGGTCTACTGTAACCCAGTCTTTCCCGCACTACTCGTTCGAGGAACACGGGATCGGTCAATAATTTATCCAGGTATTCGTCCTTGGCGGCCAGATCCTGTTCAATTTGCTGGATGCGTTCGCGGTAATCGGCATGGCGTTGTTGCAGGTAAGTCAGTTGGTTGCGGGTCTCGTAGAGTTCAATGGCCATGATGACCAAAGCGCCCACACAAAGCAGCATGAAAGTGGTCAGCAAGATGGTGAAGACGAACCGCTTCATAACAGAACAGCAACACTAGGATGGGGTAGAATACATTGGGGAACGGGGAAGCGGGTCAAGGGTCCCGGAATTCCAATCCGCCAGGAGTCGCTACGGCCGGATTTTGAAAGGTGGAGTTTGGTTGCACGCTTCCCACGCGCTGATTCTTAAAGGAGCCTCCCGGACTGACCATGTTGGCGGTGACAAATATGAGCAGGTTCCTTTTTTGCATGGTTTCGCCTTTGGAGCGAAAAATCCGCCCGATTAAGGGCAAATCCCCAAAAAAGGGAACCTTGTCGTCTATCTCCCTCACTTCCTCCCGGGTCAAACCACCCATGACCAGGGTGGCCCCGTCCCAGATTGTAACCCTGGTTTTCACTTCTCTCACGGAAAAGATGGGCTGGTAAAAGCCCGAGGGAACGGAAACCTGCCGTCCACTGGAAATTGCGATGCTGGGACCGCCATACTCGACGAATCCGTCAAATTCCGTCACCTTGGGGTATAAATCCAGGGTTATGCTGTAATCATCTTCTTCCACCCGGGGTGTTACGCTAAGTTCCACGCCGACATTTCGCACGGTAAAATCCTGCGGTGTGCCGGCGGCGATGATTACTCCGGCCGATCCGCCGCTACCGCCGGTAAGGGATGACCCCGAACCGACTTCCGGTTCGATATCGCTATAGGATTCCGGATAACGGAGTTCCTGGGCCACCGTAATGGTAGCCAGATCCCCTGATAGCACGGTTACTTTAGGCGCGCTAAGCAGGTCGGAACCGGATTTTTGCGACAGGGCGCGAAGCATGCCGACCACGTCGAAATCACCCAAGGCACCCGTCACCACGCCCAAAGGAGCGCTGGAGGCGGCAAATGCGTTTTCCCCGGGGATTTGAGGAGGATAAATCGTGTCTACCGGCTGGCCGTCTATAATGATGTTCGAACCACCTGAACCCCGATTAAAGGCTCCGGTGATGGAGCGATTGGAAGAAGTATAGGATTGGTTCTGGTCCCTGCGGCCAAGGGCCCAGTCAAAGCCGAGTTCGTTCAGGTCTCCTTGGGCCACTTCGAGGAACTTGGCCTCTATTTCCACCTGTCGTACTTCGTCGTAGCGGTTCAGGATATTCCGGATCCGATCCAGATTGCGCTTGGTCTGAGTCACAATCATGGACGAACCGTCATAAGCCAGACTACTGCCGGGATTGCCCACGAAATCGACCCCCGCTTGCTGGAGAAAGTTCTGTATCGCCCCTGCCTCATCCACTCCACCATCGGAAATTCCCGGGGAAACCGGCAAAAAGGGATCATCCAGAACCACCCCGGGGTCCTCCCCGACCCCGATTCCGGTCATGCGAATGAAGGTGGAGCGGGAAATCGGGAAAAACTCAGTCTCCAGGTTGGATGCGGCTCCTCCCTCGCCCGGGCGAATGACCACGGCATCCACCTCCACATCGTATTGGAATCCCACAGAATCCACCACAAAATCGAGAACTCGCTTCAAGGACAAATTGCGCAGGGTGATATTGATCTTCGGATTCACCTTTTTGGGGTCTATCAAAACGATGTTGACCCCTTTTTCTTCAAATCCGGTGTCGAATCGCAGAGAAAGCTCATTGAGCGAATTAACCACCCGGCTCAACTCCATGTCACCGTAGCTGACGGAGGGGATAATAATGGAATTGAGCTTCTGCAACATGGCCACCGGATCGGCTTCTTGAGCCAAGGCCGAGGAAGATTGCGCCAACAACTGTGGGCGGCTCCAGGATTTATCCACCTCGGAAATCAAATCACCGCGCAGGTCGCGCCTGTTTCTTGCGCCGGAATCCACCCCCACAATTTCAAAGAATTCGTCCTTGATGGCGGGAGCGGGGGCCGCTGGTGCGCCTTGGTAGGCGACCGTTGGGGATGACTGAGTATTGCTTGGGGGCGCTGGGGTGTTGGCGACGGAGGGTTCGATGGGCCGGTCGCTGTCGAAAGCGGTTTTCAACTGCCGAAACCGCGTGGAATTGCCTTCCAGGACGGCCAGAGCGGCCAAGCTCTCCCAGGCTGCCTGCTTGTTGCCGCTTCTTAACAAAGCATTTGCTTGGGCAAACAAGGCATCCGCTTTCTTTCGGTTTAAACGATCCCGGACCGATTGGGTCGTTACATTATCCGGCAAAGTTCTCAGGGCGCTGTAAATGACGCCGAGGGCACGGCCGTAATTTCCGCTCCGGATCATCCTCTCGCTTTCCAGCACGGCCCTTTCGGCCCGATTCAGGGCCTGGGCTTGCCGATCCATTTCATCGCGCATGAGGGAGTCTATTTCCCTATCGGCCTCGCTCGGAGCAGTGGTGACTCCGTTCTGGCGGGCCTCCTGGGAAGCGGTTATCAGTTCATTTACCTCTCGGAGGGTAGATTCCACCAGAGAGTCGAGAGGATATTCCCGGGCCAGAATCTCGAGATTCTGTCGGGCTATGTAATATTCCCCGGCGTCCCGAGCAGCCAGGGCTTCGGTAAAATGATCCATTTTTTCCTGAGGAGTCAGGGCACCGGTGGCAGCAGGGGTAAAAAACAGGCCCCCAAGCAAAAGCCCGGGAACCAGAAGCGGCATTAAAGTCCTAACAAAACAATTCATAATTAAGCTGCCTTAAAATACCTCTGGCGGCGAGTCGGATCCAGAGGCATGGTGGAGAGGCAGGTCGGACGGGTTATCGTCATGAGAAGGTTGCAGTAATTTTTGGAAATTGTCACCCTCAACTAACGAGGATTTTTCCACTGTTACTTGCCGGTCGTCCGCATTGATCCCCAAAAGTGTATAACTCGCCTTGGAAGACCGCCAACTCTGCCCGTGCTGGAGGACGATTTGCATCCCTTCCGGATTGGAGAAAACGGCGCTGAGTTGATCCAGGTAGGCAATCTGGCTATGGCGCAACAGGTGGGTCTGGTTGGTGTGAAGGTCGGTAATGGTAGCCTGGCCCACCAAGTCAAACACTTCCGTGTTCCCTTCCCGCAATGCGGGCGGGACCTCCCGAATTTCCATGAAACGGTCTACCTGAATCCGGTGTTCGGCCAGGGTTTCCCCGGGAGCGCAAAAAACATCTTTTCCGGTTTCAAGATTTTCCAGGGTGAGGACATATTGGCCCGGGGTCCCGGCATATGCAACCAATTGGAACTGGAATGGTTCCCGCCTGATGCTGAGAAGGCGCAATTCGAAATCATCCACCATCTCGGCCTCCTCCTGGAAGGGAGAGGTAACGGTGAAAGTCCCCGTCATCTCGTCAAAAAAAATGACGGGAGGGGTAAAAATATCGAAAATCCAATCAGGCCCCCCCTGGGGAGAGGGTTTCCCCCATTCCACTTTTTCAGAAACCTTTCCGGAATGGGGGAGTTCATGGTCGAATCCCTCGGCGTTCCCGTCAGCCACGGGAATTTCCGGGGTAATGGTGAAGGTCAGCGCCCCCCAAATCAAGGCGGAGACGAAAGTGGCGCCGCCAATTCCAAAGGCGATTTTCTCCCACCCCTTCATCTTATTGGATCTGATCCCGCTTGCGAAGAATGGTTTCCAAGGTCACGGTAAAGGAGGAGAAGTTGCTCTGAATAATGGGCACAGGATTTTCCTCCTCCGGATCATCTTGCGCCGCGTTTAAGAGCTCGAATGGATTGTGGGGAATCGCTTCCTCGGCCGGGGAATCCGGTTCCGCGTAACGATCGAGCGGGTCAACCCTCAGAGCATTGACCAGGATGGGGACCGGAGCGGTCATCAGGCCGGTCAAAAATTTGCGCAATGCGTCCGAGTACCCCTCAAACCCGACCTCAAAGACATAGCCCACATATCCGGGGCGGTCTTTCCGTTCCGCAATGGTATCCTCCGAGGAGGGAGGCTGTGTGGTTTGGCTTCCCCCTGCTTTCCTGAGCCCGGTTTGCGGGGGCTCACTTGCCTGGGGAATCCACTCGCGTTTCATTTCTGTCAACCGGGCCGGCTTGGCCGCGACCATTTGGTCTATCAAATACTGCGCTACCATTTTCTGTTCCATAACGGCATCCAGAATATTTTCTTGCGGACCCTGCCGGGTAAACTGAGAAAACCCGAATCGTTCATCCGGTTCAAAACCGATACCGTTGGCCTCCAATTTGGCATAGGCGCTCTCGATAAAACCGGCCAATTCGAAAAAAGCGGCCGTTGGATTTCCCGATACTTCCGTGCTCGATGAACCTGGAATTTCTCGAAAAAGATCCCTTTCCTGCAGGAGTAATCTCCCCTCCAGCGCGGCTATGGATTGATTGAGGGCGGCCAATGTTCGGGCATCTGATGGAAGGGGGCCGGACTGGGCCCAGGCCATGCGCCGATAGATATCCTCCAGTTCAGCCAACTGTTCGTTCCGGCGCATTCCGCTCCACAGGACAAATCCCGCTACGGGAAGGGCGAGAAGGCCGAAAAGGATGAGAGACTTCCTGGCAGGATTATCCGAAAGATAAGGCATAACCGGTCAAAATGGCCTTTCGGGTTCAAGAGTCAGTGATACGTCAAACTTCAGTATTCCCGGCCGTGAGGTGTCAAAACGGCGGTCTCCTACCGTTGCGATGAAGGGCAAGCCCTCGAAGGAAGTCAAAAGGGATTCCACTTGTCTGCGGGAATCCGAACTGACAACCGATAAGGGGTTTTGTCGATCCAACAAACTGCCCGTCACCCGCAACTGCCGGTCGCCTGCATCGTCCGACACGGCGCGGAAGGATTCCAGCCATACGTTCTGCACCTGATTGAGCCGTCCCTGAAGGTCCGCCAATAATAATACATACCAAATGCGTTCGTAGCGAAGCTCGGCCTGGCTGACATCGCGAAACTTCAAGGTGTTGAATTTTTCGTAGGCAGCCCGGACATCCTGGGCTGATGCTTCCATGGAACCGACCTGCAGGCCCGCCCGCTCTATTTCCCCCTGCAGGTTCCAGGCTTGGCCCTGGAACTTTAACCCGATGAGAACCCCGGCCCCCAGAAATAGTCCTGCGGCCGCTTTCAGCCACGGTTTTTTCTCGGAAAAGGCCAAGCCCCAGGAATGGGACTCCGGCAGCAAATTGATGTCGATGGGGGAAGCCCCGATCAGGCGGGCAGCCACTCCCACTCGGCCAGGCAGTGAAGGGGCCCATTCGACGGCGCGGCCCGGAACAATCTCGTCCGCCAAAGACAGATTCTTAAAAGGATCGTAGAGGATTACGGGAATACCCGCTTCCCGCTCAAGGCGGTCAGCCAGTTCCGGCAGGAGGCTGGCCATTCCCGACAGTAGGACTCTAGCCGGATTTCCCGCCTGATAGTGTCGTCGATACAGCGCCAGGGAACGCTGGACCTCATTGAGCATGCGCCTTACCAATCCTTCCGAGGCCCGGTTGAGTAGCGCCAGATGGGCTGGGTCTTCAGCGGGGTTGTCCAGCCATTGAATTTTAAGCTTTTCGGCTTCTTCAAAACTCTGGCCGAGCTCGTTCGCAAGGGCCTGCGTAACTTGACTGCCCCCAAAACTCAGGCTTCTCAGGAAGGGCGCCCCGTTACCCCCTGCCACAGAAAGCGAAACCGACCGAGCCCCGATATCGAGTAGCAAGGTCCGGGTCGTGTCCCCTCCATAGTTATAGGTGTAAGCATTGAGGTGGGCGGATACGAACGCATCGATAAAGTGGGGCTGGATTTCAAATGAGCGGAGCATTTCGAGCAGGTTTTCGAGAAAATTGCTCTCCACCACGTGCACCAACACGTCGCGCTCGACCCCGTCGTCATGTAAAACGCCATAGGCCCAATGAAACCCCTCCAATCCATTGGGGAAGGCCTGGTCCGCTTCGAAACGAACCACTTCTTTTTGCCCGTCCCCTTCGATGCGGGTAACCCTCAAATGCTTGGTCAGCACAACCCATTCCGGGAGGACCAGGCCCCACACGCTCTTAAGGGGGAACAAGGACCGCATCTCCATCAATTCGTCCCTCACGGCGGACAACCACTCCTCTCTTTTTTCGGGATCGGAATCCACCGTTCGACGCATGGCTCGGTTTAAAACCAGCCCGTCCCTGCGGCTACCGGAAAACTGAGCCACTGACACGTGGCTCGCTCCCAAAGCCAGGACGCTTTGATCCGTTATGACCAGGCCGGACTCGATGGGAATGATGGGAGGTAGACTATGGGGGAAAACACCATGAATTGGGGAACTGTCCAGAGTTAAGGGGGGGTAAAAAGGGGTCAAACGCAAACCATTAACATTTTTCTCGATTTTGCATCGCGCTTAAACGATTCGGACAGCCCATGAGGGGAAATGACTACCTGCCTGACCTCGAGTTGCGGGCAGGCGGACCGCAGTCAGGAAACAGATGTTAATGTTTCCTTCGACCCCTTCTGTGCCTGAGTAGATTTTTTTGTTGTGGCCTCGTGAGTGGATAGCAATGTCGGGGAGATTACTACCATGAAAACGCCATTGCTCATGCTGGGACTGCCCAAGGGCAGCCTGGAGGCATCCACTATCGAGCTTTTTGCCAGGGCTGGATTCAGCATCGTCAAGAGCTCGCGGTCCTATCGTCCGGTGTTGGATGACCCGGAACTGGACGGCCGGTTTGTGCGAGCTCAGGAGATAAGCCGTTACGTGGAGCATGGGTTTTTCGACTGCGGCCTGACCGGTTGGGATTGGGTGGTGGAAAATAATTCGGACGTGGTGGAGGTGTGCGATTTGATCTACAGCAGGACTTCGAGGAGGAAGTCCCGGTGGGTGCTGGCCGTTCCCGAGGACTCTCCCGTAGAGAAGCCGGAGGACCTGGATGGAAAATTTGTGGCTACCGAGGTGGTCAATATCACGCGCCAGTATTTTGAGGCAAAGGGGATCAAGCCGAATATTGAATTTTCCTGGGGGGCGACGGAGGTCAAGGCGCCCGACCTGGTGGATGCGATCGTCGACCTGACGGAAACGGGCAGCTCCCTTCGGGCCAACAATTTGCGGGTGGTGGATACGATTCTGGAAACCAACACCAAATTGATCGCCAACAGGGATAGTTGGACCCAACCGGAAAAGAGGCGAAAGATGGAGCAAATCAGCCTGCTTTTACAAGCTGCCCTGGAGGCGAACGGCAAGGTGGGGCTGAAGCTGAATATACGGAAAGATCATCTGGAGCGTCTTCTCGTCGAATTGCCGGCTCTGCGCAACCCCACCATTTCCGCCCTGGGTGACGATGAATGGGTGGCGGTCGAGACCATTATCGACGAAACGGTGGTTCGCGAAATTATCCCGGCTCTCAAAAACATCGGGGCCGAAGGCATCATCGAATACCCGCTCAACAAGGTGGTGTATTGAGAGGAGAGCGGTAGGGCCGGCAGGGTCCGGTCCTCGGCCAATAAAATTCTTGAAACTGGCACTTTGCCTGCCATGCTGGTGTCCTTTTCCGCCCTGCCGGCCGATCGATCAAGCAGTGGCAGTCTAAGCTATAAATTATTGATCATTAACTAATTATAAATGCCTTCCCCCAAAGGGAAAGTTATCGAACAAAGCTTATTATGAGCACCTTAATGGAAGAACTTCTGAAGGGGCAAAACTTTGAGAATCTAAAAGAGGGTTCCATTATCCAGGGAACCATCATGGAAATCCGCCAGAATGAAGTCGTCGTAGACATTGGCGCAAAATCGGAAGGAAACATTGCCGGTCACGAATTTGTCGATCTGGGAGATTTGGAAATCGGTCAGGAGATCGAAGTTTTTCTCGACAAAATCGAAGACATGGATGGCAGTCCGGTCATATCCTTCGACAAGGCCGAGCAAAAGAAAAACTGGGAGGAAATCCTCTCCAATTACCAGGAAGGCACGGTTGTATCGGGTCGGGTCAAGGCAAAGGTCAAGGGAGGACTGATCGTGAGCATCGGGGTCGACGCTTTTTTACCCGCCTCCCAGATAGATATTCAACCCCCCAAGAATCTGGAACAGTACGTGGGCCAGACCTACGACTTCAAGGTCCTGAAAATAAATCAGGACCGCAAAAACATCGTTATTTCCCGGCGGGAACTGATTGAGGAACAAAGGAAGGTCAAGCGTCAGAAAATACTGGCCGAAGTGCAACCCGGGGACATTCGTCCAGGGACGGTGAAGAACATCACCGACTACGGGGCCTTCATCGATCTCGATGGCCTGGACGGACTGCTCCACATTACCGACATGAGCTGGGGGCGGATTTCCCATCCCAGTGAGATGGTTAAGATCGGTGAGCAGGTCGACATCATGATTATCGAAGTGGACCGGGAGAAGGAGCGCGTATCCCTCGGGCTCAAGCAACTGACCCCGAATCCGTGGGATGACATCGAAATACGTTATCCGATTGGCGGAAGGGTTGATGGCAGGGTGGTCAACCTGGTGCCTTACGGCGCATTTATCGAACTGGAAGAAGGGGTCGAGGGCCTGGTCCACGTCACCGAGCTTTCCTGGACCAAACGCATCACCAGACCGGGAGATTTGCTTCGCGTGGGAGATACGATTGGGGCGGTTGTATTGGGCATCCAGAAAGAGGATCAGAAAATCTCTCTCGGGATCCGCCAACTTGAAGCAAATCCCTGGGATATGGTTGTGCACAACTATCCGGTAGGAGCGCGGGTTCGCGGGAAGGTTCGCAATATTACCACCTATGGAGCATTCGTCGAACTGGAAGAGGGAATCGATGGAATGGTGCACGTTTCCGACATGTCCTGGACCCGCAAGGTCAATCACCCCAATGAAGTTTTGAGGAAGGGCGAGGAGTTGGAGGCGATCGTGCTCGATGTAGTCCCGGATCAGCAACGCATCTCTCTCGGCATCAAACAACTGTCCACCGATCCATGGGGGAGCATCGAAACCTTTTTCCGAATTGGGGACGTGGTTGAGGGCAAGGTCTCCAAGATCACTTCTTACGGGGCCTTTGTCGAACTGCGGGACGGCATCGACGGGTTGGTACACATCAGCCAGATACACGAAGATCGCGTGGAAAAGATCAAAGATATCGTCTCAATCGGTCAGGTCGTAACCGCCCGCGTCATCAAAATCGACCACGAAGAGCGGCGCATTGGCCTGAGTATCAAAGCGGCCACCTACAGTGTTACTGAATTGGCTGCGGAAAGGGCCGCGTTCGACGCGCCCAAAGAAGGGGTAGACCTCATGTCCCTGGGGGATATTCTGGACGAGGCGACAAAGGAGGACTGACCTTAGCCCGCATGTCTCACAATTCCCGCCGGGGTCAATCTGCGCCCGCTCCGGCCAACGGCTCGATTCCGTCTCTTGCTTCCCTTTCCCTGCGCTTGGCATCGAAGAATTCCTTAAGGACCCTCATGCGGCGGCGTTGACGTTCCTTTTCTTCGAGTTCCCGTCGGGTCCGCTGTCTATTCCTTTCGGCCATCACCCGGCGCATTCTGATCAGGGAGGCATTCTGCAGTTGACGTACCCGTTCGCGGGATATGCCGAAAACCCTCCCCACTTCTTCCAGGGTCCTGGGGGATTCGCCATCCAACCCAAACCGCAACCGAATGATCTTCTCTTCCCGTTCATCCAGTTGCCCGATGGTTTGGGAAATTTCCGTGGCCAGGGATTTGTTGTGCAGGTTCTCAAAGGGGCTCAAAGCATTTTCGTCGCGGATGATCTCGCCAAAGGAGATGGATCGATTTTCTCCAACCGGCGCGTCCAGGGAGGCGGGCCGGATGCTGACGCTTTTCAAGTGAGCAATCTTATGGGCGGGCAACCCCACCTGCGAAGCCACCTCGTCCTCGGTGGGATCGCGCCCCAGTTCCCCGGAGAGATGAAGGGTAATTCTTCTAATCTTGGCAATCTTTTCCACCAAGTGAACCGGGAAGCCGATGGTTTTACCCTGCTTGGCCAGAGCCTTTCTGATGGATTGTTTGATCCACCAAGCGGCATAGGTGCTGAATTTTCCTCCCTTTTGGGGGTCGAAACGGTCCACCGCTTTTATCAACCCGATGTTTCCTTCGCTGATGATATCACCCAAGGGGAGGCCGAAGTTGGAATAATCGCGGGCGATTTTTACCACCAAACGCAGGTTGGCTTTGATCATGAGATGGCGGGCCGGGGTATCTCCCTCCCGGATCTTTTGGGCCAGTTTGACTTCCTGCTCCGGGGTGAGGAGATCGGTCTGGCCAATTTCTCGCATGTAGATCTGCATCGCGCTCAGTTGCGATCTCGTCAGTTGGGATTGGTCCGTTGGCCCATCCTGCGGCGCTGGCGCCGGGGCGGACGAAACCTCCCTATTTGCCCTCTCACTAATTATTCAACCGTGACCGATTTGGCCAGATTCCGGGGTTTATCGACATCGCAACCGCGTTCCACGGCGATGTAGTAGCTGAGAAGTTGCATGGGAATAGCCGCTAACAGGGGCATTATCGATCCGTGTGCGTCCGGAATGACAATTTCATCATCGGCCAGGCCGTCGGGCAATCGGCACGAATCATTGCGGACCACGATAACCTCTCCATTGCGGGCTTTGACCTCCTGGATATTGGAAATCACTTTGCTGAGGGTATCCTTTTCAGTGGCAAAGCACAGGGAAGGACAGTCTTCGCTTACCAAGGCGATGGGCCCATGTTTCATTTCTGCGGCCGGATAACCTTCGGCGTGGATGTAGGAAATCTCCTTGAGTTTCAAAGCCCCTTCCAGGGCGATGGGGAACATGCTCAAGCGGCCCAGGAACAAAAAATCATTTTTGTGGGCATATTTTAATGCGATCTCCTCAATTTGGTTGCACCGTTGCAGAATGGCCCCGGCTTTTTCCGGGGCGGTCCGGAGCCCCTTTACAAACTCCACCCCGTCGTTGAAGCTCATATCCCGCAGGCGCCCCAGGTAGAGGGCCAGCATGGCGCCAAGAAGGAGCTGGGAAGTAAAAGCCTTGGTCGATGCCACCCCGATTTCCGGACCGGCATGTTGGTAGATACCTCCGTCGGATTCCCGCGCTATGGTGGAACCCACTACATTGGTGATTGCGAGGGAGGTGTACCCCTTCCTTTTCGATTCGCGCAAGGCCGCCAGCGTATCAATCGTTTCCCCGGACTGACTCACCACCATGAAAAGGGTATTTTTGTCCAGCGGGGCGTTGCGGTAGCGGAATTCGGAGGCATATTCCACCTCGACGGGGATACGGGCAAACTTTTCGAGAAGGAACTCCAAGCTCAGACAGGCGTGCCAGGCCGTGCCGCAGCCGCACAACATGATGCGGTCGATTTGCCGCAAATCCTGTGGAGTGACATTCAAACCGCCAAATTTGGCCGTACTTTTGTCCATGGCGAACCGGCCCCGCATGGCATTTTCCAGCGCTTCGGGCTGATCGAAAATTTCCTTCAACATATAATGCGGGAAATGGCCCAGGGCGCTCTCCGACACGTCCCAGTCCACCTCATTGATGACGGGGTGGATAGCCTCGGCATCCAGGGTGGAAATGGAAAAGTCTCCCTCGCGGATGCGAACGATTTCCCCGTCGTTCAGGTAGACCACCTTAGGCGTTCTACTGACCAGGCCGGCCACGTCGCTGGCCAAGAGAATCTCCTTTTTTCCCACTCCGAGAATCAGGGGGGATCCATTCCTGGCCCCGATAATTTCACTGGGGCAATCCGCACAGATGACGGCTATTCCGTAGGTGCCCTCCACCTGTCGCAGGGTTTTACGGACGCTTTCGAACAACCGGCTGGTTTCTCCGTAATCCATTTCCTTACGGTAATGGTAGGCGATCAAATTGGAGAGAATTTCGGTGTCCGTCTGGGAAGAAAAGGTGTAGCCGGCGGACTCCAGAAATTTTTTGATGGGGACGTAATTCTCGATTACTCCGTTGTGGACCAGGGCGATCTTGCCGTCGCAACTGAGGTGGGGATGGGCGTTTTCTTCGGTCACCCTGCCATGGGTGGCCCAGCGGGTGTGGCAAATGCCCAATTTTGCCCGGCTGGGTTTGCCCGAGACCGCTCCAACCAACTTTTTGACCCGTCCAACCCGCTTGGTAACCTGCAGGGAGCCCCGGTGGCAGGTAGCCAAACCGGCCGAGTCGTACCCCCTGTATTCCAACCGCTGCAGCCCCTCCAGCAAAATGCCAGTGGCATTCCGTCCGCCCAGGTATCCAACAATTCCACACATTTTTAGATTGTCCTGAATTAATGGCTCGAAATGATGCCCTGTGGAAGCCAGAAAACAACTTTCTTATGACCCCAAGGATTTTATCGGTAATCATGGGCGGTGGCCGCGGGGCGCGTCTTTACCCCCTGACCAGAGAACGCTGTAAACCGGCCGTGCCACTGGCGGGGAAATACCGTTTGGTGGATATCCCCATAAGCAACTGTTTGAATTCGGGCCTGAACCGGATTTATTTGCTGACCCAATTCAACACCGCATCCCTCCACCGGCACATCCGGGAATCCTACAAGTTTGATCATTTCGGAGGGGGGTTCGTCGACATTCTGGCTGCCGAACAAACCTCCGAAGATGCCAATTGGTATCAGGGGACGGCGGATGCGGTAAGGCAGAACCTCCATCATTTCGGCAATTTCGAGTTCGATTACCTGCTCATATTATCGGGCGATCAGCTTTACCGGATGAATTTCAACGAGCTTATCGCCCAGCACATTGAAACCGGAGCGGAGGCGACCATTGCGGCAAAAGCGATGCCGATCGGTCAAGTGCGAGGCCTGGGACTGATGCGGGTCCAGGACAATTTGAGTATTACCGAATTTGTGGAAAAACCCACCGATCCGGCCGTGATCGAAGATTTGGCCATCGGCCAGGCTCTGGAAAGAAAATTTGATCGGAAGGTTGAGGAAAAACACTGCCTGGCTTCCATGGGCATATACTTATTCGACCGCGAGGTGCTTCGAAAATCTCTGAAAAACGACATGACCGACTTCGGAAAAGAGGTGATTCCTTCCCTGTTGGGAAAGCGCAAACTGTGCAGTTTTATTTTCGATGACTACTGGGAGGATATTGGGACGGTCGGCGCGTTTTTTGAGGCCAATCTCTCCTTCACTCGGGAGTATCCTCCCTATAACTGTTTTGAGAACGATTTCCCGGTGTATACGCATGCCCGATTCCTCCCGGCCTCAAGAATCAATAATTGTGTGATGGATCATGCTATCGTGGCGGACGGGTGTATCGTGCGCGGGGCGCAATTGAAAGAATCCTCTATCGGAGTGCGTTCCATCATCAGGGAGGGGTCCACACTGGAGCGAATGGTGATGATGGGTAGTGATTACTACGAAACCCCCGATGAACTCGAAACCAACCGCGCCTTGGGCCGCCCCGATGTCGGGGTGGGCCGGAATTGCGTCATACGCAACGCCATTCTGGATAAGAACGCACGGATTGGGGACAACGTCCATATTTCCCCGGATGGGCATTCGGACGGGTCGAAGGGGGACGGTTATTTGGTGCGCGACGGGGTGATCGTGATCCTGAAGAACGCAATTTTACGGGATTCCACCATTGTTTAGGCCCATGAGAAATGCGGGCTAGTCCGTTACGCGGGAGGTTGTGAACCCGATCGTTTTCGGGCTGAGCAGATAATGCCGAGGCCGGCCAAAACCATGAACAGGGAATAAAAAATACCCCTGTTCATGCCCAGTATCAACCCGGCATCCGGTTCTCGGAAGAGTTCTCCCACAATGCGCAGCAGGCCGTAGAGCAGACAAAATTCCCCGCATAAATGCCCTGGATAACGGCGGACAACGGAACTCCTCCAGAAACGCACCTGGAGATAGATGATGAGAAACAGGCCTTCCAGCGCGGCTTCGTAGAGTTGACTGGGGTGGCGGGGAACTCCGGAGGGAGATGCTGCGGGAAATACAACGGCCCAAGGGACCGTGGAGATTTTCCCCCACAACTCTCCGTTGATGAAATTTGCCAGCCTGCCCAGAAATATGCCGGGGGGACCCAACGTTACCACGATATCGGCCAGTTTCGATTTGGAGTAGCCGTGCTTGCGGGCCAAATACCAAACCGCGAAGGCCAAGCCGGCGATCCCCCCGTGGCTGGCCATTCCCCCTTCCCAGACCTTGAAGATCTTCCAGGGGGCCAGGAGCAGGGTATTCAAATCGTAAAGGAGCATGTATCCGAGACGGCCGCCAGCCAAGGTGGCCAGAATGAGAACGATCAGGGCATTGAAACGCCTTTCCTGATTCATGGGCGACCTCCCGTGCTTGAAGTAAAATCCCAACAACCACGAAGCGGTGAGAAATCCCAAGACATAGGCCAATCCGTACCAGCGGATGCCCCAGGTTTCGGAAAATTGGACCACGAACGGATCCCAATCGTGGCGCCAGTATTGAGAACCCTGATACGAGACCGTCATTCCTGTGATCTGGCTTGGTTCGATTTTACCACCTATTGCCCCTTGCCCAGCTTCTGGGCATTTTTTGCCCGGGCCAATTCCCGCATGTCGATTGCCACATCGTCCTTTTCGAAAATTTCCCTGCCCAGTATGTGCTCGATGATGTCTTCCATGGTGACAACCCCGGTTACGGAGCCGAATTCATCCACTACCACGGCCAATTGTTGCTGCTTGGAAAGAAGCCGTTGCAGCGTATCGGCGCCATTGGCGGTTTCGGGCACAAAGAGGGCCGGTAGCATCAACTCGGACACTTTTGTGTCGTGACCATCGCCGGCCATGGCCTGCAAAAGGTCGCGTCTCCGAACCATGCCTATGACCTGGTCGATGGTTTCTTCGTAAACGGGAATGCGTGCGAAGGGGATGTTTTCATACCCCTTGAAAACCTCGGCGACAGTCCAGTTTTTTTCCAGAGCGAATACCACTGTTCGCGGGGTCATGATGTCGTCGATAGCCACGTCATCCAGGGTCAGGGCGTTGCTGATAACATCCGCCTCGGCGTGGCGCAGCTTCCCTTCTTTGGCGCCCTTTTCCGCCAACAGCTTGATTTCCTCTTCCGCCTGTTCGCTGGTCCCATGCTGGTCTTTCACCAGGATGCGGACGAATTTGCGGGTAAAATATGTGACCGGCTTCATCAAAAACCGGATGAAGCACAGGAGGTGGACGGAATAAGGCTGAATCCAACCGCGATAGGCAACCCCCACGTTTTTTGGAATGATTTCCGAGAAAATCAAAATCAGGAACGTCATTATCCCAGCCACAATGCCGGCGGCGGCGCTGCCAAATTGAGCGGCGGCGAGAGTTCCCACCACCGTGGCGCCCGCCGTGTTGGCGATGGTGTTCAGGGTCAAAATGGCCGAAATGGTTTCGTCGATTTCCCCGATCATTTGCCCCAGCAAGGTTCCACGATTCCCGGCTCGTTGTTTGAGGGATTCGACCTCGGCGGCAGTAGTGCTGAGAACCATGGCCTCCAAAACCGAACACAGTGCGGAAATGACGATGGTCAGGATTACAGCAAGGATTAGGGGAGTCATGAATGGTTTGGCCGAGAGCCCATGCGGTTATCGAAATGGAAAAACCGGAGAAATGGGTCAGCTACCTTTTGAAGCAGTAAATACCAACGGCTCGGGCCAAAAAATTTTCATATCGCTGGCAGTTTGAAAAATTTCGGGAAAAATTTCAAGCGTTTGATTTTAGGGGCGGGAAAGGGGAAAGTACTGGCGTTTTCCGATTGGCTTTCCTCTTATATCCGGGATCTCTCCCTATGCCCGGCCGTCTGAAAAAAACTTCTCTGCACGCCTTCCACCGGGCCAACGGCGCCCACATGGTCCCCTTCGGCGGCTGGGACATGCCGGTTCAGTACACCAGCATTTTGGCCGAGCACCGAGCGGTGAGGACAACGGCCGGTTTGTTCGACGTGAGCCACATGGGGGAGGTCTTGGTGCAAGGCCCTGAAGCGGGTTTGTTTCTCGACCATCTCGTGACCAACCGTATCCGTAGCATGACGGAAGGGCGCGTGGTCTATACCCCCATGTGTTACAAGGAGGGGACCGTAGTAGATGATCTGCTGGTATACCGCAGGGGAGAAAACGACTATTTTCTTTGCATCAATGCCGGCAATACTGCAAAGGACCTCGACTGGATAACCCGAGAGTCGGCTCCTTTTGCTTGTCGAGTGCGGGATGTATCGACCCAATATTGCCAGTTGGCTCTCCAGGGCCCGGCCGCCCAAAGGATCGCCGCCGGGCTCACCTCCGAAAACTTGGCCGAGTTGAAATATTATCATTTTACGGAGGGTAAATTTGCCGGCTATTCATCCATCATCAGCCGCACGGGATATACCGGGGAATCGGGATTCGAGATCTACGCGCCCTGGGAGGCGGGCCCGGAAATTGCCCGGTCCGTTTTGGAGGCCGGCGGCGGCCTCGGACTGCTCCCGGCCGGATTGGGCGCGCGGGACAGCTTGAGGTTAGAGGCCGGCTACCCACTTTACGGACACGAAATCAGCCATACCATTACGCCCTTCGAGGGCGGGATCGGTTGGACCGTGAAATTGAAAAAGGAGGCTGCCTTTGTGGGCAAGGAGGCTTTAAGGGAACAGAAAATGGCCGGCCTTCCCCGCCGGATTCTCTATTTTACCGTTGATGACCGCAGAATCGCACGGCCGGGAACCCCGGTATTTGTGGGGGATGAGGCGGTCGGAAAGGTGGTCTCGGGCACCCAATCGCCCATTCTGAACAAGCCGATTGGTTCGGCCCTGATAGGAGCAGAATACGTCTCTTCCCCAAACCTCGAGGTAGAGGTAAGGGGTAACCGGTTGGCCATTCGCCCGGGAAAGCCTCCCTTGCACTTGAGCGGCGAATAGGTATTAGAGGGAATAAAGGGTAAACTTGGCCAAAAAGCGCATTCGATTACATGAACAACATTCCGGACGAACTCGAATACAGCAAAGACCACGAATGGCTCCGTTTGCTGGACGACGGGACGGCCCAAGTCGGCATAACCGATTTTGCCCAAAGCCGTTTGGGCGATATCACCTTCGTCGAGTTACCCGAGGAGGGAGAAGATTTTGCCAAAGGGGAAAGTTTCTGCGTCGTAGAGTCGGTCAAAGCCGCCTCGGACGTTTACCTGATGGTGGCCGGAGAGATCCTCGAAATAAATACCGCATTGGAGGACGAGCCCGAATTAATCAACCAGGACGCCTACGGGGAGGGATGGATCGTTAAAATACGCCTGGCCGACAGGACCGATTTGGATGATTTGCTCTCCGCCCGCGATTACGCCCACTTGACCGCCTGAATCGAATGGCGCCAGGCAATAGGGAAAAGGAATGGGCGAGCCTTCAAAAAGTCACCCAACTAAGGATTATTCAGGTTTGACCCCTTGGGCCCCCCGTTTCAAATTTCGCATTCAATATGCAAACCATACCTCATAATATTTTTCTCGAGCATTTTGCCCAGGCTTCGGGCAACGGTGGGATGATGATGCTATTGTTCTGGGTTTTGATCATCGGTGCCATGTACTTTTTTCTCATTGCCCCCCAGCGCAAAAAGCAGAAGCAGCACAAGCAGATGATCGAAGAGTTGTCGACCGGAGATAACGTCATCACTGCTTCCGGGATTTTTGGAATCATCACCAACGTCAAGGAAGACCGGTTCGTCGTTCGCATCGCGGAAGGAACAAAAGTGGAAATCCAGAAAACCTTCATTCAGGGGAAGGTTTCTCCGGATGGAACGGCACCATCATCCCGCTGAACCCTCCCGGCTTTCTTTTTGTCCATGTCTGGTAGCACGCTTTGGAAATTCCTTCTCTCCGCCGTCATCGTCTTTACGGCGATTCTCTATCTCAATCCAATCCGGGACACCCAATTCAAGGAATACCTGTTGGCGGAATGCAATGGGGCTGAAGCCTTTATTTCTCTGCTAGGGGAAGCGGAGACGGCCTACGGCAACGACGATTATTCCAGTATTTATCTCGCTCTGCGCGCAATCGCCTTGGAGCGGGAAATCGATTTGGCCCAGTATTTCCCCCATTTAACCCTGGAATCCTCCATGCGCAATACGGAGCGCCGCAACCAGGTGTTGCTCGATGCTCTGCTCGATGCTTCCAAATCGAGGCTTCAACCGGGTCTCGATTTAAAAGGGGGAGTGGCCTTTGTCATGGAGTTGGATTTATCGGAAGCGACCGACCCCTCCGAGAAGGAAGGCGATCTGGAACAGGCCATCGACATTGTGGGCAACCGGATAAATGCACTGGGGGTGACCGAACCGGTCATTCGCCCGGTGGGAGAAAACCGCATCGAAGTTCAATTGCCGGGAGTATCCACCACGGAAAATCCTGAGGTGGTGGACGTCCTGAAGAAACCAGCCCGGTTGGAATTCAAATTGGTCCACCGCACCCGGACCCCTACCGGGCCCTACGATACGACCGCCCCGGTGGGCTACGAGGTCAAGGGGCTCGACCAGGAGGCCCCTGACGGGGTCATTGAAACCAGTTATCTGTTTGTCAAACGCCTTCCGGAAATGACGGGCGAGGCCATTGCCAAATCCAATCCCTCGGTGGGAGAGTTTGGCGCTTACGAGATCCAAATCAATTTTACCTCGGAGGGAGGCGACCAATTCGCCGAGCTCACCCGGGAAATAGTCCGGGGGAACACGACCAACATTCCGGGCCGGCTGGCCATCACCTTGGACGGGGAATTGCTCACCGCTCCGAGTGTTCAGGAAGTGATTCCGGGTGGGTCGGCCCGGATTACGGGTTCCTTCACTTTGCGCGAAGCCCAGGAGATTTCCAACGGATTAAACAATCCGCTCGATATACCGCTTCGTGTGGCGGAGATGTATGAAGTAGAGCCCACCCTGGCCCGGGAATCGATCGATTCCGGGGTCAAGGCCTTTTCCATAGGCGCTACCGCCGTGGTCCTTTTCATGCTGGGGTATTACCTGGTGGCCGGGTTGGTGGCCCTGATCGCAGTGGTGGTAAACCTGATTATTGTTCTGGGGACGCTGGCCAGTATCGACGCCACGCTGACCCTCCCGGGAATCGCCGCATTGGTGCTCACCATAGGAATGGCCGTCGATGCCAATATTCTGATCTTTGAACGGATGCGGGAGGAATTGCGAACCGGCAAGACCCTGCCCAACGCCTTGCTGGGCGGTTTTGACAAAGCCCTGTCCACTATTTTGGACGCCAATGTCACCACGCTCATCACCTCATTTATCCTCATTTACTTTGGCACGGGTCCGGTAAAGGGTTTTGGCGTCACCTTGGCCATCGGCATCGGCGCCACTCTGTTTTGCGCGCTCCTGGTCAGCCGTTTCATCCTCGATCTGTTGGTGAACACGGGCTTTGTCCAGCGCATGTTCACCCTCGCTTTGCTCAAGGAACCCAAAATCAATTTCCTCAACTACCGGAAATATGCCTTTGCCTCCTCCTGGATCATCGTAGCAGTGGGAATCGCCGGCCTTATTTACCGGGGAGAAGACATTTACGGAATCGATTTTACGGGAGGAGATGAAATTTCCTTTCACTTCGAGGAGGATCTGACCCTGGGCGAGGCAGAATCGGTGGCCAGCGAGCTCGGAATTGAGAATGTCAACCTCACGCGTCAGACCCCTTTGGGAGCGGGCGGGAAGACCATTTTGAAAGTTCAAACCAATTTTGAACAAGGGGACAGCCTTTCCAAAGCCCTGGTGGATACGTTTCCCGGTAAGGGCCTCGAAAGGATCGGAAACAACATGATCGGCCCATCGGTGGGAAAGGAAATTCAGTTTAACGCGTTTTTGTCCATTGGGATCGCGCTGATCTGCATCCTGCTCTACGTGGCCTTGCGATTTGAAGTCGGTTTTGGCGTCGGAGCGGTGGTCGCCACCATCCACGATTTGTTCATGACCATCGGTATCTTCGCTCTTTTTGGCCATCAGTTCTCTGCCCCCATGGTGGCGGCCCTGCTCATGATCGTGGGCTACTCGTTGAACGATACCATCGTGGTTTTCGACCGCATCCGGGAAGAACTGGACCTCAACCCGGGATTGAAATTGGGGCAATTGGTCAATTTGGCCATCAACAAGACCTTGTCCCGGACGATTTTGACCTCCCTGACCACCTTATTGGTGACGACCTCCCTGTTGGTATTCGGGACGGGAATCATCCGCGATTTTGCCTTTACCTTTCTGGTGGGAATCCTTACCGGAACCTTTTCCTCGGTCTTTATCGCCAGTCCGGTATTTTTCTGGTGGCACAAAGGCGATCGACGACACGTGGAATCTCAAAAGGAACACTTGCCCAAGTACGAGTGGGAGGCCGGATCGAAATCGAAGCCCAAGTCCAAATCTCCCGCCTGAGGGCTCATGGTTTGGCGGAAGGCAACGGTTTCCCGGCGGCGCGTCCGGGATTTGGCCACAGCCTTGGATGTCCCTCCCCTGATGGCTCAGCTTCTGATCCGGCTCAACCTGTCCAGCCCCGATGAAGCCAAAGCCTTTCTCCATCCACGCCTTAGGCAACTGGACGATCCCTTCCGCATCACCAATCTTCTGGATGCGGTGCGGCGCCTTCGCGGCGCCATGGCAAAAAATGAGCGCATCAGCATAATTGGAGATTACGACGTCGATGGGGTAACCAGCACCGCCTTGCTGGTTCACACGCTCAACCGGTTTGGAATTTTTCCGCACTACACCGTCCCTCACCGGGTGCGGGAAGGGTACGGCCTGTCCCGGGCCGTCATCGACCGGACCCTGGAGTCCAGCGCCCCCAACCTGGTTATTGCCGTGGATTGCGGAACCAATTCCATGGAGGAACTCGACTATCTCGCATCCAGAGGGGTGGATGTCATCATAATCGACCATCACCGCTCAACCTGCGACCGGCCGGTCCCGGCCATTCTCATTAATCCACATGTCAACGACGAGGAAGACCGGCCTTGGAGAGACCTGTGTTCAGTAGGACTGGTTTTCAAGTTGGCACACGGCCTGGTGAAGGATTTGAGAAACGAAGGCGACCCAACCGCTTACAAAACGAATTTGAAGGACTATCTGGATCTCGTGGCCATGGGAACCGTGGCCGACATTGTTCCGTTGACGGGGGAAAACCGGATTCTTACCCGTGCCGGCCTCAAAGCGCTCCGGTCCACCCAACGGAGCGGGTTGCACGCATTGTTTCACGTATCCGGGATAGGGTTGGGAACTCCCCTGACCGGATCGGACATCTCTTTCAAGCTGGGTCCGCGCATTAACGCCAGCGGTCGTCTGGCCGATGCGGATCTTTCGGTCAGGATGCTGTTGGGAAGAAATTTCAAAGACTGCCTGGATATGGCTGGCCAGCTCGACCGGATGAACCGGGAGCGGCAGAATATCCAACGCCGGATGGTGCGGGAGGCCGACCAATACATTGAGGGAGGGCTGCCCGACGTGAGCGGGCACGTCTTGTACAATCCCGATTGGCACCACGGCGTGGTCGGAATCGTAGCGGGTCGATTGGCCCGAAAACATAACGTGCCCGCCATTGTTTTGGGAAAAGAAGGCCCCTTGGCCAAAGGTTCCGGTCGCAGCGTGGAGGGAGTAAATCTGGTGGAGGTGCTACAGCAATGCAGCGGTCTTCTGGAAAGTTGGGGAGGGCATCCCATGGCGACGGGGGTATCCCTGCCCATACACAACCTTCCGGCGTTCCAAGCGGCCTTCGACCGGGCCGTAAAACGGGCTTTGGAAGGCGATTCTTACGAGCCGAAACTCGAAATTGCCGCTTATGTGGGGGTCGATGACATAACCGTGGAGCTGATGGAAATGGTCGATCGGCTCAACCCGTTTGGCGAGGGGAATCCCGTGCCCGTATTCGGCATCAAAGGAGTGCGCTTGGCCCGGTTTCCCCAAGTGTTCGGGGCAGATCATTTTCGTTTCTCCCTGATAAAAGGGAATGGAACGACTCTGAACGGCGTGGCTTGGAAGAAGGCCGACCGACTGCCCCCCCCGGATTGCCCGATCGACTTGGCGGTCAAACTTGCCTGGAACTCTTTCAACGGCCGCCGTTTCATCCAGATGGAATTGGTGGATTGGCGGAGGAGTTGATAGCGGTGAAACGACCCCGAGGCGGTATCAGGGGACTCGCTTCCCCCAAAAAAAGCCGGCCTGCTTTTGCCAAAGCAGGCCGGCAAAATAATCGGGGTTCAGATTCGTTTAGAAGCTGAAGGTGTTGGTGAGGTAGATATCCATCGGGTTGGGGTTGCGCACCACCGACAAGACGCCAGTCGGATGATAGTGCACCGGGATATACTCATCGTCTCCAAGCACATTGCGAATGTTGAGCTGAATCCTCCAATCGACATTGTCGTTCAGGATAAGGGGGAATTTACCCGAGTAGTTCACCCAGGCGTCGGCATTCCATACATTGGGGCCGAAGAAAGGCCGGGTCACGTCGTCGATAATAGTATCGGTCTCGGAATTGCGAATTTTGGCGTAGCCGGCCGCCACCTTGCCCTGCCAGCGATATGCGCCGCCGACTCCCCATCCTCTCAGGGAACCTTCGGTGAAATCGTAAGCGGTAATAAGGTTGATGCGCTTATTGCGCTGCTCGTCTGAAATGGTGCCGTCCCGGGCCTTGATATTGAGCAATGGGTTTAGAACAATGCTTTCGAACACGTCGCCGATGGTATTCTCCGTATCCATGGCGGGATTGGGATCGTGCTGCAAGTTGTAGAGATTGAGGTTCCTCAAATTCTGTTGCGCCTGCAGGACGACTTCCAGGGCTGCCGGAATCGAATTGTCGACTACGGTTTCCTGTTCGCCGTAATTGACCGCTACCCGCCAATTGCTGGTGAGGTTCCCTACCAGTTCGATTTCGGTTCCCTCGGAAACCACTTCACTTTGGGTGGAAATGTTGGGGATGCGATTCACCGTGAAGGTGGCGCCATCGTTTGGAAGCGCTGGCTCAAAACGGGGATTGCTCAGGCCTCTCAAGGGATCGGGCAGGTAGGAGCTAAGGGCATTGAAAACATCCTGGTAAGAGGAGAAATTCCCCGTGTTGCCGAAGCGGGCCGATTGGGCGTAGGCCGCGTCAAAATCAACTCCCTGAAGCATGGCGTTGGCCCATTGTTGGTTTCCCAGGCCTCCATCCAAGACTCCGGTCAAGCGTTCAATTTGGGAGGAGCCCGTGCCAGAGGTACTGAATACCACCATTTCATAATCGGATATGCGCAGGGAAAGGTTGCCTTCGAGGAATTCGAAGGTCACCCCCATTTCTTCCGTGGTGGCGTTGGGAGGCGCCAGTATCTCCCCGCGGATATTGCGCCGCGAAGGAACGGGTTCAAAGCTTTCCGACTCGTTGAGGTGGAAGCTTATACCAACCTGATCTCCCGTCCAGTCTTTGGGAAGGTGCACCACCAGACTGGCCGTACCGGTATCTCCTTCAATTTCCGGGTCCTTGGGGCCCAATTGATACTGGGCCGGCAAGGGAAATCCCTCGGAATCGCGAGCGGCGCCATCCAACTGGGAGGCGGAAATGGATTTGTCTTTTCTCCAACCGAGCAATCCAACCACATGCCCGTCGAGCCATTTGCTTTGCCAGGCCAGAGCGCTGGTTTTTATGACCTGCCGGTTTCTCGCGCCGACTTGGACGGTGATATCCCGGTTTTTAAAGTTGTTGTAGAGCAAGCGGTCGCCCATTCCAGGCACGTAATCGTTAGGCGGGTCGGAGCCGCCCCCCGGAGCATTCTGCCAACCGAGTAGCCAATCGGTGTTGTCATCGGGGATTCGCGCCCTGGTGTATTCGGTGAGCCGGACATCTTCAAAGCGGGAAACGCCCCTCAAATCGGGACCGAGATAGTATTTTAAAAGCGCGGCACGGTCACCGCTCCGGGAAATAAGGCCCCCGCCAAAGATGTCTCTCACGGTATGGGTGGTGGGAGCATTGCTGTCAGCAGTCCCCCAGCGATTGCGGTTATCCAGATCGAGGAAATTGATTTCCTGCTGGTTCCACAGGCCGGTGAATATATGTTTGCCCAGCCAAGCCAGGGCTCCTTCCTGTTCCGTGAAGTCGAATTCATAGAAGGCAGTCACCCGCTCGGCTTCCCGGTTCCACGTGTTTTGCCTTTTTTCTATTTCGGCGGCCATGACGGGCCGGCCCACATTGGGATTGGGCTGTTCATTGGGAAGAAACTCCATGACGTCGATTTGTATGCCAAACCAGTCCCCATACGGAAAGAGGGATTTGTTATAATACTCCTGTTCATCGTAGACGAATTCGATTCCTCCCTTGCCGTTGAACAGTTGCTGTTCCAAGGTGATGTTGGCGGCATCGAAGGTGCTGGTCGAACGATTGAGGTTCCCACCCAGCAGAACCTTGGTATTGTCCAGGACGTTCCTGTCATTCAGGGTGGGGACCCCAGTGTTGTTGGGACCGTAACCCTTGCGCCAAGGCCCATCGCCGCCATTTCTGTAGATGCTGTCGGAATAGGTGTGTATGTAACTGTGTCCCCAGCCATTCCAGGCAACGTATTCGAAAAACCCGTGCACATTCGAACCAGCACCGACGGTCGGGTCGGGGCTGTTCATATCGGCAAAGGTGAGGCTGGCCCCCCAACCGCCAGCTGAGAGCGCCGCCCCTCTGCCATGTCCACAGCAGGGAGAGGGGCTCATATCGCTATGGGTATACTGGGAAATAAACGTGCCGTCCTTATCACTTGAGCCATCGACGTAGCCGGGAACGTCATATCCGGTTTCGGCCTCGATTTGCGCCACGTAAGGAGCATGGCGGGAGACACTCCACCAATCGCTCATCTGGTCCGGGGGCGGCAGAACCTTCACCGGGGTGCCGTCCAAATCAGCCGTTTCAATATTTGCCCGTAATACGGTAGGTCCGAATATGTCGGAATTCTCATTCTCGGCCAACACCGCGGTGAGGGCGGCAAAAAACCGCTGGTCTTCCTGATAGGCCGGCCGCTGGTGAAATTGCTGCTCCTCATTCAATAGAGCCACCCGTACCGCCAAGCGGTCCTGCAACAGCACCGCGTTGTAATCCAACGATTCTCTATGCGATCCGTTTTGCCCGATGCGGAGCTTGACCTCTCCAAAATTTTGCGAGGTGGTGGCCTGAATAGTGGCGTTGTTGATAATGCCTCCGGCCTTGCCCGTGCCAAAGAGCAGGGCGTTGGGACCACGGTTAATGGTGACCGCGGTGGTGTTGTAGGAATCGAAGGGCATATCGGTGATGAAGAAATCCCGCGTCAGGGTGGCCGCACCACCGGGACCCGGCAATCCACGGAGCCGCTGGGCCGAGATGTGAGGTTGTTTCATCGACACTCTGCCGTCACCCACTTTTTGCGCGAAATTCCCGTGCTCACCCAAAGCCTCGGTGTTCAAACCGTAGGATAGAAGAGTGGCCCCATCGGTGGCGCCGGTGTCCTCCAAAAATTGCTCCGTGATCACCTGGATGGAGGCGCCCACGTCGCGCAGGTCCGTTTTAATCCGGGTCCCAGCCAGGGTCGAGAGGGCCTGATAGCCTACCGCTTCATCCTCCTGAATGGTGAAGGGAGAGAGGTCGAAGATGCTGTCGTCATCCTCTTCCTGTGCGTAAGTGACAGTGGTGAGCGGCAAAGCCGCAGCCAAGAGGCCGATGCCCACCCGTTTTTGACAAAACAGCAGTTCTTTCATAGCGGATCTTTCTTTGAAGTTTGCCCCGGCCTATACCTATAAGAAAGGGTCATCTTTTTTATTAGTTTAGCTGATAAGTGTCGTCAACCTTTTTTCGTTTTCGCGGGGCTGAAAAGTGTAACTAGCGGACGGGCTAGACGGTGGGAAGGGGTCAATTCTTAAATCCTGCATTAACATGCACGATTACAAGAAATGACCCCGACGGGGCCGGGGGCTGACACCTCAGAGGTTGGGCTATTGGCTTTCGGGCACAGGGGAAACCTCGTGCACGGTGAACTCGAAAAGCAAGGCCGAATCAGCGGGAATACCCTGTGTTTCCTCGCTGCCAAATCCGAGTTCGGACGGGACCCACAAATTAATAATACCGCCTTCGCGCACATATTTGAGGCCTTCCCGAACACCGGGAACCATATTCGCCAACACCAGCGGAATGGGGCCGCGCCCTTCAGTGGTTTCAAAAACGGTTCCATCGATTAATTTGGCCGTAAACTCGGCATTCACCAGGTCGGTGTCGGTGGGAAACTTACCCGTCCCTTCGCTGACCAATTCGTAGAAAAGTCCGGACGGGGTTTTAACCACCTCCTCCCGGTTGGCCAAATCGGCGAACAACTCAACGGTTTGGGCTTTGCGCTCGCGCTGGAGTTGTTCAAAGACAGGTTGCCACCGCTCGTCCATAAGCTTGCGGACTTCCGGCATCCTATCCTCCCATCCGGTCAATGAACGCTTTTGCAGGCCCAAGTTGATACCTACGAGAAAGGCTTGTTTCTCCTTTTCGCTCAGATCGATCATATCGATACGGTTGGAAAAAACCAGGTACCAGGCATAGAGAAGGAAAAGTTGTTCCTCCCGGTTGAAAATGGGTTTCTGGTCTTCCTCCGAAGCCTCCGCCTTGGGCGAAGAAGGGGATTCCTGGGCCGAGGCGGGATCTTCCGCTTGGCCGAGGGCGGGAAAGGGGCCCACCGACACTCCAAAAACAATAAAACAGACGAGAAGGCGAATGGAATTTGCAGCCATATGCAACGTGAGGGAAATTTGAGTTGAAATCTGACTCATAACCGAATGGGTCCTGTTAGCCAGCTTTTTTTGAAAGGTGGCAGAGTTGCCCCAGTTGGTCAAATGAAGCGGCCTTGCAGGGCATGGAAGACGCCGATGGAGCCGTGGCCATGAAAACGGCGGGAGCGTTTTTCGTTGTGACCGGGATCGAATCGGGCATAAGGGGGAAGACCATTTACATCCTTCAACGGGCAAACTTACCGGTTCATGAGAAAAATTGATTCCCAAATGGACGAGACTTCAACTTCCCGGTCGCGCCAGAAATACTGGCGGGCAAACCTGAAAATCCTCCTTCTCCTTCTGGCGGTATGGTTTGGGACATCGTATGGATTGAGCATCCTTGCGGTGGATTTGCTGGACCGATTCAAATTTGCCGGATTTCCCTTAGGATTTTGGATGGCTCAACAGGGTTCCATTGTCATTTTTCTGCTCATCATTCTGGTCTACACCATTTGGATGAACCGCCTGGACAAGGCATACGGAGTGGAAGAGGAAGGGCCGAAAGCCGGCCGTGACGCGAGCTAACCCGCGAAAGAAGGACCATCGACCATGGGCATTCAGGGCTGGACCTACCTCTTCATCTTTATTACCTTCAGCGTTTACGTCGGCATAGCCATATGGTCGCGCGTGATGAGCACGAGGGGTTTTTATGTTGCCGGGGGGACGGTGCATCCCCTGGCCAATGGAGCTGCCACGGCGGCGGACTGGATGTCGGCGGCGTCCTTTATTTCGATGGCGGGGATCATCAGTTTTCAGGGCCGCGATGGATCCGTCTACCTGATGGGATGGACCGGTGGCTACGTGCTGCTGGCCCTGTTGCTGGCGCCGTATTTGCGGAAATTTGGCCAATACACCGTGCCGGATTTTGTGGGGGAGCGCTATTATTCCAAAACAGCTCGGCTGGTCGCGGTAATTTGCGCAATATTCATCTCCTTCACCTATGTGACCGGTCAAATGCGCGGGGTCGGGGTGGTCTTTTCCCGGTTTTTGGAAATTGAGATCTTCTGGGGGGTCTTCATAGGCATGGTGGTCGTTTTCACCTACGCGGTGCTGGGGGGGATGAAGGGCATAACCTATACCCAGGTAGCCCAATACTGCGTGCTGATATTTGCCTACTTGTTGCCCGCCATTTTCATCGCCATTACCCTGACTGGAAACGTGATTCCGCAGGTTGGATTCGGGGCCGAGGTCAAGGGGGAGGAAGGCGTGTTCCTGCTGGACCGGTTAAACGGATTGAACAGGGATCTCGGTTTCTCCGCCTACACCAGCGGCAGCAAGAGCACCATCGATGTATTCTTTATAACGGCGGCTCTCATGATCGGGACGGCCGGTCTGCCGCATGTAATCATTCGATTCTTCACCGTTCCCAAAGTATCAGACGCGCGGTTATCTGCTTTTTGGGCGCTTTTGTTTATCGCCATCCTCTACCTTACCGCCCCCGCCGTGGCAGCATTCGCCCGCACCAATTTTCTGCAAACCGTCTCCAACACAGCCTACAGCAACGCTCCCGAATGGTTCAAGAACTGGGAATCGACCGGGTTGATCAAGTTTGAAGACAAGAACGGGGATGGAATCATGCAGTATTACAACGATGAAAATCCCGCCTATGCCTCCAAGGCTCAAAGGAAGGGATGGAAGGGGAATGAAATTACGGTTGACCGGGACATCATGGTTTTGGCCAATCCCGAAATTGCCCGACTTCCCAATTGGGTCATAGCGCTGGTAGCGGCCGGCGGACTGGCCGCGGCTCTTTCCACTGCGGCAGGGCTGCTCCTGGTTATTTCATCGGCCATCTCCCACGACCTGCTCAAACGCATGCTGCTGCCCGACATAACCGAATCCCAGGAGTTGACTGTGGCGCGCATTGCGGCGGGAGCAGCGGTGGTGATTGCGGGATATTTCGGGGTGAACCCGCCCGACTACGTGGCCAGCGTGGTGGCCTTTGCCTTCGGGCTGGCCGCGGCGTCGTTCTTTCCCGTCCTGGTCATGGGAATATTCTCCAAACGAATGAACCGGGAGGGAGCCGTAGCGGGCATGTTGGTGGGCCTGATTTTTACGGCCGGATATATCATCTATTTCAAGTTTATCAATCCTCAGGCCAATACCTCCGAGAATTGGTGGTTCGGCATTTCGCCCGAGGGGATCGGCACCCTTGGCATGCTCCTGAACTTCGCGGTTTCCCTATCCCTGGAAAAATTTTTCCCGCCCCCGCCGGATGCCGTGCAACAGATGGTAGAGGATATACGCGTGCCCCGGCGGGGTCATGGGGAAATGCGCTGAATCTTCCATTGGGCAGCCTCGATTTTTTCGTAGACGAACCGGTCGTGCAATCGGTTGGGGCGGCCCTGCCAGAATTCAATGCTTTGGGGGACGATGCGGTACCCACCCCAGAAGTCGGGCAAGGGCACCTGCCCATCCCGGAATTTCTCCTCCATTTCCGCGACCTTTTTTTCCAAAACCGCACGCGAGGGAATGGGGCTGCTTTGCCGCGAGGCCCAGGCTCCCAACTGACTCCCGCGAGGACGGCTCAGGAAATACTTCCGGGAAAGGGATGGGGGCGCTCGTTCCGCCACACCCCGGATGACGACCTGCCGCTCTAATGCGATCCAGGGGAAGAGGGCCGCAACGTTGGCATTGCCCTCGATGTCCCGGCTCTTGGGACTCTCGTAATTGGTGAAGAAGACAAACCCGCTTTCATCGTAGTCCTTTAGGAGGACGGTGCGCAGGCTCGGTTTTCCCTCTTTGGAGACGGTGGCCAGGCTCATGGCGCTGGGCTCGACGATTCCAGCTTGGCGAGCCTGTTCCAACCACCCCTCGAACTGCTTGAGAGGGTTGCCATGCAAATCGGCCCGGCCAAGCCCCGACCGCATGTACTTTTCTCTCAACCTGTCTATATCCGCCTTCATTGGCGCCTAAGGGTTCCCAGGTCCCACATCTTCCCCAGAGAAGCTTGGGGCCGATAAAGCGTCCATTTCTTTTGAGAAAATGGGCATGGAGCAAAACCTACCGGCTGTCCCGGAAGGGTCAACTTAACAAGCGATCCGGGCCAATCACCGCTTGCCTCGAAGCGGGGCCGGGGAGAAAATTCATCCCCTTGAAACTCATCATCACAGCATTGCGTCAAGAGGCCCGTCCCCTAATAGAAGCCTTGGGCCTGAAACAGGATACCGGCTCCCGCAAGATCCCCGTTTACGTGGGGGAGGAAGCCAAGCTGGTTATAACGGGAATGGGGAAGGTGAGGGCGGCCATAGCCACCACCCATTTGATGCATTTGGCCCCAAGTCATGACCGGGCTTGCCTGATAAACGTGGGCGCTTGCGCGGCCGTGACGGATCAGTTGGCCCTCGGGGATGCCGTCCTGGCCCACAAGATTTGGGACCGTGCCACCGAAAGGGAGTTTTTCCCCGATATGCTTCTGAAACACTCCCTGCAAGAGGTCTCTCTGGGGACTTTTGATAAACCCGTGACGGGGGTGAAACAACCAAATCTGCCGTGCCAAGTGGTGGATATGGAGGCTTCCGGGATTTACCAGGCGGCCCATCTTTTTCTGGCTCCGCACCAGATGATGTTCCTCAAAGTAGTGGTCGATTTCGTGCAAGCTTCCGCCTACGATCTTTCTGAAATGTTGAGATATTACACCGGTTCAATGCAGGATTGGATGCCTCTTATAACAGAGGCCTACGTCTGGGAAGATTCCGCTCCGGCCGTGACAGAAGGGCAGGAACGCCTCCTGACCGAAGTCGCCGCCCGCATGCGTCTAACCCGAACCCAGACCCACCAACTGGAAAAGGCGGCCCAACGCTTTATGGTCAGAGGAGGGGAGAATCTGGATCTATTGAAACCTCATCTTCAAACTCGACCCCAACACAAGGCCCGTCGGAACCAGATCTTTTCATCGATTCTCGCGGCCTTGAACGGTTCCTGATCCATGTGGCAGAAGCGTTTCTCCCATATTTACCTGGAAGACGGGGTGGAACCCTATCCCCTGACCCGGGCCATTCTGGACCGTCTCCCAGGGGCAACCCGGGTCAGGGTTGCCGATTATAAACACATGTTCGCCCGGAGGCGGCAAAACTTTCAGGCGCAAAAACGCAGCCCCAAACTCATCCTGGCCAGAAAAAAGGACAACTGGATCTACCCGGGCCCGCGCCAGAGTCAGGATTTCGGCTACCGGAATTTCTACTATAACTCCCTGTTGCTGAATTGCATTTACAACTGCGATTACTGCTATCTCCAGGGAATGTATCCCAGCGGGAATCTTGTGGTGTTTGTCAATGAAGACGACTTTTTTTCCGCCACAAAGCGGGCTATCGAGGGGCGGCCTTTTCCGGATGAACCCCTATATTTGTGCATTTCCTACGACACGGATCTGTTGGCCTACGAAAATGTCGCCCCCTACTGCGCTCGTTTTATCGAGTTCACGCGGAGCCAGGAAGAACTGCTCATTGAAATACGCACCAAAAGCGCCAACTGGAACGCCCTGGCCGAGGTTTCACCCTGCCCGCGGGTCATCCTGGCCTGGACCCTGTCTCCTCGGTCAGTGATTGATAAGTACGAAAAACAGACCCCGAGCCTGGAGCAACGCATCAGGATCATCAAACGGTGCCTGGATCGGGGATGGCAGGTGCGGCTCTGTTTCGACCCGGTTCTGAGAATCGATGGGTGGGAAGCCATCTACAAAAATTTCTTCAGGGAAGTATTTCGCGCCCTTCCGGCCCGGTCTATTCGCGATGTGAGCCTGGGCCTTTTCCGGATGAATGCGGACTTCTTCAAACGCATCAAAAAACAGAGATCCGACTCCGACATTTTGTATTATCCGTTCGAAAGAAAATCCTCCCTCATATCGTATCCCCAGGCGGAAAGAAGGAACATGCTCAGGTCCCTGGAGGAGGAACTGGCAGCTTACCTGCCGAAGGAGAAAATTGAGACCTGGACCTAGAGGGCGGGCAGGGAGCACGGGCGAGGTATAGGGTTTGGTTTTACTCATTGACCTCCAATACTCCGAAATTAAGGTTTCACCCTTCAAATGAACCGGGTCTACATCAAAACCTACGGCTGCCAAATGAACGAGCGAGATTCCGAAGCGGTGGGAGCGATGCTGCACAATCGGGGTTATTCGCTGGTGGATGACGAGTTCGAGGCGGACGTGGTGCTATTGAACACCTGCTCAGTGCGCGACAAGGCGGAGCAAAAAGCCATTGGAAAGACGGGTTACCTGGTCAAACGCAAACGCCAGGAGCCGGGCTTCATCCTGGGAATCATGGGCTGTATGGCGCAAAACCGCGGCATTGAACTGCTCGACCGCCTTCCCGACCTCGATCTGCTGGTGGGCACTCAAAAATTTCATGCCGTGCCCGACCATTTGGATCACATTATCGCCAGTCAGAAAGGGCTGGGCCCCAGGCCCTCCACCTTGGTGGATCTCGAGGCCGAGGAGGGATCACAGAACACCATTAGGGAGCACCTCCAGCGGGAGAGGAAAGTCAGCGCTTACGTTTCCATAATGCAGGGTTGCAACATGCGTTGCACATTCTGCATCGTCCCCAAAACGCGGGGCCCGGAAAGGGCCAGGCCCATGGCAGAAATCGTCGAGGAGGTGGAGGAACTTGCCGCCACCGGGACCCGGGAAGTCACTTTGCTGGGCCAGATCGTCAACAGTTATGGCAGAAGGGAAATTCCCATCCGGAACAAGAAGTCGCCCTTCGTCCAACTCCTGGAGAAGATTCAGGAGATCAAAGGGATCGAACGCATTCGGTTTACCTCCCCGCATCCGGTGGGGTTCAAACCGGACCTGGTCGACGCCTTCCGGAACTTGTCCAAATTATGCGAGCACGTGCACCTGCCCGTTCAATCGGGCTCGAACAGGGTGCTCAAACGGATGAATCGGCCCTATTCAGTGGAAAGATACCTGAAGATCGTAGATGCCCTGCGGGAGGCGGCCCCGGGCATGTTTTTTTCCACCGATATTATCGTCGGTTTTCCCGGTGAGACGGAAGCGGATTTCATGGCCACCTGCCAATTATTCGACGAGGTGGCCTTCGACATGGCCTATATCTTCAAATACAGCGCCCGGTCCGGAACCCCTGCCGCCACTATGCCGGATCAAATCCCCCGGGAGGTCAAAGAGAGGCGCAACCGGTATCTTTTGGATAAGCTTGAGGGCGCCTCCCTGGCCAGGAACAAAACCCTGGAGGGAACCATTGCGGAAGTGTTGGTGGAGGGGAAGGCTCGGCACGGGGATCTTTACCGAGGCCGAACCCGCGGCTTTCGATCCTGCCTCTTTCCCGCCCATGACCGCTTGGTCGGGCAATTGGTCAAGGTCAAAGTTTCCCGGGTCAGCCCGAGCACCCTTTATGGACAAATTGTCTTGAAAGGGGTTGATACCGAAGCGGTTGAACGGATGCGCCTCCAGCCCTCCTTTTGAGCAGGTCCCATGACCTTATTCACCGCGACCCTGCTCTCCGCCCTCCTGCTAATCCTCATCGGAGGAGTCTTGATCTGGAACGGGGAAAAGGTCTCCGCCCTCGCCCGCGGGCTGCCCCGGTCCAGGCGATTCACCGTTCTGGTTTTCGGCCTCGGCGCCGTCTGGTTTCTCTGGAAGGTTTCCAACCTGGGGGAGGCTGATTTCGGAAACTACCGCACGATTTTATTGATCGCCTTCGCCGCCATCGCCTTGCTTTCCTACTTCTTTGTGCCAGACTTCTTGGCCGTTCGCGGGGCATGCGTAGTCGCCTTACTGGCCAGCGGAGAGCTATTGGACGCCGCCTTTTCCCATTATGACACTCCTGCGCGATTGTTCCTAGTGGTTTTCGCCTATCTCCTGATCTGCCTCTCCATCTACCTGGCCGTGGTGCCCTACAGGGTGAGAGATTATTTCCAGTGGCTATTTCAAACCCCGGGCCGGCCCAAGCTCATCGGCGGACTGGTCTTGTTCTACGGTCTGGTCTTGAGTATCGCCGCCTTTACCTATTAATCGGACACCATGGAATTGCCGCCGCAGGATCCCGCCCTGCTCATGATCTTGGCGGGCCCCACCGGAAGTGGAAAAAGTACGCTTTGCCGACGCTTGGCCCAAACCCACCCATCCGTTCGCCGCGTCATTACAGCGACCACCCGCCCGCCCCGTCGGGGGGAGCAACACGGCCGGGACTACTACTTCCTCGGTTGGGAGGATTTTCAGCAGCAATTGGACGCGGGAGCTTTTTTTGAAAGCGCTGTCGTGCACGGCCATCGTTACGGCACCTTGAAAGAAGAGATCCTCCCCAAGCGCGGCCGGGAACGCGATCTGATCATGAACGTCGATGTCCAGGGCGTCAGAGCCTTTCAAAGAGCGGTTCAGGACGACCCTGGGCTGAAGAAAAAGTTGGTCACGATCTTCCTGATGCCCCCCAGTTTGGAGGTCATCCGCAATCGATTGACGGGAAGGGGTGAAACGGATGAAGCGGTCATTCGAAAGCGGCTTGAAACAGCCAATGGTGAAATGCCCCTCTGGTCGACCCATGATTTCTGTCTGGTTTCCGGCACCAAGGATGAAGATTTCGAAAAAGTGGAAGCGATTTGGAAGTCGGAGAAACTCCGGGTAAGCCGGTTGATTCAGGGAGGGGAAGGGGGGCCCGGCCTCCCGGGACAAGTTTGACCCGGCGAAAAAATGCGGATTTATTGCAACCATTATCCCGTTCCTGAACGTAAAAATAGTCATCGCTAACACACACCAATCCCCGAAATGAATACCATCAAGAGACATATTCCGTTAGTTTGGGCGCTTCTTCTGGCAGTGGGAGCCCCGACTTATTCTCATGGCCAAGCCGCGGGAGGCGAGGAAAAGGAGACTTTTCTGGTCGTCGTCGTAGACAGCCTCGTTCAAGGATTTCGCGCCTGGAACGACCCCGAGGAGATGTATCAGCGGATCAAGATGAACTTTGGAAAGGTTTTTGAGGAGCAGGCTTGGCCGGTGAACCTCAAATTTGCCCGTTGGTCGGCCGATATTCCGGAGGAAGGACTCCAACTGCGCATATGGTTCAAAAGCCTGGAGGAGGAAACCATCGGCGACCTGGTATTTCGAGCCTGGATCAACTTGCGGGAAAACGGGGAGAATACGGCCGATTTCGGCATCGTCAAAGTGAGAACTTACCCGCGGGTGGGACGGAACATGCATGACAACCTGGATGAAATTATTACCAAGGCGGCTGAGGAGGTGGCCTTAAAACTAAACCAGGCACAATTTGGCCGAAACTGATGGAGAGTTGGTTTCCCGGGTTCTCCCGCCCCCTTCCCAAACTCCAATCGACAGGTGTCACCAACCGGGCATCAAGAATCTGTTGCCGAAGAGGCCGGTCTGCTGGGCCAAATTGCCACCGGTGACGAGTCGGCCTTCGAGCAGCTTTACCGGAAATACTCAGGGCCTCTCTTTTCTCTCGGCCTGCGCATGCTCGAAAACGAAAAGGAAGCGGAGGAAGCTCTCCAGGACACTTTCGTCAAGCTGTGGAATAAAGCCGACAGTTATGATGCCCGCAAATCACGTCCCTTTACCTGGTCCGTCACCATCATGCGGCGGACCTGCATCGACCGGATTCGCAAGAACAACCGCAGGCCGGTTGCCACCACCCTGGAAGAAGTCCGGGCATCTCAATGGGCCATTCAGGAAACCGTTCGCAAAACCACCGAACTCAACGACGAAGTAGATCGAGTGAAAGCGGCCATGCAAACGATCCCTCCCCATCAGAAACAGGCTCTGGAACTTGCCTTGTTTTCCGGCATGACCCACACAGAAATTGCAGAGAACCTGAAACAACCGCTGGGAACCGTTAAAACCTGGCTCCGGCGCGGAATGTTTCAATTGAGTTCCTCATTAACCGAACACGCCAAATGAATGTTACAACCGAAGAGTTGGCCAGCCTCTACGTCTTGGATAAGTTGGACCCCGGGCAACAGCGCGCCTTCGAGGCGCGGCTGCAAGCCGATGCCGATCTGCTCCAATTGGTTCGAGAACTGGAGTCGGCCTTGGAGGACCAGATTCGGGCCCTGCCCCAGCGCGAGCCCCCGGGCTCCTTGTTCGAGCGCATCAAATCCCGGACCCATCCCCGCGAGCCCGTCCCATTGAAGCAAAAGGCCGTATCCATCCCATGGATAACCCTGATGGGATGGGGCATGGCTGCCATCCTCCTTCTCGGGCTCGGGCTGACCTTTTTTCTGACCTCCGGAAGGCATCTTCCCGCTTCCGGCAGCAACTCGTTGGTTCTCGTCGTGGGCATGGATGCTCAATCCAATCAATGGAAAACCATCCCCCTGGCCGCGGCGGCAGACGCATCGGAATCCTTTGCCCAACTTGCCGCCCTGGCCGAAGAACTTTGGAAAAACCCGGGGCACCTGCCCGGCAATACCAATGAACCCAATCCCGCCAATACCCACAGCAGTGGTTACACCGTATTTGATCCCGCAAGCAAACATGGATTCATTGCCATTCAGCAATTACCCCAGCCAGTGGCCGGGAAACATTATTATCTTTGGGTGAAGGATCCCTTTTCCAACCGGCTCGAGTGCGCCGGACTCATTCCCCTGCAGGACGCGAACCACGGCCTCTATTCCTTCGCCTTGCCCCAGGATTCAAAAATCACGTCTGATCGGGTGGTATTTTTTATCACGGAAGAGTCCTCGGCGAATCCGACCGCGACCCGGCCCCGGGGCCGACCGGTTTTGGGAACCGATCATATTTAACCCGCATTTCTCACAAATCTTCTACTGCGCTCCGGAATCTCGGCACTGGTGCGGACTTCGTTGGATTCGCGACTTTGCAGGGTGTCGACCCAGCTTCACCCGCTCACGACACGCCGTTGCACAGCAACTTTGCGACGCACGGTCGGCGCGAAACCCACAACAGCACTCGATCTTCGTTCGCTCGCTACGAAGTTTGTGAGAAATGCGGGTTAACCCGGGGGAAGAGGGCAATCGCTCCGACTGGCTTCCCAGCCCAACATTACTTTTTTGCGGGGGAGCCCCCATCGGTATCCACCCAGATAACCGCCCTTGCGAATGACGCGGTGGCAGGGTATCAGCCAGGATATCGGATTGTCACCAATCGCGTTTGCTACCGCCCGGGATGCCTTGGGCTTTCCGATTTTTTTGGCCACATCGGAATATGTGGCCAGACACCCCGCAGGTATTTGCAGAAGCGCTCGCCAGACCTGAACCTGAAAAGGGGTGCCCCTTACAAATAATGGTATTTTCGGGGCGGATACGATACCCCTCTTTCCAAAAAGCTTTTCGGAAAGCTCCTGGGTAACGCCATTATTTCTTTGGGCACGCGCCAGGGGCCAATATTCCCGCAGCGCCTCTAGCGCCAGTTTCTCGTCCGGTTGGGAAAGAAAAAAACAGCCGCACAATCCCCGTTGACACTGGGCCAGTACCACCCAGCCAAAGGGTGATGGATGGATGCCGAAGGAAATTTCCAATTGCATTCCGCGCGCCTTGTATTGACCCGGCGTGACCGATTCGAGGGACACAAATAGATCGTGCAATCTTCCGGGTCCCGAAAGTCCACTTGCCAAAGCCGAGTCGAGGACGGAGTGGTCCTTATCCAGAAGGGATTTGGCGTACTCCAGCGTCAGATACTTCAGGAACTGCTTGGGCGACAATCCCACCCAGTTTTTAAAGACTCGTTGAAAATGGTGCGGGCTCATTCCGGCCAATTTGGCTAATTCTTCCAAGCCGGGTTGGTCCTGAAAGTGATCTCCGAGGTGCCTGATGATGGATTCGATCTGCTCGAACTGCGTCACGAAAATCAATGTATCACAATCCCCACGTTCCCTCCACCCGATTCTTGCGAAAGTCGGCCAAGCGGGATCCCCGTTCGCCAGGAGCCTGCGGAGAAGGAAGGGGTCAAGACGTAAAAAGTTATTCCTTACAGGGTCAGTCGTCTTGTAAAAGTGTATGGAGTGCAACGGAATACAGTTTTTAAGACCTGACCCTTTTCTTCCGTAAGGCATCACTTTTCTACGGCATGACCCCGACGGGGCTTCTGTCGTTCGCCTGAGGTTGAGGCGCCCCCACTAAACCTGGGATTGGAAACGGGGGGATTTAGGCCAATCCAAATGATAAAATTTTCCGCGTGGTTGGTCCACCCGTTCGTAGGTGTGGGCCCCAAAGAAATCGCGTTGGGCCTGCAGTAAATTGGCCGGCAGACGGGCCTCACGGTAGCCGTCGTAATAGGATAGGGCGGAAGCGAAGGTGGGGACGGGAATTCCATGGGCAAAGGCGGCCGAAACCACCTTTCTCCAGTTGGCCTGGGCGGATTCGACTTCCTGCTGGAAGTACGGGTCCAGGAGCAAATTGGCCAATTCGGCCTCCCTGGAGTAGGCCTCGGTAATTTTTTGAAGAAAGCGGGCCCGGATGATGCAACCGCCGCGCCAGATCTGAGCGATTTCCCCGAAATTCAAATTCCAATCATACTCTTTTTGGGCTTCACCCATGAGTTGAAATCCCTGGGCATAGGAACAAATTTTGGAGCAATAAAGCGCATCATTCAGGGCCTGGATAAACGAATCGGCATCTCCCTCAAACTTCGCTTGGGGCCCTTTCAGCCTTCCCGAGGCGGCGACCCGCTCCTCCTTGATGGCGCTCAAACAACGGGCGAAAACGGCTTCCGCAATGGTGGGCGCCGGGACCCCCATATCGAGGGCATTGACCGAGGTCCACTTGCCCGTTCCCTTCTGACCGGCGGTATCCAGAACGATGTCGACAAAGGCCTGCCCTGTGACGGGATCGGCTTGCTGGAGAATATCCGCCGTTATCTCGATCAGAAACGAATCGAGCCTCCCCCGGTTCCAAACCTGGAAGACCTTTCCAATGGACGAGGCTTCCATGCCCAGGAGATTCTTCATGAGCAAATAGGCCTCACAGATCATCTGCATGTCCCCGTATTCAATGCCGTTATGAACCATCTTTACGTAATGACCGGCTCCATTTGGGCCAATGTAGGCGGAACAGGGAAACCCTCCCCGCACCGGCTTGCCCGGTTCCGCTCCATCAAGGGGATGACCCGTATCGGGATCGACCTTGGCCGCTATAGCCTGCCATATGGGTTGCAAATGCTCCCAGGCCTCGGGGTCCCCCCCCGGCATTAAAGCCGGACCGAATCGGGCGCCCACCTCGCCACCCGAAACACCGGACCCGACAAAGCGAAGCCCGATTTTTTTCAAATCCCTTTCACGCCGGATCGTATCGGTCCACTTGGCATTGCCCCCATCGATGATGATGTCCCCCTGATCCAGGTGTGGAGTCAATTTTTCCACCACCGCATCGGTGGCGGGGCCGGCCTGAACCAGGATCATGATTTTGCGGGGCAGCTTGAGGGAAGCCACAAATTCTCCTATGGTGGGAAAGCCAACCAGTGCGCCGGGGGTGTCGGGATGGGCTTTGACAAATGCCCGCATCCTGGAAGTGGTGCGGTTAAAGACCGAAATTCCAAAGCCGTGATCGGCAATATTGAGGGCCAGATTCTGGCCCATCACGGCCAACCCGATCAGGCCGATATCAGAGGATTCTTCAGACATGTTCCAACTCGCGGTTGATAAAAAAGGAGGAAACAACCACAAGGTTTATAGCTATTCAAGTTCGAAGCCTTTCCCCTGGGATAAAACTTACGCTACGGGGGGCGGCCCGGGATTATCCGTCTGGTGGCAGGCCACCCAATAGTTGTCGCCGCTTTCCAGGTATTCCTTCTTCCAGATGGGCACCCGTTTTTTAACCTCGTCGATGATGTAGCGACAGGCTGAAAAAGCGTCCGCCCGGTGAGCCGAAACTACCCCTACCCAGACGGCGATATCGCCCACGGTCAGGGGGCCGACCCGGTGTGCGCAGCGGCAGTCGATGATGGGCATCCGGGACCGGGCTTCCCGCAATATGCGCAATCCCTCGGATTGGGCCAGAGGGAGATAGGCCTGATATTCGAGCCCGGTTACGGAAAGCCCGTCGTTGTGATTTCTCACCCGCCCCTCAAAGGTGACGACGGCCCCGCCGGCAGGATGTGGCAAATTTCCGGCCAATTGGGCGACATCCAATGGGTCTGTGGCTATGGAAAACATGTGCTGGGGCGCTTTTTCTATCCCTATTCAAGCATGGGCAAGCTAATTTGGAAAGTATTGGAAAATACCCTGTTTTATGCCTGCATGAAGGCCCGGGCCATGCCGCCAATAAAACCATCCCATTCCCCATGCCGCTGTTTAAACCTCCCACGACCGAAGAAACCCGGTCCTATTATAGAGAATTGCGGGAAAGAAAGCGCAATCCGCTCTTCTGGGGAATCCGGCGATTCGATCCGGAAAAGGGTTTTAATTCGCCTTCCCTGAACACCCATTTTCGAAGGGTGATCGATCCCCTCATCCACCCCGGGGACCGCGTACTGGACCTCGGGTGCGGCTCCGGGATGTTTCTCCCGGCCATCTACAAGCATACCAGGGATATCCACGCGGTCGACACCTCTGCCGCTCTCCTTGGACAAGCGGAAGGACTGGTTTCGGAATACGGATTGGATGGCATTGTAGTCAAGGAAGCAGACGCGGAAAAACTGCCCTATGGAGACGCCCACTTCGACGCCGTGGTCGCGGTGGATGTCCTGCATCATTTTCAACGGTTCAATCGATGCTTGAAGGAAATGTGGCGGGTGGTGAAACCGGGGGGCAATCTGATAATCTTGGAACCCAACAAGCTCAATCCCCTGCTGGCGCTGGGATGCCTTTTGGACCGCAATGAATGGGGCCTGCTGGCCTTGGGGCGACCGGACCTTTACCGCCGGAAGCTCAGTCCGCTTTTCAACATTCGGTCATTGCAGCCCAACGGCCTCATCATTGGCCCGGATTGGAACTGGGTCGTCCGCATAGCCGATCTCATCACCCGAACCCCCTGGTCAAATTTTTTGGGTTGGCTGGCTCCAAAAATACTTATTCTGGCGGAAAAACCCCATCCTTGATCAGCTTGATGTCCCGCAAATCGCCCTGGCAGGTTTTTGAGTCCAAAGGCATGTTTTTCTGGCTGAGTTGCCTGGGGTTTCTCTTCAAATATTGGCTGGTTCTGGGGGAGGAGGTGGAACCCTTTTTCCGCCCGGCTGACGATCTCAACTACGTCCTGTTGGGCAAGAGTTGGTACTTTTGGGCGGATTACAATGTCCACACCTTGCTCCGGCAACCGGTCTATCCCCTCTTTCTGGCCTTGGTCAATGTGAGTGAAATTCCCCTTCGCCTGGTCCAGGAATTTCTGCTTTGCGGTTCGGCTTTTTTCATGTTGAACGGCTTTCGCAAAGCCGGATTAAATTCGACCATCGCCAGCCTGACCTTCGTCCTGGTAATTCTGCATCCGGGATGGTTGCTGTTGGCAAACAGAACCCTGAGGGAGTGTTTTTATACCTCGATGTGGTTGATAACGGTGGGAGCGCTCATACCCGCGACGCTGCAAAAAGTATCGGAGCTCAAATGGAAACAGGTTCTTCCGGGAGGGGTGGCGATGGCCCTCCTCTGGCACACGCGGGAAGAAACCATATTGGTGGGGCTTTTTCTTCTCGGGTACCTGTTCCTGTTCTGGATATTGCCCCGGGAACGGCGGGTTTGGAAAAACAGGGGAAAGCCACTGGTCGTCCTCTTTGTGGGATTGATCGCGCCCATTGCGCTGACGAACCTGACCATCCGCAGCATGAACTTCTTCCAGCACGGGATGTTTGTCAGCCACGAGCTTCAGGACTCCGGCATGAGAAATATGTATAAACGCCTGCAGCAGATAAAACCGGAAAACCCCAAACCCTGGGTCAATATAGAACGGGAATGTCTGGAAGAAGCTTACGCCGTGAGCCCCACCTTATCGTCCATACGGGAGGCTTTTTCGGAACGGGTGGGCCCCCGCTGGGGGGCGGTTACCCAACACTTGGCCCGAGATGAAGAGGAGATCGGGGGCGGGGCATTTCTGATCGGTTTGCGCGAGGCGGCATCCGAGGAGGGAGTCCATGCCAACGCCCTTGAGGCGCGGGAATTTTATGGCAAGATCGCAGAGGAAATCGGGGGGGGCTTCGCCTCGGGGAAGTTGGAAAAACGATTCGTCTTTCACCCTTATGTCGACCCGGAAATTTCAGATTATCTGCCGCGTTTTCCCGGGGGATTACTCCATGTGGGCAAATTCGCTTATGGGCCGTTGAAAGATACGGACATGCGCATTTATTTTCCTCGTTATGAAGTTTTCACTACCTTGGAGGCTTACGATGAGGTGGCCAATCGCCGCCATCATATCGCTTACCGCAAAGTACCCGTGGCAAGGGGATGGGCCTTCCCGGAAGGAGGCCGGGTAAGCGGTGTCGAACTGGTCGACCACAACGGAACAATCCTCGAATCGACCACCCACATAGCGGATCGGCCCGATGTGATGGAAGCTTATCGAGAGCAGAATGCCCCCCTTGAATCCGGTTTTAATTTGCCCCTTCCCAAAGCGGACTATCCGAGTCAAAACGTGATCGTAGTTTTCAAGACGGACGATGGAAACTCCTTTTCCCTGCCTGCGTCCCGTCTCCTCACCCTGGGGCAGGTTCAAGTTACGGACGATAAGGGAAATTTATTGCGCGTGACCGTAGACGAAATAAAATCGGGCAGGGATGCTTTCCGGGTCCAGGAGCGGTTTCAGGCTTGGTTATGGATTCACCACGGAAAGTTTCATGTGTTATTTTTCGCCGCCGCGTTGCTTTTGTGGTCGATTCGGCTGATCGTTTCCGGCCCAGGAGGAATGAGGCACGGGCACATGGGATGGATAGGGGCGCTGGGAATCATTATCGGGACCCGTTGGTTATTGATCACGCTGATTCAGGTTTCCTCGTTTCACATCGATTTGCGCTATATTTTTCCGGCCCTCGTATTCATACCGGTCCTACTGGCTTTATTCATGCAACAGGCTGTCGATGGCATACCGGCGAAGAAGGTTTGGCCGCCCCGTTAAATGCCCCAAAAAAACTTACAACCCTGTCGTATCTGCGGCTCGCCCACTTTCCGGAAATGGAGGAGTTCTCTCCTTCAACCCCCGAATAGCGCTTCCTTTGCCATCACTGATTTCAACTACGGCCAGATCAGCGCCCTTTACCAATGTGAAACATGCGGATTTCGGCAATGCCATGATTTATCCGACGTGTTATCCATTTACCGGTCGCAGGTGGATCCCGCATACGAGGACAGCAGGAAACAGCGAAAACTTCAGGCCAAAGCCCTGTTGAAGCGCCTGGGACAATTTAAGCGAAAAGGCCGGTTGCTGGATGTGGGCGCTGGTTCGGGGATTCTGGTCGAGGCCGCTCGAGAAGGGGGGTTCCAGGCGCGTGGCGTCGAACCGTCAGGATGGCTGCAGGGACAGGCCGAGAAACGCGGCCTCCCCGTCCGGGCGGGTTTGTTGGAACATACGAAAAGCGAGCCGGGGTGGGATGTGATCACGCTGGTGGACGTCATTGAACACGTAGAAAATCCGGTCGGCATGCTCAAAGAAATGGAAAAAAGACTGAACAGCGACGGTGTGGCCATGATTGTGACCCCGGACGTCAAATCGTTTTGGGCGCGGCTGCTGGGTCGAAAATGGTGGCACTACCGGGTAGCCCACATCGGATACTTCGACCCTTCCACTCTGGAACTGGCCTGCGGAAAGGCCGGTTTGCAGGTCGTTCACAAGAGCAGGCCCGATTGGTTTTTTACGGTCGATTATTTATGGGTAAGGATCATGCAATATTTTCCCGGGTGGCTGAGGTTTCAACCTTGCCGTTCGATGCGTCGCTGGACGGTCAGGATCAACCTGAGGGACTCTCTGCTGGCCGTGGTTGAAAAAAAGGAGGACGCCGGTGCAACCCGCTAATTTGAAGGATTACCTTTCCGCCGCCAGGGTGGACCATTGGACCAAACAGATCTTCGTTTTGCCCGGGGTGGTGACCGCCTGGTTGCTGGGTGGTATTGAAGGAACGGGATTGCAGGACCTGATTGGACCAATCGTCCTGGGAATCCTGGCCACCAGCCTGGTGGCTTCTTCCAACTACCTATTGAACGAGTGGCGGGATTCGGCCTTTGACCGGCATCACCCGCTAAAGTCAAACCGCCCCTTTGTGGTCAGGATGCCCAACCGAATCTGGTTATGGACCGGATACACTTCCCTTGTAGCGGGGGGGCTATTGGTATCAATGATTCTCAACTCCGGGGTTTTCTGGACCCTGATCGTCTTCCTGGTCAGCGGATGGGGGTATAATCTGAAACCGCTTCGGAGCAAAGATATTCCCTATCTCGATGTCATCACCGAATCGATCAACAACCCGCTACGCTTCCTCGTCGGTTGGTTTCTGGTAACCGATTCAACCATCCCGCCGACCAGTATACTCATCGCTTTTTGGACGGCGGGGGCGTTTCTCATGGGTATCAAGCGATTCGCCGAATACCGGACCCTGGAGGCCAGAGGAGGGTTGGAAATGCTGAAAGCCTACCGCGGGGTGTTTCGCATCTATACGGAGCACAGCCTGCTCATTTCGTCTTTCTTTTACGCGCTCATGTCCACCTTCATGATGGGGATCTTCCTGATAAAGTACCGCATCGAATACCTATTGCTGTTTCCCCTCATTTCCGGATTGTTCGCCAGCTATTTGCGGGTGGCTTTGAAACCCTCCTCGAGAGCTCAAAAGCCGGAAAAGCTGATTCGCGAAAAAACGCTGTGGATCATGGCGGTTCTCTTGATGGCGTTATTCCTGATCTGTTCCCTTATTGACATTCCACAGTTGCACATCCTCATAGATCCCTACCTGGGATAACCCCGTATTTCATATTCATGTCGCCAAAAGGATTTACCTGCCTGGGGAAAAAAATCGGTATCAAGGAAGACGCCCCCGACTTCGCCTTGATATGCTCCGCAGTTCCCGCCGCCGTTGCCGCCGTGTTTACTCGCAGCACTTTCTGCGGAGCTCCGGTTATTCTGGGCCGGGAATTGATCAAAAACGGTAAAACCCAGGCCTTTTTAATCACCAGCGGGGTGTCCAATGTGGCCACCGGAAAAGAGGGATTGGCCAATGCGCGCCTTGAAATGGAAGCCTTGGCCGAGGAATTGGCTATCGAACAGGATCTCGTGCTGCCCTTTGCCACCGGTGTGATCGGTGTCCACTTGCCCATGGAGAAAATTTTACCCGCCATTGTGGGGGTCAAAGATGAACTTGGCCCGGATCAATGGGAACAGACTGCCGAAGCCATTCTGACCACGGACACCAGAATCAAGCTGGTGCGTAGGTCCGTGGGAAAAGCCGTATTGGTCGGCATGGCCAAAGGGGCGGGTATGGTGCAACCCGACATGGCGACCATGCTCTCTTTCTGGGTGACCGATGCCGACCTGTCCCGCAAGGATTTGCAATCCATGCTGAAACGGGTGGTGGACCAATCCTTCCATCGTCTCAGTATCGACACAGATACCAGCACGAGCGATGCAGTGGCCATCATGGCCAACGGCTTGGCCGGAACAGTGGATCCGGCCGAATTTGAAGAGACCTTCACCGAAGCGGCGGTGGATGTGGCCAAGCAGATTGCCGCCGACGCCGAGGGCGCCACCAAACTGATCGAGGTCGAGGTCGCTGGCGCCTTGGACGAGATGCAGGCGCGAACCATGGCCAAAAGCATCGTGGGTTCTCCCCTGGTGAAAACGGCTCTCTATGGCGCCAACGCCAACTGGGGCAGGGTGGCCATGGCCTTGGGCAAAACCTTTGATGAAAGGCTCGAACCCGACTCCCTGCAGATTTCTTTTGGGGAACACACGGTTTACCGGGACGGTGGGCCGACGGATTTCTCAGATGAAACGGTTGAAAAATATTTGAAAAACAACGATGAAGTGATCCTTAGGGTGGATTTGGGATTGGGGGATTCGTCCGTGACCGTCTGGGGATGTGATCTGACCGAGGGGTATATCCGCATCAACGCGCATTATAAAACGTGATCACCCGCCTGAAACGGGAGGAATGAAAACGACGTCATCCCCATCCTGAAGTGGGGTCGACCAGTCGACAAACCGTTGATTCACGGAAACTCGCAGAGCGGTCTTTTCCAAAGTAAAGCCGTATCTCCGGGCCAGAAACCGGTAGAGTTCGCCCACGGTTTGGGATCGCACTGAAAGGGTATCTTCCAACTCCCCGCGTTGATCTCGAAGAATGGCAAAGTACTGCAGATGAACGGTAATCATGCCTCAGCCAGAAAATCGCTTTTTCCCCCGGTCTTGGAAATCAGCCGCGTTTCCAATATGCAAATGTCGCGGGAGAGGGATTTGCACATATCGTAAAGGGTCAGCGCTGCTACGGAAACTCCAGTCAGCGCTTCCATCTCCACTCCTGTTTTGTAATCAGTAGAAACAACGCAATCTATAACCAATTGGCAATCAACACCTTGTTTTATCTTTATCTGACAATCGCTTAAGGGGAGGGGATGACAGAGCGGTATCAGATCACTGGTCTTTTTTGCCGCCATTACCCCGGCCAGAATAGCGGTCTGAAAAACAGGGCCTTTTTTATTGTGAATGTCCCCGTCTCGAAGAAGGGCGAGAATCACCTGGTTGAGCTGAACCCGGCACTGGGCCCGGGCCGTTCTATGCCCCACTTCCTTGCCGGAAATATCGACCATGGAGGGTCGATTCGATTTATCCAGGTGTGAAAACTTCGCCATCTTTCCCTCACCAAGGGTAAAAACGTGCGGGAAAACCCACCGGAAAAACCTTTTGGTCCTCGGGCAATTCAATAAAGCCATCACTCTGCGGGAGTCTGGTCAGATCTCCCGAGTTTTGAGGCGGCACAGGTTCAACCAACATCTGGCCACCAGGGTCGTATTCAAGGCTGGCCGGCAAAAAAAGTGTGAGCGTCTTGTCGAAAGCAAAGGCGGATTTCAAAAGCGCTATTCTTTCATGACATTTGGTTAATCCGGTCATTCTATCGCTCATTAAAGTCACATATCTATGGAAACAGGTCAAAGTAGAGTTTGGATTTCCGGGAAGGGCAAAAACGGGTGTCCCTCGTTTGCTCGTTCCGAACCACAAGGGTTTTCCGGGCCGTTGGCGCACCCAATGAAAGTGTCGCTCCACCCCGGCGAGCCCCAGCAACTCTTCCATAAAATCATACTTTCCTTTGGAAATGCCCCCGGAGAACAATACCAAATCCGCGTCTTCCAATAGGGAAGGGAGTTCGGCCGCTATGAAAGCGCGATCGTCCGGAAGGTGGCGAAGCCGGGTTCGAACCGGGTAAGCAAGGGCTTGGCAGGCTGCGGCCAGAGCGTAGACATTGGATTTGCGGATCTGATAGGGGGCCGGTTTCTGGTCGACCTCCACTAATTCATCTCCGGTAGATACGATGGTTATTTCAAGGGGGACGGTTACGGTTACCTGGGCATAGCCGCAGGTGGCGACCAGGGCTATTTCCTTTCCTCCCAGCAGGACCCCCGCCTCCAGGAGCGGGTCTCCTCGAAGATTATCCGAACCGTTGCCGTGAACAAACTGCCCGGGCACGGGTTCGTAACCCTTCTCCAAGTGAAAGACATCCCCTCGGGCATCCACCTCTTCGACGGGTATGACCGTATCGCTACCCACCGGTAGAACAGCTCCCGTCATGACTTCGAAACAGGTTCCGGGCTCCTTCAATGCGGCCGCCTCAACACCGGCTGGCTGTATCCCGACCGAACGGAAGGCGCGAACCCGCCGGGAAATATCTTTCCCGCGGACGGCGATCCCATCCATCATGACCCGGTCAAACGGAGGAAAGTCCCGGTCGGCTAAAATCGGCTCCCGCAGCACCCGTCCATAAGCCTCTTGGAAGGGAATGCGTTCCGTTCCCAAGGCATGGCTGTGCTCCTCTATCAGGCTATGGGCCCGTTCTGCAGAAATGGCTGCCATCTTAACCCGACTAAAGCAAGAGCGATAACCTCATCGGTCAACTCGATTATTGATCCAAATGCCACCCAACCCGTTAACCACAGAGGTAAAGTTAACATGGATACACAGGATGGATAAGATCAAGGTAAGCGACCGGCCGGTCGCTTACACCCCTTCAACAACCCGGCAATCTGCCCTTTTATGCAAAAAGCTCCAGAAAAATACTACCGCGATGGAATCAGTCTGTTGGCGGACGGCGAGCCAAAATGTCGATCCCAAGGCTACGGTTTACACGAACGATGCCACTGCCTACCAAGGTCTTCCCCTCCCTCATAAGACGGTCAAGCATTCTGTTTGGGTTTTTGGCCAACTATCTTGAGGATTTCATCTCGTAGAACAACATGGAGAACCGATTTGATGCCAGATTCCTTAATGCCAAATTCATAAGAGGATTTAGCGATTTTCCGATCCCATTCCGGGCCTAGTCTCTCCACGTAATCAATGCAGAATCTGTCAATTTCAAATGGCTCTTTCCCGCCAACTTCATGCATTAATGAGGGGGCGAGCCTCTCCGCCCAAGATTGAGCTTCAATTTCTTCAGCAATCTCTGTTCCGAACTTGGTAAGGCGGAGCGGGCTGTCGCTAGCTACCGGCGACGGTGGTAATCGGGATAAAATCGCTTTCACGTCCTTGCGTATTTCCTCCATGAACTCCTTGAAGTTTTTTCGATCGGCATTTACCGCCCCATACCACACTGCCAATCTTATTACCAGTCCAGCAATGGCGAGGCCTATGATGACCATCCATGTCTCTATGCCAAAGTCCAAATCTTATCCTCGGTTAAGGTTCATGCAGCAGGCAAATCGGGGAAGGAAGGGAGAGCGATTGAGGAAACACTGTCAACAGAATGTGCCCACTTTCTGGATGTCTGCAATAAATTCTTGTGGATTCTGTGAGCAACCCTCCCAGGCATAAGGAAATCTAATGGCTTTGCCCTCAAATACTCCATACCTCGATCGCCTTTGATCCGGTTGCAGTTTCCACAATGCAGCTGCAAATTTTCGATGTGATCGGTTCCTCATTTATTGCGAGAAATAAATGTGATCTCGCCTTCGTGGATCCTATTTCTCTGCCTCTCTGTTCCCTCTGTGGTGAATTTCTCTATCCGTGGTTTTCTCCCCGGAAAAGGAAGCGGAATGGTTTACGGTTTATCCGTTCCATCAAAAGCGGAATCCAAATCGTAGACTTCTCCGCGTTCGACTTCTTTCAGAGTTTCCTCAAACTCCGGTGGAATTTCCGTGTGTCGCTTTGAGTTTTTTGGGGATTCACCTGAAAAAGTTCCCCCAGGAGTGGATTTAGGGTGGATGTCTCACTAACTTTCTGAGTTTTTTCTCCGAGGCAACTCTCTAGTTGGATTTCGAGCCGACTTTGCAAGTCTTCCCCCAATTTTTTGGATGTACCCATGCGAGCCTGTTCGGAGCAAATTTTGCGACCACTTTTTCAAAGCCGTACAAAGGACCCATGGCCCAATCTTACGGTGAGCTCGATCCAACCCCCAGTACTGGACAGGAATGCCTTTTAGGTGAACCCTGCAGGTTAGCGTGGCCCTTGGCAAAGTCCTGCCAATAGGGGTCCGCCTCACGCTATTTGAAATCGCGGGGACTGAAACCCCCCGGACATAACCTCTTTGGCGTCAACGACTAGTGTGCACCTTAGCGAGCGCGACAATAATCGACGAGTTGAGAGCTTATTCGCCAGAAAAACTAACATCTAGAACTTCAGTCACTTACAAATTGCGAGTACCTGTTCGGGGCAGGTTCGGCATTACCGCACTCGCAGACAATTACCACAGTGTCCGGTCACAGTCGTCGCGATTTAAAAGAACGTGCCTTTCCAATGGCGGAAGAAAGGTGGTCGGTGGCCGTAGCCGAGGAAAAATGGACCCTAATTCTTGGTTTTCCACAAGCCAAAATTTCAAACAATGGTCACTCGTGTGCGACGGGTATAGGGTAGTCCCATCGCCTCGATTACCAGGGAAGCGTCCTTGGCGTTTGGACCAAGGGAGACGAAAAGAACTTGGTCTTCTCCATGGTGCATTGCGGAGTGAAGCTGGGTTTTCAATTCGGCTAATCGAAGATCATTCAGAGGGCATTCGAAAACTGAGTATTGAAGCCGGACGCCAAAACCTTCCAGGATGCGTGCCACGCGCCGCAGCCGCTTGGGATTGGCGATGTCGTAACTGACAAGGTAGCGCACGCGGGTGCTCATCGGGTGGTGAATCCGTGATAGGTATTGGCCTCGCCGCGTACGAATCGCCAGAGTTGGCGTGCTTGCACTTCAAGCATCCGACGGTAAGCCATCCGATAACCGAATTGAGGATGTTTCACCTCGGCGTCCATCCGCCTAAACCAAGATTCCCAGAAAGCCTTGCGTCCACTTTGGTTGAGAAATACGCCGCTAGACCCGGCGATAAAGTCTTCAGGACCGAGTTCACCGCGGTTGATGAGGCTGATAGCGACGCTGTCGGCGATGAGCGGACGGAATTCTTCCATCAGGTCTAAAGCAAGGGCAGGTCGGCCGTAACGTGGTTGGTGAAGGAATCCAAGAAATGGGTCGAGACCAACGGTGTGGCAAACACCGGTCATTTCTTTGACCAGCATGGAATATCCGAGGGAGAGCAAGGTGTTGACCGGATCGCGGGGCGGGCGGCGGTTCCGCCCTTTCCAATTGAAATTCCACTCTGGGCCGCCCTTTAGCATTGATTCGAAATGCTCGAAATAAAGCGCGGCGGCTGCACCTTCGATTCCCAACAATTCCGAAGAGTCGCGTGCTTGGACCGTGCCATCTCGGAAGGAGGCCAAAAGTTTGAGGATGCGAGCCGGAACCTTGCCGTTACGCATGAGCATGACCCGTTGATTATGGATCTTGGCGCGGAGGATTTCCCGGGCGAGTGGGAGTCGGACATTGGGCAAATCGAAGAGCCGATATTGGCCGCGCCGGGCGTCGACGCCACTGGCGGGGAGTCCTTGCAGACTACCTATGTAACGTCCAGCAGGTGAAAACCAAGCCACGTTTATACCGAGTTCAAGACACGTCGAAAACGCCTGCGCGCTGAGTTGAACCGCTCCATAACAATAGACGCTCCGCACTTGATGGCCAGGCATCTTCGCCAAAATTTTCCTTTTTCTCGAGACGACCAATTGCCCGCCTCGTACACCGATCATGGCACCGGGCGTTTGCACCACGAGGACTTCACCATCGTCCCGTTCCGGCCTGGGCGGTTCCAAGGTCGGAGGTTTGCCGGAATCGGCGGCATGTTCCATCGCTTCGAGGATTCGGTCACGCAGGTTGGTGGGATGAGTTGGAGCGAAGGCAAAGGTCAACTGAGGATCCGGCTCGGCAGCTTGGCGACCCTGCGCCCACCAAAACGATTCATTGGGCAGACAGATAGGGTAAGCCGAACAGTAAAGGCACCGGGGATCATCTTTTAGCGGGGGTGGGCATTGGCCGGAACTGGCCAGGGTTTTGGCTTCATCGATTTTGGCCCGGCATTCGGCGAAGGCGGCTTCATTCAACTCGACCTGCGCCCGGCGCTTATCGCTGGCGTAATAGACCCAGCCACGGACGGCCTTGATGCCATGTTCGGCCAGGAGCAGAGCCTGTGCCACCACCTGCATGGCGTCGGCCTTCTTAGCACGCCGCTCACCGTTTTCGTCCCGCCTTGCAGACCCTTTTTTGTAATCTACGACTTCGGCACCTTCCCCTGCGTCTTCGACAATATCTACTACGCCGATAATTCCGAGAGTTTCGCTCTCAAGCTTAACGCTACGTAGTCTGGAACCTTCAGGTAGATCCATTTCTGTCGGGTCTTTGACCCGTGAAGGGGCATCGACCCTCCGATGTACCCGCCGCCCCTCGACGGTGTCGGCATTATCGACAAAGATATTCTCCACCCACTGGTAATAGAAAAGTCGTGGGCAATAGAGATAGTTGTGGAGGCGACGAATTGGGAGCAATGGTTGGGTCGCAACCGAATCGGCGGTTTGAATCGGGCCGTCGCTCATTGTAGAAGTCCACTTCGGTCACCAGGACAGGTCGTCATTCTGGGAATCATTTATACCCGTTTTCAAGGATGTCATTTCACTTTCATCCAAAGGTCTTCCATAGCCCCATTTTTCCAAGCGATCATTGTTGAGGCAATTTATGATCTTCCATGCATCCTGATCCAAGCTACCCCAAACGCCGCGACCACTAGCAATGGGATCCGAACAGCCCCTCAAAGTTGCTTTATCGAATTTGGCGACTTCACCCCGGTCCACGAAGAAGTTCAAATAGGTTTCTTTGGGTGCCTTCGCACCCTCGACTTCATTTTTAAAGTGAATTTCAGGTAGGTTGTTTTTCCATCGAGCCTTCTCGCGCTTGTTTTCAACGCGCACCAATAACTTGCCTTCTGCCCGCTTAACGCGGAGACGCACGTGGATGTCTTCGGCTTCAGGTGAAGCGATGGCGCGTAATCCGATGTTGATGGCGGCATTGATGTCCGCCTGTATCAGTTTGCGTAGCGCCGAAGCAAAGATCGGCCCCCCGGCAATTGGGGCAAACAGTGTGCGCCATTTCGGCCGGTGTGGCCGATTTCTGAGAAAGTCGGCGTTCACTTTCTCTAAATTATCAAAAATTTGCTTTACCGATTCGTTTTCCCGCAGCTTGGCGTGGCTTAACCAATTTGCGCGTTCCGGATTTGCAACCCGATCAAGGATTTTCTTCCACGGATATAGCCCCCTTTTATCAGGACTCAATTCTATAGCGCGAAAGCCTGCGACACTGGTGAGCGAACAAAACCTTGAGGAATATGCTGCGGGTGCTTCCAACACTCGTAGGCCGTAGGGCTCACAAAGTTGCTTCAGCTTTGCAAGAATGGCACGGTGGCACCACTTCATCAGGCGCGAATTTTCCGCGCGACTTCGACCTTGAGAGGAGCTATATCTGGAGAGGTCTTCGAGAACAAGGAAATCTACGGGCTTGCGTCCAGGAATACGCTCGTATTCCCCATGGATGTCGCAGATGGTACGATCGACCTTATCCTTGGTATGTGTTTTAAGCCTAACCCCGAGGGCCTGGGCCAGGATCAAGTTCGCGGTTTGGTTCACACGTTGCTCCTTGATCGCACTGAGGCGTTCGAGCAATTCTGGACATGGGTCTGGGAGTTCGATGCCCCTCTTGACGAATCCCAACTTTGCCGGCTTACCCGGGGTTTGCATGAGCGCACGATTCAATGACTGGCATCGCTGACGGAGTGACTCTAACTGTTCGATTCGCTTCAGTGAAAGTCCACGCTGTCCCGCAAGTTTTTTCTTCCGGTCGTCACATCCACGCTCGGTTTGTCGAAGCACATGACAGTTATTGTCATCAGAGCGAAGCACCCATTCCCAATGCTTGCCACGGAGTGGTTGAATGCGATTGGCAATTCGGACCAATTGGTCCTTCAATACTTTACGGTACTTCTTTATCTCATTGCAGAGAGTTACCGACACACGCTCTAGCTGGTTGGCTTTTAGGAGAGGCTTCAAGTTAAGTGGGTCATCATCCGCAACGTTGATTTCCTTAATGATATTTTTGCAGCGTTGCTCCTTGATTTCCTTGTGAGCGATGCAACTCCAACTCTGCCAACGAGCAAGCTTAGCCTGGGCACGACGCAACGCATAGAGCAATTGATCGTTCTGCTCGGGAAACGAATAGCGATTTGGGTCTGTATTAAGAATTTCGCCCGGATCGAAATTTAGCTTTTCACAGATTTTTTGGGCCTCTTCCCATTCGCATCTGGTCGACATGCGTCCCCTGTTGCCGGAGAATTCCTCTTGCCATTTACGGTCGCGTATCACGAGGGCATTTTCGCCGGGAAGTTTCAACATGCCCATCGTGCGCAAGGTTGCCCACCAGGATACACCTTCCGCCATGCCAAGTTTTCGACTGTGTTTCTTTGGAGCATCACCTGGGGTCGCTTCAAGCAGAGCGAAGGCCCCTGCGACGCGTTGACCGAGATCTACGGATAACACATGGAATGGCTCGCAACGTTTCCACCAAGGCTTCTGTGGTGCATTCTTTCGTTTCCTTTTATCGTCAATCCATGTGGAAGGCCAGCGTAGCCAATAGGATTGACCATCCGCACTGCCAAATTGAGAAAAATCCCAACGGGTTGTTTTGCCAAGCTGATTTGCGATATCTTCACCATCAAGAGTTACTGGAAAGTTGAGTAGAATTCGCCGTTTCCCGCTTGCCGAGACTTCTGGCATTAGCGCAACGGCTGCACAGTCCGCAAATGTTGTTGGTTTCCCCTTCTTGGTCAGCCCGGTTTTTAGGTCAAGTGCCGCCATCATTGCTTGCTGCCATGCCGCATCGGCCCCATCAATGTTGTTGAGTTTGTCGCGAAGCAAGCGCGGCGCGGAAAAATGGATGCGAATTTGTTTCTGTTCCCATTTCCCGTTCTTTTGAAAGGCTATTTCGGCTTTCAAAGTCTGCCGGTCATGGTGGAGCCGTTCCCTCTTTGTCAAATCAATGACATCAGAAAAGTAGAACTGGCGGCGAGAATAGACAGGGTCAGCTGGAGTGAAGCTAATTGGTTCCTTTAATCTTTCGATGTCGCGTTCCAGCAACCTTAATTCTGTCAAGGCTTGTAAGGGATTGGATGAATAATCCGCATCCCATTTAAGTTTGGCGGTCTTGCGCCATTGAGCTTTTTCTTCGGATGTAGGTTCTTGCCAAATCATCCAGTTGTCTTGTTCGAGTAGTGCCTCAAACAAGAGTGAACTTCCCATGGTTCCAGGGTGATCTCTCTGGTGTTTGCGCAGGATCGACAGCAATGACTCCTTTTTTGTGTCCGAGTAGGCCTCACCAGCGGGACACCCTTGACGCCATCTTTTCCTTAACTGCAGAAAACCACGGATAGTTCTCGGATGCAATCCATAGTCTATCGATTGGCCCTCTGCAATTTCATACTCCTGGGAAAGATCCGTCTTGAGTAAATCTATGAGGCGGTCGAATCGAGGATCGCCTTTTAACATTGGGGGTGCGGACTCTTCATTTTCCCCCTTCGATTGCCACACTTCTTCATTGAGCATGCATTTCTTGCGGTAGGAGAGTTTGTCAGCTTCCTTTTTGCGTTCTCTCGTCAACTTGATGAAGAGATTTCAATGCTTCTTCAAAGGCGGAAAAGTCGAACTTGCCCCAACTTGGCTTCAGAGAACCATCTGTTTCCCAGAACTCAAGGGCCGTGAAGGCTTTGAAAACGTAACCGCGGAGGCCTCTAGAAACTTTTAGTTTTCTCGTCAACTTGATGAAGAGATTTCAATGCTTCTTCAAAGGCGGAAAAGTCGAACTTGCCCCAACTTGGCTTCAGAGAACCATCTGTTTCCCAGAACTCAAGGGCCGTGAAGGCTTTGAAAACGTAACCGCGGAGGCCTCTAGAAACTTTTATCGGATCGTCTGGGAGCTTAGAGAAATCGATATCCTGGGGCCGTTTTTCAGATGAATTGGGGGGAGGAAAAGATTTTTTTAACGCCTCAAATGTTAGTGGAGAACTCTCCACATACTTGAAAAGTAGAAGCGCATACAATTGAGTCTTGACGCGACCTTTCGCACTGGAACCAATGTAGCCCGGAATTATGAAATCTTCAGGTTTGCCATTGATCAATTCCTTCAGGTGCCTTGCTTTAGATTTCGGAATTAATCCCTCTTCAATGAGCAGTTTTAATGCCTTATTAGCAAGGAGATCTAGTGCTTTTGTGCGAGGTAATTTTGGGTTTTTTTTGTTTGGTGTCGCGATTGAAAAAACGTCAAATGATTCCCAAATTGAGTCGTAATATTTCCTTCCATCGGAATGGAGCAAGAATGGGAGGACCTTTCGATCGTAATCGCGCTTCATAAGAGCCCGGTCTTCTTTGAAATTGGCATTAGTATCGGGATTGCAAAACAATGGGTGAAATTCTGGAGCTGCATTCCGAATCTTGCCACCGCCACCTTCGCATGCCTTCAATAGTTGAATCAAAGTCTTATTCAATATGCTCGGATTTGTGGTATTACCTTTGAGGATTTCTTCAAAGAAATCCATAGGGGATGAATTTGGTTTATAACACCTAATGGATCTATTCACCGAATCCTGCATACCTGGACGAGTTTCCCCTTTGCGACGGAACGAGTGCCAAACTTGCCTGGTGGAAGGTTTTCCGTCCAAATTCTGTTCAGCCAACCGATTGCGGATTGGGACAATAAAGTTTTCGGAATCGTTGGGATCGGCCAAGGCCAACAAAGCCATGATGTAGTAATTCACAGCATCCTGGAACATTTTGTGGTGTTGCCAGAGGGCGTCTTCCCAGTTGTTGAGTGGTAGCCAGTCTTCCTCGGATGTACCGTTTGCACCGGATTTCAGTGTTTCAACTTTAGTGACTCTTCCTTGATAGATGCGGTTCACTGGTAAAATGGAGGTTCAATTGTATCTTTGGAAAATCAACGAAGCAGTATTTCACTCGAACGACTGGATGCAATGGGGAAGTCCAGGTGCAATCGGCCTATTTGATTTTTGCGCCTTGACCCTATCGGCTGTTTTGGACCAACTAATCCGTCTGCTTACACTTCCGGTCTCTTAACCATGAATGCGCTACTGCAATTGAGAATATTTTAGAAAGTAAGATGCCGAAGCTCAATTTCATCGCAAAAGGATTTCGTCCCGATTTAGGGGGGAGGCGCCACGACTTATATTCGATAGAAGTTACGTGGGCAGAGTTGATCTGGGCTGGTATTACCGTGGGACGTAAATGTTGGGAAGATGTAATTCAACATGGCTACCACTCATTTTTGGAAATTATCTACCGGATCGCTATACTCAAGGCTAATTTAAAATCCACCTGTCAAGGGGATTTCATCAAAACAGACGCTTACAATAGCCTTGATACCTCTGAAAAGTCTGCAATATCCTATTTTCTTGGTTTGTCATTCGCGAAGTTGGCAATAAGCCGCCTTCTGTCAGTACCTTGGCTTATCCATCTGGATTGTTTTGACCAAAAAATAGTACTGGAGGGTGATGGGAAAACCCGTCCAGACTTAATTGGTAGAAATCTTTCGGAAGAATGGTGTGTTTTTGAAGCAAAGGGGCGGACCGGTAGTATCTTCAAAAAATTGAAAAAACAAGCGAGGATCCAGGCTCAGTCGATAATAAGTATAAACGACATGGCTCCAAGTATGCGCGGTATCTCGCTCTTGTATTTTTCCTCTGACAAACTTAGGCTGCATTTGGAAGTTTTAGAGGAGATTAATTCAGAAGCCGTCGATTTAGAAATTCCAAATCTGGAAGAGATATTCCTGCAATCCTATTATCAATCTTTTGTTTCCCTTATCGAAAGCAGCACAGAAACAAAACCGGAAGCTGATGTTGTTAGGGTGGAAGACCAAGAGATAATTTTTGTTAATCTTCAGGGAGCAGATTTGGACGTAGGATTAAATTCTGAGGTGCTTGCGATTCTAAAATCAAAATCTCAAGGGAAAAATGCCTTGATGAGCATATGTAATCTCTATTCTCAACACCATGCAGATATTGCTTTACCAGCCACAGCTCGTTTAGGCAACAACGATACCACATTTATAGGATCGGATGGGGTTTTTGTTCGCCTTGGGTTGTCGTGGATACAAAAGAAATGATGGTACGGCCCAGGTGCCAGAAAAAGCATTACTTTGTTTGGAACCTGCGATTTAGCCCGAATCAAATGAGGGAATTCCTTGTAGATGATTGAGCTTAATTTTTGAGGTTGGACGCCTCCCATTTTCTAAAAGGAACCCCTCTTTTTTCTCAGTCTTAGGTCTACCTTTTTCAAGGGCAAAAAGCCCAGTTTGACTGTAACCTACTACGTCTTGCCGTAACGCGTGAAGGCGGATGCCATCTGCGGCAGCGAGTCTGGCCTCCATACGATCACAGAGCGCCATGAGTTCATCCACTTTGGAGACTATGCGATGTAGCTCGGCAAGGGGTGGAAGGGCGACGGGAATGCTGTTCATATTCTTCTGGTTCATCTTCGGTTGTGCGGTGCCTGTCACAAACGGTTGCAGGTCCGTAGCATTGATGAACAACTCAAGGAATCGAAGGTAGTTCTCGCTTAAACCGTCAAGAACGTGGGCGTGATTGTTCACCCAGTATTTTCCCCTCGCGATGAAGGCAATAGGTTTCGAGCGGTTGATGAGATTGGCACCATCCTCACCGATAAGGAGCAGTGGCTTGTCAAACAAATACCCGTCGATCTTGTCAATAACTCCAGATGCCCAGTAATAGTCGTAAACTTTTGCCCGCTCTTGTCTCTCTGCTTTGGAGATCGGCACACGTTCTCGATCCCGTGAGATAGTAATGTCCCCCAACGAGACCCAAACCCATGACGTGGGGAGACTATAAAGCATCTCTGCTGACTCGATTGATTGCCCAAGAACATGACGCCTTTCGCGTCCTGATACTCCACGCGATTTCTTGTCCTCCGCGATCCGTTTCAACAACTCCGACGCCGGTTCATCCGCCGGGTCCTGCTCCACCAGCTTCCCGCCGACAACCGGTTCCGTGTTTCCTCTCGCTCTGTTCGCGCCGCTTCCAGCTGGTCGCAGAGCGCCATGAGTTCATCGACCTTGGCAACGATGCGGCGCTGTTCGGGGAGGGGTGGAACAGCAACAGGTATACGATCCATTTTGTATTTTGGAAGGCCACCACGTCCAGCGCCGGTCTGCTCGTCGAAGATAAACGCTTGGAAATACGGTGATAGCACGAGTCTGTGAAGGAATTCAGCCATTTCAGATTCTGCCAGGCGGATTATGGCAACATGTTGGCTGACGTTCGCTTCGCCAAATTCATCAGGGACGCGGCAGCAACGACCCAAAGAGCCGCCCGTTATGTTGAGAAGGAGATCTTTTGATCTAACTGCTGTGCCCCCCATTCGAAGGTGTATGTTGGGTGGGATATAGGCTACATCATCAAGTCGGAGACCATCGTCATGCACATTTTGCGAGCGAAGAAACGGAACGCCGACCTTCCTATAAACTGCTTTGCCACCTCGCGGAGTGCTACCTGAACCAGTTTTTGTGCAAAGTTCACCGATACGGCTCCAGAGCCAACCAAACGGGAGAGAAAATGGGATTTCGTCCACGCTAAGCTGACCCTTCGTCGTTTTCTTTCGATCCTTGACCAACTTAGCCTTATACGCCGCGATCCGCTTCAACAACTCCGATGCTGGTTCATCCGCCGGATCCTGTTCCACCAGCTTGCCGCGCACGGCCAGATCCAGTACGAACCGGCGTAAGCGTGGGATTGCCTCGGGCGCATCGGCGATTTTTTCATAATGGGCCAGAAGCCGGTCAGGGTTCATCGGATCAGCGCCTCCGCCAGAATCGTCTTCAACCGATCCCTCAAGTCCGCTACATCGGCCTCGGCAACAGCCAACTTCTCCAGTAGTTCTTCCGGGTCGCCGTAGTCCTCTTCCCGCGTGTGCGGGTTCTTGATGTCCAGGTTATAACAACGGTCCTTTACCTCGTTGGCCGTCACCTTCCAAGCCCGTTCGGTCTCCTCGCGGTCCTTGCGTTCCATTCCTCCCCACCAGTCGATGCAGGGTTGCAAATGCTCCAGACGGATGGGCCGGGTTTTGGAGTAGGCTTTTTGGTTCGCGGGAACGAGATGCTCGTAGTACCAGATTTCTCTTGTCGGCTCGCCCTTCTCGAAAAACAGCAGGTTCGTTCCGATGGAAGCGTAGGGTTTGAATACGGAATTGGGCAAGCGAACGATGGTGTGCAGATTGCATTCTTCCATCAGATGCTCCTTTATCCGCGTCTTGACCCCTTCGCCGAAAAGGGTGCCGTCGGGTAACACTACGGCGGCCCGTCCACCCGGCTTCAGCAGGCGAACGATCAAAGCCAGAAACAGGTCCGCCGTCTCTCTAGTCCGAAAGTGCTGTGGGAAGTTGCTCTCGATACCGTCTTCTTCCTTCCCGCCGAAGGGAGGATTGGTCAGCACGATATCCACGCGATCTTTGCGTTCCCAACTGGTATAGGGCCTCGCTAGAGTGTTGTCATGACGCACGAAACCCGGGTCCTCAATGCCATTCAGCAGCATGTTTGTGACACAGAGCATATGGGGAAGGTGCTTCTTCTCCACGGCGCGGAGCGACGCCTGCATACTGGCATCATCTTCAAGCCGTTTGACATAGCGCTGACGCATATGGCGAACCGCACAGGTGAGGAAGCCACCGGTGCCACAGGCGGGATCGAACAGTGTCTCGCCCGGCTTCGGGTCGATCCGATCCGCCATGAAGGCGGTTACGGCGCGGGGAGTGTAATACTCGCCAGCGTTTCCAGCCGATTGCAGATCATTGAGGATTTGTTCGTAGATGTCACCGAAATGCTGACGGGCAGCTAGGTTGTTGAAGTCGATCGCGTTGATCTTATTAACCACTTGGCGCATCAACTGGCCGGATTTCATGTAGTTGTAGGCATCCTCGAACACGTCGCGCACAACGTGGCGGCGGTTACCGCCAGGCCCTGTGGCGTAAAGATCTTTCAAAGCCGGGAACAAGCCATTGTTGATGAAGGCGAGTAGTTCTTCGCCGGTAATTCCCTCGGGGTCGGCCGCCCAAGCGCGCCACTGAAATCTAGTTGGGATCGGAGAGGTGTAATCATCCTCCATCAGTTCCAATTCCTGATCCTGATCGTCGATGATCTTGAGAAAAAACATCCAGCAGAGCTGGCTGATGCGCTGGGCATCCCCATCGACACCGGTGTCTTTACGCATGATGTCCTGAATGGTTTTAACTAGGTTGCGGACGGACATGGATCAAGCGACCTCCCGATAGAGAGCGGATTGGAGTTCGTGGACAGCGGTCTCGAAACCCTCGCGACCACCAAAAGCATTGATGAGTTCAACGGGTGTGCCGAGTTCGGTGAAGGGGGAAATGCGTAATACTTTCGGATCATCGAGGTTGATTACGCCTTCGTCGGCGTATTTGGCAAGCAGGGCATCTAGAACGGCGCGGGCCTGGTCGCCATATTTGCTGAACACATCTCGCTTTCTGACGTTCTCGGCACGCTCTCGCCGAGTCAGCGGTTTGGCATCGAAAGCAACATGGCAAATCAGGTCAAAGGCATCGAGGTCCTTACCCAGTTCAGCGGTTATGATGTCAAGATCCAACCCCTCTGCGTTCAACTCCTCGACAATCGCGTGTTTGCGTCTGGCACTCTCCCAACGCCTCAGGAAGTCGTCAAGGCTGGCAAAGCGCTTTCTCAGGGCTCGCTTGGTAAAGTCGCGCAGGGACTCGGTTACAAGCTTGCCGTGCGCGTCGAGATATTGGACTCGCTCGGCGATGATGGTTGCATCGATACCGTCCACATAGATCTTGCGCCTTCCGGACACATCGGCTTCTTGGACGGTTTCATCTTCGCCCGGCTCTGAATGACCAGTTTCCTCAGGGTCACCTGACTGTTGATAATCGTCTGGCTCTGGCGGAATGATGGGATCGAATTCGCCGGGTTCGTAAATTTGGACCGGCTCGCCGTCGAACTCCGGATCGGCGAAATGACTGGTAGCGCCCCGGAAATCCATCAAAGTGAAATAGAACTTTCCGGTGTCCTCATGCACGCGGGTCCCCCGCCCGACGATCTGCTTGAATTCGGTCATTGAACCGACTTTCCGGTCGAGTACGATAAGACGGCAGGTCTGCACGTCGACGCCAGTGGAAAGCAACCGGGAGGTAGTGACCAACACTGGATATCTGGATTCCGGGTCGATGAAGTTGCCGAGTTGGGCCTGACCCTCGGTGTCACCGCCGGTGATACGCATGACATAGTGGTGGTTCCCACCTACGAGTTCGGGGTTTTCGTTAATGAGGGCTTGGCGCATCCGGGCGGCGTGCTCCTGATCGACGCAAAAGACGATGGCTTTCTGGAAGCGGTCTCCGCTCTCTATCAGGAATTGCGAAACCTTCCGTGCCACCACTTTCGTGCGCCCATCGATGACAAGCGTGCGGTCGAAGTCCGTGACGTTGTAGATGCGGTCCTCGACCTCTTTGCCCATGCGATCAAGCTGGCCTTGTTCCGGTCGGTAGCCCTCCACGTCAAGGTCGATATGAACCTTGATAACCTTGTAGGGAGCGAGGAAGCCATCATGGATACCCTGTCTCAGCGAGTAGGAATAGATCGGCTCTCCGAAATAATTTATATTCGAAACGTATTTGGTTTCCTTGGGTGTAGCGGTCATACCGATTTGCGTGGCGGAGCCGAAATATTCCAGTATCTCCCGCCATGCCGAATCTTCGGCGGCGCTGCCTCGGTGGCATTCGTCGATCACGATCAGATCGAAAAAACCGGGCGAAAACTTCCGGTAAGCCTTCTGGTTTTCTTCCGGTCCGGTGATGGCCTGATAGAGGCCGAGATAGACCTCATAGGAGTGGTCGATTTCGCGAGCCAGCTTGGTCATGATACCGCCAAAGGGGCGGAAATCGTTGACCATGGTCTGGTCGATTAAAACGTTGCGGTCGGCGAGAAAGAGGATGCGCTTCTTGCGCCCCGCCTTCCACAAGCGCCAGATAATCTGAAAGGCGGTGAAGGTCTTGCCCGTGCCCGTCGCCATTGGAGGAAAATACGAAGGGGATGTTCAGCGCCTCGGCGTAATCCAGCGCTTGCTGCATGCCGTCGCCGACGCTGTGGGTATTGTCTTTGGCCTCAATGACGGCAAGGGGAATGTTGGGCTTGTAGTAGAGGATGTAATCGGCTCGTTTGCCCTTGCCGCGTGCGACCAGCCTGCCTCGAACGATGATGCGGCCCTTGGTAAAGCTCACTTCCTCGCGAATCTGCGACATCTCGTCCCACCCGGCTTTGCGCAGGGCGGGCGTGATGAACTTCGTGCAGATGTCGCGTTCTGAGAGGCTCCTTTTGTCCATGGGAGTCGGGGAATGACGCTAAGTAAAGGTAAGTTCAGGACGAAATTCCACTTCCTTTTCAGATAATTAGACCACGGATTACAGTGGGAGGGTAAAATAAGATCCTCCCGTGGGCGAAAGCATGAAAAAATAAAGCGGGTTGGAAAACCCGCTCTCCGTTATCGCCTCGCGAAGAGGATTGATTTAAGGTTAAAATAATTTCTTGTTCCCCATCCGTGCTTATCCGTGAAATCCGTGGTTATTTCTCTCCGCACCCATCCGTGGTTTACCCAAGGGCGAAAATCTGTCTTATTGGTGCCCTGTTGCAAATGAGTCCCGTTAGAGACCAACTGGGTCGTCCGCTGCGAGACCTTCGTATTTCCATCATCGACCAATGTAATTTTCGATGCACCTACTGCATGCCGGAAGCGGTATTTGGTCCCGATTATGCCTTTCTGAAGCGGGATCAACTGCTCTCCCGCGCCCAAATTGCCCGGTTGGTCCGGGCATTCTCCGCTCTTGGAGTCGACAAGATACGCATCACCGGTGGTGAACCCCTCCTGCGCAAGGAAGTGACGTCCATAGTGGAAGACCTCTCCCGGATCGATGCCATTGCGGACATTGCCCTGACCACCAACGGATGGCTCTTGCCCCACTACGCCCAAAAACTCAAAGCGGCCGGGCTGCATCGTATCAACATAAGCCTGGACTCACTGGAGGATGAAACCTTCATGAGGATGAACGGGAGGGCAAAACCGGTCTCCGGGGTGTTGAAAGGGATCGATGCGGCCGCCGCGGCCGGTCTTCCAATAAAGATAAACATGATGGTCGATAAAGATAAAAATGTCCAAGACATCCTTCCCATGACGACCTATTTCCGGGATCGGGGCATAACCCTCCGGTTCATCGAGTATATGGATGTGGGCAACTTCAACCACTGGAACCCGTCCCGGGTGATCACCGCTTCGGATATTGTAAAGATGATCGGGGAGCGGTTTCCCCTTGAACCCATTGATCCGAACTACAAGGGGGAGGTGGCCAAGCGCTACCGTTTCCTGGACGGGAAAGGAGAAATTGGATTGATCAGTTCCATCTCCCAACCCTTTTGCCGGGACTGTCACCGGGCGCGATTGTCCGCCGACGGAAAGCTCTATACCTGTTTATTCGCCACCCGGGGGACAGACCTGAAACCTCTTCTCAATACCCTGAAATCGGATGGCGAACTAAACGAGGCCCTGGGAAGGATTTGGCGGGGCCGCCAGGATCGCTACTCCGAATTGCGCAAGGGGCGACCTCCAGTCGAAACATCCCCGGCCAAGGTGGAGATGTCCTATATCGGAGGCTAATACGAATAGGACTTTCCCAGGTAGTTCAGCATCCAGATTTCCTTCCATACCCGGTAACGTCCCTCCCAGGTTATCTTCCCATACTCTTCCCGCTGGGCTATGGGAAAAAGGAATCCAAGATCGGTATTCACACGCTCCAGGGTCTTTTGCTGAAAATTGACATCGTCCAGGGGATCATCCTCCCAGGTAACAAATACTTCCTTGGTATTTTCCAGGCGCCTCAAGTGTCGACGGTATAAACCCATCAAGTTGCGCGCCAGTGGTTTGCGTTGGAGGTACCAGTTTTCCGGGTAGAAGCCACCAAACGGCAGAAACATATTGTCGGTCACAAACCGCGATTTTTCCACAGTTTGGGATACGATGGTGAAACACATGTTCACGGCGCCGTTGCGCTGAGGGATGAGCAAAATCTGGATGCGGTGCTTGTCGTCGAGGCTCTGAAAAACATGCATGCGCAGGGTGACGTCCGAAACGAGCACCGCCTTCAAGGAACAAATGGACTTGAATTCATGGTCCTTGAGCCACTGACGCAGGGCAAAAAACCGCTTCTGGCCAGGCCACTCTTCCCCTTGGGGATTGATTTTAAACGCGGGAAAGAGGGGAACGGAACTCTGGCTCAGCGCTTTGATCGCGATCCAATGGTAAATCGTTTCAATCAGGAACCAACCGAGAAAAAACACCAGGACCAGGGTCCAAAAGGGTTTGGCAAACCATTCGGCGGAAAAGGAAAGGAAGGCCGCAACCAGAGAAAAAGTAATCCAACGCAACCATCGGTTCAGAATGGCCAACAACAAAGAGGCCTTGCGCCCATTCCACCAAGTCAGCAGCAAAGTGGCGGCCAGCAGAAGAGGAATGACCACGTTGTGCCACTGGACATCTGTCGGGAACAAATCCATAAAACCTTATAATGCGCGAGACGGGATAAATTCGGGACCGGGCTTCCGGAAACAAATTTCCGGAAACCTAATGGATCCGTATGGGCATGACCACGCAAAGGAAACTTTCCAAGGTGCGAAAGACTCCAGGGCTCAATTCATCCTTGAACTCGAAAAAGACCTCGTCCTTGGTCAAGCTCCTCAAAGGGTCCATCAGGAAATGCGGGTTAAATGCGATCTTCACCTCCGGGCCCTCGTAGGGAATGCCGCCGAGCGACTCATGCGATTCCCCCAATTCCGGACTGGAAGCAGTTATTTCCAACTTGTCGTTATGAATTTTTAAAGTGACGGTATTGTGCTTTTCATTGGTGACCAACGCGGCACGGTGGATACAGTGCAGGAGATCTTCGCGCCCAATTTTAACGCGGTGGTGCGTTTCCTTGGGAATGACCTGCTGGTAGTTGGGATAATTGCCCTCGACGATCTTTGAAACGAGGTAGACGTGGTCCTTCAATCCTTCCTTTCCTTTTTCGGCGCCTATTTGAAAAGCGACTTGGCGATCGCTGAACCATATCTTTACTTCATCCGCTTGGCCGAGGAGCCGCAACAACTCGGCAACGGATTTTGCCGGCAGAATCAGGTTGCCGGAATTTGAATTCTCAATCTCCAACCCCTTGCTAATGAGGGCCAGACGGCGCCCGTCCGTTGCCACCAGGGTCAACTTGTCCTCGGCAAAGTTGAAGAAAACACCGTTGAGAATGTAGCGACTTTCATCCGTCGATTGGCCGTAAGCCACGCTCCGGAGCATCGTAACGAGGGTTTCCTGGGAAAGAATGAATTGCCGGTCGTCCCTGAAAGTGGGGAGAGAGGGAAACTCTTCCGGACCAATTCCATTGATCAGAAACTGGGAACCCCCCGAAGTAATTTTCGCCTGGTGGCCGATTGATTGCACCCCGACATCGAGGTTGGGCAACTCCCGGATTATCGTGGCCAACTTGCGAACGGGTAAGGTCAAGCCCCCGGCATCTTTCACCTCAGCCTCGATGCGACATTGAATTCCCATGTCCAGATTGGTGGTGGTCAGCAAAATATATCCATCGGCGGCTTCAATCAGAACGTTGCTGAGAATGGGCATCGTCGCCCTGGTTCCCACGACATTGAGGACCTGTTGCAGTCCATTGGAGAAGTGATCTCGGTTAATGGTAAACTTCATGAAGGAGGACGAAATGATTCCGGATGTTTACATTCTGAATAATATGAGGAATGTACAAAAAACAGTATTCATATTATTAAGGGATGTGAATAATTTATACAAGTTCCCCATATAGTTGATCAAGGACGGTTTGGAGTTCTTTTTCCCAACCAATAATCGTGTGAATGAAACCCATCTTGTTAAGACCGTCCACAAAATAGGCGACTTGTTGGAAATTACCAGAGTCAATTGCAACATAATTCACAGACTTATTGGGCAGGGGTCTCCCCGGTTGGCCGGTATCGTCGCCGCAGGTGGAGGAAGAATCCGTAGAACAGGTAGCCAAGGAAAATCAGCACAATGCCGATTTCCCGAATGATGGCCAAGATGCTGACAATGACGATAATGAGGATGAAGAAGCGAAAATTCAGCCGTGTGGTCCAACCGATGTACTTGAAGCTCGGATAATGGATCGGGCTTATCATCAAAAATGCGATCATGAGCATGAGGACGGGAAGGGCGATGGAATACCCTTTGAGATCAAACTTGTTGAGGAATAACACCAGGGAGGAAATCATTCCGGCTGCGGCTGGCGCGGGCAGCCCGATAAAATGCTTCGAGGCGGCCAACTCGCTCTCGCTGATCAAGGGATGGGTGACTACGTTGAACCGCGACAACCGCACCGCAACACACAACAAGTAAATAAAACCGATGATCCATCCGATATCCCGAAAGAAAGGATAACCTTGGGTGGGGGAAAGGATGAGAAAAAAGACCATGAGGGATGGCGCCATTCCGAAGGATACTACATCGGCTATGGAATCAAACTCCTTGCCGAACAGGCTTTCTCTCCCGCCCAACCTGGCCAATCGTCCGTCCAGGATATCAAATAATATGGCGGCGAGAATCAGCCAAACCGCTTCGGTGTACAATTGCTGGGGGGATTTCCCGAAATCGTCCGCTACGAAGCGCGCCTGGATACAACGAATCACCGCAGCGAAACCGCAAAATAGATTCAAGGCAGTAGCCAGATTGGGCAGGAAATAGATTTTACTGGCTTGATCCGGGTCTGTGTATTTCGGATCCATGGTGGGCTCGCTCATCCGGGTAAATTACTTCATGAGGCTTTCCAGGTACTGCCAAAAGGATTGGTGCTGCTCGATGGCCTGTTCTTCGCTAAAGGGGAGTTTGGTTCGAAATACGAAATCTGCCATCGAGTTTTTGTCCAGGATGACGTGGCTGAACAGGATATCGTCCTTTACTTCAAAGTAGATACGGTATTCGCCGGTTCTCAGCCGATAATAGGTTTTCCCTTTCCGGGTGAACTTGCTCAACGCGTCCTCCACCTCCTCCAAGGCATGTGGGGTCAACCGGGTAATTTCCTCGATCAGGGCCATCTGGCTCAAGGTGTCCAACTTATTGAGCTCCCGCATGCTTTGGTCACTGAAAGTCACCTGATACATTCCGCGAAAATAGGGTTTTTAGGCAAAATTTTCCCAATTAGATGCACAATGAAGAAAAAAAGGCCACCACCGAGGTAATCGATTTTCCTCGGTTGCCGAGGGAGGATGGGGACAGGGGTCGTTTCATCGCCCGTTGAAGGTATTCAGAATCAGGTAGACCAGGATCCCGGTCACGGACACGTACATCCATATGGGAAAGGTCCACCGGGCTATGCCCTTGTGGGAGACAAACCGGCCGCTCAGGGCAAAGTACAAGGTCAACAAAACCAGGGGGACGAGCGCCATGGAGAGGAGGATATGGCTGATCAGAATAAAAAAATAGAGGGGCCGGATAAGGCCCGAGGCCGTGAATGGGGTATCTCCGTAATAATAGTGGTGCAGGATGTATCCGGCCAGGAAGGTGACCGATGCCAACGTCGCCGCAATCATCATGGCCATGTGCAGGCCCTTCCTTTCCGCCTTGATGGCGGCGAATCCCATGAGCAGTAAAGAGGCGGCCAGTCCGTTGAGGGAGGCGTTGACAGTGGGCAGGTAGCCGATCCAGTTTGCCGCCTCCGGGGCGGGGGTCTTCCCGTAGATAACCCAGAATAGAAAACCGAGAAGGGCCACCGTGATGAGACAGGTTATCCGAATGGCCCGTGTAGGGCGCTCTTTACTCCGCATATCTTGGCCAGGGGAAGTTTGAGATGAGGAAGGAAAAATTCTCGTGAGCCGTCATTCACCCGTAAAATTTTGATCCGGCAAAAGGTTGTGCAACACATTGTGAATCAATTTCAATCCCAGATTGCCCCGCAAGGTCAGGATCGACTCGGGGTGAAATTGAACCGCTCCATAGGGCAAGGTCTTGTGCTGGATGGCCATAATGGTTCCATCTTCGCTCTGGGCGGTGACTTCCAGGCATTGGGGAAGATCGTTCCGCTTGGCAAATAGCGAATGGTACCTTCCGGCCTGGAACCGGGGTGGGAATCCGTTAAAAATGCCGCGTTGATTGTTGGAGATTTGGGAGGGTTTTCCGTGCATGGGATGATCCAACAAATCCAACCTCCCACCGAAAGCCTGCACCATGCCCTGAAGGCCCAGACATACCCCAAAACAAGGAATCCCTTTTTCAACACAATGAGCCACCACCCCGGGAACTTGGAAATCCTCAGGGGTTCCGGGACCGGGTGAAACGAAGACCAGGTCGGGTTCGTATTGGTCGAGCATGGACAGGGGAAATCCGGCCCGAATTGTGATGACCTCGGCTTGGGCTTGCCGGAAGTAATTTGCCAGGGTGTGGACAAAGGAATCCTCGTTATCCACGAAAAAGACCCGCGGTTTAAAGTCTTCGCGGGGGGGAACCATAAATCCCGGATTCGATGGGGGGGGCCGTTCGGCCAATATGTCGAGAAAAGCGCTGGCCTTGGTGCGGCATTCCCTGTCCTCGGCTGACGGGTCCGAATCGCACAGCAAAGTAGCTCCCACCCGGAATTTTGCCAGACCGTCCTTCAAGTGAATGGTTCGGATGGTGATGCCGGTATTCATATCGCCATTGAAACCGATAAATCCGACGGCTCCGCCATAATACTCGCGGGGTGAATTTTCCAGGTCCTCGATTTGTTGCATGGCGGCCGGTTTGGGGGCGCCGGTCAAAGTGCAGGCCCACATGTGGGACAAAAGGGCGTCTATGGCATCGTAACCGTCCAGTAATTCTCCCTCAACGTGGTCTACGGTGTGAAAAAGGCGTGAATAGGCCTCGATCAGGCGACGGCCTATGACCTTGACGGTGCCCGGTTTGCAAACCCTCGACTTGTCGTTACGGTCCACGTCGGTGCACATGGTTAATTCGGCTTCGTCCTTTTTTGAGGTTATGAGTTCAAGAATGCGGTCGGCATCCTCGATGGCGTCGTTTCCCCGGGGGACGGTTCCCGAGATGGGACAGGTCTCCACCCGGTTGCCCGTCACCCGGACAAACATCTCGGGTGAAACCCCGACCAATTGCTCCCGTCCCAAATTGATCAGGAACTCGTAGGGACTCGGGTTAACGGACCGCATCTTTTCGAACAATTCTCGCGGGGTTTTCCGGAAACCCGTGGAAAAGACTTGGCTCAACACGACCTCGAAGAAGTCTCCTTTGCGCGTCCCCTCCCGTATGGCTTCGACCTTGCCGGCGTACTCACCCGGTTTGTGATCGAAGCGCTGCCCCCAGTTTTTCGGCCGGGGCAGATCAAAATATTTTCCCTCTCTGGGCAGGCCCGCCGTTTGGTGAGAGCCCATTCGGAAATCGTAATTGCGAACTTCCGCCGTCTCCTTGCGATGATCCGCCACGAAAATCTGGTCGGGGAAAAACAAGTGGGCGTCGGCGTAATCTTTCTGGCGCGGGTGCCGCAACCGGATCGGTTCGAATTGAAAGACGAGATCGTAACCGAAAGCCCCGAACAATCCCAGATAGGCGTCGCCGTCCGATCCGAAAAACTCGCACACGGAACGAAGGACCGAGAACAGGCCGGGTTGCTTGCTGCGCTCCTCCTCGGGAAAGTAATCCGGCATCGCAACCACCTCCCCGAACAGGGCATCGGGCCCGGCATCCAAACTCCGGATGTAGGATTGACCCTGCAAAGCGGGGCGGATCATTTGCAGGATGCGTTGTCCGCGCTCATTGAGAGCGTTAACTTCGAATCTACGGTTCCGCCCAATGATCTCCACCGGCGGTTTAATAATGCCGATATCCCATCGGCTGTACCTTCCCGGGTATTCATAACCACTGCAAAACAGCGCTCCCTGGTGATGGTCGATGGCGTCAAAGGCCTTCTCCAGCGCCCCCGCATAGGGAAGCTCCACCACGTTGCGCGTCACCGTAGCTCCTCCCGGGGTTTGGAATTCGATTTTGGACATGGTGATGAAGTGGTTTTGTTCCGCGCCCGAGAATGTCAAGGGCCTTCTGCCCAGGCGGAGCCTGTAGTTATCAGATATCAGTGTTTAGTGAGGAAATATCAGTGTTCCGGAAGGAGAGTGAAGTTTCAGTGAGGAGTGTTCAGTTAACAGAGTTCAAAGCACAGAGTGCGGCTTTCAAGATCCTCGAACTTCATTCTTAACACTAATCTCTGACCTCTGATCACTGAACACTGACCTCTTCTCCAACGCATTGCCTTGACGGAACCTCCCGCCCCAATCAGTCTCCGGGAAGCTTGCATTGAGATGGTTACCGTCAAACTGGAATACACCGGCGATTTGCACACCGTCGCCACGCACGAACCATCGCGTGCCACCATGGATACCGACGCGCCGGCCGACAATCACGGAAAGGGGGAAACCTTTTCTCCCACCGATCTCTGCGCTACGGCCTTGGGAGCCTGCATGGTGACAACGATGGGAATCAAGGGGCAAACCAGGGGTTGGGACTTGACCGGGGCAAAAATTCGGGTGGACAAGATCATGTCGGCCGAGGCGCCCCGTCGCATTGCTCGATTGGATGTGGATCTCCAACTACCGGACCGGTTTAATAAGGCAGAGAAGCGCGAATTAGTGGAAATTGCCCATACATGCCCGGTTTACCTGAGTCTGAATCCCAGCATTGAGATGAAGGTAAATTTGAGATGGATTTGATTCATTCAGCTCCGGGGTGGGTCACGAGAATGGGGCTGCTCCTGGCGGGAGCGTTTTTGGCCGGGGGTTTTTCCGGATGTGGCCGGGACTCATCTTCGGGTGCGGGCCAAACAACCTTTGTTTTCGCCCGGGGGAGTGATTCCCAGAAACTGGACCCCGCCGACGTGGAAGACGGTGAATCTGTCAAAGCGCTCAATCAGGTTTGCGAGGGCCTGGTTCGTTTTAAACCCGGCACCCTCCTGATTGAACCTTGGCTGGCGGAATCTTTCCAAGTGTCCGAGGATGGATTGAGTATCCGGTTTGAACTGCGGGAAGGGGTGCGGTTCCACGACGGCACGCCTCTCAACGCCGAGACGGCCGCGTTCTCCTTTCACCGGCAGATGGACCGGAACCACCCCGGCCATCTCCCGGGAGCCTTGTTCCAGTATTGGAATTACCTCTACGACGATATTACAGAGGTGGAGACAGCCGGTCCCATGACCCTGCGTTTCGGCCTGAAGCAACCCAATGCAACCCTTCTCTACTCTCTCGCCTCCTTCCCCGCTTACCTGATCAGCCCCCAGGCATTGCGGGATTACGGGGAGGACATGGTCAGGCATCCCGTCGGAACCGGCCCCTACAAATTTGTCGGTTGGGAACCCAACCAGGCCATCGTTTTTGAAAAGTTTGAGGATTACTGGGCCGAACCGGCCGGTTACGATCGGCTGGTGCTCAAGGTAGTGCGGGATAACGCCGTGCGTCTTCTGGAATTGAAAGCGGGCAAGTTGGACGGTCTCGATGGCATGCAGCCCTCGGAACTGAAACCGCTTTTGCAGGACCCTTCCTACCGGGTTTATCACGAACCGGGCATGAACTTTGCCTACATCTGTTTCAACCAGGCGGCGGAGCGTTTTGCCGAACCGGAGATTCGCCAAGCGGTTTATCAGGCCATAGACCGGCAGAAACTGGTCGAGGTCGCTCTCGATGGTTGGGGCGAGGTGGCCCATTTCCCCCTGGCCAAAGGAATGCTGGGACAACCGGCAAAATTTGATCCCGTTCCCTACGATCCAGGGGCGGCCAGGGCCGTGTTCGAAAAATACGGTGATCGATGGGAAAAACCCGTTTCCATCAGCGTAATGAACGCGGCCCGGTTATATGCTCCCGATCCGGTGAAAATCATTTCGCTGGTCAAGGAGGATCTCAAGAGGGTGGGCATCGCGGTCGAAGTGGATGTGCGGGATTTCAAAAACCACCTTCACCACACCCGCAACGGACGTCACGAACTTGGGTTTTTGGGCTGGATGGGGGACAATGGCGATCCCGACAATTTTCTCAGTATTCATTTGGCTAGCTGGTCTGCCAAAATGGGGGCCGCCACCAACATCGCCTTTTATAAGAACGAGGAACTGGACGACCTCCTTCTGGCCGCCCGTAAAACCGGGGATCTCGACCAACGGCAAAAACTGTATGAAGCCGTGTTGGAAATTTGGCGGCGCGATCTCCCCTACCTGCCCCTGGTTCACGGGGAGGACGTGGTGGTTCTGAAATCCGACGTGGCGGGGTTCACCCTTGCCAAAACGGGCGATATTTTTCTGGGTCCCGTCCGGCCCTCTCACGAGTGATTCTTCCATGGGTGCTTAGGGCTCAGACCTGAATGGGGCCAGCCGGGGTCATGCCGTGGAAAAGTGATGCCTTCTGCAAGAAAAGGGTCAGGGCTTAAAAACTGTATTTCGTTGTACTTCATACACTTTTACAAGACAACTGACCCTGTAAGGCATAACTTTTTACGTCTTGACCCCTTCCTTTTCCTTGAAAGCCGCGGGAAATGGCGCATCCAATTGGAAGTGGGATTTCTGATCAACAGCTTGCGCAAGATCGGCGTTATTTTCGGGGTATTCCTCGGTGGAAGCCTGGTGTTGTTTACCATGATCCGCCTGTTGGAAGGCGATCCCGTTTCCTTGCGGCTCAAATATCCCGATCCGGAATTGGTGGCGCTGGAGCGAGCCCGGTTGGGGCTGGATGATCCTCTGCCGCTCCAATACCTCAATTACCTCGGTCGCTTTGTCTCGGGGGATTGGGGGCGCAGCCTGATCACTCAGCGACCGGTCGCCGAGGACATTGCTTCCCGGCTCACCGCCACATTGGAACTCACCTTGGCCGCCATGGCGTTGGGGGCGCTCTATGGAATACCCGTAGCGCTGCTGGCCAGTTCCGGCAAGTCCTGGTGGTTACGCAAGGTAAGTCACGGCTTGGGGGTCATCGGGGTGGTCATTCCGATTTTCTGGCTGGGGTTCATTCTCATTGTAATGGGCAGTTTGTGGCTGCAGGTGTTTCCGACCGAGGGCCGCTTCGATTTCACCTACGACAAGCCCCATGTAACGGGCTTTTTGTTGCTGGATGTGGTCCTTACCGGAAGGCTGGAATTGTTCGGGCTCGTTCTTCGCCATTTATGCTTACCGGCCCTCTGCCTGTCGTTTTATCCGGCCGCGGTAGCGGTAAACGTAATACATCCTCGCTTGCAGGACCCCCTGGTGCGAAGCCTGACCGTCTCCCTTAAGGCCCGCGGATTGAGTCCGGTCCGTCTATGGGGAAAACACCTGCTCAAGTTGACCAGTCCCCCCTTGATAACGGCCTTGGGAACAAACTTTGGCGCCCTGTTGGGTGGAGCCGTGCTGACGGAAACGGTTTTTTCCTGGCCGGGCATGGGGAGTTACCTGATTGACGCCATATTGGAAAAAGACCTCTTCGTTATCGAAAACGGGTTTTTGTTCGTGATCGTAATGGTATTTTCCACCGTTTCCCTGGCCGACAGTCTGGCTCACAGGATGGACCCGACCCTGAGGAAGGAAAAGAGGTGAAAGCTTCCCGCATATTCGACTCTATCTTGGGGGCCGTGTTGCTATGGGCTTGTATCGGATTGCTTTATACTCCTTTCGACCCGCTTTCCCAGGCCTTTACGGCGGAACGCTTGGCCGGCCCCTCCCCGGGGCACTGGTTGGGCATCGACGGGCTCGGCCGCGACCTCTACAGCCGAATCTGGCTGGGAAGTGGAAATTCCATCTCCATGGGCTTCATCGCCATGGCGGGAAACCTGTTGCTGGCCGGGGTGCTCCTGCTCCTCGAGCAAAGGAGTCCGGGTTGGTTAAGCCGGTTCATTCTCTCCACCATTTCCGGTTGGTTGGCCATTCCCGTGTTGTTTATCGCCCTGATTTTGTTGATCTATTGCAAGCAAGGACCGTCTACCTTGATTTGTGCGGTGGCGCTGGGCAACGTGCCGTTCGCCTTCCGCCAGTTGCGGGTGCTCTGGTTGCACCAGAAAGAGACCCTCTACGTGCAAGCCAGCAGGGTCTTGGGGTCGCGCTCCTGGAAGCTGTTTCGAAAAACGATTTGGCCCAACCTGCAGCCTGATGTCGTCGGTTTGGCCAAACTGGTCTTTTCCTTTTCCGTTTTGGAAATCAGCGGCCTGGCCTTTCTGGGCCTAATGGGGGATCCCGATTTTTCCGAACTGGGATCCATCCTGCGGCAAAACAAGAGCTACCTCCTGGCCGATCCCCTTCAGGTTGTGTGGCCGGGGGGGTTTTTATCGGGTATTCTTTTGCTGGTGCAACTTTCGCGGAGCGAGGGGCCTCAGAGCTAGGTTGTTTTTTTGGCCTTCGCCCCCGAATTCCTCATGATAACCAAATTGAGAAATTGAGGAATTTACCTCCCTTCCCGATCTTCTAATGAAATCATGAAATCGCCTGGCAAAGCGCTCGGAATCTCTGTGCTTTTTCTGATTTTCCTGAGTGTTCCAATTGTTTTCTGGCTAGCAACTCGTGACGGAAAAAATGGCCGCATGGAAGATCCTTCCAATCCTGTTCCCATGGACGGAATTAGCGCTGAATCTTCCACCGAGGAATCATCTGGCATCGGGCTTGCCCATCATCCTGACCCGGATACTCCGTCAGTCCTACACGCCTTTGAGAATTGGATAGAGGCTTATGTGTCAGCGCTCCCGAATGAAAAATCGCTCTTAATGCAAGAAGGCCTCAGCTTGGCGAGGAGTCGGCATCGGGAGATGAAATCCCTGATCCAATCCGATCCGAAAACGGCCTTGGCCTTGGCAGTCCCTTATGAAATTCGGCGAGTTCTGCCATCGGAAATAATTGATCTGTTGGAAATCCCGATCAGTAAGTTTGCGGAATATGAATTACTCGTTTACTGTCCGGAACCCGGTCAACAGGGAGGCGGATTCGAACGTCAGGCTTTCATCGATGAAAAGGTGTATCAGGTCTACGCTTACGGGAATCGGCTTGAGGTAGCTACCAAAGATAAACTGTCACTTCATGGAATAGCCATCGATGAAATACTAGCCGTGAGTGACGATCCAGTCCGCATTTTATCCGATGCGGAAAAGACGGATCGATCATTCAATTCAGACATCGTCGCTTCTGTCGGCGGGAACTTTTATTCAGTCTCTGATGCGGGAGCTCTTGAACGGCTAAGGGAAATTTTGGACCGGGACGAAAGAAGTCTGGGGCCGCGGCCAAAAATAGAATACCGAGCGCTGAGTTTTGGCGAGGAGGAAGGAATTACCGTTCTCTATGCCGAGGATTGGGACTTTCTTGAGAATGGTCTGCCGGAACTGCAATCCGTGCATACCGAAGGGCCAAAACGGATGCTTTATATACGTGCCCGTTTTTCCGATCAGAATGCCAATCACGAACCCAACGACCTGGAAACCCTCAAGCAACGCCAAGCCGGATGTGAGGCATTCTGGTTTGAAAATTCCTACGGCAAATCCACTCTGACCACAGTCTTTACCGATACGGTTTCTCTGCCCGAGTCAGCAGGTTATTATGCCAGTCGGACTTCGGGCCGATTGAACCATCTCTACGGCGATGTAATCCCCTTGGTCATTGCCGCCGGCCGGGCAAAAGATCAGGATTGGGATCCGGCCAATTACGATTTTTTTACCCTGTTGACTACAGGGGGTTCTTGGAGATATGCGGGAGTTGCCGCCGCGGGAGGTCGGCGATCACACCTGAACGGAGCCTATGCCTCCAACGTAAAGATAGCCTCCCATGAATTCGGACACAATCTCGGTTTGCGACATGCCAATTACTGGAGAACCGATTCCACCTCGCCAATTGGGCGCGACTCCATTCCCGGCGGTTATGTGGGAGACCATGAGGGTGATGAGTGGATCGAATACGGGCACAAATTTTCCGTCATGAGCGGCCAGGGCGGGCAAGGGGATTTTAATGAGGGACGGGGACATTACTCGACCGGCGAAAAAGTCCACATCGAATGGCTCGTTGCCGGAGACGGCGATTGGGTGAGTGTGTCTGAATCCACCTCCACTCCGATCCGCCTTTACCGGCACGATGTGGAATCGGATAGGTTTGATCAGATGACCTCGGGCGTTCCCCGAGCGATCAAAATCAGTCGTGACTCAGGTGATTACGCAGAAACCGAAAAACGCCGCTTTTGGTTGAGTTATCGGCGCCTGCCGACAAACGGAATTTCAGGGGAATGGCTGCCTTACGGGGTGCAAGTCGACTGGCAGCGGGAAATCTATGGAAGGGACGGATCCATCCTGCTCGACATGACGCCCTATTCACGGGATGAAGGCACGACTCAGACACGTTCCAGGACTGATGATAACCCGGACAAGGAAGATGCGGTTGTAGTGGTAGGTCGCACTTTCAGTGACACGAAGGCCGACATTCATTTTACCCCCATTGCCCAAGGGGGGGAGAATCCCAACGAATGGATCGATGTCCTTGTGAATATTGGCACTCAACGAAATAACAATCGGCCCGAGATCACTTCCCTTACCGCAAGCGCGGTCGAAACAGGAAGGAATGACCTGGTCGATTTCGAAGTGGCGGCCTCAGACCCGGACGGTGAGATTTTGTATTACTCCTGGACTTTCGGAGACAATGCCATGGTGGTGGACAGCTTGAATTCGACCGCTGTCTCCAAGAGTTGGGACGATGACGGCCTCTATCCGGTGAGAGTGACGGCCTCGGATGGAAAGGGTGGTAGTGATACCAGGGAAATTCTCATCAATGTCGGCCCAATTTTCCCGAATCATTCGATTTCAGGTAGGGTTATTCATGCTGGATTGCCTGTCGAAAACGCCCGCGTAGTCCTAAGGGAAGAAGACCGCGAAGCTTGGACAGATGGCAATGGCATTTATATCCTTCCCGATATAACGGGTAGATATCCGTTGATGGAGGTATCAAAGAATGACCTATCCTTTGAACCTCAATTTCCCAATCCTCTTCCAATTCTCAGAGAAGACGTTATAGGGCTTGATTGGGTGGCGTTACAGGACGGACCTGGCACGGGGTCCTTGGAATTGGCAATAACTCCATATTTTTCGGTCCTTCCTTCAGGCGCAGAACAAAAATTGACCGCGTGGGGTTGGGATGCATCCGGAAAACATACCACGGTTTTCCCGCAATGGGCGGTTTCCGGTGGTGGCGCCATTAGTGAAGAGGGTGTTTTTACAGGCGCTGAAGAAGGCGGGCCCTATGTAGTTACCGCTACCCAGGGATCTGCAATTGCCCGGGCCGAGGTTAGTGTTTTGGCTGTTAATGCGGTTGGCATCATTGCTTTGACGCCGCAACTGACCGAATCAGGAAATATCAACGGGGCTTTTCGGGTCCGGCGCTACGGCAATAGCGATGATCGATTGGACGTGCGATTTTCTTGGCATGGTTCCGCTACCTGGGCTGAAGATTATGCGGCCATAAATAGCGAAGTATCAATTCCGGCAGGGGAAACATTTGCGGATGTGCCCATTCAGATTCTGGACGATGCCAAAGCTGAAGGAACCGAGGAGCTGACCTTGGAATTGGGGATCGATGAACGGTACTCGATTTATTATGTTGAAACCGCTGCGACCATCGAGATCCTGGACGATTCGGATAGGGCGCCATTGATGTCGATAACATCACCGGCCCAGGCGCTGCCAGTTGTCCACCAGGGGGCGGGTCTAATAATCGAGGCCGCAGCTATTGACGATGGATTTCCCGATCCCCCCGGTCGGTCCACCTTGACTTGGTCGGTATTGCAGGCTCCGGAAGGAGGCACAGTTGTCTTTTCCCCCCCTCAGGGAGCATCCACTTTGGCCAATTTCAACGTGCCGGGTTTGTACAAATTACTCGTGACAGCGGATGACGGCGTGAATTCGGGAACTGCGGAATTATCGGTTAACGCCGGTGTTGTTCCCGGGAGCGGCCCGTCCGAAACCGACGAAATCATATATTACAGCTTTGATGAAGGCGAGGGGGATATTGCTACGGACAGCCGAGGAGGAGACAACAACGGAACCTTGATAGGGGGCGTCAATAGGATAAATTCCACGGAAGCAATTTCCGGCAAGGCAATCGTTTTGGATGGTCTGGATGATCAGTTGAACATACCCAATTCCCCGGACCTGAACCTCCAGGACCATAGCCTTCGCACGATTGCTCTCTGGTTCAAGCCTGACAATCCCCTTAAGAACTCAAAACAGGTGCTTTACGAAGAAGGCGGAAATATCCGCGGATTAAATATCTATATTGAACAGGGGCAACTCTACGTGGGCGGCTGGAACAGCGGCGCCAACGGTTGGGAAGAAACTTATTTGAACACCGAAGTGTCCGATACGGAATGGCATCATGTGGCGCTTGTTTTGAACGCCGAGGCTTCCATAGATTTGCAGCCGGATACTTTTAAAGGATTTCTGGATGGACTGGAATTTGGAAGTGGAAAAGCGGCTACACTGGCTCCGCACAGCGGAGCTACTGGCATTGGAGCGGTCCGTGGCAATACTCGGTTTCATGACGGAAATTCGGGTCCGGGAGCCTATTTCCAGGGCGCGGATCGCCCTGGAATCGGTGGAGTAAATTTCACCACCGCCTTTCATGATGGAACTTGGGTAATCGATGGAAGTGTGAGTTTGGCCGGTTTAATCGATGAGTTTCGGTACTATCACAGAGACGCCCTATCAATTGATGAAGTCGGCCTGCTCTATGCATTTGGGAATATTGGGCCGATGGTAGAAGCCGGGCCGGATCAGTTAGGGGTTCCAACCCATTCCGTGGCTTTGGCTGGAAGCGCGACGGATGATGGTCGATGGGCCAATCCTTTAACCTACCAATGGGGATTTTTGGATCGCCCCGGCGCCGGTACCTTTAGTTCCCCAAATGGAATGAGCACGCGTTTGGATTTATTGGCGGGAGGCGCCTACCGGATTTTTCTAGGCGCCTTTGACGGTCAGGTAACCACCTTCGACGAGCTTACGGTGAACGTGGACCAACCTGGATACTTTGACCTCTGGCTGAATGACTACCCGTCCATTATTGGCGAGGATAGGGCGCCGGATGCCAACCCGGACAAGGATGGGCGCAGTAATCTGGCCGAATATGGGTTTGGAGGCCTTCCCGATAGGCCGGATAATGCTTACCAATTCAGGCTAAAACCTGAAATCGTGGCAGAGGACGGGCGAATGTATGCGGAGTTCCGGTTTCCCCGTCGCCTCGATCGAAGCCTGGCCGGATTGAAATATCAATTCCAGGTTTCCGACAATTTGTCTCCCTATTCCTGGGTGAACACGGATTATTCAATTCTGGAACTCACACCAATCAATGATACTTTTGAAGAGGTGAGACTCAGGATTGATCAACCCTTGAATGCGTCCGATTTGCGGTTGTTTGGCCGCGTAAGAATTTATCTCAATGAATAATGACTTTCAGTTTTGAAATAAGGCGGAGATGGGGGTTTTCGGTGATGAGACGGATGTCGGGGATTTCTTCGAGGAAGGTCCGGGCGAAAAATTGCGAAGACGCAATTTCTCAGTCGAATACTTTGACGGCCCGGAGGATTTCTTTCTCAAACGTGACGATAAGAGGATAGCATTTCGGCGCCGTATTAAATCTTTCAACCTTTCTTGCATTTCCCTGTACCACTTCCATGATTTTCCATGGCTATGAGCCGAATAAGATTCCTTACCCTGTTTATTTTGTCGATCGGATGGTGTTGCCACGGCGAAACAGCTGACGATGGCTCGAAGGAGGAAGGCAACGGGCCGAAATCCCTCCAGGTCCGGGATATTTCCAAGCTTTCCAAGAGGGAACTGATTCCACCGGTTCCGGGATTTACCCTCCCCGAAGGTTCTGCCCTGCAGGTGGCGGTAATACCGGTGCGAACCCAAATCGGCAAACCCAGCCTCTACGTGCTGCGGAGGAGCATGAAGGAGGCCATCGCCCATGGCGCCCACATGGTAATCCTCGACATGGATACCCCAGGGGGGGCGTTGGATTCGACACTGGAAATGATGGAGATTCTGCACAATTTCAATGGGAACACCGTAACCTTTGTCAACGATGAGGCCATATCGGCCGGCGCGATTATCTCCTCCGTGACCGATCACATCTATTTTTCCCCGCTGGGGATCATGGGAGCGGCCGCTGCGGTGGCCGCGACCGGGCAGGAAATTCCCGATACCATGCGCCATAAAATCCAGAGCTATCTGGATGCCCGCATTCGTTCCTACGCCCAGAACAAACGCTACCGCAGCGAAGTGTTGAAAGCCATGATGGATAAGGACTACGAACTGACCATCGAAAATACCCTCATCAAGAAAAAGGACGCACTGCTCTCTCTCACCGCGGCGGAGGCCATCGTTCCGTTCGGGGAACCCCCTCAACCTCTTCTGGCGGTCGGAATCGCCCAATCCATAGATGAGATTCTGGAGTATGGATTTGGCGTGACGGATGCCGTGGTCAAGAAGTTTGAAGTATCCTGGTCCGAGGAACTGGCTTCATGGATTGAGATGATCACGCCGGTTCTTTTTGGAATTGGCATCATCATGTTGATTGTGGAAATCAAAACACCGAGTTTCGGTTTGTTGGGAATCATCGGCCTGGGATTGATCTTGTTTGCCTTTTTTGGCCACTCAGTTGCCGGCCTGGCCGGGTACGAGGCCCTGTTGCTGCTGCTGGGAGGGGTCGTCCTGATCGCCGTGGAGCTGTTTTTTTTACCGGGGACCCTGGTCTTTGGATTTCTGGGAATCATTTGTGTCATGGGCGCCATGGTGTGGTCGCTGGCGGATGTCTGGCCGGTCACTCCTGAGCCCGGAGAGGAGCCGTTGGATTGGAGGATTAACCCGGATTCCCTGGTGGCGGGGGTATACAACTTATTTTGGAGCCTGGTTATTGCGGTGGGGGGCCTGGCCTTGATTTGGCGGTTCCTCCCAAAATCGAAACTCCTGCGCCGCGTTGTGGTCGAGTCCACCGTGGCCGATCCCAGTCCGGTCACCGGAGTAGGGGGGAGCGTCATCGCCGGGGGCGGTTTGCCGGACGTGGGCAGTGTGGGAACCGTGACGCGGGATCTCCATCCTCTCGGGGAGGTAGTCATCGAAGGAAAGCTCTACGAAGCCAGCACCGCCGTCGGCACCTTGCGAAAAGGAGATCCCGTGGTTGTAATCGGCTATAAAAGTTATTCGCTATTGGTGGAGAAAAGGACCCCATCATGATGACCTACGTAGTTGCCTTGATTCTACTGGCCCTGTTGCTCTTCTTTCTGGAAATTTTTGCCCCGGGAGGGATATTGGGCATAATGGGAGCGATCGCTTTGGTCGTCGCGGCCATTCTCGCCTACGAGGATTGGGGTATGTTGGGGTCTGCCGCCATTCTTCTGGGAGGCGCCCTGGCCGGGATCCTGCTCTTTTTCCTGGAAATCCGGCTTATTGCCCGCTCGCCCTTTGGGAAACAGTTTCAGCACCACCACGCTCAAAAAGCGCAAACCAAACCGGTGGGGAGCGATGATCTGGTGGGGAAGCGAGGCAGAGTGTTGACCACGATGGCTCCTTCCGGCAAGGTCATGATCGAAAATAAATCTCTTGAAGCCGCCTCGGAGGGAGGGCTCATTAGAAAGGATGCCACCGTAGTGGTCATCCGGTCCGAACATTTAAAACTCATCGTTAAAGAAATATGATACCAGTATTCGCAGTAGATTTGAGCTTCATCATAGCCGTAATTCTCATCGTCTTTGGGATAATTGTGGCCTTCATCTTCCTGTCCTTTATCAGCGTTTGGTTGAAGGCCTTGTCCTCCGGGGCGCCGGTTGGGCTGGTTAACCTGGTGTTTATGCGGTTTCTCAGGAAGCTGCCCCATGGACTCATTGTGGAAGCCCGCATTACCGCTGTGAAAGCGGGCATCGATCTTCCGATCGCCCAGCTCGAAACCCATTACATGGCCGGAGGCGACATTATGCAGACCACATTGGCCCTGATCAACGCCCAGAAAGCCGGGTTGCCCTTGAACTGGGATCAGGCCACTGTGATCGACCTCGCCACCAAGGGAACTGAAAAATCGGTGGTGGAAGCCGTGCGCACTTCCATCAACCCAAAAGTGATCGACTGCCCCTCTAACGACCAGGACAAGTTCACTATCGATGGGATAGCCAAGGACGGAATCCAGGTTAAGGCCCGCGCCCGGGTGACCGTGCGCAGTAATTTGGAGCGCTACGTCGGCAGCGCCCAGGAAGAAACCATTATCGCCCGGGTCGGAGAGGGTATCGTGACCACCATCGGGTCTTCCGAAACTTATAAATACGTGTTGGAAAATCCCGATACCATTTCCCAGAACGTGCTCAACCGCGGCCTCGACGTGGGAACCGCTTTCGAAATCCTTTCCATCGACATTGCCGACGTGGACGTCGGGGAAAATGTGGGGGCTCAACTTCAGACGGCCCAGGCCGAGGCCAATAAGAAAGTGGCTCAGGCCCAAGCGGAAATTCGGCGTGCCGCTGCCGTGGCGCAAGAGCAGGAGATGTCGGCCAGGGTGGAACAAATGAATGCCAAGTTGGTGGAAGCCCAGGCTCAGGTGCCCATGGCCATCGCCGAGGCTTTCCGCAGTGGAAACCTGGGCATTATGGATTATTACCGCTTGGAAAATATCCAATCCGATACCTCCATGAGGCGCTCCATCTCCGATAGCGACGAAAAAGGCCAGCCGCCGCCGACCGATTAAATCCGGGATACTCCCATGGAATGGGTTCTTGACAACCTGGAAAACGTAATTGTCCCCATAATAATCCTGATCCTCTACGGATTGGGAAATGCCGCGCAGGGAAAAAAGAAAAAAGGCAAGGCCAGGAGGGCCGCCCGCCGCGCCAAGAGGGGATCCGATGAAGCCCGTCGGGCCCGGGAAATCAAAGAGGAAATTCAACGCAAAATCGCGAAACGGATCGGGGGCCCCGCCACCCCTCCTCCCCTCGAGGAGCACCCCCAACCCGATTGGCCCTCCCCCAGCCGCAAGCCCTTTCCAGTGGGCCAGGAAATGCCGCAACAAACCGAGGAGTTCCCCGAACCCGTTCCACCCCTTGCACGCCCTGCCCCCAGCGTCTTGGACACCCAAGTTCATTTGGAGGAAATCGAGGATAAATTGCGCCGGGTCCGTGCTCTTGAGGCCAACCTGAGGCAACGAGCCGAGCCGGTTGCAACCCCACCCCGGTTGGCCCCGCTCCTCCTGGCCAAAAGTTCGTTGCGCGGGCAACTCTTCCGCGATCTGGCCCACCCCCTCGGGCAAAGGAAAGCCATACTTGTATCCGAAATCCTGGGGAAGCCTCTCGGGTTGAAGGGACCTGTCAACCGGCGGGCCAAATGGTGACCCGCATGAGTGGAAATGCGGGCTAAGGCACCGTCATGCGGCCCAGGCCTTGGCTTTTGGGTTGAAAGCGTTGACCACCTTTTTCGTATTCCAGAAAGGCTCCCTCACTGAAAGCGATGGTCACGGGGCCAGTCTTGACAATTTCCACTTCATCGCCTGCGGCCAAGGGACCTCGATAAAGTTGCTTTTCAGTATTCTGTTCGATCACCAGAACGTCCACGTCCCCCGATGCCACCAACAGGATAGTTTCCTCGGTGGGTTGGACGATCTCGGTTTGGGTAGTTTCCGGAAGCGGTGCAGGTGTCTCCACTGCTCGGGGATTGAGATCCGGCCCTGGTTTGGTGATGACGCTCCAAATGATGTAAATAAGGAGGACGAACACCGCAACTACCGCTGCCACCGCGAACCCCAATTTCCAATAAATGGAGTAATCCACCTTGGATTCAGTATCCAAAGCACTGGATGATTCGGCCGATTTGGGTCCAGTTGCCCCGGAGGGAAAGGCCCACGACGACGCAGCCTCTTCCACCTCGGAGTCCCTTTCGGAGGTTTCCTCGGTTGTAGAACCGGTATCGGGAAGGTCCAGGCGGCCGAGCAATTCCCGGCGGTCCCGCTTGGCAAGTTTGCTTTCCCCCATTTTGTAGGCGCCGTAGTCGCTCCTTATCTTGGCCGGATCGACCTCCAGAAATTTCGCGTAGTTGGTCAGGAACCCGCGCACGAAGATTTCGGGCAATCCGATTTCGAAATGGTCGTTTTCAAAGCAATCCAGGATGTTCACACTGACTTTGAGCGAGTCGGAAGCCTCCCGAAGGGAAATACCTTTCCTCTTGCGCGTCTCAGCAAGTCTTTCCCCGATGGATTGCATAGGAAACTAATCTGGGGATTCAGATTCAAAATGCAAAGAAAATGATGGATCGTCCGTGGAAAGGTAGAACATTTTTCGAGGAATCTTGCCGGAACTTGACCGAACCAACCTAAATTGTTTCCAGATCCACCAAAATTTCCCGCGGCTGAGGGCCGTTTTCGGGCCCGACGATGCCGCGGGCTTCCATCAAATCCATAATCCTGGCGGCCCGGTTGTAACCGATTTTCAATCGCCGCTGCAGTATGGAAGTCGAGGCCCGGTTGGTTGATCGCAGCACCTCGATGGCATTGGGAAACAGCTCGTCTACGTCTTCCTGCAGGGAGTCCATATCGTCACCGCCGGACTGCACTTGTTGTTCTACTTCCTTGGCAAACTGCGGCGGTCCGTTTTTTTTGAGAAACTCCACAATTTTATTGATTTCATCGTCGGAAACATAACAACCCTGAGACCGGATCAGTTTTCCGGACCCGGGTGGGTTGAATAGCAGATCTCCACGGCCGATCAGTTGGTCTGCCCCCATTTCGTCCAGAATGGTCCGGCTGTCCACCTTTGAACTCACCTGGAAGGCGATTCTGCAGGGAAGGTTGGCCTTGATGATGCCGGTGATAACATTGACCGAGGGTCTTTGCGTGGCGATTATCAAGTGAATGCCGGCGGCTCGGGCCAGTTGAGCCAGCCGCGCGATGGAGGTTTCGACGTCCTTTTGGGCCACCATCATCAAATCGGCCAACTCATCGATGATACAAACGATGTAGGGAAATTTGTCGGGGATCTCGATCTCCGCGTCGCGGGGGACCTCGATGGCCGGCGCCTGAGCCTCCGGAATGTTATCCATGCCCAGGGGATCCTCCGGGGCCTTAGAGCCCTCCAAGGCTGATTGTGCGGCCCGTTCTTCTTCCTCCTTGCGCTTTGCTTTTTGCTTATCGTTGAAACCGGCGATATTGCGCACCCCTGTTTTGGCAAACACCTGGTAGCGGCGTTCCATTTCGGAGATCAGCCACTTCAGCGCCCCGGGCACTCGTTTGGGCTCGGTCACCACCGGGATCAACATGTGGGGAAGATCGTTATAGACCTGCATTTCCACGATTTTGGGATCCACCATGATAAACCGCACGTCCTCCGGGCTGTAATGGTAAAGCAGAGAGGCGATAATGGAGTTGATGCATACGGTTTTTCCCGATCCGGTGGCTCCCGCCACCAGCAAATGGGGCATCCTGGCGAGATCTGCGATGAGCGGCAGGCCGCTCACTTCCTTTCCCAGGGCTATGCGAATTTCCGCCTTGGAACTGTGCCAGTCCTCCGACTCGATGATATCGCGCAGGTAAACGGACTCCGGCCTTTTATTGGGCACCTCGATCCCCACCGTTCCCTTTCCCGGAACCGGGGCCTGGATGCGAACCGCCAACGCCTTCAAGCCCAGGGCAATATCGTTGTGCAGGCCCAAAATCTTGCTGACCTTTACCCCCTTCTTCGGAGTAACCTCGTAGCGGGTAATGACCGGACCGGTGAGGAATTCTCCCTTTTCGACCTCTACATTGAAATTGGCCAGGATTTGGATGAGGTCGCTGGCCATTCTTTCGTGTTCCAAATCGTCCTGCTCCTGGTTTCTCTCGGGCGGATCTGCCAGCAGTTCAAGGGTTGGAAAGATGTAGTTCCCCCGTCTGCTGGGGACGAATCTTTTTCTGGCCTTGCGCGTCTTCTCCCCGGCCACGATTTTGAGTCTTAATTCTTTTTTGCCAGTGATTCCTTTGGATGACGCCTTGCGCAACTTCTTCCCGGCCGCGACTTTGAGGGGGCTGGACCGTTCGCTTTTTCCACCTTTGGATCGCTTGAGGGGCTTCATCCGCATGGCTCGGGTCCCCTTGGAGGGGTCCTTTTTGAGTTTCCCGTCTTTCTCCCGCTCAGTCTCGCGTTGATTGCCCACACGCAGGGCCAGCCGCTCAAACAAGGCGGCCAGGTCGGAGGTGAAAAGGGCCAGGAGGCTGATAATCAAGACCGCGCCGTTGACGATAATAGTGCCAACAGGTCCCAGCCAGACCTTCAGCCCTTTCCCATAGAGCAGGTTTCCCGCCATTCCCCCCAATCCGTCGGCAAAGTTCCAGTTGTTGTGGATGATATCGCGATAGGTTCTATCCTGAAAAAACATCTCCTGGGCCAGGGTCCCGAAGATGGAAACGGAGAAAGTGAAAACAAAAAGGGACAGGATTTGGGGCCACTTCAAAAGGTGGGACCGCCGAAAGAGATACAGGTAACCCACCAAGAGGAAAGAAAGTGCAATCACCCAAGCGGATAGGCCGAACCCCCGCAGGATGTAATAGGGGACGTATTCGCCGAATTTTCCAAACAAGGAATCTCCCACGGTTCCTTCGGATGTTTTGAAAGGGCTCTGGTCGAGATCGAAGATGATGAGGGAGAGCAGGAGAAGCGTTCCCAAGACCAGGAAGAATAATGCGGAAAAGGGACGAGGTTTTCCCCCATAGGAGCCGAAGGTTGCTTTTGGCGCCGGTTCGGGGGGTTTTTTGGTTTTTGCCATGGAGGTCAATCAGATAGTGGGTTGCAATATCGCAGCATAATAGGAATTTTTCCAATGAAAAGAATCTTATCCAACCGCGGCTGATGTCCTATCCGATTTTTTGCAGGTCCATCTATAAGGAACGGGTATGGGGCGGGAGGAATCTGGAGTCGAAGCTGGGCCGCAGACTTCCCCCGGGCCAAATGATCGGCGAGAGTTGGGAAGTTGCCGATCGCCCTGGCGCCCGATCCCTGATCGAAACCGGTCCCTATGCGGGCTGGACCCTCCGACAGGCCATTTCCGGCCACGCTGAATCGATCATGGGGCCGGATTATCCGCCCGATCATCCGTTCCCCATTCTGGTCAAATGGCTGGATTGCCGAGAGAACCTCAGTTTGCAGGTTCATCCCCCCGCCGAAGTGGCCCAGCAGCTTGGAGGGGAACCAAAAACCGAGATGTGGTACATGGCCGATGTCGACCCTGGAGCAGAATTGATGGCGGGGTTGAAGGCCGGTGTTACCCGGGAGAAGTTTGAAGCGGCGCTGCTCATGGGCGACTTGGAACCGCTCGTCCACAAAGTTTCCGTTTCCGCCGGAGATGCCCTATTTGTCCAAAGCGGCCGCCTCCACGCCATTGGAAGGGGAAATGTTATCCTGGAAATCCAGCAAAACTCGGATACCACTTATCGGGTCTCCGACTGGGGGCGGGCCGGACTCGATGGCCTGCCACGCCCGGTGCATGTGGACGAAGCCCTGCAGTCCATCGATTTTTTCGATTTCGAACCCGAGCCCCAAAAGAATATGCGCTGCGGAGATCTCCTGGCCGACTGCGATGAGTTTCGCGTCCGCAAAGAGGGTTTTGCCGGTGGAGGAATCCTGCGTTACCCCGCTTATACCCCTCCGGTTCTGATCAGCGTTGTTTCCGGGGCAATCCGGGTGCGAGGGTCCGAAACGCGGGAGTGCCCCCGGGGGACCAACCTGCTGCTGCCCTACGATGGCGATTTTCAGGTCTCCGGGGCCTGGGACGCGGAAATACTGGTAACGGACCAATTTTCCCGAGGCCCTCGTGCCGAAAGGGAACGCCGCGGCTCCTCTACCCCACCGGACGAAAAGAACCGGCCAACCTTTTAACCTTTTCTTGAACTTATGGAGAATACCTCTTTCCTTAGACCGTTTAAAAAATGATAGCCAAGGACACCGAAAGCAACAACATGGAAAAAGCTTCCGAAGGGGAGGTTGCCCAAAACACGGCCGGGGCAGGGAGAGACGACGGGAAGACATCCACCGCAACCGTGGAACCCTCCGCCGAAGAGCTGTTGCGGCAATACCGCCAAGAGAGAGAAGAGTTGTACGAAAAAATTTTGCGGGCCGCGGCCGAGTTTGAAAACTTTCGTAAACGCAGTCTTCGGGAAAAGGAAGAACTTCGCAAATACGCCATTTTCGGCTTGATCGAAGATCTTCTGCCCGCGCTGGATAACCTGGATTTAGGGCTGAGAGCGGCGGAAACTCATCCCGAAGCAAAACCGATAGCCGATGGATTCCGCATGGTTGGGGGCCAATTGGTTTCCATTCTGAAAAACAACGGATTGGAAACGGTGGAACCCGAGGGAGAGGAATTCGATCCCAATTTCCATGAAAGTGTCGGGTCTCAACCGAGCGATGAGGTTGAAGATCACAAAATCCTGCGGGTTGTGCGCAAAGGTTACATCTTGAACGGCAGGATTCTCAGGGCTGCCAACGTCATAGTCTCCACTGGCCCGGCCTCGGAAGGAAAGAGCGTGGACGGTAGCGGGATCGGGAAGAAAGAGCAATAAACATGGCGGACGATTACTATGAGTTGTTGGGCGTCGGTCGCGATGTTTCGGATAATGAACTGAAAAAGGCTTACCGCAAAAAAGCCCTTCAGTACCATCCCGACCGAAATCCCGGGGACAAGCATGCCGAGGAGCAATTCAAAAAGGTTTCCAATGCCTATGAAGTCTTGAAGGATCCGGAAAAACGAGCCCTCTATGATCGGCATGGGCCCGAGGCAGTCCGCCGTGGCATGGGAGGTGGCGGAGCCGGTGGATTTCACGATCCCGCCGATATTTTCCGGGAGGTATTCGGAGGCGGCACGGGATTTGGCGGGATATTCGATGATCTCTTCGGCGGCGGCCTCAGCCCGGGCCGGACCGGGGCCCGTCCCGGGGCAAACCTGCAATACGATTTGGAACTCGCCTTGGAAGAAGCGGCCCGGGGGGTGGAAAAGGAGATTTCCTTTCGCAGGGCTACCAGTTGCGACCGCTGCCGTGGAGATGGGGTGGAACCGGGAACTTCCAAGAGGGCCTGCCCCAACTGCGGGGGCGTCGGGCAAGTGATCAGTTCGCGCGGTTTTTTCCGCCTTAAACAAACCTGCTCCAAGTGCCGCGGAACCGGATCTCTCGTGGAATTTCCTTGTAAGAAGTGCTCCGGGGAGGGGCGGGTGATGACCTCCTGCAATCCAAACGTCAGGGTACCCCCAGGGGTTGATACGGGATCGCGGCTGCGCCTGGAGGGGTTGGGTGAAGCCGGTATTGGAGGAGGTCCGACCGGCGATCTCATTATTCTCATCTACGTGCGGGAACACGACATTTTTGACCGGGATGGAGATGACCTCTTTATCCAGGTCCCGATCAAGTTTACCCTGGCCGCCTTGGGAGGGGCCGTCGAAGTGCCCACCCTGACCGGTAAGGCTACCCTTAAGATCCCTGCCGGGACACAGTCGGGAACCCGATTCCGCATGCGTAAAAAGGGCTTGCATTCTCTCCAGGGAGTCGATTTGGGCGACCAGTATGTAACCGTTCACGTGGAAGTTCCCCGAAAACTCAAACCCAAACAGAGGGAGTTGCTGGAAGCCTATGCCCGGGAATCGGGCGATGATCGGGATCCCGACGGCAATTCCTTCTTCGAGAAGGCCAAGCGTTTTTTCGACGATTAGCGGCCTAATTCTTTTCCTGCTCGACCGGGTTCATAAATCCTTCCACTACCACCGTTACATCAGCCAGGGTTTTTATGCCCAAGTCATCCCGAACGGCCCGGGTGATCTGCTTTTGCAAGTGGCTGGAAATATCCGGTACCCGCGTCTTTACCCCCAGCATCAGCCGAACCTTGATATGCATATAACCTTTGGACTGGCTTAGATAGCTTCGGGCACGGCCCACCTCGATAAATCGTTCGCAGGTGCGCTGCACCACTTTTTGAATGGCCGCCCTGGAAATTTCCACCCGTCCGTTCTCGTTGTTGAAAATTAGAAGAGTGGGCTTCTTCCATCTGGAGAAGAGCATGACCAATCCGGCCGTAATAACCGCCAGGGCGATTACGATCAGGAAAAGAATTGGAACCGGTGCGTCGGCCAGTTTATCGAAGGGAAATTCCACTGCAGCAGGTTTTCCAGGGCGGCGTAATTATGCGCCTCCAAGGAGGGGGTTGGGGTAAAGCGTGGGAGGGGATAGGCCTGCGCGCGCCACCACCCCGCAGGGTCAAATTACTCCTCATCCGACAGCGAACCATCGCCGGGCCCCCGTTCTTCCCCCGTTTTGACCCCGTCAATGACTACATCGACGCGTTCGACCAATTTCCCCGTCATTTTTTCTACCCGGTCTTTTACCGATACCTGCACCTGGTAGGCACACTTGGCCAATTCGACGCCGTAGTTTAAAATGAGCCGGATTTCGATCCGGTAGTACCCGCTTTCGCTTTCGGTTATGCGCACGCCGCGCTCCGAGGCCTCCTTTTTGGAAAAGATCTCCGTGATGCCATCGACAAAGCTCCCCCCTACGGCAAATACGTCGGAATTTTCCAGAGCGGCCAAACGCACAATGTTGGCCACCACGGAATGGTTTATTTTTATTTCTCCCAAAGAAACGGTTTCCTCCGAGCCGATGGATGGCACCACCTTCCCGTCCTTTTTATCGGTCTTCATAATGATTCCAGGTTGTGGTTGGATTGAACAAAAGCATCGAGGTTTGAGCGGGAAAAAAAATCTTCCACAAAGGAGGTGGAGGCCTTCCCGCTTCTGAAAACGGGATCTTGTATTATAGCCTTGGAAAAGGGAATGGTAGATTTGATCCCACTGATTATAAATTCACTCAAGGCGCGGGACATGCGGTCCAGGGCGTTTTCCCGATTTTGGCCGAAGGTAATGAGCTTCCCGATCATGCTGTCGTAGTAAGGGGGGATGGCGTAGCCGCCGTAAATGTGGGAATCGACCCGAACCCCATGCCCTCCCGGCGGATAATACACATTGATAGTGCCCGGACTGGGGGCGAAATTGCGCGATGGGTCCTCCGCGTTGATGCGGCATTCAATGGCGTGGCCATTGATCCGGATATCCGATTGTTCCAAATGAAGGGGCTCGCCCGCGGCGATGCGGATTTGTTCCTTGACCAGATCGGTATCCGTCACCTCCTCGGTGACCGGGTGTTCAACTTGAATCCGCGTATTCATTTCAATAAAGTAGTAATTGCCTCCTTCATCGACCAGGAATTCCATGGTGCCGGCATTTTCGTAGCCGGCCGCTTGGGCGCCGCGAATGGCATCTGCTCCCATTTTCTGACGCAATTCATCCGTCATGAAGGGGGAGGGCGCTTCTTCGATGAGTTTCTGATGCCGCCTTTGCACCGAACAGTCACGCTCCCCCAGGTGGATAGTTTTTCCATTCTTGTCGGCCAATATCTGGAACTCGATGTGACGCGGGTTTTCCACCAGTTTTTCCAGATAAACCGAAGGGTTGCCGAAAGCCTTCTCCGCTTCGGCTCCGGCCAAGTCGTATTCCTTGGCGAAAGAGACCCCGTTGCGGGCAATGCGCATCCCCTTGCCGCCGCCCCCGGCCACAGCCTTGATCAAAACCGGGTATCGAATGGCTTCGGCCGCTTTGAGCCCTTCTTTGACGGAATCCACTACCCCCTCGCTGCCGGGAACGGTAGGGACACCGGCTTTCTTGACGGTTTCGATTGCCAGGGCCTTGTCCCCCATCTGCCGGATAACCGAAGAATTCGGGCCAATAAAATTGATCTTACAGGTTTCGCATTGTTCGACGAAATCGGCGTTTTCCGCCAGGAATCCGTACCCTGGGTGAATGGCATCCACGTCCGATATTTCCGCGGCGCTTATGATCCGGTCGGACTTCAGATAACTTTCCGAGGGTTGAGCCGGGCCGATACAAATGGCTTCATCAGCCAGTTGCACGTGCAGCGATTGTTCATCCGCTTCGGAATATACGGCCAGGGTCTTTATTCCCATTTCTCGACAGGCGCGGACGATGCGAAGGGCTATTTCGCCGCGATTGGCGATGAGGACCTTGTTGATCATGACATAAATCCGATCAGGTTTTTTTCACCTTGAAGAGGGGTTGCCCGTACTCGACCGATTCCCCGTTTTGGATCAATATTTGCACGATTTCTCCGGATACATCGGCCGGGATCTCGTTCATGACCTTCATGGCCTCAAGGATACAAACCGTCGTCTCGTGCTCTACCGTATCTCCTTCATTGATGAAGGGCGGGTTTTCCGGCGAAGGTGAACGGTAAAAAGTTCCCACCATGGGCGATTTGATGAGGTGGAAATTCTCTTCTTCCACTTCCTCGGCTTTGGATTCGGAGGACGGGGAGGGGGGATCGGGCTGGGGTGAAAGGATAGGTGGAACCGCCCCGGGATAGGTTGGCGCCGCCTGCACCACGGCCAGATTCCCATTCCCATTGGGACTTCGGCAAATGCGCAATCTAAAGCCCTTCTCCTCGATCTCGAACTCCGTCAGCCCGGAGCGTTTCATGATTTCGATGATTTCCTTTATTTCGTTAAGATCCAAATCGAAGCCAGGTTCAGGTTAACCTACGCCAAGGGGAAGGGTTTCAGGGGAAAACTCGATAACATCGAAAATATGCTCTTTTTTCACTGAATTGCCAAATAGGTATTCGTTGAAGACCTTTATTTGAAATGGGGAAAATACGAGCCTTCCCAAGGTTCCGGGGCGTTATTCACAAAAAAAGGGAGTGCGAATAATGATGGATATTGTCGGCATGGCAAGAATTTCGTTTACCGGTCGAAATCGTACTCGAGGATAATCGGCTCCAGGGGTTTGGGCTGGGGAATGGTTTTCGGGATGAAGGGGTTCAATGGATTGAGGGCAAACTGCCACTGCGGCTTGGTTAATGTCCCCGTCAGGTTGACCTCTGCAATGTAGCTGAGTGGATCCAGAATGGGCATGACCAGGTGAGACAGGATGGGAATTCCGGCCTCCCGCAACAAAAACACCCGGACCTGAAAATCGAGAAGGGAACCATCCGGATAGTAATCGCCTTCCCCCTCCAGCCTTGCCGTATTTCCGGTCATGACCAAATCGGGAAAGGTAATTTTGCCTGCATCCCATTGAAAAAGCGCGGAGGCATCGCCCAACTTCAGTTTGGTAAAGAATATTAAACCGGACAAGGGCCCAAACAAGGGTATTTCGGCCAGGTTTCCCCCCCGAACTCCCACGTTGCCTTGGGCAAACACCCTATCCAGTCCGTAACCGGCTGGGGAAATGCCGGAAACCTGGATATCCAGAACTCCCTTGTAATCTTTTTCCCCCCTTCCCTGGCTCGGTTGGTCCGCGCCACTGTTGCGGCGGAATTGCCTCACCTTTTTCAGGGCTTGGCCGAGATGGGCTCCGGTCAACTCGAAATCATAGAGCAGGAAGGCGTTTTCGTCCTGGTGGATATAGGAGGCGCTACCCGAGCCCGATCCTTCGGCAAACCGGAATTCGAGCTCATCCAAGTAGACATCGCCCCGGTCGTAGCGGCACCTCGCTTCCAGGCTGTCGACAGGGAACCCATAGTAGGACAGGGGAGCGTCAGTGGCAATCCCGATATCCAATTTCTGCCAGTGGGTTGGCTCGGAAAAGTTGAATTCACCCCGCACCGTCAGGCTGGGGTGTCCTTCCCAGGTGTAGGGTTCAAGGATTTTTCTGCCTCCCTCTCCGAAGAGACCCAGAGACGGTTCCGGGTCGAGATTGGAGGTGGCATCGACGCGGATGTATTGCAGGTCACCGCCCTTTAATTCGCACTGAAATTGCCCCGAGGCTGAGCCTTCCGGCCTATGCGCACTCAGTTCAAATACGTCAATATAATTGGGGCGAAAAAACATTTTCGAGGCAATCCGGTCGAAGCGCATACCGTCCAACTCCACCTTCTCGCCGGCGGCGTAACCGTGAAGCGTCAGGCGTTTTTTGTAATAAAATGAATTACGGATGGCCAGGTCGATATAGGGAGGTTGATCGATGATGTTCAGGTGTTGGAAGGCCTCTTTCCACCAGCTTCCCCACCAGGCGGTGACATCATGGGGTCGAAAATTGCCCGCCATGGAAAATCTGAAAAACTTCTCCCGCAGGTCTTGCCGGAAAGCGCATTGGAGGTCGTTGCCATGGCCGCCCACGTCGATTTGGTGCAAATCCAGTCGGGTTCCCCTCAGGTGGCCGCGCAAACGAGCCCATTGGAAAGGAGCTTTTATTATTTCCATATCGCGCGTCTCCAGACGAAACTTGGCGGCCAAGCCATCGAGGTTCCCGGGGTAACTGAAGTCGATGTCGAAATAGGCGGGTTGATTCTGTTTCGACCAACGCAGCTTCCAAAGGTGATTGAATTCCGGCCGGCCGACGATCGCTTCGCCGTTGAAATGGCCGCGAACAGACCCCCTCGCCGCCCTGGATTTTAAATCGGCTCGCAGATGGGAGGTCAAAACACCCTGAAAAGTTTCCGCACTGATCGTTCCCTCGACCTTCCCCCCGTCCAAAAGAGATCCGGATATTACCAGGTTGTCGAATGGGGTGGACCGATAGATCAAGGTGGAGGTAGAGGCTTCGAACCGAAAGGGGAACGGAGACTTCAAGTCCTCGATAGGGTCATTCTTGAGGGCCGCGATGGAAACGTTCTTCAGACGGATTTCGGGATTTTCCGTCGTCACGGTTTGGGCCGCGATGCGAACCGGCTGTAAAATGCGAACATCAGGGGCCAATTGAAAGGATCCGGTGTGGGTGAGGCCCTCAGCCGAGGGCCATGACGTGGAAGAAAAGCGCGGCGCTGTGAGCCGGGAGGACACCGTCAAATGCCGGTTCGCAGGGGTGGCAAATTCGAGTTCCAGATGTGGGGCATGCAGTGCGTTCAGGGTTTTGTATGCCTCCATGGCCAAGCCGGACAGTTTGAGGTATTCCGGATAGAGATCGGGTTTTTCGGATTCCCCTTTCCCCGGCTCCAACAAATGGGGAACCAGGCCGGTAAGGTCTCCGCTGGCCGATATTTGCAGATGCCGGAAATTTCCGGTCAAAAAGGGCATGCTCCATCCACCCCAGTGCCGCCTCAGGGTGAAGTGCAGATCCTGCACCAGATAGTCAGTGGCGCCCGATGGCGACACCATGGCAGGGCAGTACAACGTGGCGTTGGAGACCCTGACCTTATCGATGGACATCCGGTCCAGCATCAGGGCCGCGAAATTAATATGCAGGTAGACCAGATCGGCCTCAAGGACGGGTTCATCCGATTTGATGAAGGACAACGCTATCTTGTGCCCCAAAAGGTTACCCTTGAAATCCAGGGTGACTTTTTCGCATTCGAGGTTCAGCCCCTGCGATTCCAACTGGCGCTCGATCCTTTCCATCAGCCGGGGCGGAATGGGGATTTCCTCGTAGAACATGCTGAAAACCACTACGGCCGAAAGCATCATGAAGGAAAGGGCAAGTCCCAACAGCGCCAGGTTGTGGCAGCCCATGAGGAGGCGCTGAACAAAGGATCGATTCTTCTTTTTCAGGTAGGACATGGGCCTGAATCCTTGCGGGGAACTCTGGCTGAACAACCGTGGCCAAATGTTATGTCATCCATGAAACCGAGGAATATTTGTTCAGGGAGCGGGCGGAGCATCCGCCGGGGGAGGGCCAACGGAATGTTCCCCCTGGGTGGTTGCCGGTTCGGGTTCCGGCCCGGGATCAACCCTGGAAATGGTAAGGCCGAAAAAAGCGTCAATAAACCTCTGGGGTGCATAGAAAACACGCCCCTGTGGGCGGAACCCCACAATGGTGCGCGTGCCGCTCAACCGCTCACTTACCCAAAGGCTGGTGGTCCAGGAATCCACCTCCGCCTCTCCCCCGCGCTCAAACTGGAAATCGAGCCGATACTTCCATTCGATGGATTCGAAAGCTTCATCAATATAGGATTTTGCTTCGATCTTTTTGGCTTGGTCCGCCAGTGAAAGCAGGTCCTCCCGGGAGGCGCTTTCCTCTGCAATTTCTGCCGCGATGGAAGCCCAGGTTGGAGTTCCCTCGTTCAAGGCCGCGCCGTAAACCACTTGATCCCTATCGGCTTCATAAATGGTGAGTCCGACCAGCTTGGCTTCAGTCGGTTCCCGGTGAACGAGGCGGGCCCGATAATCCAGAGGCCGGGTGTGGAACTCCTCCAAAAGGGATCGATCCACCTCGTAAATGAAGGGCTCACTTTCCAATTTTGCGTAGGCGTTCCGGGGATTTCCGGCCACCAAATCGCCCACCTCCAGGACGATGTCCCTATCGGCCTGGAGCTGTATCACACGTTGGGGATCGGTGAAACCATAAACTTCCAGATCTGCTTTGGAAGGAGCATCGGACACGAAATTCTGCGCCCGCAAGACCTGCAAACTGGTGACCATGGAGGCGACAATAGCGGGGTCCGCCACCTGCGCCACCATGCTTCCATCCTCCTCTCTGCTGAATACCTGCCATTCTCCGGTCTCCAATTTTTGCAGGGAAAGGGCCTGATTCCTTCGGCTGATTTCCAGGGCGCTGATGGCGCTGGGATCGAAAGGAACGAATCGTCTTTCCCGCAATTTCTCCTGCGCATTGTTGAGATGCTCGTCGAAGAGCCTCACCGGAACGGTGAAAACAGTATCGTTTTCACTCAGTTTTGCGTAATAATATTCATCCTCTCCCTCCTCGGTGTACTTGGCCCCAATCAGGATCGATTGGCGTTTGTCCTCCGCTTCCAAGGTCAAACGCATTTGGGGGTTGGTCAGGTTGTAAACACTTGGATCGGGGTCGGGATTGTCGATAAACGAATGTACAGCCAAATTGTTTAATCCGTTTACCACAGTTTCCACTTCAGCCAGATCCGCCCGGGTCTGAATGGGTGTCTCAAAGCGCCACTGGTGGTCAATTTTCGAAATGCGGATGCGCAAAGGGGAGGGATAGGACTTTTGAATGCTGAGGGTTTTCAATTCGAACAGGGGTATTTCGAAGACCGACTGGCTTTGGAGATTTCCAAGATCCACCAACAGGCTGTCGTAGAGGCCGCGTTTAATGACCATGATTTCCTTTTGGTCGGGGGAAAGGATGTAAACGCGGTTGCCTATTTCGGTGGGCGCTCCAATGGCAATGGCCGTGCGTTTCGCGCCCTTGCCAAACTCCAGCCTGAGTTGGGGGTTATCCAGGCCGAAGTTTGACAGATCGCGTTCCGCATCCTTGAGCTCCTCCACCAGAAATCCCGTTTCTTTCTCCAGAAAGGTGATCTGGTTGAGGATGCGGCTCACCGCAAAAATATTGGCCTGCCATTCCATGGGGGAGGCCAAGTCCCACCGGGTTTCCGTTTTTTTCAGGATGCGGTCGAGGCCTATCGAGTCCCCGGAGATCCGAATATAGTCAATGTTTACCGCTTCCTCATGAAAAATTTTTTTATCTTCCCGGGCAAATCGGTCCTCCACCCGGATTCCTTTTTCAAACAGATAGAAAACGGCCAACACCACCAGGTTCATCAGAATGAGGATCAGGGTGAGTTGTTTTCTCATGGGGAAAGGGGCGCTTAACTTCGACGGATCCAGTAAGTTATCATTCCCAAAATGGCCGCACAACCCGGCAGGATCAACAATACAACCAACCTCAACTCGATCATTTCCTCCCGGCTGAGGGTGATGTGTAGTCTTTCGATGGGCCTGGGGGCAATTGACAGAAGATTGTTGCGGTCCAGGGCCCAGTTGATGGTGTTGAGGAAGAGGGTGAAATTGCCCAGTACCGTCAGGCGGCTATTGGTGATGAGATCGGAGGAACCGAATACCACCATGCGTCCGCCCGGAATCTCGATACCCAAATCGGAGGAAATACTTCGCTCCGAAACGGCAACTACGCTGACCGGGCCCTGCAGGTCGACTTCCGAATCGAAGCCGATCAGGGATTCGTCCCGGTAAAACCGTTCTCCCCAACTGGTTTCGGAACCACCCACAATAGGAGTGACCGACAGGCGGTCGTCCAAGGGAGCTCCGAGATCGGCCCGCACCGGGCGGGAAAAGCCTACCAGCACGGATAGGTTGTTTTTAGCCAACGACTCGGTGATGGGGTGCTCGGCGTTGAAGCGCCTCAAGAGCAGGTCTCCCCCGTTCATCATGTAATCGGGCCCACTGTCCAGGACCACCATGTCCTCAGCCAGGATTCCCCACTGAAAAAACAACTCGTCCAAGTTGCTTCTTATGGCGGGATCGATGAAGAGAATAAGGCGACCGGCCCGGTCGGTGAGGTAGTCTTTCAAACCGCTTATCTCGCGGGCCAGCAAGGGGTGTTTGGGCCCGGCCAGGATTAACAGGTCGGCGTCATCCGGAACGCGTGCGCCGGGAGAAGCCAGGTCCAGGGTGGACAATTCGAAATTTCGCTGACGTAGTTCCTGGGCCAATTCCGATAACCCCGAAATGGGATCGACGCTTCTTATGTCGCGTTCCCCATGCCCCGTCAGAAAATAGACCGTATGCCCTTTGGGGCTGGAAACGTCCAATAGCGCGGAGGTGAAGACCTGCTCGCCCCGGAAGGCGGTTCTCTCCAGACTTTCGGAAATGTAAACCTCCTCCGGGGTGATGACCCGGTGTTTATTTTTCGAGGCGATGATGATGAGATTGGGCCGGTTGATGCCGAATTCCTCCACCAATTCCTGAGCCAATCGCCGTTGCTGAAAAACGTTGATAAATTCCGAATGAATGGGCCCGGATCCCATTTTTTGGGCAATGTATTCATACTCCTTCACCAGGTTGAGAAGATCGGTTTCATAGGAGCGGAATTCACTGCCCCCATTGTCAGAACTTTTCGTAACAATGATGCGGATGGGTTCGGACAATCTGGCAATGTAGGAAACGGTTTCGGCGGACAGGGCGTACCTGCGATCTCCGGTCAGGTCGTATCGTTCGAAATGCGTCAGCCCAATCATGTTCAAACCCAAAAACAAGGTGACCACCAAGGAGAACTGGAAGAGGGAATGCCCCGCGTGGAACCAGCGGCTGAATTTGAAATCATCCAGTTTCGACATGCGCTTTGCCTATGGTTTGTGGTCTACCGCCAGCACAGCCAGGCTGAGCATCACAAGGCTCCCGCTTCCATAGAAGAAAAACGGCCGGGTATCCAGGACGCCTCGCGTGAAATCCTCTACGTGGTGGTAAATCTGAACGTATTGGATAAAGGCGCGCAGGGTGGAGAAATCATCCAGATGCACAATGGCCAAATCATTCAGGTATTTCCCTCCGGCAATCAGCCCAAACAACAGGGAAAAGCTGAAGATCCCCGCCACCAACTGGCTGCGGGCCATTGAGCTGGCAAAAATCCCGATGCTGATAAAGAGCCATCCGCTCAGGCAGATAAAGGTGTAGCCCCCAGTGAGGCTGGCCCAGTCGACAATGCGTTGGTCGGGGAAGTAGTAGTAGGTGATAGCGGGGTAGGCCAGCGTCAGCAGGTAAAGGATGATGTAAAACAGGTAGGCGGCAAAAAATTTGCTGCCGACGAGCTCGATCGAATTGATCGGGGTGGCCAACAAACTATCCATCAACCCCAGACGGCGTTCTTCCGCAATACTGCGCATGGTCAGAAGAGGCACCAAAAAGAAAACCGGGATGAAGAAGGCGTTGAGGAATATATTGGAAGGGAGCAGTTCCTGGGGATGCCTGTTGTAACTTTCCAGGACGAACTGGTAGAGGAAGCCCATCACAATGAGAAAAAAGAAGGAAGCCAGGTAAGTGGCGGGGCTCAACAAAATGCTTCGCAGCTCGTTCTTCAGCAGTGTGAGAAAATGCTTCATGCTCGACCGCAAGGCTTACTCCACAGCCGGTTCCCCCCGCAGATTCGAGGGATTTTGGGCGCTGTCATCCGAAAAATCCGACAATACTTCCCAGGACCGCTTGGTGGCTGCCAGGAAAATGTCTTCCAAGGTGGGTTCCTGGTGAACGAGGGAGAAGAGTCGTATCTCGGGTTGGCCGGCCAAATCGGCGATAAGGTTTTCCCCGAAATGGCCATCCCAGGGACCGGACAAGGTGATTTTGCGCAATCCCGTGAACTCGCAACTCCCTTCCGTGAGTAGGGAAAGTTGAGAATTGATCGATTTGATCTTGCCTCTCAGGGCCTCTATCGAGCCCTTCATTTCCAGGTGATAAACGCTGTCCGGCAAGAATTCCTCGCGCAGTTGGCGGGGGGTTCCCTTGGCCACTATGAATCCCTGGTTGATGATGATTACCCGGTCACAGGTGAGCTCGATTTCGGGGAGAATGTGGCTGGAGATTATTACACTCATGCGGCCCTTCAGGCTACCGATCAAGTCGCGTATTTTCAGTATCTGGTGAGGGTCCAGGCCGATGGTCGGTTCGTCCATTATGGCGACTTCGGGATCCGATAAGATGGCTTCGGCAATCCCGATGCGCTGACGGTACCCCTTGGATAAGGTCCCAATGACCCGTCTGCGAGCCCGACCCAGTTCACAGAGCTCCAGGACAAAATCGATGCGCTGGCGCAATTTCCGCCTGGAGATTTCCTTTAATTTGCCTCGGAAACGAAGGTATTCCCCTACCCGCATATCCAAGGGGAGGGGATTGTTTTCGGGCATGTAGCCGATCTTGCGCTTGATTTCCTCGGGATGGGTGGAAACCGGGATGCCGCATATGAAAGCTGAACCGCTGTTGGCCGTCAGCAGGCCCGTGAGAATCCTCATGGTCGTGCTTTTTCCGGAACCATTGGGCCCCAAAAAACCGACGATTTCCCCTTTTTTCAGGGAAAAGGATACATCCTGAATAGCCGCCTTTCGCCCATAATACTTGGTGAGGTGGTTTACCTTGATGCTGTATTCAACGTCGGTGTCCATTGGGGCAGGCTTCAATGACCTATGAAGGCAGCCCAGTAGATTTTTGCAACGGCGATTTTGCCCATCCTCCCAGCTAGTCTGTTGTGGTAAGGTGCACGTTCCCGGCATTCAAAGTGACGAGTTTTCCCGATCCCGTTTTGACAATGAGGGAACCCCCGTCATCCAATCCGGAGGCAATCCCCGAGTGGACCTCCCCTCCCATCTCTGCTCTGATGGACCTTCCCCGCAGTGCATCCAATCCGGGCCAAAGGTCTTCAAATGGGCGGCGAATGGACCCGGCGGCGAAGGGGCCGTATGCGGACCAGACAGACTTGATCAAATGGGCGTTGGCTCGATTGAGATCCAAGGATTGTCCGATAATCTCCCGCAGGCTGGTGGCGGAGTTGCCCAGTTCGGCGGGCCAGTCCTCCCGCCGCTGGTTAACATTCAGGCCGACCCCGAAAACCAGTTGCCGCACGGTATTGGCATCGCCCCTGGTTTCGGTTAGCATGCCCCCCAGCTTTCTGCCTTCGTAATAAAGATCGTTGGGCCATTTCAGCCTTATGTTCACCCTCAGCCATTGGCCCAGGTCACGGGCTATGCGCGCTCCCATCCACAAGGTAAACAGCCTTATGCGATCGTGGTTGATCCGGGGGCGTGAAGCAAAGGAAAGGTAGAGGTTTCGGGAGGGAGGGCTGTGCCATTTCCGCCCCATGCGACCCCGGCCCTTTGTCTGTTCATTGGTAACCACAAAAAAGGGCGCGTCGTAGTTGTGAGCCAGCAGGCGGGCGGCGTGATCATTGGTGCTGTCGATGGAGGACAGGAAAATCAACTCGGGGATTTCTTCTTGCCCAACGAGAAAGGCGGCGGTTGCCCAGGTGTTCAGGGAATTTGGTTTTTCGGTCAACCGATACCCGCAATTGGCGACCCTCTCGAAGCGGAATCCTTCGCTTCGCAATGGTTCCAAACGGCCTCGGATGGTCCCTCGGCCGGCGCCCGTCTTCCGGGCCAGTTCTTCGTCCGAGACATACCCGTCCTGCGCCATCAGGAGCGCTTTTAAAAGGGCTGAGGTTGTGGGATCAGTCGCGGACATCGGCATTTTCCAGGGGTGAAACCATCACCTTTCCGGGGAAGCCCCCGAATTCCAGTCCAGGCCGATATCCTTCCACACCGCTTTGTGCACAAGGGCCCCGGTCGATATGAAATCGAGCCCAATTGAACCGAACTCGGTCAGGTTTTCCAAGGTCACCCCTCCCGTCGCTTCGGTACAAACCCGGCGGCCCATCAGGGCAACCGCCCGCTTTAATTGGGGAATGGTGAAATTGTCCAACATCAACTTGTCGGGGGCCGCCTCCAAAGCGGCTGGTATCTGTGCCAGGTCGTCGACCTCCAACTCGATTAAAAGTTCCGGATTACGCCGACGGGCTTTGCCGACCAACTCGGTCAGAGCCTGGCCCGAGCGGGCGGAATTTGCCGCCAGGTGGTTGTCTTTCAACATCACCCGGTCGAACAATCCCAGCCGGTGGTTCCAGCCGCCTCCACAGGCCACGGCATATTTTTGCAGCATGCGATAGCCGGGGATAGTCTTGCGCGTGTCGAGCAAGCGGGTAGGGGAAGGGCCCAGGGCATCGATATAACTTCGCGTCAAGGTTGCAACCCCCGACAAAAACTGCAGAAAATTCAGTAAAACCCGCTCGGACATGAGCAATTCAGGGGCCGGCCCCGATGCTTTTCCCAGGCTTTGCCCCGACCCGATCCGGCCCCCATCCTCCACCTCGGGCTGGAACGAGAGTTCGTCGTGGTAAGCTTTCAGGATAATGGGAATCAGTGGAATGCCGCAGGCGATGAGGGATTCCCTGGCCACCAGAGTGGCTTCACCCCCCAAGCCGGGGGGCAAAAGTTTCGAAGTCACGTCCCCGGAGATTCGGGGAGGGGTGTCCAAGCCCATCCCGGCCAAGTCCTCATGGCGTGCCATGAGGACCAGTCGCTCCAAATAATCCCGCGACAAGTCGGAGAATTTTACCCGTTGCGCGAACCGATGGGCCGGACAACGGGGGGGGGGGCCGGAGTCGCCCCTGGTCAAGGCAGGTTCAGGATGAAATTTCACTCCTTTTTCCTCCATGTTGCGACCCGCATGACCGAGCGTGGCCGGGCGCCGTTCCGACAGGCCTGCGGGACTCTTCGGGAATCAGATCCAGGTAGGTGGAGGCGGTTCTGGTATGCAGGGCTTTTTGGAGCAGGGTATAGAGGCGATGTTCAATAGCGGGATACCTGAAGTCGTTCGGATGGACGGCGAGGCGCAGAATGGGGGCCTTTCGATTCCACTGATAGAAAAACGGTATCCAGGCCCGCGAAATCACTCTGTAGGGAGCGCTTCGGGAACCGTATACCAGAGTGGATGCTGGAATGCTCGCCCCCGACTGGAGCAACTCCACCTTGCCCCACAAGCTGTGATAAAGAAATCCCGACTCGATCAGAACTTGCCTTGCCGCATTGCTAATCAACCAGGCCGGGGCGGTGAAACCGTAAACCGGCAGCTTGGCTTGTTGCAACAAATGCAACCCGTCCGAGACCCTTTGCTTGGCCTTTTTGGCCGAGAGTTGGTAAAATTCCCCTTCGCGGTTGGTATAGTAATTCGCCACCATGCGCTCTTTGAAACCCCCGGATATGTTCTCTGCTTTGTGATAGTATCCGTGCAGGCAGATTTCGTAACCCCGGTCGGATACTTTATTAAGCCACCTGACGAAGGCCCGGTTTTCGGTGAAGGGGGGCTGGCCGTGGTATTGGGGAACCAGAAGCAGGGACAAGGAATTGGCTCCGTAGCTTCGGCAGCGTTCCAGGAAGCGCCGGCAACATTCCCAGGATCCGGGATGAAGATCGTGAAAGGAGATTATCAACTTTTGCCCGGGCCCCCTCATTCCATTAAGGGCATGGGATCGCCCTGTCCTTCAAATTCTTTGTAGACAGTGGCTACCCACACCGGTTTTTTCAGGTAGTCCTCGAATTTTGTTATTTTTCTCTTGTCCACAAAATAAAAGCCGTATCGGTTGAATACCTTCTCCGCGCGCCTGCTTTCGTAGACCTGGATTTGGCCGTAGACCCCTTTGTGCCCCAGTTGGGCCAGGCGGTTTACGAAATGGAAAATCAACCGCCTGCCGACGACCCCGGTCCGGTATTTCTCCAGGAGGTTGACGTGAAAGTGGGCTGCATCGGGAATGGTCTTGGGAGTTTCCCTCGCCGCGCGGAAGAGAAACCAGGCCAGAAATTTGAGGGAAGGCCTATTGTAGCGGAACGTCAGAATACGGAGGGCTATTTTTGGCGCCGTTCGGGAAAGCAGGAGCCACCATCGCCTGCGATCACACCGATTATAATCCAAAGCCCCCAACAGGTACCCCACCACGTTTTCGCCATCCAAGGCGACCAATGCGTTTTCCGGTTCCAAGTCGGTATAGTATCGCGTAAAAAAATCGGCAAAGGCATCCCGGTCACGGTAAATCGGATCAATCGGGCTTCCCATGAAGCCCGTATCGCAGCATATATCCCGAACGGATCGCCGGTCAGTTGGTGAATATGGCCGGATTAGCAAGCTCATGCTTTCGGGGGTCTGCCGGGGCCTCCTTGCCGGTGAGGGTCAAGTAGAGTTGGTCGAGCCTGGAGAAGGTGGAATTCCAGGAAAAGTGCCGCTCCATGTTGCGCCGCCGCGCATTTTTTTCCACTTCCGTTTCCCCGATTTCCCAGATTTGTCTCACCGCGTCAGCCAGGGCCTGGCCCGAAATGTCGCGCGCCATAATCAGGGGAACTTCATACTGCAAACCCTCCTCCAGCCCGCCGCCTTCGACCCCCAGCACGCGGGTGCCGCAGGCCAGAGCTTCCAGGGAAACCAGGCCGAAGGTTTCACAATCCCCGGCGTGGACCAGTAAATCGGCCGCCGAGTAGAGGTCGGCCAGTCGTTCGGGGGAATAGTTGAAAGGCAGCCAAGTCAGGTAATTCTCTTCCTTTGCCTTGTTATGGACCTCGTCGTGGAATTCCCCATCCCCCACCAATAAAAGGTGGTATTGGCTTTGACGGTCTTTCAGGAGATCCATCATCTCGAACAAACTGCGGATGTTTTTCTCCCGGGCCAGGCGGCCGACGAAGAGAAGGAGCCGCGTGTCAGGGGAAAGATCCAGTTCCTTGAGGATGCGACGCCGGCTGTCGCGCGGATAAAACACCTCCAGGTTCGTGCCCAGAGCAATGGTTTGGAGGTTGCGAATGCCCATTGTTTTGAGCGTTTCGTGACAGCGCCTGCTCGACACCACGGTGGCGGACATGCGGTTGTACAAACGGACCAGGTACTTTTTGATGACGGGAGAAACCAGGGACTCGATGAATTCCCCGCAGTATTTGCGCAACGTCCTGTCCAAGGCCCGGGGATAGTCCGAATGGTAAAAGGCGACGATGGGGATATGGTTTTGTTGGGCCGCGGACAGGCCGATCCAGGCGGCACGGTAGGGATCTCCCACTTCGATGATAGCCGGTTCTTCCCCCTTGATGGCGGCAAGGATCTTTTTTCGGTTCATTAATATCCGGTAGCTGGCCGAACCGATCAGTTTGGGGCTCTTTATTTCGAAAACTGCGGTCCGGTCCTCCCGGGTGACGGCATCACGGTGGGAAGGAATGATAAGGCAATGGCTGTGGGGGGTGTGCTTGCGCAGGTATTCGATTTTTTCCTCAACGTAGCGCCTCACCCCCCCACTCATCGGGCTGTAAAATTGAACCACGTCACATATTTTTATCGCCGGGCAAACCATCGGTAGGAAAAGAACGGCCATCCTTTTGAGATCATCTGACCGAGGCAATAGATTTTTCGGCCCTGCAGCCTCGCTCCCGGCGGGGGGCCTCCCCCTTAGATTTCGTCGTCTTCTTCCGGCATGAGCACGAATTCGGGGTAAGCGTCGATGCCCAACTCCGCGATATCCTGCCCCAGTTGCTCCACCTTGCTCGAAACGCGCACTTCAAGGGTCAAAGCCAGTATTTTCCATAGCAGCCAGGAGGAGGCGAAGACGAATGCGCCCACCGCCACCACTCCGAGCAACTGAACGCCCAGATTTCCGCCGCCTGCCAGGCAGACCACCAGAGTCACCGCCAGGATGTTGGATGGGGGTGTGGGTTTGACCGTGCCGTCGCGGCGAAATTTGCCCAAACGCGGACCGACGACCATAGCTCCCGCCAGCGCGGCCCAGCCACCGGTGCTATGCACGATGGTCGATCCGGCAAAATCCTTGAACCCCATCGCGTTGAGCCAGCCGCCGCCCCAGGTCCACGCCCCGACGATGGGGTAGATGATGGCAGTCAGCACCAGAATGAAGAGGAAAAACGACCACATCTTGACGCGTTCGGCCAAGGTGCCGGAGACGATGGAGGCGGTGGTGGCCACAAAAACCATCTGGAAAAACCAGTCCGACATGGTAGAGTAGCCGTTCTCGATCACGGCCATCTTGGCCTCCGCATTCCCCGCTACAAGGGCGATGTCTTCGGGGGACGGCCCGTAGAGGAAGGAGAACGAGCCCATCACTTTCCCCACATCGACGTACATGAGGTTGTACCCGAGGAAGTAGTAGGCGAGCCCGGCAATCGAGTATAAGCCGAGATTCTTGAGGCAAATCATTGAGGCGTTCTTGGTGCGAACCGAACCGGCCTCGAGCATGGTGAACCCAGCGCACATCCACATCACCAGCGCTATCCTTTTGCAGAAAGCCTTTCATAGGGGCTCATGTTTTTTGTCCCACCGAGGTGAGATGTTCAATAAAAATCTAAGCCTTGGTCTAGGAAAGAGGCGTCAGGGGCAATTCGACAATCATTTCCGTGAACTGGCCCGGTTCGGATTCAACCCTGATGGCGCCTCCTTGCTCGCGCACGATATCGTTGGACAAGGCCAGACCGAGGCCGGTGCCCTGGTCCGTAGGCTTGGTGGTGAAGAACGGATTGAATATTTTATCGACGACATGGGGTGGAATCCCGGAGCCATTATCCCGGATGATTATCTCGAGCCGGTCGTCCAAGCGCCGGGTTGCCATGGAAAGGGTGGGTTCGTAGTCCTCCCCACCGATGCTGTCGCTACGGCGTTTCTCGTCCGTGGCGTAGCAGGCGTTGCTCACCAAATTGAGAAAGACGCGGCCCATATCCTGGGGCACGACCTCGATCAGGCCCGCCTCCGGATCGAAGTCATTTTGGATAGTCAGGTTGAAATCCGGGTCAGTGGCCCGGGCGCTGTGGTAGGCCAGCCTGGCATGTTCGTCGAGCAGGCGGTTGATATCGGTGGGTTGGCGCTCGCCCCCTCCCCGGCCCATGGACAACATGGCGTGCACAATTGCGTTGGCCCGCTCCCCGTGTTGGCAGATGCGTTGGAGGTTTCCGGTGAGGTCCCCGCAAATCTCGTCAATCATCTCCCGTGGCTCCTCGCCCAACTGCTCATTGCTTTCGTCGAGGATTTCCTGCAATTCCTCCAGCAACTCGGTTGAAACCTCCGAGAAATTCTTCACAAAATTGAGGGGGTTCTTGATCTCGTGGGCCACCCCCGCGGTGAGTTCTCCGAGGGCCGCCAGTTTCTCTCGCATGACGATCTGGTCCTGGGCTCGCCTCAAGTCGGCCAGCACGTTTTCGAGTTGCTCGTTTTTGCCCTGCAACTCTTCGGCCAGTTTTTCTACCAGGTTCAGGCGCTGCACCTCGAGAGCGTGGCGGCGGAAGACTTCGAGGGCGGCCGCCATGTCGGCGACTTCGTCGCGACCACTGATATCAACCTCGGTCTCGAGATCGCCGGAGGCCATGCGGCGCATTCGGTTGGAGAGCCGTTCCAGTCGGCGCAAGAGCACCCGGCCGACGAAGAGATAGGCTATCAAAAGGGCTCCCACTATGCTGACCAGGTTCAGCGCCAGCAGTAGGCGTTGTCCGGTGAGGATGGCTTCGGAAGAAGCTCGGGTGGCTTCCACCGCCCTCATGCGGGCCTCGCCCACCAAACCCTCCACGTCGGCCAGCAAGTCGATGGCGAGACTTCGATTGCGCGCCAGCAGATCCAGTTGACGCGCGTCCAATTCGAGTTCGCGGCTGCGCAAATTAAATCCGCTCTCCTGGCCCAGACCCAGCTGGAAAAGCCGCTCAACAGCCTGGACGATTCGGCCGTAGTCGGCCGTGGTTCCAATTCCCGACTGTCTCCGCTCGACCCTGCCCGCCGCAGCTTCAAAGCGCTCCCGGAGAGGTTCGATCAGGGCGGCGTCCGCCAAGTTGAAAGCGCTGGCCAGGAGCTGATTGGCGATAGTGGTGTCTCCGTGCAAATCGGCCAGGTGGCGATAGCGGTCGAACTCCGCCTCGGAGAAGTGCTCCTGGCGCGGGGTAGCCGGTTCGTCCAGCGTCCGGTAGCCGGTCATGGCATAGAACAATTGATCGTCGATGGCCGGAATCAAGAGGCTGTCCACCTCGGCCCGCACCCCGGCCAGTTCAACCCGCAGGGCGGCGCTTTGAGCGCTCAGGGCAAACCGCTCGGCCACGGAACGATCAATGGCCGCAATGTTCGCAATCAGCGCAGTGCCATTGGCGCGAGTGCGGGCGAAGAGGTGCTCTTCCCCTCTTTGCCGGGTCAGGGCCGTCAGTTGCGCTTCAAAGGCGGCCTGCTCAGAGGCAATTTCCGCCGCCACCCTGGCAAAATCCTCCGGTGTGGCCGCTGCCGCCAAGCGTGGTGCTGCGGCGGTCAAGGCGCCGCTTCGCTGAGCAACTCCAAAAGCAGCCGCCATCTCCGGTACGCTTTCTTCGTTGACGTGGCTTTGGGCCTCGCCCACCCGATTGAAGGAGTACCAGCCCACCAGACTCGCGCCCATGGTGAGGACAACCGCGCCGCCTATGCCCAGATAGAGCTGAGCTGAAATACGGAAGCGACTTTCCAGAAGGCGTTTGAGCAGCCCGGTCATGGCCGCATCGCGTCGCGTAGCGAATGGACGGGGTGATAGATGCCGTCGCTCCCGATGGCAGTGAGGAAAACCGCGTCTGAACCCTGTTGGTCATCCTTGCCATAACGGAGCGCGAAACCTCCGAGGTCGATGAGATCGGCGCGGCGCAAACTCTCCAGAAATCGAGCCCGATCTACCTCCGGACCGCAGCGTTCCAGGGCGGAAATAGCCAACCGGCCCGCCAGGTAGCCTTCCAAAGAGACAAAACCTGGGGTGGCCTCGGCATCGTAACCTGCCAAGGCGCGATGGTAAGCGCCAACGACGGGGAGCGAATCATCGGTTGGGAAGGGCACAACTTGAGTGACAAAGACCCCCGTGCCGGCCGAACCGAGTTCCTTTGCCAAGGCATTGCTTCCTACAAAGGAGATGGTAATAAAGACGGGGTCCCAATCCGTGTGCCGCGCCCAGGCGATGAAGGCCGCCACCGGCTTATAGGCCCCGACCAGGATCACTGCGCCGGGGTCCGCCGTCCAAAGATCGAGCAAGGCCGTCTTTATCGCAGTGGTGTTGCGCGGGTAGACCCCAATCGCCGCCGGGGCCATGCCGCGACGCTGGAGGGCTTGCAGGGCGCCCCGGTAACCGGCCCGGCCAAAGGAGTCGTCCTGGTACATGACGGCGATGCGCTCGATGCCCAGGTCCGTGGTCAAGCGAGCCACCATGGCCTCCGTTTCCTGGTCGTAGGAGGCCCGCAGGTTGATCACATTGCGCCAGGTCGGCTCGCGTAGAAAGGCCGCCCCCGTAAACGGGGCGATGTAGGGGACTCCGGCGGCTGCCGCTACCGGAGCGGCCGAACGCGAAGTGGGGGTGCCGACTGCTCCGATCAGGGCAAATACCCCACTCTGTTCGATCAGTTGGCGGGTGTTGACAATGGCGGCCTCGGGCTCATAGGCGTCGTCCATGGAGAGCAGTTCCAACTGCCGGCCGTGTATGCCGCCTCGCCGATTGGCTTCGGCAAAGGCGGCCTGGATGCCGAGCCTCATGTTCTTGCCCAGTTCCTGGGCGGGCCCGCTGAAGGCGGCCGATTGCCCAAAAAGGATTCGTTCTCCGGAAGAGTCGGTCGTTCCCTCGAGGCCAACACCCGCAACGGCAACCAGCCCGGCGAGGAAGGCGACCCCGACCCTCATTTTTCCCTCCTCTTGATGAGGGTGAGGTGATTTCGGCCCTGCTCGCGCCGATACAGGATTTCATCCATCAGGTGGTGGACCAGATAAATGCCAAGGCCTCCTATGGGTCGGTTTTCCAGCTTCGAGGTCAGGTCGGGTTCGGGGTTGTCCTTCAGGGGATTGAAAGCCGGGGCGTCGTCCACGATCTCTATGGTCAGCTTGTCGGCCTCCCAATTCAGGTCGATTTCGATCTCGTGATTCGGGTCTCCCCGGTGGCCGTAGTTAATGACGTTGACGACCAATTCCTCCAGGACCAGGTTGACCTGATATACCAAGTCGGAGGGCCAATCCGCCTCATCTTCCAGCTCCTTGATCACGGACTGAATCCTCTCCAATTCCCGGAGGTCCGAGGCAAACCGCAGTGACCGTTTCACGTTCATGGAGCACGCTCGTTGTGCCGAAGCGTCAAGCAGGTGATGTCGTCGAATTGTGGCCTTTCCCCGGCGAATGCGTGCACCGCGGCGAAAATAGCCTGGTTGGCCGCGCGGGCATCATGGGAGCCTGCCACTGCCAATACCTGCCGCAACCGCTCAAGCCCGAACTCCTCGTCGTCACTGTTCATCGCTTCAGTGACCCCGTCGGTGTAAAGCACGAGACTGTCCCCGGTCGACAATGAAATCGTTTTCTCCTGGTAAGTCAGATTTGGAACTACCCCCAATGCGATCCCTTCTGTGGAAGGCAGCAGGGCGGAACGGCCGTCCGGATGGACCAGGAGCGGGGGATTGTGCCCGCCGTTGGCATATACCAGTTCGCCCTTAGCCGGGTTGAACACGGCAAAAAACATGGTGACGAACAGCCCCGCTTGGTTGTCTTCTTCCAAAAGGTGGTTTACTACGCCCAGCACCTTGGCCGGGGATGGATCGCCGATGGCGGCCCCTTTTAGCAAGGTGCGGCAGGACATCATGAACAAGGCCGCCGGAACCCCCTTGTCCGAGACATCGCCGATGGCCAACCCGAGGTGTCCCTTGTCCAGGTTTACAATATCGAAGAAATCCCCCCCCACATCGCGCGCCGGCTCCATACTGCCGTATATCTGACAGCCGACTCTCTCGGGGAAAGCGGACGGCAGAATTGATTGCTGCATCTGATGGGCGACGTGCAACTCGTTTTGCAGCGACACCAGTTTGTCGCGGGAAGCCAGGGCTTCACGCCACAGGGTCAGGTGGTGCAAAGTGCGGTCGATGGTGACCCTCAGGTCCTTGAAGTCGATCGGCTTTGTGACGAAGTCGAAAGCTCCCCGGTTCATGGCGGTGCGGATATTTTGCATGTCGCCATAAGCCGAGACGACCACGGAACGAATGTTGGGATCTACTTTTGAGATCTGTTCGAGGAGGGTGAGGCCGTCCATTCTTGGCATGTTGATATCGGTAAGCACCATATCGATATCCGGGTCCTCATCCAATTTTTCGAGGGCCTCAACACCGTTTTGGGCAAAGACAAAAACATAGCGGCCGGCCCGGACTTGGCGCCGCAGGCGCTGCCGCACCAGGTGTTCGAGGTCGGGTTCGTCGTCGACCACGAGGATCTTGTAAGGCACTTGCGTCATATCCAATTACTTCAGAAATGTCAGGTGGAGGGAAGGCTGGGGCTTATCCATACTGGTTCGGACCGGGAAACATGCCGAATTTCCATGGGACTACCGAAAAGTGCCCTCCTAATCCCCCATCACATCCATCAGGGAGCCGTAAATCGGAATGATTTTGTCAAATCCGCTGATTTCAAAGACCTCCCGGATCGGATCCGAAAGTGAGCACAGAGCGAATTCCGCGCCTTTGTTGCGAAGCGCCTTGGCTACCAGCAGGAGGACTCGCAGACCCGAACTGCTGATGTAGGAAAGATCCCCGAGATCGAGGATTACCTTACTGTCGTCGCCGATGGCACTACCCAGGGCCTGCTCGAATTCGCGTGCGTTGGCGCTGTCGACCCGGCCTGTTACCTGGGCAATTAAAGTTTCATTTTTTCGTTCGACATCAATGTCCATTTTTTCCAAGCCTCCCTGGGGTACTCCAAATTGTTCTAAGGCCTTAATCTTTGCAGCAATCTGACCAAAGGAAACATGACGGTGGCTGCGGGGCGAGGTCAAGGGATAAATCGATGTCCATGGCAGCCTCTATTAACGGCCCGGCCCGGCCGACCTTTTACCGGAAAATTTTGAAGCAGTATAATGACAATAGGTTCCCCAGTTGAGCCCAAAAAGGAGGTCCACATAGCATTCGAACACGTGGTAAAGAGCTATGACGGTCGAACGGAGGTGGTTAAGGACCTCAATTTGGAAATTCTGCGCGGAGAGTTCCTGACCCTCCTCGGTCCTTCCGGATCGGGTAAGACGACATGCCTGATGATGCTGGCGGGGTTTGAGGCCATTACCTCCGGGAACATAACCATCGACGGTCGCCCCATTCACGACATCGCCCCCCATAAACGCGGTATCGGAATGGTTTTCCAACACTATGCCCTTTTTCCGCATTTGACCGTAGGCAAGAACCTGGCCTTCCCACTGGAAGTCAGGGGTATTGGCCCGTCAGAAAGGAACAGCCGGGTGCGGCGGGCTTTGCAACTCGTGCGCCTGGAAGGGCTTGAGAAAAGGAAACCCGCCAACCTTTCCGGCGGTCAGCAACAGCGGGTAGCCATCGCCCGGGCTCTCGTGTTCGAGCCGGAAATTGTCCTCATGGACGAACCCCTGGGCGCGCTCGACCGCCGACTCCGCGAGGAAATGCAGTACGAAATACGCCGCATTCACCGGCAACTGGGCGTGACCATGGTATACGTGACCCACGATCAGCAGGAGGCCATGGTCCTGTCCAATCGAGTGGCGGTCTTTCGAGAGGGGCGAATCGAGCAGATCGCTCCCCCGGAAACGCTCTACGAAGAACCCGGCGGCGTCTTTGTTTCATCCTTTATCGGAGACAACAACGTGCTCTATGGAGAAGTGAGAGAAGTGCGGGCCAACGACATTTGCCACGTAACCATCGGGCAGGACCGCGACGTTAAGGCATTCGCCGGGGAGGCGACGCGACCGGGGGAACCGGTATGGATTGCCATCCGGCCCGAACGGGTGGGAATCGCCACCTCGAACAACCAATACTCCAATCAGTTTGATGCCAAAGTTAGCGACATCGTCTTTATGGGCGACCATTTGAGACTCCATGTCGAAACCTGCGGCATCCGCAATCTCGTATTAAAGATCCCCAATATCGTCGGACACGGGGCCGTTCTGCCGGGAGACGACATTCAGATTGGATGGGCTGCTCTGGATTGCCGCGCCCTTTCCATGGAATCGAAAAACACCTTATGAAAACGAATCGCATTTTGCCAACCCTCCTTTGGGCTATTGCGGGTTTCGGCTCGGCCGGTTGGGCTTGGGCCGAGCAAACCCTGACAGTGGTTTCCTTCGGCGGATCCTATGCCAGGGCCTGTGTCGAAGGCTACCACAAAGCCTTTTCCGAAAAAACCGGCATTAAAATCAAGCTGGAAGACTACAACGGCGGGTTGGCCCAAATCCGCGCCCAAGTTGATTCCGGATCGGTCCATTGGGACGTCGTCGACACCGAGAGTGCCCCTTTGCTGACGGGATGTGATGAGGGGTTGTTCGAGTATGTGGACGATCTGGAGCTTTCTCCCGCCCCGGACGGGACACCTGCTTCGGAGGACTTCTTTGACGGAATGTTGAACGACTGTGGGGTGGGCACCCTGATATATGCCACCGTCATTGCCTACAACCCGGAATACATTGAAGGAGAGGCCCCAACATCCATTCGGGATTTCTTCGACCTGGAAAAGTATCCGGGGAGACGAGGCATGTTCCGGGCTCCCACAACAAATTTGGAATTCGCCTTGATGGGGGATGGCGTTCCCCGGGATAAGGTTTTTGAAGAGCTTTCCACCGATGAAGGCATGCTCCGGGCTTTCCGCAAATTGGACAGCATCAAGGATCATGTGGTGTGGTGGGAAACCGGGGCGCAACCACCCCAGATGCTGGCTGATGGTGAAGTGGTCATGTCGACCGCTTGGAATGGTCGGATATTCAATGCCCAAGTGCAGGAAAAACAGCCCTTTGTCATTATTTGGGACAGCCACATCCGCGACACCGGAGCCTTGGCTATCGTCGCGGGAGCTCCCAATCTGGAGAATGCCCGCAAGTTCGTGGCCTTTGCCACCAGCACTCGGGCAATGGTGGGGGTGGCTCAGCACATATCCTATGCCCCGGTGCGACATTCCGGACTCCCCCTCATAGGCAAACACGCGGTGACCGGAGTCGATATGCAACCACACATGCCCACCTACCCGGAAAACTCCAGGAATTTTCTTTGGAATGACGTCGAGTGGTGGAGCGAGCGCCAAGACGAACTCACAGAACGGTTTAATGTCTGGCTGTCGAGATAGACTCGGGAAGGGGGCGTTCCGGTTCCCCCAAGGGCTGCCCGCCATGCCCCAGCGGAGCAAGGCATGAACCGGCGGAGGCAGGGCAAACGGTTGCTTCGAAGGTTCATACCCGTGGGGCTGGCCCTCCCACTGGTCGCCTTCGTCCTCGTAACCTTCGTCATACCCCTCGCCACCATGGTGGTGCAGAGTGTTCACGACCCGGAGGTTGCCGATGCTTTTCCCCAGACCCTCGCCCTGTTGGCCGACTGGGAGGACTCGGCCCTTCCTTCGCCAGATGTTTATGAAGCCATGGCGGCCGAATTGGTCCTTTCCTGGGAAAACCGATCCATTGGAAAAGTCGCAACCAGGGTTAACCGCATTGAGAGCGGCACACGTAGCGTATTTGCCAAGACTGCCCGTCGTCTGGCAGGCGCGGACACTTCCGACATGCCCGCCACCTTGATTCAAATTGACCAGAGATGGGGAGATGTTGCCCTGTGGCGGGCCATAGCCAAGGCCGGACAACGCTACACCGCGCGCCATTACCTCCAGTCCATTGATCTCGAACGCGGTTTGGACGGCGGAATCCAACCCGTCAGTGAAGACCGGAGAATCTACAATACTCTTTACCTGCGAACGGTCTACGTGAGTCTCGCCGTGACGGTGTTGTGTTTCCTGATGGGGTACCCCATTGCTTTTGCCATCGCCAGTGTATCCGACTCACTCGCCAAGATCCTTTTGGTTATCGTCCTCGTGCCTTTCTGGACCTCCCTTCTGGTTCGAACCACATCTTGGCTCGTGCTCTTGCAGAATCAGGGAGTCATCAATGACATCCTGGTTTGGATCGGCCTGGTGGATGACGGATCGAGACTCGCCCTGGTTCACAACATGACGGGAACTCTCATTGCCATGACGCATGTTTTGTTGCCCTTCATGATACTTCCTCTCTACGCGGTTATGCGATCCATTCCACCCGTTTATATGCGGGCCGCGGCATCTTTGGGGGCAAACCCCTTCCAAGCCTTTGCCAGGGTCTACTTCCCTCAGTCTCTTCCGGGCGTTTCGGCCGGGTTCCTGCTCGTTTTTATTTTGTCCTTGGGCTACTACATCACCCCGGCCCTCGTCGGGGGGGCCAAGGGACAACTCATTTCCAACATGATCGCCTACCACATTCAGACTTCGCTGAATTGGGGACTGGCCGCGGCCATTTCGGTTGTCGTGTTGGTGGGCGTCTTCGTCTGCTACTTCCTGTTCGACCGATGGGTCGGCATTGACAAACTCAAGCTCGGGTAATGCCACACCTTGGATGGAAATGCCTGAAAGGGGCTTTTGTAACGTTGGTAGCGCTGGGCTTCGGCTTTCTCATTCTGCCTCTGCTGGTAATTATTCCATTGAGCTTCAACGTGGAGCCCTACTTCACCTTTACGGAAGGCATGCTTCGCCTTGATGGCGATGCTTATTCGTTGCGATGGTATCGCTCCATCGTGGAAAACCCGGAGTGGCGAACTGCCATTGGCAACAGCTTCTTTATCGGCATCTTCGCCGCGGCCCTGGCCACCCTGCTCGGCACACTGGCAGCTTTGGGCTTGAACCACCCAAAGTTTCCCTTTCGCGAGTTCGTTTCCGCTTTGGTAATCTCTCCCATGGTGACCCCGGTGATCATCGTGGCGGTGGGAGTGTTCTTTTTCTACTCCGCCATCGGTCTCGGTCAGACTCGCCTCGGGCTTATCCTTGCCCATGCCATGCTCGGGGCGCCCTTCGTAGTCATTACCGTGTCCGCCACCTTGGCCGGGTTTGATCACACCCTGCTTCGGGCCGCGGCCAGCCTTGGAGCAGGCCCCCTTACCGCTTTCCGTCGCATTCAGCTCCCCATTATCGCGCCCGGTGTCTTCACGGGCGCGCTCTTCGCCTTTGCCGCGTCTTTCGACGAAGTCGTCATCGTCCTGTTCCTGGGTGGGGTGGATCAGCGCACCATACCGCGCCAGATGTGGTCCGGGATACGAGAAGAAATAAGCCCAACCATCCTCGCTATAGCTACCTTGCTGATTGCCTTTGCCATACTCGTCCTTCTGGCCGTGGAACTGCTGCAAAAAAGTGGCAAGATGATTCATGAAGGCAGGTGATGGCCGGGAAAATTGGGGAGGCCCCCCACTTTTCTCTCGATAGGACTCATCCGTCCGGATAGAGAGGGGGGTGGTTTTTTTATGACGAAAGTTAATGAGGAGATCCGCTATGAACCGGACGAGCGCCCCCCCACCCGGTAGCTTTTGGAACCGGTTTTCAGGCCGCCGTGGTCATCCTCGCTCCGGTGGTGATCAGCGCGGTCCTTATAGGCCGGGCCGCCAATCAGCCGAACAGTTACCTGAATTGGGTCGCTTTTGCGGCGCTGCTGATCAGTGGAGTGAGCACGGTTCTGCAAGCGGCCCGGGTCGGTCGGATCGGGGCCGGGCACGTGCTTATCATGGGCACCTCCGGGGCCTTTATCGCGGTCTGCATCACCGCGCTGGTGCAGGGCGGGCCTTAGTCAGCCGTTCCTCTGGTTGGGCCCTAAGGGGTACTTGGAAAATTAGGGCTACCTCGAAGCAGCCTCCCCATCCGGCCCGAGGAACCGAGCCCCTCCTCCAATCCTTCAATATTGGCGATTGATCCGGGCGGGTCACAGGTGAATGCTGCTTAGTTAAGCGACTTTTGGAATGTTCGATCATCTCGGATAAGGAAGGGTCAAGACGTAAAAAGTTATGCCTTACAGGGTCAGTCGTCTTGTAAAAGTGTATGGAGTACAACGGAATACAGTTTTTAAGACCTGACCCTTTTCTTTCGGAAGGCATCACTTTTCTACGGCATGACCCCGACTGGCGTCCATACTATATTCCTCTACAAACGCGCTTAACTAAGCAGCATTCGGGTCACAGGTAGTAGCATGGCGGGAGTATGCAAACTGTGATTGCCTGCCTCAGGAAGGGCCCCATTTCACGGGCTATCTGCCGGACCTTGAGATGGAGGGGCAAGTCGGGAGTCGACCCTTTTGCGTGGTGAAACCCCAATGGCCTTGAGAGACGATAAATGGAATGAATGTTCTTGATCCCGCCGGGGATAATGGAGAGGTGTGGAGAGGCTGGCCGATGGCTTTGACGCGGAGGTCGTTGCTCCGTCGTGGCACCGCCGGGTTGCTGGCAATCTGCTGTTCGAATTGGAGTAAGGCGCGAACTCTATCGCGGGGCCAAAGCCTACTTCGATTACGTCAACGAGAACGGCCTCCTCAGCCACAGGATCGCCCTCAAGCTATATGACGATGGCTACCAGCCGGACCCATGCGTTCGCAACACCATGCAACTCATGCTGGAGGACCGCGTATTCCTCCTCTTTGGCTATGTAGAGTCTATCCCAGAAACCGGGATTTTTAAACGAGTAGGAAAACGAGCAGCATTTGCAGGACCAAAATTTTCTCAGTTGCGCTCGATTCGAGCCTTGCTGCGGCTTTCAAACTCACCCGGATTCAAATTATTGAGCCTGATGCCGGATTTCGGGCATGCGGCGGCCTTGCCACTGCTGGCGCCTTCTGTTTTGATCAGCGCGTGGGACGGCGCCGAAGGCTCAAGCCGCCTTAGCTTGAGCTTCGACCCTCTCTTTTCTGACTTTTCGACTGATCCAGGCGAGGTTGTGGGCGAGCACGCTCCACCCCACTGCGAGCCTGCGGTGTTTTAAGCCTTTGGCGCGCCAGACACGTCCGCCGCCGTGGTTTTTCACAATGGCAATGCGCGCCTCGGTGCTGGCCCGGCGGGTTTGCCAGCGGTAAAAATCAGGCTCCTTGAGGCGGGCTTCCAATGCGACCGGACTTTTCGGACAAATGTGGCTGCTCACCCTCACCCGCTGCAATGCCTTACGTGTAGCTGCCCCATCGAAGCCCCGGTCGGCCACGGCCCACTCCAGGTCTTGTTGCCTTTTGAGGGACTGTTGGCGCTGCACGCTTTCGATTAATTTATCTCCCTCCCAAGGAGCGGTTTTGCCGTAGAGCATATAATCAATGATCATTGCGCCGGGACTCTCGGCCATAAACAGTTCGTTGCCGAACTCGGTCTGCGCGCCCGCCTTGCCCCGCACGATTACAGTGATATCTCTTTCGTAGACACTGAGGATCTTCTTGTGGTTTTTGACCAGACGTCCGCCGATGATGCGTTCGTGGGCTTGCTCAATTACTTGGGGCAGCAAGGCGAGTTGTTCATCAATACGCCTGATGACTTGTTCGGCGCGGGCTCGGCTAAAACGGGTTTGCCTGAAACGGGCCTCCAGCAGATTGCGGTGTCGCAGGGCGTGAGCGCCGACCCGTTTGAGTAATCGTTTCATCTTGCGCAAGATCTTCTTGCGAGCCTTCGCCGCTCCCTTCTTGCGGTAAGTATGCGTCATCTCGATACAGAGCTTGTTCATGCGCCTCAGCAGGCGATCCGGTGAATCGGGCATCCGATGCAACAGGGATTCAGCCCGAATCAGTTTCACCGCTTTGAGCAAGGTGCGCGTCACGTCACCCAAAAGCGCCCAATCGACCGGAAAGTGAATGTTTGCCTCCAGACAGGTCGAATCGACCAGGCAAACCGAAAGATCCTCCGCCTGCTCCACTCCCAGTTGCCAGCAATTGCTCTGATCGCCCGCGAGCTCAACCAACCGTGTGTTGAACCCGCGCAACTGTTCATCGGTGAACAACTTCGAGGCGCGGTGCAGCGTACTCTTCGAGGTCCACCTCACCCCAACCAGACTGCGGCATCCGCAAAAATCGGTCAAAAGATCACTGCTGGCCAACGTCATGGAAAAAGCTTCAAAGCCTGGAAGACCCAGCAAATGACGCAGCAACTCCACCCGTAGCGAGGAAAGCGCAAACTGCGCTTTCCTGTTGCGCACAGCGCCCGAGGCGCCCGGCGGCAACTGCGACAAACCGAAGCGGATGGCCATTTCTTCCAACCCACCTTGGGTCAGATTATCATCGAGTTGCCGCAAATCCTCCACCAGACGGTCATAATCACGATTGCGCAAAACCGGGGTTAAAGCTGGACGAAGAAAACTTTGAAAGGTTACCGTATCAGCAGAATTGGGTTCTATTAATTCGTTCATACCAAATTATAGAAGCTCTATTCAGGGCGAATCGAGGATTTTCACCTCCTTTCGCCCGACTTTTTCTTAGCCTAATCCCTTGCCCGTCAGTGGCTTAAACCTCCTGGGATAGGCTCTATGTAGGGACCCCGACTGTAACCCGCGTGCTGCCCCTGTTGAAGAAATTCCAAAACGAACGCGTCTACCTGTTCTTTCCCTTTACCGGGGCCCAGCCGCAAAGGGAACCTCCTTATGGCGATTTTGCTTTCAATTTGCGCGCCTCCTATCGTCAGGAGACCAACGGCCTGGTCGAGAATTTCGTTCAGGTTGGAAGAAAGCGCATCGCCGTTTTCTATCAGGCCGACGCCTACGGCCGGAGCGGATGGGCGGGTGTGAGGACCGCGCTAGGGGAGCACGGCGGACAATTTGTCGGTGAGGCAACCTACCGCCGCGGACAGCGGTTCACCAGCAGTATGAGGCCACAGGTCGAAATCCTGAAAGCCACTTCTCCGGATGCCGTGATCTGCATCGGGTCGTATGCCGCCTGTGCCGCCTTCGCGCGCGACGCCGTAGACCTCGATCTTCGCGTGCCTATAGCCAACCTCTCCTTTGTGGGAAGCGAAAACCTCCTCCAGCTCCTCACGCAGGATCGGGAGGACCCCGACTCTTATACCCGGCTGTTGGTCAACTCCCAAGTCGTTCCCAGTTACGAGGATACGTCGATTCCGGCCGTGCTGGAGTATCCGCCAACTAATGGCCCGCTACGACCCCCAGGTCCCCGCCGAACTCGCCCAGGAACCCTACGAACCGTTCCCGCAGAGCTTCGTCAGTCTGGAGTCCCTTTTGTGTATCTACACCGTCGACACCCAGTTATCGGCCGAGTATGAGTCCAACACCAGGAACATCGCCCAGAGCATTGCCGATTCCAGCGTAGACATTCTCCTGAACCGGAACTTGGCCTCGCTACAGTCATTGATCGACCAGTTCGTGGAGATTCAGGGCATCCGCTACATCTACATAACCAGCGAGAGGGGTGAGTATCTGGCTCATACCTTCGTCCCCGGCATACCCAAGCAGATCCTCTCAAGTGATCCATCCAGCACCGAGCCCGTTGAACGGAGCATCCCGGGTATGGGGGATTTCATTGAGGTCGGAAGCCCAATCCTTGCCGGCGTTGCCGGTACGGTCCACGTGGGCATGGACATGGACATTGTCGCCCTGAAGATTCAGCGAGCCATCGGCCAGCAAGTTATCCTGATCAGCATCCTTCTCGTCCTCGGCGTTCTGGCTTCTATCTGGCTGGTCAACCTGGCCGCAAAACCGCTGGGAGGGCTTCTTGACTACGCCGTGGAGTTGGCCGGCGACCGAGGGAAAGACAGGGAGCCGGATGACGAACTCTTGGCCCGCGACGATGAAGTGGGGGATCTGGCGCGCCTCTTCCGTTACGTTTCCGGCCGTTCGTCCGGTTGGAAGAAGCCCGGGGCGCCATCGACGAGGGCTCCTTAGAGAGAGGATTGTCCAGTGCACCTTCCGCGAAGCGCCATCGCACTCTTCTGCACGTCCCTGCAGGTCTGCTTTGGCACGGTCTACGCCTGGAGTTTCTTCCAGACCATGCTGGTAAGGTAGGTCGGCTGGACCCATACCCAAACGGCTTTGGCATTCAGTATCGCGATTTTCTCGCTGGGGGTATCGGCTGCCTGGGCCGGAAACATGCTTCCCCGGTTGGGCCCCAGGTTTCTGGCGTTGACCGGAAGCATCCTGTTCTCGGGCGGTTATCTGATTTCCGGGTTGGCCCTGCACTTGGATGTCATCCCACTTTTTTATTTGGGTTACGGGGTAATAGGCGGCGTGGGTATCGGGATGGGATACGTTACCCCGGTTGCTACCGTGGCAAAGTGGTTTCCGGACCGCAAGGGACTGGCCACGGGAATCGTGGTAATGGGCTTCGGCATCGGCGGCTTTCTCCTGAGCAAGGGACTGGCCCCATTCCTGCTCGTGCGGACGGAAGGCGCCCTGCCCCTTGTCTTCATCTGGCTCGGCATCATATTCGCCTGCGTTCTGATTCCCTGCAGCTTCGCCCTTAGCGATCCCCCGCCCTCCGCCACCCCAACTACTGCCTCTGTGGGCAACCCCCCTGGATTTGACGAGCCGGAATCCTCCCGCCCCTACCTCGGAACCACCCAATTCGTAATCATGTGGACCGTCTTCTTCTTCAACATCGCGGCCGGGATATCGGTGGTCAGCTTCCAGTCGGAAATCCTCCAGGAGATCTGGGGCCTGGCCGATGACACAATCGAGCCGACCACGCTGGCCGAATACGGCGCCACCCTCATAGCGGTGAGTTCGATTTGCAATGGTTTGGGGCGTCTATTCTGGGGATTGCTTTCGGATGGGTTCGGCACCATTTTCAGGGTGCTTCTCGCCAGCCAGATGGTCGTCTTTGGCATTCTCATGACCGAGACCAACCCCTGGGTGTTCTCCGCCTTGGTCTGTTATGTCCTGCTCTGCTTTGGCGGTGGATTCGCCACCATGCCACCCTTCGTTCTCGATGTATTCGGCACCAAAAAAATGTCCACCATCTACGGCGTGGGCCGCCGCCGGGATTTTCGGGCCGCTCTACCTGGGCTACTTGAAGGATGTATATCCCGATCGAGCCGTCATGTATTGCTTCCTCATCGGGATCTTCATGCTCGGCGCCGGCTATCTTTTCTCTTACCTGTTGAACGACGGAAGGATTCGTCTGGGACGACCCACATTGGAAAGCACCCTGCACCGGTATGGGATTCCGGTGGAGGAGGTGAAGCGTTGAAACCGCCGGAGGGCGGATCGGCCTGCCCCGGCCGAGGGGGCTCAAACGGTCCGGTCCGCTTTACCCGCATTCCTCACAAAATTCGTCGCGAACAAACAAAGATTGAGCGCTGGAGCCCCGTCGGGGACATTCCTTGCAATCTTGACGAAGCTTGCGGAGTCAACCGATTCAAGGTTTGACCCCTTTCCCAGGTCCCGGGAGCCGTGGGATCGGTGGGGGGACCGCGGTCGGCCACATTGAGAATGCCTCCAGTGAGGTCAACCCCGCTCAAGCCGAACGGGTCGCGCCACCGCAAAGTCAGGTCGTGCCCCATCCAAGGCCGGTAACGGGCGGTTCGGAGGGGATTTTGGTAACCGGAAACCGCGTGAATGTTCCAGCTCGCCATGACATCGCCCCGGGAGGCGCGAAGGGATGCATGGACACGGTTGCGCGGGAAGTCGCCCGGTTGCAGCACCCCGGCCACCCGGTGCTCGTGCCGGGTCACGTGCGACCACCGTGTGTCAAAGGCCATATCCGCCCAATTGGTTTCCCAATCGGTGCCAGCGTGCAAGTCGACACCCGCAACGTCGGCTTCCCCGCTGTTGACCCATGCGCCCTCGATTCGGGTGATGAGGTCTCCGTTCCGCATGATGCTCACCCCTGGCGGCAGCCGCCCTTCTGCTTCGAGGTCGACGGCGGATTGTGCGCTCAATGCTGCCGGCACGCGGGATAACCGGATCCAGAACAAATCCGCGCTCAAGGATAAGGGGCCCAAGCCTGTCACCGCGCCGAGGCTGAGGCTCTCGGCGTCGTCCGGCTCCAGGTTCGGATTCCCGCGGCTCACACGCAATACTTGGTATTCGTCACAATCTTCCGAACCGGCGGTGAGAGTGCTCGGGTCGCAAATGTAAGGATAGCCGATTGCTTCATCCGCGTGCGGAGCAGTCAGGCTGGGTGCGCGGGAGCCTCCGCTCCAGGATCCACGGACCGTAAAGGCCTCGTTCAAGCGGTAGCGGCTCGCAACTTGGTGGACAAAAGCGCCGCCCACATCGCTGTATTCATCGTGCCGTCCGAGGAGATCGACCTCCCAGTTGCTGTGCAGTGGAAGGGACATTTCCGAAAATACCGACCAGTGGCGGCGTTCCCCAGCGGCATCAACGCCGCCAGTCCCAAGCACGTCGCCCGCCTCGTGGGCACGTTCGAAAACGCTTAGATAGTCGTGGACGTGCAGCCAATCCTCGTATGCGAATTCTGCTCCAGCCGCCCACCGCGCATCGCCGCCGCCAAGGGCAAAAGCCGTCCCGTCGAAGGAAACATGGGCCGTGGTGTGGTACTCGTCCCGATCACCGGCCAACTGGAGTCCCGTCTCGCGAATTGCCGCCAGATGCTCGGGCGCCATCGAGAAGGGATTTTCGATATCATATCTCCCCAGCAGGATGGCCCCCTGGACCGCGGTTTCGCTGACGAAAGTGCCCCCCGATTCATCGACATCGTGAAGATAGTAGCGGAGGTACGCATCATAACCGATGCCGCCCTCGAACTGTCCCTCAACCCCCAGTGTAAGATCGTATTCCTCATGGTCCTCAAGGAAGTCACGGTTGCCATGGCTGACGAACCTATGGGCTGCGAAGAGCCATGGCGGGACCCTGTCGATTTCGGGATCTTCCAGCAATTGCCCCCGGAGCCCCTCCGAGGGCACGAAGGCAAAAGTGCCGACAGCGGGAGCGTAGCGGTAAGCGGCGTCGATCCGGGTCAGCCGGGCATCGAAATACAGGTCCGTATCCTCGCCCAGCGGGTAATCGAAGTTGAGCCACAAACTTTCCCGGTTGCGGCTCTCCCAAGCCTGGAAAATAGAATTCGGTTCTTGATCCTGGTGGCCCCTGAGGCGAACGGGCCAATGAAGGAATAATTCATAACGATGGCTTTGTTTGGAATGGTTTCGATTTGAGGATGACTATCGAATGAGGAACCTGGAGCAACCTACAAGCGCCAAGACATGACAGTTGGCCCATATTGGTCAAGTCTGGCGAACGAAATGGCCTTTAGCCCGCATGTCTCACAAAATTCGTCGCGAGCGAACGGAGATCGAGTGCTGGCGCGGGTTTCGAGCCGACCGTGCGTCGCAAAGTTGCTATGCAACGGCGAGTCGTGAGCGGGTGAAGCTGGGTCGACACCCTGCAAAGTCGCGAATCCAACGAAGTCCGCACCAGTGCCGGTATTCCGGAGCGCAGTAGAAGATTTGTGAGACATGCGGGTTAGGGCCCGCCGCGCTCCAGCCGATCTCCTTGACAGGTCGGCGGCAACTCCATATAGGGACCTATTATTACTTTTGGATGGGCAGAATTGCAGGAAATAAGATCGGATATGACGTCACCATCCTCTAACGCTTCGAGAGGCAGCGATTTCGCCTACCAAGAGCATATCCTGGAAGGCGTCTCCCGCACCTTCGCCCTCACCATTCCACAGCTTCCGGACCCGCTCCGCGACGTGGTGGGCAATGCCTACCTCCTGTGCCGGATCACCGATACCATCGAAGACGAGCCCGCGCTGACCGCCCTCCAGAAACAAGCTTTCTCCGAGCGTTTCGTGGAGATCGTCGCCGGTCGCAAAAAGGCGCAGCCTTTCGCCCGCGAACTTGGCTCCTTACTGTCGTCCTCGACCACCGAAAGCGAGCGCGACCTGGTGGCCCATACGGACCGGGTAATCCGGATCACCCGCGGCTTCAGCCCCGCCCAGCGGAGCGCGCTCGAACGCTGTGTCAGAATCATGTCCCGGGGGATGGCCGAGTTTCAGCAGAACGAGACCCTCGACGGCCTCCATGACCTTCCGCACCTGGACCGTTACTGCTATCATGTCGCCGGGGTGGTAGGCGAGATGCTTACCGAGCTTTTCTGCGACTACTCCCCCGAAATCAACCAACGGCGGGAAGACCTGCTCGCCCTCTCGGTCTCTTTCGGCCAGGGGTTGCAGATGACAAATATTCTCAAAGACATGTGGGATGACCGCCGCCGCGGCGCGTGCTGGCTGCCGCGGGATGTCTTCCTCCGTGCCGGATTCGAGTTGGGTTCCCTGCCTGCAGGAAAAGCCCACCCCGGTATGGTGGCAGGTTTGCTCGAACTAGTTGGCATCGCCCGGCGCCATCTGGCCAACGCCTTGCGCTTCATCCTGCTCATTCCCAGCCGTGAAACCGGAATCCGCCGCCACTGCCTGTGGGCCTTGGGGATGGCCGTGCTCACCCTCCGCCGTATTCACGCCACCCCGAGGTTCAGAGATGGGCAAGAAGTAAAAATTTCGCGCCGCAGCGTGTGGGCAGTCGCCTTTGTCACCAGTGCTTTGGCTCGCTCAAATCTCGCCCTCAAGGTTCTCTTCGAGGTCTTCACCCGAAGTCTCCCTTGCCCTGGAGTGGAAATGCCCCTTTGCTCACATACTTGACAAAAAACCGAACCGGTGTAAGAGCTTGGTTTGATTGTTTGCGAACCGAATCGCGCCAATCAACCGGATATGGAGGGGAACTATGCGAGTTAAATTAGCTCGGCCGCGCGGATTTTGTGCCGGTGTCGAACGTGCAATCGAGATCGTGGAAACGGCACTGCAACAGTACGGGCCCCCGGTATACGTGCGCCATGAGATCGTCCACAACCGGCGGGTGGTGGAGAAACTGAAAGCCAAGGGAGCCCGGTTCGTGGAACAGATCGAACAAATACCCGATGGAGCCATTACCGTATTCAGTGCTCACGGGGTGTCAAAAAAGGTCGAGCAGGATGCGTCGCTGCGCAATCTTCAACCGATTGATGCCACCTGTCCTCTGGTCTCCAAGGTGCACAATGAAGGCCGGCGCTATGCTGCCAAAGGCTACGATATCATCCTCATCGGTCACAAGGGCCATCCCGAGGTGGAAGGCACCATGGGACAGATCCCGGGAAAGGTTCTCCTGGTCAGCGACTTGGAAGACGTGGAAGCACTGATAGTGCGTGATCCCGACAAAGTCGCTTACATCACCCAGACTACCCTGTCGGTTGACGATACCCGCGAGGTGATCTCGGCCCTGCGGCGGCGATTCCCCCTCATCCAGGGACCGGACGTCAAGGACATCTGCTACGCCACCCAGAACCGCCAGGCCGCGGTTCGTTCACTCGCCGCCCAAGTGGACCTGATGCTGGTGGTGGGAGCACAAAACAGCTCGAACTCAAATCGGTTGGGTGAAGTCGGCAAGGACAGCGGCGTGCCGAGCTACCTGATCGATGATCCTGCCAAGGTCGATCCCGAGTGGCTGGTTGGAAAAGAGAGCATCGGCATTACCGCCGGGGCCTCGACCCCCGAGGAACTTGTCCAGGAGTTGATCGAGAAGCTGCGCGAGTACGCCGACCTGGATATTTCCACTATGGACGGCATCGTCGAGAACGTACACTTCCCTCTTCCCGCCGCCATGAAGGATATCGCCGCGAAGGGGAAGGGCAGAGCTGTCGGACCAGGAAATGCCTGATCCCACCAAGAAGCCTCCGGCCTGATGTTGTGTCCCGCAACAAAGTAACTTAACCGAAGTTGTCTGCCAGCAATCTATCGTTCTTTGCAGTAGATTAATAGCTTGAACCGTGTTCTATTCAGCGAAGACAATCCGCAACTCGCCGCCTTCGACGCCCTGGAAAACACCTATTCCGCCTCCAACGCGGCGCTGATTGCCATTGCCCCCCGGGATAGCTCCGTTTTTACCCGCGAGGTTCTTGGCGCCATTTTCGTTCGATTCTCAGCACTTTGGCGATCGTCGCGGTACTCGTATTTGTTATCAATACGACTATGGGATTTGCAGGTTGGAACGGCGTGGTGTTCAGCCCGACCAACGCCGGAATACCGATCATTGCCATGGTCATAGCAATCGCGGACTCGATCCACATTGTTACCAGTGTTTTACTGGGGATGAGGCGTGGCATGGATAGGAGGGCGGCAATTGCCAAGTCGATTCGCATCAATGCCTATCCGGTATTTTACGGATTATGTGATTGATAACCTGACCGGTTTGGACAAGCTGGAATATTCGCTGAGTTGGGCACTCGGGCTATTGGTTACGACCACGATTGTCTTTGCCCTTGTGGCCGATTTTCTTCTCCTTCCCACCCTGTTGATAGCCCTCGACCGGAGGAATTGATGAATTGCACCCGATCCATGCCGCCGTTTTTCCCGCTTTGTCTTATCATTTTGACTTGTCTCGGGCCTGCACCTGTTCAATCCGAGAGTGCCACTCCCGAGGAAATGGGACTGAAAATCGCCCAGGACGCCCGCGACCGCGAGGAAGGCTTTGGCAATTTTACGGCCCGGCAAACCATGGTGCTGCGCAACAAAAACGGGCAGGAGAGCCGACGCCAACTACGGGTAAAGGTTTTCGAAGTCCCCGAGGATGGCGACAAGAGCCTGTTTGTGTTCGATGAGCCGCGCGATGTCAGGGGAACGGCCCTTCTCATTCACGCGCATCGGGAAAGCGCGGACGATCAATGGCTTTTTCTGCCCGCTCTGAAGCGGGTCAAGCGCATCAGTTCGTCAAATAGGTCCGGCTCCTTCATGGGGAGTGAGTTTGCCTATGAGGATCTTACCCCCCAAGCGGTGGAGAAATTTACCTACCGTTACCTGCGCGATGAGCCTTGCGGGGATGGGACCTGCACGGTCTCCGAACGCGTTCCCGTCGATAAGAAGTCCGGCTATAGCGGCCAAGTCGTGTGGCGCGACAAGGAGGAACTGCGCGTGTGGAAAGTGGAGTATTACGACCGCAAGAATTCCCATCTGAAGACGCTTACCCTGGGGAATTATCAGCAGTACCTGGAACGTTACTGGCGAGCCGGCGAGATGACGATGGAAAACCATCTGACCGGGAAAAGCACCGTTCTGACCTGGACGGATATTCAGTTCCGTACGGATCTTGATGACCGCGATTTCACCCAAACCGGGCTGAGACGAGTACGTTGATGATAAACCGTCTGGTTTTTCGCTGTGCTCTGCTTGGCGCCATCTGGATATTGTTCACGGTTTCCGGTTTTGTTGTAGGCGCCGGAACCAAGATCGACTACGAGCTTTCCGGACGGTTCAGCATCGAAAGTCAATGGTATCCGGAAAGTGCTGCTCATCCCGACCAGCGAGGGCATGCAACCGGGGTTGTCATGGAACCGGAGGTCTATTTTGATAGCATTGAGGGTTGGAGTTTTTCTTTGGCGCCGTTCCTTCGCTACGACAGCGCGGACCTGCGCCGCACCCATGCCGACCTGCGCGAAGCCTATCTTCTTCTATTCGGGGATGTCGGCAATGATGAATGGGAACTGCGCCTGGGCATCGATCGGGCCTTCTGGGGGGTTGCCGAATCGCGGCATCTGGTCGATATCGTGAACCAGATCGATCTTGTCGAACACCCCTACAAAGAGCTGAAGCTGGGCCAACCTACGGCCCATCTCACATGGTCGGGAAATTGGGGCATGGCGGAAATATTTGGCCTGCCCTATCACCGACCGCGCACTTTTCCGGGCCACTCCGGACGCCTGCGCTTACCCCTCGTCGTGGACAATGAGCAGGTTTCCTATGAGAGTGCCGCCGAGCAGTGGCACCTGGACTTGGCTGCCCGATACAGTCACATTTTCGGACCTTTCGATATTGGAATAAGCGCATTCGATGGGACCAGCCGGGAGCCTTTTCTGTTGCCGAGCACGGACTTCCGCGGCGCGCCGGCCTTGGCTCCGCACTACGAGCAGATCCGCCAGTTTGGTCTGGACACCCAATTGACTGCCGGTTCCTGGTTGTTCAAGCTAGAGGCTATTCAGCGTCTCGATGCTCGAGACCGTCTCGGCAGGAAAGTGGATTATACTGCTTCCGTCTTTGGCGGTGAATACACCTTTTATTCCATATTGGGCTCGAATGTCGATATCAGCCTTCTCGGTGAATGGAATTACGATGGGCGGGGCCAAAATGCGACCAACGTCTTTCAGAAGGATCTCTTCGTTGCCGCGCGCCTTGCCTTCAACGACGTCCGGAGCACCGAGATTCTCGCCAGTATTCTGGGAGACGCGGACAGTAATTCACGTATACTGGCTTTCGAATTGAATCGGCGCCTCTCAGACCGGTGGTCTCTGAACATGGAGGCAATCGCTTTTCTCGATGTCGACCGAGCGGATATCTCCTACGAGATACGACGTGACAGCTTCATCGATCTGAACCTTATTTATAATTTCTAGAAGAGAAGGGATGATTATGATGAAATTGATGATCTTTGTCCCATCTCCCCAGTTGGGTGATGCTGAGCAACTCCTCGACCCGCCTTTCCATGACCTCCCTGCCGGCCGTTTCCAGACGGTCGCAACTGAAAGCTTCCACCGTCAGGCTGGCGGTTGCTGTGGCGTAAAATAGAGCTTTTTTCAAACTATCCAGGTCCGTCCGGTCAACCGAGGCGAGAAAGCCGATAAAAGATCCGGCAAAGGAATCCCCCGCTCCGGTGGGATCCCGCAGATCGACCACCGGGTAGGCGGGAACGGTGAAGAGTCCATCCGGATGAAACAGTACCGCTCCTTCTTCTCCTTTTGTAACAATGGCCATCTTCGGGCCCATATCCAAGAGTTTCCGGCCCGCTTGGATAATGTTGTGGACACCGGTCAGTTGGACGACTTCGTCCTCATCGAGGACAAGGAGGGACAAGCGATTGATTAGATCGAGCAATAGGTGCTTTTTAAGGTTGATCCAGAGGTCGATGGTATTGGCAAGGACAAACGGATTCCCCTCCATCTGGTCCAAAACGTGGCTTTGCAGTTCGGGGGCGATATTGCCCAGCATGACATATTGGCTCTTTTTATAGGCGGCCGGAAGGGCGGGCTGGAAAGATTCAAATACGTTTACCCGGGTATCCATTGTCTTGCGACCGCGGAATCCTTCATTGTATTCTCCCGTCCATGAAAATGATTTTCCGGTGTGGTCGATCTTTAACCCTTCCAGGTCCACCCCGCGCTTTTTAAACCGTTCCAAGTAGGCCGGATCAAAGTCATTTCCCACCACGCTGACCAATTGGGGGACGGTAAAGTAACTGCAGGCAAAGCAAGCGTAGGAGGCTGAGCCCCCCAGGATGTTTTTCCCTGTGGAGAACGGAGTTATAATCGTGTCGAAGGCCACCGAACCTACGATTAAAACAGGATTATTCATAGGGCCTAGAGGGGAAAAGCCAAAAAACGGGGGGTCAACCTGAATTTTTGGGAGGTGGGTCCGGGAAATCTTCTCTTGCTCGGCTTTGAACGCTCCCTCCTCTCCCGCTGTCGAAGCGACAATTTTCCAAAGGGCCAGGATTTGGTTTGAGCTTTGGAGGGATTTTGAACATCTCTATTAAAACCCATACTTACCCGATGAAATATATTTTCATAACCGGTGGTGTTGTATCTTCGCTGGGGAAGGGACTCACTGCCGCAGCTCTTGGGGCCCTGCTTGAGCATCGCGGACTCGCCGTGCGTATCCAGAAATTCGACCCCTATCTCAATGTAGACCCCGGCACGATGAGCCCCTTCCAGCATGGGGAGGTCTATGTTCTGGACGACGGGGCCGAAACAGATCTGGACTTGGGGCACTACGAACGGTTCACCTCGGGCGAACTGAGTCGGTCCAACAATCTCACTTCGGGGCAGATTTACGAAGCGGTCATCATGAAGGAACGCCGGGGCGATTACCTCGGGAAAACCGTCCAGGTGATTCCCCATGTAACCGATGTAATCAAGGATCGCATTTATGAATCGGCCAAAGGGGTAGACGTTCTGATCACCGAAATTGGCGGGACTATCGGCGATATAGAAGGCTTGCCCTTTATCGAAGCCCTGCGGCAATTTGGGGCGGAAAACGGACGCCGTCGAAACGTGCTTTTTATTCACGTGACCTTGGTGCCCTTCCTGGTGGCGGCCGGGGAGTTGAAAACGAAACCCAGCCAGCAAAGTGTGGCAAAACTTCGGGAGATCGGCCTCCAACCCGATATTTTGATTTGCCGGGCGGAAAGGAGCCTGGGAATGGAGGTCCGGGAGAAACTTGCCATGTTCTGCAACGTTCCGGTCGAGGCCGTGGTCGAGGAAAGAGACGTCGAAACCTCGATTTACGAACTGCCCCTGATGCTGCAGCAGGAAAAGGTGGACGATCTGGTGGTTGAGTACCTCGGTTTGAACGCCCCGCCAAAACCCATGGATGCCTGGATAGATGTGGTGCGCCGGTTGAGGTTCCCGGCCGAGGAGGTAACGGTGGCGGTTGTCGGGAAATACATCGAGCTGCAAGATGCCTACAAATCGGTTTACGAGTCGCTCACCCATGCTGGAATTGCCAACGATGCCCATGTTCATGTGAAACGGATTGATGCGGAGGACCTGGAAACCGAGCACGGGAAGCAAGTCCTCTGGGAAATGGATGGGATCGTGGTTCCCGGTGGTTTTGGCGACCGCGGCACGAAGGGCAAAATATTTGCAGCTCAATATGCACGGGAAAACGGGATCCCCTATTTTGGCCTTTGCCTGGGGATGCAGATCGGGGTCATCGAGTTTTCCCGGCATGTGGCTGGGCTACACCGGGCCAATAGCCTGGAGTTCGACGAAAATACACCTCATCCCGTCATACACTTGATGGAAGACCAGAAGGAGGTGACCCAAAAAGGGGCATCCATGCGTTTGGGAGCCTACACCTGTCAACTCGTCCACGGCAGCAAGAGTCATCGTGCCTACCAGTTCGACACGGTTCGGGAACGCCACCGGCATCGCTATGAATTCAATAATGCCTACCGGGACAAGCTGGAGGAAAAAGGATTCAAAGTTGCCGGGATCAACCCCAGGCGTAATCTGGTTGAAATTATGGAAATTGAATCCCATCCCTGGTTTGTCGGCGTTCAGTTCCATCCCGAGTTCAAATCCAAGCCTTTCCAGGCCCATCCCTTATTCGCTTCCTTTGTCGAGGCTGCTCTCCGTGTAAAGAAAGCCGCGGTGTAAATCGGTATAAATGCTCTATGATCCGCAAAAAATGTTGTTGGTAGCCGGGCCCTGTTCCCTGGAATCGATGGAGACTTGTCGCCCCGTGGCCGAGAGGTTGGCGGAACTTGCTCAAACATGGCCGGACTTGAACATCGTCTTCAAAGGATCTTTCGATAAGGCGAATCGCACCTCCATTGGGGGAGGGCGCGGCACAGGCCTGGAGGAGGGGCTGGCAATTTTGACCCAAATCAAGGCCTCCTTCGGGTTTCCGGTCCTAACCGATTTCCATGAATCCCACCAGGTAACGGCCGTGTCGGAAGTGGCCGACGTGTTGCAGATTCCCGCCCTTTTATGCCGGCAAACCGACATGCTTCTGGCTGCGGCAAACACCGGGAAAGCGGTCAATGTCAAGAAGGGTCCATTCACCTCTCCTTCCGACATGGTCCACGTCGTGGCCAAGCTGCAACATGGAAAGGCGGCGGAAGTTTGGCTTACCGAGAGGGGTTCGACCTTTGGTTACCACAATCTGGTGGTGGACATGCGTGGATTTTCCATTATGCGGCAAACGGGCCATCCGGTTATTTTCGATGCCACCCATAGCGTTCAGTTGCCCAGCGCCGGCCCCGGTCAGAGCGACGGACAGCGTGAATTTGTCCTCCCGTTAGGACAAGCCGCTCTTGCCGCTGGAGCGAATGGGATATTTCTCGAGACCCATGCCGCCCCGGATCGCGCCGTGTCCGATGGCCCCAGCATGGTGCCTTTGTCGGACTTGCCCGGGGTGGTGGAATCTTTCTTGCAAGTCTGGCGTCTATCCAAATCCTTGGCCGCTGAGAAATAATTCCTGTTTTTTAGAACAATGGAGAAATTTTTGGCCCTGATACCCGTTCCCTCCATGGGAGCGACTGTCCATGAACTCACCGTGATCGATCTCCATGTGGATGCGGGCGACACGGTCACCAAAGGGCAAACCTGTGCGGAAATCGAAAGCGACAAATCCGCTTTCGATTTTGAGGCTCCCTGCGACGGGGTCATAAAGAATATTCTGGTGCGAGCCGGAGATATCGTAGATGCCAATGCCCCGTTTTTTGAGATCGAGACTGCTGATGAGACGCAAAAGCATCTGGAGATCAAGGAAGAAGTTCGCCGGGCCCCAACCTCCCAAGCCTGGACTGGGATGAGACCAACCGCACCCGCCCCGGTCAGGCCGATAACACCCCCGGCTCCATCCTTCCCGCCTCGGCCTGTCCTGAAGCCGCCCCGGGGGGGGACAAGTATCAAATGGACCCCCAAGGCCCTGCGCCTCGCGCGTGAAGCGGGCCTCGACCCCTCGCAGCTTACCGCAATTGATCCAACCGGGCCGGGAGGGCGCGTCTCCGGGGATGACGTGCAAGCCTACTTGAATAACCATCCCCAGTCATTGCCTGAAGCCGCTGCCACAGGGGCGCCCGTTTCCGACCCCGGTCGACAGACCGTATGTGTTGCCGGTTTCGGTTATGCCGTTCCCGGGCGCGTTCGGACCAATGAGGAAATCCTGAAAAGATTTCCCGATAAGTCGGCCGACGAGGTCGTGAAAACCACCGGGATTTTGTCCCGATACATCGCGGCAGAGGAGGAAGGCGTCACTACCTACGCCTCGCGGGCTAGCGAGCATGCCCTGGCCATGGCCGGGATGGACGTTTCTAAAATTGATGGCATTATTCTGGCCACTATTATTCCGGATCAACCTGTTCCCAGCGCCGCCAGCGCGTTGGCCAAGCATTTGGGCATACCTCACGCCTTGGCTTTCGACTTGAACGCGGCTTGTTCCGGTTGGCTTTACGCTTTGGAAATCGGGCGCACCTTCATATTGTCGGGCAGCGCCCATAATCTCCTCGTTGTAACGGCCGAATTGTTGTCTCGCATTACCAATTACGAAGATTACAGCACCGCCTTCCTCTTTGGGGATGGGGCCGGCGCCGCTGTTCTGACTGATAGCCCTGGCGGGACCCGGCTGCACCGCATGGGCCTCAGTGGCGACGCCACCCAATATGAGGCCATTCAACGATTGGGTGGCGGGGCCAAAAAACCCATAGCGCAATGCGGTAGCGACGTGTCGGACTTCTACCTCAGCATGAACGGTTCCGTCGTCTTCAAATATGCCGTGGTCGCTTTTGCCGAAATGATCGAACAGACATTGCAACGGGAGAACCTCACCGTCGACGATGTGGCCTGGGTTGTTCCACACCAGGCCAATGAGCGTATTTTACGGGCGGTTTCAAAAAGGGTGGGGATCCCCTACGAACGTTTCGTCGTAACCATCGGCAAATATGGAAATACATCCGCCGCCTCGGTTTCCATGGCATTGGGGTGGGCCGCCGAAGAGGGGATCTTCCGGAAAGGGGATAAAATCATCTTTTGTTCCGTGGGAGCGGGCCTCACCTACGCGGGCGGGCTTTTGGTCTGGTAGCCCAAGAATTGGTTTGCCAGAGCAAGGGCGGAAACGGCCGCGGTTTCAGAGCGAAGGACGTGACGCCCCAGGGAAACGCCTACGGCTCCGCTATCCTGGAGAAGTTTGTACTCCTCGGTGGAAAAATCTCCCTCTGGGCCGATGATCAATGCGCAGGTGGCCGGGCCGGAATCGAGGTTTTGCCAGGGGGTGGTCCTTCCCCGCAGACTAGCCAACAGGGTCAAATCAAAATCGAGGGATGCGACAAAATGTTGCAACGGAACCGGGGCGGATAGCTCTGGAAGCCACCCGTTTCCGCTTTGCTTACAGGCTTCGATACACTGCTGCTTCCATTTGTCCAATTTTCGGGGGAGGTTCTTCAACTGAACCTGGATCCTCTGGGATATGAGGGGCTGAATCCTGAAGACTCCCAGCTCCGTGGCCCGCCGCACGATGGAGTCCATGGTCTTTCCCTTGGTCACGGCTTGGGCCAGGGTGATTTTTACCCCCATCCGGACCAGCTTGGCGCAGGTCAGTTTTTTCAGGCGAGAACTCCGGCGATCGGCCTCCGCAATCCGGCAGGTACATTCCAATCCCTTTCCGTCAAAGGCGATAACCTCATCCCCTGCCCGGGCGCGGTTGGTGGTCACCAGATGGCGCGATTCAAAAGCATCGAGCTGGAAGGTTTCCCCCTCCGCCGCCAGGGAAGGGCAATAGGAACGGAAACGAGGCATGCCTTACCTTGGCTTCCTTTCCATCCCCATGTCCAGCCCTGCCACAACCCAATTATCCGCCAAAACCGGATTTCACCAAAAACAAAGAAGCTCCGCTTTCGCGGAGCTTCCCTTGCTTAACAAACTACAAACTAGACTGAAACTATGAACTTTACTCCAAAATAGCCTATGGGCTATGTAAGGTATGACGAGAAACCTTCCTGTTCGTTCAAATTTTTTGAGAAATCTCCCAAAAAATTATGGCCGGGAAGAAATGACCTTGGCCCAAGGAACCTTGAGACATAATTAATGCGATGACTGCATGAGGATTACCGGCGGAAAGGCGAGGGGAATAAAATTAGATGCTCCCAGGGATAAACAAACCCGGCCGGCTACCGACAGTTCGCGGGAAGCGCTCTTCTCCTCCCTGGGGAAATTGCCCCCCCAAATGCGCTTTCTCGACCTCTTCGCCGGCACTGGATCGTATGGATTGGAAGCATGGAGTCGGGGTAGTCGGGGGGGAGTTTTCGTGGAAAAGAACCGGTCGTTGATTCCGTATCTCAAAGCCAATATCGAGCGCGTGGGAAAATCGACCGGAACTTCCCCATCGAAAATCCTCGTCGTCCAACGCGACGTTTTTAAGTGGCATCCTTCCGACAGCAGTCCTTTCGACCTGATTTTTTGCGATCCTCCCTACCACAAATTGGACGATTGGGTGGAACCCTTATTCGCTTTGATGGGTAACTTGCTTTCCCCCCTTGGATGCATCGTCCTGGAACAGCCGGCCGATATGCAATTCTGCTTGCCGGGGTTTGAACGGGTCAAGCGGCTGGGCAAGAAAAGGCCTCAATCACCCTCCCTGACGATTTGGAAACAGGCTCCATAGAGTCCCTTCCTGGATGCTGGATGCTGGATGCTCGTTTCTGGATTTCCTCTCGCAACTTGTCACGCCGTAATCCAAGAAGGCGGAAGCTTGCAGAGAAAAGGCACTCTTCATTCCTAATTCTCCCATTGCTTCCCCGCAGGGAAAGCCCAATGGTGCCCCCGCTGGGAATTATTCTGAATCTATAAGTAATTGAAATTTAGGATTTTATAGAATTTTTTAATTTTTGATGTGTATAGTTATTGACCGTTATTTGCACTAATTCTATGTTTATTTGTGTAAGATGCCATTTACAAAGAGAGTACCGAAACTTCCGAAAAGATTCCCTTACACCCAGAAAAACGGGAGTGTCAGGATCAAGGTCTACCGTATAGCCAACAAGAAATCGTCTAGCGGTTACACGTTCATCGTGCGCTGGTACGAGGGCAAGGGTTGCCAGAAGGATAAGCGGACGGTTCGGTTGGAGGATGCCATGGATTTTGCCCAAAGGCAGGCGGAATACCTCAACTCGGCCAAGTACGATGCGGATCGCTTACGCAGGGATCAAAAGGAGGCGTATGTGCTGGCCCAGGACCTGGCGGGGGATACTCCAGTGGTGACGGTCGTTCGGGAGTGGAAAAAAGCGAATGAGATTTCAGGGGGAAATTTGATTGCGGCGGCGGAGGCCTGGAAAGACCAGCGCACGACCAAGGTCGAGCTGTTCGAAGTCAATGAGATCATCAAAAGGTTCAAGGTGGCCAAGGAGCGAGCGGGAATAATCTGGAAGTCCAATTACCAGAAAACCTTTCCCAAGTTTCAAAGAGATTTCGGGAAAAAATTCATTTCGAGGATTTCGGCCCCTCAGCTTCAGGATTGGCTGGATACGACTTACGAGCATCATACGACCCGCAATACCCATCGAAAGAGAATTGTGGTTCTGTGGCGGTGGGCGCAGAAGCAGGGGTATCTCCCGCGAAATGTTAAGACGGAGGCTGAACTGACCGAGCGTGCCCTGGAGCCCATTCCGGAGCGAGGGATTATTTCCCCGAAGACGTTTGAGGATTTGCTTTACCTGATGAAGAAGCGATTTCCCCACTATCTTCCGGCTTTGGTCCTGGCTGGGTTTTGCGGGCTTCGTTGCGATGAGATCCACCACCAGGATTGGAAGGACATTCGGTTGGAGGAAAACAGACTGCGCGTAACCAAGGCCAAGACCGGGACTGCCAGTTACAGGCACGTTAAAATATGCCCTGCGGCGGTTGAATGGATGCTGGTGAGCCATCAAAAGCGCCTGGGAAGGGTTTGTCGTAACACGGCCATTACCCGTATTCGTGTGATCGCAAAGAAAAGGGGCTTTGATCTGCCCGCGAATTGTTTCAGGCACTCGTTTGTCTCCTACCTGATCGCGAAGTCTGAAAACATCGAGGTGGCAACCCTGGAGGCCGGCCATAGCGAGCGAGTGGCCCACAAGAATTACAAAGAACTGGTGACCAAAGCCGATGCCGAAAAATGGTTCTCGCTCCGGCCAAGTGACGAAAATAGAAAAGTGGTCAATTTTGAAAGAGGAGGATAAGGAAAATTCTGGTTCGGGAAAAAGCCCCGAAAGATCCCGATTCCCCCCAATGGAACGAATACCTGAATCAGAGCGACCAACTCCATCAGCCTCAGTTCCGGATGACCAGAAGACAATTTTGAACCTGGTCATAATTTTTCCTGACCTCATAATAGAGGAAGATAAGAACGGATTAGCTCGGTTTCTTTACCTTCAAAAAATTCTTAGAAAGGAAAGCCTAACCTTGGAAGAATGGGACCAATACCTTAGAAAAAGATACGGTAGAGAGACTCACGTAAAGGCCCACTGGGGCCAACCTCAAATGAGGGCAATGCATGAGTTCGTTGAAAATGTAAAGGCCTTGGACGTGGAGAAGGATTCTTGGATTAGAAAGTGTTGTCGGAAGGAAAAGGAAAAATACCTGGATGAACTGTTAGAATACCTTCGAAAAGCATTGGAAAACCGGGCTTGGGAAAGGTGTCAAGGATTGATGAGGATTTTTGAAAAGGCTGTTACCGGCAACGACCAGGCCTTTGAAGTATCTAACCGGGTAAAGATCCACCAGGTAATGGAAAAGTATCTTCACAAAAAAGTAGGTGAGATATTAGCTCAAGCTGGTTCCAAACCCACAATGCCGTATATTGTCGTGCCCCAAAAACCTCCAAGATCAACTGAGGCTTCTCCTGCGCCAGAGGCCGGGGACGGGAGGACGAAGGCACTTATTTCCCTGCCCGAAAAGCCTCCAAAATCAACCGAGTCGCACCCTGCGATGGAAATAGAGGTCCCGAGCGGAGCGACGATGGGGATTATAGCCGCATTCCCCTATCCAACCAGAGAAGATCTTGTAGAATATTTTGAGGAATCAGATAAGCCGCACTTGGAAACGATGGTTAGAGAGGCAAGGAAAATAGGATTCTCTTTAAGAAATTTACCGTCCTGGGGCTCAACCAACTAGGGAAATGTCCTGACAAAAATTATATACTGCCCCCGGTTAAGGAAAGAATGGAAATAAGAGAGTGATCAATCAAGGATTACTCGATTATGAATAGACGTAAATGGACGGCTCAGCAAAAGCTTCAAATCGTATTACAAGGACTGAAAGAAAACATGACGGTAAGCGAGTTATGCAATCGTCATCAGATCAGTCAGACCCAGTATTATCAGTGGAAAGACCGTTTGCTTAAAGACGGATCGAAGATCTTCAATTATGGGGGTCCGGATCGTGAAGCTGATCGTTTAAGAAGGGAAATCTCCAAGCTCAAAAGCATCATTGGGGATCTGACCGTAGAGTTGAAAAAAAAACGACGAGGAGTGCCTATGAGGCGGCGTAAACGCACTCAAGCGGTGATGGACCGAGATAAGCAGTTGCTTGAGCTGATCGAGCCCATTAAAGCCGAACACCCGGCCTGGGGCTATCGTCGGGTATGGGCCTATCTGCGTTACCGCAAGGGCTTGGTGGTGGGCAAAAACCGGATCTACCGCATTCTGAAGGAAAACCGGTTACTGGCGCTCAATGTGCGCAAATAAAAGGCAAAACGCGGCTCTAAAAGCAGCAAACCAATTACAGAAAAAGCCCAGTGAGCTGTGGGGCATCAATATGACCAAAATTAAGGTCGAGTCTTGGCGCTGGCTGTATCTGGTTGTGGTTAAAGACTGGGGCAGCAAAAAGATCGTAGACTGGTCCTTGTCGGTCACTACCAAGACCAGGGACTGACTCGATGCATTGGAAATGGCCGTGCACCGGCAGTTTCCCGAAAGCATCTGCGAGCATGGCGCAGTCAGGTTGGTCCGCGACAATGGCTGTCAACCCACCTCGACAAACTTTATGGCGGCCTGTCAAGTGCTGGGCATCGCCCAAATCTTTACCCTCCTTCAAAATCTCCAAAGGCAATGCCGATACCGAAAGGGTTTTTCGCAATCTCGAGGAGGACCTTATCTGGCTCAATGAATGGTTTAGCTTCGAACAGCTCTTGCAGGCCCTCAACAACTGGATCGCTCAATACAACCAAGATTACCCTCACTCAGAAATCAACCACAGGACACTTCAACAGTTTGAGGACCAATTTAACCCAACAATCAGCAACAAATACTCTCTAATTGAATCTTGAATTAAGTGGGGGCACTACAACTACCCTAGATTTGGTTAGGGAATTATTCTTTTAACACCCATGATGCCCGACATTATGGTCCTCTTCATGGGCATCAGCCACCAAAGCCAATACCATTTCAACCTGATAGACTCCGCAGAAGTGATGAGGCGGTTGGGGTATACCAACGTCTCAAGCTTCCACCGAGCCAGGAAGAAAATGGGGTTCAGGCCAATCCGGCTCAATGGTCGCAAAATGATGTTTTTAGAGAAGGACATCCACGATTGGGTCATGGACCAAAGGGAGAGACGGGTGCCGCCCAGTTGATGGAATGATCCCAGAAAAAAATTGAAATACTTTACTTACAATAGAATATTCACAAACAAAGGAACTCCATAGATTGTTGGACGGAAGGCCGGTTCTGCTACCGGTGGCGGCCCGAGAAAAACACCCGTGGTTTATTGACTGGCAGAAACTGACTTGGGAACAGACCCAAGATCCTGCCACTCAGCTTGTATTTCGCCAAAGTGAATCAGGAGAGGTCTTTGGTCGGGTAACTTATGAGGAAGAGTTAAAGCACCGGGATGGTTGTGCCGTGCTGCTGGGCGAAGCCAGTGGCGGGCTTTGCACTATCGACTTTGATGACCTTGAATTTGCCCGGAAGTTTGTGGATCTAAATCCCTGGGCACAGAAGAGCTTGCGCACCCAGGGGAGTAGCCGAGGTTTCAATATCTGGGTATTTGTCGAAGGTAGCATCCCGAAGAGTTGCAACCTTGAACGAGACTTGACCCCGAGGGATAACCCGGATCAGCCCCAGCCAAAAAGGAAGCACTTGGGTGAGTGGCGGGCCGACGGACGGTCTACAATGATCGAGGGAATCCACAGCAGCGGGGTACCCTACCGAAGGATTGTGGATTGCCCTCCGGCGAGGGTTGCTTTTGATGAGATCAATTGGCCGCCAGGACCGGTCTATCCTTGGATTAAAACTCGTTACGAAACGCTGGCCGAGGAACACGGTAAGGCAGTTTATCCCAACGCCAATGGGACGGTTGTCATTAATCAGGTATTCTTTGCGGCACTTTATGCTGATGAGAACCACATCCTTTACGATGCCGAAGCGGGGTTGTTTTTTGCATATGAGTCAAGCACTGGTGTTTGGAAGAAAAAAACCCCCGACCTAATAAAGAACGAGTTTGGACAGCTTATCAGGAGGGTAGCGCAAGACATCGGAAATGAGGACCTGGAGCGCAAACGCACGGAGAGCCTGCTGAGAGCTTTGGCAATTTTGCTCAAGGGGCAGGTTGAAAAGGAGAAGCCCTTCGAGCGGAGAAAGGAGGATGCAGGCATCATACACTTGACAAATGGCATGCTGGACTTGAGGGAGAATCCACCAGTCCCACGTGAATTCTCCCCGGAATTTTACAGTAGAAACATTACCCCGGTTGCGTTGGACGAAGACGCGCAATGTCCGAGGTTCCTTAAGGAATTGGTTTTACCGGCCGTTGGTAAGGAAAATGTCCTGCTAATACAAAAGATGGCGGGATCATGTCTACTGGGGCAAAACCTGATACAACGATTTTGGATCCTTGAAGGAACGCCTGGCGGTGGGAAGAGCACCTTCGTCAATGTGTTAGTGAAAGTATTGGGGGTGCACAACCAAACGGAACTGCGCACCGAGCACTTGGACAAGCGGTTCGAGGTGTTTAACTACTTGGGAAAAACTTTGTTGATCGGGGTAGATGTGCCCGGCCGGTTTCTTAACCAGAGTGGAGCAAGCAAGATCAAAGGCCTGACGGGGGGAGACTACCTGGCAGCCGAGAAAAAGAACGGTGGGCAATATACCGTGAAAGGTGATTTCAATGTAATTATCACCTGTAACAGCCGGCTTCACCTGCGCATGGACGGGGATGGGGAGGCTTGGCGCCGCCGGCTCATTCGGGTTGTTATCAAGAAATACAAACCAGAGCAGCCTATTCCCAACTTCGCTGAGATTCTTCTAGAAGAGGAGGGACCAGGCATCCTGAATTGGATGATTAAGGGTGCCTTCAAAGTGTTGCAGGAGATTGAAGAGCACGGAACCATACAGTTGACTGAAAAGCAGCGTGAAGCACGAGACGCCTTGCTGCTTGAAAGCGATAGCATAAGCCAATTCGTGCGAAATGGAATTGAACGAGCCTCGGGACATGACCTTACGATGGAGGAAATCGTAAAGAGGTACTTTAAATTTTGTGAAGGGAAGGGCTGGCAGGCGAAACGCATCAGACAGGTAAAAACGGAACTCCCAGGCGCAATGCTTGAGATTCATCATGTGGGTAAGAGTAACAGCATCACACGGTCCAACAGCGTTGAAAAGGAAAGGACTCAGCGGGGGTTTCGGGGCGTTCGATTGGTCAGGCTAACGCATGAGGATGAAGATGAACCGTTTTAGTTAGGTGGGGGAATTGTCTTTATCGGAATTGCAGGACGTCGCCGAGAAGGCTATCGGCGGGGAACTGGAATGGGTGGTCGAGGGGAACAGGAGTTGGGCAGAGGTAGATTGTCCTGGAGCTGCCCTGCATACCAATCCCACCGACAAGAGGCATACGCGGCTTTATCTGAAAGGGGGGTTGCCACCGACGATCCATTGCCAGCATTCAAGCTGCTCTGGCGAAATCAAGAAAGCCAACTTCAACTTGCGTAGCAGGATCGGAAAGGCCACCGCTGAGGTGCGGAGATCCTCCACTGCTAATTCGTCGGAAAGGAAACGACGTCAATTGTTGGCAAAGAGGCAACGCCGGAAAGAACTTGAGAGACAAACCGGGAAGGCTCTCCGCAACCTCCCTATCAAAACGCCAGGCTCTACCGATTTGAAATCAACCGCCGAGGCGCCAAACAAGAATTCTGTAAATCGGCCTGTGAGGTTGGAAAAGTTTCGACGGTGGGAAAAAAAGGTACTAAGCCGGTGGGACAACTCTGGTCAGGCCGTTTCTGTCGAGGAGCCTGAAAAAAAAGAAAAGGCAAAGCCATCGTTGGTTGAAGAATTTAACTGGATAACCCGAAAGGAATAGGAGAGATGGCTTAGCCGGGCGCTTTGCGGCGGTCATGTGCCTCGGCTTTGGCGTAACACTGGAGCAAAGCTTTTTTGGGCAATTCCTGTGAATTATTTCCTGTGATCAAGGGAAAATGACCATTTTGGGACGTTTGGGACGGGTTTTTCCTATTGAGAGGTATAGGGAAGGTTTCTCTGATTAAAGACCAATATAAAAAAAGAATAGGACGTTACCCGTCCCAAACGTCCCAAATTCGGTGCAGCTATGCGGGGCTTCTGATCAATTGCTGGTAGCAGATATCGGGTTGGAACTTGGAATTTTCCAGAGAATCATGCCTACCAAAAAATATCCCCTCGATGCTGGGTGGACAGCGAGGGGATACCAAATTGAAAAACTTACTTACACGAAAAAGCTTACTGGCATCGATGCGCGGCTGTCAACATAACTGAAGTTAGAAAAGAAAAAAAAAGAGGAGGCACAACGTCCAATATGTCTACAATTAGGTTAGTGGATCAGTTTGAAATACGAAAGTCGGTGAACCACCTTTGGCTGACCTCTCCTCTTGGGCACATTACTAGTCTAGCTACCTGAATTTTTCAGGGAAATATGAGGGCAAATGAACTGGCCAATTTCTAATGAGATGATCTCCTGGCCTGAATGGAAAATCATCCATAAGATTAAACACCATTCCGTAGAACAGGTCATAGGTATCCTCCAAGAAGATGTTAGGGGCTTTCGCAAAGCTGAGGTTTGCCTAAAGCACAAACCCAAAGCGGCCTCCCATCGGTGGCGCCGCAAGGACCGAGATGAAGGACGCCAAGCGACTCGAAGAGCTTGAAAAGGAAAATACCAAGCTAAGGCAGATCATGGCCAATCAGATGTTCAACATCCGGGTGTTGGAGACTATTAAAGTAACACAGTGGTGAGCTCGGGACAAAATCGCCAGACTGTGAAGGAAGTGGCGCAAAATGGTTTGTCTATGAATGGCGCGACCTACAGTTACTTGAGGCATCACTTGTCCATTTTCTTCGAATACTAGCGCAATAAATACAATCGAATTCACCCTTGCAACCACCTCGGATTTCTTTCCCCAAATAGGTTTGCCAGATACAGGCAATAAGCTAAACAAAGAGCCCATGGTTTCGGTTAGGCTCCGCCTTTCCTGCACCTAGAACTTTTACCAGAACCAACCCTTATGAACATAGTCCGGGAAGAGTCTCATTTGACTTGGTGCGTATTTTTTGTCGGATCAAATTTCGATACCCTTCACGATTAAAACGAAACGGAACTGCGTGGCCGAGCTTCCGAGCGACGATTATGGGGGAAGACTGAAGAATTATGAAACTCATCACTATGCTTTGCACCCTGTATCTCCTTCGCTCGGCCACTATCTCAACCTTGCCCGGGCAGGAATTGGCCGCGAATTGCAAAGAGTGGGATACGATAGCGTTCTGGCAAACTGCGACCCTTGAGGTGGTGTTTGATTGTCTTGAAGGAGGAGCCGACCCAAACGCGCAGACCGAGGGAGATGCAACCCCTCTACATTTAGCAGCCGGATTCAACGCGAACCCCTCGGTCATCACCGCTCTGTTGAATGCAGGTGCTGACCTGAAAGCTTGGGCCGAGGCCGGTGTAACCCCCCTGCATATTGCTGGATTGAACACGAACCCTGCGGTCATCACTGCCTTGGTTGAGGCACGATTCGATCCAAATGCTCGGGCCGAGAACGGCTACACCCCCTTGCATGGCGCTGCTGGATTTAACAAAAACTCCGAGGTCATCACTGCCCTGGTTGTGGCAGGAGCCAACCCAAACGCTCGTAAGGATGGCGGCTATGCCCCCTTGCATTTAGCGGCTTTATTACTAAAAGAGTACTCTGCCGTTATCCCTGCCCTGGTTGAGGCGGGAGCCGACCCTTCAGAAAAAGACGAGGACGGTAAGTCCCCTTGGGATTACGCTAAGGATAACTAGGCCCGCCCCAGGCACCATATTATCCCTATGAATGTAAAAAATTTGTTCTATAAGAATTTTCATTTCAAATATTTATGAAAATTTTTCCCGATATTTATCGAATTCATATATTTTTGACTCTCAATCTTACATGAATTCTTACATATCAGGCTGAATTGATCAGGGGGCCCAAACATCGTACCAAGTCAAATGGGACTCTTGTTGGACTCAATTCATTGGGATTGTAGGCTTGTTTCTGGTAATAATCCCTGGTGCCGGAAAGGCGTAACCTGACCAGAAAGAAGAAGCGATTAAGTTCTAGGCTGGCGAAACGAGAGGCACCTATTTAACCGAAATCGGCCTTGGTTGATTCAGACCCAGACCCTTTGAAACTTGCAACGATGTTGTCGGCGACAGAAGAGGGCAATTCGGGCTTTTTGACAGGTTCAAACCAATTATTGGGAATGGCCCATAAAGCTATTGTATGACCTCTGAAGGCCTTCTAGGCTCCATTTGATTCCCCAGATGGAGAAGGGATTCCCAGCTTTTGTGAATCTGGGCCCTTAAGTGCCGCTATAAACGGGCCTTAAAATGTTGACAGATTTTCTCCTCAAAGAAAGATCCCGTAACCTATGAAGAAAAAGCCTAAGGTCTATTTGGTTAGGGCTGGTAAAAACGGTGAGGATGAAGAAATCGCACTTGATCAGAATTTGGCCATCATTGGTTTTCGAGATATTCCCGGCCTTGGTGAGGCGGCGGACTATAACGCCGTGGCCGAGTTGGTAAAGCAAATGAGGCCAGATCGTAAACCCCGCTCCCAGAACAACATTGCTCGCCAATTGTGGGTCTTTGCATATGGGATGGTGGAGGACGATATCGTTGTCCTTCCCAGTAAATTTACCTCCCAGATTGCCATTGGGCTTGTGGCCGGACCCTATCGCTACGCTAAGATAACCTCGGAACCTCGGCATACACGGCCCGTACAGTGGAAACTGATTGATGTTCCGCGTCACTACTTTCAGCAGGACCTGCTGTATTCGTTCGGAGCGTATTTGACCGTGTGCAACATCTCCCGACACGATGCGGTTCGCCGTGTTCAGGCAGTTCTGACCGGGATCCCAGACCCTGGCCCTAAAGCTAAATCGAAGAAGACCACTACCATTTCAGAGGAAGACTCTAATGATCAACTTCCAGATCTCGAGGAAGTCATATACAACCAAATCGTCGAGCATATTCAGACAAATTTCAAAGGCCATTCCCTTACACGTTTGGTGGATGAAGTGATGCAGGCAGATGGCTGGGTGACAAAGGTCTCTCCACCGGGGCCAGATGGTGGAGTCGACATTCTTGCGGGCAGTGGCCCACTAGGGTTGGATGCTCCTCGGCTCTGCGTACAAGTCAAATCTCAGAACAATACTGCCGACGTCACTGTTTATCGGACTTTGCAAGGGACCATGCAGACATTCAATGCACAACAGGGATTGCTTGTTTGCTGGGGAGGCTACAACAAGGTTGTTCTCAAGGAAGCCAAGCAAGCTCACTTCACTGTACGGTTGTGGGACAGCCGTGATCTCGTCGAAGCGATCTATCGGAATTACCAACGGCTGCCTGCAGAAATTCAAGCGGAACTTCCCCTTAAGCGGGTGTGGATGTTGGTTTCGGAGGAATCCGGGGAATGACCACCCAACTCGGTCCCTACATCGAACAGAGGGACACCGCCACACCAAGGCTCGGCGACGAGCCGGAAAACTGGGAGTATTCATAATTCAACGAAATCGTCTAATGTCAGAACTTGATCGAAATCCGTACGATCGTCTTGCCAGTACAGGTAAAATAACTATTGGAGTTGTTCTCGGTCAGATACCGATTGTTGGGCCGATTGTTTCTGAGGTCCTCAAAGGAATGATTCCTGACTTTCGTCTCGAACGAATAGTTGCATTTTTAAAGACACTCGAAGATGAGTTAACGCTTCTTGATGAACGCCTGACTAACTTCGAGAAGAATGTCAAAACAGGGCCAGGATCAGAATTGTTCTACGAAGGTGCTTTTCAGGCTTCTCAGGCTGTATCTGATGAAAGGAAAGAAAGGCTCGCACGTTTGCTTGCCCGCTCGATGTCGGCTGAAAACTTGGAATACGAACGGAGTCGAAAACTTTTGAATCTTTATAAGGAACTTACCGATCCTGAAATTGTTTGGCTTATTTATTACTCATTGAAGCCCGTTATTGGAAGAGGACCGCAAACAAAATGGATTGAACTACACCCGGATATTCTAAAGAATATCAGTCAAGAATCCGGTTTGCCACGAGAACATTATGAGCGAGCCGCACTTCAGGATAGCTGGAAAGCAACCCTCCTTAGTCTTGGCCTTACTTACCGGCAAAATCGCTTAACGCATCTTACCACACTTGGTCGGTTACTCGTACGATTCATAACCGATTCAGACAACAATCTGTAAAGATGAGTTACATTCTTCACTCCGGTTTGGGCAACTGACTGGGACCCAAAGAAAGCCAAAAAAAAACTTGTAAATCTTAGGGATTCTTTAGTAAAATGGCCTTTTAATTTGGGAGAAAAACAATGGCTAGCAACGCATCAGGAAAACACAACATGAGGAAGCTAGACAACCTTAAGCTGATGGCGTTAATCGCCAGGAGGATGGAGAGAACTCAACTTTGCTACAAGGATTAGCGGGATAGGGATGGTGTACCAGCAACGTTTTTCCTTTGGGGAATCCTCTAAAGTCCCCCCCTTCAAAAGGGGACTGCTCAAGTGGATCGGCAACAAACAACGATTTGCACATCAAATCGCCTCGTTCTTTCCCCCTCAGATTGGCACGTACCGGGAACCATTCCTGGGTAGTGCGGCTGTTTTGGCAACGCTTGCTCCTAGCTGCGGGGTCGCTTCTGACTCCTTCCGGCCTCTAATTGAAATCTGGCAGACCCTCTCAAGTGATCCCGAGTTGGTGAAACTCTGGTACGCCGAGAGATGGCTGTTCTCGAAGGACGGGGACAAGAAAGGACAGTACGAGAAGATCAAAGCAGCTTATAACACCCATCCGAACGGAGCGGACCTCTTGTTCCTTTGCAGGTCGTGTTATGGTGGCGTGGTGCGTTTCAGGAAACGCGACGGGTATATGTCCACGCCCTGTGGAGTTCACGATCCCATTCACCCGAAGAAATTTGCAAGGCGCGTGGATGAGTGGGTGTCTAGAACATCGGGAACGCAGTTTTTTCTGATGGATTACCAAGAAGCCATGGCAAAGGCTGAGCCTAACGATCTCATCTATTGCGATCCACCCTACCGCAATTCCCAAACGATACTCTATGGAGCACAGTCGTTTGATCTGTCCGATCTCTTCAGAGCTATCGAGGACTGTAAATCCAGAGGCGTTTACGTTGCCCTAAGCATTGATGGAACGAAGAAATCCGGTAAGTTTAAGGTGGAACTTCCAATCCCAGTAGGTCTGTTTGAGCGGGAAGAGTTCATTGATTGCGGACGTTCGATGCTGCGGCGCTTTCAGATGAACGGACAAACATTGGAGAAGGAAATAGTGGCTGACCGCCTCTTGTTGACTTACTAAAAAGGTGATTAGAGTGGCCTGTTATTGAGTAGGGACAGCCATTCTCTGGTCAATTCGGGGATGCGCTTAATGACCCCTTTTCCAAAAAGAACTTCGTCGACATAACCCATGTGGAGCATATCTACCATACGGCAAAGGTATGATTTACCCATATTCCACCATGTATCGTATGCATCGACCATTAGATAATGTTTAACGTCAATGCCTTCATTCTCACGCAATTCTTCCAATTCCATCCCATCTAAGAGGGTTTCATACACCCCGTCAGCGATCCTGCTTCCAAACGTAGTTGTGTAGTAATATTCCTTGATCTCCCAAACTGCTACCGGATTCACGACGGCAGGGAATGCTCCATCGACCCGCCTGGACAGTGTCCGAATGGCCCTACCGTTTTTCGTAATCGTTGTGAGTTTCATTGGAGAGTAATCGCATTGCGCTCCCTTCAACCCATCTGAAATCAGCATATTGATAATTCCTGTAAAGTACGCTGGGGCTTTCTTTTCTCCTTTTTGCTTGTTCATCGGAAGGGGGCAATCGTAAACCATCGACTTCTGCAATTCCTCAAAGGTTTGCCTAGCTTCTTCAGCCGCCATCAACTGGTGTTTAACCGAATCATTGAGCACTTTTGCCCGATATCGAAAGTACTTGTTCAATTCCATACCAAGTTGTGTCGGTTTACCGAAAGCATCTACAACTCTTTTTGGGTCGAGCCCCAAATCGGCAAGTCCTTTGTGCATCTCCAAGAACGTTGGTACTTTTACAATTCCTTTGCCACGAACTGTGTAACCGAGGCGCTGACTGAGAGTTCGCACGTAGGCCCAAAAGTACTTCGGCTGGCGTTTGAATTCTGGATTGACGATCACGGAGACAACCATGTAACCTGCAGCAGTCTTTTGCACAAGGGAGAAAGACGAGAATTAAAAAACAATTTTCTAAGCCGAAAACAGTTGATCGCGTCAAATTCTCTTACCAACCACCAATGGCGGAGATGAACATGGAGTTTGAAGTCAGCTCCTTGTAGCAGGATGTTGGGAAGGAATTGATGCGTTAGATCAAACCCAAAAACCATTGACCTGATCCCCTAGTGGGTTAATAACTGACCAGATTCGTGAAGAGAAAATGACATACCATAGAACAGATCATCCGCATCGTCCTTGAAGCCTATACTGGTCTTGGCAACCATGAGGGCTGCTTGAAGCACAACCTAAGCCAACACACCCTCTACCGATGAAAGCGTAAATATTAAGGCGTGGGGACCTGAAAGAAGTCCGATGAGATTGCCAAAATATACTTCAAACCAGTTAAAATCCCGAGTGCGATTGGCACCAGGATCCATCAACTTCGAGAACCAAAACCAATCAACCATAGGGACATCTCTCATTTGATTAGGCAAAAAAATTGTGGTCCAAGCAAAATTATCCCGGGTTTATGGGGACGTTATGGACGAGACGCACGGTGCTCTGCCCGGATCCGAGGCATCTAAAGATCGAGAAGATGGGCTCAAACCCCCGGGAGCGGGAAACAGATAGAGAGCTTCGGCACCTGGGTCCCCACCTCGCGGGACTATACGAACGCGGGCTCGGGATGCTACTATCATTCTTCCGCCTCGTACTCGGCGTCGAGTTTGCGAGCCATTTCTTGGAGCTTCGACATTTCGTTCTTGAGGAAGGATGTGAAGATCTCCGCGTCTTTTGCGTTTAACCGACCTTCGCCCTTATCCGCAAAGTACTCAACCAACTGAGCCAACGGATACTCAAGCTGTTTGAGCTGATCTTCGACGCCGCAATAGGCGCCGGCAATCTCACGGTTCTCCAAGGCACTCTTGAACTTTTCGATAACCTTGCCGATAAGCGACACGTGACGTGCCCCATACTCCCATAGGCCACTTCCTCTAGGTGCCTGGAAAATCTTCTCGAAATAGTAGTGCAAAGTCTCTGGGAACAGTGCCACCAACTTTTCATCGCGAAATTTTTTCCGATGCTCCATCTCTTCCTTCTGTAGCTCTTGAAGCAGAACTTCAAGGGACTTTTCCAGTTGGGCGTGCTGGATATCAAGGAGTTGCTTGAAATTGACGTAATTAAACCTCGGGGGCCACCTGTTTGGTTCCATCGTCATCAATTCAAACCCAGACTTGCTTATTGATGGACGAGAGATGAAGCTGAAGCTCTTGCCTTTTCCCCATCCGCGCTTCGTCGGATGCCCGATAGAATCGTTTCGGAGCTCCCGAATCTCCTTTAGTAAAGGATCCAGTTCATACGGAAGCTGAAACGCTTCATACAGATATTTCACAGCGTCCTGCTGCAAAAAGAGACCTTGGAGGAAGCCGTAAGCAAGAAGGTAGCTCGATCCTGGAGGGTGCTCGTCTGACATCTTTTGAAACGCATGAAAAGCAAGTTCGGTATCACCGATGACGTCTAGACAACTGCACAGTTTGTGAAACTCCGCAGGGTCTTTGAAAATGAGCAAATGCTTTCGCGGAGCGTTAATGAGTTGGCGAATCTGCTGCACTAGTTCTGTGATTTTAGACATACCGAGATTTTGGAAATTGCCGTCTGCTGTTTTCCCAGATTGTAAACTGTTCGTAGTTCTTTATAGTTGAAGTCCACGTTAGATTGGATCCCATTGCCAAATCATCGCTTGGATTCGAAGGCTATGGTTCCCGCCTTAAATTATTTGCTGACTAAAGGTGTGAGTTGGAATTACATATTTGGATATGTCTGGTTCAGGGCATCTTTATAGTCTTTAATATCGCCCCATATAACGTGATCCACCTTGGACTCGAGCTTAGCGAGGCGAAGTCCATAGGAATGGTTGAGATGGTTTTGGCCACCATGGATAATAGATTGAATTAGAAAAGACCTCAATTGATTCACCTCATTATCATGCCCAAGCCTCTCTATTGTACGCAGGATAACTTTGTACATGTAACCTGAGAACTCGTCGTCAAGGCGGTCCGATAAGGCAATCGTTCCCATACATCTTCCGAGAGCAATAGCGGCCGAAACTGGAATGTTTTTACTGTCACTATACCAGAAACGCCATCTCTGACCTTGAACCCCGGGAAGATTTTCAAACTGTTTGTGAGGAGAGTCTGGTGAAAGTTCGGATGCTAAAAGGACCCAATTACGCAGTGTGCATAGAGCTTCGTATATCAATCTGGCAGACCTTGTTGGAAATTCAGCTGAGGAATTCACCGAGGGATCAGATTTATCGTATTGTTCTTCCAGACGCTCTACAAACATGGGGAAGTAGTATAACCACATGTGCCACCGCACCCCTTGTAGTGCGGCGGCAGTAACCATCAATTCAAAAAAGTATATGCCGGCAGAGAAAGGATTTTCCCAGCGTTCTTCGTCGAAATCTTCCGTCCCTTTATTTAGACGGGCTAAAAAGTCCGGGTCTGGGGATTCTTCCGTTCGCAGTAACTTCAATAAGTATTCACCAATCGGTTTCCAGACAGATAGCTCCTTTGCAGTTCGGGCATCATCAAATAGGAAATAGAGAAGACGATTGCTCTCAAGAAAACCGCGGCCGGCAATGTATGGACCATTCCAGTCTTGATTGAGTTCCTCATATAACACGCTGCCAGTGTCGGAAATGAGGTCACCAAAATATGCGTACGAAAAATCTCGTTTCTCGTGCACCTCCAGCTTAAGAAGAGGTATACCAAAATAGGGTCTCCTCGGGACTATGTGGTCCCTAAAATCAATCGACCGGAAAAGTAGACGTGCAATGTCTATTGCCGCGTTTTCAGCTTGCCGTTTTGCAGGAATAAGCATCGCAATTTTACCCACCCAACGCCGCAACTTCTTGGAAAATGCGCTACCCTGGGTTTCTGGGTGCAAAATCAACTTACGGCGCGCGGTTTGGTCAATTAGTGGAAGGTATGGTTCCACGAGGTCGATAATATCGGCAAATCGTTGTTGGTAAACTAACTCATTGACCATCCGAGATATTGTGGGAAGCGCGAAGGAAGCTCTAAGACGTGAGAAGAATTTGTAAATCAACAAAGCGAGCACCATCCAACTTAACACTACTAGAAAACTCAATTCCTTATGCGTGATTAAATCGCCTGTAGGGAAAGGGAGCCATTCGCAAGAACCTCCAAAAATCGCGACACACAAGTAACGGGCGAGTGAAAAGAAATGGAGATACAACACGAGTAACAGCGCAACAACAGCTATGAGAATATGTATTGGAAGTACCAATCTCGCACGCAGTTTAATGACTCGGGGAACTAGCGCAAAGATCGCGACCACTAAGGCCAAAAAGGTCAAAAATCCGTCTAAAGTCATTGGTTTCTTTTTTCAGTCGGTCTTGTGGTGCTGTCCGTGACCACCAATTCGAGGGAGAGGCATAGTATAATTTCTCCAGTTTTAGAGGTCGACTTTCGTCTCCGAATCTCCGGCTTCCAAAGCGTTCCTATAGGCCAGGATGAGGTCGCGGGTACGGTAGCGTCCGAATTCAGCTTCGTCTTCACTTTTTACGATGGGGAATGTATTCAAAATTTAGTCTGCGTCGTCCCGCGACAGGCCGTAGGAGATGGACTTAGAGCGCGTCGAGGCGAGCCCGGAGGTGGTGGCGTTCTTCCTCGTCCCAGATGAAGGGCTCACCGTCGTAGCCGAGGTCGTGGGCAAAGGTGGCCATATCGTGGGCAGTGTAGGTGAGGCGGAATACGTGATCGCGGACGAGGGCGCACGCGGTCTTTTTCCCGAATGGGCGGTCATAGTCGGCGGGGGCAATGCCGGGGAGTTGTTCGACAATGAACAGATTCAGAGTATGGCCTTGGACTTTTTGCCGAGTAACGAAATCAAAAGGCATTGCCCTGAGGTTAGTGGCAAGTAACCATTCGTTGCGGTTTTTTTCCCGACTTGAGAATCGGCACCATGTTCCCTTTCAAACTACAGGACTCCTTTTTGTCTCACTTAATCGGTGACTTCCTTGATATCCTTGAGGATGATTTGCTTCTGCCTAGGCTTCCGTATGCCAATAATTTCTACGGGGGAGTTCCACAACGGACTCACAATATCATTCATCATCCCTTTCGGCACCTTAACCAAGTGTTTAATATTCTTCTCATCAATCACTTTAATTTTATTATTGTTAATCTGGGTTGCGTCTGCATACCGCAGGGTCCCTTGGATCTTAACGGTTTCTGGACTGGCAGTTGAAGATTCATCTTGCGTAAGGTGCTTGAATTCTTCGACGTGTTTTGTAAGGGCCACGGACCGATGAGAGCCGCCCCTAACCACTGTGAATCCCACCTGCTTAATCCGTTCTCCATCTGGAGCGATTTTCTTTGCAAGTCCAATAAAGTTATTGAAATATGCTTGCTCTGAAATCCGTTCTCGAATCTGCGGAATTTTATCCTCTTCTGCCAACTCCATCAAGTCCATGAATTCGTCCACGATCACCGGTGCGTCCATAATACCGGGAATAAATTGCTGATTGTTTGGACCACAAAGATTTAATGTGACAGAGAAACTGGCTGCTCTTGGTACAGAGAGGTACATTGCATAGTTTTCTGCTATGTCCCTACCTACAGGTCCTGTCTCTCTAAATGCCTTGTTGTTTTTTCGCTCCGCAATGCGCTGGATCAACTTCAAAGAATGGTTCACGCGCATCAGAAATTCATGGGATTTAATGAATCCATATCCTACTTCGGAGCCAGTCAGGTTAATCTGCATATCACTTTCCTCTAACGATACACCTTTCAACTCCAAATGTCTATGGAAGTTAACCTGCTCCAATAGGTCTCGCAACTCCTGTGCGACATCGGGAGGAGGGTCCTTCGCTAAGGCTTGAGCCGCCAACCGTTCAGCCATGCGAAGGTCGTTGCAGTCGAGTGCCAGAGTTCCTGCACTACGACACAGGATCGAATACGTCGGTTCGCTATACTCATGGACTGCGTTAATGGCGGAAATCTCGGACTTCAATGCTTGACGAGAGAGCCGAACTGCAAGCTCTGTCTCGCCTCGCATTCGAGCCATGAGTGCACTCTCGGAATGCTTCATGGCTTGATCGTGCAACTCATTAACCCTGTTCATCCTTCTCGAACCTTGCAAGTGGAGTTCCGAACTCAACTACGATGACATATGCGGTTGGAATTTGACCAGACTTTTTGACCTGTTTGAGCTTCTGTTTGACACGCGCATTGATTTGCCGATTGGTTCCTTTGCGAATTCCAGATATCTCGAGTCTTGCCTTTTTCTCAAAGGGAAGATCCGTCTCGTCTCCTATCCAGTAATCGAAACCGGTCCCTTTTCTAGAGCGTTCGATTACGGAATAGCCTGCCTCAGTCTTTGCGAGTAGAACCGCTACTCCCACTGCCCCCCATTCAGTTGCCTCCTCTGGGTCATTGTAGCATCTATGAATTTGCCCCGTGACATACGGCCAGTCCAGGGAATAGTTGTTGTCTCGGTAACCTCTGAGTAGAAGCTTAACACCTCGGCTATGACCTTGCGATTCTAGACATAAGCCACCAGCTTCTGCAAGTGCCTCTCCAAAGGCCGGAGTGATTCCGGCAAAACCATTACTCAGATCGTTTAGGTTCAAGTTCCGCATTGTCCTGACGCGATTATCTATGTTAAAATAGCTTAGCAAGTGCTGAATCAAACGAGACCACCCACCGAGTCATGTGCCAACTCATAAATCGAAAATTGCCCTATTTTTCTCATACGAGCCATCGTGATCGGATCCGTGTTGCAGTGGTTGCATGACATAGCGTGGGCTCCATTCGCTATCCTCCTCAACTCTACTCCTTTAGGAATTCAGGTACTTCTCCCTGTTCCTTAAAATACCTCTGAAGTTCTTTGCGCTCAATCCGCCGATTCCTTATTACTGTTAGTGTACCCGGGGGAGTTGCTTTCGGCTTGAGTTCCCCACTGCTGATCGCTTCCATTATTTGAGCCCACCTAGCCCGAATTGCATCATTTTGATAGCCATCAGGAGCAATAGGAGAGAATCCAGCGCAAAGGTAGGCAACCTCCCATGCCTGGAATGCATGAACGTGCTTCCAGCGACTGGGCACCGCCTTTTCTAAAGGTTCCTCGGTCTTTTGCAAGGCCATCGGAGGAGTTTCATTCTTCTTGGAATCTTTAATGGCCGATTCAATACGGTCGCCCAACAACTCGAAAGGTGCCAAGAGGAGATTCCACAGAAACATTATGGTTGCTAGGGCGCAAATCGGAGCCAAACCCCAGATTGCAATTGTTTTCAATTCTTCCATTACTTCTTCAACCCCCATTATCCACCACCCAAATACGGCACCAAGGAGTATCAGCGAAATTACTGTAATCAGCTTTTGTTTTGGCGAACCAAAGCCTTTCCATGTCTTCTCCAAACTTAGGAGGAGGATTGATCGTTTCTGCATGACGCTCATCTCACCCATGCTCCATTCTTGTGTAAAGGGCATTGTCCTTTAACCAACTCGGTATGACGGCTTGTTGATTCAGATGCCTCGGACCATCGCTGGCATCTTATCCTGATCCCTTTTTCCTCTCGTTCCCGCATATTACCTCTGATGACCTTGGCCTTTGCTCGCCTCGCATTCAGGATCAATACACAACCAACAAAGAAGCTCAATTTCCTCCTTTTCGATTGGAGGCAGAGGCGGAGGAGGCGTAGTTGGTTCAAGGCCGGTCTCAAGGATTTGGTCAATTAGGAAGGCTGCGCGCGCGGTGTCTTCGTATTCTTCTGAGTGGAACCATTCGCGCAGCATGATCTCTTCACGCCGTGGCCAGGGCGATTCCAGAATGTCGAGGGCCCGGTTCACGCGGTCCTCTGACATATCCATGGGGGGATGGCTACGAATGAACTCGGCCACGCGATGATTGAGTGGACGTATTGCCGGTTGCAAGTTCGCGGGATCGGTCTCCCGCATCCAATGGATCCAGATGTCTTGTTGGGCAACTTCCCAGAATTCGTAAACGCGTTCGCGCAGATCATCAGTAAACCATGTCGGGGCGTCCTCATCGCATTCAATGAGCCGAAGACAGGTTCCAAGCTCGCGCTCGATGGATCCGCCATCCATTTCAGGCTGCCAATCCCCATCGGCAGTTACAAAGCGCAGGTAGGTGCGTTCAAAGGAGCTTCTCGAACCCACTACCGCGCAGAAAAATACGCCTCGGCGCGAGCCCTTTTTCATGCCTGATCCAATCTTCCAAGGCAAGCGGGAGATGCGATTGCCGTGCGTATCAAGCGCCTTGCGTAGCGTCTGCCTGTACTCCTCGCCGGTCTGAGCCGCTCCCGCGGTTCCTCCCCGCTCGTAGAGCGAAGTATCTTCCCTCATTAGCTTCTCGATCTCTTCGCGCGCTTCGGTGAACACCTGCTCACCGTGCGCTGCGCCTTCGATCGGAGCCGCCACTCCCACGCTCGCAGCCGCCAGCGCCAGCTTTCCCAGGATACGTTGTTCCAGGTTCAGGAGTTGTTCCAGGCGATCGACCGGAAAGATTGTCCGCAGGAACACCCGGTTGTGAGGACTGCCAATGCGGTCGATCCGTCCGTGACGTTGCACCAGTCGCATTGGATTCCAAGGCAGGTCAAAATTAATAATGTTGCGGCATTGCTGAAGGTTCACGCCCTCTGCCAGAACGTCAGTGGCGATCATGATATCGTAGAGATCGGCGTCCTGACCTGCTGGGGCTCCCATGGAGACCGGCGCGAAACCCTCTACTGCTTGCTGGCGCGATACCTCGTCGAGATCACCCGAACCGCTGACTGCGACAATGCGGTTCCGGTAGGGAGCGAGTTCGGGCCGCTCTGCAATTTCGCGCCGCAGAAAGTTCCGAATCCATTCGACGGTGTCCGCGAAGAACGAGAACACCAACACTTTGCGTTTCTGTGCTTCGTCATAGATATCCGTCGCCTCACGATTGGCCTGTTGAGCGATTTCGACCAGCGCTCCGGTCAAGGATTTCAGCTTGGCGTCTCGATCCGGCGTAATCGAACGCGCTTGGTCGGCGAGACTTCGCAGTAAATCGCGGTCCCGCTCGACCGCCCCACGCAGCCGGCCGACATCGTAAAGCACCGCGTCGCTTCGATGATCCGTGGCATTCAACAGATCATCGAAGATGGTTTCGTCGTCACCCGAGATCTCTTGCATGAATGCAGTCGTAACGACGGAACCGGCATCCAAGGCTTTGAGAAAGGTATTATGTTCCCGCGCCATTTTGTCTACCGTTTTGCAGAAAGCGAAACCGGAGGACTCGAACCGCTTGAGGAGGCCTGAACGCAAGAGCCCCACCATGGCGCGTGCCCGAGCATCTTCCTCCTCATTCCCGGCGTCCCGAAGGAAGGCATCTGGCATATACCGAGCGAAGCTCAGGGCTTTGTCTCCATCTGACTCAAGTGCCTTTTCTAACTGATCAAAGAAGCCAGGTAACCTGTCCTCAAGCTCGTAGCGGACGCTGATCGCTCTCGGTTTGGGAAACACGATGGGCTGTGGCCTGCCGTCCGAGTCTTTGATGGTATCTCCAGCATAGTGTTTCTTCACAAACTGCCGGGTTCGTTTCACCGTTGTTGCGTCAATGATCGGAAACAATACGTCAGGGCTTAAACTTGAAGGATCTGTTCGCATGGCCTCTTCGAAACGCTCGCGAATCGAAAGAATGCCGCTGCCTGCGAGGTGGGCGTCCTGACGAAGAAAAAAGCGGATTAGGTGATAGAGGTCCCAAAGGGAGTTGTTGACGGGCGTAGCGGTCATTAGGAGCAGGTCCCGCCTTTGCCCGAACAGAAGCCTTCTCAATGCGGCGGCCCGCGTTGGCGCGTCTGGATTACGGTAATTGTGGGCCTCATCCACGATGACGAGTTGGTATTCGTCTAGCGAACGACCGAGATGTTTCTTATTGGCATTCGGACGCTGCTTATCGCGAAGTTGAATGTCGTTGGCCAGTTGCTCGAAGGAAAGACATTCCACATAGATTTGATAGGCTGAGAGAAATCCCCTCCATGTGCTGTCGCGGAGTGCAGCGGGACAGACGAGGAGCACACGCTGGCGCCGCTCCCGATAAAGCTGAAGGATCTCGCCTGCAATGAAGGTCTTTCCAAGGCCAACTTCGTCGGCAACGATAACCCCACCCGTGTCGCGGATCAACCGGAGTGCACGGGCCACTCCGTGTTTTTGAAAGCTTGTTAGTGGCAGGTTCTGGTCAGCCTGGACATCATTTTCGACTTCATTGCCGTAGAGTTGCCACAGCACCCGGATAAATATTTCCCAGGGCGACTTAGGTTCGAAAACGACTTCAAAGACGCGGGCCAAGTCATATGGCTCGGCCTCCTCCCATAGCTCATCAAACCATTTTCTTGCCTGCTCGACAATTGGCCGTTCGGAACGGCCAAGATTTAGCTCCAGGTTCTGAGTAAGGCCGGCACCGGTCAGGTTTGAAGAGCCGGCGATAATGCCTTCCGGTTTCCCATTGGAACCTTCCGAGGATGTGAAAATGTAGGCCTTGGCGTGAAGGAAGGCTTTTTCGTAACGCCTTACTTCCATGTTTCCTGCTCGAAGAGCTGTAATGAGTTTGGTCAGTGCAGCACCATTGGTTCGATTGAAGGCCAATTGATCACGTTCCAACTCCAGGCCCTGGACCATCCTTTGCAAACCTGCATCGATTCGCCTGCATTCGAAGATAAATTGTGACTCATCGAGTGGTTTGCGATTCTCCAGCACACCAATCGACAAATCCGCGCCGAGCATCAAACGTACTTCCGAAACTAAGGCCAATTGATCTGCGATGTGGGCAAATCCAGTTGGGCTGAAAAATGCCGTTGCGATCCGCACTTGATCAGGTGGCTCAGTTGACTCCCCCATATATTTGTCAACCACACCCAGCGCGGAACTTAATGCCCTTGCAAGGGTGTTGCCATCCCGATTGTCAATAAAGGAGGAACCTTTCATGTCTTTTTGCCCTTCCAGTCGTGAAAGTGCCGCAACACGCCGTCGAGCCGAGATTGATAGTCCCAGCCTTCGTGAAGAGTCTCAAATATATGAACGAGTTGCGGCTCCATGAGTCCGTATAGGTGGGCAACCACGGCATCCAGTTCGTGGATCCTGTCCTCCTTTTCATCGGCCTCAAGCGGGCCGCACTCGACACCGACGGTCTCCGCCCAACCGGTAAAGCGTTTGTCGGGACAGGCGAGACGTCCAGCGAGTTTTACGGCTCGCTGCCAGAATGGGTTGTCGCGGCCGGGGCGTGGAATCGGGAAAGGGTTGAAAACGAAAAAATTAACATGTGTTTCCACGAACCGTCTTGCATACCAATCAAGCGGTATCGAAGAAAGGACGCCAAGCACAAAGGCTTGGTCTTTCTCGTCGCCACGCGGCCAAAGCAGATATGGGGCTTGATTTCCAATGAACACCTTTGGTGGCACGAGGCAGGCGATGACTGTTCTCTGATTGGTGCGATTCGTCACGTCCCGGAAGGCCATCCGCGGTGCAAAGCATGGAAGGGTCTTTGGATCCAACAAATGATGGAGAAGGTGCGAAAACTCTCTATGGGCACTATCACGTTTACTTTTTGCAGACCTCAAGTGCTTGGACTGAAGCCATTGGAGAACTGGTTCAGGTTTGGCCCAAGCGTAGTAGGTTCCAGTATCCGGAGTCCACAAATCGAAGGACTTGCCTTTGTAAACCGGCCAGAAACCTTCAGGGCATTCCTCACTTTCCAGGTCCATGAGGTATTTTTGAGCGGTGGCGTGCAGCTCGGTATCCGGCCGTGCCCGCCATTGCTCAGATACGTTCAAGTCGAGCCTGGGAGCCTTGCGGAGCTGTGCGAATACGGCGACGGATTCATCGTTCGGCAGCAACGGCAGCGAAGCGGTGTCGTTCCATTTTTGCACATCTGTGCTGAAGAACGCCGTTGGGTCCTTTAAGAGGCCTGTTTCAAATCTGGACTTCGAGGCGAAGGGGCCACGGAGGTAGATCGACTTTTCTTTGGGCTCACCGTTTGCGATACAAACAAGACCTATCGTGTACTGAGGATGCACCTCCGGAAATACCCATCGCCGATTGTTAACCAATATTGTCACCTCTACTTGCCCGGCATCGCCGAACATCGTTTGACGAAATTTGGTTGAGCCTTTGGCCGCGAGGGCACTGCGAGGAAGGACGACACCGATTCGGCCACCGTCCGCTGCGCTCAGGTGCCAGAAACGCCAGCAGAACGCTTTGTAGAGATCCGGATCACCTGTCCCCATGCCAGGATAAGCGCCACCCACCAGCGTCTTGCGCATCCGCTTTGTCTCCGCTAACTCGCTTTGATAGAGGGAGACCAGATCGGGGCGCTCTTTGCGCAGTTTTTTCTTCTCCGCCTCCTGCTGGCGTTGCGACAGAGATCGTAGGCCTGGGAAATGACGCGCCCAAAAGGCATGTTCCTCAATGGTCGCTTCCTGCCAGGGTGGGTTGCCGAGAATTACATCGAAACCGGGCCGCTCGCGAAGGAAGACCTCTGGAAAAGCGACCGGAAAGTGAAGGGCATCAAGGCTTTCCAGATCATGTCGAGCAATCTGTACGGCCTCCAACTTATCTGCATGATCGGCAAACCGCTCCCAATCTTCAAACTGGAAATCTGTAACCCTTGAGTCTTCGGAAATTGGCTGCGCGGCGATCAGATCACAAAGGGCAGCAGTGTTGCGGATTGCCTCTCGGGCTTCCTTTACCGCATTGCGGGCAGCCGCGATGTCCTGCAACGAGGCATCGTTGATGTTGGCGAGTCTCCTCAATGGGGAAGCCGCTTGGCCAAGCAAGCTCTGCGCATCAACAGGCAAAAGCGGGAGGGAGCGCGCTTCAAATTCCTTCTCTATCTCATGGAGTGCCCCGACTCCGACAAGGGAGTTTCCATGAACCAAGTTGTGATCCAGAAAAGAGAGGGGCAGCCCGGGCACAAATGTGTGAATCCAGACCGCCAAGCGTGCGAGCTGGACCGACAGGTCGTTGAGATCGACACCATAGATACAACGCCGGGCGATCAGGCGCCGCAACAACTGGCCATCCTCGATCGTAGCCCCTTCCCCCAGGCCTCCAAGTTCCTTGAAGGCGACTGCACGAAGTTTCTCCAGCTCTCTTCGAATGCCTGGCAGATTACGTCCCGCCTGATAGTCCGCCATCCGTTTCTCGATCCGGTCGATGGCCCCAATCAGAAAATGGCCCGAACCCATGGCTATATCGGCCACCCGGAAATCGAAGAACGCATCGGCTGCATCAGTGTCATCCAAATCGTTGAGGCGCTCAAAGTGATCGTTCAGTGTGGGCTCCAGTGCGCCGTTGAGGAGGTGTTCCACGGCAAATTGTTTGGTGTAGTAACTGCCTGTGGACTTACGCGCGCCAGATCGGTTGTGCAGATACGTCTCGCCGGCCAAAACAGTCGGGGTTGCACTCGTCTGCGCAGGAAAATAGACTAATTCGGTCTTCCCTTTCTGTTTCTTGAGGATAAGGTCAGAATTGGCGATTGCCAGTTCCGATTCCAGCAAGCCTTCGTAGATGGTGCCGAATTCGCGCACGCCGAGCGAACGGAAATCGACGGGCCCAGGCACGCCTTCCGGCGTGTCGAGCACTAAGAGGTGGCGGAGCACCGTTTCAAAGCATTCGTTGGGCAAGATGAGGTCTGCCAGTTTCGCACCCGTTCTGGAGACTTCCGCTTTACTCTCGAATAACCCTCCGTCATAGGCAGGCACGCCCCATTCGGCGTTGCCCGAGGCCACCGCTTCCCATAGCAATGCGGTCTCCTGCCAGTGGGCATTTCCTTCAGCGATCGACTTATCGTTGGCGACGGCATCAGCCAGTTCCTGTGCCTTCTGCTTTAAGGAACGGCGCCGGTAGGAGTCGTTGTATCGGTAAGGCAGTAGATCGCGATCTTCTGCGTAGGCAATGAACAGTAGCCGGAACAGAACCGTCAGCGCCATTTTGTAAGTGCGTGCGAGGTCCTGAGGTGATGGTTGATCCAAGGTTTGAGCGGCGACGATACCCTTTGCGAGATTGAACCTCCCCCGATTTTGTGGACACGAACAGCGCAGTCTGAGAGAGATCATTAGACATGCCAAGAACCCACAGAACCTATGATGAGGAGTTCAAACGTCGAGCCGTTGAACTCTATTTGCACAGTAACAACAGCCTCAAGCAGGTGGCCCGTGAACTGGGGATTTCCGATGGGAGCCTCAGGAAGTGGCGCAAGGATCTCTTCGGGGACCCCTCCGACCAGCAGGGACTTTCCCGCCCCTTGAACGATCCCGAAGAGATGGCCCGCGAGATCCGTCGGCTAAACCGGGAAAACGCTTACCTGCGTCGCCAGCGAGAGATCTTAAAAAAAGCCGCGAGCATACTGGCCGAGGACCCGCAGCTGGGTATGCGCTGATCGATCAAATGCGGGCAATCTATAGAGTGGTTGAACTTTGTCAGGCGCTGGCTGTGAGCAGGAGTGGTTATTACCGATGGCGCAGGGGTAAGGCGGGAGCGCGCCGCCGCCAAAATCGGCTCCTCCTGAGCGAAATCAAACGGATCCATGCCGACCGGCACACCCGCTGTTACGGTAGTCCTCGCATGAGCGTGGAGCTCAACCAGCGGGGTTTTCGCTGCTCGGTTAACCGGGTGGCCCGGCTGATGAAGCAAAATGCTCTAAAAGCCTGTAGGGGTAGCCCCTTCCGGCCCAAGACGACCCGGCAGGATCCCCGCAGCCTCCCAGCGCCCAACCGTCTGGCCGAGGCTCCGGACCCGACCGGGCCCGGCCAAATCATGGTCAGCGACATCACCTACATCCCCACTCGGCAAGGCTGGTTGTATCTAGCGGTCGTGATGGACCTCTTCGGCCGCGTAATTCAGGGCTACAAGGTGGCCGAGAGCCTGGCCTCCGGTCTGGTCGTTTCAGCCCTTCACCAGACCAGGAATCGAGTGGGAGGTTTTCACAAAGCCCTCTTTCATTCAGATCGTGGCTGCCAGTATACCAGTCACCAAGTGCGGCAGCAATTGAACGACTTTGGTTGGATTCAGAGCATGAGCGCGCTAGGATACTGTTACGACAACGCCGCTTGCGAGAGCTTCTTTGCCTCCCTCAAAAGCGAATGCTTTCCCCAAAACGGCGTGTTCGAATCCAAGCAGCAGGCCCGCCTGGCCATCTTCGATTACCTCGAGACTTTTTATAACAAACGTCGAAGGCACAGCACCCTGGGATACCTTTCACCAGAAGCATTTCTTCAAAAACACTTCCAAAATCAAAACCATAACCTAACATGAACATACGCTACGCTGTTCGTGTCCACAAAATCGGGGGAAGACCAACCCCAGAGGAAATCTCTGAACGCATTGATCGAGCAATGTTCAGTGGCCAGCACGAAGAGGCTGAACACTACACAGCCATGCTGGAGGAAGAGCGCTACATCGACGAAATGGAGACGACAGGCGGACATGAGCCTTACTACGAACCGCCATTTTAACCCACAACCCATCGGGGAGAGTCGTTCGATTCGGCTCTCCCCAATGAATCAAATAACACATCAACAGAATGATCGACATACACACAGCACATTATCAGGCCTGTCAGCACGGCAGGAGACTCTCATCCTCAACAGGTTTCGTCGAACTTCCATCGGAAGATTTCGCAACAGTTCATGACCCAGCACCAACGGTGTCACTTGCCATTGCCCAATTGGAGCTGATGGCGGAAGACGTGACTGACCCATTCGTCAGGAACAAGATGCAGTATCAGCTCAAGTTCCTGATGAACCTCATGCACGCCTCGGATCCCTACTACGAAGAGCAAATCGCAGTAGAACAGTTGGAACGCGAGGGCTATCACCAGGCATGGACAGATCGCATCATGGATGCACGCCGCTGGGCAGGCATCTGGGAAGATCACTGCGAAATCTGCGATTGCAAACTCGATGGCAGCGCCAGGGAAACGGTTGTCTGCACAATTTGCGACTCGGATAACCCCATCACGGAAAATTCCTGGCATGACAGGCTTCCAAAGCCCGTTATTCCCAAACCCGATCCGGACTTCAGCCCAAAGAGCTTCCGCCAGGCATGGTGGTATAACACCCGGTTCGTATTTCCGGAGCGTTTCACCCTATATCGGACGCTCAAGAAGATCGCCGAACGCACTCCGATGAGTGAAGACTGGCCGGCCAACTCGCGCCAATGCTGGATATTGAGCGGCATCATCAAAACCGGGCTGGTTAAACTGTCCGATCTGGGCATCACCAGGAGAGGAAAGTGGCTCAGCCAGGAGACAGCCCACAACTTGATCAGAGACCTCTGGTCAGGTTGAACGCCCTTTAAACAGACTAAACCCCATCAGGGATAACTTTGTGACCCTGATGGGGTTTAATCTATTAAATATCAATCGTTAACGTTAATTCATTATTATCATGCCCAGTTACAACAAAGTCGTATTAATGGGTCACCTGACACGTGATCCCGAACTGAGAGTTACCACGTCAGGCCTGAGCATTTGCAAGATCGGGCTGGCCATCAACAGAGCATTCACCAATTCGCACGGTGACCTGCAGGAGGAAGTCTGTTTCGTCGATGTAGACGCATTCGGGCGCCAAGCGGACACCATCGCCAAGTACATGGTCAAGGGTCGCCCGATCCTGGTAGAAGGCCGGTTGAAGCTCGATCGGTGGCAGACCCGCCAAGGTGAACAGCGCAGCAAGTTGTGCGTAGTGCTTGAAACCTTCAAGTTCCTCGGTCGAGGAGCTGAGGACAACGGCAATGGCAATGGCTACACCAACGGCCATGCACAGCCGGCCCAACGCGGAACCAAACCGGTCCAACAGAACGTCCAGCGAGCCCAACGACCAGCGGCCTCCGAGGATGGACATGCCACTGAGACCGTGAACACCGCGGAGCAGGCAATTCAGAACGGTGAAGAGCCCTTCTAGTTTTTTCTGTCGGATGTGTAACTGATGATAATTCCTGGGGAAGGTTGACCTCAAAAGGCGAGGGCGATTGGGGAAACCCGATGCGCCAGTCGGCCTTCCTCAGGATTCATCAGCTCATATCTGCAACACCATCAACACCATGGATCACATCACCGAAATGCGCCAAACGCTGACCAAGGTTTACAGCAAACTCAGAGCTCTCGAGAAACTGCTCGACCACCTCGAATATCAATGGGCCCAGAGCAAGCAAGAGCGTGCAGAACTGAAAATCTCCAAGGCAGAATCAATGGCCGACTGGGAAGAGGAGACAGAACGATGAAAATTTCACTTAGCCCCACCCACCCAACCCCCGAAATCCGCAAAGCAAGACTAAGAAATAATCCGGAAACAGGAGGGGGAAAGGCAGGGCCTATAAAAAAAAAGAAAATGCCCGATCCGGATTGGAACCGCCTCGTGCCTCTGGGAAATGGAAAAATGGTCCAGGCCAGATGGTTCGTCAACCCATCGATAACAAAATAATCCCCATGAAACTGAGCGAATTCATAACCGACACGGTCAAGCGCATCCGCGAGAACATCGATCGCAGAAAATACAATCCAATCTTCAACAAATGGCATGAACCGGGTTTTCAAGCAGGAGAACCGTGCTGGGCCTGTCTTGGCGGCCTCGATGCCGCTGCCCGTGGCTGGGTCAATTTTGATGAGGAAATCTCCTATGAGGAAATGTTCTCCCGTCAAAAAGACGAGGACAGGAAAAACCGTCACTTATGGGCACTGGATCGCATCCGCAGGGGACACTACGTCATGGCCCAGAAGTACCTGGGTATAAAAAAAAGAATGTCGAGGGACCTTGAAAACACTATCGACCTCCCCGATGGCGCCAGTTTCAGCGATTGGCTGGAGTTCGACAACCACCTGGCGAGCCTTGAGGAAAAGGCAAAACTCATGGCTGAACACGGCTATTAACCACATTCACATAAGCCCCCTGCCTCATCAGGTAAAGTGGGAGCTTATAAAACTCCTGGCGCTCGTCGATTTTCGGCGGGCGCCTCTTTTTTCTTATGAACGACAAAGCCTCACTGCTACACCACCTCAAAACCGTCGAGGAAAATCTGAACACTTCGATGACCATCCTCAAAACCGAGCCCATCCTAACCAGCGCACAACTCGCAATGGGCCATATAAAAAAGTCCTGCACTGTCACAACCATGCTCATCCGCGAAACGGCCAGGGACATCAGGAACCAACCCTGAAACCAATAAAACCAATGAAATTATCAGAACTCATTCTTACCGTGCTCAATACGGTCTCCCTCATCGATCGAAGCAAATTCAAACCGGAATTCTCCACCTGGCTCTCCAAAAGGGAATACGAACACAAAAGCGCCACATGCGTAGGCTGTCTGGCGGGGGCCTACGCCTTCGTAAACAACATAGGCAATCCCACCGCCTTTTCCAAAGACCCCACTGGCAACATCCACATAGCCGACGCAAACCAATGGTTCTGGGGCAGCCTCGACACCGAAGAGCAAAACCTCATCGACGCCATCGATGACGTCCGCGAAGGCGCTTATGACAGAGCTAACAAATGCTTGGGCAATGAACCATATGCGAAGGGTGGGGATGGAATACGCCTCGCTGAATTTGTCGATCCACCCGATGAAAGGGAATTCCTGGGCTGGCATGAATTCGATCGCCACCTCAAGTCCCTTCTCCCCATCGCCAAGGAACTCAAACAACTCGGCCAATGAAGCTATCCCAATTCCTCTTCAACCTGGTCGAGGCCTGCAACGGCATTGACCAACGCAACTACCACCCCATAGCCGGCCATTGGCACTTCACCAAACGAGCAAAGGACTTTGCCGGAAGGAAGCGAACCGTCTGCTTGATCTGCCTCGGAGGAGCCTGGGTCGCGGCCAAGACCGACATCCCCCACACCGAAACGGTCCAACCCCACAACTTCCCCGAGGGTTACGACGTCCCCCATCTCATGAGCGAGGAAATGAGAGCCATCGATGAGATCCGTTCAGGCAACTACCATGTGGCCTGCAAGCTCCTCGATATCGAACCTCCACCCTACAGCGCATACCCCTGCCCCAGAGAGAGCGATTTCAAGGAGTTCGAAGGCTGGACCGAATTCAGGCTCTTCCTGCTCCACCTCAAAAAACACGCCATCCACTTCCAACAGAAAGGACACTGATGAAGCTCTCAACTCTCGCACTCAAGGCGGTAGAAAACTGCCGCGCACTCGATCCCGAGCTCTACTTTCCCAACTGGAATTATTTCCACTGCTGGCAGATCGATGACCACGTTCCCCATTGCTTAATTTGCCTTGGCGGCGGCCACGTCAACCAGGAATACGGCCTCAAGCACAACAAATCACTCAACAGGCAAAAGGCTTACATGAAGAACGACCAAGCCAAAAGGGAAATGCACGCCCTCGAGCAAGTCCGTCATGACGATTGGGACGGGGCAAACAGAATACTCCTCGGCAAAAAGCTACCAAGAAACGTAGCCGAACTGACCGATCCCCACAAAAACCAACTCTTCGACGGCTGGGACGAATTCAATGTGCTGCTCGATGCGGTCGAACGAAACGCACTGCGCATCCAAAACGAAGGCTACTGATGAAAATATCCGAATTCGCTCTCAACCTCGTTTCGGCCACCAGAAAACTCGACCAGACCATCTACCAACCCGCATATCACGTCTGGCACGTCCCGGCCTACGCAGACTACAACCCTGACTACTCCCCATACGAACCACGTCCGGACAAACCAGACATCTGCTACGTATGCCTCGCCGGCGCCTGGATCGCTGCCAAAAAAGCCTTAGACCACACTCAATACTACAAACCCACCAACGGCTACAAAATTACAAGCCCCGATGGCAAAGAAGACATCACACTACAAGACATGCTCGCCTGTGAAGCTATCCGCACCGGCCACTGGAAAGAGGCCGCCGAATGGATAGGAGCCCAACCAATCCCCGAAATAGGCGAAGCAATTACCATCCGTCCAAAGCACCGCAAATTTCTCAACTGGAAACAGTTCATGCTCTGCCTCGATGAAATCGAAAAACAAGCCAAAGTCCTACAAACCTTCGGATTCTGAATTCTGCGCCCTCGGAATTCTCTGCGATTTAAAGGACTTCGATAGCGAATGCGATCCCTTCGCACCTCCTCCATCGCCCATCGATGACGGATGGGATCCGGACGATCCGGACAACTGGAGCGGAGATGAATATTGGGACGGTCAATACCGGGAACTCCAATGACTATAGTAATGACAAGGTTCACCAGGCATACGCCGGGGCCTCAAAAACACCAAATCCTCAAAACACTCCAACGCAGAGGACTGGAACGCATCAAGCCCAGCACTTACGCCGATCCGAACGGGACAAAAGAGGATACCGAGGTCCTGGCGTCAAAACTGAAAAAAAAATCCCCTACTACTCAAACCTGATCGTCTTTTACGTCCCTTCTGAAGACTGGAGCAACGCCTACATCCTGCAAGGCCCCGAGCCCTACATCGATGAGCGCCAGCTCCATTTCGATAACCTCAACCAAACCCAATATGGATAACAAGGAAGCACAACAAATTAAGCGCAAATTCAAGAACAAGCTGATCAAACGCGGATACAACAAAGACACCGAAATAAAGGTGACTCCCAACAATACGGGAGGATTCACCATGATCATTGCACCTCCAAAGCGAAAGGCCCCCAATGCCAAAGACGTATGAGAAGAAATGGTCCCACAAGGACCTCGAAAACGAACCCAAGATGACCATGGCCCAACTCATAGCCATGATCATCGAACAGGCCGATCTCAACGAACGCGAAACCGAAATCGCCGAATACAACTTCGCCGGCGTCGAGAATGACGGCCTCACCGCCGATCAATCCAGGGATCGTACCAACAAAGACCTCGAGCTGCACCCCTGGGAACTCCGCGACGTCATGATTAAGATCGAAAAGGCCCACAACGCCATTTGGCACCACCCGGCACACAAACTCCACATCGTTAGAGCCTATTGAAATGAAAACACTCAAATGGAAATTACAAATCTCCCTCCTGACCAAAGTCCGATTCTACGTTTCCACAATCCCCACCAATTTCGGGATCTGCACCTATCTGACCTACCGTCACCGCTACGAAAAATCCTGCCCCTGGCTGACCAAAGCCAACGGACTGGTCATCGCCAAGAACCCCACCCTCAAACAGGCCCAGGCCGCAGCCCTCAGCCACTACAGGAAATTCTATGAAACTAAGTGAGTTCATCACCAAGGTCGTCGAGACGGTCAGAGCCCTCGATCCGGACCAATACTATCCCTACTGGGGCTACTGGCACAAACCGGAGCACCGCAACAAGTGCCAGGCATGCCTCGCCGGGGCCTACGCCGCACTCCGAGGCTGGGTGGAATCCAACCAGGAAATCTACGATCCCACCTTCCACAGATTCGACAACATAAGCCCCAAGCAAACCAAAATCCTCGAAGCGATCAACTACGTGAGGCAAGGCCACTGGAAACTGGCCCAGGCAAGCCTCGGCATGGAGCAACGAGTCGAAAGCAATATGCACGGCCCGCCTCCCCTGCACACCCACTTCGCCGGATCAGACGAATTCAACGCCCACCTCGAATCCCTCGAGCAACGGGCCAAATACCTCGAATCCATAGGACACTAAACCCATGAAACTATCCAAATTCATCCTCAAGGTCGTAGCCAAATGCTCTGAATTCGGCCAGGACGAACCGCTTCCCTACATCCCCGATTCCACCACCTGGCATGAACCCCAAACCATGGAAACCGGAGACGAAGTCTGCTTCGCCTGCCTCGCTGGAATTTACGCCGCAGCCCAAAACTGGCTCAAACCCGACCAGCACGTCTACCCCTTGGATGAAAACCCCGAGGCAAATCCCCTCTCCGAAGAACAAAACAACCTATGCGGAGCCCTCGACTGCATCCGCGTAGGCAACTGGTCCACCGCGCAGCACTACCTCGGAATACCCGCTGAAGAAAGGATCCCGGACAAAGACTACAGAAAAGTCCGAGCCCCCACCACACGCTACTTCATAGGCTGGAAATCATTCCACGTCCACCTCCTTTGCCTGCGCAACAGAGCCATCGAACTGCACAAACTCGGATACTGATGAAATACGCCACCTACAAAAACAACCAAGCCCTCATCAAACACATCCAGGAGCACCTCGACTGGGCCTTGCTCAACTCTCTCCATTGCGTTCTAAGGGCCTTCAGGTGGGGAATCTCCCTCCCCCACCCTATCCAGGGCCAGCCTCGACGGCTCTAAGCTACCCTGACCCGCTTCCCGGTTGCTTATCGAGCCGTTCATTGAATCGGTCCACCTTTTCTTTAATCCGTTTCCCCTCTTTATCGAGTCGTTCCTTCTCTTTTTTGAGCCGGTCCACTTCTTTGCTGAATCGTTCACTCTCTCTTTTGTGTCGTTCTACCCCTTGAAGCCATCGTTCAGTCTCTTTATCGAGTCGTTCCACCCCTTGAAGCCATCGTTCAGTCTCTCTTTTGAGTTGTTCCTCCTCTTTATAGAATAGGAATCGTTCCCTCTCTTTTTTGAGCCGTTCATTCTCTTTATTGAATCGTTCCCTCTCTTTATTGAGTCGTTCATCCTCTTTATTGAGTCGTTCCTCCAATTTATTGAGCCGTTCCCCATACCCCTTTTTTTTGAGTCGTTCCACCCCTTGAACCAATCGTTCCTGATCTTTTCTAAATCGGTCTATTTCTTTTTTGAGTCGTTTCCTCTCTTTAGCGAGTCGTTCAGTTTTCATTTCTCAGGTTCCCCTCCGGCCTCGATGGGGTCAAAACTCAAAACCAGGACGGCATCCTCACCGCCTTCATGGGCAACCTGCAGGAGATCCTCAAAGCCACCCACAACCATTTCGATTACATCAACGAGCACGAAGGCCGCTCCTTCACCCCCTACAACCCCAACCCCCATCCCCCTGCCGAATGAAGTACGACAAATTCATGGAGATCCTCACATCCATCCCCGGCCTCACCTGGCAGCTCATCGAAGGGGCCATTCGCACCGAACGCGAAATCTGCCCCATCTGTGCGGTGGCCAACCACGTGCTCGAAACCGACCTATACGACACCAACTACCGCAAAGCCGCCCAGGCCATCGACCTGAAAGAAACCCTGGCAGATGACTGACATCTCCACCGCCTCGGACTGGGACCACATCGCAGCCCACAACACCGACGACGAGCACGAGTACGAAGCCTTCCACAAGATCCGTCCCCAACTCCTCGTAGTCACCGGACTCAAATCATGACCCTCCAGGAATTCCTCGCAAGACTCAGGGAGACGGCCCAGACCTGGAAATTCGAGATCTTTGCCGGAAGCGGCATCCGCACCGAACGAAAAGGCATGTGCCCCCTCTCAGCGGTAGTAAACCAAGTCGCGGGAAAATACATCAACAACCGATGCTACCGCGCCGCAGGCATTTACCTGCACCTGACCGAAGCGGATGCCTACCGCATAGCCAGAGCGGCCGATTTCAGCGAACTCACGCCAAACAAGGATCCCAATTTCCAGAAACAGGCCCGAGACCACCGCACCCTTAGAAAGGAACTCCTCGATGCCTGTGGACTACTGGACACTGCAAAAGAACATCTCGGCGCCTAAAGGCCCGCCAACCGAAAGGGAGCTCAGAGCCTTCTTCCATCGCTGGCCACTGCTGGATCCTCGCTCTGGCGATTCGAAGGGGCGCAGCGATCCCAACCAAGCCCGAATCGACCAGAAAGATCCGGGCAAAGAACCCAACGAACCCAAAACCACCATGCCCAGACGATACCCCCAAGACCCCTACTGGACTGTTGCCAGATTCAACAGCAACTGCCGCGAGTGCAAAACCCAGTTGAAGAAAGGAGACGACATCTTCTACCGACCCCGCGAAAGAAAGGCCTACTGCAAGAAGTGCGGCACCGACCAGGACAATGAATTCCAAGGCCACGTCTTTGACGAGGAAGTCTACAACTACCAACCCCACCTGCATTGAAAGAAGAAATCAAAGCCCTCTGGATCGCCGAACTCAACAGCGGCAAAATCAAACAAACCAAAACCCATCTGGGCGAAATCGACGGCAGCAGGTGTTGTTTGGGCGTCCTCTGCGACATCGCAGCAAGGGAAGGAATCATACCGGAACCGATTCAGGTAGATCCGAACGATTACAGACTCACCTACGGCGACGAGGTCGAAAAGACCATCGCGGTCCTGCCCAGGACAGTATGGCGATGGGCCGGACTCAAGAAAGGCGGACCATCCATCAACAAACCCGTTTTGATTAAAAATTGCGCATCCAAAGAGGACTACGAAACCCACTCCCTCACCACTCTAAACGACGAAGGATTCACCTTCGAACAAATCGCTGACGTCATCGAGGACCACGAGGTCAGCTAACCACCACCAACATCAATCTGAAGCTACCATGAAAAAGGAAGTAAAACAGAAATGGCTGGAGCGCCTGCGCTCCGGAGAAATCGAACAAACCTCATGCCGGCTAGGCGACGAGGACGGCGCCCGATGCTGCCTTGGCGTCCTTTGCGATGTCGCCGTCGAGGAAAAGGTCATACCACCACCCATCCTGAACGAAGAAGGCCCCCAATCCGATAGAGTACTGATCTACGGCGTAGACGATGATTCCAACAAGGGAGTCCTTCCCCAAGCCGTGGTCGACTGGGCCGGCCTCGAGAATTCCTGCCCGCAGGTTGAAGACCCAATGACCATAACAAGCAGGGTAACCAAAGACAAAATCGAAACCAATACCCTCATGCAAATGAACGATGAAGGCATGACCTTCGAGGAAATCGCCGAGGTCATCGAGAACAACCCCGTCCATTAACCTCCAACCAACAACCACATGAAGCTACTCACCAAACCCATCAAGGCCCAGCTCAGGAAGAACTGGGAAAACCGCCACAACGACGACTACAACCCCAAACCCGTCGTCAAATTCTTTCAAGCCTTCAGCAACGCCCGCTGGCTCATCACCGAGCAGGACCAGGAATGCCCTGACCGCCTCTTTGGCCTCTGCGACTTGGGCATGGGATTTCCGGAGCTCGGATACGTCAGCCTCTCCGAACTGAAGAGCGTCACCATCATGGGCCTCGGCGTAGAACGAGACCTCTATTTCGAACCCGACAAGACCCTCCGGCAATACGCTGAAGAAGCCCGCCACCACCAGCGCATCATCGCATGACATACGCTCCGCAACAGGTTCAGCTCGCCAGAAAGAAGGTTAAGCTCAAACGAGCCGCACGCCTCAAATACCGAAAGCGCAAATACAAAGCCAAGGCAATCTGCGACCGAATCGACAGATGCGCCAAGCCACGGGAAGAGACATTAAACGAGCGCCTGGCTAAACATGCCGGAACCCCGCCCCGCTACTATTGGCTATTCGAAAGCAACACCAGAAACCTGACCCACAGATGAACCCCATGGACATATACGACTCCATCTGCGTCTACGAATTCATAGAGGACCAAGCCCCAAACCTGATTGAGGACGGCTTTGGAACCATCACAGATGCCCAGGACCACATCGAAGGACTAATCCAGGTATCTGGCCCAAACGAAGACTACAGAATCGTCATCGAAATCGCCTACCACCCAGACGAACCATGAAAGAAAATATAAAACAGAAATGGCTGAAACGCCTACGCTCCGGAGAAATCGAGCAAAACATAGGCTCCCTCGGGCGGCCTGACGGATCCCGTTGCTGCCTCGGAGTCCTTTGCGATATCGGGGCAGAGGAAAAAATCATACCCGCACCGGTTCCCCACGAACGCTGCCCGGAAAAACTCCGCTACGGCATAATAGACGATACCAACGTCGCCATCCTGCCCCAAGCCATAATGGATTGGGCCGGGCTCGAGCACGCCAACCCGCAAACCTTCCATCCCATCGCCACCCTGGAAGACGAGTTGGAAATCTACTGCCTGGCCAGAGCCAACGACCTCGGTTTCACCTTCGAGCGCATCGCCGAAATCATCGAGGAACACGATCCCACCTGACCCCATGAACCACTGACTGCAAAACCCTCAAGAATCAGCTCAACCCATGAAAGAGAACATCAAACAAGAATGGATGAAACGCCTTCGATCGGGCAAAATCATCCAGATAACCAAACGCCTTGGCCACCAATCAGGAGGCCGCTGCTGTCTCGGAGTCCTCTGCGACATCGCTGTCGACGAAAACATCATACCGCCTCCGGCCGTAACCAATGGCTCCATGGTCAGCTTCGATGGCAACTTCAACGTCCTGCCCCAATCCGTTCGCAAATGGGCCAACCTGGTCAGCCGCGACGGACAGGCCCAGGTCCCCGAAACCCACCAGGAGACACAACCCTTCAAATACAAAGACCGGGAATTCGAAACCCTGGCCGAAGCCAACGACGAATGCCTCAGCTTCGATGAAATCGCAGACCTCATCGAAACAAACTCGATCATCTGACCATGAAGGAAAACATCAAAAAAGAATGGGTTCAGGCCCTGCGCTCTGGAGAAATACCCCAGACAACAAAGGTCCTGGGCCACGACGACGGGTCCCGTTGCTGTCTCGGGGTCCTTTGCGATATTGCCGTAAAGCACGGCATCATCCCCAAACCTCAGCTCAGCCCTGACACAGGCTGCAATGGCCTATTCAACCTCTTCTATGGAAAAGAGGCTGAAGGAAGTTACCTGCCCGAAGAAGTCCTCGAATGGGCCGAAATAAAAAACGGTCCGGCTTACGTATCCATACCCTTTCGCAACAAGAAAAAAGCCGGAAAACTGTCCAGCCTCGCCAGCGCCAATGACGGCGGCTTCAGCTTCGATGAAATCGCCGACAAAATCGAAACCGACTGCATAGATTAACCATGAAAGAAAACATCAAAAAAGAATGGGTCCAGGCCCTGCGCTCCGGAGAAATCCCCCAGGCCCACAAGAGCCTCGGTTACCCCGATGGTTCCCGTTGTTGTCTCGGAGTCCTTTGCGATATCGCCGTAAAGCACGGCATCATCGACAAACCCGTCATCTACCCGGAACCAGGTTGGCTTCCCGGTCCATTTCTCCAATACGGCGACGAAACGTCATACCTGCCCGAAAAAGTCCTCGAATGGGCCGAAATCGAGGAAGCTGAAGTCATCCTGGAGGAGCCCTTCGAAGTATTGGAGGGAAGCGACGAACCATACTACACCCTATCCAGCGCCAACGATGCCGGCGCCACCTTTGCACAAATTGCCCATAAAATCGAAACCGACCCCTCCTTATGAACACCAACATGCCAGCCAAATTCCTCGACAGATGGCCCAACGACATCGTCGTCATCTGGTGCTTCGCCGCCCGCTACGCCGCCCTCAAATACCCTGACCCCCTGACCACAGAGGCCATAAAAAAGGCCGCCGCCCGTCACTGGGACTTTTTCCTCGAGGAAGCCATGCTTCACATGCTCGCCATCGACCAGCGCATCGTAGCCATGATGCTCACCTCGATCGAAGACGGCCAGAAGCCCCACTACCCCGCCCCCAGACCGGTACCCATCCCAACCCGCATCTACTTCAGCACCTTGATGACCAGCGCCCAAGGTCCGGACGGCAACATAAAACTGGTTGCCGACGAAGATGATTTACTGTTCATCACCCATCCCGTTTCCAAAGCCAAGAACCGGGATAAGGGACTCCAACAAATCTATGCCCAAATCAAATCCGGAATCCCTTACAACCCCGCCCTATGACCCTGAACAAATTCCTCCAAGCCCTCTCCCAAACGCCCTACGAATGGGCCACCTACGAACCCATTCCCAACCACGGCGGCTACATCCGCGCCATCGATGAGAACCTCGAAAAAATGGGCTTCATAGGCCCCTGTCCCCTTTGCGCGGTAGCCAACCACATGACCGGACAGGACAAATTCACCGCCAAAACCAAAGACGCCGGCACTTACCTCGGAATCTCCGACCAAGACAGAGCCCGCATAATGACCGCAGCCGATGCCAACCCCTACTCCGAGCAAGCCGCTTCCCTGCGCCAAAAACTCCTCGAAATCTGCCAACCCAAACCCCGAGCCCTACCCACATCATGAAATTCACCTGGAGACAATTCAAGGCTTTCCAATCCAACCGGACCATCCGCCTGCTCACCCTACCGGGAAAATACAGTACGGTCCAATACACCATCTTCAAAGAACCCTCCGGGGGATCCTACAATTGGAAATGCTTCTTCGCCGGAGGAAGGATCTATTTCTTTCCCACCCTCAAGGAAGCAAAAAGAGCAGCCGAAGAAGACTACATGAACTACAAACGTAAGGCCCAAAGCGCATGACCCAGCAGAAATTCGCCTTCACCTATCCGCCCAAAAAAGTGATCGAAGGCCGAATTGTTTGCGAAAAGGAAAACTGCGGATACGAAGGCCATACAGGGCCAAGAACCGTCCACCCCAAAAAGGCTCGGATATTCAAGGTCAAGAACTGCTATGGCCAATGGGAAGTCAAATACGCTTGCTCCATTTGTGCCGTCCTATATGATCGTTGCATAGCCTTGTGGCCCAAACGATACCGCGAAATTCATAGAAATCGCATTGCGGAATGAAACCCGGAAACGCGCCCTCACAGACCTGAACCCGAATCCCCGCGCCCAATGGAAATACTAAAACTTATTCTGCTCCTGATCGGTGTCCCTTGGCTATTCTGCATTTTCCTTAGCTGGCTAGATGACTCCAGTGAAAAACCGCGGTACCCGAGAAACAAAAAATCAACCCAACCCCATATTCCCAAAGATGAGTGAACCCAAACTCCTAACCGTCCAACAGGTCTGCCTTCTCCCTTCCCAAAATTTCGCCTCGGGGGTACGCGGCACGATCATCAACCTTGATTCCCGGGTCTCTACTCGGACCGGCAAAACGTTCTATTGCGCGACCCTTTCGGATTCAACCGGCCAGATCGGCGTTACCTTCTTTCGCGACGATATAGACGGATTGGAAGGCCGAGAAATCACCCTCACCTCGGATGATGATGCCAGGGGAATCCGATGCGACCGGCATAAGCACACCAATGCCCCGGAAATCACCGTCTTCAAGTCTGCAAAGATCGCAATTTCAGACAAACCAGCCAGGACAACCAGCAAGCCCGCTACGCCTCCCCAAAAGCCGGGTAAGGCCCCCTGCCCAGGCCCAGGGCACTCAAGCCGCTCCCAGCCCCCGTCCCGCTTACCAGGCAAGCCAATTGGCGATGCAAATTGGATGCGCCCAGCACAACGCAACAAGAGTCCTATCCAGTCTTATCCAGGCCGAATCCCACACAATGCCAAACCCGATGGAGTTTGTAAAAACGCCAAAGTTCAAGGAAACCAGCGAATATCTCCACAACCATTTTCTCCACCAAGCTCAAAAACTCGAACGAGCTTACACGCCCCCCATAAACTAACCACCCGTTACCCCACCTGAAAATTATTTAAGGTTGTTAAAGTCACTCCTGATGGGGGAATTCAAAAGGCTAAGGAAGAGCAATACCGTTTTGTGGTGTATGGCCCCAATTCAGACAAAAACATTGCCAAAGGTGTCAAAATCTTTTCCAAAAAACATGAATGCTGGGATCATGTTTCGAGGGTTTGCTCCTCTTTAAAGCAATGTACAGGAGGCATGGTCCTGTAAAGGACGATGCGGAATCAAGTAGTGCAATAAGGCAGGAACCATCATGACAACCTCTCCCATATACTTAGTATTTATAACAACTTTCCCTATTAGTTGAGGTAAATTATTTTCAAATGAACCGCATTTTTTCAGTCTTAATCTGTTTTATTGCAACATCGCTATTTACATCAGGCCGGGCGCAGGCGGGCAAAGGCTTCTACCTGAGCAGCGAGTTGGGAATTAATTTTGCCTCAACCCTCAATACCATCGGTGGAGCTAATGACCGGGCAAGCCGCTACGATGAATACATCAACCCAAACTACGCAACCACAGAGGGCTATAATCCGAATCGGCCCGAGATCGGGGACAATTGGCAGAACAAGTTCGATCGCGCCGAGGGCATTCTGGCCGGCGCGGCCTTGGGTTATCGCATGGGGGACCGGTACCCCATGCGATAACCCGTTGGGCCGCTGCCGGGTGGAATTGGAGTATTTCTTCCGCTCTTCAGAATACGACCATACAGTTCAGGATACCAGCGTTGGGGAACAAACCACCGAGAAAGCTACGGGAGAATCGGAAAGCGGGCTCGAGCGCATTGGCAGTGTCGCTTCTCATAATCTGTTCGGATGCCTGTATTTCGACTTCATTAACGAAAGCCGCTTTACCCCCTATGTCGGATTCGGGACCGGTGTCGGTTTCACGGACATGGATTATGGAGCTCTCTATAAGAGATTCTCCGATCCGAAATACATCACTACCGGCAACGGCTATCTCTTTGGAGAAGCTCTCGAGGAATATAAGAACAGACTGGCTGGAACGGCCACCAGTGAGCAGACCGAACTGAGCGATACCATTCTTGGCTACCAGTTGCTATGTGGGGTGGACTACGCCATCACCGAGGCATTGTCCCTGGGCCTCAAGGGCCGTTGGACCGCTTGGGACACGTTTAGCGACGGGGGGAGCTACGATCAGTTGCGAAGTCACCCGTCCAACTTGCGGCTGGAAGGAAGCGAGCCGGTGACATATCGGATTAAAACCGACGATATCCGAATTTTCGCGCTCAGCGTGAACCTCAAGTACCACTTTTAGGGAAGGTATCTAGATTGAACAATGTCTGGTCTACTTGTGCCGGTTCGGTCAATTGGACTGTCAGCACCCTCTTAGTCAGGAGAAAGTTGTTTGCCTTACAAGTGCATTCTTGAAGAACACGTTAACGTTTCAGGCCATCCGAGTTACATGGAAAAGGCACTGCTTGAAGCTTTTGTGTAAGAATTCGTGTAAGATTCAAAAACTGGAATTTGGGCATCCGATAAATTGAGGAGCTATAACTTTTTAAATCATTGAATTACAGATACTTGTAGAACAAATTTTCACAGTTTAGAAATATCATTTGGTGCCCCCGCTGGGAATCGAACCCAGATCAGCGGTTTAGGAAACCGCGGTTCTATCCATTGAACTACAGGGACAGGGCAGAAATGCCTCTCAAATAAGAAACCTCAAAGGGTAATTTCAAGAGTATTAGGCAGGCTTGTCCGGACTCGACCGGTCGGCCCGGCCGGGTATGGGCCCGCGGAAATTGGCTCAACCGCGGCCCAATGCCCAAATTTTTGGCTTGCTTCGGAGATGGATTCAATTTTGCTACCCCCCTTTTATGGCTAATGATATCAAACCGAATCGATCCTGGAATCCGATGGATCTCGATTTCAAGGATTCCGAGATTTTGTCTCGCTACGTAACTGAAACCGGCAAGATATTGCCCCGGCGTGTAACCAAGCTTTCGGCCAAGCAGCAACGGCATATTACCAAGGTCATTAAACGCGCGCGCAACATGCTTCTCTTGAAGTAGGGCTTTGGCCAATTGGAGGGGCCGATCCTCATGGCCCGTATACTTCACTCCGACCCCGCACATCTCGATCTCCTCGCCCATCACCTCGCCGCAGGTGGCATTGCGGCGGTGCCGACGGAAACCGTTTATGGTTTGGCGGGCCATGCCCTCGACCCCGCCGCCGTGGCCAAAATTTTTGCGGTGAAGGGACGGCCCCGGCGGAATCCGCTCATTGTCCACGTCTTGAATTGGGAGGGAGTGGAGGCCATTGCCGATGTCACGGACCTGGATCGCCTGGTTGGAGAGCGCTACTGGCCGGGACCGCTTACCCTCATCCTCAAAAAAAAATCCTCCATCCCGGCATCGGTTACGGCGGGCCTCGATACGGTGGCGGTAAGGATGCCGTCCCATCCCCTGTTTCGTGCCCTGCTAAGGCGGTGTTCCTTCCCCTTGGCCGCTCCCAGCGCCAATCCATTCGGTTACATCAGTCCAACCAGGCCGGAACACGTGGAGACGGCTCTGGGCCAATCCATCGACTACATTTTGGACGGAGGTCCCTGTGAAGGCGGCATCGAGTCCACCATCGTGTCGTTGGTCGATCCGGATGAGCCGACACTGCTGCGCCAGGGGGCCATCGCACTGGAATCCCTGGAGGAAAAAATCGGGAAATCCATTCACCTTTCTACGGAAGTTTCCGGCGAAGATCCTGCCCGCGGGCTCCTCTCCCCCGGGCTGATGGAGCGACACTACAGCCCGCACACCCTCCTGCGGACCTTCCGGGGGCGCCTGCCCAAAACGGGCAAAGGGGACGCCATCGTCTTTCTCAACGCGGCCAGTTGCCGCGACGAGCATCATTTCGCCTTGTCGGCCAACGGCCGTTTGGAAGAGGCGGCCCGCAACCTGTATGACCGGTTGTATCGTCTCGACCGGAAAGGGTACGCGACCCTTTACCTGGAGGTTCCGGAGGGCGGTGGTCTGGCCGGCGCCATTCGGGACCGCTTGCGCCGGGCTTCGGCCAAAGACAGGAGCCATTCCTGATCGAGGCATTCGTCACGCTGGCGATTCCAGAAGCTTTCCAGATAGGGACCTGAGCCCCTGAAACTGGGCCATTGAATATGAGATTCTGGTGGCCCAACTGTCCACCGAGGAAGGGCAAACTTGATAAAATATCAAAAAAAATATCAAGTTGGGGGGCGACACCAAAAAGTGCAGGGTTGGCGGGCAAATAAATCAAGTTTAGGGGGTAAAATCTTGATATCCCTTGATATATTGCCTTAAGATTTTGATATCTTGGTCTGAAATTTTGATTTTTAGGTCTTAAATCTTGATAAATTGGCTTAAAAACTTGATATTTTTTGATCTTTTCGACGCTCAACCTTAATAAACCTTAATTTGCCTTAATTTTTGATCTTTTCACCCCTCATGAGATGGAAAAAAGGCAAAAACGGCGCCGATTTCGTGCCATTTTGGCAAATTTGCGGCCCTGGAGGGACAATGCGGATTCTGGATTCACTGACCTTGGAATCGAGCTTGTATCTACTGACGTCTCCACGGCACTGATAGCGGCAAGAAGGCAATAGGAGTCAATGGGCTCTTTAGGTCATGTCCAAATTCTGTTGCTGGGTAGTGGCAAATTAGCGCGAAAATCATTTAAAGGGTGTTAAAAATCCTCAACTCTGTGGATACCCCTGTCTGCAAACTCTCTGCAACCCTCTTGCAACCTGCCTGCAGGGGACAGGATAAGAGGCACCAAGGGCGCCAATGAGGAATTAAACATGGATAAACAGGATGGACGAGATGAACCACAGATGTAATAAAGGAGGGGGGACATTCCTGTCCCCCAACAGATACGGTAAACGGATTGGGAAGCGGTAGGAGACGGCCCGCAACTATGGTCTTTTCGTTATGAATTTTTCAGCTTTATGAGGACTTCCTAGAATGGGAATAAAACCCTCTCTTGCCGGGAACGAAGGGAAGGGAAGCCGATGTTATTGTTTTGCGTTTGATCCCCTCGACCTTCCCTGAAGTGTCAAGAGTCATTACCTGAGGTCTTAAATTTCGGCTTCCCCGGTTCTGAGGTTGTTGGCTGCCCCTTCATCCTGTTGGGAATTATTTTAAAACCTATTTATTTCTAATAACTTACGATATTGATAATTGACAAAATATTCAGGATATTTCAGGAATAAAGAATGCATAGTAATGGAAATCACGGAGGACGGAGAGAGGGAGCGGGGAGGCCACCCGGCTCACTCAACAAGGAAACTTTGGCTCGGAAGGAAAGGGCGAAGATCCTGAGCGAACTTGCGCGGGAGAATACGGAAAAGGCCGTGGCGGCGCTGTTGGAGGTTGCTGAGGATAAGTCGGCTCCATCCGGAGCAAGAGTAAGAGCGGCAATCGCTTTGCTGGACAGGGCTTGGGGACGACCGCCGAAACATAAACCGCTCTGGGGAAAATTTGAGAAGAGTAAGGAGAGGCCCCGCAAATACGGCCCAAGCAGAGGAAATTTATTTGAGGGGTTAGAGGGGCTACTTGGGAATTAATGCTGCCGTTTGAGGATCTCCTCCGGGGAAGGCTCATTAGCGCGCCGGAGACTGAAGCCGCATCCGAGTATTAGTTCGGTCTCGGGATGAACCTTCTAGTGCAATCCCTTTGCAGGACGCTTGCAGCCGCATTGCAAACTGTCTGCAAACTGCTTGCAGGCCGCCTGCAACCGTCTGCTAGGGACAGGCAGGCAGGTTACCGTTAACAGCTCAAAACGCTAAACAACTAGGTGCGCCCCCTTCCCATCATCCATACCAAACATCAAGGGCTGACCCTTTTTCCGCCCCTCTGAAAGCAATTGGGTACGATAGGCACATAGGTTACAAATAATCCGGGCACATCGGTTACACTTTACGTATTTCTTTTAGGGTTAGATTTGTCCAGCGATTTCCGATTCACAGGGGCGATGTAGGCCGTAGGCCGGAAGCGCCCCTGCGAATCGAACCTCAGGTTTCCCAGATGCAGGTTCGCGTAGTGCAGCTGTATCGTGCCGTGGGCGTCTTCATACAGTCCCATCCGGCAACCAGCAAAGTGTTCGCCCACATAATAGTTCTTTCCTTCAAAACTAACAAAGCCGCTGGTTGAGACGGTCTTCACCAGGTAGTTTTTCGGATAGCGGATTTTGACCTTCTCACCCATGCGTTTTTGGGAGGGTTGGTACACTTCGGCCGGTCTTTGCATGCCGAGAGCTTCGTGAGGCCTTTCGTGATTGTAGGTATGCAACCAGCGTTGAAAGCGCCGCTGCTGAGCCCGCAGGTTGGCCGAAGCCGGTTGGGTGGCTTCAGCCTTGAGGTCTCTATGCATGCGCTCGTGAGAACCGTTGTCCTGGGGATGCCCAGGACGGGTAAACTCAACGGCGATCCCCTGCTCAATCCACCAGACGCTCAGTCGGGAGAGGCGCCCTAGCCCACAAGCTGAAAATGGCGTGCCATGATCCACCCGAATGATGCGGGGAAGCCCGTAAAGACGGGCCATACGCTTGAATCCACGGTAGGTGGTGCCGAACTGCTGGTTGGGCATGGCCCGGCAACCCAGTATGTAGTGGCTATTGAGATCTTTCAGCGTCAAGGGGTCACAACGCGTGCCGTCTGCCAGCTTGAACCAGCCCTTGAAATCGATCGTCCAGACATGGTTTGGATACTCGGCGCGGGTCAGCTCGCAAGGTTGAATCGGATAGGCTCCAGGTCTGCGCCGGCGGGGCTTGATCATGCCGTTGCGCTTCAGGATCGCGGCAATGGTACTGCAACAAGGAGGCCGTTGGATGGCATGCTTCTTCAAAAGCAAATCTCTGAGTTTCTTAGGCCCCCAGGTCGGGTGCCGGCGGCGGTCCTGCAAGATGAGCTTTTCCACCGCCTTATCGGTCAACTGAGCATTGTGCCGGGGCCGCCGACTTAGCTCCTTCAATCCGCAAGCTCCCTGCTGCTGGTATCGTCGTAGGTACTTGTGGCCGGTCTTGCGGCTGATGCCGAAGTCGTGGCATAGCTCCGAGATGGTGTATTTTCCACTTTGGGCTAAGTGAATGAATCGTAACTTTTGGTCCATTGGGTCTACAGTTTTCCAGGGCATAATGCCCAGTATACTGTAACCTATGTGCCTAGAATAAGTGTAACCTATGTGCCCGGATCATACCTTGAGTCGGGGTTGAGCGAAACGTAATTGTTAGCCCGTCCTCAAATTTTCCTCATGTAAATGAACTCTATGCAACAACCGTGCAGATTCTGGATTCGCTGAACTTGCGCCTCTTCGTCTGCCACAGCTTGTTCCCTTTCATATTCCCTGACACCTTCCCTTCATCTATATCAAAATAAAGGGCTGGCCCTATTGCCCTATCGTTGCCTACTCACTCTTCCTGTAGGTGATGAGTTCGTAACTCTCGATCCGGTCCGTCTTTCTGGAATAATACGCTTGGGAGAACTTAAACTCCTCCCGCCCGTGCTGGAAGCACTTCTGCCGTATCACTTCTATCACCTCCATCTTTTTGCGGTCTGGAGTTCGGATGCCAAATATTATCTCCACTAGTGACGGAAACTCATAAGTAGCCTTGCGCTCTGCGGGGGTAAGGTCATCAAGCAGACCATTAATCACTAAGCGCGTTTCTGTCTCGTGGCGCCAATCAACGCTTTTCTGAATAATTCCGGGTAAGAACCGATCCCAATACTTCTTAAGCCACAAATCGCTATCGGATCTCAGATGAGCTCCGCATTCGCTCAGATTTCCTTTGTCATCGCTGTACCATGTCTCAATAGCTTTCGGGAGCGTAAGTCTTCCAATAGAACGAAAGAAATCTATTTCAACCTTATCGGGGCCGTAGCTTACGTCGTGGAAAAGTTCTAGATTGGGGCTTCGTTCGCCACCGTCTGGGTCATGTCGCCTAAGAGTCAAGGCCGAGCTTCCTGAGTCGGAAATGGTTTCGAACACCAAACAAACACCCTTATGGTCATTACCGTAGCTCGCCCAGGTCGCCGCATTGTTGCAATTCCTCGAAAAACAGGCGGCATACCAATTAGGATATAAGAGTCGAGTGAGATGCTTTAGATATGCCCTCGGAAAGTCAAAATACAGGTACTTCAAGTTCTTCTTGGGAATATCTAGTTGTTGGTCCTGCAGTCGCCGGTAGAGCGCAAATTTTCCTCCAAAATAGGAACTTTCGGCTAATTTTGAAGAAATCTCGAGGACTATATCTGACGCCTTGTCATGGTCTATCTGCGCTGCCAACTCAAGTGCTTCTGGGATGTGTTTCAAGGGATGCAGATTGGGAGTGTCCAAGAGATGAGGGATGGCGTGGCCATGTTCCGAATGTGCCGATCTGATTCCTTCGATGGCGCTGAAGTGGAATAACTGAAGGAAAAAGAGCATGTCCATTTCACTAACCGACAGCTTCGAATCAGTGAGTGCACCAACGAGTTTCGGAAGATTTCCCTTCTCACTAGACTTTGCGAAAGCTAGCTCATTCAGATGTCTCATGCTCGGCGTCATGACATGATCTAAATCTCCCATGACAGGAATCGGGATCTCCCGAATGCTACTATCTCTGGCACTGAGTGAAAAACGAATGCACGTCCAATGGAGACAGTAGACGTAGTGCCGAAACAGATTTGTCCACACTATGGAGTCACCACGCCAGACGACAGGGCGGAAACCCTCGGTTGGATCGTTAAGTTCGCTAGGGCTCGCAAAGTAGATTTCTTGCTTTTCCAGTTCTTTAGATTCTCGCAGGAGTCGTTCTGTGCTTCGAAACCGGTATACCCTCTTCATTCGCTCGTTATCCTTTCTTTTCCGGGATCTGAAGCAGTGGCCATTCCACGGTGGGCGGGTGTTTCCAGCGAGTGCGAACAGACTTGGCTATCAGAATTATCGTAATGGGTAAACGGATCCGCCTGGTTGGATCAGTCATCGCTCATCCCCCTCATACGCCAACTGAAACACCACACCCCCGAGCCATCGCTTGAAGTCTGGGTTGTCTACGAACTGTTTGAAAAGCTCGGTGTCGTCTTTCATGATGCTGGTCATGACGCGGGGTAGGGCTTTGTCGAGTTCAATGCGGGCGTTCTCGCGGTCCGAATTTTTCCGGGCGTTTTGAAAGGCGATGTCCTCCCCTAACTGCTTTGGTATCGTCTCAGTGATCATCTGGTGGACCCGGTCGGCGTCATCCCATGGGATTCCGCCGAAGAGGTCGTTGAACTGTTCGATTATTACCGACAAGCGGTCGATCTCGACCTCGCCTTTGCCGCCTCCCCCGACTCCGGGCACCGGACCGATCTCCGCGTCCTCGTCCGGTAGGATGATCTTTTGCATGGCCTTCTTCTCCACCCGGTAGCTGTCCATATCGATGGTCTCCAGGATGCCTTTGGACAGGTCCTCCTCCAGAGGCGAGGGAAGCTTTGGGATGAGGAAGTTCAGGAAGATCGAGCGCTCCTCCCAGCCCGGATCGTTGTAGGGCAGAATCGAGGAAAGGAAGGCGTAGGTGCGCACGAATCCCTTGGCCTTACTCTTGAAGTCGACTTGTTCGTCCTCGCTCAGTTCGTCGACGTACACGGCCACGCACTGGTCCAGAATGGGATCGAGTTGATCGCGGTCCACCCCGTCCAGATACCGCTTCACGAACGCCTTGATCTGGTCGGCCGAGAAGACTTGGGCGCCGTCCAGGTCGCCTTGAAGGTCGTGGAGTTTGTTGGGGTCGGTCTCGTCGGCCAGGATGGTGGTGCGGTAGTAGTTCGAGAAGGCCTCGGTGATGGTGTCCGCGTCGTTGAGGAAATCGAGTACGAAGACGTCGTGCTTCTTCTGGTGCGCCCGGTTGAGGCGCGACAGGGTCTGGACCGCTTTGATCCCCGAAAGGGTCTTGTCCACGTACATGGTGTGCAGCAATGGTTCGTCGTAACCGGTCTGGAACTTGTCCGCACAGACGAGGAAGCGGTAGGGATCCTCCTGGATCTTCTCGGCGATCTTGGTCGGCGGGAAACCGTTCAGGGTGGCCTCGGTCACTTTCTCCCCGCCGAAATCCTTTTCCCCTGAGAAGGCAACGATGGCCTGGTAGGGGCTCTTGTGCCCACTCAGGTAGTCGCGAATGGCATGGAAATACTGGATAGCGCGTTCGATCCCGTTGGTAACCACCATAGCCCGAGCCTTGCCGTCGATCTTGTGCTGGGCCACCACCTGCTCGTGGAAGTGGTCGACCATGATCTCGCCCTTGAGCCGAATGGCGTGCTCGTGCCCCTCGACGTAACGCCGGAGCTTCTTGCGGGCCTTCTTGACGTCGAACTCCGGATCGCCCTCCACCGTCTTGGCCAGTTTGTAGTAGCTCTTGACCGGGGTGTAGTGCTTGAGCACGTCCAGGATGAATCCCTCCTGGATTGCCTGTTTCATGCTGTAGTTGTGGAACGGAATATGCCGGATCGTGCCGTCGTTCTGTGGCTCCGGGTCGCCGAAGATCTCCAGCGTCTTGTTCTTGGGCGTGGCCGTGAAGGCGAAATAGCTGGCATTGGGGAGGAGCTTGCGGGACTCGATCAGCCGGTTGATCTGGTCCTCGTAGGTTTCTTCTTCCTCTACCGCGCCCGCCTCGCCCAATGCGCTCGCCATGGCCGCACTGGTCTTGCCGCCCTGACTGGAATGGGCTTCGTCGATGATGATGGCGAAGTTGCGCCCCCGCTGCTCGTTACCGATCTCGTCAAGGATGAAGGGAAACTTCTGAATGGTCGATATGATGATCTTCTTGCCCTGTTCGATGAAACGACGCAGATCGCCCGAACGCTCGGCGTGACCCACGGTCGAACTTACTTGGGCGTACTTCCGGATGGTGTCGCGGATCTGCTTGTCGAGGATGCGCCGGTCGGTGACGACGATGATGGAGTCGAAAACGGAATTGCCGTCCTTTTCCAGCGGGATCATCTGATGGGCCAGCCAAGCGATGGAGAAGCTCTTGCCGCTACCGGCCGAGTGCTGAATCAGGTAGCGTCTGCCAGCGCCGTGCTTTTCCGCGTCGGCCAGCAGTTGTCGAACCGCGTCGAGTTGGTGGTAGCGGGGCCAGATCTGGACCCGTTTCTTCCTGCCCGTCTTCGGGTCCCTCGACTCCACTATCTGGGCATAATTCTCCAGGATGTTGGTTACGCTTTCGCGGGTCAGGACACGGCGCCATAAATAGTCCGTGGCCAGTCCGTCCGGGTTGGGAGGGTTGCCTGCGCCGTCCTTCCAGCCGAGGTTGAAGGGAAGGAACCACGAAGCCTTCCCCTTGAGGTGGGTGCAAAAGTAAACTTTGTTCTCATCCACGGCGAAGTGGGCAACGCAGCGTCCGAATTGGAAGAGGGGCTCGCGCGGGTTGCGGTCCCGCTTGTATTGCCAGATGGCGTCGTTCACCGTCTGCTTGGTCAGGCGGTTCTTCAGCTCGAAGGTGAAGACGGGGAGTCCATTGATGAAAAGCCCGATGTCGAGGGAGCGCTGGGCCTCATCACGGCTGTAGCGAAGCTGGCGCGTGACGGTGAAGCGGTTCTGTTCGAAGCGCCACTTGGCCTTCACGTTCTCGGCCGAGGGGGTGCCGTAGAAGGGGTCCAGGTGGTGGGGACCGTGTTTGATGCCGTTGCGGAGAACGTCGATGGTGCCGCGCCTGTTGATCTCGCCTTGCAGGCGGGCGAGGAACTTGCGGCGGGTGGGACAGTCCTCCTCGAGGCGGAGAGCCGTGGCGGATTCGGGTTGGGTGGCGTGGAGGAAAGCCCCGAGTTGAATGAGGTCGACGCAGTAATCCCGGTTGTAATCATGATGGTTGCCGGGGGACCAGCCGAGATCTCCATAGGTGGGGGGTGGATCGGCGACCCCGCCGTAACCGGCAGGGGATTCGCCCACAGTGCGCCCCGAGGGCGGATTGCAGGGATCGCCGGTCAGGGCCTGACAGATGAGGCGTTCGAGGCCGCGTTCGGTGAGGTCGGTGGTCATGTAAACAAATTAAGAGGAGAAGATTAACCACGGATTACACGGATGGGCACGGATGATTTTTTGAACTAACCACAGAGAACACGGAGGAAACAGAGTTAGAGGAGGATGGGAAGAAGATTAACCACGGATCCTGCTTCGTCCAAGGGCTACGGCAGGACAAGTTACACGGATAAATAGCCACAAAAGGAAAAAACACATAATTCCTCATACCTAATTCGTTCTAATCTGTAGTCTATTCCGGCACTTTCCACACTCATTTTAGCCCTCGGATCAAATACCCATCAAGTAAAATCACTATTCGTAAGCTATTGATTTTAAATAACTTACTTTTTTTGCAGGGAACGAAATGCCTCTTTTGCAATTAACTTATCAAGTAAAAGTTCTGTTCACTCGATCACCGGACCGGCACCGCTGACCCAACCCTTCATTAGGTCTTGCTCCTTTCACTCACACCGGGCTATTTTTCGTCTCTTCATGGTGTAGTCCTCTGTTTTCAAATTTTCAGGGCCTCCTTTCTTTCCCATTGTTTGATTTGTTTGCAGGAGCTTACACTTTTTTCGTTTTTTCAGGAATAGGACATCACCCGAGACACACTGCCATGGCCAGTCCTTCGCCCAATCGGACCCACAAAGCGCCTTTTCGCCCAAGGGCGAGGGTGCTGCAATTGCTGGGTGATGAACTGATCGGGAGTCCGCGCTTGGCCGTATTCGAACTGGTCAAGAACGCTTACGACGCGGACGCCAACGAGGTAGTGGTGAAACTTGATCTGGGTTCGAACGGTGAAGGCTCCATTACGGTGACCGATGATGGAGAAGGCATGTCGCTTGACCTGTTGAAGTCGGTGTGGCTCGTCCCGGGTGAGGATCATCGGCGTAGACAGCGGGAGGAGGGCAGACGCTCCCCCAAGCACCACCGCCTCCCGCTGGGCGAGAAAGGACTCGGGAGATTTGCCGTCCACAAGCTGGGAAACCGAATTCAGGTGACAACACGTGCCGCCGGGTCCGACGAATGCGCCGTGGATATCAACTGGAATGAGTTGATCGAAAAGCCATTTCTGGATGAAGCATTGGTCACGGTGCGTGAGTGTCCCACCGAGGTTTTCGCCGACGGAAGGACAGGGACCCGCATCAGGATCTGGGAGTTGAGGCCGCCCGAGTGGAATCGAGGAGAAGTTCGGCGCCTCTACAATCAGATCACATCGATCTGCTCTCCTTTCGAGGAGCCGGGCGGGTTTCAGGCCAAGCTGGAGGTTCCGGGTAAGGAACACTGGATCGAGGATCTGCCTGACTTACAGGAAATCCTGAACCGCGCAACCTGGAAGTTCTCGTTTCGACTTGATAATGCGGGCCGGTTCGATTTCGACTACCAGTTCCGCCGAATCCCCGGTCTCAACCTCAATGGGCGTGCGGTCAGCAAAAGCGGTGACAAGCTGAAACTACCGCCGGTGGCCAAGAGAGGTCGAAGAAGCGAGAAGGTGGTTGCCAACACAGATACGACCCGAGGAATCGGGCACATAACCGGTGAGTTCCATGTCTTCGACCGTGACCGTGAGGTGCTTCGCCGACTGGGTGATACCCGCCTCTTGACCAGCTATCTCGACGAGAACGGGGGGGTCCGGGTCTATCGGGATGGGATCCGGGTGTACAACTACGGGGAGCGAGGCGATGACTGGCTCGGTCTTGACCTCCGCCGCGTCAACATCCCGACGCGCCGGATCAGCAGGAATATCATCCTGGGCGCGGTGCATCTGTCCATCGAATCTTCTGTTGAACTGATTGAGAAGACCAACCGAGAAGGTTTTGTCGAGAACGACGCGTGCGAACGACTGCACGACATAGTATTAGGCGCTCTTGGAGCACTGGAGGAAGAGAGGCAGATCGACAAGGAGCGGATCAGACACCTCACGAAAAAGCCAACGGACGCCGCTTCTCGGATAGACAAGCCCATTGAGGAGTTGAGACGAGCTTTGGATACCCGAGGCGTTGGCAAGACGTTCGAGCCCTACGTGGCAAAGATCGAGCGGGGCTTTGTGGACATGCAGGAGACGCTTTTGGCAGCTGGAATGTCGGGTCTCAATCTTGCAGTCGTCTTTCACGAAATTGAGCGAGGCGTGCGCATTCTGCATCAGGTCATCGCCGAAGGGAAGGACATGGCAGGCGCCGCCCGCCAAGCCGAGGAACTAGTGAGAGTTCTGGACGGCTTCTCAACGCTCCTCCGGCGAGACAGCAAGCAGCGGCATTTTGCGAGCAGACTCATAAGGGCAGCACGCCAGTTCAACCTCCTGCGCCTACGCCACCATAGCGTCTACTTCGAGTGCCCCGTACTCGATGGTGTCGGAGACTTCGAGTCCAGCTTCACCTTCGGTTTGGTGTTGGGAGCCTTGAACAATTTGATAGACAATGCGCTGTATTGGATGCGCGTGAAATGGCCGGAAGCCTCGGACGGCCAAGCAGGATTCCGGCGCCGTTTGTTCCTTGGCACATCCCGTGATTTCGACCACGGCCCCGCCATCGTTGTTGCGGACAGCGGCCCAGGGTTCCAGGATGCGCCGGAATTGGTCACACGACCGTTCTTCACTCGCAAGCCTAATGGCATGGGGCTCGGCCTGTACTACGCGAACTTGGCCATGGAGCTTAACGGTGGGCATTTGGCGTTCCCCGGACGGGGCGAGGTGGAAGTTCCCAGCGAATGCGATGGAGCTGTCGTCGCGATGATCTTCAAGGGGTAAAAGCATGCTTGGATCTCCACGAATCATAGCGATCGACGATCAGGCAGAACATCTGTCGGGACTCGTCAACTGCCTCAACCGGAACGGCGTGGCCTGTCTCCAGATCCACTTCACGGGGGACCCGACCGGAATCAAAGCCTGTCCTGACGTGCGCATAATCTTTGCTGACCTGCATCTCGGACCGGGCACACCGTCCGACCACAAAGCGGACTTCTCCACGCTTGGGGGCCTCATCGAAGACACGATCAGACCAACCGGTCCGTACTTCATCGTGCTTTGGACACAGTATCCAGGGCAGGCCCCAGGACTTCGTGATTTCCTAGACCAGCGTCTCCCCGGGAAAGTTACGAAGCCATTTGACGTCCTCCCGCTACAAAAGTTGCCCCACATCGACCAGGACGGCAATATCGATGACAGGAAGCTGATGGAGGCTGTCCTCGGAATCGCTCGCCAACTGCCTCAGCTCGGAGTGCTGTTCGAGTGGGAAAGCCAAGTTCTCAGGGCGGCAGGACGTACGGTGTCTTCAATCCAGGATCTGGCTTCGGATGGCGATGGTGAGCATCGAACGGAAGAAGTGGGTAGGATTCTTGGCCGACTCGCTGTAGAAGCAGTGGGGAAAGATCACGTGGATCAAGATCGCTTCCGGGCCGTCAATGATGCGCTACTACCGATCCTGGCCGACCGGGTTGCAAAGATTCCCTCTGGCCAGTTGGATAAAGACCTTTGGAAAAGGGCATTTACAATTCCCGAAAGGAAAAAAATGAAATCTGTGCCGCGCGCAGCGAGACTTAACCGATTGGTTCACATCGCGGACGCGGACGCGGAGGGTGGCAGTGCAACAGAGCGCGGCGCTGTGATCCTGCTTCCGACCTCGCACCGTGATAATTTCCACGACCTTTTCGGCATTGAGGAGCAAGATGCGGCAACCGAACGGTTCCGCTGTAAGAGCAAGGAGTTCGATCCAAATAGTGATCGTTTCCAATGGGTACTGATTCAATGCCAAGCTGCCTGTGATTATGCGCTGTCCAACCCGGGCTCCGTGCCCTTCTATCTCGGCCTCGACTTTCCAGAGGAGCATCGAGCGAGCAAGAATCCTCCTAATTCAACATGGCGCGGACCAGTTTTCGAGTTCGGCGGCGAGATCCGTCGCTTGCGGATCAGCGCGGGGTTCTCCTTGACACTGGCCACGAGCGTGCTTCGGGGCGTCACTCCGCTGTATCGACTACGGGAACAAATTCTGAATAACTTGGCCTATCATCTTCACACCCACGGTGCCCGCCCGGGGAGTATGTCTTTTGGCAAGTGATTTCAACTTCAAGGTGGGCTGCGATCCAGCAGCCTCCACATGGTGAAATGAATTCTCGCTCAATCTGTGGATACGAGCGACCGTACCACAGACTCCATAACGGGCGGACAGACACCGTTTCCGAGCAGCTTGATCCGGTCCCTACGAGTCCCAACGGGCAGCTTGAAGTCGTTACCGTGTCCCATTGCCCGGCGAAGTTCGGGAATCTGTAACATTCGCATTTTCCAAACGTCGCCGTCATGCTCAACGAGGGCGAACCGATCCACCGTTGTGATTGTCCGCAGTGGACGGTCAAGAGGCTGCCAGCCTCCACTTCCGTCGTTGCCGTAATAAACCAGCAGAAAGCTTGCTTCCTCCTCCAAGGCGGCAAACGCCCGCTCGGCCTTGGCGATCGTCGCCTTCGCTCTACGTTGGCTGAATAGTGGGGACATCCTCCAAGTTCCGGGGATGTCGAGGATGGACTCTGCAGTGATGGGGTCTTGGTGCTGCTGCGGAAGGTCGAATTCGGGGCTTCGCTCACGGTCTCCCATCAAGAAAAGCCGTCGGCGCGCTTGGGGCACACCAAAGTCCGATGAGTTGAGAACGTGCTCCTTAAGCTTGTAGCCAAGTTGTCCGAGGGAATTCTTCAGCTCCTCATAGCGAGACCACGGCCGCATGTGGATTACGTTCTCCAACACCAACCACCGGGGCTGAAATGCTTGAGCATACTCTATGACCAGGAGGGCTGTTTCTCGACTGAGTTCGTCCAGTGGGGCGCCTCCGCGGGCGCAAGTGTGGTTCCTGCATTCTGGCGATGCCAGAAGAAGGTCGATTTGGCCGACACGACTTTTCAGGCTTGCCAGTTCGACATCTTCGAGTCGGCTCGTGACGACCACCGCTTCCGGAAAATTTGCTTTGAAGGTACCAGTTGCGACCGGGCAAGCATCGATCCCGGAGACGATTTCAGCACCGGCGGCTTTGGCGCCCGCGCTGCTGCCGCCCGCTCCGCAGAAGATATCGAGAGTACGGACCATGTTCGTCATGCCTTATTCGGGTTGGTTTGATTTGGGCTCTCCCGACGGTCGGTGGATTCGTTCCCATCGTCCCCGGCCAAGGTAACCTCACCCCACCCAAGATGGGCCAAGAGCCTATCCCGGACAAGCCCTTGATCTTTCGTTTCGCACTCCCATATCACAAGGACTCGCCACCCCAGGCTGCGCAACGCAGCCTCATTTCTTTCGTCCCGGGCCACATTCTCCTCGAACTTCTTCGTCCAGAACTGAATCCGGGATTTCGGGTGATAGGCATACCGGCACCCGTAATGCCGATGCCAGAAACAGCCATGAACGAAAACAACGGTTCGATACCTAGGGAATACCAGATCTGGTGAACCCGGAAGATCCCTGCGATGCAAGCGAAAACGAAACCCGAGCCCATGGGCGATGCGACGGATGACCAGTTCCGGAGTTGTATTCCGTCCCTTGATGCGAGACATGATCTCGCTGCGCTTTTCGGCATTTACGATGTCAGTCATCACTTTTTATCGCTGTTGTCAGATTCGCCCTTCAGAATAGCTGTATGCTTGGTGTCAAGATTGTCGTGTGGAATCTCTCCGTTTCTATCCAAGTGGAATTTGGTCGGAGATGTTAGTCGAGCCGCTACCTCACCGACATCGAATTTGCCGGTGACGACATCGGCTATCAGGCGAGTGCGGTATTCCTGAAGTAACTCTATTTGTCGTCGTGCGCGGCTGACTGCAATGCCAATGTCAGTAATGATAGTAGATAGATGCTTTGTTACTTTCCATTGCTCCTCAACCGGTGGTAATGCCATAGCAACATTACCTAGGTCGTTTGTGCTTACATTAAACTGAGCAGTTCCTGTCGTATGTGAAAGAACCTGCCGGTAGAGAATACTTGTTTGTAGGGACCAAACCAAAAACTCTTCCGTGATTCGGTCTATCACGGGCCGGAATCTTGCAATGCGTTGATTTAGTTGAGCGGGGATGTCACGACTTTTGATCACAGCATAGTTTCCAAGGCTACCGGTAGCACCGATGCTTCCAGACAAACCATATATAATATCGCCTTCCTTAAGTGCAAACGCGTCCTTGGATTTATCTTCAGGTATTCGAACTACATTTTCTAAATCTAATGTCCCACGCCGGATGTTGTTCATTCGGACTACAGGAATCCCTTCGTTCCCAAATGAATCCGTAGAAAACGCAAATCCTCCTTGGATTGAGGACACTTGCTTCAAACGCCGCACCTCCCAATGCTCCGGCACTTTCCCCAGCCATTCCACACCGGAATTCTTGTAGGCTGGGTAGGGCTGGCCGGTTCGGACGTCGATCTGACCGGTAACGGCTTGGTGGATGATGGCCTGCTTCTGCTCCTCCAGCAACTCGATCAGCCTTTCCTTGGCACGGAGGTAGCGCCGGATTCTGTGGTCAGCATGGTCGAGGAATCGGACGATTGCGCGTTGCTCGGGGAGAGGTGGGAGGGGGAGACTCGAGCGTGAGAGTCGATCGTAGTCAATGTTCTGTCCCTGCCGAATGCCGGTTACGAACAATGTCAGATTCTGGACATAGGGTTCTGACTTGAACAGCTTCGCCAAGTAACCGTGATGGCTCCGGTTTGATGGATAAAGTACAGTGTAAGCTGGACTTATGATTCCTCGCTCCCTTGCGTATTCGATACCTCCCTGGAACGATCTGAGGCTGATTACAAAGTCTTTGACGTGCACGAGCTTCAGCAAGTGTAGGTCTTTCATCGCAAGGACGGTTCGGTTCTCGTACAGCTCCTTCCGCACTACACCTTTCGTCTGGGTTGCTGCGAGCAATGGCTCATTCGGGTGTCCCTTCTCGACTCGCTGCCTTAACACGGTCTTGGTTCTCCGAAGTTCCCAATGCTCGGGAACCTCACCCAACCAATCCAGGCCGGAGGACTTGTAGACGGGGTAGGGTCGCGGTGTAACAGGAAGAGCAATTGCTTCTGTTTGAATATCCCCTGCTTGGGCCTTCATGTCCTACTCTTTACAAACCGTCGGGTGGCATTGGTGGGCTCAATCTCGCCGACCACCCAATCCCCTATGCCTATGTATGATTTGTGCCGTACTAGCTCTCGAACTTTCAAATAGGCAACAGCCGGATTTATCCGCCTTTGTTGCCAATCCAGGAATTCTGCGATCGCTGGAAGTTTGTTCGGAAAGTCTTGGTTATTGACCATGTGTGCCGCAATTGTCTGCGCATCTTTGAGCGGATTTGGATTGTATGGAAAATACGGGTCGAATTCCGGCCAGAACGCAGACGTTGGCCAAACACATTTGGCTTTCGGCGGTGCGGCCTCCTTGCTGTGCTCGACGAAATACCGTAGCTCGTGCAAGGCATCTATTGTGTCTTCTAAGGATAACTTAGTGGCCTCAGCAAGCTCACCTATAGTCACTTGAGGATCAAACTTCCTAGCGTGGTTGGTCTCCCGGCAGAAGTAATCAGCCACAGCCATCGCTGCGGGTGAGTAGGGTGCTGCTGGGTGGTCGATCAAGGTTGGCGCACTACCGATTGGAGGTTTCTTGGTGATTCCAAAGATGTCATTCGCAAGCTGATCCAAGGTCTCGGGCAAAGAGGCTTCGCTGATTTCGGGTGAATGGAGGCTGCTCAAGAGAGGGGGGAGACATTCGGCCGGCAAGTCGCATCGGAGCGGGATGAATTTGACTCTACCTATCAGCCTCTGAATAAATGCTGCATTCATTTCGTCTTTTACCCAGGGTTTATCCTTCGACCGTGGTGTAAGAAGTACGATGAAATGCGTACAGTCGCCAAGTCCTTCGTTGATTTTCTGGACGATACTATCGCCTGCTCGAATCTCCCATTCATCCCACCATACTTCGATACCGCGGTTGAACAACCCCGTGGCAATTTTCTCGGCAAGAATTCGGTCCTTCTTTGTGTAGCAAAGAAACACGTTTGGTGAGACAGGATCGATGTGTTCAGCATTTTTCATAAATTCTCTTTCATGGTTTCCCCAGTCAGTCTTCTGTATCCTTCTCCAGTGCTAAGATGGCGACTCGTGTCTCCTCAAATAGGAGCGGCTTGTAGCCAATCTTGACGTCATGCCCCAATATACCCGGAAAATGGTAAATCCACGATAGTAATATGACTTTTGGACGGTGTATAAATAATAGCTTCATGCCCATCGTTTACCTCGCATTTTAGTTGGTACACAGTCGTCCAGCTTCCGATGGAGGAGCGAGATAAGAGTAAAATAGTCCGCTGCATCGTCCTCGCCGTCCCACATTATCTTCGGCTTGTGGGCGAGAGGGTTTCTCACTGCTGCAAAGCAGCCTTTCAGTAGGGCGGCAAACCCTTTGTGCTCGGACTTCTCCGTTTCGGTCCGTAACGTGTTGAATGCCAAGATCGGTTCCTTGACAGAGAAGACTTTATCCACGAGTCCAGCACCATCGCCATCAACTCCTGATTTGTCTCGAATTCGTTGGGCAAGTCCCTTGGAAGCCTCGAATACCGCGTGAAAGTAGTTGTTCTGCATTAGTTCGACTTTGCAATACTTCATCACTTCGGAATGAATTCGCCTTCCCTGAAACTTGGCCTGAATCGTCCTTACCCGTCGCTCTGCTTCAGTAATAGTTGCTGCCGCTCGACGTTTTCGAAATTTGCCATCGGCTCCGTACTCAAGGCCGGAAAAGGCCAAGACTACGTTCAATTCGGAGCGATGTGACTCGAATTCATCGTTTTTGCCTACGAAGCGAGCAGGTGCAAGAAACGATTGAATAAAGTCGAGGATTTTGTTAGCGCACCTGTCCTGTTGTTGAATTTTCAGAAATATCCAATCCAACCTTCTCCATTTAGTCGAATGGCCAGAGCCGTCCTGTATGCCACGATTAGCCAGAACTCGACTGATGTCAGACCCAGAACCGCAATCCCCCAGCACCTTAGCCAGGGACTCAATGCTGCCTTCTTGAAAACATGGGATCCTATTCAAACTGGGCCACCCCCGATAACCTCTGATAACAACCCCTCCGTCTCTCTTTCCACCGCCAGAATATCCGCTCGTATCTCTTCGAGTGTTCGCATTGGTTCGGGCTTGTAGAAGTAGCGGTTGAAGCTGATTTCGTAGCCGATTTTCACGGTCTTGGGAACGTAGCAGGCGTCTTTGGCGTAGGGGAGAACCTCGCGCCGGAGAAACCCTTCGATGCCGCCGTCTTCCTGCAAGGGGATCTGCTCTGTGTCACGAAGCTCGGAATCGGGTTCGTACTCTATGACACGCCAGCCTGAACGCTCGCGAACTTCGTACTGCCCTCGAATTGGGTCGGGGGTTGTGCCTGGTCGATGCACCTTTTTGATCACGGGCTCAGCCGTCTCATCCCGCTCGGCCAACAGGGTTTGCAGTAGCTTCTTTCGTTTCGCCGTCATTTTCACACCATGAAACTTCATTTCATCCTTCACCTCTTCCAGGAATTGGTTGAAGTCGAGATGCGGTCCGGGGCCAAGGTGGGCTTCAACGGCATCCACAACGTCCACCAGTTCATTTTCGCCAACTTCGATACAGGCGTCAAAGAACTCAATCCGGCGCTCTTCAGACAAATCCACTTTCAACCGTAGCGGCCGTTCTACCGTAACTTTCCAGTACCCGAAGGCTTCGTTGTCGAAGATCTTGCTTTCCTCGCTATCTTGGAAATCGAGGAAGGTCCGGCAAATCCGCTCGATGTCGTTCGGCCCGAGTTCGCAATTCTTCTTTCCCAGGTTCTTCCTGAGCGGACGAAACCACTTTGTAGCGTCGATCAACTGGACCTTGCCCTTACGTTGCTCGGGCTTTCGGTTGGTGAGCACCCAGATGTAAGTGGCGATGCCGGTGTTGTAGAACATGTTGAGGGGCAGCGCCACGATGGCCTCCAGCCAGTCGTTCTCGATGATCCAGCGGCGGATATTGCTCTCGCCTTGTCCGGCGGAGCCGGTGAAGAGAGAGCTGCCGTTGTGTACCTCGGCGATGCGGCTCCCCAGTTTGGTTTCCTGCTTCATCTTGGAAAGCTTGTTGGCCAGGAAGAGCAATTGGCCGTCGCTGGAGCGGGTGACCAGGGAGTAATCGGGATCGCCAGCGTGCTCAATGACGAACCGCGGGTCGCGCATCTCTTTCTTGCCGCCCATGCGTTGCAGGTCAGTCTTCCAGCTCTTGCCGTAGGGAGGATTGGAGAGCATGAAGTCGAACTCCTTGGACGGGAAGGCGTCGTTGGAGAGGGTGGAATGCTCCGGTCCGCCATGGATGTTGTCCGCTGCCACTCCCTCGCCCTTCAATATCAGGTCGGCCTTGCAGATGGCGTAGGTCTCGGCGTTGATCTCCTGGCCGAAGAGATGGGTGGACACCTGCTTGCCCCGCTCCTTGGCGAGTTGCTGCAGCACTTCCTCCCCCACGGTTAGCATGCCGCCGGTCCCGCAAGCGCCGTCGTAGAGCAGATAGGTGGCGTCTTCGATCTGGTCGGCGATGGGGAGGAAGATCAGCTTGGCCATGAGCTGCACGGCGTCGCGCGGGGTGAAGTGCTCGCCCGCTTCCTCGTTGTTCTCCTCGTTGAATCGCCGGATCAGTTCCTCGAAGATGGTGCCCATGGCGTGGTTGTCCAGGCCGGGATGGCGGACGGTGCCGTCGAAGTTCAGGACCGGTTCCGGACTGAGGTTTATGTCGGGCGAGGTGAGCTTCTCGATGAGCGAACCCAGGGCGTCGGCCTTGGATAGCTTGGGGATCTGATTGCGGAACTCGAAGTTCTCCAAAATGTCCTGCACGCTGGGCGAGAACCCGTCGAGGTAGTCCTCGAAGTCGGCTTTGAGCTGTTGTCGGCTGGCTCGGGCGCGCAGGTCCTGGAGGGTGAATTTGGAGGTGTTGAAGAATGCGTGGCCGGCCGCCTGCCGAAGGGCCACCTTCTGGTCGGCGACTCCCATCTGGTCCAGCATGGCCTTCATGTCCAGGACTTCTTTTTTGGTGGGTTCGAGTACCGCGTCGAGGCGTCGCAGGACGGTCATGGGAAGGATGACGTCGCGGTATTTGCCGCGGACGTAGACGTCGCGTAGAACGTCGTCGGCGATGCCCCAGATGTAATTGGCGATCCAGTTGAGGTTGGGGGCGGTGGTCATGAGGGTTCTATTGAGTGGCCGAAAAGAATGGATTACTCAAGTTGGAACCGCTCTAAACAGTATTGATTTGTACCATTCAGGACAACGGCGTGGCAGGCAGGGGAAGGGAAGCGGATTGAGACTGCAATGGGGTTGCAGGTCTCGGAGAGAGATTAACTAATAGAGTAGACGAGGGGGCCAGCCAGTGGGCCAGCCCGCCTCGTCCCTCATCGAACCGAGTATACAGATTTCCAGTTGACGGCTCTCTTGCAACCTTCACCGTTTGGCTATCGAAGGTTATTCTTCGCCTTACGGTAGAGCTTCCATCGTAAAAGGATGAGGGATTCACTGATTTCCCGGCCATGAGTTTCATCTCTGGCCTGGGAGTCAGCTTCTTCCGTAAAGGAGAGTTTGCTCTCAAGCGGCCTCCTTCCTTTCTGATAGTAGCATGTTTACAGTAGGGTCCCTTTGCTCCACGGGCTTTCACCCGCTTCCCAGCTACTATGGACCCCTCTGAGACCTCGCTCCAGCCGATGGCATGGTTATGCTTTCCCATGCTTCGTTGTCTACGGCCCAATCGCGGGCGGTGGGACACTGGGGAGGCTTCCCGGTTAGCTCGGGTTCTCTTTCGGTGCGCGCTTTCATCAGTCACCCCGCCCGGCCCCTCAACTGCACTTGACCGTTGCTTGGTTGAGAGTTGCTGGCTTCGCCATCTCTGGGAGGTTGGCCACCGGGGGTTATAGTGTAACGAGGCCGAATCATGTTCGCTTGCGCTAAGGCTCGCACCTTTGCAATCAGGGGGATTGCGACCCCCTTCGCCTGCCATAAGGGCAGACCGCTTCGTTTCACGTGCTTTGTCGCCGCCACACGCCGATGCGTCGCTACATGTTGAACGGTCAATTAACATGGATCATACTTTACAATGAGCTAGAGAACCGGCCAGAGCCGGCATAACCAGAGAACACAGAGGTTAAAAAGGCTGAAGGTTGGAAGAATTGGGAATGGGTACGAGGTACCTAGATGCTTAGATTCTGAGGGAGAAAAAAATACAGGGGCACAGGGGCACAAAGGGGCGCGAATTAGGAATTGGATCTCGCCAAGGCGAGATGGCACAGAGGCACAAGGGCACAAAGGGGGGGAGGCAATCGCGGCGTAAAGCCGCTCCTACAGTTTGAAGATACAGGATGCCAGTCGGGGTCAGCTTACGGAGGAAGGGGTCAAGCCTTGAATCGGTTGACTCCGCAAGCTGCGTCAAGATTACAAGGCATGACCCCGACGCCAGCACTCGATCTTCGCCCGCTACGAATTTTGTGAGAAATGCGGGCTTAATTTTACTCGCGATCGGCCGGAGTCAGCCGGACTTTGGCGGAGATCAAACGTTTTTCATCCACTTCGACGGCTTCGATTTCCAAATTTTCTATGGCGACCTTTTGCCCCGCCTCCGGGATTTTTCCCAAAACGGATGTCATCAATCCGCCGATGGTGGAAACTTCCTCTTCCTCGATGCCGATCCCCAGCCGATCCTCGATCTCGTGCAGAGGGGTCAATCCGTCCACCATGAACACGTCTCGCTGAAGTTCCTCGATTTGCTCCTCCTCTGAATCGAATTCATCCTGAATATTGCCCACCAGTTCCTCGACGATATTTTCCAGGGTCACCACTCCCACCGTTCCGCCGAATTCGTCCCGAACCAGGGCCATGTGCAGCTTTTCCCCCATCAACTCCTGCAAAACACCCTCCAAGGTTTCGTCCGGACCGGTGTAGACAACCGGCCGGGCCATTTTCCGGAAATCAATCCGGTGGCCGGGAAGATCGCTACGGAAAATATCCTTTATGTGAACAATGCCCACGCAATTGTCCAAATCCCCCTCACATAGGGGAAATCGCGTGTGACCGGTGCGTTTGGCCAAGGCCATGTTGAATGCGTTGCTGTTGGAAATATCGAAGAATTGGATCTGGTTGCGGGGCAACATGACGTCCTGAACCACCAAGTCCCGCATCGATATGACATTTTTAAGCATTTTTTGGGAAAACACCGGGACATGGGAGTCCCCTTCCAAGCTCTGTATTTGCTCCCTCACATCCAAAAGGTTGAGGCCATTTCGGGGATCGAGGCGCAGCCATCGGAGGAGGGCGCGGGAAGCCCAATCCATCAGTTCCAGCAAGGGATGGGCCAGAACCTGGCAGGCCCGAACAAACCAGACGGACCTTCGCAAGGCCTGCACGGGATAGCGCAAGGCCACCGCGCGCGGCACCAGTTCCCCGATGACGTAGCGAAGGGCGATTGCCACCAGGAACGAGACGGCCAGGAGCAGCCACCAGATCCCCGTGTTATCGGCCAATCCCAGCCACCGAGTGGCGGCTTGAAAAAAGGGGAAAATGAGCAGGCCCAGGCCCAAGGTGCAAAGGGCGATGCCCAACCTCAAAAACCGAAAGGTCCGATCGAGCCGGTTCAGGAGGTAGTTGATTCCCTTTTGACGTTCCAATTCCTCCAGGAAGTCCGGATTAAAATGGCTGAAACGGAGTTTGATCAGGCTGAACTCACACGCTACGAAAACGGCATTGAGCAAAACCAGGGCTCCCGCCGCCACCATCAACAGGGCCCAATACCCAAAAAAAGCACTCACTGATACCCGTTACCCAAGAAATTTTCAGGAAAGCCCAAGGACATTATGAAGCTCCCGGCAAAGCCTCGCATTCTCGGCTTTTCTTCCCACAGAAATCCGCACGTATTCTGGCAAACCGTAGGGCCCCATCGGCCGCACTATGACGCCGACTTTTTGCAATTTCCGGAACACCTCCCTGCCGTTTCCCACTTTTATTAGCATAAAGTTTCCATGACTGGGAATGTAGTCGAGCTTGAAATTTTGACAAAAATCGGATAGATCCCGCAAACCGGCCCGGTTGACCTCCCTGCTTTGTTCGACAAAAGGGCGGTCGTCCAATACAGCCAGGGCGGCGGCCTGGGCCAGGGAGTTGACATTGAACGGCTCGCGGACCCTGTTCAGGAGGGAGGCGCAATCAGCCCCGCAGTAGCCGTAGCCCAGGCGGAAGCCGGCCAATCCGTAAATTTTGGAAAAGGTGCGAAAGCAAATGATTTTTCTTCCCTCGGCCATGAGGGGGCGGAGGTCGACCGGATCGTCCAGGTATTCGCAATAGGCTTCATCCAATCCGAAGATCACGTGGTCGGGCAGGGACCGGGCAAAGTCGAGCACCTCGGCAGGTTCGTTTATCGTCCCGGTGGGATTATTGGGGCTCGGAAGAAAGACCAACTTGGTTTTCTCCGTTACGGCTTCTCCCATGGCCTCCAGGTTGTGGGTAAAATTCCGCAGGGGCACTTCCACCGGCGTCGCCCCGAACAAAAGAGTTACCAGTTTGTAGACGATAAACGCTTTCTCGCCCATGACCACCTCGTCCCCCGGCATCAGGAAGGCGTGCCCAACCAGCTCGATAACCTCGTTGGAACCGTTTCCGAAGACGAACTGATCCGAGGCCAAACCCAGTTTTTGGGCCAGTTTTTCACGCAACAGGTAACAGCCGCCGTCCGGATACAGGTGGGTCTGATTGAGAAAATCCCGCACCGCCGCGAGAGCCATTGGGGAAGCCCCCAGCGGATTTTCATTGGAGGCCAGTTTTATGGTCTCCTGCGGATCCAGCCCAAATTCCCGGGCCACTACATCGATGGGCCTGCCCGGTTCGTAGACGGGTTGCCGGTGTATCGCGGGATTGGCCAGATCCGCATAAGTAAGTTTTGCCGCAGGCATGATCAATTAAACGACGAAGGCGAGAAGGGATCAAACGCCGATTTTTTGCAAGGTCGCAATATTTTCGATGTGGCGGGTTTGTGGAAACAGATCGAAGGGTTGTAACCGGCATATGCGGTAGCCGGACTGCTGGAACGCGGCCAGATCCCGCATTTGGGAGGCCGGGTGGCAACTGACGTAGATCACCCGGGCCGGGCCAAAGGCGAAGAGTTGTTTGAGAAACCCCTGGCTGCAACCCTTGCGGGGCGGGTCTATCACCACGACCGTCTCATCGGCGGGGAATTCCACCCGATGGAAAACCTGCGCCGCATCCCCCACCTGGAATTTACAACCCGGCAATCCGTTCATCTGCGCATTATTGCGTGCATACCCGACCGCCTTTTCACTTATCTCCACTCCCAACGCGCCCTCGAAGTGTCGCCCGACGGACAGGGCAAACAAGCCGGATCCGCAATAGGCGTCGATCAGGTAACGCAGGCCTTGGGCCCGGGCCTCTCGGGAAACGTGTTCGACCAGTTGCGGCAGCAAAAAAGGGTTGTTCTGGAAAAACTCACTCGCCTTGAAACGAAATTTCAATTCCCCCACCACTTCAGTGATGATGGCTTGGTAATCCGTTATCACGCCTTCTTCAGCCTCTCTCAACAACAGGGTGGCCCCGTTCTTATAATTTCCGGAATTTGCCAAAACCGTTTCCCGCACCTCGGGCAAAGCGGCGTTTATTTTCTCCGTGGCGATGGGGCATTGCTCGACATCCGCCAACCGGCTGCGACGACCCACCTGGAGAAAGCCGATTTTCAATTCCCGTCCTCGCCGCGGTTTTTGAAAATGGGGAGTCAGTTTGGACCGGTAGCCAAAGGGGCGGGGCGATCCGATGGCAGGCTCGACCCGAGGAGGTCGCTTCAATACCTCATCCGCCATCTCCTGAACTTGGCGGGTTTTGCGCCTCAATTGTTGTTGGTAGGCCAAATGTTGATACTGGCAACCCCCGCATTTCCCGAATAGCTTGCAGGCGGGGCGCACCCGGTGAGGCGAGGGGCGCAATACTTCAATCAGATCCGCATCCGAGTAATCGGCCCGGTTTCGATAGACGCGGGCGCGGACACGTTCGCCCGGCAAGGAAAAGGGCACCCTTACCGGCCATCCATCGAATCGACCGACCCCCTGCCCCAGATGGGTGAGGTTTTCGATCTCCAGTTCGATTTCCTCATGGTAGGAAAACCTTCCCTGGGGGAGTCCTCTGGGTGGCCCGGCCATAAAATGCTTTTAACCTCATAAGTGAAGTCCTACCCTCCGCCCTGATCAATAACGGATTGCCCGCCCATGCCTCTGACCGAGATCGACAGCCTGCATAACCCGCGGATCAAGCTGGTAAAGGGCCTCATGCGGAAGCGGCGGCGCGACAAACGGGGGCTCTTTCTGCTGGAGGGAGAACGCGAAGTGGCCCGCGGCTTGGAGGCAGGGCTCGAAGCCACCCAAATCCTCCTCTGCCCCAAATTATTCAAGCACGGAGCCAGGTCCGAGGCCCGGCGCCGAGCCCACCTCAGCCGGGGCACACCCGTTGTCTACCTGTCCGAAAAAGTTTTTGAAGCATGCTCCTACCGGGAAAATCCCGACGGTTTTCTCGCCCTTTGCAAGGTATTCAGGACATCGCTCGATGATCTGTCGCTCTCTCCAAACCCGCTCATCCTCATCGTGGAATCGGTCGAAAAACCGGGCAATCTGGGCGCCCTGCTCCGCACGGCCGATGCCACCGGAGTAGATGCCGTCATCCTGAACAATCCGGTTACCGATATCTTTAACCCCAACGTCATCCGCGCCTCGGCCGGCGTAGCCTTTGCCGTTCCCTCCGTCGTCGCTACCCCCGTGGAGACCCTCGAGTACCTCAAAGCCCATCAAATCGCCGTGGTGGGGACCCTACCGACGGCCGGAACCTCGCTTTTCCAAACTTCCTTATCTGGCCCAATAGCCATTCTCATGGGCAGTGAAAAGGATGGCCTTTCCAACTTTTGGTTGAACCGGGCAGACGTGACGACAAGCATTCCCATGTCGGGCCAGGCAGATTCCCTCAACGTCAGCTCGACCGCCGCGGTACTGCTATATGAGGCTGTCCGGCAACGAGCTTCCCTATAACACTCAAGGCTAACTATTCAAGAGAAGCGCCATCATTCATGAACGAGCAATCGGACGACCCGCCATCTGAACCGCAACCCGGAAGAGAAACAGAAACCTATCGAATGTCTTTTACCGGCAAGGCCGGAGAATATTTCCGGATCTGGATTGTCAACCTTCTCCTCACCATTGTTACCCTCGGCTTCTATCTGCCCTGGGCCATCGTTAGAAAACGCAAATACCTCTACGGCAACACCTGGCTGGGTGAAGATAATTTCGGGTTTCATGCCAACCCCATTGCTCTCCTCAAGGGCTACCTGATCGTCGTAACATTTGCGGTAGTTTATGGTCTCGGCGGATACGTTAACCCGATCATTCCGGCGATCGTTTTTGTCATAGTCCTGCTTTTGTATCCTTTCATCATCTGGAAGGTTATACGCTTTCGCACCCGGAATTCGTCCTATCGCAACATTCGGTTCAACTTCAGCGGAAAATTGTCGGTTGCCTATAAACGGTATCTGATTTGGCCCATTCTCATTCCTTTTACCCTGGGCCTCATATTTCCCTACCTCGCGTTTCTTAAAAAGGATTACCTGCTCAATAATTTGTATTTCGGGGACCAGGAATCCGAATTCAAGGGCCGAGGCGGACGATTTTATCCTCCCTATCTGGCAGCCGTTGGTATTGGGCTTTTCGGGGGTTTTGCGTTTTTTTTAGTTATTATTATCCTCCAAGTATTTTTAGGAGTTTTAGATGGCGCGTCTGAATTCAATTTGCTAACTCTTGCCAGCCTGATAATCGGATACGCGGCGTTTTTTTTATCCATTGCTATTGGAAGAGTTCTGATTTTCGTAAGGATTCAGAACTATGTCTGGTCCAAAACAAAACTGGGGAGTGGAATATCCTTTCGCTCGGTTTTTGAGCTGTGGCCTTACCTGAAGATCCAAGTGGTCAATGGACTGGCCATATTTTTCAGCCTTGGGCTGGCCATCCCCTGGGCAACGGTGCGAAAGATGAAATACCTGGCCGAATGCATGTTGGTTACGGCGGATAAGGCTCAACTCGACATGGTCGTTCAATCCGCCATTGCCAGCGAAAGCGCTGTGGGAGATGCCGCCGTAGACTATTTGGACTTTGATATCGGGTGATGATTCGCTTTTCGGCCAGGTATTTCGACGGGCAAACCTCCGCCGCAAAAACCGTCGAGGGCCTCGTTCTGGACCCTTCCATCCTCGAGGTTCGCGATGGGAAGCAATTCCAAACCTATGCGATAAAAGACTGCCAATTCGAGGCTCCGCTCGGCCATACGCGGCGCGTCATCCTGTTGCCGGATAACGGCCGGCTGGAAACGGATGACTTGGCCCAGTACGACGATCTACAGAATTGGCTGCACCCCGGAATGGGACTGAAGTGGGCTCATCGGCTGGAAAGACGCTGGAGATGGGTAATAGGCGCCTTGGCCGTATTGATCGCTTTCATAACCGCATTCTTTTTATGGGGAGTTCCCTGGGCGGCGTGGGTGATCGCTCACCGTCTTCCGGTTGAATGGCACGAACAATTGGGGGAGGGCGTAATGGATTCGCTGGACAAATACTTTATGGAGCCGTCGGAGGTTCTCCCCGAGACTCAAGCTGGTTACCAGGTATGGTTCGACCAGATGGCGGGGGATTTCGAGAGCGAACACACCTATACCCTGCATTTCCGATCCTGGGATTTGGGAGCCAACGCCTTGGCCCTGCCCAATGGAATAGTGGTAGTCACAGATTCCCTCATTGACCTAATTTCCAACCGGAAGGAATTCGAGGCCATAGTCGCTCACGAAATCGGCCATGTTATTCATCGGCACGCCATGCAAATGGCGCTCCGGGACACGGGAATATTTGTATTTATCTCTACCTTTTTGGGGGATCTGACCTCCGTATCTTCTCTCGCCTCCGCCATACCTACGATTCTCATCGAAAGAGGCTATTCCAGAAGTCTCGAAAAAGAAGCTGATTTGGTATCCGGAGCATGGCTCCAAGGAAAATATGGATCGACCGAAGCGTTAAGATCGATTCTTATCAAATTGCACCGGGGCAAGGGGGATGAGGATACCCTGGAATTGTTGTCGACCCACCCGGATCTGAAGAATCGCATTCTCCTTTTAGAGGAAAGATTTCCGGCCCCGGAGGAAACGGAGGACCGTTAGAGATCCGGATTTGGTGATTTCACCTCCACAAGATTCTGATTTCTTTTTCTAATAAAGCACCCGCTTCAGGTGTTCCCTTAGTACATGACAATCCCAGCGCTGATAGACCATGCCGCCTGAAGTCTCGTTGGAGAGTCAGTGGGCCTGGGTGAGGGAGGCGATGGAAATCCATCAATCCGCCCTCATCCGTTACGCTCACTGCCTGTTGAATGACGGCGACCAGGCTCGGGATGCCGTGCAGGAAGCGTTTATCAAACTCTGTCGGCAACCCCGCGATAAAGTTGAGGACCGTTTGTTTCCATGGCTTTTCCGCGTCGTGCGAAATCAGTGCTTCAATATGCTAAGAAAGGAAAAGCGCATGAGCCGCTTTGGTAATCCGGACCACATAAGCTTCCAGGAAGAACCGGCCCGAGAGCACTCACGGGAACAGCGCAAACGGGAAACCATCTCCTCGTTGTTCGAATTGGTAGAGGCCCTTCCGCGCCGCCAACGAGAACTGGTCCTGCTAAAGTTTCAACAGGACTTCAGCTACCGGGAAATTAGCGAAGTAACCGGCCTTAGCATCGGCAATGTCGGCTTTATCCTGCACCAAGCCGTCCAATCCCTGAAAAAACAATGGGAATCCCTGGAAATCCCCCAAATCCGAGGACACTGGTATGAAACACCTTGACCCAAACGACCCAAGATTTACCGCCAAAGCCCTTGGCGAAGAAGAAATCAAGCCCATCGACCCGGATGCGAAGGAAGCATTTGAATCGCTTAAGGAATTCACTGGAGAACTAAAACGCGAACTGCATCGGCATGCAGGCGCCGAATCCCTCACCGAGTCGCAGCAAGCTGCCGTGGAGCAGGCATTTGTCGAGCGGGTTTCCCAGCCGAATGACAAGAAGTTCCTGGCTTTCCCGTTTTGGCAGAGTGCAATTGCGGCCACCTTGGTGCTTGGACTGACCGGGATTGTGACCTGGACGGCGTTCAAAGCTTCCTTGCAACAGACCGCGCCTTCGGTGACCGGTCACAATAGGATTGAGCCCCCTCCACCCCCGACTGTGGAGGACGAAAGCTCAATAACCCTGTTCGAACCTCCGCGGCAATCACAGGTTTCGCAAGTACTGGAGGAGGTATATGAATTTGCCGCTTTTGTCGGCGAATCCTCAAAGGATGACGGAATCGCAACGACAACTACTCTGGAATCGTCTCGATTAAGATCCAATTTGAAGGAAGCTAGTGCTTCCATCCAACTCGGATCTGGAGGGTCGGCTGCAGATAAAACCTTGAGCTTTTACGCACCTCCTGAAGAACCTAATATTTCGGGCTTCGTGGGTTCTCTGCCCCCACCTTTGAACCTGGAAAGAGAGCAGGAATGGAACCGCGAAGCCTATGACCGCATCCCCGAAAACGAGTTTAAGAACCCGGTCGACCACCCCTTCTCTACTTTCTCCATCGATGTCGACACGGCTTCCTACGCCAATGTGCGCCGGTTCCTGAACGGGGGCCGGTTGCCGCCCCCGGACGCGGTCCGCATTGAGGAACTGATCAACTATTTCACCTGCGATTATGCCGGACCGACGGACGAAGCGCCCTTCACCGTACATGTGGATGCAGCCAGCGCTCCCTGGAAACCGGAACACCGTCTGGTTCGCATCGGCCTGCAGGCAGAAGCGGTCGACCTGTCTGAGCGCCCCGACGCAAACCTGGTGTTTCTCATCGACGTTTCCGGTTCGATGAGTTCCCCCAATAAATTGGAACTGGTCCAACAATCGATCAATCTCCTGGTGGAACAAATGGAAGGCCGTGACCGCATAGCGGTGGTCGTTTACGCCGGAGCTTCCGGCTTGGCCCTGCCATCTACCACGGCCAACAACCAGGAGACCATTAAACATGCCATCAACAACCTGCGGTCCGGTGGCTCGACCAATGGTGGCGCCGGGATCGAATTGGCTTATTCCGTGGCCCAGCGGCACTTCATCGAAGGCGGGATCAACCGCGTCATCCTCTGCACCGACGGCGACTTCAACGTGGGTGCCACCGACCGAGGAAGCCTGACCCGTTTAATTGAAGAAAAAGCCAAAACCGGAGTCTTCTTTTCCGTTCTCGGGTTCGGGATGGGCAACTATCAAGACGCCACCATGGAAGAATTGTCAAATAAGGGGAACGGCAATTACGGCTACGTTGACTCCATAAAGGAAGCTCGCAAGGTGTTCGTCGACCAAATGCTCGGCACCCTGATGACTATCGCCAAGGACGTGAAGATCCAGGTCGAGTTCAATCCGGCCCTTGTCGGAGCCTATCGCCTGATCGGATACGAAAACCGCATGCTGGCCAAGGAAGACTTCAACGACGATAGCAAGGACGCCGGTGAAATTGGCGCCGGGCACAGCGTCACCGCCCTTTACGAGATTATTCCGGCGGGATTGGCGGGAGAGACCACCCCCTCTGTCGATCCCCTCAAGTACCAAAACCCGGCTGTCCGGGAGCCTGCGGTCAAGTCAGACGAACTGCTCACGGTAAAGTTGCGTTACAAACAGCCCGATTCCGATGAAAGCCAATTGATCGAGCAACCCTTCGTTGATCCGGGCGCCGCATTCGGCGCTGCTTCGGATGATTTCCGTTTTGCCGCTTCGGTGGCGGCATTCGGCATGCTGTTGCGGAATTCTCGATACACCGAATCCATGACCCTCGACGAGGCGCTCGTTCTGGCCCGGCAAGCCAAAGCCCGGGACTCCGGTGGATTGCGGTCCGAGTATATCGAACTCATCGAAAAAGCCCGCCAACTCACCCCAAAGCCGGAAGCGCCAACCCAACCCCAGCAACAACCGGAAGGGAAAAGCGAGGGGAGATAACCCCGCTTCGCCTGAACCGTGCTTCGCAACGCTACGCAGGTCAAGAGGCTTCGCAGGGCAGACGAATTTCAATTCGCTCCTATCCATGGTCAAGCTATCGAAAAACCACGGATGACACGGATAGAGAAATGACTCTCGGCAAGCTCCCGAAGGGCGCAAAGAAGGGGTAAGGAGGAATTAGAAAGGAACCACGGATGACACGGATGGACACGGATTATTGCCCACGACAAGCGCGGGCAACCCTCACCCTGCGCTTTGCGCCACCCTCTCCCAGAGGGAGAAGGGAGGGAAAGGGAATGGGGAAAGGGGAAAGGCTGAAAAGGGGGAATCCGCCTTCGCCAAAGGTCTACGGCGTACCGTGCGTCGCAAAGTTGCTATGCAACGGCGTGTCGAAGCCGCTCCTACAACTGAAAGCAGACAAAAATGTCTGCCCCATCCCTTTGCGTCTCTTGTGCTGTGGCTACTCAAAAAATTAGTTTTTCCTGTTGGAGCGCAGCTCCAGCCGGGGTCATGCCGTGGAAAAGTGATGCTTTCTGCAAGAAAAGGGTCAGGCCTTGAAAACTGTATTCCGTTGTACTTCATACACTTTTACAAGGCAACTGACCCTGTAAGGCATAACTTTTTACGTCTTGACCACTATCTGGAATCGTGGCTTGTTACCCCCCTTATGGCCAAAGCTCAGTCCCTTAAACCTGCTATGGATGAAATCATTTCTCTCTGTAAGCGGAGAGGATTCATTTTTCAGTCCTCCGAGATCTACGGCGGAATAAATGGCTTTTACGATTACGGTCCGCTCGGGGTCGAATTGCGCAAAAATATCAAGGATGCCTGGTGGAAAGATATGGTGCACGGCCGGGAGGATATCGTGGGGCAGGATTCATCCATCATCATGCACCCCGGGGTGTGGAAAGCTTCCGGCCACGTGGACAGCTTTTCCGATCCCATGGTGGATTGCCGGGAATCCAAGTTGCGCTATCGAGCCGACCATCTGCTGTGGGCGCCGGTTGTGGTGGACGGAGAGGTTATCGGCTACGTATCGACTCTGGAGGGTCCCGAGGCGCAGGCGGATGCGGAAAAGAAGGCGTCGACCTTGAAGCGTCGGAAAGGTAAGCGGGGCGAACTGGGGCCCGTTGAACTGAAGACCTTCCCGGAGGCTTCACACGACCTCCAGGCCCTCATCCCTTCTCCGGCAACCGGTAAGCCGGGGTCCCTTACACCGCCCCGGGAATTCAACATGATGTTCCAAACCCATGTTGGCGCCATGCGGGATGATTCCGCCCTGACCTATCTTCGCCCGGAAACAGCCCAGGGGATTTTTGCCAATTTCCGATCCGTGGTGGACACCGCCCGGGTAAAGATTCCGTTCGGTATCGCCCAGATCGGGAAGGCCTTTCGCAACGAAATTACCCCGCGGAATTTCATCTTCCGGTCGCGGGAGTTCGAACAAATGGAAATCGAATATTTTATCCCGCCCGACGAAGACTTGTGGGAAAAATACTATCGGGATTGGATCGAAATCCGGTTGAATTGGCACAAATCGATTGGGTTGCGGGAGGACTTGCTGGGCAAGGAGGTCCATGCGGGGGAAAAACTGGCCCACTATGCCCGCGCCTGCACCGACATCACCTTTAAATTTCCCTTCGGTCGCCAAGAGCTCGAAGGCATCGCGGCCCGGGGAAACTACGATCTGGCCCAGCACCAGAAGCACTCGGGAAAATCAATGGAATATTTCGATGAATCCCGCCGCGAAAAATATATCCCCCACGTCATCGAACCGTCTCTGGGGGTCGACCGTACCCTGCTCGCCCTGCTCTGCTCGGCCTACACGGTGGAAGAAGTGCAAGGCGAAATCCGCAACGTATTGAAATTTCACCCGCGCATCGCGCCGATCAAGGCGGCCGTTTTCCCCTTGCTCAAAAACAAACCGGACCTCGTGGCCATGGCCCGCCGGATTTACCGCGACCTGCGCGGCAGACACCACGTCTTCTACGATCAGGCCGGCGCCATCGGCCGCCGTTATCGACGCATGGATGAAGCGGGCACCCCCTTCTGTATAACGGTGGACTTCGATTCCCTCGAAGATGGAACCGTGACTATCCGCGACCGCGACAGCATGGAGCAAATCCGGATCTCTCAGGCGGAGGTGGCTACTTACATTGAGGAAAGAGTTTCATAGCCAAATTAGGAGGGATTAACCACAGAGGACACAGAGGGGGAGGCGCCGTTGGCGCCAATTAGGAATTAGGAATGGACCACGGATGGGAGAAATAGCCGCAAAAGAACGCAAAAAGCGCAGAGAAAGAGAAGAATTAATGCCGCGACAAGCGCGGGCAACCCTCACCCAGAGGGAGAAGGCGTGACCCCGAGGGGCTGCACAGAGTGGGTCAAAAGAAACGCATTGGTTTCGATTCTGCCTGCTGACGCATTCTTTCGTGCTCAGCGTCCGAGCATCCCCGGTCGGTGGGAACCGCCGTGGCGGAATCCCTGTTGCCGACCAGTTCATTGGAGAGCATGTAGGATTCCACTTCTTCCCCGCTGACGTCGGCCAGCATTATGCCGTCAATCTCGACACTAGGAGAGAGTGGTTGACCCGATTTGCGCACCATCTCGGCGTAATTTTCGGGAAAATTGATGATGTCGATGTCTTGATAGGGGAGGTCGTATTTCTGGAAAATGGCGCGCACCCCCATGCTCCATCCGCAGTGAGGTTTCAAGTAAGCTTTGATTTTCATTTTCGTATTCCGTTGTGGAGTTGGTGTCTTATGGACACCGACAAAAGGACTTAGTTTCCCCCACTTTACAAGCCTGGAATGGGGAAATTGACCACGGATTTCACGGATAGACACGGATTTTCAATAAAACAACGCTTCGCGAAGAGGAGGGATTAACCACAGAGGGCACAGAGAACGCAGAGGGGGAAAGTTCGCAAAGCTCACGAATTAGGAATTAGGAAGGGACTCTCGCAGAGAGCGCGAAGCAACGCAAAGAAAGAGAAGGAAGGAGGGATTGACCGCGGATGGGAGAAATAGCCACAAAAAGCACAAAACACACAAAAACCACGGATCCTGCTTCGCCTAAACCGTGCTTCGCAACGCTACGCAGGTCAAGAGGCTACGGTAGGACAGGTTTCACGGATTGAATTTTCAACTGGAATTTAATGGAGGGCGGGTTTTTCAACCCGCCTTATAAAGGCAATGGCGGACAGGAAAGTCCGCCCTCCTTTCACCATCGCCACTAGTCACAAACCACTGACTTATTTGACTCTCGCAAAGCTCGCGAAGGGCGCAGAGAAAGAGAAGAGGGGGGAAAATTAACCACAGAGGGCACAGAGGACACAGAGGGGGAAGCGCCGTTGGCGCCAATTAGGAATTAGGAATTAGGAATGAAAAGGGACTGAGGTGCAGAGGATTCAAAAGGAACCAAGGTCACGAACCAGAATCCAGGATCTAGAAACTAGAAAAGAGGAACGGACACTCGCAGAGAGCGCAGGAGGAAAGAAAATCTTGGCGACCTTGGCGTCTTGGCGAGAGCTAATTCAGAAGAACGTTATGACCGCGGATTATTGCCCACGAAAGAGGGAGAAGGATCACGATCACGATCATGATTACGATCACGATTTGGCCCTTTAGCGCAGGTCTTCCGGCAGTCGGCGCACTTGATTGATCATGCGGACATAGGCTTGCTGTAGTTCTTTGAGGGTGGTTTCCCCCCGGCCCGCCGTGACGGAAACGCCGGGCAAAAAGTTATCCACGTGGGCGGCGTATTTTCGGTTCACCATGACCCCGATCAAGTCCCCGGCCTGGCTGAACATGATATTGGAGTTGCGGGGAGAAAATTCGCCCATGAGGCGGTTCATCAACCGGCTGTCGACGCGAAAATAATCTCTGGCTTCGATATCGAGTTTAAAAGGGGCCTCACCATAATGCCCCTTTTCGCGGTCGACCAGGACGGCGCGGGGAAATTTGAGGGGTTCAAGCGCGATCTGGAAGGGCCTGGTTTCGATCAAGGGCTCCCAGGCTTTTTCAAGCTGCACGGCGATTACCCGCGTATCGAGGGAGAGGAAATCCATCTTTCCGAGGGGGTGACTCCTGGTTCCCAGTCGAATGGCGCCACGAAAGTTCAAGCCCCGGTTGCGCAGGTCGTTTTCGGTGAGTTGGAGGTCGCTCCAGGCAAACAAGGCTTTCAGACCTTCGCCGTCGCGCACGATGACGGGCCGCACCGTGACCAGGCGCTCGTCCCCATCGCGGGAGGACCCCTCATAGCTCACTTCAATGGTCATGCCACTGCCCATGAAATCGGCGAAGATCGAGTTGGGACTGCGCGGCTGGGATTGGCGCACTTCTTCTTCGATAGCGGCCAGGCGCTCCGTCTGGGCGGAAACACCTTGGGCCACCCGGGTGGCCAATTGAGATGCGTGCTCCTGCAAGCGCTGGTTTTCATTGCGAATGATGCCGACTTCCGACCGGGCCAGTTCCAGGTTCTGACGAACCAACCGGGTTTCTGTTTCGGCCAGTTGCAGTTGGGTGTTCAGGGCATAAGCCTGAAGTTCTGCCTCGCGATTGGCTTCCTCCAGTTCTTTTCGCCGGGCTTCCGCCGTTGCCATTGCGGCTTGGCCTTCCTTCAATTCGCTTTGCAACGCTTCCATTTGCCTGACTTGTTCCTCCGCTTCCTTTTCCTTCTTTTCGATGCGAACAGACAAATCGCTGACTTGTTTCCCCCTTTTTTCCAAGACGGCGATCCTGTCCTCCAGGTCAGTCTGCAGGTCTCGGTTGTTTCTTTGCAGCAACTCGCGTTCCCTGCGAGTCTGATCCAGATCGGATTCGCGGGCTTGCAGGTTGTTGGCCGCTTCGTCCAATTGCTCCTGGGTCTTCTGCAGGGAAGCGGCCATGTTCAGATTGGATTCCTGTTCCAGCTCGAGGGACAACTTCAGCGCATCGATGATGTCTTCCTGGGCCTGGAGGGGATCCTCCGGCATGACCTCCTGTTCCAGGCCTTCCTCCTCCGGCGTTTCAAACCGGGCCAGGGCCAGAAGGCTGATGAGCAGGAAATCACATACGATGAGGAGAAGGGACCGGTTCATGAGTTAACTTTCCTGGCCGAGAATCAGGTTTTTGCGGAAGGGACGGACATGGAATATTTTCAACATCGCAACAAATATGATGCCGAACAAGGTCGAAGAATAGGCCGCCATCAAACTGGCCTGGACCACCCCGACGGCCAGAAAAATGAGGGCCAGGACGGTTCCGGCAAGGCCGAGATAAAGGCCGCTATCGAAGAGCTGCTCTTCGTTGTTGAGCAACTCGAGTTTAAGGCCGGGGTCGGCTTCAATCTTGCGAATCTCCGCCAGTTTCATAAGGCTGACCAGGTAGACGGCTACCTGCATGAGGAAAAAAATGGAAATGGTAATGATGGTGATCTGGTCCATAAGCTCATTGCGTTCGGTGGGGGTGAACAAGGATTCTACGGTATCTTGAAAGGCCCATTCAAGGCGAACATCCGGTAGAGGTTTTTGACTTTGCCGGAAAACGCCCGGTTCCGTCATTAATATGATGACAAAGGTCAGGATGAGGGTAAGGGTGAGGGAGCGCAACAGCGCCGCCATTGCCGGGGGGTTCCCCGACCGGGGGAAAGATCGTAGGAGCAGGGGAAAGACGGCGATACAAAACAAGTTGAAACAGAGGGCGGCCGAGGCGGTCAGGATCCCCTTCAGGACGAGGAAAGCATTGGGATGCTCGGCTGCGGGCAGGAGAATACCCGGGTTATCCAGCCACCAGGGCATATGGGCTGCCCATTTCAGCCGGCGGATGGGGCGATGGGCCGCTTCCATGTTTTCGATCAGGTAACGGGTGGCCGCTTCCCCGTAACTCAGGCTGAGACCCAGGTCGGCCATCCCCTCCTCGGGGTATCGATCCAAATAGCCCACTAAAGGACGGGTAGACTGCTGCTGTAGAATGGCCGCGTATATCCAACTGAATTGCTCCTCGAAGTTGCGGGAATAGGCCGCTACCGTTTCCAGCAATCCCACGTCCTCAATAAGGGGAAGCAGGCGGACCAGTTGATTCCAGTTGAAACGTTTCCCCAATGAAAAAACGGCAAAGTAGATCCGCTCGAGTTTATCCACTACCTCCACCTGGTCAATCTGGTCGGCCAAGGTTCGAATGGAGGCGGCAACCTCCGGGGAAAAGTGCGTTCCCTGCATGAGCAGGGCGGTGAGCAGAATAGTCGCTTCCAGCGGTTGACCGGCGGAGGAGTAAACCGGCATGAACTGGCGCGTGCCCGACATTTGCCGGGTATTGAGAATGGCATGAACCGCACTACTGCGGGAATTTTGCAGGAATGACCCCAGCGTCTTCCGTGTCTGAAGGGGAATGAGGTTGGAAATCAGATCGGGTCGAGCCGAAGATCTCAATTGCGCATCGAGCCGGAGGATTTGGTCGAAATAAGGATCGGGTCCCCCCGAAATTCCGTAATCGGGAAACAACTCCACCTCCCGGGCAATGCGGGTCCTCAATACCTCGGTCTCCCCGCTGCCCAAGGACTCGGCCGCTTCGATTACCATGGAGGCCGCTCCCAGTTGATCGAGTCGGATCAGGTTGGCCGCCCTCTCCTCCAGACTGGGTGACCGTTCCCCCACTACTTTCAGAAGCTGGCTGTTGACCAATTGCCAGTAAACGGGGATGGACCAGCCCAAAAACCCCAGGAAGAGGGAGGCGAGCAGGAGCAGGAGGGGGCGAATCATGAAATGTCAGTGAGAAAAACAGGACTGTGAGCGCATCCAAGAGAATTCTCAACCGGCTTTTGGACAGGGAAATGGTGTGGGAGGCGTCTTGACGCGGAAAGCCGTCTCCTAAAACTGTTCAGGCATGGCACTGAGGGTCATTCAATACAATGAACCGATTCTTCGTCAGGCGGGCAAGCAGGTCGAGGTCTTCGATGATGCCCTGCGCCAACTCTGCCGGGAAATGCTGGATACGATGCATGATAATGAAGGAGTGGGGTTGGCTGCCCAACAAATCGGCCGCGCCATCCAACTGTGTGTCATCGATGTTCCGCGGTCTCGAGACGAAACTTTTGTCTACCGACTCGATGGGAAATCGCCTCCCCTCGAATTGATCATGCCCATAATCCTGATAAATCCCAGGGTGGAATTACTTCCCAGCCGGGAAACCGAATATCTGGAAGGTTGCCTCTCTTTCCCCAATATCAATGGCATGGTGCGAAGACCCGACTGGGTCAGCGTGCGGTATCAGGATCCGCAGGGCAACTTTCACAACCTGCGCTGCAACGGGCTTCTGGGACGTTGCGTCCAGCATGAAGTGGACCACCTGGAAGGAATCCTTTATATCGACCGGATGGAGAAACCGGTCCTGAAAGAAATTGAGCCCCAATTGAGAAAACTGAAAAAAAAGACGCGAAAATTTCTCAAGAAACTGCGAAAAGCGCGAAAATTCCGGTAAATGGATGAGGGAGAGAATTAGAAATTAGGAGGGGACTCTCGCAAAGCTCGCGAAGGGCGCAGAGAAAGAGGTTAGTCAAAAAGAAAGTCTTGGCGACCTTGGCGTCTTGGCGAGAGCTAATTCAGAAGAAAGTTATGACGGTGGATTAATTGGATGGATTTGCAAATGACTCTCGCAAACGATCCCAGGAAATAGCCTTGAAACAATCGCGGCGTAAAGCCGCTCCTACTCAAAAAATGTCTGCCCCATCCTTTTGTGTCTCTTGTGCTTTTTGTGGCTACTCAAAAAATTAGTTTTTTCTGTTGGAGCGCCTGACTGCGAGCCCGCTCAGGCAGGTAGCTCCATCCTGTTGGAGCAGGCATCCAGCCGCAATGAAGCGCTTTACATATCTACATATCATGATATGTTGATGCGTTTTTAAACTGTTTTGTTACCATGGCAGCCCAACTTCGAGCGCAAAAACCCGAGTCCCAGGAGTATCAGCGATTGCGCGATCTCCTGGAACGACGGATTGTATTTTTGGATGGCGCCATGGGCACCATGATCCAACAGCTCAAGTTGAGCGAGGATGATTTTCGCGGGGAACGGTTCAGGAACCATTCGAAGGATTTAAGGGGCAATAACGACCTCTTGAGCCTGACCCAGCCCCATCTCATCCAGGGCATACACCGCCGGTATCTGGATGCCGGTTCCGATATCATCGAAACCAACACCTTCAACGCCACCTCCATTGCCCAGACGGACTACGGTTTGGAGGATCTGGCTTATGAGTTGAACAAGGTATCGGCCGAACTGGCCAGGAGGGCTTCGGAAGAGGTGATGAGGGAAAATCCTGAGCGGGTTTGTTGGGTGGCCGGAGCAATGGGACCGACCAACAAAACGGCCTCTTTGTCTCCCGAGGTGGCCGATCCCGGTTACCGGGCGGTGAGTTTCGATGATCTGGTGGAGGCCTACTATACGGCGGCGAGGGGACTTGTGGACGGAGGGGCCGACCTCCTATTGCCGGAGACCACCTTTGATACCCTGAACATCAAGGCCGCTCTCTTTGCCATCGAAACCCTCCAGGACGAATTGCCCGAGCGCATACCGGTAATGATTTCCTTCACCATTACCGATGCCTCGGGCCGGACCTTGTCGGGGCAGACGGTGGAGGCATTCTGGAATTCGGTCCGCCATGCCAACCCTATCAGCGTGGGCATCAATTGTGCGCTTGGGGCTGGGGAGATGCGCCCCTACATGGAGGAACTGTCCCGCGTGGCCGATTGCTACACCAGTTGTTACCCCAATGCCGGGCTGCCCAACCCCTTGAGTGAAACCGGTTATGATGAAACTCCGGCCACTACTTCCCAATTTCTGCAGGATTTTGCCCACGCCGGCTTCATCAATATCGTGGGCGGTTGCTGCGGCACGACCCCCGAGCACATAGCGGCCATTGTGGAAGGCTCCTCGGGACTTCCAGCCCGCAAAATCCCCTCCCCCAGCCCCGCTATGCGGTTGAGCGGGCTGGAAGCCCTGACCATTGCGGCCGAGGATGCTCCCTTCATCGTGGTGGGCGAGCGAACCAATGTCACGGGTTCTCCCCGATTTCGCAAATTGATCAAAAAAGGAGATTTGGAAAAGGCCGTCCACATCGCGCGTCAACAGGTGGAAAACGGCGCCAACATTATCGATGTAAATTTCGACGAAGGTTTGCTCGACAGCGCGGGGAGCATGCGGCGTTTTTTAAACCTCATCGCGGCGGAGCCGGATATTGCGCGGGTTCCCGTCATGCTGGACAGTTCCCGGTGGTCCGTCATCGAGACCGGGTTGAAGTGCCTGCAGGGCAAGGGCATAGTGAACTCCATCAGCCTGAAGGAAGGGGAGGAAAAATTTCTCGACCGAGCCGCCACCATCCGGCGTTACGGAGCTGCCGTCATCGTCATGGCCTTCGACGAGAAGGGACAGGCAGCTACCCGAGCGGACAAAGTGCGCATCTGCCAGCGGGCCTACCACCTACTGCGGGAGGAGCTGGATTTTGATCCGCAGGATGTCATATTCGACCCCAACGTTTTGACCGTTGCCACCGGCATGGAGGAACACAACTCCTACGGAATCGATTATATCGAGGCTATGCGTGAGATAAAACGCGTGTGTCCGGGGGCTCGGGTGAGCGGGGGAATCAGCAACGTGTCCTTCTCCTTTCGCGGCAACAACTATGTCCGCGAGGCCATGCATGCGGCCTTTCTCTATCACAGCATCGAGGCCGGTTTGGACATGGGCATTCTCAATGCGGGTATGCTGGCGGTGTACGAGGAAATCGACCAGGAACTACTCCAATACGTGGAGGACGTTCTTCTCAATCGGCGTCCCGAGGCCACCGAACGGTTGGTAGACTACGCGGAAGGGGTCAAAGGCCGAGCGGCGGAGAGGCGGGTGGCAGATCTCGAATGGAGAAAAGGTTCGGTGGAAGACCGGCTTTCCCACGCGTTGGTCAAGGGGATTACCGACTTCATCGTGGATGATACGGAAGAAGCCCGCCTCCGATTCGACCGGCCTTTGCAGGTCATCGAGGGTCCCCTCATGGACGGGATGAAAATCGTGGGGGACCTTTTCGGCGCCGGCAAAATGTTTTTACCGCAAGTGGTCAAGAGCGCGCGCGTCATGAAATCCGCCGTGGCTCATTTGACCCCGTTTATGGAGCGGGAACAAGCCGCGGGCAGCAGTGGATTCCAGGGCAAGGTGGTTTTGGCCACGGTGAAGGGCGACGTGCACGACATCGGCAAAAACATCGTGTCCGTGGTTCTGGCCTGCAATAATTTCGAGGTTGTGGACCTCGGGGTGATGGCGCCCTGTGAGCAGATCCTCCAAACAGCCCGAGAGGAGGGAGCGGACCTTATCGGCTTGAGTGGATTGATTACTCCATCTCTCGATGAAATGATTCACGATGCGGCGGAAATGGAACGGTTGGGGTTCGAGACCCCCCTGCTCATTGGAGGGGCCACCACCAGTAAGCTCCACACCGCAGTTAAAATCGCCCCGGCTTATTCCGGGCCGGTGCAGCATGTTTTAGACGCGTCCCGGGTAGTTGGGGTCTGCAACGCGTTGCTTCACTCGGAACGGAAAGAAAAGTTTGTAGAGAAATTGAAGGCGGATCAGGAAAGGCTGCGGGCCTCCCATGCCAGGCGCTCGTCTACAACGGAACTTCTCAGCCTTGAGGAAGCTCGCGCCAGGGCCTTTGCAACCAACTGGGATGAGTTCGAGGTCGCCCGACCGATTCATAGGGAAATACAGCGGTGGGAGGAAATCCCTCTGGCCGATATCGTTCCCTTCATCGACTGGTCTCCCTTATTCTGGGCGTGGAGGTTGAAGGGCGTTTTCCCGAAAATTTTAAAGCATCCCCAATACGGACAGGAGGCCTCGGATCTGTATCGGGACGCCCTTGAACTCCTCGAACAAATCGTGGGGGAAGAGGCCTTTCATTGCCGCGCTGTCTGCGGGATATTCCCTGCCAATTCGGTCGGAGACGACTTGGAGGTTTACGGGGATGACGACCGGGAAAAAGTGCTGTGCAGGTTCCATTTTTTGCGACAGCAGAAGAAAAAGAAAAAAGGAGCCAACTATCTTTGCCTGTCCGATTTCGTGGCTCCCAAAAACTCGGGAAGAGAGGATTTTCTGGGGGGATTTGCCGTTACAGCAGGGTTTGAGGTGGCGAGGTACGCCAAAAAATTTGAATCTGGCGGCGACGATTACTCGGCCATTATGGTTAAGGCCTTGGGTGACCGGTTTGCCGAGGCCTTGACCGAAAAAGTTCATTGGGAAGTGCGCCGGCTCTGGGGGTTTGGTCGGAAAGAAAATTTGGATTACCCGGATTTTATCGCGGAAAGATACCGCGGCATTCGCCCCGCAGCCGGTTACCCGGCCTGCCCGGATCACACGGAAAAAAGCGTTTTATGGGAACTGTTGGAGGTGGAACAGAACACCGGAATCCAGCTCACGGAAAGTTATGTCATGAATCCTCCATCTTCCGTCTCCGGCCTCATTTTCGCCCATCCGGATTCGCGTTATTTTTCGGTAGGGTCCATCTCGCGTGAACAACTGGTCGACTACGCCTTGAGAAAGGAAATTACCCTTGCAGAAGCGGAAAAGTGGCTTGCCCCCAACCTGGGATATTGAGCCGAGCCTGGGAGGAAGGAACCACGGATCCCGCTTCGCCTAAAGGCTACGCAAGGACAGGTTACACGGATGGGAACGGATGGAGAAATGACTCTCGCAAAGCTCGCGAAGGCCGCAAAGAAGGGGGAAAGTTCGCAAAGCTCACGAATTAGGAATGGACCACGGATGGGAGAAATAGCCACAAAAACCACGGGTCCTGCTTCGCCCAAGGGCTACGGCAGGACAGGTCCGTCGGGGTCAGGCCGTGGAAAAGTGATGCCTTCTGCAAGAAAAGGGTCAGGCCTTGAAAACTGTATTCCGTTGCCTGCCTGTGCGTCGCACGCAGACAGGTACTTCATACACTTTTACAAGGCAACTGACCCTGTAAGGCATAACTTTTTACGGTGTGACCCCGACGGGGCTTCTGTCGCATTCTCGGTATTGAGATATGCGGGTTACAGCAGAAATTATTGGCAGGCCTCGCACTCCCCGCCCCTCATCGTGGTGTCGAGGCCACAAGCTCGTTTCTCTTCTTCGGTGTAACCACTCCTGTTATCCTGCGCAACCACTCCGCGCACCTCCTTTTTCACCCTGACGGTGGCCTTCTCGATATTGGAGGCCCCAAGGGTGCGCAGGTAGTAGGTCGTTTTGAGGCCTTTTCTCCAAGCAGCTCGATACATGTGGGACAAGGCCTTCAAATCGGGTTTGGCCAGAAACAGGTTTACGGATTGGGATTGATCGATCCACTTCTGACGTCGTGCGGCGGCATCGACCAGCCAGTGGTATTCGATCCCGAAGGCGGTGGAGTACTTTTCCTTCAATTGAGAGGGAATGGATTCGATATCCTGTAATTCCCCATCGAAGTACTTCAGGTTATCCAACATTTCCCGGTTCCAGAGCCCTTCCTTTTTCAAATCGCGCACGAGGAACCGGTTCAGGACGATGAAGTCGCCCGACAGATTGCTCTTTACGAAGAGGTTCTTGTAGGTGGGCTCGATGCAGGGCGATGTGGCGGTGATGTTGGAGATGGTCGCGGTTGGGGCGATGGCCAGCACATTGGAATTGCGCATACCCTGGTTTATTATCTTTTCCCTCAAAGCGTCCCAATCCATTTTCCCCCCACGGGGGACTTCAACTTTGACCCCGCGTTGCGCTTCCAGTTCATTGAGGGTATCTTCCGGCAGGATGCCGCGATCCCATTTCGAGCCTTTGAAAGTACTGTAGGATCCGCGTTCCTCGGCCAAGTCGCTCGAAGCCTCGTAGGCAAAATAAGCTATGGTTTCCATGAACTCGTCATTGAATTCAACCGCTTCCTGAGAAGCGAAAGGAAGGTTTTTTTTGTAGAGCGAATTTTGCACCCCCATGACTCCCAAACCAACCGGGCGGTGGCGTTGGTTGGCGTTGCGGGCAGGCTCGGTGGGATAGAAATTGATGTCGATAACGTTGTCCAGGACCCTCACCGCGATGCGCACGGTATGGCGAAGCTTGCCCAGGTCGAGATGACCCTCGTCGTCCAAATGATTCTCCAAAACAATAGACCCGAGGTTGCAAACGGCCGTTTCATCCCTGCCCGTATTGAGGGTTATTTCGGTGCAAAGATTGGAACTGTGAATGACGCCGACGTGATCCTGCGGGCTCCGGAGGTTGCAAGGGTCTTTGAAAGTGATCCAGGGGTGCCCGGTTTCAAAGATCATCTTGAGCATCTTCTTCCAAATTTCGATAGCCGGAACTTTCTTTCCCCACACCTCGCCTGCCTCGGCTTTCGCCTCATAGGCCAGGTACTTCTCCTCGAAATCCATGCCGTAGGAGTCGTGAAGATCGGATACTTCGTTGGCGCGGAAAAAAGTCCAATGGTCCCGGTTCTCCATGCGTTTCATGAAGAGATCGGGAATCCAATTGGCCGTATTCATATCGTGGGTGCGTCTCCGTTCGTCCCCGGTATTGCGGCGCAGTTCCAGGAAGTCCTCCAGGTCGTTGTGCCAGGTTTCCAGATAGGCGCAACCTGACCCACGGCGCTTGCCCCCTTGGTTGACCGCTACGAGTTGGTCGTTGTGGAGCTTGAGAAAGGGAATGACCCCCTGACTTTCGCCGTTGGTGCCGTTTATGTGACCACCGGTTCCTCTCACGGCCGTCCAGCTCCCGCCGAGACCGCCTGCCCATTTGGATAGGTAGGCGTTCTCGGCTATTCCACGCTGCATGATGCCTTCAATGGAATCATCAACCCAGTAGAGGTAGCACGAGGACAGTTGGGAATGTAGAGTGCCGGAATTGAACAGGGTTGGAGTGGATGAGCAGAACAGGCGGTTTTTATAAAGCCCATAAAGTGAAATGACCTTTTCTTCCCTTTCCTCCTTCTCGGCCAGGAAGAGCCCCATGGCCACGCGCATCCAGAAGATTTGGGGGGTTTCGATGCGCCGTGGTCGTTTCCCCGTTTTGTCGATGGTCAGGTAGCGGTCGTAGAGCGTCTGAATGCCGAGGTAATCGAAATCGAGGTCCGCATTGGGGTCGAGCGCCTCGGCCAATTTTTCCTGGTCGAATTCCTGCAGCGCGGGGGAAAGGCGCTTTATGGCGATGCCGTGCTGCAGATACTTTTTGAAATAGTCCACGTGGCGCCTTTTGAGGGCGCCGATCCCGTTTTGGACTATGTCCCATCCCAAGACCTCCTCGTAGATGAAAGTGCTCAGGATACGACCGGCGAATTTGGCGAAATCGGCATCCCGTTCGATGAGGGATTTGGCGTTTAGGATAATGGTCTTTCGTAAATCTTCCCGGGAGATTTCATCAAAAAGGGATCGCCTCAGCTCGGCTTCGATTTCGTCCTTGGTCATGTTGAGATCCAAACCGATGAGGGCATAACGGATGCGTTCCTCGAGATCGGCCCCGTCCCAAAAAAAGGTGGAGCCGTCCTCCTCTTTGACCACCACCATGGAATTTTGCCGCACCTCCGGCACATCCACGGGCTGCTTCCTTTCCATTTCGCGCCACATGCCCCGCTGGTGCCGGTAAAGGATGTAGGCCTCGGCCACTTTGAAGTGATTGGCCTTCATCAGTTCCTCCTGAACGAGGTCTTGAATCTCCTCGATGTGGATGAAGGATCGGCGCGAATCGCGCACGCGGCGCGAAACCGCCTGAGCGACTTCCACGGCCGGGGAAGAATCCTTTTCCTGGGACAGAAATGCTTTTCGAATGGCGATTTCCACTTTGTTCTCGTTCCAGGATACGACTTGGTTGTTGCGGCGTATGACCCGGCAGATGGACTTCCGGCGCTGGACGGTGATCAGATGCGATCGGTTGGTGACAAGGCTTTTCGCCACTTCGTGGGCGTTATGGTGCACCAGGGTTCTCTCGATCTCCAGGTTGAGTTCCTGTTGGGAAATGTGATTCGATTCACCCGGCTTGTGAGGGAGATCGAGGAGATGTTTGGCCACCTCATCCGTGATATTGGCCACGAACTCCTGGTTCTGCTCACTAAATACATTTTGCTCCCCCTTGGCCATGAGCAGGTTGGACAAGGCGTTGCCCACCGTATCGGCGATATCGGCCAAGTCGATATCCATAATCCCTGCCTGTGATTCGACCTTGACCCCGGGTTGAACGAGACGGTCCCTGTTCAGGACATCCCTCCAATTGAAGGGGGATTTGCCCGCGAGGTTGTCCCGCACGATTTTTTTGAGGGCCAGATCCTGTTCGAGGGAAGAACTGCGGTTTAGCATGGGAGTAGCTGCGGGAAAAAGCTGAAGATTTTAGAGTTCGTCGTCGTCCACTGAGGCCAGGGAAGAGGCCTTCTGGTATTCGGTCACCCGGCCCTCGAAAAAATTTTGTTCTTTTTTGATATCCATCATTTCCGCCAGCCAGGGGAAGGGATTGCCCACACCGGGTTTGAGGGGGGCCAACCCGACCCCTTCCAACCTGCGGTCCGCAATGTAGTCGATGTACTGGGTAAAATCCTCCGCGCTGAGACCCACCGCATTGACCGGGAGACAATCGTGGATAAAGTCTTTTTCGAGGCCAACCGCTTCGTCCATAAGCTGGCGACAATCTTCTCGAAATGAGGCGGTCCACACTTCCGGATTCTCGGATATCAGGTCCATGAACAGGTTGCGGAGGATTTCGATGTGGTTCGATTCGTCCCTCAGGGTGTAGCGGAACATCTGGCCTATGCCCGGAAATTTGTTCTGCCGGTAGAGTGAGAGAATCATGCCGAACAATCCGTAGAACTGGGTTCCCTCCATACATTGGCCGAAAACGAATATGTTTTTGGCCAGGAGTTGCTTGTTTTCCGTCGACCTCAGGTCCAGACCATAGCGCAAGGCACGGGATGTACGGGCCACGAATTCATTTTTCCTGACGATGGTATCGATATCCTCGAACATGGCCTCGCATTCGTGTGGATTGAGGCCGAGGGAGCTGATCATGTAGAGCAGTGAATCCGCGTGAATGTTTTCCTCGTGGACGTGGCGGCCCAAAACCAGCTTGAGTTCGGGCGCGGTAACAGCCTCGCGGATGACGTGGAAGATATTATCGCCCACAATGCCTTCGGCAGCGGAAAAATAGCCCACCCCCATCCGGATGATCCAGCGTTCCACCTCGCTGAGGATGCCATCCGACCTCCACTGCTCGATATCCTTATTCATGGGAATGTCCTCGGGTTCCCAATGATTGGCCTTCATCTTGCGGTAGAGGTCGTAGGCCCACGTATACTTGAGGGGGAGGAGGTTGAAGGTCATGGTCTCCCGCCCATTGATGATTTTTTTGGCGGCAAATGCGGCTTCCGCTTTGGCCGCATCGAGCACAAAAGTCTTATTCCCGATAGTGAAGCGTTGTTCCATGACCTGAGAAAGTAGGATAGAGCGGTAAAAGACAGTCCGGGATGGCGGTGTGGATGGAAGAGATTGGTTTAGAAAAGTAGGTGACCGGGGCAGAAGGATCAGGGGTAACATGATAGACAAATTTGTTCTAGCTCCCCCATATGTAGTGGGGCAAATTTAAGACCACCCCTACATCTTGTGTCAACGGTTTTTATTATTACCTATACTTCTTCACATCTGTTAATAACGTCTAAGTCCCTGACAGAAGCAGGGAAGAAGATTTTCCCACAATTAATTCACAGGTTTTGCCCAACCCCGGCTTGCCCATGCCGACTTTTCCGCTTTGAATTGCCAAGCAATACTTTTTGTCGAGGAAAGGCCTCATCGGCCAAAGTTCTGATTGATCCGGAGAAAACGATTTCCCAATATGTATTTTTGAAGAGGCTGAGTTATGAAACCAAGGCTACCCAAATATGCTGCCGGAATTCAGAGGGCCTGGCCCGTTCTCTGGGCCACACTGTTCTTGGGCTTGACCGGTTGGGGGGCCGATGCAAAAACCGGAGCCCAGGAGGGCAGGGAGGACTTGGCCGCCATGGGGGAACTGTTGAAAATGTCCAGGGATGATCTGGCCCGCCTTCGCCTGACCCTGGAAACCGTTGAGAATATGTCTCCGGAAGACCGCAGAAAGGCCCTTTCTCGCATCCAGAACCTGAACAAGATGCCGACCGAACAGCGCAAGGAAACGACCGATCGTTGGAATGAGTTGAATCCCGAGATGAAAAAAGCTTACTTCGACTATGTGCGAAGACTGTCTTCCTCCGAGCGGAAGAAATTCAAGGCGCAGCCTTGGGACAAGCAGATCGCCGAGGTAAAAAGGAATAAAGAGAAATAATCGAATGAATCAACCCCCTCATCCATTATGGCAGAAACAAAAATAGGATTTGTCGGCGTGGGACGGATGGGATTCAACATGGCCCTCCGGCTTCATGATTGTGAATACCCCGTCACCGCGGTATACGACGTCAACACCCACACGGCGAACGATTTGGCCGAAAAAACCGGGGCCAAAGTCTGCGACACCCTCAAGGAAGTTTGTTCCCTTTCCGAGGTCATCTTTACCGTTGTCACGGACGACGAGGCCATGCGCCAGATTTTTTACGGAGAATCCGACAACCTGCTCATGGAGGCCCGAAACAAGACCTTCATCAACTGTGCCACCCTCAGCCCCTCCGTGCACGAGGAGCTGCAACTGGACTGCCGCGAAGCCGGGGGGCAATCGCTGGAAGCCTGCATGGCTTCGAGCATTCCACAGGCCCGCGCGGGCACGCTTTATCTCATGGTCGGTGGCGGCGAGGAGGAGTATTCAGGGGTGAGGGAAATCCTCCAATCGATCAGTCAATCCATTCGTTTTGTCGGTCCGGCCGGGTCGGCCGCACGGGTCAAGGCTCTGGTCAATATGGTCATGAATATCAACACGGCGGGTTTGGCCGAGGGGTTGGGCCTGGGGATGGCCCTAGGGCTCGATCTGGAAATGTTGTGCGAAGTGTTTTCCCAAACCGGGGCCAATTCCAGGGTACTGGAAACCGATGCCGAAGATATGCTGTTACGGGACCACGAGTGCTATTTTTCCAGTGAACATGCAGCCAAGGATTCCCTGATCGCCTTGAACTTGGCCGAGGAGTTCAAATTACGCCTTCCCCTGGCCAAAGCCACCTATGAGCAATATGAAACCATGAAGGCCATGGGACTGGGTGACCTGGATAAATCCGGTGTGGCTGAGCTCACTTTTCCCGGCCGGAGGGGAAAATGATTCCACTTGGCCTCGCCCCCTGATTATCTTTTGGGCCCATGGGCTCCGGCCCGATGCCACACTTCCCAGTTGTCCGGTATTCCCGGAGGCGCAATGCCCACTGTTGAGATGAGCGTCCGCATATGACGGTAATTTCCCTCCTTGCCGTTTATTTGATGGGATCGCTGTGGTTGCTTTCCTGCGGCCTCAACGCCTGCCTCCTGGTAATTTTGTATCTCCGGGCCTTCCCCGGGGGCAAGGCCGTCCGCCGGCAGAGGTTGGCGGCGGTTCAAACGGGGTGGGCCCATCCCGAACAGGTCCCCATGATCACCACCCAGGTGCCCCTTTACAACGAATTGAATGTGGCCGAGCGGGTCATCCGGGCCGTTGCGGCCATGGATTACCCCGCCGGTAAACATGAAATCCAGATCCTGGATGACTCAACCGACGAAACCAAGGCCCTGGTCGACCGGGTCGCCTCCTCCCTGAGAAAAACCGGGAAAGATGTCCAAGTGGTGAGACGATCGGATAGGGTGGGCTTTAAAGCCGGGGCTCTGGAAGCGGGCCGGAAAATTTCCAAAGGCGAATTCCTGGCCATTTTCGACGGCGATTTTGTTCCGAACCCGGATTTTCTCAAGAAAATGATGCCCTACTTTTTAGAGGATGCCAAAGTGGGGCTGGTTCAAGCCCGCTGGGGTCATTTGAACCGGAGGGACTCCCTTTTGACCCGCGCCCAATCGCTGGGCATCGATGGGCACTTCACCGTCGAGCAGAGCGCGCGGTCCGCTACCGGGCTCCTTATGAATTTTAATGGTTCCGCCGGTATGTGGCGCAGGCGAGCCATCGAAGAAGCAGGGGGATGGGGATACGATACTTTGACCGAGGATCTCGACCTCTCCTACCGCGCCCAATTGGCCGGATGGAAAGCCCGCTTCGTTCCCGAAGTGGTGGTGCCTGCCGAATTGCCCGATACGGTCGCAGCCTTTAAGAGCCAGCAGTTCCGATGGGCCAAGGGGTCAATACAAACGGCGGTGAAGTTATTGCCGAGCGTGTTTGGATCCGAGCGCAGTTGGTTCCACAAGGTATCGGGTTTTTTTCACCTCACCCATTTTGCCATTCACCCCTGCCTGGTCCTTCTGACCCTGCTCAGCCTTCCCCTCATCACCATAGCCGGACCACAGGTGGCTCCCGGCTGGTTTGTCGCTGCCGGCTTGATCCTGACCCTGGCTGCCCTTGCCCCCAGCGCCCTATACTGGTTAAGCCAGAAGCGTGCCGGCATCTCCTGGCCCTTTCGGCTAATGGGCATCCCCCTCGTCCTTATTACCGGGGTAGGGATTGCCATTTCCAACGCCAGGGCGGTGGGGGAAGCCTTGATGGGCAAGCGGAGTGATTTTGTCCGAACTCCCAAATGCGGGGATGCCCCTGGCAGGACTTACCGGGTAAAAATGCCCACTTTACCCCTTCTGGAAATTGGACTGAGCGGATACTGCTGGTATGCAGTGGTTCAATTGTTCCCCTCGGGAAAATGGTTCCTGGCGCCTTTCCTGCTCATCAATGCCGTCGGGTTTGGTTATATCGGGCTCTTGGGGATACTGCAGTCTTTGCCATCGCGCCAGCCTCCCAACCGGGCGAAACGGGTGCAATTTGAAACCGCCCCGGACCACCCATCCCTCCGGTGATCGATCGGCTGAGGAATGCGGTTTTCGCCATTGCCTGCGGCCTGTTTTTCTTCCTCTGCTTTCAGGCCGGCCGAATAGAGGCCCTGACCACCCATGCCCGCCCCCTCATGCTTCTTTTCGGAGCAATGGCCATAGCGGGTGTTTTGGCCTGGGCCGTTTTCCCCAATACGCGGAGCCTCAAATCCGCCATTTTCCTGATCTTGGGGCTGTCCGTCCTTTCCCGACTGTTATTGTATCCCTTCCCCTACAGCGATGACGTCAACCGTTACCTGTGGGAGGGAAAATTGGTCCTCCACGGGGAAAATCCATACCAATTCACCGCCGAGGCCAGTGAATGGAAAGCGTTACGAGATCCCCATTGGGAGGCGATGAACCATAAAGATCTGAAGACGGTCTATCCTCCTCTCATTATCCTGTCCTTCGCAGCGCTGAATTCCATCGCCTACCTCCCCGCTACCTACAAGGTGTTTTTCGGTCTGGCCGACATGGCTGTTATCGGCCTCCTGCTGTTGTGCCTGACCCGGAGGGGCATGCATCCCAAAAACGCCCTCTTTTATGCCCTCAATCCCGTGCCTCTCCTGGCTTTCTCAGGAGAAGCCCACTTCGATGCTTTGTTCGTGTTAACCACCCTGGCCGCCCTGCTTTTGTGGGAAGATGGAAAGACGGCCTGGAGCTGGGTCATGTTGGGCATCAGCATCCAGATAAAAATTATCAGCGTATTGCTCATTCCGCTCCTGTTTTGGAACCGAAAATCTTACAAGGTGCTTTGGATCGGCCTTCCTCTCCTGGCGCCTTCCCTGTTTTTTTTGCCTGAACTCCACCATTTTCTCTACGGCCTGTTGCAATATGGGGGAACCATGTCCCACAACGGTTCCGTCAATTACCTGTTGCTCTCCTGGCTGGGAGACCGGCTGGCCGCGGCCGGTCTATCGAGCGCAATTCTGTTGATCGTAGTCGTCGCAATCAGCCTGCGAACAAAAGACGTGCTCAAAGGAGGTTACGCAATTCTTGCAGCCCTGGTGCTGCTTTCCCCCACCGTTCACTACTGGTATCTGGCATGGATAGTGCCGGGAATCGCGCTGTTTCCATCCGCCGCATGGATCCTTTTGACCGGACTTTCCGGTCTGTATTTTTCCGCCTGGGACCATTTCGGGAAAACGGGCATCTGGTCTCAACCAAAGGTCTGCTTTTACACGCAATGGATACCGTTTTACCTCTGTTGGGCGCCGTCCTTCCTAACCCGTCTGCGTCAGTTGATGTCCCGCCCGGCTGAGCGAAAAGCTGCCACCCTCTCGGTCGTGATACCCTGTTTAAATGAGGGCCAACAGTTGCGCAATTGTTTGGCCAGCCTGGCAGATTGCGGGAGCCCCATTGAGGAAATTCTGGTGGTCGACGGAGGATCCACCGACAACTCCAAGGCCATCGCCCAAGCGTTCCAGGCGAAATGGCTGACCAGCCGAAGGGGAAGAGGTGGCCAAATCGCCGCCGCAGTCGAGGCATGCACTGGAGATATCGTCCTGGTTCTCCATGCCGACAGCCGGTTGACCGGGGCCCTGATCAGGCGGGTCATGACCTCAATTAAACAAAACCCGGATGCTGTAGGAGGCGCGGTGGGCCAACGATTCAGGGCGGGCCACAATAAACCCGTCTTGTTGTTGATTGAGGGTCTGAACGATTTGCGCGCCCAGCTCTGGCACAACAGTTTTGGTGACCAGGGCCAGTTTTTTCGGCGAGAGGAGGTAAGCCGGGTCGGGGGTTTCCCCGACATACCCTTAATGGAAGATGTCGAGCTGTCCGCACAATTAAAGAAGCGGGGGGATCTCTTATTCCTGGGAGGTGGAATGCTTTGCTCTCCCAGAAGATGGGAGAAAGAAAACCCCCTGAAACGGAGCGCCCAAGTCGTTTCCCTAGTCATTCGCTACAAAACCTCCCGCCTTTTCGGAAGGTGCAACGCCGAGAAACTGTATAGGGAATATTATCCCGGCCCCGACTAAAGCAGGGGGGAGATCAACCGGGTGGCCTCTTCCAAGGTCCGGCGCAAACGGGGAGGATGGAGTTCCCTCTCCAGGCCGTAGGGCCGACAGTTCCCCATGATGTGCCCCAACCATTCCATAATGGCGAGGACGTCCTCCTCCGAGGTGTGGACCATGCCGATTTCAAAATTCACAAACAGGGAGCGAATATCGAGGTTGGCGGAACCGTGGATGGCGATGGAACCGTCGGCCACCATGACCTTGGCATGTAGCATGCCCGGTTGAAAAAGTAGCACTTTGATGCCGGCCGATCGCAATATCCGCAAGTAATAGGACCGCGCGAAATCTACCAACTTCCAGTTGGAATGCTCGGGAAGGACCAGGGTAATCTTTTTTCCGCTACGGGCCTTTACCACGAGGGTTTGGGTCAAAATCTCATCGGGAATGAAATAAGGAGTTACGATGATCAGCTCTTTTTCGAATTCCTGCATCAGGTTGACCATTCTTTCGTAGAGGGGATCACCCTCCACGTCGGGTCCGCTCGCAATACCGGTCACCTTGCTCGGGCCAGAGGCAACGGATTGCCGCGGCTGTAAACTGTCTATGTCGGGAATGGCCTGCTTGGAGGCGAAAGCCCAGTCCAGGAGGAATATACGATTGAGGTGGTTTACAATCGGGCCCCGATAACGAGCGCCAAAGTCATGAAATTGGCCCGGGTCCGCCGTGGAACCCAAAAAACGTGAATCGAGGTTGCGCCCGCCCAGATTAGCGTGCTCGCAATCGAAAATGGCTATCTTGCGATGGTTCCTGAGGTTGGCCCAACCGTGAGTCTGAAAGGGGAAAGCAGGCATGAATAAATGCACTTCCCCTCCAGCTTCTTCCAACGATCGGATGGCTTTCCGGGGTCTCCGGAAAGAGCCCAGGGCATCTAATAACAGCCTCACCCGAACCCCGGCATTCGCCTTCTCCGTCAAGAGCCGGAGAATATTGTTTCCCACCGCATCATCGCTCAAAATATAAGTTAGAATATGGATTTCCTCTTTCGCTCCCGTTATGGAATCACAATAAAGTCGATATGCTTGGACGCCATTGGTAATAAAATCCACCCGGTTTCCTCGCGTGGGAAAGATGTCTTCCGCGTAGGGCAGATCGGTGTCGTCCTCCACGGCACGTTTGAGAAGGCCCTTGGCCCGAATGCGTTTTTTCAGCTTGCGGCCGCCAAACAGGAGGTAGAGAGGGGCCCCAACGTAGGGAATCAGCAACACAAAATAGCTCCAGGCCAGAAGGCTGCTGGGTTGCCTTTGCTCCCGAAAAACCCGTATGATGATGGCGATGGCGAGAACAAATCCCACCACGGTAAAAATATTGGAAAACAAAGCCCCCAGTCCCCATTGAAAGGAGCTCAAGAAAATTTCCCAGAGCCTGCCAAGGTTTTCCAACATGTTCTAAACCATGTACTTTCGAATCAATTTTGAAAAAATAGGGCCGGGGCAACCCGCATGCGAAGTCGGATTTCCGGTGTAAATTGGCCTACCATAGCATCTGATCCATGGAGGTAAATAAAAAGGGCCTGCCATTTACCCCAGAGATCTTCTTAGCCGGGATGTTCCCTGGAATTAATTCCAAGTATACCCTGGGGGAATCCGGACCACGGTGGTGCCCGCAATTTTATCATGCCAGGACTGTTTTTCCGGGTCCCAGCCAGCCCAAAAGAACCCGAGTAAGAATGGGATGAAGGAAATTGCGGAACAAAAGCTGCGGATGAAAGAGGTAGGCCAGTCGAGGGGTTCCCCGGAGATTTTCTGAACACGAATACCGAGCGCCATGCCGCCCAAAGCGCTTCCCTTCCAACCCCAAAAAATGATGAAGTAGGCAAAAAGCGGAATGAGGGGAAAATCTATATCCAAAAACGCGACAATGGCTCCAACCACGAACAAATCGATCAGGGTAGCCAATGTCCTCCACCAAAAACCCACCCTTCCAAAAAGCGCGGCCGAGGCACTATCCACCTGACTGAGTGGAGCGCCGGGTTGATTCAGTTTTTTTTTAGGCAAAGCCGACCCGTCCGACTGTCCTGAATCCTCCGAATCTTTAGTGGCCTGAGGAGGGGGTAATTCCCCATCGGGAGCTGGGAAATCATCTTCCTTCCGCTTTGAAATAGAGCCTATGATTGAAATAACAACCGCGCCCAGTCCCAAAATAGAAAGCAGCAACCATAGAAAGATCCCGAAAAAAGGAATCATATACAAAGGGTATACCACAATTCCTCCGAGAATGATGGATAGAAGGGCATGTTCCAGGGCGGGCAGGTTTATGGCTCGACCGATCTGTTTTCCAATATGCAAAAAGACCACCGCCTTTCCGAAAACGGTGAGGGCAATCAAGGTTATTTGCGCAAAGGGAACCAACACCAGTCCTATCAATGTAATTGCCAACAGGAGTAAAAAAAGCGGCCAACTGGCATAGGTCAAAATTCCGGTAAGAAAGGACTGAAGCAGCCTATCCTTCAACGCAATGCGACAACGTTCCAATGGCTTTGGAAATATAACCGCCAGAAGGAGGTAAAATAGGAGAAAGATACCGGCCAAATACAGGGTGAAGGGCACATTGGGAGAAATTGGGCGGCCCATCATTACACATTCCTGGATGAAATTTCGGAAATCCTGAAATTTCCCGGGCATTCCCCCGGGTATTCCCGGAACAAAAAATGGAATGTTTACCCTCTTTTGATCAATTTTGGCAGTCGGGTGAACATTTAGCTTACCGCCAATCACCACGGCGCTACCATCCACTTCGGCGCCGGGTCCCAATTCGGCGGACCCCATAATAACCACGAAGTTGCCATCGACATATCCCAACAGAGTGGCGTCACCCCAAATGGTAACCATATCGCCATCGACGTGGCCCTCTGAGAACGAATTTCCCCCAATCGTGACCATATCTTTGGACCTTTGGTTGGGTCCGAGGCTATTCTCACTGCCAATTATAACCAAATCACGAGGCTTAACCTTTTCCGGTTGCTCAACCTCTTCTTCGACTTCAAGGGCCTCTGCCGCCACGGTTTCAGAACCGCCAGAACTTTCCGAAATTGCATCCTCGGCGAGAGGAGCTTCAGTTTCCGCAGACTGCGCCGCTCCTTCCTCGGAAATTTCGGGCGCCTCCTGAGCCCCCATGCCGGCAAAACCGCCTAAGAGGTAAAGTAGAATCAGGTATTTTATATTATTCATAAGAAAAACAGTTGGGGTTTGGCCGTCGGCCTGACGAAAAGGTGAGCTGAAAAATCAAGGTTGCCATTCCCGCAAAAAAACTGGCCAAAAAAACAATCATTACTGCTAGAATCGGCAGAAGGGCGGGGTGGGAAATGAACCCGAATACTTTTCCAAGGGCTTCCCCAACCGTTGCAAAGATTTGAATGCCAGCATTGACGTTTTCCATAACGCTTCCTAATTGAAGGGTCGACGGATATTGGGAAAAAAAGGCAAAGGCGGGGGGGCTGAAATAGGTGGCCCACAAGAGGCAGACGGCGGAAATCAGGGCAAGGGACCACCGCAAGGCGACAAACCAGGGTTGTCGCTTCTTTTGCCCTTGCCGGGCGACCCGCGCCATCACCTTGGGAAGCAAGGACTCCGGGGCCTCGAGTTCGGGAAGGTCCCTCAGAGCGTTGTCCAACCATGGATCGAGGCGATCCCGATCAGGGTTAGGTGTGGTATTCATGGTCCCTCTCCAAGGATCTTGATAATACTATTTTGAGCGCCTTTCGTCCCCGAAAAATGTCCGTCTTTATTTTGCTCAGAGAATGCCCCATGTGTCGGGCGATTTCCTTATAGCTCATGTGTTCGAAATGGTATAGGATCAGGGGAACGCGCTGTTTTGCCGGAAGTGCTTGCAGCGCTTGGGAGATGATTTCCCTCCGGTCGATGTTCTCCAGATCCAACCTGGTGCTCTCATCCTCCGGCAAATAAAAGTATTCAACATCCTCTCCCTTACCCCTGCGGGTGAACTGGTCGGTAAACATCTTCCAGCGATTCCGGTATCGGGTCAGGTGGTTGATACAAAGGTTCCGCGTTACCACCTTTAACCAACCACCGGCGGTTTCACTTTGGGAAATAGAGTCGTAATGCTTGAAAGCGCGCAGAAAAACTTCCTGCGCGATATCCTCGGCATCGGTTTCATTGCCCACTATTCGAGCTGCCGTAGTAAAGACCATATTTTGATACTTTCGAACGAAGTGTTCAAAACCTTGTGAAGAAGTCATCGAGAGTATTTTTCATCCGAAATGGATTGCTGTGAAGAGAACCCGGCAGGATGGGGAAAAGTCGCAGTTCGGGTAATTTTTTCTCGAGCGACTCGACCGGATTCTTATGAGGCGCTAAGAAATTGCCCTCGCCATGAAGGCATCGGAAAATGATTGAAAGTTCCTCCGGAGCTTGTTTTCAATTTTCGCAATCGATTGCCTGCCCCCCTATTTATGTCAAAGACCTTTTTTTCATGGAATGTGAACGGAATCCGCGCCGCTCTAAAAAAAGGCTTGGCCGAGTGGTTGGAAAGAGCGGGCCCCGACGTCCTCTGCCTTCAGGAAATTAAAGCGCAAGAGAACCAGATCGATTATAAATTTCCCGGTTACCACCGATTTTGCCACTCGGCGGAGAAAAAAGGCTATTCCGGCACCCTGTTGCTGAGCAAGGAGGAGCCCATCAAGGTCAGCTACGGCCTGGGGGGTGAGCTACACGACCGGGAGGGACGCGTTATTACCGCCCAATATCCTTCCTGCTTTCTGGTCAACGTCTACACCCCCAACTCGCAAAGGGGATTGACCCGTCTGGAATACCGCACCGCGGACTGGGACAGACTTTTCCTCCGTTACCTGATACAACTGGAGAAAATCAAGCCCGTGATCGCTTGTGGAGACTTTAACGTGGCCCATAAGGAAATCGACTTGGCCAACCCGAAAACCAACACCCGCAACCCCGGTTTCACGGTGGAGGAGCGGTCCTCCTTCGACAAGTACATCCAAAATGGCTTCATCGATACTTTCCGCGAATTCAACACCCAAGGGGGCAATTATACCTGGTGGACCTACCGGGCCGGGGCGCGGGCCAGAAATGTGGGATGGCGCATCGATTACTTTCTCATTTCCCACTCCTTGCGCCCCCGCTTGCAAGAGGCCCGAATCCATTCCGACATCATGGGGTCCGACCACTGTCCCATATCCATTTCCCTGAAATAAGCCCTGGGAGGTCCCGAATTCCCCGTCCGAGCAGGCCATAGCCCGCATATCCCACAAATCTTCTACTGAGCCTGGGAAAGGGGCCAAACCTTGAATCGGTTGACTCCGCAAGCTTCGTCAAGATTGCAAGGAATGACCCCGACGTTGTACTTCATACACTTTTACAAGGCAACTGACCCTGTAAGGCATCACTTTTTACGTCTTGACCCCTTCCTTTTTCCAAAAAAAGGGCCGAATCCTCCTTTCGGAGCATTCGGCCCATAAAACTGGCAATAACCTACTCTCGCACAACATCGAGGTTGCACTACCATTGGCGATTGAGGGCTTAACGGCCGTGGTCGGAATGGGAACGGGTGTTTCCCCTCATCCATGGTCACCAGAGTGGGTCCCGACGTATTTTAAAGGTTATTGCCCATACGTCGTTGAGCCCGGGTTCCGGGCTCGGAAATAAACGTTAAACTGCGCGTGGGAGCTACAAACGCCGACCGCGGCGATACAAACAAGTCTCACGGGTCATTAGTACCAGTTAGCTTAATTCATTACTGAACTTACACATCTGGCCTATCTACCTGGTAGTCTACCAGGACCCTTTAGTACCCCGAAGGGTATGGGAGATCTCGTCTTGGGAGTAGCTTGGCGCTTAGATGCTTTCAGCGCTTATCTATTCCGTGCTTAGCTACCCGGCGGTGCCGTTGACACGACAACCGGAACACCAGCGGCACGTCATTCCCGGTCCTCTCGTACTAGGGAATGAACCCCTCAAATCTCCTGCGCCCACAGCGGATAGAGGACCGAACTGTCTCGCGACGTTCTGAACCCAGCTCGCGTACCACTTTAATCGGCGAACAGCCGAACCCTTGGGACCTTCTCCAGCCCCAGGATGTGATGAGCCGACATCGAGGTGCCAAACAACGCCGTCGCTGTGAACGCTTGGGCGTTATTAGCCTGTTATCCCTAGCGTACCTTTTATCCTTTAAGCGATAGCGATTCCACATTCCACTACCGGATCACTTGGGCCTGCTTTCGCAACTGCTCGACTTGTAGGTCTCACAGTAAAGCTCTCTTCTATCCATATACTCGACGACCGATTGCCAACCGGCCTGAGAGAACCTTCGCAATCCTCCGTTACTTTTTAGGAGGATACCGCCCCAGTAAAACTGACCAGCTACCACTGTCCCTACACCCGATAAGGGTGAGAGGTTAGATATCCAATTAGTAAAGAGTGGTATTTCACATTGTGACTCCATTGCGCCCTGAAGCGCAACTTCAAAGTCTCCCACCTATTCTACGCATTAAAAACCGAATACCAATAGCAGCTTACAGTAAAGGTGCATAGGGTCTTTCCGTCCTGCTGCGGGTACGACGCATCTGCACGTCGACTACAATTTCACTGAGCGCCTCTCCGAGACAGCTTCCAACTCGTTGCAAGATTCGTGCAGGTCGGAACTTACCCGACAAGGAATTTCGCTACCTTAGGACCGTTATAGTTACGGCCGACATTCACGGGGGCTTGGACCAGAAGCTTGCACCTCCAG
>CBDCML010000004.1:622500-2283078 GCA_965218995.1 Opitutales bacterium
GTGACTGGGGCTATGCCAAGGAATACTGCGAAGCCATCTATCTGATACTGCAGCAGGATCGACCCTCCGATTACGTCATTGCCACAAATGAAGCCCATACGGTGCGCGAATGGTGCGAAGAGGCCTTTGCCCTCCTCGACCTGGATTACCGGGAATTTGTTCGATACGACCGACGCTATGAACGTCCCACAGAGGTCTACGCATTGATTGGAAATCCGGCCAAGGCCAGGAAACAGCTCGATTGGGAACCCAGGACCGATTTCAAGGGGTTGGTCAGAATCATGGTTGAAGCCGATCTGAAACTGGCCCAAAGGGAACTCGCCCTCAAACAGGGACCGGGCCTTTGACCCCTCGCCACAAGACAATGCAATCCTCGTGGAAAGTGTTTGTTTCCGGCCATGGAGGAATGGTTGGCTCGGCCCTCCTGCGCAAACTCGAGTCCCTGGGTTACGAGAAAATTGAAACCGCTACTCGCCGGGAGTTGGACTTGACCGATCAATCGGCCGTTCGGCGGTTCTTCGAACGGGAAAGGCCGGAGGCGGTCATTGTCGCCGCGGCCAGGGTGGGCGGAATCGGAGCGAACAGCGCCTTCCCGGCCGAGTTTATCTACCAGAACCTGGCCATCGCCACCCACCAAATCCATGCCGCCTATGAAATCGGCGTAAAGCGGCTCCTCTTTCTGGGGAGTTCCTGCATTTACCCCAAATTCGCTCCTCAACCCACTCCGGAGAGTTGTTTGCTCAGCGGGGAACTGGAACCGACCAATGAGCCCTATGCCATCGCCAAGATTGCCGCCCTGAAACTGTGCCAGTACTACCGTAAACAATACGGCGTGATTTTCCATTCTCTCATGCCCGCCAACCTTTATGGTTCCGGCGATAGTTACGATTTGAAAGGCTCCCACGTAATACCGGCTTTAATCCGCAGATTTCACCAAGCCAAGGAAAAGGGAACCCCCCGGGTGGTCATCTGGGGAAGCGGAACCCCCAGGCGGGAATTTCTCCACGTGGATGACTTGGCCGATGCCGCCATCTACCTGATGGGTTTGGAAAACCCGCCCGATTGGGTAAACGTCGGTAGCGGCGATGAAATATCCATTGATGATTTGGCCCGGCTGATACAAAGGACGGTGGGGTATCGGGGGGAAATCCTGCACGACACCGCCAAACCCGACGGGGCGCCCCGGAGGCTTTTGGACATTTCCCTGCTCAACCGGTTGGGTTGGCGCAGAAAAATCGCCCTGCCTGTCGGCCTTATCAAAACCTACCAGTCCTATTTGCAAGAACTCAAAACCGGCCGACTCCGCTCCTGAACCTTCCTGCCTGGTCGCACTGAAGTCCACCACCCTGAAAAGGCGGATCTCCCGCGTCCGAGCGCGGGGGAAGGGGTCAAGACGTAAAAAGTGATGCCTTACAGGGTCAGGTGCCTTGTAAAAGTGTATGAAGTACAATGGGATACAGTTTTCAAGGCCTGACCCTTTTCTTGCAGAAGGCATCACTTTTCCACGGCCTGACCCCGACGGGCGTGAAAGGAAATTTCTGGGACACCACGCTCGACCACGAATGGGCACGGTTTGACAGGAATTATGATCTCGTAGAAGGAGGACCTGGATTTAAGAATTGACCCCTTCCTCTCCGTTTGCGCCAAATGAAGCTTCGACTCGAAACGTGAACCCCGATTTCGAACTTCCGCAACATGGAACTCATCTTGCATGACACCATCGCCTGTTTGAAACAAGGCATCCAATTGCTGGGCTCCTTGGCCCCGGAACAGTATGTGAAGCACCATCCCAATTGCTACCATTCCACCATTGGCGGACATCTCCGGCACAACCTCGATCACTTTCTCTGTTTTCAGGCCGGGGTAAAGTCCGGCAAAATCGATTACGATGCCCGATCGAGGGAGGAATTTCTGGAAACAGATCCGGAATACGCCGCCCGGAAGATGCTGGAACTGACGGAATTTCTCGGGACCCTGCAGAGAGAAGACTTCGACCGGGCCTTGAAAATCAAAATGGACAGCGGAGCCAACCATCCGGAGACCGGACCTTGGAGCAGGTCCAGCCTGCGCCGCGAATTGCAATTCCTCATAAGCCATACCATTCACCATTATGCCTTTATCGCCACTTTGTGCTCTGAGGATGGATCGAACCTGCCGGAAAATTTTGGAGTGGCCCCTTCCACGCTTCGCTTTCGAAACGCTCGCCATCCCCAATGTGCACTGTAAGCTGGTGCCAACAATCGGCAGGTTACACACTTTTTTTCAACCGGGACGAAAGCAAAAGGCGTAGCGAAGGGCTTCCTCCCCAACCCCATGTCGAGGACTCCTTGGCCTATATTTGTCCGCGGGACCCCGATGGGGGAGGGACCTGGCTTCTGGCCAATTCCCACGGTCTGACCCTGGGTCTTTTGAATTATTATGAAACCCGGGATTGGCATCGCCCCAAGGCCCCGCTCTCGCGGGGGCGTCTCCCATTGGACTGCCGCACTTTCGACGACCTGGATGAGGTAGAAATTTTCTTTGCCTCGGCCGAGCTTTCCCGCTTCCCCCCTTTTCATTTCTTGGGTATCGATCCGGCATGCCGCACCGTGCTCATCAAATGGGCCGGAAAAAGGCTCCGTATTTCCCATCCCGGTTTTTCCCAGCTTCCCCTCACCACTTCCGCTTTCCAAACCGATGCGGTCGTGGCCGAGCGCAGAGCCGATTTTCGAAGGCAAATTCCAAGTCTCAAATGTGCGCCGGAACGGCTGGTCCGATTCCACCATGGTCACGACCCGGACCGGAGCGCATATTCACCGCTGATGACGCGTCCGGACGCGCGCACCGTCAGCCTCAGCCAAATAACCGTGTCGAGAAGAGAAATACGTTTCACCTACCGGGATAGGAGGAGTGATTTTCCCGAATTGAGCGATCCGGTGTCCGTCTCCATTCCCAGGAAACCCCCGTGATGGGCGCATCCCTCAAGCATTGGCTCATCTCCGGCAAGGGGTTGCTGCTGACTTACCTTTTGGTTTTGCTGGCCAGTCACATGGTCCGGTGGGGACAGCCCGGAAAGGCGCCCTATATCGAGGGACAAGCCTTCCTCGAGGTTGAGGAAATGCGTGGAACCATGCCTACCGGCCGCTACGTTTCCATGGCTTATCTGGATTGGACTCCTCCGGAAAACCCCGATGCGCCCGTCCTCGTTCTCCTGCATGGCAGTCCGGTGGCTTCGGCCTCTCTTTTGTCCACGGCCCGGGCCTTGCAGGGGAACTTCCGGCTCATTATTCCGGACCTTCCCGGCTTTGGAGGTTCGACATTGCAGGTCGAGGATTACTCCATCCTGGCCCATGCTTATTATCTCGACCAATTATTGCGCCACCTCGGCGTCGAAAATTGCCATATCGCCGGTTACAGCATGGGGGGAGGGGTCGCTTTGGAATATGCTCATGCCTTCCCGGGCAAATTGAAGTCCCTCCTTCTTATATCCTCCATAGGGGTGCAGGAACTGGAGCTGCTGGGAGACTATACCATCAATCATGCCATTCATGCCTTGCAACTGGGCGCCCTTTGGTTCCTGCAGGAATGCATTCCCCACTTCGGTTGGATGGACAACACCCTCCTCAACGTTCCCTACGCCCGCAATTTCTTCGACACCGACCAACGGGCTTTGCGGGAGCGCCTCATGGCCATCGAGGTCCCCACTCTCATTCTCCACGCCGAAGACGACAATCTGGTTCCGGTGCAAACGGCCTGGGAAAACCACCGCATTTTGCCCCATAGCGAGCTGCAACTCCTGGAGGAGGGGCATTTGTTCATCATAACCCGGCCCGATATAACGGCCCCGCCCATCATCGACTTTGTCACCCGGGCCGATAGGGGCGCAGGTCCCGGAAAAAGCCACGCCACTCCCGAACGCATTGCTGCTTCCCTGGCCCCGTTCAGTTTCGAACAAATCCGGGCCCGAGGCATCGGCTTTGGGGTGCTGGTGTTGTTGCTGGCCCTGGCCACCCTCGTTTCGGAGGACCTCACCTGTATCGCAGCTGGTTTGCTGGCGGCCAAGGGGGTTATCGGGTTTATCCCGGCCATCTTGGCCTGCCTCATCGGTATTTTCTTTGGAGATATCCTGCTCTACTTTGCCGGAAGGGTTTTGGGGAGGAAAGGGGCGCAAAAAGCCCCCCTCCGCTGGGTAATTTCGGAGGCCGATTTGATCCGTAGCGCCCAGTGGTTCGAACGGCGAGGCATGCTGCTCATCTTCCTGACCCGGTTTTTCCCGGGCACGCGTTTGCCCACATATTTTTCTGCCGGCCTCCTCGGGGTGGGCATCCTGCGGTTTTCTTTTTTCTTCCTGTTGGCCGCCACTGTCTGGACCCCGCTCCTGGTGGGAATGAGCGCCTGGCTTGGGGGGCAAATGCTGGCTTGGTTTGAGATTTACCAGGATTACGCATTATTGGGATTTATCGGGGTCATTCTCTCCCTCTTTCTGGTTATCAAGATCATGGTTCCCCTCTTCAGCCACAGGGGACGACGCCTGCTCCTGGGCAAGTGGATCCGGTTTTCCCGCTGGGAATTCTGGCCGTTGTGGAAATTTTACCCCCCGGTAGTTCTCTACGTCATTTGGCTGGCATTGAAACACCGCAATCCGGCTTGGTTCACCGCCACCAATCCGGGAATGCCCCTGAGCGGACTGGTGCTCGAATCCAAACACCGTATCCTGCAGGCCCTCCAATCCTCCGGCGGGGCCGTCGCCCCCTTCGCCCTGCTACCCAAAGAACTCGATCCCGAAGAAAAATTCCGGCGCTTTAAAAGACTCCAACTGGGTAGTGAATTTAATTATCCCGTTATCCTGAAGCCCGATGTGGGTGAGCGCGGGGTTGGTGTAGCCATCCTGAATTCGGACCGGGACGCCCAGACCTATTTTCTGAAGAGCCTCGACGACATCATCGTCCAGCAATTCGTGAAAGGCCTGGAGTACGGAATTTTTTACTACCGCTTCCCCGAGGACGAGACAGGGCATATCTATTCCATTACGAACAAAAGATTCATCGCGGTGAGCGGAGATGGAGAAAAAACAGTGGAACAGCTCATCCTGGACGACCCCCGCGCGGTGGCCATGGCCCCGTTCTTCATAAAAAAGCACGCCAGCAAATTATTCGATGTCCCGTCTCCTCAAACCTCCCTGGTGTTGGCGGAAATCGGCACCCACTCCCGGGGCTGCCTCTTCCTCGATGGAACCCGGTTGGCGACTCCGGAACTTACCGGCGCCATCGATCGGATCTCCCAAGCCTACCCCGGCTTCTACTTCGGGCGTTACGACGTCAGGGTTCCCTCGGTTCAACACCTTCAGCGCGGAGAAGGTATTCGCGTCATCGAACTCAACGGAATTACTTCCGAAGCCACCAGTGTCTACGATCCTAAGAACAGTTTGCTCGAGGCTTACCGCATCTTATTCAGACAATGGGACCTGGCATCCGAAATCGCCCGGCAAAACCGGAAAAGCGGGGTCGAGCCCGCCACCTTTCGGCGGGTCATTCGTCAGTGCATTGACTACAAGAAGCACAAAAAGGTAGAGAATTAGAGCATTTTAAGGGTTTCTCGCGTCATGCAAATTGCAGTTTGTAGAACATTTTCCGTTCGAAGCGCAGAAATGACACTCAAAACCTCCCAATGAAACAATCGCGCCGACAGTTTATAAAAACCACAGGCGCCGCGGCCGGGGCCCTGACCTTTCCGGCAATTCTGCCCAATTCCGCGACCGCCCTGAAGACCGCGGGAAAACACAATATTCTCCACCTCTGTTCCGATCAACAGCACTGGCAAGCCCAAGGCCGAGCCAATTCATTTTTCCATACCCCCCATCAGGATGCACTGGCCGCGGAATCAACCGTGTTTGAAAATGCCTTCTGCACCACCCCGCAATGTTCCCCCAGTCGCTCCTCGATGTTGACCGGGTTTTACCCGCACAAAACGGAGATGATGAACAACTCCAAAGCCCTGGGCGGGACCAACCTCAAACTGCCTACCATCGGCAGTTTCCTTCAGCAAGCCGGCTATACAACCGGATTCTTCGGGAAGTGGCACCTGGGCGACCACCCCAGTGCAAAGGCGGGTTGGGGCGAAGAAAATAAACAGACGGGCGATCTGAAAACGACTGAGCGGGGCATCGAATTCCTGCAACGGCATGCCCGGGATGAAACACCTTTTGCCCTCTTCCTCATGTACTTGGATCCCCATGACATTTATCATTACAAACCCGGCCTAAGCGCAGTTTCCATCGGGGATGTACGGTTGCCTGAATCCTGGGAAAAGCAAAATTTCAAGTCCGTCCCCAAAGTGCACGAGGAATTTATGCGGCACAATCAGGGAGCCTTTATAGTGGACGCCGAGGAGGAAACTTGGAAGGGCTACCGCGATTTTTACCGCCAGAAGGTCAAGCTTTACGACGACCACGTGGGCCGGGTGATCGGCCAGCTGAAAGATCTCGGTCTGTGGGAAAATACCATCGTGGTAAATACCTCAGACCATGGGGACATGGACACCTTTCACCGCCTCGTATTCAAGGGGCCTTTTATGTATGAGCACATGATGCGCATACCGCTCTCCATTCGCGTTCCGGGAGCAAACGGGCCCCGGAAAACGGATTACAACTGGGTCAACGTCGACACGGTTCCTACTTTACTGGAGTTGGCTGGAGCCCAGGCTCCTGAATGCCATGGCCAGTCCGTTGCCAGACTGGTTACCGGAGCGGAAATCGGCCCTGATCGCGATTACGTTATCGGCCAATATTACGGCAAACAAACTTGGGTAAATCCCATTCGCACCATCCGCACTCAGAACTGGAAATACAGTATCTACACCGATTGGGGAGAAGAGCTTTACCACCTTGAAACCGACCCAGAGGAAATCCAAAATCTGGCCTCCCGCCCAAACTACCGGGCTCGCAAGCAAAAAATGCGATCCATCCTGGATCACTGGATGAAGGAGCACGAAGATCCGTTCTACACCCTTACCACCACCAAACTGGAGAGAATAAAGACCTAAACCAAAATTAAGGTGGGCGCCTCCAAAGGTTGATTAAGCGTCCTTCTCAAACGCGTTCAGGACGATTCCAGGGGTGAGCACCTCCGGCAATAGTCGGGTCGTTCCATCCGGCCAGTAGATGATGTTGGTCGGCACTCCGTTGCGGCCAAATTTTTGCAGCTCCCGCGTTATGACCGGATCGCTCTTTGTCCAATCCCCCTTGAGAGGGAGTATGGCATTCTCTTCAAAGAATCGAATGACCTCATCGTTGCTGAACGCGACTTTCTTGTTTACCTGGCAAGTTAGACACCAAGTGGCAGTGAAATCCACGAATACCGTCTTGCCCTCCTTCAGGGCGCCATCCACCGCCGCCGGGGAATAATTGCCCCAGGCAATTCCGGAGGCATCCTTCGATACCACTTCTACCTCTTCCAGGGCGAACTGAGTGGACAGATATTGTAGGTAAGCGCCGGCCACGAGAATGAGCAAAGCCATGGATGAGGCCCATCGGCGGGAGGTTTTCGACCGGTGGAAAGCTCCCCAACTGCCCCAGACCCAGGCGGCCGCACCCATGATTAAAAGACCGAGCAGCAAACCGGCCATTCCCGTTACCCCAACTTGGTTTCCGAAGACCCAGGCCAGCCAGACAACCGATGCGTAGAGCAAAAAGGCCAATCCCTTTTTGAACGATTCCATCCAGGCGCCGGGTCGGGGAAGATACTTCATAAAGGCCGGAAAAAAGGAGAGGAGGAGATAGGGGAAGGCCATTCCCAGGGCCAGGGACGTGAACACGAGCATCGATTGGTAAGCCGGCAATACGATCACCGCCCCCAAGGCGGTTCCCATTAGAGGAGCCGTGCAAGGAGTGGCCACAACCGTGGCCAGCACACCGGAAAAGAAAGAGCCGGAATATCCGGACTTGGCCTGGAGCTGGGCCCCGGCGCCGGTGAGGGATTCCCCCACCTCAAAAACACCGGATAAATTGAGGCCAAACAAGAAAAGGACACTGGCCAATACAGCTACAAATCCCGGGGTTTGCAGTTGAAATCCCCAACCAATTTCCTCCCCGGCGGCTCTTAAAGCCAACAACAATCCGGCCAGCAACCAAAACGAAAAGAGCACCCCAAGGGTGAATACAAGCCCGTGACGTTTGACTTTTGAGGCCTCCTCCCCGGCCTGCTGGACAAACCCCAAAACCTTGATCGACAACACCGGAAAAACGCACGGCATGAGGTTGAGAAGCAATCCCCCCACAAAAGCAAACCATAGAGTAGTGAAGAATCCAATGGCCGGTCCCCCGCCCGTAGCGGTGGGGCCACCCGGATCAATCATTGCGTTTCCCTTAATGCCGGCAACCCAGCCCGATACGGTGAGATCATCCGAAAACGGCACATCAACCTTCAGGGAAGGGTATCGGTTTTGGGAATCCCAGGGCACGTCGGATACCAGGATCCCCCTGAACCTGTTTTGGTCCGATTCGGGTTCCAGTGCGCTCTTGGGCAAGACCTGGGTGAGAATCCGGCCCTCAGCCAGGGAAGTCCGGGGTTCGGAAGCCGCTACCCAGCCGTCCAGGGAAAAAAAAGTAACTTCGCGACCCTCCAAGCGAATTCCCTCCGGCGCAATCACCGTCAGAGCAAAGGACTGCCCATTGTCCACCACCCCCAACCGGTAGTTGGACAGCGTTCGGGGAAGCTGGCTTCGGGTCGCCTCAAATGCGCTCTTCCAGTGCGAAGGCGACGGGGCCTGGGCCACCGGCAAGGTCAATTCCAACTTGGCAGAGCCGGGTATGCAGGCCTCCTTGCAGACGAGAAAATTGACCTCAGCCGCCAGATCGACCGATTGCCCCATAGGCAATGATTCGTCCACTTCGAGGTCGACCAGCAACAGGACCTCCTCCTCGTAGCCATAGGATACCAAATCGAAATATTCGATCCAATGGGGAGCAGGCCATTGTATGCCACCCGCTTCGATTCCCGGGGGTAATTCCCAAGTAATTTCCGTGGGAAGGCCCGTATCACCCGGATTGGCCCAGTAGGTGTGCCAGCCCTCCTCCAACTCAAAACGAATTCCCACCGTATTGGCCTTCCCGGGAACCAGGCCGGTCCGCTCGGAAACCAACTCCAAGACGGCGTGATTTGTTCTAACCGCTTCCGATTGAAGCCCGGATGGGACAACCGTCAGAAAAAAAGCAAAGGTAAAATATAAAGGTGGAATCAATTTCATGGGGTAGGAGTGGGACAAACGCCCCATTGCATTTATTTCCCACAAATTTTTCCCTCTCTTCAAATATTATTTTCTTCCACCCTGTCTCGTTGCAGGAGGAGGGGGCTGACCTTGATTTTTGCATCCTTGCCAAAAATCAAGGTCAGCCCCCCTTCGAATACCCCAAAAAAGACTAGGAAATCTTGATTTTCCGAGGTTTTACTGCTTCCGCCTTGGGCAAGGTCAAAGCGAGCACGCCATCTTGCATATCCGCTTTGATGGCCTCGCAATCGAGGTAATTGCCCAAATGCAGACGTAGTCGGTAAGTCCGGTCTGCAGATTCGCGGTGCAAGACCTTCCAGGATTCAGGCCGATGGTTGGACGCTTCCGCGACCAGAATCAGGTCCCGCTTTTCCAAGGTGAGGTTGAGGTCGTCCTTGGCTACTCCGGGGAGTTCCACCCATACGACCGTATCGCCTTCCCGCTCTTCAATTTGATATTGCGGGCGGTTATAACCCTGAGAGTTATTTTTCTCAGTTTTGAGGGGTTGGTTGGCAAGTTCGTTCATCTTCTATTCCTCCAATCAGGTATTAGTTTTTGACATCGATCCGGCGTGCCTTCTCTGCTTCCGTTTTGGGAACCGTTACGGTCAGAATACCATTCTTGTAACGGGCCCCAATGGCGTTGGCCTTTACATTTTCCGGCAAGGTAACCGAACGGTGGAAGGTTACCTCCGATTCCAAACCGTCTTTCGTCGAGTTTCGGGATCCCTTCAAAACGAGTCGATCCCGTTCCAGTTCCACTTCAATTTCCTTCCGGTCATACCCGGGAATTTCAGCCTGAATATAATAGTTGCTTTCGTCCGCATACAAATCCAGGGCCGGCTGTTCAGACTGCGTTCCCCAGTCAAAAATTGAACCGAACCGGGAAAAGGAATGAGGCGAGAGATCGAAGAAGCGATCAAAATCACTCCAGAGATCGAATTTCCTCAATGGATTGCGATATTTTACTAATTTCATGATTGACTCCTTGGTTAAGGTTATGGGTTTTCTTTTCTTTATGCCGATTTCATGCCAAGGAGATTAATTCACTTAAACTTTTGTAAATCAATGGCTTAAAAAATAATTCCCACCGCCCGAATTGTGCCATTATGACCCAGTCATGGTCAAGCCACCGAAAGGCTGTTTCATTGGGTCACACTGACTCAATGAACCGTAGGAGGGGGAGGATGGGAGGAATCAGGGGATTTGCTTTACCCGGGGCAGCCAGCCTTTTACCGCGTGCATGGTGCTGTCGAAATTGACCATGGGCAGTTCGTAATACTGCACCAGGTCGACCGGGGCCTTGACCAGCCGGGTGTCCAGGTATCCTTTGATATTCAACCTTACCCGCGTTTCGGCCGATTCCGCATTGGGCGGCAGGATATCGATATCCAGGGAAGAGTCCTTCAGGTTGGCCAGGGCGGAATCGACCACGAATCCGTTTCGGTCCTTTGCCATCTTCATTTCCCTCTCCTCATCGCGGAAAACCTTCAGGCTCAAATAACCCGTTTCTCCCGTGGGGGTGCTCAAGTTGCCCCGCCCCAGACTGAAATCGCTGTTTCTTAAATCCCATTGAAAGGGAAGGACCCCTGAAATGGTCCCTTCGGCCAACCCTACCACGTTGGGAATATAAGGGAGCACTTCCTCTGTCTCTATGTCGGTCACTCCGATTTCGGATTCAATAAACATATCCTCGCGTCCCACCGAGATGTCGGCGAGTTGAACCGATCCGCCCAAGGTTTCGATCCTGGTTTTAAAAACGTTGATTCGCTTGTCGATTTCCAGATCCGTCTCAAAATTGATTCCCTCCCACTCCATTGCTCGGATGTGGGCTATGGTTATGGACTCACCGGTTTTAAAAGAAAAAGGATCCAGGGATTGCACCTTTCCGGAACCGTTAATGGTATCCAGGACCAAACCACCCCTTTCGTAATACCCTCCCCGCAGGGTAATGGCGATTTCCGGCCGGAATGATTCGGCATTCAGGGCCAATTCGGCTTGCCCTGACACGTTGCCCGACAAGTGGAACGGGTTGGACAACCAGCGATCCCAGGCTTTGAAATCTTCCAGTTGGTAATCGGGTAAAAACAAGCGGCAGAGCAGACCGTTCGCCTCATCTGCCCGCAGGGCATAATTGAAGTTAATGTCGCCCGGGTTTACGGTCAGAACCCCGGTCAACCTTTGCCAAGTCGATTGTTCGCCCGGCCGGGCGGCTAGACCGAGCGCTCCCAAGGAGTGAAAGTCGCCCACAATGTTTAATAGCCCGTTTTCGCCGGGAAGCCAAGACATCGACACATCGCGGGCTACCTCTTGGTCAAACCGGTAAATGGTGCCTTCCCCCACCGCCATGCGGGAGAGGTATTTCCGGGGGGCATTCAGGATAAACCGCCCCAAATTACCCAGCGGAATGGCGTGGTCGAGAGCGGCGTGAATTTCACCGGTAGCAAAATTGGCTTGTAGAATCGGCGATATGAACAAGCCCTCTTTGAGCCAGATGTCGGCAGAGGCTTTTTTCAGGGTATCATCCGCTAGCCGGGCGTTAATCATGAGGTCCGCTCCCGAGCCCCCCAGTTGTTGCGACATCTCAGCGCTCAGATGCAAATCCAAACCCATGAATTGAAAGTCCACCCCTTCCTCATCGGCCAGAACGGCCACTTCGACGGGAATGCCTTCGCTTCCGCTACGCTCCAGATGTAGGTCGGCGATGGGGAACTGCGAGGAAAAGGAAAAGGTGTCCAACTGCATCTGGATTGCCGGACCGGCCTCGACGAAAGCCCTTCCCTGACAGTAGAAGGTGGCGTCGAGGAAATCCTCAAACCGGCCCTCTCCGGCGAAATCCACCGTGGCCAATCCGGGGGTCCAATTCAAGCTGGACCGGTTGTTGAAGTGGGAAAGCTGCATGCCTTTATAGTGAATGCTCACATCGGAAAATTGGCCCCGCATATGACCCGATTGAATAGCTTTGTAGTCCCCTTCGAAATAGTAATCGGTCCGCACCGACCCTCCGTGCCAATCGAACCAGGGCTCCACGTCGAAAATATCCCATATGGATTGGCTGAAACGGTGATCAACCTCTACCTCGCCGGCAAAATGATGCCAACCCGTCTCCCAGTCCAAAACTCCGGCGCCGGTCAAAGGATTCCCCTCTGCCTCGATATCGACCCTCCAGTCCAGTTTGGTCCCTTGTAGGAATAGCTCGCCATCGACCGTGCCGGCTATCTGCCGTCCCCGGTTTTGGTAATGTAAATCCCCCTTCTCCAGAACGATCCGGACCGGGATGGGCATGGCGAATGACTCGGCTTCGGGAAGTTCGGAAATGGCCTTGTTGACGGTCCCGACGCCCTGGGGCATTTTCGCGTTTATGCCGGCCCAAAACCCCTTGATCGTCATCCTCAGGGGCTGGTCCTCCCCATAACCCTCAAAAAGGGAACCGAATTCGATCACTTCGGTGGCCAGATCGAGCCCCGCAATGTGCAAGCGCAAATCTCTCACTACCGGACGGGACAGCCCTTCGATGCGAAACTCGATTGAATCGGTCTCAATACCAATTTGTTTAAGTTTCTCGATAAACCGGGTCTCGGCATAGTGGGGGATTACCCACCAGGACGCCACCAAAACCACCCCAAAAAATAGGCCCGGGAGAATCCATAGGAGTTTTTTCAACGTCACGGATTCAAGTTACAGGGGTTTTCGGTCCAGACCAACCCTTTTCCACATAATTTCCCAAGGATTTTATTCAACGTTTGACCCCCGTGCCCCGGCTAACTGTTGTCCTGATTGAGAATTGTCCTCCAGGTCATGCAGGAAGCCCAGAAAATTGTCCGGCACGGGGTGGTGGCAGCCGGCCACCGGGAAACCGCCCGCGCCGCTATCCGGATGTTGGAGTCTGGCGGCAATGCTTTCGATGCCGCCGCCGCCGCATTTTTCGCGGCCTGTGTAGCGGAGCCCATCTTCTGCTCCCCGGCTGGAGGCGGTTTTCTGCTGGCCCGGACCTCAAATGGGGATGTGGTCTACGACTTTTTCAACCAGACCCCATTGCGGAAAAGGCCGGAGTGCGAGTTCTATCCGATCCTGGCCGACTTTGGCGATACCGTGCAGGAATTCCACCTGGGCGCGGGTTCTTGGGCCACACCGGGGGCCATTCCCGGTGTGATAAAGTTCCAGCATGACTTGGGGCGGTTACCTCTCCAAACGGTTGTAGAGCCCGCCGTAAAGCTGGCCCGGGAGGGGGTGGTGGTGACCCCCTTCAGCCAACACCTCCTGGAAGTGGTATCGGCCATTTACCTGCGTTCGGAAGCGGGGAGAAAGTTATTTGGCAATCCCCATCGGCCCCATCAACCCCTCCGGGCTGGTCAACGCTTTTTGCCGGAAAAAATGGCTGATTTTTTTCTCAGTTTGGCCGGGGACCCGCGGTTGGTCACAGAAGGTGAAATCGCCCGCGACATGGCGCGCTCCTGTCGGGAACGAGGTGGGCACTTGACCCGGGAGGACTTTGCCAGCTACCTGGTCCGGTTGCGCAAACCCCTCAAACTCAAGTACCGTAACGGCGCCATTTGGACAAATCCGGCTCCCTCGGTCGGGGGATCGTTGATCGGTCTGGCTCTCGAACTCCTTAAAGATTACCCCCTGGCCCATTACGGGTTCGGCAGTCCCCTTCACCTGGAAATTCTGGTGCGCGTACAGAACCTGTTAAACCGGAGCAAACGGGGGTTGCATGCCCCTTCTCCACCCGGAGGGGAGATGGGGCCGGAAAACTCCGTGCGCTCAAACCTTCAGGCCGCCCTGAGGGATACCCTGAAAAAGCATCCCCTCCAGGCCCGGGGCACTACCCATGTCAGTGTCCTCGATACCCGAGGAAATGCCGCGGCAATGAGCGTCAGTAATGGATCCGGGTCCGGGTTCGTGCTGGGAGATTATGGATTTACCATGAACAATATGCTGGGGGAAGAAGACCTGAACCCCAACGGCTTTCACTTGTGGAGCCCCAACCGGCGCCTCGCCTCCATGATGGCCCCCACCTTTGTGGAAGACGGGGGCTCCCTTTATGTAACCGGTTCCGGCGGCTCCAACCGCATACGCACCGCCATCCTGCAAGTGATTTCCAACCTGATCGATTTCGACATGGGCTTGGCCGATGCCGTGGAAGCGCCCCGGGTGCACTTCGAACACGGCACCTTGAACGTGGAGCCCGGTTTCCCGGCGCCTTCAATGGCCCATCTCGAGTCCAGGTTTGAAAGGCTCTTGCCCTGGCGGCAAAACGGACTGTTCTTTGGAGGCACGCATTCCGTTCAACAAGAACAGAATAAAACGGTCCTTCGATGCCAGGGGGATGCCCGCAGAGCCGGCGCGGGCCTCAAATCATAACCCCTTCCCAGAGAGAAAAGACCCGGACGAACCTTCCGGAGGGCAAGGTTTGACCCCTTCCCCTCCACTCCTAAAGTCAGGGCATGGATCATCCTTTTTTAGAAGAGGCCTTTCGGGTGCGCTGGAGCCGGTTGACCCCGGAGCAGGTTGAGCCGGACATTGCCCATGCCCTGGAGTTGGCCCAGGCCAACATCGATGCGCTGGCCGGGCATGTTCCGGCAAAACTGACTTTCCAAAATACCATGCTCGCAATGGAAAAAGCGGTTGAGAAGCTCAACTTGGCCTGGGGGAAAGTAGAGCACCTAAACAGCGTGCGCGACAACAAAAAGCTGCGTCGGGCTTACCACGGGATGCTGCCCCGGGTAAGCGGCTTCCATGCCCGGATTCCACTCAATCAGGGCTTGTGGAAACGGATCAAGGCTTATGCCGAGACGGAGGAGGGCCGGGCCCTTACAGGGACACGAAAACGTTTTCTGGAGGAAACCGTGGCCGCCTTCAGAAACAAGGGAGCCGATCTGCCGCCCGATGGGAGAAAGCGGATGGAGGCAATCGAGGCCAAACTGGCCGAACTGACCCAGAAGTATGCGGAGAATTGCCTCGACGCCATCAACGCATGGGAGATGGTGGTCGATAATGAAGAGGACCTCGCCGGCCTCCCCCAACTGGCTCGTGAACAAGCCCGGCAAAGCGCGCGAGACAAAGGCCTGGGCACCGATGCGGAGCCAAAGTGGAGGTTCACCCTGCAGGCTCCCTCCATGATCCCGGTCTTGCGTCATGCCGAAAAGGAGGCATTGCGGAGGAAAATCTGGACCGCCTTCAACGCCATTGCTACCCGGGAACCCCACCATAACGGTCACTTGGTTGGGGAAATTCTCGCCCTGCGTCAGGAGAAAGCGGAATTACTTGGCTTCAGACATTTTGCCGATCTCGCTTTGCAAAGGCGCATGGCCGGGACGGGGGCGGGGGCGCTCGCCTTTGTCGAAGCGCTTCATACCAGAATCAAAAACCAGTTTGACCGGGAAAACGCCGCGTTGAAGGCATTCCGGGCCGGGAAGCTAGGCATCGAGCCCGAGTTGTTGGAGCCCTGGGACGCGGCTTACTGGGAGGAAAAATTCCGGAAGGAAGCTTTCGATTTTGATGCGGAAAAACTGCGGCCTTATTTCCCGGTGGATAGGGTCTTGGGCGGTTTGTTTACCCTTGCCCAAACATTGTTTGGGGTTACGATCCGGGAAGCTGAGGCGGTTTTTTTCGAGAACCCGACCACCGGGGAGACGGATGGCGCATACGAGGTGTGGCACCCGGCGGTGAAGGTGTTTGAACTGCTGGATGAAGCGGGGGCCCACCTGGGGAGTTTTTACACCGATTGGTTTCCGCGTGAGTCCAAACGAAGCGGCGCCTGGATGAATTATACCCTCACCGGCGACCGTTGCAATGGGAAACGGGAACCCCATCTGGGGCAGATACACGGCAATTTGAGCCCGCCTACAGCGGATAAACCCGCCTTGTTGTCTCACAACGATGTGCTGACTCTCTTTCACGAATTCGGTCACCTTATTCACCACCTGTTTGGAGAGGTGGAAATCAAGTCCATGAACGGGGTAAATGTGGCATGGGACTTTGTAGAACTGCCTTCTCAGATCATGGAGAACTGGTGTTGGGAAAAGAAGGGGCTCGATTTGTTTGCCCGCCATCACGAAACAGGGGAACCCCTGCCGGATGAACTCTACCACAAGATGAAGGCGGCCCGGAATTTCAATGCCGCATCCCTGGCCATGCGTCAGTTGGCCTTCGCCAAGATGGATCTGGAAATGCACCTGAACTACAGCGATTTCCGCGGAAAAGACCTGGAAGCGGACCTGAAAAAAGTCCTTCTTCCCTATTTGGCTCCCCGGAAAGGCAAAGTGCCGTTGAATCTATACAATTTCGGCCACCTCTTTTCCAATCCCACCGGATATGCCGCCGGCTATTATTCCTATAAATGGGCTGAAGTGCTCGATGCCGATGCCTTCACGCGATTCGAAAAGGAAGGTCTGCTCAACCCGGAGACGGGGCGCTCCTTCAAGGACAAAGTGCTGAGCCGCGGCAATGCGGAAGATCCCATGCGGCTCTTTATCGATTTCATGGGCCGCGAACCAGACCCGGATTCCTACCTGCGGCGGGAGGGGTTGCTCCAGCAGTCGCAGTAGCTCCGCTCTTCCGGGTTATGGGGAAGGGCCAGTGTCATGTCCCGTTAATTTGTTCACGCAAATGGCGGACTTTTTCGAGATCGCGGGGGAAGGGGTCAAGACGTAAAAAGTTATGCCTTACAGGGTCAGTCGTCTTGTAAAAGTGTATGGAGTACAACGGAATACAGTTTTTAAGACCTGACCCTTTTCTTTCGGAAGGCATAACTTTTCCACGGTCTGACCCCGACTGGCGTCCATACTATATTCCTCTACAAACGCGCTTAACTAAGTGACATTCCGGTCTGACCCCGATGGGCGTGCAAGGAAATTTCTGGGACGCCACACTAGCACCCATTCCGGAGCGCAGTAGAAAATTTGTGAGAAATGCGGGCCAGGTATGGTTTTCCATCGGCAAAAAAAGATAATTATGCTGGAAAATCCCCTGAAGATGAATTTTGTTGGCATTGTGCGCTATCTGAAATGGATGTTTTTGGCCTTGCTCCTGGGGAATATCTCCTCCCGGGTCTCTGCCCAAACCATTTTTTGGGAAGATTTCGACAGTTTTCGCGGAGGGGGATTTCAGGCCAATCCGGTTGCCGGGCAATTGGATTCCGATTTCTGGTCCATCAGTGGCCTGAGTGATGGCGACCTCGATTTCGGCAGATCCGAAACCACGGGAGACTACACCAGGGGAACGTCTTTCGACGCGGCGAGAACCGGGGGGATTTATGGTTTCGAGTTGGGGGAAAACAGCGGGGATTACATCCTGGGGGTTCAGCCGGGAGGCGCTGATTTTACGCCGGGATCAATTCAACTCAGGTTTACCAATACCACCGGCGGTGCCCTCCAGGGAATAATTGTCCGCTACGAAATCGCCGTTTTCAATGATCAGGATAGGTCGAATTCCTTCAACTTCGCCCATAAAGATGACAGTGGGGACACCTTTACCGCCATCCCCGCCTTGGATTTTACCACCCCCGAAACGGCCGACAGTTCCCCCACCTGGAAGACCATCAGGAGAACGACCACCATTACCGGAATAACATTGGCGGCTGGGGACGATTATTTCCTGCAGTGGTCCTCAGATGGTGTAGGTGGTTCGGGAAGCATGGATCAATTTGGCCTCAACAATGTCCTGATCAGCGCTATTCCTGAACCTTCGACCTACGCCTTGTTCTTCGGCAGCATCGCTCTGGGGATCGCCATTTGGAGAAAAAGACGGAGGGCGGCTTAGTATCCCGATAAAGGTTAATTCCTGGGCCCCCGCCAGGATTCTCGGGGTCTTCTTTTGAGTAGCGGGGGGCAATGGGGTAAGCCCTGGTTATTCAATTGTTCTAATCTAAGAGTTGTCAAAACCATCGGTTTGGAACCTTAACCCGCATATCTCAGTATGCCGTGGAAAGTCGCGGGACTCCAGTGGGAGAGTCAAAAAAAACCCACCTGGGAACTGGTCCCTCCTGGAGGGAAGCTCAACAGTGAAATCGAAGATATCTTTCCCACTTTTGGATTGAATTTTCCATTGGAACATCGCCTGCTTGTTCATTTCCCAATAATTTAGCTTAAACCATTAAATTTATGAGCATCACACCTGTATTTTCCTTTTTCATTTTGCCGGGGGCTTCCGGCCTTTTGTTGTTCGCAGCCGCTTTCATCTTTGCCATGTGGGCCCAGATGAAAGTCAAATCCGCCTTTGCCAAGTATTCCCGCATCCCATCCCGTGGAGGGATTACGGGTTACGAGGCGGCCGATGCCATCATGCGCAAGGCGGGGATACGCGACGTGAAAATCGTGCGCGTGCCCGGCCAACTGACAGATCACTACGACCCCATCCAAAAAAAATTGGCCCTGAGCGACCACAACTATCGCAGTTCAAGCCTGGCTGCGGTGGGGATTGCCGCCCATGAAGCCGGTCATGCCATCCAACACAAGGTGGGTTACGTCATGATGAACATCCGTCAGACCATGGCCCCGGCGGTCAACATCGCGGCGAGTTTTCTGCCCTTTATCATGATTGGGGGCATCTTCCTCGGGTTGCTTCCCTGGGGGTTGGCCATCGACCTGGGGATCATCATTTACGCCATGTTGACCTTGTTTCATCTGGTCACCCTACCGGTGGAATTCGACGCCACCAGGCGGGCCAAACGCGAATTGGAGGGACTGGGGATCATTGCCCGGGAGGAAGCGGGCGGAGTGGCCGCCACCCTCAATGCGGCCGGATGGACCTACGTTGCCGCTTTCGCCGGTTCCTTGATGAACTTGGTTTATTTGATCCTTTTGCGCGGACGGAGTTGAGTCCCGGTTTGGTGCGGGCTGGACCACGGATGGACACGGATGAGGTATTTATATTGTTAAGCATCGTCACTTCGTGACTGGATGCCTTCCGCCTACGCTCAAAGCTACGGCGTGACAGGCCGGCAACAGGATAAATTTGGTGAAAAAATTCCTGTTGGCGAAGCGGTCCCGTTGCGGCGAAGCCGGACCTGTCCTGCCGTAGCTTTTGGGCGAAGCCGGATCAAGCGCAGCGTTGTCATTAATTGGACTTTCGAAGGTGTAGACCCAATTTTAATTCTTCGATGAGGGCGTAGAGGGCCGGAACGATAAAAATTGTCAGTAGGGCCAGCAGCATTCCCCCGAAAGTGGGGATGGCCATCGGAACCATGATGTCGGCGCCACGTCCGGTGGAGGTCAGGACGGGAAGCAGGGCCAGGATGGTGGTGGCGCTGGTCATGAGGGCAGGGCGGACGCGCTTGTTGCCTGCGTATACCACCGCTTTGCGAATGGCCTGCACCGAGGCTGGCTTTCTGTCGGCAAAGGTCTGTCGCAAATATGTGCAAACGATCACACCGTTATCCGTGGCGATGCCGAAAAGCGCCAGGAACCCGACCCAGACCGCCACGCTGAGGTTTATCGTTTCCATTTGAAACAGTTGCCGCAAATTTGTGCCGAAGAGCGAAAAATCGAAAAACCAGGGTTGTCCGTAGAGCCAGATGAGGATGAATCCTCCCGCCCAGGCGAAGGCGATGCCGGAGAACACCAGCAGGGAGGTGGAGACCCTGCGGAATTGGAAATAGAGAATGATAAAGATAGCGAACAAAGCCACCGGTAAAACGATCCGGAGCTTTTTTTCGGCTCTGACCTGGTGTTCATAACTGCCGGAGAACCTGAAATTTACACCCGGGGGCAGGACGAACTCACCGGTTGCCAGTTGCTGCTTGAGAAATGCATCCGCACCCTCGACCACCTCAACTTCCGAATAACCCGGTTTTTTATCGAAGATGACGTAACCGACCAGAAAGGTGTCTTCGCTTTTGATCACTTGGGGCCCGCGCACGTACCTGATTTCGGCCAATTGTTTTAACGGTATTTGGACCCCGTCCGAACCAGCCACGAGGATGTTCCCGATTTCTTCGATGTTGTCTCTCAACTCGCGAAGGTAGCGCAGACGAACCGGGTAGCGTTCCCTGCCTTCGATGGTCTGGGTAATGGGAACTCCCCCTATGGCTACCTCGATGACGTCCTGCACGGTCCGAATGCTGATGCCGTAGCGGGCGATAGCCTGACGATTGATGTCGATTTCCAAGTAGGGCTTGCCCACCACCCGATCGGCAAAAACGGTCGCTGATCTGATAGATGGAATTTTCTTCAGTAGGGCTTCGATTTGCAGGGCGGCTGATTCCAGGGTGGGCAGATCCGGGCCAAATACCTTAATGCCCATGGGCGCCCGCATTCCGCTTTGCAGCATGACCAGCCTGGCCGCAATGGGTTGCAATTTAGGGGCCGAAGTCGTTCCGGTTACCTGGGCGACCTTGACGATTTCATCCCAGATATCATCCGAACTCGCAATCGAGTCGCGCCAGTTTCTGAAGGGACGACCTCTGGGATGCGGGATTAGGGAACCCGCTTCATTCCTCTGGAAGGCCTGGGTCTCATGATCAAAAGCAAAGGTAAGGATCTTGCCGTCATCATCGGTAATGTACTCCGGCTTGTAGTTGATCACGGTCTCGATCATGGATATCGGAGCGGGGTCGAGCGGGCTTTCGACTCGCCCCAGCTTTCCCACCACGGTTTCCACCTCGGGAATGGTCCGAATGGCCCTGTCCTGTTTTTGGATGACGTCCATGACCTCGCCGATGGAGGCATGGGGCATGGTAGTGGGCATCCACAAAAAGGAACCCTCATCCAGGTTGGGCATAAACTCTTCTTTCAGATCTCTCCAAATAAGGAATCCGGCGGCAATGATAAGACTGCTGGCGCCGAGAAAAACCACTTTGAATTTGAGAACCAATTCCAGCAACCGGGAGTAGAGGTGAATAAAGAGGTGACAGCTGCCCAGCAGCCCGCCGATGGCCAAGAGGACAAATGCCAGGTTGGCATTAGATCGTTGCGGCCCAAGGGGCCCCCAGTCTCGAGCGAGCAGAACGGCCACCATCAGGGCTACCATGATGTGCAAAAATACGGAACTCCACCGGGTTAAGCGGGGCGGCAGCCGGTCCCTGAAAATTTGGAAAGAGGCGGCGGCTAAAACCACCGTACATAACCACCAGGGAAACCAGCTTACGATGGCTGCCGCGGCCAGACTGAGGACGCCCAGCGCCGCCCAGAAGCTTTTGCGCAGATGGTCGCTTTTGAATTTGCCGGAAATCAACCCGTGAGCCAGGGGGGGGATGACGGTCAACGCCACCACGATGGAACCGATCAAGGCAAAGGTTTTCGTGTAGGCCAATGGTTTGAACAGCTTCCCTTCCGCCGCTTCCATGGCAAACACCGGCAGAAAACTGATTACGGTGGTCAACACCGCCGTGACCACCGCGCCTCCTACTTCCGAGCAGGCGTTGTAGACGATCTCCAGGGCGGAGAGCTGTCGACCTGCCGAGGCCTTGGCCGAATTCAAATGTTTGAGGATGTTTTCGGTCAGGACGACACCCATATCGACTATGGTGCCGATGGCGATGGCGATACCGGATAGCGCCACCAGGTTGGCGTCTACCCCAAAGATACTCATGCTGATAAAAGAAAACAGGACGGCCAGGGGTAAAATCCCCGATATCAAAGCGGCGCTGCGCAGGTGAAATAACATGAGCAATACTACCATTATCGTGACGAGGATCTGTTGCCTGACAGCGTTTTCCAAGGTGCCTAAGGTTTCCTTGATCAGATCCGTCCGGTCGTAAAAGGGCACGATGGTCAACTGGCTCACCCTGCCGTCCTCCAATGTCTTCTTTGGGAGGCCGGGAGTGATCTCGCGAATCATTTCCTTGACCGCCTGGATAGTGGCAAGTGGGTTTTCACCGTAGCGGGTGACCACCACACCGCCAACGGCTTCAGCGCCTTCCTTGTCCAACACGCCGCGCCGCACGGCCGGGCCAAATTCTATTTCGGCGATCTGATCCAGGGTGATGGGGACGTGTTCGCGTTGGGCGATAACGGTTTGACGGAGATCATCAAGACTCTCGATATAGCCAAGACCGCGGATGACGTATTCGACCTGGTTTATTTCGATGGTGCGGGCTCCGACATCGATATTGCTGTTGCGGACCGCATTTAAAACTTGGTGGAGATTGATGTCGTAAGTGCGGAGAGCGTCGGGATCGATATCGATCTGGTACTCCTTCACGTAACCCCCTATCGAAGCCACCTCTGAAACCCCGTTTACTCTTTGGAGGGCAAAGCGGACGTACCAGTCCTGGATACTGCGCAATTCGTGCAGGTCCCAGCCACCGGCCGGATTTCCCTGCTCGTCGCGGCCTTCCAGGGTATACCAGAACACCTGCCCTACCGCAGTGGCATCGGGGCCCAGTTTGGGCGCAACCCCGGTTGGAAGAGTTCCTTCGGGAAGGCTGTTCAATTTTTCCAATATCCGGGTGCGCGTCCAATAGAACTCGGCCTGCTCCTCGAAAATGATGTATATGGAAGCGAAACCGAACATGCTGAAGCTCCGGATGGCCTTGACCTTGGGTAAACCGAGAAGGGCCGTGGTGAGCGGATAAGTGACTTGGTCCTCAACGTCCTGGGGAGAACGACCCATCCACTCGGTAAATACGATTTGCTGGTTCTCCCCTATGTCCGGTATGGCATCTACGGGTATGGGATTGCGCTCGAGCCAGGGGATGTTCCAGTCGAAAGGAGCGACCCTTACGCCCCAAAAGATCAGACCGGCGGCAAAAATGAAGACGACAAGTTTGTTTTCCAGAGAGAACCTGATCAGCTTGTCGATAGGATTCGGTGAAGGTTCAGCGTTCATGAGCTTGGTGCGAAGTCAGGTTTTCCTTCACCTCCCCACAGGTCAACATGGAGGCGCCGAAGTAGGGGTTGCGCAAGGATTCGGCAGTTTGTAGCCAATCGGCTCCTCCATCTTCGTATACCATGGGGCAATGCATGAGCCAGAGGTCCCCTTCGTAGCGTAGCGGATCGGATCTTATCGCCTCGATCATGGCGGCCGAAAGCTGGTCGAAGAACGGCCTGCGTATGCCTTGGAGGGTGCCAGCCGTCCGCATACCTTGGAGCAGGTCGGGCAAGGGGCCGGTCTGCCCGGCCAACTCCATCATGGCCTCGATCTGATCCTTGGCTGCCATTAAATCATCCCCCGAGAGAGCGGCTTGAAGTTTCAGGTAAGGGCCCAGGATTTGCGGCCCGAGTTCTCCGGGGATCACTGGGCCGGGATCGACCGAAACCCGGTCCTCGGGGTTCATCATGCTCGGTTTTGCCTGGATCTGCATTGCGCTGTCGATTTTGAAGGCGCCTTGGTTGACCACCCGTTCTCCAGCATCAAGCCCGCTCAAGACGACGAATTGATCCCCGGCCCGAACCCCGAGCTCGATTTCGCGTCCTTCGTAATGGAGCGCGCCCTTTTGCTGTCGTTCGATGTAGACAACGGCGCGCTTGCCGGTTCGCAGCACGGCCGAACTGGGGATCAGAAGGGGTTGGGTCACCGAGGAAGTGGGCTCGAGTCCCATCTCCCGGGCCGGCACCAGATCCATGCCGCACACGTCGCATTGTCCCGGGCCATCCTTGACCACTTCCGGGTGCATGGGACTGATCCACTTGCCGCTGAGATCCGCTAGTATGACTTCCCCCTCCGCGTTGAGAGAAGCGGATAATACCCCACGAACAAACTGCCCCGGTTTGAGAATCCGGTCGGGGTTGGGAATGGAAACACGCACTTTGGCGGTGCGGGTTACAGGGTCGATTACAGGGTATATCAAGGACACTTTTCCAGTGAATTTTCGACCCGGACTTCCCTCGGGACTGATGGAAATTTCCTGGCCGTAGTGGACCCAGGGAAGGTCGGATTCGTACAGGTCCAGGGTAATCCAGACGTGGGTCAAATCGGCGATGGTGAAAAAATGGGTTCCCATCTCCACGTGGTCCCCTTCCTGAATGGACTTGCCCACAACAGTGCCGCCGATGGGGGCGTCGATTTCCAAAAACTCCTGCACGGTCAGGCTGGTTTCGATGGAGCGAATATCCGCCTCTGAAAAACCCCACTGCCTCAACTGTTCCCTGGGACCTTGAGTGACATCGGACCCTGCGCTGAACTTCAAAGAACTAACCAGGTCGGATTGTGCAGCCAACAGGTCCTGGCTGTAAACCGAGGCCAAGTGATCGCCCTTTTTTACCTGGATGCCGGTGGCGTTGACGTAGAGTTTTTCGATGCGTGCCGGAAACCGCGCGCTGATGGTTTTCAGCCGGGTTTCATCATAGGACACCTTGCCGAACAATCTCAGTTGCCTCTGCGCCTCGCCCCGTCGGACCGGCGTCGTTTGAATGGAGGCCAGGACTTTTGCCGAATCGGAAAGCCGAAGCGTTGCCCCGTCTTCCTCCAAATGACCCTCTCCAAGGGGGATCAGATCCATGCCGCAGATCGGGCATTTTCCCGGGTCCGGAAGCCGAACTTGCGGGTGCATGGAACAGGTCCATATTTGCGTCTCCTTCTCGGAGGCCAGAGTGGGCGGTTCGGGTTCCGGGCCCGGACGGAATAAAAGATAGCCGATGAGAAACCCGGCTATGCCCCCGGAAATTATCGGTAATAATTTAAGTAGTTTTTTGGATTGTGAATTCATCGAATACGAAAGGTTGCTTTACAATGGGTAAACGGGATGAGCCGAACTTTCCGGCTCCCTTCGGAATGGGGAGACCCGAGGGTCTCATCGATGATCGCTCACAATCTCCGTACGCAGTCCGTCTGAATCCTAACCCATTTTTCGATGAAGGTTTCAGATGCTCCCCTCCCATCCAAGGCTTTGGGAGGGTGGTGGAATTGCTTCGGATGGGTAAATGTTTTAAAGAGGCCGCTCACCGGAATTGCCGGGACCTCCGGCAATGATGCAGTGGAGTTGGGTTTAAGGACCGAATCTTTGAGGGCCTTGTGCTCACAACGGGCCGCATCATGCCCCGGTTCAGGTGAGGTTTTGGACTCCGGGTCCCCGGCGCAGCAGGAAGTGGGGGCCCCGTCGGCCGGTTTTGCCTCGGCCAAATCAGCCAAGGTCAAACAGCAGCAAAGTGGATTCAGAACCGCCAGAGTAACGAGCGCTGCCAATAGTGTTTGCATCCTTCTTGCCAATTGTTGGTCTAAGATAGGAGGAATCAACCCCTCATATTATTTCCAAGGGAAATGGCGGAGGACCGGCAGCGCATTTAAAGTGCCCGGGAAAATATCTGAAGCCCGCCATGCCAAACGGGTCGATGTCTCCTACCATGTGGCGCAGCGAGCGGTCGAATTCTGGATCGAGAATGGGCTGCTGGAGGAGGCCACTGGCCAAAGACGCAACCGCATCTTCGTTGCCCAGGAGGTTTTCAAGATTATGGCCTCTCCGTCGCTCCCCATCACCGCCAACGAACCACCGAGCGATTAGCCCAAGTTTTGCAACCTGGCGAAGAGGGCGACGGAGGGGAATGTAAACCAGCCCCCGAGAAATTCAAGTTGACGGACCATCGGGGACTGATTTTTTTCCGCCTCTTCCTGGGGGGCCAGATAGCTCAGTTGGTAGAGCAGAGGACTGAAAATCCTTGTCTCCCCAGTTCGATTCTGGGTCTGGCCACCAATAAAAATCCCTAATCAACAACGATTTAGGGATTTTTTATTTTCTGATTATAGTTTTTCTTCCGAGGACTGTTGTTCATTTTGTGGGTGGCGACCTGCCTGGTTATGCCAAGAAATCCCTGGGTTTGAGGAATTGATATCCATTTGAATATCAATAGCGCTTGACATATGAATGAATATCAAGATGCTTCGATATCCGACTTAATATCAAAATGTCATGAAAATACCTATTCGAAGCAGCCAGGATCTGGGAGAGCTTATAGCCTCTGCGCGGAGGAGAGGTGGGCTGTCCCAGCGGGATGTAGCAAAAAAGCTAGGCGTGACGCAAGCCTGGATCTCGCGAGTTGAGCGGGGGAATCAGAAATGCTGGATCGGACAGGTTTTGCGATTAGCGACATTTCTGAATGTGGATTTGGTCGGTGAAGTTACGCCAGACAAAAAGAGGGAGTTGCACGTTAAGGGCGAATATCCGGATCTAGACACGCTATTGGAAGAGGATTAGAAGATGCCTGAGAACGATTCCGCACTTTTGTTGTATTTAGGTGACCAGCGAATGGGAACCCTTCATCGAATTAAAGGAGGAAAGTTGATATTTCGTTATGATGACAAATATCGTGAGATCGACACGGCTGTTCCTCTTTCCCTGTCGATGTTGTTCATTGAGAAAGAGCATGGGCATGACAAAGTATCGCCTTTTCTGTGGGGCTTGCTGCCGGACAATGAACTGGTCATCCAACGGTGGGCCGCCCGGTTTAGCGTAAGCGCCTCCGATTGCTTTGGATTGTTGGGCGGTATCGGGAATGACTGCGCCGGGGCGATTCGGTTCCTGAAGCCAGATGCGGTTGATGGCATTGCCAAAGGAGGTAAGTCGCTTCTTAACACTGAACAAATTGAGGAACGCTTGGCCGAACTAAGACGTGACCCGGCAATGGGACGAACTTCCGGAGATAGGGGACAGTTCTCCTTGGCTGGCGCACAGGCGAAAACTGCATTCCAACGAAGAGGCAATCAATGGTATCTGCCTTGGGGCAGCGAGCCAACTACCCATATCCTGAAACCCCCACGTCCGGACCTGAACGGACATGTTGAGAACGAACATTTTTGTCAGAGCCTGGCCAAGGCACTGGGGTTGAGGGCGGCCACCAGCGAGGTGATTCGGTTTGGAAATGAAACGGCCATTTGCGTGGAACGCTATGACAGGATGGTGTCGGGTAGAAAAATAATCCGCGTTCATCAGGAAGATACTTGTCAGGCGCTGTCCATTCATCCTACTGGAAAATATGAGAGCGAAGGCGGCCCAGGCGTTTCCGACATTATGAAACTGCTCAATCGGTCGAGTCAACCGATCGAAGATCGTCGGCGATTCATGGAAGCGATTGTATTTAATTACCTGATATCAGGATCTGATGCGCATGCAAAGAATTACAGCCTTTTGCTCGGTGTGAACGGACAGGTTCGCCTCGCTCCTCTATATGATTTGGCGAGCCTTCTTCCTTATGTGAAGCAATGGAAAGATCAGCGTTTAGCGATGAAGATCGGCCCCTACTACCGGGATTCTCAGATTCGTCCCAGGCATTTTGAAAAAATGGCACGACTCTGTGAGTTCCCTTATGCGGAACTTCAAAAAATGATCGCCGAAATGGCAGTTAAAATTCCTGAACAAGTGGGAAGTGTTCTCAACGATATGAATTCAAGGGGATTGGATCATCCCATTTTGGAGGCGCTCAAAAAAAAGCTGATCGCTCGTTCGAAAATCGTATTCAAAGAATTCTGACTGATAGGAATTTGCTTCTTAGCCCGCATTTCTCAGAAATTTCCTCACACTCCCGTCGGGGTCATGCCGTGGAAAAGTTATGCCTTCTGCAAGAAAAGGGTCAGGCCTTGAAAACTGTATTCCGTTGTACTTCATACACTTTTACAAGGCAACTGGCCCTGTAAGGCATAATTTTTTACGTCTTGACCCCTTCCTTCTCCTGAAAATGTTCCCCGTTTGTGTGAACAAATTAACGGGACACCACACTAGCTCTGCTTGAACCTTGCCGCCTCCTCAGAGCCGCCCGTGGCGTTCCCCTCGGTGTAGGAGTGAATGCCCGTCCCGGCAAGGCCGCCGCCCTGCACAATGAGGTATTCGTCCCGGATGGGCCGGCCATCCAGCCAGCACTCCAGAATCTCACGGACTCCCGCCGCGTAACGGGCCTGGGCCGAAAGAGACGTGCCGGATGTATGGGGAGTCATGGCGTGGTTGGGCATCGTTCTCCATGGGTGATCGTTGGGAGGCGGCTGGGGAAACCAGACGTCGCCCGCGTAGCCCGCCAACTGGCCGCTCTCCAAGGCCCTCACAATGGCGTCTCGGTCGCAGATCTTGCCCCTGGCCGTGTTCACTATGTAGGACCCGCGCTTCATCTTGCTGATAAGGTCGTCGTTGAACATGTGCTCCGTCTCCGGATGGAGCGGGCAGTGGATGCTGACTGCGTCGCACACGCTGACCAGCGACTCGACGTTCTCGTGGAAGGTCAGGCCCAGATCCCGCTCCACTTCCGGAGAGAGCCGGTGCCTTTCGGTGTAATGCAGGTTGACCTCGAAGGGCTTCATCCGCTTCAGGAAAGCCAAGCCTATTCTGCCGGCCGCCACAACGCCCACGTCCATCCCCTCGATGTCGTAGGATCTGGAGACGGCGTCGGCGATGTTCCAGCCGCTTCTTACCACCCAGCCGTACTGGGGGATGAAATCCCTGACCAACGCCAGCATCTGCATGACCGAATGCTCCGCGACGCTTATGCTGTTGCACCAGGTCACCTCGCACACGGTGATGTTTCGGTCGATAGCCGACTGTAGGTCAACGTGGTCCGAACCTATGCCGGCCGTTATGGCCAGCTTCAGGTTGGGGGCCTTGGCAATGCGCTCCGCTGTCAGGTAGCCGGGCCAGAAGGGCTGAGAGATAACTACGTCGGCATCGGTCAACTCTTTCTCGAATACCGAGTCCGGCCCGTCCTTGTCCGAGGTCACTACGAACCGGTGTCCCCGTGCGGTCAGGAAGCTCTCCAGTCCGAGGCCGCCGGAGACGGACCCCAGGAGGTGGCCTCTGGTGAAGTCTATGGAAGACGGCGTGGGCAGGGTCTGGCCGTCCGGGTAGTGGGTAAGCGCGGGTATATCTTCGCGGGAGTAGTTGGGGGGAAAGCCAGTCAACGGGTCCGGGTAGAGGACACACAGCACCTTTTGAGCGGAAGAGGAATTCATATCAACATCCTCAGGTAGATTGGATTGGAGTATACGTCAAACCTAACTGACAGGAATTTGCTTTTTGACGGCGCACCCGCCGAGGTTGGGGTTTTAAAGGAAAACAGGTGCTTCATCGTGAGGTCAGGGATGAAACGGCTGGCAATCCCCCAGCCAGTGCTACCGCGGGAGGCCACGGACTTTCCAGGTGGGGTCTGGTACATGTGCGTCCTCCATGTACTTCACCGCCTGGGCCACGATGTCCGGATGCTGAGAGGCGAGGTCGTTCCTTTCTCCCAAATCGTGGCCGAGATGGAAGAGCTCGACCTTGCCATCCAACATTGGCTGGCGGATGGCCTTCCAGTCGCCAAAGCGAACGGCTTGCCGGCTGCCTTGTTCGTAAAATTCCCAGTAGAGGTAGGCGTGCTTTTTTTGATCCTCTTTTCCTAACAAGGCCGGAAGAAAGCTGATCGACTGCAGACCGTCCGGTACCTTTTGACCGGTGAGTTCGCACACTGTGGCATAGAAGTCGCCAAAGTAAGCCTGGTGGTTGGAAGTTGAACCCACTTTGATTTTCCCTGGCCAGCGGGCGATGGTGGCGACCCGAATGCCACCTTCGTATAGGGCGCGCTTCATGCCGCGTAGCGGTCCGTTGGCATCGAAGAACTCAGGCCGGTTGCCCCCTTCCCGGTGGTGGCCATTGTCGGAGGTAAAGATCACCACCGTGTTTTCATCGATGCCCCACTCCTTGAGCTTTGCCAACAGGGCGCCGACATCCCGGTCCATGCGCGTGATCATCGCGGCTTGGCCTTTGTCCGGTTCCGGCCAGTTTTCCTCTTCGTAGATACCGTAGTCCGGAACCTCCTGGCCATTGCCCGTGCCACGAGCCCCCTCGTTGTTTGCGTGCGGAATGGTGAATGGCAAGTAGAGGAAAAAGGGCTTGTTGTAATTTACCTCCAGCCACTTCATGCCTTCGGCAAAGATGAGATCGTGTGAGTAGTCGATGCGTTCCTTGGCCCAACCACCTCCCCTTCGGCCACCCTTATCCATTTCCTGCTCGGGAACATTGCGTAGTTTCACCTCTTCCTTGTTCCGGATGAGAAACGTCGGGTAGTAATTGTGGGCATGGAACTGGCTGAGGTAACCATAGAATTGATCGAAGCCGTGCAGGTTGGGATGTCCGGTGGATTCGATGAGGTCGCCCAATCCCCATTTGCCAAACATTCCGGTGACATATCCCACGTCTTTGAATGCGGAAGCCACCGTCTTATCCTCCGGATGCAAGCGCTGGATGTCGCTGGTGGAATTGCCGCGCACTCGGCAGCGGCCCGTATGTTTGCCCGTCATCAAAACACAGCGGGATGGGGCGCACACCGTGGCTCCGGCGTAGAAGTCCGTCAACTTCATGCCCTCCGCGGCCATGCGATCCAGGTGTGGGGTCTTGATTTTTTTCTGGCCGAAACTGCCGAGGTCTCCGTAGCCGAGGTCGTCAGCCATGATGAAGATCACATTCGGCTTCGTCGCGTCCTGGGCGACCAGGATGGTGGGCGGGATGGCGGCCACAAGGCCGAGAGCAAGGAGGAGGGAAAGTGTTTTCATGGAAGTAGTCTCCAAAGTAAATTTTTGAGATCCTCCGCCGTGTCAACACACTGCTAAAGTAAACTGAATAAGAATCACATCCTGATCCCCTCCAACCATCGTTCCACTGATAGGAATCTGCCTTTTAGCGGCGCACCCGCCGAGGTGGGGGTTTTAAAACCAGGTTCGACGTCCCCCGTCCTTGGTATGTATCCGATTAACCGGCTGATTGGATGAAGGTCCGCCGAACCGTAGGTCCGGCAACTTCATAGTGTGGCCTCTCCTTGCCCGATCTCCACATACGGACCGTCAACCGTCTTCCGATGGCGCGTGACTTCTCCGGACGGCCACCGTACCTCGATCTCGATCTCCTCGCCGAGAAGGGTATCGCCCAGGCCGAAGAACAAGGTCGAGGTCGACTGGGATAAGTATCCGCCCCCGGCATAGACCTCTGCGGTCTGCCGTCGACCGCTCGCGTCTGTAACCGAAACCCGTGATCCCACCGCCGCCAGGTTCCCGGGCTCCCCTCTCAGGTTCACAGCCAGCGGCCGGAAACCTGCTTGGCCGGCGTTCTCGAAGGCGTGGACGGGACCGTCGTTGACTCCGACGACAAAGTCGACCCAGCCGTCCCGGTTGAAGTCAACCGAGGCCAGGCTCTTGGCATCGCCCGAGACGATAAGTCCGCTTCGATGAGGCCAGACGGCGGAGAATGTGCCGTCTCCGCGTCCTTCCAGGAGGAGACTGACTCCCCCATCCATACGCGTCGTCTCCCTCTGAGGGCTGTGGAAGTTCTGCACGACATAGAGATCGCTGAAGCCATCCCCATTCACGTCGGTCAGGGCTACCCCGAAACCCGGCGAGATTTGCGCTATGCGCGGAAGGGGCTGGAATGAGAAGCTCCCGTTACCCTCGTTGATAATTATTCCGGAGGCCAACTCGGTTGCCTCCAGTCGCAAGGACGTATCGAGGCATTCGGTTGTGAAGATTTCCGCCAGCGACGACTTGGCGAAATTGTGAAACGAAGTGAACTGTTCCGAGAGGAAAGGCATCGCGGCGGTCGCGCAACTGCGCCCCCGGACCGGGTATAAGGTATCTGATTCGTATTTCGCCTCCACTAACCGCATCTCATCCAGGTCACCGAACTCGCCATAGTAGAGGTAGACCGGTTTGTTCGGACTCGGGTGGTACTTGGTATTGAGACCGAAGTTGCTCACCGCGTAGTCGATGTCACCATCATTGTCGATGTCGCGGCCGGTGATACCGTTCCACCACCCCTTCAAGTCCGCCAGCCCCGCCCGGCTAGTCATATCGGTTAACTTTCCACGATCGTTACGGTAATACTTTATCGGCCCCCACTCGTGGGTGACCAACAGGTCCAGCCAACCATCGCCGTCAGCATCGGACCACAGGGCCGAAGTGACCAGGCCGGTCTTGGCTAATTCAGGGGCCAGCTTTTCCGTGGCGTCCATGAACACGCCACCCGAATTGACCAACAGGCGGCTGGAGGGGGTTTCGGGATAGCGACGCGGTATCAGCCTGCCACCGACAAAAAGGTCGATGTCGCCATCGCGGTCGAAGTCCGCAGCGGCGGCCAGGCTCCCGCTGACCCGATCCGCTGGCAACACATCACTGCCGGCTCGGTCATATGCGCCAGAACCGTCGTTTACATAGAGACGGTCACCCAACAGGAAATCACCCGGCCATCGCCCCAAGCCTCCGCTCACGACATAGAGATCGTCGTCGCCATCGCCGTCAAAATCAAAGAAAAGTCCACCCAAATCCTCTCTCGCGGCATCGGCCTGAAAAGTTGCCGTGCCCGTGCCTCCCGGCGTAATCCCGGCTTCCCCTACGCTAAACACCCTTCCCGCCTGACCAGATGCTCCTGCCACGAATGCCGCAAGGGTTCCCGTCCCGTCGTTTTGCGTCCAAGCCATACCCGGTCCCAGACGCGACATCCGGTTCGGCAGCAGGGGTTGGTCCGCGAAGTCGTTGTAGGCATCCTCCTGATGCACGATGCCGGCAAGACCATCCCAGCGACGGAAACGGGTTTCCATTGAATCCCCATCCTCGGGCCCGGAGGTCTGGCCATCCTCGGTGATGGTGTAGGCGCGGCCAGCCTCAAGCCCATGGTACTGGCTCGTCCCCCCGTTCGGCCACCGCACCGAGAGCTTGGCAACCAGGGTGGAGTCTCCGAGCCCGAAGTGCAGAGCCACATCGTCCGACGAAACGTAGCCGGACACGGGCGAAAGATAGCGCACCTGGTCGCCCTGGTCGGTCTCGGCCCGAACGAAGGAGCCCAGGGCATACCGGTTGCTGATGGTTCCTCGAAGATGAACAACAAGCCGGTTTCCCGTTGTCCCTTGATTTCGGTAGATGGAAACCGGTTCCTCGAAGTTGTTCACCACGAGATCCAAGTCACCATCTCCGTCAAGGTCGGCGGTGGCGGCGCCGAAACTCACACCTTCATGATCAAGGCCCCAGCTTTGCGAGACCCTGTCAAAACGCAGGTCCCCGGTATTGCGAAAGGCCAGATTCCGCTCTCGTAATATCGGGGAATCGAGAATAGCCCGTGCGCCTCCGACGCTGTCAAAGCCGCCCTTCCGCGCCTGCTCAGCGATCAGATCGCTGTTGAACCAATTTCGGGTCATTCCATTGCTGACAAAGAGGTCCTGCCATCCGTCGTTGTCGAAGTCGTCGAGCTTGGGCGACCAGGTCCAATCCGTGTTGCTCAATTCCACCAACTGAGCCACTTCAAGGAAGCGTCCGGTGCCGGAGTGGAGATAAACCGCGTTGGCCATATACTGACGAGGCTCCGCCGCTTCGAGGAACCAGCCCTCGGAGTCCATTTCCCCCATATTCAGCTTCTGCTTGTAATGGGAGGTGCCCGCCATGTCCGAGGCAACGAAGTCCAGGAAACCGTCGTTGTTGATGTCTCCGGCATCCGCCCCCATGGAAAACCAGGGAGTATGGGGAATGGCCTCCAGAATGACATCCGTGAAGGTTCCGTCCCGATTATTCCGATAGAGCTTGTCCGCGCCTTTGAAGTCGTTGGCGATATAGAGGTCCGGCCAACCGTCCCCGTCGTAATCCCACCAGACCAGGCCAAGACCCATGTCATTGCCTGTGATTCCGGAAGCTTCCGACACCTCGGAAAAGCGGCCTTCCCCGTCATTCAGATAGAGTCGGTCCTTCTGCCCTACCTTAATGGGAACTCTGGTCCCGTCCGGTTTGGTCATGAATCCCACCGCGTCGGCATAGGCCTCGGGCACGACGCGCCGACCATCCTTTATCTCAAATTTGACGAATTGCCCATACGTTTCGGGATGGATATATCTCCAGGTCAGAAGATAGGCATCAAGATCGCCATCGCGATCATAGTCGGCGAAAGCCACCTGGGTACTCGATCCGGTAAATGCGAGGCCTGCTTCCTCAGCCCGTTCTACGAAGGCGCCGTCTCCCTGGTTGACAAAGAGTCGGTTGGGTGCGTCGTAGGAACATAGGAACAGGTCTAGATCACCGTCGTTCTCGATATCCGCGAAGGCGGCTCCCATCCCCCACGCACCGTCATCCACGATCCCGGCCCCCTCGGTCACGTCGACGAAGCGAAAGCCTCCCAGGTTTCGGTAGAGGCGGCTCCCTCCGAATGCCCGCGTCAGGAATAGGTCGACTCTTCCGTCGCCATCATAGTCCCCCAGCGCCACACCACCTCCGAGGGACCCGTCAAGAAGCCACTCGTTCTCGTACTTTTCCGGCGGCGCCCAGAAGTAGGTGAAATCTATGCCAGTACGATCGACTTCGAGCTTCTCGAAGAGAGTTTCCCCAGGCCAGGCGGAAGCCTTTGCCAAGGGTTTCCAGGAGATATCGGCCGGATGCACGGGAGTTTCCCCGGCCGCTCCGAGGGACGCAGCCATCAACGCAAGGGAAGCGGCCGGCAATCCAAGACCGATCACGGACAGGAATTTGCTTTTTAGCGGCGTAGCCGCCGAGCCGGGGGTTTTCCGTCTCCGCCCCAAAGCTAGGCCGGGACATGTAGGGGGAGGAGTGGAAAGGGGAAACATGGAGAAGGAGATTTGATAATTTTCACTGAAAGCGTCTGAAAACTACCGCTTTCGCTTTTTCACCATTATCTAATCAGTATTCAATCGGCTAATGATTCCGCCTTTACCGTAACGAAAGGAGAAATCTTTTCTAAAGTCTTCTGGCCAATCCCGGGAATTTTCAACAAGTCATCAACAGACTTGTAAGGTCTGGCGGCGGTGATTTGGTTGGCGGTAACCGGGCCGACTCCGGGGATTGACTGGAGTTCCTTGTTTGATGCGGTGTTCAGGTTGAGTGGCGGGTCCTCGGGGGTTCGCACTTGTGCCAGACTGTTTTGCAATTGTTTCAGGTTCTCTGCGTCTTCGCGCAGACGTTTTCGCATGTCAGCCAGGATGCGGGGTTGGGTAGACTGCCAGATTCCAGCACGATTAAGCAAGGCCACTGTGCGCAGGTCCTGGAGCTCTTTCAGCACGGTATGACTGGGCTTACCGTTCGGATTTGGCCGCGTCGTGCCGTGAATCCTGGCCAGGCCCTGTTCAATAAGGAGATAGCCCAGGTCTTGGCCATCGTAGGTTTCGACGAAGGCATAATACCGATTTGTGGCAGAGCGCCTCGGCGCATTGGCGTAACTGGTATGGATGGTGAATGGCTGTGAAAGCGCCTGCTTAACGTATTCAGCAGCCTGTTCTCCATAGCGTACCACGTCATGAGGCTGTTCCAAACCAAAATGGAATTGTTGTTCGCGGATTCGTTCCAGATCGGAAGGGCTGCCGTATTCGGTTTCCGGGCAATCGACGTAGTAGAGACGTATATACAATTCACGACCGTCCCCATTAACCATAAAACTGTCACCATCGTTCATTTCGGCGTTAATCAGAGCGGAGTTTTTGATAGGAGTTAGCTCGGAAGCGGCTAAGGGTCCGGGAACACAGCCCGCAAGGAACAGGATATGGAACAAGTGCGGTTTCATGAGAAAAAGGGTGCGGATAGAAATTTGCGTTTTAGCGGCCCAGCCCTTCGACTGGGCTCCCGCCGTCGCCTAATTGAGTTAAGGCGTGGCATGGCAGGCACAGCCGCCGAGGAGGGGGTTTTACTGTGGCGCATCCTTCTTTTCACGATTCTTCTTTATAGCATCAATATACTTGTTGGCCTGGGCTCTCATCTGTCGCACGGCATCCTCCGGCAGTTGTTGAGCCGATCCGGGAGGTTGCCCTGGCGCCACCCCGTCGAGAACTTCAAGGAGCTCAACTTCGAGCGTAAGCGTTTCTCCCGGTTCGATGGGCCCGTACCCGGTGTTCTTGTATGCGAGATCGGGCGGCACAAAAAGTGTTGCTTTCCCGCCTTCGCCGATGAGCTGGAATCCATCCTGAAGCCCCGGCACGAGCCGTTGCAGGGGTAATTCGGCAGGTTTCTTGCCCTCGTAGGTGTTGATATAAGTCTCCCCATTCAGGCGCGATCCACGGAGATGGAAGCGGACTGTTTTGGATGGATCGGGCGATCTCCCCGTTCCTTTCCGGATGATCATGTAGTGGAGGCCCCGTTCCGTCTTGAGCGTTGCCCCCTCGGCATCGAGTTGGGCAAAAAAAGCGTCACCCTCGGCTCGGTTCTTTCGGTTCGTTTCTGTCCGTATTGCGCTCAACCTCGATTCCGAACGTTTTCGATGCTCCGTCATGAGGGCCGAGAGAGCGGATATTCGGGTTCCGGAATCGTAGCCGGTCGGCGGTCCCTTATCGCCCCATTGGCGCTTGAGACCGCGGACTACGGCCTCGAATTCTTCCGCGCTCAACTCGGCGTCGACGCTGAAAATCTCCCCGATCCGATAGCCGAAAGCTTCGTAAGTCGGCAGGTCGAATTCACCGGTCTCGGAGGGGGCAATTTCGCCGGTTTCGACCGATCCAAGGGTTCCGTCCTTAGTGCTTTCTTCCTCCGCTTCCCCGACGCTGGCGAAGCAGAGATACAGGAAGGCGAAGAAGATTCGCTGATTGAGGAAAGGATCCTTCCGACCGTCGATCGGTCGCACTGATCGGAAATTACTTTTTAGCGGCGTAGCCGCCGAGGAGGGGGTTTTTCGTCTCCGCTCCTTAACTAAGCCGAGACACGCAGGGGGAGGAGGGAAAATGGGAAACATAAGAAAGGAGACTTGATAATTTTTGCGGTTTTTCGGATCCGCATCGCCCAATAAGCTCCTATTCATCGTTAGAAATGCGTTAAAAGTCAATTTTTCAAGGTATCCTCAGGATCGATTCCTCGCCAGTTGATCGATGGTCGGTAAGGGAGAGTTGGAAAGCGGGAAGTAGGGGATTTGTTGGTTTTTCGCATCTGAGGCGCACGAAAATGGCCTTATCTCCGGGGGCAATCGGAACCGTGGCCTCGATCATCGCTTGATCGCCCAGATTGTTCCCTTGCCGGTAGGTGATATTTTCCGAAGACTAGATCACCGGGGAAGCGGAAAGATCTTTGGTCCACTCTGGTCGGCACAAGCTCACATCCACGGCAACCGACCGAAGGTAGGAAAATTTGACGGTGTTGGAACCGGCGGGGTCCACGGTAATTAGCCAGGGGTTCCCATGATCGCCGCCGTTCGGATCGAGACCCATATAATACTCCATTAGATTCGGAATGCTATCCCTGTCCGGGTCTGCCCGGTCGCCCCAAACGGAGGCGTTTTTTTCCGGATCGATCAAGTCGGCCTCATCGAAGTGAATGATCCTCCAGGAATCGAGTTTCTCCTCGCCTTCCCCCTGAGGGGACTCTCCCGGGATCGGGGCTTCGATGAGGACACCCCACTCACCCTCCCTCCGGAACCTGGCGCGAACACGAGTCGCAAGATGGGGTAGGGCGACAGGTTTTGTGTAGGTGAATGCAAAGGGATTGATGGCGCCGCCAATCTCCCGGGGATCGGATCCGTCGAGGGTGAGAAAGACTTCGCCTCCGGGGTTGGGATTCTCGATCGAGACAACGGCGGGGTCTCCCTCGGCATCACTCCCGGTCACGGATATTTCGGGCGGATCGCTCATGGGGTAGAGCCCGACCTCGCGGAACTGTTCGACCACGATCGGTCCACGGTTGCGCAGAAAACCTTCCAGCTTCGCCACCGCCGCCTCCCAATCCGCCTTGGTAAAAGGGGTCCTTTTCAGGGTGTCTCCCCAGCGGGCCGATTCGGCAATGATGGCGCGTTCAATCTCTGCTTTACGTTCTCGCATGCGGGCGAGGAATGCTTGGGCCGTCAGCACGCCGTTGTTGAAAAGCGCCCGATGGGTAGCGTCGGCGAAACGGATGCGGTATTCCGCGTTGGTCGCCATCTGGTTGTGCAACCAGTGCGGATTGGAGGTCTCGAAGGTTTCGCCTGCGAGCCACGGGCCGTTACGGTTGTCGTATTCCGGGACACCGGTAACATGGAATGCAAATTCGTTGTCGTGGGTAAGGAAGAAAAACCCGTCCTCCGCATTGCGGTTGTAGAGAGCGTAGACATTGTTGGGCATGATGAATCCTTGCCAAAAAGAAATGGGGCCGTCGTGGTCCGAACTGAAAAGCTTGAGAAGCATGTAACCGATCAGGTTGGCCTCGTCGACGAGGGCAGGCCGATCGGGGTCGCGGTTACCATGCTCATCTTGGCCGAGGAGATAGAAGTAGTCATCGTGGTCGGCGAGATACTGCCCCCTTCGCGACTTCCCGGCCCATTCCCAGATTTGACGCCAAGTGTCCATCTCCCCCTCCGCGGCGTAAATTTCGAACGGCACTGCCTTGCTCCTCCATCCGGTGGGTGTTTGAATGAATCCGCGATCGACTTTGATGAAATCGTAATCCCCCGGACCTCCACCCCGGTAGGAAGCCGCGAAATCGGGGTCTATGCGTTCCTCGCTCTGGAACAACCCCCAGTATTGGCCGTTCAGGTAGAGATGGTAATAGCGGCTGCGGGAATAGGGATGGCCCATGTCCCGCTCTGTGTCCCGGGAGAGAACATCGCGGAGGTAAGTGTTCTCGGGCGCCCGACTTAAATCCCGGTGCCAAACAAAATTCTGGTTGGATCGCAGGTCGATTTTGTCGAACTCCTCCACGCCCTCGCTCCCGAACAGAGGGTATCTCAATTTACCAGGGCCATACTCGCGGCGAAAGATGAAGCGAAAGGAGTTTTTCGGATTGCCCGGACCTCGCGAAGCGCCACCGCGGATACGCAGGCCGGCATTGACCTGGAATCCCGCGGTTCCATCAGGATGCAGCAACTCAAAGGAGGCGGGCCGCTCCCACGCCCGTCCCTCTCCCCGCGAATTTACGTAGATACCAGTTTCGGGATCAAACAGATTGGCGGGGTCGGTGACTATTGACACCGAAGGGAGGTCGAGAAGCGCATCCCGCAGTTGGGGTCCGTAGAGCGGATCGTTGACGATGTCCGGATCCATCCCGTAATTCATCTGCTTGTTGTTGATGCGCCGGCTGGGAAATCCGGGCGGAGCGCTGCCGTCGGGTGATTGACCAATGACGTCGTCTATGAAGAGGTAGGTGTAAGTGACAACGGCCGAAGGTTCGTGTCCGAGGCGATGGGCCGCAGCCCGAAGCACACTGGTTGCTGAGATCTGGATGGGACCGTCCGCAATCCCGCCGTTTTCCGGTCCCGGGGTCGACATGTCGAGAGTATAGTAGATGATATCCGCGGCTTCGTCGGGCAGAAGCGATACCGAAATGGGCGCTTCGAAAAAACCGCCCTCGTGGGTCACACCGGGTTCGGGGGTAAAACCGCGGAACCCTTCCGAGTTGGGTAAGCCGGGTGTCGGCTCGGCCATGAAACCCAATTGGACCGATTCGCTTTCATTTTCACGGGTGCGGCCGTAAGAGACATCTGGGAACTGCGGTGGGAAGGTAGGGGCGTAGGCGTCTGCCACGGTGACGCCGTCGGAGTGGACAAGGCCCAGGTATTCACCGTCCGCGCCGATCCTAAAGTTAGTGTGTAATTCCCCGCCCGGATCCCGGCGGTCTTTTCCGGAGGCAAAGACGACGAGGTAACTGTCCGGATTTATGACAACAGGTGGGAAGCTCCACTTTGTGAGATTGTCTGCACGGTCGCTCAGGTACCAACCTCCCAGGTTAACCGGATCGGTGCCCCCATTGTAAATCTCCAGCCAGTCGGAGCTGTCGCCGTCCTCGTCAAATCCGGCCGATTGGTTGCTGGCTAGAAACTCCGATATGGTAAGATCCGCCTCTGATGAGACCACCGCTGACAGCCATGCCAGAATAAGAACGGCGGTGCAGGTCGGCCGGGCGCTCGCAGACGCTCGGTATGCCGCACAATCTGGATGGCAATGGGACATTGTCGAAGTAGTGCCTATTCATCGTTAGAAATGCGCTAAAAGTCAATTTTTCGGGGTATATTCCGTTGACTGACCTTACGTAAACAAGGAGAAGCGAATTCGTTTTCGGGAAGTCTTGTTAATCGGATCAATCCATCCAAAAGTCTGGCTCGGTGTCGTGAGCCCAAGGTTCTGAGTCCTCAAAAGGCTGTGCCATTTTAGTGCCTGGTCCAGATGTGGACCAGCAGGTTCTGTATTCAATGATATTATGCCGATTTGCCTTTCTGGACCGTTCTTCCCGGAATAGCCTTTACCTTCTGTGGTAAATTGCTACAAATCTTCGCCTATGAGCAAATCCATACGTTTGAGCGATGAACTGTTCGAAGATGCCAAGCAAACAGGTATGGCCATGCATCGTTCTCCACCTCAGCAAATCGAACACTGGGCTCAAATTGGCCGTGTATTGGAAGTTGCCTTGTCATACCCTGCGCAGAAGAACGCGGGTGTTTGGGGAAACAAATCAGACATCGACGGTCTGATCTCAGAAGTCGCTTCCAAGAAGGGCCGTCAGCGTGCCAGGGCGGTAATCCGCAAAAACTCCAAACCACGCACTACAAGAAATCGTCAGGCCTCTTCAGCCAAAACTATCCCTTGATGGGTTCCGAATGAAGCCGGTCCTCATTATTCTGGCCGGTCCGAATGGCGCTGGAAAAAGCACCTTCTTTGAAACCTTTCTGGTCAGTAAGGGGCTCCCTTTCATTAATGCCGATAATTTGGCGCGTGAGTTGAACTTGGATGCAATGGATGCAGCTGAGATCGCGCAAAAACTTCGTGTCAGCTTGGTCGAAAGAAAGCAGAGCTTTATCACGGAAACGGTGTTTTCGGATCCTATCGGCGCAAAATTGTCATTCTTTGAAAAGGCTGAAGAAGCCGGGTATGAAGTAACATTCATTTACATAGGTATTGCCGATGTTGAATTATCCCGAGCCAGGGTGGAGACGAGAAAACTGGCTGGAGGACACGATGTGCCCGACGGCAAACTCGAAGGACGGTACCGACGATCCCTAGCCAATTTGAAGCAAGCGACGACCCGACTCTCGCGAGTTATTGTTTTCGACAATAGCCGCTCGGATAAACCATTCCAGATGGTAGCAAAGTTTGAACTTGGAAAAGTGGAGAAGAATCGAACCGGACCTGTCCCAGCTTGGGCTCGTTCCTTATTTCCCGATTAACCCCTCAATTTATTTCCACGGGAATGGACAGGATGACCCTATCCTCTACCAATCCCCGGGAAATTCAAGTTGACGGACCACCCGGGACCGATTTTTATCCGCCTCTTATCCTGGGGGGCCAGATAGCTCAGTCGGTAGAGCAGAGGACTGAAAATCCTTGTGTCCCCAGTTCGATTCTGGGTCTGGCCACCACCGGGATTAAAACGGGAAGGGTCACCTCGGCGGATGGTTGGGTGACTTGGGTTTGAAAGTGTCGGGGAGAAACCGGGCCTCCGACAATCGAATCATTTCGCTGAGATTTAACCTTCCTGCCCGATCGGATTTTTCACTAGGGTTCCCCAGAAAGTCCGCTCTCCGGGAGCCACGATTACAATGGTAGACTTCATTTTCGATTTAATGCGCGGGTTGATTGGACTGGGATGCATCCTGGCCATCGCCTACGCCTTTGGTTCAAATCGCAAGGCAATAAATTGGGCCCTGGTTGTAACGGGACTTCTGCTCCAGGCCCTGGTTGCCGTAATTGTTCTAAAGGTATCCTTTGTCTATCGGGGTCTCGAAGCCGTGGCCGTTTTTGTAATCCGGTTGATGGATTTTACCAAGGAGGGAACGGAATTTCTATTGGGAACCTTCCTCATGAATCCGCCTGAGCATTGGGGGTACATCATCGCTTTTCAGGTCTTGCCCACGATTATCTTTTTTTCTGCCCTCACCTCGGCCCTGTATTATCTGGGTATTCTGCAGGTCTGTGTATTCGCCTTTGCCTGGGTAATGAAAAAAACCATGCGGCTTTCCGGGGCGGAAAGCCTGGCCGCGGCAGCTAACATCTTTGTGGGGCAAACCGAGGCCCCGCTGATGGTTAAACCCTATATCTCCCGCATGACCCGGTCGGAAATTCTGGCCCTGATGTCGGGGGGGATGGCCACTATTGCCGGCGGCGTGTTGGTCGCCTATACCGGCATGTTGGGCGGAGAAAGCGAGGAGATGCGCCTACTTTTCGGGACCCACTTTATCACTGCCTCCATCCTGTCCGCTCCGGCTTCGCTGGTTATTGCCAAAATCCTGATCCCGGAAACCGAACCGGTGAACCAGGACATGAAAATAGATAAGACCTCGATCGGGGATAATATTTTCGATGCCCTGTCCAGAGGGACCACCGACGGAATACGCTTGGCCGTTAACATCGGGGGCGTGTTGCTGGTCTTTACGGCCATGATAGCGATGGTCAACTACATGCTCTCCTCCTGGATTGGGGATTGGACCGGGCTCAACCATCTCATCGCCCAATCTACCGGGGGAAGGTTTGACGGACTTTCCCTCCAGTTCCTGTTCGCCCTTGTGTTCTCCCCCCTGGCTTTTCTCATCGGAGTGCCGGTCCAGGACCTGTTGTTTGTGGGGCAACTATTGGGCGAAAAAACCGTCATCAATGAATTCGTCGCCTACACCACCCTGGGAGCAATGAAAGAGGCCGCCGTCTTTTCCCATCCCAAATCCGTCATTATCGCGGCTTACGCTTTGTGCGGGTTTGCCAATTTTGCCTCCATCGGGATCCAGATATCCAATATCAGTATTCTCGCTCCAAATCAGCGCGGTAACCTGGCCGCCCTGGGATTCAAAGCCTTGGTAGCAGGAACCCTGGCCTGCCTGATGACGGCTTGTTTCGCCGGAATTTTGGCCTGAGATATCATTGTCTTACAATTACATGTGAATATATTGTCAATAAGTGATCCCCCAGGTAGGCAATGGCTGTTCGGCCCAGTATCGACAAGGCCTTCCCTCATCTTCCCCTGTGAAAATTTTTCAGATAAACACCAAACGGCTTGTGAATAACTGTGGAAAAGGAATTTTTTTTAAAAAAAACTTCCTTTTCTGCCAAAAATCTTCCACTGAATATCCCTACCCTGCCCAGTTGAGGCGTCCCTGTCCGACCCTCTCTTACCTGGACGGGAAAAGGGTTTCGTTTATCGGATCCAGTAGTTTATGATGTCTGCTAAAACTTCCATCTCCCTACTGATTGCGACCTTGTTTTTTGGCCCTTCCATCCATGCTGATTCCCTTGCCATTGGGGCTGCTCTGCCCGAGGTAATGGCTACGCTTGAAACGGGGAACACCATCGACTTGGGCCGGGAAGGTTCCAAGGGATGGGTCCTGGTGTTTTTCTTCCCCAAGGCCGATACTCCCGGCTGTACCAAGCAGGCCTGCAGCTTGCGGGATGCCTACCAGGCTTTGTCTGAAAAGGGGGTGCGAATATTCGGTGTGAGCAGGGACAGCATTGAATCTCAAAAAAAATTCAAGGAAAAATATGCCCTGCCCTTTCATCTGATTGCCGATACGGACAAAGCGGTCATCGGGGCCTTTGGCGTTCCGACCAGGTTTGGTTTTTCCATTCGACAAGCCTATCTGTTCAAGGACAGGAAGTTGGTCTGGAGAGACCTTTCCGCCTCCACCTCCAAACAAGCCGCTGACATTTTGGCGTATTTGACCGATGCCCGGTAGGTGATTGGTGAGCTGTCCCGGAAGCGAAGCATTCGTATTCGGCATTTACCCCCGGCTCGATTGGTGTTAGGGGGCTAAGGGTTGTTATTAAAGGTTATTCCAATGCCAACCAGCACGGTAGAGAATTATATCAAGGCCATTTACCAGGAATGCAGAACCATTCCCTCTCCCCTGTTACCGATAGGGAAACTGGCCAGTTTTCTCCAGGTTGCCCCTGGAACGGCCACCAGCATGGTGAAGTCGTTATGGGATGCCGGCTTGGTTCATTACGAGCCGCGGGTTGGAGTCCGGCTCACGGACAAGGGGGAGGTGTTGGCCCTGCGCGTCCTGCGAAGGCATCGCTTGGTCGAGCTGTTTCTGGCCCGGATTCTCAAAATGGATTGGTCTGAAATTCACGAAGAGGCCGAGGCCCTCGAACACGTCATATCGGATCGGGTTCTGGAAAGAATCGACCGTTTATTGGGATACCCTCGATACGATCCACACGGGGACCCCATCCCCTCCGACTCGGGCCACGTCATCGAAAGAGACTTGCGCAGTCTCCTGGCTTGCCGTTTGGGGGAAAGGGCAACCATTGCCCGAATCATGGACCAGGAGCCCTCCTTCCTGCAGTTTGCTGAAAAGCGCGGGCTGATTCCCGGCAAAACCTTAACCGTAGTGGGCAAGAACGCAGTGGCCAAGGCCATGGAAGTGGAGAACGAAGATTTACAGGTGACCACACTAGGCAACCAAGCGGCTAAAAAAATTGAAGTGGAGTAATGCCCTATTACGGAAACATCCGTTTCCTTCCCCAGCCGCGACGCGTCACATTTGAGTCAGCCACTTCGACCTTGAGGGGGGTGGATTTTTGCCGCCTGGAAGTTACCCGGAGTCTATTGGGGGGTATCCCGGGCCGGATAGTGCTGGCGGAGGTGGATGGGTTGCCCACCCTGGAAGATTATCGGCTCCAGGTTGCTCCGCAGGCTGTCATAATAGGGGCGGGCTCCCCAAGGGGATGGTTTTACGGACTGCATACCCTCAAACAACTGGCCTCCCAATGCTCGGGAAATTTGCCCTTGTGCCGGATAGAGGATGGACCGGATTATCCCAACCGCGGATTCATGCTGGATGTTTCACGCGATAAAGTTCCAAAACTGGGCACCCTCTCGCGGCTCATCGACCTCATGGCGGCGTGCAAGTATAATCAACTCCAGCTCTACATGGAACACACCTATGCCTACGCGGGGCATGAGATAGTTTGGCGTTCTGCCTCTCCCTTCCATTCGGCTGATATCCGGAAACTGGATACCTTTTGCCGGGAACGCTTTATCGAGCTCGTTCCCAATCAGAACACCTTTGGCCACATGCACCGTTGGTTGATCCATGAACCCTACCGGAACATGGCCGAGTGCCCCGATGGAGGCGAGACAGACCTGGGATACCGGCCGGAACCACAAGGACTATGCGCAACCGATCCCGCGTCCATCGAACTGGTGGGCGATCTCCTCGGCCAGTTGCTCCCGCAATTCCGTAGCAGGCAAGTGAACATTGGTTGTGACGAAACCATAGACCTGGGATATGGCCGCAGCAAGACAGACGTGCAAAACCTGGGCCGTGGGCGGGTCTACCTGAACTATGTCAACCAAGTGGTCGAATTGTGCCGAAAAAAAGGATACACGGTTCAACTTTGGGGGGACATTATTCTAAAATATCCCGAATTGGCCGAAGAACTGCCCGATAATTGCATAGCCCTCAACTGGGGCTACGAGGAGGATCATTCCTTCCGAAGGGAAACTGATCTGTTCAAGCGAGCGGGTATTCCGTTTTACGTCTGTCCGGGGACTTCTTCCTGGAACAGCATTGCCGGCCGGACCGATAACATGTTGAAGAACGTGCGCAACGCGGCCGAACAGGGCAGGAAGAATAATGCCTCCGGCTTTTTGTTGACCGATTGGGGCGACAACGGGCACTGGCAACCTTTGAGCGTGGTTTTTCCCGCCTTGCTCTACGGAGCCGGGGTGTCTTGGAACGGCCGGGGCAACGGGAAGGAAGACCTGGCCGGGCAAATCGACCAAATAGGCGCGGGGAGCAATGGCTGGGGAAAATTTTTAATCGATGGGGGCAATTTGTATAAGATCCCCCGATGCAACATCCATAATCGATCCGTCCTCTTTGATCTACTCCAAGGTCATGACGATAAGATAGATGCTTTGAGCCATCTGTCTTCAAGGGCGCTCGAAAAAACCCTCCACCGAATCCGTTACCTGCTGGAAAGGCTCGGCCAACTCCCCCCCTTGGCGGAGGACTCGTTATTGCAAAACGAAGAAATTAATTGGAGCTTATCCATGCTGGAATTGGCTTGCCTGCGCGGTCTGCAAACGAAGAACGGCGCCGATCCGCAAACCTGGGGAAGGAAAGCCTTGGAGCTGAAAGAACAGTTCATTGAAATTTGGAACCTTCGCAATCGTCCAGGAGGTTTGCAGGACAGCTTGAAGCGGTTCGAGCCGCTATCGGAGGAGTAATTCCCACAAATTCCCACCCTGTAACACAAGTGGGCATGGGCGCCCTCAAAAAATTAAAATGCCTTAATATGTTGCAACCCCACTTGTCTGATGCGTGTAACAAGGTATTAAAGGTAGTGACAAATGGGTCCTGGGATTAAGCGATTTCCCTTTGACTTGGCTATTGTCCCAGAACGATCAAGATTACGCATGAGAAGTTTCAACCTCATCCCGGCTTTGTTGCTTTTTCTGCTCGGTTTTAGAGCTTTGGCTCAAGATTCCGGTTTTTTATCGGTTAACGAGGCGGTCACCCACTCCCTACAGCAAAATCTGAACCTGCGTATTGAAGGCATGTCCCTTCTCAATGCACGGGAGCAAATCGAGGTTCAGGAATCTCAATTCGATACCATACTGTTTGCCTCCGCCATCCAACTCGGAAGTCGCAGCGCGGCCTGGGGCGGCACTGGTAATGGAATTTCAAATCATCGCAGCTCCATGCGCGCTGGGGTGTCCCGATTACTGAACACTGGCGCAGAGGTTGAATTATCGACCAACTATCGACGCAACAGTCGGATTGACTCTATTAGCGCATTGGATCCGGCTCATTCTTCGGACTTGTCCATGTCACTGCGTCAACCGTTGCTGCAGGGCTTCGGGTCGGAAATAAACCTGATCCCCATTCAACAAGCGGAAATTGCTTATAGGCAGGCGGAATTGTTTTTGAAAACGGCCGCTCTCGATACCATGTCCGCAACCGAGAGCGCTTATTGGGATCTCGCCTACGCACACGAAGTAAAAAAAGTCCGCACTGCCAGTTTGGAGGTGGCTGAGCAGTTGCTGGAAGAAAACCGGGAAAGGGAGAGAGTCGGTTTGGCAACCAATATAGAAGTGTTGCAGTCGGAAGCCTCACTGGCCACCCGGCGAGAAGCCATTATTACCGCTGACGCAATGATCGAAAACAGCCAGGACACCTTGTTTCGCAGGATGGGAAGCACTGAATATCCCGAGGGTTTGATAGCGGTAAATCCTCTTCCGAATTTCTCCGGTGAGCCTATGGGGAGCCGGTCTTCGCTGACAACCATCCTCGCCAACAATCCCGCTTATCTCAATCAACAACTCAATGTCCGGATCGCGCAACTCGTCGCAAAATCAAGCCGCAATTCCACCTTTCCTCAAGTTGATCTTATCGCTGGCGTGGGGTTTTCCGGATTGGACGACGACCCGATCGATTCCTATGGAAACACTCTCGAAGGTGATGGATACGACTGGACGGCTGGGGTAGAATTCAGAGTTCCCTGGGGACAGCGGGGTGATAAGGCGCGCCACCAACAAGCGCTCAACCTCGTTCGAAGGGAAGAAATTCGGCTGGAAGAGCTGAAACAGGACTTCGAAATTGCCAATAGAAACCGTTGGCGTGCCTGGGAGAGCGGTATCGCACGGGTAGAGGCCGCCAAAGTGTCCCTTGAGCTTTCCTCCGAGCAGTTTGAGCGTGAACAGACAAAATACCAAAGCGGCCTTTCCACATTTAGGGAATTATTGGAATCTCAGGAAGATTTTGATGAGGCAAATCTGCGGTTTCTCAATGCTATTTTGGATGCAATTAAAGCCAAAATTGGAATCATGGCGCTGGATGTCTCCTTGCCCTTCCGCTACAGCCTCACTTGGGAAACCACCGAATCGTTGATTGCTCCGGAAAAGGAAAAAGGGGTCAAACGTAGAAAATAGAATTGTCCCTGCATCTGGAGTTGATTCCCTGGTAACTGAGGCAACAAACAACCAGGGTCATCCCAACCGAATCGCGATGGCAATGATGCAGGGACAATTCTATTTTCTACGTTTGACCCCTTCAGTCTCCGCCAGTGCCGGCATGGTACGACAGAGACATAGGTTACAAATAATCCGGGCACATCGGTTACACTTTATTACTTTCATTTAGGGTTCGGTGTGTCGAGGATTTCCGATTCGCAGGGGCGATGTAGGCCGTAGGCCGGAAGCGCCTCTGCGAGTCGAACCTCAGGTTTCCCAGATACAGATTAGCGTAATGCAATTGGACCGTGCCTTGGTCGTCTTCAAACAGTCCCATCCGGCAACCGGCAAAGTGTTCTCCCACATGATAGCTCTTCCCCTCAAAAGATAGAAAGCCTCTGGTCGATATCGTCTTGACGAGGTAGTTTTTGGGGTAACGGATTTTGACGTTTTCGCCCATGCGTTTTGATGAGGGTTGGTACACTTCGGCCGGTCTTTGCATGCCGAGAGCTTCGTGAGGCCTTTCGTGATTGTAGGTGTGTGCCCAGCGTTGGAACCGTCGTTGTTGGGCAAGCAGGTTGGCCGAAGGCGGCTGGGTGGCTTCCGCTTTCAGATCCCGATGCATGCGTTCGTGAGAACCGTTGTCCTGGGGATGCCCAGGACGGGTAAACTCAACGGCGATCCCCTGCTCAATCCACCAGACACTCAGCCGGGAGAGGCGCCCTAGCCCATTAGCCGAAAATGGAGTGCCATGATCGACCCGGATGATGCCGGGAAGCCCGTAAAGACGGGCCATACGCTTGAATCCACGGTAGGTGGTAGCGAATTGTTGATTGGGCATGGCCCGGCAACCCAGTATGTAGTGGCTATTGAGATCTTTCAGTGTCAAGGGGTCACAACGGGTGCCGTCTGCCAGCTTGAACCAGCCCTTGAAATCGATCGTCCAGACATGGTTGGGATACTCGGCCTGGGTCAACTCGCAAGGTTGAACCAGATAGGCTCCAGGTCTCCGCCGGCGGGGCTTGATCATGCCGTTGCGCTTCAGTATTGCTCCAATCGTACTGCACGAGGGAGGCCTCCCGATGCCATGCTTCTTCAAAAGCAAATCCCTGAGCTTTTTCGGTCCCCAGGTCGGGTGCTTGCGGCGGTCCTGCAAGATGAGCTTTTCAACCACCGCATCGGTCAGGTTGGCATAACGCTGTGGGCACCGGCTTTTCTCATGCAAGCCGGAGGCTCCATGTTGCTCGTATCGTCGCAGGTACTTGTGGCCAGTCTTGCGGCTGATTCCGAAGTCATGACACAGCTCTGATATCGTAAATCGTCCACTCTTGGCCAAGTGCACGAATCTTAGTTTTTGGTCCATTAGGTCTACAGTTTTCCAGGGCATAATGCCCAGTTTGACTGTAACCTATGTCTCCGGTCTATCTGTTACCGATGTCTCCGGTTCATACCCATTCCGGAGCGCAGTAGAAGATTTGTGAGACATGCGGGCTAGACATGATGACCCCGACAAAGAATCCGGGCATCACTCAAACCTGAGGGCCTCTACCGGCTGCAATCTGGCCGCCTTGTGGGCGGGATACATTCCAAAGATAATCCCGATGGCCGAACAGGTAATTATGGCTACCCCCGTCCAGAACCAGGGAAAAACCATGGTTGCTTCCATTTTCCAGGCGATGAAATTTCCACAAATAATTCCTAGGAAAATCCCGATCACTCCACCGACTTCGGATAAAAATACAGCCTCCAATAAGAACTGCTTGAGCACATCCATTTTGCGAGCCCCAACGGATTTGCGAATCCCGATTTCCCGCGTCCGCTCCGTGACACTCACCAGCATGATATTCATAACCCCCACTCCTGCGGTTATCAGGGCAATGGCGCTAATGATCAAGCCGCCTGTTCCAACCATCAGGGCTATATTATCGAACATATCCTGAATGGCGTTGTTGGAAGTAACCTCAAAATTATTGGGGTCCTCAGGTTTCAAACCGCGCACCACTCGCAATAAACCAATCGCCTGGTCCTGATACTCCGGCATTACTTCGAGGGAAGGAGCTTTAACCGCCAGATTAAGTGATGAATAAAAGCGGGCGTTTGTGGAAAGAAACCGGGTAATGGGAATCATCACCATGCGGTCCGGATTGCTACCAAAACTGGGTCCTTTTTCCTTCAACACCCCCACCACCCGGTAGCGCGCTCCCCGTTGTGCGATGACTTTACCCAGCGGATCTTCGTTTGGAAACAAGCTTCGTGCTACCTCGTGACCGATGACCGTCACGGTTCGGCTGAATTCAATATCTTCCGTCGTCAGGTTTCTGCCGTAATCCAGCTCAACCGGAAAACAAATCATGTAATGTTCGTTGGTCCCTATCACATTGAGATTGCGGGCGGTCTTGCGATCCTTGTAACGGGCAATTTCGCGGCTATCGGACAGGTGCATGCAAACTTCAGCGTCAGACTCCGATTCTAAAAGTAGTTTGAAGCGTCGCGCCTGCCGGTAGTCGATCTTGGGCCGGTGCCGATAACTCCACCAGCCGTCGTTAACCAGTACCGCTGGGGTTTTGCGCACTTCGAAAACACCATCGCCAAAGACTTCCAAACCCCTGTCAATAGAAGATCGCACGGCCGACAATGCCGTCATCACACTCACCACGGAGAATACGCCAATTGCAATACCCAGCATGGTCAGGGAAGAACGCAACTTGTTTGAATTCAGGGATGCCAGCCCCGTTTGTACGACCTCCCGGAGGTGAATGCGTTTGCTGCGATTGAACTGCTCTCGCTTATTCATGACGCAATGCGGCGACTGGGTCCAGCCGGGAAGCAATAAATGCGGGGACGATGCCGGACAGTATGCCAACGGTTACCGAAGCAATCACCCCGGTAAAAACGAGACCAATTGAAAAAACGAAGGGGAAATTCGCAAATGCCCTGTCCAGCCCGATTTTAAAGCCATAGGCAATTCCCAGGCCAATAAGTCCACCAACAAAGCAGACCGATACGGCCTCGATCAAAAACTGCAGCAAAATGGACGATCTGCGGGCGCCCACGGCGCGGCGGGTCCCGATTTCCCGGGTTCGTTCTTTTACGCTTACGAAAGAGATATTCATAATCCCGATTGCACCCACGAATAATGCCAGACCGGTTATTCCAAAACCCGCAACGGCCAATCCTGTTTTGACTGGATCCAGGTCGTCCTCTATCGAATCGGTACTGTTCACCGAAAAATTGTCCTCCTCCTCCGCAACCTGGCCATGCAATCGACGGATGGCCCCTATCAACTCATAGCGGGCCTCTTCCTTATCCACGCCGGCCCTCATTTTTACCCGAATCTCGGTGTGCCAGTTCCAGTTGTAATGTTTCCTCAACCATTTCAAGGGTACAATGGCGTAAGTATCGGAACTCATTAATCCGAAAAAAGACCCCATTCGGGCGAACACCCCGATAACTTCCAGCCGTCTCCCCTTGGCCCGAACCGTTTTTCCCAATGCGGACTCATAAGGAAACAGGGCCTTGGCCACGTCATATCCCAAAACCACCACTCCACGACCGGCGGCCGCTTCCACCTGGGTAAAGAACCGCCCCTCTTCCACCGCCGCTCTATTTACAAACTCAAAATTTTCGTCCGTTCCCAGGGTGTAGATATTCGAAACAGCATGTTCGGTCGTCTTGATCTCTCCCTGAGGATACCAAAATACCGTGGCAGCTCCCCGAAACAGGGTTGAATCTTTAGTTTCAGCAATAATTTCATTCAATCCCCCGGCTTCCTCGTCTCTGATGTAAGGACGATTGCGCATGTTTTTCCACTCATCTTCTCCCGCATCCCAGGGGTGTCTCATTACGTAAAAAACATCCGTACCGATGATTTCGAGACTGTTGTTAACCCCTTTGTCGATGCCATTCATGGCCGTTCCCATCAACGTGATAGCGAGCACCCCAATGATGACCCCCAGCATGGTAAGCAAGGCCCGGGTCTTATGCGCATTCAATTGCTCGGCCGCAATGTGAATACTTTCAACAATCTCTGTAAGAAAGCGTTTCAATCGCCGTGTCCATTCAACTGATCGGATTCAATTCGCCCATCCATGAGCCGAACAAAACGATGTGCGTGTACAGCGACGTGCTCTTCGTGAGTAACCACGATGATCGTATTGCCCTGTTCATGCAGTTCGTCGAACAATTCCATGATTTCTGTACCGGTTTTAGAGTCCAGGTTTCCGGTTGGCTCATCGGCCAGAAGTATCGATGGGTCGTTGACCAATGCCCGAGCAACGGCAACGCGCTGCCTTTGTCCGCCGGATAGCTCGTTCGGTTTATGGGTCATGCGATGACCCAGGCCAACCCGCTCGCAGGCCAGCCGGGCTTTCTCCTCACGCTCCCATTTGGGAAGCCCCGCGTAAATCAAGGGCAACTCCACGTTGCGCAGCGTGGTCGCTCGGGCCAAAAGGTTAAAACTCTGAAATACAAATCCGATCCTCTGATTCCGGATAAAGGCCAGTTCGTTGTCGTTCATCAGGGCGACGTCCTCCCCTTCAAAAAAATATTGTCCGGAGGTTGGTGTATCCAGACAACCCAGCATGTTCATCAATGTCGACTTGCCGCTTCCCGATGGCCCCATTATGGCCACGAATTCATTCTCATAAATCTTGAGGTCGACCCCATCCAATGCCCGTACGACGTTTTCCTTACCCAGGTCATAAATTTTTTCTACCCGGCCGATATCGATAATTGGCGCCCCATTACCCCGATATGGTTGCATCGTTTTCCAGACTCCCTTTCAGCCAATCGTCACCATATGCGGGCTAACTCTTTCCTTCCTCCAAATCCCTGTCCTTATCCGAATCTTTGATTTTTACCTCCATTTCGTGATTCAACTGCCTCGTAATGGCACGATAACTACCCGAAACCACCTTCTCACCAACCTTTATGCCCTCCTCGATTACGATGTAGGTATTATCAGCAATGCCCGTCTTTACCTCCCGCATGATGGTTTTTCCGTCTTTCAACACAAATACAATGCGCTGCAAGTCTTCTTTGGCCTCCCGTTTCTCCTCACGAGTTCGGTCATCAGCCATACGTTTATTCCTGGAAATGGGGCTCTCGGCCTCGGCCTCCCGATTTTTCTCATCGTCCTGGTCCACATCCGGATCGAGCGCCTTTCTTACATCCTCTTTTTTGCGCACGGTGATCGATTGCATGGGCACCGAGATCGCATCGTAGACCGTTTCCGTTTCAATGTCGGCCGTCGCCGTCATGCCCGGGCGCAATTTCGGGCTCGGTTTATCCAGGCGAATGCGCACCTCGAAGGTGGTCAATTGATCGTTGTCTTGCCGCACATTGGCGGCCGAACTGGATATCCCGGTCACCCGGCCTTCAAATTCTTCATCCGGCATGGCGTCCACCTCAACGGTGGCTTTGTCGTTAACCTTTACGTGGACGATATCGGTTTCGCTCACCTCGATCCGAACCTCCATGTTGCTGAGGTCCGCCACGCGCATTATTTCAGTTCCGGCAAACTGCCCGGTGCCAACAACCCGCTCCCCAAGCTCGGCCCCGAGCTTGGTAACGGTCCCATTCATCGGTGCGAAAGTGACCGTTTTCGACAACGCTTCCTCCGCCTCTTCCCAGGATGATTTTGCTCGTTCGATTTCCAGCAAAGCCGAATCCTCCTGAACATTGCGGATTTCCAGTAAGGTTCGCGCATCCTCCAGTTCCTTTTCACTGACAAAGCCTTTCGTGAACAGCTCCTCCACCCGCCCCAGATCTTGTTGGGCTTGCAAGCGTTGCGCTTTTGCTTCCAGTGATCCTGCCTCAGCCGTGTTGATCGACACTTTACGCTGACGCAGTTGCGTCTCGTAGCGATCCGGATCCACCTTTACCAAGAGGTCTCCCTTTTTCACCCGCTGACCCTCAACCACGGGTAGCTCGATGATTTCACCCGCCACCTCGGAGGAAATCTTAACTTCAATCTCGGGAAAAATCCGACCCGTGGCAGATACTATGCTGGTAATTGATCTTCGTTCTGCCTCTTCCACCGTCACCTCGATCAGATTTTCCTTTTTCCAATTAATTGCCACTGTGATCGAGCCGGCAATTGCCGCAATGAGCACGGAAAATACGGCAATCTTTTTCTTTGATTTTCTTCTGCGATTCACTTGGCGAATTGTTAAAAAATTATCTTGGAAATGAAAATCAGGAAATCAAATGGGAAATCGGGCCCCCATCCGATTGATTAATGACCCTCAATCCACCCCATCAGTTGCACTTTTTTGGCGAAAAAAGGGACAGACTATTAATTTTATACCCTCTCTTTGCTTGCGCCTCTTCGTGTCCTTCGAGGATTTTTTCCTTCTTCCTTTTTCCTTCTTCCTTTTTCCTTTATTTCTCCCATGCCTGAATTGCCCAAAGCCTACGATGCGAATTTGGTCGAGTCCAGATGGTACCGCCATTGGGAAGAGCGGGGCGCCTTTTCCGCACGACCCGACAACTCCCGCGATCCGTTCGTGATCATGATTCCCCCCCCCAATGTGACGGGGATGCTTCACATGGGCCACATCCTGAACAATACCCTGCAGGACATGCTGGTGCGCCGGGCCCGACTGGAAGGCAAAGTTGCGCTTTGGCAGCCGGGAACCGACCACGCCGGAATCGCCACCCAAACCAAAGTCGAACGCGAACTGCGCAAAGAGGACCTTCACCGCCGCGATCTCGGCCGGGAAAAGTTCATCGAAAAGGTCTGGGAATGGAAAGAAAAGCACGGCGACATTATTTTTCGGCAATTGCGCAAACTGGGAGCCTCCTGCGATTGGAAGCGGGCCACCTTCACCTTGGATGAAGGATACGAGCGGGCTGTCCTGACTGCTTTCGTCAAACTCTACCATCGAGGTTACATTTACCGGGGATTGCGCATGTGCAACTGGTGTCCGGTCAGCCAGACCGCCCTCAGTAATGAGGAGGTCATTATGAAACCCCAGAAGGGCAAGCTGTGGGTAATCCGCTACCAAATGGTCGAACCGGATAGGCGACCGGATGGTTCCCTGCGCACCCACCTGGAGATTTCCACCACCCGGCCCGAGACCCTGATGGGCGATACCGCCGTAGCCGTCCACCCGGAGGACGCGCGTTACAAACACCTCATTGGCAAGGGCATTTACCGGCCCTTCCCCAGAGCTGAAATTCCCATTATCGGGGACCCGGCAGTAGATCGTGAATTCGGGACCGGTTGTCTCAAGGTCACTCCTGCTCACGATCCCCTCGACTTCGAAATCGGCCAGCGCCACGGCCTGCCCAACGTCGACGTCCTCAATCCCGACGCCACCTTGAACGCATTGGCCGGAGAACCGTTCCTCGGATTGGACCGATACGAAGCCCGCACCCTGGCGGTCAATCTCTTGAACGAGCAAGGCCTGATGGTGAAGGAGGAGGACTACGAAAATAACGTGGGATTTTCCGAACGCGCCGACGTGGCCGTAGAACCGCGGCTGACCGAACAGTGGTGGCTGCGCTATCCCAAGGTAAACGAGGCCATAGAGGCCGCAGATAAGGGGTTTGTCAGGTTTCACCCCAAGCGGTGGGAAAACGTCTACCTCCATTGGCTCAAACACGGGCAGAAGAACCAAATCGACTGGTGCTTGAGCCGGCAACTTTGGTGGGGCCACCGCATCCCGGTCTGGTATCGCAAAGGCGTCGAACGGAGCGACCTCGACCTGAAAAACCCGGATCACGTCCACGTATCCGTGGATGGCCCGCCTGATCCGCAGAACTGGGTGAGAGAGGAAGACGTCCTCGATACCTGGGCCTCCTCCTGGTTGTGGCCCTTCGCCACTTTGGGCTGGCCCGATGAAGATCCACAGAAACGGGCCGATCTGAAATATTTCTATCCCACCACTGTTCTGGTCACTGGGTTTGATATCATTTTCCTGTGGGTCGCACGCATGATCATGGCCGGCCTCGAACTCATGGGTCCGGAAAAAAAGGGGCTTACGGGCGAGGATATGGCCGAGCGCATTCCATTTCGGGACGTCTGCATTACCGGCCTTATTCGGGACGCCGCCCGCCGCAAGATGTCCAAGTCCTTGGGCAATTCCCCCGACCCCCTCCAGTTGATCGACAAATATGGGGCCGATGGCCTGCGTTTCGGCATCGTCAACATTGCTCCCAGTGGACAAGACATACTCTTTTCCGAACAGCGTATCGAGATCGGTCGCAACTTTTGCAACAAGTTGTGGAATGCCTGCCGCTTTCGTCAACTGAGTGGTCCCTCCTCAGACAACAGCTCCTTGAGAACCATCGTCTCGCGCATCCATGGCGAATTGCTGGACGATTATGATCACTGGATCCTGACCCGCCTTCTGCAGGCCAATCAGGACTTGGGCCGCGCCTACAAAAATTTCCAGTTTCACTCCATTACGCGGCTCCTCTACGACTTCTTCTGGCGGGATTTTTGCGACACCTATGTGGAGGTGAGCAAATCCAAAATGGGCCGGGAGGACATGAAGGAGAGCGTTTTGGCCATCCAGGACCTGGTCATTCGCCAACTACTCCTCATGGCCCAGCCCCTGACCCCCTTTATTGCCGAGGAACTCTGGAGCCTGCTCGGATACAGGGTGGGGGATTCCTTGATTCAAGACAACGCCATCGAATCCTCGCCCATCCTTGAGGCTGCCCTGCGCGACCACGGGGTCATCCTGGACCGAACGACTGCCCGCCAGGTCGATCGCCTCGAGGAGTTGGTCACAAAAACACGGGCCCTCAAAGCCGGTTACCAAATGGGCAACAATAAGAAGGTAACCCTTTATTATAAAGCGGGCCCTTCCGAAAGCGAACGGATAGAATCCCATCGCGACTCCCTCACCCGGTTAATGGGAGTCGCAAAGTTAATCGCGTCCCCGGAGGACATGGATTTACCCGCCGCCGTGTGCGGCCTCGCCACCGTTTACCTGGATTTGTCCAGCTCTCCCGACATGGCCTCGGAGAGGCGTCGCCTTGAGAAGGAACTGACCAAACTCCACAAAGCCATCCTGGCCGGAGAAGCCAGGCTCGGGAACCAAGCCTTTTTGAACAAGGCGCCTCCTCGGGTCGTGGAGGGGGCCAAGTCAAAATTGGCCGATGCGACGGCTAAGAAATCCGAGTTGGAAAAAATCCTTTCCCGCCTCGGTTGAGAGGTCGGCCAGCTCCCGGTATGATTTGACTCGCTTCGCCGCATTGGTTCCAATGCCCCCTCTTTTTCGGGCCCTTAGCTCAGTTGGTTAGAGCAAACGACTCATAATCGTTTGGTCCTCGGTTCAAGTCCGAGAGGGCCCACCACCCCGTCGGGGTCATGCCGTGGAAAAGTGATGCCTTACGCCTACGCCAAAGGCACAAAGGGGAAGAGACTCTCGCGAAGCACGCCAAGAACGCAAAAGGCGCCGTTGCCGCCAATTAGGAATTAGGAATAAAAAACAGAGAGCACAGAGGAAGGGAGGAAAATCCGCTACGAAAGGCGCGAAGGACCCCGAAAATGAATTTAGCATTGACCACGGATTGCACCGATGGGAAAGGCACAAGGGAGAAGATGTTAAACTGACCACTGACCACTGACCACTGACCACTGACCACTGACCACTGACCACTGACCACTGACCACTGACCACTGACCACTGATTATGACCCCTCGACAGCGGGAGATCCTGCAAATTTTCGAATCCTCAAAGGCGCTGCTGCGCGGGCATTTCGTTCTACGGTCGGGTTTGGTAAGCGGACACTATTTCCAGTGCGCACGATTGGGAGAGCGCCTGGAAAAGGTGCAGCGGTTGGCCGAATTACTGCTGGAAGATCTCGGGGATTTGGAATTCGAAACCGTCCTGGCTCCGGCCATGGGAGGTTTGGTCATCGGGCAGGAAGTCGCCCGACAGGCCGGGGCGCGCTATATCTTCGCGGAAAAGGAAAATGATGTCCTGGTCATGCGGAGGGGCTTCAAACTGGCCCAGGGAGAGAAAGTGCTGGTCGTCGAAGACGTTATCACCCGCGGGGGCAGAGCCCGGGAGGCCATCGACATTGCCAGAACGCACCGGGCCGAGGTGGTCGGCTTGGCCCTTTTGGTGGACCGAAGCGCCGGGCAGGCCGCTTTTGGCCTCCCGGTGGTTTCCCTGGCCCAATTCAACTTTCCAACTTACCATCCGGAAAATATTCCTCCCGAATTGGCCGCCCTCCCCCCGGAAAAACCTGGCAGTTGATCCGGCTCTACCTTGGCAGGGAATTACTCCATGCCGATTACCAGGAAGTTGTTTTTCCCCTGATAGTAAACAGAGAGAAGGTTTTTCCCCGGTTCGAGCAATGGGGCAGCCTCGCTCATGGTTTGAACTTTTGTTCGGTTGATTCCCAAAATTACCATGCCCGGAAGGAGGTCTTCCTTGTGGGGGGAATGGTCGCTGACCTCGGTAATGACCAGGCCCGCAATGGATTGGCCTATTCGAAACTCCTTCCGCAACGATTCCGTTATTTCCATCAGAACTACGCCTTTAAACAATTCCATGGGTTTATCCAGGGAAACGGCTGGCTGGGTGTCTTTCCTAAGGATCAGCAGGGCGGGAACTTCGATCGTTTCCCCTTCCCGAATTACCTCCAGCACAACAGAGGTGTCCGGTGGAATCTGAGAAATCTGTAGGCGAAGATCCGATCCTCCGTTTATCGCTTTGCCCCCGATTCGGGTAATGACGTCATCCGGTCGCAATCCGGCCACCTCCGCTGGGGATTGGGGGATCACCTGGGTAATCAAGGCCCCACGGCTGTTACTCAAGGCATACTGCTCGGCCAACTCCGCCGTCAAGTCGTCGATAATCACGCCCAGGAATCCGCGCCGAACCTCGCCCATTTCCACCAAGCTCATCATGACACTCCGGGCCAAGTTGCCGGGTATGGCAAATCCGATCCCAATGCTTCCCCCCGATTGAGAAAGAATCGCGGTGTTGATGCCCAGAACGCGCCCCTCCGCATCGACCAGCGCCCCTCCCGAGTTACCCAGGTTGATGGCGGCATCGGTCTGGAGAAAGTTTTCATAGCCCCCCTCTTCAATCAGGCTTAAGGAAGTGCGGTTGGTGGCCGATACGATCCCCTGGGTGACGGTCAACCCGACCCGTAGCGGATTGCCCACGGCAAATACTACGTCGCCCACACGGGCTTGATCGCTGTCAGCCAAAACCAGGGTGGGCAATTCCTTCCCCTCGATTTTTAAAACCGCCACATCCGTCTTCGAATCCGCCCCCACCAATTCGGCCTCGAATTCCCTTCCGTCGTCCAACCGCACCACGATCGAATCCACCCCCTTGACAACGTGATTGTTGGTAATGATATAGCCGTCCTTGCTCACGATTACCCCCGAACCCAATCCTTCCGAATGCGGTCGGGCTTCGCCTTCCTCCGGCTCCCCAAAGAATCGCTTCAAAAACGGATCGTCCTGAAATGCAGGAGGCAATTGGTAACGCTCCCCTTGCAAAATTTTCCGGGTCGAGACACTGACAACGGCCGGAGTCACATCCACCAACATGTCGGCAAAACTGGTGATCCGGTAGGGGTTGGATCGATCCAGGGGAGACGGGTCCCATTCTACCACCGGCAACGGCCTTCCCGTTCTGTCGGTAGTGGATTGGGCCTCACCCAGGGCGAAGATCAGAAGAACCCCCCAAAAAGGGGCATGACATCCATTTTTGACATCCCTCACTTTTTGTAACAACTCAGGTCTCCATAGCCAAGATCGTCGGAAAGTACGAGAATGAAATTGGGCTTTGCTTCAAGGACAGAGGATGAAGGCAGAAGGATAATAAGAAGAAACGAGTATAAGAATTTTCATGGGAGGGTGATTGAGAGAACTGTAGGAGGGGGTTTATCCCCCGATTGCGGTGAGGCCATTTGGAAGATCGGGGGATAAACCCCCTCCTGCAATTGCGAAATATGTAATCAGAAAAACATCCATGCGGACGATTGTTTAAGATACCTGAGTAGTTACCACTTTTTTCCATAAGGCTACTAAGGGGTCAAACGTAGAAAATAGAATTCCCTTCTTCTTTGCCATCGTGATTCGGTTGGGATGGCCCTGGTTGTTTGTTGCGCCGGATGATGGGGGAATTAACCACAGAGGAAGGGATTATTCTATTTTCTACGTTTGACCCCTTCCTTTCATCCCAACGGTAGATGGGTACGACAGAGACATAGGTTACAAATAATCCGGGCACATCGGTTACACTTTATTACTTTCATTTAGGGTTCGGTGTGTCGAGGATTTCCGATTCGCAGGGGCGATGTAGGCCGTAGGCCGGAAGCGCCTCTGCGAGTCGAACCTCAGGTTTCCCAGATACAGATTAGCGTAATGCAATTGGACCGTGCCTTGGTCGTCTTCAAACAGTCCCATCCGGCAACCGGCAAAGTGTTCTCCCACATGATAGCTCTTCCCCTCAAAAGATAGAAAGCCTCTGGTCGATATCGTCTTGACGAGGTAGTTTTTGGGGTAACGGATTTTGACGTTTTCGCCCATGCGTTTTGATGAGGGTTGGTACACTTCGGCCGGTCTTTGCATGCCGAGAGCTTCGTGAGGCCTTTCGTGATTGTAGGTGTGTGCCCAGCGTTGGAACCGTCGTTGTTGGGCAAGCAGGTTGGCCGAAGGCGGCTGGGTGGCTTCCGCTTTCAGATCCCGATGCATGCGTTCGTGAGAACCGTTGTCCTGGGGATGCCCAGGACGGGTAAACTCAACGGCGATCCCCTGCTCAATCCACCAGACACTCAGCCGGGAGAGGCGCCCTAGCCCATTAGCCGAAAATGGAGTGCCATGATCGACCCGGATGATGCCGGGAAGCCCGTAAAGACGGGCCATACGCTTGAATCCACGGTAGGTGGTAGCGAATTGTTGATTGGGCATGGCCCGGCAACCCAGTATGTAGTGGCTATTGAGATCTTTCAGTGTCAAGGGGTCACAACGGGTGCCGTCTGCCAGCTTGAACCAGCCCTTGAAATCGATCGTCCAGACATGGTTGGGATACTCGGCCTGGGTCAACTCGCAAGGTTGAACCAGATAGGCTCCAGGTCTCCGCCGGCGGGGCTTGATCATGCCGTTGCGCTTCAGTATTGCTCCAATCGTACTGCACGAGGGAGGCCTCCCGATGCCATGCTTCTTCAAAAGCAAATCCCTGAGCTTTTTCGGTCCCCAGGTCGGGTGCTTGCGGCGGTCCTGCAAGATGAGCTTTTCAACCACCGCATCGGTCAGGTTGGCATAACGCTGTGGGCACCGGCTTTTCTCATGCAAGCCGGAGGCTCCATGTTGCTCGTATCGTCGCAGGTACTTGTGGCCAGTCTTGCGGCTGATTCCGAAGTCATGACACAGCTCTGATATCGTAAATCGTCCACTCTTGGCCAAGTGCACGAATCTTAGTTTTTGGTCCATTAGGTCTACAGTTTTCCAGGGCATAATGCCCAGTTTGACTGTAACCTATGTCTCCGGTTCATACCATGAGAGGTGGGGCAGGGCAATGCAAAAAACCAACGTTTGACCCAAATGGCGCTTAGTTGAGCGGGGTTATTGAGGGCATAAGCCATGGCGTCAGCCGGGATCCCCTTCCTTATCCGAGATAGTCATACGTTCGAATAATCACTAAACCAAGCGCCATTCACGTTTGACCCCCCTTGCCTTGAGGGTAAGGTTGGCCTCGTGGTAAAAATTGGGGTTGTCAACGTTTCCGACCGGGCCAGCAGGGGGGTCTATGAAGACATTCCCGGCCAGGAGGCAGTCCGTTTGCTGAGGGAGTATTTGGTTACGGAGTTTGAGCCGGTTTATCGGGTCATACCCGATGAACAAGACCAGATCGAAGCCGCCTTGATAGAGATGGTGGACGAGGACGGGTGTTGTCTCATCGTAACCACGGGTGGCACCGGTCCGGCCCCTCGGGATGTCACCCCGGAGGCGACCGGGGCTGTATGCGAAAAAATTTTGCCGGGATTTGGTGAAGCCATGCGGAACGAATCGCTCAAAATTGTGCCCACGGCCATTCTTTCCCGCCAGACTGCCGGCACCCGGGGTAGTTGTCTCATCGTTAATTTGCCGGGGAAACCCAAAGCCATTGGGGAATGTTTGGAAGTCATATTTCCGGCCATTCCCTATTGCATCGACTTGGTGGGGGGGCCGCGTCTGGAGGGAAACCCGGAGGTAATTTCGGTGTTCCGTCCCAAAACGGGATGACATTCCGGAACAATTGGTCCAAAATTAGACTCGAAGTTTCAATGGCCATGAGGAAACGTTTGCCTAATGTTCCAGTCTTTTGAAATTTCCATACGACCTCGGGAGAGATCAATCTCATCCTGCCGCGAGGTCCGCCCCCACCATGAGTAAGTCGAACGAAACCGAGATTCTGAGCCATATTCAGAACGCCCGCGACCGCATAAAGGGCGAGATTGAAAAAGTCGTTATTGGCCAGGAAACCATCATTGAACAGTTGATCGTTGGGCTCATGGCTCGGGGCCATGCCCTGCTTACCGGAGTTCCCGGCTTGGGGAAGACCTTGCTGGTGAAATCCATCGCCCGCACCTTCAGCCTCTCCTTCAAGCGGATTCAATTCACCCCCGACCTCATGCCTGCCGATATTCTCGGAACCGAGGTGGTGGAAGAGGATAAAGCGACGGGCAAACGCCTCTTTCGTTTCGTCCATGGGCCGGTCTTCGCCAATATCGTTTTGGCCGACGAGATCAACCGGACTCCACCGAAGACCCAGGCTGCTCTGCTCGAAGCCATGGAGGAAAGGCAGGTAACCGCTGCCGGGCAAACCTTTACCCTGGAGCCGCCGTTTTTTGTTTTGGCTACCCAGAATCCCATCGAATTGGAGGGCACCTATCCTTTGCCCGAAGCCCAACTGGACCGGTTTCTCTTGAATCTGGTCATGGACTATCTGCCTGAGAGCGATGAAATTCGCATGGTGACGGAGACCACCGCGGTGCAGGAGCAGAAACCCGACAAAGTCTTCGGCCCGGAGGAAATTCTGGAAATTCAAAACTGGGTTCGACAAGTTCCCGCTTCCCGGCACGTGGTCCGTTACGCGGTGCGCCTGGTCGCCGCCACCAGGCCATCCAACCAGGTTGCCCCGCCATTTATCAAAGATCAGGTCAAATGGGGCGCGGGCTCGCGGGCTTCCCAGGCCTTGATTCTCGCCGGAAAGGCGCGGGCCTTGCTGCACGGCCGTTACACCGTTGCAGTGGAAGATGTGCGAGCCCTCGCCGAAGCCGTTATGCGTCACCGCATCATTCCCACTTTCCACGCCGAGGCCGAAGGCATCACGGCGGACTTTGTCATACACCAGCTTCTCAACACCATTCAGGATTAGCCCCATGGCTTCAGCCTATCAGGAGTTGCTTGATCCGGATTATCTCAGCCAGATCGACAACTATCTCCTCATGGCCAAGGGGGCCGTGGAAGGATTTTTGTCCGGCATGCACCGAAGCGTGTTCCACGGTTTCGGCACCGAGTTCCTGCAGTACCGGAATTACGTGCCCGGAGAAGACCTGAAATACCTCGATTGGAAAGTTTATGCCAAGCGCGACCAACTCGTCACCAAGGTCTTCCAGGAGGAGACTTCCATGAACGTTTACTTCGTGGTCGATGCCAGCGCTTCGCACGATTACCAGGGCGAGCGGGCCGCCTGCAGCAAGCTTCGCTACGCCTGTATGATTGCGGCCAGCCTGGCCTACCTTGCCAGCCGACAGGGCGACAACATCGCTCTGTTCGCCTATCAGGACTCCATTGTGGAGGCCATTGAGCCCGGCCATCGCAGTGGGCAATTGCTGCGCTTCCTTCAGGCTCTTGCCCGACTCCGACCGGCTGGGGGAGCCGATCACGATGGCCTGCTGCAATCCATAACCCACCACATGCGCAACCGGGGGCTGGTCATCTACCTTTCCGACATGCTGGAAGCGGAGAAGAGTTTGCCCAGGCAATTGCGCGCGTTGCGGTTTCGACATTGCGATTGTCTGGCCATACAGGTTCTCGACCCGGATGAGCGGGATCTGCCCCACGCCTATCCGGTCCGTTACGTGGACAGTGAAACCGAAGCCGACGTTACGACCTTTGCCGACACCATTCGCGCTCCATATCGAGCGTCCATGGACTCCTTTCAAGATGCCCTGAAAAGTGCCTTTCGCCATGCTCAGGTCGAATATTTGTCCTTGCTCACGACCGATCATCTGGGCCACGCCCTGGGCAAATATTTGAGCAAGCGGGAAGCCATCACCTGAAGTGCTGACCTTTGCCAACAGTCTATTCCTCTTTGCCCTGGCCGGGTTGGCCGTCCCGGTGATTTTGCACCTGATCAACCGCGAATTGGCGGTCGATCTCAAGTTCCCCTCCGTTCGGTTCATCGGCAAAGCGCGACTTCCCCGCCGCGAAAAACGGAGGTTGCGCGACCTCCTGTTACTGCTTTTGCGGTTGGCGCTTTTCGCGGCGGTGGTTTTGGCCTTCGCCCAACCGACTTGGATAACCCCGCAAGCGTCCCTGGCAGAAGAAAGGCAATTGCGACAAACCGTGTATGTGGTCGATGCCTCTTCCAGCATGGCCGGGGATAACGCCTGGACCGAAGCGGTTTCCGCCGTTGGGGCAGAGATATTGGACCGGGCCGATGAACAAGCCGGCTTAGTCGTTTTTGCCGACAAGATCCTGGTTCAGGTGGAACCATCAACCCTTACTTCGGCCGTGGGGGAGGTCCTGAGTCGGGTTGAACCGACCTACGCGGCGGGATCTCCCGCTCCTGCCCTGGAACATGCGGTTCGGCTCTTTCATCCCGATGCCAAAAGCCGGCTGGTGGTGGTTTCCGACTTTCAGGAAACGGATTGGCAAACGGATTTACCGGGTATTCCCAGAGGAGTTGAATTGGTCCTGTTACCGGTCTCGGACAGCCCCGGTCCCAATACGGGCATCGTAAGGGTGAATGTTCTTCCCATCGGTAATAACCTGGCCCGGGTAATGGTTTCGCTTCGAAACTACGGCGTCCGGAAGGTAGAACCCCGCCTTTCCCTCTCGGGACCGGGAATTGCGCAGGAGAAAAACCCCGTCTTAGAGGGGGGACAGCTCTCCACGGTTTCTTTCGAGGTGGATGCGAGCGAAAGCCGGCCCATGCGGGTGTCTTTGCCCGATGACAGTTATGAGCGCGACAACTCCTGGCATTTTTGGGTATCCCCTCCGCCGGTGATTCGCGTATTGGCTTTCTTGCCCCACCTGGATGAGCCGGAGGCGATTCAGGGCTTTTATTTTTTCCAAACCGCATTGGAGGTGGAATCGGAAACCGACTGGATACGGTTTGACCTCACCGCAGTGGATCGCGGATTTTTCCAAGAATCGATGCTCGAAGCGGCCGAGGTAATGGTATTCCCCGCCACGGGAGCCTATTTCAAAGATGAACAGTGGGACCACCTGCGATCTTTTTTGGAGCAGGGAGGGACCGCCCTCATGTTGCCGGGGGCGTCTTTTCCCAAATTCTTTCGCAATTTACAAACCCGCGGGTTCATGCAATCGAGGTTTATCGGATTGGCCGGCAACACCAATGAGCGGCTGGAACCCTTTCATTTTGGTCACATCAGCCCCAATAGTGGCTTGGCCGATGTATTTACCCGGGAAGCGGCCAAAGATCTTTATCTGGTCAATGTCTACCGGTATGTTCGTTTACACCTCCACGGGGAGGAACCCAAACTTCTCTCCTTCGAAAATGGAGACGCCGCCCTTCTCGCCCTTCCGGTGGGGAAGGGAAACCTGTATGTTTCGACGTTTGCCTTTGATCCGAGCTGGACCGATCTGCCCTTGCGCAATTCCTTTCTCCCCCTGGTTCGGGAGTTGGTGGAGGAGGGGTTCGACCTGGAACGGCAGCGCAATCGACTCTATGTGGAAGAAGTCGTCCCCCACCTGGTCGAGGAAATGGATCGACCGGGAACCCTGGAGGTGGAGGGACAGCTCTGGGAGATCAATGTCAACCCGTCCGAATCTACCCTTGCCCGGGTGGATACCCGGCAATGGCTGCCTTCGGTCCTGACCGAGGAACCGATTCAGGTGGCCCAGGCTTCCGTTCCAGCTCCTTTGGGCGCGACCGGAGGGCAGGACAAACACCTCTGGCCCTGGTTTCTGATGATCGCCCTCGCCGCCCTGTTCCTGGAATCATTATGGGTGGGGTTGGCCGATCCCGTTAAATCACTCCGGCCAGGGAAAGTCCTAAAAAATGGCTAATTTTATAACTCGCTTTCGTCCTCTGGCCTATCGGCTGCTGCTCTCCAAGCTGACCCTTTGGGTAGGTTTGTGCCTGGTTGGCGCCGGGGTGGCCCTCTCTCTGATCGAAGCCGTCGATAAACTCTTTATCCTCCGGGAAACCACCGCCTTTTTCCTCTATGCCACGGCCCTCCTCATCGCCGGGATAACCGTTTTGGCCGGGTTTTCCCGGTTGGTGAAACATAAAGCGACACTTGCGGATTTGGCCAATCAGGTGGAGGAAAAGCACCCCGAACTCATGGACGGCCTCAATGCCGCCGTGGAGGTCACCCGCATCCCCGCATCCAAGCGTTCCGTCATCGAACGGTTGCTCGTGGAGGAAGTGTCCAAGTCGACCGAGGAGATCGATTTTGAGAAGGTCGTCATACCGCGTTACCTCGATTTTTACGGGACCGCTATTTTGTGGCTTGGCGCTCTTGCTTTGCTGGTCTGGGCCCAGTTCTTCGACGCGTCTAAAAAATTCCGCTATGCCTTGGGTGATTGGATGCGAGGCGAATTTACTGGTTTTTACTTGATGCCGGAAGCTTTGGAAGTGGCCCGAAAGGAGGATTTTACCGTGGGCGTGATTCCCCGGCGCTGGGATAATCAGTTGACTATCGAATTCTTGGAAGACGGTGCTTTGGTTCGCTATCCCATGAATCCGGTCGGGGAAAACCGGGCCGAATTCCAATTTTACGATGTGGAGCATGATTTTCAGTTCCGGGTGAAGTCGCATGCGCTGACTTCCCCCTGGTATGCGGTCCTGGCCTACGACCCGCCCGAAATTGACCGGTTCGACTTGCATATTTTCCCGCCCGGTTACTCGGGCTATCAACCCGAAACCCGGTCCCAATTGGAGGACCTGGAGATTTTGCAAGGGACCCGGCTTGCCTTTGAAATCTACGGCCACAACCTGGCCGAGCTCACAGTGGAATTCGACGAGGAACCACTGGCCCTGCAAAGGGATGATGCGGGGGTTTTCGCTTTCGAGATTCGACCGGAGGAATCGAGTTCCCTGCGATTTGTCATGCACAACATTACCGGCCACCGGGCCCATACTCCAGCGGTGCAATTAAAGGTGTGGCCCGACGAAAAACCGGTGGTGGAATGGGTCGATCCGGGAAAGGACATCACGGTTAGCCCGGAGGATGTCATTCCACTGGAATTATTTGTGGCGGATGATTTCGGGATGGAAGCGGTCATCCTCAATCTTTCCATTTCCGGGACCCGCCAGAAATCGATTGCCCTGCATCAGGGCGATGGGCAGCGCCAGCCGGGGGCTATCGAAATGAACCTCTTTGAATCCCTCGATTTGTATGGGCTCGAGGCCATGGATGGGGACGTCATTTCCTACTCCGCCACCGCCATGGACAACAAGGCCCCCGAACCCAATATAGTCCGCTCGGAAGTGTTTTTTATCGAGGTTCGGGTCAATAAGGAGCCAATTGAGCTGGAAGGCATGGACCTCGAAGGTGAAACCGAGAGGGTGGATGTGCGGGCACTGGTTATCGAGTTGAAACGCATCATTCGCGACACCTATGCGGCCATGGGCCTGCCCGTGGAGGACAGGATTTTCGCCAACCAGGAAATCGGCGCCGATCTGGCCTCCCTGAGAAACGTTATCGAAACGGTTATGGTTGGAGCCGCCCCCTTGCTTACCCAACAAAACCAGGACCATCTGATGGAATTCCTCATCCGTGCCCGGGATGCCATGGAGACTGCGGAAACCATGATCAATAGCAATGCGACCACTTTGGCTATTGCTCCCGAGGAGCAGGCATTGGCGGAACTTGTTTCCTTCGAGGCAGAATTGAGCCGCAACCGGACCACCAATTCCCAGCGCCAAAATGCTTCGGAGGAAGATTCTGAGAACCGGAATCCCCCACCGCCTTCTTCCGACCAGCAAAATCCGCCCCAGGGGGCACAACCCAATTTTTCCGAACTGCCGAAACTGCTCGATGAAATCCATGCCCTGGCGGACCGTCAAAGCGATTTGAACGAGGCCATCGATCGCGCCGATCGTCGCCGGGCTCCCCCGGGCGACCTGGATGCGCTGGCAGATGAGCAAACCCGGTTGGCCGCGGATGCCATCGAAATGCGCGATAAAATGGAATCGATGATGCCGGGGGATCAATCAGCCCGCGCCGTTGACGGGGCCTCCGAAGAAATGGGTTTGGGCGCGGGTCAATTGAAAGACGAGCGACCCGGATTGGCCCGGGGAAGCGGGGAGCGGGCCAAGGAATTGCTTATGGGGGCGGCCACCTTGCTGGAGCAGACCATAAACCAGGTGGCGGCGCAGATGATGGAGAACCTGGCCGACCGGGGGCACCAGTTGGCCGCCCGTCAGCAACAGGCCGCGGGCCAGAGTGGCAGGGCCGCCCAAAGGGAACTCAATGAAGCGGAGGAAGACGCCCTGAAGGGACAGCAACAGGCCATTAACCGGGACTACGAAGCCTGGCAGGAAACATTGGATCAGGTTGCCAACCAGCTTCGCGAGCAATTTCCCGAAGCCTCCTCAGAGCTGGATTCCCTGTCCGAACGGGCCGAGGATGAGAATATCGAAGGCCGGATGTCGCGGGCCGAAAACGCCCTCCACTATGAGCGCTTCGGTCGGGCCGAGCCCATCCAGGAGGGATTGGCCGAGGATCTGAAGGGTTTGGCCCAGGGAATCGAAGGGGTGGCGGGTGAAATGCCCCAGTTGGCCGATGCGGCTTTAAGGAAGGCCTTGGAGGATATTCAACGAGCCCGGGAAGATCTCCAGGCCATGCGGGAGGAGGCCGGAAACCCGGAGAATAGGGGCAATTTGCGCGCTTTGAGGGGTGAGATCAGCGGCCTGCTCTCCGACCTGGCCTCTCGCATGGAGGATGGCGCACTGGAGGAGTTGTCCGGGGAACTCCACGATTTGGAGGGGGACCCGTCCTGGTCCGGAACGGTTCGCACAACGGACGCCATATTGGGCAAGGCAGGGCAGATTGTGCTCGAACATTTGCGGTCATCCATCCGGGAGTTGCAATTGGAAATGCTCCGGCAGTCCAGCGATCCGCCCGAGCAATACCGGGCCCAGGTCGAAAAATACTTTGAGCGATTGGCTGAGGAGGGCAGCGGCAATTCCTGACCGGGAGAAAAGGAGATGCAATTCGACCTTACATTTTCCTGGGCTTGGATTGGGCTGGCTGCGGTGGTGGCTTCCCTTGGGCTGGGTTGGAGCCTGCTGAGATTGCGGGGATGGATTCCCATGAAGCATTTTATCCCGCTGGGATTGCTGCGGGGGTCGGCCCTGCTGTTCCTGGTCTTGGCCTTGTTGAACCCTTACACCGTGCGAGAGGAGCCCGACCCCAGCGCCTTCGAATTGGTCGTCTTGGCCGATTCGTCCGGAAGTATGGAAACCCCGGACACCCGGGATTACAAAACCAGGGCCAACGCAGTGGAGGAAATGATTCGATTTGGGGAGGCAAAGAATTTGTTTACCGGCCCATTGGCGGCCTACCCCGTCAATCCCCTGCTTTTTAACGAAGAAGCGGTTCCCTGGCGCCCCGGTGGATCTTACCGGGCGGCGGGCATGAGCGCCCCGGGAGATACCCTGTCCACCTTGTTGAAGCGGGACAAATTGAGCGCAAATTCGCTCGGGGGGGTGGTGCTTATTTCGGATGGCAATGAGAACAGCGGAATCCAGGTCATTCAAACCGCCAAACAATTCCGCAATGCCGGGATTCCCATTTCAGTTATAGGGGTGGGGGAAAACACCCCTCCCGGGGATGTGGAGGTCCGCTTTTCCAATTCGCAACTCGAGGCTGAGGTGGGGGATGCGGTGACCCTCGCCGGCCAGGTGACAAACCGGTTTAATGCCCCAAAGTCCGTCACGGTGCAACTTTACCGGGGTGGCCGGCGGTTGGAAGAAAGAGAGATCAACCTGGAGCCAGGGGAGACAAAAGAGATGGATTTTCGAGATGAAGCGGAATTCGCTGGCGTGCAGACCTATCGGATGCGGGTGGGATCTCTGGCCGAAGACACCAATCCCGCCTCAAACGTGGATTTTGCCACCGTGGTTATCCGGAATCCCGACGAGTATGAGATCCTTTTTCTCGGATCCCAGTTGCACTGGGAGTTTCGATTCCTCAAACAGGCATTGCGGGAAGACCCCCGGTTCAAACTGGACAGTCTGATCAGAACGGGTCCGCGGTCCTACCTTCAGCGCCTGACGGCGGAGGAGGGAATTACCCCCATGTCAGAGATCCCTCAGGAAGCTTCCTTTTATTTCCGCTACGAAGCCGTCATTTTGGATACGCGCCTCGTCCCCCTCTTGTCCGGACAGGTAATGCAGGCCTTGCACGATATGGTTACCCGGCGCGGGGCGGGAATGCTGGGGGTGGGTCCCCTGAATGATTTGCCGGAGAGCCTGGCTTCCATGCTGCCGATCAAGGCGGTGGAAGCGATCATTTACCGGGACAAGCGGTTTCTGGAACTGGAGGTCGACCCCGTATTCGCCAGTGGAAGGGGGGGAGTTTTATTTCAGAATCCCAGGCCCTATTTGCCGGAAAACACCCCGGTATACCTGGGTACGGATAAAAGTCGGGGTGGGCGCACTTCGGCCCGAACGCTGGGAAAGGAACATCCCATATTGGCGGTTCAGGCCTATGGAGCCGGCAGCACGGCCTATTTGGGTACCGAAAATACCTGGCGTTGGCATATGGACTCGGAAAGGGGCCAAGCGCAACACGCCCGGTTTTGGCAACACCTGCTTTTCTGGTTGGCCAGCGGTGGCAAGGAACGCATGGATATGCCTTTGCAGGGTTCGGTGCAATCGCTGGAATCCGAGGTGGATTTGGACCTGAAGGTGCGCGCCCAGGATTTCGGCCCCGAATCGGAGGCCCGCGTTACGGCCCGGGTGGAACAACCCTCGGGGGAATCAGCCGAGATCCTGCTCAACCCCTCCCTGACCCTGCCTGGGATTTACCAGGGGGGGTTTACTCCCGACCGTTCCGGTGAATTTCAGGTGCGTTATGCGGTAGAATACGAGGACGGCGAACTGCTCGAAAAAGATGCTTTCTTCGCCGTTTCACCAACCGGACCCGAATTGGCCGATACGGAATTCCGGAAATCCTTGCTGCGCGATGTGGCCAGGTTGACCGGGGGATCCTATACGAGTTACCGCGACTGGAAGAAACTCGGGGAGGTCCCTGTGGCGGATCACATTCCCGTGGTGGTCCACCGTTTTTATTGGGCCCGGGGGTGGCCCTATTTCCTGGTCTTGGCCCTGTTGATTTTGAGTGAATGGTACCGGAGGCGCATGTTGGGGCTGAAATGAGGAGCTTGAAAACCATGCCAGGCCATTTTTTTCGCATGGCGGGCTTTGCTCTCCTCTGGGCTTTTGCTTCGGTTGCCCAGGAACCGGGGGAGCCGTCCCGGGAAGGCGGTCCTTTAACCCATGAGGAGACGATTTTGAGGGTGTTGCAGGACCTCGAATCGGAGAATGTCGATACCCGGGTGGGATCCATCATGTTGTTGGGGAAGTACCGGGCTCCGGAGGCGTTGTCGGGGGTAGTTGCCGGTTTGTTTGATGACCACGTCAGGGTGCGGCGAGCCGCATTGGTTTCATTGATTGAAATGCAATCCTCCATGCCCCCGTATGCGGTGGAGCCAATTCTACTGTTGATGTATGACGAGGACCCGGAGATCCGCCGCATGGTATCTTCCAGTTTGGGTATGTTGGTCAATTTGTGGAACACCTATTTCCAGGGCAATGAACAGGTTCCTGCCCGGCAAATGTTCCCCCTGGCCATTCGGCAAGGGTTTATCGAGGCATTCCTCGATGAGGAAGTGGTGGTGCGCCGCAATATGTTGAGCGATTATTTCTTCCTCGGCATCCAACTCCCCGAGTCGACCCTGCTGAGGCTTTTGGCCGATGAGGATGATCTGGTCAGGCTGGAAGCCTTGCGATTGGCCGGGCGATTATCGCGTATGGACGCCGTCCTCCAACTCGCCTCCCTGCTGGTGGAAGATCCGGTTCAAAGTATTCGGTTGCTCTTTGCCAACATTTTGGGAAGCCAAAACATATCCGGAGGCATCGAATGGCTGGAGATACTGCTTGAAGACAGGGACGATGAGGTGGTCAAGGAGGCGGAATTGTCCCTTTTCCGGATTCTTCCCCATGCCCGGGAGGCCCTGCGCCTGACCGAGCACCTTATGAGCGGGTCCTTCAACCAACAACAGGGCATGGTCTTTATCCAGTCCTTGTCTCTGCTCAAGGAACAAGGCCGGCCCTTTCTTGAATCCATCCTCGAGTCGGGAAACCCCACCTATCGTTTGGAGGCCCTGAGGCTTTTTTTGGCCCACACCGATTTGCAGGTCGACGCTGGAAAGTTGGCCAAATTGGCCAATGACAAGTCCGAGAGGGTGCGGTTGTACCTGGCCGGTTATTTGATGACCAACCGCAAAAAGGTCCCCGCCTCCTTAATTGAAGACCTCGCTTTCGCCCGTCATGAAAAGATGCGCGAAACCGCCCTGATCCTGACCCGTGAGCTCCCACAAAACCGAGCCGAAACGCTGTTGTTGGATTTTCTGATCGATGAGACCCCCCGGTTGCGCGCACAGGCCTTGGATGAATTGAAACGAAGGCAGTACAGCGATATTCGAAAAATTTTGCACCTTTCCCTGAAGGACCCGGACGGTTTGGTGCAGCGCCGATCCGTAGTTCTCTTGATCGGCCTGAACGATCCGGAGGAACTGAATTATTTGATATCTGTGATGAAAAAGGATCCGAAAAGTCAGCTTGCCCATTATATAAAAGACCAAATGCTGAGGCGTTTGGGAGTACAGCTCTAAGGATGAATCGTTTTGCAACAATTGCCTTGCTCAAGTTGGTGTTGATGCCGGGACTAACGCTGTGGGGGATAGTGAAAGTGGGGGAGGAAGCGGACCCACCCAGGCTTCCCCCCAAGGATGTTCCCTACCTCAAGGTCGTTCAACTGGTTCAGGGGGACGTCATGCAGCGCAAATACCCCGATGCCCTGCCCAGCCTGCTGGAAGAGATCCGCCATCGGACAACATTGAACCTGGACCCGTTTCCATTATATATCGATTCCTTCGAGGATGAGGTCATTTTCAAGCACCCGCTGATCTATGTTAATTTTGCCGATCGGGTGGATTGGACCCTTACCTCAGGGGAAATCAAGAACTTGCGGCGCTTTATCGAGCGTGGAGGTTTTCTGTTTTTGGATGCCGGTATAAATGCTTCCTTTCTCAGGGGGAACCTTCGATACGGGCAGATGCACAGCTTTGCCGATTGGGAGGTTTCCCCTCTCATCGAAGACGCCTTCAGGGATGTGTATCCGGAAAAACGATTTGAACCTCTGCCCCGCAGTAATCCGTTTTTTAAATCATTTTATGCAGGTCTGCCCGACCCCACACCGTTGCCCGAGGCCATCCGCACCTTTATCGTCAACGAAAAATGGCCTCAAGGCACCTATTCTTCCATGGTCCTCAAACACGGGGACCGGGTCGCCGTCATGGCCATGCCGATTATGGCTATGGGATGGGGGAAAAGTGAATTTGGCCAATGGAGCACCCGCATAGGTTTCCGCGTGAGGGAGGGGGCCGAAGGATTGTCGGATCGTTTGAGCGAGGCGGCCTATGGAGGGGAAAAATACGAAACCACCCGCGAGGACGGGCGCAGCGACACGATTTATTGTGAGATCCCCGGCACTCCCGCCTGGGTGGAGGAGCCGTCGGGGGATTGGCGGGTCTTTCGCTATTATCACAGCCGGGAAATCAGCGATTATGCCCACACTTTTTATACGCGCCTCGGGGTGAATCTGTTCGTTTATATTTTCAGCCAATAGCCGCAAAAGGGAACCGTCCCCTGCTACGAAAGAGACATCCGCCTTCACCCCTTACGGCGAGACGCGGTAGGTTACAAATTAACCGGACACATCGATTGCACTTTATTACTTTCCTTCAGGGTTCGGTAGGTCGAGAGATTTTGGATGGGTAGGGGCAATGTAGGTTGCAACGAGTGGCGTTCATGGATCAAACCTCCCCCCCGGTCAGAATTTCCAGATACTGGTGATAGGCATAGGCGCGGTTACGACGCTTGCCCGTAATCTCGCGCAGAATGCCGAGGAATTCCAGCAGTTCAATCGCCTTCCGTGTCGGTGGCGCCGTCAAACCGAGTAGATTCGATGCTTTAGGAACGGTAACAACAGGTTTGGACGGCAGGCGCTCAAGTAACTGGAGGGCGGCAACGGTCGACCGGCTATGGGCGATGACCCGACTGCGGTCGTCCCCAACACGGGCGTGGAGTTCCTGCGCAACACGAACTCCGTCGGCGGCAGCTTGGCGCACGCACTCCAGGAAAAACCTGTTCCAGCCTTCCCAGTCCCCCTCGCTGCGAACGGCTCCCAACCGTGCGTAGTACTCCTGCTGCTCACGTTTGAAGGCCAAGCTCACGTAGAGCAATGGCTGTTCAAGTAGACGCCAATGCTCCACGAGTAGGGCGATAAGGAGCCGGCCGATGCGGCCGTTGCCATCAAGGAACGGGTGAATCGTCTCAAACTGCACATGTGCGAGTCCAATCCGAACCAGCGGGTGTAGATTGCTGTCTTGGTGCAACCACCGCTCCAGCCCTCCAAGAGTGCCCGGAACCTCCTCGGGCGGCGGAGGGACGAAGCGCGCATTGCCAGGCTGGCTGCCGCCAATCCAGTTCTGGGAACGGCGGACTTCACCTGGCAGTTTGTTCTTGCCACGAACACCGCTCATCAGGATGCGATGAGCCTCGCATAACAGGCGGATACTCAGCGGTAGACCCTTCGGATCAGCAAGTTGAGCTCGGGCGTGTGCAAGAGCATCCACATAATTGCAGACCTCCCGGACATCTTCCGGACGATCAGTTTGATCCGTGGCTTCGAAGGTGAGAACGTCGCGTAGCGTGGCCTGCGTTCCCTCGATCTGCGAAGTGACGACCGCTTCCTTCCGAACGAACCCGTAGAGGAACCAACCGATACTCGGCACCATCGAACCGGCCACGGCAAGACGAGCCAGTTCGGTCTCCGCGGTTGCGAGGAGTTTGGCCGTCGGACCATCCATCATCAGCGGCGGATCGGTTGGAGGCAGCGGATAGGGAACGAACGCGTTTACCTCCTCACCGACAGTGCTGATAATGCGATTTTGACCGGTCTGGCGAATCATGGCTGGAAAACGCTCCTTTTCTAACCGGAAAGTTAAGAAACGACTGTTTCTTAGTCAAGGGCTTTATGAAACGATCGTTTCTTTATTTTAGGATGTTCGGACGTAACAACTCAGGTCTCCATAGCCTAGATCGTCCGAAAGTATGAGAATGACATTGGGCTTTGCTTCAAGGATAAAGGATGAAGGCAGAAGGATAATAAGAAGAAACGAGAGAATTTTCATGGGATGGTGCTTGAGAGAACTGTAGGAGGGGGTTTATCCCCCGATTGCGGTGAGGCCATTTGGAAGATCGGGGGATAAACCCCCTCCTACAGTTTCGAAATATGTTATCAATAAAACATCCATGCGGACGATTGTTTAAGATACCTGAGTAGTTATGTCCGGACAAGTTTCCCAAAGGGGAAGTCAAGCCTTCGCATTGCGGGTGAATGGTTGCAATAATCGGGTCAGAACCTTCGCCAGAAGGCAGGGGTGAAAAGCGCCAGTATGGCAAACAGTTCCAGACGGCCCATGATCATCAGCACGGAGAGAAAATATTTGGAGAAATCGCGCAGGAAGGCGTAATTCTCCGTCGGTCCGAATTCCCCGAAGGCCGGGCCGATATTAAAGACGCACGCCAACACGGCGGAGAAACATCCCTCAAAGCTGATGGCCGGTTCGAATATGGCCAGAATGGGCATGCAAAAAAATAAAAGCCCGCCGTTGAGTAAAATGTAGGTGACCACCCTTTCCCGGGATTCATTATCGAGGACCCTCCCGTTCATGTGAATGGGTCGAATTACGTGGTCGCTGTAGGAACGGCCCACCATTCGCACCGCCGATTTTATCCCGACCAGAATGCGTCCCACTTTGAGCCCGCATGCGGTGGACCCGGAACATCCGCCGACCGCCATGAGGCCGAGGAGAAGGACGTGAGCCATGAGGTTCCAGCTCCCGAAGTCCCGAGTCGAATAACCGGTTGTGGTCATGAGGGAGGTGACTTGGAACAAACTGGAGCGAATGGCGTCATGCCAACTGGAGTACCCTTCATGGTTGATCAGAACATAGGTAACCAAACCGGCCGCCAGGAGAAGGATGGCGTAGTAGGCTTTCACCTCGGAGTTCAGCCTCACGTTGTGCCAGTTTTTGTTGAATACCAGCAACATCCACAGAAAGCTGGTTCCTCCCAGGGCCATGAATGCGATGGCCGACCATTCCAGGAGGGGGCTCCCGAAGCCGGCAATGCTGGAAGACCTGGTACTGAATCCACCTGTGGCAATAGTGGTGAAAGTGTGGTTCAGAGCCTCGAAAAAGTTCATTCCCCCCAGATAGTAGACCGTGGTGCAAAGGGAACTCAAAATCAAGTAGAGGAGCAACAACCGCTTAACTCCGGTCTGAATCCGTGGAAAATCCAGTTCCTCAGCCGTTCCGGAGGATTCTCGGGTGAAGAGGATTTTTCCTCCTGCGCCGAGGAAGCCCAGTATGGCCACGAAAAATACCACTACCCCCATGCCGCCAATCCACTGACTCAGCGACCTCCAGAACAACAAGCTGTGCGGGTGGGATTCCAGGTTTGCCAAAACGGTGGCCCCGGTTGTGGTCAGCCCGGAGGTAGACTCGAAAATCGCGTCCGCCAAATTACACGAATCCAGTATTATCCAATAGGGCAATGCTCCCACCAGAATAGCCGCAATCCAACCCAGGCCGATAACGGCGGTGGCTTCTTTTTTGAAAAAAGTCTTATCCTTGCCCCTGCCGAGGTAGAGAAATAAGCTGCCCAGCAGCATGGCGGCCGCAATGCAATAAGCGAAGCCGGCTACGGCGTTGGTTTCGTTACCGGCATCCCGGTAGATATAAGCCACCCCCATGCAAATGGCGAAAGCCAAGCCTAAAATGAATTGGATCGCACTGAGCAATCGAAAGATAATGGAGTAATTCACCGGCCTCAGGAAAAGATGGCTATCTCAAAATTCCCCCTCGGTCAGAAGGGAGATGACCTCTTCGCGGTGTTCGTCGGACAGGACGGCCACGATGCGGTCATCCGCAATGATGACATCGCCCGCCCCTGGCACCTTGGCGTCGAATTTGTGCATCAGAGCCACGATTATGGTATTGCCCGGAAGGCGCAGATCTTTGATCGGTTTTCCCACACAGGAGCTTTCCGGATTGACCCGAAGTTCAACGATTTTTCCCTTACCTCCCGGAGCGGGAGCCAGTTCAACCCAGGGAGTTTGGTTGACCGTCCGCAACACTTCGTTGGCCGTGGCCAAGCGCGGAGACACGGCGAGCTCTATTCCCAGCACCAGGCGAAACTTGTTGATGATTTCCGAGTAATCCGAACGGTTGATATTCAGCAGTAGGCGCTTGGTTCCCATCTGGGCGGTTTGCAGGCAGGCCATGACGTTGTCTTCATCTGCTTTGGTGGCCGCCACAAAATAATCGGCCCTACCGACGCGCTCCTCTTCCAGCACCCGTAATGAGGTGGCGTCGCCGTGAACCACCGCGATATGGGGGAATTGTTCGGCCAGATTCTGGCAGATTTTCCGGTTGGGTTCAATCAGACGAATGTGGAACCGCGGATTGGAAAGCATACGCATGAGGGCAATATTGGTTTCACTGCCGCCGTAGAGGGCCACAAATACCGTCCTGGCCCTGAGCTTGGGAGAGAATTTTCCCTTGATTTCGGATAGGGATTGCGGGTCCCCGAACACGGTTAACCGGTCGCCTTTCTCGATTACCGTTTCGGCCCCTGGAAGGAGAGAGGATCCTCTCCGCCGAATCAATCCGATCCGCACGCCGGTTTTCTCCCCCAGCCTCAACTGCTTCAGGTTGCGTCCGATGGCCTTGGCCTTGGCCGTTACCTCGATCTGTTGCACCTCGATCTTTCCCCTGGCAAAATGTTCTACTGCCACTCGTCCGGGGTTGCGTATGACCTTGGCCAATTCCACTGCGGCCAACGCTTCGGGGTTTACCAGCAGGTCGATTCCGAAATTAAGCTGGTAATTGAAAAGTTTGTTATCGATGTAGGTCTCCTCGTGGATGCGGGCAATGGTGGTTTCGGCCCCCATTTTTTTTGCCATGGAGCCGGAGACCAGGTTCACTTGGTCGTCACTGGTCATGGCCAGAAAGTATTTACACTCCCCCACCTTGGCCCGATGCAGGATTTTTGCCGAACTGCCATTACCCCGCAAGACGCGGACATTTTGTTCCTCGTGGATTTTGGCCGCCATTTGGTCGTCATGTTCGATGACGGTTACATCGTGTCCGGATTTGCTCAAAACTTCCGACAGATGGCCCCCCACCTCCCCGGCGCCTATAATCACTATTTTCACAGGTCTTAAGGGTATTATGAAGCGGAGCGTTTGCAGTAAAATCCGACTCCGCAACGATATGAGAGGGAAGAATAAACAGCCTTTTTCCCGGGATGGAAAGCCCCTTTTGCAGTCCGACCGAATGGCTCGAAAAAAGGGGTCAAACGTAGAAAATAGAATTGTCCCTGCCTCTGGAGTTAATTCCCTGGTAACTGAGGCAACAAACAACCAGGGTCATCCCAACCGAATCGCGATGGCAATGATGCAGGGACAATTCTATTTTCTACGTTTGACCCGAATGGCGCTTAGTTAAGCCATTTTCCGAACATATGACTACCTCGGAGAAGGAAGGGGTCAAGACGTAAAAAGTTATGCCTTACAGGGTCAGTCGTCTTGTAAAAGTGTATGGAGTACAACGGAATACAGTTTTTAAGACCTGACCCTTTTCTTTCGGAAGGCATCACTTTTCTACGGCATGACCCCGGCTGGCGCAATGCCTTATGCCCTCAATAACCCCGCTTAACTTAGTGCCATTCACGTTTGACCCCTTCAGTCTCCTTAATTGAATCATTCCCCATGACAGAAGCAGCAAATCCCAAAGTTGGTATCGTAATGGGCAGTATATCGGACTGGCCCGTATTCCGCCGATCCGCTCAGGTTTTGGATGGCCTGGGTGTTCCTTACGAAAAACGGGTTTTGAGCGCGCACCGCACCCCCAAACAATTGGAGAGCTGGATTGGCCAATGCGAAGAAAAAGGGGTGCAGGTTTTCATAGCGGCCGCGGGTGGGGCAGCTCATTTGGCCGGGGTGGTTGCCTCCATGACCTTGCTGCCGGTTCTGGCCGTTCCCATGGAATCCAATCTGAGCGGTCTCGATTCGTTACTGGCCATGGTGCAGATGCCGGGCGGAATTCCTGTGCCAACCATGGGTATCGGCAAAGCCGGGTCCACCAACGCTGGATTGGCCGCGGCGGCCATTTTGGCCCTGCAGGATGCGGAGATAAAAGAGGCCCTGGTTCAATTCCGGAAAAATCAGGCCGAGAAGGTATTGGCCTCGAAATTTCCGGAAGATTAGAAGCGTCTCACCACGGTTATTTCCCCGTGGCGCGGCATCCGGGATACGATGGAGCCGTTTCCATAGGCCGCATTGTTTACATCCCAGTTCTTCTCATCCCCAATATTGAAGATGGACAGCTTGACCATCCATTCCTCGTTTTCCCAGAAAACGCTGAAATCCACCTCGGTCTGGAAGGGGATGATGGCCGTATTGGCAATGAGTTGGAAGTCGTCCCCGCCGGAAAAATTGGGAACACTAATGGGGAACCCCTCGTAACCTGAGATCATTTTTCCATAACCGAGGAAGTTGGCCACCAGGCCCAATCCATTGTCGAACTGGTAGTGAATCAGGGCGTTGGCCAAGTGTATGGGAACACCGGGTGATCGCAACAATTCCCCAGCAGGACCGCTTTGAAAGAGCGGACTCACGTATAGGCCGCCCGTTTCATCCAAGGCCCGGTCGATGGTGTAGGGACTGGCGTATAACCCGCCAGTTCGAACTTGGTCCATGTAACTGTAGCTGAAAGTGGCGTAAATGCGTCGATCGAATTGGTAGTTGAACCCAAATTCAAAGGCATCGACCAATACGTCATCTATGGTTCCGTCCTGGTTGAGCTCGGTGTAGGAACGATCCACGTAGGCAGCGCCAATGAAGAGCCTGTCCTCTAACAAAGAAAATTTGGCCCCCAATTCCAGTAGTTTACTTTCTCGGTCTTCCCCCCAGGCAGAAACCTCGGCGCGACCTCCGGTTTCTGCGATGTAGGTTTCGCTGTAGTTCCAGGTTACATAAACGGAGGTGTCGTCGTTCAACTTGACCATGGGGCTGATGTTATAATTGGCCAGATCCAGGTCGTCACTGACCCGGAATCCGCGTTCTTGCCGATCGTTGTCGATTTCCCCATCCCCGTCGTAATCGAAACTCCCATTGGCCCCCAGGGTCGGATGCTTCAACTCGCCCTCGACCCTATCCACGGTGAAACCGAATAACAAACTGAAGTTCTGGTGCAGCCTCAAATCCGTTTGAAAAAAGGGTCCCACGGTCAACATGGCGCTGTCCCCACCGGTCAGGGTTGGGATGGGAGCGAATTCATCATTACCGATATACCAATGTTGAAGAATTCCGCTGGGAGATTTTCCGAAGACATAGGGAGTTCCAAGACTGGAAAAGGCCTGATCGGGTACGCGGTACAGATCGGGGTCGCGGGTCAGATCCCAGAAGTTGACAGGTTCGTTAAAGAAGTGGTTGACCGACCAGATGGCGTCGTAGCGCAGACGCAACCCCGTGTTGATTTCGTAGCGTGCCCCGCCCATGAGGTTGCCCTTGCTGCGAATCTCCGTCCGGTTTTCAAACAGATAGTTGTCTTTCAGGTATTCCGAATAATGGTAGGAACTGAAGGTTTCACGGTCCTTGTAGCCGAATTGGGTTTTGTTGACGACGGTAACGTCTCCTGACAAATCCCAGAACTGGTCGATGCCCCCATAAATGGCGGTCCCTCTCGAATCGTCGCCCGGTGCGGCCAGTTTCCAACGCCGGTTGACCGGCACGGTGTTGGAGGCTACCGGAATTATGCTGGCAAATCCGCCACCGCCGAACTGGCTGGCGAAATCGGTCACCGGATCCCCGCACCAGAACCCGCATCCGTTCCCCAAAGTGGCCACATAGGCGGCGTATTCTTCATCGGTTTGTCCGTTGGGAATGTAGCGTCCATGGTCGATCAAGTCCTGGGTCACGCGGTTGATGCCCCAGTTTTCAGTGTATTCGGCCTCGAAGAACTCCACGTTTGCTTCGACCCGGTAGGAAGAGTTGGGCCGATAGGTATAGGCAAGATAGAGGGCGTGTGATCTTTGATACCACAAGTTCCAGTACCCGTCCCAGTCCTTCCCCTCATAGGAAAACCGCCAAGCCGAGGTTTCATTGATGGGCGCCCCGTAATCAAGGCTCCAGGTGTATTGGTTGTAGTCGCCCACACTTATGCTCGCCTCCCCGGAGGGGCCGTCGAAAAACGGTTTTTTAGTGATGAGGTCGGCATAGCCTCCCAGATAGTTGGTGGTTCCGTAGACCACCCCGGCCGGGCCCTTTACGATGTTGATCGATTCAACTGCGTTAAAATTGATAGGTAATCCGTTGCCATTGGAGGACCCGCCCCGGCGCATGCCGTTGACGAACAGGTCGGCTTCCTGGCCCCGCAAATTAGGTGTGGCGGGAGCGCCGAAATTGGTCTTGGTGTAGGAACTGGAGGTTAACTTGGAAAAATCGCGCACGTCCTTGATGGCGATTGCATCCAACTGGGCGCGGGAGATGATGGTAACGTTGCGGGGGGTATCCAAAATACTGCGATCGGCTCCGTAAACGGAATCAAAGGGCCGCGAGGTCGGCATGATGTTTTCCTCGATGGGGATTTCCTCGATGGCCAACGCTTCCAGATCGTAGATTTGCAGGTTTTCATTGGCCTGTTGCCCCCCCAGGTGGAGGCCGGATATTCCTAGGATCAGAACCGGGCCCAGTTTCCAATTTCTCCAGGTTTTCATTTCCTATCGGGTTTCAATGGTTTGACCTCCATTGGGAGGAAGGAAAGCGTATCCGGCAACGAAACGGTGGCCATTGAAGAGGGAGATTATTTTTTCCCGGCCAGGATGATGTCGGTTAATTTGTCCGCTACCTCCTGCAAGGTCAAGGGGGTCGTATCGATTTTAATGGCCCCTTCCGAATGGATAAGAGGGGCGGTTTTTCGCCCTTTGTCCAGTCGGTCGCGCTCACGAATGCTGTCGACTTGCCCCTCCCCCTGGCGCCGCCTGGTCCTTTCCCCCTCGTCCGCGAGGAGAAAAAACCGGAAATCCGCCTTGGGAAAGATGACGGTTCCCACGTCCCGTCCTTCCATGATCAATCCATCAAAAGCGTGTTGCCGGGCCACTTCGACATAAAATCGCTGCCGGGGCAGGAGAAACTCCCGAACCGACCGGATAGCCGCGATTGTGGAAACGGCCCGGTTGACCTCAGGGGATCGAAGTTCCTCCCCCGGATTGTAGCCCTCCAGGGTCATGTGGGCCTCGCGCCCTTCGATTTCATAGTCGACCTCCAGGTTATTTAGAAAAGCTTCAATTTTATCTACCCGATCGAGAGGAATCTCTTGTTCAAGAATGGCCCAAGTCAGGGCTCGGTAGTGGGATCCGGTATTAACGTAAAGCAACTTGAGCCGGTCGCTCAGGATTTTCGAGGTGGACGATTTGCCCGAGGCGGCCCCGCCATCGATCGCCACGATAATGAAATCCTCTCCCTTCATTGGGATCGGTTGTTGCGGAGATCTTCCAGAACCTTGAAGAACTGAGGAAAGGTTTTGGCGCAGCAGTCGGGATTCCGGATTTTCATCCAGGGGGAGCCGTCGGCATACAAATTGAAACACCCCAGGAGGGCCAGGCTCATGGCCATGCGGTGGTCTCCGTGGGGGTCCACTTGGGAAGGGACTATTAATCCGGGGTGGACACGGAGGTAATCCTCCCCGAAATCGACCTGCTGCCCCAGCTTGGTCAGCTCCTTTCCCATGGCGGCGACGCGGTCCGTTTCCTGGTGACGGGTATGGGCGATACCCTCGATGAGGGTGCTTCCTTTCAGCAGGGGCGTGATAGCGGCCAAGGTGGGAAACGTATCCGATATGGCCCAGAAATTTTTTCTGACCCCCATGCCCGGCAATTGTCCTATGGGCAGGGAGGCCGAAGTGCCGCTTGGCCGACTCCTGATTTTCATTCCCGCTTCGCGCAACACTTCCGTGTAGGCGAAGTCCCCCTGAAGGCCCTCCGGGTGGAGTCCTTTTACGGTAATGCTTCCGCCCACCACGAGGGGTAGGGTCAAAAAGTAGGAAGCGGCCGATGCGTCGGGTTCCACCGCTACCGCATGCGGGAGTGAATACCTCTTCCCTGCCTTTACTGTTATCAGCACGCGGTCATTTCCCAGCGGCTCCATCTCCTGTGGGGGTTGTCCGAATCGGTACATCAATCGCTGGGTCATCGCCACAAAGGGCTTCTTTTCCGCGCCTCCGGAAACTTCGATTTCCAGATCCTCCTCGGCCAGGGGAGATACCATGAGCAAGGCCGAGAGCAATTGGGAACTGGTCGAGGCCTCCAGAAAAATGCGTCCGCCTCTCAGGCCCGATGGGCGAAGGGTGACGGGTAGAAATCCTCGGCCCGATTCCACCTCGCAGCCTTGCTGAAGCAAAGCATCCAATAAGCCCTTCATGGGCCTCCTGCGCATTTGCGGGGTGCCGTCGACCTTGAATTCACCCCCTTTGCGCGTCGCGCAAAGGGCCGTGATGAAGCGAGCGGTCGTTCCGGAAAGGCCCACGGAAAGGTCTGCCCGGCCGGATTTCAGGAAGCCACCAGTGCCCTGGACCCACATGGTTCTTTCGCTTTCGTTGGTTTCCACCGCAATTCCCAATTGGCGCAGGCACTGAACCATGATGCGGGAATCGTCGCTGAATAACGCCCCGGTCAAAGTTACCGACTGGTCCGACAAAGCCGCCAGGATGAGCAACCGGTTGGTTATGCTTTTGGAACCGGGAACCTCCACACTCCCGCTGACCGGGGTAGTAAACGGATGAATGGGGAGAGGGTCCGGGCAATTGCGGTGGTGACGCATCGATTCAATGGGAAAGGCCGTCCCGAAACGCTTTTCCTTTGTCCAGAAAATGGACCATCTCCTCCATGTCACCCTCGATTAAAACCTCCTCAAAACGCAGCAGTTCAGCCCGATAATGGGAAAGCGCCCGCCTTATTTCTTCCAAGTTGGTCTCAATGATCGATTTCCATATGGCGGAATCGCCCGCCGCAATGCGGGTGGTGTCCTTCAGGCCCGAACTGGAAAGATCGGCCCAATGGGGATCCTTTTCACTGAGGAAAGTACAAATGCTGGTTGCCAGGAGATGGGGCAGGTGGCTTATGTGGGCAACGATTTCATCATGTTTTTCCGGGGAGGTTACCGTGGGAACAGCTCCCAACGCTTTCCAGAACTGCGTTATTTTTTCCACCGCCCCATGGTCCACCTTTTCCGTGGGGGTAATGAAGCAGGGATGATTCTGGAATAAATCGGCTCGGGCGTATTTCATCCCCGTTTTCTCTGAACCTGCCATAGGATGTGATCCAATAAAGATGCTGCGGGAATTTCCTGCTGCGTCGGCCCCATGGCATATCTGGCTTTTGGTGCTGCCGGCATCGGTGACGATGGCCCCTGGTTTGAGAGAGGGCAGAATGGCGCGGTAAAGCGGGATTATATTCTCAACCGGGGAACAGAGCACGACCAAGTCGCAGCTTTCCACCGCTTCCTGCGGTGTGGCATAAACGGCGTCGCACCAATTTTGTTGGCCCGCCTTGGCCCGGGTCGATGAGCGGCGTGACCAAACGAATACCTTTTTTGCCGCCCCGCGTGCCTTGCATGCCATGCCCACGGAAGCGCCGATCAGTCCCGCAGCCAGAATACACACGCTGGGAAGGGGCGAGAAACCGTTTGAATCTGGAGAATTGTTTTCCCTCACTGAATGGGGTGCAAAGTTTGGTAAAGGTTTAAATTAGCCGGCGGGTGATCAATTAAAAAAGGTTCTGGCCTCGGGGTCATTCCTTGCAATCGATTCTGCTGAAAAACCCCCCTCATGATTGGGGTCTTTGAGCACGGAGTTCGGTGAGAGGTTGAGGGGGCGCACAGCGGATCAGATGCAACTCCCCTCTATCGAGCAATTCCCAGTGGACTTGCTCGCCTTTGTGCATGCCCAGGGCCGCAGCCAGGGGAACGGGAATATGGACATACAAGCGCTCCTTCTGCCCTTTGGATCGAACCGCTTGCAATTTCATTGGATAATTTGCTCGCCTTTTCATTAACTAGTTTTTAAACTAGCTGTAGATCCTTTTGTTGTCAACTTATCCTTACCTCAACCATGAGTCTGCCTAAAGCTAAGGTCCAAAGCAGTTTTTTTGATGTGTCGGTGTTAATGGAGGATTTCTTCGATCCATCCAACCGTTATCGGCTCTTTCGCGAGAAGATTTTGCCCGTCCTGCAGGCCAAGCGCGAGCAACTGTGCGCGTTGTATTGTCAGGATAATGGGCGCCCTGCGGTGGAGCCGGTGCTGGTGTTGGGGGTGAGCCTTTTGCAATTCATCGAAAAGTTGCCGGACAGAAAAGCCTTGGAGCATGTAGATATGCATCTGGGCTGGAAGTATGCTTTGGACTTGGAGGTTGATGAAAAGGGGTTCCATCCCACCACCCTGGTGAAGTTCCGCCAACGCTTGGTTGATGGGGGGATGCAGAGGGTTGGATTTGATGCCATTCTCGATGCCTTGGGGGCGGAGGGGCTGGTACGCAAGGGTGGCCGACAACGGCTCGACTCGACCCATGTTTTTGGATGCGTGGCCAAGATGAGCTATCTGGAATGTATGCGCGAAACCCTTCGCCTTTTCATCGAGCAGGTAGGCCTTTGGGGATTAGCCGAGTCATTGGACAATTACCGGCAGTATCGCGAGCGATACTGTGAAAGTGAGTTGCCCTGGCACCGGCTGAGCAAAGAGAAGGTGGCCAAGCAAGCCGAGAGGACCGGCCGCGATGTCCTGGTCGTGCTCGAATGGCTGGGCCGACAACCGTCCAAGATCCGCCATCACGCCAAAGCGCTGTTGTTGAAGCGGGTTTTTGAGGAGCAGTATGAGGTGTGCGGTGAAAAGCTCACGGTGCGCAAGCGCCAGAAAAGCGGCACGGTACGAAACCCCCATGATGCGGAGGCGCAATGGAGTGCGAAGGATTCGGCTAAAACCAAAACCTGGATCGGTTACAAGGCTCAAGTGGCCGAGAGCGTGCCGGACTGTGATAAGCCCAAGAAAAAGGGAGAACCGACCGAGCAATTTTTGCTGGAGGTCACCACCACTGAAGCCATTACGAGTGATTTTGAGGGCATGCAACGGGTGCTAAAAGCACAGGCGCAGCATCATGATAATGTTCCTTGCGAACTCTACGTTGATGCTGGTTACGTCAGCGATGACACCCTGGCCGAGGCCAAGCAACAAGAACGCGAACTGGTGGGACCGGCGCGCCCTCCGGGCAATGCGAACAAAACCATCTTCGATGCGACCGAGTTTGATGTCGATGTCGCTCGGCGCCGGGCCATCTGCCCAGCGGGTCATACCAGCAAACAATGCAGTTTGATCAATGACAGTCACCAGGACAGAGTTTATCTGCGCTTCGAATGGGGCAGCTTATGCGACACCTGTTGCCTGCAAAAGCAATGTACCAAGCGCCAAGACGGCCGGCGGCATTTGAGCGTGGGCCTGCACCACGATCTGCTTCAGCAACGCCGCCGGGAGATGAAAACGGATGCCTTCAAGCTCAAGATGCATCGGCGCGCTGCGATTGAGGGCAGCATCAGTGAGTTGACCCGACAGGGGGCTCGCCGCACCCGCTACCGAGGGTTGGCCAAGACCGCCTTGGCCAATTATCTGCAGGGTGCAGCGGTTAACATCAACCGTTGGCTCCGGCTTGTGCAGTGGCAGTGCCGAGAACCGATAAAAGCGGCCTAGAGCCGGCTTTTTGGACTTCCGAAGGTCCTTTTGGGATGGTAGAGTGGCTCAAAAGCGGCGGGATTGCCTTGCTGCGCCCTTCTGTGAAGAAAATGGCCCGATCCAACGGCAAGGGCCGATGGAAATTGGTCGCCGTCATGCAATCTAACTGCCAACAGAATAAGGGGGTTTATCAGCAGAATCGCAATCTTGACGAAGCGCAGCAGAGTCAACCGATTCAAGGATTGACCCCTTCAACGTCCCCTGACCAGCCAATGTGGCAAGAAAAATTTAATCTGCTTCAGTTATCACTATGTAAGTTGGCTAAACCAGAGGAGCCCGATCCATGTTCAGGAACAGCAGCTATTCCAAAGAAGAATTCCCCCTCAGCCTGGTCGGGTTGTTCGGGATAGTGCTCCTGGTGGGTGGGTTGTTCTTCGGGAGGATGATTAATTTGTGGATTGAGGATCCGGAGGCGCGGCATGGCGGCCGGACCGGGGAGGTGGATGAACTCGAGGTTATAAAATGGATGGAGTCGGGGGCCCGAGCCGAACAGGCCTTTGAACGGGCTTGGCTGAGCACCCCGGAAGATCCCGAGATCTATCGGGAGTTGGAAAGCGCCATTGCCATTCAGGCCGAATTGAGAGCCTTGGACCCGGAGAACTCCTTTGGATCCGTCAGCCGTTACGAAAATTTGGTCGATCGACTCGAAACTACCAAGGGAAAATCTCTGCACCGGCGGGTGCAGGCCTTGGGCGGCGAGGCATCCCGGTTGGCCGAGGAAGGCCTGTCCGTTCGCGCCATGGCATTATTGGAAGAGGCTCTGGCCGCGCAGGTGTGGATCAACCAGCACTTTCAAGACAGTGATTGGGCGGATATCGGTGAGGTGTCACACCTTCGGCAGAGGTTGGGTGACCTGAAATCCGAGAATTCCGCCGCCGCGATCGATTTGTTGGTGGCGGAAGGCGAGGCGGCCTTTGCCGGAACCCATTGGGATAAAGCTGAGGAACATTGGAGTCAGGCCCTGGCTCTGCAGGAATCTTTCAACTTTAATTCCCCCCAAAGCCGGCAAGCCCGATGGCGCTTGGTCCAGGAAATAAAGGACCACCTCCAACGCGTCGAAGCGGCCCGATTGAACGACCGGATTGAAAGTTTGTTGAATGCGGCCCAAAGTGAGGGGTCGGTCGACGCCCTTGAGCGAGCCCTCCACCTGCAGGAGGCGGTCAATGAGCAATTCCCCTCCAGCCAATTCAACCGGCCCGATCGCCTGGAAGATTTGCGCAACCGTTTATTGATGGGTCAAAGTTCTGCCCTGGCCGCTTCGATTTCCCAACAGATCGGGACTCTGAATGAGAGCCTTCGAGAGGGGCAATGGGAGAAGGTTGGCAGTTTGCTTGGGCCTATCGACCAATCGGTCCGGTCATTTCTGAGGAGTTTCCCCTCTTCTTTGCTGCCGGATGAGGCCCTTCCCCAGCACATTGAGTGGCTCATCAAACGAGAGGCGGAAATTCCCCCTCTGGTGGAGGAAGTGGAGAAAAGATTGGTCCGTCATCCCCGCATTCCGGGGCTGAGAGTGCTGGTCAGCGAGGTGGATCAGGCCCTGTATTCCCGGATCATGGGGTATAATCCGAGCCGCTGGATAGGAGATGAATTGCCAGTTGATTCCGTCTCCTTCAATCAAGCCAAAGGATTTTGCCGCCAACTCGGTTGGATGATGGGCCGAACCGTGCAACTACCCCATTTGCAATGGCTGGCCATCCCGGAGCTGCAACCCGGCCGGAAAGAGGATGTATGGTTTTCCCATTCCACCCAATTTCGAAGCCGCCAAGTGGGAAGTTCGAGGCTTGTCGGAGGCTTGTTCGATTTATTCGGAAACCTCGAGGAATGGGTCCTGCATCCCGATCAAAAGGATAGAGCCTGGTTGTTTGGTGGCAGCGGGTCCGGTAGGTTCGAAGCCGTTATCCGGCGACCCGCTCGATGGGTCGCTCCCCACTACAGGTCACGATGGATTGGTTTTCGCTTTTGCGTTTTGTCCCCCGACTCCTATAGGAATGACCCCTGATGATTGAAAACCCCGAAAAAGTCCCGGAAGAGGTCCGGAAAAAGGCGGAGCGGACGATTTGGCTCATCTATATCCTCATGTTCATAATGATCGCCCTCCCGGGCATCCTGTATTTCATCCTTCATCTAAGTTAAGCGACTTTGTAGAGGAATATAGTATGGACGCCAGTCGGGGTCATGCCGTAGAAAAGTGATGCCTTCCGAAAGAAAAGGGTCAGGTCTTAAAAACTGTATTCCGTTGTACTCCATACACTTTTACAAGACGACTGACCCTGTAAGGCATAACTTTTTACGTCTTGACCCCTTCCTTTTCAGAGGCAGCCATATGTTGGAAAAGTTGCTTAACTTAGTGCCATTCGGGCTTGATCCCTTCCTCCGCGACTATTTGTCAGGGAAGCAAAACTTGGTCTTGTCGCCCTCCCCCGGTTGGTCCATTCAGGTTCCCAGAGTGCTAATCCCATGGAATGGCTGAAGCTACATAAGGTGAAAATCCTCCTGTTGGTCTCCCTCTTGGGAGTTGTCGGCCTGCTCGCCTGGGTCTTGTGGGGCGGCTGGAGTATCGACGAAATCAAAACCTGGATTTCCGGTTGGGTGGATGAAATTAAATCCTGGCCAGCTTATCTCTTCTTTCTTGCCACGGCGGTTCTACCTCTGACGGGAATTCCCATATCCCCTTTGTTCATCGTGGCCAGTATCCGGTTTGGAGTGGCTTGGGGAATTCCGTTTTCGCTGGCTGCCGTTGCCGTCAATATGGTTTTGGCCTATTGGTTGTCCAGCACGGTGCTGCACGGATGGATAGAGAGACTGCTCCGTTGGGGGAATTATTCCATACCAAGGATCAAACCGGAAAATGCGTCGAAATGGATCGTAGCGGTTCGCTTTTCCGGTACTCCTTTGGTGGTCCAGAATTACCTGCTGGGATTGGCCCGCGCCCCTTTCTGGCCCTACCTCGTTTATTCTGTCATCTCGCAATCCTTTTTTGTCGTCGGATTCGTCGTCTTCGGCGAGTCTTTCGTCTCGGGAAAGATGGGAACAGCCCTGATTGGACTGGCCGTTTTGATCTTCGCCTTTATCGTGATTGCCCTGTTGCGCTCACGTTATGCACAATCCAAGGCAAAACTTCCCGATACCCCCGTCGGATGATATAAAATCCGTCTCCGAATTTACAAGCCAGGTAAAGTATCTGTTGGAGACCGTGATCGGAGGGGTTTGGATCCGGGGCGAAATATCCAATTTCCGCCGGCAACAAAGCGGGCACATCTATTTTACGCTGAGAGATACCGCTAGCCAGGTTTCGGCCGTGCTGTTCCGAAATGATGCGCTGAAGCAAACCATCCATCTGAAGGACGGACTGCAGGTGGTCGTATTTGGTCAGGTAAGTGTTTACGAGCCGCGGGGCAATTACCAACTCATCATACGCATGGTGGTTCCCGATGGCCTCGGGATGCTCCAGCAGGAATTCGAACGCCTGAAGGCCAAATTGCAGAAGCAAGGCCTTTTCGACGCCGAGAGAAAAAGGCCCATTCCCCTTTTTCCCCGCGCCATCGGAATAGTGACCTCCCCGACCGGGGCGGCGGTGCAGGATTTTATCCGGATCTTGAAACGGCGGGAATGGGTTGGACGCATTCTCATTCTTCCGGCCAAGGTTCAGGGAAGTGGATCGGCCGAAGAAATTGTCCGGATGATTGAACTCGCCCAAACCGTGGCCGAACTCGATCTGCTGGTCGTGGGCCGCGGTGGGGGTAGCATGGAAGACCTTTGGTGCTTTAACGACGAAAGAATCGTCCTCGCCCTGGCGGAATCCGGGATTCCGGTCATTTCCGCGGTGGGTCACGAGGTCGATTTTACCCTTTCCGACTTTGTGGCCGACTTGCGGGCCGAGACGCCTTCCGCGGCCGCCGAAATTATTTCCACCCATTACCGCGAGGTGCGGGATCGCTGCCATAGGGCCGGCCAAGACTTGGCCCGCCGGGTGTCGGAGGCCCTCCATTCCAGGGGCGAACATCTGCATGGATTGCGCCGCAGGCTGCAATTGGTGGAGCCCCTCGACAAAATCGAACAGAGTCACCTGCGCTTGGATGACCTGGAAATCCGTCTGAATGGCGTGGTGAATTCGAGAATCTTGCAGAGACGGCATCGGTTATCCGAAGTCTCCCGGGAAATTCAAAAAATGGATCCCCGCCCCCTGATCCATCGGGCCCAATTTACCGCCCAAACCATGGGTCACCGGTTGCACAACGCCTTAACCGCGGAATTGTTGGGAAAAAAATCAAACCTTCAACGGGCCCGGTCGCTCTTGGGATCCCTCAGTCCCACATCCGTTCTCAATCGCGGATTTGCCATTGTGCGAGACGGAATGCGCCGCCCCATTGTATCCAGGCAATCCATCCTGCCTGGGGACACGGTATGGGCCGAGTTCAAGGATGGCGAAGTGCGCCTGAACCGATTGAAGGAAAGTGGGGGCTCAGGTCAGGAGCGGAGGAATCGGGGCATCGATTTATAAATCGGGAAATCGGGTCCACTTGTCCTCCCCCTTGGAGGACTTTACCACGGTTTCAATAAAGGCCATTCCATAGACGCCGTCATCGACAGTGGGGAAGTCGTATTCCCGTTCGGGTTGCGTTCCGTTCACCTCATCCCAAATGGCTTCCGCTGCTGCCAGATAGACATTGGCAAAAGCCTCGATAAAACCTTCGGGGTGGGCAAATGGGGTCCGGGAATTGCCCTGGGCCGCTTTGCCCAGGTACTCATTGCCTCGCCGGTATATCTGGCGCGGTTTATCCGCATACTTTACTATGAGGTCGTTGGGTTCCTCCTGGTGCCATTCCAAGGAGGCCTTGGTGCCGTAGATACGAATATTCAAGTTGTTTTCGTCCCCATTTGAAATCTGGGATGCATAAAGAATGCCTCTGGCGCCTCCCTTGTAATGAATCAGCACGTTGCCGTCATCGTCCAATTCTCGCCCGGGGATGAAGATGGTCAGATCGGCACAGAGTTCCTCGATCTCCAACCCGGTAATGTAGCGCCCCAGATTTTCCGCATGGGTGCCGATATCTCCCATGCAATTGGAAGCGCCGGATATGGCGGGGTCGGTCCTCCAGGAATTGATCTGGGTGGGCCCCTCCCGGTCGACGTCTCCAACCGCATAACCCTGGGGATATTCCGCTACGATTTTCAGGATGCGGCCCAGCTTTTTCTTCCTGACCATTTCGCGGGCTTCCTTTACCATGGGATATCCGGTGTAATTGTGGGTGAGGGCAAAAACCTTCCCCGTTTGTCGCACCAATTCCCGGAGGGCCAAGGCCTCCTCGAGGTTAAAGGCGAGCGGTTTGTCGCAAATGACGTTTATGCCCTGCCCGAGAAAACATTTGGCCACCGCGTAATGCAGGTTGTTGCGAACCACGATGCTGACAAAATCGATCCGGTCTTCCGCCGATAGGGCCGCTTCCGCCCGGGCCATCTCTTCATAGGAGGCATAAACGCGATCGGGGTCCAAAAAGTAGTCTTCCCCGGAAAGCCTGGAATTCTCGGCATCGGATGAAAAACAACCGGCCACCAGTTCGATTTTGCCATCAAGATTTGCAGCCATGCGGTGGACCCCTCCGATAAAGGCACCCCGGCCTCCTCCCACCATGCCCATTCTCAGTTTTCTATTCATAATTTGTAACCACTCAGGTCTCCATAACCTGGATCGTCTGAAAGTATGAGAATGAAATGGGGCTTTGCTTCAAGGATCAAGGCAGAAGGATAATAAGAAGAAACGAGAAAATTTTCATGGGATGGTGATTGAGAGAACTGTAGGAGGGGGTTAATCCCCCGATCTTCCAAATGGCCTCACCGCAATCGGGGGATTAACCCCCTCCTACAGTTTCGTAATATGTTATCAATAAAACATCCATGCGGACGATTGTTTAAGATACCTGAGTAGTTACCATAATTTTACTTTCCCTTGAGTGGTGCGCAAAGCACTGGTTTCCCCGTTGCTGCCGACGCATAAATGGCATCGATGATCAGCATCAGTGAAATGGCTTGATGGGGAGTGTTCAGCGGTTCCTCCTTTCCCTCGATACTGAAGATGAAATTTTGGGCCGAGCGCGAACGACCCATATCCTCGCAAGCCTCCACAATGACCTCCCGGTTGACCGAATTGCCCCCTTCCTGCACGTAGAGTTCGCAGCGGTCGATGCTGGTTTCATCCAGGCCATCGATGCCGAACAGACGCTCGATCTTGCCACCCGATCGCGTCCCTTGAAAGACCACCGAGACTTCTTCGCGCTTAACCATTTCGGCCCAGGAAACTTGGAGAGTCAGGGCCTGCCCACTTCTGAAGGTGACAAATCCGTGAGCGGCGCTTTCCACGTCGGTGGTGCCCCCTTTTATGTCCGGCAACCCCCATGGACCCTTGAAGTTTTTATCGGTAATAAAATCTTGGAAGGTCCGACCCAGGACGTAGGCGGGTTCCGGATACCCCATGAAATACAGGGCCAAATCAACCATGTGAAGGAGATCGATCAAAGGACCTCCTCCGGCCAGGTCCTTGGTGGTGAACCAGCCGCCAAAACCGGGTATGCCCGTCCTGCGAATCCACTTGGCTTGGGCTGAATTGATCTGCCCCACGGTGCCGTTGGCAATGTACTCCATCATGGCGTAGGATTCCGGGCGGGCCCGGTTGTTGAAGTTGAACATCAAAATCTTGCCGGCCCGATCCGCCGCGTCCTTCATTTGCTGGACTTCCCCGGCGTTGAGGGCGGGCGGTTTTTCGCAAAAAACATGCTTACCCGCCTTCAGGGCCTCAATAGCCAAGGATGCGTGAAACTTGTTGGGTACGATCACCGAAACGGCTTCGATCTCCTCCATTTCCAGCATGGCCCCCACGCTGCCCAAGGCCGTGGGAATGTCGTATTTTTTCGCCGCCGCTCGCGCCGCAGGTTCGTAAACATCCGCGATAGCCACTATTTCAGCCCCCGCTTGTTGAAATCCTGCCACGTGGTAGCGCACCATCCCTCCGGCGCCGATTATGCCTGCTTTAATACTCATGGCCTATCCCTTCTTGATCCGTATGAATTACAAAATCCGCCCTTCTGTGCCTTCTAACCTCTCTGTCCTCTGTGGTTCATCCTCATCCTTCATCCTTTGTGCCTTTGTGCCTTTGTGCCTTTGTGCCTTTGTGCCTTTGTGCCTTTGTGCCTTTGTGCCTTCTTCTCCCCTTTGCGCTCTTTGCGTCCTTCGCGAGAGTCAATTCCTAATTCCTAATTAATCATCCCCTACTGCTTGGATTTGTCAAAGGCGGCATCAAAGGCCGCTGCATTGGGAGTGAAGTCAACCGCCCGGACGAATTCGGACGCTTCCCCGGCTCCATGAAAACGATCCATCCGTCCGTCCTCCCACTCGACCGATAGAGGCCCGGGGTAGCCGATATCGTTCAATGCCACAATAATCTCTTCAAAGTTGATATCCCCATGTCCCAGGGAACGGAAATCCCAATAGCGCCGAGGGTCGGTGAAGTCCGTGTGACCGCCAAATACACCCACCGTGCCGTCACCGTGGCCCCACCAGACGTCCTTCATGTGCACGTGGTAAATGCGGTTGGCGAATTGGCGAATAAATTTCACGTAATCGACCCCTTGGTAGCCCAGGTGGGAGGGGTCGTAATTGAACCCAAAGCGTTCGTGTCCGTTAACCGCCTCAATGGCGCGGGCGGCCGAGGCAATGTCGAAAGCGATTTCGGTGGGGTGAACTTCCAGGGCAAAGTTAACGTTTTCGGCATCGAAGGCGTCGAGAATAGGGGTGAATCGTTGAGAGAAATCGGCATAGCCGTTATCCAGCATCTCCTGGCTGGTTGGCGGAAATGAGTAGAGCAGGTGCCAAATGCTCGAACCGGTGAACCCGTTTACCACCGCGGGGAAAACGTTCCGATCTTTCCCGTCCGGTTTGAGATTCATGAATTTCCGGCAGGCTTTACCGGCATCGATCACGTCCTGGGCCGCGCGTTGGCGCACCCCTTCCGGGTCGCCGTCACCCCAGACGTAATCCGGTAGAATAGCCTGGTGGCGCTCATCAATCCGGTCGCAAACGGCCTGTCCCGAAAGGTGGGTGGAAATGGCAAAACAGGTCAGCCCGTTGTCCATGAGCAAATCCCATTTTTCCTTGAGGTATTGATCGCTTTGGTTGGCTTGGCCAACGTCGAAGTGGTCGCCCCAACAGGCGAGCTCCAAACCGTCGTAGCCCATTTCTTTCGCTTGGGGCGCCAGTTCTGCCAGGGACAAATCGGCCCACTGGCCGGTGAATAAGGTTACGCTTCTCGACATGGGGTTTTTATGCTGATTTCGGATTCTTTCCTGCGGGTTGCCATACTGATATAGCTAGCCGATTCAGGTCACCCTAAGGCAAGGCAAAAAATGGGGTTATAGGAGGAAAACCGATTATTGCCACCCTCTGATCAACCTGCAGAATTGGGGTGAACATGCCCGAGTTGGCCGAAGTCGAGTATTTCCGCAAACAATGGAATCCGGGATTGGGGAAAACCATCAATGCTGTCCGGGTCAACCCCCGGGTGAGGGATTTTCGAGACTGTCGGGTCAAGGAGATGGTCCGGCGCCTACCGGGACGGCGTTTGGAGGCTTCCCAAGCCCACGGGAAGCAGATGTTGTTCCAATTCGAGGCCGGCGCCTGGTTGGGGGTCCACCTGGGCATGACCGGTAAATTGCTATTTTCCTCCGCCGATCCGGGGCCGGATCCCCATGCCCATCTGGTGCTGGCCTTGCCGGCCGGTTGGCTGGTATTTTCCGACCCGCGGCAGTTTGGCAAAATATTATTTGAAGTCTCGGTCCATCCGCCCCACTGGTGGACCCGTCTCCCCCCTGAGATATTGTCCCGGGATTTTACCGTGAGCCGGTTGAAGGCGGCCATGAAACGCCATGGCAAAACCTCCCTGAAATCCTTTCTCCTGATGCAGCAGTATTTTCCGGGTGTGGGCAACTGGATGGCAGATGAAATTCTCTGGCGGGCCAAGCTGGATCCACGGCGACCCCCCGGGTCCCTCGATGACGGTGAAATCAAGGCCCTGTTTCAACGCCTTCGCTGGGTGTGCCGGCAGTCCCTGCGAATTGTGGGGGATGACTGGGGAGAGTTCCCAGATTCCTGGCTTTTCCAGCACCGTTGGAAAGGAGGGGGCGCCTGCCCCAAAACGAGAGGCCCATTGGTGCGGGAACGCGTTGGGGGCCGCACTACCTGTTGGTCGCCCCAATGGCAAAAATAATGGTCCCGGCTGGATGCCTGTAAGCTTGACCACGGATGGGCCCGGAAAGGAAAATTAGCCACAAAAGACCGCAAAAGGCACTGAGGCACAAAGGCATCCGCGTGATAGTGTGATCCTGATCTCTTCCTAATTCCTGGATGCTGGATGCTGGATGCTGGATGCTGGATGCTGGTTCGCGACCTCTGAGTTCTTGTAGGTCTCCCAATCATGAATTTACCGGCTTTTGAGCGCTTTCGAGAATGGGTCCAAATCACTCGTCGCAGAAAGCGCTCGAAAAAGCCTTTGATCGTGCCAATGGTTATGGTTGAACGTGCCAGGAACCCCCTGCGAAGCGGTTGCTACCACCTCGCAGGGACTTCGCAAGAGATCAATCTGAGTTCCGAACTTACTTATGCTGAGTTCATCGCAGAGCGGAGATCCTGCGAAGTATCCTGGCTGAATATCAAACAGTTATCAGAGCCCCATGCTACGGCAGGTAAGCTCGCCTCTACAAGAGTGATATAAGCCATGGAAAATAAAAAATACCATTATATAGCCATCGACATCTCCAAGTCTGACTTGGAAGTGAGAACCCAAAATCACCGTTGCAGCTTAAGCAACAATCCCACCGGCTTTAAGGCCTTGGTTAAAATCGCCGGCCGGCAGGACCAACCCCTGGTGGTTTGCGAAGCAAGCGGTGGATACGAACGCCCTATGATGGATTATCTTCATCAAAAGCAAATAGCGGTGGTTCAGGTCAATCCCAGGCTCATCCGCAGCTACGCGCGCAGCGAAGGCCTCAAAGCCAAGACTGATCCCATAGATGCCTTGATGATTCTGGGTTTTGCCCAGGAGAAACGCTTGCAACCAGGCGCTGTCCCCGATCCCATCCGCCAAGAACTGGCCGCTTGGCTGGATCGAAGAAGTCACCTCACCGAGCAGTTGGCACGCGAGAAGAACCGCATCCAAAACAGTCCGAAGTGTATCAAAGGCGATATTGAGTGGATGATCAAACGCATAGAAAAACGCATAGAAGTTATTGATAATCGAATCCGAGACCTCGTGAAAAAGGATCACCAGCTCAGCCAAGAAGCCCGCCTGCTTCAATCGGTTTCCGGAGTCGGCCCAGTCACGGCCTGGACCCTGTTGGCCTACTTCAGTGAACTGGGAAAGCTCAAGCGCAATCAAATAGTCGCCCTCGCTGGTATAGCTCCCTACAATAGGGACACCGGCAGGTTCAAAGGCAAACGCAAGATTGAAGGGGGACGGGCCAAAGTCAGAAAATGCCTCTACATGGCAGCCCAGACTGCGGCCATCCATAATCCGGTCATTAAACCTTATGTGGAAGGATTAAGAGCCAGAGGTAAACCGTACAAATGCGCTATGGTTGCGGCCATGAGGAAGATGCTCATCCACCTTCATTTTCTTATGAAAAATCATCAATTAAGCCTTGCTTCGTGACACAGTTGCTCTGCGAGAGTCAATTCCCAATTAAACATTCTCCATCCGCGTAATCAGTGGTTCATCTCTTCAACCTCTGTGCCATCACTCCATCACTCCATTACTCCATCATTCCTCCCCCTCTCTGTGTCCTCTGCGTCCTCTGTGGTTATTCATCTTGTCCCTAAAACTACTGGTAGATCCAGAAGGGTCGCGAAGCTTCGCGAAACTGCTGGGCCTCCTTTTCCCACATTTCGATAAACCTTTCCACGTTGACCCGCTCTCCATGGTTTTGCAGAGAAGTCCACCAGGCGGTGGAGCCGACATGTTTGTTGAAAAGACGCTCCATGGAGTAGGAAACCTTCTGGAATGGATTGAATCCCCGAAATTCCGCGGATAGCTTCATCATATGGAAACTGAGTTCGGTAGGTCTGAAGCTCGAGAAATCGGTAACGGTGGTGTAAACCCCCGTGGCTTGGCGTCCGTCGGACTGATTGAAAGGAATTTCTTTAAGCTGCAGGCCCGGTATATCCAGTTGGGCCAAGCGTTTCTGCAGGTGATTGGCGGGCACCCCGGGAAAGGTGAGCAATCGGAAGGGATACCGGGTGCCAATGCCGTGTCTGAAGCCTCCAATTTGGGCGCCCAAACCGGTCATCGAATACCCCATGACGGCTGACAAATCGGGAATATTGGGTGAAGTTGCCACCCACTTCAATCCGGTGGCCGGCCAAAGCATGTCCCGGCGCCATCCCCGCATGGGAACGATTATCAATTTTCCCTTCCTAAGGGCCTCATCTCCTATTTCGAGCCATCCGGGGGTTTTAATAGCCATCCAGGCAATTTCCCCGATGGTCAGACCGTGGACGTAGGGAGTGGGGAAGGGGCCCACGTAACTCTTCCATTCATCTTCCAGAACCGGTCCGTCTACTTTGATGCCTCCCAGGGGGTTGGGACGATCGAGCAAGACCATGGGCTTGTCGTTCTCAAAACAGGCCTCCATGGCCAGTTTCATGCATGCGACGTAAGTGTAGGATCGAACCCCGACATCCTGCAAATCAACCACCATGATGTCGATGGGGGCCAACATCTGCGGACTCGGTTTGCGGTAGTCCCCGTAAAGAGAATAAGCCGGGAGGCCCGTCTTCTGGTGAAGGCTGTGACCGTATTTTATTTCGGCCTTTACCACACTGTCGATCCCATGCTCCGGAGCGTATAGCGCCCTCAAATCAACCAGGGGCGATTCGTGCAGCACATTTATGGTGGAAATCCCATGGCGATTGACCCCGGCCCTGTGAGTGAGTAAACCGACCCGCTTTCCTTGCAGCGGCTTGAAGTCCTGCTCTTGCAACACGTCAATGCCCAGATGGATTTCAGGTTGGTTGGAGGCCGGCAAATCCACCGAGTGGAAAAGGAGACAGGCGGCAAGCCCTTTCAGCACCATTCCCATTGCATGTTTCACCTTTGGAATCCCTTTGAAAATCATTCCTTCCTGGGGCATGGCAGCAAGGGGAAATTATCCTCCAAGGGCAATCTTTTACTAGTTTGGTGTCTTGTTAAATCTGGCATTAACGCCAACGGCGTTGAACCCCAGAGCCCAGCGTCGCGTAGCGCACGCTGGGTTACCGATCACCTATACGATCGAACCCCAGCGGGGTTCCACAAATAATTTCCAATATTGAGATTGATGAACGATTGGTTTGAGATTGGTTCGATGTGGAACCCCTGTGGGGTTCGAGATTTGTTTCCCATTCCTGCCCAGTGTGCGCTACGCGACACTGGGCTTTGCAGTGGAACTGCTGTGCAGTTCGTTCCAGCCCAGGACGGAGGATGCAAATGAGGGCTTCTATTCCCCCCATCAACCGATTCAAGGTTCTTGTCCCGGCGTAGCCCTCTGACGACCGCCCGCCATCAGAAGTTCTTCAAGACCGAGCGTCTGAGGTTCTCCGGCTCCCGTTGCAGCGCCAAGTGCAGGGGGAGATCCCGGGGGGAAATTTCCAAGAGATCGAGGTTTTGCCCTCTGCCCGGGAATGCGTCCGCCGTCACCTCGATTTTACCGGCCAGAATGGAGACTTTCTTCCCCAGCGCCAACGCCTGTCGGGCCAGGGTCCCCGGACCCTTTCCCCGTAGCGAGCTGGGGTCGAACTTGCCTTCCCCGGTGATGAGCCAATCGCATCGATCCAATTTGCCGGGCAGGTCCAACCACCTGGAAACGAGGTCGAAGCCCGGCATCAGTTCGACCCGGCCGGCCGCGCTGAGACCAAAAGTTACACCTCCGGCGGCGCCGCTACCCGAAACCTCGGTCAATGGCCAAGGCTTGCTTAAATAGTTGCAGAGCATTCGGGCCATCTTTTTCCCCAGCGATTCAATGCGGTCGAAGTCTTCCGGCTTCAATCCCTTCTGGGGACCGTAAATGGCGGCGGCTCCCTGGGGGCCAAACAATGGATTCTGCACATCGCAAGCTATTTTGATTGGAGGCAGGTTTTGGGGAAGGTTTCCCTCGATGTGGTCGACTGATGGCCACAGTTGAGGTCGAATGGGTCGCAGCGGTTGGCCGTCCCGGGCGCAAAAGCTCAGGCCCAGGGCTTCGAGCGCACCCAGACCCAGATCGTTGGTCGAACTCCCGCCCACTCCCAGTAGAATCGCGTCGGCCCCTCTTTCCCCCGCAATTCGAATGAGCTCTCCCGTCCCCGAAGAGGTCGTTTTCCAGCAATCGCGCCGGTCCGGGGGCAGTGATTGCAGCCCCGTGGCCTGGGCCATTTCGATGATGGCGATCCTGCAGTTCTTCCCGAGTTTCAGATGGGCAAGGATTGCTCTTCCCAGCCCGGATCCATCGACCCAACCGAGTTGGGCTTCCCCCGGTTCGCCCAATGATCCACCAACGGCATGCCTTTCCAGAGCCCCCTGTTGGGCCCGGGTCATTATTTCGCAGAAACCGTCCCCTCCGTCGGCCAGAGGCACGGTTTCGGTTGTCATTTCGGCATGAGCTTCGCCCAGGGCCGCTTGGACGATCGCCCCCGCTTGCTGGGCCGACATGGAATCCTTGAATTTATCAAAACAAATCAGGACCCGCATGACGTTACCTTTGCCCAATATTTCACAATCTCCCGGATACTCGTTTCTGGATACTGGATTTCCTCTCGCCAAGCTCGCCAAGACCGCCAAGGTTTTTTACCCAACGATCGCGGCGTAAAGCCGCTCCTACAAATTCCTAATTGGCGCCCTTGGGCGCTTCCCCCTGGGCCAGGATTTTCCGGTAAATTTCATCGATGGAATGAGCTTGGAGTTCGGGTGCAGGAATCCGGTTCACCGGAATTTTGGGTAGACTGGAAAGAGGCTCCTGCAATTGCAATTGCCGGTTCGCCGCCACTTCATCGACCCGGTCAACCGGGGTAAACAGGGGAACTTTGTGCAGGATTTCAGGGTGTTTCCGAATAATTTGCAGTATTTTAATCACCGCTTCGGCAAAACGGTCCAATTCGGATTTGGAGTAGCTTTCGGTGGGTTCGAACATCATCCCGTAAACCTCCGGGAAGGCTACCGTGGGGGGGTGAAATCCAAAATCGAGGAAGAGCTTGCCAATCCGGGGAATGACGGCGTTCTTGGGGATCCCGGCCTGTTCCAGGCGCTTGAAGTCGGATTCCTCAAGGGTCAAAATAAATTCATGCATGCGGGGCGCCGATGCGGAATGCGACGGCAAACTGGGAAAGTGTTCCCCCAGTTTCTTGTGCAGGTAGCGCGCCGACAAAACGGCCACCCCCGACATGCGGCGAACCCCCGACCGGCCCAAGCGAAGGAGGTAGGCCAGACAACGAATCTTGTGGGCAAAGTTTCCCCAATGCCGGTGAAAAGACCCGATGGATAATTTTGGCTTAACCGGGACAAACCTGCCGTTGATTTTCTCGATCAGGTAACCGGGCAGGAAATCGACCAGCTTTTCCCCCACTGCCACGATGGCATCGCCTGGACCTCCTCCACCGTGCGGAATGGTCCAGGTCTTATGTAAATTGCTGTGAACGGCGTCAACTCCGAGAGCCTCCAAGTCTACCCATCCGGCGATGGCGTTCATGTTGGCCCCGTCCATGAAGACCAGTCCCCCGGCCCGGTGAACCAAGTCGGCCATGGCCCTGAAATTGTTTTCGAAGATCCCCCCCGTGTTGGGATTGGTCACCATTATCCCCGCCACGTGCTGCCCATGGCGTTTCAGGTAATTCCGCAGTCCATCCATATCGATCTGCCCGGTTTCATCGGCTCCGAGATAGGCGATCCCGGACTCGCAGCCGTCCATCTTTTTGCTGACGTATCCCGCCATGGTGGCGGTTGCAAAATTAGTGCCGTGAGCGCTTCGGGGAATCAGAACGACATCCCGTTGGGTATCGCCTCGGCTCCTGTGGTAAGCCTGAAAGAGCTTTATTCCCACCAGTTCCCCTTGGGCTCCGGCCACCGGTTGGGTCGTAACCCCGGCCAAACCGGTAATCCCCTTAAACCATTCCTGGATTTCGTAGAGGGCCCGAAGATTGCCCTGGACATCTTCGATGGGGGCCTGCGGATGGGTATGGGCAAATCCCGGCAAGGAGGCGGCCCAGTCGTTGATGTGGGGATTGTACTTCATGGTGCACGATCCCAGCGGGTAGCAGGTGTCATCCGGACTGATGTTCAGTTGTCCCAGCCCATCGTAATAGGCCTTTAATTGGTCCAGCGTTACCTCCGGCAATTGAAGGGGAGTCTGGCGAATCTGATCCGGCGGCAACGGGAGGGGTTCAATTTCCTTCCGGGTAGCGCCGCCCAACGCTCCGCTAAGAAACCCGACCAACTGATCCACGTCCTCGATGGAGTGAAGATCGCTGAAGGATAGCTTGAGGAAATTTCCCCCTCGGCCCTTGAGGCGCGGGGTGACGTCGACCCCGATATGCAAACCAGCCTCACTGGCCTCGGCCATGAGTTGATCGGGAGGGTGGGGTATTTCAATGATAAATTCGTTGAAGAACGGGGCATCCCGGAAGGGAAAGGATACCTGCTGAAGTCGGGAGAGGCGTCTAAAAGCGCACCGAGCGTTTCGCCGGGCCGATTGGCACGCCTCGGCCATGCCCTCGTCCCCGCGCTGGAGGATGGCGGCTCCCACGATGGTGGCGATGAAGGCCTGATTGGAACAGATGTTGGAGGTGGCTTTCTCCTTACGTATGTGTTGCTCCCGGGTCGAGAGGACCATGACCCGGCATTCCCGCCCGTTCATATCCAAGGCCTTGCCCACGTAACGGCCCGGAGATTTGCGGATATCCCTTTTGACCTTCCGGTTCAGGCGCACCCCGAAAAGTCCCAGGCCGGGCCCTCCGAAATTCGGGGCCAGGCCGAGATGCTGCCCCTCTCCTACGATCATGTCCGCGCCAAATCGGCCATAGGCGGATGGAGGTTTCAATCCCCCTCGGGCCAGCAACATGGGATCGATGACGGCGATGCTTTTTACCCCGAGGTCATGGGCGGTATTCGATAGCAGGTCGACGTCTTCCAGGATGCCCAGATGGTTGACCTGATTGTAGACAACCCCGGCCAGGCGCTGCCCCAAGGCTCCGGCAATCCTTTCAATTTCGCCGCAATCGGTCCGACCGGATTGTAGATCCAGGGGAGCCCAAACAACCTGGAGTTGCGTGTCCTGCAACAGGGTTTCGATCACTTCCCGATCCCCCGGGAAAATGCCTTCGGATACGATTACGGTGTCGGGGTTACGGGCCATCCTCATTGCGGCGCAGATAGCTTCGAAGATAGCGGTCGAGCGGTCGTAGAGCGATGAGTTGACCGCTTCAAATTGGGTCAGCTCGGACATGCAACATTGGTAGATCCAATGGGTCAACAGGGTGCCCTGACTGCGCTCCGGTTGATAGGGGGTATAGGAAGTGGTCAGATTCCTTATTCCGCAAACGTAGGGAACGATTTCCGGAACTTTGAACTGGGGCAAACCATCACCCAGAAAAGAGGTTTTCAGGTGGTTTTCTTCGGACCACCGTTGCAGGGTGCAGGCCAACTCGCCGTACTCCAGCTCACCCGGCAAGGGCGGTGGGCGGGAAAATTTTACCTCCGGGGGAATGTGTTCGAACAGATCGGCCAGCCTGTGGAAGCCGAGATCCTCCAACATGGATTGGATTTCTTCCTCGGAGGCCGAAATGTAGTGGCGTTTCCGTTCCCTGGGCAGGCGCCCGGGATGATAGTTCAAGGTGGGGATGGGTTCAGCGGAGGTGGCCATTTGGGCAGGGATGGGATCAAATCAAAATACCATTTAATTAACCTTGTTTCCAAGGACTCAATGAGAATGTTCTTTCCTGTCTCAAGAAATGAAAAAATCTGAACGCGCAGCCTTCATTTCCGGTTATTTGGACCGCCTCTATCCGGAAACTCCCATTCCCCTCCATCACCATGACCCTTACACCTTGCTGATTGCCGTTTTGCTCTCCGCGCAATGTACAGACGTGCGGGTAAATCAGGTGACACCTCAACTGTTCCAACGGGCCGATAATGCCCGGGCAATGGCCCATGTGCCCGCCGAAGAGATCGAGGCCATAATCAGGTCCTGTGGACTCGCCCCCCGAAAGTCCAAAGCCATTTCCGCCTTGTCGCGCATATTGGTGGACAAATATTCCGGCCAGGTTCCGCCCTCCATGGAGGCTTTGGAAGCTCTGCCGGGGGTGGGACATAAGACCGCCTCCGTTCTCGTGTCCCAGGCTTTCGGAATGCCCGCCTTTCCCGTGGATACCCACATCCACCGTTTGGCCCAGCGCTGGAAACTCACTTCCGGAAAAAACGTGCTCCAAACCGAGCGCGATCTGAAGCGGCTGTTTCCCGAGTCGACCTGGAACCGCCTCCACCTTCAGATCATTTTTTATGGGAGAGAGCATTGTAGCGCACGAGGTTGCGATGGCCGAAAGTGCGAACTCTGCCGGACCCTCTTCCCCAACCGCAAATCACCCGTCATCACGCGAAAGTGAAATTGCCTCTCGCCAAGCCGCCAAGAACCAAAAAAACACGGATGGGCACGGTTAGGAAAATTAGCCACAAAAAGCACAAAATTCCTAAAGGAGGGCGGACATTCCTGTCCGCCATTGCCTCTATATGGCGGGTTGGAAAACCCGCCCTCCGTTTTGCGCCTTTGCCTGTCTGCGTGCGACGCACAGGCAGGCGAGAGCCGCTTCATCATCCCGCGATTCCCGTCGGGGTCATTCCTTGCAATCTTGACGAAGCGCAGCGGAGTCAACTGATTCAAGGTTTGACCCCTTCCTCCGTGCTAATCCGTGGTTAATCTCTTCAACCTCTGCGCCATCATTCCACTACTCCATCATTCCACTACTCCATCATTCCACTACTCCATCATTCCATTACTCCATCATTCCATTACTCCATTATTCCTCCCCCTCTCTGTGTTCTCTGAGTTCTCTGTGGTTATTCCCCAATTCCTAATTCCCAATTCCTAATCCTCCTCCCAGGGAGGCGCAGGCTCTCCATTGGCCCACAAACCTAGTCTTTCAGTTTGGGCGTTCCGGTTGAGTTCCTCGTAGTAGGGATTGTTCTCGGAGTGCGGCTGGTAATACCAGGCCCAACCCGCTTGCATGAGCGCTTCGTTCAGGCTCACGTTCTCGTGGTTGTAGACCTCCCCGCGAAGGCGGCCCATTCTGTCTCCCGGAAGAATTCCAGAACGCGCACCGGCTCACCCCCAACCAGACTCTGCACGAAGGCAAGGGCTTCATCCCCACCGTGATCTAATACCAGGCCCAACCCGCTTGCATGAGCGCTTCGTTCAGGCTCACGTTCTCGTGGTTGTAGACCTCCCCGCGAAGGCCCCATTCTGTCTCCCGGAAGAATTCCAGAACGCGCACCGGCTCACCCCCAACCAGACTCTGCACGAAGGCAAGGGCTTCATCCCCACCGTGATCTTCCGGGGAGGGGGTGTCTACCGCATTCAGGCGGACCCGCACCGTTTCCTCCGGCAATCGCACCAGTAGGGTGTCTCCTTCCAGGAATTCCAACACCTCACCCATTCTCCCGGCCGAATTCACCCATCGGCGCATCAGGCTTCTCTCGCCCGACTGCACCTTTCTGAAATGGAGGAGAAACATGATGGCCAGGCAGGAAAACAAAAAGCCGATGCCAAAAATCATCAATCGTTCTTTCATACTGCGCCATCCGGTATGAAAGGCCCTGAATTCATTTCAAGGGTTGATTTCGCCCTTGAGGAACTTTTTTTGGGATAACCGAGTCCCAGTTGACATGGACCAACCCTTTATTCCTTCGCTGAAACAGGTGGCAGAGGCGGCCGAAAAGTTGCCCATTCCCGATCTGTGGCCGGAAGATTCCTACCTCATCCCCATCGCCAACAGTCACTCCAAACAAGACCTCAAATTCGACAAACTCGCCTTCCGTAACCTGGAGAATGAAGTGTGTTACCATTGGGTCTACGACGGAAAAGTGACCGTCGAAACGACCACCCCCTAAACTGACTTGAAGACCCTGATGAGAAAATTCCATTTGTTCCTCGTCACTTTGCCCCTGCTCCTCGGCGGTTGCGCGGCCAGGGAGGAATCCGTGCAAATCGAACCGAAAAGTGGCCCGGGTCCCCTCTCGGTCAGCCCACGACCCGTCCAATCCACACCACAACCCGTCCAACCCGAACCGCTGCCCCCGCCCAAACCAAGGCCGATCGCCCCTCCCGTGGCCGCGACGGAGGGCGCCCCAGCCGCGGAAACTATTGCTCCTCCCCAGCCCGAGGCTCCGGTCCAGGCCGAGGTCGACCCGAGCATTACCATCGTCGGCACCATTCAATACGTGGAATTGGAAGGCGGATTTTTCGGCATCGTTACCGAGGAGGGGGCCAAGTATTTTCCCCAATACCTCCCCTTCGATTTCAAGGTGGACGGATTGCCCGTTCGGGTAGACGCCATGCCCGAGGAGCAGGCCATCGGCATCCAGATGTGGGGCGTCCCCATAAGGATTATCAGTATCAGGCCAGGTTGATGGAATGTGCCATTTAGTCTCTGATTTTCGGGAGTAAATTCTAGGGATAAAATAGGGACAAATAGTCTCTTTATTTGAAGGTTTGGCGCGATCCTCCCTGGGATGAACTCTTTCATGACAGTAGGTTTTGTTCCATAACCCTTTGCATTTCAAAGACTAGAGGCAGTCCTTACTTTTGAGCAAGAATCACCTGCTGCGGTATGGTTCGTGCATTATAGCCTAGCATGAATATGCAGAAATTTACCGAAAAGGCCATGACCGCGCTCGGGGAAGCCCAGCATTTTTCCCAAACTGCCGGACATCCCGAGGTCGACACCCTGCACCTGCTCAAAACGTTGGTGGAGCAGGAGAACGGGATTGTAGAGGATTTGTTAAACCACCTTTCTCTGTCTCCCAATGCCCTCTCCCTGGCCCTGGACCGCGAGCTGGAAAAACTTCCCAAAACATCCGGAAGCATAGATGCATCCAGGACTTACCTGACCCGGGCCCTCCATCAGGCCCTGGCCGAGGCCGAGCTGGAGGCCACTCGTCTCAAAGACGAGTTCATCAGCGTTGAACACCTTATGCTGGGGTTGGTGGAGGTGGCCAAACCGATTGCCTTGAGCCGCCTTCTCAAGAATTTTTCCCTGGACAAGTCCCGTCTGATGAAGGCCCTCGCTGAAATCCGCGGAAACCAGCGCGTCACCTCCCCCCATCCGGAAGCAACTTACAATGTCCTGAAGAAATACGGAGTCGACCTCGTCGAATTGGCCCGGGCCAATAAAATGGATCCGGTAATCGGCCGGGATGAGGAAATACGCCGCGTCATTCGGATCCTGTCGCGCAAAACCAAGAACAATCCGGTCCTTATTGGCGAGCCCGGCGTGGGAAAGACCGCTATGGTGGAGGGGTTGGCCCAGCGCATCGTGCGGGGGGATGTTCCGGAAGGGTTGAAGGACCGAATAGTTTTCGCTCTCGACATGGGGGCCTTGATCGCCGGGGCCAAGTTTCGGGGCGAATTCGAGGAACGCCTGAAAGCGGTGCTCAAGGAGATAAAAGAGAGCGAAGGGCGCGTATTGCTCTTTGTCGACGAGCTGCATACCATCGTCGGCGCTGGCAAGGTGGAAGGAGCCATGGATGCGGGCAACTTGCTCAAGCCCATGCTCGCCCGAGGAGAGTTGCATTGTATCGGCGCCACCACTTTGGACGAATACCGCAAGCATGTTGAAAAGGATGCCGCGCTGGAACGCCGCTTCCAAACCGTATTGGTCGGTCAACCCTCGGTGGAAGAGGCCATTTCCATACTGCGGGGATTGAAGGAGCGGTTTGAGCTCCATCATGGCGTTCGCATTCAGGACAACGCCTTGGTGCAGGCCGCCGTTTTGTCCAATCGCTATATTTGCGACCGGTTCCTTCCCGATAAAGCCATCGATCTGATGGACGAAGCCTGTGCCACCATCCGTACCGAAATTGACAGCGTTCCGGCCGAATTGGATGCCCTGCAGCGAAAGGTCCTGCAATTGGAAATCGAAGAGACAGCCTTGAATCAGGAAAAGGACGACGCCAGTAGGCGCCGCCTTTCCGACTTGAAACGCGATTTGGCCAACGCGCGTGAAGCCTCCGAGGATTTGAGACGGCAATGGGAATCCGAGAAGAAAGGCTTGAACCGGATCCAGCGCTTGCGCGAAGCATTGGAAAAGACCCGGAACGAAATGAAAAATGCCGAGCAGGCCTACGACCTGAACCGCGTGGCTGAATTGCGCCATGGGAAAATTCCCCAATTGGAAGCACAACTCGCCGAACTGGAGTCCGCCTCTCCCCAGAAAGCCCAATTGCTCAGGGAGGAAGTTTCGGGCGAAGAAATTGCCCAAATCGTAGCCCAGTGGACCGGCGTTCCCGTCACCAAACTCTTGCAAGGGGAAAAGGAAAAACTGCTCCATTTGGACGATGCCTTGCATAAACGGGTAATCGGGCAGGATGAAGCGGTCACGGCCGTTGCCGAATCCATATTGCGGGCCCGTTCCGGCATAAAAGATCCTCGGCGCCCCATCGGTTCGTTTCTCTTTCTCGGTCCAACCGGGGTCGGCAAAACCGAATTGGCCAAAGCCCTTTCCGAAGAGTTGTTTGACTCGGAAGACAACATTGTGCGCATCGATATGTCCGAATACATGGAAAAACATTCCGTGGCCCGGCTCATCGGGGCCCCTCCCGGTTATATCGGCTACGATGAGGGAGGGCAGTTGACCGAATCGGTTCGAAGAAAGCCTTACTCCGTCGTTCTCTTCGATGAAATCGAAAAAGCCCATGGCGAAGTCTTCAACGTTCTCCTGCAGATGCTTGACGATGGCCGCATAACCGACGCTCAGGGGCGAACGGTGGACTTTAAGAACACCGTTGTCATCATGACCTCCAACCTGGGAAGCCATCGGCTCATGGATGGCGTCGATGGCGGAGTCATACCCGATTCCGTCCGGGAATCCATCTTCGCCGAACTGCGCCGTTTTTTCCGTCCGGAATTTCTCAACCGGATCGATGACACTTTACTCTTCAAGCCTCTCAGCCTGGAGGAAATTGAGCAGATCGTGGGATTGCTTCTGGCCGACCTGCAAAAGCGGTTGGACGACCGCGAGATAAAACTCACCGTTTCGAATGCAGCCATGCAGTGGATTGCCCGGAAGGGTTATGACCCGGTCTATGGGGTGCGGCCCTTGCGGCGCTTCCTGCAAAAGCGCCTGGAAACCCTATTGGCCAAGAGGCTCATCGCCGGCAACTTTGCCCAAGGGGATGAAATCGAAGTCGACCTGCATAATGGCGACGACCTCGCCGTCCGCAAAGTGACCCAACGCGCCGCATAGCCTGGATTCTGGATTCTGGACCTTTGCCCTCCTTATCTTTTCCATCCTGGCCACCTGTCCTAGCGTAGCCTTCAGGCGAAGCAGGGTCCATGTTCAATTCCCAATTTGAAATTTAGCAGGAATGGTTTGATATGATCTCCCCAATCCTTTGGAGTTCCATTCCGGGAGAGGTGGCAGAGTTGGTCGAATGCGCCGGTCTCGAAAACCGGTATACCCGAAAGGGTATCGTGGGTTCGAATCCCACCCTCTCCGCCATTTATTATCTGTAAGTGACTGTTATTAAATTACTTATGTATAACGTAATATGTTTTTCCCCTCATTTTTTCCCCTATTTTATTGCGGCATTAAGGGGAACAGCCAGGACTTCCCCAGGTTGACGCCAAAAATGAGAATTACCTACGCTAAAAAAATGACATGTTTGAAGGAGCTAATGAATACGTCGATATACGACTTTTGGAACGAGCTCGAAAAAAGTGACCGGATTCACCGCTACTGTTCCATCGAGGAGCTTTATAGTATAGTTCAAGGAAAACTAACGCTAACCTGCCCTTTCGCGTGGGACGATCCATTCGAAAGTCCTCTGCTTCGCGCAAAACTGATCAACCGTGATGGCAAGCGTGTTCCCCAGCAGGAACTTGGCCGGAAATTCTATTGCCAATCGTGGACCTTGGAAGAGGAGTCTGAAACAATGTGGTATTTGTCCAATAGCCCGGCACCATTTTCGGAGTTCGGCGGCAATTATAACGAAAGGTAACCCAAATGAGAGTGGAAAGGGACGGCAAACTAAGCAAAGGTTATAAAGCATCAATTTTTGTCTTTGGGCTATTTCTTACGCTTATAACCATCGGTCCATGTGCGGCATTTTGCAGTTATATGGCTGTATCAACCTTTACTATGGGAGACCTCTTTTGGTCGCTATTTCTCTGTTTTATGGCTCTGGTTTGGATTGGTGCTATTTTTGGCATCCCCATAGCCTGGATAGAGAAAGAAGAGGAAAAAGAGCGCCGAAAGGCTGCAGATGAGGCCATGATCAATTTGAATAAGAAATCATGAGGCGGCCGCTAAATGAGATTAAGGAGCCGACCCGCAAACGAGAAAAAAGACTCCTAAGCACTTCCAGCGACCTGCAAGTATCCGGTCCGGGCCACGTGTCGCATAAATGCCTTGCGGGTGTCATCATCCAATTCCTCGGCATCGATACGGGCCAGATAAGCGTTTCTCGCCTGGGGGCTTTCATAGGGGAGGGAATTTTCAGGGTTGGCCTTGGCTTCGTCGATCAGGTCGGCCAGGGGAAGGATGCTAACCCCATGGGTAACGCGGCAAGCTCGACCGGCGTTAAATCCGAGAAAGGCGGCATTTGGGCCGGTGGGAACGAGAACGATTTTAACATGCTCGAAGTCGGCGGCGTATGGGGTGCTTGCAACATGGGCGGCCAAGGCTCGCTTTGTGCGGGTGTGGAGGGGTAGGCAATCGACCACGGGCAAGGCTTGGTTGCGGCTGGCCAGGTCGATCCAGGGCAACCGATTTGCAGGGGAGAGGCGGGCTCTCATTTCGGCCAGGATACCGGAGGGGTTTCCTCGGTTATCAGTTGCGGCAAATCGAAATAACGACGGGCAGTCCGGATTTCCGAAAACGTCGACCAAAGTTCCATCGGCTTTCTCTGTGAAAACATTCGTGTTTTGTGATTGCTTGGCAGTCATATTTCGACCTCCTCAAAATCGGGATCTCCGGGCATGATTAACCGGACGGTTTCGGCGGGATCCGTTCCGGGGGATTCGTCGATTTCGATCCGTTCCTTGGGCCTTCCCCATCCCCTTTCGAGAATGATTCTTCCCGCGGCGATTCGGTCCGCGGTCCTCTCCTTGGTGTTTCCCATGATATCCTTTAGCATGGCTAGGACGTCGGCGGTGGCTTCGCGGGCCAGGGCAACCAGCGTTGCCTCTTTGGGGATCTCCAGATTTTTCCGGCGTGCCAAGCGTGCCAAGGTCGATTTGCTTTTGCTTCCCTTGGGCCTGCCGGCTCCGGGCCTTTTTCCTCCTCTGGGCATGATTTCCGTTTGATTTATCGGCTAAAAAATCAAAGTCAACGGCAAGTCCGGAGGCGAGGCGATATCGGCAAGGCGATTCCGTTTTTATTTATTAGGGTATGCCTTGTAAACCTTGCCAACTCTCCGGAGTTCTCAAGGTTCTCAAGGCCAATTCTCCCAAATCTCGCTAAGGTCAAGACTCGTGCATGAGGGCAAGATAAACACAAGGGCCATGACAAGGAGGCAAGACACCCAATCGCCAGGGGTTGAGGGCCAAGCCCCAGGGGTCAAGAAGCGGCCCAATCCTCCAAGCTTTGGATACTTGTTTTTGATTTCCTTCATTGTCTTCAATATACCCACAGATTTCCCACTGTCAATTCAGGTAAATGGTCCGTCTAAAGGCCCCATCATAATTGGGGAATTTGACCATTCAAGACTCTGACCCAGCCACCTTTGATAACTATCATCTGCATCTGAAAATGGGCTGAACGGAAATGGAATACCGAAAGAAAAAGGACGTCGTGGTCCCCAGGCTCAGGTCCGCCGCTATGATCACCCAGGGCCACTCCGGGGACACCTGCAGGGGGAGGCGCATCGATGCGGGCATGTTTGGAGGAAGGGAAACGAACAGGGCCAGGTCATGGGCGTTCTGCCAGGGCAAATTCCATCCGCTTTCTCCAGTTGCTGATTGTGCGGCGGCTCACTCCCACTTGCCGGGCGGCCTCGGTGACGGATGCACCACCGGCCAACAGTTCGGCGGCCTTGCGCTGTCGAACCGTCAGGGGCTTGTCCTCTGGCAGGGAATTTTCCAGGACTTCCCGGACGGCGGCGAGGGTGGCCTCCGAATCAGCTTCCATCGCATCGAACAAGGCGGCCTTGGCTCGCTCCACCCTATGGCGGCGGCGGGCGGCGATGAAACTTTGCAGCTTTTCCCTTTCCCTTTTGAGTTCGGCGCGGAAGTTCATGCGGAGGGGTCACAGGTTCGACACATCCGGCGCATCCGGCGGGGTCTTCGCTTGGGATTGCGGCTCACGGCCACATAACGGGCAAGGGCCTTCAATCTGATACGGTTCCGCCGTCCCCTCGGCGCGGGCCTCCAAGGCTACAAACTCCTTCAACATCTCCAATTCCTCCTTGAAGTCGTCCGTTGCCATTATCTCGACCATCTCGGCCTCGGTGCAATTCAAGTCCAACGCCAGGCGCGAAATGTTCAGCTTCTCGCCGTCGCGCCTACCGTAGGCCACTAATTCGGCCAGGTTCTTCAGGCGTCGCACTTCGAGGGGCAGGGCCAGCCATTCCTCCAGCCATAGGTCGCCATCTGATTTCTCGATGGGCAGGATACTCTCCGGTCCCGGATCGGCGCTCAGATTGCCGGGGGCAAGGCGCAGGGTATCCTGGGCCGCTTTAAGCTGCAGGGAGGAAATATCGTCTCCGGCCATTGCGCGCTCCATGACGGCCTCGGCCTGGGTTCGTAGAGATTCCTTCTCTTGTCGGGTGGTCTCGATGAAACGTTGAAAGTCCGGATCTTGCCTCCACCGAAACACAGTCCGGACGGTGACTCCCACCTGCCGGGCGGCCTCGGCAACGCTCGACCCGGAGGCCAGCCATTGCGCGGCTTTGCGTTGCTTGATGGGCAGATTCATTGCCTTGATGTTGTGGGAAACCGCGACAGGATCAAGACAATTCGGCGAGCTGGTTCACTGTATTGATGGGCAAAAGCCTGTCTGCCAGATGTGGGAAATTCTGGGAAGTCATGGATCCTCCCCCCTCAATTCCGGCTTTTTCTGCAGGGTCAAAATCTGTCCCTCCAGGACCTCAAATCGTTTCTCGATGGCCAGGCAAATTCCTTCCTCAATGCGGAGGACTCGACCGCAAAGCTCGTCATTGATGGATTCCAGCCGGGCGGCGATGGACGCGGTGATTTCCTGCAGGGTGGCAATGTCGGCCTGCAGGTCCTCGGCAATGTCGGCCAGGGAGCAAGGTGGTTCCACGTCGGAGAGGTCAACCAAATCGGTATTTTTGCGGCAAGGGATGTTCAGGGTTTCGGGTTTCATTTTTAATTTGGGGTTATACTGACAAAACCGCCAAAACCGCCAAAACCGGCTCCTTCTCCAGAGTTTTGGCGGTTTTGTCAGTTTTGTCATTGGCGTGTTAATTCAAAACCAATTATGGGCCATGGGCCAAAACCTTAACCACGATCGAGCGTCTGCCACCCTTTGCGCCAATCGGGGCGGCCTCGATTTTGAGTTGTTGAGGGAAGCGGACGGCCAGGAACCTGACTCTCTCTTCTGTGAAACCACTCCTTTTGAGATTTCGTAATGTGATGGTATTCCACGGGCCTTCTCCCTCGGTTCCAAGCCTTCCGTATTTCTTGGCTATTTCGGCAATCCGCTCAATGTCTGTCTCGTCCTTTGCTTGGTTCGCTCCCTCTAGCATTTCGCGCGGTGCATGGGTAAAGTAGTTGGCGAGGTCGATTCCGAGTTGAGCGGTGGGGCCGTCCAGGGGTGCGAAGGTGGGGCGGGTGTATGCGTGCAAAATCAGGGCCAAGCGTTTGGCTTGCTCAACCAGGCGGTTATTGAAGGCTCTTAATGCTGGCTCGGAATTGAAACGGTGCAAAACGGTTTGATTGTGCAATGTCCGGAAGTCTTCGGCGGCATCCTTGGAAACCTCAACATCACTGCCGGCGCCATCCTTTTTTGCTATCTGTTCGGCCAGGGCTTTATTCCATGCTTCATGGGCTTCATGGGAGGGGGAGAGGATCTCTCCGGTATCCGGCGAGGGGCTCCAGGTTTCATGGGAAAAGAGGAAGCGGGCGAGCAATCCACCCTCCAAAAATCGGGGGGATCCAAACAAGTCTTGGAGGTGGTCGGGCGTGACGGTCAAACAGGTGGTCAGACAAGGGGCGTCCAGGTGGACGGCTGGGGCGGTTACTCGGTCAACGGTGTGGGGATCCTGGGAATAACCTTTCAAAAACAGAGTTTCTCCGGTGGTTGCTCCGGCCTGTCCCTTGCGGGTGTGTCGGCCAAACAGGTTTGCCAGGACGTTTCCGGATTCGCTCGAAATGACGGCTAAGTTTTCATTGTTCCGGGCCAGCAAAACAGACAATTGCTCAATGGTTACATCTTCAGCCATCAGGCGGGGAGGGTGGACGTCCTTTTCCGATTCGGCTTTATCGCGGGCGATATCGGAGAGGGAATTTTCAACCTCGCCTCTGGCCTCGGTGGTCAGATTCTTGGCCAGGTTTCTTTTCAAGCGTTTTTCCTGGACCTCAAGGGATTGGAGGCGGGCCGTTGCCTTGGGCAAATCACGGGCTTCCCAGTTCCGTTTAGCTTCTGCCTGGGCTTTGGCGAGGGGGGCGGTGACAAACCGGAAAAGTTGGCTTTTCCCCGTTCCGGATTCGGCGGCGGCGAGGGCGTAAAGGTTCGGGGCCGTCTTGTATGGCGGATTGTCCAAATTCCACCCTTTGCCAAGGGCGGCGGATGCGGTGGCCAGGGCAACCAGGGAAACCGGGCCAGGTGGAACGCCAGTAATTCGGGCAACGTCATTCACCAATGGACCAAAGGGAGGGGGTAATTCTGGAGGGGTGCTTTTCCTTTCCTCCAATTCCTCAATTTTTTCGCGTAGGCTGGCCATCGCGTCCGGACCCGGAGCCTTAGCCATCTTTTTGACCTGTTTCCGCTCTCGCTCTTCAGCTGCGGCGCGCAACTCCTCAGTTACGTTGTCCTCGTCCACATAATCGGCGGCCACGGGCTCGCCAGGTGCAGGGGAAGGCTCAACAGGCGGGTTTTGGGGGTCATCCCCTTGGCCGGGCGGCTGTAGGCGATTCTCCGGCGTTTCAGGCAGTTTCCCAAATGGGCCAGAGGGCTTGAAGGGGGGAGTTTCGTCAAACGGCTTGGCTATCGAAAGCGAGCCTTGCCCGGGATTCCCTGCGACGATCGCGGCGGCTCGCTCCGGGTAAACTTCGCAATAGGTTTCCCAGTTGCCACCGTCCGAACGTTTCCACGTCGAAAAGGGTTGCTTTGGATGGGTCCGCCACCCGTCGGGCTCAGGGGGAGGGATCTGATTTTGCTTGCTATTGGCGGGGGAGGACAGGATTTTATCCATGAATTTTTGCTTTTAAGTGGTCGTCGTAACCGTTGGGATTGCGGCGGCCACTTGGGTTTAGGGCAGAGGGGCCTTCCCAACGCCTGCCGTTGCGCTTCAGGTGCGGCCAGGGGCAAGCCAGTCATCAAAGGTTGGGGTCACGGGCGGCCTTGGTACGGGTGCGATAGTAAACCTCGCTCGGATCGGCTTCGGTGCGAGTCTCTATCCACTGGGTGATGTCCTCCTCCTTCCAGGCCACGGCCCTCTTGCCGATGCGTAGCGGGCGCGGAAACTTTCCCTGTGACATCAATGCGTAAATTCGGGAACGGGAAAGAGTCGTGCGAGCCTCTACCACCGGTCTTTTGATTAATTTGGTCTTTTGCATACCCTAAAGTAACCACAAAGACCGGGGAATTCGCATGGCCCGCAAATTCCACTAATTGGGGGCCACAGAGTGAACCAATTGGCGATCAACGCTTTAGACGCCAAATAAATTCTTTGACTTTCTTTTCTCGGCCAGCCAAATGGCCTTTATCCACTTGAAAGACAAGCCTAGAACCCCAGCTACCACGTCGCAAGCGGAGTCCCCCCTTTCCCTCCCATTTTCGTATATAACCTTTATACTCTCATCATTACGCGTGGCCGTCATGCCCAAGATTTGAAGGAATGATATGCAGCGGATGATCCGCGCGTCCCTCGAACTTTTCCTCGGCTTTTGCCCTCGCCTTCGCGGTGGCTCCGGCCGATTCCCATAGATCACTTCGACCCGCCAGTCGGCTACTGCGGGTGGCGGCAGCCGGCGCTTCATGAGGCAGAACGCCTCGATCTGTTCCAAGACGTCCCATTTGTCAGGGTCGTTCTCGGACATTGGAATCCAGTATTCTTGCAGCACCGAGTCGGCATCTTCGTACGCGGGGTTCTTTCGAAACCACCGGGTGGCAATAAGGAAATCCCAAGCGATTTTTTTCTGGCGGCTCATTTCGCGATAAAAAGCCCGTTGGTGGTACGGAACAGACCAGTCAATGCGCAGATTGCCCTTTGCATCTCGTATGAACGGAGGTGAAGGATCCGGTTTCGCTAGCAGTATATCCGCAATCTTTTCGGCTTCTTCGAAGGTGGGTTTGTCGGCCTCCGGGTTGTCTTTGCGCCATTGATACACGGGATCTGGAAGCAACTCTTCAATCACCCACGCAGGGAGATGTCGTTCCTCAACATATTCGCGCTCCGGTTCACCCATGCCGGGCCTCCATACCTGGGAATTGACCAGCCTCGCCGCTCGCATAAACTGCCCAATCTTCCATCAGCTCGCTCCGCCGCTCAAAATGGTCACTCCTTGCATAGGCAGCTTCTGCCTTGTTTTTCACCACATGGGCCAGAGCAGATTCCATGACGAAATGCGCCGCGTTGGTGCACTCGGCCGCCCAGTCCCGAAAGCTTGAACGGAAGCCGTGCGGAACGGCTGGAATGCCCAATTCTCGGAGTAACTTGGACAAGGTGACGTCAGAAAGTGGTTTCCCGTATCTGATCCCGGAAAAGATCAAACCGGACGCATCGGCCAACTTGTGGGCCTCGCTCAACACTTCCAATGCACCGGTGGATAATGGCACTCGATGCGCCCGTTTCGCTTTCATGCGTTCGGCTGGAATTGTCCAGATTCCTTTATCCTGGTCTATCTCCTCCCACTTCGACAGTCGAACCTCTCCGGAACGGCTGGCCGTCAGCACCAGGAATTCAAATGCCAGTTTTGCAGACAGGGAAGCGGAGGAATTCCTCACCTTCACCAGAGCGTCGGGAACCTCGGAATGATGGATTGCTCGATGGTGTTTCTTCAAGCCGTTGTGCTTAGGCAGAGCGGCTCTGATCGCATCACTAGCGGGATTGCTTTGACAGTAGTTTTTCGCCATTGCCCACTTCATGATTGCTCCAATCCTTTGGCGGACTCTGCGGGCAGTCTCCTGCTTGGAAAGCCATATCGGGGCCAATACCCCCATAACGTCGGCAGTGGTTATATCCGAAACAAAAAGGCGTCCAATTCGCGGGAAAACATATTTAGCCAATGAAGCCCTCCACTGTTTTTCGCTTTTGCTTCCCGGCTTCCACCCTTCCCGGTGCATCTCAATAACCTTGTCGGCTGCCTCTTTGAAGGTCGGCACGGATTGAGCCATGCGCTTTTCTTCTAGCGGATCTCCCCCTTGTCTGGCCAATTTTCGATTGAGGAAAGCCTGCTCTCTAGCCTCTGCCAAGGATACCATGGGGAAACCACCAAGACCTAATTCCCGGCGTCGGCGTCGAATGTTCAGGCGTTGGACCCAACATTTTGCTCCCGTAGGCGTAACCAACAGATACAGTCCGTTGCCATCGCAGTACCGGCCAGATTTTTTAACAGTTCGTACGAAGGCGGCGCTCAGTGCCTTTTGTGGGTGCTTGCCTTGTTTCCGTCCATCTCTCAATTTTGCTTTTCTGATCATTTGTCCAGTATCCTTGATTTTTGTCCGCCATTCCCGCTCCCCCATTCATTCCCCTCATTTATCCCCGGAACAGTATGGAATTCACAGGAACAGTCAAGACGAAACAATAAATAAATTCCGTTGTTGATCAATGACTTAGGGAGACTTTTCCGGAACACCGGAGAAACCAAAACGGCGGACACCCTCTCCGCCATTTTCCTCTTTCTGGTGCCTCGTCGGAGTCATGCCTTGTGTTTTTGCAGCCATGCACAAATGCAAGGCTTGACCCCTTCCTCCGCGACATTTCGCTGCAACGAAGCATGTGCCGGCGAATCATGACAAACCAGAGCCCATTTTAGGATTTACCCGCTGGTGATCCTACAGAAACTTGCCGGCATGACTCGCTATCCGATCAAATTTTTGAGCCCGGAAGGCGCTGTGGATTATCTGGAGGTGGATGGATGCGGGTTAGTGCGCATTCATACCTGGTATCATGCATTTTGCCAGGAGCGTTCCACCCATCCGGGGTTGAGCCTTGATAGCGAAACCTTTCTCCAGCCGACCAGCGTGTTCAGGATCCAGCGATTTGATGTGAAAGGGGCGCTTCGAACCGAGGAGGATTTCCACGGAGTCGTTTTTGAGTACTTGTGTCCGAGGTCATTAATGGATCTGGGTGAACGAACCTTCCAGGTCTATTGGAAAGGTAAGTGCATAGCCTCGCTGGAGGATGCAACCAGCATGGAGCCGCCCCATTACCCCCATCTCCTCGATGGTGCCAGCGTTTTCTCCCGGGACTCGATTTACGGTGCAGGATTACCGGTCGATTACCTGAACCACGAGGTGCTGGCGCTAGCCCACGGTCTGCCCCAGCCCATTCTGGATTTTGGCTGCGGCACGGGTGTTTTGGTTGCGGCTCTGCGGGAGGGCGACAAGGAATGTGTGGGCCTGGAACTCGATCGTCCGGAAATCCGGGACCACTTGCCTTCGGGCCGGGTTGATTTTGTGGATCTGTATGCTGGCTCCTTGCCCTTGCCCTATGAGGATGATGTGTTTGCCTCGGTCGTCATGTCCGAGGTACTGGAACACCTTGATGAGCCTGTAAGTGTCATGGCTGAGATTGCCCGCATCTGCCAGGGCACATTGCTGGTCACCGTTCCCGATCTCAGTGCCGTTCCTCTAAATCACAAAAACGAAGTCGTCCCTTGGCACTTGTTGTCAATCGACCATGTAAATTTCTTTAATTCCCAGAGCCTGAAACAATTCCTTGAGAAATGGTTCCCGGGAGTGGAGCTTTACAAGATAGGACGCCAGATAACCAATGACACGCAATGGTGGGGTAACCTCATGGCCCTGGCGCGGAAAGGTGACTGACCAACAAAGATCTCGATTTTCCGATCCTGGGTCCTAAGGTGGTTAGACAATGATCTCAAAATTGCCTTTAAAGCTGAAGAATAGTGTCCTTCTGATGGCCAGCGGCTGGGTCTTCCTGGCCGGGTTCGAATTGTGTTATGGCCAAAGCGCCAGTCCGGAATGGACGGATATTGCCGGGGCCGACCGGGACCTCATGGGGGATTACATCGGCATTTGGTACGATCCGCCGGACAAGTCCTACCAGAAAATCAATCCGACCCTGTCCGCCCAGGTCATCAACGTGGACGTGGGGAATTACCGGGTGAGGTTTGTCCAGAATCCGGATCGCCGGGCGGAAGTATACTTTGAGGGAGATGCGAATTTAAAAGGGGAGAGGATTGTCCACCAGGGAGACGAATGGAACTTCACCGTGGGTAAGGATGGCCTCAATGGCACGGGAACCATCTACGGCAAGACGGGCCCGTTCAAGCTCAAGCGGGTGGTACTGCGTTCCCCGACGTTGGGCAAGAAAGCCCCGAAAGGCGCCATCGTTCTGTTTGATGGGACAAACTTCGATGCCTGGGAACACCAGGATGGAAGAGCTGTAACCTGGACCCTTCTGGGAGAAGGCGCGATGGAGGTAACTCGGGGCGCGCCCAACGACAAAGGCGTGCCTCGCGTGGGGGGAACGATTGTTTCCAGGCAAAGTTTCAAGGACCTTCGGCTGCACATGGAATTTCGTTACCCGGTCGAACCGGGGAAAAAGGGCCAGGGACGTGGAAACAGCGGACTCTTTTTTCAGGGCGGCAATGCAGAAACCGCCTACGAGGTGCAGATCCTGAACAGCTACGGCCTGGAAGGTTATTGGAACGAATGCGGCGCCCTCTACCGGCTCATCGCCCCCAAGGTAAATGCGGCCCGACCTCCCCTGCAGTGGCAAACCTTCGACGTAGAATACCGGGCGGCCCGGTTCGACGACAAGGGCAAGGCGCTCAAAAACCCCCGTATCACGGTGCGCCTCAACGGAGTGCTGATCCATCACGAGCAGGAGTTGTTTCACCGGACGCAACACAGGGAAGAAGTTCGCTTTCGCGGCCCGCCCCGAGATCCTGGCTCCATCATGCTGCAAGATCACCGCAATCGCCTGCAGTTCCGCAACATCTGGGTGGAAGAGCTGGATTAGAACCCAGAATCCAGTATCCAGGAATTAGGAGGGATTAACCACAGAGGGCACAGAGAGACAGGAGAAAGGCTGAAGACAAAAGGATAATAGGAAGAAACGAGAAAATTTTCATGGGATGGTGCTTGAGAAAACTGTAGGAGGGGGTTTATCCCCCGATCTTCCAAATGGCCTCACCGCAATCGGGGGATAAACCCCCTCCTACAGTTGCGAAATATGTTATCAATAAAACATCCATGCGGACGATTGTTTAAGATACCTGAGTAGCAAAGACGCAAGGGCGCCAAGGGCATGAACCAGAATCCAGTATCCGGAACCTAGCCCGCATGTCTCACAAATCTTCTACTGCGCTCCGGGATGCCGGCACTGGTGCGGACTTCGTTGGATTCGCGACTTTGCAGGGTGTCGACCCAGCTTCACCCGCTCATCGGCTCGAAACCCACACCAGCACTCGACCCCCGTTCGCTCGCTACGAATTTTGTGAGAAATGCGGGCTAGTGTCATGTCCTGTAAATTTATTCACACAAACGGCGGATTTTTTTTCCGCTGTAACAGCCAGATAGAATGTTAATTTATTTAAACGTCACAGGACTAGAATGAACTGCAAAGCAGTTCCACTCCAAAGCCCAGTGTCGCACAGCGCACGCTGGGTAAGTTTGGCATGAAGATCGATTCCGCTCTAACCCCTGCGGATCTGGCCTCGAAACTGGACCGGTTATGGCGGTTGTCGGGAGAAAAGATCGAGTTGATTGAAAACGAGTACGACTCCGGGAAGGGTTCCCCGGTGTTTACCGTCAAAGGCAAGTACACCGCTATGGGCTGGACGGAATGGACGGAGGGCTTTGTCTACGGTTCTTCCTTTTTGCAGTACGATGCCACCGGCGAGGACCGATATCTGGATCTGGCCCGGAAGAAAACGGTGGAGCGCATGGCCAGTCACGTCAGTCACGTGGGGGTCCACGACCACGGCTTCAACAACCTCAGTTGTTACGGAAATTGGTTGCGGTTGATGCGGGAGGGAAAAATCGAAGGCTCCCCGGCGGAGATCGATTTTTGTGAACTGGCCTTGAAAGTGAGTGGCGCAACCCAGGCGGCCCGATGGGCCACTACCCATGAGGGAGGGGGATACATCTACTCCTTCAACGGACCGCACAGTTTGTTCGTGGACACCATTCGCAGTTGTCGGATTCTCATGGTAGCCCACGCACTGGGGCAGGCGCTTATGGGGGAGAACGACACTCCCATCAGTTTGCTCAAGCGTTCAGTCCGGCACATGCAGTCCACGGCCCGGTACAATATTTTTTACGGCGAGGGCCGGGACCGTTACGATGAATGGGGCCGCACTGCGCACGAAGCCGTTTTCAACCCCAATGATGGGCGATTCCGTTGTCCGAATGCGCAACAGGGGTTTAGCGGATACACCACCTGGACGCGCGGTTTGAGTTGGGCCATGCTGGGTTTTGCGGAAGAATTGGAGTTCATCGCTACCTTGGAGGAAACCACCTTGAACGACTGGGAGGGCAGAGATGCCTTTTCGGAACTTTGCCTTAAGGCGGCCAAGGCCACTTGCGATTGGTTCATGGCCAACACGGCGGCGGACGGAATTCCCTATTGGGATGGAGGCGCCCCCAACCTGCACCGCTTGGGCGATTGGCGGGACAGGCCGGCCGATCCCTTCAACCATTGGGAACCCGTGGACAGCTCCGCCGCGGCCATCGGCGCGCAGGGATTATTGAGGCTTGGAAATTTACTGGGAAAGGAAACGGACGAAGGGAGACGCTACTGGCAGGCCGGACTGTCCACGGCAAAGTCGCTCCTATCGGATCGCTATTTGAGTGAAGATCCCCAGCACCAGGGGTTGCTGCTCCATTCCATCTATCATCAGCCAAACGGCTGGGACCATGTGCCTGAAGGCCAAAAGATAGCCTCGGGAGAGTCGAGCCAGTGGGGCGATTATCACTTTCGCGAACTGGCGCTGTACCTGCAGCGCATTATTAATAACGAACCGTATTACACCTTTTTCGGATGCCTCTAAGCCTGGACAATTTGTGTATCCATACCATCACGACCAAACCCTGGAATCTGGAAACCGCCGCGCGCAAGTATGGGGCGGCAGGGGTGAAGGGCATGTCCATATGGCTTGATGCGGCCCGTGGTTTCCCGGGCGCCATGGCCGATGCCGGTCGAATGGTGCGAGGGGAGGGACTGGACATTGTTTCCTATGTTCGCGGAGGGTTCTTTACCGCCTTGGATGGAACCGATCGCCAGAAAGCGATAGGGGAAAACAAGAAAATCATCGACGAAGCGGCCGAATTGGGCGCGCCCTTGATCGTGCTGGTGGTTGGGGCGACTCCCGGACAGTCCTTATTCGAATCGCGCAAACAGGTGGCGGAGGGATTGGCAGCGGTTCTTCCCCATGCCCAGGCGGAGGGAGTGAAATTGGGTATTGAACCGTTGCATCCCATGTACGCGGATAGCCGCAGCGCCGTTTCCACCCTGGGGCAGGCCAACGCGATTTGCGATGTCCTGGACCATCCGCACCTCGGCATTACTTTGGACGTTTTCCACGTCTGGTGGGATGATCAGCTGGAGTCCGGGATAAAGACCGCCGGCGAGAAGGGGCGGCTCTTCTCCTTCCACATCTGCGATTGGAAGGATCGGCCCGATGATATGTTGAATGACCGCGGTTTGATGGGAGAAGGCGTAATCGACATCGCCCAAATACGGCGATGGGTAAGGGCGGCCGGATTTTCCGGTTACGAGGAAGTGGAAATCTTTTCCAATCGCTATTGGGCCATGGATCAGGATGAATTTTTGGTGAAAATTAAACATGCATTCCTCAACCTTCCCTAACATTTTCGGATAAAGAGCAGGACCATGAAGATACATACTGTTGGAATAATAATGAACGGGGTTACCGGGCGCATGGGTAGCAATCAGCATTTGATGCGTTCCATCGTCGCCATCCGAAACCAGGGTGGGGTTCCGGTCAGCCCGACGGAAACGATAATGCCCGATCCCATCCTGGTGGGGCGGAATGCGGTAAAGTTGAAGCGGCTGGTCGAGCTATCGGGAGTTGAAAAATGGTCCACCGCGCTGGACGATGTGATGTCGGATCCGGCCTACCCGGTGTATTTCGACGCCCAGAGCACCTTGCGCAGGGCCGATGCGGTGAGAGCGGCGGCAACGGCCGGCAAACACGTATATTGTGAAAAACCGACTGCGGTCGATACCGCAAGCGCGCTGGCGCTCCATCAATTTTGTGAGGACTTGGGGGTCAAGAGCGGGGTGGTTCAGGACAAACTGTGGCTGCCCGGTCTGGTCAAGCTGCGACGGGTCATCGACTCGGGATTCCTGGGACGCATTTTTGCCGCGACGGGAGAATTCGGTTACTGGGTGTTTGACGGGGCCGGCGTGCCGGCCCAGAGACCTTCGTGGAATTACCGTAAGGAGGATGGTGGAGGAATCATCATCGATATGCTCTGCCATTGGCGCTACGTTTTGGACAATTTGCTGGGTCCGGTAAGGGCGGTGAATTGCCGCGGGGCCACTCACATAAAGGAGCGCGTGGACGAGTACGGGGCTGTCTATGCCTGTACCGCCGATGACGCGGCCTACTCGATGTTTGAAATCGAGGGACCGGAGGGTGAAATTGTGGTGAATTTCAATTCTTCCTGGGCCACCCGCGTCCGCCGCGACGACTTGTTCACCTTGCAGGTGGATGGAGAAAAGGGATCGGCCCTGGCTACATTGCGCCATTGCCATGTCCAGCACGCCAACAACACGCCCAGACCGACTTGGAACCCGGATATTGAGCAGCCGATAAATTTTTTCGAAGACTGGGCCAAGGTTCCGGAGCAAGAAGTCTATGGCAACGCCTTCAAGGCCCAGTGGGAGTTGTTCCTGAGGCATGTCGTATTGGACGAACCGTTCCGTTGGACCCTGCGGGAGGGGGCCAAAGGCGTCCAGTTGGCCGAGCTCGGCCAGCAAAGCTGGAAGGAGCGCCGGTGGCTCGAAGTGAACGACTTAACCTGAGGGGAAAGAACATGAAAACGGCTTTGGTTACGGGAGGATCCCGCGGCATCGGTTTTGGAATCGCTTCCAAATTAGCGCAAGAGGGATGGAATTTGGTCATCAACGGGGTGCGGCCGGAGGCTTCCATCCAGGAAACCTTGAATTCCCTGCGTTCGAGTGGGGTCGAAGCGGTCTATGCCCGCGGAGATATTGGACGCGCCGAAGGGCGTTCGAACATTTTGCAGGTGGCGCGTAGATTTGCGGGAGGGGCCATTCAACTGTTGGTCAACAATGCGGGCATTGGTTCGCCCGGCCGCCTCGATGTCTTCGAGACCACCGAGGAAAACTTTGATTTGGTAATGGCGACCAATTTGAAGGGAGCGTTTTTCCTCAGTCAGGCCATAGCGCGGGATATGGCTGAAGCCAAGCGGGCGGATAAATCCTTTCGGGGATGCATCGTAACCATTTCCTCTATCTCTTCCACGGTGGTTTCCACCAATCGTGCGGAATACTGTATCGCCAAAGCCGGGCTCAGCATGATGAGTCAGGTCTTTGCCGCCCGCATGGGCCAATACGACATCCCGGTTTATGAAGTGCGTCCCGGGGTGATCAAATCGGATATGACGGCCGGAGTGGCGGATAAGTATGACCGACTCATCGAGGAGGGGCTGAACATCACCAAGCGCTGGGGTTACCCCGAGGACGTGGGCAAGGCGGTGGCGGCTCTGGCCCGGGGCGATTTTCCCTATTCCACCGGCCAAGTCCTCCTGGTGGACGGAGGATTGACGGTGCCTCGTTTATAGGAGGCATCCAGCCGCAAAGCGGCGATGTTTTAGATGGGCCAGATCGCGGGGGAAGGAGAATTGGGAGGGAACCACGGATTACACGGATGGGCACGGAGATTTAGGAATTGGGAATGATGGAATGAGGGGAATGATGGAATGAAAGGCACAAAGGGAGAGGAGAAAGGCTGAAGGTTAAAGGCTGAAAAGGGGCAGAGGGGAATGGCGCTTAGTTGAGCGACTTTTGGAATGTTCGATCATCTCCGAGAAGGAAGGGGTCAAGACGTAAAAAGTTATGCCTTACAGGGTCAGTCGTCTTGTAAAAGTGTATGGAGTACAACGGAATACAGTTTTTAAGACCTGACCCTTTTCTTTCGGAAGGCATCACTTTTCTACGGCATGACCCCGACTGGCGTCCATACTATATTCCTCTACAAACGCGCTTAACTAAGCACCATTCGGGGCAGAGGGATTGATTAATTAGGAATTGACTCTCGCAGAGGGCGCAATGGTCGCGAACCAAAAACCAGTATCCAGAACCTAGTATCCAGTATCCAGGACCTAGGATTTCGGATAGGGAATTTTTGAACCTGTTTCCTTCTGCATTTGTTCGAGCTTTTCGAGCAGTTCCCGGGTCTTTTCGGGATGTTTTTCGGAGAGGTCGTCAAGTTCGCCGATGTCGTCCTGCAAGTTGTAGAGTTCCACTGTTTCCCACTCGTAGGATTGCACCAGTTTCCAGTCCCCTACCCGTATGGCCGCGCCCGGTTTCCAGGTGGAGCCGTGGTAATGGGGATAGTGCCAGAAGAGCGGGCGATCCCGGAGAGGATTCCCCTCCAGTAACGGCCTCAAACTCAGGCCGTCCCGATGGAGGTCGGGTCGGAGGGGTATCCCGGCCAAGTCGAGAATAGTGGGAAAGAAATCCATGCTGATGATGGGGGTGTCTATTTTTTTACCGGTCGCACCAAAACCGGGAGCGCGAATAAGGGTTGGAATGCGAATGCCACCCTCGTAGCACCAGCCTTTGCCGGCGCGCAAGGGGAGTTCGGAGGTGGGGCCTATCCCGGACCGGGTGGAAAGTCCGCCGTTGTCGGAAGTGAAAATTATGATGGTTTGGTCGTCCAGGTCCATTGTTTTGAGGGCGTCGAGGATGCGGCCGACGCTATTATCGAGGGCTTTTACCATGGCGGCGTACTTGTGGTCGGACTGGTTGAGCCGGGTGAGGCCGCCGCGTTCCCTGCGGGTTTTCGGTTCTCCACCATTGGGGAGGGATTTCTTTTTTTCGGCGAAGTATGCGTCGTGAACGTCCCAGCCCTGGATGGGAGTATGGACCGTGTAGTAGGCCATGTAGAGGAGGAAGGGTTTTTGTTGGTCGCGCGATTCCAGGAAATGGATACATTCGTCGGTCAGTCGGTCGGTCAGGTAATGGTCGTCGGGCTTGTCCTCGAGTTTGGGATTATTGAAAGGAGCGTAATAACCACCCGGTGGGCTGCCTTTGTGATGGCCGCCCTTGTTGATGTCGAATCCCTGGTCTTCGGGAAAGTGTCCCTCCTCGCCCAAGTGCCATTTCCCGGCATAAAATGTCTGGTAGCCCTGTTCCCGGAGAACCTCGGCAATGGTTACCTCCCCCAGGGCCAGATTGTTGCGGTCTTCCGGAGTGACCAACCGCGGATTTTTGGGAATCATCCCCGGGATCCAGTCGGTGATCCCGACGCGGGAGGGGTAGCGGCCGGTCATGATGGCGGCCCGGGTGGGGGAACAGACCGGGTTGGGCGTGTAGGCGTTGGTGAAGAGGGCTGCTTCCTCGGCCAGGGCATCGATTCGGGGAGACTCGTAGAATGAGCTGCCGTAGCAGCCCAGGTCTTTCCAGCCGAGATCGTCCACCAGAAAGACGATGACGTTTTTGCCAGTGGCCGCCTTATTGGCGCCAATACAGGAGAGGCCTAAGGTGATAAGCAGGGCAGTTGTCAGGAGGGGCCTCATAAGGGGGAAGAATTAGGAATGAGGGAATGAGGGAGTGAGGGACAGGAGAAAGGCTGAAGGAAGAAGGAAGAAAAGGGGGAGAGGGGGGAAGAATTGGGAGGGATTAACCACAGAGGACACGGAGAGCAACAGAGGGGGGAAGGGAATTAGGAATGAGGGAATGAAAAGGCACAAAGGGGATGGCAGGAGTTGGAGATGTGTTCTAGGACTCTGGTCTGGGGGTTCCTTCGCCGATGGTATAGGTGGCGTCGAAAACGGCGCGACTGTCAAGGATTTGAACTTTGGCCCTTCCGGAATTTGGGGAAGTCTCGGTGAGAAACACCCGCATGTCGAGGAGCGAGCCGTCATAGGTTAATTCTACCCTGGTTTCATCATCGGATTCGAGCCACTCGTAGTAGCGGACGGCTCCGGTAATTGCGTCCTCCTGGTCGGTTCGGGTCGATTCGTAACTGCCCTGGGAATTATCCCAAAAATCGATAACGATTTTCCCGGAATCTTCACCATCGAGGTCGATATTCAGCGTCAACTTGGTAAGGTTTTTATCGAGAATTGCCGGTCGGCCATCACCGGTCCCCGAGGTATAGTTGACGGTCTCAATTCGGGCCCCGGACCTGAAATAGGCATCGGCTGTGCCGGAGGTCGCTAAGGGGTGGTCCAACTGCAAATGTATGCCGGCAATGTTATCGAAGTCGAGAAGCAGTTGAATTTGTCCATCCGCTTCAAACCAGTGGTAGAGCAACCGGCCGATGTCTACGAATTCGTTACTGGAAGAGGTCACTTTCCAACCTCCTTCATAGAGAATATCGTCGTCGGGTTCCTGGTTCCGGAGTTGATCCCAGAAGTCGATTTCGAAGACCGTTGTGACGGGGTCGCCCTGCAGGTCGGTGTCGACAATTTCGAAGATCAATTTAAGGCCATCCTGGTCCAATCGGGTTCTCCCTTCATTTTCACTCCTGAGGGTATAGGTTCCCATGATATTGACCCCTTCCGGTCTGGGGCTCAGGTAATGCACATAAGCATTTCCGGAATTGGGGGAGGTCGGAGTAAGGTAGGCTTGCAAGCCCGTGAATCCATCCAGATACAAAGTTACCTGGTGCTTGTCGGCCAAATTCCACCATTGGTAGGAATCAATCTCGCCGATGGGCCTCATGGCGTCGTTATCGGACCGTTTGAGTTCCCAGTACCCTTGGTGATTACTCAACAGGGTGAAACTAAGTGATTCGGGCAGAAAGGGGACTCTTTCCGGGTTCACGTCGACCTGATCCAATTGCAGGGTCAGATTTGTTCCGTAAGTCCCTTGAAGGGGTGGTTCGGGCAGCGGGGGATAGACCAGTTCCAGCATGCGGTAAAAGTGCCGGCCATCAAAAACGATGTCGGGCCTGATATCGCGGCGTATGGGCAGGTCCTCCAGCACCACTGCCCTTTGAAAATCATGGGCTATTCTCCAATTCTCCAAATCGTTGGAATCTTCGATATAGTAATGGTTGTCGCGGTCTCTGAGGAAGGTCCATTCCAGAACCGGGAACCGGCCGGTATCGGGATTGTCATCGTGGTCCTCCACGGTGAATCTGGTTTCCAAATTACCTCTTCGAAAGGTGGGAGGTTGCCAGTAATCGGTCGGGACAAAAGCCTGTGCGTTTGCCCCTTGTCGGATTATTTTGACCGATTCGATGGTTACGGGCCACTCCGGATGAGGTCGTGAACCGAGGAGCGGAACCCGTCCGATCTCCCGGGCCACATTCAATCCCTCCACAATTTGTCCGAAGACGGCATGTGTGCCATCCAGGCCGGACAATTGCCCTTCTTGTCCCGGAAATGGAACCATGGTTATGAAGAACTGGCTGCCACCCGAATTGAGATTCATTCCCTGGGAGGAGGAGTTGGCCATGGATAGCACACCCCCGCCCTCATGTTTCAACTCGGGCACTATTTCATCGGGTATGGTCCAACCCGGGCCGCCGCCCAAAGTGCCGTCGGGAGAGCCGGCCTGGATGATGCGGTTTTCTATGATCCGGTGAACTTCCGTACCGTCGAAAAAAGGCGTATTGCTGCGCAGTCCAGGTTCCTGAAAGTCGTACCATTCGTAGATCCCTTCGGCCAGACCGACAAAATTGGCTACCGTGATCGGTACTTCCTGGTAATGTAAGCGGGCGGCAAATTCCTTGGTGGCGAATTCCCGGTTGGATTGCCGAAGGGTTACGTTGAAAACGGCATAAATCCCATCCGAGGTGGGGGTAAAGGCGGAGGCGCCGATGGAGGGGCCAAGCAGGAGGATGAAAAAGAAAAATTTGGGGCGCATAAAGGCAATCAAGCGATGGTGGTAGCACAGTTGATTTTGGGGATCAAGCCGGGATATCCCCGCGGATGAGGGTTCCCAGTTGGCGCCCAGAATCCAGGAACTAGTGTGGCGTCTTTTAAATAAATTACCACAGAGAACACAGAGGGGCAAGAGCGCCAAAGGCGCGAATTAGGAATTAGGAATGGTTCGTTCTGGAGCTCGGTGGTTGAAGTGGGACGTTTTGGCCGGAAAAAAATCTGCGAAGGGACTTTGAGGAATAGAAAAACACACAACTCCATGCTTTTCCTTTCTTGGCGTGCTTCGCGAGAGTCAATTCCTGGATCCGTGCTCATCCGTGGAATCCGTGGTTCGGCGCAAAAGACGCAAAAACACAAGGCATGCCCCCGACGGCCAAAGCTGGTTTGGTGTAAAAGAAATGCATAATGGGCATTATCGCTGCTTATAATTTTCGATGGAGGGATCATTCCCTTCCCTCGAACTGAAAATGCGTTGAAAAAACAATTTCAAATCCCCAGATTGGCTGCTTTTCTGGCAACAACATGTTCCCCAACCCACAATCCCCCGTTAAGGGCCCAAAGTTCCGGCCTTTCCTGGTTCTTGGCCTTATCCTGGGCTGCTTTGGCCCAGGTCTGGTTGGCCAGGACATTGAAAAGGGGAAAATTGCCTATATTACCTGCATGGCCTGTCATGGTCCGGAAGGTCATGGCAATAAGTTGCTCAATGCTCCCCAGATAGCCGGGCTTCCTTCCTATTACATCGAGACCCAATTGCACAATTTCAAGCATGGCATTCGCGGGGCCGATCCCCGCGATACGACGGGTCTGCAAATGCGTCCCATGTCGATGACCCTGGCGGACGAGCAGGCCATAAAGGATGTGGCCGCTTACGTAGCCACCTTCACTCCCAAAGTGCCGGAGGACTTCCTGGAGGGCGGGGACCCGGTCAAGGGCCAGGTTGCTTACACCCTCTGCCTGGCCTGCCATGGCCCGGATGCCCAAGGCGTGGAAGCGCTCAAGACTCCCTCCCTGAAATACCAGAGCGACTGGTACATGTTGACCTCCCTGGAAAAATTCAAGAAAGGCATACGGGGGACCAATCCCAAAGACATTGGGGGGATGCAAATGCGGCCCATGACCTTGACCCTGGCGGACGAACAGGCCATGAAAAACGTCATCGCCTATATTCGTTCCATTTCCCTCCAGAAATAACCCCGTTCTCCTAAATGAGCAAAGACCTACCCCACAAAATCGCCGGCAGAACATTTCTCGTTTTAACTGCTTTTGCGGTGGCTTTCGCCGCCGTCGTCTTCATTTTCGTGTTGTAAACCGTTTTATTCCCCGCATCGGCGCATTGCCCCATGATCGAAATCTTTTTAGTCCGTGCCTCCTCCTTTGCCGGGGATATCGATTTTCTGAACGATTTGATATTCTGGATTGTGGGGGTCTGGTTCCTGGCGGCGGAGGTTGTTTTTTTCTACTTCATGTTCCGTTACCGGAAGAAGGAGGGTCAAAAGGCTCAGTACGTTTCCGGGGAGAAAAAGCGGCACAAGAAGTGGATTTCCATCCCCCATTACCTGGTTTTGGTTTTTGACGTAGCCATCGTATGGGGCGCCATTGCGGTGTGGTACAATGTCAAACAGCGGCTTCCCGAACCGGATCTGACCGTTGGGATCGTGGCTCAGCAATGGGCCTGGACCTTCGTGCACCCGGGAGCCGATGGCGAACTGCACACGGCCGATGATGTTGCGATTGTGGACGAACTCCACGTCATGGAGGGCGCCACCTACCATTTCGAACTCGAGGCCACGGACGTGCTCCACTCCTTTTCCGTGCCGGTTTTCCGCCTGAAACAGGACGCGGTGCCGGGTCGAAAAATTATGGGATGGTTCAGGCCGACCAAGACCGGGGAATACGATATCCAGTGCACGGAAATTTGCGGTTTGGGTCATGGGCTGATGGCGGCCCGCATCTTTATCGAGTCGGCCTATGACCACGAACAGTGGCTCAACCAACGTTATTCCACCATGCCCGGCCAGACTCTGGCCTCCGCCTCATCCCTCTGAACCGTCGAACGTTAGTTTCTGCCGTCATGTCCGAAGCCCATACTCACCATGAAATGAGTTTTTGGGAAAAGTATGTCTTTTCCACGGACCACAAGATCATTGGCTTCCAGTACATGTTTACCGGGCTTTTCATGGCCTTGATCGGCGGGTTTTTCGTCTATGTCTTCCGCATGCAGTTGGCTTTTCCCGGAATCGACGTTCCGGGTTTTGGGCACGTATCGGAACTGGCTTACAATTCCCTGGTTACCAACCACGGAACCATCATGATTTTCTGGTTTGCCATGCCGGTTTTGATCGCGGCATTCGGCAACTTTCTCATCCCCCTGATGATTGGCGCGGACGACATGGTATTTCCGCGCATCAACCGTTTATCCTACCAGATTTTTCTGCTCAGCGCCCTGGTCCTTATCGCTTCCTTCTTTGTGCCGAACGGGGGTTTTGGGGGTTCCTGGACGGCTTATCCACCGTTGTCGGCGGAAGCGCAATACAATGCGACCCCTTTGGGCGCGCCCATGTGGGTGATTGCGGTGGGGCTGGAGTTTGTGGCCTTTCTGCTGGGGGGGATAAATTTTATCACCACCCTGATGAATGCCCGGGCCCCGGGGATGAAGATGTACGATATTCCCATCGTGTTGTGGATGATCGTCATCGCCAGCATCCTCTTCATGTGCTCGGTCGGTCCCCTCCTGGCCGGTGCCATCATGTTGTTGTTCGACCAATTGATCGGGACGGGTTTTTACAATCCGGATCTGGGGGGCGATCCCCTTCTCTGGCAGCACTTGTTCTGGTTCTTCGGCCACCCGGAAGTTTACGTGGTTCTGTTGCCGGCCATGGGTATCGTGGCCGATATAATGGCGGTATTTGCCCGAAAGAAACTCTTTGGCTACAAGACGATTCTCTATTCGGTATTTGCCACCGGTATTTTGAGCTTTGTCGTTTGGGCTCACCACCAGTTCATCGCGGGAATCGATCCTCGCATGGCCAATTTGTTTACGGTTACCACTTTAATTATATCGGTTCCCATTGCCGAGCTGTGCTTTGTCTATATTGCCACCTTGTACGGGGCGTCCATAACCTTCAGCACCCCCATGCTGTGGGCATTGGCCTTCATGGCGGAGTTCCTTATCGGAGGCGTGACGGGCATCTTCCTCGGGGCCAGTGGTTTGGATGTTTATTACCACGATACCTATTTTGTGGTGGCTCACTTCCACTACACCTTTGTGCCCATTGCCATCATTGGATTTTACGCGGGCATCACCTTTTGGTTTCCCAAGATGTTTGGCCGTATGCTCAACGAATATTGGGGCAAGGTCCACTTTTGGGGAACTATCATCCCCTTCAACCTCATCTTCATACCCCTGTTTATCCTGGGCGCTGCCGGACAGCACCGACGGATCTCCGGCTATGTCCATTTCCCGGATCTCTACACCCAGGACCTGCAAAACCTGCGCATCATCGCCACCGTCTCGCTCATCTTCATGTTGGCCTTTCAGGTCGTTTTCATCGTCAACATGGTCTACAGTTGGTTTAGAGGTAAAAAGGCCGAAATCAATCCCTGGAAGTCCAACACCCTGGAATGGACCGCCCCGTCCCCGCCGCCGCACGGCAATTTCGCCGAGTTCCCCACCGTTTATCGCGGGCCTTATGAATACAGTCACCCCGACCGGGAAGACGATTACTGGCCGCAGAACGAGCCCGGGCCCGACCCGGCCAAATCTCGAACCTGATACGCTCGACCACCGATATGGCTTTTCAAGTTCCCGTCGCAACTTCCCGCAGCTCGACCGGCATTCCGACCTCGAGGTTGGCGGTTTGGTGGGTGCTCGCCTCCGAAATCGTCATTTTTGGCGGGTTGCTCATGAGTTACCTGCTTTTTCGGTTGTTGCATACCAGTTGGGCCTATGAAGCCGCCCACACCAATCCCTACGCCGGTGGTTTCAACACCTTCGTCCTGCTGACTTCCAGTTTGTTTGTGGTGCTGGCCCACCAGGCTGCGGAGGTCGGCGACACCAAACGTTCCTTCCGCTACATCTGGTACACCATAGGGGGAGGAGGCGTGTTCATGCTGGTAAAAGCCTACGAGTACACTTCCGAGATCATGCATGGCTACACCATGCTGAAAAGTGTGTTCTGGTCGTTTTATTACACGGCTACCGGCCTGCACGGTTTCCACGTATTGTGCGGCATGGTCATCATGGGCATCATCGCCCAGGATGTGAAAAAGGGCAAGAACCTCCACCGCGTCGAAGCCATCGGCATCTACTGGCACTTTGTGGATGTGGTCTGGATCTTCCTTTTTCCCCTTCTCTACATCGCCAAGTGATACCAAGCCTACCTCAAAGATATGTCTGAAGCAGCCGAACACCACGACGATCACTCTTCGGGAAGGTACGTCAAAATCTGGGCCATTCTGCTGGTTCTTTTGACCATCAGCATCATCGGCCCCACCCTTGGCATCAAATGGCTGACCCTGATCACCGCCTTTGGCATTGCCCTGGTCAAGGCCGGCATGGTTTGCGCCTACTTCATGCACCTCAATATCGAACTCAAGTATATCTGGTATATCCTGTTCGCCACCCTGCTTTTGCTGCTGGTTTTGTTTACCGGGTTTGCCCCTGATGTCATGAAGCCGTCCGGCCAGCGCTGGTCCAGCACCTACGTTGAGCCCACCGAGGAAGAAATTGCCGTTCATCACCCGGAAGAGGACTACCTGGGGGACCAGACCGAAGCCGTGCCCCATTGATTTTCGCCATGCCCACATCCGCCATGCCCGGACCACAACGGGTTGGGTCCGCCAGAACCCTGACCCGGACGGGTCCCCTTATTCCCAGCAGTCTCCTGGCTATGGTGGCCTTGATTTTGACGGAGATCATGCTCTTTGCCGCCCTCATCAGCGCCTTTTTGATCGTCAGGGCGGGCGCTTCCATATGGCCGCCCCTGGGCCAGCCTCGCTTGCCCGTCAACGTGACCGCGGTAAACACCGTGTTGTTGCTGGCCAGTGGTTTTATGTTCTATTGGGCCAACCGGAGATTTCGGGCGGGAGATTTCCCCAGCTCCAGGAAATTACTGGGGATGGCCGTTTTTCTGGGCGGTATATTTGTCACGGTTCAGGGTTACGAATGGAGCGAATTGCTCGGGTTCGGTCTGACCGTGACCTCGAGTATCTACGGTAGTTTTTTCTACATGATAATCGGCTTTCACGCCCTCCACGCGGTGGGCGCCTTGGTGGCCATGGTCCACTTGTTCCTCACCTTTGGACCCCAAGGACAATCCGCCTCCCGTTTTCTGGGAACCCAGGTGTTCTGGTATTTTGTGGTGGGCATTTGGCCCATTCTCTACTATCTCGTTTACCTTTCCTGATCGATTTGATGAAGATGAAGGGGAATTCCATAATCGCCCTGGTGTGTTGCATCCTGCTGGCGGGACTGGTCCAGGCGGATGCTTGCCCGGTATGTTTCGATGCCAAGGAGGAAACGCGCTGGGCCTTCTACTTTTCCACCGCATTGCTTTCCGTTCTCCCGCTGTCCATGGTCGGTGGAGTCATCTTTTGGATACGCGCCCGGTTCAAACGTGTTCGCCCTGATTCCGGGGCTTGACCTGAATGGCGCCATTCAAGTTGTTGGATACGGTGCAACTTCCAAAAAAGATTGCTCCTAAAATATACTGCTGGTCTCTGATTTCTCTTCTCTTCTCCTTCGTGTCAGAAGCGCAGGACAGTTCCGAGGAAATCTTCCCGGAAATCTATGAATTAGAGGAATTCGTCACCACCGGCTCATTGCTGTTTTCCAATGAGGCCGCTTCGGCGCCGGTGCAGGTGATTGAACGCAAGGACTTCGACTCCATAGGCTTCGTTACGGCAGAGGAGTTCCTGCAAACTCTGCCCATTAACAATGCCGGAGCCGTTCCCATGCAGAATAACCAGACCGGATTTACACCGGGGGCTTCCTCAGTTTCCTTAAGAGGGCTCGGGCCCGACTCCACCCTGATTCTGATCAACGGCATACGCCTCGCTCCCTGGCCGACCGGGGCTGGCGGCACAACCGCTTTCATCGATCTGAATTCCATCCCGGTAGCGGCCATAAAACGGATTGAAGTGCTGAAAGAAGGGGCCTCCGCCACCTACGGCGCGGACGCTGTAGCCGGGGTGATCAATATCATCACCAAGACGGATTACCAGGGCGCGGAAATTGTGACTCGCTACGGCAATGATATTTCCAGCACGGATTCCTCCGAATTCTACAGCAGTGTTGTCTTCGGTGTTGGCGGGTCCGAGGCGAATATCACGGGAAGCGTCTTTTACCTGAAGAAGAACCCCATCTCCAATGCAGACCGCCCCTATTCGGCCGTTCCGCCCTTTCTCAGTTCCAATTCAATTCCCATCAACATACAAATCTCCGCCACGGCCGCTCGCGAAGCGCTTGGTCTGGGCCCGGATGGACTAATCCCCGGTTTGGACACCGAGGGCATGCCCTCCCCTCCGGACCGGTCCGTTCTGGTCACATCCGGTCCATCCAACCCGGATGGCACGCGCACCGGAAGCGCCAATATCGAAAACAACGACGGCAATCTGACGGCGGACCAGTACACCTACCTGGGCGGCTTCGGCATGCATTCGCGCTACAACTACAACCTCCTGGCGCCGGCCACCCCGAGGATTGAGCGGATGGGCACCTTCCTGAACTTCAAGCGTAAAATATCCGATACTATCACCGCTTCCGCCGATTTCAGCTACACCCTGGCCGAGGCCAATGATGCCCTTGCCCCTGCCGCTACCGGGCCCTTCCGAAATTTGAGCGGCACCAGCCTGGTCATCCCCTCACGCACACCCTTTCCCATAAGCCTCCCCACCTCGAACGTGGATGGGGTCGCGCAACCCGGCTACGTCAAGTATACGCAGGACGGCCAGGATTTCTATCGTCTGAGCGAATTGCCTTCCGGGGCTTACAACCCTTTCAACCCCTTCAATCAGGATCTCGAAGGGGTTACCCGGGCTCGCCTGGAAGAATTCGGCCGGCGGTTAGTGGACACTCATACCAAGGCCTACCTCGCCACATTGGAGCTGAAAGGGAAGGAACTGGAAGTCGGCGACGCCAATTGGAGTTTCGACTCGGGCGTCCGAATCAGCCGTGTAGAGGAACTGAGCGTGTTTCGGGGTGTTTCCGCCAGCCGCATAAACCGCTTGATGAATGCCGCCGATCCTTGGTTCGATCCTTCCAGCAGCCGATTTCTCGACCTCGGAACCCAGCCTTACAACCCCTTCGGCGCCTCTCAGTTTGACGGTTATTGGAACGAAAGCAACCGCGCTCTGGCCGAGCATGCCGTTGTTGCCATCCACAACGAAGCCAATTCCGAAGTATTATTCGCCCACGTCCATGTATCCTCCGAAAATCTTTACTCGCTTCCGGGTGGCGACCTGGGGCTGGCCTTCGGTTATGATTGGCGGCGGGAATCGATTAACCAGTTTCCCGACTCGTCGCAGGAAAGCGGGGACATTGTGGGCGCATCTACCCGAACCTATACCAATGCCAGCCGCGACATACAGGCCCTGGTCTTCGAAGGCTCCCTGCCCATCATCGGACCGCAAATGCTTGCCCCCATTTATAACTGGGACTTCAACCTTTCCGGGCGTTTCGAAGACTTCGTCACCAGCAAGCGGTCGACTTTCGTGCCGAAAATCAGCTCTCGCTTCGCCCCCACCAAAGACTTTGTCCTGCGAGGCAGTTGGAGCAATGGCTTCCGTGAGCCATCTCTCTTTGAACTTTTCGCTGGCAAGACGGCCGGTTTGACCGCCCTCTCCAATCCATGGAACCCGGATGACATTAACCCGGAAATTCCCATCACCGTCGCCGGCAACCCCGAACTTGAACCCGAATCCTCTGAAAGCTGGAGCCTCGGAGTAGTCCTCTCGCCTCAATCTTTTGGAAACTTCACCTTCAATGCCGATTATTGGCAAATCAAACGAAGCGGAGCGGTGTCCAGCGACCCACAGGACACGGCTGATCGAATCTTCGCCGGAGACCCCCTAGCCCCCGGTGAAAAAGTCCATTTGGACAGTCAGAACAATATCCTTCTACTGGATACTTTGTTTCAGAACTCCGGCTACACTACCTTTAATGGTATTGACCTGGGGACCAATTACATCCTTCCGACTGACAACCTTGGAATTTTTCACTGGGGATTCAACTTCACTTGGCTGCTGGAGGCCCTCATCCAAAGCAACCCCAACAGCACCGCCTTTGACCTCGTCGGTTACGGTTCGGAAACCTCCTTGGCCCTTCGCGAACCGCAAGGTAGCGACGTACAAGTCGGAACCCAGGACGGGCAGCCACTGGTCATCACCAATGTGGGCATGAATCATGACGGCTTTCTCGAATACAAATTCACCACTACTTTTGGTTGGGATTATCGGAACTTCGAACTCTTCCTGGCCGGCCATTACACCTCCGGTTTTACCGACATCGACCGCGACTTCCAACTGACCGAAGTGGACGATCGGTTGCTGTGGGACATGCAGTTGGCCTACGGGTTGCCGACGGAACGTGGCGGTTGGCTGGCCGGCACCACCTTCACCCTCGGCATCGAAAATCTCTTCGATACCGACCCGCCCGCAGCCTTTGCCGCCTACCAGAACTCCGTGGGCTATCCCGGTTACCTCTACGAGCCGGACGGCCTCCGTTACTACCTGAGCATCAAAAAGGCCTTTGGACCGACAAATTAGGAATGAGGAATTGGGAGGGATTAACCACAGAGGACACGGAGAGCACAGAGGGGCCTTCGATAATCAGGTCTTGTCCCTTGAGTTCATGCATACGGGCCGGGATGCTGTGCTCCTTCCGGTTGAGCACCGCAGCCAGGTCTTCGAGCCTCGGGCCTTAAACCTGCATTTCTCACAAAATTCGTCGCGAGGGAACGGAGATCGAGTGCTGGTGCGGGTTTTGAGCAGATTCGCGGGTGAAGCTGGGTCGACACCCCGCAAAGTCGGCCTGCATCTGTGCGTAGCACGGGCAGGAAATCCAACGAAGTCCGCACCAGTGCCGATATTCCGGAGCGCAGTAGAAGATTGGGTGATGTCGCATTCGCTCGGTAGTGAGAAATGCAGGCCAGAGTAATGGTTTCAAGTTGTAGGAGCGGCTTTACGCCGCGATTGCTTTGGAGGTGTATCCAAGCGGCATAGTCGGGGTGGGTGAAAGTCGAGGGCTGCGAAGAGCATTGGATAATCGGACTCTTCCAGCTCCCAGACTCTTATTTTGCAGATCCTCTTGCTCATCGCAGCCACATTCGAGTATCAACTCGGTTTCGGGATAAACCCGCTCCTGCAATCCCTTTGCAGCCCGGCTGCAAGGGCATTGCAGCGCAGTTGCAAACTCATTGCAGTTTTAATCCGTTCCCTTTGCCTGCCTGCCACGCCATAGTCCTGCAAGGCAAAGGCGGGAAGGCGGACGGTACCATCCCAGAATCCAGCACCTAGCATCCTGAACCCCATTCCAAATTCGCTGAATGCTTTCAGCGCTTCCCTCTCCGAGACATGCAAGGGTAGATGGATTTATTCCAAGTTATTCCCAAGTTGTTAACATTCCCTCTTGAAGTTCAATGCCTCGAAAGTAGGGTTTATAGCCCCAACATTTGATCACGCCTCATCGTTGGGTCGGGAACTCCAGGATACAAAACGCGATCGGATACTGGCAGAAATTGGCATAGGAGCCTATGTTGAAAAAGGACGCGGCGCGATTTACTGGTCGGAGGACGAACGGCATGGCCCTAGCCCACTTGAGTTGGTAAGACGAGCTACTGGCGAATATCCGGAACTTTTCCGCCCAGCGCTGAGGAAACTTGAAAACTTAGACAAGAAATATTTGGATGACTTGGTAAATCGCGTGCCTGGTGACTGGATGTCCCGTTCAGCCAAAAAGTTCGCCATTGCGCTGATGCACTTTACAATTAAAAAATTGCAGGAGCTTTTCTAATGAGCAAAAAAACCTTATTTTTAGCTTGGCAGGACTACAAGCCCAGCAGGGCGTGGTTTCCGATCGGTCGGCTGGATGCTGATGTCGAAGGTTCCTCCTACCGCTTCCGCTACATCGGCGGCGCTGAGCGAGCACGGGAAGAGGCGGGATTTCCCCCGTTAATCGAATTTCCCGAATTGAAGCAAGATTATCAGTCCTCGGAGTTGTTCCCTCTATTCCAAAACCGGGTTATGAATCGGGCAAGACCTGACTTCGCCAACTATCTACGCAGACTTCAGCTACCCGAGGAGGCCGATCCTATTGAGATTTTGTCCACCAACGGAGGCCAACGTGTAACGGACGCTTACGAGGTATTTCCAAAGATTGAGAAAGACGACTCTGGGAGCTTCTCTTGCCGGTTCTTCCTACATGGCTGGCGACATATTCATGAAGTGGCTAAAGATAAAATTGACCTCTTGGAGCAGGGAGAAGAACTATATGTCACACTGGAATTGACTAATCCTGCGCCCAAGTTGGCCGTGCAAATCCAGACGACGGACTACTGTATGATCGGATGGGCGCCGCGTTATTTGGTGAACGATTTAGTTGCGGCAATGGTCGAAGGGCCTAGTAGTTACGGGGCAAAAGTGGTGCGGATTAATCCTTAAACCATCTTGATGAAGCAGCGCGCATTGATTGAGATGTACGGCTGCTGGGATAAGCACGAACCAATGAGCAGCGAAGATTTTACGCCCTTGGTCACTTAATCCCTCAGCCGAGCTTCCGGGCAATTCTATCCCTGACGTGCAATAATCGACATCTCGATACTTTGGGAATATGCGTAATCGTCGCGGTCGTAGGGAGTGGTCCTGACTTCTGGAGCAATGCGTATTGGTAATGCATTTACAAGAAAGCGATCGGTAAATGAATAATAGCTTCCAAACTGTTCTAGATCACATCCGATCCATTGCCGATTCCGAAGCTCAGAAGGGACGTCTTTTTGAGCGGTTGATGAAAACATATTTCATCGAGGATCCGCTCTACCGGGAACGGTTCTCGCACTTATGGCTTTGGTCAGAATGGGCATCTCAACAAGTAGATTTCGATGGCGCCGACATCGGGATCGACTTGGTGGCCGAGGAACAGGAGGGTGGTTACTGCGCCATTCAGTGCAAGTGCTATGCGCCCGACACGCGAATTGCCAAGAAACATCTTGATTCGTTCATTTCCGCTTCCGCACGGGAACCCTTTACGCACCGCATTTTTGTAGACACCGGCGACTCTTGGGGACCAAATGCATACAGAACGATCAAGGGCCTCAAGCCAGAGTGCCAAGTGCTTCGATTCGGGGACCTCGCTAGCCGACCGTTCGACTGGCCTGATCTGGTCAAGGGCAAGCCGGAAGATCTGGCTTACCGGCACGAACCTTACAGCTTGCGGCCTGACCAGCAAACTGCCTTCGACGACGTCATAAGCGGATTCAAGGAACATGATCGCGGCAAGCTGATCATGGCATGCGGGACTGGCAAAACGTTTACGGCTCTACGCATCGCGGAGGCCGTCGCCGGTATCGGCGGTCGAGCGCTTTATCTGGTTCCTTCCATATCGCTGTTCCAGCAATCGATGCGGGAATGGGCCGAGCAACGTGAGATTGCGCACCGGTATGTCGGGATTTGTTCGGATACACGCGCCGGGCGAAATGATGAAGATGCCTCGCTTCAGGAACTGGAGATCCCGGTGACCACCGACCCGAAGGCCATTTCAAAAGCTCTAAGAGAGGCAAAAACGGACGCCATGACGGTGGTCTTCAGTACCTATCACTCGCTCGGCCTTGTAGAACAGGCACAAGACGAAGTGGCTCCCCCGTTTGATCTCATTCTCTGTGACGAAGCGCATCGGACGACTGGTATCGAGCGGCCTGGGGACAAGACTTCGCATTTTGTGCTGGTACACGATAGGGAGAGAATTCGGGCGGCCAAACGCCTCTATATGACGGCCACGCCCCGCCTCTACACCGAAGGCGCCAAAACAAAAGCTGCCAGGCACGATGTCGAAGTGTTCTCCATGGACAACCCTGAGACCTTCGGGCCGGAATTCCATCGCCTGCCCTTCTCGCAAGCAGTCGATCAGGATCTATTGTCAGACTACAAGGTCGTGGTTCTGGCCATGTCGGAACAGCACGTGGACGCCGCGTTGCAGGCGCATTTCGCTTCAGGCACCGGGGAAATCAACCTCAATGACGCAGCGAAGATTGTCGGGTGCTGGCGCGCATTGCAGAATCCGGAAAACAAATCCCCCGGCGATAGGCCAATTCGTCCCCTGAGACGGGCCATTGCCTTTACCAACACAATTGCGTCCTCCAAACGTCTGGACAAGCATTGGAAGGGCATTGTTGAACAAGCCATAGCGCGCTTGCCTGAAGAGGAGCAAACGGATGCATTCCATTGTGATACGCGACACGTCGATGGACAGCATCATGCTCTCGAACGCAAGGCCCGGATCGATTGGCTGAAGGGTTCTTCCAACAGAAGCTGCCGGATCCTCTCCAACGCGCGATGCCTTTCCGAGGGCATCGACGTACCGGCGCTGGACGCCGTGCTGTTCATGAGCCCCAAAAACAGTCATGTGGATATCGTCCAGGCAGTGGGCCGCGCCATGCGCAAGTCTCCGGGGAAGAAATACGGCTACATCGTGTTGCCGGTTGCCGTGCCTGCAGGTGTCGATCCAGCGGATGCGCTTGACGACAACCAACGGTTCGCCGGGGTCTGGAGCGTATTGCGTGCCCTGCGCTCGCACGACGACCGTTTTGACGCGGAGATCAACAAGATCGACCTCAACAACAGACCGACGGATCGGATTATCTTTAGTGGTGGAGATGTCGTCAGAGAAGACTTGCCGGACGAGCTTACTTTGGCCTTCCCTCCGCTTGGTTTACCTCCAGGAGCAATCTATGCCAAAATAGTTGAGAAGTGTGGCGACCGCAAATACTGGGAGACTTGGGCCAAGGACGTGGCCGCTATCTTCACCCGCCTCGTAACCCGAATCAAAGGACTTCTCGATAATCCCGATAACGATTTTCTGCGTAAGTGGTTCAAAGCGTTTCACGAGGAACTAAGGCTCTCGATCAACGATTCGATTACCCGCGATCACGCCATCGAAATGATGGGGCAGCACATTCTCACGCGCCCCGTCTTTGAGGCCATGTTCGAGCATTACGATTTTGCGGCAAGCAATCCCGTCTCTCAAGCCTTGGATGCCCTGCGAAAGGACTTTGGGGAATTCGGCCTGGAAAACGAAACGCGGGATCTAGAGCGGTTTTACGAGACCGTGCGGATGCGGGCCCGTGGCTTGGACAATAGCCAAGCCCGCCAGCGGGTGTTGATGGAACTTTACGAGACGTTTTTTTCTACGGCCCTGAAAAAGGAAGCCGACCGGCTCGGAATCGTCTACACCCCCGTCGAGATTGTCGATTTCATCCTTCACAGCGCGGACCACGTATTGCAACTGGAGTTTGGCCGGGGCCTGAGCAACGAGGGGGTACATGTGCTCGATCCGTTCACCGGGACGGGTGTCTTTCTCGTCCGGCTGATCCAGTCAGCACATATCCGAAACTCCGACCTCCCCAGGAAATATCGGCATGAATTGCATGCCAACGAAATCGTACTGCTGGCCTACTACATCGCGGCCATACATATCGAAGAAGCGTTTCACGGACGTGGCGGTGCCGAGAGCGGCTATGAACCCTTCAAAGGCATTATTCTGACCGATACTTTTAACCTCCACACTGACAGGACCGGATTCCCTAGAGTCTGGCTCCCGGACAACAGTGAAAGGGTGGAGCGCCAGCAAAAGACACCGATTCAGGTGATTGTTGGGAATCCTCCGTGGTCTGCTGGACAAAGAAGCTCAGCAGACGACAATCCGAACGTCAACTATCCCGAATTAGAACAACGAGTGTCTGAAACCTATGCGGTCCGCTCTACCGCCACCCTGAAGAACAGCCTCTACGATTACTACAAGATGGCGATTCGTTGGGCCTCAGATCGTATCGGGGATCAGGGAATAGTTGCGCTGGTAACCAACGGCTCATGGATTGACGGAAACGTGGATTCCGGGGTACGCGCCTGTTTGGCTGAGGAGTTCAGTTCCATCTACGTGATGAACCTTCGCGGCAACCAGCGTACACAAGGCGAACGTTCTCGACAGGAAGGAGGAAAGATATTCGGCCAAGGATCCCGAGCTCCCGTCGCAATCACCATCCTTGTCCGCAACCCCAATGCGGAACACAGCGGTTGCCGGATTCTCTACCGTGACATCGGCGACTACCTCAAGCGGGAGGAGAAGCTCGCAATTCTTAGGGAAACGGGATCGATCAACGGCATTGACGATTGGCGATTGATCACCCCCGACAAACACCATGATTGGATCGGCCAGCGTGATGAAGCATTTCAGAAATTTTACCCGATTGGGTCCAAGGAGGCTAAGTCAGGGAAAGCCGATGACTCAATTTTTAAGTTATATTCTAGAGGGCTTGCGACCAGCCGGGACGCTTACATCTACAACTTCTCCAGGGACGCATGCGCCACAAATGCCCGGGCGGTGGTGGGCGATTACATGGGCGCAATTCAGGTTCGAGAAGAGAATCCCAAATACTCAGTAGAGGAAGCTGCAAACCGCTTTTCCTCCAGTGTCCGTTGGGATCAAGCGTTAAAGGACAATCTGAAACGAAGTAAGGGAGTGGCATATTCGCGGGAGAATATTTGGAAAACGCAGTATCGACCGTTCGTCAAACAGCACTGCTACGTTGACTATGTATTGGTCAATAGAAAGTACCAGATGGATCGCATCTTCCCGGAACCGGACAGCGAGAACCTCGCGATTTGCGTCCCCGGTGTCGGCTCAAACAAACCCTTCTCGGCTCTCATGGTGGATTTGATGCCCGATCTCGAACTGATATCGAAGGGGCAATGCTTCCCCCGTTACCGAAATCAGAAGCCACCCAAGGCGCAATATCTCCTTCCCGGATACGAGCAGCGGCTAGAGCGGATTGACAATATCTCCGACACGGCCCTGCGCGCGTTCCGAGTCCATTATAAGGATCCAAAAATCACCAAAGACGACATCTTCGATTACGTTTACGGAGTCCTGCATACCCCGGACTACCGCCAGAGATTTGCCAATGATCTGAGCAAGGGACTGCCGCGTATCCCGTTCGCGCCCGATTTTTGGGTCTTCGCAAAGGCTGGACGCAAGCTTGCGGAGCTTCATCTCGGCTACGAGACGTGCGACGAATATCCTCTGGATACAAAATTCGCGGGCAATGGAGAACCGAAGATCAAGCATTTCAGGATTGGTACCAAGAAGATGAAGTTTGCCGACTCTGAGAAGTCCATTCTCATTGTCAACGACCACATCCGGCTGGAAAATATTCCTCTGGAAGCACACCAATACGTAGTCAATGGGCGCACACCGTTGGAATGGTTCATCGACCGCTACCGGATCAAGACAGACGGTCGCAGCGGAATCCTCAACGATCCCAACGGCTGGTTCGACGCCCCGAGAGACCTGATAACGGCATTTCGCCGCATCGTCCACGTCAGCGTGGAGTCCACCCGCATCGTAAACAACCTTCCTAGTTCGATCAACAAAATAGAAGAAAATGAGTGAAACCATAAAAAGCGTTGAAGAATTTATCGAATGGACGAAGCAGTTGGATGGCCAAATGCTTCTATATCGTGGCTTGGCCAACGCCGGTTGGGAGGTAGAGTCTTCAGCATATCGCAGAATTAAGGTATCGCAGGATGATGAGCCGCTTCCCGCAACTTTCCAGAATTATATTAAGCAGCTATTGGACCAGGCAAGCTTACAAGGATTTCGGTATCAACATGGCAGAAAGCTTTCTGATCTGGACCTACTGGCGGAACTGCAACATTATGGTGCAGCGACCTGCCTTATTGACTTTACCGAGAATGCCTTGACTGCTCTCTGGTTTGCCTGCCGGGAAAAACCAGAAAAAGATGGAATAGTAGTCGCTATGGCAACAGATGATACCGAAACCTTTTCCACTGTGAGTTATGAGGATCTGAATAGACCTATTGAAGAATTCCTGAATCCTGGCAAACTGTGGAAATGGACACCTAGCAGCCTGAACAACCGCATCGTTTCTCAACAATCCGTTTTTGTGTTTGGAGAAGATGTGATCTATTACAACAGCATTTGTGGGTACGATAAAATCCGGATAGACGCAGGTAGTAAAAAGGACATTTTAGCGACATTGGAAAAATCCTTTGGCGCCAAAGAACAGAATCTTTTCAACGATCTCGCTGGCTTTGCCCTCTGCAATGCACACGATAAACAATACGATGACTATACAGCGGAGGATTACTTTCGCTTGGGTCTAAGATTTCAGCAGCAAAGGAAACACAAAAAAGCAAAAGATTATTATGACAAGGCGTTAAATCGCAATCCTCGATATGCTGAAGCATATAACAATCGGGGATATTCCAAGTTTGTCTTGGGAAATCCTCAAGATGCCATTTTAGACTACAACGAGGCAATTAAACTCAATCCACGATTCGCCGAAGTATATAACAATCGAGGGGTTGCTAAGCGTGCTTTAGGAAATCCTCAAGATGCCATTTTGGACTACAACGAAGCAATTAAATTCGATCCACGATATGCCGAAGCGTATAACAATCGGGGAAATGCCAGGGTTGCTTTAGGGAAGTATCAAGATGCCATTTCGGACTACAACAAGGCAATTAAACTTAATCCACGATTCGCCGAAGCGTATAACAATCGGGGGGTTGCCAAGCGTGCTTTAAAGGAATATCAAGATGCCATTTTGGACTACAACGAGGCAATTAAACTCGATCCACAATATGCCGAAGCGTATAACAATCGGGGGGTTGCCAAGAACGATTCAGGAGATCATCAGGGAGCCATTTCGGACTACAACAAGGCAATTAAACTCAATCCACAATACGCAAAAGCATATAGGAATCGAGGGGATGCCAAGAATGCTTCAGGAGACCGGGAAGGCGCCAAGGAAGATTGGGAAAGAGCAAGAGAGATTGATCCAAACCTCCAAACGCCCGGATCGTGAAGCGGAGCACTTAAGGAGAGAAAACTTGAAACTCACAAGCATCCTAGGGGATCTAGCCGTCGAAAAAAAGCGATATGGTGTGGTGATGAACGAAGAGCCGACCGGCACATAGGGATAGTTGGAATTACCGACACGGTCATTTGACTGAGACGCTAAACAATCGTTTCCGAGTGGCTTAACTTGTATAAAAATTTTGTTTGCAATTTAAAATCAGCCTTGTTGAATTAAACCCAATAATGATGGAAGCTACCATGAATAAAAAAGAGCCAGGTAACAAAAGGTTTAGTTTATCTGTTCTACAATAGAAATCCAGGTTTAGTTTAGGAGATTTAGAAAATGGCAAGAAATACTTACAAATATCATTTCAAAAAGGGAAACAAGATCATTCACACGGGAATAACTAACGATCCCGATAGGCGCGAACGAGAGCACAAGCAAACGTTTGGAAGCAGTGGACATATCAAGAAAGTGGGTCGCGCCACTACTCGTGATGCTGCTCTAAAATGGGAAGGCGAGCAAGCGAAACAGGGTAAACCTACCAGACGAGGTTGACTGCAATGGAAGTTACGCTCCAACTACAAATTATCTCCATATTCATGGCCATTATCGGTGTGGCTTTACCTGCGTTGATTGCAATTGTGGGGTTCGTGTACGTTAGGTCCTTGAATGAGCGGATGGACAATCTTTCGGATCAGGTTGATGAATTGTGGGATCGCGTGTCAGATTCCGATCGCACTACGGGCTAACCCCATCAGGGACAATCAACCTCTAGAAAAGAAAATCTCTCATAGGTTTCGTGCTAAATCACCGGGTCCAAGCAGAATGTCAACCAAGAGCAAATAGGAGGCAACAAATAATGAGTACTCCTCACCTAGAAGAACGATGGATCGAAGCCAATGGAGAACTGGCCGAAGAGCCGAGAACCCAAATCAGCATCACCGACGATGTGATTGGTGGGTTAGAGAAGTTCGCTCGGGTATTCCGGCCCGGGAAAGTAGATAAGCTGATAATCGTCCTTGAAGGATGGGAAGACGACATCTGCGTGCGTTGGGGCTGGAAATGGGATCCATCCTCTTTTGTCGGTGGTGTTGCATATCGGTACGCTTTCGATGGCTCCTGGAGCCGTTGGACAGTCGACCATTCCTATGGATATACGCCGGGTAAAAAACCCAATTCAGATGGGTTAGGGATCGCTATGAAAATACAGAAATATGGCGTTTTGTTTGACGTTGAAGTAGCTTTGCTCGGGCTGTGTTGCATGTCCCGAGGCCCCGTTACAAATCTCGCTTGCCTTATCCCACCGAAGGAGGATATCCCGGCTAAACAACCGCCCCTTCTACTGAGAGAGATGGTGAATTTCGATGATTAGCTTTGTCGTTTCCTCTGGAATGCCCGATAAGCGCAGGCAAGTGCCAAGGACGGATGTTCGTAGTCTTCGATAGTAATATCTGGATCTCGCAGCGCGGATTGAAATCCGTTGCCGCTGAGGAGGTCAAGAAGTTCATCAAGGCCAAGGGAGCTACATTGGTCGTGCCCGAGGTCGTTAAGATAGAGGTAGAGAGGAATATTCGTGAAGAGTTGATAAAGCATAGGAAGACCATCGAGGACGCTCACAACGCTATCGCTAAGCTGTTTGGCAACGTAGACGAGTTGTCGCTTCCTTCCGACGATCAGATTGACCATCTGGTATCCAGACTGGTTGAGGATACAGGCGTTCAAATAAGGCACATGCCTCTGACGTTTGAAGGGGCTAAGTCATCGTTCGAGAAAATCCTACGCAAGGAACCGCCATCTGCAAAAAATGAGCAATTCAAGGACGGCGTAATCTGGGCTAACTGTCTAGAGTTACTTAAGGAGTCGGATGTCTATCTAGTTTCAGAGGATTCGGCGTTCTTCAAGGAAAATAAATACGAATTTGGACTCGCCCCTAATCTGGACCAAGAGGCAAAAAAACATCTGCCTAAAAGATTGAAGTTGTTCTTCAACTTGAAAGGGCTACTTCAGGACGAACGCCAAGATGTAACCCGTGTCTTACCAGATACGGAGTCCAATGAATTTGAGCACAAACGTAACGATCAGGGAGCTACATGAATAAACAATGACACGTCCAAAGGAGTTGGTAAATCCGTCAACATGCGACCTTTTGAACGGACTTGAAGGAGGCAACAAAATACACCGCTACTGTTCAGTCGAAGAGCTTTATAGTATAATTCGAGGAAAACTAACCCTGACCTGCCCTTTCAATTGGGACGACAAATTCGAAAACCCTCTATTCCGCGCAAAACTGATCAACCGGGATGGCAAGCCCGTACCTCTGGATAAAGCAGGCCGGAAACTCTATTGCCAATCGTGGACCTTAGAAGAAGAGTCTGATGCAATGTGGAAATTGTTCGGGAACCGAGGTAAGGGCGTTCGCATCACAACCAAATCGTGGGATCTCCTTTTCCAAGCCTACAACGCTTACGACATCGAAAACTGGGAGGCTGTATTCACCAAAATAGGTAAAGTTATTTATATTGATGAAACAGAGCTAAGAAAAATATTCGAAACGGGAGACGCATTTTATAAGAGGTTCATGCAACCAAACGGCAAGGGTTTTAACGAGTCGTTGCTGTTTAAACGAAATGCCTACTCATATGAGAAGGAAGTCAGGTTGATCGCTCACGATTTTGATGGACGCTTTGGGAACAGGGAAACAATGCGTCTGGAAATCCCCGTTTGTGGATGCGACTGGATTGAGTGCGTTACCTTTGGACCAGCAGTAGACTGCGATTCTTACAAAGTGCATCGAGAAAAATTAATCAAATTGGGCCTTACAGAAGAAAAAATAAGTGTGTCCACACTCTACGGAAAACTCCAATATACTATTGACCTTAGACAGACCTGACCCCCAGAAGTTGGGCTCATGTAAAGGAGAATCTGGCAGGCTCACAACCGACCAGAATCATGAGGAGGAAAAGACACACTGGAGAACAGATCATTAAAATCCTTCGCCAAGTGGACGAGGGTTGCGCTATAGATTCAGCGTGCCGTTAGCACAACAATTCTAAAGCGACCTTCCATCGGTGGCGCCGCAAGTATGGCAGGATGGAGATGAAGGACACCAAGCGACTCAAGGAGCTTGAAAAGGAAAACACCGAGCTAAAGAAGATCGCGGCTGATCAAATGCTCAACATCCGGATGGAAGCGGTAAACGCAAAAAAGTAGTAAGCCCGGGACAAAAACGCCAAGCGGTGAAAGAGGTGGGGTAAGAAGACCCGATTTCACCAAGTGAGTCTTCCTTTTTCGTCGAGGAGATCCTTCAACTTTCGGAACCCTCGTTCACCCAACTGGTGGATGAGGCGGCGGACACGATCCTGAATATCAGGCCTCCCTGCCGTGAGGATATGGGCTAGGAAGGGCCGTACGTCCTCAACGGGCACATGGGGATAGTCGGTCCGTAACTGGGCAAGCAGGACCGCTTCAGCAATCAAGAAGGTTTCGTCTGGGTGAGCCTGAGCAAGCGATAGCATTTGATCCCACCGCGAGTACATCTGGAGTTGGCCCTTCGCCAGCCTAGCTGTTTTTAGGCCCAGCCGAACTCTGTCCTCATTGGGGATGTATGGCGTGTGGAAGAACCAACCTAGTTCTTTTGCCTCCTCCACCGTAGCTGGTGAGTTCGGGCTTGTCCTGAGTTGAGAAATCCTCCACTCCCAAAGCCTGAGGAGCCGCTGGACAAATTTTCTGGGTGGACGCTTGTCCTCATTGGTCCAATCGCTGAAGATTCCCCAATAGGGTTGGTGCCATTCCGAAGGGAGGAAGTGTTTATATGCAGTCTCGAGTAGCGCATCTTTGTCACCAACCGACACGAGCCCACGAAGAACAGCTAGGACTAGATGCTCGCAATAGCGCTGGGTATTCTCCCTGGCTTGGGGAGAATCGCCCACAGCTTCCCGCCATTCCTCAGCATTTTCCGCCGCCTTCAAATACCAGGGCCGGGTCACGCGAAAAACCTCGTTGTACAGGGCACCCTGGGATATGTAGCTCGTCCAGGTCGGGCTCGAAGCAGGATCCTCCAAACCGCGATCAAACAGGTTGGCGGCATGAACCTCAACCCACTCCGGGGCGAGCAGGTGTAGTTGTGGCAGGTATTCGCCCATGACGGCTCGCACAACAGCAGCGTTTGGCCCGTCCTCCTCTAGCCAACGGTCGAGTACTGGTACGAGTTGCTTCTGAACCGTTGCTCGCGCAGATGCTTTGGCCTCCATTGAGGCTTCCTTTTCGTCGCCACGAAGTGATCGATAGTTCCAAAGCGCCGCCGAGATGGCCGCGTTAGCGGCGTTGCCCGTAGCGTCGTTGAATGACGCCAACACTACTGAATCCAGCGACGTATTGTCGTTGTGCGGTACTTTCCAGATCGCGGTTGCAGTCCATACTTTACCGAGGATCCCCCAAACCTCACCGGTACGGCCATGTGCAACGGCGTTCTTGTCACATCCAATCTTTAGCAAGTGGATGGAACGGCCTGTGGTCCTGCGCCACTGATCAACCTGGGTATCTTTGCTTGGATCAAGCGACTGCACATGGCTCAGGATAAACCGCACTACTGCCAGTGCAGCCGCCCAGTCGAGTTCTAAGCCAGCGTCGGCTGCTTCGCAAAAACCGTCCACGGTCCCCTCGATGATACTCGGGTCCACACCATGCCCTAACGCGTCATTCAAAACCGTCAAAGCCATTCCTGGGTTCTCCTTCGCATACGTCGTCAGGGTTCTCCTTAGCCCGGACGATGAGCCTCGTCCATCCCCAGGGCTCCACTCGATGAGAAAGTCCACGATCTCGCCAACCGACGACTGCGCGAGTTCGTTGACACTGATGGGAGATTCGTCGATAAGGAATTCAGCAGGCCCAACGTACCACCCGACTTCAGACACTTTCTGGGTTCGGAGTGATGGCGTCGTACCGAGAACACCTAGTCTTTCTGCAAGATCACAAAGCTCCTCAGGGATGTCTCCGCGGAAAAAGTTGAGGATACGGTGCTGATAGCCGTTTATGAATTGGTCGATCTCCTCTTGGGTCGGATCGCTACCGAAACGACACCGCAAGCGAGTATTGAGTACCTCTCGGTCTTGACCGGCTGCCACCGCCGTTGCGTATTCTTTCCTTACCTTCGGGGAGGCGTTCCGGAACTGGGAACGGAGCAGAACGGCAATCTCGGTGGCAGGGAATCCGGGCTCTCGTAGCGCACTAGAGGTAAGAACTTCGTCAAGCCGCTCCTGAAGATGTTGGCCAGCCTTCGACAACACGAGATACCCGATCCGGGTCACGAACTCGGTGGTATTTTGGTCGACCAGCTCCATTACCCTAGAGGCTTCGTCTCGACCCAGAGCGGCGAGGCGTTGCCCGACCTCCACCGCTTCATTGATGAGCGTCGCCATTATGTCATCAGCGAGCTCCGGCTCTGACTCTGTATGGATTTCGACCAGCCGCCGGCCCAGACCCAGGTTCAGGTCGTCAGCTAACTGTTGCAATCTCCAAACTTTCGAAAACAGCAACTCTAGAGTTCTATTGGCGTCTAAAGCCTCCAGCGCAGCCACAACGCGCTCTAATAGCTCGACGGTGTCGTACGAGCCGAGACAAGTGAAAACCCAGTCGCTAGGCCGTAGGGAGTGAAGTCTTTCCATCCCCCTTACTTCGCTGGGATCCACGACTCGAAAGAGAAACTCCGCGAGTTTGAAACTCTCTTTCCGTCCAGCCTCGGCGAGAACGACGATAAGATCCGCCACGCTCTCGGTTAGGCTCCACGTTGGCAATTCCTTGAGAGCATTGGTAAGACTCGGAACGAAACACGCAGCTATTTTTAGAGGAAGCTGGCGAACGGCCTTTGCCACGAGTTCCCACACGAGGGGATTATCGTTGCTCAGAGGAATCGATTTCAGCACCTCCAGCACTGCCGCTGGTTCATCAGGTGTCGCCAACACGAGGTATTCCCCTTCAGGCCATAGCCCGGCCTTCCACGAACCGTCAGCATTCTTCAGCCGACTTGGCGGGCTCTTGAAGAAGTTCTCGGCCACCAGATGTTCCAACCACCCTGGGTTACTTAGCTTCCGGAAGAAATAGTTTCGCTGTGCAATACGGAGCTGAAGGTCGCGCAGTCGCTTCGCGTGTTCTCGGGTTGGGGTCTTGATCTCAAGGAGCGCATCCAACTCGGCCTCGATGACGTAGTACGGGGCCAAGCGACCGTACAACAAGCTGGCGAACCGTTCAAAAGCCTCTCGCACAGTGGATGTCTCTGGACCACCTGGTTGCCAATGACACGCCTTCGAGAACTGTTTTACGAGGAAGAACCACTCATCAACACGCCGGTCATCAGGCTCCAGCCCCATAGCCTTCGCAATTCGCGGTCGGTTCTTTTCCTTCTTCTGCACGTTCTCAAGGTCTTTCGCAGTAACTTCGAGACCCTCGTTGCTTAACAGGAGATTCAGAACCCCGCGTGAGAGCTCACGTCCAACGTGAGCCACCAAGTAGACGTTTCCGGACTGATGGATATGACGTAGCAGCACGAGCCCGCGTTCGTATAGTCCCGCGAGGTGATGGTCCAGGTGCCGAAGCTCCCTAGCTGTTTCCCGCTCCCGGGGTTTGAGCCCATCTTCTCGATCTTTAGATGCCTCGGATCCGGGCAGGGTACCGTGCTTCTCGTCCATAGCCTCCCGTTAAATGGGGATTAATTGGCTAGGACAACAACAATTATGCCGAATCAATTGAGACATTCCCCTGTGGTTGGTTGTTCCTGGTTTCGATCGCCCTCGGGCATTCAACAAGCTTGAAGAGGCTACCAAAAATGGTCAGGTAATATGAAAGGTAATAAGCTGAGGTAGACGAAGACCCGTCATTGAAAACCGTCAGCTACCAGCCAACCTGTTGCTTTTTCTCCCTTCATGGCGTAGCCAAGGAGATTACACCATTTTCGTTTTTAATGGAAGAATGTGACATCACCGATTGGAGATGATGTCACATTTTTTTCAAAATTCTTCCATTGTTGTTCTAGCATCCCCGTCTTCGATTTCAAATTTGGCTACTCCGTTTTTGTACTGAAATCTGATTTCCCGCATTTCAGTGTCTGAATCCCATCCATCTTTACAGCCAGAAGGGATGAACCAATCGAAGCTATAGCAAAGATCGAACCAGCCATCCTTAACGGTTGTCTCGACCTTATCTAGAGAAAATGAATCATCTTCATATTCTGCCCTAAAGAAGGGTGCATAAATGAGAAAATCACCAAGCTTATCCTCAAATTCAAAACTGAGTGCTTTGAGAATTTCCTCTGTCGAAAGATTTTCTCCTATATTACAGTTAAGTGTTCTCATTTTTTTAAGCTAATTATTTAATGAATTGATTTTTTGTATGATTTTGTCATCATGCACCCATTAGTAAATTTAATCCACTGAAACTATTTCATTGGACGATTTCGGGCCAGGTTTGTCCTTGAAGATAAATTCTCTTATCCCCATTTCATCCAAAGTTTTGTCTAAATTGCTGGAGGTCACATGGAATCTACACTTACCAAGGGGCAGATCCGTTAACCGTGTAATTTTTAACTTTGATTGGTAAAAGCGTTAAAAGCTAATTTCTCTCGCCCAAGGCTTCAACAGCGCTTATGGCCCTGCTGCCTAGTATCAGCATTTCGTATTCATTTTGTGAATGCATTCGGATATTTTGCAGCTTTTTGGCCTTTTCAGCCATCATTTCCCTCTCATTTCCTCACTGCCCCCAGTTGGCCGAACCGGCATAAATTATAAACCAGGTTGGACAGGCCTATCTGAAACTCGGCTCTTTCAATTCCTATGGTGCGAATCCAGTCCGCCCCCAGGCTGTTGGCCTGGAACCCGAATATGTGTTCCACCCGGCAGCGCAACGTACTCTTGAGCCGGTTGATCTTCTTCTGAAATCGCGTCAGAGGATGGTTGCGGTACCCTTTTTGATGGATCATGTTTTTGATCTTGCGATTGCGTAGCAACTCGTCGTTTTGCGCGCTTTTGTAGGCGCTGTCCGCATACAGGGATTGATCATTGTCATCCAGCAGTTCCTCCAGGACATTGGAGTCGTGGACCTCGGCGCTGGTTACTGCAAAGGTCTCAACAAACTTCGAAGCCGCGTCGCATTTAGCGTGATTCTTGTAACCAAAATGAGTCTCCTTGCCTTTCTTGGCCCAGCGGGCATCGCCATCGACATGGCTACGGGCTTTCGGGGAAAGTTCCTCCAATTTTTCCGCGGCAACTCGCCGTCTGGGGGCGTCCACGAAACTGGCGTCTACGATCTTGCCGCCTTTGCCCACCAGTCCATTCTCGGCCAATAGACCACCGAATAATTCAAACAAGGACTTCATCCCTTGCCGTCCCAGTCGTTGTTTGAAGTCCCAGATAGTGTTCTTGTCAGGCACCCCATCCCCCACTGAAAGTCCTAAAAAACGTTGAAAACTAAAGCGGTCCAGAATTTGAAACTCCGTCTCTTCTTCACTCAGATTGTGGTAGCGTTGGATGATGAGGACCTTGAGCATCAGAACCGGATCCCAAGGAGGACGACCTCCTTTTTCGTGATCGCCGTAGTCCAGGATTTCCAACAGCCTCGGACGAAAAAATTCGAAGTCGATCTGCTCATTGAGCTTGTCCAGCGGGCCAGCCTGACTGGAAAGCTCTTCCACCCGCTCGATTAAATCAAACAATCCACTTTGTTCTTTGCCTTTACGAAACTTCATTGCTCAAGACTAGAGGATGCGTATCAAACTATCAAATGCGAAATTTACTAATTGAGGTTACCGGATGTGCCCCAAGGTAATTCCGAAGTTCACTCGTTGAAGGCCACCGTTTCTTTACTTTAAACAAGACGATTATAGCATTAGTAATCCACACTCTTGCGTCGTATTTTTTAAGCTTGCTTCTCTTGGCTAAAACTTTTGCGAAGGCGGCGATGTCTTCTTGAACTTCATATGCTTCTTCACTTTCTAATTTTAAAATTGCCAAAGCAGCCTGGCGAAAGTGTTCAGCAATCCTATCATGAAGGTCTATTAAACCCTCATTATCCTGTCTAATCACTTCAGGTGGGGTATCTTTATTGCGTTCAGAGGTCCTATTTTTCCAATAGATAAAATCGCCCATCAAGGAGAAACGGTCTATAGTAAGCGCGTCTCTGATTGGAACTTTCCATTCATTGGAAATTTGTATCCCTAGTCTCTCAATCTGTTTTATTTTAAGAAACTGTTCCCATCCCTCCAAGTCATCAATCTCTGGTCTCTTCATTGATCGGACTGATCGGACCGCAAACTTTGTAACGAGTCAAATGAGATTCTTGTCCGGCTCTCTTCATGGTGGCTGTAGGGTTGGTTCTGGTAAGAGCCCTTGGTGCAGGGAGGCTGAGCATGACGGGAACCAAGGGCTTTTTGTTTAGCTTTTCGCCAGTACTAATTGGAATAAGGAATCCGAAGTGGCTGTGAAGGTGAATTCCGGGATTTTACAAGTGGCCACTTCTTACGTTATCACTTTATTTATCACAGCCAGCGAGTCCCACATCGGTGTCGGGACTTCTGATTCACCCGAGCGTGCGGAGCTTGGAAGTGGTTTCGCCAGGCAATTCTCCGAGATCCAAACCCCATGTCTTCGCCTCACTCCCAAGGCGGGAAAGCGTTTCCTATCGCTCCGTGCGCTTCAGCAACCGCCACACAAGGCTGGAGCAAAAGGGGCAGGAAGGATGAAAGGGAACTAGCTGAGGTAGACGAAGACGCGTAATTGAAAACCGTCAGCTACCGGAGACCAAATCGCGAAAATAATCTTCCGGACCCTCGACCTGAGTCCGAGGTCCGATTTTTTTCTTAACCAGTTCCTTGATTTCTATGGCCTTGTCCATCGCAAATTCAACATCCGTGAAAGCCTGGAAACCCATATATTCACCATCTTTCGGGGAATACAGGACGCCTTTCGGTCGAACCTTTGAAGGATAGCGGCCTTTCCAAATAACCGCATCGCCAATTTTTTCAATTAAGCTATCGCCTCTATATGAAGACACCCTATCAAATTGGCTTTTTCCCAAACCCTTCACAATGAGTTCCTGGCTACAATGGGTATGATCCGGGCACATCGGTTACACTTATTCTAGGCACATAGGTTACAGTATACTGGGCATTATGCCCTGGAAAACTGTAGACCCAATGGACCAAAAGTTACGATTCATTCACTTAGCCCAAAGTGGAAAATACACCATCTCGGAGCTATGCCACGACTTCGGCATCAGCCGCAAGACCGGCCACAAGTACCTGCGACGATACCAGCAACAGGGAGCTTGCGGATTGAAGGAGCTAAGTCGGCGGCCTCGGCACAATGCTCAGTTGACCGATAAGGCGGTGGAAAAGCTCATCTTGCAGGACCGCCGCCGGCACCCGACCTGGGGGCCTAAGAAACTCAGAGATTTGCTTTTGAAGAAGCATGCCATCCAACGGCCTCCTTGTTGCAGTACCATTGCCGCGGTCCTGAAGCGCAACGGCATGATCAAGCCCCGCCGGCGCAGATCCGGAGCCTATCCGGTTCAACCTTGCGAACTGACCCGCGCCGAGTATCCCAACCATGTCCGGACGATCGATTTCAAGGGCTGGTTCAAGCTGGCAGACGGCACGCGTTGTGACCCCTTGACGCTGAAAGATCTCAATAGCCACTACATACTGGGATGCCGGGCCATGCCCAACCAGCAGTTCGGCACCACCTACCGTGGATTCAAGCGTATGGCCCGTCTTTACGGGCTTCCCCGCATCATTCGGGTGGATCATGGCACTCCATTTTCAGCTTGTGGGCTAGGGCGCCTCTCCCGACTGAGCGTCTGGTGGATCGAGCAGGGGATCGCCGTTGAGTTTACCCGTCCTGGGCATCCCCAGGACAACGGTTCTCACGAACGCATGCATAGAGACCTCAAGGCTGAAGCCACCCAACCGGCTTCGGCCAACCTGCGGGCTCAGCAGCGGCGCTTTCAACGCTGGGTGCATACCTACAATCACGAAAGGCCTCACGAAGCTCTCGGCATGCAAAGACCGGCCGAAGTGTACCAACCGTCCCAAAAACGCATGGGTGAGAAAGTCAAAATCCGCTATCCGAAAAACTACCTGGTGAAGACCGTCTCAACCAGCGGCTTTATTCGTTTTGAAGGAAAGAGCTATTATGTGGGCGAACACTTTGCTGGTTGCCGGATGGGACTGTATGAAGACGCCCACGCCACGATACAGCTGCACTACGCGAACCTGCATCTGGGAAACCTGAGGTTCGATTCACAGGGGCGCTTCCGGCCTACGGCCTACATCGCCCCTGCGAATCGGAAATCGCTGGACAAATCTAACCCTAAAAGAAATACGTAAAGTGTAACCGATGTGCCCGGATTATTTGTAACCTATGTGCCTATCGTACCCTCAGCTCAATGAGGAAAGGCAAAAGGGTCAGCCCTTGAAGTTTGGTATGGATGAAGGGAAGGGGGAGTCCTTGTTGTTTAGCGTTTTGGGTTGTTGACGACAACCTGTCTGCCTGTCCGCTGAAAGCGGGCTACAAGCACCCTGCAGACGGTTTGCAGCCAGCCTGCAAATGTATTGCAGCAGCACGTTTATCCAGAGACCGAGTTGATACTCGAATGTGGCTGCGACCTCCGGCCCGCTCATGGGCGCTCAGGGGAGATCCTCAAACTGCGGTTCTATTTTCCCGGAATTAGCTTCTAAAAAAAATATTTCCTCCGAAAGGGCCATGGTTGCGGTCCCTCCCTTCCCTCTTCTCGAAACGTCCATAGAGCTGTTTATGTCGCGGCGGCCGCCCCCAGCCTCTGTCCAGCAAAGCCTTTGCCGCTTGCACTCTCGCTGCCGCCGGAGCCGAGGCATCCTCAGCAACCTCCACCAGCGCGGCCAAGGCGGGTTCCGTGTTCTCCCGCGCAAGCGCGCTCAGGGTCTTCGCCCTTTCCTCCCGAGCCAAAGTTTCCTTGTTGCGCGAACCAGGGGGCCTTCCCGCTCCCGGCTGCCGTCCTCCGTGATTTCCCATATTATCATCCATTCTTTAGCCTGAAATATTTTGAACATTTCGTCAATTTGAAGTATTATAGGTTATTGACAAGCTATTGATAATAACTGGAATATATAACTATCCTCGACAGAATCGATAGATTTCCAACGGTGCCTGCACTTACCTCACTCCTCTTTCCGATCCCTTGAGAGGTGAAACGATCAATTAAAGGTTAACGGTCGAAATCACCAAAAAATATTAGGATTTAAACCCAAAATACCCAGATCCGGCCCCCTGAACCTTAAATATCGAAACTTTAATAAAGGTAAATAAGGGTAAATAAGGGTAAATAAACCCAGGATATCAAGATTTACCCCAAATTATCAAAATATATCAAAATTTAAACCCAAAAACTTGATAAACTTGATTTATTTACCCGCCGACCCCTGCACTTGCTGGCGTCGCTCCCCAACTTGATATATTCTTGATATTTTATCAAGTTGGAGGTCGAAAGTGGCCGGTTCCCATCCACGGGACAAAAAGACGTCAGGTCTGTACTCTTAACAATTCAGGTCAATTAGTCGGCCAAGTCCGGGCCTTCCCGAGTACCGTTTGGATCGCCAGCCTTCGGAGGCGTCCACCAACTCCGCAAAGACCAGCCACAGTCCTCTCGCCTCCACGACTTCTCCGCCAGCATCCAGCCCCATACATGTTTCGCTTGGATCATGCATGGCATGGTGGACATTCCCGCCTTGGCATCTGAGGGTAAGGTCATGCCTCGTGCCCTGAACCACTCACTTCCTAATCCGTGCCTATCGTACCACCGCAAGCCGCCGGGAATGCCCAAAGGGTCAGTGGTCAATTGTCAACTTGACTGTGCCGAGTCGCGGATGGCAGGATAGGCCATGGCGAGAAAGCGGAGTCTTGAATCGAGCGACGGTCTTTATCATGTGATAAGCCGAGGCAACTATCGCGCGGATGTGTTCGGGACCGAAGGGGCGAAGAAATCATTCGTGAAAACCTTGGGCGAGGCGATTGAATATATTGACAATTGACCACTGACCCGAATGGCGCTTAGTTAAACCATTTTCCGAACATATGACTACCTCGGAAAAGGAAGGGGTCAAGACGAGGAAAAGTTATGCCTTACAGGGTCAGTTACCTTGTAAAAGTGTATGAAGTACAACGGAATACAGTTTTCAAGGCCTGACCCTTTTTTCAGAAGGCATCACTTTTCCACGGCCTGACCACGACGGGCGTCTATACTGTATTCCTCTACAAACGCGCTTAACTAAGCGCCATTGACCACTGACCCCTTCTGGGCTAGCCCTCGCCTATCTGGCGCAAGTGCTTGGCACTGAAGGGGACATCGAATCCCGTTTGGAGGCGTTACTGGCGGACATGCGGTGATGGCGCGCACTTGGTGGGAGGGGAAGAAAAAGGTCTGTACTCTTGGGGCCGGGCCCCTTCGGCCCCTTCTTCTGAGCATCAAGAAGGCCTTTGGGTCGACTAATTGAGATTCAGGAATTAGGAGGAAGAAGAAAGGCACATCCGCCTTCGCTGCGTGGCGGGCTACGGCGTGACAAGGAAGGGCTGAAGGGAGAGAGGTCCGGATTCTAGGCTAGAGTAATGGTTTTTTGTTGTAGGAGCGGCTTTACGCCGCGATCCCACGAAACAATCACGGCGTAAAGCCGCTCCTACTCGAGATGAAGTTTCAAATACCAGGAATGACCCCGGGGGGAATTGGACTAGTTGCTCCAATCGAGCATGCGTTTTATGGGCCGGAAAGCATTTTGGCGGATCGATTCTTCCAGCTCGATTACCGGGGACAGGTTGGCCAGGGCATCCCGCATTTTTTCTACGGTGTTCAGTTTCATAAACCGGCAATCGTTGCAGGCGCAGGTGTCGGTGGGCCCGGCGATAAAGCGTTTTCCAGGGATTTCCCGGCGGAGCCGATTGAGCATGCCGGTTTCGGTAACAACGATGATGTCCCGTGAGGGGTGGCGCCGGCAAAAGCCCAACATTCCCTCGGTGCTGCAGACTTCATCGGCCATGTCGCGCACGGTTTCCACGCACTCCGGATGGGCCACTATGGGGGCGCCGGGAAATTGGGCCCGCAGCTTTTCCAGAGACTGAACGGTGAACAAGACGTGCGCATAACAACTCCCCGGCCACAGTTTGAGCCGGCGTCCGGTCAATTTGGCTACCCATTGTCCGAGGTTCTGGTCGGGGACAAACAGGATGTCCTTATCCTCCGGAACCCGCCGCACGATCCGGACGGCGTTTCCGCTGGTACAGATAACGTCGCTGATGGCCTTTACAGCGGCGGAGCAATTGATATAGGCCACCACATAGGTATCGGGATGGGCGTCCTTATAAGCCTGGAGTTTCGGGGCGGGACAGGAATCGGCCAAGGAGCAGCCCGCTTGGAGGTCGGGAAGGACCACGGTTTTATGCGGATTGATGATTTTAGCGGTTTCCGCCATGAAGTGAACCCCGCAAAACAGGATTACATCGGCATCCGCTTTTGCCGCCTGGTAGGATAAACCGAGGGAATCCCCCACGTAGTCGGCGATTCGCTGGATGGGATCTATCTGGTAATTGTGGGCCAGGATAATGGCGTTGCGCTCTTTTTTCAGTTGCAGGATTTCCTCTTGAATAAGGGTGAGAGGTTCCTCCTTAAAATCGATGGAGGAAACTACCAGCGGATCGTATGCAAGCGCTTCGGGCATGGGATGACTCAAATCAATCCTCCAGAGGTAAACCTTCAGGGAATAGGCACAACGTTATTGAACTTCGATGGGGGCTTTTGAGGTCTGAAGTTTGCCAAAGGTTGCTAACTTTCCTGCAATTTTGCGCTTAGATCCTCCAGCAACCTTTGGTAGGAAGGGTGACTGCGCAGGTTTTCCAGGTCCGGATCTTCCTGCACCCAGTTGATGTCCCGGTATCCGAGTTCCACCGCTTTGGCCAGGACAGCCAAGGCGTCCTTCAAGCGTCGCTTAAGGGCCAGGCTACAGGCCAAATTGTAATGAACCAACGGATTGCCGGGCCTCAACCTGACCAGCTTCCGGTCCATTTTAAGGCCGTCGTCGATACGCCCAGCGCGGGTGTAGAGCCCACCCAGGAGTTCGATGACTTCCACAAATTTTGGGTCCTTTTTCAGGATACTTTCGTAAAAAGAGATTTCAAATTTATGCTGATCGCTCATCATTCGCGCAATTCTCGCAACAACCATTGGCCTTCAAGCGCTCGCAGGAGGCGCTGACCTGAAGCCGCTGATCTTCCACTGAAAGGCCCAGTTTTCTGGCCACGGATTGCCCGTACCACTCCAAAAAAGGGGCGTCCATCTCGAAGATTTTTTCGCAATCCGTGCAAATCACCTGGGCCTGCGATGGCTCCTCCTCGCGGGCGTGGCAGTAAAACTTGTAATTTTTCCCGATATCGACTTCCCGCACTACCCGGCTTTCCGTGAGAATGGGCAGGGTGCGGTAGACGGTGGCACGGCTGACCGTATGGTCGATCCTGCGGGAATGCTCCAGAAGTTCCTCCGCCGTGAAGTGCTCATGGGATTGCCGGGCGGCGCGGAAAATGGCCATCCTCTGGCTGGTGACGCGCAGTCCCAGATTGGCCAGGCGGGATTTGAAACTTTCTCTTCCGGATTCGACGGCCACAGTAGCGACGGGGGGTGAATGAATTTGCCTAGACTCGAAGATTAGAGGCGACAAACTGGCTCGCGTCAATGTTGGATGTTTGGGGAATTGCCAATTATTATGCCAAGGACGCCCAGAATCGCCCTCGTTTTACCCCTTGGGGGACTTGAAAAAGTGCTCGAATACCGGGTTCCGGCGGTTTTGCGGGAGAAATTGAGGCGAGGGTGTCTGGTGCGGATTCCCCTTCGCAATCGACAGGAGTTGGGGGTCGTCATGGAGCTTCGGGAAAAGGGAGAGATGGCCCCGGAGAAACTGAAGAACATACACGATTTGGTCATGGAACACCCGGCCTTGACCCGGGACTCAGCCGAGTTGATGTATTGGATGCACGATTACTACGGAGCCGGCTTTGAACGGTTGCTCGAAACCTTCATCCCCGCGGTGGTGAGGAAGGGAATGGGCCGGAAACTGGAAAAGCGGTTGGTTTTGGCCGGGAAATTCTCCTCCGAGGCATGGGAAACCTTGAGGAAGAGGGCGCCCAAACAGGCCCTGGCCTACCAGTTTTTGGGCGATCAGGTTAAGCCGCTCAAAAAAAGCCTGGTGGCAAAACGCCTCAAGGTGAGTCTTTCCGTTTTGGATGGTCTGGTTAAAAAAGGATTGATCAGGGAGGTGTTGGAGGTGATTGAACGGGTCGCCTACGCCGATGAATTTGGCGAAGCCGAGCAGGCCCAAAACCAGGAGTTTCAGTTGACGGAAGAGCAGAGGCGGTGCGTCGATTCCATCGGCCTCAGCCTGAGAGATGGGAAATTTAAAGTCCACCTTCTCCACGGGGTGACGGGATCGGGAAAGACCGAGGTCTACTTGCGGGCCATACAACCGGTTATCCGGTCGGGCAAAACGGTGATTTTTCTGGTGCCGGAGGTGGCCCTTACCCCGCAAACGGTCGGCCGGCTCAGGGCGCGGCTCAATCAGTTCAATTTCAAAACGGTTGTCTGGCACAGCCATTTGAGCGATGGTGAGCGGCTGGATGCCTGGACCAGTTTGGCCTCGGGCGAGACCCGGATCGTGGTGGGGGCGCGGTCGGCATTGTTCGCCCCTTTGCGCAATCTGGGGCTCATCGTTGTGGATGAGGAGCACGAACCGGCCTACAAACAGGAGGAGACACCGCGCTATCATGCCCGCGACGTGGCGGTATACCGGGCCAAATTGAATGATGCGGTCTGTATTCTCGGATCCGCCACTCCTTCCTTGGAATCGCTTTATAACGTTTCCACGAAAAAATATGTGTGCGATCGCCTCTTCAACCGGGTGGACAATCGCCGCATGCCGACGGTTCACGTTGTCGATATGCGGCAGGAGTATATCAGCCAACGTAGCGCCGTAACCTTATCGCGATCTCTGGTTTCGATGTTGCGCGATCGAGTGGAAAAAAGGGAACAGGCCATCCTGTTCTTAAATCGCCGCGGCTACTCGCGCAGTATGATTTGCCCGCAATGCGGATGGGTGGCCCAGTGCCTGCATTGCAGTATACCCCTCACCTTTCACCGCAAGGCGGACAAGCTGATCTGCCATTTGTGCGGTATGGAGGATTCCGCCCCGTTCCGTTGTCCGGCATGCAGATCGGCCCAAATCAAATGGAAGGGCTCGGGGACCCAGAAGGTCGAGGAGATCGTGAAGCAGATCCTGCCGCGGGCCACCGTCGTCCGGATCGATGCAGATACCATGACCAAGAAAAACCTGTTCCGAAAAATTCTCAGCGATTTCCGCCTCGGCAGAATAGATATACTGGTGGGCACCCAAATGATTGCCAAAGGTTTGGACTTTCCCAACGTCACCCTGGTGGGTCTCATCGATGCGGATATATCGTTGCACCTGCCTGATTTCAGGGCGCACGAGCGAACCTTCCAACTGCTGGTGCAAGTGGCAGGTCGGGCCGGGCGGGGTGATCTTTCGGGGGAAGTTCTGGTCCAGTCCTTTACCCCCTATGTGGGGCCCATCCAGTTTGCCCGCCGGGAGGATTTTGATGGATTTCTGGAGGAGGAACTCGCCCTCCGCAAGGAGCACAATTATCCCCCCTACCGAAACCTTATCCACCACCTGTTTCGTGGCCTGAATCCCGAAAAAGTGGAATTTTTTGCGGAGCGGTGGGTCAGGCATGTGGAAGAAGCCGACCTGGGATGGGTTGAAATTCGCGGCCCGGTTCCGGCTCCCATCGAAAAAATCAAGGATTACTACCGTTACCAGGTCTGGTATTTTACAAAAAATGTTTCCAGGACCATGCCGGTGTTGCAGTCGCTTCGCCAGGGCTTCCCCATGAGTGAAGATGTTTTGGACGTGTTCGACGTCAACCCGATGAACTTGGCCTGACCGCGGCAGTTAAATTATCGGTTCCGGCAAGTGATGGTCCATGCTCAGGGCGGGTTGATCGACTTTGCATTTGCCGATGATCCGGGCGGGAACCCCGGCCGCGGAACAGTGATTGGGCACATCGATGAGCACCACACTGCCGGCGCCTATTTTTGCGCCCATTCCGATATTGACGTTGCCCAGAATCTTGGCCCCGGCCCCGATGAGCACACCGTGTCCAACTTTGGGATGGCGGTCGCCCTTTTCCTTCCCCGTTCCTCCCAGGGTCACATCGTGGAGTATGGATACGTTGTTACCCACCACGGCGGTCTCGCCGATGACCAGACAGGTGGCATGGTCGATCAAGATGCCCCGGCCCAATCTGGCGGCGGGATGAATATCCACTCCCCACTTTTCGGAAATGAGGCTTTGCAGGTAACGGGCCAGGCTCCCGCGGTTGGATTTCCAGATGGAGTGACCAAAGCGGTAGGCCGTAAGCGAATGGTACCCCTTGAAAAAGAGAAAGGGGGCCAGGATGCCGTCGGAGGCAGGATCCCGGTCGAAAATCGCTTTCAAGTCAGCCCGGATGGCGGCCTGAAAACCTTTCTCCGATTGAGCGATTTGCCAAAACAGGTCAAACAGCGTGATTGAGGGGATATTCTGGCAACCCAGTTTTTGAGCGAGATGGAAGCTGATGGCCCTTTCCAGGGAAGCTTGGCTCAAAATAACCTCTTCCAGGAAGCTGGAGAGCAGCTTTTCCCTGCCTGCGGTTTCTCCCGCTTCTTTGCGGAGTTGGGTCCACACTGGATCATCGGTTGCCATGGTGCCGTTGATAAAAGGAAACCAATTCTCAAAACGCAAGCGGGGAAAGGGCGCTGAGGCGCTGAGGGCGCCAATGAGGAATGAGGAGTGAGGGAATGGGGGAGTGGAGGAATGGGGGAATGGAGGAATGGAGGAATGGAGGAATGAAAAGGCACAAAGGTGGAGAGAATTAGGGAAAATCCACTAACCACTCGTCACTGATTACTGTCCAGGGCTCCTTCCTGCCTTTATCGGTTTTTTGGACTCAATACCCGGAGCAGGAGGTTGATGCCCACCACGGCGCCGATTATCGGCCCCAACCAGTAGAGCCAGATGTTGTCGAAATACCCTGAAGCCAGAGCGGTGCCGAAATGGCGGGCCGGATTCATGGCCGCGCCGGTCAAAGGTCCGGTGACGAGAATGATCAGGCCGGCGGTGAGGCCCACCCCGAATCCACCCAACCCAGCGGGAGCTTTTCGGCCGGCCATTGTTCCTACTATGGCCAACATGAGGAAAAAGGTCGTTACGATTTCGGTGCCCAGGCCCCTGGTGAAGGAAACTCCTTCCCCCAGAGCAGGTGTTCCGAGATGAACGGCCATCCCCGCCTCTGCCGGGAAGAAGACCAATAGGAGGAATCCGGCCGCGGCGGCACCGACCAATTGAGCCAGGATGTAGGCGCCCGCTTTGCCCATTTCTATTTTTCCGGCCACGAGAAAGGCGATGGTTACGGCGGGATTCAGGTGTCCACCCGAAATGTTCATAGTGGCGGTAACCGCAATGGAGAGGGCCAATCCCGTAGCCATGGCTATGCCGACAATCCCGGAGCCGGTCATTTGGTCCACTATTATGGAACCGCCCGCGATAAAGACGAAAAAGAAGGTTGCAATAGCTTCGGCAGCAGCGGAACGGGTAGTTGCTTTCATGAAGGGAGCAGGGGATGGGTGTGGTGGAAATTTTCGAGAGGTGAGGGCAAGAAGTTCCTTCAAGGCCATTTATTTGGCAATTCATTTATGGGCGCCTCCCACCAACGGGCCGGGTCGTTGGAAAGGAGGGATTAACCACAGAGGACACAGAGAGCACAAAGGGGCAGAGAATTAGGAATGAGGGAATGAGGGAATGTTGGAATGTTGGAATGTTGGAATGGGGGGATGAGGGAATCAGAAATGAGGGAATGAACCACGGATTACACGGATGGGGGAAGAATTAGGAATGAGGGAGTGATGGAATGATGGAATGGGGGGGAAGTTCGCCAAGCTCACGAATTAGGAATGAGGAATTAAAATATATGAACAACGCTCCTTTTGGTCGCTTGATCCTGCTTCGCCCAAGGGCTACGGCAGGACAGGTCCGGCTGTGCCGGAACAGGATTGCTTCGCGAAGAGGAATTTTATTAATAATTTGTAACAACTCAGGTCTCCATAGCCTGGATCGTCGGAAAGTATGAGAATGAAATTGGGCTTTGCTTCAAAGAAGGATGAAGGCAGAAGGATAATAAGAAGAAACGAGAAAATTTTCATGGGATGGTGCTTGAGAGAACTGTAGGAGGGGGTTTATCCCCCGATCTTTCAAATGGCCTCACCGCAATCGGGGGGTAAACCCCCTCCTACAGTTTCATAATATGTTTGGGAATTATATCTAAAGCTTGACAAATCCTGATTTCTGGCTACCTTTTAGGTATGTCACAAAAAGCTCCAGGAAAATACTATCGGGAAGGAATCAGCATCATCGACCTCATGGCCATGTTCCCGAATGAGCAGGCCGCTTCAGACTGGTTTGAGAGCATCATCTGGCCAAATGGCCGGTGTTGCTCGAAGTGCGGATCAGCCCACACAAAAGAGGTCCCAAAGGTCAAGCCAATGCCTTATTGGTGCACCGACTGCCGGAGTTACTTCTCCGTAAAGACAGGGACAGCCCTTGCTCGAAGCAAGATTCCGTTGCAGAAGTGGGCCATTGCGATTTACCTGCACCTGACCTCCCTCAAGAGCGTTTCGAGCATGAAGCTACACCGTGACCTGAACGTGACCCAGAAAACGGCCTGGTTCATGCAACACCGAATCCGACAGGCATGGGGACAGGATTCGGACGCTGACTTTGACGGCCCGGTTGAAGCGGATGAAACCTACTTCGGCGGGTTGCGCCGCAACATGTCAAACGCGAAGCGCAAGGAATTGACGGGCCGCGGATCAGTAGGCAAGACCGCCGTCACAGGGTTAAAGGACCGTGAAACCAACCAGGTGAGAGCCAAGATGGTGGAACATACCGACGCCATCACCTTGCAAAGCCACATCGTCCAACATGCTGATCCCGATGCTACGGTTTACACCGATGAAGCAACCGCTTACCAGGGCCTTCCCTTTGACCATAAGACGGTCAAGCATTCAGTGGGAGAGTATGTGGACGGCCAAGCCCATACCAACGGGATTGAGAGTTTTTGGGCCATGCTCAAGAGAGCCTACAAAGGAACGTTCCACAAGATCAGCCCAAAGCACTTAGATCGATACATCCAGGAGTTTGCCGGAAAGCACAATATGCGCGAATCAGGAACGCTTGAGCAGATGCGGTCCACCGTCGCCGGTCTGGTTGGCCGCAACCTGCTTTACAGAGACCTTACGGCGGACAACGGACTTTCCAACCTTGCGAGGCCGTAGCAAGGCGCGGGCGAGGGATTCAGGGGTTGCTCCCTTGAGGTGTTTGGCGGGATCAAGCATGGGTTTTCATCACGCACCTTCTGGGTCAATAGAAGCCCAAGGCGATTTAAGCCCTAAAACCCGATCATAATACCAGATCTGGGTAGGCACTAGAAATGAGTTTAGGGGGACATCAACTTCAATTAAACTTCTCTCATTATCTGGTCTGACGATCTTCACCAACCATTTGTCATTTGTAAGTGCTTGTGTAACCTCACAGCCCTGGCTTGTAGCCCATTCGATGTAATCGGAAAAACTGGGATGGCCTCCAAAAGGATAAGGCATAAAATCTAGTTAAGCAAGAGCCAAGGAGAGTTTAGGGAATCCAGGGGTAGTTGCCGCCTGGGTTGGGCTCTTTCTCAACTTTACGGATGCATTCCTATCATCCCACATTTGAAAAAATTCTTTGGGAGCCGGATCAACATTGGCAAAAAGTTTATTGTGGCGCTCCAATGAGTCCTTCATGGTCTCACAGAGAATTGTGATTAGATTTTCCCATAATTGTTGAATACTTGTAGCCTGGGCTCGAACATCGTATTCTAAACATTGGACTACCCAAAAATCTTGCTCACGATATGCTATCGCCCGAATTTTTTTTCGCGTCATATTCACTCACCTTTCTGGTTAAGGCAACAGGGGGGCTAGGGAAACTTGAGGTTGGCAGATGGAAATTGTTTCAATAATTAGGCGATAATCCTCTCCCGTCAACGCCACAATCCCTAAAGTTGCAGTTTTACCCGAAGGTATTCCATGCCCCTATCGCCTTTGACCTGGTTGCAGTGGCCGCAAAGCAGTTGCAGGTTTTCGATGTGGTCCGTACCGCCCTTGCTCTTTGCTATGATGTGATCCACCTCCAGGTTGCGAAGCTCGAAGTGCGTTGAGCAACCGGCACAATCCCCCGCTTGCTCGCCGTAGAGCCTCTTCTTATGGGTTGCCGGTCTGGGCAGCGTTCCGAGGTCCGTCCGTAGAGGAATGTCAATCCGGTTGATTCCGCGGTAGAGGAAATTTATTTCTCGGTTCATGCGGAACTTGACCAGTTCTGCCGCTTTGGGAGATATGTCGATGCCCACCCATTCTCGCCGCAATTCCTCAGCCGCAACGCACGTTGTGGCGCAACCGCAAAAGGGGTCTAGAACTATGTCACCGGGGTTTGAACTAGCTTTGATGATACGATTGAGAAGCAACTTGGGCTTTTGGGTGGGATAGCCAACGCGTTCTTTGGCCATTGGGTTTAATATCGGAATGTTCCACACATTCCCGATCGGTGGTTGTTTTGCCGTTGCATTCCAATAGACTTTTTTAAATTGGCTGATGTCAATTCCACTGACTTTTAACTTTTCCTGATCATAGACGATTAGGTCTCCTTTCCTTGTTTCCCATCCCTTTTTAAGCCGCCGTTTTTGGGTATTTGAAGGGGACCAATTTTTGTCTAATTGCGGGTTGAAAGTGTATTTCCCGCCGCGAGAAAATGCTAAAATCGAATCATACATTCGAGGAAACTGTTTCCCACCCCTCATTAATCGGTTTCCATAAGACCAAACAACCTCGTTCCTGAAGTTCCCCCGTCCAAAAATCGAATCCATGACCAGCTTCAGGTAGTGGCTCATGGTGGGATCGCAATGCAGGTAAATCGAACCGGTTGGCTTCAGAATCCGCCGCATTTCCACTATCCGGGCAGCCATGTAAACCAAATAGGATTTGTCGCTGTCTGTCATGGCCGCCAACAGCACGCGGTAAAGTGCTGGGTGCTTGGCTTCGATCAGGTTGATCCATTCGGTGTCAACGTCGCGCAAGGTCCAGGTGTCCTTGAACGCTGCCCCAGCCGCTACGCTACCGATAGGCGCCGCATAGTTGGCTTTGGAATTAAATGGCGGGTCGAGATAGATCAGGTCCACCGAGGCGGAGTTCATCCCCCGCATGATTTCGAGATTGTCGCCCGTCCAGATGGTTTGATTTGACCAGTTCGCTTCCATCGTGCGAAACTGGCCACCGTAGCATCATTTGTCAAGCTTTAGATATAATTCCCATATGTTTTAGATAGACCCCGGTGGGCTTCTGTGGCTGGTAGTGAGAAATGCGGGTTAGAGAAAAACCTTGTAATTTTCCACCGTGGCCGGATGAAGTTCCACCCAGTGGCCGGGTCGGACTTCCTTGAAAACTCCGGGCTGTCGGGCTTCTGCCTCGGTGCAGGGCATCCAACTGCGGCGGGCGAAGGCGCAGCCAACCGGTGGATCGATGGGGGAGGGCACGTCGCCTTTGAGAATGATCCGTTTACTCTTTTTTCGGGGATCGGGAATGGGGATAGCGGAAATCAGGGCTTTGGTGTAGGCGTGATAAGGATGACGGTAAATGGAGTCGGCCGGGCCCGACTCGACGATTTTGCCGAGGTACATGATGGCGATGCGATCAGAGATGTGTTTCACCACGGCCAAGTCGTGGGCAATGAACAGGTAGGAAAGTTTCATGGCTTTTTGCAGGTCCAGCAACAAGTTCAAAACCTGGCTTTGCACCGACACATCCAAAGCCGAAACCGGTTCGTCGCAGATAATCAGTTTGGGATTGAGGGCTATGGCCCGGGCGATCCCGATGCGCTGGCGTTGACCCCCGGAAAATTCGAAAGGAAATCTATCCGCCGCGCTGGAGGGCAAACCGACTTTTTCCAACAACTCATGGACTTTTTTCCTGCGGAAACCGGCTTCCCCGATGTCGTGCAGGATGAAGGGCTCCTCCAATATCTCTCCTACGGAATGCCGGGCATTGAGCGATTCGGCCGGATCCTGAAAGATCATCTGAATATCTTTTCGATAGGGCTTCAAGGCATTGCGGGAAAGTTGGGTCAGCTCAATGCCGTTGAATTTAACGGACCCGGCTGTGGGATTGTTCAATCGGACCACGCAATTGCCCAAGGTGGATTTGCCACATCCCGATTCGCCCACCAACCCGAGGGTTTCACCCGGATGGATGGAGAGGGTGACATCGTCCACCGCCTTGCAAACCTTTTTGGCCCGCATGAGGACACCCCCCTTGACCGGGAAGTGCATTTTCAGATTTTTAATTTCCAGGAGCGGAGTGCAGGTGGCGCCTCGATGGAGGGGGCGTGCCGCGTCGGAATTTGCCATCGGGTCGACCATGGTGGATTTGTCCTCAAAATACCCGCACGCAGGATTCGTCTTCCACCCAGTGGCCGGCTTCAATTTCCACGAGATCGGGCCGGACGGTCCGGTAACGGTCGGATTCCACGTAGGATTCGGCTTTGGGGTGCGGGGACCTCGGGGCAAACCGGGCTCCGGCGGGCAGCTCGCGCAAACCGGGAACAAAGCCTTCGATGGTTTGCAGCCGGCTCTTGCGGGGATTCTCCAATCGGGGTATGGAATTGAGCAGGCCACAGGTGTAGAGGTGTTGGGGATTTTCAAAAATTTGATAAACGGAGCCCATTTCCGCGATGCGGCCCGCATACATCACCACCACCTCGTCACAGGTTTCCGCGATTACCCCCAGGTTGTGGGTGATCATGATGATGGACATGCGCATCTCGCGTTGGAGCGATTGCATCAGCTCGAGGATCTGGGCCTGAATGGTGACATCGAGGGCAGTGGTGGGTTCGTCGGCGATGACCAGTTTGGGCTTGAGGGCCAGGGCCATGGCGATAACCACCCGCTGCCGCATACCGCCCGAGAGTTGGTGCGGATATTCCCCAACTCGAATTTCCGGGGAGGGAATGCCAACCTTGGCCAGCATGTCGACGGAGCGATCCCATGCCTCCTTCCGGGAGATGGATTTGTGGTGAAGCCGGTAGACTTCGCTCAGTTGTTCGCCGATGCGGTGCACCGGATTGAGCGCGGTCATGGGTTCCTGAAAGATCATGCTGATCCCGGCCCCGCGGATTCGGTATAATGCATCGGCTGGCGCGGCGACCAGATCCCGGCCCTCGAACAAGACTTCCCCATTCAGGACCTTTCCCATCGGGTAAGGCAATAAGCGCATTATGGATAGGGCCGTAACACTCTTCCCACACCCCGATTCTCCCACAATCCCCAGGGTTTTGCCTCTTTCTACCTTGAAGGAAACGCCATCCACCGCAGTCAACTGCCCTTCATCCGTGTCGAAGGCGGTGACCAGGTCTCTCACGAGGAGGATGTCACTGTCGTCCCGTGAGGTCATGGCGCAAGTTGAATATAGTATGGGCGCCAGCCGGGGTCATGCCGTAGAAAAGTGATGCCTTCCGAAAGAAAAGGGTCAGGTCTTAAAAACTGTATTCCGTTGTACTCCATACACTTTTACAAGACGACTGACCCTGTAAGGCATAACTTTTTACGTCTTGACCCCTTCCTTCTCCGAGATGATCGAACCTTCCCCTCAGGGTGTTTCCTTATAAATGTTGTACTGGTCGAAGACTTTGATGATCGGAGGAAAGGTTTCACCTGATCGTTTGGCCGCGAGGGTGGCCGGTTTTTCCTCCTCATTCATCCAATGGAGGTAGTAAGTTAGATACCGATCGGCTATCCGGACATTGAAGTCCTCAGGCCATTTGATCCATTTCCATGATCCGACCCTGAGGAAGGGGCGCACGTAAGCGGGCATGAAGGTGCCCTGGTGGTAGACGATTTGCTGAATTCGATGGGCAATTTCTCTCATTTCCTCGACGTCCTCCGATCCACGGTATTTTTCGATGAGGCGGTCCACTTCCGGATCTGCGAAACTTTGTATATTATTGGTGTCCGGTTTCGTCTTGCGGTCGGGATTGACCGAGCCATCGGCAAGGAAGGCTCTATCGTAGGCCTGGGTGGAGTGATAGTATTCGAAATAACGCGGGTACATTTCCGGGGAGGTGCCGAAGCCGACAAAAACCATTTGATGCTTCTTTTCGTCGAGCTTCTTGAAGCCCGCCGTCAGGTCGAGAATATCCAGGTTTATTTCGACCCCGGCCCGGCGCGCTTCTTCCTGTAGAATGGTCAGGATATCCATGGCGGTATGATAGGGGGAGGTCAGGGTAATGGATAATTCCCGACCTTGATCATCGACCAGAATCCCCTTGTCGTTGCGGTGTTCGAAGCCTGCCTCGGCGAAGTGTTGCAGGGCTTTTTCCACGTTGAATTCACGGGCTTTGATGCGGGGATTCACGAAGGAGCCAAATCCTTCGCTGTTTGAATTCATGCGCACGAGGTCTCCCCGACCGTATTCCTCGACCACCTTCTTCCAGTTGAAGGCGTAGTGGAGGCCGATTCTCAAGTTGCGATCATCGACCATTGGCCGGGCCATGTTTATCCAGATGCCGTAGGAGGGTCTCGGTATATCATTGTAAAACGTGTATTTTTGGATGTAGCCACCGGCCACGGCCTCGTGATGGTCGGGCACTTTATCGTGCCAATGGGGCGTGAGGTTGAGGCTGAATACATCGATTTCGCCTTTTAAAAAGGCTTCCAGGGCTTTATCGATTTCGCGGATGACACCGATATGGATGACGTCGAAATTAAACCGGTTTCTGAGGAATTTATTATCCCGGGCCCACCAGCTTTTGTTGCGGGTCAAACGGATAAACCGGCCCTTGCTGATGTCTTTCTCGTGTATGACGTAGGGACCGGTAGTGGGAGCGAACTTCCATTGGTAGGTATCGACGAAGTCTTCATCCAATACCCCGTAGTAATGCAGGGGAAGGGGGGTGAAGCTGAGCAGGCGCGTGGTCAGATCGGGTTTTGCTTCCGGAATGGAGATGGAAAGGGTGTGGTCGTCGTATTTGGTGATATTGGCGAAGTTTCGGTTGAAGTAGTTGATGTACCAGGGGTCCTGAAGGTGCTCGGATTGAAAAAAATACAGGGCATATAAAAAATCGTTTACCGTAATGGGCGTCCCATCCGACCAGGTCGCATCGGGATGCAGCCGAAAATACCCGGTCTTTCTGTCGCGGTCTATGGCCCACTCCTTAGCCAGTTCGGGATAATAACGAAATCCGTTTTCGGAGATCTCCGTAATGTTGGGATGACGGGAACCCAGAGAGAGCGCCATGTGGTCCAGCAGGTAGGCCCGGAAGTAGGTGCTGGCGTCGGGACCGGCGGTGCGAAGAGTTCGGGGATAATCGCGAATGTAATCGTACAAGGTTCCGCCCTTTTTGGCATTCGGGCTGCCCAGGTCGGGCAGGTCCATGCCATTCTCCCAGGAGAGGTCGGGTGGAAGGTCCTCGGGAGTGGCAAAGCGAAATAACGGGGGGAATTCCCCGGCCGCGGCGCGTTCATCGACCTCCTCTTGGGTGATTCTATTGGCCTCCAGATCCTGGAGAACGTCTGGGCCCAAATACACCTTGGTCTGCATGTATTGGAGAATTTCCGCCGGTATTTCGACCGGGTCCCCGCTCGCGGCGGATGGCGATGGGACAGCGCCATCATCGCTTTTGGGTCCGCATCCCCCCATCAGGGCGAAGGCGGCAAGTAAGCTTACAAGTCGTAGATCTGGGGTCATTTTTTAAAACGCTACCTGTACCGGGTATATTTCTTGGGGTCGAAGGCTTCTCGGATACCTTCCCCGACGAAGGTAACGAGAACGAGCAAAAAGGTGAGGGCGCAAAAGGCCGAGCTCACGATCCAGGGCGCATTGGTGACATTGTCCCGTCCCTGCTTGAGGAGTTCCCCCAGGCTCGGAGTGGGAGGGGGCAATCCGTATCCCAAAAAGTCCAGGGCGGTGATCGCGGCTATTGCTCCGCTGATGGTGAAAGGAATAAACGTTACCAAGGTGGAGATGGTGTTGGGCAATATGTGATTGAAGATGACCCGGGTCGAACTGGCGCCCATTACAATGGCGGCTGAGGCGTAATCCCGAGCCTTCTCCTTGAGGGTGGCGGTGCGCATGTAATAGGTCATTCCGGTCCAGGAAAACAGTACCATGATGATCAAAAGGATGGCGATGCGAATGCCCAAATCAAATTCCGTGGGAACGACCGAAAATATGATGATCACGGTGTAGATAAAGGGAATGTTCGACCATATTTCGATCATGCGTTGGAAAATCAGGTCGAACGTGCCTCCCCAATAGCCCATGAGGCAGCCCAGGCCGATGCCGATAAGGTAGGTCAGGGCCATGAAGGCGAGGGCAAAAAAGATGGCGATGCGAAAACCATGGACCAGCCGGGCCAATATATCGCGTCCGGTTTGGTCGGTGCCCAGATAGTGCTGGCTGCTCCAACCGGGCGGTTGGGGTTTGAGGACGCCTCGGTAGGTATTGTTCTCATTCGGATTGAACGGCACTATTGGCATGATGGCCCAGTTCCCGGACTTTTCCCGCTCGAATTGTCTGTCGAGGTCGCGATACCTTACCGGCTCAAAACCCTCGGGTCCGGTAAGACCGAATTCACTTCCCAGGGCTACCCGTCCGTAGGTGGGAAAGGAGAGTTGACCCTGGTAATACAGGGCCAGGGGCCGGTCGTTGATAAACAATTCCGAGAAAAGGGCGGCGAACCACAAAACGCCGATGACCAGGAACGACACATGACCCCTGCGCAGGTGACGGAAGCGTTGGAATTTTTTCAGGGTCGAGGGATCCCACCGAATGTAGAGAAAACGGCGTCCCAACCACGCCAGAATGATGAGAATGCCCAATCCGGCGTAATAATTACTTTTCCATCCCAGAAAACCACTGAGAAGAACCATGGCCAACAGGGCTAATTTCCGGTTGAGCAGGATTCTCCTACTGCTCGGAACCGTTTCGGCTGATGGGTTCTGGGAGTCGGGCCTCATTGGAATTTGACCCGGGGATCGACCAGGGCGACCAGTATGTCGGATATGATGTTGCCGAGCAGCAGGAGGGCGCTGGATAAGAGCACCACGCCCATGACCACCGGGTAGTCGCGCTGAAAGACGGAGTCCAACCCCAGCCACCCGAATCCATTAATGTCGAAGAGGGCCTCGATAAGAAAGGACCCCGAGACAAAAAGGGTGATGTTCTGCCCGAAGGTAGTGGCGATGGGGATGAGTGAATTGCGCATGGCATGGCGGATAACCGCCCTGTTGAAACTCGAGCCCTTGGCCACGGCCGTCCGCATGTAATCGGCCGCCAGGTTGTCGAGCAGATGGTTTTTCATGAGCAAGGTGGTTACGGCGAAACTCCCCACCAGATAACAGATGAGGGGGAGTACGGCATGCAGCCCAATGCTGAGGAAGGCCTCGCCGTTGGTAAAAACCTGCCAGGGCATGAGGTGTTGAAACTCGTAACCGACAAATCCACCCATGGGGAACCAGTCCAGGCGAACGGCGAAAAATAGCAGAAGAAGGGCCCCTAGCACGTACCCGGGTATGGCGTACCCGGCAAAGATCAGCACCGAAGTGACCCCGTCAATGGTGGTCTTGTGTTTGAGGGCCTTGAGGATGCCCAGGGGAATGGAAATGCTATAGGTAAGGAAAAACGTGATCAGCCCGTAGAAAGTGGAAATGGGGAGCGCTTCCTTTATGCGTTGCAGGACGGGTTCGTTCCATCGGTAGGATTCCCCCAGATCTCCCGTGAGAACCTTCCCCAGCCAACTGACGTAGCTGACCAGGATGGGCTTATCGAATCCGTAATATTCTTTGAGTTTTTGAAGTTGATCTTCCGAAAGCGCTTGCTGGCCGCCGATAGTATAGTTGGAAGGCTGGTTGGCTCCGGCCAAACGCATTTGGGCCAACCGTTGTTCCACCGGGCCACCGGGAACCACCCGGGTAATGGCAAAGACGATGAGGGTGATGCCCAAGAGGGTAGGGGGTAGGAGAAGGAATCGCCTTATGAAATAGTCTCGCATTCAAACAGTACCCAGGTTCAGGCAAAGCTATGGGGCAGGCCGAGAGGGTCAAACCTTGTCGCGGCCGAAAGGGTTAAACCTGAATGGCGCTGGTTAACCGGGGTTATTCAGGGCATGAGATATGGCGCCAGCCGGGGGCAGGCCTGTAAATCGTGTTTGCCAATACAGGATTTCAGACCTGATCTCCTTTCTTTTCCAAGTTCATTCGCGGAGGAAGGACCTTCTTCCCGGAATCGGGGTCTTGTTTTCAAGTCCGTTCTGAAGCATGGTTAACCCAACTATGTCCCTGTCCACCAAACTATTCTGGGGAAGTCTCGGTTTGGCCATTCTCGCCCTCGGGGGTTTGCTGGGTGTGGCCTTTCTCAAAACGGGGCTGACCATTCAGGAATTGCTCACGGAAAACCGGCAATTGAAAGAGGCCATTGCCCTCCTCACGACGGAGGAACAAATCGGTTACGCCAAGGTGACCCACCAGGAGAAGCTCAATGGAACCCTCTATACGACGTTGAAATTTGTAGAGACGGCGCGGGAAGATCCGCTCGAAACCGTATTTGAAGGGTCCTTTACCCTGGAGGGCGATGTGGCGCATTTCGATGCTTTAATCGTCAAATTCGACAATCAATTCGTGCGGGAGGGCCGAGGACGTTCCCTCTACTTGTGGAGGCGGGTATACGGTGAGAAAATGGCCCCCAGCGAAGGCTTCCCCATCGAGGCTTTCGGTCGCGAGCCGGAGCGTTACCGGGGTCTTTTAAACGGGCTCTCCCTGCGGGAAAGGGAATTATTCTGGTCGGAAATCTGGGATTTGGCCCACGACCTCCGGGCCTTGCAGGAGTACGGAATCGTGGCAGTTTACGGTAGCGCGGTGTATACCCAACTCAAACCGGGCCTGGTTTACATTTTCAAGATCAGCCCTACCGGCCAGGTGTTTCCCGAAACCATTCCCGATTTATAGCCTTGCCGGGGCTGGAAGGCTGAATGGAAATTGGATCCAAGGACACAAAGGGGCACGAAGTAAATCATCGTGATCTTGATCTTGATCGTGATCGAAAAAACTGAAACCAGAGAACTACTTTACTAACCACTATTCACTAACCACTGATAATGCATTCCTCATTCTTCCCCGCAGGGGGAGTGCTGGTGGTGGGAGGCGGATTCGAACCACCGAAGGGTTGCCCCAGCAGATTTACAGTCTGCCCCCGTTGGCCACTTGGGTATCCCACCGCCAAAGGCCTGCCTGTGCGTAGCACGCAGACAGGTAAAGAGGGGTAAAATGTTGGGTCCCACAGCCTTTGCCAAGACCTTTTTAGGGACTAACCACAGAGGACACAGAGAACACAGAGATTTAGAAATAAGAAGAGTGTGTTTTTGCGTCTTTTGCGCCGAACCACGGATCCCGCTTCGCCTAAACCGTGCTTCGCAACGCTACGCAGGTCAAGAGGCTACCATGCTTCGCCTAAAGGCTTTGCACGGCACAGCGGCAGGACAGGTTAGGGAAATAGCCACAAAAGGCACAAAAAACACAAAATATCTAAAGGAGGGCGGACATTCCTGTCCGCCATTACCTCATGGCGGGTAGGAAAACTCGCCCTCCGTTAACTCCTGTTCCGGCCAAGCCGGATCCTCAGTCCCTTCCCCTCTCTGCGCCCTTCGCGAGCTTTGCGAGAACCCATTCCCAGTTTCTAATTCGCGCCTTTGGCGCTCTTGCCCCCCCTCCCTGTCCTGCCGTAGCCCCTTGACCTGTGTAGCACGGTTTGGGCGAAGCGGGATGTGTTCTCTGTGGTGGTTTATTTGAAGGACATGACACTAACGGCCAGTAAAATTACAAAAATCCAGCGTCCTTGAAACTATAGAATCCCACGCTGCGGGGATCCTGGCCCAGATTACCGATGATGACGTGATCGATAAAGTCTATATCCACTATCCGGGCCGCTTCCCTGAGCTTTCTCGTCACCTGAATATCAGCTTGGCTGGGGGTTGGATCCCCGCTGGGATGGTTATGGAATACGATGATGGCGGATGCCCCCGATCGAATGGCTTCCTTGAATACCTCGCGGGGATGGACGAGACTGCTGCTGGCCGTGCCCGAGGTGACCTCGATTTCCCGTATCAACCGGTTCTTTCGATTCAGGCATAACGTCCAAAATTTTTCCACTTCCAGGCCGGCGGTGATAGGCAAGGCAAAGTCGAACACGGACCTTGGGTTGCTGAGCAGGGGAGCTTCTCCCTGTTTCCCTCGGATGACGCGTCGAGCCATTTCCATGACGGCTACGATTTGCAAAGCCTTTACTTTCCCAATGCCATTTATGGCGGTGAAGTCCTCCTTGCCCCAATAGATTAGTCGGTGCAAGGAGCCGGCTTTTTTCAGGAGGTGAGCCGACAAGCTCAGCACATCCCTTTTGGCCGTGCCCGAACGCAGCAGCATGGCCAGCAATTCCGTGTCGCTCAGTTTGCTTGGCCCCAACTGATCCAACCGTTCCTGCGGCCGTTCATTGACGGCGAGATCCTTTAAACGTGATGAGACGGGAGCTGCCATTGGAGGAATTAAGAATTAGGAATTAGGAGGGATTAACCACAGAGGCCACAGAGAGGCAGAGGGGGGAGAGGCGCCCAGGGCGCGAATTAGGAATTAGGAATTAGGAATTAGGAATGGGGGAGAGGAGAAAGGAAGAAGGGAGAAGGGGAATTAGATCCACGAAGGACACGAAGGGGCACGAAGTAAATCATCGTGATCGTGATCTTGATCGAAAAATCAACGGCTTGGAGAAGGGAAAGGACCTACAAGGAAGGAGGAATGAGGGAGAAGGGAAGGAATTAGGAGGGATTAACCACAGAGAGCACAGAGAGGTAGAGGGGATAAATAGCGATAAAAGGCACAAAAGGGGCAAAAGGGGAAGAGAATTAGGAATTGGGAATGAGGAATTGTAGGAGCGGCTTTACGCCGCGATCACTGGGTAAGAAAATCTTGGCCTCCTTGGCCAGAGGAAATCCTCAGGAGCCATTCCTTCCCCGCAGGAGAAGCCCCTTTGTGCCTATTCTTCGCGTTTACAGGTAGAACTTGATGAAGGCTTTTTCGCGCAAGCCCTGGAGCCATTTGTCCTGCTCCTCGCGGGCCATTTGGCCGACCAGGATCCCCTCGATCTGGTCGCGGACCTCGGCCAGTGGTTGCACCCCTTCTTCTTTTTTATCTTCGATTTTGAGGATGAACAAGTCGTTCCTCACTTGAATGGGCTGGCTGTGCTCGCCCTTTTCCAGGCTGAAGGCTATCTCGCTCAGTTCGTCGCGAATATCGGAACGGTTGATCCATCCCCAATCCCCTCCGCGGTCCTTGCGGGTATCCTGACTGTATTTTTTGGCCAATTCCTCAAATTCGGCGCCTCCAACCAGTTCTTCGATGATCAAGTTGGCGGTTTGCATGAGGAGGTCGATATTTTCCGAAGCGTAGGGGGCCAGCCGAATGAGCTTCAGGTGAACCCGTTCCTCTTCGTAAAAGCGGTCTCGTTGCGTGTGGTAATACTCTTCAATTTTGGCGGGACTGACGATAGAGCGGGAACGGCGCTGCTGGCTGAGCATGATTTGGACGATAATTTCTTCCCGCAGTTTGGTGCGGTATTCCCGCATGCTGAGCCCTTGTCCCTTCAGGTAGTCGAGGAACTTTTCCCGGTCGTTGTTGAATTCGTTGACTAAAACGTCGTCGAAACGGTTTTCCACGAATGAACGGGGCATTTTGTAGCCCTTTTCGACAAATTTGTCCTGAAACTCCTTCATGATGAGGACCCGGTCGATGAGGTTCATCAGAACATCCTGCTGCAGTTCGGCCAGCATGGTTTGGAATTCCTGGTTGTTCCGGGCTTTGCGCTGAAGTTGGGGCACCAGGGGGGCGAGGTCTTTGCGCAACTCTTCGTGGGTGATTATTTTGCCCTCCACAATGGCGGCGATGCCGTTTTCCGTGGGCAAATTATCGTATTGGGAGGGCTGGGCGCCCAAGATCAGGGGGAGCAATCCCGCGCTCCAGGCGGCGAATTTCACTATTTTTTTCATGGAGGATTAACCATTAACCGGGCCACTCAATTTAAACAGGGCGGGGATGGTATGGGTTCCGTTCAGATTCGTCAAGACCCCTTCGGCTCCTGCCTGGGATTTGCCGGGTTGACCAGGGTGTTCACAACATGCTTTGCTACCTTCTGCCGGTGCAAAAATTGCAGAATTTCCTCCAGTTTTTTAAAGGGATCTTTGTGGGAGAGCCGGGGAAAGCGGTGACCGGGCATGATGAAGTTCCCCTTGCCCGCCCCGGCTATGCGGCACTTCAGGCGGTTTCCTTCGCTTTCGACCCGGTCGATTCCTTTTTCCTCGGCCAGGGTTCGAATCTTGCCTACCTCGAGGAGCGCCTTGACCGTGTCCGGATAAGGGCCGTAGCGGTCCACCAGGGACCGGTCGAGTTCTTCGATGGAGGCGAGATCTTCAGCCATGGCCAGTTGCCGGTAAACCTCAATTCTGAGCCGGGTTTCTTTCAGGTAACGGGGGGGAATGCGGGCCTCCAACACGCCCCCCCGGGTCGCTTCTATTTCAGCCTGCTTGAGAGCTTGGTAACTGTCTCTGGCGATGGGCGCTTCCGGGGCCTTGCCCTCACCCATGTAAACGAAATCGAGCTGAACGGTGCCGCGGATTCGCAAAGCGGCCTGATCACCCTTCAGCCGGGCGATACTTTGCTTGAGCAGTTGGCAGTAGAGATCGAACCCCACCCCGGCTATGTGGCCGCTTTGTTCGGCGCCCAAAAGGTTTCCTGCGCCGCGCAGTTCCAGGTCGCGCAGGGCAATGCGGAATCCTGCGCCCAATTGATTGTATTGTTTAATTGCGGCCAGTCGCCGCCGCGCCGTGTCGAGGACCCGGGCGTGGCGGTGGAGAAGCAGATAGGCGTAAGCCTGCCGGTCGAACCTTCCGACCCGGCCCCGGATTTGGTACAGTTGGGAAAGGCCGAAGCGGTCGGCTGTCTCGATGATGATGGTGTTGGCGTTGGGGATATCGAGGCCCGATTCGATGATAGTGGTGGTTACCAGCACGTCGTATTCACCGTCTACGAATTGACTCATGATTCGCTCCAGGGTTCTGTCGTGCATTTGGCCATGGGCCACGGCGAACCTCACGTCGGGCAGCATTTCCTCGAGCCGGGCGGCCACCCCGTGGATGGACTGGACGCGATTGTGCAGGTAGAATACCTGTCCCCCCCGGGTGATTTCCCTGATTATGGCCCTACAAACGGTGTCGGGATGGTAATTTTTTATGATGGTTTCGATGGGCCGGCGATTGATGGGCGGCGATTCGATAACGCTCAGGTCGCGGGCCCCCAAGAGGGCCATGTGGAGCGTGCGGGGGATGGGGGTGGCGCTCAGTGAAAGGACATCGGCGTTTAGTCGGTATTCCTTGAGGCGTTCCTTGTGTTTGACTCCGAACCGGTGTTCTTCATCGATGACGAGAAGTCCGAGGTCTTTGAATCCGACGTCCCGGGAGAGCAACCGATGGGTCCCCACGACGATGTCGATTCTGCCGCTGGCCAAGTCTTTGAGGATTTTTGATTGTTCGGCCCGGGTCCTGAATCGATTCAGCATCTCCACGAAAATGGGGAAGGAGGACATGCGTTGGCGAAAGGTGTTGTAATGCTGTTGGGTCAATACCGTGGTGGGCCCCAGGATGGCCACTTGTTTGCCGTCCAGGACAGCCTTGAAGGCGGCGCGAAGGGCCACCTCGGTCTTGCCGTATCCGACGTCGCCACAGATCAGGCGGTCCATGGGCTGCGGCTTCTCCTGGTCATTTTTGGTTGCGATGATGGCTTCGAGTTGATCGGGAGTTTCCCGGTAAGGGAAGGCGGCTTCAAATTCCCGGTGCCAGTTGCCATCGGCGGAGAAGGCAAACCCTTTCCGCGAATCCCGGCTGGCCTGGTTTTGCAAGAGCCGGGCCGCGAAATCCAAGGTTGCCTCTTCGGTTCTGCGCCGGGTTTTCTCCCATCGACTGGAGCCCACTTTTCCCAGAGTGGGCCGGTACTTTTTCAATCCCACGTAACGGGTTACCAGGTGTGACTCGTGCAGGGGAAGATGGAGGATGATCCCGTCGTCAAATTCGAGGGATATGACCTCGCGCGAGCCTTGCCCGGCATCGATTCGGCTCAACCCGCGGTAGAGACAAATGCCGTTTTGGAGGTGTACAAGGTAATCGCCCTCGACCAATTCCGAAAAATCGAGGAGTTGGTCGACCTGCTGGGGTTGGGCGATTTTGCGGGGTTTTCCCATGGCCAAACGCTTGCGTGGGCGGGCGAAAATTTCGGAATCGGTGACAAATACGATTCCTTTTGGCCGTGGGGGAAGAGACTCTCGCCTGCCTGTGCGTCGCACGCAGACAGGCAAAGAGGGGGGGTCAGGATTAGGATCAAGATCAGGATCACGACCGTGCGTCGCAGAGTTGCTATGCAACGGCGTGTCGTCAGGATTAGGAGGGAAATGACAACGAAACCCCGCGCTCAGATTACTCAGAACTTGGGTGGAGGAATCGAAGAGATCGCGGGATAAACCCGTTGCAAGCGGACTAGTCACGCTACCGTGCGTCGCAGAGTTGCTATGCAACGGCGTGTCTTTGCCTACAAGCCGATCGATTAACTCCTTTAACCGGTCCATTTCGCCCGGAGATTGAACGGAGAGGATCAGCTCATACCCTTCCCGCTGCCAGCCTTGCAGGCGGTGGAAGAATTTCAGGCCAGGCGGCCTGACGTCACGCGTTTGGCGATCTTCCTGGTGAATTGAGGGACAGGAATGTCCCCCCTCCTTTGTGAGCCGGTAATGTTCCAGGGGTTCCGTTTCCAGGGAAACCCGCTGGGTGGATTCGTCGAAGAGTATACTTTCCTGATCGAGGGCGGAATAGGCCAGCCAGGCATCTCCCTTGCCCGCGCGGCCCTCGAGGAGTTCGGCCAAGCGGCCTGAGGGCACGCTATTGGCCAAGCGGGGATCGCGGGGTAAACCCGCTCCTACAGTTTTGCGGGTTGAGGGCTCCGGATCACGACCGTGCGTCGCAGAGTTGCTACCGTGCGTCGCAGAGTTGCTATGCAACGGCGTGTCGTCAGGATTGGAGCGGAAGAACTGAGGGCAGTTCTCCTCGCTCAGACGGGGTTCCCAAAATTGCCACAGGACCTCCTCCGGGAGGTACTGGAGAATGCCGGCGGGGACGGCGGGAAGCGAATGCCCCGGTGGCGGGGCCGCGGTGAGCGATTTCACCTGGAAAGCGGACCTTTGCGTATCCGGTTCAAAGGCTCGAATCTCCTCGATTTCATCGCCGAAGAAGTCCAGGCGAAAGGGCATGCGCTCGTTGACCGGATACAGGTCGATGATACCGCCGCGGACGGCAAATTGCCCGGGTCCTGCCACTTCCGATTCGTGGTCGTAACCGAGGGCGTTCAATCGCTGTATCAGCCCGGTGAAGGAGCAAGTCATTCCCGTCTGAAGCGGGATTTCCGCTTCCAAGATGGCTCTTTTGCCGGGAAGGGATTGGACCAGGGCGGGAAGACTGGTCACCACCATGAAGCGAGGGGAAGAGTTGCCAAGTTCCTGAGAGGAGAGTGTAGAGTGGGGTGTGGAGAGTGGAGAGTGGAGAGTGGCCAACCGGCTCAGAGTGCCGATCTGATCGAGTTGGCGCTCCAAGCGAATTGCTTGCCTATCGCCGGGTTCCACCGGCAGTTCCGGGAGGGACAACACCTGTATTGCGTTGCAACCCTCACCCGGCGCTTCGCGCCACCCTCTCCCACAGGGAGAAGGAGGTATTGCGTTGTTACCGGGATGCTGGCGTTTCCCTTTTAGGGGTGGCGGGGGACAGGAATGTCCCCTTGTCTGCGTGCGACGCACAGGCAGGCCCTCCTTTGGAAGATTGAGAAAAAATTCCAGGTCTTCCCGGATCCGATGCAGGTTCCTGCCATCAGGTAGGATTACGAGGGAAAGGGTCGACCGGGAGTCCTGAAAGGCCAGGGCGGCCAGACAGCCGAAGGCCGGGGGGGTGACTCCGTGCAGGGCGCAAGCCTTTGTTCGGGTTTTGACCAGTGAATCAAGCATTTACCACGGATTTCCTGCCTGTGCGTCGCACGCAGACAGGCACGGATGAAACGGATAAGGGATTAGGAAGCGACTCGCGCAAAATTCTCAAGTAATCATTTCCTCTTTCAGTCTTCCTCTGGAAATACCAGCGATTCGAATTGATCCAGGGTTTGGCGGGCCGCGCCTTCCTCTGCTTCCTTTTTGGTCTTGCCCGTTCCCTTGGCCATGGACTTTCCCCGGATGGATAATTCAACTTCGAAAATCTTGTCGTGGGGAGGACCGCGCTCGCTCGTCACCTGGTAGTGGATGCCATAGCCCCCCAGCCGGGAATGCAGGCGTTCCTGCAGTTGCCCCTTGGGGTTGTGCTCAAGTTTCAGTTGGGTTAGTTTGCTTTGGATATCGCCATACCAGGCCAGTACCACCTCCCGCGTGGTTGGAAAATCACTGTCCAGAAATATGGCGCCGATAAGGGCCTCGAAGGCGTCTTCCCGGGAGGAGGGCAGGTCTTTGGTCGATTCTCCCGGTTGGTTCGGGCTCACCCGCATGTATCGGGAGAGTTTGAGTTTCCCGGCCATTTTGGCAAGCAGGCTGCCTTTGACCAGGGTGGCACGATACTGGGTGAGCAGGCCTTCCCGTATTTCGGGAAACGTCTGGTAGAGGTACTCGGTAATGATGAGGGCCAGGGCGGAATCCCCGAGAAATTCCAGACGTTGGTTGTTGGTTTCATGGGGGTGTGCCTCAGCCATGTAGGAGGGGTGGGTCAGGCTTTGAACCAGTAATTCCTCGTTCTCAAACTGGTAACCGATAAGGGCCTGGAATTCCTCGAGATCCATATTACCGCGGTGGAATTAGCGGTTTAAGGCGAATCTGTCGATCACTTCCCGGGCTAATGCGGCGTAGGCGCCGGCCCCGGGGCTCAGACGGTCGTATTCAAAGATGGTCTGCCCATGACTGGGAGCTTCACCGAGGCGAACCGAGCGGGGGATGATAGTGGAAAATACGACTTGGCCGAAGTGGTTCCGGACTTCTGAAACCACTTGGCGCGATAAATTGGTTCGGACGTCGTACATGGTCATGATAATGCCCCCCAGGCCGAGACGGGGATTGACCCCGGATTCTTTGAATTGGTTGATGATGTCGAGGATTTGCCCAAGCCCTTCCATGGCCAGGTACTCGCATTGCAGGGCGATGAGAAGGTGGTCCGCCGCGGCCAGGGCGTTCATGGACAACATGCCCAAGGAGGGGGGGCAGTCGAAAAAGACCACCTTGAACCGGTCGCTTTCCTTGAGCGGAAGGAGGGTATCTTTCAGACGGAGAAGATAATTATCGGTGTGAGCCAGCTCCCTTTCAATGGCTGCGATATCGACCTCCGAAGGGATGAGACTCAGGTTTTCCACTGCGGTAGGCACGATCTTCGACCCGGCTTCTTCCTGGCCCAACAGGGCATGGTAGAGGCTTTGACCCACTTCCTTTTCCAAACCCAGCCCGCTGGTGGCGTTGGCCTGGGGATCCAAATCGATAATCAGGGTGGGTATGTCTTGAGCGGCGACGCCCGCGGCCAGATTGATAGCGGTGGTCGTTTTGCCGACCCCTCCCTTTTGGTTTGCGATGGAAAAGAATTTGGCAGGCATGGATTGCTGGCGAATCTATTAAGGCTTCCCTCCGAATTAAAGGTAGGATGGGAAAAAAGACCACCGCCTTTTTCCAGCAAAAACAACTTGCCACCTCAAGGGAACTGGTTTGTTTTACCGTTTCCCCGAATTGGGGCGCGGTAGCCAAGTGGTAAGGCCGAGCTCTGCAAAAGCTCTATACGTCGGTTCGATTCCGACCCGCGCCTCCACAAAAAAGGCTGAAGGTTAAAGGCTGAATGGAAATTGGATCCACAAAGGACACGAAGGGGCACGAAGTAAATCATCGTGATCGTGTTCAAAAATGAGACATGGATAGAGGCGCCGTTGGCGCAAGTTGTCAGTTATCAGAGCTCAGTGGAGAGTGAGGAGAAGTAAATCCTGATCTTGATAACGCCAACGGCGTTAAACCCCAGAGCCCAGCGTCGTGTAGCGCACGCTGGGTTACTGATCACCCACACAATCGAACCCCAAAGGGGTTCCACAATAGGCCGCCGTTGGCGCCAATTAGGGCTGACCCCGTAGCCGCAGATATTCTTCCAATGCCTGGAGCGTTCTGGCATTGGCTCCCCGATGGGCCGCCATCCATCCCAAAGCGTTGTTCGATTTTTCCCGAAGCAAATTGGGAGCGGCCATCCAATCCCGCAGTTTTTGTTCGAGGTCGGCCGGATGTTCCACTCTTTCGGCCACTCCATGGTCGATCAGGCTTTGCGCAATCCCCTTGAAATTGGACATCCTGGGCCCGAAGAGGATGGGTTTTTGCAGCAGTCCTGCCTCAATGGGGGTTTGACCTTGGGTATGGGGAGGGAGGCTTCGGCCCACAAAAACAATATGGGAAATTTGCAGGAATTTTACCAATTCTCCCGTGGTATCCCCGATATGAACTTCCACGGGTTCCTCGGGCAATCCTTCGGTGCGGAAATGGAAACGAAGCGGAAGATTCCTCAGTTGCCTGCGGATTTCCTCCCGCCTCTCCATGTGTCTGGGAACGATTAACAGGCGCAGATCCTTCCGCCATTTTTTGAGTGACAGGAAGATGTTGAGAAGCGCTTCCTCCTCGCCGGGCCATGTGGAGGCGCCACAAATGACGAAGGGTTTTTCCCGGGAAGGGTCATCCCGGAAAAAGCCGAGTTGCCTCAGCAGTTTGCCGGCCTCCCCGTCGCTCAAGGTGTGGGGAAGGGGAGAATCGCATTTCATGTTGCCGGTAATTGCGATATCGGCCGGATCGACTCCCAAGCCGGTGAATCGCTCTTTGCTCTGTTCACTCGAGGCCAGGACCTTGGTCAGGCTTTTAAATACCGGTTTGGCCAAGAATTTTAGGCGTGTATAATAATAAAAGGCTCGATCCGACATGCGGGCATTGATCAGGAGGACAGGTATGCCTCGTTTGGTGGCCTGGTGCAGGTGTTCCGGCCAAAGCTCCCCTTCCATCAGTATGCACCGATCAGGTTGAATCCGATTCCAGGCCCGGCGGCTAAAGCATACGAAATCGATGGGAAAATACGAGATTTGTTCGGTCAATCGGGTGTATCTTTCCCGGGCCAATTGAAAACCTGTAACCGTGGTTGTGGTCAGAATAACCTCAACCTGCCGGTGTTTGTGCAAGGATTCCAGAAGGGGATGGATGGCCTGCAATTCCCCCACGCTCACCGCCTGTATCCATACCCTCACCCTTCCGGGAGATTTTGCTTTGGGCCGGGGAACCCAGCCCAATCGCTGCCCCAACCTCTCCTTGAAGCTGCCCCGTCCCCGCGTCTGCCACCAATACCGGGGAAGCGCAACCAATAATCCGGGAAGGAAAAGAAGGCGGTAGATCCAGATCATCAGGGGGCAGGGGAGTTAGGAATTAGGAATGGACTCTCGCAAAGCTCGCAAAGTTCGCCAAGATCAGAGTCAATTTCTGGATACTTGAATTTGGGGATTTCCTCGGACCAAGCTGTAGGAGCGGCTTTACGCCGCGATTAAATTAGCGCCCTTGGGTGCCTCCTCCCCCTCTTTGCGTCCTTTGCGAGCTCAGCGAGAGACTCTTCCTCATCAGTGCCTATCCGTGAAATCCGTGGTTCACCTTCTTCCCCCCTCTCTGTGCTCTCTGTGTCCTCTGTGGTTAGCCCTTCCCATCCATGTTGAATCCTTGCCACCTGCCAACCATCGTGTCCAAATTACCGACTTCTCCGAGTTGAACCGAACATGAACGAAGCTACAGCGCGTCTAAAGATAATCTGGAACAGCGTCTTGGTGATGGATTGGTCGTTATGACCCTGGCGTTTCAACCAGTCGGCAAGCAACTCTTCCTCGATGTTACTATTACCGAGGCGGCCTTTCCAGTTACCAGGATACTCGTAGCCCAGCGTGTTCTTGAAAAAATCGACCACGCACCATTGGGGTTGGATTTCCCATTGGCCAACCTTACTCATCCTTCATTTGCACTAATTTCCAATGACCGCCCTTGGCAAGCCCGATCCGCTCAAGGACGCTCCTTTGTTCCAGCTAATCGATCTGCCGCCCGACTCCCTTTGCCGAATTTTGAATTGGTTCGCCGACTCTTCTATAATAATTAAGGAGTCGGCGGCGATCAGGGCCAGGATAAGTTCTGGGGTAGTTTCTAAATTAGTGGCACTGGGAAGGAGAATCAGGCTGCCGCGAATCCTAGGAATGCATGATGTAGTACTATCGGTGAATTAGTCGTTCGCGGATGGCAACTCCTCCATACCCACGACTTGCTAATCAGATTCGATGGTTTCAGGTTCTCGGCGCTACGTGACTTGAAATTCAAATATTTATTGATACGGAGCGCGGCAGCGTTCGCGTCGCCAGCGATCAGGTACCCGGTCATGAAACCGATGGAATGGTTGCCCGAGTACTTGCCGGTTCGGAAGCGATCTATTCCCTCCACAACGTACTCACGGCACAGGAAAGAGTTGTCCCCGGCGATACGTTTGCATTCGATGATTGCATGGGGATCATGCTCGCCGTAGCGGAGGAATATCTCGATCCACAGAATCGGGATGTCGGTTCGGCCATCCGGCACAGGTACTTCTGGGCGAGAACGGGATTCGGTTCCTGGAAGCACTGCCATTAACTTGCCCCACGGGAAATGTCCCGATTTCAGCGCGCAACGCATACCATCGCGTAACCGTTCCGTGATTTCTACTTCGCCAGCGCCCGTATTGACGTCCATGGACTGCAACGCAAACGTCCAGCCGGCCTTGACGGTTCGCAGGATCACCGTGGCGATGTCGGGGCTAAGGTTAATGAACCGGCGGCCAGCGGTATCCGTAACATCAAACGGCAACTTCATGAGACGTTGCCGGATAAGCTGTCGACAATAACCGAATCCGCGTCTTCCAGCGCGGACACGCCCATCCAGTGCCGCCGGGCGGCAGGCTTGATGATCACGACCTCGTTTTGGCCATGTACCCGAAGCTCGCGCTGACCGACCAAGGACTTTGCAAGCGGAACATTCAGGCGTTCCCCGATCCGGTTGAGAATGTCTCTCAGGTCTCCTTCTGGTTTTATAACCTCCAACCTAGAAGGTTCTGAGTGGTCAATACGCTCCTGAAGAACGAATCGAACGACCCGGAGAGGAGCGCGCTCAGGAAGATTAAAGACTTCGGCACACATCTGGCGTTGATTTGCCGAGGAGAGCCAAACATCTACTGCCGCCACAAACGTACGTGCATAGGCTGACATATTACGAACGTTGGCGGCCTCCACTGAAGCCTCTTTCCCGGCCTTCCATTGCCAACTTGCTTGAAACAGACCGTCACGCGTGATAATTCGGTCGGCTTCATCCATCTCATAAAGGTCGCATACGGCCTCGTCGAGGGTCCGCCAATCAGAAGCGGATGGAGAGCCCTCTTGCATATGCTGGGAAAACTGTATCAAATGCTTGCCAGCTTTGGAACGTAGGGCCGTTTCGAGATCAGGAACCGGAAGAAATTCGATGTCCTTGCATGTGATCCTCTGCATCCACAATCCGAACGTCGAAGCGGTCATAAGGAAGAACCAAGATGCAAGCGATGAACTCAGAATGGCCGCAAGCAAGTGTGCGCCTTCGCTCGACCCGGATGGAAGTGCTGCACCGAAGAAGGAATTTGTGAAGACGATATCTCGATCAGCAACGGCCACGATGGGACGAGGGTAAGGTCTTTCCTTAATGAACTCCTTAATGAGCAGTAGCGGTGCTCGGTAAATGTCGCGATTGCGCGGCCGCTGAGCTTTTGTAGCGTCAAATGGAACCAAATTGTCCGGCAAAGAGAACGGTTGAAGATCCTTTGCTTTCAATAGCGGAAGCCCGTGAAGAAAGCTCGAATCGTCGCTTCGATTGCCAAATGTTAACCCGACTCTGAGTTCTGAACCGAGTTTGCCCAGTTGGTCACCAAGTTTCGGATAACTGGATGTCAGCCTGTCCACCAAGGATAAATCGCGGCGGGATCCAACAAACGCAGCCTTCAGAAGCTCCGGTTTTCGCTGCCAATCAGCCAAGGGCAGCATAATGATATCGCTTCGTGCTATCTCAAACGTGTGGCTTTGCGCTCCGGCCGGAGTCCAGGGGACCTGCACTGCGGTAATCGTGTCGTGGCGTGAGGGCCGGTGTCTTGCAAAGAGGACAACCGCAGGCAGTTTGCTGTTTGGAAACAACCAATCGGACTGATTGGACAGATTGACCAACGTCACAGGGGACAATGCTTCGATGAGATGGCGCGAGGCATCCGCGCCGGTATTACTCCGGCTGAAAAATTGGACAGCACTTAGAACCAAACCGAATCGGGTATTATTGGAGGCAAAGTCCATGGCCCGAAATGCGAAGTCCAGGCTTTCACCGCGAGGTGGACGCACACTTTCCGGACTACTTCGGGTGTGGCGGGCAACAGAAGTTTCTTGACCATGATAGCTCCATGGTGGATTGCCGACAATAACGTCAAACTTCTTGAAGGTGTCCCCTTTTGCCAACTCAGTCTGCCCATTAGCCGGGATTTCGACATTCCACGCATCATCTATGATGAGCGTTTTGCCTATTAAAGGCTCGAACTTCAGTGTCTGAGGTGAACCTGGGTTCGGATCGAGTTCCAAGGCTGCCAGATAAAGGCTGAATGCGGCGACGCGAACTGCGGATTCGCTGATGTCTACGCCGTAAATTTGTTGGTGTAGGGTGGAACGGATCAATCCGCGACTCGGTTCTTTACCGTTCGATCGAAGATCAACCAGCCGTCGCAAAGCTTCAACCAGGAAGACACCAGACCCACAGGTGAGATCAAGCACTGTTTCCTCTCCGGTGAGTCCTTCCGTGATCTCGTCCAAAACTAAGGAGACTAGCGAGAGTCGGGTGTAGAAAACGTCTGTTCCGGCATTGGTATTGGAAGTCGATGGGGCCGTGTGGGCGAACTGCTCGTAGATTGAACTGATCAGTTCGACCGGTATCACGTCGAATTGATAAGGAAAGAGCGTCGTTTGTCTCGTCTCGGGATCTACGGCTTCAAGGAAATCCGCAACTCTGCAGAGGTGTATAGGGCTAGGGGTGGTAGATCCCTCTAAAGGAAACATGTCGCCATTGAATGTTTCTCGAAGCCAATTGAACAACCGCTCTGTGGCAGGGGGGTCACGTAGTATGGCGGGAAAAGTTTGGTGGCTGTAATCGTTCTCAAGAATTTGCTCCGTAATGATCCGCCGATCAATCAGGTACTGGGTGAATATCGATCGACCGATTAGACCTTGTGCACGGAAATGGTCCAATCCCATCGCCACGAGGTCCCGCTGAAGGGCAGAGATATCGGAAAGAAGCTGTCGATCCACGCTGGTCTTGCGATCGACAGTAATCGCCTGTTGCCAAAATCGCCCCGTTTCCATCGCGAGTCGACCAGCGAATGCATCAAGGTCTTCCATCTCATTCTCGATCCTTTGGAATGTACGCAGCCGGTGTACGGCTGCTTCCTCCGTCTCCTTGGGTCTGTCAAAACCGTTGTAAAGATCGATCTTCTGAGGCGAAACTACCCAAAGCAAAGGGGCGAAACCTTGATTCCAAATCTCCCGGTGCCACTGGGCGACCTTCTTCTCGGGCGGAACCTCTGGTGAGCTCTTGAAATAGACAGTAAGCGCCGAGTCACTGCGCCACAAGGCATCGGGGGTAAATTCCCGGGTTTGGCATTTGGTACGAGCATCTTCGTCTAGGTACACGCCATACGCTGGCTCACCGTTTGCCATATAACCGGTGGCTTCAAGTGCTTCACGTAGGGATTGGGTGATCATCTATTCCTCACAGAACTATAAATCCAATTGAAAGGAATTTTTTCACAAATTACAGTCAAAATGTGCAATTTTGTTCAGTAATCCGCCAATTTCGGCAATTCACGTTGCTGATGAAAATTCGAAGTCGAGTCACGTTGAAACCTGTTTCGGTTTCTATCCCAGATTTTTCGACAGTTCAAACTTTGCCATCCGCCCTCAAAGTAGCAGGCAGAGGGTCTTTTGCCCATTGCGACTCTGGCTGTGGTATAATGAGCAAAATGAACACGTATTGCGTGTGCCGGATTGACCGGAGTAGCCTGTTTGGGTAGTACTGCTCGCAAGATCTCCCGGGCTTCCTCCTGCATTGAGAAGCGATGCTCAGCTGCCAGGATGCATAGTCGCTGTTTTCGGGCTTCGCTCAGGTTGTGTATTGTAATTCAAATCATTCGTTGTCTCCGTTTTTGTGATGGAACCTCTCAATACTAATTGAGGGCGGCTCTGAGAGACTGCTTTAAGTCGTTGCGGAGCGATTCAAGACCCTCTTGGTTCGGGAAATATCGAATGTAACGAATCAGTTGGAGATCGAAAGGCACGTCTTCTTTGTTCTGTGTTATGAGGATGGTGTCGCGTCCACGAGCGTGTGCTAGTCCGGCTTCGTACAGAACGTTAGGATTCTTTTCAGTTAGATCACAGATAACCAATCGACTTTGAACAATTGTGGAGAACACATCGTTGATGATCTTTGTTGGTCCATAAATTTTATCCACGCGCCGAGCAGGGCAGCCGACTTCATTGCAAACGGCCTTAATTACGTTATAGACGGGATCAAACTCGGCCGAAAAAGGCATCATAACGGCAACGTGATTTAATCTCGGCAGTGGCCAAGTTTCAAAATCGAAGAGTTTCGGCAGGTCAGGTTCGCCACGACCATTCAATAGCTCGAAGAGTTTCGAGACTAAGTTACCTCTTTTTACAGCCCAGTGAGTCCGGTAGTGTTCAAAATCTTCCGTATCAAACAATTGGCTTCCGAACACCTCCTCCGAACTCAATTCTTTGGTAAGGTGTCTGTAAGAAAATCTAATATCGCGACCTATTTTTTGGACATCACTGAGTTGTGTAAAGAAAGCGGGCGTATGAGGTTCACCTAATGGGTTTGTTACCTCCGCGACGACGAGTGCAGGCAGTTCTGAGAGGGCACCCACATTTTCTTTAAACTGGGTTTTTACGTCGTCGCTTGTGTAATTATCAAATAGACGTTCTGCGGGGAACGTAGAATTGCCCGACGAATGTTGAAATATTTCCATGGACGGACCTCCGTAGCAGATCAAGTTGTAATATTCTAGCGACCATTTCATTGACATTTCTTTCTGTGTGGTCCTCAGGCCACGGATTGAATTACATTCGTTAAGGTTTTAGCAGCCTCACGGGCCAACTGAACCTTATCAGCATCGATACCGTCATGATCAAAGGGCCAAGTCGAGCAGATGATTCCATCGTTGCGAGATTCAAAAAAGACGAAAGTTCTTCTACGACCAGGCTTCCGTGGCGATAATCGTCAAAAGGTTCTGATATACGGGCCATGGATAATCATTTGAATTTGAAAACATTACCGACTATTCCCCTAAGCTGAGCAGTCATACCGTCTCCTGTCCACTGCTTCTGTCAAACAACATCTGAGGATTCCCAATTGCTCGGACGAGGTTCTTCAAAAACACTTCCAAAATCAAAACCATAGTCTAAAAATACCCTAAGCTATTCGTGTCCGCTGTCCGTTATTTCGGCAGAATACCGCAGCGGTCGCAATCAATCCTCATGAACGAAGCTACGGCGCGCTTAAAGATAAACAAACTGCTCGAATCGGGCGGTTGGCGTTTCTTTGCTGAGGGAGACAAGCCCGCCAATATCCGCCTTGAATCGAGCGTCACCATCACGCAATCCTACCTCGACGGGCTGGGTCATGATTTCGAAAAGACTTCCAGGGGCATCGTCGACTTCCTTTTGCTCGATGCTAGGGGCTTCCCCCTCATCGTTTTAGAGGCCAAGTCCGAAGGCAAAAGTCCACTGGTGGGCAAAGAACAGGCCCGTAAGTACGCCCGCTCCTTGAATTGCCGGTTCGTCATCCTCTCCAATGGGAACCTGCATTATTTCTGGGACCTCGAACGCGGCAATCCCTACATCATCACAGTGTTCCCCTCGCCGGATTCCGTATCCGGATACCGCGAAATCGCACACGACCCGACGCGCCTGGTTGGGGAACCAGTCCGCGACGATTACCTCGCTCTCACCCGACGGCCCAATTTCGCCTCGGAAGCGGGCTGGAAAAGGGAGGACGAACGCCCCGACTTCATCAAGGCCAACAAGTTGTATTTCCTTCGCGACTACCAACTCAAGGCGGTTTGGGCCCTGCAACGGGCGGTAAAGGGCGCCGCCGATCGCTTCCTCTTTGAAATGGCCACCGGCACCGGCAAGACCCTGGTGGCGGCGGCCGTAATCAAGCTCTTTCTGCGCTCCCGCAACGCTCGCCGGGTCCTTTTTCTGGTGGACCGCCTGGAGCTTGAGATTCAAGCCCACAAAGCTTTCACCAGTCTCCTCTCCGCCGACTTCCAAACCGTCATTTACAAGGAAAAACGGGATGCCTGGCGCCGCGCCGAAATCGTCGTCAGCACCGTACAATCTTTCCTCTTCAACAACAAGTACCAGCGGTTGTTCTCACCAACCGACTTCGATCTGGTGATCTCTGACGAGGCCCACCGCTCCATCAGCGGCAACGCCCGCGCCGTGTTCGATTATTTCGTTGGCTACAAGCTCGGACTCACGGCAACCCCCCGCGACTACCTGAGGGGCTTCGATTCAGCCAAAACCACCACGCGGGACCCGCGCGAGGCCGAGCGCCGGTTGCTCATGGACACCTACCGCACCTTCGGTTGCGAGAGCGGGCAACCGACCTTTCGCTACTCCCTTCTCGACGGCGTCAAAGACGGCTTCCTCATCAATCCCACCGTGGTGGACGCACGCACCGAAATAACAACCGAACTCCTCTCCGAAGATGGCTTCGTGGTATCCTTCACCGATGATGGCGGGGTGGGAGCGAGCTATACTTACTTTGCAGACAACGATGTGTTACTGTCCAAAGTGACACCGTGTTTTGAAAACGGTAAGGCTGGTATTGCGAGAAATTTGAAGAACGGTATTGGATTTGGTTCCAGCGAGTTCTATGTGCTTCGTAGTTCTCAGAAAACGCTCCCGGAATGGATTTATTTCTGCGTTACCCATCCGCATTTTCGCCAATCCGCTATCAATAATATGACGGGGACTGGTGGACTTCAACGTGTACCACGAAAGTTCGTTGAAGGTTACGAAATTCCCCTGCCGCCGCTGGATGTGCAACGGAAGATTGTTGCAGAGATCGAGGGGTATCAGCGGGTGATTGACGGGGCGCGGGCCGTGGTCGACAACTATCGGCCGCATATTGTGGTTGATCCTGAGTGGCCGATGGTGGAGTTAGGGAATGCAGCGGAGTTGATTGGAGGGTATGCTTTCAAAAGTTCCAACATGACTGCAACCCCATCGGACGCAACAGATCGTCTAGTCGTAAAGATTGGTAATATTGAACGTGATGGATCTCTCAAAATGAAAATAGCTAAATTCCATCCATATTCTGACAATCTTGCTCGCTTCAAATTGCATAAGGGCGATGTGGTCGTCGCAATGACAGGTGCAACTGTAGGAAAGGTTGCTGTTGTAGAAGAAGATGGTTTATTATTAAATCAACGAGTTGGTGTTCTTAGAGCCAAATCGACAGCCATACAGAGTTATATTTATTATTTGAGTTTAGTTGTTGAATTTTACAATTACTGCCAGCGAACTGCAGGTGGAGGGGCACAAAGGAATATCGCGCCACGTGAGATATTGAAATACAAAATACCTTTGCCCCCTATAGAAACCCAGCAAATCATCGTCGACGAAATCGAAGCCGAGTATACCCTCGTTGCCGCCAACCGTGAATTGATTGAGCGATTTGAAAAGAAGATTCAGGGGACCATCTCTCGCGTTTGGGCTAAGGACAAAACGGAGAGAAGTTAGCCTATGCTAAGGTATGCACATGATAAATTGATCGAGCGTATCGCACTCCTCGATAACGTCCCTGAATGCCCGGCTGAATACACTACTTGGGTCAAAGCTGATGGGCATCTCGATTTATTGCGGGATAACGCGAAAGAAGACGAACTGATAATCTATGGCTCGGGTGACTTTACCTTCATTCACGCTATTATTGCCAATGAGCAAGAGCTTGCTGTTCTGGATCAGGGCACTTTGTTAAGTTGGAACGGCCATCCACGCTTCGGTCGCGCTGGGTACGTTTGGGGAGGAGAGGGAAACGAAGTCTGGATCGAACAAGACGGCTTCGATTTCGGGTCCAAGACTCTCAAGGATGCAAATCAGATGGTGTTTGCCCGTACCTTCGAGGGTATGAAAGGGAAGGAAAGGTCATATTTCGAGATACTACAGGAGTACGCGCACCTCACAGAAATCCACTGGCGTCCAGAACTTCACGCTTATTGCCGCTTCGACGAGAATGGAGACTTTGATCCTATCGTCTCAATCACCCCTAAAGGGGACGGAGGAGACGTGACACTCGTATCGTTCAAGCGCGAACCATTGGAACTTTATCTTGCAGCTACAAACTCGGTTTTGGTTCGCATGTTTGAATTCCAACTATTTAGGGGAGGGAACTTCCCTGCTTTACCTGATGGTCCCGAAAACGTGATCAATGTGAACGATGACTTCTTTTACCGACAGAAGGTCAATCCCGGGAAGGGAGCATACACTCGGGGCGTTCAAATCATCCGGCCGAGTCGTCCAAAGGAATAAATATTCTCTAACTTAAAAAAACAATGGTTAGGCATAGAGGAGCAGATTACGTTGATTTTACAGCGTTCGATTGGCGCAACAAATGCATCAGAGAAATTTCGACCGATCCGGCTGCCACCACCAACTACTTTACAGCCCAGGATCCTCTTGAGCTTAACTCCCTTCCTAATTCGAGCTTTCGCCCGCTTTCTTTAGGCCAGAGGTTTTTCTGAAATATAAGGCCGATCCAGATAAATACACGATTGACGATGAGAAATGGAACTATACGTTGTCGAAGTACTTGGGTGTTGCAAAGTTTTGATATTAACGAAGCACGTCAGGTACACGCCTATATATGCTACCTTAGGAATCTCCCGTATCAGGAGCAACTATATTGGAAGAGCTTTAATGAAAAGCCCAAGGCCAGCTATTTCCAAGCGTGCCCGGGAACATGATTTCGAAGGTAAGTGGTCCACAATTGTTGATCCTCTTGAGAAAGTTCTAATTATTGTGAGGAGGTGGGCTGAATCCGATTTGACATGGTGGAAGCTTCCGGATGAAAGGCTGCTTGAACGTGTCAGCACTCCTCGCACCGCTAGCCGCAACGAGTGGGGGAACGCGTTCCTGGATCTCTCAAAGCTGGTTATCGAAGGATTTGAGGTCAAAGCAATCCGCGAGGAACTTGAAGAAACGAACGAACTTGAAGAAACGAACATTCCCTTTGATAAGAACTATGGGAGCATAGTACTACTCGAAAAATTCCTTATCGGACGCGGCAAGTTCAAGAATAGCCAGAGACTTAAGGGCCTGAAAAAAGTTCAATATCTTCGAACAAAATTAGCCGCCCATTCTGGTGGTAGTGAGGCGGAGGATTTAGCGAATAATGCTCTGCTAAAGCATGGTTCATTTTCCACTCATTTCGAAAGTGTGTGCGAGACCGTCGCGGAAGAACTCAGGCTGATCGAAGAAGCTTTCGTCCCTTCGCCGCCAACCACTGATGGAACGATTCGAAAGGAAGATTCAGGATGTGATTGGACGAGTGCGGGGAGAGGACAAATCTAAATCGACCGAAAAGAAAAGCAAATGAGTGAACCGATAAAAAGCGTTGAAGAATTTATCGAGTGGACGAAGCAGTTAGATGGCCAGTTTCTTCTTTTCCGCGGCTTGGCTGACGCCGATTGGAAGGTAGAGTCATCAGCGCATCGTAGAATAAAGGCATCGGAAGAGAAGCAGCTTCCGGTCACTTTCCAGAACTACATTAAGCGGCTATTGGACAACGCAGGCTTACAAGGGTTTCGGTATCAACATGGCAGAAAACTATCCGATCTGGAGCTACTTGCGGAACTGCAACACTATGGCGCAGCAACCTGCCTGATTGACTTCACCGAGAACGCTTTGGTTGCTCTCTGGTTTGCTTGCCAAGAAGAACCAGAAAAAGATGGAACCAAAAAAAATGGAAAAGTAGTCGCCATGGCGACGGGTGGTATCGAAACCTTTTCCACTGTGAGCTATGAGGATCTGAATGAAAAACCAATCGAAGAATTTCTAAATCCTGGTAAACTGTGGAAATGGACACCCAGCAGCCAGAACAACCGCATCGTTGCTCAACAATCCGTTTTTGTGTTTGGAGAAGAGTTGATGTATGACCTCCTTTACGGGTACGAGATTATCCAGATAGACGCAGGTAGAAAAAAGGACATTTTAGTGGCATTGGAAAAATCCTTTGGCGTCAAAGAAAAGCATCTATTTAATGATCTCGCCGGCTTTGCTCTCCACAATGCACACGATAAAAAGTACGATTATTATACAGCGGAGGATAACTTTCGCTTGGGTCTGAGATTTCAGCAGCTAGGGCAACATGAAAAGGCAAAGAATTATTACGACAAGGCGCTTAGGCTCAATCCAAAATACGCCGACGCATACAACAATCGAGGGAATGCCAAGAATGATTTAGGCAAACATCAGGAGGCCATAGCAGACTTCGACACGGCGCTTGAGCTCAATCCACAACACCACTTGGCATACTACAATCGAGGGAATGCCAAGCGTGCTTTAGGCAAACATCAGGAGGCTATTGTAGACTTCGACACGGCGCTTGAGCTCAATCCAAAATACGCCGACGCATACAATAACAGGGGGGTTGTTAAGAATGATTTAGGCAATCATCGAGAGGCCATAGCAGACTTCGACACGGCGCTTGAGCTCAATCCACAACACCACTTGGCATACAACAATCGGGGGGATGCCAAGCTTGCTTTAGGGGGTCATCAGAGTGCCATAGCAGACTTCGACAAGGCAATTGAACTCAATCCAAAATACGCCGAAGCATACAACAATCGAGGGATTGCCAAGAGCGCATTAGGAGACCAAACAGGTGCCAGGGAAGATTTTGCCAGAGCGAGAGAGATTGATCCAAACCTCTACCCGCCCGGATCGTGATGAGTACCCGTTGGCTTTTTCTTCAGCTTTTCGCCCAGTCAGGTTTTGCTCATTGAACTACGGTTGAACCTCCTGTTCTTGAAGCATGTGAAATCCGTTGTCTGTATTTCTAATTGACCACCACATGGACAGGAACAACTCTATTTTCAGAAATCTGTTTGCCTACCCCGCAGCCCATTCCACAACGCTAATTCCTTGAGACGATTTCACCAATACATTGACGCGCTCGAGCAGTTAGCCGAAGGGAATAAGGTTCTCAGTCCTCTCGAGTGGCGTCTAAAGTTGGTAGCCTGCCTGGACGGTGAACCAGGACAAGTGCTTCGCCGCGAGGTGGAGCAGGCACGGCTGAGACAACAGGGTGCCTATTTCACAGGGGCCAGGATGGCCATGAGGATGGCAAATGAGCTCTGGGTTGATTGTATGGGGAACCATTGCACAGATGACGGGATTGGTTTGAACAGAGGGGTTTCCCCTCAACCGGACTCCCGACAGCTCTATTTCGATCCAACGTGTGGCGCAGGCGATCTTCTACTTGCTGTTGCCAATAAGTTGCCGATTGCCAGAACCCTTGGAAGAACGCTTGCAAATTGGGGGCAATGTCTAGGGGGATGCGACATATCCCCGAATTTCGTGCGCTTAGCAAAGGCTAGGCTCGTTTTGTTGGCCGCGAAACGCTGTCGAGTCCGTCCAAGTGAGGAGAACGTCGTGCTTTCCCGGACATTTTCAAAGATAATTGAAGCCGACTTTCTTTCATATCCGAGTGGTGCACAGGGTGCCAATGTTGTGATCATGAACCCACCCTTTGGCTACACTAGTGCACCCGATGGATGCTATTGGGCGCGAGGCCGGGTAAATGCTGCGGCGATTTTTGTGGAGAAAGCGATTCGGGATTCTCGTGAAGGCACTCGGATTGCTGCCATCCTGCCGGATGTACTAAGATCGGGAACTCGCTACCAACGTTGGCGTAACGTGATCAGCACTCTAGGCTCGATTCGCATTGAACGCCCACTTGGATTCTCGTGAAGGCACTCCTGCCATCCCGGATGTACTAAGATCGGGAACTCGCTACCAACGTTGGCGTAACGTGATCAGCACTCTAGGCTCGATTCGCATTGAACGCCCACTTGGCCTGTTCGATCGGTGGGCGGATGTAGATGTGTACCTCCTCGATTTTCTAAAGGCTGCTGACAAGCAAAAGCGTAGAAAAGCTGACGTTCAATCAAGGGCCATGCAGGTTGGAGGCGTAGGCAAGCGATTTGCAGTGCATGTGGGATCCGTTGTGCCACACCGGCACAAGGAAGAGGGGCCAGAGGTTCTGTACGTTCATGCCCGTTCTTTACCTGCTTGGGTTGAACATAAGCGGATCGCTGAGAAGCGGAAGTTCAGAGGGCGACTTTTTAAACCACCATTCGTGGCGGTTAGGAGGACATCAAGTCCAAACGACAAAAAGCGTGCGGTGGCCACGCTAGTCCTAGGTGAAGGGGATGTAGCCGTAGAGAATCATCTAATCGTACTTCTGCCCAAGGATGGTACAACGCGCACCTGCCGGGACCTCATGTTACGCCTTCAGTCTACAAGGACGGACGATTGGTTCAACAGGAGGATGCGCTGCAGGCACCTGACAACTGCGATGCTAGCCAAGATGCCGTGGTGGTACAAGCCATGAATAAAGCACGACTGCGATTTTCTACGGAGATAGTCAGACGTTTGGGTGAAGAACTGAACCCGAGCTTGGATAAGGGGGTGCTTGAACTTGTCAAGAACGCATACGACGCAGATGCTACAGAGTGCCGGGTCGAGTTGCATAACGCCTACAGGCCAGGTGGAGCGGTGGTCGTTAAGGACAATGGGGACGGAATGACCGTTGAGGATATCGCGAACGGGTGGCTGGTCCTTGGCAGATCGACAAAAACTCAGCGGCAGAGGACTCGGCTGGGCCGGATTCCGGCGGGGTAGCAAGGGGCTAGGGAGACTCGCCGCCTTGCGTATGGGTAAGAGGGCTCTCATGGCGACTTGGCCGATGCGGGAGGATAACATTGAGCACGGTTTACTCATTGATTGGGAAAAGTTCGATACGGCGACCCTTGTGGATGACGTCGAGCTGACTCTGGAAACATTGAGACACAAGGAGAAAACAAGCCCGGGTACTGAGATCAGGATAGAAGATCTTAGAACCGGCTTTGGGCGGATGTCCGTGAGGAGATTGGCGCGGGAACTGATCCTGTTGGCCGATCCGTTCGGTGATGACCCGGAAGGATTTCGTCCAGAGTTGTTAGTCCCTGAGTACGAGGACCTCGAGGCACTCGTACGGGGTCGGTATTTCCTGGACGCGGAGTATCATCTGCGAGCGGAAGTTGACGCGGCTGGTCAAGCGAGTGCATATGTGAAGGACTGGAAGGGAAAGAACCTTTTTGGAGCAACTCACGGGGAGATTGCGACTCGAGTGCGCGGGAGAGCCTACTCTAGTCCGCCTGCGACGTTTGATCTGTGGGTCTTCATTCTCAATCAGAAGACCTTTTCTACGAGAAAATCGACGGTAGGAGACGTCCGGAGTTGGTTAGGTGAATTCGGCGGAGTCCATTTCTACTATAATGGTCTTCGAGTGAGTCCATACGGAAATCCTGGTGATGACTGGCTGGAGATGAACCTCAGCCGGGTACGGAGTCCAGAGGAGAGGCCAGGTACCAATACATCGATTGGGCGTGTGGACGTTACCGACGAAGGTGAAAGACTTGTTCAGAAGACGGACCGGTCAGGATTCATAGAAGACGAATCGTTCACTGCGCTCCGTAGGTTTGCCCAAGACGCGATGGACTGGATGGCTGATCGGCGAATGCGGGAGGCGGAAAAGCGGCGGTCCCGAGAACGCGTGGCGGCTCCCAAACGATCTGGTAAAGCAAAGGATCGCATGGAAGTCGCGATCTCAAGTGCTCCCCCTCAAACACGTGTAGCAATAAAAAAAGCATTTTCATCATACGAGTCTTCGCGTGACCGAGAAGTCAATCTGTTGCAGAAGGAAATCCAACTCTATAGGACTCTAAGCACTGCAGGGATAACGGCCGCCACCTTTGCACACGAGTCAAGAGGCAACCCAATCAAAGTGATCTCGCAGTCGATTGAGGCCATCGCTCGACGGGCGAGTAACCTGCTCGGAGAAACCTACTCCAAGTCACTGCTCAGTCCAGTCAACAGCATTAGAAATACTGTTAAGAGTTTATCCGTATTAGGTGCCGCAATTCTCAACCTTATTGAACATGAAAAGCGCCGGGCATCCCGGGTGAATCTCAATGAAGTTGTTGAACGCGTTCTGAGTACTTACGATCCTTTCCTGCAAGGCCGCGATGTGAAGACCCAGGTTGATTTGGGAGCTGGAGTACCCTACCTGAGAGGAAGTGAAGCTGCGATCGAATCGATCATAACGAATCTGCTAAACAACTGCTTGGCAGCCTTTGAGGAGGGAGGAATGGGCGAACGGATTATAAGAATCTCTACTGTAATGTCCTTCGACCTTTGGACGCTGACTGTTGAGGACAATGGCCCTGGTATTCAGGGCATCAGGGAGGCAGACATTTGGCTGCCGGGGCGCACTACTCGAAACAATGGCACTGGTCTTGGTCTCACGATTGTCCGTGATGCGGTCAAGGATCTAGGTGGGAAAGTAGGCGCTATGGAGAATGGTCTTCCCCCGATTTTGTGGACACGAACAGCGTAGCGTATGTTCATGTTAGGTTATGGTTTTGATTTTGGAAGTGTTTTTGAAGAAATGCTTCTGGTGAAAGGTATCCCAGGGTGCTGTGCCTTCGACGTTTGTTATAAAAAGTCTCGAGGTAATCGAAGATGGCCAGGCGGGCCTGCTGCTTGGATTCGAACACGCCGTTTTGGGGAAAGCATTCGCTTTTGAGGGAGGCAAAGAAGCTCTCGCAAGCGGCGTTGTCGTAACAGTATCCTAGCGCGCTCATGCTCTGAATCCAACCAAAGTCGTTCAATTGCTGCCGCACTTGGTGACTGGTATACTGGCAGCCACGATCTGAATGAAAGAGGGCTTTGTGAAAACCTCCCACTCGATTCCTGGTCTGGTGAAGGGCTGAAACGACCAGACCGGAGGCCAGGCTCTCGGCCACCTTGTAGCCCTGAATTACGCGGCCGAAGAGGTCCATCACGACCGCTAGATACAACCAGCCTTGCCGAGTGGGGATGTAGGTGATGTCGCTGACCATGATTTGGCCGGGCCCGGTCGGGTCCGGAGCCTCGGCCAGACGGTTGGGCGCTGGGAGGCTGCGGGGATCCTGCCGGGTCGTCTTGGGCCGGAAGGGGCTACCCCTACAGGCTTTTAGAGCATTTTGCTTCATCAGCCGGGCCACCCGGTTAACCGAGCAGCGAAAACCCCGCTGGTTGAGCTCCACGCTCATGCGAGGACTACCGTAACAGCGGGTGTGCCGGTCGGCATGGATCCGTTTGATTTCGCTCAGGAGGAGCCGATTTTGGCGGCGGCGCGCTCCCGCCTTACCCCTGCGCCATCGGTAATAACCACTCCTGCTCACAGCCAGCGCCTGACAAAGTTCAACCACTCTATAGATTGCCCGCATTTGATCGATCAGCGCATACCCAGCTGCGGGTCCTCGGCCAGTATGCTCGCGGCTTTTTTTAAGATCTCTCGCTGGCGACGCAGGTAAGCGTTTTCCCGGTTTAGCCGACGGATCTCGCGGGCCATCTCTTCGGGATCGTTCAAGGGGCGGGAAAGTCCCTGCTGGTCGGAGGGGTCCCCGAAGAGATCCTTGCGCCACTTCCTGAGGCTCCCATCGGAAATCCCCAGTTCACGGGCCACCTGCTTGAGGCTGTTGTTACTGTGCAAATAGAGTTCAACGGCTCGACGTTTGAACTCCTCATCATAGGTTCTGTGGGTTCTTGGCATGTCTAATGATCTCTCTCAGACTGCGCTGTTCGTGTCCACAAAATCGGGGGAGGTTCAGAAAGGTGAACTCGGTGGGGCAGTGATCATTGTTGAGCTTCCAATTCTTGGAGTATGACGATGCGTATCCACAATAAAGAGATCAGTCGAGTCCTGATTGTGGATGATGATCCGGAAGCGCGAGCAAGTTACGCATATCCAGTCGAGGATTTGCGGCTGCAGCCAGTTATGTTCGAGGGACCAGTAGGCTCCCCGGAATCTTTCATTGCCAAGGTGAAGCCCTCGGATGCCGTAGTCTGCGATTACCACCTGAGGATGCGTAGCAGTTACTCTGCATGCAACGGCGACGAACTTATGGTAACATGCTACAAGGCTGGCATACCTGGAATTCTATGTACCGCATACTCCACCGTTACGATCCGTTGCGATTATCGGAGATACATACCGGTTCTATTTAAGACCAACGGTCCGGAGCCGGATGCGTTCATCATGGCTTGGAAAAAATGCTTGAGAGAGATGAGCGGCATATTCCATCCCACAAGGAGACCGTGGCGTACGCTTGTTCGAGTTGCGGAGATCGATAAGGATCAAGGGTGCTTATACGTGATTGTCCCAGCATGGGATGTTCACAAAATGGTCAGAATTGACAATGATGGTATTCCTGAGGAAATATTGAAACTCTCGCAGCCGGGCAAGCGATTCCACGCCGAGGTCAACATCGGTGCAAAGAACCAAGAGGATCTGTTCTTTGTTTCTTGGGAAACCAATTGAACATCGTGACCTCTCTGCCACCTTGCCTTTATATTTTGGATGTCGGTCATGGAAACTGTGCTGTCTTAATGGCAGGAAATGTCGATGTAATTGTGATTGACGTTGGGCGTTGCAATACGCTTCTCGAGTTCTTGGACCAGCAAGAAATCAAAAGAATACGGACGATCTATCTCTCTCATGCTGATCAGGATCACATTGGTTCGCTCGTGGGGCTACTGGCCTCAAATACCGTGTCCATCGACAAGGTCGTAGTTAACAGCGATTCCTCGAAGGCAACGAAGATATGGGATGACCTGGTTTACGAATTAGACAGTGAACACAGGGCAGGTACTCTGGAGTTTTTCGTGGGCATAGTTGAAGGCCAGGGCGAAGATCTGAACGATGTGGAAGTCCGGGTCTTGGGTCCAAGCCCTTATTTAGCCGCCAAGGGCGTTGGAGGCACAGATCGGTCAGGTCGTAAGATTAAGAGCAACTCTATTAGCGCGGTTTTTCGTGTCAGCGTTTCAGGGCGCCATGTCGCGATCCTTCCTGCGGACATCGACAGAGTTGGCCTTGATGATCTTCTCAAGCATGAAGCCGAACTGAAAGCATCCATCCTCGTTTATCCGCATCATGGTGGCCGCCCGGGAACATCGGATATTCCTTGTTTTGCTGAGAAGCTGCTCGGCGCTACCTCTCCATCGATTGTTGTTTTCTCTATAGGACGCGGAGGTTATGGGACCCCATATCCCGAGACAGTCAGCGTCCTACGGAAGATATTGCCCAATGTCAGGATTATCTGCACACAGTTTTCCGAACATTGTTCCAAGAAGCTACCACCGGAATCACCGGCCCATCTGAGCAATGTGTTTGCCTTGGGTCGCTCTGATCGAACTTGCTGTGGTGGCACGATTGTCGTCCCTCTGAATCGAGATGGCGATATCGAGCCAAGACTGGCCGATCACACTAGTTTCATCCGTTCGAATGCCGAGACTCCGCTTTGTTTACGAGACTTGTAACCATCGCAGAAGACCCGAAATGGGCCAAATAGTAGGAGAGGGAACAAGCTGAGGTAGACCGAGACATATCATTGAAAACCGCCAGATATCGCCCCACCAAATCGCGAAATTTTTTTTCCGGATTCTCGACCTTAGTCCGGGGTCCGATTTTTTTGTTCAACTAACTCCTTGATTTCTTTGGCCTTGTCCATCGCAAATCTAACATCCGCAAAAGCCTGGAAACCCATATATTCACCATCTTTCGGGGAATATAAGACGCCTTTCGGTCGAACCTTTGAAGGATAGCGGCCTTTCCAAATAACCGCATCGCCAATTTTCTCAATTAGGCTATCGCCCCCACATGAAAACACTCTATCAAATTGGCTTTTTCCCAACCCCTTCACAATGAGTTCTTCGCTACAATGCCCTTGGAATTGTTTGGGCAAACTACCCGTGCATTTGACCTTTGCTCTGTCATCATTTGAAAGGTCGCAAACCATCGAGGCCTTAATAAAATTCTCGATGGCATAGCCGATAAGCATCAAATAGGTAGCATGTATGTTTTCTGCTTTCTCCAAGCCATCATCAGAATCTCCTTCAATTCCACCGCCCAACCATTCATTCAAACCGGGCATTAATTTTCTCGCGGCATACAGCAAAGCGTTCCCTTTTTCAATCCACTGTTCAGGATCCAGGATTGCTTCAGCATTGGCCCGGATTTCTTGAATTTTCCTTTCATTATCCATTGTTTGAAGGGAAGGAAAGAGAGCAAAAGACGCCAAGAGGTCAAGGCCCCTTTATTTCCACTTGTTGCCCCTCCCTTTTCTACCACATGGGCAGGACAAAGCCCTGGTATTTCAGTATTGGCTGGTCATTTTCCGCCTTCCCTACCAAATGGCTCTTTCCAGAACCAACCCCGGGACGACCATGAACACAGTCCTGCAAGAGTTTCATTTGACCTGCTACGAAGTTCCGAGTCCGATCAAGGGCAGCGAAGGGATGCCTAAAATAATTCCACCAAGTGTTGGTTTCTCAATTACCAGGCTTATGATACGCTCAACGAATCAGCAGCCACATTGAAACGAAAGTTAGCGCCATGGCAACCAAATCTAAATTCCGCAGGTGGACTCGTGACGAAACTATCATCGTCTTCTACCTGTACTGCCAGATTCCGTTCAAGGACTCCAAAAAGTCCCATCCGGAGGTTCAACGCTTCGCCAAACTGGTTGATCGTACTCCTTCTTCCGTGAATATGAAAATCGAGGGCGGAAAAAGGGTCAGCCCTTGATGTTTGGTATGGATGAAGGGAAGGGGCGTAAAATGGGGTCAACCGCAAAACATTAACCTTGGATTCCTTTCCTTGGTTACCGGCAATAGAGTGGTTTGGACCCATTCTCGGAAGTGCTTAAAAGCCGGTAAATTCATAACGAAAAGACCTACAAGTTTTGACGATAACCTGCCTGCCTGTCCGCTGCAACCCGCCTGGCTGCTGGGTAAAAGGATTGAGACAGGTAATATGAGAGGGAACAAGCTGAGGTAGCCATTGTTTTGAAAACCGTCAGCTAACAGCCAACCTGTTCCCTTTTTCTCCTCCAATTTTTGCTTCAGGTCACAAGGGCCTTAATTCACATCAGCGACCTCTCCTTTTCCTCCGCTCTTCCAAATCCTGTTGTATGTCTTTAGCCACTTCCTCGACTTCCCTTGCAACCCGCTCCTTGATTCCAAGTTGTCTTCCTAACGCCGTTGTCAGTGGAAGCAGCAGGCCCGATGCCGGTGACGCTACGATTAGCTCGCGTAATTGCGCCGGCCCCAGTTCGACAGCCAGCCAGCACAAGTCATCGAGCACCTCCTTCGGCAGGAAACCAAGCCCTGAGAGAATCGACAACGCTGCCTCAACGTCCGGTATGCATGCCGCCTTGTTGCTCCCGAGGAGATGGGAACGTGCGCGAGTGAGGCGGCCCCGACAGTTGATTTCCGACGACTTTGGACTTTCGGGCTCGAATAAACGATCCACCGTAGCGACGGATGCATCCCCCCGTCCCATCACCAAGTGCAACTCGGCAATTTTCAGTCGTGCCTTTTTGGCCACCTCCTGCAACACGGGGTGATTGCTTGTTCCGAAATGCCGCAGGACATCGTCCCAGGTTGTAAGTGCTTCCTCCTGCCGACCCAATTCGCGGAGCACGAATCCTTTGAAGTAAAGCACCTCCGCATTTTGGAGTGACAACTCTTTTGCCCTGCCTTGATTAAGGCGATGCAACACCTCGTCACAAACGGCTAGCGCTTCCTTCGGCTGACCTCGCTCGCGGCGCACCATCGCTTTCTTGGTAAGCGCTGTCACCACCGCACTGATATATTTTGGCACCTTGCTGGGTCCGAAGCGGCGCACCACCTCATCCCATGTTGCAAACGCTTCATCTGTTCGGTTCAGGATTTCAAGTGTTGTGCCCTTGTTGTTCAGCGCTGTCGCAAGGTTTTCGAGATTTTTCGCCCCATTGCTCGTTTCCAACAGCCGAATCGCCTCGTCCCACAAGGGAATTGCGTCCGACTCATGACCCCTCTTTGCGATCTCTAGGGCCCTGTTGAATAGCACCTCCGCAGTGCCTGCATCTCCCGAAGCAAACGGGTGAATCCACGATGTGAGCGTGCTCAACTCTTCGCGATGCACGGACAAGGACGGAGATTCCAGCAGGCGATCGAACGCAATTCGATGCATTCGTTTAGCCTCGCCATCGAGACTCATGGCCTCACGCACAGTACGGAAGACGAAACCTTTCAATTCCGAAGGCGAATAATACGCCTCCATGAACTGAATCAACGCTTCGACAAGGGGTGCCATCCCGCGGGATCGACGCATCAAGTAATAAATGTTGTAGAGGCGCTCCGTAATGTAGTACTGACGGCGTCTGGCGGTCCCCCCATCGATCATCACCGCACCGCGTCCGGCCAGTCGTCTGAGTAGTGCGCTACAGATGTTGGTGTTGAGTCGAGCTTGGTCGGCAATCTCCTTGGTAGTGGCTGGCTTCCATAACTTGGCCAGGGCAAGGTAGACGCGCCGTCCCTGTGCCGGTAGTGAGTCGAGATGGCTTTTGAAGTATTCCGTGTGCTCATCGACCAGGTCGAGCAGGTTGTCCATCAGTTCGCGGAATGATTGACCCGCCCCAAAACTAGCTATGATCACGATAAGTCGTGGGCTACCCCCTGTGAGAATTTCCAGTGGTCTGATCGGTGGAGTGGAAGAGTTCCCCGATATGGTCTGCCAAAGCACTCTGCATTCATTCGTGTCCAATGGGTGAAGGGGGATTACGCGGAGGAGGTCGTAGAGGGCGTGTTCGGGATGATCGATTTCCTTGAACCGACTGGTGGCGCTGCCCAACAGGATGATTCGCGGTTCGGTTTGGAGGGTCTTTCGCAATTGCCAACCAACGTCTTTGTCTACCATGTCGGCGAAAAGCATATTCAGGTTCTCGACAAGCAATACCAGTCGTTGTCCGTGGTAGTCCGCGAAATCCAGCAGTGCGCCAAGACAGCGTTCGGCCAGGATCCTGTCCTCCCGAACGGTTCTGAGGTCTACGTAAGTTAGACGCAAGTTGTCGCGTTCAGCGCTCGGGGCTTGCTGGGCAAGGCGGTTGAGGCATTCCAACCAGAACTCACCGCAGGTCCCGACCTCGTAGCTTTCCTCGGCAAAAACGACGGGAAAGAGTTCTTCCAATCCGGGATTTCTACGCATCTCGGCTGCGACACGCAACAGCAAGTGAGTCTTGCCCATCCCGCGCGGCCCAATCACGATCATATGCGGGTTGGAATTTCCATTACTCTCCTGCAGAGTCTCCACAATCGATTCAAACTCGCTAGTCCGGACACAAAATGATTCCATCAGTTCGTCATCGCTGAGAAACCCCGGGTTGTATTTCTTGGTAGCTACCTTCATTAAATCACCCTCCCTTTTGATTATCGTTTATCAATCGGAATAAAGTGAGCGCTGTGTCGGGCCCTCCACCAATCCTCAAGCTACCCTGACACGAACCGGTACCCATCAGCGCAGGCAGCCAAGTATCCGTCATGTTCCAAGGTGTAGAGCACATCGTCGATTGACACCACGTTCTCATCTGGTCGGGACATGGAGGCGTCAACATACTGCTTTATGGTTTCTCGGGTCAGCAGACCTTCATTGACCGCTGTTTCCGTTAAAAGATTGAGTGCGGTTTTATAGCTTTCGTCGCCGAGCACCATTCTGAGCCTGGTCTCTGTTGATGAGAATCGGCAACTCGTCAATGGCAAGCACAACCGGTTTTTCGCTCTCCGCCAACGCGGCGAAGATCTGGTCGCCGCGTTGAATCCAGTTGCCGGCATCGATTCCGGAGCGGAGCTTGACTTTGAGGTCATAGGCCGCCACCTCCTCGATCCGATCACGCATGCCTTTAAAGATATTTGCGAACCCGGACTTTATACGATTCCAGGCAGCTTGTAAGGACCGCGCCTGAATTGCAATCTCGGCGACGGCGTCCGCCGCATTGTCTGCCCCTTCGAGATCGACAAATAGAGTTTCAAACTCACCCTCGTCTTCCAATCGGCGCAAGAGTTCGCGAACCAGGCTCGTCTTGCCCATACGCCGTTGGGCGGTTAGCAATGTGTGGGTCCCATCCTGGACCCTTTCTCTCAACGATTCGAGCTCCAATTCCCGGTCGAAGAATCGATCTCCATCGACCCAGTTGGCTCCGGCTTTCCTAAGTTTAATTTTATCCATCTTTCCCAACTTAACATGCCAACAGATTTGTTGGCAACAAAATTGTTGGGAAAAATTTCGTCCAAGCAACCAACAGAGGAAAGGTTCTGGTTAGAGCGGCCAGTTACCGAGGATCACCAAGTTGAAGCATATGAGCTCAGCCCTGGTATTTCAGTATTTGCTGGTCATTTTCCGCCTTCCCTACCAAATGGCTCTTTCCAGAACCAACCCAGGGACGACCATGAACACAGTCCTGCAAGAGTTTCATTTGACCTGCTACGAAGTTCCGGGTCGGATCAAGGGCAGCGAAGAGATGCCTAAAATATTTCCACCAAGTGTTGGTTTCTCATTTGCCCGGCTTATGATACGCTCAATCAGCAGCCACATTGAAACGAAAGTTAGCGCCATGGCAACCAAATCTAAATTCCGCAGGTGGACTCGTGAGGAAACTATCATCGTCTTCTACCTGTACTGCCAGATTCCGTTCAAGGACTCTAAAAAGTCCCATCCGGAAGTTCGACGCTTCGCCAAACTGGTCGATCGCACTCCTTCTTCCGTGAATATGAAAATCGGAAACTTCGGGAGCTTTGACCCTGAGTTGAAACGGCGAGGAATAACCGGGCTTCGAAATGCATCGCGCTTGGACAAGGAGATTTGGGATGAGTTTCACGACAATTGGCAGGCGCTTATCGACGAGAGCCAAAGGCTAATCGCGGAAAGAGAAGCAGGAATTGACAGTTCGCCTGATGTCATCACGGCTGATACTGAGGCGCATACTCAATTGCGCGGGAGAGAAAGGTTGGCTGTTCGCAAAGTCCGCGAAAATCAGCCGTTTTTCCGAAAGGCGATACTATCTGCCTATGAAAGCGCATGCTGCATCACCGGCATTGACATTGAAACGCTGCTAATTGCAAGCCACATCAAGCCTTGGGCAGAATCCGACAGCACAGAAAAACTGAATCCGCGTAACGGGCTGTGCTTGAACGCCTTGCACGACCGCGCATTTGACCGAGGGCTGATCGCTGTCGAGGATAATTATAGCGTTATAGTCAGCAGGCGAGTTTCACATTCCAGAAATGATACCGTGCGTAGCCTCTTGTTAGGATATGAAGGACAGCAAATCCAACTCCCGACTCGGTTTATCCCGGGCCCTGATTTTATTGAGTGGCACAGGAACAACATCTTTGTCGGATAAGCAATCGTTGAAGCGTCTTGGAACCTGATCCTCTTATCCTTGGTGACGGCTATCCACCCTCTATTACCACAAAAAGATAGCCATTCATTATCTTCTATTCCGCGGTCGAAGTGTTTTTCGAAACACTCGACCATAAACCCACATTTCTCACAAATCTTCTACTGCGCTCCGGAATCTCGGCACTGGTGCGGACTTCGTTGGATTCGCGACTTTGCAGGGTGTCGACCCAGCTTCACCCGCTCATCGGTGCGAAACCCACACCAGCACTCGATCTTCGTTCGCTCGCAACGAATTTTGTGAGAAATGCGGGTTAACCCGGATCCGATCAGGATTGATGGCAGCAGGTTGTCCCGATGACAGCCGGTATCCTCATCCGTAAACAGGACCACATCGACCGGCTTCGTAATAGATCGCTGCTTCAACTTCCTCCCTCTTAATTTCGTAATCCTCAGCCACAAATATTAAATCTTCACCCGCATCAATTCTGGATACGATGGCCTGCGTGGAAATAGGCTTCGTTTTGACGGTGGCTCGGCCAAACGAAACAAAGGGGTTTATGCGAATATACTTTTTTTCGGAATATTTTGCTAAATTCGGGTAAAACAATTTTGGGAAGCCTTCCCCATCGTATTCGACACGGCTCAGGTGTTCATTCAAAATTAACGCAAAGATCATTTGTTTGGAGCGAGTGAGCCTGACAAGTTGTGAATACTTCTCGATAAATAGCCCACTTCTTCCGAATCTGAAATCTCTGTGGATCAATAGTCGTTCTATTCCATGATCCTCCAGCCCTACATTCAAAGCCTCTCTGACGCAGCTCATCTTGATCTTACCTACCATCCGAATTGCTCGCAGAACCTGGGCTTCAATGAGATTGAAATAGGACAATCCTCCATTGCCTGCCGGACGAAAAACTGGTTCGAACCCTTCTTGTCCACGAGTCCATGCACGCAAGGTTGAAGCCGGGATTTGTAGGGCTTTGCTTGCTTCTCGGTACCCATACTGGGTTGAGTTGCGAAGGTCGCTATTGAGATCTTGATTCATGGAATTTAACCTTCGGACAGCCGAGGGGTATGGCGATGGTCGAATTCGATAAGGTAGCTGTGGCTATGATCCAAAACCAGACGAAAATATTTCCCTGGTATGAACCGGAGACATCGGTAACAGATAGACCGGAGACATAGGTTACAGTCAAACTGGGCATTATGCCCTGGAAAACTGTAGACCTAATGGACCAAAAACTAAGATTCGTGCACTTGGCCAAGAGTGGACGATTTACGATATCAGAGCTGTGTCATGACTTCGGAATCAGCCGCAAGACTGGCCACAAGTACCTGCGACGATACGAGCAACATGGAGCCTCCGGCTTGCATGAGAAAAGCCGGTGCCCACAGCGTTATGCCAACCTGACCGATGCGGTGGTTGAAAAGCTCATCTTGCAGGACCGCCGCAAGCACCCGACCTGGGGACCGAAAAAGCTCAGGGATTTGCTTTTGAAGAAGCATGGCATCGGGAGGCCTCCCTCGTGCAGTACGATTGGAGCAATACTGAAGCGCAACGGCATGATCAAGCCCCGCCGGCGGAGACCTGGAGCCTATCTGGTTCAACCTTGCGAGTTGACCCAGGCCGAGTATCCCAACCATGTCTGGACGATCGATTTCAAGGGCTGGTTCAAGCTGGCAGACGGCACCCGTTGTGACCCCTTGACACTGAAAGATCTCAATAGCCACTACATACTGGGTTGCCGGGCCATGCCCAATCAACAATTCGCTACCACCTACCGTGGATTCAAGCGTATGGCCCGTCTTTACGGGCTTCCCGGCATCATCCGGGTCGATCATGGCACTCCATTTTCGGCTAATGGGCTAGGGCGCCTCTCCCGGCTGAGTGTCTGGTGGATTGAGCAGGGGATCGCCGTTGAGTTTACCCGTCCTGGGCATCCCCAGGACAACGGTTCTCACGAACGCATGCATCGGGATCTGAAAGCGGAAGCCACCCAGCCGCCTTCGGCCAACCTGCTTGCCCAACAACGACGGTTCCAACGCTGGGCACACACCTACAATCACGAAAGGCCTCACGAAGCTCTCGGCATGCAAAGACCGGCCGAAGTGTACCAACCCTCATCAAAACGCATGGGCGAAAACGTCAAAATCCGTTACCCCAAAAACTACCTCGTCAAGACGATATCGACCAGAGGCTTTCTATCTTTTGAGGGGAAGAGCTATCATGTGGGAGAACACTTTGCCGGTTGCCGGATGGGACTGTTTGAAGACGACCAAGGCACGGTCCAATTGCATTACGCTAATCTGTATCTGGGAAACCTGAGGTTCGACTCGCAGAGGCGCTTCCGGCCTACGGCCTACATCGCCCCTGCGAATCGGAAATCCTCGACACACCGAACCCTAAATGAAAGTAATAAAGTGTAACCGATGTGCCCGGATTATTTGTAACCTATGTCTCTGTCGTACCCCTAAGTCAACTAATAAGGCAAAAGGGGTCAGTTCTTAATTTTTGACTTTTTGCGTTGTTTTTCTACCCTTTTTTGGATTCCGAGGGCGCAAAGCCACAAGAGGCACTGAGGTTGAAGAGATAGGTGATGGCGCCCATGGTCAGTGAATCCAGAATCCTCATGGATTCACAGGATTGTTGCCTATCGCGCAATTCCCGGCTTTTGTAGTGCATGAGGCCGGGCAATATTTTTCCAATTATCATGGCGATAGTTCTTGGGCCGGCATGCCAACAGATTTGTTGCCAACAAATCTGTTGGCATAATTTTGTCCAGATAGACAACAGGGGTAAGGAAGACGTCAGGTCTCGCCTCTTGACAATACTGGGCGATTTATTGTGGCCCCTTTCTCACATTTCCCAATTCATGTCTTTTTGCGTTCTTTGCGAGCTTTGCGAGAGTCAATTAATTCAGTTGTCAGTGGTTAGTGACGAGTGGCGAAAGGAGGGCGGACATTCCTGTCCGCCACGCCGGGAGGCGGGTCCGCCATTGCGTTTTTAAGGCGGGTTGGAAAACCCGCCCTCCGTTAACTTCCAGTTGAAAATTCAATTCGTACTTATCCGTGCTCATCCGTGGTCAATTCTCCCTGCCTTTTCATTCCTAATTCCTAATTCTTAATTCCTCATTGGCGCCAACGGCGCCTCCCTCCCCCTTCACCTCGCCTGGGCAAAAAAGGTCCGCAACTGGGTTAGCCTACAGGGCATTTCTTTGTTTTTTGGCAAGGGAGTGCAAGTGGATGAGTAATTTGCGCATTGCCGCATTCAAGGCGATTTCATAAAGTTTTCCGCGCTTGCAGAGTCCTTCAACGTAAGCACGGATCACCGGGTTGTGGGTGGCGGCGCTTTTGGCAGCCATGTAAAGCGATCTGCGGACATTGGCTTTTCTTCCCCGAATGCTACGCTTGCCTGTTTTCTCTCCGGCGCCTTTGGCAGGGGGAGCCACCCCGGCAAAGGCCACCAACTGGTTGCGTTTGAATTGTGAAATATCGCCGAGGTAAGCGAGGATGGTCCAGGAGGTTACCGGTCCTACCCCTTGGACGGATTGGAAAAGGCGGTCCTGGTCACCCATCTCCCGGTTATCGGCCAGGAGTTCTCTTATGACTTGATCGATGCCTTCGATTTCCTCCTGTAGGACCGCGATCATGCGCTGGATGGAAGCTCCAATCGAAGGAGGACTCTTGGCCAAGTTATGCTCCTCCCGACTTAGGGTCTCGCTCAGTTGGGCTCGCCGGTCCATTAACTCGGCTAAAGCCTCCCTTTCCGCAGTAGGGGCAGTGATATTTGGATGGGGTTTAATTTTACAATGGGGTACCTACTCAGGAGTCTTAAACAATGGTCTGTATAAATGTTTTATTGATAACATATTACGAAATTGTAGGAGGGGGTTTATCCCCCGATTGCGGTGAGGCCGTTTCGAGGATCGGGGGATAAACCCCCTCCTACAGTTCTCTCAATCACCATCCCATGAAAATTTTCTCGTTTCTTCTTCTTATTCTTCTTCTGCCTTTATCCCCTTGAAAGAGAAGCGGAAGCCTCTTTTTGATTCCTTACAATAGATGATGCATGGCAGGAAGAATGACGACAAAATTTCGTGAGTATTCCAGTTTCCCAATTCATGTCTCTTTGCGTCCTTCGCGAGCTTTGCGAGAGTCAAAAAATTCAGTTGTCAGTGGTTAGTGGCGAGTGGCGAAAGGAGGGCGGACATTCCTGCCTGCCACGCCGGGAGGCGGGTCCGCCATTGCGTTTTTAAGGCGGGTTGGAAAACCCGCCCTCCGTTCACTTCCAGTAAAAAATTTAATCCGTGCCCATCCGTGGTTAATCTCCTGTTCGCGAAGCGATCCTGTTCCGGCGAAGCCGGATCAAGCGTAGCGTTGTAGGAAAAATACCTCATTCCAGTTTCCCAATTCATGTCTCTTTGCGTCCTTCGCGAGCTTTGCGGGAGTCAAAAAATTCAGTTATCAGTGGTTAGTGGCGAGTGGCGAAAGAAGGGCGGAATTCTTGTCCGCCACGCCTGGAGGCTGGTTCGCCATTGCGTTTATAAGGCGGGTTGGAAAACCCGCCCTCCGTTAGGCTCAGAATGTACAAACCACAGAGGAGAAGCGCCAACGGCGCCTCGCCCCTCTGTGTATTTTGTGCTTTATGTGGTTATTACAAGTCTCCCGGCAGTGAAAAAGTTGTCCCGGGGGGTCATCCGAATGGCGTCGAAATGCCGTATAAATGCTGGTAGGGGAAATATGGCGTTGATGGCTGGCAGAGACTCATGGTGTAATTGGAGACAACAAAAAGCATGAAAACCTTTTCCCTTCTCCTCTTGGGTTGGCTTTTTGCCTGGGGCAACCTGGCGGCCGAGGTGGTGGTAATTTTCCAAAACCCGGATGAATACCGGGATATCGATTACTATTACGCCGGAAACAAGAAGGGCCAGCGGATATACCTGCCCGAGATGAAGGAGTATATTGAAAAGTACGGGGCGAAACAGTTGCGGGAGGGCCTCGTTCTGACCCTGACCTTCACCGATATCGATCTGGCTGGGGAGCACGAACCGTGGAGGGGTCTGCTAACCCATGATATCCGAATCGTGAGAAGCATTTACCCTCCTCGCATGACGTTCCGTTACGAGTTGGTCGATGGGAATGGGAATGTTTTGCAGACAGGGGAGGAGAGTTTGGTGGATCTGGCTTTTGATTTCCGGATACGCACCAACTATCACGACAACTTGTATTACGACAAGGCCATGATCGGGCGATGGTTGCGCGAATTTGCCCGGGAGGAAGGGGAAGTTCGCAAAGCTCACGAATTAGGAATTAGGAATTAGGAATTGGGGAATAACCACAGAGCAACTGTGTCACGAAGCAAGGCTTAATTGATGATTTTTCATAAGAAAATGAAGGTGGATGAGCATCTTCCTCATGGCCGCAACCATAGCGCATTTGTACGGTTTACCTCTGGCTCTTAATCCTTCCACATAAGGTTTAATGACCGGATTATGGATGGCCGCAGTCTGGGCTGCCATGTAGAGGCATTTTCTGACTTTGGCCCGTCCCCCTTCAATCTTGCGTTTGCCTTTGAACCTGCCGGTGTCCCTATTGTAGGGAGCTATACCAGCGAGGGCGACTATTTGATTGCGCTTGAGCTTTCCCAGTTCACTGAAGTAGGCCAACAGGGTCCAGGCCGTGACTGGGCCGACTCCGGAAACCGATTGAAGCAGGCGGGCTTCTTGGCTGAGCTGGTGATCCTTTTTCACGAGGTCTCGGATTCGATTATCAATAACTTCTATGCGTTTTTCTATGCGTTTGATCATCCACTCAATATCGCCTTTGATACACTTCGGACTGTTTTGGATGCGGTTCTTCTCGCGTGCCAACTGCTCGGTGAGGTGACTTCTTCGATCCAGCCAAGCGGCCAGTTCTTGGCGGATGGGATCGGGGACAGCGCCTGGTTGCAAGCGTTTCTCCTGGGCAAAACCCAGAATCATCAAGGCATCTATGGGATCAGTCTTGGCTTTGAGGCCTTCGCTGCGCGCGTAGCTGCGGATGAGCCTGGGATTGACCTGAACCACCGCTATTTGCTTTTGATGAAGATAATCCATCATAGGGCGTTCGTATCCACCGCTTGCTTCGCAAACCACCAGGGGTTGGTCCTGCCGGCCGGCGATTTTAACCAAGGCCTTAAAGCCGGTGGGATTGTTGCTTAAGCTGCAACGGTGATTTTGGGTTCTCACTTCCAAGTCAGACTTGGAGATGTCGATGGCTATATAATGGTATTTTTTATTTTCCATGGCTTATATCACTCTTGTAGAGGCGAGCTTACCTGCCGTAGCATGGGGCTCTGATAACTGTTTGATATTCAGCCAGGATACTTCGCAGGATCTCCGCTCTGCGATGAACTCAGCATAAGTAAGTTCGGAACTCAGATTGATCTCTTGCGAAGTCCCTGCGAGGTGGTAGCAACCGCTTCGCAGGGGGTTCCTGGCACGTTCAACCATAACCATTGGCACGATCAAAGGCTTTTTCGAGCGCTTTCTGCGACGAGTGATTTGGACCCATTCTCGAAAGCGCTCAAAAGCCGGTAAATTCATGATTGGGAGACCTACAAGAACTCAGAGAGCACAGAGAGGGGAAGAAGAGGTGGAAATTTAGCCATGCTCACGAAGGGGAATTAAACATGGATATACAGGATGGACAGGATATGGAGGATGAGGGAAAGGAAGAAAGAAGAAGGAAGAAGGAGTGATGGAGTAGTGGAGTAATAGAATGATGGGACAAAGGTTGAATGGGAATTGGATCCACGAAGGACACGAAGGGGCACGAAAGGGGGAAGTTCGCAAAGCTCACGAATTAGGAATTAGGGTGAGGGATCAAGATCACGATCAAGATTACGATTACACGGATAGGCACGGATCATCCAAATCCTGTCCATCCTGTGCAGACATCGCAGAGGAAGGGGTCAAACCTTGAATCGGTTGACTCCGCAAGCTTCGTCAAGATTGCGATTCTGCTGAAAAACCCCCCTCATGATTGGGGTCTTTGAGCACGGAGTTCGGTAAGAGGTGGAGGGGGCGCACAGCGGATCAGATGCAATTCCCCTCTATCGAGCAATTCCCAGTGGACTTGCTCGCCTTTGTGCATGCCCAGGGCCGCAGCCAGGGGAACGGGAATATGGACATACAAGCGCTCCTTCTGTCCTTTGGATCGAACCGCTTGCAATTTCATTGGATAATTTGCTTGCCTTTTCATTAACTAGTTTTTAAGCTAGCCGTAGATCCTTTTGTTGTCAACTTATCCTTACCTCAACCATGAGTCTGCCTAAAGCTAAGGTCCAAAGCAGTTTTTTTGATGTGTCGGTGTTAATGGAGGATTTCTTCGATCCATCCAACCGTTATCGGCTCTTTCGCGAGAAGATTTTGCCCGTCCTGCAGGCCAAGCGCGAGCAACTGTGCGCGTTGTATTGTCAGGATAATGGGCGCCCTGCGGTGGAGCCGGTGCTGGTGTTGGGGGTGAGCCTTTTGCAATTCATCGAAAAGTTGCCGGACAGAAAAGCCTTGGAGCATGTAGATATGCATCTGGGCTGGAAGTATGCTTTGGACCTGGAGGTTGATGAAAAGGGGTTTCATCCCACCACCCTGGTGAAGTTCCGCCAACGCTTGGTTGATGGGGGGATGCAGAGGGTTGGATTTGATGCCATTCTCGATGCCTTGGGGGCGGAGGGGCTGGTACGCAAGGGTGGCCGACAACGGCTCGACTCCACCCATGTTTTTGGATGCGTGGCCAAGATGAGCTATCTGGAATGTATGCGCGAAACCCTTCGCCTTTTCATCGAGCAGGTAGGCCTTTGGGGATTAGCCGAGTCGTTGGACAATTACCGGCAGTATCGCGAGCGATACTGTGAAAGTGAGTTGCCCTGGCACCGGCTGAGCAAAGAGAAGGTGGCCAAGCAAGCCGAGAGGACCGGCCGCGATGTCCTGGTCGTGCTCGAATGGCTGGGCCGACAACCGTCCAAGATCCGCCATCACGCCAAAGTGCTGTTGTTGAAGCGGGTTTTTGAGGAGCAGTATGAGGTGTGCGGTGAAAAGCTCACGGTGCGCAAGCGCCAGAAAAGCGGCACGGTACGAAACCCCCATGATGCGGAGGCGCAATGGAGTACGAAGGACTCGGCAAAAACCAAAACCTGGATCGGTTACAAGGCTCAAGTGGCCGAGAGCGTGCCGGACTGTGATAAGCCCAAGAAAAAGGGAGAACCGACCGAGCAATTTTTGCTGGAGGTCACCACCACTGAAGCCATTACGAGTGATTTTGAGGGCATGCAACGGGTGCTAAAAGCACAGGCGCAGCATCATGATAATGTTCCTTGCGAACTCTACGTTGATGCTGGTTACGTCAGCGATGACACCCTGGCCGAGGCCAAGCAACAAGAACGCGAACTGGTGGGACCGGCGCGCCCTCCGGGCAATGCGAACAAAACCATCTTCGATGCCACCGAGTTTGATGTCGATGTGGCTAAGCGCCGGGCCATCTGCCCAGCGGGTCATACCAGCAGACAATGCAGTTTGATCAATGACAGTCACCAGGACAGAGTTTATCTGCGCTTCGAATGGGGCAGCTTATGCGACACCTGTTGCCTGCAAAAGCAATGTACCAAGCGCCAAGACGGCCGGCGGCATTTGAGCGTGGGCCTGCACCACGATCTGCTTCAGCAACGCCGCCGGGAGATGAAAACGGATGCCTTCAAGCTCAAGATGCATCGACGCGCCGCGATCGAGGGCAGCATCAGTGAGTTGACCCGACAGGGGGCTCGCCGCACCCGCTACCGAGGGTTGGCCAAGACCGCCTTGGCCAATTATCTGCAGGGTGCAGCGGTTAACATCAACCGTTGGCTCCGGCTTGTGCAGTGGCAGTGCCGAGAACCGATAAAAGCGGCCTAGAGCCGGCTTTTTGGACTTCCGAAGGTCCTTTTGGGATGGCAGAGTGGCTCAAAAGCGGCGGGATTGCCTTGCTGCGCCCTTCTGTTAAAAAAATGGCCCGATCCAACGGCAAGGGCCGATGGAAATTGGCTGCCGTCATGCAATCTAACTGCCATCAGAATAAGGGGGTTTATCAGCGGAATCGATTGCAAGGAATGACCCCGACGGGGCTTCTGTCGCTCACTACGAATTTTGTGAGAAATGCGGTTTAGTTACCGGGAGGCCAGGGCGGAGGCCATCCGTTCCAGGGCTCGTTGGAGGCGTCGTCGCGGGCAACCGAAGTTCAGGCGAAGGTAGCCGGAGGAGCCGAAAGGAACGCCGTCGGACAAGCCGACCCCGTGTTTTTCGAAAAAGGCGGCGGGATTTTTCAAGTGAAGTGATCGCACGTCCATCCAGGCCAGGTAGGTAGCCTCCATTGGACGCAATTTGATTCCCGGCAGTTTTTCCTCGGCGAAGGAATAGAGAAAGTCCCGGTTTAACCGAAGGTATTGCAGGAGGGCTTGGCGCCAGGGTTCTCCCCGGTCGTAAGCGGACTGGCAGCCCACGTAACCAAAGATGTTGATTTCAGTGATGATTCCGCGGGCCGCTTTCTGAAAAGTCGAGCGAAGTTCCGGGTTTTCGATCACGGCATAGGCGCAACACAAGCCGGGCAGGTTGTAGGTTTTGCTGGGGGACATGAGCATGACGGTCCGCCGGCTGATCTCGGAGCCGAGCAAATTGGTCGGCAGGTGGGTGAGGTGGCTTTCCAGAATCAGATCGGAATGGATTTCATCGGAACACAGGATGAGATCGTGCCGGATGCAGAATTCCCCCAAGGCCCTCAATTCTGATCCGGAGAATACCCGCCCCACCGGATTGTGCGGATTGCACAGGATAAACGACTTGGTGTGGGGCCGGATTGCTTTCTCCATGGCCTCAAAATCGAAGGTCCAACGCGAGCCGTCCCAACACAGGTCCACCGTAATCAGCTTTTTCCTGGAATAGACCGGCGCAGTGAGGAACGGAGCGTAGACGGGGGTGGCGGTCATGACGCTGCCGCCGGGTTGGCCAAAGGCGCGGCAGAAGAGGTTGAGCGCGGGAACCACGCTTGGGGTCCATATGATCCACCTGGGGTCTACGACGTAATTGTGTTGTCGCCCGAGGTAGTTGACTACGCTTCTTTTCACCTCTTCCCCAGGCACCGTATAGCCGAACACACCGTGGCTGGCCCGCCTTTGAAGCGCCTCCACTATCTCGGGGGCGGAAACAAAATCCATGTCCGCCACCCAAAGGGGTATCACGTCCCGCTTGCGGTATTTTTCCCATTTCAGGCTGGCCGTTCCCTGGCGCCCGGGGGGATTGTCGAAATTGTAAGTCATGGATAAGCAGTTGGATGAAGCAAGACTTGCCCTGGGGGATCAAGTTTTTACCTGTGGTCCGGTTGAAAACCCATTGAAATAGGATTTACCCGAGGACCCCCGGAGACATTTTCTGCTGGAAAGGTTGGGGAAAGGGAAGGCAATTTTTGCTTGTAAAGCGGAACTCGACGTCAATCCTCCCCCCCCTTGCCGAATTGATTTTACTATGAAAGTGCCCATTGAAGATTATTTTGAAGACATCCTGGGCAAAGCGGCCCGGGGATTGAGTTTAACCACCTCTCAGATAGCTGACCAAACCGGATTGTCTAGGGATGCCATTGGGAAGGCATTGCGAGGCAAGTTCAATGAGGATCACGTCCGCCTCCTGGCCGGTCCCCTCCGTTTGGATGCGGAAGCCTTGGTAGTGGCAGGCCGGAAGACCTGGTATCCTAAGGAAGTGGAGGTGGAAGGCCTGGCCCTGTTCAACACCATTTATGGAGACATGACCGTGAACGCATTTGTGGTTTGGGATCCGGCTACGGGCGAGGCAGGTATTTTCGATACGGGAGCCGAGGCCGAGGCAATGCTGACTTTCATCAAGGGAAAAAACCTTACCGTGAAATCGCTTTTCCTCACCCATACCCATGGGGACCACATAGCTGCCGTGGACCAGGTGGTGGAAGCATATTCCTGCCCCGTTTTTGTGGGGGAGGGAGAAAGGTCATCCATAGGGCAATCCTTCTCTGCCGGAAAAATCTTCAGCCTCGGATCGCTCGAGATTGAAACGCGATCGACTTGGGGGCATGCCCGCGGTGGTATTTCTTATGTCGTCCGGGGCCTGAAGCGGCCCGTGGCCATAGTGGGGGACGCTTTGTTTGCCCAGTCCATGGGTGGGGGGATGGTGTCCTATCAAGCCGCTCTGGAAACCAACCGAAAGGCCCTGTTTACCCTGCCGGACGATACGGTGGTCTGCCCCGGGCACGGCCCCATGTCTTCCATTGGTGAGGAAAAGAGGGTCAATCCCTTTTTCCCGGAATTCAAGGGCTGACCACGGAAAAATGCAGTATCCAGGAAGAGACTCTCGCAAAGCTCGCCGAGGACGCCAAGAAGAAGAGGGAGAAAAACCACAGAGAACACAGAGGGGGGAAAGGAATGATGGAGAAATGGAATGATGGTTGAAGAGATAGACTACGGATGGGCACGGATTGGGAATTGGATCCACGAAGGACACGAAGGAGCACGAAGTGAATCATCTTGATCGTGATCGTGATCGTGATCGAAAAATCAACGACTTGGAGAAGAAGATGAACCACGGATCCCGCTTCGCCTAAAGGCTACGCAAGGACAGGTCCCGCTTCGCCCAAGGGCTACGGCAGGACAAGTTACACGGAAGGGTTTTTGATGTTGGTTTCCCTTCCATTATGAGGGCCAACTGATTAGCAAACTCACAATTCCTAATTCTTAATTCCCAATCCCGGGTTCAACTTCCCCCTGACATCCGGGGTGAAGCCTCCTCTGCCTTTCCTGATCCGGACCAGCAGGCCACGGCGGGGACTGAAAATCCAGGCCAGGCAAAATATCAGGAACCCAGCCACCACCATGGCGCCGGCTGGGGAACAGTTCAACCAGGTTGCCAAGTGAAATCCGGCCAGGGCGTAAAGGGCGGAAAAGGCCACCGACATTATCAGAATATGGGTCAGGCGGTCGGACAGCAACGACCCGGTAACGCTGGGCAAAATGAGCATGGCGATAACCAATATGGCGCCGACCGATTCAAAAGAGAACACGATCACCACGGACAGGCTCAGCATGAGGCCGTAATGAATCCAGCGCGCCGGAATTCCCAGGGACGTGGCCAGGACCGGATCGAAGGAGGTCACCAGCGCTTCCTTGTAAAAAAGGAGGATCAATACGAGCAGGCCGAACAAGGTGACCGCCATACGGAGAACCGGGATCGGGACTTCTATTCCCAAAAGAGCAATGCCCTCGGCAAAATAGACAAAGCCTATTTCCCCGTACAAGACACATTCGAGGTCCAGATCCACCTGATCGGCGTAGAGGGCAATCAGTATGACCCCGATGGAGAACAAGGTGGTGAAAGTGACCCCCAGGGCCGCATCCGGCTTCACCCGGGTGTTGCGGTGGATGAATTCGATCAGCCAGACGGCAAACAAACCGGCCCCGACCGCCCCCATCAACATCAGGCCGCTGGAGCGGGAGGTAGACAAAAGAAAAGCCACCGCTATGCCGGGAAGGACGCTGTGGCTGATAGCGTCCCCCACAAGGGCCATGCGCCGGAGAACGAGAAAACTTCCCACCAGGCCACAGGCTGCATTGACCAGGAAACCCATGACCACAATCCAAAGGGAACTTTCCCCGGCCTCCGCCCAAGGGGCTCTAATAAACGACACGACATCGAATGGAGGAATCATTTTCATCGGGAAGGACCGGCAAAAGGTGTCTGGCTGAGATCCCGCAGGCTGGGGATGAGTTTCCCATGTGGATCGCGGGTCGGATAATTTAGACGGCGTTCCAGTTGTCGCACGGTGTCTTCACCCAACAGGTGCTCGATTTCCTCGGCATCGTCGTGAACGTGGTCGGGTCGATACCGAACCGACTCGGTGAGGTAGAGTTCCCACAACCGGTGGTTGCGCACAATACGGCAAGCCGTCTCCCACCCGGAGGAGGTGAGAAAAAGCTTTCTTTCCCCAGACGGGGAGGCCTCGGGTTCTCCCTCTTCCAGGGTAGCCAAGCCCTGCTGCACCAATTGGCGGATTTCTTTTTCCACTTCAGAGGAGGAGAGATTTCTCCGATCCCCCAACGCTTTCACTGGGATGCCCTCATGGGAGAAAGCGTTTTTTTCCCGAACATGGTAGACTGCTTTGAGGGTATTTTCTACCTGGATGCGCCGGTCGCGGGACCGGTTTCGGATCCATCGGGGAATGATGCCGTAACGATTGGAGAAAAGGAGGGCCAGGGCGAAAAGCGTACTTGCCGCAATAATTATGAAGGGGCCGGTGGGCAAGCTGTTGCCCAAGTAGGAGAAAAATGCGCCTGCAACCCCGGCGCCCATACCGAACAGGCTGGCGTAAATGAGCATGCGGTGCATCCGGTCGGTCAGGAGGAATGCGGTGGCTGCAGGGGTAATGAGCAGGGCCGACACCAGGACAACGCCCACCGCCTGCAAGGCTATGACAACGGATAAGGCCAGCAAAAGCATGATCAGATAATGGAAGAATCGGGCGGACAGCCCCAGCGCCCGGGCGAAACCGAAATCAAAACTGGTTACGAGAAATTCCTTGTAGAACAGGAGGATTGCGATGAGGGAAAGGATGGTTATGATGCCGATCATCCATAGATCGTCGGTGCTCAGGGCGGCGGCCTGACCGAACATGAACTTGTCGAGCCCGGCTTTGTTGCCGGTAGGCAGTTGCTGGATCATGGTGAAAAGGCATATCCCCAAAGCGTAAAACCCCGAAAGCACCAGGCCCATTGCGCTGTCCTCTTTAATGTGCGTGGTGGTGTGAATCCAATGAACCACCACGGTGCCCAGTAAACCGGCAAGGGTGGCTCCCACGAAAATGGCCCAGGGGTTTTTTGTCATGGTCCACAGGAAGCCCAATGCCACCCCGGGCAGCACCGCGTGACTCAGGGTGTCCCCCATCAGGGAGAGTTTGCGCACCACGATAAAACTCCCCAGCAGCCCGCAACAGGTTCCCAAAAACAGGGAAGCCGTCAGAGTGTAGCGTACGGAGGGATCGCGCAGGGAAAAAAACCGAACCAGTTGGTCCCAGAAACGGGTGTCGGAAAGATCGCCGATCTTGGCGGCGGAAAGATCACCGGCGGACAGCAGGAGCAGTCCGGCCACCAGGGCCAGGGCCAACCCCCGGTATGGATGGTTTGGATGCATTATGGTCCAACGGGCAGGTTTTCCTTTTTCTGGCTGCGGCTGTTTGCTACTTGGGAAAGGATGGTCAGCCGCCCGCCGTAGGTGGCCTGGAGTTTTTCATTGGTGAAAACCTCATCGGTGGGACCGAAATCCACCATTCGCATGTTGAGCAGCAGCAGCATATCAAAATAATTCCGGGCCGTGGTCAGGTCGTGGTGAACAACCAGCAGCGTCTTCCCCCGGGCCCGCAATTGGCCCAGGATGGTGACAATGGCGCTTTCCGTTGCCACATCCACCCCGGAAAAAGGTTCGTCCAACAAGTAAAGATCACTTTCCTGGGCCAGCGCTCTGGCCAAAAACACCCGTTGCTGCTGCCCCCCGGAGAGGTTGGAAATCTGGCGCTTGGCATAGGGCAGCATTTGGACTTTTTCCAGGCAGGCCTCAGCGACCTCCCGGTCCACTTTTCCGGGGCGTTTCAACCACCCCAGGTGACCGTAGCGTCCCATCAGAACGACGTCCATGACATTGACCGGGAAGTCCCAATCCACCGATTCCCGCTGGGGAACATAGCCCACGCGCTTGGCGTTGTTCCGATAAGGTTTGCCAAAAATTTTTACCCACCCGCTGCTGGGAGGGGTCAGACCCAGGATGGCTTTGATCAAGGTCGATTTTCCAGCCCCGTTCGGCCCGACAATTCCGACTAATTGGCCGGACGGGACCACCAGATCGATGCCGTAGAGCACGGGTTTTTTGTGGTAGGCTACCGTGAGGTCGTGAATCTCCAGGGGTGGAGGTGCTTGGGGCGACATAACAGTTTTTAGTAGTAAAAATTGAAATTTTGATGAGTCAAAATTGCCTTGATGAAAAGACCTGAAAGGTTGAGGGGCAAGTCAATTTGAGACAAGAAAAGGGTCAGCCCTTGAATTTTGGTATCTTGATCCTTTGATTAGGCAACTGCGTCTGGTATCGATACCAAAATTCAAGGGCTGACCCGAATGGCACTAAGTTAAGCGACTTTTGGAATGTTCGATCATCTCGGAGAAGGAAGGGGTCAAGACGTAAAAAGTTATGCCTTACAGGGTCAGTCGTCTTGTAAAAGTGTATGGAGTACAACGGAATACAGTTTTTAAGACCTGACCCTTTTCTTTCGGAAGGCATCACTTTTCTACGGCATGACCCCGACTGGCGTCCATACTATATTCCTCTACAATGTCGCTTAACTTAGTGCCATTCAGGGCTGACCCTTTTCTTGTCTGTGGACCGGTTGAGGACGGGTGTTCCGGTGTTTGGAATGACTTGAATGGCCCGGTCATCCCACAACTCGATCATGTTGAAATCTTTTTCGTTGGTCACATCGAGATCGGGCAGGCCATGTTTTTTGAGCCAAGCCTTTACCGGGGGTATTCCGTGGGGAACCCCGGCCCTGGCGGTGACAATTTTTACCTTTATGCCTTGGGCAATCCATTCCTTTACCCGATTCATCATGGGCTCCACAGGCTGGCCGATGTGATATGCGTCCACCCAGGGTCCATCTTCGGCCAGAGTTCCGTCCAGGTCTACGCCGATCCAGGGGCGGTTGGAAGGGGATGAGGTGGGGGGGTCGCCCTCGGAATTCCGTTGCTGGAGGCATTTTTCGACTCTGGGGCGCCGGGAAAAGATTTGCAGTAATCGCGCAAGCATAACCCCAAGCATTATTTCAGCGCATCCACGATGCGGTAGACATTGTGTTTGATCATTCCCTCATAGGTGCCCAGGTCATAGGTATCTCCATGGCGGGTTTCAGTTGTACCGGGAATGCCCATGGCATCGGAATACAATTCTCCTCCGATCTTTACACCGGCGTCGCGGCTGATGCTTTCAATGGCGGCCGGAGCCACGGTGGATTCGACGAAGATGGCCCGGACCCCTTTTTCCTCGATAAAATCGACCATTTTAACCATGTCGGCCAAACCCGCCTCGGTAGCCGTCGATATGCCCTGCACTCCCACCACCTGAAACCTGTAAGCCAGGCCGAAATAATTGAAGGCATCGTGGCTGGTTACCAAAATGCGGGCCGAGGAGGGAATCTGGTCCACCGCTTGGCTGGCCCAGGCGTGGATGGCCCGGTAATTCCTTTGCGCCCGGGCCCCTTCGCGAGCAAATACTTTTGCCAGCGAAGGGTCGGCCTGGCTCAGTCCGTCCACCACCACCCCGATGGCATATTGCCACAAAGTGGGGTCAAACCATACGTGAGGATCATAATTCCCGGCAAATTCGGGTGGTTCCAGCAAGCGGGACTCAGGTATGGTGGCGGTGACGGCGTATACCGACTTTCCCTTTCCCTCCAGTTTTTCCAGGATGTTTCCAATCTTTCCCTCCAGAAACAACCCGTTGTAAAATATCACCTGGGCGCGCTGCAGGTTTTGGATGTCGCTGGGCTTGGCCTTGTAGAGATGGGGGTCCACCCCCGGGTTCATCATCCCGGTCAGGTGGATCTTATCGCCTCCTATGTCCTGAACCAGGTCCGTGATCATGGTGGTGGTGGTCACAACCCGTATTTTCCCGTTCAGGGGAAGCCCTGCCAGAAGCAGAGTTAGACTGATAAAAATTCTCATTTTGATAAATCAAAATTGGTCTTGCCCGGCTGGGAAGTCAAACCGCAACGGCTCTGAGAGGGGAGAGTGGGGAGTGGAGAGTTAATTACCTCGCAGAAGAGGCGGTCATTCCGGCAAACAGCGCAGAAGGACAAGCGCTTGTTGAGCAACTGCGTCGAGATCAACAAGATGCTCAACGCGCTAATCAAATCACTCGCCACTAACCACTCGTCACTTGCCCGCAATTCTCGGTAGTGGTCTTCCCCCGATTTTGTGGACACGAACAGCGTAGCGTATGTTCATGTTAGGTTATGGTTTTGATTTTGGAAGTGTTTTTGAAGAAATGCTTCTGGTGAAAGGTATCCCAGGGTGCTGTGCCTTCGACGTTTGTTATAAAAAGTCTCGAGGTAATCGAAGATGGCCAGGCGGGCCTGCTGCTTGGATTCGAACACGCCGTTTTGGGGAAAGCATTCGCTTTTGAGGGAGGCAAAGAAGCTCTCGCAAGCGGCGTTGTCGTAACAGTATCCTAGCGCGCTCATGCTCTGAATCCAACCAAAGTCGTTCAATTGCTGCCGCACTTGGTGACTGGTATACTGGCAGCCACGATCTGAATGAAAGAGGGCTTTGTGAAAACCTCCCACTCGATTCCTGGTCTGGTGAAGGGCTGAAACGACCAGACCGGAGGCCAGGCTCTCGGCCACCTTGTAGCCCTGAATTACGCGGCCGAAGAGGTCCATCACGACCGCTAGATACAACCAGCCTTGCCGAGTGGGGATGTAGGTGATGTCGCTGACCATGATTTGGCCGGGCCCGGTCGGGTCCGGAGCCTCGGCCAGACGGTTGGGCGCTGGGAGGCTGCGGGGATCCTGCCGGGTCGTCTTGGGCCGGAAGGGGCTACCCCTACAGGCTTTTAGAGCATTTTGCTTCATCAGCCGGGCCACCCGGTTAACCGAGCAGCGAAAACCCCGCTGGTTGAGCTCCACGCTCATGCGAGGACTACCGTAACAGCGGGTGTGCCGGTCGGCATGGATCCGTTTGATTTCGCTCAGGAGGAGCCGATTTTGGCGGCGGCGCGCTCCCGCCTTACCCCTGTGCCATCGGTAATAACCACTCCTGCTCACAGCCAGCGCCTGACAAAGTTCAACCACTCTATAGATTGCCCGCATTTGATCGATCAGCGCATACCCAGCTGCGGGTCCTCGGCCAGTATGCTCGCGGCTTTTTTTAAGATCTCTCGCTGGCGACGCAGGTAAGCGTTTTCCCGGTTTAGCCGACGGATCTCGCGGGCCATCTCTTCGGGATCGTTCAAGGGGCGGGAAAGTCCCTGCTGGTCGGAGGGGTCCCCGAAGAGATCCTTGCGCCACTTCCTGAGGCTCCCATCGGAAATCCCCAGTTCACGGGCCACCTGCTTGAGGCTGTTGTTACTGTGCAAATAGAGTTCAACGGCTCGACGTTTGAACTCCTCATCATAGGTTCTGTGGGTTCTTGGCATGTCTAATGATCTCTCTCAGACTGCGCTGTTCGTGTCCACAAAATCGGGGGAGGTTCTGTGCAATAGTGAGGAATGCGGGCTAAAGGCTGTCCCCTTTTTCCAGTTTAACCTGTTGATTTGGGGTGAGGATCATATCGGCGATGGTCCGGCCGGCCGGAATCATGGGCAATACGTGTTCGCTATAGGGAATGATCACGTCGAGGACGTAAGGCCCGTCGTGGTCCAACATTTCCCCAATGGCGTCATGCAACTCTTCTTTTTTGTGGATGCGGCGAGCCTTTATGCCAAATCCCTGGGAGATTTTAACGTAATCGGGATAGAGGCCCGCGAGGTTATCCGGACTGCCGATATTGGTGGGATCACCCAGAATGGTCTGGGCTCTCACCCCCTCGTAGAAGCGGTCCTCCCATTGAACGACCATGCCCAGGTGCTGGTTATTCAGGATCATGGCTTTGGCATGGATCTTTTCGACCTCCGCTGTGGCCAGTTCCTGGATGTTCATGAGAAAGGAGCCATCTCCATCGATGTCGATCACCTGGCGGTCCGGGCGGGCGATTTTGGCACCCAAGGCGGCTGGATAGCCGAAGCCCATGGTGCCCAGTCCGAGGGAGCTGAGGAAACTGCGAGGATGCCGGAAATTATAATATTGGGGGGCCCACATTTGGTGTTGTCCGACCCCGGTGGTGATGATGGCTTCACCATTGGTCAGTTGGTAGAGCACTTCGACCGCTTCCTGGGGAAGGATGTGGGGGCTCTTCTCGTAGGTAAAGGGGAATTCTGCCTTCCACTTTTTTATTTTTGCGTGCCACGGGCTCAGGTCAGGGGCTTTGAACCTTCTTTCAGCCATGAGTTCCAGCATGCGGTTCAGGGCGTATTTCAGGTCGGATTGGATGGGGTATTGAACGATTTTGTTTTTGTGGTGTTCGGAGCGGTCGATATCGATGTGAACGATCTGGGCGTGTTCGGCGAATTTGCTGACCAATCCGGTCACGCGGTCGTCAAACCTGGCGCCGAATGCGAAAAGGGCGTCGGACTCGGCCACGGCATAGTTGGCCGTGACGGTTCCATGCATGCCCAACCATTTCATGGAAAGGTCGTCTGTTTCCGGATAGGCTCCCACCCCCATCAAGGTTGTGGTAATGGGGATGCGGGTTCGTTGAACGAACCGGTAGAGTTCCTCCGAGGCATTGGAGGATATGACCCCGCCCCCGACGTAGAGAACCGGTTTGATGGATTCTTCGATCAGTTCGATTACTTCGATGAGTTCTCTATCCGCGGCCCTCTTATGGGGATGGTAACCGATGAGATCCAGGGTTTCGGGGAATTCGGGGGTGGTCCGTTTCTGCTGAACGTCTTTGGGGATATCGATGAGGACGGGTCCAGGCCGACCGGTTGAGGCTATGTAAAAGGCTTCTTTTACGACTTTCGGGATTTCGGCCGGATCCAGTACCAGGTAGCTGTGCTTTACCGCGGACAGGGTCATCCCGAAGATATCCGTTTCCTGAAATGCGCTCTTGCCAATGAGATGTTGGGGAACCTGGCCGGTGATGGCGATGAGCGGAATACTGTCCATGAAGCAATCGGCAATGACAGTGAGGAGGTTGGTTGCCCCGGGTCCGCTGGTTGCCATACATACGCCTGGTTTCCCCGTGGCGCGGGCATAACCCGCCGCCATAAAGCCCCCGCCCTGTTCAAAGCGGGGTAAGATAGTGCGCATTTCGTCTTGCCGCCGGACCAGGGACTGATGCATTTCCATGGATGCGCCGCCCGGATAGGCAAACACGTTATCCACCCCCTGGCGCAGCAGGGCTTCTACCAGGATGTCGGCGCCGATCATGGCTGTTGCTTTTTGCGGTGCTACCGTCGGGTTTTGGGAAGGGCTACTCATAGTATTGGATCTCTGTGTATCCGGATATTGAGAAAAATCCAGCCGAAACTAGGACTTGAGCGCGGAGGGGCAACTCCATAGCCCGCATTTAGAGCCTGGGAAAGGGGTCAAACCTTGAATCGGTTAACTCCGCAAGCTTCGTCAAGATTGCAAGGAATGACCCCGACGGGGCTTCGTTCGCTCGCTACGAATCTTGTGAGCGAATGCGGGATAGGGGAGAAGCCTGGGAGGAAATCCGGCCATTTTCTTCCAAATTCCAGGATTTTCCCAGGGTTGTTTATTGTATTTTAATTTCCCGTTGGGTGCCCTATTGTGGGGTTTAATAAATAACCACAGAGGGAGAAATGGAATGATGGAGTGATGGAGAAATGGAATGATGGTTGAAGAGTTAGATTACGGATCCTGCTTCGCCCAAACCGTGCTTCGCAATGCTACCATGCTTCGCCTAAAGGCTCCGCACGGCACAGCGCAGGTCAAGAGGCTACCATGCTTCGCCTAAAGGCTTTGCACGGCACAGCGGCAGGACAGGTTACACGGATTGGGATTTGGGAAGGAGATGAACCGCAGATGACGCAGATGAGCGCAGATTTAAAAAAGGAGGGGGGACATTCCTGTCCCCCAACAATTTCGGTAAACGGATGGGTAATGAGGAATGTTTGGGAGAGAATAAATGCACAGAGAACACCGAGGAAAAAGAGTTGGAAGAAAACGATCCATTAACCCAAATGGCGATCGGTTGCGCAATTGAGGTTCATCGAAATTTGGGGCTGTAACTGTTATGACAAAAATCCTCGTCCTTGGAGACATCGTGGGCCGTCCTGGCCGGAGATTGGCAATGCAAAAAGTGTCGGAATGGGTGCAAGAGGGCCGGTACGACTTTGTAATCGCAAATTGCGAAAATGCCGCGGGGGGGGCTGGGGTCACGGGAAAAATCGCGCGCGGTTTGCTCACTGCCGGTATCGATGGACTGACCCTGGGGGATCATTGCTGGGACCAGAGGATATTTTTGAAGGAAGTGGACGAGCTGGAGGGGATTTGCCGCCCGGCCAACCTCCCGGCTACGGCCCCGGGAAAAGATCGGCTCATCCTGGAGAAAAATCAGACCAGGCTGGGAGTTTTTACCGTGTTGGGCCGCAACTATATGCCTCCCCATGCCAGTTGCCCCTTTTTGACGGCGGATCGTTTGATAGAAGAGCTCACCACGGCAGTGGATTTCATTTTGGTGGAGGTGCATGCGGAGGCCACCTCCGAAAAGATTGCCTTGGGCTGGTACCTGGACGGCCGGTCCACCGCCGTTTATGGAACCCATACCCACGTGGCTACGGCGGATGCCCGGGTATTGCCCGAGGGCACTGCCTACATTACCGATCTCGGCATGTCGGGACCCCACGCGGGTGTGCTGGGCCGGGCAACTCAGCCTGTGATCGAACGGTTTCTGGACGGTATACCGAGACGCTTTCCCGTAGCCGTAAGTGATGTGAAGTTGTGTGGGATCGAGTTGGAACTGGCCCAACCGGGCCAAGCCGCCTCGTCCGTTCGGAGTTTTGTTTGGCCCGGGGACGACCGGGATTGACCACCGGAGGGTTATCCGCTGAGGGAGGCGGAGGAAAATTTTTCCGTTTCCAGGTAGACCCCTATTCTTCGGTATTTCTGATACCGTTTCTCCAGCAGTTGGGAGACGGGAATTCCTTTGAGGTCCTGGAGGTGTTTGAGCAACCCATCTCGGAGGGTGGCGATACTTTTTTCGGGGGCGTTGTGGGTTCCCCCCATGGGTTCTTCGAGGATTTCATCGGCCACGCCGAATTTCACCAGTTCCTTGGCATCCAGTTTCATGGCTTCGGCCGCTTTGGGGGCATGGGTTCGATCTTTCCAGAGTATGGCTGCACAACCTTCCGGCGAAATAGTGGCATAGTAGGCATTTTCGAATACCAGGACCCGGTCGGCTACCCCGATTCCCAAGGCCCCGCCAGAGCCTCCCTCCCCGAGGATTGCTGCGATTACGGGCACTTCCAATTGGCTCATATCCCTGATATTTACCGCGATGGCCTCGGCCACGTGTCGTTCCTCCGATCCGATTCCCGGCGCTGCCCCGGCCGTGTCGATGAGACAGATGACAGGTAATCTGAACTTGTGAGCAATTGCCATGCATCTCCCGGCCTTGCGGTATCCCTCGGGGTGGGGCATGCCGAAATTGCGCAGCAATTTGTGTTTGGTTTTCCGCCCTTTCTGCTGGGCTATGATCATGACGGGGTGACTTTCGAAAAAACCGGTGCCGCATATGATAGCCGGATCGTCTCCGAAGCGGCGGTCTCCATGCAGTTCCTGAAAGTCTTCGATAAGGGGACGAATGTAATCCAGCGCGTACAATCGTTTGGGGTGCCGGGCGATTTGGACCTTTTGCCAAGGGGTCAGGTTTTGGTAAACCCGTTGTTTGGTCTGTTCGATTTTCCCGAGAATGGACACAATTTCCACTTGGACGTCTACTTTGTTCTTCCGCGATACGGATTCCAAGGCGCGCAGTTGCTTGTCGAGGTCGCGGAGAGGCTTCTCGAAGTCCAGTAAAAATTCAAATTTCTCCATAGCCGGGGAAAGTCTGGTAGGTGGTAATGATGGGTCGACCTCGGGTTTTTTGCCCGGATGAACGTCAAATTTCAGGTTAGTGTAGGTCTTTTGACGCTTTTTTTTGGCAATCAGTTCAAAATTTACTCCTATTTTTTGCAGAAATAGGGAGGGTGGGCCTCTGCCCCAATTCAGGACTGATCGCCTCTCAGCTCTTTCTTCCAACTTATCAGGCGGACCTGGGCGGCAAAATGTTCCGCTTTTTCCACGTCCCCGTGTTCAACCCAGATTCTGGACAAGCTGGTATTGATGTGCAGGTCGTCTGGCTTGATCTCATGGGCCTTTTCCGCCGCTTCCAGAGCTTCATCCAGGGATTTCCCGCTGAAGTGGACCTCGGCCAGGGCCAGCCAGGCATCAAAGTACCGGCCATCGAGTTCAAGGGCCTGTTTGAGCTTGGAGATAGCGGTATCGGAATCACCCATGGTAAATTCCAATATCCCCTCTTCGACCAGGTTTTGTGGCGTATGGCCCGACATAAGGCAAAAGGCTAAATCATCCGGACAGAAGATCAAGCAAGCTTTCTCGGGAGGAGATTGCCGGGGCAGGATAGATTAAAAGGACACAAATTGGCCCAATTCCTCGGGGTCGTGGGTGACCAGCAGGTAGTGTCGGTCGTCCTTCGTCCAATATGCGGTTGTGGCGTAGGCGTTTTGCACCAGAACGGGTTTGTCCCGGTGGGGAAGTGCGGGAAAATCCCCGGTATTGACCACGAAAATGTGGGACTTGCTGTTTTTCCCAAAACAGATGACTCCCACCGGTTTACCTTGATATTCAAGGGTCATGCAGCCCTTGGCCGGCATTTCGTCCATCCGGCCGGGAAGATTGATTGGCGCGGGTGTGTTCCGTTCCCCGAGGTAGGATACCAATTCAGTCCAGTCGCTCGAATTCGAGGCGAATCGGGATGGGCCCTTCAGGGCCTGGTTGGCGAATTCCTGCAGGATTGGAATGGTAACCGGACCGGGTTCGACCCAGAACCGGCCGGGAATAAGGGCCAAGCCAAGGACCAGAGCCATGGAAGCCACCGCTCCCCAGACGGAGAACTGTTTCCACCAGGGAAATTCCACCACCTTGTTTTCTCTGACAATGACCTGGGAGAAGATAGTGTCGGCCAGACCATGGGGCGGTTCTATTCGGGCCAGCTTGGCGGAAAAGGCTTCATCAAAGGCCTGTTCCATCCGAAACCACCTTTGCAGCCCGGCATCATTACCCAGCAGTTCGAGCGCTTCTTCGAGGTCGGGGTGGGTGGAGGCGTCCTCCCCTTTCCGGAAGGCTTGCAAAATAAATTTTGCCTGATCCGTGGTCATCCTGGGTCGAGGGCTGGTCAGGTATTAACGAGGCGGGGTGGGGGGTTTACTGAGAATTTTTTTCAATTGCGCTTTACCCCGGGATAATCGCGACATGACCGTTCCGATGGGAATATCGAGCGTCTTGGCGATTTCCTTGTAGGACAGATCTTTCATGTAAAACAAGACCAGGGGAGCACGGAAGGCCTCGTTGATTTGGCCGAGAGCTTCTACCGCGCTTTTCGCATCGAGCCGGTTGACAATCCCCGGTTCGATGGGGGGCAGTTCGTGTTGGATAACCTCGGCGCTGATATGGGGGAAACGGGATGATCTCCGGCGCGAACCCAGAAATTCCCTGTAGAGGATGGTAAATAGCCAGGACTTCACCTTGGTCTTGTCCTTGAGAGTGGAACCCTTTTTTGCCCATATCAGGAAGACCTGCTGGGTGAGGTCGGATGCTTCCTCGACGTTGTGGGCCAAGGAATAAGCGAATCGATAAAGGGGCTGGTAGTAGTTATTCACCAGTTCTTGGAAGTCCAACTCCAGGTTACTCGGGATGTCAGTTGGAGAATTCACCTTGGAACTTATTCCGGATTAATTCTTTGTCCCCGGGCCGGGACGAGGGGAAAGGGCAGGCCTGAATGCCTCCACCAGAGGAAGCCGGCCAAAACCAGCATGGACAAGTCGCGGGCCACGTAATAGACATACCTTCCGGTGCTCTCAGCCGAGGCTTTGGCAAAACAACCGCAAATGATATTCAGACCCCGCGACCAAGCCTGAATAAGGGCAATGAGGAAGATGACGAGCAAGGCTACGACCAGGAACAGGCTTCCCGGGTAGGCCTTTCGCAACAGGATTCCCAGCCCCGCCAGAACTTCCACCCAGGGAAGATAAAGCGCCAGCCAATAGCTCCAGTGGTAGGGAATAATTTGGTAGGTTTCGGTAGCGGCAAGGAGAGAACCCGGATCCAGGATCTTCAGAATCCCCGCCACCAGAAAGACCCCTCCCAGCGCCATTCGGGCCAGGAGTTCGATCCAATTTAACGTTCCCGGTAATCCAGCCACGTTTGCCAGCCTCCCTTCAGTAGGTAGACGGAATCGATTCCGAGCGACTCTCTCAAACGACCGGCCACACTTTTACTGGCCGAGCAATTGCGGTTGTCGCAATAGACCACCAAGGTCGTGTCTCCCGTCCATTGCAAAATGAAGGCTTCGAAGAGCCGGTCCCAATCATCTTCGTTCAATAAGATGGCGTCGCCCATGTGGTCTGCCGCATAAGCTTCTTCAGTTCTGGCGTCGATCCAGGTGACCTCAGCCAGGGCCAAGGCATTTTCCAGCAGGATTTCTCCTTCTTCCAATTCCATGGGGTCCCATGGGGGCAACTGGGGATGGAGCAACCATGTGGCTCCCATGCCGGCCAGACTCAGGGCCAGAATTCCAACCCCCTGTAAACTGGCTTGCCGAAGAAATTTCAATGGACCGGGAGCTACCGAATGATGGCGTAGATTTTCTTGGTTGACTTCATCGGATTGGGAACGCTGGTCTTCACCAGGAAGGTGCCCCGCATTATCCCCTCGATCTCCGAAACGTCCGGTGGCCGGATGGTAAGGGAAAACTTTTTTCCTTTTTCCAAAACTTCAAGCTCGTGATCGAAGCGATCATTGCTGGAGACGATTTCGAGTACATCCACCTCATACTCCAGATGGGATTCAATGATGACGGTCTTGGCCTGAACCGGTTGGCCATTTGCGATGTTCCACATAATCACCCCAGGTGTCGCCACCAGCGTTTTGGGGATCGTCACTTCCAGAGTCAAGACAATGTCGGGGTTGTCCGCCTGGGTGGTTTTAACCAGGATGGATTTCACCTGTTTCCCCTCCCGCGAACCATAATCAAAAGTGGCGGAGATTTCACCTGACTCCCCGGGCTCGAATACCCGTTGGTTGGGTACGGCTGTAGTGCATCCGCAACCCGAGCTGACATCGAGAATTTCAACCGTTTCCGCCCCCATGTTGGTAAAGGGAAACACAGCCTTGTATTCCGTTTCCTCTACCGAGGCCCGATGGGTGATTTCGTCCACCTCAAAGGATAGGGCGGGGCTCGCCCCGATGGGAAGCGGGAGGCAGCCGAGGACAAGGGTGAGGATGGCTTTCATGATGCTTATCGATTTTCAGATCGGATTAAAAGATTTGTCGAACCTTCTTTGCTCTGGTTTACGTTTCGCCGTATTTTCCTTTGAGGGTTTCCAGCACACTGGGATCCGCCAGGGTGGTCACATTGCCCAGGGCGCGTCCCTCGGCAATGTCGCGCAGGAGGCGCCGCATGATTTTGCCGCTACGGGTCTTGGGCAAATCGGCCGAAAAGATAATTTTTTCGGGCAGGGCGAATTTTCCTATCTTTTTTGCCACCAGATCGTTCAACTCCTTTTTCAAGGCATGGTTGGGCTCAATTCCCTCTTTGAGGGTGACGAAGGAAACCAGGCACTGCCCTTTGATTTCATGTTTTACCCCGATTACAGCCGATTCCGCGGTGGCCGGATGCTCCACGTATATGCTTTCCAGCTCGGCCGTTCCTATCCTGTGGCCCGATACATTCACTACATCGTCTACGCGTCCCAGTACCCAGAAATATCCGTCCTGGTCTACCTTGGCCCCGTCTCCCGGGAAGTAATAGTCCCCGCCCCATTTGCACCAGTAGGTATCGAGGTATCTTTGAGCATCCCCGTGGATGCCCCGGGTTATGGACGGCCAGGGCTTGCGAATGGTAAGCAGTCCTGCTTCGGTCGGCTCTCCCGCTTCCGTTACCACGGCCGCATCGACCCCGAAAAAGGGAAGGGTGGCGCTTCCCGGCTTGGTGGAGGTGACCCCGGGCAACGGGGTCAGCATGATGCCTCCGGTTTCGGTCTGCCACCAAGTGTCCATGATGGGACATTTCCCGGACCCGATGGTGTTGTGGTACCACATCCAGGCTTCCGGATTAATGGGTTCCCCCACCGTTCCCAGCAGACGCAGGGAACTGAGGTCGTGGGCCTTTGGCCACTGGTCTCCCCATTTCATAAAGGCTCGTATGGCGGTAGGGGCGGTATAGAAGATGGTGGCGCCATATTTTTCCACAATCTGCCAGAATCTCCCTTTGTCGGGGAAATTGGGGGCGCCTTCATACATGATACAGGTAGCGGCGTTGGCCAGGGGTCCGTAAACCAAATAGCTGTGCCCGGTAATCCACCCGATGTCCGCCGTGCAAAAGTAGACATCCTCGGGCTTGAGATCAAAGACGTATTTGGCGGTCAAATAGGTGTAAACCATATAGCCACCCTGAGTATGGATGATGCCTTTCGGCTTGCCCGTTGTCCCACTGGTGTAGAGCAGGAACAATCTGTCCTCACTGTCGAGTTCCTCGGGTGGGCAGTTCATGGACTGATGCTCTACCACGGCGTGGTACCAAAGATCGCGTCCTTCCCGCATGGTTGCGGGCATGGGCTGTTCCGCCGGTCGTTTGACCACCACCACGTTTTCCACGCAATCGACTCCCTCGATGGCTTGGTCGACTATGTCCTTCAATCGAAGGATCTTTCCCCGGCGCCAACTGCCGTCCCCCGTAATAACCATCCGGGCCTGGGAATCCAGGATGCGATCGCGAATGGAATCAGCCGAAAACCCGGCAAATATTACGGAGTGCACGGCGCCGATTCGGGCACAGGCCAGGAGGCTGATGGGCAGTTCGGGGATCATGGGCAGATAAATGGCGATGCAATCCCCTTTTTTTATGCCCAGTTCCTTGAGCGCATTGGCAAATTTGCTCACCTCACGGTGGAGGTCCCCATAGGTGAGCACGCGGCTATCCCCTGGTTCACCTTCCCAAATCAAAGCCGCCTTGCTGCGGTTGGGGCCATTCAAGTGGCGGTCCAGGCAGTTGTAGGAAAGATTGGTTGTGGCGCCGGTGAACCATTTGAAGAAGGGCTTTTCGGAGTCGTCCAACACCTTGTCCCAAGGCTTGAACCAATGCAGTTCCCGTGCCGCCTCCGCCCAGAATCCTTCCGGATCGTCCATGCTTTTGCGGTACATTTCCCGGTAGGCCCGCATACCGGAAATATGGGCCTTATCCCGAAATTCCCGGCTCGGAGGAAAGGTGCGGTTTTCGTGCAATACAACCTTGATTTTCTGCGTATCCATTTTCCTGCAGCCGATGTTAAACCCTGGAAAGGCTCAGACAGGGAATAAGATGGGTTAATACCCGAATCCTGGTCAATATGAGAATTGAGGGGAACCTCTCCCGCGGAAAGCCCCGGGGGAATGGAGCCGGGAATCGGATTCGAACCGACGACCCACGCATTACGAATGCGTTGCTCTACCAACTGAGCTATCCCGGCCCCTTTTTGAAGGATCAAAGTGTGCCATTATTCTGCTTTGTAAAGCCAATTGCCGATGGAGTCCCATCTCTGAAAGCATATCCGGCGGGTAGCTCGGGCGTTCATCCCGTTCCATTGGTTTTTCCCATTGATTCCCCGGTCGGCTTGCCCAAGGTTTCAGCCCTTATGAGTAAGGCGCTGGAAGAGGGTTGCGAGGTGATGCTCGACTTTGGAAAACTGGCAAAAGTGGCCTCCACCGCTGCCGCCGTGCTGCCGGCTGTAGCTCAGGATGTCGGTTCAGGGGAAGTGCTTTTTGTCGGTTACGTCAACGAATTGGCTCTGCAAACGGCAATGCGAGAGCGGCTGGCCACCTTCTGGAGCACTTCACGCGACGAATTGTGGATCAAGGGCAAGACTTCGGGGGATTATCTGGAGCTGGTGGATGTGCGGGTAAACTGCGAGCAGAATTCCCTCCTCTACCGCGTGCGCTTGAAAGGAGGGGGAGCCTGCCATACCAAAGGGCCGGATGGAAAGGCGCGATCGGGTTGTTATTATCGTAGTCTCCGGCCTGACGAAACCCTGGAATTCTCCTGAACCAATCCCATGCCCCTTTTGGCCCGGTGCATGTGACACTCCTCCGTTTTGTCGGGCCCAGTGTGTCACAGGTGTGACAGTTTGAGCCATTTATCAGCCTTCTAACGGGGAGGCGGGCCTTTAAAAATTTTAGCAACCTGTTGTAATGCAGATGGTTAGGTGATTCTTTGCCACAGTGGCACCGGCATTGCTTCATTGGCCATCGCCAAAGTATCAAATTTACTTCAACCAAAATTAATCCAACCAAAATTAGTACGGAAATGAGTCAGATCAAACCTCTTGGAAACCGTGTTCTCCTCAAGAGAATTGAGGAGGATGAACAATTAAAAGGCGGGATCATAATCCCCGACACCGCCAAGGAAAAACCACAGGAAGCCGAAGTGGTAGCGCTAGGCACCGGGAAAAAGGGTGAAGACGGAAGCGACCACGAATTTTCCGTAGCAGTTGGCGACCGGGTTCTCACCAGCAAATATGGCGGAACTGAAGTCAAGCTCGGTGATATCGACTACATCCTCGTGGATGAGGATGACATCCTCGCCATCGTCTCTTAACCAATCCATAATTTCAACCCTTCAACATTATGCCTAAACAATTAATTTTCAGCGAAAGCGCTCGCAAAAAGATACTTATGGGGGTGGATGTTCTCACCCAGTCGGTAAAAGTGACTCTCGGGCCCAAGGGCCGGAACGTCGTTATAGACAAGAAATTCGGATCCCCCACCGTGACCAAGGACGGCGTCACGGTGGCCAAGGAAATCGAACTGAAAGATCCCTACGAAAACATGGGTGTCCAGATGGTTCGCGAAGTGGCCTCCAAAACCTCGGACATGGCCGGGGACGGAACCACCACCGCCACCCTGCTGGCGGAGGCCATTTACAAGGAAGGCCTCAAGAACGTGGCGGCCGGTTCCAATCCCATCTATCTGAAGCGCGGCATTGACAAAGCTGTAGGCGCCGCCGTGGTGGAGCTGGGCAAAATCAGCAAGTCGGTGGAAGACCGGGAGGAAGTTCGCCAGGTGGCCACGGTTTCGGCAAATTGGGACACTCAGATCGGCGATATCATCGCCGAAGCCATGGACAAGGTTGGCAAGGATGGAACCATTACCGTTGAAGAAGCCAAATCAATTGAAACGACCTTGGAAGTGGTGGAAGGGATGCAATTCGACAAGGGTTACCTGAGCCCCTACTTCGCCACTGACACCGAAGCCATGGAGGCCGTTTTGGAAGACGCCCAAATCCTGCTGCACGAGAAGAAGATAACCAATCTTCAGGATCTCCTGCCCTTGCTGCAAAAAGTTGCCCAAGCCGGTAAACCTTTCATGATTATTTCCGAAGATGTGGAAGGTGAAGCACTGGCTGCTCTGGTGGTCAACAAGATCCGTGGCACCCTGAATGCGTGTGCCGTGAAAGCGCCTGGATTTGGTGAACGGCGCAAAGCCATTCTCGAGGATATAGCCATTCTGACCGGTGGTAAGCTCATAACCGAAGACTTGGGTATCAAACTGGAGAACGTCCAGTTGAGTGACCTTGGATCGGCCAAGCGCATCACCATAGACAAGGAGAACACCGTCATGGTGGAAGGGGGCGGATCGGCCGGTGAAATCCAGGGCCGGGTCAAACAAATCCGCCGTCAAATCGATGAAACGACTTCCGATTACGATCGGGAAAAACTGCAGGAACGCTTGGCCAAGTTGGCCGGAGGAGTAGCCGTGATCAACGTGGGCGCTGCCACCGAACCCGAAATGAAGGAGAAGAAGGCTCGGGTGGAGGACGCTTTGCACGCCACCCGCGCCGCCGTAGAGGAAGGCATCGTTTCCGGAGGAGGGGTTGCCCTGCTCCGTATCGCCAAGGCTATTGATTCCATCGATTTGGAAGGCGACGAAGCTATTGGCGCCGCCATCGTTCATCGAGCGGTTGGGGCTCCCATCAAACAACTTTGTGCCAACGCCGGCGTGGAAGGAGCTGTTGTGGCTCAAAAAGTCGGCGAGAGAGAAGGATCCTATGGTTTCAACGTGGCCACCAACGAATACGAGGATCTGATCAAGGCTGGGGTAGTGGATCCAACCAAGGTGACGCGCACTGCTTTACAGAATGCCGCTTCCGTGGCCGGCCTCTTGCTGACCACCGAGTGCCTGATTACGGATCTACCCGAAGAAAAGACCGAATCCGCCGGTCCCGATCCTCACGGTGGCATGGGTGGAATGGGCGGCATGATGTAACCCGGTCATCCCCAAATTCTTTGAAAAGGCCCTTTCGTTTGGAAGGGCCTTTTTTTGTCCCATCCGGATATCTCGCCCCGGGGTGGAGGCTCTTCCGGGCCCTTGGGCAACCCATTCCTATTGCGGGACGGACAAGGATTGGCCGTTGTGCCGGGGGGTGAGCGATAACAGGTAGGGAACGGCCCGTTTTGCCCACGCCTCGGCATCGGGATAATGGGATGCCTGGGAACCAAAGCAACTGCGCAGCATATCCGTATCGATAATGCCCGGATTCAAGGGAACACAGGCCATTCCGGTCGGCAGTTCCTGAGCCATGGACTTGCTCAGGCCCTCCATGGCCCACTTGGAAGCGCAGTAAGGCGCCACATGGGGAGAAGTGCCGCGCCCCCAGCCCGAGCTGAGGTTGACAATTATTCCCGACTGACGTTGCACCATGGCCGGAACGAAGGCCCTGATACAGTGAAAGACCCCTTGGATATTGGTGTCGAAAAGCTTTTTTACCGCCTCCACTTCCAATTCCCAAAGCGGGCGAGTCGGATTGATGACGGCCGCGTTGTTAATCAAAAGATCGGGAGGGCCGAACTGGATTATGACGTCCTCTGCCCAATCCCCCACCTCGCGGAAGTCGGTCACGTCCACCCGGTCGAATATGTGCTCGGGGAATTGTCGAGCCAGGTTTATGAGATCCCGCTTTGAGCGACCGCAGCCGAACACCTGATTTCCGCGTTTTACAAAATCTTCCGCCAGGGCCCGGCCGAGCCCCCGTGTCACCCCTGTCACCACGATTTTTTTACTCATGAGCCAAAGTTTAGAGATAGCTGTGTGGCATGGATAGTTTAAATCGGTTTGAAGTGGAATTCAGGTAGTTGGGCCTTGTGCAGAATGCGGTTTTCCCATGGCCTTTAGGGCAATGGAAATCTGTTTTTTGGGTACGGGAACTTCCCAAGGTGTTCCCATGATCGGCTGTGATTGTGAAATTTGCCACAGCGCAAATCCCAAAAACAAACGAGGCCGCACCTCCATTCACGTCAAGGCGGGTGGCTATGGCGTGCAGGTGGACGCGGCGCCTGAATTTCGCCTGCAATGCATTGAAAATGGCATTGATCGCATCGACTGGGTCGTCCTCACCCATGGGCATGCCGACCACATTGCCGGGATGGACGACCTGCGGAGATTTGTCGATTTTCGCCACGGAGAAGGGCTGCCCGTATACGGTTCTCGGCCCACTTTGGAACGATTGAGGCAAATCTACCCCTACGCGGTGCGGGACCGTCCCGAATTTCCCGGTTATCCCGCCTTTGTGCCCCATGCGGTGCGTCCTCCACAAACCTTGGAGTTTCCCTGGGGGACCCTCCACACCACTAATTTACCTCATGGACGGTTCGAAGTCCTCGGACTTGTTTTTACGGAAAGGGAAAGCGGCAAAAAATTCACCTACTACACGGATTGCAAAACGGTCAAGGCATCGCAACGCGCTTTGGCCGCGGGGTCCGATGTCGTCGTGCTGGATGGGTTGCGCGACCGACCTCACCCCACCCACATGACCATTGGCGAGGCCGTTGAAGTGGCTGCCTTGATCGGCGCTCCCCAGACCTATCTCATACACATGGCCCATCTCGTGGAACACGACCGGGTCGACAGAGGACTCCCCTCCGGGGTCAATCTCGCCTATGACGGGCTGCGCCTGGTCCTTTGAGATCGCAGAGGAAGGGGTCAAACCTTGAATCGGTTGACTCCGCAAGCTTCGTCAAGATTGCGATTCTGCTGATAAACCCCCTTATTCTGTTGGCAGTTAGATTGCATGACGGCGACCAATTTCCATCGGCCCTTGCCGTTGGATCGGGCCATTTTCTTCACAGAAGGGCGCAGCAAGGCAATCCCGCCGCTTTTGAGCCACTCTACCATCCCAAAAGGACCTTCGGAAGTCCAAAAAGCCGGCTCTAGGCCGCTTTTATCGGTTCTCGGCACTGCCACTGCACAAGCCGGAGCCAACGGTTGATGTTAACCGCTGCACCCTGCAGATAATTGGCCAAGGCGGTCTTGGCCAACCCTCGGTAGCGGGTGCGGCGAGCCCCCTGTCGGGTCAACTCACTGATGCTGCCCTCAATCGCAGCGCGCCGATGCATCTTGAGCTTGAAGGCATCCGTTTTCATCTCCCGGCGGCGTTGCTGAAGCAGATCGTGGTGCAGGCCCACGCTCAAATGCCGCCGGCCGTCTTGGCGCTTGGTACATTGCTTTTGCAGGCAACAGGTGTCGCATAAGCTGCCCCATTCGAAGCGCAGATAAACTCTGTCCTGGTGACTGTCATTGATCAAACTGCATTGTTTGCTGGTATGACCCGCTGGGCAGATGGCCCGGCGCCGAGCGACATCGACATCAAACTCGGTCGCATCGAAGATGGTTTTGTTCGCATTGCCCGGAGGGCGCGCCGGTCCCACCAGTTCGCGTTCTTGTTGCTTGGCCTCGGCCAGGGTGTCATCGCTGACGTAACCAGCATCAACGTAGAGTTCGCAAGGAACATTATCATGATGCTGCGCCTGTGCTTTTAGCACCCGTTGCATGCCCTCAAAATCACTCGTAATGGCTTCAGTGGTGGTGACCTCCAGCAAAAATTGCTCGGTCGGTTCTCCCTTTTTCTTGGGCTTATCACAGTCCGGCACGCTCTCGGCCACTTGAGCCTTGTAACCGATCCAGGTTTTGGTTTTAGCCGAATCCTTCGCACTCCATTGCGCCTCCGCATCATGGGGGTTTCGTACCGTGCCGCTTTTCTGGCGCTTGCGCACCGTGAGCTTTTCACCGCACACCTCATACTGCTCCTCAAAAACCCGCTTCAACAACAGCGCTTTGGCGTGATGGCGGATCTTGGACGGTTGTCGGCCCAGCCATTCGAGCACGACCAGGACATCGCGGCCGGTCCTCTCGGCTTGCTTGGCCACCTTCTCTTTGCTCAGCCGGTGCCAGGGCAACTCACTTTCACAGTATCGCTCGCGATACTGCCGGTAATTGTCCAATGACTCGGCTAATCCCCAAAGGCCTACCTGCTCGATGAAAAGGCGAAGGGTTTCGCGCATACATTCCAGATAGCTCATCTTGGCCACGCATCCAAAAACATGGGTCGAGTCGAGCCGTTGTCGGCCACCCTTGCGTACCAGCCCCTCCGCCCCCAAGGCATCGAGAATGGCATCAAATCCAACCCTCTGCATCCCCCCATCAACCAAGCGTTGGCGGAACTTCACCAGGGTGGTGGGATGGAACCCCTTTTCATCAACCTCCAAGTCCAAAGCATACTTCCAGCCCAGATGCATATCTACATGCTCCAAGGCTTTTCTGTCCGGCAACTTTTCGATGAATTGCAAAAGGCTCACCCCCAACACCAGCACCGGCTCCACCGCAGGGCGCCCATTATCCTGACAATACAACGCGCACAGTTGCTCGCGCTTGGCCTGCAGGACGGGCAAAATCTTCTCGCGAAAGAGCCGATAACGGTTAGATGGATCGAAGAAATCCTCCATTAACACCGACACATCAAAAAAACTGCTTTGGACCTTAGCTTTAGGCAGACTCATGGTTGAGGTAAGGATAAGTTGACAACAAAAGGATCTACAGCTAGTTTAAAAACTAGTTAATGAAAAGGCGAGCAAATTATCCAATGAAATTGCAAGCGGTTCGATCCAAAGGGCAGAAGGAGCGCTTGTATGTCCATATTCCCGTTCCCCTGGCTGCGGCCCTGGGCATGCACAAAGGCGAGCAAGTCCACTGGGAATTGCTCGATAGAGGGGAGTTGCATCTGATCCGCTGTGCGCCCCCTCAACCTCTCACCGAACTCCGTGCTCAAAGACCCCAATCATGAGGGGGGTTTTTCAGCAGAATCGATTGCAAGGAATGACCCCGACGGGGCTTCGTTCGCTCGCTACGAATTTTGTGAGAAATGCGGGTTAATGAAACGGCCAGATCATCGGTATCAGGAAAATGCTGCCACTGAAATAGGTCAGGTTCAGAGGCAGGCCGAATTTCAGGAAATCGCTGAAGCGGTAGCCGCCGACCCCGTAGACGAACGTGTTGGTCTGGTAACCGATGGGAGTGGAGAAGCTGGCCGAAGAAGCGATGGCGGTGACGATGAGGAAGGGCCGGGGATCGACCCCTATGGTGGCGGCAATGCTGATAGACACCGGGGCCAGGAGAGCGGCAGTGGCGTTGTTGGACAATACCTCGGTCATGAACGAACACATCAAGTACATGACCGCCAACATGACGTAGGGCTGCCACTCCGGGGAAACCAGGTGGCTTACCGTTGCCACGGCCTTGTCGGCCAGGAGGGTCGAAGCTCCGGTTTCCTGCATGGCCAATCCCAGAGCCAGCATTCCGTAGATCAGAAAAATAATGTTCCATCCCACCGCAGAAAAGGCTTCCTCGGAATTGATGCAACGGGTGACCAGAAGTACCGCCACCCCCATGATGGCCGATGCTACAATGGGGAAGTTGGTGAAGGTGGTTGTACCCACGATTCCCAGGATAACGGCGACCACAATAGGTATTTTCTCGCGGCGACTTCTGGAGGCCACATGGGGCTGGTCCAATAAAATTATATCTTCGGATTTGCGCAATTCCCCTATGGCCTGATCGGTGCCCATCATCAACAGGGTATCCCCGAATTCGAGCGGCAGGGTAGCCAATTTATCCCGAACATTTCTTCCACGCCGGTGCATGGCCAAGATGATCATACGGAATCTTTGGCGGAAATCGATATCCGCCACGGTTTTTCCGGCGATGGAGGAACTGGGGCCGATGAAACCTTCCACGATTGAACCCTCTGAGGCGGCGATTTGTTCGAGACCCTCCCCGATTTCGCCGAGAAAATTCACCCCTTCAATGGAGCGGGCTTCCGCAATACCGTGGGGCTTGCAAGCCAATACGAGCCGGTCGCCCGCCTCGAGGACGATCTCGTTCAGTTTGTCGACCAGAGTCCTGCCCCCGCGCAAGATTTCCAGGATGCGCACCCCGGGAGTTCTCAGGATTCCGGAATCCAACACCCCTTTCCCCACCAGGGGCGAGTGCTGATGGATAAAAGCTTCGGTGAAAAATTCCCTGCGCTCTTCCGGGGATAGGATTTGGGTGAGGGTCTCCCGAACGGGCAGCCGTCTCCAGGAAAAAACCAGCAGGTAAAGGGTTCCCAGGACCAGCAAGGGCAGGCCCACCATCCCCAACTCGAACATGCCCAGCGAGGGTTGGTCATAGGTTTCGGCGATTCCGCTGATGATAATATTGGTGCTGGTGCCGATCAAGGTGCAGGTTCCCCCGAAAATAGAGGCGTAGGAAAGCGGAATAAGAAGTTTGGAGGCCGGAATATCCATCTTGTGTGCCAAGCTGAGAAGCACGGGCATGAAGATGACCACTACCGGGGTGTTATTGACGAAGGCGGAAAGAAAGGCCACGAACAGAATGATAATCAGCAGCAATGGGATATATCCCGCTTTGGCCAGACGGTCGAAATAGCCGCTTATCATTTCGATCGCTCCGCATTTTTCCAGACCGGCGCTGACAATAAACATGGCGCCCACGGTAACCGGGGCGGGATTGGACAAAACGGAGAGGGCTCCTTCCACCTGCAGCAGGCCCAGAACCGGAAGCAGGGCAAATACGGAAATGGCGGTGACCTCAACCGGTACCTTTTCCCAAATGAAACTGGCCAGGGCCAGTCCCAAAATGCCGAACACCATTGCTATCTCCAGGGTCATGCAGGGTTAGATTGCAGAGTGTTGGTCAAAAAATCCAGCGATCAATTACCAGAATAGCAAAGAGCAGGGGCAAGTGAACAATGGAGGCGTTAAAGAGGTTTCGCGCCGGTTTGTCCTTGTCCCTGGCTCGGAAGAATTGCCAGGCCTTCCATCCCATGAATGCCGACACCAGGGTGGATCCGATGGCGTATATCCAGCCGGTTAAAGCGAGAACAATGGGCAGGGCCGTTATGACGATCAGCAACAGGGTATAGAGGAGGGCGCTCCAACTAATTTTTTTCGCCCCCCCTTTTTCCAGGGCCAACACGCGGAATCCACCCCTCCGGTAATCCTCCCGGTAGATCCAGGAGATTGCCATGAAGTGAGGCATTTGCCAGGTGAATAACACCCCGAATATAATCCACCCCAGGGCCGAAACCGAACCCTCTGCCGCCATCCAACCCATCAAGGGTGGAATGGCCCCCGGTAGCGCCCCAATTTCCGTGGCCAAAGGGGTAACTTTTTTTAGCGGAGTGTACAGGGTTATGTAGATGAGCATGGTGGACAGGGCCAAGAGGCCGATGACGAGGTGTGTCCCCAAACAAAGCACAGCCACACCCCCTGTGGAAAAAATCAGGCCCATCCACAATGCCGAAGGCATGCCGATCGCGCCTCGGGGCAGGGGCCGGTTCCGGGTGCGCAGCATCAGTTTGTCTTCGTCCCGTTCCCACCACTGATTCAGGATGGCGGAACCGGCCGCAGTTAAAGTTGTGCCCGCCACCAGACTCAGAAAAACAACAATGTCTTGGGGGGGACGGGCCGCAAAATATCCCAACAGGGCAGTGATGATCGACATCAAGCTCAGCTTGGGCTTGGTCAGTTCGACATATTCCATCCAGCGCGACTTTGCAGCCCCCGATTCGGATACCAGGGGTGACGATGGTTTGATGCGCACGGAATTGGTTTCTGCCTGGCTCATGTGGATGGTTTATCCAAAGAAGCTTCCCCCATACCCAGCCCGGCGGGAGCCCGAGGGGCCGCTTCGGCTCGAACGGGTTGCGAAGGTTGAAACTGAAAGAATGTGATGATCCATGAGGTAGCCAGAAAAAATGCCCCGATCAGGACATGGGCCGTGGTGATGACGGGATTTCGGATGGTCCATATGATGTAGGCTCCAAGGACAACCTGGCAGGCCAGAAGAGCCAGGCCAACCCCTCCCAGAAGGCGGATTCGCCCGTCCATTTTCCTGTGCAGGATCAGGGGGATGGCCCAAACCAGATAAATTGCAAATATGATCAGCGCCATCAACCGGTGAGCAAAGTGAAGGGCGACCCCGAAATTCCAATACTGGGGAAAAATTCCGCCCTCCGGTGTGAGGGGAAAGGTGGGAATGGCCAAACCGGCTCCGATGTGGCGCATGACGGCTCCGATAATGAGCTGAACAAAAATCAGCCCGCAAACGATGAGACCTCCCGTTTTGAGCCTATGGTTTGCCTGGGCCGGGAACCCGTGCCCTTCCCTGAACCACCAGGAGGATTGAGCAGCGGCGATGGAAGCGACCAGGCAGACAAAGGTTTGGGCCAGGCAGCCGTGGATTATGGCGAATTGAAGGCTGTTCAACAAGATGCGCATGCCCCCCACCAAACCCTGCAGTAAGACCAGGGCCAGAGCCGCGAGGGCCAGGTGACGCACCCATGCCCTATTTTCTTTAAGCCAGATCCACACCGTTAGAACCATGATCAGGAGTCCTATCAGGGCGCCGAGCAGACGGTGACTGTGTTCGGCCAGCATGGCCCGGTTTTGCAGCCAACCTTCGGGGTTCAGGGAACCATCGGACAGCGGCCAATCCGGAAACACCATCCCGGCCCCGATCGAGGTGGTAAACCCACCGGCAAAGAGCAGAAAGGTCATGACAAAAAGCACCCCCAGGCTGAACCATGCCAGCTTGGGCTTATAGTGGGCTGTTCTTCTCCTGTTCAAAGCGGGGTCCGGGTCCGGAAAAATTTTGGCTAAACAGATAGACGTTGCCCAAAAGGGGTCAAATGTTGATTTTTTTGCGCGGGCAGAAAAACCCACAATTGAATCCTTCCCCGCAAATTTTCTTATGACTTCCTCGCCACGGCCCAATATTTACCTGGTCGGTTTTATGGGAACCGGAAAATCCATTCTGGGGCGGCTCTTGGCCAGGGAACTGGATTATTCCTTTGTCGACAGCGATGAACAGATCGAGGAGAGCACCGGTTTGACCATCCCGCAGATATTCCAATCCAGGGGGGAAAAAGCCTTTCGGGACCTGGAGCGCCGTTTCGTGGAATCGGGTCACCCAGGAGGGGGGTCCGTGGTCTCATGTGGGGGCGGGATGATTCTGCAGCCGGGTATTCCGGAGTCTTTGCAGGGAAAGGGGGTGGTGATTACCTTATTTGCCTCGCCCGAAACGATTTATGAACGAACCCGCGGCAACGAGAACCGGCCCTTGCTCGATGTGGAGGATCCCCTGGCCCGTATTCGCGAGCTCCTGGAGGAACGGTTGCCGGTTTACCGGAAGGCGGGCATTGGTGTGCTGACCGACGGGCGAAGCCCAATGGAAATCGTCAATCACATCAAACGGATATACCGGCGCGAGAGGCCAGGCTTCAGCCCGCATGAGTAGGCCGGGAATCCCCTGGTCCGGATCACCTTGCATGGCCGGGGTCTGGTCCGGGGATGCCATTGCGGAGGGCCGCCTTCATGGTGTACAGAAACCTTTGGGGAGGGCGGATGGGTTTGGCTGATTTGTCGATAAAAGCGTGTGCGGATGATCCGGTGGCCAAAAGTGTCTCCCCGCGGCGCACCTCGTATTCGATGTGAAAGCGGACTCCGGGCTGTTCCTTGACCATGCAGGCGACAGTGAGGCGGTCATCAAAAAAGGCTGGGCGGCGATAGCTCACTTTCACCTCAAGGACCGGTATGAAATAGCCCGATGCCTCCAGGTCGCGATAAGCCAGTCCGATCTGGTCGAGCATTTCGATACGCGCCGTTTCAAACCAGGTCACGTAATTGGCGTGGTGGGCAAATCCCATGGCATCGGTTTCGCTATAACGTACCCGAATCTTGCTTTCGGTGCGGATCATGTTCCTGATCGGGAAAATTTTTGGGAAATCATGTTTCCATGACCGCGTCACGCAGGCCGAACAACCGATCGACCGAAGCGACCCAACTCTTTTGGTTGACCCACTTCCGGCCGGTTTCTCCCAATTGCCGCCGCAACTGCCGGTCGGAAATAAGGGTGGAAAAGACGTCGGCCAGGGCCTTCTGGTCGCCGGGTTCTACCAACAGGCCCGTCCGCTTATCTACGACCGCATCGGAGACGCCTCCGACCCGATGCGCCACTATGGGTAACCCGTGAGCTGACGCCTCCAGATAGACCAATCCAAAACCTTCTACGCTCTTTTTGTAGTTTATGCTGGTCATGGCGAAGATGTCGGCCCGTTCATAAGCCCACCGCAGTCCATCGTCGTCCAACGGGCCCCACATTTTGACCGGAAAATCGCACTTCTCGGCCAGCCGTCGCACCTCTCGCTCATAGGGATTGTGCCGGCTCTGCCCAACGATCCAGAACTCCACCATGGCTCTCTCTTCCAGAGGAAGGATGTTCAGGGCCTGCAATATATTATTCTGGCCTTTGCGCGGGTGGAGCCGGCCGACGGTAAGGATGACCACCTTCCGATGGTCGCCGGCTTTGCGGTGGTCGATTCCGACAAATGCTGAAGGCAGGGCGTTGGGGGTGAGCACCGTCTTGTGCTCGGCTTCCGGAAACCGGGAAATGAGCAAACGGTGGGTAAAGGTGGATACTGCGCTGATGCGTTCCGCCTTCTCAATCAACTTATTCAGCAGCAGGCGATGGTGCAGTTTTCCGTGAAATTTCAATACCTCCGAACCGTGAAAGGTGAGGTAGAGTTTTCCGGGTAGGAAGGCTTTAAAGAATTGCAGGTAGAGCATGGCGGAAATCGGACCGGGTTCGGGCAGGTAAACGGTGGCTTGGCGCAGATGCTTTCGTTTGGACATGATTTCCTTGGAGAGGGTAAAGAGACAGGAAAGATTCTGACTGCCTTTCATGCCCAGCCTCCGGACCGTAAACGGCCACGGTTTATCGGAATTATTCCCTCCGCCTCGGGGAGCCCAGACTTCGACTTGAAACCCCGACTCGCTACTGGCCAGGGCCATTTCCTCGGTAAAAGTGGCGATCCCTCCCTTCCTGGGATGAAATTCGTGGGTTAATATCAGAAGGGGAAGCCTGCCATTCTCGTTATTTTGAGGGTAGCGCGGATGCATACTTTCCCAAATTAGCATTTACATTTCCCATGAAGCGAAAATAGTTGGCTGTTTACAAATGAATTCTGGGACAGAAATAGACACTGTTGCCGTTAACCCTCTTACCCCGGAGGAGCGGGCTGATCTTGAAGAAAGTCTGAAACGATGTAGTGAAGAAACCCGAAACGCCGTGTTTGAATTTCGGGAAACGGGTCGGGTCGGCCTTCTCCCCGGGATTGTTATCGGGTTGATCGAACGATTTTTGGAGCCTGAGGTCCGTCCTCAATTACGAAGCTCGGACGACTCGATTCGTTTGGTCGACGATTTGAGGATAGATTCTCTCACCATGATGGAGATCGTTGTCCTGGTCGAAGAGGCCCTGGACATATCGATCGATAACCAGGAGTTGCGGGATCTGCGGACTTTGGACGATGTCAGTTGTTTTATCGATGCCAAGACGAAGGGACTTCCCCTTCCCCAACGGGGGCGGTTATTCGGGATTGAAGCCATCGGCGCTGCCGTGCCGCACCGACCCCCATTCCTCTTTTTGAATGAAGCGAGGGTGGAGAAAGACACCGCCATCGGCACTTACACCATTACCGGGGAGGAAGATTTCCTTGGCGGCCACTTTCCCGGTAATCCGATTATGCCGGCCAGCATCATGCTGGAGGCCCTGGGTCAGTTGGCCGTATTTCATTTGGTGACGACCCAGAAGAATGGGACGGGCTCGGTAGTCGATTCCAGCAAGGTTTTATTTACCTCGGTTGAGGCGGTCCGCTGCCAACGGATTTGCCTTCCGGGTGAGACCTTGACCCTCCGTATCAAACTCAAGCATATCCGCCATCCCTTGGCCATGTTCGAGGGCAAGATAATGGTCAATGGAGAGAGCGCGGCCTGGGCCGAAGAAATCAGCTTGACGTTCGATTGGGTGGGTGTCCCGGGCGCTCGCTGATTTGGGAAAGGTCAAACAATTTGCTTGCTTGTCCCTTTGCCCCAGAAGGACAATGAGGCAAGTTTTGCCCCTACATGGCACGCGTATTTATAACAGGCTTGGGTTATATTTGCAGCATCGGGAATGATCAGGAAACTGTGGTGTATAACCTCCGTAACCTGAAACATGGCATGGCCTTGTTTCCCCCGGTGAACGTTCCGGATTCTCCGGTCAAGGTGGTCGCCCCGGTCAGGGAATTCGAGGTGGATTCCCTGGATCAGGAGGATTGGACCTATCCCGCCCGCTACAAAATCCGCCGGCAAACCATTCGCAGTTTTTCCCCTCACGTCCTCTACGCCTATTGCTCGTTTTTACAGGCCATTGAGAATGCCGAGCTCGAGGAGGTGGATATCTCCAATAAGGAAACGGGTATTTATACGGCTTCCGGCGGGTCCATTCGCTTTATTTACCACCACCTGCGGCGAATGGAAAAGCGGGGTGTGATGCGATGTAATCCTCTAAACATCATTTCCTCCATCGCCGGGACGCTCTCCTTCAATCTCGTCTCTCATTTCAAGATCCAAGGGGCCTCCACGGGATTCGCCTCAGCTTGCGCCTCCTCGGGGCATGCCATGGGTTTTGCCTACGATGAGATTGAACGAGGCCGGCAGAAGCGAATGTTCGTGGTGGGGGCTGAGGATTGTAACTTTGAAAGCGTGGTGCCGTTTTGCGGCATGCGGGCTTTGAGCCTTTCCCTGGATCCGGCCCGGGCCTCGCGGCCCTTTGACCAAACCCGGGACGGATTTGTTTCCTCGGGCGGAGCGGTTACCGTGGTGCTGGAATCGGAGGAAGAGGTGGAGCGCCGCGGTGTTCCTGTCTACGGTGAAATGGTGGGTTGGGGACAAGCTTCGGACGGCCACAACGTAGCCATATCGCATCCGGAGGGGCGTGGACTCGAATCGGCCATGTTGCGGGCCTTGGGGGATGCCGGCATCCAACCCCCTCAGATTGAGTATATCAATGCTCATGCTCCTTCCACTCCCATCGGCGACCGTTCCGAGGTGCAGGCCATTCGCCGTGTCTTCAACCCGGGGGAAACCAGGCCCATGATCAGCAGCACCAAGGCCTTGACGGGTCATGGGCTTTCCCTTTCCAGTGTGTTGGAAGCGGCCCTTTGCCTGAGCGCTCTAAGAAATGGATTCGTGCCTGGGTCCGCCCATATCCAGCAGCTCATGTCGGAGGCAGAGGGTTTAAATATCATTCGCCAAACCGTGAGCGCTACACCCACCTATATTTTGAGTAACAGTAGTGGCTTTGGAGGTGCCAATACCTCACTCGTTTTCAGGCATGTCTGAATTGAGCTCTCGCTACACCCGCGCGTTGGTGACGGGGGCTCGTTCCGGGTTGGGGAAGGCCTTCGCCCTCAGGTTGATGGCAGAGGGGATCGAGGTGTGGGGATCTTCCAGAAAGCCGGATGCTTTTGAGAACCTCCCGAGAATTACTCCCGTCCTGGTCGATTTGAACCGGGAGAAGGATTTATCCAAGTGGTACCGGGATCTGGATGGCCGGGCCGGTGGTTTCGACCTCCTGGTCAACAATGCCGGGTTTGGGGCCTTTGGGAAGTTTGGTGATTTCCGGGATGAGGATATCCAAAGCCAGGTGCGGGTACTCCTGACCTCCCCCATGCAGTTGGCCCTGGGGGCGATGAAGTGCATGAGGGCCCGGAAGCGGGGTTGCATCGTCAACATATCTTCTATGGCGGGAAGTTTGTGGATTCCATTTTCCAGCAGTTACAACACGGGCAAAGCCGGATTATCCGCTTTTAGCCAGAGCCTGATGCTGGAGGCCCCCAGGACCCCCCCCTGGATCATCGATTTTTGCCCGGGAGATTTCGCGACTCCCTTCAATCAATCCACCGTGCGGCGGGGCGAGCCATCGGGCAGGTTGCAAAAGGTCTGGCGTCGAATTGAACAAAAAACCGAAACTGCCCCGCCTCCCCAACGGGCAGCAGAGGATCTGATGGGCGGGTTGAAGCGGTTTCGGCATTGCACCTTGCACAGTGGATCTTTCTTTCAAAGGATAATGGCCCGATTGGGGGAGCGACTTGTCCCGACTGGATGCAAGCGCACGGCTCTCCGTCGCTACTTCGATCTCCATTGAAGGACAAACGTCAATTGAGGATTCTGGTATTGACTGCCGCCACGGGTGGGGGACATGACGCCCGGGCCTCGGCCTTTGCCGCCTGGTGTCGCAGGCTCTACCGGGACGGGGTGGTCCTGAGAATCGTTCGGCCCTTGGAAAGCGCCACCCGGATTACCCGTTTTGGGGTGGGACTCTATAATGTTATCCAGAAGTGGGCTCCCCTATTGCACCATCCCTATTGGTGGTTCGTGGAAGGGCTCGGTTACCTGCAGCGGAACAGGGTGAAATTTGGCAAACGATATTACGAATCACAGCTCAGGGAGTTTGCCCCGCACCTGATTTTGAGCGTGCATGATTTTCTCAATCGGGGTTATTTTCAAACCGCCAAATCCATTCTGGGAGGTCGGGTGAGGTGCTCGACTTACTGTGGCGAATTTTCCGGGGGATTCGGCTACAGTAGAAACTGGGTGGAGCCAACCGCCGATTTATTCTTTTCGCGAACTTCCATGGCCCAAAACTATGCCGTGCGGATGGGAATCTCTCCTCAAAAGTGCCGCGTCCGGGGTCATCTCATGCACCCCAAGGTCTACGACCAGATTCTGGACGATGGGGCACGCCGGAATCTTCTGGTCAACCATCTCGGGCTATCCCCGGAGAAATTTACCCTCTTGCTGGCCGCAAGTGGGATGGGTGCCAACAACCACTTGAGGATTTTGCAAATTCTGAAGCGATACGCCAGTCGTGTGCAGGCAATTGCGGTATGCGGAAGAGATGGGAATACCGCGAAAAACATTCTGGAATGGAAGGGGCGAAACCCCGATTTTCAGGTCCATGTAGAAGGATATTCCCAGCGCATGCATCACCTGATTCAGGTCAGTGATGTGGTGGTCGGTCGTGGAGCCACCACTTGTGCCGAAGCCTTGTTTTTTGAGGTCCCCGTCATCTTCAACGGCATCGGCGGCCTGATGCCCCAGGAGCGGTTGACCTGCAACTATTTTTGCCGATCCGGGGCCGCGGTAAGGATGTCCAGCCTCGAGGACCTCGATAGTCATCTGGGGTTGTGGCTCACCCATGAACCAGCCTACGCCCGCCTGCGGGAACGTTGCCGGGAAATTGCCGTGGTGGAAGATCCGACCCTCCTGATCCGGGAGTTGCATGGCCTGGCCGTCGAAGCCATACAGGAAGGGCGATGAAGTTGAGGGTTCTCTACATTTGCACCACCTTTCCCAAACAGAGTGAACAGTTCATCATGCGGGAGGTCGATGCCCTGTCCGAGCAACCGGTCGACCTGGAGATCGTCACCTTGTGGGGAGGGGACTCCAATTATAAGGAGTTGCCCGTAAGGCGGTTCTCAAAATTGAATTTGTTCAGGTTGATCTGGGTATTGCCCCTGGCCTTTTTCCTGAAGCCCCGGGTAATGTCGGGGAACCTGAAATGGTTCTTGGCCCGGCGACCGCCTTCCCTTCTCAATTTTTTGGAAAACCTGCTCGGGTACGGGTTCGCCCTCGCCCAATGGTTCGAAGTGGAGAAAAACAAACCGGATCTGATCCACGGGACTTGGGCCACTTCACCCGCCTCGGCCGCTTATCTTTTGAGCGTATTGACGGGGATTCCGTTCTCCATGGGAGCGCACGCCTACGATGTTTTTGAAAATGGGGGAGATTGGCACTTGGCTGAAAAACTCCGTCGGACCTCTCTGCTGCATACCACCAGCCAGAACACCTGCCAAGCCTTGTTGGGGAGAGGCTCCGATCCAAAAAAGACCCGTGTGATACTTTCGGGGTTGATGGGGTTTCCTCCCCTCAAGTCCCTGCGGGCCCCCCGAAATCCAATACGTGTGCTTTATGTGGGCCGCCTGGTGGAGAAAAAGGGTTTGTTTTACCAGATTGACGTGCTCCAATCCCTGAAAGGGTCCGGGGTATCCTTCCGGGCCCGCATAGTGGGCAGCGGCGAGTTGGATGGGAGATTGAAGGGTTACCGCGACCGGTCTGGCCTGCAAGGTGAACTGGAGTTTTGGGGAGAACAGTCCTTTGCCGCCGTGCAAGAGCAATTTGATTGGGCCGACCTGTTCCTTTACACGGGAAAAGTGAGCGCGAGAGGGGACCGGGATGGGTTGCCCAATGTAATTGGGGAGGCCATGGCCCATGGGGCGGTGGTCTTGACCACCGCGGTGGGCGCTACCACCGAAGCCGTTGAACACGGGGTCACGGGCTTGATATTGCCGCCCGACGACCCCCAGGCCTGGGTCGACCATATGGTCCGATTACAACGGGACGATGCCCTCATGGAAACCCTCCGCGGAAACGCCCGCACCTGGGTAGAAGAGTATTTTGATGCACGAAGAAACTCCCGGGAACTTTACCTGGCGCTTCTGAAGGCAGTTGAAGAGAATGAGAGCCCCAATCCTGAAGCATGCCACTCTATTTCGATGTAACCCTTGCTGGGCGCAACAAGCATTTTTCGGGTCTGCAACGGGTTTCCGACCAGTTGAGGAGGGCCCTTCGGAAAAAAATTGGGGATGAGTTGGTCCCGGTGCGGTGGAGGGCTTGGGGGCGAGGGTTTTACCGTGGGGGCACCCGTGCCCCGGTCACTCTCACCCGCGAGGATCACTTCATCAGTCCCGAAGTCTTTTCTCCGGAGGAAAGGCCGGGGTTTTTCCATGGGTTGGAGGAAAGCGGCTGCTGCAGCGCGATAATCTATCACGATGCCATTCCCCTGAAGTGGCCCGAAATAACGTGGCCCGAAAGTGTGGCCAGGCATCCACCCTATATGAAGGCGCTGGCGCGCTTTCATCACATTTTCGCGGTTTCCCAGAGCAGCGCCGGGGAGTTGGAGATTTACCTGGATTGGCTGGATATAGCAGCCTCTCCACCCGTTTCGGTTTTGTCTTTGGGGGCTGATTTTGCCGACCTCTCTGCCAGGAACTGGAGGCATTCCCCGGGCAAAATCCCCCTCATCCTTTCCGTCGGCATTCTCGAACCCCGCAAAAACCAAAGCCAGGTTCTGGCCCTGGCCAGGCGCCTCTGGGATGGAGGATTGGAATTTGAACTCCATTTCTGTGGCCGGGTAAATCCCCATTTTGGCAAACCGGTGGCTGCGGAAATAAAACGGGCCCAACGGCTGGGCTATTCCGTTTTCCACCACTCCCGCCAAAGTGATGAATTGCTCTTGAATTGTTACACCAACGCCCATTTCAGCGTCCTCAATTCCAAAGCTGAGGGATTTGGCCTGCCCCTGCTGGAATCCCTCTGGTTGGGAGTTCCCTGCCTTTGTACCGACTTGCCCACCCATGTGGCCATGGCGCGGGGGGGTGGATGCCGGGTCGTATCAAGTGGGGAAGAGATGGAAGAAACCTGGATGACCTGGCTTTGCCGGGAAACCGAATTGGAAGCCGTAACCCGTGAAGCCAGGGAGAGGACCGTGCCCCTCTGGGCAGACACGGCGGAGTCCGTTCTCCGGTGGATGCGAGAAAAGTGAGTGTCTTGCCTTGCCTGGTTTTTTCCAATTCCTTTCCCCCCGATCATGCGGGAGGGTACGAGCTTGGCGCCGGAAACCTGGTGGACGCCTTACGGCGATTCTGCGGGTGGGAAATTCGGGTGTTTTCCTCCGTGCGCAAAAAAACACCGCCAGGGATTTTGAGTCCACCGCTCACCGGTTTTTTCCCTGGCCGGTTGGGGCCGTCCCATCAGCGCCGCCTTGTCAAAAGGGAACTGGTCGCCCGACACGAAGGGATTTGCGCGGCCATTGACCGGGAGGCTGAACGGGCAGAGGTAATCCTCGTATTCAACCCGAGGCGGTTGATATTCCCCCAATGGGTCCGCCTGCTCAATTCCCCCACTCCGGTGGTATTTTTTGTCTCGGATTTCTGGCCTCAGGATCCCCTTGGGGCAGACCTGTTTTATACGGGTCTTCCCAAGAGAAGGCACTCCATGCGCCCCCGGGACCCGGCATTGGACGTCATTTATAAACCTTTCCTGCAAGAGGAAGCTATCTTTTCCCGAGCCAATGGTGTAGTTTTCTGCAGCCGGTATCTTGAAAAAGTGCACCGCGAGACCTTCGACGGATTGGAACATCAGACAGTGATTCATTGGGGGACAAATCTAAAGCGTTTCCCGAAATCGGCCAAAGACCGTGAACACTTGAAAGTGTTTGGTTTTTGTGGCCGCGCCGTTCCGGAAAAGGGCCTGGATAGGGCTTTGCAGGCCTTTTCCGAACTCTTGAGGCGGGATTCGCGCTTGAAACTGTTGGTCGCATCGGATCTGTCCACTTCCCACGGCCGGCGCCTTCGGCGCAAAATTTCCCGCAACCGCCGGCTTGAACGCACGGTTGAACTTTTGGGACAGGTGCCCCATGAGGAAATGAACGAGAAATTCTATCGTCGCATCGGTTGGCTCATGTTTCCCAGTGTCTGGCAGGAGCCTTTCGCCTTGACCGTGGTGGAAGCCATGGCATCGGGGGTGGTTGTCATCGGCTCCTCCACCGGTGGGACACCCGAGATTTTGCATGAGGCTTGCGGTTACCCCTATGATCCAAGCGACCCCGCCGCTCTGTCGGTGGCTTGCCGAAATGCTTTAAACCGAGCCGACCACCATGGGATTTTGGCGAATCGAGCCCATCAGCGGGTTGTGGAGCAGTTTAATTTGCCGGTTATGGCCGAAAAATTGGACACCTTTGTCCGCGGCCTCCTTTAATTTGGATATCCACCCTCCCGATCAGGGTTCTGTTTCGATGGTTTCGATTACTTCAATCTCTCCGATCTTCACTTCCCCTGTTTCGACCCCGGCGCGCTCCTTCTCCAGCCCATCCAAATCTTTCCCAAAGTAACCACCTGCCGCCTTTATGAGATCCTCATGGGCAATTTCGAAATTTGTTCCCGGGGACCGTGTGCTGAATCTCGTGGTCCAAAGCAACTTAACCTCCCCGGTATCTTGCAGTAGCTGGTAGTCAAAGGCATTCACCACGATAAAATACCGGGAATCGCTGAGCGATTCTCTCAGTTCGGCCTCTTCCCAAGGGGCCGGGCGCCGCTTTCCGTAGAGCACTTTGTCAAAACCGGTGAGGGCCGCATTGAGCCTCCGGGTATTGTAGTTCCAACTATTCATGGTATTGACCAGGTCGATATCCAAATTCCCCTCCGCGTCCTGCAAATCTCCCGGGAAAAAAGAATCCAAGTCATCTTCCCAGTCCGTAGCGCCCCAATGAATTACCAGCAGGAATTCGCCCTTCTGCTGTTCGATGTGCGGAAACATGTTCCGTCTTTTCAGTTGGTTGCCGATAATGAGGATGATGTCTTCAAATTCCACGTTGGTCAGGCTGTCATCGCGGACATTACCTCCGAAGAAGACCCCCTCGGCCACCTGGAAGAACCAGATCTTATCGGGGTCCTGACTCATTTGGGAGAACTCAGGGGTGGCGGTGGCGCTGATAACAATGCGCGATTTCCCCATGGAGGAGAGGCCGGAAAATCCGGAAAACAAGAGGATCCCCAGGAGAATTCGGGGCACCATGGGCTTCATCGGCATGAAGGGTTGGGCTCGTTCAACGCCTTACCCTGCTTGGAACCCTCGCCACTTCATCCGTGAGTACCGCCGCCCCCTTTTCCCATACCTCGTCGCGGGTAATTTCTCCGCTCCGGATCTTGGCCAGAATTTTTTTCTGGGTGCCGTAGTCGATATTCTTCTGTCCGGCGCGCGATTGCATCATGCGCCAAGCCTTGCGGCGTTCCACCACGAAGAGCACCATCTGCCGGGAAAGGCTCATGTAGACCAGATTTTTTCTGGCGTCTTCCACCAGGATGTAGACTCCGAAGTCCGGCACGTAGGCGCGGGCGTCGCTCTTCAGATAGCGTTTATTGACCACATCCTTTTGCTCCACGCACCAGATCAGGTTGTCCAGGAAGATGAGGTCTTTGCTCTGTTCTTCCGATATGCGTTTTAGGTGGCGTCGGAAGCGGCCCTCGGTGGCGGACCAATGGGCCGTGGTGAAATTGTATCGCTCCTTGTTGGACTTGTACCGGGCAATCATCCAATCCCGGTTGGGATTTCGGTTGCCTTTGATACTGAAAGATTCCTCGTAGGTTTCTCCCAGATCGGGATTGAAGACAAACTCGGGAAGGCCGCGGCTATCCCGAATCCAAACGGCCTGGCGGGTAGCCATGTCGTCACCCACTCCATGTTCCGGCTGACAGGTGGTGAAGCAGAGGTGAAAGGAAGTCCCCCTGTATTCCAGGCCTTCCAGGATGGAACTGTACAATTTGGGAACGTCCGCCATGGAAACCTGTGAAACGTAGGGTGAACCGTGGCCACTGACAAAGGATTCCGCCACGTTCTTCATTTCGACCAGTTTTCCCTGGGAGGCCGCCCCCAGTTGGTTCATGTCGAACCCGCCGGTCATGGGGGAGGAGTCGGAATTTTGACCACCCGTGTTGGAATAGACCTGGGTGTCCAGCATGAGCATTTTTATATTGGGGCGGTTTTGCAGGATGACCTTGGATACGTTCTGGTAGCCGATGTCCCCCATGGCCCCGTCGCCTCCCACACACCAGACTTTGGGCATTTCCCAGATTTCCCGATCGGTCATCAGAGTGTCGCTGAAGTGAGTATAGTCGAAGTGGTCCACCTCGGTGAGCCGGTCGTCCTCCAACAAATGATCGCTGAGACGTTCCGGGATAACCGAGGTGCGAGCGTTATCCAGCATGAAACTTTCCCCCATGAGCCAGGAAATGGTGGCTCCGTCCTGGAAAAGGGAATTCATCCAGGGGTAGGGGTGTGGATTATTGGGAGGGGTGGAACCGTAGACGGTATTGCAACCGGTGTGCGCCCCCATTGCCATGACGGACATACCGTTGTCCAGACCTCCGTCGAGAGTCTGGATATGCTTGTGGTTGAAGGCGTCCTGGCGCATTACCGCCACTATAGCGTCGACCACGTCTTTATCCGAAATCTCCCCATGCCGGGAGAGCCGCGCATCGGTATCTTCATCGCTGTCACCACCCAACCCCATCAAAACATGGGCCGTGGTCCGTTTGAAAATTTGATAGGCTTCTTCGTCTTCAGCTTTCAGGGTAGCAAGCCGCTCTTCCCCTTCCTTTTCCATTCGGCACGCCTTGTTCATCAGGCGGTCCGATTTGGAGTGGTATAGGGGTCGCATGTAAGCTTCGGTGACAGAGGCCAAGGCGTGGAGAACCGATTTTTCTCCACAACCGGCGCAAGCGCCATCTCCGGATGCCAGGGCCTTGTAGGCGCCGGTCATCATCATCAAATTCCGCAGGGTGGCGGGACGGGACTCTTTGGGGGCGTCCACGTTGTAAAAACCCAGGTATTTTTCGTTGGTTTCGGGCAGGATATCGAGGAATGCCGATGCGGTTAAGACACGGGCATTGTTGACTTCGGTGTCCTGTTGCATGCGCAAAGCATCGTGATCGCCACATTCGGTGACGCATTCACCGCAACCCTTGCAGAGGTCGGATACAAAAATGGAAAAGATCCCCCCTTCACCGGGAGACTTGCGTTCCCTGGTGCCGAAGATGGCGTTGACTTTGTTGTAGGCCAGGGGGAGTTGCTCTACTATGGTCTGGAATTCCTGCTTCGATGGGTCGGAAATGCCGGCAATTCGGTTCACCTCCCGGGTCAGGATAGAAGGCAGGGGTGTCTTCTCCTTGGCCTTGACGGCGTTCCGCATGATCTCCCGGGCCGCCGCGTCGATGCTCGGAATGGCTTCGATCATTTTGGCGCGGTCTTCGTGGTTGGAAACATAATTGTTGAATGCGGTTTCCAGGATGGTTCCCAGTTCCTGGGTGGTGGTCGGAAGGGCGGTATCGGGGCAGGCCGTTATACAAGCCATGCATTGGGTGCAATTCTCCGCTATGAAGATCGGTGTTTCCCGACGCGCTCCGTACTTGGATGCGGTAGCGCCCGATGCGGCCGCCATCACCCCGACCGAGGCCAAGGGGGAGGCAGGTTGATTATAGCCCAGGCCTGAACGGTATTCCGCATCGAAGGTTTCCGTTTTGTACATCGGAATCCGCTCCTCCTGTCTGGCCGGTTTCGGGGTGCATCCAAGCGGACCACAATCTCCGAAGGAATCGACGTTGGGGATGAGGACCTCGCCGCGCATCTGGGAACGGTCGGGAGCCTCCAATTCGCCGTAGGTCACCTCGACCAGGCGATCTCCTCCCTGGGTCATCACCTGCATGTTGGATTCGACCACGGCCTGCCCAAACTTTCCAAACTTCTTGACGTATTGGGCCCGCACGATTTTGCGGAAATGTTCTTCCGTAATGTCAAAATCGGCCAGCAGAGTGGAAAGTTTAAAGAAGGCTCCGAGGAAGGAATTGCCCTGCATGCGGAGCTGCAGTTCCGGCCGGGATGTAGCTCGTTTGGCAATATCGAAGCCGGGCAATATGAAGACGCGGATCCTTTTTTCGATTATGGTCCGGCGGGCCGGTAGAGGGATACGCTCCCAGGCGGTGGCCGGATCTTCATCCGATTCCCAGACGAATATCCCGTCCTCCACCATTCCTTCCAGAGGATCGATGTGGGTAAAAGCTTTGGGGTCGCAGCAAAGGACGACATTGACATGGCGCAGGTCGCAGTTCACCCGGGCTCGGTCGGGGCTGGCCACGAGGAAAAATTCCGTTGGCGCGCCCTTCTTTTCCGAACCGTATTTGGGATTGGCCGAAATGTGGATGGTTTCCTCAAGGAGACCGTGTTCGTTTACGGAACCCTTCTTCCTGGACACCACATCGCCGATTTCACTGATAATTTCCGACAGGTTTTTGCCGGTGGTTATCATGCCCCAACCCCCGATGGAGTGCAGGCGCACCGCGATGGATCCCTCCGGCAACAGGGAGGGGGATTCTTTGGAAACGACCCGGTAGGGATGGTCGATGCCCAAGGTGAAGAACGACTCGCCGTCGTCCCTTTGTTTGCCATCCCGGCGGGTGATTCTGCCAGTGGCATATTGCCAAGCCCCTAAAATGTCCTCCGGGCGGAAATCCCGCGAACCCAATCCGTATATTCCGGAGAAAATGCGCGGCATTTTCTCCAATATGATGTCTCCCAGGTGTTGGTGGGCAAATTCGTCCTGGTTTTCCAGCGCTTTGGTCAGGGCGGTGCGGACGTCCCGGGCCAATGGGTTATCCCCGGCCATGGGCTCGTCGGTTCTCTCCAAGATTATGACGTTCTTTTTCCCGGCCAGGGCCTTGACCACGGCCGCCTCGGGGAAGGGCCGAATGACGTTGACGTGGATAACGCCCACTTCTTCCCCGTATTCCTCCTTAACGTAGTCGATGGCCGCCTCGATATTCTCAGCGGAAGAGCCCAATGTGACGAATACGGTGTCCGCATCGGCGGTGTTGTATTCGCTGACGAATCCGTAATAGCGTCCGGTCAACCGGGCGAATTCGTCGTAAGCCTCCTGCAGGAAATCGAGGATGGGTTCAACGAAGTTGTTGCGGCGGGCCGCCACCCCGTTCATGTAGTGTTCCTGGTTTTGCACCGGCCCGATGAGGGCGGGGTTCTTCAGGTCGATTACTTTGGGCACACGGCGGCGCGTAGGACCGAAAAGAATCTTCTGCGACTCGGTCGGGCACTCGACAATATCGTCGGGGGCTCCGAGGAATTCCCTCAGCAGTTCCGATTCGTGCTTGAAGAAAGATCTTTCCAGGTGGGTGGTAAGGAACCCGTCCTGGATATTGATCCCGGGGGTGAGTGAGTTTTCCGTGACCTTTCTTAAGATGAGAGCCTGGTCTGCCGCCTGCTGGGCCTCCTTGGCGAACAGCATGATCCACCCCGTATCGAGGGCGGCATAGATGTCGTCGTGACCGCAGTGAACATTGAGGGCGTGTTTGGTCAAGGCCCGGGCTCCCACCTCCAGAATCATGGTGGAAAGTTTTCCCGGGGCGTGGTAAAATTGCTCAACGCCGTAAACAATGCCTTGGCCGGAAGTGAAATTGACCGTTCTTTTGCCGGTTATGGAGTAGGCAATCGCTCCCCCCTGGGCGGCGTGTTCCCCTTCGCATTCGATGGCTACCTTGGGCCGTCCGAAAACGTTCAGCATCCCCTCGGCGTAGGATTGCTGATACATTTCTCCCTGTTCGGTGCTGGGGGTGATGGGATAGAATATTCCCCCATCGGTAATCCGGGCTTCCGTGAAGTAGCTCACCAACTGGTTTCCGTTGGTGGTAACTCTAATTCCGGGATATTTCGGTTTCGAAGCGATCATTATCTAATGTTCAGGGCGCCTTTTTTTGTGCGGGGTTTGCCATGAAGGTGCGGCTCTGGAGAGGGCTGGGAGACTAAGATAAGTAGACAAGGTTCCTCAAAAAAGCGGCAAAGTCCAGCAAAATTGCCAAATCTCCCCATCTGCAAGGTTAAATTCAGGTTAAAAACAGCATTTGATGTTTCAATTGTGTCTCTCATGTCCAATGGGAATGAAGCCTGACATTTGATGCGTGGCGGGCTGTAGGGTCAAGCCAGGAAAATCCTTACCTGATTCCGGAGGCCAGCAAGGTTTCAAAAAAAGGTTCTTTTGTTTCCTGGGCCACCACCGACACCTCGACCTGTTCAAACCCGGCGTCTTTCAACCAACTGTATATCTGATTTTGGGAAAATCCCAGCCACTGATCGGCGTACATCTCTCTGGCCTTTTCGAACTGGTGTTCCAGGAGGTCGAGGACGATGATCCGTCCCCCCGGTTTCACAATACGGAAGGCTTCCGTCAGGGCGGTAAGGGGATGGTTGGCGTGGTGCAAGGCTTGGCTGAGGAGGGCCAAATCGACCTCCTCGTCGGCCAGGGGCACTTTTTCGATATCCCCGAGTTTGTAGAACAGGTTGGTAAACCCATTTTTTTCGGCCAGGGCCGCCCCCACTTCCACCATGCGCCGCGAGTTGTCGATGCAGTATACTTTTTCAGCCCGCCGGGCCAGGAGTTGTGACAAGAACCCTTCCCCCGCTCCCAGATCGGCGATGGTTATGGGAGGGGTAATTTTCAAGAGAAAGTGCCCGATGGCCTCCCAGGAACGTCCGGGGCATTTGTATTTGTCGATGTTTCCCGCTACGGCGTTAAAAAACGCTTCCGATAATTTTCGGCGTTCTTCCAGGATGCGACCGAGGTTCTGCAGATCGGTCTTGGCCTGATCCTGCAGGGCGAAGGAATCACAAACCACCTGTAGCAGTTTTCGCCTTTCCCGGGGCATGGAGCGGTTCAGAACGTAATAACTTTTCTTGCCGTCCTTCCGGTCGATGACCAATTCGCCTTGTCGGAGCAGGCCGAGGTGGGAGGAAATGCGCGACTGTCCCATGCCGAGGATATCCTGCAACTCGGCCACGGATAGTTCTTCTTTTTCCAGTAAACCCAGTAGTCGGAGACGGGTAGGGTCGGCTAATAACTTTAACGTATCGGCTGTGTCCACTTGGTGGAGCGGGGTGAACTAATCGCACCAGTGCCGGCCTGTCCGGTCGTAGCATTGGGCGAAGCCGGATATTCCGGAGCGTAGTAGAAGATTGGGGGATGTCGCATTCGCTCGGTAGTGAGATATGGGGGCTAGTGGTCAATGTAGCGGGAAATGGATTTAAGGTTCCATTTTTCAGAATGTCCCTCCACTTCAACTTCCACCTCCGAGTCGGCTGATCGACCGATGAGTTGCTGGGCCAGGGGCGTCTTATAAGAGAGGATATTAGCTTGGGGATCGCTGTCCCATGCGCCCAGGATATTGTAAGTGGACGATTTCCCTGTACGCCCTTCCACTACCACCACGGTGCATCCAATGCCCACCAAGTCGGTGGGAGCCTCGGTGAAATCGGTCACCCTGGCCGTGGAAAGTTCGCGCTCCAATTGGGTCTTGCGAGCCAAAAGGGTGAATTGGTCTTGCCGCGCCATCTTGAATTCGGCGTTTTCGGTCAGGTCGCCGTGTTCCCGGGCCTCGGCAATGGCCAGCTTGTTTTCCGGGATCTTTTCCTTCACCAGAACATCGTACTCCTTCTTGCGGCCATCATAGCTTTGTTGGGAAACATATATGATGCTGTCCTCCGGGGGTTCCACCGAGCTATCGACCAGGCTTTGGACGTTGGGGAAAAGTTTTATGATGCGGGCCAAAATCGATTTTTTGGTCAACTCCTCGAATCCCTGATTAATGAGCAGGGAGTTGGCCAGGTCCCGGGCCGTTTCGGGATCGGCTTCGGCCAGGAGGTCACCGATCAGTTCCCGGTCCTCCGATAAAAGGTCCGCCAAGGGCACCCGGCGGGTTCCGGAGGATTGCAGGGACTCGTAATCAATGGAAAAAAGAATGGCCACAAAGAGCCGTGGGTTGATCAGGTCGGCCAGGAGCTTGGAAAATTTGCGCGAGTTGCGGTTTTTTATGATCCATATCAGGACCGGGGCCTTGAGCTTCTGTTCAACCAACCAGCGTTCCAGCATTTCCTTTATCTCCTGCAGGGAGGCTTTTTCATACAGGAATTTGATGCTCTCATTGGTAAATTTTCCTTTGCTGCTTTTGAACAGATCCAGAACGGTCTTTGTCCAGGATTCGGGTTGGTTCGATTCAATCAATTCCAGGAGCCTGGTCTGATAGGGGCCGGGAAGCTCATTGGCCAAGGCATCCAGGGCGGGAGCTTCCTCCACCAACTTTTCCGGCAGGGGTTCGACGTTGGTTTCCCGGCCCAGGAGAGTCAGGACCTCATCTCTGACCCAGGCGGCGTGGAGTTTTTCGAGCAGGTTCAACTGGTGAGTTTCCTCCAGGAACCACGAAAAGTCCTCGATGAGTTCCGAAAGGTGCACCTTGACCGCTGAGTTTGTTCGAGCCGAGGCCACCAATTCCTCTACCAGTTTTAATTTTCGCGATGCAGAGTTGGTTTTAAAGTAGGCATCGAAAACTTCGTCTTCCCGGTTGACCGGTTCGTCGCGAATGAAATAGGGATCGGTCCGACGAACGGGCATGCCGATACGCGAGTCCTTGGCCACCTGTTTTTTCGCGACCGTCCACCATCTTTTGGCCTTGGGCATGCCAATAAGGAGTTTCAGGATTTTGTTGATTTCCTGGTCGGATCCCTTCTGACCGGGCAGATGGGCCAGGATTTCAAAGACGATATCCGCCCGTTTTTTGGTAATCATATGCTTGACCTTATCCGGCTCTTTCCTTTGGCGGGCCAGGATGTGATTATCCGGCAATACTTGCAAGGTGTTGACACAAAACGCGGGATCCATGGGGTGTCCCTCTTTTTCCTCGAAGTCTATGATGAGCCGATTATCTTCAGCTCTATAAGCCTGGATTTGGCCAAAACCCCAACTGCGATGAATGCAGTAGCGGCCGGGCTGCATGGAAAGCAATTTTTCCTTTGCATGCTTTAGCCCCGGGCTTTGTTGGATCAGCGTTTCTACCGCCTCTTCGTTCATAAATGGAAGGATTTTAGGAATATGCCAGGATTTGAAGCCTATTATGCGACACCTTTCCATCAAATGTCAAAGTTAGATCACCATTCGTCCTCCCAGTCTTGGCAGGTATCCGTTCAGGTCATTGAGCGCTTTCTCAAATCTTCTCTGAAACTCGATGAACTCCTCTCCGGAGGCGCCCGGCATTTGCCCAAAGGGCAAGTGGCGCGGGTCCAATTCCTATGCTACGGAGTAATTCGCAATCTCGGGCGATTGAAAGCGCTCATCGCCGAAGTGGCCCGACGTCCCCCAAAACGTATGTGCCAAGCCCTCCTGCTCGTAACCATCTGGGAATGGTTGCAATCGGACGATACCTTGAAACCCAAGGTGGTGCACCATGCCGTAGAGCGCGCCAAGGCCCTTCTGGGCGCGCCGGAATCGGCCTTTGTCAACGCGGTTTTGCGACAGTTGCCCAAAGCCGTGGCACGTGAGCCGGATGCCCGGAAGTCCCTGCCGGCCCTGGCCCGGATCAGCAGTCACCCCGAATGGCTGTTGCACCACTTTGGACAGCACTACGGTCAAAGGGCCACTGCCAAATGGAGCCAATGGAATCTGCGGATACCCAAGATTTACTGTCACATTTTGAGGGATCCTGCGGGGCTGCCGGAAGAGTTAATACCAACCGATTGGACCGATTTCTATCAGGTTTCGGGAAATTTGCGCAATGCCGCAGGAAATCTCCTCCGGGACGGAAGGGCTTATATTCAGGATCCCTCCACCCGGTTGGGACCCTCCCTCATCCCCGGTGAGCGGGTGAGGAGCATCCTCGACTTGTGCGCGGCGCCGGGCGGAAAAAGCATTCACATGTTGAAATGTCTGGAGGCTTCGGGTGGCCTGCTCGTTTCGGTGGACCTGCCCGGACCTCGCTTCGATCGAATGAAAAGGAATCTGGCCCGCTACGGCGTGGCGGGCGTCCGAAAGTGGCAGATTCCGGCCGATGTCTTGCGATTGAAGGGGGAAGACCTCCCCCTGGAACAGTTTGATTGCGTTTTCCTGGATGTGCCCTGCTCCAATTCCGGAGTTTTTCAACGCCGGCCCGATGCCAAATACCGGATGGGGCAAGATTCCCTGACCCGACTCATTGCCCTACAGGAAAAGCTGATTGGGGCCGCGGCCCAATTTGTCGGTCCGGAAGGGCGGTTGATTTACAGCACCTGCAGTATCGATGTGGAGGAGAATGCTGGAGTGGTCTCCCGTTTCCTGGACCGGCATGGGGATCAATTCCGGGAAGTCGGCCGGATTATCTCCCTCCCCTGGGAAAGTGGGCACGATGGTTGCGGCGCCTTTGCCCTGCAACGCATTAAATCGGGCCCTTGATCCTTTCCTCTCCCACAGGTGGCAGGAAGAAGCACCGGTAGAGGGGCACAACAATAACAATGCCTGCCAAAAGGTAGGCCGCTTTTGCCCCGAAGTACCAATAAACCGCTGCTGCCAGCAAGGGTCCGACGGCCCGGGCGAAGGATCCGGACGAGCGGAACAGGCCGAGGTGGACCCCCTGTTTTTCCGCTGTTGAATACAAAGATACCAGACTGGTCAGGCTGGGATTGACCAGTCCCCCGGCCAAGGCCATCATGGTCAGGGAGGCGTAAAAAAGCGGGAGGGTATTGGAATGGCTCAGCAACAGAAAAGCCAAGACCCCACACCCCAGACCGTAAAGGGCCATGCGCTTCTCCCCAAATTTCGCCGACAATCGGCCCACCAGCGCCCCCTGAACCAGGACCAGAAAAAATCCGACGTAGAGGAAGATAAATCCGTTTTGGGCCGGGGTGTAGTTAAACCGCTCCACCGCCAGAAAGGTCAAGGTAAATTCCATGCCGCTGAAGGCCGCAATAAAGATCAGGAACAAACCGTTTACTTGGCGTATCCCGGGATGATCGACCCGGAGCAGCGCCACCAGGGATGCCCATGCCCCCGTGGCGGGGGATTGGTGCCGGTTTTTCTCGGCCAGGGATTCCTCGAAACGCACTTGAAACCAAAAAAAATTGGCCAGAGAGAGGATGAGGGCCAACAGGGCGGGCGCGGAAAAGGGATTAATGCCTATGCGGGCCAGACCGGGTGCCAGGTCCAGGAAATTTACCTTGGAAAGCACAGCTCCCAAGACCGGCCCCACGATAAAACCCAGACCAAAAACCGCCCCGACCAGAGCCATCCCCTTTGACCGGTTTCTCTTGCTCGTTATGTCGGCCACGGCGGCGGTGGCCACTGAGATGTTCCCTGCCATGATCCCTCCCAGCAGACGGCCCAGCAGCAGCAGTTCAAAGCTTCCGCTCAATCCCCATACCAGGTAGCTGACCGCCGTTCCCAGCAAGGTGAGCCTTAGAACGGGCTTTCTTCCTATGCGGTCGGAGCGTCGGCCCCAGATGGGAGTAAAAATAAACTGGGTGCAGGAGTAGAGACTTCCCAGAATCCCTCCGAAGAGTACTGCGGTGTAGTGCCCCCCTCCCGTGAGGCCATCCAGTCGTGGAACGGCCCATCCCAGAATACCCGATTGTCCACTGGCCTCGAAATAATAGTCCAGCATTCCCGGAAAAAGGGGGAAAATGATTGAAAACCCCACCAGATCCAGGAACAGGGTGAGCAGAACCACACCAAAATTTTTTCGGAGGGAAGGCGAGGTGGGCATAAGGGTATAATTTGGCCGGGAGGCGTGCCTCCGCATCCGGTTTTCAGCTCAATCCTTCAACTTCGGGAACCTGTCCTGGAGGGCGGCAAAGACGTTTTCCGGGACAAACTTGGAAATGTCTCCCCCAAATTCCGCCACCTGTTTGATCAGGTTTGAACTGATGAAGGTGTAGGCTTCATTAGGCATGAGAAAGATGGTCTCGATGGATTTATCCAGATTTCGGTTCATCTGTGCCATCTGCAACTCGTACTCGAAATCCGAAATGGCGCGCAGTCCCCGGATGAGCGCAACGGCGCCGATTTCCCTGGCGAAATCGATGAGGAGGCCGTCGAAAGCTTGCACGTCCGCATTGGGCGTTGCGGCCAGGTTCTGCCGAATGAGCTCGACCCGCAATGAAGCATCGAAAGTAGGGCCCTTTTCTTCGTTTCGCGCTACCGCGATGACCACTTTGTCGAACAATTGGGTGGCTCTATGAAAGACGTCGAGGTGGCCTAGGGTGACGGGATCGAAGGTGCCCGGATAGAGAGCGGTTTTCATGGGGAAATCTTGCAAAAAGAGTTCATTTTGCCGCAGGTCGGCCGATTCGCAACTTTGAATATTGCCAGTTCAAGGCAACAGTGGAAAACATGTCTGCTTTCCATTTTGGCCGGAAACCCGCCCGCGGCTCAACCCATGAACTTGCCCAATTTACTAACCTTATCCAGGGTCCCCTTTCTCTTTTTCATAGCCGCCCTGCTTTACTGGAGGTTCCCCTTCTCCTATAGCCTCGCTTTGGTGGTTTTCGTAATGGCCGGTTTAACCGATTGGCTGGACGGGAAAATTGCCCGGGACAGGGGCATGATATCCGTATTCGGACAGCTCATGGATGCCTTGACCGATAAGATTCTCACGGTGGGATTATTCATTACCTTTTTGGCCGTGGGTCTATTGCCGGACTGGATGGTGATCATGGTTTTGTTCATCCTGAGCCGCGAATTTTTGATTACGGGTTTGCGTATGGTCGCGGCCGCGAAAAATAGAGTGCTTCCAGCGGAAAGGGCTGGAAAAGTAAAAACCGTATTTCAGATCGTTTCCATCGGAGCGCTCATATTGGCCGGGGCCGTGAAATTCGACTGGCTGCCCCTTACCGATTACGACCTCGAGTGGGTTATCTCTACCTGTTACCGCGTGGGTTGGAGTTTATTTACCGTGGCCACAGTGATGACGGTGTATTCGGGCTCCTATTACATGATCAAGTACGGGAATCTGTATTTTGGCGCATCCTCAACCCCGGATCGTTCATGAGGAAGCATCTCTGGGTCAGGCTGCTTTCCGATTCGGTCGTCCTCAATGCCGCCACTCTGGGTCCGGTGGGAAAATGGACTCCGGCTCCGGGAACCTTGGGATCCTTTGCCGGCCTGATCTGGTTTTCCATCGCTTATTTGAACCTCAATTACTTGGCTGCCTTGCTCTTTACCCTGTTTTCCGCTTACCTGGCCATCCAGCTTTGCTGGGAAGCTGAATTTCGGATGCAAAAGCGGGATCCCCCCCAGATCGTCCTCGATGAATTCGTGGCTATTCCGGTTTGTTTCCTGGGAATGCAAGACCTCTTGCATTCGAAAATCGGATGGCTGGCCCTGCTCCTGGGTTTCGCTTTCTTCCGGTTCTACGACGTTCTGAAACCCCTGGGCCTGCGAAGGTTTCAGAATCTTCCCGGGGGAATAGGAGTTGTCGCCGACGACCTGGCCGCGGCCGTGCTGACCTGTCTTACCCTGAACCTGATCGCCGTCATCGCTCTTTACGGCGGCCATCTGGATGGCTATATCCCGTAACCCGCCAGCCGGCCAAGCCGGATTCCTTTCCCTTGCCTCACCGCACCTCGGCAACTTAGCATCTCGGCCAAAATGAAAACAGTTGCCGTCATAAACGGGCCCAACCTGGATCGGCTTGGTCAAAGGGAACCCGAAATTTACGGGTCCTTATCCCTGGACGATTTGAAATCCCGCCTGAAAAGCGAAGCGACCGGCCTGGGAGTATCCCTGCAGTTTTATCAATCCAACCACGAGGGGGCCCTGGTCGATTTGTTCGGGCAATTGGCCGATGGCGGCATTGATGGCGTTATCTTGAATGGCGCCGCTTATACCCATACCAGCGTGGCGCTCCGGGACGCCGTGTCCGCCTCGGGCTTGCGCGTTATCGAGGTGCACATATCCAACATTTACGGCCGGGAAGATTTCCGAAAACATTCCTTTACGGCTCCGGTGTGCGAGGGGGTCATAACCGGCCTGGGTCTCAACGGTTACTCCTGTGCTTTACAGCACCTGGCCCAATAGAGCAGCCCTCCGCCGGCCCTTAGCCCGGATTTGTCAGCCTCTATAAGGGACAAGCGGTGGGGATGAACTCCCAAGGCAGGGAAAACTTTTCGGCCAACTCTGTGGCGAGGGCTTTGACCCCATAGGTTTCGGTGGCGTAATGGCCGCACAAATAGAGGTTTATCCCGGCTTCCTGAGCCTGGTTGTAGGTGTGCTGCCGGACTTCTCCCGTAACCAGGGTGTCCGCGCCCGCTTTATCCAGTTCCGCTACCGCCTCCGCCCCGCTGCCAGTGACCACGGCTATGGTTTCGGGTTTCTCCGAACCGCATTCGATCGCGATTATCCCAGCGGGGAATTCCTTGGCCAGGCGCGATTTCAGGTCGGTTCGGGAAATGCCTCCTTCAGCCAGGAATCCTATGCAGTTTCCCTTGAATTCCAGGAACTTTCCCTTGGCCTTCAGGTTCAGGTTTTTGATGAGGCAGGCATTGTTACCCAGTTCATCGTGACAATCCAACGGCAAATGGGCGCTGAAAACGGCCAGGTTGTTTTCCAACAGAAAACGGTATTTTTGAAACCGGATCCCGGAAACCGGGTAGGGTGTGCCCCAAAACATGCCATGGTGAACCAGCAGGAGATCTACCCCGGCCCGAGCCGCTTTGCCGAAGGTTTCCATTCCGGCGTCGACGGCCGCCCCGATCCTCGTAACCAGGCCCTTGTTTTCAAATTGCAAACCGTTGACGGCTCCGGGAAAATCCTCGATTTCCTCCAACCCGAGCCTCCTTTCGCAGTATCGGGTGATGTCTTGGAGCGGTACCACGGACCGAGCTTTTTTATCCTTCGGGGCATGTCAATACGAACCCCTGTCCGGCTCGGATCCGGCCCGGAGGGAATCCTTGAATTTTTAAATTTAATGCGTCACCATCGGCTGATCGGGAAATATCTCTTCCCGCGGGAATACCATGGATGAAACCCATTTTCAGAATCCGAACAAACGCAGGGCGAAACGGGCCATTTTTTTCGGTTTGCTGGTCGTTCTGGGCCTTTCCATTTGGCAAAGGGAGGCCATTCTCGGCTACTTCTCCTTCCGCGAACACGGTGAAGCCCGCATTGTCATTTATGCCGAGCCCGGAACAACGGTCAGGCTGGTAGAGGGAAACAAGCCTGGAATGGTGGTGGGCCGTGTCGGCCGGGATGGTAAACTGACCCTGGTGGAGGAAAAGGCCATATCCGGGTTGAGGTTGTCATTGCGACACCCCCAGTACTTCCCGGAGGAGAAAACCTTCGATTTTGTCGGCAAGGGAGAAGTTGTGACGTTTCGCGCTTCCAGGGCGCCGCTGTTCGGCAGTATCGAGGTCAATTCCTTCCCGGCCGGCGCAAAAATATGGGTGGATGACGAAGAGGTGGGAACGACGCCATGGACCAGAAAGGGCATACCTCATGGAACAGAAATGCTCATCCAGGTCGGCCAGGACCATTTCGTCAAACAGTCACGCCAAGTGAGGATCCTGGGTGGCCAAAAGGAGGAGGTCCTGATACACCTGAGATCGACTTGGTGCTCCATCACCCTGGTTTCTCCCGAACCCACCTTTTCTTTTGCCGGTCTGAAGGTTTTCCTGAATGAGGAGTTGAGGTCGGTGGTTGAAGGAGAAATCAAGTTTATTGAACCGGGGAAACACGAGCTTCGCCTCATTGCCAGCGATGGACTCGTCCTGCGAAAACAAGTCAATCTCAAGCCCGGGCAGCATCTCTCTTTGCATTTGCCGGATTGGTTTGTGAAGGATGAAGTGTAATTTTGGGACTGAGCATTGACTTCTACCCTCCCGAACAAGCATGAATAGATATTTCCCTTATGTCCGAAGCAGTTGAACACCTGGTCCCCTTGCGGCCCGTCAGTGCCGTAGCCGAAATGATCGAGGCTTGGCCGCACCGGTTGTCCTGGGATGAATATTTCATGGCCACCGCCTACCTCATCTCCAGTCGATCGGCTTGCCGGCGTTTGAGCGTGGGTTGCGTCATCATTTCGGGTGGAGAAGGGAAAAACCGTCTCATCGCGGCCGGTTATAACGGATTTTTGCCCGGGGCCGCCCATGTTTCGCGGATTCGGGACGGCCACGAACAGGGAACGGTGCACGCCGAACAGAATGCCGTGGCTGATGCCGCTCGCCGGGGCATCAGCTTGGCCGGGACCACCGCCTACGTGACCCACTACCCCTGCCTGAACTGCGCGAAAGTGCTGGCCGCCGCCGGCATTTCGGTCATAAAATACCACCGCGATTATCAAAATGACCCGCTGGTGATCGAACTTTTGGCCGAGGCCGGGGTGGCAATCCTCAAATTTTGAAGATGGAAAATAAGGGATCATTTGCCGAAAATTATTCGGGCACACTATTAATTTCCCATCCCCGGTTGTTGGATCCCAATTTTCGCCGGACGGTGGTCCTGCTTTCGGCCCATTCCAAGGAAGATGGAGCGGTGGGGGTAATCCTCAATCGCCCCACCAACAAAGTTTTGGGGGAACTTGAAGACGAGTTCGCCTTCGGTTCTCTGGCCAGGGTCCCCATATACCTGGGTGGACCGGTGGCCTCCAACCAAATCCTGCTCGTGGCCTGGACTTGGTCCAAGGAAGAGGCCTCTTTTAAGCTCTTTTTCGGGATTGATCCCGACCGGGCCTCCGAACTGATGCATAACCCGCACGCCACCGTCCGCGCTTTCCAGGGTTATTCGGGTTGGTCAGGCGGGCAGTTGGAGGTGGAACTGGAACGGGATTCCTGGATCATCTCCCAGGTAAACTCTCGCTTTGTCAATGATCTGGATGGCTATCTCCTTTGGAAAAAGATGGTCGCTGACCTCGGACCGAAATATACCCTGGAGGCGCTTTCCCCCGAAGATCCCTCATTTAATTGAGCGGTTCATTTTCCGTTGACAAGGCGCCGAGACACCCGTTTTTTCCATTACCTTTTCCCAGTTGGCCCATGAAAGTAGCATCCTCCCTCAAGTCGCTAAAAAATCGGCATCCCGATTGTCAGGTCGTTCGCCGCAAGGGCCGCGTTTACGTCATTTGCAAATCCAATCCGCGTTTTAAAGCCCGCCAGGGATAATTTTCCACTTCTCTTCTACCTTGAAAGCAAAAATTCATCCGCGATCGCATCCCGTTTGTTTCGTAGACGTATCTTCTGGGAAACGGTTTTTCACCCGTTCCACGGTGAAGTCCAAAAAGAAGGAGACCATTGACGGGATCGAGTATTACGTGATTGTGCAGGACGTCACCTCGGATTCTCATCCGGCCTATACCGGGGAAAAGCGCTTCGTGGACAGCGCCGGCCGGGTGGAGAAGTTCAACAAAAAGTTCCGCCGCCTCCGCCGCGGAGGTTGACCTCCTCGGATCCTCCCTCTCCGCGCCTCGGAATGAACTAACCACAGAGGACCCAGAGGGAGAGGCGCCGTTGGCGCCAATTAAGAATTAGGAATGTTTCGTTTTGGGGCTCGGTGGTGGAAGTGGGACGTTTTGGCCGGAAAAAATCTGCGAAGGGACTGTGAGGAATAGGAAAACACACAACTCCAAGCTTTTCCTTTCTTGGTGTTCTTTGCGAGATTCACTTCCTAATCCCCCATTCGTGCTCATCCTTGAAATCCGTGGTTTTTCCCTTTGTGCCTTTTCATTCCTAATTCCTAATTCGCTGAAGGCTTTCAGCGCTTCCCCTCTCAGCATCTCTGCATGTCAGATGGTGTGAATGAACAAACCGCTCCTCAGCTTGGGTTCAAACCAGGTGCTCTTGGTCGGCATGATCTTTCCGGCATCCGAGATGTCCATGATTTGTTCGACGCTGACCGGGTGCATGGCAAAGACCACCGGCCCATCCCCCCGGGTTACCCGTTTTTCCAGCTCGGTTGGCCCTCGAACCCCGCCTATGAAATCGATCCGGTCACTCGTCCGGGGGTCCTCAATTCCCAGGATGGGCCCAAGAATGGTCTCCTGCAGCCGGCTGACGTCCAAACCCCGGGCCGGATCGGAATATTCCCCGTCAGGGAATTGGAACCCGTACCACCGGTTCTCCAAGTACATGCTGACTTTGCGGACCTGGTCGGGAGAAGGGTCGGCTTGTTCCCTGAGGGTGACAACCGATTGTAGTTTTCTCAAAAACTGTTTCCTGGAATGTCCGTTCAGGTCGCGGACCAGTCGGTTGTAAGGCAGGATTTTCAGTTGGCTGGCCGGGAAGTTGACCGTGAGGAACCAGTTGTAATCTTCCCGTCCCGTGTGATGGGGATTGGCCGCCTGCCTTTCCTCGGCCAATTGGGCGGCGCTGGCGCTTCGGTGGTGGCCATCGGCCACGTAAGCGGCACCTATTTTGGCAAAGGCATTTACCAGTGGCCGGGTGCGGACAATTTTCCAAATGGTGTGTCTGATCCCATCCAGGGCTGTAAAATCAATGAGAGGGGCGTTTTGTTGAATACGCTCGACCAGAGTGTCGATTTCCCGTTCGTCGCGGTACATTAAAAAAACCGGTCCCGGATGCGCATCGAGGGTAGCGTTGAGGCGAGTGCGGTCCTCAACCTTCCGGGGTTGAGTCCTTTCGTGTTTTTTTATGCGGTCGTTTCGGTAATCATCCACGTGGCAAATCGATACCAAACCCTTTTGCCGGTGACCCCCGACTTCCTGCTGATAAATATAAAGGCTGGGGGAGGTCTCCCGTACCAGGGCGCCCGTTTTCCTCAGCCAGTTCAGGTTGCCCCTCGCCATTTCGTAAACGGCAGGGGAGTAGGGGTCCGTTTCCACGGGCAAATCGATTTCGGCCCGAACCACGCGCAGGAAACTCCTCGGGTTTCCCCGCGACAGCTCCCGCGCCTCCTCTCCGTCGACGACATCGTAGGGCGGCGAGGCTACCTCGGAAGCGAGTTCGGGCCTGGGGCGCAGGCCCTGAAAGGGGCGAATTTTCATAAAGTCGGAAAGGAACAAATGGGTTATTTCCTGGCAAGAAAAATTGAAGGGATTTTCCAGATGGCTCCTTCCAAAACCTTCACCGTCAATTGTGTTGACGGAGCGGCATCTGCCTTTGAATCGAATGGCGCTTAGTTAAGCGACTTTTGGAATGTTCGATCATCTCGGAGAAGGAAGGGGTCAAGACGTAAAAAGTTATGCCTTACAGGGTCAGTCGTCTTGTAAAAGTGTATGGAGTACAACGGAATACAGTTTTTAAGACCTGACCCTTTTCTTTCGGAAGGCATCACTTTTCTACGGCATGACCCCGACTGGCGTCCATACTATATTCCTCTACAAAGTCGCTTAACTAGAGTCTATCCCAGAAACCGGGATTTTTAAACGAGTAGGAAAACGAGCAGCATTTGCAGGACCAAAATTTTCTCAGTTGCGCTCGATTCGAGCCTTGCTGCGGCTTTCAAACTCACCCGGATTCAAATTATTGAGCCTGATGCCGGATTTCGGGCATGCGGCGGCCTTGCCACTGCTGGCGCCTTCTGTTTTGATCAGCGCGTGGGACGGCGCCGAAGGCTCAAGCCGCCTTAGCTTGAGCTTCGACCCTCTCTTTTCTGACTTTTCGACTGATCCAGGCGAGGTTGTGGGCGAGCACGCTCCACCCCACTGCGAGCCTGCGGTGTTTTAAGCCTTTGGCGCGCCAGACACGTCCGCCGCCGTGGTTTTTCACAATGGCAATGCGCGCCTCGGTGCTGGCCCGGCGGGTTTGCCAGCGGTAAAAATCAGGCTCCTTGAGGCGGGCTTCCAATGCGACCGGACTTTTCGGACAAATGTGGCTGCTCACCCTCACCCGCTGCAATGCCTTACGTGTAGCTGCCCCATCGAAGCCCCGGTCGGCCACGGCCCACTCCAGGTCTTGTTGCCTTTTGAGGGACTGTTGGCGCTGCACGCTTTCGATTAATTTATCTCCCTCCCAAGGAGCGGTTTTGCCGTAGAGCATATAATCAATGATCATTGCGCCGGGACTCTCGGCCATAAACAGTTCGTTGCCGAACTCGGTCTGCGCGCCCGCCTTGCCCCGCACGATTACAGTGATATCTCTTTCGTAGACACTGAGGATCTTCTTGTGGTTTTTGACCAGACGTCCGCCGATGATGCGTTCGTGGGCTTGCTCAATTACTTGGGGCAGCAAGGCGAGTTGTTCATCAATACGCCTGATGACTTGTTCGGCGCGGGCTCGGCTAAAACGGGTTTGCCTGAAACGGGCCTCCAGCAGATTGCGGTGTCGCAGGGCGTGAGCGCCGACCCGTTTGAGTAATCGTTTCATCTTGCGCAAGATCTTCTTGCGAGCCTTCGCCGCTCCCTTCTTGCGGTAAGTATGCGTCATCTCGATACAGAGCTTGTTCATGCGCCTCAGCAGGCGATCCGGTGAATCGGGCATCCGATGCAACAGGGATTCAGCCCGAATCAGTTTCACCGCTTTGAGCAAGGTGCGCGTCACGTCACCCAAAAGCGCCCAATCGACCGGAAAGTGAATGTTTGCCTCCAGACAGGTCGAATCGACCAGGCAAACCGAAAGATCCTCCGCCTGCTCCACTCCCAGTTGCCAGCAATTGCTCTGATCGCCCGCGAGCTCAACCAACCGTGTGTTGAACCCGCGCAACTGTTCATCGGTGAACAACTTCGAGGCGCGGTGCAGCGTACTCTTCGAGGTCCACCTCACCCCAACCAGACTGCGGCATCCGCAAAAATCGGTCAAAAGATCACTGCTGGCCAACGTCATGGAAAAAGCTTCAAAGCCTGGAAGACCCAGCAAATGACGCAGCAACTCCACCCGTAGCGAGTAAAGCGCAAACTGCGCTTTCCTGTTGCGCACAGCGCCCGAGGCGCCCGGCGGCAACTGCGACAAACCGAAGCGGATGGCCATTTCTTCCAACCCACCTTGGGTCAGATTATCATCGAGTTGCCGCAAATCCTCCACCAGACGGTCATAATCACGATTGCGCAAAACCGGGGTTAAAGCTGGACGAAGAAAACTTTGAAAGGTTACCGTATCAGCAGAATTGGGTTCTATTAATTCGTTCATACCAAATTATAGAAGCTCTATTCAGGGCGAATCGAGGATTTTCACCTCCTTTCGCCCGACTTTTTCTTAGCCTAATCCCTTGCCCGTCAGTGGCTTAAACCTCCTGGGATAGGCTCTAACTAAGCGCCATTCGCCTTTGACTCCCATCTCCCTGCCCCACAATGATGGATCGTTTTATGGAAAATAGCGCTCGATTTCGCAACACGGGATTAAAACGCCTCTTGTTGGCCACCAAATTTTCCGCCCAGGGTTTGATTGCCGCCTTAAAAAATGAGGCTGCTTTCCGGCAGGAGGTAATTTTGGGACTCCCCTTGGTTGCTCTGGCCCTGTGGCTGGAAACTGGATTTGTGGGCCGGGCCATTCTCATCGGCAGCGTCCTGGTGGTTTGGATGGTTGAGCTTCTAAATTCCGGAATCGAAGCTGCCATCGATTATCAATCCACCAAAGTTCATCCCATGGCCAAATTGGCCAAGGATCTCGGGAGCGCTGCCGTATTCATCAGCCTGTTGAATGTCGGGTTGGTATGGGGACTGTTTTTTTGGGATAAATTTGCCTGATTGATCTTGCCTCAAAACTCAACCTCGAGAGGTAGTGGCGGGATTGTTCTTCCGCGTGGTAGGAACTCCTTACCAGGGGAGCCGACTCTACCATGCCAAAACCGATTTTCAGTCCGAATTGTTTCCAGTGCTCGAATTCTTCCGGGGTGACCCAACGGTGCAGCGGCAGGTGTTGGGGGGTCGGCCGCAAGTATTGCCCAATGGTGACGATGTCGATTTGGGCGCGGCGCATATCGTGCAGGCAGGTGGCGATTTCCTCCCGTTTCTCCCCGAGGCCGAGCATTAGGCCCGATTTGGTGATGAAGCCCCGCTTTTTGGCGTGGCGCAGGACGTGGAGGGACCGTTTGTAGCGGGCGGTTTTCCGCACCGGTCGTTGCAGCCGTTCCACCGTTTCGACATTGTGGTTCAAAATGTCCGGACCGGCGCCAAGGACAACGTCGACATGGTCGGTATTTCCTTTGAAATCGGGAATGAGGACCTCGATTGCGGTTGCGGGATTGCGGTGACGGACGGCCCTGACCGTCGCGGCCCAAACCGATGCCCCTCCATCCTTCAGGTCATCTCTTGCTACGGAGGTGATAACGGCGTGTTTGAGCCCCATCTTCGCCACGGCGTCGGCCACCCGGGCCGGTTCCCCCAGGTCCAGCTCGGTCGGTCTTCCCGTCTGAATTGCGCAGAACCCGCAAGACCGGGTGCAAATGTTTCCCAGAATCATCAGAGTGGCGGTGCCGCGGGCCCAGCATTCACCCAGGTTGGGACATCGCGCGCTCTGACACACGGTGTGCAGCTTGTTGGCCGCAACCAACCGGTTGACCGCATCGTATTCCGGACCGATGGGCAGCTTGGCCCGCAACCATTTTGGTTTCTCCGACATCCAATCAGTTGAGGTAACGTTCAAATACCGATTTAATGGCTTGGGAAACTACGGGTTTTACCGTTTCCGGATCAATGGGAAAGCCCAGTTCCTCTTCCATCGAGGTTACGGCCCCGTCGGTTATGCCGCAGGGAACGATTCCAGCGAAGGGGGCCAGGCACCGGTTGGTAACATTCAGGGCTAAGCCATGGTAGCTGACCCACGATTTTACCGCCACCCCTATGGCGGCAATCTTTCGCTTCCCCATCCAAATCCCCGTCTTTCCATCCCGGCGACCGGCCCGCAATTCCCATTCTCCCAGGGCCCGGATAACGGCCGCTTCCAACAAGTACAGATAGGCGTGCAGATCCCGTAGTTTATCCAGATGGAAAATCGGATAACCGGTCAGTTGACCGGGTCCGTGGTAGGTTATGTCTCCACCCCGGTTGGATTTATGCACGGTGATTCCGCGATGGAGCAGTTGTTCCTCATCCCAAATCAGGTGGTGTTCGGACCCGGGCCGAACCCCCAGGGTATACACGGGATGATGTTCCGTGAATATGAGGGTGTCCGGGCGTTCCCCGGCTATCCTCTGCCTGACGTATTCCCTTTGCTTGCGGAAGGCGGCCCGGTATTCGGTGCGACCCCAGTCCTCCACCAGGAAGGACGGAGTAGCTTGCTCCAGCTCCCTTCCAGTAGTCATGTGTCGATTACTCATCTCGTCATGTTGGGGTCAGATGAAGAAAAGCATGCCCAGTATGACCACGGCAACGAGGGCGGCGAGGCCGACGGGAAGCGCGCCTTTTTCCAGGTTGATCATCACGGCGGTCCGCAAGTGATCCCGCTGTTGGGCGGTTTTTCCAGTCAGGGTCCAGTAGCCGCTGAGGAGTAAAGTCGCCATGCGGGCCGGTCCGGCCGCGGCGAATCGAGCCAGAGCGCCGGTGAGTCCCGCCACGAAGGTTTTGTGGGCCACGGCATTGAAGCCGTTCAGACTCCGGTCGAAAATGTGGTAGAAGATGTTGCCTCCCCTCCGGTAGAGCCAGTCACTGTCGATATTGACGGAACGGATTTCCGACGGGTAAATCCCGCTGAGCAGCAAAAGGGTGAATGCCAGGGCGGAAAATATGAGAAGCAAGCTCTGCGCCATGACGTGGGAAAAGGTGTAGGGCTGGTAAACGGGAGCTTCGAAGGGAAGCAAAGGGTAGATGGTTTGGTGGGGAAAGGTGCCAATGGCTATACAGGCCAGGGCGGCGAGTCCCATGGCGATCCGCATGTTCCAGGGCGCTTCCTTTACCCGGATGCCCGAGTCGTGAGAGAAAAAGGCGAAGAAGGGAATTTTTATTCCGGCGTGGTGAAACACCCCGGCGGATGCGAAAAGCAGCAACAACCAGATGACGGTGAGATGACCTTCCGCGGCGGCCGACATGATGATGGACTTGCTGGCGAATCCGCTGAAGAGTGGAAAGGCGGATATGGAAGCGGCCCCGATGATACAACAGACCCCGGTGAAAGGCATGGAGCGGAACAATCCGCCCAACTCCGTGGCTTTGGTTTTCCCGGTTCGGTAGAGGACCGCTCCAACCGCCATGAAGAGAAGGCCTTTGAAAAGGATGTCACTGTAAACGTGAGCGGCCGATCCGTTCATGGCCAAACCGGTTCCAATTCCAATGCCGACCACCATGAAGCCCACCTGGTTGATGAGGCTGTAGGCCAGTACTCTGCGGAGATCGTTTTCGATGACCGCGTAAAATATCGGGAAGGTGGCCATGGCGGTCCCGATCCAGATCAGCGAAGGCTCCCCGGGGAAGCCGCGCAGCAAGGCGTAGATGGCAGTCTTGGTGGTGAAGGTGGCCATGAACACGATGCCGCCCGCGGTGGACTCCGGATAGGTGTCGGTCAGCCAGGAATGCAAAAGGGGCCAGGCACAGTTGAGGCCGAAACCGAAAAAGATGAGGTAACCGGGCAAGCCGTTTAGTCCGATTTGTCCGAATCCGGTCGAGCCGGTCTGGTGGATGTGAAGAAGGATGCCCGCCAGCAGGACCAGCCCCCCCAGCACGTGAACCAGGGTGTAACGAACCGCCGCACCGAGGGACCTTGCCGTTTTGCGAACCAAGAGGAGAAAGGAGGCTCCAACCGTGAGCAATTCCCAGAATACGAAAAAAGTTATCAGGTCCCCCGCCAGGATGACCCCCAGGGCGCTGCCCGAATACAGGAAGGAGGCGAAGTGCTCTAACCGTCCCCGCACGTTGCTGTTGTAGATGATCCCGATAAAGGTGATGACGATAAAGACATTGAGGAAAATCAGACTGAGCCTGTCCACGCGACCGAAGATGAGATCGAAACCGAGGATTGTGGTGGTCCAGTAGGTTCCCTCCTCCAGCAGGAGGTAGTTGTAGAAGGCCAGAACGGGCAAAAACAACATGTAGGCCGTTCTCACCCAACCCCTGAAAAGCGGGATGAGGAGACCTCCGAGGAGAAAGATGAACTGTGGAGGAAGGGCGTTAATCATAGTAGTCCTCGTCTCGCATGACCAGGGGCCGCAGGACGTATTTGGCCACCAGCACCAGCGCTACACAGGCGACGAATCCGAAGACGGCGTAGAACCCCGGCCAATTTTCCCATTCGAACACGGCGTGTTTATCGAACCGGGAAGAAAGAAATAAAAAATCGATGAGAAAGCCGATCAGGCAGGCCGCGAACAACAGTTTGATGACGATTTTCGCCGCTTTGGGGCGATGTGAAGAATCACTCATGGATCGGAAGTGGTTAGCCCTTAATGGTGAAGGCCTCCGGCCCCACCATCGGGAGATGACAGCAGGATAATTAACAGATAGATGGTGAGAAGAGCCAAAACGATGGCAAAGACTCTCTTAAAACCGGGCCAGGCTTCATGGGATAGCTCCTTTAATACTTTGTTCATGAGAAAGGGTATTATCGGTTCATCAGATGTTGGGCGGCGGCATCGGCCAGTGCAAAAAAGGGTTCGGGATAGATGAACAGGAGCATGGTGACCACAGCCGTCAGGGAAAGCGCCACTACGGCGCAGGGATGCGCTTCCTCCACTTTGGCTTGGAAAAGCGAGTCCTCCGGCTTGCAGAAGAAGGCCCGGAAGGCGATGGGAAAGAAATAAGCCGCGTTGAGAAGAGAACTGATCAGCAGAACCACCAGCATGGCGTACCGTCCATCCTGCACGGTGCCCCAAAGCAGGTAGATTTTGCTCCAAAAACCCCCGGCCAAGGGAATGCCGACCACACTCAGAGAACCAATAAAGAATGCCGCCATGGTCACTGGCATCCTTTTGCCGATTCCCGCCATCTCGCTGATATGCTTTTTCCCCGTGGCTTGGAAGATGGCCCCGGCGCAGAAGAACAAGGTGATTTTTCCCCAGGCGTGCATGGCAATGTGCATCATGCTTCCGGTTACGCCCTTGGGGGTGAGCAGAGCCATACCCAATACGATGTAGGAAAGCTGCCCGATGGTGGAAAAGGCCAGCCGGCGCTTCAGATTGTCCTGGGTCAAAGCAATCAGGGAGGATACCACCACGGTGAAGGCGGCGATCCAGGTCACGATGACCCCCAGATTCAATTCGCTCAGAAATTCGATCCCGAATACGCCCGAATAAACCCGCAAGATGCAAAATACCCCTACTTTTACCACCGCTACGGCGTGCAGCAATGCGCTCACCGGGGTCGGGGCCACCATGGCGGCCGGCAGCCAGGAGTGTAGGGGCATGATGCCGGCCTTGGCAAAACCGAAGGTGAGCAGAAGCAATAGGACCAGGGCTTCGGCGCCACCCACATGGCCCTCCAGGAATCCTCCAGCCACGAAATCCAGGCCTCCACCCGTTTTGATGAAGATGTATATCAGGGACGGCAGGACAAATAGAATGGAAGCGGTCAACAGGTAGGTCAGATAGGTTCTACCGCCGCTGCGCGATTCCTTGTCCTGGTGATGGGTTACCAGTGGGTAAGTAGCCAACGACAACATCTCGTAGAAGAGAAAGAGGGTGAACAGGTTGGCCGCGAACGCCACCCCGATGGTGGCTGCAAGCGAGACGGAAAAAAAAGAAAAGAACCGCGTTTGCGCATGCTCCTTCAGCCCGCGCATGTAACCGATGGAATAGAGCGTAGTGATGATCCAAAGCGATGAAGCTACCAGCCCGAAGATCATGCCCAGGGCATCGACCCGAAACGCGATGGCCAGATGGGGGATGATTTCCCACAGGGTGTATTCGATGGTCGAACCGGCCATTACCGTCGGCAGCATCGAGGCAATGAGCCCGAACTTTACTATCCCAGCCACAAAACTGGCCCCTTCCCGCAGGTTGGGCCGACGCGCCAGCAGGATGATGGGGATGACCGCCAGGAGGGAGACCAGGCTGGCCAGAACGGGGGTAATGCTGATAATGGCAGGCGGGGTCATCTCAACGAATTGGGCCTGCCAGGTTGAATTGCCCGACGAAGTCGGTAATGATGGACACGATGCTCTGGTTGAATATTCCAATCAAAAGGACCAGCGACGCCGTTCCCATGAGCGGCAACAGCATCGAAGCAGAGGCTTCGGAAAATTTACCCTGGCCTCCGGCATGGTGGTCTCCATGACCCTCCGCCGGTTTGACCCCGAACAAGGCGTACTCGAACACCCTGAAGAAGAGGACGGCCATGGCCAAACTTGAGATGAGCAATGCCAACACGTACCCCCAATGGCCGGAGATCATGCCCCCTTGGATCAAGTACCACTTGCTGAAAAATCCTGCCGTTGGAGGGATCCCGATGAGGGATAGGGCGCCCACAACCAATCCGGCCATGGTCAGAGGCATCTTGGCGAACAAACCGTGCGTGGCAGTGATGTCGCGCTTGCCCGTTTTGGCAAATACGATTCCGGCGAAAAGAAAGACACACAGGGTCATGAAAACGTCGGCGATGAGGTGGTAGATCGCCCCCACCAGCCCGGCCGTGTTGGCCAGCCATACCCCGCCCACCATATAGCCCACTTCGGCCACGATGAGGTAGGCCAGCATCCTGCGCAAATCGGTTTGGGCCAATGCTGCCAGGGAACCGGCCAGAATGGCGAGGACTGCCATCCATACCACAATGTTGCCCCAATTGAGCTGAAGAAAGGTGTAGAGGGGATCGAACACCGTCAGCATCATGCGTATCATTACGTAGACCATTACCTTGGTCACCAATGGTCCCAACAGGCAACTGGTGGTGGTAGGGGCAAAGGCGTAGGAGTTGGGCAACCATGCGTGTAAGGGGAAGAATGCCATTTTTATCCACACCCCCACCGTAATCAGGATAAATGCCACCAGGACCGTGGTCGATTGTTGCAGGTTTTCTGCCACCAACACCTCGTGCATATCAAACATGTTCAGCGAGCCGGTCTTGATGTAGAGGTAACCGACCCCGAGCAAGTAGAAGGAAGCCCCGATGGTTCCCATGATGGCGTATTTGAAGGCGGCCACCGTGGCCCGCCTGGTTCCCATGGCGATGAGGGCATAACTGGTGAGGGCGGAGACTTCCAACAGGACGTAAAGGTTGAAGGCATCTCCGGTCAAAACCATGCCCAGCAACCCCGTCACCACTAACAGAAGCAGGGTATAATAGATGGAGATTTTGTCCCCGTTCTCCTCCGGCACCCTGTTCTTGGAATAGACGGCGGAAATCAGCGCCACGGTAGGAACGGTCAACGCCACCAGGGCATTCAGCCCATCGATGCGAAATTCTATGCCAAAGGGTGGGGACCATCCTCCCATGGAATAACGAAGGGTGCCGGCCTCGATGACTCGCAGGAGCGTTTGGACGGCGGCGGCAACCGAGCAACTCAACCCCAGCAGGACCAACGGAAAACAGGCGCGGTCATATTTCATTCCCACCAGGACCACCAAAACGGCGGTTAGAAAAGGAGCTAGCAGAACGATGGCGGGAGCCTGATCAATCATCGCCGGATTTCAGTTGGTCCAGGATTTCGTTCTCCTCGATGGTGCCGAACTCGGTGTAGAGCTTCTGGGTAATGGAAAGCGCCACCCCCAGGGTGCTGACTCCAACCACTATGGCGGTGAGCATCAGGACGTGGGGAAGGGGATTGGTAAAACGGTCGGGGTTGATTTTCGGGGATCCGACGTGAGCAACCGCGGGCTCCTCCTTGGCCTCCTCTTTGGCGTAGTCCGTTTCTTTTCCCGTATGGGACTGGTCCGAAGGCTCGTCCCCTTCCCCATGATCCCCCTGCTCCGCATGTGCTTGATCGTGATGCAGAATGGGGATAGTGGCCCCCTCCTTTACCCCCAGGGAAATGTAAAACAACAGGATGGCGGTCTGAAATATGGACATCCCGATCAATTTTTTGACCAGGTTGTTTTTCGTAATCATGGCGTAGAGCCCGATCATCATCAGGATGATGAAGATCCAGTAATTCATGCCGCCGACAATGGCTTCCAACAGATCCATGACCTATATGCCCTCCTTCATTTTGCCATTGGAGGAGAGGTTCGAGTAGATGGAAAACATGATCGCGGTTACGGTAAAGGCCACTCCGATTTCCACCCCCAGTATACTGTGGTAGCGCGCCATGACCGGATCCGCCGGCAGAATCCGGTGCAGGATCTGGTAGTCGAGAAAATTTTCACCCAGAAGCTGACACAAAACACCTATCCCGGCATAGATCAATATACCGCAACAGGCCAGGATCAGTATGCGTTTTTCCGCTACCCAGTTTTGAGCAGCCTTCAGGTCGCGGACCAGTGCCAGGAGGATGAAACTGGCCCCGAAAATTACCCCGCCCTGAAACCCGCCTCCCGGGCTGTGGTGCCCGTGGGCGATGACGTAAAGGGCAAAGATCTGGATGATGGGAATGAGCAGCCTGACCGTGCTTTCGACAATCAGGTCGGGCTGCTTAGGGGTCAGGCGCGCTTCCCCTCCGGCCGGAATGGAATCTCTTCTCCCATAGCGGCGCAGAATCCCTATCACGGCAATGCCGGCGGTGAATATCACCACGGCTTCAAACAGGGTGTCGTAACCCCGGTAATCGGCCAGAACCGCGGTCACCATATTGGGAACGGCGGTTTCGTTTATGGTTTGGGTAATGAAATGGCGCGAAAGCCGGTAGCTGCTGGCCGGAGAATTGGGATCCCCCCAATTGGGAAAGTCACGGGAGGCTGCCAGCAACAACAGGCCGGTCCCCAAAACAGCTATGAGTCCCAGCGCCTTCAATCGGATGATCTCCTCGAGGTTCGCAGAACGGTAGAAATCAGGAATACAGCGCTGACCCCGGCCCCTACCGCCGCTTCCGTGAAAGCCACGTCCACCGCCCCCATCCCGGTCCACAATAGACAAATGAGAAAGCTGTAAACGCCAAATATCATGGCCGCACTCAACAGGTCCCGCACTTTCAGGGAGATCACGGCGGTGATGACGAGAAAGACCAGGAGGATCAAATCGAATATCCAGAGCTGACTCACGATTTCTCCTTCCTGTCCTTGCGCCTCCACATTTTAATGCCCTCCGTGAAACCGGCCTTGATCAGCGCATGCGTGCTGGTCGGGCTGGTCATCATGATAAAAAGGGCGATCAACAGGATCTTCAATGCGACCAGAATATGGGCCGGAGTCGGGTCCTGCAGTTGGTAAACGGCCAGTCCGAGAAAAATGGTGAACATGGACATGGTGTCCCCCTTTCCGGCCGCGTGCATCCGCGTGTAAAAATCGGGAAAGCGAAGGATTCCCACCGCCCCGCCAATGAAAAAAAGCAGGCCGAGGGCTATCAGGACTGCGGAAATGGCGGGGATGATCATCGCGACTGTTCTCCAGGGGTGGCGGAGGTCACGTGTTTTTCCGGGTTGACCCGGCCCAAAAAATAGGCCGCGGCGAGGGAACCGATGAAATTCAAAAGCGCGTAGGTCAGGGCGAAATCCACGAACATTTCCACCCTCCCGTAGATCACCCCGATGATCACCAGAAGGACGGTCGTTTTAGTGCCGATGACGTTGACCGCCACGATCCGGTCGATGGCGGTGGGGCCCGCCAGAATCCGGTAGAGAATGGGCAGCATCAAGGCGAATATGGCTACCCCGGTAAACAGGAAGAAGTTCTCCACCGCTTACTCCTTCCCCCTTTCAAAAACCTGGGCGATCCTCCGCTCCATGGTTCCGTCGCGCAGGCCGGCATCCGTCTCCTCGCTGATGGAGTGGACCAGTAACTCGTCTCCTTCCATCAGCACGGTGATGGTTCCGGGGGTGAGGGTTATCGAGTTGGCCAGGACGTACCTACCGAAATCCGTCTTCAGGTTGGTCTTTACTTTCACCAAGGAGGGTTCCACCCCTTTCAGGTCCCCCGGGGTAAGGGCGAGTTTCAGAATGTGAAGGTTGGCCTGAAAGATCTTGCAAAGAATCCAAATCAGGTAGCCCGGAATCCGAATTACCTCTTCCAGGCGGTGACGGACGCCCCTGGAACGGTCGAGAAACAGAAAGCTCGAAGAAATAAGGGTAATGAAGAGCGCCGAGATCAGGCCCAAGGCGAGGTGAAAGAGGTCGAACTGGCCGGAGAAAAGGATCCAAATTCCAAACAGGAGCAGGAAAATGGCGATGGGATACATGAGAGACAGTTTATTTTCTGCGGATTCCGGATCGGCAAAGAGTAACGAAAGGGACGCCAAACTTTTGCACAAGTCTTTTTCTAAAATCATCCGCTCGGGAACGCAAAGAACTTACCTGCGTCCCCCGCGATACCAACGACCACACCCCCTGGACATGGCTCAAGGGCTACTTGAACTCCCTCCCCCTCACTCGGGGTCTCCCTCTCAGCACCTAATAATGAACTAACCACAGAGCAACTGTGTCACGAAGCAAGGCTTAATTGATGATTTTTCATAAGAAAATGAAGGTGGATGAGCATCTTCCTCATGGCCGCAACCATAGCGCATTTGTACGGTTTACCTCTGGCTCTTAATCCTTCCACATAAGGTTTAATGACCGGATTATGGATGGCCGCAGTCTGGGCTGCCATGTAGAGGCATTTTCTGACTTTGGCCCGTCCCCCTTCAATCTTGCGTTTGCCTTTGAACCTGCCGGTGTCCCTATTGTAGGGAGCTATACCAGCGAGGGCGACTATTTGATTGCGCTTGAGCTTTCCCAGTTCACTGAAGTAGGCTAACAGGGTCCAGGCCGTGACTGGGCCGACTCCGGAAACCGATTGAAGCAGGCGGGCTTCTTGGCTGAGCTGGTGATCCTTTTTCACGAGGTCTCGGATTCGATTATCAATAACTTCTATGCGTTTTTCTATGCGTTTGATCATCCACTCAATATCGCCTTTGATACACTTCGGACTGTTTTGGATGCGGTTCTTCTCGCGTGCCAACTGCTCGGTGAGGTGACTTCTTCGATCCAGCCAAGCGGCCAGTTCTTGGCGGATGGGATCGGGGACAGCGCCTGGTTGCAAGCGTTTCTCCTGGGCAAAACCCAGAATCATCAAGGCATCTATGGGATCAGTCTTGGCTTTGAGGCCTTCGCTGCGCGCGTAGCTGCGGATGAGCCTGGGATTGACCTGAACCACCGCTATTTGCTTTTGATGAAGATAATCCATCATAGGGCGTTCGTATCCACCGCTTGCTTCGCAAACCACCAGGGGTTGGTCCTGCCGGCCGGCGATTTTAACCAAGGCCTTAAAGCCGGTGGGATTGTTGCTTAAGCTGCAACGGTGATTTTGGGTTCTCACTTCCAAGTCAGACTTGGAGATGTCGATGGCTATATAATGGTATTTTTTATTTTCCATGGCTTATATCACTCTTGTAGAGGCGAGCTTACCTGCCGTAGCATGGGGCTCTGATAACTGTTTGATATTCAGCCAGGATACTTCGCAGGATCTCCGCTCTGCGATGAACTCAGCATAAGTAAGTTCGGAACTCAGATTGATCTCTTGCGAAGTCCCTGCGAGGTGGTAGCAACCGCTTCGCAGGGGGTTCCTGGCACGTTCAACCATAACCATTGGCACGATCAAAGGCTTTTTCGAGCGCTTTCTGCGACGAGTGATTTGGACCCATTCTCGAAAGCGCTCAAAAGCCGGTAAATTCATGATTGGGAGACCTACAAGAACACAGAGGACACAGAGATTTAGAAAAAAGAATGGAGAGTTTTTGCGGCTTCAACCACGGATTACACGGATGACCACGGATTTTAAAATAAAACAACGCTTCGCTTGATGCCTGCGGCAACAGGATGGAGCTGCGCTCCAACAGGAAATAGGATAAATAGCCACAAAAGACACAAAAATACTCAAAAAGGAAGGGAAGAGAAATGTACTCTCGCAAAGCACGCAGAGAGCCCCTCCCTCTCAGCACCTTTGTGCCTTTGTGCATCTGTGCCTTTGGCGCCTCTCCCATTCCTAATTCCTAATTCCTAATTGGCGCGCCTCCCCCCTCTCTGCGCTCTTGGCGTGCTTTGCGAGAGTACATTTCTCAGGGATTTTCGATCAAGATCAAGATCACGATCATGATCAAGATCAGGATAAACCCATGTCTCAGCAACTAAGCATCTTAGCATCTCTTATCCTTTGTGCCTTTGTGCCTTGGCGCCTTTGGCGCCTCTCCCATTCCTAATTCCTAATTCCTAATTGGCGCCAACGGCGCCTCCCCCCTCCCCCCTTTGGCATTGCGGTTTACCGGCCGGTGCTGCAAGTTGGCCCGGTTTTCAAACCCATTATGAGCCAACAAACTCCGGATCCCCACGACCTGTTTGCCGTGCGTAAAGCCAAGCTGGACCAGATGCGCGCCGATGGATTTGATCCCTTTCGCGCCAACTGGGATCAATCCCACACCTCCGCCTCCGCCAAAGCGCTCCATAATTCAGGGGAAGATAACGAAAGGGAAGTATCGGTGGCGGGTCGGCTCACCAACATCCGTATCATGGGAAAAGCCGCATTCGCCAAGATCCTGGACCGGGATGGACGCATCCAGATCTACGCCCGGCGCGACGTATTGGGTGAGGAAGCTTACCGGGCCTTCAAAAAGCTCGATATCGGGGACATCATCGGAGTTTCCGGCCCACTATTCGTGACCCGGACCGGGGAAATAACCGTGCGCGCCCTGCACTACAAACTCGTTTCCAAGTCCTTGCGCCCTTTGCCCGAGAAGTGGCACGGGCTCAAAGATAGCGAACAAATTTACCGCAATCGTCACCTCGACCTCATCGTGAACGAGGAGAGCCGCGAGCGGTTCAAGAAACGCAGCGCCATCATCTCCTGCATTCGCCGGTTTCTGGAATCGCGCGATTTCATGGAGGTGGAAACTTCCACCCTGCACGGGATCGCCGGTGGGGCCGCGGCCCGGCCCTTTGTCACCCACTTTAACGCTTTGGATTGCAATTTCCACCTGCGCATTGCCCTGGAACTCCATTTGAAGCGTCTCCTGGTCGGGGGATTTGACCGGGTGTTTGAAATCGGCCGGGTCTACCGCAACGAGGGGCTGGACCGCCGCCACAACCCGGAATTCACCATGCTGGAAATTTACCAGGCCTACAGCGATTACCGGGGCATGATGGAGCTGATCCACTCCATGGTTCAAACTGTTTGTCATGATGTATTGGGTTCCACCACGGTGGTGAATGCCGATGGGGTGGAAATCGAGTTGGCCGGACCATGGCGCGAAGCGGCTTACCTGGACCTGATCCGCGAAGCCACGGGAGATTCCCACTGGCACGACCGGTCCAAACGGGAAAAACTGACCGCCGCCCGGAAGTTGGGCTTGGCCCTCAACCCGGAGTTGGAAGATTTCGAGGTGACCAAGCAGGTTTTCGAGAAGCGGGTGGAGCCCCTGTTGATCCAGCCGACTTTTGTGACCCATATTCCCCGGGAGCTCTGCCCCTTGGCCAAACTGAACGAGGAGGATCCAACCGTTCTGGATGTTTTCGAGCTTTGCATCAATGGCCTCGAAATCGCCCCGGCCTATTCCGAACAAAACGATCCATTTCTGCAAAAGGAGATGTTCGAGCTGCAGGTGGGAGAAGAAACGCAAAATTTGGACCACGAATTCATAGCCGCCCTGGAGCAGGGTATGCCTCCCGCCGGGGGCATGGGCCTCGGCATCGACCGGTTGATCATCTTGTTGACCGGCGCCGCCAATATTCGCGACACCATCCTCTTCCCAGCCCTTCGGCCGGAAAAAGTCGACCCTCGGGGTCAGTTGTCTTAGAAAAGTGTATGAAGCACAGTGGAATACAGTTTTTTTGACCTGACCCCTTTTTGGCCTCAGAATGAACTAACCACAGAGGACACAGAGAATTAGGAATTAGAAATTGACTCTCGCCAAGGCGCAAAGGTCGCCTTCCTCCCCTTATGCCCTGGTCCATCTATCTGGCCCTGAAACAGCTCTTTCCCTCCGGACGGAATGTGTCTTTCTTCTCCATTCTCTCCATCGCCGGGGTGAGCCTGGGCGTCTGTCTGCTCATTATCGTTCTCAGTGTCATGAACGGATTTCAAAAGGAGATCAGGGATAAGATTGTGGAGACGACGGGTCATCTGCGGGTGGAAGCCGGTTCCGTCATTTACGACTACGATGGGGTTATGGAAGCTTTGCTTAACCTGGAATACCGGAGAAAAAAAGTGATCCGGGCCGTTTCCCCCTACGCCTACGGGTTCGTCATCGTGCAAAACCGCAAGGTTCCGGTCTTCCCCGCCATCCGCGGAGTGGATATCGCATACGAGGCCGAGATCGTGCCGTTTAATAAATTTCTTATTTCCGGTTCCGTGGATGATCTGGATAACGACTCGGTCATCATTAGTTCCGGCCTGGCCCGAAAGATTGGCGCCCACCAGGGGGATGTTTTGGAGCTGGCTTCCCCCCTGATCATTGAAAAAATTAAAGAGGACGAGATCATGCTGCCACGGGAAGTGCGGGTGGTGGGAGTTTTCGAGACGGGTTGGACCGTCATCGACAACAATACCCTGTTCTGCACCCTGACCCTGATGCAGGAGTTCTACGGCTTGGAGGACGGAATTCACGGCCTCACCCTCAGGTTGGCCAGCGGTTACGACGAAGAAGTCGACCTCATCACCGGGAAAGTCAATGAAATGCTCGCCCAGGGCGCTGATTTTCCCATGGGAGTGCGGGCATTTTCCTGGCTGGATTTGAACCGGGATTTTCTCTTCGTCCTGCAATTGGAAAAATCGGTCATGTTTTTTCTGCTCCTTTTCGTCATCCTGGTCTCGGCCTTCGCCATCACCAGCACTTTGTTGATTACGGTGGTGCGGAAAACCAAGGAAATCGGCCTTCTCGCCGCCATGGGGGCCAAGCCCACCGGCCTGGTCGCCTGTTATACCTTCCAGGGGTTCGTCCTGGGGGTGGGTGGCGCCATGTTGGGAATCGCCTTCGCCCTCCTGGCTCTGGCCAATCGCAATGAAATAGTAGGTTTTATAGCCAAAATCTTTAACAAGGAGGAAACCCTTATCCGGTTTTACAAATTTACCCACCTCCCGGCCCACTACCAGAGCGAGGATTTCCTGTGGGTTGTTCTGTGCGCCATTATCATCAGCACCCTGGCCGGCCTCATCCCCGCTTTCCGCGCCTCGCGCATGAAACCCGCCTCCGCTCTGAGAGATGAGTAACCCAATACCATCCAGGAACTTTTTGGCCCATCCCCATTTCTGAATTGCGAACGACGATGGAGGCAAAATCCAGTATCCGGCCAACTCCCCCGGTCATTGAAACCCGAAAGATCGTAAAGACTTTTCCCAGTGGGAGGCAAGTGATCCAGGTGCTCAATGGGGTCGATTTCAAGTTGGAGCGAGGGAAAACCGCCAGTATCCGCGGGGAATCGGGAAGCGGGAAGACCACTTTTTTAAATATTATCTCGGGGTTGGAAGGGGTGGACAGCGGCCGACTGTTATGGAATGGAAACCGGGTCGACCTCCGCCCCGCCGGCGAGTTGGCCGCTGTGCGTTCCTCCCAGATGGGTCTGGTTTTTCAGGCCTATTATCTGCTGCCCGAATTGAACCTCTGGGAAAACGTGTTGCTGGCCGCCCGGTTGCGCAAAAAGCCGGGAAACTTGGAACGGGACCGGGCCGAGTACCTGTTGCACCGGGTCGGATTGGCCGAAAGACTCAAGTTTTCCGTGGAAAAGCTTTCCGGAGGAGAGCGGCAAAGAGCCGCCTTGGCCCGGGCCCTCATGAACCGCCCAAAACTTATTTTGGCCGACGAACCAACGGGGAACCTGGATGAAACGACCGGGGATTCCATGATTGAACTCTTGCTTGAGATGGTCAGGGAAGAGGGCGCCAGCTTGATATTGGTCACCCACAATAGGAAGCACGCCGCCAAAACCCATGTCAGTTACCGCCTGCATTTGGGGAAACTCCTCCCCATGAAATCTGATGGATAAAAACCCAATCGCATGTGGAGTAGTGGGGGTTGGCTATTTGGGCCGGCATCACCTGCGCATCTATCAGGAACTGGAGTCCTGCCAACTGGTAGGATTTTGCGAGGTCGATCCCGACCGCTCCAGGGAAGTCGCGGCTCAATACGACTGCGAGCGCTTCGGGTCCATAAAGGAACTGGCCAAGGTCTGTCAGGCCGTCAGCGTGGTCGTGCCGACCGACAAACATTGTGAGATTGCCGTTCCCCTTCTGGAAGCCGGTTGCCACCTGCTCATCGAAAAGCCGCTCTGCCTAAGCAACGAAGAGGCGGCAATGATCCTGCGCGCTGCCGAGAGGAACGATCGCATCATTCAGGTTGGCCACGTCGAACATTACAACCCGGTAGCCAGCTACCTGAATCGAGCGGTTGAGCGTCCCCTCTTCATCGTGGCCGATCGCTTGGCCCCCTATCAGCCGCGCGGCACCGAAGTGGGCGTGGTGCTCGATTTGATGATCCACGACATCGGTATCATACTGCAACTGGTCAAGTCTCCCGTGGCCAAGATGGAATCCATCGGGGTGAAGGTCCTTTCATCCACGGAGGACATTGCCAATTGCCGCCTTACCTTTGAAAATGGAGCCGTAGCCAACATCAACACCAGCCGGGTCAGTGAAAAGAAGGTCAGGGAGATCCGCGTCTTTCAAACCAATGGATACCTCTCGCTCGATTTCATGAACCAGATCGGGCACTTTATCAGACGGGAAGGGGGGCAACTGACAAAGGAGGAAATTCCCATCCAAAAAGGTGAACCCCTGAAAATAGAGCTGGCTGCCTTTGTCCATTGCGTGGTCAACCGGGAGAACCCCACCGTCGACGCCAACCTCGGTAAACAAGCCCTCGAAATTGCCCTCCGCATTACCGATCAAATCAAAAGGCTCTCGCCCTTATGACCCAATCTCCCCCTCTGCCGAACGTTCTCCACCACCCTTCGGCCGGGGGCGTTGACGTTCTCGTTGTAGCCGGGGAGCATTCCGGGGACGAACACGCCGCCGGCCTTATCCAAAACCTCCTGCGAGAGCATCCGGAATTTAAAATTGCTGCGGTGGGGGGGAAGCATTTGCAGGCTTCCGGCGCCCAACTCCTCTACGATCTGACCGATTTGTCCGTGGTCGGATTTTACGAAGTTCTGCGCCATTACCATTACTTCAAGCGTTTGTTCTATCTGATGGTCGATTGGGTAGAGGAGCATCGACCCCGCGTCGTGCTTTTTGTCGACTACCCGGGGTTCAATCTCCGGCTGGCCCGGGAGCTGTTCAATCGCGGGGTGGGGGAGAGGGCCGGTGGGAAAACCGCCCTGTTGTATTACATCAGCCCCCAGGTTTGGGCCTGGAAAGCCAAGCGAAGGTTCGAGATGGCCCGGCTGCTGGACGGCCTGGCCGTAATTTTCCCCTTTGAAGTGGACACCTTCGCCGACACCCCATTAAAGGTGACCTTTGTCGGACACCCCTTCCTGCAATCGGAACAGAACTGTGAATTGATCTACCATCCGGAAGAAAAAATATTGCTTCTGGGCGGCAGCCGGCTGGAAACCGTTCGCCGGGTTCTACCCATTCAATTGAAGACCTTCCGAATGTTGTTGGCCGACCATCCGGCCCGGGAGGCCCGCCTGGTCTACCCCAGCCATGCCATTCGTAGCGAAATCCAGGAAATCATAACCTCCTTTCCCGATTTGGAAGGTAAACTGGAATTGGTCAAAAACGAAGGAACCATCAAGGGATGCGCCGTCATGACCACTTCCGGAACCATGTCGCTGCGCTGTGCCTTGGCTGGGATTCCCGGATGCGTCGTGCACAAAATTCACCCTTTATCCTATGTTCTGGGAAAAATGCTCGTCCATGTCCCCTACATCGGCATCGCCAACCTTTTGTTGAACCGGCTCTTTTATCCCGAGTTTCCTCAATATGCGGCCAAGCCCAAGGTAATGGTGGAAGTATTGCGCCAGTGCCTGGACGACCCCTCCGTCTTCCAAAAAACCCACCGGGAACGCAAAGAACTTACCCGCGTCCTCAGCGAAACCAACCACCACACCCCCTGGGCCTGGCTCGCAAGCTATCTGACCTGACTCCCCATCGGGGTCATTTCTTGCAATCGTGATCGTGATCTCTAACCCTAATCCCTAGTTCCTAGTTCCTAGTTCCTGGATTCTGGATTCTGGATTCTGGATCCTGGTTTCTATTCCGTTCTCATCCGTGTAATCCGCCGTTTTTGTGCATTTTGCGCTTTCCGTGGTCTATCTTCTCCTTTCCCCCTTCTCTCCCCCTCTGCGTTCTTGGCGTTCTTTGCGAGAGCCCCTTCCTAATCCCGTACATCCTGTGCATCCATGTTTCACTTCTTAAACCCATGCCTCAGCCCCTCTGTGTTCTCGGTGGTCAAAAATAATCCACCCCAAACGCCCGAAGTTGATTCTCGATCTGTTCGGCCCAGCCCCGGTTGGCGGCGGGGTTGGCCGGGCTGGGATGCAGAATGCTCCCTACCTCCACTTGGCCCTTTTCCGGGACGTCGGGGTCTGACGTTGATTTTTGACATGTCCCAAGTTGAAAATCAATACCTGACCCCTTTGCTCGGACCTCGCCTGTCTGTGCCGTGGCTGGGGCAGACAAGTCGCCCAACACGGCGCGGGCCCGACCCGCGCCGAATTTGCCCACCCCCAGCACTAACGAAGGCCGGACAAAATGGATCATGTCCGCCAAGGCGCGGTCGCAAACCTCGAACAGGGGGCGGCGTTCCTTAACGGGCAGCCTGTCCGGGGTGCGGTTGCGTCCGGATTCCTCCAGGAAAGCCAGGGGGCAGTAATTCCACACGAAAAACCGCGCGAAGAAAGCCTCCGGGGATCCGAAACGTTCCCGCGCCCACCCCCACAGGCGCTGGCCGCTCACCTCTCTGCGCCGGCAGGCGAAGCCTTGGATGGGGCGTTTGGGATGCTCGGCTCGCGGGCGGACCACTCCATCCGTTATGCCCAGCCAGTCCCTTACCAGTGACACCTCGCCGAAAGGCACCCCGGTTTGCGCCATGCCCCAAGGCCCGGGATTCATTCCCACCAGGAGAACCTCCGTTCCCGGGCGGCAATACTTGTCGAGGTATTGCCGATGTGCTTCCCCGGCGTAAGTCAACGGATTATAGACATGCGCCACGGGAGGCCCGAAGCGCAGGCCATCAACGGCCCGCGCCAGTGTCCGGGCAATGCTGCATGGGTCCTTGGTCATCCCGCGCCAGTGCCGCATTTCTGGCACGCAATAGAAGAGTTCTGAGACATGCGGGTTAACCTAAGACGACCCACCAGAATTCGTAAGCTTTTTCCCTCTCGACACCCTGCAAAGTCGCGAATCCAACGAAGTCCGCACCAGTGCCGAGATTCCGGAGAGCAGTAGAAGATTTGTGAGAAATGCGGGCTGGCCGCAGAGGACACAGAGGACACAGAGACAGGGAGAAGGAATTGGAAATTGGGCATGGTGTGTTTTTGTGGTAAAACTTCCTTTCAATCCGGTTGGTCATCCGGAATCCGGGAACTGCTCCGGAGAACTCGGACTGATGGCGAACGGGAAAGAATAAGGGATTGCAAGCCAGCATCCTCCAACCCACATTTGGGCGTTTCTTTCCAAGGTTGTAAGAAGATGAAACTTGTTAAAGTCCATATAAGAGAATTTCAGAGTATTCAGGACTCGAACGAAGTCCGGATTGGCCATGTTACTTGCCTGGTTGGCAAAAATGAATCAGGCAAAACCGCATTATTGAAGGCCTTGTACCGCTTGAACCCCATCGTCGAGGAGGAGGGCGATTTTGATGTGGTGTTCGACTATCCAAGGCGGTTTTTGAGCGACTACGAGGACGACGTCGAAGCCCAGCGCAGAGAGCATGCCCAGGTCATTCAAGCCACCTACGAGCTGGAGCCCGACGACGTCACGGCTGTCCAGGAAATCTTTGGATCTCAATGCCTTAAAAGCGGAGCGCCAACCTTGACGCTCCGGAAGGGATACTCCAACGAGGTCCAATGCAGCGGCCTTAGTGTCGATGCCGAAGCAGCTCTAACTCATTTGGTTAACTCATCTGATCTTCCGCAACCGCTCACAGAGCAACTACTCGAGCATGATACTGCCGAGGCAATGGTGAAGGCCCTTGCCGATGAGGCCGAGCAGACTGAGGCTGCCCGGAAGCTGATCCCCATACTTACAGAAATTTCCCAGCAAGGTGTTTCTGCTGCCGCCTTCAACCGTATTCTCCATGACCGTATTCCGAAGTTTCTCTACTTCGACGAGTATTACCAAATTATTGGTCAAGACAATATCGACCTGCTCATGCAGCGCATTGCTAACGGTACCCTTGAGAATTCAGACTATCCGTTGCTTGGGTTAATCGAGCTTGCCGGTCTCAATCTCGACCAACTCACTGATCCCCATAGAACGGAAACCCTGATTTCCAGACTTGAGGCCGCTGAGAACCGGCTTACCAACAAGGTGCTCGCCTATTGGTCTCAGAACCGGCATCTCAGAATGAAATTTGACATCCGTCCAGGGCAGTCCGAAGACCCGGAAGGCATGACCTCGGGGATGAATATCTGGGGACGGGTGCTAGACACCAAGCACATGGTAAGTACCACGCTTGGTACCCGTTCCCGTGGATTCGTTTGGTTTTTCTCTTTCCTGGCCTGGTATTCGCAGCTCCGCAAAGAGGGCAAGAGTCTCATCCTGCTTCTGGATGAACCAGGACTCTCCCTTCATGCCAAGGCCCAGTCTGACCTTCTTCGCTACTTCGAGGAGGAACTTAAGCCCAATCACCAACTCATCTACACGACCCATTCACCGTTCATGGTCGACACCAAGTACTTTGAACGCGTGCGCATTGTCCAGGACCTGAGCCTGGAGCCGGATTCGGATGACCTGCCTGAAGAGCAAGAAGGAACCAAAGTCATCACCGAGGTTCTCGAGGCCACGCCCGATAGTCTTTTTCCACTTCAAAGCGCCCTAGGTTACCAGATTCATCAAACTCTTTTCCTCGAACCCAATTGCCTGGTCGTGGAAGGAGCTTCTGATCTCCTCTTCATGCAAACCGTATCGGCTGTCCTTCAAGAACGAGGGAGGGAGGGACTGAATCGGAATTGGGCCATTACCCCGGTGGGCGGTTTAGGAAAAGTCCCAACTTTTATTGCCCTGAATGGTTCTCAGAACCATGTGAATATCGCGGTGCTTATGGATTCCCAAAAGGAGGATGGGCAGAGTGTTGATAAACTCTACAAGAGAAAGCTCCTCAGGAATAGAAAGGTGCTCAGCTATGCGGACTTTGTCGGAAGCAACCAGGCCGATATGGAAGATTTGTTCAGCCCCGATTTCTACCTGAAACTGGTCAACGGAGCTTTTGGGGCCTCCGTCGCTTTGACCGATCTTACCAATAGCCATCCTCGAATCCTCCGTCGAGTAGAAGAATATCTGGATAGCAACCCCCTTCCGAACAATGAGGAATTCGATCGCTATCGACCTGCCCGCTACTTTAGCGATTACCTCGGATTCCATAAAAATGAACTGAGCGGACAGGAACTCGATAACTTCGAGAAGGTCTTCAAAGCTCTCAATGCACTGCTCTAGAGTGCAGCGAATTTTCCATTTGCGCTGGCCCGGGATGAGCGGAATAAAGGGGAGATTCTTCTCAGAAATGGCGGTAGTAGAGAGGTCTGTTATCCGCCTCGGATAATTTCCCCGTGGATATCGGAGAGACACTCTATGTCGTCGACAGAAAGCCCTGGCGTGAGTGGCTGGAGGCTAATTTCGACACGGCCAGGAGGCGCCCGGAGATATTCGAAAGCCGTTTGAAAAACTTCCTCAAAGCCACCGAGAAGGGTAGGCAAATTGGCTACGGCGGCATAGACAAATACTTTTAGGAAGGCGTCGGGTTCCCGGCCTATAAATTTGCCGGGCACGGGCTCCGGGCTAAAAAACCCACTGTCCTGCTTGATAGCCTCGACCCTGAAAGAATCCAAAGGTGCCAATTGGAAATCAGGCCATTTCTTTTTTTCTGAAAAAACGGATTTTCTCCATTTTTCCTTATTGACAGGCTCTGGCAGAGGCCACTTATTGAGACTGAGACTCAAAAACAATAAGCCTGAGCAGTGGATCTGCAACTGAGTATGAATTCAGAAAAAATGTCGTCAGGATTAATGCATCCGTGGGGTGCCTTTACCATTTTTGCCCTATTTCAAGCGGCCGCGTGGGGGCAGGAGGAGATGGATGGTGTCCTCAAGGAATTGGAGGAGTTCGAAGTGATCGGTTCGGTGGAGTCCGTATATGGATTACCCGGATCGGGAACCTACCTGGGGCTCGATAAGATTGAAGATCTCGGGTTGGACGACATCAATCGCATCCTTCGGACGGTTCCGGGCGTCTACCGACGCGAGGAAGATGGCTACGGCCTCTTTCCCAATCTCAGCCTGAGAGGAGTCGATACAACCCGAAATGCCAAAATAACGGTGATGGAGGATGGCGTCCCAACCGCTCCTGCCATCTACTCGGCCCCATCGGCCTATTACACGCCAACGGCGGGCAGAATGGCTGGAATTGAAGTCCTGAAGGGATCCAGCCAAATCAAGTGGGGACCACATACAACCGGAGGGGCGATCAACTACCTGTCTACACCGGTACCGAGGAGTGGATCCCGTGGAATGCTACGCGCCTCCTATGGCCGCGATAATGAAATTCGGACAACTGCACGGTTAGGCCAGGTCATCCAACAGAATTCAGGGGACTTCGGATACCTTTTGGAGGTATTCCACCGGCAGAACGACGGCTTCAAGACGATTGACGGGGCCGGCAATTTCCCCGGTTCGGGTCAAACCGGGTTCGACCGCACCGATTACATGGTCAAGGCGAATTGGGAGCCGGACTCGGAACGCTATCAGTTCTTCGAATTAAAAGTCGGTTACTCAGATCTCCAAGCCGACGAAACCTACCTTGGATTAGCCTCCGAGGACTTCGAGGACGATCCTTTTCGGCGCTACGCTGCCTCCCGCAATGACCGCATCGACACGCGGCATACCCGGTTGCACCTTCGTCATCTTCTCCAACTGGGCGAGCGGGGCAATGTGTCATCGACGGTTTACTACCAGAATTTCCATAGGAATTGGAACAAGCTCCACGATATTCGGGATATTGATACCGATGGGAACGGCATGCCGCAAGGGGATGAACCAGATGGAAGCAGGGTGGGAGAGAACCTGTCTCGAGCCCTTGCCGGAGGCCGGGACGGAATGGCCTTGGAAGTGCTCAAGGGCAGTCGTGCCGGAAAATTAAGGGTGCGGGCCAACAATCGCGGCTACTACATGGCCGGAGTCCAAACCAACCTCGACTACTCTTTGGATTTGGGAGATGTCACCCATTTTATGGATGCCGGAATCAGATTCCACAAAGACCGCATCCGTCGGTTTCAGTGGCACAATCTCTTTATTCAGGACAGAAATGGAAGCTGGATTGATTCCATCCGTAGCCCGAACGGTTCCGACGGAAATCGCCGGCAAGTGACCGAGGCCTTCTCCGCCTATTTCAGTGACGAAATCCGAGGCCATTCCTGGTCGATCGGACCTGGAATTCGCCTTGAGAATCTTGACTTCGAGTATGAGGATTTCACTAACGACGGCAGCAATGTTCCATTTCGAGGCGGTACGAGCGACCTTACTGTGGTGGCTCCAGGGGTTGGTGGAACGTTTCAGCCGAACGATGAAGTGATCGTATTTGGCGGATACCATAGAGGGATATCGACACCTTCTCCACGCAATCACACCCGAAGCGGAATCAAGGAAGAAACGAGTGATGCCTTTGAATGGGGCACACGTTTTGATGATAGGAAGGGTCTCTTTGGGGAAGTTGTCTTGTTCCACACCGCTTTCAACGATCTCATCGTGGTCGACAATATCGGGGGGGCCGGTACCGGTGTTTCCGAAAATGTGGGTTCGGTGGACTCGAACGGGGTCGAACTGCTCATCGGCTTCGATCCGAGTATCGAAAACGAATGGAATGCCAGGAATCCCTATTCAATCTCGCTAACTTATACCGACGCGACCCTGGCGGGAGACGCAAATTCGGAGGATGAGGAATCTATCTTTGCGGGAGGAAAAGACGGTAACTCTGTTCCCTATATTCCAGAATGGCAGTTGAATCTCTCTGTCGGCCTCGAAACTGAAAAGTGGCGCGCCTATTTCAACGCCTCCTATGTCGATTCCACCTTTACTTCAGCAACCAATTCTGCCGTTGAAGTCAATCCCAACACCGGTAACGGGGACGCGCGCTTCGGAAAGACCGACAGCCGTTTCGTGGTGGATGTCAGTGCCTATTACGAGGTGGCGGAAAATCTTGAGATCTTCGGAACCATTACCAACCTGTTCGACGACCATTACATTGCCTCGCGGCACCCCCACGGTCCCCGGCCGGGCGCACCCCGGCTGGCTGGCCTCGGAGTTCAATCCAGGTTTTAGTGTGGGGCAGCGAAAAAGGGGTCAGGCCTGACCCTTTTCTTGCACTTTCGCCAGTTCCTATGCCGCTGTCAATTTGCCTGAACCGGAGTTCGTTATCAGTGGGGGATTCGTGAGGACGATTCGGCGACCCGATTACACGACACAACTGGCAAGAGTGCAAGATGGAAGGCAGCCAGAGCCACAGCTTGCCCGGGAGAAAACCAGGGGAAAAACCAGGGATAAAATCCTGGCTTTGATCGCTGCCGATCCCTCCATAGAAGAGTTGGCAAACCGACTCGAAATCACTTCAAAAGGAATCGAGTGGCAGATTCAGAAGATGAAACGAATGGGTATCCATGAGCGCGCCGGAGACCGCAGCCACATCCGAGTATCATCTCGGCTTCGGGATAAACGCGCTCCTGCAATACCTTTGCGGTTTTAATCCCTTTCATCCTGTTCAACTTGTCCTGCCATAGCCCCCAGGCGAAGCGGGATCCATGTTCAATTCCTCATTCCTAATTAGCGCCCTTGGCGCCTCTCCCCCTTTGCAACCCGCTTGCAACCGCATTGCAGCGCCGTTGTAAGCCCATTGCAGTCTCAATCAGCTTCTCTTCGCCTAATGATCAATCTCCGATCGCCTTCAGTTGTTCATAGAGCCGCTTAATCAGCTTGTCGCCGCACTTATCTTTTGACTCTAACGAAATCATCAGTGGATAGTCTTGGTAAAATAGCCGGATAGTGCATGACTCAATCTCAACTTCCCATAGTCTGTCGACGACCGTGTCGCCTTTGTAGACCACTTCTCCTCCTATATGGTTCAATAGCTCCATCGCAAAATCGGGAAACGATTTCCAACCAACTTGCTCGGTGAGTTCCAAGGTCAAATTGCCAACATACTGTGTGCGGAGCTTTAAGGACTCAAGCTTCATGGTTAAAGTCCAAGATCAGCCTCGTCTGGCCGGGTTGCTGATTCGATAATATCATCCCATTTGATAGATGGACCAAGCTTGTCACCGGAAGTTCCTTTGGGCAAATCCTGCGCAATCGTCCAGACTTTGGAATCACTGACCTTGCTCGTTTGCGTCTACCCTTTCATACTACCTGACCCTTTTTGCCTATCTTCACCTCTTCTCGACAACTCCGGTGATAAACGGAAATGTGTCGGTATGAAGCTGAGGACACGAAGTGATAATCATGCCTGACCTATACCCAATCATTGAAGTGAAGCGAGAATGGACCAGAGAGCCTGAAGAGATGGGGAGCAAAGTTAAATTCTGGTATCCCCATCCAGAGGATGGAAAAGATTGGCTCTTCAAATACCCTCGCCCTGACACAGGAGAACACTGGGCGGAAAAAATTGCCGCCGAGGTTGCGGCCTTACTAGGAATTCCACATGCGAGGGTGGAATTGGGGATATTTGAAAAAAATAAAGGATCCGTGACGAAATCATTTACCCAAGAGGATCGGGAATTGGTCCACGGCAACCAGATGTTGGCTAAAACTCTCCACAGTTACGATTACAGTAAAAAATATCACCATTCAAGCCATACCTTGGCGAACATCTGGAAGGTAATGGACCGTGTTTTTATAAAACCTGAAGCCGCAGAACGGGCGAAGCACCGGCTTGCGCGTTACGTAATCCTTGACGCCGTAATTGGTAACACGGATCGTCATCACGAGAACTGGGGCATATTACGGCAGCGAAAGGACGACCACTGGGAAGGGTTTGTAGCGCCGTCGTTCGATCACGCCTCATCGTTGGGTCGGGAACTCCAGGATACGCGACGCGATCGGATACTGGCAGAAATTGGCATAGGGGCATATGTTGAAAAAGGACGCGGCGCGATTTACTGGTCGGAGGATGATCAGCATGGCCCTAGCCCACTGGAGTTGGTACGACGAGCTACTGGCGAATATCCAGAACTTTTCCGCCCAGCGCCGACGAAACTCGAAAACTTAGACAAGAAATATTTGGCTGACTTGGTAAATCGCGTGCCTGATGATTTGATGTCTCTTTCAGCCAAAAAATTCGCCATTGCGATGATGTGCCATAATCTCGATCAATTGCAGAAGCTTTTCTAATGAGCACAAGAACCTTATTTTTAGCTTGGCAGGACAACAAGCCCAGCAAGGCATGGTTTCCGGTCGGTCGGCTGGATGCTGATGTCGCTCGTTCCTCCTATCGCTTCCGCTATATCGGCGGGGCAAAACGAGCACGCGAGGAGGTAGGGTTTCCTCTGTTAATCGAATTTCCCGAATTGAACCAAGATTATCAGTCCTCGGAGTTGTTCCCGCTATTTCAAAACCGGGTTATGAATCGGACAAGGCCGGACTTCGCCAATTATCTACGCAGCCTTGATCTACCCGAGGAGGCCGATCCTATTGAGATTTTGTCCGCCAATGGAGGCCACCGCGTAACGGACGCTTACCAGGTTTTTCCAAAGATCGAGAAAGACGACACCGGGAGCTTCTCTTGCCGGTTTTTCCTACATGGCTGGCGACATATCTATAAAGGGGCTATAGATCGAATTAACCTCTTAAAGCAGGGAGAAGAACTATATGTCATACCAGAATTGACCAATCCAGCGACCGTGTTGGCCCTGCAAATTCAGACGACTGACTACTGTATGATTGGATGGACACCGCGTTACCTAGTGCAAGATTTATCTACTGCGATCACGGAAGCGCCTAGTATATTCGGGGCGAAAGTGGTGCGGATTAATCCTCAAACCTTGAAGCAGCGCGCGTTAATTGAGATGTACGGCTGTTGGGAAAAGCACGAACCAATGAGTAGCGAGGATTTTATGCCCTTGGTCACTTGATCGCCCAGCCAAACATCTGGCTGATTCTATCCCTCCTGTGGTCGCATCTAGAGGAAAATAGGAACAGGTTGGCCGGTAGCTGACGGATTCCAATGATGTGTCTTCGTTTACCTCCGCTTGCTCCCTTCATACTACTTGGCCCCCTTGGTGCCTCCTCAACCTGGGCCATCCGTCCACTAATAGTAACCTTGTAGGGATATACAACCCCACCGAAAGTCGGAATGTCGCCTGTAGCGGACAGGAAGGCAGGGTTGCCGTCAACAACTTGCAGGTCTTTTCGGTATGAATTTAACGGCTTTTGAGCACTTCCGAGAATGGGTCCAAACCACTCTATAGCCGGGAACCAAGGGAAACCGATGTTAAGGTTTTGCGTTTGAGCCTTTTTTAGTCCCTTCCCTTCATCCATACCAAACATCAAGGGCTGACCCGAATGGCGCTTAGTTAAGCGACTATTGGAATGTTCGATCATCTCGGAGAAGGAAGGGGTCAAGACGTAAAAAGTTATGCCTTACAGGGTCAGTCGGACCCTTTTCTTCCGTAAGGCATCACTTTTCTACGGCATGACCCCGACTGGCGTCCATACTATATTCCTCTACAAACGTGCTTAACTAAGCGCCATTCAGGGCTGACCCTTTTGCCCCTCCTAGTCAGGAACCACCGTAATGGTGAAGTCGATCGCATCGGTACCGATGTCCTCATCGAACACCCTGTAGACCAGGGTGTAGCTGCCCGCCGTGGTGGGTATGCCGGTGAGCTGGCGCGTGCTCGGGTTAAACGTCAGTCCCGGCACTTCTCGCGGCACGGCGTAGGGCGACTCGTCCCTGCCCCTGCTGATGACACGCAGGCGGTAGGTCAGCGTCCCGTCCCCGTCGCTTGCTGCCTCCGGCAGGGTCAGCGTGGCTATGGCCGTGCCCACCGTGTAGTTCTGGTCGGCTATCGCCACCCCCCTAAGGAAACGGGGGAACAGGCCAGGATCTTCCACCGTAATGGTGAAGTAGATCGCATCGGTATCGCCGTCCTCATCCCTCACCTTGTAGCCCATTCTGTGGTCGCGGACCGCCGTGGTGGGTATGCCGGTGAGCTGGCGCGTGCTCGGGTTAAACGTCAGTCCCGGCGCCAATTGCCACCTGGAAGGCCGCCACCCCTGGCCGACGGAAATCAGGCTGTAGGTCAGCGTGCCGTCCCCGCCGCTTGCCTCCGGCAGGGTCAGCGTGGCTATGGCCGTGCCCACCGTGTAGGTCTGGTCGGCTATCGCCACCCCACTAGGGAAACTCGGTAACGGGATACGATCTTCCACCGTAATGGTGAAGTTGAGCGTATCGGTATCGTCGTCCCCATCCCTCACCCTGTAGATCATGTTGTGGCTGGCCGCCGTGGTGGGTATGCCGGTGAGCCGGCGCGTGCTCGGGCTAAACGTCAGTCCCGGCACCTCTGGCGACAGGCTGTAGGTCAGCGTGCCGTCCCCGCCGCTTGCCTCCGGCAGCAGCGTGGCTATGGCCCTACCCACCGTGTAGGCCTGGTCGGCTATCGTCACCCCACCAGGGAAACTGGGGAACAGGTCAGGCTCTACCACCGTAATGGTGAAGCTGAGCGTATCGGTATCGTCGTCCCCATCCCTCACGGTGTAGATCATGTTGTGGCTGGCCGCCGTGGTGGGTATGCCGGTTAGCTGGCGCGTGCTCGGGCTAAACGTCAGTCCCGGCACCTCTGGCGACAGGCTGTAGGTCAGCGGCCCGTCCCCGTCGCTTGCCTCCGGCAGGGTCAGCGTGGCTATGGCCGTGCCCACCGTGTAGGTCTGGTCGCCCGGAGCCACTGGTCTTCCCCCGATTTTGTGGACACGAACAGCGTAGCGTATGTTCATGTTAGGTTATGGTTTTGATTTTGGAAGTGTTTTTGAAGAAATGCTTCTGGTGAAAGGTATCCCAGGGTGCTGTGCCTTCGACGTTTGTTATAAAAAGTCTCGAGGTAATCGAAGATGGCCAGGCGGGCCTGCTGCTTGGATTCGAACACGCCGTTTTGGGGAAAGCATTCGCTTTTGAGGGAGGCAAAGAAGCTCTCGCAAGCGGCGTTGTCGTAACAGTATCCTAGCGCGCTCATGCTCTGAATCCAACCAAAGTCGTTCAATTGCTGCCGCACTTGGTGACTGGTATACTGGCAGCCACGATCTGAATGAAAGAGGGCTTTGTGAAAACCTCCCACTCGATTCCTGGTCTGGTGAAGGGCTGAAACGACCAGACCGGAGGCCAGGCTCTCGGCCACCTTGTAGCCCTGAATTACGCGGCCGAAGAGGTCCATCACGACCGCTAGATACAACCAGCCTTGCCGAGTGGGGATGTAGGTGATGTCGCTGACCATGATTTGGCCGGGCCCGGTCGGGTCCGGAGCCTCGGCCAGACGGTTGGGCGCTGGGAGGCTGCGGGGATCCTGCCGGGTCGTCTTGGGCCGGAAGGGGCTACCCCTACAGGCTTTTAGAGCATTTTGCTTCATCAGCCGGGCCACCCGGTTAACCGAGCAGCGAAAACCCCGCTGGTTGAGCTCCACGCTCATGCGAGGACTACCGTAACAGCGGGTGTGCCGGTCGGCATGGATCCGTTTGATTTCGCTCAGGAGGAGCCGATTTTGGCGGCGGCGCGCTCCCGCCTTACCCCTGCGCCATCGGTAATAACCACTCCTGCTCACAGCCAGCGCCTGACAAAGTTCAACCACTCTATAGATTGCCCGCATTTGATCGATCAGCGCATACCCAGCTGCGGGTCCTCGGCCAGTATGCTCGCGGCTTTTTTTAAGATCTCTCGCTGGCGACGCAGGTAAGCGTTTTCCCGGTTTAGCCGACGGATCTCGCGGGCCATCTCTTCGGGATCGTTCAAGGGGCGGGAAAGTCCCTGCTGGTCGGAGGGGTCCCCGAAGAGATCCTTGCGCCACTTCCTGAGGCTCCCATCGGAAATCCCCAGTTCACGGGCCACCTGCTTGAGGCTGTTGTTACTGTGCAAATAGAGTTCAACGGCTCGACGTTTGAACTCCTCATCATAGGTTCTGTGGGTTCTTGGCATGTCTAATGATCTCTCTCAGACTGCGCTGTTCGTGTCCACAAAATCGGGGGAGGTTCAGCCCAGGGTGGTCAGTATGCCGGTGAGCCGGCGCGTGTCCGGGTTAAACGTCAGTCCCGGCACCTCTGGCGACAGGCGGTAGGTCAGCGTGCCGTCCCCGCCGCTCGCCTCCGGCAACAGCAGCAGGCCGAAGCTCCTCCTAGGCACCGTGTGGTTATAGACCGAATACACCTCACCACGGAAAATGGGGAAGTGGTCAGGATCTGCAACGACCCTGAGTCGCACGACCTCGCGGTTATTGGAACTCAATCGAACCGTATAGATTACTTTTTCGAAGACATATCCCAATGGCACGACTCTCGTTTCCAGCACCTCCATGGTCGTCCAGGAATCGGCCTGCGGATTATCGCTGCGTTCAACCAAATATTTCAGGCCGCGTTTCTCATAGTCATAGGGCCGGCGGAAAGTTACATTCACCTGGGAGTCGTCCGAGTAAGTAATGATGGGGCGGAATTGATCCCCATCGCTGCCATCCGTGGGATTTCCACCAAAGGCGTACTCGATCAGGTTATTTCTACCATCTCCATCGGGGTCCTGGTTGGAACCGGCCCGAACATCCTCAGGGTCTCCGAAGTATTGGAACTCCCATCGGTCGTCCATGCCGTCCTGATCGAGGTCCTGATATTCACTGACAAGCTCCAGGTTGACACTTCGACCATCCATGCAATAAACCGTTAGAACGGTGGTGTCGCGGACGAACTCCGCATTGAGAAGATCGGGTTGTTCGCCCACGACCTGCCAAAATCCCTTCAAAACCACTTTCAATTCCACCGGGGCGCTGCCATATTGTTCCCTGATTCTATTGGGACCCGGATCCCTAAACCCGATACCCGGATTGTAATCGCCGTGCATCCGCAGGTCGAGGTAGCTGACGGCTAAATTCAAGGTATTTGGAGCGCTATGGTCGATCAGAACCGCGTATCCGGGATTGGCACCCACAAATTCGTGTTCGTGGGGAAGAATCTTCTCGATATGCACGGTCTTGAGAGGACCGTTTTTCCGGGAATCGTAGTTGGCATAGAGGGCATAGGCCCAGAGGTTGTTTTCAAGATCATGAACGATATGGGCCCGGGCGCTTTTTTCCCGTACTTCATAGACCTGTCCCGAATCCTGATACCGCCGGAAGCTCTCCATGGCGTTGAAGTCCTTTCCCGGCAACACCACGTATTCGTAGTCGTCCCCTTGCGGTTTTATGCCATGGTCCAACCAGGCCAAAGCGCGGTAAGCCCGGGTGATGGGTGAGCGCCTGGCCTCCCTCTGCCTCTGTCTCATACTCCCGGTGTTGTCCAGTGCAAACGTTAGGCGCCACTCCATCAACTTCCGCTCAACGTGCAAATGTTGCCCCGGCGGCACGTAGTAACCGGTTCCATAGGAATCCACCAGCACGTGGCTGTTCCTCAGGTCGGGCTCATCGTAGGTGTAGAAATCCTTCGTGACGGCTGTGGCGCTGTTTACGAAAATCGGGCTGTTTTGTCGATTTTCCTGATTCAGGTAATTCTGGAAGAGGGTGGTGTGGATCGGATAATTCTTGGGCGATTGGGAACGGATATTATCACCCAGCATGATGATGCGATCGCCCAGAAAAAAGTAGCTCTTGCGTGCCTCCAGGCCCAGATCCTTCATGCCATTTGCGGTATTCTTCAGGTCGAACATGAAAATCCCGTGTTCCTTTTTCAATTCAACCCCGCCTACTGCGGTGGTGTTGGGTTTCAACCTGGAAAAAATTACGTCATCGATCATATCCAGGTCCGTGCGTACGGGGGTGGTGGAACCATCTCGGTGGGAAAAGTCCTTCCCTTGATTAGTCAACGGATTCCGGGTGGCTCCTCCGGTGGGGTTCAAAGGATCGTTATAACGGATTTCCAAGGCTCCGTGGCTCTTGTAGATCCCGTATATTTTTATGGGATTGCCCGCCATGAGGCCTCCTTCGTAGGACCACCACCACTTGCTCATGCCCTTGGCAAAAGCAGTCCAGTTGCTGCGCTTCATGGCCATGGAGGGACTGTAAGGATAGGAACGAACCCCAGTGATGATGCGGGGTTCAATGTTGCGCTGTTCGATTTCCTGCCGCGCCCGCGCCATAGTCGCGATATGACCCGGAAACCCTCTTTGATTCATTTCATGTTGAGGGCGATAGACGGTGCCAAAACCGGGTTGGTAGGTGTTTGCCATGACTTGCAACAACTCCTCGTCGGGCGACTCACCCGACATCGCGGCCAAGGGCAACAGAAGGTAACACTGATTCACCATTCTTGTATCCGGTCCAATCCGGCCGCTCAAGCCGTCGGGAACACGGTCGTAATGGGCATAGAAAAACAACTCCCGGGTATATCCCTTTAACGCATCCAGCTCTTCTTCCGACAATAGCCATGGAGTTCCCCGGAGGAATTCCGCCATACTCGCCAATGCGAGGGCAGCCTGAGGCACGTAGGCCGAGGTATAGTGGTAACTATGATGGTTCCCCGTGTAGTCGGGCTTTAGAAAAGCGCGAACCCCCGAAACCGGAGTAGCCCCGAAAATGATGGTGGCCTTGGCTCGGTCCAGATACTCCAGCTTGGTTTCAAGTTCCTCTTGCGTTTCGTGAGGAAGCATCAGAACACTCGGCAATAAGGACCCGGCATGCTGCCGCAAGACATCGGCTTGGCGAAACCCGGTTTTCGCATCGAGTTGGCCTATTCCGTGCTCGGTTATATACAGGTTCTTTTCGATTCCCCCCTGCGAGTCGCCAGACTTGAGGCCTCCAAATATCAGGGTACGGAAATGGGCGAAATCCGCCGCATCCATCACCGAACGTGTCAGGAAGGCGGCCCGCCCGAGAATCCCTCGATAATTTTCCTCCTCTTCAATCTTCTTTTCGTCCAGGCCGGCCCACTGGAGCCATTTGATGTAATTGCGGGCTTTTTCCTCGCTCTCCGTTCCCGGAGACAGATGCAGGGCTAGACCTAATCCGTAAAAGTTCGCCATTAGCGGATCGAAATCCCCCAGCCCCGTCCCTCCGACCACAGCGCCAGCTTCATTCAATTCGATATTGTAATTCTCGTAGCGTCTCAAACCCCTATCTGCCAATGCTTGGGCCGACTTCAACGATGACTGGTAATCATCGTATCCCGTTTCCCCCGGAGAAATCTCGTAGAAGCCGCCTCCTACCTGCCGTTCGAGCATTTTCTGCTCCAGGAATTCCACCCATTCCAGCATAGTCGATTGCGCATGGACCTGATTGCCAAACTGCAGAAATGCAGACCATGACAAGGAAATTAAAACGGCCCTCTTCACTTTCTTTGTGCCTTTGTGCCTTCTGTGGTTAACTGGATTCCTTAGAAATCGTAGGTCACGTTAAAGCGGAGGGCCCGTGGCGTGGGCAGGTCAAAGCGGGCATAGGCCGGGCCGCGACCCCCTGGGATCTGATAGCTTAAATTACCATTGATGGCCAGACGGCTGGGTATGATATTCCGGTTGTCCAGTACGTTGCTGACATTCATTTGGAAGGTCCAACGACCGTCCCCGAAGAATTTTTCGCCCCGGGCCGTCCGGTAACGTATGTAAAAATCGGCATTCTCTTTTGTTTCACCCTCCAATTCAATGCCATCTTCTTCCCCCATAATATTGGCGGATTGCCAGCGGTAGCCACCGCCTACCGACCAACCTCTAAGGGAGCCTCTGAAATCGTAGCCGGTGAAGACATTGAAGCGGTAAGGGCGTAAACCCCAGCGTTTCTCGGACGATTCGATATCGAAATTGGCCTCATCGACGCCCTCGAAGAGACTGAAGGCGAAACTCCGCGTCCCATTGTCCGTAATGGTATCGAAGGTCTGTCCTTCCCCGAGTTGGTCTTCATAAGCCAGGAGTTTGGCAATAACCCCATCCTGAGTATAGGCCGAGCGATCAATATTGTAGGTAATGATGGTGGATTCTTCGGGATCCTCGGGGTCGGGGATTTCACCACCCTCCGAGACACCTTGGATGAGGAAACCATCATCGCCTCTCATCAAGCCCAGGAAAGGAATGGCTTTACTGAAGGTATTGCTGACAATCCGGTCTACTTTGGTAGCATTGAGCGTAAGACGCCAACCCCTGGTGATATTGGCGGTTAAACGCAGTTCGTAGCCATTGGAAACGTTATCGCGGAAACGTCCATTGACTTCCGGTCTCAGTTCCGCCCTGCGGCTGTTGAGGTCGTTTAAGGCGGCGGTGTTGCCAGCGTCCTCAAACGCAGTAAGAAGCGATAGGTACATCCTTTCCGCTCTATTGGCAAGGTCATTTCCGCCGACGACCTCTTGAATAGAGTCAGTCTCGTAGTAGACCAGGCGCCCGTTTACACGATTATTGAAAGCGGAGAAATCGATCCCTAAATCGCTGCCATCCCCTTGGGGAGGAGGAGAAGTAGCTCCATCGGGATAGACGGTGCGGCGGTAATCGGGTATGCCGATGTTGCTGGCGGTATTGGCAACCAGTGAGAAATTATCGGTAAGGTGGTAAACCGCCCCCACAGTCCGAACCGTGCCATCGAAATCGGTCCTTGGGGGAGCGGGAATAGTATCCTCCGTGGAGGTTGTGTCAGGAGTGATATCCAGATGGGGAATCCAACCGACAAGAGGATCTCGGTAGTGCCCGGCCCGATCAATGACAACCTGATCATTGCGCCAACCGAGGGTGACGACCAGTTTGTTGTCGAAAAAGAAGCTTTGGGACACGGCCATGTTCGATTTGGTCACCTGTTCGATCAGGTAGTTGATGTTGCCGGGGGCCTGTTCGGCCCAAACAACCGGATATTCGGTCATGACCCCCGGTGTCCAGCGATCGGTGCTCAACGTTTCGGGAAGACTTCTCCAGCTTCCCGCTTTCCAGGTATGACGGTCTTCCCAATCGAAATAATTGCGAATGGTGACGCGATTGTCAGCGTTATGATAAGCCGCGCGTGAGTAGGTGTTGCCGTAGAAATCCAAATAACTTCCGACGCCATCGGGATTTCCCCCCAGGGCCAACCAGGTGTTGCCCCGTCTTTGCGTTTCATTCACCTGGGAAGTAGCTACGGCAATGCGGTGAATTCCGAATTTGTCCGTCTCCAGGTTGTAGGAGGTCGAGACCCGGATTTCCTCGTAGGTAGAGATGTTTTTGTCCCGCCGGTAGTCGCCGTCAAAATAGGGGCGCCCCACATAGGGATTTGGGGGGGCATCGCGATCGACGGCATTCTGAACGGTGTTGGGGTCCCAACGAAGCTCGGGCCGCGACCCTTGGATTTGGGGCACGTCGATATTGGATTCCTGGTTTCCGAATTGAAGGTTGAAAAACCAGTTGTCGGTTACCTGAAAATCCGCGAAAAGCGAGTAAAGGCTGAAATCGGTTTCCCTGTAAAAATCCGGTCCGCCCGGATTGTAATGATAGGGGATGATGCTTTGGTCATTGACGCGGAAGGGGCGTGGAGGACTGGGGGTTGCCCCTGCGGGAATACCGGGAGGACCGTCGACGGGGACCACCCGCAATTCGTTGTAACCCCCGGTATTAAAATTACCGGCGAGATTTAAAAAAGTCCCGTCATTTTCGATGTAGGTGAAGCGATTGGCCCCGGTTCCGGCAAATCCACGGGGATTTCCATCTCTTTGGATAACCCCGACAGCGCGCGTAGCGTTGGTAAGCCTGGCGCCGGCCCCATTGCCCCTGAATGGACTGAAGGTAATATCTTCCAGGGGGGTTACCAGGGAGTAATCGTACCAGGGTAATCCCCTATCCGTAACGGGGCTTTGTTGAACAGAGGTGCGGTGCTCCCAACCATCTTCATAATTGGCGCGAATGGTTAATTTGTCGGTAGGTCTCCAGGTGATGGCGCCAAAGACGCGTTCCTTGTCCTGGCTGACCCAATCCCGCCAATGACCATTGTCCTGGTTCAGGCCGGCAAAAACGACGGCTAGTTTATCCTCTATCAGTACTTTATTTAAGCGAAACTCGGCCCGGTCCCTGCTGGAGGTGCCGACGCTGTAACGATACCGCCCGCTGTCCTGGTAGGTGTTGGCGACTAAAGAACTTTGATTGATGATCCCACCAGGTGAACTCACTCCAAAGAGCACTCCGTTGGGGCCGCGGGAGTCATCGTAGCGGGCAATTTTATAGGAATCATCCGGGATGATGGATTTAAAGTAGTCAATGGCTTGAGTGGATTCGATGCCCCTGGTACGAATTCTCCTGGTCACGGCGGTGGCGTTGGTGAATACGTTGAAATTGCCGCCGGCGCCATCCTGGTCGTTGGTGTCCAGCACAGTACTGAGCGAATAGTCGATGAGTTCGTCGATATCGGTTAATCCGGTGTCATCCAGAAATTCCTCAGTCCAAACCGAAACGGAAGCGGCGGTATCCCTCAGGCTGGTATTGAAACGAGTCCCGGAGAGGGTGTTGGTGGCGGTGTAACCCAAATCCTCTGATTCATCCACCTCGAAGGGATTGAGAACGAAAACATCTTCGTCCTCGTCCTCCGTTTCCGTCTGGGCCGACAGGGAAGCGATGGAGATGGTTAAGATAGGCAATAATGCGAATAGAAATGACCTCTTAATCATTGGAATAATTGTAGTCATAAGTTTCTTCTCCATGTTTCGAGTTCTTGAAGTTATTGGGCCACGGCAGGCGCCGGGCTGAACAAGCTTGTCCAAGCGCAAACTCCCGCCTTTTCGCCAGTGAGGATAGCTACTCCCCGCTTTAGGCTGTTGTATTGGGCGGGCAACCCGACCTATCGAGCTGCGCTTGGATAAACTTGTCTTGCCCATTAAAACGACTCACACTGGAATATTGCTAAACCTGCATGGAAATATTCTGAAAAAATACGGGGTCAGCCCTAGTATTTAAGTATTGACCCTCCGAGTAGAGGGTTGGCTGCCAACATTATCGGAAATTAACGAAAATACTTAAATACTAGGGCTGACCCCGTATGAGTAGGAATGAGAAGGGTGGGGGGCATGAGATCGTCCAGGTTGAAGGTGAAGGGGCAGAGTGCGGTTTATCACTGCGTGACTCGCGTGGTGGGTGGCGCGATGCTGTTGGATAACCGGGCCAAGGAAGTTTTGCGCAAGCAGATGTGGTATATGGTCCGGTTCTGCGGGGTGGAAATTCTCACCTACTGCATCATGACCAACCGTTACCGGAACGGTTAGACGGCTGAAGAGCCGCCGAAACTCCAGGTTCTAGTGTGGACATCATCCACCTTCCCGGTGCAGCCGAACAAGGAGACGACTGCTGCCATAACCTCGCTGAGAGATCAGGCGAGGTCGAAGCGATCGAGATTCATCACCTTGTCCCACGCCTCCACGAAGTCGCGCAGGAACTTTTGCTGCCCATCGTCGCATCCGTAAACTTCAGCGATGGATCGGAGCTCGGAGTTTGAACCGAAGACCAGGTCCAACCTGGTGGCAGTCCACTTGAGTTCGCCGGTCTGGCGGTCGCGGCCCTCGAACACGTCCTGCGATGCGGAGGACGCGTTCCACTCGGTGTTCATCTCGAGCAGATTCAGGAAAAAGTCATTGGTCAACGTCCCTGGCCGGTCGGTCAACACTCCGTGCTGAGATTTCCCGGTATTCGCATTCAGGGCCCGCATGCCGCCAATTAGCGCCGTCATCTCGGGAGCGGTCAGGGTCAACATGCATGCTCGTTCCACCAGCAGATCCTCCGGCGTGCCTTCCTGTCCCGCCTGCAGGTAATTTCGGAACCCGTCCGCGGTGGGTTCGAGCACGGCAAAAGACTCTTCATCGGTCCATTCCTGCGAGGCGTCCGTGCGCCCCGGGGCAAAGGGAACCTGCACGTCGTGACCGGCTTGGCGGCCAGCCTGCTCCACCCCTGCGACCCCCCCCAGGACGATCAGGTCGGCCAGAGAAACCCGCTTTCCCCCTGTCTGCGAGCTGTTGAACTCGGTCTGGATTTCCTCCAGCGTCTTCAGCGTCTTCTTGAGTTGGGCCGGGTCGTTTACTTCCCAGTCCTTTTGCGGTGCCAGGCGGATACGCCCTCCGTTCGCTCCTCCCCGTTTGTCCGTTCCGCGGAACGATGAAGCCGCCGCCCAGGCGGTCGAGACCAGTTGGGAAACGGACAATCCCGAGGCCAGAATCTTCGCCTTGAGGTCGGCCATATCCTGCTCCCCGACCAACTCGTGATCGACCTCGGGGACGGGGTCTTGCCACAAGAGCGGTTCCGTGGGAACCAAGGGTCCCACATACCGGTTGCGGGGTCCCATGTCGCGATGGAGCAGCTTGAACCACGCCCTGGCAAAAGCGTCTTCGAGATCCGCCGGGTTTTCCAGGAAGCGCTTTGCAATGGGGGAATATTCCGGGTCCACCCTCAGTGAGAGATCCGTGGTCAGCATCATGGGGGCGTGTTTCTTCGACGGATCGTGCGCGTCCGGAACGGTGGCTGCTTCAGGGGCATTTTTGGGAGCATATTGGCATTTGCCGGCCGGACTCTTGGTCAGCTCCCAATCGTATTTGTGGAGATTCTCCACGAAATTATTGTCCCATTTCACTGGGTTATCGGTCCAGGCGCCTTCCAGGCCGCTGGTGAAAGTATCTTTGCCTTTGCCGCTGCCGTAGCGGTTCTTCCAGCCGAGGCCCTGTTCCTCCACGCTGGCCCCCTCCGGTTCCGGGCCGACATTATCCTCCGGAGCGGCGCCATGCGCTTTTCCGAAAGTGTGTCCGCCGGCAATAAGCGCAACCGTCTCCTCGTCATTCATGGCCATGCGTTTGAAGGTATTGCGAATGAACTGTGCTGCGGCGAGCGGGTCCGGATTGCCGCCCGGCCCCTCCGGGTTCACGTAAATCAGGCCCATGTGGTCCGCCCCATAGGGTCCCTGGATTTCTCCCTCGTCGTCGTGACGCTCGTCTCCCAGCCACGTCTCCTCGGCCCCCCAGTCGGTCTCGTCAGCCTCCCAGACATCAGGGCGCCCGAAGGCGAAACCAAAGGTCTTGAACCCCATCGACTCCAGGGCGCAGTTGCCGGCGAAGATGAGAAGGTCGGCCCAGGAGAGCTTTCGGCCGTACTTCTGCTTGACCGGCCAGAGCAAGCGGCGCGCCTTGTCCAGGCTCGCGTTGTCGGGCCAACTGTTGAGGGGGGCAAAGCGCTGGTAGCCGACGCCTCCGCCACCCCGGCCGTCACTGATGCGGTAGGTGCCTGCGGCGTGCCATGTCATGCGGATGAAGAGAGGCCCGTAGTGGCCGTAATCGGCTGGCCACCAGTCTTGCGAGGTCGTCATCACCTCTTCGATGTCCTTCTTCAGCTCGTTTACGTCGAGGGTCTTGACCGCATCGGCGTAGTCGAAATCCTCACCCATCGGGTCGGACAAGGAAGAATCCCGGCGAAGAATCTTCAGGTTCAACTGATCCGGCCACCAGTCCTGGTTCGAAGTCATTTATTTTCTCCTTTTAAGTGTTCTGATTATGGCGCAACCATCTGGAATCGTTGCAAGTCTGTCGATAAAGAGGAGTAAATAAATGGTCTCCCTCCTTCTCAGGCAAGGGGAATTTGGCTCACCTGTTGGCGGTATGGGACAACAGGGAGATTCGATCATGAACTAACCCAGTGCCATCGTTGGTCCCCGTGCTTTTCGCCCCCAGAATGAACTAACCCGCATTTCTCACAAAATTCGTAGCGAGCGAACGGGGGGCGAGTGCTGGTGTGGGTTTCGAGCCGACCGTGCGTCGCAAAGTTGCTATGCAACGGCGAGTCGTGAGCGGGTGAAGCTGGGTCGACACCCTGCAAAGTCGCGAATCCAACGAAGTCCGCACCAGTGCCGGCATCCCGGAGCGCAGTAGAAGATTTGTGAGACATGCGGGCTAACCACAGAGGGAGAGGCGCCGTTGGCGCCAATTAGGAATTAGGAATTAGGAATTAGGAATGAAGGTTGAGAAACCAATACAGGCCAAATCTTACGCGTTTGTTTTGCGGATGGTTTAACTGTATCGGTATCTCTGTGCTGAGAAGAAGGAATTTGTTCTTTCAAAGCAGGTTGTGCGTAGTGGCAATCCCTGATAATCTTGATCTTGATCGTGGTCCCTTCTCCCATTGGGAGAGGGTGGCACGCAGTGCCGGGTGAGGGTTGCAAGGCAATACCCCATTCTTCCTGCCTTTTGCCTTCAGCCTTTCTCTGGCAACACAATGCAGGCCTCGGCCCCACCGGGAATCAGTCGCGGATCGATTCTTTGGTCCAGGGTTGCGAAAGAAGCCTTTCTTTTAACCGCCAGCGCCAACAGGTATAGGTCTGTGAGGTGCTTTGAACCCGAAAGTTTCGGAACAGCCTTCCTATCGAGCAAGGAGAGATCATCGCTCCAAAACTGGTGCCCCGGAAAATTCACCAGCGATTTCAGCACCATACGCGCTTCCTCGATCTCCCTCCCGAATCCAGGATAAGCGGTGTGACCTAAAATGCGAACAAAGCCATTTTCCGTAATTGGGCAAGTGGCCCATGCCTGGCGAGCCGGTGAGAAAAACCAACTCCGCGTCCGCTCGTGGTGCACGTGGCCGGCGTCTACCAGCGCCAGCAGTACATTGATATCCAGCAAGTGCATGATGCGGTCAGATACCCAACTCTTCCATCAGTTTGTAGACCATTTCATTGGTTACCCTGGAATCCCGCTTCTTCTTCAGGACGGGCAGCCCGTGTTCGTCGATGGAGAATGAGTCCCGTTCGTCTCGCGACCGAAAACCGCCTTCAATTTCCCTTTTCAAGGCGTGTTCCACCATCGCCTTCAGGGTGGTGCGTCGCCGCGCCGCCGTTGCCTTGGCCTCGGCCAGCAGCTCATCGGGAAGATCAATTGTCGTTTTCATGATATGGGTATCAATATGGTTTTATTGCTACCAAGCAAGTAATTAGTCAACCCCTCGGGGTCCGGACTCCTTTGCTCCACTTCATGCCTTTCTCCCTCATCCATTCCTAATTCCTAATTTATCCTGCCCCCTTCCCTTCTTCCATCCAAAACCGCTTCTCACCTTACAGTAGGAAAAAATACTTCAATACTAGGGCTGACCCCATCCGCCTGACCTAGCAGGTGAATATTCCATGGGAAGAAAATATTCCGTGGTGGACACTGATGTTGTTATTGAGGGCCTAGGCTTGAGGAGTTTAGTGGAAAAGTATGCGTTCAAAAACTTCCTCCCCATTCCAGAGAGAATAGCCACTTTCAACCTAGAGGAATAATCGCGAAGCCACAAACAGGTTGTCACGCTTTGCCTTGATTCCAATTCTTAGTAATGCCAGCAGGCCTCGTTCCGGTCCTTCCGTTCAATTCCCGTAGGCTTCCAACTTCGCCAAGGACTCCCTTGCGGCTTCGCTGAACGCTACGTATTTCTCGTTAGCGGCGTCGGCCAAGGCATCATATTTTTCCCGAGTTTTCTCTTTCTCGAATTTCCCTATCCCAGACAGGTAATCGATCCATGCCTCGTCCCTTTTCCGATCGGCCTCGACCATGGTTTCATAGGCTAGGGTGACGGCGTAGGAGCTGCCTTCGAAGGCATCGGCCAGCCTCTTTGCAGCAGCTTGGCGGTTTCCGTAGGCTGCGTCTTTTTTTTTCGTTGCTTCCCAAACTACCTTTTGGGCGGCTTTAATGTCTTCAGTACCGGACCGCCCGCTCGAATTATTTACAGTTTGGCCCGATTGCTTCTGAAGACATTAAAGGGAGATTTCTCATTAGATTCGGGCTAAATGGTTGGGACCCAAATTTGAAGTGGCCGGTCAATTAAGAAGGGGCTACTTGCCACTCATAGGAACCCGCAAGGTGCTGTCTAGCTCACTTTGGTCGCTTTTTTCTGTTGAAATAACTTCAGCCAGGTGGTTGGAATACACCGTGAACGAAGATCAAATCTTGGAAAAATAATTTTCCCTGCTCTCGATTCTTCTCATTGACTGTGTGGAAATGGCTTTATGAAATCGATCTATGGAAACAGTAGCACAGATTGAGATTTTAGATGAAAAAGTTTTAAAGGATTCATCAAACATTTTTCCGCTTGTGCGCCCTTTACGCATTAAGGAAGAATACAAACCGATTGCTCCTTCCCTTGACGGTGAGTACTTTGATACAGGCTATGTGACTGTTAGCTATCGCACCACCGCCTTTTTCGGTTTTATTAAAAAGAAAACGAGGCATGTTTTGGGAAGATATTTTGTGGAAATCCCTGAAGAGTTTGCCAATAAATATGCTCTTTTACGACCAATCCCAATTTTTCTTACTACCTGTGCTGGCAGGCCGAAGACCGTAATAGCGAGTTTTGAAGAAGGAAATATAGCTTGGTCTGATGATAATATGGACAATGCCTTTGTTGTAATCAAAGAGGTAATCCTCGGGACGATGGAAGACCTGGAGGAGAATGAGTCAAATTTAAGCGAATTTGCGTGGCAACAACTGATTGCCCTTAGAGAGTTTATAAAAAGAAAATGAGGAGAAAGGATGCTCTGGAAATTGCTAAAAAGCTGGAGGCAACCAAAAAAGAAGGCAGAAATCACACCCGTTATTTAGTCCACGCTGAAGGCAAATACGTTGGGAGTTTTGGCCTGCCCCGTGGTTCAAAAAGCAAAGACAGAAGGGTGCGTTGGGTTGCAGAGCAAATTGGGGTTACAAATATACAAGCATTTCAGTTGTCTGATTGCTCCTTGAGCAAAGAAGATTATATCGCCATATTGAAAGCTGACGGGAAACTGACCTGACCGGTATGAACCGGAGACATCCGCCTTCACGTGTTACGGCGAGACGCGGTAGGTAACAGCCAAGCTGGGCATCATGCCCTTGAAAACTGTAGACTTCATAGACCAAAAGCTAAGGATCGTGCACCTAGCCAAGAGTAGAAAATACACCATCACCGAGTCCGACGTTGAGGATTCCGCGCTTGACCTCTTGGAGGGAGGCGGATGGGGACAGCCCTAGTGTTGAAGTATTTTTTCCTACTGTAAGGTGAGAAGCGGTTTTGGATGGAAGAAGGGAAGGGGGCAGGATAAATTAGGAATTAGGAATGGATGAGGGAGAAAGGCGAAAGGCGGGGGAGGTTCTCTTCTATCTTCTTACTGGAGCCACTTGGCAAAGCCCGCTATTCCCAAGGCCGGTTCTTTGGCTATTTGCATTTGGCCCCGTAAAGCGTTCCTCATTCTTTCACGGGTTTCCCGATAAGCAGGATCGTGGTAGAAATTGATCAGCTCGTCCGGATCTTTATCCAAATCAAAAAGCCAGGGTTTGTCCTTATCCGAAATCACCAATTTATAACCGTCCGTAACCGCTGCCACCCAGGCAGGATGCAACGTGGTGGCGCGAATGTAGGCGATCTGTTCACCATGGATATTCATGTTTCCATTTTGAAAATGACCGGAGAGGTCTTTTCCCTGACCCATTGGCAGGCCATTCTCAATACCCACCATGGATAATATGGTTGGAGCAAAATCCACGGAGGTCATGACGGAGTGGATGACCTTACCGGCCCTGACCTGTTTGGGGTGCTTAAGAAGGAAGGCAACTTTGGCTGAGGTTTCATAGGGAACCCCCTTGTTATGGCGACGATGTTCACCCATCAAATCTCCGTGGTCAGAGGTAAATACCACGATGGTATCTTTTTCCAGATCCAGGCGCTTCAACTCGCGCGAAAGCTTTCCCATATTGTCGTCAATACATTCCACCATACCAAAGATGGCCGCCATTTGTTCCTGGTTTAATTCCAAGTTTCTGATGAAATTATTCCCGGTAAGGCCACTCCAGACAGGCGCTTCACTGACTTTCTTGAACATGGTTTTTGGCGCCTGAAACTTCATAGGCCTGTATTTGTCCCAATAAGGATCGCGCACCCGGTTGGGACCATGCGGATCGGGAATACTCAGCATCACGCAAAATGGCTGGTCCTTGTTTTCACGAATAAATTCCAGGCTTCGATCCATCAGGAAATCCGTGGTATAGGATTTTTCATCAGCATGGTTCAAATCGTAGGCAGGAATCCCATCTCGCCCGGTTTTAGCGTCCACCCGTGGGCCGTCATCCGTGTCCTTGAGTTTCTTATAGTGACCCCGATTAAACATGTAACGGTTGTCCTGCCAGCCAAACTTCCGTTCCGGCGCCCACTGCGGTTTACCAATCCCATCCAGGTGCCATTTGCCGAAGTAACCGGTGGAGTAACCCTTGCTTCCAAGAACCTCCGCAAAAGTCACCATGTGATCGTGCATGGGCCTATCATTGGTTGGCGTCCCGGTCAGATGCGGCATAAGGCCGGTCAGGAAGGCAGCACGAGAAGGGGAGCAAACGGGAGAAGAAACATAAAAATTGGTCAGTAACGCTCCTTCGGCAGCCAGGGCATCCAGGTGCGGCGTGTCCACCTTTACGCCCTTCCCCCAAACAAAAGCCTGATCTTCGGCCAATTGATCCCGATAACATCCGAGAGTCCGGAAGTTATGCTCGTCTGTCATGACAATTACCAAATTCGGCTGCTCCACTGCTACCGCCGAAAATGCGGCGTAAATTGAAACAAAAGAAGTAAGAATTATTCGCACCATGATTTTACTTCCGATTTGTGCTTTTTAAGGTCAGCAACTGCATGCCTTGGCCGGTTGAATGCCATTTTCTGCCTCGCCAATCGCATTGAAACACTCACCGCGGTCCAGGGCAGTTGATCTCTGATGCCAGGTTCGATTACAGGAATCCAGGGCAAATAATGGGCAATGGGCAAGTGCAATTCGGCCGCCTTCATGTATACGGGGCGACAAAGCAGGTTACTGTCAGAACCCTTCCTCGTCCCTGATTCATCAGTGGGCGGCTATCCACTGAATGACATTGGGTTGACCTTCGAGGAAGCCGAGCGAGGCCAGAAATTTATCTGCTGCGGTCAAGGTTGCGACAAACCATTCTTTGTCCGGAGTCTTATTCCGGTTCCAATTGAAGAATCCATGTGGGGCGCCGGGATAAACATGCAGTTCGGATCGGATACCCAATTCCTGCAACTGCTGCTGGTAGGCCTCCGCCGTTGAAACCGGCACAAGATTGTCCTCATCCCCTAGAAAGACAATTGTCGGGGGATGATCCACATCGATGTTATGCATGGGTGAGAAGACCTCCCAATAGTCTTTAACCCGAACGTAACCATACCCATCTGGTCCGTTGTCATAAACGGGATTAAAAAGAACCAAGGCATTGGGAACGCAACTGATATGGAGATTCTCGCCGACATCGAATTGGTCCAGGGTAGCGGTCGCCGCCGCTACATGCCCCCCGGCGGATCCTCCACCAGCGGCAATTCGATTGGGATCGATTCCCAGCTTCCCGGCATGTTTCCGCACATGACGCATGGCCGCCTTGCCATCTTCCACGCACTGGTAGGGCACAACTCCATGACTTTTCCTGGTTCGGTAATCCGGACAGATGGCCACCATTCCCCGGGATGCCAGGTACTTGGCCTGAATATAAAAGTGCGCCGCATCTCCTCCATTCCAGCCGCCGCCAAAGTACAAGACAATGGCAGGATACGGTTTGCTGGCAGGGTAGGCTTCCGGATAAAACAGGTGCAACTTCAGGTCAGTCACTTTTCCGGGCACCGTTTTAAAGACAATCATCTCATCGGGGCTGAAACCTCCACCTTGGGCATCGGTGATTGCAGCCCGGCTGAACAGCGGAAGGAAGGCTATGGAAAATAGGAATAGAAGGCTCTTTTTCACCATATCATTTTTTACTTGGTAGCTTGGCCCAAGGCGAGCAGATTTGGCAAGCCATCACCAAGCGTAATTCCATTGCCTCCTCAGTAAGCGGGATATCCCATACCGTCACTTTGACAACCATGCGAAATACCCTTTACGCCATCTTACTGCTCATGGCGCCATGCTGGTTTTGCGGTTGCGCCCGCAAAAGCGAATCTGCACCCGATTGGCCGGATGGGGCCTGGCAGCGTCACACCATAGATGACGCTTCCCTGGGGGCGGATGGAACGCGCTTTGCCGATATAAACGGGGATGGCCGGCTGGACATCACCACCCCCTGGGAACAGGGAGGTCGGGTACGCGTTTATATCCACCCGGGCGAAACCCGACTTCGGCAGCGATGGCCTGCCGTAACAGTGGGGGAAGTGGGGGATCCGGAAGATTCATTTTTCGTCGATCTGGATGATGACGGATTCATGGATGTAGTCAGTTCCTGCGAAGGCGCTACGAGGGCAATTTTTGTGCATTGGTCACCAACGGATCCGGATCGCTTGCTCGATCCGCAGGCCTGGAAGACGGAGGAATTGCCCCCGGCCTCCGGCTTGGAAAAATGGATGTATGGATTCTCCATGCAGGTGGATGGCAAAGCGGGGATCGATTTGATCGCCGGCGGCAAGAGCGGGCATCTTGGCTGGTTCGAATCGCCTGCCAATCCTCGAGATCTGAAGAGCTGGCGTTGGCACCCTCTCCTGGAAACGAGATGGCCCATGACCCTGCACCCGAACGATATGGATAGGGATGGGGACTTGGATATCGTGGTAACGGAACGCCTGGGGGCTAACCGGGGGGCTTTGTGGTTGGAGAATCCGGGTCCTGATAAGGCTGGTTCAGCCTGGAGGGAACACCGGATCGGGCCCGTTAACGATCACGAAGCTCTCCACCACACCATAACTGACTTGGATGGGGATGGCCTCGAAGACGTTCTGGTTGCGGTGAAAGGCGGCCCCATCCGGTTTCACCGCCGGGTTTCGCATTTTCCGCTCACCTGGGAAACCCACTCCATAGAAATGCCTCCGTACTCAGGAGGGGGCAAAGCGGTGGAAGTGGGGGACATCGATCTGGATGGACAACTCGATCTGGCCGTAAGCTGCGAACATGCAGTCAATGGCAAGATCGGCACCTTCTGGATATCCTGTGATGGCAGTCCTGCGGAGGGGCGTTGGAAGCCCACTTCCATCAGTGGTCCCGAAGGATTCATCAACGACCTGATTCAACTCACCGACCTCGATGGGGACGGCGACCTCGATGTCGTCACGGTGGAAGAAAAGGGTCCTTATCTCGCCGCAGGTTACAAGGGCAAGGAATTGGGAGTTATCTGGTACGAGAATCCGGTCCGTTAAGGCGGAAAGGAGGGCAATATTCTTCTTTTCCCCATCCTTATTTGCGCCTATGGTGAGCGCAATTTTTCCCCACCTGATTTAGCCTATCTATGAAAGTTCTCTCCTCTTTTCTTCTCTCCGCAGGTCTGGCCATCCTGACCCTTGGTCCGGCCGGCTGCGGAGGCGGTTCTGATTCTAGTGGTGGCGACGATGCTCGTTACGCTTACGTTACCAACGGGGTAGATCCGTTCTGGACCATAGCGGAGAGCGGGGTTAGAGCGGCCGCCGCCGACCTCCAGGTCCACGCCGATGTATTGATGCCGGCGGCGGGCGCGGTGGAGCAGAAGAGCATGTTGGAAGATCTGGTGACGCGCGGTACCACGGGAATAGCCGTCAGCCCCATCGACGCGGCGAACCAGACGGATTTCCTCAATCAGGTGGAGGAACAAACCATTTTGATCACGCAGGATTCCGATGCCCCGGACTCCAATCGTCGCATCTATATCGGGATGGACAATTACGACGCCGGCAGGGAATGCGGTATGCTGGTCAAGGAGGCCTTACCGGATGGGGGATCGATCATGATTCTGATCGGAAGGATGGAACAGGACAACGCTCGCCGCCGCCGCCAAGGGGTGATCGACGAATTGTTGGATCGCTCCCACGACCCGACTCGGTTCGATCCACCTGGAAGTCAAATCGCCGGAGAAAAATTTACCATTCTGGGAACCTTGACCGACCAGTTCGATCGAGCCAAAGCCAAAGCCAATGCCGAGGACACCTTGGCACGGAATCCGGATATATCCGGAATGGTGGGATTGTTTGCCTACAATCCACCCTTGATTCTGGAAGCGCTGGAACAGGCAGGCCGACTCAAAGAGGTGAAAGTGATCGCCTTTGATGAAGCTGATCGCACCTTGCAAGGCATAGTCGACGGAGAGGTGTATGGAACCGTGGTGCAGAACCCTTATTTGTATGGCTACAGGTCGATCGAGGTATTGAAGGCCATCCACGAAGGACGGGAAACGGGAGCCGATGAAAACGGGTTTATCAATATCGAGGCCCGCAAAATAAAAAAGGAAAACGTGGAGGAGTTTTGGGCGGATTTGAAAAAGAAGCTGGGCAAACAGTGAAGGCGGTGTCCCCAGAGCCGCTCCTGGAAGTCCGTGCCATGGGGAAAAGTTTTCCCGGTGTGCGAGCTCTCAACGAAGTGAGCCTGAAGCTGGGCAAAGGCGAAGTGCTGGCTGTTCTGGGAGAAAATGGAGCCGGGAAAAGTACCCTCATGAAAATCCTGGCAGGGGTGCAACCGGCGGATGAAGGCCAGATCTATATGGAGGGAAAGCCGGTGGAAATTGTCGGAGTGAACGATGCTCTGGAGCAGGGGATCGCCCTCATCCACCAGGAGCTCAACATGGCGACCAATCTCAGCGTTGGAGCCAACATTTTTCTTGGCCGGGAGCCGCGAAAGCGGGGATTGATCGACGAGGCGTCCATTCTGGAGAAATCGAAACGTTACCTGGAACTGGTAGGGCTGAAGGTCGATCCGCAGGAAATTCTCGGAGCCCTTGCCATAGGCCGCCAACAGTTGGTGGAAATAGCCAAGGCGCTCTCCGTCAAAGCACGCGTGCTCATCATGGACGAACCTACTTCCAGTTTGTCCCAAAGGGAGACGGATACCCTTTTCGGAGTGATCAAGGATTTGCGGGGCCGAGGGGTGAGCATCATCTATATTTCTCACCGGCTCGGCGAAGCCAAGGAACTGGCTGATCGCGTCATGGTTCTGCGCGACGGGAAAAATGCCGGTGACCTGGCCAAAGATGAGATCAATCACGATGCCATGGTCCGGCTCATGGTCGGGCGGGAAATTTCCGAGTTTTACCACCGGACCCTTCACAAACGGGAAGAGGTGGCGCTGGAAGCTCGCCATTTGCGCACTTCAGCCCATCCGGAACACGAATTGAACTTTTCCCTCAGGATGGGGGAAGTGGTCGGTATGGCCGGTTTGGTGGGGGCGGGACGCACTGAATTGCTGGCGGCCCTTTTTGGGGTTGCGCCGCTTAGAGGGGGGGAAATTTACCTTGGCGGCGCCAAAGTCGATTTGCAATCGCCCAACGATGCCATTCGATGCGGGTTGGCCTTGGTACCTGAAGACCGCAAGCTGCAAGGTTTGATTTTGGAGATGACGGTTCGCCAAAATCTGAGCTTGGCCATCCTGAAGCAGGAGAGTGCCTGCGGCCTTTTTCTCAACGAGGTGCGGGAAGGCGAAATCAGCCGGCGAATGATGGCACAGATGCGGATAATAACCCCGAGTTCCCGCCAGGTGGTCCGCTATCTTTCCGGTGGAAACCAGCAAAAAGTAGTGTTGGGTAAATGGCTCGCCCTGGAACCGCGAGTCCTGCTGCTCGATGAACCGACTCGTGGAATTGACGTAGGAGCAAAACAGGAGATCTATGGTTTGATGGAGGATTTGGCCGCGCGCGGGGTCGCCATACTGTTTGTTTCCAGCGAAATGGAAGAGGTGTTGGGAATGTCCGATCGGGTATTGGTTATGCACGAAGGCCGGTTGACCGGCGAACTGCCCAGAGATCGGCTCAGCGAAGAAGCCGTCATGCAACTCGCCATCGGCAATACCAAGGCTGCCTAGCCATCCCTTTATCCATCAAATATGAACCTAACCGCAATCAGGGACATTTTCCCCAAACCTACGGGAGCACAAGGCGAGGGGATAAAGCGTATTTTCGGAATATTTTTACTGCTCGCGGTGGTTTACCTGGCGACCGCTATTCTGAATCCGAATTTCCTTGGCGCTTACAACCAGGAGAACCTGATTCGTCGCACCTCGCTCTTTGGAATCATGGGAATCGGAGTGGCCCTGGTCATCATCACAGGTGGAATCGATTTATCCCTGGGTTCCGTGGTATGTCTGGTAGGTGTTGGGGTGCCCTGGCTGATCATGGATCAGGGATGGCCCCCTTGGCTGACTCTGATCGTAGCCTTGGTCGTGCCCCTGTTGATCGGGCTCAGTCATGGTTTGCTGGTGACGAAGTTGAAACTTCAACCGTTTATCGTGACCCTTTGCGGCCTGCTCATTTACCGAGGGGTTACCCGAGGTTTTACGGGGGATCAAACGGCTGGGTTCGGCAGTGAACTGAAAGGACTGCGGTGGATTGCAAACGGGGAGGTGCCCTTATTTCCGGGGTTCGACATTCCCTTCCCAGCCATTATTCTTATAGTGATTGCCATACTTGCAGGGATTTTTCTCAACCGCACCATCTATGGCCGCTATCTCCTGGCGCTGGGAAATAACGAGGAAGCAGCCAGGTTCAGTGGGATCAATACCGATAGAATGATCACCCTGGCCTATGTCATTTGCTCTGGTCTGGCCGGGCTCGCCGGGTTGCTCTTCGTCCTGGATCTGAACCTGGCCCAGCCGGTCGATTTTGGAAATTTCTACGAATTGTACGCCATCGCTGCCGCTGTGTTGGGCGGATGCAGTCTTCGGGGAGGCTCGGGAACCATCGTTGGGGTAATCATCGGAACTGCCCTGCTCAGGGTGTTGCGCAACATGATGAATATGGCCTTTCTCGGATTCCAGAGGGCGGAATTCGCCGTGATCGGGGTGGTCATCTTGGGCGGGGTGATCGCCGACGAATTGGCAAAACGCGCAGTGGCCAGAAAACTTAGCGCTCAGAAGGATCGGGAGCGGGGGTTTAAGGTGGAGAGGCTTCCGCCTGACCGCGATTCCCGACTTTGCCCACCCAGTGAATGATTCGAATTCTGAAAATATTTTGGAAAATAATAGATACATGACCGGCCTATTCAGCAGATTTCCCGCCTTTTCAGTTCTCATTTTGCTCCTGGTGTTATCGCTGATCGATGGGACCTCTCTGAATATTGCCTCCAAGTGGATTCCATTCCTGGGCCGGTTTCACCCGGTATTGCTGCACCTGCCCATAGGGTTATTTGCCGCGGTGGTATTGCTCGAACTCTTCGTCCTGGTTCGTCCGGTCTCGCGCATTCCGGAAAAAATTCATTTTCTTCTCACCGCCTGCTTTTACACCACTGCGCTTTCCGCAATTTTCGGTGTATTCCTATCCTGGGAGGGCGGTTACGAATCCGAAGCCTTGAATTTCCACAAATGGGGGGGAGTGGTTACCACCTTTCTCATATTCTTCCTGGACCTGTCCTTGAAAAGCCGCAGAAGCGGGGTTGAGCAGCTACCCACGGTCTATTTGGGCGGGTTGGTCGCCACTATTCTCGTCATGACCATAACCGGCCACCTGGGCGGGTCCATAACCCACGGTTCCGGGTTTTTGACTCAACATTTGCCTTTTGGCAAGGACGAGCCCGAGGAGATGACCCCATCAGGCAATGCCGTATTTGAAACCCACATACAACCCCTGTTAAAGGATTACTGCCTGGATTGTCACAACCCGGAAAAGGTCAAGGGGGAGTTACGCATGGACAGCTACGAAATGCTGTTGGCGGGAGGTTTGAATGGCCCGGTTCTGGTGGCCGGCAACAGTGAAGAAAGCGCCATGATTCATCGCCTGCATTTGCCCATGGAGGAGGAAGAGCACATGCCTCCCCAGGGCAAGCCCCAGCCCGCCGCCGAGGCCATTGAGCTGTTATCGTGGTGGATCGACCAGGGAGCCAGCTCAACCGCCCTGCTGGATGAAATGGAAGTTCCCCCGGAAATTGCCCTTCATTTTCTGCAACACGAGGTTCTCGAGTTCAGATCGCGGGAAGAGATGGATGAAATTCTCCATACGTTCCCGGCGCCCGAGGGAATGGATGTTTATTTCCTGGCCCAAGAGGATCCTCGGATCGGGGTTCGGGCCAACAAGGGCACGGATGAAAGCGTAGAGGTCTTGTTGGCTTTGAAGGACAATTTGGTCGAGCTCAATTTGGCCAACTCCCAAATCACGGATCGCGCCTTGGAGGCGGTTGGACAAATGACCAACCTCACCCATCTGCATTTGCAGAACACGGCCGTAACCGACCGCGCTCTGGAGCATTTGGTTAATTTATACAAACTCCAATACCTCAACCTCTACAACACGGCCATTACCGACAATGCCCTCAAGGTGTTGCGCCGCCTGAAGGCCCTGAAAAATGTCTATCTTTGGCAGACTGGAGTATCCGAAGAAGGGGTGGCTGGTTTGCACAACTCCCTCTATCGCGCGGTTGAAGCGGATCGATTGCAAAGGGAAATCGAGGATATACGCCGGGAACGCGACCGCTTGCGAGTGGAAATCGTTTCGGCCTTTGATATCGAATTACAGGCCCAGAAAGAAGAGGCGGTTGCCTCGGCCGTAAGCATTTCGGAAGTGATGACCGAATTTCACGAGGGCGAGACCTCCATCGCCAATCAGGCCAAGGAAGGGGAGGCCGAAGTCGATGATCTGCAGAGAATGTTGGAAAATTACCGGGCCTTGGTCGAATTGAGCCCGCCCCAGGGCCCGCTCGACAGTTGGAGAGAAAAAACTACCAAACTGGTCGAAGCCACTCAGGGCCTCATTGCGGGCGAGGAGGGGGCGATCGAGAGTTACCGACTGGCGGTGGACTGCAAAGCCTGTCACTCCGTGCACCGCGAGGACTAAGCTTATCCCCCGCGAGCCCCGTCGGGGTCATTCCTTGCAACCTTGACGAAGCTTGCGAAGTCAATCGATTCAAGGATTGACCCCTTCGTTACGTGCCCGGAGCGGATACGCATAAGGTAGGACTGACCCTTTTTGCTTTTCTGTGAAAGCGTAAGTCGAAATGTCGCTCGCCTGCAAACCGCCTGCAGCGGACCGGCAGGCAGGTTACCGTTAACAGCTCGAAACTCTAATCAGTTAGGACCTCCCCGTACCTTCCTTTCAATGAACGAAGGGACTCCAACTTGATAAAATATCAAAAAAAATATCAAGTTGGGGGGAGACACCAAAAAAGTGCAAGGTTGGAGGGTAAATTAATCAAGTTTAGGCCCAAAATCTTGATATCCTTTGATATTTAACCTTAAGATCTTGATATCTTGCCTTTGGATTTTGATATTTTGGCTTAAAATCTTGATATTTTTTGATATTTTCGACGCTCAACCTTAAGGAACCTTAATTTTCGATCTTTCACCTCTCAGGGGATGGAAAAGAGGCAAAAACGGTGCCGATTTTGGGCTATTTTGGCAAATCACCATCACGTAGCCCTAAGATGACCTGCTACTCCCAATGTTGGCTCTTGAAACCGAGGCTGTTGGCGTTCTCGGAAACGGCTCTTCTAATCTGATCAGATGCTCCGTTCGGGAAGTCGGCAGCGATTTCCAAAGTTACGCGCAGGTTCGCGTTTGGATCGCTTGTGAGTATTTGGATGATTTCATCGGCCACCTCAAACATCTTCATCTTTGCGATCGTCGCATCGATGTCCACAGATCCGTGGAAAGATGTTGTCTTCGGCTCTTCTACTGCAGGCTTCGATCCTTCGCCGGGCGTTGGGGTTGTTTGATCTCCTCCGGTTCCAGCGCTTCCTCCACCTTCGACTGTACCGCCTTCGGGGGTTGCCTCTGGGACCTGTGCGGCCTGATAGATTCCGGCGGCTTCCGGCTCGATAAGGAGGAGCGTGTCGTCCACTTGGATGTTGGAATCGCCGAACTCGAACCCATCGAACTTTCCATCGTGTTCGCCGTAGGCCGTGCCAAAGAAATCCTTGCTCGTAACTCCTTTATAGATGGTCTGCTCGAAAACGTGCCGATCCCGGAGCCTTGGGAGATAGCAGTAGCGTTGCATGTCCTCCCAGACGGCCAGGGCGTTGACCGAGTTTCGGTCGTGCTTCCAGTAGAAACGCTTGAGCACACTGTCGCGAAGGTGGATCGGCGACCAGACTGCGATCACAAGCTCGTTCTCGCTACAAACTCGCTCCACCTCCGGGCCGATACCCGTGCCTGATGTATTCAGAAGGAACGCTTCCACGGTCGGGTCACGATCTGTCGGAGCATTCATGTAAGGACAGAGTATCCAGCGGAAGCACTCGCGTGCGACCCGAGGCAGGGCGTCTTCAGCCCCTTGCAGTTCGCGCTTAGCTTGGCGCTCCTGTTCGCGATCTATATTCAGGCGACGGCCTTGGACGTCATCGAGTATGGATTTCCAAGCCAGCACCCTCCTTGTGGCATCATCCAGTCTTGACAGCGTGTCGTGATCCGGTGCGAGGAACAGCAGCCGGTTTCCGCGGTATCGGGGTTTTTCGCCGTTTTTCCGGATGAAATCGCAGACCTCGCCGAAAGCCAGCCTCGTCTCGCTCTTGTTGTAGAACTTCTCCGGTGGCAGGACCACCAATCGAAGCGCGCTATCGTCCGGCACGTCGCTGTTCGGGGTGAACACGTGGAGGCCATCAACCAAGCTGATCGATCCGCAGAGCTTCCGCACGACCTCCGCGATCTTTGGGCGAACGTCGCGCTTCTTATCAAAGCGGCGCTTCCGCTCTTCCATTTCGCGACGCAGGTTGGCACGAGTGTCGAACCAGAAGCGTTCCATGTCCTGTCCGCGTTCTCCGTTGCTGTTGAGGTAGTGAAGCGTGTCGCTCAACCGACCCAGCGCATCGGTATAGAGAGCGCTGCTCTGTTCCGGTTGCAGACAGCCAAGTAAGATTCTCGGTCGCGTCAGTCCACGCGCCGCGTTCGGTTTCATTGCGACCGCGCTCGGAGCCGTTCCGAGGAACACCGTTCGCGCAACCCTGCGGGCCGCATGGACGGAGCCAAAACGCGGCTCACGATTTTCCATTTCAGTGGTTTCCGCCCGCTCGCCGTCGACGTCGCGTTCGAGCACCGGATCCCAACCGGCTTGCAAGTAGTAGAGCAACTCATTGCGAGTCTCTCCATCGTAAAGGGGGATGCTGCCCGGCAGGATCATGTAGTCCTTGTTCTGATCCTGCCAAAGCCGGTAGATAACCTTTGCCATGAGCTTGAGGACTCCCCGTGTGCGCTGAAATCCATCAATCGTCGTCCAATCTTCATAGAGCCGATCGAAGACTTCCGGATGGATTGGATAGGACTGGCGCATCCGGTCCTGATAACGGCTTTGCTGTGTTTCGCTGGGCAGCTTTGCGCCTTCCGCGACATAGGCAGATGCGAAAGCGTGGCAGACCTCATCGCGTCCGGATTCATCATACACCGGCTCGAAGAGTCGCCGCCGGACGATCTCGAAGGCCTCTTCCGTGGCCACTGGCTTCCAGAGGGCCTGAACCCGGCCAAAGGTCTTTTCCAATGCTCGCAGCGCGGCTACGCCTTTACTGCTTCCGGCCTCCACCTCCGATTCCGGAAGCGTCCCGAGCAGGACAGCATTCGGAACGAGCTTGGTTGCCTCGGTCAATGCCTGGACAAAGGACAGGTTGCTATCGTAGGTGCCGCCGCTGATCTTCTCGCTGTCTGAAAACTGCCGGATGTAGGCGACGAGTTCGTCGATCAGCGTCACGCATGGCGCGTAGTTCTCCAGTAGCGCGCGAAGGGTCTCCTTTCCCGGAGAGGTTCCGTTCGCGTCCGATTCCTTGACCAGCGCAAAACCTTCTTCCCCGCCCAATTGCCAAGCCAGTTCGCCCCACAGCGTGCGGATCATCCGCTTGCCATGTTTCCGCGCTTGTCCCGGCCCGCGGTCGGACCCATCGAGCACCACGACGCGGGCCTTTGGCACATCCATTACTCCCGCTGAGTCTAACAGGCTTGATACGCCGGGTAGATCGCTCAGAGACCCGGTCCGGCGGGCCAAATGATAGACGGCCAGCATGGTGTGCGTCTTGCCGCCCCCGAAAGCCGTTTGCAGTTGGATGACCGGATCGCCGCCCTGGCCATTCAGTCGCTTCGCGACGGAGGTCAACAGCAGACGCATGCCTTCCGTGATGAAGGTCCGGTCATAGAAAGCCACGGCGTCTTGATATTCCCTTGAGGCCATACCGGTGTGGACGGCGGTGATGTCGGCGGCAAACTCCGACTGTTGAAACGTTCCCTCCAGCACGTCGGGATGCGGTGTCGCTACTTCTCTCCAGGGTTTCATGATCTGTCTCTCTTTATTGTCAAAAGTGGGTTCTCCATGTTATGAATGGCATCAATGCCGGCTTGGGTCGTTTGGTATTTCTGATGCCGACTTGTGGGCTTATCGGGAATCGTCATTGCGAGATAGCCACGCCGCAGCAAAGGATGGATAACTTGGCGTCTGAACTTGTTGCGGTCTCTGCGCCCTGCAGTCCTTCATTATTTACAGTAACTTTCTGGCTTCCAAGCATTTAAGTAGAACTTCGACTTGGTGCCTATCTTGGTGCCCACTTGATCCATCGTGTGGATGGTTTCTTCCGGGTTCCAGCCTTCCTTGAACTCGAGGCGATCCCACTCGACCACGTGGCCGGAGAGTAAATCCTGGATGTTGATGGGTAGTGGCATTTCGCAAACCAGATGGGTACTTATTCAAATAGATAGCGTTGCTTCGGGGCTGGGGCGGTGGCGGCGCTCTCAATTGCCGACCAACTCGTGATGAGTTCGTTGTAGGCGCGGGCGTCCTCGGCCCAGTTCTTGCGCTCGCAAAGCGTATAGAGCCGGTAGGCGAGTTGACGGATCGCTTCGGCCTTGTCGGCCACCGCAGCCAAAACTTTTCCGGCCTCTGCTTCTCCGCCTTGTTTCAGGACGCGGATCAAGTGGTGAAGCGCTTCCCAGACGGGCAATCGCTTGTCCCTCGTCGCGTCCCAATCCGAGGGATACTCCGGCCATTTCAGCAGCCTTACCTTCCCTTGACCGGACTCCAGGACCCCGGAGGCGTTCACGCCATCCACGCTCGTTCCCTTGGCCCGGGCCAGGGTGTCGGCTTCCCCGAAAGCGCCCGATGTCCATCCCGTATGCTCGAACCAATGCAGGCAGAACGATGTATGGGCATCGAAGTCGTCTTCGGCCAGAAACCGGTTGATGAGTTGAAGGGCCGTCTTTACGCTCATGGGAGAACCGTCAGCTTCCAGAACCGCTTTATATTTCGAGAATACGGCCATGCCGGGGCCGATGATGGCTTGGGATAGATCGACGGGCGCTACCGGGGAACGGTTATTGCCCGATCCCTTTGTCATTTCATCGAGCGCCTCTGGTAAAACTCGGTTGAGTTCGCGCTGGAAGTCCCGGCGGGAGCATGTGGGGGCATCGGCAGAACGCTTGCGGCAGACAAGGACAACACTGGAGGCGAGCGCATTGGAACCGATTCCAATCACGCGACCCTTCTTCTCAGTTCTCATAGGCCATGTTCCTGTGAGTTGCAGACCCGCTTGATGAACGGCGCCGAGGAAAGTCACCCAACCGGGTGAAAGGGTGCCTTCAGTCCCCTTGGTTTCCGACTGTTTAAAGGCGTAGTAGATGCTGATGGGGGCTGAGGGATGCCCCTGCTCTGCCAAGCGCGTCATCGCCTTCGTCATGCCAGATAGAAAAAAAGATTCCGCGGCCTGCTTGCTGCCATGTCGGTAAGGCGTTGCTACAAGTTCTTCGGCCTTGGGAACGGCGATTGTAGCAAACAAAGAGGGGAGAGCTGGACGCAGCGTGCGCCTCAGCCACACATAAAAGAAGTCAGAGAGGTCAGCGTAGCCGATGTTGTCGTAGTAGGGAGGGTCCGTAGAAATTAGTTTATTTGCCGAAGTGTTTTGAGTTTGGGCGTCAATCTGTGTTGCATAACCTTGATACGGCGTACCAAGTGCCGCGAAGCCCTTGATCAACCTTTTGAAAAGATTATTCAGGCTACCAGATGAAGATGAGAACACGTTGGATTCAGCGTAATCCCATGTCATTGGGATGGCCTGCCTAGCGAAAACGGACCTCATTTGTGTGTTTGGATTGTTCCACCCGCATATATTGGAAGAGTGGTTAGCAACCTGACCTATAAGGAACCCCAGATAAACCCCCACTGCTTCGGCATAGGCTTTGGCGCCAGTGCCATTCGCTTCAATTCCCTTGGGATCGTTGGACATGCCGGCAGCCAGAGCATCCTGCTCGATTTGCTTTCGTGCCTCCGTCACTTGATCGCTGAACGTCGTCAGGGCGACGAGTTGCCGGGAGGTAAAGAGGTCACGCCACTTCGTCATGCCATATTCCTGAATCCGAAAGCCAAGCGCCTTTGCTGGCAAGTTGCTTTCTGGGGTCCAGTGGGGTCGGGCTCTACCTGCCACATTTTGGATCGCATCCGTAGGAGCCAAGTAGACACGCCCTCTTACTCCTTGCGCGACAATGGCCATTAGGCGCGACCCCATCCTTCCCGCCTTGGCTTCCGTCCGTAAGTATTGGAACGGCATTGGCGACCCAGATATCATGCAGAGAAACGGACTACCACTACCGCCTAACTTTGTTCCGCGCTTTGCCTCGGCCCGGTTCGGAGGCGGTCCAAAGCGTACTTCAAAACGATAATCTCGCCCCTCGACCACAGGCTGGACGTACGCCTCCTTCCCTTTTTTCGTCGACAGCATCCATGTGGAGGCCAATGGCACTTCCACATCGGCGTATACAGGGTTCGGACTCCGCACTGTGCGAGCCCAGAGCCAAGCAATCACCGTCAACTTCTGCCCAACATATTGCTTTAGGTCAGGTCGCTCATTGGCCATTGCGGCTGTCACTTCAACCGGTGGATAAAGATGCCCGATGCGCTTCTCGGCTTCGCGGCGCATCCATATACCGTAGTAGCGCACGTCTTCGGCTAAACCTGTTGCGCCTTTCCATGATCCGCTGACTCCACCGAACTTGCTTCGGGCTTCGGGGTTGATAGGCGACATCCCGGCAAACCTCGGCGGTATCTCGATCATGGCCTTGTTAATCAGCACCGCGACTGGATTCAAGTCGCTCGCGTAGGCCTCCAGCCCCAGCCTTTGGGCTTCAAGCGGAATCGCTCCACCGCCAGCGAAGGGGTCGTGAAGTCCCGGCAGCTTTTCCGGATTGAAGAGTTCATTGGCATCAGGATGGCCCTTGTTCACCTCACACGTTTCGATCCATGACTTTCGGATCTCATCCCGCGCCCGCTTCAGAACGGTCTCGTTGGTCGTATTCTCCCATTTGACAAGTTCTTCGATGATCTTGAAGAGTCGTTTCCGGCTCGCGGCCCATGATCCCTTCAGATGCCCCGGAGGAATTTTGCCGGAATGCTTCATTTCCCACCTCCAGGACGGGTCGTTAACGAGTTGCGAGAAAATAACGGCCCGCGCCGCTGCCAGTGGACGTCGGGCCCACCAGAGGTGCAGCGTGCTAGGATGACCATGCCGGATCGACTTTTCCCGAGCCGAGGCCGCGTTGATTGCGTTCAGCGGAAGCGCGACTTCGATGAGTTTCTTGGGCGATTTGATTTGGTAAGACATTAAGGAATTTCCTGGTCAGGTTGTAAGAGCTCGAATCCTCTGCATTTAAAAAACATTGGAGTTTCGACCCAAGCAGGGACCTGTTCCCCGACTTCGACGAAAAAGTGTCTGATGATGTTCTCTGCCACAGCAACGTAAGTTCCAGGCTCGATTTGTTCCATCATCTTCGAACATTCCGCCTCAAACCGTTCTGGGTCTGGGTGAATGATAAAGTGACGCATTGCCTCCGTGATTTGCTTGAAACGATGCCAATTCGTACTATCTGCCTTACACGGATGCCTTATATTGAGGCAATAACATAGAATTTTGATCTTCTCCTTAAGGCTCTTATTCTTCTTGATTTTCTTAAATGAGGGGGTTTCGCCATATTTCTTCATTAATCTGCGATAGGGAGGCGTCAATGTATTTTCCTGCGAGCAGATTACGTGCAGGAGGGCGTTGCATTCGGCTTCGACTGCTTGATAGGAGAAGACTATCGAAACCGACATGACAGCAAACCGGCAATTTTCGTAGGTCTCTAAAAACTCGAGACTCGACGTGTCTGCTCCGTCGTAATCTCGAATTTTCCCTAGTATTGATCTCGCCATATCCATATAGGCGGCAGGGGGCATATAGCCTATCTTTACAGACTGATCTTCTCTCATGGCCTTCTCGCTCGAGCGAGTAGTTCGCCCAAATCGTAATTAATGGAGGTAACGCCGTAGTCCGGTTCTTGGGTAAACGGGTTCTTGAGGTAATAAGGGCCTTCTGTCTGGTCGTTTTCATGGACCAGCACGATGGCGAGAATGAATTTGTCCGCCTGATTGAGGGCGTAGAGAATTTCGTTGCGGGTGACCGTAATTGATGGGGCGCCCTTGGCGCGGCCCTTCACTTCGATGTGGCGGGCGTCGGGTTGGACGCTGTTCTCGGCTGGGGGATACGACGTGACATCCCATCCGCATTTCTGGGCCGAGACATCGACGCAGCGACAACCGCGCGATTCCTCGCTCTGTATGACGGTTTGCATGGCAAGCTTCTCGACTTTGGCGCGGGCTTCGGGATTGCTGCCAAAGGTTCCAGGTTTTTCCGGTTCGCCCTTCAGCTTATTCAGCAGGCCGACGGGTACAACGAGCGCTCCACTCAATACCACCGGTGTTGCCGAGGTGACGTGGCGCATTGCATTAAGGGATTTCTTCCGGCTCTCCAGCCGGTTCTTCAGATCGTTAATGATCCGGCGTAGGTTTTCCAGATTCAGGCGCACATCTTTGCCTGCCGCCCTGTCCTCGGTCAGTTTGATGAAGCGATCCGACCAGAAGGAAATCTCCTTTTTGAGCCGTTCGTTCACGGCGTGGAGCGTCTTGTCCACTTGGGCGATCCGTCGCTCCGCGACTTCGTTGTAGTGTTCGGGAACCAAGGTCGTTGCCGCGAGTTCAAGCGCCTTTTGATCGAGTGAGGCATTCAGCCAGTCGGCCGACAGCAAGTCTTGCAAAAGTGTCTTATCCGCGTCTTCAACAGGTTCCAGGTCGAGGTGCGGCGCCCATCCGGCAAACTCGGCCTTGCCCTCGCGACCCACACGCACGAATTGCAGTCGCTTGGAGAGGACGGCTCCCTCGCCAGAGCGAACCTCGTGAGTCAGGAGAAAGAGGAGTGAAGGCTCTTTACCTGCATCCGTCGGATCGACGAGGACCGCGCCCTGCCGGAGCAAGTTCGCGTGGCGTTCGAGGATGACATCGCTCGCCGATAGCATCAGTGGATGGCCGGGGTGTAGCATGACGGCCATCGGGGCATTCGGCTTATGGTCGAGCCGGACGGCCTCTTTTGTGAAACAGACCCGCTCGTAGGCCTTCAGCACCGGGGCGGAGTCTCGACGGTTGCGGCCTGTAATCTGCCGGTCGCGGTCGCGCAAGACGCTCGGGACATAGGTGATCTCCCACCGGTCCGGTTCACGCGGGTAGATCGATCCTCCCAGGGTCTCGAAAGCCTTCATGAAGAAGGAGCGGACGAAGAAAGGCTGAAGGCGTCGCGCCTCGGCCTTTTCCAATTCCTCTTTCACGGAGAAAAGCCGCTCCGTTCCCATGTGTTCCTGGGCCAGCGCGTTCCGATCGAGCAGGTTGCGAATGTGGGTCTCGTCGAGTGCGGAGTCGATGGTCTGCTGCAAACGTGCCCTGACCTCCGGCCGGTCGTTGTAGCGGATCGCATCCATGAGCAGGTCTTTCAGGCTTCGCTCTTCAAATACATCGCCCAGGACATCGAAGACGCGTCCCTTGAACGCTTCGCTGATCGTTTCGAGCTTCATCAGGAGGCGGTGGTAAACGTCACCCTCGCGGGTCTCCTTGGCCACGAGGTTCCACAGGTGGCAAACCTCTTGTTGCCCGATGCGGTGTATGCGTCCGAACCGCTGCTCTATCCGGTTCGGGTTCCACGGCAGGTCGTAGTTCACCATCAGGTTGGCGTTCTGCAGGTTCACACCTTCTCCCGCCGCGTCCGTTGCTACCAACACGCGAACATTCTTGTCCGAGCGGAAGAGCGCTTGCATCTTGCGTCGTTTGTCCCGATAGGTTCCGCCGTGTATGGTGACGATGGCATCGTGGTTTCCGAGAACTCCGGCAATTCGCTCGTGAAGGTAGGTAAGCGTCGCTCGGTGCTCGGTAAAGACGATCAGCTTCCGAAGCCTTCCGTCCGTGTCCCGTGTGTGCGGGTCGTTTTGAAGGATTTTTGAAAGTTCGTCCCACTTTCGGTCTCTGCCCGAAGCAACCAGGCCGTTTGCTTTTGCGACCAGCCCTTCAAGGATGCGAATCTCCTGTTCAAGCTCGTCAATGGTTTGTGCCGCGGTGGCTTGGTCGACCAGTTCCTCTACGAGATTTTCATGTTCTTCGGCGTTGAGGTCATCTTCGTCTTCCGGGATGTCCTCAAGCTTTGCCGCTATGAGGTTTCGCCCACGCGCCCCGAGTTTCTCTTCACGGAGGCGATTCTCCAATCGATTCCGGCGATTCTTGAGTGACTGGTAAATCGCTTCCGGGCTGGATGCGACACGTCGCTGAAGGGCTGTCAGGGCGAATCCAATTGAGCCCCGACGCTTCCCGTCGAGTTGATCGGCCTTTCCCATCTCTGTCGTGACGTATTGGGTGACGGCCTCATACATCTCCGCCTCAAGGTCGGAGAGTTTGTAGTTGATTGTGTAGGCTCGGCGCTCGGGGAACAGGGGCGTCCCGTTGAATTTCACGAGTTCCTCTTTTACCATGCGTCGCATAAGGTCTGACGCGTCGATCTTGTGAACACCGTCTCGGAACTTCCCGTAGAAGCGGTCGGAATCGAGCAGCGACAGGAACAACTGGAAGTCTTCCTCTTTGCCGTTGTGCGGCGTTGCCGTCATCAAAAGGAGGTGGCGAGTGTGCCCTCCGATCTTTTCCCCGAACCGGTAGCGTCCTGTCTTCTTCAGCTCTGAGCCAAAGTAATGCGCCGAGAGTTTGTGCGCTTCATCGAAGACGACCAGGTCCCAAGTGTCCGAACAGAGCTTTTCCTGAAGCTCTTCGTTTCGCGCCATCTGATCGAGCCTCGCGATGATGCGCTCATAATCTTCAAATGGATTACCTGATGGTGATGATGCCTCCAGATCGCGGGAGTAAACCGGAAACTCCAAATCGAACTTTTCAAACATTTCGTCGCGCCACTGATCGACCAGTGATCCGGGAGCCACGATCAGAATGCGGCGGGCATCGGCACGCATGATGAGTTCCCGAATATAGAGACCAGCCATAATCGTCTTCCCCGCTCCTGGGTCGTCCGCCAGAACAAAACGCAAGGGCTGCCGGGGAAGCATCGACTCGTAGACAGCCGTAATCTGATGAGGCAATGGCTCCACGTTCGAGGTGTGGACCGCCATCATTGGGTCGAAGAGAAAGGCCAGGTCGATTCGTTTTGCCTCAACGGCAAGCTTGAAGGCTTCACCGTCTCCATCAAACGACCAAGGGCTCTCCGCAGTGGCAACCGCGATGGAATCTTCGCGCCCTCGATCCAGCAAGGTTTCCCGAATAGATCCGTCCTGCAGCTTATAGATCAGTTGGACAGAGTCGGGGCCGATCCTGACCGGAGTAATAACTTGGACCAATGTTTCTGACTCGATCCCGGTCAGCGATTGTCCAGCAGTAATTTCCTCAAGTTTCATGAAAGGGTGGGATAAAGGGGACGGTCCGGATTTTTTGGTATTTTTCTGAAATTAAACCACAGATGGGAATGGAATAAACCATCGATTGCAGGGATCAGGGTGATTTTCAGGCGCTTCCTTGTCGAGGCCGCAGCCCCATCCCAGGCGGGTATCAGGTTGAAGTTCGGTTTTGTTAGTGCGAGCAAAAAGGGGATAGGTAGAATGAATGGGAATATGCTGAGGTAAACGAGAATATGTCAGCTTAAATCTCTCAGCGAGGGTAAGCTTGCAGTTTACCCAGCACATGCAGATGGAATTGCAGCAGATTCTGAATGATCTGGGTCTGGGCGACCGAGTTCGTGTGGAAAGATCAGAAGCTAAAGGATCCGGGCAATGAGCTTTCCTCGATAGGGAGCTATTCAGAGAATCTTGCGGACAATTTCATTACCCTCTTAGCGGGAAAATCGGCCAGGGCATCTAATGTCTCAATGTCTGGCGAGTTCAATCGAGGGTCGCCGATAAAGCATTCGATATGGTTCTCGAAGAAGGTCGATACACTGCGGTCATATATCTCAAAAACATTCCTAGGTTCCAGCCCAAGCCCGAGAACAGAGTTCGCTGGAAAAATCCTTATTCCTTTCGATTTCGAATAGACCCAAACGAAAGAATCTGGAGTTCGTTCAAGCATCTTTTCGCATTGCGAACGCAAGCGGTCCCAATCTCCTTGCTTAAAGCTACGACCGGGTTCCGCCTTCTTTGCTTGAGCCAGAAAGCCCTTTACCACCTTGTAGTCAGAAAGATTAATGTCGAGCACACCCATCAAGTCTGCTCCGTGACGTTTCTCTTCAGCGGCTTGGCCGCGACTTGTCTTGAGCGTGTACGCATTCCAGACAACACCGCCGAACTGTCGAGTCTGGATACGGTCCTCGATCGCACCGAGGATGCGATCCGTCACCTGCGGTTCCTCCGCGGCCCGATCTTCACGATAGGCGCGAAATGCCCCATTCGCTGCATCGCCGATTTCCCGGGCAATCTTTCTTACACTTTGTAAATGCTTCAGCACTAGAATCACTCACATGTTGCCACGCATCATGATTGTCAACACCAATGGTTTGAGATTGGAAGATGCGCCGGCTTCGAGGGAAGGCGACTTGGTCGGTGGTTTTCGATAGGTTTCATCTTCGTAACCCTTGCGTCAATCCAGCAAGTTCAATTTACGTTCGGTAAAGTTCAAACGTGTGCACCTCTTTGGAGGAAGTGGCCAAACTCCATTAACGATTCAATAAATAGGACTTAATCTCCATAGATGACGGTTAGAGGTTATGAAGAAAGTTGTGTAAGGACGGTCCTTGTTATCCCTTGACGGCATCTGCCAATATTGCAGCTTGACGCGGTAAAACACCCTTACTTGAAAGAAATCCCAACTCACAACAAAATCTTGAGCTGAGGCGTATGGCCCAACACATGCCCAATCAACAATCCGCGTTCCGTGTAGACCCTGACTCGATCGCATGGTCTATTGAATTCTTAACTGCACATTCCGATGGCGACATTTTCCCGACGGTACCAGAGATCGGTGCCCTCGCAAGCGACCCAACTGATTTGATATACGCCCTATCAACCACCCCCTTGGAAAATCTAACCCCTCAACCTTGTCGCCGATTCGATGTACCAAAAGAAGACTTTTCTATTCGCCGAGGCACGCAGCTCCATCCACAAGATTCCATCGTATTAACTGCGTTGATCTATCAATTCGGCAACGAAATCGAAAAACGTCGGCTTCCCGATGATACTGTGTTCAGTTATCGGTTCCAACCAACTAAAGACCAAGGTTTGTACTTGCGCGGCAGACTCTGGAATAAATTTTGGCGGAGGGCAGTAGACCTGAGCGAGGCCTATAACTACGTAATTTACTGCGATATCGCTGATTTTTACAATCAAATTAGCCACCACTCAGTACAAAACCAACTCATTGATGCCACTCTTCCGAACCAAGTCCATAAATGGATAAACAATTTGCTCCAAACCACGACTGCAGGCGTATCACGAGGTGTCCCTGTCGGTCCACACGCGGCTCATTTGCTCGTTGAAGCCGCAATGATACCCGTCGATAATAGCCTACAAGGTGTCGGCATTCCGTTTTTACGATACGTCGACGACATCATTATTTTTTGCCCTTCGAAGAAACATATCAATAATTACTTGAGATCTCTCCGTTCAATCCTTCAAAATCAAGAATCGTTGACCCTACAAGATGGTAAAACCAAAATCTTCACTACATGTGAATTTGCAGAGCACTGCGAAGATATGATCGAGGATCGACCTATTAATGAAGAAGAAGCAGAATTATTGGAAATAGTAGACACATACTCCGGCGGCGAACCCTATACATCGATCACTTATGATCAAATCAAACCTGAAGATTGGGAAAAATTTTCGCAAGAGGTTGTGTCAGACATTGTCGAGGAGTACATTGAGAAAGAAACCGTCGATTACATTCGTTTGCGGTGGTTCTTCCGCCGGCTTGCTCAAGTCGGGCATCCTGGTGCTTTGGATGTCGTGATTGAAAATATCAACGATCTAGAACCTTGTCTCCCAAGTGTATGTACATATATCTCATCCATTCAAGCAATCCCTAACCAGCAATGGGTTAAAATAGGATCGAAATTGCTCAACATCCTCGAAAAGGAGTCCATACTAAATACCGAATTTGCAAGATTATCGATTTTGGGTCTTTTTTCGAAAAATCAACATATTGATCATTTCAATAAACTTGCAAGTAGATTCGATGCGATGGACAGCCATTCCCGACGAGAAATTATTCTAGCAGCACACGTTAATTCGAATCCACACTGGCTGCGACAACATAAGGAAATTTTCCAATCAATGGATCCTTGGCAGAAAATGGCTTATGTTTATTGCATCTCTCGTTGGGCGAGCGATGAAAAAACTCATTTCCTCAAGCGGCATAAATTCTTCAACGAATTTGAGAAGGTCCTCAAGAAATGGTCGCGCTCGTGGAGACCTTGAGCCAGTGGCTAGCTTCGGGAGAGGCAAAACGGGTCAGTCAAATTATTCATGATAATTGGTTGATTCGATGGTAAGGGGACAGGATTAATTTGGAATTGGATGCTGGGAGGAAAGAAACCACAGAGGCCAAAGAGAGGGGGAAGCGCTGAAAGCCTTCAGCGAATTAGGATTGTAACTACTCAGGTGGTTTAGTAGGCAGAATAAAGGAGGGGGATTCCGGAAAAAATAAAAAAAGTATAAAATAATATAAATAAAACTGTACAATCATTTCACTATCTGTCATACACTTATGAATGCGAGACCGGGAGTCCAAAAAGCAGGCGCTTTTAGAGTTAATCCAAAAGGATCCTGAGGCAGTTGTCGAACTCCTTTTGGACCTGATGGAGCGGGTCGAAGTACTGGAGCAGAAACTTGCCAAAAATAGCCGCAACAGTTCAAAGCCGCCCAGTAGTGATGGTTACCCTAAGCCCAAGCCAAAGAGCCTGCGTAAAAAAGGCCAACGTAAAAGCGGTGGTCAGCCCGGCCACAGGGGCAAGACATTGCAATTCAGTTCCCATCCGGACCGGATCATAAAGCACACCTTATCGCGTTGTCCGCAAAGCGCAGAGCGTTTCACTGATAAGGACATCGTGAAGATCATCAAGCGCCAGGTGTTCGATCTTCCAGAGCCGAAATTAATCGTAACCGAACATTGGATCTATCAGTACCGCAACTCCTCGGGCCGTATCGTGACCGCGGAAGTTCCCGAAGGTGTGAGCGCTCCGGTGCAATATGGAAAACGATTCCAGAGCTGGTTGGTGTATTTGAATGATTACCAACTCGTTCCATTGAATCGAATAAGCCGGATATGCGCGGATTTATACGGTTATTGTGTCAGTGAAGGTACCATATTAAAGGCTCGTCAACGGTGTTATGAGCGCTTGGAAGGATTTGAAAGGCAGGTAAAGCAAAAGTTGAGAAACTGCGCCATTGTCCATGCCGATGAAACCGGGCTGAAGGTGAATTCGAAAAATCATTGGCTACATACTGTGTGCAACAAGCGCTATACTTTTTTGGGGATCCACCCCAAGCGCGGCTATCAAGCCCTACAGGACTTCGGCATATTGGAAAAGTTTGCCGGGCGGCTGGTTCACGATTGCTGGGCGACTTATTTTCGTTTGAAAAACTGCCAGCATTCCCTGTGCAATCCTCATCTGATACGGGAACTGGTTTTTGCCCAAGAACAACTCCAGCAACAGTGGGCTGCAAAGATGAAAAAACTTCTACAGGAGGCCTATGATTACGGTAAGGTTTGGAAGGGAGATGTTGCCAACAAAAGCCTGCCTGCGCCGGCGCTCCGGCAGGCAGGCAAACATGGCTGGCAGGTTCGATATGGCAAAATTCTTGCAGAAGGTTATCGGGAGAACCCGCAGATAAACGATCCGCCAGAGAGCAAAAAGAAACGAGGCCGTCCCAAGAAAACAAAATCGAGAAATCTTCTTGAGCGCATGGATAAATACCGGGACCAAATATTGGCTTTTCTCTGGGACCCGGAGATACCCTTCAGCAACAATCAGGCCGAGCGGGACATTCGTATGGTAAAAGTTAAACAGAAAATATCAGGTGGTTTCAGAACCCCTCAAAACGCTCAGATCTTTGCTCGTATCCGTTCATATGTCTCAACCGAGCAGAAACAGAGAGTGGGAGCTTGGAAGGCTCTTGCAAAGATATTTGACCGCGCTGGCTTGTCCCCCGATTATTAATCTTTCATTACCCAGAGGATCCAGCACCCTCGCTGGGGACCTGAGTAGTTACTTAGGATTTAGGAATTAACTCTCGCAAAGAAGAGAAGTTTGCGGGGGTCGGGTCACCCTCAATCTGTCCTTAATAATAGACTTCCGACCGTCGTTCTTTCTCTTCTGAATCCTTCGCCTTTTTCTCATACCAGTTAATGCCATATAGCCCAAGTTCGCGAAGCTTTGGATCTTTTGACTTTGAAATTTCATCAAAGATCAACGCCCTACTCCTAAAAAAGTTGCTCCATTCACCACTAAAGGAATATGAGGTTGATTCTGTGGCTGAGAAAACTTCCTTAACCTCAAAACCATGCTTCAAGGCAGTTAATGCGAATTGACCCCACCAAGAATCAATCTCTTCTTCTATAACTAAAGGAAGAAGTCGGCAATTCTCAAGTTGCTCAATAGTCAATAACTCTTCAAAAGCCTTACAAGAATCGCCGACCAACGCCTTAACTACTTTGCGATTCCAATTTAGAAGGGTCAATTGACGAATTAATGATATTCGTTGATCCCAGTCAAGGACATCGCAAATTTGATTGAGGTTGAACCCGTCACAGATTTCAAAGGATTGCCCGTTTCCATCCGCAGATCGAGTCAACCTATACTGAAACCAGTCGTATGCAATATCTGGATACTTTTTAGCAATATTTGGTAATACAGGAGATTTTTCTACAAAACGCACCACAGCTTCCCGCCAAACTGAAAATAGACTTTCTGATTTTTTACCTTTGTCAACTGTTTGCCACATCCCGGATGCTATGCTTTCTTTCGCAGCATCAGCGTTTGATGAAAGCAACGAAAATAAATTTTGATCCGGAATCTCGTTTCGTAGAACCGAACCATATAACAGCTCATGGTTGTTTTGGAGTTCGGATAAAAGTACATTCCAATGGGAAGTATCCTTTTCGGAACAAAATCGCGCTATGAAAATGCAAGATAGCCACTTAAGTGTTTTAGAATTCGAAGTCAAAGCCAGTACCTCTTTCCATCCAACAAATTTATTTTTAATGTACGCAAAAAGAAGCGGTTCTACGGCATTTGCTGAAAGTTTTGTGTCACATGCTTCAACCAGCCATAGTTTTAATTTCTTAGGAGTTAATTTATTAGCGATCTCACCAAAGCATGACCATACATAGTTTCTGCCACCATAACCCACAATTTGAATAATAGATTCAATTTCTGAAACTCTGCTACAAACTAAACTTGGTTCCACTTTATGAAGTAAGTTCCCTAAACGCTTAGACCGTTTTAAATATTTCTTATCTAGAATCCTCCATTCTTTTATAGATTCGAGGTCTCGATATGGGAACAATGCTGAAACCAATCTATAATATTTAATTCTATTGCTTAACTTCAACTCAGAAGACATCAAAAACAAGCTGTAGTGCAGTGGCCAAAAATAAGAAAATTTTTCCAGCAATGAAGAAATCATTGTCTTTGCTCTATCTTTGATCCATGCCCTGTACTCATCGCTAATTCCTTCAAATCGGCTTTCTGGAAATGTCCAAGAATGTAATACTTTATTTACTATTTTACAGTGTTGAGAACTGAGGTCATTCAAACCATCTAATACTCTTGGCCATAGAGTCCATACTTCTTTTACTGTATTTTTGGGAAACACGCCAAATGAAAAAGTGACCATATTGGGATCTCCTGGTGGACTTCCAGTTGAGTTATATTCTATATCAATTACATAAAGTAGAGCGACAACTGCGGTATCATTGCTACCTTTTCTTTTTATCAAATCTAACGTACTTTTCAGAAGAGCTTTTCGCCTTTCTATATTTGGGAGGCCAATGGAATCACCAGATTGAATCCAATCTTTGATTGTTGGTAATAGATCTGAATTTGAGAATGGGCTAATTTCGACAGATTCAGTTTCAAAGATCTGGGGGATATAATCCTCAGGTGCCATACTTAGCCCATCAGTTCCCAAAACAGAAACTGAACCTGGAATATTATCGAATATCCAAAGACAGGCCGAGGAATCCGTTCTAGCGTACGCCCGAAGCGCATCACCATATCTTTGAAGAGCGTATTTGTAATGCGCATGCCTTTCACCGTTCGGAAAAAGCTTACCAATGAATTCACCCCGAATCATTTCATCAGGTACAGCTCCACCTAAACGTTTGCAAATGCAAAGATTGAAACACAGTTCATGATGAGATGGAACGTTCTCTATCAAAGGCTTCAACTCCTCCCGAGATGCTCTTAAATTTGTTTGATGAAACAGCAGATCCCGGATCAACAACTGGCCAAGTCGGGCAGGAACTACAGCGACGCAATTGTTTGCTCTAATATCTAAAATTCCTGCAGCGCCAAGGCTTGAGGCAGCTTCTCTAAGTCGAATCGGGGTTTCTCCAACTACAGAAGCAACAACTTCAATCGACATTCCACATCTGCCTCCCAGAGCGAAGTAGGGCAATATTTCATTCCCTTTTTCCCATTTAAATTGTTCTAAAACCTTGCGTGTTTCAAAAAGTAGATGCGAAGAGGTGAATACTTCATTCGCCTTACCTAACAGGACGACATTCTTTGCAATCGTGACTGCCAAACCAGGCTTTCCTAATGATTGGCTTATTATTTCCTCCAGGAGCCAATCCGGACCGTAAACTCCAGCCGCCTTAATCACTTCCAGAATCTCTTTTGGTGTTAATGGTTCTAAATAGTGTTTACTAACATTATCACCTCCTAGTGCTCTTACAGCATCTTTTTCGAACCCTTCCCAAACCGCCGCCAATATTATAAATTCAGCATCAACATCATGCCGCAATTGAACCAATCGTCGAATTATATCAATTTCAGAGTGAGCGTCATCAACCATGATCATCTTTGGTTTCAAAGACCTAATTGAATCTGCTAGGTGATTGAAATCATCGGAAACTAAGAAATATCCTTGCCCTACTCTGACCAATTCGTACAGAAGATGGGTTTTACCAGATCCTGGCTGCCCGATGAGCAATGAATCGGTTTGAATTCCATGAAGCCAAGAAATGGATTCCTCTCGACCAATAGTTCCGACATCTAATCGGGACCTATGGTTAGCAGAAAAAGTAGAAAGTGCCGGACGTTTTCCCTCTATTCCTAACAATTTCTTTCTCCATCGAGGAGAGCTGTAAATAAAACTTACACATGCTGATCGATCATACAAACCGATTGATATATGACCCAACTCCTTGATTCTTTTCGCAATGTTTCTTTTCCTTCTCGGGGTGAGTTTTGTAGATGTAACGACGATTATTGATCGTTTGATTTTATCAAATTGATTACTTTGCTTCAGGTTAGAAGTTACATTTCCGATTACATCTTTTCGAATAGTCGATATTACTTGGATCTTGCGGCCTGATTGATCAACACCAACCCCATCAAACCCCCCGTCATCTCCGCCCTCCTCACAAATTATCGACGGATTTACATTTGTTCTAAGCAAGTCACACATACAGATCTCAAATAAGTTACCATCTGAAAGATCATCTAGGCCTTGTTCGATTTCCTTATAAAGGGGATCTCTATTCATATCGAAAACTTAAAATAATTAGGCTAATTGTTGGGATACTTTTACGAAGATCAGGTTTCGGCAGGGGAAAACGAAAACGACCTTAGCAACTGTGCTAACATGCGAAGCATTTCTTTTGCAAGAGTGTGTATAACGAATTAGGTATTGGTTTGCAACCCCCATCCTGGCCTTCCCCCAGAGGGAGAAGGGAAGCCAATTGAAACTGCAAAGGGATTGCAACTGCGCTGCAATGCCCTTGCAAGAGGGCTGCAAAGGGATTGCAGGAGCGCGTTTATCCCGAAACCGCGTTGATAGTCGAGGGCTGCGATGAGCAAGAGGATCTGAAAAAAAAGAGTCTGGGAGCTGGAAGAGTCCGATTTTACAAAGCTCATCGCAGCCCTCGACTATCTCCCACCCCGACTATGCCCCTTGGATACACCTCCCGCCACGAGGTTTATCAGGTTCGAAGCAATCGCGGCGTAAAGCCGCTCCTACAACTTGAACCCATTACTCTAGGCTGCATTTCTCATAATTCTTCTACTGTGCTCCGGAATGCCGGCACTGGAGCATAAAGAAGGAGTCACACCTTGAATCGGTTGATTCCGCGAGTTTCTTCCAGTTTGCAAGGAATGACCCCGACGGGGCTAGCGGGAAAGGCGCGCTGTTCCGTGTCAACCCGGCCTGTTCCTATGGCGGCGCGTTTTCCGGTTACCAGGGCGCTCTGTCTATTCCCAGTTTCTCAAGGACCTCGGGAGGAGGGCCGTCGAAGGCGGGGAGGGCCACGTTGCCAACGTATCCGACATCCTTTGTGCCGATATCGGTGGTGTAGTAACCGCCCAGGGTCAGGTTGCGAAATTTGGAAAAGAAGCGGGCGCCGTCTTCCAACCCCGGGGGAGCCTCAGGCGCGTAGCAAATGTCGTCGCATATGGCGGTGGCTTGTTCCTCTGTCAGTTGATGGAAATCCTTGTTGGAACGGCGTCGGGATTCGCGGTCGATCCAGCCCAGTCCCTCGATGATCATTTCCCGGTCGGCTCGGTGACTGGGGTAGGGAGCGCTTATCCATTCGTCGATAAAATCGGGCACATGGACTTCGGTGGCGCTGGGTGAGGTTGGGCTGGTGCGGGGCAGAATGATGTCGGCCAGCTTTGAGGTGGCGCGCAATTGTTGCGGTGTCATGGTGCGCTCCCAGGGGACCTCTCCAGCCAACAGTTTTGGATCGGTTCCGTATCCCTCCAATGCGGGCTGATTGGCCAATCCCGCCGACTTCTCATGTAAAAGATGAACCGTGACGGAGGCGGCGAGCATCCATTTTATGGCTGATCGGCGATCCATACGTTGGCGGGGAAAAGGGGTGTTCATCAAATATTTCCCTTTCTCATTTCTTCCATCATGTAGTCGGCCGAGCGCCAGGCCAGGGCCATGATGGTAAGGGTTGGATTCTTGTCCGCGTTGGAGCAGAAGGGAGCTCCGTCGGTGAGGAAGAGGTTGGCTACGTCCCAGGTTTGAGAATAAGGGTTGGTCACGGAGGTTTTGCGATCCTCACCCATAATGGCTCCGCCTACCTCGTGGATGATTTCCCCCGGTTTATAAATGGCCTTTCTCCCGGTAGGATCGACTTCACTGATGACGGTTCCGCCCTGTTCAACGATCAGTTCGGCAAAGGTTTTATGCATGTGGGCGGCCTGACGGAGTTCCGCCTCAGCCCATTTCCAATGGAATTTCAGGACGGGGATTCCCCACCTGTCTTTTACCACGGGGTCGATAGTGACGAAGCAGTCCTCGTTGGGAATCATTTCCCCCCGTCCGGAATAACTGACAAAGGAACCGAAATAGCGGCGGGCGTCTTCCTTGAGTTGTTTGCCGTAGCTCCCCCGAGTAAAATTCTCCAGGTTATGGAAGGTGTCGACGCCCGGCGGTGCCCGGGTTCCCCCGGTTTCGATGTGGTAACCACGGGGAAAGTCGAGTTTGCCTGCCGCTTGCTCCTTGTAGAGCCACCAGGGCGCGTAGACGTGGGCGCCTCCCGCGCCATCTTCGTTATGCGGGGGCAGGTTTTCCAGGGCCGGTATCTGTCCGCTGACCCTGGCGCCGGTCGTATCCATAATATACTTTCCCAACAGGCCCGTCGAATTGCCGATGCCCTCGGGGTGGCGGGAACTCTTGGAATTGAGCATCAGCCGGACCGTTTCCATCGCGCTGGCCGCCAGGACCACGATGCGGCCCTTCACGCTGTAATCCCGGCCGGATGATTTATCGACGAAATTTATGCCGGTGGCCTTGCCGGAGCGGTCGGTGTCCACAATCCGGGCCATGGCATTGGTGATGATGTCGAGGTTGCCCGTGGCCAGGGCGGGTGGAAGGTGCACGGTGGTGGATTGATAATTGGCTTTGATGGAGCAACCGCGAATGCAGTCCGTCGCCCAGAAGCAGGCCAGGCGCCGGTCCATCTCCCGGGCCAGGATCTGCTGGGCTTTGGGATTGTTTGGGTGAAGCCACTGGGGAATTTTGTCGGATTTGAGCCGTTCGCTCAAAACCGCCCTATGGATCGGCACTAGGGGAATTCCCAGATTTTTGGCATGCTTTCGGGCATAGATTTCCGCTGCCCGCGCCTTGGGTGGAGCCAGCAACACGCCCTCGGGCGAATCGGGGGTATTTTCCAGGCCTTCATTGCTCCCGTAAACCCCGATGAGGGATTCCACCTTATCGTAGTAAGGGGCTACGTCCTGGTAGGAAATGGGCCAGTCGAAACCGAGTCCATCCCTTGAATACGGTTTAAAATCGTAAGGCCCGTTGCGCAGGGAGATGCGGCCCCAATGATTGGTGCGTCCTCCCAGCATGCGCGCGCGCCACCAAAGGAAAGTGTCTTCGGGTCGATCCTGGGCGTTGGTGTAGGGTTCACCCGGCACCTCCCATCCTCCGGCTACGGTGGCATCGTAATAACCAAAAGGCTTACTCGGCGTTCGAGCTCCTCGTAGCGGGGCCCGTTCATTGGTGTGGAACATGGGCGTCTCGCTTACCGGATCATAATTGCGGCCGGCCTCCAGCATGAGGACCTTGACCCCTTCCATGGCCAGGGTATAGGCAGTCTGGCCGCCGGCAGCGCCGGAGCCGACTATGATGACATCGTAGTCGGGCTTGGTTTTGCCTGCGTTGATATGCGGCATTGGGGCGGACGAATCGGAAGCTGTCAGGCGGGTCCCAATTCAGCTTCAAGGAAGGTTCCCGCGACGAAGGTCGACGTAACGGTTCTTGCGAACCCGGCGCATATCGACGGGGTAATCCTGGTTTTCCAGCAATTGTTCGTCGGTCGGGGTGGCGGAGAGCACCCCGTTGGCCGGCACCTCCATGTGGGCGATCCAGATGATCGCGTTGAGAACCACCTTGCGGAAGTTGTCGTCCTGCCAATTGTCGTGAAAATGTCCCCCGGTAAATCCGAAACCTCGGCTGCCGTTGGCGTTTTCGGATACCCACATCAAGTGTTGTGGATCGCGGCGTTTTACGGCTGCGCGGGCATCGGGGGTGGAATTGTGGTGGTGATCTTTTTCGGGAATGACATCCGGAGGCGGCACCGCCGTGAGAATGGGAGTCACCCCTTGCATATGGTCGCGGAAGCGCATATTGAAGTACCATTCGTCGTGAATGCGGAAGGGTTGAACGCCATTGGCCACGGGATGGTCGGGCAGGGTTTTGAAGTGGGCCAGCCAATGCGGGTTGACCGATTTACCCAATTGAAAGTATCCACCCATCCAGCGCAGAAAGGCTTCACCCGGCTCGCCCTCGATGGTTTCCACTGCGTAGTGCAGGCAACCCACACCGACCCCTTTATCGGAAAGGGCATCGATGGTGTCGAGATGGCCGTTGGCCAAGTGTCTTTTCCCTCCATCACAATAGATGACCACCGCGTCGACGCCTGCAAGCCAACTGTCATCGGATGGCCAGCCCGGGTTTTCCTTGTCGTAAAAAACCGCCGCGTCGATCCTGAGGCCACTTTCCCTGAGGGCTTTGGCCAACAGGCGGGAGCCGGCGTGGTGTTCGTGGTTATTGAAACCGTGGCTCATTTTCCCCGCCACGAAAAGGACCTTGGCCATTCCGCCGGAGGCAGCTCCGGAAGGAGCGCAAAAGACCAGGAACAGGGGGATGGACAATAAAAGAGTGAGAAAGAGGCGGGACATGGGTGGTGGTGGAATGAATCAATAACCTGAAAGTGTCGATGAGAGTTGCTGATCCGCCTTCGCCGCGAGGCGGGTTACGGTATGATAGGGATGCTACGTTGCCGGGTTGCCGGGTTGCAAGGAAAAGCAGGGATCCGCCTTCGCCGCATGGCCGGCTACGGCGTGACGGGGTGGCGAAATATGGGAAAACGGGGAGTAGTTGGAGGAAATTGGCAGATCTTTTGCTGCCATGAAGGAAGGTTTTAGGCTTGAACCGGAGGAAAAAAACTCTTGAATTGCTAAACTCATTTCATGGAACTTCGGGAAATTTCGACCCTTCTGAGACCGGAATGCGTAGCCGTCGGGCCCTCCGCTGCCTGGCAGTTCGGCGAGGCCGGCGGGGAAACCCGGGGGTCGGGTTAAAATAATAATTTTTATGATGAACGCCACCAAGGATAATCCGGGCTTATACCGCCCCGAGTTCGAGCGGGACAGTTGTGGAATTGGTTTTGTGGCCAATCTGAAGGGTAGAAAGTCTCACCAGATTGTCAGGAATGCCCTGTGCATGCTCTGTAATATGGATCACCGCGGAGGAACCGGTTACGATGTGGCCAGCGGTGACGGCGCCGGTATTCTGATCCAGATCCCGCATGAATTTCTGGCCCATGCTTGTGCAGGGTTGGGTATTACCTTGCCAGCCTTGGGCGGGTACGGGGTGGGGATGGTCTTCTTTCCGGCCGATGCCGGACGCCGGGAGGCCTGTAGAGACCTGTTGACCCAAAATATTCTTCGTCTCGGCCTTTCCCTTCTGGGCTATCGCAGGGTTCCCAAGGACAACAGCATGCTCGGTCAAGCTGCCTTGGATACGGAGCCGCAAATCGAGCAGGTTTTCGTGAGCAAGCCCAAGGAAATGAGCAACGACGAATTTGAACGGAAGCTCTACGTTTTGCGCAACTACACCATCCACACCGCACATGACTCGATTGAAGGGGCCAGTGAAGATTTCTACATCATTTCGATGTCTTCGCGGAATATCACCTACAAAGGCCAGTTTACGACTTATCAGGTTGACCAGTATTACCTGGACTTGCAGGATGAGCGCATCGTGTCGGCTATCGCGATGTTTCATTCGCGTTTCTCCACCAATACCTTCCCGTCCTGGAAACTGGCCCAGCCCTTTCGCTATCTTTCCCACAACGGTGAAATCAACACGGTGATGGGGAACATCAATTGGATGAGGGCCCGTGAGGCCATACTGGAGAGTATTCATTTTACCCCGGAAGAGCTGAAAATGTTGCACCCGGTAAGCGACCGGGCCATGTCGGACTCGGCCAACCTCGACATGGTCATTGAACTGCTCGTTTTGAGTGGCCGCCCCTTGGCTCACGTAATGATGATGGTCATCCCGGAAGCCTGGCAGACCCAGGAGGACATGGATCCGGTAAAACGGGCCTTCTACGAGTATTACTCCTGCATCATGGAGCCCTGGGATGGTCCGGCCTCGATTTCCTTTACTGACGGCAGGGTAGTCGGCGCTACCCTGGACCGCAATGGCCTGCGTCCATCGCGTTACCTCGTGACCGATGATGACATGGTAGTCATGGGTTCTGAAACCGGTTCGCTGGAGATCGATCCGGCCCGGGTGGTGCGAAAGGGTCGCCTGCAACCCGGAAAAATCTTCATAGCCGACCTGGATCAGGGGCGGATCATATCCGACGAGGAAGTGAAGGCCGATATTTGTTCCCGCCAACCCTATGGCGAATGGCTGGCCAAGCATAAGATTTCCCTGGAGGCCTTGCCCTTGCCCCGGGACGAGCAGCGCCAGTCCAAGGAAAGCTCGGTGAGAAAGCGGCAGAAAGCATTTGGGTATTCCCAGGAGGATCTCAACTTGATCCTCAAGCAGATGGTGGAGACCGGAAAGGAACCCTTGGGATCGATGGGGGCGGATAATCCGCTGGCCATTCTTTCCGACCGCCCGCAGCAATTGTCGAATTATTTCAAGCAACTATTTGCCCAAGTGACCAATCCCCCGATCGATCCGATCCGGGAGGAGATGGTCATGTCCCTGCAGGGCTACGTGGGCGAATCGCTCAACCTTTTGGATGAGACACCCCGGCATTGCCACAAAGTGGAGATCAAACAACCACTGCTTTCCTACGAGGAGATGCAGAAGATTCGTTATATCGACCACGACCATTTCCAGTCGAAGAGCATTGAGTGCACCTTCCGGGCCATTGGAAAACCCGGTGTCTTGAAAGGCGCCCTGGATCGTATCTGCCGTTATGCCAAGGACGCGGTGCTGGATGGCTTCTCCATCATCATATTGACCGATCGGGGAATGGACACCGACCACGCGGCCATCCCATCGCTGTTGGCCACGGGGGCGGTGCATCACTACCTGATCCGCCAAGGCCTTCGGGCCAAGGCCGATATCATAGTGGAGGCGGGAGACATTCGGGAAACGCACCATTTTGCCACCGTGCTCGGATATGGGGCCTCCGCCATTCACCCCTATCTGGCCTTGGAGACGATCGACGATTTGAGGGAGCAAGGTATTGTGGATCCCCTGCAAAGTTTTGGGGAGGCCTTTTACAAATACAAGAAAGCCATCAACAGCGGCCTTCTCAAAATCTTTTCCAAAATGGGCATTTCTACCCTGCAATCCTACCAGGGCGCCCAAATCTTTGAAGCGCTGGGAATCAGCAGCGCGGTCATAAACGAGTATTTCACCGGCACCGTGAGCCGTATCGAAGGCATGGGACTGGATGAGATTGCCCGTGAAGCCCTCACCCGCCACCGCGCCGGTCTTCCCTTGGAGGACAATCTGGTCGGAAGTGAGATGCTCGATTCCGGGGGTGATTATGCCTGGCGGCTCGATGGTGAGCGTCACCTGTTCAATCCGACCACCATTCGCCTGTTGCAACACTCCACCGCGACCAACAACCGGGAACAATTCGACCAATACGCCCGCCACGTGGACGATCAGGTTCGCGATGCCTTCACCTTACGTGGGTTGATGGAATTCAACCCGGATCGTCCATCCATTCCGATAGAGGAGGTCGAACCGGCGGAGAACATCTTCAAACGATTTGCCACCGGGGCCATGTCTTTCGGGTCCATCTCCTGGGAAGCGCATACTACCCTGGCCAAGGCCATGAACCGCATAGGGGGGAAGAGCAACAGCGGGGAAGGCGGGGAGGATCCCATACGCTACATTCCGGACGAAAATGGAGACCTCATGATGTCGCGCATAAAGCAGGTAGCCTCGGGACGTTTCGGGGTGACGTCCTTCTATCTGGCCAATGCGGATGAATTGCAAATCAAGATGGCGCAAGGGGCCAAGCCGGGTGAAGGCGGGCAATTACCCGGCCACAAGGTGGATGCCTGGATTGGCAGGGTTCGTTCTTCCACCCCGGGTGTCGGGCTCATTTCCCCCCCGCCGCACCACGATATATATTCCATTGAGGACTTGGCCCAATTGATATTCGACCTCAAAAACTCCAATCGCAATGCCCGCATCAATGTCAAATTGGTCTCGGAAGCGGGAGTGGGTACCATTGCTGCCGGGGTCTGCAAAGGTTATGCCGATGTGGTGTTGATCAGCGGGCACGATGGTGGAACCGGGGCATCCCCCTGGAGTTCCATCAAACATGCTGGATTACCTTGGGAACTCGGTCTTTCCGAGACCCATCAGACTCTGGTCCGCAATCGGTTGAGAAGCCGAATAGTGGTCCAGACCGACGGGCAATTGAAGACCCCGCGGGATTTGGCTGTGGCTTCGCTGTTGGGGGCGGACGAGTGGGGTGTCGCCTCCGCTGCATTGGTGGTTGAAGGGTGCATCATGATGCGCAAGTGTCATATGAACACCTGCCCGGTTGGTATTGCCACCCAGAACCGGGAGTTGCGAAAGCGTTTCCACGGAAAGGTGGAGCACGTCATCAATTTCTTCACTTTCCTGACCGAAGGACTGCGTGGAATTATGGCTGAATTGGGATTCCGCACTGTCGATGAGATGGTGGGCCAGAGCCAGTGCCTGAAGTTTCGCGACGATATCGACCATTGGAAATACCGCAATCTCGACCTGTCTCCCATCCTTTACCGGGAGTCGGAGCGGGAGGGAGATGGCCTCTATCAAAGTGTTGGGCAGAAGCACCTCATTGACGACATCCTGGACCGCAAGCTGATGAAGGACGCAACTCCGGCCCTGGAGGATGCCCGGCCGGTGAAGTTGAGTTATAAGATCGTGAACACCGACCGCACCGTGGGCGCCATGCTTTCGAACGAAATTTCCAAACGTTTCAAGGGCGAGGGACTTCCCCCTAGCACCATTGATGTGAAGTTCAGGGGATCGGCCGGGCAAAGCTTTGGTTGTTTCGCGGCCAAGGGCCTTCGCATGCGGCTGGAAGGAGATTCCAACGACTATTTTGGCAAAGGTCTGTCCGGTGGAACCCTGATAATTTACCCGGACCGGAAAGCGCCCTTCCAGGCCCGCAAAAACATAATAATCGGAAACGTGGCTTTTTTCGGCGCCACGGGTGGAGAAGCTTACATTCGCGGAAGGGCGGGGGAACGCTTTTGCGTGCGCAATTCCGGGGTAACCGCCGTGGTGGAAGGGGTTGGCGACCACGGGTGTGAATACATGACGGGTGGCCGGGCCGTCATACTCGGCGAAACCGGAAGAAACTTTGCCGCGGGTATGTCGGGAGGAGTGGCTTATGTCTTCGATTGCTACGGTCAATTTGAAGCGCGTTGCAACAAAGAGATGGTCAGATTGAGCCCCTTGGAGATCCCTGCCGATATGGAAGAGTTGAAGAGGCTTATCGAGAATCATCTAGCCTACACGGGTTCCAAGGTGGCCCAGGAAATTCTGGCGGGCTGGGAATTCAATCTCAGCCGGTTTGTCCGCGTTTTGCCGGTCGACTATGAGCGCATGTTGAATTATATAAAGCGGGCCCGGGCCTCGGAAAAATTCGATAACGATTACGACATCGCGGTGGAAGCCTTCGATATGCGAATGCGCGAACTTGCCGTCAGATAGGAAACCGGAACCATCCAGGAAATGGGAAATCCGACCGGATTTTTAGATTTTGACCGCATCCTTCCCCGGGACCGTGACCCGGTCCTTCGGGTGAATGACTGGGATGAGGTGCATTCGCAGATGGCGGTGAGCGACATTCAGGTTCAGGCCTCCCGTTGCATGGATTGCGGGGTACCGTTCTGCATGGCGGCTGAGTCCATTCACGGACCGGGTATTGCCGGATGCCCGGTCAATAATCTCATTCCGGAATGGAACGACCTGGTTTATCGCGGTCTTTGGAAGGACGCGCTGGCCCGGCTGCTCAAAACCAATAATTTTCCGGAGTTTACCGGCCGGGTTTGTCCGGCTCCCTGCGAGAGTTCATGCGTTTTGGGCATCAATGCGCCACCGGTTACCATTAAACACCACGAAGTATCGATCATTGATCGGGGCTTTGAAATGGGTTGGGTCAAGCCCCATCCACCCAAGGTGCGCACTGGCAAAACGGTGGCGGTTATCGGGTCTGGGCCGGCCGGACTGGCTTGTGCCGCTCAGCTCAACGAGGCAGGACATGCCGTGACCATTTTTGAACGGGACGACCGGCCGGGAGGATTGCTCATGTATGGTATTCCCAACATGAAATTGGAAAAGCATGTGGTGGAACGCCGCATCCAACTGATGAAGGACGAGGGCATCCGATTTGTTTGCAACCGGGAGATCGGCCAGGATGTGCCGGCCACCCAACTGAAGAGAGACTTCGATGCCCAGGTAATTTGCACCGGAGCCACCGTTCCGAGAAACCTGCTGGTGAAGGGACGGGATCTAAAGGGTATTCACTTCGCTATGGAATACCTGACTTCCACAATCAAAAGCCTGCTGGACAGCAACTTTGAGGACGGCCGATACATCTCCGGCAAAGATAAGAATGTGGTGGTGATCGGCGGTGGCGATACGGGCACCGATTGCGTGGGCACCGCTCTTCGGCAAGGTTGCAGGCATGTGCGCCAGCTTGAGATCATGCCCCAACCGGCCGATCAACGGAGCGCCAATAACCCCTGGCCCCAGTACGCCCGTATTTTGAAGATCGATTACGGTCAGGAGGAGGCCATTGCCATCCAAGGCGATGATCCGCGCAGCTATCTGATGATGACCAGGAAATTTGTCGGTGACGAAGATGGAAATGTCAGGGAGATTCACGCCGTCAAGATCAAGTGGGTTCGGCAAAAGGATGGCCGGATGATGCCGGTCGAACTTCCGGGAACTGAGGAGATCATTCCAGCCGACCTGGTTTTGCTGGCCATGGGATTCCTCGGTCCCGAGGGCGGTCTCCTGGAGCAACTCGGGGTGGAAAAGGATTCCCGTTCCAATGCCCGAGCCGAGTATGGAAAATACCATACCAATGTGGACGGGGTATTTGCCGCAGGGGATGCTCGCAGGGGACAGAGCCTCATCGTCTGGGCCATCAACGAAGGCCGCGGGGCGGCCCGTGCCCTCGACACCTACCTGATGGGTAACAGCTATCTGCCCTGGTAGGGGTCATGCCGTGGAAAAGTGATGCCTTCTGTAAGAAAAGGGTCGGGTCTTAAAAACTGTATTCCATTGTACTCCATACACTTTTACAAGACGACCGACCCTGTAAGGCATAACTTTTTACGTCTTGACCCCTTCCCCGAAGGCCCCTTCCCCGAAGGCCCCTTCCCCGAAGGCCCCTTTTAACCATGCGCCGTCGGAAAGGGTCGGCAACCGTGTCAACCTGAAAGGCTTTCCCGCGACCTCGATAACTGATTTTCCTTTACATCTGATCGGGGCGACCCATGTTAGTCTTTCCTCCCTAATCATTTACAGATTTTAAGCCAATGAAGCAGGCATCTGACAAGCCATCACGCAGACAGTTCATCGCAACCGGGGCAGCCGCCTCCGCCTTGTCCATTTTCGGCCGGCAACCCTATGCCTTTGCCTCCGATCCGGGAGCATCAGACAAACTCAGGATTGGCTTGGTCGGTTGTGGGGGTCGCGGAACAGGCGCGGCGCGGCAATGTGTCAACGCCGCCCCCAACGTCGAGCTCTATGCCATGGCCGACTTTTTTCCCGACAAAATCGCTGCGGCAGAAGAAAAATTAACAAAAAAGATGGGTTCCAATCCCGCTTTGGGGAAGAAATTCAATGTTACTCCCGACCGTCGGTTTTCCGGATTTGACGGGTACAAGAAGGTCCTCCAATCCGATGTCGACGTGGTTATACTGGCTACTCAACCGGGATTTCGTCCCCAGCATTTCGATGCTGCCATCAAAGCCGGAAAGCACGTTTTCATGGAGAAACCGGTCGCGGTGGACCCCGTGGGTGTCCGCAAGGTGATGGCGGTCTCCGATCTGGCCAAGGAGAAGGGCTTAACCGTCGTAGCTGGGACCCAACGCCGGCACCTTCCCAGTTACCTGGAGACCATGGACCGCATTGGCAACGGCGACATTGGCGAGTTGCGCGGTGGGGATTGTTACTGGATCTGGGGTCGAAAGATCGGGCAAAATGCCCAAAACCCGAAATGGTCGGAAATGGAATATCAAGTTCGCAACTGGTATTTCTATTGTTGGGGATCGGGCGACTGCATCGTCGAACAGCACATTCACCAACTCGATGTGATGAACTGGGCTTACGGGGGTCCCCCCAAGTCTGCCATCGGTATGGGTGGTCTCATGATCGAACACGATTTTGGCAATATCTACGACCATTTTGCCATCGTGTATGAATATGCCAACGGTGCCCGGGTTACCAGCATGGCCAGTCAAATACCCGGTTCCACCGCCCGCGTCGGGCAAAACATCGTCGGCTCCAAGGGCAGGGCGGATGGCGAGCGCATCGAAGGGAAAAATTCCTGGAAATATTCTGGTCCAGCAGTCAATGGACAGGAACAGGAACACAGGGACATGATTGCGAGCATCCGCGGAATGGGCCCCTATCTGAACCACGGTAAGCGCGTGGCCGATTCTACCATGACCGCCATTCTCGGGCGCATGGCGGCCTATACGGGCCGGGAGATACGCTACGATTGGGCCTTGAACAAATCTCAATTGGATATCAGCCCTGTGCGCTACGCCATTGGGGAAAATCCCATTCCCGCCCGCCCCATTCCGGGCGAAGAGCAACTGGTCTAAGCCTCATAGCGCTCAGTTAGAGCCTATCCCCGAAACCGGGATTTGAAACTTCATTTCGAGTAGGAGCGGCTTTACGCCGTGATCCCACGAAACGGTCTAATTGCTGGTCCAAGTTATTAATCGATGCCTCGATGAGTCCGCAGGACAACCACTGGCCGTAGCGGCATTATTAATAACTTGCCGCGGCTGGGGCTCTCGAAGCAATCGCGGCGTAAAGCCGCTCCCACAACTGAAGGGAATTAAGAATTGACCCGAATGCTGCTTAGTTAAGCGCGTTTGTAGAGGAATATGGTATGGACGCCAGTCGGGGTCATGCCGTAGAAAAGTGATGCCTGTCGGGGTCAGTCGTTGATTTTTGACATGTCCCCATGTTGAAAATAAATGCTTGACCCCTTTGCGCATGCAGGAAGGGGTCAATTCTTAATTCCCGCATTAACATGCACGATTTCAAGAAATGACCCCGAGGGGCGGTATTCCGTTGCCTGCCTGTGCGACGCACGCAGACAGGTACTCCATACACTTTTACAAGACGATCCGCCTTTCGGCGTGACCTGCTGACCCTGTAAGGCATAACTTTTTACGTCTTGACCCCTTCCTTTTCCGAGGTAGTCATATGTTCGGAAAATGGCTTAACTCAGCAGCATTAAGTTTTGACCCCTTTCTACCGGCGTAAAGGGGAAAGATATCCGGAAATTGGCGACTTTACCCGAGGACCTCCTGCTGGTGAAACTCCGACCAATCTTCGTAGTTGTTGAGATTGACCGCATCCCGGGCTGAACAGCTTTCGTCCTCAAGGCCGGCCAATTGGAAGATTTCCCCGCGGGTGGCATCATCGTGGCAATAGCCCGTGACGGCGGCATTATGCGCTTCAATATCCGCATCGGCCTTCATGTTGTCGCTGACCCAGGCTTCGAAGGCAAAATAACCCGGTTTTTCGGATTGAATGAAATTGATGGTGGTATCCTTGTCCAATCCCAGCGCGTCCAGAGTCATTTGATCGAACCCGGCCCCGCATGCGGGGTAATCTTCACGCAATTTGCCTACCCCGTCCAATGAAACTTTCTGCCAGAATCGAACCCGGCCCCGCATGCGGGGTAATCTTCACGCAATTTGCCTACCCCGTCCAATGAAACTTTCTGCCAGAATCGCGGTAGGTGAAGCACTCCGAGTGGGCCGGCCAGGCCGGAACTGATGGTAGGGATGATTTTGCTCATGGGGAATTGATTTGTGATTATTGATTTGGGTGAAAGGTCCAGGGTTAACTGGAGCCAAAAAGAAAAACCAAGCTATTATAGGGTTGGTATGATTTCAGGGCAAGTCCAATGTGCAAACTCATCCCCTCGGGTCGAAGCTGGTCTTCTCTTGGGGGGGAGGTTCAACTGTGAGGTTGCCATTCGGGTTCACTTTCCCTTATGGATCCTTTCCATGTGTTTGTTTAGACTGAATCTGGTCATAGCCCTGCTTACCTGTCCCTTGGCGGCAGCCAACCGGCCCAATGTGTTGCTTATCATAAGTGACGATCAGGCTTGGAGCGATTACTCGTTTTTGGGTCATCCCCATGTAAGGACGCCCCATATCGATCAATTGGCCCGCCAATCGGTCGTCTTTACCCGTGGCTATGTTCCCACCGCCTTGTGCCGGCCTTCCCTGATGACCCTGGTCACGGGGCACTACGCCCACCGCCACGGTGTAACGGGCAACGACCCGTCGCCAAAGTACGCCGAACGGGATTCGGAACTTTACCAACAACGCAGGCATGAGCTCATATCCTACATCGATGCCTTCGATACCCTTCCCGAATTGTTGGGTGAGGCGGGATACCTCAGCCATCAAAGTGGCAAATGGTGGGAGGGCAACTACCGGCGAGGGGGATTTACCCATGGAATGACCCGCGGTTTTCCCCTTCCGAGGGGCCATCATGGGGATGACGGGCTCAAAATTGGACGGGAGGGACTCAAGGAGTGCTTCGACTTTATCGATAGGGCCACAGCCGAGGAAAAACCCTTTTTCATGTGGTACGCCCCTTTCCTGCCTCACACCCCGTATAATCCCCCGGTTCGTTTTCTGGAAAAATACGAGGGGGATCATGCACCTACCATTGCCAGGTATTACGCCATGATTGAGTGGTTCGATACAACCTGTGGCGATCTGATTGGCTATCTGGAAAAAAAGAACATCCGGGATAACACCTTGATTATCTACATCGGCGACAATGGTTGGATTCAACACCCCCAAAAACGTGGATACGACCAACGCTCCAAACAGACGCCTTATGAAGGAGGCATTCGTCAACCCACCCTCTATTCCTTTCCAGGGAGATTTGAACCGGCAAACCGTCAGGACCTGGTCAGCAGCATCGACATATTCCCCACCATTATTGCGGCAACAGGCGCGGGAAATCCCGCTATTACTACTCCGGGCCTGAACTTGGTTCCGTATCTGAAGAGCGGTTCGGAGATTCCTAGGGCGGCGATTTTTGGCGAATCCTTTGCCCACGATATTGCCGACCTGGAAAAGCCGGAAGCTTCCCTGCTCTTCCGTTGGTGCATCCGCGGCAGGTGGAAACTGCTTCTAACCTACGATGGAGAGGTCAACCGGTATCAATCGACCCATCCCAGGGAGGAAAGGCGGCCTCAGTTGTTCGATCTCTTGGCCGATCCCTGGGAAAAGGTCAATCGGGCGGCCGACCGCCCGGACCTCGTGGCAAAATTGGCCCAAATGATCGAGGATTGGTACCCGTTAAACGAACGAGAGACCCTCACCCGGTTTGATTGAAGCCTGACTCAAAAGCTGCTTCGATCCTTTGATCGAAGGCCTCCGCCTCGGGCCGATTCCAAGTGCCTATGAATGCGTCCAGCCCATTGCCGATTCCCCGGGCCATTGGCCGGTCTGAAATTCCAGCGCCCTGGTTTAATAGAAAGACAACTGCCTTATTCAAGGAACACTCCCGCTCTTTGGCCAAAGACTTGATTTTTTTCTCCAGTTCCGGCGAAAAATTTCGAATGGTTAATTGAGTCATAATGAGTCATTAAATGACTAACTTTGGAGTTGGTCGAGTTGAGAGGCACAAACGATGTGAAGAGTGAAAAAAATTAGTGAACCATGCTTTAATGAGGCCACGGGATCATGGGCAGGGGCAATTCCTTTTCAATCTCCAAGAGCCGGTTGTACTTGGCCAGTCGTTCGGATTGGGTAATGGATCCGGCCTTGGTCTGATGGCCGGACCAGCCGACGGCCAGGTCGCTGTACCAATCGTCCTCGGTCTCGCCACTTCGCACGGAGACGGTTACCATCCACCCGGCATCCTTGGCCAACCGACAGGCTTCCAGTGCTTCGGTCAGGGAACCGATCTGATTTACCTTCAGCAAAAGGGCGTTGCAGGCGTTTGAGTTTATGGCTTTTTGGATGCGCCGGGGATGGGTGCAGAGCAGATCGTCTCCCAAGATCAAGGCGGTGGGGAAAAGTCGATCGCACAACTCCGGCCAATGTTCCCAATCCTCTTCGGCCAAGCCATCTTCCAGGCTGACGATGGGGTAGCGGTTCGCCCAATCTCTTAACTGTCCGATCATTTCCAGGCTGTTGAGGGTTTTGCCATCGAGGCGGTAGGCCCCATCTCTGAAGAAGTGGCTCGAGGCCAGATCCAGGGCCAGGGAAACGTGGAGGCCGGGGGTAAGACCGGCCCGTTCTATGGCCTGCATAGCGAGATCCAGCAACTCTTCCGCCAGATTTACCGGGGGGGCCAATCCTCCCTCATCGGCGGTCAGCCAGGGGGCGTCGAACCTGACGGCCAGCAATTCGACTGCGGCGGTGTAGACTGCATGGGTTATTTCCAGGCTTTGCCGGATACTCCCGGCCGAAGCGGGAACGACCAGAACATCCTGAATAGCAACCTGTTGGCCCCCATGCATACCGCCGCTGAACAGGTTTACGGTGGGTCGGGGCAAACGGGTGATCGGTTGGCCCAGCATTTCGGCGAAATATCGGTAGAGGGGGGCTTCCCCCTCTACCGCGCAAGCCCGGGCGTAGGCGATGGATACGGCTAAAATGGCGTTGGCGCCCAATCGCGATTTATCGACCGTTCCATCCAGGTCGATCAGGGCCCGGTCCAATTCCCCTTGCGAGGCATAGGTCTTGCTCGACAACTTCCGGTTGATTTCCCCGTTGATATGGGAAACTGCCTTGAGACAACCGTATCCACCGTAGCGCGACGGATCGCCATCCCTCAGCTCTACCGCTTCCGCCCCTCCGGTGGAAGCGCCACTGGGGACTGAAGCGGAGGCGGAAGCCCCACTCCGTAAAACACAGGTGGCCTTTACGGTGGGCCGGCCCCTGCTGTCCAGTATTTCCAGACCTTCTATGGATCGGATTCGTGGCATGGTCTAAAGGTTCTGGGTGAACTGCTTCACCATTTCTTCTATTGATTCGGGACTACTCTGCATCAACTGCAAAACGGTCTCACGCTGCCGACCCGCTTCCCCCGCGTCCAAATATTCGAGAGGAGATCTGCCGCGCACGCGGGCCAGCAGGCATGCCAGGGTATGCTTTATGCAACGGGCTTCGAATCCCTCCAACCAGGGAACCTGGCCGAGGTGAAGGCCGTAAGTGTTCCAGAAATTTTGGGCGGCTCGGGCAAAATCCTTTCGCCGATGTGCCAAGTGATTGGCTTTGCTGAGCAAGTGGGTCAGGGAGAACCCGATATCGAAAGCCGGATCTCCCCAGTGCATTACTTCGAGGTCCAGAAGAATGAGATTCCCGGCCTGGACGAGAATGTTCTTGGGACTGTAATCCCCGTGCACAACGGTATCTTCTCGCAGCAGGGTCTCGGCTATCAATCGCCCCAGAAATGCCTTGGCCCCAGTTTCCTGTTGTTTGGTGTAGGCATAGTAAGGTTCGAGTCTGAGAGACTGAAAAAAAGACCGGTCGGCGAAGTCTTGCGCCGCCTCCTCCCGGTCCTCCAGCGCCCTTCGGTGCAGGGTGGCCAGGAGGCGGGCGAACTGGTGGATGTGATCGTGGATCAGTATGCCGTCGAGCAGGAGGGTTTTCCAATTCTGATGCGGGTAGGGTGCGGCCTGCATGGCCAGTATGTGGTTTTGCCTATCCAGAAAAACCAGTGGAACGGTATGTTCTTTGGGCAACCACTTCTCCAGCCATTGCAGCGCCAGAGCCTCCCGTACGATGCGGGCGGGGTCGCTGAACCAGTCTACTTCTACGCGCAATTTGGGTAGGGCTTGCTTGAGCACCCAGGCCTGTCCATTGGTTCGTTGCAAAAGAACCGTTCGATTGGAAACCCCTCCTTCCAGGATTTTCAGATCGGGCGCCTCTTCTTCCCCAATCCGACCCGTTTGCCGCAAGTATGCGAGCAGACCTGCCTCGTTTTCTATGTCCTGGCAATGGACCATGTATTGACCGTTTCGGGCCTCAGATTGGGATGAATGCCAACCCGGAGGATGCAGGGGAAGGTTCAGGCGATCACCACTCGCCCTCCTGGTTGAACTCGCGGCGAACGGCATGGGCGAAATCCGCCCCCGCCCGGTTAATGCTTTCCAGGATTTCCTCAATCGATTTCCCCTGGGTGGAGCGGGCCGCCGGAATCACGGTATCGCACTCGTTCCGGTCCATAAATACCGAGGCTTCCAGGAGTCCTTCTTCGTCCTCCGGCGGGATGGCCAGAAAACCGTGTTTGTCGGCATGGATAAGTTGCCCGGGTTGAATGGTCGTGCCGAAAACTTCCACGGCACAATTCCACCGGATCGGGCAACTGTAGGCATGTCCCACGCACAAGCCGCGGGCCAGGGCCTTGAAACCGGCATTCTTCATTTCATCCACATCGCGAATACCCCCGTCGATGATCGTCCCCACGCAACCCAGAGCGCGGTGGATATTGCTGGTCACTTCACCCCAAAATGCCCCGACGAGGTCGGGTTTGTCCAAATCCTGCACCACCACGATCTTTGGTCCGGCGAAACCGGCCACGTATTTCCGGTATTTGGCCCAGGCCTCGGCCTTGTTTTTCACGTGTTCCTTATTGGACGGTTCAAAAATCACCGTGGTGGCGTAACCCACCATGGAACCCATTTCGGGCATATAATCGGTAGTCGGCTCCCGGTTGAATCCCCCCGCGGTGCGGTCCATTCGGGTGATTTGTTCCCAACCATTGTAAATGGTCGGTGTATTCCAACGCTTTAGCTGTAAGAGGGTAGAATGTTGTAAGGACATGATGCTGATTTAGTTAGCCTTAGGCCGGGAATCGAGCCATTCCCGGTAAGGGTGGACATCTCAACCGGATTCAAACCAGCATGGCTTCGATAATCTCTCCGTGGACATGGGTGAGACGGCGTTCGATACCGTTGTGGTAGAAAGTGAGGCGTTCGTGGTCGAGGCCCATGAGGTGGAGCAGGGTGGCATTGAAATCGTAGACAGTCCTGGGATTGACCGCTGCCTTGAAGCCAAATTCGTCGCTTTCCCCGTAGCTCATGCCCTTTTTTACCCCGGCTCCGGTCAGGAAGCAGGTAAAGGTGTCGGGGTTGTGATCGCGCCCGGTGCCGTTGGCTTGCAAAAATGGCATGCGGCCGAATTCGGTGCACCATGCCACCAGAGTGTGTTCGAGCAGGCCGCGTCTTTTCAGGTCGTGAAGGAGGGCAGCGGTTGGTTGATCCATGATTTCCGCCTGCATGGCATGGGTTTTCAGGATGTTGCTGTGGGAGTCCCAATTGGTGATCCCATTTCCCCCCGAGGGATCGCTTCCATTGAACAATTGCACCACGCGTACGCCTTTTTCGATCAATCGGCGGGCCAATATACAATTTTTGGCGTATTCGCGCTTGAGGTCGCTGCCGCTGTCGGTGCCATATTCCCGGTGAATGGAGGATGGCTCTCCCGCCAGATCCATGACTTCGGGCACCGATGTCTGCATTTTACCCGCCAATTCGTAACTGGCGATGCGGCCGGCCAGATCGGCGTCGCCGGGGTAAGACTCCAAGTGAAAGGCATTGAGCCGCTGCAACAGATCAATGGATTGCGCATCGTCCATGGCGGAAAGGTTCAGCGGACGTTTCAAGTTTGCCGGAGGATTCTTGGCGCTGAAATCCGTTCCCTGGAATGCGGCGGGAAGAAATCCGCTGCCAAAATTGTTCTTGCCGGAACGGGCCAGACCACGGGGGTCGTTTATGGCCACAAAAGCGGGCAGATCCGAATTTTCGGAACCCAGGGCATAGGTTACCCAGGCTCCGAAAGAAGGAAAACCTTCCATGGTAAAACCGGTATTGAAAAAGTTTTCTCCCTGGGGGTGGGAACTGGTGTCGGTGGTCAAGGAATGAATGAAACAGAAGTCGTCCACCTGTTCGGCCAGATTGGGGAGAAGATCTGAGACCATTTTGCCGGTTTGACCGCGTGGCCTGAACTCCCAAAACGGTTTGGCGATATTACCGGTCGGACCCTCGAAAGTGACCTCGGGAATGGAGGGTGGTTTTTGTCCGTGATACTTGAAGAGACCGGGTTTGTAGTCGAAGGTATCCACGTGGCTGACGGCGCCGGGGCAGTAAATGACCAGCACCTGTTTGGCGGCGCCGGGAAAGTGCGGGGGCCGGGGCGCATAAGGATGTTTGGGATCTATGTGGGGACGGATTGGCGTCTTTCCCCCGAAGTGCATCAAATTGTCTTCTGCCAACAACTGACTCAAGGACAGGGCCCCCATGGCCAGGCCGGTCTGACCCAAAAAATGGCGCCTGCTCAACAGACGGCGACCGTGGCAGGAGATTTTTTCCTCGGGGTTATTCATGGCAGGAAAGCGAATTCATTGGAATTTATCAATGCGCGGCTGACCAGATGCAGGCCGCCATTACGAGCCAATTCGATGGAGGCATCCAGTTCAAACCCCGTGGGTTCCCGACCCAACAGCAGATCGAAGATCCGTTTTGTGGCCTCCGAGGCATCCCCTGCCGTTTCCGCTTTGGCGCGTTCGGCGATAAAACCGGCCTGTTCCATGGCGAAGGATGAATTCATCAAATTAAGGGCTTGTAAAGGAGTGGTTGAAATGGGCCGCCTTGCCCGGATCTGCCCACAATCGGGAAAATCGAATGCGGTAAAGATCTGGTCATCTACCCGTCGCATCTTTTCTTGGTAGATCATGCGACGCCAGGTTTTCGGACCATGGTTATCCACCACCTTCCACTGGGCATATGTCCTTTTTTCGTCATGGATGCGGTAACTTGGCCCACCCAGGGTTGGAACCAGTTTTCCCGAAGCCAACAGAATGCTGTCCCGTATCACTTCGGCTTCCACCCGGCGCGGGGGAAAACGCCACAAATTAAGAGAGGAGGCATCCACCGCCAACCCATCTTCCCGGGGAGCGCTGGATTGGCGGTAGGCATCGGTCAGCAGAATCAATCGGATGAGATCTTTGATCGACCAGGGCGCGGCTCCGGATGCTTCGGGCTGGACAAACTCCCCCGCCAGCCAGTCGAGCAATTCCGGGTGGGTGGGTGGAGCGCCGACGCTGCCAAAATCGGCCGGAGTTGCCACGATACCTCTGCCAAAGATATGGCTCCAGACACGATTGACCAACACGCGGGCGGTCAAAGGGTGTTCCGGATCGATCAGCCAGTCGGCGAAGCGCATCCGCCTCTCCGCATCGGGGCTGGACGAATCCAGGTGGAGGTTACCCTTCAATATGGCAAATCCCGCCGGGTCCACCTCACTGCGCGGGCTTTCCGGACTTCCACGATGCAGTACGCGGGTCACCACCGGCTCGATAAACTGCCCCACAAAACTCGGCTTGATACCCTCCTCCCCAAGTTGATCGATGATATAGTTGATGCGGTTGACCGCGGTTGAATGAGACCCTTCGAGTTCCAGCGACTGCCTTATTTGGGTCGTGGAAACCAGTTTCTGCCAAGTTCCATCCGGGCTGAGGGATTCCACAAGGTAATCGGGGACGGCATACGGCTTATTAGCGGACAGATAATCGGTTTCCAAAAAGTAATGCTTGTTGGAGCTGATGGCCATCCGATCCACCAGGCGGGGTTGGGGAAATTCGAGAATGATCCAAGGCTGCTTCTCGCTCTCTGGCGGGGAGGTTGACCGCCAAAGATTGGTGTTGAGAATCCCATCGTTGGCGAAAAAGACCTCCCCCCGAATTCGGGTCATGGAGTCGTCCGTTTTCGCCACCGTTCCCCGAGAGGACAAAGCCAGATTTTCAGACGGGTCATCCGGGCCGTAGAGCTCGATTTCCTCGATGCTGACATTCTTGGACTGGAAGGTCAGGCGGATGGCAGTAGTGGCGGTTGCCGGAAAATGCAATTCTTTCCAGCCCTGCCAGTCTTCTTCCCAGGCGATGCGATCGGACTGGAGGGATTGGCGCAGTTGGTGGAGAGCCCGGCGGAGTTCCCCTTCCCGTTTCAGGTTGGGATCGCTTGCCTCGATCTCCGCATACCGGCTGCCGAACTCGACCCCCTGGAAGATGGCGGTGAGGGAATAGTAGTCCTTGATGGAAATGGGATCGAATTTGTGGTTGTGACAACGGGCGCAACTCACCGTCATGCCGAGCATGGAGGCTCCAACGGTCTGCACAATTTCATCCAAGCGGTCGGCCCGGGCTTGGCGAATGGCGGAAGGTTCGCGTCCCACGGTTGCGGTGGGCACATGGGGTCCCGCCACGAGAAAACCGGTGGCATGTCCCACGCTCAATTGATCACCAGCCAATTGTTCTCGAATAAATTGATGGTAGGGCCTATCCTCGTTGAAGGTCCGGATCACATAATCGCGGAAGTACCAGGCATTTTTGCGATAGAGATTGGCTTCGGAACCGTTGGTTTCAGCCCAACGAATGACATCGAGCCAGTGTTGGGCCCAGCGTTCTCCGAAATGAGGTGAAGCCAGTAGCCGGTCTATCAATGCAAGGAAGGTCGTGTCCGCATCTTTGGCATGGGCCCGGGCAAAGGCATCGATTTGCTCGGGGGTTGGAGGCAATCCGGTCAGTAGAATGGAGGTTCGACGCACCAGCGACCGGGAATCGGCCTCCGGATTGTAGGTGAGACCTATGTCAGCCAGCTTCTCCAACAGGAAGGCGTCGATGGGGTTGGTTGCCATGGGGTTGACGGGTATCTCCGGACGAACCACCGGCAACAAGGACCAGTGGTCCGTTTTCTTTATTTCCGCATCCTCTTCCAGATCCTCCGGGACCTCCGCTCCCTCCGCGATCCACTTTTCCAAAAGAAGAATCAGGTTCTCGGGAAGAGCTTCCCTCTCGTAGGGCATTCGGTACTCCTCATCCGACTCGCGGACCAGCTCGATCAGGTAGCTTTGTGCCGGGTCTCCCGGAATAATGGTCTCAATGCCGGACCCACCTCCACCGAGCAGAGTGGAATTGCGGTCCACGCGGAAATCGGATTCCTGCTCCTCGGGTCCGTGGCATTCCAGGCAATTTTCCCGCAAAATGGGCTCGATATGTCGCTGGAAGTCGATGGCCTCTACCGCCCCCGCCCTGGCGCAGCCCAAAGCCAAGGCCAAGGCGATGCCAATTTTTATCCGGTCCGTCATATGAAATTTTATGGGCTAATGTAACAGATGAAACATTCATGATTGCAAATTTTTTTATGGATCCGGGGCATGGTAATCTTGATTCCACAAATATTCCGAAAAAAACCGGCATCATCTCCCAGGCGCTTCAGGGAGTATTGTGGCATAAAAACGGGGGACAAATTCTGGACAATTGGGGCCACCGAAAGAAAATGGTTGAAATGAGTGACGAGGTGGAAAACCGCATTAGGTTGCTGCGGGAAACGGTAAGCCATCACAACGAGCGGTACTACCGATATGCCGAACCGGAAATATCGGATCGCCAATATGATCGCCTCAAAAGGGAACTGGAAGATTTGGAGCGTGAGTATCCGGAATTTGGGGGTCCCGATTCTCCGGTGTTGGAGGTGGGCGATGACCGGCTTGAGGGTTTCCCCTCCTACACCCATCGCTCGCCCATGCAGAGTTTGGACAACACCTATCTTTTTGGTGAACTGCGGGATTTTGCCAACCGGTTGGAACGGCTCCTGGGGGAGGATGAGTTGGAGTTCGTGGTCGAGCCCAAAATTGACGGGATGGCGGTCAGCACAACCTATGAGGGGGGAAGATTTGTCCGTGCCGTGACCCGTGGAAACGGAACCCAGGGGGATGATATTACGGCCAATTTCGCCTTGATCCGCAATTATCCGAAGTTTCTGGCCACCCCTCACCCCGAAGTGTTGGAGGTGCGGGGAGAAATTTACATGACCTTGCCCGAGTTCGACCGGATTAACGGCGGGCGCTTGAAAGAAGGGCTTCCCCTGTTTGCCAACCCCAGAAACCTGGCCGCCGGAACGGTTAAGATGCTAGACCGCAAGGAAGCCAAGAGCCGGAGGCTGACTTGGGTGTCCCACGGTTTGGGCTACTGCGACCCGGGCTACTATGATACTCTGACAAATTTTTTTCGGGATCTCAAGCGTTGGAACTTTCCCCAAGTGGAAAATCACTGGGTCAGAAGGGGAATCGACCCTTGCATTGCCACCATCACCGAGCTGGATGGACTGCGCAAGGACTACGCCTACTCCACGGACGGGGCGGTGCTGAAATTGAACCGTATCGGGTGGCAAATCCGGGCGGGGAGCACGGCCAAAGCGCCTCGTTGGGCCATCGCCTATAAATTTGAGGCGGAGCAGGTGGTCACGCGGTTGCTCGACATTTCCATACAAGTGGGGAGAACGGGCGCCTTGTCCCCTGTGGCGATCCTGGAACCCATTCAGTTGGGGGGAACGACCGTTTCCAGGGCAACCCTTCACAACCGCGATGAAATAGCCCGAAAGGATGTTCGGGTCGGCGACTTCGTGAAGGTCGAAAAAGCTGGTGAAATCATTCCGGCAATCGTTGAGGTGGTGACGGATAAACGCGCCTCCGAGCTGGCCCCCTATGCATTTCCCACGAAATGCCCGGCATGCCAAACCTCGGTGATTCCCACTGAGGGGGAAGCGGCCTTGCGATGCCCCAATACGACGGGTTGTCCCCCTCAAATTCGAAGACGAATCGGGTTTTTTGCTTCCAGGCAATGCATGGATATTGAAGGTTTGGGCGAGGCCGTGGTTGACCAACTGGTGGGTCGGGAACTGGTGGCTTCTCCCGTCGATTTATACGGTTTGGAGAAAAAGGATTTGCTCGAGCTGGATAAGTTTGCCGAAAAGTCGGCCGACAATCTTCTGAAAGCCCTGGAGGAGAGCAAGGGCAGGGAGCTTTGGCGGCTGATCCACGGCTTGGGAATTCAACACGTTGGCATGGCGTCCTCTAAATTGTTGGCCAATACCTTCCCGGACTTGGAAAAGCTGGCCGGAGCCAGGGCGGAACAACTGATGGAGATCGAAGGGATCGGTCCCATCGTCGCACAAAGCATCGTGGCTTTTTTTGGGGATCCCACACATGGAAAAATGGTGTATGGATTGATAGCGGCGGGATTGACCTCCACTCCCGCACTCCCCGAGCGGTCCGGATCAATACAAGCTGTGGCTGGCAAGACCTTCGTGCTTACGGGCGTCTTGCCCAATTTGAAGCGCAAAGAAGCCAGGGAACGCATCGAGAAGGCCGGAGGAAAGGTTGCGGGAAGCGTCAGTAAAAAAACGGCTTTTTTGGTGGCTGGGCAGAAGGCCGGATCCAAACTCCAGGCGGCTAATAAGCTGGGGATAAAGATTTTGGGTGAGCGCGAGCTTTTGGAACTCATAAATGAGATAACCCCGGAATTTTAACGTCACTTCGAACCATGGAAGGAGCGGCTTTACGCCGCGATCCCAAGAAACAGCGAAGCAATCGCGGCGTGTCGAAGCCGCTCCTACAACTTAATTCATGCAATATGCGGGCTAGGGAGTGGGGTTGCCGTCGGTTGGGGTGCTGACCACGACCTCGTTGTCAAAATAAATGGAAACCTGGTCAGCCGTAGTTGCAGCCACGGTTCCACGCCGCAGCACGGGGCTATTGGAGGTCGGAGTAGTGGCCACGGGAGTAACTTGGACACCGAGGATTTCAGACGCTTGGATGGCTCCCGATACCGTTGCGCCGGCAATTATCGAGGCCACATCCCCCCCCATTTCCTCCTTGATTCTCGCCACCAGGCGGGCGGCGACATCGGCCGAATACCAATCCGTAGCCAAGTGGACAATGCACAGCTTTGCCGATATTTTGGCGCCCCGATGGATCGTGTCATAGTCTAGATTTTTCAGTTGGTTCAAGATGGTGCGATGAACCTGCAACAGTTCATTGGCATCCATGGAATCGGGCAGGTAGAGTTGGGATAAACATCCTTCCAGGGCTTCCTCATTCCCCGGGAATTGGGAGATGCAATCCGCCACCTGGTTTGCCGTGGCCAAATGGACCGGAAAGGATAAAAACAGGACAGAGATGACGGCAAAGGGGATGGGCCCTGTCGACAACTTCCCTCTGAGATCCCTTCTATAATGTGTCACTGCTATGCAGGCTAACTTCGACAATTGGGCCGAAGAGTAAAGCTCAAAGCCGCAAAAACCGGATTCATAAGCCGCGGTTTTGCAACAAGACGCTCAATTCTTTCTGAAATGCCTCCAAATCTTCCTCAGTGGGCTGATATCCTTCCTTCTCGGCATTCAACACCAGTCGCCCAATCTGGTCCAAAGCCCACTCCGCCGTTTTTCCATCGGAAAAGATCACCTCTCCACCGGCCACGGCTCCGGGCCGGTTGATGGGATGCAGGCTTACCCTCACCTTGCCTCTCCCGGTCTCGGCAGCGGCAAAATCATCCCTTTCATCTCGTTGCCTTACCTCTTCCAATTCCCCATGAGCCGGTTGGGAAAGGTCGGAATCGACCGGCCTGGGCTGGGAAACCAAATCCAGGTTTAAATCGTCCAGCAGAAAGCGGGTCTCCATGTAAGTAATGGAAATGCCGAAGGCTTCGTTCAGGCGCCGTTGAATCTCACCCAACTTGAGTCCGTCGGCCACCCATCCGGATATAACCTCTTTCTGGGAGTTGCTCAACTCCATGTCAACCCTTGGATTTTACCAGTTGGGTCTTGAGGTATTCTACGCTACGGCGAGTGGATTCGTCCTGGTCCATGATATTTTCCACTGTTTTACAGGCGTGAATGACCGTCCCATGATCCCGGCCGCCAAAGGCTTCACCAATTTCCTTCAGGGGATGACTGGTCAGGATTCGGCTCAGGTACATGGCAATTTGTCTGGGAAATGCGATGTTGGCCGGTCGGCGCCGGCTCACCATGTCGGAAAGGCGCAGGTTGTAGAAATGGGTGACCCGTTTCTGAATTTTCTCTATCGTCACCTGATTCCGGGCTTCTTCCTGCAGGATGTCGCTGAGGAGTTGTTCCGCCACTTCCAGATTTACCTCCTTGGCCATAAGAGCCGTGTAACTGGCCACCCGGGTCAGGGCCCCCTCCAGACGGCGAATATTCCGCGACACGTGTTGGGCAATAAATTGAAGTACATCCTGGGGTAGTTGAATTCCTAGCAAATTCGCCTTATTGGTCAAAATGGCGATTCGGGTTTCCAGGTCCGGCGCCTGCATGTCGGAGACCAATCCCCACTGAAACCGCGAGACCAACCGACTCTCCAATTTGGCAATTTCTCCGGCCGGCCGGTCGCTGGTCAGGAAGATTTGGTTGCCCGATTCAAAGAGGTCGTTGAAAGTGTGAAAAAATTCCTCCTGGATCCTTTCTTTTCCACTGAGGAAATGGATGTCATCGATCAGGAGGACATCCACACTGCGGTAACGTTTGCGAAACTTTACCAGGGTATTCTCCTGGATGGCCCGAATAAATTCGTTGGTAAATTTTTCAGAGGAGACATAGGCCACCTTGGACCGGCGATTTTTCTTTGAAATGAAGTGCCCCACCGAATGCATGAGATGGGTTTTCCCCAGACCGGTGTCACCGTAGATGAATAAGGGGTTGTAAGCTCTACCCGGGGCATTGCTGATGGCCACCGCCGCGGCATGGGCCAGATTGTTGTTTTCTCCAACTACAAAATTCTCAAAGGTATTTTTCGGATTGAGGATATTGCCGATGGTGGGGGAGGGTTCCGGAAACCGGTCCACCCTGGGCTTGGCCTCCCTGGTTCGCCCCATTTCCCTGGTTTCCCGGTCGGGTTCCAAATCCAATTCCCGTCTCCGGTTAATTGTTTCCGAGACCTCCAACGAGACCTTGATGGGCTGTCCCGCCACGATACGGATCTCATCCGAGATAAGATCGAGGTAGTTGTCCTCAACCCAGATGGAGGAAAAATTATCGGGTACGCTCAGGACGACGCTGGTATCGGTTTGCCGCAGACAGTGAATGGGCTTGAACCACATGTTGTAGACATCGCCCTCGAATTTCCCTTTCAGTTCGGGTTTTACCACATCCCATAGGGTCTCAACTTTGGAAAATTGTGCCATAAATTCCAATTCGACTCGCAATTATTCACAAGGCGCGAGGATCCCGCGGTCGGAATAGTGTGGTAGAGAGCGCACGAGTGGGTCCGAGGCAATTAAGGCGTCATTTTGCATTCGGTTAGGAAAATTAAACTACCGGGAAGAGAATGGTGCTTTGCTTAAATTATTGATTGGTAGCAGGTTATAGGAAAAGTGCAGATTAAATTTAAAAAAAATAAGGGAGCAAAAACAATCTTGAAAGTTTCAGCCCTTAGATGCTGCCCCCATCCATTAGTGAGGATTGGATTTTTCTTCCCATTTTCAAGACGAACTTTTCCACAACTTATTAACGACGGTTTGCCAGTAACTCATCTGAGAAAATTTGTTGCAATTGAAAGGGAAATTTTTCAAAGCCGGAAGCTTGTCATTACAAGAGGCTTAGAAAATCTGACCAGCGTTTGGAGCACGCTCGGAAGCCCCCGTTTGGGCTGGAAATTTTTGGGATCGAACCCATTTATTAACAATAAAAATATTACGAACCGGCTTGTTGAGCCATGTGAGCGATGAGCCGTTGGTTGAATTCCTGGGCCGAGTCGTGGCCCATAATCCGAGCTGCCATCACCATGGCGGCAACTTCGACCAGCCGGGCCAGATCCCGGCCGGGGCGAATATAGAATTCGATGTGTGGCACATCGATGCCGAGGATGTTAAAGAAACTTTGTTCCAACCCGGTGCGCTCCTCTTCGTGTTGGGCCGACCACTCCCGAAAGGAGACGACCAGATCGATGCGTTTTTCCAACCGCACGTTGCGGATACCGAACAATTCGACCACGTTGATAATGCCGATTCCCCGGCATTCCATATAACCCCGATTGAGTTCGGAGCTTTGGCCGATGAGTTCGGTTTCGTTTATCAGTTTTACGTAGATGAGGTCATCCGCCACCAAGCTGTGTCCACGTTCGATAAGGGCCACTGCGCATTCGCTTTTGCCGATTCCGCTTTTGCCCCTCAACAGGGTGCCAATTCCCCTTATGTCGAGCATGGTGCCGTGCTCGGTTACCCGAGGCGCGAAGGCGTGCTCGAGCAGGACCGTGGCGGTTGTGACGAACTGATTGGAGGCGATGGGCGACCGGAACAAGGGAATGCCGTAACGGTTCGCCGCCTCCACCATAATGGGGGTTGGTTCCAGGTTTCGAGTGACGGCCATGCAGGGGATTTTCAGTTTGGCAAACTGCACCAGCATATTCTTCTGCTCGGCCCGGCTCAGCGTTTCCAAATAGGCCATCTCACCTCCCCCGAACAATTGTAATCGCTTGGCCCCAAAACAAGTGAGGAAACCGGTCATGGCTATGCCGGGCCGATTGATACTTTTCTCTTTGATGACAGTTTGCAGCCCCTCCTTTCCAGCCACCAGAGTGAGCTGCAAGGGATCTTTGAATTTTTCATAGAAGGTTTGGACATTGATACCTTGGACCAGTTTGGGTTTTGCTCGGAGATTCATCGGCGGTCCTCAAAGGTTGAAATTCTCACCCAGATAAAATTCCCGGCTCACTTCGTCATTGGTTAAAAAATCGCTCGCTCCTTCTCGAAGGACTTGTCCGTTGTGAAGAAGATAGGCACGGTTTACAATCCTCAAAGTTTCACGCACGTTGTGGTCGGTGATCAGGATTCCGATGCCTCGTTTGCTCAATTCGAGGACAATTTTTTGAACTTCCGCCACGTTAATGGGGTCCACTCCGCTAAACGGTTCGTCCATGAGGAGAAACTTGGGTTCCGTGACCAGAGCCCGGGAAATTTCCAGCCTGCGTCGCTCACCTCCGCTCAGGGTGTAGGCTTTCTGTTTGGAAAGATGGGTGAGCCCCAGTTCATTGAGGTGATGGTCGATCCTCTCTTTGCGCAATTTTCTTTTGATGGGCAAGGTGTCGACAATGGCCTTTATGTTATCGTAAACAGACAGGTTCCTGAAGACGGAAGGTTCTTGGGGGAGATAACCGATGCCCAGCCGGGAGCGCCGGTGCATGGAGTAGCGCGTCACATCGACATCGCCTATCAACACCCTGCCACGCGATGCCGGCACCAGGCCGACGATCATGTAAAAGGTGGTGGTTTTCCCTGCGCCATTGGGACCAAGCAAACCCACTACCTCGCCCGATGATACCTGGATGTTTACTTTGTCCACTACTTTACGGCCAGAGTAACTCTTCTCCAGGTCGAGGGTGGAAATGGTTACCGCTGCGGCCATTTCCCCTCAATTCTGCCCATTGGATTCGGCTTGGTCGGCCGCCCCTTCATCGGGACCCAAATCCGGTAAATGGGGAAGGGTAACCTTCACCCGTTGTTCACCCCCGCGAACCAAGGCGCGGCGCTGACCGTGAAACCATTCAATTTCCGTTCCCGAAACCGTTCCCTGCGCATCCGTTACCACGGGTCTTTCGGTCAACAACACTTTCCCCTCTTCGGGAAAGAATGCGGCCCGGCCTCCCGAAGCTGAACGACCTTTTTGTTCAACGTGCACATTTCCGATGGCAATGATCTCGGTCACTTTCCCAATCTTGCCAATGGTATCGCTGGGATCACCTCGCTTGACGGAGGTAATATGCAGCTCATCGCAAGTCAGGCGGAGGTTGGTGCCGATCACTTGAACCCGGCCGGTGATGTGAAATTCCGACTTTTCATCCCCACTCAACATTTCCAGGTTATCCCCCGTTATCACCGTATCGGTCGTCTCCCCGTTCTCTTGTGCCCGGGCCAAAGGGAGCAGGCCCAAAAGGGCCAGGAGAGGAATAAACCATTTCCTCATTTGAAAAAGGGTTCCATTTCGTAGTCTAAAACTACTTTTACATTCTCACTCACCTGAATGCGGCGGGCTTCCTGGTCATACCTCCATTTTTCCCCTTCTATGGTAAAGGCTTCGGAAACCACTTTGACCCCCCGGTCTCCGAACAACAATTTGTTATGGCTGAGATAAGTGGCGTTGTCTCCAACCATGCGGAAATCCAGTTGGTTTTGTTCCTCCCCCGTATAAACCTCCAAATCCAAACCCTTCATGTCGACTTGCCCCTCCTCCCGGTGGGCGGCGGAATCTCCGGTCAAGAACCAAATTTTATAACCCAGATCGTTGAACATGGTGACCCTGAATCCTTCCACGGGAGCATCGGGCACGATTTGCGAACTGAGGTAAATTCCGCTGGCCAAGGCCAGGGGAACCAAAGCGAACCACGATTTGCCCGGGAAGCGGATTTTGGGGTGCATCAGGATTTGTGGGATAGAGCTAATACGCTGTCGTTCCGACTTTCAAGTATTCGGTCGCACACCTGGCGAACCGCCCCCTTGCCACCACCCTGGTCGGTGGTCCAGTCGGCCCATTGCAAAGCCAGTGGAACCCCATCCGCCACGGTAACCCCAATACCTGCATACTTTATGGCGGACACGTCAATCACGTTGTCTCCTACATAGCAAATCTCCTCCGGAGCCAATTTTAATTGGCCCGCCAGTTCCTTTAGAGCCTCGCCTTTGTCCCTCCTCCCCTGGATGATGTGGTGGAAGCGCAGTTCGGTCATGCGGGAGGTGGTGGCGGGGGACAGGCGACCCGAAATGACGGCGAGGATCACCCCGGCCTTTCTCAGGCAAACCAGCCCCAGGCCATCCAGGACGGAAAACTGTTTCAGTTCGAATCCATCCGGACCCATAAAGATCGTTCCATCCGTGAGCACGCCGTCCACGTCGAGGGCGAGCAGCTTGATTTTACGCCACTCCAATTCGGATGGGGGGGTGCGGTTTGAACGATTTTCTCCCATGACTCAACCAAATTGCTCCAACCAATCGATGATTTCCCCCGTAATGGAATCCTCCGTGGGAAGGTACATTTCCTCGAGGGATCGGGCGAAGGGGACAGGGGTGTCGAGGGCCCCTATGCGCAGTGGCGGGGCTTCCATTTCAAAAAAAAGTTCTTCCATCATCTGGGTGACGATTTGAGCGCCAAAGCCTGAATTGAGGCGGGCCTCGTGCGCGACGATGAGCCGACCCGTTTTGCGGATCGATTCCCGAATGGGATCGAGGTCGACCGGTTTCAATGCGCGCAAGTCGATCAGTTCCAATGAGTATTCGAATTCATCCTCCAAGTAGGCGCAGATCTTTTCGCAGGTCCCGACCAGCTTCCCGTAGGTCACGAAAGTTGCGAAATGACCTTCCCGGATCAGACGCGATTTCCAAACCCGATGGTGGTCGCCGTGCAAAATAATGTCGTCCCGCAATCCGCGGTAGAGGCCTTTATGCTCAAACAACAAAACCGGATCATCCGCCTCATAAGCGGCCAGCATGGCGTCGAATGCATCCTGCACGGTACTGGGATACAAAACTTTGAGGCCGGGAAAATGGATATAGAGCGCCTCCAGTTCCTGGGAATGGAACGACCCGAAGGTGAGTCCCCCCCCGCAGGGGAAACGCAGCACCATGGGAAGCTTGGCCCCGGAGCGGAAATAAAAGGTTCCCGCGTTCAGGCAAATTTGGGTGGTGGCGTCGGTGGCAAAATCGGCAAACTGAAATTCAATGATGGGTCGGTGACCGTTGAAAGCCAGGCCGATTCCGTATCCGACGGTGGCCGATTCCGCTAGAGGGGTGTTCAAAACCCTCCCCCGGCCAAACGCATCGAAAAGGCCATCGGTAACCTTGAATGCGCCCCCATAGGTGGCGATGTCCTGGCCCAGGATGATGGAAACCTCGGAGTCCTCCAGGATCATCCTATGGGCGCGGTTCAAGGCCTGGGCGAAAGTCAGATTCCTGATCACGGCATCCTTTCTTTTCCATTGGACGGGAGTAAAGGTATGGGAGAATGATTCTCTTTCCAAGTCCTGTTCCGGGATGGGAGGCTGAGCCATGGATACCTTGACACAGGCATCTAAAAAAGCATCGATTTCTCTTTCGACCTCGACAATTGCCTCGGATCCCAAGGACCGGATCAACCTTTCCCGCAGGATAGGATTGGCGTCTCTCCGGGTCCAACTTTCCAGAATATCCTCCGTGAGGTAATGGCAGGTGTCGTAAGCGGCATGGCCCTGCAAGCGCAGGGTTTTGACTTCCACCACGGTGGGTTTGACGGACTGCCGAACTTCGGCAAAAATTTGGTTGAATGCGGTGAGGATTTCCTCCGTTCGGGAAATCTCCAGAATAGTATAATCCATGCCGTAACCGGTGGCCCGGCTGGCCAGGGATTCGACCGCACATTGTTCACTGATGGGGGTGGAGTATGCGTACTCGTTGTTTTCGATGACAAAGACCATGGGGATATTTAATACGGAGGCCAAATTCATGGTCTCGTGGATATCCCCGGTGCTGGATGCTCCGTCCCCGATAAATCCGACCCCCAGGGCATGGTGACCCAAACGTCTTTGTGAATCGATAGCCCCCAAGACACTGGCAATTATGGTCCCCAAATGACTGATGATGGGCAGGCTTCGGTTGAGCGGGTCGCCGTGGTGCACATTGCCCTCGCGCCCGAGGGTGGGGCTGCCTGAATTGGCCATGTACTGACACAGGTGATCGCAGAGATGGTCGCTCCAGATCAAATGAGACGCCAGATTGCGGTGAGAAAAGCAAACCACGTCTATCTCCCGGTCCAGCAAAAGTCCAATGGGGGCGGCCAGTCCCTCGTTGCCCTGGCCCCCGGCCAAGGTGCCGTAGACGAATCCCTGCCGAAACAAATCCCGCAACCGGTCATCGGTCCGGCGAGCCAGATACATCCAGTGATAGACCCGAGTCAAGGCCCCCTTGATGTCTTCCAGATCTCGCGGTAGCAAACTGCGATTCTGAAGGATTTCCGGCGCCTCGGGATAGGGGATGTTGGGACGATAATGGGGGTGCATACTCTATCGAATCTGGGAACCCTGCGCCTTGTTCCGAGCAGAAGCAAAACAATAAAAACCACGCTTATCCGGCCAGGTCCAGGACGGCCTTTATCCAACGGGTTATACCGGTTTCCACGTCGGAAATCCTGGGTCCGAGCATATAGGCAGGGGTGGAAACGATCTTCAAATCTTCATCGATTACAAAGGCTTCCACCGGGCAATTGACGTGCTTGGCTCCGCTTGCTTCAAGGGCGGTCGCGGTATCCTCATCATTGCCCACGGTCAGGTGGACCCCTTCCTCACCAAAAATCCTGGCTGCAATGGCGGGCGAGATGCAGGCAAAGCCGATGGGATGGCCCGCTTCGTGGAATTTTCGGAGAAAATCGGCCACGCTTTTTTCCACGCTGCACCCGGCGCCATCCACGGCAAACGAACACAGGTTCTTGGCCGCGCCGTAACCCCCAGGTAAAACAACCGCATCGTAGTCCCCCACCTGCAAGTCCGCCACCCTCTTTACCGGGCCCCGGGCAATGCGGGCGGATTCCACCAGGACGTTGCGGGATTCATCTTGCACCACTTCCCCCGTTTGATGGTTCACCACGTGAAACTGATTTATGTCGGGAGCCGCAACCGTCACATCGGCGCCCGCCTTGTCCAGCGCCAGGAGGGTCAAAACCGATTCATGAATTTCCGCTCCATCATACACGCCGCAGCCCGAAAGAATAAGAACAACACGTTTCATAATGAGCCAATCTAAATACTTGCGGGAAAAATGTGAAGTCACCTTTTCAATCGAGTAAAAGCGCCCTCCGGGGGATTTATTTTTCGGTGGGAATTGGGTCAGGGGGGAATGGCGCTTAGTTAAGCGCGTTTGTAGAGGAATATAGTATGGACGCCAGTCGGGGTCATGCCGTAGAAAAGTGATGCCTGTCGGGGTCAGTCGTTGATTTTTGACATGTCCCCATGTTGAAAATAAATGCCTGACCCCTTTGCGCATGCAGGAAGGGGTCAATTCTTAAATCCCGCATTAACATGCACGATTTCAAGAAATGACCCCGAGGGGCGGTATTCCGTTGTACTCCATACACTTTTACAAGACGATCCGCCTTTCGGCGTGACCTGCTGACCCTGTAAGGCATAACTTTTTACGTCTTGACCCCTTTCCCTGCGCACGCCGTTCCATTGAGAATTTGGTCGGGCCGAGGAGATTTGAACTCCTGACCCCTTGCACCCCATGCAAGTGCGCTACCAAGCTGCGCTACGGCCCGAACAAAAAATCAAGGGGAGAGTCTGGAAACTTTTCACTTTCGGGGTCAAACCTTGAATTTTTCCTGGCTGAGAATTTACCAGGTATGCCCTCGAACTGGCTTTCAAGGATTGCCTCCGCAGTCATGGCAAAGTCATCCATCACCACCGAAGGCCCTATTCATGGCCATTCGCCATTTACCCGGAATCAACCGGGAGGGGAGATGGTGCCTGGAGAGGGAGTCGAACCCTCACTCCCAAAGGGAACCGGATTTTGAGTCCGGCGCGTCTGCCAATTCCGCCATCCAGGCCCATGAGGAGGAGCATTCAAGGGGGGTTGGAGAATGGCGTCAAACGTTGATTTATCAAGTATGCCCTTACTTCCTCTCACCGCCTTGGGCCCGGTGACGGGCGCGCAACCGGAGACCCTGCAAGCGAATAAAACCGGTTGCATCGTCGGGATTGTAATCGCTTTCCACTCCCTCCATGGATGCCACGTTCTGGTCGTAAAGGGAGATGGGGGATTTTCGACCTACCGTGATGACATTGCCCTTGTAAAGCTTGAGCCTCACCGTTCCGGAAACGGTTTCCTGGCTTTTGTCGATCAGGGCTTGCAGGGCTTCCCGCTCGGGCGAATACCAGAACCCGTAGTAGACCAACTCGGCGTATTTGGGAATCAGACTGTCCCGCAAATGCATGAGGTCCCGGTCCATGGTCAGGGTTTCCATCTGGCGGTGAGCCTGCCATAGAAGGGTGCCTCCCGGGGTTTCATAAACGCCTCGGCTCTTCATGCCGACAAAGCGGTTCTCCACCAAATCGACTCGGCCGATGCCGTGTTTGCCCGCCAGTCGATTCAGTTTGCGGAGGACTTGGGCGGGTGAGAGGGCTTCGCCGTTGACCTGGGTGCAATCGCCTCGTTCAAAGGTCAGTTCGACGTACTCGGGGGCGTCCGGGGCATCCTGGGGATCCACGGTAAGTTTGAACATGGATTTGTTTTCCGGAACGGTGGGATCGAACCAGGGGTCCTCCAGTATGCCCGCCTCATAGGAAATGTGCAACAGGTTGCGATCCATCGAGTAGGGCCTGGAGGCCGTGGCCTCCACGTCGATTTGATGTTTTGTGCAGAATTCGATCATCTCCCGCCGACCTGGAAAGGCTTGGCGGAAGGTTTTCATGCGCCAGGGCGAAATCACTTTCAGGTCGGGTGCCAGGGCGGCGTAAGTGAGTTCGAATCTGACCTGATCGTTGCCTTTTCCGGTGGCCCCGTGGGCCAGGGAATCGGCCTGGGTAGTCCGCGCAATATCGATTTGGGCTTTGGCGATGAGGGGACGGGCTATGGATGTTCCGAGAAGGTATTGGCCCTCGTAAACCGCGTTGGCCCGCAGGATGGGAAAAACAAAATCGCGGGCAAATTCTTCCACCAGATCCGTGCTGAAATGGGCGCTTGCTCCCGTCGCGGTGGCCTTTTCTTCCAAGCCCTCCAGCTCCTCCCCCTGCCCCAAATCCGCAGCGAAGGTGATGATGTCGGCATTGTAATGATCTTTTAACCACCGCACCAGCACGGAGGTATCCAAACCCCCGGAATAGGCTAAGACGATTTTCATATTAAATGGGGGATGGGTTAAAACTTATTGGTTTCGGCCAGCACAGCCAGAATGGCCTTTTGGGTATGCAACCGATTTTCCGCCTGATCAAACACAATTGAAGCCCGGCTGTCCATGACCTCTCGCGTTACCTCGAAACCCGGGTGGGCCGGCAAACAATGCATGAACAGGGCCTCCGGTTTGGCTCGGGCCATTATGGATGCGTTGACCTGGTAAGGAGACATGATGTCGAGGCGGTCGGAGGCTTCACCCTCTTTGCCCATGCTCACCCAGACGTCGGTGTAGATCACATCGGCGTTTTCCGCGGCTTCCATCGGATCGGTATGAAAGGTGTAGGTCGGGGCGTATCCGGAAGATTCGATGACGGCCTCGATTTCGGGTCCCGGTGCGTATTGGCCCGGCCCGGCCAGGGCGACTTCCATTCCGAAGAGCGATCCTCCCAGCACCCAGGAATTAGCCATGTTGCTGGCCGCGTCGCCAAAAAAGGCAATTTTTCTGTCCTTCAATGCATCCAGGAAGCGCTTACCGTCCGACCAACGCTCCAGCAGGGTAAAAGCATCGGAATAAACCTGACAAGGGTGCAGGAAATCGGAAAGGGCGTTGACCACGGGAATGCTGCCATGGGCGGCGAATTGCTCCAGCAGGGTGTGTTCGTAACAACGGATGATGAGGCCGTGCAGGTAGCGGGATAGAACCCGGGCGGTGTCTTCGATGCTCTCTCCCCGGCTGAGTTGAATCTCATCCTGATTGATGTGGACGGGATGGCCGCCCAGTTCCTGAATGCCCACCCGGAAGGATATCCTGGTGCGGGTGCTGGTCTTGAAAAAAATCATGCCCCAGGACTGATTCCCCAAAACGGACAGCCCTCCTTCTCCCCGGGTTTTCTTGAACTGCCGGGAGAGAGAAAAAACTTTTTCGACTTCGAAATCCTTCAGGTCGGTTGATTTCAGAAAGTGTTTCATGAATGCATAAGGCTTAAGGTTTCGGGGCCGCGGCCTTCCCGTAAGTGGTCAAGGCGGTGTCCAAGGTTAGAATCGATTGCCGCAGGGATGCTTCGGAAACGGTCAGGGGAGGGAGCAGGCGCAAAACGTTACCGCTGGCCGCCACGGTGAGAAGGCCGGCCTGCTGGAGCAGCTTCCGAAGTTTGCCGGGATCCTCTTTCAGTTGGAGACCGACGAGAAATCCTCTTCCCCGTATTTCCACAATCAGTTCGTGTTGCTTTTGCAGATCCTTGAGCTGCTCGATCCAAGGGGCGCTCAATTTTCTAACTCGCGGCAAGAGGTTCTCTTCCTCGATGGTTTGCAGAACGGCCAGGGCGGCGGCGCATCCCAATGGGTTCCCCCCAAAGGTGCTGCCGTGACTGCCAGGGGTAAAGAGATCGGCGTAGGCATCGGATATCCAGACGGCGCCAATGGGAAACCCCCCGCCCAGCCCCTTGGCCATTCCGATGGCATCGGGAGTAATCCCGGCGATTTCATGGGCCAGAAAGTTACCCGTTCTTCCCGTACCGCTCTGCACTTCATCCATGAGCAAGAGGATCCCATTATCGGTGCAAAGGGTTCTCAAATCGCGGAGGAACTCCCTTTTGGCCACGTGAATTCCGCCCTCTCCCTGGATGGGTTCGAGCAGGATTGCCGCCGTATCCCGGTCAATCAAGGCGGCAAAACTGTCGCTGTCGTTTAATTGCGCGACCGAAAAATTTGGCAGGAGTGGCTTAAAACTATTTTGGATCTTGGGTTGTGGGGTGGCGCTCATGCCCCCGAAGGTCCTTCCGTGAAAGGCGTTGCTGGAAACAATCACCTTGAAGGGGGTTGCTCCCGCTCCCCTTTTTTTCGCCCCGAACAATCTCGAGAGTTTGAGGAGGGTTTCGCTCGCTTCGGCTCCACTATTACAGAAGAATAACCGTCCGGGGGCGATCCTCTCGACCAGGGCCTCGGCCAGTTTGGCCTGAGTTTCATTCCGGAACAAGTTGCTGACGTGGATGATCTTTTCGGCCTGTCTCCCGATTGCCGCTACCAGATTGGGGTGGCAATGCCCGATGGAAGTGGTGGCTATCCCCGAAGTGAAATCAAGGTATTGATTCCCTCGATCGTCCCACACTTTCTCCCCTTCCCCTTTGATCAGGGTGAGGTTGGGAGCGGCGTAATTGTTCAACCAATACCGGTGGTATAAGGTTTCTATTTTATTTTCCAGGCGCACTTTATGTGAGGTTTGAGGCTAGTGGACAATTTCCGTCCCAACCCCTTTATCGGTGAAGATTTCAAGCAGTATGCTGTGGGGGAGGTTTCCGGGAACGAAGTGGACCCGATGAACCCCTTCCTGCAGCGCTTTGATGGCCGAATCGACCTTGGGGAGCATCCCTTTCCCAATGACCCCGTCTCTTTTCAGTTGAGGAACTTCACTTTCCCTCAGGTGGGAGATGATGGATTGGCCATCCCCGGGGTCCCTCAGGAGTCCGGGCACATCCGTCAGGTAAACCAGCCGACGAGCCCGCAGGGAACCGGCCGCGTGTGCCGCGGCGACATCGGCGTTTATGTTGTAGAGGTTATTTTCGTCGTCCCCGCCCAGCGGTGAAACAACGGGGGTATATCCCTGGGAAATGGCCCGCTTGAGGAGGTGGGTTTTCACATATTGAATTTCCCCTACGAATCCGATGTCCATTTCTTGGCCGCGGTGGTTCCTGTCCAGTTTCCGGCAGTAAAAAAGCTTTTGTCCGGCCAGGGCCAACGGTTTGCCCTTTTTGGCTTGTATGATTTGGCAGATATCCAAATTTACCGAATGGTTTAAGGTCTTTTCTACGATGGAAATCGTTTTCTCATCCGTGTAGCGCAAACCGTCGACAAAGAAGGGTTTTATTCCAGCTTCCTCCATGGCCGCGGAAATGGCCTTCCCGCCTCCGTGCACTACCACTACCCGAATGCCCACCGAGGCGAGAAACACGATGTCTGTTGCAACCCGGGTTCTGACTGCGGGATCGGGGTCATCCATGAAACTTCCACCGTACTTGATCACGAAGATGCTCCCGCGAAACTCTTGGATGTAGGGCAGGGCTTCCAATAATACCTCGGTTTTGGCAATGATTTCAGCTTCGGAAGGGGTGGGGATGGTTTTCATGGTAGTCCTACAAAAGCCCCGTTGTTTCCTCGAACCCGAGCCAATGGTTCATGATTTGGATGGCCTGACCGGCTGCCCCTTTGGTCAGATTGTCCAGAGCGGAGGTGATGATGAGATGGTCCGTCCTCTCATCCCAAGTGGCGGAGATGTCGATCCGGTTGGTGTAGACCACATGCTTGGTATCGGGAGTATTTCCCGAATTGAGCAGCCCGACAAACGGCTTGGCTGCATAAACCTTTTGCCAGCTTTGGTAGACAGCCTCGGTTACGGCCCCGGATTTTGGGACCGTTATGGTCGTGGCGATGCCCCGGTTCATGGGAGCGAGGTGAGGGGTAAACTGAACCAGGACGGGCCTCCCGGCGGCGGAACCGAGTTGCTCCTCAATTTCCGGGATATGCCGATGGTTGGCCAATCCATAGGCCTTTACGCTTTCGTTTCTCTCACAATAAATGAAATCTACCGCCACCTTTCTTCCGGCTCCACTGATCCCGCTCATGGAATTAATCACAATGCCTTCATGGGGAAGGATACCGTCGTGAAAAAGCGGTATCAACGGGATCAGAATGCTGGTTGGATAACACCCCGGTGCGGCGATGAGCTTGCGGCCTTTCCAAGCCTCTCCGGAAACTTCCGGAATAACGTAGGAAGATTTGGACAACCAGTCGGGATGAGGGTGGGGGCGGCCGTAGTACTGCCGGTAGAGTGCAGCCGAGGAAAGCCGGTAGTCGGCGCTCAAGTCGACGACTTTTTTCCCCGCCCGGCACAGGGGGATGGCATATTCGCTCGCCACCCCGTGCGGCAGGGCCAGAAAAACCAGGTCGAGATGCGGATTTTCCGCCAATTCGCGGGGATCCGAAGCCGTGAAGGACAAGTCGCCCGCCCGATTTTTCAGGGTGGGGAACACCTGCTGGACTTTCTGCCCGTGCCTGGTGCGGGAGGTGACGGCTGTCACCTCGATATGGGGATGCCGCAACAGCAGAGTGAGGAGCACTTCTCCCGAATAACCGGAAGCGCCTACTATGCCGATATTCATTGGAATGTCTTTTTGTTTATGGGTTGAATAAGGTATTGACGGATATCTTGGGAATCACGAAGCCCTCCATGACCGTGTCCAGGGAGGGCGTAAAAAGAGAGAACTCGCTGGTCCCGGGGTTCTAGCGCTTGGAAAACTGGAAGCGTTTCCGGGCACCGGGCTGGCCTGCCTTTTTACGCTCACGTCGGCGGGGATCTCGACGCAGATGACCTGCTCTTTTCAGGGGCGATCTCAATTCCTCATCATACTTGAGAAGGGCTCTGGAAATTCCCAGGGCACAGGCTCCCGCCTGACCATTAACACCCCCGCCCCGGACTTTGGCCACGACGTCAAAATTGTCTTTCAGGTCCACCGTTTGAAAGGGTCCTTCAACCGTTCTAACCGCCTGCTCCAGACAGAAATAGGCATTCAGATCCCGGTCGTTCACCCTGATATTACCGGCCCCTTTCTGGAGGCGAACCCGTGCCGTAGCGGTCTTGCGACGGCCGGTTCCGAGAAATATTTCCTGGGTGCTCATGTCAGAGAGTTTGGAGGGGAATGGGCTCTTGGGCTTTGTGGGGGTGTTCCGGTCCGGAATAGATTTTCAATTTGCGCAACATCAGGCGACCCAAGTTGTTCTTGGGCAGCATACCCTTAACGGCGTGGTGGAGGATGAAGTTCGGCCTTCTGGCCCTGAAATCGGCCAGGTTCCGATACTTTTCATTCCCCACCCAACCTGAATAGAACATGTATTGCTTTTGGTCTTCCTTCCTTCCGGTCACCACAACTTTATCCGCATTGGTAACGATGACGAAATCTCCGGTGTCAACATGTGGAGTGTAGATCGGTTTGCCCCGGCCGCGCAATGTGTCGGCTATCCTGACGGCCAGCCGGCCCAGAGTTTGGCCGGTTGCGTCCACCACATACCACTTCCGTTGCACTGTCTCTTTCCTTGCCAGGGTGGTTTTCATGTAATTTGGGAAAAATGAGGGAAAATGCAGGGTCGTCATCGCTTTGTCAACTATGGAAGGGAGGCGAATGAAAAATAAAAAGCCTGTCCGGGAGGGACAGGCTTTTTGGGCAAATTTGTCGTCCGATTAGAATCCGACCGTTAGGCCTGCTCCTCCCCAAATTTCACCCTCAGGACCATTCGATCCATCGGTGGCGCGAAGGCCGATATAACCGGAACTGTTGTCGCTTATACTGTAAACCACGTCGGCGGATGCTCCGAAGTAGGAGTAGCTTATACCTTCTCCGTCCACCCAACCCATAAAGGCGGCAACGTCGAAGCTGGCATTGTCATCCAATTCAAAACTGTGTCCTACGGAACTTTCCAGGGTCAAAGCTTCCAGATCCAGATCGTAATAGACGTATACCGATGGGGACAATTCCGTTTCGAATACGAAGCCGGTGAAGAGTTCAAAGGTATCGGTGTTCGGCCCCGATTCAGGGTAGTAGTAGACGGTTCCCCCGACATCCATGGAGATGCCTTCACTCACCTCAAAGCCAAATCCTCCGTAAAAGTCGAATTCATTGTCGTAGCCACCCACCATGGGCTGGTTGGTCCACAAGCCGAGATAGGCGCTGTCGAATTCGAGGTCGACCGAGGCTACCATTGATTCGTCCGCCAGCTTGAAGCCGCGGAAGATGTACTGAGACTCATAGCCTATGGAAACGGATCCAGTAATGTCCTCAGCCCTCAAGGAGGAAAATGCTGCCAAGGCAGTAAGTATGGCAATTAACTTTTTCATAGCTAAAAATTTGTTTTCTGGTTGGTTTGATTCTGTCCGGTTGGAGCGGGGCAGCCAGCCCAATGCAAAACCGGCATAGAACGGTTTCAAGAGGATAAGATTATAGTGTTTGGCCAATAAGGCACAGTTTTTTTTTCATGACAAGGGCAAATTTAGCATATATCGTGCCGACTATCCCCGGCTGCTCATTTTTGCCTTGGGTGTGGGCAAAAAAGTTCATCATATGAGCTTGGTTCCATTCTTTGACCATTGGGCTGGAATAGAGTTCCGTCTGCAAAATCCTTACATCCTTTTTCGAGGCAAATTTTTCTACCGCATCGTGCACAGGTTTATCAAGTATTCGAGCATTCTGGGTTTTTCGGGCGTTTTTCTGGGCGCTTTTGGGGCCCATGGGTTGAAAGGGTTTCTGCAAAGGGTCGACCGGGTGGAAACATGGGAAACGGCCACCTTTTACCTCCTGGCCCACAGCATTGCCCTGCTCGTAATTGGATTCTGTTCCCACCCCCGGGCCTCCGACTTTCTGCTCAAGCTCGCCGGTTGGTTTTGGTTGAGCGGTTCCGTCCTTTTTTCAGGAACCCTATACCTGCTCTGCCTCAGTGGTATCTCCTGGCTCGGAGCCGTCACTCCCCTGGGCGGCATTTTGTTTCTGGCCGGCTGGGGCAGCCTCTGCCTGGCCGGCCTCAAAATTTCCAAGGCTTCCCTTGCAAGAACCGGAGAAAGGTAAATTTCCGGTATCCGCACACGTCCGGAACGTTCTGGATGCGGTGGCGGAGGTGGGAACTCCCCGCATATCGGGGGGAGCGGTGCGCGATTGGTTGCTGGAGCGCGAGCCGGAAGACCTCGACGTCGAGGTCTTCGACGTTTCCTGGAAAGGGTTGATGGCGGTGTTGAACCGGCTGGGGAAGGTGAACGAAGTGGGCAAGGCTTTCGGGGTGGCCAAACTGCGGATCGAACCGGGGGAAATCGACTTTTCAATGCCGCGCCTGGAGTCGAAAACAGACCCGGGCCACAAGGGATTTGTCGTGCGGCGCCAGGGTTCCCTCGACGTAAAACGGGCAGCCGCCCGCAGGGATTTCACCATCAATTCCATTGCCTACGACTGGAAAGACGGGGTCATCCTGGATCCCTTCAACGGCAGAAAAGATCTCGAATCTCGTATTCTGAGACACACCAGTGAAGCGTTTGTGGAAGATCCGTTGCGCGTTCTGAGAGGGTTTCAATTCTGCTCCCGGTTCCACTTGACGGCGGCCGAGGAAACCGTCGAACTCTGCCGGGGGATAAAACGCGCCTACCACGAATTGCCGGTGGAGCGGGTTTGGATGGAGTGGGAGAAATGGGCCACGCGCTCGGCCCGGCCTTCCTTGGGTCTGCAGTATCTCAAAGCGACCGGGTGGATGACCCACTACCCCGAGTTGAACGACCTGGTGAATTGCCCCCAAGACCCGCTCTGGCATCCCGAGGGGGACGTTTTTATTCACACCGGTCATTGCCTCGACGCCATGGTGGGACTGGAGGCCTATCGAAAGGCGGAAAAATCGGGACGCCTCGCTCTCATGTTTGCCACCCTCGCCCACGATTTCGGCAAGCCTTCCACCACCGTGCAGAAAGAAAAAAAGGGAATATTGCGGTGGGTTAGTCCGGGCCATGATCGAGCCGGCCCTCCTTTGGCCGAGTCCTTTCTGAAGTCGATTGGCGCTCCCCCCCATAGCCTGATTCCGCGAGTGCGGTCACTGGTGAGTTGCCATATGGCGGCCATCCAAATCCAGCAAAAACCCAGTCGCGCCCAAGTCAGGCGCCTGGCCAGGAAGTTGCGCCCCGGTTCACTGGCCGAATTGTTTGCCGTTATTCGGGCCGACCAGGCGGGTCGGCCACCCCATCCCCCCGTCCCCTCTCCTGGTCTGCGCCACCTCGAAGCGGTCGCTCGGGAAGAAAGCCTGGCGTCACAGGCCCCCCAGCCCATCGTTTTGGGACGCCACCTCCTGAAAATGGGCCTGGAACCGGGACCCCAATTCAAAACAATTTTGGATGAGCTTTTCGAACGACAATTGGATGGGGAGTTTTCCTCTCTGGAAGAGGCCCAACCCTTCATTGATACATTGTGCCACAATGGGATCAGACGTGAATGCCACTAATTGGTGTTTTTGTTGTAGGAGCGGCTTTTCGCCGCGATTGCTTCGGCTGTTTCGTGGGATCGGGGCGTAAAGCCGCTCCTGCGATGGTTCGAAATGAAGTTTCAAATCCCGGATTCTGGGATAGGCTCTGATTTAAAGGGGGTTATCGAGGACATGCGGTATGGCGCCAGCCGGGATCATGCCCGAAAATCGTGTATGCCCATTCAGGATTTTCAGGGGCTGATCCCCTCCCTTTCCCGAGATAGCCATACCTTCGAATAATCGCTTTTCTAGCGCCATTCAGCCCTGATTCCTTCCCACCGCACTCGCCAAATTTGTCATTGGGAAACTTTTTATTTGAAACGAGACTCATTCTCAGCAAGGTGTCGCCCCATGACTACGACCATCGATGTCGCAAGTATACGCAGGGACTTTTCCATTCTCCATACGCGGGTCGGGGGTCGGCCCCTGGTCTACCTGGACAATGCCGCCACCACCCAAAAACCTTCCGCTGTTCTCAGCGCCTTGGAAAAGCACTACAAGGAGTCTAACGCCAATATTCACCGCGGGGTGCACTATTTGGCGGAACGGGCCACCGATGCTTACGAACTGGCCCGCGAAACCGTGGCCAGGTTCTTAAACGCGGCCCGAAGCGATGAAATTATTTTTGTTCGCGGTACCACGGAGGGAATCAACCTCATTGCCCAATCCTATGGGCTTCCTTTCCTGGGAGAGGGCGATGAAATTCTCCTGACCACCATGGAACACCATGCCAACATTGTTCCCTGGCAGTTGGTAAGCGAGAGGACCGGGGCCAAACTGCGGATCATTCCGGTCACGGAATCCGGAGAGTTGGAAATGGAGGGGTTTACATCGTTATTGAGTGAAAGAACCAAAATAGTGTCGCTGGCGCATGCCTCCAACACCCTGGGTACGGTCAATCCGGTGAAGGCGTTGGTGGACAAAGCGCATGCCTGCGGGGCGATAGTCTTGCTCGATGGGGCCCAGGCGGTCGGGCATTTTCCGGTCGATGTGCAGGACCTCGATTGCGATTTTTACGTTTTTTCCGGCCACAAACTTTTTAGTACCACGGGGGCGGGGGTTGTTTACGGCAAATATGAACGGTTGCAAAGCATGCCGCCTTTTCAGGGGGGTGGAGACATGATCAGCAAGGTTACTTTTGAGAAAACCACCTACAAGCGACCGCCGGGCCGTTTCGAAGCCGGCACGCCAAATATTGGCGGCGCCGTGGCCTTGGGTGCGGCAATCGACTACCTGAGTAGATTGGACCGTTTGGCCTTGATGGAGTACGAGCATGATTTGCTGCAGTATGCCACCGGATTACTATCCGATATCGAAGGGCTTAAAATATATGGTCGGGCTTCCGAAAAAGTGAGCCTCATTTCTTTTACCTTGGAGGGGGTCCATCCCCACGACATCGCCACGGTTCTGGATGCGGATGGAATTGCCATCCGAGCCGGGCATCATTGCACCCAACCGCTGCACCGGCATTATGGCATTTCCGCTACGGCCAGAGCTTCTTTCGCCTACTACAATACGAGGGAAGAAGCGGAGAAGCTGACCGCGTCTCTGAAAAAAATCAAACGACTCTTTGGCTGATGTCCGAACTGACCGAGCTTTATCAGGAAATTATCCTCGATCACAACAAGTATCCCAGAAACTTCGGTTCCCTGGTCGACTTTACGGCCAAGGGAGAAGGCAACAACCCGCTTTGTGGCGACGAGGTGACCGTCTACTGGAAAATGGAGGCCGGGGCCATTGAAGCCATATCCTTCCAGGCCCGCGGGTGCGCTATTTCCCAGGCCTCGGCCTCGATGATGACCCGGATTCTCAAAGGGAAATCCGTGGCGGAAGCCCAAAAACTGTTCCAACTGCTCCGGGGGCATCTCACCCAGGCCGGCGGGGACAAGGAGTTCCCCGAAGAACTGGGAGATTTGGCCGCCCTGGCCGGGGTGAGAAAGTACCCCGCCCGCATCAAGTGCGCCACCCTGGCTTGGCATGCCATACTCGACAAAATGGGGTAGGATAGAAGGAAGGGGCTTCATCTTTTTTAATTTGGGGTTGAAAATAATGGATTAGGGGTTGTATTTAGGCAGCTCAATTTGGGCGCGGACTCGACCGCGACCCGCCAAAATACATTTATCCGTCACTTTCAACCGAGGACTTGATCCATGAGACGAGTACCTGATGGGGAAGCTCATCGCATTGTTTTTGAATCGTCCCTTGCCCTGGTCATTCCTTCAACCGGGAACCGGGAAAGGAGGGCGCGATGAAGAGTATTCTCGAATTCGGGCGCATGCGGGCGCATGGGGAGAAAATCTCCATGATTACCTGCTACGATGCGTGGTCCGCCAAAATCATCCAATCCACCCCCATCGATTGCATTCTCATCGGGGACAGCAGCGCCATGGTTATGCACGGTCAGCCCAGCACGGTTTTCATGGAAGTCGAAACCATGGCTTTGCATACCCGGGCCGTAGCCAGGGGAGCGCCAGGTAAATTTCTTATTGGAGACGTTCCCTTTCTCGCCCACCGCAAGGGCTTGAAGCCGTTAATGGATGCGGTGGAACAACTCATGAAAGCGGGGGCCCACGCCGTGAAAGTGGAAGGTGCGGCAGGGCACCTGAGCCATATCGCCCATGTGGTAGAGTCAGGCGTTCCCGTCATGGGCCATTTGGGTCTTACGCCTCAGTCGGTCAACCAATTGGGTGGATTCAAAGTGCAGGGAAAGGGGGAGGAAGCGGCCCGGCGGATGATGGACGATGCCAAGTCTCTGGAAAGGGCCGGCTGTTTCGCCCTGGTGCTGGAGTGCATCCCCGCCCCGCTGGCCGGGGAAATCACCCGGTTGCTCACCATTCCGACTATCGGCATAGGCTCGGGTCCCGATACCTCCGGCCAAGTGCTTGTCCTGCAGGACCTCCTGGGGATGGACCCCTCCTTTAAACCAAAATTTGTCCGCCGCTACCTGGACGGATACACTCAGATGCGGAACGCGCTGGAGCATTACCACCTCGATGTGAAGGCGGGCGCCTTTCCCGTGCAGGAGGAAAGTTTCGTATGATCTCCGTCATTCAACGCATCCGCGAATGGGATCCCCATTTGCAACGTTTCCTGTCGGAGGGGCTCTCGGTGGGCTTGGTGCCAACCATGGGCGCCCTGCACGGGGGGCACCGCGCGCTGGTCCGCGCGGCCCGGAAAGCCAACGATATTGTCGTGGTCAGCATTTTTGTCAACCCGACTCAATTTAACGATCCCGCCGATCTGAAGCGCTATCCCAAATCCTGGGACCGCGACCGTGCGGTGGCGGAAGGGTCCGGCGCCGACTTTATTTTCTCGCCCGCCGGGGAAGCCATGTATCCGGACGGTTATGCCTATCGTGTCTCCGAAAGCCGACGCTCAAAAACGATGGAAGGGGAACGCCGGCCGGGGCACTTCGACGGTGTGCTGACGGTCGTTTTAAAACTTCTCAATATCATAAGACCCGCCCGAGCCTATTTTGGAGAAAAGGACTACCAGCAACTCCAGCTTATCCAAGGCATGGTTCAAGCCCTGTTCATGGATGTGGAGATCGTTCCCGTGGCCACCGTGCGTGAGCCGGACGGATTGGCCCTCAGTTCCCGCAATGCTCTATTGACCGGGGAAGGCCGGTCCCGGGCCGCCACCTTTCCGGGGTATTTACGGGAAATGCCTTCCGCCGATGAAGCCAGGGCCCGACTGATATCCGAAGGATTCAAAGTGGAGTACGTCGAAGAAATAAAGGGGCGGCGATTTGGCGCCGTGGTGGTCGACGAAGTGAGATTGATAGACAATGTCCCCCTTCCGCTGGATTCCTCTCCTTCTCCCTAATCCCTAATCCCCAATTCCTGATTCCTGATTCCTGATTCCTGATTCCTGATTCCTGATTCCTAATGTCCCCCTCTAAGATTTTATTCAAGCTCTCCGGGTCGATTGCCTGTTACAAAGCCTGTAACCTCATTTCCCGTTGGGTTCAGGAAGGGAAGGAGGTGCAAACGGTTGCTTCGGCCGCCGCGCTGAAGTTTGTGGGAACCTCTACCCTGGAGGGTCTGACGGGAAAACCGGTTTACAGCGACCTCTTCGAACCCGGCAAACAGATGGCGCATATCGACTTGGTCAAGTGGGCCGATTTTTCTCTGTTATGCCCCGCTACGGCCAATACCCTCAACAAACTGGCCAACGGCTTGGGGGACGATTTGCTGGGCAGCCTGTTTTTGGCCCATGATTTTACCAAGCCCTATTTCGCGGCCCCGGCTATGAATACGGCCATGTATGAACATCCGGCCACGCGGGAGTCGCTCGGGAAACTCAAATCCTGGGGGGTTCACATCCTTCCCACCGGCAGGGGAAGACTTGCCTGCGGGGACAAGGGACAGGGTAAACTGCTGGAACCCGATTTGGTTTGGGAATCGGTTGAGCATTTCTTCGCCAATCTGAAACGACCCGATAGAAAACCGTTGCGTCTGCTGATAACGTCCGGCGGGACGGAGGAACCCATTGATGGGGTCCGGTCCATAACCAACTGTTCCAGCGGACAAACGGGAGCTCGCTTCGCCGACTACTTTTTCAAAAGGGGCGATGAAGTCACCTTGCTCAAGGCCGAGCATTCCATTGCCCCCGAACAGCCCGTCGAGGTGGCAGATTTCACCTCTTTCAATGATTTGGATAACCAGTTGAAGGGAATCCTGGGGAGGGCTCATTACGACGCAGTCATTCATCTGGCCGCGGTCAGCGATTATTCCGTGGATCATATTCTGATCGATGGCCGGAAGGTCACCCCGACTGCGGTCGGGAAACTTTCCTCCGGGCATGAAATATCCCTGCAACTTGCCCCGAACCACAAGATCGTGGACCGCCTTCGCCATTACAGTCTGAACCGGAGCGTGCTGGTGGTGGCTTTCAAGCTCACCCAAAACGCCTCCGAAAAAGAGGGTGAGCGGGCCGTGCTCGATCTCCTCCGGCATTCATCGGCCGATATCGTGGTACACAATGATCTGTCCGAGGTGGATCCCGAAAATGGAAAGCACGTGGCCGCACTCTATCGGGGCAGTGCTCTGACCGAACGCGTGACCACCAAGGATGCTCTCATCCAATCGGTCGAGTCCCTTTTGGTTACTTCCCTGGCCAAGCCTTAAGAGCTATGCTACTCTGTCTCGACATCGGCAACACCACCATCCACGGGGGAGTCTTTCAGGGGAACGACCTTAAAATATTTTTCAGGAAAACTTCTGAAGTCCGCATTTCCACTGACGAAATGGGGCTGTTTCTTCGCACCATTCTTCGAGAAAACGGGGTTGAACCGGAGGTCGTTCAGAATATCGCCCTGTGTTCGGTAGTTCCGTCCCTCCTGCACTCCATTCGCAATGCCTGTTACCAGTATTTTGACACGGAACCGTTTATCCTTCGGGCCGGAGTGCGGACGGGATTGAAAATCAATTATCGCAATCCCCTCGAAGTGGGGGCCGACCGAATTTCCATCGCCATTGCGGCGGCGGATTTGCATCCCCAGGTCAATATAATTTCGGTGGATTTTGGAACCGCTACCACTTTCGACGCCATAACCGCCAACCGCGAATACCTGGGAGGAGCCATTCTGCCCGGAATTGCCATATCCATGGAATCCCTGGAAACGAAGACCGAAAAGTTGCCCTCGGTGGAAATTGTGGGGCCGACCTGTGCCGTGGGAAGATCCACCGTGGAAAGTATCCAGTCGGGATTATTTTACGGTCAGGTCGGGGCGGTCAAGGAATTGGCCGGGCGCTTTGCCCGGGAAGCCTTCCCGGGAGAATCGTCAGTCCTGTTGGGGACGGGTGGTTTCGCCCGCCTCTTTGCCGAGGAAAACCTCTTTGACGCCATCTACCCCAACCTGGTTCTGAATGGGCTCTACCTAGCCTATCACCTCAATAATTGACCGATTGATCGCCATGAAAATCACCTTGCTCAAATCGAAAATCCACTGTGCTACGGTCACGGAGGCCGACCTCACCTATGAAGGATCGATTTCCATTGATACCGAATTGTTGAAAGCGGCCCGTCTTCGCGAGTTCGAGCGCGTGGATATTTACAACTGCAACAATGGCGAGCGGTTCTCCACCTACGTCATACTGGGTGGACCCGGGCAGATCGCTCTCAACGGCGCCGCCGCCCGCAAAGTTGTTCCCGGGGACGAAGTGATCATTGCCAGTTACGCCCAGTTTTCCGAACATGAAGCGGTCCGCTTCATCCCCAGTGTCGTGCTGGTCCATAAGGACAACTCCATAAAGTCGATCAAGCGGGGAAAAATTCGGGAACTCCTCGCCGTGGACCAGCCCTGAGCCCGCATTTCTCACTACCGAATGCGACATCACCCAAATTCGTAGCGAGCGAAAGAAGCCCCCTTTCCCAGGCTAAACCCGAGCATTGGTTTCGGGCTGGCAATTTGCCGGGGAGAGGTGTTTCGCTTTGGCATGCAGGCATCCCTCATCAAATATCTACTGGCCAGTGACGCCCCAGTGCATGAAGTATTGGTGCAGGGCTGGGTGCGGACGCGTCGCGACGCCAAAACCTTTTCCTTCCTCGAAATCAACGATGGCTCCTGCCTGGAGAATCTACAGGTAATTGTCGACGCCACCCTGCCCGATTTTGAGCAGATAGAGAAAGCGAACACCGGCGCCGCCGTCGCTGTTGTGGGAAAATTGGCGCCCTCCCAGGGCAGGGGCCAGGCTTGGGAGGTCGTGGCCCAATCCCTCACCATCATTGGCGAAGCAGGGCCGAACTATCCCTTGCAAAAAAAGGGCCATTCCCCGGAATTCCTTCGCGAAATTGCCCACCTTCGTCCCCGTTCCAACCTGTTCGGTTGTGTATTTCGGGTGAGGAGCCGCCTGGCTTACGCCATCCATCGATTCTTTCAGGAACGGGATTTCCTCTACGTGCACACACCCATAATCACGGCCAGCGATTGCGAAGGGGCCGGAGAATTGTTTCGCGTTACGACCCAACCTCCCCCGGGCCGGGGTGGTGACGGCGAAGGGGAACTCCACCAGGAGTTTTTTGGCAAGCCCACTTACCTGACCGTCAGCGGGCAATTGGAAGGTGAAATCTTTGCCACTGCTCTGAAGAACATATACACTTTCGGTCCGACCTTTCGCGCGGAAAATTCCAATACCAGTCGACATGCCAGCGAGTTTTGGATGATTGAACCGGAGATGGCGTTTTGCCACTTGGCGGGGTGCATGGACCTGGCCGAATCCTTTGTCCAGTATCTCGTGCGGGATACCCTGGAAACCTGCAGGACCGAGTTGAAGTTTTTCAACCGTTTCGTAGACCGGGGCCTCATCCAAAGATTGGAGTCAATCGAAAGCCGGTCCTTCACCCGCCTCAGCTATGGCGAAGCGGTGAAATTGCTCCGGGCCAGCGGCAAGAGGTTTCAGTATCCGGTCCGATTCGGCAGCAACCTGCAGGCGGAGCACGAGCGATACCTGACCGAAGATCATTTCAAGGGTCCGGTCACCGTTTACAACTATCCCCGGCAGATAAAACCCTTTTACATGCGCCTCAACGATGACGGAAAAACCGTGGCCGCGATGGATGTGCTGGTGGCTGGAATTGGGGAAATTGTCGGCGGCAGCCAGCGGGAAGAGCGGCCCGATTTCCTGGACCGCAATATGGACCGCCATGACATTTCCAAGGAGGAATACTGGTGGTACCGGGATCTCCGGCGCTACGGAACGGTTCCCCACAGTGGATTTGGTCTGGGATTCGAAAGAATGCTGATGCTGGTCACCGGCGTGTCCAATATTCGGGACGTCATTCCCTTTGCCAGGACCCCGGGAAGCGCCGAATTCTAGCGCCAAAAGGGGTCAAACGCGAATGCCGCTTAGTTAAGCACGTTTGTAGAGGAATATAGTATGGACGCCAGTCGGGGTCATGCCGTAGAAAAGTGATGCCTTACGGAAGAAAAGGGTCCTGTAAGGCATAACTTTTTACGTCTTGACCCCTTCCTTTTCCGAGGTAGTCATATGTTCGGAAAATGGCTTAACAGCAGCATTTGCGTTTGACCCCTTTTGGCCGGTGACGGGATTTTCCTCCACCAGGGTTTGGACGACTCGTTTCATGTCGCCGGTTTTTTGGTAGATCTCGCGTTGGCGTTCCGCTCCGTTCGGTTTTTTGGTCAGCTTCAATATGCCTTCCAGTTCCTTGCGGCAGTTGAGGTTTTCCGCGGTGGGCAGGAGGAACTCCACCAATTGGTCGATCAACTCCCGCGCCTTGGTGGCCTGGTGGGTGGTGGGGTCCACCAGGGTGGAGGTGAGGCCGTAACGACAAGCCTTCCACATGTTCTGCTTTACCATGACCGGATGGGTGTCGTGCTGGTAAACCCCCTCGTCGATATTTTCCGAGAGCCTGGCCACCAGGCATTGAATAAAGGCGGTAATTCCTATCACCTCCTCCAGGGTTTGAGGCATGTCGCATACGCGAACCTCCACCGTGCCAAAAATGGGATGAGGGCGAATGTCCCACCAAATCTCCCGGGTGGTGTTGATAAATCCTGTTTCCAGGGAATGGTTTACGACCCAGAGATATTCGCTCCAATTCCTCATGAGGGGAGGCAATCCGGCTACGGGAAGGGTTTCCATGATTTTGATCCGGTAGGAATGCAGACCGGTATTCCGATCGCACCAAAAGGGGGAATTGGCCGAGAGGGACAGCAGCGGGGGGAGGTAGCGGAGCAAACGGTCCACCAGCATGATGGCCTTGTCCCCGGTATCGACCCCGACGTGCACATGCATGCCAAAGGTCAGAATTCTCCGGGCCGTATCCTGCATTTTTTCCACCAACAGGTGGTAGCGTTCAATTGGGGTGATCTTTTGTTCGCTCCAGACCGAAAAGGGGTGCGTCCCGCCCCAGAACAGGCGCATGCCGTTGGCGGCCGCCGCTTGGTTGAGAATTTTGAGTTTTCGGGTCAGATCCTCCTCGACTTCGGCCACGGTATGGCAAATGGAGGTATTGATTTCGGTGTAGCATTGCATCAACTCCGGCTTGATCCAATCATCTTGCACCGGCCCTATGGTATCCAGAATCCGGGTAATCCCGCTTTTCAGGGCCATGGACTGGGCGTCGACCAGTTGGAGCTCGAGCTCTACTCCCAAAGTTGGCGCATCGTTTCCCTTGAAATGCAGTGTCGCAGTCACGGTTCAGGTGTGGATGGAAAGTTCAAAGGTGGATAAGGCAAGTATTTTGGAACCGATTGGCAAGGCGCTTTCATCCAAATCGAAATGAGGTGAATGGAGGACTTTTTCGGGTTCCCCGGGTTTTCCCACACCCAGCCGCATCAGGCAGACCGGCGCTTCCGATTGATAGTGGGAAAAATCCTCGCCGCCCATACTGGGTGCCTTCAAATCCTCCACTTGGCCGCACCCCAGAACTATTTCCCCGGCCCGACGGCAGATCCGCGTGGTTTCTGGGTGGTTTATTACGCTGGGCAAGAGAAAGGTTCGGGCATATCGAAGGGTTGCCCCGGTGGCGGATTCCGTCTCGGCCAGAATTTCGCGGATGCGGTCATTGACCCGCTCCGATGCGCCGGGCCGGGTGGTGCGAATAGAACCGCGAAGTTGGCAGGTTTCCGGAATTACATTGGGGCTGGTCCCGGCCTGAAAAACACCGACGGAAAAGGCCACTGGATCTTCGGGGTCGCAGGTGGGGGGAAACTCCCGGTAGAGGGCATTGATCAGGCGTGCCCCGGCCGCAATGGGATCAATGGTTTGCTGGGGCCGGGCCCCGTGCCCGCCTTTCCCCTTGATGTCTATTTTGAATTCTTCACATATGGCGGTCAGAATCCCTTCGCGGGTGGCAGCTTTGCCCACCTGGAGTGAGGGATCGACGTGCAAGGCGACCACGGCGTCGACCGACTCCATGGCGCCAATTTCCAGCATCTCCTTGGCCCCGGCGGCGGTTTCCTCCGCCGGCTGAAAGATCGCCCTCCAGGTGAGCAATCCCGGGTGTTGTTCATCAAATGCGTCCAGGGCCTTGACCGCGCCCACCAACATGGCGGTGTGGGCATCGTGGCCGCAGGCGTGCATGACGTTATGCTCTGAGGACCGGTAGTCGACGGTCTTTGCATCCTGCAAGCGCAAGGCGTCCATGTCCGCCCGCAGGGCAATGCGGCGAACGGCATTCTGATGCCGGGAGTCGACAATCAGACCCCGCTTGTTGGGAGCGATGCGAAAACGGATTCCCCTTTTCACGAGAACCTGGGCAATTTTGGCAGTTGTCCGGTATTCCTCTCCACTGGGTTCGGGGTGCCGATGCATATACCTTCGCAATTCCCTCATTTCCTCTTCCAATGAACCCGCCATGTTCAGCAGGGTTGCCTGGGTATTTTCGGTTCTATCCGTGGGCATGCGGCTTTGGGCTTATCTCTAAAGGCGGCTTGGAAGGAAAATGATCATGGGCAACTCGCCCGGTCCGGTTAAAGTTGAGGATAAGGCGGCGCGGAAGCTTTCCGGTCGCTGCTGAAATCCTCCCCCCAACGCCGGAACGCCCCGCTGTTGTCACGGGAGGGATCGGGTTCGGTAGGTGGGATACTGGAGCCGGTTTCGTCCATTTCGGGGGGCAATTGAATAGGGGAGAGATGGGGAAAGGCAATCGGTAAAACCCTGCTTTCGGCTTTGGGGAAAGGAAGGCGGAAAGCCGGAATTACCCCGAAATTCGGCCCTTTTTGGGAACTCGAAAAGGAGCAAGCCAACCCTCCCGGAGTGTAAAGAACCCGTTGCAACGGTTACGCTGAAGTGACGCCAGTAACAATCCGGAAACATGGGGCAAATAGGTTTGTTTTTACCATTTTCAACCCGCATATCCGACGGCGTCTAAAATTCTTAGACTGTATCCAATTTCAGGAATTATGCGGCCAGGTTTTTTTTTACTTCAACTAAGTCTTATGAACTTCCTGCTCTTGACTCCGAGGCTTATGGGACAGGGCGAGACGTCGCCCGAGGTCTCGGCTGCCGAGCAAACCGGAACCCTTGCGGGTAGGGTAATTGACATCGATTTTGCCGACGGTTTGAGGGGGGTCAGCGTCAAGATCGAGGGAGTGGAAATACAGCCCGTATTCACGGATTTGGAAGGGCGCTATCACATTTCCGACCTTCCCGTCGGCAGTCACACCGTAATCTTCGAAAAAGAAGATTTTCAGACCTCCCGCGTTTCCGAAGTGATCATCCAGGAGGGCGAAGTGTTTACCCTGGACGTTCCCTTGACGGCCACTTCGGCCGACTTCGAATTGGCCGTATTGGAAATTACCGCCATCGAGGTCATGGCTCAGAATGTCGCTCTGTTGGCCGATCGGCAGAAAGCGGCGGCGGTGAGCGATTCCCTGGGAGCCGAGTTCATGAGTCGAGCCGGCGCCAATGATGCGGCCGAGGCCATGTCGAAAATGGTGGGCGCAAACATCGTGGATGGAAAATTCGCCGTCATTCGCGGATTGGGCGACCGCTATTCCAACACTCTCATGAACGGCGCGGTGCTTCCCAGCAACGATCCTTCGAAAAAAACCGTTCAATTGGATATCATTCCAGCCGACCTGTTGGAAAAAATCGTGACCACCAAGACCTTCACCCCGGACAAACCGGGCGATTTTACGGGAGGCTCGGTGGATATCGCCACCAAATCGTTTCCCGAGGAATTGGTGTTCAATGTATCTCTGGGCCTGGGTTACAACGAAGCCACCGGGAATGACATTCCGGGCCTACCGGGACGAGACATGGATTTCCTGGGTTCTACCGATGACGCCCTTCCCGATATCATACCCCCGACCCCGGGAGAATATGGATTGGCCTCCCGCTTTGAAACCTCTGAGGAGGCCAAAACCCTGTTTCGCTCCCTCCACGCATCCGGTTGGTATCCCGTCCTGAAAAAAGCCGATCCGGATCTTTCCTTTGCCATTTCGACGGGGAATTCCCTCAATGTCGGATCGGAGGGAAGGTTGGGCTACTATTTCAACTTCACCCGGTCGCATGGTTTTTCCCTGGTTGAGAACAAGCGGGTGGAGCGATGGATCGGCAGGCCGGACAACCTGTCCCCCAAAAACGGATTCGACCGAACCGATTCGGACGAGGAAATCAGCTACGGCGCCCTGGCCAATATCGCCCTGCTTCCCAATCCCGACCACGAGATCGCCTACAACTACGTCTTGAATTCCAAGAGCAATGACATCGTCCATTTCGGGGATAACGGCTTTGAAAATGTTACCTCGGTCAATGAACCCGGAAACCCCGTCCGGCAAAGAAACCTGCCCGAGGGCCGCACCGAGGGGAAAGAATTTCTCACCACCACCCGCCTCAAGCACACCGAGAAAGAGCTGAGCCTGCACCAGTTGAAGGGCAAACATTTCTTCCCCGGTCTGAACGACGCCGAGTTGAAATGGACGGCCAGTTTTTCGGAAACTTCCGAGGACAACCCGGATGAGCGATCCTTCAGCGCCATCAAGTATCTCTATCCGGACGGTTCGTTCGACAGGCTTTATATTACCGAGAACCCCCGGTTTCCCTTCAAGGCCTATGACTTCCTCAATGACGAAAGGGAAAACTTTACGGTCGATTTCAGCATTCCCTTGAATTTCGAGTCCCTCAACACGGCCGAGATCAAAGTGGGCGCTTTTCTATCGGAGGCTACCCGCGATTCACTGGGCCGGTTTTTTTCCGCCAGAGGATATTTGAGGATACTCAGCAACGTCCCCGAAGCGCGGATTAATTTTTTTGAAAACTTCCAGGACAATCAGTGGATCGACCAGAGCTTTCCCCTGGGCCCTCCCTTCCGCTACCAATCCCGCGGGCAGCTCGAATACAACGAACTGAGTAGAACCTCGGGCAACGCCAAGTCCTACACCGGCTCCGAGGATATCGAAGCCTTTTACCTGATGACTGATTTTGAGCTGAACACCGGCCTGCGCTTCATCATCGGGGCCCGTCATGAGGCGACCAATATGGACGTGGCCACCATCGATGAGTTCGTCAACGCATCGCTACGAGGCAGAAACGGTTCCATCGAAAGTTCCGAGTGGTTGCCGGCCTTCCATATCGTGCGTCCGTTGGGACGCGACGGAGATGTAAACCTTCGCTTTGCTTATGGGAAAACCCTGGCCAGACCAACCTTCCGCGAATTTTCCCCTTTCCGACTGGAGGATGCCCAGAGTGGGGAAATCATTTCCGGTAATCCCGATTTGGAAATTACCCTGACGGATAATTTCGATGCGCGTTGGGAGTGGTTTTTTGCCGAAGGTGACCTCCTGGCTGCCGGCATCTACTACAAGGATTTCTCCAAGCCCATCGTGCAAACCGTCCTCAGTGGGGTCAATTCCCGCCCCTTCTATTCATGGACCAATACCGAAACCGGGGAAATTTCCGGCGTGGAGTTTGAAGCGAGAAAATCCCTGGCCAGCCATTGGTCGTTAGGGGGAAACATCACCTTTATCGACTCGGAACTGTCTCCCCTCTCGGAAGGTTCCAGCAGGAATTCGGGCACGGTATTCGAAGCGCAGCCCGATTGGATAGCCAACCTCAACCTGGGATATGACAACCAGGACACCGGTTGGGCGGCCAATCTGTTTTACAACTACGTGGGGGAGACTTTGCGTTTTATCGGCGACGAGACCCCCAGTATTTTCGAGGCGGACAGGCAATCTCTGGACGCCAACGTGCAAAAAACATGGGGAAAATTTACCGCCAAAGTCTCCGCCAAAAACCTGCTCGATGAGGCTACCGAACTGTTCTACAAGGGAACCGAGGCCAGACCCTACTACGAATTCTACAAGACGGGGCTCTCCTTCAGCCTAAGCGGATCCTACAAATACTAACCCCTATTTCTTCAACAAATAGAAAATCAAATTACCTAAAACCGATTCACATGAAAAAACTGATTATACTACTGCTCGCATTAGCCTTCGCTCTGGTCGGGGCCAATGCCGCGGATGCCCCGGTGACTGAGAATATCACCACAGACACCACTTGGACAGCCGACAACGCCTACATATTGAAGAAGCCCATTTTCGTAACCAATGGCGCCGTTCTCACCATTGAACCGGGAACTTATGTTTACGGCACCGAAGACGTTGCCGCGGATGATTTTGGTTCCCTCGTCATAACCCGCGGGTGCAAAATCATGGCGCAAGGCACTCCGTCCGCTCCCATCCACTTCACCGCATTGGAAGAACGCGACGGGGTCCCGCTGCAAGGAGGCGGAACGCGCGATATCACCCTTGAGGACAGCGGCTTTTGGGGCGGATTGATCATCCTGGGCAATGCCGTTCTCAATACCCCGGACAATCCAGCCATTGGCGGCTCTACCGTTGGCACCTTCGAAGTTGAGGGCTTCCCTGCTGGAGGAGACAATGCCAACATAGTCTACGGGGGTAATGATGATGCGGATAATTCCGGAGTTCTGACCTTTGTTTCTATCAGGTACGGGGGATTCGAATTTGCCGTGGACGAGGAAATCAACGGTCTGACTCTTGGCGCCGTGGGCAGTGGCACCACCATAAAATTCGTCGAGGTTTTCAACAACCAGGACGACGGAGTGGAAATGTTCGGCGGTACCGTGGATATGAAATACATGGTCATGGCCTTCAATGAGGACGAGTCTTTCGATTGGGACCAGGGCTACCGGGGACGCGGCCAGTTCTGGTTCGCCCTGCAGAAGGACGTCGGCGCAGGTTCCAATTACGGCGCTGAAATGGACGGTGGCGACGGCGACGACAAAACGCTGGAACCCTACGCCATTCCGGTGATTCTCAATGCCACCTACATCGGCTCTGGCGCGGAAGGAAACAATCCCCAAAGCAACGCAGCCTGGAGGATGAAGGATAATACGGGAGGAAAGTACTACAACAGTGTCTTCGACGACTTCAAGGAGTACGCGATTCGTATCGATGACGATACGACCCTGGCCCAGTACGATGCCGGAAACCTGGCCAGTGGCGGAAACGTATTTGGATTGTTTGGCGACTACGATGGCACGGATGCTTCCCTGGCCAGAAACGGTTCGACCCAGGAATTGGGAATGCTCACCGGGGAGAATGACAGCAACGCCATTGTTGGAAATGCCATTGTGGTTGACGCCATCGATCGCGACCAAGGCGCCCTCGTTCAAGTCGATCCACGCGTCACCGACGTGACCAACCCGGTATGGGATATCGCTACCATGATCGATGTGCCGGAAGGTCACGAAGATTTCTTTTCAGCGGTGGATTTCAAGGGCGCCTTCGGAACCTTCAATTGGGCCAAAGGATGGACCTACTTGGACCAGAAGGGTTACATGGCCACTACCGCGGAGGATAACAAGCTCGACGCGGAATTCATCAACGTATCCACGCGCGGTCTGGTTGGGACTGGCGCCGGCGAAGAAATGAACGTGGGTATCATTTTGCGTGGAAACGAGCCGCAAACGGTTCTTTTCATAGGAAAGGGTCCCAGCCTCAGCGTCCATGGGGTTGCCAATCCCGTGGCCGACCCCCGCATCCAGATTCATATCCCGGGAAGTGGCATGATTGCGGAAAACGACAATTGGATGGATTCTCCCAACAGGGGTCTGATTGAATTGTCGACCATACCGCCCTCTGAGGATGCTGAGGCTGCGGCGGCACTGACCCTGTCTCCCGGTAATTACACCATGCTCCTGTTCGGCGAAGGTGTCGGATTGGGGGAAATATTTATCTATCGTTAATTTTTACAAGCCAGCATAATACCTGTGGCCCGGCGCTTTCATGCGCCGGGCTACTTTTTTATCGACCCCTTGGCCCGAATAGAAAAACTGGTGCCCCTTATGTCTGAACCGCGCTTTCTAACCGCATCGCAATGTAAGGACATCGCAGGACGATTCGGCACGCCGGTCTATGTTTACGATGAGGCCGGTCTGAAGCGTAGCGCCAGGAAGGTCCTGGATTTTCCCAGGCCATTTGGGTTCACCGGGCGTTATGCCATGAAAGCGTGCTCGAATGCAGCCATACTTCAGGTATTTCATCAAATGGGGCTACAAATGGACGCCAGCAGCAGTTTTGAGGCGCGCCGGGCCATGCGTGCCGGCATCCCGGCAGAGCACATCAGTTTGAGCGCCCAGGAGTTTCCCAAAGATTTTGTCGACCTCGGCCGGGCTGGAATCAGTATGAACGCTTGTTCCCTCAAGCAATTGAGGGCGTTGGGGGAGGCTCTACCCGGAAACCGGGTGGGATTGCGCATCAATCCCGGATTGGGATCCGGCAGCAGCCACAAGACCAACGTGGGAGGACCGTCCTCCAGTTTTGGAATCTGGCACGACCTGTTGCCGCAAGCGAAGGAAATCATCCGCCGGTTCGACCTGGAGATCTTCCGTATACACACCCATATCGGTTCGGGCAGCGATCCGGCCGTGTGGCAAAAATCCGCTTTATTGACCTTGCGGCAGGTGGAAGGTTTTCCCGCAGTGACTCACTTGAATCTGGGAGGCGGCTTCAAAGTTGCAAGAATGCGGGAAGAGGTTGGGACAGACCTTTCCGAGGTGGGCGCTCCCATAAAGGTCGCGTTGGAGGCCTTCGCCCGGCGGACGGGGCGCAAATTGCATCTGGAAATCGAACCGGGCACCTTCCTGGTGGCAAATTCCGGGTGCCTGTTGGCCTCCGTTGAGGACAAAACCACCACCGGAGACGGGGGACACGTCTTCCTGAAACTGGATGCGGGAATGTCCGAAATTCTCCGGCCCACCCTGTATGCGGCTCAACAGCCCATGACGGCGCTACCCCTGGCCGACAAACCAGGCCAAGAAATGGAATCGGTCATTATAGTGGGCCATTGCTGCGAATCGGGAGATCTTCTGACACCTGATCCCTCGGATCCTGTCCGTTTGAAGGAACGGTCACTGGTCCGGGCCGAAATCGGCGATCTCTTTGTCATAGACGGGGCCGGCGCCTACTGTGCCGCCATGCAGGCCAAGAATTACAATTCCTTCCCCGAGGCTCCCGAGGCGCTGCTGCGGGAATCCGGGGAACTTGCCCTCATCCGAAAACGGCAAAACCTCGATCAGATCTTGCAGAACGAGGTTCCCCTGTAGCGGCGTTATTGCCAGATCACCAGGTCGGCCTGCCAATTGTGGACCGATAATCCGCGGTAATTGCCCACTTTTACCGCCCGCAAATTGACCGCGGCTTGGGCTTTGAAGGGTTTGGAATGTTTGCGAAAGGTATCTTTGGCCTTGTCCAAATTGGAGGTTTTGGCGGTTACGACCGCTACCACGACATAGGGCCGGTCTTCCGGAGCTTTGTGGAAATATTCAAATTTGTATTTTCCAACCTGCGTCGCCGATACGTCCGGAACCGGGTCCACGATCGCTTCCGCCGTTTCCCCGCAACCGGAAAAATACAATGCGGAAACCAGCGCCAGGACGGCTATGAGAAGGGGAGCTTTCATGCTAGATTAGAGGGCAGGTTACCCCCGGTGATTCCCCGTTGTCAAACCCGGCGATTCGAATTCTGGTTCCGATGGGCGTCGACATGGGCTTGCAGCAGATCGATGGCGCGTTTGGCGCCATCTTCCCGAGCTATGATGTCCCGGACCTCCCGGGCCTTTTCCCGAAATTGGCCTCGGGTTTCCAGCAACTGAACGGCCCCGGGCAGCTTTTCCGGCCAACGGCCCGTGGGCAGGACAACTCCCGTGCCGAGCCGCTCCATTTCAGAACCCCAGAAATTCTGGTCGGCAATGTGCGGAATGATAATGTGCGGTTTTCCCGCCGACATGGCCGAAGCCGTGGTGCCGGCGCCGCCGTGGTGGACAACACAGGAGGCGTGGCCGAATAGCTGGTCGTGGGACATTTTCCCCACCACCAGGATGTCGGGTCTTTCCATCTCCACCGAAAGGCCGGACCAACCCGTTTGGATGATTATCTTTTTACCCACCGGCCAATTCCGCTCAAATCTTCGCATGATCGAGGTTGTGTCATCAAAGGCCACGCTTCCAAAGGTAAGGACCGGCACGGGCTCGCCCCGGCAGAAATTTCCTATGCGCTTTTCCTCGACTGGGCAAGCTTCGGCCTGCCACCGAAAAAAACCTGAAAATTGAAATCGGCGGTGCATGGAACCTCGGCCTGCCATGAGGGATGGAGAGACCGCCACCAGGACCAGGTCGGCGGGTTTCATGATAAAATTGTGAGCGGCCGGGAGGCGCTTTTCCTCGAGGATGTCTCCGATGGTCCGATTGATCGATTTATCCACCACGAAATTTACCAACCGCCACAGGCCCATGTTCCAACGGGCCTGGAGGGATTTGGGAAAACCCGGCAGGGTAGGGGCCAACCCCGGCGGATAATCTCGCGATGGTATGGTGTTGTGGCAGAGCGCTATGGAGGCAAACGGTTTGCCCTTGCGTTCGGCCAGGGCCCGGTAGTGTGGAAACAAATAGGAACTGCATAAGACGTCGTGGGTTTCCAGCGCTTCCTCGATGCGGTCGATCAGGTCGCCCAAAAAAGGGAGGGCTCCCCGGTAAATTTCTCTCAACTGTCTGATGGGGTGTTTGGCCCGGTGCAATCTTCGCATGCATTCGGTGAAGATTTCCTGTTCCCAATCCGGAGGCAGGTAAAAGTAGTCCAGATTTGCCCGCTTTATTTCCCTTTGGTAAAGCGGGGCGGAAGCGAAGGTTACGGAATGCCCGGCTTGTGCCAGAGCCCTTCCATAAGCGATGACCGGATAGATGTCACCGGTCGACCCGTGGGAAGTTAGGAGGACACGCATAGACGGGAGTTCATCCTTGTCCTTTTCTCCTGCCGACTCAATTGGTTTTCTGTTACAATTGGGTGGCGCTCAGGGAAGAAAAGACGTCAGGTCTTGACTCTTGACAATGCTGGTCCTTTTGCCCTGACGTCTTTCTACCGCCCCATGGTGGCAAGAAACACCCTTATCCCTACCCAAAGCAGGGCTACGATAAGGATGGTATAGAGGGTGACCTTCATGACGAAGGGTCCGGATTTTTTTGGCTTGAGTCGTGAAAGCCGGGTTTTGTCTTTGAGGTTCATCGCTTCTTCCATGAGAAATTTTGTCGGTCAATCCTCCCCAGCCATATCTTGGGCAGCGAGGCGGGACTAGCGGCGTCGTTTGTTGATGTCGATGGGCAGGGTGTCGGCCGGCACGTATCCCCGGTTTCTGCCCCTTCGAACCGGTCTGGACTGGGGTTTTTCTCGCAACAGGGTGGTAAATGCGTAGTCGAAATTGTCCAGCTTGACGCGCTTGATCTCCTGGTCGATAAAGGCTTCGATGGCCTTGACTTCGGCGATTTCATCCGAACTGAACAGGGTCAGGGCATCTCCCTCCGCATTGGCTCGTCCGGTTCGACCTATTCTGTGGACGTAGTTCTCGGGGTTTCTGGGCACATCGAAGTTGACCACGTGCGAGATTCCGGAAATATCCAGTCCGCGACCGGCTACGTCGGTGGCTACGAGGATCTCGAATTTGCCTTTCTGGAAGCCATCCAGGGCAAGCCTCCGTTCGCGTTGGGATCGATCGGAATGGAGGGTATGAACGGCGAAGTTCCGTGTCTCCATTTTTCGGGCCAACACTTCTGCGTCCAATTTGGTTTCGGTGAAAATGAGGACACTCTGGTAGTCGGCATCATCCAGCAATCGGATGAGCATGTCGATTTTTTGGTTGCGCGCCACCGGATAGAGCTGATGGGTCACGGTTTCGGCGGCGCTACGGCGGCGTCCGATATTCACGGTGTAAGGATTTTTCAGAGTCCACCGGGCCAGGCCCTCGATGGCCGAGGGAATGGTGGCGGAAAAGAAAAGGGTCTGCCGTTTGCGCGGAGTCAATTTTACGATCCTTCTGACATCGGGCAGAAACCCCATGTCCAGCATTCGATCCACTTCGTCGAGCACGACGATTTGGATATCCCGGAAATGGAGGTTCCTTTGTTGAAAGTGATCGAGAAGACGACCTGGGGTAGCCACGACGACGTCGCACCCTTTGGCCAGGGTCTGGCACTGTCGGGAATATCCCACTCCTCCCTGAATAAGGGTGCTGCGAAGGTTGGTGAATCCCCCGTATTTTTGAAAGGATTTGTTGACTTGGTCGGCCAACTCCCGGGTGGGTTCCAGGACGAGACAGCGAAATTTGCCGTGTTTGCCCAATCTGGAAATGATGGGCAAGGCGAAAGCGGCAGTTTTGCCCGTGCCGGTCTGGGAAGATCCGATAACATCCTTCCCTCGCAAAATCCTTGGAATGGCTTGGCTTTGAATGGAGGTCGGCTCCGAATAGCCACACTTGACCGCGGCGCGGACGACGCGGTAATTCAGGCCCAGTTTGGCAAACGGGTGGTCCGTTAAGGGGCCTCTGTTCCGTTTGGGTTGTCGTGTTTTAGAACTTTGCATGGTATGTCGTGGCCTCGGTCTGCGTTTCCAAAGCAGATGAGGGCAAATCTGGAAAATAGAGGATCGTTGTGGAGGAGTTCAAGCTTTGAAGGCCCGGCCGAGGGGTTAGCGGCGGATCCGTGGGTCGGACAGCACTCTGGCGAGTAGTTTATCCTCCCGAACACCTTCCTGGGCATAATGGATGCCGACTTGGTTATTCTGTCGGTCTTTGGCCTTCTCTTCGGCTGTATTGTAGGATCCTAATTCATGGGCATTGGTTACCACATGGGCAAATTCGGCGCCGTATTCTTGGGTGAGCAGGTAGCTCCATAATACATGGCGGTAGGCGTCCTCGGGAAAGTCGATTTCGGACCAGCGTATGGCCCTGGACTTTTCCTCGGCCTGGCGCTGGATTTCAAAAAGTGTAGGAGCCTTTAACGGATGATTGGCCACCAGATCCAGATCTCCCCTGGAGAGACGGTCGGCAAACTTCGGCCCCACATGCTCCAAATCTTCCCGATTCAACACGATGCGAGAAACGCCATCGGACGTCCGGGTCCGAAATCGCTGCTGCAGTTGAAAGGCTCTTTCCCCGATCTTGAATTCAAAATACATCGTTCCTTGGAGATGCATAGGCGCCGTGCTTTCTCCCCGTTGGAAAATCTCCTTGAAGTCATGGTAGACCCGACCCAAGGAATCCTTCAAATCGAGCATGGAGACATGCGTTTCGTATTCCATGGAATGCACCTCGATGTGGCGCATCCTGTAGCGGTCGTTCAACAGGGGCTTGGCCGGACTACCCGAGGCCAATCGGAGATTGCGGGCCATGGTTTTAAGCCTTCCATTGGGCATGCCCCGCCATCGCCATCCCAGGTATTGCGCGGTGATGCGCACGGGCGGATCGGTCTCGTTCATACCTACATCGCAATTCAAACCGACCAGGCCGAAACCCAAGGTCCGATGGAGGTCGAGTTCTTCCAATCGAAACCCCAGGATCTGTAAATCCCCCTCCCACGGCAGGATTTCATCCTGAAGATGGCGCAACCTCTCTCTCAGCCCAGACAGAAAGAAATGGTAAAAGAAGATGGTTCCCACTCCCCCAAGAGCGAAGCAGACAGTGATAAATGAAAGGAAATTTTGCCGGAACCACATAAAAATTCCAGAAAATTTCTAGTTTATCCGATGACATTTTTCCAGCCCCTTTTCAAAGGAATGAAATTTTACTTCCCCCGGGGCCCGGTGGCGCTTCAGGAGGCAAGAAAAGGGTCAGCCCTTGAATGCTGCTTAGTTAAGCGCGTTTGTAGAGGAATATAGTATGGACGCCAGTCGGGGTCATGCCGTAGAAAAGTGATGCCTTCCGAAAGAAAAGGGTCAGGTCTTAAAAACTGTATTCCGTTGTACTCCATACACTTTTACAAGACGACCGACCCTGTAAGGCATAACTTTTTACGTCTTGACCCCTTCCTTCTCCGAGATGATCGAACATTCCAAAAGTCGCTTAACCAAGCGCCATTCAAGGGCTGACCCTTTTCCTTTTCCCTCAGGAGCGGTTTGAAAAAGAGGCCGGATCAGGAAAGGCTGTAGATCACCGTGACCCCTGCCATGACGATGGCCACCATGGACATGAGTTTGATCAGAATGTTCAGACTGGGGCCCGAGGTGTCCTTGAAGGGATCCCCCACTGTGTCGCCGATGACGGCGGCCTTGTGAGCCTCGGAACCTTTACCGCCGAAATTTCCCTCTTCGATATATTTCTTGGCGTTGTCCCAGGCCCCGCCCGAGTTGGCCATGAAGATAGCCAGAGAAAACCCGGAGGAAAGGCCGCCGGCCAATAGTCCGACCACCGCGGGAACCCCAAAGAGGATCCCGATCAGGACCGGAACGAAAATCACCAGCAGGGACGGAAACAGCATCTCCTTTTGGGCGCCGATGGTGGAGATCTCCACACAGCGGGCGTAGTCCGGTTCGCTTTCCCCTTCCAGGATACCGGGGATTTCGCGGAATTGGCGGCGCACTTCGTTGACCATTTGGGCGGCGGCGCGGCCCACCGCGTTCATGGTGAGGCCACAGAAAAGGAAAGCCATCATGGCCCCGAGCAGTAACCCGATGATCACTTTGGGGTTGAGCAGGTGCACCTCAAAACTCTGCACCATATCAATCAGGGAAAGGCCGCTTATCCCTTCCATGGAGCTGACTTCGGTCCCGTCCGGGAACAGGTAGCTGCCGGACTTCCGGATGGCGTTCACGATGCCGAGGCGGATGGACTCGAAGTAGGAAGCCAGTAAGGCCAGCGCGGTCAGGCCGGCCGAGCCGATGGCAAATCCTTTGCCGGTGGCGGCGGTGGTATTGCCCAAAGAATCGAGCGCATCGGTGCGTTTGCGCACTTCCGGTTCGAGGCCGGCCATCTCGGCGTTTCCCCCGGCGTTGTCGACAATGGGTCCATAGGCGTCCGTGGCCAGGGTGATACCCAAGGTGGATAACATTCCCACCGCGGCAATACCGATGCCGTAGAGTCCGGCGTTGATGTTGGACAACTCCAAGCCGCCCGAGGCGAAAAAGAAGGCCAGGGCGGTTCCCACCCCGATGACAAGCACGGGTATGGCGGTGGAAATAAAGCCCACTCCAAGGCCTGCGATGATCACGGTGGCGGGACCGGTTTGGGCATTCCGTGATATCTCCCGGGTGGGCTTGTATTCGGAGGAGGTATAATATGCCGTCGTCTTACCGATGATTATACCGGTTACGAGCCCGACCACTATGGCCCCCCATACCCCCAGGTAGTTGGGAAAGTTCAGCCAGCGCAGGGCCAGGAAAGAAGCCACAATGATCAAAATCGCGGAAATGTTTATGCCCTTTTCCAGTGAGGCCAGAAGTTCCTTTTGGGTGGCGCCATCCTTGGTGCGAACAAAAAAAGTTCCCGCAATGGACAGGATAATCCCAATGGCCGCAACCAGCATGGGGGCCAGGGCGGCGGCATATTGATGACCCGGATCCGCATTGACGTAGGCGGCGGCCCCCAAAGCCCCGGCCGCCAGAATCGAACCGCTGTAAGATTCGTAGAGGTCGGCCCCCATCCCGGCCACATCCCCAACATTGTCCCCAACATTGTCCGCAATGGTGGCGGGATTGCGGGGATCGTCCTCGGGGATGCCCGCTTCCACCTTGCCGACCAGGTCTGCTCCGACGTCTGCGGCCTTGGTGAATATTCCTCCTCCGACCCGGGCAAACAAGGCCTGCAGGGATGCTCCCATCCCGAAGGTCAGCATGGTCGTAGCCATAATCATGGTTTTGTGGCGGGGATCGGAGGCCTCGACAAAGGTGTCGAGGACCACCCACCAAATGCTGATGTAGAGAAGAGCCAGTCCGACCACCGACAGCCCCATGACCGCGCCGCTGCGAAAGGATATCCTCAATCCCCTGTCGAGCGAAACGGTCGCGGCCTGCGCCGTGCGTCCGGACGCCCAGGTGGCAGTCTTCATACCAAAATAACCGGCCAGACCTGAGAAAAATCCCCCCATGAGAAAAGCGGCCGGCAACCAGCCGTTCTGCACGCCCAGTCCGTAGGAAAGGATGGCAAAAACCAGGGTGATGATGAGGAAGACAAACCCCACCACCTTGTATTGTTGTTTCAGGTAGGCCATGGCTCCCTTGCGCACATGGGAGGCGATTTTAATCATGAGATCGGTTCCCTCTTCCCCTTTCATCATGGACTTGAAAAAAATCCAGGCAAATACGAGCGCGATGATGGATGCGACGGGGATGGGCCAGAAGATCAATGAATTCATTATGGTCAGGTATGCAATTGGCTGATTGGACGGATGGGATAGCCGGGGTTCGGCCCGATGTCTACCCGCTGGGTGAGACATCGGGGCAAAGTGGACAATAGGGGAGTTTCCCTGTCAATAAACTCCTTTACGCTTGAGAAGGAGAAGAGAAGACGTCAGGTCTTGACTCTTGACCATACCGATCGATTTATACCGACCCTATAATATCTACTTGTTGCTGCTCGCAATCCTGCCACCCGGGCTGGGCAAAAGGGCCAGTATTGTCAAGAGTCAAGGCCTGACGTCTTTCCGGGCCCATTGCCCTTGACCCGGGAAAGCGTCACTTTGCATAGTTTGGCATGGGCCATTCCGGGCCTGTCCTTTGTTCCTCATCCATCGACAACCCATAAGTATTTCCATGTCAGAAGCCTTCCCCGATATACCCAGGATCCCCTATGAAGGAGTGGATTCCCGGAATCCGCTGGCCTTTAAACATTACCGTCCCGATGAAGTCGTAGGCGGCAAAACCATGAAGGACCACCTTCGGTTCGCCGCCGCTTACTGGCACACCATGCGCAATGAGTTGACCGATCCCTTTGGGGTGGGCACCTCCCTTAAACCCTGGGATGATCGCAGCAATTCCCTGGAAAACGCGCGGCGCCGGGCCGAAGTCTTTTTTGAGTTTCTCGATAAACTCGGCTTGGACTTTTACTGTTTCCACGACCGGGACGTGGCTCCGGAGGGCGCCACATTGGCGGAATCCAATCGGAATCTGGAAGCCCTGGTGGAGACCTTGCAGACCTTGCAGGCCCAGTTGGGCAAGAAATTGCTTTGGGGAACGGCCTGCCTCTTTGCCCATCCCCGCTATATGCACGGGGCCGCGACATCCTGTGACGCCGATGTGTTCGCTTACGCCGCCTCACAGGTGAAATCCGCCATGGAAGCCACCCGGGCCCTGGACGGGGAAGGATATGTATTTTGGGGTGGCCGAGAGGGTTACACCACGCTCCTGAACACGGACATGAAGCGCGAACTCGATCACCTGGCCGCCCTGTTGCATATGGCCGTCGCTTACGCCAAGGAAATTGGTTTCGAAGGGCAGTTCTTCATAGAGCCCAAACCGAAAGAACCGACCGCCCATCAATACGATTCGGACGCGGCGGCCTGTTTGAATTTCCTGCGCCAATACGACCTGCTGGATCACTTTCAGCTCAACCTGGAGACCAATCATGCCACCCTGGCCCAACACTCCATGTGGCACGAGATGACCGTTGCGGCGGGCGCCGGGGCCCTTGGGTCGGTCGATGCCAACACCGGACACCCCCATCTGGGATGGGATACGGACCAATTCCCCACCGACATTTACCTGACCACCCAGATCATGTTGGAGATCCTCCGTATGGGAGGGTTAAAAAAGGGCGGATTGAACTTCGATGCCAAAGTGCGCCGGGAAAGTTTTGAGCCAGTGGACCTGTTCCACGCCCACATCGGGGGGATGGATGCCTTTGCCCGCGGCTTGAAAACAGCCCATGCCATTATCGAAGACGGGCGCTTGGATGAATTTGTCGAAAATCGATATTCGAGTTGGGATGCCGGGATAGGCGCCGAAATCGAAAACGGGGAGGTGGGATTTGCCCAATTGGAAGCCTACAGTCTCTCCCATCCGGAGCCCACCGTAGAGAGCGGCCGCCAGGAGATGCTGGAAAACCTGATCAACGAATTTATCTAGGGAGAAGAGCAACCCCGTTTGAAAATGAATTTTCTGATAGGAATCGATGTCGGCACCTCCAGCCTGAAAGCCCTTCTCCTGGATGAGGCCGGCTCTGTGGGGGCAAGCGTCAGCGAGTCCTATACCTTCCATATCCCAAAACCGCTTTGGTCGGAGCAGGATCCCGCCCTTTGGTGGAAGGCGACCTGCCTATCCATAAAGCGGTTAATGGAGTTGGGCAACGTTTCCCCCGAAGCCATTGCAGGGATCGGCCTGACCGGCCAGATGCATGGCCTCGTTTTGCTGGATCGGGAGGATCGGGTGCTGCGCCCCTGTATTCTTTGGAACGATCAGCGCACGGCCAAACAATGTGCGGAGATCACCCAAAGAGTGGGGGCGGACCGGGTTCTCCAATTGACCGGAAATCCGGTCTTGCCCGGATTTACCGCGCCCAAGATTGCCTGGGTGCAGGAAAATGAACCGGAAATTTTTGCCAGGGCCGCGCGCTTCCTCCTACCCAAGGATTACGTGAGGTTCCTTTTGAGCGGGGAGCATTTTTCCGATGTTTCCGACGCCTCGGGCACTTCCCTCCTCAACGTCGGTAAACGGTCCTGGTCGGATGAGATGTGCCAAGCCATCGGGTTGAAGGGAAGTTTTCTCCCGGAATTGACCGAGTCGCCCGTAGCCAGCGCCACGGTGTCGGCTGAAGCGGCCAGAGCCACGGGATTATTGGAGGGAACACCCATAGCCGCAGGCGGGGGGGACCAGGCCGCTCAGGCCGTGGGCTGCGGGATCATTGGCGAAGGCATCGTTTCGGCCACATTGGGAACCTCGGGGGTTGTCTTTGCCCATTCCAACGCATTCCGGGTGGAGCCGAATGGACGCTTGCATGCTTTCTGCCACGCCGTTCCCCATAAATGGCACCTGATGGGGGTCATGTTGTCGGCCGCGGGCAGTTTCGAATGGTATAAGAATACCCTTGGCTCCTGGGAGGAAATGAAGGCGAAATCCGCCGGATCGAACGTTTTCGAATACCTCGACCAACAGGCGGAGAAGGCCCCGGCCGGGAGTGAAGGGCTCTTGTTCCTGCCCTATTTGTCCGGGGAGCGGACTCCCCACCCGGATCCCCAGGCGCGGGGCGTTTTCTTTGGGATGACCCTGCGTCACCGGAAACCTCACCTGACCCGCGCCGTGCTGGAGGGAATCACCTATGGCATGAACGATTCCCTGCAACTGATGCGAGATCTGGGATTGGAAATTTCCGAAGTCAGGGCTTCCGGCGGTGGAGCCAAAAGTCCGTTCTGGTTGCAGATGCAGGCGGATATTTACCGATCCCGGATCGTCACTACCAACGTGACAGAGGGGGCGGCCTTTGGGGCGGCGGTGTTGGCCGGAGTTGCCTCGGGCCTTTATGGCGACCTCGATTCAGCCGTAGCCAAGGTTGTGCAGAAAACCGGAGAAACCAAACCCGGTCCCCACCAAGCCGTATATGCGGACTATTATCCCGAATACCGTGCCCTCTATCCCGCCCTCAAGGACCGGTTTGCTTCCCTCGGACAGGTGGTGGAAAGGGGTCAAACGTGAATGGCGCTTAGTTAAGCGACTTTGTAGAGGAATATAGTATGGACGCCAGTCGGGGTCATGCCGTAGAAAAGTGATGCCTTCCGAAAGAAAAGGGTCAGGTCTTAAAAACTGTATTCCGTTGTACTCCATACACTTTTACAAGACGGGTATGAACCGGAGACATCGGTAACAGATAGACCGGAGACATAGGTTACAGTCAAACTGGGCATTATGCCCTGGAAAACTGTAGACCTAATGGACCAAAAACTAAGATTCGTGCACTTGGCCAAGAGTGGACGATTTACGATATCAGAGCTGTGTCATGACTTCGGAATCAGCCGCAAGACTGGCCACAAGTACCTGCGACGATACGAGCAACATGGAGCCTCCGGCTTGCATGAGAAAAGCCGGTGCCCACAGCGTTATGCCAACCTGACCGATGCGGTGGTTGAAAAGCTCATCTTGCAGGACCGCCGCAAGCACCCGACCTGGGGACCGAAAAAGCTCAGGGATTTGCTTTTGAAGAAGCATGGCATCGGGAGGCCTCCCTCGTGCAGTACGATTGGAGCAATACTGAAGCGCAACGGCATGATCAAGCCCCGCCGGCGGAGACCTGGAGCCTATCTGGTTCAACCTTGCGAGTTGACCCAGGCCGAGTATCCCAACCATGTCTGGACGATCGATTTCAAGGGCTGGTTCAAGCTGGCAGACGGCACCCGTTGTGACCCCTTGACACTGAAAGATCTCAATAGCCACTACATACTGGGTTGCCGGGCCATGCCCAATCAACAATTCGCTACCACCTACCGTGGATTCAAGCGTATGGCCCGTCTTTACGGGCTTCCCGGCATCATCCGGGTCGATCATGGCACTCCATTTTCGGCTAATGGGCTAGGGCGCCTCTCCCGGCTGAGTGTCTGGTGGATTGAGCAGGGGATCGCCGTTGAGTTTACCCGTCCTGGGCATCCCCAGGACAACGGTTCTCACGAACGCATGCATCGGGATCTGAAAGCGGAAGCCACCCAGCCGCCTTCGGCCAACCTGCTTGCCCAACAACGACGGTTCCAACGCTGGGCACACACCTACAATCACGAAAGGCCTCACGAAGCTCTCGGCATGCAAAGACCGGCCGAAGTGTACCAACCCTCATCAAAACGCATGGGCGAAAACGTCAAAATCCGTTACCCCAAAAACTACCTCGTCAAGACGATATCGACCAGAGGCTTTCTATCTTTTGAGGGGAAGAGCTATCATGTGGGAGAACACTTTGCCGGTTGCCGGATGGGACTGTTTGAAGACGACCAAGGCACGGTCCAATTGCATTACGCTAATCTGTATCTGGGAAACCTGAGGTTCGACTCGCAGAGGCGCTTCCGGCCTACGGCCTACATCGCCCCTGCGAATCGGAAATCCTCGACACACCGAACCCTAAATGAAAGTAATAAAGTGTAACCGATGTGCCCGGATTATTTGTAACCTATGTCTCTGTCGTACCACGACTGACCCTGAGGTGGTGGAAAGGGGTCAAACGTAGAAAATAGAATTATCCTTTCCTCATTGCCATCCCAAACGAATCGCGATGGGGGGGATAATTCTATTTTCTACGTTTGACCCCTTCCTTTACGGAACAGCGGCCTTGAGAAATTCGAGTTCGAGTTGGGGATAGAGAAGGAAACGATCCAGCAGTTCGGATACACGGCGGCGCGCCTCTTTGGCTATGCCGTTGGAAATCTCGTATTTGACCTTGCTGGGTTTCCCGGCCTTTGGGCCCTTGGTCAGCAACCTGGGCCGGGTATTGGAGAAGATCAGCTCAAAGATAGCGGCGATTTCTTTCATTTCCTCGACCCCCATCCCCAGGCTGGTTACGGCGGGGGTTCCCACCCGCAGTCCGGAAGTGTACCAGGGGCCATTCGGATCGAAGGGCAAGGCGTTGCGATTCAGGGTGATGCCGCATTCCCGTACCACGCTTTCCGCCTGACGACCGTTCAGCCCGAAGGTAGTGACGTCGATCAGGAGAAGGTGGTTGTCGGTGCCCCCGGTGCCAATGCTGAGGCCCCGTTCGATCATGGCTTGGGCCAAGGCGCGGGAGTTTTCCACAATTTTTGCGGCGTAGGCCTTGAATTCGGGTTTATTGGCTTCGGTAAAGGCAACCGCCTTGGCTGCCATGATGTGGGGAAGCGGCCCGCCGATAACCAGGGGACAACCCTTGTCCACGTACTCGGCAAATTCCGACTTGCACAGTACTACCCCCCCGCGCGGGCCGCGCAGGGTTTTGTGGGTGGTGGTGGTGACCACATCGGAAAATGGCATGGGGTTATAATCCCCGGCAAACACCCCGCCCGCGACCAACCCGGCGAAATGGGCCATATCCACCATTAAAACGGCGCCGACATGGTCGGCGATTTCGCGCATGCGGCGGAAATTTATTTTGCGTGGGTAGGCGCTATAGCCGGTCAGGAGAATGAGGGGTTTGATATCTTTGACCTGTTTTTCCAGCTCCTGGTAATCGAGGAGCCCGGTTTGGCGATCTACCGAGTATGAATAACTGTCGAAAAACTGGGCCGAAACATTTAGCCGGTAACCATGGGTGAGATGGCCGCCCGAATAATAGTCCAGGCCCATCATTTTCTGGTTGCCCATGGCGTGGCGAATTCTGTTCCAGTCTTCCCGGGAGAGATTGGCTGGATTGGTTTCCCCCAGGGATTTCAGCGCCGGGATTCCCACCCGGGCCTGAAGAATGGCCCAGAATGCTATGAGATTTGCGTCGGCTCCGGAGTGGGGTTGCACGTAGGCGTGCTCGGCCTCAAAGAGTTGGCAAGCTTGACGACAGGCCTCCCTCTCCAGGTCGTCGACGTTTTCGCACCCGGCGTAAAACCGCGAGCCGGGAAAGCCTTCCGCGTATTTATCGGTAAGCAGGTTTCCCATGGCAGCCTGCACGGGTAGCCGGGTGAAATTTTCACTGGCGATGAGTTTCAGGTGGTTGCGCTGGTCTTCCAGCTCGCTTACGATGGATCGGGCGATGGTCCGGTTGACCGAGCCTACCTGCTGAAGATTGGCCAGGTAACCGACAAGGGCCGGGTCGGCCGATAGGCCTGCTTTTGCCAGGTAACGTTGCAGCGGGGTTTGGCTATGATTGGGCATGGGGAATGAGACATGAGGACTGGGGAAAAGAAGAAGAAAATGACATTGGTTTTTTGGGCCAAAGTCAACGGGTCCATGGAAAAAGCCGCGCCCGGGCGGTTCAATCTATTTCCGCGATGGAAGTGAAACCGGGATCGAAGAGTCGGCGAAAGGTCCTGATGGCAAAGTGGTCTGTCATCCCAGCCAGATAATCGCAGATCAACCTTGCCATCCGGGGGCCTTCGGATACTCCCCGCAATCGCTTCTCCAATTTGGTCGATAAAAAGCGAAGGGAACTTTGATCCCCGGCCTCACAACTTTCCAGGAGGGTCTCAAAAAGACCTCCCAGCATGCGGTTGATCTTGTATTGCAACTGACCGACGCGTTCGCTTCGGAAGACGATATCCATGGAGATGGCCTTATAGAGACGGCATTCCTTCTGCAGGGCCGGGTCAATGGTCAGCCCGAATCGATAACGATGGGTTTTTTCGGCCATAAAATTACTTCGCTCCACCAGGCTGCCAGCGCGGATAAACTCCCCGATTTTCCTCTCCAGCATGGGTTCTATATCTCCCTGTTCTATGGTCTGGATGAGGTTTTCCATTTGTGGGGCGTCCTCCGAATCCAGATCATTGGCCTCGGCCCATCTTTCCAACTTGTCTATGGTGACGAACCCCATGCGGATTCCATCCGCCAGATCGTGAAAGCAGTAGGCGGTTTCATCGGCCCAATCCATAATTTGACACTCCAGACTCCGGAAAGCGTTCTTTTTCTGCGGGGTTTGGCAGGCTCCCGAGAGGTCGCCACCTTCCAGGACGAAATCCAGGTAGGGTTTCTGGTCATCGTAGAGAAAATGATTGTAGGGATGGAGGCGTTCGGAATAGAGGGACTTGTATTTGAGGATGCCATCGAGAAGGGCACGGGTGGGCCCCATTCCGCTGCGCTTGGAGTTGTGCGAGTAAATGGTTTCGGTGAGCAGGCGAAGGGTCTGGGCGTTCCCTTCAAATCCTCCAAACGGCCTCATGAGGCTATTGAGCGTTCTTTCCCCCTTGTGCCCGAAAGGGGGATGACCGAGATCATGCGACAGGCAGACTGCCTCAACCAGAACGGGGTCCACGTAGAAGCCGTGGTTGAACCAGGGACTGGTCTTTTTCAGGTAGCCGCAAATGGATCGCCCGATTTGGGCCACCTCGATGGAGTGGGTTAGCCGGGTGCGGTAAATATCGTATTGGCCGGATAAAAAGACCTGGGTTTTGGCTTGCAGTCTGCGAAAGGCGGAGGTGTGGATCACGCGGTCGCGGTCGATTTCAAAATGGGTCCGGTAGCGAACCGGTTCCCGCGCGGGCAGGCGTTCCCAGTCGAAATCGCTATAGAAATCATTCGCCATGCACGGTTACTAAGGGGGTTGAGTGGGGCGGGATCAACCGGGAAAAAGGCCAGTCTATCCTTCCGGCCATTGGGGTGTGATTCCTTCGGGCCGGAGGGAGGGGGCCGTATATTGCGCGAAACGGTTTATGGCCGCCACCAGGGCTTTGAGGGAAGCGAGTTCGATATTGGTATCCACGCCGACGCCCCAGTAGGCGCCGTCGTCATAGCCTTGAATCCGGACGTAGGCCGCAGCTTTGGTGGCCGATCCCCGGCCAATGGAATGCTCGGAAAAATTCAACAAGCTGAATTGTTTCAAACCGATTTGGTCCAAGGCGTTGCAAAATGCGTTGATGGGACCGTTCCCCCTGCCTTGAATCGTTTTTGGTTCATCCTTCCAACTGAGCGAAATCTCCAACCGTATTTCACGTGTTTCCTCGTAGCGTTGAACGGTCTTGATACCGTGCAATTTCATGGGGGAGGAAACTTGGCCGTATTCCTTGAGAAAGGCTTGGTGGATTTCGCTGGGGGTAAGTTCCCGGGACAACCTGTCGGCCAGTTCGTAGACCATTTTGCCCAACTCGGGCACCAATCCTTTCGGTATGACGTATCCGAACTCCTTTTCCAAGACAAAGGCCACTCCGCCTTTTCCGGACTGGCTGTTGATTCTGATAATGGCGTGATAGTTGCGCCCCACATCCTTGGGATCGATAATCAGGTAAGGCACCTGCCACGAGGCTCCCTCGGATGCATCCATCTGATCCATTCCCTTGCGGATAGCATCCTGATGGGAACCGGAAAATGCCGTGAAAACGAGGTCCCCGCCATAGGGGTGGCGGTCGTGCACCATCATGCGGGTACATCGCTCGTAAACCGATCGAATATGGTTCAAGTTGGCGAAGTCCAACTGGGGATCCAGGCCTTGGGAGTACATGTTCAACGCCACCGTGACGATATCCAGGTTCCCGGTGCGTTCCCCGTTGCCGAACAAGGTTCCCTCCACCCGATCGGCACCGGCCATCAAAGCCAACTCGGTGGCCGCCGTTCCCGTACCCCGGTCGTTGTGGGTATGCAAACTTATGAAAATCCGGTCCCTCCTGGAAATATGCCGGCAGAACCATTCGATTTGATCGGCGTGAACGTTGGGGGTGAACAATTCCACCGTGGCGGGAAGGTTCAGTATCACCTTCTCCCCGGGGGCAGGGGCCCAGGCGTCCATTACCGCTTCACACACTTCCAGGGAGAAATCCAATTCCGTATCGGAGAAACTTTCGGGAGAATATTGGAAATCGATTTGTGTTTCCGGAACGGTCGGGACCAATTCCTTGACCCTCTTGGTCCCTTCCACCGCCATGTTTTTTATCTCCTCTCTGGACATGCCGAAGGTGACGCGGCGCTGGAGCGGATTGGTAGAGTTGTAGAGGTGAACGATGACCCGCCTGGCCCCTACAAGGGACTGGAATGTTCTGGCAATGAGATGCTCCCGGGCCTGAACGAGCACTTGCACGGTGACGTCTTCCGGAATCAAGTCGTTGTCGATGAGGTGTCGGAAAAATTCAAACTCCGTTTTACTGGCCGAGGGAAATCCGATTTCAATCTGTTTGAAACCAATGGAAACCAACAGTTGAAAAATTTCCAGTTTCTCCTCGATATTCATGGGAATGGCCAGGGCCTGATTGCCGTCGCGCAAATCGACGCTGCACCAAATGGGCGCCTTGGCGATGGTCTTGCCGGGCCATTGCCGGTCCGGTAATTCGACCGGTTGGTAAGGTTTATACTTGGTTATGGGTACTCTTTGCATGGACCTGAAAAATGGATGGTTGTCGGCTTATGGGTGGAACGTTCCCGAATTCATTTTTTTGCTACTTGCCGGTAATCCGGGAACCCGGAGGAATAAATTTGTGCACTCCCCTCAGGGGAGGAGCAGCCATAGGCCGTGCAAAAAGAGACCGAGTGAGGGGCAAGTTGTCTTCATAATCGAAGCTATGGCCCGCTTTTTTCCGCAAATGGGGCGTCGAGTCAAGCCAACATTTTGGCAGGTCCCACCGGGTTTGCTCTGGTTGGTTCGGGCGCCCCACCCCGAAGGGGAGAGTCTATTCCTCCTGGGCCATTTCCAATCCCTCGTTCCTCTCCGGTTCCACCCCAAGCGGCCGGCCGGACCGCAAATGCAGGTCGCGTTGGGGATAGGGAATTTCAATGCCGTGTTCACGAAAACGGTCCCAAATTTCCTGGTATACCATGCTCTTGATGTTGGTCACCCCGTTGGACGGATCCTCAATCCAGAACCTCAGCTCCAATCCGATCCCATTGTCCCCAAACTCCTTGACGTGGCATTTCGGAGCAGGGTCATTTAATACGCGCGGGCAGGCAAAGGCGGAATCGAGACATAGCTGAACCGCTTTGCGGACATCGCAGCGGTAGGAAATCAGGATGGGAGCGCGCAAGCGAATGTTTGTATCGGAAAACGACCAGTTTTCCACCCGGTTGGTGATGAGATCTTCGTTTGGAATGAGGTGCTCCAGGCCATCCCTGGTAATGACCGATACGTAACGGGCGCTCAGTTTGTTGATCCAGCCATAGGTTTGGTGGAGCGAGATGACGTCCCCGGGTTTAATGGATTTATCCAGCAGGAGAATGACTCCACTGACCAAATTTGAGATGACCTTTTGCAGTCCGAAACCGAGACCCAAACCGACGGCGCCCCCGAGAATGGCCAGGGAGGAAAGATCAATGCCCACCGTGGTGAGGCCTATCAGAATGGACAGGCTAATTAACCCGATTTTTAAGATCTTGGAGAAAAGCACCTCCAAGGAAGGGCTGATATTGGGCATGCGATGCAGTTGGGAATCGGCCAATTTGGACAACCAGATGCTCATCCAAAGAAGGAAGCCAACCGTGGCCAGGCCCTTCATGAGCCCCAACAGGTTGAAATCGACTTCCCCCATATGGAACCCGATGGATCCAAGCATCCCCAAGGTTGGGTGGAGCAGGCCGAAAATTTCCAACATGGTCACCAAAATGATGAAGATACCCACCAAACGGCGCCAGAAGATCTCCTTGGTAATGCATTTCAAAGCGGCTAGCAGGAACCAGGCCATCCCCAGGGAGAAGGCCGGGGCCAGCAAAACCAAATCAATTCCCCGGTTGAAGAAGCCACTCGCTACCAAGGCGGTAAGCAACACGAAAAGGGTAGGAAGGACGAGGGCGGCGCAAATGGGCGCCAGGGTGTCGCGCACCCATTTCAGCGGCGCCGTAGCGAGACGCCGGAAAATGATGCGTTTGAAAATTTTGGACAGAACATAGCTGAGGACCAGATTGAGGAAAATGGCCCCTGCATTGAGAAGGATGACCGGATCTTGCACGTAGTCCTTGGCGGCAAAAAGCCAATCGTTGAGAGCTTGAGCCATACCCGCAGTTTTGGAAATAATTCGGGGTCCTTCCAGCCCGAAAATCATCCGGGGGGATAAAATAAATAAAAAATGGCGAAAGGGATTGAAATGCGGGAACAGGTTTTCCACTCTTTTTGTTTGGCCGGGTCCTACGGGTGCGCGACAGGCGAACCCCGCCAGGACCGGAAGGTAGCAACGGTAGTCATGATCTTGCTGGCCGTAGGTAACCTGGCCCCTTCACCTTCCTTCCTCTATGGCAACCGGTTACCAGGTTATCGCCCGCCGTTGGCGTCCCAAGCAGTTCAATGAGGTTGTAGGGCAGGACCACATTACCCGCACCCTGAAAAATGCCATTCGGCAACAACGAATCGCCCACGCCTACTTGTTCGTTGGACCGCGCGGGACGGGGAAGACTACCACCGCCCGCATCTTTGCCAAGGCCCTCAACTGCGAGGGGGGACCTCGCGTATCCCCTGATGACAATTCAGCCATTTGTCGGGCCATCATGGAGGGCAGTTGCATGGATGTCATCGAAATTGACGGAGCTTCCAACAACTCGGTAGAGCAAATCCGTCAACTCCGGGAGGATTGCCAGTATTCTCCGGCCCAGTGCTCCTTCAAAATATACATTATCGATGAAGTGCACATGCTTTCCGTCGGAGCCTTCAATGCCCTGTTGAAAACCCTCGAAGAACCCCCCTCCCATGTGAAATTCATTTTTGCCACCACCCAGGCCCAAAAAATTTTGCCGACCATTGTGAGCAGGTGTCAGCGTTTCGAATTCCGGCCCATCAGCCAAGAAAAGATCTGCGGTCAATTGAGCCTGATCGCCAAAGGGGAAAAGATTGAGATCGATGACACCGCCCTCAAATCGATCGCCCGACTGGCCAACGGAGGAATGCGGGATGCCCAATCCACCTTGGACCAACTCATTTCATTTTGTGGAAAATCCATTACCGAAAAGGATGTGCTTGAAGTCTACGGGTTGGCTTCGCGCAAGGAAATACATCATCTGGCCTCTCTTCTGGCCCAGGGCAATTACCCCAAAATCCTCGCCGCGGTGGATCATTTGGCCGATTCAGGCAAGGACCTCTACCGGATCCTCATGGATCTACAGGCCTATTTGCGAGAATTGCTCATCGATGGCATTCGCGCCGCCGGGGAAACGAACCGATTGGGATTACCCCTGACCGTGGAGAGCCTGATGCGAATGAACGACGCCCTTCATCGTGGCAAGGAGGATGTAAAGATGGGGTTGTCGCAAACGGTAAATTTCGAAGTAACCCTTCTGCGGGCGGTGGAGGAGAGCCGCACCCGATCCATCGATTCCCTGATCAAAGAGTTATCCGGAATGGCCAAAAAGGCGCCCCAATCCTTGGATCGAAAAAAATTAGTTGGGCCTGCCGGGAAGCAAGTTTCTTCCGGACCCGCACCCCGTGCCCGGGAAACGACGGGGTCATCGGCGAATCCAGGACCCCGGAACCGGGAAGAGCCTGAACCCGTGGAGAAGGCCGTTCAGAACTTGCCCAAAGATTTGAGGGGGGCGATGGATGAACTTTTTCGGGTCGAATACACTCATGTCGAATCGTTGCCCAAACAGAACGTTTCCCCAGGAAAGTCCCGGTCTTAGGCACAAAGGCACAAAGGCACAAAGGCACAAAGGCACAAAGGCACAAAGATTTTAGGGAAAGATCACGGATAGGGAAATAAATTGGGAATTTTGTATTTTTTGTGCCTTTTGTGGCTGCAAAATCGCGGCATAAAGCCGCTCCTACAGTTAGATCACGATCCTGATTTACCTCTGCATGTCACGCCATAGGCCTTGGCGTAGGCAGGTGCCTTTGTGTCTTTCAATTTTTAATTCCTGATTGGAGCCACCGGCGCCTACCCCCTTCGTCCCTATTGTAGTTCCACTTCTCACCACTATCCACTCTTCACTCTCCACCGGGCGCCAGCCCCCTCTGTGTCCTCTGTGGTGAATTATTTAAAGGACGCCACACTAGAAGGGAATCCGGGAAGCTTCAAACCCCCGTTGCAAAAGCATTTTCCTGAGAACGGCCAAATCCAGCCCGGCTCCGACTCCGACCCCGTTATTGGCGTACCAACCCTGGTTCATTTCAATGGCCATGACCAAATCCTCTCTGCGAGATTTTACGGACCGTTCGTCCATGGGATACATGGGGTAAATTTCCCGGAGGACTCCGTCCGCGGTAAAAAATCCGATGTCCAGGGCAATACTCGTATCGCGCATCCAAAAACTCATTTTCCTGGGAGCGTCATAGTAAAACAGCATGCCTCGGTCCCGGCCCAGGTTTGAGCGGTACATCAGTCCGCGGCTGATCTCCCGGGGCAGGTGGGCCACCTGCACTTCGATGGTTTTTCCCCCCAACCGGATGGGAAACCAGGTTGAAAAGGGAAGTGAATCCTCCACCGCCGGTTTGGCGCAGCCGGAAAAAATACCCAGAAAAAAGATCAAGGGGCAAAAGAGCGGCTTCCGGATTGGGGCTAATGGGCTAGACATCGGGCAGAGGAGACCCATACCGTAAATGCCTTATCCTCATGGAAAAAAGGAAAAAGCGCTTAAAAATAGCTGATTGCCTCTACGCCGACTCCGAGCGGAATTCCGACCAACTTTATTTGAGCCATTTCTGGGCTCCCGATCCCTTTTTGTCCTTGAAGATAGGCCGCAGGAAAATCGGAGTGTTGAGCGACCTGGAGTATGGACGGGCCCGGTCCGAGTCATCCTTTACCGAAATTCTGTCCCTGACCGCGGTGCGGCGGTCCGCCTCGGAATGGCTGGGGAAAAAGCGGGTTTGCGTGGCCGATCAAATTGCCTGGCTGGCCCATGTTTACGCCATCGACCGATTGCGTCTGCCCGGGGATTTCCCAGCCCGACTGGTGGAGGATTTTCGGCTACGCGGGCTGACCTACGAAATCGAAAGAGGGCCCTTTTTCTCTTCCCGCCAGATCAAATCGGCCGCGGAAGTGGAAATGATAAGAGAAGGAAACCGTTGTTCGGCTGCCGGCCACCGGGAGGTCAGGCGTCTGCTCAGGTCCAGCACGATAAAGGCGGAAAAGTTGTATTATAAAAACCGTCCGCTCACCAGCGAACGGGTTCGGCAAGCCATTGAAGTGGCTTGCCTGAAGGCCGGGGGTATCTCGGCCATGACCATTGTGGCGGGAGGAGATCAGGCTTGCGATCCTCACTCCCGTGGAACCGGGCCACTCAGGGCAAACGAGTTGATTGTGGTGGATATTTTTCCCCGCATGAGCGCTCATGGTTATTTTGGTGACATGACACGAACCTACCTGAAAGGTCGCGCCTCGGATGCCCAAGGACGCCTGGTCGAAACGGTCCGGTCGGCCCAAAAGCTCGGCTTTTCTCAAATCCGGGCCAGGATAAATGGCAGAACCATCCACCGGAGCATAACGGAATTTTTCACGGCCGAAGGTTTCAAAACGGGTACTTTGAACGGGGTTCCGCAGGGATTTGTGCATGGCACAGGTCACTCGCTCGGATTGGATATTCACGAATTCCCGCGCATTTCCACGGCCAATCACCGGCTCCGTTCAGGTCATGTGGTAACGGTGGAGCCCGGCCTTTATTACCACGGCCTGGGAGGTTGCCGGATCGAGGACGTGGTTCTGGTCACCAAAACGGGTTATCGGATGCTCTCCGAGGCCCCTTACCAATGGCAGTTTCAGTAGGTTTTTCAGCCTTCCGGGGCGTAGAGTTCGGGATTCAATTGCGGATCGTTGTACATCTTGAACTGATGGTACACCCGAAAGCTGCGGCTGGCCTCTTGCACCTCTTGCAGCAAGGTGTCGAGACAACTGGACAGGTCCTGGCGCTGGCGGGTTAGAATGGCCAGTTTGCGGGAGCATGCTTCGCGGTGATCTTTCGAGGCATCGGCTCGCTCCGCTTGCAGCCGCATGTGATAGATTTTCAAGGCGAGGATGGATAGGCGATCAACCATCATGCCCGGCGTTTCCGAGTTGAAGGCGCAACCCCTTTGGGGCGGGTTGAGCGCTTGGACCAGCCAGGCATCCATTTTCTCGATAAAATCATTTCGTTGTTGGTTGAAGGTGTCGATGGCTCGCTTGGCCCGGTAAACATACTCGTATCCCCTGTCTTCCCGTCTGGCTTTGTCCTCGGCCTGCCAGAGTCGAATATTGCGCAGGTGGTTTTCTTCAATCCAACCTGTCAAGCCCCGGGTTTTGGCTCGGTAATCCCCATCTGTCTTCCACCTGACGAGACTCTCGTCGTGGAGTCCCATTATATTCTGGGCTGAAGGGATATCGGGTTTGTCCTGCATGGAATTTTTTTTTGAGGGGGGGGTTACATTTTCTCCAATGGGCGGATGCCGAGAAGATGCAAACCGGTTTGAAGAAAGAGTGAGGTGCGTTGGCAAAGCATGAGCCGCCTTTGCCGTGGGCCCGCTTCATCGACATTCACCTTGTCCGCGTTGTAAAACGTGCTGAATGCGCCGGCCAGTTCATAAAGATAGGTGCACAGGTGATGAGGTTTCAAGTCGGACAAGGCTTGGTCCAGGGCATAGGGAAAAGCGGTGAGTTTTCGTGCCAGCCCTATTTCAGCTTCGGTTTCCAGAGGAGTGGCGTGGGGGAGGGGGGTATTTTCCTGCACTCCCATTTTTCGGAATATACTCTTAATCCGGGCCACCGCGTAGAGCAAATAAGGGGCGGTGTTGCCTTCCAGGCTGAGCAGTTTGTTCCAGGAAAATACGTAATCGCCCGTTCTATTTTGCATGAGGTCGGCGTAGCGCACCGCGCCCACCCCTACCGCTTCGGCGATGTCCTGTTTTTCCCCGGGGGTGAGATGGGGGTTTTTCTCCTCTACGATGCCCAAGGCGCGTTCCACTGCTTCGTCGAGCAAGTCATTCAGAAAAATCGGCGCGCCGCTACGCGACTTCATCGGCTTCCGGTCATCCCCCAAGATTGTGCCGAACCATACATGATGAAGTCGGGGCAACTTATAGGCCTTTTTTTCGAACCAAGCCGTCACGGTGAGGAACAGTTTCTCAAAATAGTCCCTTTGCCGTGAATCCGTTACGTAAATGATTTCGTCGGCCCCAAAAGCCTCCAAACGGTAGAGCGCCGTGGCTAGGTCGGTACTGGCGTAATTGCTGGCTCCGTCGGATTTGCGGTAGATAAAGGGTTGTTCCTTGAAGCGGACATGATGGGGAAAAAAGACCACCCAGGCCCCCTCGCTTTCCCGGCCCACACCGGTTTCTTCCAGTTCCCGGTAAACCCGCCCGACCTTGTCGCGGTAAAAGCTCTCCCCCAATTCCTGGTCGAACGTTACTCCCAGGCGCCGGTAAATTTTATGGAAACCGGACCGGCTGATCCGGTTGATCGCTTCCCAGCAACTCCGGTTTTCCGCATCGTCGTTTTGCAATTTTACCAGTTCCTGACGGGCCTGTTCCAGGGCCTCTTCGCTTTCCTCAGCCATTTGGTTCCCTCTTTTATAAAGCGCTTCCAGGTCCGCCAGGTGACTTTCCCGCTCCGCTTCCAGGTCGTAACCAGTGGACTTGATGGCCAGGATCAATTTTCCGAAGCCCGTGCCCCAATCGCCAATGTGGTTATCCCCTATGACCCTGGCGCCGTAAAAGGTTAGCATGCGCTTGATGGTTTCGCCAATAACGGTGGAACGAATATGGCCCACATGCATTTGTTTGGCCGCGTTGGGGGAACTGTAATCCACTACGATTTTCCTTCCCTCGTAATGCCGGGACGCCGCTTTCCGCAATTGTTCCCGGTTTTGAAAGGTCTCGAGCCAACGAAAGAGAAAAGGGGGTTGGAGCCTGAAATTGAGAAATCCGGGCCCTGCTACCGAGACTTCCGCCACTTCGGGGTCAAGTCGACCCGAATCGATCAGCCCGGCGGTCAATGTTTCGGCCAGGATTCTCGGGTTGAGGTTTTTGCTTCGGGCGAATGGAAGCACCCCATTGGCCTGGTAATCGCCGAATCGCGGGTCGGCCTGGCGGATTTCGGCCGAAAAGGTTTCGTCGAAGGGTTTCACCTCCGCTGCAGTGACCTGAAGGATCCGCTCCAGGCCCTTGGCTATGTCGAACCGGACCGTCATCCAACCAAGGAATGAAGACCCAATTGAAACTGCAAGATCAGATTTGGCTGGCCCACAAAGGGACGGTTTTGCCGCTAATATCTTCTCTACCAAAGAGTTTATGCTCGACAGCAAACCCCTGGCGATTTACTAATGAAAAGTTTCCACTAAAGCGGGAATCTTGGCCTATATCGTTGTTATGTATATGCGATCTTTGAGAAAAACAATCCTGACGCCTAAGAAGTTCATAAAGCCTTCTTACGCCTATCTTGTGGAAAAGAAACGGGATGGAGGAGAATTTTCCCAGGAAGAAATTCGTTACATTGTAGATTCTTTGTACGATGGGCAATTGCCTGACTATCAAATGTCTGCGCTGGCAATGGCCATTTATTTTCAGGGAATGTCCGCCCAGGAAACGGCCACCTTGGCCGAAGAGATGATGCTTTCCGGGGAGGTCCTCGACCTGTCCAAGATTACCCGGCCCAAAATCGATAAATATTCCACAGGGGGCGTGGGCGATAAGACCTCGCTGGTTTTGACCCCTCTGGCCGTGGCATGCGGCGTCGTCATGCCCATGATGGTCAGTCAGGACGAAGAATTTCTCATTAGCAGCCTGGATAAATTAGATGCCATTCCCGGATTCAACGGTGTGGTGAATTTGGAACAATTTTCCGACCAACTTCACAAAACCGGTTGTGCCATCGTGGAGCAGAGTCCCGAAATTGCGCCGGTGGACGGCAGGCTCTATCACCTGCGCCAGAATACCGCCACCATACCCAGCCTGCCCCTGATAACCGGAAGCGTTCTGAGTAAGAAATTGGCCGAAGGGGCCGAGGGACTCGTCGTGGACGTCAAATGGGGCAACGGATCCTTCATCAAGGACGTGGAGCAGGCTCGCCAGTTGGCCCGTTCCATTACTCGGGTCGGTCGTTCACTGAATCGGCGCTGCGTAGCCCTGGTAACGGACATGAACCAACCCCTGGGGGATACGGTGGGAACGTCACTTGAGATCAAGGAAGCCATCGAGCTTTTACAAGGCAAAGGTCCGGAGGACTTGCAGGAGTTGGTCCTGAAACTTGGAATGGAAATCGTCCGCCTGGCCGGAGTTGCCGGTTCCACCCTGTCGGCCAAGCAAACGGTGCAACGGCATCTGGCGGATGGTTCGGCCCTGGAGAAACTCAAGGATTTGGTGGCAGCGCAAGGAGGAGACCCCAGTTACATCGAAGATACGGACAAGTTTCCCGTGGCCAAACACATACGCAAACTCCCCGCCCCCAAGCGCGGGTATGTCCATACCATCAACGCCGGCATGATAGCCCGCGGGGTCCAATTGCTGGGGGCCAATCGGAATAATCGCAATAAACACGTGGATCCCGCCGTTGGGGTTTCCGAAATCAAAAAAGTCGGCACCCAGGTCAAACAGGGTGAGGCCTTGATGATGATCCACTACAACAACGAGGCCAAATTGGAAAGCTCCCTGGACTATTTCAAACAAGCTTACCGCCTGGCCCCCAAACGCCCCAACCCGCCTCAACTCATCGTGGAACGGGTGGCCTGAAGCCTAACCCGCCTCTCGCCTAAACCCGTCCGGCGTAAGACCTCTCGGCCGTATTGATTTTGACCCGGTCGCCCGTTTTGATAAACAGCGGCACCTGTATGACCAAACCGGATTCGGTCTTGGCCTTCTTGGTAGCCGCGCTGGCTGTATCCCCGCGCAGGCCTTCGGGCGCTTCGATGATTTCCATTTCTACCACATTGGGCAAATTCACGTCGATGGCCTCACCGTTTACGTAGAGGATGTCGTACATGTTTCCCTCAACCAGATATTCCTTAATGGACGCCACCACTCTTGTGGGAATCTCAATGGTGTGGTAGGTTTCCAGGTCCATGAAGTAGTAGCCGTTGCGGTCCTGGTAGCTGAACTCGAGTTTGCTCACCTGGGTATGCATGAACTCCACCGCTTCGTTGGAGCGAAATTTGATGGTGGAACTGCTCCCGGTTCTCAAATTGCGCAAGGTGGCTTGGACCCAACCTGAGCCGCGTCCCCGCGTGCGGTGGATCATGTCCAATACCAGGTGGGGAATTCCCTGGATATCCAATACCCGACCTTTGCGAATTTCTGTGGACGATGCCATGAAAAACAAATTTTGGCTGCTTTGGTAGATTGTCCAGCCGCGATTGTCAACTTCCCAAAGGGGCCAAAATAGGGCTTCCCATTTCAAGTAAACTCCTAAGGATACCCCTCTATGAAGCAGAGGTCTATTCTACGAGAAGTGACCGCCAAGGGAAAAGCCGTTCACACCGGAGAAGAAGTTACCCTCACCATCAAACCTGCTCCAGCCAACCACGGGGTGGTATTTCGCAGGGTGGACCTCTACGGCAAACCGGAGGTGAAAGCCACTATCGAAAACGTCTCCGGCCTGGTGCGCAGTACCACTATTTCAGACGGTTATACCAAGGTGGAGATGATCGAGCATTTATTGAGCGTCTTGAATGGCCTGGGTATCGACAACATCCTGGTCGAAGTGGATGGAAACGAGCTGCCGGTGTTCGATGGTTCGGCCCAGACTTACCTCAATATGGTTTTGCAGGCCGAGGTTATCGCCCTGGATGAAGACCGGAAATTTTTTGTCCTGAAGGAACCCCTTTCCGTCAGCGAAGGAAACCGCTCTTTAGTGGCATTGCCCTACGACGGCTTTAAAGTTACCTGCACCTCCTCGGACCAAAAAGCTGTTCACACCCAACACCTTTCCATCGATATCGATCCCGATGTTTATTCCACTCAGATCGCCGGGGCGAGGACCTTTACCATCTATGAGGAAATCGAACCTCTCCTCCGCATGGGCAAGATCAAGGGTGGCAGTCTCGATTGTGCCGTGGTCATCAAGGGGGATAAAATTCTGTCCAAAGAACCGCTCCGCTTCCCCGATGAAATGGTGCGGCACAAGATTTTGGATATTATCGGGGACATCTTTTTACTGGGGAAACCCATCAAGGCTCACATTGTCGCCCTGCTCCCCGGGCATGCCCTCAACGCAAATTTGACCCGCACCATCCATCGGAAAATGATGGAAGAGTCCTCCCCCCAGAGAAAGAAGCCGACTTCTCCGTCTGAACGACAAATCGTTTCCGGTGATCAGACCGAACTGGATGTCCGCCAGCTTCTCAACCTGTTGCCTCACCGCTATCCCTTCCTCATGGTGGACCGGGTAGTCAATATCAATCCGGACAATACCGAGCTCAGGGCTATAAAAAATATCACCATTAACGAACCGTATTTTAGCGGGCACTACCCGGGCCGGCCCATCATGCCGGGAGTTCTCCAAATCGAAGCCATGGCCCAGGCCGCCGGCATCCTCATGTTGATTCGTTGCGGGAGCGAGGGGAAGGTTCCCCTTTTCATCAATTGCGATAAGGTCAAACTACGCAAAGTGGTGACCCCGGGGGATCAATTGTTGATCGAGGCCATGATCACGAAAATCAGGGCCAATAAAATCGGGATGGCGCGAGCGACCTGCAAAGTGGATGGCAAATTGGTTTCCTCGGCCCAACTGATGTTTACCCTCGTGGCGGAGGACGGCCGATAATCATGCCCGTTCATCCTACTGCCGTGGTTGCCAGCGGGGCCAGGATAGAGGAGGGGGTCGAAGTTGGAGCTTACGCCTATATCGGCCCCGAAGTCAGAATGGGCCGGAGCTGCCGCATCCATCACCACGCCACGGTGGAAGGACGCACCTATTTGGGAGAGGAGAACGATGTTTTTCCTTTCGCCTGTATCGGGACAAAAACCCAGGACCTGAAATTCAGGGGAGGCGCTCCCGGGCTGCGGGTGGGCCACCGCAACGTGTTCCGCGAATTTACCTCTATCCACGCCGGAACCGAGGATGGGGGATTCACCAAAATCGGCCATGACAATGTGTTTCTGGCCTACTCACATGTGGCTCACGATTGTAAAATAGGAAACCACCTCATCATGAGTGGGCAAAATGCACTGGCCGGTCATTGTATCGTCGGCAACCGTGTCAACATTTCCTGGGGATCAGCCGGCCATCAGTTTTGCCGGTTTGGGGACCACTGTTTTGTCGGAGGCATATCCAAGGTGGTCAAAGACGTTCCGCCCTACATGTTGGTGGACGGACGGGACCCGGAGGTAAAGTACTACAACAAAGTTGGTTTGGAGCGATGTGGTTTCGGGATGGAGGATATGGCGGTGGTCAGGTATCTCTTCAAGACCTTTTACCGAAAAGGCTTGAACCGGAAGCAGGCCCTCGACGCCGCCCGGGACTCCGACTACTCCACTCACCCGAGAGCCAAAATGTTTCTCGACTTTTTTGCCGGCAGCAAACGCGGGGTATATTGATCCTATCCGGGGCTTGGCCTGCAAGGGGTCAGAATGAACTAACCACAGAGAATTCAGAGGACCAATCGGTCAGGGCGACCATCTCTTCTGGGCCTCGCGCAGCTTTTCCAGGTAATCGTAGGAGAATAATCCGGTTGAGTGGCCGTCACTGAAGGCAAAACGCAGGGCATAGTTGCCCATTTGCTCCCAGCCGACCACTTCCACGCCAGGGTGTTTCCGAGGCCCGCTCCCCCCCGATATATTCCCAAAGATATCCATCTCCCCTATGTTCTCGGCGCTGGGAGAAAATTCCCTCAGAAACTCCATAGGAAAATAATCTTCCTCCCCGTTTTCCCAGAGAATGGCGATCTCGTTTCCAATAATCTGAATATCTTTGGGGCGTTTCATGGGGGGAATCCGATTTCCTCACTGCGAGTGTATTACCACCGTTTTCATTTCCGTCATTTCCTCGATGGCGTACTTGGGACCTTCTTTCCCGAAACCGCTTCCTTTCATCCCGCCATAGGGCATGGCATCGGTTCGCCAGAGAGGCCCCCAATTGATGTGGATGTTGCCACTTTTGACTTCGCGGGCAAATCGCATGGCCGAGTCGATATCCCTGGTAAAAATTCCCGCGCTGAGGCCGAACTCGGTATCATTGGCCATTTCAATGGCTTCATTCACGTCTTTGACTTTGACCACGGCGACGGCAGGGCCGAAAAGCTCCTCCCGGCAGACGCGCATCCCGGGGGAAACGTTGTCGAGCAAGGCGGGCTGCAGATTGGCCCGGTCGCGATTTCCCCCGGCCAACAGTTTGGCCCCATCACCGATAGCCTCGTTTATCCAGCTCTCCACCCGGATGGCATCGCTCTCCCGCACCATGGGACCCACCTTTACGGTCTCCTCCAGTTGATTTCCGGTCGTCATTGCCTCAACCTTGGGGACCAGGGCGGACATCAACGGCTGGTGGGCCTCCTCCTGCACGATGAGACGCTGGGTCGAAATACAAACCTGACCCGCGTTGGCGTAACCCGTCATGGTGGTGCTTTGGGCCACGAAATCCATATCCGCATCAGGCAACACGATGAGTGGGGAATTGGACCCCAACTCCATGGTAACCTTCTTGGCCCCGGCTACCCGGCATATCCTTTCCCCCACTTCGCGACTACCGGTAAAGGTGATTTTCCTCACCCGGGGATCGGTGCAAATGCCCTCGCCCACGGTGGCGCCGCTACCGGTCAGACAGGAGATGGCCAATGGATGCAAGCCGGCTTCCAAAAGGACCTCCACCAGTTTAAGGGCCATGAGGGGGGTGTCGCTGGCCGGTTTCAATACGATGGCATTACCCGCGGCAAGGGCCGGACCCACTTTGTGGCACACCAGGTTGAGCGGAAAATTGAACGGTGTCACGGCAGCGATTACCCCACATGGTTCGCGCAGGGTTAAACCGAACTTGCCCCGAACATCCTTGCCCCCGTCCAGGGGCAATACTTCGCCCCCAAGACGTTTTGCCTCCTCCCCGCTGATCTCCATGGTCTGGCTGGCGCGATCGATTTCGAACCGGGCCTCCCCCAAAACCTTTCCCTCTTCCGAACTGAGGGTCCAAGCCAAGTCCTCCATCCGCTCGCGCAGGAGGTCGGATGCTTTTCTGAGTATCTGGAAACGCTCATAACCCGTGGTCGCGGCCATGATCTTGGCCCCGGCAAGGGCCGCTTCCAGAGCGAGGTCCACGTCGCGAGGGCTGGCCAGGGGAACGGTGTCGATAACACTGCCATTAAATGGATTAATGACTTCGATAGGTTCGTCTCTGTCTTGCCACTCTCCGTTGAGAAAGAATTTCATTTATTGGCCTTGGGTTGATTAGAATCTCGGATGAATCAGCCTTGCCTACTACATTACCGATCCACCATCAAGATAAACCACGAAGGGGAAGGAATTAGGAATTAGGAATTAGGAATTAGGAATGATTCTTGCCCCGGACTTCGAATCGGGTTAAGCGATAGGAGAAGGAAAAATCATGCAAAGGGATTATGCTTTTGAGATGGCCACCTCTGGCATCCGATTTGGTCCGGGCGTAACGGCGGAAATCGGAATGGACCTGGTCGATGCGGGATTTCACAAGGCCCTGGTCATAACCGATCCCCATTTGGCTGGCCTCCCCCCCATGCAAAACGTTCTTACATCGTTGGAGGAAAATAAAATTGCCCACCGCCTCTACAACAGGGTTCGAATTGAACCGACCGATCACTCCTTTGCAGATGCCATCCAATTCGCCGAAGGCGGGGAATTCGACTGTATCGTGGCAGTGGGAGGAGGATCGAGCATCGACACGGCCAAGGCGGTTAATTTGTACACCACCTACCCGGCCGATTTGTTGGAATATGTCAATGCCCCGATCGGTCGAGGCAAACCGGTTCCGGGTCCCCTTAAGCCCCTATACGCCATTCCCACCACTTCGGGCACCGGAAGCGAAACCACCGGGGTAACCATTTTTGACCTCAGCTCTCTTCATGCCAAAACGGGAATCGCCCACCGCCAACTGAAACCCACCCTGGGGCTGATCGATCCGGAGAATACCCGCACCATGCCCGCAGCGGTAGTGGCTTCAACCGGTTTGGACGTCCTGAGCCACGCGGTGGAATCCTACACCGCCATCCCTTACCGGGAGCGCCCCAAGCCCGAACGTCCCCTTCTTCGCCCCGCTTATCAGGGTTCCAATCCCCTAAGCGACATCTGGTCCCTGGAGGCGCTCAGGATGGCAAATGCCTATTTGGTCCGGGCCTTCCGCGACGAAAACGACCTGGAAGCGCGCGGCAAGATGCACTTGGCCGCCAGCATGGCGGGGGTAGGTTTTGGCAATGCCGGGGTCCACCTCCCCCACGGTATGTCCTATCCGGTGTCCAGCAACGTGCGCGCTTTTGTCCCTGAAGGCTACAAGTCTGATCACCCCATCATTCCCCACGGCATGTCGGTCATTTTAAATGCGCCTTCCGTCTTTCGTCTCACATCCAGATCTAATCCGGCGCGTCATTTGAGAGCCGCCGAAGCCCTTGGAGCAGATGTCTCCGATGTTGCCGAGGATGAGGTAGGAGAGGTCCTGGCCCGGCGCATTATCGACCTCATGAGGGACCTTAACATGCCCAATGGCCTTTCCGCGGTGGGTTACTCCGACCAGGATATTCCCAAACTGGTCCAAGGCACATTGCCCCAGCATCGGGTCACCAAATTGTCCCCCTATCCGGTAAATGAGGAGATGTTGTCCGACCTCTTTCGGGACGCAATGGCCTATTGGTAAAACCGAGAAGACAGTAACCCAGGAAGATGGCAGATTCAAAAGCAGCAAAATTCAGGTCCATTGCCACCCGGCTGGTGCCGCCCCTTTTCATTCTTGCCGTCGGCTGGTTCGGATACGCCTCCCTGTCCCTTGAGCCGGAAGAAAAGAAAAGAGTCCGAGGGAAGCCGCGCCCGATCAAGACCCAGGTTATTGAACTGGTGGTGCAGGATTATCCCACTACTATTGAGACCCAGGGCAATGTGCGTCCACACGACCAGATAACCCTCAATTCGGAGGTGGCGGGGAGAATCGTGCGCATCAGTTCCAGTTTTGAGGATGGGGCATTTTTTACCAAAGGCGAACTATTGTTAGAATTGGATACGGCAGATTTTCAGGCAGCTCTAACTACGGCAGAGGCTCAGATTGCCAGGACAACAGCGTCACACGCCCTGGAACAAGCCCATGCCAACCAGGCCAGGGAAAGTTGGGAAAAACTGGCCTTGGACGAGGAGCCCGATCCACTCGTTTTGCGCATCCCGCAGTTGCGCCAGGCAGAGGCCAACATGAAGTCGGCAACCGCCCAGTACGAACGGGCCCGGCGCGACCTCGAACGAACCCAGATCCGCGCCCCTTTCGATGGCCGAGTGCGGCAGCGGAGCGTCGGTATAGGCCAGTCCATTCGAACCTCTACGGGTTTGGGAACCATTTTCGCCTCCGATTACGCCGAGGTGCGGCTACCCATTTCAGGAGTGGACTTGCCCTTGTTGGATCTACCCGAGGTGGCGGGCGACCCACCCGTCCACGTCAAACTTATGGACATCTTGAACCCGGAAAATGAAACCGTTTGGGAAGCCAGCATCATCCGCACCGAAGGCGCCTTGGACTCCGACACCCTCGAGTTGTTCGCCATTGCCAAGGTGGACGATCCCTTTGGTCTCAGAACGGGCAAACCACCCTTGCGCATTGGACAACCGGTCACCGCCACCGTATCGGGCAAAACCCTCCGGGGAGTAATGGCCCTGCCCAGGATTGCCGTTAAAAAACTGGATCAGATTTACCTGGTCGACGCAACGAAGCTCACCATGCACCGGAGAACCATCAAACCCATTTGGTCGGATGCCCGTCACATTATTATTCGGGATCCGGAAATTGCTGATGGCTCCCTCATCGCCACCACCAGGTTGTCTTACGCCCCGGATGGAGCCAGGGTAGAAATTCTTCCCGATATCAACCCCGAGGCCCCTACGGAAACGACCATGTTGAATGAGCCTCATTCCGCCAAGGGGGCCGCGGTGGGCAAATAATTCGCGGCCCATGATTCGCTGGTTCACCCACAACGGCATCGCGGCCAACTTTCTCATGGTTGGTATTTTGCTGGGAGGCATTTACACGGCTTTCTTCAAGATTCCTCTGGAAGTGACACCTTCCCTGACCTGGAACGTGGTGCGCATGGAAATGCTCTACCGCGGCGCTACGGCCAAGGATGTGGAAAAGGCTATTCTGATCCCGGTGGAAGAAGCGCTGGAAGGCGTGCAGGGAATTGAGGCCCTCCATGCCAACAGCAATAGCGGCCGGGCCAGGTTCTATATCATGTCCAAGCCGGGCGCCGACCTTCGCGGATTGATGGAAGATGTCAAAGCCCGGGTGGACACCATCACAACCTTCCCCCGAGAAACGGAACCCCCCCGCATCTTTATTCCCGAATCGGCCAACGTGCGGGAAGTGCTCACCATAGCTGTGGTGGGAAATTTGAGTGACCACGACCTGTTGAAAGCGGCCAGACGGGTGCAGGATGATTTGCTGGAGATGCCGGGGATAAGCCGCACCCGCCTGCAGGGAGATCGCCCCCGGCAAATCGCTATCGAGGCGGACGAGACCAAACTCCGTTCTTACAATCTCAGTTTTCAAAGCCTGGCCGATGCCATCCGGCGATTCTCCGTCGACATGCCGGCTGGCTCGATTCAAAACCTGGGTGGTCGACTGACCCTGAGAACCCGGGGGCAGGCCTACACGGAGGAAGATTTCGCCAACATTCCCATTCTTTCCTCCGACGGCGCCCGTGTGCTCATTGGCGACGTCGCCACCGTGGTTGATGGGTTTGAAGGGGGCACTAAATACGTGGAGTTCAACGAAAAGCCGGCTCTCTATGTGGAAGTCATGCGAATGGGTCAGGAAAGCGCCATTGATGTTTCGAACAAGGTTCGAGAATATGTGGATAGCGCCCACGAACGGTTCCCCAACGGAGTGGACCTCTACATTTGGAAAGATCTTTCCGAGAGTATTCGCGGTCGTTTAAACACCCTGGCCACTTCCCTTTTGCAGGGAGGCATACTCGTTTTGGCCGTTTTGGGAATCTTCCTTCGGCCACAGGTCGCCTTCTGGGTTGTCCTGGGGATTCCAGTCGCCTTTGCCGGAGGAGTGATCCTCATGCCCTTTTTTGGGGTCACGGCCAATATCATGAGTTTGTTCGGATATATTCTGGTCCTCGGAGTCGTGGTCGACGACGCCATCATTACCGGAGAAAACGTCTATTCCAAACTCAAGACCGGAGTAAACCCGGTTGAGGCCAGCATTGTCGGAACCAGAGAAGTTACCGTGCCCGTAACCTTCGGGGTTATTACCACGGCGGTGGCATTTTTGCCCCTGCTCTATTTCGACGGGGTATGGGGCGATTTCGCCAAACAAATTCCGCCCATCGTAGCCCCGGTGTTGTTGTTTTCACTGTTGGAATCCAAGCTCATCCTGCCCGCCCACCTAAAGCACATCCGCATCAAGACGGGCGCAAATAGGTTCTCGCGGTTCCAGACCAAAGTCGCCAACAGCATCGAAATATTTGTCCTGAAGGTCTACAATCCCTCCCTCAAAGCCGCGGTGGCTCACCGGTGGACCGTACTGTCGGTTTTTGCCACCATGGGATTGTTGATGGCAGGTTACTGCATGGGAGGCCGCATTGGTTTTACCTCCTTCCCCTCAGTGGATGCCTTGCGACTAACCGCTACCCTCGATCTGCCGGACGATGTTCCCCTGGAGGTAACCGACCGCTACATCCGTCGCATGGTGGCCGCCGTGGACCAGTTGAAAGAAGAATTTGTCGATCCCGGTAGCGGGGAACCGCTGGTGAGAAACGTCTCACTTGTGAGCGGGGCGGCTTATCCGGGGAAGGGATACCGGCAGTCCGAAGGTTTTGTTCAGGTCGAGGTAATTCCCCCGGAAAGCCGCACTGAGCCGGGCCCTCGCAACACCGTAATTGCCAACCGTTGGGCAGAAATAATCGGCCCGATCCCCGAGGCCAATCACTTCCGTGTCTATTCCGAATCCACCCTTAAACAGGGCGGGGAGTACAACGATGAATATTTGAACCTGGAGCTGCGGGGTCCTTCCTCCCTTGAAAAGGCCCGGGTGGCTATGGAGATCCGTAATATGCTGGCCGATTACCAAGGTATCAGTACGGCCTGGGCCAGAGTCAATTTCAGGGCTAACGAGTTGGAACTTTCCTTGAAACCGCGAGCTACCGAACTCGGGCTGACTCAGCAATCATTGGCTCGCCAAATCCGCCAGGCCTTTTACGGGGAACAGGCCCAGCGAGTGCAACAGGATGTCGACGACATTCGGGTCATGGTGCGATTGCCCCAGGAAAAACGAGAGTCCCTCTACACTTTCGAACGCCTTAAGGTCCGCACTCCCCGGGGAGGGGATGTCCCCTTATCCACCGTAGCCGATGTAAAATTTACCGTAGCGCCCACTAGCGTGGAACGTAACGACGGGGCTGAAATTATCCGCATCGGGGCCCAACCTCTGGACGAGACGGTGGATATCGTGGGCATTTCCAAGGAAATTACTCCCAGGCTTCGGGAGCTTTGCAACGAAGTGGAAGGCCTTTCCTTCCAGTTTGTGGGATATGTGGCCGAAGCGGAGGAATCGAAGCGGCGGACCATTATTGGATCCCTGGCCCTCATCTTCGTGCTCTACGGGCTGTTGGCTATTCCATTCAAGTCGATGATACAGCCATTTTTCATCCTGATCGCCCTTCCCTTTGGGGTAATTGGCGCCCTCTTGGGGCATATGATCATGGGCCTCACCCCGTCCTACCTCTCCATCTTTGGAATGTTGGCCCTGGCCGGAGTTGTAGTAAACGACTCGCTGGTGATGGTGGATTACATCAACCGGAGAAGGGCCGCGGGACTATCCCTGCGCGATGCCGCATTGGAGGCCGGGGCCCGGCGCTTTCGCCCCATAATGCTGACTTCCCTGACCACCTTTGTCGGACTTCTGCCCCTGATGATGGAATCCTCTCTCCAGGCCCAATTCCTCATTCCCATGGCGGTATCGTTGGGTTTTGGAGTCGTATTCGCCACCGTCATCACCCTTTTTCTCATCCCCTGCTCCCTGTTGGTGGCCGAAGATTGTCTTGGCCAATTGGGTCGCGGATGGAGGTGGTACAAGCGGCCGTTTGGCAAGCCTTGATGCTGGATGCTGGATGCTGGTTTCTGGATTCAGCCTTTAACCTTCAGCCTTTTCATTCTTCATTCCTAATTCCTAATTGGCGCCCCCGGCGCCTTTGCCGACTTCAATCCGGAAAGAATCAACGCCATATTGAAACTTGATGTTTTTTATGCCAGCCTTATAAATGGCCAACTTTTCGATTATTTGAGGTAGGGTCGAATCGCATTATGAAGGAAGCTATGAGCCCCCAATTACCTGAAAAACACCAATTTCAGGCCGAGGTTAAGCAGTTATTGGATATCGTTATCCACTCGCTTTACACCAATAAGGAAATTTTCGTTCGCGAGCTGATTTCCAACGCCTCGGACGCGCTGGAAAAACAGCGGCACATCCGGATTACGGAAAAGCAAATATTCGACGACCAATTGGAACTGGAGGTCAATATTACCACCGACGACACCGCCAACACCGTTACCATTCAGGATTTCGGGCTGGGTATGGGCCACGACGAACTGGTGGAAAACTTGGGAACCATCGCCCATTCCGGTTCAAAGCAGTTTTTACAAGCCCTTTCCAAGGGGAGTGACGCCAAATCCAATCTGATCGGCCAATTCGGGGTCGGCTTTTATTCCGCCTTCATGGTGGCCAAGGAGGTCAAGGTCTATTCGCGCTCCTGGAGGAAAGAGGAGGAGGGGCACGTCTGGAAAAGCGACGGTTCCGGCTCCTACACGATCGAGCCGGTCGAGGGCCAGCGCCGTGGAACCAAGATTGTCCTGGCCCTGAGGGATGACCAGCGATCCTTCGCCAAGTCCGATACCATCAAACGCATTATCAAAGAATATTCCTCCTTTGTGCAGTTTCCCATCAACCTGAATGGAGAACGGGTCAACACCCAGGAAGCCATTTGGTTGAAGAACCAAACCGAGGTGGAAGATGAGGAATACAACGAGTTTTACAAATTTGCCTGCAAAGCCTTCGACGAACCCATGCTTCGCCTGCACTTCAACGCCGATGCTCCCCTGGCCATAAATGCCCTGTTGTTCACGCCCTCCACCAATATCGAAGCCATGGGATTCATGCGCTCGGAGTGCGAAGTCGGGCTCTATTGCAAGAAGGTGCTGATCGACCCCGAGCCAAAGGGTTTGTTTCCCGAGTGGTTGCGTTTTCTCAAAGGAGTGGTCGACAGCGCCGACCTTCCCTTGAACATTTCGCGGGAAACTATGCAGGATAGCGCCCTGGTCAGGAAATTGAATACCGTTCTGACCAGGAGATATCTGCGGCAATTGGCCGAGGAAGCAAAAAAACGACCGGAGAAATACGAAGCATTCTGGAATACTTTCGGCATCTATCTGAAGGAGGGCGTGACCAGCGACTTCGCTCACCGGGATGCATTGACCAAGTTGCTGCGATTTGAATCCTCCCTTACCGAAGCGGGAAAGCTCACCAGTTTGGAAGATTACCTTTCCCGCATGCAGGAGGATCAGAAGGAAATCTACTACCTTTTCAGTGAGAACCGGGAGGCCATCGAGTCCGGGCCCTACCTGGAGGCCTTCAAGGCCAGAAATCTGGAAGTTCTTTTTATCTATCACCCCATCGACGAGTTCGTCATGAGCCGCCTGGGGGAGTTCGGTGGAAAACCGCTCGTTTCCGCCGACCAGGACGAAATCGAACTGGATTCCTTGACCCCGAAAGACGGCGAGGAGGCCTTATCCGGGAAGGAGGCGGATGACCTTTGCGGTTGGTTGAAAAACAGTTTGGGAGACAAAGTGGAGAGCGTTCGCCCCAGTGACCGGTTGACCGACAGCCCGGCCCTGGCATCCAACGCCGATAAGGTCATGACCCCTTCCATGCGCCGGATTATGAAAACCATGAATCAGGAAGCCCCGGAAATGGCCGCCAAAGTCGTTCTGCACATCAATCCGCGTCATCCCCTGATCAAAAACCTTTCCGGTCTTCGACACAAAAACGAAGAACTGGCCCATCTGGTGGCGGAGCAAGTCATGGACAATACCTTGGTAGCGGCCGGGCTGATGGACGATCCCAAACCCATGCTCAACCGGGTTTACCGCATCCTGGAAAAAGTCTCGGAATCCTGAAAGGGGTCAAACGTAGAAAATAGAATTATCCCTGCCTCTGAGGTTAAATCCCCCGGCATCCGGCGCAGCAAACAACCAGGACCATCCCAACTGAATCACAATGGTAATTAGGCAGGGATAATTCTATTTTCTACGTTTGACCCCTTTCAGGCGCCTCCGGAGGCCCAAGGTATTCAAAATGAGTCTGATGGATTTACCCGCGGTCATGTGACCCCCTTTTACCTCCTTCCAGTTCACCGCTACCGGAACCAGTTCGAGGCCGGCTTCACGAGCGCGGTAGAGCAGTTCGAGGTCGAAGGCGAAACCCGATTCCACCAGGACCGATTTATAGTTTTGGAAGAAGGGGCGGGGTAATACTTTGAATCCGCATTGAGTGTCTTCAATAGGTAAACCAAAGAGGGATTTGACCAGAATTCGAAAAAGGGTTCCGGTCAGTTGGCGCAGGAAATGGCGCTCCACCCGGGTATCGGCATCCTCAATGCGGCTACCGGCAAACAGTTTACCGGCGGCCTGCGGATCATCGGCTATCCGGCGCAGGACCCTTACCACCTCGTCCGGGCCGACCGCTCCGTCGGCATCGGCAAATGCCAGAAATTCCTCTCTTTCCACACCGGCCCAGCCCAGGTAAACGGCCTGCCCCTTACCCCGATTGGAATCGAGATGAAGCATGGAATGAAGGAAGGGAAACCTTTCGCCGTGTAACTCCATGAGATTCCGGTATTGCTCCCGGTGGTAGCGGTCGGAACCGTCGTCTACCGGTAAGATCCTGACCTGAAGGCCGGATTTCTCGATGGCCCGGCAAAGCCCGGGAAGAAACCGGGCCAGTCGGTCTCCTTCGTTGTAGCAGGGGAGGGCGAGAAGAAATGTAGCTGTCCCGGATTCCGCAGTCACACTGCAGCGGTATTGTGGAAAATCGCATGGCAGTCGAATCTTATTCTAATTCTTTATCCATATATTGAACCGTTGTGTGAAATTTGGGTAAAATTTTATTGGTTCTAGCGGCAAGAACGTTCAGTGTTAAAGATAACCAAGCACATTTTAGCGAACATATGCCCGATCAAAATAACTCATCTACCTCGTCCGACGGCCGCGCAAACCAATGTTGGTCATTTCTCGGCCTTCGCCTTTTCCTGGCTTTTCGCTGGTTATTTGCCGGACTGGATAAATTCGAACTGGATGGCACCTACAGCTTCGCCAACTACTACATTAACATGGATCGCATGGCCACCGGAATTGCCCAATCTTCCATTCTTCCGCTTTGGTCGACCAAGATCTTTGCCCTTCCCTCAGGGTACCTGATGCTGTTGTTGGGCCTGACCCTTCTGCTGGGAATAAAGATACGCCTGTCCCTGATCGTTTCCCTCTTTCTCTACCTTGGGTTGACGGTGGGAATGATGGCGGTAAACGAAAATTCCGGGATCGCATGGCTGGCCATCCACCTTCTCATCTCGGTTATGGCGCTAAACAGGGCCGGCTCGGCCAAATGGGTGTTATGGAAAGACTAACCTGAGTTGTCCCGTGTTATGAAAAACGTATTGGCAAACAGTGTAGACCGCCGGAGGTTTCTCAAGTCCGGCCTGGCCGGCGGCGCAGGATTAATGCTCAGCAAAAGCCTGCCCCATTTTGCAGTGGGGCAGGGGAGCAAAATGAACGACCTGAACATCGCTATCATTGGGACGGGTGCGCAAGGCCAGGTCCTCATTCAAGCATGCGGCAAAATACCCGGGCTCAATTTTGTGGCGGCCTGTGACATTTGGGAAAAATACAACCTGCGTCGTGGGGTCGGCATTCTGCGGTCCCAGAAGCACCAGACCAAACCCTACAGGGATTTTCGGGAACTACTGGATAAAGAGGAGGATATCGACGCCGTAATCGTGGCCACCCCGGATTTCTGGCATGCCCCCATTACCAACGCCGCCTTGCTGGCAGGGAAACATGTCTATTGCGAGAAAATGATGTCCAACACCCATGAGGGCGCCGTCTCCATGGTGAAGACCGCTGCGGAAACGGGTAAATTATTGCAGATCGGACACCAAAGGCGGAGCAACCCTCGCTACCTCTACGTGAAGGAACAATTGTTGGACGCCCAAAAGCTCTGTGGCCGCATCACCAACATCAACGGACAGTGGAACCGGGCCGTCAGCGAGGACCTCGGCGTTCCCCGCCGGACTGAAATCGACGATGAAACACTGAAAAAGTGGGGCTATAAGAGCATGCACCAGTTCAGGAATTGGCGTTGGTTCAAGGGGCTGGGTGGAGGACCGATATCGGATCTTGGGGCTCACCAGATCGACATTTACAGTTGGTTTCTCGGCGCCAATCCCAAGGCGGTTACCGCTAGTGGCGGCGTGGATTACTATACCACCCATGAATGGCACGACAACGTCATGGCCATTTTCGAATACGATACCCCGGCCGGACCCGTCCGCGCCTTTTACCAGGTGTTGACCACAACCAGCGCCGGTGGCGGCTACTTCGAGTACTTCATGGGGACGGAAGGGGCCATCAAGATGTCGGAAAACCCGAAGTACACTACCGTCTTCCGGGAAGCCAGAGCGCCCGATTGGAGTCCCTTCGTGAGCCAGGGGTTGATAAAACGTCAAGGGCAGGAAGAAGTGAAACCTTGGGAAAAACCGAAGAACACCTCCGTCGACGTGCGCGAAACCGCCGCCCTGGACGCTTACGAGATTCCGGTTGCTCTGGACAAATACATCCACCAACCCCACCTGGAAAACTTTTTCAACGCCATCCGGGGGGAAGAATCGCTCAATTGTCCCGGACATGAAGCGCTGCAAACCGAAGCCGCCGTCCTCAAGGTCAATGAGGCCATCGATGCCCAACGCAGGTTGACCTTCAGCTCAGATGATTTTCACGCCTAAAGAAATGAAAAAACCAATGCATTCCCTACTTCTCTCGGTCTTAACCGGGGTCTTCCTCTTCTCACTTTCCTCCGCTCCAGCCGCGGACAAGGTTTTGCAATTGGAACTCCCCAAACCCAAATTCTCCGGAACGCCTGTCCCGATCAAAGGATTCCCCCACCTGGAAAAAAAACGTCAGGGCGCCCGCCCCGAATTCAGGGTTCCGTCCGACGTGGAACTGGTTTCCCAGGGAAAGGAAGTCACTTCCAGCGACGACTGGCCCATTATCGGGGAACTGGAATTTCTCACCGACGGTGATAAAGATGCGGACGAAGGATACTACGTCGAACTGGCTCCGGAATTGCAGTGGGTCCAAATCGACCTCGAAACGTCACGTGAGATTTTTGCAATCGTGCTATGGCACTATCATTCCCAGGCCCGAGCCTATCATGATGTGACCGTGCAGGTGTCGGAGGATCCGGAATTCGGCAGTGGAGTCAAAACGTTGTTTAACAACGACCACGACAATTCCTCCGGATTGGGCCGCGGTAACGACAAAGCCTACGTCGAGTCCTATGAGGGCAAATTGATCGATACCAAGGGATCCAAAGGACGCTACGTCCGCTTTTATACCAAGGGCAATTCAACCGATACCATGAATCATTACATCGAAGCCCAGATCTACGGCCGGTGAAAAGGCGCCCTTGGCGCCTCCCAGGCATCAAAGTTCCTTTATAAAGATGTTCCTGAACCACACATTATAGCCATGATCCTGCAGGCCGATATGGCCGGTTTTGGGCAACTTGCTTAAAGCGGTTTTAAACTTGTTTTTGCTTCCATCGGGATTCATCTCCGCCGTGGTCCATTTGGACAAATCGGCCTCTACAACCAGTGTTCCATTTATCCAAATGCGCACCGAGTCCCCTTTGGCACGAATGCGCATCCTGTTCCACTTCCCCGCCGGCTTGGCCGGATCGCTGGAAGGAGCCACCGCGTCGTAGAGCGCTCCGTTGGCGTGTTTTTCACGTCCCGGCCCCAATAATTCCATGACTTTGGAATCGAGGATCTGGATCTCAAAACCACCCTGGACCGGATTTTGGGGATCGGTTCGAAAAAATACACCACTGTTACAAAGCCGGGAGATCTTATACTCCAATTGCAGAATAAAGTCTCCGTAGGATTTCTCCGTCCAGATGTATCCCCCACGAAATGAGCGACCCAAAGTGCCTTGTTTGGAGTCGACCTTCCAGGCCTTTTGGGGGCCTTCAGGGACAGTGAACCACCCATCCATGGACTCTCCGTCAAACAAGGCTTCAAAACCTTCAGGAGTTTGGGCCACCAATTGCACGGGGCCGCTGAGGCAGGAGAACAGGGTGATGGGCAGCAATAAGTTTCGAAATGTTTTCACGGTAGATTCAATTGAATGAAGCAAAAGCACTATGGTTCTTTCCCCCCCGATTGCCACACTTTTTTGGCAAATATAAACCACCAATTAGGAATGAGAAGGCACAGAGGCACAGAGGCACAGAGGCACAGAGGCACAGAGGCACAGAGTGAACCTCCCCCGATTTTGTGGACACGAACAGCGCAGTCTGAGAGAGATCATTAGACATGCCAAGAACCCACAGAACCTATGATGAGGAGTTCAAACGTCGAGCCGTTGAACTCTATTTGCACAGTAACAACAGCCTCAAGCAGGTGGCCCGTGAACTGGGGATTTCCGATGGGAGCCTCAGGAAGTGGCGCAAGGATCTCTTCGGGGACCCCTCCGACCAGCAGGGACTTTCCCGCCCCTTGAACGATCCCGAAGAGATGGCCCGCGAGATCCGTCGGCTAAACCGGGAAAACGCTTACCTGCGTCGCCAGCGAGAGATCTTAAAAAAAGCCGCGAGCATACTGGCCGAGGACCCGCAGCTGGGTATGCGCTGATCGATCAAATGCGGGCAATCTATAGAGTGGTTGAACTTTGTCAGGCGCTGGCTGTGAGCAGGAGTGGTTATTACCGATGGCGCAGGGGTAAGGCGGGAGCGCGCCGCCGCCAAAATCGGCTCCTCCTGAGCGAAATCAAACGGATCCATGCCGACCGGCACACCCGCTGTTACGGTAGTCCTCGCATGAGCGTGGAGCTCAACCAGCGGGGTTTTCGCTGCTCGGTTAACCGGGTGGCCCGGCTGATGAAGCAAAATGCTCTAAAAGCCTGTAGGGGTAGCCCCTTCCGGCCCAAGACGACCCGGCAGGATCCCCGCAGCCTCCCAGCGCCCAACCGTCTGGCCGAGGCTCCGGACCCGACCGGGCCCGGCCAAATCATGGTCAGCGACATCACCTACATCCCCACTCGGCAAGGCTGGTTGTATCTAGCGGTCGTGATGGACCTCTTCGGCCGCGTAATTCAGGGCTACAAGGTGGCCGAGAGCCTGGCCTCCGGTCTGGTCGTTTCAGCCCTTCACCAGACCAGGAATCGAGTGGGAGGTTTTCACAAAGCCCTCTTTCATTCAGATCGTGGCTGCCAGTATACCAGTCACCAAGTGCGGCAGCAATTGAACGACTTTGGTTGGATTCAGAGCATGAGCGCGCTAGGATACTGTTACGACAACGCCGCTTGCGAGAGCTTCTTTGCCTCCCTCAAAAGCGAATGCTTTCCCCAAAACGGCGTGTTCGAATCCAAGCAGCAGGCCCGCCTGGCCATCTTCGATTACCTCGAGACTTTTTATAACAAACGTCGAAGGCACAGCACCCTGGGATACCTTTCACCAGAAGCATTTCTTCAAAAACACTTCCAAAATCAAAACCATAACCTAACATGAACATACGCTACGCTGTTCGTGTCCACAAAATCGGGGGAAGACCAGAGGCACAGAGGCACAGAGGCACAAAGGCACAAAGGCACAAAGGCACAAAGGCACAAAGGATAAGAGCCTCCAGCCTCCAGCAAGTCTAAAAGAAGACCTTGGCGACCTTTGCGTCTTGGCGAGAGAAGAATGTGGAAGGTTTAATTTTAATTAGGAATTGACCACGGATCCCACGGATGGACACGGATTATTTCCCACGACAAGCGCGGGCAACCCTCACCCGGCGCTTCTCGCCACCCTCTCCCAAAGGGAGAAGGAGGTTTAAAAATTAGGAAAAAGCCACTAAAGGCTGAAAAGGGGGGAAGGAAGAAGCAAAACTACGAAGGGGATTCAGGAGGAGATTATTAACTGACCACTAATCACTAACCACTGATTATTGACCCCGGTGGAGGCGGGGAGTTTTCCAAGCTTGTTTGCTCATCAGATATCCCCTTTATTGGCAGCTTTATCTCCGGCCCTGCGGCGAGGTTGCCGGACCATCTTTCCATGAATTTGAATAAGTCCACATGGCCCGGGATATTTTTCGGTGTGGTTCTCCTGACCGGCAGCCTTTCGGCCCGGGAGGAGGAAGAAAGTCCCATTTTCGAATTGGAAAAGTTCATTACCGAGGCCATCGTACAGGAGGATTCGGATTCGCTCTTGGCCACCGACCGAAAGATCGACTCGGCTTTCTTTGCCGACATGGACCTGATGGATATACCGAGATCGGTGTTGGTTCTCTCACCCGAAACTATCGAACAATTCCAGGTCCATGATTTTGACGACCTGCATAAAATTGGGGCCGGCACCGAGCGCTACAATTTTTACGGCATCGCAGGCGCCCCTGTCCTGCGCGGTTGGCAAGGAGGTATCTATTTCAACGGAATGCTTCGAGCCTTCCAACGAAACGAAATGCCCGCTTCATTTTGCTCACTCGAGGCCATGGAGGTCATAAAGGGTCCCGCCCCAGCCCAGTACCTGCCCAGCCACGTGGGAGGTTTCGTTAACATGATGCCAAAATCTCCATTCTTCGATACCTCCCGCGGTTCCATAAAATTGGAGTTGGACTCGAACAATCTATACCATTTTGAGGTGGACAGAGGTGGGCCGTTTCTGGCCTTCGACAAACCGGCTGCTTATCGTTTGTCGGTAACGACTGAGCAAGCGGAAAGCTGGTGGGATCGGGTGAGGAACGATTTTTTTTCTGTCTACGGATCGATCAAAATGAAATTGTCCGATGACACCTACCTCTACGCCGGGGCTGAATATTACGTCTTTGAATCCAACGAAAACTCCGGCTGGAACCGTCCTTCTCAAAATCTCATTGACCATGGAGAATACGTTATCGGGGAACCGCTCAGCCTTGTTCGCAGCAAAAATGGAGGATTCCCCGATCGGGGATTGCTCGGTGGAATGTCTTCCGGCAGGGCGCCGTTGCTGAACAAAAACTACGGAGATTTCCGGGCTTTGGTCGTTCCTTCCCCGGTGATCAATGCCGCTGTTTCCGAGGGGACTGTCTCGGCTGCGCAATTGGCGGCAATGAAGGATTTGAGCGATCCGCCTGTCCGGACCTCCATTTACGCCGGATTGCCTGAGGACGTCATTCAGACTGAGAGCGGTTATTTGTATACACCCGAATACTTTTGGGCTGGTGGTCCGGTTTTTTCCACATCCATCAAGGGTAATCAGGTCCTTTCCGACCGGCAGGATTTCGCCAATTCCAAGGATCTCATGGCATTCATGGATCTGGAGCGTTTTTTCTCGGATAGCACTACCCTGGAGAACAAATTCTTCTTCGAAAAGATCGGCACCCGGAAACTCAGTTCCTACCAATACGCCTTTCGATCGGATCAAAGGGTTCTGGACGACCGCCTGTCTTTGACTACGCAATTGGATCTGGGCGGGAAAGCGGAACTGGTTCTGGACTACGGATTGCAAGCCAGGTTCACCCAGGCCACTCAGTTGCAGGACTTCTGGACGGAGCCCTTCTCCCGCCGGGATGTTTCGCAAGGATCCAGCAGTGACAACACCAGGTTTCTTTCGGGCGACCAGATCGATCCGATTTCGGGCCACAACTTTTGGGGAGGGGGATTTGGCGCCAACGCTCCCGGGAGCCATGCTGCCCAATCGGACCTCCTCCAACTCGGCGGTTTCGCTTCCGCCCTCCTCGATTGGGATGGCCCGTTTCTCCTGATCGTCAGTGGCCGGTTTGACAGTGTCGACTTCAAGGTAAAAGTGCCGGATGCCCCAACCGACATAGCCCAAAACCAAAGCAAAGGAGAAGACAGCTTTTTCAACTGGAGTATCAATCCGGTCTTAAGGTTATCCAGGGCGGTGAATCTCTACGCCTCCCACCAGAAGGCGGTCACCTATGCGCCCCTGCAGGGGGGGGCCGTCCTGGACGATAGAAATTTTGGTGATTCCGGGCTCACGGAAGGGGGCATAAAGATTTCTTTTCCGGAAAACCGGTTTTACGCCACCGCGGCCTACTATGAATGGGAGCAGTCCGCCTTCAACGACCGCACCAATACCTCGGACCCCTACGCCTCAGCAGGCTTTGAGCTTGAAATCACTTTTTCCCTCAATGAACACACTACCCTGATTGGATCGTACAGCAATCGGGAAACCCGCCGCAAAAGCGGCCTGGGATTCCGCACTATGCCCTTCTCCTTGGCCGATCCCACTGGGCAGGGTAACGATGAGATAGGCCTGGCTCTGGAAGGCGGAGCTCTGTTGTCCCAGTTTTCCAATGCCTTTGGCGGATTTACCCCGGAAGGTTCAAGCCCCTCCCATAATGCGGAATTGATTGTCCCGGGTATCCCGGAAGAAACAGCAAAGCTTTTTCTTGCCACCGATTGGGGGGACCGGTGGGGCTTCGCCCTGGGCGGCATCCATAGTGGCAGCTACTACCACAATTATGACCATACCCTGCGAGTCGACCCGACCTTCGTCCTCCACGCCAACCTCTCCTATGAGGTCGAAACATGGGAAGTCCTCCTGAGTTTGGAGAACTTGACCAATGAACATTACTTTGTTGGATCCGAGCCGACCTTTGCCGGCAATGCCTTGATTACAAAGGCCCCGGAGACAGTACAGGCCCGGTTCACCTTGACCATTCCCTTTTGAAACAACGCTTGGACCATCCATCGGCCAGGTTGCCCATTTCCCCAACCGAGGAATACCAGCAGAAAAAATGTGGAAATTTCTCAGGATGCCTTTAGAGGATTTTAATTGACCGACAACAACCCATTACCCATCCAAAACACACTTCTCCCCTGGAAAAACATGAAGAAATTCCTCAAAATTATTGTAGTCCTATTGGGAATGGCCTTTATCGGCATTCAATTAAAACCGGTTGACCGCACTAATCCGCCCGTGGATGCCGACTTGGACTTCGACGGTCCCGGGGAGGTAAAAGCCATTCTGCAAGCCAAGTGCTACGATTGCCACTCCAACCAGAGCGATTGGCCCTGGTACTCCTACGTGGCCCCCATTTCCTGGTGGATCGCCCACCATGTGGAAGAAGGCCGCAGGGAAGTAAATTACTCGGAGTGGGGCAAATACTCCGAAAGAAAAAAGGAGGAAAAAATTGAGGAGACCTACGATGAAATTCTCGACGACTTGATGCCGATCAAAAGCTACCGCATTACCCACCCCGATTCAAAAGTCACCGAAGAGGAATTCATCATTATCGAAAAATGGCTGGATGGAGAACTGTGATCCGTCGAAATCCAAAGGCACAAAGGCACAAAGGCACAAAGGCACAAAGGCACAAAGGCACAAAGGCACAAGAGTTTAAGGGATAGACCACGGATGTTCAAGGATTAGGAATCAGGAACCAGACTACAGATAGTGCTGACCACTAGCCGCTGATACTAATAGGATAAATAGCCACAAAAAACACAGATTTCCCAATTCCCTCTCCCTGTCTTTGCGTTTTATGCACCTTTGCCCTCCTTATCTTGTCCATCCTGTCTATCCATGTTCAATTCCTAATTCTCCCCCCTCCCTGTCCTGCCGTAGCCCTTGGGCGAAGCAGGATGTGCTCTCTGAGCCCTCTGTGGTTATTCTCTCCCGAACCTTCCTAATTCGCGCCAACCGTGGTTAATGGAGGAATTTGCCGGCGGAAGATTTTTGCATTGGTGGATGGACAATACCCCGCGGGGATTTATTCTTCGCCACCATGAGCACTTCTGTTGAGGAAGATTCTGTTCTTTTCAAGGCTTCCGCCTCGGTCCTGTTCGATGCCGTTTTGCACGAGACCCAGGACCAGATTTACTTCAAAGATCGGAAGAGTCGCTTCATACGCGTGAGCGATGCCGTTGTCGCCAAATTCGGGTTGGAGTCCGCCGGGGAATTGATTGGCAAAACCGATTTCGATTTTTTTTCCGAGGAGCACGCCGGCGAGGCCTTTGAGGATGAACAGAAGCTGATGCAACACAAAGAAAAGCTGATTAACAAAACCGAAAAGGAAACCTGGCCCAATGGCACGGTGACCTGGGTTACTTCGACCAAGGTACCGATTTATTTGGGATCGGGTGAACCGGTCGGGCTAATGGGTATAACGCGCGATATTACAGCTCAGGTGGAAGCTCAAAAGGCCTTGGAAGAAAGCCGGGAGCAACTCCAACAAAAGAATGAAATCCTGAAAATGGACTTTCACAACGCCGGGAGGGTGCAGCAACTCCTCATTCCCGGGCCCTTACCAGACCATCCCGCCGTCGAGATTGCCGTAATGAGTTTGAGCATGGGGGATGTGGGAGGCGACGTCGTCACTTTTCCCCTCGTTACCCGGCGGCACCTTTCCTTTCTTTTGGGGGATGTCAGTGGCCACGGCGTGTCGGCCGGTATTTTCACCATCCTGGTCAAACAGGTGGCGGATTATACCATGCCCTCCGTATTCGCTCATCCCGATAAAGCCTTGATTACTTTGGATCAACACCTGAAAGGCCTGATACCATTTGGGTTTGTCACCGCCGGCGTCGGCGGGCTGGATCTGAGCCAGAGGAATCGGCCCACCCTGACTCTGGCCAATGCCGGGTTGCCTCCGGTGTTATGGTTCCGGGAGGCGAACTCCACCGTTGAGGTGGTCCCCGTTCCCAGTGAAAATGTCTTGGGTTTGGGGATTTGCCAACACATTGAAACCTTGCAACTCGAACCTGAGGAGGGTGATTGTCTGCTCTTTATGACCGATGGGGTCATAGAGTGCCGCAATCCCCTAGGCTATGAATTGGGACCGGAAGGGTTGCTGGGGGAATTCAAGCTGCTGGCCCGAAAACCCATTGAAAAAATCGTCCAAGGAGTGCGGGAACATCTCACCCGATATTGTGGGGGAGACTTTCCCCAGGACGATACCACCGTCATCGCCCTGCGTTTAAAGGCTGAAATGTGAACCCCTGGCTTCTCGCTTCGGGGAGCAGCAGCCAGGATTTGAGTGTCAATTGCTTGAAAAATCCCCATTTCCCCTCATTCTGAGTTTCCCTATGTCTGAATATCCTCAAATTTTTCGAGTACGCCAAACCTTCGAGCGCCCTTTGGTTGAGGACATACCAGCCGAAGTGGAGGACCAACTGGGGAGACTCTCCCTCCAAACAAGCTTGCAACCAGGCCAGAGCGTGGCCATTACCGCCGGCAGCCGCGGGATCTCCCATATCGACACCATCATCAAAGCCGTCGTCGATCACTTCAAGAGCCTTGGCGCTGCCCCTTTCATCGTTCCGGCCATGGGGAGTCACGGAGGTGGCACCGCCGCGGGGCAGCGGGAGATTTTGGCATCTTACGGCGTCACGGAAGCATTTTGCGGGTGCCCCATCAAGGCCAGTATGGAAACCGTCATCGTTTGCCAAGCGGAAGAAGGATTCCCCGTCCACTTCGATAAATTAGCCTGGGAAGCGGATCACGTTTGTGTGGTTGGCCGCATCAAACCGCACACCAATTTCGTGGGCGACATTGAAAGCGGTTTGATGAAAATGATGCTGATCGGGCTGGGCAAACACAACGGCGCCAAGGTCTACCACCGGGCCATTCTGGATTACAATTTCGGCAAAATCATCCGTAGTGTGGGTCGGGAGGTGCTGGCCAATTGCAATATTATCGCCGGGCTGGGCATAGTGGAAAATTCCTATGACGAAACAGCCATGCTTTCGGCGGTTGGTCCCGAGGAGCTGGAAGAACGGGAAAAAGAGTTGCTGGTCCTGGCAAAACGCTGGCTGCCGCGATTGCCTTTCGAAACGATCGACATACTCCTGGTTGACGAGATGGGCAAAAACATCAGTGGAACGGGAATGGATACGAATGTGGTTGGACGCAAATTTGGCTGGCATTCGGCCGGGCCCGGTGAAACTCCAAAAATCGGGAATATTTGTGTGCGTAGCCTGACTCATGAAACCCATGGAAACGCTGTGGGAATGGGCATGGTAGAATTTGCCTTGACCCGTGCCATTGAGCAAATGGACGTCGATATAACCCGCATCAATAGTCTCACCGGGGGAGCAGCAGCAGCCGCTATGATTCCGATTCATTATGAAACCGATCGGGAAGTATTGGACGCGGCATTTCCCTTGATCGGATTGACCCCTCCCGCCCAAGCCAAACTGATGTGGATCCGCAATACCCTGGACGTGGCGGATTTGGAATGTTCGGTGATGTATTTGGATGAAGCCCGGGAGCGGGATGATTTGGAAATTGTCATCGAACCGCGCCCCCTGCCGTTGGACCGGCATGGCATGTTGCCCGAAGTCAAATCCTTGGAGCCGGTAATGGTTTGAAGCTGACTGCCTCCAAGATTCACAAGGCCTTGAAAGAGCAGGGTATCACCCATGTGGTGGGGCTGCCCGATAACCTTTCCCGCGTGTTTTTCCAAGGTTTAGTGGAAGACCCGGAGATAGAAGTGATCAAGGTCTGCCGGGAGGGAGAGGCTTTTGCCATAGCTGCAGGACTTTACATCGGGGGGAAACAGGCAGTGGTGCTCATTCAAAATACGGGGCTCCTCGAGGCGGGAGATGCGTTGCGGGGGACCGCCTGGAATATGCGGATTCCTCAGGTGATCCTTCTCTGTTATCGGGGGTTCAAGTCGCTCAATGGGGAAATGGGGCGCAGGGATTCAGCGGCGTTGTTTACCGAACCCACCCTGGAAGCTTGGAAGATTCCCTACGAGATCATGTGCCACGACCAAGACCTCGCCAAGCTCCATGGCGCCTTTGCAAAGGCGCAGTTGGCTTCCAAACCGGCCGCCCTGATTTTGGCTGAACCCATGGTCTAACCATGCTCGATAAGTACACCTGCTTGGAAAAATTGGCCGCCCGCAGAACCAATGAAGTCATTGTTACCTGCATGGGCACGGCCAAACCTTGGGAGAAGTTGTCTGATACTGCCCTGGATTTCGCTTCAGTGGACAGCGCCATGGGCCATGCCGCCGACTTGGGCTTGGGAATCGCCATAGCCCAACCCCACCGCCGGGTGATCGTTTTGAATGGCGATGGAAGCATGCTCATGTCTCTGGGCACCCTGGTAACGATTGCCCAAAGGCCGTGCCAAAACTACGTCATGGTGATCATCGAAAACGGAACCTACGAAGTGACGGGCAACCAGGTGGTTCCCGGTTCCGGTTTTGTCAATTTTGAAGCCATTGCCCGCGGAGCCGGGATCGAGCAGGTTTATACCGTGGAAGACCAAACCGAATTTGAGGAGCGATTGCCTTTGATTTTCCAGGGCAAGGGCCCGAGCCTATTTATTTGGAAGGTGGAACGGGGAGAGGAGCCGGTGCCGACCTTTCAGGAGACCTTGGCCGACCGGGTGAGGCGATTGCGGCACGCCTTGATGTCGAGTTGCTGAGGGAGAAGGGATTAATCACAGAGACCACAGAGTGCACAGAGAGAGGGGAAGGCAAAAGGTTCAAATCAATGTAGGAGCCGCTTTACGCCGCCATGGTTGGCCCCTCACCCCTCCCTCTGTGATCTCTGTTTCCTCTGTGGTTAATTCCTTCTCCATGTTATCCATGGTTCACCCCCAAAAGAATGCGTTGCTTTTAAGTTCCTGGTTCCTTAATTTTCCGCCATTTTCCGGACTATGGCCAGAAACGCTGGCTTGGTTCTGATCCGTAAAATCGCCATAAACCCTTTTTCACAATGAGATTTCTCTTATGCCAAGGATTCAGCCTGTTGTTTTTCATGATTTGGTGTTTCGGGGATAGCGGTTCCGGACCGCTTCGGTGGTTGGTCTTCGAGGGGATGAATGGCGCCGGCCAAGGAAAACACATCGTATTGATCAGCGGCGACGAGGAATACCGATCCGAGGAAGCCCTGTCTCAATTGGGCAAGATTTTGTCCAAACACCATGGTTTCAAATGCACCGTTCTTTTTGCTCAGAAGCCGGAAACTCCCGGATTTATTGATCCCGACTTCCAGGAAAATATCCCCGGATTGGAGGCATTGCGGGAGGCCGACCTGATGATCATCGCCACCCGCTTTCGCGCCTTGCCGGACGGGCAGATGCGGGAAATCGACGATTATCTCACCTTCGGTCGGCCGGTCCTTGGTCTGCGAACCGCTACCCACGCCTTTCGCTTCCCGGCCGATTCGAAGTGGGCCCACTACAGTTTCGACTATTCCGGCGAAAAATCCGTCTGGCACAAGGGATTTGGGGAGCTGGTCCTGGGCACCTCCTGGATAAGCCACCATGGTTGGCACAAGAAGGAAAGCACCCTCGGCATTCCCGTGGGAAATCATGAGATTACCAACGGAATAGGGGAGGGCGATATCTGGGGTCCTTCCGATGTGTACGGGGTGAAATTGCCCCAACCGGGCGATTCTCAGGCCGTAGTTTTGGGCCAGGTCCTGGCCGGAATGGACAAGGGCGACCCGCCCATTGGCCCGGGACCCTACGAAAGGGCGCAAAAGTATGGGCAACACTCCGGTTTTCACAAAAATGATCCGATGATGCCTCTGGCCTGGACCAAGAGTTATCAATTGCCCGATGGAAGAAAGGGCAAGGTGTTCGCCACCACCATGGGCGCTTCGACCGACCTGGAGGAGGCGGGTACCCGTCGCATGATCGTGAATGGGGTTTTCTGGTGCTTGGGCCTTTCCGTCCCCGCAGGGGGTAGTAAAGTCGACATCGTCGGAAGCTTTAATCCGACCGCATACGGTTTTAAAAAGAAGGGCTACTGGGAGGCGCAAAAAATGGGCGTCGAAAGTTTTTCCCACTAAACCTTTCCATGGAATAAGACGTGAAGAATATTATGGGCAAATTTTTTTTAATTTCTCTCGCTACCCTCACCCTGTTTCTTGCAGTACGGGCCGATTCGCTTCCCTTGGGTGTAAGGGAAAATGACCGCATCGTCCTGCTGGGCAACGGTTTGGGTGAACGCATGCTCAACTTTCCCCATTTTGAAACCCGGTTGCACCGCCTCCATCCTGATGCCAACCTCACGGTTCGCAATATCTGCCACCCCGGTGATACTCCGGGCTTTCGTCCACATCCATCGCGCAAGAGCCAGTGGGCCTTCCCGGGGGCCGAGGCCTATCGTCCCGAGTACCAAACTCACTTGGGAATCGGTCATTTCCCCACCCCCGATCAATGGCTCGGCAACTTGAAAGCCGATATCATCCTGGCCTTTTTTGGCTACAACGAATCCTTCGATGGACTGGACCGGGCAGAAAATTTTTTCGGGGAACTCGATGCCTTCGTGCGGCATGCCTTGTCACAAAAATACAATGGGGAAAGCGCGCCCCGGTTGGTGTTGATTTCTCCCATCGCCTTCGAAGACCTATCGGATGGACAACCCCTTCCCGACGGGGTGAAGGAAAACGAGCGGCTGGCCGCCTACACCGATGCCATGAGACGCGTTGCCCGTCGCCGAAACGTGGGCTTTGTCGATTTATTCAAGCCCACCATGCGGCTCTACAGCCAAAATGAAGAGCCCCTCACCATTAATGGATTCGCCTTGACCGATGCGGGATACCGCAAGCTTGCCTCAATTCTCACCGATGCCTTGTTCGGCCGGTCGCAGATACAATCCAAGACGACGCGAAACCTGGTTTACCGGGCCGTTCAGGAAAAGAATTGGTTCTGGTTAAACGACTATCGCGTGTTGAATGGCGTGCACGTATACGGTCGACGCTACAAACCCTATGGAAACGTCAACTACCCGGAGGAAATCGAGAAAATTCGCCAAATGACCGATCTGCGCGATGCCCGAATCCACTACGTGGCTCAAGGAAAAACGCGGGACCTCACCGTTAATGATCAGCGCACCAAGTCCCTCACCCCGGTGGAGACCAACTTCAACCAGCCGATTGAATTTCTGGATGTGGATCGCGCCTTGGACAAGTTTGTTCTTCCCGAGGGATACGCCATTGATCTGTTTGCCTCCGAATCGGAATTTCCCGACCTGAAAAATCCCGTCCAGATGTCCTTCGACAACCAGGGGCGCCTTTGGGTTGCCGCCATACCGTCTTATCCCCATTACCGACCGGGGGACGAAAGGCCCAACGACAAGTTGCTCATTTTTGAGGACACGGATGGGGATAACCGGGCGGACAAGCAGACCATCTTTGCCGAAAATTTACACCTGCCCATCGGCTTTGAACTGGCCCCCGAAGGGGTTTATGTGGCACAGCAGCCCAATCTGGTCCTGATGGTGGATGACGATGGAGACCACCGAGCAGACCGCACCGAGATTCTTTTGCATGGGTTCGACTCCCACGACACGCACCATTCCATATCGGCATTCTGCGCCGATTCCTCCGGCTCCATTTACATGAGCGAAGGCCGTTTTTTGCATTCCCAAGTGGAAACACCCTATGGTCCGGAGCGCTGCACCGATGGAGGGGTATGGAGATTTGACCCCATGTCCTGGCGGTTGGAGCGTTTCATGCAGACCGATGTATCCAATCCCTGGAGCATGGCCTTCGACCAATGGGGACAGAACTTTTTGTCGGACGCCTCCGGAGGGCAAAACTGGTGGGCCCTTCCCCTCTCCGCCAAAGTGCCCCACGGTTTTGAAATCGCCAAGGTGGACCAGTTTACCACCCATCGGGTCCGCCCAACCTCAGGATCGGAATTTATCTATTCCCGTCATTTCCCCGATGAGGTTCAGGGAGATTTTCTCATCAACAACACCATCGGATTTCTCGGAATCAAGCAGCATACGCTGGTGGAGGACGGGGAAGGCTTTACCGGTCAATTGCGGCAGGATCTGGTTTATTCCACCGATCCCAATTTTCGCCCCGTCGACCTCGAATTTGCCCCCGATGGTTCCCTCTTTCTAATCGATTGGCATAATCCCCTGATCGGTCACATGCAACATTCCGCTCGCGACCCCAACCGCGACCACGATCACGGGCGCATCTACCGTATCACTTACCCATCCCGGCCTCTGGTGGAACCGGCCAAGATCGCGGGCGCTCCCATTTCCGAATTACTGGAAAACCTGAAGTTACACGAATACCGCACCCGTTATCGCACTTGGCGTGAACTGAGGGGCCGCGATGCCGATGAGGTCCTGAAAGCGGTGAAGAAATGGGCCGGGAAGCTCGAAAAAAGCGATCCCCTCTACCCGCGTCACCTGCTCGAAGCCCTATGGGTGACCTGGGGCCAAAACCGAATCGATCCGGATTTGGTGAGGCAGTGTCTGGAGGCGGAGAGTTATCAATGCCGGTCCGGCGCAGTCCGGGTCATGCGCTACGCCTACCGGCAAATCCCCGATTACCTCAACTTGTTCTTGAAAGCGGCCGGAGATGCCCATCCCCGTGTCCGTTTGGAAGCCGCCGTGGCCGCTTCCTGGATGGCCGACCAGGCCGGGGCAAAGATCGTCATCGAAGCATTGAAACACCCGTTGACCAAGTGGATGGGTCCGGCCCTGGAAGGGGTTTTACTGACCCTGGATGGGGAAATTAGCGCCTTGCAAAACCTGGAGCAATTGGATGGGAACATGCACCCCAAACTTCATTCCTATTTGGCGGGAGACCTCGTGCTCCACGACTCTAAACGCGACGCTGCCCCAAGAATTCCCCAGACCAACCTTCCCGCGGCCGATCTCAAACTCCTTCGAATAGGCGCCGAGGTCTACCACCGCGATGCCCATTGCGTCACTTGTCATGGAGAAAGAGGCCGGGGAACTACGGAGGATATATATCCGCCCCTGACCAGGAATGAATGGGTCAACGGTGACGATGACCGCCTCATTAAAGTTATCCTCAAAGGCCTCTGGGGACCCATCGAGGTAGAAGGCAAAATCTACGATCCTTCCACTGGTGTTCCGCCCATGACCGGTTTTGAGCATTTGCTCACCGATGAGGAAATCGCCGGGGTTATCACCTATTCGCGTATTACCTTCGGAAACCCCAAAGGCCTGGCCAAGGTTGTCAGACAGGATGATGTGGCCCGCGTCCGGGAGGAAATCAAGGACAGGAAAACATTTTATATGGTGGATGAGATCCTGGCCGAACATCCCATGACCAACTGATGAGCCCGTTTCATTGTCTGGGTGATGAACTTCCTGATTCGATGATGCGCCTTCACCAAATTGCCCGCGTCTTCCCGCTCCTTCTATGTGCTCTGACGCCATTTCACCCACTGGCCGGTGAAATCCAATTTTCCGTCAAACTATTGGCCCTCGATGCCAACGAGGGAATTGATATCGCCGATTTTAACGGGGACGGATTGCCCGACATCGCGGCTGGGCGGTTGTGGTATCCGGCGCCCGGATACGTTCCTCAACCTTTGCGTTCCTTTGAGGATTGGAACGGCTACGTGGAGTCCAACGGAGATTTTGCCTACGATGTAAACGGCGACGGCCACATGGATGTCATTGCCGGTTCATTCCTTCCTACAGAGGTCTACTGGTATGAAAATCCGGGTCCGGAAAAACTGGCCCTCGGTCATATGTTTTTCCGCCGTTTTCTGACCGATACCGGTTACAGCCGAAACGAGGCTTCCCTTATGCACGATATCGACGGGGACGGTGTGCCGGAATGGATTACCAACAGTTGGAAGACGGACAACCCCATGTTGGTTTGGCAGCTCTCCAGCGAAATGCGGGAGGTTAAGATCCAAAGAGGGGAGGAGCAAGTTACCCAAACCCGTCAGGTACCCACTTTGGTTAAACACGTGATCGGCGAATCGGGAAACGGGCACGGCATGGCCTTTGGCGATTTGAACAACGATGGCCGCGAGGATATCCTGGTGGGAATGGGATGGTACGAACGGCCGCCTGGGAAACCGTTGGGGCAACCCTGGATCTGGCATCCCGTTTTTATGGAAAACCTTCATGCTTCCATTCCCTGCATCGTGCGGGATTTGAACGGGGATGGCATTAATGATTTGATTTGGGGAAAAGGTCACGACTACGGGCTCTACTGGTGGGAAGGGAAGGGCATCGATCGTTTTGGCCAGCCGCAATGGAAGGAACATCTGATTGACGATTCCTTTTCCCAGCCCCACTGCCTGCACATGGCCGACATCGACGGGGATGGGGAGGATGAACTCATTACCGGAAAGCGGGTTTTGGCCCACAACGGCAAGGACCCAGGTGGAAAAGAACCCGGTCTGCTATATTATTATGATTGGGTGGCCGACTCCCAATCCTTCCAACGGCACACCATAGACGATTCGGGTCGGGTGGGAATCGGACTTCAGATTCGCACCCATGATTTGGATGGTGACGGCGACCTGGATATCGCCGTAGCTGGCAAGTCCGGCACATACCTGCTCTTCAATCAAACCAGGAATTAATTGTTTTTTTCCGTAAATGAACTGAAATTGTCTCCATGTTGCGCAAAATCACTTTGTTTCTTCTCAGCTTTGTCTCGGCCTGTCTGGCCCAATCCGAATGGTCGCAGTGGCGCGGTTCACACGAAGGCGCCGGGATCATCGAGGGAGGTCCGTTGATCACCGAGTGGTCCGAAACCGAAAACGTTATCTGGAAGTCTCCGGTTCCCGGCCGCGGTGCCTCCTCACCGATTATCGCGGGATCGAAGCTGTTTCTCACCACGGCGGATGATGAAGCTGGTAAACAATTCCTGCTCTGCTATGATCGATTCACCGGCGAATTGAAGTGGCAAAAACTCGTTTTCGAAGGCGAGTTTCTGGTGCCATCGCACCGGCTCAACACTGAGGCTACCCCCACGCCAGTCACCGACGGAAAGATCGTCGTTACCCTCTTTGGCATAAACCGGGGACAGTCTCTGGCCGCTTTCGACCTGGAGGGCGAGCGGCTTTGGTCAACCCGCGTGGCGGAAATTGATTCCCGGTTCGGCATCGGGGCCAGCCCGGTGCTCTATAAGGGAAAGGTCATCGTTCTAAACGACATTCGCCCCACCAACTTTGTGGCTGCTTACGATTTGCGGACCGGTGAACTGATTTGGAAAACCAAGCGGCCTGGCGATCCCGACAATTATCACGAGAACCACAACTATCAGACCCCGCGCGTTTTCCGCCTGGATGGTAGAGATCAACTGGTGACCACGGGGCTTGGGGAAATGACCAATTACGACCCCGATACCGGCCAGGTGCTTTGGAAAACCGAAGGGGGGGCGCGCGCCTCCGTTGGCTCCCCGGTTGCGGGCGGGAACATCATTTATTTTTCCGGCGGTTTTCCCGAAAGGGGAACCTTTGCCTTCAACGCCAAAACCAAACAATTGGAGTGGACCGGCCGCTTGGCCACTTACATCGTATCCTGCGTGCTGCATGGAGATTATCTTTACGGCTCCGGCAATCGGGGGGATTTCGCCTGTATGGATGCAAAGACCGGGAAAATTCTCTGGCGTAATTTATTCAAGGAAGAAGTCCTGGCCTCTCCCTTTATTGCCGGTGATAATCTTTACCTGACTTTGGCCAATGGGACAACCAAGGTTATAAAGCCCGATCCTGAACAATACATGGAGGTTTCAGAAAACGTCATACCTGGAATGACTCACGCCACCCCAGCTATTGTCGATGGACGGATTTATTACCGCACTGAAGGCATGTTGTATTGTTTGGGGAAAAACTAGGTTGGCGTAAACGACCCCTTGATACCGACGAAAAAGATTATTTGGTTTTGCTCCAGGTTTATCCTCTGCGCCCTGGCTGTCTCGACGGCACACTTGGCATTGGTGGGCGAATTTCATGACTACCCGGTAGCCTCGCAGGCGGGTAAAAGATCGGTTGTGGTGACGGAAATCACCGACCAGATTACCATCGACGGCGTACTCGATGAACCGATCTGGAACTCTGCCCCGAACATCGGCGATCTGGTCCAAAAAGAGCCCGATACCGGGCAACCTCCATCGGAAATGACCGAGGTCATATTGCTCCGCGACGCCGATTATCTCTACATTGGTGTAAGGGCTTACGATTCCGAACCTGACAAGGTGATTGGAACCCAGATGATACGCGATGGCCTTATCTCGGCCGATGACCGCATCGAAATCCTTTTGGATACCTTTCGCGATCAACGCAACGCCTTCTACTTTGCCACCACTCCGGCCGGAGCTCTCATCGATGGATTGGCCTTCGGCAACCAGGATCTGAATACCGATTGGGATGCTATTTGGGACCTGCGCACCACCAGTAGCGATAACGGTTGGGTGGCGGAGTTGGCCATTCCCTTCAAGAGCCTCAACTTCCCGGCTGAAAGCGAAGTTTGGGGATTCAACTTCGCGCGCAATATTTTCCGCAAACAGGAGGAGGATTATTGGTCAGGGGCCCGCCTGGAAACGGAATTCTTGCGAATTTCCGAGGCGGGAGAGATTTCAAACATGACCGGACTCAACCAGGGTATCGGCCTGGATGTGCGGCCCTTTTTGGCCTCTACCTGGTTGAGCCGGCGAGGGGAAAGTGACGACACCGACCTCGAGCCCGGCCTGGATATTTTCTACAATATCACCCCGAGTTTAAACCTTACCGGCACCATCAACACCGATTTCGGTGAGACCGAAGTGGACGAGCGCCAGATCAACCTTACGCGCTTCTCCTTATTTTTCCCCGAGAAACGGTCTTTCTTCCTGGAGGATGTCGGAGTGTTCGATTTCGCCAGTACGGGCCCCATTCCCCCGGGGGGTATTCCCGATGCGGGAGCCGATGTCTACCCTTTCTTCAGTCGGAGAATCGGGCTGCTGGATGGTCGGGAAGTTCCCCTCGATGTGGGCGTCAAGTTGACCGGGAAAGTCAACAATACCGATATCGGGTTTCTGGGTGTCCGGACCGGAAGTACTGCTCTTGTGGAAGACAAAACCTTCTATGTGGGGCGTTTTAAACAAGACCTGTTTGAGCAGTCCTATGTGGGGGGTGTATTTACCCGGGGGAGCCCGAGTCCCGGACAATCCAGCATTACCTACGGGGCCGACCTCAGCCTGGCCACTTCCCAGCTTTTTAACGGACCGCGCAATTTTGTTTTCAATGCCTATGGGCTTAAGAGTGAGAATGAAGGCGTATCCGGTGATGATATGTCCTATGGGTTTTCAGCCCGTTACCCCAACGATAAATGGGATGGGATGGTGGTTTTCCGGGAAATTCAGAAAAACTTCGATCCGGGTATTGGATTTGTGCAGAGGAACAATGTGCGCATGTACCGGGTGGCGGGCAGCTATAATCCGCGGCCGAAGGACTTCTGGAATATGCAACAGATGTTTCACGACATCTACTATACCCGTTTCGAGCGATTGGATAACGGGATGACGGAAAGCTCCGAACTCTACATTACTCCGGTTGACTGGCACTTTCGCTCCGGGGATTCCATTCACCAATTGGGGGATTTCATTCGCGGATTTGAACGCCTCTTTGAGCCGTTTGAGATTTCTCCGGGAGTCGTTCTGCCGGCGGGCGAATACCATACCACGCGACACAAAGTTAACGTTGCCTTTGCCCGAAAGCGCCCCTTGTCCGGTAGCCTGAGCCTGGGTTGGGGGCAATTCTGGTCGGGGTCATCCGAAGACGTAACCGCGAGGCTCACTTACAAATTTCCCCCTTGGTTCACCTTTTCCGCCAGCGCCAACCAAACATTCGCCAGCCTGCCCCAAGGAAAATTCACCGCCCGCATCCTTACCTCCACCTTCCATTTTGCCGTCTCGCCTCGCCTCACCTTCTCCAACCTGGTTCAATACGATAACCGGTCCCGCAATCTCGGTTGGCAGAGCCGCATGCGCTGGACCCTGAAACCGGGTAACGATCTCTTCCTCTCCTTCAACCAGGGTTGGGTCAGTGAGAATACGGGCAGCCTGCGCTTTCTCACCGGGGATACCAAACTGGCCGCCAAGTTTCACTACACCCTTCGCTATTAACTACGGTTGGTAGATCTTCAGCAACGCTTGGGTTCCGAAATCCTCCCCTCCCTGTGCCGCCAGTTTCTGGTAAAGGGTTTTGGTCAGTTTCAGACCGGGCAGATCGAGCCCCATTTCTTCAGCCGATTCAATGGCGATTCGCATGTCCTTGATGAAATGTTTTACGTAGAACCCAGGCGCGAAGTCGCCTTTGAGCGCGCGAGGTGCAAGGTTGGATAACGACCAACTGCCCGCGGCGCCGGGTTCGATGCTTTTCAGCACCCTAAAAGGATCCAACCCGGCCTTCCCGGCATAGGCCATAGCCTCCGAAATCCCTATCATCCCGCTGGCGATGGCAATCTGATTGCACATCTTGGTGTACTGCCCGGAGCCGGCCGGACCCTGCAGCACGATATTCTTTCCCATGATTTGGAAGATGGGCATGGCGCGATCAAAGTCTTCCCCTTCTCCCCCTACCATGATGGAGAGCTTGGCCTTTCGAGCACCGAGATCACCGCCCGAAACCGGCGCATCCAGGGAACCGATCCCTTTATCGGCCGCCGCCGCCGCAATTCGTTTGGCCAGGATTGGGCTGGAGGTGGTCATATCGATGACCAGGGAGCCCCTCGTGGCCTGGCCCAAAATCCCTTCCGCTCCGAAGTAGACCTCCTCCACGTCCTTGGGGAAGCCGACGATGGTTATGATGATGCCCGCTCCGGCCGCGGCCCGCCCAGGCCTGTCAAACCAGATGGCGCCGCCTTCCAATAAATCTACTGCTTTGGATCTGGTGCGATTGTAAACGTGAAGCGGATGCCCGGCTTTGAGTAAATGCCCGGCCATGCTTTGACCCATGACCCCGGTTCCGATGAATGCAATGGTCTCTTTGCTCATGTTGGGGAATAGAATTCGCGGCGGAGTAAGAGAGAAAATTAAAGGTGGGAAAATTCATGTGGCCAACCATTAATTGAATTTTCCCGAGTTGCCGTGCCATTATGTCGGGAACAATCATCCTCTTCAGTCCTCTTACCAGCCAAGCTGACATCATGAAACAAATTCTTTCTCCCCTTTTTCTTCTCGGTATTTCCTCTTTTGTATGGGCGGAAAGTCCAGCCACCGTTGAGCAAGCCAGGGAGGCTCTGCAAGACGCCGCCATCGACCAGGAAACCGACTTTGCCGAGGCCTATGAGGCGGCGGAAGCGGCCGGGGTAGGGGAATCGGACCTGCTCGAAAGCAAGGTGCTGCATTTGCTCGGCCGTGGAGACCTGGAGGCGGTAATGGCCCTCGTTCCCGCCATGGAGGAACATGCCGAAAACTTTCGAGTGGGAGAGGACGGATTTTTTACCGATCTGACCCAGGTCCTCGGTCTTATCGAAAATCTGAAAGCCCTCATCGCCCGCCAAAACCAGGATTGGGAAGCGTTCGAAAGACACGCCAAAGAGGGCTTCTGGAAAGCTCCCAATCTCAGCCAGGCCTTTGGGATGGCTGAATTGATATCCGAAACCAGAGCGGACCAAGCCCTGAAGAAGGCCATGGCGGAATTGAAAATTCCCATGGAGATGGCAATTGCCAGTGTGGACGGTTCGACCACCACTTTGGCCGAGTTGTCAGAAGGCCAGAAGGCCATCCTGGTCGATTTTTGGGCCAGTTGGTGTGGGCCCTGTATCGCCCTCATGCCCGAATTGAAACACAAGGCCGAGGTCCTCCCCTCCCAAAGCGTCCCCGTCGCCGGTATGAACACGGACCGCACCGACCCGTTGGAAAAGGCCAGAAAGGTGCAGGAGGAACACGGCATGGACATGCCTTGGTTGATCGAGCCGGAGACCAGCCCCTTCTCCCGGGTTCTCATGGTTGATTCTATTCCCCGCATGGTCCTCATCAGTCCCGATGGGGGCGTATTGTTTAACGGACACCCCATGGACCCCGAGTTGGTTGCCACCTTGAAGTCCATCGGGGTTACCCTTTGATCCGCTTTTCAGCGACTTGGGACTTAATCCTCTTTTCGCTTGATTTTGCCGGAAAAGAGGACACCTTTTTTCCACTAACTGTTCTTTGGAGTTCAATGCCATACTCCGAATCTTCCAGCCAACCCATTGTTGGCCGATCATTTTGGGGGTGTTCCGGAATTCGACCTCGAATCGGAGCATAGGGCCGCACGTCGATGATGATAGTTAACATCGTTAAAATGCTGTCGCACACTTATTATAAGTGCCTATGATGAAGCATTACCAATGGCTGCGTAAACCAGTCATCGTCTCTACTCTGACGCCTGATGGGGGATAGGGACGCCGTTATCAGGCATAGCTCCCGCGGGGTATCCAGCCGGGGGCCGTATCATCAATCTGGCTACTGGCGATTCGATAGCGGGTCACGCCGCGACCGGGTTGCGAAAGCAAAAGCGTGACTAAACGTGTAGACGTCGTATGTGAAGGTTCCAGGGACGCGGGTTCGACTCCCGCCACCTCCACCAGCCTTCGCTCGCAGCAACGCGGAGAGTGAAGGCTGACACGCCGTAGACCCTTTGGGCGAAGGCGGTCCAAAAACCATGAATTGCACTGCGAGTTTACGGCTTGGCATGCCAAAAAAAGAAATGCGAAAAAACTAAATTCTGGTTATTTGGTTGTAGAAGTGCACCTATTGGCACGGAATTCGAACGATGTCTGAATACCATTATGTTTACATTCTGGTGAGTGAAATCGACAATCGCAGACATTATACCGGATGCACGACCGCTTTGGCTGTCCGTTTGCATAAGCACAACGAGGGAGGTGTTCCCCACACTTCGAAATATAGGCCTTGACGAGTGGAAACAGCCATCCGGTTTTCAAGCAAGGACAAGGCTGGATTATTTGAGAAATATTTAAAATCCGGATCTGGTCGGGAATTCGCCAAGCGTCATTTTTGAACCAGTAAGATCCAGGATTCCTTCACTCGCAGCAACGTGTGGAGTGAAGGCGACATGCTGTAGGCCCACGCCGGTCCCTCTATGGAGAGCTGGGGCTCACCAACTCCGGCACGTAGTCCAACTCCGGCAGTTCGATCTCGCAATGAAAGAGGCGTTGATCGTCGCGGGGGACGGCGAGCGTCAACAGTGTCTGTGAGGTGCTGGGCACGGTGTAGGAGTCCGCCACACTGGTGTTTACAGAATAACCGAGGTCGGCCATGGACTGAATCGTGATCGCGCTGAGCGCGGCGCCGTCGAGGTTGTAGGTCATCAGCTCGCCGGGCATCGCGGACAACCGCCAGTGCCTGTCCTGGGACCCGGATCCTCCCCGCTCGTTCTCCACGGGAACCTTGCCCCCTTGGTAGCTCGATCCACCGGCCGCATTGAATGCGGCGATGGCCTTGGTCCCGGGCCAATGTGTGTCGGGCGGCGGGTCGACCGCCTCGCCGCCTTGGAATGAGGGATTCTGCAGGTTGCTCCAACGTAACCCGAAGCCCAGGACATGCGCCAACTCGTGCTCGGCAATATGCCCCACCGTGGTCGCGCTGAGCCTGCTAACATCGGAGGAGTCGAACCTGATGCGTCCGATGACGGGGGTTTTCGTCGACGAGCGCTGGGGGTCGACGTAGACGAGGTCCATGTCGAAGCCGGAACTGGTGATTTGGCGCTCTTTCACGACCACCGGCACCGAATCGGAGCAGTTGTTGTTGGTGCCCGTCTCCCCCACCACAGGATCCACGCAGGCGCCGTAGAAGTAATCGCCTGGGGTGGAGGGGGTGTTGAGTTCTATCGACTCCGCGCTGGAGCCCGAGGCCGCCAGCGCGCCCACCCCATCCGTCCCGACCTGCGTGTCCGACGTCGTGATGGTCGTATCGGTGGAGCGGTAGTAGCGCAGTGTCGTCGCGGCCGATTCTCCGTCGCCCGTGTTGCTCACTGTAGTCGACAGGGTGAAAGATTCCCCTGTATCCAGGCTGTCATCGCTCACCGAGGGCGCCCCCCCGCCAACAGGTCCGGGTCCATCATAGTCGGAGGAAGCTCGTAGAATTCAATTTGCCCAATTCCGGCCGTGCCTCCCACTCCTTCCACGATAGCCGAATAGGTACTTTCCGCAGGTAGTTCGACTATGAAACCGGATTCTTCAGGATCGGTGATGAATCCAGGAAAACGGCTCTCGATTTCACCATCATTCCAATCGGCAAAATTGTCGTTGGTGGTCTCTTCCCTGGTGGCTAAATCTACCAGGGTCAACCTCGGATCGGCCAACACGTTTCCGGTGTAATCGGGCAGGTCATCGGCCAAAGACGGACCGCGCCCCACCACTAGAACCTCCACTTGGGTGCCGGGTTCACCAACGGCCCGTACCGAACCGATCAAGCGTTCGTCTCCGGTTCCAACAAAGGCGCGGTTGGATAAATTGAGCAGTCTACCCGGATCGTTGGCCAACGCGGCGCATCCCATTAGGATGGATAAGGCTATTGTTAATGCTCTCGGTCTAGACAAATTATTTCTCAGATAAATTTTTGGGCCGTCCCAGGCAAGGAATAAGAATTGAAAAAAGACAAAGTCGAATATCAAGCCATCAGTACGGAAAACTATTGTGGAGGTTTGCGCTGGGAGCCGCCAACCGAGCTGCAGTCGGGCAAAAAGGTCAAAGACAAAGCGCCCTGGTTAAGGCAGATTCAAGTTCAAATTTCACTTGTTTCTCCTCGATTCAGCAGCGCGCATCTCCCCGTGTGGCCGGGCCAGGTTCCGGTCTACGATTTTTGCCGGGGGGCTCAAATATCTACATCGTAATTCGCTCCAAATTAGCGCCACCGGGCCCCGGTTCCAAAATATCGAGATTTTGCATGGGCTTCATTTCTTTTATGGGCTGCCCAGACCCTGGGATTCGAGTGCGAGGGAGATCCCTGCCATGAGCTCAACGGAGGAAATTACCGGTCCTGAATTAAGAATACCGAGGCTTGCCGGAGAGGGTATTCCCGCTAACCCATAGTTGACGCCATGGCAAAAACCCATTTTGTTGCTTATCAGGGATAGTTCCCGAATAACCCTGCCATAAAGCAAGACGCATGACAAATTCAACCGATCCATCCATAACCAACAAGGTCAAGAAAATCGTTTCCGAAACACAGGACGAAATCGACGCAATAACGGATGAATGAATCCTGGAAATTACAAAAAAGGGGCCTGGTAAGACCTCCAATCCTCTGATGCAATCATTAAGGATTCTCATCAAGTTTGGGAACCGGTTTGCCCTGTTAGGGGAAAGAACTGTTTCGGAGCTGGAGTCAGGATCTGCCTCAGATAAACGATAAGGAAAGCTAAAAGGGTCAGCCCTGAATGGCGCTTAGTTAAGCACGTTTTGGAATGTTCGATCATCTCCGAGAAGGAAGGGGTCAAGACGTAAAAAGTTATGCCTTACAGGGTCAGTTGTCTTGTAAAAGTGTATGGAGTACAACGGAATACAGTTTTTAAGACCTGACCCTTTTCTTTCGGAAGGCATCACTTTTCTACGGCATGACCCCGACTGGCGTCCATACTAAATTCCTCTACAAACGCGCTTAACTTAGTGCCATTCAGGGCTAACCCTTTTGCCTTCCCCGCAGTTGGTGGTAGGAGTTTTTTGAAACCAACGACTCTTTTCCAGCGTTTTTCTTTCCGTATCCCGGCAATATAAATGACGAACCGTTAAGAACTCGTTGGAGCCCTCTCATGAAGAACGAAACTGCCCCAGGGGCGTGTGATTTGTGCAGCCCGCTTTCTCGTCGCAAATTTTTAAAAACATCGAGCGTTGCGGCGGCCTCCGTAATGCTGCCTTTTGCTGCGGGGACCCACCCGCTTGCGGCGGAAGCGCCCCAACTCCCCAAATCAGAAACCCTGGTTAAATCCCTTTTTTCCAGTTTGAGTGAAAAGCAGCGCGATGCCATTTGCTTTCCTTTCGAGCACAAGCTTCGCCATGAAATCGAAAACAACTGGTTCATTGTGAGAAACAGCCGCATCCGCAAGTCCTTTACGGCGGACCAGCAGGCCATGATTCGTGATATATTCCTGAACATGCACAGCGAGGAATACGCCGAACGGGTCATGAAGCAGGTGGAGGAGGACAACGGCCGCGGTGGGTTTGGGAATTGCTCCATCGCCCTGTTTGGGGAGCCGGATACGGGAAAGTTTGAATTTGTCTTGACGGGCAGGCATACGACCCGGCGCTGCGATGGCGACGCAGTGGAAGGCGCCGCATTCGGCGGTCCCATATTTTACGGACATGCCTCACAGTCTTTCTACGAAGAACCACACCATCCCGGCAATGTTTATTGGTTTCAGGCCAAAAGGGCCAACGAAGTCTACCAAATGATGGATGGGAAACAACGCGAACAGGCTTTACTCAAAGTATCGCGTCGGGAGCGTGGAAAAAAGACGGTGGAGTTGACCGGTAAGACGGAAGGGCTGGCCGGAATCCCCATGACCGAACTCACTTTTGATCAAAAAGCCGAAGTGCGAAAAGTCCTCGACGATCTGCTTCTACCCTTCCGTAAGGTTGATCGTCAGGAGTCGTTGAAGCTCATCGAAAAAAGCGGTTTCGATAACCTGCACTTGTCATTTTACAAGGATCAGGACGTAGGCCGGGATGGGGTGTGGGATGTTTTCCAGATCGAGGGCCCGCACATGGTTTGGTTTTTCCGGGGCGATCCCCACGTGCATACCTGGGTGCACATCAAGGATCACGTTTGAAGGGGACGGTCCTGCTTGTTCAGGGTTTCAGAAGGGCTTTGGAGTCTTCGATAATTAGTCGGCCTTTCCTGAATCCCTGAAATCGGTGGTTTATCTCGCTGGGCCTGCGAGGGTCCTTGAAGGGTAGCGGATCAATTGCGGAGATTTAGAACTGCTTGCGCAGGGTCAGCCCGACTGTGCGGGGATTGCCCAAAAAGGCAGTAAAAGTCTGGGTGGATCCTGGACCTGTTCCGGAACCCTGGATCGGAGCGTCGAAGGCAATCTGTACATAATCCTTATCTAAGAGATTCTTGGCCCACAGCTCGATCCTCCAGTCATCATTGAGCTGAGCCAGCCCAATACGCCCATTGAATACGGCATAACTCTCTTGTAGCTTCTCCACGTCCAGATCTGCGCCGGTGTTATAGCTGCTCATGTAACGCAGATCGAGGTGGGCGAAGGCTCGCCAGGAATTGCCTAGATCATGCTCGTAAGTGGCGGCGCCCGTAAAGGACCATTTGGGTGCATTGGTTAGCTGACGACCGGCCAGGTTCTCATTGGAAATGTCCACCCCGTACCTGGTATCGGCATAGGTCGCGCCTCCCCGTAGGGTAAGCTCGTTGGACAGTCGGGCTGTGGTTTCCAATTCGAACCCTTTGGAGCTTACTTCTTCAATATTCTCCAGGACAAAACTCGTTCCCGTGAAAGAAACCAGTTGGAAATCCTGTAAGTCGGTGTAAAAAAGCGTGGCATTGAGAGTGGTTCGCTGATCCAGGAGATTGAATTTGCCGCCGACTTCGAAAGAGTCGACCACTTCCTCACCGAATTCGAGGTCCGAAGCCGAAGGACGGTTACCCAAAAGGGGATTGGCCAGAATGGCCCGATCGAGATTGTAACCGCCCGCTTTGAAACCTCGGGAGAAACCCGCGAAGAGCAGGTGGTCCTCACTCAAGTGGTAGGCCCCACTAATTGTGCTCGACCATCTGTCTTCCCCGAGACTGTCGGTGTAAGTGCCGTCCAGAAAAGGATTAACGAACGGCAAACAGGCCAAACCAGTAACGGTGGGGGCCGCTTGAGGAGGCACCAGACCCCCGGCAACCGCTTGCCCCAAGTTGGCCAGAAAGGCCGGGTTGCAGGCGCGGTTTTGGCTCCTCAGGTCCGCCTCCAAGTCCTTCGTTTCTTCTGTGTAGCGCAACCCTAAGGTGATCTCGAACTCTTCGGCCAAGCGGAAGGTGTTATGGGTAAAGAGGGCCCAACTCTCCACCGTTTGCAGAAAGCTGTCCTCGATCACGCCGTCACCCTCCGGGAATACCTGACCCGGTGGCAAGTTGGTCAGGCTCGAATAAAAACCGCTCAGGGGATTGCCCGAAACCAGTCCGTTCACGTATCCCTCGTAGGCTGCACCGAAGCGAAGCGCGTCACGATAGTCGAGATTCTCGCGAATGAAAAACAGTCCAACCAGCCAGTCCGCCCATTCCGTTTCAGACTCCACGCGAAACTCCTGGGTAAAGGTCTCAAACCCCTGAAAATACCCGCCCCTGTCACGATACGCTATATCGAGGTTGGTGTAGTCGATATCCTGGCCGCGCGCCGACTCCCAGTCGCGGTAGGCTGTAAGTGAGGTGAAGGATGCGGCGTTTGTATCCACGGTAAATTCACTTGAGATTCCCCATTCGACGACGTCTTCATTATAGTCCCTGTTGGGATTGACCGAGGCCTTTCGGTCAAATGGATCTCCCAGCAAGTCGCCGCCCATGGCCTGAATCAGACCGAGCGTAGGCCCCGGAACCAGGGTGACGGCGGCACAGCATTGTTCCTTCCGATCGGAATAATCGGCAATGATGCGGACTTCGGAATCCTCCCCTGGTTTGATCAGGAGTTGACCGCGAGTGAGCATGCGGTCCCGATTGTTGTAATCCTTGCCCGAGACGATATCCTCGAGAAACCCGTCTCTTTGCGTAATCACGGCGTCAAGGCGACCGGCCAAGGTGTCCTCAATAATCCCCCCGCTAACACCAGCTTCCAGGCGGAGGTTGTTATAATTGCCGAAACCGATCTTTCCATAACCACTCCGTTCAAACGATGGGCCCTTGGTGATCACATTGATCAATCCCATCAAAGTGTTCCGGCCAAAAAGCGTGCCTTGCGGACCGCGCAAGACCTCGATGCGCTCCACCTCGCCGAGTTCAGTCAGAGCGACAGTGTTGCGGCTCCGATAGACACCGTCGATAAAAACCCCAACGGCCGATTCGAAGCCGGGGTTGTCTCCATTGGTGCCGATACCGCGGATCTTGGCGGTGGCTCCCGTGCTCTCGGCCTGGGAGGAGGTGAGGAAAAGACTCGAGGAAACGGCCATGAGATCGCGGATGTCGGTCACGCCCGAATATTCGAGCTGATCCTCCGAGAAGGGCGTCAGGGCCATGGGCAATTCCTGGGCATTCCGTTCCCGCTTGGTAGCTGTGACGACAAATTCCTCCAAGTCTATGAATGCCAAAAAATCTTCCTCTTCCTCCAGTCCAACCGCATGGGAGGAAGGCAGAGTCGCGCCGATAGCAATGAAAAGGCAGATTACGAGATTCGAGTGGTAATTTGAAAACTTCATATTTCTCTTTCAATTAAGCTTTTCCCTTGCCGGATTATGAGAAGCAATAGTCATTGAGGGGTCAAGATGGAATGGCACAAGGGGGGTTATGGAGGGCATAAGGCATGACCCCTTCCTTTTCTTCAGGGTGGTTCGGACCTCTCCTAGAAATGGTATTTCATGGTCAGGCTGACCCCGAACATTTTGAGGTCTCCTGTGGTGAGCCAGCCCCATACGGGTTCGCTCAAATCTTTGCGAAGATTGGGTTGGTGGCTGCGCAACGGATCCCAGACGAAGTTGTCCCCGCCGAAGGAGTCGAAGTTGATCCAACGGCCCTTGACTCCAAATGTGATCGATTCAGTGAGCGCGTAGTCCAACCCGAACAGTGCCTGGTAGCCGAACAGGGTGTCGGAGAGTTCGGTTTGGGCGCTACTGGTGCTCCCGGCAAGATTCCGGCGGATCTCATCCACATTGGGCAGACCGGCGCCGGTGGTAATGGCGTTTACATCGGGGTTCCGCGCCCACACGCTGGCGTAGTCCATATCGGTATAACCCACCCCTACGCCAATTCCCATGTAGGGGGTGTAGCGGCTGCTATTGGGAAAGTCGAAGTATAGATTGGCAAACAGATTATGAGCGGTAAGGTTGCCTATGCGGTCGATGGCGGTGCGAATTTCCTGGGCCAGCTTGTCGTCCTGAACGCCGGTGGCGCCGGGAATGGGGGAGGTCTGGTCGTATCCGGTGTCCCGAAAGAAGTATTCCAGTTCAAACCTGAACCGGCCCCACCCACGGCCTGGGTACTTGCCCCTTATATCATAACCGAGCGCCGCCCCGGCCAGGATTCCTTCCGCCCTATCGAACCCGTTTTTCCAGAAATTGCCACTTCCACGATTCGGACCCGTACAGTTGTAGTTCTCGTAACCCGCGGTTTGAGTGACCGTGGCGAACATGGGGTTGATGAACTCGTCACACACGCTGGCCCTGTCGTTGGAGGTGCCGGTCATATCCAGGCCAGAGGCGAAATTGGCGCCCAACTCGCCACTCAGATAAAACCCCGATTTGGCCGGTGCCGAATGCGTTGAAACCCCCCACAGAGCCGTCACCAGAAGCGGGAAATATAAAAGGACGGGTAGGCTCCGCGCGGCCTTTCCCAGGCCGGGCCCGTGTTTCATGGGGAGAGTGCCGGGGTCTTCGCCAAAGGGCGGCCTTTTTTCTGCTTGTTCAATCAGGTTGTGCATCGGTTCGACCATTATATCGCGATTTCATATTCTCCTGGAGCCCTGAGGCAAGTCAAATCCCTTTCCCGAAGTCTTCCGTGCGGTCTCGTTGGGGTCATTTCTTGTAATCGTGCATGTCAATGTGGGATTTAAGAATTGACCCCTTTCGACCGCCTGGGCGCAAAGGGGTCAGTCATTTATTTTCAACATGGGGGCATGTCAAAAATCAACGACTGACCCCGCCATTACCGGTTTTGTTTTAACTCCCCATGCCATCCGATGGTTCCTCTGCCAGAATTTTGGAGATATCGGGCACGGTTTTCCGGCGGTTTCCGTTTCCGCTGGGCAGGCGATCCAGATAGGGGTCGACCGGTATGATTCCATGGTCCTCCTCCGGGTCAAAATAGAGGGAGATTCTACGCGCTTGAGTTTCCAGGATCAGGTCGGGGTTTTTTACACTTCCCCGTCGCATCGGTTCAAACAAACAGAGGTAGTGATCATCCTTGAAACGTTGCATGAAGTCCTTGACGAATTTTTTTCCGACTGACGCGGGCTCATTGATCAAAACCACATCGGAAAAATGAATGCAGGCGTCGTAGTAAGAAAATAGGCTGGGGTGGCGGTTGAGCATGCGGCAATTCGCTACGGTTATGATCCGACCCAACTCCTTTCCCTCGGGAACCAGCAAACCCTTCAGACTCTCCACTTGATCAACCGGGTTCATGGCTCCGGGGGCGATGATGATGGAAGTGGATCCGGTCCTTGGTTCCCGGGAGGATAAACTACCCAGATCGGTTGCAAAAAAACTTAAATAAACCCCTTTCAGGACCGGGATCCTATCGCCGTACTCCGAGGAGGGTTCCAGTTTGGAAATGGCGACTTCGAACGGATGCGACGCCGACGCCAGATCCTTGATCAGATCAAAGATCGCAGCCCTTCGACCGGAATGGGTGGCGCCTAAAACCAAATAGGCGAGGGATTCCATCAACTTTCAAACTGAAAAGAGCTGTTTTGTGCGCTTTGCCGCATCCAGTGATCGAGTAGAACCAGCGCGGTCATTGCTTCCACAATCGGTACGGCCCGGGGCAAAACACAGGGATCATGCCGACCTCTTCCCCGGAGCACCGTTTCGTTTCCTTCAATATCGACGGTGGACTGGGGTTTCAGTATGGTGGCGGTCGGTTTGAAGGCGGTGCGGAAGAACAGTTCCTCCCCATTGCTGATACCGCCCTGGACCCCTCCGGACCAATTAGTCGAAGTGCGGATCTTGCCTCCGCGGTTTTCGAACGGATCGTTGTGCTCGGATCCTTTCAATCTTGTGCCCGAAAAACCGCTGCCGATCTCGAATCCCTTTGTGGCCGGCAGTGACAACATGGCCTTGGCCAAGTCGGCCTCCAATCGGTCGAAAACGGGTTCGCCTAGGCCGGCGGGCAGGTTCTGCACCCGGCATTCGATGACTCCGCCGACGGAATCGCCTTCACGGCGGGCCGATTTGATCAATGCGATCATTTTTTCGGCGGTTGCCGCGTCGGGGCAACGAACGGCATTGGCCTCGACCGCTTCCAGGCTGGGAAGGGTTTCGCTGGCCGGTGCTTCGATGTCCTTAATGCTCGATACGTAGGCCCGGATCTCCACTTGTCCCGCCAGTTGCAGAATCTTTTTGGCGATGGCTCCGGCGGCGACCCGGCCGGCCGTTTCCCGGGCCGAGCTTCGCCCGCCACCCTCATGGTTGCGTATTCCAAACTTGGTCAGGTAGGTGAAATCGGCGTGGGATGGCCGGAATTTCTTTTTAATTTCCGCATAGGCCTCCGGCCGTTGGTCCGCATTGGGAATATACATTCCGATCGGCGTGCCCAGGGTTCTGCCTTCGTAGACCCCCGAAACTATGGTAACCGAATCCGTTTCCTTTCGCTGGGTGGTTATTTTGCTCTGGCCGGGCCGTCTGCGATCCAGTTCAAACTGAATTTCTTCTTCAGTAATGGGCAGATTGGGTGGGCATCCGTCCACCACTACACCTATTCCGCCGCCGTGGCTTTCGCCCCATGTGGCGATGGAAAACAATTTGCCGAAAATATTGGGCATAAGCGGGCAGTAAAAGAAGCTTCCCGCAGGGCGTCAACGTTCCGTTGGACAGAACCTTTGGACCTGCTCAACCAAGTCACTTTCAATAATTTTTGGCCGAAAACCGATCCGGCCTGAATTCGCCCATTTCTCCATCCCTTGACCGCCAATCCGACACTACGGGCTTGCACTGGAAAGGGGGGTAACTACTTTTCGCCTACTTTCCCTGCCAGTTTGGGAGCCCGGGTGGCGGAATTGGTAGACGCTGTGGACTTAAAATCCATTGCCCGTGAGGGCGTGCGGGTTCAAGTCCCGCCCCGGGCACCATATTACCTATCTAAACGGAAAAAATAGATTTTATAAGTACTTTTTTTTCAAATATTTACGGTAAAATTACTCAATTTTTTCCAGATACACGAATTTCTAATTCTTAACCTTACACGGTTTCTTACATAATAGTCTCAATCAAAACCCTGAAACGCTGCCGATTTTCTCAAGGTTTTTCTGGTCGGTACTTCCCATGTGGATCTGACCGGACCCTCGATGAGATTCTCCGCTTAGAATTATCTGAGAGACATAATCTTATGACGAATTGGTCCCCTTATGAATGTCCCTAAATCTGGAACAGAGCATCTGCTCACGCGCATTGGACAGCTACTTGACCTGAAAATGGCCGAGACTTCTCTTGTGTCAGCACATGGGCAGATCCGTTTCCTCAGCCGGTATTTCCTTAGGCGCAACCAAAGGCTTGAACACGGAACGCAGATATTTGCAGACTATTTGAAAGATGATCAATTTGTAGAGGAGGTAGAGGAAGAAGGCGCCACTCAGGACATGTTTACCTTCCAATTTATTGAGGAAGCAATTTAAGAGCAATTTCCCGATCAGGCCCAAACCATTCTGGAGGGGTACACTCGGATGCTTGCCTTCGACGCTATCGTAGAGTCTATCCCAGAAACCGGGATTTTTAAACGAGTAGGAAAACGAGCAGCATTTGCAGGACCAAAATTTTCTCAGTTGCGCTCGATTCGAGCCTTGCTGCGGCTTTCAAACTCACCCGGATTCAAATTATTGAGCCTGATGCCGGATTTCGGGCATGCGGCGGCCTTGCCACTGCTGGCGCCTTCTGTTTTGATCAGCGCGTGGGACGGCGCCGAAGGCTCAAGCCGCCTTAGCTTGAGCTTCGACCCTCTCTTTTCTGACTTTTCGACTGATCCAGGCGAGGTTGTGGGCGAGCACGCTCCACCCCACTGCGAGCCTGCGGTGTTTTAAGCCTTTGGCGCGCCAGACACGTCCGCCGCCGTGGTTTTTCACAATGGCAATGCGCGCCTCGGTGCTGGCCCGGCGGGTTTGCCAGCGGTAAAAATCAGGCTCCTTGAGGCGGGCTTCCAATGCGACCGGACTTTTCGGACAAATGTGGCTGCTCACCCTCACCCGCTGCAATGCCTTACGTGTAGCTGCCCCATCGAAGCCCCGGTCGGCCACGGCCCACTCCAGGTCTTGTTGCCTTTTGAGGGACTGTTGGCGCTGCACGCTTTCGATTAATTTATCTCCCTCCCAAGGAGCGGTTTTGCCGTAGAGCATATAATCAATGATCATTGCGCCGGGACTCTCGGCCATAAACAGTTCGTTGCCGAACTCGGTCTGCGCGCCCGCCTTGCCCCGCACGATTACAGTGATATCTCTTTCGTAGACACTGAGGATCTTCTTGTGGTTTTTGACCAGACGTCCGCCGATGATGCGTTCGTGGGCTTGCTCAATTACTTGGGGCAGCAAGGCGAGTTGTTCATCAATACGCCTGATGACTTGTTCGGCGCGGGCTCGGCTAAAACGGGTTTGCCTGAAACGGGCCTCCAGCAGATTGCGGTGTCGCAGGGCGTGAGCGCCGACCCGTTTGAGTAATCGTTTCATCTTGCGCAAGATCTTCTTGCGAGCCTTCGCCGCTCCCTTCTTGCGGTAAGTATGCGTCATCTCGATACAGAGCTTGTTCATGCGCCTCAGCAGGCGATCCGGTGAATCGGGCATCCGATGCAACAGGGATTCAGCCCGAATCAGTTTCACCGCTTTGAGCAAGGTGCGCGTCACGTCACCCAAAAGCGCCCAATCGACCGGAAAGTGAATGTTTGCCTCCAGACAGGTCGAATCGACCAGGCAAACCGAAAGATCCTCCGCCTGCTCCACTCCCAGTTGCCAGCAATTGCTCTGATCGCCCGCGAGCTCAACCAACCGTGTGTTGAACCCGCGCAACTGTTCATCGGTGAACAACTTCGAGGCGCGGTGCAGCGTACTCTTCGAGGTCCACCTCACCCCAACCAGACTGCGGCATCCGCAAAAATCGGTCAAAAGATCACTGCTGGCCAACGTCATGGAAAAAGCTTCAAAGCCTGGAAGACCCAGCAAATGACGCAGCAACTCCACCCGTAGCGAGGAAAGCGCAAACTGCGCTTTCCTGTTGCGCACAGCGCCCGAGGCGCCCGGCGGCAACTGCGACAAACCGAAGCGGATGGCCATTTCTTCCAACCCACCTTGGGTCAGATTATCATCGAGTTGCCGCAAATCCTCCACCAGACGGTCATAATCACGATTGCGCAAAACCGGGGTTAAAGCTGGACGAAGAAAACTTTGAAAGGTTACCGTATCAGCAGAATTGGGTTCTATTAATTCGTTCATACCAAATTATAGAAGCTCTATTCAGGGCGAATCGAGGATTTTCACCTCCTTTCGCCCGACTTTTTCTTAGCCTAATCCCTTGCCCGTCAGTGGCTTAAACCTCCTGGGATAGGCTCTATCGTAGGAAATAATGACCGCCACCATTACAATTGGGGCGTTGTTGTTCATAGCCACGGGAGGCATGAACCATACTTTTCTCCAATTTATGATAGCGCGCGGGCTCTCTTCTGGAATTCCTCAGAATCTAAACTAGAAGAAATAACAAAGGATCCCGACCCTCGGCGATTGCCTGCTTTTTTAGCTCGGTACGTCAAAAACTCGGGCCCAAAGACGGGTTGGGATGGTCTATCCAGACAACGATGCATGGGTGGTTGTAGAGCAAATCAATCATGGACTTGAGCTCGGCCATGTATTGCTCGTGCGCCCAGTCCGGCCAGTCCGCCTCCAGGGCATCGTTTTCCGATGACCACAAGCGATAATTGTTGGGTTTGTAGTCCTCTCTCAAAGCACGAAGCTTTTTCCATTTCGGCCATTCATTCGGTCCGGCGCCCCCCCGATGTCTGGTCCTGCCACATGGCAATTAATTAATTTTTTTTGATGTCCTTTTCAAGGGAATTTTTGCCCATTGAAAAGTGTGAATAACCGGAAAAGTAAAATCCCGAAGGCCACGGGTATCCCAATTAGGATCAAGCTAGCTGCAAGGCCTTTAATCAGGTTTTCCCAAAACCCGGCGGGATCCTCATCTGAATTAATCATTGGGAAAACATCGGATAGATCCAGGCGAAGAATCTTTGCTTCAACTCTACGCCTGAATCTTCCGATCTTTTTAACTACGATAGGCAATCTCATTTATAGATTATATCCGATTCTTTCTCTTCTTTGGGGGCATTTCTTTACGTTGCAAAGGGGAAAATGCTAGATAACTTCTGCCAAGGATTAGATATAATTCCCATTCCCAAAAAGCTGTAGGTTGAGCCTAATAGCTCATACTTGCGCCAATGTATATCTGGCGACCGGTTCTATCGTAAGAAGTTAGGCTACCCAAGCATAGGTGTTCCGTGTTAGAGGGAATGAGTTTATGAATCCGATTAATAATTATTGCGTTAAATTCAGGGGACCCGGGGGGCTATGTCATCGTTATTACCATTCCACCCCCCTGGCCTGATCCATTGCTATTTCCAACTGGAGGTCGTGATGAAATACTCCCTTCCATTCACTGTAACATCCCACTGAGCCTTATACGCATACAGAGGTTTACCATGTATTTCGATTGTGGCAGAATGCTTCCAATTAGGGTGCAAGGTATCGATCGTTTTATCCTACAAGAAATTAGTTATCCCAACGGGCTCGGGTTGTTTCTTCGCGCTTTCAGTTCGCAGGGCACTGATTGAGGATCGAAATTGAGGCCTGTTGGTGAGCCGGATATGAAATCAGTACTTGAACCGAATTCCCGCCAGCCACCGGGTGCCGGTCTGTTCATAGGTATTGATACGGTTCTCGAATCCATCCAGAAAGCTACGATTACCCTCCCTGGTCAGATTGATTCCCTCGAGGGTGATCATCAACTGATCGTTGAGTTCATAGAAGGCAGACAGGTCCAGCCTGCTGTTGGCATCTGTCCAACGACCTGTAATGCCCCGGTTGGGTGAATCATTGAACTTATCCCTGAAATTGTAGGCCAAACGAATTCCGAAGCCTTTCTTTTCGTAGAATCCTATGACATTGTAAACCTGCTCCGAAGTTCCCCCAACAACATTGCCGTTCTCATCTTCTGCATCCGTATAGGTAAAGTTGGCCTGGAGGCCGAAGCCATCGAACGGAGCTGGCAAAAACTCGAAAAACTGAGTAGCGGAAAGTTCAAATCCCTTTATGGTTCCATCGAGATTAATGGGGGAGCTTAGAGAGACCCGAACGGTTTCCAACTGTCGAGTCATGGGATTGCGGATCTCTATATCGGCCACGTTGAAATCGGTATCAAAGGCGGTCAGATCATTTACCTTCTTGTAGAAATAGCCCGCTGACAGCGATCCGCCTTGATTTGAATAGTATTCGAGCGATATGTCAAATTGGTCGGCTACAAAGGGATCAAGCTCCGGATTTCCGTTGAAGGCTTCGTAGGGCTCGGGGTCAGGGGTGATGGTTCCGTCTTCCTCAAATTCGATTCCGTCGATGTTGAAGGCAGCTCGAGTATCCTCGGGCCTGGGTCGTTTCATGACCCGGGCTAAGGCCAGCCTTAAAATCGTGTTGTCAGTGACATTGAAGGCGATGTTGGCGCTCGGCAGCGCTTCGGCATAGGAATTTCCTTCTGTGACTAATTCCTGTAGAAATACATCGGCAGTGAAGTCCCTGTCATTGACCACCTTGACGCCGGTGGATTGAAAATCGGTATCCACAAATCGAATGCCGAAGTTTCCTCGATAAGGAACGCTGGACATCACACCGCTGAAATTCGCCTGTACGTAACCGGCTAGCGATTCGGTCGCCGCAGTATAATTATCTTCGAAAAGCCTGTCAGTACGATCCAGAGTGGGTTCAAACCAGCCCGCATCCGTTGCTATCTTATAGGCTTCCCTGGAATCCGGATAGACAAAGGGGTCAAATCCGTCGATTCCCAGTGTGTCTCCATAATCACTGGGAGTAGTCTTGAGGTTGCGATAAACAGAAAGAAGATCCTCGATTTCTCCTGTGAATCGGTGTCCCGGCCTATTCCTGGCTTCGTCGCGATCGAACCAACGAGCGCCAAATTCGATATCCTGAAACAGGCCTTCCATTTCATAGGCGAAATCAATTTGAGCCGCGGCCTGTTCATGATTGTAGAGGTCAAAACTGCCGCCGTCGGCAAATCTCGGGCTGGCATCGGGATGGGATAACGAAAACAGGTCCGGGTCGTTAAAAGCGAAGCCACCCTCGTTAATGAAAGAAAACCCTGCATCCCCGCCACTTAGCCGGTAACCAAAAGTCTGGCCGTCAGGTAAAACGATACTGCTTCTCCTTATCTCTGCGTCACCTCGGGTAAATTCCTGGGAGGTATTGTCGACATAAGATATGGAAGCAGTGGAGCGTAGACGGTCGGAGATTCTGTATTCGGCTCCAAAATTGAAGATATCCAATTGTTCGGGATCAAATCGAACGCGGTCCCGAGTCCTTACGACCACTTCGGTGAACTCGGCCTCGACCACCGTATTGTTTTCGTCCACTACACCTCGAACCAAAGCACCGTCCATGTCGCGCCAACGCACCTCGTTTTGGCCGAATTGACGGATTCTGTCCTTATCGGAAACCATGGCGTCAAAGGTGAGATTGAGATCGTCATGGGGCTGCCATTGGAGGGTGAGATTGAAAGTAGTCGAATCATTCTCGCGTTCATTATATCGCGTCCTGGTTTTCTCAGGGTTCAGGTCACTCTCTCCGTCGCCGTTAACGTCGCCGAAATCAGTTCGGAAACCGCCTGAGCGATCATCCTGGTAGGAATCGCGGCGGTACTTCCGCTTAGCGCCTTGAAACCCAAACAATATCCCAAAATCTTCATTGATGACTCGGGCAATCTGGAAAGACGCATCGGGAGTCGCGCTGCCTTGCAAAGATTCGTAATTCATGCGCAGCCTACCCGTAAACAGCAAATGCCTATCCAAATCGAGTGGCCGGGCGGTACGAATATTGACCGTGCCACCAACACCGCCTTCCACTTGCTTGGCGGTAGGGCTTTTAAAAACTTCGAGTGAGGATACAAGGTCGGCCGGTAACAAACCCACGTCCAACCCATCGCTGTCATCGGCCGCGGCTCCCGGAGCAATACCAACACCGTTCATGGTGACCTTTGTAAAAAACGAGGATAGGCCCCGCACACTGACCTCCCGACCCTCATTGTCCTGACGTGTAAGCTGAATGCCGGTTATGCGTTGAAGGGCATCCGCCACGGTTGGATCCGGTAGCTTACCAATGTCCTCAGCCGATACAGCATCTACCACCTGGTCGGCATTTTTCTTGATTTCGCTGGCTCGGAGCAAGGATGCCCGGTAGCCGGTAACCACAAATTTTTCCAGCTCTACAATGTCCGGATAATCATCCGATAACTCATCTTGACCGCTCATTTCCGGAGGTGCGCCGGCTATTCCAAGGGATAGCACAGAGGCTAGAGTCGAAAGCCAACCTCTCTTTTTTGTCTTATTCGTACTTGAACGGCCAGATGGACCGTCCCTGGAATTGTCATTCATTCCAGATCCTGTTTGATCTTCGGTTTTTGGCTTTAGCACAGATGATTCCATTTGATCGGTTGTATTTGGTTCAGTGCCGCTTTCGCGGTACACCGTGAAAGCGGTCGTTTCCACATCCTGGATCACGACCAGGGAGGTATCCTTCAAGAGCAGTTGAAATGCTTGAAGAGGTGTAAATGAACCGCGAATGGCGGGAGTTCTCACTTCCGTGGTCACCCGCGGGTCGAAAACGATTTCCACTCCACTTTGACGTGCGACCAATTTGAGGCTGTGGATGGCCAAGCTCGCGGGAATATCGAATGAATGCCTGGTTTCCTCCTCCGCCCATGCGGAAACAGCAAGGCAACAAAATATTGAAATTAACGCTGAAGAAGGACGCAGCCGGCCTAATCCAAGAAGGATCGAGATACCCATGGAATGGCACATTTTTCAAAACCATTGAAGCGATGGTCATTCTGGTTAAAACAACTCATCACTGGAATCTCGCTAAACCTTCAGGCAAATTTTCTGAAATAGTTGCTCAATAAGAACTCACCGGCAGGAAATCCGGAAAATAATTCAGTTGTCAGTGGTTAGTGACGAGTGGCTAGTGGATTATTCCTAATTCCAAATTCTTCTAACTTCTGTGCTTTTTGAACCTCCCCCGATTTTGTGGACACGAACAGCGCAGTCTGAGAGAGATCATTAGACATGCCAAGAACCCACAGAACCTATGATGAGGAGTTCAAACGTCGAGCCGTTGAACTCTATTTGCACAGTAACAACAGCCTCAAGCAGGTGGCCCGTGAACTGGGGATTTCCGATGGGAGCCTCAGGAAGTGGCGCAAGGATCTCTTCGGGGACCCCTCCGACCAGCAGGGACTTTCCCGCCCCTTGAACGATCCCGAAGAGATGGCCCGCGAGATCCGTCGGCTAAACCGGGAAAACGCTTACCTGCGTCGCCAGCGAGAGATCTTAAAAAAAGCCGCGAGCATACTGGCCGAGGACCCGCAGCTGGGTATGCGCTGATCGATCAAATGCGGGCAATCTATAGAGTGGTTGAACTTTGTCAGGCGCTGGCTGTGAGCAGGAGTGGTTATTACCGATGGCACAGGGGTAAGGCGGGAGCGCGCCGCCGCCAAAATCGGCTCCTCCTGAGCGAAATCAAACGGATCCATGCCGACCGGCACACCCGCTGTTACGGTAGTCCTCGCATGAGCGTGGAGCTCAACCAGCGGGGTTTTCGCTGCTCGGTTAACCGGGTGGCCCGGCTGATGAAGCAAAATGCTCTAAAAGCCTGTAGGGGTAGCCCCTTCCGGCCCAAGACGACCCGGCAGGATCCCCGCAGCCTCCCAGCGCCCAACCGTCTGGCCGAGGCTCCGGACCCGACCGGGCCCGGCCAAATCATGGTCAGCGACATCACCTACATCCCCACTCGGCAAGGCTGGTTGTATCTAGCGGTCGTGATGGACCTCTTCGGCCGCGTAATTCAGGGCTACAAGGTGGCCGAGAGCCTGGCCTCCGGTCTGGTCGTTTCAGCCCTTCACCAGACCAGGAATCGAGTGGGAGGTTTTCACAAAGCCCTCTTTCATTCAGATCGTGGCTGCCAGTATACCAGTCACCAAGTGCGGCAGCAATTGAACGACTTTGGTTGGATTCAGAGCATGAGCGCGCTAGGATACTGTTACGACAACGCCGCTTGCGAGAGCTTCTTTGCCTCCCTCAAAAGCGAATGCTTTCCCCAAAACGGCGTGTTCGAATCCAAGCAGCAGGCCCGCCTGGCCATCTTCGATTACCTCGAGACTTTTTATAACAAACGTCGAAGGCACAGCACCCTGGGATACCTTTCACCAGAAGCATTTCTTCAAAAACACTTCCAAAATCAAAACCATAACCTAACATGAACATACGCTACGCTGTTCGTGTCCACAAAATCGGGGGAAGACCATTTTGTGCCTTTTGTGGCTATTTCCCTAACTTGTCCTGCCGTAGCCTCTTGACCTGCGTAGCGTTGCGAAGCACGGTTTAGGCGAAGCGGGATCAGCTCTAGCATCCCTCGTCCCTATTGTAGTCCCACTTCTCTGCACTAACCACTCTTCACTCTCCACTGGGCGACAGCCCATCCCTCATTCCTCAGGGATTTTCGATCACGATCACGATTTTCCTCTGCATGCCACGCCGTAGGCCTTGGCGCCTAATTCTTCATTCCTAATTGGCGCGCCTTGGCGCGCCTCTCTCTATCGGCGCCAGCTTAATACGATTTCGTTCTCGCTCGTCCTTTCGGCCTCCAAATCGAATGATATTTCCAACAATCGCACAAAGGCCAAAACATTGTCTGCTCTAAAAGTAGCTTCAACCGGCATAGTTTCCAATTTCTTGTCGGATAAAATGATCTGAATGCGGTTCCTTTTATTGAAGGCCATTACGACGTCGCCCAAAGGATTTGAGGTGAATTCAAGAACCTCGGGCTTCCAGGCAAGTAAATCGGCCAGCTGATCGGAGGTATAGGTCTCGACTACGGGCGAAGCATTGTCAGTTTGCATTTCAAAAGTAGAAACTTGGCCAACATCCATCTGTTCCGAAAACAATGGAGTATCAACTCCGTCTTTCAAGGCGGGGTTGCTATGGCTGAAATTCACGCGCCCCTCTGTGACTATTACCTGAACCAGTTGATCTTCAACCAGAACATTGAAACTGGTTCCAATTACTTTAACTTCCGTTTCTCCCGCATGTACTACAAAGGGGCGGTCGACATCCTTGGCCACATGGAAATGCGCCTCACCGCGGCGTAACCAGATCTGCCGATAGGAATCGGTGAGCTTCACTATTATTCGAGCGCCTTGGTTGAGTTCCAAAATGGTGCCATCCGCTAGAATGCGCGTTTCGTATGCATTGGCCGCAAAGCGCCCCTCAAACTCAAAAGGCTCACCAGTACCCATGAAATGCGTAACCCCCACAACAAGAAGCCCCAGAAATAATGCCACAGCTATTGAGGCGAATGCGCGGGAGCGCCTACCAAAAAAGTTTGGCCGTTCTTCTAATTGCTCTACAAAAGGATAATCCTCGGATCCTTCCATCGGGGAGAATTGATTCCAAGTCTGCTGGTACAATTCCAGGCGAGCTTTCCGGCGTGGGTCTCCACTCAGCCATTCCTCCAAAGCCTTATCTTCTCCTTCCGATAGTCCACGGTCCTTTTTTATAACCCATTCCGCAACCTCCTGGTCTATCTGCTCGTCGCCATCATGCTTTTGACGATCAAAGGACATCCCCATTTCCTCCTTCTTCATGATATCGTTCGAAAAATTCAAAGCATTTTCTCAGTCCGATGGTTAGTTGAGCAGACACCGTGTTGCGAGAGATTCCCAAAACCTCCGCGATTTCTATTTGGGACATCCCATGGATTTTCCTCATGATGAAAATCTTCCTGCACCTTTCAGGTAATGATTGGATAGCCAGCTTCAAGATTTGATACTCTTGGTTTCGCGAAACTACCTCCGGAATAGAATCGCTTGAAGCTACAACATTTGAATTCTCCAACTTCGCTAAAATTGTAGCCTCAGAATTTGCTTTTTTTTTAAGGAAATTGATGGCTAGATTCCTGGAAGCCTTGAATAAGAACGCTTTGGGCGAATACAAAACACCTCGGTCTCGAGCCTTGATTGCTCTTAGAAATGTCTCCTGCACAATATCGTCCACAGAGCTACCCAAAGCAAAGCGATTCTGCAGCCAGGCTCTCAACATGGATTCGTGGGGCTGAATATTTTCAGCGTACCAAATTTCCTGGTCTCTTTTTTCCGATGACATGGTAAATGAGAAAGGACGAACCAGTATTGAGTAAAAAAAGGGATAGCCAATTCCAATCTCGATGAAAATCCGTTTCTTGGTCTCCACCAAATCGCCGGCATAGTAAATAACTCCTCGCCTTGGGTGGCTATTGCCTTCAGCGGGCAGCCCGACACGCCGGCTGTGAATTACTTGTGAAAAACCTCCCCTTGTTCCGGGCCGGAAATTGATACGGGGTCAGCCCTAGTATTTAAGTATTTTCGTTAATTTCCGATAATGTTGAAAGCCAACCCTCTACTCGGAGGGTCAATACTTAAATACTAGGGCTGACCCCGTATCAATTTCAGAATATTTCCATGAAGGTTTAGCAATATTCCAGTGTGAGTCGTTTTAGGGGGGTGGCCATCGCTTCAGTGTTTTTGCAAAACGTGCCATTCCATGGGTATCAATTACCGCCAGGATGCGGCGTTTTAGGCTATTGTGATTGGGGGTTTTATCATCGCAGATGGTGAGCCGCACGAGCAATTGGTTGAGGAAAATCTCGCAAGAGACGATGAACCGACCAAGGCGGAGCGGGAACTGGTGGACCCACTTAACGTTGAAAGATTTCAGGGCTTTATGAAAAGACACAACATAATCACACTGTTAATCCTGACAGGGGTGTCAGGACTCCCGCAACCGGCCCCCTCCCGGCCCGATGGCAAGTTCGTCAATCTCTCGACCCGCGCCTTGGTGGAAACGGGAGAGGAGGTCATGATAGGCGGTTTTATAATCGGAGAAGATTCCAAGCAGGTGCTGATTCAGGCCGTTGGCCCGGAACTGGTCAATGTCGGCATATCCAATGCGCTGGCCGATCCGGTTCTCACGGTCACCAGAGCCAGTGATGGTATGGAATTAATGGTCAACGACAATTGGGAGGATAGTCAGAAGCAATTAATAACTGATCTTTGGGGAGGCAATCCCCCCCTTCCGGCCGGCAGCCTGAGTTCTGCGGCCGTTCTCACTCTCGAACCCGGCAACTATACCGCGAAGGTTGAGGGAAAGAATGGAACTGCCGGAGTTGCCATCGTCGAGGTGTTAGGGATAAATTCTCCCGGCGCTGATGGCAAGTTCGTCAATCTCTCGACCCGCGCCTTGGTGGAAACGGGAGAGGAGGTCATGATAGGCGGTTTTATAATCGGAGAAGATTCCAAGCAGGTGCTGATTCAGGCCGTTGGCCCGGAACTGGCCAATGCCGGGATTACCAATGCGCTGGCCGATCCGGTTCTTACGATCACCGACACCACCGATCCTGGCAATCCCATGGAGCTCACGGTCAACGACAATTGGGAGGACAGTCAGGGACAACTGGTATCGGATCTTTGGGGAGGCAGTCCAAACCTTGTGCCCGGCAGCCTGAGTTCTGCGGCCGTTCTCACTCTCGAACCCGGCAACTATACCGCGAAGGTTGAGGGAAAGAATGGAACTACCGGAGTTGCCATCGTCGAGGTGTATGATGTCGATGCTCCCGACGCCGAGCCCGGTCATGCCCCAGCGGACCAGGCTGCCTTCGACGCGCTGGTGGTTGGCAAGCAGATTGGGTCGGATGCCAATAACAGGTTGGTTTTCCTGTCTTCCGGGCGCATTCGCGAGATTGAGGATGGAACACCCTATGAGGGCAATTATAAGTATGAAAATACGGGCGCAAACACGGGAACGCTCACCTATACCTACGACGCAACCGACAACGATCCTGCGGCAGAGAAAACCGTCATTGAGATGACCTTCACTTCGGAAGGCGCCGGCACGTTGGTTTCCACTTACACCGAAGCAGGATCGCGGCCAGAGGTGATCAGCGGCCCATTCGAGTTGGCTGATACCGATGGGGGTCCCCCGGATTCAACCGACTACAAGCCGCTGGAGGGATTGCGCGTGTCGCGGGGCCGGGTTCAATTCGGGTTTTCCAGAACCGGGGGCTGCATAAGGATGGCCAACACCACCATAAATGGCGTCAATTATACCTCGCATGGATCGGAGTGGCAGCGTAGAGCCGAGGCCGATTCACCCTGGGCGGACGTTCCTGGTACGGAGGAGTCAGGCGGACTGTGTGCTCTTGATCCCACCGAGCCCGGGGAATATCGAATGATTGCGGATATCACCATTGACGGTACGCGAGGCAGATACTCCAGTGAGAACACATTCACCATTACGGTTGAACCGCCGGACACCATGCCTAGCTTTGCGACGGGAAGCGGGCCGGGCAACCAGACCTACACGGTCGGCGCGGCCATCGACGCATTGACGCTGCCGCAGGCAACCGGCGGCGACGGGACGTTGACTTACAGCCTTTCGCCAAACGTGCCGGGCTTGTCCTTCAACGCCAGAGCGCGCCAGCTCACAGGGAGGCCCACCACGTCCGGCACCTACAACATGACCTACACGGTGAGGGATGCCGACGTGGTCTTCCCCCGATTTTGTGGACACGAACAGCGTAGCGTATGTTCATGTTAGGTTATGGTTTTGATTTTGGAAGTGTTTTTGAAGAAATGCTTCTGGTGAAAGGTATCCCAGGGTGCTGTGCCTTCGACGTTTGTTATAAAAAGTCTCGAGGTAATCGAAGATGGCCAGGCGGGCCTGCTGCTTGGATTCGAACACGCCGTTTTGGGGAAAGCATTCGCTTTTGAGGGAGGCAAAGAAGCTCTCGCAAGCGGCGTTGTCGTAACAGTATCCTAGCGCGCTCATGCTCTGAATCCAACCAAAGTCGTTCAATTGCTGCCGCACTTGGTGACTGGTATACTGGCAGCCACGATCTGAATGAAAGAGGGCTTTGTGAAAACCTCCCACTCGATTCCTGGTCTGGTGAAGGGCTGAAACGACCAGACCGGAGGCCAGGCTCTCGGCCACCTTGTAGCCCTGAATTACGCGGCCGAAGAGGTCCATCACGACCGCTAGATACAACCAGCCTTGCCGAGTGGGGATGTAGGTGATGTCGCTGACCATGATTTGGCCGGGCCCGGTCGGGTCCGGAGCCTCGGCCAGACGGTTGGGCGCTGGGAGGCTGCGGGGATCCTGCCGGGTCGTCTTGGGCCGGAAGGGGCTACCCCTACAGGCTTTTAGAGCATTTTGCTTCATCAGCCGGGCCACCCGGTTAACCGAGCAGCGAAAACCCCGCTGGTTGAGCTCCACGCTCATGCGAGGACTACCGTAACAGCGGGTGTGCCGGTCGGCATGGATCCGTTTGATTTCGCTCAGGAGGAGCCGATTTTGGCGGCGGCGCGCTCCCGCCTTACCCCTGCGCCATCGGTAATAACCACTCCTGCTCACAGCCAGCGCCTGACAAAGTTCAACCACTCTATAGATTGCCCGCATTTGATCGATCAGCGCATACCCAGCTGCGGGTCCTCGGCCAGTATGCTCGCGGCTTTTTTTAAGATCTCTCGCTGGCGACGCAGGTAAGCGTTTTCCCGGTTTAGCCGACGGATCTCGCGGGCCATCTCTTCGGGATCGTTCAAGGGGCGGGAAAGTCCCTGCTGGTCGGAGGGGTCCCCGAAGAGATCCTTGCGCCACTTCCTGAGGCTCCCATCGGAAATCCCCAGTTCACGGGCCACCTGCTTGAGGCTGTTGTTACTGTGCAAATAGAGTTCAACGGCTCGACGTTTGAACTCCTCATCATAGGTTCTGTGGGTTCTTGGCATGTCTAATGATCTCTCTCAGACTGCGCTGTTCGTGTCCACAAAATCGGGGGAGGTTCAACGGCGACACCGATACGCTGGCTTTCACCATTACGGTAGAGGAGTCGGATACCGGTCACGCCCCGGCGGACCAGGCCGCCTTCGACGCGCTGGTGGTTGGTAAGCAAATTGGGCAGGATGCCAATAACAGGTTGATTTTCCTCTCCCCCGGGCGCATTCGGGAGATTGATGGCGGAACACCCTATGAGGGCAATTATAAGTATGAAAATACGGGCGCAAACACGGGAACGCTCACCTATACCTTCGACGTAACCGGCAACGATCCTGCGGCAGAGAAAACCGTCATGGAGATGACCTTCACTTCGGAAGGCGCCGGCACGTTGGTTTCCACTTACACCGAAGCAGGATCGCGGCCAGAGGTGATCAGCGGCCCATTCGAGTTGGCTGATACCGATGGGGGTCCCCCGGATTCAACCGACTACAAGCCGCTGGAGGGATTGCGCGTGTCGCGGGGCCGGGTTCAATTCGGGTTTTCCAATACAGGTGGCTGCGACCGGCTGAGCAACGCGTCCATCAACGGGGTGGTCTACACCGTTCATACTTCCAAATGGCAACGCAGGGCCAACGCTGACTCCTCATGGGAAGAAATTTCCGGCACGGAGGAGGCGGGCGGCTTGTGCGCTTATCGCCCCACCTCCCCAGGCGAATATCGAATGATTGCGGATATCACCATTGACGGTACGCGAGGCAGATACTCCAGTGAGAACACATTCACCATTACGGTTGAACCGCCTGACACGATGCCTAGCTTTGCGACGGGAAGCGGGCCGGGCAACCAGACCTACACGGTGGGTACGGCCATTGATACGCTGATCCTACCTGAGGCCAGCGGCGGGGACGGGACGCTGACCTACAGCCTGTCGCCTTCGGTTGCTGGCTTGGCCTTCAACGCCAGAGCGCGCCAACTGACCGGGAGGCCCACCACGGCCGGCACCTACAACATGACCTACACGGTGAGGGATGCCGACGGCGACACCGATTCGCTCAGGTTCACTATTACGGTAGAGGAGTCGGATGATGACGCCATGGGGGCCAGCTATGCAGTCAATGACACACTTCCCGGCGTTCCCACCTCCGGAGGGTTTTCTCCGTCGATAAGGGGTGGCGGAAGCCTTCAACTGACTGGCGGCCGTACAACCATCAACTTGAATAATGGGGCCTACATCGAGTTGAACGATGGCACCCGATACACCTGCACGGCTGCGGGCGGGTGCACGATTGTTAACGGGACTGTCACCCAAGGCTTGCTGGTCGGCAATCCTGCGCAATCGGGTGGGTTTGCTCCCTCCGATGAACCAGCCTTCAACAGCCTCGTGGTCGGAAACCGCTTTCACGCCGAGAGCGATTTCCTCATTGACTTCCCTTCTGCCGGGCGCTTCATCCTGAATCGCCAGCATTCCGGTAGTTATAGCTACCTGAGCACAAGTTCCAATACGGGCACACTGACACTGACCTACGACGGCGGGCAGTTTGGTGGAAGTTGTACCTTCCAGCTCACTTTCGACAGGGCAATAGGAGGGATGTTGAGCTACACGTGCGCGGAAGGGTCGCCGGGGCAAAGTTTGTGGACCATCACCGCAGCCGACGTGCCGCCCAAGCCTGTGCTCGTAGCTCGCAACGACACGGACCCTGGATTTGATGTCATTTTCGTCGACTCCTTTGCGCCGGGAGAGACCAGAGCGTACGACTACCAGATTCGAAAGAAAGCCGCCGGGGAAGGGTGGCGCACGTTCTGCGACGAATTCACGAATGAAACGGACAATGCGTTGGCGAGAGGCATAACCCGAAAGGGCTTCCTCGGGCTCGAACCTGCAACCGTCTACCAGGTGAGGTATCGCTACAGAAATTCCTCTTCCTGTGATTCAGGCTCGCCGGGCATCTGGTCGTTGATCGGCGAAGGCACCTCCCGGGCCGAGGCCCGGGAAATGAAGTTGGATTCGGAGAACCAGCATCCGGCGGGGATCGCCCATGCCAACGGGCTGTTCTTTGTGGTGGATTGGATCGACGACAAGGTCTACACTTACACGACCGCCGGGGAGCGTCGACCGGATTCCGACTTCGATCTGGATCCGGAGACCCAATGGGCGCATAGCATCGTTCACGTCGACGGCATCCTCTACGTCGGTGTGAGATTTTTCGAACGGTCGGACAAGGTCTTCGCCTACACGGTCTCGGGCGAGCGCCGGCCCGGTTTGGATTTCGACCTGATTGAGCGCGAGCCGTATTGGCCCAGCGGTCTCGCTTTTACCGAGGGTCGGTTCTATATCGTGGATCAGATTTCCGGCGCCGCTTTTGCATACGCGGTCTCGGGCGAGCGACAGCCGGACTACGACTTCGATCTGGACCGTGAAAACTCGATCCCTTTGGGAGTCACCCAGGCCAACGGACGTTTCTACGTGGTGGACCGTTACGAACGCAATGTGTACGCCTACACGACGGCGGGAGTGCGCGACCCGGATGTCGAGTTCGATCTGGACGCCCAAAATACCGATCCCGAGGGTATCGTCCATGCACGCAGCAGCTTCTACGTCCTCGACGACGACACCGACCGGATCTTCGTGTACGCCGCGGGTGGCGGCACTTCCGATTCACCCCTGATCTTTTTGGACGCGCCCGCCGCCGAACGGCGGATCCCCGAGAACATCCCAGGCGGCATCAACGTCGGTGTTCCGGTCTCGGCGGTGGGAGGCGATGAACTGACTTACAGCATCGGAGGAGTCGATGCCGAGTGGTTCGAAATCGTCCCCGAAACCGGGCAGGTCCGCACCGCGGAAGACGTTTGGTACGACTATGAAACCAGGGACAACTATAAGATAGAGGTCACGGTTGAGGACGATGTAGGCAATCGCGAATCCATCGACCTTACCATCAATCTCCTGGACTTGGTTCCGGCGTGCGGACCTGAGGAGGGCTTGAATCTTCGCACCAATAACAGCGACGGTCAACTGACGCTCAGGTGGAACCCGGTGCAACCAATGCGCGGGCAGCAGAACTCGGTGGGTTATGAAACCGAGATTCGCCGTGGAGACACAGGGCCCTGGACAGACCGCCGGAGGTTCCTCGGAAGCAGGTTCGCTGGGATGGTGTATGCGGGGCTGGGAAACGGGATCCGTTACCAGGTCCGTGTCCGCGCCGTCAATCCCGAAGGAGAATGTGGATGGTCGAAACCGGTATGGGGTACTCCGACAGCGGAGCACGCCCCGGAGGATTTCCCGGATGTCTCTGACCGCCACCCGCGACCCCTCGGCACCGACGAACGCAACCTGCGTTTGCTGGCAGAAGAGCGTTGCCGGCATACCAGCCGCGGCGTAACGCTCGACGGCGATTGCAGTTACAAGAAAACGGGGCCGGATACCGGACTGATCACCCTTGAATTCGACGATCCCTCCAAGGGGTCTTGTAGTATCGGGATGCTTTATGTGGCTTCATCTTCGGGCAACATGACCGACGAATGTTTCAGCGCCGGTGTGAATACGGATGTGCCGTTCGACACGAGCTTCAGATTACCGGACTTAGGAGTGCCGCCTGGGCCGCGGTTACCCGAAATCGAGCCGCAACGGGCGCCGCGCGACCAGGAGGAGTTCTATGCGTTGGTGCACGGGAGGGAGGAATTATTCCCCGGGTTGTGCTTTGGTTTTTGCCACTACGGAAATCCGGACATTCATAATCCCGATTGGAAAGGCAAAGCCACGAGGATCAAATATAATGATTACGGTCCATCAGGATACTCTTACTCTTATGGCGACTACACATACGAGAATACGGGGCCGTCGCAAGGCATCGTCAGGGTGCTGTGGCTGAAACAACAAAATAAATGGGAGTTGTGGTCGTTCACGCTCGACTTCGAACCCTCCGGAAACATCCGAGTCACTGTTACGCCGCCCGATGGCGGCGAATACGTCTGGCCGGGCATGCCGGATCTGGACCTGACTCTGGGGGCACAGTCGGTCCTGCTACCCATTCCTCCTTCCTGGTCGGCCGCCATCGCCATTGAAGCGGATTTTGCTCCTGAATTGGACTGGACCTTCTTCATCCCTAAACGGTTTGAGAGGGCTCTATTCGGTGATACTCTTGATAAGCTTTTTGGCCCTCCCGAGAGAGGTATTAGGACGGGCCTGTACAGGAATTTTTATGAAAAAACCGGTCGCAATAGAGGCGTAATAACTGTTGAATTCGAAGAGTTTGACCCCGACAAAGACTACGGAGACCTGGATGCTTCCCAGCTGGCACTACTACTCGGAAGCACCTGGACTTTAGACCTGACCTTTACCTCCGAGGGAGCCGCCAAATACGTCCTTACCATCACCAGGGAAGGTCATCTCCCGAGGGTCATTGAAGGATTTGTCGATTTTGACGGCGACAATCTCAATCTTCTCGATGAGTTTCCCGACGAACTACTCCCACCCGACGAACCGCCGCAAGCGGCTGGCGAGGATCTCGCGGGGGTCGAGGTCGCGGCGGCCGTAACCAACTACAGAATAGGCGCAGACGACGTGCAGACCTTCCTTGTCAGCAGCACGGATGCGACCTATCAACCGGGTGATTGGCTGGAGCCAAAGGACGGAAGCTACCAGAGGATGATGATCGTCGGTTCCGGTCAGGCCGGGGCCGCGGCGGCGATCGGTTTGTCCGAGGAGGCAGTGGTTCAGAGCCCGGTCTTGTCCGTGCCAGCGGACAACCTGATCAGATTGTCCGTCGTTTGCATGCAAGGTGGCGCACGCATACCCGTACGAGGCGCGAGGTACTTCTCGCGACCCAAATCACCCCTGACCGCAGTTGAACGGTGTCAACGTGATTGCGTGCTGGCCGGGGGCGACACCATTCAGAAATGCGTCTGGGGATGCGAGCAAACCCCTGTCGAAAGCGCCGTGGTCCTGAAGGATTTCGAAGACTTCGAACCTCCCGCGATCCTGCGTTTTCCCGAATTGCTTGGGAGACCGAACGCGAAAGGGGTTGCTCCTGCGGTGTCAGGGGGGCTCGGGCTGTCCCAATCGAATTTTTTGATCGGTGAGCAAGTACCGGACGTATTCGACTGAGACCATCGTCAAATTACGCGATTGCCCTGGCAATGGACCATCCCGAATTGCACGCCTTAACTTCGCTATTAGACGGCCGGCGCCGACCTAAAAAAAGTAACTGGTTGACACGGTTTCTTTGCAAGATTTCAGGGCTTTATGAAAAGACACAACATAATCACACTGTTAATCCTGACAGGGGTGTCAGGACTCCCGCAACCGGCTCCCTCCCGGCCCGATGGCAGGTTGGTCAATCTCTCGACCCGCGCAGTGGTGGGAACGGGAGATGAGGTCATGATTGCGGGTTTTATCATTGAAGATGGCGTCCGGCAAATGCTGATCCAAGCTGTCGGCCCGGAACTGGCAAATTCCGGGATTTCCAATGTGCTGGCCGACCCGATTCTCACCGTCATCAACACCACCGATCCGGCAAATCTGGTGGAGTTGATGGTCAACCACAATTGGGAGGACAGTCAGGGACAATTGGTATCCGATCTTTGGGGAGGCAGTCCCCCCCTGACGGCCGGCAGCCTGAGTTCTGCGGCCTTACTCACCCTCAATCCCGGCAACTACACCGCAAAGGTCGAAGGCAAGAATGGAACTACCAGAGTTGCCATCGTCGAGGGTGTATGAGGTCGATTCTCCCGACGCCGAGACAGGTCACGCCCTGGCCGCCCTGGTCTATGCTGCCGTGACGCCCGCATCATTCGTCGCATCGAGGCCAAGCTAGACCAATGAAATTGAGCATCAAAATTCGGATGGCCAAACCATCTATCACCACGCCATATTCACCCACTACACCGGTCCCGCCGGAGTCCCCGGAGGCCAGCCCTGCCTTGTGTTTCCACATGAGAAAGAGGACTTGGAACATTTGATAGACCCGGAGGAATCCCCACCTCCCCAAAGCCTTCTTTCATTTTTGGTTTTCGGATGCCGCATCGAGGAAGCCACCAAAGCCGAAAAAAAGCAGTTTTGCCAGTGGTGGAAGCGGCAAGAGAAATTCTTTGGAAAGTATACGCTACGAAGAAAAAGCGCAGCTTACCGCCGCCGCCCGAACCCCGAACAATGGCTTGTTGGCCTCGAGCCCGCCCGCCGTGGTCTGTTTGCCCGCCTACGTGACGCCCGCATCATCCGCCGCATCAAGGCCAAGCTAGACCAGTGAGCGCTAAACACCTGAGCGCTGCGGCCGTGCTCACCCTTGGTCCCGGCCATTACACCGCAAAGGTCGAAGGCAAGGATGGAACCACCGGAATTGCCCTCGTCGAGGTGTTTGGGATCGATTCTGCCGGCGAGGAGGATCCGTTTGCTTTCTGGAACGACCTGGAGCCCCAGCCGTGGTGGAGAGAGAGTTGATACGGGGTCAGCCCTAGTATTTAAGTATTTTCGTTAATTTCCGATAATGTTGAAAGCCAACCCTCTACTCGGAGGGTCAATACTTAAATACTAGGGCTGACCCCGTATCTTTTTCGCCCCGGGCACCATATTACCGGTAGGGTTAAAGCTGGGAGCGCTCAGCCGAAAAAACGTCTCCGGACGGCTCAGCCAGTAGGCTGGTCTCCCAACTGGAAAGCTTTTCCTGCAATTGACGCGCCACATCGGGTTCCGACGTTTTCAGGTCCTTTTTCTCCAGGGGATCTGCCGCGATATGGTAAAGCTCTACATAGCTGCCATCAATATTGGTAACCAACTTCCATTGTCGATCCACTATGGCGTAAGAGACCCAATGTTCCGGTTTATGGTTTGGAGCGGGCCAGGGAGATTCAAACCTCCAGAAAAGAGGCTTTTCCCGGAACTTTGTGGCTTTCCCCTTCAATACACCGACTTGGCTGATTCCATCTGGTTTATAACTGGCGGGCAACTCAGCTCCCCCCAACCCCAATCATCGGCCAAGATAAATAGGATGTTGGGCTTTTCCGCCCCCTGAACAGAGGAGAGGGTAAGCAAGAGCCCAAAACACACTATTAGCAAATGGATAACGGGATGTATCCGCTTTTTGAAATGAGTCATGAACCTCAATTATTTGGCAGAACCATAAAAGACGAGGGTCGGGCTCATCACTTTCAATTTTAATTAAAGGTTCAGCTTCCGCTTTAGTATTTCAAATCCAGCGGGTTCAAAAGGAGTCTCCTCCTCATTGGTCTGCACAGGGCCAGGCCTGCTTCGGCCATTATTTACGTAGCTCTCAAGCAAGAGGTAAAGTTCCCTGACTGTCTCGGAATGAGTCGCATGGACATTCGTCGCCTCAGCCGGATCATCATCCAAATTGAAGAGCTGGACGGGAGGCAAGTCGAGATGCTTGGCTTCTTCGGGACGTGGATAGCTCCAGCCTCCCGATCCAGGGCAGAGGGCAAGTTTCCAGACGCCCTTGCGGATGGCAAACGAGCCGTTGATAGAGTGATGAACGGTGGCTTCACGAACTTGATCAGCTTTTTTTCTTAAAGCCGGTAAAAAGCTTACGCTGTCTTCAGCGGCATTTTGAGGTATGCTGGCGCCTGTAATGTCCGCCAGGGTGGCAAAGAGATCGGTCAGGCAGATCGTTGCTTCCGATACGGAACCACCTGCGATGCCTTCCGGCCAATGGGCAATAAAGGGCACCCTATGACCAGCCTCGTAAATATCGGCCTTGTTGCCCCGGAAAATGCCCCCAGGTTTATGACCCGCCTTTTCCAGTTCCTCAAAGCCGGCCCGTGGAGAGCAGCCATTGTCACTGGTAAAAATGAAAAGTGTGTTATCGACCAGGCCATTGCGAACCAGGGCCTCCATGATTTGCCCCATGTGCCAATCCACCTGCCTGACAAAATCCCCGTAGAAGTTGGTGTTGCTGGTTCCCATAAATTTTTCCAAAGGGAGAATGGGGGTGTGTGGGCTGGGTAGCGCCAGATAGAGAAAGAAGGGTTGGCTGGTTTTGGCTCGTTCATCGATATAGTTGCAGGCCCGGTCCACAAAGTTGGGGGTTACTTGAACATGATCAAAATCCGATCCGGTTGGTCCCTCTCGCCAAAAGCCTTTGTAGTCGTGGTTTACCGTTCTCCTGTCAGGTGGAGCGGTAATCCTCCCGTTCTCCACATAGACGTATGGCGACATATCCAGGGATCCGCAATGGCCGTAATAATAATCGAATCCCAATACATCGGGCCCGTTTTTCACTTTGCCGCCATAATCGATTACCTCGCCCTCTATTAATTTATAACGATCGCTGGGTCCGCCTTCTTTAAAGACAAAATCCCACCCCAAATGCCATTTGCCAATCATCGCCGTATGATAGCCCAGATCTTTCATGAGGTCCGCGACGGTGTAGCGATCCGGATTAATCAGATGAGGAGAAAACCCTCCCAGAACGCCTCTTTTCAAGCGAGTTCTCCAACTGTAACGCCCGGTGAGGATGCCGTAGCGAGTCGGTGTGCAAACAGAAGAGCCTGAATGAGCATCGGTGAACCGCATGCCTTGGGCCGCCATACGGTCGAGGTGTGGGGTGTGTATTTTGGAGTCAGGGTTGAATGAACTCAGGTCTCCCCAACCCAGGTCATCGGCAAGGACGTATACCACATTGGGATTGGCTGCGGACAATCCGGAAATAAAGCATAAACAAAGCCACAGCAATGAGGCCAACAATTGGCGGGTAAGCATTTTCATGAAGTAATACGGTTTATTGGGTAGTGTCCCGGAAATTCCTTTAAAAAACGAGCCTGCCCACTGGTCTGCCGCTCGTGATGATTTCCTTGAGTTCATCTAATCCTTGTAGGCCGAAATAGCTGATGCCGGCAAAAACTGCCAGGTAGAGCAGCACGGCCAGTAAGGCCAGGGCGCAGGACAACAACATCCCCAGGCCATCGTCTTCCACCATGGCCGCACCGATAACAAAAATGACCATGGCCGGCGCTGTGTTGGTCAGGGGAATGGGAACAATCATGAGCGCCGCCATGATGATGATCAGGATTCCGGCAAAGAATTGTCCGCCCCGGGCCAGCACAAAATCCCAGCGCGGTTTTATGAGGTGTTCCACCCGTCTGAAGAATCCTGCCCCAGCCCCGATCAAGGTCTCGGCCAAGTTTCGACGGATCCATTTTTCCGTGGCCCATTTTGGCAACCAGGGGGTTTGACGGCCGGCCATGAGCTGGAGGGCGAGGATGGTTATTATAATACCAAATGGGGTGCTGTAGCCGGGGGCGGGGACGGGCAGGGCGCTGGGCAAGGAAAGAATAATGAAAAGGAGGCCGAATCCGCGATCGCCCAGGGCCTGGAGGAGGTGACCGATGGAGATCCCCCTTGCATCTCCCTGAGACAGCAGATCTTTGAGGTCGGCGGATAGACTGGTTTGGCTCTGGGATCGATTGACCACGGATTGGAAATCAGGAAAAGGGAATGGTGTGTTTTGGTGACTTTTGTGGCAATCCGCCGTTTATAGCAAGTTTGACCACGGATTACACGGATTGACACGGATAAGGTATTGATTTTGTAAAACCCAGCATGATTCATGCAGAACTCAGCGAGAAGATAATAGGTTCGGCCATGGTTGTTTTGAACACGCTCAAGCCTGGGCTTGATGAGAAGCTCGACGAAAATGCCCTCGTCATCGAATTGAACAAATCGGGCCATCGAATCTCACGGCAAAGGCAATTTCCCGTCCATCCATGTTCAAACCTTTCATCCGGGCCGATTTGTGATCAGTGGTTAATTTTCCTTCGCGCATGGTAACTACTCAGGTATCCAGCTAGAGTGGAGGATCCTCTGGATAATGGAGTTACCAAACGCGCAGCAAGGACATTATTAAACAATCGTCCGCATGGATGTTTTATTGATAACATATTTCGCAACTGTAGGAGGGGGTTTATCCCCCGATCTTCCAAATGGCCTCACCGCAATCGGGGGATAAACCCCCTCCTACAGTTCTCTCGAACACCATCCCATGAAAATTCTCACTCCTTTATATTGCTTCTTCTAAACCACCTGAGTAGTTGCCGCGTATGAAGAAATCCGTGGCTATTTTGGGCGGCGCCTTCGATCCTGTTCACCTGGGGCACCTGGCCCTGGCGGAGGACACCTTTGCCGAGCTGGACCTGGAGGCCATCTGGTTTGTCCCCACTGCCCAGTCCCCGCTCAAGGACGAGCCTGCCGGTCTCCATGAAGCCGGTCGCTTGGATCTCTTGCGGCTTGCCCTGGCCGATTTTCCGGATTTTCAAATTTGCCGGGCCGAACTCCATCGGGGAGGTATAAGTTATACCATCGACACCGTCCATCAATTGAATGGCTGCTATCCGGACATAGCCTTCAGTTGGATCATTGGCGCCGACCAGGTGAGACAGTTGGATCAATGGCGTGGCATAGGGGAATTGGCCAAAAGGGTTCGTTTTATCGTGGTTGCCCGGCCGGGAGTTGAAATGGCGCTACCCTTGACCGAGATCCCCGGATTGCGGCTGCAACAGGTTGCTTCCCGCCTCCTCGATATCTCCTCCACCGACATCCGGCTCAGTATTGCCGAGGGAAAAGCGGTGAATCATCTATTGCCAAAACCGGTTGGAGACCTCATAATAAAGCGTAAATACTATTCGAAGTTCTAGGCCTATATGCAAATCGAGGAGATTCCCGAGGAACAGATTACCTTGTTGAGAGCAGCGGTTGGCGCCCTCGAGGACAAAAAAGCGGAGGACCTGAAAGTACTCTACCTGGGCCAAAAATCATCCATAACCGATTTCTTTATTCTGGCTACAGGAAACTCCGACCCCCACCTCAGGGCCTTGTCAAATGCTTTGTTCCGCCAGTTGAAGGACCTTCAGGTGAATCTGGTTGGAACGGATTCCGAGCCGGGAAGCGGCTGGACGGTGGTGGATGCTTTCGATGTCATGATCCACCTGTTTCTACCGGAGCAGAGACAGTTCTACCAATTGGATGAACTTTGGAAGGATGCGGATGCCTTCGATCCCCAGGTCTTTCTCACTGTGAAAGCAACCTGAAACTGTCTGCCACGGTGCGCTGAATTGACCACGGATCCTGCCGTAGCCCTTGGGCGAAGCGGGATCCGCCCCTCCTCTCCCCTTTGCGGCCCTCCGCGCTCTTCGCGAGAGTCATCCCCCATTCCCTCTTTGCGTCTTTTGCGTTCTTTTGCGGCTATTTATTCCATCCCGCCTTCCCCCACCTTCCCTAGAGCCAACCCCTCCACCCGCAAACCCCCATACCAAAACATTCCTCATTCCTAATTGGCGCCAACGGCGCCTCCCCCCTTCTTGGCGCTCTTGGCGAGCTTTGCGAGAGTCATTTCCCCATTAACCGCTCCCCCCTCTGTGCCTCTGTGCCTCTGTGCCTTTGTGCCTCTTCTTCCCTCATTCCTAATTGGCGCCAACGGCGCCTCCCCCCTTCTTGGCGCTCTTGGCGAGCTTTGCGAGAGTCATTTCCCCATTAACCGCTCCCCCCTCTGTGCCTTTGTGCCTTTGTGCCTCTGTGCCTTTGTGCCTTTTTAACCTTGGCGTCCTTTGCGAGAGCTAATCCAAAATCCTGTCCATCTTGTCCATCCATGTTTTATTTACCTGGGCGCCAACGGCGCCTCAGAAGGTGTACATCAAGGAGCTAAATAAGCTGATTTCTTCCTGAGGCACTCTCTTAGGCACTTGGTTGTCGTAGTTGTATTCGTAACCGAGCCGCAGGCTGAAGCCCTGGGAAATTTTTCCGGTCAGCATCATTTCAATGGTGTAGCCCCAGTTTTCCCTATCCTCGGGGTCCACGTAGGCATGGGCCTCCTGATCGAGCTGGTAAACATCGCTGATTTGAAATTCGGAGTCCTGAAAGAACGATCCCAGGTAGGACCAACCCCCCAGTTCCTCGTTCGACACGTCCAGGTCCCGAAAATGGACGGCCACTTCCGGTCCACCGACGAGTTTCAGCCGCGGCGATGCAATCCATTGCCATCCCACGCCGAGGTGCTGTTCGAGAAAGTGGTCGATTTCGCGAATCCCGTCCGTCTTATAACGGGTTCTGGTTTGCAGAAATCGATTCCCCGGTTTGTTCCGCCGAAACCTGAAATCGGCCAGGAATCGGTCCTCGCTGACCTCCTCGTTGATTTCGCCGAATCGGTAATCGGTATTCAGGCGATAATTGCTCTTGCCGTTTTTCCATTGGCTATTGAAAAAGAATCGCAGGTCCTCGTGGTCCTTCCTGCTTTTCTGGACATCGTAGGACAACCCGATACTGGCATTCATTTTAGTCAGGGCGCGAACCAGGTCCTGGGGAAGGAAACCGACCAAATAGGGCAAGTCTTCCCTGCCATCCGTTTTCCCCTTTTTGTCGACTTTTTTCGGCGATGGGGGTTGATCCACCGGGTGGGTCTGGCCCGTGGATGGCAAAGCCGGACCAGCCGCCGGGTCGGGGTCGGGAGAATCGTCGGATGTAGGCGGGAGGGTTTGGAGTGAGGCGGGCAGGGTTTGCAAGGCGGATTTGGCGATTTCCAATTCACCCAGATGTGGATGTGCCATTAGGACGTGGGTTTCCGTTTGCCCGACCAGTGTTCCATTCAATCTGTCTCCGTTTTTGAGGATCAATTCCAGAGCTTGGGCAGAGCCCCCGGCCAAGAAGTTTAAGGTTAAGAGGAAAACAAGCCTGATATGCATGATGCTGGATGCTGGATGCTGGAAACGAGTAACGAGAAGGGGAGCCTTGGCAAGAAATTTGAGAAGGGTTGAAAGCAGGTTCGACCTATTATGCTCGCTAAACGGGAGAAAATTATCTGCTATACCGGTTCAGAAATTTCATAATTCCCATGAAACGCATGATATTGATCAAGGGGGCCATGGTTTTAATCAGCCTGCTGGGGTTTTCGGCCTGCAGGGAGGAGCCATCGGTTAGGCAATACCGAGTGCAGAAGGCTCCCGGTTCGCCTCCACCCGCGCAGAACACGGTCTCGGTCCCGGATGGATTGCCATTTAGTTGGACGGTTCCGGCCGGGTGGAAGCAGGGAAAAGCTTCCGCCATGCGGGCGGCCAGCTACGAGGTGCCTCTCGACGGCGAAACCGGGGATTTTTCCCTGGTTCGGCTGGGTGGAGGAGCCGGAGGTGTTGTGGCCAATCTCAATCGATGGAGGGGCCAGATCGGGTTGAGGCCGGTTTCTGCGGAGGAGGTTTCAAATTTTGCCCATACCCGTTCCACGGCCCAGGGGCAGCTCTATTTTCTGGTAATCCTGGTCAACCCGGAAAACCCGGGCAGCGCCATTTTAGCCGCCATATTCGAACTATCCGACTACGTAATATTTGCCAAGCTGACTGCTTCCCAGGTGGGATTGGAAAAAGCCCATCCATCCTTTGAGGCCTTCTGCCAATCCCTGACCTTTTCCGGTGGATGAGCGGGACCGACCATGAGTAGAGCAAAGTCCAAATCCACCTTTCGGAGGATAGCCCGCTTCCTGGCTTCTCCGGAGATTTTTTTCTATACCGCGATTTGGTTGCTCGTTTTGCTGGTGGTGGGAACCGTCACCCAGAAATGGGACGGTCTCTACCTGGCCCAGCAGAAGTATTTTTCATCCTGGTTTACTTGGGGGATTTTGCCGGGAGGGCGGTTGGCCATGACGGTGATGTTTATCAACCTCACCTTCAAATTGATTTTCAACAGTCCCTGGCGATTCAGCCGTATCGGGACCTTGATATCCCATTCCGGTATGCTGCTGCTGTTGTTGGGGGGCTTTTTCACCGCTTATTTTTCCAACGAGGGGAGCATGCCCATCCCAGAGGGGCAATCCTCCAGCTACTACCAGGACTACCATGAGCTCGAGTTTGCCGTTATCGATAAGTCCCCAACCGATTACGATGCCGTAACCGTATTCAGCAAGGAGTACATTCGAAGGGGAGCGGTCATTTCCCACGAGGCATTTTCCTTCAGCATCCGGGTAAGGTCCTTCTACCGGAACGTGGACCTGTTGCAACGTGAATCTGCCGCGGCCGAGGGCTTCCACGGGCTGGCCCGGCGTTACGATATGGTCTCCAAAGAACTGGAAAACGAGTTTTCCCGGAATATGGCGGGGATGATCCTGGACCTGCAAGGGCTGGACCACGGGGCCGATGGCGCCTACCTGATATTTCAATTCATGCAGGTTCCCCAGACCATTCGAGCCGGAGGCAGGGAATATGCCATCGAGTTGCGCAATAAGCGCTACCAGTTGCCCTTTTCCATCGAATTGATCGACTTTACCAAAAAGGTGCACCCGGGAACACAGACCGCTTCCCATTACAGTTCGCTGGTAAACGTGGTAGACCGCGGCCTCAAGAGAGAGGTTCTCATTTCCATGAACGAACCCCTGCGCAACCTGGACTACACCTTCTATCAGGCATCGTTCATTGAAGACGGTCCCGAGGAGACCACCGTGCTGGCGGTCGTTCAAAATGTGGGCCGCAACTTCCCCTACGTGGCCAGTATCATTATGTGTTGTGGATTGCTCTTTCACCTCATTTTGCAGGTGCCCAAACTCCTTCGACGTTCGAAACGGGTATGAAATCGGTCTCCATCCACCGCATTCTCCTCCCCTTGGGGCTCCTCATGGGCTGGGGGGCAGTTCTGGGAGGGGAAGCCTATGAATCGCCGGTGCGGGCCGGCGCCTTCCAGAAACTGATCATCCAGGATCAAGGACGGCTCAAACCTCTGGACACCTTTGCCCGGTCGCAACTATTGCTCTACCACGCCAAATCTACTATCGATCGCCAAAAGGCCATCGACTGGTTGTTGGAGTTGATGATCGCCCCGCAGGCCGCCTACCAGCGAAAGGTTTTCAAGGTCCGGGAAAAGGAAGCCATTCTGGGATTGGGCATGGGTTTGGACCCGGAGTCGCGTTATTCTTTTGTCGAACTGACCCAAGCCATAAGGGAACGGCAGGAATCGCTCAACCAACTGGTAGAGAAAGGGGAGGAGGAACGGACGCGGGCCGAAGGGCAATTGGTCACCCTCTACCTGAAAGCGTTGCGCTACCTGGCTTTAAGCCGGTCTCTGACCGGTCTGATACCGGACATTCGCGTATCCGATCCCGACTTGGCTGAAGCCATTGGTTTTGAAGTGGGAAAGGGCTATACCTATCGGCAGTTTCTGGAGGTGCGGGGAGCGTTGGCCACCGAGTTGGAGAGCCTTCGCGGTCGCCAGGAAGGGGATGCCATTTCCCCTAAGGAGAGCGCCATGATCGACCTCATTCAGCAGTTAAACGTCAAACTGGCCGATCAAAGTTCCCAGATCTTGAAAATTGTCATGCCGGAAGGCGAGCAAGAGGGGGTGACTTGGCATGCGCCCTGGGAATTATTGGACGGCCGCGAATTGACCCCGTGGCAGTTGAACCGTTTGCGGGAATTGGAAACCATTGTAGCCGCCTTTTATGCCGACGGACTGGCCCAGGTTTCCCAGGACGTGGACCCGTTGGTGAGGGCTGTTAATGCCGAAGTCAATTTGAAGGCGGAGCTGATGTATAACAAAGCCAACTTCTTCCGAAACAGCATGGTGTTCTACATCCTGGCCTTTCTGTTGTTGTTGGTCAGCTACGTCTTTACCAGCAAATGGATGGGTCGCCTCTCTTTTGCCAGTTTGATCATCGGTTTTGCTCTCCACCTGGTCGGGTTGTTGTTAAGGATCTACATCATGGGCCGTCCGCCCGTTTCCACCCTTTACGAGTCGATCATCTTTGTGGCCTGGGTCCTGGTCTTGTTATCGGTCATACTCGAGGCGGTGCGTCACGACACCCTGGGCCTGCTGGTCGGCTCGGTGGCCGGAACCGCGTTGCACTTCATCGGATTCAGTTACTCCGCCGAAGGCGATACCATGAAGATGCTGGTGGCCGTACTCAATTCAAACTTCTGGCTCGGCACCCACGTTTTGACCATCACTATCGGCTACGGGGTTGCCTTGACGGCGGGGCTGGTGGCCCACGTGTATCTCCTGTTGCGGTTGTTTTTCCCGGCGCGGAGGAATTGGGCCAGAGAGGCTTTCAAGGTATCCTACGGAATTTGCCTGGTGGCGGTCTTTTTCACCACTTTTGGAACCATTCTGGGGGGGATTTGGGGCGATCAATCATGGGGTCGCTTTTGGGGATGGGACCCCAAGGAAAACGGCGCCCTGTTAATCGTTCTCTGGTTGCTCATTGTCATTCACGGGCGCTTGGCCGGCCGGCTCAAGGAACTCGGTTTTTCCGTGGCGCTCGCTTTGACTCCCATCTCCGTGGCCCTGGCCTGGTTTGGGGTCAACCTGTTGCAGGTGGGGCTGCACAGTTACGGCTTCGACGACGGAGTTGCCACCAACCTGTATTACTTCTGTGTTGGAGAGGCGGTCTTCGCCATTGGTTCCGGCCTCGTAATCCAGATACGCCGCCGGATGTTCAAAACGGCTCCAAGCTCATGAGTGCCGAAGCAATAATTTCTCGACTCAATATCGAATTACCTCCGCCTCCCACTCCCGCCGGGGTCTACAAACCCATGGTCATAGTCGATAATCTGGCCTACCTTTCCGGGCACGGTCCGGTGTGTTCGGATGGATCCATGATGCTGGGCCGGGTCGGATCGGAGGTCGATCTGGACGGGGGCTACCGCGCCGCTCGCCAAACCGGCCTGGCTTTGTTGTCGACCCTTCGCCACGGCCTGGGATCACTCGATCGAGTGGTGCGGGTAGTAAAGGTTTTGGGACTGGTCAACAGCTCGCCCGATTTCCACCAACACCCGGCCGTTATCAACGGGTGCAGCGAATTGTTCGCCCAGGTGTTTGGCCAGGATGCCGGTGTTGGAACCCGGAGCGCTTTGGGTGTGGCGGCCCTGCCCGGTAATATCACCGTGGAGATCGAAGCTATTTTTGAGATCAACTGAGGAAGTGTTGACCACGGATAAGGGGCGCCTGCGGCGCCAATGAGGAATTGACTCTCGCAAAGCTCGCCAAGAACGCAAAGACTGGGCTCCGCCTTCGCCCGTTGGGTCTACGGCGTGACAGGGAGAGGGGGGGGAAGAGCCCCGTCGGGGTCAGTCGTCTTAGAAAATTGTATGGAGTAAAGCGTAATACGGTTTTTTTGACCTGACCCCTTTGTTCCGCCCCTAATTCCTGATTCGCGCCCTCGGGCGCTCCCCCCCTCTGTGGTTTTTCTCTCTCAAACATTCCTGATCCTTCTCCCCAAGCTTGACCCATTTCCGGATCTCTCAACTCTTAACCGAATCCAGATGAAAACCGATTTTCCCTTGCCCGAAACCGAGCTCTTGGCTCCAGCCGGTTGTTACCCCTCCCTGCAAGCGGGGATAGCGGCAGGCGCGGACGCGGTTTATTTTGGGCTGGCCCAATTGAACATGAGGGCCAGGTCGCGCCGGTCCTTTCATTTGCCGGATCTGCCCGAAATAATGGGGCGATGCCGGGAGGGAAAGGTAAAAGCCTGCTTGGCCCTGAACACTCTGCTCTACGACCACGACCTGAAACTGGTCTATAGACTGTTGGACGCCGCGGCGGAGCATGGGGTCGATGCGGTCATCGCCTCCGATATGGCCTGCATCCAGCGGGCCCGTGAACTGGGCCTGGAGGTGCATCTGTCCACCCAGCTCTCCGTTTCCAATTTTGAGGCCTTCAAATTTTATACCCAATTTTGCGACCGTATCGTCCTCGCCCGCGAGTTGAGTTTGAACATGATTGGCAAACTCTACGAGCGAATCGTGCAGGAGGATGTGCGGGGACCTTCCGGTCGGCCAGCGGAGATTGAAGCCTTTGCCCACGGCGCCTTGTGTATCGCGATTTCCGGGCGCTGTGGGATGTCCCTCTATACGGACAATGCTTCGGCCAACCGCGGCGCTTGTATCCAGAATTGTCGCAGGGAGTACGACGTGGTGGATAAGGAAACCGGACAAAAGCTGACCATTGACAATCACTTTGTCATGTCGCCCAACGATATTTCGACCATCGAGTTTCTCGATGAACTACTGCGGTCCGGAATCAAGGTATTGAAAATCGAAGGCCGGGGTCGCGCTCCCGAGTATGTCTACACCGTGGTCACGGCTTACCGCAGGGCCATCGATGCGGTTCGGGCGGGAACCTATTCCCCCGGGTTGGTGGAAGCCTTGTTGGGGGATCTGAATTCCGTCTACAATCGGGGATTATCCTCCGGTTATTACCTGGGACGCGAGCAAGGCTGGTCGGGTCAATACGGGTCCAAAGCGAGAAAGCGCAAGGTCCAGGTGGGAAAGGTGACCCATTTTTACAGCAAACTCAGGGTGGCGGAAATCGCGGCCACGGGGAAGGTCTCGGTGGGGGATGATTTTGTAATAATTGGCAAGACCACCGGGGTTGTAGATGGAAGGGTGGAAGAAATCCACCTTGACCACGGGAAGGTGAATGCGGCCCAGCCCAAGGATGTATTCTCCATCCGGGTAGGGCAAAAGGTGCGCCAGAATGATAAGGTTTACCTGATGGTTCCAGTGGGAGAGTAGGCCGTTATCCCTACCTGCGATCCGATTTATTTTTCCCCATGCTGCACATTATCCATAAACACCGGGAGTGTATCGGGTGCGATCTCTGTTGCGAGGTGGCTCCGAGTTACTGGCAAATGAATGATGAAGGCTTGGCCGAGTTACGCTACGTGTTGCGGGAAAAAGACAATTTACAGTTTGGTGAGGGTTGGGAGGACGACGTCGAGACGCTCCGTAGAGCGGAAAAAAGCTGTCCGGTAAACATAATCCGGATTGAAGGATAGGGCCGGACCCCTTCCCGCCACAAAAATTTCCCCGTCTTTGCGCCTTGGCCACCTGGGCGAGCTTTGCGAGAGTCCATTCCTAATCCGTGTAATCTTGATCGTGATCTTGATCATAATCGTGATCTCTCACCCCATTCCATCCCTCCATCCTTCCATCCCTCCATCCTTCCATCCTTCCATTCTTCCATCCTTCCATCCTTCCATTCTCCTAATTCCTGATTGGCGCGGCTTGGCGCGCCTCTCCCCCTATTCCATGCCGCGAAAAAGTTACACTTTACTCCACCAGGACGGCGAGGCCCGACGCGGGGTGCTCCATACCCTGCGCGGAGATGTGCAGACTCCTCTTTTTATGCCGGTTGCCACCGGAGGAGCCATCAAGGGGGGCGTGGCCGCCACGGAGGTTGGAAATCTGGGATTTGAACTGATTTTGGCCAATGCCTACCACTTGCACGTTCGTCCGGGAGAGGAACGCATAAAAAGATCCGGAGGACTGGCTCAATTCATGGGTTGGGATGGCCCCATCCTGACCGACTCCGGCGGATACCAGGCCTGGTCCATGGCCAAAACCAATCACATTACGGAAGAGGGAATAACCTTCCAATCCCATGTGGATGGCAGTCCGGTAAACCTTACCCCTGAGAAGGTAGTGGATATTCAATCAACCCTGGGTATCGATGTGGCCATGGTTCTGGATGAATGTAGCGACTATCCTTGTTCGCATGAACAGGCCAGATTATCCATGCGACGCAGCATGCGTTGGGCTAAACGTTGCCGGGCCCGCTGGAAGGAGACCGGGGCGAGCGAATCCATGCTCCTATATGGCATAGGTCAGGGATCCTATTTTGCGGACCTGCGCCGGGAGTCGGCCCGCATCCTGACGGACCTCGACTTCCCCGGGTACGCCATCGGAGGAGTAGTCGTCGATTTTTCCCGCACGGCAGAGGCCGTTTTACCCTCTATTCCCCATTTGCCGGTCGATCGACCGCGCTACCTCATGGGTATTGGGACGCCGCGGGACTTGTTGAACGCGGTCCGGATGGGTATCGACATGTTTGATTGCGTCCTGCCCACCCGGAATGGTCGTCACGGCAAAGTTTTTACCACCTTTGGCGAAGTCAACCTCACCGCGGCCCGGTGGAAAAATTCCAATGACCCCATCGATGCCGACAATGAATCTGCCGTCAGCCGGAATTTCTCTCGCGGATACCTGCGCCACCTGTTCAGCATGGGGGAGTCCTTGGGCGGCCGGTTGGCCACCCTGCACAACCTGTCCTTCTACGGGAATCTCATGAAAGGCATGCGGCGGAGTATCGAGGAGGGGACCTTCGCCGCCTTTAAAGCGGACTTCGAGATGAAGTACGCGGCGGGACAGTAAGGAAATGCGCACCTCGGATTTTGATTATGATTTGCCCCATGGCTTGATCGCGCAAAATCCCGTCGTGCCGCGCGACCATTCCCGATTGATGGTATTGAGCCGAGAGGGAGGGTCTCTCGGGCATAAGCATTTTTACGATTTACCGGAAATCCTGAGGAAAGGGGATGTGTTGGTATTGAACGATACCAAAGTGCTGCCGGCCCGGTTGTTTGGGACCATTCCGGAGGTCGGGGGGAGAAAGGTTGAGGTGCTCCTCCTCAACGAGGCAGTGGGCGCATTCCAACGCGTCCTGGCCAAACCGGCCAAGAAATTAGGAGTGGGGTGCGATGTAGTATTCGACCACCGGTTGAGGGCCGAGGTAATGGGGGTAGAAGGTGATGGAACGAGGCTGCTCAAATTCGATTGCCATCCATCGGAATTGCCCCGGCATTTGGATCGCATCGGACATGCCCCGCTCCCACCCTATATCAGGGGATCCCGTGCTTCCGAGGACCAGTATCAGACCATATACGCCCGGTACCCGGGGAGCAGCGCAGCTCCCACGGCGGGGCTCCATTTTACAAAGGACCTGTTTTCCGGATTGGAATCTGTCGGGGTGCAGGTGGAAAAGGTGACGCTTCACCTGGGCCGAGGAACTTTTCAGGATGTGAAGGCCGACCGTTTGCAGGATCACATCATGCATGCGGAGCATTTCGAACTTCCAGAGGGTGTGGCGGACCGCTTGAACCGGGCCAAGGAACGGGGCGGCCGAATAGTGGCGGTCGGGAGCACCTCAGTCCGGGTCCTGGAAACCGCCACCGGTCATCAAGGTCGGTTGACACCTCAAATGTCGCAGACAGAACTGTTTATTTACCCCGGATACAAGTGGAAATTTGTCGATGCCATGATCACCAATTTCCATTTGCCCAAGAGTACCTTGCTCATGTTGGTTTGTAGTTTTGCCGGCAAGGATCCCGTCTTTCGGGCCTATGGGGAAGCCGTTCGCCGACAATACCGCTTTTTCAGCTTCGGGGATGCCATGCTGATTCAATAATCCCTAATCCTTTTTGACTAACCACAGAGCACACAGAGGGAGAGAGATGCTTAGATTTCTTACGATTTTGATAGTGATCCTCTTTGCCGGGGGTAATCCCCAGGCCTGAACCACCTTTCCCCCTCGGTAGTGAGATATAAGGGTTACTTACCGCAGTCTCTGGTCCATACTTTTCATGCGAATTCATAGCGTTTAACCTTGATTTTTGATGCATTCTTTCGGGCTTGCCAGATATCGTAATTCATCTGCAGCCGCAGCCAGGTTTCGGCATTGCTTCCAAATGCTTTTTCAAGCCGAACAGCCATTTCAGGCGATACCGATGCATGCTTGTTGACCAGATTGTTCAGTGCCTGCCTGGAAACTCCTAAAACCTTAGCCGCATCCGTGACCGTAAGCCCAGTTGCCTCGATACAAAGTTCCCTGACGGTTTCACCGGGGTGTGGTGGATTGTGCATACTCATTATTTAAACTTCCATTCATAACTTTAGTGATAATCGATGAGCGCGACGTCATAAGCATCGCCACTCTCAAAGCGAAAAATAATCCGCCAGTTTCCCGAAACGCTAACAGACCAAAAACCATTATATTTCCCTTTGAGGCGGTGGAGTCTAAGAGATGAAATATTCATGTCATTCGGCGCAATTGCAACATCCAGCAAATTCAGAATCTGGCGGATTCTAGACACCTGATCAGCGCTTAAATACCTAGTGGTTCCTCGATCATAAAAACTCTTAAGACCACGGTGATTGAAGCTTCGAATCATTGCCTGTTTTCATAAATATAACGAGAATGTAATGACAAGATGTGCTTGTCAAGTATAGCTTCCTTAAGCATTTTGGGGATTGATCGAACCTGCCCAAGCTATAACAAGTAAGGGTATGGCAATGGACCTGTTTGAAAATCCTAACCCGGAGAGAGATTATGAAATCCGACACGTGGCGGAGGAGTTTACCTCGGTCTGCCCCGTCACGGGACATCCGGATTTTGGAAGAATCGTGCTCACCTACGTGGCCGATGCCCGGTGTATCGAGCTGAAATCCTACAAGGAGTATTTGCAGGGATACCGCAACCAGGGAATTTATTACGAAGCGCTCACCAACAAAATTCTGGACGACCTGGTCGAATGCTGCGCTCCCCGCTGGATGAAAGTCGAGACCATCTGGAAGGGAAGGGGGGGCATTCATTCCCACGTAACCGCTGAATTCTCATCCTCTTCATCCACGCCGTAGATTTTGTGCAACTGGTATCCGGCCCGGTAGGGGTGTTTTCCCTCTTTGACCTTTCCATTGATCAATTGAAGAATGGCTCGGTCGTTCCGTTTGGACCATTCGGGGTGGAGCCAGATGGAATCGGAGCACCAAACATGGCCAATTTCCTTTTCCCAGTAGTCGATGGCGTGCAACGAATCGACCACAATTTTTAATTCATTGGCGCGGACGATGCAGTCGAGGATCGGTTTTTTCCATTCCTTTGGGCTAACCGTGACCCAGTCAAAGGTCCCGAGAAGGGGAAAGGCGCCGGATGTTTCCAAATGGACCTTGAGCTTGCGTTCCCGGAGGCAATCAGTGAGTTCATTGAGATCGTGAATGGCCGGTTCTCCCCCTGTAATGACGACGATCTGGGGACGGCGTTCAGCCGCCATTTCAGCCAGTTTCCGAGGAAATTTTTTTTCCACTTTGTCCGGTATGTGATCGGGATGCCAAGTGCCGGCGGAATCGCACCAGGGGCAGTGCACCGGACAGCCGTAGAGGCGAATGAAATAGGCCGATTTCCCCATTTGGCAACCTTCTCCCTGCCAACTGAAAAATGTCTCGTAAACGGGGAGTTTTTTCATGGCTACGCCACCCCCATCCTAACCTTCCCCCAGAGGGAGAAGGAACAAAGCTGCGCCACCCCCATCCCGGCCTCGTCTCGCCGTTGCAAAGCAACTACGCGACGCACGGTCCCGCAAAGGGTGAAGGAACGTCCGCGCTCCGTTGTTGGTTTTTTCATGGCTTTGCCACCCTCATCTTGCCCTCGTCTCGCCGTTGCAAAGCAACTATGCGACGCACGGTCCCCCAGAGGGAGAATGAATTTTTCTGTATTCGGCTGCGTTTTTGGCGTCCTCGAATACTTCCAGCGCGACCAGGAATACGCGCTCGCCATGATGCTCTTTCAGGAGAGGGTCTATGGCGTGGAAGACGTGTTGGGCAATTCCTTCGGCCGAGCAACTTTCCAATGGGTAGGGTCTGAAGGCCTCGGGAAATTGACCCACCAATTTTAGGGAAACTGCGTCGTCGAAGTTGTGGAGAAAGGCGTGGTCGAGGTTATCCGCCAGCCAATCCCGGATAAATCTCAGGTCCGAAAAGTCTACCACGAACCCCGATTCATCCAGGTCATGACAGCCAAAGGTAAATTTAAAGGACCAGTTGTGCCCGTGGATAAACGAGCAACGGTTATCTGCGGAGCTACGCACAGCAGGGTGGCCGCTGTGGTGGGGCTGGCGATGGGCAAAGGGGATGTCCCTATAGGACTTTGAACAGGTAAACATTTTGAAAGTGTTCAGAGTTCAGTTATCAGAGGTCAGTGGCTGGATGCTCGCTTCTGGGTTCTCGATGCTGGTTACTGGATGCTGGGTTCTTTATCTTGATCGCCCAATTTTGATCGCCAAGCGATCCTGTCCTAGCCCTTGTGCGAAGTGGGACCTGTGGTTAGTCCAAGAAAATATTTTTAGGGTTTTTGTGCTTTTTGTGGTTCCCTCTTCCAATTCCTAATTCTTCATTCCTAATTCCTAATTGCTTCCCCGCAGGGGAAGCGTATCGGGTTGGGTCCTCCACCTCGGCATGGTGAAAGGCCTCCCGGCGTTCGATGCATGTGCCGCAGCGGCCACAGTGGAATTGGCCGCCTTCGTAACAGGACCAGGTCCGGGCAAAGGGGACGCCCAAAGCTGCGCCACGCTCAACGATGGCCCTTTTATCCAGATGGACGAAGGGCCGGTTGAGCCTGATTTCCCTCCAGTCCGCCAATCGAATGGCTTTTTCAAGGGCTTGGGCGAAAGGCTCCCGGCAATCGGGGTAAATGGCGTGATCACCGGAATGGGCCGCGTAGGAAACCGAATTGGCCCGCAATGAAATGGCCCAGGAGGCGGCCAGGGCCAGCAGGAGCATATTGCGGTTGGGGACCACCGTGGCCTTCATGGAGGGCTCCTCATAGTGGCCCTGGGGGATGGAGAGGTTCGGGTTGGTCAGGGTGCAACCCTCCAGCAATTTGCCTAAAGAGGAGAGATCGATGGTTTTATGGAGCAGGCCGAGATGTCCTGTCAAGGCCCGGGCTGAGTCGAGTTCCCTTTGGTGACGTTGACCGTAGTTGACCGACAAGGCCGATACAATGTCGCCTTCCGCTATGAGATGGTAAAGGAGGACGGTCGAATCCAATCCCCCCGAATAAGCCAGTACGGTTTTCATTTAATTCAGTGATTTCAGGCCCGGTCCTTCAATCCATTCGGAAATCTCAGGACGGGCGCATGGCCTGGGAATTTTTAGCAGGCAGGGAAAACCTGGATAATGCCGGGAACCGTGGCAACTTTAAATTTGATTTGAGCCGGCCCGAGGCCCGTATAGGTTGATTCCTCGTGCCCGCCCCACCATCACTCACCCAACAATGCCGGGAGGAAGCCCTCCGACTCGGTTTTGACCTCTGCGGTTTCGCCCCCATTGAAGTGAAGTTGCGCAAGGATTATTACCGGCGGTGGATTGAGGAAGGTCGACACGGCACCATGACCTGGATGGAGCGAAATAACCATCGTCGTCTCAACCCCGCCAAAATAATCCCCGGAGCCCGGTCCATTGTCATGGTTGGTTTGAATTATTTCCAGCCCGAGCCCGACATGCGGGGACGCATCGCCAAATATGCCCTGGGCCGGGATTACCACCCCTTGATCTACAAGCGGCTGAAAAAACTGTGCGCATGGATGCGAGAGAGGGGTGGGGTGCAAAAGCCATACGTCGATACCGGGCCCGTCCTGGAGAAGCCCATCGCGGTTGAGGCCGGTCTGGGGTGGTTGAGCAAAAGCACCCTGCTGCTGCACCGAAGGTTTGGGACCTGGTTGTTTCTGGGCGCCGTGGTGACCACCCTCGAATTCGAGCCCGATCCGGTCGATTCAGACCACTGCGGCAGTTGCCGCCGTTGTTTGGACGTTTGTCCCACGGATGCCTTCCCCGCCCCCTATCAGTTGGATGCCTCCCGGTGCATTTCCTACCTCACCATCGAGCACCGCGGCTCCATACCCGTTGCCTTTCGCGAACCTATCGGGGACCGGGTATTTGGTTGCGACGATTGTCTCGACGTTTGTCCCTGGAACCGATGGGCCCAAACCACCCGGGAGACCAAATTCCTCTTCCCCGGACTGCCGGATTTGCGGGAAACCCTGAGTTGGAAGGAGGCGGACTTTAACCGGCATTTCCGGGGAACCCCTTTGGCCCGGTTGAAACTGCCCCGCTGGAAGCGCAATGTTTGCGTGGTATTGGGGAATATCGGGACCGACTTGGATCTCCCGGCTCTGGCAAGTTTGGCCCAGGGAACCGATCCGATGGTGGCCGAGCACGCCAATTGGGCCATTGAGAAAATAACTTCGAGACGGGTTTCGGAAAAGGAAGGGGGAGCGCCCGAGGGCGCGAATTAGGAATTAGGAATTAGGAATGAAGAATTGGGAGAGAGGAAACGCAGGTGACGCAGATGAGCACAGAGGGGGGAGAGGAATGATGGAGTGTTGGAGTAATGGAATGATGGCACAGAGGTTGAAGAGGTAGACCGCGGATGGGGGGGAAAGGGAATGAACCACGGATTTCACGGCCTGACCCCGGCTGGCCCCATGCCTTATGCCCTCAATAACCCCCCTTAACTTAGTGCCATCCCCCCTGAGCGGGGATCAACCTCAGGTAATTAGGGATGGTCCGACCCAAAAATTTTGACTTTTGCCTGGCATACTTGAATTTTCCCTTCCCACTGGTGTGCAAAATTCGACCTGATTAAGCTTATGACTCTTCGATCCTTTTTCCTGATTTCTGGTTTCACCTCGATTGCCGGATTGTGGCCGGCTGCCGCTCAAGAGCGGCCCAACGTGGTTTTGGTCATCACCGATGACCAGGGCTATGGCGATATTTCCGCCCACGGTAATCCCGTTCTTAAAACACCCGCCTTGGATGAACTGCATGGCGAGAGCATCCGGTTGACCGACTATCACGTCAGCCCCACCTGCTCGCCCACCAGGGGGGCTTTGATGAGTGGACATTTCACCAACCGGGCCGGTCCCTGGCATACCATCATGGGGCGTTCTTTGCTATTTCGGGGTGAAGCAACTTTGGGTGAAGTCTTTGCCAACTCCGGGTACCGCACCGGTATGTTTGGCAAATGGCACCTGGGGGACAACTATCCCTATCGTCCCGAGGATCGGGGATTTCATGAGGTGGTCCGCCACGGAGGGGGCGGTGTAGGGCAAACTCCCGACTACTGGAATAACGCTTATTTTGACGACACCTATTTCCACAACGGCAAACCGAAGAAGTTTGAGGGTTATTGCACGGATATATACTTCGATTCGGCCAAGCGTTTTATGGAGGACAGTGTGGCCCGGGAAAAACCTTTCTTTGCCTACATCACCACCAACGCTCCCCACAGCCCCTTTCACGTAGCAGACCGGTATTGGAAGCCTTACCTGGAGATGGGTCTGTCGGAAAGGGAGGCCATTTTCTTCGGCATGGTAGCCAATATCGACGAAAATGTTGGCGCCATACGTGAATGGCTCAAGACCAGGGGGCTGCAAGAAAACACTTTATTTATTTTTGCCACCGACAACGGCACCGCCAACGGGGAAAAGGTTTGGAATTCGGGCATGCGCGGGAAAAAGGGCAGCGAGTACGACGGTGGGCACCGGGTGCCCTTTTTTCTCCATTGGCCCAAGGCCGGGCTGAGGAATGGGCGCGATATTACCCAATTGAGCGCCCACGTCGATGTGCTGCCCACTTTGATCGACCTGTGCGGGCTCCAGGCCCCGGTGGATTATTTCTTCGATGGCCGGTCCCTGGCCCCGTTGATTTTCCAACTGCCCACGGCTTGGCCGGACCGCTACCTGGTGACCGATTCGCAACGGGTGCAGGATCCCATCAAATGGCGCAAGAGCAGCGTGATGACCCAACGATGGCGCCTCATAAATGGGAAAGAGCTCTACGATATGACCAACGACCCGGGCCAGGAGAATGATATCGCGGCCGAGCGCCCAGAGGTGGTGAGAAAATTACGCGGAAACTACGAGAATTGGTGGAGGAGTATAGAACCTTCCTTTTCCAGATTCGCCGAGCTCGTGTTGGGAAATCCGGCGGAAAATCCTGCCCGGCTCACTTCCCACGATTGGCTTTCGGGCAATCGTGGGGTGGCCTGGAACCAGAGTTCCGTGCGCGGCGGTAAAATAGGGAGTGGCTATCCCGGCAAATGGGCCGTGGAGGTGGAAACTGCCGGAACCTATCAGTTTTCCCTGCGCCGATGGCCGGAGGAATCCAAAGCCGGCCTGGATGATGCCCTTCCGCCTGGAGAACCGGTCCCGGGGCTGACAGCATTTCGTGAAACTCCCGGTAAAGCCCTCAAGTTTCAAGGCGCCTTCCTTAAAGTGGGTGACCAGTCCTACGAGAAACCGGTGTCATCCGGGCAGGAAGGGGTTGATTTCTCCATGGAGTTGCCGCCCGGGAAAACGTTTATCGAAGCCTATTTCACCACCACCGAAGGTGAAAAGATGGGAGTTTACTACATCATGGTGGAGAAGGTTTGACCCCTACCCCCGTGCCGCCTTGCACCGTTGGGGTCATTTCTTGTAATCGTGCATGCCAATGCAGGATTTAAGAATTGACCCCTTCCCACCGCACAAAAGGCGCTGCTATTTCACCCGGGTCAGGTGAATGTCCTGGGACTGGGCCTCACCATCCCGATACATGGTCCATCCCTGCACGATGTTTTTATCATCGACGATGGTCAGGGCGAGCGAGTGCATGAAGGCGTCCTTGTCCTGGTCCGGATCACTGTCCTTGGACAGGGTGAAGTGAAGCGCTCCATCGCGGGCGCCGGCATAGTCCATTCCAGGTTGGTTGCCTAACATGCAGTAGTGAGTGAGGCTCAACCCTCTCGGCGTATCGTGGTACATGGTAATCATCTCCATGGGCGTGCCGGCGTTGAACGTCTCCTGGATGACGCTGCCGCCCGCAGTCAAGCGATATTCAACGCGCATCTTCATGGTCTCGGCCGATTCTTCCACGGCCTCCCCCTTGCCTTCTTTCGCGGGCATTTCGCCTTCCCAGAGACCGACCAGAGATTTGAGCTGTTCAAATTCAGCCGAGCCTTTGTCATTTCCTCCTTGCATCCGAGCTTGAGCGGCGGCAAAGGCCCCCAAAGTGAGCGTGAAAACGAGAAAGAGACGGATCTTCATGACGGTTCTACGTAGGTGATTCATGATCTAGTGTGGTGTCCTGTTAATTTTTTACACAAACGGGGAACATTTTCAGGAATAGGAAGGGGTCAAGACGTAAAAAGTTATGCCTTACAGGGTCAGTCGTCTTGTAAAAGTGTATGGAGTACAACGGAATACAGTTTTTAAGACCTGACCCTTTTCTTTCGGAAGGCATCACTTTTCTACGGCTTGACCCCGACTGGCGTCCCGCTTAACTAGAGCCTATCCCAGGAGGTTTAAGCCACTGACGGGCAAGGGATTAGGCTAAGAAAAAGTCGGGCGAAAGGAGGTGAAAATCCTCGATTCGCCCTGAATAGAGCTTCTATAATTTGGTATGAACGAATTAATAGAACCCAATTCTGCTGATACGGTAACCTTTCAAAGTTTTCTTCGTCCAGCTTTAACCCCGGTTTTGCGCAATCGTGATTATGACCGTCTGGTGGAGGATTTGCGGCAACTCGATGATAATCTGACCCAAGGTGGGTTGGAAGAAATGGCCATCCGCTTCGGTTTGTCGCAGTTGCCGCCGGGCGCCTCGGGCGCTGTGCGCAACAGGAAAGCGCAGTTTGCGCTTTACTCGCTACGGGTGGAGTTGCTGCGTCATTTGCTGGGTCTTCCAGGCTTTGAAGCTTTTTCCATGACGTTGGCCAGCAGTGATCTTTTGACCGATTTTTGCGGATGCCGCAGTCTGGTTGGGGTGAGGTGGACCTCGAAGAGTACGCTGCACCGCGCCTCGAAGTTGTTCACCGATGAACAGTTGCGCGGGTTCAACACACGGTTGGTTGAGCTCGCGGGCGATCAGAGCAATTGCTGGCAACTGGGAGTGGAGCAGGCGGAGGATCTTTCGGTTTGCCTGGTCGATTCGACCTGTCTGGAGGCAAACATTCACTTTCCGGTCGATTGGGCGCTTTTGGGTGACGTGACGCGCACCTTGCTCAAAGCGGTGAAACTGATTCGGGCTGAATCCCTGTTGCATCGGATGCCCGATTCACCGGATCGCCTGCTGAGGCGCATGAACAAGCTCTGTATCGAGATGACGCATACTTACCGCAAGAAGGGAGCGGCGAAGGCTCGCAAGAAGATCTTGCGCAAGATGAAACGATTACTCAAACGGGTCGGCGCTCACGCCCTGCGACACCGCAATCTGCTGGAGGCCCGTTTCAGGCAAACCCGTTTTAGCCGAGCCCGCGCCGAACAAGTCATCAGGCGTATTGATGAACAACTCGCCTTGCTGCCCCAAGTAATTGAGCAAGCCCACGAACGCATCATCGGCGGACGTCTGGTCAAAAACCACAAGAAGATCCTCAGTGTCTACGAAAGAGATATCACTGTAATCGTGCGGGGCAAGGCGGGCGCGCAGACCGAGTTCGGCAACGAACTGTTTATGGCCGAGAGTCCCGGCGCAATGATCATTGATTATATGCTCTACGGCAAAACCGCTCCTTGGGAGGGAGATAAATTAATCGAAAGCGTGCAGCGCCAACAGTCCCTCAAAAGGCAACAAGACCTGGAGTGGGCCGTGGCCGACCGGGGCTTCGATGGGGCAGCTACACGTAAGGCATTGCAGCGGGTGAGGGTGAGCAGCCACATTTGTCCGAAAAGTCCGGTCGCATTGGAAGCCCGCCTCAAGGAGCCTGATTTTTACCGCTGGCAAACCCGCCGGGCCAGCACCGAGGCGCGCATTGCCATTGTGAAAAACCACGGCGGCGGACGTGTCTGGCGCGCCAAAGGCTTAAAACACCGCAGGCTCGCAGTGGGGTGGAGCGTGCTCGCCCACAACCTCGCCTGGATCAGTCGAAAAGTCAGAAAAGAGAGGGTCGAAGCTCAAGCTAAGGCGGCTTGAGCCTTCGGCGCCGTCCCACGCGCTGATCAAAACAGAAGGCGCCAGCAGTGGCAAGGCCGCCGCATGCCCGAAATCCGGCATCAGGCTCAATAATTTGAATCCGGGTGAGTTTGAAAGCCGCAGCAAGGCTCGAATCGAGCGCAACTGAGAAAATTTTGGTCCTGCAAATGCTGCTCGTTTTCCTACTCGTTTAAAAATCCCGGTTTCTGGGATAGACTCTAACTAAGCGCCATTCCGTCTTGACCCCTTCCTTATCCTGAAAATGTTCCCTGTTTGTGTGAATAAATTAACGAGACACCACACTAGAAGACGAAGCGGTTGGAAAGGACCCAACCCCGCGGAGGGGACGTCCGGGACTGCGCCAGCAAACCGATATCGGTCATGCGAACCGGAATGAGGTCGCGATTATCTGAGAACACATTGCTCAGGTTGAGCTGGATGCGCCAGTTGACCTTATTGTCCCAAATACGCTTGCCATAGGCCAACCGGAAGCCCCAGTTGGTTTGGGCCGGGCCAAAGAAGGGATTTTCGATATCCGGCTTGGGAATACCTTCCGCGTCCGGGGAAATGGGGAATCCGATGGCGACGCGAGATTGGTAACGCGCATTAACCCCTACGCCCCAACCTCTCAGAGCGCCTTGCCGGAAGTCATAGTTGACCACGGCGTTGGCCCGCCACTTCCGAACTTCCGGCGAAAAGGTTCCTTCCTGGGCTTTGATCACTTCCCAATCGCGAATCACCTCCCGGGTCCACCATTCCTGATTGGTAGCTGCATTTGGAAAGTTATTTGCGCGCAATTCGGGACGGCGGCCAGGGCCTCCCCGCATCAACTGTCCAAACTTGCTGGGATTGGTGGGGGTACCGGCGTAGAAGGGTCCGATTTGGTTCTCGATCCAATTCCGCATGGTGGGCGCAATATTGCTGTTGGCCGTTTCCACCTTGGCCACGTTCAACAAGACCCGCATCCCGCGAACGGGATTGGCCACCAGTTCGATTTCCGACCCTTTAGTGACTTGGTCGAGGGTATCGGTCTGCCCGGCTGCGTTCTGCTCGATACCGTCAACCACACCCTGTTGTGCATCGTAGGTAGTCCGCCAGTTGTTTTCGGTCCAGATAGCGGAGAAGGGGTTGGATTGATCAAGGGTTACCACATCATTATAGCGGTCGATATCCATGCCGAAAAAGTCCAGGAATTCATCCAATAGGGCTTCCAAGTCCGCGGCGGGCATGCGGAGCAGTTCCCCGAAGTTGGGATGCATCTCATCATCATCAATAACCTCGTCGAAATCCGCGATGGCCAACTCGGTCAGGACGGTGTTGATCCACCCGCGCAGGGTAGTGGTTTCGGACTGGGCGTAGACGCGATTGACCCCCGAATAACTGGCATTATTTATGGCCGCCTCAAAGCGGTTGATGCGCAGATTGATTTTGTTATTGAGAAAGGCGAAATTAAAGCCTATATCCTTGGTCGTGCCCGTGGGCGATGGGAGCTGTATGCCCAAATGATTTTCGCGGCCCGGGGCGGGCTGGAAATTTTGCGACTCGCTATAGAAAAGGCTGGCGCTGTCCATCCATTCGAAGGGATTCCATTCCCTGGGCAGCTTGGCCACGGCTCCCCAACTGAATATGTCCTCCTTGACAAAGGTGATTTCAGGTTCTTCAAACAGGTATTCACCGTCCCCATTCTGGGCAATGGTACCCAGATAATCGTAGTTGTTATTGACAATGCCCAAACTCGAAATCTGCTCGGGCGTCGCCGTGTCAGTCAGAATGGGGGTGTTGGCCAGGGTATTGGTCACCTCGTCCTGGCGCCAACCCAAGGTGGTTACGATGTTTTCGTTGATCAGGAAACTTTGCAGGATGGCGGCCAGGGAATCATTTACCGTTCCGTTATGCTCCCCGTTAATGGCGGCCAGCCTCCTTTCGAGGTTGTGAGTGACCATTTCCTGATTGACCACGTCATAGTAGGTGGTTGGCACTGGAGGTCCGCCGGGATTCCACACTTTTTGATTATTGACCGGATTGATCTGGAACATGTCCCGGGTGATCCCGGCCGGATCGCTCACCAGGTCAACCGGGGGTCCCAGATAAACCAGGTAATCAAAATGCCGCGGGTCGGGGCGCGTTCCAAACGTTTCATTCAGGTTTGCTGCGCGGGGCCCGAATTCGCGCTGAGAATAGGAAATGGTGCTGTTATTCCACTCTTGTCTGGAGGCCAGCGTGGTCAATATGCTTCGCCCCAGAATGTCGGACAGCATATTGTCCCCCAGCCAATCGGCCGTATCAAAATCCCAATAACCGGTCCAACGTATGGATTCACGTTCTGTTTTGAGATTCGCCATATTTGCTTTCCCGATCATGAAAGGGCGGCCAAAGTTGGGATTGGGCTGTGGCTCAACCGGTACCAGCGGATCGGTATTGTGATCGAATGAACCGATGGGAAGGGTATGGTTGATATCGATCAGCACCCCCATGGTGCGGCCGGGGAAACCATGGAAATTTTGGCGATTGAAAGTTTCTTTGGTAAATGCCAGCTCAAAGCCCAGTTTGTTTTGAAAGAAGTTTTGTTCCAGCGTGGCCTGCAAGGCGTCGAAATCCCGGTTCTGGAACGGAGCTGTACCGGCCAGGAGGTATTCCGAGAAGTCGAATAGATCCAGGTCGTTGAACCCTTCGAAGATGCCGGCGTAGTCGCCGAAATCATAGGCCCCCGCGTTATCGATGCGACGGAAATTGCGGCCTCCGCGCGGTTGCCGTGGATTGGGCGGTCTATCCGCTGCCGGTCGCTCGTAGTCGTACCAAACCTTGTGTTGGAAGCCTGGGGTGCTTCGATCAAAATCTACCCGGAACGCGTTGTTGTTGGAAATAACGCCCGGAAATCCGAAATCGGGATGTTCGGTGTCACCCTCCCATACCATTCCCAGGGATTGCCCGAAACCTTGATTTTGAAAGGGGTTGGTGAATCCCGTTGTTGGATCGATCTGTTGCCAGGGAGCCCTGTATTGCCGAATGGGCCAGCGCATGCTGAAGCGCCATGGATCGTAGGTGAGGGGCAGGTTGGTTTCCGGAGCTCCTATGTAGTTGCCATCCTGGGCCAGAGCGCCGTGGTAACGGCGGATTTCGCGAATGTAGTTGTCGATGGCCTGTAGAGGACCCACCGGATCGGGATTGTTGGCCCGGATGTGCCCGTTTTCATAGCTGACACGGATAACGGTGTTTTCCAGAGGGCGCCAGGTAGAGGTGACGTAATAGCGCTCCTGATCCTGGAAGGCCGGCTTTTGGGGATAATTGCGATTATTCCGAACGGCGGAAACGCGGACGGCCAATTTGTCCTCCACCAATACGCGGTTGAAATCGACCTGGGCCCGATAGGAAGGCTCATCGCCTCCATTCTGCAGGCGAAATTCAACCCGGTTGATTTCATCGAATACGGCCCGATTCAAACCGACATTTTGCACCCCGGAGGGGGAGCCCAGGCCAAAAAGAATGGCATTGGCCCCTCGATTGATTTCCACTCGTCCCGAATTATAGCTGTCCCAGGGAATACTGGTCAGAAAAAAGTCGCGGGTGTTGTCCGGTGCACCTAAGCCACGAATCCGGCTGGCCCCCTGCGGGTTATTCAGGACCGCTCCTGTGAGGACACGGTCGTCCTGTTGGGCGTTTCCCCCGGAGAAATTTCCACCCAAACCCGCTACCTCCGTAGAGGTGGTAAACAATAACAGGTCGGTCGACTCGGTGGCGGCGATGTCATCGAGAAATGCTGATGTCAGGACCTGAACCGATGCCCCGATGTCGGACAGGTTGCTCCGCAGGCGGGTTCCGGCCAGGGTCTGAGTGGCGATGTATCCGGAATCTTCCTCGTCCAGTACCACAAACGGAGAAATTTCGTAGATGTCATCTTCCTCTTCTACCTGGGCGAAGGTGAAGAGTGGCAGACTCAAACATCCCCATGCCATCAACATTGCGGCATAAATCCTTTTTCTGGGTAATAATCTCATAGTCTGTTGTTTGACGTTTTAGTTAATGGGTTTCCCCGCAGAGGAGGGATTGGCCAATTACTTGAGCCCTTGAACCCATTTCATATTTATATTTATTATGCGAGCCAGCCATTATGGGAGCGGTAATCGGCTTGGAAAGCTTTTTTTATTCCTGGAATAACGGGTGCTTTGGCTAACCCTCCTTCCGGCGCACTCTTTTGACTGGCCTAGCCGGGGAGTCGAGGTAAATTACATGCAGTTTCGGACGTTTTTTTCATGAAACCAAAGCAAAAACAGAACGCGGTGGACCTGTACTTTTTGGATGCTCGATCCAAGCTCATCGATATCGGCGCCTTTATGGACCGGGTCGAGCGGGATGGCCTGGCCGATGATTTTCGTTATCGGGCCTTTTTGCAGGCGCTCAAGGCCCTGGATTTGGAGAAAAGGGCCAAAGGTGTTTTACTCGCTTTGAGCGATCCGACCCGAGAGGTCATTCCCGTGGCCACCACCAAAGCGGCCTGCGGCGCCTGGCCTGGCCGGCAGCCATGAGGTACATCGAACCCCATGCCCATATGGTCAGCCGGGTCACGGATGACTATCAGGCCCTGGTGGTGGCCGGTTGCAAGGCCGTTTGCGAACCGGCTTTTTGGGCCGGTTTCGACCGCAGTTCCGCCATGGGATTTTACGACTATTTTTGTCAGTTGACCGATTATGAACCCCGGCGCGCAGCACTATTCGGTCTGCCCCACTATTGCTGGCTTTGCATCAACCCCAAGGAAGCGGAAGATCTCAAGCTGGCCCAGGAAGTGATGGCGTTGATCCCTGAGTTTCTCGAGCGCGGCAATGTCCTGGGGATAGGGGAAATAGGCCTCAATAAGAACAGCCGCAACGAGCTGACCGTTTTGGAAAAACAGGTGAACCTGGCGGCGGAGCTCGATCAGTTGATATTGGTCCACACCCCGCATCTCGAGGACAAGCTCAAGGGCACCCGGATCATCGTCGATGTGATAAGGAATGAACCGCGCATAGACCCGGGTCGCGTGTTGATCGACCATGTGGAGGAGCACACCGCCAGGATTGCCCTGGATGCCGGTTTCTGGGGAGGGCTGACCTTGTACCCGGAATCCAAATGCACTTCCCCCAGGGCTATCGATATCCTGGAAAAATTTGGGGCGGACCGGTTGTGGATGAACTCGGCCTGCGATTGGGGGGTGAGCGTGCCCCTGGCCGTGCCCTATGCCGCCCAGGAAATGCGCCGCCGCGGGTACGATGACGAAACCATCGACCAGGTTTTCTTTCTCAATCCCGTCCGTTTTCTCCGGCAGTGTCCGAATTTTAAAATCGAAACCTGAGGGGGAGGCGCCGGGGGCGCCAATTAGGAATTAGGAATTGTTTGATTTCGGCTATTACGCCGCGTCTGAATTCCTACAAAATTCCTGCTCGCGAAGCGATCCTGTTCCGGCAAAGCCGGACCACTAAACTGTAGGAGCGGCTTTACGCCGCGATCGCTGTGAAATGCAAAATCCCCGCAGGAGGCCCAATACATCCCCTGCAATCTTCTCCCCACTTCTCAATTCCTAATTCCTAATTCCTAATTCCTAATTCCTAATTGGTGCCTCCGGCGCCCCATAAGCCCTGGCCAGAATCTGGACGGTGTGAAGAACCCGGGGAGGGGATGGGTAACCGGACAGGTGTTTTTCTATCTGGGTCATGCAGCCGATATTCCCCAGAGCCACCACATCCGGACGGGTGGACATCAGGTTCTCCGCCTTTTTTCGTCCGAGTTCATTGGCAACATCGGGTTTTTCCAGGTTATAGGTTCCGGCCGAACCACAGCAAATTTCCCAATCGGGTGGTTCCAGCAGATCCAGATTGGGTATGGCCTTCAAAAGGGAGCGCGGCGCTTCCCGTTCTCCCTGGGCATGAGCCAAATGGCAGGCGTCGTGGTAGACCACCTTCCTGTTTTGGGGAAGTCGTGGAGGATCGACCAGGCCGATTTCCCCCAAGTAAACGCTTATGTCCTTGGTTTTGGCGGCCAACCCTTCGGCCTTTTTTTGGTCCGCCTCCCCGGCGAAGAGAATACTGTATTCCTGGATGCCCGATCCACATCCGGCCGCATTGGTTATGAGGGCGTCCACATCTTCGGGAATGGAACGGATCAATTGGCGGGCGGTCTTGCGGGCGTGATCCTCATAGCCGGAATGCAGGGCCAAGGCTCCGCAACAGGCCTGATCCTTGGGAATGACGGTTTCTATCCCGTTGGCGCTCAAAACCTTGAGGGTGGCCCGGTTGATTTCCGGGGCCAGGACCTGTTGCACGCAACCAGTGAGCAGGGCGACTCTTCCGCGCGCTCTGCCCTCGGCGGCAAACGTTTCCGGCAGCGCATCCCTCGGGGGCAGCGATGAAGGGAGCAAATCGAGGGCCGGGCGCAATTTTTTTGGCAGGATGTTTTGGAGAGACTTCAACGGGCCACCGGCTCTAAAGGCCCACCTGGCCCGCCAGGGATAGGGGAGGGTATGCAACAAAATGCCGCGCAACATCCGGCGCGACCATTGCTTGGGGCGTTCCTTCTCGGCCTTGGCCCGAAAGGCGGTGAGCAAGTGACCGTATTCGACCCCCGAGGGACAGGAGGTTATACAGGCGTCGCACCCCAGACAGTTGTCGATGGGGTCCAGGGCATCTTGCAAGGGAACGGCCCCTTCCAACACTTCTTTGATAATAAAAATCCGGCCCCGGGGTGAATTCAATTCCTCTCCCATCTCTATATAAGTAGGGCAGGTGGGTAGACAGAATCCACAATGGACACAGGCCTCCACCGCTTGAGTGAGCGCGGCGGCTTTGGGTCCAAGTTGTCCTTTGTCGATGGTGTGGCGCATGGGACCTCAAGCTGGGAGGGGATCCGGCGGAGAAAATGACGGGAATATACCATTGGGATCGAGAGCCTTTTGCAGGCGGCCGACAAAACTTTTCCCGGGGTATTCCCCGATGAGCGGATGGGAAGAAACCGGCCCTTTCAATTGTAAACCGGTCAGCTTTTGGGCTTGGAGCAGCCTGTTCAGGCTTTCAATGTCCCCCGCTTCCGGGCAGGCCAAGTAGAGCGCCTTTCCGCCATTCCCGAGGTGAAATTGCCACGCCCGCTCATCCAGGGACCGGATGAGACGGAGAGCGGATGCCGGGTGGGTTGCCACCTTGAACAGGCGCCGGTGGTTCCCCTGCCATGAGAAACGTTTGAAATTTCGCCAAATGGCCGATTCTTCCTCCTCAAGGGCCAAACGGAGGGGTGCTCCCACCAGAGATTCCAGGGCTCGCCGCCGCGCCGCCATAGTGGGCTTCTGGTAGCCCAACCTCAGCGAAAGCATTAGGCTGGAATCCAGTTCAACCCCCTCCAGATCAAACCCTTTCAGCCGGGGCATTAGCCCCACCCCTTCTTCCAAGGAAGGCAAGCGCGCCTGCAAGGTAACATAGCGTTGAGGTTCGGGAAACACCTTGAAGGATACTTCAGTAAGGAGTCCCAAACGACCGAGGCTTCCGTTAAATAGTTTGGGAAAGTCGAATCCGGCCGCATTTTTCACCACCTTGCCACCGCCCCTGACATGATTTCCCAGGCCATCCACAAACCTGACGCCAATTATGAAATCCTTTAACGGACCGTAACGGTAGGCCCCCGGCCCCGACAGCCCCGCTGCCACGGTTCCCCCGATGGAGGCCCCTTGTTCGGCCAAGGGAGGATCAAAGGGCAAATACTGCCCGTTCTTCCCCAGGGCCTCCACCACGGTCTGCAGTTTGGTTCCACTTCTCACCGTAATGGTGTATTCCGAAGGCAAGTACTCGACGATCCCGGAAAGACCCGTCATATCGATTACCCTGGTCGAATGGGCAACTTCCCATAGGGAGGGCTTGGTTCCTCTCCCCTTTGCCATCAGAGCCGTCCCGGCCCTTACCAGGTCGACCACTTCCTCCGGGCTGGCCGGCTTTTCCGTTTCCCCAACCATGCGGCTTATTGGCGGGAAATGATGCCTGCTTTTTCCAGCGGATGGGGACCGTGGAAGGACAGGGCTGGCGCTTCTCCACCGGGAAACATTTTTCCGCGATTGGCGATCTCCTTGGGGTCCAAGGCGAAGCGAACGCGTTTCATGCACTCGATGTCCGTCTCACTGAACATTTCGGGAAGGTAGTTTTTCTTTTCCATCCCGACTCCGTGTTCTCCTGTAATGGACCCGCCCATGGCAACGCACATGCGCAGAATCCTTCCAGCCAGATCCTCGGCCCTTTGCAACGCGCCTTCCTCATTGCCGTCGAACATGATGAGCGGGTGTAAATTTCCGTCACCGGCATGAAAAACGTTGGCCACCTCGATATCCGCTTCCCGGCTGTAGGCTTTTATTTTTGCCAGCGCCTCTCCCAGGCGGGAGCGGGGAACCACCCCATCCTGGACCAGGTAATCGGGAGACAGTCGTCCCACGGCGGAAAAGGCGCTTTTTCTGCCCTTCCAGATGGTCATCCGTTCCCGCTCGCTTTGCGCGGTGCGCTGTTCGTAGGCCCCGGAGGATGCAATGAGCGCATCGATGTGTTTGAAATCCTCCTCTACCGCCTCGGCCTCACCCTCCAGTTCCACGATCAACAGGGCTTCCGCATCTTTTGGGTAGCCGGCCTTTACTGCGGCCTCGGCCGCTTTTATGGCCAATTTATCCATTATCTCGATGGCGCCCGGAAGCAGCCCGGAATCGACTACGGCGGAAACGGCCCGGCCGGCTTTTTCCAGGGAATCGTAAGCGGCCAGCAAGGTGCGGTATCGTTGGGGTTTGGGCGTCAATCGCAGGGTAACTTCCAGGGCCACTCCAAACAATCCTTCGTTGCCGCAGAAAAATCCCGCCGTATCGGGTCCAACTGTTTCGGCCGAGTCGCTTCCCAGTTCGACCAACTCGCCGTCAGCCAACACAGCCTTTATTCCGAGAACGTGGTTGGCCGTCATACCGTATTTCAAACAATGCGCTCCACCGGAGTTGAAGGCCAGATTTCCCCCGATGGTGCAGATCTGCTGGCTGCTGGGATCGGGGGCGTAATACAACCCGTAAGGGGCCGCCGCCTCGCTCACCTTCAGATTTATCGTTCCCGCTTCCACAATGGCGAAGCGATTTTCCGGGTCGAGCTTCAGGATGCGATTCAACCGGTTCAGGCCGATGACCACCCCTCCCGCCACCGGCATGGAGCCCCCGGAAAGACTGGTTCCGCTTCCCCTCGCCACAAAGGGAGTGTCGTGTCGATAACACAGGCGGACGGTTCGAATGACCTCCTCCTGCGTATCCGGAATCACCACGGCCAGCGGCTCTGCCCTGAACGAGGTCAACCCATCCGTCTCATAGGCAACCAACTGGGGTTTTTGGGTGAAGATGCGGTCCGGAGGAAACAGCCGTTGTAACTGTTTTAATAGTTCCATGGGGTGGGAGGTCATACGGTTAGGGGCGGTGGCGCCCTGGAGAGCGGCCGACGGCCTCTGCCGCGTCCATAGCCATGACCTCCGCCGCCCCGTCTTCCTCGATCCCCCCAATTCCTGGAACGTTGATGGCCGCCACGGCCGCTTGGGCGGGATTCCCTTTTCGGGCGATCGAAAGTAAATTTGATTTTAACCGGCCGTCCCAGCAATTCCTTTCCGTTCAACTCCCGTATGGCCCTCAGGGCATCCGCCTCCGTTTCCATGGTTACAAAACCGAATCCACGGGAATTTCCCGTTGAGTGATCCGTAATGAGGATAGCCTCCAGAACAGACCCGGAATGGGCAAAAAAATCACTCATATCCTGTTGGGTAGCCGCGTAGTTTAAATTCCCGACAAAGAGTTTATTTTTCATTTTGAGCTCGGTTTCTGTTTCTTCCCCCGCACCTTGCCCTTGGTTTGAATAAATCCGTCTCCATCTGCGGCGCGGCTGACCTCAGTTGATTTTTCGGGGAATTTCCTGTGAACGTTTGAGGGAGGGTTAGTTTTCCAAAACTATTGGAAACCCTCTTCGGAGGATGGGCAACCTTTAATCAAAACCGCGTTTCAATTTAACCGGCATTTCTCACAAAATTCGTAGCGAACGAACGGAGATCGAGTGCTGGCGCGGGTTTCGAGATTCTCCTGCCTGTGCGCCGCAGGCAGGCAGGCGGGTGATGCCGGGTCGACACCCCGCGAGCCCCGTCGGGGTCATTCCTAGTTAAGCCATTTTCCGAACATATGACTACCTCGGAAAAGGAAGGGGTCAAGACGGAATGCTGCTTAGTTAAGCGCGTTTGTAGAGGAATATAGTATGGACGCCAGTCGCGGTCATGCCGTAGAAAAGTGATGCCTTCCGAAAGAAAAGGGTCAGGTCTTAAAAACTGTATTCCGTTGTACTCCATACACTTTTACAAGACGACTGACCCTGTAAGGCATAACTTTTTACGTCTTGACCCCTTCCTTCTCCGAGATGATCGAACATTCCAAAAGTCGCTTAACTAAGCAGCATTCAGGTTTGACCCCTTTTTCCCAGGGCCCATTCGCTGGTAGTGAGACATGCCGGTTAAGAGTTCAACCAGGCGAGGAGTTCTTCAACGTTTCGGATCAAACGATCGGACCGATAATCCTCCAAGAGCAGGTTTTGGTAACTGGGCTGGGCAAACCGCACGCCGTGGAACAGAACGCGGGCGGATTGTCCGGGGGCTCTGACCAGCCTCCCCAGGGCTTGATTTATTTTTTGCATGCCAGGAATTTGGTAGACTTCCTCGAATGCGACGTTCCGGCCCAGGTCCCGACGGTCCCGCATGCGTTTGTTCTGCAGGGCATTGACCTTGGGCAGGGCCGGCCCCACCACTATGGCCAAGTCGACCAATCCGCCCAGATGGTCGATGCCTTCGGCAAATCCACTGCCCAAAATCAAAAGTAGAAGGTCCTTCTCGAGCATGGCCTCGTTGATGAAGGCGATTTGCTCGGCCGGGGCGCCTCCCCGGTTTTGCAAGACCGTGCGAATTTGAGGAAAGGCGGCGGCCAACTCCCGCCTGACGTCTTCAGCATAGCGGTAGGAGGGGAAAAAGCTGATGACGGGCTTTTCGCTGCTCCGAACGGAACGAGCCAGGGTTTCCGCCGTAGTGGAAAGGTATTTGCCCCTTGTTTTATACCGGGTATTGACCCGGACATCCACGGCGCATCGATAGGCCTCCCGGCGCCAAGGGGAATGGGCCTCCACCCATTGCGGAGCCGGATTCCGGCGGCAAAGGCCGGTTTGTTTCAAATAATGCGGTCTGGCCGCCAAAGTGGCCGACATGAGCACTGTTTGCCCGGTTTGATCGATGACCTCCCCAATTTCCTGTGATGCATCGAGGCAACTCAGGCGGAGTCTCCCCTTTTGCGGACACCAAATCAGCTTTTCCAGATGGTCGTTTCCGAAGAAGGAAGCGGTCTCGGCCAATTCCCAAAGCGCGTTCAGCGCCGCTTCATCCAGAAAATCCGAAGCAATGGGGTAGTTGCGAACCGCTTTTTCCAGGGTCTCGGAACAATCCCGGCATTCCAGGACCAGCAGGTCGTCCAGCGCATCGGAAGGGACCAATTTTGCCAGCAGGTCCGACCAGTCTTCCAGCGCCCTCCGTATGGCCGGGTGGGAATTGGCCAAGAGCAGTTCGGCCTGCAGGTTTGCCAATGTTCCTTCCTCGACCCTGTAGGAAAAGACGTCCGCCACTCGATTGGCCAGATTGTGAGCTTCATCGATGATGAGGAGTGATTCCCCCAACTCGAATCCGGGTTGATCGTGAAAGAGAGTGCGGTTGCGGGGGGAGAAGAGGTAATTCAGATCACCCACCCAGATATCGGCATAAGGCAAGGTGGCCCGCATGAGTTCGTAAGGACAGACCGATTCCTGCTCGCCCATCTCGAGCAGTAGTTCCGGTTGCCGGGTCGGTTCCGCCAGGAATATATGAGGGGACAACCGACAGCTTTTCCACCGGTCTCCCTTCTTCATGCGCAGATCATTCAGTTGGCAGCGACAGCGGGGGAAACGGCAAAGCTCCTCCTTGTTGCGAACCTGAAGCGCGGTCAGCTCGGTGGTTTCCCCCAACATTCCCTTCAATTGTTTCATGACCTGTATCTGCCCGCTGGTCTTGCTGGTAAGGTAGATGACGCGGTTGCACTGACCCCGTATGAGTTGGTTGAGCGATAATTCCAGTACCGCGCCTGTCTTCCCAAAACCGGGGGGAGCTTGAAAACACAGGACCGAACTTTTCTTCAATGCGGCCGCGAGGGTCTCCTGGACCCCTTCCTGGCCGGCCCTCAATTGCTGGAAGGCTTTCACTTGGGGAAGGCGATGGACATGTTCCCGCCTCTTTCGCTGGTCTTCCAAAAAGTTGCAGAGGGCATCCACCTGCGACTGGAAAATTTCCAGGTATATCGGGTCGTCCGCAATGTATTGCCGGATATCGTCGTCGGTGTTGATGAAAAGCAGTTCCCCTTTGATGGGAGAAGCTCCCGAACCCCTTTCTCTCAGAATGGCCAAATAGGCTCCCAATTGGACAAAGTAGGGAAAAAAATTTTCCATGAGGTCTTCGCGGTCGGCCGGAAGGGGAAACCCGGTGGTTTTTATTTCGCGAATCAGTTGATAGCCCGCCTTTTCTATCCATTGGTCGATCCTGCCCTGGATATGGAATGCCCAGCCCCGGTGCACCCAGTTCCCCTCGATGCGGACTTCATATTGTCCCGACTCACCGGATTCCCGCGATGCCCGTTCCTGTTCCCGGTGCCATTTTACCCCGAGCTGTGCCCGCCAGGCGCCCCGCCGACGCCTGTTCAACTGGCGCGGGCCAGTCCGAAAATCGGCCAACTCGCTTGCGCTCAACCGGATGGTTCTGTTTGGATAATCTACCTTCACGAATATAGCCAGGGCTGCTAGGCCAGAATGTCGGTGTGATGGGCGATGTAATGTTTAAGCCGAGCAACCCAAGCCTTCACCTGTTTCGGGTCCAAGGTTTGATCCCGCACGGGAAGGTTTACCAGAGATCTGGCCTCCCTTCGGCCAGGATCGGGTAATTGATTCAACCACTCCTGCAAGATGGGATAGCCTTCTCCCCTGGCCAAGAGATAGAGGGATTTGAAGAAGACAATGTCCGGTTGCAGCCCCCTTTCCCAAGCGTCCAGGGCGGTTTCAAACAGCTCATAAATGCCCTCTGCCCGAATATCCCTCGGAAGGTTGCGGTGCAGAATCAAGGCGAATTCACTGGCCCGGGTCAGGGCCGGGTAGGAAGCCCCCAGCGCGGTTCGCTTCCTCAGGATTCTCACCTCCCGGACAAAGCTGAAGTCGCTCCCGGGCCTGTCATCGACCAGCAAATCAACCTGATCGAAAATATCCGGCAGGGAGGAACTGCTCTTTGCCCCCGGCCGGCGCATGAGCAACGCTACCAGACCTCGTTCCCTGGCCAACAGGTAGAGCCGTTCAAATTTTTCCCCGCTCGGTTCGCGTTTCAGGATTATGCCCGATACCTGAACTGCCGCTCCGGCCATGGAACTACCCCTGCGTGCCCGCCACCTCTCTGGGGTTTTCGATTTGCACCGGTTCCGGGGCATTACTCCCTTCCCGGAAAGGCGGGACCACCCCGCCACCCGAAATAATGAGTTTCATTCCTTCCCCGATGCTCATTTGCAACTCCTCTATGTCATCCTTGGGCAGCATGAGCAAAAATCCGCTGGTCGGATTGGGTGTGGTGGGGAGAAATATGTTCCTCAAATCCTCATTGCTGCGCTGCTGCAACTCCCCCTTGGTATCGCTGGTCAGAAACCCGATGGCCCAAACCCCCTTGCGCGGGTATTGCACCAACACCGTCTTCTTGAAAACAGCTTTATGCTGGGTGGAAAAGGTCTCGATGATCTGTTTGACCGTTTTGTAAATCGTCTTGATAAAGGGAACCCTGGTCAGGATCCTTTCCGTTACCGCCAGTATCCACTTGCCCACGAAATAGCGGGACAAGTAACCCAGTAAGGTTATGATGGTAAACACGATGAGAGTAGCCAAAAGGTTCCACACAAGGCGAAGGCTTTGGTCTTCCAGCCACACCTCGGGAAGGAAATAAAGCAGGTTTTTGCTGAAACGGCCCCCCACGTTGTCCACCAGCCAGGCCAGGGTAATGAGGGAAGCCCCCAATGGGGCCAATATCAGAAGCCCGGTGATGAAGGCGTTGCGCAGGGACCGGAATACCGTGAATTTCTCAGACATCAGGATGGTAGGTAAACAAGGGGATTTTTCCGTTTTTTGCCAGAGCAGACAGACAAATTTGCTCCTGGTTTCTCATTTCCCGCCTCTCATCCTCCTTTTTGTCCCCGAATCCAGCCAAATGCAGATATCCATGGATGAGGTAAAGGGTGAGTTCATTCTCGAAAGTGTCGGGGTGACTGTGAGCGTATTCCCACGCCGCATCGATTGAAACGCAGATCTCCCCGGCCAGGCCCGCCCTGAAGTCGCCGGGAAAGGTGATCACATCTGTCGGGGTAGGATCACCCATGAAATCGGCGTGTAATCGGCCATGCTGTTCACCGTTTAGAAAAGCCAGTGAGAGTTCTCCATCTTCCACCTGGGTCAAACCGGCGGCATCCAGGAAGTGAAACATTTTCTCCACTTCCCGCCTTTCAAACTTAAATGCTTTGCAAGGACTGAATATTTGAACGCTTCTTATTTTGCCTCCCCCCATTCCCGGCTTCTGCCAGGGCCTTGTCTTTGTCTGGGTATTCAATGCGGCTGTGCAAGGTATTTATCAAAGTAAAGGCAAAGGAATTGGTCAGCTTTTTGATTTCTTCGAAGGTCAGCGGGCAATCGCTCAACTGATCATCTGCGATTCTGGCCTCGAATATGGTATCGATGAGATCAGAGATGCTTTGCGGAGTGATTTTTGTTAAAGACCGGCTGGCCGCCTCCACTGCATCGGCAAAAAAGATAACCGCGCTTTCCTTGAATTGAGGTTTTGGCCCGTCATATCGGTAAGTGGATTCTTCCACCCGGGGACCCTCCGGGCCCGTGTATTTGCCGCCCTTCAGGGCTTCCACGTAGAAAAAAGTGATCAACGAGGTGCCATGGTGCTGTTTGATCACATTGATGATGACCTTGGGAAGTTTATTGCGCACGGCCAGGTTCACCCCTTCCTTTACGTGACTTTTGATGATCAGGGCCGCCATGGAGGGATTGTGTAATATGAGCGGGTTTTCCCCATCCCTCTGGTTTTCGGCGAAATACTCCGGTTTTACGAGTTTGCCGATATCGTGAAACAAGGAGCAGACCCGGCAGACCAGTGGCTTGGCCCCGATGGCGGAGGCGCCGTTTTCGGCCAGGTTGGCCACCATGAGGGAGTGGTGGTAACTGCCCGGCGCTTCCAATTGCAGTCGTCTGAGCAAGCGATGGTTGTAATCGGTCAGTTCGAGCAGGGTTATGTTGGTTGTCATTTGGAACAGCCCCTCGAAGAAGGGCAGCACTCCTATGACCAGAATTCCCGTAGCCAAACCGACACCGAGGGCAACGAGCATTTCCTTTCCAATGAGAACCAGGCTTACTTCATTGATCAAACCCAGTATGAGCCCACCCATAGCGAAGGCCGCCCCGCCCAACAGGCTGGCCCGCATTATGTGTCCCCGTTTCCTTACATCGCTGCAGCCGAGCACCGCCACCAGGCAGGCCAGGAAGGTGACTGCCATGAATTCAAACGAATCTCCAAACATGAGGCAGGTGATGAAGCACACCATGGAGGATACGAAAATGGCAGCCCTCTGGTTTATCAGAAGGGCAATGATAATGGGCCCCAGGTAAATCGGGACCATATAGCGTAGCAGGAGGTATAGGGTCGGGGTATTGTCGGAAAACGCCAGGAGCAAACGGGCTATGGCGATGTTTATCAGGATCACCAGAAAGAGAAGACTTCCCTGCCGGTTGTCGCTCAATTTGGACCATCCGGCCATGCTCAGGTAAACCACCACGCCGATGCACAGCAACAGGGTGATAAGGGCCTTTTCCCAAAAACTCTTACCCAGGGAAAAGACATGGACAAAATCCTGTTGGCGCATGAAATCCTGATAGGCCAGAAGCATTTCATATTTGTGGGCCAAGACGGTTTCCCCCGGCTCGATGATGGTCTCACCGGCCATGACATTCACCTCCACCGGTTCGGCCCTTTCCTCGATCTCCCTTCGCTTGGTTTCGTGCAACTCCGGGTCGTATTCCAGATTGGGTTGCAAGGCTTGGCTCATTATGCGCGATAGGGCGATGTTCAGGTCCTGGGTGATATCAAAATAGGTAAAGTCCCGCTTCAAAGCGCCAAACGCCATCTCCTGACTCTGGATGTCCAGGCGCCGGGGTTGTCCGCTTTCCCGCTGAACGTAAATGAAATTGAGGTTTTCCTGATCCCGGGCCAACATATCGACATCGGGGTTGTAAATGCCTCCACTTAAGATGCTGCGCACCGAAACCAGGGCCTGGTCCATCAGGTCTCCGCGATTCTTTGCCTCCGTGCGGGTTAGAAGCACCATCACGTCTTCCACGTTGAGACGAAGCGGGGTGTTTTCCTCAAAATCCAGGGCAAATTTCTCTACGCGGTTGAAGAGGGCCTCTTCCTCGAATCCTTCCACCTCAACTCCGAGGTCGTTCAGTCCCTCAACCAAGTCCCCAATGTACTCCCGAAACGTTTCAAATCCCGTCATGTCCATGCGGAAAACCGGTGGAATCCTCAATTTTTCCACTTCGATTTTACGACGGGTCTGTAACTCACTGGTGTAGGAAAAGTCGGTCTCGGCCACCACCCGGACCCGGGACACCTCGTTGGGCAATACCTGGATTCCGGCCGGGGTCACCCCAGTGAAGGCAAGCAGAATGGTCAAAACGACCCAACCGGAAAGAATCAGAGCAGTCACTATCGGACTAGAGGCCAGAAACGTTCTGGTCCAGGTCTGACGGGGAGCCTTGCGCTTCCTCCGGGAAGGGGAAGGCTTGTCGGTGATCTGTTTCCTTCTGGTAAAAAGTTTCACTGGGTTGCCAGGTCGGGGCCAATCAGCGGAAGCGTCCCCCCGAGCGAAAGTGGCCGTAGGCCTCTATGATTTTCTCTACCAGAGGATGGCGCACTACGTCAAAACTTTCAAAATAAAACAGTTCGATATCCCGAATGTGGGCCAGCGCCTGGGTAACTTCCTTCAAGCCCGACTGATTGTTCCTGGGCAGATCGATCTGGGTGATGTCTCCGGTCACTACCATCCGACTGCTGTCGCCCAGGCGGGTCAGAAACATCATCATTTGTTCCGGAGAGGTGTTTTGCGCCTCATCCAGCACGACGAAGGCGCCGGTCAGGGTGCGTCCGCGCATGTAGGCCAGGGGCGCGATCTCTATGATCCCCTTTTCCAGGAACCGGCTGGTGTTTTCCTTTCCCAGCATATCGTGCATGGCGTCGTAAAGGGGCCGCAGGTAGGGGGTTATCTTCTCCCTCAAATCTCCGGGCAGGAATCCCAGAGCTTCCCCTGCCTCCACCGCCGGCCGGGTCAGAATTATCCTTTCTATCGAGCCTTTCAATAAGGCGTCAATGGCTGCCGCCATGGCCAGGTAGGTTTTCCCGGTCCCGGCCGGACCGATGCCAAATACCACTTCCTTTTGCAAAATAGCCTCCAGGTAGCGTTTTTGATTCAGCGTTTTGGGGATGATCTTACGCTTGGGAAATTCCAGGATGAGCGGATTTTCCATGAGGTCCAGCAAAGCCTCGGATTGCCCCTTTACCACCTGTTGCAGGAGGGAGAAGAAATCCGACTTGCGCACCATCAAACCCTGGGATCTGGCCTTTTCCAGCAATTGGAAAAACAGTTCCGCCTGGCCCACTTGGTCTTCGCTCCCGGAGATTTGAATCCAATCGTCCCGGGACACCAACTCGACCCCCAGCCGTTTCTCTACTTCCCTGAGATGCTCGATGTTTCCGCAATACAGTTGGCTGGTTATGCGGGGGGTTGGAAAATGGAGAGTGGTTTCCGGCATGGCGGCGGATCTACCCTTCGGGCCGATAAAGTTCCTCGGCTGCTTGCCGGAGCCGTTCCCACATACGTTCCAGGGAGGTGGGAAGCACCCGCGTTTGGCCGATAACTGGCATGAAGTTTGTATCTCCTGTCCAGCGCGGCACGATGTGGGCGTGCAGGTGCCCCGGTATGCCGGCCCCGGCCGAAGCGCCCAGATTCATGCCCACATTGAACCCGGTCGGGGTGAGGGCGTGGGTCAAAATGGCTTTTCCTTTGATGATCAACTCCAGAAATTCAGCTTTTTCCTCTGCCGTCAGGTCACCCAGATCGACCACCTCCCGATAGGGCAACACCAGGAGGTGTCCGGCATTGTAGGGGTAGCGGTTCAATAGCAAAAAGCAGGTATTCCCACGAAACACAATGAGGGATTCGCGGTCATTTTTTGTTTTGGGCAATGCCACAAACGGATTTTTTCCCTTAATGGCGTCCGGGGTTTCGATGTATTCCATGCGCCAATAGGAATGCAAGTGTTCAAATGGATTCGGCATGCCAGATGATGCAAACGTACTTTCTTCAGAAGTGCAAGGAACGCGGGTACGGTGCGGATTTTACGTTTCTGCACAATCTTTTTTTGCTCCAGCCCCTCGGGCGACGACATGGGATCTGAATCAATGAAGAATTTGGATCCACGAAAGGCCACGAAGGAACACTAAGAGGAACCACGGATTACACGGATTAACACGGATGAGATATAATATTGAACAACGCTTCGCTTGATGCTGCTTCGCCCAAGGGCTGCGGCAGGACATGATGACCCCGACGGGGCTTCTGTCCCTCGTTACGAATTTTGGGAGACATGCGGGCGAGCATTAAATCCTGTCCATCCTGTTCATCCATGTTTCATTTTCGATCACGACCACGATCAGGATCAAGATTGTAAAAAATCTCAGCATCTGAGCATCTCTCTCTTTGTGCCTTTGTGCCTTTGTGCCTTTGTGCCTTTGTGCCTTGCCTTCTAACTTCTGCGCTCTTTGCGAGATCAAATCCCGACTTCCTCCACTCTTCCCGAGAGCCAACCCTTCCCACCGTCAAATCCCAAATTAAACTCTTCTCCCTAATTCCATCACTCCATTTCTCCATTACTCCAACATTCCCTTCTCCCCCATTCCTCATTCCTAATTCCTCATTCCTAATTCGCGCGCCTTGGCGCGCGCTGGGACTTGCCTTCGCATCTTTCCGGCTTCCTACTCCAGTTCCGGGTCAGATGTGAATGGCACTAGGTTAAGCGTATTTGTAGAGGAATATAGTATGGGCGCCAGCCGGGGTCATGCCGTAGAAAAGTGATGCCTGTCGGGGTCAGTCGTTGATTTTTGACATGTCCCCATGTTGAAAATAAATGCCTGACCCCTTTGCGCATGCATGAAGGGGTCAATTCTTAAATCCCGCATTAACATGCACGATTTCAAGAAATGACCCCGAGGGGCGGTATTCCGTTGTACTTCATACACTTTTACAAGACGACCGACCCTGTAAGGCATAACTTTTTACGTCTTGACCCCTTCCTTTTCCGAGGTAGTCATACGTTCGAAAAGTCGCTTAACTAAGCGCCATTCGGGTCAGATGCCATGTTGTGCCGTTGTTGTAAGGTCTTTCAGGAATTTCCCGTTCTTTTTTCCTACACCCTTGGATTGGGCGTGGGATTTGGAGCCTATATTACCTGGGACCAATGGCATTGGTGGAGCAGAAGGGAGGATTATTCCTTCGGGTTTCTCGTCCCCCTCTTTGTGTTGGTGGTTCTCTGGGATCGATGGCCGCGGTTGCGCCGACTCCTGGGCGCACAGGTGGAGGCGGCTCCGGGCAAGGCGTCCCAAGCGAATCCGCAAATTACCGCAAAGACAGAAAGATACGAGGTTCGCCTCACCTCGAACTGGTTGACGGAAAAACGTTACGGCTTTGCCAAATGGGTCATTCCAACCGGATTTTACACCGGGTTGGTCCTCGGATTGCTCATCTTCGGCTTGGGCGCACTTTACCGCGCCGGAGCAGGACCTTCCCCTCCCGGCTCCCTCCTTATCGCCTTTGGGGGAGGAGCGGCCGTTTTTGCCCTCCTCTACATATGCCTTCCCCATTCGCCCCTTGCCTGGCAAGAGCAGATTGGTAGCGAACTCCGTCCCTCCGAGGCCATGAACCGAAGGTTGACCGCGACCCTGCTCTTCTGTTTTCCCTGCTTTATTTGGATCATTTCCGCTCCCTTGGTCTCGTTAATTGAAAATCGTTTGAGTCTCTTCCTTCTGGGCAAGGTTTTGATGGTGGTTTTTTTCCTCCTTGAAATGGGCGGCTACGCTCTGGAGCAAGAGGGGAACACCTTGGTCATGCCCTCGGGCAAGGTTGGAATCGAGGATGCGTGCTCGGGAATCCGGTCCCTCATGGGTTGCCTGTTCGCCGGATCGTTTTTGGGGGCCATATTTCTTCGCAATCTGGGCCAAAAATTGCTCCTACTGGTTTTCGGGATGGCCTTTGCCTTCACTGCCAACCTCGTCCGCAGCATCTTTCTCACCGCCTGGGCCTACTCCGAGGGACCCGATGCCATAAGCGGTTTCGTGCATGGCGTGGCTGGATACTTCGTTTTGGGACTGACCAGCCTCATGCTTTTGGCCCTCATCCCCATCCTGAACCTTCAGTTCGCCCAACCGTCAAAGGCCAGCCAGTGATCAGTGATTAGTGATCAGTGATTAGTGATCCTCATCTACCTCTAATCGTGATCCTGATCTCTCCCCCTGATTCCTGAATGCTGGTTTCTGGTTGCTGGTTCCTAATCCCCTTGTAGGTCTAAGCTAACCACAGAGGGTCCGTTTTCTATGGGGGACACGAATGTCCCCCCTCCTTTCTTTAAATCTTTGTGCCGTCCTGTTTTCGCGCTCTTAGTGAGATTCAATTCCTAATTCCTAATTCGTGAGCTTAGCGAACTTTCCTTTGTGCCTTCAAACCTTTGCCTTCTCTACGTGCTTTGCGAGAATCAAATGATTTAGTGGTTAGTGACGAGTTCGAAAGGAGCGGGGACATTCCTGTCCGCGAAAAAACCACATTATCCCTTTCTCTTCGTCCTTCTCCCTTTGGGAGAGGGTGGCGCGAAGCGTCGGGTGAAGGTTGCCCGTGCTTGTCGCGGGCAATAATCCGTGCTTATCCGTGTAATCCGTGGTTTATTCCTTCCTCGGCGCCAGTCAAAAAGCGACCGCACGCACGGGCCCGCCGTCGCCATTTTCCAGCTTGAGGGGCAAAGCCATGAACATGGAACGAGTTCCGAGCCGATCGAGGTTGCAGAGACCTTCCACGATGGTGATGCGGGCCCCAAGTAGAATCAAATGGATTTTCCTTACCTCGGCCAAATTGTTCACGTCAGCCACTGAGGGTGGCTCCACTCCCAATAGTTTCACCTCTTTGTCTACGCACCATCTGGCCAATTCTTCACTGACGCGGGGGAGACCGTCTCGATATACCGATGGATCGGATACAAATTGGCTCCAACCGGTATCCAGCAATAAGCAACCACCGGGTTCGAAACTATCCGCGACCGGGCCCAGGTCCGCCGGCATGAGGAGTTGCTTCGGCTCTACGTTTTCGATGTGCGCGATCCAAGCCGGTCCATAAAACAGATCCAAGGGCATGCGATCGATGGTTTCTGGCGAGGCCCCAAAGTGTATGGGCGCGTCGGCGTGGGTACAGGCGTGGGAGTATATGCTCCAGTCGGCTGCATTCCATCCTTCCTTTTCCAGGGTGTGGGTTGAGGAAACGGCTATTCCATGCATTCCGGGTCCTACGGGAAGACTTAGGTCAATCAGTTTTTCCATGAGATTAGGCGGTGAGTTCAACAATCCCCTTATTCTCTCGCCAAGCCGCAAAGACCGCCAAGATTTTCTTTTTGACTAACCACAGAGGGGGAGGCGCCGGGGGCGCCAATTAGGAATTAGGAATTAGGAATTAGGAATTAGGGAGAGGGAAGGAAAAAGGATGAAGGAGCCGGGGACGCCAAGATTTTTTTAACAACGTTCCTTTCAGTCACTTGATCCGGCTTGTCACGCCGTAGCCCTTGGACGTAGGCGGAAGGCATCAAGCAACCATAGGGAGCGTTGTTTTTTTTAATCCGTGGTCATCTGTGAAACCTGTCCGCCATTGCCTTTATAAGGCGGGTTGCCTGCCTGTGCGTTGCACGCAGACAGGGAAAACCCGCCCTCCGTTATTCAATTCTCCCCCTCTTGGCGCTCTTGGCGAGCTTTGCGAGAGTCAATTACTGTGTTTCTGCATTCTGAAGTACCTCGGCATCAAATCCTGTTCATCCTGTTCATCCATGTTTCATTTTCGATCACGGTCACGATCAGGATCAAGATTGTAAAAAATCTCGGCATCTCTCTCCCTCTGTGCCCTCCCTGTCACGCCGTAGCCTGCGGCGAAGGCGGATCCCCTCTTCGCGTCCTTGGCGCCCTTTGCGATATTCACTTCTTAATTCCTAATTCCTAATTCCTAATTCCTAATTCGCGCGCCTTGGCGGGCCTTTGTGCCTATTTCCCCTTGCATCAGGTATAATTCAAGACCTCCTCCACCGTGGTAATTCCCTGTTCCAGGGACTCCAGTCCGGCCACCCGTAGCGGCGCCATACCCTTTGCAAGGGCCATGCCTTTGATTTCCACAGAGGCCGTGCTTTTCAGGGTCAAATCGCGCAGTTCGTCATCCAATACCATCATTTCGAACAACCCCTTGCGTCCCCTGTATCCGAGCTGATGGCAATCCTCACAACCGATGGCCCGGTAGAAGGTGGGAAATTTCCGTGTGTTCCCGTCCCCGTAGAGTCGCTCCAGAAGGGCTTTATCGGGCTGGTACGCCTCCTTGCAGTTGGGGCAAAGGATCCGGACCAGCCGCTGGGCCAAAACGGCTTCCAGGGACGAGGTGATCATATAGGGTTCCATTCCCATGTCCACCAGGCGGGTGATGGCTGAGGGGGCATCGTTAGTGTGCAGGGTAGTCAACACCAGGTGACCCGTCTGGGCCGCTTGTAGCGCAATCCGCGCCGTCTCCAAATCCCGAATCTCTCCCACCATCAATATGTCCGGATCCTGCCGAAGAAAGGATCGCAAGGCGTGGGCGAAGGTCAATCCGATGGAAGTTCGAACTGCCAATTGCATGATTCCATCGATTTCGTACTCCACCGGATCTTCCGCCGTCAGGATCTTTACTTCATCCCGATTGAGGATTTTCAGACAACTGTAGAGCGTGGTCGTTTTTCCGCTTCCGGTTGGACCGGTGACCATAAAAACCCCATTGGGCCGTCGGATGACCTCCCGCGTGGCCTGGTAGACGGCATCCGGCATGCCCAGTTGTGCCAAATCCAGATTGACCACCGTTTTGTCCAGAACCCGCAGCACCACACTTTCCCCAAATTGTGTCGGCAAGGTGGATACCCGCAAATCGACCGGTCTGGAATCCAGTGTCATGCGTATACGTCCATCCTGCGGCACCCTGCGCTCCGCTATATTCAGATTGGCCAAAACTTTTACCCGGGAAATGACCGGAAGGGCCAAATTTACCGGGGAAGGGGACATCTCGTAGAGCGATCCATCCACCCGGTAACGGATCTGAAAGACTTCCTCAAAAGGTTCAAAGTGAATATCCGAAGCCTGGTCCCGAATGGCCTGTTCCAACACCAGATTGACGAACCGAATGACCGGCGCTTCCTCCGCCATAGCCTCCAGGTCCCGGTCCGACAATTCCACCTCCGCCCCGGCCATCAGCTTGAGTGCATCCATGGCGTCTTCCACCGAGGTGGTCTCCGCCCCATAGACCGATTCGAGCAGGTTTTTCACCTGCTCCGGATCCGCCACCGCCATGGATATGTCGCGGTTCAGGGAAAAGGAGAGATCCTCCACGATGGAGCCATTGAAGGGGTCGATGGCAAGGAGTTCGAGCTCCAGCTCTCTCTTCCGGTAGGGAACCACTCCGTACATGTGGGCCAACCGCCCTTCCAGCGCGGATGCCAGGCCTCTTTCCACAGTGGAGGGGATTTGATCCACATAATTCCAATTCAGGTAAGCGGCCACCTCCCGTAGCAAACCGTCGCGGCTCAACAGGCCCAAGTCCAGGGCAGTTTCCGCCAAAGCCTTTCCGGATCGTTCCTGTTCCACCAAGGCCGACTCGAGCTGTTCCCGGGAGACTTCAGGCAGATTTTCCAGAATCTCGCAGATGGAAGCATTGTGTTCGGAAAACATTCAAACAACCTTACCCTCATGTTTCCATAAGAGAAAAGCCCGGAATCCCGGCTTCTCAGTCTCCTCCTCCCTGAGCATCCGTATGCCGGCGGCTCAATATCCCTTCGCCACAGTCCTCGTAGCTTTTCCTTAAAAGGGGTCACTTCTTAATTCTTGTACTCCCATCTGCATTATCTGGCTTTTACGCCAAAGGCGTTAAACTCCAAAGCCCAGCGTCGCGTAGCGCACGCTGGGTTACCGATCACCCATATGACCGAACCCCAACGGGGTTCCACAAAAGGTGCCCTCGGCGCCAATTAGGAATTAGGAATTAGGAATTAGGAATTACCTCATGCAAAGATACCCAGGTCACAATCCAGCGTCCAGCCCCCAGCATCGAGTATCCAGAACCCACTGACCACTGAACTCTGACCACTGAACACTGGGCGCCGGGGGCGCCCCATTCGGCTCAGTTCGCGGTTACCGTTAGAGCTTCCTCGATGGAAGTGATGCCCCGCGCCGCTTTGCGCAGGCCATCCTGCCGCATGGTCAGCATTCCCTGGTCCCTGGCCAGGGATCGCATGGCCGCCAGAGAACCGGCCGAATAAATCAGCGATCCCATTTCCGAGGTTATTTCCATGAGTTCGAAAATCCCGATCCGCCCTTTGTAACCGGTTCCCCGGCAGGCCCGGCAACCCACCGGCCGGCTCCACTGCGCCCCGTCCGGAACCAGGCCGCTCGACTCCACCGCCGCCCGCTCCATTTCCCTGAGCCGGCCCGGTCGGCAACACTCCGCACAAAGGCGCCGCACCAACCGCTGAGCCATCACAGCCCTCATGGAGCTGGAAATGAGGAAAGGTTCCACCCCGAGGTCCCGCAGACGCGATATCGCGCCCGGAGCATCGTTGGTGTGCAGAGTGCTGAACACCAGATGACCCGTCAGGGAGGCGTTGATGGCGATTTCCACCGTCTCCAAATCCCGGATTTCCCCAACCATTATGATATTGGGAGCCTGCCGCAGCATGGCCCGGAGGCCGGCGGAAAACGTCATGCCGATTTCGCTGCGCACCTGCACCTGGTTGATGCCGCCCAATTGGTACTCGACCGGGTCCTCCACCGTTATGATCTTGCGATCCGATTTGTTCAGATAGTTGAGGCAGGAATACAGCGTAGTCGATTTACCGGAACCCGTTGGTCCCGAAGCCAAAATGATGCCATCGGGCAAGGAAATGATCCTCTCAAATCTGGCTTGGTCGTCCGGCAGTAATCCCAACTCAGCCAAACCCGTTTTCAGGCTTTCCTTATCCAGCAGGCGGAGCGTCAGCGTCTCGCCGTGGGCGCTGGGCACAGCAGAAACGCGAAAGTCTATCGACCGACCGTCCACATCCATTTGAATGCGGCCGTCCTGGGGCAACCGTTTCTCGGCAATACTCATTTGAGACATGAGCTTGATCCTGGAAATAATGGCCGGTTGCAGGCGCTTGGGTGGATTTTCCGCCTCGTGTAATACCCCATCTATGCGGAACCGTATGCGAAAGCGCTTTTCCAGAGGTTCGAGGTGAATGTCCGAGGCCCCGCGTTTTAACGCTTCTCTCATGATCAATTCCACGTAACTGACGATGGCCCCGGGGTCTCGGTCCGAACCAACAGTAGGACGGTTCCCGGAATCCCCTTCCGGGTGGGATGGGGAAATTTCCCGGGGAAAGGGTTGAAACGTCTCTGTTTTTTCCGGAAAAATGCGCTCGATAGCCTGGAGAATCGCCTCCTTTGACGCCAGATACGGCTCGATATCCAGTTCCATTACCTGCGAGAAATGATCCACCTTCTCCAGTTCCAAAGGGTCGTAAATGGCCGCTTTTACCGAAGAACCACTCCGGTCGTAGAACAACATTTCATTATCCAGGCAGAACTGCCGCTCTACCCCGGCAATGGCCCGTTGAGGAGTGGCAATTTCCAAAGGGTTTACCCGCGGTAAACTGAATTCCCCGGCCAGCCGGTTCAGAATGGCTTCCTCACTGACCAACCCGCGCGCTACCAGCTCTTCCACCACAGAGGCAGAGGAATCCATCTCCTCTCCCAATGTCTGCAAATACCCCGGCTCGATTACACCATCTTCCAGTAACAACTGAAGGGTTATTTTTTCGCAGCTATTCACTGGCAACGGGATTGCTTAATTGGATGCATTGCAAATTACTATTGTGGAACCAAAGATCGGATTGCTCGCCATCCAAATGCTGACAATGCTAAAAATTTTCCCCTTATGAAAAGACTATTCCTTTCTATCGTTTTCTCGGTTTCCCTGGCCACGGCCCAAGATAAGCCCAATTTCGTATTCATTCTCGCCGATGACCTGGGTTATGGGGATTTATCTTCCAACGGTTGCAAGGATTTCAAAACAGCCAATCTGGATCGGCTCGCTGCCTCCGGCGTTCGCTTTACCAGTGGTTATTCATCCCATCCCTATTGCAGCCCCATGCGCGCGGGATTGATGGCCGGCCGCTATCAGCACCGCTTTGGTTACGAACGCAACATCGCCTATGACCAGCACAATATGGTGATGGGTTTGCCGGTCTCCGAAAAGACGGTTGCTGCGCGCATGCAAGAAGCCGGCTATGTGACCGGCGCGGTCGGAAAGTGGCACTTGGGATCGTCAAGACCATTCCAACCCAATGCCCGCGGATTCGACTTCTGGTATGGTTTTCGGGGCGGAGGACATCAATACTTCGCGGTCGATTTAAACGTCCGCCTACACGAAGGCTACCACGAGTCCCTCGAGCGCAATGGTCAGCCGGAAGGACTGGATGGTTATTTGACCACTGCCCTGACTGATGCGGCGGTTGAATTTATCCAGGAAAACAGGGATAAGCCTTTCTTTCTCTACCTCGCCTACAATGCTCCGCACGGTCCCCTGCAAGCTCCAAGATCGTACGAGGACAGGTATGCAGATATCGGGGACGACAAGCGCCGAACTTACGCGGCCATGGTTCATTCCCTGGACGATGAGATCGGCCGGGTTATCGAGACCCTGAAACTTCTGCGGCTTAGCGAAAATACCATGGTATTTTTTATGAGCGACAACGGTGGCCCGGAACAGGCCAATGCCTCTGACAACGGACCGCTTCGCGGGGGAAAAGGGCAAGTCTATGAAGGCGGAATCCGGGTGCCGTTCCTGGTATCCTGGCCGGGAACCATCGCCAAGGGACAGGTTAATCATTATCCTGTAATGTCCATCGATCTAATGCGCACCGCACTCGAATTGGGAGGCGCTCGGATCACGGAGAAACTGGAAGGAGTAAACTTGGTTCCCCATCTGATGGGCGAAAAATCGGGAACTCCTCATGAGGCGCTTTTCTGGCGAATGGATAATGGAACTGACTATGCCGTCCGTAGCGGCCCTTGGAAAATGGCCAAGGCACGGGATCAAGAGGGGATTCAATTATACAACCTTAACGACGACATCGGCGAAACTAACAATCTAGCCTCGGAAAAACCCGATGTGGTAAGTCGATTGATCGATCTCTATGAGGATTGGAATGCTCAAAACATACCGCCTTTCTTTCCGAGTTTTCGCAAGTATCATAGCCTCAAGGAAAATTTTTACCAATCGATTTCGGCGCCCCCGCAGAGCAAAAAATGATATGCATTCATCTATCCTTTGCCGCCAAGATCCGAGTCAATTCCCCGTCCGCCAACACACAATTCCCAATTCGCGCCCTCGGCGCGCCTTTCCCCCCTCAGAAAGAACTAACCACAGAGGACACATCCTGCTTCGCCCAAGGGCTACGGCAGGACAGGGAGGACACAGAGATTTAGGAATAAGAATGGTGTGCCTTTTGCGTCTTTCCTGTCCTGCCGTAGCCCTTGGGCGAAGCGGGATGCGGTCTTTGTCCCCAAACCACGGATTACACGGATGAGCACGGATTTTAAAATAAAACAACGCTTCGCTTGATGCCTTCCGCCTACGTCCAAGGGCTACGGCGTGACAAGCCGGCAACAGGATGGAGCTATGCTCCAACAGGAAAATTATTAAAGAAATCTTGTTCGCGAAGCGATCCTGTTCCGGCAAAGCTGGATCAAGTGACTGAAAGGAACGTTGTTAATAATTCCTAATTCCTAATTCTTAATTCGCGCCCTTGGCGCATCCCCCTTCCTCCTCTTTCTTTGCGTTCTTGGCGCTCTTTGCGAGAGTCCCTCCCTAATTCCAAATTAACTCTCTCCCCCTTTGTGCCTTTGTGCCTTTGTGCCTTTGGCGAAAGCCAATTCTCCATTCCTAATTCGCGCCCTCGGCGCTCTCTCCCCCCTCAGAATGATCTAACCACAGAGGACACAGAGAACAAAGAGATTTAGGAATAAGAATGGTGTGTTTTTGCGTCTTTCCTGTCCTGCCGTAGCCCCCAGGCGTAGCAGGATCCGCGGTCCATTCCTAATTCCTAATTCCTAATTCCTAATTCCTAATTCGTGAGCGTAGCGAACTTCCGGGAGGTCCCAGATTCTCATCGATTTGGTGGAGGCTTCTCAAGACTTGCCGGGATTCCGGAGCGCAGTAGAAGATTTGTGAGACATGCGGGCTAGTGTGGTGTATCTAAAGTTATATTACACAATCGAGTCCGTTTTGCCAGGATGCTCTCTGCGGTCGCTGTCCAGGTGAAGGGCTTGGTATTGCGGTTGTGCTCTTTGACGAAAGCCTCGATTTTCTCACGCAGTTGCCGGGTGCTGGAAAACGAGCCGCGGCGAATGGCCCGTTGCGTGATTAGCCCGAACCATCTCTCCACTTGATTGAGCCAGGAGGAATAAGTGGGTGTGAAGTGGGCCTGGAAGCGCGCATGGCGTTTAAACCAGTTGCGAACCTTTTGGTGCTTGTGGCTGGAATAATTGTCCATGATGACGTGCACGTCCAACTCCGCGGGCACGTTCTGTTCAATGGTTTGCAAAAACCGCAGAAATTCCTGATGCCGATGCCGTGCGGTGCAACGACTGATAACCTTTCCGGAAGCCACATCCAGAGCGGCAAACAAAGTCAGGGTGCCGTGTCGGATGTAATTGTGGGTGACCCCTTCAAGGTAACCCAAGCCCATGGGCAAAACCGGCTGAGTGCGTTCCAAAGCTTGGCATTGGCTTTTCTCGTCAACGCACAAGACCACCGCCTTGGCCGGCGGATCGAGGTAAAGTCCGACGATATCGCGCACTTTCTCAATGAAGAACGGGTCATTGGACAAGTTGAAGCTCTTACTTCGATGGGGTTGTAAGCCAAAGGCACGCCACACCCGATGCACCGTCATATGAGAGACCCCGCTTTGCTCGGCTAGCGTACGAGTGCTCCAATGGGTGGCAGTTTTGGGCTTTCGCCTGAGCGTTTTGTGGATCAGTTCGGCGACCTGCTCGTCGGAAATGCTTCTGGGCCGGCCCGGACGCAATTGATCGTAGAGTCCGCTGATGCCATCGTTGGCGAAGCGGCGGCGCCATTTGCCAACGTTAATGCGATTCAACTGCACCCGTTGAGCGATCTGCAGATTGGTCAACCCCTGCGCGGCCAGCAAAACGATTTTTGCTCGTTGCACCAAGGCGTGGGGGAGGGTGCGCGAACGGCTCCACCCTTCCAGTTGTTCTCTTTGGTGGTTTTGCAATACAATTTCCACGGCTCTGTTTCTTGCGGTTTTTTTCATTATGCCGGGAAGCTTATCAGATCCACTGGAAAAAGTGAAGCATTATTTGTGTTACATAACACTAGCCATAGCCATTGGGCGACGGCTGATCCTTGGAATCTTGACGAAGCTTGCGGAGTCAACCGATTCAAGGTTTGACCCGAATGCTGCTTAGTTAAGCGCGTTTGTAGAGGAATATAGTATGGACGCCAGTCGGGGTCATGCCGTAGAAAAGTGATGCCTTCCGAAAGAAAAGGGTCAGGTCTTAAAAACTGTATTCCGTTGTACTCCATACACTTTTACAAGACGACTGACCCTGTAAGGCATAACTTTTTACGTCTTGACCCCTTCCTTCTCCGAGATGATCGAACATTCCAAAAGTCGCTTAACTTAGTGCCATTCGGGTCAGCCCTTGATGTTTGGTATTGCATTAATATGACGACTCACGTTGCTCGGATGCCCCATGTTTAGACGTTGGGCTATCCACGGATTGGTGGCGCTGGTCTGTTTTCTGAGTTCCCTGGCCAGGACGATTTTCCAATTGGCAGATTTCTTGTCCTGGTCAATGTGTTTTTGCCTTTTGCGATGTTTCCTCAGCCAATCGGCTACCAGTTCTTCGTATCCCATTTCGTTCAGCTCCTTGAGCTCACGCCCTCCCCAGTCTTTGGCCGCATCCATCTTTTTAAATTCCGCCTGCAGCTTCTTTTTGTACACCTTCCCGGCAATGGCCCATCCCTTCACGTACTTTTCCTGCAATGCCTTCTTTTTCTTCGGATCAGCTTCTTCCTGCAGTTCCAGTTGTTCTGCATAACGGCGCATTCCGGCTAAACTGTCCGGCAGGGCGCATTCGCTCAAAAAATCCTTCCGAAGCAAGGGCGCCGCCACCTCCCTCCTGAAATACTTCGGATAACTGGACAGGGAATAATCCTTGAGATGAGCCAGGTCCGCCAGCTTGGCTCGTAGCGGATTCAAATGGATGTAGTTCACCAGCCCCAGCAGGGACCGTCCCGGTTCCACCAACAAAGCCTTGTAGCGTCCCTGGAACACATGTCCGCGCTCCCCGGTGAACTTGTTAAAGCGGTTGCCGAAAGTACCCTGGAGCCAGCGCATTCCTTCCACGAGGTTTCCCTTGGGAGTCTCCAAGGCCAGGTGATAGTGGTTACTCATGATCACGTAGGCATGCAGCCTCCAGCCACAACTTTCGCAGGCTTCGAAGAGGGTTTTCTCAAACTTTACCCCGATTTGCGCCACGGTGAACAGGTCCTTGCGGTAGTTACCGTGGGACAGGATATGGTAGATCGCTCCGGGATACTGAATGCGCGGTGTCCTGGCCATGGTCACAATCCATGGAAGCCCTGAAACTCAGTCAATACCAAACATCAAGGGCTGACCCTTTTTGCCCCTGAATCCAACCAAAGTCGTTCAATTGCTGACGCACCTGGTGGCTGGTATACTGGCAGCCACGATCTGAATGAAAGAGGGCTTTGTGAAAACCTCCCACTCGATTCCTGGTCTGGTGAAGGGCTGAAGCGACCAGACCGCAGGCCAGGCTCTCGGCCACCTTGTAACCCTGTATTACGCGGCCGAAGAGGTCCATTACGACCGCTAGATACAACCAGCCTTGCCGGGTGGGGATGTAGGTGATGTCGCTGACCATGATTTGGCCGGGCCCGGTCGGGTCCGGAGCCTCGGCCAGGTGGTTGGGCGCCGGGAGGCTACAGGGATCCTGCCGGGTCGTCTTAGGCCGATATGAGCGGCCCCTACAGGACTTCAGAGCGTTTTGTTTCATGAGCCGGGCCACCCGGTTAACCGAGCAGCGAAACCCCCGCTCGTTCAGCTCGACAGTCATGCGAGGACTGCCGTAGCAGCGGGTGTGTCGGTCAGAATGGATCCGTTTGATTTCGGTCAGGAGGAGCTGATTTTGGCGCCGTCGCGCTCCCACCTTAGCGCTACGCCATTGGTAATAGCCACTCGAGCTCACCGCCAAGGCCTGACAAAGTTCAACCACACTATAGGCTCTCCGCATTTGATCGATCAGCGCATACCCAGCTGCGGGTCCTCGGCCAGTATGCTCGCGGCTTTTTTTAAAATGTCTCGCTGGCGGCGCAGGTAGGCGTTTTCCCGGTTCAAACGACGGATCTCGCGGGCCATCTCTTCGGGGTCTGTCAGGGTGTGGGAATGTCCCTGCTGGCCTGCACGGTCCCCGAAGAGATCCTTGCGCCACTTCCTCAGGCTCCCATCGGAAATCCCCAGTTCACGGGCCACCTGCTTGAGGCTGTTGTTACTGTGCAAATAGAGTTCAACGGCCTGGCGTTTGAACTCCTCATCATAGCGTCTGTGGGTTCTTGGCATGTCTAATGTTCTCTCTCAGACTACGCTGTTCGTGTCCACAAAATCGGGGGAGGTTCAACTGGTCGCCCTCGCTGCAATGCGGCTGCAGGCGGGCTGCAAAGGGTTTGCAAGAGCGGGATGATCACATGCACCTTCAATCGCGATAGATGAAAGATCATGGTTCCCGGATCTGCACCCGGAAGAAAGCGTTCCCGGGATACGGGCCCGTAACTTTTACCGAAGCGGTCGTTTCGTCTCCTGCCTGAACCGGGTTACCCGCCACTGGCCACTCTTCCCAGGTTTCGAGGTCCAGACTCATTTCTATGGTGTAGATACGGTTCTGGGTAACCGGAAACTCCAGGCAAATATTTCCATCGACGAACTCAGACTGAGGCTTCCAGAAGTTCCCGGTATCGAGAGCATCGGTGCCGGTCAGGTATTCGAAGCGGTTACTTCGGCCATCCCCATCGGGATCCGAACCATGGTCTTCCCCAATGGATTCGGGGTTGGGGAAAACCTCATCCTGCCAGATTAAATATCCTTCCGAAATCGACCCGACCCACTCTTTTACCAGGGCGATGGCCTGGTGATCCAACTCGTTGGTAGCCACGTTGGGCATCCGGGAAAAACCGTGGGTTTCACTGATTCTGCTCAAGAGGACCGACGCCTCGGGATCTCCCGGAACCACCAGCTTGCCCTTGGGGTTGCCCCCGTCATTCAGGGGAATTCCCCCAATCAAACCCGTATTGAACAGCCCGATGTGCGGCCGCGCATCCCAGGTGGTGGAAGCTATGGCGCCGGGCTGATGGCAGGAAGCGCAATTGACTGCCAGGTAGGAGCGAACTCGGGACAACAGGGAAGCCCTTCCATCGTCGGCCGAATAGAACCTTGGGAGGTCCTCGGGGGCATCGATGGGGGTATCCAGAATTCCTATCTCATTCATGTACTGCAGAAGGTTGCGTTGTCGTCCCTCGATCATTTGGTCCCGGTTCAGTTGCCTGGAATTGAAACTCAAGGCGTATCCAGCGCCCGGGGTATGGCATTGCAGGCATTCGGCTCGACTGGGAATACGCCAGGTCTGCATGGCCGGGCCCTCTTCGGTTAGCACGTTAAAAGGGATGTCCAACCCCTCTTCACCCACCAAGGTGACTTCGCTACCCTCTCGGTTCCATCGATAACTGAGGCCGTAAACACCGTTTTCAGTTTTGACCAGGAACCGGGTCTCGACCCGCACAGAGGATGCCCGGTTATTCCGCTCCAATGGCAATTCGAAATGCTTGATCCAAATCGTCCCCGGCGGAAAGTCCCAGGGGAGATCACGGTGGTAGCCGATGGTGGCGTTGGGGACGGCAACCCAACGGGATTTGATTCCGTAATCAGACCAGAACGACAGGTTGGGCTCATAGGCCATGATTCCATCCTCCGGCTCCAGGTTGACGAGAGATTTGAAGGCGCCAGTTTCCGTTAAGGTGGAGGGAAAGGCGGGTTCTTGCCATCCGTCTCCACGAACCAGCCGCCGGATATTCCCATCTCCCCCGGAAATGAGCACATCTCCATTGGAAGGATCCAAACCGTATTCGTAATGCCTGGGGTAGTTGGTTAGCAGGATTCGATCATACCCTTCCTCACTTTCGATCAGAGCCCAGACGTGGCCCAATTCGTAATCTCCAAAAATATAGGCCCCCTCCAACTCGGGAAATCGAGTCCCTCGGTAAACGACGCCACCGGTAACGGATTTTCCATCCCACCGGGGATAGTCGTGAATGGGGTCGAGCAGCTCTCCGAAGGCGGGAGGAGGTGTCAAATTTCCCGGTCCATTGTTAAAAGCGATGAACCCCTCCCGAATGGACCAGCCGTAATTGCCTCCCTTGACGATGATATCGACTTCCTCACGGGTTACCTGCCCCACGTCTCCGGTAAAAAGCCGCCCGGTCGGAGGGTCGAAAGCCATCCGCCAGGGGTTGCGCAAACCGATGGCATAAAATTCCAGGCGAAGAGCCGACTCGGGATTCGACCCCGCCCGCTGCCATTCCGCCACCAGCGGATTATCGTTGGGGACGCTGTAAAAAGCTTTGCCTTGGTTATTGCGCGGAACGGCGAGATGGAAGGTGGGCTCGACATTTCCCGGAAGCTTGTCCACATCCAGCCGAACGATACCGGCAAAAAAGTCCTTGGCCACTTTTTGGCTGTTGCCCCATCGGTCGTTGGCTCCGCCCTCGTCCCCCAGAGCTACATACAGATACCCATCGGGACCAAAGTGAATATCACCGCCGTTGTGGTTGTTAGCCTGGTCCAATTGATCGAAATAGATGATCTCTGAATCCGGGTCCGCCGTTACCGGATCGTCTCCCGATATCAAAAAACTGGAAACCCTGTTGCGCCGGACCCCCTGCAAATTGTGGGTGTAAAAGACGAAAATACGCTTTGTCTCGGTATAGCGGGGATGAAAAGCCAAGCCCAACAATCCGTTTTCGCCGTTGGTAGTGACCGAGCGAAGACTCGATAGGTCCAGAACGTATTCGGCTTGAATGGTATTTTGGGACAAATCGGTAATCACCCGAATCCTGCCAGCTCTTTCTGCTACGTATAGTTGGTTGGTTTCACCCGGGGGGTGCGCCAGAGCGATAGGCGCATTGAATTGGTTCCAGGCCAATTCCAACTGGTAATCTCCGGTGGGCAGGCGGGTCGGAAAGTCCAAGGTATCATTGATGACGCGCTGGCCCAGGAGACTGTTGGCCAGAATTAAAGCGAGAATCATGCCGGACCCGACCCGTCTGGCCCGGAGATCGCTCATCCCCTTCCCGCGAGGATCCTTCCACAGCCTCCTGTATGGTTCCATTAATTCCTGCCACAACCTACATCACGATCATGATTTCGATTGAGTTCAATAGTATGCAAAGAAGATGAACGCGGTCAGTTTTTCCTTCATCACTTTCGAAATAGTCGGGTTCTCCTCCTTGCCCATCCGTGGTTAAGATCAGTCGTCGATGGATTGCATGACCAGTTGGCGGAACTGCCAGGACGTCTTATCGGATTTCTGGTGCCGGGTCTGCTTCAGGATTACCCCGATGATGCCTTCCTCCGGGTCCGCGAAATATTGGGAGTTGAAATAACCGCCCCAGAAAAATGTTCCCTGGCTTCCCAGGCCTCCTACAGCAACCGCTTTGTCATTCAACACCCCGAAAGTGAGTCCATAGTGGGAGTGTTTTGCCATCTCCATCTGGAAGCCCATGATGGTTTCCACGGTCTTCCGGCTGAGGAAACGAATGCCGTTGAGCTCTCCGCCATTGAGATACATTTGCAGGAAGGTGGCATAGTCCTTGGCCGTGCTCGATAGACCGCCTCCTCCTCCGAAATAGGTTTTGGCGCCTTTGATGGGGAAGTCGGCATCGTAGTATTCGTTGCCCGTATACTTCACCCACTTGTCGCCTTCGGGCTGGTGCACCGTGACCATGCGTTGGGCTTTTTCCTCGGGCAGATAGAAAAACGTATCGTTCATGCCCAAAGGTTGAAACAAACGCGTATGGAGGAATTCACTGAAGGAAAGACCCGACAGGATTTCGATCATGTAACCCAGCACATCCAGGCCCTCGGCGTATTTGTAGCGTTCCCCCGGATGAAAATGTAAGGGCAATTGGGCCAGTTTCCTTATATTATCGGCCAGGATGACCTTATCGGTGGTCCAGGCATCGATGATGCCCGCTTTTCCATAAAGCATCTTCATGCGCTCTTCACTTTCGATAAACCCGTAACCCAGACCCGAGGAGTGAGTGAGCAACTGCCGAATGGTGATCTCGCTCCTGGCCGGCACGGTCGTGTAGTTGAGATCACTATCCACAAAGCGAACCAGAACCAGGGGATTTTCAAACTCCGGAATAAACCTGGAAATGGGATCATCCAGTTGAAACAACCCCTCTTCCCAAAGCATCATGACCGCGGTGGCGGTGATGGCCTTGGTTTGGGAAGCGATGCGGAAGATATCGTCCTTTTTCAAGGATCGGCCCGTAGCTGCATCGGCCAGACCAAATGCCTTGTGGTAAACAATTTTCCCTTGCCGCGCCACCAAAGCGACCAACCCGGGGACATCTCCCTTCTCAATGGCCGACTGGGCCATGGCATCAATCCGGGCCAAGCGCTCAGGGGATATCCCCACCGATGCGGGATGGCCGACTTCCAACAAGGGCGGCGTTTTTTGGCGCGACGGCGTTTGCGCAATCGACTGACAGCTAAGCGAAATGAAAAGAAATACGACCAGGACTTTCATAAGAAGCTCATTAAACCACGTCTTACAAAATACTCAAGATCGCTAAACATCCCTTCCCCATCCTTTTTCCTCTCGCAAAGATCGCCAAGAGGGAAGGAATTTGGCAATGGCCGCAAAAGATCGCAAAAGGGAAGGAACGCCGGAGGCACCAAGATTTTTTCACAACGCTTCCTTCGGTCGCTTGATCCGGCTGCGCCGGAACAGGATCGCTTCGCGAACAGGAATTTTTTTTTGTATTTATCCTGTTGGAGCATGGCTCCATCCTGTTCCCGGCTTGTCCTGCCGTAGCCCTTGGGCGAAGCAGGAAGGCATCAAGCGAAGCGTTGTTTAATTTAAAATCCGTGTTTATCCGTGCCCATCCGTGGTAAATTCCTCTTGGCGCCTCTTCGCGAGCTTTGCGAGAGCCCATTCTGGTTACTCGATGCTGGTTCCTGGATGCTCAGTGCCGGATATTCGATGCTGGCTTCTTCAATTCATCCTTCATCCTTCATCCTTTCTTCGCGCCTTATCCGTGGTAAATTCCTCTTGGCGTTTTTTGCGAGCTTTGCGAGAGTCCATGCCATATACCATGCGCTTTTTTCCTTTCAAACTAACTTTCTTGACGTTGGCGCTTAGCGGCTCGGTTATCCAGGCCCAGGATTTACCCGATAAGCCCAATCTGATTTTTATCATGGCCGATGATTTGGGCTGGGCGGACCTCGGCTATAACGGGGCTTCCTTTTATGAAACGCCTCATATCGATGCGCTATGCGCTTCCGGCATGAAATTCAACTCGGCCTACCCGGGCGCTTCCAATTGCATGCCATCCCGCTCCTGCATCGTCAGCGGCATGTATATCACCCGCACTCAAATGTGGACCCCGGGAGGAAAGGCCAAAGGGGAAGCAGCCTATATGAAATTTCTGGTGCCGCGCAAAGCGGATGACGCGGGGGACGGGATCTTCCCCTCCAAATTAAGCATGGACCCTTCCGTCACTTCGATAGCCGAGGTCCTGAAATCGGCCGGATACTGGACGGCCCGTTTCGGAAAATGGCACTTGGGCTCGGACACACAGGGGTTCGACCTCAGCGATCCCAATGGGTTGGGTGGACCCGAAAAGAGTTATTATGGCGATATCGAGGTGGAGGAAACCCTTACCGATGGGGTAGTCAGCTTTATAACCGAGAATGCAACGAAGCCGTTTTTCATATACCTCAATTATTGGGACGTCCACACTCCTATAAAAGCCCGCCCCGAGGTCACCGCCAAATACGAAAAAAAGCTGGCCGATCGGCAATGGGACAAACCGTGGAATGCTACCTATGCGGCCATGATCGAAGCGGTGGATACCGGGATTGGCCGCATCAGAGAAGCCGTGCAAGCCCAGGGACTTGCCGGTAAAACGCTGATTGTCTTCACCTCCGACAACGGGGGCCACTCCGGAGCCACTTGGTGTGAACCTCTCAAGGGGGCCAAAGGCGCATTTTATGAAGGGGGCATTCGAGTGGCTACCTGCATGAGTTGGCCCGGTGTCATCGAGGCGGGGTCCGTCTGTGATACGCCCATTACCGGGGTGGACTATTTACCCGCCTTCGCCCAACTGGCCGGGGCAAACCTGCCGACCCATCAACCGGTGGACGGCCAATCCATCGTGCCTTTGATCCTGGGAAAATCCGCCCTGGAAAATCGCTCCATTTTCTGGCACTATCCGCTCTATCTGTCTGGAGGCCAATACAATAAGGTGGTCGACGTACACGGCACGGACATGCCTTACTGGAGGGCTACCCCATGCAGCGTAATCCGCCAGGGAGACTGGAAGCTCATACAATTTTTTGAGGATGATTCCGTTAAGTTGTTCAACTTGAAAGAGGACCTCGGTGAACAAAATGACCGGGCCGATGCCGAACCGGAAAGAGCGGCCAGGCTGCTGGAGGATTTGCGGGCTTGGCAAAAGCATACCGGGGCCGTCATTCCAAGTGTGCTCAACCCCGATTTCAGCCCAGGCCCGGGCCCGGGCTAGTGGAGAGTGGCTAGTGGAGAGTGGCTAGTGGAGAGTCCTTACGAGAGTCCATCCCTTTAATCCCCGGTCATAATTTTCTTCTGAATTACCTCTCGCCAAGCACGCCAAGAAAGGAAGGAATTGGGCAATGGCCGCAAAAGATCGCAAAAGGGAAAGAACGCCGGAGGCGCCAAGATTTTTTCACAACGCTTCCTTTGGTCGCTTGATCCGGCTGCGCCGGAACAGGATCGCTTCGCGAACAGGAATTTTTTTATATATTTATCCTGTTGGAGCATGGCTCCATCCTGTTGCCGCAAGCATCAAGCGAAGCGTTGTTTAATTTAAAATCCGTGCCCATCCGTGGTCAATTCCTCAGGGATTTTCGGTCATGATCACGATCACGATCAAGATCACGATTCTAAGAAATCTCAGCATCTCTTCTCATTCCTCATTCCTAATTGGCGCCAACGACGCCTTTCCCTCTGCGTCCTTTGCGATCTTTGCGAGATTCCTCTCCTTCTTCCTTCTTCCTTTCCTCCTAATCCATGGTCTCATTCCAAATTAACTCTCTCCCCCTTTGTGCCTTTGTGCCTCTGTGCCTTTGTGCCTTGGCGACAGCCAATTCCTAATTCCTAATTCCTAATTGGCGCCTAGCGCTTCCCCCTCTTGGCGTTCTTAGCGTGCTTTGCGAGAGTCACTTCCTAATCCGTACCCATCCGCGAAATCCGTGGTTTATTCTTCAGGGATTTTCGATCAAGATCACGATTATATCCTTTGTCCCTCTCTTCTCTCTCTGTGCTCTCTGTGGCCTCTGTGGTTCATTCCGACTGAAATGAAACATCGATACGCAATCTTTGCCCTTTTGGCCGCCCTTTGGCTGGGCCTCGCCGGGTTGACGGCCAAGCCCAACTTCATTCTCGTCTTTGTCGACGACATGGGATGGGCGGACTTTTCCTGTTTCGGCAACACCGAGGCCGAGACCCCCAATATCGACCGGTTGGCCGCGGAGGGTATTGCCTTCGAGCAGTTTTACGTCAACTCCCCCATCTGTTCGCCTTCCCGCGTGGCCATTTCCACCGGTCAATACCCATACCGTTGGCGCATTACCTCCTATTTGGCCACCCGCTCGTTGAATGCCGAGCGCGGCATTGACAACTGGCTGGATCCGGAAGCCCCTCTGTTGGCCGGCTTCCTCCAGTGCGCCGGTTATGCCACCGGCCACTTCGGAAAATGGCATATGGGAGGTCAACGCGATGTCGACGATGCGCCCCTCATAACCGACTACGGTTTCGATGAATCCCTCACCAACTTCGAGGGACTGGGTCCCCGCGTGCTGCCCTTGCGCTACGAGCCGGGTGGGCGACCGCCTGTTCCTCTCAATCACCGCTCCCACGAGCTAGGGCACGGTCCGGTAATCTGGCATGACCGGGCCTACCTGACGGAAAAGTTTACCGAGGCGGCCACGACCTTCGCCAAAGTGGCCCTGGCTCGAAATCAACCCTTTTACCTGAACCTGTGGCCGGACGATGTTCATACCCCGGTTCATCCTCCTCTGGAGAAGTGGGGTGACGGGGGCAAGCGCCACCTTTATTTGCGGGTTCTGGAGGCTATGGACGAGCAACTGGGGCCTCTTTTTGATCTGGTGCGTGGGGATGACCAACTGCGCCAAAATACCCTGATTCTGGTGTGTTCGGATAATGGCCCCGAAGTGGGTTTTGGATCGGCCGGTCATTTTCGCGGACACAAAGCCACTCTATACGAAGGAGGGGTTCGATCGCCCCTGGTGGTCTGGGCCCCGGGATTGATGGGGGAAGATGCCTGGGGGACGCGTAATACCCAATCAGTCATCTCCGCCATGGATCTGGTCCCTTCCCTTCTGGCCCTGGCCGGCATTTCTACGAAGACAAAATTTGATGGCGAAAACGTCCTGCCTACCCTGCTTGGACGATCAACCGCGTCTCGTTCGGACCCTCTCTATTTTCGCCGTCCCCCCGACCGGGAAAACTTTCGCCATTACGCCGGCTTGCCCGACCTGGCGGCGCGAAGTGGAAGTTGGAAGCTCTATTGCGATTACGACGGGGGGAATCCCCAGCTTTACCATCTCCTGCAGGATCCTTCCGAATCCGAAAACCTGGCCGGCCGCTACGGGGAGGTCGTTAGAAACATGAAAGCCGGGTTAATGGCCTGGAACGCCGCCATGCCCCGGGACCTTGGGGCGGAGTTTCGCCGGGGACGGTGATAGGGAGAGGCGCGCCAAGGCGCGCCAATTAGGAATTAGGAATTAGGAATGAAGAGGGATTAACCACAAAAGACACAAAGGGAGAGAGGAATGGTGGAGTAATGGAGTGATGGAATGGGGGAATAGCCGCAAAAGAATGCAAAAGGCGCAGAGGGGAGAAGAGATGCTGAGAGGGGCTGAAAGGCTGAAGGTTAAAGGCTGAATTCCTGGTTGCTCGATGCTGGGTTCATTTAATTGGGATTTTGGGGATTATTTGTGGAACCCCGTTGGGATTCAATCATATGGGTCATCGGTAACCCAGCGTGCGCTACGCGACGCTTGGCTTTGGAGTTTAACGCCTTTGGCGTAAAAGCAAGATGATGGGGGCCAGATGATGGTTTGTGGTTGCAGAGTTCTTGGTTCCGGTTAGTGACCTTGATCCTGATCGAATTGTAGGAGCGGCTTTACGCCGCGATCCCGCCAAACGGCCAAGCAATCGCGGCATAAAGCCGCTCCTACAGATCGAATTTGGTTGGATTGAAAACCCGCCATATAGAGGAAATGGAGGACAGGAATGTCCCCCCTCCTTTCTCTTTCTGCGTTCTCTGCGAGCTTTGCGAGAGTTAATTCCTAATTCCTAATTCCTAATTGGCGCCCTTTGGTGCCTTCATCCGTGGTTGGGCGCCAGAAACCAGGGATGTGTGGTTCAATAAATGGGGCGGCGGATTTTCGGATTATGAGGCCGATCGGAAACCGGATAATTCTTATCGAGGTAATCCAGTATCTCGGCTTCCACTTCACCTAGCGGATACAGTCCCTCGGCTCGCTGCATCGTTTGAAGGGTTTTGGCCCAGTTCGAACGATCTTTCCCGGACTGGGTGATGGTTTTCATGGAATGACAGGCAAAACAGTGCGTTCTGACCAGTTCCCAGCCCTGGGCCATAACCAGGCCGGTGAGGGGATCCAGCCCGGGCTTGGCAGAGTCGCCGGCCGCATTCCGGTGGTTCAGCGGAGAGGTGGCCAAGAGGGAGACCAACAGGGCTGATATGGCGGGAAGCTGCGTCATCTCAACCCACGTAGACGGCGATGCGATGGCAGGAGTTGTTCAAATAGCCCTTGGGGTTCCAACCCGGCAACAGCATGGGTTGGGAGGTTCCTTCCTCATCCACCGCCCGGGCCCACACTTCATAATAACCCGCTTTTGGGAAAGTGAACTTCGGCGTCCCAGTTTTGCCAGGCCAGCCGATTTACCGGCTTGGCCAGGTCGGCTTCCTGCCAGGTTTGCCCAAAATCAATAGACACTGAAATTCCTGCCACTTCCAGATCGCCGGCCCAAGCGGTGACCGTGAAGCCGCAAAGGTTGTCGCAGGAGATGCCGCAATCCGCTTTGGGGGAAAGTAATGAGGGATTTCACAGGCATGGACTCGATAATCTTCATGTCTTCATCGGGCACCTCGGCCCCGGGTTTGACCGGGTATTGGGGAGCCCGATAGGAGGACCCGCCCATCTTGTTTCCGTCATGCACCCGGTTTCGGATGACGATCCGGTCGATCCATTTACCCGAGGCCGAACCGGGCCAACCCCCGAATACCAGTCGCAGGGGATAACCGTGCTGGGGAGGAAGTGGATCGCCGTTCATGCCCCAGGCGATCATGGATTGTTCTTCCAGGGCCTTCCAAAGGGGTACGCCCCTCGAAATTGCGTCTTTTTCGGGATCCTGGCTCAGGTGCCGGTCAACCCCGTAATAACCGATGTAAACGGCGTCCCGCTTCACCCCGCAATCCTCCAGGACGTCCTTGAGACGTATTCCGTTCCACTCGGGGCAGCCCACTGCCCCGGTAGTCCATTGGTTTCCAGCGGCCGGAGGATAGTATTCGGCCGGTCCATTGCCGGCACATTCCAGGGTGAGGGCCAAGGTAATGTTTTCGAACCTGTCCCTGAGTTCCGCCAAGGTGTAGGTTTTAGAAGTTTTGACCGATTCCCCTCCGATACTGAGCATCCACCTGTCGGCATTGGCTTCCACCGGCGGCAAGCCATTGTTGCGAATGAAAAGGCGGCTGGCGGGGGTTATATCGTCATTCAAAAGGTGAGGGGGCGTTTCCGCATTCAGCGGTCGGTCGTTTAAGACCCGCAGCCCCACCTTGCCTTCGATGACGAACCCTTGATGAGATTGGGCCAAGGCAACCGGGATCAGCCCGCGGGGCATGCAATGCGCAAATGCGATGTTGGCGCCGAGAGCAGAGGTCAACCATCCCATGCTCTGCAGGAACCGGCGACGGGTAAAGGCCCAGGGTATGTTTTTTGCCTCCGACAACTTGGACTTGGCATGGCCGGTTTCCATAATGGGGAACCCTAGGACGGGAAAGGGAAAATGCAACCATCGACCGGATAGGGGAGGAATGGTGGCGTAGGGGAAATTGATTTTTTTTGATTCCCTCTCCTTCCCTCAAACTTTTAGAAACAGTTGCAATTCCTCTACTAACCCGCATTTCTCACACAATTCGTAGCGAGCGAACGAAGATCGAGTGCTGGTGTGGGCTTCGCGCCGACCGTGCGTCGCAAAGTTGCTATGCAACGGCGAGTCGTGAGCGGGTGAAGCTGGGTCGACACCCCTGCGAAGTCGCCTGCAACTGTGCGGAGCACGGGCAGGCGAATCCAACGAAGTCCGCACCAGTGCCGAGATTCCGGAGCGCAGTAGAAGATTTGTGAGAAATGCGGGCTAACTCCAACCATCTTCCTTTCCTGAATTCATGACCGCGGACATCGCGCTTGTTTTAGTCATTCTGCTCGCAGCCCTGGTTCTGTTCTTTTCGGAGAAAGTCCGCATGGATATTGTGGCCCTGTTGGTGTTGGTGGCCCTGGCTTTTACCGGCCTCGTCACACCGACGGAAGCGATTTCGGGATTCAGCAATGCAGCCGTTATCACGGTTTGGGCCATGTTCATCTTGAGCGAAGGATTAACTGAAACGGGCGTGGCCGGAAATTATTGGAAAACAGGTGCTGAGATTGGCCGGCAAAACCGAAGTCAGAATGATTGTGGTCATCATGCTGAGTTCCGGAGTGTTGTCCGCTTTCATGAACAATATTGGAGGTGGCTGCCTTCATGTTGCCGGTGGTTATTTCGGTAGCTCGTAAGACCGGGAGTGGGCCGCTTCGCGCTTATTGATGCCCCTTGCTTTTCGGATCGCTGCTGGGGGGTCTGACCACCATGATTGGCACTCCCCCCAACCTCCTGGTCAGCAATGGATTGGAGGAAATGGGCTACGAGCCTTTTGCATTTTTCGATTTTTCCCCCATCGGGGGGATGATCATGATCGCCGGTACCGTTTTTTTGGCCCTGACGGCACGTTTTCTACTGCCCAGCAAAGACCCCGGAGCGGCCGAGTCTACCGGTTCTCACCGCGCCGCCCTGCAGAATCAATACGCTCTGGGTGAGAGGGCGTTCTTCCTCAAACTGGGGGATGATTCCCCCCTGGCCGGAAAAACGCTGGAAAAAAGCAGCCTGGGCCGTTCCCTGGGGTTTTACGTGGTGGCCTTGCAGCGCAATGGACAAACTCAATTTGCTCCGGGGCCAAATACCGTTTTGCGGGCGGGCGATCGCCTTTATACCCAAGGGGAAGCCGAACGCCTTATGGAACTCCGGAGTTGGCAGGATCTCAAACCGGTGGGCCAGGAAGCCCAGGATTCCGCCCTGCTCCCCGGCCAATTTAAAATTGCCGAGGCCACCTTGTCGGATAAGGCCGATTTTTTTGGGCAAAACCATTCGGGAAGCCGATTTCAGGAAACGATTCAACTCCAACGTGCTCATGGTTTTCAAAGCCGAGGGCGCGGTGGAACGCGAACTTGGCCGGTTGAGCTTGCAGGCGGGTGACCGCCTCTTGCTACAGGGCGACCCCTCCTCCATCGAGGTATTGGAATCCGATGAAGCCTTTGCCCGCTGTCAAATGGCCTCGCCCGAGTTGTTAAACCTCTACACCGCTACGGAGAAAAAACCTGGTCAAAGTTATCCTACCGGAAAGTTCCTGGCTGGCCGGCAAAGGGCTGAAGGAAAGCCGGCTCAGGCAACGATTCGATTTACACGTGATTTCCATTGAGCGCGAAGGTACCGAGTTCTTCATGCCCGATCCCAACGAACCCCTGCGGGAAGGTGACAAGTTGACCCTCCATTGTCGGCGGGAAAATCTCGATACCCTCCGAGGCCTGCAACAACTCGAGGTGGAGACCTCGGCAAAGTTTGATGCCGGCCTACTCCCAAACCGAGGAGGTGGAAATGATTGAGGCAACCCTGGCGCCCAACGCCAAGCTGGCCGGTCGAACGGTGGCCGACATTCAGTTGCGCAACCGCTATGGAATTCAGCTGCTGGGCATTCTGCGGTCCGATGAGGTCTATCGGTCGAATCTTGGTCAGATGAAAATTCACTTTGGCGACGCCCTGCTCCTGATGGGTCCCAAAAATAAACTGGACGTGCTAAGGGAGGATAAGAATTTCCTGGTTCTGACCCAGCTTCCCAAACCAAAGTGGAGGGGAAAAACAAACCGTTGCTTGCTTCCCTGATCATGCTGGGCGTTGTCGTTCCCGTGTTCATGGGTTGGATGCCCATAGCTATCACCGCCGTGGCAGGGGCTACCGCCATGATGCTGACCGGTTGCCTCTCCGGAAATAAAGCCTTCCGGGCCATTCAGTGGCGGCCTGTTTTTCTCATCGCCGGCATGCTTCCCATGGGAATAGCCATGCAGAAGACGGGGCGCCGCTTCATATTTGGCCGAATTGCTCATGTCCGCAATCGGCGATTCGGGGCCTTGGGCGGTTATCGCCGGGTTATACCTCATCACTTCACTGGCCACCACCATTATCCCCACCCGCCGCCCTGGTGGTGTTGATGACCCCCATAGCCATTCAATCCTCCATTGAATTGGGCATCCCCCCCCACACCGCCATGATGGCCCTGGCCATGGCCGCCTCGGCCAGTTTTACCAGTCCCATATCCCATCCCGCCAATGTCCTGGTAATGGGACCGGGCGGGTATCGTTTTAGCGATTACATCAAGGTCGGCCTGCCCTTGGCCCTGGTAGTGTTCATCACTGCCATGATCGGCCTGCCCCTCCTGTGGCCGATACCTTAAAACGCAGACATGCGGGCTAACCACTGAGAACTGAATTATTTGACTCTCGCGAAGCACGCCAAGAACGCGAAGAAAGGAATAACATGGAGTTGTGTGTTTTTCTATCCCTCACAGTCCCTTCGCAGATTTTTTTCCGTCCCTTGGGTTTGCCCACCGTCATGGGCGAGTTGATTGTCGGGGTGTTGCTGGGACCGGCCGTCTTTGGATGGATCACCCCCAATGAAGCCATCACCTTGCTGGCCGAGATTGGCATTTTCTTCTTGATGTTTCACGCCGGCATCGAGACCCAGCCCCTGGAGTTTTTTGATGCCCTCAAACGTTCCCTGGGGGTTGCCGTGGTGGGGGCCATTGTTCCCTTCGGGGTAAGTTTCGGCATAGCTAGAGCCTATCCCAGGAGGTTTAAGCCACTGACGGGCAAGGGATTAGGCTAAGAAAAAGTCGGGCGAAAGGAGGTGAAAATCCTCGATTCGCCCTGAATAGAGCTTCTATAATTTGGTATGAACGAATTAATAGAACCCAATTCTGCTGATACGGTAACCTTTCAAAGTTTTCTTCGTCCAGCTTTAACCCCGGTTTTGCGCAATCGTGATTATGACCGTCTGGTGGAGGATTTGCGGCAACTCGATGATAATCTGACCCAAGGTGGGTTGGAAGAAATGGCCATCCCGCTTCGGTTTGTCGCAGTTGCCGCCGGGCGCCTCGGGCGCTGTGCGCAACAGGAAAGCGCAGTTTGCGCTTTCCTCGCTACGGGTGGAGTTGCTGCGTCATTTGCTGGGTCTTCCAGGCTTTGAAGCTTTTTCCATGACGTTGGCCAGCAGTGATCTTTTGACCGATTTTTGCGGATGCCGCAGTCTGGTTGGGGTGAGGTGGACCTCGAAGAGTACGCTGCACCGCGCCTCGAAGTTGTTCACCGATGAACAGTTGCGCGGGTTCAACACACGGTTGGTTGAGCTCGCGGGCGATCAGAGCAATTGCTGGCAACTGGGAGTGGAGCAGGCGGAGGATCTTTCGGTTTGCCTGGTCGATTCGACCTGTCTGGAGGCAAACATTCACTTTCCGGTCGATTGGGCGCTTTTGGGTGACGTGACGCGCACCTTGCTCAAAGCGGTGAAACTGATTCGGGCTGAATCCCTGTTGCATCGGATGCCCGATTCACCGGATCGCCTGCTGAGGCGCATGAACAAGCTCTGTATCGAGATGACGCATACTTACCGCAAGAAGGGAGCGGCGAAGGCTCGCAAGAAGATCTTGCGCAAGATGAAACGATTACTCAAACGGGTCGGCGCTCACGCCCTGCGACACCGCAATCTGCTGGAGGCCCGTTTCAGGCAAACCCGTTTTAGCCGAGCCCGCGCCGAACAAGTCATCAGGCGTATTGATGAACAACTCGCCTTGCTGCCCCAAGTAATTGAGCAAGCCCACGAACGCATCATCGGCGGACGTCTGGTCAAAAACCACAAGAAGATCCTCAGTGTCTACGAAAGAGATATCACTGTAATCGTGCGGGGCAAGGCGGGCGCGCAGACCGAGTTCGGCAACGAACTGTTTATGGCCGAGAGTCCCGGCGCAATGATCATTGATTATATGCTCTACGGCAAAACCGCTCCTTGGGAGGGAGATAAATTAATCGAAAGCGTGCAGCGCCAACAGTCCCTCAAAAGGCAACAAGACCTGGAGTGGGCCGTGGCCGACCGGGGCTTCGATGGGGCAGCTACACGTAAGGCATTGCAGCGGGTGAGGGTGAGCAGCCACATTTGTCCGAAAAGTCCGGTCGCATTGGAAGCCCGCCTCAAGGAGCCTGATTTTTACCGCTGGCAAACCCGCCGGGCCAGCACCGAGGCGCGCATTGCCATTGTGAAAAACCACGGCGGCGGACGTGTCTGGCGCGCCAAAGGCTTAAAACACCGCAGGCTCGCAGTGGGGTGGAGCGTGCTCGCCCACAACCTCGCCTGGATCAGTCGAAAAGTCAGAAAAGAGAGGGTCGAAGCTCAAGCTAAGGCGGCTTGAGCCTTCGGCGCCGTCCCACGCGCTGATCAAAACAGAAGGCGCCAGCAGTGGCAAGGCCGCCGCATGCCCGAAATCCGGCATCAGGCTCAATAATTTGAATCCGGGTGAGTTTGAAAGCCGCAGCAAGGCTCGAATCGAGCGCAACTGAGAAAATTTTGGTCCTGCAAATGCTGCTCGTTTTCCTACTCGTTTAAAAATCCCGGTTTCTGGGATAGACTCTAGCTACGCTTTTCGGACTGGGCTGGGTCGCCGCCACTTTTGTAGGACTGACCATGACGGCAACGGCGGTGGTAATTACCCTGAAAAGCCTCAAGGACCTCGGCCTGTCCAATACGCGATTTGCCCGGGTCATTGTGGCCAGTTGCGTCATCGACGATTTGCTCACCCTGGTCTTCTTCGGCCTGGTCATCGGCGTATTGTCGGGGGGCGATTTCGAACCCTTGAATATCCTCATCACCCTGGGCAAGGTGATCGGTTTTTTCGCCGTGTCCATGGTGATGGGTCGCTACATTTACCCGCGGCTCAGGCTGCCCTTCCGGGCCAAGGGCGGCAAGGGATTTACCTTCATATTGATGTCCGCCTTTGGAGCGGGGTTGTTTGCCGAGTTGATAGGACTTCATATGATTCTGGGCGCTTACCTGGCGGGGTTGTTTTTTGAAGAAAAGGTTGCCCATCCCAACCTGGTAAAGATTGTTCAGGACCGTTCCTACGGAATCGCCTATTCCTTCCTGGGGCCGATCTTTTTTATTTCCCTGGGATTTTCCATCGCCTTTGATATCACTCTGGCCGAAATCGGGTTCGTGGCGGCCCTTACCTCGGTTGTGATCGTGGGCCAAATTTGTTCTGCCGGGCCTATGGCCCTGCGCATGGGCCTGCCTTTCCGCGAAGCCTTGACCGTGGGGGTCGGCATGTGCGGCCGGGCCGAGTTGGCTTTTATTCTGGCAGCCCTTGCCCTCAGTCAGGGAGCCATCGATAAACCGGTATTTACGGTGCTGATTCTTACCGCTTTTATCCTCAATCTGTTTACTCCACTGGCCTTGAAAGGTTGTTCCGTTTTACTGGAAGGCAAGGCTGCGCCTCTCCCTGGAGCCACCCGGGGCATTATGCAAATTGACAAGTTCAAGGATCCCCTCGTGGAAAAACGGGATGTTGAAATAAATTCCGAAGATGTGCATCTAAAATAATAAAGCCATGAAAGCCGCCTTTACCCGATCCAAGTTTTATTTATTGGCCCTCGTAGGAGTGGCCCTTACCTATGCTTCATTCCTGCTTATTTCAGGTGAACCCAAACCGCCGGCCAAATATTCCGAAATGAAAGACAAACTCACTCCCCTCCAATACCACGTCACCCAGAAGAACGGCACCGAGCCGCCCTTTCGCAATGCCTATTGGGACAACAAAACGCCCGGCATTTACGTGGATATCATATCGGGAGAACCCCTTTTCAGCTCCACCGACAAGTTTGTTTCCGGAACGGGCTGGCCCAGCTTCGTCCGCTCCCTGGTGGAAGAAAACGTGGTGGAAATAACCGATAAGAGTCACGGGATGATCCGCACCGAAGTGAGGTCCAAGGAGGGGGATTCCCACCTGGGGCATTTATTTCCTGACGGACCCAAGCCTACCCGTATGCGTTACTGTATCAACTCGGCCTCTTTGAGGTTTATTCCAGCCCAGGACCTGGAAAAAGAGGGTTACGGTCAATTCGTCGAGATGTTCACTGAACCGGAGAAGAAAGCCCCCGCCAAAAAATGACCACGGAGAGGCGCCCCTGGCGCCAATTAGGAATTAGGAATGAGGAATGAGGAATTGGGGAGAGAGATTAACCACAGATTACGCAGATTAGCGCAGATTTAAGAACGGAGGGGGGACATTCCTATCCTCCAATAATTACGGTAAATGGATCCCGCTTCGCCCAAGGGCTACGGCAGGAACCAGTATCCAGCATCCCGCATCTGGCTTTTACGCCAAAGGCGTTAAATTCCAAAGCCCAGCGTCGCGTAGCGCACGCTGGGTTACCGATCATCCATATGATTGAACCCCAACGGGGTTCCACAAATAATCCCCAAAATCCCAATTAAATGAACCTGGAAACACGGATTTTAAAGTAAACAACGCTTCGCTTGATGCCTACGGCCTTCGCCCAAACCTCATCCCTGGCCAAGACGTCCCACCTCCACCAGCCAACCCCAAAACTGAAGAATTCCTCATTCCTGATTCTTCTAACCTCTGCGCACTTGCTTTCTTTCGGGGGAGGACCATGCTATCGGGTTTGTCATGACAAGTAAGCGCTTTTTTCCCGCCTTGCTCATTCTGGGCTTGGTTATTTCTCCCCTCTCCCCCTTGCCAGCGGTGGAATCCGTCATCGCCGAAATGGGGGAGGCGGCGGCCGCCTTCCTCGATTCCTTGCCGGCCGAACTGAAGGAAAAGGCTACTTTTCCCATGGACGATGAAGGGGAGCGGGTCAATTGGCACTTCGTCCCCAGAGAACGCGAGGGGGTCAATTTAAAAGACCTCAACCAAGACCAGAAGGGGAAGTTGACCGCGCTTCTGGCCGCAGGTCTGAGCGCTCGCGGGCATACCAAAGTCGACCACATTATGGACCTGGAGTCGGTGCTCTTCCTGTTGGAAGGGGAGACCCACCGGGACCCGGATTTGTACTTTACCACCCTGTTTGGCCGGCCCACCCCTGACAGCACCTGGGGTTGGCGGTTTGAAGGACACCACCTCTCCCTTAATTTCACCATCGTCAAGGGTAGATTTCTGGCCGAGGCGCCCCACTTCTGGGGGGCCAACCCGGCCAAAGTTCCGGTGGGCCCGACCAAAGGCCGGAGAACCTTGAAGGAAGAAGAGGATGTGGCCCGGCAATTGTTGTTATCACTGAGCGAAAAACAGCAGGAAAAAGCCATCATCGCAGCCAAGGCGCCCCGGGACATTTACACCGGCGCGAAAGAGAAGGTCTCTCCCCTCCCGTCCGCAGGGGTTGCTGTTTCGGAATTGACCGCGGTTCAAGGCGAGGCGCTGAACCGGTTGATCGAGGTCTATATTGGCAACATGCCCGGCGATCTGGCATCGAAGCGTTGGAACCAACTGCGCGAGGCCGGCCTGGAAAATGTCGTTTTCGCCTGGGCCGGATCAAAGGAACTTGGTGGCGCTCACTATTACCGGGTCCAGGGCCCCACTTTTCTCATCGAATACGACAACATCCAGAATAAGGCCAATCACATCCACGCCGTCTGGCGCGATTTCAATGGCGACTTCGGCCGCGACCTGTTGGCCGAGCACTACGAGAAACACCATTGAGATAAGAAAACCACGGATCCCGCTTCGCCCAAGGGCTACGGCAGGACAGGTTACACTGATGGGCACGGATTAGGAAGTGAATCTCGCAAAGCTCGCAAAGAACGCCAAGAGAAGAAGGCACAAAGGAAGAAGAGAGGTTTATCTTAATCGTGATCATGATCCCTAATTCCTGATTTCTAATTGGCGCCCCCGGCGCATTCCCCCCTCTTGGCGCTCTTGGCCTGCTTTGCGAGAGCCAATTCCCCCTCCAAAAAACGGGTCCAGTTAGACTTTCTGGGCTTTCTACTTGATCTCGCAGGAGGCATGCGCATCTTCGTAAGGAATGGAATCCGGCGCCTGGTTGCGGCTTCCAAAAAATCCGGTGTTTTTAGACTTTCTGTAACATGCCCATTTACAACAACGTTTGCGAGCTCATCGGCAATACCTCGCTCGTTTACCTCTCCAAGTTCAGCCATGGACTTCCAGGCCGAATCATCGGAAAGCTCGAAGGTTACAACCCGGGGTGGTGTGTTAAGGACCGCATCGGATTATCCATGATCGAAGCGGCCGAACGCGACGGGAGCTTGGCCGAGGGAGGCACCATCATCGAGCCCACCTCCGGCAATACCGGCATCGGCCTCGCCATGACCGCCGCCGTAAAGGGCTACCACATCATCCTCACCATGCCGTCCTCCATGAGCGTGGAGCGCCGCAAGATGCTCATCAACCTGGGCGCCGAACTGGTCTTGACCGATGCCGATCTCGGCATGCCCGGAGCTATCGAAGAAGCGGAAATGCTGACCCAGAATATTCCCGGCGGCTTCATGCCACAGCAGTTCAACAATCCGGCCAATCCCCAGGTTCACTACGACACCACCGGTCCCGAAATCTGGCGCGACTCCGGGGGCCGGGTCGATATCTTTGTCGCCGGGGTCGGAACCGGCGGAACCGTGGCCGGCGCGGGCCGGTATTTGAAAGAAAAAAACCCGGATATCGAGGTTGTCGCGGTCGAGCCCGATGAATCGCCCGTGCTCAGCGGGGGCAAAATGGGGCCCCATATGATTCAGGGAATCGGAGCCGGATTCATCCCTCAAGTCTACGATGGGGACATCGTGGATGAAGTCATCCGCATCGACAGCCACGAGGCCATCAAGACGGCCCAGAAACTCGGAACCACGGAAGGTCTGCTGGTCGGTATTTCATCGGGCGCCGCCTCTCTGGCCGCCTACCAGGTGGCCCTCCGCCCCGAAAACCGGGGCAAGAACATCGTGGTCATGCAACCGGATACCGGGGAGCGCTACATTTCAACCCTTCTCTTCTACCACGACTAAACCCTACCCGAATATGCAGTGGACATTAGGTAAACGGTTCGTCAGCGAAGACGAAATCATCAAGGACCAGGGGCTCTTCCTGGACTACGATGAAATTGCCCGCAAGGGTTCCATGACGGCGGAAGAGAAAAACATCTCCAAATGGTATGGGATATACACCTCCCGCCAACCCGGCAATCACATGGCGCGAATCGTGATTCCCGGCGGGGTTTTGACTTCCAGCCAGGCCCGGCGCATTGCCAAAGTGGCTGAGGATTATGCCCAGGGCAAACTGGCCATCACCACCCGGCAATGCGTTCAATTGCACTGGCTCAAAATCCCCTCCCTGGCCGACATGGTTCGGAGCTTGGCGGAAGATTCCCTTTCCTCCTTCCACGGTTGCGGAGATGTCACCCGAAACGTGACCGGTTGCCCCCTGGCGGAAACCTGCCAGTTCCGACGTTTCAACGTCCTTCCCCATGTCAAGGAAACGGCCCGCCTGCTCACTGAATCCCGCGATCTGGACAACCTTCCCCGCAAGTTCAAAATCACTTTCTCCGGTTGTGGAGCCGGTTGCGCGCAGCCCTATATCAATTGCATAGGAATCGTGGCGGTTCAGCGAAAAACCCCCCTGGGCGGGGATGAATACGGGTTCAAGGTCATGATCGGCGGCGGAATGGGCTGGGCCCCCTTCATTGGGGAGGAGTTGTTTTCCTTTGTCCCCCCGGAAAAAATGGCCCGGGTCAATCGGGCCATCGCCCTGCTTTTCCGCGACTACGGGGAACGCCGCGATCGCTCCTTTGCCCGCCTCAAATTTGTCGTTCAACGCAGGGGCATCGAGGAGTGCCGCCGCATCGTCCTCAAATTCCTGCAAGACGAAGGAGTCGGGGTGGACGACCTGGAAACGGAAGACTTCGAAGAGTCCGGCGTGGACTATCCGGATCGTCCCCTCCTGGAGCAGAATCCGGTGGGCACCGACGGAAAAGTGACCGTGCGCGCCATGGTTCCCAAGGGTGAACTGACCCATCTCGCCTTCAAGCGCATGGCGGAAATTTCAGAAATTTACGGCAACAAACGCGCCTACCTTACCAATCGTCAAAACATCGAAATTCACGGGGTGAAACCGGGGAAAGTGGAAGAAGCGACCGCGGAAATCCGCCGGGTCGGCTTCGATACCGAGGGCTTCTTCGGCTTGCGCGATATTGTGCCCTGCGTGGGGACGACCTACTGCCCCAAAGCGGTTTCCGAAACGCGGTCCCTCTACGATCTGCTCATGCCTGTGGTGAGCCAGACCAAGTACCAGGAGATCTGGGACAAAGCCATCATCAACATTACCGGCTGCCCCAACAGTTGCTCGCCCTATCGCATCGCCGACATCGGTTTCAGGGGCATGCGCATTCGGGAAACCGTCGGCTCGACCGAGGCCTACGAAATGCGAATCGGCGGAAAACACGACCGCCTGGGAGGCAAACTCGGAGAATTTAAAAAAGAGGACTGCGCTCCCGCCCTCGAGAGGATTCTCGACACCTTCCTCCAACTCCGCCAGGGTGACGAAACCCTGGCCGATTGCTCCGCCAGATTGGGGCTCTGATCATGGACGATAACAATCATCTGAATCCTTTTCTAAAGGCCATCGAGGATCTGGGCATTTCCTACGAAATGGCTCCCAATCCGCAGGAGACCTCCGTTTTCCTCGGGGTCGGCACCGAACCGTTGGATTTTAAAACCTTCCTCAAGGATATACCTTGTCAGGACGCTTGCCCGGCCAAAACCAACGTTCCCGCCTACATCGAGTCGATTGCCCAAGGGGATTCGGACAAGGCTTACCTGATCAACCAGGAAGATAACGTATTTTCCGGAGTGCTGGGCCGGGTATGCTCGCGCCCTTGCGAGGATGCCTGCCGCCACACCTGGACGGGTATAGCCGGGCCGGTTCATATCTGCCACCTGAAACGATCCGCTTCCGACTATAAGCAAAACCCGCCCAAGCCCCTTCCATCCTGGTTTGAGGAGACCGGCAAAAAAGTCGCCGTCATCGGGGGCGGACCAGCCGGCTTGACCGCGGCGCGGGAACTGCGCCGTTACGGCCACGGTGTGACCCTCTTTGAGCGCGACAGTATTCTGGGCGGAATGATGGTGCAGGGAATTCCCGTTTTCCGGCTGCCCCGCGAAACGGTCGACGCGGAGGTAAAGGCCATCATCGACAGCGGTATCGATGTGAAGTGCGACACCTGGGTCGACGCCGACCTCATGGAACAGATCATGCGAGATTACGATGTGGTGTTGGTGGCGGTGGGGGCCGTTAACCCATCCAACCTGAAACTTCCCGGCTTGCCGGGCGACGGACACACCATACCCGGGCTCAAGTTCATGTACGATTACAACATGGGCAGAATCGGCGAAATGGAAGGCCAGAATGTCATTATCGTCGGGGGAGGATTCACCGCCGTCGACTGCGCCCGTTCCTGCGCCCGCGCCGCCAAACGCCTGGTCGGAGCGGAGGGAACCGTAACCATAATGTACCGCAGAACGGAAGCCCAAATGTCGGCCGATCCCGACGAAATCAACCAGATGCGGCTGGAGGAAATTGAGGTGGAAACCCTCATGAATCCCTACTCGGCCCGCACCGAGAATGGCAAACTGGTAGCGGTTACCTTTCAACGCAACGCCTTGGACGAGGAACAATCGGAGGGGGGCAAACCCAGGATCCATGCCATTGCGGGCACCGAGGAGGAATATGCCTGCAACCTGCTCATCATGGCCATCGGGCAAACCCGCCAGTTGAGCATCCTGCCTGAGGGTATCAGCCAGACCGAAGGAAATCATACCACCCACGAGAAAATATTTGTGGCCGGAGACTTCAATTATGGAAGCTTCGACGTTATTACCGCGGTCAACGACGGCAAGGAAGTGGCCGATAAGATCGACGCCCATCTCATGGGCCTGGTTCGTCGAAAAAAACACATCGCCATCTCTTTCATGGATACCAACGGTGAAACCGGCCGGGTGCGCGACCACGACATCCAGTTTCCCGTGCAGATGCCCAAACTTCCTCTGACCGACCGGGATGGAACGGCGGAAGTGGAATTGGGCCATACCGTGGATGGCACCCACCTTCACGCCACCCGTTGCTACTTTTGCCACTACAAATTTGAAATCGACCAGGACGCCTGCATCCACTGCGACTGGTGTATCGGGGTCGCGCCGCGCGATTGCATCAACCGGGTGTCCCGCCTCTTTTACGATGAGGATGGAGTCGTGACATCCAGCCTGGAAGCAAACCTGGCCGAGGAAACCACTTACATCTGGATCGACAGCGACGAATGTGTGCGCTGCGGGAAATGCCTGCGCGTATGTCCCACCGCCGCCATCACCATGCGCAAAATGGAAATGTGCAGTTGCTCCACCGCCGAGCTGGAGGAAAAACAGAAAGACAACGTCCCCTACGGCGCCTTCCAATACGAAAAGTTTAAATAATCAGGACCGTCCCCATTCTGGCCGTGTCGATACGGATCTGAGGAATTAGCCATGCGAAATGAACCTAAGATAAAAGGTGGCACGGGGTTGGACCAAACGACATTGGATGACATCATCAGTCGGATTGTGGAGGTTGCTGATCCACAGAGAATAATCCTTTTTGGCTCTTTCGCCCGGGGCGACATGAATTGCCATAGCGACGTCGATCTGCTCGTTGTCAAGGAGGGTGGGAACCCCTGGGCTGTCATGGGTGACATCTACGGAAACCTCCGCGGCGTCGGAGCGGCGGTTGACGCCATCGTGGTGACGCCTCAAGCCGTGGAGCGTTACAAGGACAGCCACGCCCTGATTATCAAGCCGGCCTTGCGGGAAGGAAAAGTGGTCTATGAATCTCCCTGAACGCTTTCCGCCCGACGATCCTCGTGAATGGTTGAACCGCGCCAGAAGCAATTTGGCCCTAGCTAAAAGCCGTGTAGCGCAAGTCTATTTGGAAGACCTGTGCTTCGATGCTCAACAGGCGGCGGAGAAAGCCGTAAAGGCGGTGATGATCGCACGCGACATCAAGTTTCCCTTTGTCCATGATCTGAATCGGCTGCTCACCATACTGGAATCCACTGGACAACATGTGCCTGAGGAGATTCACCGGGCAGAGAGGCTTACCCGTTATGCGGCAGCGGCACGTTATACCGGGTTGGAGCAGCCTGTTCCCGAGGAAGATTACCGGGAAGCCCTAGCCATCGCCGAAACCGTAGTCCAATGGGCTGAGGAGCTGATATGATCCCGATAGATTGTGCCCATGCAGGCTATTTCTGCGTTCCCTGCGTGCTTTGCGAGAGTCAATTACAGCTGATTGATTATCTACCGTTATTTCAGTTCCCTTTTACCAGAACCAGCCAATCCTCCTCCTCATCCGCTGGCGGGTGACCCAGGGAAACGGACCCGCCTCCTTCCAAACTTTTGACGGAACCCCTGAGGAGATCTCCGCCGGCGCGCGGATTGAACCATCCTACCTGGAAATTTCCGGAGGCGGTGGAGAGGTCGAGATCACTCGTCCCTCCCTCGGGGAGGTATACCAGATAAACCTCGCCTTCCTGGGCCAGGCAATAGCGCGAGTTGTCGTTCTCGCTGTTGCCGACCAGGGCATTGGAGGGGCGCATATGCCAGAAGGGGATCTCTTCATTGCGAAAAAACGCGAGGGCAAACCGACAGTAATCCCAGTTCCTGTCCCGGCTGCGGAAATCTTCGCACACCAGATCGTTTTCCGGCAGACCGTAACCGAAGTAGTATTCTACGCCAGCTCCACCGGCCATGAGGTTTCCCCACAGGGTGTATTTCCTTATGTCGTGCAGGTTGTATTTTTTGTCCGGCTCATCTTCCTCGGCCCAACCGGAGAACCCATTGTATCCGGGATCGGGCGGAACCCCTTGGTTGGCCGGGTTTTGTTCGTCGTTGGCCACCACCCAGGGTTTGCCCGCTGCCTGGGAGGCTTCCACCCAACGCAGGGTCCGTTGATGAACCTTGTCCCAGGGATTCTGCAGAGAAGCGCCGGTCAGGACGGACTGAGGTCCCAGCAGGGCCCGGTAAATCCTTTCCTGCCCGTTGGGGCCCGTGTGGACGACGATGTGGTGGTCGTAAGGATCGGTATTGAGGATAAATTCCGCCATGGCGTTTTGCTCTTCATAGGACTGGGAATTTTCCTCGCTCAGGTTCCAGTTGAGGGCCAGGTTGTGGCTGTAACGGGCGATGAGTTCGCGCAAATAGAGTTTCCTCTCCGGTCCCAGAAGTCCCCCATCCAGGGATTCCGGAATGATTTCCTTCTCTCTGTGCCGGTTGTCGTCCATCTCGGTTTCCTGCAGTTTGAAATGCAGGTAGATGCCCTTGGATTGGGCGTGTTCGAAGACGATGCCCCACTGGTCGAGCTTGGAGCAATCGTAATGAAACTTGGCCTCTCTGCGGACGAAGGGCCACACGTTATCCCCGTCGCCCCCCGCATTGTAGGGGAGGAAAGAGAAGACATTCAACCCTTTGGAAGCCAGGTAGTTTACAGCGCCGATGAGACCTTTTCCCTTGCCCTTTTTCCAGGTGGGATCCCCGGGGTTGAAATCTTTCACATGGGGCTCCCAGGTCTTCAGGGGGACGGCCGGTTTCATGGCCTCGGTGCCGTCAAAATCCGCATAAGCCAGGAGGGTTTCCGGGGCATCCGGTCCGGCCTTGAGGAAAAACTCCCCGTTACCGGCATGTTGAAGGTAACGTCCACCTACGTATTGGAGGCGGCCTTTGCCCCGGAAGTCTCTGTCGCTTTTGTCGCTTTGGCTTACCCTGAACCTGCCTGACACCCCATGGTAGGGGGCAAGAGCCTCTCCCGCGTCAGGTTCGAGCGCGGCCGAATCTCCTCGCAGGAAGGATATGCGGTAGCTCCACTCCCCGGGGCCATCGGGGGCGAAATGGGCCCGCCAAACCGTGCCGGACTGGGCCGAGGTATGGGCCGCGTTCCCATCGGCCGCAAAATAACCGGGGACGGTATAAACCGGGGCCCCCGACTGGTGGGTAAATGTGACGTTAAAACGGTAATCGGTAAACGGGTTTGGATCCTTTTCCTCCTCGTGGGCGTAGGGACCGGCCAGATCCAGGGTGATTTTGTGCCATTCCTTGAGCTCACCGCTGACCTCGACCGAACCGTTTCCATCGCCTTCCTCGCTAACTAGGGACTTGTCAACGATGGGTTCGGCAGTGGAAGGTTGCGGAGTGGCCGTGGGAAGAGCGGCGAGATAAAGGCTACAAGAGAGGGCTATGCGCAATAATGGGGTCATTATGTTGTGGGATTGTTTATTTTTTACCAATCCCGAAAACTCGGGGTAGCTTATTGCAGGCGGAGAACTCCTCTTATTTCAACTATTTCCCAAGCATCTTCTGTTGGATCTTCTTGGAAGTTTTGGAGGGTTTTTTGGGTTTTCTTATGGTCACCAAGTGGCGGCCTGACATAGTCCGGGATCGCATTCCCCGATTTTCATGCCCGTCGCCTCCACCAAATCTGCCTATCCTTCCACCACCCCGGGCAAGGGGAAACCGGGGCGCAAAAACCCCCGGAGAAAAGCCCGGACGCGGAGGACGGGTTTTAGGAAGACGCGGGTGAGGCAGAAAGCTCTGACCCTCTTCACTGGTCAATTGGCCACATTGTTGCAGTCGGGTTTGCCTTTGCTGAAGAGTTTGGAGGTGTTGACCCGGCAACAAAAGAATCCGGGATTTCGCCGGATCATCCGAAACCTGGCCGACGACGTTCGGGGGGGAAATACGATTTCCAACGGCCTGGCTCGGTATCCCAAAGTCTTCGGCAATCTTTACTACAACATGGTTCGGGCCGGGGAAGCCAGCGGCCATTTGGATCTGGTTCTGGACCGCTTGGCCCGCTTTATGGAAAAGGCTCAGCGCCTCCGGGGAAAGCTGATGGCCGCCATGGTTTATCCCATCGTGGTCATGACCTTGGCCCTTTCCATTTTGGGGTTCTTGATGGTGTTTGTGGTGCCCCGCTTCGAAGCCATTTATGCGAATTTTCTTGGTGGCGCCTCCCTGCCACCCCTGACTCAGGCCATTTTGGACCTGTCCCTGTTCGTAAAGGATCATATCCTGATTATTCTGACCGTTGTTATTCTTCTCATTATGGGAATCAAGCTGTTGGGAGCCGTTGAAAAGGCCCGCTATGCGATTGATTTGATGAAGGGGAAGTTACCGATTTTTGGCGATTTGCTCAAAAAAAGCGCCTTATCCCGGTTTGCCAGAACTCTAGGCACCTTGCAGGGCAGTGCAGTGCCCTTACTGGAAGCCCTGGAAATTACCGGGGCAGTGGTGGGCAATCGCGTTTACCAGCGTGAACTGGAAATTACCTATGCCCGGGTCAGGGATGGAGATCCCATTTCCAAACCGCTAAGCCAGACCCATCATTTTCCCGAAATGGTGTCCAGTTTGATCGAAGTGGGGGAGGAGACCGGCACCGTTCCGGATATGTTGAATCGCATCGCCGATAACTATGACCAGGAACTGGATAATTCCATTTCCGCCATGACCTCGGTTTTGGAGCCGGTCATGATCGTGTTTCTCGCCGTGGTAGTCGGAGTTATTGTCATCGCTCTCTTCCTCCCCTTGGTGGGCATTTTTCAAAATTTGGCCGCTTAGGTGAAAAGGGTCAGGCCTGAATGGCGCTTATTAAGCGACTTTGTAGAGGAGTATAGTATGGACGCCTGTCGGGGTCAGTCGTTGATTTTTGACATGTCCCCATGTTGAAAATAAATGCCTGACCCCTTTGCGCATGCAGGAAGGGGTCAATTCTTAAGGGGTTGTTGCCCAAATCCCTCACTTAATTCTGGATAAAACTGGGCAGGTTTGTTAAACTTTTTCCGTTATGATGGGAAAACACTTGCCCCAAAAGAATTTGTTCAGTTTCAGCGTGGACCTGGACGAGCGCGTACGAGCGAACCATCCCCTGCGCAAAGTAGCCCAGAAGGTGGATTTTTCCTTTGTGCGCCAAGAAGTCAAAGATTGCTACGGTTACAATGGTCATGTGGGTTTGGACCCCGAGATCATCCTCAAGCTGATGTTTTTGTTGTTCTGGGATAACATCCGCAGCGAACGCGAGTTGATGCGGATGTTGCCGGAGCGTCTGGATTACCTTTGGTTTTTGGGCTACACACTGGACGATGTTGTGCCCCACCACAGTGTGCTTTCGAAGGCGCGGGCCCGCTGGGGGGAGGAAGTATTTGAAACGCTCTTTGTTACGCAGTATAACGGACTGTGTGGAGGCCGGGCTGGTGGATGGCTGGAAGCTTCACATGGATGGCAGTCTGGTGGATGCCAATGCCTCGAAGGACTCGGTGGTGAAATCCTCACCGGAACTGATTGATCAGTTGCGCCAAGCCTACGGGGCGGTGGAGGCGAAGCTGGACGGCCACTTGGGCAACCCCAATTATGAGGGAGTCAACCGCTCGATACTGAGCACGACCGACCCGGACACTGCCTGCGTATCGCGCAAGAAAAGCTCTGGTGGAGGAGAATCTCGTCCACGTTACAAGAACCACCGCGCGGTAGACGATAAAATGGGAGTGATTACGGCGAGTTCGAGCACGCCGGGAGACGTGGATGAAGCCACCCAAGTTGAAACCCTCGTTGAACAGCATGAAGCAAACTGTGGTGAGAATCCGCGGGCGGTCATTGCCGACAGCCAGTATGGGACGGCCGAAGTGATGCGCCAATTGCAGTCTCGCGGGATTCGCAGCCACATGGCCCTGCACGCGGGCAACAAGCGCAAGAACCCGGAGATTTTTCCCAAAACCGACTTTACCTATGATTCCGATCAAAACGTCTACATCTGCCCGGCTGGAGAAAACCTTTATCCGAGACGTTATGACCAACGCCGCAAAGCGACCGAATACAAAGCCTACAAAAAGACATGCGCGAGTTGCCATCTGAGGACGGCTTGCACGACCTCCAAGAATGGACGCACCATCATGAGGCACTTGGGAGAGGACCTCATCAATGAAGCCAAGCAACAATCCAGTAGCCCGGAAGCCAAACGAGACCGCGTGCGCAGACGTTATCTGATGGAAGGCAGTTTTGCCCAAGGGGCCAACCTGCATCACTTCAAACGATCTCGTTGGAGGCGTCTGCACAGGCAGCGCATCCAAGACTGGCTCATCTGCAGCATCCAAAACATCAAGATCCTGATAACCCACGGCCCACCGTCCAATACGCCAGCAGAAGGGCTTCCACAGGTAATAGTGGGGCTGAAAAACCTATATGCGGGCCTAAGAACCTCTCTTTTAGCGCCTTTCAAAAGACAGGACCGGCTGAAACCCATAATTGCTTGCAGCTGGGTTTGCCAACCGATCGGTTGAGACTCAACGGACCCCTAAAATTTAAATGTCTTTAGGCAACAACCCCTTAAATCCCGCATTAACATGCACGATTTCAAGAAATGACCCCGAGGGGCGGTATTCCGTTGCCTGCCTGTGCGACGCACGCAGACAGGTACTCCATACACTTTTACAAGACGATCCGCCTTTCGGCGTGACCTGCTGACCCTGTAAGGCATAACTTTTTACGTCTTGACCCCTTCCTTCTCCGAGATGATCGAACATTCCAAAAGTCGCTTAACTAAGTGCCATTCAAGGCCTGACCCTTTTCTTGCGCTCCCAATGTAACCGGTAACGTTTGTTCGATCGCTTCAGTTTCAAGGGTGTGTCGAAGGTGAGCGAGAGGGCGGCGGAGTTGATAGTCGTTTCGACGGGTCCCCGGCTGACCACCTTTCCGGCCCGCAGCAGTAAACCGTGGGTAAAGCAGGGGGTTATTTCCTCCACGTGGTGGGTTACGAGCAGTAGGGAGAGATCGGGCTGATCTCGATTGAGGTTTTCCAAAGAATTCAAGAATTGTTCCCGCGCCACCGGGTCGAGGCCGGCACAGGGTTCGTCCATGATGAGAATTTCGGCCTTTGCCATGAGGGCCCGGGCGATGAGCAGGCGCTGCCTTTCTCCCTGGGATAGCGTGATCCAGGTTTTGTCGAGGAGGTATTCGCATTCGAGCCGCTCCATTAAACTCCGGGCCCGGACTCTATCCTTTTTTCTTATCGGACCCCAATAATTGACCTGGGCGTATTTTCCGGACACCACAACCTCGATGGCCCGTTCCCCTTGTCCAATCCGCTGCTGGATACTGCTGGAGACCATCCCGATACGGAGGCGGACCCGATTCCAATCGTAATTTCCGTAGGTTTTTCCCAGAACCGATATACCGCCCCGGGTAGGTGGAAAATAACCCGTCAGCGATTTGAGCAAAGCGGTTTTACCGGATCCGTTGGCTCCCAGGATAACCCAGTTTTCCCCCGGCATGACCTGCCAGCAGATATCTTTCAGAATGTAACCATTTCGCTCAATAGTGAGCTGGTCTACCCGAAGCACAGGCTCGCCCGCGGACATGGGATCCGAATCAATGAAGAATTAAGAATGAGGAATGAGGAATTGGCTGTCGCCAAGGCACAAGGTGAGCGGGGTCAGAACATGTCGAGATTTGATCGTTTGGCAAAAGGGAATCGACCTGGTGACAAAATATATGGCTTGAGCCGGGACTTTCCTGCCTTTGGAATTTACGGATTTACTTCACAAATTAATCTGCGGTCCATTCCTATTTCGCGCCCTTGGCGCATCCCCCATTCCTAATTCCATATCCCAAATTGAACTCTTCTCCCTATTTCCATCACTCCTTTACTCCATCACTCCAACATTCCCTTCTCCCCAATTCGCGCCCTTGGCGCATCCCCCCTCTTTCTTTGCGCTCTTGGCGAGCTTTGCGAGAGGCAAATTATTCAGTTGTCAGTGGTTAGTGACTAGTGGCGAGTGGATTTTTCCTAATTCCTGATTCTTCTAACTTCTGTGCATTTTGTGCCTTTTGTGGCTATTTCCCTAACTTGTCCTGCCGTAGCCTCTTGACCTGCGTAGCGTTGCGAAGCACGGTTTGGGCGAAGCAGGATCCGTGCCCATCCGTGAAATCCGTGGTCTCATTCTTCATTCCTAATTCCTAATTGAAATGGGGTTGGCTTGCCTAAACCTGGCCGAAAATCGTTTTTCCTGCCGATAGCAGATCCCGGCATCCCTGAACGACCCGGACAGACATGTTTTCTTCCGCCTTTTTCAGGTAGGAACGCGGGTCGTAGGTTTTTTTCGAGCCTACTTCGCCGTCTATCATGAGGACGCCGTCGTAGTTTTTCATCATGTGACCGGCAATGGGCCGGGTAAAGGCGTACTGGGTATCGGTATCGATATTCATTTTTATGACCCCGTACTCCAGGGTTTGGCGAATCTCGCTCAATTTACTGCCGGAGCCCCCATGAAACACCAAGTCGAATTCGGCATCCGCTCCGTATCGTTCCATAACGGCTGCCTGACCTTGTTTGAGGATATCGGGGAGCAGTTTGACCGCGCCGGGTTTGTAATGTCCGTGCACGTTGCCGAAGGTGGCGGCAAAGGTGAACCGTCCGATATCTCCCAAAGCCTCGTGCACCTTCACCATGTCTTCGGGAGTGGTGTAGAGTTTTTCCTGCGGGGTGTCCTCCGTTCCGGCGGCGCCATCCTCTTCTCCCCCGACCACACCGGCCTCGACTTCGAGAATTATTTCATTTTCTGCGCAAAGCTCCAGGTATTCCCGGGATATGGCCATATTCTCTTCCAAGGGCAGGGCGGAAGCATCCAGCATGTGGTTCTGGAACAGGTTGCTTTGTCCATTTGCCCGGCGCTTCGCCGTCGCCTCAATGAGCGGCTTGAGAAAGGAAGCGGCCTTTTGGGGCTGACAATGGTCCGAGTTTAGGGCGATGAGGACATCGTATTGTTCGGCCAAGAGATGGGCCGCTTCCGCCAGCACGATGCAACCGTAGGCCGGGTTGCTATTGGCCAGACCGGAGGCAAATTGTCCCGCCCCGGTGGAGAACTGGATGATGCCGTCGGACCGGGTTTCGGCGAAGGCTTTCATGGCCGCGTTGAGCGTTACGATGGAGGTGCAGTTGATAGCTGGGTAGGCATAGTCTGCTTCCTGAGCGGAATCCAGCATGGCTTCGAATTGGGGCGGTGTCGCTATGGGCATAATGGAAATAATTGATTAGAGTTTATGACGTTCAGAGATAAAGTGAGGGAACAGAGGGCATTTCAACGGCGTTTTCGGGGTTTCTTATTCTTGCCTGGCCGAGGGGGAAAGGCGAAGCGAACACTGCCGTTTTTTTGTAAGACCAAGGAGGCCGAAAACGGTTTATTGGTCCGTTTGGAAATAAACTTGTCCAACTGGTCGGTTTTTCCTTTGGAAAGGAGTTTTTCCACCTGTTCCCTGGAAATCGATCGTCCCAGAATGGTTTTGCTCATTCTGAACCCTTTGCCATTTCCCTTGGATTCCAGGCGTTCCCGGCAGGCGTATGCCTTTTCGGTTTCGTATACAGGCGTTTGGTGGAGGGGACAGGTTCCCACCACCGGCAGGGCATCAAACTGCAATTTTTCCGCCGGTTTCTTCCCTGAATTGGCGTCGTTGTCATTATCGAACTTGAATCTGACTTTAAAATTTTCATCCAAGACCAGGGTGGCGGTGTAGGGTTTGCCCGCTTTGGAACGGAATCCCTCCAGCGGACCCAACTTGCCTTGGGAGAGCAGTGTTCTCAATTCCTCGAGGGAGAGCTTCCGGTTGCCAATGACCTTGTAAATGATCACTTTCCCGTCCTGGGACTTGAAGGACCTTACATGCTCCAGCATGGGCTTGTTATCGGAGGGACTTGTCACATCGATTTCTTCCCCCCCGGTATAGTTTTTAACCTTGTCCACAATGTCCTTGGTCTGGGCCACAATGGCGGACATGAATTCCTCACGGGAAAGGCTGCCCTGTTCGACGTGGTGGAGCCGGTGTTCCCATTCGCCGGTCAAGGATGGACTGGTCAGGGTCTCGGCTTCAATGGCGGAAAGGAACTTCAACAGGGTCTCCGCTTTGTCGGTGGGGATTATTACGCGCTTCTCTCGCTCCAGGTATTTCTTGGAAAGCAAATTTTCGATGGTATCGGCCCGGGTTGCCGGTGTTCCCAGGCCCTTTCCCTTCATGGCTTGGGCCAAGGCCTTGTCCTCGACCCGTTTGCCCGCCCCTTCCATGGCGGAGAGAAGGGTGGCTTCGGAATATCGGGAAGGTGGTTTGGTCGTTTCCTTTTTCAGATCGATCGACACGACCTCGGCACAAGGGGGGTTGCCGTCGGCCTTGGAAAGGGGAGTAAGGTTGTCTTTTCCCTTGGTATCCTTTCCGTAAACGGCCAACCATCCCGGCTTGACCAGCACTTTGCCCTCCGTCTTGAAAGTATGGCCAACCACCACCGAGGTGCGGGTGGTGATGTCGAACTCTGCCGGAGGGAAAAAAACCGCGATGAACCGGCGGGTGATCATGTCGTAGAGCCTGGCTTCGTAGGTATTAAGTTTCCCGGGAGAGGTTTTGGTGGGAATGATGGCAAAGTGATCGCTGACCAGCGCGTTGTTGAATATGCGTTTATTGGGTCTCACCCAATTTTTCCGCAACGCCTCCCGGGCAAATTCCGCGTATTGCCGGGGGAGACCTTGCAAAACGTAGCGGCAATTTGCCACGTAGTCCTGGGGAAGGGCCCGCGAATCGGTTCGCGGGTAGGTGATCAGTTTGTGCCTTTCGTAGAGGGCCTGGGCGATATCCAGAGTTCTCTTGGCCGAAAGATGGAGGCGTCGGTTCGCTTCGCGCTGAAGGGTGGTGAGGTCGTAGAGCCTCGGAGATAACTGTTTTTTGCGTTTTTTCTGGTCCGCCACCTCGGCCCGGGGGTTGTTCTTTACCGCTTCCACGATTTGTTCGGCCCGGGCCACCTCCCAAATGCGATCAACCCTGTCTGCCTCCCGCGACGATTTTTTCCAGCCCGGTTTTTGATAGACTCCTTCGTATTGGCCTTCCTCCAGGGCAAAATTTCCCAAGATCCGCCAGTAGTCGTGCGGCTTGAAGTTGCGGATTTCCCATTCCCGCTCTACGATAATGGCCAGGGTGGGGGTTTGGACCCGCCCCACCGAGGCCACTTCCCCAGCCCGGGGTCCGAACATGCGCTTGGTAATGGCCCGGGTCCCGTTCAACCCGATCAGCCAATCCGATTCGCTCCGGCAACGCGCCGCCGCCTGCAGGGATTGCATTTCCCCGCCGTCGCGCAAGGATTTGAAGGCTTGGAGAATGCCTGCCCGGGTCATGGAGGACAGCCACAACCGCTTGATCGGCTTCTTGCTTTTGGCCAACTCCACGATGTAGGTAAAAATCAGTTCTCCTTCACGAGCGGCATCGCAGGCGTTGATTATTGCGTCGATATCCTTTCGATGAATCAATCGTTTCAGCGCCAGAAACCTGGATTTGGTTTTTTCAATCGGTTTCAGTTGAAAATTGCCCGGAATGATGGGGAGGCTGTTCATGCTCCAGTACCTCAACTTCTTGTCGATGTCATGGGGCTCAAAGAGCTCGACCAGGTGACCCACCGCAAAACTGATCACGTAACGTTCGTTCTCGTAGTGATCGCCTTTTTTGGGCGCTTTTCCCAGGGCTGAGGCCAAGTCGCGGGCCACACTGGCTTTCTCCGCTATGATGAGTTGTTTCATGGTGGGGAATTCGGTAAGGCTATTCCGTTGCAGTTGTGCTTCCAGTGGCCGCAATGGCCCGGTCCAGACAATCCAGAAACCAGGCTATGGTATCTTCGGTTTCGTTTCCCATATTGTTGATGCGGAACGTCTTTCCTTTGATTTTTCCATAACCCTGATCCATTTGCACGGCAAAGTTTTGGCGCATGAATTGGTTCAGGGAGGGCACATCGACCTGACCGTCGTTGCGGATACAGGTGAGGGAGACGGATTCATACCCGGCTTCCGGGAACAGTTCGAACCCACGGTCTTTGGCCCAACCGCGCACCATGGCGTTGAGACGCCGATGCCGGTCATAGCGAGCCTGAAGGCCTTCTTCCTCGATGCGGCCCAATTGTTGTTTGAGGGCAAAGAGATGGGGGATGGTGGGAGTGCTCGGGGTCATTCCCTTCTGGTGGTTCTTATTGAATTCATGGAAGTCGAAGTAGTAGCCGCGGTCCTCCAGCTCCGAGGCCCTTTCCAAGGCGCGCCGGCTCACGGAAAAGAGGGCCATTCCCGGGGGCAGGGCCAGCGCTTTTTGCGATCCGGTCAGCATGACGTCAATGCCGAGAGCGTCTTTTTCGATGAGCAGGGCGGAAAAGGAACTGACCGTATCGACGACCGAGATGACCTCGGGAAACTTGCCCACCACCTCCATGATCTCCTCCAGAGGGTTCATGGTCCCGGTGGAGGTTTCATTGTGGACGAGGGTGATGGCGTCGTATTTTCCGGTGGCCAATTCGGCCTCCACCCTTTCGGGTTTTACCGCTCTCCCCCAATCGAACCGAAGGCCGGCGGCGTTTTTTCCGCAGCGCTTGCTCACGTCGAACCACTTGTCCGAAAAGGCGCCCGACATACAATTGAGCACGCCTTTCTTCACTACATTCCTCAGGGCGCCTTCCATAACTCCCCAGGCGCTGCTGGTGCTGACGAAAACCGGATCCGTCGTATAAAATAGCTTTTGCAAACCGGGTTGAACAGATCGATAGAGCTCGACAAATTCAGGGCTCCGGTGCCCCATCATGGGCGAAGCCATGGCCTGCAGGGTTTCTTCGGACAGTTCGACGGGTCCTGGAATAAAAAGTCTAAAACTCAATGCGCCACAGATTCGAGGTTCAATTTGGATTCACCGCCCGGGGGACCGGGGAAGGCTTCAAGCTGAAATTTACTTAAAAAGGTTGCTGACCATATGTCCGTCAATCACGGAGTTGGGTTTTTTCAAGACCTGACCTCTTATACTCCCTGATTTAATTCTTGAGGTTTGGCCCGGCAGGGGGAACGTTAACACCTTGTCTTTTTTACAGGCTGCTAGCATTTGTCCATCAAATGATCAAACGCTTCTTCAGGCGTGTTCATCAATTCATTGAGCGTTTCGCCCTCTTTTTGGAGGACGTAATTCTGGATCGCAGGAAGGGAAAACGCGTGACGGTTTTTGCCGGGTTTCTCAAATTGTTTTCCTACCTCTTCAGTGGCATGGTGCAGTTGCGGCTCTGGTTGTATGAGAACCGCTTATTCCGGACCAATCACCTGGGTTGCCTGGTGGTGGTGGTGGGCAACCTGACCGTGGGGGGAACCGGCAAAACCCCCGTGGTGGAGATGTTTGCCCGCTCTCTGGCCTCCCGCGGGCGCAAGGTGGCTATCCTCAGCCGGGGTTACAAAAGCAAGCCGGTTCCATTTTGGAAGCGCTGGCTGCGCCAGTTTTCCCACATGGGCGATCCTCCACCAAAAGTGGTGAGCGATGGGGAAAGGGTATTGCTCAACTCCGAGGAGGCGGGGGACGAACCCTACATGCTCGCCCGGAACTTGCCCGGTGTAATGGTGTTTGTGGACAAAAACCGGGTCAACGCCGGTTCCTTTGCCATTCGCAAATACGGGGTGGACACCCTGATTCTGGATGACGGGTTTCAGTACCTGCCCCTGAAGGGACGTCTCAATCTGTTGTTGGTGGATAAAAACAATCCCTTTGGAAATGAGAGATTGCTTCCACGGGGAATTCTGCGCGAGCCGATCAAACACCTCAAACGCGCTACTTATGTCTTCATCACCAAATCGGATGGCGCCACCGATCCGGAGCTGGAGCGACGCATAAAGTTGCACAATCCGGGAGTGGACATCATCGAATGCGCCCATCGTCCTCAATACCTGGAGAGCCTGGAATCAGGGAAACGGAGGGAACTTGGCCATCTCAAGGACCGGCATATCGGAGCTTTCAGCGCCATTGCCGACCATTTCAGTTTCGAGGGGGTCCTGCGCCAATATGGTGCTCAGGTGGTCTTTTCCCGCCGTTTTCTGGATCATCACCGTTATACCGCGGAAGAGTTGGATCACCTGTTCGAACAGGCCCGAAGGAAGAACTTGGAGTATCTGGTCACCACGGAGAAGGACGCGGTGAGGATTCCGGTCGGTTTTTCCATGCCCGTCCCTCTCTATTTCCTCAGGGTGGAGATCGACATTCTTTCGGGAGATACCGACTTTGAAAAAGCGGTTTCCCGGATCTGTTTTCCGGAAAATCCGACCCAATCATTGGTATGAACTATGAAAATTGGGTTGAGTTCGTCCTTCAAATGGTCAACCTGGACCTTTTGCAATTCTTCTATTGCGCTGGGGACATCGCGGAGGAATGACCCCGACGGAAGTTGCTGGGTGTCGGCCCAATTCACCCGCCCATAGGCTCCTGACCAGCCCCCGCGCTCGACCTCGTATCGTTGGCTAGGAATTTTGGGAGTATTGTGATACATTCCGGTTAATTGACTGAGGATTATTCGACTATGGCGCAAACGGCAAAAGAAGAACCTATTCAGGATCTTGAGATTAAAGATGCCCAGCTCATCTTTAATACGGTTTGGCATAACATGGTGCGGAAGTACGGTCAACAGGGCCTACGTTTTCCCAAGGAAATCATTTGGTTGAATGGCGCTCCGGGGTCGGGAAAGGGGACGCAAACCCGGTTTATCATGGAATTCCGCGACCTCACTGGTGGGCCGATCGTAGTGAGCGACCTGCTCACCAGTCCTGAGGCCGAAAAAATAAAGGATGCCGGGGGCATGGTCGGGGACAACGAAGTGGTTACCCTGGTCTTTGAGGAACTGCTCAAGCCGAAGTATGAGAGCGGCGTGGTGGTGGATGGATTTCCGCGAACCAAAGTGCAGGTGGAGTGTTTGAAGCTCCTCTACCAGGCGGTGAGCAGTTTGCGGCTGGAATTTTACCAAACCTCCTTGCAACAGAAGTTTCCCAAGCCGATTTTTCACATCATGGTGCTCTTTGTCGATGAACGGGAAAGCGTGGCCCGTCAGATGTTCCGAGGTAGGCAGATTCGCGAACACAATGAGAAGGTACGTGCCTCCGGAGTGGGGGAACTGAGAAGGGAACGCACCACCGATTTTGACGATGCGACTGCTCGTCGTCGCTACCGCACCTTCAAGGAAGGAACTTACGAAGCCTTGAAGGATTTGCGGCAGATTTTCCACTACCATTACATCCATGCGCACGGCTCCATCGAAGAAGTGGAGGAACGGATCCTCAGGGAATTGCGCTATCAGAGTTCTTTGGAACTGGGGGAAAAAACTTTTGATGTGTTGCGTGTCATTCCGGTGTCTGAGGAAATCGTGCGCCACGCCCGACAGGACCTGATTAACCGGCTGGATGGATACGCCCAAGAGCAACCCGAACTCCTTACCATCGTGATCCAATACATCCAGGAGAAATTTATGCCCATCATCCTGCGCCATGCCATATCGGGAAAGGCTCAGATCAACTCGGAGAATGCGTTGTTTCACGACCCTTTGACCTTACGGATCTTGTTGGATGTATTTTCGGAGCGGGGCTATCATACCACCATTGATGTGAGAAAAGTGGAGGTGCCGGAACGGGTAGATTTAAAAACGGGTGCAATCCTGTTGGCCGAGAAACGAATTTATAAATTCCAAGTCAGGTATGCTGGGAGTGAGATCCGGCGCGGGTAATTTGAAGGCAGAGGGGCAGTTAGGAATTTATGGATCCGCGATATTTTGACTTGGCTGAGGTTTTGACCGGGCATTCCACCCGTTTGGAAGAGGGGGACCGGGTTTTGATCGATTGTTTCGATATACCCGTCGCCATGGTCATCGCCTTGATTAGGACCATCCGACAAAAGGGAGCCCAGCCTCACGTCACCTTTCACAACGCCCGGGTCAACCGGGAACTGCTTCTGGGGGCTACGGAAGATCAATTCGCTTTCGATTCCGGAATAAAACTGCGCCAGATGAAGGGAATGGACGCCTATATCGCCCTGCGAGGGGCTCACAATATCTTCGAAAATTCAGACGTTCCGGCCGACCGGGTGGCAGTGGCGGAGGCGGCTTTCAAACCCGTCCTCGATTATCGGGTGGGGCAAACCCGTTGGGTGGTTTTGCGCTGGCCCACCCCGGGAATGGCCCAGCAGGCTTTGATGAGCAGCGAAGCTTTCGAAGATTTTTACTTTCGGGTGTGCACCATGGATTACGGCCGCATGACCAAGGGCATGGAAAGTTTGAAAACGCTCATGGATTCGACCGACCGGGTCCGGATCAAAGGGCAGGGGACCGACCTGGAGTTTTCCATCAAGGGCATCCCCGCAGTCACCTGTGGGGGTTTGAGGAATATCCCCGACGGGGAAGTGTTCACCTGCCCGGTGAAAAACAGCGTCAACGGCGTCATCCGGTTTAATGCCCCCACCGTTTATCAGGGGACTTCCTTCGACCGCATTCGCCTCCTTTTCCAAGAGGGCCGGGTGGTGGAATGTTCTTCCACCAATACCAAGCGACTGGTGGAGATCCTCGATACCGATGCCGGGGCACGCTATATCGGAGAATTTTCCCTCGCTTTCAACCCCCACATCACCCGGCCCCTGCGCGATATTTTATTCGACGAAAAAATGGCTGGTTCCTTTCACTTCACCCCGGGCCAAGCCTATAAGGAGGCGGATAACGGGAACAGGTCTCAGATACACTGGGACATGGTTTGCCTTCAGACCCCTGAATTCGGGGGCGGAGAAATCTATTTTGACGGGGAGTTGATTCGCAAAGACGGGCAATTTTTGCCCGGGCCCTTGCGGAAATTGAACCCGGAATATTTACTGGGGGAAGAGGCCTGACCCTTTTCTTGCAGCTTTTCCTCTCGCCAAGCACGCCAAGAGGGAGGCGCCGTTGGCGTGATTCAAATGATTCAGTGGAGAGTGTGGCGTAGCGAACTTCCCCCCCTCTCTCCCAATTCCTAATTCCTAATTCCTAATTGGCGCCAACGGCGCCTCTCCCCCCTCTTAGCGTTCTCTGCGAGCTTTGCGAGAGTCTCTTCCTGGCTTCTGATTTCGACCTTCAGTCTTTCCTTCCCCTCCTTCTTCCTTATGGATTGGGTGAATGGCGGAAAAGTGGCAGGTCGAAGGCGGGGTGGAAAAAATGCGTGCCGACAAATGGATAAGTCGGAAGTTGCCCCAGGTCAGCCGGACCCGCATCCAGAAAGCTTTTCAGAAGGGGTTGGTCAAAGTTAATGGCGGTCGCGTTGTCAAGTCGGCCAAGCTCAGGGAGGGGGATGTGGTGGAGTTTCCCGGGTTGGAAGTCGAGCGGCGCGATTTGTCTCCCATGGATTTGCCCTTGCATGTTCTGTTTGAGGACGAACACCTCTTGGCCCTGAACAAGGCTTCCGGAATGGTGGTTCATCCCGGGGCGGGAACCCATGGCCAAACCCTGGTCCACGCCCTGCTTTTTCACTGCCAGGGCCGGCTCAGCGCCCTGGGCGGGGCCGACCGACCCGGTATCGTCCACCGGCTCGACCGCGATACCTCGGGAGTCATGGTGGTGGCCAAGAGCGACGCCGCCCACCGAGGACTGTCCGCAGCGTTTGCGGCCCGCTCGGTCGGCAAAACCTACCTCGCCCTGGTGTCCGGCGTTCCGGAACGATTGTCTGGCACCCTCCGAAAACCCATGGGCCGCCATCCCGTTCTTCGCCACAAAATGAGCATCCGCCATGACGGCAGGAGTGCCCATACCGACTGGGAATTTGTCGGATCCAGCCGAGACCGGATTTCCCTGTTGCGATGCGACATCCACACCGGCCGGACGCATCAAATTCGTTTGCACCTTTCCGATATGGGTCATCCCATTTTGGGGGATAGGGTTTATGGCTACCGCGGCCCTGGCAGGGATCTCCCGGTTGAGCCGGCCCGGGTAATGCTCCACGCCTGGCGATTGGAACTGAAGCACCCCCTTACCCGGGAATGTCTGCGCCTGGTCGCCCAACCTCCGGATGATTTCAGGGACCTCATGCCCTTAACCACGGATCCGGAAATTGACTTTCGCGAAGCACGCCAAGATTTTCTTTTTGACTAACCACAGAGGGGGCTGGCGCCCGGAGGAGAGTGGAGAGTGGAGAGTGGATTTTATTCTGATTCCTAATTCTCCTAACTTCTGTGCTTTTTGTGCCTTTTGTGGTTATTTCCCTAACCTCATTCCTCATCCCAAAATCCTGTTCATCCATGTTTCAATTTCGATCAGGATCAGGATCACGATCACGATTTAACTCTGCATGCCACGCCGTAGGCGGGTGCTTTTCGTAGCTATTTGCCCCTCTCAGCGCCAGCCTCCTTCGTCCCTATTGTAGTTCCACTTCTCTCCACTATCCACTCTTCACTCTCCACCGGGCGCCAGCCCCCTCTGTTCCTTGGCGTCAGCCAATTCCTAATTCCTAATTGGCGCGCCCTGGCGCGCCTCTGCCTTTGCCCGATTTGGCAAACGCCCCGTACCATCCTTCGATCGTTTCCGCATCGGGTTCTCCTTCAAACGTTATTATCCGGTAGCGGGCATAATAGGCCATGCCGGGCCTGATGATGACGGAACCCCTGGCTACGGGGCCAAAGACAAAGTAGGGCATGGTCGGATGAATGCGCACCGGTTGGGGGTGCCGAAAATTTCCGGGATGGTCCATGTAAACCACCCCAGCGGTCTGCCCATCCACCGGCCCGTATACGGCCAACCAGCGCGGTGTGGTGTGATTGCCCTCTTCCCGGTCCCTGATGCCCTGGCCCGTCAGGATTTTCATGGGGCCCTCGAAATAATCTTCATCCTCCGCGTTCCAATGTTTGGATCCACGGAAGGCCAACCCACCGTAGCGATAGGGGTGCAGGTAAACCTCATCCGTGGTGGCACAGGTTTGCTCGGTTTCCAGATCTATGATGAAGGGATTGCGGCTTTCCTCTACCGAGACCTTCCAGATCTCGTCCAAGGCTGGACCCTGGTCTGTGCTCACCTGTTGAAGATGGGTGGTAAATCCGTCTTTTTGCCGCGCCACCACGGCGCGGTGTTCCACATTGCCCAGTTTGCTGGCCTGGTTCCAGAAATCGACCGTTTGGTGGCGAAAGGTGGCCCGGGCCCAGGCCGAAAAAACCGCGTGCTGGTGCACGTGCCCGACCGGAAAAGGGTCGGTCAGGATTTTCCCCGAGGGCGAAAACAGAGGGTGAATAAATCCGCTGCGCGCGTAGACCCGATCCACCCCCGAGGGAGGGGGAACAACTGTGGTATGATAGCGGAGAACAGGTTGTTCCCCGACGGAAATCTCCAGGCTACCGGGAAGGTTTTCCACCCTGACCTCGGAATGAAGACCCGGAGCGAAAACCGGGCTGCCGGCCAGGATGAACCAAAAGGTTCGAAGGCAAGAGTTTGAGCTTTTCACCTTTTCAGAATAACCGCCTCGTCCAAAAGATTCCAAGAATAAAGGGAAAGGCGCGCCGAGGCGCGCCAATTAGGAATTAGGAATTAGGAATTAGGAATGAAGAATTAGGAGAGATGCTGAGATTTCTTAGAATCTTGATCATGATCACGATCAAGATAAGCTTCTCTCCACTCTCCACTGGGCGCCAGCCCTCTCTGTGTCCTCTGTGGTTAACCCCTTCTAATTCCATCAATCCATCATTCCTTCCCCCCTCCTGATTCTTCCAAAATGACCCCGTCCAACCCGACACGAAACAGGCTGCTGCAATCGATATTTTTACTCTGGTTTTTCGGAGGGGGGCTGCTCCTGGGCCAGCCTGAAGCAAAGCCCAACGTCCTTCTCATTCTGGTGGACGACCTGAAACCGGCCATTGCTTCCTTTGGTGATCCCGTGGCCATTACTCCCGCCCTTGACCGGTTCGCGGCCCAGGGCATGCGCTTTGAATTGGCCTATTCCAACCAGGCCGTATGCATGGCCTCGCGCTACAACCTGATGTTGGGCAGTCGCTCCACTTCGACGGGATTATATTTTTTTGGCGCTCAATTCCGCGAGATCTATCCGGATGCCCTGACCCTCCCCCAGCATTTTATGAACCATGGCTACGCCGCTCACTCCATGGGAAAGGTTTTTCACATTGGCCATGGCAATACCGACGATGCGGCTTCATGGAGTGTCCCCCATCTCCCCGATAAGGTGATCGAATACCTCTTGCCGGAGAGCAATCATGGCCTGATCACGCGGGAGGAAGGTTTGTTCGGCAATCTGGGAGGGCGGGACGAAAAGGGCGCTCCTCGACCGCGCGGCGCGGCCTGGGAGTGGCCCGACGTTCCCGATGGAGCCTATGCCGATGGCCGGATTGCCGCCGCCGCCGTAGATCGACTGGGTTGGTTGAGAGAAAACGAGAAAAAGCCTTTCTTCCTGGCGGTAGGGTTCGTGCGGCCCCACCTCCCTTTCTCGGTTCCCAAGCGGTATTGGGACATGTATGACCGGCCATCCTTGCCCATGCCCGAATTTGTGGAAGCTCCCCGAGGGGCCCCCTCCTATGCGGTAAAGCGGCGAGGGGAGATCATGGCCTACAAGCCGATTCCAACCACCGAACCCTTTCCCGAGGAAGTTGTGCGCCAACTCATCCACGGTTACTACGCCAGCGTCACCTACATGGACGCCCAGTTGGGGAAACTTTTGCGCGGTTTGGAAGAGCACGGCTTGGCTGAAAACACCATCGTGGTATTGTGGGGAGATCACGGTTGGCACCTGGGCGACCACGGTTCCTGGACCAAGCACAGCAATTACGAACAAGCCAACCGCATCCCCATTATCATCTCTGCTCCGGGGGTCACCGAGCCCGGTTCCGTTTCGCGCCAATTGACCGAAACGGTGGACCTTTATCCGACCTTGGCCTCCCTGGCCGGTCTTCCCCCTCCAAAAACCTCGCAACCGATGGACGGCCTGGATTTGACCCCGGTTTTGCGGGACCCGAGCATGCGCATCCGCCCCTACGCCTACCACGCTTACCCCCGGGGAAGGAAATATTTGGGCCGCGCCATTCGAACCAGCCGCTACCGCATGGTGGAGTGGACCCATTGGGAGACCTCCGCAGTCGAATATGAACTGTACGATTACGAAATAGATCCCCTCGAAACCGTAAACATGGCCCACTCCAACCCCGGGGTTCTGGCAATGATGAAACAATTCCTCCAACGAGAGCCCCCAGCTAAGGCGCCAGAGGCGCCAATTAAGAATTAGGAATTAGGAATTAGGAATGGAAAGGCACCCGCCTACGCCATGGCCTACGGCGTGGCATGCAGAGTTAAATCGTGATCTTGATCGTGATCGAAATCGAATTGTAGGAGCGGCTTTACGCCGCGATCCCACGAAACAGCCCCGGAGCAATCGCGGCGTAAAGCCGCTCCTACCTCTTTCAACCATCACTCCACCATTCCATCACTCCACCATTCCACCATTCCACCATTCCCCATTCCATCACTCCACCACTCCATCACTCCATCACTCCATCACTCCATCACTCCACCATTCCTCCCCTGTCCTTGCGTCCTTTGCGAGCTTGGCGAGATTCAATTCCTAGAGAAGTTCCAACTGATTGAAATTGGGTCGCTTTGCTTCGGGCTGATCTTTGGCCGTTTTTTCTTTGCGGCGGACTTGTTGGCCGGCTGTGGTGACTTCGTCCTGGACGGTTTGATCGTTTTCCAGGTGGTGCAATATGGTTTTGGCCCTTTCGATGACGGAAGAGGGTAGGCCGGCCAGTCGGGCCACCTGGATACCGTAACTGCGGTCGGCCGATCCGGCTACGACTTGGCGCACGAAGATGATTTCTTCATTCCATTCTTTTACCGCCACGCTGTAATTGCGCAGCCGGGACAAGGTTTCCTCCAGCTTGGTCAATTCGTGGTAGTGGGTGGCAAACAAGGTTTTCGGGCCTTTGTTCTGTCCGGCGTGCAGGTGCTCGATGACCGACCAGGCGATGCTGAGCCCATCGTAGGTGCTGGTCCCGCGTCCTATCTCATCGAGGATGATGAGGCTGTTATCGGTTGCGTTGTTCAGTATGTTGGCCGTTTCGTTCATTTCCACCATGAAAGTGGAGTTTCCCCGGGCCAGTTCGTCGCTGGCTCCCACGCGAGAAAAAATGCGGTCGACCAAACCGAGGTGGCAACGCTTGGCCGGGACCCAGCAACCGACCTGGGCCAACAGGGCAATGAGGGATATTTGGCGAATGAAGGTGGATTTTCCGGCCATATTTGGGCCGGTTATGAGGAGGATTTGTCGATCGCTCGAACTGATCTTTGCGCTGTTGGGGACGAAAGCGTAGGTTCCGGCCAGGCCCAGCGCTTCCTGGCGCATGGATTGTTCGACCACCGGATGACGGCCGTCTTCGATTTCAATGGAATCGGTTTCGTCCAACTCCGGTTTGCAATAATCCCACTTTCGGGCCAGTTGGGCCCAGCCCACAAAGAGATCGGCTTGGGCCAGGATGTGGGCGGTTCGATGCAGATCGGCCGCTTGGGCCAAAACTTTTTCCACCAGATTGCGAAAGAGCGATTCCTCGTGGGCGTTGCTGTTGGCTTCTGCTCGAAGGATTTCTCTTTCTTTCTCCTTCAGTTCGGCCGTCAGGTAGCGCTCGGCGTTTACCAGGGTGGATTTACGCGTATAGCGCTCGGGCACCAGGGACAGATTCGCCTTGGAAACTTCGATAAAGTAGCCGAACGCGGCATTGTATTTGATTTTCAGGTTTTTTATTCCGGTGGATTTCCTTTCCCGGTCCTCCAGTTGGGAAATCCAGACTTTGTTTCCCCGCATGAGGTCGCGTAGCCGGTCCAATTCGGGGTCGTATCCGTCCCGGATGTAGCCGCCGTCTTCGAATTTGCCGGGCAACTCCTGGTTTAGTGCTCGTTGGAGCAATTCCCGCAAGGCGGTGAAGTCCCCCAAGCCATGCACCAGTTGCCCAAGGTTGTGACCGTTGAACTGCCGCAGAATTTGCTTCAAGTGGGGTAGGGCGTTGAGGGTGTCGCGGATACCACCCAACTCCCGCGGATTGCGCATGCGGTTCTCCAACCGGGCCAGGATCCGTTTGATGTCTCGGGTCAGGCGGAGGGTTTCGGAAAATTCGGCCATGAGCCCGGGCGATTCCAGAAATTCTTCCACGCAGGTTTGCCGCCTCTTTAATTCGGCCAGATCCAGAGAGGGTGAACTCAGGTATTGTTCCAACAGGCGGGCTCCCGCCGCCGTGCTGGTGCGGTCGACGGCGTGAATGAGCGAGCCGTGGCGGGTTCCCCGGGCCGACTGAAAAATTTCCAGGTTTCGCACCGTAGCCGGATCGAGCAGCAGGTTATCCCCCGAGCGGTATTCGCTGATGGCACGAAGGTTTTTCGGTTTCCCGCACAAGCTTTCCGTCACGTAATCGATCAATGCGCCGGCCGCCCCGATAGCCGGGTGATGAAGGGACAAACCGAATCCCTCCAGATTGAGGACTCCCAGGGTGTCCATCACGGTTTGGGCGCCGGAAAGGGCCTCGAAATGATAACCGGGAACCTCGGAAACAGCGTTTTCGGCGCAAAACAGGCAAAACTGTGCCGTGGCGCCGTGGGGGTCCGCCCCCGCCTTGAGTTTGTCCAGCTCCTCTTCCGGGAGGACGATTTCGCGGGGACGGATGGCGGTAAGGACGGGCAGCAACCGATCCATGGACCTTTCCGTGGCCAGGATGTACTCGCCCGTAGTCAGGTCCATCCAAGAGGCGTGGATCCCCTTTTTATCCCAATGTGCAGCCAGAATATAGTGATTCTGGTTATGGGTAAGCTGGTTGTCGTTGAGGGTGGTCCCGGGGGTGATGATCCGGGTCAGGGCCCGTTTGACCAGTTTGCCGGTTTGAGGGGTTTCCACCTGGTCGCAAATGGCCACCTTTTTGCCCGCGGCCAGAAGTTTTCCAATGTAGGCCTCGGCCGCGTGGAAGGGAATGCCGGCCATGGGGTACTTGTGACGTTTGGTCAGGGTTATTCCGAGCAGCGATGCCCCTTCTTCCGCGTCCCGGTTGAACAATTCATAGAAGTCCCCCAGGCGGAAGAGCAGGAGGGTATTTTCGGGCAGTTGGTTGCGCACCTCCCAGTATTGCCGCATCATGGGGGTCTGAGCTGACTTTTTGGCCGCCATGTTTATTTCAAGTTAAGCCACAAAACGCACTAGGCGCCCAGGGGCGCCAATTAGGAATTAGGAATTAGGAATGAGAAGAGATGCTGAGATTCTGAGTTGCTGAGATTTCTTTCAATCTTGATCGTGATCGATAATAAACCACGGATCCTGCTTCACCCAAACCGTGCTTCCCAACGCTACGCAGGTCAAGAGGCTACGGCAGGACAAGTTACAAGGATGACCACGGATTCGGGAGGCACAAAGTTTTATCGTGATCGTGATCTTAATCGTGATCTTGATCGATAGAAGAGGATAAGAAATAGCCACAAAACGCACAAAAATACACAAAACCCAATATTCCAGCATTCCCTCATTCCATCACTCCAACACTCCCTTCTCCCTCATTCCTAATTCCTAATTCGTGAGCGTAGCGAACTTCCCCCCTTCCCCCGGCTCAGAATAAACCAACCACAGAGGCCACAGAGAACACAGAGATTTAGAAAAAAGGTAACTACTCAGGTATCTTAAACAATCGTCCGCATGGATGTTTTATTGATAACATATTACGAAACTGTAGGAGGGGGTTTATCCCCCGATCTTCCAAATCAGCCTCACCGCAATCGGGGGATAAACCCCCTCCTACAGTTCTCTCAATCACCATCCCATGAAAATTCTCTCGTTTCTCCTTATTATCCTTCATCCTTGAAGCAAACCCCAATATCATTCTCATACTTTCCGACCATCCAGGTTATGGAGACCTGAGTAGTTACGAAAAAAGAATATAGAAGAAGATAAACCACGGATTACACGGATGAGCACGGATTTAAAAAAAGGAGGGGGGACATTCCTGCCTGTCACGCCGGGAGGCGGATCCCCCATTACCTCGATATGGCGGGTTGCCTGCCTGTGCGTTGCACGCAGACAGGGAAAACCCGCCCTCCGTCCTTCCTGTAACGCCGTAGACTCTTGACCTGCGTAGCGTTGCGAAGCACGGTTTGGCGCCAACAGCGCCTCTCCTTCATTCCTAATTCCTAATTCCTAATTCCTAATTGGCGCGCTTCGCGCGCCTTTAACGGCTCCAAATGCGCAAACAGGATAGCAAATAATCCTCCAGGGCCGTATCGGTTTTCAGGTTGACCTCCAGCAGGCCCGCCACTGACTCCAGTTGTCGGATGCTTTCGATGAATTTCGAAGCGACGGGGCCGCCTTTCCCATCGGCCAGGTAAGGGGCTGCGGCGGACCGGGTCTGGTTTTCCAATTCCTTGAAGAGCCGGTGGCGGATCCCCTTGGCCGATCCTTCCCGCATGGCGTCTCGCTCATATTCCTTCAAATCCTGGGGAAGTTTCGTTTTTTCCCTCTCCCACGCTTCCGCCACCAAATTGCCCAGGATTCCGTTGAAACGGGCCACCAGTCCGTAAGCGGCCATAAAACTGCCCGCGATCCGTTCCTTGCCCCGAATCCCTTGCAAGAGCCCCAGCAAAAAATTGGAATAGTCGGCCAGCCATTGTTGCCAGGATTCGTCATCGGTGGCTCGAAAAGAAGAGGGAATGCGAAAATTGAAGCACCGGCTACGGATGGTTTCGAGCAACACGTAGGGCCGGGTGGAAAACAGGATGATGGTGGTATTGAGGGGAGGCTCTTCCAGGGTTTTGAGAAATATGTTGGCCGATGATGACTGGGACGATGCGCACAGGCGGTCGGCCTCGTAGACGACTGCCACCTTGCGGTGGGAAAGGAGGGGAGATTGCTGAATTTGGCGGATCAATTCGCGGGTATCCTCCGCCCTGATGGCACGCGCTTTTTGGGAAGGGCGCAGCGTAAAGAAGTCGGGGTGGTTTGTCACTTGACCGAATCGGTCTTCCTTCCCCATGCAAATGGATACATCCAATAATACCGCGGCCAAACTGTGGGCCACTTCCTCCAGCAGTTCCTCGTTTTCGCCTTGGAGCAGCATCGCGTGGGCCAGACGGCCTTTTTGCAGAGACCGTTCCAGCACCTCCACCGCCTTGGAGGACCTCAGGGGCTCAGTTAAGATGCTTTTTAACTCCATCCCAAATGGCCTCCTCCACCGCTTCGGGGGATTGGGCGCCGTCCACTACAAGGAAGCGTCCGGGTTCGGATTTTGCCAATTCCCGGTATCCTTTTCGCACCGCTCGATAAAAATCCATTTTCTCCTGTTCCATGCGGTCGGGCCGCTCCGTCTTCCTGGATTGAATGCGTTGAAAACCGATTTCGGGCTCCAGATCGATCCATACCGTCAAGTCGGGAAGAAGACCGTCGATGGCAAATCGATTGATGGCCCTTACCTCGGTTTGGCCGATGGCCCGGGCCACCCCTTGGTAGACGGTGGTTGAATCGAGGTATCGGTCGCTGATGACTACGTCGCCGCGCTGCAGGCTGGGTTTTATCAATTCCTCCACGTGTTGGGCCCGGCTTGCCGCAAAAAGGAGAACCTCGGTTCTCGGGACCATGGCCCGACCGCACTCGGCGTGTTTGACCAGGTGTCGGATTTTTTCTCCCAAGGGCGTGCCTCCGGGTTCGCGACTCAAAACCACCGTCTCCCCCCGGGCGGTCAATCTGGCGGCCAGCCGTTGAATCTGGGTCGTCTTACCCGTCCCTTCGGAACCTTCGAAGGTGATGAACAAACCCTTCGTGTTTCGAACCATTAAGCGTCCTTCCAGTTCTGGAGGAAGGACTGGGCATCACTCATGCTGGGACTCCTCCCCGTTCCCACATGATAACCCCTCAAAGCCATCCCCGTGGCCAGACAGGCGGGGAGAGGAAAATCCAATAATTGAGCTAGGCAAAACCCCGCATGGAAATGTTCCGTTGAGCCCCCCGTGGCGGGCGCATTTTCCCTGAAAGGTCCTTCCACCCAGGCCGTTTCCAGCTTGGTGGCGCAGGCGGCTGAATCCCTGGAATGCACCACCGCCGTGCCGATGTTCAAATGGTCGCGGGTGTAGCTGGCCATGGATTTCAGGCCATCGGCGTCGTCCCCCATTTTGGATTGCCCCAAAAGCTGGGAGACCCTTCCCGCTTCCTTCACATTCAACCCCAGGGTGACCGCACCCCAGTTTTGAAAACGGGAAATGGTCGAGAGAACCGATCTTACCTCCCCATCCGAGCGTTTTTCCGTATCGGAGAGATCGAAGAAATAATGTTTTTGGTCCCTCGGAGGCAGATGGGGTATGACGTAGTCGAGGAGATCGGTCAGCAGGGTGGTCAGGTTGGGGATCATGGCCCAGTTTACCACGCTTATCAGGTCCTGACGGGAGAGCAGATCGAAAAATTCCCCTTCCGTCACCTGACGCAATAAATTCCTGTAGGCGATGCCATCGAGGGAAGCCACCTCCCCCAGCCTGATGTTTCCGTCGGCAAATTCGAGGGCGTGAATGATGGCGGGATCGGCTATGGAGATGGCGTCTGTGTCTTGGGCAAATTTTTCGAAAACGGGATGAACCGATGCCTCCCCCAGAGCCCCGATATAACGCAGGTTGAGGCCGGCCCTGCCCAGGGCGTCGGCCATGACGGGTCCGTTGCCCCCCGCTTTCTCTTCCTGGGGAAAAATTTCCAAGTCGGCCCCGCTACCGGCCGCGTCGAGGATTTTGCTTCCAAAAGCCTCTATCGTTTCCACCCGGGCAAAGGCGTCTCCCTGCCCTAGGCGTTTATCCACTACTGAGGTGACCCGCTCGACCAAACCGTCGAATCCCACCAGAGCGTGTTTCTGTGTTAATTCCGATCCGCGTTTGCCGAGGAGGTCCAGGGCCTGGGTTTTGTGGTCCATAAAATCTAAGTCAGGGGCTTGGGTTCTGCTTTAAGAGTGAAAGGAGATGTTTTGACGGGATCAATCTGTAAACAAAATTCTAGGGTTGAAATTCATTTTATCTTTGAAGATGGATCAGAAACGGCCATAAACGGAGAACTCATATCCCTTTTTGATTCCTGCCTCCATTTATGATCCCCGCCCTGGCCCAATCTCAATATTCCGGTCTCCTATCCTATTTCTTCCTGTCCAATACGGCCGGTCAGCTCATTATTTTGGCCTTGGGCGTGTTCAGCGCTATCGCTTGGACGGTTATGTTCAGCAAGTTTATGGAGTTGAACAACCTCCAGAAATTGAACCTGGAATTTGAAACGGACCTGAACGAGGCGCCTTCCTTGCTGGATTTGGCCCGACAGGTAGACTTCAGCGATTCTGTTCCCTTCGCCGCCCTGGTCGGGGATGCCACTCAGGCCTATTTCCGCGCCGTGGAGCTCGATTCTGCCAATCTGGATCGGGAAAATGCGGTCAGTTATTCGGAAAATGCCCTGAGCCGGGCCGTGGCTCAGCAAAGCATCTTTTACGAAAAGAAGATGGTCCTCCTCGCTTCTATCGTGACCGGGGCCCCCTTCATGGGACTCCTGGGAACGGTGTGGGGGGTGATGGATGCATTTGGAGCCATTGCCTTGGAGAGCAGCGCCAGTTTGCAGAAACTTGCCCCGGGGGTTTCGGGGGCATTGTTGACCACGGTGGCCGGGTTGCTGGTGGCAATTCCGTCCGTTTTCGGGTATAATTTTCTCCTGGCAGTGACCAAAAAACGGGTCATTGACCTGGAGAACTTCGCCAGTTCGGTGGCGGATCGTATCGAATTGGAGGACACTTTGTCGAGGGATATCTAGATGGCCCGGACCTTCCATCGAGGCGAGCGTTTGACCGCGGTGTCGCAAATCAATGTGACTCCCATGATCGACATGGCCTTTGCCCTGCTCATCATATTCATGATTACGACCCCGTTGCTGGAGCAAACTATCCCTTTGCAATTGCCCTCCGAGAACGCCTCCTCTGCCCCCGTCCCGAGGGAAATCCCCTTTCAGACCATTTCTATCACCCAGGAGGGTGTCTATTTCTGGAGCCAGGATGAGGTTACATTCGAGGAGTTGACCAGCCGGATCGAGATCCTGGCTGAACACCACGATCCCCCCGTCATTCACCTGCGGGGTGACTTCAGGCTGCAGTACCAAAAGGTTATCGAGGTAATGGATTTGTTGAAACAGAACGAACTGACCCGGATCAGTTTGGATACGCGGGTAAAGTAAACCACCGGAAGTATGAGAGTCGATCCCATCACCAAGAGGGCGCTTCTATACTCAAGCGTTCTCCACTTGGCCGCCTTGCTCTTTTTGATTCTGGCAGCTCTTTTCTCCACCCTGTGGGCTCAGGAAAAGGAACCCTACATTTTCGAAATGGTGGAACTTCCCGACCCCGATCAAATACTGGTCCCGGAGGAATCCTTGCCCGAACCCGAACCGGTCGAACCGGAACCGGAGCCTGTCGAGCCGGAACCCGAACCGGAACCGGAACCGGAGCCCGTGGAAGAACCACCGCCTCCACCCAAACCGGTGGAGAAGCCCCCTCCACCCGCGCCGGAAGAACCGAAGCCTAAAATCATCAGTTACGACGATTTCGTCAAACGGGTGGGCGCTCCGGAAACGCCCAAAACCGTCCCCGTCCAACCCAAAAAAGCGCCCAAAATCGACACCTCCAGGATTGAGCGGAATCTTCGCAAATCCATCATGAGTGTTCCGGAACTTTCCGTTTCGACACCTGCCTCCGCCGCTCAAACCGACGAAATGTTAGCTTGGAAAAGGTTGTTGGCCGCCCGCCTGGATCAGGAGTGGAAGAAGACCAATTCCTCGGGAACGGTTGGGCGCAGCGTGCGGGTCAAATTTATTATTTCTGCCGGCGGCGCCATTTCCAATGTCCAGGTGGTTTCCAGTTCCGGTTTTGCCGACCTCGACAAAAATGCCATCCTCACCGTGCGCAGGCTCGGTATTTTCCAACCGCCCCCAATCCGGCAGGCAGTCCCCATCGGGGTCTGGTTCAAAGTGGAGTAGGTTTGCCAAATTCCGGTTGACCCTTGGGAAATTGTCCCTTTGCTTCCTCACCTTATCTTTTGTGGGGCCGTAGCTCAGTCGGAAGAGCGCTTGAATGGCATTCAAGAGGTCGTCGGTTCGATCCCGATCGGCTCCACCATCCTTTCACTCCCAACCTGGATTCTGGCGCCAAACCACAGATTACACGGATGAGCACGGATTTGAAAAATAGCCACAAAAGGCACAAAAAACACAGAAGTTAAAAGAATCAGGAATTAGGAAAAATTCACTAGCCACTCAGTCACTAACCACTGACAACTGAATTATTTGACTCTCGCAAAGCACGCCAAGAACGCTAAGATGTTCTTTTGACTTACCACAGAGCACACAGAGGACTCAGAGATTTAGGAAAAAGAATAAAGAAGAAGATAAACCACGGATCCCGCTTCGCCCAAGGGCTACGGCAGGACAGGTTACACAGATGAGCACGGATTTAAAAAAAGGAGGGGGGACATTCCTGCCTGTCACGCCGGGAGGCGGATCCCCCATTACCTCGATATGGCGGGTTGCCTGCCTGTGCGTTGCACGCAGACAGGGAAAACCCGCCCTCCGTCCTTCCTGTCACGCCGTAGCCTCTTGACCTGCGTAGCGTTGCGAAGCACGGTTTAGGCGAAGCAGGATGTGCCCCTGTGCCTTTGTGCCTCCTCTCCCTAATTCCATCCCTCCAACACTCCAACACTCCAACATTCCTAATTGGCGCCAACGGCGCATCCCCCTTTGTGCCTTTTTCCCTTCCTCCCTCTAAACCTTTGTGCCTTTGTGCCTTTGTGCCTTTGTGCCTTGTCCCCTCCTAATTCCTACCAGCTATGGGCGACGAGGTGTTTCACGGCACGGTATTTTTTAGCGGTCACGTTCAAGGTGTGGGGTTTCGTTTCACCACTTACCAACTGGCCAAGGGGTATGAAGTGACGGGGTTTGTCAAAAATTTGCCCGATGGACGGGTTCACCTGGAGGTGGAGGGCCAACCAAGGGAATGTATGGCCTTTATCCGGGCCCTGAGTGAGGAAATGGCCAGTTTTATCAGGAGTGAGGAGCGGAAAGATGGTTTTAGGGAGCCCGCCTACCGGCAGTTCGTCATCGCCTGAGCCGGCCCATGAAGGTGGCGATTTCCACTTCCGGCTTGGGTAAGACCTTTTGCCATGGTTGGGGTAATCCCGCCTCTTTTTCCATGGATGGGGTCAGTTTGGAGATTCCCGCCGGTGAGACGACGGGGGTATTTGGGGGGAACGGGTCGGGAAAAACCCTCCTCCTCTGTTCCCACTACTTGTCGCGGATGGAGGAATTCTGTGGCAAAGCGCTCATTTTGCATGAAGGGGAAACGGTGTATTTGGGAAAGCCGGCCTTTGCACCTGATCTGGAAAACTGGCTCTTGAACCATTTGAAGAATTAACCACAAAAGGCACAAAGGGCGCCGTTGGCGCCAATGAAGAATGAGGAATGAGGAATGAATGCTGATAATCCAATACAGGCCAAATCTTACGCGTTTGCTTTACGGATGGTTAAGCTGTATCGTTATCTCTGTGCTGAGAAAAAGGAATTTAATCTATCCAAGCAGGTCATTCGTAGTGGCACATCAATCGGTGCAAATGTGGAAGAAGCCATTGGTGGTCAGTCGAAAAAGGATTTCCTATTCAAGATGGGAATTGCCTACAAGGAAGCTCGCGAGACCCATTACTGGCTTCGGTTGCTTCGCGATTCCAACATTCCCGACCCCAATCATGCCGAATCCATTATGGAAGACTGCGAAGAACTTCTTAAACTTGCCGGCTCCATTATCCGAACCACAAAACCCAAAATCAAGGGAGGCGCCACCGGCGCCTAATTCTTCATTCCTAATTCTTCATTCCTAATTGGCGCGCCTTGGCGCGCCTCTACCCCCCGTGACTGACAGCTTGCGCCGCATCTGGCTCGTGAGCCGGGATTCCCTGTCCTCGGCCCTGCACAACCGTTGGTTTTCCCTTTCCCTCGGCGCCCTGCTCGTGTTCGTCTTTTTCAGCCGCCTCCTTTCCGGCCTGTCCTATGGCAGTTCGGGCCCGAAATTGTTTTTTGATCTCGGACAAACCGTCATCCGGGTATTTGCCGGAGCCTTTCTCATCATCCTTTTGGCCCATCAATTTCACAGCTTCGCCGAAAAGAGGATTTCCCATGTGTTCCTGGTGCGCCGCTTGAGCCGGATGGAGTTCATCCTGGGGAAGGGGTTGGGGGTCTGGATGGCGGTGGGTTCGGTCGTTGTGGTGGCGGACATCTTCCACTGGCTCCTGCTCCACGGGCAAATTGTGGGGCTGGGGGAGGGGCTCGAAACGGGAACAACCCTACCGGGAGCGGGGGGCTGGATTCAGTTGATGGTCCTCAAGCTGGTGGTGATGATGATAATAACGGGAATGGGTTTGTTTCTGGCCAGCCTGTCCGGCTCCTTCCTCTTTACCGCCTTGGCCGGTCTGTTGCTTTGGTCCGGGTCCCTGGTAGTGGGTGAAGCCCATTCCCTGGTGGATTCGGCGGAAGGGGCGGGAGGTAATGTATTGGGCCTGATCCGGTTCCTTCTACCCCAATTCCAAACCTGGAATTTGTCTTCCCGGATTTGGCATGAGGGCTTGGTTGCGGGGGAGGCGCTTTGGCCTGCCGGTTTTGCCGGCCTGGGTTACACCGCCCTCTTCGCCGGACTGGGGGTATTCGTATTCCGGAGCAGAGACCTGTGAAGCCCTTTTTGTCCATGGTAATCGCCCTGGGGGGAACCGGATTGATCAACGCCGGTTTTCATGCCATGGACCCCGGGGCTCAAACCCAAGCACGGACCGGCAGCCAGACGCGTGAAATTATTTCCCAATGGTATTGGGTCAAAGGTTACGGGTCCTGGATGAAAAAGGATGAACGCTCCCTCATGGACCACTATCGCTTGGCCCTCGCCCTGAGTCCGAACAACCTCGGTTACTGGCGGTTGGCTGCCCAGACCCTGGCTTACGATTGCGCGGCCTGGAAGATTGGATCCCTCTCCGCAAACGGCGCCACGGAGCGTGCCATCCGGGCAGAATACGGTAGAAGAGCCCTGCAATTTTATGAAACCTCCCGGCCCTGGTTTCAGGATAACCCCGATTGGTGGTTGGGCGCAGGTTTCCTGGCCGAAAGGACCCTGCAGGATCGGGCCCTCGCTCTAAGGTATTTCAGAACCGCTTTGGAAACCTCGGACCAGGCCTTTCTGGCCGGCAGACTGATGGTCCGCCTCCTCATCCAAGAGAAGAGGCCCCGGGAGGCATACAACTTTTTGAAGGAATGGTATCCCCGGCTCCCGGAGGATCGCCCGGAGGCCCGCAAACCGGCCCTGCTGGAATGGATTCGGCATCTGGAGGACAATTTGGAAATAGCGGAAACTGAGCGGCTCCAACAACCATGAGGGTAAACCCTTGGATTCTGGCGGCTCGCCCCCGCACCCTCCCCGCCGCCATAGCGCCGGTTCTGGTGGCGACCGCTTTGGCCCATCGGGTGGGCGGATTCGACCCTGGATCGGCCTCCATTTGTCTGGTCTTTGCCCTGCTTCTGCAAATCGCCACTAATTTTGCCAACGACTACTACGACTTTAAAAAGGGCGCCGATACCCCAGCGCGGTTGGGTCCAACCCGGGCCGTTGCGGCCGGATTAATCCAACCGGAGGTCATGAAAAAAGCAACCGGGCTGACTTTTCTGGCCGCTCTCGCCGCGGGTTGCATGCTCATTCCTTATGGGGGCTGGTGGTTGTTGCCGGTGGGAATTTGCTGCCTTGCCTGCGGTTACGCCTACACAGCCGGCCCCTTTCCCCTGGCTTATATCGGACTGGGAGAGGTGTTTGTCATGTTCTTTTTCGGTGGGGTTGCCGTTTGCTTCACCTTTTTCGTGCAAACGGGATATTTTTCCCGGGAAGCGCTCCTCTTGGCCACCGGAATCGGAAGCCTCAGTACTGGTCTCCTGGTCATCAACAATCACCGCGATATCGAAACCGATCGGCTGGCCCATAAACGGACCCTGGCCGTGCGGTTCGGACCGGGTTTTTCCCTTTGGGAATTTCGGATCCTTTTGCTTTGGGCCTTTGCCGTGTGCCTGGCCCTGGCCCACCTCCTCAAAGCCGGTTGGATACTCCTTCCCCTGCTCACCTTACCCCTGGGATATGGTCTTTGGGCGGGCCTGAACAAAGCGTCCACAGGGGGGGAATTCAATAAGCTGTTGGCCAAAACCGCCGCTCTGTTGGCCCTGTATTCTGTCTTGTTGGCCCTGGGCCTCGTTATTTGACTCTCGCTAAGCACGCCAAGAACGCAAAGAGGGAGGGGAGGGGGTAGGCGCCGAGGGCGCCAATTAGGAATGAGGAATTAGGAATTAGGAATGAATGAGAAAGAGTAACCGCAGATTACGCAGATTAGCGCAGATTTAAGAAAGGAGGGGGACATTCCTGTCCCCCATTTCCTCTATATGGCAGGTTGGAAAACACGCCCTCTGCGCTCTTCGCGAGAGTCCCCCTTTGGCGAAGGCGCATCCCCCCTTCTCTCCACTCTCCACTGGGCGCCAGCCCCCAGCCCCCATCACCTGGCTTTTACGCCAACGGCGTTAAACTCCAAAGCCCAGCGTCGCGTAGCGCACGCTGGGTTACCGATCAACCATATGACCGAACCCCAGCGGGGTTCCACAAATAATCCCTAAAATGCCAATAAAATAAACCCATTCCCCAGCATCTCATCTGCGTCATCTGCGGTTTCATCACTCCACCACTCCATCATTCCATTTCTCCAACACTCCCTTCTCCCCTCCCTCTTAGCGTTCTTGGCGAGCTTTGCGAGAGTCCATTCCCCTCTCCTTACCTCAGCTTGGCTTTTAAAGCCTCCTTTTGCCTCACCCCCACCATGGTGTGGGCCAAGTTCCCGTCCTTGAATATCAGAAGAGTGGGAATCGAGCGAATGCCATACTTGCCGGCCAAAGGACCGTTTTCGTCGACATCCACCTTGAAAATTTTGGTGGAGTCGTCCACTTCCTCGGCCAAATCCTCCAGAATGGCTCCCATGGTTCGGCAGGGACTGCACCAGGGCGCCCAAAAATCTACCACAGCAGTGGGGGTTCCTGCTATGGCACGGTCGAACGAATCGGTTGTAAGTGCGGATATTTTATCGGACATGCCTGTAACTCTGACAAATTCATGAAGCAAAATGCAACTGAAACCAAGCCCGCATCTCTCACAAAATTCGTAGCGAGCGATTGGAGGTCGAGTGCTGGTGGGGGTTTCGTGCCGATTCGGGGGTGCAGCTGTGCCTGTCCGGCCGTAGCCCTTGGGCGAAGCCGGATCGACACCCTGCAAAGTCCCGAATCCAACGAAGCCCCCACCAGTGCCGGCATACCGAAGCGCAGTAGAAAATTTGTGAGACATGCGGGCTAGTGTTATGTCCTGTAAATTTACTCACACAATCGGCGGGCTTTTCGAGGATTGAATTGGCCTTTGAGATAATTGAATTCTTGGAGGGATTAACCACAGAGGTCACAGAGAACACAGAGGGACTGAGTTGCGAAAAGGGACAGGGGTTTTTCGTGATCGTGATCGTGATCGAAATTGAAACATGGATCCTGCTTCGCCCAAGGGCTACGGCAGGACAAGTTAGGGGAAATAGCCACAAAAGGCACAAAAAGCACATCCGCCTTCGCCAAAGGTCTACGGCGTGACAGGGAGGGCGGAGAGAATTAGGATAAATCCACTAGCCACTCGTCACTAACCACTGACAACTGAATTATTTGACTCTCGCGAGGCACGCCAAGAACGCCAAGATTTTTTCTTTTTGACTAACTCCTATCTCTGCGTCCTTGGCGCTCTTTGCGAGATTCCTCTCCTTCTTCCTTCTTCCTTCTTCCTAATCCGTGGTCTAATTCCTAATTCCAAATTGGCGCCCTCGGCGCTGCCCCACTTTGTGCCTTTGTGCCTTTGTGCCATCTCATTCCCAATTGGCGCCCCCGGCACCTCCCCTCCTTTGTGCCTTTGTGCCTTTGTGCCTCTGTGCCTTCTCATTCCTCATTCCTAATTCCTCATTCCTCATTGGCGCGCCTTGGCGCGCCTTAGCTGAGACCAGCTCCATCAACAAGGGGTGTTCTTTTTAAGAAGTTCTTTTAACTCTTGTGGTTCAATAACTTCCAGGGATTTGCCTTTCCGGCCCATCTCTTCAAACGTCTTCAGCACCGTTTCCGTCATTTTGTCGTGCGTCTCCTGACAGCCCCCCAAAATAGCAAATTTTTCCGCGGTTGTAATGCGCTTGTGATCGTCGTCATTATCGAGGCCAAGGCCCAACAACACCGCGTTTTTTGGTCTTCTATTTCCCTCCATCGTCTTCACCTAACAACAGGGTGTCCGGGTCCTTTACAAGCTCATTTTCTTGATGGCCCTCAAAATATATTTCCGAAAAAGTCTCCTTTTGCCAGATCCTGATCTGTTTCAACCGGGCCAATTCCAAGCAAGCCAGGAAGGTGTAAATGGCCAGGATTACGGTGGTTTTTTCCTGGAACAGTTGGGTCAGGGCATGGGGGCCGGGCTGGCGGATTACTTCCAGGATATATTCCATTCGTTCCGCCACCGTGACCTTCTCCTCGTGGATCTCTCCCACCACCAGGCGGTCCGAGAGGCGGCGCAGAACCTGGTTGAACGCATTCCACAGCTCCATTTTATCCGACTTTTGCACGGGCCGTGGTCCCAGGTCGGAGGGCCGCATTTTGACTTGGCGCGGGACCCGTTTCCGCTGCTCCTGGATGAGGGAATCCAGTTCCGAAGCCGCTTCTTTAAACTTTTTGTACTCCAGCAATTGGTGCACCAACTCCCAGCGCGGATCGATTTCCTCATCCTCCTTATCCGAGGGGACGACCTGTTCGCTTTTGGGAAGCAACATGCGGCTTTTTATTTCCATCAAGGTGGCCGCCATAACGAAGAATTCTCCGGCTGTTTCCAGGTTGACTTTCTCACTTTCCTGAAGCACGGCCAGGTATTGTTCGGTAACCTGTTCCACCGGAATGTCGTAGATATCGATTTCCTGCTTTCGGATGAGGAACAGAAGCAAATCCAGAGGACCTTCAAAGACGGACAAGCGGATGGGGTGGTCGGGGCTGCTCAGCAGTGGATTTTCCATAACGGCGATACCATGGATGAGAGGGATTAACCACAGAGGACACAGAGGGGAAGAGAATTAGGAAGGGGATCTCGCAAAGAACGCGAAGATTTTTTCCTTATGGTAATCCATTTACAGTTCGAGTAATGCCGTCCTTCATCATGGCTTCTAAAAAATTTTACAAATAGCCAAGTTTCATCACTCTGAGTTTTTAATAGCTCAGCAGTTCATCCAGCAAAACGACCTCGTAAACGGTCTCCAACAACCCCGGGCCAAGCTCACGATGTACCGTAATGGCCGCATCCACCACTTCCTCGCCGATTGAATTCTCATTCATGTCTTAGCGTTCTTTGCGCTCTTAGCGAGAGTCAATTCCAAATTCTCTGTGTTCTCTGTGGTGCTTTATTTAAAGGACGCCCCCCAAGATTGGCGACTTAAAATTGATACCAGTGAGGACAATGAATTAAAAGGATACGAGTTGGATTCCCATGCGGAAGGCCCAGCCCTCTTCCCGAAGCGCGTTTTCCCGCAGGGAGAGGCGATACTCCACCTCCACGGCCCGCCCGAATTTCTGAAAAAGGGAGTAGTGTTGTTCGCTGAAATCATTCAAAACAAAGTCGTATCTCACCCAAGCCAGTAACCGGAACTTGTCGCTTATCTTGTAGCCGACTTCCAGGGAGTGCTGATCCACCTCGAGAAAGGGATAGATGCCTGGAATCTGGCCCCTCTCGGGCCGGCCGAGATAGCCGAAACCGCGGTCCAGCTTGGCCAGGGCGTTGCCATATTGCAGGTACCACAAGTCGGAATTCTGGATGCGCACCTGGGAATTCAATTCCCGCAGTTCCAGGTTGTCGGAAGAGAACCGGGAAAACGTTCCGATTTCCAGCCACCTGGCCGGAGCAAAGGAAAATTCTGAATATAGGAAACTGATATCGTCTTTGAAGGGCCCTGCAAAGAAGTAATCCGCCGCCACGTCCCAGTTGGCCAGTTCCCGGGATCCGTAGTCCTTTCGGCGGGTAAACACCTGATTTTTCAGCCCGATCCGGGCCAGGGTTTGCTCCTGGGCGAACACCATGTCTCTGCGGGTGGCCAGGTCCCAATTGGGCAGATTGGTATCCCGCGCGTAGACCATTCCCTCCGGTATGGCCGGGCCGGTGGGGTGACGGGTCGGATTGTGGCGCATTTGCAAGTACGGTTTTACCACGTGCTTGAGCCCATCGATATTCCAGATGCGGTTCTGCAATTGCCATTTTCTCGAATACCGGGCTTCCCAATTAAAACCGATGTCCCCCAAGGCCTGGGAGAAGTTTCGCGTCTCGATACCCAGCTCCTCCACCGGCGTCTCGGAGGGGGGCATGTGGGCGAACTGAGGGTAGGGGATGGCGAAGGTTCCCCGGTCTGTCCGGCCCGTCAACGTAGGCACGTCCTTCCAGTCCACCCAACGCAGTCCGGCAAAGAGTTGGAGGCCCATGCTCCCGTTCGAGGCTACGTTTTTGCTGAGGCGATAGAATCCATCCAGAGCGGTGAACGGTTCTTTCCGGGAAAGATCCCCCACATAAAAGGTATGGGCGCTTTGTGCCGCCTTCACCCCTAATTCCTGATAAATCCCCCCGGCCAGGTGGGTCGGATGCAGATCGAAGCTCACCTGGGGAAGCTTCTCTTCAAAGAGGAAGGCCCTTTGGCTGGACCCAGCCGTGAGGGGAAGGTCCAGTGGATGGTAAAAGTCGTTGGCGTCCACCCGGGCCAAGGCCGAAAAGGTCCAATTGGGTTTCTGGTGGATGAATTCCAAAAAATTGTCCGGCTGTTGATTGTGGTAAAAGCGGTCGTAGTGCAAGTCGCGGATGATTTCCGGATCGCTCCCCAAATTAATGACCCCGTGGACCTGATTTTGGCCGCCCCATCCATGGCGGATGTCCCCGGTGATGAAGTGCCGGTTGCGGGGGACGGGTTTCGCGAAGATGTCGACCCCGCGATCTCCGCCATCCCGGATGAATCCGGTCGAGATGCGGCCGGAGGTGGCGCTGGTTTCCGTTTCCTTATCCAGGGCCAGGGCGGGTCCAAGCAATAGACCGCGCTCACTGTAGTAATCGAAATTCCCCCCCGCAAACAAGGTGTTGCTGATGGGAAAGAGGATCTGGCTCTGGAAAAATCCCCCCAGGTTTCCTCGCGTCCCCAGTTGGGTAGAAACTCTGATGGGATTCACGTCGGTCGGGATGCGGAGCTCGGGCAGATACCAGATGGGCCAACCCAGCGCTTCGAAACGGACGCCTTTGCCCATTATGATTTCGCCGTCTTCTACCACAAAGTTTTCCACCGTCATTTTGGGCGTATACCGATCCGGTTCGCGGTAGAAGACGTGGGCGTTTTTCAGCTCGATGCGGTTTTGGTCCCCGGTGCCGTACTCCGCCTCGGCATAGATGGGGGGTGATCCGAACCGAACCTTCTCAGCTTCCACCTCCCGGCTGGCCAAGTCGATTCTCAATCGTTCCGCTATGAGCCGGTAACCTTTTTGGGAAATGCGGATATTTCCCTCGGCCTCGGCTCTGCCGTTTTCCTCATTGTATACTATGCGATTGGCTCGCAATATGAGGTCTCCGTAAGTGAGCGCGGCCTCTCCGGTGGCGATCATCTGCTTTTTCGCCTCATCGAACTCGATCGGTTGGTCCGAAACCAACTGGATTTCCTGGGCGGATAGCGTCCCGATCAGAAAAATCGTAAGCAGGGTAGGGTTGGCCATCCAGGATGTTAGACGCACGCTGGCAACACTTTTGGGACGGGTTGATCGGGGCTCAAGATATTATTTCGACCACGGATTACACGGATGGACACGGATAAGGGGCGCCGTTGGCGCCAATGAGGAATTAGGAATTGACTCTCGCGAAGCCCGCCAAGAACGCTAAGATTTTTTCTTTTTGCTAACCACAAGAACACAAAGATATTGAAATAAGAAGAGTGTGGTGTGTTTTTGTGCCTTTTGTGGCTATTTCCCTAACCTGTCCTGCCGTAGCCCTTGGGCGAAGCGGGATCCCTGATAATCTTGATCTTGATCGTGATCCTGATCGTAATCTCTCACCCTCATTCCTCATTCCTAATTCCTAATTCGTGAGCGTAGCGAACATCCCCCCCTTTGCGTCCTTTGCGAGAGTCCTTTTCTTCTCCCTTCTCCCCCCCTCCGTGGTAAAAATTTCATGATAATTTCCGACAGGGAACTGGAATCGGTTCTTACGGCCCGTTGCGCCTCTCCTCACAACTTCCTGGGTCTCCACCCCTGCCGGAAGGAAGGGAAAAAGGGCTTGGTGGCCCGGGCCTTTCTCAGAGATGCGGCCCGGTGTGAAATCATCCGGACCACTCCTTCGGGGGTAAAATGTTTCCCCTTGGAGCGCTTGGCCCCGGAAGGTTTTTTTGAGGGATTCATTGCCCGCCATAAAAAACCCTTTCCCTACCAATTGAGGGTTACCGGCCACCAGGGGGAAATACGGCAATTCTACGATCCCTACAGTTTTCCCCCCACTCTGGGAGCAAGCGATCTCTACCTCTTTTCCAAGGGCGATGACCATCGGGTCTACCAAAAGCTCGGAGGCCACCTGCGGGATCTGGATGGGGTTCCCGGGGCCAGTTTTGCGGTGTGGGCTCCCAACGCCGAGCGGGTTTCCGTGGTGGGCGATTTCAATCATTGGGATGGGCGCTTTCACCCCATGAGAACCCTGGGCTCTTCCGGGGTTTGGGAAATATTTGTCCCCGGGCTGGAGGAGGGAACCCACTACAAATATGAAATTATCACCCGGGAGGATCACCTCCTTCTCAAGACCGATCCTTACGGGGTTTATTTCGAGCCCCCGCCCCACAACAGCGCCATTCTCTACCCTCTCCAAAACTACCAATGGGAAGATGAAGCCTGGTTGGAAAATCGCTCCGGGTGGAACAGTTGCCGCGTCGATCCCATCTCCATTTATGAGGTGCACTTCAGTTCCTGGAAAAAGGTGATCGAAGATGGCGGGCGGTCCTTCACCTACCTCGAAATGGCCCATCAGTTGGGGGATTACGTTCGGGAAATGGGTTTTACACACGTCGAGTTCATGCCCTTGGCGGAGCATCCCTTTAGCGGGTCGTGGGGCTACCAGGTCACCGGATTTTTCGCCCCCACCAACCGCTTCGGGCCGCCCAATGACTTTAAGAAAATGGTGGACCTTCTCCATCAAAAAGAGATTGGCGTCATTATGGATTGGGTCCCGGCCCACTTTCCCAGGGATACTTTTGCCCTGGCCGATTTTGACGGAACCCACCTCTACGATCACGCCGACCCGCGCAAGGGGCATCATCAGGACTGGGGCACCCTGATTTTCAATTACGGGCGCAGGGAGGTGTCCCAGTTTCTCGTGGGCAACGCCCTGTCCTGGTTCGACCGTTATCACGTCGACGGTTTGCGTGTCGACGCGGTCGCTTCCATGCTTTACCTGGATTATTCCCGCGAGGAAGGGAAATGGCTGCCCAACCAGTACGGCGGCCGCGAAAATATTGAGGCCATAGACTTCATTCGCAAAACCAATGCGCTGGTTCATAAATACCACCCCGGGACCCTCATGATCGCGGAAGAATCCACCGCTTGGGGCGGGGTTACCAAACCACCGGAATACGGGGGACTCGGGTTTGATTTCAAATGGAATATGGGCTGGATGCACGACACCTTGTACTATTTCAGCAAGGATTCCATCCACCGGAAGTGGCACCACAACAACCTGACCTTCGGCATGCTCTACCAATTTTCGGAAAACTTCATATCGGTATTTTCCCACGATGAGGTGGTGCACGGGAAGGGTTCCATGATCAATAAATTGGCCGGCGGCTCCATCACCGAAAAGGCGCGGACCCTGAGGGCTCTTTATGGTTACATGTGGGCCTATCCGGGAAAAAAGTGCCTCTTCATGGGGATGGAGTTCGGGCAGTCATCCGAGTGGCGTTACGACGGTAGTCTCGATTGGCACTTGTGCCAGTATGCCGACCACGAGGGCATTCGGCTCCTGGTCCGGGACCTGAACCGTTGCTACCGATCCAACGGGGCCCTCTTCCAACAGGACGACCGGCCTGAGGGATTTCGTTGGGTGCAATGTGACGATGCCGATAGCGGCATTTTGTCCTTCCTGCGCTTTGGCCACAACAAGTGTGATACCCTCTTGGCCGTCTGCCACTTCACTCCGGTGGCGCGATCCCATCGCCGAATAGGGGTTCCGTTCGCCGGAAAATGGAGGGAGATCATAAATACCAACGCCTGGGATTACGGGGGAACCGGAACGGGCAATTTGGGTGAAGTCCACACCACGGGGCAACCCTGGGACCACTTGCCCGATTCCATAGAGATTTCCCTTCCCGGACTGACCACCCTGTGGTTCAACTGGGACGAACCGGAACCAATTAGGAATGGAAGAGGCGCCGGAAGCGCCAATTAGGAATGAGGAATGGGGGTGAGAGATCACGATTACATGGATGGGAATGGAGTGTTGGAATGATGGAGTGAGCGTCTTGTAGAGAGTCAATTCCCAAATCCTCATCCGTGCCTATCCGTGAAATCCGTGGTTTATCCCTTTGCGCTTTTTGCGTTCTTTTGCGGCTATTTCCCTATTCCTTCCTCTATTGGCGTTCTAAGCGTACTCAGCGAGAGTCCCTTCTTGATCGCAATGCATAGTTTTATTGAAAATCCGTGCTCATCCGTGAAATCCGTGGTTTATCCCTTTGTGCCTCTGTGCTTTTTGTGGCTATTTTTCATCCCTGTAATCCGTGGTTTATCCGCAAATTCAAAGCTGAATCGCAATGTCTGACGTTCGCGTGCGATTTGCCCCCAGCCCAACCGGCCGCTTTCACCTGGGAAGCGCTCGCACAGCTTTGTTCAACTGGCTCTACGCCCGAAAGACCGGTGGCGCCTTTGTCCTCCGCATCGAGGATACCGACCCCCGGCGCAACACCCCGGAAGCCCTCCAGGTCTTGCTCGATGGCCTGCGTTGGCTGGGATTGAATTGGGACGAAGGGCCCGAAATAGGAGGGGCCTACGGACCCTATTTCCAGAGCAAACGCCAAGCTGTGTATGACCAATACCTGCTCAAATTGCAGGATACCGGGAGAACTTACCGCAAGGATGGGGCGGTCTATTTTCGGTTGGAAGGGGAGCGATACCTGGAATACGACCGCTATTTCAAAGCGGAAGTGGAAAAGGTCCGGGCCGCGCCCCAGGTCTTTGTGGACGCCGTTCGCGGCCAGGTGGTCCGAGCCGAGGACAAAGACTTTGTCCTGGTTCGTTCCAGCGGAGAACCGGTCTTCCACCTGGTCAATGTAGTAGACGATATCACCATGGGAATTACCCACGTCATCCGGGGGGAGGACCACCTCTCCAACACGGCCAAACATTGTGAACTTTTCAAAGCCTTGGGATCGCCCCTGCCCCAGTTCGTCCACCTGCCCATGATCCTGAACAACAAGGGGCCGGGAAAAATGAGCAAGCGGGGGGATGGGGTCCACCTGGAGGATTATGCCCGCCGCCACTTCCTTCCCTCCGGCCTGGTCAACTTTTTAGCCCTCCTGGGCTGGAATCCCAATGACGACAGCGAAATCATGTCCCCGAAACAATTGCTGGAAAAATTCGACCTGGATGGAATTCAGAAGGGAAATGCCCGCTTCGATGAAAAAAAATTGGCCCACATCAATACCGAGCACCTGCGCCGCCTGCCCCGGGAAGAATTTATGGAACGGGCCCTTTCTGTTCTAGAGCGGGCCGGGCTCGATGTCTCGGACCTTACCTACTCCCGGGCCGTTCTGGCTCTTTGTCGGGATAAAGTCCGTTCCCTGCACCATTTGCCCGCATATGTGGCTTACTTTTTCTGCGATTCCTACCCCGTGGATGAAAAGGCCCGCCGGCGGCTCATGAAAAAGGAGGATTCCCTTCTCAAACTGCGGGAGGCGCGGGCCTGTTTGCAGAGTGTCGGGGAATGGTCCGAAGCCGGCCTGGAAGAGGGGTTTGGAAAATTGGCCCGTTCCCGCCGGCAAAAAAAACCCTTTGTGTGGTTTCCCATCACCCGCTTTACCGTTTCCGGGAGGGGTGGCGGACCGGATTTGCTCCCCATGTTGGAGGTTTTGGGGCGCAAACGGGTTCTGACCCGCCTGGAAATGGGGTTGGAGTAGCCACAAAAAGCACAGAATTCACAAGTTTAGTTTTGTGTTTTTTGTGCCTTTTGTGGCTACTCTACTTTTCTACAGCACTTGACCTTTTCCATGAGCGACCAACCGGCGGCCACCAATTTTATCCGGGATATTATCGATGGAGAACTTGCGGCGGGAAAACATGAGACCATCGTGACCCGTTTCCCTCCCGAGCCCAACGGCTATCTCCATATCGGGCACTGCAAAGCCATTTTTGCCAACTACACCATCGCCCAGGATTACGGGGGACGGTTTCACCTGCGCTTCGATGACACCAACCCCAGCAAGGAGGACATGTCCTACGTGGAGGCGATCAAGAAGGACCTCTCCTGGCTGGGGGTGGAGTGGGGAAACAACCTCTTCTTTGCCTCCGACTACTACCAACAGCTCTTTCAGTGGGCCGTTTACCTGATCGAACAGGGCAAGGCTTACGTGGACGACCTCAGCCCTGAGGCGGTCAAGGCCTACCGGGGAACCTTGACCCGGCCAGGCAAAAACAGCCCTTACCGGGACCGTTCCATAGAAGAAAACCTGGCCCTTTTTCAAGGCATGAAAAAAGGGGATTTCCCCGATGGATCCAAAATCCTGCGGGCCAAAATCGACATGTCCCATCCCAACCTGAACATGCGCGATCCCACCATCTACCGCATTCTCCATCACCACCATTACCGCACCGGAGACCAGTGGTGCATTTATCCCATGTACGATTTCGCCCACGGTCAGGGGGATGCCATCGAGGGCGTCACCCACAGCCTGTGTTCCCTGGAATTTGAAAACCACCGCCCCCTTTACAACTGGTACATCGAAAACCTTCCCGTTCCCTCCAGACCCCGGCAAATTGAATTTTCCCGCCTCAACCTGACCTATACCGTCATGAGCAAACGCAAATTGTTGAGGTTGGTGCAAGAGGGCTACGTCAGCGGATGGGACGACCCCCGCATGCCCACCCTGAGCGGGTACCGCCGCAGGGGCTACACCCCCGAAGCTATTCGAGAGTTTGCCAGGCGGGTGGGTGTGACCAAACAAAACCAGGTGGTCGATATCGCATTGCTCGAATTTTGCCTGCGGCGGGATCTGGAAGCCAAAGCGACCAGGAGGATGGCCGTGTTGGATCCCATCAAGGTGACCCTGACCAATTTTCCTGCCGACACGGTTGAATGGTACCAAGGCCCGAACCACCCGGGGGACCAATCCATGGGCTTTCGCAACGTGCCCCTGACCCGCCAGATCTATATCGAGCGGGACGACTTCATGGTGGATCCGCCCCGAAAATTTTTTCGACTGGCTCCGGGACGGGAAGTCCGCCTGCGTTACGCCTGCTACATAACGGCCAGGGACTACAAGGTCGACCGGAGCGGAAATGTTGTGGAAATTCTGGCCGAGTTCGATCCCGCTTCCCGCGGCGGCTCCACCCCCGACCGCCGCAAGGTAAAGGGAACCATTCACTTCGTCAGCGCCACCGAAAATGTGCCCTTCCAGGTCCGCCTCTACCAGTCCTTGTTCAATCGGGAGGATCCGGATGGCAACGGGGACTTCATCGACAACCTCAATTCCCATTCCTTGAAGGTTGTAAACGCTTTTGGCGAACCCCGACTGGCCGAGGCCGGGGTGGGGGATGTATTCCAGTTCGAGCGCAAGGGATACTATTGTGTCGATCCCGACTCCACCGAGACCAGCCCGGTGTTCAACCAGACCGTGGGATTGCGCGACTCCTGGGCAAAAAAAGGCGGCAAGAGGAAAAAGAAGAATTAGGAACCAACCACGGAGGGCACAGAGAACACAGAGATTTAGAAATAAGAATGGTGTGTTTTTGCGGTCTTTTGCGGCTTCAACCACGGATTTTAAAATAAAACAACGCTTCGCTTGATGCTTGCGGCAACAGGATGGAGCCTGTCGGGGTCATTCCTTGTAATTTTGAAGCCATTCACAAATTCAAGGTTTGACCCCTTCCTCCGCGACCCTCCAATAAAAAAGGAGCCACAAAAATACCCAAAACCCTTAATTCCTAATTGGCGCCCATGGCGCATCCCTCTTCCTTCTTAGCGAGATTCCTCTTTCCGGCTAAAACATCCCGGCTCTGTCACCGAGCCCAAAAATTAAACATTCTCTTCTCCCTCATTCCAACACTCCATCACTCCCTTCTCCCCCATTCCTTCTCCCTTTTGCGGCAGCCAATTCTTAATTGGTGAGCAAAACGAACTTCTCCTTTTTGCGTCTTTTGCGTTCTTTTGCGGCTATTTCCCCATTCCTCCCTCTCTGTGTCCTCTGAGTCCTCTGTGGTTAATCTCTCCTTCCCCGAATGCTTTCCTCTTGCAAGAGATCAATCGGTGTAATACGCCCGGAAATTTCTATGCATGGGAAAAAGCCTATTTGAAAAAGTATGGGATGCGCATGCCGTCCGGACCTTGGGCAACGGACAGACGCAGCTCTTTATAGGTACCCACCTGATCCACGAGGTGACCAGCCCCCAGGCTTTCGGCATGCTCCGGGAAATGGGGGTAAGGGTCAAATTTCCCCACCGCACTTTTGCCACGGTGGATCACATCGTCCCCACCAATGAATTTACCGAGCCCTTTTCCGATCCCCTGGCCGACGCCATGATCAGGGAATTGAGAAAGAACTGCCGGGAATTTGGCATCACCTTTTTCGATCTGAATTCCGGCCGGCAGGGGATTGTCCACATCGTCGGGCCCGAACAGGGCATCACCCAGCCGGGTTGCACCATAGCCTGCGGAGATTCGCATACCTCCACCCATGGCGCTTTCGGCGCCATTGCCTTTGGAGTGGGGACTACCGAAGTCCGTAATCTCCTGGCCACCCAAACCTTGGCCATGAGCAAACTCAAGGTCCGCCGTATCAATGTGAACGGGCGCTTGAATCCCGGGGTTTATGCCAAGGACGTAATCCTCCACATTATTCGCCTGTTGGGAGTGAACGGGGGACTCGGGTACGCCTACGAATACGGCGGGGAAATTTTTCAGGCCATGTCCATGGAGGAGCGCATGACCGTCTGCAATATGTCCATCGAGGGCGGGGCCCGGTGTGGCTACGTCAATCCCGACGACAAAACCTTTCATTATTTGAAGGGCCGCCCCTACGCCCCCGCCGGGCGCCAATGGGACGTAGCGGTGCAACGTTGGCGGGACTTTGCCTCCGATCCGGATTGCCTCTATGACGACGTGGTGACGATCGATGGGGCCGAAATCGCTCCCACCGTCACCTGGGGCATTAATCCGGGGCAGGGCATTGCCATCGACGAAGCCATTCCTACTCCCGACTCCGTTTCCCCCGAACAGAAAGCCGGGGTGGAAGAAGCTCTCGCCTTCATGCAATTCGAAGGGGGGCGCCCCATAAAGGGAATCCCCGTAGACGTGGCTTTTCTGGGTTCTTGCACCAATGGCCGTCTCAGCGACTTGGAAGAGGTGGCCAAATATATCAGGGGCCGAAAGGTAGCTGGTTCCGTAAAAGCCATAGCCGTTCCGGGGTCGCAAGTGGTCGCGAAAATTGCCCAGGAAAAAGGACTCGATAAAATCTTTACCCGAGCCGGTTTCGAATGGCGGTCGGCCGGTTGTTCCATGTGCCTGGCCATGAATCCGGACAAATTGATGGGCGACCAGGTATGCGCCAGTTCCAGCAACCGCAACTTCAAAGGCCGTCAGGGAAGCCCGACCGGACGCACCCTGTTGATGAGCCCCTTGATGGTGGCCGCCGCCGCCATCACCGGCGCCGTTGCCGACGCCCGGGAAGTATTCGGCGTTACCGAACCGATTCCGGCCTGACCCCCAAGAATTGACTCTCGCAAAGCTCGCAAAGCTCGCAAAGAATTTTTCTTTTTCATTAACCACAGAGGGGGCTGGCGCCCGGTGAAGAGTGGATAGTGGAGAGAAGTGGAACTACAATAGGGACGAAGGAGGCTGGCACTGAGAGGGGGAAATAGCTACAAAAAGCACCCGTCTACGCCAAGGCCTACGGCGTGGCATGCAGATTTAAATCTTGATCGTGATCGTGATCGAATTGTAGGAGCGGCTTCGACACGCCGTTGCATAGCAACTTTGCGACGCACGGTACGCCGCGATTGCTCCGAGACTGTTTCCTGGGATCGCGGCGTAAAGCCGCTCCTACAACTGAAATACCCTAGCCCGCATGTCTCACAAAATTCGTCGCGAGCGAACGGAGATCGAGTGCTGGCGCGGGTTTCGAGCCGACCGTGCGTCGCAAAGTTGCTATGCAACGGCGTGTCGTGAGCGGGTGAAGCTGGGTCGACACCCTGCAAAGTCGCGAATCCAACGAAGTCCGCACCAGTGCCGGTATTCCGGAGCGCAGTAGAAGATTTGTGAGACATGCGGGCTAGAGTCCTTTCCCCTCTATTCCTTTGTGCTTTTTGTGGCTATTTCCCTAACTTGTCCGGCCGTAGCCTCTTGACCTGCGTAGCGTTGCGAAGCACGGTTTAGGCGAAGCGGGACCTGTCCTGTCGTAGCCTTTGGGCGAAGCAGGATCGAGCGACCAAAGCAAGCGTTGTTAGATAAACCTTTCCATGACTCGCGCCTCACTGTTGTTTGCCCTTCTTATCAGTGTTTTCTGCCCACTTTCTCAGGCGGATAGGAAACATGGGGAGATCAAGCGCTTTCCAGCGCCGGAAGCGAAACAGGGTGTCGCCGTTGACGACAAGTTTGCCTACGTGGTTTCCAATTTTGCCATTGGAAAGTACCGGAAGTCGGACGGAGTCCGGATTGCTTCCTGGGAATGTCCGGAGGGGGATCCCCTCATTCACATGAACGACGGATTCTTTCATGAGGGGAAGTTGTATGCGGCCCATTCCAATTATCCGGGGGTGCCATCCACCAGTTCAGTGGAGGTGTTCGATTCGGAAACTCTGCAGCATATTGAGTCGCACAGCTTCGGGCACGGATTCGGCTCCATCACTTGGCTCGACCGCAGGGCCGGTTTCTGGTTTGCCGGCTTTGTTTATTATGGAAATCGGGCCGCCGAACCGGCCAAAGATCCCAGTTGGTCACAGATTGTTAAATTCGATAATCAATGGCGACGGGTTGCGGCGTGGGTGTTTCCTGAGGAGCTGATCGAGAAATTCGACGATTACGGTTGCTCGGGTGGGGGGTTCGGCCCCGATGGCCGCATCTATGGAACCGGTCACGATCGCACAGAACTTTACGTGTTGGAAATACCCGAAGCCGGATCCATTTTGAAATGGGTGGATACGATTCAAATTCCGGCGGAAGGGCAGGCTTTTGCCTGGGATCCATCCGAACCCTGGGTTTTGTGGAGTATCCTGAAGAAAAATCGGGAAGTAATCGTGGGGCGCGTGGACCCGCCAAAATAGATAGGAGTGGAGGGTTTATAATCCGCTATTCTGGCCAATATATGGTGTAGAAAGTCGGTTGGCGATGCGCCGGACATATTCGTAGGGATGATTCTGTGCTTCCTCGATACGCTGGCGCTCCGGAGCGGAATACTCGCCTATCCATTCCAGCGCGCGCATGGCAAAAAGTCCGTTGATGAGGTTATAATCACCGATTTCGTCCGCAATGATTTGGACCGTGTTTTGGGCGCTGCCAAGCTGATGTAGAGAACGTGCAGTGGCGATTCGTACGGCGGGGATCTGATCGCTTAACTTCTCCTCCAGAAGGTGGATGCTTTGCGGGCCTCCGTTTATCCCCAGCCAGGTGGCTGCCCAATAACGGCGGGAAGGATCCGATGACTTCAGCGCATTGTGCAAGAGGTCTGTTCTGCCTTGTTCACCGGCCTCGATAAGGTTGATGAGATTGCCGATGAGATTTCTGTGCCTCGGTTGTTTTAAAATAAAATACTTGTTGTCGTATGCGCGGCCCATGTCTTCCAGAATCGGCTCCGGGATAAGTCCGGTATCGCCGGTGTCCTTCATCCAGGAGTACAACTGGTTTCGCAAATCATTGAGCGTATTCCGGAACCCCGGGTGGTTGACCAGGTTTACGGTTTCGAATGGATCTGACTGCAGGTCATACAGTTCTTCCTCGGGGCGGGTGGGTGCGAGGATTCGGCTTTGCAGTTCGGTCAGTTTACCCGAAACATGCAGCGCTCTTATGGTCAGCAGGTAATCCTCGTCGTCCTTGGTTTCGTTCGGTTGAGTATGGGAACGATAGGACATGAAATTGCGGATATACTTGAAGCGATTGGTGCGGATGCAACGGATAATGTCTACGGTCTCATCGCAGCGGTCGCGAGCGGATACAATCATGCTGCGCGGCGTGTAGTTCGCCTGAAATACATTCCTCCCATGCATGTTGTCCGGCGCTGAAATTTCAGCCAGTGCCAGGGAGGTTGCCGCAACGTCGATTTGCAGGATCAGATCGTCTCGCACTGTTCCCTTCAAGCGTTCGTCGCCAAAACGCACCAGCAGGGGAATTTTTATACCCTCGTCATAGAGAAATTGTTTGGCCCTTGCCTGGGCCAGTCCGTGATCGGTCCAGAAAATGACGATGGTATTTTCCGCGACTCCGGCTTTTTCCAGATCGTCGAGGATCTGGCCAACTTCCCGGTCCTGCTTGGTCCAACTGTCGAGGTAAGCGGCCCAGCGTTTGCGCAAAACGGGATGGTTCGGATAGTAGGGCGGCAGTTGGACTTGACCGGGATCGGTTCTGCCTTGAACCCGTTGCCAATCTTTGCCGCCGTTCAGCATGATTTGGGCAAAGAACGGTCGGTCGGGGGGGCAGAGTCGCCAGTCGGCCCCGTGATAAACAGAAGGATCAAAAATAAAATTGTAGTCAGTCTTGCCAAGCTTACGACAATTCGGTCCCTGGCCCAGGGTGGTGAAATAGCCTGCCTCCTTAAAGAGCTTCGGAACCAGTTTGACCGCCTCCGGTAACTCATAGCTATCGTAGTATGCGGTATTGCCGCCGCCTTTGCGTGCGGTTTGCTGGCTGCGGTGGTTTTGGGCTCCCAGGGTCGTTTGATAGATTCCGGTAATCATAGCCGAGCGGCAGGGGGAGCAGACTGGAGCGGTAACGAAAGCCTGGGAAAAGCGGATACCCTTGCTGGCCATTTGATCCAGCCGCGGCGTTTTGATGAGGGTTTCGCCATAGCATCCAATGTGGGGAGAAGCATCTTCACCGATGATCCAGAGGATGTTGGGCCTTTCAGTGGCGGCAGCCCCGGCGATGGGGCAAAGCAGAATTGCCAAAGTCAATCCAGCAGAATGGAGTTGGGATAAAATATTGCCTTTCATCCGTTAAGGAACTTAGCTTCGGAGTCCTGCTTACTCAAACTCTAACTTTGATTTCCCGCAGGATGTCGCTTGCTTAGTCCGGGTCTGGCGACAAATAATAATGGGGGGACTTCCAAGAATGAAGGTAAACGGTCCAAAAGCGCTGTGCAGACGATCAGGGTATATCCTTGCTGGTCTTGGCCTTTTCTTTTCTGTCGCCCGTGGTGACCCTGATTGGACGACTGATTCGAAAAGGCCTGCTTTGGCAAGGGAAGGATCGGAATCTCAGGAAGCCGAATGGATCATGCACTTCATTCACCGAGGACCCCTTATGGGAAAAGGTGCTGACGGTGTTGATGTAGAAGATGTTAACAACGACGGATTTCCGGATGTGGTGGCGACCTGGCAGCATGCTTCGAGAGCCATTGTGTATTTAAATCCTGGTAGCTCTGAATCAAAGAAAGGCGAGTGGATGAAACGCGTGCATTTGGAGGCGGGGGATGTCGAAGATTCCAAGTTTGGGGATCTGAATGGTGATGGATCAATGGACGTGATCACTGCCAGTGAAACAACCCGCCAACTGTTTATTCATTGGGCTCCCGGTCCCTCAATTGACTACATGGATGAGACCAGATGGACTCGTATGCGTATCGACCGGGCGGCACGACTCTGGGTTCAGGCAAAAGCGGCACAGTTGGATGGAGAAGTTGGGCCGGATGTGATTGCGGGCGCCATGAACAAGGACAGCTCAAGTCCCACTCTCTACTGGTATCGGGCGACTACTGATCTGCCGGTAATGGAATGGGAGGAGTACGTGATCTCAAATGAAACTCCCAGTATTATGAGTATCGAACCGGTCGATATGGATGGTGATGGGGATCTTGATATCGTAACCGGAGCCCGACATGTGATGGCCTGGTTGGAAAACCCCAGTCCAAATTTTTCGCCGGACCTACCCTGGAGGATGCACACCGTTGATGTATTTGGGGATTCCGCTTCATTCCTGGCCTTGACGGACTTCGACCGCAATGGTCATGTCGACATCGTGGCCACCGACTACCGGGATACACAAAGCAGTCGTGTAGCAACTTTGTACCGAAATCATGCCTGCGGGAAAGGGTTTACTTCCTACCCGGTGCATGTGCACGGTGAACGCCCTTTCTCTGGCTACAAGAATGGGACCAAGGGAGTCGCGTGTGGCGATGTGAATGGGGACGGAAAGGTGGATCTCGTATTCACGACCCATGTGGGCATTGGCTCCCGTGTCTTCTGGCTTGAGTATGAAATTTCACCAACGGCTGGCAGGTGGAAACTGCATGACATCCGCACATCCCCGGGCCATTCTGAGGAAAAATACGACAATTTGCAGCTTTGCGATATGGACCGAGATGGCGATCCGGATGTGGTCACATCGGAGGAAAATCTCAAACTCGGTGTGATCTGGTTTGAGAATCCCTTTGCTGGAAATCCTGCAGGAAGTGGTAATCTACCCGGGCCCTTACCATGATCCAGCCGCTTTGGCGTTTATTTCTGCTCTTGTTTTTGCCTGTAACGGGTGGTCAATCGGTGGCATGGGCCGACTTTTCCCCCGCCTTGCCTAATATCATCTTCATTATGGCCGATGATTTGGGTTATGGGGACCTCGGTTGTTTTGGAGGGGATAGGATCCTTACTCCCAATATCGATCGACTGGCGGAGCAAGGAACCCGGTTTACCCAATTCTATGCCGGTTCACCGGTGTGCGCTCCTTCACGTTGCGTGTTGATGACCGGCTTGCATACGGGGCATGCCCGCATTCGCGGCAACGGCCCGAAAGTGGGAGGTGAGCTGGAGAAATTTGGGGAAGGCAACATGCGTCTGTCCCTGATCGGTGATGAAGCGACTGTCGCCTCAGTTTTAAAAGAGGTCGGCTATGCCACGGGAGCGGCCGGCAAATGGGGAATAGGGGAGCCGACTTCGGCGGGGACACCGACTCATATGGGTTTCGATGAGTGGCTCGGGTACCTCAATCAGAATCACGCTTCCTATTACTACACGGACTTTCTTTGGAGGAACCGCGAAAAGATGACCATCCCGGAGAATCGGGATGGAAAACGCCAGGTATATTCCAACGACATGATGCGCGATTTTGCCCTCGATTTCATGCGTCGGCACAGCGAAGGACCTTTCTTTCTCTACCTGCCCTTCACCATTCCTCACGCCCTTATGGAAGTGCCTTCCCTGGTTCCCTATGAGGAGAAGGATTGGCCGGAATCGGTCAAGATCTATGCCGCCATGGTGTCGCGTCTGGATGGATACGTGGGGGAGATAATGGAAGAGCTCGAACGACTGGGAATTACCGAAAAGACCCTGATCATGTTTACCTCGGACAACGGGGCGGTGGATAATGACCGGACGGTGTTTCTCGACTCGACGGCGGGTAAAAGGGGAAGGAAAAGCACGGTTTACGAGGGCGGTCTGAACGTTCCGCTCATTGTGAGGTGGCCTGGAGAGGTGGAGGCCGGGGCAACCGATGAAACGGTCTGGATGTTCGTGGACATTTTGCCTACTTTCGCTGAACTGGCGGGAGTCCGGTGGCTGAAGAATCCGGACGGAGTCAGCCTGGCGCCGACCCTTCGGGGGGAACCCCAGGATCTCTCAAAACGGTTCCTCTACTGGGAATTTCCCAGAAAACGGCTCTTGCAGGCGGGACGATTGGGCAAGTGGAAGGCCGTTCGCTATGGCCTGGACGGCCCATTGGAGTTGTACGACCTAAAGGCGGATCCTCTGGAAAAGTACGATGTATCCGGGCGATATCCGGAGATTGTGAAAGACTTTGTTAAACGTCTGAGATCCGAGCATGTGCCTTCACCCCATTGGCCGGTCGACTGAAGTCATGAATTAGGAATCCACGAGAAAAAAACCACGGATTACACGGATAGGCACGGATGGGGAATTGACCCTCGCTGAGGCAGAAAACGGAGGGCGGGTTTTCCTACCCGCCAATTAGAGGTAACAACGATGTTTAAGAATTTTCTAACAACGCTTCCTTCGGTCTCCTGATCCGGCTCTGCCGGAACAGGATCGCTTCGCGAATTAGGAATTAAGGCTGATGATCCACAAAGGGGCACGAAGAGGAATGCATAATGAACCACGGATAACACGGATAAACACGGAGGTTGAGATGCTGAGATTCCGAGGTACTGAGATGCCGAGATAGAAGGGGACGATGGTTGAAGAGATAGACCACGGATTATTAGGAATTAAATTCTTCTCTCCCTCTTTGCGCTCTTTGCGCCTTGGCGAGAGAAAATCTCTCATTCCTTATCCGTTCCTATCCGCGTAACCTGTCCTGCCGTAGCCCTTGGGCGAAGCAGGATCCATGGTCTATTTCGTTTCCATCCCGGTAATCCTTGGTTAATAGTCCCATCCGTGGTCAAGAATTGAAGTTAAACGGGAAACATGCGGAGTCTGGCCTCAGTCTTGTTTTTAGTTTTGTCTGTCGGTCTGCCGGTCGAAGGTCTGGAGATCCGGGCCGAGCGCTTTGAGGGAAATCCCATCCTTTCGGTGGATGTTATTGGGGATGAAGCCTACGAGATGAGCCGGGAGGTGGACTTTGACCGATATCTCAGTATTGCCGGACCTTCCTTGATCCGAGTTCCGGAATGGGTGGAAAACCCCCTCGGCAAATACTACCTCTATTTTTCCCACCACAAGGGGGGGCACATCCGCATGGCCTACGCGGAGGAATTGGAAGGTCCCTGGAAGGTCTTCAATCCCGGCAAAGGAGTGTTCGGCCTGGATGCGGTGAAGGAATTCGCCTTCGATCACGTGGCTTCACCGGATGTGCATGTGGATCATCGAAACCGGAGATTCGCGATGTATTACCACGCCCCTTCTTTGGACGTGTCGCTCGGTCAGAAAACCTTTGTCGCGGTCTCTGCGGAAGGTCTGAATTTCCAGCCTTACTCGGCCGAGGTGCTGGGTCATATGTACATGCGCGTCTTTCGCTACCGGGGTTATTTTTATGGGGTTCCCCGACGCGGGCCGATGGTGCGTTCCCGGGATGATCTGACCAACTTCGAGCCGGGTCCTGACCTTTTCCATTACGAAGACCGGCACTTCGCCCTGAAACTGCACAACAACCGATTATTCGTTTTCTACAGCCATGAGCTCGACCGACCGGAGCATATCAAAGTAGTTGAAATGGAAATTGGCGACCCGGACTGGATGAACTGGCGCCTGAAGCCGAATCCAACGCCGGTATTGAAACCTGAACGGGATTACGAAAGAATTCCTCAACCCGTATTGCTGGATCCATTTGTCTATGGGGAGAACGGGCGGCACTACCTCTTTTACAGTGTGGCCAAGGAACAGGGTATCGCGCTGGCCTATTTGGAGGCTCCGGAATGGGATGCCTTGAGTATTAACGAGATCGTGGCCAAATCACATGGCCCCTACGTGGTGGCGCCCGACCAGCCGGAGGCGGGCCGACATGCCTACCTGGGTGGGTCGGTCCGTTTCCATGCCATACCCGGGTCTTTGCGGGATGTCCTTTGGCTGACTACCGATAATCGGGATGCCGAGAGTAGTGGTTCTGCGGAGGACTTCCTCAGCTTCCAGGTCGACCGGGATGTGTTTATCTACGTGGCCCACGATGATCGCTCCGAACGACGACCCGGATGGCTGGCCGATTGGAAGGATACCGGCGAGACCTTGAAATTATTACAGGAGAATTCCGCGTATAGCGCTTCGATTTACACAAATGCATTTGAGGCGGGACACATTGCTTTGGGAGGAAACCTGGCCGAGGGCGAAGCCGCGCCTCATCGGGAGCGACTCATGTATCTGGTCGCGGTTAAAGCACGGAATTGAGAAGTTGATCCATGGATTTCACGGATGAGGATTTGACTCTCGCTGAGCACGCTAAGAGCGCAAAGAGGGGGGGAAGTTCGCCAAGCTCACGAATTAGGAATTAGGAATTGGCTGTCGCCAGAGGCATAAAGGCGGGGAGAATCAGGAATTAGGAAAAATCCAATAGCCACTCGTCACTGGCAACTGGTCACTGATTAATGACCCCGAGGGGGCCTGACCCGAATGGGGCCAAAAAAGGTTTCTCGACCTCCCGGAAAGCAGGCTTCAATATCGGTAGACACAACCTGATTCAGAGATATTTCCATGAAAACGAAATCCGTATCGCGTCGACGATTCATAACCTCCGCTGCTGTGGCCGGCTCTGCCATGGCCATGAGCCGTTCTTCCTGGGGAAACGTGCTGGGAGCCAATGAACGGGTGCGCTTTGTCCTGGTTGGTTGCGGGGGACGGGGAAGGAACGTCGCTTTGACCATGATGGGGCAGGGGGGTGAATTGGTCGGCCTCTGTGATCTGAATCCTCAGCGCATCGACAAAGTCGCTGCGGAGGTGGCCGATTACCAGGAGAAGAAGCCCAAGAGGTACGGCCATATGAAGAAAGTCTTCGAGGAAAAATCTATCGATGCCGTCATTATCGCCACTCCCGACCACTGGCATGGTCCGGCTTCCATTCTGGCCATGCAGGCGGGAAAAGACGTTTACGTGGAAAAACCCCATTGCCACAACATCTGGGAGAGTCAGGAGATGGCGAAATTGGCCCGCAGGAATGGTTGCATCCTCCAGGTTGGAACCCAAAACCGCAGCGCTCCCTACAATCACTTGGCCCGCGATTACGTTCGCTCCGGTAAGCTGGGGGATATTCGCCTAGTCAAGGTTTATAACCTCAAGCCTGGAGGACCGTTTTATCTGGGGGATCCCGGGGAAAAACCGCGGGATTTTGATTGGAATGAATGGACCGGTCCGGCCGCGGCCCTACACGATTGGCATGAGGATATCTTCGAGCGGGGCTGGCATCACTATTGGAATTACTCGGGAGGTGATTTGGCCGACGATGCCGCTCACCAAATCGACTTGGCCGCCATGCTGATGGGGGATCCCGGATTGCCTTTTTCCGTTTCCAGCGCCGGGGGACGACTTCAGCATAAAGGGGACGATTCCGAAGTGCCAGATTTGCTGGAGACCGTCTACGAGTTTCCGGGCTTTGTCATGACCTTGGAGCACTCCAACTATCCCAAGTACATGCGCAAGACCGACCACAGCATCCGCCGGAATAATGAGTTTCCCTACTGGACCCAGAATGCAACCCGCATTGAACTGTATGGTTCCGAATTAATGATGACGATCGGTCGGCATGGCGGAGGTTGGATAGTGACCAAAGCCGGTGGGCGTCTCGAAGAGAAAGTTTACGGTCGCCCGGGAGACGAGCCCCATTGCGCCAACTTCCTCGATTGCGTGAAATCGCGTAAAGCGCCCCATGCCAGCCTCGATGCCTTGCACGCCAGCACGGCCTTGCTTCACCTGGCCAACATAGCGCACCGGGTGGGGAATAAAAAGCTCTGGCTCGATACGGAAAAGGAAAGGTTCAAGGGCAATGCGGAAGCCAATCAACTGCTGGGAAGAGAATACCGAAGGGGTTTCGAGGTCGCGGTGTAGCCGTCCTTAAAATAAATCACCACAGAGCAACTGTGTCACGAAGCAAGGCTTAATTGATGATTTTTCATAAGAAAATGAAGGTGGATGAGCATCTTCCTCATGGCCGCAACCATAGCGCATTTGTACGGTTTACCTCTGGCTCTTAATCCTTCCACATAAGGTTTAATGACCGGATTATGGATGGCCGCAGTCTGGGCTGCCATGTAGAGGCATTTTCTGACTTTGGCCCGTCCCCCTTCAATCTTGCGTTTGCCTTTGAACCTGCCGGTGTCCCTATTGTAGGGAGCTATACCAGCGAGGGCGACTATTTGATTGCGCTTGAGCTTTCCCAGTTCACTGAAGTAGGCCAACAGGGTCCAGGCCGTGACTGGGCCGACTCCGGAAACCGATTGAAGCAGGCGGGCTTCTTGGCTGAGCTGGTGATCCTTTTTCACGAGGTCTCGGATTCGATTATCAATAACTTCTATGCGTTTTTCTATGCGTTTGATCATCCACTCAATATCGCCTTTGATACACTTCGGACTGTTTTGGATGCGGTTCTTCTCGCGTGCCAACTGCTCGGTGAGGTGACTTCTTCGATCCAGCCAAGCGGCCAGTTCTTGGCGGATGGGATCGGGGACAGCGCCTGGTTGCAAGCGTTTCTCCTGGGCAAAACCCAGAATCATCAAGGCATCTATGGGATCAGTCTTGGCTTTGAGGCCTTCGCTGCGCGCGTAGCTGCGGATGAGCCTGGGATTGACCTGAACCACCGCTATTTGCTTTTGATGAAGATAATCCATCATAGGGCGTTCGTATCCACCGCTTGCTTCGCAAACCACCAGGGGTTGGTCCTGCCGGCCGGCGATTTTAACCAAGGCCTTAAAGCCGGTGGGATTGTTGCTTAAGCTGCAACGGTGATTTTGGGTTCTCACTTCCAAGTCAGACTTGGAGATGTCGATGGCTATATAATGGTATTTTTTATTTTCCATGGCTTATATCACTCTTGTAGAGGCGAGCTTACCTGCCGTAGCATGGGGCTCTGATAACTGTTTGATATTCAGCCAGGATACTTCGCAGGATCTCCGCTCTGCGATGAACTCAGCATAAGTAAGTTCGGAACTCAGATTGATCTCTTGCGAAGTCCCTGCGAGGTGGTAGCAACCGCTTCGCAGGGGGTTCCTGGCACGTTCAACCATAACCATTGGCACGATCAAAGGCTTTTTCGAGCGCTTTCTGCGACGAGTGATTTGGACCCATTCTCGAAAGCGCTCAAAAGCCGGTAAATTCATGATTGGGAGACCTACAAGAACACAGAGTGGCATGAGCGCCAAAGGCGCGAATTAGAAACTGGGAATGGGTTCTCGCAAAGCTCGCGAAGAGCGCCAATGGCGCGAATTGGGAATGAGGAATGGGGAATGTTTTGTTATCGATCAAGATCGTAAGAAATCTAAGCATCTAAGCCTCTCTCTCCCTCTGTGTCCTCTGTGGTTAGTCAAAAAGAAAAAATCTTGGCGTTCTTGGCGTGCTTCGCGAGAGTCAATTCCTGGATCCGTGCTCATCCGTGTAACCTGTCCTTGCGTAGCCTTTAGGCGAAGCGGGATCCGTGGTTCAGCGCAAAAGACGCAAAAACACACTCTTCTTATTTCTAAATCTCTGTGTCCTCAGTGGTTAATCCCTCCAAGAATTCAAATATCCTAAAGGCCAATTCAATCGAAAAAGCCGGCCGATTGAGTGAACAATTTAACGGGACATGACACTAGGGAGAAATCCATCTCCAAATCCGTGAAACCTTTTCTCGCCATTTCCATGGGGGATCCCGCCGGCATCGGTCCCGAGGTGGCCCTGCGCGCTTTGTCCGATGAATCGGTCTACCGACAGTGCCGGCCGGTGTTGGTGGGAGATCTCGGAGCCCTGGAGCAAGCCATGCAGTTTACCGCGGAAGTTTTGAAAGTAAATTCGATCACTCGGGCGGAGGATGGGGAGTACCGGCACGGCACGGTGGATTTGTACGATATGGGCATGGTGGATCCCGGGCAATATGAGATGGGCCGTGTGTCTCCCGTGACGGGTGAGGCGGCTTTTCAATACATCCTCAAGGCGATTGAGCTGGCCCAGTCGGAAGAGGTGGATGGCACGGTGACCGGCCCCATCCACAAGGAAGCCATCCACCAAGCCGGCCATCACTTTTCGGGACATACCGAGATTTACGCCCATTTTACCAAGACGGAACGGTATGCCATGTTGTTGGTGGAGGAAAACCTCCGGGTCATCCACGTCTCCACCCATGTTTCCTTACGCCGAGCCTGTGATCTGGTACGGAAGGAACGCATCCTGGAAGTGATTGAACTGTTGAACGAGGCTTGCATCAGTTTTGAAATAGAAAAACCCCGCATTGCCGTGGCCGGCCTCAATCCCCATGCCAGCGATGGCGGGTTGTTTGGAGAGGAGGAGGAGAAGGAGATTATTCCGGCCGTGGAGGAAGCCAGGGCGAGGGGCATTGATGTTATCGGACCTGAGCCGTCGGATACCATGTTTTCGAAGGCCCGAGGGGGTTCTATAGACGGTTGTGTGGCGATGTACCACGACCAGGGGCACATCCCTTTCAAAGTATTAGGTTTCCGGTGGGATGGGGAGAAGGGACAAATGAATAGTGTTCGCGGGGTGAACATCACCCTGGGGTTGCCCATCATACGGGTGTCGGTAGATCACGGCACCGCCATGGATATTGCCGGAAAGGGGATCGCCAGCCCCGATGCCATGTTGCTGGCCCTTGCTTATGCGGCGAAAATGGCCCGGCAGAGACGAAAAGCGTTATCGAGTTTCCAGGGATGATCGGGGTCATTGCAGATGACTACACGGGCGCGGCCGAGATAACCGGAATCGGTCTCCGATACGGTCTTCGCGTCGCCTATCAGTTGGCAGTTGAGCCGGTCGAGTCTGTCGACCTGCTGGTCATCGCAACCGATCTGCGAACCTTGTCGGCCGATGCGGCCGGGGCCGAGAGCGAGGCATTGACCGGTAAGCTGGCGCGCCTTGGTCCGGAAATTATCTACAAGAAGACGGACTCGGCCCTTCGGGGCAATGTTCTTGCCGAACTGGAAACCATGTTGCGGGCGCTGAACCTGTCCAGGGCGCTATTGCTTCCCGCCAACCCCGGCCTGGGACGCACCATCCGCCATGGGCATTACTTCTTGAACGGAGTCCGGCTGGATCAAACCGAATTTTTCAAGGACCCGGATTACCGTCACCACACCTCTGAGGTCCTCGGCATGCTGGGTGAATCGGATGGCACGGCCACTCGTTACCTCCGGCTGGAGGATGCGGTTTTGGCGCCTGGGGTGAACGTGGGGGAAACCCTCGAGGAGGAGGATTTGGCCCGATGGGTGGGGTTGCTGGATGAGGCAACTCTGCCGGCGGGAGGTTCGGAATTTTTCGCTCACCTCCTGCGGGCTCGTGGACACAGGGCGATCCATTCGGGGGACCGTTTCGAAGAGGAGCCGGGCAGGATCCTCTACGTATGTGGCAGCGCTTCCCAATACAGCCACGCGGCCATCGAACGGGCTAAAGCGGGAGGGGCCACAATCTGTGAAATTCCCGAGGAGCTGTATTCGGGTAGGGGAACCCGATCGCTTGCCCTACAAAAATGGGCCGGACAAATCACCGGCCATTTTACAAGGGAAACTACCGTAGCCGTGGCCATCAACCGGCCCTTGATTTCGGAGGCCTCAGCCCCGGAGAAACTGGCCCGGGACACAGCTGAGGTGGTGCAACAGGTTTTGCAAAGAAGCGAAGGCGTCAGGGCGTTACGGATAGAAGGGGGCGCAACCTTTTCCGCTATTGCCCATCGGTTGGGGTTCAAAACCTTTTTCCCCATCCGCGAGTATGCTCCGGGGGTGGTTGGGATGAGGATTGGGGGTCCTGGCGGGCTGTCGGTAACGGTGAAACCCGGCAGCTACCCCTGGCCTGAGGGTTCGTGGTTTGCCCAGTTCGAGGGAGATTAACCACAGAGCAACTGTGTCACGAAGCAAGGCTTAATTGATGATTTTTCATAAGAAAATGAAGGTGGATGAGCATCTTCCTCATGGCCGCAACCATAGCGCATTTGTACGGTTTACCTCTGGCTCTTAATCCTTCCACATAAGGTTTAATGACCGGATTATGGATGGCCGCAGTCTGGGCTGCCATGTAGAGGCATTTTCTGACTTTGGCCCGTCCCCCTTCAATCTTGCGTTTGCCTTTGAACCTGCCGGTGTCCCTATTGTAGGGAGCTATACCAGCGAGGGCGACTATTTGATTGCGCTTGAGCTTTCCCAGTTCACTGAAGTAGGCCAACAGGGTCCAGGCCGTGACTGGGCCGACTCCGGAAACCGATTGAAGCAGGCGGGCTTCTTGGCTGAGCTGGTGATCCTTTTTCACGAGGTCTCGGATTCGATTATCAATAACTTCTATGCGTTTTTCTATGCGTTTGATCATCCACTCAATATCGCCTTTGATACACTTCGGACTGTTTTGGATGCGGTTCTTCTCGCGTGCCAACTGCTCGGTGAGGTGACTTCTTCGATCCAGCCAAGCGGCCAGTTCTTGGCGGATGGGATCGGGGACAGCGCCTGGTTGCAAGCGTTTCTCCTGGGCAAAACCCAGAATCATCAAGGCATCTATGGGATCAGTCTTGGCTTTGAGGCCTTCGCTGCGCGCGTAGCTGCGGATGAGCCTGGGATTGACCTGAACCACCGCTATTTGCTTTTGATGAAGATAATCCATCATAGGGCGTTCGTATCCACCGCTTGCTTCGCAAACCACCAGGGGTTGGTCCTGCCGGCCGGCGATTTTAACCAAGGCCTTAAAGCCGGTGGGATTGTTGCTTAAGCTGCAACGGTGATTTTGGGTTCTCACTTCCAAGTCAGACTTGGAGATGTCGATGGCTATATAATGGTATTTTTTATTTTCCATGGCTTATATCACTCTTGTAGAGGCGAGCTTACCTGCCGTAGCATGGGGCTCTGATAACTGTTTGATATTCAGCCAGGATACTTCGCAGGATCTCCGCTCTGCGATGAACTCAGCATAAGTAAGTTCGGAACTCAGATTGATCTCTTGCGAAGTCCCTGCGAGGTGGTAGCAACCGCTTCGCAGGGGGTTCCTGGCACGTTCAACCATAACCATTGGCACGATCAAAGGCTTTTTCGAGCGCTTTCTGCGACGAGTGATTTGGACCCATTCTCGAAAGCGCTCAAAAGCCGGTAAATTCATGATTGGGAGACCTACAAGAACACAGAGAGGGAAGAGACTCTCGCAAAGCACGCCAAGAGCGCCAAGATGGGGAGAATTCGGAGGAATTAGCCACAAAAAGCACAAAAAACACAGAGGTAGAGAGATACTGAAAGACACAAAGGTCCAAAGGCACAGGCACAAAGGCGGAGAGAATCAGGAATTAGGAAAAATCCACTAGCCACTCGTCACTGGCAACTAGTCACTGATTATTGACCACGGATCCCACGGATGGGGAAAAGAATTAACCACAGAGAACACAGAGAGCACAGAGGGGAGAGGGAGGAAAAATAGCCACAAAAAGCACAGAAGACACAAAAAGGCAGGGGAGGAGGCGCCCAAGGGCGCCAATTAGGAATTAGGAATGAGGAATGTTTTGGTTTGGAGGGTTGGCGAGCGGAGGGATTGGCCACGAATTATCCAAATCCTGTGCATCCATGTTTTTCCTCAAAATCTTGGCGATCTTGGCGAGAGGTAATGGGGGACAGAAGAAGAGGAAGGTTTAGCCACAAAAGGAAGCAAAGGTCACGAACTAGAATCCAGGATCCAGAAATCAGGATATGATGCCCCGGTTTACCAGGTTATTCAGACGATGGGCCACATCCCTCAGGCCCTCGCAAACACACTCCGTATAGGAACGGCCGTCGGTGGTGTCCACCCCGTGCCGCGGATCTGCCTGGCGTAGTCCGGCCAAGGCCTCGTCCCGGTGATGAAAAAGTTCGACCAACACCATCTCCAGCCCGCCGGTGGCGGCACAAGCCGTAAGCAAGTTCCCAATCCAACCATCATCGGTAGAAAAACAACCCCGGGTCGTCTTGGCCGAGGCGTGGAACATGCCGATTCCCCCCTGGCTTCCGATTTCCTCTATCGAGGCCACGTTTTCTTCCATGGACAAATCGGAGTCCCCGCAGTGGGCCGCATCCACCAGGATCTTAAAGGCGTTTTCACCCAGGGCGGAATTGGTGGCGCGGACAACGCTCCAGGCTTTTCTGATATCGGTGAAGGTCTGAAACTCGACCCCGCGGAGAAATTCGATATGCCAGGCTTTGATGCAACTGTCCGACGCCCCGCCTTCCCTCCAGGCCCGGGCGTGCAGTTTGGCCACCTGGGCCAATGCCGCATCATAGGCTTCTCCTGTGAGGGTTTTCGCTCCCGGTTTCATCCATTCTTCGATCGAAGTCGAGGAAACGTGCTCGATCTGGTAACGTTTGGCTGCTTCCAGGCTTGCCACAAGATGCGAGCAGACGAAATCTTCATCGGCCGGGTTCATGGGATCGCCTCCACCCACCATGGCGATGAGAGAGGGTTTGATTCCCTTTTGCTGGATCGAGCCAAATAATTCGTCGCAATCGGCCCAGTCGATGCCGGGAAAAAAGGGGATCTGCACAGCGGTGATATCGACAGGTGATTGGTCCAGTATGCGATCTACTTCGGCCAGCAATCCCAAATTTCCGTCTCGGTTGCGCGGTAATTTACCGTTTTCGTCGGGGACAAGGCCTGGAACAAATTTTATATGGGTTGGAACGATCCCGAGTTCCACGGGAGCTTTTAGGATTATCTTTTCCATGCCAGAAGCCTTGAGAATATTTGGGGCTACTGCCAGTCCGATTTGCGGATGGTTCGAATTTTAAATTGACCACGGATTACCTGCCTGTGCGTCGCACGCAGACAGGCACGGATGGGAATTAGGAATTGACCACGGATGAGCACGGATGGGGTAAATAGCCACAAGAAGCACAAAAGACTCAAAAGGAAGGGGAGGAGGCGCCCAAGGGCGCGAATTAGGAATGAGAAGGTACAGAGTTGTTGACGGTAACCTGCCTGCCGGGTCTGGGAAAGGGGTCAAACCTGAATGCTGCTGTTAAGCGTGGTTATTGAGGGCATAAGGCATGGCGCCAGCCGGGGTCAGGCCGTGTAAAAGTTATGCCTTCTGCAAGAAAAGGGTCAGGCCTTGAAAACTGTATTCCGTTGTACTTCATACACTTTTACAAGGCAACTGACCCTGTAAGGCATAACTTTTCACGTTTTGACCCCTTCCTTTTCCGAGGTAGTCATATGTTCGGAAAATGGCTTAACTAAGCATTAGTTCATGACAAAATCGCACTCCGGCAAGGCCTCCTTGAGCCGGGCGATATGGTTCTCATGGTAAAGTTCGGTTTGGAAGAGAAAGAGGCGCTTCAGTTGTTTGAGCTCAGTGAGGGAATCGAGATAATGGGAACGGATGGGGGTTCCGTAAAGGTTGAGGGAGCGAAGGTTGGGCAGGGCGGCCAATCGGTCGATGTTTCTCCCCTCTATTATGGTTTTACTCAAATTGAGCGACTGGAGGTTGACAAATTTGGAGAGGGTAGGGATAGCTTCATCGGTCAATTGGGTTCCGCTCAAGTCGGCCCGGACAAACCTGGAGGCAAAGGGTTGCAACTGCTTCAAGGCGGTGTGATCAAAACGCTTTTGGATGGCGTAGGTCTCCAAATTGAATTCCAGGGATCGGGGTTCGGTCGGTATGATCAGGATGCCGGTGGCGTCTTGGATCTGGTTGAGTTGGGCATAAAGTTCCCGCCGTTCCCCTTCGCGTTTTTCCCGTTCTTCCTCCGACAGCATGGAAATGAACGCCTGGGCGATATAGGATTCCATGGAAGCAGGCAATTCCGGGTAATCGGACACCACCGCATCGGGCGAGGCGCCTTGATCGATCCACCAACCCAGCAAAGCGACTTCCACTTCGTTCAGGGGTGGCCTTCCTTCGGCTGGCATGAAATCTTCGTGGTCATGGGGAAGGGTGATGCGGTAGTAGAGTTCGCTGTCTTCCCGGTCACCGGGCGCTATGGCATAACCCATTTCACCGCCCTTGAGGAGGCTCTGATAGGTTTCCATATTAAATTCACCCTTTCGTTCGTCCGGATTATGGCAGCTCATGCAGTTTTGTTCCAATACCGGGTGAATGAGGTCGGAGTACACCATCATCTCCCCTTGGGAGACCGCCTTTTCCCCTTCCGTTTGGCCCTCTTTGCCGTGGACCATGGGACCTCCCTGGTGGCCGGCCAGGAGGAGAAGCCCCAGGTTGAGGACAAACGGCAGGCGGGAGCCCTGGGACGAAATTTTTTTGTGCAGAAAAATTTTCACGACTCCTGGGCCAGACAGCCGATGGCCCGGTAGATACAGATTGATGGGGGAATCAGGTCAGTATATCCTGGACCACATGGGCTTCTTCGACGCCTGTAAGCCTCAGGTCGAGGCCCTGGTGTCGGAAGCTCAGTTGCCGATGGTCGATTCCAAACCGCTCCAGGATAGTGGCGTTGAGATCCCTTATGTGCACTGGATTTTTGGTGATGTTGTAACTGAAGGAGTCGGTTTCTCCGTAGACGGTTCCTCCCTTAACCCCCGCTCCGGCCATCCATTTGGTGAAGCAGCGCGGGTGGTGGTCGCGTCCATAATTGGTGGGAGTCAATTCGCCTTGGCAGTAAATGGCCCTTCCAAATTCCCCGCCCCAGATGACCAGGGTATCGTCGAACATGCCCCTTTGTTTCAGGTCGGTGATGAGGGCGTAACAAGCCTGATCGATATCTTTACATTGGTTGGGTAGGTCTTTGGGCAGGCTGCCGTGCTGATCCCAGCCACGGTGGAAGATTTGAGAGAAGCGCACCCCTTTTTCTGCCAGGCGGCGGGCCAGAATGCAATTGTAAGTAAAGGTGCCGGGAATCCGGGCATCGGGGCCATACATGTCCAGGATATAGTCCGGTTCATCGGAGAGGTCGGTTAGTTCCGGGACCGATGCCTGCATGCGGAATGCCATTTCGTATTGGGATATGCGGGCGTGGGTTTCCGGGTCGCCAACTTCCTCGTAGAGGTCCTTGTTAATGGCGTTGACCCCGTCCAGCATGGCGCGCCGGAGCTGGCGGTTTACTCCATGTGGATCCGATATATACAATACGGGATCACCGTAGGATCGCAGGGCCACGCCCTGGTGTTCGGAAGGCAGTGGACCTGCCCCCCAAAGGCGAGAATACAGGGCCTGGGCAACTTTTCGCCCGGTCCAGGTTGAATTCAGCACCACAAAAGTGGGCAGGTTTTCATTCAGACTTCCCAGACCGTAGCTCAGCCAGGCACCCAAGCTGGGACGGCCCGGTATTTGGTTGCCGGTCTGGATGTAAGTGATGGCCGGATCGTGGTTGATCGCTTCGGTCCACACGGATTTTACGAGCGCTATTTCATCCACTATTTTGCTGGTAAAGGGTAGCAGTTCGCTCACCATGATCCCGGATTTGCCGTGGGGCTTGAAATCGTAAATGGAGGGTGCTATAGGAAAGCGCACCTGGTTGGAAGTCATGGTGGTCAAGCGCTGGCCCCGGCGGACTGATTCCGGCAGGTCGGTGTCAAAAAGCTGCTTCATTTTCGGCTTGTAGTCCCAGGTATCCAGTTGGGAGGGGGCACCGGACATAAACAGGTAGATGCCGCGTTTGGCCTTGGCCGGGAAGTGCGGGCTGCCCAGCATTCCCGGGCCCAGACCACCGTTTGTCAGCGTGCTAGCGCGGATGCCGGTACCGGCTATGGAGGATATGGCAGCTATGCCCAGTCCCTTGGACATTTTGCCCAGGAACTGGCGGCGCGTTTCCAATTTTACGTATTCGTCGAGTGGATTCATGGATAACATTTGGCAGGTTAGTATTTATTGACGAAGCTGTCCAGATTCATGATTTGGTTGGCCACCAAGGTGAGGGATGCCAGTTCAACCGGTTCGAGTTCCGGTGGGGCAAGGGATTCGCCCACACCAATCAAGGCTTCGGCATCCCGGGGGTTGCTACGAAAGGCCGATTCGAATTTTGCATACGAATCGGCAAAGACTTTTTGGTTTTTTGGAGAAGGAGCTGTGCCGAAGGCGTAGCGGTACATGGCGCGAATTTTTCCAGCGGTGGATCCCGGGTTTTCCAGCAGGGTGCGCTGAGCCAGTTGACGGGCCGCCTCCACGTATTGTGGATCGTTCATCAGGGTGAGCGCTTGCAGCGGAGTGTTGGTCCTCTCCCGGCGCACGCTGCAGGTTTCGCGCGAAGGAGCGTCGAAAACCACCATGTTGGGCGGGGGGGCGGTTCGTTTCCAAAACGTGTATAAACTGCGGCGGTAGAGGGCCTCCCCGTGGTCCATCTCGAAAATGGCCGTATTGCTGTCGGTAAAGCCCACCGCATACCAAATTCCCTCGGGTTGGTAGGGTTTTACCGGGGGGCCACCGCGTATGGGGTTCAACGAGCCGCTGACAAACAGGGCTTGATCGCGAAGGGTCTCGCCGTCCAGCCGGTAACGGGGTCCGCGGGCCAAAAAGCGGTTTTCCGGATCCAGCTGCAATTTGTCCGATGAGAAATGTGAACTTTGCCGGTAGGTGGCCGAGGTAACCATGAGTTTGATCAGTCCTTTGACGTCCCACCCGGATTCCCGAAACTGCACAGCCAGCCAATCCAGGAGGTCTGGATGCGATGGGTTTTCGCCCATAATACCGAAGTCTTCCGACGTTTTGACCAGCCCGGTAGCAAACAGGTTTTGCCAGAACCGGTTCACGTTTACCCGTGCGGTGAGTGGATTTTCGGGATGGACCAGCCACCGGGCCAGACCAAGGCGGTTGGCCGGTGCACTTTTGGGTAAACCGCCAAAAATTTCTGGAATATCGGCAAAAACTTTTTCACCCGGTTTATCGTATTCGCCCCGTTCCAGCATATGGGCAGAGGGTGTGGCATTCTTATCCTCCATGACCAAGGAGACGGTGGCTTGGTCGTAGATGTAACTGTGTTCCAGTTCCTTGGAGGCCTGCTTCCGTTTCAACTCTCGGTATTCCGGATCCAGCACCCCGAAAAAATAGTTCCTCAGGAGATTCCATTGGTTATTGCTGCGTCGGTCTTCAGCCACGTTGAGAGCCCTATCGAACGCCGCTAAATCCAGTCCGGCCAAGTCGGCTTCAAAGGGGTAGATGATTCGCTTGAAGAAGGCGATCTGGCGGATTGAACTGCTGGAGAAGGCGCGCCCTTCCAGGTCTTGGCCAATCCGTAAATCGACATCGGTGGCAGTCGGGCCAGTCAGGTTGTCGACGAGTTTGGCATAATGGTAATTTTGGCGCTGGCCCACGGAAATGGCGATACCCTGCGCCTTTTGGGAAGCGTCGTAACTGACGTAAATTCTCGCCATGCTACCTTCCCGGGGATTGTTGCGTTTGGCCCGAGTGGTAACGGATATCAAATCGTTGTTTTTGAGGGAATGGATCAGTTGAAAGGTGAACTGGTAGCGGGCGGCGAAGCGAACATCGGTAGTGGCCATGGTCAGACGCCAGCCCCGATCTCCATCAAATTGGGAGAGCAGGGGAATGAGGGGTTGTTTGGTTTTGCCTTCTTCGGGAAGTTTGACTTGGCAAAACAGGGTGAAGGGCTTGTCCGGATTGAAGGTTTTGCCGAGCTCCTTTAAATCGACCGCATCTCCCATGGTAAATTCCCGGGTCGGGTAAGGTGGGATTGCTGCGGGATCGTCATCGTCTAGATCCTCTTCAAATTCATCTTTGGCGGGCGATTTGGCCAGGGTGAGGGAAAATTGCACGTCCTTTTCTATTAAGGAGTTACTGTGTGCCGCCTCTCCGCTGGTGAGCCAGGCCTGAAATTTTCCTTCCCTGGCTTGCTTAAACTGGTCCACCTGTCTGCTCATCGCCTCGAATTCCTTTTTTACCTGCGGCCAAAGCTTTCGGTGTTCGGGTTTAGGGATGACGACGATGGGATTGGTATCGTAGGCGTTGCCGTCCATAATGGGCCCATCCAGGTTGTTGAAGAAGGCGGAGAACTGATAGAACTCCTCCTGGTTGAAAGGGTCGAATTTGTGGTCGTGGCAGGAGGCGCAGCCCATGGTGAGGCCCAAAAATACGGTGGAGGTGGTTTCGACCCGATTTTTGGCGTAAATAGCCCGGTATTCATCGTCGATGGCGCCCCCCTCGCCGGTGGTGGGGTTGCAGCGGTTGAAACCGGTGGCCAGCCGTTGCTCCAGAGTGGGATTGGGGAGCAAGTCTCCGGCGACTTGTTCGAGCACGAAATCGTCAAAGGGCTGGTTGTGGTTGAAGGATTCGACCACCCAGTCGCGGTAGGGCCATATTTCCCGGTAGTTGTCCAGGTGCAACCCATGCGTGTCGGAATAGCGGGCCGCATCCAGCCAAATGCGGGCCTGGTGTTCTCCGTAAGCCGGGTCGTCCATTAGCCGTTCCACCAATTTTTCGTAGGCGTTGGGAGATGAGTCGTGGACGAATTGGTCCACTATCTCAGGAGTGGGTGGCAATCCGGTGAGGTCGAGTGCCAAACGGCGGGCCAGGGTGGGGCGGTCCGCTTCCGGATTGGGGGCTAGGCCCCGTTCCCGCATAGCCACATAGGTAAAGGCGTCGATTTCATTGAGGCCCCAGGATATCTGGGGAACCTTGGGCTTGACCGGCTTGAGGAAAGCCCAATGGCCTTCCCAGGTGGCGCCCTCCTGGATCCAGCTGTAAAGGGTTTTCTTTTGTGCCTCCGATAGGACTTTACCGGAATCGGCTGGGGGCATTCTCTCACTTTTCAGGGCATGGGTTATGCGCTGGTAAAGGGGACTGTTTCTCGGATCTCCACGGACGATGGCGGGGGGTCCGTCTGGGCGTTCCCGGAAAGCCCATTCCTCGATGTCAAACCGGAGGTCTGCTTTGCGGGCCTCGGCGTCGGGACCGTGACAGGCATAACAATTTTCCGATAGGATGGGGCGGACCTGGCGGTTGAAGTCTACCGGTAATGGCTCTTGGCCGGAGGTGACTTCCTCGCCTTCTGCTCTTGGCCCGGCCGGGAGGAGAGTGATGCATAGCGCGGCCCAAGCGGGGAATCGGGTGAAAAAGTTGAGCCGAACCCGTTTGGCCCTTTTTTCACCCACCCTGCCTCGGATCGTGCTTTTAAGCGCCTTCATGAAAATAGATGGAATTTTCGACTTTGTTCGTGTGAGTCCAAAGAAAGGATAAAGATAAATTGGTGATTGGAAAGCAATACTACAACATTTCTGAAAATATTGCATTATCAAATATTGGAGGCGCGCCAATTAGGAATTGGGAATGAGGAATGGGGGAGAAGGGAGTGATGGAGTGATGGAGAAGAGAATGTTTAATTTTTGGGCTCGGTGACAGAGCCGGGATGTTTTAGCCGGGGATGGGAATAGGGAGGGATAAACCACAGAGGACACAGAGGGGGCTGGCGCCCGGTGGAGAGTGAAGAGTGGATAGTGGAGAGAAGTGGAACTACAATAGGGACGAAGGAGGCTGGCGCTGAGAGGGGGAAATAGTTACAAAAAGCACCCGCCTATGCCAAGGCCTACGGCGTGGCATGCAGGGGTTTATCGTGATCATGATCATGATCGTGATCGAAAAGCCCTGAAGAATTGATCACGGATCCCGCTTCGCCCAAAGGCTGCGCAAGGACAGGTCCCGCTTCGCCTAAAGGCTGCGCAAGGACAGGTCCCGCTTCGCCTAAAGGCTGCGGCAGGACAGGTTAGGGAAATAGCCACAAAATGCTCAGAAGTTAGAAGAATTAGGAATTAGGAAAAATCCACTAGTCACTAACCACTGACCACTGACAACTGAATTATTTGACTCTCGCAAAGAACACAGAGAGCGCAGAGAGAGGGGGAGAACTAGGAGGGATTAGCCACAAAAAGCACAAAATACACAAAAAGGAAGGGGGGAGGCGCCCGAGGGGCGCCAATGAGGAATGAGGGAGAAATATAAGGGGATCCATCCTTTAGGCTAGACCTGGAAAGGGCGCCCAATGATTATGGGCCGTTACAGATCGAGACTGTTTATATGGACAAATCTTCGCTCCCGAGAAAGACACCGGAAGAATTGCGCAGCCACCGTTGGTACGGCGTGAATAGTTTGCGTTCCTCCACCCACCGTTCCCGCAGCGCGCAAATGGGGTATAGCCGGGATGATTACATGGGCAAACCGGTCATAGCGATTTTGAACACCTGGAATGACCTCAGTTCCTGCCACGGCCACTTCAGGACGCGGGCCGAGGAGGTGAAAAGGGGGATTTGGCAAGCGGGGGGATTTCCGGTCGAAATGCCTTCGTTCTCCTTATCGGAGATATTCATGAAGCCTACCACCATGTTGTACCGCAACCTACTGGCCATGGAAGCCGAGGAACAGTTGCGGTCCCACCCGGTGGATGGAGCCGTTTTGATGGGGGGCTGTGACAAAACCACCCCTGCCCTCATCATGGGCGCCATCAGTATGGACCTGCCGGCAATTTACCTGCCGGCCGGCCCCATGCTTCGAGGGGATTACCAAGGCAAGGTGTTGGGCAGCGGGACGGATGTCTGGAAATACTGGGCTGAGCTTCGAGCCGGCAAGATTTCCGAATGTGAATGGCGCGGCCTCGAGGATGGGATTGCCCGTTCCTTCGGCACCTGCATGACCATGGGAACGGCCTCGACCATGATGGGCGCGGCTGAAGCCCTGGGTTTCACCTTACCCGGGGCGTCCTCCATTCCGGCGGCCGATTCGCGGCATTCCCAATTGGCTACCCATACGGGGAGGCGCATCGTCGAAATGGTCTGGGAGGATTTAAAGCCGTCGGATATTCTGGTTGCCGAGTCGTTTGACAACGCCATCAAAACCGTCTTGGCCCTGAGTGGTTCTACCAACGCGGTCATCCACCTGGTGGCCATGGCCAGGCGGGCGGGCATTCCGCTTCAGATCGATCGATTCGATTCCTTGTCCGAGCGGGTTCCGGTCCTGGCCAACCTACGTCCCGCCGGTGAATATCTCATGGAAGATTTTTTCTATGCCGGAGGTTTGAGAGCCATGCTGCAGGAGATGCGTTCCCTGCTGGCCACGGACTGTCTGACCGTCAACGGCAAATCATTGGGCGATAATATTGAGGGAAGCAAAATCCACCATGACGAGGTCATTCACAAGTTGGAGGAACCGGTTCACGCTTGGGGGGGCCTGGTCATATTGCGGGGAAACCTGGCTCCGGATGGAGCGGTCTTGAAACCGGTGGCGGCCGAACCCCATTTGTTGAAACACCGGGGCAAAGCCATTGTTTTCGACAGTTACAATGAGATGGAGGAAAAAATTGATGATCCGGACTTGGAGGTGGATGCGGACTCGGTTCTGGTCTTGCGCAATGTCGGACCCAAGGGTGGGCCCGGAATGCCGGAATGGGGGCAACTGCCCATTCCCAAGAAGCTGTTGCGCAAGGGGGTGCGGGATATGTTGCGCATTTCGGATTGCCGGATGAGTGGAACCAGTTACGGGGCATGTGTTTTGCACGTTGCTCCCGAATCCTATGTCGGAGGACCGCTCGCCCTGCTCAGGACCGGGGATCTGGTCGAGATGGACGTGGCGGAACGCCGCCTCGACATGCTGGTTGACGAAAAAGAGCTTGAACGCCGCAGGGCGGAAATTCAACTTCCTCAAGCTACCTATTCCCGAGGCTATGGTCAGTTATATCTGAAACATATTGAGCAGGCCGATGTGGGATGTGATTTTGATTTTCTCGCCCGCAGCGCCTCGGTGCCGGAACCCGAGATTCACTGAACAAATTTTTTATCAATGGCCACAATTTACTCACCAATCCCCAATACCTTTCGTCAGAACCTGCGCGCCAACAAGAAGCAAATTGGCTGCTGGTGTTCTCTGGCAAGTCCCTTGGCGGCCGAGGTTCTCGGAGCCGCCGGTTTCGACTGGATCCTGATTGACGGCGAACATGCCCCCAATGATTTGCAAAGTTTCCTCCCCCAATTGATGGCCTTGAAGGATAGCAGAAGCGCCCCGGTTGTCCGGCCTCAATGGGCGGAACCCATTATCATCAAGCGGTTACTGGACCTGGGGTTTTTCAATTTTCTCATGCCCTTTGTCGACAATGCCGAACAAGCCAGGGGAATTGTGGCCGCCACCCGTTATCCTCCCGAGGGTATTCGCGGGGTTTCCCTTTCCAACCGAGGCAATCGCTTTGGATATCGCCAAGGGTATCATGACGAAGTCAACCACAACATCACGGTGTTGGCCCAGATTGAAAGCAAGGAGGGTCTGCGCAATGTCGAGGAAATTGCCGCTGTTGAGGGAGTGGATGGTCTTTTTGTCGGACCATCTGATCTTTCCGCCGATTTGGGTTGTTTCCCCGATACCCAGCACCCGAAAGTCCAGGGGGCCATACGGGAAATCCTGCGGGCCGGTGAAGCAACCGGGACCGCGGTGGGAACCATCGCCGTGGTGGAAGAACAGGCCCGCCGTTATCTGGATATGGGCATGACTTGTGTGGCGGTCGGAGCGGACTTGGGGCTTTTGAAAAACGTCACTCAGGATCTTTGCAAAAAGTTCCGGACGGATAACTGAGGGGGAGAATTAGGAGGGGTTAACCACAGAGAACACAGAGAGCACAGAGGGGGAAGAGACTCTCGCAAAGCACGCCAAGAGCGCAAAGAAGGGGAGAACTAGGAATGGGAGAGAGGCACAAAGGCACAGAGGCACAAAGGGGGGAAGAATTGGGAAGTGTTAACCACAGAGCACACAGAGGAACTGAGTTGCTAAATGGGACAGGGGTAAATCGTGATCGAAATTCTCGGGGGAGAGAGGGAAAACCACGGATTTCACGGATAAACACGGATTCAAATAACGGAGGGCGGGTTTTCTTACCCGCCTAATAAATTTAAATGGCGGACAGGAATGTCCGCCCTCCGTTATCCATCGCCACTAGCCACTAGCCACTGACCACTGACTACGAATTAGGAATTAGGAATGAGGAATTTGACAAGGAATGGCGGGCATAAATTCCATTATTGCAATCTTTACAAAATCCTGCAAACTCATTGCCCATGCGGTTTTTTTTATTTTGGGTCAATGCGTGCATGGGTTTGGTTTTGTCGGGAGCCGAATCGCGACCGACCTTGATATTGCAAGGCGACACGGCCGCCCTGGTGGTCGACCTCGGAGGCGGGTCGATTTCCGATTTTCACTTGCTCGATCACGGCCTCAACCCGCTGCAGTGGGATTCCTGGTATTTCAGGAATCGAGGGGAAGGGGACCCTCCGTTGGAACCGCGCCCCATGGGACACTTTATCTGCCTGGATAGATGGGGATCGTCCTCGGCGGCGGAAAAGGCTCATGGAATGCCCAATCACGGGGAGGCCGGGGTGGTTTGGTGGGAAGTCACCCGGGAACCGGAGTTGAAAAATGGCGTTTGGGAGGCCGATATGAGGGCCGATCTTCCCATGGCCGGAATGAGGATCGATCGCACCCTGGCCCTGTCGGAAAACGAAGCCGTGGTTTCGGTCGTCGAATCCGTCACCAATTACCGTCCCATCGGACGGATTTACAATTTCGTGCAACATCCCTCCATTGAGGGACCGTTCCTCAATGAAAAAACCGTGGTGGATTCCAATGGCGGCCGAGGATTCATGCAGGAGGCCTCCTTGGAGAATCCGCAGGGGCGCGTGGTGCATTGGCCCCGAGCCAAAAAGCTGGACGGAACGGAGGTGGATGTTCGTTTTCTTTCCGGCGATGATCAACCGCCGGTGGTTACTTACCTCGTGGAGGCTGATTACGGTTGGGTCACCGGGTCAAGTCCGGACAACGGGTTGTTGATAGGTTACCTTTGGAGAACGGCCGAGTTTCCCTGGTTGAATATCTGGCGCAATGCCAGGGAGGGAAAGCCCTATGCCCGGGGGCTCGAGTTTGGCACAACCGGCCTGCACCGGCCCGGCCACGATTTGGTGGCGACGGGCAGGATATTTGATCGCCCTGTTTACCGTTACATCGATGCCTCTGAAACCCAGACCTTCAGCTATGTGAATTTCCTGGTGGCCATTCCGGAAGACTTTCTCGGGGTATCCGAGGTCATTTATGAAAATGAAACCCTCTCCGTGGTGGAAAGGGGGGAGAAAAAGCGTCGATACGATATGGCGGTTGGGGAATTGTTTTAGGGGAGAAGGAATGGACCACGGATTTCACGGATGAGCACGGATTCTTTAACGGAGGGCGGACATTCCTGTCCGCCATTATTTCAATGAGGCGGGTAAGAAAACCCGCCCTCCGTTAGGGTTCCGGCTTTGCCGGAAGGCTGCGGCAGGACAGGTTACACGGATGAGCACAGAAAAAAAAGGAGGGGGGACATTCCTGTCCCCCAACAACTACGGTAAACGGATAGGGAATTGCTGAAAGGATTGTCTGAATTACCTATCCGAGTCTTTTAACTTCGAGTATTGGTTGGCTTCCTCGGTGATGTTCAGCACGGACTCGAGATCCACGCTCCCGTAAATTTTCACTTCCGGGTGTTCCTTTTGAAAAGATGCCATCGATTCCGGGCTGACCCGGGTATTTCCCAGGTAAAGTCTTCCGGATCGCGGCACTCGCAAACTTGTCAGGCCGGCATCGGTAATGGAGCTGCCGAACAGGTTGAGATATTGAAGCGAATTAAAATGGTTGAGGGCGGTGACCATGTCGTCTTCGAAATCGCTGTTGCTCAGGTCCAAGTGGGTGAGATGGTCGAGCTCTCCCATGAGGTCAAAGGTGGAATTGGAAAGGGCATGACCGGGGAGTCTGAGTTCCTGCACATGGGAGGCCAGAGCAGCCAAATTCATCAGCGTCTGCTCCGGTAGCGGGCCCGGCGCTTGCCTCAGATCGACGATTATTCCGGGCGCATTAACGCCGCGTTTGTGGATAATGGCGCCAAGGGACCGCAGGTTGGAAATGGCTGCTCGTTGATTTTCATCCAGGAGTTCCTCCAAAGGCAGGGAGTTGTGTTCGGCGGATTTGCTCCTGGCCCCGTAGTAGATCCAATGGGCAATTTTCAGAATCTCTTCGGGAGATGGAGTGTTCTCATCCTCCGGTGGCATGGCATATTCGTCGCTTTTGGGCAACAGGAGGTATTCCAGCATGGGGCTTTGCATGGGCTGGAATGGAACAATGGGGGCTTCCTCACTGCTTCCCCCTCGCATGAGCCATTCGTAGGAATCGAGGCGAAACTTGCTCTTCTGCTTCTCAGGGCCGTGGCATTTGACGCAATACTGTTCCAAAATGGGAGCAATATCGGCGTCGTAATCGTAGTCCTCCCCGGCCAGGACTGAAGAAAGGCAGGCGGCGGCAATCAGGACCGAAAATAGAGTGGGGCGCCTGATTTTGTGGATTCCGCTACTCACGCCAAAATTTCGGGTATGATTTCGCCATGGACGTCAGTCAGGCGAATATCGCGTCCACTGTAGCGGTAGGTCAGGTTGGTGTGGTCGATACCTAATAAGTGGAGCATGTTGGCATGCAAGTCGTGCACGGTCAGTTTGTTTTCAATGACCCGGTAGCCGTATTCGTCGGTAGCGCCGTAAATGGTGCCTCCTTTGATGCCTCCGCCGGCCATCCACAGGCTGAACCCTTGGGGATTGTGATCGCGGCCGTTCGTACCTTGGGCGAATGGGGTGCGTCCGAATTCTCCGCTGAAGACCAGAAGTGTGCTCTCCAGAAGCCCGCGCGCTTTTAAATCCTTAATGAGGGCCGCAATGGGTTGGTCGACGGATAGGGCGTTTTTCTGATGTCCGTCGATCAGTTTACTGTGTTGGTCCCAACGGTCGCCGTTACCTGGGTTGATGGTCAGTTCGATAAACCGGACTCCACGTTCGACCAGGCGACGGGCCATCAGGCACTGTGCGCCGTAGGCCCGGGTGTTTTTATAGGGGGCGTCCAGGCCGTAAAGCTTTTTGGTGGCTTCGGATTCATGGGACAGGTCGGTTACGTCCGGCACTTCCATTTGCATGCGGAATGCCAATTCGTAGTTTTGAATGGCCGATTCGATAGCTTCCGCGTGGGCCAGCCGGGCTGCCAGGTCGCCGTCGATCTCGTCGAGGAATTGGAGCTTCTGTTTTTGGATGGAATTATTCCGTTCCCGAATGGATGTGTTGAGCAGGACCGGTTTTTCGGGGAGAAAAACGGAGGCGGCATGATTGGACGGAAGAAAACCGTTGCCGAAGGCCTGCATGCCCCCCGAGGGCACCTGACCACCGTGAACGACTACATAGCTGGGCAGGTCCTGGCTGAGGGTTCCCAATCCATAAGACACCCAGGCTCCCATGCTGGGCCTTCCCGAGAGCTGATGCCCGCAATGCAAAGCGTAATTGGCATTGGGATGATTGGGTGAAAATGCCGTCATGGATCGGATTACGCATAGATCGTCGGCACAGGATCCGATGTGGGGAAAGAGATCGCTGATGGGAATCCCACTTTCGCCGTAATGCTTGAAATCCCAAGGGCTCTTGAGCAAATTCCCGTTATCGTTGAAGACGGTAGCGTCGACGGTGAACTTGGGCGGCTGACCGTGTTCCTTGGCCAATTGGGGTTTGGGGTCAAAACTGTCCACTTGCGATACCCCACCATCCATGTAGAGGAAAATTACGCTTCGTACTTTTTGCGGGTGATGGGGAGTTTTGGGATAGAGGGGTGAATTTGCGCTTTGAAGGTCCCGTTGCATAACCCCGGAAAGCGCCAGGGTTCCAAATCCCATGGAGCTTTTCTTGAGGAAATCTCTGCGGCTGAACATTTGGCTCAAAACAGATAGATAAATTCCTTGCGATTGTAAATCAAGTGACAGAGATCGGTCCAGGCTTGTCGGTCTTCGATCGAATATCCGTACTCCTCCGCCAGGGTTTGGAGAAGGTTTTTCCCCCAGCTCAGCTCGCGTTGGGTGGCCGGCCGGCTGTAAGCCTTCAGGTGTATGGCATGTAACCTGTCTTCCACTGATAGATCCGACGCGGTCAGGTCCTCCGCCCAGGCTTCGGCTTGCTGGTGGACGAATGGATCGTTCATTAATGCGAGCGATTGGGCCGGTACATTGGTCACGGGCCGGGCTCCAATGGATTCCGTTGCGTTTGGCAAATCGAAGGCCCGTAGAAACGATGGCAGAAAGTTTCGTCTCATTTCCAGGTAGACGGATCTACGGCTTCCCCCATCGAGAGGACCCGGATTTGGTTTTGCCCGGCTATTGGGGAGATCCTCTACGTAGGCTTCCATGCTGGGTCCGAAAAGGGTGGTGTCCAATTCGCCGCTGCAGGCCAGGATGTGATCGCGAATCGCCTCGGCCTGCAGGCGTTTTACCGGCATGTGCTGCAAGAAGGTATTGTCCGGGTCCATTTCCAGTGACTCGGGGCTGGGCAGGGAGGACATCCGGTAGGCGCTGGTAAGGACCATTTTTCGGATCATGTATTTTATGGACCAATCATGGCGTGTAAAATCTGTGGCCAGGAAATCGAGCAGTTCCGGGTGTGAGGGAGCCGTCCCCATTTTTCCGAAGTTGTTGACCGTAGTGACCAGGCCTTGTCCGAAAATATGGTGCCAAAGCCGGTTTACCAAGACGCGTGCGGTAAGTGGATTCTCGGGATGGGCGACGTGTTGGGCCCATTCCAAGCGCCCGCTCCCCGGACCCGTGAGTTTTGCTCCTCCCAAACCATCGAGAAAACGCCGTGGGTTGGGTTTTCTGCTGAGGTTCTTTTGGTTGCCCCGAATGTAGACGGGTTCGTCGTGCTGGTCGCCGTCGACTAGGCTTCGGGCGAATCGCGGGATGGGAATTTCCCCAGCCATTTCGCGGTAATCTGAGAGGGCCGCATGCAGATTTTTGTCGCGATTTGTGTCGGCTGTCACCAAGCCGGCTCCGCAAAACGCGCTGAGTAAATCCGCTTCGACCGGGTTCAGTTTATTGTGCCGACCCTTGAGCCAAAGTTGTTCCAAGGTAGCTGCAAGGGCGGCTTCCTTTGAGGTTGCGGAATAATCCCGGACCTGGTTATTCCAGAACTCCCCCCAATCCGGACCCCGGTCGAATCGGAAGGTGAGGTATGCGTTGTCATCGAATTCCGGCCCTACTTCCTTGGGTTTGAGGGAATGAGTGGCTTCCCCGTTTTGGAAGAATTCCAGGTATGCCGGAAGGCCTTCCCAGAGGTAGGTTTCAAATTGGATGGTCTGCCAGTAATCGTTGTTGACGGGAATATATAGGCCATTGGTAGTGGGTCCGTGCCCGGTCAACTCGTAATTGCGCACCACCAGGCGGACAGCGGCAAACTTGCCTTTGACTTGCAACTCGATCGGTTTGCCGTCCAGTATGAAGTCGGGCGACCGGATGGCGCCGCTGACGCGCGAGGCGTATAGGCCTGCCGCTGGGGTACTGCCCAGGATGCTTTGAACGGCCCGATGACCCGAGTTGCTCAGAATCAGCGCCCCGGGAGTTTCAGGCTGAGCTTCGAAGGCCAAGCCTTGCAGCTTCCAGTTGTCGATGGAGCGGGCAACTTCTGCAAAGGAAGCGCTCAATTCCCCGGTGGTGGAAATTTGCTCTGCGGGCTTTGGCCGATCGGGGTAGAGGCATTGCAATTCCGGCCAGTGGCGTTGCAATTCGGGCGATACCGATAGGAGAATCCAGTTGGTCAGAACGTTCGCTTGGTGTTCATCTCCCATTTCGCTTTTCGCGTAAGGTTCGATGGCAGATCGCAATGAGGCGAGGAGGGCTTTTTTGTTCTCATTCTTCTTCTCGGAAAATTTTGCCTCCAACGCCTGGACTGCATTTATCAATTCCGGGTTGTCCAGTAACCGGTTTCTGGCTTCCAAATATTTTCCCGCTCCTTCCATGTCCTCTCGTCCTGCCTGGAAGAAAGCAGCTCGCACCTTCGGCTTTTGACTTTGGAGTTGCCGGAGTGTCTTTTTTTGTACCGCTTCCGCTACGGTGTTTTTGTAGGTGAACCGCGAACTGCGCAGCATTCCATAGAAGGAGTAATAATCGGCGGTGGTAATGGCATCGAACTTGTGGTCGTGGCAACGGGCACACCTCAAGGTGGCGCCGAGGAATGCCTTGCCCACCACATCGATCATTCCGCTGAAGTTACGTGCTTCGTCCTCGTGCAGATCGGGCGGTCCAAGATGCAGGTCGGTCAGGTAAATGAAGCCGGGTCCTTTGACCGATTCATTGTCCCCGGTAGCAGGGTTCCGCCTCGGTTCCGGAAGAAGGTCTCCCGCCAATGATTCCAGGATAAATTGATCGAAAGGCACATCCTCGTTGAATGCCCGAATCAGATAGTCGCGGTAGCGGTAGGTATAGGGCATGGTGAAATCGACTTCAAATGCCTTGGTCTCGGCATAGCGTGTGATGTCCATCCAGTGACGGGCCCACTTTTCCCCAAAGTGCGGAGAGGCCAGGAGGCGATCCACCTGCCTTTGGTAAGCGTTCTCGGACCGATCGTTTACAAATTCCTTCAGTTTATCCTGAGAAGGCGCCAGCCCGATGAGATCGAAGCTCAATCGGCGCAAGAGCGTTGCCCGGTCGGCCGGTCGTGCCGGTGACCAACCCTTTTCTTCCAATTTCCGGAGGATGAAAGTGTCGTAATCATGGGACGGCCAGTTCTGCTGCCGAACCGTTGGAGGGGCAGGGTTTTTCACGGGTTGAAGCGACCACCATCCCTTGCGTTCTTCCAAATCGAAATCCGATTTTACAGCGCTTTGGCGGGGTTCTTCCAGTCGCGGATCGGGGGCGCCGCGGTCGACCCAGGCCACCAAATCGTCGATATGGGATTGGGGTAGTTTGGTTTTTGGGGGCATCCCTTCGAAATCCGGATGCCTTCGCACCATATTGATGAGGCGGCTCTGCCCTGCATTGCCGGGGATAATGGCCGGGCCGCTTTCTCCCCCTCTCAAAAGGCCGGGCTTGGAATCGAGAAAAAGTCCTCCCTTGAGTTTTTCGGCATCGGCGGAGTGGCACTTGTAACAGTTTTCCACCAGTATGGGGCGTATCCTGCTTTCAAAAAAGGCCAAGTCGTCCGGGTCGATCGCTTGGGAAGCGAGCGCAAATGGGGAACTACTGAGGGCAAGGAGTACAGAGATTCTCAAAAATTTCCCAACCTGAACTTCCATTGTTCTACAACATTTCCCATCTGAGATGGATTTAAAGGGGCGAATATAGGAAAATCCGAACTCCCGATCATTAGTATTGAACAAATTTTTGATACGGAGGTCGAGAAGATTTCCCAGACGAGTGACTCCTTTTGGGTTCGCCAAGGGGAAGGGCATTGAGGGCATAAGCGGTGGGAAGAGGCATAACTTTTTGGGTCTTGATCCTTCCTTTTCCGCAATAAAGCTCTGGATTGAGGTAGAGACCGAATTGACCATCCATCCGGGTTAAAGTATTGCGGTTGAAGCATGAAAGTTAATTTGGCGCTGCCTCTCATCATCCCCTGGTCTTTCTTTTGCCATGCCCAGGCCGATCTGTCCAGCCAGGTGGATTCGGAAGGCTTCCAGGTGCATCAGTTGTCTTCCCCCTATCAGGCTTCGGATACGACGTTGCGGGTTCTTTTGCCGGACCGCCTCGACTCCGCTAAGCGCTACCGGGCGCTTTACGTTTTACCCGTCCATGAAGATGGCGTGCGCCGCCATGGTGATGGGTTGTTAGAGGTAAAAAAGTACCACTATCACAACGAGCACCAGTTGATTTGCGTGGCTCCGGAATTTACCTCCAAGCCTTGGTTTGCCGACCACGATCTGAAGCCAGACAAGCAGGACGAAAGCCACATGCTCAAAACGGTCATCCCTTTCGTAGAGGATAATTATCCGGTACTACCTGAACTTGAAGGCCGTCTATTGATCGGTTTCAGCAAGTCTGGCTGGGGAGCCCTTTCGCTGCTCTTGCGCCATCCGTATCTATTCGACAAAGCGGTTGGTTGGGACATCGGCATTCGGGTCGACACGGGACCTTTTGAAACTTGGGACCGCGATTTTGCCATCGAACGCGATTTCGGAAGCTTCGAAAATTTTGAGAAGTATCGCCTATCCAATCTGATTCGAAATCGAGGTAAGCTTTTGGGGGATAAACCCCGTCTGTTTTATTTTAACAGGGCCGGGCAATCGAGGGGTCCCGGTGGTGCGGAGATTCATCGGCTCATGGTCGATCTCAATATACCGCATCGTTACCTCTACGAGCCCTTCCGTCCCCATCGTTGGGACAGCGGATGGCTGCCTGAGGCGGTTCAGTTCCTTGTTGCCGAGACACTGCATTAGGCCGCATGTCCCACTACCAGGCGAATGCGACATCCTCCGATTCGAATCTAATGAGATACCCACACCTGTTGCAAAGTGTTGGTAGGTTGACTTCCCTCTGTCTGGGGTTGGCAACGGGTTGTTTGGGTCAAGACCCCGATCCCGGCTTGTCTCCCGGACGACAACTGGCCATGCAACATTGCACCCCTTGTCATCCCTTTACCGAACCCGAATTACTTCCCCAAAAAAGCTGGGAGTTCTTGCTCACCTACATGGGCTTTTTCCTCGGAGTAGTGGATTACCGTTACCTGGACGGCAGCACGGAAAGGACCATGGACGTGATCAGGGCGCGGGAGGAATTTGTCAGGGCGGCCAATTTGCTGCCGGAACAACCCCTGCTTACCGACCAACAGTGGCGCAGCTTGAGAGACTATTTTATTTCCAATGCCCCGGTCGACCCCATACCTCAAGAAACGAAACCTGACCCGTTTGAGGATACGGACTTATTCAGGGTCAGGAAGGCGCAGTACCGGTCGAAAGCGGCCATCACCTCCCTGGTTCACATCGATGATAAAAACGGTTTTCTCCTGGTTCACGATAGCGGGGCGGAAAGGCTGACCGTTTTGGACCGCGATTTGGATTTTCATGACAGACATCCCGCTCCCGGGGTATTCCTGGTCGAGGCCTTGGCCAGGGATAACGAACTCTATCTTTTGAATATCGGAGATTTGTTTGCTTCCGAAATCGGCCGGTCATTTGGGGAGCTGCATTATGCCCGGCTCCTGGGTGCGGTCTACGTCGACTTGAAAATTCTCTTGGACGGTCTCCATAGACCGGCCGATTTCAAATTGGCCGACCTCGACAGGGACGGACAGGAGGAACTGATAGTGAGCAATTTTGGCGATTACACCGGAAACTTGTCGGTATACGAACGGGATGAAAAAACGGGCAACTTTCTGCCGGAGCCGCGCATTTTGAGCGCCGAACCGGGCATTGTTAAGAGTGAAACTCACGATTTTAATGGAGATGGGTTTCAGGATATCGTTGTGCTCATGAGCGCGGCCCGGGAAAACGTCAGTGTATTTCTCAACCATGGCGATGGTTCCTTTTCCCGACATATCGTTATAGAGGGGCATCCCTCTTTTGGCTACACCGGGTTAATTTTGCGCGACTTCGACGGGGATGATAAAATGGATTTGATCACTCTCAATGGCGACAATGGCGACTCGGATCCCTACAATACCTTGAAGCGGGACCAGGGGATTCGGATATATCTCAACCGGGGTGACCTCCAATTCGTCCAAACCTTTTTTTATCCGATGTATGGGGTTTACGGAGCCGAATTGGAGGATTTCGATCTCGACGGCGATCTCGATATCGCCGCCATCGCTTTCCACCCGGATTTTAATCCCGACAAACCGGAAAACTTCGTTTTTCTTGAGCAGACGGGTCCGCTCGTTTTTCTGCCCAAAACCCATCCGGCCACCTACCTGGGAAGATGGCTGACCATCGATTCGGGAGACCTCGATGGGGACGGGGATAAGGATATCGTCCTCGGCGCGGCCTATTCACCCGTGGGCATGATGGCCAACCACGAGGAGAAATTCCTCCAACTGGTGGAAGAAGGGCCCCCTCTCATTTTTTTGGAAAACCAAACCGAAAAGGCGCCCAGGGGCGCCAATTAGGAATTAGGAATGAGGAATGAAAAGGCACAAAGGCACAAAGGCGGGGAGAATTGACTAACGGAGGGCGGGTTTTCTAACCCGCCTTATCATGGCAAAGGCGGACCCGCCTCCCGGCCTGGCGGACAGGAATGTCCGCCCTCCTTTTGAATAGCCGCAAAAGAACGCAAAAGGCACAAAGGCACAAAGGTGAAAAGGCACCCTATTGTAGTTCCACTTCTATCCACTAACCACTCTTCACTCTCCACTGGGCGCCAGCCCCCTCTGAGTCCTTGTAGGTCTCCCAATCATGAATTTACCGGCTTTTGAGCGCTTTCGAGAATGGGTCCAAATCACTCGTCGCAGAAAGCGCTCGAAAAAGCCTTTGATCGTGCCAATGGTTATGGTTGAACGTGCCAGGAACCCCCTGCGAAGCGGTTGCTACCACCTCGCAGGGACTTCGCAAGAGATCAATCTGAGTTCCGAACTTACTTATGCTGAGTTCATCGCAGAGCGGAGATCCTGCGAAGTATCCTGGCTGAATATCAAACAGTTATCAGAGCCCCATGCTACGGCAGGTAAGCTCGCCTCTACAAGAGTGATATAAGCCATGGAAAATAAAAAATACCATTATATAGCCATCGACATCTCCAAGTCTGACTTGGAAGTGAGAACCCAAAATCACCGTTGCAGCTTAAGCAACAATCCCACCGGCTTTAAGGCCTTGGTTAAAATCGCCGGCCGGCAGGACCAACCCCTGGTGGTTTGCGAAGCAAGCGGTGGATACGAACGCCCTATGATGGATTATCTTCATCAAAAGCAAATAGCGGTGGTTCAGGTCAATCCCAGGCTCATCCGCAGCTACGCGCGCAGCGAAGGCCTCAAAGCCAAGACTGATCCCATAGATGCCTTGATGATTCTGGGTTTTGCCCAGGAGAAACGCTTGCAACCAGGCGCTGTCCCCGATCCCATCCGCCAAGAACTGGCCGCTTGGCTGGATCGAAGAAGTCACCTCACCGAGCAGTTGGCACGCGAGAAGAACCGCATCCAAAACAGTCCGAAGTGTATCAAAGGCGATATTGAGTGGATGATCAAACGCATAGAAAAACGCATAGAAGTTATTGATAATCGAATCCGAGACCTCGTGAAAAAGGATCACCAGCTCAGCCAAGAAGCCCGCCTGCTTCAATCGGTTTCCGGAGTCGGCCCAGTCACGGCCTGGACCCTGTTGGCCTACTTCAGTGAACTGGGAAAGCTCAAGCGCAATCAAATAGTCGCCCTCGCTGGTATAGCTCCCTACAATAGGGACACCGGCAGGTTCAAAGGCAAACGCAAGATTGAAGGGGGACGGGCCAAAGTCAGAAAATGCCTCTACATGGCAGCCCAGACTGCGGCCATCCATAATCCGGTCATTAAACCTTATGTGGAAGGATTAAGAGCCAGAGGTAAACCGTACAAATGCGCTATGGTTGCGGCCATGAGGAAGATGCTCATCCACCTTCATTTTCTTATGAAAAATCATCAATTAAGCCTTGCTTCGTGACACAGTTGCTCTGTGGTTAACAAAAAGTCTCTACCATCTCGTTTGAGAAGGTTTCAGGGTCGACGAATTAGATGGGAAGCGACCCGGGGTGAGATGGAGACGGGAAGCGCTTTACTTTCTTTGGGTAAGGGTGACGGCTTCGCTCAAATCGATATAGGCCGCTTGGCGGATGTTTTCCCCCGGGTTATCGGGTCCATCGCCCAGGTCGAGGCGGGAAGCATGGGCCAGCGCTTGCAGACGGGCTACCGCATCTGGATGGTGGGCGGACACATCGGTCGTTTCACCGATATCCTCATGCAGGTTGTAAAGGGTCCCCGCCGGAACGGCGGCATTACTCCATTCATAGGATTTTACGTACAGCTTCCAAGGACCACTGCGCACGGCAAAGAGATCCTTTCCACGACGGTAATAGAAGGCCTGGTGGGGAGATTTGGCCTCGGGTTCCCCCCGTAGAAGGGGAGTGATGTCTTTACCGTCGATGATGCGGTCGGCGGGAGGCTTTGCGCCACTCAACCTGGCAAAGGTGGGCAGGAGGTCCATGGAGGTGGTCAGTTCCCGGCAAGCGCTCTGAGGCGGTATTAGACCCGGGCTCCAGGCCAGGGAACAAACGCGAAAGCCACCCTCGAAAAGGGTCCCTTTTCTACCGCGTAATGGGGCGTTGGATACTTGGTAGGTATCAGTGCCGGAGGTGCCTCCATTGTCGGAAAAAAACATGACCAGAGAGTTTTCATCGAGAGCCAGTTCTTCCAGTTTTTGCAGGATTTGCCCAACCGACCAATCGATCTCCTCGACAATGTCCCCGTAGAGTCCGTTGTTCGATTTTCCGGCAAAGTCCGGACTGGCGAAGCGGGGCCTGTGCACCATGGAATGGGGCAAAAAGATGAAGAAAGGGTGTTCCTTGTTTTCTTCCATAAAGGTCAGGGCTTCTTCCGTATAACGTTTAGTGAGCAGACCCTGGTCCGGTTCTTCTTCCACCACCTCCTCATTGCGCAGCAGGGGAAGCGGAGGGTAATTCCGTCTCGTGTTCCCAACTCCCATGTCGTTGGAGTAGGGGATACCAAAATATTGGTCAAAACCATAGGTTCCGGGGAGCCAGGCTTTTTGGTCTCCCAAGTGCCATTTACCAATACAAATGGTGGCATAGCCCTCTTCTTTCAGCATTTTGGCAATAGTGATCTCGGTGGGATTCAAGCCTTTCGGATCACCGGGGAAAAACACGATATTATTGGCCGTTCCCGGCCGCGCGTTGGTGGCCATATCTACGCGTTGGGGATAGCAGCCGGTAAGCAGCGCCGCCCTGGATGGGGTGCATACCGAGGCAGGAACGTAGAAGTCGGTCAAAATCATGCCTTCCGCCGCCATGCGGTCCAAGTTCGGGGTGCGGTTCAACTTGGAACCGAAAGGCCCGATGTCGGCGTAGCCCAGATCGTCGATAAATATGATAATGAAATTGGGCGGCCGGTCGTTTTCTGTGGCAAAGCCGGAAAGAAAGGCGCTGAACAGGATCAGGCATGCCAGAGCGAGGGAGTTGAGAATGGGAAGTTTAGGGTTCATTTGATTGGAGTTACGGGATGAGGGAAGACGGTGGCTGTCGCCGCTGATCTGCCAAGGCCCAGGGGACGTATAGAAGGAAAAAGCTGATAAAACCGGCCACGGCGAGGGAAAGGATGTACCAAGGCCAGGGTCCCATCAGGTCCAATAATGATGCGGAACTCGGTTTGGCACAAATAAAACCGTAATTTGTGTCGAAGATCAGGTTGAATAGACCAGCCCCCAGGCCGTAGACGATTGTGGCAAAATAGGCACGGAAAACCGAACCCCGGAGGGGTCTCATGCGCATGCCGGCCACCATAAATAGCACGGACCCTATTATGCCTCCGTGCCCCAGGAAAAAAAACCAGAATTGCGGAGCGGGGAAGGCGTGCTCGAGATCGGGAGTCAACAGGCCGTGCACGGTCCCGGCCAGTCCCCAGAAGTAGGCGATCTCAAACATCCACTGATTGCGCCCCAGGCAGGCGATGGCACAGGCAAAGAGGGCGAGGTCGCACAAGTGAAGGGGCATCATGTCCTGCCAACGGGGCGCCGACCCGCGATCCAACCAAATAAATTGTGCGACTATCGTGCCCAGAAGCATGAGGGAAAACCCGGCTCCCACGAAGCGGGTGCGGGTAAGGGTCGCTTTCCGGCCGCACCACCAGGAGAGGAGGAGCGGAGCCAGTGCGGTGAGAGCAATCGCCACCAAGTGGGGCGGCCCCCATCGGACGAATGTCGGCATCATGCCATGTTTTCACCCGGCATTTGCCATGTCAAAGCTTTGCAGGGATGGGAAAGGAATTAACCACAGAGGACACAGAGGGGGCTGGCGCCCGGTGGAGAGTGAAGAGTGGAGAAAAGTGGAACTAAAATAGGGACGAAGGAGGTTGGCGCTGAGAGGGGGAGGAGGCGCCCAGGGGCGCCAATTAGAAATGAGGAATGAGGAGTTAGGAGGAGTGATGGAGTGATGGAATGGGGGAGTGGAGAGATGAACCACAGATTACACAGATGGGCACAGATTTAATAAAGGAGGGGGGACATTCCTGTCCCCCAACAATTACGGTAAACGAATGAAAAGGCAGGGAGGTATATCGTGATCGTAATCTTGATCGATAGATGTGGAGGAAAATAGCCGCAAAAGGGAGAGAGCGCGCCAAAGGCGCAAAACAAGGAATTAACGGATGGCGGGTTTTCCAACCCGCCATATAGAGGTAATGGCGGACAGGAATGTCCGCCCTCCTTTCGCCCTCGCCACTGACCACTCGTCACTGGCAACTAGTCACTGATTACTGACCCCGACGGGGATGGGGTCTGGACAAGGAAAAGGGAGCGGCCTAACTTTGCCAAAGTCGCGTGAAAGGATGATGACATTGGGGAAAGTCAAGGGTTGGATTGCCATGGCAGTTGCGCTTGCCGCTCTCAACCTGGGATCTGAAGAGGTGGATTTGAACCTGCCCGAGGGCTTTGAAGTCCATCGCATCTACACCGTACCCGTTAAAGCTCAGGGTTCCTGGGTGTGTATCGCCTTTGATCCGCGGGGGCGCCTCATTGCCTCCTCCCAATACGGGGGTTTACATCGCTTGACCCTGCCCCCTTTACAGGAAGACCGGCCCCCGTTGGTTGAAACCATGGATGTGGATGTGGGAGCTGCCCAAGGGTTGCTGTGGGCCTTCGACAGCTTGTACGTGGTGGTCAATGGAACGCCGAAAAGTGGTCGGAAAAGCGGCCTTTACCGGGTGCGGGACAGCAACGGCGATGACCGTCTCGACGAGGTTTCTCTTCTCAGGCGATTTAATGGGGCGGGCGAACACGGCCCCCATGGCCTGGCTCTCACCCCGGATGGAAAGGGAATTTTTGTCTTGGCTGGGAATGCCACGGAAATCCCTGAACCTCTGGACGATTCCCGGGTGCCGAAAATTTGGGCGGACGACCACATTCTGCCGCGGGAGCAGTATCGGGACTCCATCATGGGTCCGCAAGGAGCCTGGGTCTGTATTACGGATCCGGACGGCAGGAATTGGGAGTTATTTTGTCGTGGGATGCGCAATCCCTACGATATCGCCCTGGACCGGGGAGGAAACCTCTTTACCTGGGATTCCGATAACGAGAGGGATACGGGCCAACCCTGGTACCGGCCTACTCGCGTTTGCTTTTTGTCCAGCGGAGGCGATTATGGTTGGCGCAGTGGATCCGGCAAATGGCCAAAATACTACAAGGATTCCTTGCCACCGGCGGTGGAGACGGGAACGGGGTCTCCCACGGGGATCGTTTTTGGCTACGGCACGCACTTTCCCGCAAAATATCGGGATGCCTTGTTCGTCCTGGATTGGTCATTCGGTAGCATAGAAGCGGTTTTCCTGGAACCGGACGGAGCTGGATTTACCGGTCGCAGCGAAGGGTTTGCCTCGGGCTCCGCCTTACCCGTTACCGATGTAGCGGTGGGGCAGGACGGGGCCCTGTATTTTACCACCGGTGGCCGAGGATTGGATTCGTTTCTGTATCGGATTCGGCATCGATCTCCGGACTTTGTGGAAGTTGCGGACGAAGAACCCCCAGCAAATAAACTGGCGGCGATCAAGCGTGAATTGGATTCCCATCACGTATCCAGGGATCCTGCCCACATTGACAAGGCTTGGCCCCACCTGGGGATCGAGGACCGGTTTGTCGCCGCATCGGCCCGCACCATTTTGGAGCACCACGGACCTGACCTCTGGCGCGAACGCGTTTTCGAGGAATCCGATCCCATGGCCAAAATCAACGGACTGATCGCCCTGGCCCGCGCAGGAAGGAAGGGGGATCAGGAACCCATACTCCATGCCCTGAACCGCATGGAGGCCGAAAGCCTCCATGAACAGGGTGTTCTGGACCTGCTTCGGGCCTATCAACTGAACTTCACCCGCTTCGGCAGAGCTTCGGGCGAGTTGGCTCGAGCTACGGTCAATCGGTTGGAAAAACTCTACCCGTCGGACACTTTTTTTATAAACCGTGAACTTTCCCGGTTGTTGGTATACCTGGAAAGCCCTCGGGTCATTGCCACATCCCTGGACCTGCTGACCAAGGGTCGAACCCAGGAAGAGCAAATCCATTTTGCCTTGGTATTGCGTCTGGTGAAGACAGGCTGGACTCTCGACCAGAGAAAGACCTACTTACGCTGGTTCAATCATGCCGCCACATCCTACCGAGGCGGGGCAGGGGTTGTGAATGAACCTTCCAAATCGGAGCGCATATTCAAACAGGTGTTTGGCCAGATTCGATCCGCTGCCATCTCGACTTTGACCCCGGGGGAAAGGACCGCCCTCAAAGAAATCCTCCATGGAGGAGATGCGGCCTTCAAACCAAAGCTGGTTAAACCGGCAGCAGGCGGGGAAGTCGTTCGCCGTTGGAAGGTAACTGATTTCGTGGAGGCCTTGGATGGACTGAAGGGCCGCAATTTTATGAGAGGCCGGTCCATGTATACCGCGGCAAGTTGTGCGGCTTGCCATCAGTTTGCCGGGGAAGGTCAACCGATCGGCCCCAACCTGAGCGCGGTGGTAGCCCGATTCAATCACCGCGCTTTGCTGGAATCCATTATCGAACCGAGCAAAGTGATCTCGGATCAGTTTCAGCAATCCCTGGTGGAATTAAGGGACGGATCGACCCTGACGGGAACAATCCTGGACAACCGGGATGGCCACTTGAAGTTACAGCTCAATCCTTTTGTTCCGGATTCAATCCTTCCTATTGACTCGACCCGGATTGAGCGATTGTCTCCTTCCCCCGTGTCCTCTATGCCGGACTCCCTACTCGATACGCTGAATTGGAATGAAGTGATGGATTTAATGGCCTACCTGCTTTCGCGCGGAAACCCTGACGATGCGGTATTTCAATAAACTGTGCATTCTCCTTGTGCTGGGGGGGCTTGGGCAAGGTGCTTCAGCCCAACTTGGGGAGCAGTCGGAATTGACCTCTTACACCTTGCCGGAGGATTCCAAAACCAGCGTTTCCATCGAAAACGGCGCCGCTCTTTATCAGGCTATGGGATGTGTGACCTGCCATACGACTTCCGGATCGAGAGAGGGAAAGGTGGGTCCAACCTTGCGGGGAGTATACGGGAAGGGCCGGAAATTTATGGATGGCAGCGCCTCGACGGCCGATGACGAATACCTGCGCGAATCCATTGTAAACCCGACAAGGCGGACGTTGCAGGGATTCGATTTGGAAGATATAAATATGCCCCCTTACCACGAACTTTTAACGGGTCCCCAAGTTGAATCGCTCGTGCTCTTTATCAAATCCCTCGAGCCATTATCGGAGGAGGAGAGCGCGGAAGGACCGGAGATCGTGGCGAGGTTTGATCCTCCCGGTCAGCCCTTTCGCCGGGCCCCCATGGCCCAGTCGAGCCGCAGCATCGCTATTCCCTTGGGTTCCGATGTGCATATCGCCTTTGACAGCGAACTGATGCGGACTCACACGGCCTGGAAAGGCAAGGGGCTGGCCTTGTATGGTCCCCCCTACAGCAACTCGAAGATTCCCTATATTTGCCGGGCTGATGGCGATATACTTTGGCAAAACCCGCCTTTCTTTCCCTGGTCGGTGGGCAATCTACCATCTCGTAATCAGTTTGAAGTGTTGGATGGGTCCGATTTCAAGGCCATCAAAACCAAGGGCAGCGATACTGTCTTGATTTACCAAGTGGGCTTGCCCGGAGGAAATGTCGTTACCATCTCCGAGCATGCCAGAGTGGAAACTGCGGGTGAGGCCGATACCATCATCCGCCGATTTGAAATAGGACCTTGTGAGGAGGATCTCTGGTTGCTCGCCCATGCGGAAATGGGAATTGTTCAGGATCGTCTCTCCTTGGGCCAAGCCATTCTGATTAAGAGGACCGGGACGGGAAACGGGGACAGTTTACTGGTTGCGGCGCGCGGACCCGCTGGTCTGACCTGGGAGATTGAGGCAGGCCAAGTGGCTTATATGGAACCCTTCCTTTCGGACGAAAACACCGAGAGGAGTAAAGAATTCCAGACCGTCACCGGACATGAAGTGAGAGCCTTTCTCAAGGTGCCAGCGCACGAAACAGCCATTACCATCGAGGTCCTCAGCACGGTTTGCTCCAACGAGTCGATGGTTACAAAAACCCTGAATGGGATCGGAAATAAAACGATTCAGGAGTTGCCCCTTAAACCCGGTGTAAAACCAAAAATCGTGCCGGGCCTCCGAACGGGCCGGCCGGTGCCGGTGACAGGGGATAAACACTATCGTATCGAACCGTTTTCGCTTCCACCAGAGGTGGATCTTCTGGTGGGAGGGATGGATTGGCTATCGAACGGCGATTTGGCCGTCTGCACCTGGGCCAAGGGTGAGGTTTGGATCTTGGAAAATGCCACCGGCCCGGCCGTGGAGGTCCGTTACCGACGCTTTGCCCGCGGCCTCATGGAGCCCTTGGGTCTCAAAGTAGTGGATGACATAATTTACGTAGTGCAAAAAGGTGAGCTTACCCGGTTGTTGGATACGGACGGAGATGGGGAAGCGGATTTGCAGGAGTGCGTGAATGACGATTGGGGGTTCTCCGGCAATTATCACTCCTATGTCTTCGGTCCGGTTGTGGATGGGGAGGGATATTTTCACGTAATGACCTGTGGCCAACGCAGCCGCTGGGATGTGCCCTACGCGGGATGGGACTTGCGCATCGATCCCATCAGCGGGGAGCTGTCGGGTTTCGCCAAGGGATTTCGCGTCCCCAATGGATTGGGCGCTTTTGGCCCGGACCGGGAAATCTTTGCCACGGACAATCAGGGAAACTGGGTTGGAGCCTGCAAGATCAACCATATTGAACGGGGGAAAAGCTACGGTTATTCCAATAGTTATCCGGAACCGAAGGAGCTTTGGGATGATCCTCCATTGGAAAAGCTGCCAGCGGTGTGGTTGCCCTACCATTTGTCCCCGTCGGCCAGTGGGATTACAACCATAGAAACCGATAAGTTCGGTCCTTTCAATGGCCAGATGTTGGTGGGCGATTTTCAGTTTGGCACGATGCTCAGGGTTTATCTGGAGAAAGTGAATGGGGCATGGCAGGGAGTGGTTTGGCCCTTCGCCGAGGGATTCAATGGGCCGGTCAATCGGCTTTCCATGGGGCCCGATGGGCGGTTATACGTGGGAGGTTGCCGCCGCACCTGGCCCGCCGCAAAACCTCAGGAATATTCCCTGGACCGGGTGACTTACACCGGCTCGATGCCCTTCGAGGTAGAGAAAGTTCAGGCTCGATCCGGTGGTTTCGAATTGATCTTCACTGAGCCTATCGACCCCGACACCGCCATCGACCCCAGGAGCTACACCGTCAGCCAATTCAATTATCGGCACCACGCAACTTATGGTTCCTCCATTTTTAGTCACCAAGGTGTGCCGGATGAGGAGACCGAGTTGCCCGTCTCCGGCGTTGAAGTCTCGGATGATGGAAAACGCCTGACGCTGAAAATTGAAAATCTGCGGACTGGATTTGTCACAAAGGTAAGCGCTCCCGCCATTCGTAACACGGAAGGGATGGCGCTACGCCAGAAGACATTTTACTATACCCTGAATGAAAAACCAGGAGGAGTCCGGTGAAGGGTTTTTCTCTCGGGCCGGGAACTAACCCGCATGTCTCACAAATCTTCTACTGCGCTCCGGTATATCCTTCTTCGCCCAAGGGCTACGGCCGGACAGGCACAGTAGTGGATAGTGGCGAGAGGGAAAGGAGGGCGGACATTCCTGTCCGCCAGGCCGGGAGGCGGGTCCGCCATTTGCCATGATAAGGCGGGTAAGAAAACCCGCCCTCCGTTAACTCCTTGTTTCGCGCCTTTTGCGCTCTCTCTCCCTCTTTCTTGGCGTCCTTTGGGAGCTTTGCGAGAGCCCATTCCTCATTCCTAATTGGCGCGCCCCTCTCCACTCTTCACTCTCCACTGGGCGTCAGCCCCCTCTCCAATCCTCTTCCCTTTGTGCCCTACCGATAGTATAAATTTATCTTGATTGTGGATTTTCTCCCCATCATCTTAACGCGGTTGGTAATTTCCCGGAAATGATTTGGAAAACACTTTTGGTCGCTTTGTCCGCTTGCTTGTCGGGTTGTGTCAGTGTCATTCCTCCCGAGCCTCTCTCTACTCGCAACAGCCCCCTGACGCAGGGGAATGTGCAAATGAACATTCGCACGGGTGTGACCACCAAAGCACAGGTTCTGGAGATATTTGGCGCGCCAAATGTGACGACGCGCGATGGACAGGGCCGGGAAGTTTGGACCTACCAGCGCCAGGCCCAGGTTAGCCAGCAATCCAGCCAGGAGGGTTATTGGAACGTATTGCTTTTGGGCAAATCGGAATCTGCTTCCGGTTTTGAAACGAGTTCCCGCATGATCACCCTGATCATTAAATTTGATGCTAATGACGTTGTCTCGGACTTTAATAGCCGCGCCTCGAATTTCTAATTCAATGTTTTCAGAAATCCGCAGGAAAGAACTGTCCCTGGTCCTACTTTTCCTTGCTGGAGTAATGTTCCCTGGATGCATCACCATCGAAAATGCTCCAGTCATGACGCCTATTCAAATTCAGGCAATCCAGACCAGAGATTTTGAGCATGAAAAGGATGTCGTATTTCGCAGTGTGGTATCCGTCTTTCAAGATCTCGGCTACACCATCAAGAATGCGGATCTGGCGACAGGCTTCATTCAGGCTGACGGGCTGGCGGAATCCGACTGGCTTGGCAAATTCCTGACCGGTTCTACGCAAACTTCCCAGACAAAGGCTACCGCTTTCGTTGAACAAATTGGTTCCCAAACGCGTGTTCGATTGAATTTTGTAAATTTGCTGGAAAGTTCGACCGAATTTGGCGCTCAGGAGCGCGACGAGACCCCCGTTCTTGACGCCCAGACCTATCAGAATGCGTTTGAGCGCATAGATAGCGCCATTTTTGTCAGGACCTCTTCCCAATAGGGCTCCAAGGCGCCTTCGGGGAAAAGGGGTCAAACCTTGAATGGCGCTTAGTTAAGCGACTTTGTAGAGGAGTATAGTATGGACGCCAGTCGGGGTCATGCCGTAGAAAAGTGATGCCTGTCGGGGTCAGTCGTTGATTTTTGACATGTCCCCATGTTGAAAATAAATGCCTGACCCCTTTGCGCATGCAGGAAGGGGTCAATTCTTAAATCCCGCATTAACATGCACGATTTCAAGAAATGACCCCGAGGGGCGGTATTCCGTTGTACTCCATACACTTTTACAAGACGACTGACCCTGTAAGGCATAACTTTTTACGTCTTGACCCCTTCCTTCTCCAAGATGATTGAACGTTCAAAAAGTCGCTTAACTAAGCGCCATTCTGGACTGACCCTTTTTGTCTATCCAACCGTTGGCTACCGATTCCCAATTCCCAATTAATCCTGACCCCTTTTGCCCACCTATTTTTTGGTCCATCAGGTCTACAGTTTTCAAAGGTATAATGCCCATGATACTGTAACCTATGTGCCCGGATCATACCCTGTAGAATTTTTTTGAACTTTTCTGTTGATCGCTCTATGAACAGAATGCTATATTGCAGACATATCAAATATGTCAGATAGACAGTCAATTAGTCCAACCCTACAGGCCATCCGAGCGAAGCTGGACCTGACGCAGGAACAGCTTGCCAAGCGGCTGGGCGTGTCGTTCACCACGGTAAACCGCTGGGAAGGCGGCGTCACAAGGCCCCAGAAGGCGGCGCGGACAGCCATCGACGCCCTGGCGGCCGAGGCTGGCATCGACACCACTGAGTTGGCTATTGAGGAGTCCGCAGCCAGCGTGACCCGCAGGCGCAAAGCGTCCGTTCCCACCACCAAACCGATGGAGCAAATGTTATGGGACGCGGCGTGCTCCATCCGCGGCGCCAAGGACGCGGCTAAATTCAAGGACTACCTGCTGCCCCTCCTCTTTCTCAAGCGCCTCTCCGATGTGTTCGATGACGAGATGGACCGGTTGACAGAGGAATACGGAGACCGGGCAATCGCCCAGGAGATCGTCGAGGGCGACCATAAGTTACTCCGCTTCTACCTCCCGCCGGAAGCCCGATGGAGCGTCATCAGCGGCCGGGAGGCCCACGAGTGGCCCCTCGATTCCCAAGGCCGAAGCACGCGCCCTCGCGACATCGGGGAGCACCTTACCAGCGCCGTGCGTGTCGTCGTGCACTACAACCCCTCTCTCTCCGGGGTCATAGATCTCGTCGACTTTGCATCGGAGCGCAACGGGGAACGCGACCTCAACCCCGCCCGGCTCGCCGCCGTCGTCGAGACCTTCTCCGATCCCCGCTACCGTCTGGGCCTGGCCGACGTGCAGCCCGATTTCCTGGGCCGCGCCTACGAGTACCTTCTCCGCAAATTCGCCGAAGGCTCCGGCCAGAGCGCCGGGGAGTTCTTCACCCCCACCGAGGTCGGCTTTCTCATGGCCCATATCATTCGCCCCCGACCCGGAAAGACCTGCCACGACTACGCCTGCGGCTCGGCGGGGTTGCTCATCAAGCTTCAGTTGGTGGCCCGGGAGACCGATCCCACCAGCCGCGTTCCCCTTCAACTATATGGGCAGGAGTTGCAGGCCGACAGCTACGCCGTCGCTCACATGAACGCAATTATCCACGACATGGAGGTCCGGATAGAGCGTGGCGACACCATGATCAACCCCAAGTTCAAGGACATCGCCGGCCGCATCATCGGCCACGACATCGTGGTGGCCAATCCCATGTGGAACCAGGACTTCAACCGGGACATCTTCGAGAACGACCCCTTCGACCGCTTCCGCACCGCCGGAGGCGTCACCACCGGAAAGGGGGACTGGGCTTGGCTCCAGCACACCCTGGCCTGCCTCAACGAGCGCGGGCGCGCCGCTGTGGTGCTGGACACCGGCGCGGTAACGCGAGGCTCCAGCGCCAGGCACGAGGACCGGGAACGCAACATCCGCCGGTGGTTCGTGGAGCGCGACCTGATCGACGGCGTGATCCTGCTGCCGGACAACCTCTTCTACAACACCAGCGCCGCCGGCATCATCGTCGTGCTGTCGAGGCGCAAGCCGGAGGCCCGCAAGGACAAGATCGTGCTGGTCAACGCCAGCCGTCGCGTTGCCAAGGGCCGCCCCAAGAACTACATCCCGCAGGAGGACATCCGCCCCATAGCGGCGATGTTCCTCAAGGGCGAGCCGGTGGAGGGCGAGGTGGCCGTCATCACCCGGGAACAGGCAAAGAAGGCCGACTACAACCTCAGCCCGAGCCGCTGGGTGGGGCAGGTGGAAACTGTGGACCAGCGCCCGATTGCAGAGATTATTGCCGACATGAGGCGTCTCGACGAAGAGACCCGCGAGGTGGATGCATCCTTGGCGAGAATGTTGGTGCGCCTACAATGAAAGAAGCGTGGACATGTCGTCCCCTTGGGAAGCTTTTCGAGATCGGCGCGGGTAAGACAATGTCTGCCGCCGCTCGCAGAGGTACTGACAAGACGCCGTTCCTGCGGACATCCAACGTCCTCTGGGACGAGATCAACCTGTCGTCCGTAGACGAGATGTCGATCCCAGAACACCAGTTTCCTGCCAAGTTGCTGAGGCGAGGCGACCTGTTGGTCTGCGAGGGCGGTGAGATAGGGCGTGCGGCCATTTGGGATGGTCAGGTGGAAACGATGTCGTTTCAGAACCATCTGCACCGGCTCCGGCCAATCGATCCTAATGTCGAGCCCCGTTTCTACGTGTTTTTCCTTCAGTCTGGATTCACCCAGCTCGGTATCTTTGAAGGTGCGGGCAACAAGACGACTATCCCAAACTTGTCCCGCAGCCGCCTGGCGGGACTGGACGTACCCCAACCACCTTTGGGCGAGCAGAAGGCAATCAGCGCGGCACTCAGCAGGGTGCGCGACGCTATTCGAGGACATGCTCAGAGTGTTGCGGTGGCGCAAGAGTTGAAGGGTGCCGCCATGCACACCCTGTTCACCCGCGGGCTACGAGGCGAGCCGCAGAAGGAGACGGAGATCGGGCCAATGCCGGAGAGCTGGGATAAAATAGCGATTGGCGACGTGGCTGTGACGACGCAATACGGCCTATCCGTTCGCGGACGGAAGTCCGGCACCTATCCTATTCTTCGAATGAACTGTCAGGAAGATGGCAAGGTGCACTACCGAAATCTTCAGTTCGTCGACTTAGACATAAAGAAATATGAGAACTTCCGACTAAGGCCGGGTGATCTACTCTTCAATCGCACGAATAGTATAGATCTGGTGGGGCGTATGGCGATTGTTGAACACAATAGACCTGCTGTCTTTGCGTCCTATCTTGTGCGTCTCACAGTCGATGTTGAACGATGTGTCCCGGAATTTCTCAATTACTTTATGAATTGGCCGAGAACGCAGGCCGAGATCAAGAAGCTCGCGAGCCGCGCCGTCGGACAAGCTAACATAAATGCGACCAAGCTTCGCACGGTTCTTTTTCCTCTCCCCACTTCTGGCGAGCAACGGGAAATCGTCATCGTCCTCAATGCCATTGACCGCAAGATTGACCTGCACCGCCGGAAGCAGGGAGTGCTGGAGGAACTCTTCAAGGCGCTTCTGCACAAGCTGATGACGGGGGAGATACGGGCTGGGGAGTTTGGGCTGGCAAGGACATTGAACACAAAAGGACTTCGCTGAATCATATTACATTGGGATGAAGTTACCTTGAAAGATGGAAGTACTGAATGGCAGGTGGATGTGGACAAGGGTGAGGGCAGGCAGTTTGTAGCGAAAGGGACGACTCAAGCTGAGGCGTTGAAAAGTGCACTTACATACTTAGGGATGAGGATCCTTGACAAGGCAGATTTCCCTCCAGGAAAGATCGCAAACTTCTCCAAAGACGCCAACTTGGTCCGTAACGTAGCGGTGCTCCGCACGGCCCTGAATTCGCTGTATAAGGAGGTCAGGAAATTTGAAGAGAAGTTGCCAAAGGAAGCTCATTCTATCCAAGACTTTAATGTCAATGAAATCTCGGCGCTGCTGGCGGTCAAGTTTGACTGGTTCAGTGTAAGTATGTTGAATCTTATGGAGGGGGTTAGTTTACTCGACACACTGGCCCACAATGTAGACTACGCCCAGTTGGCCTCCAACCTTGAAGGTATGAAGCTCATTGAGTCTTGTGCGAAGAAGTACACGGAATCTATCCCCGAGGCCAAAGCACTCCGACTGTGGAGGGACAAAGTCGCGGCACATCGGTCCGGCATTAGGCCGCCGCCGCCAAGGAAAGCAAGTGACTCGTTGACATCCAAGTACATATCCCTGATGGGGACGCATGTCATGGCAAAAAACGGACGGTACTTTGCTCCAGGGGGAATTCCACATGGAGACTGGCAAGCCCCGGTCAATCCTGAACTTAAGGAATGGTCACTTACAGAAACCTGGGAAAGTTTGGCAAGTAAGAGATACAGATGGCTGAACGATGGAAATTTCTTTGATGAAATAAATTCCTGGAGTGTGTCACCGGGAATTCGGTTATGCAACATGACTGTCCAGAACCTGACCGAGCAAGAAATCAGGGAGATTCAGGCCGGTGGGGTCCCGTCAAGCCTTGACCTGAAGCCAGAGCAGTAAAGGTATGATGCCCGAACACATAACGGCACTTATCTCGATTGGCGAATCCGAGGCGCTGGAGTTCAAGGAGACGACAGGGACGCGCCGCGAAGCGGCCATGACAGTGTGCGCCTTTCTGAACCAGGGAGGCGGGCAGGTAATGTTCGGTGTCACTCCGGACGGAACTGTCACTGGTCAGCAGGTCGGCGATCATACCATTGAGGAGTTGAGCGCCGAGCTAGGGCGTATCGATCCACCGGCGTTTCCGATGGTGGAGAGGGTCCCCGTGGACAGCGCCCGTGAAGTCATCGTCGTCAGCACGGGTCAGGGAGCGTCGAGGCCTTACATGTACCGAGGCACTGCCTATCGTCGCGTCGGGAACACCACGCTGGCCATGTCCGCCGGAGAGTACAACCGCATTCTCTTCGAGAGGATGCATAGCGAGCAACGCTGGGAAAACCAACCCGCAACCGGGTGGTCGGTGGACGACCTCGACGTAGCGGAGATTCGACGGACGGTTGCGGAGGCGGTTCGTCGCGGACGGCTGGAGGAGCCTTTAAGTAGCGAACCAACCGACCTGTTGCGGGGTCTCGGCCTTCTACGGAACGGCGTTTTACTTCGAGCGGCGGCGGCGCTTTTCGGCAACGTGGATCGCCTCGAATTCGATATGCCGCAATGCCTGCTTCGCGTCGCTCGTTTCCGAGGAATCGACAAGATGCAGTTCCTGGACAACCGCCAATTCAACGGCAACGCCTTCACGCTTCTTGCCAACGCGGAGCGCTTCCTGCGGGAAACCCTGCCTATAGCCGGGCGGTTCGAGCAGGACCGGTTCGAGCGGATCGACGAACCGCTCTATCCTCCTCTGGCCACGCGAGAAGCCCTGGCCAATGCCCTATGCCATCGCGACTATTCGATTGGAGGCGGCTCCATTGGCGTAGCGGTTTACGATGATCGTCTGGAGGTCACATCCTCCGGCTCACTGCACTTTGGCCTGACCCCGGAGGCATTGTTCGCCCCGCATGAGTCGCGCCCGTGGAATCCACTGATTGCTCGCACTTTTTTCCGACGTGGCGTTATCGAGAAGTGGGGAAGCGGGACCCTCAAGATGGCAGAACAGGCGAGCGCAGCGGGTCTGCCGGCTCCTGAGATAGAGGATGACGGTGGGTGCGTCACGGTGCGGTTCCGACACAGTCAGTTCGTGCCCCCGTCCATCACCGGCGACATAAGTAGGCCTGAAGATAGGCGCAAGCTGATACTCGCCCTGCTGGATAACCTGGAGGAGGGCTTAACACGCCGCGAGATTTACACTCGTCTGGGTTCCGGCGTCAGCGAGCGGCAAGTGCAGAGGGCACTGAAGAAATTAAAAGATAGAGGACTAGTCGTATCCACGAATCGTGGTCCGGTGACGCGCTGGAGGCACGCTGCGGCACGATAGCGGCACGATAGCGGCACGATATATGCGAGATAACGGCACGATAGGGACGAGATGAAAGTACCTGAGAGAGTGAGGTTTGGCTTATTCCGGCTTATTCCGGCTTATTCGTGGATATTGCCCAGGCATCTGCTTAGGAAACAAGGGTTGATCGCTTCCTCCGGCCACGGCGCTTCGGCGCGATGGAAGAGCGTCAAGATAGAGGATGGCCCCCTTGGGGGTTCTAATGAGGGCTTATAAGGGGTCTATAGAGGCGAGATAGGGGCGCGATAAGGGCACGATTAAACCCGGCAATGACTGAACTCAAAATCACAGAGGCGAGCTCCGTCCAGTTCCCGATGGTCCGCCATGCGGCGGAGATCGGCTGGACGCCGCTGTCCCCGTCAGACGCCCTGGCCATGAGAGGAGGGGAAGCCGGGCTGCTGTTTCGTAGCGTCCTTGAAGAAGCCCTACATCGCTTCAACTTATGGATGAGGGATGACGCCGTCCGCTCGGTAGTGGAAAATATCCTTGCCCTCCCGCCGACCATTGAGGGCAACCGTGAGACGCTGGCTTGGCTGCGAGGCGAGCGGCAGTGGTACGATGAGGTCGAGCAGCGCCACCGGCAGGTCGGGCTGATCGACTTCGACAACACCTCGGCCAACGTCCTGCACGTTACCTGGGAATGGCGGCTCAAGCCTCCGGCCCGTAAGGGAAACCGCGCCGACGTTATGTTCGTGGTCAACGGCGTGCCGGTCGCCATTGTCGAACACAAGAACCCCACGGCCGCAGACGCAATTGAGAGAGGCATAAAGCACCTGCGCCGCTACGAGATTGAGACGCCCGAGCTGATGAGCGCGGCGCAGCTCTTCAACGTGACCCACCTCCTGGACTACTGGTACGGTGTCACCTGGAACCTGAATCGCCGCTACATGGCGCGATGGAAGGAGAGGCAAGATGAGAGCTATCGCTTCGCCGTCCAGTCGTTCTTTGAGCCCACGGACTTTCTACGCACGCTACGCGACTGGATCCTCTTCTACGTGGAGGACGGCGAAACGCGGAAGACCGTGCTACGCCAGCACCAGCGCCGCGCGGTGGCCCGCATCATCGAACGCTGCGCCGAGACCCAGAAGCGCCGGGGGCTCGTCTGGCATACTCAGGGCTCCGGCAAGACCTTTACTTTGCTCACCGCCGCCCGCCTGATCCTGAAGGCCAAGGAAGAGTTCGGCAAGCCCACGGTGGTTGTCGTGGTGGATCGCACCGAGCTGGAGGGCCAACTTGCGGGCTGGGTCGAGCGGCTGCTGGGCGAGATGCAGCAGCAGGACATCGCCGTTTGGCGGGCTGGCTCGAAGGAAGGACTACGGAACCTGCTCGCTACCGATAGGAGAGGGCTCATCATCTCCATGATCCACAAGTTCGAGGGCATCGAGAGGGACGCCAATTTCCGCGACAACATCTACGTGTTCATCGACGAGGCCCACCGCTCCGTGGCCCGGGAGCTTGGCACTTACCTCATGACCGCGCTCCCCAATTCGACCATCATCGGCTTTACCGGCACTCCTGTAGCACGAACGACATATGGGGAGGGCACTTTTAAGATTTTCGGAGCCGAGGATGAACAGGGCTACCTGGACAAGTACTCCATAGCCGAATCCATCGAGGACGAGACGACCCTGCCCATACGCCACATGTTGGCGCCCAGCGAGATGACGGCGCCAGCGGATCAACTCGACCGTGAGTTCCTCTCCCTGGCCGAAATGGAGGGCGTCACCGATGTCTACGAGCTCAACCGCGTGCTGGACAAGGCTGTAGGCTTGCGCACCTTCCTTACTGCTGCCGACCGTATCGGGAAAGTCTCGGCCTTCGTCGCCAACCATTTCCGAGAGAACGTGCTGCCCCGTGGGTACAAGGCGTTCCTGGTAGCGGTCAACCGGGAAGCCTGCGCCAAGTACAAGCGGGCGCTGGATAAGCTGCTGCCGCCCGAATGGACCGTGCCGGTGTACTCCAAGAATACCAATGACATTGTGGAAAGGCCCCAGGTAGCCAAGCTTCAGCTTTCGGAGGAACGGGAGAAGGACGTCCGCCTGATGTTCAAGAAGGCAAAGGAGGAACCGAAGCTGCTCATCGTCACCGATAAGCTGCTGACCGGATTCGACGCGCCGTTGCTCTATTGCATGTACCTGGATAAACCAATGCGCGACCACGTCCTGTTACAGGCGATTGCGAGAGTAAACCGACCGTACGTGGATGCGGCGGGCTTCAGGAAGCCTATCGGACTTGTCGTGGACTTCGTGGGCGTGCTGCGCGAGTTGAGGAAGGCGTTGCAGTTCGACTCCTCCGATGTGAGCGGCGTGATCGAGGACCTCGACCGGTTGATGAACGACTTCCAGGACAAGATCACCAAAGCCAAATCGAGCTATCTGGACTACCAGCACGGGGCGGAAGGAAGCCCGGACCAGCGCTTGGAGCATGTCGTGTACACGCGCTTTCTGGACCTCGATGCGCGTAAGGCATTGTTCTCGGAGTATAAGGAGGTGGAGGCGTTGTGGGAGATACTCTCGCCGTCCGCGGAACTGCGGGATCATATCGACACCTTCAAGGCCCTTACCAAGCTCTACCTCGTCGTCCGTAACGCCTACTCCAACCGCCCTGACTTCATGGCGGATTTGGCACACAAAACCCAGAATCTCGTTCAGGAGTCGGCTGGATTGTATGGCCTGGGCAACTTGACCAAGTCCGTGACCTTCGACCTCCACACCCTTACCGCTCTGCGGAAGGAGTCGGGACCAGACGAGGCCAAGGTATTCAACCTGGTGCGAGGTTTTCAGACGGAGGTCGAAAAGGAGCCAGAGCTGGAGCCGGTCCTGCGGTCTCTCAAGGAACGCGCGAAGTCCGTGCTGAAGAAACTCGAGGAGCACACAACAACCGGACTTGCGGCAATGGATCAGTTAGAGGCCCTGGCCAAAGAGAAGGAGTCAGTTGTTGCCGCTGCGAGGGAGAGCACCCTACCACCAAGGGCATTTGGGGTGTACTGGAAACTGAAGGAGGACGTTGCCCTGCAAGCGGCTGGGGTGAGCGCGATGGATTTCGCGGAAGAGGTCCAGGCGCTTGTGGACCGCTTTCCCAACGCCGCCGTCAACCCCGATGAGCAGCGACGGCTAAGGACTTCACTTTATTACCCCTTGTTGAGGGTGGAAAGCGGTGAGCGTAGCCGGATTGTGGATCAAACATTGGCCATAATGTTGGGCGGAGGCGACAATGCCCAAGCGTGAAGATGAACACGGGGACCTGCGGCGGCGGGTGGCGCATTGGGCGGAGCGCCTCCACGTGCCCACACCAAGCGTTCGAGTCCGGAATATGACACGGAAGTGGGGTTCCTGCTCGACTACAGGTACGATCACCCTTGCAACCGACTTGGGCCACCAGGACGTCGGATTCCAGAACTTCGTTATCGTTCACGAATTATTACACTTACGAATTCCGAACCATGGGAAACTGTTCAAGGCGTTCATGACAATGCACGTGCCTGACTGGAGAGAACACCACATAGCAAAGTAGCAGACAAACCTGTTGCTTAGTATGATCCAGCCACATCGGTAACACTTATTCTAGGCACATAGGTATCAGTATCATGGGCATTATGCCCTGAAAGACAGTAGACCTAAGGGACCAAAAACTAAGAATCGGGGCCAAAACATTGGTCAAATCCAAACCCTAAAATCGGTTTCCCTTCGTCCCCGGCAATAGAGTGGTTTGAACCCATTCTCGGAAGTGCTCAAAAGCCGGTAATTTCATAACGAAAAGACCTACAAGTTTTGACGATGACCTGCCTTCCTGCCTGCTGCAAGCCGCCTGCAAAGGTATTGCCACAGCAGGCAAGACTTTCATGTTTCGCTCCCAAATAATCCGAAAATCGAGGGGAGAAATCCGCCATGGTCGCGCTCAGCGCCCCTCTAATACCGACACTAAGGCGTGCAGTTCGGCCTAGTCTGCTGGGACAATCGCGGGAGATTGTCCGGTTGTGCGGGGAGTTCCCACTCAAGGCTAGATGAAATGTCAGGGAACTCGACTACCGTAGCTTCCCCCTTCTGATCCGTTAGTTCACCATCCTTGTACCAACCAAGGATGTTCTCTGTGCAACTGTCTGATTCCCACCGAAGGCTAAGATAAGCCCTAATGGTGGTCTCGGAAGGATAGGAGATTATATTTGCGCCATCTGCCGAAGTTCCCCCCGAACTCGCGATTCCGCTTGGGGAGTCTGTTGTAAATTCAGGAACAACTGTGGTCTTCCAAAGGAGAGGATTCAAAGTATCGCTAGCCTGGGTATCCCGGCCAGGCCAGCGGAGCCATACCGATAGGTAGGCTCGGAGGGGTAGCTGGGAGGGCAGCCACTCCTCAAATGTCTCGTAGAAGTCTTCAATGCCAATGCCGAAGGCTTCCACAAATGCCTGCTGCCAGGTCGGGCGGTCATGGAGTAACTGCCAGTAATTCACAATTGAACCTCCTTCGTCCGCTTGATCGACCAGCAGAGTTGATGCAAGGAAGGCCATAGGATAGGTGAAAAGGGGGTGGGCCAGGCCACCTTGCAAATTGCCCTGGTCCTCCAGGTTCACCAAATCACCGAAAGTTAAAGCCCCTTGCCCAATCGCATCCGCCATCCTTTCGTAGGGGGTATTATGGTCCAAAAAGGACGGCCGGCCCGGCCTCGACTGGGTATACAAGTAGTCGGCATACTGAGCCAAACCCTCCACCAACCAAAAAGGTCCCTGTCCCAGATTGAAGGCTAATTTGCTGGCCGACACTTGCCGGAATCCAGACGCGAGTTGCCCCTGCAGAACATGAAAGTACTCATGAATGATGGAGTTCCGGACTATTGAGAGAGCTTCCTCCCCATAGAAAGAGACTCCTCCACTGAAGTCCACTAATATGACGGCACTGCCGTTTTCGGCAGTCTCAACACTTATGCCCAAAGGCGAATAGGGGAGAGGTCTAGGACCGACTATCTCTTTGTACACCTGTGTCAAAGCCTCAGAGTCGGCACCGACCAACACGGTGAAGCCAGTTGCTTCGACGCCGTATCGCTCGGCGAACCAAGTACGGACAGCCGCCATCTCCTCGCGCAACGCGGTCTGGTGGGCTTCCGGCACATCTCCTGCGAACACCCAATCCACCCGGGCGTCATCATCCGACTCCTCTACCCAAATGGTGAAGGAAAGCGTATCGGTGTCGCCGTCCCCATCCCTTACCGTGTAGGTCATGTTGTAGGTGCCGGCCGTGGTGGGCCTCCCGGTCAGTTGGCGCGCTCTGGCGTTGAAGGCCAAGCCAGCAACCGAAGGCGACAGGCTGTAGGTCAGCGTCCCGTCCCCGCCGATGGCCTCAGGTAGGATCAGCGTATCAATGGCCGTACCCACCGTGTAGGTCTGGTTGCCCGGCCCGCTTCCCGTCGCAAAGCTAGGCATCGTGTCAGGCGGTTCAACCGTAATGGTGAATGTGTTCTCACTGGAGTATCTGCCTCGCGTACCGTCAATGGTGATATCCGCAATCATTCGATATTCCCCGGGCTCGGTGGGATCAAGAGCACACAAGCCGCCCTCCTCCTCCGTGCCAGGAACGTCCGCCCAGGGTGAATCGGCCTCGGCTCTACGCTGCCACTCCGATCCATGCGAGGTATAATTGACGCCATTTATGGTGGTGTTGGCCATCCTTATGCAGCCCCCGGTTCTGGAAAACCCGAATTGAACCCGGCCCCGCGACACGCGCAATCCCTCCAGCGGCTTGTAGTCGGTTGAATCCGGGGGACCCCCATCGGTATCAGCCAACTCGAATGGGCCGCTGATCACCTCTGGCCGCGATCCTGCTTCGGTGTAAGTGGAAACCAACGTGCCGGCGCCTTCCGAAGTGAAGGTCATCTCAATGACGGTTTTCTCTGCCGCAGGATCGTTGTCGGTTGCGTCGTAGGTATAGGTGAGCGTTCCCGTGTTTGCGCCCGTATTTTCATACTTATAATTGCCCTCATAGGGTGTTCCATCCTCAATCTCGCGAATGCGCCCGGAAGACAGGAAAACCAACCTGTTATTGGCATCCGACCCAATTTGCTTGCCAACCACCAGCGCGTCGAAGGCAGCCTGGTCCGCTGGGGCATGACCAGTCTCGGCGTCGGGAGCATCGACATCATACACCTCGACGATGGCAACTCCGGTAGTTCCATTCTTTCCCTCAACCTTCGCGGTATAGTTGCCGGGTTCGAGAGTGAGAACGGCCGCAGAACTCAGGCTGCCGGGCACAAGGTTTGGACTGCCTCCCCAAAGATCCGATACCAGTTGTCCCTGACTGTCCTCCCAATTGTCGTTGACCGTGAGCTCCATGGGATTGCCAGGATCGGTGGTGTCGGTGATCGTAAGAACCGGATCGGCCAGCGCATTGGTAATCCCGGCATTGGCCAGTTCCGGGCCAACGGCCTGAATCAGCACCTGCTTGGAATCTTCTCCGATTATAAAACCGCCTATCATGACCTCCTCTCCCGTTTCCACCAAGGCGCGGGTCGAGAGATTGACGAACTTGCCATCAGCGCCGGGAGAATTTATCCCTAACACCTCGACGATGGCAACTCCGGCAGTTCCATTCTTTCCCTCAACCTTCGCGGTATAGTTGCCGGGTTCGAGAGTGAGAACGGCCGCAGAACTCAGGCTGCCGGCCGGAAGGGGGGGATTGCCTCCCCAAAGATCAGTTATTAATTGCTTCTGACTATCCTCCCAATTGTCGTTGACCATTAATTCCATACCATCACTGGCTCTGGCGACCGTGAGAACCGGATCGGCCAGCGCATTGGATATGCCGACATCGGCTGCGGGATCCCGAACAGCTCCGCCAGGACCAGTAGCCCCGTGGTTGCCCAAGTAAAAGAAAATATTGCTGTTGTAAATTGTCTCATATTATTCTCCTTTCATGTGATTTTGCACATTAGCTTGTCCTCGATGCGGGCGTCAGGTAGGCGGCGGCGAAGGACGTTGGCGATATAGACCAGGGGGGCAGGTTCTTTTGTCATGGTTTGTGAAAATTTCGGCTGCGGGTTTAAAAACTCCGATCTTTCAGCCGCCAGTAGGGGGCGGAATTTTTTATGGCCTCGTTGTGTTGCGCATGGTCCCAAGGCGTCTTGTCCTCCTCGTTTTTTACGCTGGGATTGGCTCCCGCCCGATGGAGGCACGACTACGCCGGGGCTGTCCGAACTTAATCTGCGAGCCAGCCGACCTAGCCGCTGATTGAGCCGCTGTCAAAATTTGATAGACAGCAGGACTGTCCTCAAAAATTACTACATTTTCTTTGGTGGTCTCGCACCCCCAAAGTACGAGAGCCACGCCCAAAACTCCAACAACACGCGTCCATTTATTCGTCAGCAATTGATCTCCCATTATGGTGCATTATTCGGTTTGGATTGACATTCTTTGACATGGACAAGATCGACGGTCTCGGCCCAACAAGGAGCTGGGTCAGGTCACCTGCCTCAGTGTTTCCATGAATTCGTCCAACAGTTCCCGCTCCGCCTTGGTCGGTTCATCGTCTCTTGCGAGATTTTCCTCAACCAATTGCTCGTGCGGCTCACCATCTGCGATGGTAAAACCCCCAATCATAATAGCCTAAAACGCCGCATCCTGGCGGTAATTGATACCCATGGAATGGCACGTTTTGCAAAAACACTGAAGCGATGGCCACCCCCCTAAAACGACTCACACTGGAATATTGCTAAACCTTCAGGCAAATTTTCTGAAAAAGATACGGGGTCAGCCCTAGTATTTGATTCTGCTGATAAACCCCCTTATTCTGTTGGCAGTTAGATTGCATGACGGCGACCAATTTCCATCGGCCCTTGCCGTTGGATCGGGCCATTTTCTTCACAGAAGGGCGCAGCAAGGCAATCCCGCCGCTTTTGAGCCACTCTACCATCCCAAAAGGACCTTCGGAAGTCCAAAAAGCCGGCTCTAGGCCGCTTTTATCGGTTCTCGGCACTGCCACTGCACAAGCCGGAGCCAACGGTTGATGTTAACCGCTGCACCCTGCAGATAATTGGCCAAGGCGGTCTTGGCCAACCCTCGGTAGCGGGTGCGGCGAGCCCCCTGTCGGGTCAACTCACTGATGCTGCCCTCAATCGCAGCGCGCCGATGCATCTTGAGCTTGAAGGCATCCGTTTTCATCTCCCGGCGGCGTTGCTGAAGCAGATCGTGGTGCAGGCCCACGCTCAAATGCCGCCGGCCGTCTTGGCGCTTGGTACATTGCTTTTGCAGGCAACAGGTGTCGCATAAGCTGCCCCATTCGAAGCGCAGATAAACTCTGTCCTGGTGACTGTCATTGATCAAACTGCATTGTTTGCTGGTATGACCCGCTGGGCAGATGGCCCGGCGCCGAGCGACATCGACATCAAACTTGGTCGCATCGAAGATGGTTTTGTTCGCATTGCCCGGAGGGCGCGCCGGTCCCACCAGTTCGCGTTCTTGTTGCTTGGCCTCGGCCAGGGTGTCATCGCTGACGTAACCAGCATCAACGTAGAGTTCGCAAGGAACATTATCATGATGCTGCGCCTGTGCTTTTAGCACCCGTTGCATGCCCTCAAAATCACTCGTAATGGCTTCAGTGGTGGTGACCTCCAGCAAAAATTGCTCGGTCGGTTCTCCCTTTTTCTTGGGCTTATCACAGTCCGGCACGCTCTCGGCCACTTGAGCCTTGTAACCGATCCAGGTTTTGGTTTTAGCCGAATCCTTCGCACTCCATTGCGCCTCCGCATCATGGGGGTTTCGTACCGTGCCGCTTTTCTGGCGCTTGCGCACCGTGAGCTTTTCACCGCACACCTCATACTGCTCCTCAAAAACCCGCTTCAACAACAGCGCTTTGGCGTGATGGCGGATCTTGGACGGTTGTCGGCCCAGCCATTCGAGCACGACCAGGACATCGCGGCCGGTCCTCTCGGCTTGCTTGGCCACCTTCTCTTTGCTCAGCCGGTGCCAGGGCAACTCACTTTCACAGTATCGCTCGCGATACTGCCGGTAATTGTCCAATGACTCGGCTAATCCCCAAAGGCCTACCTGCTCGATGAAAAGGCGAAGGGTTTCGCGCATACATTCCAGATAGCTCATCTTGGCCACGCATCCAAAAACATGGGTCGAGTCGAGCCGTTGTCGGCCACCCTTGCGTACCAGCCCCTCCGCCCCCAAGGCATCGAGAATGGCATCAAATCCAACCCTCTGCATCCCCCCATCAACCAAGCGTTGGCGGAACTTCACCAGGGTGGTGGGATGGAACCCCTTTTCATCAACCTCCAAGTCCAAAGCATACTTCCAGCCCAGATGCATATCTACATGCTCCAAGGCTTTTCTGTCCGGCAACTTTTCGATGAATTGCAAAAGGCTCACCCCCAACACCAGCACCGGCTCCACCGCAGGGCGCCCATTATCCTGACAATACAACGCGCACAGTTGCTCGCGCTTGGCCTGCAGGACGGGCAAAATCTTCTCGCGAAAGAGCCGATAACGGTTGGATGGATCGAAGAAATCCTCCATTAACACCGACACATCAAAAAAACTGCTTTGGACCTTAGCTTTAGGCAGACTCATGGTTGAGGTAAGGATAAGTTGACAACAAAAGGATCTACAGCTAGTTTAAAAACTAGTTAATGAAAAGGCGAGCAAATTATCCAATGAAATTGCAAGCGGTTCGATCCAAAGGGCAGAAGGAGCGCTTGTATGTCCATATTCCCGTTCCCCTGGCTGCGGCCCTGGGCATGCACAAAGGCGAGCAAGTCCACTGGGAATTGCTCGATAGAGGGGAGTTGCATCTGATCCGCTGTGCGCCCCCTCAACCTCTCACCGAACTCCGTGCTCAAAGACCCCAATCATGAGGGGGGTTTTTCAGCAGAATCGTATTTAAGTATTGACCCTCCGAGTAGAGGGTTGGCTTTCAACATTATCGGAAATTAACGAAAATACTTAAATACTAGGGCTGACCCCGTATCCCGATTCCATACACTTCGACAATGGCAATTCCTGTGGTTCCATTCTTGCCTTCGACCTTGGCGGTGTAATTGCCGGGACCGAGAGCGAGAACGGCCGCAGAGCTCAGACTGCCCGCCGTCAGGTTTGGATTGCCTCCCCAAAGATCGACTACCAAATGTCTCTGACTTTCCTCCCAATTGTCGTTGACCATGAGCTCCATGTGATTTGCCGGATCAGTGGTGTTGGTGACCGTGAGAACCGGATCGGCCAGGGCATTGGAAATGCCGGTATTGGCCAGTTCCGGGCCGACGGCCTGGATCAGCACCTGCTGGGTGCCCTCTTTGACGATAAAACCCCCAATCATGACCTCCTCTCCCGTTCCCACCAAGGCGCGGGTCGAGAGATTGACGAACTTGCCATCGGCCGCCGAGGTCGGCTGAGAAACCCCCAGCAGCCCCGCCAGAACCAGGAGCCTAGCCACCACGCCGCGGGCCAGGGTGGCTAGGCTGCGCCATCCGCCGAGCTTCCACGGCTCATGTATCCGGTTAGAGAGCATGGATGCCTTTATCAAGAAAACACCAGGACCAAGTCAATCGATTAACCAGCTTTGGGACCGAGGGTTTTCTGGCTCTCGGGAGGGCAAAAGGAGGAAAGTTCGCGAGCTCACGAATTAGAAATTAGGAATGAAGAAAGGCACAAGGGCACAGAGGCACAAAGGATAAGAGAAGCTAAGATGCCTAGTTGCTGAGGCATGGGTTTCCAAAGTGAAACACGGTTGGGAACGGATTAAAACTGCAAAGGGATTGCAGGAGCGGGTTTATCCCGAAACCGAGTTGAAAATCGAGGGCTGCGATGAGCAAGAGGATCTAAAAAAAAGAGTCTGGGAGCTGGAAGAGTCCGATTTACCAAAGCTCATCGCAGCCCTCGATTTTCACCCACCCCGACAATGCCGCTTCCCTACACCTCCCGCCCAAGCTTCCGGTCACTGATCAAACGCCTGGGCGGAGTCCCCCGCGAGGTCTATCAGGCGAGCGCTGACTGGCTTGTGCGGTGAGAGAGGGTCAAACCTAGAATCTCGACATCGCAAGCGACGTCAAGATTGCAAGGAATGACCCCGACGGGGCTTCTGTCGCTCGCTACGAATTTTATGAGACATCCGGGCTAGCAGAGTCAGCCTGTAGAGTTCACCCCGGTTTTTTACCACCATGGACAGGGTGAACTCTTCGGCTGAGCCCGCAGATTGGGTTTGTGCAGGACGCTTGCAGCGAGCCCCAAACCTATGGTTAAACCCCCAGAGTTACCATAAAAAGGATAAGCTGACCTGACCCTCCAAGCCCCTGGAAATAAAGCTATTTCAGGGTTCCTTAGGCTATTTCAGGGTTCCTAAAGGAAAAAAAAGCTGACGGTTTTCAATAACCCGTCTTCGTCTACCTCTTCCCAATAGGGCTCCAAGGCGCCTTCGGGGAAAAGGGGTCATACCGTAGAAAAGTAATGCCTGACCCCTTTGCGCATGCAGGAAGGGGTCAATTCTTAAATCCCGCATTAACATGCACGATTTCAAGAAATGACCCCGAGGGGCGGTATTCCGTTGTACTCCATACACTTTTACAAGACGACTGACCCTGTAAGGCATAACTTTTTCCGTCTTGACCCCTTCCTTTTCCGCAGATTTATTCGCTTCAGGTGCGGTTGATATTCTGCATTACCCGGAGGGATTTCTTGTCGATGTAGTCCATACCCTTGACCACTTCGCTCTGTCTGGCTTCCAGGTTTGATTGGGCGATTTTTGCCAGATCGTCCAGGTTGTAGAGAAATACATTGGGTAGAGTGGCGATGGTGGGGTCGATGTTTCGAGGCAGGGCCAAATCGATTAAACAGAGGGGGCGGATGGTGCGTCTTTTCATGATTTGTTGGATCTGCGACCGATCGAAGATGAAATCCCGGGAGGAGGTAGAGCATACTACAATGTCAACCCGAATCATAAGGTGACAATCCAGACTATCGAAGGGGGCCACGGTGCCTTGGTTGGCCTCGGCCAGGGCTTGGGCATTGGCAAAGGTTCGATTGCTGAGGATCAGATTTCTCACTCCGCGGCTGCGCAAGGCGGCCATGGTTTTTTCGGCGATGTCCCCCGCCCCGATGACCAAGACGGTCGATTTGTCCAGGTCGCCGTAAATTTTCCGGACAAAATCCACCGCCACGGTGGCCACACTGATTTGTCCTACTCCTATGCGGGTTTGGGAGCGTATCCATTTTGTCGTTTGGAAACTTCTTTGGAAGGCCTGGTTTAATTTCCGGCCCACGGTTCCCCGCTTTCCCGCTTGCAGAAATGCCTGTTTTACCTGTCCGGTAATTTCGACCTCGCCCACGATCTGAGAGTCCAGCCCGGCGGTGACGGCAAAGAGGTGGGAGAGGGCTTCTTTACCGAATTTCATGGTGGATTTTTCGCGCAGGGGGTCGACCTCCGTTTGGAGAATTTTGCATAATTCCACGGTCAGGCCCTCCTCTATTTCGCCATAGCCGGTTCCGTAAACCTCCAGGCGGTTGCAGGTGCTCAGGACGGTTAGTTCGTGCAACCAATCGCAGCGATGGGGCAGGGCGTAGATTTGTTCAAGTTGTGCTGGGGTCGGGGCGATCGATTCACGGAAGTCCAGCGGGGCGGTGTGATGACTTATTCCCCAGCAGAAAAGGGCTTGACCTTGATTATCCATGGGGGAGGCCGAGACTCGATTCCGATAGCGCGGATTCCGGCTTGGCCCGGCTTTGATTGACCGGCCAAAGGGAGATCACGGCGACGAGAAAAAGGACCAGACAGGTCCAGGCCAATTTTTTGCTGTAGAGCCTGTTGCCCAACCTGAGAACCAGAACGAGGAGGTAGGCCAACCACACCGACACGGTGAAGAGCAATTTAAGCCAATCCACCGTGGCGGGGTTTTGGATCCAGTAAATCGATCCGACGGCCAGGGAAACGGTCAGGACCGAGCAACCTGCAACCAGCATGCGCACGCTCAAGGTCTCTGTTTCCACGAGCGAAGGCAGAAACAAATAGAAACCCTCGAGGCGGCGTTCCCTGAGGGAAAAATTTTGCAGGAGATAGAGCAGACTGCTCACGGCGAGCAGCCCGAAAATGCCGTAGGAGAACAGGGCGAGCGAGGCATGGAATTCAATCCAAGGGCTGGGCCCGAAGGGTCTGCCCGTGTAGGGGGTGTCCCAGGATGGAATGGCGAAGGAAAGAATGGCCAATAAAACGGCCAGTCCGGCGGTGGAAAAGCCAAACAGGCTGAGGCGAAAGGCCGGCCCAAGGACAAGGAAGCAGAAGGTGAGGGACCAGATGACGAATTGGACGATTTCAAAAGTGTTTCCCATCGGGCAACCCCCAATGGACAGGCCCCTTTGGTACATGCCGAAGGTTTGTATGGCGTATCCTCCTGCGATTAACGCATACAATACCCACCGGGGATGGTGTTTGGTTCGGAGCAGGTAGAATATGGCGAAAAGAAACCCGAGACAATACAACAGGTTGCCTAGACCGATACTGAATACATCGACGCCCAGATGCATGGTATGAACATTAATCAGGTTTTCCGAGACCAGCTCCGGATGCTATTTACGAGCCAGTTTATCCAGACCGGCTGATCATTCAAACAGGGAATCATGGTGAAAGATTCTCCTCCTGCGGCAAGAAATTCTTTGCGGCCGGCCAGGTCGATTTCCTCCAATGTCTCCAGGCAATCGGTCACGAAAGCGGGACATAGCACAGCGATCTTTTTTATGCCCTTCCCGGGAAAATCCCTCAGCACCAGATCGGTGTAAGGCTTTAGCCAGGGGTCCCGGCCCAATCGGGATTGAAACGAAATTGCCTGCCGCCGGTCCGGTATGCCCAATTTTTGGCAAACCATTCGGGTGGTTTTGAAACACTGATGACGGTAGCATGTGGCGTGGGCGGGATGAGAGACCGAGCAGCAGTCGGGCGTAACGAGACAATGATGGCACGAGGGATCGGTTTTTTTCAAGTGGCGTTCGGGAAGACCGTGGTAACTGAAGAGGATTTTATCGAGATCCTCACTGAGATGCGGAGCCATGCTCTGCGACAAAGCCTCGATATAATCGGCGTCCCTGTAGAAGGGTTGTAAAAAAGAGCGTTTCAAATGGGGCGACATTTCCCGGATGCAGGCCTCCACCTTTACCACCACCGTCTCGTAGCTGGACATGGCATAGTGCGGGTAGAGGGGCATGATGAAAAGATGCTCGATGCCCATTTGCCCAATGCGGGTCAGGGCATCCGGAATGGACGGATTGCCGTAGCGCATAGCCAATTCCACTGGCATTTCGACCTGTTCCTGGACTTTTTTCCGCACGCGTCTGCTCATGGCGATCAGGGGACTTCCACGGTCGGTCCAGATCTTGGCATAGGCTTCCGCCGTGCGCTTGGGGCGTTTGGGCAGGATGCATCCCCTTACAATCAGATTGCGAAGCAGGGGGGAGGAATCCATGACGCGCTCGTCCAGAAGGAATTCTTTAAGATAACGACGCACCTCCGCTATGGAGGGGGAATCGGGAGAACCCAGGTTGAGAATGAGAACCGCTCGTCGGGTCATGGTTTCTTAAAATTCCCATTGGAAGGTCGGTGTCAATTCTGATACCTTTTCCACCGAGTTATGGATCGATTAGGCGCTGAATTTGAGCAGGCATTGGAGGAAGGCCGGAAGAGTTTCATCGCCTATGTGTGTGCGGGAGACCCGAATCCGGAGACTTCCTTGGAAATTTGCCGGGTGTTGCTGAATTCTGGGGTCGACATTTTGGAACTCGGCGTCCCTTTTTCCGATCCGCTGGCCGATGGCTGGACCAATCAGTGTGCGGCCAAGAGGGCTCTGGACAGTGGAACAACCAAGGCGGACGTCTTGCAACTGGTTCGTTCCATACGCAAGATCGACGGGGAAACCCCCATCGTTTTCTATGCTTACTACAATCAAATTTTCTCCCAGGACGCCGAATCCTTTTTGAAGGAAGCAAATTCTGCCGGGGTGGACGCCGTGTTGGCCCTCGATCTCCCTCCGGTAGAAGCAAAGCATTATCTGGAAATCTGCCGTGGGGTGGGGATTAAAACCGTGTTCATAGTGGCTCCGACCACCCCGGAGGATCGCATTGCCGAAATAGCGGATGCCTCCACCGGATTTGTTTACTACGTGTCTCGTGAAGGGGTTACGGGAGTGCGCGAGGATCTCGAGAAGGGAATCGGGCCCATGGTTGAAGCCATCAAAAGCAAAACAGACAAGCCTGTTGTGGTCGGGTTTGGCATATCCAGGAAGGAGCAGGTCCGGGAGGTGGCGACAGTGGCGGATGGTGTAGTGGTGGGAAGCGCAATCGTCAACCTGGTGGCCGACCACCAGGATAATCGCCCACAACTACTCTTGCGACTGAAGGAGTTGGTCGGGGATCTCTCCTCGGGAGTCAGGTCGTAAGCAGGGATTTTGGCAGGGGCTGTTCCGCATACCCAGGTGCACATCTGAAATGACGATGGTTTGGAAGGTGAGGACGGTTTTTTCATGCCACTGTGAATAAGTTGTCGATAAGGTTAATGTGTGCCGGAAATTTGAGAGCTTCAACCTTGGCTATCAAATCGGGGAATTCTTTTTGCCCGCTCGTAACAACCCAAACATTGCTGTAACACGCATGATATCGAATCAGTAAAGAAAAGGTATCTTTGGGCCACTCGGGGAGGGATTTTCCTCTGGAAAAGTCATCCCGCACCCGGCGAAGGCCCGATTAGGGACAATTTGGCCCGACCCAGGGCAGGATGTGAATAAATCCCTGCCGTTGGGAACAAGTTACAGCTTTATCCTTCCCGTGGGTGGGGAATTCCCCTCCCGGCAGAATTATTCACAGGATGTGCACACGCTTTCGATATGGCCGAGGTAGGTTTGCAGGATGCTATCCCAGTTTAATCTTTCGGCGGTTTTGCGGGCTGCTCTGCCAATAGCGGGCCATCGGTCGCGTTCTCGCAAAATCCGTTTTGATTGGCGCAGAAAGGCTTCTGCATCATCGAAGGGCGCCAACCATCCGTTTTCGCCATGGCGGATGCAGGTTCGGGGTGAAGCGTAATCGTAGGCCAGAACGGCCAAACCGCTGGCCATGGCTTCGAGGACGACATTGCCAAATGTTTCAGTGATGCTGGGGAAGATAAAGAAGTCCCCGGAGGCATAGTGCCGGGCCAAGTCTTCTCCCGTTTTCATGCCGGCGAAAATAAGCCCCGGATGGGCATTTCGGATTTCCGCGCGTTCCGGGCCATCCCCGACCAGGACAAATTTCAATTTCGGACAGAGGGGCTTGAGCATTTCGTATGCCTGAACTGCCAGCGGGATATTTTTTTCCCCGGCGATGCGTCCCACGTAAATCATGACCGGGTCAGCCTTTTTCGCTTCCCAGGATTGTCGCAACGAAGGATCTCGTTTTGCGGGGGAAAACAGCTCCGTATCCACCCCCCGCCCCATGATTTCCAGGTTTTTAAACCCCGAGTTGCGGAGGGTTTGGCGCGAATCCTCACTCGGTACCAGGGTCAGGCGCGTTTTGTTGTGGAAAAACTTCAATCCGGCCAGACCGATTCCGGCGAGGAATCCTAAATGGTAATGTTTTCCGTAGGCGTGAAAGTTGGTGTGGAAGCTGGAAACCACGGGAATATTGTGACGAAGGGCGGAAAAGAGGGCTTGCATTCCCAGTGGACCTTCCGTGGCGATGTGGATGAAATCGGGGGAGAACCTTTCCCAGTTTCTTTTGAGCTGATTGATTCCGGCCAAACCCATTTTCAGGACATCGTATCCGGGAATAGGTATTCCCCTGACCAAGTCCTCGGAGAAAGCCTTGCCCCTTCCGCATCCATCGTTCTTGGACTGCCGGGGCCTGATGACGTGCAGGCGGTGCCCCTTGGCCACCAACCCGGTGACCAATTGGTTCAATGTCGTGGAAACCCCGTTGACTTCGGGTGGAAAGGTTTCGGTAACCAGGCAAATTTTCACGGTGGCCTTATTGCCGTTATGACATAGTTGAACGGGTGGTGAGATCAACGGGTTTTTTCCGAATCTCTCTTCCTCCCCTCCGCCGAGGTTGACCAAGGCCCTTGCTTTCAGACTATAGCAGAGGTGGATCGGTGTTTGTATATATTGACCGGCTATACTGCGGTGGGAAAAACCAGGTTATCCCTGGAATGGGCCAAACGGCACCATGCCGAGATCGTCTCATGTGATTCCCTATTGGTTTACCGGGGCATGGACATCGGCACGGCCAAACCGGGCCGGGAGGCCCGATCCCGGGTGCCTCATCATCTCATCGATGTCACAGACGTGTCCCATCAGTATTCCATCGACCGATACCTCCGGGAGGTCCGGCGGGCGGTAAAGGAAATCCATGGTCGAGGACACCGGGTGCTGGTGGTGGGTGGGAGCGGTTTTTATTTAAACGCTTTTTTCGGGCCGGTTGTGGACGACATTGAAGTAACGGACGAGTTTCGCGCCGAAATCCGGGAAAGGTTTGCCTCCCGGTCGCTGGAGGAATCGGTCGAGGAACTGCGCCGCATGAATCCCGAGGGGTTGGGAGGATTGGACGTTTCCAATCCGAGGCGCGTCCTCAATTCCCTGATGCGATGTCGGGCCTCGGGGCTATCGTTGAAAGATTTGAAACGTCGATTTGCCCAAGGGACGGGCATTTTTGACGATTTTGCCAAGCGGCTCCTGGTATTATCGCGGCCAAGGGAAGCATTGGAACGGCGTTTGCGCAAACGGGTGGACCGGATGCTGAAGGAGGGATTGGTCGCGGAAGTAAGGGCATTGGTGAAAGAGGGGATTGAGCAAAATCCGAGCGCGGCGCAGTCGATAGGATACCGGGAGACCTTGGCTTTTTTGCGGGGGGAGTTGGCCGAAAGGGAACTTCCCCCATTGATAGAGCAAAACACGCGACGACTCATAAAAAAGCAACGGACCTGGTTCAAAAAGTTTCTCCCCGCCGAAGCGGTTTTCGACCTGAGCAAGGGCCCGCCACCCGAGGATTGGATGCCGGTGGGGAGGCGCGCCGAGGCGCGCTAATTAGGAATTAGGAATTAGGAATTGGGGGAGAGGAACCGCAGATGACGCAGATTAGCGCAGATAGGGGGGAAGAAGATGAACCATAGATTACACGGATGATGATATTGAGAGGCACGAAGGTTTATCTTGATCGTGATCTTGATCGTGATCGAAAATCCCTGAGGAATTGGGAAAAATCCACTCGCCACTCGTCACTAACCACTAACCACTAACTTGGCCTTATCTCCGGTAGGCCGTGTCGGCCAGTTCCCGCTCCAGCAATTCGGAGATGATGGGGTCCACGTTCCTGGAACTCAGCATTTTTGATTGCGACTCAATGACGGTTCGTACCGGCTCATCGGCCAGGGTGTAATCCGGGACGAGTTTCCGCGCCACAAATACCAGTATTCCATTGGTTGGTTCGGTAACCCAGTCGGAGACTTCTCCCTCTTCCAGACCTTCGAGTTGGTTGCGGGCCCCGGCGCTGAGACCTTCCGGCGCTGGGGCGGACTGCTTATATTCCTCAAAAGAGGCCAAGTCGAGTTCCCGACTGGAGGCGGCGCTTTCAAAGGATTCGCCAGCGGCCAGGGCAGCTTCGATTTCCGTTTTCAAGCTCTGGCCCTTTGCCACGAATTTCTCGCGTCGGAGTTCTTCCTCGAGATCGGCGGAGACGCGATCTGCGACCTCATCCAATGTCGGGGAACGCTCCGGGGTCTGGCCCCGGTAGATCAAAATTACGAACTGGTCTCCATCCTGAACCGGGTCGGAAAAATATCGCGATTCATTGAGGCGAAACACTTGGTTAAGCGTTTCAGGACCAAGCCCCTGTTGAGTCGCCACGGAATCCCGTCCATAAGGTTCCAGGGAAACGAGTTCGAGTCCTTGCGCCTCAATGGCCTCGGAAAAAGCCCCACTACCGTTTTCGATCTCTTTATCGAACAGAAAGTAGGCAAATTCTTCGGCTGCGTTTTGAGCGTGTTTGGAGGCTTGTTCCAGCCTCAATTCTGCAATCACTTTTTCCTCTACCTGATCCAGGGTCACTTCCGGGGTTTCGGGATTTTCAGGAGCCTCGGAGGAGTCATCCTCCTTTTCCACCGGATCCGGAAGGGGCATGTCGGCCTGGTAGCGGGCCTTGTTGGTTACGAAATGAATCTGCTTTTCCCCATCGTCCGGTTGGTAGGTCCCATCGATAAATTTTGCCGGATCGAAACGCAGAAAACCAGCTTCGGTTTTTGCCGGTATGAGATAACGGAAAGCATTCCGAATAAAATAACTTTCCAACTCCTCCCGGGATGGACTCACCTCGGGGTGGAAGGATGCGTATGGCAAACTGGCGGTTTGCAGGTCCCACACCGTGTCGTTTTGCTTGGCCGCCTCGAGCGCCTCATGGGGAAGCATATGGCCGGGGCCTTCCAGGAGATTGCGCATTTTTTCGATTAGGAAATCCTCTTGCAGAACCTGGGTGACCAGCATTTCGGAAATATTGGCGTTGCGCAATGAATCGAGAAAGGCAGTGTATCTGGACCGGTCGAACTCCTGGGTGGAGAAATCCATAAAGGCCGGAAGGGAACGAACGAAAGCTTTGAACTCCTCCTTGTTCGGTCTGGGAAGGCCAATGAGATTGGCTTGGTGCAGTAGGGCTATTCTGGTAAGGGAATACGTTTGCAGGAAATCCTGATTGTCCGCGTAGAAGGGAATGTTGATGGACAAGCTGACGCGTCCGCGGCCAAAAATCTCCGACGCGTCTCTTTCCGAAGACAAATCGTATTCAAAAAAGGGTTGGTCGACGTAACGCCGTCCCCCGCCACCCAGCGGGCTGAAGTTACCGATGGTGAAAACAAAGGAAACGATCAAAACGGCCAAAAGAATGACGATGAGCCATTTGAAGTGCTTGGTAAGGTAAGTCTGAATCCAATAAAACATGCCGAAAATAGAAACCGCCCACCATAGAATCGGGCCTTCCTTTGTCAACAGGGGAACCGGGGACCCGATTCCTCAAATGGTTCCCAATCCCTCAGTCCCGGTTCCTGTGACTCCCACTCCACTTGAGCTTCTCTCTCACCACGTCGAAGTGTTTGAAACTGCTCTGGTGAATGAGAGTCAGGTGGCTGGTAGCCAATTGTAGGCAAATTTCTCCCCCCGAATCGACCCTCAGGTTCTCGCGTCCATCCAACAGCACCTGAAGGGTTTTAGATTTGGAAACATCCTTTACCCTCAACCTGGTCCCCGCATCGAATATGATCGATCGGTTGGAAAGGGTGTGGGGGCAAATGGGGGTGAGCGCCATTACTTTCGCTTCCGGTTGAATGAGAGGGCCCCCGGCTGACAGGTTGTAAGCGGTCGAGCCGGTCGGAGTGGAAAAAATGATCCCATCGCAGAGGAAATCGGTAATGCGTCCATCCTCGTTGCAGACCTCCAGGTTTACCATTTCCCCGGAATGAATTTCCTTGATCACAACATCATTTAAAGCCGAGGCCTGCCGGTCGCGAGTTGAGGCCTGCAACATGGTCCGCCGGGAGACGCAATAGTCACCTCCTACCACTTTGGAGAATTGAGCCGATGCCTCGGAGCTGGAGAAGGTGGTAAGAAAGCCGAGACTCCCCCGATTGATTCCGATGACGGGCACCTCGAACTCGGAGCATTCCTTGGCAATGCTCAACAAGGTTCCGTCTCCTCCAATTACGCAACAAGCCGAAATACCGTCCAGAAAGCCCGCTTCAACGGGATATTTCGAGGAGACCCTTACCTCGTGGCACAAGTCCTTGGCCAACTTGACCAGGGAGTCGGCCAACTCGGGAGCCCCCGATTTGGTTTTATTAATGAAAAAGGCGATGGAATCCAGCGAATGCATTCAGGTTGGATGTAATGGGAGCATCATCAGGTCGGGGAGGAAGGGGTCAAACCTGAATGCTGCTTAGTTAAGCGACTTTGTAGAGGAATATAGTATGGACGCCAGTCGGGGTCATGCCGTAGAAAATAAATGCCTGACCCCTTTGCGCATGCGCATTAACATGCACGATTTCAAGAAATGACCCCGAGGGGCGGTATTCCGTTGCCTGCCTGTGCGACGCACGCAGACAGGTACTCCATACACTTTTACAAGACGACTGACCCTGTAAGGCATAACTTTTTACGTCTTGACCCCTTCCTTTTCCGAGGTAGTCATATGTTCGGAAAATGGCTTAACTAAGCGCCATTCCGTCTTGACCCCTTCCTTCTCCGAGATGATCGAACATTCCAAAAGTCGCTTAACTGAGCGCCATTCGGGTCAAACCTTGAATCGCGGGAAGGTTTCAAGCATCGCCCTTTGGCCCGGGGCCTTACCTGCTTCCGGGTGGGCTCACCCTCGAGGAACGATCCCGGGGTGCTTGCGCCGTGGCGGTGACCGACCCAGGTGGTTATGGGTGGGGGGTTGTTTTGACAATTCCCAACAAAAATTCCCGGTTCCGGTTCCCCCCGCCTAAGGGGGATTCTACCCAGCCTTCCAATGTGGCGTTTTTCAAAGAAACGCTCACCCAAGCCTGTATATCGAGCAGGACCTTAAAGCGAATCTCGTCGTCGCGAATGACACCCTTGCCTTTGTCGACTATGGATTTCTCGGCTTCGAATTGTGGTTTGACCAAAGCTATGAGTTTCCCCCCTGTCTTGAGCAGAGGCCAGACGGCGGGGAGGACTTTAGTGAGCGAAATGAAGGATAAATCCATCACGATCAGATCGTAGCTGGGGTAGGGGAGTTGATCGGCCGTAAGGTGGCGGGCATTCACTTTCTCCAAGTTTTTTACCCGTTCATCCCGGCGCAGCTTGTAGTGCAATTGACCCCGCCCCACATCGACACAGACGCATTGGCCAGCCCCCTTTTGCAACAGGCAATCGGTGAATCCACCCGTCGAGGCTCCCACGTCCAGCGCCACCTTGCCCCGAATTTCGGTGGGAAAGGATTTCAGATAGTGTTCCAGCTTTTCTCCCCCCCGACTGACGTAGGGCGGAGGCCGTAGCAAGGTTAAGGGAATAGTGTCCTCATAACGTTTGCCGGGCTTGTCCAGGACCTCCGTTCCCCGGCGCACTTTTCCGGCAAGAATCAAACCCCTGGCCTTCGAGCGATTTGGGCAAAGGCCACGGTCCACTAAAAGTTCGTCTAAACGCAGGCGGTTCGGGTTCACCAACCTTTTCCACAACATCCGATAAAAAATCGCAAAAAAAATAGGCAAAATCGGTCCCAAAGCTTGACTTGTGTCGAAAAGTGGGGCGAAATGTCGGCAATTCCCATAAATATGCGCGGTTATGTATTCCAAGAACCGAAAATTTGCCGGGGGATACCTCCATTCCCTGGACACGAAAAATCGCATCACTGTCCCCAAGAAGTGGCGGTTTGACGGTGATGATGAGGATTCCGCCTACTTGGCCATACCCCACCCGCTGGGTTACATTTGGTTTTGTCCGCCCGGCAAGATCGAGAAATTGGAGGAGACGATGGAATCGATTCTCCCCACCGATTTATCGGGGCAGCGCTTCCTCATGTTCCTGATGGAACAGTCCGACATGCTGTATTGCGACAATAGCGGCCGGATCGTTGTCACTCCTAAATTGATAAAGCATGCCGGGCTTGAAAAACGAGTTCAACTGGTGGGGATGTTTGGGACCTGGGCAGTATGGAACCCGGACCGCTACGGAGAATTCATCGAGAATCCCCACGCTTTGGATGTGGGAGCGAAGGGGCGAGAGACTTTGGAAGTCATGGAGAGAGTTTGGAAAACGGGGATGAATTAATGGCTTATTACAGGATGAGACGGATTCAAATTCCCATAGTTTGGGGAGCCCTTCCCGGGATCTGGCCTAGGAATCCCGGGGTGTGCTGGAAATTTTTTACCTGATGTTTTGCGGATCGGATAGCCCTGCCAGTATTGCTAAAGGCCCAGAGCACCTCCCGGTATTGCTCCGGGAGGTGCTGGGGCTATTGTTGCAAACCTCGGGGAGGAGGTATTTGGATGCAACTTTTGGTGGAGGGGGGCACACCCGCGCCCTTTTGCAGGCGGAGGCGGCGGTAACGGTGGTCGCCATAGACTGTGATCCCGAGGCCGCGGCCCGGGCACGGGAATTTAGTGAACAATACCCGGGCCGGTTCCAATTTCATGATCTCAACTTTTCCGATCTCGATCGCATGGATGAGGATAAATTTGACGGGGTGTTGTTTGATTACGGGGTTTCCTCCTTCCATCTGGATCAAGTGGAGCGCGGCTTTTCCTTCCGCAAATCCGCCCCGGCCGATATGCGAATCAATCCCCGCGAGGGTCAAACAGCGGCTCAATTTTTAGAGACGGCGCCGAGAGATGAACTCGTGCGGGCGGTCAAGGTATACGGTGAGGAAAGGGCCTGGAAGCAGGTGGTGAGGGCCATCCTGGCGGCTCGGGGTACGGGGGTCCTTGGCAACACTTCCTCTCTGGCAAAGCTAATTTACAAAACAATCCCAGCACCCGTCCGGAGGCGTAGTAAGATACACCCTGCTACCAAAACCTTTCAGGGCGTGAGAATCGCGATTAATGGTGAACTTGAGCAGATCGAATCAGCTTTGCCCAAGGCGTTTGCCTTACTCGTCCCGGGCGGAGTGCTTGCCGCCATCAGTTTTCATTCTTTGGAGGACCGGATAGTCAAACGCTATTTTCGGTATCTCTGTGGTCAGCCTCTGGACCGGAACGATTCCACCCCCGCTCAGATGCGACCGGCATTTGCCGAAGCTTTAACGCGAAGACCCATCACGGCGTCTGAAGTAGAAATGGCCCAAAACCCCCGGTCGCGCTCGGCCAAGCTGCGCGCGGTCCGCAAACAGATAGGACTCAATTGAATCATGAAAGACCGTTTAAATTATTCCCGTTGGATTCTCACCATAACCTTTTTCTCCCTCATCGGTTTGCTCGCCGTCAGCATGATGACAGTGCATTGGAAACGAGAGATTCGTTCCGTCGGAGGGGGAATCGGAACCTTGGAATTGGATTTGGAGAAGTTGGAGCGTCGCCAGGACACCATGGATAACGAATTGGCCCATGCATTGAACCCGGAACACCTCAAGGGGTTGGTTGCCGTGTCAAACCTCCGTTTGGCTCCCCCTCAGGAAAGCCGTATCATTGTGGTCCGTTCCAAAGACATACCGTTCGAAGGCGCCTACTTCGCGAGTCTGGACAGGCAACCTCTTGAGTTAGCTTCGCGCTGGGAACCCCTCGATAGGCCAGGGCAAGGCAAGGACTGACATGGCCCGGGGAGGCATATCGGTAATTCGGCTTCTTTGCGTCTTTTTGGCCTTCGTGGCAGGATTTGCTGCGGTTTTGATTCGCCTGGCCAATCTTCAACTGGCGGACCGGGGGGAATTGGCCGAGGTAAGTGAGCGGATTCGGACCAAATTTGAGGTAATTGAGGCCAAGCGGGGAAATATATACGACCAAAGGCACAATCTTCTGGCCGCTACCAACATGGTTTGGCAAGTGGGGGTTGATCCCGAGTCCCTTGATCCGGAGGATAAACCCAACTGGCCAAAACTGGCCCATTTTTTGGGTATTCCCTACCAGGAACTGTACCCAAAAATGGAATCCGGTGTGCGGGTCATCGATGGGGTGGAAACTCAGATTCGCTGGCGGACGCTGGCGGACGATATCACGGAAGCAGGCTACGAAGAGATCTCCGCTTTGCAAATCGATGGAGTGTACGGGAATCTCCACTACAAGCGGGTTTATCCCGGAAAAACCAATGCCGCCCACGTTCTGGGTTTCGTCAACAAGGAGCTGAAGCCGGTTACCGGGGTGGAGTTGGCCATGGATTTTTATTTGAGCGGCCAAAAGGGTTGGTTGGAAACCGAGTACGACGGCAAGCGCCAGGAAATGGTACAGTTTCGCAAGCGCCAGGTAGATCCCGCGGACGGATTTCATGTTTTTCTGACCCTCGACTTGATGGTTCAACATGTCATAGACGTGGAACTCAGGAAAATCGCCGCCTTGAGGCCTGATGGCGCCACCATCATAGTGAGCAATCCTTCCAATGGGTTCATATTGGGACTCGGGAACTGGCCCAACTATGATCCGAACGAATTTTCCGACACGAAGAAGTACCCGTTGTCGCATAGGAGAAACCTGGCCATTACAGATATCTATGAGCCGGGTTCCACCTTTAAAATCGTCCCCATTTCCGCCGCCATATCGGAAGAAATAGTTAATCCCGACCGGCAAATTGACTGCTCTCTGGATCGGGTGCGCTATCAGGACCGGATCATTTCGCTTCCCCGCGACTATAAAGACTTCGGTCTTCTCACGGTGCGCAACGTGGTGGCTTATTCCAGCAATCGCGGTTCCGCTTATATCGGCATGATGCTGGGCGACCAGCGGCTTTACCGCTATGCCCGCGCTTTTGGCTTTGGCGAAAAGACAGGCTTTCCACTCAGTGGGGAGGTTGCGGGGATATTACATAAGCCGAGTCAATGGGATGGGTTGACCATCAGCAGAATGCCCATTGGCCACGCCGTTGCATGCACGCCATTGCAAACGCACATGGCCATGACCGTAATGGCCAACGACGGGGTACTGATGGAGCCAAGGATTATATCCCGGGTGGAGGATACCGAGGGCACCACCATAGTCGAATTCCAGCCCAAAGCCAGGCGCAGGGTTATTTCTTCTACAGCCGCCCTCGCCATGTCGGATTTCCTGGTTAAGGCGGTTGGTCCGGGAGGCACAGCGCAAAACGCCCAGATTCCCGGAATTGAAGTGGCTGGAAAAACGGGAACTACCCAGAAAATCATGGAAAATGGCCGGTATTCCCACAACGAACACGTGGCCTCCTTTGCCGGATATTTTCCGGCCAGGGATCCCCGAATAGTCATCACGGTCGTCATTGATAATCCGAAGACCAGATTTACCGCCTATGGCGGACGGGTGGCGGCTCCCGTTTTCAAAAGGGTTGCGGAGCAGTTGATTCACATAAGGGGAATTTCTCCCAACTCCCCCATGCGTTCTATCGCACTGGACGAAAGCTAGTACTTTTCATGGAAGGATTTGTCGACATTGAATCACCTGCAATCGGGAGCCGTTTGCAGACGGGAAACCGGGGAAACAATGGATTAAGGGCCGTGGACCCCAGGCAAAAATCCTTGCCGCCAACCCTGAGGACGCTGTTTCCCGAAACGATCCGAATTGCCAGCAGGGGCGACTTGAGCAAGCCGGTTTCCTCTCTGGTTACGGACAGCCGCCGGGTTACTCCCGGAGCGGTATTTTTTGCCATCCCCGGCTTGCGTACCCATGGCAGGTTTTATATCGAGCAGGCCATTGACGGGGGAGCCGTGGCAGTGGTGTCGGAGGAGGCGCCTGTGCACTGGGGGCATACGGCTTCGATTCAAGTGGCTTCCATTCGCCGGGTAGTGGCTCAAGTGGCCCGGAATTATTACGAATGTCCCGACCAACAACTCCATGTTACCGGCATAACCGGTACCAACGGCAAGACGACGGTATCCTACGTTTTGCAGCATCTGTTCAACCGGCATTTTGGCCGGGGCGGGGCCGGGTTGATAGGGACCGTCCAGTATGACCTGGGGAAGCGAACCATTCCCTCATTCAAGACGACACCCGAAGCGATCGATACCTTTTCCCTATTGCGGCAAATGGCGCAAGGTGGTTGCGGATGGGCCGTCATGGAGGTCAGTTCACATGGGATTGACCAGTCTCGCGTGTTTGGATTATCCTTTGATGTGGGGGTGTTTCTCAATTTGACGCAGGACCACTTGGATTACCATGGGGACCTCGAGACTTATTATCAGGTCAAGAAGCGCCTCTTTAAATCGGAAGCGGGCGGGGATCCGCAATTGGCTGTGATCAACTGGGATGATCCCTATGGTCGTCGCCTGGTGGGGGAGCTGGAGGGTGATCTAAGGGTGATCACCTTTTCCCTGAAAGATGAGAAGGCCGATCTGTGGGCCCGGGCCTATGATTGTTCCCATCAAGGTTCCAGGGTGGTCGTTCAATCGGGGCCGGAATCGGTGGTTCTTTCCACCCGCCTGCCCGGGTCTTTCAATGTGAGCAATATTCTGGCCGCGCTGGCTGTCTGCAAGGCCTATGGAATTGCGCTTTCCGATATCGGGCCGGAGGTGGAATCCTTTCCCGGTGTTCCCGGGAGGATGGAACGCCTCCCATCTACTGGGGATTTTAACGTTTTTGTGGATTACGCCCATACGGATGACGCCTTGGCCAACGCCCTGGAAATGTTGAGCGCAATAACCCGGGGCAGGGTGGTTTTGGTCTTCGGCTGCGGGGGATGCCGCGACCGGGACAAGCGCAGGCTCATGATGAAGGTTGCCCAAAGGTATGCCGACTATACTTGCGCCACCTCGGACAATCCACGTTCCGAGTCCATCGAGGCCATTTTCAGGGATATGAAGAAGGGGGTTTCAAATCCGGATAAGGTTGAATTTATTTTGGATCGCCGGGCCGCTATCAGTCGGGCCCTCGATGTCGCCCGGTCGGGAGATACGGTTTTAGTGGCGGGGAAAGGGCATGAAACCGTTCAGGAATTCAAGGATAGAATCGTCCCCTTCGACGACCGCCAGGTCACCCGGGAGTTATTGGAACTAAAGCAGTTGGTTAAAGCCGGAATCCCGTGAGTTTACTTTCGACCCAACCTTTTGCCGATTGGACCGGAGGGAGATGGAATAAACCTCCTCCCGAGGGAATAAACGCATTTAATATGGACAGCAGGATCGTCCGTTCCGGTCAGATGTTCGTGGCGCTGGCCACCAGTGAGCGCGATGGCCACGACTTTGTGGCCATCGCCCAGACAAACGGGGCCGTGGCGGCTTTGGTTTCCCGGGAAATCGACCTGGCCGATATCCCGCAACTGGTGGTGGATGATCCGCTTGACGCCCTGCAGAAAATCGCTGGAAATCACCGAAGAGGATTCGAGGGACTGGTCATCGGTGTGACGGGAAGTTGCGGAAAAACCTCCACTAAGAACCTGCTGGCACGGTTGCTTCCCGACACCACCCTTAAGACTCAGGGCAATCTCAATAACCATCTCGGGGTGCCCCTGACCCTCTCCCTTCTTCGTCCCTGTCATACCCATGCCGTTGTGGAGGTGGGAATGAATACTCCGGGTGAGATTGCCAAACTGGCCCGCCTGACCGGGCCGGATTATTCGGTGATAACCACCATTGCGCCGGCCCACCTCAAGGGGATTGGTTCCATCGAGGGAGTAGCATTGGAAAAGGCCGCCATGGCGGAGGCTACCCGGAAATTGACCGTCTTGCCAACGACTTGTTTTCGCTTCGCCCCCTTCCGGAAATTGGAAGTGCCCCTCCTTGCCGCGGGAAATCCCGAATCGGGTTGGGCCTATCCGGAAAATGTCCGGTTTTGCCATTTTGAAATTGAGCACCTTGCGGAAATGACGCGGGTTTACCTGCATCCAGAAACGGGCGCCACTTTGAAATTTCAGCGAAGCCGCATGAGTGAAGGCATGGCCCGAAACACGGTTTTGGCCTTGCTTTTGGGTTTGGAGTTGGGAATGGAACCCCAACTGCTTCAGGCTCGATTGAAGATGTGGAAACCGGGGCTCCTCCGGGGAGAGCAGGTCCGGTTAGGGGATCTGACCTTTTTTATCGATTGCTATAATTCCAATCCCCTGAGCATGCGGGATTCACTGGACTATTTCCATGCCATCATCCCGGAGGGAACGCCTCGGTTTTACGTGCTGGGCGGCATGGGTGAACTGGGCCCCTACACCGAGGAATATCACTGGCATTTGGGACAGTCCTTTCAAATCCGTCCGGGAGATCACCTGTTTATTACCGGACGGGAGATTTTTGGGTTCCTGGCCGGTTACAAAGCGGCAGGAGGCGATGAATCGCAAGTTACCATCTTCGAGGACAAACAGGCGGTGGTCCGATTTTTGCGAGAGGGCAAGGGCGCGGTATTTCTCAAGGGAAGTCGGGCCTACATGTTGGAGACCATATATGAACAATTAAAGGAGGAGCGCAATCCGCTGTCGGCGTTATGCTGAGTTATTTGGCAGAATTGGAAGCTTGGTGGGGGCCGTTGCGGTTGTTCCGTTACATAACGTTTCGGGCCCTTTTTGGATCGGCTACAGCCCTGTTTATAGGATTTGCCCTGGCCCCATACATGCTCGAGAGGTTGCGCAGGTTCAAGTTGCACCAGCGGCTGCGGGACAAGAGCGAGGTCGGGTCCCTGGCCGATTTGCACGCCGGCAAAAAGGACACCCCCACTATGGGCGGACTGATGATTTTTTTCTCAGTGACCGTTTCCGTGCTTCTCTGGGCCAAACCCAATATTTTTGTGCTGACCTCCCTGGGGGTATACGCGGCGCTCACCCTGTTGGGATTTGTCGATGACTATTTGAAGGTTTCGAAAAAGGACAGCAAAGGTCTGAACAAGAAGCAGAAACTGATTTGGCAGACCTCCGTAGCCGCCATAACGCTATTCCTCCTCGTTACCCATCCCGCCAGTGCGGACAAGATAAAAGAACTGTGGATTCCCTTTTTTAAGGAACCCGTCGTATTGGCCATGCCAATTCCGATTTTGTTTGTTTTTCTTTTCTTTGTATTGGTCGGTTCCTCCAATGCCATTAACCTCACTGACGGCATAGACGGGTTGGCTATTGGTTGTACCATTACGGTCGCCCTGGTTTACTGCATCATGGCCTACGCCGCGGGACACGCCGTCATAGCCGACTATCTGGTGATCAGTTTTGTTCCCGGAGTGGGGGAGTTGAGTATAATTTGCGCATGTCTGGTGGGGGCGGGACTGGCCTTTCTTTGGTACAACTCCCATCCTGCGGAAGTTTTTATGGGCGATACCGGATCCTTGGCCTTGGGTGGGCTCATCGGTTTGGTGGCGTTTATGGTGCACCAGCCGCTAACCCTGATCATTGTCGGAGGCATTTTTGTCATGGAAGCGCTTTCCGTCCTCATTCAGGTCTTCGCTTACAGGACGCAAAAGAGGCGGGTTTTTCGGATGGCTCCCATCCATCACCACTTCGAATTGAAAGGATGGCACGAATCAAAAGTCGTCATCCGATTCTGGATACTCTCACTGGCCTTTGCCCTGGTCGGCCTGGGCACCCTTAAACTGCGATGAAGAGACGGCAAGCAACGAAAAAAGTTACGTTCTGGCTCCGTTCTCCCGTTGCCATTTTCGGAGCGGGATCAAGTGGCCGGGCAGCGGAGAGGTTAATCGACGATTTGGGAGGAACCTCGGTAGTCTACGATGAATTTAATGCGGATTTCCCGGACTTTACCGAGGAAGCTGCGTCCCGGCATGAATTGGTCATTGTCAGCCCTGGATTCAGTCGGGAGCACCCTTGGATGAAATTGGGGCGCCTCCATGGCTGCGAGGTCATTGGGGAGTTGGACCTGGCCAGCCTGCTGTGGAAGGGGAAGGTGGTTGCCGTGACCGGCACCAATGGGAAATCCACCCTGGTCGAGTTTATCGCCCACTCCCTTCGATATGCCGGTTTCGATGCCCGTGCCGTTGGCAACATTGGGATCCCTTTTGCCCAGTCCCTGACCCGGGGGAATAGGGCCGAGGCCTGGGCGGTGGTGGAAGTGAGCTCGTTTCAGGCCGAAACCATGCGCTACTTCCGGGCCGATTCGGTTCTTTGGTCCAACTTTTCCGAGGATCATCTCGATCGACATGGATCCATGCGTTCCTATTTTGAGGCGAAGGCGAATTTGTTATCGGTGGGGCGGCCGCGGCTGACCTTGCTGGGCGAAGATGTGGCCCCTTATTTCCATCGGTTCGGACGCGCCCTTCCGCCGGAGGCACAGGTATTGTCGGGTCCGATTTTAAACGGACCGGAGGGCTCCATTTTCAACCTTCTCCCGCAGTGGGAAAATTTTCAGTTGGCCGCGGCCTTGTTCCGGTCTTGGGGCTTTGATCCCAGAATATTGTTGGATACAGTGACCGATTTCGAGCAGAGCCCTCACCGGCTCCGCCGCGTTTCAAGGATAAATGAAGTTGAATTTTGGAACGACTCCAAGGCGACCAATTTTTCTGCTGCGGAGGCCGCCCTCAAGCATTTTAACCGGAAGGTTATCTGGCTGGGGGGGGGCAAACCTAAAGGTGGCCGGATTGAGTCCTTCGTCCGGCGGATAAGCCCCTGCGTGAAAAAGGCATTTCTCACGGGCGATACGGCTGAGCAACTGGGACGAGCCTTCGATGAAATGCGGGTCTCCTGGCAGCGCTTCGATTCGCTGGAAAATTCGGTCCGGGCCGCCTTCGATCAGGCTGGCGCGGACGATGTGGTGGTACTCAGCCCGGGCTTTGCCAGCCAGAAACCTTTTAAAAATTTTTCCGAACGCGGGCGCTGTTTTGAGCGCGTGTTGTCGGATCTCGAGTTTAATCTGCAATTAACCCCCTAAACAAATAAATCAAATGAAAGCGAAAGTATTCATAATGGTGATGGCGTTTCACATCCTGGTGGTTGCCGGACTATATTTGCTGTCGGCCTGCTCTACAAAAGATGGGCCAGTCTCCGCGATTGGTCCACCTGCCTCACAAGTTGAGGAGAGGCCCCGCCCCCAATTCCGGGCCCCCACCCGCCCCGATAATCCGGAAACATTTGCCATCCAGGAAGAAGAAGGCCCACACGATGCCGTGTCTTCGGATCTCGACCCCATTTTTAATGTCGGAACCGAGTTGGAGGATTCCACTGCCGATCTGGGCCAGTTTTCCGAGGTGGTATACGTGGTGGAACCCGGGGATACCCTTTGGAATATCTCCATAAAACACGGTGTGTCCCTGGACGATTTGCTGAGGGCCAATAGCTTGACCCGGAATTCCACCATATACATTGGTCAAAAGATAACCATTCCGATCGAAGGCCAGCCGGAATTTTTTCCGGAAAGTTCGGCTGTCGGGACTCTTGAACCTTTGCCAGTGGAGCCCTCTGTGCCTGAACCGTCGGACCTGCCTCTGGAAATGACCCAGCCTTACACCGTCGTCGCGGGTGACACCCTTTCGGGCATTTCCCGGCGGTTCAATACCAAGGTGGAGGATGTTATGGCGGCCAGTGGTTTGACCTCACATAATCTTCAAGTGGGTCAAGTGCTTTCAATTCCCGTGAACAGTATCTCCACCGTTGTTCCTTCCCTGGTGGTGCAACCGGTTCCGGAGATTTCTCCTGCGCCTGCCGCCGAACAGGGATCAGTTGTCCATGTCGTTCAACCGGGGGAGACCCCTTCCGGTATTGCCAAAAGGTATGGAATTTCTGTGGCCAAACTGATGGACGACAATCGAATAAGTGATCCTCGGAGAATTTTTGCCGGGGAAGAATTAAAGATTCATTTGTCCGATGCTCAGCCGTTGGAACCACTGTCGGTGGTGGAGGACCCTGCCCCGCCTCCTTCGTTGGATGCTCCGGTGACCCCTACTGAATTCGACGAGTCGGTGTTTGATGATCTGCAAGATATTCCGGAGGTGGAAGTGGCCCCACAATAAACTATTCGGCCCATTCCCCACCCCATGCCAAAATTTTCCGGAGAAAGAAATCCCCAGCGGGGATTTTTTTATCAGAGGCTGCTGATCTTTATCAGTGTTCTGACCTTGATGATTATCGGCCTGATTTCCATTTCCAGCGCTACCCAGTCCCTGGATGCTGGTTCCTACCGGTTTCTGGAACGGCAAATGATATGGCTGGGTTTGGCCATAGGGGTAGGCATAATTGCAGCGCTGATCGATTTGGATAAAATTAAACCGCTCATTCCAATCGCTGCCGTCCTGGCCCTGGCTGTGTTAATATTGGTGCTTATTCCCGGTATTGGGAAAATGGTAAACGGAAGCAGACGTTGGATTGTGTTGGGAGGGCTTGGATTCCAACCGTCGGAATTTGCCAAGATTTCTTTTATTTTTTTAATGGCCTACTACCTCAACGCTCAACAGCGCAACCTGAAAGACCTGAAGCTGGGACTCTTCATTCCGTTAATATTAATTGGGGCGTTTGCCTTTCCAATTCTATTGGAACCGGATTTTGGAACCTGCGCCCTCTTTGGGGCCGTCGGGATGTTGATGCTCTTTCTTTCCGGTGCCCGGTTGGTCCACCTCATTCCCACCGTAGTGGGCGGGGTGGCGGCTTTCATAGGTTTGATTCTCCAGGATGAGGTGCGGTCGCGGCGGCTGTTCGCTTTTCTGGATGTTGAAGGAAATCGCCACGGGGGATCCTATCAATTGTACCAGGGATGGCTCGCTTTTGTAAATGGGGGGGCCACCGGGGTTGGAGCTGGCAATGGCCGTTACCAGAACGATTACCTCCCCGAGGCGCACACAGATTTTATCTTGGCCATAATTGGGGAAGAGTTCGGTTTTATGATAACCACTTTGGTGGTAATTCTATTTGCCACCGTATTTTGCCTGGTAATTTTTTCCCTCAAACGCGCCCCCAATATGTATCATGGACAATTGGTTATGGGCACATTGCTGATGATCTGCCTGCAGGCTATGATCAATATGGGAGTTGTGACCGGTTTGCTGCCAACCAAGGGGTTGTCCCTGCCCTTCATCAGTTATGGCGGGTCGAACCTGATTACGATGTGCGCCCTCACCGGTATACTTATTAACTGCCTGCGCCATTGGGAGAAGCTACCCATCAGTTCAGAGCAAAGAAAATTTGTTGAAATTACAGCATAATGGCTTCGATTCTCATAGTGTGTGGAGGGACAGGTGGACACCTTTCTCCGGGTATTGCTCTGGCCGAACAGTTGATGCTGCGGGAGCATGACTGCACCTTGGTCATTTCCAGGAAAAAGGTAGATGGCAGGCTGATCGAGAAGTACCCAGGTCTGGAATTTGTCGAGGCCCCCGGGGCCCCATTACATTTTCGACCCGCCGCCTTGTTCCGGTTTGTCTGCCAACAGTCGGCCGCTTTTTTCTACGCCTTTAAATTGCTCCTGCTCAAGAAACCGGACTTGGTGATGGGTTTCGGCGGGTTCGTGACGGCTGGATTTGCCATACCTGCCTGGCTGATGGGTATTCCCTTTGTATTGCACGAGGCAAACCGGGTCGTAGGCCGGGCCAATCGCTTATTGGGACGATTGGCCACCCGCATTTTTCTGCCTCCCGGGTTGAATTTGGCGGAAGGACGGGTCCAGCGCATTCGACATGCCGCTTTGCCCTTGCGCCGGGAATTTCAGCCCATGGACAAGTTGGCCGCCCGAAAAAAGTTGGGACTCGATGGGGGAGGGAAGTTGTTGGTGATAGTCGGCGGCAGTCAGGGCGCCCAACCGCTCAACCGATGGTCCCGGGAAAATGCCGCTGCCTTGGCTGAAAAGGGGATAGCGCTTTATTGCCTGACCGGAATGGGGCAAAACCCGACCGAACCCGTGGACCATGAAACCGGGAATGGGGAAACCGTGGCCTCCCATTTTGTCGAGTTTTCCGATGATATGCCATCCGTGCTATCGTCCGCCGACGTGGTGGTTTCGCGGGCCGGGGCCGGCAGCATTGCTGAAATAATCCGTTGTCGGGCGCCCTCCATTTTGATTCCGTATCCGTTGGCCCGGAACAATCACCAATGGGCCAACGCCAAATATGTTGAAAAGTATGGCGCCGCGCTGGTCCTGGATCAAAGGGATCTACCCCAACTCCGCGATACGGTCGAGGCCCTCATTTTCAATGAAAATCGATTGAACGAAATGGGAAAAGCCCTCCATTGGCTTGATCGTTCACAGAGAGTTTACTCGCTGGTTAATTCGCTGGAGAGGCTGATCGATTGGGCCCAAATCCCCGGCACCAGCGAAATTTCCTCCTCCGAGCAGGTATGAGTTCCGATTCCACCATCTTCCCGGAAGCCCAATATCACTTGGTGGGAATTGGTGGAATGGGTATGGCTCCCCTGGCCCTCTTCCTCAAACAAGCGGGTTGTCTGATTTCCGGTGAGGATGACAACTTTCATCCCAGGGTTCATAAATTATTGATAAACAATGGTATTGAAATAAGTCGCAAGCCCGACAATACCTCCTTGAAGGGCATTATTTACTCCAATGCCATCCCCTCGGCCCATCCCGCTCTGCAATCCGGTTTGTCCAGGGAAATCCCTTGCATTCGCCGGGGTGAATTTTTGGCTCGGTTGTGTCGACGCTTTAAAACCCTGGTTGTGGCCGGATCGCATGGAAAGACCACCACCTGTGGCCTGATCATCCACATATTGAGGCGAAGCGGGTTCTCCTGCAATTATATCATGGGCGGGCTCTTCGCCTGCGCCGATGAGGACCCGGCCCACTTTGATTGGGACAGCGATTGGCTGGTTGTTGAAGTGGATGAGAGCGATGGAAGTATTTCCGAATTCGAGCCGGAGGGCACCCTCCTGGTCAACGTCGATTGGGATCATCCGGACTTTTATTCCAACTGGAACAATGTCCTGAATGTCTTTAATGCTTTGGTCGGCCGGACCCGTGAGTTTTTGCTCTACAACCAAGCCTGCGGGAACTCCTGCGATTTGGATTTTTCGCAAAGTCCGGGGCGGGTTTATTCTTTTGGAACCGAGGCCGATTACCAATTGGTGGGTTTTAAAAACCGACGCCTGCAGGTGGGGGGGAAATTCCGGGATGGAAGCATGGAGGTGACTTTTGAGGAATGGTTCAACGCGGAAAATGCTGTAGCGGCCCTTGCCGTTGCCCATCTTTTGAACTGCAATTTCGGCGAGGAAGTTTTGCAGTCCTTCAATGGAATTTGGAGACGTCAGGAAACCCTATACCAAAGGGATGGTTTTCAGGTCATTGAGGATTACGGGCATCATCCCACTGAAATAAGAAACCTTCTCGAAGCGGTAGGGCAGAAAAAAGGACCCTTGATCGTCGTCTTTCAACCCCACCGTTATTCGCGCACCCTTCAATTTAATCAACAGTTTGCCGATTCCTTGAAATTGGCCGATTGTTTGGTCATTATGGGAGTATACGGAGCCGGGGAGGCGCCCATGCCTGGTGGTACCGGATTAGATCTCTTCAACAGGTGCGCCAGCCTCTTCCCGAGCCAAGCCTTATATTTTTGTCAGAATGGTGGTTCCGTCCCGCGCCGCTTGAAGGCGCTCGATCTCGACAAAGGCGTTCTCCTGTTTCTTGGAGCCGGGGACATTCAGTCGGCCGCGGAATCCTATGTGCATCACTTGCGGGATGCGGACCGGGAATTGGAATTTTCGGCGGTCCGCCGTCCCCTTTCTTTTCTGATATGAAGGGTGTAAAACGGAAGGAAAATCTTGCCTTGAAAACGACCTTGCGCGTCGGCGGAGCGGCTGAATTCTATGCCGAACCCTCCGACGAGACGGAACTAAAGGAACTGTTACAGGAGGCAAACCGGAACAATATCGCGGTAAATTTTTTGGGCAGGGGGTCAAATATCATTGTGCCGGATACCGGGGTCAAAGGTTTGGTCATTCGGTTATCCAAACCATTTTTTCGGAAAATCGAATTTTTGAGTGATGGAAGAATACGCGCCGGAGCCGGAGTGAGGCTAAAGCAAATTTGCGGATTTGCCCGGAGGAACAAGCTTTCCGGATACGAATTTTTGGAGGGCATTCCGGGGTGCGTTGGGGGTTCTCTTAAAATGAACGCCGGCGCCATGGGCGGTTGGATATCCGATGTGTTGTCGGAAGTGGTTCTCATGAGTTATCGGGGCGATATTCACACGGTGCCGGTTGAGGAACTGCACTTTGGCTACCGCTATTGCGAGGAGTTGAAGGAGGCCATTGGGTTGGGTGTTATTTTTCGAAAGGGAAACCTTTCCAGCCTCACCGAGATCCAGCATACCATGGATACCTACAAGAGTACCCGCATGGAAACGCAACCTCGGCTGCCCAGCGCCGGTTGCACCTTTAAGAATCCCGAAGGAGGTGCGGCCGGGGCCCTTATCGATCAATGCGGCTTCAAAGGGATGTCGGTGGGCGGGGCCACCGTTTCGGATATCCATGCCAACTTTATCATAAATCGGGGCAATGCCACTGCGGCCGATGTCATAGCCTTGATCAATTGGATTCGAAAAAGGGTGTACCAAGAAAAAGGCCATGTCCTCGAACCCGAAGTCATACTCTTTGGTGATCAATGGGAAAGCTACCTCGACCCCTTGGTTACAGAGCACCGCTCCACTGTTTAAAACCCCCTTTATCCCTTTATGACAAAGAAGAAAAGAATATCCAAACCAGTTCGCACTACCTGGAAAAGGATTCCCCAAAAAACCGGGCGACAATCGGTAACGAGGGAATCCCGAAAGGTGAAAGTTCGCCGCTGGGGGCGGGTTATTGGTTTCAGTATCGGAACCTGCGCCCTGGTTTTGGGCCTCCCGCTGGGGGGGTACTACCTGTTCCATAAATCTTCCTCCATCGTAGCCAAAGTTCAGGTGGAATCTCCGGTACAAGTCGAAATTCAAACGGGCCGGTTTCTCCCCGAATCCTGGATAGAATCGCGGCTGGACCTGGATCCTGGCCTGGGACTGATGCAAATCGACTTGCTTGAGGTCAAAGCCAACCTGGAAAAGTATCCCGAGATAAAAAGCGCTTCCGTTGAGCGGCATTTTCCCAATGTGTTGCGGGTTGGCGTGCAGGAGCGTTACCCGTTCTTCCGCCTGAAAGTGAGCGGAAACAATGGCGGGTATTCCATCCTTCTGATGGACGAGGAAGGGAACGTGTTCGAGAATATAAATTGCCCCCAACACCTCTTGCGCAGAATTCCCTTTCTGGGCGGTATTGTGCTGCATCCCACTCCTTTTGGGTACCGACCCATCGAAGGGGCAAAAATACTGGCCCATCTCGTTAAAACTGCAAATGACCTCTACCCCGACCTGAGCCGGGATTGGGTTTTGATATTGGCCGATCAATTGATCATGGCCCAAACCTTTACCCAAGGATATATCCGGGTGCGTTCACGGACGATTGAGGAGATACTGTTTGCCCCTAAGCAATTCGACAAGCAGTTGGAAAGATTGAACTACATCTTGGACAATCACGCGGACCAGACAGAAAAATCCCTGTCCAGGGTGAACCTCTCTCTCCTGAACCAGCCGACCGTAGAGTACTCCCAGCTTTCCGCTACCAAACGCTACCGCTAACTTCCAAACTTATTTCAGGGTGAGTTCCAAAATTATCGCAGGTGTAGAAATTGGTACCAGCAAGGTTGTCGTTCTGATCGGCGAAATTGTCCACGGCAAAACGCTCAATATTGTCGGCATGGGCATGACGCCGAGCGGTGGAGTAAAAAAGGGCGAGATCATAGATTTCAATGCGGCTAGCGACTGTACCCACACGGCTATCATGGAAGCGGAAGAGAGCGCCGGGGTGAGTGTCGAGAGCGTTTACCTGGCCCAGACGGGCCGCCATCTGGAAACCTTTTTCAGCGATGCGGAGGTTACGGTAAAATCTTCCAAGAACATCGTCCACCGTTCCGATATTCGGCGATTACTGGCCGAGGCGAAGAGGAAACAGTTGCCCGAAGACAGAGCCATTATCCATCACATTCAAAACGGTTTTTACCTGGACGAGGAACTGGTGGAGTCACCCGAGCACCTGGAGGGACACAAACTGGAAGTGCGCTACTGGAATATTCACGGTTCCATCAAACGAATGAGCGACTCCATCCACATCATCAACGGCTTTGGTCTGCGGGTGGAGGATCTGATCGTGTCCAGCCTGGCTTCGGGCAAAATGGTGACCACCGAGGAGGAACGTGGAGGCGGGGTGCTGGTAGTCGACATGGGAAGCGGAACCACCGATTACGTGTTGTATAAAAACGGGCACGTGGTTTACACCGGTGTTCTGGCGGTGGGGGGAGATCATATAACCAATGATCTGAGTATCGGCCTTCGCACCAATTCCAATATAGCCGATTTGCTGAAAATCAAAAATGGCAAGGCAACCTTGCAGCCGAAGGTACAGGATGACCAGGTCATGCTGGTCGGAGATTTGGCTATTGGGGACCGGTCCATTGCCCGGTCCGGGGTTTGTCAGATAATCAACGCCCGGGTGGATGAGTTGTTCAGGCTCATTTGCAGCGACGTGAATTTGGCGCCGTTTTTCGGTTCCAGTAAATGGGGTACGGTTGTGCTGACAGGCGGCACCTCAAAATTGAAGGATATTGAGAAGGTTGCCGAAAATGCGCTCGGTTTGCCGGTCATGCTGGGGGTAAACCCTTCCTGGGTTGCCGCGGAAATCGAAGGGCCCGAATACAGCACCGTGCTCGGGTTGCTGCACTTTGGTCTGAGCTACAACAATGTGAAGGAATTCAAAGAGCGCAAACGAGGTGTTGCCCTGATGGAGGGGGTCAAACAGCTCTTCGGAATTTAGGAGGTTTTGACATGGAAAATAGAGATATATTGTCCTCCTCTACCCGCATAAAAGTTATTGGCGTGGGCGGAGCCGGAAATAACGCAGTGGACCGCATACGGCTCGAAATGAAAGTTATGGATGGTTTGGAACTTTGTTGCGTCAATACCGACATGAGAACGCTGGCCGATTCCCCGGTGGGTGACCAACACTTGTTGGGGAGGAATCTGACCCGTGGTTTGGGTTGCGGGGGCGATCCTCAGTTGGGCAAGGACGCGGCCCTGTCCGATTCCGAATCGATTTCCCGCATGGTAGAGGGGTATGAATTGGTTTTCCTCATCAGCAGCCTGGGTGGTGGCACGGGGGCCGGCGCCTCACCGGTGATCGCCCAAATAGCCAAGCAATGCGGTTGCCTCATTATCGCCTTTGTCAATATGCCCTTTACCTTTGAAGGAGAGCGGCGCTTCAAACAGGCCAGCCAATCCCTGGAGGAACTCCGGGAGATTTGCGACGCGGTCATCCCATTGCCCAATGACGTACTGCTGCAGGCGGAGGCGGCCCAGGAATCGGTGCTGCATGCCTTTTCCAAAGCCGATGAGTGGATGACGCGCGGGGTTCGCTCCATCTGGGCCATGCTTTCCAAGCCGGGCTTGATTAATCTCGATTTTTCATCTTTGCGGGAGGTTTTCAACGTGCGGGGCGGCAAAACCCTGTTTGGGGTCGGTTCCGGTTGCGGTCCGAATTTCATACGGGATGCCCTGAACGATTTGATGAAGTGTCCCTTGCTGCACGTCCCGGATTTTTCCAAAGTGGCGGACAATCTTTTGGTCAATATAGTTGGGGGAACGGATCTGTCCATGGCCCAGATTGAAGGGGTAATGGCTTGCATAACCCAACAATTCGGCAGCAAGGCGAGCACCACCATGGGCGCCGTGATCGATGAAGGAAAACAACAGTCCATAGAAATATGTGTCATCGGTACTACCGATTTGGGAGGATTACGCACCCTTCGCACCAACCGGTCCGCCTCGTCCCCATTGGAGAAGGGCCGCAAGCGGCTCGTTCCCAATTCCTCCTCCAGCAGGCCCGGCACAACGGTTAAGGGGCGGAAACCGGATAGCCTTGAACCGGCTATTTCGATTCAGCAGGATTTGGGGATTGATGGATTGGAAGGAGCCCGCGGATATTTTGAGGAGACTGGCCGCAACGAGTTGGGGGGACAGGACCTGGACGTGCCCACCTACCTGAGGCGGGGAATTCGGGTTGTTCTGACCTGAAAAAAATAGATTTGGCAGTTCACGAGGATTCCAGCAAGGTCGGGTCCAAGTCTACTATTCGACGCCTACTGACATGCATGAACTTTTTATGTGCCTCGGATTCCTCCTGGCCGCTTACTCGGTTATTGCCAATGACGTCATCCAGACTCTGGGAACCTTTCTCAGTTCCAATGCCAGGGTTACCTGGTGGAAACTGTGGGCCTACGCGGGTACCATTCTTACCGTAATCCTGGTCTTCGGTTGGTATAAGTACGGTGGGGATGTCTCCTACGGCCGGTTGATCGGGCATGCCGCCGAAAGTTTTGATTTTTCCAATCCCCGATATCCCCATCCCAATCCCATGGTTTGGTGGTACGTCCTGCCGCCAGCAGTGCTGCTGTGCATTACCCGCCTCGGAATTCCGGTCAGCACAACCTTTATGATCCTGACCTTTTTTGCTCCGGGCAACCTGGGCCCTATGCTGATCAAGTCGGTATCGGGCTATGCCGTGGCTTTCTTTACCGCCATAATCGGCTACCTTTTCATTGCAAAAAGCATTGAAAAACATTTTCTCGACCACCCCCTGGAGCGCTCACCCACCAGCAAACGGTGGTGGACTGTGGGGCAATGGTGCGCTACCGGGTTTTTGTGGTCCCAGTGGCTCATACAGGACTTTGCCAATATCTATGTTTATTTGCCACGAAAGTTGGGTAGGCTGGAATTGGTCCTATCGCTGGTAGTTTTGCTGGTTCTCCTGGCCTATATCTTTTATCAGCGAGGGGGAGTCATTCAGAAGATCGTTTTATCCAAGCGCAATACGACGGATATTCGGTCCGCCACCATCATCGACCTGCTTTTCGGATTAATACTCCTTTTCTTCAAGGAGATGAGCAGTATTCCCATGAGTACGACCTGGGTATTTATCGGCCTGTTGGCGGGCCGGGAATATGCTTTGACCATGCGCATCGATCGAATGATAACGGGAAAGATCAACCGGATGATCTCCTTCGATCTGGGCAAAGTGACGTTGGGTTTGGTGGTGAGCGTAGCCCTGGTTTATATCCTCAAATTCCTTCAAGGTTGATGGGGAGAAAGCGCCATTCCGGCTTGACCCCTTCCTTTTCCCTTCCCTGGGCAGCCCTTTAACCCGCATGTCTCACAAATCTTCTACTGCGCTCCGGAATCTCGGCGCTGGTGCGGACTTCGTTGGTTTCGCGACTTTGCGGGGTGTCGACCCAGCTTCACCCGCTCACGACTCGCCGTTGCATAGCAACTTTGCGACGCACGGTCGGCTCGAAACCCGCGCCAGCACTCGATCTCCGTTCGCTCGCGACGAATTTTGTGAGACATGCGGGTTAAGATCAACCGGAACGCCCCGAGACATATGCCTCCGTTTTGTCGTTTTGGGGATTGAGGAAAATCGCCTGGGTTTTGTTATATTCGATCAAATTTCCTGTGTAGAAAAAGGCCGTGCTATCCGATACGCGGGCCGCTTGCTGCATATTGTGGGTGACGATTATGATGGTGTATTTGACTTTCAGTTCGTGGATGAGTTCCTCAATCTTGGCCGTGGCAATGGGATCGAGGGCCGAGCAGGGCTCGTCCATCAAGATGACCTCGGGCTCGTTCGCTATGGCCCGGGCAATGCATAGACGCTGCATCTGACCGACCGATAGGGAAAAGGCGCTTTCCCCCAGACGGTCCTTCACCTCGTCCCATAATGCGGCGGACCTCAGGCTGTTTTCCGCGACCTCGTCCAGGATGGACTTGTTATTTTTTCCCGCCACCCGGAGGCTGTATACGACGTTTTCATAGATGGATTTGGGAAAGGGATTGGACTTCTGGAAAACCATGCCGACCCGCTTCCGCAAGGAAATGACCTCCACCGCCGGGTCGTAAATGCTAAGGCCTTCGATGGTGATGTCCCCCCGGCGACGCGCTTGGGGATTTAATTCATTCAAGCGGTTGAAACTTCTCAGCAAGGTAGATTTTCCGCATCCGGACGGGCCGATAAAAGCTGTTACGCTGCCTTTTTGCATATCGAGATTCAAATCTTGGAGCACTTGAGTATGGCCAAACCAAAAACTATAATCCTTTACCGAAATATAGCTCCGACCCCGGGGGTCCTGCCGCCGGGAAGCTGCCCGATTTTCCCATTCCGGATCCATGTTAACTGCTTTTTCCATCGATTGGAGGGGTTAAAATCCAGCCATTTGATATTTTCTCCTCAAGCGGTTCCGGATTAGGATGGCGGTCAAATTGAGCACTACAACCAAAACGATTAGAAGAAGGGTAGTGGCAAAGACCATGGGGAGGGCTGCTTCCGAATCAGGAGACTGGAATCCCAGGTCGTAAATGTGGAATCCCAGGTGCATAAATTTCCGATCCAGGTGAAGGAAGGGAAACTGATCGTCCAGGGGTAGGGAAGGGGCGATTTTTACCACCCCCACCAACATCAGAGGGGCCACCTCCCCGGCTCCCCGGGCCATGGCCAGAATCATACCTGTAAGCACCCCCGGGGCGCTGGCTGGAAGAACTATCCTTTGAATGGTCTGCCACTTGGATGCCCCGCAAGCCATGGAACTTTCTCTCAAGCCGGGTGAGACGGCGGTCAGGGCTTCTTCCGCCGCGACGATTACCACCGGGACCGTCATCAAGGCCAGGGTAAGCGAGGCCCATAAAATACCCCCGGTGCCGAAGGTAGGGGTTGGCAGACGAAGAGAGAAAAACAATTGATCCAGGGTCCCACCGACCAAATAGACAAAAAACCCAAGGCCAAATACCCCAAAGACAATGGAGGGAACCCCGGCCAGATTGTTGATGGCTATGCGGACCACGCGCACGAATACACCATCTTTGGCGTATTCGCAGAGGTATATTGCCGCCAGAACTCCAAAAGGGGTGACAATAACACACATGAACAAAGTCATTACGAAGGTGCCAAAAATGGCCGGAAATACACCCCCCTCCGTGTTTGCCTCCCTGGGTTCGCTCAGTAAAAACCCCATGATGTGGTTCCAAAACACTGCGGCGCGACCCCAGAAACCAATTTGGTTGGGGTAGAAAAATTGGTGGATCTCACCGATGGGCAGGTCGATTTCCTCTCCCGAGGCTAATCGATAGTGAAGTTTATGGGAGAATTGGAGGTCCCGTAAAGATCGGGCGCGGGTGGCCAAAGTGGTGAAGAGCGATTCGTAGCGTGCTCGCTCCTTATCAATCCTCTCCAAGGCTTCTCGGTCCTCGGAGCTTAATTCACTTTGTCTTTCCAAGCGCAATTGATGAAGTCGCAGGTTTTCCAGAGCCTCATGAATGGCACCGATCTCCCTGGTTTCCAGTTTGCGGATTTCCTTGCCCCGGTCCTGGCATTCTTTCACCAGTGATCCCAGCCTTTGGGCAAAGTTGGGATGCTCGGTGGAAATGATTTTTCCCGTCGGGCCGGAAATATGCTCGGGATACCCAATGGCCTTGCCGTAGGCCGTCCGTTCTATTACGAGCAAGTCCTCGGGTTGGGTTACATTCAGCAACGAACCCCGGTCAAAATAGGTGTATGAAATTCCATATTGGTCTTTATTTCCCACAAAGAGCCGCCACTCCTCCACCGATTCCTGGGGTTTTGTCTTTTGGGAGGTGATAATGCCGGCAACAATCGATCGAGATCCCAGGTCGGAGGCCGATTGCGGGTCGAATTCCACCTGAACCACCCGTTTGGGCCAAAACACGGAAAGGCCGTTATATGCAATCACGCCCAGTAGGGCCACGATAATGAGCAGGCCCAGACTCAGGCCGAGAGAGGAAAACCAGACCGCAACTTCCCCTTTCACGCTTACCTGGCTTTTTTCCTTAAAGGCTTTCATTCCCTTTGCAACCATGTCTCGGGTTTACTGCACCGTCTTGTAGCGGTTCCTGAGATGCTGGCGAAGAACCTCTGCCAAGGTGTTGATAATAAACGTCATTATAAAAAGGGCCAGCGCACCCAGGAACAGCGTTCGGTATAGGGTTCCTTGGAAAGGCGCTTCGGGAAATTCCACTACGATGTTGGCCGACAAAGTCCGCATCCCACTGAAAATATTGAAGTCCTTTAACGGCGTGTTGCCCGTGGCCATAACTACTATCATGGTTTCCCCTAAGGCCCGGCTGATTCCAATCAACAGGGCGGAGATTATCCCGGGGGATGCAGTTGGAAGGACAATTTTCACCGCCGTTTGCCAGCGGCTTGCTCCCAGGGCCAGGGATCCGGAACTCAGGGACTTGGGCACATTGCTCAGTGAATCTTCCGCAATGGAAAAGATAACCGGAATCACGGCAAATCCCATCATGAAACCCACCACCAAGGAGTTTCTTTGGGTATAGGTGGCTCCGGTAAATTCCGGCCACCAGAGTCGAAAGTCCACCACCCGCTCACCCGTGTCGGGATTGGTCACCACAAAAAGGATTTCCTCGGCGAGGGGGCCCGCCTTCCAGCACAAAATGCAGGTGAGGAGGATTATCGGAGATAATAACAGGAATTCCAATCCCGAGGGCATTTGGGTGCGGACGCGTTGGGGCAACTGCCCCCAGCACCATGCGCAGGCCAGTGTTACGCAGGGAACCCCAATTAAAACAAGTATCAGGGACGGGACCCGCGTATCCAGCAGAGGGGCCAGCCACAAAGCGGCCATAAATCCCAGGACAACCGATGGCAGCGACGCCATTATCTCCATGGTTGGTTTTACATAATCCCTCCACTTGGGATGCAAAAATTGAGAGGTGTATAGAGCGGCCAAAAGAGCGATGGGGGCTGCAAAAAAAATGGCGTAAAAGGTGCCCTTGATTGAGCCCAGAATAAGTGGAACCAGGGAAAGTTTCGGTTCGAAGTCGTCGGTTCCGCCGGTGGATTGCCAAATGTAATCCGTCTCAGCCTGACCCTCATACCTGATTTCCCCCAAAAACGCCTTCAGGCCTGCCTGAGGGTGGGGGTCCCGCAATTGAAAGAGATGAAACGTTCCGGTGCGGTCGAGGAAACCCAGACGATCATATTTTTCCCCTATGATCCCCTTGAGGATCTCGAATTCAAAATCCCTTTGCCAGCGAATCGACTCCGTAGTGCTGAAACGTAGCGAAGCGTGATGATTGCCCACCAGCAGGAAACTCTTGTTGCGAACACCGGGAAAATAACCTTCCGGTAGTTCCGGCATTGGTTCAAATTCCTTGGTCTTGGCATAGAGACGTTTGCCTTTGTCCCGATCCAGGGAAAGACTGTAAACCCGGTTTCCCCCCCCATAACCGGTAAATACGGCCGAGGCGTCCCCTAAAAGAAAATCCGCCCCGCGAACCCGACGGTCGGGGAGGTCCCCAAAAGGCCGGAATCGTTGTCCCAGCTCCAGATTTCCTCCCCGATTAAAGAAAACAAATACTTCCCCATTTTCCGCCGTGATCAGGACCAGGTCCCCGTCCGTAGCGACATCGATCTGTTGAATCGCCTGGTCGATATCTTCCGTCAGGTCAAACCGGGTCCCCAGCGAGATCTTTCCCCCTTCCCCAAAGAGGGAGCGATTTTGCTCCAGGCTTACAGCGCGCACATGCCTGTTTCCCTCGGAATCCATACACGCTCCGACGGCCAATTTATTCGTATCACCCTCTCCGTAATCGACAAATTGCACCCTTTCCCCATTTCCTGACAGATCGAACCAATCCGAGCTGCTTACATCCGGGTGAACCGTCCTGGCGGAGAAGGAATCATACTCCGGCCGATAACCAACTTTGGCGAAGGCGAACTTGCCTGAATTCGAGCCCGCCACTAGCAGGCGCTTCTGGGAATTGTAGTGGATCGAAGATATGGTTTCTCCCACTTTGAAGACTTGGCTGTTTTCCATAATCCCCCGGTCTCCCTTCAAATCGAGGTAGCGCAGGGAGCCGTTCTTTTGAATCAGGACCGGCAATTCCCCCCATTCATCGAGATCGACCGCCACAACAGAATCCACCGCATCGGTCAATTGGTGACGGCTGAGTAGTTTGACCTTGGCCCCTTGAAAGAGCGGTGCGACCTGGAAAATTATAAAGACGAATATCCCCATGACAGCGGCAATGACGATCACTCCGCCCACTACGATGAAGTGGTTCATAAATTGGTCGAACCACCGGGTACGCCGCGATACCCGGAACCTTTCAAGAGTCCTGGAGTGGGGCTGGGACTGATTTTTCATCCTGGGCCTACACCCCTCCGGATCCGCGATGGGAGGTCGAAAACATATCTATTGAAGGGATGCAAAAGTCTTTGCCGCAACCGAAGCCGGCAATGGGAAGTAACCTGCCTCCACTACAATCTCCTGTCCCTGTCGGGAGAGAACAAAACGAAGGAATTCATAGCTGAGTGTATCGATGGATTCACTGGGCCTCTTGTTGATGTATATGTAGTGCAGCCGAGCCAGGGGATAATCACCGGAAAGACAGTTTTCCAGTGATGGTTTCACCAGTAAGTCCCTGTTTTCCCCCAAGGTCAGGACCTTCACTCCGGATGTTTTGTGACCTATGCCGGAATAACCCAAACCATAGAGATCGACCGCCACTCCTTGCACCACGGTGGAGGACCCCGGTTGTTCCTTAACGCTTGCCCGGTAGTCCCCTTTTTTCAGCGCCACCTGTTTGAAAAACCCGTAAGTACCCGAAGCGCTGTTTCGACCGTAAAGACTGATGCTGCGGTCTTCCCATTGGCCCTTCAAGTTGACTTGACCCCATCGGTCAATGGGGGTGCCACCGGCTTTGAATGTGTTCGAGAATATGCTGTCGACCTGTTGCATGGTCAGCCCCCCAATAGGATTGTCTTTGTGGGCGAACACGGCCAGAGCATCAATGGACACACTGACCTGGGTCGGCTTGTATCCAAAGGCGTATTCGAAGGCATCGATCTCCAACGACTTCATTTCCCGACTCATGGGGCCAACTTGAGCCGTTCCTTCAATCAAAGCTGGTGGAGCAGTGGACGATCCTTTCCCTTCAATTTGTATGTGCACATTGGGGTAAAAGGCGCGAAAGGATTCAGCCCAAAGCGTCATCAAAATATTCAAGGAATCCGAACCCACCGAGTTGAGATTTCCGAATACCCCCGACACCGGTTCATAGGCGGGGAGTTCCTCCTCCACCGTCCCCTGGACCGTAGGGAAGGAAAGGGCCAAAAATGTGGCGATAAGGTTTATTTTTTGCATTTCTGTCAACGGGGTGGGTTCTCTAAACTGGCAGGATCGGAAGCCAGAGGTTTTCGATAGTATAGCGCTGAAATGTCAAATTTTTGTGTAAAACAGGTTAAAATTGTATAAAAGAAGGTTACCGCCACACCCCCCTTTCCCGTAAGGCAAACTTGAATATTGGTGGTGACTGGCAGAGGTTATCAGGGAAATTTACACTTTGGAATGCCAAATATTTGGTAATTACTCCGTCCTCGCCACTGCTTTATTCCTAAACCTGGCCTTTTCCAAATGGCTTCTGTTCCGGGCTCAGACCCAGGAATTATCCTTAACTTTCCGTTGACTCGCCCGGCCTGCATCGTACTGTTCCAGGTATCCAAGCTAGGGCCCAAAGGGGGGGTTGCCTGTCCTCTGGGCCCGCAAGCTCGATAATGCCTAGCTTTTAATTCGCACTTAATGAAAAAACCTGTCCCCAATTTGCGGGTTTTGGCCGTCCAAACGGTTTTTGTGCTGGCCGCCCTGTTGGTTTCTCCGCTCACCCTTCAGGCATCCAAGGAAATGGATGCGCTCCTTAAAGTCCTCCTGCGACGCAATATCATCACTCAGGAGGATGTGGACGTTATCAAGGCCGAGGCCGTCGCCATTGTGGCAGAGGAGGAGGCTGAGCTCGAACCCGCCCTGCCAGAGGAGGCGCCCAGTCCCATTCAGGTTGCGCCTGGACCCACCCCCCCGCCGCCGGAAAACATCATTCAAGTTTCGGATATGGTGGATTCCATCAAGCTCTACGCCAATGCCCGTTATCGCCTTCACCACCAGGGACTCGTGTCCGCCTCGGGCCAAAGTTCCTACCGAACGCGCCCGCTCTATCGGGTGAAACTCGGCTCCGTCACCCAATTCGAGGATAGCCCCATCTCTCTTGGGGTGCAGTTGGAAACGGCTACTACCAACGATTCCACCAATACTGATTTCGGAGGATTTTGGGACAAGCGGGGTGGAGGCATCAATGTGGGGCGGTTCTACCTGGACTATCACATCAATGACGATACTCGGGTCATCTTTGGAAAGCATGGCGGAATTTACACCCTGCCCACCATGCTGTGGGGTAGTGACTTGAATCCGGAGGGCCTCAGCGAGATGTGGAAGTCCGGACCCGTTACCTTCTTGGCTGGGCAGTACTTGATCGATAATGAGAATGAATCGAAGGCCACTCCGGATGATCCCGAGGTGGGGGATGATTATATGTTCATGATTCAGGCAATTTTACAAGCGGGTGACTTGACCGCGGCTCCCCTGTTCATGACCTCTACGGGGGGTCAGTCGACCTATCCGGAAAGCGGTCCGTTTTCGGGGGTAAATTCCCAACAGTATTTTCGGCACTTCGACTTGGCGCTGCTCCCTTTCGATTATAATTTAGGCCCCGGTAGGATCTTTGGAGCTTTGGGCAGAAATTTCAAAAACAAGAGTTTACAGAGTGATCGGGCTTCACCCTTTTTCGATGCGACCAGGAGCGGGAAAGACCGCGGCAACCTGGCTCTTCTCGGTTACCAGCATGGCTCGGCCAAGCGTAAAGGCCAGTCCCAGTGGTCGCTCGAATACCGTTATATCGAAGGAGCTGCCTATAATCCCAATCTCAGTGATCCAGACTGGTCCAGGGGCATGATCAATCAGGCGGGATTTGTCTTCAATTATAAATACAAGGTAACGGATTTCCTGGAATTGAGTGGAACCTTTTTGGAAGGTAGTTCGATTGATGACTCCTTCGCTTCCCCGGCGGCAAATATTTCTGAAAGCGAGATCATTCTGATCGACACCATGTTCTCGTTCTAGGCCCTGCCCCAAAACGGGTTTCACACCCTACTACTCTCTATTTCCGCCCAACTTGACGGGAGAGGGGTTCTTCTCTGCACTTAGAGCAAATGTTCGTGGACGAGGCGACAGTAGAATTTTGCGCCGGTAACGGTGGAAGCGGTTGCGTGAGTTTCAGAAGAGAGAAGTATATTCCCTTCGGTGGGCCCAACGGTGGTGATGGAGGAAAGGGTGGAGACATTGTGTTGGAAGCGGACGAAAACGTGGGCGACCTGACCGCCTTTCGCTTCAGGCATAACTTTAAAGCCAGGAATGGCGAGCCCGGCAAGGGTAGTGATGCCCATGGCCGGTCCGGCCCGGACCTGAAGCTCAAGGTGCCGATGGGAACCCTTGTGGTGGATCCGGATACGGGAAGGGGGGTTAAGGAGTTGCTTGGCCATGAGGAGAGATTTGCCATATGCAAGGGCGGAAAAGGGGGCCGGGGGAACGCCAGTTTCAAGAGTTCAACCAATCGGGCTCCCAAATGGGCCCATCCCGGTGAGGAGGGCGAAAGCGGCCAATTTCGCCTGGTCCTAAAAATCATTGCCGATATCGGGTTGGTGGGATTTCCCAATGCGGGCAAGTCCTCCTTGACCAATTTGATTACCAAGGCTCATCCAACCGTGGCGGAGTATCCCTTTACCACTTTGCATCCCCACCTGGGAGTCATCGAGTACCCGGAAACGTATGGCCGACTACTGCTGGCGGATATCCCCGGCCTGACCAAAGGCGCCAGCGAAAACAAGGGATTGGGCCACCGTTTCCTGAGGCATATCGAACGGTGTAAGCTGCTCTGTCTCATGGTGGATATGGCCGGTGTGGATGGACGCAATCCGGGTGATGACTACCGGGACCTGTTATCGGAACTGGGAAACTATGATCCCCGTCTGTTGCATAAACCGCGGTTGGTCGTGGCCAACAAAATGGATGAGGATTTGGCCTCGGCCAATCTGGAGGAATTCAAAAGGAACCACTGTGCATCCGTCTCTCCCATATCCTGTTTGAGTGAGGAAGGTATACCGGAACTCCGCAAAACGTTCCTCGATGCAATGACCGCTTTCGCGGCTAAGCGATAATCTTGCCGTTTTGAAAAACCGTCCTCCCGGCCACAATCGTTTCATCGATTCTACCGGTGAGTTCCTTTCCCAGCCAGGGTGAATTCTTCGACTTGCCCAGCAATGTTTCCTCCTCAACCGTCCAATTCGCCCATGGATTGAGGATAATGACATCCGCCTGCGCCCCCTCGGAAAGCGTTCCCGCGGGCAATTCGAGCAATTCGGCCGGTTTGTAGGTCATCAGCCCGATCACCTCCGGCAAACTCATCCCGGCCTCCTCGCACAGAACCTCCCGACAAACGGCAAAACAGGTCTCCAACCCGACGACTCCGAAAGGGGCGTAATCGAATTCCCGGTCTTTCTCGTAGTTGGTATGAGGGGCGTGGTCAGTTGCCAGTATATCGAGGGTTCCGTCTTTTATCCCCTTAATAAGCGCCTGACGATCCTCCTCTGTCCTCAGAGGGGGATTCATTTTAAAATTGGTATTGTAATCTTGGATGCAGGCGTCTGTCAGAGCCAGATGATGGGGAGTCACTTCGGCTGTGACCTCGACCCCCCGCTGCTTGGCCCCGCGCAAGACTTCGACCGCGCCGACGGAGCTGATGTGCTGCATGTGGATGTGAGCCCCCGTCAGTTCGGCGAGCAGGGTATTTCTTGCCACAATTATGTCCTCAGCCGTAGATGGCCAACCCCTCAATCCCAACCTCAGCGACATTTCACCTTCATTCATGACCCCGCCGTCTGTCAGGTTCATATCCTGACAGTGGTCCATGATGGGCAGACCGAACATGGTGGCATATTCCAGGGCCCGGCGCATGATTTCGTTGTTTTGCACACAGTCCCCATCATCGCTGATTGCCACCACACCGGCCCGCTTCAGGCTGCCGATTGGGGCCAGGAGTTCACCCTTTCGTTCCACCGTTATGCAACCGGTGGGGTACACATTGACCACGGCGCCTCGCTGCGCGGCATCGAGAATGTATTGAATGGTTCCCGCGTTGTCGGCCGGGGGATTGGTGTTCGGCATGCAGACCACAGTGGTAAAACCACCGGCCGCCGCCGCCCACGAGCCCGTTTCAATGGTTTCCTTATGGGTTTGCCCGGGTTCGCGAAAGTGGACGTGGATGTCGACCAAACCCGGGCATACCACCCGATTGGAGGCATCGGTGCGCATGGCGGATTTTTCCTCCTCGGCAGAAAGCGAACGCACGATCTTTCCGTCCCTGATGTACAAGTCCCCCATCTCGTCCCGCTCGTTCTTCGGATCGATGATGCGGCCGTGTGAAATGATCCTGACTTCCTTCATTTATCGGCGGAATCCAATCCCGATACGGACCCACCACTGCAAAGGTACAATACAGCCATTCGGGTTGCTATTCCATTTGTCACTTGCTCAAGTATGACGGAATGTTCCGAATCGGCTAGATCCGAGTCGATTTCTACCCCCCGATTAATGGGCCCCGGATGCAGTATGATGGCATTGGGTTTCAACCAGGAGGCTCGCAGTTTGTTTAAACCGAACATGCTGGTGTACTCGTCCGTGGAAGGGAAATGGGAAGTAGACTGGCGCTCGTGTTGAATCCGCAAAAGCATGACCGCATCCGCTTCGGCCAGGGCGGTCCGGAGGTCGTGCACCACCTTGACCCCGAGAGATTCAAATCCGTAGGGAACCAGGGTGGCTGGTCCGGCTACCGTAACTTCCACGCCCAACTTGGTGAGTGAAAAAATATTCGATCTGGCAACCCTGCTGAAAAGAATGTCTCCGAGAATGGTTATCTTCTTGCCTTCCAGACGGCCCAGTTTTTCCCTCAGGGTAAAGCCATCGAGTAAAGCCTGGGTGGGGTGTTCATGGGCTCCGTCCCCGGCATTTATGACCGGGATGTCCAGAATCCCGCTCAAGTACTTGGCCGAACCTGCGGCCGAGTGCCTGAGAATAATCATATCGGCGTTCAAGGCGCGAATATTCATGGCCGTGTCCCGGAGGGTTTCCCCTTTGACGAAACTGCTGCCGGCCGCGTTCAGGGAGATGACGTCGGCGCTCAACCGGGTGGCGGCCATTTCAAAGGCCAGCCTGGTCCGGGTGCTCGGTTCCAAAAAGAGATTGACGATGGTTTTCCCCCTCAGGGTCGGGACCTTTTTTACCGACCGGGCCAGAATGCGCTTAAAACCTGCCGTTACCTGAAATAGAGTTTTCAGCTCCTCCTTGCTCAGGGGTTCAATGGCGATCAGGTCCTTGCGGTTCCATTTCATGGTCAGTTTGTAATGGCAATGGAGTCGGGCAGGTCCGGGTCGTTGTTTATGGAAACCTCCACCCGTTGATCCGAATGCGTCTCCAACCTCAAACCAACATAATCGGGCTGGATAGGCAAGCAGCGTCCACCTCGTTCGACCAAGACCGCCAATCGCACGCAATCGGGCCTGCCCTGGTCGAAAATTTCGTTCAAGGCGGCGCGAATGGTGCGACCGGTAAAAATGACGTCGTCGACCAATATGAGGGTGCGGTCATCCACGTCGAAGGACAGGTTGGAAAAGGGCTGAATATTGGGAACCGGATTGGAGGAAATATCATCGCGGTGAAATGAAATGTCGACCACGCCGCAGGGAAGGGGCCTCCCCAGGTTGTCCGAGATCATGCCGGCCAAGCGCCTGGCCAGCCCGATGCCCCCTTCGGCAATTCCGATTACCGCGAGGTTTTCGGAATCCTGGTGCGCTTCGGCCAAATCGCGCGCCAGCCTTTGTATAGCCGCTTCGATCGCCTCGGCCGGAGGCTGTTCGGGGGATTCCATGGTGCCAAGATAGAAGAACAATTCCTCTATGGTGCAACGACTTTTCCTAACTTTTTGGGGCCAGGCTTTTTTGGATACGGGCCTTGGATAATCGGCCCGAATGCCCCGACCAGACCACTCTCCCTTCCGCATCGACAATAACGGCATAGGGAATATGAGTTACTTTGAGGGCCTTGCCAAATTGGGCATTGCTATCCACCCCTACGGGGTAAAGGAGCTCTTGGGAGCGGATGTATTCCCTTACGTATGGTAAGGGTTCCTGGGTCAAGGCGATAAATTGGATGCCGGTTTCCTCAAGTTCACCATACAGCCTGTTCAGGTGGGGAAACTGTTTCACACAGGGACCACACCAGGAAGCCCAGAAATCGATGACCAAGGGTTTTCCCGATTGCGGTTTATCCCCTTGTGCCATGGTGAACTCGTAGTTCAACAAACCGGCCTCAGCCAGTGCGGCCGGGTTTTTCCTTCCGCAACCGGCCAGGGTTAGCGCTACGGCGAGAATGCTGAGGAGGTGGACCGATTTCATGACGGCAAGCTCAACCAGTTTTTTACCAGTTCGAAGTTCTGCCGACATTCTTCTGCCGGATTTTTGTCAAACCGATAGTGTTCGATGGATAGGATCCCATTAAATTTTATTTCCTTCAACTTTGCCACACAATCCTCCAAGGGGATACACCCTTTGCTGTAGAGGCAGGTAGTAGCTTCCTCGGTGGATTTTATGTTTTTCAATCGAACCATCTTCAGGTTTGGGGCGAGGGTTTCAAAGGCCTCCATCAGGTCGACGCCCATCCGGTGAAACCAAGCGGTGTCGAAGGCCGCGCCGATGATATCATGGTTATCGTAGCCGATCTTTCGCAACATGGAATCGGTGTCTTTTTCGCGGCGGTTTACCAGGGCGATTTCCAGGTTGTATCGGCGCAGAATATCCACCGCCACTTCGCGTTGTGTCGCCAGAAAGGGCGCAAAACCGGTCAGCAACCGGACTTCAATGGCGTTGGCCAAGCGGCATGCGGCTTCGAATTCCAATTGGTTTTCACCCCAATTTCCCGCCATGCTGGAAATTTTCATGCCGTGTTTGGCAATGAGGGAGTTGGCAATCTTGGTGTGATCCTTTGTCGCCCAGGCCCAATGCAGATGAGCCATCCAAAGATCGATGGCCTGGAACCCCAGGTCCTTGATTTCTCTCAATAGGGCATTGAACCGCTTTCGGAAAGTGTCGATGGGACGAAAATAGTCGTTGGTCGCATTATTTCCCTGGTACCAGCCTTCCGTAACTTGATACCCGAGTTCCCGGCCCACGAAATTTGCCGTAATGAACGAAATGGCATTCATCCCATACTTCTTTAAACCTGCCTCCCGTATCCCAGCAAGACTTGTTCCTGGACCAGTTCCAAATTTTAAATTATATTATTATGGAATCGTCCTGTTTCCCTTCGCCAATTTCAGCTCCGGCTCTTCCTGCTTTGAGTAGGCCAAATTCCCGCTTCAACGTTTCCATGGCGGCAATGATGTCGGCGCTGTGCAGAACAAAATTTGCCCCGGCCTCGATCCAACTTTGTTCCAAATCCAGGGTATCGCTGCCCATGACACAATGGATGCCTGCACCCACTCCCCTGGAGCGCGCTTTTCGAATGATTTGGCAAACAGCCTGGTCAAATTTGGGGTTCCGATAGTCTTGCGGCATGTCCAGACTACAGCTGAGATCGTGCGGCCCGATTAATATCCCATCCACGCCTTCCACGTCGAGTATCTCATCCATCTTTTGTATGCCCTCGACGCTTTCGATATTCAAGATAAGGGTATTCCGGGCTGTCCGTTTGGCCAAGTGCTTTTCCAGTATTGGGGAGAGAGACGCTTTCCGGGACAGAAGTCCCTTTAGCTTTTTACCTTTGATCGGGTTCAGCTTTACGGCGCCGACCATGTCCCGAGCTTGTTGGGGCGATTCGACGTAAGGCGCAATTATTCCTCTGGCCCCGCCGTCCAAGGCCCGGGTAGCCAGAAACGGATCCGGGGAAAGTATGCGAACAATGGGGTAGAGACCGTAAGCCCGGTAGGTGTGGCACATCCAGGCGAGCTTCTCCCGGTCCAGAGCTATGTGCTCGGTGTCGATGAAGACAAAATCGAGGTCGAGCTTTGCAATATTTTCCGGCCAGAGAGGTGATGGCGAAACAATTAGAGTGCCGTAGAGCCTATCCCCCTGGCGGAGGCGTTCTGAAAAGCTTTTTTTCATCGTAATAACCGGGATTGGGAATCATTGATGTCGAATAAAGACCTTCCTCTGATGCAGACTCAACCTCAATTCGTAAAGGATCTTTGCCCAAACCATGACCCGGATTGATTGGATCATACTGCTTTGCTACTTCGGCGCCATCCTTGCCATGGGCTTTTATTTGTCCGGAAAACAGAAGGATGAACATTCCTTTTTTCTGGGCAACCGGAGTATGCCTTGGTGGGCCGTGACGGTTTCCATCGTGGCGACCTCCCTCAGCGCCGGAAGTTTCGTCGGACTTCCGCAAGTGTCTTTCAAGGGGGACTTGACCTTTCTCCTGATACCCATGGGAAGCACTATCGGAGGAATTTTGGCGGCTGTTCTGGTTATTCCAATTTTGTACAGAGCCAACACGCTGACCATCTATGGATATCTGAGAGGGCGTTACGGGCCAAAAACAGAAGTGGCCTGTTCCTGGTTTTTCCTGGTTGGAATCTTGTTGGCTCAGGGCGCCAGACACTTTATCGCATCCATTGTAGTATCGCTCATGCTGTTCGGGTCCTCCGATACGGCCTACCTGCTGATTTCCATCATCATTCTTGGCATTATTGCCACCATTTACACCGCGGCGGGGGGCATCCATGCAGTTATCTGGACCGATGTAGTGCAGGTGGTAATTCTGACCGGAGCAGCTTTGTTCTGTATCGGATTTCTGTTGCTGCAGGTACCGATTGGGATTCCCGAAATGGTGGACGCCCTCAAGATGGCTCCTGAAGGCAATAAATTGCAATGGTTCAATGCGGATTTCGACCTTTCCGTTACCTACACGGTTTGGACGGGACTGATTGCTTACATGCTGATGAACATTGCTCAATACGGTTGCGACCAGGATATGGTGCAACGAATGATGACCTGCAAATCGGCGCGCAAGGCAACCTGGTCGATGATCCTTTCCCGTGCCATTTCCTTTCCCATCGTCGGTCTGTTCCTGATCATTGGCCTATTGCTTTATCTCTTCTATTCCCGGCCGGATCTCATGGGAGCGTCGATGCCGACAGATTTGGTGACCGACACCAGGAATGTATTCCCTCAATACATTCTGGCCCATCTACCGCGCGGTGTGGTCGGGCTGGCGGTAGCTGGGATGCTCGCGGCCTCGATGAGTAGTTTCGATTCAGCGGCCAATGCCATGGCCAGTACGATTCAGGGAAACCTTAGAAAACAAAAAGAACCTAATCAAAATGGATCCGTCGAAGTGAAGGCTTTGTCGCTCTTGCAGTCCCGGCATACCGTCTATTGGATGGGAGGCGGCCTGACCCTGTTCGCCGTTGTAGCAGTATTTCTTCAGCAGGCCGGTGGGCAGGGGTTGATCGACTTCTCCCTGGGAGTTTTGACCTTCGCTTACTCCGGGCTGTTCGGAGTTTTCATGGCCGCCATCCTGACGAAACGGGGAAACGAAACTTCCGCGGTTCGATCCCTTTGGGCGGGCGCCCTGGTGGTATTGTCATTCCAGCCTTTTATCATGCCATTCTGGAGCAAGCTCCTCTTCGGACATGCCCTGCAAATCGCTTGGCCCTGGTGGTTCTTCTTTGCCGGCCTCATCAGTTTTCTGGTTTGTGTTTCCGGAAAGCGGAGCGGAGGAGATTAGATAGAGCCTATCCCAGAGGTTTAAGTTGTAGGAGCGGCTTTACGCCGCGGTCCCACGACACAGCTTCTAAACAATCGCGGCGTACAGCTACTCCTACTCGAAATAAAGTTTCAAATCCCGGTTTCCGGACTAGACTTGACGGCGCTTGCTATATATACTTGTATGCATAAGCATATAACATTCATTATGACCCGCTGGACTTTAGTTATTCCTGAGAAAACCAACCGAATGCTTCGTACCCATTTGGCCATACATGGGGCTAAAAAGGGCGATTTGTCCAAGTTCGTTGATAAAGCTGTCCGTCAGACGCTTTTTCGTGAGACAGTTGCTGGTGTTAAGGACAGGAATGCTGCTGATTCTGATTTGATCGAAGCCGCCATAGAGGAAGCGATCGAACGGTCCCGTGAAACTCGTTCTTGATACCAACATTTTAGTCAGCGCTTTGCTGACTAAGAATACTCCCCCGGATCAGCTTTATCAGCAATGGGTTAGCGGACGCTTCGATTTAGTCAGTTCAGATTGGCAGTTGGATGAATTGAAAAGGGTGCTTGGCTACAAAAAGCTACGGCCTTTTATTCTGAAAAGTGAGGCCAGTCTTCTAATCGAAAACTTGGATTCAATTGCCTTTATGGTTTCGGACCTTGTCCCCATTCAGGTTTCTCCGGATCCTACTGACAATTGGATCATCTCAACTGCTATCGCCGGTGAAGCGAACATGATCGTCAGTGGCGATAAAAGTGATCTGCTTGCCCTTGGTTCAGTGAAGGGCATCGAAATTGTTAACCCAAGAAATGCGTTAAATATGTTCATTTAGCTCGGATATCTAGAGTCTATCCCAGAAACCGGGATTTTTAAACGAGTAGGAAAACGAGCAGCATTTGCAGGACCAAAATTTTCTCAGTTGCGCTCGATTCGAGCCTTGCTGCGGCTTTCAAACTCACCCGGATTCAAATTATTGAGCCTGATGCCGGATTTCGGGCATGCGGCGGCCTTGCCACTGCTGGCGCCTTCTGTTTTGATCAGCGCGTGGGACGGCGCCGAAGGCTCAAGCCGCCTTAGCTTGAGCTTCGACCCTCTCTTTTCTGACTTTTCGACTGATCCAGGCGAGGTTGTGGGCGAGCACGCTCCACCCCACTGCGAGCCTGCGGTGTTTTAAGCCTTTGGCGCGCCAGACACGTCCGCCGCCGTGGTTTTTCACAATGGCAATGCGCGCCTCGGTGCTGGCCCGGCGGGTTTGCCAGCGGTAAAAATCAGGCTCCTTGAGGCGGGCTTCCAATGCGACCGGACTTTTCGGACAAATGTGGCTGCTCACCCTCACCCGCTGCAATGCCTTACGTGTAGCTGCCCCATCGAAGCCCCGGTCGGCCACGGCCCACTCCAGGTCTTGTTGCCTTTTGAGGGACTGTTGGCGCTGCACGCTTTCGATTAATTTATCTCCCTCCCAAGGAGCGGTTTTGCCGTAGAGCATATAATCAATGATCATTGCGCCGGGACTCTCGGCCATAAACAGTTCGTTGCCGAACTCGGTCTGCGCGCCCGCCTTGCCCCGCACGATTACAGTGATATCTCTTTCGTAGACACTGAGGATCTTCTTGTGGTTTTTGACCAGACGTCCGCCGATGATGCGTTCGTGGGCTTGCTCAATTACTTGGGGCAGCAAGGCGAGTTGTTCATCAATACGCCTGATGACTTGTTCGGCGCGGGCTCGGCTAAAACGGGTTTGCCTGAAACGGGCCTCCAGCAGATTGCGGTGTCGCAGGGCGTGAGCGCCGACCCGTTTGAGTAATCGTTTCATCTTGCGCAAGATCTTCTTGCGAGCCTTCGCCGCTCCCTTCTTGCGGTAAGTATGCGTCATCTCGATACAGAGCTTGTTCATGCGCCTCAGCAGGCGATCCGGTGAATCGGGCATCCGATGCAACAGGGATTCAGCCCGAATCAGTTTCACCGCTTTGAGCAAGGTGCGCGTCACGTCACCCAAAAGCGCCCAATCGACCGGAAAGTGAATGTTTGCCTCCAGACAGGTCGAATCGACCAGGCAAACCGAAAGATCCTCCGCCTGCTCCACTCCCAGTTGCCAGCAATTGCTCTGATCGCCCGCGAGCTCAACCAACCGTGTGTTGAACCCGCGCAACTGTTCATCGGTGAACAACTTCGAGGCGCGGTGCAGCGTACTCTTCGAGGTCCACCTCACCCCAACCAGACTGCGGCATCCGCAAAAATCGGTCAAAAGATCACTGCTGGCCAACGTCATGGAAAAAGCTTCAAAGCCTGGAAGACCCAGCAAATGACGCAGCAACTCCACCCGTAGCGAGGAAAGCGCAAACTGCGCTTTCCTGTTGCGCACAGCGCCCGAGGCGCCCGGCGGCAACTGCGACAAACCGAAGCGGATGGCCATTTCTTCCAACCCACCTTGGGTCAGATTATCATCGAGTTGCCGCAAATCCTCCACCAGACGGTCATAATCACGATTGCGCAAAACCGGGGTTAAAGCTGGACGAAGAAAACTTTGAAAGGTTACCGTATCAGCAGAATTGGGTTCTATTAATTCGTTCATACCAAATTATAGAAGCTCTATTCAGGGCGAATCGAGGATTTTCACCTCCTTTCGCCCGACTTTTTCTTAGCCTAATCCCTTGCCCGTCAGTGGCTTAAACCTCCTGGGATAGGCTCTATCTACCTGCCGAGCGAAAGTGACATCTTCCTGATTAAACATCCCTCATCGTCCTAAGATCAGGAAGAAGGCCGCACTTCATTTTTCTTTTTGGTGGAGCGAAACGTGGCCGCCCACACTTGCGACTTGGAACATGGAGGCCCGCGGGTGTCTTGGCAGGCCGGTATGGTCCAGGATTTGTCCCTGTTTTTTAAGGCGGTCCTGCAGTTCCTCGATGTCGATATGGCGAAGTTCCCGGTTGGACGAAATGGCCAGGGCCGCGGCCTGACCTCCCCCCTGGCCTTGTGCCATGGAAAGCGGGATGACGCGGGTAGCTGCCTGGGCCTCGTGGGTAGCTCCGAAGGCGCGGCCAACCACCAGTAGACCGTCAATGGTCTTGGGAAGAAGGCTTCGGTAAGGAATTTGGAAGGTGGGGGGACCGACATAGGCATCATTGTGGCCATCGTTGCTGGGAGCATGGATATCTACGTGGTAGCCACCCAGACTGATGACGTCTTCAAATTGCTTTCCTTTGGCCAGATCTTCCCCGGTCAGAATATACTCCGCGTCAGCCATATGGTAGGTCTCGCGAATGCCGATTTGGTGGGGTGTGCCGGACAGGAAAACTTTTTTGCAACCTGGAACATAATTTCGCAGAAAATTAATCCATTGCCGCGTTTGCTTCATTCCTTCCTGTTCGGCTTTGGTAAAACTCTCCGGGTCGGTCGGGTCGAGGCCTTCAATGCAGGAAGCAACCGTGGTAATTTCCCCGGTTTTGGGAAACACCAGACCGGGCATGACGCCGCGGGAGAGTTCGAGGCCGTCCCGACGCGCTTTGGCGATCAGCTTACGCAATCCCCCGATAATAAAGATCTCTGCCTCCACCATTTGCTCCAACAGAGCATTGATGTTATCAATGGGAAACGGTCGTATGTCGTCCGGATTTTCCCGGAAATAATCCAGCAGGGGTTCGACGTCGACTCCACCCAGAGTTATGGTATAGGAAGCAACCTGGGTCTTGTGGTCGCCGGCGCGGCCTTTCATCATTCTGGCGCCGGCCATGCGGGCAATTTCTCCGGAATCGGTGCAATCCATGATGACTTTGCCCTTCAAGCGGTGAAATCCCCCCTTATTTGTCATGTAAATACCCTTGGCGCGCCGGCGACCATTGGAGCCCGATTGATCGAAATCCACATCTACTACCAGGCTGTGGAGTATCACATCGATTCCAGCCTTTTTGACCTCCCGCATCGACACTATTTTCCACCAGTGGGGGTTGACCGCTATGGTGCTGGAGCATACCGGGTCCATGTAGAAGTCGGAAGCTCCTCCCACCTCCCAAAGTTGCTCGATAAATTCGTAGGCCACGCCGCCGATCACGCGCTGACCGTTCAGATTGTGATAAGCCATCCAGGGGAGTCCTGTCGTTGCATTGCCGCCCAGAAAACCGTAATACTCGATAATACAAACCTTGGCTCCGTCTCGGGCGGCCGCCACGGCAGCGGAGATTCCGGTCGTGCCACCACCGACCACGATGATATCGTATTCCCGGCCTTCCTTGACCTCGAATGATTTGTGAGACATGCGGGTTAAATTCAAAGGGGGGCTTGTTTCAATCTGCCAGCGAATAAGGCTCGTTTGAAAAAAATACAATTAAAAGGCAGAACATACATCCGGACTAACGCTTTCACGCAACTTGTTTAACGACTAAACCTTTGAGATGGCTTTGACCTAATTCTCGGCAGGGATTCAGTGGGTTGAAAAACGCATTTAGTTTAACCTGAATCGGCCGAAACCTGACCGAATATGATTATGGTAAGAACCGCTGTTAAATTTGTCCTCCGCACCATTCTTTGCGGCATTGTAGCTCTGCATTTCACAGGATGGGGAAGCGACTTGTCCTATGACTACCAACTGGAAGCGCCTTTGGCATCGTATTTGAACGATCAGGAATTGTTCGATGCGTTTGCCGAAGATTATTCCGCCTATCTGGAGGAGGCTGTTAAGAAACCGGGATTGAGTAAGGACGATCAAAGGTTGCTGCAAGCCGGCCGGGTTCACTTGGCCATTCACTATGGTGAGGCGGAAAAGGCCCTCGATGCCGCCCAGGCCCTTAGAGACATGCAGAGTGATCCCAAGGCCAAAGCGATGACCGGGCTATTAACCAAGGCTATCGTAGCCGCGAAAGAAATTTCTCCGGGTGATTTATGGAGCCCATACGTAATGGCGGTGCAGCGGCAATTTGCTGCTCAACTGGCCCTGCTTTCGCCTAGCCCGAGTGTGGATGAACTCAAGGAAATGAGCGGCAAATATGGGGAAATGGAGGCGAATGCCCTGGTAGATGAATTTTTGAGCGCTTATGGGAAAAAAGTGGATGGAACAGGTAAATTGGATTTGGCTTCTGCCGATGCCCTGGCCCGGGTCCGACACAAGGTGTTGGATATTCTCCCCTTGACCAGAGCGGTCCGTGGGGCCATTGCCCGGAAAATTCATCACCTTCAATCGCCTGACTATTTGGATATTCCCGGTGTGGAAAAACAACTGCTCGTCCCTGCCACTATGAAGTATCCCAAAAATACGGAGGGCTCCATGATTGAGCTGAATAATGGTGATATTTTGTTTATGTGGTCCCAGTTCGTAGACGTGAGCCGGATGTCACCGGAGGAGAATCCTCCCTCTGCCGGTTTACGGCGCTCTCCATTGTCGGACGATGGGTTTTGCCGGATCGCGGCAATGATATCGAAGGATGGCGGCAAGACTTGGGGGAAACCTTGGGTGGCCATCGATGACCGGGATGCCGAGGTCAATATCCTTTCCCCGGGACTGGCGCGGCTTCAAGATGGACGTCTGATGGTGGCCTACAGTTGGCGCAGTTCGCAGAACAAAACCAACAAGGATTTGGGCGATGCCACCAAGCGTATCCGTTTTTCCAGCGACGAAGGCAAAACCTGGTCGGATAACCGGGAGATTCGCCAAGACCTGGAGGGTTACCACACCGGCGCTTACGACCGCAGTTACGTCCTGCCGTCCGGGCGAATCCTGGTGCAGCGCCACACCCTCATTCCCAACCAAACGGGATTCAAGGAGATGGGCACCTATTACTCCTATTCCGATGACCAGGGTGAAACCTGGCGACGTTCAGAGGTTTTGACCGATTTGGTCAATGGCCACTACGAGGAAGCCAGCATGGTCCTGCGAACCGATGGAAGCCTGCTTCAGGTGATGCGCGCATCCAGGGGTCAGTCGTTTTTATCCGAATCCTGGGATGACGGGTCCACTTGGACCACTCCCCGCCCTTCCGGGGTGGTAAATTCTCGTGCTCCGACCTTGCTGAAACGCTTTCCGGACAGCGGTGATATTCTCATGCTCTGGAACTCCAATTACGTGGAAAAGGCATCCCACGGGTGGACCCGCACAACCCTGCAGGCGGCTGTGAGCAAGGACGGAGGCAAATCCTGGAGTACTCCCAAGGCATTGGAGGTGGACCGCGAGTATCAATGGGCCTACCCGGGGTTGTTGTGGAATGATGGTTACGCATTGATCCATTATTACCGGGGTCCGGCCTTTGCCGGAGGCCGGGAATTGGTGTTGGCTCGCGTGCCCATCGATTGGTTCTACTCGACCGAAGGATCGGAAAATGTGACCAGGTTTTGAGGGAAATGGATGATTGTTCATATTTTATGTAGGAGCGGCTTTATGCCGCGATCATGTCAAAGTCGGTACAATCGCGGTGTAAAGCCGATCCTACAATTTTTTTTCTTCCTTCTTCCCTCGGCCTTCTGCCTTGCCCAGGAGAAGCCGATGAACGTGTTGCTGATGCTAATCGACGACACCAGCCCGATTTACAATAGCGTCCTCCAGGACAGTGGAGTCGGCACACCAAATCTCGAACGATTAGCCAAGCAAAGCACCTGGTTTTCAAGGGGATATACTTATCCCGGGTGTTGCATATCGCGAACGGCGTTTTTAACCGGACTCCGGCCTTCGACAACAGGAGTGTACTACAATGGCCAGAACTTCCGGCAGGTCGAAGGGTGGGTGAGTAAAGTCGAATCTCTCCCTGCCAGATTCAAACGGGCCGGGTACTTGACGGCTGGATACGGAAAGATCTTTCACAACCGCTATCAGGAATGGGATGAGCATTCCTGGTCGGAGGGACATGTCGTTCATTATTCAAATGAAGCTGAGGAAGAGCTGCTCAATCACATTATCCCGGGCACGCTAACGGAAATTCCTGATGGTCCGGGCAATTACACCTGGGGAATCCTGCCGGACGATTGGGACCGTGACGATTTATCGAAAATGTCCCAGGACCGGCGCAATGCCAAACGGGCGGTTGACTTCCTGAGACAAGATCACGACAAGCCGTTCTTCCTGGCTTACGGCTGTTGGCGGCCCCACGTGCACTGGACGGTGCCGAAACGTTTCTACGATTTGTATCCCCTGGAAGACATCGGGATACCTGCGGGATTTCGTGGAGATGATTTGGAAGATATCCCCAAACCGGGCCGTTGGATCGCCACCCACCGCGGATTTCACGACAAGATCGTGAGGAGCGCACTGTGGAAGCGCGCTTTACAGGGGTTGTTTGCCTCCACCACCTACGCCGACGAACAAATTGGTCGGGTGTTGAATGCCTTGGAAAACAGCCCGTATTTTGACAACACGATTGTCGTGTTTGCGGGGGATAACGGCTGGCATACGGGTCAGAAAAATCACTGGTCAAAGTTTGTTCTCTGGGAGTTGGCGACCCGCATTCCCTATTCAATCCGGGTTCCTGGAATGAAGCCACAGGTTTCCAACACCCCGGTGAGTTTGTTGGATCTATATCCGACCTTGTTATCCTTGACCGGTTTGTCAGGACCGGAAACCCATGGGTTGGAAGGGATAGATCTCACTCCGGTGCTGAACGGCTCGACCAATGACCGCGGTAGTCCCGTCCTTTTAAGTTACGGTTGGCAGAATCACACCGTGCGGGATGAACGTTTCCGTTACATCCGCTACCGGGACGGATCAGAAGAGCTCTATGATCATCACAACGATCCGCATGAATGGTGCAACCTGGCCTTTCTGCCTCGGTTTAAAGGTGTCAAGGACAGGTTGGCCAGACACTTTCCCGAATTGAACGCCGAGGAGGTACCGCTGGTTGGAGCCGATATGAACGTCTTCGAGGACGAGGCATTTGAGTAGTTTTCAGGCCGGTTTCATACTGAAGTTTCCGAGGCTTTGCCTCGGATTTAAGGCTGCCTTGTTGAAAATAAATGCAAGTAATATGGCTTGGATAAATTTGGTTGGTTGATTGAGAGTCGGATAAATCATATTTCAGCCTATGCATCGGTTTCTTGGATTACCCATTGTAGTTGTCTCACAACTGTTTGTTGTTGTTTCAAACCTTCATCCCAATGCGCCTGCGGCTCCCAGCGGGTTGTTGGCCATTCCCGAATCAGGTTCGTCTTTCCTCCTGGCTTGGGTGGATAACTCAAATAACGAGGACGGATTCCGTATCGAACGGCGCTTGCTCAATGGAGAGTGGCGGTTGGAAGGGGTAGCGCCTCCGAACGGCGCCAGCTTTATCAGTGCCGGTTGCCGGGCCTATACCGATTACGAGCACAGGGTGATTGCTTTTAATGACCACGGTGAATCCGTTTCCGAGCCGGTTTCCGGGACTACTTTGGCTTTAATCAATCAACGGAGAGGACGTGTTATCGAAGCCGGTAGCGCACGGCAAAGCGAGGGCGCGTTTATCATACTCGAGAATGGAAACCTGGAACTTTACTACAGCGACATGGTGACGGTGAGTGACTTGGCGGAGGCGCGCATTGCCAAAAAGGTATCCATTGACGGCGGCGAGACCTGGAGTGAGCCGCAAGTCGTCTTTGTCGAAAAGGGGATGGCCCTGTTCCTCGCCAGCATTTTGCGTTTGGGGGATGGTAACATCGCCATCTCCTATGCGCGTCGTGTTCCCGGTGAATGGTATTCCAAGCGGGTGGTCCGGATTTCTGAAGACGAAGGTGAAAGCTGGGAAGTCGAAATCGTGGTGAGCGATGGCCCCTACAACTACCAGACCGGTTCGCACGACCGCTTCTACAAGCTGAAAAATGACGACCTGATCATTTTGATACATTCGGTAAAAGGCGACCCGGCCCGGCCCCGTCACCTGGTGACCGATGTATATGGTTCCACCGATCATGGACGCAGCTGGAATCGTTGGACGAAGGATTCGCTGGACGTGCCTGTCAACCCCTACGAACAAGGTGAATACGGTTACTGGGAGTGCGCCATAGCCGAATTGGGAAACGATGAGATTCTCATGTATGGCCGGAACGCCTCCGGTTGGATTTACCAATCCCGTTCCAAGGACAACGGCCGCTCCTGGTCCGAGCCGGAACAGACCGACATCCGAAATCCCCTGGCGCCGCCTTATTTGAAAAACATCCCTGGAACCGAAACTTTAATGCTCCTATCCACCACTATGGTGGAACCATACGGCCGCCTGATGGGACCGCGTTATGTACTGGCTTCGCGTATCAGCAAAGATGGAGGTCAAACCTGGAAGAACCACAAGGAAATCGAATATCACACCCATGATATGTGGTATGATTATCCGAATGTCCTGTTCGACGGAGACTTCGTGCACCTGTCCTACCGCATGATTGAACTCACACCGACCAAGCGTTGGGATCGCGTCAACCTCGGGTATCTGAAGTTGCCGCTGGTATGGTTTTTTGAGTAATGGAGTTATGTTGTAGGAGCGGCTTTACGCCGCGATCCCATGAAACAGCCGCGAAGCGATCGCGGCGTAAAGCCGCTCCTACGATTATCTTTGTCCTATTGCTTTGCACGAGGTATCTCTTTGCTGAAATTCCGGATTCTCCCACCGGATTATTGGTTGTACCTGAATCGGCTTCTTCCTTCTTGCTAGCATGGACGGATAACGCTGATAACGAAATGGGGTTTCGAGTTGAACGACGGCTTTCAGGCGGAGACTGGCTGGTGGCCGGATATACCACTGCGGATGAAACCACTTTCCTCAGTACGGGTTGCTACGCCTATTCCAACTACGAGCACCGTATCGTAGCTTCCAATGAAGAAGGAGAATCGGTATCGGACACGAATCAGGCCTGGACGCTTCCCCTGCTCAATCAACGCCGCGCCAAGCTCATTGAATCCAGTTCCGCCCGGCAGGGTGAAGGTACTTTTCTTGAGTTAAGGGATGGGACCCTTGAAATTTGGTATAGCGACATGGCCACGGTTAGCGATCTTGCCGAAGCCCGGATCAGCAAAAAGACTTCAAAGGACGGAGGTCTCTCCTGGAGCAATCCGATCGTTGAATTTGCGGAAAAAGGGATGGCCTTATTCTTGCCCTCCATGTTGCGTATGGAGAGTGGCGAAATTGCATTATCTTACGCCCGTCGGATTCCAGGAGAATGGTTTTCCAAGCGGGTCGTTCGCATTTCCGGTGATGAAGGAGGTTCCTGGTCTGATGAAATTGATGTCACGGATGGAGCCTATGATTATCAGACTGGATCCCATGACCGGTTTTACCGATTGAGCAATGGGGATCTCATCATCCTCGTTCATGCTTTGGATGGAACCCCGGCTCGGCCGCACCACTTTGTGACAGACGTCTACGGGTCCACGGACAACGGTCGCAATTGGGAGCGTTGGACAGAGGAATCTCTGGATGTGCCGTTAAATCCTTACTCATTTCAAGCTTACGGATTCTGGGAATGTTCGCTGGCCGTGTTAGTTGATGGAGAGCTTCTCATGTACGGACGCAACGCTACGGGCTGGATGTATGAATGTCGGTCCAATGATCACGGTCGGACCTGGACGACCCCCACGAAGACCACATTGCGCAATCCGGTGGCTCCCAGTTATATAAAAAACATACCCGGAACGGACACCCTGCTCTTTTTAGGAACTCCAATGTATTATCCGGATAAGAAATTCCTGGGTTTGCGCTATGTGCTGAGCTCCAGGATCAGTGACGATGGAGGCAAGACCTGGCGCAATTACAAGGAGATTGAATACCATTCCCACGACTGGTGGTATGAATACCCGCATGTGTTGTTTTCCGGGGACTTTGTCCATTTGGCCTATCGCGCGATTGAATTGCGTCCCGATAAAAGCTGGTCCGGGGACTTCGTTCAAATGGCAAGGGTACATTTGGGATACAATCGAATGCCGCTGGTCTGGTTCACTGAGTAGCGCACTACGATCCTACATTTTCCAGCCGGCAACTTGTAGAAATAGTAGATCAGTCTAAAGGGATTTGTAGCTTCGTTGTATCTATTGTTTGATTGGATCATGCAAAGAAACGCCTTGTTTCTCCATTTGGCAGTTGCGGCTGTTTTTACGTTACGAGTGAGTGGCGGTCATGATTTCGACCCCGTCGACTGGGCCTTGGGCGGCCTTCGCGGACAGGTGATAGCGCCTTCCACAGACCAGTATCCCTTTCAGTCCGAGGGGACGACGGTAAAGCTGAAAGACGGCACGCTTGTCCATGCTTTCAACCTGCGCTTTGGGGAAGAGGATATGAGCGACTGGCACGCCCATTATGCCCGCACCGTGATCGGCAAAGTGGAGTCCAAGGATGGTGGCAAAACCTGGAGTGAGCCGGAGGTAATGTTTGAAAGCAACACCGGCATCAATGCCTCACACCCGGCGCTACGGCGCCTCGCCAGTGGCGAGTTGGGAGCGACCTACCAGCGCATCAACACCAAACCGATCGACCAGTGGGACAGTGAGAATTGGCTCAAATCACTCACCAATGCCGACAAGATATTCCGTTATTCCAAGGATGAGGGAAAGACCTGGTCGAAGGAGATTCTCATCTCTCCACCCACCGGTTATTGGACGAGTGGGCACGACCGGTTACTCGTTCACTCGAGCGATCGGCTCATTCAACCCCTGCACACCCAAGTCAATTTCGACAAGGGTATCCACAACGTTGTGGCTACGAAAGTGGCTTGGTCGGATGACCACGGCAGAACCTGGCATTTGGGCGACCAACTTCTGGAAGTGCGCAAATTGGCCACAGGATACCGGAACATTCGCATATCCAACTTCCACGAAGTGGCGATTGCGGAAAGGGCCGATGGATCGATTTATATGATCGGCCGGACTTCCGCGGGAAGGCTCTACCAATCCGAGTCCTTCGACCGGGGAGAGACGTGGACCACACCCAGCCCAACTGAATTATATTCCTCCGAGGCGCCTCCAAACATCGAGCGGATTCCCGGGACGGACGATATACTGCTCATTTGGAACAGCCAAAGCGTCTACAACGCGCATTCACACCTGGGACAGCGGTTGACCCTGGCATCCATGATCAGCAGCGATGGCGGGAAGACATGGAACCGCTACCGCGAGTTTATCACCATTCCCGCATATGAGATTGGAGCCGAAACTTTTAACCGGAACGGGGTGAGTTATCCCTCAATTTTCTTCGACGAAGGTTGGGCCCACATCGGTTACTGGGGACGCGCCTGGATTGATGGAAGATCCTACGATCAGCAATACATGGCCGCCGTACCGGTATCGTATTTCTATTCCTTGGAAGAGCACCGTCCCGAATTGGTGGACTGATTCAAGTAAGGGTCTCCACTCTCAGGCCATTTATTTTTCGGAAGTGTCGAATACGAGCCCCATGGATTGTCCGGCAGGCTGTCTTCATGACTGATGCTGGCCAGGTCAGACGCGAAGTCTTCATCCAGTTTCAAGTTCTGCCAGGCCTCCACGAACTCTGCAACCGTCAAGCGGTATCGATTCTTACTCATTATTACGGATGATACTCAGGGTTGGGGATAGGCAGTTGGGCGCCGACTTCGCGCTTCCAGGTTTCCAGTTCGATGGCCAACTTGCCGGCCATTCTTGAGTGACTCTCGCTAAGGTCGATCGATTCACCCGGATCCTCGGCCAGGTTGTAGAGTTCGTGATGACCCGTTTCGTAGAAGTGGATGAGTTTCCAGTCTCCCGATCGCATAGCGCTTGACGGCGAGGCGTCCAACCCTCTGAAGGCTCTGCGGTAATGCGGCCAATGCCAGAAACGGGTAGGGGATGGAACCGTTTTGTGGTGCAGGAGTGTATCGACCAGGCTGATACCGTCGAGATGCCGGTCTCCAAGAGAAATACCCGCCAGTTCGAGTTGGGTCGGGTAAAGGTCCAGATGGGCGATGGTAACCTGGTCGGTGCGTTGACCCGGTTCGATTTTTCCCGGCCAGCGAACTATCATGGGCACCCGGATTCCTCCTTCGTAGAGGCTGGCTTTTCCATCCCGAAGAGGTTCGTTAAAGGCTACCCGGTCCTCCTCCGAAAAGCCCAGGAAACCGCCGTTATCGGAAAAGAAAATGACCAGTGTGTCTTCTGCTTTGCCGGAGTCTCCGAGTGCCTGTAGTATATTTCCGGTTGCGGTATCGATCTGTTCAGTGATGGCGGCATAGTCGGGATTGTATTTCGAATCCTTTCCCAGCAGTTTTTGGTACTTCGCTAGGATGTCGGTATAAGGCTTAAGAGGGATGTGGGGCCAATGCAGATTGACTTGAAGAAAAAATGGCTGGTTTCGTTTCGTTTTCAAATACCGAACAGCTTCCGAGGTCATGGCTTCGTTCGATCCGGGAAGGTGAGCGATGCCATACCGTTCGGCCTCGTCGGTGAGGTTCCATTTGCCCAGCAGCAGGCAATCATAACCAACGGCCTGCAAGTCCTTAAACAGGTTGGGGATAGCCGGTGACACAATCGTACGAAACGGCGGGTGCAAAAGCGCCCGATTTGACTGGTCGTCTTCAAAGTAGCTGGGTTGCCCGGTAATCTTCAATCGGGCCGGATATTGCCCAAATATGCCGGCCACCCGGGATGGCAGGCAGATGGGCGAAGCGGCGTAGGCCTGGGTAAAAAGCAACCCATCTTGAGCCAACTTATCTATGTGCGGAGTTTGGTGTAACGGGTTGCCGTAGCAGGCCAGGTCCGACCACCCCATGTCGTCTGTGTGGATAACCAGAAAATTTGGAGGAGTTGCTTTGAGGGAAAAAGCAACCAGCCAGACGAGAACGGCGAGTGCCCCAGGCTTTAAGCTTTTCAAAGACATCCGTTTAGAAGTTTGTCCCCATGTATGCGGATGGACAAAATGCATTCCTATAGCCTCTCATTCCGTTCTCCAAGGTTTCCGGAATGTATATTCTTTAAACCTCCCGGGTAGAATCGTAATTCTCGAGTAGTATTTACCATATTTATGTCGATGAAATCCACCTGTCCCAGGTCCATCTTATCTTGGGCCGCATTGATTTGGATTATTCCCTTCATTCCAGCCTTTGCCCAGGATAGGCCGAATATACTCCTGATTACAGCCGACGATATGAATTGGGATTCGGTGGGTGTCTATGGAAGCCCGATGGAGAATCCGACGCCGAATCTCGACCAATTGGCTCGTGAGGGCATGTATTTCAAATATGCTCATGTCAATGTGGCCGTTTGCGCTCCGAGTCGATCCATAATCATGACCGGACTTTATGCCCACCAATCCGGAGCGATGGGATTCGCGGGGATGGATAGCGAAACCAGAACCCTGTCAGCACTGCTCAAGACGAACGGGTATACGGTGGGAATTATTGACAAGGTGGGTCACTTGAAGCCCCGCGAACTTTTTCAGTGGGACTATGTAAAAGATGCAATTGATACTGGTCACGGGCGGGCACCCAGTCTGTTTAAAAAGCACACCGCTGAATTCCTGGCCAATGCTGCAACGGAGAAGAAGCCCTTCTTCCTGATGGCCAATTCCCGCGATCCGCACCGGCCTTTTGCAGGCAGCTATCAGGAATGGCAGTATTTGCATGAACCTAAAAACAGCGACGAGGCCAATTTCGGCCAGCCGCCGGAAAAAATCGCTGCTATTGAAACTCCCAGTTATGTCTATGAAACAGGTGAGGCTCCAGTTCCGGGATTTCTCGCCGAAACGCCCGACTTGCGGGATGAAGTTTCCGATTATTTCAGCTCTGTGCGGCGTTGCGACGATACGGTGGGCGCCGTTTTGGAGGCGGTTGAGGAAGCCGGACAAACAGACAATACGCTGGTGATGTTTCTGTCGGATAATGGCATGGCTTTCCCGTTTGCCAAGTTCAGTTGCTACGCGCATGGAACCCGGACGCCGATGATCGTACGTTGGCCCGGAGTTATCGAGCCCGGTGGTGCCGATTTACATAACCTGGTTTCGGGGATCGACATAACGCCCACCTTTCTTGAAGCAGCGGGTATTCGCGTTCCTCGGGCAATGGAAGGCAGGTCATTCCTGGCCTTGCTCAAAGGCCAGTCTGCGAAGGGATTCGACAGAGCCTTTACTGCCTTTTACATCTCTGCCTTGGAAGAAGAAGTTCCGACCCGCGCCGTGCAGGAAAAGCAGTTCGGCTACATCTTCAATCTCTGGGCGGACGGAGCCTCCCAGGCCCAAGCGGAGTTTTACAAGGGCCTTGCCCTCAGGTCCATGATCGAGGCAGGCATGACCGATCCGGTCATTGCGCAACGGGTACTTTATTTCATGTTCCGTACCCGGGAAGAGCTATATGACTTTGAAGCCGATCCGGATGGCCTTCATAACCTTACCCGTCACCCTGCTCACCGGGAAACCTTGGTTCGATTGAGAGAAGAGTTGTTGAATTGGATGGAAGAAACAGAAGATCCAATCACTGAAGATTTTAAATCGTATCTGAACGGTGAATTCAACGATTTTTCAGGTCCTGAGAATCCCGGAGAATTGCGCCGCATGCGTGAGATATATGGAAGATACCAAGCCGGTGAATTTGATAAAAAATAGACGAATTGCAGGTGCGGCTTCATGCCGCGATTGGGAGGTCGATGATGATTGGGGCGTAAAGCCGCTTTTACATGACAAAGCAATTACTATGAAACGGTTTACGTATTTTCTTCTACTCATCCTTCATCCTTTATCCATCAACCTTTTTGGCGCCCGTCCCAACATCATCTTCCTGTTTGCGGATGACATCCGGGCCGAAGCGATTTTTGAAATCGAGGGGGATGAGGTATCCACACCGAATCTGGATCGTCTGGGGCGGCAAGGCATTCGATTCACTAACGCCTACAGTATGGGAGCCTTGTCCGCGCCGGTTTGCCAGGCCAGCCGGGCCATGGTATTGACCGGCCGCGGAGTGTTTGAGCAGGAGCACCGTGGCATGCGGATTCCGGAAAGGATGACCACGTTGCCTGAAGCGTTGGGGGCATCGGGTTACCAGACCTTCATCAGCGGCAAGTGGCATAATGACAGTGGTTCCTTATACCGTTCCTTTCAAAATGGCGGAACGATTATCGGAAATCCCAAACCTCACCAGTGGGAATTCTCGGCCAGGAATTTTGAGACCCGTAAGGGCTTTGAATATCGGGGCATACATTCCACGGATATGATCGTGAATGAAGCGATTGAATTCATGGATGCTTCCGGAAAGGAAGAACCGTTTTTTATGTATCTGTCCTTTAGCGCGGCTCATTGGCCCTGGGAAGCTCCCTGGCGTTGGATGTCTCAATACGATTCCAAGGACATGGACTTGACGGACAGTTTTCGCGGTCGGCATCCTTTTAATAATGGCGAGTTGGGTTCGAACGGTACCACAACCGAAGTCAAATACATACCCTTTCCTCGTGACCCGGCTAAAGTTAAGGAAATCATGGCAGCCCACTACGCCATGATTTCACATATGGATGATGCGATAGGACGCCTGATGGAAGCCCTGCAGAAGCGCAGTCTTCTGGAAAACACCATTGTGGTATTTTCGGCCGACAATGGTTTGGGCCTCGGACAACATGGGCTGTTGGGAAAGCAAAATATCTACGAGTGCGGAGTTCGTGTTCCGCTTTTGATGGCAGGACCGGGCGTATCGGGAAAACCAACCTCTGAGGCCCTGGTATATCTATATGATATATATCCGACACTTTGTGATTTGGCTGGAGTGGAAACGCCTGAATCCGTCACCGGAAAATCACTGAGGCCCATTATGGATGGTGGTCGGCAAAGCGTTCGCGATTCCCTCTTGATAGTGTACAAGAACTATATGCGGGGCTTTCGCATGGGACCTTGGAAACTGCACCAATACCATGTGCGAGGTGATCGGAATGAGCTTCTCTTCAATGTAAAAGAGGATCCCATCGAAAATCGCAATCTGGCTGACGATGAACATTATGCTTCGGTCATGAGAGCCCTGAAGCAGGAAATGCAGAAACGGATGAAAGAACTCGGTGATGGAGTCATCCTGGATGCTCCCAACTGGGGAGTGGAAGAAATTCCCGAACATCCGATCGAATTGGAATACTGGAAGAAATTGGAAGGTGGAACTTAGTGGGGTGTCTCAGAAATTTCCTTGCACGTCTGTCGGGGTCATTCCTTGAATCGTGCGTGCTAATGCACGATTGCAAGGTTTGACCCCTTGCTCCGCCATGAATTTTAGTAAGGTCCTACTGTTTCTCGGGTTTCAAACCTTGGCTGTCGGTTTTGCTTCCGCCAAGCTCAACGTGCTCTTCATATCCATCGATGACCTGCGAGTTGAACTGGGTTGTTACGGGGACGAGCACATTATCAGTCCCAACTTCGATAGGCTGGCGAAGAGCGGCATGGTGTTCGAAAATGCATTCTGCCAGGAAGCGGTATGTACGCCGTCTCGAGCCGCTGTTTTTACCGGGAAAAGGCCTGATTCAGTGGGCGTGATCCATTTGCGGGATCATTTTCGCACAAAACATCCCAATATCCTTACTTTGCCCCAATTGCTGCAAAAATATGGTTATCGAACGCAAAGCCTGGGTAAGGTTCTGGGAACTTCGGATTCCAAGTCCTGGACGGAGCCAGGCATGAATGATCCGAATCCCGGAAATTTGGTCAATTCGGCCCGGAAGTATGCTGATCCGGATACGGTCAACGAAGTGCAGGCTGAGCATGAGGCGGCCATTGAAGCGGGCCTGACCGGTATCAAATTTGAACGGGCCGCACGCGGCCCGGTTATGGAAGTAGCCGATGTGGACGACGAAGCCTATTTTGACGGCCGTTTGGCGACGGCCGCAATTAAAGCGCTGAGGAGGCTGAAAGGCCTAGGTGATCCGTTTTTTCTGGGAGTGGGTTTTACTAAACCGCACCTGCCATTTGCCGCCCCAAAAAAGTATTGGGATCTGTACGATGGAATGGAACTGCCCCCATTGACCAATAATTTTCATCCGAGCAAAGCGCCCTGGTTTGCCCTGGGCCGTAGCGCGGAGTTTCATGGATACGACGGTTCCCCTTCTGGCACGGTTCCAATGGAAATTGCCATGGATTATCGACGAGCATACTACGCCTGCATCAGTTATGTGGATGCGTTGCTCGGAAAATTGTTGGATGAGCTGGATGGGCTTGGATTGAGGGAAAGCACCTCGGTCATACTCTGGAGCGACCATGGTTTCAAACTGGGCGAGCACGATGCCTGGGGAAAGTCGACCAATGTCGAACTGGATATCAGGGTGCCTCTCATGGTTCGTGTTCCGGGAGAAAAGGGTGGAGTGGGTGGATCTCCAGCGCTCGTTGAGTTGGTGGATCTCTATCCCACGGTGTTGGACATCTTGAATTTGGAGGCGCCGCATGCCATGGAAGGCCTGAGCCTGTTACCACTATTGAGGGATCCGGACCGTCCCTGGAAGAAAGCTGCCTTTTGCCAATATCCGCGCAGTGTAGGTGAAGATGAACTTGAGCGCCGCGCCTGGGACCTGATGGGCTACACCATTCGGACCCAACGCTACCGTCTTACCCGCTGGGATTCTGTCTATGTCGAAGGTCAGGTGGAAGGACTTGAACTCTATGACCACTCCGTAGACCCAGAGGAAAATTTCAATGTGGCAAGGGAATCCAGATACGCGCACATCGTAGAGGATCTTTCACACCGATTGGATCAAGGCTGGAAGGCGGCCTTACCGTAGAGTCTATCCCCGGCTGCGCCGGAGTGTTCAGTAATCAGTTTTCAGAGTTCATTGGTTAGTTGCTGGTTTCTGGATTCATCCTTCTTCCTTTCTTGGTGGTTAGTGGCAAGAGGCGCCCCCCCATTCCTAATTCCTAATTTGCGCCTTTGGCGCCCCGACTCCTTTTACAGAAACGGAATGAGGTAGGTGATATCGTCGTGTAGAATAGCCAGCGATTCGTCCAGGGTAACCAGTCGGCCCTGCTTTCTCCTGGCCAACTCGGCCAGCCAGGCGTCGGTGACTTGCCGTGGTCCCTGTAAATGGCGATGTGGAACATCCCGGTAATTCAGTGAGCCATCCCAGCAGACATGTTGGGGATGGGCACTGATTTCCTCCAAGGCGGCCCAGGCGGCGGAGGCCGTGGAATCGAAGGCAAATCGCATATGCATTCTCAGCAAAGTTCCCTGAGTGATGCAGCAGGTAGCAAATTTGTCATTTCCCAAGTTGGCGAACCACCGATGAGCACGGTTGTGATGCGGGTGGGAGTCCAGCCTTAACGCGACCAGGACGTTGCCGTCTAGGAGCCATTCCATCTTGCCATATCCTCTGTCACTTCCAGGTCATGGACTTCCTCCTCCGACATGGGCCGGCAATTACGGGAAACGGGGAAGTTGCTCAGACCTTTCCCGCCCGATTCCTTGGGCGCTGGTTGCCAGGCTGTTTCCAGGCCTTTGCGTATCAATAGGTTGATGGCCTTACTCATCGAGGTATCTTCCGCTTTAGCCAGGCTCTTGGCTACCCGGTACAAATCATCCTCTAAAGAAATAGTAAATCGCACAATTGAATAACTGGTGAAGTGGTGAAGAATGTCAAGTCCTGAATTCCACCTGCTTAGAGGCTTTGGTTCATGCGCTATTGTGCCGTCTTTTAAATAAATCACCACAGAGCAACTGTGTCACGAAGCAAGGCTTAATTGATGATTTTTCATAAGAAAATGAAGGTGGATGAGCATCTTCCTCATGGCCGCAACCATAGCGCATTTGTACGGTTTACCTCTGGCTCTTAATCCTTCCACATAAGGTTTAATGACCGGATTATGGATGGCCGCAGTCTGGGCTGCCATGTAGAGGCATTTTCTGACTTTGGCCCGTCCCCCTTCAATCTTGCGTTTGCCTTTGAACCTGCCGGTGTCCCTATTGTAGGGAGCTATACCAGCGAGGGCGACTATTTGATTGCGCTTGAGCTTTCCCAGTTCACTGAAGTAGGCTAACAGGGTCCAGGCCGTGACTGGGCCGACTCCGGAAACCGATTGAAGCAGGCGGGCTTCTTGGCTGAGCTGGTGATCCTTTTTCACGAGGTCTCGGATTCGATTATCAATAACTTCTATGCGTTTTTCTATGCGTTTGATCATCCACTCAATATCGCCTTTGATACACTTCGGACTGTTTTGGATGCGGTTCTTCTCGCGTGCCAACTGCTCGGTGAGGTGACTTCTTCGATCCAGCCAAGCGGCCAGTTCTTGGCGGATGGGATCGGGGACAGCGCCTGGTTGCAAGCGTTTCTCCTGGGCAAAACCCAGAATCATCAAGGCATCTATGGGATCAGTCTTGGCTTTGAGGCCTTCGCTGCGCGCGTAGCTGCGGATGAGCCTGGGATTGACCTGAACCACCGCTATTTGCTTTTGATGAAGATAATCCATCATAGGGCGTTCGTATCCACCGCTTGCTTCGCAAACCACCAGGGGTTGGTCCTGCCGGCCGGCGATTTTAACCAAGGCCTTAAAGCCGGTGGGATTGTTGCTTAAGCTGCAACGGTGATTTTGGGTTCTCACTTCCAAGTCAGACTTGGAGATGTCGATGGCTATATAATGGTATTTTTTATTTTCCATGGCTTATATCACTCTTGTAGAGGCGAGCTTACCTGCCGTAGCATGGGGCTCTGATAACTGTTTGATATTCAGCCAGGATACTTCGCAGGATCTCCGCTCTGCGATGAACTCAGCATAAGTAAGTTCGGAACTCAGATTGATCTCTTGCGAAGTCCCTGCGAGGTGGTAGCAACCGCTTCGCAGGGGGTTCCTGGCACGTTCAACCATAACCATTGGCACGATCAAAGGCTTTTTCGAGCGCTTTCTGCGACGAGTGATTTGGACCCATTCTCGAAAGCGCTCAAAAGCCGGTAAATTCATGATTGGGAGACCTACAAGAACCCAGAGGACACAGAGGGGCAAGAGCGCCAAAGGCGCGACTTAGGAATCAGGGATTAGGAATGGACCACGGATTTCAGTACGCCGTGAAAAGCCACGGGACTCCAGTGGGAGAGTCAACAAAAACCCACCCGGGAACTGGTCGCTCCACCCGGTACCACCTGGAGGGACGTTCAGAGGTAACGATGAAAGTTCAAGTTCTTCAGGAAAAGGCCCCGAGAGGGGGTCAGGGAGCGCCTAGGCCGTAACATGCGTGAACACCGAGCAGGCCTCGAAAAGGTCAATGCGAACGCCGATCCTGCTGAAATTGGGAGAAGGCTGACACGGCACACCGAACATGCCGAGTCCGGGAAGAGAGGACGTAATGAGCGACGATAGACGTGTGCTGGTTCGCCGGGGTAGTGGTGACGGCATGGGAGCAAAGGAGTCCCGTAGGAACACGGGAAGCCCTGGTAAGCAGAGCGTGAAGGCTCAAACAGGACACTCCGCGAGGGACAGGCCTGGCCTGCGAGGGTGGCGGAGAGGCCCGTAGTAGTGAAGACGCGCGTAACGAGCGCCGAGCAAAGGTGAACCTCCCCCGATTTTGTGGACACGAACAGCGCAGTCTGAGAGAGATCATTAGACATGCCAAGAACCCACAGAACCTATGATGAGGAGTTCAAACGTCGAGCCGTTGAACTCTATTTGCACAGTAACAACAGCCTCAAGCAGGTGGCCCGTGAACTGGGGATTTCCGATGGGAGCCTCAGGAAGTGGCGCAAGGATCTCTTCGGGGACCCCTCCGACCAGCAGGGACTTTCCCGCCCCTTGAACGATCCCGAAGAGATGGCCCGCGAGATCCGTCGGCTAAACCGGGAAAACGCTTACCTGCGTCGCCAGCGAGAGATCTTAAAAAAAGCCGCGAGCATACTGGCCGAGGACCCGCAGCTGGGTATGCGCTGATCGATCAAATGCGGGCAATCTATAGAGTGGTTGAACTTTGTCAGGCGCTGGCTGTGAGCAGGAGTGGTTATTACCGATGGCGCAGGGGTAAGGCGGGAGCGCGCCGCCGCCAAAATCGGCTCCTCCTGAGCGAAATCAAACGGATCCATGCCGACCGGCACACCCGCTGTTACGGTAGTCCTCGCATGAGCGTGGAGCTCAACCAGCGGGGTTTTCGCTGCTCGGTTAACCGGGTGGCCCGGCTGATGAAGCAAAATGCTCTAAAAGCCTGTAGGGGTAGCCCCTTCCGGCCCAAGACGACCCGGCAGGATCCCCGCAGCCTCCCAGCGCCCAACCGTCTGGCCGAGGCTCCGGACCCGACCGGGCCCGGCCAAATCATGGTCAGCGACATCACCTACATCCCCACTCGGCAAGGCTGGTTGTATCTAGCGGTCGTGATGGACCTCTTCGGCCGCGTAATTCAGGGCTACAAGGTGGCCGAGAGCCTGGCCTCCGGTCTGGTCGTTTCAGCCCTTCACCAGACCAGGAATCGAGTGGGAGGTTTTCACAAAGCCCTCTTTCATTCAGATCGTGGCTGCCAGTATACCAGTCACCAAGTGCGGCAGCAATTGAACGACTTTGGTTGGATTCAGAGCATGAGCGCGCTAGGATACTGTTACGACAACGCCGCTTGCGAGAGCTTCTTTGCCTCCCTCAAAAGCGAATGCTTTCCCCAAAACGGCGTGTTCGAATCCAAGCAGCAGGCCCGCCTGGCCATCTTCGATTACCTCGAGACTTTTTATAACAAACGTCGAAGGCACAGCACCGATAAACCGGTCGCTGTTTCGGCTTATGCGCGCACCACAGTTGAGTCCGATTCTGAACGGAGGGTAAGATTGCGTCTGGCTTTTGACGATTGGTTGACGCTGTGGGTGAATGGTGAGAAAGTTGCCACCCGCAGACACGACCTGGGCTATGCCATGGCAAACTTCCCAGTCAACCTGCGCGCCGGGCAAAATACCGTTCAACTAAAGCTCAGCAACTTCGACAACCAGGAACACCGCCTATGGGCCTTCAGTTGTGCAATAGAGGATAGGAAACCTTGAGATTCATATGAGGTACAGTTTCCAACCGACCCGGATCGATGGACTTATCCCGTAGGAGCGGGTTTATCCCGCGATTATTTTAAAGATGTGCCACATCCGGAATGACTTGGAAATTCAAAGGATCGCGGCGTAAAGTCGCTCCTACAGGTCAGCCTCATGGCGTTCTTTGCGAGCTTTGCGAGAGAAAATTCTTGGATGCTGGTTTCTGGTTTGTGTTTCCGGAAAGCGGAGCGGAGGAGATCAAATTAAACCTCGTCTTGAGGATTTCTATAAACTCTTTTTGCCGTCCAGGATGCTTGACATAGTACAGAAGGGTGGGATAATCCCACCATGAGGATTGTACGGACGGATGCCAAAAGACGGATTACCCTTCCCGGGAGTCAGCCGGGAGAAGTGTATGAGGTCCTAGAAGAAGAGCCCGGTCACTACTCATTAGCCCGGCTGGTTGCACTTCCGCCTCAGGCGAGGCATAAGACAGTGTCGGAAGTGGAGGAAGCCATGAAGTCGGCGCCGCTCAAGCCAGCCACCACTTGGGAGCAGCTCCGGAAATTGACCCGCAGGTTGTGATTCTAGTCGATACCAATATTTTGATTTACGCATTCTCACCGGATTCATCCTTTCATTTCTGGTCTAGGCGCACCCTTGCCAAAGCTGCTGCAAGATCGGAAGCCTTTGTCAATGCGGTCATTCTGGCTGAACTCTGTGTTGGTGACAGTGATCCGAAATCGGTTATGGAGCGGGTTCGTTCCTGGGGTGTGCAGCGCCTTGATTTACCAGCTGCTGCCGCACCCATTTGTGCCGCAGCCTTTCGGAGTTATCTCCTTCGCAGGGAAGACCTGGGTCGACGAGTCGATTTACGGATGCCGCTACCAGATTTCTTCATCGGTTCTCACGCTCAGTTGTTGGGGTGTAAAATTGCCACGGCAGACCGTGGCCGTTATAAAACCTATTTCCCCCAAGTAAAGTTGTTGTCCCCATTGTCGTAATCTTGGAAAGAGGCCCTCAGTGTCGTCATACTTCAAGGTGTCGGCGTCTGTCCGCCAACGCTTCTTCAACTAGGCAAGGCATCCGGATGTTGAACCGTCACTTTCTGTTAAGGTTCGGCCTGGGCTTGGGGTTTGTTCCGGTCGCATTTGCAGATCAGCCTATTTTCCATGACATGCCGCGCTGGAAAAACGGCTGGGGATTTCAATTTGTCCGGGAGTTCAGGCAGAAAAGAGACCTGATGTCTGGTGGGGAAATCGTCGCCCCCGGATTTTCCGAAGAGGTGGAAATACTGCGCCTGGAAGGTGGTTATACCTGGCAAAAATCCATTCGAGCTACAGCCAAGCTACCCTTGGTGTTGGAGGCCACAAGGGAGTTGCCGGACGTGGAAAATGGAAAACTTACCCAGCATGATGAGGGAGTTGGCGATGCTACCTTTGCCCTGCTCTTGAAAAAATACTTCAACCTCGATGGACGAAGTGGTTCCTGGACTCTCGCACCCCAGGTGAGGGTACCATAAAATCAACGACACCGTTCATACTCAGGTGATGTATAAAACCTCTCCCTCTCACGGTTTCTGTATAATGGCATATAATTTGCCGACCACCTCATCGAAAACAGAAGGGCCCGCTCTTTCGATGAATTTTGCATCCCTCACCTTCCAATCGAAGCTTTTCACCTGGTCCGCCAACACCGCGCCTTTAATCTTTTTCCCTCTTACAGGGACCTCAAATGGGTAGCCTTTGATTCTCGAAGTGATGGGACAAAATATGGCCAAGCCTGTTTTGCTATTATATTTCTTTTGGGAGAGTACGATGGCTGGCCGGTGGCCGGCTTGTTCGTGACCCGCTTGAGGGTTGAATTCAAGCCAGACTAGATCTCTGGCTGCAGGAACATACCTGCTCACCAAATTTCCTTTCCTCGTGGTCCTGTAGATTCAATCTCGGTGTGTAGGTTATTTTTCGAAATGCCTTTCAGTAGGTCATCCAATTGAAATTTTCTTCCGGAAACGGGTTTGACTAGCAAGCCTTGGGCTTCCTCTACAATCTCGACATCGCTGCCTTCGGAAATATGATAGCTTGTTGTCAGGTGTTTCGGTAACCGTAGGGCAAGGCTGTTTCCCCAACGTGCAACTTTTGTTTTCATAGGCAAAATGTATCTACATTAGATATACGGTCAAGAAGGTTTTAAGGACCATTCCTCATCCGTCCCCCTCCTTCCTCCATGTTACGCCGTAGCCCTTGGGCGAAGGCGGATGTGCCTTTCTCCCTTCGCGCTTGCGCTCTTCGCGAGAGTCAAATAATTCAGTTGTCAGTTGTCAGTTGTCAGTTGTCAGTGACAAGTGGCTAGTGGCGATGGATAAAGGAGGGGGGACATTCCTGTCCCCCATTTTCTCTATAAAGCGGGTTAGCCGTGCGTCGCAAAGCTTTGCAGCGGCGAGACGAAAACCCGCTCTCCGTTAATTCCTTATTTCGCGCCTTTGGCGGGCTCTCTCCCTTTTGCGTTCTTTTGCGGCTATTTTCCTCCACATCTATCGATCGAGATTACGGTCACGATATACCTCCCTGCCTTTTCATTCGTTTACCGTAATTGTTGGGGGACAGGAATGTCCCCCCTCCGTTATTTGAATCCGTGCTCATCCGTTTCATCTGTGGTTTTCCCTCTCTCCCCCATTCCTAATTCCTAATTGGCGCCCCTGGGCGCCTCCTCCCCTTCTTTCCCTCTCTGTGCTCTCTGTGTCCTCTGTGGTTAATCCCTCATTCCTAATTCCCAATTCGTGAGCATGGCGAACTTCCCTCCTTTGTCCGAGCATTAGTTATGGGAGGAAATGCATTGACCCCTTCCTGCGTTCTTGGCGTGCTTCGCGAGAGTCAATTCCAGGTTCTCTGCCCCCTCTGTGGTGATTTATTTAAAGGACGCCACACTAATGCACAAACCAGGTGAATGGGCAGGGACCCTTCTCAGTAAAGGCCGGGAAAAATCCGGTATTTCACTCGTGCCTGATACTCGGCCCACTTTTCGGGGCCGTATTTCTCAGCGCAGTACCGGTCGTCAAAACGTTGACGGAAAGTGAATAATAGGACGATGAAGACAAAGTAGGTCCAGGCCCAGGGGTTGGTGAAGTAGCCGAAAACCAGGGCAATGGACAGGGCAAGCAACCCCTCCCCCATGTAGTTGAAGTGGCGGGCCACACCCCATAGACCGCTGCACAGGATCTTGCGGTCACCGGCCTCGATGTACATGGGCTCGATAAGGCCGAGGAACTTGCGGTCGGGCCATCGCTTGAATGTGTATTTCTGCAGGTTGGCGACGCGCGAGATGCCCCATCCGAACAGGAACAGTACTGACGTTCCGATAAGCAAAACAAACGTCCACATCGGCGAGAATCCGGGATCCGGGTGCACGGCCATGCCCCACAAGGGGAGAATGAACAGCCACCCGTAGACCATCAGCCCGCCCCAAAACAACTTGAAGCCGATATTCTCATGGATCAAATCGTAGGTATATAGCTGGACGCGCTCGAAGATGAAGTAGTCCAGTATGTAGAATGTGAAGAAGGTCGCATACAGGATTACCCCTGGATTCGAGTCTTCGCCGAAGAGTTGGTAGTGGTAGGCAGCCCCGGACAGGGCGTTGAGCGACAACATCGTCCCACCGACGACGTAGAAATACATCTTCATGTCGAAGCGCTCATTAAAGAAGGACAATTCCCGGGCCCGTCCATCCCACAGTGCCAGGAGCGGATTCCTTACCTTGCCTTTGGGTTGGCTGTACACTGCTACGACCGCAAAGATGGTGGTGAATACCGTCCCCCCGGCCACGGCATAGACTGAGGACCGGAAAAACCAATCACGCGGCATCCCGGTGAGTTCGAGAGCCCACACGATCAGCGCGATGGCAAACACAAGGATACCGTTTAACCGATAGTTGCGGGGTTCACCGGTCTCCGGATTTATGACGTAGCCCGGAACCTGCCTGCCTGGCAAAATGATTTGGGCCAGAAAAAATATGACGAAGATCACCAGCGGGGTGAAAAACCCCATAAGGGCTTCCTTCGGGGAAAGCTCGAAAAGGTGGCCCATACCAAGCCATTCAATCATGACCTAATACCCCCTCTTCCGGTGACGTGGTGGTTGTGGATATCTGATCAACCTTGCGGAAAAGGGCAGGGGTCCGGACATCCTTGGGATTGCGACCCTTCGGCTTGCGTTTTGGGGATCCTTGAAAAGCATCATTCCAACCACTATACCTACCGCCATTTGGGGGATCAAGCCGGAAGACCTCTTCAAGGGAAATCCTATTGCAATGGCGGGAGTGGATTAGACTTGGTCAGTTTGGTCTTTCCCATTTTAATCCATGGCTTGAAAATGGGTTTCCATTGCGCTTCTACCAGCACGCTCCTCCTCGCCTTGAGTGTTGTTTTGAGTGTCACCGATTTGTCGGGCCAAACGCTGGAAAATGAGAAGATCCGAGCTGACTTCGACGACCAGGGCCTTATTTCAATCTACGACAAACAACTCGACCAGACCCTCGCGTTCTCAACTGACCATTGGTCTTTTGTGATTGATCATCATCTGATTGACAGCCGGCATCTACCGGCCCAAAAGCATGTGCGAGACGCCGACGGCCTGCGCTTTTTCTTTCGCGAGGGAGAGTTCAGGGTAGAGGTCGTTTATCAACTGAAACCTGGTTGGCGGTTTGTGACGAAGCAACTGCTGGTGACTCCTCAGAAATCGGAGGTCTACACGGTAAGACACATGAATGTGTTTCACGGGCGTCTTGAGAAGGAGCCGCGAGACATCTTTACCGCCGGGCTGGAGGACAAAGTGAAGAAAGCTCGCGGGTTAGGGGACTATGCGGCCTTCCTCCGCATGAATGACCAATGGGGCGGCATGATCATGATGCAAAATCCGTTTTCAATTTGGGAGTACGAAGATGGTGAATTTTCACTGGATTACCGCTCCGACATCATCTGGAGGACTGAGTATGGTTCCTTTGCCTCCGATCGTGCCTGTGTGGGCACTTATGCCTTGACCGGGAAGCTCAGCCCCGGCCGGATGGGGCATCGCATCAGTTGGTTGCTTGAGCCCGAATGGAGCCGGGTCGAGGAGAAGATCGACATGGGGGAAATTGCAGCGGCCATCGAATGCGTCCGCTCATTTCTCCTCTATCGGCCAAGCAAAAGCGTCCGAATCCATATCCCCTGGTGCGAAAACGATTACCAGATCAATGTGGCCATAGAGAATGGACAGGCCCAATTCAAGCGCATCGTCGACTCCGCTTCGGCCCTGGGCATTCGACATATGCTTTACACCGTGCGCAACGAGGATATCGCGTTGCAGGAAGATGCCTCGGATAATTGGAACTGGGAACACCTTCTCTGGCTCAATCAGGGAATCCGGATTCGCAAGAATGAGTGGGATCCCCGGATCGACGAGCTGCCGGCCAAAACCCGGGAATTACAGCGCTATGCCGAAAGCAAAAACGTCAAGCTCATGGCCTACGTCTACCCCACACTGGAGTTCGAGCACGACGAAGACTTTCTCACCATCCGGTCGCCCAACAATCCTCAGGTCGTCGCGACCTTTGCCTCGCGCGCTTTTCAGGACTGGTTCATCGACACCCTTATTGCGTTTAAGAATCAGACGGGTATCAGTGGCTATGCCTTTGATTACTGGAGCATGAAGGTTCATGGCGCCAGCCGGTATGCGCAGTGGTTTGGCGCCCGTCGTGTTTTGGAGACCTTGAGAAGGCGGGCTCCGGACATCGTGATCGACGGCCGTCAGCAGTATCACGGATACGGACCTTGGACCTGGCTGGCCGGCACTTACCCGCATCCGACCGGCGGGGACGAGCAACCGGAGAGTTTTGAGCCGTTCCCCGATCTTCATTTCGATCGCTCCTCCGGAACCCAGCAGCGACTGACCTCCTACTGGTTCCGCAACATCCAGTTTTGTCCACCAGAGCTAATGCCTGGATTCATCGGCCACCAGACCGCCCGCAAAAACACCGCTGGAGACGTGATTTACAACACAGATTTCAACATCCGCGACTGGGATTATCTGGGCTGGAAGTTCTCCCTCTTTTCTTCGATTGCGACCGCGCCCTTTGCCCACTGTGTCGATATGATTCCGGCCCGTGATAAACGCGAGTATGAGCTCTTCAGCCAGGATACGGAAGCTCAGGCATTCATTCGCCATTGGTTCGACTGGACGGATCAGAACGCAGATGTTTTGCGAAATCTGCGATCGATCATCGGTCCGCCGGCGATGGGTCGGGTGGATGGCACGGCAGCCATGGATGAAGATCACGGATTTATCTTCCTGTTCAACCCCAACCACAGAAAGATAGCTGCCGAGTTCACCCTTGACGGCAGCCTGGGCCTGACCCGCGGAGAGTATTTCACCGTCCGACAACTGTTTCCCGAGGCGGGAAAATTTATCGGCGCTCCGCATACGGGTGTTTTCCGCTATGGGGACGCCTGCCGCATCATTTTGGACGGGACCACGGCCCTGATTCTGGAAGTGCAACCTGCCAGAAAGCAAAACGTTCCGCAACTGTTCAATCTCCGCGGGCAGGCGAATTTGGACGTGGATGTCCTGCGATTGTCCGGCGTCCAGGGAGAAATTGGAACAGAGGCTGAGGCCTTGGTCATCCTTCCTCACGATAGACGAATCCGCCGGGTTACGGTAAACGGGAGGAACCTGGATTTCGAAAAACGGGGCAGGGTAATTACGGTCCTATGCCGGTTTCGGGGTGACTATTTTGCTCACAACCAAGCCGTGACCACCTACGATCCATCCTTTGACGGAACCTCCGTGTCCGCCACCTTCGATATCCCCCGTCGGATCTTCGAACAGTTGAACAACCGCAAGTCGGTTTGGTCATTCGATTGGACTGAAGAAGACCTGGAGTGTACCTGGCTCGCGCCCGAACGCTTGCTTCTCTACCTGCAAATTGCCCAACCGGATTGGAAAATGAACGCCGAAATGAAAATCAATGGAGAACCGGTGTTGGTAAAAAAGGCCTACAGTTCCCGCACCCCCGGCCGGATGCGTCTCGGCAAAGGCCACAATACCTTTACCGGATTTTATGTTGACGTATCCGATCTGGAGCCGGATCGGGAATACAGCGTCGATGTTAGACTTCCCGAGGGATTAAAGCCGGGACAATTCCAAGGTTTGTTCTTTGAAAACGTTGAGACCGAGTATACCATTGAACTGGCCAACTGACCGCCTCCCATCCAAACCTTTCGCTTTGATGAAGGCGCTATATTTCAAGATCGTTTTCTTCGTTGGAGTGGCGGCAACGCTGCTTACCGTCTCGGGAGCATCCCAGCGCCCCAACATCATCATCCTCTTCGCGGACGACCTCGGTTATTCCGATATCGGCTGTTTCGGCGGAGAGATCGAGACCCCGAACCTGGACCGTTTGGCGGCGGGCGGCGTTCGCTTTACCCAGTTTTACAACGCCGGGCGGTGCTGTCCGGCTCGAGCCAGTTTACTGACGGGTCTTTATCCTCACCAGGCCGGGGTGGGCATGATGGTTTATCGAAATTGGGGTGCTGGTTACCAGGGATTTCTCAATCAGCGCTGTGTGACCTTTGCCGAGGTGCTGGGTGCCTCGGGATATCAAACCATGATGACCGGCAAGTGGCACTCCGGCCATATGCCCGGGTCCTTGCCCGAAGAGAGGGGATTCCAGCGTTTCACCGGGGTCTATTTGCATATCGACAGCTACTGGAAGATTTTGCCCAACTGTGACGTTTACCGGGATGGCGAGCTCTTGATCGCCGCTCAGGAAAATCCGGTTAATCCGTACCGTCCCGATGAAGCGTTTTACACGACTGATTTCTTTACCGATGCGGCTCTGGACTACCTCGATCAGGCATTGGAACGGCCGGAAAAACCGTTCTTGTTGCAGGTCAACTACAATGCGCCTCATTTTCCCCTGGAAGCGCCGGACCACCTGATCGAAAAATATCGGGGAAGCTATTTGGCGGGATGGGACGAACTTCGCAAAGAAAAGTTAGCGCGAATGAAAAAGATGGGGCTCCTCCCGAGCAAACAGGTGCTGCCGTCAGGACTCAGCAATGTCAGTCAGCGAGTACCCCACTTACCCTTCAAAGACTTGGTTGATTCTGATCCCCTGCCTGAATGGAAGGAACTCAGCAGCCGTGACCAAGAGGAACTGGACTTTCGGCGGGCGATTTACGCCGCCCAGGTCGACCGTATGGACGAAAACATCGGCCATATCGTTACCCGGTTAGAAGAAAATGGAGCCCTCGAAAATACGCTGATCCTGTTCTTCTCAGATAATGGCTCCTCCGGCGAACTGGGTATTTTCGGCATGAACTGGCATCAGCACAAAAGCAGCAATTTCGAACAATGGCGAAAAAAAGGAGGATGGAGCATTTCCCAGGGACAGTGCTGGGCCACCTACTCCAATACGCCCTTGAGGAAATACAAGCAATATGTGCATGAAGGGGGCATCGCCTCACCGTTCATTGCCCATTGGCCGAAGGGAATCAACCGAGGTGGGCGGATTGTCAGGGATCAGAGCTTCCATCTGATCGATATCATGCCGAGCCTTTGTGAACTGGCGGAGACGGCATATCCCTCCGAATTTAAAAAACGTGACATTACCCCCGCACCAGGGATCAGCATGGTTCCCTATTGGCGTGGTTCCGGAGCCCCCGTCCCGGAGCGCACTTTGTTCTGGCAGCACATGGACCATTCGGCCGTTCGTCACGGCGACTGGAAGCTGGTTACACAGAACGACCGCAGTGAGACCGGCTGGGAGTTGTACGATTTGTCCTCAGACCACAGTGAGACCGCCAATCTCATTGAAAAGTATCCCGAGGTGGCCAAAAACCTTAGAGATCGGTGGCATGTGTGGGCCTTTCAGGCCAATGTCCTGCCGTTTCCCGAAGTGCGGGGTGAACCAGGGCGTAATCATCCCCCTGAGGCGCCGCGGCCACCTGACGATTGAAATCGAGGACACCGTATGTTGCTCAATAATCCCATTGAGGAGAGGCCTAAGACCTGTCTTGCAATGCAGCCAGGGCGATGTTTCGGCCTCGTCCTGTTGGGATGTTGGCTTCTCGGTCCTGGTATAATTGCAGTCGAGCGACCGGTTAAGCCGAACATCCTACTGATGATGGCAGATGATATGGGAATCGGGGACACGAGCGCCTATCTCGGGAAGCGTCTCATGAAGTCAGCGGAACCGATTGAAAAGACGTTGCACACGCCAAACCTGGAGAAGTTTTCGGAGCAGGCCATGGTCTTTACGGATGCCCATGCGCCCGCCTCAATGTGCAGTTCGACGCGATATTCGCTGTTGACCGGGCGTTTCGCTCATCGCGCCTATCTAAACCATCAGGGCTGGTTGCCGCACGGCCCCAATATGCCCATGATCCATCGGGATCTGCCGACACTTCCCGGCATGCTCCGGGCGAACGGATACCATACCAAGGGTGTCGGTAAATACCATGTGGGGATATCGTTTGACAATGGCGACGGAAAGCCTGCCTCCAATTTCTATTATCATGATGTGGATTTTGGTAAACCGATCCTGGATGGTCCTACCCATCACGGTTTCGATGAATATTATGGTGTGCCCGGTAATACGGAGGACCCGCTTGATAACGAACCGCGCGTGATGATCGTGAATGAGGGCTATTCTTTCACGGATAAGAGTAAAATGCGGTTCATTGGAATGGGGCGCCGGGAAGGGAAAATACTAGCGTCTCCTGATTGGGATCCGCGAAACTTGGGCCCGCTTTACCTCAAGGAAATCGAGGCCTACCTCAATCGACGTGCGGCCATCCCGAATGGTCCCTTCTTTCTCTACTTTGTGCCCAATGCCAACCACAACCAGCGCAATCCTAATGGATTCTTTGCAGTGCCGGAGGAAGTCGCGGGAGTTAGAATCAAAGGACAAAGCCGCTACACGGATGGAACGCCGGCAGGCCCTCGCGAGGACATGGTGCTGGAGAACGATGTCATTTTCGGGAAGATCCTGGAAAAGCTGAAGAAGACGGACGACCCTCGCTGGCCCGGACATAAAATGATCGAAAACACGCTGATCATTTTCACGAGCGACAACGGAGCCAACCTCACGGGCATACCCGAAAAAGCCCGTGTGCAGGAAAGCGGTGGAATGCGTGGAAAAAAGGCCAAAATCTGGGAAGGCGGACACCGGGTGCCTTTCCTTGTTTATTGGCAGGGAGTCATTGAAGGCGGAATGAACCGAAATGTCTTCGCCCACACAGACCTGTATGCGACATTCGCCCAACTCGTCGGGCATGAACTGGAATCGAACGAAGCGCGAGACAGTCACCCCTCACTTGATTATTGGACGGGCCGGGCTCAGGGGGAGGACACCCGACCGCGGGTCATCTTCTGCAACCTGGGGGCGCCCTACCTGAATGATGTGTTGGCGATTCGCGAGGGATCGTTCAAACTGCTGGTTAACGGAGGACTCGCCAAACCATCCATGAAAAAGGGCAGCCTTGGTGGGCTCGAGTATCTGATGTATTATGATCTCCAAGCAAATCCCTACGAAGAAGGAGATTTTCTCGAAGGCCGCCCTGCGGCAACCGCCGTAGAAATGGGCCGGCGATTGTTGCGAATCCACAACCGAGGTCATGCGCGAGCTATGGCCATCCCGGAGAGTAGCGGGCTGATTGTCGATGACGGCTGGAATAACTTGCGCAACGATATTAATGGTGCGGTTGGATTCGAATTCCGAATGACAACATCCCGTATCGCAACGCACCTTGGGTTGTGGGACGATCATAACAAGGACGCGCCGGTCCGTCCTCCGCGCGACGTTCCGACAGAATTTGATTGTGATCGACCCAGCCTGACCGGAGAGAAGAGTCGAGGCATCAACGCTTCCCACTTGATTACATTGTATGAACTAGATAACGGCAGAGCGGGGCGTGTGATTGGAGAGGTTCAAGTAACCTCCAATTCGCCCGGTCAATTGGAGGGTGAATTCCGGTACGTGCCATTACCCGAACCGGTGAAATTGGAAAACGGGACCACCTACCTGCTGACGATGTCCACTCGAGCCCAGGATGGAGACCAATTTCATGATCCGGTGAGTTTTGATGGCTTGTCGCCGTTGTTTTCTCAGTCGGTTGAAATCGTTCGCGCGATACTGGTGAGGAATGATGACCTGAAGGGGCGAGAAGCGATTCCGGCTTTTTCCGATATGTCCGAAGACTATTCCCGTTTCCGGCTTCCGGTCGGTCCGACTTTGAAATTCAGGATTAACGGATAGGTTCAAAATATTGGACCTTATTGAGACAAGCATGATAATGGTACTCGAATGCTTCACTTTACCTTTCGAATCAGGACACTTTTCCTCGTCTTCAGTGTCGTTTTGAGTGTCACCCATTTGTCGGGCCAAACGGTGGAGGATGTTGCTGAGACCAGGGAAAACTTGCGGGAAGTTGTGGAGTTGCGGCGAATGCTTTCGGCCGAGTTGCGTGCTTGGCGCGAGCAGAAGGAACTCATGGAAAGTCAACTTCGCCTGGACCGGCAGTCCTTAGGGCAAATTGAAGCGCGGTTGCAAGAGAGCAGGCCCTTGTTGGATTCGCTTTTGTCGGAAAGAAGCCGATTAGAAGAGGATTTGGAAGCCTATCGGGGCATGATAGGTTTTTGGCAGCAGAAGCTGGTTGTCTTGCGGCACAGGCTTGGTGAGTTGGTGAATCACTTTCATCCCGGTTTGAAGGCTGATTTGTTCCCCAAAATCCGGGATCTGGAATCCATTAACCTGACCGGGGATCTATCGGGGATGAAGAGGGCTTTTGGAATTTGCCTCGAAATCCTGAAGGAGGCCAATGCCTACAATAAGGAAATCCATCTGGTTTCCGAAATCCAACGGCGCAAGGATGGCCGGAAAGGTAAATTCAGTGTCATTTACCTGGGGCTTTCCGGTGGATATTATTTCTCCGCCGAAGCGGAACAGGCTGGCCGGATCATTTGGAAAAATGGTCAATGGTCCTGGATTGAAGAAACGAAATTGCTGGATGATTTGATAGATCTTGAGGCGGTTATATCGAAGCGGAATCAGCCTCGTTTTCTGAAGTTGCCCTTTACCCTCAATACGGTGAGTTCCCCATGAACCGGGTGATCAGTATTGTCGGCTGTATAATCCTTTCTCCCTTTCTTATGGAGGGGCAAACTTTGGACGATGTGCTTTCCTGGAGCCGGCAGGAGTTGCAATCGGCCCGGGAGGAGCTCAAGCGTGGCCGCGACAAAATTGTGGAAGAAAAGCTGCCTTTGGTCAGGGACCTCCAGAACCTGAAGGGAACCTTGCAGGCCCAAAAAGAGGCCTTGCGGTTACTCGAAAGAAGAGGGGAAACCACCGATTTCGAATTGCAGAGCCTAAGGAGGGAGGACCGGGAATCTGCCGATTTGGCAGGCCAGGTAGACAACCAGATAAAAAGTTTTCGACAAGAATTCGAATCGAGCCTCGGGCCCGGTGAGCGCAACGACTATGTGGATACCCTGCTTGGCCTCGATGCAGCCCACCACACGGAAGGGGAAGACTTACTGGATCGTGCGGAGGTCCAATTTGGGTTCCTGGAACAAACCCTCGGTCGATTGGAGTCGCTGTTGGGAGGCAGCAGGTATGAAACCGAGGGCATATCTGAATCGGGTGCGGTGGAGCGGGGTGGTGCGCTGGCTTACGGCCCCATTGTTTTTTTCAATTCGCATAACGGAGTTGCAGCCGGGAACCTGATATTTGGCTCTTCGCCCGTTCTGGCTGAGATTCAATCCCTGGATACGAGCCACAAGGCCTCGGTAAAAAACCTGTTTGAAGAAGGGGAGTCGGTTATTCGAGTGGATCCAACCCTTGGACAGGCAACCCTGCTTTCGGATGATCCGGTAACGTTTACCGAACAACTCAAACTTGGAGGACTCTGGATGATTCCGATTGGTATGTTCGGAACCATTGCCTTTTTAGCAAGCATCGTGAAATGGATTCGAATCAGAAGGGTGTCGATTCCCTCCTTGAGTGAATTTGAATGGCTGCAAAATAAACCATCGGCGGAATGGGACAAGCAATACGGTGGTGATTCGAAGCCCCTGCTGGAAAAAATGGTTTCTGCAATGGGCCAGCCCAATAAAGTTGGAGCGGCGGAGCTGGATGTCGCCTACCAGGAATTTCGATTCTATCTGAATCGATGGTTGCCGTTTATCGCGTTAACGGCAGCGGTATCGCCCTTGTTGGGGCTGTTGGGAACAGTGACGGGAATGATTAAAACTTTTGAGCTTATCAGTTTATTCGGAGCGGGGGATGCCAAGTTGCTTTCCGGTGGCATATCCGAGGCCCTCATCACTACCAAGTTTGGCTTGGTGGTAGCAATTCCGGCCTTGGTTTTACATGCTTACCTGCAACGCCGAACGAAGAAAATTCTTATTCAAGCGGCGGGTTTGCTGGAGCAAATCGTCCCCCGTCCTTCCACTTGACATGGTTCAGGCGCTTCAAGTTATCGGAGGCTATATTGCGAAGGGCGGATGGATGATGATTCCGCTTATGGTTCTGGCATTTGTATTATTTACCTCCCTCTTCAGCGCTTTGATGAATCAATGGTTTGCTTGGGAAGGGGAAACTGCCGAGAGAGCCGCCTTCGACCAGCGTTTGCGCATTCTCAAGGTATTGACCAGTGTGGCGCCACTTTTGGGGCTATTGGGAACAATTGCCGGGATGTTGAAAACTTTTCGAGGCTTATCGAGTAGAGGAATATCGCTGACCGAGGATTTGGTGGCGGTAGGCATTTCCGAGGCCCTGGTCACTACCCAATTGGGTCTTTCCATTGGAGTCATCGGACTTGCCGGAATCATGGTATATGGCCAGTTTCACCAAAAGAATTTGCTTCGGGAATACAGGAATCAGGCTGCCTGTATCAGATTCCCCCAAGCAGAGAGCGACACATGAAGAGGGCCTGGGAATCGGATCTGCAACAGGACAGCGGAGCAAACATAAATATTTCGCCGCTCATCGATATTGTATTCATACTGTTGCTCTTTTTTATCGTGACCTCGGTTTTCGTGCAGGAAACCGGAATTGAAGTGGAACGACCGGAGTCGAGTCAGGCCGTCATCCTTGAACGGGAGAGTATCTATGTGGCGGTGAGCGCGGACCTCAAAGTCTATTATGGAGGTTCCGAAATCGGTGTTCAGGGAATTTTGCCAACTCTTCAACGATTGAGTCCGATTGAAGATCGGCCGGTAATTATTCAGGTGGACGGTCGGGTGCCTACTCGATTTCTGGTGTCGGTTATCGACGAAGTGAAGCGTGCCGGCATTCAAACCATAAACCTGGCAACCCTGGACCCGGCATGAGTGGATCGGTGGCTGGAAAGCAAATTGCCCTCACCGGTTTGTCTGGAGTGGGCGCTATGTTTGTTCTGTTTGGTTTACTCTACTTGCTATCCTTTGTACAGTTCCAGAAGGCTTCCAGGCGGGAGATCGAGCGTCTGGATATTCGGAGCCTGGAGATTCCCAGCCCGGAGGAAGAAAGCGAAAAAATCGCCACTCATGCGGTTAACCAGGTTTCTTCGGTGAAGCAACTTCCGAAACAGCCACGCTGGATTCCTGCCTTGGCGGTTGAACCCATGCCTTTGGACTTGCAAGTGGATATAACCCAAGTTCTGGAGCAGCGGGACACCCTGGAGTATATGATGTCTCAGCGCGATCTTTACGGCGCTTTCGGTTCTGTTCGTTTGCAGGGCACCGATTCGGTTCCCAGGCCCCTTTTTTTGCCGCCAAATCTGTTCCCTGAGAAGCTGAAGGAACAGGGTATTTTTATTGGAAGGGTACTTTTGATATTGGAGATCAGCGAGGAGGGGATTGCCAAGGTTCGCCAAGTTGTGAATGCCGATTACCCTGAATTGGTGGATCCGGTCATCGATTCCGTCGAGAGTGCCATTTACAGCCGACCCCTCCGCCATGGAAAACCAATCCGGACGATCATAAAAAGCAGGATATATTTTCGGGCCGGACCCACCAGGAATAACATGATAATGAACCTGCCGGATCAAACGGGAGGGGGCCGAAGGTGAGAATTTTCATCCTGAGTTCCTTGATGTTGGGCTTGGCGGTCGCACCAGGGCTTGGTCGGGACGATGCCTTATCTTTCGAGTTGCCGGAGGATCTATTCAATTGGAAGGAGGAGGATTTTGCAAAACGATTCAAGGGTTCATACGGCATTAATTCCTATCTGGAACCAGAAATGGATGTGGATAATTTTAATGTCTACGATGGGGCGCTTGCTTACCTCGAATATCCCGACGAGGCCATTGCCTACCTGATAAATGGTATGGCCAATATCAACGATCTTGGGTTTGAGGTCAGCGCTACTCTCAATTTCTTGCTGGGAAATTTGTATTTTGAAAAAAACGATCATTCCCGGGCCGTCGAGCAGTACATTTCGGCCATTCACAAGCACCCTGACTTCCTGCGAGCTTACGAGAATCTCGGTTACTCCCTCATGTTAAATGATGAGAAGGACAAAGCCCTCCCGGTTTTACTGAAGGCTATCGAGTTGGGCAGCAACGATTCGCAGATTCACGGACTGATCGGTTTCTTATTCCTGGAAAAGGAACTCTATTTGAGCGCTTTGGCAGCCTACGAAATAGCCATGATGTTTAATCCGAGAAATAACACTTGGCGATTTGGAATTCTGCAGTGTCTCATCAATCTAGGCAGGAACGAAGATGCTCTGGGGGTAACCGAGGAAGTCCTATTGTTCGACCCGGACCGGGCCTCAAATTGGAAAAATGCGGCCAACTTATTGCTCAGGATTGACCGAAATGACGAGGCCGCGGCTCACCTGGAAGTCGCACATCGATTGGGAGGCGCATCCTATGAAAGCAGACGCCTACTCGGTAATCTTTACTTCACAGAAAAAAATATTGAATCCGCCTTCCGCGAGTTTCTTCAACTTATAGAACTGCTCAGTGAGGGGAGGCAGTTGGATGATATTCTCCTGGTTTGCCAGGGTTTGCTTGTCCATGGCTACGCCGAGGAAGCAAGGGCGTTGATTTCCAAAGCCAAAGAGAAGAGCCGGCAGGAAGATTTAAGGCTGAATTCCCTGGCTCTCGATTTTTTGGAGGGAATGATTTTTTTGGAGAATGATCAGTTGAGCCAAGCGGAATCAACACTGGCTCGCGTCCTTGAGGTTGATCCGGCTCATCCACGGGCCTTGCTGGCCATGGGTGAGGTTTATTTGAGAAGTGGCAAATTGGACCAGGCGGTCCTGTATTTCGAGCTCGCCGAGTTGAACCAGGAGGTAGCCTATGAGGCCTATTACAACCATGCTCAATTGCTCTTGGGTTTGGGCCAAAACCAGGAAGCCCTGGAAAAACTCCGTTCCGCTTATTCCCTGGAAAGCAATGAAGAGCTACTCGAGATTATCCGATCCCTCGAGGAGTCGGGCCGCTTGATTCCCTGATATCCGCATACGGAGTTCTATTCTTCGTCGCCTGGGTATTCCAAATCGAAGCCCCTGAATGCGCCGTCTCCCGGAATGTTGTCGTCGAATTCCAGTTCCTCGGTTGAGTTGGAACTTTGTGGTTCCTGTAAGCGCTCGGCCATTCTATCCTCAATGCGTTCAAATTCACTCAGCGCGCTTTGAACCCGGGTGGTTATCCGTGGTGTTTGGCTTTTTTGGGGGAGTCGGCGCAGGGGAGAGGTTCCGTTATGTTGAATAAAATGTAAAATTCTATTCCCCAGTTTTTGCGTGGCTTCAACATCGTAGGCATACTCTTGAGGAGCAGTGATGTCGGGCTTTTCTCTTGCTTCACCCGTAGTAATGGGTTCCAGGGTGCGGAGAGGCCTGTCTGTGATGCTCAGGTAGAGTTTTTTGCCATCATTAAAAAGGGGATTAATTAGGGCAAAATCATTGATTCTATGGATTGGATTCTGCTTATTCCGCATAATCAGGATGGGACATTCTATTGCTCCGGTCACCGCTTGGTATTTTTTTCTCAACTCAGTCATTGCCACCGCATCTTGGGTTGTGGCCGGCAATGAAGCGCCAAATATTCCACTTTGCGGTTCCTCTACCAACAAACCCCCCCATTCATAATGGCTCGCCAATCCGAAAGCGGTGCCGGCATATTCTTTGGTGGAAACCAGAAACACACTCTCCGCATCTACAAATCTAACGGACCGAATAAATTCCATGACGGCCTGCCAGTCCTGCAAGGGAATGCTGTTGAGATTCTCCAAGGTTTTGAGAATGGGGATAACCACAACCACTCCACTCGACATGAGTTGGTTTCCGATAGGGTTGTGAGTAATGTAGCGACCGCGAAATGATTCATCGAAGGGCAATTCCCTTTCGGCTGGAATCAAGCGTATGATTTGCGAGTATTCCTCCTCCCCGACCTCCATTTGCGGGCCAATTTCAGGATCCAGGACAAGCGCAACAGGGAAGGGCCCGGCGGCGCGGGGAAAGCAATAGATAAACGGCAGTCGGGCGCCCGAAGGTGTTTTTACGCTTCGCTCGACCCAGGTGAGAACCTCCGGGGCGATCGACCGTATCAGCGGGTTCTTCCCGCTGATACTCTGGTGTTCGACATATTGATCAAAGACCAACTGTTCTTCGGGCGAAAGGTCGTACCCGAGCTTTAGTTTCCTTATGATTTCCTTGATTTCCGGATCCGGTTCTTCCCTGGCCAGGGCATAGAATGCATTCCCCTTTTTGATTGCCGAATTTTCCTCTGGCTGAGGCGGGGGGCCCAGGACCTCTTCCAAACTGGGTATGAGGTTCCGCGAATCCAGGGTTGCCATGGGCAGCAAACCAAAAATCGCAACCAAAATCAGATGGAAGACGGCACGTGCCAAACTGGAATCCAGGTGAATCAAGCCCTAATTCCTAATGGGTTGTGCATCGCTTAACAAGGACTTAACAGCTTGCCCAGCCAGGAAGGGAAATGAAAATACCCCCCTTTTTCCGCCCGTCGGGTCTGACGTTAATGGCGCTTAGTTAAGCATCTCGGAGAAGGAAGGGGTCAAGACGTAAAAAGTTATGCCTTACAGGGTCAGTCGTCTTGTAAAAGTGTATGGAGTACAACGGAATACAGTTTTTAAGACCTGACCCTTTTCTTTCCGAAGGCATCACTTTTCTACGGCATGACCCCGACGGGCGTCCATACTATATTCCTCTACAATGTCGCTTAACTAAGCGCCCGTCGGGTCTGACGTTAATGGCGCTTAGTTTAAACGGGGTTATTGGGGGCATAAGATAGGGCGCCAGCCTTCTCCTTCCTGCGTCACAAGGTTTGATCCCTTGGCAAATTGTTCCGATCAATGCGGCTCTTCTTTCACCAATGACCCGTCTATGATCACCGCCGTGCAATGGGTGGTGTATTCAAATGGATCACCATCGAAAAGGGCCAGATCAGCGTCCTTGCCGGCTTCGATAGAGCCGATCCTGTCATCCATCTTGAGGAGCTTTGCCGCATTAATGGTAATGGAGCGCAAAGCAGCTTCGAAGGACAGGCCATAAGCGGCGGCCATGGCGGCTTCGAAGAGGACGACTCGCGTTTTAGGGACGTAAGTTTCGTATCCGCTCTGCATGGCGAAGAGGATTCCTTCCCGCTCCAGGATCGCTGCCATTTCCAAGGTGGCGTTCTCCAGTTCGCCTTGGGCGCGGACCATGGTGGGGTGAACAATGACCGGAACCCCGGCTTCCTTTATCTCTTCCAGCACGAGATGGGCCTCGCTGGCCCCGTCCAGAATGAGTGGAAAAGCAAACTCTTTGGCCAATCGAATCGCGCTGACGATATCCTGGTGACGGTGGGCTGTAAGCAACAAGGGCACGCGACCTTGCAGAACCTCTCCCAAGGCTTCCAGTTTGAGGTCCCGGGGCGGTTCCTTCTCTTCATCAGTTTGTTCCCGTTTCCTCAGGTATTCGCGGGTTTTGATCAGTTGTGTCCTGAGCATGGCCATCGACTTGGCCCGGGTGCCGGGAGACTTCTTTTCGTTGCGGCTAAATCCTGATCGTCCCATGGACCCCGCCAGCATGGCATAGGGTCGAAGGATTCCGTCACTGATATTGTCCCTGTCCGTTTTCAGGATCATGGTCTGGCCGGAAATCAAGGCCCCGGGGGCATGTCCCGTATGGATGCTGGTCACGCCAAAATTTCTCACCCAATCGACCAGTTCATCCCGGGCATTGTAGGCATCGAAAGCGCGGAGATCGGGCTGGATAGCAGCGGACAACTCGAGTTGCTCCTGATCGTGTTTCTGGTTCAGTAAACCGGATAGTCCCACCACGGTGTGGGCGTCGATCAATCCAGGGGTAACCACAGCTGCCGACAGGGTAGGCCAGCCATCCGGGATATCCACCACATCCGAGGACCCGACCTCCAGGAATTTTCCTTCCCGGATAAGGATGACCCCGTCCGGGATGGCTTCTCCTGCCATGGTGTGGACGGCGTCCCCTTTTACGGCCAACTGGGCGGACAGGGCCGGTAGGGCGAGCGAAAACGATAGGAAGAACAGAACTTTGAAAAAGGGGTCAAACGTAGAAAATAGAATTATCCTTGCCTCATTAATACCGGGATTCGGTTGGGATAATCCATAGGCAAGGGTAATTCTATTTTCTACGTTTGACCCCTTCATTGCCGGTTGGAAATGTTCTGGGTACGACAGAGACATAGGTTACAAATAATCCGGGCACATCGGTTACACTTTATTACTTTCATTTAGGGTTCGGTGTGTCGAGGATTTCCGATTCGCAGGGGCGATGTAGGCCGTAGGCCGGAAGCGCCTCTGCGAGTCGAACCTCAGGTTTCCCAGATACAGATTAGCGTAATGCAATTGGACCGTGCCTTGGTCGTCTTCAAACAGTCCCATCCGGCAACCGGCAAAGTGTTCTCCCACATGATAGCTCTTCCCCTCAAAAGATAGAAAGCCTCTGGTCGATATCGTCTTGACGAGGTAGTTTTTGGGGTAACGGATTTTGACGTTTTCGCCCATGCGTTTTGATGAGGGTTGGTACACTTCGGCCGGTCTTTGCATGCCGAGAGCTTCGTGAGGCCTTTCGTGATTGTAGGTGTGTGCCCAGCGTTGGAACCGTCGTTGTTGGGCAAGCAGGTTGGCCGAAGGCGGCTGGGTGGCTTCCGCTTTCAGATCCCGATGCATGCGTTCGTGAGAACCGTTGTCCTGGGGATGCCCAGGACGGGTAAACTCAACGGCGATCCCCTGCTCAATCCACCAGACACTCAGCCGGGAGAGGCGCCCTAGCCCATTAGCCGAAAATGGAGTGCCATGATCGACCCGGATGATGCCGGGAAGCCCGTAAAGACGGGCCATACGCTTGAATCCACGGTAGGTGGTAGCGAATTGTTGATTGGGCATGGCCCGGCAACCCAGTATGTAGTGGCTATTGAGATCTTTCAGTGTCAAGGGGTCACAACGGGTGCCGTCTGCCAGCTTGAACCAGCCCTTGAAATCGATCGTCCAGACATGGTTGGGATACTCGGCCTGGGTCAACTCGCAAGGTTGAACCAGATAGGCTCCAGGTCTCCGCCGGCGGGGCTTGATCATGCCGTTGCGCTTCAGTATTGCTCCAATCGTACTGCACGAGGGAGGCCTCCCGATGCCATGCTTCTTCAAAAGCAAATCCCTGAGCTTTTTCGGTCCCCAGGTCGGGTGCTTGCGGCGGTCCTGCAAGATGAGCTTTTCAACCACCGCATCGGTCAGGTTGGCATAACGCTGTGGGCACCGGCTTTTCTCATGCAAGCCGGAGGCTCCATGTTGCTCGTATCGTCGCAGGTACTTGTGGCCAGTCTTGCGGCTGATTCCGAAGTCATGACACAGCTCTGATATCGTAAATCGTCCACTCTTGGCCAAGTGCACGAATCTTAGTTTTTGGTCCATTAGGTCTACAGTTTTCCAGGGCATAATGCCCAGTTTGACTGTAACCTATGTCTCCGGTCTATCTGTTACCGATGTCTCCGGTTCATACCCTGGTTGTTTACTGTTTGGGCGCCACCTACTTGGGAAATTAACCATGGAGGGAATTAAAGGAAGAAGGAAGATAGGAAAGTGGAGAGAAGGGAAACTCAACCGCAGATGAACGCAGATTCAAAGAAAGGAGCGGGGACATTCCTGTCCCCGAAAAAAATGGAAGATGTAAGGGTGACGCCCACCCCCCACCGGCTCCCCCCAGAGGGAGGAGAGAGGGACCATTACGGTGTACATCATCTTGATCGAAAAAACTGAAACTACGAAAGGACACGAAGGGGCACTAAGCGTCATTGGGGCAATGGGCAGCTCAACGGGTTAATCCAGGTCTTCATAGCAGCATAGGCTTAGGGTTTTCGGGGAACCTGCTCCCAATCCTCCGTGGGCCCACAATTGATCGTCCGGATGGTTGAGATCGAAAACTAACCGGCCTTCCACCCAGGTTTCCTCCACGCGGGTATAAACGCTGAGGGGAGGGCCGGACAGGATGATGAAATCGGCATCCTTGCCTGGGGTAAGCGATCCTATGCGGTCTTCCATATCCAGCATGATGGCCCCGGCCATCGTCATTCCATAAAGGGCCCCAGCCTCGGACATCCCGGCGCGCACGGCAAAACCTGCCGATCGCAAAAACCAGCGTGAATCGGTGATACTGTCGTCGGTGTGAAAACCGGTCACCACCCCCACGCGTTCCAATTCAGCGCCGTTCCTCCAATCGATGTCTCGGGCCTCCAGTTTACCTCCCGGACTGTCCACCATTATGAGGGAGCAGGAAACATCGGCCTGGGCGATTTCTTCAGCCACCTTCCAGGCTTCGCTCACATGGTGAAGTACTACCCGAAACCCAAATTCCTCTTTTAGGCGGAGCACCGTGATGATGTCGTCGTGCCGGTGGGTATGATGGTGTACCATTCGCTTGCCTTCGAGCACCTCCACCAATGCTTCCAATCCCAGGTCCCGATCGGGTAGATCCTTGTCCGGATTCTCAGCCGCAGTCCGGATTTTGTCCCTGTACTCCTGGGCCTTGATGAACTGCTGCCTGACCAGTGCGGCCGATTTGGCCCGGGTACCGGGAAAGGGCGGGTCTTTGAGTGAATTCGTTCCATTGGCCATTTTAATTCCGCCGGCGATATCCCCTTCCCCTGTATAAATCAACAGGTCCTCGATGTTGTTTCCGTCCCGTAATTTCAGATAAATGGTTTGCCCGCTCAGGAGATGTCCCGACCCCGACATGACGTTCACCGTGGTTATGCCGCCGGCCCGGGCCTTTTCCACCCGGGTTTCCCGGATATTGATCGAATCGAGGGCGCGCACCTCGGGTTGGATGGGTACGGACCGGTCGCCTCCGCTCACCTCTCCAATGTGGCTGTGGGTGCAGACCAGACCGGGCATGATGACTTTGCCCGAGACGTCGCGCACCTGGGCCTCGGCCGGGATATCGACCTCCTCGGCGCTCCCCACCGAGAGGATTTTGTCCCCCTGGACAACCAAGACTCCATCCTGGATGGGATCGCCGGTGATTGGAATCAATTTGGCTCCAACAAAGGCCTGGACTGAGTCTTGCCCGCTCAAGGTGTGATAACCCATCCCCAAGATCACCGACAGGGTGAGGGGGACAGGTTTTAAGAAACGGTTTATTCCATTCATGGAGCCAAAAAACCTGCTGGGCTCCATTCCCATAGGCAACCAGATTTTACGTGTGGATGGTGCGGGGGCCAGCCAGGGTCTGTCATCGAGGAGCAAAACCGCTCTTGTGTTGACGGTCCATGGAATTTCCCTAATTTCGCGGTGATTAAAGGGCGGGCGTAGCTCAGGGGATAGAGCTGCGGTTTTCTAAACCGTAGGTCGCAGGTTCGAATCCTGCCGTCCGTGCCACTTCTTAAATATGGTCATGCAATTAATTAACCGCTTATTGGATTCATCTTCTTCCGCCCTTCCCAACATCGACCCCGGTGCGGTCCCTTCCGGAAACGCCTGCCTCTGCGCCACACCAGTGCCGCTCCCCCCGGCCCATGCCGGCATTCGATCTCCCTCGGCCCGTTTCCAAACAGACGAGCTGGGCTTATTCGGATTTGCTGGCCGTCTCTTCAGGGTAATGGTCTTCCCTTTCGTTTTCGGGTCTTCGATTTTGGCCGCGGCCTCTGACTGGCCGCAGTGGCGCGGACCGGATCGCGATGGCAGATGGACGGAAACTGGCATCATTTCCAGGTTTGATGGGCCGGAACTCCAACCGCTTTGGAGCTCCCCTGTCGGGGCGGGCTATTCTGGCCCGACCGTCAGCGGGGACCGAGTTTATGTGACAAGTCGCCGGGATGAGCCCGAGCAGGTCGAGCAGATCCATTGCCTGGACCGGTTCAGCGGAAGGGAAATTTGGATGCACGTCTACCCGTGTGAATATCTGGATCTCCCCTACCCTCTCGGCCCGAGGGCCTCGGTATCCGTTCGCGATGGCAAGGCCTACGCGCTCGGAGCCGTGGGGCATGTTCACTGCCTTGACGCCGCAACCGGGGAGGTGGTGTGGAGCAAGGACCTGGTGGAGGAATACAACGCCGATCTGCCTTGGTGGGGCATCACTGCATCCCCCCTTGTCGACGACGACAATGTGTATTTGCAAGTGGGGGCCAAGCCCAACGCCTGTATAGTGGCCTTGGACAAAAACACTGGGAGGGAACAATGGCGGTCCCTTGATGGAGGAGCATCCTATTCTGCCCCCAAGTTCATTGTGCAAGGGGGACAAAGGCTGTTGCTGGTCTGGACCGCGCAATGGTTTGCCGCGCTCGATTTGGAGTCGGGCCAACCTGTCTGGAAGGAAAAATTTCAGAGGGCAAGAACTACTATCAACGTAGCTGATGCCGTAGTGGACGCGGACACCGGGCGAATTTTCCTCACCTCCTTTTACGATGGATCCTATCTTTATCGTCTGGACCACGAAAATATGGGGGTTGAACTTCTCTGGAGCCGGCGGGGGCCGAGTGAGCGCAACACCGACGCCTTGCACAGTATCATTATGACCCCGGTCATTCTCGACGATCATGTCTATGGAATCGACAGCTACGGCGAATTTCGTTGTCTGGAACTGGGGCAGGGAGATCGGGTGTGGAGTGAGCAGACCCTATTGGAAAAGGGTCGTTGGGCCACCGCATTTTTTGTCCAGAACGACGATCTCACCTGGATTTTCACCGAGAAGGGAGATCTTGTTGTCGGGCGCCTCACTCCTCGGGGGTTTGAGCGCCTATCCACCACCCATATCATTGACCCCACCACCTTTCTTCCCAGGCGCAGTGGCAATATCGTGTGGTCGCACCCGGCTTTTGCTTACAAACACATTTTCGTCCGCAACGATCGTGAACTCGTATGCGTGGATCTCTCCCAATAGCTCCTTGAACAGGGAACCTCCTTCACCCGCTCGATGAGGTTATTTGTGAGCGCCGAGACCGATCCCCGGATCAATATGGGATTGGAGCATTTTTTTCTCAAGGAATGGGATGGGGAAGGGTGCCTGGTTTACCGCAATTCCTCTTCGGTATTAATTGGAAAAAATCAAAATCCCTACCGAGAGGTGAACATTCCCTTTTGCAAAGGGGAAGGAATTTCCATTTTTCGGCGGATCAGTGGAGGTGGCGCGGTGTATCACGATCTCGGTAATATCAATACCGCATTTTTCGGGAAGAGAGGATCCACCTGCTGTAACAACTACCGGCGATGGTGCGAACCCATGGTGACATTCCTTCGGCTTTTGGGTTTGGATGCCCAATTGGGAAAGGTAAACGCGGTGGACGTGGCGGGGCATAAAGTATCCGGTTTTGCCCAATGTCTGAAGGGACAACGGTTTTTGTGTCACGCGACGTTGCTTTACCGAAGCGACTTGGGGCTGCTGAACCGCTCACTCGAGGCCCCGGACTTCATTGTGGAAGCCCAGGGAATTGTTTCGCGCCGGAGCACGGTAGCAAATGTTTCCCAATTTCTCTCAAGGCCCGAACCTACCAAATCCCTTCAACAAAATTGGGTGGAGTTTTTGACCCGCTACCTTCAATGCGAAAGAACTTCCACCCTGCCTGAAGAGGCAGCTCTTTCCACGGAACATTTTGTGGAGAGCCATGTGGATCTCTGGGAGTGGAACGTCGGCCGCAGTCCCCCCTTCACCATAGCCTTGCCGGGGGTCAACGGGCTTGGAACCCTCCGGCTGGCGGTATGCCGCGGAAGGATAGAATCGGCCAAATGGGAGAAGGACCAACCCGCTCAAAGCGAGAGCATTTCGCCCCTTGTCGGTCGACCGTTCCGGGCGGTTTCACTGCCCTCAGTTCCAGGATTGAACCGTTCGGTATGGGAAAAGCTGCTCATCTAGTGTGGCGTCCTTTTAAAATATCACCACAGAGGGGGCAGAGAATCTGGAATAGACTCTCGCGAAGAGCGCAAAGAACGCTAAGGCATGAATGAGAAGTGGACCACGGATTACACGGATGGGCACGGATAAAAAAATAGCCACAAAAGGCACAAAAAACACATAATTCCTAAATCCTAATTCTCTCTCTTTCATGGGGGACAGGAATGTCCCCCCTCCGTTATTTGAATCCGTGCTCATCCGTGTAATCCGTGGTCCATTCCTGATTCCTGATTCTCCCTCCTTTGTGCCTTTGTGCCATCAATCCAATACTCCATTACTCCATCACTCCTCTCCTCCCTCTGTGGTAAATCTCTCCAAGAATTCAAATATCCCAAAGGCCAATTCAATCCTCGAAAAGTCCGCCGATTGTGTGAACAAATTAACGGGACATGACACTAGCCCCCATGTCTCACAAATCTTCTATTGCGCTCCGGAATCTCGGCACTGGTGCGGACTTCGTTGGATTCGCGACTTTGCAGGGTGTCGACCCAGCTTCATCCGCTTATCGGCGCGAAGTCCACACCAGCACTCGATCTTCGTTCGCTCGCTACGAATTTTGTGAGCAATGCGGGCTAGTGTGGCGTCCATGAGAATCGACAAGTGGCTTTGGCATATACGCGCATACCGGACGCGGTCCAAATCTTCCTCAGCCTGTCGAGCGGGGAAAGTCCGTTTGAACGGACAGGTGGTAAAACCCGCTACCCTGGTTAAGCCTGGGGACGCCGTTGAACTTCAATACCCGCGTTTTAAACGGTCCATCGAAGTCGTAGCCCTTCTTCCCCGTCGGGTGAAGTATGCCAAGGCGGTCGAATACTACAGGGACCTCACCCCTCCCAACGAGTATGGCCGCTTGAAGGAGCAGTCCATGGCCCAATCGCTCATGCAACGGGAACGGGGTACGGGCCGACCCACCAAAAAGGAGCGGAGAAAATTGGATAGGATGTTGAAGGAATCGGCCGAGGAGGGAGGCGCCAGGGGGCGCCAATGAGGAATGAGGAATTAGGAGGAGTGATGGAGTGATGGAGTGATGGAGTGATGGAGTGATGGAATGGGGGAGTGGGGAGAAGATGAACCACGGATTTCCTGCCTTTCAAATATGGCAAGCTGGAATGGAAAGGCGTGGTGCGCTGAACCACTACTTCCCTCATCCGTGAAATCCGTGGCCCATTCCTAATTCTTAATTCTCTCTCTTTCATGGGGGACAGGAATGTCCCCCCTCCGTTATTTGAATCCGTGCTCATCCGCTTCATCTGCGGTTTTCCCTCTCTCCCCCATTCCTAATTCCTAATTGGCGCCCCTTGGCGCCTCAGCGCCTCCCCCTTTTGGCTAGCCATAGGCTAGTCCCCAAAGTTCGACCCTGCCGGCAAACCAGTGCTTGAGGCGGCGAACGGTTGGTTGCTCCTGGGAGATGTGTCCCTTCTCCACAAAGCTTTTCAAATGGTCGAGGGTCAGTTCTTCAACCGGGACACTCGCCTCGACTCGGTAATGGCGGGATACGTTCTTGGCCAGCAGTTTGATATCGTAGCCCCGCCTTCGCCGGATCAGACACAACCGGAGGTCCTGCCTTTGCCCCGTTTGCTCGCAGGAGAGAAAGGATTGGGTAAAATCCAATTGCAACTGCAGTTGCTTGCGGTCGTCCCCGATGCGTTTCAAAAACCGGGATGTGGAGGAGGTTGGCGCTACCCTGGCATTTCCGCCCAGGACCAAAGTAATGAGGTCCAAAGCCGACAGATGCACGTTGCCCATTCTATTGTTCACCCAATCCTGGGCTTTGGGGTCCAACTGAAAGGAGATGTATTGAACGCCCATCCGTACAATAATGGACAAAATTCCATCCTGCGATGTCAGGGCCTGAATCATTGGCGGATCGTTTTTTGCGGTGGGAGATGCCAATAAAACGCGGAAATCTCCAAAGGGAATTGGAAATAACAACAATTTGAGGGACGGGTTCAACCAAATTTACTGTGAGATATCACGCAAAAACTCGCGGCGCCAATCTTCCGGCTTCTCCCTGGTCGTTGGATCTTGGGTCCTCAAAGCCTTGCGTTTCCTTGCCGGAAGGCCTTCTACGACGCGGTCGTAGGAACCCTTCACCATGTCTTGGAATCGTGCCGGGGGGATGCTTCCGTCCACCGTAACCGTATTCCAGTGTTTTTTGTTCATGTGATATCCCGGCTTAACCGCGGCATACTCTTCCCGCAATTGCAGGGCCAGTTGGGGTTCACATTTCAAGTTGATGGTCAAGGGTGAGTGGTAGGTGGTCAGGGCGAACATTTTACCCATTACTTTGTAAACCACCACCGTGGGACCGAACGGTTGTTCTTCGGTAACCCCTTTGAAGGATAACAAATATTCCCGCAATTCAGTTGGATCCATGGTGGGGATTTACCTGAGATTTCCTGTCCGGATCAATGTCAATTGGATTCATTGGGTGGGGCAACCGGATGCGTTTCTGTTTTGGGGGAGAGGTTTTGCCTTTCCTTTAAGTTGCCAACTCTGCAATTGCTTTTTCAAAGATGTTTGGCCCATATTGGTCTTCATATTTATTCTTTAGGTATGGAGGTACTCGGTATTGATGTTGGGGGCTCAGGCATAAAAGGCGCGGTGGTTAATTTGCAAAACGGAAAATTCACCTCAAAACGCATTCGTCACCCCACCCCTCAACCATCTACCCCTCGGGCAGTTTCCGAAATAATTGCCCAAATTACCCGGGAATTTTCCTGGAAAAATCCGATTGGGGTCGGGTTTCCCTCGGTGGTCAAAAAGAACGTCATTTATTCAGCGGCCAATGTGGACCGTTCCTGGATCGGCCTGGATGCGGGCGAATTTTTGACCGGGGCCACGGGATGTCCCGTTGCGCTGGTTAACGACGCCGACGCCGCCGCCTTGGCCGAGTTGAATTATAGCGGGATAAAACACAAGTCGGGTACCGTGCTGTTCCTCACCGTAGGCACTGGCATTGGTTCCGGGTTGATCCGGGACGGCAAGCTGATACCCAATACGGAACTGGGGCATTTGATTCTCAAGGAGTGGGGCGAAGCGGAAATTTACGCTTCGGATGCGGCCCGCAGGAGGGACCGCTTGAAGTGGAAGGATTGGGCCCCCCGATTCGGCCTTTACTTGCGCCATTTGGAAGACTTGTTCCAGCCGGATCACTTTATCATAGGAGGTGGGGCTTCAAAAAAAGGGGACCGGTTCGTGCCCTACCTGAATATCGAGACTCGGATTCTGATGGCCTCCCTGAAGAACCGGGCCGGGATTATCGGAGCGGCCTTGGTGGCGAAGCAGACCCTTCACGGTTAGCCCGCATGTCTCACAAAATGCGAAGCTAGTGTAACGTCCTTAAAATAAATCACCACAGAGAACTCATCCGCCTTCGCCAAAGGCTACGGCGTGACAGGGAGGGGGGAGAGGCGCCGAGGGCGCCAATTAGGAATTAGGAGGAGTAATGGAGTGATGGAATGGGGGAGTGGAGAGAAGATGAACCACGGATCCTGCTTCGCCCAAACCGTGCTTCGCAACGCTACGCAGGTCAAGAGGCTACGGCAGGACAGGTTACACGGATGGGCACGGATAAAAAAATAGCCACAAAATGCACAAAAAACACATAATTCCTAATTCCTAATTAATTCTCCCCCCCTCTTTGCGTTCTTTGCGAGATCCCCTTCCTGATTCTCCCTCCTCTGTGCCATCAATCCATCAATCCATTACTCCATCTGAACCTCCCCCGATTTTGTGGACACGAACAGCGCAGTCTGAGAGAGATCATTAGACATGCCAAGAACCCACAGAACCTATGATGAGGAGTTCAAACGTCGAGCCGTTGAACTCTATTTGCACAGTAACAACAGCCTCAAGCAGGTGGCCCGTGAACTGGGGATTTCCGATGGGAGCCTCAGGAAGTGGCGCAAGGATCTCTTCGGGGACCCCTCCGACCAGCAGGGACTTTCCCGCCCCTTGAACGATCCCGAAGAGATGGCCCGCGAGATCCGTCGGCTAAACCGGGAAAACGCTTACCTGCGTCGCCAGCGAGAGATCTTAAAAAAAGCCGCGAGCATACTGGCCGAGGACCCGCAGCTGGGTATGCGCTGATCGATCAAATGCGGGCAATCTATAGAGTGGTTGAACTTTGTCAGGCGCTGGCTGTGAGCAGGAGTGGTTATTACCGATGGCGCAGGGGTAAGGCGGGAGCGCGCCGCCGCCAAAATCGGCTCCTCCTGAGCGAAATCAAACGGATCCATGCCGACCGGCACACCCGCTGTTACGGTAGTCCTCGCATGAGCGTGGAGCTCAACCAGCGGGGTTTTCGCTGCTCGGTTAACCGGGTGGCCCGGCTGATGAAGCAAAATGCTCTAAAAGCCTGTAGGGGTAGCCCCTTCCGGCCCAAGACGACCCGGCAGGATCCCCGCAGCCTCCCAGCGCCCAACCGTCTGGCCGAGGCTCCGGACCCGACCGGGCCCGGCCAAATCATGGTCAGCGACATCACCTACATCCCCACTCGGCAAGGCTGGTTGTATCTAGCGGTCGTGATGGACCTCTTCGGCCGCGTAATTCAGGGCTACAAGGTGGCCGAGAGCCTGGCCTCCGGTCTGGTCGTTTCAGCCCTTCACCAGACCAGGAATCGAGTGGGAGGTTTTCACAAAGCCCTCTTTCATTCAGATCGTGGCTGCCAGTATACCAGTCACCAAGTGCGGCAGCAATTGAACGACTTTGGTTGGATTCAGAGCATGAGCGCGCTAGGATACTGTTACGACAACGCCGCTTGCGAGAGCTTCTTTGCCTCCCTCAAAAGCGAATGCTTTCCCCAAAACGGCGTGTTCGAATCCAAGCAGCAGGCCCGCCTGGCCATCTTCGATTACCTCGAGACTTTTTATAACAAACGTCGAAGGCACAGCACCCTGGGATACCTTTCACCAGAAGCATTTCTTCAAAAACACTTCCAAAATCAAAACCATAACCTAACATGAACATACGCTACGCTGTTCGTGTCCACAAAATCGGGGGAAGACCAATCTTTCCATTACTCCATTACTCCATCAATCCATCAATCCATTACTCCATTACTCCATTACTCCATTACTCCATTACTCCATCTTCCCCCTCCCCCGCTAGTTTTCCAGGCCTACCCCGGTGCAGATGATGTAACTGATCGCTTCGTCGTCGTCGCGAATGGCGGAGTTGCACCAGCGGATTTTCAAGGCCTGGTCGAATTTTGTCTTCCACCTGCAGTCGAAGGTGCTCTCATGCCGGTTGCAATTGAGGACTTTGAAGGAGGAAGAAGCGACATAGGACTCCTCGGAATCCGAGCACAAATCCCAGAAAAATTTCTTGTGGGCGTCTCGTTCGCTCAAACCGGTCAGGTTCTGAGCCTTATGGTTAAAGCGGATTATCTTGCCATTCCGGTCGGTTACCACCAGATAGGAGGAAAGGGAGTCCAAAACGGCCGGAATGAGATCTTCTCGATAATTGTTTTCCGCTTCAATACGTTCGGAGGCATCCTTGAACACGAGAACTGCCCCCAACACCCCTCGGATAGGGTCCACAATGAGGCTGGCCGTTTCATCCACCGGATGGATGGTGCCCCCAAGGGCTATGAGGAGGGCTTCACCTTTGCGAGCCACGGTCTTTCCCGTTTCCAGGGCCAGGTGGATGGGGGTGGGGAGGTCTTCTCCCGTGGCGGCATGGCAGGTGGTATAGATCTGGGTAAACAAACGGGATTTGGCATCTTTATACCGCCAGCCGGTGATGCGCTCTGCCGCCTGATTCATTGTCTTCACCCGGTACATCGCATCTACCGTAATGATAGCTTCGTGCACCGAGGAAACGGTGGCGGACAACCAGCGTTCGCTTTCCTGCAAACGACTCTGCATTTTGTGTTTATGCAAGGCGATTTCCACTGCAATCTGCAGGTCTCGCTGGTTGAATGGTTTTAGTACGTAACCGTAGGGGTCGGAAATCTTGGCTCGCTCCAAGGTCTGCGGGTCGGAATATGCGGTGAGGTATACCACCGGGATTTCGTAATGTTCCCGGATGATATCCGCCGCCTGTATACCGTCGACAACCCCGGCCAGACGGATATCCATCAGCACGAGATCCGGTTCCAGATTCCTGGCCTTTTCTACGGCCTCTTCTCCGGTGCTGCAGATGCCCAATACGTCATACCCCAGACTGATCAGGTAATCTTTAATGTCCTCAGCTGTGATACCCTCATCTTCGACAACCAGGAGCTTGGCTTTGGGGATAGTTAGTTTCTTCACTACTTTTTGAGGTTGAATTTCCTTCTCATTTCGGTCCCCCATACGGTGTTTTTTCGGGCTTGAAAGCAACACAATTCCGTTTGGCCCATCAGGGCATGAAGGAGAGTCGGAATTCCGCTCCCCCGTCACTGATGATTTCCATTTCCCCGCCGAGCTGACGGGTGAGTGTGCGGACCACCTTGAGTCCCAACGTTTCGCTGGCTTCAATATCCAAATCCTCGGGGAAACCGGCTCCGTCGTCTTTGATTATCATGGTTAACCAGCCTTTGTTTTGGGAGGCATTGATGGATATTTTCCCTTCGCTCCTTCCATGGAAGGCGTATTTCAATGAGTTGGTGGCCAATTCATTGGCGATCAGGGCGCAAGGTATGGCTTTGGTCAGGCTGAGGTAGATATCCTCAAAATCTATGGAACTGGTTACGTTTAAATTTTTCAGGTCAAAAGTGTGGAAGAGTTGCCGCAGAAGTTGGCTCAGGTAGTCGGCAAAGTCGATTTCAGCAAAGTCGTCCTGCTTGTAGAGTTGTTCGTGGATCAGGGCAATGGAGCGAATGCGGTTCTGGCTCTCCCTCAATAGGGGCTCGAGAGCGCTTCCTTTCACCTCACGGGCCTGCATGCGCAAGAGACTCTGGATGACCTGCAGGTTGTTTTTTACCCGGTGATGCACTTCTCGGAGCAACACCTGTTTTTCGTCGAGGGATTTTTGGATAAACGCCTCATTTTCCTTCTGGGGGGTGATGTCCTCCAGCATGTGCACGACGAAGTGGGGAGCCTGGTTGATACCGAGGATCATCGACGTGTTCAGACGACCCCAAATGGTGTGCCCATCCTTTGCCTTCAACGGTTTATCAATGCGGTAGGACCAGCGTTTGCCATGCTTGCATTCCCGCAAAAACTCCTGTTCGTCCTCCCCCATCGGTTCGGCATAAAATTTCTGGATGCCATGGCCCAGGATTTCCGGTTTCAGGTAGCCCAGAATGCGTTGGAAGGCGGCATTGCAGTCTATGATGGCCCCCTCTAGATCGGACAGGGCGATTCCGGTGCCCGCATCGCGGAAAAGGGCGGAAAACTTTGCCTCCGATTCCATCAAACTCTGTTCAGTGATCAGTCTTTCGGTAACGTCGGATCCCACGATAAAATATCCCAGGACCTCCCCTCCCTTTTTCTTGTGGGGGGTCAGTGCGATCTTGTATGTCTGATATAACCCGCTGGTGTTGGCTTGACCGTGCTCGAATTCCTGGTGTTTGCCCTGCATGACTTTGCGGCGGGCTTCCTGAAAGGCATTGCCCAGGTGGTCGGATATTGTCCGTCCCAGGATTTCACTCTCTTTGCAGTTGAAAACCCGTTCGTATTGACGGTTGGCAAATCGATAACAATTCCGATAATCCACATAGGCCATGAACGGGGGAACCGCGTCCACGATCATGCGGCTGAATTTTGCGTTTTCCCGAACTTGGCCCTCCGCCTTCCTGCGCTCATCGATTTCCACCAGTAGCCGCTCATTGGTGAGGAGGAGATCGCGCGTCCGTTCTTCCACCAACTTTTCCAAGTGGTCTTTCATCACCCGCAGTTGGTGATTTTTCACCTCCAGGTCGAGTCGCTGATGTTCCAGGCGCTTTTGCAAGCTCACCTTCTCCGCCGCGTTTTCAATGGCTCTTTGCAAAAGTTCCGGGGTCAATCGCAATTTGGAAAGGTAATCGTGCGCGCCCTGATTCATAGCCATTACCGCGTCTTCCTCGCTGCCCTTTCCGGTAAGCATCACGATGGGGCAGACGTAATCCCCAAACTTTTTCTTGAAACGGGAGAGGAATTCCAAACCGCTCATATCGGGCAGGTGTAGACCCAGGAGAATACAGTCCACCGTTTCTGCGGAAAAGGCTTCCAGTCCGGCTCTTCCCGTTTCTTCTTCCAAAAAACGAATTTCACAGTCGGAAAACATGTCGATGAAGAGGCGAAAATTTTCGCGGTCTTCCTCCTCGTCCTCTACGATAAGGATGGTTTTTATGGCGGCTATGGGTGTGCTTACTGGCATTGGAGCAATTTCACAAAGTCTTCCGTTTGAAGATAATCGAGAATACCGTTTGAGCAAATCCTCCAACCAGTTTTATTCCTCGGTTTCCTGGACGTTGTCCCTGTCGACCTGCGCTAGTGTGGCGTCCTTAAAATAAATCACCACAGAGGGGGCAGAGAATCTGGAATTGACTCTCGCGAAGAGCGCCAAGAACGCTGAGGCATGAATGAGAAGTGGACCACGGATCCTGCTTCGCCTAAACCGTGCTTCGCAACGCTACGCAGGTCAAGAGGCTACGGCAGGACAGGGAGTGAACCTCCCCCGATTTTGTGGACACGAACAGCGCAGTCTGAGAGAGATCATTAGACATGCCAAGAACCCACAGAACCTATGATGAGGAGTTCAAACGTCGAGCCGTTGAACTCTATTTGCACAGTAACAACAGCCTCAAGCAGGTGGCCCGTGAACTGGGGATTTCCGATGGGAGCCTCAGGAAGTGGCGCAAGGATCTCTTCGGGGACCCCTCCGACCAGCAGGGACTTTCCCGCCCCTTGAACGATCCCGAAGAGATGGCCCGCGAGATCCGTCGGCTAAACCGGGAAAACGCTTACCTGCGTCGCCAGCGAGAGATCTTAAAAAAAGCCGCGAGCATACTGGCCGAGGACCCGCAGCTGGGTATGCGCTGATCGATCAAATGCGGGCAATCTATAGAGTGGTTGAACTTTGTCAGGCGCTGGCTGTGAGCAGGAGTGGTTATTACCGATGGCGCAGGGGTAAGGCGGGAGCGCGCCGCCGCCAAAATCGGCTCCTCCTGAGCGAAATCAAACGGATCCATGCCGACCGGCACACCCGCTGTTACGGTAGTCCTCGCATGAGCGTGGAGCTCAACCAGCGGGGTTTTCGCTGCTCGGTTAACCGGGTGGCCCGGCTGATGAAGCAAAATGCTCTAAAAGCCTGTAGGGGTAGCCCCTTCCGGCCCAAGACGACCCGGCAGGATCCCCGCAGCCTCCCAGCGCCCAACCGTCTGGCCGAGGCTCCGGACCCGACCGGGCCCGGCCAAATCATGGTCAGCGACATCACCTACATCCCCACTCGGCAAGGCTGGTTGTATCTAGCGGTCGTGATGGACCTCTTCGGCCGCGTAATTCAGGGCTACAAGGTGGCCGAGAGCCTGGCCTCCGGTCTGGTCGTTTCAGCCCTTCACCAGACCAGGAATCGAGTGGGAGGTTTTCACAAAGCCCTCTTTCATTCAGATCGTGGCTGCCAGTATACCAGTCACCAAGTGCGGCAGCAATTGAACGACTTTGGTTGGATTCAGAGCATGAGCGCGCTAGGATACTGTTACGACAACGCCGCTTGCGAGAGCTTCTTTGCCTCCCTCAAAAGCGAATGCTTTCCCCAAAACGGCGTGTTCGAATCCAAGCAGCAGGCCCGCCTGGCCATCTTCGATTACCTCGAGACTTTTTATAACAAACGTCGAAGGCACAGCACCCTGGGATACCTTTCACCAGAAGCATTTCTTCAAAAACACTTCCAAAATCAAAACCATAACCTAACATGAACATACGCTACGCTGTTCGTGTCCACAAAATCGGGGGAAGACCAGAGGGGGGAGAGGCCGCCGAGGGCGCCAATTAGGAATTAGGAGGAGTGATGGAGTAATGGAGTGATGGAATGGGGGAGTGGAGAGAAGATGAACCACGGATCCTGCTTCGCCTAAACCGTGCTTCGCAATGCTACGCAGGTCAAGAGGCTACGGCAGGACAAGTTACACGGATGGGCACGGATAAAAAAAATAGCCACAAAAGCCACAAAAAACACAAAATTCCTAATTCCTAATTAATTCTCCCTCCCTCTTTGCGTTCTTTGCGAGATCCCCTTCCTAATTCCTAATTCTCCCTCCTTTGTGCCTTTGTGCCATCAATCCATTTCTCCATTTCTCCATTTCTCCATCTTTCCTCTCCTCCCTCCAAGAACTCAAATTTCCCAAAGGCCAATTCAATCCACGAAAAGTCCGCCGATTGTGTGAACGAATTAACGGGACGCCACACTAGAAAAGAGTAAACGCTTGAGCGCTTTCCAGAATCAACCAACCGGATAAAAGCACGCCAAGGGCTACTGACCCCCGTTTCCACAGGGCCTTTCTACGCAATTTTCGTTCGTACCTATCCAGATTCCTGTAATAAAAATGGGTCGATTCCAGATGGATGACGAACTGCGGATTCCTCAATCTGGAACGCTTCTTCATCTGGACAATACGGAAGGCCTTTTTCCGCTTGAACCTGAAGCTGAATAGCCGAAATAACGTGTGTATAACCCTTTGCAATGGAATAGAGTTTAAGAATGATTGGGTATCGGTTCCTTTTACCGGCGCCTGGAAAAAAGGTCAAGCAACGAAAAAAATAGAGAAAAATTCGGTTCTTTTATTTTCGAATCCTCCCTTCTAAGCTCACCCCGATTGAATTCATGAATTTCTGCCTACTCGGTGCCGGCGCCTGGGGAACTGCCATGGCGCTTCATCTTCTGAAGAAGGGACATTCGGTAACCCTGGTTCCACGGCGTATGGAGATGGCCTTGGAAATTTCCACCGCGCGGGAAAACCGCGATTATCTGCCCGGTTTTACACTTCCGGAGAATTTGCAGATCGGTTACGAGATTAAACCGGTTTTGATGGAGGCGGACGTGGCGGTTTTGGCTTGCCCTTCCCAAGGATTGAGAAACCTTTGCCGGGCTGTGAATGAGGTGAGGCAGTCCTCCTACGCCCTCAAGCTGGTCATCACGTTGTGCAAGGGGCTGGAGCGGGAAACCTGTCATCGACCCAGCCAAGTCGTTCGGGACGCTCTGCCCGGAATTTCCCACGGCGTATTATCCGGGCCCAGCAATGCGGCGGAAGTGGCCCGGGGAAACCCCACTGCTCTCACCCTGGGCGTGGAGGCCGTCTCCGGTTTTGTCCGGCAGGTGCAATCAGCATTGAGCAGTCCCAACCTGCGGGTCTACACCTGTGAAGACGTCAAAGGGGTGGAGTTGGGAGGATGTCTGAAAAACATTTATGCCATAGGGTGCGGTTGTGCCGATGGTCTGCGCATCGGAGACAACGGAAAGGCGGCCTTGATCACCCGATCCCTCAGTGAGATGATCCGGCTCGGGGCTTCTCTGGGGGCCGATGCCAAAACGTTTTTCGGGCTCAGCGGATTCGGCGATTTGGTTGCAACATGCAACGGCGCCTGGAGCCGCAACCGGACGCTGGGCCAACAATTGGGGGAGGGAGCTAAGTTGGACGATTTGATGCGCCGCCGCAAAACCGTAGTCGAAGGTGTATTGGCTACGCGCGTCTTTCACGAGCTCTGTCGAAACCGGGAAATAGAGGCGCCCATTCTCAATCAAATTCACCAAATCCTCTTTGGTGGCTTGCCGCCGCGAAATGCCATTGAGGCGCTCATGCTACGCGATTTGAAATCGGAATAGGGCCGGGGTTGGACCAATGAGGGTGGTTATCCAGAGGGTATCTCGGGCATCGGTTCGGGTGGAGAGCCGGGAAACGGGAACCATTGCCCGGGGATTGGTGGTCTTGCTCGGTATCGATCGAGGCGACGGGGAAGACGACCTGAAATGGTTGTCCAATAAAGTGGAGAAGCTGCGGATTTTTGAGGATGAAGAAGGCCACCTGAATCGCGATATTGGCCAAGTTGGCGGGGAAATGGTAGTGGTAAGCCAGTTCACCTTGTTCGGAAACCTGAAAAAGGGCTCTCGACCTTCCTTCAACCGCTCCGCTTCGCCCCGAAAAGCGTTACCGCTTTACCGCTCCTTTGTCCGGGAAATGGAAAAACGTCTGGGGAAACCCGTGGTTACGGGTAGCTTCGGCGCTATGATGGAGATCGATCTGACCAACGATGGACCCGTCACTCTGGTCATCGATTCAAAGGACAAACGGTTCTAGTGTCCCACCAGCCCGTATTGCCTCTTTCCTTTTTCGACCGGCCGGTTCTGGAAGTATGTCCCGATCTGTTGGGACATTTCCTCGTCATCCGCCTGGAGGGGCGCATCGTGCGGGCCGAGGTGTTGGAGATAGAGGCCTACGATGGACAAGAGGACCTGGCTTGCCATGCTTCCCGGGGAAGGACACCGCGCAATGCGGTGCTGTTCGGACCGGCCGGATGTTGGTACGTATACCTGTGTTACGGTATCCATTGGCTGCTCAATATCGTGACCGGTCCGGTTGGTTACCCGGCAGCCATTCTGATTCGGAGAGTCGGGAGCTACTGTGGACCTGGTATCCTGACCCGGGAACTGAATATTGATGATCGCTTCAACAAGCTCCCGTCAGGTCGGTCAACCGGGCTTTGGCTGGAAAGAAACCCCGATCGCCCGGGACCCCTGGCTTATGAAGCGACTCCCCGAATCGGGGTCGGTTACGCCGGGGAATGGGCCCACAAACCCTATCGCTTCGTAGGGAGAAAAGGGGTCAAACGTAGAAAATAGAATTATCCTTGCCTCATTGCCATCCCAGCCGAATCAGGATGGCAAGGATAATTCTATTTTCTACGTTTGACCCCTTTTGCGCCTGCCGGCGGACTCCGGGTACGACAGAGACATAGGTTACAAATAATCCGGGCACATCGGTTACACTTTATTACTTTCATTTAGGGTTCGGTGTGTCGAGGATTTCCGATTCGCAGGGGCGATGTAGGCCGTAGGCCGGAAGCGCCTCTGCGAGTCGAACCTCAGGTTTCCCAGATACAGATTAGCGTAATGCAATTGGACCGTGCCTTGGTCGTCTTCAAACAGTCCCATCCGGCAACCGGCAAAGTGTTCTCCCACATGATAGCTCTTCCCCTCAAAAGATAGAAAGCCTCTGGTCGATATCGTCTTGACGAGGTAGTTTTTGGGGTAACGGATTTTGACGTTTTCGCCCATGCGTTTTGATGAGGGTTGGTACACTTCGGCCGGTCTTTGCATGCCGAGAGCTTCGTGAGGCCTTTCGTGATTGTAGGTGTGTGCCCAGCGTTGGAACCGTCGTTGTTGGGCAAGCAGGTTGGCCGAAGGCGGCTGGGTGGCTTCCGCTTTCAGATCCCGATGCATGCGTTCGTGAGAACCGTTGTCCTGGGGATGCCCAGGACGGGTAAACTCAACGGCGATCCCCTGCTCAATCCACCAGACACTCAGCCGGGAGAGGCGCCCTAGCCCATTAGCCGAAAATGGAGTGCCATGATCGACCCGGATGATGCCGGGAAGCCCGTAAAGACGGGCCATACGCTTGAATCCACGGTAGGTGGTAGCGAATTGTTGATTGGGCATGGCCCGGCAACCCAGTATGTAGTGGCTATTGAGATCTTTCAGTGTCAAGGGGTCACAACGGGTGCCGTCTGCCAGCTTGAACCAGCCCTTGAAATCGATCGTCCAGACATGGTTGGGATACTCGGCCTGGGTCAACTCGCAAGGTTGAACCAGATAGGCTCCAGGTCTCCGCCGGCGGGGCTTGATCATGCCGTTGCGCTTCAGTATTGCTCCAATCGTACTGCACGAGGGAGGCCTCCCGATGCCATGCTTCTTCAAAAGCAAATCCCTGAGCTTTTTCGGTCCCCAGGTCGGGTGCTTGCGGCGGTCCTGCAAGATGAGCTTTTCAACCACCGCATCGGTCAGGTTGGCATAACGCTGTGGGCACCGGCTTTTCTCATGCAAGCCGGAGGCTCCATGTTGCTCGTATCGTCGCAGGTACTTGTGGCCAGTCTTGCGGCTGATTCCGAAGTCATGACACAGCTCTGATATCGTAAATCGTCCACTCTTGGCCAAGTGCACGAATCTTAGTTTTTGGTCCATTAGGTCTACAGTTTTCCAGGGCATAATGCCCAGTTTGACTGTAACCTATGTCTCCGGTCTATCTGTTACCGATGTCTCCGGTTCATACCCCGCCCAGGCGGTCCATCAGTGACCGGAAGCTTCCTTTGGAGGTGTATCCAAGCGGCATAGTCTTTGTGGGTGAAACTCGAGGGCTGCGATGAGCTTTGGTAAATCGGACTCTTCCAGCTCCCAGACTCTTTTTTTTAGATCCTCTTGCTCATCGCAGCCCTCGAGTTTCACCTCGGTTTCGGGATAAACCCGCTCCTGCAATGCCATTGCCGGCAGGCAGCCAGGGACAGGCAGGCAAGTTACCGTCAACAACTCAAAACGCTAAACAAAAAGGACCATCGCCTTCCCTTCTCCCATCCAAAACCGCTTCTCACCTTACAGTAGGAAAAAATACTTCAATACTAGGGCTGACCCCATCCGCCTGTTCTAATCACGCCAATATTTCAGGTATAATTTCGCCATGGACGTCGGTCAGGCGGACGTCTCGTCCACTGTAGCGGTAGGTGAGGTTGGTGTGATCGATACCCAGCAGATGGAGCATGTTGGCATGCAGGTCGTGCACGGTCAGTTTGTTTTCAATCACCCGGTAGCCGTATTCGTCGGTGGCGCCGTAAATGGCCCCCCCTTTAATGCCTCCGCCGGCCATCCACAGGCTGAATCCTTGGGGATTGTGATCGCGGCCGTTGGCGCGTTGGGCAAATGGGGTGCGTCCGAATTCTCCACTGAAGACCAGGAGGGTGCTCTCCAGAAGTCCGCGTGCTTTCAAATCCTTAATGAGGGCTGCAATGGGTTGATCGACGGATAGGGCGTTTTTCTCATGTCCGTCGATCAGGTTCTGGTGTTGGTCCCAACGGTTATCCGGGTTGATGGTCAGTTCTACAAATCGGACGCCGCGCTCGACCAGTCGTCGGGCCATCAAACACTGGGCGCCATAGAACCGGGTATTTTTATAGGGGGCGTCCAGGCCGTAAAGCTTCTTGGTGGCTTCAGATTCATTGGAAAGGTCGGTTACGTCCGGTACTTCCATCTGCATCCGGAAAGCCAATTCGTAATTTTGAATGGCCGATTCGATAGCCTCTGCGAGGGCCATCCGGGCCTCGAGATCGCCGTCGATCTCGTTCAGGTATTCGAGCTTTATCCTCTGGGTGGCCTCATTCTGCTCCTGAATGGAAGTATTGAGCAGGACCGGTTGTTCGGGGAGAAAAACGGACGCCGCATGATTGGAGGGAAGAAAACCGTTGCCGAATGTCTGCATGCCTCCGGAGGGTACCTGACCGCCGTGAATGACCACATAACTGGGCAGGTCCTGACTGAGCGTTCCCAATCCGTAGGATACCCAGGCCCCCATACTGGGTCGGCCGGAGAGTTGATGTCCGCAATGCAAGGCATAGTTGGCATTGGGATGATTGGGTGAAAAAGCCGTCATGGATCGGATTATGCACAATTCATCCGCACAGGATCCAATGTGGGGAAAGAGATCGCTGATGGGGATTCCGCTTTCCCCATAATGCTTAAAATCCCAGGGGCTCTTGAGCAAATTTCCGTTTTGGTTAAAGACGGTAGGATCGACGGTGAACTTGGGCTGTTGACCATGTTCTTTGGTCAGTTGGGGTTTAGGGTCAAAACTGTCCACCTGCGATACGCCGCCATCCATGTGGAGGAAGATTGCGCTACGGGCTTTCTGTGGGTGGTGGGGAGTTTTGGGATAGAGCGGTGGGGTTGCGCTACGCAGGTCTCGTTGCATAAGCCCGGAAAGCGCCAGGGTTCCAAATCCCATGGAGCTTTTCTTGAGAAATTCTCTGCGGCTGAACATAGGCCTAAAACAGATAGATAAATTCTTTTCGATTGTAAATCAGATGGCAGAGATCGGTCCAGACTTGCTGGTCTTCGATGGAACAGCCGTATTTTCCGGCCAGGGTGTTTAGCAGGTTTTTCGACCAACTGAGCTCGCGTTGGTTAGCCGGTCGGCTGTAAGCCTTGAGGTGAATAGCCTGAATGCGGTCTTTGAGCGAAAGGTCCGATGCGGTCAGATCTTCCGCCCAGGCCCTGGCTTGCTGGTGGACGAATGGAGCGTTCATCAAGGCGAGTGATTGGGCCGGTACGTTGGTCACGGAGCGGGCTCCAATGGGTTCTGTGGCGTTGGGCAGGTTGAAGGCCCGCAGAAAAGATGGCAGGAAGTTACGTCTCATTTCCAGGTAGACGGACCGGCGAATCTGGCCATCGAGCGGCCCCGATTTTGGTTTGGCCCGGTTGTTGGGGAGGTCCTCTACATAGGCGTCTACACTGGGCCCGAAAAGGGTAGTATCCAATTCGCCGCTGCAGGCCAGGATATGATCGCGAATCGCCTCGGCCTCCAGGCGTTTTACCGGCATGTGCTGCAAGAGTGTATTGGCCGGATCCATTTCCAATGACTCAGAGCTGGGCCGGGAAGACATCCGGTAGGTGCTGGAAAGGACCATTTTTCGGATCATGTATTTTATGGACCAATCATGGCGGATAAAATCAGTGGCCAGGAAATCGAGCAGTTGCGGGTGGGAGGAAGCCGTGCCCATTTTTCCGAAGTTGTTGACCGTAGTGACCAGACCTTGTCCGAAAATATGATGCCAAAGCCGGTTTACCAAGACGCGCCCTGTAAGGGGATTATTGGGATGGGCGACGTGTTGGGCCCATTCCAAGCGCCCGCTTCCGGGGCTTTTTAGTTTTGCCCCTCCAAGGCCATCGAGAAAATGCCTGGGGTTGGGTTCCCGGCTGGGATTCTTGTGGTTGCCTCGAATGTAGACCGGTTCGTCGTGCTGGTCGCCATCGACCAGGCTGCGGGCGAATCGTGGGACCGGAATTTCCCGAGCCAGTTCGCGGTATTCCGAGAGGGCCGCTTGTAGTCTTTTGTGACGATCTGTGTCGGCTGTTACCAAGCCGGCCCCAAAAAATGCACCAAGTAATTCCGCTTCGGCAGGATCCAGTTTATTCTGCCGACTCTTGTGCCAAAGTTGTGCCAAAGTGGCCGCAATGGCAGCTTCCATTCCGGTTTCAGAATCATCCCGAATTTGGTTTTTCCAGAACTCGTCCCAATCCGGACCCCGGTCGAGGCGAAAGGTAACGTAGGCGTCGTCATCAAATTCCGGCTCTTCTTCCTTGGACCTGACGGAATGGGTGGCTTCCCCGTTCTGGAAAATTTCCAGGTAAGCCGGAAGGCCTTCCCAGAGGTAGGTATCAAATCGGATAGTTTGCCAATAATCGCTATTGATGGGAAAGTAGAGGCCGCTGGTAGTGGGCCCGCGGCCGGTCAATTCGTAATTTCGGATGACCAACCGGACAGCGGCAAACTTGCCTTTCACTTGCAGCTCGATTGGTTTGCCGTCCAGGATGAAGTCGGGCGAACGCATAGCGCCACCGAAGCGCGCTGCGAAATGGCCAGCTGCGTTGGTGTTGCTCAGGACGGTCTGAACAGCCCGAGGGCCTGAGGCACTTAAAATCAATGTTCCAGGTCTTCCAGGCTGCATTTCGAAGGCAAGTCCTTGCACTTTCCAGTTTTTTATTGGACGGGCAACTTCGGCAAAGGAAGTGCTCAATTCCTCCGCCGGGTGAACTTTTTTAGTGGTTTTTTCCGAACCCGCGTATAGGGTCTGTAGCTCCGGCCAACGCCCTTGCAAATCGGGTGATACCGATAGGAGGACCCAGTTGGTTAGAACGCCCGCTTGGTGCTCATCTTCGGTTTGGGTTTTCGCGTAAGGTTCGATTGCCGATCGCAATGAATCGAGGTACTCTTCTTGGTTCTTTTCCTTCTTCTCGGAATATGTTGCATCCAGCGCTTGGACAGCAGCTACCAGTTCCGGGTTTTCCAGTAGCCGATTTCGGGCCGTCATGTATTTCCCGGCCTTGTCGATGTCTTCCTTACTCGCTTCGAAAACCAAGGATCGAATGGTGGGCTTTTGCCGTTTGAGTTTCCCGATAACCTTCTTTTGTACCTCCTCCGCTACGGTGTTGTGGTGGGCAAATCGCGAACTGCGCAGCATGCCGTAAAACGAATAATAGTCGGCGGTGGTAACAGCATCAAACTTATGGTCGTGGCAACGGGCACACCTGAGCGTGATGCCGAGAAATGACTTGCTCACAACGTCGATCATGCCACTGAAGTTTCGGGCTTCGTCCTGGTGCAGATCCGGCGGGCCGTGATGCATTTCCGTCAAGTAAATGAAACCGGGTCCCTTGACCGATTCATTGTCCCCGGTCACGGGGTTCCGCCTCGGTTCCGGAAGGAGATCTCCCGCCAATGATTCCAAGATAAATTGATTGAATGGCACATCCTCGTTGAAAACCCGAATTAAATAGTCGCGGTAGCGGAAGGTGTAGGGCATGGTGTAATCGGCTTCAAAGGCCTTGGTTTCGGCATAGCGGGTCAGGTCCATCCAGTGACGGGCCCACTTTTCGCCAAAGTGTAGAGAGGCCAGTAGGCGATCCACTTGCTTCTGGTAAGCGTTCTCGGACTGATCGCTTACAAATGCATGCAGTTCTTCCGGAGAAGGGGCCAGTCCGATTAGATCGAAGCTCAATCGGCGCAAAAGGGTCCTCCGGTCGGCCCGTTCGGCTGGCCACCAACCCTTTTCTTCCAACTTCTCGAAAATAAAACGGTCGTAATCATTGGACGGCCAGTTCTCTTGGCGAATGGCCGGTGGGGTAGGTTTTTGCACGGGTTGCAGAGACCACCATTTTTTGCGTTTTTCCAAATCGAAATCCGACTTATCAGCCCTTTGATGGGGTTCTTCCAGTCGTGGATCCGGGGCGGCGCGCTCAACCCAGGCCACTAGATCGTCGATATGGGATTGGGGTAGTTTGGTTTTTGGGGGCATCCCCTCGAAATCCGGGTGCCGTTGCACCATGTTGATGAGGCGACTGCGCGCGGCATCCCCGGGAATAATAGCCGGACCACTGTCTCCCCCCTTTCGCAGACCGGACTTTGAATCGAGGAGAAATCCGCCCTTTATTTTTTCTGCATCGACGGAGTGGCACTTGTAACAGTTTTCCACCAGCAAGGGCCGTATCCTGCTTTCGAAAAAGGTCAGGTCTTCCGTGTCAATCGCTTCGGAATGGAGCGCGAGTTGTGAGGAACAGAGCGCAGCTAGAGCAGAGATTCTCAAAAAAATTCCCATCTGGACTTTTATTTTTTGGGAAAGTGCCGGAAAATTCAAAGCAATTCGAATCCGCCTGTCTCACCATCGGGCCAATGCCACCTCTTTTAACCTCCATTCACCTTGTGATATCTGCGGCTTTTATGGCTTATTTAAAATAGTATGATGAGATTCCCTGCCCAGTTAATACGCCCTGGTTTGTTGATTTTCATGGGTTTGGGGTCGGCAAAGGATTGTATCGGTCAAGATCCTGAATCCGAAACCGGTTTGCAGGCGGGTTGCAGCGGACAGGCAGGCAATTTGCAGGCAACAACTTGTAGGTCTTTTGGTTATGAATTTACTGGCTTTTGAGCACTTCCGAAAATGGGTCCCAACCACTCTATTGCTGAGAACCAAGGGAACGAAGAGGAACCGATGTTAATGTTTTGCGTTTGATTCCTTTTTGCCCAACTCATCGATCGCAGCCCCCAAATTCCCGAACTCGATGGAAAATACCCTTATAAGAGAGAGACAAAGACGACAAAGTTTATTAATCCTCTATTGGTCTTTTCAAAATTTCCACCCGTAGACCACCATGCGTCTAATCTGTCTCATCCCTCTGCTCCTATCCACAGCCCCGGTTCATGCAAACGAATATCACCGTGCTGCGGTAGATCGCGCTCCTAAAAAATTCCCCGACCGCATTGTACTCAACTGGTCGGGAGACCCCGCCACTACAGCATCGATCACATGGCGCACCGATACGAGCATCACAAAAGCCGAAGGCCAGATCGCCGAGGCCAATGCCTCGCCTAATTTTACCACCTGGGCCGGGACCGAAAACGCGCGCACGGAAAAATGGAAACGCAATAGCATTGTCGCCCATTTCCATTCGGTCACCTTCAAGGATCTCAAACCCGACACCCTCTATGCCTATCGGGTGGGCAGCGGCAATATCTGGAGTTCCTGGTATCAATTTCGCACGGCCTCAGCCGAACCGGACGATTTTACCTTCATCTACCTGGGCGATGCGCAAAACAATATACTCGCCCTGTGGGCACGCACTATCAGAACCGCGGTGCTCGACGCGCCCCATGCCGACTTTATCATCTACGCGGGAGATATCGTCAATCATGCCAACAAAGACAGCGACTGGCATGAATTGTTTGAATCTGGCGACTGGATACATGCAAAAATCCCCAGCATTCCCTCGCCGGGCAATCACGAATACTCTGACTATCAGGATGCGGGCAAACGCCGTCTTTCCGTTCTATGGCGTCCGCATTTCACCCTGCCCGAAAATGGCCCTGAAGGCTTAGTCGAAACGACCTATTACGTAGACTTTCAAGGCGCGCGCATCATATCGCTCAATTCCTGTGAGCGCCACAAAGAACAGGCTCCTTGGTTGGAACAAGTGCTCAAAAACAATCCCAATAGATGGACTTTTGTTACCTTCCATCATCCGGTCTTTTCGGCGACTGGAGGCGACGAAAATAAAGTCCTGCGCGAAGTGTGGAAACCCATTTTTGACAAATACGCCGTCGATTTGGTACTTCAGGGTCACAACCATACTTATGCCAGAGGACACAACATTGGCAGCCGTGCAGCCGTGCGCGATCCAACCAAGGGCACGGTTTACGTCATATCGGTAAGCGGTCCCAAACAATCCAAACTCAAAAAAGACCGCTGGATGACCCGCGGGGCGGAAAACACGCAACTCTATCAAGTCATCACCGTCTCAGGCGACACCCTGCAATACCGCGCAATGACTGCTGTGGGTGAACTTTATGACGCCTTTGATCTGGTAAAACAGATGGGCAATCCCAACAAACTTATCGATCGTGCTCCGCAATCCCTCGAACGCCGATGGGAAAATACCCTTAAGAAAAAAGACAAGGACGACAAAATTTTTTGATCAAGGGTAGATTAACGGAATAATTGGTGGAAATCAAATTTTCAACCAAAGCCATTGAAGGGTTGATGCGAGCATCAAGCACCTTCGGTCCTGCTCGCCCATGTGGCCCGATCCCCATATCTGGAGGAGAATAAAGAACAGGTTGGCTGGTAGCTGACGGTTTTCAATGACGGGTCCTCGTCTACCTCAGCTGGTTCCCATTTATACTACCTGACCCTTTTTGCCCCGCCCTTCCCTTTAACCATACCAAACTTCATGGGCCGACCCGAATGGCGGATCGTCTTGTAAAAGTGTATGGAGTACAACGGAATACAGTTTTTAAGACCTGACCCTTTTCTTTCGGAAGGCATCACTTTTCTACGGCATGACCCCGACTGGCGTCCATACTATATTCCTCTACAAACGCGCTTAACTAAGTGCCATTCTGGGCCGACCCTTTTGCCTCTTTCTCCTGGCCTCAAATCGACGGGGGATACGAGATTCTCACTCTCGCGGCCCTGATCGTTACTACAGCTCGCCTGTCCAATGCCCGGCGATGTCGTTCGATCACTTCGGCCATCAGCCTGATGCGCTGTTCCGCAGGTGCGTCCGGCAGCCGAACCAAACCCGCATGGGGGACGTTGTGCAGATAGATCAACTCCCCGAAGTCGGTATCAATGGTAATCAAGATTCGCTCCTCGGCCGCCGCACGCTTCTGCAGCGCACGGTCTCCAGGATCAGGGCCGAGATGTCGAGCTTCCGGAACATCGTGCCCGGCGCTGCGCAGCCACTCCGCCAGACGGCGGCCGACACATCGGTCGGTTAAAAACTTCACGACGATTACACGGAAACAGAGGCCAGCGTATCCCCCGCAATCACCGCGTGCGCATACGCAGTGCAGGCGCGGATGTCATCTAACTCGAGGTCCGGGTAGTCATCCAGAATGTCCTCTGGGGAAACTCCCTGAGCCAGCAGGCTGAGGATGAGTTCCACCGAGATTCGCATGTCGCGGACAATCGGCTTTCCGCCGAAGACATCTGGTCGGGCGGTGATGCGCTTTAGCAGATCGTTATTCGTTGTCATTTTCATGGTTCTACCTCCTGAGTTTTGTGTGGCAAGTGGCAATTAAGATGTGTCACCGTGGTAACGGCAACAACCATGCATTATCGATACGAATTGTGGATTCACTGACCTTGCGGATCTTGGTACACCTCGGCTTGTCCAAAAAGTCAAAAATTATGAACTAACCCCATTTCCCGCCCCTGACCCTCTTGCCGCTTCCTTTCTTGATGATTTCGATATGATGCCCTCATGGCACTGGCGAAAGAAGTCCTGGAACAGTCTGTTCCAATCCCTCATTCCTCATTCCCAATTCGTGAGCATGGCGTACTTCCCCCCCTTTTCCGACCATTTGCCATGGGAGCGAATGCATTGAACCATTCTCATGGAGCCGACCAAAAATCATGCATAATTGGACTGACCCTTTTTGCCTATCCCAGTTCGGGGCCAACAGCCTGGATGAGCATCTGCCGGGCGCCATCTTCGACGATAAAACCCCCGATCATGACTTCCTCTCCCGTTTCCACCAGGGCGCGGGTCGAGAGATTGACGAACTGGCCATCGGCCCCCGAGGTCGGCTGCGAGACCCCCAGCAGTCCCGCCAGGACCAGAAAAATCGCCGCCGCGGGCCAGGGTTGCTAGGATACGTCGCCTCGAGTGCCAGGGTTCCACGTTTGAGAGCACAGACTCCTGATATTAGAAACATCGGGGTCAATGGCAAAGGAAAACCCTTTGGGGCCGGGGAGACAGGATTAATCAGGAATTAGGAATTAACTCTCGCAAAGACGAGAAGTTTGACCTGACCCCCGGGACTGCCTACCCGAGAAAAGAATGTATAGGCAAAACGGTAAAAATAAGTTAATCGATTATCTTCAGCCTTAATATTGGGCCTAAAAGGAAAGCCCAGCGGCAAAGGGAGGAGGGAGATAATTTTAATTAGGAATTAGGAATTGGCTGCCGCCAAAGGGACAAAGGCACAGGGGCACAAAGGATTTGAACAACGCTTCGCTTGATCCGGCTCCGCCGGAACAGGATCGCTTCCGCGAAAAGGAGATAAACCACGGATCCTGCTTGGCCCAAACCGTGCTTCGCAATGCTACCATGCTTCGCCTAAAGGCTCCGCACGGCACAGCGCAGGTCAAGAGGCTACGGCAGGACAGGTTACACGGATATGAAATTGACTCTCGCGAAGAGCGCCAAGAGACGCCAAGGGGGGCAAAAAGGGTCAGTCCAGAATGGCGCTCATATGATCTGAGGCATTTGATCCCAGGTTCTGTCATCAAGGGTCCTGCCTGTCCTCTTCTTGAATACACCACCCCATTGTTTAAAGAAGAACGGCACATTGCTTCCCAGACACATGTCTCGGATATCTCGCACCCAGTCGGCTTCCATTGGCCTTGCTCCCGGTCCAGACTCACCGCCGACGATTACCCAGTCAATGCCTTTGAGTTGTATGCTTGGCAATGGTCCTAACAATGGTTCGAGAGATAGGAATTTTGTTTGGGCGTTGATATCCTTGAGCCACGTCAACCGTTCAAGCCACATTTCGGATTCGATGCTGGTGCCAAGCCAGATGTTGGGAGTCCAATGGAGCCTTTCATTTAACAAAGCGACGCGCCTCGGTCTCTTGGTAAGCACCTGAAAAGTGTGTCGGGGGGCTCGATTCATTGTTTCAAACACTGCTTCAATGAACGAGAACGGGACCGATTTGTGAAAGAGGTCGGACATGGAATTGACAAACACGAGGCGAGGGCGCTTCCACGTTAGAGGATCGTCGAGAGTCGATTCGTGGACGGTGATCGAGAATCCATTTTTGTATTTCTGAACTCCCATCGCCTGAAGCCTTTTCGACATTCGCTCGGCATAACAGAATTTACAGCCCTGGCTAATCTTCGTGCAGCCTGTAACTGGATTCCAAGTGACCTCCGTCCATTCGATTTTAGATCGCGTAGCCATCGTTGTTAAATGTGTTTCAAGATATGCTTTGCAATTCTTTTCGCAGGGCCAATTCCTTTCGGATTACCTACACAGAACAAGAATTCAAACAAAGGCGAGTTCCTCGAATTCTTTAGTGTACGGGACTGGTCCAGGAACCTATCGCCAAATAATGCTTTGAGGTTTTCTTTGTAGATGGAGACAAGCCTCTTCACACCGCGCGTTCTCACGTGATCAATTTGTCCAAAAAAATCCAACTGCGGTGACCTACGGTATAGACCTCGCCAGCTTTGGTCCCCGTATACCTTCGTAAGCCTTGCGGCCCACTTTGGATCGATTTCCTCCGGCTGCTTCGACGTTGGCAGCATCCTCGAGATTGCGGAAACTGGAAACAAAATCCACGTGTCCAGGGCATTAAACCCGGCTATCGTCTCAATCGTGGACCACTCAACCTCTGTGGCAAACGGATCGAGAAAGAGTACGCCACGCCAATTATCCCAGTTTGGTTGAAGTTTCCTCAGAAACCCGTTGGCTTCTGAATTTTCGATCTGAATATCCCGCCCGTGATGTTCCTTTCTCAGGGTTTCCAGCTCTGTAAACTGGTCAGGGTCTTTCTCTATAAAAATCAGCTTGTCAAACGGCTTATTTTTAATGTCTAAAGCTCTTTTTGCTGAGCCTCGGATGAAGCTGCTGGCGTCCTGACGCCTTTTCATCCAGTTCTAAATAACCAGTACCGGCGAACGCGTCAATGTAAGCCAACTTGAATGGCTGACCTTTCAATGCAGTAGTGTAAGCATTTAAGTACTTTTCCAGTATATCCAGTTTTTTAATAGTCCATGATCCGCCGTAATTTGCTGGCGGTTCTGCAATGCTGTCCTTCATTCCACCTCCGCCATTTGAGCCTGATCAAAAGTCTATCTGAACATCAATAGTGTAAATTTGTTCACTTATTGTTTATGTGGCGCTGAGGAATCGTCAACCAAATTTCCTAGGAACAGGTCGATGGGGTCAGCCCTAGTATTGAAGTATTTTTTCCTACTGTAAGGTGAGAAGCGGTTTTGGTTGGGAGGAGGGAAGGGGGGGAAAGCGCCAAGGGCGCGAATTAGGAATGAGGAGGCACAAAGGCACAAAGGCACAAAGGAATAATGGAGTAATGGAGTAATGGAATGATGGAATAATGGATGAAGGGATACATCATCTTGATCTTGATCGAAAATCCCTAAGGAATGAGACCACGGATTTCACGGATGGGCACGGATGGAGGCGCCGAGGGGCGCGAATTAGGAATTGGGAATTGGGAAGTGACTCCCTACAAGACGCAAAGGTCACGAACAAGAATCCAGTATCTAGCATCACGTCCGGAAATTAGGAAAAATCCAATAGCCACTAGTCACTAACCACTGACAACTGAATAATTTGACTCTCGCGAAGCACGCTAAGAGCGCAAAGAAAGAGGAGTCTAAAAAATTCTTGGCGACTTTGGCGAGGCACAGAGGAATGATGGAATGATGGAATAATGGATGAAGGGATACATCATCTTGATCTTGATCGTGATCGAAAATCCCTAAGGAATGAGACCACGGATTTCACGGATGGGCACGGATGGAGGCGCCGTTGGCGCCAATTAGGAATTAGGAATTAGGAAGAGACTCCCTACAAGACGCAAAGGTCACGAACAAGAATCCAGTATCTAGCATCACATCCGGAAATTGGGAATTAGGAAAAATTCACTAGCCACTAATCACTAACCACTGACAACTGAATAATTTGACTCTCGCTAAGCACGCCAAGAACGCAAAGAAATGGATAAGAATTTACTCTTTTAGGGACCTTGGCGACCTTTGCGGTCTCTGCGAGAGCTAATCAAAATGACCTTGGTTTTTAAAACGTTGTCTATCTCTTCAACCTTTTTCCATCATTCCAATAATTCTTGGCAATCTGCTTGCCCAAAATTCCAAATCCGCCAAGGTGATTCCATGCCTTTTCGACTGACGGCTAAAGAGAGACGGGCGCTCTCCGTGCTGGCCCTGGTTTTGGCCCTGTGCCTGATTGGGGTGATCCTGCTCTAGTGTGGCGTCCTTTCAATAAATCACCACAGAGAGCACATCCCGCTTCGCCCAAGGGCTACGGCAGGACAGGGAGGGGGAGGCGCCAATTAGGAATTAGGAATGAGGAATTGGGAATTGGGAAGTGACTCCCTACAAGACGCAAAGGTCACGAACAAGAATCCAGTATCTAGCATCACGTCCGGAAATTAGGAAAAATCCAATAGCCACTAGTCACTAACCACTGACAACTGAATAATTTGACTCTCGCGAAGCACGCAAAGGACGCCAAGAAAGAGGGGGAGAGGCGCGCGAATCAGGAGTTAACGGAGGGCGGGTTTTCCAACCCGCCATATAGAGGTAATGGCGGACAGGAAAGTCCGCCCTCCTTTATCCATCGCCACTGACCACTAACCACTGACCACTGACCACTAACCACTGATAATAGGCAGGGGCTGGAATTTCTGCCCCAGGACGGTCTGGGAATCACAATCCAGCCAATGGTCCAGCACGGTTGCGTAGACCTGTCGGAAGTCGGTGGAAAAAGTCAGGTCCTTATTTTTGCCCAGATCCAGGTCGGGAGCTTGGCCCACTATCGAATCTCCCAATTTGCTGCCCATGACAAACAGGGGCGCGGATGTTCCGTGGTCGGTCCCGCCACTCTGATTTTCGCTCGCCCTGCGGCCGAACTCGGAAAACGTCATAGTGAGAACCTGGTCCTCCAATCCCTTGCTCTGCAGGTCTTTTTGGAAGGCCAGCAGGCTGGTACTCAGGTTTTTGAGCAGGCTCTGGTGGCGGTTTACCTGACCCTGGTGAGTGTCAAATCCACCCAACGACACAAAATAAACCCGCGTGGGAATTTCGGCGCTGATCAGAGAGGCCACATTTCTCAAGGAAATGCCCAGGGGGTGGTTGGGGTAAGTCACGGAGGGCTTGAATTTGGCAAATAGCGCCTGAATGCGCTTTTCCGTGATGAGGGTATCCATCATGGTGTGTTTCAAGTAGCTGGAGTTGTCCTTGCTACTGCTTTTTCCCACCATGTTGTCGAGAAGCCCATAATCGGGACGCTTGGCCGCGCGGCCGAACCGGTTGTTCAGGGCGAACAGGTTGTGGGCTTCATCCCCTTGCACCGTAATGGGAATTTCGTTGCCGAAGGATACCGCTTCCGGTTCCCCGATTTCGGGTGTTCCACTGCAGTTATTGTCCAGGAAACGGCCCAACCATCCCGATGACCTGTATTCATCCGACTCTGCCGCGGTTTCCCAAATTTCCATGGAACGGAAGTGGCTGCGGTTGGGGTTGGGATAACCGACGTTTTGCACGATAGAGAGCAAGCCTTCATCGAACAGCTCTTTCACGCCCTGGCAACTCTGGTGCAAGCCGAGGTCATCTGTCAGCGGCAAAGCATCCTCCTTGCGAATTCCCAGGGAAGGCCGGAGCCGGTAGTAGTTGGAATCCTCGTAGGGAATCAGGGTGTTCAGTCCGTCGTTGCCCCCGGCCAACTGAACCAGAACCAGAATCCTCCTGTCCTTCTCTGGAAGGGGGGCCTGATTTGCCACCGAGTCCCGCAAAAAAGCGGGGACGAATTGGCTGAAAGCCAGCAAACCGGTCCCCTTGGCCGAGGCGCTGATAAATTCCCGTCGGGTGGCTGGAAAATTAAAAATCGAATTCTTCATGACGTCTTCAATTAGACTAATTGATATTGGGGCGACTGCAGCAGGGTAATGGCCACTGCCTGGGTTGCGGGTAGGGGAGAGGACTGGTTATCGTGCAAGAACTGTATCAAACTTTTCCGTTCTCCCTCTTCCAGGGGATTGGCCAGCCACTGTCCAGCCAAGTGGTCCAGGCGCTCTTCCGGGGGCAGGCTGGCCCAGGTTTCGCCCTGTTCTCGGGAGACAAAAAAACGGCCTTGGCCCGCTTCTCGGGCTTGATCCAGGGCCATCATCTCATCGGAGTTCATGTTGTTGCGATGGGGCGGGTTGAACAGTCCTTCCACCAAAAGACGCCTTTGGATTATCGTAGCGCTGTTGATCCACAATTTACCACCCACCCAGCCGCGGACGTTGGGTGGATTCAAATAATTCTGCCCCATTCCGCCCAAGGCCGGAAGAACACGCCTGGGCAGGGGCGCCAAGTCGAGATCGAGATCCTGTAACAGCCCGATGAGGAATTCAAAGGGGCTTTTTATCTTGTTCCCCCTGAATTGCGGGTGGAAGAACAGGCGGGAAGAAAAGAAGGTGGAGGCCAGCCAAGTGAGGTCGAAATTTCTCTCGGCCCATTTATCTCCAAGGGATTGCAGGTATTCATCCGGAATTATTTGGTCGCTCAGGTAGTGCTTGCACAACTCCCTGGGGATAAATGTGCGGGCGGCGGGTTCCTGGAGGGCCAAGTCTACGATGTCATCACCGGTCCAATTCCCTGTTTTCCCAAAAACGGTTTTCCTGCTGTCGTCATGCTGCTTGGGGATGAAGCGGAATTGGCCATTCACTTGCCGGTATCCGGTAAAGGCGCGGGCCGCTTCCTTGATGTCTTTTTCGGTGTAATTGCCTTCCCCGAGCAAAAAGAGCTCGAACAACTCCCGGGCGTAATTTTCGTTGGGGCTACCCTTTTTGTTCTGTTGCAGGTCCAGGAAAAGGACCATGGCCGGAGTTCGGGCAACAGCTTTGGCCATTTCTGCCAGGGTCTTGAAGGAATGCCGCCGCAAGGTTATCTGGTACTGGTAGAGCATGGCGGGGTTTTTCACCTTCTGCGCCGTAACCACGAAAATGTTCTCCCAAAACAAGCCCCATTTCTCAAAAGCGGAGTTTTGCGCCTTGGATGCGTTCTTCAACCAATTGATGGTGATCTCCTCCATGGTGGCCCGGCGTTTTCGGTTCATGGCCTGCCTGATTTTGCGGCGCTCTTTTTCGGGCAGGCCCTCTTGACGCTGGCGCAGGGTGCGGTAGCCCTCCGCTACTTCCCGAAGGCTTTCCGAGGGTTTCGTGACCCTCGCCCCGGCGAAGGCTTGGCCTATGGCGGGCCCCAGGCCCTCTTCCATGGCAATTTTCAACGCCTCGGGGCGGATGCTGAAGCCGATTCTCCTCAATAAATGTCGCGCCGCGCCCTCATTCCAGTCCGAATTTTTCAGCGGCAACCAGGCCTGGGCCGGGTCAAGGTTCCTGATGGTATGGGTTTTCATGAGCTTGATAATAAGTAATGTTGGATGCCTTCTTTAGCAAGATTTATAGTCGAAATTTGAAGGGGTCAAACGTGAATGGCGCTTAACTAAGTGCCATTCGGGTCAGGCCTTGAAAACTGTGTTCCATTGCCTGCCTGTGCGACGCACGCAGACAGGTACTTCATACACTTTTACAAGGAGTCGAAATTTGAAGGGGTCAAACGTAGAAAATAGAATTATCCTTGCCTAAGGGCCATCGTGATTCGGCTGGGATGGCAAGGATAATTCTATTTTCTACGTTTGACCCCTTATTCCCGGAAGGTTTTGTAGATCCTGGGCACCCGTTGGGAAATCGAGCAAAAACACCCCCAGGGTATGGTTTCGGCCCATTTGCTGAATTCGGCAACGGTGATTTCCTTTTCACCTCTTTTTCCGATGAAGGTGGCTACTTCCCCGCTCTCGGGGAGATTGGGCAGATCCGTCACATCCACGATTAATTGGTCCATGGTGACTCTGCCCAGGACGGGGCAGCGACTGCCCTTGATCAGGACCTGACCCCGGTTGGTAAATTGCATCGGGATCCCATCCGCATATCCCGCCGCCAATACGGCAATGTGGGAAGGCCGCTGCAGGGTGAGGAGGCGTCCGTAGCTGATAGGGGTACCTTGGGGAAGCGGTTTTACCAGGGATACACGGCTGTGGAAGGAGAGGACCGGTTCAGTTGAAACGTTGGCAAACAACGAATCGGGGTAGGGCGCCGCGCCAAATTGCAGCAAACCCACTCGCACCGCATTAAAGGGACTCGACTGGTCAAAACTGCTCAAACTGGCGCTGTTGTCGGCGTGAATGAGGCAAGCCTCCAATTCGTGATATTTAGCCACTTTTTCCAGCACTGCGAGAAAACGGTTGCGCTGTAGAGAAGTGAAATCCCCGTCTGTCGGCGCCGAACTGAAGTGGGTGAAGATGCCGGTCAACTTCAATCCAGCAGCTTTTCCCAGTCCCTTGATGACCGGTTCGGCTTGTTCGTGCCAGGCGCCCAGTCGCCCCATTCCGGTATCGATCTTCAGGTGCACGTTCAGGGTGGTCTTTCCCGCCCTGGCTTTGCCGTCCAGCCTCTTTATTTCCTCCAAGGTGGAAATCGTTGGTATCAAGTTGTGTTGGAATAGGTAGGCATCCTCATGCGGAAGGACAGCCGATAAGACCAGTATGGGCCAACCGGATCCCATTTCACGGATGGCGATGGCCTCCCGGACATTGGCCACGGCGAACATATCCGCGCCCGATTGCATGAGCCGGGCCACTGTTTGGGCCAGGCCGTGTCCGTAGGCGTCCGCCTTGACCACCGCCACATAACGAATGTGAGCCGGCAAGGCGGAGCGGATTTTGAACAGATTGCGTTCGAGGGCGGCCAAGTCTATTTCGGCCCAACACCTGGCTTGTTCCTGGTTAAATATGTTCATCCTGAGGGGATCCTGGCCGGATGCGGGCTAGTGTCATATCCCGTTAATTTGTTCACACAGACTGCGGACATTTTCGAAGTTGGGAGGGAAGGGGTCAAATCCTGATCCTGATCGAAAATCCTTGAGGAATGAGACCACGGATTTCACGGATGGGCACGGATGGAGGCGCCGAGGGGCGCCGATTAGGAATGAGGAATTAAAATGTACAAAGGGAGGAGGTTGAAGGCTAAAGGCTGAAACCAGGAATTAGGAAAAATTCACTAGCCACTAGTCACTAACCACTGACAACTGAATTATTTGACTCTCGCAAAGAACGCGGAAGAAGGAATAATGGAATAATGGAATAATGGAATAATGGAAATATGGAATAGTGGAGTAATGGCTGAAGGGTACATCATCTTAATCGTGATCTTGATCCTGATCGAAAAAACTGAAACCAGAGAACTACGACTACGAAGGGTGTGAAAAGGGGGAGAGGGAATTAATTAGGAATGAGGAATTAACCACAGAGGACACATCCTGCTTCGCCCAAGGGCTACGGCAGGACAGGGAGGGGGGGAGAAAGGCTGAAGGCTGAATGGAAATTGGATCCACGAAGGACACGAAGGGGCACGAAGTAAATCATCGTGATCTTGATCGAAAAATCAACGACTTGGAGAAGGGAATGAACCACAAAATACACAAAATTCCTAATTCGCGCCTTTGGCGCATTCTCTCCACTCTCCACTTGTCACGCCGTAATCGATGAAGGCGGAAGACGCCAAGAACGCAAAGAAATGGATAAGAATTTACTCATTTTAGAGACCTTGGCGACCTTTGCGGTCTCTGCGAGAGCTAATCAAATTTACCCTGTTTTTTGTGCCTTTTGTGGCTTTTTCCCCTTCGATGTCTTTGCGGGGCCCACTTTTTAAAGGTGGTTGTCGTTGTCTGAAAGGGCTTGGGGGTTCTTATCGGTCGGATCAACCCGGCAAAATCCTTGGGGCTTTGCAGAGGCTCGATATCGTAGGTCAGTGACCGGCTGCCCTTTGGGGCCGCGGGGGAATAGAGCCGTTGTCGCAGGTGATACCGGATATCAGGCCAGTGTTCCAGATCCTTTGAGGTTACCACTTGCACGGGGGAGGATTGCCCCGGCGAGTCGACCCGTATGGCATTCCACTGGTCGGCCCGCAGATCGGAAAAAATGGCAAATGGATGGCCCAGCCGGTTCGATTGAATGAGCGCCATGGCTTCCAGGCTCTTATAGGCGTAGACGGGGGGTTGGTCCGCATTCAGCCAGACCCAGGTTCTCACCGCCATGCAGTTGATCCGAATACCCATGGTGGAACCGGGCCCCTCGCAGAATATAAATCCTTGCAGATCACGTATGTGGAGTCCCGTTTCCGTGAGGAGGTGTTGGACCGAGGCAAAAAATGTCTTGGAAGTGGCGCCCCCTTTCGAGCGGTATGCCATCCAGCCATCCCGGCCCATGATCCCCGCCAGGGCTCCGACCGAGCTGGCATCGGTAACCAACAGGGGAAAGGCGTCCGGAGAGCAATTTGGCATGACTTTCCTTCATCACACCATCAAAGTGGAAGGGGTCAAGGAGAGTTGCTGGATTGCTGGATTGCTGGGGGATGGGTTCATTTAATTGGGATTTTGGGGATTATTTGTGGAACCCCGTTGGGGTTCAATCATATGGGTGATGGGTAACCCAGCGTGCGCTGCGCGACGCTGGGCTTTGGAGTTTAACGCCTTTGGCGTAAAAGCCAGATGATGGGGGCTGGATGCTGGTTAAACTTTCCTCATCCCTCTCCTTCTTATCTTTGCGCTCTCGGCGCCTTTGCGAGAGCCCCTTCCTAATCCTGTCAATCCTGTGCATCCATGTTTCATTATCGATCAAGATCAAGATCACGATAAACCTCTGCATGCCACGCCGTAGGCCTTGGCGTAGGCGGGTGCCTTTGTGCCATCACTCCATCATTCCATCAGAGTAATCCGTGGTTATTCTTCTCTCTCCACCTTTGTGCCATCATTCCATTACTCCATCATTCCTCCTTCTCCGCGCCCCCGGCGCCTCTCCCCCCTTTGGCCTTCAGCCTTTAGCCTTTTTAATATCTTGCCCGGGGCATTGGGATTGACCACGGTAGGCCGGCTTCCATGATAAAGCGCTTTTTTACTTCCAACAATTGCCCAGAGGCCCGTGAGGATACGAGTAGAGGACATTAATGATACCCGAAAGAAGGTGGCCGTTTCGGTGGAGGCATCCGAAATCGACAGAACCCAAAAGAGGGTGGTTGGACAATTCTCCCGACAGGTCCGCATACCCGGATTTCGCCCCGGGAAAGCTCCCGCCAATATCATTTTAAGGAGGTACGCTCGGGATGTGGCTGAGGAGTTGGAGCGAAAATCCATAGCAGAGGCCTACGATAAGATGGTGGAAAATGGCCGTTTGCAGGTATGTTCGGTGGTCGAAATCGAGCCCGGGGTAATTCAAGTGGGCCAACCGGCCGAAATCACCTTCCTGATAGACGTCGAACCCGAAATTACCCTGCCCGAATACAGGGGTATTACCGTAATGGTTCCCCCTGCCCAAGTAACCGACGAGGAAGTGGGAAAGGCCCTTTACACTTTGCGTTCCCAGCGGGCCGATTTCAAAAAAAAGGCCACCCCGGCCGAAGAATCCGATTACCTCATGGTCAGTTATGAAGGCAGGTTGGAGGGGCGCCCACTGGAGGAAATAGTGCCGGACCAACCCCTGCTTGCCCGACAATCCCAGTCCTGGGAAGAAGCCTCCCCCGAAAGGGCGGATTTCCCTGGCTTGGCCGAGCAGTTGATCGGTTTGGCTGCGGGGGAGAAAAAGGAGATTACGGTGGATTTTGCCGACAACCTTGAAGTTGAAGCCCTTCGGGGAAAGTCGGTCCAATACGCCGTTGAAGTTTTCGAGGTCCGGGAAAAGATTCTGCCGGAGTTGGATGAGGACCTCCTCAAAACCTTCCAAGTCGAGTCGGCCGAGGAACTGAAGGAATCGATCCGGGCCGATCTGACCAACCGCCTGGAAAAGGAAAAGCAGCGCATTATGCGCGAACAGGTCCTCAATTTTCTGGTGGAAAACACCGCTTTCGATCTGCCGCAATCCGCTGTGGATGAGGAAAGCGAGTACATGTTTCAGACCCTTTTGGAGAGGCGCTGGACCCCCCGGGCGGCGGAGGATAATCCGGAGGCGTTCGAGGCCGAATTACGCGAGGATGCCGCCAAGGAGGCCCGGCGGAGGGTAACCATCAACCGGATCATCCGAAAAATCGCCGAAGTTGAACACATTCATCCGGAGCAGGAAGATTTTCAAAACCTCATCTTAATGGAGGCTATCCAGACCCAACAGAAGCCCGAGAAAATCGCCAAAGCCTTGCAAAAAGATCGGGCACGCATGCGTTCCATGCAGGAATCCATCTTGTTTAACAAGACTCTTGATTTCCTGGTGGAACAATCTACCGTCGCGAAAAACAAAGGTATAGTGGAATAAGGAGAAAAATTTTGTGAGTTTTTACGTTCCCAACGTCATCGAAAATACCGGCCGGGGAGAACGCAGCATGGATATTTACAGCCGGCTGCTCAAAGACCGCATTGTATTTATCGGCACTCCCATTGACGATTTGATCGCCAATCTGGTCATCGCCCAACTCCTCTTTCTCGAGATGGAGGATCCCAAAAAGGACATCAACCTCTACATCAACTCTCCCGGGGGTGTAGTAACCGGGGGCATGGCCATTTACGATACCATGAACCTGCTCAGTTGCGACGTCGTCACTTATTGTGTGGGAATGGCCGCCAGCATGGCCACGGTCCTTCTCACTTCTGGAACGAAGGGTAAACGCTATGCCCTTCCCAATAGCCGGGTCATGATACACCAGCCTACGGGAGGGGCCGGGGGCCAAACCTCCGACATTTCCATAGCGGCGAAAGAAATCCTGCGTTGGAAGCGAACCTTAAACAAAATCATTGCCAAACACACCGGAAAATTGGAAGCGCAGGTTGAAAAGGATTCGGACCGCGATTATTATATGACCGCCGAGGAAGCAAAAGCTTACGGTATCGTCGATAACGTCATATCCATTCGCACTGGGGTGGAAAAAGCATCCTGATCCATCATGGCAAAAGCCACCAAACTGACCTTTTGCTCATTTTGCGGAAAATCGCAAAACGAGGTCCGCAAAATTATTGCGGGGCCCGGTAGCGTTTATATCTGCGATTCCTGTGTAACCGTGTGCAAGACGGTCATTGATCGGGAAGTAAAGACGACGATTCCGCCGTCCGCCGTCCCCTTCAAGCTGCTCAAACCCAATCGGATCAAGGCCGGGGTGGACTTGCATATTATCGGCCAGGAGCACGCCAAAAAAGTGTTGTCCGTGGCCGTCTACAATCACTACAAGCGCATAATTTACCGCAGCCAGGTTCATCAACACACTATCGACGAGTCGCTTCTCGAAGTTGAAATTGAGAAGAGCAATATTTTGATGATCGGCCCCACCGGCAGCGGGAAAACCTACCTGGCGCGGACCTTGGCCGATATGCTCGATGTTCCCTTTGCCATCGCCGATGCCACTACCCTGACCGAAGCCGGCTACGTGGGTGAAGATGTGGAGAATATCGTCCTGAGGTTGCTGCAAGCGGCCAACTACGATGTGAAAAAAGCCGAATGTGGCATAATCTACGTGGACGAGATCGACAAGATCGGCCGAAAAACGGAGAACGTATCCATCACCCGCGACGTTTCGGGCGAAGGGGTGCAGCAGGCCCTCTTGAAGATTTTGGAGGGAACGGTCTGCAATGTTCCCCCCCAAGGGGGGCGGAAGCATCCCAACCAGGAGTACATCCAAGTCAACACGGAGAATATCCTCTTCATTTGCGGGGGGGCTTACGTCGGCCTGGAAGAGATCATCAACAAACGGATAGGGCAACGTTATCTGGGTTACAACCAATCCCATGTCCAGGAATTGCAGGTCTTGACCGCTATCGTGGACAGTTTGGAACCGGAAGACCTCATAAAATTCGGCATGATCCCCGAATTCATCGGCCGCCTGCCCATCCTCACCGTATTGGAGGAGCTTTCTCCCCATGATCTGGAAAGAATTCTCCTCGAAACCAAGAATGCCCTGGTCAAACAGTATGAAAAATTGTTTGCCCTGGAGGGGGTCAAATTGAGGTTTGACCGGGAGTCGATTAAAGCCATAGCCATTCGGGCCAAGAAGCTCAAAACCGGAGCCCGCGCCTTGCGCTCCATCATGGAGAAAATCATGCTGGATATCATGTACGACCTTCCTCACCAAAAAAATGTGAAGGAGGTTCTGGTTACCCGGGCCGTGGTTGAAGGGAAGCATAAACCCAAGATCCAGTATTTCACAAAAAATACCCCAAAGAAGGCAGGGAAAGAGCAGATGGGAAAACCCCGGGGACGTGCTCCGGGTCCCGCCTCGGTCTCTTCCCCTTCAGAAGATGCGGCCTAGGGTCATGTCCTTTATATTAATCACTACAGAGAACCCAGAGGGGCTGAAAGGCTGAAGGCTGAAGGTTAAAAGGCTAAAACCAGAAATTGCCTCTCGCGAAGCGTTCAAAGATCGCTAAGGCATGAGAAAAAAATCTTCGCGTTCTTTGCGATCTTTGCGAGATCCCCTTCCTAATTCCTAATTCTCTTCCCCTCTGCAAGAAAAGGGTCAGGCCTTGAAAACTGTATTCCGTTGCCTGCCTGTGCGACGCACGCAGACAGGTACTTCATACACTTTTACAAGGCAACTGACCTTGTAAGGCACAACTTTTTACGTCCTGACCCCTTCCACCGCACCTTCAAACCACGGCCCGATCTCCTGCTTCGAGGGACTTTATGTAAGCCACCAGGAGCCGCACGCAGGCTTCAATATCCTCCAAATCCACCATTTCACTGGGTGTGTGCATGTAGCGCAGGGCCAGGCCGATCGTAGCGGTGGCCACGCCGGGACCGGCCACCTGAATCGACCGGGAGTCGTTGGAAATGACGCCACGTTCTGCTTCCAGTTGGTAGGCAATATTTTCCGCTTCGGCGGTGGCGATCAGGCCCTCGGTTACCAGGGGATTGAGTTGAGGACCGCGCGTTATGATGACGCCGCCACCCAGCTTAAACTCCCCAAACCGTTTATTATCCGCATCGGGGAAATCCGTAGCGTGACCCACGTCGATGGCTATTCCGTAATCCGGCGCCACTGCAAAGGTGGAGGTGGTAGCGCCGCGAAGCCCGATCTCCTCCTGAGTGGTGCCCGCCGCCACCACTTTGGCGGCCAAGCCCGGTTCATCGGCCAATCGCCTCAGGGTTTCGCCGGCAATGTAGGCCCCGGTTTTGTTGTCAAATGCCCGGGCCGTACCCACCGAACCGTGCAAGAGCTCGAATTCGTGGTCGTAAGTCCCCGTATCTCCCACCCGCACCAGATTTTCGGCCTCCTCCTTGCTCGAGACGCCCAAGTCGATCCACATATTGTGAATCTTTGGCACTTTCTCCCGCTCCCGGGAGTCCATTTGATGGATGGCGCGCTTGCCCGTGACCCCAGTCACGATTCCTTGACGGGTCTTTAGGCGGACCCGGCGGCCCGGTATCAGGGAGCGATCGTGTCCGCCCACGGTGTCGAAAAACAGGTAGCCCCGTTTATCGATGTATTTGACGATGAATCCAAGTTCGTCGAGATGGCCGGCCAGGAGAATGGAGGGATCGCCCTGCGGATTCAGGGTGGCGATCCGGTTTCCCAGCACATCCCTCTCATAGGAATCGGCCTTGGGGGCTACGAACTCATCAAATACCGCCTGTGCTTCCCCCTCGTGCCCCGATGGAGACCGGCTGGCCAACAGTTTGGTGAGAAATTTCGGAACGTGGTACGCGCTTTTTGCCATGAACTTCAGTCTGAAGGATAGGCCAATCGCCTCAAGTCAGGAGTGATGAAGATTTATCGTTGCCAGTTGGTCTATTCCCTTTAGCCCATTGGGAGTGATCGTTTTTCCCGCTATCGATATCCACAAGGGCCGCTCGGTTCGCTTGCTGCAGGGCAGGGCAGACCTGGAAACCGTCTATTTCGACCGGCCCGTAGAGGCCGCCAAGGTCTGGCTGGAAGCCGGAACGACCTGGGTCCACGTGGTCGATCTGGACGGCGCCTTTTCCGGAATTTCCACCCATCTCCATCATGTGGAGGAGATAACCTCCTTGGGATTAAAGGTTCAGTTGGGTGGAGGCCTGCGGGATTTTTCCTCTGTTCGCAACGCATTCGCTGCCGGGGTCGCACGAGTGGTCATAGGGAGCAGGGCCTGCACCGACCCGGATTTCGTGGGGGCCCTGGTGGGGGAATTCGGGGATCGAATCGCGGTGGGAATTGACGCCAAGGACGGTCTGGTAGCCGTGGAAGGCTGGGTTCACACTTCCGGGGTGGATGCCCTCGAGCTGGCCGGCCGGGTTTGCCAATTGGGAGTGCGCACTATAATATACACCGATATTCGTAGCGATGGCATGATGACCGGTCCGAATCTGGAGGCCCAGGAAGTCATGCTCAAAAATTGTTCCGCCGATCTCATTGCCAGTGGCGGGGTTGCCCGAATGGAGGATTTGGCCGCATTGTCCGGTTTTGAACAAAAGTATGCTAATTTCCGGGGAGTGATAACCGGTAGAGCCATTTACGAGGGATCGATTGATTTGCGGCGGGCCTTGCAGAAATTTCCCCAAACCTGATCCGAATGAGCACGGATGGGGAGAAATAGCTACGCAAGGACAGGTTACACGGATTATTACAGGTGGAAATTGTAGGAGCGGGTTTATCCCGCGATGGGTGGGAGTTGCGGTGTTACGGGTGATATGCGCGTTGTGAGGGGAATCGGGGATCGTAGGTATCGGGGCGTAAAGCCCCTCCTACATGACCGCGATTCGTGGAATCGCGGTCAATTTTGGGCGATGCAGGGATCCGCCCGAATTGAACCAGAGTTGACGCGGCTGGAAATTATATGGGCGTCCCTTGGCCATGTAGGAACGGCTTTATCCCGCGATTCTCTTACTTTTTTTGTGCTCATTTTATGACTTTTGTGCATTTTGTGGCCATTGAATTGAACCCTTTCCATCGGCTCAAACCATTCTCCCATGCGCTTCAAAATTCCTCTGATTCGGCCCGAAGTTCTCTGTTTTTCTCTGCTCGCGGTACTCCTGATGGGCTGTAAGGGGCGCGAGCGGCCCGTGGACGCCGGGGTGCGAAACCAGGTCTTGCACATCGCCAACGGGGCAGAACCCCAGTCCATGGATCCCCACGTGATAACGGGTTTCCCGGAGATGAGGATTCTGGAGAACGTGTTTGAAGGCCTGGTGCGAATCGATCCGGTTACCTTGGAACCGGCTCCAGCCGCTGCTGAAGATTGGGAAATCAGTAAGGATGGCAGGAAGTATACTTTTTTTCTGAGGGAAAATCTGAAGTGGTCCAACGGGGATCCGCTTACCGCGCATGATTTTCACTACAGTCTGAAACGTGCCTTATCCCCGGGTCTGGCTACGCCCTATATCCAGTTTTTTCAGGGCATCACCAATGCCATCAAATATAACAAAGGCGAGGTCGTTGATTTTGACCAAGTCGGGTGCAAAGTAATCGACGACCACACTCTGGAGTTCCTGCTCGATCACCCGCACCCCGTCTTGCTGCTATACCTGGACGGTCAATATTTTTTCCCGGTTCACCGAACCACAGTGGAAAAATTCGGGGCCATGGACGAACGGGGCAGCGGTTGGTTTCGCCCTGAGAATATCGTCTCCAATGGCGCTTTCAACCTGGTCCGGTGGAAGACCAATTCCATCCTCACTCTGGAACCCAATCCCCACTATTGGGACAGGGAAACCGTTCGGTTGCAGCAGGTGAATTTTTACCCCATCGAAAGCCATGATACCACTTATCGGGCCTACCAGAACGGTCAGGTTCACGTGGCCGCTTCCCTTCCTCTGCACGTCATCCAGGAGATGGAGCAAATACGGCCTCCCCACTATCGCAGCCACCAGTTTTTGGGAACATACTACTATTCCTTCAATATCGAGAGGCCTCCCTTGGACAATGCAATGGTGAGAAAGGCCCTTTCTCTGGCAATTAACCGGAAGGATATCGTCGAGCAGGTTACCCAGGGCGGGCAACGAGCAGCAGTTTCCTTCATACCGCCAGGAGCCAATCATTATCAGCCCGATTACACCTTCAAAGAGGACTTGGCGGAGGCTAGACGATCGTTGGCGAAGGCCGGTTATCCTGACGGGGCGGGATTCCCGCAATTGGAAGTGCTTTACAATACTGCGGAAAACCATCGCAAGATTGCCGAGGCCATTCAGCAAATGTGGAAAACCGGTTTGGGGATCGACATCAAACTGGTCAACATGGAGTGGAAAGTCTATCTCGATACCCGGGATAACGGGGATTTTCAGATCGCTCGGGCAGGTTGGGTCGGCGCTACCGATTATGCCGGCTACCTGGATATATTTCTCAGTAATTCAGGCAATAACGATTCCAATTGGGCCAATGCTGAATTTGACGCCCTCTACGCTCGGGCTGGGCGGACACTGGATCCGCAATTGCGTATCAAAACCATCCAGCGGGCTGAAGCCATTCTTCTGGAGGAAATGCCTGTGGCCCCCATTTACCATTACAGGCGCAATTACCTGGTGGATACCCGAGTAAGAAACTGGCACGATAACGTTATCGATAGTCGACCCTTGAAGTTCGTTTATTTGCAGGAGGAGCCATAGGTCCTTACGGGGTCCTCGGGGTCATTTCTTATAATCGTGCCTGCCAATGCGGGATTGGTAACTACTCAGGTCTCCATAACCTGGATGGTCGGAAAGTATGAGAATGATATTGGGGTTTGCTTCAAGGATGAAGGATAATAAGGAGAAACGAGAGAATTTTCATGGGATGGTGATTGAGAGAACTGTAGGAGGGGGTTTATCCCCCGATTGCGGTGAGGCTGATTTGGAAGATCGGGGGATAAACCCCCTCCTACAGTTTCGTAATATGTTATCAATAAAACATCCATGCGGACGATTGTTTAAGATACCTGAGTAGTTACATATAATCAAAAAAATCCTGCTGGCGAAGCGATCCTGTTCCGGCAAAGCCGGACCTGTCCTGCCGTAGCCCTTGGTCGAAGCAGGATAAAGCGACCAAAGAAAGAGTTGTTAGAAAAACCTTAAACATTGTTTTTTCCTCTATATGGCGGGTTGAAAAACCGCCCTCCGTTTTGCGCCTTTGCGAGAGTCACTTCCCCATCCGTTCCCATCCGTGTAATCCGTGGTCTATTTCTAATTTCTCCGCGATTTCCTCCAGGGGATAGGTGACCATTTCGGACAGGGTGGGGTGATACCAGGGCGCTTGCAGCAAATCCACCACGTTGGCTTCGAGGCTGATGGCTACGGAAAAGATGTGGATCAATTCCCCGGCGTCCTTGCCCACGATTTCGGCCCCGAGAATTCCGCCCGAACGATCGGCCCAGACTTTGGCATAGCCGTGCCTGGCTTCCATGAGGATGGACTTCCCATGGTCATCCCAGGGATATTCGGCGCTGACGTAATCGACCCCTTCGGCTTCCAGGTTTGCGCCATTCTTTCCAGCCAGAGCAATTTGGGGATCGGTAAATATTACCCCGAGAAAGTCCCAATCGGATGGATCCCGGGTTTTTTGGCCCGTGGCATGTCGGGCCGCAGCCTCGCCCTGAATGATGGCGACGTGGACAATTTTTTCCGGACCAGCCACATCGCCTGCGGCATAGATATTTGGATTGTCCGTTTGGTTATAGGGACCGGTTTTAATATAGCCATTTCTTCTCAACTTCACGCCGGCAGAATCGAGTTTCAAACCCTGGGTGTTGGGCGCCCGACCGAGGGCATTGAACAAATGTTTTGCTCGGCCAATAAAGCGCTTTCCATCCGACTCGAATTCCACTTCATACCCCTCTTCGGTTTGCCGGATCCGGGCAATTTGGCTACCGGTAATGAGATCGATTCCTTCCTCGCGAAATACCTTTTCAATTATGGTGGCTGCTTGGGGCGAGGTTTCTTTCAAAATGTGCGGGCTGCGCTGAATCTGGATCACCTTCGATCCTATGCGATTCAGGTATTGGCTCAGTTCGCAAGCCACAATCCCTCCGCCCAGAACAATGACCGATTCGGGCAGAAAATCCAGCTCCAGCACATCGTCGCTGGTCCACACACCATCGAGTTCTCGTAGTCCGGGGATGGGGGGAACTTGGACGACAGAGCCTGTGGAAATGAGGATTTTGTCCGCCGTCAACTGGCGGCCGTCATCGAGTCGAATGGAATTGCAACCGGTAAACTCCGCCCGGTTGCGAAGGAGGGTAAACCGGTCACTCTCCAATTGTTCTGTCCGGTAATCGGCAAATTCTCCGATGGTATCGACCTTTCTCCGGTGCAGTTTGGCCATGTCCACGTTGGCCTCCGGAATATGGAGACCAAAGAGGGCGCCGCGCTGGGCGTTGTGTAGCACCTCGGCTGAATACAAAAGAGTTTTTGAAGGCATACAGCCGCGCAGGATGCACAGTCCGCCCAGTTGTTCGCTGCCGTCCACAATAGCCACCCTTTCCACCACCTCCCGGGCCGTCCGGGCCGCCGCGTATCCAGCGCTGCCGCCACCAACCACCAGAAAGTCAAAATGAGTGTCGTTCATGTACCGTTAATATTTCGAACTGCTTTCAAAACTTTTTCACTCCATCCGACATTCATGAACCTGTCACCTCCTTGTCCTAAGTTGGTAGCTTTCCAGTAATCGGGCCTTTTCTACAAGAGCCTTGATGCGTTTTCGATATGCTCGTTGGCGTTCCATGGCTTTTTTTCGTTTTCGTTCGGCTGATACCCGAGGTCTACCCGGCCGGGGTTTAAAGATGTGATCGGGTATGGTATAGACTCCACGAATACGAAAGTTCTTGGGAGCCAACTCCTCGAGTTGTGAATAATTGGAGTCGGCATACCAGGGATTCGTTAACCTGCGTTGCGAGTCATCTACCCAGGGCGGGCTTTCCAGCGATGCTTGAGCTGATAGCCAGTCCGCGTAGGCGGCCAGGTAGGCATCCGCTAGGTTTCCTCCATCAAATTTCTTTTCCAGCTTTTCCGGTTCCTCCTCTATGCTCCGCATGAACCCATTACGACTAGTCACTCTGCGCGAAATCTCATGCTGCCAATCGCGAAGGTTTCGACCAAAATCTTCCAACGAATAAGACCTTTGGGCCAATTCTTTCAGTGTTTTGGGTCTATCTAAGATTTCCGAAGTTCTATCAGTCATCATGCGCTTCCTTGATTAGAGATTCCAGAATCAGACGATTCTCATCACTGATGACCTCGTCAGGAAAAAACCGGTCCAATCGTTGCTGGATTTCATTCACCGATTCGATTTCCAGTTTTCGGATAAGAAAAACCAAATCTTCCTGATCACCTCGGTAGCCAGGCAAGGGTCTGCGGCAAGCAATGGCTTTCATTGCCAACAAATAATTCGCGGTAACCACGAAGGTTTTCAGTCCAGGTATTTTCAGATCCAATATACGATGTCCTTCCCTTGGATCGGGTCCAAGAAACTGCCGAACATCTTCGTTAAGCCAATCTTCGTGGAGCCCTAGCCGTTTAGCGGCTATCACGGCTAGTTGTTTACCCTCCTTGCGGGGATTCAAAGTGGCATCAATATCCTTGGTCGCTTTTCTGGAATCATAGGCCAGCAGCATGGCCGAACCGCCATACACGCAAATCTCTACCTGAATACCGCGTTCTTCAGCCAATTCTCCCAATAGCCGCAAGGCTTGTTCGAGGATATCTCGGTCCAAAAAGTTCATAAATAAAACATAACGTTATGTTTTATTTTCAAAAATGCAATAAATCTTTGACCAAAAAAATATTTTGGAAGAACGCTTTGGGGCCGATGAGAGCGTCCTGGATTACTCCGAAACCGGTGTCGTATTGAATATCAATCGGTTAAAGGAATTGACTCTGACCTTCGCGATCTTTGCGAGAGTTAATCCCCAATTCCCCATCCGTGTAACCTGTCCTGCCGTAGCCTCTTGACCTGCGTAGCATTGCGAAGCACGGTTTGGGCGAAGTGGGATCGGTGGTTTAATTCCTGATTCCTGATTAATCCTGTCCCCCCGGTCTCAAAGGGTTTTCCTTTGCCATCGACCTCGATGTTTCTAATTTCACGAGTCTGTGCTCTCAATCGTTGAACACGGTAGCTGGAGGCGGAATAGCCTAGTCACCCTAACCCTCGGACCGGCGGCGATGCTGCTGGTCCTGGTAGGGCTATTGGGGGCCTCGCAACCGATCTCGGCCGCCGATGGCAGGTTCGTCAATCTCTCCACCCGCGCCTTGGTGGGAACGGGAGAGGAGGTTGTGATTGGAGGTTTTATCATTGAAGATGGCGCCCGGCAGGTGTTGATCCAGGCCAAAGGCCCGGAACTGTTCAATGACGGTATTTCCAACGCGCTGGCCGATCCGGTTCTAACGGTCATCCAAACCAGCGAGGGCGAGCCTCCTCGCGCTGCGCTCGATCCTCCTATCGAGCTCATGGTCAACGACAACTGGGAGGACAGTCAGGGGCAATTGGTAACCGACCTTTGGGGAGGCAGTCCAAACCTGACGGCCGGTAGCCTGAGCTCTGCCGCCGTTCTCACTCTCGGTCCCGGGGAGTATACGGCCAAGGTTGAAGGAAGGAATGGAACTACCGGAGTTGCCATCGTCGAGGTCTATGGGATCGATTCTCCTCGCGGCCCCAATCTGATTTTCATCATGGCCGATGATTTGGGCTGGGCGGACGTCGGCTATAACGGGGCCTCCTTTTATGAGACGCCTCATATCGATGCTCTTTGCGCTTCTGGCATGAAATTCAACTCGGCCTACCCGGGCGCTTCCAACTGCATGCCATCCCGGGCCTGCATCGTCAGCGGCATGTATATCACACGCACTCAAATGTGGACTCCGGGAGGCAAGGCCAAGGGTGAAGCCGCCTATATGAAATTTCTGGTGCCGCGCCGGGAAGATGACATGGGGGACGGAATCTTTCCCTCAAAAACCAGCTTGGACCCTTCGGTCACTTCCATCGCTGAGGTCCTGAAATCGGCCGGGTACAGGCCGGCCCGGTTTGGCAAATGGCACTTAGGCCCGGACGGTCAGGGGTTCGACCTCAGCGATCCTAATGGGTTGGGTGGCCCCGAAGAGAATTATTATGACGATATTGAGGTGGAGGAAACCCTTACCGATGGGGTGGTCAGCTTCATAGCTGAGAATGCAGGGAGGCCATTTTTCATATATCTCAATTATTGGGACGTCCACACTCCCATCACAGCCCGCCCCGAGGTCACCGCCAAATACGAAAAAAAGCTGGACAGCCGACCATGGGACAAACCTTGGGATCCCACCTATGCGGCCATGATCGAAGCCGTGGATACCGGGGTCGGCCGCATCAGGGAAGCCGTGCAAGCCCAGAGACTTGCCGGTAATACGCTGATTGTCTTCACCTCCGACAACGGGGGCTTCTCCGGGGCCACCTGGAATGAACCCTTAAAGGGGGCCAAAGGCGCATTTTATGAAGGGGGGATCCGAGTGGCTACCTGTATGAGCTGGCCCGGTGTCATCAAGGCGGGATCCGTCTGTGAAACCCCCGTTACCGGGGTGGACTATTTACCCACCTTTGCCCAACTGGCCGGGGCAAACCTGCCGACCCATCAACCGGTGGACGGCCAATCCATCGTGCCCTTGATCCTGGGAAAATCCGCTTTGGAAAATCGCTCTATTTTCTGGCACTTTCCGCTTTATCTGGAGGGAGGCGAGTACAATACGGTGGTCAGCGTTTACGGCACGGACAGGCCCTACTGGAGGGCCACCCCATGCAGTGTAATCCGCCAGGGAGACTGGAAGCTCATGCAATTTTTTGAGGATGATTCCGTTAAGCTGTTCAATTTGAAAGAGGATCTTGGTGAAAAAAGGGACCTGGCCGATTCCGAACCGGAACGAGCGGCCATGTTGCTGGAGGAATTGCGGGCTTGGCAACAGCGCACCGGGGCGGTCATTCCCAGCGTGCTCAACCCCGCATTCAACCCCGGCTAGCCAAAGCAAAATGGGGAAGGACCAAGTTGTTTAGCGTTTTGAGCTGCCTGCCATAAGGGCACCGATTCTTTTCGGCCTGATTGTAGATTCCAACCATCTTTCTCATGGTGGCTGGGGAAGAAGGAAGAAGGAAAAAGGAAGAAGGCAAAAGGATAAAAAGAAGAAACGAGAAAATTTTCATGGGATGGTGATTGAGAGAACTGTAGGAGGGGGTTTATCCCCCGATCTTCAAAATGGCCTCACCGCAATCGGGGAGTAAACCCGCTCCTACAGGTCATCCTCCAAACTCCATGCAACATCCGGGCCAGCATCCTTCGCCTGGTCCTTCATTCTTCATCCACGACTTCAATCAAATTCGTGGCCTGGATCTTGTAGGAACCCCTCCGCCGGGGGGGCTCCAGCAGAAGAATGACCCGCCGGTCTTCTCGATAATGCAAATCCCTTTCGTAGACGAAGCGGGGTCCCTGGCGGGTCTCGACCATAAACGCCACCGGAATACCCTCCTCCTTAAAGGGGGATAAGCTGAAGGCCTCCGACGCGCCGCCCTCGAAATACAGGGTTTCCCGGCCCACTTTTCCAGCAAGTCGAACCCCCGTTGCGTTGAAGACGCGAAGACTATTTGCGGGGAATTCTCCCGGATCGGCATTAATGAGGTAAACTTGAAACTCCCGGCCACTCTTGGGATCATCCGGGTTGGCGGTGAAAATCAGGATGCCTTTCTCCAACCCGGAAGGGATAATCACCTGGGCGATGGTTCCTTGGGTCAGATTATGGGGATTGGCCGCAGTCGGGGCGGATACCTCGCGGAAAAATTTTATTTGGGACGGGCCCCGATATTCAAAAATGGGCCCCTTTACGGTTTTGCCCAACTGCAGCGTGGCGACTTCCCCGTCACCGTTCTCGAATCTGATATCGCTCCAGTTGCCGTTTCCCACCCGGTAGGCCCAGAATTCTATCGACCTCGACGGCTCACTGGCCGGTTGGGCTACCAGGCCCAAGCCTGACCAAGCGCTCACCACAATGAGGAAAATCAGATCTGGGATTCGTCCAACCACTTGAAGTGCCTGATGGTAAACTTGCGTCCCAGTCCGGTAGCCGGTCCCTCAATATCTGTCCCCGTTTCCACCATCTCAGGGACACGTTGAACCCAGGCCTCACACCATGCCCGCGCCTCCAACTTGCCCGTAGCGGGATTTATGGCATCGCCATAGGCCCGTATGCGAAAGGTGTCCGATCGGGCCTGTAAGAAGGGAGCGATAGTATTGAGAATGTCGGCCTGATTGAGGAAGGCCGGGGCATTTATGGGTATGCGGTTGGCGCGGGCCGCTTCGTCGTAAGGGGATTCATCGATGGTGTTGATGGAGGTCCGGTCAATGGCATTTTGCAGGATCCCGCGGTCGAGAAAATCTGCCATGGAGGTGGCGGGTTTCCCTTGTTCCCGATTGACCTGGGAAATGGCTTCGGCCAACTCTCGTATTTGATCGTCCGTAAATTCGCGCATGCCCACCGTATGGGCCGCGGCCCATTCCGGTTGCTCGGGTTGCAATCCCGATTTCCACCAGGTTTTGCCGCCGGTATGGGGGTAATTCCGGCGCTGATCCGAGGGGTATCGGTCGTGCCGGTCCGCCCCGAAGGGAAGCCGGAAAAAGGGATTTTCCAGGAGGTCTCTGGTCTTGGGAGATCTTCCCGCCTCCAGGATGCGGAAATTCCAATCCTCCCGATCGTTGCCCGACAGGATCATTTCCCACACCTTGGCCGAGGCGCAATTGACGTTGAATGCGGCAAAGAGAAGGACGTGTCGGGCCATCTCCTTGGCCCCGATGAGATCGGCCCCCGTTGGGTCTCCCCTGATAAGGATGTGCGGGTTTAAAAAGGGCCGCCGATAAAATCCCCCGGCCATGGACATAAGACGATCCGTTTCCTCCGAGATCCTTGGAACGGTGGAAAAATAAAGTTCGTCAAAGGCGCGGTTTTCCCTGGCTCCGGGATTGCCCAGATAATTGGGGCCGGCGTGGGGAAAATTCAGGTGTCGCAGGGATGCGATCGATACCGGTTCGACCGTTGGAAGATCGAAAAACCGGAAATAGCTTCGCCCGGGTCTTCCCCTGCCTCCTCCGAAAAAGAATTCAGGCCGGTCTGAAAAGTCATCCACGCTACGCCCGGAGTATACGTCCGGATCGAATTCGATCAAGGGATGATCGAAAGAAAAGGTGGGACCTCTCGGATCTACCTCCGATGACCAACGTTCCAGCTCCCCCAGGCCATTGGACCCGATAATGTTTTGTTCGTCCTGAAACCGGAACCAAAAGCGCAGCAGCATTTCAGTGTCCCAATCTCCGGTTTGGTGACTGAGGTCTTGGACTCCCAGGATATCGGTCCGGAGAGGGGCGTAGGGAATGTCGATGAATTCTTGCAGAAGCTCTCCGGTCGAGGTGGTCAGTCTGAGGGTCACGAGGGCGCCGGGAGATTGTATGATGAACCGGTCGTCGCCACTGTCCCCCGGAGTCAAATTGAGAAAATCAACCCTATCGGGACTGATTCCGGCCTGAAAAATATGGCGGACTTCGCCGGCTGCCAGCCGCTCATAGAGGTCGACGGGAATTTCATCGATTCCGGCGTTTTGAAGGTCGATGGTGTATACTGCTCTCGGGTTGGCCGGTGTTCCCGGAACCGTCCAATGGGCAATGGAAAGGGTGGGGAGACCTTCAATTTGCAGAATCAGGTCCGCAACATTCCTCGGGGTCGATTGGATGGGAAGGCTGGCTGAATTCCAAAGATCGGTCCGCAGAGCCCAGTGGAGATCGATGGGCCCATTACCGTTCTGGGGAAGGGAAAACCCGAAGCGAAGGGCAAACTCGGTTGCGATCAGGGGAATGGAAAATACGGGGTCCCCTCTTCCGCCTCCGCTCGTCCCCCGCAAGGTAAGGAAGTCGTCGGTATGAACCGGAGACATCGGTAACAGATAGACCGGAGACATAGGTTACAGTCAAACTGGGCATTATGCCCTGGAAAACTGTAGACCTAATGGACCAAAAACTAAGATTCGTGCACTTGGCCAAGAGTGGACGATTTACGATATCAGAGCTGTGTCATGACTTCGGAATCAGCCGCAAGACTGGCCACAAGTACCTGCGACGATACGAGCAACATGGAGCCTCCGGCTTGCATGAGAAAAGCCGGTGCCCACAGCGTTATGCCAACCTGACCGATGCGGTGGTTGAAAAGCTCATCTTGCAGGACCGCCGCAAGCACCCGACCTGGGGACCGAAAAAGCTCAGGGATTTGCTTTTGAAGAAGCATGGCATCGGGAGGCCTCCCTCGTGCAGTACGATTGGAGCAATACTGAAGCGCAACGGCATGATCAAGCCCCGCCGGCGGAGACCTGGAGCCTATCTGGTTCAACCTTGCGAGTTGACCCAGGCCGAGTATCCCAACCATGTCTGGACGATCGATTTCAAGGGCTGGTTCAAGCTGGCAGACGGCACCCGTTGTGACCCCTTGACACTGAAAGATCTCAATAGCCACTACATACTGGGTTGCCGGGCCATGCCCAATCAACAATTCGCTACCACCTACCGTGGATTCAAGCGTATGGCCCGTCTTTACGGGCTTCCCGGCATCATCCGGGTCGATCATGGCACTCCATTTTCGGCTAATGGGCTAGGGCGCCTCTCCCGGCTGAGTGTCTGGTGGATTGAGCAGGGGATCGCCGTTGAGTTTACCCGTCCTGGGCATCCCCAGGACAACGGTTCTCACGAACGCATGCATCGGGATCTGAAAGCGGAAGCCACCCAGCCGCCTTCGGCCAACCTGCTTGCCCAACAACGACGGTTCCAACGCTGGGCACACACCTACAATCACGAAAGGCCTCACGAAGCTCTCGGCATGCAAAGACCGGCCGAAGTGTACCAACCCTCATCAAAACGCATGGGCGAAAACGTCAAAATCCGTTACCCCAAAAACTACCTCGTCAAGACGATATCGACCAGAGGCTTTCTATCTTTTGAGGGGAAGAGCTATCATGTGGGAGAACACTTTGCCGGTTGCCGGATGGGACTGTTTGAAGACGACCAAGGCACGGTCCAATTGCATTACGCTAATCTGTATCTGGGAAACCTGAGGTTCGACTCGCAGAGGCGCTTCCGGCCTACGGCCTACATCGCCCCTGCGAATCGGAAATCCTCGACACACCGAACCCTAAATGAAAGTAATAAAGTGTAACCGATGTGCCCGGATTATTTGTAACCTATGTCTCTGTCGTACCGTCCGCGGTGGGCCGATGGCGCAGAAAATCGATTACTCCGTCTCCAATGGGGAGGGTGGTATCGGAAACCAGGTGGAATTGGGATAGATCCTTTTTCAGACCACCGAGGCTGCCTGGCAAGGTATTGGCCAGAACCCCCAGGGAAACAGGAGTCAATTGGTGGAAAATTTCCCCCAACCCATCCCTGGATATGCCGTCGAGCGCTTCCAATTGGTTGAAGCTGAAGGTTTGTTCGAGGGAATCCCGGGTGTCGTCTTCGTCCGGGTCGAAACGGTTGAACCAGTGCTCCAACTCGGTCACGCGGTTGATGATCTGCCTGCTGCGGGATTCCTCCAAAGTTGAAAGCGAATTCGGAAGTTGGGTCTCCATTTTCAATGCGCTGGCCTTCACTCCTTCGTCCGAAATCCAATAGGCGAAGTTACCGGTTACCCTCTCCTCCTCGGGGGCAAAACCCGGAACCGAGGTAGAGCGGATGGGCCGTTTTCTGATGGGAATTTTTCCTCGCTCATCGCCTCCCTCTCTTACCCCGTTTGGGTCGACCGAACCATTGACCAACCAGACCGATTGGTCGGACATGTCCGGGTTGGGGGCGCTCTGGGTTATGAGCGATTCGGAGGGATTGTCTATGGCATCACTGACGAGCCAGCCTCGAAAGTTTCCATTGGAGGCATCCCAAACCCCGGTCCAATGCTCCCCCCCGGCCGGAAGATGGTATTTCTCGCCTACCATGCCCCCGGTGGCCGTTACCCGCTGGTCGGGACCGGCCAGTTGCTGCAATTGTCCCAGGCCGATGTTCAAACCCATCATGGCATGCTGCCGGGCCTTGCTCCATTGTTGATTATTGAAGGAAGTTTGGGTTTCGATACGCAGGGAAGTGGCCAATACCGCCACCAATAGCATGAGGAAACTCAAGAGGGAGAGAACGAGCACCAAGGCAAATCCCCTCTGGAGTCCGGTTCTGGTGCCATGTCTGCTTTCTTTCAAGGACCGCCCGTTTTGAAATGAATGCGTTTGAAGTAAACCGTGGAGAAACGGTTGACCGTTTCCCACCAGAAATCGGATTGGGTCGAGGGAATCAAACCCCGTTCGTAAGCGTTGATTTGTTTGGCTCCCTCGTCATCGAGGATGCGGACAAATACATCGGCCGAATCCGGTATCCCATCACGGGGTACGCGGAATTGTCTGCCCCCACTGGTCAAGGGAAACAACGCCTCATCCTGGCCCAGTGAGTTCCTGCGGTAGAAAACCACACCCAGGTCCACCACGTCCCGGGCCAGCAAGCTGGAATCGTTGCGCGGTGTCGTCACCTCTCCCGGTTGGCCCTCGTAGCTCCGTCCGTCAAATTGGTCGATGAAGTATCCCTCGTCCTCTTTCACCTCTTCCAGGGTGTAGTCCGATCGCACAATGGAGCGGTAAAGGTTATAACTTTCCTCCAGCTCGGATGATCTACTGTGTGGTTTTCGGCGAATCAATTGATAGGCCACGGCATTTACATCACCCCCATCTCCCGAACCGGCCGCATCGGCGGGACTGGCGAAAAACCGCAACCAGGCGCCGGCCACACCGAAGCGATATTGGGATGGGCCGAGATCGGGGTTGGCAAAATCTATCTCCAAGGAGGTGGCGTCGTTGGGTTTTTCGTTTTGAGGAAAGTCCGCTCTCTCCCAACGACTTGAAGTTGCCCTTGTTTCCAGCAGGTCGCAGGCCAGCCATACCCCCCGGTCGTCCCGCAGGATGGCGGATTCCAGGTCGGTGGTTAGGGTGTTCAGCACCATGCGGGCTTTGGCATTGGTAGATAGGCTGTCCCGGCTTTGCCTCCAGGCATCGAGAATATTGGCCGATACGGAGAGAAACAAACCAATCAGGATAATGGATACAGTGCTGGCAACGAGTAATTCCAGGACAGTGAAACCGAGGGTATCCGGAGGTTTTCTTATCAAAGCCCGGATCGGGTTACGGCGGTGTTGAAAATGGCCAGGTTTGTATCGAGTTGGTTGTCCAAGAGTTGGCCATCAGGCGCCCTAATCAATCGCTCAATGCGTATCTGGAAAGCGACAAATCCTGCCGTGCCGTCCCTGCCTGCCGGGGACAGGTCGATATTTCTGGTCAGCCTTATGGCGTAAAAACGATCCGCTTCCGGAAGTTTCTGCTCCAGTTGGGGATCGGTGCTTGAAACCACGGTATCACCCGACCGGTTGGCCATGAGGCGGACCTGCTGATTCAGGATGGAAATCACTTCCTCATATTCGAGAAATTGAATTTCCGTGGAAATCAGATCGGCCACTCGGTCCACATTGCCGTATTCAATCACCTCTCCCGTCCGGTAGAGGAAGGGTGTGAAAATCCCGAAAACAATGAGGAGGGCCACCGAGAGAATCCCCAACGCCAGGATGACCTCGATCAAGGAGAATCCCCCAATCCGTTTCAAAGCGCTTCCTCCTCCTCCAAGGGGAATTGCAGGCCAAAGCTGTTGAAGATCAGCCCCGTCAGGACCACGTCATCCGGAAATTCCGGTGCAGTATCGCGACTTACTCCTTCCGCCAGGACGACCTTGTTGTGCAAGCCGCTCATCCTACCCGTACTCTTGAATTCGTAATAACTCCACTTGGGCCCGGAGCCACTGGCTTCGGGCCTGCCGGAGGGGAATTCCAGACTCATGGATTGTCCGTTATGCCGGGAGGTCGGCCGACTCTCCTTCCATTCCAATGTTTCCACACTTGCTTCCGGAATGAAGTAAATATCAGCCGGGAAGTATTCGCCGGGTAGGGCCGTTTCCCATTGACTGGACCCCGACCTGGTTTCGACCACCACCCCGAAGTATCGCAGGTATTTCTCCGTTTCGGTTTCGTTGCCAGGAGAGGAAGTGTGGATGAGCAATCGGGCGTTGCTTTGTTTGAGAATGGCCTGCGCCCGGGCATTGGCGAAAGCCTGGCTCAGCATCATCTGGGCCGTTTCCAGATTGGAAGCGTTTCGATTCTGGTTCAGGGCGCTGAACAGGATCCCGGCAAGGATGATAATCACCCCGATTGACACCAGGATTTCCACCAAAGTAAACCCCTCGGTGCGTTGGCCAAAGGGGGTGGTCTGGGTCATGCATGCCAATGGACTACCTTGGAAGGGAAGGGGTCAAGACGGAATGGCGCTAAGTTAATAAACCTCCTCCCCCTTGCCCGGCCTGTAATGAATGCTATCCGCTACCTCCTTGGCCGTAACCTGGCCGGTCAGGATTTTCGCCAGGGTCAACCCGAATTCGACCGCCGTTCCCGCTCCCCTGGAAGTGATGATGTTGCCATCCACAACTACGGCTGAATCTTCCATGATGTGGGGCAGTTCATCGGCCACGGTAAAATGGGCCGTGTAGGATCTCCCCTCCAGCAACCCGGCATCGTGCAACACGGTAGGGGCGGCGCAAATTGCGCCCAGAATCTTTCCGGTTGAGGCCTGTTTTTGCAGGACCTGGAGGAGGGTAGGGTTACGGCGAAGAGCCTGGACCCCGGGACCGCCCGGTAACGCCACCAGATCGAAGGGCTTGTCGGCAACTTCCTCGAAGTAACAGTCAGCCTTCAAAGTGATGCCGTTGCGACCCGTGACCTCGAGGCTGTCCGTTTGGGAAGCCACGGTGCAGTCGACCCCGCTTCGCCTGAGGATGTCCAGGGGCGCGACGGCTTCCAATTCCTCCAGTCCATCGGTAAAGACAAATAGCGCAGTTTTTCCCATGTCCTGATCTTCAGGGCAGGCGGGAGGCTTTTTCAAGAGCGGTCGTGGTAGAGCTTGATGATTTTTTGAAAGTTCTACTCCCTTAGAGCATGGAAAACCGGTCCGGAGCCGAAGGAAAACACCTGTTCATATGTGGAATGGGCTACCTCGGTCTACGAGTGGCCAGACAGGCCCTCCAACGCGGTATGCGGGTTACCGGTTTGACCCGCTCCGCGGAAAAGGCAGAAAACCTCCGGGCCGAGGGCTTTCACATGGTTGCGGCCGATCTGGCGGGAAGGGGTTGGCATGCCGAGGTTTCCTCCTCGGTGGACTGTGTCCTCAATTGTGTCGCCGCCGGTGGCGGTGGTCCCGAGGGTTACCGCCGGACCTATCTCGAAGGCATGCGATCGCTCGTGCAATGGTGCGGCGAGGGCTTTTCCGGCCGGCTCATCTACACCAGTTCCACCGGTGTCTATCCTTTCAGCGATGGGGAATGGATCACGGAAGAAACCCCTTTTGAACCACCGCCTGGAAAGGGGGAGATTCTGCGCCGGGCCGAGCGGGCCCTGCAAACCGATGGACCGGATGGCTGGACCATCTTGCGATTGGCCGGGATCTACGGCCCGGGACGCCATTACCTGCTCAATCAGGTCCTGGCCGGTCATTCGGAACTGCCGGGAGAGGGTGAAACCTGCTTGAACCTCATCCGAGTGGAGGATATCTGCGCCGCCATATGGGAGATTTGGCGAGCCGATAAAACAGCTTTGAACACCATTTATAACGTGGTGGATGACAGGCCCTCCCTTAAACGTGAAGTCGTCCAGTGGCTGGCCCAAAAAACGGGAAGGCCGGTTCCCCGCTTCAACCCCGAAAAAACCATCCGTCAGCGGCGCTTGCCCAATGGAACACTGCCCCACCGCAAGATTTCCAACGCCAAGTTGAAAGGCGCCACCAATTGGCGCCCCCAATTCGCCACCTATCGCCTCGGCTTCGAGTCGCTGATCACCGGTTAGCCCAGAAGGCATTTTCGGTTTCCTCCGCCAACCTTTTGGCTATGTGGTTGTAATTGCCCGGCTCACTGTAGGGTGCGGCAGGTACGGGTCTCACTTCCGCTCCCATGGCCCTTAACAAGTCCATTTTTTCCGGTGATTGGGTGTCGGGGATTACAATTATGGTGCGGTATGCGGTAACCCAGGCCATTCCCCACCAGAGCCAAGCCAATGCCCGTATTGCCCGCCGTGCCCTCTACAATGGTTCCTCCCGGTTGCAGAAGGCCTAGCCGTTCTGCGTCCTCAACAATTCCGAGAGCGGCGCGGTCTTTTACCGAACCACCTGGATTTAAGAACTCGGCTTTGCCCAGGATTTCGCAGCCGGTGGCTTGGGAAAGTTTTTTCAACCGTATGAGCGGCGTGTTGCCGATGGTGTCGCAAAATCCGGTTGTAGATTTCATATCCCAGAGATGAACCATGGGCGATTATCTCACAAGGAAGATTATCAACAAACCCTGTTAACCTCGATTCCCAGCAAACTGCCAAGTTTCTCTATCTTGTCGCCGATGTGACCGACCCCAATCGCGCAGTGATGGGCCGGAGCTCCCTGTGACCAGTCGTTCATAAACCTTTTGGCGCCAATACTGAATCGATAGCGACTGTTCGTGTTGCCGATCTGCAAAATCGGTCCTTCGACCGACTCGCCTTCGGCTACCTGCAGCACAACCGAGCCGTCCCCGCGCTGAACCACCGACAGCAAGGTAACAGGCCCGTGTTGAACCGTCATTTGAATCGAAAGGCCCTTGCCCGGTTTGCCGTGATACACCGACAACGGCACCAGGCTGACCTCTCCTTCCGCGATGGCAAAATGGGCCGGGCCGTCGTGGCCGAGGTAGACCACATCGTCGACAAAATCGGAGAGATAGAATTCGGAAAACGAACCGCCAACCCCAAAAAGATCCATTATTTTCATGGCCTGGACGTTTTTCACCTCGTACTCGCCCGCCACGGGAATATTGCGCCCGGTTAGCAAGGTATTGCCTGCAATAATAGAGGTGACGATATTCTGGTATTCGCCGCTACCTTCGTAATAATAAGCCAAGGAGCCGAGTCGGTGCTTGGCGACCAGCTTATCGAGGGCCACCGAGGTTTTAGCGGCACGCTCGAGCTCAGCTTGTTGGCATTCGGCGGACACTTGATATTTTTCCTTAAACTCGCCGATCTTACCCGCGATCTCCTCGTCGCTCACCGCCTGACGCAAATCATGGAGCTCGCACATTTCTATAATCTGAAAGTGATTTCCGAATACCGCCGACTGCTGCGTCAAATCACTGTAGACATCGAGCATTCCGCAATAGTAATTACCCAAAACCCCGACCCGGTTTTCGCGCATCCCCGATAGGACTTTGGCCGCATCCACCCAATCCTCGATCTCCTTCCAGGCGGCTTCTTCCTCCAGGTATCCCGTAACGACATGATAATCGATTCCGGTCCGATTGAAGACGCAGGCCAACTCAGGGACGGAACACGACTGGCAATGCTCCAGCCAAACGCCGGTCATCACACCGCGGTCTCCCAGGGCGTTGAATTTTTCGTAGTCCAACTGGGCGACCGGTTGTAGGTTAAGCATCACTACAGGCACCTTGGCCCTTTGCACCACGGGTAGAACGGTTGATGACAAGGCATAAGTGGAGATGAAAAGAAAGATAATCTCCACATCTTCCTTCTTAAACAGCGCCGCAGCTCCGCCTGCTTTTTCCACATTGTCTACCATGCCGGCATCGACCAGCTCGGTGCTCATGCCCGCGATACGATCGCGAATCTCGGCATGGTAACGGTGTAAATTATCCAATAGCCCGTCAAACTGCGGCCAGTAAGTATCCAGCCCGATGGAAAAAAATCCTGCTTTCATTTTCGATTTTTGCTCATTCACGAAAAGGATTCCAAATAATTTCCCAACCCAATCAGAATGGTTGAGAGCGTTATGATAAGGATGCCGGCAACCAGCGTTCCGATCGCCCGGCGCCCGCTGCCTTTCCACTCTTTCAAATAAAGACTCCAGAGGTTACTGGCAATGATGATGAAGGACATGTGCAGAGTCCAACTGGTGAAATCGTATTCCCCCATCTTGGTTGTTCCCATGCCGTAAAACATGAACTGGAGATACCATGTAATGCCGGCGAGTGCCGCTAAGCAGTAGTTTTTTGGCAACGGCGCTTCTACATTGGTATAGTCTTTCCAACTGTCATTGGACCGGATTAAGAATCCACACCAAACAGCGTTGGTGACGAAACCACCTATTAAGATAACGACAAGTACGGCACTGTTTACCCAAAGCGGTTCAGTTCCCATTGCGGCGGCCCGGCTAGCGACCGGTTTGCCAGCAGCCAACGCGAATGCCATGCAAGCGCTCATCACCCCGGAAAAGCCGGCAACGAGCAGCCCACGCCCAAGCTTGAACTCCTGCTGATGTTCCTCCTCCGCCGTGAGGGCTAATTCCTTCAAGTGCCCGGCATAACCGCAGACTCCAATGCCCGTCAAACAAACGCCGATCCCCGACAACACGACCCACCCTGAACCTGTGGTGAGAAGGGTGATGATCAAGCCATTGTAAATCGCCGGAATGAGGGTTCCAAAGGCTGCGCAAAAACCAAGGACTACCGCATAGCCCAAAGACATGCCCAAATAACGCACCGACAATCCAAAGGTCAGCCCTCCAAATCCCCAAAGCACTCCAAAGAAAAAGGTCCAGAACAGGACCCGACTCTCCACTCCGCCGAGAACTCCTAGGAGGGTTGGAACCGTCAGCCACGCCACCACAAGCGGAGCTAAGATCCAAGAGAATACGCCGTTCACAAGCCAAGCGCTCTCCCAGGACCAGTTTTTAACCTGTTTGAGCGGAAGATAAAAACTACCCGCCGCAAATCCGCCCAAGGCGTGCAAGATGACTCCGATAACTACCAAATCACTAATCTCCTTTTTATCAGAAAAAGATCATAACCTGAAAAAACGAAGCTGGGAACAGAGACCTTGATCAAAAATGTAAACTTTTGGATTAGCCTGGAGATCCACGCCGCACGCGCGACGTGGCTACACCGAGCACTCGGCGTGGAAAATTCACTCCGCATGAAAAACTTCTTTCAACGGAACGCAAACCGGCGAGTTATCCGGATTCGTTTCCATGATGTCCGCCATGTAAGCCCACCACTTCTTAACGATTTCCTTCTCTGGCAACTGAGCCGCGGTATGATCATCAGTCAGCTTGTGAACGGCAAAAAGCGTCAGCATTTCCTCGTCTAGGAATATCGAATAATCGTATACGCCCGCCGCCGACAACTCCGCCGACAATTCAGGCCAGATTTCGTCGTGCCGTTTTTTATATTCCGCCTCAAAGCCCGCTTTGAGTTTCATCTTAAACGCCTCTCTTATCATAATAATAACTAATTCAAACCATCCAAAACGGGCGTCTTCACCAACGGGTTTCCATTAAAACCCACATCGCTGTAGCCCTGGTCGTCCGTCATGATCAGCACGACATTGGCACGCTGTGAGGAGCTCTCCGAGGTTAGAGCGACCACACAGCTCAGCAGAGTCAACAATCGTAATCCGAGATTTTTCATAGCTTCAAACGAGCTTCCCTTCCTACCCCAGAGCCAGAGACTAGTCTAATCTTCTCAGTTCTGACTGTCAGAGTTTACGCGCCGTTACAGGGTGGAATCAGCAAAGCATTGTACTTGGAAACAAGCCAAAGACGGTGCTATCTACTTCTTCCACCAAGCTGCCCCCTCTCTCATTCGTCCCATGAATACGGTAAATCGTCGGGATTTCCACCGTAAAACCTCTCTCACAGCAGCCACTGTCCCTTCCCTTTACGCAGTGGATCAAGGCGCATCTATTTATACAGCTCCCAAGGTTACTTCGAATTGTGGACAGCCACTCCATCTAACATGGGGACTCCATCTAACATGGGGTTTTTAATTCTAGACGGAAACAATGACAAAGCAATATGAATCATATAAATAGTAGACTTCTTAAGTTGTTTGCATTCCTTTTAAATGCATTAATAACAACCGGGTTCGTTTCTGCCCAAAATAGAAATGAAGCCCTGCAAAAAGGATCATCTCCCAATGTTTTGTTTATAATTGTTGACGACCTGAATGATGCCCTCGGATTTATGGGAGGGCATCCTCAATCATATACGCCCAATATTGACCGCTTGGCACGAAGGGGGGTGACATTCAGCGCGGCCTATGCCAATAGCCCATTATGTAATCCTTCAAGGGTAAGTTTATGGTCAGGTATTGCCCCATGGAACTCCAATATATATGGAAATTCCGGTGGTGGAATTACTGGGCACTGGAGAACTATTAAATTGCTTGGAAAAGCAGTCACCATGCAGGAACATTTTAAGGCAAATGGCTATAATGTGTATGGTACCGGAAAGGTATTTCACGAATACAGGAAGGATAATCTGCCAGGCATATGGACCGATCATGGTAATCGTATAGGTTTTTACCCAACACCAGGTAAAGGGGGTAAAAACAACCCGAGATGCGGGCATCCTTCCATGCCTGCTCCGCTTGACCAAGATTTATGGTTAAGCTGTGGTCCTCTGTCGGATGTGCCGGATGTGCCGCCCGATCCAAAAGCAGGGACACCCGGCTATAAAGGTTGGACAATTGGCAATGGAATTCCTTTCCGGTATGTCAATGAAAATGATCGCGACCTTATGCCTGATGAACTATCGGCAAATTACGTTAAGAATTTGTTGAAGACAGACCATGAGAAACCATTCTTTGCTATTTGTGGATTTTTCAGGCCGCATGAGCCTTTATATGCGCCTAAAAAATATTTCGATAGGTTCCCCATAGATGAAATCATTCTTCCGGCAACCATTAAAAATGATTTGGAAGATGTACCGGAAATATTATGGAAAGATCCGAATGTATCATTGGGAGAGTGGAAACATCAAAGGTTTTTAAGGTTGCTTGAGGCAGGAGGCATACCCATGTGGAAAAGATGGATTCAGGCCTATTTAGCATGTTGTGCTTTTGTGGACGATCAGGTAGGGAAGATTCTGAATGCCTTGGAAGATAGTCCATATGCCGAAAATACAATTGTTGTTTTAACCTCAGATCATGGATATAATATGGGGGAGAAGGAAACGTTGTTTAAATATACATTATGGGAAGAGTCTGCTCGCGTCCCGCTTATTATTTCCACTCCGGAAATGAAGAATCAACATCCAGGAGCCTGTAACAAACCTGTTTCGTTATTGGATATCTATCCAACTCTGGTTGATCTTTGTAATCTGCCTACAAACCCGAATAGGGAAACGAATGGGAAATCGTTGGATGGATATAGTTTAAAAACTCTGCTTACTGATCCAACCGGTAGGCAATGGCTTGGTCCCAAGGGAGCAGTAAGTGTTGTCTTTAACAAAAATCCTGTTGGCCCTTTAAAAGAACAAAATATATCAATCAGAACAGAGAGATGGCGTTATACACTTTGTGCTAATGGAGAGGAAGAATTATATGATCATTTATATGATCCCAATGAGTGGACGAATCTAGCGTTGAACGAAGAGTATAAGGATATTAAAGCCCGGCATAAAAAATATGTTCAAGAATTATTGCAGAGCAAGGAATAAGGTAAAAACAGTATAGGTTAAATTCACCATTGCCAGTCTTCGATTTTCTTTCTCAGGCGCTCGACAATCTCGGGTCTTGCGACCGCCAGATCATTTTTTTCACCGGGATTGTCTGTTAAGTTAACCAGCCTGTAAGGTGTAAGCGTCCGGGTCTTCAACCGTCATGTTGTGCGTAGCGTGCAAGGAGCCGAAAATGGTCTTGCGCTCCCGCACCGCCTCCAAGTCGAGCAAATTGATACCAGACAGATCTTCTGGGACCTCAAAACCCGCGACGGCGGCAATAGTAGGGAAAAGATCAATACTGTGCGCAAAACCGCTCACTCGCCGAGGCTCAACTATGCCAGGCCATGAAAGCAGAATGGGGGTACGAATGCCGTTTTCATAGGGAGACGCTTTTGAGCGCATGGCAAAGCCTTTGAAGGTCTGCTCCCGCGGCCAGTCACCCGTAGTGCTGGCAGCGGCCCACCCATTGTCGCAAATATAGATTACTACAGTATTCTCAAAGATGTTTTTCGCCCTGAGCATCCCCATAAGCTCCCCGCAGGTTTCATCAAACCACTCAATCATGGAATAATATTTCGCAATATCCATAGCTCGGCCATCGGTTTGGTATTTCCGGAGCAAACGAGCCGGCGGGTCATGCGGCAGGAATGGAGCATACCAGAGAAAGAATGGTTTTTCCTCCTCAAGCGCATGATCGACGAAATGTTCGATCGGCTGGATCCCTTCCCGACCGATGGTCAGTCCCTTATTCCCATGGCGCTGTCCTGTAACCTCTCTGTGAACATGACAGTCAGATTTTAATGGAATAGACTCGAGAAGGGACATTGGTTAATATATTTTTAGTTGTAAAATAAGTTTAGAAATCGGAACGGGAATCCATCATGGGGGCGACGGCCGAACGCATCTACCTTCGAACTAAGATACACGCATGAAAAAACCAATTTTAATACCAACGATCATCCTCTGTTCTCTTAACCTGCTCGTCTCCGCCTGCCGGGCAAAAGAGACGCACAGGCCCAACGTGCTTCTCATTGCAGTGGACGACCTCAACGACTGGGTGTCTTGCCTGGAGGGGCACCCGGACACCAAGACGCCGAACATTGATCGGCTCGCCGCGCGGGGCGTGTTGTTTGCCAACGCGCACTGTCAGGCGCCGATCTGCAATCCATCACGCACCAGCATCCTGTTCGGGAAGCGTCCGTCAACGACGGGGATGTACGATAACGGGCCCAATAGCGCGAGAACCCCTGAATTCCACTCGAAGCACGTCAGCATGCCGCGCCACTTTGCTGCCGATGGCTACCGGACCTTTACCACCGGAAAGATCTACCACCAATCCTCAGTGCCGGACGACGATTTTCATGACGTCGGTCCGCGACCCGGACAATGGATCGACCTGGATCAGGTCGTCCAGTCGGACAAACCCGAACACATTGTCGGTATCTGGGATTTTGGGCCGCAGAGCTATGACGAGAGGAAGTTTGCCGACTACGTGGATGCCTCATGGGCCATCGAAAAGCTCGAGCAGAAACACGAGCAACCGTTTTTACTGGCGATCGGCCTTTACCGACCGCATGTGCCGTTCTTCTCTCCCAGGCGTGTTTATGACAGCCCCGATCTCGTCGACGGCGTGAATCTGCCGACCGTGAAAGCGGATGATTGGGACGACATTCCGTCCGCCGCGAAAAAACTCAGCGCCATCAAGCATATCCCCACGCAGGATTGGATGGAAGAGAACGGAAACGCCAAATGGACGGAAGCCGTCCATTCCTATCTGGCGAGCATCCGATGGGCCGATGAGCAGGTGGGCCGCCTGCTGGACGCGCTCGACCGAAGCCCGCACTCAAACAACACGATCGTCGTGCTCTTTTCAGACCATGGCTTTCACCTCGGCGAGAAACGCCACTGGGCCAAATGGACGCTCTGGGAGCGCTCCACCCATGTTCCGTTCATCATCAGCGCGCCGGGCCTGAGAGCCGGACGCTCGATCCGGTCCGTCGAGCTCTTGAGCATCTATCCCACGCTGATCGACCTCGCGAAGCTGTCGCCGAACAACGAGCTCGAAGGCGTCAGCCTCCGGCCTCTGCTTGAAAACCCTGAGGCCAGCTGGGACCATGCGGCTATCACCACCTATAAGCAAAATAACCACGCGGTGCGCACCGAACGCTGGCGCTACATCCGCTATGCGGACGGGACGGAAGAGCTTTACGACCACCAGAGCGATCCGAACGAGTGGAATAATCTGGCAGCGGACCCTCGATATGCATCCGTCATTGCCGACCTGAAAACGCATCTGCCCAGGACCAACGTGAAGCAGCATCCTCGATGAGACGCAACTGAATGCCCGGCAGCGCCCTGGAAAGTCGGCGATTGGGGCCTGATTCCCGAGCCGATCATGATCGAGGAACTTCCAGCTTTCGATACAACCATGAAACAACCGATCTATATCACCCTGGTGCTCCTGTTTACTTCTTTCACCGTGCTCAATGCGGCGGAGCCCCCGACGAAAGCGAAAGCAAAAGCGCGCCCAAAACCCCAGACGGAGGTGGGCCTGCGCGTTGGTGAAAACAAGGCGACGCCGGTGGACCGAATCAAGGTACCGCAGGGATTTAAGGTGGAACTGCTCTATTCCGTGCCGGGCCTGGACCAAGGTTCCTGGGTTGCCCTCTGCACGGATGATCAGGGTCGCTTCTATGCGAGCGATCAATATGGCGGACTCTATCGTTTTCCCGCTCCTCCTCCGGGACAGACACTCGATCCGAGGACCGTCGAGAGCGTCCCCGCCGAGATCCGCGGGGTGAACGGGATGCACTTCGCCGACGGCGCCCTCTACGTCGGCGTCAACGACTACGAAAGGAAAATCCCCAGCGGCTTCTACAAGGTCACCGACAGCGACGAAGACGACCGCTTCGACGAGGTGGAACTCCTTCGCGAGATGGTTCCGGCGGGAAGCTACGGGAGCGGGGGAGACCACGGGCTCCACGGCGTCGTGCCGGTACCCGGGAGCGACGACTTTTATCTCATCTGCGGCAACCGGGTCGCCCCGACGAAGGCGGATTCCGCCTCGCCCGTGCCGGCGATCTGGGGCGAGGACCACCTCCTCCCGCGGATGCCCGATGGGTTCGGACACCAACGTAGCGTCCCTGCTCCCGGCGGCATGATTTACCGCGTTTCGCGGGACGGTAAATCCTTTTCACTCATCGCCGTTGGCTTCCGCAACATCTACGCCGCCGCTGTGAATCACGCGGGCGAGCTCTTCACCTACGACTCCGACATGGAATGGGACATGAACACCCCGTGGTACCGCCCAACCCGCGTGAATCACGTCGTCAGCGGCGCGGAGTTCGGCTGGCGCAACGGCGCTGGGAAACAAGCCGAATTCTATGCCGACAACCTGCCCGGCACGGTCAACGTCGGCCCCGGATCCCCCACGGGTACGACCTTCGGCTACGGGGCGAAGTTTCCAGCAAAGTACCAGAACGCCCTCTTCATACTCGACTGGAGCTGGGGCAAGGTTTACGCCGTCCACCTTGAGGCGAAGGGGGCGAGCTACACCGGGGTGAAAGAGGATTTTCTCTCCGGTTCCCCCTTGCCCGCGACCGATATCGTCATCCATCCGCGGGACGGGGCGATGTATTTCACCATCGGCGGACGCCGCGTCCAGTCGGGGCTCTATCGCGTCACCTACAACGGTGACGAGAACACCAACAGGGTCGAGCCCGACCAAACGCTCACCGCCGAGGCAAGGCTGCGACGCGAACTCGAGGCGTTCCACGGCAAGAAGGACCCCGAGGCGATCAAGACCGCCTGGCCTCACCTCTCCCATCCCGACCGCCACGTCCGCTGGGCCGCCCGCACTGCAATCGAGCACCAGCTCATCGACAGGTGGAAGGACAAAGCCCTTGCCGAGACCGATCCCGCTAGACAGATCGAATCCCTCCTGGCGCTCAGCCGCGTCGGCGGAGTCTGCCCCTACCATCGCGTCCCGCCCAGGCCACTTTTCAGTACAAGCAAGCGCCCTGTCGAAGCGGCGGCGCTTCCGGAAGGCGCAACGCCGACACCACCGGCGGACACCGCCCTGCGCGACGCGATCCTCGAGGCCCTCATCGCGATCGACTTCGATTCGCTGTCACTTGATTCCCGGCGTGCCCTGGTCCGCACCGTGCAGGTTACACTCAATCGCTTCGACGGCGCCGACGAGGCGATGACGAGGAAGCTCATCGCCGACCTCGATCCCGCCTTCCCCGCAAAGTCCTTCTCGCTGAATTGGCTCCTTTGCGAGACCCTCGCTTACCTCCAGTCACCGACGGCCGCCGCCAAGGGGATGGCCCTGCTCCAGGAAGCGCCCTCCCAGGAGGAGCAAATCGAATTTGCCCGCAGCCTGCGTTTCGTCACCTCGGGATGGAACACGGAACTGCGCGCCGCCTACCTCGAGTGGTTCCTCAAGGCCGCGAATTACCGGGGCGGCCGCAGCATTGAGAGGTTCACCGAATTCATCCGCAACGACGCCCTCGCCACCTTCACCGAGCCTGAGAAAACCGAACTTTCCGCTCTGATCGCAACGACGCCCGAGCGCGTCTCCGCGATCGAGAACCTCGGCGTCGTCTTCGCAGGGCGCACGCCGACGATGTGGACCCTCGAGGAGCTCAGTGCCGCGGCAGAATCCGGCATGACCGGCCGCGACTTCAAGAACGGCCGAAAGATGTTCGCCGCCGCCGCCTGCTACGCCTGCCACCGCTTCCGCGACGGCGGGGGCATGAGCGGTCCCGACCTCACCGGAGCCGGCGGGCGCTACAGCCCACACGATCTGCTCGACCAGATCATCAACCCCAGCAAGGAAATCAACGACCAGTACGCACCGGTCATGGTGACGCAGAACGACGGCCAGACGGTCTCCGGCGTCATCGTGAACCTCTACGGCGACCATGTTCAAATCAACACTGACCTGACCGACCCGAATCACCGCGTGCAAGTCGATCGCAAGGAGGTGAAGAGCATCGAGGCTTCCAAAATTTCGCCCATGCCGCCGGGCTTGTTCAATATACTGAAGAAAGACGAGGTGCTCGATCTTCTCGCCTACGTGCTCAGCGGCGGCGATCCGGAGCACGATATGTTTGCCCCGTCGTCCATGAAAAGGAAATAGCTCCCGGCTTTTTTTTAAAGTATGAAACAATCGATCCATATCACCCTGGTGCTTCTGTTCACTTTTTCCGCCGCGCTCAGTGCGGCCGGCAAAGCTCAACGTCCGAACGTTCTCATCATCTACGCTGATGATCTCGGCTACGGCGATCTGGGTTGCTACAACCCGGAATCAAAAATCCCTACCCCGAACATCGACAAGCTGGCAAAGGAAGGAATGCGTTTCACCGATGCTCACAGTCCGGCAACGGTGTGCACACCCAGCCGTTACAGTCTCCTGACCGGCCAACTGGCTTTTCGCGCCGGCGCCAGCAATGTGTATGTTGGCGTCAACCGCCCCTGTCATATAAAGAAAGACCGCTTAACCCTTCCGGGCATGCTTCGGGAAAAGGGCTACCGAACCGCGCTTTTCGGCAAATGGCATATCGGGATGACCTTTTTTGATAAGGCCGGAAATCGAATTGCCGATAGCAACTATAAAGGACTGGATGCGGTAAGGAACACCGATTTCACCCGCCCCATACCGGACTCGCCCATCCATCGCGGATTCGATGAGTTCTTTGGCACTACCGCCTGCCCTACGACTGACCTGCTTTATACCTACGTTGACGGAGATCGTATAACCGAGGAGCCAACCATTCTCATGGACGAGGCAGAGAAAAAGCGGCGCAACCTGCCGGTCAACCCTTATACCCAGGATTTCAGGGAGGGGCTGTCAACGAAAGCCTTTGAACCGGAAAACGTGGATCTCGTGTTCCTTGAAAAGAGCCAAGCTTTTCTGAAACGTCATCATGAGAAAACCCCCGACAAGCCATTCTTTCTGGTCCTCAGCACCCAGGCCGCGCATCTCCCATCCATCCCTGCCGAGGCATACCGGGGCAAGACGGATGCCGGACCGCATGGCGACTTCATCTTTGAGCTCGATGATATTGTGGGCAAGTTGATGGATACTCTTGAGAAACTTGATTATGCAAAAAACACCCTGGTTTTGTTCTCAAGCGACAACGGCCCGGAACTGCCCACGGTCAAGCAAATGCGCAAGGACTATGATCACGATGGTGCTCGTCCCTGGCGTGGCTTTAAGCGTGACGACTGGGAAGGAGGGCATCGTGTACCCTTGATCGTCCGCTGGCCTAAAAGGGTTGAAAAGGGGCAGGTCTCTGATCAACTCGTCAATCTTACAGATATCATGGCAACATGTGCGGCAATTGTTGACTATGACCTGCCCAATAATGCTGCCGAAGACAGTTGCAACATACTTCCCGCCCTGCTCGGCGAGAAGAAGCCCATCCGGGAGTACTCGCTTCAGCAGGCACTTGGCGGCAAGTCTATACGTAGTCGACCCTGAAAAAGTCATTATGGTCCATAAGCGCCCGGCCTAGCGCGTCTAGGCAATATTCGGAAATGGGGTTCTGCTGTATTGATGGCAGATTCTGGAACCAACAATACCGGGCTGCCGTGCCGATTTCGTATTGTTAATCGTTGGAGCGGGTTTATCCCGCGATTGTTTTAGGTATGCGGAATCCACCTAAAGGACACACAACATTGCCAAAAGGCCGGATTTCAGCAACGGGTTCTATTGTCTGGAGTGGGCAACCGAAAGAAAATGGATTTCTCTTTCCGGCAAGATAGTGGCTCGGTTCAAATGGTCTAAAAAATTAGAGAGCCTCATCCATTTGCGGAAGTTGAAGGCTGCTGCGGCCATCATCAGGTTGATCTGATCGCCTGCCAGGCCTTTGAGAAAATTGCGTCTGAGTCGATGGTCATTTTTGAGATGCCCGATGACCGGTTCTATGCCCGCTCGTTTGCGGAAGAGTTTTCGCAGCTTGGACCTTTCATACGCGCTGGCGTTGGCCGCAGCTTTTGCTGGCAGCAGTATCCGCGTTTCACCGACTCGCTTGCGCCCTCGATAGCCCCGGTCATTGAGACAAAGGCGAGGACGCTTCCCGGTGAGGCGTTCGACTTGGTCCAGTACATCAGGCAAGGTGCGTGAGTCATGGCGGTTGTCCGCGAAACTCAGGGCCCCCACGATTATTCCGCTATGCAGGGTGCGTGTGATGGAAGCTTTCTGCCCAAACTCATACCTTTTATGCTCCTTACCTTTAGAGATACAACTGACCTCGGGTTCATGAAGGCTGTAGATCTTGTTTTTGTCTTTGCGTTGCTGGCAGAGCACTCGATCAAAAAGGTCCAACTCAGAACCGAGATCCCGGAGGGTCTCGGCTCGGAGTTTGCGTCGGAGCTCGCGCACCAGCCGTCCGGCTATAGTCCTGAGTTTGCGTTGGGCCTTGCGGGCTTGCTTGGCGCGCTTCGGATGAGACCGGTTGTGTAGGGCCATCATCAACTTCGGAATGGTGCGACGATAGCTGCGCCTCAGCATAATTCCGTGACGCTGAGCTATGACCACACATTTCTGGCAGATCTTACGATACTGCTTGGAGTCGGTAGGATAGGTGATGTTTTTCTCTTGAACGGTGGTATCAGCTATCACCGTATTCTCTATGGCTCGAGGTCCATGCACACGTATGGACTCCTTCACGATCAGCTCACAATGAACCTCCCCCGATTTTGTGGACACGAACAGCGCAGTCTGAGAGAGATCATTAGACATGCCAAGAACCCACAGAACCTATGATGAGGAGTTCAAACGTCGAGCCGTTGAACTCTATTTGCACAGTAACAACAGCCTCAAGCAGGTGGCCCGTGAACTGGGGATTTCCGATGGGAGCCTCAGGAAGTGGCGCAAGGATCTCTTCGGGGACCCCTCCGACCAGCAGGGACTTTCCCGCCCCTTGAACGATCCCGAAGAGATGGCCCGCGAGATCCGTCGGCTAAACCGGGAAAACGCTTACCTGCGTCGCCAGCGAGAGATCTTAAAAAAAGCCGCGAGCATACTGGCCGAGGACCCGCAGCTGGGTATGCGCTGATCGATCAAATGCGGGCAATCTATAGAGTGGTTGAACTTTGTCAGGCGCTGGCTGTGAGCAGGAGTGGTTATTACCGATGGCACAGGGGTAAGGCGGGAGCGCGCCGCCGCCAAAATCGGCTCCTCCTGAGCGAAATCAAACGGATCCATGCCGACCGGCACACCCGCTGTTACGGTAGTCCTCGCATGAGCGTGGAGCTCAACCAGCGGGGTTTTCGCTGCTCGGTTAACCGGGTGGCCCGGCTGATGAAGCAAAATGCTCTAAAAGCCTGTAGGGGTAGCCCCTTCCGGCCCAAGACGACCCGGCAGGATCCCCGCAGCCTCCCAGCGCCCAACCGTCTGGCCGAGGCTCCGGACCCGACCGGGCCCGGCCAAATCATGGTCAGCGACATCACCTACATCCCCACTCGGCAAGGCTGGTTGTATCTAGCGGTCGTGATGGACCTCTTCGGCCGCGTAATTCAGGGCTACAAGGTGGCCGAGAGCCTGGCCTCCGGTCTGGTCGTTTCAGCCCTTCACCAGACCAGGAATCGAGTGGGAGGTTTTCACAAAGCCCTCTTTCATTCAGATCGTGGCTGCCAGTATACCAGTCACCAAGTGCGGCAGCAATTGAACGACTTTGGTTGGATTCAGAGCATGAGCGCGCTAGGATACTGTTACGACAACGCCGCTTGCGAGAGCTTCTTTGCCTCCCTCAAAAGCGAATGCTTTCCCCAAAACGGCGTGTTCGAATCCAAGCAGCAGGCCCGCCTGGCCATCTTCGATTACCTCGAGACTTTTTATAACAAACGTCGAAGGCACAGCACCCTGGGATACCTTTCACCAGAAGCATTTCTTCAAAAACACTTCCAAAATCAAAACCATAACCTAACATGAACATACGCTACGCTGTTCGTGTCCACAAAATCGGGGGAAGACCACAACCGTCCGGACCAATGCGTTTGCGGAAGTAAGTCAGGCTGGTGGGCTCAATAGGCAGTTGCCAGTGAAAATGCTCTGCTCCGGTGAAATACTGGAAATACGGGTTTTGTACCCATTGCTCAACGATGCCTTCATCACTTAGATCATGCAGTTGTTTAAGAATCAACAGCCCCACCATGAGTCGAATCGGTTTAGCCGGAGAGCCTTGATATTGATGGTAATGCTGGGCGAAGGCCCTCTCAAAGAAATCCCAGTCTATGGCTCGGGCCAAGCGGCAAAGCGCTTGGCGCTGATCGAGCATGGTGTGGAGGTCGGGCATCAAAAAGCTGCCTTGAGTTGAATCAGGCGAAGGTCTTGGTTTCATAAGTTTGACAAGGTTTTGGGCGGAATTGCACAATTAGCTTGTCAAATATAAGGGGTATTGGCAACAATAAAGTGTTGTATAACAACAAATTAGATAGTTTTCAGGGTCGACTACGTAAGGGTAAATGGAAGTATCTCGACCACAAGGGATCGGGCGGAAACAACTACGACGGGAAAAGGACTGGCCGCTGGGGGGCGAAAGAATTTCAGCTCCCTGAGAAGGCTCCCGATGCACCGGGACAGCTATACGATCTCGAAAAAGATCCGGGCGAGACAAACAATCTCTACTTCGAAAATCCCGAGTTGGTAAAAGAACTGACGGCTAAGCTGGATGAGTTTGTCAGATCCGGCCGCAGTGTCCCGTTAAGATACCCTGCCCATGATGAAAAAGGATAGATTCTCCAGAATACTAATCCTTCTCCTTCTTAGCTTGTGGACAGCGGTCCTCGCAGCCAATGCGCACTGTCAGGCAGGCGGAGACGAGCAGGTTAAGAGAGCAGAGGATGATCGTTGATCTTAAAATGGTGTTTTTCATCGTTGCTGTCAGAAGTTGGAAGTCGCGAGAGTTCGGTATCCATTATTCTGAAAATGCTGAGGGAGTGTTACTCGGTTTTTTAAAACCTTATTCTCCCGCCAATCCTGTGAGTTTAGGTAAACTCCAGTCGTTGCAGGGGCCAGTCCCGTCATCACGCTGACGCGCGATGGATTACACGCCGGGGCTGCACAGTGGGCATTGGTAAAGCGAACGCCCATTTCAGCTAACCTGGTTATGTTTGGCATATGCACGGTCGTTTCTTTTGTCTCATTGCAATGATTCTCACTCGTTGAAATCCAGGATCAGCTCGCGGTCGCCTTTGCTGATTTCGATGACGCCGCTTTCGTATTTCGATTTCAGGTACAGACTGTCCAAAACCATGTCGGGCGCGTAATTAATGTACTCCCCGTCGACCATGGGCATTTCAATATTGGCCAGATTGAAGTAGAGCTCTTTGGCATCCTTACCGCATCCGCGATACCGCAAAATATGAAATCCCGGCACCACGGTTTTATCGAGAACCAGGGGATTGTCCAAAATGTCGGCCATGAACGCATCGAGGGTCTCGTGATGAACCCGACGCGAGGCTTCGAATATCATTCCAGCGTACTTGTCCTTCAAGTAGATCATCTTCCTGTCCGGGCTCCACTCATAACTATCCTCCACCAGTTCGCTGGTCAGCCCCGGACTGGCATCGTCTACAAGAATCGTCCAACCATGGGCATACTCTCCCATGGCTGCTCTTGTAGCTAAGAACGCATCTCCATACTCCAGGAAAACCCACCCCTCTTTTTCCACGATTCGGTCATGTTGATCCCCCAAATAGATACCATACTCTAGATTTCCCTTATTCTTAGCGGGAAACCAATCGGGGTTCACCTGAGACCAACGTCGACTCTGCTGAACCAGCATCACATTTTCATGTTGTAGGGCTCTGCAAAAGCCCACCGTTCTACTGATTTTGTAATTCCCGTTTTCGTCCTTCACGACGTCCGTAGGATAGACCCGAGGACCGTTTTCTCCTTTAAAAGTGATCCCCTGCCAGCGCGCCTGGTTGCTCAAATGGCTGTGAACGGCGGCCGGGTGATCCATCTGGCAGCCTAAAATGTAATCAGGCGTCACCCAGCTGTAGCGTAATAAACGAGACTCTGTATCGCACAACATTGTTCGCTCAGCGCCGAAAGGTCTTGGCCAAATGTTTTCCTCTTCGCCGGGTTTGCGCGATTGGTAGGCGAATTCGCCAAGTCCCTGTCGGTCCAAAGCAATATGCCATAGAATGGTCTTCATCTCATAACGACTCAATAACTGTGCGAAAAAAAAAGTTTCCGCGCTGCCTTCGCCGCCAAAGTAAAATCGAGCGAATTTATACATGGCATCGGCCCAATGCGTTCCATCCCCAACCCGAGTCTTCGCGCCGCCTCGCACGCCGTTTAGCTGGTCCTGAGCCCAGTCCGCCCAAACCACATCCAGAAACTTTTCAGCCTTTAGGGAAAGCGACCGGTCCTCACAGAAGTCGAATATATCCATAAGGTAGGAAAGGCTCACTGCCATGTATCCAGGAGAGGCGACCTCAAGAAAAAAGCCTTTTTTAGCTCTCTCGGAAAAATACTCATCAAAATAATCTACCCATTCCTTATAATGGTCGGCCGCAGTGTAGGCTTTTCCATCCTTGTAATTCGCCCGACCTTGAGGGCCATCCACGGCACCCTTAGCATACATACGATGGAACCAGTACAAATTGCCGCCCCCTGTACCCAGATCCGGATAGACGCGATCCCTGTACTCTGGCTCGTTCATGAAAATCTGCGAAGAGATCAGGCTGCTGACTTTGGCCACCAAATCATGGTTTTCGCTTCCGATCATCCACCATGTGCTCTTGTGGGCCAGGTGAATATCATCCTTATACTCCATCCGATCCCATAGTAATTCCAAAAGCGCTTTTTCAGTTTCCGGATACAAGCGTCCTGGCGAAACAGAACCTTTTGATCCAAACCCATAATACATATGATAAAACTGCTGATTAATAGCCAAACACCAATGATCATTCAGTCTGTATTTTTGCTGCACGACAGGGTCCTCCGTCGTGAAAATCTCCAGCATCTCCGCATTCGTCTGATCCAACTCCTTCCCCAACCACAGATTCGCGAAATACGGACAAAAGCCCCCCCTCAAGCCCTCCCCCGTCGCATTCGAGAAGGCATGCTCAACGCGCGCTGGTTTCGTAGCTTCAGCCTCTTCAATGCTCTCCTGGATATTCTTCTCGGAATAAACGAAGTCTTGATCCTCAAGCGGGTTCTCGAATACTTCTCCTGCTCTCGCGAACGGGGACAAGGCCAATACGGCGCACAAAGTGGGTACTAATTTTTTCATGAACGAAGGGTTCTCGCAAATTCCAGATCGATTCGGCCTTCCTCGATCCTCCTCATCTCTGACTAGTACCCCTCCCCAAGTCCAGCCTGCTCAATTCTGACTGTCAGAGATTACGCGCCGTTACATGGTGAAATCAAGAAAGTATTGTACTCGGAAACAGGCCAAAGACGGTGCTATCTAATTCTTCCACCAAGCTGCCTCCCGTTCTCATTCGTCCCATGAATAACGTAAATCGTCGGGATTTCCTCTGTAAAGCCTCTCTCATAACAGCCACGGGTCCTTCCCTTTACGCAGTGGATAAAGGCGCATCCATGTATACAGCTCCCAAGGTTACTCCGAATTGTGGACAGCCACTCAATCTAACATCGGGTTTTTAATTCTAAACCAAATCACTGACAAAGAAATATGAATCACATAAATTATAGACTTCTTAAGTTGTTTGCATTCCTTTTAAATGCATTGATAACAACAGGGTTTGTTGCTGCCCAAGATGGCAATAAAGCCCTGCAAAAAGGATCATCTCCCAATGTTTTGTTTATAATTGTTGACGACCTGAACGATACCCTCGGGTATATGGGAGGTCATCCTCAATCCTATACGCCCAATATTGACCGGTTGGCACGAAGTGGGGTGACATTCAGTTCAGCATATACGAATTGTCCGTTATGCAATCCGTCAAGAGTTAGTCTATGGACAGGTATTGCTCCATGGAGAGTGGATTTGTATGAGAACTATGGCGGTAAAGTTAAGCACTGGAGAGAATATAATGAACTTTTGAGTGGAGCCGTAACTATGCAGGAACATTTTAAAGCAAATGGATATGAAGTCTACGGTACAGGTAAAGTATTTCACTCTTACGGAATAGATAATCTACCCGGAGTATGGACAGATCACGGTAACAGACTAGGGTTTTATCCAACACCGGGAACTGGTGGTAAAAACAATACCAGATGTGGTCATCCATCAATGCCATGTACTTTTGACAACGACATATATGATTTGTGGATGAGTTGCGGACCTTTGTCCGATGTCCCTGATGTCCCACCTAATCCCAAAAGAGGAACTCCCGGATATAAAGGTTGGATTATGGGTGGTGGGGTTCCATTCAGATACATTGATGAGGATGACAGGGATTTAATGCCTGATGAGCAGTCAAAACAATACATTATAGATCTGTTAGATAAAGATCATGATAAACCATTTATGGCAATATGTGGATTTTTCAGACCACACGAACCGCTATATGCTCCTAAAAAATATTTTGATAGGTTCCCTATAGAGAATATTATCCTTCCTGCTACCATTGACAATGACTTGGATGATATACCTGAAATATTATGGAATAATCCCAAATCAAAAATTGATATGTTGTGGAAACGACCAAAATTTTTGAAGATGATTGAAAAAGGGGGAGTTGATATGTGGAAAAAATGGGTACAGTCCTATCTGGCATGTTGTGCTTTTGTAGACGATCAGGTAGGGCAGATTCTGGATGCGTTGGAAGATAGTCCGTATGCCGAAAATACAATTGTTATTTTAACCTCAGATCATGGTTATAACATGGGAGAAAAGGAAACTTTGTTTAAGTATACGTTATGGGAAGAGTCCGCTCGTGTACCGCTGATTATTTCTACTCCTGAAATTAAAGACCAGCATCCCGGAGAGTGTGCCAAGCCTGTTTCATTGCTTGATTTATATCCCACTTTAATTGATTTATGCGGATTACCGGACAATCCTAATAAAAACACTACCGGAGAGTTGCTTGGAGGATTTAGTCTAAAACCTTTACTTATCGACCCAAGTGGCAGTCGGGCAGATCCGTTAACCGTGTAATTTTTAACTTTGATTGGAAAAAGCGTTAAAAGCTAATTTCTCTCGCCCAAGGCTTCAACAGCGCTTATGGCCCTGCTGCCTAGTATTAGCATTTCGTATTCATTTTGTGAATGCTTTCGGATATTTTGCAGCTTTTTGGCCTTTTCAGCCATCATTTCCCTCTCATTTCCTCACTGCCCCCAGTTGGCCGAACCGGCATAAATTATAAACCAGGTTGGACAGGCCTATCTGAAACTCGGCTCTTTCAATTCCTATGGTGCGAATCCAGTCCGCCCCCAGGCTGTTGGCCTGGAACCCGAATATGTGTTCCACCCGGCAGCGCAACGTACTCTTGAGCCGGTTGATCTTCTTCTGAAATTGCGTCAGGGGATGGTTGCGGTAGCCTTTTTGATGGATCATGTTTTTGATCTTGCGATTGCGTAGCAACTTGTCGTTTTGCGCGCTTTTGTAGGCGCTGTCCGCATACAGGGATTGATCATTGTCCTCCAGCAGTTCCTCCAGGACCTTGGAGTCGTGGACCTCGGCGCTGGTTACTGCAAAGGTCTCAACAAACTTCGAGGCCGCATCGCATTTGGCGTGATTCTTGTAACCAAAATGAGTCTCCTTGCCTTTCTTGGCCCAGCGGGCATCGCCATCGACATGGCTACGGGCTTTCGGGGAAAGTTCCTCCAATTTTTCCGCGGCAACTCGCCGTCTGGGGGCGTCCACGAAACTGGCGTCTACGATCTTGCCGCCTTTGCCCACCAGTCCATTCTCGGCCAATAGATCACCGAATAATTCAAACAAGGACTTCATCCCTTGCCATCCCAGTCGTTGTTTGAAGTCCCAGATAGTGTTCTTGTCAGGAACCCCATCGCCCACTGACAGTCCCAAAAAACGTTGAAAACTAAAGCGGTCAAGAATTTGAAACTCCGTCTCTTCTTCACTCAGATTATAGTAGCGCTGGATGATGAGGACCTTCAGCATCAGAACCGGATCCCAAGGAGGACGACCTCCTTTTTCGTGATCGCCGTAGTCCAGGATTTCCAACAGCTTCGAACGAAAAAATTCGAAGTCGATCTGCTCATTGAGCTTGTCCAGCGGGCCTGCCCGACTGGAAAGCTCTTCCACCCGCTCGATTAAATCAAACAATCCACTTTGTTCTTTGCCTTTACGAAACTTCATTGCTGAAGACTAGAGGAAGCGCATCATATTATCAAATGCGAAATTTACTAATTGAGGTTACCGGATGTGCCCAGTCAGTGGTTAGGACCTCCCGTTGCAACTACTGTTATAGCGAGCGAGGATCCTTTTGCGTCAATAGATAAACAGCATATTTCAGTCAGGTCGGAACGTTGGCGTTACACGCTATGTGCCGATGGGAAAGAAGAGTTATATGATCATTTATATGATCCCAATGAGTGGACGAACTTAGCGTTGAACGAAGATTATAAGGATATCAAGGCTCTGCACAAAAAGTACGTTCAAAAATTATTGCAGACTAATCCTGCTTATGAAAAAGTATGGTGAGGAACGTTCAAGTAGCTTAATAGGGGAAATAGGTGGCTTTTATATAGTCCAACCTTCTCAATTCTGACTGTCTGATATCCTTTGGATAGATGCTTCATTCGAATTTCGGTTATCTGACCATATGTTTTTCTGGGGATCATTGAATAGCTTATCTATCAATTGTCGCAATTTCCTCAAAACCGCTTGCTTTGCCGCTGCTGCGATTTGTGCGGTCTCATCGGTTTCTGCTTTGGCAACGGAAAAGAGCAAGCCCAATGTTGTGTTCGTTCTCACCGATGACCAGGGATACGGCGATCTGTCCTGCCACGGCCATCCCGTACTGAAAACGCCAAAAATCGATGCTCTGCACGCCGAAAGCATTCGGTTGACCGATTACCACGTCAGCCCATCCTGCTCGCCCACGCGTGGCGCGCTGATGAGCGGACACTTTACCAACCGAGCGGGGCCCTGGCTCACCATCATGGGCCGTTCGATGCTCTACCAAGGCGAACACACTTTCGGTTCCGTTTTTGGAGCCCAGGGCTACGCTACAGGTCTTTTCGGGAAATGGCACCTGGGTGACAACTATCCCTTCCGCCCGCAGGATCGCGGATTCCAGGAAACGGTGAGCCACGGTGGCGGTGGGGTGGGCAATACGCCCGACAACTGGGACAATTTCTATTTCGACGACACCTACAACCACAACGGCGTCCCGGAAAAATATCAGGGATTTTGCACCGATGTTTTTTTCAGCCAAGCCAGGCGTTTCATCGAGGACAGTGTCGCTGCGGGGAAGCCGTTTATAGCCTATATTTCCACCAACGCACCCCACGGACCTTTCCATTGCCCCGATAAATACTGGAAGCCCTATGCATCCTACGCACGTAAAATGGAAGATGACCGACTAGCGATCTTTTACGGCATGATCGCCAACATCGATGAGAACGTAGGCTCATTGCGATCCTGGATCGATGAGAAAGGGCTGGCTGAAAATACCATTTTCATTTTCTCCACAGACAACGGCACTTCCATCGGGCAAAATGTCTTCAACGCCGGGATGCGTGGCCGTAAAGGCAGCGAATACGACGGAGGTCACCGGGTGCCGTTTTTCATTCACTGGCCTAAGGGTGGATTTAGCAAGGGCGTCGATATAGACACTCTCAGTGCGCATATGGATGTGCTGCCGACCTTGATCGACCTGTGCGGCCTGAAAGTTCCCAGGAACTACAAATTTGACGGCGTGTCGCTGGCTCCGCTGCTGAAGGGGGAAAAGGTAAGCTGGTCAGACCGGACAGTGATCACCGACTCGCAGCGGGTGCGTGATCCTATCATGTGGCGCAAGTCCAGCGCCATGACTCAACGATGGCGACTGATAAACGGCAAGGAACTTTACGATATCCAGGCTGACTCGGGGCAAAAAGAGAACGTGGCGAAGCAGTTTCCCGAGATCATCAAAAAACTGCGAGCAGATTACGAAGCTTGGTGGGCGGACATATCACCCGTCTTCAAGATCGACACCCGCATTATTATCGGGAACAAGGCCGAGAATCCATCCTTTTTAACCAGTCATGACTGGCTAACCTTCGACGGGACAACGCCCTGGAACCAGGATCAAATTCGACTCGGCGTTCAGGGAATTGGACATTGGGCCTTGAAAACTGAGCAAGCAGGCACCTATGGAATTTCGCTGCGTCGCTGGCCGAGAGGGGTCGATGCCGCCATCACGGCCGGTATACCGGCACCCCATCCCGTCCCCGGTTTGAACAACAGAAACCAATTCCCCAGAAAGAAGGGGGTGCCAAAAGAGTTAAACCCAGGGGTATGCGGAGAGTATCTGGGCAAAGCGCTCAATATTAAGACCGCCGGTATCAAGATCGGCGACATCGAACAAGATAAGCCCGTCATCGGCCAGTCCCAGGAAGTGACCTTCGAGGTGAATCTAAAAAAAGGTGAGGCAAATCTGCTCGGGTACTTTATTTTGGCCAATGGCATGAAGATTGGTTCGTATTACGCCTACGTTGAGAAATTGTAAACGCGCCTGCTGAATCCTTCGGGTATGCATCAGCCTAAGCAAAATGAATCAAGCATACGAATTTTTCTATATACTTACGAAGAGTAAGAAGCAATTATCTAAAATCATTGAAAGGAATCACTAATGAACAATATTAAATATCAGTCTGCGTTTCTGGCAGTATTTTTACTAACTTGTTCTGCTTTTGGGCAGGCAAAACTTTATGACTCTTATGCGGTTACGGCAGGCTATTTCGGCTCAGCAAAAGCCGGTGAGTTCATCAGCGATTCTGCCGGGGTTCCAACTGACCGAATGGTAAATGAAAATTACAACCAAGCTATCACCATGGACCGGGTAAATGTCATGGTAGGTGATTTCAGTGTTGCGATTGATTTATCACAAAGCAATTCTCACAGCATTACCGGGTTCTTTCCAGGTGTATTGACCCCGTCATGGTCGCTGGATTCGGACTGGCAACTCGAGTTCTATATAAGGACTACAGATTCATCCAACAAAGCGTTCAACCTCACCGCCATCGATACTTCCGGCAAAAAGACCGGTATCGCGCTTGGCGCAATCAGCGGTGGCAAATGGAAAAAGTTCAATATTTCCCTTGCCGATGTATCTGATGTTAACCTTGAGAGCATCAAGTGTTTTCAGATCGATGGCTTCGATCACGCTGCGACCGTATGGATTGATGGGGTAGTTTTTACGGACAAGAGCGGCAAGGTTGTTTTTGGCGTGAGCGAAAAAACGATACAGCAAATGAAAAGCGAAGCTGCTGCTTCCAAAGCCCAAAGAGTTCAAGAGGGGTTAAGATATGTCACCGAGGTCTGGCGAAAAAAGGAGGCTCCCTATAGCCTCGATTGGATTTCTGCCAAACTGGCGCTGGGCGAAGATTTAGATATAGCGAATGCTGCCCTCTATAAAATGCTCACAACCAAAGACAAGGGCATGCTCTTCGAGTATCATCTTCATAACTACTGGTATCAATCCGGCATGTGGGCGCTTTGTATAATGTATGAGCTCTATTCGGATAAAAGCGACTATATGCCGGGGAGAATGTCAAAGGCCAACCAAAAGGCGCTGCTTGGGCTGTTGTGGGAATCGAATCTTGAGGCCAACAGTATCTACCTCACAAAGAAAAGTACCTGGTGGATAATAGGCAGTGAAAACCATGATTTGCAGAATATGAAAGTGCCGAGTATGTTCGCTTCACAGATTTTCATGAACGAGCCGGAATATGCCAACCGCATTTATCCTGACTATGAATTCGTTGATGTGTTGAACTGGTTTAACCGAAAAACCGGCCCGGACCATCCGGCCAAGAAAGATTCTGTTTCAAAGAAAGAATATACGGCAAAAGACCACTATCGTGCATGGGTGAATTTTTTCAGGGAATATATCGAAGAGCGTGGTAAAAAGGGCTTTTTCCAGGAAGTCGGCTCTCCAGGTTACGGGCGATCGACGGTTACCATGTTCTGGAGCATATATGAATATTGTGATGATGAGGCCCTGAAGGCGGATGCCAAAAAGTTTTTGGATTTGATTTTTGCCAGTTGGGCACAGGACCAGCTCGGCGGCATTCAGGGCGGTGCTATGACAAGATGTTACGATAACTATATTCTAAATCCGCATAGAGATTTTTACTTTGGAATGACATCATTTCTCTTTGGCGGCTCAGCCCTTGAAAGTAATGCGCAACCTGGTTTTGTTTTGCCCTACAGTGATTATCAATTGCCCGATTATGTCTGGGATATGGCTCTGGATAGACGGGGGTTGGGCAAGTTTGAATATATTAGCCGAAAGCCCGGTGAAGCCGAAGATATCTGGCCACCGCCGCTGGGTACGGAAAATACAATCTTATGCAACAGTGAACGTTCTCGTTTTGTTCGTTATAGCTGGGTTACTCCATATTACATTCTAGGCACGCAAATGGACCATCCCGCGGCATTTCACACCCATACATCTGCTCACGGCAGATATCAAGGGGTACAGTTTAGCGACGGCCAGATCAGCAGGATTGCAACCACCAACATCGATACCGCTGATGATGCAAAATGGAAGATCAACAAATCGGCTGGCCCTCTTTTTCGTAGTGTTCAATATAAAACGGTGCTGATCTCACAGCAAATAGCGTCTGTCCCTCAAGGCCACCCACAGTGGTTCCCAGGAGGATATGGTGACAGGTTAAAACAGGAAAAACTGTTCGACTATGGGCTGATTTTTTCGGGTGATTTCGACACCATCGACGAAGCCAACGGCTGGATATTCATTCAGGAAGGTAACGGCTATGCGGCGATCAGGGTTGTCGATGACAAAGAGCCCGATACAAGTGCTTTCAATGTAAACCTGACCTTAAGAGAGCGATTTTACGACCCTCTGCTGGAGCCCAATCTGAAACTTAGCTATGACACCTATCAGTGGAATAAAGAAAAAACTATGCTCAAGTTTAACTATATTTGGAGCCCTGTGATCTTTGAGACCGGTGATAGTGACGAATACAAGACACTCGCTGATTTTAAGAAGGATATATTGGATAACGAGCTGACTTTGCACAAAGGCCACGTTTCAGTGAAGGGTTTTTATCATCTCACCTATACCGGCTGTAAAGGCGACCAGTACTACTTCAACGCATCGACAAAAGAGATCCCAATGGTCAACGGAGCGTATGTCGACTACTCTTACCCCAAGACTTTTCATAGCCCTTACATTGAGAGCGATTACGGCAACGGTGCGATTAAAATTAAAACCTCTAATGGGACAAAAACTCTGAAATTTTAATGCCTCCAGAAATATTGAAAGGATTCACCAAGGAGAATTACAATGAGAAGGATCATCTTACTTAGTGTCTTGATGTCGGTCGGGATATCGAGCTTTCCCGCCCAGGCAGCAGAGCGGCTGGAGTTCTGGGACGAGGCTCTTCGTCTGTTCGGCACTGCACCGGCGGGCGGCGACGTTAGCGAAAACCGCGCTCTTCAGGGCAATTATATTGCTTACTTGCAAGGCGGCAATATCTATCCTGACCAGGACGCGGTTAAGTATTTCTCGCTCGACTATACCGAAAAGCACTCAGGGGATTTCAGCCTACGTTTTGACAATTCCGATGCCCATGAGGTTGCCTTGGTGGGCTTTATGCCCGGTCCTTACCAAAAAGGCTGGACCTTATCGCAGAACTGGTCGCTGCACCTTTCTCTCAAGGCCGTCGGCGCAAAGAACAAAGATGATTGGTCGTTGACCTTGCTCGATAGAGATGGGGGCAAAGCAACGGGGCGTCTGACCGGTTTTGCCCCAGACGGTCAATGGCATGAACTCAACTTGCCCCTTACCAGCCTTAAGAGGAGCGGCTCTTTTGATTTTTCGCAATCTGTCGCTTGTCAGCTTGAGCCTAAGCTAAGCTCAGATGGCAAGGTCTGGTTTGACGAAATCTACTTTACCAACGAAAATACGGGAGAAGAGATCGGCGTAACCGATAAGTCATTGGAGCAGCGCCGTAGCGAGGCGAAGGCGAGCCGGCCCCAACGCGTTAAAGAAGCGTTCGAGGACATTGCACGGCATACGCCGACAACCTTAAAGCTGAATGACCGTCACGTCTACTTCCGCGATCTTCTCAACATTCCTTTCGCCAAACTGTGGCTCGGCCAGAATATCGAAAAAACCAATGCTGAACTGTTGGCTCTGTTCACTTCGACCGACGTAAAGGTCCGGGGTGAATACCTGCTGGACGAGCCCTGGTGCCTGGCTACGACACCGATGCTGATACAAATGTATTACACCTTCGGGTCCAGGGCCGGGCGCATGCCGGGTCGCTTGAATGAGAAAACGGAAAAAGCGCTGCTCGAATTGCTCTGGAAACGGACCAAGATTAAAAACGACATCGTCATCGCCCGCCAGAGTACCTGGTGGATGGCCGGCAGCGAGAATCACGACATCAACTCCAAAGTCTGTAACCTGCTTTCGTCGCAGATTTTTATGAATGAGCCGACCTATGCCGATCGCGTATATCCCGACCCCGGATGGGGCAGCGGGTATGGCTACGGCAAGCATTCCGGTGTTTATCAGGGCCGGGCCAACCTCAAGGATGGCAAAGTATACCTTGCCAAAGATCACTACGAGGTCTGGGTGGATTTCTGGATGGAATGGTTCACCGAGCGGGCAAAAAAAGGGCCGTTTATCGAAGTGAATTCGCCTGGCTACATGTTGTATTCGCTGGGTTATCTTCAGATGCTTTACGATCTCTGCCAGGACCAGCCCTTGCGAGATCAGGCGGGCAGGTTTTTCCATATGGTATGGGCAGACTGGGCCCAGGACCAGATCGCCGGAATTCGCGGGGGCGCTCGAACGCGGGGCTTATTCGGCAGGAGTGGCTACGACAGCATGACACAGTTTGCCAAGTTCCTGCTCGGTGGTCCCGGCGACGCCTGCCACGGCTTTTACCATCTACTGCTGTCCGACTATCGCTTGCCGAAAATTATCTGGGAGCTGGCGCTGGATCGTGAAAGCCTCGGTGAGTATGCCTACATCTCACGCCGGCCGGGCGAGGAGGAGAATGTCTGGCCCAGGCCGCTGGGTAATGAGCGGACCCTGTTGTGCGATACCGAATCACGCTTCCTACGTTACAGTTGGGTAACCCCCGATTACGTGTTGGGCACGCAGATGGATCATCCGGCGGCTGTCCACAGTCATCTCAGTTGCGTCTCTCGCTGGGAGGGCATTGTATTTAGCGGCGCCGACAAGATGCCGGTTGATAAGGCGAGGATCTATCCCTGCACCCTGGCTACCTCCAAACCCAAGATTCAAAAAGACTCCGGATTGGTCGAGTATATGGCTAATAACCGTTTTTATCGCAGCGTACAGCACCGCAACGTCCTGATAACTCAGCAGAGTAGAAACTACTTCCGCGTCAATCCCGAGTGGTTTCCCGCCACCGAGTTTACCCAGCCGATGGGAGTGCACTTCGGAAAATACCTGGATCGCATCGAAGAAAAAGACGGCTGGGTCTTCGCTCTGAAAGGCAACGCTTATGTGGCATTGCGGGTCTTGATGGGCGAAATGCCGGAAGAATTTAAACGGTTGTGGGATGCCGGTCAACGTGCAGGTCTGCCTGAGAGGGACCGGCAACTGCAATTGCGAACCGACTGCTATACCTGGAACGATGACCGTACGGTCCTTAAGCTCAAGTATGCCTTTAGCCCTATCATCATCGAAGCGGGCCGCCGGGCAGACTTTGCCACGCTGGAAGATTTTCAAAAAGCAATACTGTCCAATCCGCTCCAGCTCCTGTCAACCGTGGTGCCCGACTATGAAGTGGTGGTTTATACCGGCAGTGGACCCGGGGCCAAAGAAATAATCTTTAACGCCGCCACCAATGAAATGCCTACCATCGGTGGCGAGTACATTAATTATGCTCCCGCCAAGTTGTACGACAGCCCTTTCATGCAGTCGAACTACAACAGCGGCGTCGTGACCGTAGAGAAAAGTGATTCCAAATTGATCCTGGATTTCAAGAATGCCCGAACAACTGAAGAGATATCCAGACTAAAGCTATAGAATCTTAATCCCCTCCTAACCCTTCCCCCGTGCTCGGAAGTGAGACATGCGGGTTAGTCCTTTGGCCTGGATATATCACTACCGAGCATCATGCTACATTACCCAAGCAAATTTCTAACCGTGAAAGAAATCCAGTCAGTTCAGTTTTTCGCCACAATTCTTTTAGGTGTGGCGGCAACGAATTTCGTTGCTACATCCACCTTTGCCCAAAGCAGGCAAATTCAAGAGCAGTCGAAACCCAATATCGTCTTAATCATCGGTGATGACCAGGCATGGATGGACTACGGTTTTATGGGTCATTCGGATATCAAGACACCCCATCTCGACCGACTCGCCGGCATGAGTCTCCGTTTCGACCGTGGTTATGTGGCGACTTCGCTCTGCCGTTCTTCGCTGGCCTCCATGGTGACCGGGCGTTTTCCCGCGGAAAATGGAATAACGGCCAATGATGTGACCGGCGGTATGTTTGTTATCAATGAGAAGGGGGAGACGGAATTGCTGCAAGCCAAACGCGAGTCATTAGACAAACCGGTTCGAGATCAATTCCACAAGCTGCCGAGCTTTGTCCGCAGGCTAACCGAGAACGGCTATCTTACCCATCAGTCGGGCAAGTGGTGGGAGGGATCGTATCGGGATGGTGGCTTCACCCACGGGATGACGGAGGGGGAGCGCCATGGGGATAAAGGACTGACCATCGGACGGGAAGGGATGCAGCCGATCGAACAGTTTGTCGATCACGCACTTGAAGAGGAAAAACCCTTCTTTCTCTGGTATGCTCCATTCCTGCCGCACACCCCGCATAACCCGCCGGAACGTCTGCTCCGAAAATACCAAACGGACGGCCGAGCTCTGGATGTGGCGAAATATTATGCCATGATCGAGTGGTTTGATGAGACCTGCGGGGAGTTAATAGGGATGCTCAGGGCAAAAGGCATCTTCGAAGATACGGTGGTCATCTATATTTGCGACAATGGTTGGGCCCCTGCCAGCACTACGGGTGACTGGCCGCGGGAGCAGGCCTTTAAAGGCTTTGCCATGCGCTCAAAAGCGTCTCCCTATGAAAATGGCATTCGTACACCCATTCTGGTCTCATGGCCTGGCGCAGTTGAGCCCCAACCAGTGAGCGGTTTTGCGCACAGTATTGATCTTTTCCCTACTATTGCCGCCGTCGCGGGTTTTGAAGTCCCCAAAGATTTGTCTGGTATCAATTTGCTCGACTTGGAGGCGGTGCGGGAGCGCAAGATCATTTTCGGCTCCTTACACGCTACCCACAACATGACGGTTGAAGACCCGGACGATACCTTGCAATACCTCTGGTGTATCCAAGACGAGTGGAAATTGCTTCTTCGTTACCAAGGGAAGGATACCACGGAGTACAAAATCCTGCACACATGGGATACCGCACCTTACAGGTTGTTTAACTTAACCGACGATCCGGGTGAAAAAAATGACCTTGCGGCGGCAAAACCAGACATTGTCGAGCGGCTGGGAAAAAAAATTGAAGGCTGGAACAATAGGAAAGATTAGGGTAAGCATGGCCGTGTGGCGCGTTTGTCGAAATGTAGCCAAAGAAGGGCTCGTCCTTGCAGCCCTTTATCCAGCCCAGCGCCTGCCGGAAGAAGACGTCTGTGCAGTATCCGGTCGTTTGGACGAACGAGTTGTTGTGCTTGATGATTGGATCGAAGTAATTGGAACCCGGAGCATCGGCCTGGCTGCCTGGATAGCTCATCCCGATTCCGCTTCCACCATGGATGAACGTCTCATCAAATCCGCGGTTGTGGGGTTGGTATTGGTCCTCATCACCAAGGTGCCATTTCCCAAAGATGCCGGTGGCATAACCGGCCTCCTTCAGGACTTCCGCGATGGTCGTTGCCTTGAGTGTCATACGCTCTCGCTCGAAAATCGTATGGGTGACACCATTCTTGAACGGGGCGCGGCCGGACATTAGCGCTGCACGGCTGGGTGCGCAGGTGGGGCTGGCGTGAAAGTCGGTAAAGCGTGTGGATTGGGCGTACAGTTTGTCCAGATTCGGAGTCTTCAGGAAGGGGTTCCCGTGACAGCCGAGATCCCCATATCCCTGGTCGTCGGTCATGACCAGGATGATGTTGGGTTTGCTTCCTTGGAGAGATTCGCTTCCCGCTATAGCCGTCATGGTTCCACCCATAAACAGCGTCTGGAGGGCCAGTAGTATTATTCTAGGCATGGTTCGGAGATAAGTTTGGAGAAGGACTCTCTAATCCACAAAATTCTGACTGTCGTCTTCCATCCTTAGGGTTGATAAGTAGGCTACGAGATCTCGTAACTCCCGTTTGCTTAAAATCTGCTTCATGGACGGCATCGTGCCCATGGGCTCTGTCATAGAGGAAATGTCCGACTTTAAGAATGCTTCGATCTTTCCATTAGTTTGTTTCAACTTAATTTCCTTTTCTGTCTCCTCTAGTTGTGTGCCGGTGATGGTCCTACCATCTTTGATTTTCAGGGTCTGTATCCCGTAGCCCGAAACCACCTCGGCTTGAGGATAAAGTATGGATTCCAATAACTCGGTAGGACTCAACCGGTCAGCTACTCCTTGCAACGAGGGACCAACTTGCTGGCCGATGTCCTCAGTTAGGGAGTGGCATTTTGAGCAAAGTGCAAGGGTGTGTCTGAAAAATATAGTATTACCCTGGTTTGGATCGCCACCTGTAAGAGTTACATTAAAGGTGCCGAAGGGCTTCTGATTGGTAACCCAAGCTTTGTATTGAGAAAAAACTTCATGAAAATCTTTGTCCGATTCTTCTGCCTCCTCTGCTGCCTCAACGAGGTCGAGATGAATATCTGGCGACACCCGATCCTCCATAAGCTCGACTAACAGGTGGCGGAGAATCACAGAACGCTCCGGCACTTGTTTTAGCATCTTTAAGGCGCCCTGAACTTCTTTTGACTCCATGTTGTTTTGTAATCCAGATCGAAGGTATTTGTGCACTTCATACAGGCTCTTACCTCGGTTCATCAAGTATTGAGCGCTGGCTAAACGCAGTTCGAAAACATTGGCCGCTAGAGCTTTCACTGCAATGGCATCTGCGAGCTTGGCTTCTCCATCACCACTCAAGCCAGTTAGCATGCTCATCCACGCTAGGCGCAATGCTGTTGCTACGGTTTCATCCAGAACCTGATCGACCGCCTGCGCTATAAAAGTCCCCGTTGCCTCAATTTCGGCCAAGAGGCCAATCATACGCCCGGCAATGGATGGATCGGAGTCGTTTATTAGACTTTTTGCGTGGGGTAGAATGGCTTGTTTAAGATCCTCAGTGGAAAAGGCGGGCACCGGGAAGTAGCGCCCATCCACCGGGTCGAGGGTGGAGGCCTTCGACCAAGAGGCCAGCACATCCATCGCCACGATCCGATCTCGTCTCTCCAAGGCTTCCGACTCAATCAAGTAAGAGATTAATCGCTCTAGAGCCTCCCGTGTACCTAACCGCCGATTAGCAGCCAAGGCCCGCATCGCAACGGCCGGTGAGGACGATTTAGAAAGCTGTTTGGCCACAGCAGAAAGCGTCTCTGGGTAGCGCTTGAAGGTCTGCTCGTTTGCTTCATCATAAATGGCTCGCAAAGCGTCCTCCCGCACCTGAAAGGATTTGTCCTGCAAAAACTCTAGCAATTCACGGAGCTTGCCCGTTCGGCGCAGGGCGACTACCGCCGCAATGCGAACAGCTTCCGATTCATGCCTGGCGAGGGCGGTCAAATCCTGTGGGCTCGCTGCACCAACCAAACCGATCACCCCTGCCTCGCGCAAAACGGGAGACTTATTTTCGGCTTGGGCGATCATTCGTTCAAGACCGGCTAGCGCACCCCTTGCTTTCAGTCGACCGCAAGCGATCGCCGCCAGAAACTTTACTCGCGGGGACGGGTGGTCCAATAATCCCGCCGCCGCTTTTTTACGAGACTGAATGGATTCACTCGCATCGCCAATGGCTCCCGTCCAACGAGCCAATTGCGCTACCATTTCATTATCCGGTTCGGAAGCCAAAGTCCTAAAGAGCTGCTCGTCCCAATGTTTTAACTGAATCAGTCCCCAGACACCGTGAATGCGGGCCAGCTGAGGTAGCCTTCGGTTTAGCGCTGCATCTTTCAGCGCTTTTGTTTCTTTCCTGGCGGCGAGCTCAAATTGGGCCTCCAGACGTACCCGCCGGTCAGCAAACCACAGGAGTTCGACCAATTCATCAATTGAACGGGCTGTCATCCCCTGTTTTAATAGGGCTTCAACTTTTTCGCCTTCAGGATCATGGCGGCTTTTCAACTGTAGGGCCCACAACGGACTAAGACCCGCCAAAGGATTCCATAGGGTGAAAAGTAGATGACCATCCGGAGCAAAGACTGAAGAAAGCACCTGGACGCCCATTTGGCCTACCACTACATCCCCTCCTTGACGGCGAAATGATGCCCCATCAGGGATCATTATTATAGCCCGAATTTCTCCCATTCCGCCTATTAAAAAATGTCCCCTATATTTTCCTCCCAGCGCAGCACCAGGCTGATAAGAAAAGGCTGCCGGCGCGTTCCAACTGTTCTCAATGGGTGGAAGGAAATGCGAGGGTTGCCCCTGGTGCAGCGGTTGCCACATTTTCTCCGCGAGCCATGGGCTGTAAAGATCTTTAGCTGCCTCTTTCAATACCCGGTTCGAAGTCCGATATTGGTAGTAATTACGCCAGCCCGAGTCGGACCCTTCCGGTAAAAAGACAAGACGTTCCATTTCCCCCTGGAAATCTGCATCGTGATCCACCGAAAACAGATTACCATAATCATCAAAATCGAAGGCTTGGCAGTTGCGCAATCCAGTTGCCACTACCTCAAATTCACTCCCGTCGAGGTTGCAACGCATGACAGCGCCAGTGTGGGGGTAAGCCCAGCGAATACCTTCCTGGGAAACCACGTTGAGACCGCGATCTCCCATGCTCCAATAAATCTTCCCGTCGTAACCGCGCACCACACAGTGCAGGTCGTGGTTGCCATAGCCGATATGGTTGGCAAATCCTTGCACCAAACGCTCGCGTATATCCGCTCGACCATCCCCATCCGTGTCCGTCAGTTTCCAGAGACTTGGAATGATGGTCGCATATACTGATTCACCGATGGGGGTAACGCTGTGTGCCACTCCAGTTGTGATTTCCTTAAAATCGTCGGCATACAATTGGGCATCCTCAAACACCCCGTTTTCGTCCTCGTCTATTAAGGTAAAAAGCTTCTCGCTCCGGATTACCAAGTCTGCCAGATCCACAACACCATCGTCGTTTTGATCCATGAAACCTTGAGATGCGGCAATTTGCGGTGAGTAGTTTTCCCGTAGCCACGCTTCTTTAGCTTCCACCGTTGTTAAGGCCATATCTTCCTCATGGAGGTAGGGCGATTGTAACAAACTTACTTCTTCGGCCTCCCAACGATTTGTTTGGGTTACAAAGACTCTGCCTTGAGGGTCGACGCCCACGCCCATAACCCGTTCAAGTGCCAATAAATTTCCTTCCATCAAGGGAGTAGCCTCCAAACCATCGAGCCCTTTAATTACTTGATAGGTTGAATCCTCAGACTTGGCATTCTGCTCTGCAGCCACCACACCTAGCAAAGCTGCAGGCAATACCAATATCCAGCGTAGGGGTTGCTTTTTCATAAGAATTGTGAAGCTTCTGGAAATTGATCCATATGAAGATGGTTATTAAGAAGTTGCCATGTATGCTTGCTCATTACTTTCGCCGAACTCTCACAATGAGCTCAATTATCTAGTTATCTCTGTGCTTCGGTAACGAATTATTTCCTGTTGATCTTGAAGTCCAGTATCCTCAGCGGCGTGGGTTGGGTAAGTCTTTTTATCGTTAAATCTTTATGGAATCCGCCGCCTCTGCGGTTGGGTATATCGGGCGGCGCGAAGGTATAATCTGAGTCGGATGAGTTTTGGGCGATTACTGACAGCACGCCATCGGTCTCCCATCGTGTGTCGTCGAAGTGCGCCTGATTGAGGAATGGCCCCGGCTCACGGTGGATCAGCTTCCAATCGGACCACTTACTTTTGGCTGAAGCAGTTGCAATAACAAGATCACCTTTCTTGAAATAGATATTAAACTTCCATTCGTCGGTCTGGTTCACCATGAAGATCGCATACGCATTATCGTTGGCATCAAGGAAGATCTTGGCTCGGTTGCCCACGGGCCCAGGCAGTAGATTACGGTGCCAGCTGCCTTGCTCGTCACGCCAGTAGTGGTGGTAGTTGGACTCTTGTCTTCCCCATACTGCTCGCCGGTCCTCAGGTTCAACCGGTTCAACGTGATCAGGGATGTGCCAGACTATTTGATGCGGCCGGCTTTTAGAATCCATATATTGACCGCCGAGCATGATATGCGTTGCCTTTTTGGCGGTGACTACAGTTACATCCTCGACTTCAGTGCTGCTGATAAATGTGCCGTCACCTGCAGCCAGTAAAATCTTCCCATCATTGTCCTTCCAGGATTCACCCAGATCGTCTGTGTAAAGGTAGCAAAGCTGCCCGCTACCGCGCCAGTGGAACATAAGATGCAGCAGGCCATCCTTCCCATAAAGCGTGTGATAGTTTGTGTAACCGTTGTCGGCAATAATGGGCCGAGGGCCGCTCCATTTTCCCGTGTCCGGCTCGTAGTTATGAATGACGCGCACTTCCGGGGGACGGCGATCTCCCGCTCGATAGAATAATTGGAGTTTGTCGTCTGGTGTAATGATGAACCGTGGGTAGGTTACCAGGCCGCGGGGGTTCAGTCTTCCAGCCAGTGGACCTTGGTCGAGTATGGAATGGACCGGACCGAACAGTTCTGGTGTCCACTTGATTTTATCAGGATTTGTGGCTGCGCCTTTTGATGAGACACGGTAATTCATTGTGTGCATGTGATGGTCGAAAGCCAGGTGAATCGTGCCGTCGGCAGGGCATATGCCCATTGAGATTGTATTGTGGGCATCATGGGCCCGGTAGTTTGGGTCACCCACTCCAAAAATATAGTCGCTAAAACGAATAATCTCCCATTCGCCGTCGGGAAGGCGCCTGCGCCCCAGGCAAACCTGGCGCTTCTTATCATACCAGGTGACATACTGGTATCCCTGAAATTTCTTCAGGGCATCTTGTTGGAATGCCTGACCGTTGATGGCACTGTGCTGGCCGCCATTGATCGTAAGCGCTTCGGCGTCCACCAGGGAGTCGGCGATCTTGGTGATTGCGACATCAGCCTGGCTGTTGGCAGGCGACAACATTAGTAGGATGAGAGGTAGAGTAAGGAGGGACACCTTGGTTATGTTCATATGTTGCTCCTCAAATAACGCCGAGTTTAACCCGGCTTGTCCGGGTTTCGTAAAGCGACTTGTTCGGACTTTTGTGTTAATAAATTGAGTAGAATAACTTTTCAGTCGTTTAGTAGTCCCATTCCTTGTTGGCTGCGGGGGCGAGGATGTTCTGAACCTCGGCGACCAACTCCGGATCGTACGGCTCAATGCACTCGTGGACATTACGGCGCACGGAGTCCGGGTTGGCGCTGCTGAACATGGTTGTCGCAATGTCCGGATGCTGGCAGGAAAACCGCAGCGCCAGACGGGAAATATTCTGTCCCCTGTCAGCGCAATACCGGGCAGCCCGGGCAAAAATCGCCCGTTCCCCGGCATCGGCCGGATGCCAGTCGGCCGGCCCGCGTTCGGTCAACAGGCCACTGGCAAAGGGTGAGGCATTGATCAGGCCGATGCCTTTCTCCTTTGCCTGCGGCAACAGCTCGAGGAGTTGTGTATCATTCAAGCAATAGTGATTATGGATGAGGCCGGAATCGAGATAGCCTTCAGCGATCACACGACGCCAGAGCGCCATCGGATACATGCCAAAGCCGACGTTGCCAATACGCCCCTCCTGTTTTAGGGTTTGCAGAGTTTCCACCCCCTCGCCCAGCGCCCATTCCGTATGCTCGCCGTCGTTGTACTCAATATCATGCAGGTGGATGATATCGAAATAGTCGACGCCGAGCCGTTGGCTGCTCTCGTCCAGAGATTTGCGAATGGTCTTCTCCGAGTAGTCGAATGTATCCGTGCCGTAGCCTCCGGTTGCAGTGTACTTTCCGACCTTGGTCGAAAGGTAATACTGGTCTCGGGGCACACCGGCGAGGGCTTTGCCGAGCACTGTCTCGGAAAGCGTTGCGCCGTAGGCGGGTGCGACATCGATATAATTGATGCCCAGTTCAAGGGCGGTATGAACGGCACGTATGGCCTCACTCTCGTCGACCTTACGGAACACGCCACCCAAGGATGACGCGCCGAAGCTCAAACTCGACACGTTCAGTCCCGTATTTCCAAGGGCTTGATACTTCATGATGCTACTTGTACTTTCATGACCTTGTCCTTGCTCAGCGCACGCTGCATCGCCTGCGGAACCGCTTCGAATGGGTAGCTGTCGGTGACTATGCCATCCAGGTCTATCTTTCCTGCGGCGACCATGGTCAGGGCCTTCTCGAAGACATGGGCAAAGCGGAGGGAGCCCAAGACCTGGAGTTGTTTGCTCATGATCAGGTTTGCAGGGAGGATGACTTCCTCGGGCAGTGTGCCGACCAGGACCAAGGTTCCACCTCGATGCACCACTTCCAGTCCGGTGGCCAAGGCCGATGGGGCTCCCGATGCTTCAAAAACGACATCGAACCCTTCACAGGCGTCCCAGGCACCCTCTTCCAAAGGGTTAACCGCGGTGTCAGCACCGCTTTCCCCGGCGAATCCCCGGGCGAACGAGTCGACGTCACTGAGGGCAATCTGCCGGGCGTCCCAGGCTCGCGCGACGCGAAGTATCAACTGCCCTATTGGGCCGCCCCCGGTTATGAGCACGGAGGCGCCTGCCAGGGACTCTACCTGGTTTACAGCGTGTAGAGCAACGCAGAGCGGTTCCAGCAGTGCGGCCCGCGACATACTGATGCCCGCGGGAAGGATATGGCAGTTCGGGGCAGGAACGGCCACGTATTGAGCCAGGGAGCCGTCAAGATGAGGATCACAACTGGCGGATCCAAAGTACTTCATGGAGGTGCAGAGGTTGTAATGACCGCTTAGGCAAAACTCGCAGGAGCGGCAGGGCATAGAGGGATCGATGGCGACTTCATCGCCTGCCTTCAGACCCTGGACGCCATCTCCAATCTTGCAGACCACGCCGGCAAACTCATGCCCGAGCGCAAAGGGGCGTTTGGGGACAAATCGTCCACAATAACCGTGCTTGTAGTAATGGAGGTCGGAACCACAAATGCCGGTGTATTTCGGCTCTACGAGTACCTCGCCTGCCCCTGGTTTCGGTTTCGGTTTTTCGTCCAGACGGAGGTCTTCCGGCGCGTGCAATTGAAAGATTTTCATGGCAGCGTTAACGGAATAAAAAATACAAGGCCGCCATGATCAGCAGCAGGATCCCTGCCATGACACGTGGATCGGTTATCGTCCCCTGTATGGGGCCGCGCAGTGCATCGAGCGGCCGCATCCAGCACAACCCTTCCACTTTTTCCGGGGCCGGGGCCGGGGTGGCCAGGCTGACGACAAAGTAGACGAGACTCGATAAAATGAAGAGGTACCACCCCACCTGCATGAAGGGCATGCCCAGTTCCCTGGCGACCCACTGTGTTTCACCTAACAGCGGGATATCGATGGCCAAATAGACCAAGCCAACCACCACGTTAAACAGCATGGCCGCGGTGGCCCCCTGCTTGTTGCCGCGAGGCCAGAAAACGCCCCATAGGAAGATTGCAGTGATACCCGGCGCGAACGCCATCGGGATTTTATTGACGGCCTCGAAGATGCTGCCGAACTTGCCACCCTGGGTCGACCAGAGCATCGCCAGCACAATCACCACGCCGGCGGTAATCCGACCAATGGTAACCAGAGTATGGTCGGCTATGCCGGGACGGACCCGTTTGAGGATATCTTCAGCAGTGAGGGTCGCTACCGAGTTCAGGGCCGCTTCAATGGTGCTCATCAGAGCGGCGAGGAGGCAGGCGGCCATGACGCCACGGATACCCACGGGCAATAACTCGGTCATCAGGACCATCAAGGTGGCATTGTTGTCGGTGCCGATTATTTCCTTGAACAGGACATAGCCGATCACTCCGGGAAACACCATCAGGAAGACCGGGAGGATCTTCAGGTATCCGGCAAAAAGGGCGCCGCTACGGCCGTCTTTTTCGCTCCGGGCAGAGAGGATCTTCTGAACGATCGTCTGATCGGTGCACCAGTACCAGATCCCGAGGACAGGATATCCAAACAGGATGGAGTACCAGGAAAATTCGCGCAGGCCCAGCCTGCCGGGCGCGTCGGCGTCGGCCATGGGCTGGATCATGCTGAGCTGGTTGGGTTTGCAGGCAGCTTTGAAGTCGGCCCAGGTTTCAATACCGGCACCCGGCAGGGCCTGAAGGCCGAAAAAAGTCAGTAGTGCTGCACCGCCAAGTAGTAGAACCGCTTGGATGGCATCGGTGATCATCACGGCCTTCAGCCCGCCTAGGATGGTGTAGGTAGCGGTGATGATCGAGATACTGACAATGGACACGATATAGTTGATGCCAAAGAAAGCCTCCAGCACCTTGGCGCCGGCGTAGAGGCTGATCCCAATGTGCACCAGCAGGGCGGAAAGGATGAAAATTATGCCCAGGAAAGTGCGGGCCCCGGTGCCATAGCGTTTTTCCACATACTCCGGAAGGGTGGTGATCTTGCTTCGGAAGTAGAAAGGCGCTAGGACTATTCCGAGCAGAATCAGGCAAAAAGCCGCCATCCACTCGAAGTTTCCAATCACCAGGCCATGTTGATAACCCGATGCCGCCAGCCCGACGAGGTGGATCGTGGAGATGTTGGCACAGAACAATCCAGTTCCGATGAGGGGCCATCGCAGAGACCTACCCCCCAGAAAGAAGTCCTCGGAAGAGGCATTTTTTCTGTAGCCGGCCCTGATGCCGATTGCCATGATGCCGACCAGGTAGACGACGATGATAACGGTATCGATGAGTGATATGTGTAGATCCATAGCGTTTTGCTTTATTTAGAAACCAATCGATGCGCCGTCACCCCACACTGCCGGGCAAACTGGTAATATTCCTCCCGCAGCATGTTGCGGTATAATCCAAATCCGAGCCTCATTTTATAGCCTTTGTAGAGGATTCCAATCGGGGATCCCGGTAGTTTTCTTTTGTTTCTCAAACTGAATGTGGAACGGTTTCGGGCTATTCAACGAGGCATCCTCGTTTATCATCAAAGGCCTGACTTCATCCCACCATGCCTCATAGGCTTCCAGCATCTTGCGGGCGACTTCCGGATGTTGCTCGATGACGTTCTTTTGTTCGCCCGGATCGTTTTCGATGTCGTACAGAGCGACCGGGACGTCAGGTGTGCGTGAATAAACACCGACGTACCGCCATTTCTCATTGCGCACGGCGAAATCCCGGTACTTGGCTTTGTCCGGATCTGTAATTTTATGCTCAGGCTTGTGTTCCGCGAAGCGGGTTCCCTTCTTGCCCCATCGCCCGATATGAAAGAAGGTATGCCTGTCAGCCCACTTCGCTTTCGGATTTTTAATCAGCGGCACGAGGCTTCTGCCGTCGAGTTCGAGCTCCTTCGGGATGGTGGCGCCGGCGAATTCGGCAAGGGTCGGAAAGATGTCGTAGTGTCGAGTCAGACGATCCACATCGACGCCGGACTTGATCTTGCCGGGCAGTCGAAAGAAGAGGGGGACTCTCGATCCACCTTCGTTTGCCGTGCCCTTGTAGCCCTTCATACCGGCGTTGTATGGTAAGAACCAGTAGCCGCCATTGTCGGTCGTAAAAATGAGCAAGGTATTATTGGCCAGGCCCCACCCGTCCAGCTTGTTCATCAGGCGGCCCATGTTTTCATCGATATTGGCGACCATGCCAAAGTATGCGGCCGTGTTGTCCGGGTGCTCGTCCTCATACATCGCCTTGTACTTCTTGTCGACAATCCATGGGCCATGTGGCGCGTTTGTCGGAATGTAGGCGAAGAACGGCTCGTCCTCGTCCTTGCAGCCCTTTATCCAGCCCAGCGCCTGCCGGAAGAAGACGTCTGTGCAGTATCCCGTCGTTTTGACGAACGAGTTGTTGTGCTTGATGATTGGATCGAAGTACGTGGAACCTGGAGCGTCGGCCTGGCTGCCCGGATAGCTCATCCCGATTCCGCTTCCACCATGGATGAAAGTTTCATCAAATCCGCGGTTGTGGGGTTGGTATTCGTCCTCATCACCAAGGTGCCACTTCCCAAAGATGCCGGTGGTATAACCGACCTCCTTCAGGACTTCCGCGATGGTCGTTGCCTCGAGTGTCATTCGCTCTCGTTCGTAAATCGTATGGGTGACACCGTTCTTGAACGGGGCGCGGCCGGACATCAGCGCGGCACGGCTGGGTGCGCAGGTGGGGCTGGCGTGAAAGTCGGTAAAGCGCGTGGATTGGGCGTACAGTTTGTCCAAATTCGGAGTCTTCAGGAAGGGGTTCCCGTGGCAGCCCAGATCCCCATATCCCTGGTCGTCCGTCATGACCAGAACAATGTTCGGCCTGTCCGCAACGATCACGTTCGCTGGGGTCATACACGCCGCTGCTGTAACAGCCAGTGCCGCGATAGTCTTGAGAAGATTGGGGCGGTCTATGGGACGAGTATTCATTGTGGCTTCTTAATCGAACGCCGAGCATCAGCAGCAGCGAATAGCCGTTCGACTGGGTTCTCTTCTTGGGTCATCACTGATTGTGCTTCATAATTATTATGTCGTTTTGCCGCTCATGAGGGGTCACCTTCAAGCGCGTCACCTTGCCGGATCGGAATTCGCCTTCCGCGGTGGTCTTGTATGGTGCGTGCAGTTTGAAATCCACATTCCATTCCTTAGGCCAGGCCGGAAGAAGACGTATCATCTCCCGCTGGCCGGGAACTGAGTGCGTCTGCATCACCATCTCCTGCATCCCGATCATGCCGCTGCCACCCCAGTTGTGGTCGGGGGCCCAGTCGATGGTGTGGGGCCAGAAGGCAGGGAAGCGATAGGGCCCGTCGTCCATCTTTTTGGCGTTCAGTTCCTTGGCTAGTGCGGCATCCCCGAGCCTGGCTGCATGAATGTTGGCTTGTTCCCAGGAGGTTGTTTTGTAGCGATCCGCTCCAGTAGCAAGGGAGGTACGTTTCATCAGCTCCAGGTCGCCCTGGCCGATACCGTGCAGTTCGTAGGGAAAAAGCGGAAACATCTCCGGGCAATGCCAGCTTTTGTGTTGGTGGTTTTCAGACGGCTTCAGGTAGGTGCCGCCAAATTTCGCATTGTTGCCGGTGGGCATTTCCGGCAGACGGTTTAGAATGGTCTGCCAGCGTTGCTTCTTGTCGGCAGTGGTGTACTTCTCTGGCAGGCTGACGAGTTCACCCAAGACGCGCCTCAGTCCGGCAATCACACTGGTAGGGTTGCGGGCATCGACATGCCCCTCAAGGGTATTGGCCGGATAGATGTCCAGCTTGCCACTCTTGTCCAGCTCTTCGCCATGACGCTTCTTGGCGTAAGAGCGGTAATGCTCGTCATAGAAGATGACGGACTGTTCGATGAAGGGTAGATACGAAGTGAGATCTGCGCCAGAAAACTGGTGGTAGCGTAGCATAAGCCTGAACCTCCCCCGATTTTGTGGACACGAACAGCGCAGTCTGAGAGAGATCATTAGACATGCCAAGAACCCACAGAACCTATGATGAGGAGTTCAAACGTCGAGCCGTTGAACTCTATTTGCACAGTAACAACAGCCTCAAGCAGGTGGCCCGTGAACTGGGGATTTCCGATGGGAGCCTCAGGAAGTGGCGCAAGGATCTCTTCGGGGACCCCTCCGACCAGCAGGGACTTTCCCGCCCCTTGAACGATCCCGAAGAGATGGCCCGCGAGATCCGTCGGCTAAACCGGGAAAACGCTTACCTGCGTCGCCAGCGAGAGATCTTAAAAAAAGCCGCGAGCATACTGGCCGAGGACCCGCAGCTGGGTATGCGCTGATCGATCAAATGCGGGCAATCTATAGAGTGGTTGAACTTTGTCAGGCGCTGGCTGTGAGCAGGAGTGGTTATTACCGATGGCGCAGGGGTAAGGCGGGAGCGCGCCGCCGCCAAAATCGGCTCCTCCTGAGCGAAATCAAACGGATCCATGCCGACCGGCACACCCGCTGTTACGGTAGTCCTCGCATGAGCGTGGAGCTCAACCAGCGGGGTTTTCGCTGCTCGGTTAACCGGGTGGCCCGGCTGATGAAGCAAAATGCTCTAAAAGCCTGTAGGGGTAGCCCCTTCCGGCCCAAGACGACCCGGCAGGATCCCCGCAGCCTCCCAGCGCCCAACCGTCTGGCCGAGGCTCCGGACCCGACCGGGCCCGGCCAAATCATGGTCAGCGACATCACCTACATCCCCACTCGGCAAGGCTGGTTGTATCTAGCGGTCGTGATGGACCTCTTCGGCCGCGTAATTCAGGGCTACAAGGTGGCCGAGAGCCTGGCCTCCGGTCTGGTCGTTTCAGCCCTTCACCAGACCAGGAATCGAGTGGGAGGTTTTCACAAAGCCCTCTTTCATTCAGATCGTGGCTGCCAGTATACCAGTCACCAAGTGCGGCAGCAATTGAACGACTTTGGTTGGATTCAGAGCATGAGCGCGCTAGGATACTGTTACGACAACGCCGCTTGCGAGAGCTTCTTTGCCTCCCTCAAAAGCGAATGCTTTCCCCAAAACGGCGTGTTCGAATCCAAGCAGCAGGCCCGCCTGGCCATCTTCGATTACCTCGAGACTTTTTATAACAAACGTCGAAGGCACAGCACCCTGGGATACCTTTCACCAGAAGCATTTCTTCAAAAACACTTCCAAAACCATAACCTAACATGAACATACGCTACGCTGTTCGTGTCCACAAAATCGGGGGAAGACCAGCCAGGAGTACTCCAGTTGCGACTCGTAGAGATGAATGAGCGCAGTATGGTGCTGTTTCCCAAGCTCATGGTCATTTGGCCTGCCACGTCGACCTCCTTCAACAAACCCATACATAGCTGCGCCTGGTAAGGCGGTGATCGTTGTTTGCTCGGTAAAGCAGCAACCATCGTGTTTCCAGTAGTGCCGCACGCGGGCCCTGGCATTGGGCAAACCTTTCAGGTAAAAACTAAAACCAGTAGGCATCATATCGAAATCGCCTGATTTCAAAAGCGGCCATACCATCATGCGTTGATTCTGAGCAGTAAGCCCAGCGCCCCACTGACGATGGTCAGGCGTGTAGCCGGGCCCTTTTTTGCCGTTTACGAAGGCCGGATCAAAGGTGAACAGACCGCCGTTAAACAGGGTGGGTTCGCGACCACTTGCATTACTGGCCAGCATGTAACGGAAGAGCTGATAGTTGCGCCCAATACGCCAGCCCGCATCCTTTTCGCCACGGTCGGAGTTGATGACCAGGCGGCTCCGGTTCCAAAACGCTGCCCACCACTTCTGGTTCTCTTTCCACGCCCGGGCGTCCTCCAGCGGCGGCAAGTCGACCAGTTTCCGGAGGTCTGCATCCCAGACAGCCTGTTTCTCAACCTGATCAACATGCAGGCAGACACGCACTCGATGCGACGTTGCCGGAGTTTCGCTTACATACTTCCAACCCTTGAATGGGGTTTCGGAATACGTTCCATTGGTTTCCTCCACCAAAGCAAAGTTGTCGCCCACCAGGGCTCCGCCCCAGATGAGATTCTCCAGCGGATTTACCAGCTGGTCGCGAATCAGCTCAAGGCCCTGCTGTTTGACCTGAAAGTCGAAGCTGTCTTTGCTGTTGTCCACGCGATGATGGAAACGGACCAGCTCCTCATCGGCACGGATCTCGTCCTTGTAGAGAAAGACTTTCCCTGGATAGGCGTCGTAATTGATCATGCACATGGCGCGGCGATCATGCTTGCTCTTGTCATTAGGTAGTTCGATGTCTTCGGTCCGCCATGATTCATAAGTCGCCTCTGCGCTGACGGGAGAATTCGAATCGATGTCCAGGTGGACAATCGGGCGCGCGACCTCGACCCACACCGTTATCGCCACCTCCTTGCCATTAGGTTGTTTTGCCGTAACCAGCACATGCCCCTGCGACAGCTTCAGCTCCTGTTTGAACGCAGCGCCCTCAAAGGGGTCTGGTGCGAGCTTGACCCGAATCCGCCCGGGCTTGAGCAACGCTCCGTTTTCGTCCCGGTATCCTGCCCTACCCAAGTAGACCAGCAGTTCGTTGTTTTCCACCCAGACATTCAGGCCGATATCCCCGCCGGAAACCGGCATGGATTCGCCGGGGTTCTTGCTCTGGGTGGTCCATACCACATCGTATTGGTCTAACAGGTCGCCGGCAGCCACCATGGTTCCGCCGAGGCACAGCATCCGGAGAGCAAGTAGTATTGTTCTAGTCACAGTTCAAGTTGGGGATTTCTGATGTGGGGTTATAGCAACCGACGTCACTGTACCCGAGATCGTCCGCCAGGATTGAAGAGCATTTTGGGAGGCCTCTCTTGTTCCTTCGCCGCGATTTCGGATACGAACACAGAGATGCCCACGGCCAGCAAGCCGATGATGATGGCGTTACGGTTTGTGTTCATGTCTGCTCGTTTTCCAATCTACTATTTTCTCATAATCAAAAGGCATTAAAACATTCCGGCTTATTGACCCGCATATCTCACAAATCTTCTACTGCGCTCCGAAATATCGGTACTGGTGCGGCCCTCGTTAGATGCGCGACTTTGCAGGGTGTCGACCCAGCTTCACCCGCGCATCCGCTCGAAACCTGCACTAGCACTCAACCTTCGTTCGCTCGCTACGAATTTTTTGAGATATCCAGGCTATCAGATAATTTCTGGATGGTGAAAGATCTATTGACAAAAGAACGCAGCCGCATTCCATGTATGGGTGCTTAGCCCGGCCGTGCAGATTTTTTAAGATCCATGAAAACTCTGTCCTTTTTTACGATCAGCATTCTGATTTGTTTTACCATGCTTCCGAGCCTGTCGGGATCCGCCCTATTGTCGCTAATCGAAGACCGTAAAGAGAAAGAAGCGTCAATTTGGCGACAGGAAACCCTGGCCCAGGAACACGACGAGGCTTTCATTCGACTTTGGGACGAACTTCGGAGTTCCAATGAGCCCATCTCCGTGCTGCAGGCGTTTTCCTTTAAGCTTATCAAATTGGGCAACATGTCCGATTCGACCCCCTTGGATCATGGAATCTCGTCTCGAACCATGGGACCCGCCAACCGCAGTATTCCCTGGCAACAATGGAGTAGCTGGCTCGGGCAAATGAAAGAGAATGGTTACTCCCTCAACCAGAGCGAATGGCACCACAAAGAATTTGTCGAGAACCCCGCCGGACAAAATCATTCGATTTTTTCGTTTTCCCTGCACGTTGAACACCAAGTCTCTCAGCGAAGGATAATTGCCGATGGACGCATAAGGGTCCTATGGAAGAAGGAAAAGAATGAAGAGGGTATCTTCGTTCCCGATACGATTGAAGTGACGGAACTGGAAATTCTTCAGCGACTGGGCCAGCCTTTCTTTAAGAGACTGGGGGTTTTTGATATCGCGCCACAGAAACGCGGGCCGGTTTTGGCCTATGATTTGGATAAGGATGGGTATTCCGAAATTCTCATCCCTGCGGCCAATCAGATCGGCTGGAACAACCAAGGCAACGGATACCGTTTGGAGAGTCTTAACCCTGTTCCGCTGGTGAGCTGTCGTTCCGCAGTTCTCGGTGATTTTGATCGGAACGGAACCACAGATCTGGTAGTCGATGGATCAGTCCACGAACAGAAATTCGTTCCCCCCAAGGTAGGCCTGTTTATCTATAAGGGCAGCGACACAGGTAGATTTGAAGCCGCGCCTCAGCAATTGGTTATCGATCCCTCGTTTGGGGTTCAGTCGGATACTACCTTGACTGCTGGAGATATCGATGGAGACGGCGATCTCGATCTGTGGCTGGGGCAATACAAAGAACCTTACATCGCTGGCAACATGCCCACCCCATTCTTTGACGCAAACGACGGTTATCCTTCTTACTTGTTACTGAACGATGGGGATGGAGTCCATTTCAAGGAAAAGACCCGTGAGCTTGGCATCGCCGAAAAACAATTTCGCCGGGTGTTTTCCAGCTCGTTCTTCGACTACGACGATGATAGCGACCTGGACCTGCTTGTGGTCAGTGATTTTTCAGGGGTCGACCTGTATCGGAATAATGGACAAGGGAAATTCGAAGACGTAACCGATGATGCCATCGATGTGCGTTTTCTATTTGGGATGGGGCATTCCTTTGCCGATTTTAATTACGATGGTCGTTTGGATATCTACGTCATTGGCATGTCCTCCACCACAGCGCATCGACTGCATCTTATGGGAGCGAAGCGAGATGATTTTGCGGCGATCACTGAAATGCGTTTACCCATGACCTTTGGAAACCGGCTTTATATTTCTCAGGGCGATGGGTCCTTCAAACAACCTTCCTACAGTGATCAAGTTGCCCGAACGGGTTGGTCCTGGGGCGTGGCAACGGTAGATTTTGATAACGACGGAGATATTGAAATCTACGTGGCCAATGGACACTACAGCCATACGACTGCTCGTGATTATTGCTCCAGTTATTGGACTGACGACGTCTACCGCGGATCTTCATTGGAAAATCCGCTATTCGACGATTACTTTAATGAGAAGCTGGCCTTCAGAGAGGATCAGGGGTTGTCCTGGAATGGGTTCGAGCATAACTTTCTCTACATGCCCATGCTTGATGGACGGGCGCGCAACGTCTCGTTTCTAGCTGGTGTGGCTTTGGAGGAAGATAGTCGCATGGTCATTGCCGATGATGTAAATATGGATGGTAAACTGGACCTGATCATCGACTCCAATCCTCCAAACTGGAATGCTCAGACGGATGGAAGTTCGCTTGAAGTTTACTTGAACCAAACCCCTTCGACCGGGAATTTTGTGGGAGTCAGGCTTCAGGATAAGGTGGGAGCGCCCTTATCGACCGCCGCCAAAATTGTGGTTTCTTCTGGTGGTCGGCTTCAGGCCTCTGCCAACATCAACGGCGATTCATTTGAATCTCAACACCCGGCAACCAAGCATTTTGGCATCGGAAGCAGTGAGACGGTCGACTATATTGAAGTCACCTGGATGGATGGATCCCAAAGGCGGGTTGAAAACCCGGCGGTAAATCTGTACCATTTGGTCGAATTTTCGCCCTCCGACTAAAACATCAACCGAGCAGAGAGCTCGAACCACCTCGGCGGTCCGATCCGATAAAGCGCTATATTGCCATCTGGATTTGCCTTTGCCGGTATCGGATCGTCGCTCGTGGTAATATTTCGAATACGCAATTGAAGGCGCAAATCGTAATCATCTAATACTCTCGTATTATAGGTAACCCAAGTGTCGATATTGGTTTCGGTCGGCCCGAAATATTGAAAATCGTGATCGGGTAAGTAATTGCCATCAACTTCCTTGAAGGCCGTTCCTACGATCACGTCGTCTTGCCAACGAACTCCAGCGCCCACTCCAAATCCGGACAACCAACCGTGGCCGGAATCGAAATCATAGTTCGTCACAAGGTTCCAACGCCACTTCCGAACCTCGGGAAGCGTTCCCCCTTGTGGCGCAGTTTTTATCGTGGTCGAGGATATGAGGCCCCCTGCCCTATCTTTGAGTTGGGCGTTTTCTCGAATCGAACCATCCGGTAGATAGGGATCAGGAACGATGAAAAGCTCACCCATTTGGGGATGACGAAAGATTTCGTTAGCAATCCTTATATTCTCAGTAGCCAAATCCGTCATCACGTTAGCCACCTTGACCACTGCTTTGACGGCGTTGAAGTGCAAGCGCCAATTCTTCGTGGGAGCGTAGGAGATTTCGTACTCCTCTCCTTCGGAATTCGTATCCTGAAAGACATTCATAGGAGATCCCGCATGACCTTCAGCTATCCAGGTTGTCTCATTGTTGGGCACGCCGACATCCATTGGCCTAAATTTCGCAGCTTCGAGAAACCCTGGCTTGAAGATAGTAGAGGTACTTTTGGTGCCGTCATACTTAACGTCCCACCCAGCAGCAGCCAGCGCAGCAGGCGGATTATTCTCCATAACCAGCTTCATAGGGTTATAGGGCCCCGGGATCGTACCCGTGATAACTTCATTTTCTTGATTGGTTTCGAATTTGTTGAACCTAAAGTGAAGTCTTTCGTCCAAAGCGCTAAACAATAACCCGTATTCTTGGGTTACTCCGGTTTGTAACGGCGCGGCCTCGTTGAAGGTAGTGAAACCTTGGGCGCCCGCAGAAAAATTAGAGGAATCAACGTAATGAACACTTAAGGCTGTGCCTTTGGGTGTCCAGTTGTCCGGAAGATGATACACCGCACCAATACTGGTGGAATCTTCTTTGACTGCAACAAAGGGATCGTCGAGGTCTGGGACTCCATTAAGATGCCAGCCTGTCGCTGGATCTAATGGACTTACTCCCGTAGCCTGGGTCACCGAGTCAGTCCGCCAGGAAGCGGTCGTGACGAGGTTGTCGCCCAGAAAGTGACTCTGAAGGACCGCCACCTTGGACTCGATGGTCTCATGAGATCGAGGGTTGTACCAATTAAAAGCCTGATTGGGATTGTCCTTGTTTTCCCAGTAGGTTTCGAATTCGACGGATTGTTTTTCCACCCGACCTGGACCTCCAAAGGCATTCCAAAGTAGCGCATTGTCCGTACTATGTGGGGTTTGACGCACACTAACCCCTTGGATACTAATATCTTGTATGCTAGTCGCGTTGAGCATGGATGGACCCAATGCTTGGTAGTTAGCCCGACGAATCCGGCCTCTCCATCTTGGGCTTGCCCCCCATTCTTCGGCCTGCGCGGTACCGGGGCCTCCAAAAGCGACATTATCATAAAAACTTGGACCTCCTGCCGCATGCGGGCGATTAGGTAACAATTCGGAGTACGATTGGTCTTGATATACGGCGGTCAAGGTATGCCTGCCAAGATGACGCAACCAATTACCTTCGTCCCTTCCTTCTTGGAAATCGTATTTAGCGAAGCCGATCACTTGGGTGGACTCCCGGTACCTTACTCTGGACTGGGTATAACCCCGCCCCCCAATCATCGGCCGTCCAACATTTGGATTGGGCGTTCCGTCCAGCATGACCGTATTAATATCGACAGATAATTGGTTGGCGCTGGAAGCGGCGTTGGCTTCCGAAAGGTTAGCCACCCAATATTGATCGTAGTAGGAAATTTCGACACCGAGGTTGTTATCCAGCCATGTTTTCTCCAAGGAAATATTCTTAACGTTGAAGTCCTGCTGATGGATTGAAGAAGGTCCCGTCAGGCTATGCTTGCGGTAGTCGAATATGTTTCGATCCGTTATCTGTGGATCAGAATAAAATCTCCGTTCCCCCACTGGGATATCCGGTCTAGTTCCGACAATATAATTCGGATCCCTAGCATATAGGGCGCGAACTCCGTTGCCCATTCTCATAAATATATCCTGCATTGCGCCACTGGCAGTCAGTGGGTTATCAGGAAAAGACGCCTCAGTTCTTCCAGCCTGGTTTCTACGGACGCCAGCCTGTATAACGGCGTAACCATTGTTCCCTGCCATCGGGCTGTTAGGGTCATCGAAGATGGTCATTGGATGGCCATTTCTCGCCATATCACCGAGCTGTCTTGTGAGCCCCGTTAGCTCTGTTATCATTTTAGGATCCGTGACGAGCGCGCCATCTCTAAACCATTCTGTGGTTATTGGGTTGTAGAGAAATTTCCCATTATCGAACCAAGGAGTAATACGGTCCGTTGGCAATCCCAGGTTTGGCCGGCTCCCATCGCCATCGCCTTGTTCGTAATTTGCCCTGATGATCATGTTTTCCATGGGGCGCCAAGTCCCAGCGATAAAGTGGCGTTCTTCATCAAAGATTGCATGTTCCTGCTCATAATCTTTTTTGGAATCCAAAATTGCCACACGAATGGCTAAACGATCTTCAATAAGGACTTTGTTGTAATTAATCGACGTCCGCACAGTTCCGAACTCGTCCACTTTGAGATTGAACTCTCCGAAGTCATCATGGGTCTGCGCTTCGTCTATGGTAGAGTTGATAATCCCACCGGGGCTACCAAGACCGAAAAGCGAGGCGTTCGGCCCACGGTTAATCGTTACAGTACCTGTGTTGTAAGGATCAAAGGCTATATCACTGATAAAATAGTCTCGAGCCAGGTCTGCCTTGCTCATGCCGCGCACACGCGTGTTCAACTGTGGTTCCCGGCGGGCGCGTTCCATTCGGTTCGTTCCGCCACCCAACTCGCCGAAGGTCGCAGAGCCGGACACTCCATAGGCTTCGGTTCCAGTGGTATAAGTGAGCAATTCATCAAATGCAGTGGCGCCTGTATCATCCAAAAAATCTTTGGTTAGAACTTGGACGGAGCTCGCGATATCCCTCAATGGCACATTCAGCCGCGTGCCGGCGAGTGTGTTTCCAGCCAGGTAACCAATGCCGCCTTCGCCGGAAACCGAGAATGGGGATAGCTCATAGATCTCCTCTTCACTTTCCTCGCTGGTCTGAGCCCAGGCGGGGACGCCAAAGGCCAATATCAATACGGAGGTACTTGTTCCGATGAATAATTTTTTAAGTGAGCTCAGTCCTTGGGGAGTCTTCATGGTGACGTTTGGTTAGTTGTTAGCCCAGTTTCGAGGTTGATTTACTGGTTTTTGAACAATCTCTAAGGAGATGTGTCATCTAACCGGAACCCGCTTAAGGGAGTCGATGAAGTCCAATTCTGACAGTCAGATTGAATCCCGAATTAATTCTGACAGTCAGATTTATCGGGGAAACCTAATTATCTGCCACTTCCTAAGTCACCATGTCGAAACTACGCTGACATCTTCCGCATGGTTGGCCCATCGATCCAACGAGCGGGGACCCCCGTTATCACTTTAGTCTCCGGTATCCCATACTCATTGCGGTGCAACTTGGCAATCAAATGCTCCACAGCCCGCTGTCCAATTTTTCGAGCGCGTAAATCCAGTCCGCAAACCGGTTCGGTACTTAAAGTAACGTTGAGGCTGCAAAACCCGTGGGTTTCGGGAATCTTCAGCCCCATGGAATCCATCCAGAGCTTCACTTGGTGGCGATGGCAAAGCACGACATCGGGCCGGTTCTTCTCGAACCAATTCTTAAAAGCGGCCTCATTAAGATCGTCAGCGACAAGCGGCTCAACGGCATCAAAGCCGTCAATGTGCAAATTGAACATTCGAAACGCCCCCTCCCAGCGATAGAACAAGCGTCGATCGAGTTCGCCATCGACCACGAATCCGGGCCGTTTGTAGCCGTATTGGCGAATTCGCGACATCGCTAGCATCATAGAACCGAAATAATCCGGGCAAACCAAATCCAAAGCAGGCTTTTCGGTAATATAATCGGTATACACGCCGCTGTAGTGATCCCAATTCAGCAATGAGATTTCGGGAGAACCCCAAGCAGGAAGCACTAGCAATCCTTTGATTCCTCTCGAGTTAAGAATGCGGTCCAGTCGCGAAACCGAAAGTTTTTCCTTCGGGAGCACGAACTCTTCGGTTTTAAAACCGAGCTGATTGGCCTTATCCTTAGCGCCCTCCAACAATTGGCTGTTGAAGCGTACATCTACGCCGGTTCGCTTCTCCATGCTCACAAAATCGACCACTGCGAGTACCCCCTGAAACGCTGCCACCCCTTTTCGCCTCATCTGGGACATCAACGCGCCCGCCAAAGGATTGTATCGGTAGCCTGCTTTTTCAGCCGCCATAAGCACCCGTTGGCGCGTTTCCTTCTTTACGCGAGGATTTTTTCTAAGCGCATCCGAGACCGTCGTATGGGATAGCCCCAACGAACGGGCAAGCTCTCTTACAGAACTCATATTTAAGGGTTTTTCAGCCAATATAACCAATCCACCGGACCAATGCAACAAGCAAAGAGGGCACGGTCCTAGTTGTTGTAGTACCACCACATAGAACAAGATTAAATTAGAGAGTATTAGTTTCTGAATGAGGATAACTTTCGTTGTATTGCCCGATCCAGTTTTTGAGAGTGTAATGCCCAGAATCAGGCCGAGGGAATTCTGGAAACTTTGGTGGTAGGAAAAGGGGGGAAAGAATAAAACAAAATATTCAAAATTCTTCTTAACACCAAGTCGAAGATCCACGATAACCAACCCGTCTGCTATGAAGTTATTTCGTGCGATTATCTTTTTTCTTTCGTCATTTTGCCTGACGGTTTCGGCCGCTACGGTGGATTGGCCGCAGTTTCGGGGGCCGACCGGCCAGGGAATCTCCCAGGCGATCAATCCTCCGCTGCAATGGGGACCTGAGAAGAACGTGGTGTGGAAAACGGAGATTCCTGGCCGAGGCTGGTCATCGCCTGTAGTCGTCGACGGTAAAATTGTCGTCACTTCCGGCATGGATGATGCGGTGGATGGATTTCACGAGCTCAAGGTCATTCAGGTGGATGCGGAAACGGGGATGATCGTCTGGGACAAAACGGTTTTATGGGCAAGTAAAGCGGAAGCCGCCGATAAACACCCCAAAAACAGCCTGGCAAGTTCAACCGCCCTCATTGATGGAGGTGTTATCTACACCCATTTCGGCCACATGGGCACCGTCGCTCTCAACTTTGAGGATGGGGAAATAGTCTGGAAACAGAAAATTGCATATACTTCCCAACATGGTTCCGGGTCATCGCCCGTGCTGGTCGATGGCCTGCTCGTATTCAGCACCGATGGTGTCGAAGCGCCCATGGTAACCGCGCTCCATGCAGATACGGGCAAAATCGCCTGGCAAACCCCTCGCAGCCATAAGGTGAAAAACAACTTCTCCTTTTCAACTCCTCTGGTCATCGACAATCTTGGTCGCAAGGAAATAATCAGTGCCGGCAGTGGCATGGTTGGCGCCTATCGGCCCAGCGACGGCAAGGAGCTCTGGCGGGTTACTTACCCGATGGGCTTTTCCCTGAGCACGCGTCCTATTTTTGTAGAAGATAGAGTGTATCTGAGCACAGGTTTTCTCCGGCCGAGCTTTTACGCCATTCGGGTTGATGGAGCCACGGGGGACCTGACCAAAAGCCACGTAGAGTGGAAATACCACAGAAGTATGCCCAAGACACCGTCTCCCATTTTTGCCATGGGTAGTGTTTTGACTCTGGAGGACGACGGACGTCTGCAAAGCCTGGATGGGCAAACGGGTAAGTTGCACTGGAGGCAGCCTTTAAAAGGTAAATTCTCTGCATCTCCGGTTTTGGTCGGCGACCTGCTCTATTGCATAAGTGAAGAGGGCCTTTGTGTGGTGATCCGCTTGACGCGAGACGGGTGCGAAATCTTATCTGAAATAGATTTAGGCGAGCCGGCCTTAGCCTCTCCCGCATTGGTTGACAATGCATTGTATATTCGCACGCATCCTCACCTTTGGAAGATTTCGCAGTAAGGCAAACAGGCTTAGCCCTTAACCCGGATGTTTTTGTTTTTTTCAAACAACGCTTCCTTTGGTCGCTTGATCTGCTTTCAGCAGAACAGGATCGCTTCGCGAACAGAAATTGAGATGCTTAGGTATGAGAATCTGAGCTACTGAGGCGCTATCCTTGCGGAGCGTAGCTCCATCCTGTTGCCGACTTGTCACGGCGTAGCCTTTGGCGTAGCACCCGCGGTACCTATTAGAGGAAACAAATGTGGTGTCCCAGAAATAAATTGTAGAATACGAGCGTACCATGAATGGCCCGGCAAGGCTGCTTTTCGTATAGACATTGGAGAAAGTTTTATTGGGATCAAGCGAAGGTCGGAGATGCATCGGTTTGACCCGCTCCGCGGAAAAGGCAGAAACCCTCCGGGCCGAGCGGGTCCTGCAAACCGATGGACCGGATGGCTGGACCATCTTGCGATTGGCCGGGATCTACGGCCCGGGACGCCAGGACCTGCTCAATCAGGTCCTGGCCGGTCATTCGGAACTGCCGGGAGAGGGTGAAACCTGCTTGAACCTCATCCGGGTGGAGGATATCTGCGCCGCCAATTCGCCACCTATCGCCTCGGGTTCCAACCCCTCATCAGCCCCTAATCCACAGTGAAGGTTACTATCAAACAAGGATCCCGCTTCGCCCAAAGGCTACGCAAGGACAGGTCCCGCTTCGCCCAAACCGTGCTTCGCAATGCTACGCAGGTCAAGAGGCTACGGCAGGACAGGTTACACGGATAGACACGAATAGGAAAGATGCTGGTTCGTGACTTTGGCGTTCCTTGCGTCTTCGCGAGAGTCGATTCCTGATTCCAAAATAAATTTTTCTCAACCCAGTTGGTCCCGAATGGGCAACTCGCGGATGCGCTTACCGGTTGCGGCGAAAATGGCGTTGCACAACGCCGGAGCCACGGGTGGAACACCCGGTTCTCCGATACCTCCCAGTTCCACTTCCTTACCCGGATCGACCAGGTGTATGGCGATCTTCTTGGGAGCCAGCGGCATGCGGGGCACTTGGTAATCATGGAAATTACTCTGTTGGGCTTTTCCCCCGGCAAAGCTGATCTCCCCGGTAGTGGCCAGGCCGATGCCCATGACACAGGAGCCTTCCATTTGGGCGCGGATGCGGTCCGGGTTGATTTGTGGACCGCAATCCACCGCCATAGTGGCGTTGTGGATGATGAGGGCTCCACCATCCAAGACTTCGACCTCCAGGACGGCGGCAACGTAAGTTACAAAACTGTAGTGCGCGGCCAGGCCCATTCCCCGGCCCTTGGGAAGCATTTTTCCCCAACCGGCTTCCCGGGTTGCCGTATGGACCACCTTGCGCAGTCGACCGGTGTCCACGGGGTACAGTTTCGGATTTTCACCATGGTTCCAATCATCCGTCATATCCCGGGGATCGATCTGGCGATTTTTTCCCAGTAACTTCAGGTAATACTCCTTGTGGTCCTCTCCCGCCTTGTCGGCCAGTTCGGAGATGAAGCTCTGCACGGCAAAGGCGCGCGGAATGTTGGAAACGGAGCGGAACCAGCCCACCCGGACGTGTACCGGAATCCCGGGATTTTCCATGCGCATGTTGGGAATATCGAAGGGGGCGTTATTGAACCCCATGCCCAATTCGAATCCGGCCTGGTTCATCTGATCCGCCGCGAAAATACCCAAAATGGTGGGCGCTACGGAGCGGTGAAGCCAGCCGGTGGCATTGCCGTCGGCGTCGAAACTGGCTTCCAGGCGCTCGGCCGAGACGGTGTGCAAATAATCGTGGTGAATGTCGTCCTCCCGCGTCCATTGCACCTGGACGGCGCGCCCGGGAAATTGTTGTGCCAACTCGGCCGCTTCAATGACGAAGTCGGGCTTGGATTTGCGACCGAATCCGCCACCCAGCAGGGTGACATTGACACGGGTCTTTTCCAGCGGCAGCCCCACGCGTTCGGCCACTCTTTGCCGGGTCACTTGGGGAGCCTGGCTGGGGGCCCAGATTTCCAGGAATCCATCCTTGAGAAGCGCCGTGGCTGCGGGAGGTTCCATGGGCGCATGGGCGATGTGGGGCATGTAATAGGTGGCCGAAAATTTACTCTCGGCCTGGGCCAAGGCCTGGTCCACGTCCCCCACATTGCGTATGAGTTTTCCCGGATTTTGAGCCGCTTTTTCCATGGCCTTGCCATAGGACATCGAATCGTAACCGTCGTTCTCGCTGTCGCTCCATTGTATTTTGAGCGCTTCGCGTCCTTTGATGGCGGCCCAGGTGTTGGTGGCCACCACCGCAATTCCACCCAGGGGATGAAATTCGGAGGGAGCCTTTTTTCCTTCGATCTCGATGACCTTTACCACTCCTGTTACCTTCAATGCCTCGCTGGAATCAAAGGATTCGTTCACGCTGCCGAAGACGGGTGGCCGAGCTACTACGGCGAAGAGCATGTCGTCGAACCGCAGATCGGCGCCGTAAGTAGCCCGACCGGAAACCATGTCCATCCCGTCGATATTGAGAGTCTGTTCCTGGCCGATGTAGCGGAAATCTTCGGGCGATTTCAGTTTGATGGCATCAGTGGTTGGAACCGGGGTCTTGGCCGCTGATTCAGCCAATTCTCCGTAACCGATCTCGCGACCGCTCTTTTGGTGGACCACCTTATGCTGGGAAGCACGGACCTCGCTAACCGCCACCTTCCATTGATCGGCCGCGGCTTGCTCCAGCATGGCGCGGGCGGCCGCTCCACAACGTCGCATGGGCATGAACCAATGCCTCATGCTGCGGGAGCCGTCCGTATCCTGGTTGCCGTAGAGATCCTGATCGCCAAAAGCCTGTTCAACCCGGCAATAATCCCAGTCCGCCTCCAACTCGTCCGCCACCACCAGGGCCAGGCTGGTCCGAATGCCCTGACCCATTTCCGAGCGCGCGCAGGTGATTGCCACCGTGCCGTCCTCGTTAATGCGGACAAATACCTTGGGGTCTTCTACAGTGCCTCCCGGCATTCCATCACCGCCGTATTTCCTTTCTTCCTCCTGGGCCCAAGTCCAATTGGCCGCCAGGATCAAGGCTCCGGTGGCGCCGACTCCTTTGATAAAGTCCCGGCGGTCCAGGGTTTGGTTGGTCAGGTTGAAATTCCGATATGAAGATTTCATGCTCATTCCTCCTCTATTTTGGATGCGGCTTGGTGGATAGCCGTCTTGATCCGGTTATAAGTTCCGCATCGGCAGATATTGCCGCTCATGAAACCCTCGATGTCCTCATCGTCCGGTGAGGGAATACGTTGCAGCAGGGCGGTGGCGCTCATCACTTGTCCACACTGGCAATACCCGCATTGGGCTACGCCCACATCCATCCAGGCCTGCTGGACCTGTCGGCCGACCGGATCATCGCCAATGCCCTCGATAGTGGTGACATTTTTGCCCGCCGCGGCGCTTACCGGCGTGCTGCAGGAGCGAATGGGCATCCCCTCCAGGTGCATGGTGCAGGCGCCGCATTGGCTTATGCCACAGCCGAATTTGGTGCCGGTAAACCCGAGGATGTCTCGGATTGCCCAGAGCAAGGGCATTTCGCCCGGAACGTCCAGTTCGTAGGCTTGACCGTTTAGAGTAATCGAATGCATAGGAGGGTAGGGGTTTAGTTCGAGATGGAAATTTACTGGGTCCGCCCAAATCGGGCAACTCCAAAAGGAGTCACCAAAGGGGACGGTCCTGGTTGTTTAGTGTTTTGAGCTGTTGCCGGTATGGGCAGAAGAGTCCTCCACCAGCGAAGCGCAGAGGAAGAAACAGGCTCAGCTCTCCGGGTATTCGAAGTTGATTTGCCAGCGTATGCCGAATTTGTCGACGCACATGCCAAAGTAGGAACCCCAGAAGACGTCTTCCATCGGCATTATCGTGGTGCCATTCCCGGCCAGACCAGCGAACAACCGATCAGCCTCGTCCTTGGTATCGGGACTAATTGTGATCGCAAAATTACTGCCAAACACTGGGGCCGGTCCGAACCCTGAGCTCATATCGCTTCCCATCAAAATGCTGGAACCAATGGGCAACGACACGTGCATGATCAGGTCGCGCTCGTGGTCCGGAACACCCAAACCGGGCGGGCCATCGGCAAAGGTCTGAAGGGTCATGAACTCACCGCCGAAAACCGATCGGTAGAATTCAAAGGCCTCTCGGCAGTTCTTGTCGAAGGTCAAGTAGGGATCGAGTTTCATGAGTTCAGCGACTTTTCGAAGGTATGACTACCCCGGAGAAGGAAGGGGATCAAGGTCTGAAATGCTGTATTGACATACACGATTTTCAGGCCTGACCACGGCTGGAGGGGGTTTGGGTTTTTGCTTGGCTTTTGCCTACATTTCAGGCATGCACTGTATGCATGAAGAAAAGTCAATATACTGTACGGCGAGTGCCGTCGCGGGTGGACGAAGCGCTTCGGCGCAAGGCAAAGCTAAGAGGCAAGAGCCTGAATCAGGTGATTATCGATTCCCTGGCTGGCAGCGTTGGTGAAGACGCTTCACGCTACCATGACCTGGATGAATTGGCAGGATCTTGGAAAATGGACAGGGCCTTTGAAAACGCGGTAAAGGCCTTTGATAAGATCGACCCGGGCGACTGGAAATGAGACTGGCGGTCGACACCAGCGCCTACATTGCATTCTGCAAAAACAATAGGATGGCGGTCGATGCCCTTCAAAAGGCCGATCAAATCATTCTTCCGCTCATGGTGATTGCCGAACTTCGGGCAGGTTTCGCCGTGGGAAAAAGAGGGGATGAAAACGAACAGGTGCTCCAGCGTTTTCTCAATTCCGACCGGGTTTCGATAATGAGCCCCAATGAAGATACCTGTTATATATATGCCCGCCTGTTTTCCTACCTGCGCGGGAAAGGAACTCCCATCCCCATTAACGATCTTTGGATCGCATCCATTACCCTGCAAAGCGATGCGATGCTCCTCACCTTCGACCGGCACTTCCATGCCCTTCCGCAAATTCCCAAGTGGATGTAGGGTTGGCCGTGGCCAAGTTGTATTTTGTACCCGCCGGTTCCAATTGGAGGTTTGGCATCCGACGAGGCTGGATCCATGGAAGAAGAAAAAGACACAGGGTATTTATTTCCGTGAAAAACGAATCTGCCCAATCTCCCATTGCCGCACTAACCCACACCAGCACTCGACCTCCGTTCGCTCGCTACGAATTTTGTGAGACATGCGGGCTAGTGTGGTGTATCTAAAGTTATATTACACAATCGAGCCAGTTTTGTCAAGATGCTCTCTGCGGTCGCTGTCCAGGTGAAGGGCTTGGCATTGCGGTTGTGCTCTTTGACGAAAGCCTCGATCTTCTCACGCAGTTGCCGGGTGCTGGAAAACGAGCCGCGGCGAATGGCCCGTTGCGTGATTAGCCCGAACCATCTCTCCACTTGATTGAGCCAGGAGGAATAAGTGGGTGTGAAGTGGGCCTGGAAGCGCGCATGGCGTTTAAACCAGTTGCGAACCTTTTGGTGCTTGTGGCTGGAATAATTGTCCATGATGACATGCACGTCCAACTCCGGGGGCACGTTCTGTTCAATGGTTTGCAAAAACCGCAGAAATTCCTGATGCCGATGTCGTGCGGTGCAACGACTGATAACCTTTCCGGAAGCCACATCCAGAGCGGCAAACAAAGTCAGCGTGCCGTGTCGGATGTAATTGTGGGTGACCCCTTCAAGGTAACCCAAGCCCATGGGCAAAACCGGCTGAGTGCGTTCCAAAGCCTGGCATTGGCTTTTCTCGTCAACGCACAAGACCACCGCCTTGGCCGCCGGATCGAGGTAAAGTCCGACGATATCGCGCACTTTCTCAATGAAGAACGGGTCATTGGACAAGTTGAAGCTCTTACTTCGATGGGGTTGTAAGCCAAAGGCACGCCACACCCGATGCACTGTCATATGAGAGACCCCGCTTTGCTCGGCTAGCGTGCGAGTGCTCCAATGGGTGGCAGTTTTGGGCTTTCGCCTGAGCGTTTTGTGGATCAGTTCAGCGACCTGCTTGTCGGAAATGCTTCTGGGCCGTCCCGGACGCAATTGATCGTAGAGACCACTGATGCCATCATTGGCGAAGCGGCGGCGCCATTTGCCAACGTTAATGCGATTCAACTGCACCCGTTGAGCGATCTGCAGATTGGTCAACCCCTGCGCGGCCAGCAAAACGATTTTTGCTCGTTGCACTAAGGCGTGGGGGAGGGTGCGCGAACGGCTCCACGCTTCCAATTGTTCTGTTTCGTGGTTTTGCAATGCAATTTCCACGGCTCTGTTTCTTGCGGTTTTTTTCATCATGCCGGGAAGCTTATCAGATCCACTGGAAAAAGTGAAGCATTATTTATGTTACATAACACTAGCCCGCATGTCTCACAAAATTCGTGACGAGCGAATGAAGATCGAACGCTGGTGCGGGCTTCGTGCAGAGGCGCGGGTGAAGCTGGGTCGACACCCTGCAAAGTCGTGCATCCAGCGAGGGCCGCTCCAGCGCCGATATTCCGGCGCGGAGTAGAAGATTTGTGAGACATGCGGGCTAGGGCGGTGGCAGCGATTAACAAGTCCAGGTCGGCCACCATCCTGCCCATTTTTCGTTGCTGTGCTTTTAACAGTGCAAATTGCTCGGCCACAGCTTCATTAACAGGATAAACCGTTAGCCGGCCCTTGAGAAATGCTTCATACTTGGAAATAAGCTTTTGTGAGTTTTTCCACCTGAGACCGTAAAGCAGTTCCGCTGCGCAAATAACGGATATGGATAGAGCTTCGTCACCAAGCTTGGTCCACCTCTCAATGACGCTTTTTAATGGTCGGGGCCTTAGTGGCTGGGAATAAATGGAAGTGTCAATGAGGTGAGTGACCATGCAATCACTCCTCAAACGGACTGTTCAATTTTATGGATTCCTTCACGTTGCGTTCCGGGAGATCGAAATCATCGGTCCAGGGACCGTGTAACTTTTCATCGGATTGCCGCAATTCCCAGATGGAAGGCGGTTTCCCGGACTGCTTTTTAATGGGCGTCACCTTCGCTACCGGGGTGTTTCTGTCGTACACCGTAATTGTCTCCCCGGTAGTTCTCAGGATCCCCAGGTATTTGCTAAGATGGTTCTTAAATTCCGCAGTTTTGACTCTGATCACATAGCTAAGTTGCTAAAGTAACTTGGCCAAGTCAAGGCTTCCTTTTCTGATGGTCAGCACGATCAAATAGCACTGAAGGGATAGGGGCTATACCTACTGGTTTTAGGATCTAATAAACCGTTCGAAATCCGGAACGCTCTGGCACGGCATTTACCTTTATTCTGTGCCCCTGTTCAGGGAAGGTATAATGGGCCGCCCGCTGACAACTGGTAAAGACAAATTACCAGAAGGATTCGGTTTAACTCATCCCTATAAAACAATCATATACCGGTATGTTTTACTTCTCTGGATAATCGGTTGTTCCTCAAATACCCCGAAAGTCCGGTTCCCTGTTAATATCGATAACAATAAAATATTATCAGGAGTTATGAAAATCCGTTCGACTTATTACTTGGCTGTGCTGATGGCGATAGTCAGCACATTATTTCTACAGGCCCAGGATGACGTTGCAAACGATAAGCCCCTCAACATCGCCCTTATACTCGCTGATGATTTGGGTTGGTCGAACCTGGGCTGTTATGGCAGCAATTTCATCGAGACGCCCAATATCGATAAACTTGTCACTAAGGGTATACGTTTCACAGATGCTTATTCCGCAGCTACGGTGTGCGCTCCCACTCGGGCAAGCATCATTACAGGTCAAAATCCCGCAAGGATTGGCATCTACAACATATGTCGGCCGCATAGGCGACCCTGGGCCAAAATTGCCGAAGAGCATGGCTTGGATTGCACGCCGCACATATCGGGAGGCGGCCTTCCGTTGCCCTGTTTTTTTGTATGCGCAGCAGGGCAAATAAATGTATCCAGTTATGGGTACGGATAAAAATGCCAGTAGCCTAGCTATAGATTAGATCGCGCCCAATCGATAATCCGAGCGCATTGCCCAGCCATATAAAGCGGCATTGAAATAAGGCGAGACTCTACCGTCTCTAAACCATTCGCTGTCGGAATGTTGTGGGCTACTTTCTGGCAGGAAATCGGATTCAAGTCGAAGCGCAGGGCGAAGGGGGACTTTTTCTTGCGCGCGAATTGCCAGAGCGATCGCAACGAACCGCTGGCTCCGGCTTTCACTTCAATTGGCACGATGGCATCGCCTTGAGAAATTACGAAATCGACTTCGGCATTGCTAGACCTGCCTTCGCGAAGCCAATAGCAGAGATGCGGCATCATGCGCTCTTCCGTGAGGCGCAGCAGGTGTTGTCCGACGAACTGCTCGGCGATCGCTCCCTCATTCACCAATCGCTGTGGTTCCAGATTGGATATAGCGGTCCAATCCAAACCGCACGCTCGATTCATCAGTCCGACGTCGAGAAATAGAAGCTTATAGGCTCTTTCATTAATGTCCGCATGAAGCGGGAGGCCTGAGCAATCGCTATGGTAAACGGGGCTCAACACTTTTGCTTTCACGAGCAAGTCGATCGCGTTCCGCAATTCGCGCGAGCGTTCTTCCCTCGAAATGTTCGAGTACTTTACTTTTGTTCCAATCGCTCTGGGCGCATAGTTGAATACTCTTTGCAGACGTATTAAGTCCGACTGACGCGCGTATTTGGAGAAGTCGTCCAAGTAGGTTGCTAGGATGGTTTGTTGTTTAAGCGCTACTTCCGAAAACTGCTGCGACTTGGCAAAACTAACCACAGCTTCCGGCATTCCTCCGACCATTAGAAATTCTCTAAACCGAAACAGTAATCGTTCATGGGCGGATTTCGCCATTGGTTCGTCAGGGGTGGCGGCGCGGAGGGGTAGAAGAAGGTAGGGCTCTATCTCCTCGAGAAATTCCTCGAAGGACGCTGGACCGAGATGCAGGTATTCAATACGTCCCACCGGCATCGAGAACGTGTGCTTTGCCAGGATGAATTCCAGTAATGAACCCGCAGCGATTACGCGCAACTGCGGCAGGTCTTCGAAAAAATAGCGTAGCGCCGCTAGGGCGTAGGGGGTCGCCTGGATTTCATCGAGAAACAAAATGCCTTCCGAGGCGTTTATCGCAGTCCCGACGATGGGCTCCAGCTCATGGAGAATTCCGGGAATATCCATCGTCTTGAATACGTCATCAAGCTCGAGGTGCCGCTCCAAGTTTATCTCATACAGCTCAAGCTTCGCCTTCTCCGCAAAGAGTCTGACCAGGGTGGACTTTCCCACTTGGCGAGCTCCTCTAATAACCAGTGGTTTTCGGTCATCGTTACGGAGCCATCGATCTAGGTTCTCTTCAGCGGATCTTTTCATAAATTCATGAGGAAGCATAAAATGCCCCCAATTACAACCAATAAAAGGTTAAGAATAGGGGCAAATGCGATTCTGCCCTGTATGGGTGTTGAATCGCAACTTTGGGTTCATTCCTCGCTGCTTGCAGCGCGCTGAATTTTCCATTTTCGACATGGAAGAGACCAACCGCCTGTTATCTGTCGCCGCTGATCCTAATGATGCAGGCGGAGGCCTTGTTAGGAGGCCCGTAGGCACGCAAGTCGCTGATGGTTTTGAATTCGATGTGGCGGGAGAACCAATTGATGGATGGACGATATTATTCTCGTATAGTGATGTCGATTCTTTGACCGAAACAGGACGAGTCATTCGTGGTGTTCCGCTAAGTGCGAGCTATTCTGGCGTTACCAAATACCAGTTTCAGGAAGGTGACTTGGCTGGATCCTTTCTCGGATTGGCCTTACGGCATAACGCACGAGCGTCTGGAGATGGTGGCAATACCTTTTTCTGGCCTGGTAGCGACCAGCTCGATGTGTTTTTTGGTTACGAGATGGAGAAATGGAGCTTACAATTGAACATTTTTAATGTCCTCGGTGACGACTCTGCTCTAAGCTCCGTAAATGATCGACTGGTTCAATATATGCCAGATACTCACTTCCGTCTAACCGGTCGTTTCCGCTGGTAGTAGAGATTTGTAGTTTCAGTAGTTCGTAGTTTATAGTTCCAAAGAGGCAGGTCTAACCTGCCTCTTTGGAAAACTAACGGTCGCTGTTTCATAGAGTTAAACTTAGTGAGGAGTTAATTATTTTAAATGGAAAGAGTAACTAGTTCAATTTTTTTAACCCTGTTAGTTTTTGTCACATGGTCCTGCAGCCAAAAAGCCGAACAGCTTGTTGTCCTTTCTGAACTGCCGTTAGTTGATTTGTCAAAGGAGGAGGAGCGGCACGTCATTATTGCTCAGGGTGATGCCGAAACTTACCAGGGACATCCTACAACAGTCCTCATGCCAGATAACAAAACGATGTACTGTGTTTGGACGATGGGTCATGGTGGTACTTGTGGCCCAATGGCGCGGAGCGAAGACTCTGGAAAATCCTGGCAGCGGATGGATGACCAATTACCAGCTAATTGGAAGACGGTGAGTAATTGCCCTACTATTTACCGGCTTAAGGATCCGGCCGGAAAAGAGCGTTTATTTGTTTTTGCGGGTCAGGATGAAAAGGGAGACATGGCCCAGAGTTTCTCTGAGGATGGAGGGGTTACCTGGTCTGAAATGAGTTCCAATGGCCTACGGGCTGTCATGCCTTTTTGTTGGATCATTCCGATCGATGGTGGAAAGCGGTTGCTTGGTATGACCAATTTGCGACGGCCAGGCGAAACGAAGGAAAAAATGTCTAATGTCGTGGGGCAGAGTATCTCCGATGATGGCGGTTTCACTTGGACCCCATGGAATATTGTGGCAGATATCCGTGGTAAGAAGCCTTGTGAGCCGTTTATGTTGCGTTCCCCCGACGGTCAGGAGATTTGTTGTATCATGCGTGAGCAGAATCATACGGGCCCTAGTTTGATGATGTTCAGTGAGGATGAAGGCAAAACCTGGAGCGATCCGGTGGACACGCCCTGGGGTCTGACTGGCGACCGCCATATGGGTGTTCAAACTGAGGACGGGCGCTGGGTAATCGCATTTCGTGACGTGGCGCAAAACAGCCCGACTCGCGGAAATTTTGTAGCTTGGGTGGGTACCTACGACGACATTCGAAATTCCAAACCGGGTCAGTATCGAGTCAAACTGCTGCACAGTTATAAATTACCCAGACCAGGAGATTGCGGTTATCCCGGTGTGGAGATTCTACCTGACGGAACGATTTTGGCTACGACCTACATTAAATATCGCCCTGGACCTGAGAAACACTCGGTTGTGAGCGTTCGGTTCAAGATAGAGGAAACAGACGAATTACTGGGAAAACAGTTTCGCAACTAAGGAGTAGTTCTGAAGAGACTTTCCACTGAAATGGATAAAAAATGATCAATTCCGATGAGATCTCCTAAACACGATTTGCCCACGAATCGCCTAGAGCCGCAACCAAATGGAAGTTTTGATAGCCACAAAGAGGCAAATACACAAAGATCTTCGCATGTATGGAAATTTTCGTGCTTCTTGGGCTCTCGTGGTCATGTCGCCTGCGGCTCGGTAGTGGCAATTCACTATCAGCATCTTATGAATCTTTGATTCCAAAAACTTGCTCAAAAAACAAGATTATGACGGATAGTAGTACGAATTGTAGTCATTCATTCGTGTGGATTTGTGCGATTGCTGCACCATCTCTGCTTCGCCACGTCGTGGGCAAATTAAATCCTCTTTTTAGGTTTAAATCTCTCCAGGTTTTCAGTTGTTATATTTTGCAACGTCAACCGAATCTTAGAAGACTGTTATTGTCTGAGTCCCATGGAAAATAAGGTGATCGAAAGATGGCCCCTGAAAATGTCTCCTTACGGCTTCGGAGTTCTATGCTTATTGTTAATTAGCCACAATGCCTGCTTTGGAGCCGGTGTTCAAAGCGCAAACGGGCGTCCACTTGGACAAGCTTCCGACTCCGCTCAAGAGCTACGACGAGACATGCAAGACAGGCCCAATGTTTTGTTGATCGTCATTGATGATTTGAATGACTGGATCAGTATTCTGGGTCATCCTACTGTAAAAACGCCGAATTTTGAACGGCTCGCCAAGCGCAGCGTTACCTTTAATAATGCGTTCTGCCCGGCGCCGATTTGCAATCCGTCGCGTACGAGTTTTTTAACTGGGATCCACCCCTCGAAAAGCGGAGCCTATTTCAACAATCAACGGTTCTTCACTTCCAAATATCCTATTGGCAAAGCCACAACCCTGCCGGGCCATTTTAAAAAGAACGGCTATGATGTAGTTGGCTACGGCAAGGTGTTTCACGTCATCCAACCGGCCTTTCACCGCCAATCGAAGGTAATCAAAAACGATTTCAATGAGGGTGAGTACATTCCGAGGGTTAGCGAGACAGGTAAATTGGAAAAGGCCGTAGGTGAAAACAAATTCCATTTGAGGGATGAATACACCTGGGTCTGGGGCCCGTTGCCCGATGACTGGGACCGCGACGATGAAAGTAAGATGCAGCAGGATACCCGAAATGCCCTTCGTATGGCAAAGTTTATCAAGAGCGATCATCAGAAGCCGTTTTGGGCGGCACTTGGCATTTATCGCCCGCATCTGATGTATTTTGCCCCCACGCGATATTATGACCTGTATCCGCTCGAGTCCATCAAATCGCCGCCGGGTTACCGGGAAGATGATTTGTCCGATGTTGCCCCGGTTCATAACATGATGCGCCGCCAGGGCGTGCATGAATTGCTCATGAAAAGGGATCTCTGGCGACAGGCTATTCAAGGTTACTTGGCTAGCATAACATACGCGGATGAGCAGCTGGGCAAGGTCCTCGACGCCCTGGAAGAAAGTCAAAACAATGACAACACGATCCTAGTAGTCTGCGGCGATAACGGCTATCACAACATGGAAAAGAGTACCTGGACGAAAAACATCCTCTGGGAACGGGCCGCAAAAGTACCGCTACTTATCTCTTTGCCGAAGCAAACGTCGCCAGGCTTTAAAAGGGACACCCCTGTCGGGCTCATCGATATTTATCCGACATTGGTTAATCTTTCCGGTTTACCTGACCCTGCTACCCATTCACTGGATGGCGAGGATCTGACCGCGATCCTAACAAAGAATAAGCAACACCGCGGGAAGCCGGTCGTGACTACCTTGGGCCGCGGGAATCACAGCATCCGGTCTCAGGATTTCCGATACATACGCTTTAGAAACGGCCAGGAGGAACTCTATGACATGCAAAACGATCCTTGGGAATGGAGTAACTTAGTTGGTGACCCAAACTACGATTCCGTATTAAAACGCCACCGGACCTACCTACCTGAAACCGATGCGGCCGACATCGAATATTTAGCTTATTCCCACAATAAAGAAGAGCCATACGGTTTTCATCACATCTCTGATATGGGTAAAGTCGCAAAAGAACTGGATAAAAAATGATCCATTCAATGAGAACTCCTAAACACGTCTACCCACTCTTTCTCGTTTTAATAAAACTCCTCTTTCTGTATTCGTCTGCTTTTGGTTTCCGTCACGAGATGCGGGTGCTGTCGGACAGTCACAAGTTTACCATAGCCGATAATGACGCGCTCACCATTTCCGAATCTCCCAGCAAGCTTGGCTGGTACTACTCGGTGGTCGGGGTGGTAAATACACCCACCGGATTAGTAGCTTGTTACCGTCGGTCAGATTCTCATACCGCGTTGCTGACCGACATCATGATTGCCTATTCGAGTGATGAAGGTAAAACCTGGCACGGATACCACAGCATCGCCCACGGTGACGTATGGAATGAATTGGGTTTCTGGGTGGCGCCTCAGATATCTCGGCTCTCCGATGGCCGTTTGGTGATTCTCTCGGATTTCGGGCACCGGCGTTCGGGAAATGACTTTCCGGTGTTAGCCGATTGGCAATATCCTCCTCGGGGAATGTCCAATCACATGTGGTGGAGCGAGGATGACGGCAAGACATGGACCGGACCTATCAAAGTAGATGATGTGGGAGGAGAACCCGGCTATATCACCGAAACGGACAATGGCGTGTTGCTCTACACGCGCACCGAATCCAAGCAGACCGACATCCTTTGGAATCCCCCGCAGCCCTGGAACGATATTTATTATTACAACAGCGCCGTCCTCTCATTTGATAAAGGAAAAACCTGGGACACGGTTGTGCCTCTTGGTGATGATCCACACCACGGGGACTGCGAGGTAGGCACGGTTGAGTTGGGTGGCGGAAACCTAATGGCGGTGACCCGTATAGGCATGGGAAATGGTCAATTCCGGCAACCGGCCCGATTAATTTACAGTGATGACGATGGGCGTTCATGGAAAGATCACCGCTTATCGCCTTTTTATGCTCAACGGTCCATTATTCGAAAGCTGGATTCGGGGAAGTTGCTTCTCCATTACCGCAACAAATGGGGGACCGTCGCGAACTATGCCGTGTTATTCGATGAAGATGAAGAGTTGCCATACGAGCCGGCATTGTGGGTATACGATGAAAAGCGCTGCCGTCTTGAAAATGGCGCTTTGACCATGCGTACGGACGACGGCATAAAAAAACTGATCAGTTACGGTTTTTATCCGGCTCACAATCCTGAATCCAGGGTCGAAATTAATACTGAATTAAAGGTAGATAGTGCCGACATCAACGGATGCAATATCAGCGCTGGTTGCTGGGTGAGGTTTGAGCCTGGACGCATCAGCCTGGCGGATCGGCCTGACGACGGTTTTCATATCGATACCACGAAATTGTTCGGGAGGATAGCCAATTGTCGATTTATGTGGATGGAAAACGCCGCTTGAAAACGGACGTATCCGATTTACTGACACGGATTGTTCAGGTAGGCAATCGTATGGTTAAGAGTTTAGGTTTCAAAAACACGGACTTCGGATGGGGGTCTAAGGCGGTGTCACATTGGAAATCATTGAGCGTGAAAGTCGATAATCCGTACGATTATGACATCGATTGGAAATGGAATCCTGAAAAAGGATACCCCGATCAGTTCCGGAGAGAGCGAATGATCGCCCTGGACATAATCGCCAGCGGCGGAGGTAACACTGGCTACGGCGGTTCTACCCAATTGGAAGACGGCACCATTGTCATTGTCGATTACACCGTCGGTGGCAACGGCGGCAAACCGGCTCGCATGCCCTTCGCCCGCGCCTACCGATTAACAGAGGATATGTTTGCAGATGAATAGGAGTCAATTCTTGGTTCTAGCTTCTTGTTGTAATTCTGCGCTAGGCTTGTAGATGTGTCGTTTCACATATTGGTAGTCTCGGTACTGGTCTCTTGTTTCTAGATGGTACGAACTACACATCGGTCCCCTTTGCAATCCTGGGAACTCATTGCTTACGCTTTTTAGTTTTTTTTCTACCGTCGGAACCATATTTTCCTGCCGCTTCTTTTGCTTGAAATCCGATTCGTTTGCTGGGTGGGGATGGCGGTGGTTTCAGGAGAGGCTTGAGTTCGTTCCAAATTATAGTGAGGGCATCATCGTGATGGAGGAGCTTGGCATCCATCTGCGCCAGTTTTTTGAGAATGTCGGAGTGGGTCAAAAGCAACTCCCGCTGCTTGATGAATGCCCGCACGACGTAAACGCTCATCTTAACGGCTTCAGGAGTATTAAGCACATTGGCCGCCATCAATGCACCGTGTTCAGTAAAGGCGTAAGGCAATGTGCGGCGACCTCCGCGTTTTGAGGTCGCAAATTGTGACTTCAAAGCCCCATCGTAATGAAAATCAGGGTCTTCGGAGTTTGAGATCGCAAATTGCGATTTCAATCCGGCCAATTCCTGACGGGTAATCTGGAACACAAAAACTCTGCGACCTCTGCGGTTAGTTTAAATTTCAATACACGTTTTTTTAACCGCGGAGGACGCAGAGGACGCGGAGATTGGAGGCATTGACGATTACCCGCTTGTAATGCGGCTTGACATACAGCCTGAATGTAACATGTTACGTTCATGCCAGCAAAAAATACAGCGAAGAGAATGTCTGATTATCGTTTCCGGTTGAGGCGAGAAGGATTGCGCCCGGTTCAGGTTTGGGTACCGGATCAACGGGCGTCAGGATTTAAAAGCAAACTACGAAAGCAGGTGTTGCGTCTGGATCCACAGGATGAAGCTGATGCCTTGGCTTTCATTGAGCACGTAGCTGAAAAATAATGAAGCGCGGTGACATGGTCGTGGTGGCTGCACCGGGTGATTAGGGAAAACCACGTCCGGCCGTCGTTGTTCAAGCGGATGCATTAACAGAAAGTGGTATCGGAAGCGTCATTCTCTGCCTCCTGAGTTCCACAATGGTTGATGCGCCTTTAATTCGTCTGACCATCGAACCTACTCCAGAAAATGGTCTTCGACATCGTTCGCAAATTATGGTGGATAAATTGTTGGCAGTTTCGCACGAAAGAATAACCGAAGTGATAGGACACATCGATGATGAACAACAACTTCGAATCAATCGTACTTTGGCTTTCGTTGTTGGTATCGGATAGTCTTGGAAAACTATAAATGAGACGTTCGATCTATCTTATTGCGCTGCTCATTCCTGGTTTACTCTACGCGGCCGAAACAACGATCAACCTGGATCGTTTGCCGCTACTATTCGTTGATGATTCTGGAATTTTCTCTGAAGAAAACCTAGAGCGTCGTTTTCATGAAGCAACGACAGATGCATCCGCTGTACTTGAGCCGGAAAAGGAATGGGAGGGAAACCGTGTGTATATTTACGGAAGTGTTATGCGCGATCCGGAGGGTGGATTTCGAATGTGGTATTTGGGCCGGCCACAACCCGAAACTGTTGTTGCTGACAACCTGAATAGGGTCGAGGGATTGGGCATGGTCGAAGGATTGCGGAATCACGGCTTTGACTTGGTGCTCCATGCGACCTCGCCGGACGGGAGGAAATGGACGCGACCGGATCAGGAGTTGTATTCCTATAATGGATCCCGGTCGAACAACATCGTCTTCGATCTCCACAGTCCTTCTATCCTCCAAGATGAGTCGGACCCAGATCCTGGACGCCGCTATAAGATGGTCGGCGCCTTCGACGGAAATTACTATGCCGCAGTATCTCCGGACGGCATCCATTGGCGGAATGAAAGGGAAGAACCAATACTCCAACATTCGGATACCATCACATTGGCCCAAGATCCTTCGACCAACGAATATCTTGCCTTCCATAAGCGTTACACGAACGTGCGCGGATATTCCCGTCGGGTGGTCTGGTTGTCGCGCAGTCGAGACTTCGAATCCTGGAGTGAACCGAAACTTGCTCTTGCGCCTGACGAGATTGACGATGCCTGGGTAAGTCTCGGGTGCCGGAGCGGACCGAAATCTACAACCTTTCAGTCTATCCTCATACAGGCGGATATCTTGGGTTTCCGACGATATTTCGTCTTAAAAAGCAACTTGATCGCAAGGATGTTCTGCCTGGGCAAAGTCCGGTAGACGGACCGATTGATGTGTAACTTGCGACCAGCCGTGACGGGTTGGCCTGGCACCGTCCTTATCCCCGAACAATCATTATTCCTCAAGGACTTCCAGGTACATTCGACGCTGGCGCAATTCTCGGGGTCGCGACTGCACCTCTCAATGTAGAGGACGAAACATGGCTTTACTATACCGCTATAACCACTGGACATGGAGGTCCGTTACCAGCTAAACGAATTGCTATCGGAAGGGCGGTTTGGCGACGTGATGGTTTTGGCTCGCTGAACGCAGGACCGGTTGGTGGTAAATTAGAGACCTCACCACTACACGTGGAGGGAGGTGTGATTGTAGTTAACGCCGATGCGAGTCGAGGTGAATTACGAGTTGCTGTCTTAGAAGAAAACGGCACGCCGATCGAAGGTATGGCTGCTAGGGATTGTGATCCATTGCGTGCCGACGACATGCGTTGGAAGCCTAGTTGGAGCGAAAAAACAAAAGTCCCATCGGACAGACCCATTCGTGTGGTGTTCGAGATGGCGAGTACCCGTTTGTTCAGTTTATCTTCGAGTAACAGGGTGGACTGACGCCTTTTCAGATCGAAAGAGAATTCGTTGTTTCACATTAGAGATGCTCAATGATATTCTTACATGAAAACAGCATTGGTGACCGAAGGAGGCCAATGACATTGGTGAATCAGTGGTTGTTGTTAAAGGAAGGAAGATCTGTTACCGATGTCCTCGGATCATACCGGATACAGCATTTAATAATCTTGGTAAAACGAGGAATTATGCTACTTTAATACCATGAATAAAGGATTGTCAGGAGTTATTAATAGAAATCCCGATATTGTTGGTGGGTTGTTGGTATTTTCTGATACCCGTGTCCTTGTTAAGAGCTTGTTTGATGCGCTGGAAGCAGGTGATACCATCGATGACTTTCTTGAGGGATTCCCTACCGTTAAGCGAGAGCAGGTTATTGCGGTGCTCGAGCAGTCCAAAAAAGATATATTGGCAATAGCATAATGCGGATATTGCTTGATGAAAACCTTGATTGGAGGTTAAGCAGGGAACTGAGCGGCAATGAGGTTACCTCAGTCTCCAAAACAGATTTGGCTGGATTGAATAATGGAGCATTATTAGCCAAAGCTGAAGAAGGATTTGATGTGTTTGTGACCATAGACGCTGGCTTGCAGTATCAACAAAACATTCAAAGTAAAAAGATAGCAGTCGTTGTTCTCAATGCAAAAAGCAATCGCCTGGAAGACACCATCCCACTCATGCCTAAATTACTCGAATTGCTGCCTACACTTGCTCCTGGTAAGCTCGAAATGATAACTCTGTCATAAACTTAGTCACAACCTACAGGCCAACCATAGCTCACACAACGCCAGTTTTGGGGGAGCATACGGGGGGGCACTATCTCCCCAAAAACCGTAAAACTCATGCCGGAATTTCGTCGAAACGAATCTGAAAAACGCATTTCACTGATGAATGCATAACCTGTTATGGCAGACGGGAAGAGGAGCAATTAAAGATGGTATACTCCGCGAAACGAACCTTATCCGAACCTGAAGCTGCGCTAAATAAGCCCCTCCAGTTAGTTTGATGCCCTGCGCAGTCCGCCGGGAGCAAAGGAAGGAATGTAAAGGGACGGACCTGGTTGTTTAACGTTTTGATGTCTTCTCGACGAAGGGGTAAAAGGAGGAATCCGGTTTCTGTGGCCATATTTCCTTGTAATAAAAAGTATATACTTTTTGTTACAAAATTAGCTTCTCTCAGAGGTTCTTGGAATGGTCTGCATGTATCCAGGATCTGGATTCAATTGGAACAAATTACTAAATCTTCCCTTTGGCAGCCAGCTGGGCGTCGAGTGCGGCTTGGTAAGCTTTTTTCGAAGCGATGTTTTCTTTGCAGCGTTCAGCGTAAAATATGGCGCCCATGGCTTGGCGGGATTTATCCTTGGAGCTATTGCCATCCGCCCAGTGGATGGTTAGAGAGTGATGGGCGATGAGGTCGCCGGCTTTGCAAGGGAAAGACACCGTGTTTTCCCGATCGAAGTCGTTTCCGAAGTCGAGTATGCTCTGGGAGAATCCGAGCACTCCACTCGCGCCGTGGGCACGTATGCCGCGTTTGTGCGACCCATGCACGTAGTTGACGCAGCCCTGCTCAGGTTCCACGTCTTCAAGGGCAAACCATATGGTGATCGCGTGGTTGGGAGTGAGTTGGAAGAAGTAGCCGTCCTGGTGAGGCGGCGTCGGTTGTCCGCCGCCGGCATGCTTGTTGAAGTATTGCATGTTGATCGGCTTTGTTTTTTCGCCCAGGCAGATCCTGGATAGTGTGCTGAGTTTGCTTTGCTCGGCCATCATGGCGCCAAAGAAGTCATCATGTTTCCATAGCTGTATCAATTGCTTGAGAGTTGAAGGGTCTTTGGCGTCTTCGTAGTAAACTTCCGTGTTGGGCATCGCGGGCACGATGTCTCGGATGAATCTTTCTTTGTTCTCCTGGATTTCAGCAATCTCCTCGGCATTGAAAAATCCCGGAAGAGAAACGTAGCCGTTAAGGTTGAATTCGTGGTTCAGGCGCTGACTATGCTTGCTTAGCCAATCAGTGGTTAGTTGCGCGCTCATAGGGTATATGTTGTTTGCTTTATTATCCCGATCTCATTCTACTTCCTCACCCATTGATAAGATTCCGGCTTGAATTGGAAGTTGGAATACGGTTCTACTTCTTCAGCAAACTGCTGCGGGATATAGGAGGCTAGTCGCTGCTTAAAATCTTTGAATTTCGGGTTGTTTGCCTGGTTGGTCCATTCGTGCGGATCTTGTTCATGATCGTAAAGTTCTTCAGTGCCGTCCTGGTAGCGGATGTATCGGTAGCGTTCATCCCGGACTGAGAAGTTCCCTGGACCGTGTGTTGTAATGGTTGGTTCGTTTGTTTGCTTAGCATCGTCTTCAAGAAGGTTCCGGAGACTCTGTCCATCCAACTTATGGTCGATAGCGATTTTGCATAGGTCTATGATAGTAGGATAAGGTCAAGTCCGGATATTCCTGTAAAAACGAATTGGCATAATCTCCATTTGGTTCATTCAGATTCTAATTGACGGTCATGCTGCCAGACGGGCCAGGTCCGGATCTTCCCAGCTACTGTCCGGGTCGGTTGCCATCTGTCTTAGACGCTGTTTGAGGTAGGGTTTCATCCGCACCCCTCGCCAGCCTTCCGAGGCGTCCACCAACACGGCAAAGACCAACGACAAGCCGCTTGCCTCCGAAGTAAAACGAGGTATGACCTTGGTGCGCCTGCGTCCCTCCCCAAAGAGCCTCTCCAATAAGTTGGTGGTGCGGATGCGAGAGCGATGCGCCAAGGGAAACTTCAACGCCGTGAGCGCCTCTTCCAGATCCTGTCCCAGACATTTCATGGCCGCCGGAAAGCTCTCCTGGTAATCGGCCATGATCTTTTGGGCCTGCTCAAAGCCCTCCTGGTAGCTCCGCGCCGTGAAGGCCTTGTAGATGAGCTTCTTCAGGGTGGGCCGGGCCACTTGAGGAAGCTTGGTGAGAATGTTGCGCATCTTGTGCACCTGACAGCGTTGCACCAGGGCGCCGGCAAACTTCCTTCTGACCGCTTTGCGCAATCCCACGTTACCGTCGATCACACACAACAACGGATCGTTCAGCTCGCGCATCTTCATATCTTCGATGAAAGCTTCCCAACACGCTTTGCTTTCTTTGTCCCCTATGGCCATGTGTACCAACACTTTGCGGCCCTCCCAGGTCATCCCATAGGCGCACAGAACCGCCACCGGCCTTTTGTCTTCGGGCCGGAGTTTCAGATAGGTTCCGTCCAAAAACAAATACATCAGCTCCAACTCCTCCAAAGCGCGATCCTGCCACCTTGAAAAGGCGCCTCGCAGACTCTGACACACTTCGCCTATCACGCTACGTCCCGTGCCCTCTACTCCCAACGCTTCCAGCAAGGCAGACTCGATGTCGCGCTGACTCATCCCTTTGACATAAAGCATGGGTACCAACTCCAACAAGCGCTTGGAACGCTTGCCGATAGCACGCAGCCAAACCGACTCGAAGGGCTCCAGACTCTCGCGAATTTGGGGAACTTCCAGCTCAATGGTTCCTTCGGCGGTGTGCACCCGTTTGCTCTCGTAGCCATTGCGGTAACCCCGCAGCGACCCGTTGTTGTTTCTCTCATAGCGATCTCTTCCTAAAAAATCGCTCACCTCGGCCTCCAGGGCCTTCTGCAGAATCAACTGGGCACCGCGCCGGGCCGCTTCTCCCAGCGGGTCAACATCACTGACCAATCCCTTCATTAGGGCTTGCTCCATTTTCTCACTCGGTGCTATTCTTCGTCTCTTCATGGTGTGATCTCCTGATTTCATGTTTTCGGGGCCTCCTTTCTCCCCCGTGGCTTATGTTTAATTTCGGGAGATTACACTTTTTTCCTTTTTACAGGAAGATTAGGACATCACCGGATAAATATCGATTAGTCCCACATGCGAATGGCTGACCGATCCTTCTCTCGTCATACCTGGCGCTTTTAATATTAAAGGCACATGCGTCGCACGCTCCCACAATGTTGATTTGTGCCAGTGTAATTTCTCCCCGAGATGCCATCCATGGTCGGATGTCAGGATGACAATGGTTTCCTTTTCCAGTTTGTTTTCACCAAGAGCATCAAGGATCCGGCCGACCTGGGAGTCTGCGTAGCTTATTGCGGCTCTGTATGCGCGAACCGCTTTCTTGTATTGACCGCTCTTGGCTACCAGATGGAAGTCGTCGCCCCGATTGGCAGCTATGGTCCTTCCCATGGGGGGCACATCATCCAGATCGCTTAGGGACACCTCAGGATAGGCAAAAAGGGTCAGTCCAATTTTGCATGATATTTGGTCGGCTCCATGAGAATGGTTCAATGCATTTCCTCCCATGGCTAATGCTCGGACAAAGGGGACAGGTAGTAGGAGAGGGAACAAGCTGAGGTAGACGAAGACGCGCAAGGTCAGTGGATCCACAATCTGGACGATTGGGCAGGGGGGAAGGTTTAATTTTGAATTAGGAATTAGGAATGAAGAATTAACCACGGATTACAGTATGCCGTGCAAAGCCACGGGACTCCAGTGGGAGAGTCAACTAAAACCCACCCGGGAACTGGTCGCTCCACCCGGTACCACCTGGAGGGACGTTCAGAGGTAACGATGAAAGTTCAAGTTCTTCAGGAAAAGGCCCCGAGAGGGGGTCAGGGAGCACCTAGGCCGTAACATGCGTGAACACCGAGCAGGCCTCGAAAAGGTCAATGCGGACGCCGATCCTGCTGTAATTAGGAGAAGGCTGACACGGCACACCGAACATGCCGAGTCCGGGAAGAGAGGACGTAATGAGCGACGATAGACGTGTGCTGGTTCGCCGGGGTAGTGGTGACGGCATGGGAGCAAAGGAGTCCCGTAGGAACACGGGAAGCCCTGGTAAGCAGAGCGTGAAGGCTCAAACAGGACTCCCGCGAGGGACAGGTCTGGCCTGCGAGGGTGGCGGAGAGGCCCGTAGTAGTGAAGACGCGCGTAACGAGCGCCGAGCAAAGGGGCCTCAGTTCCAAGGCAACGCGACAAGTGGTCTTCCCCCGATTTTGTGGACACGAACAGCGTAGCGTATGTTCATGTTAGGTTATGGTTTTGATTTTGGAAGTGTTTTTGAAGAAATGCTTCTGGTGAAAGGTATCCCAGGGTGCTGTGCCTTCGACGTTTGTTATAAAAAGTCTCGAGGTAATCGAAGATGGCCAGGCGGGCCTGCTGCTTGGATTCGAACACGCCGTTTTGGGGAAAGCATTCGCTTTTGAGGGAGGCAAAGAAGCTCTCGCAAGCGGCGTTGTCGTAACAGTATCCTAGCGCGCTCATGCTCTGAATCCAACCAAAGTCGTTCAATTGCTGCCGCACTTGGTGACTGGTATACTGGCAGCCACGATCTGAATGAAAGAGGGCTTTGTGAAAACCTCCCACTCGATTCCTGGTCTGGTGAAGGGCTGAAACGACCAGACCGGAGGCCAGGCTCTCGGCCACCTTGTAGCCCTGAATTACGCGGCCGAAGAGGTCCATCACGACCGCTAGATACAACCAGCCTTGCCGAGTGGGGATGTAGGTGATGTCGCTGACCATGATTTGGCCGGGCCCGGTCGGGTCCGGAGCCTCGGCCAGACGGTTGGGCGCTGGGAGGCTGCGGGGATCCTGCCGGGTCGTCTTGGGCCGGAAGGGGCTACCCCTACAGGCTTTTAGAGCATTTTGCTTCATCAGCCGGGCCACCCGGTTAACCGAGCAGCGAAAACCCCGCTGGTTGAGCTCCACGCTCATGCGAGGACTACCGTAACAGCGGGTGTGCCGGTCGGCATGGATCCGTTTGATTTCGCTCAGGAGGAGCCGATTTTGGCGGCGGCGCGCTCCCGCCTTACCCCTGCGCCATCGGTAATAACCACTCCTGCTCACAGCCAGCGCCTGACAAAGTTCAACCACTCTATAGATTGCCCGCATTTGATCGATCAGCGCATACCCAGCTGCGGGTCCTCGGCCAGTATGCTCGCGGCTTTTTTTAAGATCTCTCGCTGGCGACGCAGGTAAGCGTTTTCCCGGTTTAGCCGACGGATCTCGCGGGCCATCTCTTCGGGATCGTTCAAGGGGCGGGAAAGTCCCTGCTGGTCGGAGGGGTCCCCGAAGAGATCCTTGCGCCACTTCCTGAGGCTCCCATCGGAAATCCCCAGTTCACGGGCCACCTGCTTGAGGCTGTTGTTACTGTGCAAATAGAGTTCAACGGCTCGACGTTTGAACTCCTCATCATAGGTTCTGTGGGTTCTTGGCATGTCTAATGATCTCTCTCAGACTGCGCTGTTCGTGTCCACAAAATCGGGGGAGGTTCAAAGTGGGGTAAGAGTGGAGAGTGACGAGAGTCTACCACCTCCGGAAAAGCTCTGGAAACTGCAAGAAACGTTGCATGCCAAAGCGAAGGGAAGTCAAGTAACTTCCCGTGGGCGAAAGCATGAAATCACCTTGGTCCGAAAGCCGGATGCGGGAAATCCGCACGTCCGGTTTGATGAGCGGGGGTGTGGAAACGGATCCTTTAATGGACACCGCGCCACCCCTCGACTCTACCGGATGGGAACGGATTAAAACTGCAATGAGTTTGCAACTGCGCTGCAATGGTATTGCAGGAGCGCGTTTATCCCGAAACCGAGTTGATACTCGGATGTGGCTGCCATCTCCGGCGCGCTCATGGGCGCTCCCCGGAGGAGATCGTTAAGTAGCGGTTCTATTTCCCCCGAATACTTGGAAGCGATGAGCAAGAGGATCTGCAAAAAAAGAGTCTGGGAGCTGGAAGAGTCCGATTATCCAAAGCTCATCGCAGCCCTCGACTTTCACCCACGCCGACAAGGCGGCTTCGATACAACTCCCGCCCAAATCCGCCGAATATCTATTTGAGATCGTCATCCGCCCCTTTCCGAAGCGCAATCCATGTGCAAAATCCCATTCCCAAGATTACCAGGGAGAAGGGGAAGCCCGATGTAAGCGCCGCTGTCTGCAACGCCTTTAATCCGCCTCCGAGTAAGAGGGCCGTTGCTACAAACCCTTCTGCAGAGCACCAAAAAACCCGTTGGATTACGGGCGCGTGCAGCTTTCCGCCAGCTGTGATGGTATCGACAACCAAAGAGCCGGAGTCCGACGATGTGATAAAAAAGATGATTAACAGGACAATACTGGTGAATGAAGCGAGTTTTGTGAAAGGGAGCTGCTCAAACATTTTGAACAGGGCGAGTTCATACGACCCTGCCGCCACGCTCTCCATCACGCCGGTGTAGCCATGGGCGAGGAATTGGTAGATGGCAGTGCCACCAAAAGTACTCATCCACAATAGAGAGATCAACATTGGCAGGATTAGTACACAGAGCAAAAACTGGCGAATGGTGCGTCCCTTTGAAATGCGGGCGATGAACGTTCCAACAAACGGACCCCAGGCAATCCACCATGCCAATTGGAATGCCGACCAGTCATGGATGAAGTAGGTGTCGGTGCGCCCAACCCAATTGCTGAAGGGCACAACTTCCATTACATAGGCGCCAAGCCCTCTGAAAAAACTGCTGAAAATCACGCCGGTCGGGCCGACCACGATGACGAACAAGAACAAGGCCACGGTTATGCAGATATTGATTTGGCTGAGCCGTTTGATGCCCACATTAATTCCGCTGAGGACAGAAGCCGTAGCGATGGCGGTAATCAGCATGATTAGAGCCACCTTGGTGGTGTTGGTGTCGGGGATGCCGAACAGGTAGTTGAGTCCTGATGTGACCTGTTCCGCGCCGAGCCCAAGGGAAGGCGCGAGCCCGAACAAGGTCGCAAAAACGGCAAGGGTATCAATTATGTGACCGGGCCAGCCCCAAATGCGATGGCCCAGAAGGGGATAAAACGCTGAGCGCAACGCGAGCGGCAGCCCCCGGTTATAGGTGAAATAAGCGAGGGCGAGCCCTACCACAGCGTAACCCGCCCATCCATGGAGTCCCCAGTGGAATGTTATCGCCGCAAGGCTGATATCCCAGGTGGATTGAACATCCGGATCATTGAGGCCGGGCGATGGATGCTGGGCATCGTAAACCTTGGGCATGTTGAAGGGCGGGTGCTGAAAATGGTGTACTGGCTCGGCTACACCGAAATAGACGAGCCCGATGGCCAAGCCGGCTGAAAAGAGCATGGCTATCCAGGTTGCCGTGGAGTAATCCGGCACCGCATTCTTCCCACCGAGGCGAATCCTGCCAAGCGGTGAGACGATCAGGTACAAACAAAACAGCACAAGAAGGCTACTGGTAAGCAGGAACACCCAGTCCAAGTGGGAAGTCATCCAAAGGCGGAGATTCTCAAAGACAACTGTCGCCTGTTTCGGAAACACGAGCGTCACCAGGACGAAAATGACGATGGCCAGGCTGGAGGTCAGGAATACCGGCGCGTTGATATCCAGACCGAATATCCGGAGGTTGTCCTGGCCGACCTGGTAACTGGCTTTTGGGTCTGTTTGCGATTGTTTTTCTTTGGCGTTCTTATCCACTGCAATTTCAGGTTAGGGTTGCGGGGTCAGCCCTGGTATTGAAGTATTGACCGGTCAGGTTACGCCTTCCCTGGACCAAGGACTCCTTCCAGAACCAACTCTAAAACCCCCGTTAACACAATCCGGAAAAGAGTCTCATTTGACGCGGTAGGAAGTTTGGGGTCCGATCAGTATGACCAAAAACAAATTGCCGGATTCAATGCCGCAGACGCAGCCTGAAAAGCATTGAACAGGACATTTGTGAACCTTTATCTGGACACACCGATGTTGCTCTAAAGGCTTCTTCTACCAATAATTCAAATCGACGTTACCCTTACCTTTATTACAATATGAATATACAACAAATCAAAGTCCTTCTCCTCGCTTTTCTCACCTTACCGGCTTTGGCCCAATTATCTTGGAGTATGCCTCTGGAGATGACCAGGGAGGAAATGATTCGCTTTACTCCTGAATGGAAGGGAGAACGGTTCGCCGATGGAAGGCCCAAGGTTTCGGACAGTATTATCGAGCGAATGAAGGCGGTGGATATTGAAGCTGCCTGGGTTGTTCTGAGGAATGAAGGCTACCATTACCAGTTCGAGGCAGGCTGGGAACATGTGCATCCGGGCGAAACCCTCTGCGGTCGGGCCATGACGGTCCAGTACATGCCGCTGCGAAAAGTTGCGAACGACGTCATCGATGAAATGGGAGACGAAGCTGGACGCATCGGAGATCAGGTCTCATGGCCGATCGATATGCTGGTTCAAGGCGATGTCTACGTGGCCGACATTTACGGACGGGTGGAAGGTGGACCCATCATCGGCGCCAGCCTGGGAACTACCATCTATGCCAAGTCGGGGAACGGGGTATTGTTTAACGGTGTGGCCCGCGACCTGGAGCAACTCGAACGGATAGAGGGATTTAATGGTTTTGTTCGAGGATGGAATCCTGGCTTTTATTGGGCCTCCATGATCACCGGGATCAACATTCCTATCAATATAGGTAATGTGACGGTTATGCCTGGAGATGTAATTCTGGGTAAGCGGGAAGGGGTGATTGTTGTGCCTGCTCACCTGGCAGAAAAAGTCGTCAAAACGGCTGAACTCATCCGCTTACGCGACGCCTTCGGATTCGAAAGGCTAAAGGCGGGTGTCTATACCTCTGGGCAAATAGATGATCGATGGACGGATGAAATCGAAAAGGATTTCTCACAATGGCTGAACGACCACATGGACGAATTACCGGTCCCTAAAGAGCAAATTCAGGAATTGCTCAAAGAAAGAACGTGGTAGTCACACCCGTGAGGAAATTTTTATGGGGATTGGTTTAAGCCGCACCAAGCCCGCATGTCTCACAAATCTTCTACTGCCCGCCGGAATAAGAGCTGGCAAGAAAATCGGAAATTAAGGAAAATACTTAAAAACTAGGGCTGACCCCTTAGGAATCGGAAAAGGGTAGTGGATTGGTATTTTTCTCCCGGCCTCAGAATGGTGGTGGGAAAATTTGGCTGATTGACTGAATCCGGATAGTGTTGTGTTTCCAGACAAAATCCGTTGCGGCGATGATAGGGCCGACCGGATTTTCCTATGTGGGACCCATCGAGGAAGTTCCCGCAATAAAACTGGAGGCCGGGTTCGGTGGTCCAAACCTCCATGAAGCGACCAGTGACCGGTTCGAACGCGGAGGCGGCCAGGGCCAAGTCGCCGTCCTGGTTGTCGAGGACCCAATTGTGGTCATATCCTCCGCCAATTTTTATCTGTTCATTATCGGCATCCACCCGGTCCCCTATGGGGTGGGGGGTGGTGAAATCGAAGGGGGTGCCCATTACCGGCGCGATTTCACCGGTGGGGATAAGGCCGGGGTTGACCGGCGTAAAGTTTGCCGCCTTGAGCATTAATTCGTGGCCGAGAATATCGCCTTCCCCTTCTCCCCTTAGATTGAAATAGGAATGGTTGGTCAGGTTGACCGGGGTGGCCGCATCGGTGGTGGCCAAGTAGTCGATTTTGAGAGAATTGTCTTCTGTCAATCGGTACCAAACCGTGACGTCCAGATTGCCGGGATACCCTTCCTCGCCATCTTTGCTAAGATAATGAAGTTTCAGGCCCGGGGTATTCTTTTCTATAAACGGCTTAGCCTCCCAAACGACTTTGTCGAATCCTACCGTACCGCCGTGGATGTGGCATGGCATATCGGCGGGAAAGTTGTTGGTGACCAGGTCATAGGTTTTGCCGTTGAGATCAAACCTTCCATTGGCGATGCGGTTTCCCACCCGACCGATGATAGATCCGAAGTACGGGGTATCCCGCAAATATTCGGCCAAGGTGTTGTAACCCAGGACGACATCGTCCATGTTGCCGTCCCGGTCCGGAACCATGAGCCGAACCACGATTCCTCCGTAATTGGTTATGTCCGCCTTTATTCCGTTGGCATTAGTCAAGGTGTAGAGGGTGGTTTCCGTGCCGTTTTCTGTCTGGCCAAAGGATTTCATTGTGATGGTCGCGGGGGATCCACCCGAGGCTGATGGGCAGACGGCTGCCACAGAAAGGGTGATGGGGAAAAGCAGTGATTTGAGTTTCATGGTTCACCGGGGATTCATTTTTGAAGGGGGAGGGGAGGCCCCGTTGGCGCCAATGAGGAATTAGGAATTAAGAATGAGGAATTGGGAACCACAAAAGCCGGTAAATTCATGATTGGGAGACCTACAACAACACGAAGAGAAGGGGGAGAGTTTTCCTCTGCGGAGAAGGAATTAGGAGTGAGACCACGGATTTCTCGGATGAGCACAAATGGGGATTAGAGAAATTGAAGAAGCGGCTTTGACACGGTGTTGCACGTCTCGCAGCTGCATGGCTTTGAGACGCACGGTACGCTACGATTGCTATAAAATTAAATCTTGGCGGACTTGGCGTTCTTTGCGAGAGGAAAACCAGGAACCAGGAACTAGGATCCAGTAACCAGAAACCAGCAACTAGAAATGTACTCGCCCTGGAAAGGCGAACTTCTAGGCTGAATAGCGTTTCATGAAAGTTACTGGAATCGCCCTGGTTTCACCCCGAGCTGCCCAAGAAAATCCAAAACTGACACCCGAATTGCTGGCTTCCGTTCTGGCCCGCTATTCACGAAGCAATATCGGGCTGGAAAATATTCTCAAGAAAGTTGATTTGGATAAACCGGGGGCCTCTATTGACCGCATTTTGAAGTTTGTCGATTACGGCCACGCCTCCATCGCGGGACTGACCGGCGGTATTGCGATGGCCATTGACGACGTATCCATGTGGTTGGCCTACAAGTTGTTCGAGATAGCGCAGATGGCGGATGGACAGGAGTCCAGCACCCGTTATATCAGCCTAAAGGAAAGCGGTCTACCCGAACCGGAGATCTTGGGAATTCCGCCCGCCCTGGCGGCCGACTGGCGCTCCTTGATGTTGGATTGTTTTGGCGCTTACTTCCGGGAATACAACCGGCTCGAAGCATTGGCTGAAGCTCATCCGGAAAAGGTTCGCTATCCGGATAAGGCCAAGCCTCTGGTGAAAAAGCGGATTCGAAAAAATTACGCCCTGGATCGGGCGCGGTATTTTATTCCCTTCGCCACAAAAACCAATCTGGCCTTGGTCATGAGTTCGCGGATGTGGACGGAGACCATAAAGCACGTTGAATCGCTTCCCCAGGGGGAGGCGCACCGTTGTGCCGAGGCTTTACGCAGTGAATTGACCAAGTTTTCCCCGCGCTTGGTAAAGCACAGTCATTCCGAATTTTCTTACCGGGAGCAGGCGCGGCAGGAATTGGAATACAGCCTGAAATTGGGCCAAGGTACCCTTTCCATGGAAAATAGCCCTGACCAGGTTTGGGTGAAAATTGATGCGGAGACCCCGGAATTTATACCGGAGGGGCAAAGTATTGAGGAAGCTTTGAAGCACCGGGCCAACCGCTATGGCCGTTGTGGCACGGCCATTCGCCGCATGCGGGTAGGATTTGCCTGGAATAACATGGCCATTGCCGAGCTTCGCGACCTGAACCGTCACCGCACCGGGCACAGGTTCACCCCGCTCATTCAAAATGGGTTTTACTTGCCCCCTGAGGTTGACCCTCGCGACCACTCCGACTTGTTACACCGGCAAAAGGAACTCCTCCACGCCCTGATGAAGCGTAAAACCCCCGCCTATGTCTACGGGTTATTGCTGGGTTCGCAGACACCCTTCGAGCATAATACCCAAGCGGACAAATTTGTTTATGAGGCCGAATTGCGCACTGGAATGGGGGCCCACTTTCGTTATGCTGAGCATTTGCGTAAAGTCCTGCACAAGTTTTATGAGGACGTTCCGGAAGCGCGCCATTGGGTGACCGAGGGAACGGCCGAACCGGAGTAATTGCAGGCAGTGTGGCGTCCATAAAATTAATTACCACAGAGGGGGGGGAGGCGCCGTTGGCGCCAATTAGGAATGAGGAATGAGGAATGAGGAATGGGGGAGAGAGGGACAAAGGCACACAGATTTATCGTGATCGAAATTCCCTAAGGAATGAACCACGGATTTCACGGATAAACACGGATGGGAAGCGACCCCGCTGGGGTCACAATTTACGGAGGGGGGGTTTTCTAGCCCGCCTTAAAAATTTAAATGGCGGACAGGAATGTCCGCCCTCCTTTATTTAATAAAATCCTGTCCATCCTGTTCATCCATGTTAATTCCTCTTTGCGATCTTTGCGATCTTTGCGATCTTTGCGATCTTTGCGAGAATCCCTTTCCGGATGCTGGATGTTCGATACTGTCTTCTTTTTTATCCTTCATCCTTTCTTCGTAATTCAATCCTCGAAAAAGTCCGCCGATTGTGTGAACCAATTTACAAGGCATGACACTAGTGAGATTGAATTTTTGCATTGTGATCCTGTGCCTGGCCGGGATTCCGGCCAGGGGGGAGGCGGAAAAGTTGAAGCCGGAGGATCGGCAAAGAAGCGAGTTGGAGGGAAAAGCATTCGAGGCAAGAAAAGTAATTCCGGATGCGTCTCCGGAAAGGCCGATCCCTCAACTCTACCGGGCTTGGCCCAACCCGAGTCCCCGGACCAAACGGCCCCGAGAAGCATTATTATCCCTTCTTCAAATTCAGCCACCGGTTAAACAACCTGAGGGGGAATTGTCGGCTTGGCACAGAAAAAAGTGGGAATCGGGTAAACCCGTTCGCTCGCTCGAGGTAAACAAGGATTTTAGAATAATCCTCAATCCATTGACCCTGAAGGACTTCAATCGGCTCGTTTACAAGCGCAACCGGAATAAGCCGGCCGGGGGCGGTTAGCCCCTCAACTGCTTGCCCTGCCGGACGAGGTTTTTGGCCGATTCGCGCTCGCTCTCCAATTTTTTAAGGGCTGATCTCAATTCTTCCCGCAAAGTAGCCACGGTTGAAAAATCCCCGCCTGATTGGGCCAGATTTATCTTTTGATGGAAGGAGATCCTTTGTGCGGCAATCTTTGCTTTGTACTTGTTGTCGATGTCGGCCAACTCCTCTCTTTGATCATCGGTGAGTTGGAACGTTTCGGGTGGGTCGGAGGCTGTGAGCCGCTCCATGGCCAGTTCGTAAGCGGATTTCATGATGGAGACGACCATAGTTGAATGCTGAGGGCGTTGATGCAAAGCATAATTGCCAGGGAGGCAACAGGAATGGCCAACAGTTTTGGTTTTGACAGGCGCAAGGCATGGCCGCAAAGGATCGAGCCCAGGTAAATGAAAAGGGTCAGGAAACCCAGGGGTTCCTGGATCCAGCGCAGGTCGAAAAAGAGGCCCGGTATGTCAACCAGGCCTTCCAATATCTTTTCTGTCGGGATGATAAGGGTCAGGGGACCGTGATTGAAGAAGACGCTCAGCAATTCCATCCCGATCAGACCGAAGATGAGCGACAACATCCCCGAAACGATCACCAGGGTGGCAGCCGGAACCAGGATCAGGTTCAACAAAATAGCCGGGGGAGGGAAAACGCCAAAATAGAGGATGCTCAAGGGGGCGCTGGCCAGAAAGGCGGCAAGGCTGATAGTGAGGGCGCCCAGGATAATTTCCAGGACTTTGAAGAACCGGCTTTGGCCCTTGCTTTGGAAGCGACTCTTCAGGGGTTGAGCGGCGTAAAGACGGTCCCGCACCATTCCATGCAGGGGCATGCCCCAAAGGAGGATTCCCGTTACCACAGAATAGGAGAGTTGAAAACCGGGGGAATACAATTGGGAGGGTTGTAGGAGCAATACGATTACGGCTGATGCGGCCAGGGCCTGGAAGGGGGGCATTTGACGGGCCATTGAGTGACCCGCCCAAAAGAAAGCGGTCATGGCGAAGGCTCTCACCGCCGATGGATTGGCTCCGGTGATTTCCACATATACGTAGACCAGGGCCAATCCAATTGCCACGGACACCCTGGCGGGGACTCTCAGGAGGTTAAGAATCCCCGCCAGGCAAAGGGCGACGATTCCCACATGAAGACCGCTGATGGCGAACAGATGCAGGGTGCCCGTCTTGAGAAAGATTCGTTTGTCCTCGGTGTTCAATTCGCCCTTTATCCCCAGCATCATGGCGCGATATACCGCTATTGAATCCGGATAATTTTCGATGCCCTTACCCAAAAGACCGGTGCACCGCGCCCTGAGACGGGCCGTAAGGATTTCCTTAACCGTTCCTTCTTCCGGGGGTTGGAGGAGAGAGGCCCGCCTGAAAATCAGGGGTATATTCCGGTTGAGAAGACCTTTTTCGAAAGAGGAGGTGATTTCGCCCGAGGGAAGGTAGCGCAATACGCCACGGGCCTTTAGCCGGGAACCGCGGTAGATAAATTCACCCTCGCGATAGATGGAGAAATAGACCTCGTGTCCGACCAAGTCGGTCAAGTGAGAGTGAGTCCCGGTTATTTCAGCGATTCCCCTGGCCAGTTCGGGGCCGCCCCCGTCATAGAGGCGTTTTACTTTCAGGGTGAGAATGGCTTCCCGCGGAGGCAATTGGGACCATGCCTCCGGAGTGTGGTGGATTTTCTGGAAGTAGGCCAGGGAAACGGAGAGCATCCCCAGGGTGAAGGCAATCGGCCAAATAAGGACCAGAGCGCTTTTCCGTCGGAGGCGAAGGGACCAGGCGGCTCCCCCCAAAGCGGCAACTCCGACGGAAAGGGGAATCAGGGGCGCGATTTCGGGCAGGTGATGTCCCAGGGTGTAACCGGAAATCAAGGGGAGCAGGATCCACAACAAGGGGGTCCTATAGGAGGGGGCGGCCATGGATCTCCGGTAAGAGATGGTCGAATAAGGCTCCGGGTGTAAAACACTTTCTGTTCCGAGGACGGTTCAAGTTTGGTTTGCAGCGGCGTTTTTGCCCCGATAGAAAGGTCTAGAATGGCCGATTCGTTTCAGTCCTTCCTCTTTGATTCGCAGTTACCGGATGGGAATAACCCGGCTGTCAAACCGTTGGCCGCACGCATGCGTCCGGTTGCATTGGAGGACATAATCGGCCAGGAGCACTTGCTCAGGCCCCATTCATTGCTGCGCAAGCTGATCGAAACGGATCGGTTCGGCAGTCTGCTTTTTTGGGGACCTCCCGGTTCCGGCAAGACCTCTTTAGCCCATGTCATCGCCGCGACGACCCGGAGTCGATTCGTGCGGATCAACGCCGTTATGTCCAATGTGGCGGAGCTTCGGCAGCAGTTGAACGATGCTCGCCGGCATCCATCCAGTCGAACCGTATTGTTTATCGACGAACTCCACCGTTTCAACAAAGCGCAGCAGGATCTCCTGCTTCCCGATGTAGAAGAGGGAAATATTCGTTTGATCGGCGCCACCACTCACAATCCCGGTTTTTACATCATCGCTCCACTTTTAAGCCGAAGTCATTTATTCCACCTCGAACCGCTGACCGAAGGGGAGGTGATTCTGGCCTTGGTGCGGGCAATGGAGGACAAATCGCGGGGTTTGGGCGCCACGGAGGTGAAAGCGGATGAGGGGGTGCTGAAGTTCCTGGCCCGCCTGTGTGATGGGGATTTGCGGCGCGCCTTGAATGCCTTGGAAGTCCTGGTCCTGAGTGTGGATCCAGGACATGAGCTGACCCAGGCCGATCTGGATGCTTTTGCCCAGGAACGTCAGATCCGCTACGATTCGGATGAAGATGAACACTACAATACGGCTTCCGCCCTGATAAAGAGCATGCGAGGAGGGGATCCGGACGCAGCCTTGTACTGGATGGCCAAAATGCTGGCAGGGGGGGAAGACCCGAGATTTATCGCCAGGAGGTTGATAATTTTGGCCAGCGAGGATGTGGGACTGGCCGATCCGATGGCTCTTCCACTGGCGGTTGCAGCCAAAGAGGCTTGCGAATTCATCGGCCAGCCCGAATGCGAACTGAATTTGGCCCATGCGGTCATTTACCTGGCCACAGCCCCGAAGAGCAATACGGCCACAGCCGCCCTGGGCAGGGTGAAGCGCGAAATTGCCAACCGGCCCGTGCAGGAGGTGCCCATCTGGTTGAAAGATAGTCACGGCAAGGCGGCCAAGGCCTTGGACCTGGGCAAGGGTTACCATTACAGCCACAAGTTTCCCGAAGCCATTTCGGGACAGGATTACTTGCTGGAGAACAAGCAATTTTATACTCCAGGTAGTTCCGGGCGGGAAAAATTTATTGCGGAACGACTCGCTTATTGGAAGGAACTCAAGGAACAGTTGAGGAATAAAACCTAGCCCGCAGGAAAGGCGCCGTTGGCGCCAATTAGGAATGAGGAATTAGGAATTAGGAATGGGAGAGAGGCACAAAGGCACACAGATTTATCGTGATCTTGATCATGATCATAATCGTGATCGAAATTCCCGGGGGAATGAACCACGGATTTCACGGATGAACACGGATTCAAATAACGGAGGGCGGGTTTTCTTACCCGCCTTATAAATTTAAATGGCGGACAGGAATGTCCGCCCTCCGTTATCCATCGCCACTAGCCACTAGCCACTAGCCACTGACCACTGATAATTGGCAGGCGGAGTCAACCGATTCAAACATGTGCCTTTAACGCCAACGGCGTTGAACTCCGGAGCCCAGCGTCGCGCAGCGCACGCTGGGTTACCGATCACCCATACGATCGAACCCCAACGGGGTTCCACAAATAATTTCCAATATGGAGGTAGATGAACGATTGGTTTGGGTTTGTTTTGATGTGGAACCCCTTTGGGGTTCGTGAATTGTGGCCTATTTCACCCAGTGTGCGCTTCGCGACACTGGGCTTTGGAGTGGAACTGCTTTGCAGTTCATTCCAGACAAGGACGGATGACCCCTTTCCCAGGCATGGGCAAGGTCGCCTGCTCGGTAGGTGAAATTCGCTGGCTAGCTGTAACGATAGTCCCGGGTCCGCTCCACCCAGGCGGCAAGGGCATTCTGATCCTCCGCCAGTTTATTGTAGCCTCGGTAAGTATAGTTTCCGAGGACACCCAAGAGCGCAAAATCAACGTACTGCGGAATCGTTCCCAACAGAAATTCCCGATGTCGGAGGGTTTGATCGAAGCGGCCCAGGAGCCGGTCGAGTTCCGTCTTGAGGTTCATTTTATCGGCCCGCCATTGATCGACACAATCCCGACCAAATCGACGTTCCTTATGCCGTACGGACATGGTCCGGCCAACCAAATCTTCGATGGCCGGCAGGAAATGGATGTCACAGAGTCGAAAAGTATAACTCTCTAATTCGTTTTCGATGTGTTCCACCAGGATTTCCTGCAGACCGGCGGAGTCCTCTGGAAAAATTCGCCCATCGGCAAATTCATTATCAACATAATGGGCGATATCGAGGCTCTTATCGCTGCTCTCGTAGATCACTTTATCTCCGTGTTCGAGGACGGGCACTTGATAGTAAGCCCCCTTGGTCGCTTGGATGACGGCGCTGCGATCCCAATTCGGAACGGCCACCCGCTCAAAATCGACTCCCAGGGCGATGAGCGCCTGGGTGATGGGTATGCAATATGGGCTGTGTTCCATTTCGTAAATTTTCAGGCTCATCATTTTTTCCAGGGCGCCTTCAATCCAGGTCTAAGAAATTGCTTGGGTGAAATAAGTTGCGGCAGAGAGCGCTTGGCGCGTGCCACTTTGCGGGACATTCCGGGTGAACTCCGAGGATGTCAAATCAACTACCAGTGGATATACAGGAAGGAATAAATGGCACTAAGGGGGGTTATCGAGGGCATAAGGTATGGCGCCAGCCGGGGTCATGCCGTAGAAAAGTGATGCCTCCTGAAAAAAGGGTCGGGTCTTAAAAACTGTATTCCGTTGTACTTCATACACTTTTACAAGACGACCGACCCTGTAAGGCATAACTTTTTACGTCTTGACCCCTTCCTTTTCCGAGGTAGTCATACGTTCGAATAGTCGCTTACAAAGAGGTCATGGCTGAAAGAATTGAATACGACTTGGTCGTCATTGGTGGTGGTCCGGCCGGATATGCCGGGGCCATTCGCGCGGGGCAATTGGGCAGAAAGGTGGCATGCGTGGAGATGGAGCGTCCCGGAGGAACCTGTCTGAACTGGGGGTGCATTCCATCCAAGGCCTTACTGCAGAGCGCCGAGCTCTATCAGAAAATGCTTCATGCGGCCGATTTCGGGCTCAATGCGGAAAAGGTCGGTTTTGATTTCGAGAAGGTCATGGGCAGGTCCCGCGCTGTTGCCGATCAAATGGCCCGAGGGATCGAGTACTTGTTCCGCAAGAACAAGGTCGATCACCTGCGTGGCCGGGGGGAAGTCGTTGGGCCCGGGATGGTGAAAATCAGTGAGGGAGAGGACACCGGAAAAGCGCTCCACACCCAACGGATACTTTTGGCAACCGGGTGTAAAATGCGCTCCTTGCCCGGGTTGGAACTGGATGGAAGGAAAGTGATGACTTCCCGTGAGGTCCTGGCCCGGAAGGACCGGCCGGATCGATTGTTGGTGGTAGGCGCCGGCGCTATCGGGGTGGAGTTTGCCTACTTTTTCAATGCCCTCGGTTCGAAGGTGGTTCTGGTTGAGATTTTACCGCTTTTACTGCCCATTGAAGACGTGGAAGTATCCCGGTATCTGGCCCGTTCATTTAAACGCCAGGGGATCGGGATTCACACAAATACCCGTGTTACAAACCTGTCGGTTGAGGGAGAACTGGTTCGGGCCGACCTGGTCAAAGGGACCAAGGTCAAATCGGTGGAGGTCGATGCCGTGTTGTCCGCCATAGGGGTGGTTCCCAACCTGGAGGGCGCCCTTTCCCAACAGATTAAGTTGGAGGAAGACGAGGGTTATCTGGAGGTAGATGACCGTTACCAGACCAGTGTCCCGGGGATTTACGCCGCGGGCGATATCATCGGTCCTCCCTGGTTGGCCCACGTGGCGACCTATGAAGCGATCCAGGCGGTCGACGGAATGTTCGGGGCGGGAATTCCCAAACGCGTCACGTTATTTCCGGCATGTACCTATTGTCTGCCCCAGGTGGCCTCCATTGGCCAAACGGAGCAGTCAGTCAAGGAATCCGGCATACCCTATAAGGTGGGAAAGTTTCCCTTTGCCGCCTCGGGGAAAGCCGTGGCCTCCAATGCCTCCGAGGGTTTCGTCAAGGTCCTGTCCTCGGAGGCCGATGGGGAAATTCTCGGGGTCCACATCATAGGCTCCGACGCCACCGAGTTGATTGGAGAATACACCCTGGCCATGAACTTGGAGGCAACCCCTCGGGAGGTACAGGAAACCATTCACGCTCATCCGACCCTGAGCGAGGCCTTGATGGAGGCGGCCGCTGCCATTGAAGGTGAGGCCATACATATCTAGGGGATGCCAACAGTTTGAGGAAGGGGCTGTATCCCGTTGTCCTTCATACACTTTGGGAAAGGAAAAGGGTTAATTCTTAAATCCCGCATTGGCATGCACGATTTCAAGAAATGACCCCGAGGGACCGGCCCTGTAAGGCATAACTTTTTACTTCTTGACCCCTTCCTTTTCCGGGATAGTTATGCCTTGGATAAGTCTTATAACTAAGGACCAATCGCCTCAGACTCATTTGCATTTTGATCGTTCCAGAGACCGGTACGACAGATTTTTCACTCATAACAACCCGGATTTCCCATGTCAGTTGAAGAAAAGTTAGAACCACCCACAACCCACCCCATACCGCAAGAGGCCTTTGATTGGTATGACGAGTACGCCCACGGTTTTATCGATCGACGCACCTTCCTGACGCGTTTGTCTACCCTTGCCACTGCGTCTTTGACCATGGGCGTCCTCCTGTCGACTTTGATGCCCGATTACCTGGTAGCGGAGCAAGTTTCTTTCAACGACCCCGATATCAAGGCCAGCTACGTTACGTTTCCCTCGCCCCAGGGGCACGGCGAGGGCCGGGGTTACCTGGCGGCTCCTTCCGGTCTATCCGGTAAAGCCCCCGTCGTTTTGGTGGTTCACGAAAATCGGGGACTCAATCCCTACATCGAGGACGTGGCCCGGCGACTGGCCAAAGCGGGCTTTGTGGCGTTGGCGCCGGATGCGCTTCACCCGGTCGGTGGATATCCCGGCAACGACGATGAGGGGCGCAGCCTGCAACGTTCCCTGGACCGGGTTAAAATTGAACAGGACTTTATCGCCGCTGGGAAATTTCTGAAATCCCATGATTTGAGCAATGGAAAATTAGGGGCGGTCGGGTTCTGTTTCGGTGGCTACGTGGTCAATATGCTGGCAGCGGTCATCCCGGAAACCCTGAATGCGGGAGTACCCTTCTACGGAACGCCAGCGGCCAAGGAGTTGCGCAAAAACATCAAGGCGCCGCTACTGATTCAACTGGCGGAATTGGATAGGCGGGTCAATAGCAGTTGGCCCGAATACGAAGCTGATTTGAAAGCCAATGGAAACGAATACAACATGCATATGTATGCCGGCGCCAATCACGGATTTCACAACGATTCGACCGGCCGATACGACGAGGAAAAGGCGGAGTTGGCATGGCAACGCACCTTGGAGTTTTTCAGGAAGCACCTCACCTGATCAAAGTAGCCCCGGGGATGGCTCTCCCAGGCAGAGAAAGATCACGTGTTTGGGCCATTGAAGGAAGCCAAAGCGGTTTACCAAAAATTCGCCCGAGAAGCGATCAAGGTAGGTGATCCCGTTTCTATACGGGGCAGGGAAGTCTTCGAATACAATGAGCCGATTTCGTCAATTAAACGGCTCATAATAATCTTGAATTTGAGCCGTTTATTCAATTTATTCGGCTCATGCTGTATAACTGGCAACGATCGGATTGGCCCAATTTTACTTACAACCTCGCGGGAATCGAAGGTGACCTAATCGCATTTGCCGACAAAGCCGGACAAATCACCGGTATGCTCAAAGGGTTATCTGAAACCGACCAGATCGAAGCATTGGTTCAAAGCATGTTGGCGGAGGCGATGAAGACTTCCCAGATTGAGGGGGAATTCCTCCGGCGAAAGGACGTAATGTCTTCCATTAGGAATCAGCTTGGGATGAACGATCCGCTCCAACGGGTGCGGGATCGCGCCTCGGAAGGAGCGGCGGAACTCATGATCACAGTGCGAGATAGTTGGGAGGAACCTCTCACGGAAGCCATGTTATTTTCGTGGCATAAGAAGTTATTGAAAGGTTCGCATCGAATTGCACTGGGAAGATGGAGAACCCACAAAGAGCCCATGCAGGTCGTTTCGAACCCTTACGGTAGAGCCAGGGTGCATTTCGAAGCGCCGCCCTCCGGTCAGGTTCCGAGAGAAATGGAGCAGTTTGTGAATTGGTTCAATCTGAGCCAATCGAAAATAAAACATGCTCCCGTTCGCTCGGCTATTGCCCATTTATATTTCGAATCGGTACATCCCTTTGAAGATGGAAATGGAAGAATCGGTAGAGCGTTATCGGAAAAGGCAATTTTCCAAGGTTTGGGTCGTCCGGCTATTCTAAGCATGTCGCTCGCCCTTGAGAGGAAAAAGAATCAATACTACGATGCTTTGCAAAAAGCGCAGAGCTCGAATGAGGTATCGGACTGGATAAGCTATTTTGTATGCATGCTCCTGCAAGCACAAGACCACACGGAAAAGCAGATTGATTTTGTCCTGCGCAAAGCGCGGTTTTTTGACCGTTTTACCAGCAAGCTCAGCGAGCGTCAGCTTCGGGTTGTTCGCCGCATGCTAGAGGAAGGCGCCGATGGGTTTGAAGGTGGAATGAACGCTCGCAAATATCGGGCCCTGACCAGGGTCTCAAAAGCCACGGCGACCCGTGATCTGCAGGATTTGGTTACAAAAGAGGCGCTTAGGCCCATTGGAGCCGGCCGTAGCGCGCGCTACGACTTGCGATTGTGACGGGTTTCCGAAAGCTCGCCAAGGGAAAGAGGATTTAACCACAGAGGCCATAGAGAGCACAGAGGGAGGCGCCTCCGGCGGCGCCTTAATCTTGATCTTGATCGTGATCCCATTCCGGCGAAGCCGGAACTCTACCGTAGGGCGGAATTCCTGTCCGCCATTTTATCTATGAGGCGGGTAAGAAAACCCGCCCTCCGTTAATTCCGCCTCCGGCGCCTCATCCGTGAAACGTGTCCTGCCGTAGCCCTTGGGTGAAGCAGGACCTGTCCTTGCGTAGCCTTTAGGCGAAGCAGGATCCATGGTTCCTCTTCCCCTTAGCGAGCTTTGCGAGAGTCCCCTCCTGTTTCAAGATCAAGATTGGCACCCATGAACACTGACCACTGATCACTGACCACTGGCGCCAACGGCGCCTGCCGCTTGCCGAATGTGCTCGGGTAAATCTGCGGTGCGGACGGACTTCAACAACTTCTGCGCCGCTTGGTCTTTACCTTCATTGGCCATCCTTTCCGCTGCGGCCAGGGTGGCATGGGCTGCAGCAACCCGGAGTGCTTCTGATCCTCCTTGGAGGGTTTGGACGACCGTAGCCAAGGCATCCTCGCTGCCTATGCGAGCCAGAGCGGTGAGGGCGGATTCAGCCACTCCACTTTTCGAATCGGTGGCGAGGGCTTGCAGGGCAGGCAGGGCGGCTTCATCGCCCCGCACTCCAATCGAGGTCACAACACCTGCCAGAAGGCGGCCTTCGAGTTTCGGTAAAGCTGCCCGGAGCGATTCACCAGCGGAGGGATCTTCGATCACCTCCAGGGCGGTTCGGGCGTAGGAGGCGAGTTGATTATCTCCCAAGAGTTCCGCCAGGGCTGGTACCGCGTCGGGCCCACCCACTACTGCCAGGACCTGGCAGGCGCGTGCTTTCTGTTCGGTATCGGAGGCGAGAACAGCCAGGGCGGTCCCTTCATCCCAAGCAGGGGAGGCTTGGGCAAGGCTCCCGGTTAAAGCCAGGCATGGGATCAATGAAAAACGAGACAATTTCATAAATCGGTGAAACCGGGTCTCAGGCGTACCACGGACCGCGACGCGAACGGCTGCACATGCGTTCGGCTTCTTTGTCGCCAATAAAGGTCTCGGTCACGGGATCGAACTGCACCTTCCGCCCGAGTTGCCAACCGATGGCGGCGACGTGACAGGCAATGTGCCCGCGGCGGGTGACGTCGGCGTTGGCGGCGGGCTTCTCCCGCGTCTTCACGCAGTCGAGAAAATCGCGCACGTGGTTGGTCGGATCGGTCCCGTAGAGGGAGTTGGCGGGTTGTCCCTGGTCGAGCGATTTGGAACTGGTCACGACGGAGCCATGGTCGGCCGCTTCCACCCAGCCTTCGTCGCCTTCAAAGCGAACTGGGCAGGTACCGGGAACTTTCCAATCACCTTCCCCTTTGAATCCGGATAGGCGCATAACCAGTTTGATGCCGTTTTGATAGCGCCCGATAATTGTGTCGCCTTGGTACTCGTACTGGATGGGCATGGTTTCATCGGCGCCGGCTGCCCATTGGCAGAGGTCGATGGTGTGGGATCCCCATTCGGGAAGTCCCGCTCCACCATGGAAATCATAGTGGCCACGCCACCGTCCCCGCACGTAATCCTTGTTATAGGGGCGCCAGGGAGCCGGTCCCAGCCAGCGGTCCCAGTCGCAGATCTCCGGATCCGGCTCGGGTTGTCCCGGCAACCAGGCCAGGTCCGGCACCAGTTTGAGAATCCCGGCATGCACGGTGTGGATGTTGCCCAATTTTCCACTGCGGGCCAAATGGGCGGCATACTGAAAATTTTCCACGTTTCGCCGCTGGGTTCCGGCCTGAAATACGCGTCCATAACGATTGACCGCGTCGGCCAGTTCCTGGCTTTCCCGGACCGTCATGCTGCAGGGCTTTTCGCAGTAAATGTCCTTCCCGGCCTGAGAGGCGAGAATGGTACCCAAGGCGTGCCAGCGGTCGCCCGTGGTGATCTGGACCACATCGATGTCGTCCCGCTCGAGGATTTCGAACATGTCGCGGCATTTGTAGCAATCCTCATTGCCGTATTCCCGATTGACCAGACGGCGGACGATTTCGCGTCGCTCCTCTTGGGCGTCGGCCACGGCGACAAACTGCACATCGGGTTCTTTGAGGAAGCAGGCCAGCACTTTGCGTCCGCGGGGGCCGATACCGATGCCTCCCATCACAATCCGGTTGCTCGGGGCCACCACACCATTCCTACCCAGGACACTGGCCGGAATAATGGTGGGCATACCGATGACCGTAGCGGTTGCTTTGAGAAAATTTCTTCGGGTGGTTATTGTGCTCATAAAAAACGGGGTGTGCCAATGGTTATAAGAACAGCGAGTTTAATGAGAAGTAAAATCGGTCAAAGATCTATTTTGTGATCTTTACCTCGATAAGCGCCTAAGCAAGCGTTACTCGAAATTTTTCTGGTGCTCCCGCCGGGAGTCGAACCCAGATCTCAGGCTCCGGAGGCCAGCATTCTATCCATTGAACTACAGGAGCGCGGAAAGGGTAAGGACCTTTTAGCGGAGGGGATACATAGTCAATGAGAAATTAGGAATGAGGAATTAGGAATTAAGGAGTGAGAGCGACCCCACAGGGGTCGGAGTTAACCGGTTCAAACGTCTCGCTATAACGCCAACGGCGTTAAACCCCAGAGCCCAGCGTCGCGTAGCGCACGCTGGGTTACCGATCACCCACACCATTGAACCCCAGAGGGGTTCCACAAACATTTACCAGCATTGAGATAGATGAATGAAAGATTTGGGATTGATTCGGTGTGGAACCCCTTCGTGGTTCGTAATTTTTTGCCCATTCCACCCAGTGTGCGCTTCCCGACACTGGGCTTTGGAGTGGAACTGCTTTGCAGTTCATTCCAGGCACGGATTACCTTTTAGCCAATGACCCCGACGATCACTAACAATTAATTCTTGGCCTACTTGGCGAGCTCTGCGAGAGTCCCTCTTCCACTCTTCGCGGCCGTTGGCGCTCTCACTTCCCAATTCCTAATTCCAGATTGCTTACCCGCAGGCTAGGGGTGGACTTCGGTTATGGCCGATACCCGACCATCCTCGAATTCGATTTCCGCCTCCACTTCCAGATGCTCGGAATAAAGGTTCACATATTCGGGGAGGTAAAAAACGCGATAGACCCGGAATAGGCTGTCGTAGTAGATGCGGCCCCGATAACCGGCCAGGTCAGTTCCCTCATAACGGGTGGAAATACGCGTATAGATCCAAACTTCTCTCCGTTGTTCTCCCTCTGTCTTGGTCCTCATTTGATCGGGATTACCCAAAATGAAAAAGACAACATCGGTTGAGTGGCCGATATCGATGGTTCTATTTTCCACGGCGAGCTTCTCACTTGGGGAAAGCGATTTCCATAATTGCGGATTCTTTCGAATGCGGTTCTCCACGCTTTCGCAACCGACGAGGAGGACTAGGCCGAGGAGGCCGCAAAGGAAACGAGGGATTTTAACCACAAGGCAGAAGGAAAATAAGAAGAAACGAGAGAATGTTCATGGGATGGTGATTGAGAGAACTGTAGGAGGGGGTTTATCCCCCGATTGCGGTGAGGCCATTTGGAAGATCGGGGGATAAACCCCCTTCTACAGTTGCGAAATATGTTATCAATAAAACATCCATCCGGATGATTGTTCAGGATACCTGAGCAGTTACAAAGGAAATCACTAACCAACGACTTTACTCAAGGCCATTCAAAGAGACTTCCGTTATTTCGAATCCGTCGAATCGAGCAGGCCTATCTTTTGGAATTCCTGGAATAGGAGGAGGCTGACCCAGGCGTCCGTAGCGGCGTAGGTCATTTGGTTGGAGGAAAGGACTGGTTTCGACCAATTGCTCAATTGAACTCTTTTGGAAAGACGACTCCCTAAAAGAATCCCTGTCATGTTTCTCAGTCCCGTTTTTTGGAACTTGGCCTTTTGGGCGATTTTGGCGAGATCGAGGAAACCGCGGGGTTGGAATGGTTTCAACCTCTGCAGGTGTTTGATATCGTCGTGAAGAGCCAAGCCAATCTTCACGGTATGGGGATCCTGAAACAGGTCGAGCAGGCCGCTATGGATGCCAATGCTCTTGAGTCGGAACAACCACGCATCTGTCCGGGTGGCAAATTGAGCCAGGGCCGGTGGGTGGATCACTCCCTTCTTGAAGGATGGCCTTGTTTCCGTATCGAAGCCCACAACGGCTTCCTGTTTTAATCGCTCAACTGCCCTGGAGGCGCTTTGCTTCGACTTGATCAGGTGAATGGGGCCTTTGAATTTCAGGAGGGGAAGTCGATTGATTTCATCCCTGGTAATGGTCGATTTTTCCAGCCTCGATTTTTCCTTCTCCATGAAATGAACCGTTATTTCATTTCCTGTCTTCGTCGACCACCTCAAAATCGGCATCGACCACATCGGAATCGGAAGCAGCGCTGGAAGCGGAGTCGGAGGTCCCGCCACCCGTCTCGCCGGTTGCCTCCGGGGGAGGCGCTTCGGTTGCCCCTGCTTGGCTATAGAGGTCCTGGGCCAGGCTGGCGAAGAGATTTTGTATTTTTGTAGAGGCTGCCTTCATTTGATCGGTCTGGTTGCTTTCCAGGGCTGACTTTCCTTCTGCCAGGGCGGCGTCCAATTCAGATTTCTTGTCGGCGGGCAACTTGTCCCCCAATTCCCCGATTTGCTTTTCCGTTTGGTAAATCAGGTTGTCGAGGCTGTTCTTTGTTTCAACCGCCTCGCGTTGTTTCTTATCGGCCTCGGCGTTTAATTCGGCCTCTTTCTTCATCTTTGCGATTTCGTCCTTGGACAGACCGGATGAATTGGTGATGGTGATTTTCTGGTCCTTTCCGGTGCCTTTATCCTTGGCTGAGACGTGAAGAATGCCGTTGGCGTCGATGTCGAACGTCACTTCGATCTGGGGCATTCCCCGCGGAGCCGGTGGGATGCCGTCCAGGCGGAAATTGCCCAGGAGCTTATTGTCTTTGGCCATGGGCCGTTCACCTTGCAGGATTTTGATATCCACCGCGGTCTGGCTATCCGAATAAGTTGAAAACACCTCCATTTTCTTGGCCGGGATGGTGGTGTTGCGTTCGATCATGGCGGTGCTGATGGCGCCGGCAGTTTCTATTCCCAGGGTCAATGGGGTGACGTCGAGCAGCAGGACGTCCTTCAGATCTCCAGCCAGAACGGCGCCTTGGATAGCCGCTCCAATAGCTACGACCTCGTCCGGGTTTACTCCTTTGTGAGGGTCCTTTCCGGCGAGGCGCAAGGCCACCTCCGAAACCTTGGGGGCCCGGGTCATGCCGCCCACCAATACCAAGTCGTCGATTTCGGATGCGCTCAGTCCCGAATCCTGCAAACACTTTCGGAAAGGTCCCACCGTGCGCTCAAAAAGAACATCGGTCCACTGTTCGAATTTTGCTCGACTGAGTTGAATATTGAGGTGCTTGGGACCGGAGGCGTCCGCCGTGATAAAGGGCAAATTTATTTCGGTCGATTGGGCGGAGGAGAGGGCAATTTTTGCCTTTTCCGCCTCCTCCTTCAGGCGTTGCAATGCCATGGGATCATTGCGCAGATTTATTCCATTGTCCCTTTTAAATTCATCGATCAACCAGTCCATGAGGGTCGAATCCCAATTATCCCCCCCTAGATGGGTGTCTCCGTTCGTTGCCTTGACTTCGAAGACCCCGTCTCCGATTTCCAGGATGGATACGTCGAAAGTTCCACCTCCCAGGTCGTAAACGGCGATTTTGGACTCGTTCTTTTTATCCAGTCCATAAGCCAAAGAAGCGGCGGTGGGCTCATTAATAATGCGAAGGACCTCGAGACCGGCGATGGTCCCGGCATCTTTGGTAGCCTGTTTCTGGGAGTTGTTGAAGTAAGCCGGAACGGTAATGACGGCCTGAGTCACCGGTTGGCCCAGGTAGGATTCCGCATCGGCCTTCAATTTTTGCAACACGTAAGCCTGGATTTGTTCGGGGGCAAAGAGTTCTTCCTTCCCATTCACTGTGGCCTTGATGTATGCATCCCCATTTTTGCCTTCCACCACCTCATAGGGCAGGCTGGCCGCCTCTTCACTGACTTCAAAGAACTTCCGCCCGATAAGCCGTTTGGCCGAAAAAATGGTGTTTCTCGGATTGGTCACGGCTTGGCGCTTGGCCGCTTGGCCGACCAAGCGTTCCCCATTCTTGGAAAATGCCACCACGGATGGCGTGGTGCGGGCTCCCTCGGAGTTGGCGATTACGGAAGGTTCACCGCCTTCTAAAACGGCCATACAGGAATTGGTTGTGCCTAAATCGATTCCTAGAATTTTACTCATGTCGACCTCCTTATTGCAGGATTGATACCACCTTCGCTAATTCCTGCATGGTATACACTTATAAAAAACAGAATATCCTTGATTTACAGTATCTTGGGACAGCCTGTCTCAACCATTTGTTATGGCAAATGGGGCTGTCACACTGTGGGGTTCTCCCGCCGCCTGCCCGCACCCATCCCGATCGATCAGGAGCCCCTGCCCCCGGAAAGGGAATGGCGGGATAGACGAGACTCGAACTCGCGGCCTCCGGCGTGACAGGCCGGCGCTCTAACCAACTGAGCTACTACCCCGGAAATTTGGGAAATTGAAACCTATGATCTGGAAATAATTCCTAGTCAAGGGGGATTCTCACCTGAGGGGGCAATTTTCCCAATGTTACCATTCTCTAATTGAATATCACCGGCTTCGGGCCAAACTTTTGGGGAATGGAATCACCTGCGGAAGGCAATTTGGGCGGATACCGCTACGAGGTAAGGCGATCCTTCCGGGTGAGCGCCTTATTTTGGGCGGTAGTTCTACAGATTATCCTTCTGGTGGCCGCGGTTTTCGTCGTGGTAGTTGTTCCCAACCTGAGGAAGGATCCCGAATTTGTGGCCAAAAAAACGATTTATCTTCCCCAGAGGGAGTTGGATCATTCCATGGCCCTGTCTGAGTATCACCAGATGAGCAGCAAACCTGTGTTCATGGAGCGGCTCACCACCGAGTCCATGCTCAGCAGCGATCTGCCCCAGCTACCGGAGCTTCCCACCACTGCTTTCGATCCTTTCCAATCCCCCTTTAATCCTTTGAATGACGCGGCCGCTTTGTTGCGGGAGGCCGGCCTGATGGGATCCCTGCAAGGATTGGTCTCGGAATCTTCCACCTTTAGTTTTTTTGGCATCGAGGACCAGGCCCAACGAGTTGTCATAGCCTTCGATATATCCCAAAGTGTGGTGACCAAAGCCAGGGAAAGCGGTGTATCCATGAGGCGTTTGCAGAGTGAAACCCTGAAATTGATCGAGGGCCTCAATGCCAATACCTTGTTTGGGTTGATCCAGTTCAGCCGCAATTATGACCTTTTCGAAAATTATCTGGTCTCGGGAACTCAGGCCAACAAAGCGGCGGCGGGAGAATGGTTGAAGATGGAGTTCCGCACCGATGGAAAGTCGGGGCGCAATTGGGTGAGGGATCCCGTCAATGGCATTCAATCCGTTATCAAAGCCGCCTTTCATATGCAGCCCGATGTTCTCTTTATCCTTTCAGACGGCGATTTTCAGCGCACCACGCCGGATGGGGGGAGCCAAAATGTGCCCTTTGAGGCGTTGGCCGGGGATATACGGAGCCATCAACAACAGTCCGAGAAAAACGCGCGCATCCATTTTATCGGCTTTCAGGTAAAACCACAGCACATGAGGCCGCTTCAATCCATTATCAGGAGATACGACGGTAAATTTCGCGAGCTTTAGACCGGCCTCTGTCCGCCTACACCTGTGGGGGCGCGGATCGGCCTATAAATCTGTAACCAGACGGGTTCCCAATGCGTTATCCAGACAGACCAACATTTGGGTCATGAAATTTTAAATGGTTAATAATCAATAATATAAGAAAATGAAATCCATTAAATTGACACTGTGTTTTGCCGCTTTCGCGGTTGTCACCTCTTTTGCCGTCAGGAGTTCGGCCCAGGAAGAACCCATACCCGATTTCGGTCCGTCCGGACCGGAAGGTATTGAAAACCGTGGTTTGAGGGGAGGGGGACTTCCTCCAGCAGACCTTAATCAGCGGGACCGGTCCATGGCCCAACGCAGGGGGATTGAGCTCCAAATGCCCAATATGAGGCAAGCCTTGCAGCGCATGGACCTGACCGGTGAACAACGAAATGAAATAAGGTCGGTATTCGCCCAATACGCCGAAGACGGGAAGGTCGTCCGGGAGAACCTGTCAGTTGCCCGCGAATCGTTGAAAGCGGCCCAGAAAGCGGATCCAAGAGACCCAACAGCGGTTAAAGCGGCCAAAGAAGCGGTCGATTCGCAAATGAAGAAAATGGGCGCCCGTCAGGCCGAAGTCAGATCCTCCGTCCTCAACGTGCTCACTCTCGAGCAGGAGGATAACCTTTATCAGCGTGTGGAAATCATGCGAAAGCGGGATGAAGGCCGAACTTCCGGCAAAGCGAACCCCTAACCCTTTGTTCCATAAAGTTTAACCCTTAAAGCCCTGGAATCGTGTGGAGTCCGGGGGTTTAGCTGAAAAAACCAAAGTGTTGAATTGTTATTCCAGTCCGATTGCCCTAGCAGTTTTTGACCGGAAGATGGAGACGGAAACCGACACGGATCAAAAACTGGTCGATCGAGCGCGGGAGGGAGACCTCCGGGCTTTTGATCAGATCGTGATCCGTCATCAAGGTATGATTTCCCGGTGTCTCTTCCGCTTTTGTCCCCACCAGTCCGATTTGGATGACTTGGTGCAAGACACCTTTATCAAGGCCTACCGTAAGCTGCACCTGTGGAAGCCGACCGCACCCTTTGAAAACTGGCTGCGCCGCATCGCCTATAATACGGGGCACGATTACTTCAGGCGTTGTAAACGAACTCCCGTGGCCCTGGCCTCCCGCGCTGGGAAGGCCAACGCCTACGAGCAAGAACTGCCGGAGGACAAACAAGACCTCCGTTACCAATACCAGATTACAGAGCAGGTCCAGTATCTCCTGTCCCATTTGCCGGCAGACGACAGGCATTTATTGACCCTCCAATATTTGGAAGACAGGTCTCTGGCCGAAGTGGCCGAGATCACTGGATGGAGCCTCTCCAAAACCAAGGTAAAAAGCTTTCGAGCCAAGAAAAAACTACGTAAATACTTAAACCGTTATGAAATCTCCGGATAATTATCCCGGTCCATCCTGGTCCCGATTGGTTTCGGCCAGCAGGAAGGAATCGCCTGCCCCGGTCGACGTTCGTTACGGGGTTCGGGTGGAATTGGAGAAAATTTTGCGCATTCCACGGAAGGATGAAGTGGATTGGGTGGAGGCGTTGATCAACCTTTTCAGCCCCAACCTGGTCAAGGTCGGGGTGGCTGCGGCATTGGTCTCCCTGCTGTTGGTTACGGCCGTCACCCCGGTGGAGAATGAAGGGGTTTTGGAGTCTGAAGACCCATTGATCACTCTCTTTTCCGGTGAGGGAGAGTGGTCCGACTGGTTATGAATTCGAAATTAAAGGCCGGCCTGATCCTCTCCGTGGTATTTGCCCTCGGAATGCTCGTCGGTTACTCGGCGGACCGCCTGCTTTTGAATCAGTCCCCCCTTCGCTTTCAACGGGCGGGTCTCGATCCATTCCGCATGGAGAAAGGTGTGGTGGAACACATCGAACAACGCGTAACCAAACGGTACGGCCTGACAGAAGGACAGGCCGTCCAGTTGCGGGAAATCCTGGAGGACTCTCAGCTCAAGTACAATACGTTTTTCCAGGAGACGCGTCCCGCCTTTGACCGGATTCGCAGGGGACAAAGGGAAGCTATCAGACAGATCATGACTCCCGAACAAATCCAAGCCTTCGACGAATGGTTGGGAGATAGGCGGGGCCGCCATGGGGGTCGGAATGGGGAGCGCCGGGGTTCCAACAGGCACGGTGTTCCCGGGCCCGAGGTGCCTCCACCTTCGGATGCGGCCAACCCGGCAGAGAATTGATTTATTTTTGGCTGCATGGCCGCGAGGCCTTTGCAAAAAACCCGAATCTGCATCGCGTCCTCATGCGCCAGCGTGGTTATTTCAGGGAGAACCACGGAAGGAAAAGGTAAAAGGAAGTCCGATATCGGGGCTGGACTCAGGCATGAAAATGCTTAGACTATTTTGGTTTCGTGAGAAGCTTCACAATAAAGTCATTCGCTTTCCATTGCATAAGTATAGGGGCCGTCATCAGCCTGTCGGCCGAGGTATCCTATAATCGGGATATTCGGCCCATCCTTTCGGATTCCTGCTTTCTTTGCCATGGACCAAATGCCCAGGACCGCGAGGCGGATTTGCGGCTTGATAGGCCGGAGGATGCTTACGCCGACCGCGATGGAGCCGCAGCTATCGTACCGGGCGACCCGGCCAACAGTTTAATGATCTGGATGATCAATGCCCAAGATGAAGAGGACCGGATGCCGCCGTCGGAACATCCCCGGCGCCTCAGCCTGGCGGAAAGGGATTTGCTCTACCAGTGGATCGAAGAGGGGGCCCGTTACGAAGGACATTGGGCCTTCAACCCCTTATCCGAAATGGTGCCAGTACCTGAGTATGGAGGCCATTGGGCAAAAAATGAAATCGACCACTTCATTGCGGTGGGAATGGCTGAAAAAGATTTGAAACCCGCTCCGGAATCATCCCGCGAAAAATGGCTTCGTCGGGTTTCCTTTGATTTGATTGGGTTGCCACCCACTCTCGATGAAATCGACCAGTTCCTTTCCGACGAATCCGATGAAGCATTTGAAACAGTGGTCGATCGCTTACTGTCTTCCCCGGCATACGCGGAACGAATGACCGGTGAATGGCTCGATGTGGCTCGCTATTCCGATTCCTACGGTTATCAGCGGGACCACGGTCGCTTCGTCTGGCCGTGGCGCGATTGGGTAATCGACGCTTTCAGGGCAAATATGCCCTATGACGAGTTCATAACTCTTCAATTGGCTGGCGATTTATTGCCCGATCCCCAGCCGAAAGACGTAATTCCGACAGCCTTTAATCGCCTACATGCCCATAAAATGGAGGGAGGCATAGTCCTCGAGGAATACCGCGTTGAATATGTGGCCGATCGAACCCAGACCTTCAGCACGGCTTTTCTTGGCCTCACCATGGAATGCGCCCGCTGTCACGATCATAAATATGACCCCATTTCCGCGAAGGACTATTATGCCCTGAGTTCCTTCTTCGCCAATATCGATGAGGCCGGGCTCATTTCTTTTTTCACCGAGGGCGTCCCCACACCGGCTATGCCGATTTCACATCCGGAAGCCGATGAAGCCCTGGCCGCCGCCCAAGAAGAGATAACAGGGCTCGAAGGCCAACTGGAGAAAGCGGAAAGAGGTGTAGGGGGAGGGGGGGCGAAAGCATTCGAGTCATGGATGGCCTCCCGGCCTGAGCTGACCTGGCCGGGCTTGGTGGCCAGTCTCTCCTTCGATGATAGAGAGGGGGAAACCTCGGTCAATGCCGCAGCTCCGGACCATCCGGCGACTACTTCCGAACTAAACTTGTCTGTTCCAGGCGTTGCCAATGCGGCCATAGCCTTCACTGGAGACGATCCGTTCGAAGTCCCGGAGGTGGGGCATTTCTCTCGCGAACAGCCTTTTTCCGCCGCTCTCTGGATACGCCCGAGGCAAATTGCTGAGCGGGAAATCATATTCAGCCGGAGCGGAGGTGGGGACGACGCGGCCAGTCTGGGCTACGAATTTCTCTTGTTGGATGGCAAACCGACCTTCTCAATAATTCACTATTGGCCGGGCAATGCTTTGCGGGTTCAAGCCAAAGAACCAATCGTTCCAGGTCAGTGGCGTCATATTGGGATCACCTACGATGGGTCCAGCCGGGCCGATGGAATTCGCCTTTATCTCGAAGGCCGGTCGGTCGAGATGACCATTATTCGAGATAATTTGACCCGGCAGATTACGGAGTGGTCCGGGGACCGGCAGCATTTGGTCATCGGCCAGCGCTTCCGTGACCGTGGGTTTGTCGGCGGGCAGGTGGATGAATTCCGTATGTTTGACCGGGAAATTTCCCCGGCGGAAGTCCGAGAACTTCATGACGGGTCGCATCTGCAGAATCTTTTGGAAAAAGACCTCGCCCTGCTCCGAAAAAGTGAAAGGACACAGTTGCTGGAATATTTTCTGGCCACCGATTATGAACCCGCGGCGCAAATGCGCCGGGAATTGCAAGCTGCCCGGGCTAAATGGAATCGGCAGATGGACGAGTTGCCGGATCTGGCCATCATGCGAGAGCTTCCGGAACTCAGGCCTGCTTTTGTTCTGGAACGTGGCGCCTACAACGCGCCCGGCGAGGAAATAGCAGCGGATACTCCCCAGGTTCTCCCAGCCTTTCCCCAGGATCAGCCGCGCAACCGGCTCGGCCTGGCCCAATGGCTTAGCAGCGCCGATCACCCCCTCACCGCCCGCGTCGCGGTCAATCGGTATTGGCAGATTATTTTTGGCCAGGGTTTGGTTCGAACCCCAGAGGATTTTGGTCTCCGGGGGGCGCCTCCAACCCACCCCGAACTCTTGGATTGGCTGGCCAGGGACTTTGTAGATAATGGCTGGAATCTACACCGATTACTAAAACAGATGGTGTGTTCCGCAACCTACCGGCAGAGCACTTTGTCGGACGAAATGACCCGGAAGAAAGATCCCGATAACGAGACCTATTCCTGGAGCAACCCGGATCGGCTGAGTGGTGAAATGATTCGGGACAATGCGCTTGCCGTAAGCGGTCTATTGGTCCGCACCCTGGGCGGCCCTCCCGTTAAGCCTTACGAACTGACCGTGGGCTTCATACCCGTTGAACCCGATGAAGGGGACGGGTTATACCGTCGGAGTTTATATACCAAGTGGAAGCGGAATTCTCCAGCCCCCACCATGGTGGCATTCGACGCCCCAAAACGGGATGTTTGTACGGTAAAGCGGGAAACCACCGCCTCGCCCCTTCAACCGCTTATAATTTTAAACGGACCCCAATTTGTCGAAGCTTCCCGGGTGCTGGCGGAAAAACTCATCAGAGAGCATCCCGGGGATGAGGAGGCCCAAATTGAAATGGCCTTCCGTCTCCTCACCAGTCGTCGCCCCGAGAAAGAGGAAGTCTCCCTGTTGGAGAAATTTCTGGAGGAACAATACAAAGCCTTCCGTTCGGACCCATCTGACGCGGAGGAATTATTAAAGGTTGGCCAGGACCCGTTTTCAGGGGATGTCGATCCAATCGATCTCGCCGCCAAGACGGTGGTTATCAATACCTTGATGAATTTCAACGAAAGTATTTTTCAACGATGAATACACCACTGTGCACCGGACATGAAAACGGGTTTGGATTGAGTCGCCGCGACTTCCTCAATAAATGCGCTATGGGCTTTGGCGCCATTGCCCTGAGCGATCTCTTCAATCCGGTCCAGGCGTCCGCTTCCGGTGGGATCCTGGAGAATACGCATTTTGCCCCCAGGGCCAAGCGGGTGATCTTCCTCTACCAGTCCGGCGCGCCCTCGCAAATGGACCTTTTCGACCACAAACCGGTTCTCAACGCCCTGCATGGCGAGGAACTTCCCGACTCGGTTCGAAGAGGACAGCGGCTCACCGGAATGTCCACCCATCAGGCCAGTTTTCCCCTGGCGGGTTCCCCTTTCGCCTTCGGGCAGCATGGGGAGAGTGGGGCAACTTTGAGTGAACTCCTTCCTCATACGGCGACCATCGCAGATGAGCTTTGTTTTATAAAATCCATGTATACCGAGGCGATCAATCACGGTCCTGGAGTTACCTTCATGCAGACGGGTTCACAGTTTCCGGGTCGCCCCACTATGGGATCCTGGATGTCCTACGGACTTGGGTCCATGAATGAGAATCTTCCCGTCTACGTAGTGCTGACCCCCAAAGATGGCAAAGGCCAACCTTTGACCTCCCGCTACTGGGATAGCGGATTCCTGCCTGGTCGTCATGATGGCGTTCGCTTTCGTCCGGACAAAGATGCCGTGCTCTACCTGAATAATCCACCCGGTGTCAGCCGGGAGAGTCGCCGTTCCGCCATTCAATGCTTGCGGGAGCTTCATGAGCGTCAACTGGCTCAGTCCAAGGATCCTCAACTGGAAAACCAGATTCTCCAATACGAGATGGCTTTTCGCATGCAAACATCCGTGCCGGAAGTGACCGAATTGAGCGGAGAGACGGAGGCCACCTTGAAGCTCTACGGCGACGACGTGCGCCAACCGGGCACCTTTGCCTCGAATTGTCTTTTGGCCCGGCGATTAGCCGAACGCGGTGTCCGGTTTATTCAACTGTTTCACCAGGGTTGGGATTTTCATGCCAATCTCCCGGAGCGCATTCAGCAAATGTGCAAGAAGACCGATCAAGCCTCTGCCGCCCTGGTAAAGGATTTGAAGTCTCGGGGCATGCTGGAGGATACTCTGGTCATCTGGGGCAGTGAATTTGGGCGCACCAATTACTGCCAGGGAAAGATGACCAAGGATAATTTCGGCCGGGATCATCATCCCCGTTGCTTTACCATCTGGCTGGCTGGAGGGGGTTCCAAGGCCGGCTACACCCATGGGAAGACGGATGATTTCAGCTACAATATCGACAAGGACCCGGTGCATATTCACGACTTTCATGCCACTCTCCTCCATTTGCTGGGGATCGACCACAAACGCCTGACCTACCGTTTTCAAGGCAGGGACTATCGCCTTACCGATGTCCATGGGAAAGTGGTGAAACCTCTGCTTGCCTGATTCACATGCCTCTAATCGCGCCGTGAAATGGCTCGATCAACGCTTCGAGGTCAGCCCTCGAGGCAGCACCATACGAAAAGAAGTCCTCGCCGGGATAACCACATTTGCGGCGATGGCCTACATTCTGGCGGTCAATCCTTCCATCCTTTCAGAGGCCGGCATGCCTCGGGAGGCCCTGATTACCGTAACCGCTCTGGCCGCGGCGCTGGGCTGCTTCCTCATGGCCTGGATGACCAATTTCCCTATCGCCCTGGCGCCGGGCATGGGTACCAACAGTTACTTTGCCTTTGTCATTTGTCTCGGGATGGGCCTGCCCTGGCAAGCCGCCTTGAGCCTGACGTTCTGGAACGGAGTTGTGTTTTTCCTCCTTTCCATTAGCGGAATTCGGAAAAGGATCGCCCAATCTTTGCCCAATGGACTGAAAGTCGGTATTCAAGTCGGAATTGGATTCTTCATTGCCTTCATCGGACTGAAAAATGTGGGAATAGTAGTCGATCACGACGCGACCCTCGTGACCATGGGCTCCCTCAGAAGTCCCGCTTCCGTCCTGGTAATATTGGGGGTGGTTGCCATGACAATCCTTTCCATCCGCAAGGTTCCGGGCGCAATCCTCCTGTCCATTCTATTTCTCACCGCGATAGGGCTTTTCATACCCTTTGGTGGGGAGAAAATTACTACCATGCCCGCCGGAATCGTTTCGGCGCCAACCGGAATAGGAGGAACATTTCTAGCCCTGGATGTGCTTTATCCATTTCAAAATTTGGGCTCCGCGCTACCGGTAATTCTGACCCTGTTGGTGTTGGACTTGTTCGATAGTATCGGAACTCTGGTAGGTTTGGCCCGCCGGGCCAAGCTCATGGATGAAAAGGGGGAAATGCCCAAAATGGGCCGGGCCCTCACCGCCGATTCCATCGCCACCATGGGGGGCGCCTTGCTGGGAACTTCGACTACCACGTCCTATATCGAGTCTTCGGCGGGGATCGAATCGGGGGGTAAAACGGGATTAACCGCCGTAATAACCGGTGTTTGCTTTCTCCTCGCTCTTATCTTTACCCCCATCCTTACCGCCATTCCCAATGTGGCCACTGCTCCTGCCCTGGTTATGGTGGGAGTATTTATGGCCCAGGGACTGAAGGAACTGAACTTCACTGACCTGTCTGAAGTCACACCCGCCTTTTTAACCATGCTCATGATTCCCCTGACTTTCAGCATTACCGAGGGGATCGGAATCGGGCTGGTCGCCTTTGTAGCCATCATGCTGCTACAGGGAAGATTCAGGGAAGTCTGCGGGCTGACTTACCTGGTGGCGGTCCTGTTCCTGGTCTACTATGGACTCAGGTAACTGAAATGCCGCCTGTCTGCTATCGTGTCTATCTGTTGACAAAGCATGGATATGTATAAAGTATGTATATCATGAAAAAGATACAGGTTCTCTTTCCCGAGCCAGTGCTTGAGCGGCTTAAAATTATTTCGGCAGTAGACGACCGGCCCGTCAGCGAAATCGTTCGACGCTGTGTTGAATTCTGGCTGGACCGGCTGCCACCACCAGAAAAGCGCAAGAAGAAAAAGCGGTTCCCCTATTTTGACGGCGGTAAGGTACGGATTGATCCAAAACATATGCGGGAGGCCATCTATGATGACACCCCATGAAAAGCCTGGATACCAACTTATTGATTTATGCTGCCAACGAGGGTTGTAAAGAGCACGCGGTTGCCCGGGAACTGGCGGAAACGCTTCTGGCAGAGCCCCAGGAATGGATGCTCTCGGATCAGGTGCTGTTCGAATACTACCGGGCATTAAGAAATCCATACATTCTGGAACGCCCGCTAAACGCCGAGCAGGCGGCTTATCAAGTTCGGTTCCTGCGCGAGGAAGCCGGTTGTTTGCATTGTGCTTATTCGTTGGATCTTTGGGATTCCGTAGCTCCCCATCTTTCCAAGGAATCGTTACGTGGAATCGGTGTATTCGATGTCATCCTGGCCGTCACGTTAAAGGCTAACGGGATCACCCGGTTTTACACGCGAAATGTGAGCGAGTTCAAGCGCTTTGAGCTTTTCGAGGTATTCAATCCCTTCTGAAATGAATCCACCCTGGTCAGCGGCGCGGCGGTGATGCTGCTGGCCGTGACGGGGTTGCCGGGGGTCTCGCTTATTTGTAGGCGACAATGGTGGCAAGCTCCAGGCAACGGAACGTACATTCAACTTCAGAAAAACCCAATTCCTCCAGCCACCTCAACTGATCATCGACAGGCTCAAGGATATTATCATTTTTATCGTCACGTTGCTTAAAATCACTCAGCAACCGTTTAAATTCATCAGATTCAAGAGCGATGCCTTTTGAGATCGCCATATTCGTCGCGATTGTCTCTTCAAACAAGTCTTCAAAACGACTGCTGCGCGGTGAGACGTGCTCCACATTAACAAATGCATGACCTTCCGGTAGTATTTCAGCTATTTCCGAATACAAATTTTTCTTAGCCTGCTTTGTTAAATGATGTATGGCAAAACTGGACACAACAGCATTCACTAAACGGCCGGATACTATCTTCTTAAGGCCGCCCGCTTTGCTCAGATCCAGGTCTACCAAAAGGTAACGCTCCTGATGATTCTTCAGGCGATGAGCAGCCGCTTCACGCATTTCAGCTGAATTATCGACAAGAATCGCGAAAGCTTCCGGATACACATCCAAAATCATTTCTGCAAAAAAGCCGTCGCCAGCTCCCAAATCAAGAAAGGTTGATGGCAACGTGGGCTGCCTGGATAGAGCATCGAGCGCAAACGCAAACAAATCAGCCAAATACGGCAGCGCTTTCCGAGTGCCGGTCAAATACTGATCAACAACCTCTCGTCGTTGCCATACGTGTTCAGTTTCCCTCATATAATGATCGGATAAAGTGAAATTGGCCTGAATTGTCTAGAGTCAAGACTTGGCGACTTTTCTTCCTCGATCCAGAAGAGCTGAAAGGTAGCCGGTACCAACGCATACGGAAATCGCGATAACCCCGAATAGGAGTCCGTTGAGATCGGTTGTATATTTGGCGTAAATCGTTGCGACCAGGCTACAGATGACTCCTATCCAGGCGTGTATGGGGTTCGCGCGGCGCACAAATATTCCCAGCAGAAAGAGCCCGGCAAGGGGACCTGCGATGAGCCCCATGAGTCCGATAAAAAAGTCGAAGAAATGGCCTGTATCCATTGTCGAAAGCACCAGAGCGGCACTGGTGCCCAGAACGCCAAGACACCCGACCAGAAGACGTGCGAACTTGAGTTGCCCTTCATCACTCCATTCGGATTTGAAACGACCCACGAAGTCGTTGGAAACTGCCGTGCAAATCGAGTGCATGCTGCTGTCCAAACTGGACATGGATGCGGCAAACACCCCGGCAATCACCAGTCCGGCCAATCCTGCCGGCATCTGGTTGGCCACGAACCAGGGCAGGATTTGATCGTTCTTGGCCAACGGTCCGAGGAGATCCGGGTGAGACTGATAGAACACATACAAAGCGATGCCCATAAGGGCGAAGAGCAGAGTGGCAGGGATGGTCAGGACCGCATTGGTCCAAACCGCCTGTTGGGCCTTTTTCTCACTGCTCGTGGTGAGGTAACGTTGAACCACTGCCTGATCGGAGGTGTAGGGTACGAGCGCATTGGAAAATATGCCTCCCAACACCAAGACTACAAACGTATCCCCTGCCCAGGACCACTCCAGGGGTGCCATCTGGAATTTACCGTTTTCACTACCCAGCGAAAGCAGGGTTGAGAAGCCTCCTTCCAGGTTCATGGAAACCAGAACCAAAGCCAGCAAAGCTCCCCCAAATAGAACCACCACCTGCAGAACATCTGTCCAGATCACCGCCTTGATACCTCCAAAGGCAGTATAGATTGTGGAAATCAGACCCATTAATATGATGCAGAGCGTCAGGTTGAATCCGGTTACAGCCGACAAAGCCAGGGCGGGCAGGAATACCACTACACTCATACGGAACAACTGAAACAGAATAAAGGAGGCGCTTCCGAAGAGCCGCAGGCCGACATCAAAACGGTTTTCCAGAAACTGATAGGCGGTTACCGCGTTCATTCTTCGCAGCCGCGGTATGTAGGCAAAGGCGATTAATGGCGCTACCAGCACAATGCCGGCGTTTACGATGATGATCGACCAATCCGTTGCATATACCCTGGCTGGAAGGGCGAGGTAGGTGATTGCGCTCAATTGCGTGCCGAAGATGCTGATACCGGCGGCCCACCACGGAATGGAACGCCCGCCCAGGTAGAAGTCGGAAGTGGAGTGAGTCTGACGCGCGCATAAGAATCCCACAAAAAGCAACCCGCCAAGATATGCGATCAATGCGATCCAGTTCAGAGCGCCGAATGCCGGATCAGGTGGCAGGGACGCGACTTTCCAAATGACCGGAGTGCGAACCCGAGGCCTGACCTCTCCGGAGGCTATTATGTAGTCGTTGCCCCATTTGGCAACTTGGGTGGTGACATGGTTTTGCGGAAGACTGCCCCCTTTCTGCCACCTGTCGGTGAGTGCATTATAGATCCAGGCCTGTTTGGGAAACCCGGGATGTTCATTCTTGAGATCATCGGCTTGGTGAAAGAGAGATCCGTCGGCGCCGCCTACGACAAAGATGTGATTTTCACCCATCGGAAAGGCTTCACCGGCCATGATGCAGGCAGGCGAGTCAGCCAGCTTTTTCCAGGTAGAAGCACTCGGGCTGAAGGCGTAGGCATCTTTGAGGAATTCGAGTTCACCATCTTCAGCGATCCGGCGCCCGCTGAAGAGAAAGACTTGTTCTTCCGACCCGTTGCTTTGAGCCGTGACCAGGTGTAGTCCTCGGGCTGGACCGGGCCATCCAGGTAGTTCCTGCCAGCCAGCTTCCGGGTTTTCCATGTCCAGGACCCAGAGGTTATTGAGTGCGGATGCCAGGTCGTTGGTTTCGGTTCCACCTGCGAGATAGACTTTATTTCCAATGGTTGCGGCCATCGAAAATGCGAGAGTACCCGGCAGATTTGGCATAGACTTCTGTTCAACTGTTTTACTGACCGGATCCCATTCCAGCAGGAAGACATCGTTGAAGGTTTGGTTTGCATCGTTTCCGCCCATGCAGAGGACGCCTTGGGAGAGAGAAACCGAAGCGCCATAACCGAGAGGCCGTGGTAAGGTTCCTCCCTTGGTCCATTCTCCGGATCTCTCTAGAACCCAGATATCATCGTGCCATACCTTATCTTCTCCCCAATAGGGTTTTGGAAAATTGGCGCCCCCGGCGACAATCAACGCATCGTTATGGACGCCGACGTAGGGTCCGGCAACCCCGAGGGATTCGGATTGGTCACCGACGGGCGGGAGGTCGGAGAGGTGAGCCCAGGACAGGTAGGTTGAGGGCTCATTCCCTGTGCTACCGGTCTGTAGTGAGCTAATAAGGAGGAATTGAAGGCAAAATGCGTTTATCTTCTTCAAGCGTATCTATCGGTGGGAATTTCCATATTCAACGTAATCCTATCTTTGCACTGAACTTTGCCGGTTCCGGATAGAATCATTATACATGAGATCACATTTCAAACGGATACGACTACCGAATCGAATAATTGGACCCTTTTTGGCCCGCTCTTGCGCCGCACGGGCAGACGACCCGAATGTTACTCGGGAAGACCCGGATTTGGCCGACTAATCGACCTGAAATGTCGAGAGTCCGGAGTTGGGGTCTTAAACCTCCTCCCTTTATCCTTGTAGACTCATCTTGCCATACGTGGGGCCAAGAAGGGCGATTTGTCAAAGTTCGTTGATAAAGCTGTCCGCCAAAAGCTTTTTCGCGAGACAGTTGCCGGGGTTAAGGACAGGAATGTTGATTTTGATTTAATTGAAGCCGCCGTAAAGGAAGCGATCAAACACGTTTGGCGCCATTCAGGGGTGACCCCATAGCCCCCTTTATTGCACCGAAATAGATGGAGGCGGGATTAACCACAGAGAGCACAGAGAAAGGCGCCCGAGGGCGCCAATTAGGAATGAGGAATTAGGAATTTTTGACCACGGATTTCACGGATGAGCACGGATTTTTTTTAAACAACGCTCCTTCCAGTCGCTAGATCCGGCTTCGCCGGAACAGGATCGCTTCACGAACAGGATGTGGAGGAAGGTTGAGCCACATAAGCCACAAAAAACACAAAATTCCTAATTCTTAATTGCTAATTCCTAATTGGCGCGCCCTGGCGCGCCTCTCCCTCTGTGCTCTCGGTGTCCTCTGTGGTTTTTTCTAATCCATGTCTCGCGAAGATCGGGAAGTTCGCAAAGACAGGAAGAATTGTGGATTCGCTGACCTTTCGCGTCTTCGTCCACCACAGCTCGTTCCCTTTCCTGCTACTTGTCCTCTTTTGCCGTATGGGGACCTTCCACAGTCCATCCATACCAAAGATCAAGGGCGGACCCTTTTGCCCCATGGTTTTGCTCCGGGCTACAATACCCAACACCACGCCACCAGCACCGTGGCAACGACCACGCCATAGAACGGCAGAACCGAGAAGGAGTTGAACATAGCCCGGAGGGTTTCCTTCGGTGTCGAACCCGTAGGAGTCACAGTGTAAAGGTCGGATGGGATGGCCTGTTCCTGGTGGAGTTTTTCTACGAATTTCTCATAAGATCGCCGGAAATTTCGTTCCAACGCCAAGTAGTACGAATCCAGAATGCACAGGAGCACCGCAGGCGCCAAGGCTATCAGTGCGTGCCGCGGCTCCCCAGTTCGAGCCACCAGAACCAGGACTGCCGAGACCAGTGTGATGCACCACAACTTGCATGAGCGGCTGTTCTCGGCCATGCGTTGTATCACGCCTTGCATGATCTCAAGGTGTTTCTGAACTGCGAATGACTCAATGGGTGCTGTCATGTTCCTCCTGAAATAGTGAAAGCTGGGTAATCTCCCAGAAAAAATAGCACTTGGGGATCCCATCCAGCAAGTCCTATTGCAGGGATTGGGGGTTCAGGTTTCCGTCAACAACTTGAAGGTCTTTTCGTTATGAATTTACCGGCATTTGAGCGCTTCCGGGAAAAGGGTCCAAATATTAGGAATCAGAAATTGAACATGGATGCACAGGATGAATGGGATAAATAGCCACAAAAGAGCGCAAAAGGCGCAAAAAGGAAGGCCTCTCGCCAAGACCTACAAGAACGCAAAGGGATCCGGCTTTTACGCCAAAGGCGTTAAACTCCAAAGCCCAGTGTCGCGCAGCGCACGCTGGGTTACCGATCACCCCTATGATCGATCCCCATCGGGGTTCCACAAAAGGCACCGAGGGCGCCAATTAGGAATTGGATCTCGCCAAGGCGAGATGGCACAGGGGCACAAAGGTATTAAACAACGCTCCTTTCAGTCGCTTGATCCGGCTGCGCCGGAACAGGATCGCTTCGCGAACAGGATGTGGAGGAATGATTAGCCACAAAAAAGCACAAAAGACTCAAAAGGGTAGGAGGAGAGAAATGGCCCTTTATGCTGCGCCCAAAAATCTCAAAGCCCAAAAATCTCACTTATCTTGGCCTCCTTCTCTTTATCGGTCATCTTCCGGGCGGCCTTTGCTTTCGCCTGATCTTCGGACTTGCGCTTGCGGGTCGCATCCAACAACCGTGACTCACTCTCCTTGGCCTCTCTGCCGCTCCGGGACAGAGCGGTTATGCAGCGGGTAAGCTCCTTAATCTCGGCCAGGCCAATCTCACCAGGCTTTCCATCTTGGCCCAATTGGAGTTGCTCGAAAATGAATGCTTTAAGGGCGACGCGGATGGCCTCATCAAGGGCGGTGTCATCATCCGGCACAACCATCTTGGCGGAGGCGACGATTTCCTTAAGGCGTCGGTGGAGGAGGATCCCCTGCCACCGGACAGCCTTCCACCTTCTGCAGGCTTGCTTGCTGGGGGCTTTCTTGTGGGGGAATAGCTCAGTGATCCCCTCCCTGATCAACTCCCCTGTGGGGTCGGTCGAGCGGTCCAATATCCAGTCGATCAGGGCCTCTTGCTGTTTGAAGCCAAGTTGGGATTCGATCCAAAGAGCGGGGCCGGGCATACTCAATTAAACGAGGCCCTTGGCCTCCAGGTAGCCCATTCCCCCGACAATAGCCGCGTTGGTAGGCAGGTTGGCGTCTAACTTCATTTATTCTCGAATGAGGGTTTGTACAAGTAAATTCCCAATAGAGTCAAGACCGGTGGGGTATGGGGTGGAGGCTTTCGAACATTTGGCAACCAGTCACAACTTGGTGTATCGGTAATGGCCTTTAATCTGTGTGGTGAAATACCTGCCATGTGAACTTGCCTGCATCAAACTTCGCCATTCATACACTGGAACATTAAAATATCGATACACTGCACCATTGCGGAATTCGACTTCCAGAATTTGCGATATAGCCTCATATCCGACGGAGGCGAGATTAGACGAATAAACGTATTCTCTATTCATTTTTTACCTACTGTTAATCATGTTGAACCGTACTAAAAAAAGTGGACACGAAATTCTCTTATTTTGTGGTTATGGGTTGGTTTTAGAATTGGCAAGCAGCATGCGGATTCTGGATTCGCTGACTTTAGGTACCTTCGCCTACCCCAACTCATAACCAATGTGGCCAGATCATACCCCCGGCACCACATTGATTTCGTAGAGGGTGATTTCGGGGAAGATCGGGTCAAATCTCGAGACATTCATGAGCCAGAACCGAAGAGCTTCGACAGGAATTGACCTTCGAAGCCGGAAGTTTTTTTGGCCAATAAACGTGTCAGCGTTGTCAGGATGATTTCGCAGCACATCATCTATCACCCTGAGATTCACTGAGGCATCGCCCCCATCTTCTCCAGCAAGCGCAGAAGCTGCAACCTCATTCGCTTCTATCAGAATGGGTGAGCACGATAAGTCCAATACACGAAACGCTTGCGGAAACCTCTGATACAAATCGTCTCTTACGCCGGGTACCTCGTGTCGAACCAATTCCTCCAGCAAGTCTAATGTGTACGTTAGCAGCTCAGAACCCAACCTCTTGTTGGCCGCATAGCGAATCGCTGTCTGCTTCGCAGGCGAGAGGTACGCATCCCCGTGCTGCCAATTCATTGTGCCTGTTTGCTGTCTAATCATTCTGCGGAAGGACATGTGGCGGTTTAAAAATACCTGGCTATTACTGAGGTGTTTTTCGCTCAATACCTCAACCTCCCTAGCCAGTTCCAACACGTTCCAATCCTTCATGGGGTTTGCACCGCCCAACCCGCGTTTCACGATACTGTCCAGAAAGAGGGTGGATGTCCCATGATAGAGCGGAATCACGAGGTGGTTGTTTTGGACGATTCCCTTCATCGATCCCCTATACGCATTGCTGGAAAGCACCAAGAACCATGCGCAAATAACATCTTTTCGGCCTTTGCCTCAAATGCATAGCCCTCGATATCTATTTTAGCTCCCACAACATCTCTTATACTTTTTCCCGCTTCCACAAGGACATTTAGTATTTCTCCCGATTTTCCCGTGATTTCTAACGTATTGATCTAACCTCCGTTTTTTCAATTGTCTGGTTAGTTCACGAAATTTATTCTCTTCGCTAGGCAAAATTTCCGACTCCGACAAATTTTCCCATTGAAGATTCATTATCTTGTTTTCCCCATCGAAGTACAACTCCAAAATTTTCCTGTCTGATTCATTGTGATAGAACATTTCTGTTTTTGCAAACTCTCGGAAAAGACTCCTTTTTGGGTAAAAAAGAAAAGGCTGCCAACAAGCTATGGAAATACGATACTCTCCGATTGTTGAGTAGTAGCAAGCACGCTTAACAAGAGGTTGCCTTGTTAAGGCATTGGCGATGCCTTCAGAAATCTTATTTTTATATTCCTGACTTGCGTCCAAAAGAAAGCACACGAGTTCAACGAAAGGTTTCGGATTCTTTGAACAATATTCAATGATCGCTTTTATGACAGTTGGAATTTTTGGGAAAAATGGCGGTGCTAAGTCAGGACTATAAAGCCTTTCCGAATAATAACTATTTATCTTCTCACGATAACCCTTAAACATTATATGAGAATCTGACTTTCCTTTGAGATTATCCGTGTACAGGGAGTAATTAGTGTGTTCAAAGTACAACCCAATGTGATCCATCTCATCATTTGTGTTAATATTTGGATTCTTGGATGCTTCAATTCTGTTTTCCAGGTAATGCAAGAATATCAAAGGGTTTGGAAACAGCTCGGAACATACACGTAAATCATCAAGAGATACCGACCAAGTCGGAGCTGTTCCAATATCAATTCCAATACCTTTTAGATGTTGGATTTGAGATGCTATTTCTGTAAAGGGGTCTATCGAGAGGGCACAGATCGTTACTTTTCTAATTTTCTTCCGCTCTAATGTCTCAACTTGTTTTTTGTCTTTGTCATATAGATTTGCTTTTTCAGCCCTTTTGATATAATCAAGGAATCTGGCTCCCTGATCAGAGGGACGAAGAAGCAGGTTTTCTATTGATTTAACATAGGCTCCAAAATCATTAGCCGGAGAAGTATATGTGAAGGCGCCAGCTTTCACCTCAATTATTATCAAATGGTCTCCGAACTGAACAAAACCATCCGTTTCACACCAATGTTTTTTTGCACTGTTCTTTTTTGGATACCACTTATAATAGATTTGCCTCTGTTCGAGACAACCAGGAAGAAGTCGTCTCAAGTATACAAATGGCAACAACTCGGTGTTTTCTTTCTGCCGATTCATCCATAACACCTGCTGGTCAGGACATTGTTGAATAACGGTTCTTTGGATCGTTCTATAAAAATGATCAAACAAAGCGTACAAACTGAAGCAATAGAAGCGATCATCAATTTTTAAAAACGGTCGCCTTGAAATCGGAGTAATCCTTAATGGCCACCCTTTGAACTCCCCTTCAGCAAAAAACTCTGTATCCTCACCTGGCTTCCATGCAAGATGTTCCAGAAATGAGTTTGGTAAGTTTGTTACCTTACCAAGATCAAAAAGATCTAATCCGTAGACCCGACCCATCGCTTCTCCGAACCGACCTGCAAGTTCGTTCTTCTGGAGGTACTCCTCTAAACGATATTTTGTTTTGCTTTGGGTACCGATTTCTTTCTTTCGTTGTTCGAGCTCTTTAGATAATCCTTCATCAATTTTATGCAACTGCTTAGCTGCCTCAAAATGCCCAAATATCAGGGACTGAATTATTTTTGAAATCTCAGATATGAGAAAATCTGCTGTTATCTCAAAAGTCTGTTCAAGTGATTCTGAATGACAAAGCAACAAGTCCTTTAAGTGGAGTTCCTCATGAACAGGATACCGTTCTCCTCTGACGTTAGTCCAGTGCATCTGGGCTTCATAACGGAACTTAACTTCCTCATTGGAAATACTTTCATTTCTTCGTTGCCAGGCTGACTCAGATCGAAAATACTCAAAAATTATTTTATCATGCAATTTGATGATATTTTTAGATAAAATTGCCCATTCTTGATCTGAAAGCTCTTCTTTTTCGCTGCAATTCTGATCGACTGCTGCAACTAAATTCTGGATATACTCCAAGGAAAGGACCGATTGAAAAGATTTTTTTGTCTCTTTAAATTCTCCATCAAAATTTTTGTGAAGATTAAACATTTTAAAATAAGCTCTATGCAATAAATCCAGTGGTTGATACTTTCTTACTCTCTCAGAAATGTCTGAGACCAACCTATTAATCTCAATTTTTATCTCAGGCAATTTAGAAACAAGTGTATCCTGAATCTTCTCAAATTCTTCCTCTTCCCAATTTGATCGAAAAATTGTCTCCTTACCAAATCGCGCTATCTCTATGGGACCTCTTCTGAAATAGTCATCTGGCTTTTTAAACTTCGTCATGGAGAGAATTTTTTAAATAGATCAATTTTGATGTATACATTTTGGGCCAATTAACCTTGACCATGGGTTTGTCTCGACAATAATACGTGGTGCAGAGGAGACGTAACCTGACAGGAACCAAGGACTGTTTGTTTAGCTTTTTACCTGTGTCTGGCAAACCAATTTGGGGAAAGGAATTCTAGGTGGCTTTGGGAGTGCCAACCAGAGCTATCTGGGAGCGGAGAGTAATCGGGTTGGGTCGGATGATCCCGCCAAAAGACCTACTGTCGGCTGCCTGCAATCCCTTTGCAGCCCAGCTGCAGGCGTATTGCAATGAGATGAAGAAGTTCTCTCATGGGATGGAAAAGAGGCACATATGGTGCCGATTGTGGGACATTTTGTCAAATACGCGCCACTGAAAGGACCGGCTAACACCATTCGGATTCTGGATTTGTTGACCTTGGGATAGAGCCGTGGCAGAAAAACGAACCTCAAATTGAACCTGTTCGATTCTTAAATACTTGGGCTGACTTCAAACCCTGAATCAAGCATTTGCATCCGTATGTTAAGAAGTTTGATGGCCGTCACAACGACGGACCTAAAGACACGCTAGACAAGTTGTCGACGATGGTCAGGGATATTTGTGGTAAGACGCTGACTTACAATGAACTACTGGTCAAATAAGAATGGTTAAGTAACAAAATAAGTTTGACATATTCGATTGGTTTTGTTCCGTGCGATCATGAGTAAAATAAGATGGGGGTTTGCTATTATTAACTTTTTTGGTGATCTGGTTCTTTTTTGGAATATATTCACAGAACCAAATAAGGATGTGTTTATTGAGATGATAGGTAGATTTGTTAGTTTGCATTCAATTTATTTTGGTCTTGTGGGTGTTTTTTCGATCGGTTTGCTTGGGGCTTTGTGGCCTATATTCGCTTGGTTTTGGAACATTCGTGCTAGAAGAAGAAAGAAAGAACTTGAAAGAGAGTCAGAGTTAAACCAAGCAGCCATAAATGCCCTGGAAAATCTTAAGCGGCTATTAGAAGTGCATGAATTTGGTATTGGTTCTGAATTAGATCGCATAGAAAACGAAGAAGCTATATGGGCTTTGAAAAAAGCTCTTAAAAAGTTTGGTCTAAATTTAGGAAATCCTACAGGACCAATTGATTATAGTTCCTTGCTGAAGGAAGTAACCAGCCTCCTTCCACACATTCGATTGAATGGCCTTAAAGGCTTTTTAGCTGATGAAGATTTTAAGCTTCTTTATTAGGGCAGATCCGTTAACCGTGTAATTTTTAACTTTGATTGGTAAAAGCGTTAAAAGCTAATTTCTGTCGCCCAAGGCTTCAACAGCGCTTATGGCCCTGCTGCCTAGTATTAGCATTTCGTATTCATTTTGTGAATGCATTCGGATATTTTGCAGCTTTTTGGCCTTTTCAGCCATCATTTCCCTCTCATTTCCTCACTGCCCCCAGTTGGCCGAACCGGCATAAATTATAAACCAGGTTGGACAGGCCTATCTGAAACTCGGCTCTTTCAATTCCTATGGTGCGAATCCAGTCCGCCCCCAGGCTGTTGGCCTGGAACCCGAATATGTGTTCCACCCGGCAGCGTAACGTACTCTTGAGCCGGTTGATCTTCTTCTGAAATCGCGTCAGGGGATGGTTGCGGTACCCTTTTTGATGGATCATGTTTTTGATTTTGCCATTGCGTAGCAACTCGTCGTTTTGCGCGCTTTTGTAGGCGCTGTCCGCATACAGGGATTGATCATTGTCCTCCAGCAGTTCCTCCAGGACATTGGAGTCGTGGACCTCGGCGCTGGTCACTGCAAAGGTCTCGACAAACTTCGAAGCCGCGTCGCATTTAGCGTGATTCTTGTAACCAAAATGAGTCTCCTTGCCTTTCTTCGCCCAGCGGGCATCGCCATCGACATGGCTACGGGCTTTCGGGGAAAGTTCCTCCAATTTTTCCGCGGCAACTCGCCGTCTGGGGGCGTCCACGAAACTGGCGTCTACGATCTTGCCGCCTTTGCCCACCAGTCCATTCTCGGCCAATAGACCACCGAATAATTCAAACAAGGACTTCATCCCTTGCCCTCCCAGTCGTTGTTTGAAGTCCCAGATAGTGTTCTTGTCAGGCACCCCATCCCCCACTGACAATCCCAAAAAACGTTGAAAACTAAAGCGGTCCGGAATTTGAAACTCCGTCTCTTCTTCACTCAGATTATAGTAGCGCTGGATGATGAGGACCTTCAGCATCAGAACCGGATCCCAAGGAGGACGACCTCCTTTTTCGTGATCGCCGTAGTCCAGGATTTCCAACAGCTTCGAACGAAAAAATTCGAAGTCGATCTGCTCATTGAGCTTGTCCAGCGGGCCAACCCGACTGGAAAGCTCTTCCACCCGCTCGATTAAATCAAACAATCCACTTTGTTCTTTGGCTTTACGAAACTTCATTGCTGAAGACTAGAGGATGCGTATCAAACTATCAAATGCGAAATTTACTAATTGAGGTTACCGGATGTGCCCTCCTGAAAAGTTTGCTGAAATGTTGTTAGAAAAGCTAGGCCATGAGGCAAAATTGAGCCAGAAAAACAAGGTGCCGTCATTTCGAGTACCAAATCTGCAAAAAATTAATATCAATCCTTATGAAGAAGCGTTTTCATTCATGGATAAGGTAAAAAACGAACTTAAACATCGTTGCAAAGAAATTTCCCACTTGGGAGTTTCAGCCACGGTATTTTCAGAGGAATCGAAACACAAAATTAGGATCTTTGTTAACAGCAAAATTGCGTATTCATTAAACTTTTGGCTGAACGAGACATTTGGTGAAGCCACGATTAGCTTCAACGGGGTGCAGGGGCGGATTATTGGCATTGATAGCGGTTTTAATGCCTGGGGAAAAATTGTTCAACGATCAAATGATAAATCTCCTATTCTCCAACTAACAGATATGAGTCTACTCAATATAATCGGTCATGAGGCAGAATTAGGAATCGATGAATTCATTGAAGCCCTATGGGAAAGAATTTGTGAAATAATTGAAAACAGAAATATTTCATTTTGATATGAAAGTAGCAGGATTAGTGTGCAAAAAATGTGGCCATAAGTTTGAAGAGAAAATATTCGAACCTGGAGAAGCGAGGATTAAACCAATTCAAAGTATACCAGTGGGATGTCCACGGTGCAACGGTGAAGTGGAAAGACAGTAGGAATCGGTGATGTCTTATTCTGCTTGCAAAAATGAAAATGGTGCAATCTCCTGGGCTGCACCATGAGAAAAGAATTATCCATGAAGTGCCAAAGAGACCTTGACATATTACGAAATATATTGTTCGTTCCCCGACTAACTAATCCTGAAAGGAGGAATATAAAATGCCACCACTACATACTTATCGCATATTTATAAGTCACGCATGGAAATATAATGCAGAATATTATCGTCTTATTAACTTTCTGAATTCTGCGCCATATTTTAAGTATGCCAATTATTCGGTTCCACAGCATGATCCAATTGATGCAGGCAATAAAAAGAAACTAACCGAAAAATTAAAAAACCAAATTAGACCAGTCGAAGTCGTAATTATTCTCGGTGGCATGTATGCTTCCTATAGCGATTGGATTCAATTCGAAATCGATTTCTCGAAACTTCTTGAAAAGTCTATATTGGGTGTAAGGCCTCGAGGTGCCCTGAGGATGCCAAAGGCAGTCCAAGATGCATCCGATGAAATAGTGGGCTGGAACACGAATAGTATCGTTAGTGCAATACGAAAGCTCGCCTAAGATGGACGAAGAAAAATTTAAGAAATACATCAAAGAACGTTACGAGGATCAAATTATCTGGTATAGCAATAGTTCAAGAAAAAATAAAATACTATACAATTGGTTTCAATGGAGTATCATAATTCTTTCGGCATCTATCCCTGTTCTTGTGGTATCATTGGATGATGCTTACAAATGGATTACCGTGGTACTTTCAATAATTATGACAATTGCTACTGCTGGACTAAAGACGTTCAAATTTCAAGAGAATTGGATAAACTACAGAACAACCGCTGAAACACTTAAAAAAGAAAGATACTATTACAATGCGGAAATTAGCGAATATGCTACCGTAGAAGACAAAAAGCAACTATTCATAGAGCGTGTTGAATGCCTAATATCTAGGGAAAGCTCCTTGTGGTTTGCTGCTTTTAAGAAGAAAACTAAAGAAATAGGGAAGGATGCTGAGAACTCCTCCAGTGGAGGTTTGTAAAACCGCGCTACGAAGCGCAAGGAGGAAGCTAGGTGATTGATCGGAACCTAAACTTCGTACCAAGTCAAATGAGACTCTTGATGGACTATGTTAATGGGGCTTGTAGGGTTGGTTCTGGTATGAGTCCGTGGCACGTGGAAGGCATAACCTAACCGGAACCAAGGGCTCTTTGTTTAGCCTTTTGCCGGTATCTGACAAACCTATGTGGAGAAAGAAATGGTCAGGACCGACCCGATACCCAAAAAAAGCTTGGCACTTCGCGACGCGGAAGTCGAGCGCATCAAAACGGCGAAAGAGCTTATCGAAGACAAACGGGCACGACTATTGGCTTACGTGGCACGAACCGCATATTTGGGGGAGAAAAAGGCAACAGGTTGGCCGTTAGCTGACGGTTTTCAATGACGCGTCGTCGTTTACCTCAGCTTGTTCCCTTTCATGCTACCTGACCCTTTTGCTCCCCCCCTCAATCCTGGCCGAGCGGGATACATTTTCAAGTCGAAGACCGTGATCTTGGCAGCCTTCTGCTCGTTGCCCATGAGCTTTGAAAGGCTGTCGTTGAAGGTGTTGGCGATGCGGAAATTCACCGAGGTAATTTCACCGTTTAGAGTGTCGGCTCCTCTTGTTCCGCGAATCGCCTTTCTCTCGGTTCACCCTGGTCTTCAGGGCTTGCAAGTTTCTCGTAGCGTCGCTGCCACCCAATGCCTTTGGTTTAATGTGGTCGATTTCCCATCCCATACCAGAATCCTTCCCGTAGCTGGAATAATACATTGTATTCCCGTAGGGATCCTTTCTGTATTTTTCAGGGTCTTTGCTTCGGATCTTTTGAGCCTTGCTCCAAACAGTATCTTTCTTATCTGAATTTGCCATTGGTGGTTTTCTCCAAATTGGGGAATAGGAAAATGTCGGTTAAATATGTCATGTGAATACAATATTACAAACGTTGGTTATATCCATAAAGTCTCGAATGGACTTGCAAGAAAAAATTTAAGTGAATACGTCCTCTTGATCTTGGCTTCGCTTTTGTCGGGGGTGCTGCCGGGGCCTTGGACGAAAACTCCATCGGCAGTCTCTTTCAACTGCTTTTTCCAGGATTGTTTCTATTTGGGATGGGCCTCGAAGTACTTGGCGAAGGCCGTCTCTGTCTGAACGACAACGTCAAGAATTATATCGTCTCATTGGTCGGTTTAAGTCGTATTTGCAGCTAAGGCGATCTTGAAACGTCGCATTGATCAAAAACCGCAGGGCATCTGGATTATGTTCGATCCTGTCCCAATTGGTGACCGATACCTTAGCCTTAGGATATAGCAGGTTGTCAATAATTCTGCCAGGAAGATAAGGATAACGACGTTCGTATTCGGCCCTGTTGTTGATCAACTCCCATCTCTCGTTCTTAGGGTAGATGGTTTTCTTCTCATAATTATGGCTGACATCAAAATAACCACAATCAGTCGATGGTAGATTCACAACAAGAATGCCAGACTTCTTATTAACTTTGCCGTCAATCATACTGGAATAGATTTCCCAGTCTACATGCTTCCGCTTTTTTGTCTCCAGACCCACCAACACGATAGTGACCGTGGAGTCACGTAGGTAGTCGTCGCGGATCTTCCGTCTAATTTGTTCATCACTAAGATAGTCAGATATGCCACCGGTATTGACTGATTTGTCGATGAATATCCTGTGTTGCTTACCCATACTAACAAGGCAGTTCTTATAGTATTGGTCCAGGTGGTGGTGATAGCTGATGAAGACTTTATGCATTGGTTCGTAGTTGATCGTTATTTATATCGAAACGCAGCGAAGACGATGCAGAGGAGCCCGACGACAATCAATGTGAAAGAAATCCAGAGGGTAAACCCTTAATTCTTAAAAATACGCCCTTGAGTCGGTTCGTAGTGGTAGTCACCGATCGTTCCCAGGGTAAGTAACCGAATGGCTTCCTCGATTACCTGGAGGGGCGCTATGAACCATTCTCGGGGTTCGACGCCTTGGCCGAATCGGTCTTTGAGTTCCAAGTCGAGGCGTACGTTGGCAAAAAATTTATGAAGCAATTTCTCCAGCTTGACCGGGTTAATGTTTGCCAGCTTGTAGGTTTCAACGACCTCCACTCCAGCAAAAAGGAATGTGGGATCTTTTGGCGCATTTGCTATCCGCCGTTCCACAGGTCCACGCGTAACGCCGATTTTGTGGATGACCTCTCGATTTTCAGCAATGTAGGGGTTATTCGATTTGCTCCTTAGGACGTAGATATAACCTACTTCCTGGTCGTCCTCCGATTCCTGATCTGAAAATAGCGGTCCCAGGCTTGGGTCGGTAATCCGACGACTCGCTTCATCCCGGTTCATGGCTCGTTGAAGCGACCGCATGAGCAAGTCGCTTTCCGTTCCATTGTCATAGATGACCCGCAATCGGCGGTCTGGTCGATCGTAGTGGTTGATGAACTTTTCACCCCACTCCGCAACGTAGACTTTTTGCCCTTCAAGGATGAATAAATCGCCTTTGTTGATTTCCGCGTTGTCCTGGAATTTGAGGGTCTTGCGAAAGCCGGTCTCCAAATCTTGCTGAACCTTCAGGAATAGCGGCTTGAAGATTCCGAAGTCCCGACAAGGTGTCCTTCGGGCCACTTCTTCTGCGGCAAGCTTTTCCTCGCTGGACCGCACATACCTTAATTGGGTTATGTCCAAGTTCGTTTCCTGGTCGACGCCGAGGGCCTGGAGAAGTTCCACGTCGCCAAATTCACCTTCATTTACTGCCAGGTCCTTTTTGTCTTCCTGGACATCCAGCAATCGTTTCCTATCGATGTCCTTCAGTACGGTACGGCACTCTTGAGAGTGTCTCAATTGATCTAATCGAACAGCATACAGTCGCTCGAAGATATCACGACTTTCACCGTGAGCAGGTAACCTGCCGTGGTTCTCCACAAACCGCTCAATTTCCTCGTAACCGGCAATGATTCGCTGCTCGCGAGGAGTATGGGCCGCCTTCTTCTTCGGTTTGGTATCTACTCCCAATTGCCCGAGAAGCTCGAAGTCTTCGCTGGTTACTTTCTCAGGCATTTTGCTCTTCTCTTGCTTTACGTTGTAGGTATGCGATTCCTTCAGCCATTCGTTTTTCCCAGGGGTCAGCGGCTGTCAAGGATGGGAGTCGCCCCCTCTCTTGCTTAAAGCGTAGAGCGCGTTTGGCCAAATCCCGGGCTTCTTCGATTGTCATGCTCACTCGTTTTGCCGCTATAACCTCCGCCACACGTTTCAGGCGTTCTTCAGTCATGCTCTTTGATAGGATGGCATAGGCTTCACCGAAGGGATTAATTCGGTCTATTAAGTCGATGTCCAATTCCCTTACATCCATGACATACTTTCGCACGCCTTGAATGAGAGCCGTATTTGCTGAAGGGCCTGAGCTATCGTCGACAATGGACTCTTTTCCTTTCTGAAGGAGGTTCAGGGCAGCCACCGCGTGTTGACGGACCGCTTCCTGGTCTTCTTCCGGGAGTTCGGGGTATTTTTCTTTGATGATCTTTCCCATTCGGACCTGGGTCAGCTCCTCCGGGACGAGTTCCTCGTCAAACATGCCTCGCTCCACGGCATCTTTATCCTGCACAAAGGCGGTAATTACTTCGTTCAGGTCATCCTGACAAATGCGTTGAGCCTCTTCGCTCTTTGGTTCCGCCAATCCCTTGATCTCTATCCGGATTCGCCCGGTCTCTTGATTGAATCCAACATTGCACTGTTCGGCTTGGTAACCTCCTTCGCCATAGTCGAATCCTTCGTCAGGTCCGTTTTCCGGTCTCTTTGGTTTGAACTCGAAACGCGGAGCGAGGACCTGCTCCATCAACAAGCTGGCCGCGATTGCTTTAAGGGTATCGTTAATTGCTTCTACCACCTCTTGTTCCGTCGCGTCGGGTTCGGCAATGAGATTAGTAAAACGAGAGCGATTCTTGCCAGGGGCATCGCGGGTAGCGCGGCCAATGATTTGAACGATCTCCGTCAAACTGGATCGGTAGCCGACCGTGAGGGCATGCTCGCACCATATCCAATCAAAACCTTCCTTTGCCATACCGAGCGCAATGATGATGTCTACGTGGTCGCGATTATTTTTCTGATCAGGGGCTTTCAGAGAAGTGGCAACGCGATCTCGTTTGGTCGGGTCGTCGTCTACCAGGTCCGCTATTCTAAGGATCTTGCCCTCGGGTGTCCGGACCAGTTGAAATCCGGTTTTCGGATCCGTCCCTTGCCATTCCCCCAATTCTTCGAGAATATGCTCTACTTCACGGATCTTGTCCTTGGTGCTCTCACGGGAATTTACGTTGGGAATGTGAACAATGGTTTTCTCGTTCGGGTCGAGAACCTGCAAAATTTCATCGGAATAGAGGCCCGTGTAGAAGAAATAACCGATATCGAGTCTCTTAAGGTGTTCGTAGCACCCGAGTTGCTCGTAGTAGGTATAAGTGACCGTATCAAACCTCGCTTCGTCATCCGGGTGAAGAACCGCCTCTGCATCGCCTCGGAAGTAGGAACCGGTCATGGCGACGATGTGGGTTTTGTCTCGCGCCATGAACTCCCCAAGGTGGGCTCCCAGTTTATTGTCGGGATTGGCCGAGACATGGTGAAACTCATCCACGGCCAGCAAACGATGGTCGAAGGCTTCGACTCCAAACCGATCTACTGCAAAGCGAAAAGTAGCGTGTGTGCAGACCAGGAATCTGGATTCTCCTTCCAGGAAGGCTTTGACGGAATTGACTTTACCGCCTTCAGGTCCCGGCGCGTTGCACAAATTCCATATTGGCTCAACCTGCCAATCGGCCCAGAAACCGAATTTGCTGAGCGGTTCGTCCTGGAAACTTGCGCCTATGGACTTCTCCGGCACGACTATTACAGCCTGCTTCAATCCTTGGTTATGGATCTTATCCAGAGCAATAAACATCAAGGCACGGCTCTTGCCTGAGGCGGGTGGCGACTTGATGAGCAAGTATTGTTCGCCACGTTTTTGGTAAGCGCGCTCCTGCATGGGCCGCATCCCCAGTTCATTCGACTTGGTGGAACTGCCGCTTTGTCCGTATGTGACGGAGATCGAGGGAACGGATTTAGGGGGGCTCATAGTACAAAGGGTCAGCTAATTGCCGCTGATTTTTCGGTGGTCATTTTGGTATAAAGTTCAAACAGCTTTTCTAATCTTTCAGTGTCATTTTTGAAGCGTCGGCCGATAAAGATGCGCTCGAGGACCTCGTCGTTTCGTTCGTGTGCTTCGCGCAAGTTGTCAGGCATTTTATCTGGGTCATAGAGATCAGCGATGGTTGCCGGGAAATGGGCCTCCCGCGCCAAAAGTATATCCTCAGCGCACTGGGTCAGGTCAGCCAAATTTTTTTTAGTTAGTCGACCCTGAAAAAGTCATTATGGTCCATAAGCGCCCGGCCTAGCGCGTCTAGGCAATATTCGGAAATGGGGTTCTGCTGTATTGATGGCAGATTCTGGAACCAACAATACCGGGCTGCCGTGCCGATTTCGTATTGTTAATCGTTGGAGCGGGTTTATCCCGCGATTGTTTTAGGTATGCGGAATCCACCTAAAGGACACACAACATTGCCAAAAGGCCGGATTTCAGCAACGGGTTCTATTGTCTGGAGTGGGCAACCGAAAGAAAATGGATTTCTCTTTCCGGCAAGATAGTGGCTCGGTTCAAATGGTCTAAAAAATTAGAGAGCCTCATCCATTTGCGGAAGTTGAAGGCTGCTGCGGCCATCATCAGGTTGATCTGATCGCCTGCCAGGCCTTTGAGAAAATTGCGTCTGAGTCGATGGTCATTTTTGAGATGCCCGATGACCGGTTCTATGCCCGCTCGTTTGCGGAAGAGTTTTCGCAGCTTGGACCTTTCATACGCGCTGGCGTTGGCCGCAGCTTTTGCTGGCAGCAGTATCCGCGTTTCACCGACTCGCTTGCGCCCTCGATAGCCCCGGTCATTGAGACAAAGGCGAGGACGCTTCCCGGTGAGGCGTTCGACTTGGTCCAGTACATCAGGCAAGGTGCGTGAGTCATGGCGGTTGTCCGCGAAACTCAGGGCCCCCACGATTATTCCGCTATGCAGGGTGGTCTTCCCCCGATTTTGTGGACACGAACAGCGTAGCGTATGTTCATGTTAGGTTATGGTTTTGATTTTGGAAGTGTTTTTGAAGAAATGCTTCTGGTGAAAGGTATCCCAGGGTGCTGTGCCTTCGACGTTTGTTATAAAAAGTCTCGAGGTAATCGAAGATGGCCAGGCGGGCCTGCTGCTTGGATTCGAACACGCCGTTTTGGGGAAAGCATTCGCTTTTGAGGGAGGCAAAGAAGCTCTCGCAAGCGGCGTTGTCGTAACAGTATCCTAGCGCGCTCATGCTCTGAATCCAACCAAAGTCGTTCAATTGCTGCCGCACTTGGTGACTGGTATACTGGCAGCCACGATCTGAATGAAAGAGGGCTTTGTGAAAACCTCCCACTCGATTCCTGGTCTGGTGAAGGGCTGAAACGACCAGACCGGAGGTCAGGCTCTCGGCCACCTTGTAGCCCTGAATTACGCGGCCGAAGAGGTCCATCACGACCGCTAGATACAACCAGCCTTGCCGAGTGGGGATGTAGGTGATGTCGCTGACCATGATTTGGCCGGGCCCGGTCGGGTCCGGAGCCTCGGCCAGACGGTTGGGCGCTGGGAGGCTGCGGGGATCCTGCCGGGTCGTCTTGGGCCGGAAGGGGCTACCCCTACAGGCTTTTAGAGCATTTTGCTTCATCAGCCGGGCCACCCGGTTAACCGAGCAGCGAAAACCCCGCTGGTTGAGCTCCACGCTCATGCGAGGACTACCGTAACAGCGGGTGTGCCGGTCGGCATGGATCCGTTTGATTTCGCTCAGGAGGAGCCGATTTTGGCGGCGGCGCGCTCCCGCCTTACCCCTGCGCCATCGGTAATAACCACTCCTGCTCACAGCCAGCGCCTGACAAAGTTCAACCACTCTATAGATTGCCCGCATTTGATCGATCAGCGCATACCCAGCTGCGGGTCCTCGGCCAGTATGCTCGCGGCTTTTTTTAAGATCTCTCGCTGGCGACGCAGGTAAGCGTTTTCCCGGTTTAGCCGACGGATCTCGCGGGCCATCTCTTCGGGATCGTTCAAGGGGCGGGAAAGTCCCTGCTGGTCGGAGGGGTCCCCGAAGAGATCCTTGCGCCACTTCCTGAGGCTCCCATCGGAAATCCCCAGTTCACGGGCCACCTGCTTGAGGCTGTTGTTACTGTGCAAATAGAGTTCAACGGCTCGACGTTTGAACTCCTCATCATAGGTTCTGTGGGTTCTTGGCATGTCTAATGATCTCTCTCAGACTGCGCTGTTCGTGTCCACAAAATCGGGGGAGGTTCATTGTCATGATGGCGGACGATATGGGCTATGAGGCCCTGGCCTGTAACGGCGGCGCCACTTATGAAACCCCGGCTTTCGACCGCATCGCTGCGCAGGGCATGCGATTTACGCGCTGTTACTCCCAACCGGTGTGCACCCCGTCGCGGGTCAAGATAATGACCGGTCAGTCGAACGCTCGCAACTATGTTTCATTCGGAGTTCTGCGCGAAGGAGAAGTTACTTTTGGCAACGTTCTCAATGATGCCGGCTACAAGACCTGCGTAGTGGGCAAGTGGCAGTTGTCGGGCAATGAGAGCAAAGAGACAAAAGGCATGTGGTGGCAGGACTGTGGTTTTGAGGAAAGTTGCATGTGGGCTTATGCGCATTATTTGCAGCCGAAAGACCTGGAGCATTTTTTGGCCAACAGCTCTTTGAAGAAGGGTAAGAACTCCTCGCGATTCTGGAATCCATCCATTCTGAAAAACGGGGTATATCAACCGACTACCCAGGAAGATTTCGGGCCGGACATTTATTGCGATTACGTTCTGGATTTTATCGAGCGAAATAAGGAGGAGGAGTTTTTTGTCTATTATCCGATGGCGTTGACCCACGGACCTTTCGTGCCGACTCCGCATTCCCGGGATTTTCCGCCTCAGGACAAGTTCTCCAGCGATAAAAAATACTTTGGTGATATGGTGCGATATACCGGCTATATCATCGAGCGCATCCTTGGGAAGTTGGAGGAGACCGGAATCGCGGAGGATACCCTGGTTCTCTTTACCGCGGACAATGGAACCGGTAGAGGGATGGTAAGTTGGCTGGGCCATCGCCTGGTGACCGGAGGCAAGGCCCTGCCGGTCGATGCGGGCACCCACGTTCCCATGCTGGCGTACTGGAAAGGCACGATTGAAGCGGGATCGGTTTGTCACGACCTCATTGATTTCAGCGATTTTCTTCCTACCTTGTGCGAGGTGGGTCAGGGGAAACTCCCGGCCGACCGGGTACTCGATGGACGGAGCTTCCTGCCCCAACTAAAGGGACAAAGAGGTAACCCGCGCCACTCCGTGGTTATCCACTATGACAAGGATCCTGATGCCTCGGAACCCAATTTCAGGCGGGTACGTTTCGCCTACGACGGGACATACAAGCTGTATCTCGACGGGCGTATGTTTGAAGTAGGGCCGGACTATCTGGAGCAGTCACCACTCGATATTCACCGGGCCGGTCCGGTGGTTCGAGCCGCCCGAATCCGCCTGAAAGATGCTTTGGACGACCTGCCCGAATGGAAACCTGATAATTCGGCCTTTGAGGGCAAACCGTCCAAGACCTTTCAACAGTTTCTGGAACTTCAGTTCAAGTTGGCGCAATCGGGAAACGGGAGCGATGGGTAGCCTATTCTTGATCCTGGTCTTGCTCACTGGCTGGGTGAAGGCATATGCCGACGAGCGCCCCAATATAATTCTGTGCATGGCGGATGACCTGGGTTGGGAAGAAACCGGTTATTACGGGCATCCGTTGTTAAAGACTCCGACGCTGGACAAAATGGCGCAATCGGGTTTGCGATTGGACCGTTTTTATGCGGCCGCTCCCAATTGCGGCCCCACCCGCGGCAGTGTGATGACCGGGCGAAACGCCAACCGCTTTGGATTGTTTGGGCCGAACTGGGCCATGCGGCCGGAGGAAATCACTTTGGGAAACCTGATGAAGTCCGCAGGTTACGCAACGGGCCACTTTGGCAAGTGGCATCTTGGGCCGGTGAAGGCGGGAGCGCCGAATAATCCGGGAGCGGCGGGTTTTGATGAATGGTTATCACACGACAATTATTTCGAAATGGATCCGGTACTGGTTCGCAACGGAGCGGCTCCCGAAATCCATAAAGGTGAGAGTTCTGAAATTATTGTAGAGGCGGCGATTGAATTTATCGAACGCGCAAGGGAAAAGAATAAGCCGTTCTTTGTCGTGGTTTGGTTCGGTTCGCCTCACGGCCCCTACATCGCCGCGGAGGCAGACCGGCGGCCCTATCTTGGTAAGGTATCGGACGAGCTTGCTGACCGTTATGGGGAAATAACAGCCATGGACCGTTCCATAGGGATGTTGCGGGACAGGTTGCGGGCAGAAGGGGTGGCGGAAAACACCCTGTTTTGGTTTTGCAGTGATAACGGCGTGCCCCGAAAGGTGGCCTATGAGCCAGAGCTAAAAGGAGGCAAAGGCACCCTTTACGAGGGTGGGGTGCGTGTGCCGGGCCTCATCGAGTGGCCCAAGCGAATTCAAGAACCACGCATCAGTTCCATCCCCGGAGTTACCAGCGATATCCTTCCCACTTTGTGCGATCTCCTTGGCATCGATGTTCCGGATCGTCCGTTGGATGGAGTCAGCCTGGTAGATCTATTGGATGGAGGAATGACCGGGCGGCCCAACCCGATCGCCTTTTGGAAATACAAAAGCGGCAAGGAAAAAAAGGGAGAGCGTTGGCTCCCCGCAGAGATGCAAAAGGGCACGACTCCCACGGTGCGCAATCCCGGAATCGATTTTCTCAATTTCAAGCATCCGGTGGCAAAAACAAAGGCCTTCGAAGGAGATGTCTCGATCCTGGATAACCGCTACAAACTCCTGCGGCCGGAAAAAGGGGCAGTGGAATTATACGATATCGTGAAGGACCCCGGGGAAACCCAAAATCTGGCCAGCAGCAAACCGGAAGTCCTCGAGTCCCTGTCCAGGAAACTCTTGAAGTGGCAGGAATCCGTGGAGTTCAGTTTATCCGGCGCTGATTATTAGATCCTGCCTATCCGCGAGATAGATACCTGTGCCAGATGTGGAGAAAGGGGTCCTTGTTTCTCAGTACAGTGGTACCTCTGTATCTCCGGCATCTCAAATCCCATCCGTGGTTAACAAAAACTTCGCCGGTTGGATGACTAAAGCTGGATTTTTAACCGGTCGAACTCATGCATCCCCGATTCTTTTTTGAGCAGGCCTTTTTTTGCGAGTTCATCAAATGCCTCGATTGCTTCATCCAGGAGATCGTTCTCGATATTGAGCCTGCCATGGCCCGGCAGGAGCTTTCCAATAGAGGGGAACTCCCCCAATCGCAGCAGCGAACGGTGATAATCCTCCGGGTCCGAATATTTCAATCCTCCCAAAAGCACCCCCTGGTAGAGCAGGTCGGCCGTTGCCAGGTAGCCGCGTTCTTCCTCATAGATGCATACATGTCCCGGTGAATGACCGGGGGTGTGAATGATATCCAAGCGGCGTCCTCCCAGGTCGAGGACGTCACCGTCGGAGTGCAAGTTATCAACCTTACTGCGGAATGGTCGGTATTTTTTGATGTCGAAATGTGGGGGAGGTTTTTGGCTAAAGGGTTCCTTGACCAACCAGTTGCCAATATCCTTGGTGTAGCGTCGCCAACTGCTCTCAATCCAGTCGCGCTCCAGAATGTGGGCAGAGAACCGATCGAACAAATGATGGCCCCCGGTGTGATCCCAATGGGCATGGCTCGTTACCACCTCTACGGGGAGTTTCGTAAGTTCCTCGACTATGGTCCGAATATTACCGACTCCCAAACCGGAGTCGACCAGGATGGCTTTCTCAGTCCCGACAAACAAATAGGAATGAATTTTCATCCACTGCCCATACTCGCTTATGCCGAAGGTGGAGTCGTCCAAGGCGTCTACCGTGAACCAGTTGTTTTCCAATGCTGAGGCGGTATGGGTCATATGGATCAAAGGGCTAACATTTTGCGGCTTGGCAAGGAAAGCCCTTAACCCGCGAATCTAAAAAATCTTTTATTGGGGGCTGGATTTTCATAAAGGAAAAAGGATCGCTTCGCGGCTATACCTTTTGTTCCTCATTTTCTGGCTATCGACCCTGAGACATCCAGGCTAAAACAAGGGATAGATAAAGGGTGCTACCGCACTTCCTGAAAAGATAATTAAAATTCCCAATATTATGAATATCAGTAGGATAGGAAGTAACCAAAACTTCTTGTTGTGCTTGAGAAAGCACCAGAATTCCACAATGATTCCCTGGGATTTGGGAGCATTTACGTCCTCTATGGATTTCTGTCCATTACCTTCCATTGTTTTTCCTCAAAATTGCCGAAAATACCGTTTCAGCTCTGGCTCCCCTTGGCAATTTATCCAGTAGGTTTTTCTATTTTTATCATATCGTATGGGTAAGGGCTTTCTCCCAAATAATTTCATAATCAGTCCGGTGGGAGCGAGGGTCAGGTAGTACATGATCAGCGTGGACATTGAGGTGATCGCCCATTCCGCAATTGCCGCCAACCCATGCCAAATGACATAGACGGTTTTTCCCGAACCCTTTGAAACCAGGGATAACCCACACAGCAAGGGTCCCATCCCCGCAAAACCAATCAGCACCCAATAATTCAGGGCCTGCGTAGACAACCAGATGATACCCATCCAGACAAGTCCGAGAACCGGAAGAGCCATAAGGAGGGTGTAGGCAAATTTTTCCACCTCTTTCCGGCTGGGATTTCTGTTAAGGTTTTCAAACATGGCTTTTATCTGAGGCAAAGGATTTCCTTTTCCACGGTATTTTTGAACCAGATCGGCTGGTTGGTCCTCTTTCCGGAGAATGTAGTTTTCCAATACCAACACATCCATGCCGGTAGACAGAAAACAGCTCAGGGCATCCTCTGGCGATTGTACGATTGGTTCTCCCCGAACATTGAAACTGGTATTGACCAGAACACTGCAACCGGTCCGCTCCTTGAAAGCTCTAATCAGCCGATAATATCGACCGTTTCTCTCTTCGCTGACGGATTGAAGGCGCGCTGAGTAATCGACATGGGTAATGGCTGGAAGGGTTGACCTTGCAACACTTACGCGTTTGCGAATATCGGGATCCTTCATCTGTTCTTCCTCCTCTTCAAACAGATGCCGCCGTAAGTTCCGGCTCACAGGTGCGGTTACCAGCATGTAGGGCGACGGTTCCTCCTGGTCAAAATTTGGCCCGATGTCTTCTTCCAGAACCGAGGGCGCAAACGGACGAAAAGACTCCCTGAACTTGATTTTGAGGTTCATGCGGTTTTGCATATTTTTTGACCTTGGATCGCCAATAATGCTTCTCGATCCGAGTGCACGCGGACCAAATTCCATGCGGCCATGAAACCAGCCCACCACTTTTTCCTCCATAAGGTATCGGCTCACGGACGATAACAATTCAGGTTCCCCCTCGATCCTTTCAAAAACTGCTCCTTCAGCATCTAAAGCTTCTTTGATCTCACCGTCTTCAAATCGAGGTCCCAGGAGGCTCCCTTTCATGGCGTCCTTTGGATTTATTTTGCGCTCATTTTCCAGGAGTTGGTAGTGAGTAAACAGGGCTGCGCCCAACGCTCCTCCCGCATCACCCGCTGCCGGTTGAGTCCATATTCTGGCAAAGGTTTTTTCGCGCTGAATCTTGCCGTTAGCTACGCAGTTCAGAGCCACCCCTCCGGCCAGACAGAGGTTGGTCTTTCCCGTCATGTCTCTTGCATGATGGACCAAACCCCTGATCAATTTCTCGGTAACAACCTGTATACTGGCCGCCAGGTCCATATGAACTTGCTCCAAGGGCCCCTCCGGAGGACGTCTTTTTACCGTGAACAGCCGCTCGAATTTGGAGCCTGTCATGGTAAGGCCATTGGCAAAGGTAAAGCATTCCATGTTGAGGGCAAATGAGCCATCCTCCTTGAGGTCCACCAGCTTATCGAGGATGAGATCGACGTATACAGGATTCCCATACGGCGCCAGCCCCATCAGTTTGTATTCTCCACTGTTTACTCTAAATCCTGTAAAATAGGTAAAGGCGCTGTACAATAATCCAATGGAGTGGGGAAAGCAGATGGTTTTCAGCATACGAATCCGATTGCCCTCACCAATGGCAATGCTCGTGGTATCCCATTCCCCAACCCCATCCATGGTGATAATGGCGGCTTCTTCAAAGGGGCTGGGAAAAAATGCACTGGCGGCGTGCGACATATGATGCTTCACAAAAAGAATGGGACCTTTGTGCTCCTCGTCTAGAGACCTCCGGATTACACGGGTATGATGCAGCTTGGTTTTCAACCACTGAGGGATGGCTTTGGAAAAGGATTTGTACCCCAAAGGGGAATAGGCCAGATAGGTTTCGATTAACCGGTCAAATTTAAGGAGTGGCTTTTCGTAGAACACGACGTAGTCCAGATCCCCCGCTCGGATTCCACCTTCCTGAAAACAGTAATTGATGGCCTGAACAGGAAAACCTTGGTCGTGCTTTTTTCGACTAAACCGCTCCTCCTGTGCTGCTGCGATGATGTCACCTTCATCGACTAATGCTGCCGCACTATCGTGATAGAAAGCAGAAATTCCCAATATCTTCTTAGCCCGCATGTCACATAATCGAACGATTTTGAAAGAAGAGCTAAGCTCGAAGCAAACGAAATGAGTTGAAGCCAAGAATAAGTGCAATCATTTTAATACAAGTGGCAAAATTCTTGTTATTTCCTTTGGCAACCAGCGTGGTTTACGGGGTTCAGCCCCATGAGCCTCTCTATGCAGCGCCTTTCGAGGAGAGGAGCTTTCCAAATTTATGCGGAATACTGTGGGGAATGAGAAACGTCCGAGCCTACATGTTTAACCCATGAAGCAGAATGATGAAAGTTAAACTGCCTATCCCCATTCTCTCTCTGTTAAGTTTTGTATTTCTAATGTCGTACTATCCTAAATTAGCCGGAAGCGGGTTTGTCGAGGTCCGTGAGCTGGATGGTGTATGGTGGTTTATTTCTCCGGAGGGGGAGCCCTTTTTTTCCATGGGAGTAAATCATGCCATCACGCCGCCCATGTGGTTGCGCTCTTATAACCGGAATAATACAGCCAAAATGTTTGGGAAAGGGATGCTGAATGCCAAAGGGGATTGGTGGCAGGAAGGCAACGAGCAGGCCAGCGAAGCAGAAATAAAATGGCTCAGGCATATTGAAATGCGGATGGAGGAGTGGAATTTTAATTCCTTTGGCATGCATTTCTATGGTTTGGACCACAGCCTGATCGCTCCGGAATTTTATTACACGGCTGAAATCAAGCTGATGAAATACCATACGGCGATGAGGCCGGGCGACGAGTGGCCGGACGTGTTCTCGGAAGCGTTTACCGAGAGGGCTGATGCTGAAGCCCGAAAGGTGTGTGCGAAGCACGAAAACAATCCAAAATTACTGGGGTATTATTTCACCGACGAGGCGGCCTGGATGGGATTTTTCCGAGGGGTGAAGGAGGAGAATAAATGGTGGTTTTATTTTAGTCCCTGGGTGGATTATCTAAGGCGTAAACCGGCGGATGCTCCCGGCAAACAAGTTTGGACAACCGTATTAAAGGAGAACTACGCTTCTCCCCAGGAAGCGGCCAACACCTATGGTATCGAAGCCGACGATTGGGATACATTGTTAAACACGACCGATTGGCCAAGGCCGGACAATACTCCCCATACCCTAAGGGACAGCAACCGAATGCTTACGCTAATCGCCGAGCAATGGTATGCCAAATTGAACAAAGCCGTCCGGAAGTACGACCCCCATCATCTGATTTTTGGCGACAAACATTATAATGACGCGCCGGACTGGCTGCACCCGATACTGAAGAAGTATGTCGATGTGATTTCCATTCAACGCTATGGTAGCGTCGAGGTGTTCAAAGACCGCTTCGATGAAATTCATCGCAATACGGGGAAGCCGATTATAATTGGAGATGGCAGTGCGGATTATGCTCCGCATATGAAGCCATCGATGCGGGGCGATATTCTAACCCACCTCTACGATGAGGAGCGCATGGGTGAAGGTTATGTAGGGTATGCCGAGGCGCTCTGTTCGCTACCCCATATGGTGGGAATACACCACTGTGGATTCATCCAAACCTGGATCCCTCCCGAACATAGCAGTTATACGCGGATGCTGAATTCCGAGCTTACCATTGCGGCCTTGCCGCGGAAGGGTTTGGTAGATCCCTTTGGAAAACCATACGAGACATTCACCCGAATGGTAGCCGAAGCCAATAAGCTAGCCCAGGCTTGGCATGAGGGCTCAGCTTATAAATGACCTGGATGTCTGGCAAATCTTCCGCTGCACTCAGGAATGTCGGCCCTCCTTTAAGAAGAAGGATCAACGAAGGCAAAATGGCACAGTGGGGTAGGGGTTGCCGGCGATGGCATGGGAATCCGGCATTTATCCTCCCCAAGAAGCTTGGGATTGGAATTTCCCTTTACATAAAAGCATAAATATGTTTTTACATAAATTATGAGAACAACAGTGGACCTTCCGGACCTTCTATGTCGGCGGGCCAAGGCGAAGGCCGCCCTTCGGGGCGAAACGTTCAAGCGCTTCCTGGTAAAAGCCGTGAGTAATGAATTGAAGAAGGCCGAACCGCCCGAGGGAAAGCGCCTTGAAGGACCCTTGTTTGTGAACCGGGAAACCTTGGTTTACACTAGCGAAGAGCTGAGCGAAATACTCCAGGATGACGACCGTGCCCTACTTGGCTGATGTAAACTTCTGGTTGGCGCTGACCTTCAGAAAACATCCTCATAGCCCGTCTGCCTGGAATTGGATGGACGAGCAGGGCCCCACTACTTGCTTTTTGTGCCGCATGACCCAACAGGGATTTCTCAGATTGGCCACCAATGCATAAGCCATATCGGCCCCACTCACTCATCACCAGGCTTGGCAAGCTTACGACAAATTTCTCAGCGATGAGCGAATCGAATTTTTAGAAGAGCCACCCGACATCGAAACCGCTTGGCGAAGGTACTCCATTGGACTGCAGTATTCTCCAAAGGTCTGGAACGACGCTTATCTCGCGGCTTTTGCCGATAGATGGCGTCTGAAAATCCTCACTTTCGATAAGGGTTTCACGGCCTACCAAGATCTCTCTGTCGAGTTGCTGAGTTAACAGATTTTCGGCTTTAGAAGTATCGATAATCCATGAAAGCAATTTACAGACGTGTCAGACATCTGATCCTACTAAGCTTTTCTCTGGGTGCCTCGGTTAAACCTTTAGCTGCCGAAGTAGAACTCGACGCCTTTGGTGGTTGGACAGGCAAACAATTTGAAGCTTCCGGATACTTCCGTCTCGAGCAGGGGGAAGACCGCTGGTGGCTGGTCACTCCGGAGGGCAACGCATTTTTGATCAATGGGCAGGACCACGTCAGTCCGCGGGCCATTAACCAGCCCTACAACCGGGAACATTGGAACAAGAAGCTGAGTCTGTCACTAGAGTCCAGCATCGAAGAACGCCTTAAGGCTTTCTACTAGAAGAAGGTGGCGAAGGATGCGGAGTATCTGGGCTTCAATACGCTCTACAGCCACTTCGTTCCGGTGGGCATGAATGTCACACCTTATATTCCACGGGCTCAAACCATCTATCACGAATATTGGCGAACTCATGATCTGGCGCCGCATCGCCCCAAATGGAGCAAGGAGAATTTCCTGGACGTTTATTCCGATTCCTTCGTGGAGGCCGTCAAAGCCACCGGGCAAAAGCTGGTTGACCAAAGACGCCACACCGATCCCTGGATCCTGGCCTGGGGCCTGACCGATGTTCCCATCCTGATCCCTTATGAAGCACGGCCCTTTCCCCCCGGATTTTATCATAAGCCTCTTCCCGGCACCACCACCTGGCCGGTTCGCCTGCGCAACCTCGGAGCCGATGCTCCTGGCAAACGGGCCTACGTAGCCCTGATGCGTCAACGCTACGGGAACCGGATCGAAAGCTTCAATGCAGCCTATAACACCGCTTTTGATTCTTGGGATTCGTTGGTTGAAGCGGAAGATTGGCGAACCGTGATCGATATAAATGGGAACATTCGTGAGGAGCAGGACAACCACGCCTTTTTGCTCGATATCCTCGACAAAGTCTGGGGCAGCCAAGTCGAAGTGTTAAAGCAATACCTGCCCAATCACATGATCTGGGGAGATACCCTGAACCTGAACTCCCCGCTTCCCGACGACCTCATTCAACTCTACGCCGAACACTTTCCGGTCATCGTCTATCAGTTTTACGGGGCCACCTGGGAAGATCACCGGTTGGTTATGGATCGACTGCGCAATTTGACCGGGAAACCGGTTTTCAGCGCCGATAGCAGTTGGGCCGTGCCCCAACCTCCCCACATGCCGGACCCGCTGGGGCCACATTGCGCCGACTATTTCGTGGCGGCCGATCGTTTCGAGGAAGTCTATTATGCGGCCTTTCAGCGTCCCGATTTCATCGGCTGGGGCTGGTGTGGTTGGATGGACAACTGGGCCTCCTCCGAGCCGGTCAAACAACACGGGGGAGTTCAGGATGCCTTTGGAAAATGGCATCAACCCCTGGCTGAACGAAGGGCCGAGTTTGGCAGGGAAATGTACGCCATTGCCCGGCCCTAGTGTGGTGTCTCAGAAATTTCCCTACACGCCCGTCGGGGTCACGCCGTAGAAAAGTGATGCCTTCTGTAAGAAAAGGGTCGGGTCTGAATGGCGCTTAGTTAAGCGCGTTTGTAGAGGAATATAGTATGGACGCCAGTCGGGGTCATGCCGTAGAAAAGTTATGCCTTCCGAAAGAAAAGGGTCAGGTCTTAAAAACTGTATTCCGTTGTACTCCATACACTTTTACAAGACGACTGACCCTGTAAGGCATAACTTTTTACGTCTTGACCCCTTCCTTCTCCGAGATGATCGAACATTCCAAAAGTCGCTTAACTAAGCGCCATTCCGTCTTGACCCCTTCCTTCTCCTCAAAGAAATTTTTGTGGAGCTGGGCATTCCTGTAAGCGGAAAATCATTCGGGTTAATCACTGAGGTGGATCAAACGACTGGTTTCTCCAATCATATAAAGTGGAAGCGAGATCAGGGTATAGGGAGTTTTGTTTTCGGTTTGTATGGAAGGGCGGATTGAAGCCATTGAGGGCTGATCCATATTGAATCGCACAGCAATATCGGATCCTTTTTCGGCGACGAATACGTGCAGCGACTTGAGGGATCCGGTTTTACCAGCCTTTATTTCAACGGGAACGATTCGGCCTCCGTGCGCGATCAGGTAGTCGATCTCTGCGGCCGCCCCCCGTTTCTCTCTTCGCCAATAGTGGAGTTCCGGCAGGTTGTAAGGTTTCCTACGATACAAAAGCTGTTGACCGGCAAATTGCTCAGCAATCGCACCGTTGAAAAGGGGCAGCAAATCGTCAGCCAAACTGATTTCCATGGGATCCAATCCGAGTGCGGCGGACATAAGGCCGACATCCAAAAAAAGGGGCTTGAAGGACTTACCATCGGATTCGGCTTCAAGAGGAACCCCATTGCCGGACGAGTGTTTCACGCGATAGATAACGCGCGCCATTTCAAGCATTTCGATGCAATCGGCCAAATCCTTGGCCCGCTCGTTTCGATCGATGTTCACGTACTTCAGCTTTTCTCCAACTAGGCCGGGAATGCGGGTGAAAACCGTTTGAAGTCTGCGAAAATGGATCTTCTCCCGGTACTTAGCGAAGTCGTCCTGGTAGGTTCGAAGGATCGATTGTTGCTCCATATGAGCGAGCCTGTAGTCGTCGCCGTTCCTAAATTCCCGAACGGCTGAAGGCATCCCTCCGACCATGCAAAAACACTTGATCAAGCGGAGAAGCGACTGGTGAATCGATGTTGGAATCCGATGGCCAGGCTTGTAGGATCGCAGGAACGAAAGGAAGCGTTCCTCTCCGAGAGCCTCAAGGAATTCGTCAAAGTCGAGAGGCCCGAGAAAGAAGTATTCAACCCTTCCCACCGGCATGGAAAAGACGTGATCACTGAGCGTAAACTCGAGCAGCGAACCCGCCGCAATGACGTGTAGCTCGGGCTTCAGCTCGTAGAAATACCGGAGAAAGGCGATAATTTCCGGTGTTCGTTGGATTTCGTCGAAAAAAAGTAGAGTGCGGCCTGGAATGATTTGGGAGTTTGAATCCAGGGCGAGCATTCTGAGAATCTCATCCAGGTCTTTCGAGGCGAAGAGATCGGCCTTCTCGGGATGCAATTCTAAATTCAGCTCGATTAGATTGTCGAAATTCTGTGATGCGAAGTCTCTGACAATGAAGGTCTTGCCTACTTGACGGGCTCCGCGCACGATAAGGGGCTTTCGATTAGGCCGGTCTTTCCATTCACTGAGATATTCTAGCCCTTTGCGCTTCATTAAGCCTTAGATCCATAAGGAAAATGATAAAAGTCAAGGCATATTTAACAAATAAATGTTATTTTAACATGTTAAAAAAGGAGTTGGTCGGAGCTGCGGGAAGACATCTGACCCGTAGGGCATCACCTTGGACAGATTGACCCCTTACTTTTTCAAAGCGCTGAAACATCCAAAAAGTCGCCTGACTTTGCGCCCTTCTTTTCTCTAAATTAACAATAATTTTGTTAATTTAAACAATAATTTTGTTTTTAGCTTGGCAAATGATCCGTCGGATGCATTTTATCTGCCAATGTAAAATGTTCTCCTTCTGATTACCCTTTCGGTAACGGGTGGAGAAATACTTGCACCTTTTTTCCATTGAGACTGGCCTAATGAAATTCGGATACCTTCCTCTTTATATGAATGGCGAACTGTGTGACGCCCAATCAGGAGAACGGCACTCTGTAACCTGTCCGGCCACCGATGAAATCATCGGCGAAGTGGCCAAGGCCGGTCCCGCCGACGCGGAAATCGCCCTGAACGCCGCTCAGGAGGCCTTCAAGACCTGGAGCAGGCTTTCTCCGGAGGAGCGAATCGGTTGGATACAAAAGTTGAAGGATGCCATCGGCGAGAACCGGGAAGCTATCCAGGAAGCGTTGATGTATGAGACGGGAAAGGTCTGGGCCCAGGCCGAAATGGAGCCCGGTCTCCTGATGGATTCACTGGATTATTTCTGCGACGCCATGAGAAAGCAGGAGAATGAAGCCATTCCGGATCCGGACGGTGACTGCCTGCACGAACTGCTTTACGAGCCTTTGGGGGTCGTCGTTTCCTACCTGCCCTGGAACTTTCCTCTGGAGACCATGAGTTTCAAATTGGGACCCGCATTGGTCACTGGTTGCACGATAGTGATAAAACCGTCTCCGGAAACGCCGATCAGCGCCTACCTTATCGGGAAAATCTGTCAGGATATCGGATTTCCCCCCGGAGTTCTCTCCTTCATGTATGGAGACAACGAGGTGCTTCCACCGGCCTTATCCGGCAGTACCATTCCGGCATTGCTGTCCGCAGTGGGATCGTTCGCCACGGGAAGGAAAATCCTTACCCAAGGCAATACCAGCCTGAAGCACTACTGTTTCGAGCTGGGAGGGAATGCCCCGGCCATCGTTTTTGACGATGCCGACAAAGATATTGCGCAAGGCATCATCTGCGGGTTCAAGATGTTCAATGCCGGTCAGATCTGCATCGATCCGAATCGGGTTTTTGTTCACAAATCGATCGCTTCTGAAATGGAAAAGCGATTCGTGGAGGGGACCGCCGACCAAATCCTGGGCTTTGGAAAGGATTCCGGGGCGACCTTGGGTCCGTTGATTCGCCAAGAGGCCCGGGACCGCATTCATGACTGGGTGACGGATGCGGTGGAGAAGGGCGCCGAGATTCTGGCCGGAGGCGATCTAACTACCGTGCCGGAAGATGGCTCTTTCTATCCGCCTACCGTCATAAAGGGCGTGACTCCCGAGATGCAACTTTACCGGGGTGAGATTTTCGGACCGGTCATCAGCATCATCGAATTTGAAGATGACGATGAGGTTCTGGAAATGGCCAACGATACCGAGGCCGGGCTATCTTCCTTTATTTTTTCCGAAGATGAGGAGCGGATCGATCGTTTCAGCCGGGAGCTGGAGTTCGGAGAAGTTATGATCAATGCCGCAAAATGGGCGCCATACCTGCCCCATATGGGCATCAAACAAAGCGGCTTGGGATTAGTTGGGTCATCCAAAGCCCTGCATGAATTTCAACGCATCAAGCGCGTAACACGGAAGGCCGGATAACCCTTCTTGGTAATTAATTTAACAAACAATGCGAAAACGCATCTACGGTAATGATCAAACGACATAAGCACGATGAAAAGTAATTCTCATATTTGGAAAATCGCGGCGGGACTTCTTGTTTTGAGCCCGTATTTTGCACTGGCTCAGGAGGAGGAAGACGAACCGGAGGTCTACGAATTGTCACCCTTTGTAATCGAGGAAGGTGAAATACAAGGCTACCTCGCTACCACTACGCTGGCGGGAACCCGTCTCAAAACCAGGTTGGCGGACGTGGGTGCAGCCATTTCCGTCTACACCGAAGAATTGCTCCGGGATCTTGGAGCCACCGATTCCGAAACCTTGCTGCCTTATGCGGTGAACACGGAGTCTGCCGGAGTCTTTGGTAATTTCTCCAACGGTGTAGCGCAAGATGGCAATCGGATCAACCCGCACTATGCACAACGTATTCGCGGTCTTAACCCTGCTACCCTTACTCGCAATTATTTTACGACGGACATCCCCTTTGATGGCTATAATACCCAATCGGTCACGATTAACCGGGGACCCAATTCCTTGCTTTTCGGGATTGGATCAGCAGGTGGGGTAATTGAGAATTCCATACGCAATGCAACCGTAGGTGGCGATCGAGGCTCTGTTTCCCTCCGGCTTGGAGAACGTGGGTCTCATCGAGGAACATTCGATATCAATAAGGTACTCGTCGAGGATCGTTTGGCTGTGCGTGTAGCCGGTCTCTATGATGAAGCAGAATATAAACAAAGGCCTGCTTTTGAACGGGATAAGAGAATGTTTGTATCCTTGGAGGCTGTCTTGCGTAAGGGAGAAGACAGTTGGTTTGGTCGCACAACTATGCGTGCCAGTCACGAACAAGGTCAAATTAACAGCAACAGGCCCAATATTGTCCCTCCGGTCTATGAATTCGAGCAGTGGTTTGACGATGAACACAGCCTTAGTCGAGCGGGTCCCGAATGGTACCTCGAACACAATACCTTATCCAACAGAGGACCGCACTTATTCGGAGGCGGCCAGTTCTTCTGGTTGGGCGCCAGCCCTAATTTGGGTTACCCAAAAGCGCTTTTCAACAGCAACCGACCGCACGAGTTTATCCATCACCGCGCGCCCTATGATGTGGTAGAGGACGATGAAATTATTCAGGGGTGGCTTTCGGACGGAACCTTTCGGAATCATCCGGATGTACCTGCCCCGATGCCGATCAATCAGAATTTGAACTTCAACTCGATCGGCACGCCGGTTACGCTTAACTTCTTTGCTCAGATAGCGCTCATTTCCCCCGACCACACCGTTCCTGCCTTTGCAGATTGGGACGCCAGCCGCGGATTTCAGGGTCAGCAAGGCGCATCCTTCGACTTTAAACCTCGTGGTCCGGCAAGGAAAGGCTGGCCTGCAGTTTACACGTCTACACAGCACGCCCTCCGTGGCGCAGGCTTCAAACGGCCGACCATGCCTTTGGTGATGTTCGACAATAATAACCTGTTGATCACCGGAGATATGAACCGGGTAGGTCAGGAATTCGATACCACCGACTTTTCATTGGAACAGATTTTGTTCGACGGCAAGGGAGGATTCGAATTTGCCTACCATGAAGAAAGCTACGATACCGAAGCCGATCTGAGCTTCAGCCCGGGGAATTTTGGAACTTTTGGCAACAGCCGAAATGTAAGAGTAGATCTGAACATTTGGCAAAGAGATGGCGCAGCGCTGAATCCGCACGTAGGCCGAGCCTTCATGAACGATTTTACCCGTGACCGCCAATTTAATCAGATTGGCCGGGAGTCCTGGCGTGCCAACGCATTTTATGAAATCGATTTGACTGAAAGCGACGGCATAACCAAGCATTTTGGCCGGCACATCCTTTCCGGCATCAAGCTGTATGAAGAGCGCACCGTTCATAGTCAATCGAAGCGATTCCATTGGGGCGATGATGCAACCGGTGGAGGCGCGGAAGCGCGGGCTTTCGGTGGGCAACCTCTTGGCGGCGGCGCCCGTCAAATTCGACATTCCGTTTACTTCGGTCCCTCATTATTAGGTGATGAATTCCGGACCGCTACCGACTTCAGGATCACCGAACCCATCAACGCACCCAGGATCAATGAGGGCGATGTTTTCAAATTGCAATTTATCAACCCTGGATTTGGATGGGGCGGCTATGGATCCGGTGAATTTCCGGCAAGGGATATCCTCACAAGGACAACCGGGAACAGAATTGAGGTTAGTTCAGAGGTGTTGGCCTATCAGGGATTCTTCTTTGAGGAGATGGAACACATTCCTACCCTTGCCTTGATATACGGTACCCGTAGTGATGAGAGCAGGCAGTTCCTTTCAAGGAATTCGGATACCAGCTTTTCCTCAAATCTGCCCGATGGCACAGCCAACCCGGAAGGTGGAGAATTACTGGCTGTCTCTACGGATCCCATCTCAGGAGATACCGAAACAACGAGTATAGTTGCTCGTATCCCTGATTCCTGGAATCCTTTCAGTGACGCTGTGAGTTTGTCCGTTCACTGGAGTGAATCCGAGAACTTCCAGCCTACCCGGCTGCGCCGCAACATATTTAACGAGGTGTTGAACCCGCCGACTGGAGACACCGAGGAACGTGGGTTTACCCTATCCATGTTGGAAGACCGGCTTTCGGTTCGTCTCAACTGGTATGAGACGAATGAGTCTCAATCAACTTCAGGAGGAGCCACCGGTTTATTTCAGCAGTTCTTCAATAACGCTGGCCGGACATCGATCACCAATCTGATAACTGACCGGAATGAAGATATCCCCTTTGTTCAGGATGCTGTAGAAACTCGGGAGCAGGGACCTTACACCTATTTTGTCAACGGAATCATAGAAAGAGGCGGGACAGACCCAGGACTTATTATAACGAATGATGGTGCGTCTCCCAATGGAGATCCACCTCATGTCAATTCTACCAATGTCGATGATAATGCTTCTTATGATAACTTCATAAACGCCATTATCAATCTCCTCCCTGCCAGGACACGGGACGCGCTCAATTGGAGGGTGGAAACCGACCAGTTTCAACAAACATTTATCCCGGGCTTAAGCGCGGTTGAATCCAGAGCAGCTGAAGGATTCGAAGTCGACATCGTGGGCAATATTACCAGCAACTGGAGTGTCATGCTAAACGTGGGCCAGCAGCAGACGATCAACTCGGATGTTGCGCCTGCCCTTGCTGCGGCAAGCGCCGAAGTGGTCGCCAACATGCAGGCCGCTCAATTCTGGCAGGCGAACCATCTCCTTAGTATAAGAAATGCTCTTCTCTGGGATAGCGAATACATCCGTTTGTTTTCCGGTCCTTTTGCAGCGATTAGAGCCAAGCAAGGCCAGGTATCTACTGAGCAACGTGAATGGCGTGCCAACCTAGTGACCAACTACCGTATCAGGGAAGGGCGTCTTCGCGGCTTTAATTTGGGGGGCGCCTATCGCTGGCAGTCAAAGGTGTCCATTGGTTATGATTATGACTATAGCGAAGAGGTCGACCTGTACCTGCCGAACCTGGATGGACCGATTTGGGGTCCGGATGAAGATAATATCGACCTGTGGGTTGGCTACAATAGAGATATTGAACTGTTTGGAAATCCGCTAAATTGGAAGATTCAATTGAACATCCGCAATGCATTCAAAGGTGAAGCTTTGATTCCAATCGGAGCAGACCCCAATGGAGTACTTCGGCAGTTCCGTAGTCCATCGCCTACTACCTACTATTTGACCAACACTTTAAGTTGGTGAGTTTAAGTTTGTTCCTAGTATATTGCCACGTTGTAGTGATACAGCCCCTACAGGAATAGTGGGGGCTGTATTGTTTTTTTGAATACAAAATAATCAGAATATCCGATGAGAAATATTGATGTCATTCGCACCTACTGGGAATTCGAAGGAAACAAAGACCTGGAAGGGATCCTCAGTTGCTTTCAACCGGACGCCACTTTCAAGGCTCCCATCTCAGAGGAGTTGCAAGGCCTCGATCAATTACGCGAACTCTATTCCGCCGTCATTACCGGCTTTGCCGATGCCAAGGTCCGGATTCAGCGTTATACCGAGGACGGAGACCGTCTGGCCGTGGAGTGGATGATTTCTTTTACCACCCACGACGGCAAGACCGGCGAAGCCCGCGGCTGCAATGTGTTTACCGTTAGGGACGGCAAGATCCAGGACGTGCGCTCCTACTTCAACCCAGCCGAGTTCGAGGTGTAGGAGTAGCTTAAAACCGCGATTTTATTGGCCACAAAAGGCACAGAAGTCACAAGAGGAGGTTTAGGTATTTTAAACCACGGATGACACGGATTGGGTATTGGAGAGCCACAAAAGGCACAAAAACACATAATTCCTAATTTTTTTTAACAACGTTCCTTTCAGTCACTTGATCCGGCTTCGCCGAAACAGGATCACTTCGCGAGCAGGAGAATAACCACGGATTTCACGGATGGGGGAAAAGGATACTAATCTTGGCGAACTTGGCGTCTTGGCGAGAGTCCATTTCTCTAACCCAAAATTCCTAATTCCTAATTCCTAATTCCTAATTTAACTTTCCCTCTTTGCGCTCTTTCGCGGCTATTCCTAATTCTCAGCTTCCCAGAGTTCCTTTTGTCGGGAGATGAGGAAGTGATGAATCATTTCGACCTGTTGTTCGTCCAGGACATCGGCGAAACCAGCCATGCCCAGTGGAGCGTAGAGCCCGTCCAGAACAATCTGTTTGAAAATTGCATGGGTGCCCTCGGTCATCTTGGACAAGTCCGGGTATTGGGAGAAAAAGATTTCATTTGGACCGGCCTGATGGCAGAGGCGGCAATAAAAGGCAAACGTGTCGGCCCCGGATTCGATGTAGTCGGGTTTGACCTGGATGTCGGGCGGAGCGGGCCGGGGAACCGGCTCGGCTTTGGGCGGGAGCGGCGTATCCCCTCCACCTAGACGGAAGGCCAATATACGGCCATAGTTTTTGTATTGGTGAAAGGCGACCTCCTTTTCGGTAGATCCGAAGGCCAGGCGTCCGCCTCCATAACTGGCCATTACCGCCACGTATTGCACGCCGTCGATCTTGTAGGTCATCGGTGCGGCCATTATGCCAGTACCGGTAAACAATTCCTTAAGCAGCTTCCCGGTTCTGGCGTGATAAACGTTTAAGTACCCGGTATTGGTCCCCTGAAAAACCAAGTCCCCACCAGTGGACAATATTCCTCCGTTACCCATGGCGACGGGCAGCCTGACCTCCCACACGGCTTCCTGCTTTACGGGATCCCAGGCCTTTAAAATATCCTCCTTTTCCGTGCTTTTCTGGCCATCGGCGTATTTCTTTTTATCCTCGGGGGAAAACGGCACATTGATGCCCATTCCCAGGCCCATGGACCAGGTCGCCTTCTGGTAGGTGAAGGAGGAGGGCGAACCGAACACCATCGGGGTGTTGGTTGTGGGGATATAAACCAGTCCTGTTTTCGGGCTGTAGGACATGGGATTCCAGTTGTGTGCCCCATAAGGTCCCGGCACCACAAACTTCGGTTCGTCCCGGTAGTCGGCCAAGCCGGTAAATACCGGACGGCCGGTTTCCAGGTCGATATGGCTGGCCCAGTTGACTTCGACAAAATTTTCTGCCGAAAGAAGCTCACCTGTTTCCCGGTCCAGCACGTAGAAGAAGCCGTTCTTGGGCGCCTGCATCAGCACCTTGCGCATCTGGCCGCCGAATTCCAGCTCGGCCAGGATCATGTTCTGGGTTGCCGTGTAATCCCAGCTTTCGGCTGGCGTTTCCTGGTAATACCAGATCAGGCGCCCGGTGTCCGGATCAATGGCCAAAATGGAACAGAGAAACAGGTTGTCGCCTCCGCCGGGACTTCGGATCCAGGCCGGGTAGGGGGATCCGTTACTGGTGCCTACATACAGAAGATTCAATTCCGGATCGTAGGTCATTTGTCCCCAGACCGTGCCGCCACCACCCGCTTCCCATCTCGAGTCGGGATCCCAGGTCTTGGCCGCCATTTCCACCTCGGGGTGCTCGTATCCGTTTTTCGGATCTCCCGGCACAGTGAAAAAGCGCCAGGCCAGCTCGCCGGTTTCGAGGTCGTAGGCGGAAAAATAGCCGCGCGCTCCCATGTCCGCTCCCGAAGTGCCGATAACGATCACGCGGCCGGCGATTTGAGGGGGCCCGGTGTTGGCATAGGCCATTGTCCGGTCTATGATGACATCCGACCGCCAGTTCACTTCTCCGGTAGCCGCATCCAGGCTGGTCAGCCATCCATCGATGGTTCCGACGTAAACCTTACCTTTCCATACAGCCACCCCCCGGTTGACCACATCACAACAGGCTTTGCGGCTATAAGTCGGATCCACTGGTGGATCATAGCGCCAGATTTCCTCCCCAGTACCGGCCTCAAGGGCATAGACAACCCCCCAGGCGCCAGAGGTGTACATGACCCCATCCACCAAAAATGGCGTGGCCTCGAGGCCGCGGGGCACCTTCCCGATCCGGGAGGAGGCGTCATATTCCCAGGCAAAACCCAGCTCAGCTACGTTGGAGGCATTGATGTCGTCCAAAGGCGAGTAGTGCTGTTGTTTCCAATTCTTGCCCAGCGAGAGCCAGTTGGTCCCCTCATGGTCCTCCTCGAGGAGCCGCTCCTCATCGATCCATCCGGCTACGTCGTTGGATGTGGTTTGCTCCGGGTTGCCCCAGGAAAAAAAGGCCAATGGTAAAATCCCCGAAAGAACGGCATGGGTGAGGATTTTCACGACGAAACCGATGCCAGTTCGTTCAAGTCCCTGGTAGTAAGATTCACCGCACCATTTGCTTCGGTGAGAATAATATTCTTGCGCCACTTCTCATCGTCGATTTCCGGGAAATCTTCGCGGTAGTGATTACCCCGGGTTTCTTCCCGGGCCAGCGCGGCTCGTACCATGAGTTCGGCTACCTTGAGCGAATTCTCAGCTTCAATGGTCCGGCGAAGGGTGGGGAGGTCCTGTCGCCTTAAATTCGGCAGCCAGCCGCCTCGTAGTTCCTCAATGTCCTTCAGGAGTTTCTCGCAACCGGCGCGGCTTTTCACATTGAGGAAATCGCGTCCCATCGTTTCCTGGAGTTTGTCGAACAGATCGTCAGCCTTCTTGCCGCCTCCCTGAGTATTCAGTCGTTCCAGAGCCGGGGCCAAGGCGCTTTCCTTCAGCGAGGCACGGTTGGTTTGCTTGGCGTGCTTGGCCGCATATTTTCCGGCCCGGGCGCCAAATACGATACCCATGCTGACCATCCCTCCACCCAGGCGGTCCGCGCCATGGGGCCCGGAGCAGACTTCACCGGCGGCGAAGAGTCCGGGCAAAGATGCTTCGGCCTGTTCGTTAATGAGTATGCCGCCATTACTGGCGTGCGCAGTCGTAACGACACGGGCCTCCTTGCCGGGACGAATGGCTTTGCGCTTCAGTTTTCCTTCATCGAAGTGGTGTTGGATGACCGGTTCGTAGTTCTCCAGGTCGCATTCCGAAAAGTCCAGGTAGAGACCTCCACCGGGAACATCCCTCCCTTCATTCTGTTCCTTGGCCACGGCCACGTCGATCCAGCCGGAACCATCGCGCATGGAAAAAGGCATGTGCATGCAACGGTTGCGCATGGCTTCCTCCGCCGTCAAACCGTCTGGAAGATAGCGGGAGAGCGCCTCCTCCCCCAGGCGGTTTCTCATTTTCGGAAAGACGCTCCAGTACATGCCCGGAATGTCCACCATGTTAAAACCCTCCGGCAGCACCATGTATTGGATGTACTCCATATTGGTCAATTCCGCTCCGGCCCGCAAAGCCATGGCATAACCGTCACCAGTGGTATCGATGCCCCGGAAAACCACGGGCGGAAAGATCTGGCGGGCTCCCCCGGCGCCCAACATGACCGCTCCGGTCCGGTAAACCATGGCTTGCCCATCGGGACCCAAAGCCATGGCTCCCGCGCATTGACCATTCTTCACCAGCAAATCGGTGATAAACACGTCCTGGTGCACCTCGATGTCGTATTTCTTGGATTGGTCGATCATGGCCCAGACAATTTCCCCAGCGTGACCGCGGCCGGTGTCGCGGACTGAGTGAGCCCTGTGGTGACTGGCGAAACAAGAGTGTGCGGTAAAATGCTTTTTCTTGCCGGCAGGGTCCTTGACAAACTCCACTCCCCAGCGTTCCAGCTCCCGGGTACGGTACACGATCTCGTTGGCCTGGATGCGTGCCAGGCGGGGATCGGCCATGCCAAGGCCCACCCTCACAATCTCCTTAAAATGCACCTCGGGGCTGTCACCGGTATCGGCCGAACAGCCGTCAGCACATTGCCAGGCCACGGCCGGAGAATCGAGCGACACCGAAGCGCCGACTTTACCGGTCTTGCCCTTCAGGGCCACGGTCACTTTAACCCCTTGTTTTCCAGCGCCGATGGCGGCGCGCAGGGCGGCGGCTCCGCCGCCTACTATCAGCACGTCCGTTTCAAATACCTTTTCAATCTTCAAAATGTCCCAGGATTTCGGATTTGGTCTGCTTGCCTCCCGCCACGGCGAGAATTTCGCTGTAAATTTCCTCACCAACCTCGTCGATGGTCTTGTCCCCAGTCATGATGGGGCTGGCGTCGACATCCATTTCATCTCCCAGGAGGGTGCAGGTCTTGGGATTGGCGCAAACCTTCATGGTGGCGGCAACTACGCCTCCTGTTACCGTGCCAATACCGGTCGTTTCCACCACCACATGGGCACCGCAGGCTGCCATGTTCATGGCGCATTGAGGATCGCTGTAATCCTCGAAGGATCCCGGCACCATGACTTCGAGATAGAGACCCGGCTCAGCCGGTTTTTCAAAGGTGTTCACCACCCCCATGAAGGGTGAGCTGCCCGCTTTGGCGAAAGCGCCGATGGCTTTCTCCCTGGCCGTGGTGATTCCGCCATCCCGGTTGCCTTTACTCACTGTGGGTGCCTTGCAATCGGGCATGGCGGCCCGCAGTTGTGCAGCGGCGTTTCCATTGGCCGCTCGGGCCACATATTCGTCCTCCATTCCCACCAATTCCTGGTCCACGTTAAAACAGTAGACCGTAGCGCCAGCTTTCACCAGCATGTCCGAGGCGACACCCACTGCCGGGTTAGATGCCAATCCCGATGTGGCATCTGATCCGGCGCAATCCATGGCCACTACCAGGTTTCTGATCTTTAAAGGCACCCGCGGCGCCTGCTCCGCTTCCTCGATCAAATTGCGCAGTTTCCTGGTGCCCTCCTGAATGGTCTTGATCGTGCCCCCAGAATCGGTGATCTGCACGAATTCAACCGGTTTCCCGGAATCCTTCAGTGCTTCCACAAAGCGTGGGGCTTCGTTGAATTCACAACCGAGACCCACAAACAGGGCCGAGGCGGTATTGGGATGCTTGACCAGGGCTACAAACTTGTCGAACAAGGGCTGCCATTCGTGACAACTGTTTCGCCGGCCGAACAACTGAGCGTTCTCAAACTTGTCGGAAATTTTCTGGGCCACAAACTTCGAACAACCGACCGTATAAATGACCGCCACGTTGTTGCGGATTCCCACTTGTCCGTCTACTCTCTGGTATCCCAGGCCGGATATCTCACTACCGAGGCCGCAGGCCGACACGCCGCCAAATTCGTCGCGAGGGAGCGAAGGTCGAGTGCCTTCGGGGTCAGTCGTTGATTTTTGACATGTCCCCATGTTGAAAATAAATGACTGACCCCTTTCACCTTCACGGAGCGCAGTAGAAGATTTGTGAGATATGCGGGCTGGGATCTCCTTATTCATCAACCGGCCGCCTTTCCCATGTTTTGCACCAGTTCGTCGTCATCGCTGTCCAGGACATTGTGCGTGTGGACGTGCTCACCCACGGCGATGTCGCGAGTGGACGGCCCGATGGAAAGGCCGTATTTCAGGATCTCCGCTCCCGCCGGAACGGGAGCAATGGCAAATTTGTGGCCCAGTGGGATGCTATCCTTTAATGAAATGCTTCGGGTATCTTCCCCTCCAAGTTCCAAATCGACCTGGTCACCTGCCTTCAGGTCGGTCAACGCCGCGGCTATGTTGTCAATCGGGTTCAACAATATGGCTTTCCTTTGCATTTTTTTAGATGGATAATGATACAAGCGGGCGGTTTTTCATCCAATCTGTCCAACTTGCCCAAGCGAGCTGGAAAGCTCAACAAAAAATAATATAATGGAATTTAATGACAATATAAACGTTATTTTAAAGAAGAACCAGGAATTGACTCTCGCAAAGGCGCCAAGAGCGCAGAGGGGAGGCGCCAAGGGCGCCAATTAGGAATTAGGAATTAGGAATGAAAAGGCACCTGCCTAGGCCAAGGCCTACGGCGTGGCATGCAGAGGTAAATCTTGATCGTGATCTTGATCGTTATCGAACTGTAGGAGCGGCTTAATGCCGCGAAATATTGGGCACAAAGGGCACAAAATACAAAAAACTCGCCTTGGTAATCAGTCGCTTCGACAAGAAAAAGGAGGGCGGACATTCCTGTCCGCCATTTTCTCTTTAAAGCGGGTTGGAAAACCCGCTCTCCGTTATGCGCCTTCGGATTTGCTCTGGCAAAGCCGCCAAGCACGCAGAGGCTGGGAGAAGGGATGAGGAATTAGGATGGATTAACCACAGAAACCACAGAGAACACAGAGGGGAGGCGCCAAGGGCGCCAATTAGGAATTAGGAATTAGGAATTGGCTGCCGCCAAAGGGACAAAGGCACAGAGGCACAAAGGCACAAAGGGCAGAGGGGAGAAGTTCGCAAAGCTCACAAATTAGGAATTAGGAATGAAAAGGCACCTGCCTAGGCCAAGGCCTACGGCGTGACATGCAGAGGTAAATCTTGATCGTGATCTTGATCGTTATCGAACTGTAGGAGCGGCTTTATGCCGCGATATTTTCAGCTACAAAAGAAGGTAGAGAACCCAAAGAAATTTTGGTGGAGTTGGGCATTCCTGAAGGCGGAAAATCATTCGGTTTGAACCAATTTAAGGTTGTATTTTTTGTGCTCCTTGCGCTCTTTCGCGGCTAATTCCTATTCTGAGCCCTCTGTGGCTGAACCCTCCCAGCCCCGACACGCTCTAATCCGCCCGGAGGGGAAGTCGCTTTTGGTAGGCGGATAGGCAGCGGCTTATGAAATTGGCCAGGCTGTCCTGATTTTGCGCTTGGGCCAGTTCAAGAGCTCGGATGGCCGTTTTTAGGGCTTCTTCGAATTGTCTGTTTTCCGCCAAAGCCGCGGCCAGCACCTGCAGTAAATCCGGGTCGGAAGGTGAAGCGCTCAGGGCTTGGCGGCCAAGCTCTAAAGCCCTTGGTCCGTTGCGTAGCCGGTCATCCTTGGCTGTGGAATAAATCCAGGCTAGTTCTCGCAGGATTTTTGGGCTGTTGGGTTGTCGCCTCAGGCCCCGTTCGTATACTTCGATCGCTTCCCGTTTTCTTCCGGCGTAATCGAGAACGAGTCCCAGGATGGAATGGCCATCCCGTATGTAGGGGTCGGCTTTCAAATCCTCCTGTAACAGGGAAATTGCCTGATCGATGCGACCTAGTTGAGTCATTGTTTGAACCCACATTGAGCGAACTTGAAATTTATCGGGATTCAATTCCACGGCCCTTCGGTAAGATTCCTCGGCAGAGAAGTATTCCTTTTGTTCCATCAACAGTTCGGCCCGCGTCACAAGAGCGTCCGTACTATGGGGGTCTGCTTTCATCCATGCCTCGACTTCGGTCAGCGTGGTCTTGGCATAGCCGTGCTCACGAATGAGTTGTACGCGTTGTTTCCAAGCTCTATTGTGGGTTGAATCGATTTGGCAAGCCTGGCGAAATTGTTCGAGGGCCTTTCTTTTGTTTCCCCTGGCCAACTGGATAAGGCCGGAAAGGTATCGGATGTCCGGGTCTTGCGGATGATCTGCCACCAGTTTCTCGATATACGTTTCAGCACGATCCAGGTCTCCTCGTTCAACCAGTAGTCTCAGGAATTCGCTTCGTACTTCGATGGCATAGGGATTTTGTTTGAGCAGGAAAGTCAGATGGCGTTCCGATGTTTCGAAATCCTTTTCTTCCATCGTCAGGTAAGCCAGACTGAGGCGGGTTGCGAAATCATGCGGATTGCCATCGGCCAATTTCTGCAGGAGTTTTCGAGCCTCCGATGGGTTACCGGTCTGCCTCAGGAACTCGCTGAATCGAAATTGGAGTTGCCGATCTCGAGGTCTTATTTCCAGGAGTTCCCGAAATTGATTTTCAATGGCTGACAATGCTCCGGGAGTGAGCCTGTCGGCCAGGCGGCTGACTTGGCGTTGTCTTTTCACCTGACGTTGCCTGTGACCCAATTGGTTGGTAAAGGGCGGCTTGTTCAACAACTCACCAGCCAGTTTTTTGGCAATGCGATGGCGGTCCCAATCACTGAAGGCCAGTAAGCGAGCGGTTTCGGTCTCGTCTGGAAAGCTGTTCGCGGGAGGCGCCGTTTGGGCCATAATAGCTTCCGCCAGGGAACGGGCCACCAAGTAATTTCCTTTGAAGGAAAGGTGCACGTGGTCGACAAGCAACTCTTCATCAGGTGGTTCCTTAAATGCCCCCATCAGGTACCTGGCGTTGTCGACCAGAAGGGTTCCTTCGGGCAAGTCTCTTAGAATTGCATTGAGCTGGCTGTCCGCCCGAAATCTGAGAACGTCCAAGTCACGGGAAGCAACAAAGGCTTGTTTGGCCTTTGATTCTTCTTCCACAGCAAGGTAACATTGGCCAAGTCGGTAGTGGAGTTCTGAATACCCGTCGTCGATCCGGTTGGCGGAAAGATAGGCGTCAATGGCCAAGCCATACTGCCCCTTTTCCTGAAACTCCCTTCCCCTTCTAAAATAGTTGCCCCATTGGCTGGATTCTTCGTCAGAGAGGGATGTTTTTTGCTTCGAGGCAAATGGTGGATTGTCCCGCAGGTTAACCGCCACAGTCGAAACGATGACTGTGCAGTCCTCCTTATCGGCCGCATTTGACAATTCACGCAAATTGGCCTCGTAATGTTCATAGACAGCTTGTAGGCGTGAGTCATTCCTGGCGATCGTGTTTTGCAAAAACTGGTTCATGCCCCGCCAGGATCCGGCGGGCGATTTGTGCTTGCCCATGGCCAGGGTGATCAGTTGGTGGAGCCGGGTCGATTTGAGCGCCGTAGATGCCTTGATGGAGAACCGGCTTTGCCTGAATCCGGCAAGGGTGGTTCCTGGACCGAATGGACCCACCACCTCATTGTTTCCCACATAAACGATCAGGAAATCAGGATCGTATCTCAGGCAGGCTTCTGCAACTGGAAGGACCACGTGAGAATTGATCGCGGTGATGGCGGTGTTTATGACTTCGATCTTCCGATTTGGATAGGCCTCTTCCAGCAGAATCTGTAATTGAGCAGCCATGCCAAATCCCGAAGCCGGGAAACCTTGTGCGGCAGAGCCGCCCAGAAGGAAAATCCTCAGGGATTCTTCCGGTTTTTCTTTGCTGAAGCTGACCGGTTGCATAGGGCGGGCCATGGACCAGGGAAAATACTGGAAGGTAAAGGCCCAATTGTTTCTTACCTGCCCCTTTTCCTCCGAGAACACTGCCGTATGGTAACCAAACCCAACCAACCTCAGCCCCAATTCCACGGCAATCAGGAAGAGCACAGGCATTAATAGCACCGTGATCAGCTTGAAGAGTATGGCGCGCGATCGGTTCATTCGAAACGGTTCGGATGCAGGGGTTAAGAGCCGAAAATGGCATTTATTTTGTTAATTCCGTTAATAATATTGTTTTTTATTGCTGTCAAATCCCCCACTGTAGCACAATGATCAGATCAATTGCCCTTTCCATTCAATCGTGGAAGTCTACTTTTCTAATCCGAGGTCTTTTTGGATGAGGAAACACTCCGTTAACCTGCTTAGTTTTTTCTTCTTAATGGGGCTCAATTTGCCCTCCAAGGGCAATCCGGCGCCTATTCCCTTGGAGGAAGCGGTGAGCCCCCTGGTTGAGGCACATTGTATCGAGTGCCATGACTGGGCTACCGATACGCCGTTGGATTTCGAGAGTCTGGGATTTGACCTGAAAGATCCCGCTACTTTCCGGCAGTGGGGGCATGTGTTTGACCGGGCCAATAGTGGGGAGATGCCGCCCAAGAAGAAAAAGCGTCCCGATTCCCGGCTTTTGCAAACCGCTCTGAAGTCACTAAACCATCACCTTCTGGAAACCAATTCACGCCTCCAGCGAACCGAGGGCCGGGTGCCTTCCCGCCGTCTCACCCCAACCGAGTATGAATATACCATCATGGATTTGCTGGAGATTTCCGAAGAGCTGGGCAGGTTTTTGCCGGCTGAGAGTGATTCTGGCGGCTTCGATACCGTGGGTAAAGGCCAACGCTTTTCGGACCTCCATATCCGCAGCTATATCGATACGGCCGACCGGGCTCTCGATTTTGCCATCAATTTAAAAAGGCTCCCTAATCAAGGTAAGCGTGAAATCGATTACTACAATTCGCCCTATGTGAACCGGTGGTTCAATGTGGATGTTTCCAGTGGGGGACAAAACATCCTGAAACTTGAGGATGCGGTCGGATTGATCGTCGATTTGGATTACCTCATGATGTCGGACCGAGTGGGATTCCGGATTCACGAACCTGGTCTTTACCGAATTACTGCTGAGGCTTACGCCTTTCGCGCTACGACGCCAGTCGTATTGAAAATTTTACGTAGCGGAAGCGATCGCACGGGTATCGATCTCATTGGCGCTGTGGATATCCTCCCGGGCCAATCCAATACCCTGGATTTCACAACTTATCTAAAACCCGGAGATTACCTGAACCCTATGCCGGGAGACCTGGACTCGGATGATGGCCTGGGTCGCTACGGCATATCCACCCTGGGGAAAGGTCCGGTTATTCCGCTCGAAGATTACCATGGCGAAGGGGTAGCCCTGAAGTCGATGCAGGTGGAAGGACCTCTGGTCGAAACCTGGCCACCGCCAAACACCCTACAATTGTTGGCCGGGGTGGAATTGGTGGAAGGGGAGAAGGGATACGAAGTTCAATTGAGCAAAGAGCCGATGGAGCATGTGAAAGAAATTGTGGCTCGCCTGGCTCCTCTTGCTTTCCGTCGTCCCGCCAAGCCGGGCGAGATTGAAGCTTTCGTAAAACTGGCCAAACCAGCTTTGGAAGATGGGCGCGACTTTCTCGATGCCTTGCGATTGCCGCTCCGGGCTCTGCTGAGTTCATCTCAGTTTATGTTCCATGCTGGGGAACCGGGGGAACTCGACGATTACGCCCTGGCTACGCGCCTTTCTTATTTTCTTTGGAAGAGCATGCCGGACCAGGAACTCTTTGATTTGGGGAGGAAGAAGCGGCTTTCCAATCCCAGGATATTGACCCGCCAGGTGGAACGCATGTTGCAGGACGAAAAGTCGGAGCGATTCGTGGAGGACTTTGTCGGCCAGTGGCTACGTTTGAAGGAATTCGATGCTACTACTCCGGATAAACTGCTGTATCCGGAATACAAGGACACCATGCGTTTGGCCATGTTGAATGAGACGCGCTTGTTCTTCAAGGAGCTGGTCGACGAGGACCTGGGTGTGAAAAATTTTATCGATTCCGACTTTACCTTCCTGAATCGTCCGTTGGCGGAGCTCTACGAGATCCCGGGTGTGGCGGGCCAGGATATGCGCAAGGTGGAAATTCCGGAAGACAGCCCCAGAGGAGGTGTTCTTACCCACGCCAGCATTCTGAAGGTCACAGCCAATGGAACGATTACTTCGCCGGTTCCACGCGGCAACTTTGTCCTCAATAGTCTACTGGGCAAGCCGGTGGCGGCACCGCCGGCCGATATCGGTTCTATCGAGCCCGATACCCGTGGAGCTACGACCATTCGGGAAACGCTGGCCAAGCACCGCGGAATGGAGTCCTGCAACCGCTGTCACAGCCGAATCGACCCACCGGGATTCGCCCTGGAGAGTTTCGATCCGATCGGGAGTTTTCGTTCCGTTTATCGCGTCAACGACGATTCCCTTGATACACCCAATGTTTTCTTCGGAGTCACCCGGGGCTTTTATGGCGAGGGCCTGCCCGTCGATGCATCCGGCGTAACGGAAGATGGAATCCCTTTTTCTGGCATTGACGAGTTCAAGCAGCTTTTGCTGGCTCACGAGGATCAGGTTACCCGTCACTTCATTTCCCAATTGATGGTGTTCGCCACCGGAGGCGAGATCGAATTCGCGGATCGCAACGAAATTGCTCGGATTGTGGAAAAAACCCGACGCGAGGGTTACGGGATCCGGTCCATTATTCACCAAGTGGTGCAGAGCAGACTTTTCAGAAATAAATAACGTTCCACCAGTGTGGTGTCAGAGAATATCCATGGTAATTCTCTGACGACACACCAAACCAAGCCCATGTATCAACCGATCGATCGAAGAACCTTTCTCAAAACCGCCGGGGTATCGCTGACGCTGCCCTTACTCGAATCCATGAACCCGATCCTGGCACGGGCAGCAGGTTCCACCGCCGTGCCCAAGCGTTTGGTGTTCATTTGTTCCGCCTTGGGTTTCCTTCCCCAGTACTGGTGGCCGAGGGGTTCAGGTGCGAGCTACGAGTTGTCCGAGTATTTGAAACTGTTGGGCAGTCACCGCGAAAACTTTACGCTCTTTTCCGGATTGGCCCACGAGGCCCAGACCGGCCGGCAGCCGCATAATAGTATACTATCCTGGTTGACCTCGGCGCGGGGGCCCGGACTGGGCGGCTTTCGCAACACCATTTCTATCGACCAGGTTGCTGCTAAACAGGTTGGCAATGAAACGCGTTTCTCCTCCATCTCCCTGGGCACTCGCAATGAAGAGAGTCAGTCCTACACTCGGGGCGGGGTGATGATTCCGGCTTACGCGAGCCCGTCCAAGCTGTTTGCCGAACTCTTTCTTCAAGGCAAACCGGAGGAGGTCGCTCGGCAAAAACAGAACCTGAAAGATGGGCGCAGTATCCTTGATGAATTGATGTCTCAGGCCAACCTGCTCCAGCGCAAAACCAGCGCGAAGGACAACGAGCAGCTCGACGAGTATTTTACCTCGGTGCGCCAGGCGGAACAATCGATCACCGAAAACGAGGCATGGATGGATGCCCCGAAGCCGAAGGTGGAAGCGAAACCTCCGGTCGATTTCCCAGACACCACGCAATTGATCGGGCGGATTCGGCTCATGATGGACATGATTCCCCTGATCGTACAGACCGATTCTTCGAGGGTGGTGAGTTTGGTGATTCAGGACCACGCTGTTGTGCCGCAAGTTCAGGGAGTGACCATGGACCAGCACAATCTGTCGCACCACGGAATGGATGAATCAAAGATTGCCGAACTCAAATTAATCGAAACTAAAATCCTCGGTTGCTTCGACCGATTGTTAACCCAGCTCAAGGACAAGCGGGAGGGGGATGGCAACCTTCTCGATACGACCTCTATCCTCTTTGGGAGCAACCTGGGTAACGCAAATTCGCACAATACGGAGAATCTTCCCATTCTCTTAGCCGGAGGCGGATTCAGGCATGGGAAGTTAATTTCCCATGAGGGGAAAGGAAAGCGACCTCTGTGCAACCTCTTCACGACCATGCTCAATCACTCCGGTTATGAAATCGAGTCCTTTGGCCAGAGCACGGGGGAACTGAAATGGTTCTGAGAGGCATCACCGGATGCTTGTTCGCCTCGGTGTTAATGGCCTCAGCCGCGATGCCAGAGATGCCGACCATGCCCGAGGGTGTCGAACCGCCGGGAAATTTCCAGGAACTGGTCCAGCTTTATCAGGACCATGGTGTGAACGTTCACTTTCCCACTATCGACCTTGAGGAAGGTGTCACCTGTTTGTTTGAAATTCCCTTTGTTACCAGGGGGGAACAAGATCTGAAACTGGACCTTTTTCTTCCGGCCAAACCCTACAAAAATTCACCCTTGGTGATTCTGGTCCACGGCGGGGGATTTCGTATGGGGGATAAGAAGAGAGAACACCCGAAGGCCCATTGGCTGGTGAACCGTGGCTATGCTGTGGCCAGCGTGCAGTACCGCTTGTCTGGCGTGGCCTCTTTTCCGGCGCCGCTGAATGACCTGAAAGCCGCGGTATCCTGGCTGCGTAAAAACGCTGCTGAGTACGGTTACGATCCTGATAAATTTGCCATGCTCGGAGGGTCGGCCGGAGGGCACCTGACTTCCCTGGTTGCTTCCACTGCGGACAAGGAGGATTTTGAGCTTTCTGAGGTATCCAATGCCATTCAGGCCGCTATCGTGGTGGGAACGCCCCCGGATATGAATTCTCCTTACGGCATTTCCGAGTCCCGCAAAGAGGGGAGCGACTATCGCATGTTCCTCGGGGTTTCTTATGACGATCATCCGGAGGTAGTGAATCAGGCTTCCACTTCTCATCACCTGTCGGAAAACACCCCACCCAGTTTGCTGATTGACGAACATTTCAATCCCAGCTCGGCACCTGTCCGCGATAGGATGGCAGAGTGGGGAACTGCCCATGACTATATGGTTTTGTCCGGGGGGATCCACGGTGAATGGCGGCTGGAACCCTGGTTCACTATTACCCTGGACCGGACAGACAAGTTTCTCAAAACGGTATTTGAACCCTTACCAAAAACTGAAATGAAATGAGCAAGAATCTCGAAATCGTAAAAAGTTACTGGTCCAAGGAAACAGCTGGAGACGTCGATGGCGTCATGGAGCACTTTACTGAAGACGCTACCTTTAAGGCACCCATATCCGAGCTATGCGAAGGAGCCGATGCGGTGAGACAACAGTATGCGGCCATGCTGAGTGGAGGCGTGGATTTCAATTGCCAGGTTGTTCGCTATACCGAATCGGGCAATCGAATAGCGGTGGAGTTCAACCTCAACTTCACCACTCCCGAATGCAAGTCCGGAACCATGGCGGTATGCAATGTGTTCTGTATGCGGGATGGAAAGATCGAGTCGCTTCGTTGTTACTTCGCTCCGTCCGATCTGGATGTGTGACGTTAAAGATTGGGAGACGAGCGGCATGGGGGGATCTGACAACTCCCAGGTCATCTTTTGTTCCTGAATACTGGATAAAGCTAATTCATGAATAATTGGACTTACTCTATTTCTTTTTCCCTACTCGCTGCAAAATACTTCAATACTCGGGCTGACCCCATCTGCCTTCTCGTTGTAGTGCGACTGCAGGATTTTTAGCATCACCATCTTCGGCCACCAGTCTTCACGCTTGTCGCGCTGCAGGCCGGGTTCGGGTTTTGGCGGTTTCTTAAACGGCACCGGGCCAAGATAACCATCTGCGCGCTGGTTGTTCAGTGTCCATTCCACCCAACGGTTCGCTTTCGCCAAAAGTTTTTCGTCATCCAGTATGTGCGCGAGCGGAAGCAAACCATCGACCCAATAAGGTCCCCGCTCCCAGCCGTCGCCATCGCCTCCAAGCCAGCCGTTGCGCTCACCGACGACCTCCGGATACCATTCGTCGAGATGCCCGGTCATGCCCTTTGCCATACGTTGGAGTTGGTCCAATAGCCAGCCTTCGGCCCTTGATCGAACCCAGTGGCAACTCCGCATAGGGCTTGGCTACCAGCGGCGCACGATTTGTCAGGTAATGGCTATGGCGCTTGTCTTCCGCATAGACCACCCGAAATTGAAATAAAAGAGAGGATGCAAAGGAGTATTTTTTTCATTTTGAGAGTGAAATATCTTTAACTTTCCCCCCTGACGACGCAATCTATTTGAAGCATGCACCGACGCTTATTTTTAGTATTTTTCAGCCTGCTGTTCACCATGCTGCCGACAGGGGCTGAGCAGCCCAACGTCCTTCTCATTATCGGCGACGACCAGGCCTGGACGGATTACGGTTTTATGGGGCACCCGCATGTAAAGACACCCAACATCGACAAGCTGGCCAACGAGAGCGTGGTCTTTCCGCGTGGGTACGTGCCCACCGCCCTGTGCCGTCCCTCATTGATGACGCTGGCTACTGGGCACTACGCTCACCGGCATGGTGTAACCGGGAACGATCCCTCTCCAAAATATGCCGAGAAGAATTCGGCGCTCTACAACGAACGACGGGCCCAACTCATTTCCTATATCGACCCATTCGATACCTTGCCCGAACTGCTGGGGGACCAAGGCTACCTCAGCCACCAGAGCGGAAAGTGGTGGGAAGGAAATTTTTCCCAGGGTGGATTTACCCACGGCATGACGCGCGGGTTTCCTCAGCAAGGCGGAAGGCATGGGGATGATGGCCTGAAAATCGGACGCCAGGGACTCAAGGAGTGCTTCGACTTTATCGATAGGGCGGTGGACGCGGACAAACCGTTTTACATGTGGTATGCCGTTTTCCTGCCACACACGCCGCATAACCCGCCCCATCGACTCCTCGATAAATACAAGGACGAGCATCCACTACCCATCGCCAAATATTACGCCATGATCGAGTGGTTCGACGAAACCTGCGGAGACCTGATTGGCTACCTGGAAATGAAAAAGATCCGCGACGACACCTTGATCGTATTGATCGGCGACAATGGTTGGATTCAAAATCCTGAAAGAAACGGTTTCATGCCGCGTTCCAAACAATCCCCCTACGAGGGGGGTGTTCGCCAGCCGACCCTCTACTCCTGGCCGGCGAAGTTGAAACCGGCGTATCGCATGGATCTGGTCAGCAGTATCGACATTTTTCCTACCATCCTGGCCGCCGCAGGAGCCCGCCAACCTGCGATCAAATTGCCGGGATTAAATCTCCTGCCCCATATGGAACAAGCCTCTGATATTCCGAGAGCTGCGATCTTCGGAGAATCCTTCGCCCACGACATAGCCGACATTGAAAACCCGGCAGCCTCCCTCCTCTTCCGTTGGTGCATAGAGGGAAACTGGAAACTGTTGCTCACCTACGATGGCGAAGTAAACCGGTACCCCCACGTCCATCCGCGGAAGGAGAAACGCCCCCAACTCTTCAATCTAAAAAAGGACCCGGGCGAGAAACAAAACCTGGCCGGTCAACACCCAGAGATTGTGGCCAAGATGGCAGCCATGATTGAGGATTGGTATCCGGTACCCGAACGGAATGCGCTGACTAGCTATTAAAGATGACGGCAGCCAGGTTGATTTGTACACTGGTCGCTTTGGGGGGAGTCACTCAATTGGGGATTTCGGCAAAGCCTGAGCTATCGGTGGAACAAATCACCGAAGACAATCATTATCATCATTTCTTCGGCTATATCGGCCATGTCCAGAACATAGCCTGGAATCAGTCGGAGCGATACATCCTGGCCCTGCGAACTTCGTTTCAGGATCACCTGCCGGAAGGCCACGAACCGGCAGATGTGGTATTGATTGACACCCACAACAATTACGCAGTTAAAAAAGTGGAAGCATCCCGCGCTTGGAATCCACAGCAAGGCACCATGTTCTATTGGAATCCTCTGCAAGCTGAAACCCAGTTCTTCTTCAACGACCGGGATCCAAATTCCGGCAAAGTTTTTTGTGTGCTCTACGATATTTCTCAAGGCCGACGGATCAGGGAGTACCGCTTTGACGACCACCCGGTAGGCAATGGAGGGATAGCACAAAATGGCGGATGGTTTGCCGGCATAAACTACGCGCGCATGGCCCGCCTGCGACCGGTAACCGGATACAAGGGCGCCACCGATTGGACCGAAGGCGTTCTTCACCCGAAGGATGATGGAATTTTTAAAGTGAACACGGAAACAAGCGATCACTCACTGCTGGTGTCGTTTCACGAGTTGGCCGCCATTATTCGGGAAACCGAACCGCATATCGACCATTTGGCGCTCTTTATTAACCACACCCTTTGGAATCGTGAGGACGACCTTTTCTTCTTTTTCGCCCGCGCGGGATGGCGAAACAATAAGGACCATCCACGCGTCAACGCGCCCTTTGTCATACACGCAGATGGAACTGGTTTAAAGCGATTAACGACCTTCATCGGCGGCCATCCGGAATGGGACTACGGTCACCGGATGATAGGCGCATTGGATGGCCGGCAAGTTATATACGACGTGGACAAACAATTGGTCATCGGGGAACTTGGAAATAAGGAGATCTTTCCCGACCCGGAAGGCGACATTAGTCTATCTCCTCAAGGGGACTGGTTCGTAAATGGCCATAAGGTGAAGGAAAAATCGGCCAATTTTTATACCCTTTATCGGCGCTCGGATGGTGCCTATCTCCGCTCGGGCGGTTTCCATATCGGAGCATGGCAATCGGGTGACCTCAGACAAGATCCCTCGCCTTCCTGGAACCGCAGCGGCAATAAAGTCCTGGCGCCAGGGTTGACGGGAGAAGGGGCCTTAACCCGCCAGTTATTTATTATATCGTTGCCTGAGGACCTGCCCTAGGCGCCTGAAATTCCCTATCAACCTGGCCCGTAAAATGCGCTGACGACAAAAGCGATTTGAAACCAGCAAGAATGTCTCAAAACTATTGACGGTTGAGCCCATGCATCTTGGTCTTAGCGGCTTCCAGATCCAGCTAGACAGATCTGCGGCTGACCAAGGAAACCCAGGATATGATACGAATTCAGAATTGGTATGACATCTCAAGCTGCAAAAATCATTTATACAATTACCGATGAGGCCCCTGCCCTGGCGACTCATTCTCTCCTCCCGGTCATTGAAGCCTTTACCGGAGCTGCCGGAGTGGTGGTCGAGACGCGGGATATTTCCCTGGCCGGACGCATCATGGCCAATTTCCCGGAACGGCTGACCGCGGAGCAAGCACAAGGTGATCATCTGGCCGAGTTGGGAGAATTGGCCAAGACACCGGAAGCCAATATTATAAAACTGCCAAACATCAGTGCATCTGTTCCGCAACTGACCGCAGCGATCCGGGAACTGCAAGACCAGGGCTACGCTATTCCCGATTACCCGGAGGAACCCGGGTCAGAAGAAGAAAAGGAAATAAAGGCAGGTTATGCCAAAGTGCTGGGTAGCGCGGTTAATCCGGTTTTACGTGAAGGTAATTCAGACCGGCGAGCCCCAGGGTCGGTCAAGGCCTATGCCCGCAATAACCCGCACCCCATGGGCGCCTGGCTACCCGAATCCAGATCCCACGTATCCAGTATGAGCGGAGGGGATTTCTACGGTAGTGAAAAATCAACTACCGTTCCCCAAGCGACCGAATTCCGCATCGAATTCGTTGCTCGACTTGGGGTGAATAGGAATTTGCTTTATAGCGGCGCAGCCGCCAAGGTGAGGGCTTTTCTTGCTTTTTCATGAAAAATTGTTTTTTTGCTGTAAATAATGCGTAAATAAACGTATAGAGAGTAATCTACAGCCAGACTCTCCTGGCTCGCGAATAATGATGTATCTTACCCCACAGGCGGCGCGTCGGAAATCGATGACCCGCTAAACCCTCAAAATTCTACAATATTCTCTTCAAGAACCCCCTTGAAGCGTTTTTTAAACTAAAACATACAGGAACACAGTTATGAAAAAAACTACACTAGACTGGATTATTGCACCGACACTCGCTATCCTATTCTTACTTGCAGGCTCCACCATGGCATTCAGCCAGGAGGGGGAAGCTGAAGAGGTCGTGGACCTCGAAGTTTACGAAGTCTTAAGCTTTGCCGATGGGCTCCAGAAATCGATGCTGCAGGGCAGGGACTCTCTGAACCTCAAAGTCACCTTGAACGCGGACACCATGGGGAAGCTGCCCGATGACAATGCCGCGGAAGCCCTTTCGCGCCTCGGGGGCATCTTTATGCAAGATGACGCAGGTGAAGGTCGTTACGTTGCGATTCGCGGTGTTCACGCCACGCTGAACAACATCACGATGAACGGACAAGCCACTCGCAGCCTCTGATACCGTGGGCCAGGATGGCCGTGCCGCGCCGCTCGATGTATTGAGTGCGGCATCCATCTCTGAAATCGAAGTGATCAAGTCGGTTACCCCGGATATGGACCTGCAGTCGGTTGGTGGTGCCATCAATATCAAGACGCGCAGTGCCTTTGATCAAGGAGGAGCAACCTACACTGGATTGTCGTCGAGCCTCAATTTCAACACACAGAACGACGGGGATGCAAATTATAAAGCGGCTTTTGCCCATAGCTTTACGTTTGGGGAGAATAGGGAGTGGGGCCTCTTTCTCGCGGGTAACTACACCGAAAACAACTTAATGGGCTTCCAGTACAGACATATGAATCCACGTCTTCTCGGTGGAACCTCTGGATTTTCTAAATACATTTCCGCGGATGGGATAGAAAACGAGTTTGGCGATATCATGCTGTTCGAAAGGTTTGCATATCGCTACTCTAAACAGAAGCGAGAGCGCCGCGGGGCGAACGCCAACCTCGAGTACAAGCCCAACCAGGACACTCACGCCTGGCTTCGATATTACCTGACCGAGTCTAATGACGACTATATGGCTTGGAATCAACATTACCGTGCATTGCGGGATATCCGCAATTCCACGAGGGCTCGGGTTATTTCACCCCGGTCTGCATTTTCGTAGCGAGCGCGCGTTCAAGGCAAATGGAACGATGGATACCAGGAACGGCCAGTGCATCAGTTCGTGCTTGGCGGCGAAAAGAAATTCGGAAATTTCATCATTGAGGGTAATTTGGTCTCCACCAATGCCAAGGAAACTCGCGCCAAAGACTATCAGTTGCAAGTCGAGGAGGCAGCGGAAAACCGCAGTATCGATGCTTTTAAGAATGATCCGACTTTGGAGAACTCAGCTGCCTCCAGCATTGAAGCTGCAAATGGCTTTTCCACCTTCGTATTGACACCGAACGCACAATTTGTCCGAGATACTATCGCTGCGGATGACGACGAAGACTTACGTCAGGCCTGGGAATACATCGCGGCTGATAAAGGTGGTTTGGGTCCGGAAAATTTCAACTTGCAAAACGTTGGCTTCTATATGCTGGAAGAGCAGCAATTCAACCCAATGCTTGTAGAGGAAGATACCATCACCGCGAACGTAGACGTCACCTGGAACACTGAAATTGGAGGAAGGAATGCTACTTTTAAAGCCGGGGTCAAATCCCTGAACCGCGAAAAGTTCGTGGATAAGGAGAGCTTCCGTGAAGATCCCCGCACAAACTACTACATGTTCATGGATGGCACAGGCAACACGATAACCGGAGATCTTACTCGTACCTACGAGAGTGTCTTTGGCTCGGAGAAGTTCCCCTACCCCGGTATGCCGGCAGATGTACAGTTATGGTTGCCGGATCGGGAGAAGATGCGCGCAGAGCAGATTGCCCAGAATGCCTCAGATGATTCCGCTTTCCAAACTGATACTGATGAAGCGGTGGAGAACTCGGTCGAGGACGATTATTTCCTCACTGAAGATATCACGGCGTTCTACTTTATGGGAACCGGGCGTCTGACGGATAACTTTACCCTCTTAGCCGGCGCTCGCTACGAAAAAACAGATGCCGCCATCACAAACACGTTGGTTGCCTCCCCGTTTGCCGGTTTAGAAACTCGCATACTTCCCCCCATTGTTACGCCTGTTGTGTACGAGAACTTTACGCCCAACGTACATTTCCGTTGGGATGTGGGAGATAATTGGGTAGTGCGAAGCGCTTACACCGGTACAATTGGCCGCCCTGACTACGTTGATCTTGGATCTCCTGGGGATAGTCAGTTCGAAATCGACGTTGATGACGATGGCGGCACCCCGGACGACTTCACTGATGACTCCAATTTCGAAGGTGAAGTGTCATTACCCAACCCCAATCTTCAGCCGTACGAGTCCACCAACGTCGACTTTTCGATTGCTCATTACTTTAAGGATGGAAGTGGCTACTTCTCAGTAGGCGGTTTCTATAAGGAAATCGAGAATCCGATCTATGCTTTCACTGATATAGAATTTGATGTTCCGATGGACTCTATGGTCGGTCGCTTCGGTATGGAGGCGAATAACCCATATGTTGGGCAAGGTATACTCGTCGAAGAGCTTTTGGTTAGAACGGTGGTCAATGGGGATCCGGAGGAAGTATGGGGCTACGAATTCGAATTCCAAAAGCGATTTGATAATATCATTCCGGGCTTCGGTGTTGTGGCCAACTATACTATTCTGGATTCCGAGGTCAATCTGCCTTCGCGCCCGACTGAGACGCTCAGAATTGTGGATCAGGCGGAAGAGCTCTGGAATCTGCAGCTCTATTACGAGAAAAAGGATTTTGATGTACGTCTCGCGTTCAGGCACCAGGGCATGGCTTTTGATGGACTGGCTGTATCCCCATCCAGAGGCCGGTTTGAAGATCGCCGATTAGAACCGCGCAACTGGATCGACCTGTTCGCCGGCTACTATATCACCCCCAAGCATAGGATTTCTTTCTCCGCGAGGAATCTTACCGACGAGTCAATGGAACTCTACCATATAGACCCGGCGGGCGATAGGCGCTTAGAAAGGTTAGAACGGTATGGCACCACCTATGAGGTGTCCTTAACCTGGAACCCGTAGATATATCGGCCTCAGTCACTTTATTAAAGACCTGTCCGCACTATACGGGCAGGTCTTTTTCTAGGATGGAAGTCAGAGTTAAATATGTCGAGCGGTTGGCAGAATTGCATTCTGTCGAGCTTTCGTTCGCTTCGCTTGCAAGGGGTTAATACTATGTCCATACGATCTTGTTTTCTACTTTCGCTCGTCATCCCGTCGTATTGCGTAAGTGCAGATGATTTACGGTCAGAGGTTGAAGCCTCGTTGCTGGAAGGCGTCGCCTTCTTCCACTCTGGTCTTCCCCGATTTTGTGGACACGAACAGCGTAGCGTATGTTCATGTTAGGTTATGGTTTTGATTTTGGAAGTGTTTTTGAAGAAATGCTTCTGGTGAAAGGTATCCCAGGGTGCTGTGCCTTCGACGTTTGTTATAAAAAGTCTCGAGGTAATCGAAGATGGCCAGGCGGGCCTGCTGCTTGGATTCGAACACGCCGTTTTGGGGAAAGCATTCGCTTTTGAGGGAGGCAAAGAAGCTCTCGCAAGCGGCGTTGTCGTAACAGTATCCTAGCGCGCTCATGCTCTGAATCCAACCAAAGTCGTTCAATTGCTGCCGCACTTGGTGACTGGTATACTGGCAGCCACGATCTGAATGAAAGAGGGCTTTGTGAAAACCTCCCACTCGATTCCTGGTCTGGTGAAGGGCTGAAACGACCAGACCGGAGGCCAGGCTCTCGGCCACCTTGTAGCCCTGAATTACGCGGCCGAAGAGGTCCATCACGACCGCTAGATACAACCAGCCTTGCCGAGTGGGGATGTAGGTGATGTCGCTGACCATGATTTGGCCGGGCCCGGTCGGGTCCGGAGCCTCGGCCAGACGGTTGGGCGCTGGGAGGCTGCGGGGATCCTGCCGGGTCGTCTTGGGCCGGAAGGGGCTACCCCTACAGGCTTTTAGAGCATTTTGCTTCATCAGCCGGGCCACCCGGTTAACCGAGCAGCGAAAACCCCGCTGGTTGAGCTCCACGCTCATGCGAGGACTACCGTAACAGCGGGTGTGCCGGTCGGCATGGATCCGTTTGATTTCGCTCAGGAGGAGCCGATTTTGGCGGCGGCGCGCTCCCGCCTTACCCCTGCGCCATCGGTAATAACCACTCCTGCTCACAGCCAGCGCCTGACAAAGTTCAACCACTCTATAGATTGCCCGCATTTGATCGATCAGCGCATACCCAGCTGCGGGTCCTCGGCCAGTATGCTCGCGGCTTTTTTTAAGATCTCTCGCTGGCGACGCAGGTAAGCGTTTTCCCGGTTTAGCCGACGGATCTCGCGGGCCATCTCTTCGGGATCGTTCAAGGGGCGGGAAAGTCCCTGCTGGTCGGAGGGGTCCCCGAAGAGATCCTTGCGCCACTTCCTGAGGCTCCCATCGGAAATCCCCAGTTCACGGGCCACCTGCTTGAGGCTGTAGTTACTGTGCAAATAGAGTTCAACGGCTCGACGTTTGAACTCCTCATCATAGGTTCTGTGGGTTCTTGGCATGTCTAATGATCTCTCTCAGACTGCGCTGTTCGTGTCCACAAAATCGGGGAGGTTCAACTTGTACGGCGCCGTCTTCATGATTGCGGAACCCGTACCCGGGTCCTTTGCTTCAATGAAGAGTGGAGCGCTTCCACTGAATGAAACATATGGGTCAGCCAGGAACCGACTCTCAGGTTTGAGAAGCAAGCGAAGTCCCAGCTCAAGGGCCAGGAAGACGACGGTTAGGACCACGAGAGAGAAGATGATCTTTTTCCAGATCGGCAGATTCAATTCCACTTTATCAGGATACTTTTCTTTCATTTTTTTGCTCGATTCATTCTATCCATTTTCCGCGTTTTTACAACGTCAGAATTCACATGCGGGGCGTCTCTTTCAGTGCAAGATTGAAAATCAGTCAGTCCAAAAGCAAGGACTTGATTGAGTGATAAATGGAGGTGTTTCGCCCCAAACACATGCACCGAAGGCGAGGAGCAGAAATATTGATAGGAGTGCTTTCATAATCACATTATTAGCAAAGCTCGCCCGTTAAGGGAACAACTTTTTTTGGGGGTGGTTAATGTATATATATAACGCGGCTCGGCGCAGGTGTAACCCCCATCTTTGATGAGATTCCCAACCTCCTCGAGGTGTCTGACTGGCATGCTTCCAGAAGGTGCGCGGGTTGTTTCCCTCATCTGTCGCGGGGTGGGCCAGAGACGTGGCCGCGAATGTAGCGACCAGCACGGCGAGAGTCCGTTTATCTATTGTCCATCCTCAGCGCTCCACAGCTATGCAAGGCGAGCAGCGCCATGTTGGTGCCTGCCTGGCTGATGTAGTGACGGCCGTCGCGGCGGGGAGAGTGGGTGAACCAACGTGAACCTCCCCCGATTTTGGGGAGCGCAGTCTGAGAGAGATCATTAGACATGCCAAGAACCCACAGAACCAACGGCCGCTTTGGCGCTGATTTGTCTTCAGCCACTTGATACCACGTACAATGCCGGGGTCCTCCCTGGACACACCAGCCTGACGCAGAGCGTACACAAATGACTATGGCAGTGGCATAGCCGTCGCTAATTTGATGGTGCGGCTTCCTATCTTCACGCAGCCACTGCGCATCGCCGAGCTGAGCCAAGACCCAACCCCCATCTTCTTGCTGCAGTTTCCGGAGCGACTCGATCGACTATGGCAGTGGCATAGCCGTCGCTAATTTGATGGTGCGGCTTCCTATCTTCACGCAGCCACTGCGCATCGCCGAGCTGAGCCAAGACCCAACCCCCATCTTCTTGCTGCAGTTTCCGGAGCGACTCGATCCACTTCTGTTTTTGTTCGGCCGTGGCCAATTCGGGAACGTGCCTTGCTGCCCAAAGCATCATGGCTTGCTGATGCGGGGCGGTGGGCGCATTGGTCTTGAGATACTGGTGTAGTTTCTTCTCGGCCTCTTTGGCGTTTGGCTTACTTCGGTAGTCGGTTGGCGCCATGGCTAGAGCGATAGTGGCAAGGGTTACACCAAAATGATCATCCACTTCATACGGACCCCAATGGCATTTGAGCCAGTCCTCCCACGCACCAGAGGGATCTTGCTTCGACCAGATATAATCCAGCGCACTGATGGTTCTCGCATGCAGCTTCTTATCCGTTGTCATCTCGCTGATAGCCAGGAAGCTGGCGCCGGCGACAATACCCTCGATAGCCCCGCGCTGACCGTGTGGCTTGGCCGTGCCTGTAATGTATGATGTCAGATAGTCGCGGGTGAATTCTTGACTGCTGATAAGTATCTTCGAATTTGGTGTGGTCTGGGCACCTGCGACCAGGTGTAAACCGTTTGTGTGGCAGGTGACACAACGGCGTCTGTCTTGCCAACTGCTGACTGACCGCTCGATAAAATCGATGGCCTTCTCGGGAGAGTATGCGGCTCGGGCTTCATCTGGACGATTCTTGGCAACACCGGTGGATTGGGCGCGCACATTCCACGCTGCAGAAAGAACAACGCAAATCGTGATGATGCCGAGCCAATGCATACCTAACAACCTACGCTGAGTCGGGCGTGATGAAAATGCCGGATAGGAACGATTACTGATAACTGATGGAATTTGCTTTTCAGCGGCGCAGCCGCTTAGGTGGGGTTTTTTCAATGTCTTACCGGTCCTCAACTTTGAACTCTCCTGTCTCTGACCAGTCACTCCAGTTGAGGTTTTGATCTCGATACCTCACTCGCCAGAAGTAGTTTTTATTGGATTCGATATAGAGTATTAACTCATCCGTCAGGTTGTCATTGGCCTGTCGGTCAATATCCGCATACCAATCCTGGTGCTGTCGCCATCGATCAATGACAGGCTCGGCAAAATCTTCCGCCGTGCTAACCTGCCAATGCGCGGCACCATGGACTGCACCAGCATGTTTTGAATCAAAATCACTTGCCTTGAGAAGTATCTCCCGGTTCGAAATAATCACTCCATTTTTTGGAGATTCAATTACTGGAGTTGCAGGCTTCTTTTCATATCGCCAAACGGTCAAACTATCTCTCATTTCATTGTCCCTGGGAAGGTTTTCGTTCCCTCGACTCAGTCGACGTACGGTCATGGACGGATCACCATTATTTTGATCAATATCCACTACTACAAAACCATATTCATCCTGAGTGACTGAATACTCTTCATAGTTTCGTTGCGCATACTCGCCCCAATAGTCGATATTGCCACCGGCAGTCGCCACATTGATCCAAAGATGTTTGTGATCACGTGATTGCCCTCTTGAGTATGCATGGGTATGTCCAAAGAAATGAGCACTGGGTTTTCCTGTAGCTGTCGAAAATGCTTCCAGTTTCTTCACAATCCTTCCGGTGTAGTCCAGTTCTCCATCCAGCCACATTTCGGATTTGAAAGGGTGGTGAAGCTGTGCAAACACAAAATCGATGTTTTCATCAGATGCGGACATTTCAAGAACCTGGTCTAACCAGGTTATTTGTAGATTCAATGTATAACCCCGATTGGAATCCAATCCGATGATCCTGACATTTCCATAATCTTTGTACCACCAATGCTCATGGTATGCGGGAGTGCCAGTCTCAGGTAGTGTGAAATACTGAAAAAAATAAACGCTATTGTTTTCGTGATTACCAGGAACAGGATACACTGGAACCTGTGAAAAAAGAGGAGCTGCGGGATCAAAAAAATCACGCTTCCACTGGTGATAAGCGGCACCATTCTGAACGAGATCCCCCGGGATCATCATAAGTGCCAGGTTATCGGGAAGAGTCCCATCATAGTTTTCCTCCAGGTAGCTGATCAGACCCTCGTTAATCAATTCTTCAAACTTGTTGGGATACATCTGATCTTCCTGCATGTCGCTCATGGCAGCTATACGAAAGCTTTCCTTATCCTCCGCAAACGGCGGTGTTTTAAACTGGTAAATGTCTGAAACCAAATCGCCGGTTTTCACTCTGTAGTAGTACATCGTGAGTCGATCCAGACCTGCAAGTTTGACTTCATGCAAACGAGAATCGTCATAGTTGATACCATAGGCCTGACCTAGTGTCTTTTTTCCCAGTTTTGGACTTTTACCATATTCCACGATGCTTTCTGCTCCATTGCTGGTTTCCCATTTGATCACAATTGAATGGGGGGATGCGTCCTGCAGAAAAGGCTTTACCAGGAATTCCGACTTCTGGGCACCTACTAGATGACCATAGAGAAATGTGAGTGTGAAAAGGAAATGGAGAGCTGTAGCTTTCATAACAAAAAGAACCAAGTGGAATGTCGGCTAATTTAACCGCAACGTCATAAGATAAAAATCATTTTCATTATGAAAGGATTATTAAGAGCAAAAAGTGTTAGTGCTTTACCCTTGCTATTACGAAAATGAAACGCAACAAGGCCGATAAATTCGATCCTAGGCGGATGACAAAAGTAATGGATTGACACTTTTTCTCCCCGCTTGGGAGGAATCAAATAATCCAGTAAATCAAAACGCCAGTGACAAGACATTTGATTTTTGAATCTTTTGATCGGAATCCTCAACCTCAAAAACAAATTCAAAATGGCCCTTGTCTTCATCAATTTGTGTCGTGAATTCGTAAGGATAGATTGCGTCGACAGCCTCTTGCCAGTCTTCATCGCCCTGCCGATATCTGAGCTTCGCAGAAATGACGTTTTCCGGCAGGGCGTCCGTATAGACATAGGACGTCGTTAAACCGCGGCCCAGGGTGATGAGCATGGCGTGTAGTTTACCGAATGGCGTTTCAACATCCACTGCGATGCTTTTATCACCCAGGGTGATCGCTTTTTCATCAAACATCTTGGCATGCAAACGCGTTTTAACCGTCACATCATCGATGGCATAGGCGATGATACCCTTGGAAGAGATTTCGAATTCAAGACTATTATCATGAACCCTTGTCGTACCACTGTCTTTATTGTCTTTCCATACCCGAGCCGTGTGCTTACCGGTGTAGTCTACCCATTCCGGATCAAAATCAATCTTCACTTTTTCTGACTTGAACGACTGATTCCAGAAGACAATGTAAAGTTTGCCATTGCCGTAACCTGCCAGGTAGTCGACCTGTCTGTTATCAGAGGTCAGAAGCTTTCTCGGCAACCATAAACGGACATTAGTTTCATCATAGAATTTGCCTGCTCGATCGCCATAGGTTTTTACTCTAAATGCACTCCCATACATCGTTCGGGAAGGGAAATCGATGTTCTTATCCGATCGATTGAAGCAGTCATTAACCAGAAAATCCATGACCGCGCCAATCCACTCGGTGGCATGACCAGGGTTAAATGTGGAGAAATTGGTCTCATAAATATAGCGCATCGGAGCGTCCGGCATTTCTGCAACAAGAGAATGTTCAATCGAGCGAAAGTCGCCGGGATAATTGGCATATCTTCCTATCATGGCCCAGCGTTGCATGTCGCGTATAAAATCGTCTTGCGCGTGAGTGGCCAGTCGCATCAGTTGTCCGTGATTGCTTATCCAGTATCCGCCGCGGTAGGCGCTTAGTTGGACGCCAACCAATGAAACTCTCCAGGCCGGTACAGTCTGCTCAGGCCCATAGATGTTTTGGGGCGGCGAGAAACCCCAATCCCTGTGCCTTTGGAAAGCGTGACCATGAATAGGAACCTTATTTCCTTTTTCAATGACTAGCATCGTATCAGGAACCATAGGAAATAAGTTGTATCTATGCATATCGCGGTAAGCATTTTCTACTGATGCCTTTAGATAGTTATCGTATCCGGTTTTTTCATACATCTCTAATTGATCCATAAAATGGCCGCCTTTATCCGCCAACCTCATAGCATTTTCAAGATCCTCAGCATTTCCATAGATTCGATATCTTGATAGCAAATGCATATAATTGTCTTCTTCGAAACCCTTCTCTTCGAAGTAATGTTTGAATGCATAGGTGCGATTCTGAAACATACCATAGAGTTCGGCCAACTGGGCAACATCCGGATAAGGCGAGCCAAGATCTCTTCCCCACTGCGCCATATAGGTATTGATCACGTCATAGGGCTGAAATGTGTTTGTTTTTCTGGAGAGGGCGAATTCTATTATCGGCAGAGCATGCTTTTTATAAAAACTCTCATCGTCGGTCATGATGGCAGCCGCTAAACTAAACATGGGCGAGAAAGGTTTAAAATTACCGGCTCTGTCTGACCAGTAATTGTAATATTTCTGCTCGGTGTGCCACATGGCATAATTGTGTCCGCTGCGATCGCTCAGGTAATCCATGATGTTTTCCAATGTGTTGCTCATGGAGCCTGCGCCGCTGTTGTCACGCATATCGCGAAAATCATAGATTTTCTTTGCAATGTATTTGTAGGTATCTTGCCATTCTCCTGGCCGTAAAACATAGCGTATTGTGAAGCGATAAGTGTCACCTTTGAACATTCTCGACTCGTAGCCAGCCATGATTGGCGTCAAGGCAACCGGTCGCACTCCATTGGCATTCTTTTGGATCATCATGCCAAATCGGGAATTGCTTTCTGAACCTAAGGCGTAGGTCTGAACCCCCTTCGAGTCTTGCACCAAACGGAATGGGCTCTCTTTCGGATCAATGACAATTACAGAATTTGTTTTATTGGTGGCAACATGCGTCCTTGGCAATGTCAGGAATGCTTCAGATATAACGATATTGGTTTCCCTAAACCCCGGCAGATCCATATCCTCAGCAAACCCTCTTCCTGCAGCCGCTTGCGGTACCGGAATTGTTTCGTCAGAATCCAGCCAGGGCGTGCCGGTGTAGGCCATCGAATAGTAGCCATTCTCCCTGACTTCTAAATGATAGGTTATTTGCGGATCGCCATCACCGTGTGGGAGAAAAATTTCGGCTGATAGTGCAAAGCCCGCCTGATCTTGAAAGTTCCAAGTAATTGTTCTGTCACTTACTCTAGATTTTATGGCTCTAATAGTGGTCCGTCTCCCTGCTAAAAATGGATCAAGGGTCTGTTGGAGGTTGAGATCTGCCAGCGCCTTAATCGTATAGCCTTGCGAGTCTATGAAGACCCAATTGTCTTCTCCGGTCGTGTGATTGGTGACCATTAGTTCGCCTCCACTAGCGACTCCAATCGACTGAAGATTGTGGGCTTTAGCGTCAAGCTTGTCACTGTAGATAGGCCACCTACGTGCACGGACGGAGGCATCCGGAAAAGGCCTGGGATAAGCAAAATCGAATTCACCGACTCGGTTCATAGCGAATCCAAGGTGTATTGGACTGTACATCACGGTGAATTCGCCGGAGAGAATTTGAGGCGCTACACCGTCGACTCTCACTTCGACGGCATGATCGTCTAGAAGAACCAGTTCGTATTGCCGGTTTTTGAGTATTTGCGCGTTTAGGCCAGCGCACACGTGAACACAAAAAACCGTTGTGACCAATACCATTAGCGCAGGGAACGATTTTTTTGTTCTCAGAATCTGATTCTCGCGCAGGCATTCTCTGCGAGGTTTTTTCATAGCGATTATGGTTCCTTTCAGGCTACGATTCAAAATTTGTAGACATTGCTCCTTTGCTCCCAATTCAGGGTGCCGCTTTTGCAAGCTGTTTTTCAACGCGCATCACTCTTAACCCATAGCGTACTTTACATCTCTATTTTTCAAAAGAACCCTTGTTCAATATTTTAGAAATTGCGTTCGTGTTCGGAATTTGTCTCGTCTCAGGATCGAGCCAGCGGTTGGCAAATGCCTTATTGGCGATATTTTTCGGCCAGCCTTTTTCAATCCAGCGTATATATAAAAACTCGTTAAACAACTTGTCCCAATCCTGCTTGATTACTGCACTGTAGAATTCATCGCTAAGATTTTCAGGACCCGTCGAATACGCATGATCCAAAAGAATCTCCTGGCTTTTACTGCTTAGCTGGTCGAAAGGATGTTCCGGATAATGGGTTATCAGATACTGACGCAAATCAGTCAGAGTTTTTTCCAGACCGTTGCGCAGATTGTTTTCCGCCTCTTCCTTTGACATGCCTTGCGAATAATACTTCTTATCGAATACGCTCTGCCCATAGCCAATCATTCTTCCACCTGGGCGGGAATATGGGTAGAAACGGCCATTATCTCTTAAACCCCACTCGTAGGGATTTACGGTAGTTTTGATGTATTCAACGTATTCATCGCTTATGTTGAATTCGTTTGTGACTGGTGGGGTACTGGCACAAGAAATCAAGACCATTGTTCCAACAATTACGGTTGCTCTGAATATTCTTTTCATAGCGTTTTACCTCTCCAGTCTTTCAGCTATGGTAGACGTTTCACATAGACATAATAGGCCCCGCGGGATTCGCCTGTTTTGTCGTCCGAAAACCAGGTCTGCAAGCGTGTCTTTCCGGCTTTGAGCTGGGCCTCGAAAGTTACGGAAACCGCGTCTTCGGGAATGGGTTTGGTCAGATCTACATCAGCGATCTTGAGTCTTGCATGGTTTAGGCTGAGGGGTCGGCCAGGTTCGGTGTGATAATTATGGTACACACCAGGGGTAGGAGCAATAGGCGGGAGAGCCGCCCTGATGGATTTATTAACTTCTTTTGGCCAGCGCCTCAGTTGGAACTGGTAGGTGCCAACTCTGTCAACTTTCACGAGCCAGTAGCCGTTAATCTCTGTGCCTTGGCGTACCTGTGACTGAGACGCTAAAAAACCGTCATGCCAGTCCATAGCGGTCATTGTTGTGGGGTTGTCATTATCCGAGCCGATAATAATATGAGATAATTTGAAGTCTTGACGGACATCTGCCCACCATTCGTCGTAGGCCTTGCGTAACCTCTCCACAATATTAGGATAATCTTTAGCAATGTTGTTTTTCTGAGCCGGATCGACCTTTATGTCGTAAAGCTCTGAATTGTTTACAAACCTCCATTTCCCGTTAATAACAACACCCTGTTTACCCGAGGGAACACCTTCAAGATCTTCTCCTAGGGTGACCCGGCCTCCCCATTTAGTCGGGAACTGACCAGCCCAGCGATGGACAAAGAATGTGCGTTCGGGCCATTTACGTTGCTGTCCCTTCAGTAGCTTTGCCATGCTTAAGCCGTCCAACTTTAATTCTCCAGGTTTCTTTAGCCCGCAAAGGTCAATAAGCGTAGGTAGCACGTCGATGTGAGCCGTAAGGTTATAGATATCTTTTCCCCCTGTAATACCGGCGCTGGGAAATCGGATAAAGAATGGTACACGATGACCGCCATCATAGACACTACCCTTGCCGCCACGCATACCCGAATTGAAGGGCTTGCCATATTTTTTTACACTCCCGACACTCGCCAAGCCCGAGCCGTTGTCAGTCAGAAAGATAAGAATCGTATTATCTTCCAGATTTAGTTTTTTCAAATACGCCGTTAGTCTGCCTATATTTTCGTCAACATTGGTTATCATGCCAAATCTGTGTGCGAGGGCAGCAGAGATGCCTTTTTCTTGGTAAGGTTTTACGTACTTAATCGGGACGTTCCAAGGCCCGTGTGGCGAGGTAGTGGGCAGATACATAAAGAAAGGCCGGTCTTTATTAATTTCGATAAATCTCATAGCAGCATCAAAGAAAACATCAGTGCTGTAACCCTTTACCTCGAGAGGTTTTCCATTATGAAGGTACGTGTCATCGAAGCAGTCATTACCCCAGTTGTCGCCAATTTGTCCGGTGCCACCGCTAAGATTAATAAAGACTTCCTGAAAACCTCTATCTTGGGGGCGAAATGGGTAATTGTCGCCTAAGTGCCATTTATTGAAGATACCCGTGCGATAGCCATGGGCCGAGAAAACATCGGCTATCGTCACCCGATCAGCCCGCATGAAAGATACGCCATTAGCAGGACGCCACGCTCCTGTTCGGACCGCTTCACGGCCGGTCAGCAAAGCTGCACGTGTAGGCGAACACATCGGGCTTACATGAAAATCGGTCAAACGAACACTCTGCTCGTACAGCCTATCGATATTTGGCGTCTTTATGATTGGGTTACCGTGACAGGCCAAGTCTCCATAACCCTGGTCGTCAGTCATAATAATGATCACATTAGGGGGGTTATCGATATCTTCTGAAACACGCGCAAGAAGTTCTAAACAGCCGAGCAACGTTATGACTGCCGCGCCAAAGCCTGCAGTTTTAATCAAATCACGGCGACCGCATATTCTTCTCATTTTACTCTCCTTTTCCTTCACCATAATTGGCAGGATTTGTGTATCAGTTTATTCCCAAGTCCTCATTTCTAAAATCCCAAATCCCTACGCGGTTAAGCGCGATCTAAAGCCTCATTTCAGTGGGTTCTCGTACCAGACCACGTTGTTTGTCCCGCGCCCCGCGTTGAGCAGATCGAGATCGCCATCCCCGTCCATGTCGACACTGCGCAGGTCATAGCTCTGCTGCTTCTCGTCCAACGTGTGGAGCTTGAAATTTCCTCTGCCATCGTTTTCGTACCACATCACACGCTCGCTCCCAAATCCACAGGTGGCGGCATCGGTATCGCCGTCGCCATCATGGTCGGCGATGGTCAAGCTGTGCGGAAATTCGATCTCCGTATCGATGTCGTGGATTTTCCAGCTGGGATTCTCGAACCAGATCACCCCTTTTCCGTGCCCGCGTGACGCCAGCCAATCGGTCTTGCCGTCGCCGTTCACGTCCGCCGGTAGGATGTTTGTTGCCCCCGTCTGATTGTCAGCGAGCGACACTTTTCCCCACGCACCTCTGGCGCCTCCCTTGCCCGGGTTTTTCCAAAACGCGAACCAGTTCCCGTCGGCGAAAGGTCTGCCTTTGGCTCCGACGGCGATCTCTTTCCACCCGTCCCCGTCGATGTCGCCGGCACCCATGTAGTGGCTACCGCCCCGGGCATCGCCGTCGGCGAAGACGTGGCGATCCCACTGCTTCGCCTCAAGCGGATTCTTCGGGATACTAAACCATGCCACGGAGTCACCAATCCCTTTCTCCGGTTCGAAGTTATTGATGATCAAATCGTCGCGCCCGTCGTTGTCGATGTCCGATCGGGTGATGCAGTGGATACCGGTGATCTCGTGGTCGATTGGTCGAGGGGTCCACGCGCCTTTCTGCGCTTCCTCCGGGCCGGGATTCTCCATCCAGAAGGGATGGCCGTGGGCCAACGTTCCAGCCCAATCGAGATCGCCATCGCCGTCGGCATCGATTACCGCGCTGTGGATACAGCTCCGGCCGCCGCTGAAGAACCGATGCAGCACGACTTCCTTCTTCCAGTCCGGGGCGATGAAGAGGCTGACTTTCCCGTTGAAACTAGCGATGACGTCGAGGTGTTTGTCGCCGTTGACGTCGAGGGCGACTGCCGTGTTGCAGTGACCCTTCTCCATAACGAGATGCTTTTTCCAAATCACCTCATCTGCGGCGTCGAGAAAGGAAAGCTGACAAACGATCACCAGGATGATCAGGGCGCCCAAGGCAGGCCGAGCTTTAACACTGTTCGAAAAAGTTACCATGCATCAGCTTAACGATAGGAGATTGCTTTGGGTGATGTCACTGCGTTTATTAGTATAGCGGGGCGGGCCAGAGACGTGGCCGCGAAGGTAGCGACCAGCACGGGGAGAGTCCGTTTATCTATTGTCCATCCTCAGCGCTCCACAGCTATGCAAGGCGAGCAGCGCCATGTTGGTGCCTGCCTGGCTGATGTAGTGACGGCCGTCGCGGCGGGGAGAGTGGGTGAACCAACGGCCGCTTTGGCGCTGATTTGTCTTCAGCCACTTGATCCCACGTACAATGCCGGGGTCCTCCCTGGACACACCAGCCTGACGCAGAGCGTACACGACTATGGCAGTGGCATAGCCGTCGCTAATTTGATGGTGCGGCTTCCCATCTTCACGCAGCCACTGTGCATCGCCGAGCTGAGCCAAGACCCAACCTCCATCTTCTTGCTGCAGTTTCCGGAGCGACTCGATCCACTTCTGTTTTTGTTCGGCCGTGGCCAATTGGGGAACGTGCCTTGCTGCCCAAAGCATCATGGCTTGCTGATGCGGGGCGGTGGGCCCATTGGTCTTGAGATACTGGTGTAGTTTCTTCTCGGCCTCTTTGGCGTTTGGCTTACTTCGGTAGCCGGTTGGCGCCATGGCTAGAGCGATAGTGGCAAGGGTTACACCAAAATGATCATCCACTTCATACGGACCCCAATGGCATTTGAGCCAGTCCTCCCATGCACCAGAGGGATCTTGCTTCGACCAGATATAATCCAGCGCACTGATGGTTCTCGCATGCAGCTTCTTATCCGTTGTCATCTCGCTGATAGCCAGGAAGCTGGCGCCGGCGACAATACCCTCGATAGCCCCGCGCTGACCGTGTGGCTTGGCCGTGCCTGTAATGTATGATGTCAGATAGTCGCGGGTGAATTCCTGACTGCTGATAAGTATCTTCGAATTTGGTGTGGTCCGGGCACCTGCGACCAGGTGTAAACCGTTTGTGTGGCAGGTGACACAACGGCGTCTCTCTTGCCAACTGCTGACTGACCGCTCGATAAAATCGATGGCCTTCTCGGGAGAGTATGCGGTTCGGGCTTCATCCGGACGATTCTTGGCAACACCGGTGGATTGGGCGCGCACATTCCACGCTGCAGAAAGAACAACGCAAATCGTGATGATGCCGAGCCGATGCATACCTAACAACCCACGCTGAGTCGGGCGTGATGAAAATGCCGGTTAGGTGGGGGTTTTGGGGGGAGGAGAAAAACTGGGAGCATCGATAGGGCGATTTTATTATTTTGAGGTTAGCGGCGAGCGGTCTTTGCGAGTGAGGACTTCATTATTGCTCACATTGCTTCCGAAATGTCAACATTACGGGCAATCTTTCACGTTTTGTAAGTAACACGTACAGGGGGAAGTGATGTCCTTTCGACCAGGCATGTTCTTGAGTCAATCGGTCCGGAATACGGGTTCAGTATCGTGAGCTCAGGAAACAGGGTCTTCGATGACGAGGAGAAGTCCGTTGTCCAGTTGCTCGAGAATGACGTCTCTCAAGTCCGAATTGATGCGTTGACGGCTCAGGTTCAGCCGCACAAACTCCTGCCATGACGTCCCTATCCAAAGCCGTTGCCCGAGCAAAACGGGGCTACGAAGCAGGGACGGCCGTCACCGAGAAACTTGACAGCGTGCGAGCAGCGCAGAGCGAGTGGGCGCGTGTGCCCGTGCGTGAGCGGGTCGCCATCCTGCGCGAGTGTCTCGGGTACTTTGATCGCAACCGAGAAGAGGTTGCCAAAGACATCACGGCGTCGATGGGAAAACCGCTCGACCAAAGCCACAACGAACTGCGTGGTTTCTTTGAACGGGCTGCTTTCCTCCTCGATGCTGCCGAGCCAACGCTCGATCCGGAAGTCTTGCCGGAGAAGGACGGCCTACGACGTCGCATCGAACACGTACCCTTGGGGGTGGTTCTCATTATTTCGGCGTGGAACTATCCGCTCATGATTTCTCTCAACGGAGTGCTCGCCGCTCTGCTCGCCGGCAATACGGTTCTCCTGAAACACGCCAGGCTCACGGCGCGAATCGGGGATCATTTCGAAGCAGCATTCGGTGAACTCGAGAGTCATGCTGGCCTGTTGCGACACGCTTTCGCCGATCACGAAACGGCGGGCGATCTCATTCGACGTCGCATGGTCGACCACGTCGTTTTCACCGGTTCGGTTGAGGGGGGGCGAGCGATCAGCCGCCATTGCGGAGAGGCCATGCTCGATTGCCACCTCGAACTCGGTGGCAAGGACGCAGCATATATTGCCAGCGATGCCGATCCACAGGTAGCTGCTGAATCGGTGGTCGACGGGTGCATGTACAACGCAGGCCAGTCCTGCTGCGGTATTGAGCGAGTCTACGCCCATGCCGATATCTTCGAGGCGTTCATCGAACACGCCGCTCAACTGATCGGCGCTTACAAACTGGGCGATCCGACGGATTCGGATACCACGATGGGACCGCTCGCCGATCCGAATTCCACTGTGTTGATGGAAAGCCAAGTCGAGGAAGCGCGCGCGGCCGGAGCAAAGATTGTTTGCGGGGGCCAAAGAAAACTGCTCGGCGATGCGACTTTTTTTGAGCCGACACTGGTCCTCAATCCGTCGGCAGACCTGGCAATCATGCGCGAAGAAAACTTTGGACCGATCATGCCTGTGGTGAAAGTAAGCGACGACGAGGCCGCTCTGGTTCACATCAACGACAGCGCATTCGGACTGACGACGGCGCTGTTCACCAATTCGATCGACCGGGCCGAACGGCTCGCTTCGAGAATCGAATCCGGAACCGTTTACATGAACCGCTGCGATTACCTGGATCCTGCCCTACCGTGGACCGGCTACAAGTTGTCCGGCCGCGGAAGCGGGCTATCCCGATTTGCTTTCTACGGCCTCACGAAACGCAAAGCCATTCACTTCAGACTCCCTCAGCCATCCGACCAATCATGAACCTCATCGAGCAATACGAAAACGAAGGTGTGAAACGCGTGAAACTCGCCTTCACCGATATCGACGGCGTCCACCGCGGCAAATATGTCAGCCTGTCAAAATTTGCATCCATACTCGACGGCGGGGACGGGTTTTGTGACTGCGTCCTGGGCTGGGACATCGACGATCAGCTCTACGACAGTGCGCGCTTCACAGGCTGGCACACCGCTTTTCCTGACGCGCGCTATAAAGTCGATCCGGGCACCGAGCGCCGGATTCCAGATGAAGGCGGCACACCGTGCTTCTTGCTCGATTTCATCGGCGAAGACGGCGGGTCGCACGCCATCTGTCCGCGCAGCCTGCTCAAGCGCGTCCTCGAGAAAGCCAACGGAATGGGCTTCGGCGTCACGCTGGCCTTTGAGTACGAATTCTTCGTGTTCAACGAAACCCCTGACAGTATCCGGGAGAAGAACTACCAAAAACTGAACAGCCTGACGCCGGGGAACTTCGGCTACAGCGTGTTGCGCAACAGCGCCGAGTCCAACTTGTTCCACGAATTCATGGACTATTGCGTCGCGATGGGCTTTCCGCTCGAGGGCCTCCATTGCGAGACGGGACCGGGCGTCTGGGAGGCGGCGATTTCCTGCAACGACGCGCTCGCGATGGCGGACTCCGCCGCGCTGTTCAAGACGTTCTCCAAGGTCTTCTTCCAAAAGCGCGAACTGCTGGCGACGTTTATGGCAAAGTGGTCGATGGACTACCCCGGTCAAAGCGGTCATGTCCACCAGTCGCTTACCGATCGAGAGACCGAAAGAAACCTCTTCTATGACGAAACCGGTCCAAAAAAAATGAGCGAGCTTATGATACAGTACCTCGCCGGCCAGCAGAAGTATCTGAAACCGTTTTTGGCGATGAGCGCACCAACGATCAACTCCTACACCCGCCTGGTGAAAGGATTCTGGGCGCCCACCACCGCGACATGGGGCATCGACAATCGCACCTGCGCCCTGCGCGTCATTCCCGGTTCGGAGAAATCTCAGCGCCTCGAGTTTCGCGTCGGCGCAGCGGATGGCAATCCCTACTTGGTGGCGGCAGCAAACATTGCTTCCGGCCTGTTGGGAATCGAGAAAGGCCTCTCGCCGACCGATCCAGTCGAGGGCAACGCCTACGAGATTGAAGACTCCTTGCCTGATGCATTACAGCTTTCTTCGAATCTGCGCGATGCCGTCCGCGAGTTCGAAGCTTGCCCGGAGGCCGTGGATTGCTTCGGTGCCGAGTTTGTCGAACATTACGTCTGCTCGCGCAATTGGGAGGTGCGGGAATACGAGCGACATGTCGATGACTGGCAGCTGAAGCGCTATTTCGAACTCATCTGAACCGCATTTGGTCTCCAAACGGTCTGACGCCAGTCATGCAGCAATTCAACTATCCAACGATCATCTACTTTGGCGATGGCGCCCTGGATCAGCTCAGCTCGTCCATCACAGATCGCGGACACAAACACGTTCTCCTGGTGACTGACGCTACGCTCGTGGAGCTCGGTTTGGTCGCCAGGGTGACAGAATCCCTCCTCGCCAGCGGCGCTGAGGTTACGGTCTTCGACAAGGTTCACCCAAATCCCATCGAGGAGGATACCGAGCTCGGGGCTGCTGCCTTCAATGACAACGGCTGCGACGCCATTGTGGCCCTCGGAGGTGGTAGCCCGATGGATGTGGCAAAGGTGATCAAGTTCATGGCAACTCACGACGGCCCGCTCGCGCAGTATGAGGACCGTCTCGGCGGCGACTCTCTCATCACGAATCCGATGCCCCCTGTCTACGCGATCCCTACGACCGCAGGCACCGGAAGCGAGGTCGGGCGCTGTAGCGTGGTGACCTTGCGCGCCACCTGCAAAAAGACGATCTTCTTCTCGCCCACGCTCATGCCGGACATCGCCGTGCTCGCCCCCGAACTGACGACCGGGCTCCCGCCGCACATCACAGCCGCCACCGGGCTCGATGCATTCACCCACTCCCTGGAATCGTGGCTAGCCCCGGGCTTTCACCCGATGGCAGACGGGATCGCGATCGAAAGCCTGAAGCTCTGTCTCGACTACTTGCCGGTCTGTGTGGAAGAGGGCACCGACCTGGAGGCGCGCGGCAAAATGTTGATGGCAGCCACGATGGGAGCGACAGCGTTTCAAAAGGGCTTGGGGATGATTCATTCGCTCGCCCATCCTCTCTCCGCTCACTTCGGATTGCACCACGGATTGACCAATGCACTCCTCCTACCCGCTTCCATCGAGTTTATGGAGTCCAAGTCTCTCAACAATGACCAACGAACGCGCCTGGCAGAAGTTCAGAACTTGTTCGAGGAACGCGGCATCGCCGGCGAAGTCCTATCGTCGAGTTGCCGTTCGTGGTTTGAAAAACTCGGGATAAGATTTGGGCTCTCTAACCACGGAATCGCTAAAGAAAAGCTCGAATTCCTTGCCGAGGAGGCTTTTGACGATCCCTGCCACGCCACCAACATGATCTCTGTCAGTCGCGACGATTTGCTGGCGACACTCCGCGCTGCACTGTGAGCATGACCACCATCGGCGTCTTGCTCTGCGACCATGTGGCCCCGGAGCTCGAGCCCAGCGCGGGCGGCTATCCCGATATGTTCGAGCGGACGTTCCGTGCTCACCCGGCGGTGCGGCTGCAGTTTTATGACGCGACGGCTGGCGAGTTCCCGGCGAACCTGGACGAGTGTGACGGCTACCTCACCTCTGGCTCTGCCGGATCTGTGAACGATGATGTGGCGTGGGTACGCAAATTTGAGGAGTTCGTCAGGCTGTTGGATGCCGAGCGGGCGAAGTTGTTCGGGATCTGTTTTGGTCACCAGATGATCGCCAAGGCCCTGGGTGGGGAAGTGCACGTCGCCGATCAGGGCTGGGGCGTTGGGGTCCACGAGGTGACGATTGTCGAGCACCAGCCTTGGATGGATCCGCGTGCGAACAGCTATCAGGTCATTAGTAGCCACCAGGAACAGATCACAAAACTCCCTGTGGGAGCGACCGTGCTGGCATCCACGCCGCACTGCCCGGTTGCGATGTTTCGATGCGGGTCGCTCGTCGGGATCCAGGGACATCCGGAGTTTCCCAAGGACTATGCGGCCGCTCTCCTCGAATCGCGCGTCTCCATTATTCCTCCTGACGTGTATTCAGCCGCGGCGTCGAGTTTCGTGAGCCAGCTTGATGTGGAGCTCCTGTCCAGGTGGATCGTTGCCTACATCACCAGCCCGGCATCTACCAACTGAACGGGTCAACGCGACGATCCCGGCAGCCGCGAGGAACCGATACCGTAGTAGGTCTCGTAGATACCGCGCGCCTGGGCGGTCGCTTCTGCCCAGTCCCACTCGGTCTCGGTGAAACGGTCGGGGTTGAGATTCTTGTGGTAATCCGAACTTGTCCCGTCGGCGAGCGACTCCACTAGCAAGCGTCCGATTCCGCCGGAACCGGAAATGCCATGCGCGTTGCAGCCGCCCGCCATCACGAAGCCAGGCACGCGCGAGCTCTCGCCGATGATGAACTGCCCGTCCGGGGTGAAGGTCGGCCAGCCCTTGCCGACGCGCGATTTCTCGCTGCCCCTCACCGCCGGAAAGAGCTGCGCCATCTTGTCCTCAAAGCTACCGAGCACATTCCAGTCGGGCTCGATCGGTGGTGCTTGTGCTCCGAGCGGAAACTGGCGCGGGTCGGTGTGGAGCGCGGCAGGTTCCCAACCGCCAAGGAGCATGCCGCCATCGGCGACGCGGCCGTACAGTGTCAGGTCGGGTACCCGGAAACACGGGAACTGCGGGTCGAGCCCGTCCCAATCGACCGTGACAAAGTACTCGTGACGGACGGGCACGATCGGCAACTCGAGCCCGGCAAGCTGGGCGATGTGGTAGGCGTGGGCGCCCGCCGCATTAATTGCGTATCGGCACCGGATTTTGCCCCGATCGGTTCCGACGCCCGTGACGCACCCGTCTTCGATCTCGATCGTGTCGACAGAAGTGCTAGTTACAAATTGCACGCCCATGCGCTCGCACTCGTGGCGGTAGGAACTGGCGACTGACTTAGGCAACATGTAACCGTCGCTCGGGCACCAGAGCACTGCTTTGACCTCACTAAAGTCCATCGGAGGCCACCTCTCTTTCGCCTCCGCGATGTCGATCATCGCGCTCTCGAGCCCGCAGTGATCGGCGACCCCTTTCAGGGCTTCGAATTGAGCGACGGCCTCATCGGAGAGCGCGAGCCGCAGGGAGCCGACCTCGTTCCAGTCCGGTTTCACTGCGGCATGGGCTTGCAGCTCGCGGAACGTTTGCACCGAATGCATGGCCAGTTTTGTCCGCTCGACCGAACTGCGCATCTGTCCGGCGAGCCCGGCGCCCTGGGAAGTGGTCACCGCGCCGACCTCATCTGCCCGGTCGATGAGCAAGATGTCCGCCTTGCCAGACTTCGCCAGACTGTAGGCGACGCCACAGCCGACAGCACCGCCACCGATGACGACGAACTCGAACTCGGTGCCCGGCAATTCTATCATCGATCCGCTGAGAGAGACTTTAGGTGCCAGCGGGCGAAGGCGTCGACGTTGTATTCTTTGTAAGTCGAAAATGGCCCCGGGCGGTAGCCGCTCGATTGGACACCCAACTGTGCGGCGCGACAGATCTCCCAGTCTTGCTCAGACGTCAGTTGCCAGAACGGCATCAGTTCCTCAAGGCTGTAGTCCTTGCCCTCGACCGCGCCCTGGTCGACCAGCCAGTCGACCCGCACCTGGGTCTTTCCCAACCCGGCAGGGAGCAGCCGGGTGCTGACGAACTCACCCGGCAACGACCAACCATCCCGCCGCGAGGCGATGAGGCTGTCTAGATCGGATGTCGCGTTCATTCTTTCTGGGCGATTTTCGCGTCGGCATCCTTCGCTTTGCCTAGGAAGTAGACGCAGCTACTCGCCATGAGGACTACCCCGAGGATGCTCATGCCGTATGTGAACCGGCGGAAGAAATCGAGCCGCGTCGCGTCGGTCTCGACAAGATCTTTATAGAGTTGCACACCTACCGAGCCAGTGTAGCCGATCGCGTCTGCGACATAGATGGCGAACACCGCCGTGCCAATCACACGGGTCGCGGCGATGAGCCGGTCGAAAAGCACCGAGCCAAAAGGCACGTAAGCAAGGTAGGCACCGAGCCCGACCAACACCATCCAGACATCGCCCCTGATAGCTCCATTGTCGAGTAAGAGCGTGCTCCCTCCCATGAGTACGAGGCCAAGCAGCATGATCGCATACGCGCCGATCAAGCCCCACCGGTTGTTCCGGATCAGAAACAGGCCGCCGAGCATCACCAGGACGCCGAAGGCCACGGGTAATTCTGATAGGAGCATGAACTTGGTTTGCTCCGCGATTCCCATTTCAAGGAGAATGTTGGACATGTAGTTGTCACGAAAGTCCCGGTAGGCAGTGAGGAAAAAGTACGCCGTGAGCAGCATCAGCATACCCGGCAGAAACTCCTTCATGAAACGCATTCTCTCGCCCGGGTTCATCGGTTCGCGTTGAACCCGGGCGTCGATGTCCCGTTGAGTTGGCTCTGGAATCTGGTTCAGCAGAAACACGGAAATCACGAACGGCACCAGAAAGATAAGCCCCGTCACGGCAGGCATGGTGAAGTCGCCGTATCCATGCGCCTCCATGAGCCAGCGCCCAACGCCCTTCACCACGCCACTGGCGATGATGAACGAACAACTCAATCCGGCGAGCAAGAGCTCCGAAGTCCGTCTGCCCTCCAGGTAGAGCACGACCAAGCCCCAGACCATTCCCAGTGGCAGGCCATTGCAGAAGATCGCAATCAGCTTCCATTCTGCGGGCAGCACTGCGAAGAGCACCAGTGCCACCTCTGCGGCGATGATCATCCCGCAAAGCCTCCACATGCGTTGTTTCCGCGTCGTCTCCGAGCAGACTTTGATCCCGATGTACTTTGAGAGCATGTATCCGAGGATCTGGCTGATGACGAACGCCGTCTTCAGATCGATGTCAGTGCCGAAAAACCGAAGCCCCTCATAGGTCGCCGCCGCAAAGGGCTTGCGAAAGGCGTACATGCAGAAGTAGGTAGAGAATGCGGCGACAATCGCGTAGACCGTCAGCACCTGAGCTGGTACCCTCTCGAGGAATCGGGTGATGGGGGATTTAATAACCGTGCTCATCTCAAGATCTTCTCGCGTTTCGGATCGTAGGGCGAACGCAAATACGCTTTCGCGGCGTAGCGAATGCCGTCAATGAGAATCTCGAAGGCGCCTGCTCCGATATAGTCGTTGCCAACGACTCCCCCGTCGGCGCGTTTCACGTAACCCATGGCAATGGCTGCTCCAAGAGTCGGACTGTAAGCCCCGGAGGTGGTGTACCCAACCGTTTCGCCATCGCAGAGGATCGGTTCGCTTCCCCAGAGCGTGGGCTCAGGGTCTTCCAGCACAAAAGTGACGAGACGTTTGCGGATTCCGTCTCCCTTCTGTTCTAGCAGGCGGTCCTTGCCGAGGAAGTCCTTGCCCCAATCGATTGCAAACGCCAGTCCGGCCTCCAATGGCGTTTCGTCGGGAGAGATGTCATGCCCCCAGGCACGGTAAGCCTTCTCGAGCCGCATCGCGTTGATCGCATAGTGGCCGGCGTGCTTGAGATTGAAGGCAGCGCCGGCATCGACAAGTGCATCGTAGACAGATATCTGATCTTCGGTGCGACAGTGGAGTTCCCAGCCGAGTTCGCCGACGTAGGTGATGCGCAAGGCGCGCACGTCCGCACCTCCAATCGCAATGGTTTGAGCTGTCGCGAAAGGAAACGCCTCGTCGCTGAGGTCGATATCGGAGACGGCGGCGAGGAGCTTCCGCGCATTCGGGCCCATCACGCTGACAACGCCATATCCAGAGGTCACATCGACTAGCTTGGCATCGGCACCGTCAGGGATATGGCGGCAGATCCAATCGAAGTCGTGGATGGTTTGGCCGGTCGCGGTGATGATGTAGAACGCGTCCTCGCTGTCGCGCACGATCGTCAGGTCAGACTCAAAGGTTCCCCGCTCGTTTAACATACTGGTGTAGACGGATCGTCCCGCCGGCACATCGACGTTGTTTCCGCAAAGGTGTTGCAAGATGCCGCCGGCATCCGAGCCCGAGAGGGCGTATTTGGAGAATGTCGACTGGTCGAAAATGGCGACATTCTCCCGGCAGGCGCGCACTTCTTCCGCAACGAACGGTCCCCAGTTCTGTCGAATAAAGGAATACTCGACCACCGGATTGGCACCGGGAGGCGCATACCAATTCGGCCGTTCCCATCCCATGGAAGATCCAAAACAGGCACCGCGGTCCCGGAGACGGTCGTAGAGCGCCCCTTTGCGAATCCCGCGCGCCGTTTCCATTTCGCGGTTCGGCCACGCCATCTGGTAGTGAAGTCCCAGCACTTCCGTAACGCGAGAGCGCAGATATTCCTGGTCGTTTTGCAGCGAAGTGAACCGGCGAATGTCAACGGACCACAAATCCATTGTAGGACTCCCGCTCTCCAGCCACTCGGCAGCATACTTCCCTGCTCCTCCGGCACTGGCGATGCCGACCGAATTGAAACCCGCGAGAACAAACAGTCCCTCGGTGCCTGCCGGTTCTCCCATGATGAACTGATTGTCGGGAGTGAAGCTTTCCGGTCCGTTGACGAACTTTGGGAAGGCAGCGTTCTCCAACACCGGAATGCGGTGTTTTCCCGCTTGCAGCGGTTGCGCGTATTTCTCCCAATCAGGCTCGAGTAATTGAAAGCTGAAATCGTTGGGAACGCGCTCGACCCATGCCGCCGACACCTTTTGAAAGGCGCCGAGCATGATCGATCCGTCGTCCTCGGAACGGTAGTAGATCATCTCGTTCGGATCGCGCCCCACCGGCCGATTCTTGTCCACGCCTTCGATTGGCTCGCTGACGATGTAGTGGTGCTCGACAGGGTAGAGCGGGATATCGACGCCCATCCTGAGGCCGATCTGGCGGGTCCACATCCCACCGCAAAGGACGACCCAGTCAGCCCGGATTTCGCCACGACCGGTGCGCACGCCGAGCGCACGCCCGCCCTCGACGATGACGTCGTCCACGCGCACGCCCTCGACGATTTGCGCGCCGCGATTCGATGCCCCAGTGGCGAGCGCTTTGACAATGCCCTCCGGTATGACCTTGCCATCATGGGGCAGCCAAACAGCACCAAGAACATCGTCGGTACGCATGAGCGGCCATTTCTCACCCGCCTCTTGCGGGCCAATGAGCTGCGCTTCGACACCAAATACTTCCGCCATTGCAGCTGTGCGCCGGAGTTGCGTCATACGCTCTTCCGAAGTGCCCACGATCAAGCTACCGACTTCATTCCATCCCGTCTCCTGCCCGGTTTCCTGTTCCAATGTCTGGTAGAGTTCGACACTGTACTTGTTAATCTTGGTCAGACTGTTCGAGGTGCGGAGCTGCCCGACCAATCCCGCGGCATGCCAAGTCGTGCCCCCCGCCAGCTTCCCTTGTTCGAGCAGCACGATGTCCTTCCACCCAAGTTTGCTCAGATGGTAAGCCACGCTGCAACCGACGATTCCACCTCCAACAATCACCACTCTCGCGGAGGTTGGAAGATCGCTCACGGAAGTGACTTGCGGTTCATCTTGGTCGGACATCGGCTCGCAGGCTTGCCAATGATGACCACTTTGCTTTCGGTTGGAAGTGAAGTGTCCATGGCCGAACGTTAGGGAATTGGTAGGGTAATTGTCAATCAACGTCACTCACGCGTCCTGCGTGCAGGTGCCGAGGCGTCTCGCCTCGGCGCTTCTCAGGGTTTGTCGACGCGGGACGCGTGCGTGACGAATCCCCTTGAACATCTTTCCCTGCCACATTAGTTTCAGTCCATGGCTTTTCCCGCTGATTACCACATGCACACGCCGCTTTGCCACCATGCGGTGGGTGAACCCTGGGAACTGGCCGAACAAGCAGTCCAGAAAGGCCTTACCGAAATCGGCTTCTCCGAACACAATCCCATGATCCGGGATGATTATGATGATTGGCACATGTACCAGGATGACCTGGATGGCTATGTTGAAAAGGTGGCCAAGGCTCGTCGCGACTACCCTCAACTCCGAATCAAGCTGGCCATGGAGGTGGATTATTTCCCGGACCAGGAAGATTGGATCAAGGACCTGGCCGCTCGTCATCCCTGGGATTATTTGATCGGTGCCGTTCATTATGTGACCGACACCTGGGATTTCGATAACCCCAAGAAAATAGACCTGTGGAAACAGCACGATGTCTATGAAGTCTGGCAGGCCTATTTTGATCGATTAACCCGCGCTGTGGATTCAGGCCTTTTCGAAATCGTGGCCCATCCGGATCTATGCAAAAAGTTTGCCTTTATCCCGGACCAGGATTGCACCCCGCTTTATGGTTCCATGCTTAAGGCAGCCGTTCGCACTGGAACGGCCATGGAGATCAACACGGCCGGCTTGCGCAAGGATTGCAAGGAGATCTATCCTCATCCCTCCATGGTCCAGTTGGCTGCTGAGATGAATGTTCCCATTACCTTCGCCTCCGATGCCCACGCCCCTGAGGAGGTCGGAATGAATTTCCCCGAAGCCATGGAACTGGCTCGTAAAGCAGGTTACACCCAAACCTGCCAGTTTACCCAACGCAAACGACAGATGGTTCCCTTATAAAGACGAGGGCCTATGAATGATCCAAACCAAATTTCGGCGGCTAGAGACAAACTACTCTTTACCCCGGGGCCCTTGACCACAAGTTTATCGGTCAAGCAGGCCATGTTGCACGATGCTGGCTCCTGGCATTGGGATTTCAACAACCTGGTCGGCCAACTCCGCCAGGAACTCCTGCAGCAGGCTGGATTGTCAACAACCTGGTCGGCCAACTCCGCCAGGAACTCCTGCAGCAGGCTGGATTGTCGCGTGAGAAAGGTTTTGAGTTGGTTTTCATGCAGGGCAGCGGCAGTTTTGGGGTGGAGGCCATGCTCGGATCCGCGGTCCCTCCCGATGGCAAACTGCTTCTCCTGGCCAATGGCGCTTATGGGGAACGCATGGTGGCCATGGCCGAATACCTCAAGATTCCGTCCACCGTCATTCGAAGCTCCGAAGATCAACCCCCCGACCTGGATGAGATCGACCGCACCTTGGAATCGGATCCCGCCATTACCCATCTGGCCACCGTCCATTGTGAAACCACCACTGGTCTTCTTAATCCCATTAAAAAAATTGGTCAGGTTGTCAAAAAGCATCAACGCATTTACCTGGTGGATGCCATGAGCAGTTTCGGGGGCATGCCCATCGACTTTGATGAGGCCGGGATTGATTATTTGGTCTCCTCACCCAATAAATGCTTCGAGGGTGTGCCGGGCTTTTCTTTCATCTTTGCCCGTCGGGATTTGTTGGTGGCCAGTGAAGGGAATGCCCGGAGTTTGTGCCTGGACATTCTGGCTCAATGGAAATGCTTTGAAGGCAATGGCCAGTTTCGTTACACCCCGCCCACTCACTCCAGCCTCAACGGCCGGTGGCAATCCGGTTTCGGCCGCCGCCGCACTGGCCACCTTGGATGTTCTGAGTGAGGACCATGTTTATCCCTGGTTGCATGAGGTGACAAATGACTAGTGACTAATAACTAATGAGCAATTTTTCCACAGAATCATTCAGGGTTAACCAACGAGAATATCAGCTTCCTGACCGTCCCATTGTTGTCATCTGTCTGGATGGAACCAGTGAGGAATACCTGAGCGTGGCCATGAGCCGGGGCCGTTTGCCCCATATTCAAAAGATGATGGCCCAGGGTTTCTACGGCTCCGTCCGCGTTGCGCTACCCTCCTTCACAAACGTCAACAATTCCTGCCTGGCCACCGGCGTCGCACCCTCGGTGCATGGAATCAGCGGGAATTTCTTTCTCAACCCGGAGACTGGGGAGGAAGTCATGATGAATTACTGATAGGAATTTGCTTTTCAGCGGCGCAGCCGCCAAGGTGGGGGTTTTATGTGGAAGTTGAAAACGCAATCGTGCAAGCACTTCGGATACGAGAGGATGATGACCATGCCTGATATTATTGATGAAATCATGGATAATTTTCGCAAAAATGGCGATGCGCTTTACGACGGTGGTGAAGCTGTGACGCAAACAGAGCACGCGTTGCAAACGGCGTGGTTTATTGAACAAGATGGCGGCTCAGATGGGCTTATTGCCGCTGCACTGTTGCACGATTATGGGCATGTGATGGGCAGGCCCGATGCTGATTTGGCAAATCGCGGTATAGATGGCAAACACGAGGTTACTGGGGCGCGATTTTTGTCTCGATATTTTATTCCTGCCGTGACTGAGCCGGGGCGATTGCATGTTGCGGCCAAACGGTATTTGTGCGCGGTTGATCCCGATTATTTTGGTCAACTGTCGCCTGTTTCTGTGCGGAGCTTGGAATTGCAGGGTGGACCGTTGAATGAGGATGAGGTGGCCGAGTTTGAGGCCAATCCATTTCATCAGGATGCTGTGCGGTTGAGGCGATGTGATGAGAAGGGCAAGGTGTCCCATTTAAAAACACGCGATTTGGCGAATTATCGACCGATTTTGGAAGCGGGTTTATTGGCCAATGCCTGAATATTACTGATAGGAATTTGCTTTGGGTGATGTCGGCTTCGCCTCGGTACAGCGGCGCAGCCGCAGTGGTGGGGGTTATCCGACTACGCTCAAGAGCTTCCGCCTTCATTGACCAACTACGGCGAGACAAGACGGCGTGGCACGTAGGGGGAGGAGAAAGAACTGGGAGCATTGTTAGGAAGATTTGATGGTTTTTGTTTTCAGGGCGGACGGTTTTTTCGAAGGAAGGATTATTAAGCTCCAAAATCGACCTGAAAGTCAAACTTGTGGGTAAATCTTGGATCTCTTGAAGAGTTGCGTACACAGACCGGTGACCGGATCGCGGTGGAGTTCAACCTCAATTTCACCACTCCCGAAGGCAAATCCGGGACTATGGCGGTATGCAATGTGTTCTCTATGCGGGATGGAAAGATCGAGTCGCTTCGTTGTTACTTCGATCCGTCCGATTTGGATGGTTGAAGAAGTTCGTTTCGAACTGGTTTGAAAACTGCCTGCTCAGAGGGAGCAGGGTCAGCCCCGAATGGCACTAAGTTAAGCAACTTTTGGAACATATGGCTGCCTCGGAAAAGGAAGGGGTCAAGACGTAAAAAGTTATGCCTTACAGGGTCAGTCGTCTTGTAAAAGTGTATGGAGTACAACGGAATACCGCCCCGTCGGGGTCATTTCTTGTAATCGTGCATGCCAATGCAGGATTTAAGAATTGACCCCTTCTCCGAAGGCTAATAAGGCATCACTTTTCTACGGCATGACCCCGACTGGCGTCCATACTATATTCCTCTACAAACGCGCTTAACTAAGCGCCATTCGGGTCAACCCCTTGACTTTTGGACTCGGTACCGCGGCGGAACGCTGAAATAGAGGTTTTATAAGGACTAAGTGGTAAGGAAATAGTAGCGGTGTTGACCGCGTGTGAAATCGCCGGCGCGGGTCTGGACGTTTTCGAGAAGGAGCCACTTGATCCATAATCCGAGCTGCGGCGCTTGCCAACGTTCTGGCGACGCCCCATATTTCAGCCTGCTATAGTGACTACGCTCTGCTCATTTCCCCGAGGATTTACCACGTGATAAAAAAGGCGTGCGTTGATCCGTTGTCCGCGACCACCAAGTCAAGCCAGTCAGGTCACGTGGCCTGCGTTCCGGAAACAGAAGGCTGAATCCGTAAGCTAAAACGATAGAAGCAAAAAAGGAGATGATACCAACGACGATAAAGTGATACCCCAGAATAAACTTCGTACAGATATTCAGGATGATCGTCAGGCCCCATGCGATTAACGCTCCCGTCTGATTCGCTTTTTTCGTGAAGATAGCCAAGAGAATGGACCCGTAACCCGCACTCAACACCGCAATAATGTCAAAAAACAGTTCGAATACGGACTGCACGGCGAAGCGGTTGAAAGCGATCGCACTGAGTGTGATGAACACCCCGAGAATTCCGACAAGCCATCTCGCGTACCGGAACGCGTCATGGTCGTTCGCGGCCTTCACATAGGGCAAGTAGAGGTTGCGAATGAGGATCGTCGCCCCACTATGAATGCGCGAGTCGATCGTCGACATCGTCGCAGCGAAAATCGCCGCCAACAACAAACCCGAAATTCCTAACGGAAGCTCCCGTACAATAAAGATGGGCACGATTTCCTCGCTCCTTCCCATGGGTATGGGGATGCGCGACGGGTCACTGTGGTAAAAGACGAATAGAGCCGACCCAAAAGTGTAAAAGAATAAAAATATAAAGATGCAATAAACGAACTGAAGGCGGACGCTTTTCTTGGCCTCGTTTACATTCGGGTTACACACGAATCGCTGAATGACGTCTTGGCTACCGATCGCTGTGAGAACCGTCGTGGGCAACGCAAGCAAGATGCCCCACAATGTGATGTCCTGGAGGGTAAACTGAAAGTTGGCCAAATCCAGCTTGCCTTCGCGGTAAAGAAGCGAGACCCCATCCGCAAGGTTGATATCGATGTTAAAGGCTATGACCACGACGGACAAGAATGCTCCTCCCACAAAAACGATCAGTTGAACGACGTCTGTCCAGATGACCGCCTCAAGTCCTCCCGCAATGGTATACGCCGTAGCCATAATCCCCATGATAATGATCGCCAGATCCAGGTTCATCCCCGTGACACCCGAGATCAGCATGGAAGGAAGCAGAATAATAGCACCGGAGGTCAGTATCAGTGGAAAGAGGCTGTAAACCGATCCAATGACGCGGATGAGTTCGCCGTAACGCCGGGCGACGAACTCCTGGTAGGTAATGATATTCAGGCCGTAAAAGAGAGGGACTGCTATGAATCCTGCTACGAAAATCCCCAGCATGTGGTGTACCTGGAACAAATAGTAGTTCCAGTTCGTCGCATAGACCAACGCGGGAACAGCCATTACCGAAATCGCGCTCAAACTGGTGGCAATGATACTCAACGCCGAAGCCCACGATGGAATCCGTTTCCCCGCTCGGAAATAGTCGTCCGTGTTCTTATTTCGCTTGGCGCAATAATAGGCCACCAGAACAAGGGCTCCGAGGTAGACTAAGACGACAAGAAAATCGATCGGGTGTACGCCGCTCCCCGGCGTCACCACTTCGAGGGTAGCGAGATCCGGAATCCTGTCTGTTTGTCCTATGGCGACGACCCGCGCGGCGTTTCCCGTGGAAATCAGCCGTCTTGGCGCGAAATCGAGCGCATCGTGCCGGCTAAGCGGCGACCAGGTTTGGGTGATCGTGTGATAGGTTAGGAAGATCTCCTCGGTGATTCTTCCCCTCGAATCGGAAGCATTCGACGGGATGATGAGTATGTGGTTGAATCCGATAGCGGCCGCGGCATCCGCTCCACCATTCAAATTCGCCTCATCCGGCGTATGATCAAGCCACCGCGCCCCTTGTTCATCGAAAAGAAAAACGCGCAGCGGCTCCCGCCCATTGAGTCGGTCGATGAGATACAGGCGGCGCTCTTTCTGAAAGCGCTGAACGACCAATAATGGGCTCTCAAGAGAGCCGGTTTCGGGCAAGGGAAGCGTGTCCCAGCCCTGTGGATTCTTCAGTGAGAGCGCCCAGATTTCCGCCTCGGATCGTGTCCCTTCCGCATCCGAATCGCTCTCGGAAACGAAATATAGAGTATCCGAATAAACCACGGCAGAGCCGCCTTTTCGCGCACTCGGCAAATCCGGCAAGTACTCCCAATCCACGGACATAAGATCGGGCGTATGCCTTAGGCGCGAGACAGCCTTGGAGGCTCCGGCCCGTTCTTCTCCCCCTACCTGGTAGATCCATTCCCCTCCCGAAGCGACGGCCCCTCCTACACGCGGTGTTTTAGGTTCCTCGCCGTCAACAAGGTCCCAGACTGCGCTCTCGGCGTCGAGGTCTCGAGCAAAGACGTGCGGCGAGAACGATAAATCTCCTTTGGAGTCTGTCAGCCTTCCTGCAAAGGCAAGCAGGCGACCATTGGAATACCCCAAGGAAAAACTACGAATTCCAGAGGGTAAACCCTCCTCACTGATTCTTCCAGCGACAATCTTATTGTAGTTGCGCTCTTCCTGGCTCCCTTGGGCCAGGCCGACACCTATGCAATGCATCAACAAAATCAACAAAGAGCGACAATTCATGAGGCGCAATCGTTTTGGGTGCTTCCCGAGTCTTCAGCGTGGCGTAGAGACCGGTAGAAGAACGTCCCTTGGAAAGTATAAAACGATCCCGATCCGGATCCCGGGATTTTCAGGATCGATACGCAGCACTTTAAAATAAAGAGCGATGAGTATTTCCACCGCCGAAAGCGGACCTCCCACGTGCCCTTCTCCGGCATGATTGACGGACTCCAGGTTCAGGCGCCGCAATGGGAGGGCCTGGCGCTTGAACTCAATTAATCCGCTACAGACTCAATATTTATGGACTTCGAAGGGAGACTCCAGCATCCATTCTGGAAAACAAGAAGTTAAAGAGCTTCTCATCTCTTTCTTTCGACTCTTTGAAAGATACTTTTAGTATGTCTGTGAGTTCTGTAATCATTTGTTGCGTTTTGTTCATATTCGCCATGAGAACTTCCATTTTTTGTTCAACACTCATTTCTTCATATTTTGACATCAATTCCTACTCTTATTCTGTTTCTATTTTCGTTACATGGTAAAGGTCTACATGCGGAGGAAACAACTGTCTGACATGAACGAATTCTGTCTCTATATCAGGAAGCTCTTTAAGAACATCGGCAAGCGCGTCGGGAGTAGATGACTCCCATAGGGCGTATGCTGTCGGTCTTTTCGGATCGAGCCAAATATTGAATAGCCGTGGCCATGGATTTCCTACTTTACCATAGTAGGCCCCGCGCATGAGGTCGACAAAGGTTCGATTAACCTCTGTTTCTGCTTCTTTTTCCCAACTATGTGTTACAATGAAAAACATCTGTTTACCAATCCTCCTTAAAAGAGAGCGCTACCCCGTTACGAGGGCGTTCAGGTCCCGGGTAGTCAGGTTCACCTCTCCTTCTTTCTCGGTCAAAATAACATTTCTGCGCCACTTCTCATCGTTTATTTCCGGGAAATCTTCCCGGAAGTGATTGCCCCGGGTTTCCTCACGGGCCAGAGCGGCTCGTATCATGACCTCGGCAACCTTGAGTGAGTTCTCGGCTTCGATGGCCCGGCGAAGGGTGGGGAGGTCCTGCCGAAGCAGGTGGGGAAGCCAGCCGTTTCTGAGTTCTCCAATAGTGTTCAGGAGCTTCTCACAGCCAATGCGGCTTTTTATGTTCAGGAAGTCGCGCCCCATCGTTTCCTGGAGTTTCTTGAAAAGGTCGTCTGCTTTCTTGCCGCCTCCCTGGACATTCAGGCGTTCCAGGGCCGGGGCCAAGGTGCTTTCTTTTAACGAAGTCCGCTCAGTTTCTTTGGCATGCAGGGCCGCGTATTTTCCGGCCCGCGCGCCGAAGACGATTCCCATGCTGACCATGCCGCCACCCAGGCGGTCGGCACCATGGGGACCTGAGCAGACTTCACCGGCGGCGAAGAGTCCGGGCAATGACGCCTGGGCCTGTTCGTTGATGAGGATGCCTCCATTGCTGGCGTGAGCAGTGGTAACGACGCGCGCGTCCCTGCCGGGACGGATGGCTTGGCGCTTCATTTTTCCTTCATCAAAATGGTGCTGGATCACCGGTTCGTAATTCTCCAGATCGCATTCCGAAAAGTCTAGCCAGAGGCCTCCTCCAGGCATGTCCCGTCCTTCATTCCGCTCCTTGGTCACGGCAACGTCGATCCAGCCGGATCCGTCGCGCATGGAATAAGGCATATGCAAACAACGATTCCGCATGGCTTCTTCGGCGGTCAGTCCGTCCGGTAGGTAGCGCGAGAGCACTTCCTCACCGTGTCGGTTTCTCAGTTTCGGAAAGACGCTCCAGTACATACCTGGAATGTCGGTTATGCTAAATCTTTTCGGCGCCACCATGAACTGGATGTACTCCATGTTGGTCAGTTCTGCTCCGGCCCGCAGCGCCATCGCGTAGCCGTCGCCTGTTGTATCGAGGCTCCCGAAAGCCACGCGTGGAAATATCTGGCGGGCGCCACCGGCGCCGAACATGACTGCGCCGGTTCGGTAGACCATGGCTTGTCCATCAGGCCCCAGGGCCATGGCTCCGACGCATTGATCGTTGTCAACGAGTAGGTCGGTAATGAATACATCTTGGTGGACCTCGATGTCGTATTGCTTCGAGCGGTCGATCATGGCCCAAACGATGTCCCCAGCATGGCCACGCCCTGTATCGCGTACCGAGTGGGCTCGATGGTGATTGGCGAAGCAGGAATGAGCGGTAAAGTGCTCTTTCTGGCCGGTCGGATCCTTGACGAATTCGACGCCCCAGCGTTCGAGTTCGCGGGTGCGTTCGACGATCTCATAGGCTTGGATACGAGCTAGTCGAGGATCGGCCATTCCCAATCCGACGGATACGATTTCCTCAAAGTGAACTTCGGGACTGTCGCCGGTATCCGCGGAGCAGCCGTCGGCGCATTGCCAGGCAACTGCGGGCGAGTCGGGCGATACGGAGGCGCCGACTTTTCCGGTTTTGCCTTTGAGGGCGACGGTTACCTTGACGCCTTGTTCTCCGGCGCCGATAGCAGCCCGAAGGGCAGCGGCTCCGCCGCCGACAATGAGTACGTCCGTTTCGATAATTCGATCAATCTTCATAGTGTCCGAGAATTTTTGTGCCGACCTCAGTGTCTTCGAGTAAATCCATGGTGGGTTTGGGTGTTAGGAAATGCCTAGCAAACCTTGGCTATTTCAGGTACTCCTAATGAGTGGGTCCGAGCTCCCGTATAACTTGAGCATTGAAAGCGACAAGCCAAATAAAATCAAATAAATTGATAGAAGTAACAAAAATTTTGATATAATGACCTGTTCCCCAACATTCGTGGAAACAAATGACGCCAGGTCTTGATGTTGGTGTCGCGTTGCTCGTTCCGAGGCCGAAGGTCGACAAGACCGGTCTCTAGAAGAGAACCGGAACATACTTGACTCGGTATAGCGGCAGGACGCCGAGGTGGGATTTTAAACTGATAGGAATTTGCTTTTTAGCGGCGCAGCCGCGGTGGTGGGGGTTTTTCTGTGCTGAGCAAATCTTCGCTACCTACCTCACCGGTCGTTCCCGGTTGCTCCAGTGTAGTTATCATCGACAGGTTTGGGTGGATTCCGACACCGGTCGACTATTGACAGGCGATTGTTTGAGGGGACGACCTTATCAGCCACGGGTGTTGACAGTGTACCCCGCGGAGTTGCTGGCCTGGTGGCGCGCCGAGAATCAAGCCGTACCGGATATTCCTGGGCTGAGTAGGGATTGTGTGGGTATCCCCTCCCAAGAGCGGCCTCGGATCGTGTCTCCTAAACTGGAGACCCCTTATCTGATCCGCCCGGACGCACCCAACGAATATCAAAAAATCCCCTTAATCGCCCAGGTGGGCCCCCATTCCGAAAAGCTATTCTGGTATCAGGATGGCTTCCTGCTCGGTGCTCCGGAGGCAAACGAACCATTTCTTGTTCCGCTGCGGCCGGGTAGACACCGTTTAGTAGTCGTTGACAATCTCGGGCTTTCCGATTCCATTACGTATCGGGTGTCAGCCCCTCAAGTTCCCTGAAATGTGCCTAAACAGCCGTGGTCTTACTCTGGGGAAATCATCGGATTTTTGCCCAGAGACGTCAGCACTGCCTCGCCGGCGCCTTTGCGATCGAACTGCTTCCAGGCCTGTTGGAACTCGGCCCGGCAAAGCGTGGTGCGTCGGTTTTGGGCACTGATCAGTTGCTCCAGCACCTTGAGCCGGCCTCGGTTGCCCGTGCGCGGCAGGACACCCTCGATGTACTGGCGAAGCTGTTGCTTGGCAACGCAGGCGTCCTGGAATTCTCCCAGCACATCCTTGAGTTTCTTCAGGCGTTTGATTTCCGGTTTGAGCAAGTTGCCGTAGATGGGTTGAAAGAATTCGAACAAATAACGCAACCGTTTGCATTGAATCCTCAGCCGGTGGAGCGAGTCACCGGGAGAGCCAGGCACGATGGCTCGGCCATCGCGACCTACGACTTGATAGCGTTTCCCGATCAGTTGGGGGGCGGCTTGGCTAATCGTGACGCTGCCTAACGCCTTCATGGCTCGAGCTGAAGGACCGTGTTCGAGAAAGTGGGCAAAGCGGTCCTTCAAACGCCCGTAACGGGGACTTCTGAGACACGCTAACAGACGTCTTCGAGCTTTTCGCCACTGATCAGCCAAAAACTGTTGATAGTCGCTTAAGTGGGCGGCGTCCGCCATGGGAACCTGGGCGGCGTAGCATTTGAGATTAGCCCTCCAGACATCCAGATCGCGCACCTCACCGAGAGCGGCCGCGACCCATTTGAACTCGCGGTTGAATGAACGGATCGAATGGCGGGGCAGTACGTCCTTGAAGGCTCGAAATGCCGCGCGGAGTCGGCGCGTAGACACTCGCATCCGGTGCACACCCTCAGGATCCAGGCCCTCCCAGGCCTTGGGCTCTTGGCAGAGCATTTCTTCAAAAAGTCCCAGCAAGCGATGATACGCTAGGTAAGTCGCTGAATCGGAAGATGATAACTCCTGCTTATGCAACCTCTGCAGGAAGGGCGTATCCCTGAACGGCGACCACCTTCGAGTGAGGCGCGGGGGCGACAAGCCGGCGGTCTGCAGTCCTCGATCAAACTTACTCAGGCGAGAGGGGAGAAGGCCGAATCGTTGTTCTATCGTCGCCGCCAGTTGCCGTAACGATTCCTCCCGACCCTCTTTTAACTCCAGCTCCAGCTCGACAAAAACCAGACGGCCGGGCGCCGGTTTGCCGACCGGGCCCTCGGTGGTGACGGTTGCTCGATCTATCGCTATTTCGATCATTGCACCGTCCGGGTTGCGAATGTTAAAGAGTCGGCGGGTGTTGTGCACCCGAAACAGCTCCTGCAGATCCCTCAACTGAAGACCCTCGAGCTGCTCGGCGAACCGCCCGGCAAGCGGAGCCGTGGTGCTTTCTTCCGGAAAGGCGACGACCTGCTGTTTCACCTCCACTCGTTTTCGCACCAGATCGTCGCTTGGCTGGATGGACTTCAGCGTCAGGTTCTTCTTGCCGGAGGCGTCACGCCATCGGTAGGTCCATCCCGCCTTGAAGAGACGCCAGTCGCGGGTGTCCCAGTAACGGTCCACGACATTCAAGGACGAGCCCGACTGCACCTTGTGGGACTGAAGAGCATCGATCACCTCTCCCAATTGTGCGGCGTCTTCAATTAGAAACTTGGCTTCAATCTCTATCTGAGCCATCTCGGGCGGGAACCCTGGCTTCGGTAAATCGGCCGCTTGCCGGGCCGACATGGCGTCCGATAGCGTGGCATGCTTGGTTTTGTCTGGGGGGTTCGGAACGAGTGGCATGAGTCAAGGGGCGGCAGGACTACTGATAACTGACTGATACTGATAGGAATTTGCTTTTTAGCGGCGCAGCCGCGGTGGTGGGGGTTTTAGCACAATCCAAAGGGAAAATGGACTATCCCCTGATTCAGCCGATACCAGAGATCTTTCCTCCAAGTCTGATGCCGCCGCCGGCCGGATGACAAATTCGTAAACTGCCGTGACCATCAGGATGCTGGCCGCTAAACCGACCGATTTCAGGGCAAAGGACCGGGGATATTTTTTCAGGAATGAAGCCATTAAGATAGACAGGCGTTGAATCAACTATAGGATTTAGTGACTAATCTTAGCTAGGGCGAGAGCTTTATTTCCTTGTGTTGGAAGTGGGTGCCGAACCAATCGCAAAAGCCGAGGACGGCAAGTCCCTTTGGGTTTACGCAAAGGATAACGAGGCCCTCAAAGGCACCAACCCTTATTGGCGCTTGAATCCCCTGCAGTTTTATTGGAGAGGCTTTGCTATCCGGCCAGGCCGCACGCGACGCATCCAACATCGATATCGTGGGGATCCTCACCACGATCGGGGAGCTTCTTCCTCTGGCCTTCGGGTTCCAAGACCGCGGAATCGACCCAGCCAGCTTGTCACTTTAGAATTTCCAATCCATAGAACCAAAAGAGATGTCTTTTCGTGGCCGAACTCCACAACTCATTGACATCAATCTACTTAATCCCTTTCAGCAGAAACCAGTAAGATTTTTGGGCTGGCGAAGTTTTCTTCTGAATGAAAGGATGGCTTCGTTCAGAACTGTATGCTGGCGTAGCAGGTTGATGCTCACGAATTCTTCATTGAGGTAATCGTAGGGAATGGATTTCGGCGCGAAATCTTTTCTTTTCTCATCGAACGATTAAGCGCACCGGTGACATAGAAAGCCGCGGAATGCTGTCCGGTGCAGTTCCTTGCTAGCCGTGTCCTCTTGACTCCCTTGGTGTGAGTTCAACGTAGGCATCTTTCGTTGACCAGTATCCACCTGAAAGCTTTATACGATATTGATGGCCTTTTGGAACATCGAATACCACAAACCCCTGTTTGCTTACAGAGGGGTTCAGCGTCTCAATGATCCCAATAGATCCTTCGACTGCCCAGCTATTTGGGCTGGCGTCATACTCTGCACCATTTTCGTCAACAAGGTTGAACGGTGGCACTGTTCGTGCCTTCTTGTCGTCGTTTCTCACGGTCAGATCGACGAACAAATAGGATGCATTTGGACGTTGGTCGAGAAACTCGTTGCTGCTTAAGCGACTTGCCCACCGCGAACGCCAAACTGCGTAGGACGTATATCCAACACTAACGGTTTCCCCTTCTTTGTAGAGATTATCGTTTTCGACTGAGATTGTGATTTAGAAGTAACCGACGATGATCCGCTTGAACTGGTTTCACTGGTTTCGTCGTTCATTAGCATGCCAAAAACTCCAAGAAGAATGAAGATTAAGAAAGCGACACCAATATACCCCAAACACCCGATCTTCTTCCTGAGAATCGCCCCACATTTGGGACAAGATGCCGCTTTCGTGCTTACTTCATTTCCACATTCTTTGCATTTCTTCAGGGCCATTTTTTTATCCTTTCGTCGTCTAAGCCTTCGCTAACAGCCACGTATCCCGGTTGAGTGCCTTTTTATGCGTAACTTTAAAACGGGATTCAGCAAACGAGTCTTCCCTATGGGGATTATATATTTAAGTAACCATTTTTCGCTTTACAATTAACGGCTTTCCTGTATTATAGTAACCAGGAAAGGGCTTACAATTCCCCAAGTTATACTGATAGGAATTTGCTTTTTAGCGGCGCAGCCGCGGTGGTGGGGGTTTTAGGGGGAGGAGAAAAAACTGGGAGCATCGATAGGGTGATTTGATTATTTTGAGGTTTGCGGCGAGCGGCCTTTGCGAGTGAGGGCATTATTATTGGCCACATCGCTTCCGAAAAGTCAATCTTGTGGGCCATCTCCCGCTTTTTGAAGAAACGTGTACATGGATAAGTATAGCTTTCGTCGTGAAAGCCTTTTTTATCGGTTTAATCAGTCCAGAAGACGGGTTCCGTATCGTGAGCCCAAGGATCAGGGTCTTCGATGACGAGGAGAAGTCCGTTGTCCAGTTGCTCGACTCCGGGTGTTTCTTGCGGTGTGGTTGATTGTTCCGGCTCCTGATACTCGTAACGGAAGCGTTCTTTGGGCCAGGGATAGCGATGAGCGGTGGGAATGCGGCCGGAGCAGCAGGGGCATTTCAAAGGATCGTAGCCCCAGATGTCTATGATGCGTTGCCGCCATTGGCGCTTTGGTAGGGATGATATAAGGACTAACCCGCATGTCTCACAAATCTTCTACTGCGCTCCGGAATACCGGCACTGGTGCGGACTTCGTTGGATTCGCCTGCCCGTGCTCCGCACAGATGCAGGCGACTTCGCAGGGTGTCGACCCAGCTTCACCCGCTCACGACTCGCCGTTGCATAGCAACTTTGCGACGCACGGTCGGCTCGAAACCCGCGCCAGCACTCGATCTCCGTTCGCTCGCTACGAATTTTGTGAGAAATGCGGGCTAAATGGTCAGGAACTTCCTCGCAAGTCGGATTGGGTGCACATCGGAAACAGGTTTTCTAGGGACATCGGTAACTTTTACGGATGATCCAGCGCATCGGCCTCGGACTGCGTCATTTCGGAGGTGATTGTATTGCCGTTATCGACCCCTTTGGTCCATTTAATGGGTCCGTTAAAGGTGGCCTCACCAGACGTATGATCATAAATCTGCGTACCGAGTTTGATATCTCCCAACCAGTTGGGTTGTCCAATGTTCGGCCCTATATCAGCCGCCACTCGTCCGGACTTAACCGGCAGGGTTCCTGCGCCGAATGGATTTGGAATGGTCAGGTTACGTCCGGTGACATTCCGGATAAACTTCAGGAACGGTATAATGTCGATCTCCTTTGGGACTGCATTCGGGGCGGCGTTGCGGAACGAATGATAGTTCACGGTCGTTGCCGAGTTAAAATCACCGGGGGTTGCATAATCCCCGAACGGTTGGTCATACGGATTAAAGGAATGGTAGTGATAGACATCCCCGTTCGACAACGTCACGGTATTCTCGACCAGATGGGTCTTTGAATAGGTGCGCCCCGGGGGGAGATGGCTCCCGTTTGCATTGGCTGTAGCGGCCTCCGACTGCGGGTAGCGCGGATTGTAGTTCAGGAAAATCAGCACTTCCTCGGAGGCGGAGCTCTTTACACTGCTTGTTCCATCCGGTTTGTCTCCGGTCAAAAACAGATCCAGAATGAGCGAGTGGCGGGCATAACCGCCGTTGCCGGGATCATCCAGCCCATCGAAGACCTGTTCGCCGGGTTGGAAATAGCCTTCCAGGTTATCGTTGGCCGTATAGCCGAGATCAAACTTCAGGGTAAAGGAGTCGGTTTTTCGGATATCGATAGGGAAGCCGGGGGCCGGATGGCCGCGGCCATTGTTGTTCCCATGCAGGTTGTTTCCGATCTGCACGGCGCAGAGTCCGAACTGGTACAAAGCAGCCTGACCTTTGGGCGTCAACACCGGCTCATATTCCGTTTGATTCTTGTTCCATCTCCAGCCGAAGGTCTCCGAAGTCCTGAACATTTCATGGTAGGTGGTGCCATTTCGCATCCCCTCATGTATATGACCGTACAGACCCCATGAGGTGCTTTGAAGTTCAAAGAAGTTGGGTTCGGCACGATCCGTCGTCTGGATAAAGGAGGTAACCACATCCTGTTGGTTTGCCTCCAGGTTCACAATCATCGGCGTCCAATTATAGGTATCTCCACCAGGCATCGTACTTGCCTGTGCCTCAACACGAAAAAAGGAATGCTCCACACCGTCGTGCTTGGTCGGGATCTCCATCGCCAGCTCCTGTTCCGCACCGTTGGTTACCGCATTCAGGTGTTCGCTGGTAACCGTCGGTCCCGCCGTCCAGTCGGTCAGGTTGGTACTGTATTTGATGCTGTAATCGTCCGGGTTGGTGCTCGGCGCATTTTTCAACTGCATTTCAATGTGCCGTCCGCCCGGTTTCTCTTTCAATCGAAGCCCTGTGAACTCAAGCCGGCAGTTTCCCTGCTGAGCCAGAGCCGCAATGCCCCCCAGCAGCAACAGCCCGCTGAGAAGTTTTAAGATCTTCCATTTCATATCCATGTATTCTTAGTAAGTCGTTCCTGATTTTGTGATCCAGTATGCTGTGGGCGAAATTGCTATTTCGCCGCGTTGATTGCGTTTAAGGTTTCTAAGGCTCCGATTTCTTGGGCGTAGGCTTGTTTGACGGGTTCGGCCAATCGTAGCAATTGCGCTCGATCGGCGAATTCGTGCGTGCGCAGTTTCCCTTCCGCTTCCATGCGGGCGAGCATGGCGGCGTCTTCGCTCGATTCCACTTGTCGGCCAAAGGCGCCCGCTTCCCGCCCGGCTTTTTCGATGGCGGCTTGCAAGTCCTCGGGGAGTCGTCGGAGCGTCTTTGCGCTGAAGCAGATCGGTCTTACGGTTATTGCGTGGCTCATTAAGGAGATCTCAGGACCCACTTCGTAGAATTTCATTTGTTGGATGCCAGCGGCCTCGTTTTCCGCAGCTTCGATTACGCCGGTTTGGATGGCATTGTAAATTTCGCTGTAGGAGATGACGGTAGGGGATGCCCCAAGGGTCTGAAAGATGCGCGTTTGAATGGGGGCTCCGGCGACTCGCAAATTGAGGCCGCTCAGTTCTTCCATGTTCGTGACCGGCTTGTTGGCAATCAAATGTCGAGTCCCGCCCCCACCGTATCCAATAACTAGTACGTCGGCTTTTTGCAGAATATCCTCGGCGATCGGTTGGAGGACATCGTTATCCAGTACGGCGTTCCAGTGATCCATATCGCGAAAAAGAAAAGGCAGGTCCATCAGAGGGGCCGCTTTTGAGAAGGTCGACATGTGAGACGGGGGGACAATCGCGTAGTCTACCGAGATACCCTGGCTCATGTAGGCGAAGTAGTCTTTTTCCAGCCCCAACTCGCGGTTGAGGTAGAGTTCGAATTCGATAGGCTTGCCGTAATAGAGTTGTACTAATTCCTCGAATTTGCGAAGGGTGCGCGTGAAGGCGTGGCTTTCGTCGAACTGTACGGCGCCCCGCAGAACGATTGGGCCCGTCGAGGTCGAGCATGAGCTGAAAGCCAGACCGAGAATGGATAGAATGAGGATGGGTTGAAAAGCGAAAAGGCCATTGAGTTTCATGGCTTTTGGATTTTTGATCAACTCCCCGGATTCGGGTTCTAATTTTTCACAATCTCGATAAGGGCGACATCATAAGTCGTAATATCAAACTCATAGACAAGTGTTCCGCCGGATACGGATTGCGTATCAACCGTGCGCAAACTCGTTCCATCATTTCTATCACTCTTATAGATATACCTCTTAAGCGTATATTCGCCGGCAGGAATATCGTCGAAGGTTACTTTCACGGTATTCGTTTCGGTCTGAATTCCGTAAGGACCTCCCGGGAAATCCCATATCATAGCTGATACCTTTCCGTCTTCTTTTGAGGCGAGGATGCCTAAGGTGTTCTCGCCTGACTTTGTCGCCCGCACTCTCTGGGATGGCAATCGATTGAACATCTCGAAACTCGAGAACGCATAATTCGGGTGATTCAGATTCCCGTTGATAACCAAAGCCGTGGAAAGGTTCGCCATCCTGAAATTATTATCTACCAGGTCGTGAAACACCTGAGCGGAAAACGCTCCGTTATAGGCTCCGTTTAACACCTGGCTGGGTGTCCAGCTCCAGCCCCATTCGGTCAATGTGAAAAAAGGATTTCCAATACCAGGATTCTGATCCACCAGTTCCTGTATCAATTCAGCTTGGTAGGCAACGCTCCTTGCCCGACCAGCTTGCTGAGCAAACAGTTCATAATAGTGCCAAGAGATAAAATCCACAGGGACATCGTTCTCTGCGCTATACTCAATGAATACCTTTGCCCAATTATACCGATCAGCGCTGCCTTTTGGCAGCGGTCCACCCGCAATGCCAATTCCGCCTACCAAAGCATTGGGATCCACTTCTTTAACCACCCTTGCGGTTATTTCATAATATTCGATGACTTCTTGCAAGGTCCCTCTCCAAAACCAATTGGAATTCGGCTCGTTCACGATTTCGAAAACAATATCAAACCCCTTTACGATATTCAGGTAATGGACTGTTTCTCGAACAAGCTCTTTCCACTTTTCATAATCCGCAGGCGGCTTGGCGTTGCCGATTTTCATGAAATTAAGAAACCTGAACTGGGATGGAGCGGCGAGTTGTTGTAGCGCGGGATCATCGGGATCGGACCAAAGCCACTGCGGCGTGTATCCGAAATTGAGCGTCATGCGAATGCCTTGATTAATATAATCCTCCACGAGTCCATCAAGAAAGCTCCAATTATGATTCCCGTCTTCTTGCCAAACATTCGGCCAAATACCGCCGCAGCAATAGCGACCGCCCGTGCCTCCCATCGCCGTTAAATAATCCAATCGGTTTTGCGAACCGGCAAGATCGCTATGGATGTATCCTTCGGCATTCTGATTAACGCTTATGGTTACCGAATACTCTTCTGTAGAAGTTGGCTTTCCTTCTTCAACTGCAACCCTGTAGAAATTAGCCGAGGCGTCGTCCTCAAAAGCGTATGTCTTTGATAGTTCCTCTCCGGTTCCCTCGATGTCTGATTCTAGCGCTTGCCAACTACTTGTTGCGGGGAGGAGATGGAGACTATGGTAAATCGTGTATGTTTTTCCCGCTTCGGTACTCCAAGTCAGCGTTACCTCCGTGTCCTTACCGCCTTTTTGCATATGAGTGATTCTAAGGTAGGAATTCGGGTCTCTTGGATCGGTGCCCGCCTGGTATTCTTGCCAGGTTTGATTGCCGTCTCCGTCTTCGTCCAGCCTATCGGCTGCTTCGAATTCCTCATCCGTTGATAGGCTTGAGTCCAGCCCGTGCAGGTAAGTATACGGTGTTCCGTTCGTCGTCTTTTGATCCAGGCTGGGAGGAGGCGGTTCGGGACGGGTTCCATCATCAACGCAATTACTATTGCTGCTGATGTATTCATCCATGTTAAAGAACCCATCTGCATCCACATCGTGCCTGTCGAACAAAGCTCGTGCTTGATCCGGAGGCATGAAGGCATTCAAAGCAGTAACGAATTCGAACCTCGCAACCTTTCCATCTGCAGTTTGGATAGCATCCATCTGCGCAAAGATCTGCTGACAGCTCTGCTGGGCGAATCCGGGCGCGGACAAGAAGGCGCATAGGAACAAAGCGCAAATCAAGAAACGAGAAAGTGAAAGCGAGGAATTGCAAGAGGATCGGGTCATATTGAGTCGAGACAGGTTCATTGGATCAAAGGATCAAAGCGAAAGTGCGGTTGAAGGTGCGAAATCCAGCTTTTGGAAGCCTTCGTCGGGGATTGGGCCGACAGGTCGAGCCCGACAATTTCCGCGCAAAACAGTTCGGTTAAAGGTCTAATTTCAAAGGGCATGAATAGATAATATAGCTACAAAGTGATAATAATATCGTTAATCATGATAAATATGTTGTTTTAACTTGCTGTCAATCTTTCTTTGGCTTTGGGTACTATAGATGTGGGATCGTGAAATCCTTGAATCAGAATTATGAACAGAAAAATCCTTTGGTTTTTGCCGGAGACGTCGATGGCGTCATGGAGCACTTTACTGAAGACGCTACTTTCAAGGCGCCCATATCCGCGCTTTGCCAAGGAGCGGATGAAGTGAGGCAACAGTATGCGGCCATGCTGAGTGGGGGTGTGGATTTCAATTGCCAGGTCGTTCGCTATACCGAATCGGGCAATCGGATCGCGGTAGAGTTCAACCTCAATTTCACCACTCCCGAGGGCAAATCCGGAACCATGGCGGTATGCAATGTGTTCTCTATGCGGGATGGAAAGATCGAGTCGCTTCGTTGTTACTTCGATCCCTCCGACCTGGCTGTTTAACATTTGGGGTTGGGAGACGAGCGGAAATGAGGGATCCCATGAACGACTTGGGGCAAACTGGAGGAAGTCGCGGATCTGGGGGAAGTGATCTCCCTGTTGGTAGTGCCAAAGTCCTGATCCATGTAATCTGTGTTGAAAGAAGTAGGTCGATCTGGCTAATTCCTGATTGACGAGCTGATCAAAGTGTGCATATTAAGTGCACACAATTAGAATAATGAAAGCAACCCTCTTAGAACTTCGCAGACAAACAAGCAAGGTCGTGGAGGCCATTGATAAGAACCAAAAAGTTACCCTGACGCGGCGAGGCAAAACTTTTGCTGTCATTACGCCTGTGAAATCTGAAGGGAAAGGCCTCCGTGTAAAAGATCATCCTGCTTTTGGAATGCATGCGGATTTGCACAATACCAAGGATGTCCTTGATTACGTGAAGAAGATGAGATCGAACCGCTATGCTCTTTGATACGGACGTCCTTATTTGGTGTTTCAGGGGAAATGAAAACGCGGCAAGGCGCATTGATTCGGAATCAGGCGAAAGACTTCTTTCGATTGTGAGTTATATGGAGTTGCTTCAAGGAGCCCGAAACAGTCAGGAGAAAAAGTGGATCCATTCGTTCCTTTCGGATTTCGCTTTTACGGTTTTACCGCTGAGCGAAAATATCGGAAAACGTGCATCCATATACATTGAAGAATACGCACTTAAGCACGGTATTCAAATGGCGGATGCTCTAATCGCTGCAACGGCCATCGAGAATGGATCCAAACTTTGCACTTCCAACTATAAACACTTCAAGTGCATTGAAGACCTGTCGCTCAAGACGTTTAAACCGTGATGGGATTTGTGGGCATGGGCGCATGGCATTGGTGAAAATGTTCCAAGGAGCCGGTTTCCGCATCGAATGTAAAGACGGAAATCGTATCCGAGTCCTGGTTGGCCACCAGCAGGAAGTTCCCGCTTGAGTCGAGGGTCATGTTGCGGGGCACTTTGTCCCCATAACTTTGATGGCCGAGCAACTCGAACCGACCAGACTCCTCCTCTATCTGATAGGAAGCTATGCTGTCGTGGCCCAGATTGGACGCATAAGCGTGTTGACCCGTTGGATGGATGACAATATCAGCCGCGATGGAGGCTTTGTCGTAACTCTTCGGCAAACCGCACGGATGATCCGGCCAGCAGAAGACTTCACCGGCACCGGTGGCGGATTCATCTTCGGCTGTGCTTACAACCGACCGACCGGTTTCCTGATAGAAATCTTCCACCGTCATAACCTGATGGCAGGCTATTTCGGACTGTTCCAGCAATTTCAGACGGTTAATAACAAATATATTGTTAATATAGGCAATTTATTTAATATATTCTTTGACAAACCCTATTCTACCCATCACTAAAGAAGGGAATCAGCTTAAACAGTCTGGAGAATCCGCTTTGCAAACTTTATTTGGAGAAGCTGAAGCAGATCCTTCAAATCAACATCTAAAGGCCAATAATTATGAAGGATAAGATTTTGAGATACGGTGTGCATCTATCAATTTTTGCTTGTGCCGGGATTTGCCCGCTTCAAGCCCAAGACGCTGAGGAAGACGAGGAAGTATATGAACTTTCCCCTTTTACCATATCAGAGGATGAAGCAGTTGGTTATCAAGCCACTACCACCCTGGCGGGAACCCGACTAAAGACCGATCTTCGTGATCTAGGCTCGGCAATTTCCGTATTTACCGAGGATGTTTTCAAGGATACCGGCGCGGTAGATGCTGAAACTATCCTGTCCTATGGCCTGAACACCGAGGTTGGCGGTGTGCACGGTAATTTCGCGGGCGGCCTAGGCACCAATCACAATAGTCGTGCCGAGCAAGACATTCAGCGAACCAATCCCCAGTTCACTCAACGCATTCGGGGCTTGGCCGAAGCCTCTTTGACGCGGGACTATTTTTTGACTGACATCCCTTTTGACAGTTATAACTCCAACCGCGTCGATATAAGCCGCGGGGCCAACTCGCTGCTCTTCGGGGTGGGGGCGCCCGGAGGTATCATTAACAATACTACGCACTTGGCCAGCGCCGATGGCCGCGATTTTGGTGAAGTCAGCATTCGGATTGGAGAACGGAATAGCCACCGCGAAACCGTTGACGTTCACCAAGTCCTGTTTAAGGATCGTTTGGCCGTTCGAATTTCAGGCCTCTACGATGATACCATATACCAGCAGCGGCCAGCCTACGAGATCGACAAGCGTCTCCACGTAGCCTTGGAAGCGATCCTCTTTAAAAACGACGGTGTGGACTGGTTGGGTCGCACCAAGTTGCGCGCCAACGGTGAGGGCGGATCCATAATGGGTAATCCGCCCAATATCATACCACCAACCGATGGCATTACCGATTGGTTTCAGCCTCCCGATATTGCTGCCCTTCAGCAGGTCCCTGGGGTCGTGGTTCCCGGCTATTATACGGGCAATACTCCGCCTGGACGCTCCCATCCCCAGTTTGGCATAACGGAATGGCAGCCCAAACTGATTTTTGACAACCGGTTGGGCCTGACCCGTGGAAATACGCCCAACGTGGCTGAAGTTCCCGGTCAGTGGCAACTTCTCCTGGTATATCCCGGCGTTAATGGTCCACCCAGCATTCCCATGCACACTTCGCAAACCGCCCAAGGTCTTTCTACCACTGCAGACCATTTCGGAACCTTCTTCGGAGATCCCTATGTGGGCCTGGATTCGGGTATCAGAGGACAGTTCAATTTATTGGGAACCGGATCATTCTTCATGGGCAATCGCAACGGGCAAGCGATTCCCAACTTTGTCACCCCGGTCATCATGGATCCCCGGCTCTGGGACAACGAAAACGAAATGATTCAAGGCTCCACCAATTGGCGCAATATGAGTTTCGACACCTATAATTTCACATTGGAACAGCCTTTGTTTGATAATCGCGGCGGATTGGAAGTTTCCTTCGATCATCAGAATTATCGTCAAAGTGTTAACATTCCATACACTTGGGAGGAAAGCGTGGGCGATACTGGCAACAACGATGTGGTAATCGATATTGGCCTGTATTTGACGGATGGAACGCCTAATCCCAACGTGGGCCGGCCCATGATGAAACAGGATGAAATTCCCAGTGTGATGTCCCGTAAAACCAAGCGCGACGCCTTTCGAGCCACTGGCTTCTACGAAGTGGATTTTCGCGACATGACCGACAACCTCGGTTGGTTGGGCCGACATACCTTCACCGCATTTTACAATGAACAGAAGATTGATACCACGCATTTGCGGACAGATGGCCAAGTATCGAGCGATAGCATTGACTTGGCAGATACAACTTGGGGGTTTCCATGGGGGCGAATACCGCTTAGGGGCTTTTTTCGCAAGACTGTGACCGCCGTTTATCTGGGTCCTTCAGCCCTCGACGCCAGCGCTCCTCACGAAGTTGAACTCAACAGGATCAATGTCGACCTGCCCGAGGACGGCGATACCTTCGAAATGGTTCTCTTTAATAACGACACCAGGAGTTTCGAGAACCATCCCATCCAGTATCAATCCGTTTTGGTGGGGGGAAACCGCCGCAAACAAGTCCTCGATACACAGGTATTGAGCTGGCAGGGCCGTTTTTGGAACGACAACATCGTGGCCCTTTACGGCTGGCGCAAGGACGAGACCGTAACCTTCGAGAACATCACCGCAGACAATTCGTTGGGAATTCCCCGGCTCTTAGACACGTCCGAATCCAATATAGACTTTATCCGGTTGCAGGACATGGCATCGAACCCAGCCGAAGGTCAGACCCAGACGGCCAGCCTCGTGGCCCATATCCCCGACGATTGGATGGAGAACATGCCGGTCAGAATCAGCTTGCATGTCAGCGAGTCGGAGAATTTCCAGCCCTCGGGCACGCGGCGCGATATCCGGGGCAATGTTTTGGCTCCTCCCAACGGCACCACCGAGGAGTACGGATTTACCCTCAGTTCGGCTGATAACCGCTGGTCGGCCCGCTTCAATTGGTTCGAGACCAGGAGCGCCGGTTCTTCGGTTTCCGTAGGCGAAGCCGACACCGGTATTCAATGGATCACCAACTGGATGAACAATTGGGACGCCCAAAATAACGAAGGCCTCACCGTTGCTGATAATTTGGTGAAGGTAGGAGCGGACCCCAACCTCTTCTCCTCTTTTGAGGAGGCACAGGATGTTATCTTTTCCTTTTATCCGTCCGATATCGCCGGGTTGCGAAATCCGAGATACGACGATACGGCCGGCAATTGGATCCTCGATCCCAATCCCGGCGAAACTTCCACCCGGGACTTTATCTCCGAGGGCCTCGAACTCGACCTGGTGGCGAACATAACCAACAACTGGCGCTTCATGATCAATATCGGGCAGCAGGAATCGGTACAATCCAATACGGCGGTGCCCCTTCGCGAGGTCCAAGCCGAAATACGCTCCAGAATTGAAGCGTCCCCATTATCAAATATTGGAGATTGGCCTCAATTCTCCGGACCAGACCCTTCATTTCTCAGCCGCTGGAATGCGCTCATTACCCAGCCCCTGGGCGCTGTCGCGGCCAAGGATAATGCCATTGCCTTCGAACTTCGCGAATGGCGTTACAATGCGTTGACCAATTATGAATTCACCGAAGGGGCTCTACGAGGCACAAACATAGGAGGAGCTGTGCGCCATCAATCCAAATCCGCCCTTGGAGCACCCAATCTATTTGGTCCGGATGGAGGGGTAATACCCGATGTTGCCAATCCATTCTGGGGACCCAGTGAATGGAATGGAGATATCTGGGTCGGCTATACGCGTCCGATTTTAAACGGAAAGGTGAACTGGAATATCCAGCTCAATATTCGCAGTGCCTTTGGCGATGACGATCCGATTCCGGTGGTCGTCAATCCCGACGGCAAGGTGGCGGTGGTCCGCAATTCCAACCCCCAGGAACTCTTCCTGACCAATACCATCAGTTTCTAACAGTATTTGGTCAGGCCTGAATGGCGCTTAGTTAAGCGCGTTTGTAGAGGAATATAGTATGGACGCCAGTCGGGGTCATGCCGTAGAAAAGTGATGCCTTACGGGACCCCTTTGTGCCTGTAGGAAGGGGTCAATTCTTAAATCCTGCATTGGCATGCACGATTACGATTCTGCTGAAAAACCCCCCTCATGATTGGGGTCTTTGAGCACGGAGTTCGGTAAGAGGTGGAGGGGGCGCACAGCGGATCAGATGCAATTCCCCTCTATCGAGCAATTCCCAGTGGACTTGCTCGCCTTTGTGCATGCCCAGGGCCGCAGCCAGGGGAACGGGAATATGGACATACAAGCGCTCCTTCTGTCCTTTGGATCGAACCGCTTGCAATTTCATTGGATAATTTGCTTGCCTTTTCATTAACTAGTTTTTAAGCTAGCCGTAGATCCTTTTGTTGTCAACTTATCCTTACCTCAACCATGAGTCTGCCTAAAGCTAAGGTCCAAAGCAGTTTTTTTGATGTGTCGGTGTTAATGGAGGATTTCTTCGATCCATCCAACCGTTATCGGCTCTTTCGCGAGAAGATTTTGCCCGTCCTGCAGGCCAAGCGCGAGCAACTGTGCGCGTTGTATTGTCAGGATAATGGGCGCCCTGCGGTGGAGCCGGTGCTGGTGTTGGGGGTGAGCCTTTTGCAATTCATCGAAAAGTTGCCGGACAGAAAAGCCTTGGAGCATGTAGATATGCATCTGGGCTGGAAGTATGCTTTGGACCTGGAGGTTGATGAAAAGGGGTTTCATCCCACCACCCTGGTGAAGTTCCGCCAACGCTTGGTTGATGGGGGGATGCAGAGGGTTGGATTTGATGCCATTCTCGATGCCTTGGGGGCGGAGGGGCTGGTACGCAAGGGTGGCCGACAACGGCTCGACTCCACCCATGTTTTTGGATGCGTGGCCAAGATGAGCTATCTGGAATGTATGCGCGAAACCCTTCGCCTTTTCATCGAGCAGGTAGGCCTTTGGGGATTAGCCGAGTCGTTGGACAATTACCGGCAGTATCGCGAGCGATACTGTGAAAGTGAGTTGCCCTGGCACCGGCTGAGCAAAGAGAAGGTGGCCAAGCAAGCCGAGAGGACCGGCCGCGATGTCCTGGTCGTGCTCGAATGGCTGGGCCGACAACCGTCCAAGATCCGCCATCACGCCAAAGTGCTGTTGTTGAAGCGGGTTTTTGAGGAGCAGTATGAGGTGTGCGGTGAAAAGCTCACGGTGCGCAAGCGCCAGAAAAGCGGCACGGTACGAAACCCCCATGATGCGGAGGCGCAATGGAGTACGAAGGACTCGGCAAAAACCAAAACCTGGATCGGTTACAAGGCTCAAGTGGCCGAGAGCGTGCCGGACTGTGATAAGCCCAAGAAAAAGGGAGAACCGACCGAGCAATTTTTGCTGGAGGTCACCACCACTGAAGCCATTACGAGTGATTTTGAGGGCATGCAACGGGTGCTAAAAGCACAGGCGCAGCATCATGATAATGTTCCTTGCGAACTCTACGTTGATGCTGGTTACGTCAGCGATGACACCCTGGCCGAGGCCAAGCAACAAGAACGCGAACTGGTGGGACCGGCGCGCCCTCCGGGCAATGCGAACAAAACCATCTTCGATGCCACCGAGTTTGATGTCGATGTGGCTAAGCGCCGGGCCATCTGCCCAGCGGGTCATACCAGCAGACAATGCAGTTTGATCAATGACAGTCACCAGGACAGAGTTTATCTGCGCTTCGAATGGGGCAGCTTATGCGACACCTGTTGCCTGCAAAAGCAATGTACCAAGCGCCAAGACGGCCGGCGGCATTTGAGCGTGGGCCTGCACCACGATCTGCTTCAGCAACGCCGCCGGGAGATGAAAACGGATGCCTTCAAGCTCAAGATGCATCGACGCGCCGCGATCGAGGGCAGCATCAGTGAGTTGACCCGACAGGGGGCTCGCCGCACCCGCTACCGAGGGTTGGCCAAGACCGCCTTGGCCAATTATCTGCAGGGTGCAGCGGTTAACATCAACCGTTGGCTCCGGCTTGTGCAGTGGCAGTGCCGAGAACCGATAAAAGCGGCCTAGAGCCGGCTTTTTGGACTTCCGAAGGTCCTTTTGGGATGGCAGAGTGGCTCAAAAGCGGCGGGATTGCCTTGCTGCGCCCTTCTGTTAAAAAAATGGCCCGATCCAACGGCAAGGGCCGATGGAAATTGGCTGCCGTCATGCAATCTAACTGCCATCAGAATAAGGGGGTTTATCAGCGGAATCGATTACAAGAAATGACCCCGACGGGGCGGTATTCCGTTGCACTCCATACACTTTTACAAGACGACCGACCCTGTAAGGCATCACTTTTTACGTCTTGACCCCTTCCTTCTCCGCAAGGTTTAAGTCAGCCTCCGTCGAACGGAGGCTATACTCCAATGGGAATGGCTATTGATGCTTGGCGATTGAGACGACCGAATAATCGCCCGCTATGGTGGTTCCGCGCCAAACCGTTCGGCCAAAGGTCTAATTTCAAAGGCCACGAATTGCTGGAATGCACAAATTAACAATTATTTTGTTAAAAATGTTAATTATATTGTTTTGACTTGCGATCAACCTTTCTTTGCCTAAAGGTAGATGAAAAAATCAAATTAGGCAGATGGTAGAAGGATGAAGGCAGGATTTATAATACTCGGTTGGGTGGTTTTTATTGCCGTTGGTCAATGGCGCGGGCTAGGTCAGGAATCAGAGGAAAATGATATGGAGAAAGTTCAAATCAAAATCGAAGTTACAAAAGGCGCTGGGAAGATTAACCGGGATGTGGCGGGTATCATGACCGATCCGCCCAGGCCAAAGTGGTTGCGGGAGCACCTGCTGTCGCTCGGTTTGGCCGGAGACCGGGAAGCCGTGTCCAAACACGCGGGTGGGGCTAATCACTTCTGGTTGCCAGAGCTCAAACCCACCTTCACCAACCTGGGATGGGGTGGAGATACCTGGATCCTGTTCAACACTTGGCCGGCCGAGGGAGAGTACAACTTCGAAGAGCTCGATGCCTGGATTCAAAGCCATAAGGACCGGGGAACGGAGGAGATCTCACTTGTTCTTTCCGCTGTTCCGGAATGGCTCTGGTCGCATGAGGATGCGGCCGAACCGTGCGGAGTCGCTTTGAATTTTTTCCCCTATCTGAAAAAGGGTCACGTCTTACCGCCCTCCGATTACTACAAATACGGAGAAATGATTTACCGGACGGTGAAGCATCTGAACGTCGAAAAAGGCTTCGGCGTGAAATTCTCGGTCTGGAACGAGCCTAATGTTAAATTCTGGATGGGAACCCAGGAGGAGCTTCACAAGATAGCGGAGGTGACGACTCGGGCAATCAAGCGGGCCGATCCCAATTCCATGTCGGGTGGACCGGCTACAGCCGGCTTTGCACCGGACTGGATCGAGGCCTTTGTTAAGCATTATGCCGAGAATGATCTGCCGCTCGACTTTGTCTCCTGGCACTATTATTACTGGTATGCCAAGCAGGCTGGGAGGGTAAAAAGTTTCAGTCAGCAGATCGAGACCGTCAATGACATCATCAAAAAGTATCCATCGGTGGGAGACCCCAAGTATTACATCACGGAATGGGCTTACGATTGGAAAGTTTCTGATTTGTTGGGACCTACGTTTAACGGGGCCTTTGTCGCCCAGTCGCTCTACGAAATGTTGGAAGGTGGTGTAGCTGGCGCCACCTATTGCGGCAACCTGGGTTGGCTGGATGAGCCGGACCCGGCGGCGCAGGCCTTTAAATTTTTTAACCTATTAGAGGATTTCCGGATGCGGGCCGAGGTGGGCGGAAAAGATTCCGGGATTGGGATTCTCGCTACGGGGACCTATGGCCGGATTGCGCTCATGGTCTGGAACTATCCCGACGATGAGGGAGCAAGCGGGGTGGAAAGTCAATCCGTGTCCATCCACTTGGACAATTTAGGAGCCGGCGCCTACCGGGTAAAACGGCAACTGGTCGATCCGGATCACCATACCAGCGTGGACCCGCACGTCGCCGAGGAATTCACTATCGATTCAGACGGTGAGATGAAACTGAACTTTGACCTCAAGACTTTTGGCATCACCTTCATTGAGTTGAGACCTACGGTTTCTACAGGGCTCTGAAGGAATTTGTAACAACGGTCGAAGACCTGCTTATCAATGTTTATATGTCTAAACCGGCAAATATCGTTATTCCCTGAGCTCCAGGAGATTTAGAATGTGAAGATTCAAGGATCGAATTCCCTCGTTGTATTTGGAAAAGGGTTCTCCTGACATGGAGTAGAGGCCGCGCTTAACCCAGGTTTCACCGTCGGGCTGGGGTTTGGGCCAATCGATGGTCTGGCAGCGACCGTAACCGATGAGGTAGGGTTTGGCGAAGGCCGCTTCCATGAATTGTTTGGTCAATTCGAGGGCTTCTTCGGCCGAGTAAGCCGTTACCCATTGCGTTCCGTCGAAATCCGGATGGGGATGGGCAATCTGATGGTCGCTGATCCAGATCGGTTTTCCGGTGATTGCATGCAACTCGTCGTAGTGTTGGTCATAAAAGTACTTTTCTTCAAATTCCCGCTCGGGAAGGGTCCTGGGTCGACCACCCACTCCGTTGCCATGCTGCACGGAAATGATGTCGATCCATTTCGCTGCCTCCCGCAAAACGACTTCCGGGTGATCACCCAGTTTATATTTGTCCCCAAAAAGCAAACGGTCCGGATCGATCTCTCGCAGGGTTCCGCAAGTAAGCTGATAGTAAGCCCGGGCGATAATGCCCAGGAATACCTCGTCATCGCGGCGCACATCGGGTTCGTAAACGCGCAAACCTTCAAAGTTTGATTTCAACAGATCTTCAAACGACAAAGCTTCCTGCCGGTAAGTGTGGTTGAGCCAGTCCAACCGGTCCTTGTAGCGTTCCCTCAGGAACTGCACGTAGCGTTTCTTGCCTGCTGTATCAGCTGGAAGGCTACGAAAATAGGAGATCCAATCCTTGTTGTGCAGTCGGCGGGAAATGTCGATGTCCCAACGGGGACAATCGGTCAGGGCGTAACCGATGAGGTTGGGATGGTCCCGCGGTTCGGCCAGCTCCCGCATCTTCTCGCGGATATCCTCCATTACCGCTTCATCGAACAGGTCCACATAGGCGAAACCGGTGGTTTGCCAGAAGGAGGTGGCCAGCACCTCCGATTTTACGATGAAGGGCAGCTCATAGGTCGCCGTTCCTCCCGCGGTTGCATTAAATCCCCAGGAAGTTAAATCTTCGGCCAACTTGTGGGGCAATCTGTCCGGCCAGTCCTCACCATGATGCTTGGATAGCCGTTGCACTACCTGGGGAAGGGCCAGTTGATTCGAATGGTTTGCCGACAGGATGACCATGCGTTCCCCGTCAGGCCGGATGACCCACCAACGCCCGTCATGCTCGGCCACAGAGAATGGTTGCTGCTGGGCGTAAGCAGGAATGAGGCTAGCAATTCCAATGAACAAACAACTTAAGTTTAAAACTGATTTCAAATTTACTATTCTGAGCCAAAATCTCATTTTCATTTCTTCTATTTTGGGTCTTCTGGTTAGGGGGATTCACTGTCGGATTCTGCGCCTTTTGGGACCTCCGGTTCTGGTGCTGGAGTGTAGTCCGGACCGGTATCGACCCGAACCCTGGAAGCGGCAATTTTAGATTTCAGGGATTTCATTTCATCCTGCCATCTTTCTAACTGAAACGGGTCGACCATGTTTTCCTGAAATTGACGAGCGGCAGCGTCGCTTACATTAGTGCCCCATAGATACACATTGCGGAGAGCGGGAAGCGATTTTAAGGAGTCAAAACAGCGGTCGGACACCTGGGTGTCATACAAATTTAAATACGTTAATTTCTTCAGGGCTTTCAGGTCGCTTAGGCCTGCATCGGTGATCGAAGTCTTTTGCAAATGGAGTGATTCCAGGTTTGGCATTTGCTTAAGGTACCTTAATCCTGTATCCGTTACCTGACTGTAGCCGAGATGCAGTTGAACGACATTGGAACCAATGGAACTAAGTTGGGCAAGTTCATCATCACCGAACTCTTTGTAAGTGCGGGAGGCTTTGACAATTAGCGAGGAGGAATTCTCAGCGACTGGTTCGATTTCTATATTTGGATTGGCCGCTATCTGCTGGAGTAGTTGTTCGATTTCTTCCCAGGGTTTTAACGGAGTCAATATTCCCGAATCCTCCTGCCCAATCTGCTCGAGTATCCGTTTCAGAATGGGACCGGTCATGGCGAAGGTTTCCAGTTTACCGGATTCGGGTGCACCTTGCTCAGCCCACCAGGACAGTAAAATCAATTGGTCATGGGTGGGCCGGGGTTTCCCTTCGGGCGGCATGCGGTCATCGTGGTCGTCGGGAAGCCGTGTGCGAATAATAATCTCACTGGCATCCGGATCGTAGGGTACAACCGTGTTTCCGCTTTCTCCTCCCGCCAGAATGAATTCATAGGAATCCAGTCTCAACTGGCCCTTCTGCTTTTCCTGTGAATGACAGCCGAGGCAGTGGTCTTGCAATATGGGATGTATCACGTGTTCGAATACATCGGCTTCTTCAAAAGCTACGGGGGTACGCTCGACAACGGAATCTTCGTGTATTCCAAAAATGTTTTTCAACGGACCCGGCATGTAACCAGTGAGGTAACCGGATCCGTGTGTGAGCGAACCTCCATAAAAGCCTGTAAGCGTGATGATGCATGTGATAATTGCCAGGAATCCATGGTAAAACCATGTAAAACCGTGAGGCTTTTTCAGTCGGGCCACCTTGCGGAGGGCCACAAGCCACACCGCCAATACCGCGGTAGTGCAACCCAGAATACGATGATAGGTTAGAAGCTCATCGTCATACTCACCCGAGGATCCCAGTGCGAGGCCGAGTGTGGCGGACAACACCGCCGCCACTGCGAAGGATTTCACCATCAGGATACGTGAGGACTCGAATTCACTTGATCGGGAAAATCCGTGGGCGATTTCAGCAATCACCAGCAACACCAAAAAACCGATGGGGAGGTGGAGAATAATGGGGTGGAAACGACCTAGAAATCGCGTCCAGTCCGGCGCTTCATCCACCTTTAAACTCAGGATTGCCAGAACGACCAGGAGAATAGTCAGTAACAAGGCCGATATCAGAGAGCTTTTCGGGCTGTTTGAGTGATTCCTGATGGTCATGGTTCTTATAAATCAACGATTATTTTGTTATATTTGTCAATTTTATTGTTTTAACTTGTGGTCAACCTTTTTTTGCCTAAAGGTAGATGATACTTGGATTCATGACCACCATCAGCGTAAATCCAAAATATTTGAAGGCTATTGAGATTTGCGCTGAGTTGATCCGATGCCTACAATTCTGGTGATTTTTGGCTGGCGCTTATACTTTTATGCGAACGAAGGAAACGAATCTATTCATATCCATTGCACAGAGAGCGACATGGACTGTTAGTTTTGGTTGGATCGGGAGAATTTCGATATCTCGGAAGCATATTCCTACAATTTGATACCTGAAGAGAGAAGAAATAACGGTAAAATCATCCTGGAAAATTTTGAATACATTGAAAAACGGTGGGATATTTGTGTTTTCGGTATCGCTGGTTATCGGGTTTGCACTTACGAATCGCGCCTCGGCTGGGGAGGCTGAGGATTCCCGAGGAATGGGTTTATTCCATGATTACGTAGAACCGCTATTGAAGCAGAACTGCTACGAGTGCCACAGTCATAAGGCCAAGAAGGCCAAGGGGGGTATGGTTCTGGATTCACGGGCTTCTATTCTTAAAGGCGGAGATTCCGGCCCGGTACTGGTTCCGGGAGAACCGGAAAACAGTCTGATGATCGAGGCGATTCTCTACGGGAACGAGGACCTGCAGATGCCGCCCGATTACCAGTTGGAGCAGGATGATGTCGCCCGTCTTCGCGAATGGATTTCCCTCGGTGCGCCAGACCCGCGTGAAGGTCCGGCATTCGCCGGTTTTGGCGAAGAAACTGAACCTCCGAAGGCGGAAAATCTCTGGTCGGTGCAACCTTTAGGACTCGCAGAAGTTCCTGAGCCGGACTTCTCTAAGTTGGAGACTCAGAGACTTGAATCTTGGGCGAAGAATGACATTGATCGTTTCGTATTGGCAGGGTTGGCGGAAGCGAAGCTGTCCCCCTCCAAGGATGCCGATGCCGGGAAGTTGATCCGTCGTATCCATGATACCCTTACGGGGCTTCCACCGTTGCCCGAGGCTACGGCCGCTTTCCTCGAAGCGGCGGAACAGGATATTGAATCGGCCTTGGCTGACAAGATCGATGAATTGCTGGATTCACCTCATTTTGGGGAGCGCTGGGGACGTCACTGGTTGGATCTGGCCCGCTATGCAGACGTTACAGGAAGTGACCAACCCCGGACTTATTTTGAGGCTTGGCGTTATCGCAACTACGTGATCGAAGCCTTTAACTCGGACAAACCTTATGACCGTTTCGTGCGTGAACAGTTAAGCGGAGACCTGCTCGACTGGGAGGTACCGGAGGAACGCGCGGCAAACCTGATTGCCACAGGCTTTCTGGGATTGGCTCACATAATCGGAGCAACCCGGGATAAAGAGCAGGTCAAGCTGGATACTATCGATGAACATTTGGAACTGATTGGGAAAACCTTTCTTGGGGTGCAGATCGGTTGCGCGCGTTGTCATGACCACAAGATCGATCCCTTTCCCACCCGGGACTACTACGCACTAGCGGGCATTTTCCGTAGTACGAAATTGGATATGAGTTTCTGGAGAATCCAGTTGGCGAAGGGAAGTCTGCCTGAGGTCTCGCCGGAGGCGCCGGCATGGATGCGAGATAATGGCGAGGATGTTCAGATTCACGGAGTGGTAGATGCCGAGGAAATTCAGGATGAACCGATTCATGTTCGAGGTGAACCTTACGTCACAAAAGAGATCGTTCCGCGCGGATTTCCTACTTTGGTGAACATGGAAGGGATGCCGGGAATTCCGGGGGACAGCAGCGGTCGCCTGGCCTTGGCCAACTGGATATTGAGTGAGGAAAATCCACTATCGGCCCGGGTTATCGTCAACAGAATCTGGGAGCATGTTTTCGGGCAGGGAATCGTGCGGACGGCGGACAATTTCGGTTTTACGGGAGATCCACCGAGCGATCCTGAACTGCTCGATTACCTGGCCCGGCGGTTTCGAGAGAAGCACCGCTATTCCTTTAAATCTTTTACGCGGGAATTGATGTTGAGTCGGGCCTGGCGGCAAAGCAGCGCGGCTCGACCGGAATGTCTTCAGTTGGATCCGGACAACCGCCTGGTTTGGCGATTTAATCCCAAGCGCAAAGATGCCGAAACCATCATTGATTCGATTCAGTTTGTTACCGGTCAGCTCAATTTGGAGCCCGGCCAATCAACGGCGCCGAAGGTAGAGGCCAGCAACAAGGATAGCACGGCGGGAATGGAAATTCCGGGTGAAACGCTCAAGCGCCGCGCGGTTTACTGGCCGGTTTTCCGCAAGGACATGCCGGTCGACATGGACGTTTTACCCCTCTTCGATTTTCCCATTCCGACCAGTTCTCTGGGAACGAGGCCGGTCACCAATGTTCCCAGTCAGTCATTGGCGCTCTTGAATAACCCGGTAGTGCTCGAAGCTTCGCGGATGCTTCGTCAGAAACTGGAAGCAGTCGCACCTACGGAAATTGAGCGGTTGGATGCTGCATTTATGACCGTGCTGGCCCGGAAACCTTCAACTGGCGAAAGAGATCGCCTGTTGAGTTTTTTGGAGGATTTCGAGGAGAAATTAAAAAGGACTGAATCCACGCGGCCAGACCGGGCCCGAAGGGTGGCCTGGAACCGCTTGTGCCATACGCTTCTGGTTTCCAATGAATTCACGGTGATCGAATGAAAGGCAGGTGAACCACCTATGAAAGATAGCTCAAACCTTCACCCTTTTCCTTGCCACGAGATAGCGGTGCCGACCTTCAGTCGCCGTGATTTTCTGCAGCGAACTGCTTTGGGCTTTGGATCGCTGGCGTTTTCGTGTCTGCATTCTCCAGGATTCGCCGCTAACAGGACATTTGGTTCGTCTGACAGTCCTCTGGCCTCAAATCCTCCTCATTTTCCAGCCCGGGCCAAACGCGTTATCATGATTTTCCTGGAGGGCGGGCTCTCCCATCACGATACGATCGACTACAAACCGGATCTGATACGTTTTCACGGCCATCCTCTTCCGGAGTCTTTGATTCCGTCAGCCATGAAAAAAGGTGAAGGCGAGAAGCTGGAGTTTTTTGGCACCTTGAAAGCCCCGGTGGCCGACTTTCGGCGTCGGGGTGAATCAGGCCTCTGGATTTCGGATGCGTTTACCGAAATCGGGGGTCTTGCGGACGAGTTGTGTATTCTCAATGGCATGATTTCGGACAGTACCGAACACATCAGTGCCAAGCAGCAAATACACACGGGCATGACCGTACTGCCGAGGCCCAGCATGGGGGCCTGGTTGCTTTACGGTCTGGGAACGGAGAATCAGAATATTCCGGGTTTTGTGGTGGTTTCAGCGCCTAATGGCAGCTCCACCAACTGCGGCACCAGTTTCTTGCCCGGTATTTACCAGGCAACCATGCTTCGCGACGCCGGTAAAAAAGACAGCGAAATGATCCGCTATCTCTTCGACAACCGTCTGCCCCGTGAGGTCAGGCGCAGACAACTGGATTTATTGGCTGAAATGAATAGGGACCATTTGGACGAATCCGGAGGAGAACAGATTTTGGAGAGCATGATCGAATCAAACGAACTGGCGTTTCGAATGCAGACCGAGGCTCCGGACATTCTGGATATCGACCGGGAAAGTGAACCGACTAAACGGTTATACGGGATTGGACGAGAAGGAACCGATTCCTTCGGTCGCCAGTGCCTGATTGCGCGCCGCTTTGCCGAGGCGGGAACACGCTTCGTCCAGGTAACCAGTGAAAACTGGGATCACCACGATTCGCTGGAAAAGCTTTTGCCGGAAAGTTGCTATCAGGTGGACAGACCGATCGCAGGCTTGATTGCCGACCTGAAATCGCGCGGTCTGCTCGAGGACACGCTGGTAATGATCACGGGTGAATTTGGCCGCACACCCACCTTTCAACGCGTTGGAGGCCAAACGGAAAAACCCCCGGGCCGGGGCCATAATCCATTTGGATGGAGCCTGCTGTTGGCCGGTGGAGGGGTTAAGGGAGGCTTAAACTACGGGTCGACCGATGATTTTGGATACAGTGCTGTCGATGGCCGTGTGCACGTGCACGATTTGCATGCCACCATTCTGCACTTGCTTGGTCTCGATCACGAGCGCCTGACCTATACCCACGCCGGTCGGCCCTACCGATTGACCGATGTCTACGGAAACGTCGTCAAAGGGATTATCGCTTGAATCTTCTAGAGCATGTATGTGTCGGGATATCATCCCTCGACAGAACGACATCACCCAGGCCTTTTGATACCATGTGTTCTTACCACTTGGAGTGGCTATCTCAAATCCGGATACTTGAAGAAAAACACATTTTTCTCAAAATTTCTTTAATTGATTTTCGAAGTTGTACGTGGCTTATTGCATAGGGGTGTATTCAACTTCTGCTTTATCTTCTTAATGAAAGACCAGGAAACAGATCAGGCTCGATGGTTCGTAGATGTGGTATTACCTCATGAAAAGGACCTTCGCAATTGGCTGGTCGTTGTATCAGCGGTGATTTTATTGCTCACTCCAGTTATCGAGTCACAGGTAATGCGGTAGCCATGGGAGAGGCGGCAGGGATCGCGGGAGCAATGGCTGCTTCTAAGAAACTCCTTCCTCATCAGCTTGATTTCCGAGATGTTATTGACCGCCTTAGCATCTTTAGGTCGTAGTACATAATTTTAAATTGGAGCTCTATGATTTATCGAAAGATATTAGTGAGGAATACAATGTTGCTAAGGACAATCCTGATATTGTTAAGCAAATAGTAACTACTCAGGTGGTTTGAAAGAGGCAATATAAAGGAGTGAGAATTTTCATGGGATGGTGATTGAGAGAACTGTAGGAGGGGGTTTACCCCCCGATTGCGGTGAGGCCATTTGGAAGATCGGGGGGTAAACCCCCTCCTACAGTTTCGTAATATGTTATCAATAAAACATCCATGCGGACGATTGTTTAAGAATGTCCTTGCTGCGCGCTTGGTAACTCCATTATCCAGAGGATCCTCCACTCTAGCTGGATACCTGAGTAGTTACTACTATTTTTAAACTAAGTTGCGAGACTTCCTAACACGATCTTGCCCCCTCCCGCTTTTCCCTCTCCCAATAACTTAAGGCCGTCGTGCCAAGCGCCCGAGGTACTCATACTGATCGAACGCTTCCGCGCCACCAATGATTCGAGGGTCCTCGTATTTCTCTAGCTCGGAAAATAGTTTTTCTTTCAGGCGCTTCAACGTATCCGCGTATTCGATACGGTCGGCGACATTATACATCTGATAAGGGTCCAAACGCACATCATAAAGTTCATCAGCCGGTCGAAGTCCAAAGGATAGCTGCCAATAAATTTGCATATCCGGCTCGTCCTTATGCTCAATAATATAACTCTTCGTGGGACTCTCGTTGATTTCCGAATAAGTTGGCCCATAAACACTTCCATCGGGATGACCGGAAGGCCATCTCTCAGGTTTGAAACTGTGGATATATAAAAAATTGTCGGTGCGAATGGCACGCATGGGAGTACCTCCCCGATGGTCCAATTGAGCCAAAGTATGGCGTTCTTTGCCAGTCAGGACGTATTCACGATCCGATGACACACGCCCCTCCATTTCGGAGCGCAAAATAGGCAGCAGAGAACGACCGGTCGTGCCCGGCAGGATGTCGACTCCGGTCGCTTCCAGAAACGTTGGAGCAAGATCAGTGGTGCTTACAAAATCAGTTACGACCCGGTTCTTTGGCACTTGGGTATGCCACTTGATGGCCAGGGGAACGCGCGCACCGTGATCGTAGAGGCTGGCCTTACCTCGAGGAAATGGAAATCCATGATCCCCGGTCATGACAACGATAGTGTTATCGGAAAGTCCCTGCGTCTCAAGGAGAGCCAGAGCTTCACCCACCTGACGGTCGAAGCGTTCCACCTCCCAATAATAGTCCAGGATGTCCTTTCGAATGAGGTCCAAATCCGGAAAAAAGGGAGGCACCTCAACATCCTCCGATTTCATTCCGGCGCGGACTCCCGAATCCAAAATAAAGGGTCTATGGGGATCCGATGTTCCAAACCAGAAACAAAAGGGCTGATCTTTAGGGCGCTCTTCCAGGAACGCATCCAGGCTCCCAAACTTTTTGCCTGCTACTTCTTTACCACCATCCGAACCCGGCCCGAAGCCTTTGCGGTAAGAACCCACAAAATAGCCGGCGTCCTTCAAGACCTGCACATAGCTCGGAAATCCTTCCGGATAATGACCAAACAAGTTACTCCCGGATTTAAGTCTCCAGAAATGCTGTCCCGTAAGAATCGCATTCCGTGATGCCGTACAGGTCGGAGCAGAAATATAGGCATTGGTAAACAGCACTCCATTGGCCGCGATGCTGTCGAAAGTGGGTGTCTTGATCACCGCATCACCGTATGAAGTCGCGTGAGGCCAACCCCAGTCATCGGCAATAGCGAAGAAGATATTAGGCCGTTCGCTTTCGTGATGATCGGCGAAGAGAGATGCACCTACATTCACAATCAGAAGAAGACAAAAGAAGAATATTCGTTTCATGAGTTACTTGTTTGTTCTGGTTACCAAATACTGGAAGCTATCCCAATACCTGAAATGACCTATGGTGTGAGTCAAACTTCATTTCAGGTATTGGGATAGCTTCTAGCTACCTCCCCGTATTAAAGAGTATATAGGTTCCGCTTTTCCCGGCTACCGCGATATCGAGCTTGCCGTCATCATTAATATCGGCAGTGCGTAATTGCCGGCCGGTCCCCACGTTCCCTTCTTCAATGGTGTGGCGTATGAACTCCAGTTTTTCAGGATTCCAGGTGTAAGAGTAGAGGCAAGGCTGCTCATTGCCTCCGGGGTCCCGGCCGTTATGAGCATGAAAGCATTTGCCGGTAATCAGTTCGCCTTCCCCGTCACCGTCGAGGTCAGCCCAGTGGAGCGTATGCGGTTGAGAAAAACTATCGTCGATCAAGTGCTCTTTCCATTGGGTTTTGCCATATTTAGATTCGAGTTGCTCCCACCAAAGCAAGCCGTAGTCATGGCCGTGGCCGACAATGATGTCGATTTTTCCATCGTTGTTCATATCGCGACAGAGCATGGGAACGCTCGCATGAATGAACCAGTCATCATGGTATTTCCAGGGTGTTGTCATGGCATTCGATTCGGGGCGTTCATACCAGCCGGCTTCAAATAATATATCTTCACGCCCATCGCCATTAATATCGCCAAAGCCGAGTCCATGACCGTTTTTGTTCGTGCCGATTGTGATCTTTTGAAGTGCAGGCACTTTTTTACGCACGGTTATCAACTTATTGCCTCGCATTTCCTGCACATCCCGTTCTTCCGTTGAAAATTTCCACGCTAGCAGTGGTTGGTCCTCGCCCCAACTGTTGACGACCAGTTCCGGCATTCCGTCGCCGTCGAGGTCATGCATGAGTACGCATTCGTTGTTGGAATTTTCCGTATCCTGCAGCAGGTGCTTAGGCCACAGCTTGCCCAGTTTCAGGGCATCGGTTCCCGGGTTTTCATACCAGTAGACTTCGGTTGGGAGCCATGAGAAGGAAATGACGTCGGTGAGCCCGTCTCCGTTAACATCATAAGCAAGGTCACAATTGCTTTCCACATAGCCGTTCCAGTCTTCGATCGTGCGGACAGGGTGAGGAACAAAATCAGGAGCCGGGTACCAATTGCGTCCTGCAATAACGTCCAGCTTCCCGTCGTTGTTAAAGTCAGCGATGTCGATACCTGCATTGCGATCGACCGTAAGGACCTTGATATCCCAACCAAGAGATGCCGCGTTAAGCGGAGTAAGAAAAGAAAAGAGAAGAGTGAAGAGTGAAAAAACGAACAGCCGATTGCTGGTACACACTGCCATGGTCAACGCCAAGACTGATCGGATAAAGTCTCCTCTTTTCATATAGCGATTCTAGATCGTGTACGGAGCGCGTCGTTTGTAAGTGCGCATGCCGATGGTGGCAACGGCAGTGGTTTTCAGAAAATTGCGGCGGGTGGTTTTTGTACTCATAAGGATAAGAGGGTGACTATGGTATGCGAGTGGGACTTTTACTGGACGCCATTGATTATACAAAATCAAGGTGGTCCAGTCATGAAAATTTGGTGCATACGAATGTATAAAATGGTCAAGTGATGAGGTGTCAGTGGATCTTGAATCGCTTTCGGTAGGACGACGGTGGCTCCTTCATGATGCGAGTGAATTCCCTTGAGAAGTGGCTTTGATCGGAGAATCCGCATGCGTAGCTGATTTCTGCTAAGTTCATGGTGGTTTGTGTTAACTTGTGGCAGGCCTCCTGGACTTTGAGGTGACGCATGTATTGTTTCGCGGACATGCTGAAACAGGATTTGAATTTCCGCTGGAAAGAGCTAAGCGATAGGTGGGCAGCGGCTGCAAGTTGGGTGATGGCGATGTTATCGTGGAACGACTGATGCATGAGTTTCAACGCGGCCGCCAGTTCGTGGTTTTGTTGCAGGGAGGCAGTGCTTTGGCTGAATGGACGAGTAACGCCAATGATGCCGCAGATATCGCCCCTGGTGTTGTAGAGGGGTTTTTTATTGGTGGTGGACCAGTTGACAAAGCCGTCGCCGGACGGAACGAGTTCGATTCGATTGTGGACGGGTTTACCCGTTTCAATGATTTGGAGGTCATCCTTGCGCCATACATTAAAAATGTGATGTGGGATGAAGTCATCATCTCTTTTTCCCAGGATCTGGGAGCCGTCTTCGACGCCGAATAGGTTGAGCAGACGTTTATTGAAGAGGACGTAGCGAAGACCGAGGTCTTTAACAAAAAATGTGTAGCCAGCCAAGTCATCGAAGATACTTGAGACAGGATCACTAAAATCGTTCTCTTGAAAAAAACGGTCGTCTTGCACGAATCGATTGGAGCAGAACAAGGGCCAGTAGTGAAGCCCATATCCTGCTAAAAATTCTGCGCAATTCAGTTCTGGGAACAAAAGCATATTAATATGCTTTGTTTCAATAAAAACCATACTCAATACATCTCTTTCGATCAGCTTTCAAATTGCAGGCAAGGTTAGCCTTTGGCGGGGTGTCGTCTACGACTTGGTAGCGTTTGTCCCGAATGGTCCTAAGATAAGGTAGGTTATGAGTCATCTTTTCCTATAATCCTTTGCGGCCTGATAATGGACCCAGGTTGGGTTCCTTTCTTCAGTAGATTTTCACGATTCTACACGCTCCGATATTCCCTCCAGTTTGTCATGGTCAATTTCATAACCCAAGCCGGACTTCGTCGGTGCGTGTACATACCCCTCTTAAATACAACATGTCCGCCATTTGCTGCAAAGGTTTCAAGCTTTGCCATCGAGGCCATGCTCAGCATCCTTGTCTCCGGGATCATCAGCGTTGCAAAACTCTGGTCCGCCAGGTGCAGACGACCGTCCTGGATAACTGCTTTTTGCAGGTAATCTTCGGAAAGCATCTCAAAATCCACTTGGTTCGATGCTTGAGCAGACGCAACCTGGGCTTGGCCCAGCAGAAACAAAATCGTCAAGATAACTGTAATTAAGAATTTAGTGTTCATTGTTATCGATTATCGTTTGATGAATGCTGGCTTACCTTTTAATCAAAGACAGCCTTCTCATTTATTATTCCTCTATAATTTCTAAAATTCCCCGCATGATCATCCAATGCCCCGGGAAGGTACAGATAAACGGATATTCTCCTGCCTTTTTTGGGGTATTGAAATAAATCGCATATTGCTCCGATGGCTGCACCAGCCTTGACATGGCAATAACTCCTTCATCTTCAGGAACATAGTGCTTCCCTACCGCGGAGGGATCGGAGACCAGCATCATGGACGCTTCGCCTACCGCATTGAGGCGATCGGGTTCTACGAGAACAAGATTGTGGGGCATATCAATATCCGCATTTTCCAACACAATTACAGCCCGGCGACCGGCATGCATCTGAATGCGGCGTGGCTCAAATTGAAGACCGGGCACGCATTTTATTACAGCGGTTTCAAAACCTTGCGTGCTTTTGCCAAGCTGTTCCTGAGCCACGAGACGCTGGTCGCGGGGGTAGTTTTCCGGAGTTGGAAAATCGTTGAAAGGCTCTTTGGCAATGTTCGTGTAGCCGGGAAAGTCGGTAAACGGTTCATCGCCTGTCTGAATGATTGAATAGTAAATATCCGGAGTGAACGTGGTTCCACCGGCAGACTTGAGCTCCAAATAAAGATGAAGCTGCATCACCGGGTGGAGCTGAGGTATCTCGACAAAAAGGGCGCGACCCTCTTCCATTAAATGAAGCGATCGGATTTCAACAGGGTCATGTCCGGCGATGCCTGGCTGTTTTACCGAGTATTCAGGAGATCCATACCCACTGCTATATAAATAATTCCACTGCGCACAGAAGGCGTTTTTCAATGAGACTGAACCCGGATCGATTGCGGTATTAAAGCGGACGATAAACCCGTTGGAACGTGTTTCCACGCTAGCGGGAACATGGAATTCCCCGCCCTGGTCTTCCCCCGATTTTGTGGACACGAACAGCGTAGCGTATGTTCATGTTAGGTTATGGTTTTGATTTTGGAAGTGTTTTTGAAGAAATGCTTCTGGTGAAAGGTATCCCAGGGTGCTGTGCCTTCGACGTTTGTTATAAAAAGTCTCGAGGTAATCGAAGATGGCCAGGCGGGCCTGCTGCTTGGATTCGAACACGCCGTTTTGGGGAAAGCATTCGCTTTTGAGGGAGGCAAAGAAGCTCTCGCAAGCGGCGTTGTCGTAACAGTATCCTAGCGCGCTCATGCTCTGAATCCAACCAAAGTCGTTCAATTGCTGCCGCACTTGGTGACTGGTATACTGGCAGCCACGATCTGAATGAAAGAGGGCTTTGTGAAAACCTCCCACTCGATTCCTGGTCTGGTGAAGGGCTGAAACGACCAGACCGGAGGCCAGGCTCTCGGCCACCTTGTAGCCCTGAATTACGCGGCCGAAGAGGTCCATCACGACCGCTAGATACAACCAGCCTTGCCGAGTGGGGATGTAGGTGATGTCGCTGACCATGATTTGGCCGGGCCCGGTCGGGTCCGGAGCCTCGGCCAGACGGTTGGGCGCTGGGGAGGCTGCGGGGATCCTGCCGGGTCGTCTTGGGCCGGAAGGGGCTACCCCTACAGGCTTTTAGAGCATTTTGCTTCATCAGCCGGGCCACCCGGTTAACCGAGCAGCGAAAACCCCGCTGGTTGAGCTCCACGCTCATGCGAGGACTACCGTAACAGCGGGTGTGCCGGTCGGCATGGATCCGTTTGATTTCGCTCAGGAGGAGCCGATTTTGGCGGCGGCGCGCTCCCGCCTTACCCCTGCGCCATCGGTAATAACCACTCCTGCTCACAGCCAGCGCCTGACAAAGTTCAACCACTCTATAGATTGCCCGCATTTGATCGATCAGCGCATACCCAGCTGCGGGTCCTCGGCCAGTATGCTCGCGGCTTTTTTTAAGATCTCTCGCTGGCGACGCAGGTAAGCGTTTTCCCGGTTTAGCCGACGGATCTCGCGGGCCATCTCTTCGGGATCGTTCAAGGGGCGGGAAAGTCCCTGCTGGTCGGAGGGGTCCCCGAAGAGATCCTTGCGCCACTTCCTGAGGCTCCCATCGGAAATCCCCAGTTCACGGGCCACCTGCTTGAGGCTGTTGTTACTGTGCAAATAGAGTTCAACGGCTCGACGTTTGAACTCCTCATCATAGGTTCTGTGGGTTCTTGGCATGTCTAATGATCTCTCTCAGACTGCGCTGTTCGTGTCCACAAAATCGGGGGAGGTTCACCCTGGTAGCGCACCCGCTGTAAGGAACCGGGTTCCTGAAAATAACTTCCCCAACCGGCGGTACCGGCAACGTAGAATTGTCCATCATGCGGATTGTAGCGCGAGCGATGCGCCCCCGATAGAAAGTCACCGGGCAAAGGAACAACCCCGCCCTGACTCCGGCCTCCGATTTCTTCGCGTAAAATGAGGTAGTGGCTGCACGCCCCGAGCGAGGTTCCCAAGGTCGTTCCCGCAAGCGGGCCAAAACGATCATCCTGAGGAAAGAAGATGATGTCGCCCGCAGAGCTGTCGATTCCACGGGGGATAAAGCACAATGGCAGATCATAACCGTATTTCCCATAACCTTCTCTTGGCCCGTCGAAACCATGGTAGCTCCCCTCGCTGATTTCAAATATGGCGCTGGCCGGCGTCCAAGGTCCCTCCTGCGCGGTGGCAAGCAGGAGTTTTCCATCCGCTGAAATGCCGAGACCGTTGCTGTTGCGAACACCGGTGGCGACCGATTCCGGCTTGGCGCCTTCCGAAAACCGGGTGAACTGAAACCCCTCTGCGCGGGTGAACCAATAGAGAGTGCCGTCCTGGTCCTGATGCAGGGTGTCGGCATAGCTGTTTCCGGCAACGGCAGGAAAATCATTGGTTACGCACTCATAGAAATCGGCTTCATCATTCCCGTTGGCGTCGTGCAGCCGGGTAATCTGTTCCCGGCCGAGGACGATGATTTGACCGTCTTTGACGACCAGTCCAAGTGGCTGATGCAAACCCGCCGCATAGCGCTTCCATGTCAGCTTATCGAGTTTGGCAGTGATGCCGTCGAGCAACCAGACGTCCCCATTCAAGGTGCATACCGCCGCCCTGCCGTCCGGCAGGAAGTCGAATCCTCCAACGCGGAATGGCGTTCCAAATGGATTCTTGTGGTGATAGGGAATCGTCAGCGTGTCGACGACGTAAGGATCGGAGCCGGTTCCCAGCTCACCACGCGTAACCACTTCGTCTGACGCCCATTGGGGCTTTCCTTCAAGAGCCAACCGCTTCGTTTCTCCTCGATCGAATACCGGAGGGAGAGACGAACGCAAAGTGATTCCGGAATCCAGCGTTCCGTCAACCGTCATCGTCCGGGTCAATGTTTTGCCGTCAAACCAGACGTGGTCGTAAACCGGAGTCCCGGCTACCCGGTAGTGAAGAACGACATGCTTTCCGTTGCGATAAAATCCGAGGTATTGAAGATTTAATTCTTTTCCGCCTTCCATCGTCCAGACTGAATCATCGAGATCGAGAAGGCGTTCACCCCCCGGCTTGACGCCGCTGTTCACACCATAACGCTGGGCATTCCAGGTCACCGTTCCCCCAAGCCAGGAGTCGGTAAAAGTAAGACGCTCGGGATCAAAAAGAGCCGAAGCCTCCCCATTTTCCGCAACAACAACGGCAACCCCTCTTACCGTTGTCCGCCCGAAGTGGTGCACCACCTGCGATACCAGTCCACCCATGTCCATTTCATTGAGTCGTTCGTCCGCATAGGACGCGTCGTCACCCTGCCCCCAGTGGCCAAATTTGCCGCCGTCCAGCCCCGGAAACTCCGGAAGAATTTCCGGCAACGGCTGGTCGCCACGATTGAGATAGCGACGTGCCTCCGCCGCATAAAAATTACGAATTCGGTTGTGAGGAAAGGGAAGCGGCTCGAAAGCGCCTACTGCCGCATCCGTATCAACTTTTGGGATACCGGCCTGAAGATCACCTTCCTTTTGATGAGCTGCGGAATCATGCGCGTGTTGTGTTTCCTCGCGTATCTCTGCTTCCCGCGTATCCGCGCAGCCGGCGAAAATGAATGCGACGGCTGCACTGAATAAAATGTGCTTAAAATAATCTGGTCTGGGATCCATTTACGCATGAATAAGATGTTTGCTTGGCCGGTTTCTTTATTGCGATAGAAGGGGAGCAAGGGTTCAAATGCGAATAGTCTTAAGTTGAGCGTTAATTGGACGAATCGGTGGTCCGTTTCCGTTCCAAGGGGTCATCCGCCTTTGCACAAGGTGAACCTCCCCCGATTTTGTGGACACGAACAGCGCAGTCTGAGAGAGATCATTAGACATGCCAAGAACCCACAGAACCTATGATGAGGAGTTCAAACGTCGAGCCGTTGAACTCTATTTGCACAGTAACAACAGCCTCAAGCAGGTGGCCCGTGAACTGGGGATTTCCGATGGGAGCCTCAGGAAGTGGCGCAAGGATCTCTTCGGGGACCCCTCCGACCAGCAGGGACTTTCCCGCCCCTTGAACGATCCCGAAGAGATGGCCCGCGAGATCCGTCGGCTAAACCGGGAAAACGCTTACCTGCGTCGCCAGCGAGAGATCTTAAAAAAAGCCGCGAGCATACTGGCCGAGGACCCGCAGCTGGGTATGCGCTGATCGATCAAATGCGGGCAATCTATAGAGTGGTTGAACTTTGTCAGGCGCTGGCTGTGAGCAGGAGTGGTTATTACCGATGGCGCAGGGGTAAGGCGGGAGCGCGCCGCCGCCAAAATCGGCTCCTCCTGAGCGAAATCAAACGGATCCATGCCGACCGGCACACCCGCTGTTACGGTAGTCCTCGCATGAGCGTGGAGCTCAACCAGCGGGGTTTTCGCTGCTCGGTTAACCGGGTGGCCCGGCTGATGAAGCAAAATGCTCTAAAAGCCTGTAGGGGTAGCCCCTTCCGGCCCAAGACGACCCGGCAGGATCCCCGCAGCCTCCCAGCGCCCAACCGTCTGGCCGAGGCTCCGGACCCGACCGGGCCCGGCCAAATCATGGTCAGCGACATCACCTACATCCCCACTCGGCAAGGCTGGTTGTATCTAGCGGTCGTGATGGACCTCTTCGGCCGCGTAATTCAGGGCTACAAGGTGGCCGAGAGCCTGGCCTCCGGTCTGGTCGTTTCAGCCCTTCACCAGACCAGGAATCGAGTGGGAGGTTTTCACAAAGCCCTCTTTCATTCAGATCGTGGCTGCCAGTATACCAGTCACCAAGTGCGGCAGCAATTGAACGACTTTGGTTGGATTCAGAGCATGAGCGCGCTAGGATACTGTTACGACAACGCCGCTTGCGAGAGCTTCTTTGCCTCCCTCAAAAGCGAATGCTTTCCCCAAAACGGCGTGTTCGAATCCAAGCAGCAGGCCCGCCTGGCCATCTTCGATTACCTCGAGACTTTTTATAACAAACGTCGAAGGCACAGCACCCTGGGATACCTTTCACCAGAAGCATTTCTTCAAAAACACTTCCAAAATCAAAACCATAACCTAACATGAACATACGCTACGCTGTTCGTGTCCACAAAATCGGGGGAAGACCAAGGGCTCTTCTGAGACTGGATTGCATATGTAGCCATGGTGGTGACACTATGGAACGGACGATTATTGATCGACATTTCATAGTGAAGGAGGTATTTCAATTTCAGCTTAAAGCTTCACTCACGTTCGCGCGAGCAACTGGGCGAACATATCATTACGCTTTTGTTGCAGGGCTGATTCCGATACCTCGGGATTACCCAGCGAACCGGGTTTATATCCGAGGGTTTCTTCCACCCGGGCACGATGTTCCTCAATCGTGTGCTCGGGCGTGAGCATTTGAGGCAGTCCCAGTTGGTTACACATTATCTCACCGCCTTTCATGACCAACTGAATATTGGACCGGTCTTGAAATAGAGTTATATCCTTCAAAGGGTCTCCCTCGACAACCAAGACGTCGGCATATTTCCCAACTTCAAGCGTTCCCACATCGTCCTCCATGCGCATAATCTCGCTACCCCATTTAGTGGCTGCAACCAGTGTTTCCATTGGCGTGAAGCCCATGTCTCTGACGAAGAGTTCCAGGTCCCTGGCTTCATGGCCGTGGGGACACCAGGCAAATCCGTAGTCACCTCCGGGCAGGACACGGACTCCGGCGTCTTTAAGTTTCTTCATGACTTTGCAGCCCTCTTCATATTCTTCCTGATGAAGCCCATCCGTAATCACCGCTTCGGGTACTCCGTAATCAGCCGCGAAATTCGCTGTGGCGTAGGTTAATCCCAAAGCCGGGACAACAAAGTGCTTCTCCTTGTTTGCGGCAATCATATCGATGGCTTCCTGATCCGCCATGGTGGCATGGTGAATCACATCCACTCCGGTCTCCACACAGAGCTTGACACCATCCGCTCCCCGGGAATGAGCCATGACCATTCGATTCCGGCGGCGCGCTTCATCCGTAACCGCCGCAACTTCTTCCTTTGTCATCATGGTTTCTTCCTGAGGCATCCATGGCCGCAACAGTCCTTCCCCGGTGAGGTAAATTTTAATCATGTTGGCCCGGTCACGCATGATCTCGCGGGCCGCTTTCCGCACTTCGTCGACGCCATCGGCAAAGATAGCCAGGCCGTCCATTCCGAGTTTCCAATAGGAGGGGTTCCAGTCCAGCATCCCACTGGTTGGGCAAATATCCCTTCCGGACGCAAGCAACCGTGGACCCACCATTCTGCCAGCTTCGATCAAGTCGCGGAGAGCCACATCTACACGATGGAGGGCTCCGGCGCTGAAAACACTGGTGTAGCCACAGCGAAGGATTAATTCACCATTTTGAGCGGCCAGCACCGTGCATTCCTCGGGGGGAAGTTTGAGATCCAGATCGCTCAGTTCCAAAACGTCTGTATAACTGATGTGAAAATGACCTTCAATCAATCCGGGAAGCACGGTTTTTCCTTTGACGTCGATTTCGTAATAATCCTCGAGAGACCGTCCATCCAATGCATCCATGGTATTGATAGATTCGATACGTTCTCCCTGGATAAAAATGGCGGAATTTTCCACGGGATCCTGCCCGGTGCCATCAATCATTTGGGCATTGGTGATGACGATTCCCTTTTTTGCTTGTGTGCTCATAATCTTGAATTGGGGTGTTGAAGTTAGGGTACGCAGCAATCCGCGAACCTGGAATTATTAAAGAAGAAAGTTAACCACTGTTTCATTGACTTTGTTCGGCCGCTCCAAGGGAGTCCAATGGCCGCATCGTCCAAGGATTTCCAAGGTGCATTCAGGAATGCCGCGGGCCATTGCGCGAGTGGCGGCAGGCGGTGCGACCACATCCTCGTCCCCGGTCAGGATCAATACGGGACATTGGATGGCACTTAGGTCGGCGGCCTGAGAACCAGCCAGCGCTTCACAGGTTCTGGCATAAGCTTCCGGATCCTGGCGCATCAAAAGTTCCCGAACGCATACGGCTGTCACCTCATTGTGAACTTGGGTGTTCTTCGAAGTGGCTGCTTGCACAAGTATATCGGCAATTTCCGTCATACCCTCTGTTCGCGCTTTTTCGGCCCGTTCCCGAATCGCATTCCGGGCAGAATCCGGCAACGCATGGACCGGTCCCAGCAACACCATTGATTTCACTCGAGTCGGATGTTGGACCGCCAAATGTTGACAAATGATAGTGCCCATGGAGTGTCCTATGAGGTGCACGGCTTCGATGTTTTCCGAATCCAGTAGCGCTACCATGTCGTCCACGAAACTTTGGATCGAAAGATCACCGGTGGCTGGTGATCGACCCGATCCCTCAAGATCCGGGCGAATGACTCTAAAGAATTTTTGAAGCACATTTGCCTGAGAACCCCAGACATTGGAGGTGCCTCCGAGTCCGTGTACCATTAGAATGGCATCACCCTCTCCCTGCAATTCAACTGCGATCTGTTTTCCGTTTATCGTCGGCATGCTCTAAAATATAAATGATTGGAAGTTTATACAGAAACGTTAAGGCGGGTCGTAAGGGTCCTCATAAGGCTGAGAGGTGATTCCGAAATGTGAGAAGGATTAGGTTCTGATTTAATGGTAGCCTTCGAGTATACAAAATGAGGGTCATCCGGTCATGAACATCTGGTTCATACTTATGTATAAAATGGTCAAACATTCGGATGGCTACGAACTAAGGAGCATTCGAGCAGGGGGTCAAACCTTGTGCCGAGCCTAAGGCGACACTCGAAGCCATCCCGCATTGGCATGCACGATTGCAAGGAATGACCCCGACGTCGGGCCTTGCTTCGAAAATATAGCGATAAGGCACCCTAACTGAGGGTCATTCGTGTTTGATCCCTTTTTTAGGTAATGCCTATCTCCCGATCTTCCAGAGGAATTCTTCGGAACGGATGAAGAGAGCGCCATCGATCATGGCGGGTGAGGCAAAGATTCGGTCTTTCATGTCGAGTTCGAAGAGGATCTTTCCATCCTGCCGGTGATACTTTCACCACATAAGCGACGCCGTCTTCCGTTGCGAGATAGAGCTTGTCTCCAACCAGAACGGGAGAGGACGAAACATTTCCACGTAGTTTCTCGCGCCACATCATCTCGCCGCTTTTGGCATCGCGACAGGTCAACGATCCGGTGTCATCGACGAGTTAGAGATACCCCTTGCTCTCGACGAAGCTGGGGGTTTGGGGAATGAACTTTCTTTCTTGGAAGACCACATGGGTGTCGGTCACGTCGCCCTTCGCTCCTTGCGGATTGACCGCGAGGAGAGTGGGGCGGTCGAATCCCGTTGTGACGTAGATCAAACCATCGGCGTAGATCGGACGCGGCACTAATGAGTATCGTTCTCCATAGCGCACCTTCCAAATCTCGCTGCCATCCTTCGGGTCATAAGCGGACACCTTCCCGCTGGCCTGACTAAGAGCAGCCAACGGGGTCATATCTTCATTTTTGACAATATTCTTTCCTTTTTCTTCCATCCATCTCCTTTTATCAACTCCAACCTTCCAATATACTGACTGATGCCGGTCGCCCCATTTCTAAGCGCGCTGCTAACCAACTATTACTGACCGAACTCCGCGCTTTCATCAAGATAGACAAGGAACCCGCGCCTTTCACGACCGGCAAACAGGATAGAGCGAAACAGGAGCCAGCGATCAGCAAGGGCTTTGAATGAAACAAGAATTTACTTTTTAGGTTCATTGAAATGGGATGGGGCTTCGACCGCTTATTCGGATCAGCCCAAGGGTGGTCGATCCACTTCCGAATGTTTAAAAAAATCGCTTCTGTTAGATGACATTGCGTGCCATTAAACATTACTCCTTATCTTTGTAAAATGCTTCCTGAACCTCCCCCGATTTTGTGGACACGAACAGCGCAGTCTGAGAGAGATCATTAGACATGCCAAGAACCCACAGAACCTATGATGAGGAGTTCAAACGTCGAGCCGTTGAACTCTATTTGCACAGTAACAACAGCCTCAAGCAGGTGGCCCGTGAACTGGGGATTTCCGATGGGAGCCTCAGGAAGTGGCGCAAGGATCTCTTCGGGGACCCCTCCGACCAGCAGGGACTTTCCCGCCCCTTGAACGATCCCGAAGAGATGGCCCGCGAGATCCGTCGGCTAAACCGGGAAAACGCTTACCTGCGTCGCCAGCGAGAGATCTTAAAAAAAGCCGCGAGCATACTGGCCGAGGACCCGCAGCTGGGTATGCGCTGATCGATCAAATGCGGGCAATCTATAGAGTGGTTGAACTTTGTCAGGCGCTGGCTGTGAGCAGGAGTGGTTATTACCGATGGCGCAGGGGTAAGGCGGGAGCGCGCCGCCGCCAAAATCGGCTCCTCCTGAGCGAAATCAAACGGATCCATGCCGACCGGCACACCCGCTGTTACGGTAGTCCTCGCATGAGCGTGGAGCTCAACCAGCGGGGTTTTCGCTGCTCGGTTAACCGGGTGGCCCGGCTGATGAAGCAAAATGCTCTAAAAGCCTGTAGGGGTAGCCCCTTCCGGCCCAAGACGACCCGGCAGGATCCCCGCAGCCTCCCAGCGCCCAACCGTCTGGCCGAGGCTCCGGACCCGACCGGGCCCGGCCAAATCATGGTCAGCGACATCACCTACATCCCCACTCGGCAAGGCTGGTTGTATCTAGCGGTCGTGATGGACCTCTTCGGCCGCGTAATTCAGGGCTACAAGGTGGCCGAGAGCCTGGCCTCCGGTCTGGTCGTTTCAGCCCTTCACCAGACCAGGAATCGAGTGGGAGGTTTTCACAAAGCCCTCTTTCATTCAGATCGTGGCTGCCAGTATACCAGTCACCAAGTGCGGCAGCAATTGAACGACTTTGGTTGGATTCAGAGCATGAGCGCGCTAGGATACTGTTACGACAACGCCGCTTGCGAGAGCTTCTTTGCCTCCCTCAAAAGCGAATGCTTTCCCCAAAACGGCGTGTTCGAATCCAAGCAGCAGGCCCGCCTGGCCATCTTCGATTACCTCGAGACTTTTTATAACAAACGTCGAAGGCACAGCACCCTGGGATACCTTTCACCAGAAGCATTTCTTCAAAAACACTTCCAAAATCAAAACCATAACCTAACATGAACATACGCTACGCTGTTCGTGTCCACAAAATCGGGGGAAGACCAGTTTGCTCGCCGACTTCTTCGCTTCGAGCACCTCCTCGTCGCTCATAGATGACAGAACCACTTCGCGCAGCTCCTCTTCGTTCCAACGCAGCGGCAAAATGACCGGTAGGTCGGGGGCGCCCAGATCTGCGCGCATGTCCGAAACAAGCTGATTGAACGTATCGAAATATTCATACGCGAGATCCTTCTTGGTTCCATCCGCGCCGCCCTGTTTCCAGACGAAGCCGCTAAACTCAGGCTCAGAAATTCTCTTCGCTTCGGCAACCGCGTTCATCAGATCCTTATAAAACGACCCCTTCTTTCCATCGAAGGTACGCTCGGCGCGCTCAAATGACCAGTTTTTCTCAAACGCGCGTACTCCCACTCCGCCGTCCGAAATCTTGATGATGCCGATGGTATCGTTTGTCCAATAATCGGCTAGCTGATGGGCCATGGACACTCCCGGCCCAAATCGATTGCGAAAATCTTTAGCATGGCTTCTTTCCTGACGCGGCACAAAGTATTCCCATCTCCCATTCGCCCAGATTCGTATGCGATCGTGTTTTTCCGAGTACGGCGGCGTCAATTCGGTCGCCTGTGCGAGGCCATGCATGTTGGATTGTCCCATTAAGACGAAAACCCGAAACTTCCCGCTTTTCGAAATCTCCGCTTGGCCGCCACCCATGGTGTTCGCCTGTCTGAAGCCCGTTGTTGTCCATTTTGGCGCCACCTCCCCACTCGCCGGGCGAGTGCCTTCGACCGCATCCGCAGGAGGCGGCGGTTCCTTCATTTGTTCTCTCGTCTGCGCGAATGCCATTCCCGCGACGGATGTAATCACTGCAATACCTATCCATTTTTTTATCATCATAGTTTTCTTCTAATTAGTTTATCTGCCTTTGGCGTTGGCATTTTCTTCAGTGGCCGCATATGATTTATGCCCCCATGAGGCTTCTCCTAATAATTCATATCTTTCTTGCGGTATCTGGGCCCGGTGTTCTTCGATGATGGTTTCATACTCCGCATTATCGATCACATTGTACCATTCCTGCGGATCTTTCGAATGGTCGTAAAACTCTTCCGATCCATCGTTATATTGAATAAATCTATATCGCTCTGAGAGTATCGTATAGTTGCCTGGTCCAAAGCTGGATCGAGCCATATACGGCCAATCAGCTTCGACATCTTCAAGCAATGGCACCAATGAATGCCCCTCATGCAGAGGATCCGCTTCGAGATTCGTTAACTCCAACAAGGTAGGATAGATGTCCAACAATTGAACGGGCTTAGTACATACTTTCCCCTTAGGAATATTTGGCCCAATGATAATCAAGGGAACCCGAGTTCCATCTTCCCATAAACTTCGTTTGGCAAATCGCTCCTTTTCGCCAAGATGAAAACCATGATCACTGAAGAGGACCACATAGGTATTATCGCCATATGCTCCCTCATCAAGCGCTGTGAGCACTCGTCCAATTTGTGCATCCACAAAACTGACACAGGCCAAATAAGACTGTACCAGAGGTTTCCATTCTTCATTTTCCATCACCCATTCATAGGGCGGCGCTACGTGTTTCAGCCTGGTAATGTCCACGCCGTAGGAGGAAATGTCGGACAAGTCATCTGATATCACCTTTGGTAATTGAACGTTTTCAATGGGGTACATATCAAACCACTTTTGTGGCGCAAATTGAGGTACATGAGGACGGTAAAAACCTACGCCCATCCAGAAGGGCTGTTCTTGCTTTTCGGCCAACCGCTCTTCCGCCCAACTCGCAATTTTATAATCAGGCATCTGATCGTCGCGCTCAGGATACACACCCCAATCCCACAGCGGATGGCCTGGAAAATCACTGATTTTCTCTTTAGGCATGGGACCAAACCCTCCAAATTGGCCAGCGTAATTAGGCACATGATATTCGTTGATCCCTCTCGCATTGTGAAACAACTTCCCTGCAGCAAATACATTATAACCTTCTTTCTCAAATCGTCTTGGTATCACAATGCTCTTGCTGGCCACCGGCGATTCTTTGACATCCGGACTCAAAAAATAGATGCCCGAAGTACTGGGATAGAGCGAGGTCATCAGGCTGGCGCGTGACGGATTGCACACCGGTGACTGACAATGGGCGTTGCTAAAGAGCACTCCACGACTGGCCAAACGGTCCATATTGGTCGTCTTCGCTTGTGGATGTCCGCCCAAGACACCGATCCAATCATTCAGGTCGTCTACAGCGATAAATAGCACATTAGGTTTTTCATCCTCACGAATTGCCTCCGTTTCTTTATTGACGGTACAAGCCGCCATGAGCAACGCCAGGACTGCTACTGGAACAATTATAAATATATTTCTCATATCACTAGTCTATTGTTTCTTAATGTTTGGTACGGACAGCTAAGGCTTATTAGATTAACCCTCTTTTCTTCATACGTTTATCCGTCTGTATTGATAATTTCATTACCGTCCTAAGACTGAATCGTCGCACTCCAGATCGCCCAGGGCGTACTGGATCCCGTTTAGCATGAATTGAAGTAACTTTGGATTCTCAAAACTCTGGGCGTTATGCGATGGGCTGCAGTAAAAAACACGCCCTTCTCCATGCGGCTTGATCCACGAGAGATACCGAGCGATATTCTTCTCCGATCGGCTAAACAGCTTTGCTTGTTCTTCCGGCGTAAAATCTGGAAGTTCCATTTCCAGCAACGGGTGGAAGTTGAATTTTGAATACGCTCCATTGAAACAGTACGGTTCGTCGATATGCACAAGATCCTCGCCCTTGAAGGCGCTCGAAATCGGGTGGTCATTCTCCAGCACTTTGCCAACGACCCTCGTCTGTCTCGGGTGATAATGGAACGAGCCGCCCATTGTCTCGCTGAATGCCTCGGATTTATTCTGCATCAGTATCGCTCCGTGAAAGCCAACCAGACCGTTCCCTTTTGCAACGTGATCAATCAGATTCGCCTCAAGTTCGTTCGCCTTCTCCCTATCTCCGAGCTTATCGTAGAAGAGGTTTCTCCCCGGATTCTTAGAACAGTTATTGATCAAGACAATCGCATCGAACTTCCAAATATTCTCCTTCTCGAAATGAGCGATATCGTCACTCACCACCACGTCGTAGGCGCCGCTCTTCTTCCCCATGATTCTCGCGACTTCCGACATGTGCGGCGTACACCAGTGATTGTAGCCGGTGATCAAATTGAAAACCAGCGCCAGCTGCTTTTTCTTGGGCTCGGCCAAGGGTCGCTCCGGCGAGATCGCCTCGATCTTTGCCTCCCATTCTTGCGTAAGTTCGAACTCCGGAAGGTCTTGTGCCGCAACCGAAGTTGCAAGGGCAGAAGCACTTATAATCGTATAGAATATTCTGGTCATTATCTTAGTCTATTTCGAATAATCCCAATCGGCTGTCCACTTTTTTCAGTACGGTTCGTTTTAAAAAACTGCCTGCAAAGCCTGTCCTACAATTTTGAAAACTCCTACTAGAAAAACCGGCCTACCCATAACAGGTAGACCGGCGAAATTATAACTTAACTTCGCCCAAGTGTTTCAAAAAGTCGAGATGTGATGAGGAGCAAGGCGCAGTCCGCAAGCAAACGCGGGAGCGTAGACAACTACGTGACCAAGCGGGTTACAATTTCCGTAACTTCTTGTATTTTAGAATCATACCACTTGCACTTTTGAAGGCGTTTGAAACGTTTGGGTAATCGTAATCCTTAGAACTTAAAGGTATTGGTGATGTAAAAATCCGTTGGATTCGGATTGCGAACAACAGCGGTTCTTCCATCTGGATTGATGACCACCGGGATATAGTCGTTGTCTCCAAAGGCATTTCGTATGTTTAGTTGAATTTTCCAGTTAATCTTGTCGATGAGTTTCCGGGTATAACTCGCCCACAGGTCGATATTCGTGTCATCGGGACCAAAGAACGGCCGATCCAGAAGGGGAAGCACGAGGTCATCTTCGTTTACATACTTTTCGTAACCGACCGCTGCCTTCGACTGGTAGCGCCAAGCGCCGCCCAGGCCGACACCCTTTAACGCTCCTTCCAAAAAGTTGTAGTTGGTGGCGAGGTTAACGCGCCATTCCCGTTGTTCCAGGGAAACGGTACCATCTTTTGCCTGCTCAGCAGCGAGCGGTGTAAACGTGCCGCCATTTAAACTACTGCCAAAGGTCGGGTTAGTGTTATTACCCGGATCAATTTGCAGCCCCCAGATGCCTTCTCTCATCATACCTTCACGCGCTTCAGCTGCAACCGCAGCCAATACCGGTGCTGTGTTAGATGTCACGGATTCCTGTTGCCCCACATTGAGCGATAGGCGCCAACCCCTTGCAGGATTACCGACCAATTCAGCTTCGTATCCCTCAGCAACAAAAGACCGGGTTGTGGTCAAACCAACTATTGGATCGGTAAGGAAGGTAGCACCTGTTTGTGGAAGCGGTGGCTCGAAACGGGCGTTAATGAGCGCTTCAGTTTCTGGCGGCAGGAAGCTTCTTATAGCTTGCTGAACCTCCGCATACGAATTGAAAGTGCCTGCATCTGGAAAACGCTCGTCAGTCGCCCGGGCAATAACCTCTTCGAATGGATTCCCAGATTCTTCTTCAATTCCCCAGCGACGGGCGCCTATATTAGCAAAAATATTATTCGCGGCTCCGTTCAAACCGGCGTCGGCCCAGTCACTAGACATTTCGAACTTGCTGATGCGCAGGGAAATAGCGCCATCTTTGAACTCGAATCCTATACCGTAATCTTCCGTAGCACCCGCTGGGCTGGAGACTGTTTGTCCTCGAATATTGCGCCGGGTGGCTTCAGGTGAAAAATTTTCCGATTCGTTCCAGTGAAAGCTGACATTGGTACTACCAAAATCTATGAGCTCATCAGGTATGTGAACCACCACACTATTGGTTCGGGTACTTCCTTTTATGACCGGGTCGGATACGTCCGCTAATTGAGTTTGCCCGGGATCCGCATCAAAATTCGGTAGACGGGCAAAACTGGCTTGTCCGGTATTTACAGATTCATCCGTTCTCCACCCGATTAATCCGACGATATTGTCATTCCACCATTTGCTCTGCCAAGCCAGCGCTTCAGATGTTATGACTTGTTCCCTTCTAGTGGCAGAAACAAATTTGTCTCTAACTCTGAATTGATTATAAAACGAGGGATCTCCCGTGCCTGGTACATACGTTGCAAGTGTAGATCCTTCGGGAACTCCTGCAGGATTTAATACAGGATTCGGAAAATCAAGCCAGGACAAAGTGTAGATGTCCCCTGCTTTAGGTAGACGAGCGTTGATGTGCTGAGTGAATCTCATATCGCTCGCGGATTGGAACTCCGAGCCAAGCAACGAATCCGTAACGTAAGCGAACATAATTGGACGGTTTCGACCGCCTCCATTGGGATCTCCGAAAATATCCTCCACGGGGACATGAGCATCTACATCTTCCCAAACCAAGCGATGATTCCTTCTGAGGTTGTCGATGGTTTGCTCGTTCCACAAACCGGTTAGCACGTGCCTGCCCAACCAACCGGCCCAACCGTCTTCATCTGTGAAATCGAATTCATAGAACGCGGTGGCACGGTAAGTCTCTCTGGTTGTGATCCTTACTGGTTGATCTATTGCGAAAGCATAGAAAAACGCCCTGCCCACATTGGGGTTTGGTTGGTCGTTTGCAAGGTGCGAAGAAACATCGATCCGAACTTCCTCATCCCAAGGAAAGAGTTCAGTAGTATTGTAGTTTTGATCGTCATACACCAGCTCAATACCTCCTTTGCCGTTAAATAGCGACTGTTCGAAAGCAATATTGGTGACGTCCCAATCATGGGAGGCAAATTCCGTCGTGCCTTCGAGAAGGAGCTTCCTGTTATCAAGCACATTTGTGTCCATAATCACAGGCTGAGTGAATCCTGGTGTCCAAGGAGGTCTATAGATGGTAGTTGTTGCCAGCGTCTCGAACCGAGTCCTTTGCGCCCGCGCGCCCGTTCTTTGCCAGTTCACAAGTCCTTGTGTTCCAACTGCTTCAGGTCGGCCGGGTAAGCCCACTGAAGGAACGCCCGAGTTCACGTCATTATAAACAAGTCCATTGAGCGCCCAGGCTGATTGTTGATTCGGAAATCCGTTAAAACCGCCCCGTCCACCCGGAAGCGTGTTGATGATGGTTTTGGGAGAAAACAAACCCCTGCTATCGTTCGAGTTATCAATGTATCCTGGAAGCGTTACACCGGTGATAGATTCAATGCTTCGGTCAACTTGTGGTGCGAACCAACCGCCGTATCCATCTCTTGGTGGTATCACATTGACGGGGGTGCCTTCGATTGAGCCATTCTCGTAATTCATTCTTACGATCGTATTACCTAAAATATCTGAATCGTCGTTCGTAAAAAGTTTCCATTGAGCTGCGAGATGGATCCTCTCATCTTCCTCATAAGCGGGTTCTTGATGGAAAAATAATCTCTCATTCATCCCAACGATCCTTACGGCCAGAACGTCTTCTATTAAAACGTAATTATAATCCAGGGTTTGTCGATGGGAGCCATTCTCTCCAAATCGGATTCCGATCTCACCAAATGTATCTCCAAGAGTGGCCTGCTTAACACTGTTGTTAATGATTCCTCCAGGACTTCCGACACCAAATAGCAGCGAATTCGGCCCACGATTGATGGTTACTCGGGTGGTGTTATAAGAATCGAAAGGTATATCGGTCAGGAAGAATCCCCGGGTTATCGAAGCAGCAGCAAGCCCACGAACCCTTTGTGCGTTGTTTTGCGGGTTAGCGCGTTGCGGATCCGTACTAGGATTTATTGCGGGGACCCCTGCGGACCCTTGGAACGCGGGTCCGGCAAAGTTTCCCTGCTCACCACTTACCTCTGTGTTCAGACCGTAAGAGAGTAGGGTTGCGGCATCTGTGGCTCCGGTATCTTCCAGAAATTCTTGAGTGATAACTGAGATGGCGGCTCCTACATCGCGCAGGGGAGTTTTGATACGAGTTCCAGCCAAGGTTGATAGTGCCTGATAACCTATAGCCTCATCTTCCTGAATGGTGAATGGAGACAGTTCGAAGACTTCTTCGTCTTCATCTTCAGTGTTCTGAGCAACCACTGGAGGAAGGTCGCCGGCAATGCTGAAGGTTAGCACGACCGCAAGAGTTTTAAACCAGTTGTTCTTTTTAGCACTTCCGAGTGCAAATTCGTCAGGTTGAATCGTCCCTAACTGTTTATTTGTAGTATTGTTCATGATGGAATCAGTTTGATTGTTGACTAGGAATGTCGCAGCGAGCCGTTTTGTGTTCATAAGTTTAGGAGATAGATCTAGGTTCTGATTTATTGTACGCCATTGCGTAATTATACCAAATCAAGGTGGTCTAGTCTTGAAAATTTGGTGCATACTTATGTATAAAATGGTCAAGCAATCGGATGACTACAGTCGAAACGGTATCCGGTAATCCCGGGGTTGGTGGAAATTTTATAGACAAAATGCCGACGTACTTCGCCGCCGAATCTGTTCACCTATATTCTCCACATTTACCACAAACTAACACTGATAAGAGAACTCACATTTCAAAAACCATCAGTGCTATCAGAGGTTAAAAAATGTCGTTACAATTGAGTTGTCTACGACTTGGTAGCGTATGACCCGAATGGTCCTTAATTAAGATAGTTTTAGTGCAAATCGTATGACCCGAATGGTCCTTAATTAAGATAGTTTTAGTGCAAATCTACGGGCCGCTTCCGTTCCAGAGGGTCACAGTTTAAATCTCACATTTCATGCAAAACTACAAGCAATGACCCCGGCGTCGGTCATGTTTCGATAATTAATTTGAATTACGCTTAATTAAGGACCAATAGCGTATGGACCCTTTCAGCTGTCCTAGCTCTGGCCGTTTATCGACTCCAGTGCTTTTGACGAGTTATCTTCTCTTGCAGATAAAGAATCTTAGTCCGAAAAATGAATTGAGCCACAACGAGGCGTGCCATTCCATTGATACCATGAAATCCTTATCGAAAACGAAAGTTTGGATTTTTCGGTTCGGGCTTATTATTGGCGCGCCGCTTATTTTCTTCATCCTTCTTGAAACCAGCCTGCGATTTATTGGGTATGGCCATCCTACCACTTTATTTCTGGAACAGGAAAATGGCAGCTTGGGAACCAATTCAAAATTCATGTGGCGGTTTTTTGATCCCAAAATCGCACGGATTCCGGAAGCCATCAGCGTTGTCCGCAAGAAGCCGCCGAATACCAAACGCATTTTTGTTCTCGGAGGTTCTGCGGCTCTGGGTGTTCCTTATTCTGCCTATAGCTTTTCTCGCGTTTTGGAGGTCATGTTGGACAACGCTTACCCTGAGCAGGAATTTGAAGTCTACAATGTGGCCATGACCGCCATTAACTCGCACGTGGTTCTGCCCATTGCGCGCGAATGTGCTGAATTGGATCCCGACCTTTTTATTGTTTACATGGGTAACAATGAAGTGGTGGGACCTTATGGGCCGGGATCTGTCATTAAGGGCTTCCAACCGAACCTGTCCATAATACGGCTCAGCGTTTGGGCAAAGACGACTAGAACCGGTCAATGGTTGTCTGACATTATTGGGACGTTTGGGAAGGATACTTCCGCTCCAAAACAATGGACGGGTATGGATATCTTTGTGGACAAAGTAGTGCCTGCTTCCGATTCGCGTCTCAATAATGGCTATTCTCATTTTGAATCCAATTTAGGTGACATTATTAAAATTGGGAGAAAAGCCGGAGCTCGGGTGATGGTCAGTACCGTGGCATCCAATATCCAGGATTCTTTTCCATTCGCTTCAAGCCACTCCAATAGCCTTTCCGAGACGGATCTTCAGAACTGGACTCGTACCTTTGAAGAGGTTCAAAAAGAGATTGCCCAGCACAACTATTCTGAAGCACTCGCATTGGTTGAGGAATGCGAGTTGTTGGACAAGGAGCACGCTCTTCTCACTTATGAAAAGGCCCTTTGTTACGAAAATCTCGGGCAAGTAAAACAAGCACGCGAGGCATACATAAAAGCTCGCGATTTGGATGCACTTCGCTTCAGGACCGACTCGAGCATCAATGAAAAGATAAGAGAAACGGTTCAATGTTTTTCCAATGAAGGCGTTCTGTTAATCGATGCAGAGCAACTTTTTGGTGGCACTTCCGAATCCACCAATTCCATCGCGGGTTATGATGAATTCTTCGAACACGTTCACTTAACTTTTGAAGGCAACTACAAGCTGGCCAAAGCCATTTTCCACAAGCTTCCGGCTGTGGTTCCGGACCTCGCCGAAACCGAAGAAACTATTCCACCTAATCTTCAAGCTTGTGCAGAACAACTGGCATGGAATAGCTGGGGTAAAATCAAGCAGCTCAATGGAATTATTCCGTTGATAGACAGGCCTCCATTTACCGGACAGAAGGATCATGCCCAGCGCATGCAAGACCTTAACAAGGAGCTTATGCAGCACAATGCCGATAATGGGAAAGATAATGGGCATCGAACGCTTCAAAGCTTTAAAGCCGCCCTCGAGAGGCGACCCGATGATCCTAATCTTCACCAACTTATGGGTGAATTTTACTATTCAATGAATCAACATGATGAGGCTTTGCAGCATCTCCAGATTGTGAACCGGATACTCCCTTCCAGCTATGATGCCTTTTTGCAGCTTGCCTATATCTATTTTCGGTCCGGCAGAATCGAAGAGTCGGTACCGCATTTCCGGCGGGCGATAGAACTGAGTCCCCATTATGTACAAACCCAGGTGGATCTCGCATCTGCATTAGCTCACCTCAAGCACTTCGATGAAGCTGAAGCTATCAGCAAAAGATTAATAAAGGAACTACCCGACGACCCTACCTTACAATTTGGTTATGGCTATGTGTTGTTCCAAGCTGAAAAATTGGATGCCGCAGAACAACAATTAATCAAGACCTTCACCTTGGATCCCAGCGCCTTCCATCTAAGACAGCTTGTCGATTCGAAACTCATTGCGGCTGGCAAAGCAGATACAATTCGCGCATTTGATAAGTTATTCCTGGAAGCCCAATCGGATAAAGACAAAGCATACGCGCAGTTGGTTGAATACTACGTGAGCTTAAAGGATTTCGACTCGGCCAAGTATTATCAATTGGAAAGAGAGGAGTTGGAGGCTCGAAGGTAATAGGGCACATCCGGTAACCTCAATCAGTAAATTTCGCATTTGATAGTATGATACGCATCCTCTAGTCTTCAGCAATGAAGTTTCGTAAAGGCAAAGAACATAGTGGATTGTTTGATTTAATCGAGCGGGTGGAAGAGCTTTCCAGTCGGGTTGGCCCGCTGGACAAGCTCAATGAGCAGATCGACTTCGAATTTTTTCGTTCGAAGCTGTTGGAAATCCTGGACTACGGCGATCACGAAAAAGGAGGTCGTCCTCCTTGGGATCCGGTTCTGATGCTGAAGGTCCTCATCATCCAGCGCTATTATAATCTGAGTGAAGAAGAGACGGAGTTTCAAATTCTTGACCGCTTTAGTTTTCAACGTTTTTTGGGACTGTCAGTGGGCGATGGGGTTCCTGACAAGAACACTATCTGGGACTTCAAACAACGACTGGGATGGCAAGGGATGAAGTCCTTGTTTGAATTATTCGGTGATAGATTCATAAGGATTGGACTAGGTCTTGGGGCTAGAACAGAAAAGTAGCCTCCTTTGAAATTATGAAATACCTCGGACTTAAATTTTTGGCCTTTCTGGGCTGCTGCGTTCTTCTCGCCCAGGCTGGATTCTCTCAGCGCCCCAATGTCGTGTTGATTATTTCGCTTTTGCTTGAGTCTTTTAAAGAAGAACCTGAATGACTCGACACGATAAGGACTAGGGTTGGTGAGAATGATGAAGTGGAAGGGCGACTAAACGAATGTCCTGGTGGTCTATCAACGATTGGGGTGCTGCGGAGTGGTTCCTGTCCCTTGTTTGGTGGATACAATTGTCTCGGAACTTGAGGATACTTTCTGCTTAAATGAACTTTCTTCTACTCTATTGCTATGAAAAATAAGTACCTCATCCTCTCGTTCGCACTTTTCGCAAACGGACTATTCGCCGCCGAAGAACGACCCCCTAACATCGTTTTCTTTTTCGCGGATGATCAGACCTCAGACTCTTTGGCTTGTTATGGAAATCCAATTGTTCAGACGCCGAATATCGATCGATTGGCGGAGCGTGGCACGCTGTTTCAAAATGCCTTTGTCAACCAGGCGATTTGTTGGGTGAGCCGCACGAACATTCTTTCCGGCCTTACCGGTCGTAGTTATGGGATCCCGGGTAATCACGATCAGGCACGGGCCGAAGCAATTGAGACGCTTTATTCCGACCTTCTGAGGGATGGTGGTTATCGCACTGGATTTTTTGGAAAATGGCATGCGAAGATGCCGAAGGGCTACGTGCCTGCGGATCACTTCGACGAGTTTGAGGCTATTTCCCGCAATCCGTTTTACAAAACACTGCCCGACGGTTCGCTTCGGCATGAAACGGAGCTCATTGTGGATCGAGGTATTGAGTTTTTGAAGAACCATCCCAAGGACAAGCCTTTTGCCTTGAACATGTGGTTCAACGCCTGTCACGCAGAAGACAGCGATCGGCGTCCTGGTATCGGACACTTCCCCTGGCCGCGCGCCGTGGATGGTATGTATGAGGATGTGGATTTCGACCGACAGCCCCTCGACACACGAGAGATTTTCGATAGCCAGCCGGATTTTCTAAAAACCACCATCAATCGTGAGCGCTATTTCTGGCGCTGGAATACCGATGAAAAATACCAGATCAATATTCAGGCCTATTATCGCATGGTTAGCGGTATCGATGGAGCCATCGGTCGTTTTGTAGAAGCTTTGGAAGCAGCTGGTTTGGCCGACAACACCATCATCGTTTATACGGCTGACAATGGATACTATAAGGGCAACCGCGGTTTCGCCGGCAAATGGTCTCACTACGAAGAATCCATTGGTGTGCCGATGATCATCATGGATCCTCGGGTGACGCGTCGGCAGCGAGGCAAGAAGACCGAGGCCTTGGCCCTCAACTTGGACCTGCCATCCACCTTTCTCGATTGGGCCGGTGTGCCGATACCCGAACGCTATCAGGGGCGAAGTTTGGCTCCGGTTATTTCCGGAAGAAAACCAAAGGACTGGCGAACGGAAACCTTCCACGAACACTTTGCCGTGCGTCACAGGATTCCGGCTTATGAAGGTATTCGCACGGAGCGCTATAAGTACGTGCGCTACTTCGATCATGGTAACCATGAGTTTCTGCACGATCTGAAAAAGGATCCCAACGAACTGGTGAATCTGGTAGGCAACAAAAAGTTTATAAAAATCCTGGAGGAATTGCGCGAGCGGACCGACAAATCGGTCAATGGCTACGGCGGACCACTGGAACCGATGAAGGGACCTTTCACATCTTCCACTGTTCCGCATCCGGTCGCTTCAGCGGCGGTCACCGTGAAGCCGGGCCCTGACGGGTCTGTCAATTTGCTGGACGGAAACATACTGCGAACTTGGGACGGTAATCCGGATTACTGGTCGGAAGAAGACGAAGTCATGACCGGTGTCACCGATGGTTCTCTTAAAATGAACCGTTTCATAAGTTGGAAGGGCTCGACGGTTCGCAATTTCGACCTTCGTGTGAAGGTAAAGATTTCTGCAGGCGGAAACAGTGGAATTCAGTATCGCGGTCAAATGGCTCCTGATCTTGGATTGGATGTCGTCACCGGCTACCAGGCCGACGTGGTTGCGAATAATCCCAATTACAACGGCATGCTCTATGAAGAAAAGGGTCGCCGGATTCTGTCTCACACCGGCGAAAAAGTCATTGTCGATTCCGAAGGCCAACCCTGGATCGTGGGCACCATGCCCGTGAAGGAATTTACTCCTGGTGAGTGGCATGACTATCGCGTTCTTGTTCGAGGCAATCATCCCCAACATTGGATCGATAATCATCCCACCGCCGATCTATTGGATTTCGATGAGGAAGGCTGCTCTTTGGATGGCGTATTGGCTGTCCAGGTACACGTGGGTCCGGAAATGATAATTCAATACAAGGATTTCAAAATCAAACACCTACCCGACGATCTGCCACTTCAAACACCCAAAGACCATCCCATCCCTAAAGGTTCCCTCGGCGTAAAACCCCAAGGCAAACTACCGAAGGGTTGGACACCACCTGTGTACGGGGAAATTTGAGGAACGAGATGTTTATATCAAAAACCTCCCTCGCAATTCACGAGGGAGGTTTCTAATAGAACAAACTACGTACTAAAGAAATGAAACTAGAAATCCAAAGTGGTGCTTAAAATGAACTGCCGTGGATCCAGGATACGGTAACCATAGGGATCCCCGTTGAGATTGACTGCCACGGTTTGCAATCGTCCATCTTCGAAAGCATCTACGATATTCAACTGTACCTTAACTCTCTTTCCGCTATTGAGGCGCCAGGAGTGAGCACCCCAAAGGTCGATCCGGGTATTGCCACTATCGTAGATAGGGCGAGTAACATCTGAAAGTACCAGATCGTCCGAACCTGAACCAGGATTTGGTTTACCGTAGTAACCGATAATGGCTTTATCTTCCCAGCGCATGCTACCACCGACAGAAAAGCCCTTCAGGCGACCCTCTTGAAACTGGTAGTTGGTCAGGAGTGAGGCGCGGTATTTACGCTGACCTTTGGTAACCTGGCCTTCAATGTCCTTACCCAGTGTTATTTGGGGAACGACGACTTCATCCCAATAGGCTTGTATATTAGGTCGCTGCGGATCTTCACCCGTAACCTGCGAGGTGACTCCGTAAGAGCTCCAGAAATCGGTGAGATTGACTTCTCTGCCGGCAAAGGAGGTGTAGGTGGCAAATTGCTGGTACTCCGGCTTGAGGAAATTTGCCGCGCGTGCGTTATCCCAATACTCGCCACGGACGGCTATCCATTCGTCATACTCCTTAAAGGCGTTGGCGTATACGGTTGTCTGTTTACCACCCGTAAACTTGATCGTCCAGTTCTTAATTGGATTGTACATGACTTGTATTTCCATGCCCTCTGCTTCTGCCGTTTGCGTATAAGCAACCGTTCCTGGGAGATCATCGTGGTAATTATAGGGAAGGCCATAGATGGCTGCCGTGTCTGCTTCGATCTGATCCTCTTGCGTGGGCGTCAACTCATTGATATCGGTATTGAATGTTTCAGAAGTCGGATCTAAGCCATAGTTGATGAGCGCAATTCTACGAGACCAATTGCGGAACTGGATTTGGTCAATTAGATTGTATACGCGTGAGGCCGACACACCAGTGTTGGCGCGTTCATTCTCGTTGGTTGCTTTAAACCAGTTTATGCGGGCAAACAACTTGTTGTCCATCAGAGAAAACTGAATGCCGTAATCCTCTCCGGTGCCTTCCGGTTTACCCAGAGCCTGACCAAAATGGTCAACTTGAGCAGCGCCGGGTGGATTAAAGTTGTCCGATCTGTTATAACTGAAACCGAGGCTGCTGAGGAATTCACTTTGAATGCCGTCCCGGTTGTCGAATGGGCGAAGAACCGCACCCATAGTGCTTGTTTCGCCTGAGAGTTCGTCCCAGCGGTTCCAGCGGTCGAAGACCCTTTCAGTATCATAATAGCCATCCACCCACTGTTCCGCATTAGACAGACCTGGCTCAATGACATTGTCGTCCTGATCGACGATTGGGCCGGAGGTGGTTTCCCGAGCGCGGTAATCGTCTTCGCGCCAACCGACGGTTGTTATGAGACGTTCGTCCCACAGGTAACTGGTAAGACCAAAACTAAGGGAATCCACCTCACGTTGAGCCCGACGGGTGTGTGCGGGGTGGTCGATGTATCCGGTTTGATAGCGTTGAGTTTTCCAGGCGTTGTCATCGTAGTTGAAATACTGCATCTGGCCTTCGTAAGAAGAGTGGTTCCATTCACCAGAGCTTTGAGTAACACTACCGTCCTGTGGATCGCCCGGGCTGGCCAGATAATAATTACGCCTTACGCTTCGATTGTTCAATCTGTAACCCGGCACATTGGGATTCCGCATAAAGATGTTCACCTTGTTTATGCCTTCGTCGCTATCGGTGATGTACCAGCGTTTGCGCCACCTGGAATCCAAGGTGCTATAATTGGAAACCAAGCCGATCGCCTGGTGACGTCCCAGCCATTTGAGCCAGCCATCGTTGTCCGTGAAATCCGGTGTCCAGGCCAACATGGCGCGGGCGGTTTCGTTTATTGTCTCGTAATGGAATTGGTCGGGTGCAGTGGAGCTCATCATGAAGGGAAGACCGAAGAGTTCGTTCTCCCTACCATCGGGTCTGTGCGTCATGGTATCTACATAGATGGTCGCTGTATTGAGCTGGGATATGGTGTAACTCGTAAACCCATCGTATTCCTGTTTAAAGTATCCCAGGCTTAGATTGAGATCTGGCAAGATCTCCTGCTCTAATTCCAGATTGGTAGTCGTGTTCCTTTTCTCACCAAAGTTCATCTGGAGCGTGTTGATTTTCTCCCAGTCGTAAATGGATTTATCAGTAACACCGGGATAGATATAATTCGCGACGCCGGCGTTTTCCTTGGAATGAAAATGTGAGTTGCTCCAACTGGTATCGTAAGCGGACCAGGATGTCGGAATTTCGTAAATAGCAGATAGCGGAAGATTGTTGGCTCCGGAAAGCACTCTCGGTGCGTTGCCGGCAGGGTTGGTAGGAGTGCCAAAGCCCAGGCGATAGTTCCCCTGTCCCATTCCTCTCCAGTAGGTGTAGTCGTAGACCTGCCCATCAACGATCCTGAAAATTGGCCGAGCGTTCCCTCGCGTTCCGGTATGGCCACCCAGTGCCAAGCCGGGTGTGTAGAGGATTGAATTCGGGCCTAACACCGCTCCGCTTCCAAAGATATTTACCCCGTTATATTGTCGTTTGTTTCCGTTCCAGAGATCCGCATTGAATCCTGGCAATGATTCGATGTAAGCCCGCGTTTCATCTATACGCGGACCTCTATTATTCATGGAAAGGGGCCCTTTTACCTCGCCACTATCCATGCTGGTGAGGAGGCCGGAAACCGGATGATAGGTCCAGCGTCCGCCACTGCGCCATTCGCTAACCGAATCCTCGGGCGAAATAGTATTGGGGCGACGATGATCATTACTATAGCCTTCGACGCTGGCACGAAAGATGGTTTTTTCGAAAGGCTTAACGGTGATGGTGGCATAGGCTCTTTCCGTATTGTCATAAGAGGGCTTCCGCACGAATGCTCGATCATCTTTCAGGATAGCTCCCATCAAAGCTAATTTGCCTTCCATCAATGTTTTGTTAAAGCGGACGCTGGCTCGAAAAGAATCCCGATCATCAAAGCGAGCTGAAACTCGGGCGCTGTCAGAATCGATAATGGCCTGCGCTGTTGACTGATTGACGATTCCGGCCGGATTACCCAAGCCGAAAAGCAAGGAGTTTGGACCCCGGGAAATTTCGACTCTTCCAGTGTTATAGCTATCAAAGGGAATTATAGAAAGAGCCTGGTAGTAATTAATGGTTGTGCCGGGTCTGCCAATGCCACGAATACGGTTAGCAGTGGTGTGCCCGTGGGGCTGCAAACCTTGCATACCCCCAGCGTTGGTATCCAATAAGCCATCGTTACGGTTCGCATTTACGCCTTCCGTGTAAGTGTCGGCCCCCTCCGTATTGGCCTCGTAGCGGAACACGTCGTTTATATCAACCGAACCGGTATCTTCCATCTGTTCCATGGTAATCACACTGATGGAGGCGGCTAAATCGGCGAGGTTGGTGCGCAAACGACTACCAGCCAAGGTGTTTTCCGCATAGTAGCCTATGTCACTGGAAGCATCGACTTCAAAGGGTGAGAGGTCGTAGACTTTTTCTTCGTCTTCGTCTTCGTTGTTTTGCGCCCATAGGGGAGCACAAACGATCAAGGAAGAGACCAGTATTAATACTCGTCGGAATAACTTGTTTCGTATCTTGGGTGAGTTCATTGCTTTGGGTGGTTATAGTTAGATCCAGGTGTTAGTATTGAGCTCTTTATAGTTGGTTGAGCTCTTTATAGTTAATAGATAGTAACTACTCAGGTGGTTTAGAAGAGGCAATAATACGGCTATTTAAAGGAGTGAGAATTTTCATGGGATGGAGATTGAGAGAACTGTAGGAGGGGGTTTATCCCCCGATTGCGGTGAGGCCATTTGGAAGATCGGGGGATAAACCCCCTCCTACAGTTGCGTAATAGGTTATCAATAAAACATCCATGCGGACGATTGTTTAATAATGTCCTTGCTGCGTGTTTGGCGCCTCCACTCTAGCTGGATACCTGAGTAGTTGCAATAGATATATTTTTCCTTGCAAGGTGGTCAAGCATTTTTTCCTAAATAATAGCCAGTCATTGGAGTCTGATGGTAACCCATTGAAAAATGTGCAACAGTGGCTCTGTAAACAGGATCCTGGATCAGGGTAACTCTTCTGTCAGCTGCATTAATGCTTGTGGTATAAATCCTCAGTTCACCTGGCAAGACCATAACCATTTCCTCCCTCCAGTCTCCAAAGAGGTCGGCAACCGTATTTAACCTGCCTTCGATTTGCCGCGGGTAGGTTTTTCCACCGTATTTTCCAACCGAACTTTCCCCGGTATTCCGGTCCGTTCTGCGATTGGGAATTAGTGTTTCTCTCAGCAGATCCGCATCCCAGAACACCCATCCGCCAAACTGTGGAACCCCATGGTTACGAGCGAGGTATTTGCCTTCAGCCGATAGCATGTATTTATCGGTTGAGCCTGCTTTCGAAGCCTCACCAGCAAAACATTCGAGTCCGGCGTGTTCCGGCATAATATCCGCAACCATCCCGCTTCCCACATGGATGGTTTTATGCCCGATTGTCCATATTGTTTCCCCGCTGGCCGCATCCACCAGGCAGACTCCTTTGCCATCCTCATGGGTGTCTTCAATGCTGTAAAAAATTTCCATGCCCGGCCGTTCGGGCAGGATGTCGGTCACGTAACATTTATCCGGATGCCCGTAACCGGTTGACCAGAGGGCATCACCGGTATCATCAATAATAACCGATCCCAAGACTACCTCTTCCCTTCCATCATTATCAACATCAGCACTTTGCATGCTGTGGGCTCCCTGGTGCCTTACAACCGGATTCTCCTCATCCCCGTCCCATCGCCAGTATTTTTTCAGTTTCTTATCCCTGTAGGTATATGCTTCCAGGAACATAGCCTTGTAGGTACCCCTTTCAATTAATAGGAAGGGGGTTTTCCCGTCAAGATAGGCCACACCCATCTGGTTGCGGTTTAACCTGCCGTAATTGCCAAGCCGGGGTGAACGGGGAATCCAGTCAGTACTGACAATCTCTTTGCCCGACATGCCATCATAAATTGTCAGGTATTCGGAACCGGAAAGCACACGCCCTGACTCATCCCTTTTAAAATCCCTACCCGCAGTTTTTGCAGCAAGCTCTGCTTTGCCATCTCCATCAAAATCGTAAACGATATAGGGGGAATACCAGGTGCCGGGTTCTATTCCCAGTCCCATGTCCTTCCTCCAGAGAAATGTCCCGTCATGAAGGTAGGCTTCAAGTTTATAGGTTGTTCCCTTATCCAGGCCCGGGTTAACATTTCCTCTTATCCCCCCCCCAAGTGAACCATCGGATTGCTTTATTATAAAGTCGAATTTACCATCACCGTTTAAGTCCGCTATTGCAATTTTTTCGGGACTGTACTCTCCCTGCAGTGGGATGCTCAGGTAGCCCTCAGGCAGATTTTCAACTGAATATGGTTTTGTCTCTTTTCCTCCGGTCACCGCCTTTACCTGGTAGTTGGTATTCCCATGGAGCTTCATACCTCTGTCGAGAAAATCGCAGGTCCGGTCAATGGGCTGGCCATTGATCTTACGATACTCTCCGCCATTTTCTGAGCGGTAAACATTAAAAGCCACATCAGGCGGATCACTGTTTAGCAGACGCCAGCTAAGGTAAGTCCCTTTCTCTTGTTGGACTGCTACGGCACCTCTGTCAAGATGTTCAGTGATCCGCTCGCTGGCCCATCCTTCAATTGGTAGTTTCTTATCAATGGGACGGGTATCCCTGGACGGAAAACTTGGGATAAGATAATGATATTCCAGGGGATCCTGGGCATTAATCAAATTGGAGCAGAGAATGGCAATCAGGAATATTTGAAAGTAACGCATAACTAAATCAATTGGAAAAGGCAGAAGGGATCAAACCCAAAAGGCTAACATAGCCGGCACCTTGAGAGTTGGTTGAAAGGGAATTATCGAGTATGATTTCCAGAAGCACTAAGTCTGTTAATATTTTGCGTTTGACCCGAATGGCACTTAGTTAAGCGCGTTTGTAGAGGAATATAGTATGGACGCCAGTCGGGGTCATGCCGTAGAAAAGTGATGCCTTACGGAAGAAAAGGGTCAGGTCTTAAAAACTGTATTCCGTTGCACTCCATACACTTTTACAAGACGACTGACCCTGTAAGGCATAACTTTTTACGTCTTGACCCCTTCCTTCTCCGAGATGATCGAACATTCCTAAAGTCGCTTAACTAAGCGCCATTCGCGTTTGACCCCTTCTATGGCTTCTCAGGCTAACAAACAGGTTATAGTATTACCGATTAGCCTCATGGGGCAGTCCGGAATGGCACCTTCGATTAACTCCCTTAGGGGTGGAGGTGCTGAGGTGGGGTTTTTACTAACAATTCCATCATCTCGTCTACCGGCGCGCTCTCAAATCTTGATTGTTCCGCGCAGATTTCCACGATTCGGTCAGCATCGGGCGCGTTGATCGCTCCACGCAGGTAGCGTTCGAATTTCTCCAGCAACAACGGAATGCCTTCAGCGCGACGACGGCGATGGCCGACGGGGTAATCCACTTTCACCTCTTCGCTTGCAGTCCCATCCTTGAAGAATACCCGGATTGCGTTGCCGATGGCGCGTTTGTCGGGCTCCAGATAATCGCGAGTGAATCGTTCATCTTCGACAACTTCCATTTTTTCGCGCAAGGTGTCCACGCGCGGATCGGCAGCGATTCCGTCGTCGTAGTCCTCGGCGGTGAGACGCCCGAATATCAGCGGTACCGCGACCATATATTGAAGGCAATGATCGCGGTCAGCGGGGTTTTCCAACGGGCCGGTTTTGTTGATGATCCTATTGGCGGATTCCTGCGTTCGAATCACGATCCGCTCAACCGCGTCGAGCCGGTGCTTGACTTCGTTATGCAGCTGCAGCGCTGCTTCAACCGCGGTTTGGGCGTGAAACTCGGCGGGGAACGAAATCTTGAAGAGCACGTTCTCCATTACGTACGTCCCAAAACCTTGACCGAACGATAAATTCCGACTCTGAAAAAGCACATCCTGAAAACCCCAGGATTTTGCGGTTAACGCTGATGGGTAGCCCATTTCACCGCGTTTCGCAATGAACGCGAGAAACAAGCCCCGAGCGGTTGCATCCCCCGCAGCCCAGGATTTCCGGCTGCCGGTGTTTGGAGCATGCCTATAGGTTCTCAGCGAAGAACCATCGATCCAGGCATGTGAAATCGCGGCGCAGATCTCATCGCGCGAACAGCCGAGCATCTGCGCGCAGACCGCGGCCGACGCGATCCGCACCAGCATCACGTGATCAAGTCCGACGCGGTTGAAGCTGTTTTCCAGCGCTATCACCCCTTGAATTTCGTGAGCCTTGATCATCGCAACGAGCAGGTCTCGCATGGTTAGCAGCTGTTGGCCGGTCCCGGCTCGGTTGAGGTAATCAGCAAGACAAAAGATCGCGCCAAGATTGTCCGAAGGGTGGCCCCACTCGGCGGCTAGCCAGGTGTCGTTGTAATCAAGCCAACGCACCATCGCACCAAGATTCCAGGCCGCGCGCACGGGATCGAGTTCGAAAGCCGTGCCCGGAACGCGCGCACCGCATTGCATGTCAGCGCCCGGGACGACCGGTCCCAATAATTTCTCACAAGCCGGGTACTGGAGTGCGTAAAGCCCGCAACCGATCGTGTCCATCCAGCAGTATCGCGCGATGTTCATCACCTCGTCCGACGAGCTGACGTCACAACTGAGGACATAATCGGCGATGTCCTGATTCACGCGATCGTACTCCGGCCTGGTGGCGTCCTTAGGGTCAAAGCCGCTCATCGATGTTCTATCGAAATCCACTCCCGCAGTTCCGGTCCGGTATAATTCGCACTCGGTCGTATGATCTTTCCGTCCTCTCGCTGCTCGATGATGTGAGCGCCCCAGCCGGTGATCCGCGACATAACGAAAAGCGGAGTGAACATCGCTGCCGGGATCCCCATATGGTGGAATGCAACTGCCGAAAACCAATCCAGGTTCGGAAACATTCGTTTTTCATTCCACATCAGGGATTCGATACGGTCGGCGATTTCGTATAAGCGCAAGTCGCCGGCCTCCCCGGATAATCCCAGCGCGCTGCCTTTAATGATCTCATGACGTGGATCGACCTGGGTGTAAACGGGATGACCGAAGCCAATGATTATTTCCTTGCGGGCGAGCCGTTGGCGAATGTCGGCCTCGGCTTCATCGGCATCAGCGTAACGACTCTGAATCTCAAAAGCGGCTTCGTTTGCGCCGCCGTGTTTCGGTCCTCTCAGTGCGCCAATCGCACCTGCAACGGCGGAGTAGACGTCGGAGCCGGTCCCGGAAATGACACGGGCAGTGAAGGTCGACGCGTTAAACTCGTGCTCAGCGTAAAGATTAAACGAAGTGTGCATTGCCCGAACCCACGAATCCGAAGGTTGTTTGCCATGCAGGCCGGTCAGGAAATGCTCGCCGATTGACTCGGCTTCATTTTCGGAGGATAGCCCACGCCAGCAGAGAAGCATTGAGCCAAAGTTAGCCAACAACCGGTCGACGATGTCGCGTTCGCCAGCGGCCGGTCGATCTTCGCTTTCAGGATAGACACAGCCCAACGCTGAGCAGCCGGTGCGAAGCACATCCATCGGATCCGCCGAAGTCGGTAATGCCTCAAGCACGGTCTCAACCGCATCCGGCAATCCGCGCAGCGATTTGAGTTTCCCCTGGTATTCAGTCAACTCCGCCCGATTGGGCCAAGCGCCGTGTACCAGTAGATGGGCTACTTCCTCGAACTCCGCTTTCTCCGCGAAATCCCGAAGGTTGTAACCACGATAGTGTAACTCATCGCCGGCCTGGCCGACGGAGCAGGTCGCTGTGTTTCCGGCCGGAATACCCGAAAGTGCGACAGACTTTTTTGGTTTTGTTAAGGGATCACTCATCAGAATAAGGTGGGTTAGTGAACAGCTCGACGAGTTTCTGCTCGTAAGCGTGATAATTGAGGAAATCGTATAGTTCTTCGCGGGTTTGCATCGTATCAATCACGGTTTTCTGGCCACCATCCCGGCGAATCGCCCGGAAAGTGTTGAGCGCGGCCTGATTGGCAGAGCGAAATGCGGAAAGCGGATAGAGCGCGATGCTCACATCCACCTCCAGCAATTGCCGGGTAGTGAAAAGCGGAGTCGAGCCAAATTCAGTGATATTCGCTAGGACCGGCACGCTAACCGCGGCTGCCAACTCCCGGTATTGCTTAAGCTCGGTCACCGCTTCAGGAAAAACCATATCCGCTCCGGCCTCAACGCAAGCTCCAAGCCGGTCAATCGTCGCTGGAAGTCCCTCGTTCGCCAACGCGTCGGTCCGCGCCATGATTCCGAATGCGTCATCACGCCGCGCGTCAACTGCCGCTTTTATCCGGTCGACCATCTCAGATTTTGTCACGATCGCCTTGTTGGGCCGATGCCCGCAGCGCTTCTGTTGAACCTGATCTTCAATGTGAACCGCGGCGGCTCCCGCCTGCTCCATCGCGCGAATGCCCCGGCTAATATTGAAAGCACTACCCCAACCCGTGTCGATGTCGACTAGCACAGGCAGACCGGTCACCGCTGTGATCCGACGTAAATCAGTCAGAACGTCATCCATCGTAGTGACGCCAAGATCGGGAATCCCGCAGGAACCAGCCGCCACGCCGCCTCCCGACAAGTAAAGCGCTTTAAAGCCGGTAGCTGCCGCCATTCGCGCGTGATACGCGTTCATCACTCCGACACACTGGAGAGGTTTTTCATCTGTGATTGCTGCGTGTAACCGGGATTTAATCATCAGGACGGTCTCCAGGACTTTATTTTTTCGTTCATTTAAAGTAAACTAACGTTCAACCGGATTGATTTTTTCAACATTAATATCCAGCCCAGCCTGTTGTTCCCGCCACTTTTCCTTATCGATCCTGTTACTTTTATACATTTCGGCTAACGCCGCCTGAATGATGTAGTCCGCGCTGATTTCAAAATAATTTCGCAAATCATCACGGGTTTCACTAAGCCCGAAACCATCAGTTCCCAATGCAATAAATGGTGATGGAATCCACCGGGCTATACTATTGGGCAACGATTTCATAAAGTCACTGGCAGCAATAAATATTCCCCTCTCGTCTTCAAACAACTTTTGAACATAAGGAGTCACCGCTGGTTTGTCGGTATGCAGTCGATTTAAACGTTCACAGGCATCCGCATCTCGACTCATCTCGGTGTAGCTGGTAATACTCCAGATCACTAGTGTCCAGTTAAAAGCCATTGAATACCAACTGCTTAGAGATATCATTTTCGCTTTTTCTTGTATCATAATCCGCAAGTAGTTGATTGAAAGGCACTTTCTGAAATACGTTCACGCTCAAAATTTGCAAGATCCGGCTTAGACTTTTGTTGATTCCATGATTCTTATTGAGACAGGCTACCATGAGATAAACGCAAAGGGCAATCCAGATCTGGGTCCGCACAGCGTTTTCACTAGTGCCGTAAAAGGCCTTGATGCGGAGGTTCATTCCCCGATTCTAGTTGTTGCTTTGCTGTCTGCGCTCCTTTCCTTTGTGCAAGGTTGTGCTGAGACTGACTCTCGGACTGCAACCGATGATCTAGGCCAGCAATCGGCCCGTGAAGCCCATGAGAAAGCTGAGCTTGGTGACTGGCAGGTTAGCTTTTTTGACAGCTGCACTGGCGACTGGCAGAAGCAGTGGTTCCTGGACGGGGAGGTTGGGAAGGTGACATCTGCTTCCAATGGCATGGAGCTGACTGCCGGACCGGAATTCAAAAACGATGCCCACCATATGGTGCTCTGGACCAAGGAACTATTTAAAGGGGATTTGAAAATCGAATACGACTACACCCGTCTCGATTCGGAGACGAACTGCGTGAATATTCTCTATATTCAGGCGACGGGGAGCGGGGAGGAACCGTATGTTAAGGATATCACAGAGTGGAGCGAACTACGGCGCGTTCCGGCGATGCGTATGTATTTCGATCACATGAATACCTATCACATTAGCTATGCGGCCTTTCCAAACGATGAAGATACGACCCAATACATTCGAGCGAGAAGGTATATGCCGAATGCCACTGGCTTGGCCGGCTCCGACCTTGAACCCGATTATTATCCTGAAGGACTTTTCCAGACCGGCGTGCTGTACAAAATCACGGTCATCAAAAAAGACCGGGAAATCTTCATGCGTATCCAGAATCCGGAACAGGACTACTACTGTCATATGACCAATCCCGATCTGCCTACCGTGACCGAGGGACGCGTCGGATTGCGCCACATGTTTACGCGATCGTCGCGCTATAAGAATATTCGAATCAGTGTTCCGAAATGAGAAAAAAGAAAACTGAAGATAGGGCATTTTTAAACATAAGCTATCGCCATATTTTTTCGGTACGGCTCGATCTCCATGACCGCATGGGCTATGAAAAGCTTTACCCGGAAAGCTGTCCTCCAACCGGAATACTCTCGGGCCAAAAGCCGGAGCGACCACCATTTTGGGAAGATAGAAAAGCTCCTGAGAAAACGAATAGGATGAACTAGGCAAACCGAACTATTTACCTGCTTTCTTCTTCTGACCCTGAAGGCAAATCCAAGAACAAACGTGGAAAATAACTTTCTAGTACCTGTTCTGGAAAGTTGATTTGAAGCATCCCTTTGGGGCTGGGAGTCGCAAATAACTCTTCTTTAAGCCCTTGCTTAATAATCTTGGCGGATATGGTGGCTCCTTTGCCGGTTATCTCTTGAACTCTTGTTCGTTGAAATTCTCCTTCATCAACCAAGGTCCTAACAATTCGCATCATCTCTTCTCTGTAGTGCGTAAGGTGCAATGCTTGAAATTGAAAATGGTGTTCGACCCGTTTTCTTAATCTGGGCAAATCCAATATTTCGGTCATGAAATTGATTTGATCTAGCATTGTCTCTAAAAAGAAAGAGCAAAAATGGGATAGCCCTTTATCGCTAAGATTTCCTCGACCATCGTAGTCATTCATACGTCGACGATCTGCTTCTTGAAGTGATTCGTAGTAGTGTTTCCGGTACCTGGCTAGCCCTCTGGATAGAGTCCAAAGTCCGTGACTCGCCAATCCATGTTTTATCATTAGGGCTTGAGAATGTAGCCTCGTAACCCGTCCATTCCCATCAATGAATGGGTGAATCCATGCGAGTCGATGATGAGCCGCTGCAATCGCGACCAATCGGTTCGTTTCAAAAATGTTGCTAGTACCGTAAAATTTCTGAAACCGTGTCAAAAAAGTATCCAGCGAATCAAAGTGCGGTGGAGTATGCCGACCTACTTCCACCATGATTTTTCGCAATTCTCCCGGAACAACTTTTATTTTTTCACCTTCTTCTGTCAGAGCAAATCGTAAGGATTCGGGTAAGTGAGTATAAAACTCGTGATGAATCCAGCGCAGGAATTCTTGCGAGTATACATCGATCGATTCTTCATTTTTCAGACGCTCTTCCATCAACGCTTCGACTTGTATGTGGGCAAGACTTAAGAGCTGATTCTCGCGCCGCTTTTCATCTCCAGAAAGATCCTGTCTCAAGGCTCTCTGAATATCTCCTGGTTTGGTTTTATGTCCCTCAATAAGGTTGGAATAATAGCAGTTCATTTCCCGGATCAGAGCCGCTATTTTCCTTCTAACCACCTCAGAGTGAACCGTACCCAATAAACGACCCGAGGCCTGAAAAACATCCCTCGATAGGGTCGCTAGTTTTGCTCTGTCAGCTTTTGGCAATAATGGCTCCATGGCGGCCGGTCTTATGTAAACAGGGATATCAGTAGACATTGTGAAGATTATTTAGAAGCAAAAATAAATCCATTAGTTATTGGATACCAATATTATATATTTCTGCATAATGAACATTTATAAGAAAAGGTGAAGATCTAAATGAAAATCTTACAAGCAGGATCCTTTTCCTTCGCTTTCAGATCTAGAAAAGTTTCAGTAGGTTTGATAAGGTTCTGGCGCGCTGCTTTTCGTGGGAATAAATCTTACCGTCAGAATAGTTATTATGGCCATGAAATGCCGTTAAATACTGGGATCGGCCATCTATGGAACGAAATGGACAGGCTACATTTCGAGGTTCTCTTACTGTCAAATTCTGGGAGTATTGTGGTAGGGCTCAATGCCGCAGATCGTTGGTTGTTCCTGAGTTGTAGGAGCAAACACATTCTCGATACGGTTACCTAAACATGAGCGGTTTTCACTTTTTAGACTTCTTGGCTATTTTTGCCTACCTGGCGATCGTGCTCTATTTGGGTAGACGAGCCTCCCACCAATCGAAGAATGAGGAAGGCTATTTTCTGGCCGGCCGCAAACTGGGCAAAGCCTACCAGTTGTTGAGTAAAGGGGGAATTGGCGTTTGGGAACTGGTAGGCATCTTCCTCATCAGTATTGTCCAAATTCACGGAATCATCGGAAACATGGGCGTAGCCGGTTCTGCGACGAATGAATTTTCCGCACGCTTCTTCTACGACGGTATTTTCCCTTTCATCGTTCTCATACTCGTCAGCCTGATTTCCCGAGCCCCTTCCAAGGACCGAACAGACCAATTCTTTGGCAAAATGAAAACTCCCGTCGGCGCCACTCCGGAACTTGACGTGGTGGCCATGAATGAAACCCGGGCCAATCCAAACCGCTTTAACAACCTGAAACTGTTTCCACGTTCATCCTGGGAATTCACCAAGTGGGACAAGGTCGATGCCGTGGGTTTCGTTATTTGTGTCGGCGTGAGCTTCGCCATACTTTCCGTATTCTGGACCCTTCTGCGTCTAGCCTCCTCATGACTGAATCAACTTCATCTCTCCCTCAAGTAGGCCTGGTAGGTGTATCCAATTACGGGAGCATCCACCTCGGGCTAATCCTCAAAGCCCATGAGCGGGGTCTCTTAGAATTCAGTGCAGCCGTGATTATTAATCCGGAGGAGGAAGCGGATGTGGTGAAGGAACTGGAGCAGCGATCGATACGTATCTACGATGCGTTTGAAACGTTCATCACTGAAGAAAAGGGGCACTTGGATTTGTGTTTTATTCCCACTGGAATTCACAGTCATGCGCCCATGACAGTGGCTGCTTTGCATTCTGGAATGAATGTGCTGGTTGAGAAACCATTGGCCGGATCGGTAGAGCAGGTAAATTGGGTGATCGATACGGAGAAAATGACCGGAAGATTTGTTGCTGTTGGATTTCAGGATATGTATCTGAAGGAAGCAAGCCGGTTGAAAAAACGGCTGCTGGAAGGAGTTATTGGCCAGGTCGTCTCGATTCGCTTTATGGGACTTTGGCCCAGGCCGGCATCTTATTACTCCCGCAATAGTTGGTCAGGTAACCTGAAGGCCGATGGAGTCCAGGCACTCGACTCTCCTTTGAATAATGCCTTCGCTCACTTTGTGCACTTGTCCTTGTTTTTGGAAGGCACAAAACAGGAGTCCACAGCGTCTGTTCAATTAATTGATGCCGAGTTGATACGTGCTCACGCCATAGAGAGTTTCGATACCGGCGTAATTAGAGCAGAATCATCCAGTGGCGTTCAATTCTGGTTTGGTGCGAGCCATGCCTGCAGTGTTCAAATAGAGCCTATCCTGCAAATCGAAGGGACTGAAGGACGGGCCATGTGGTATTACGATGATCGTTGTGAGATCATCCGAGGGAATTCGATCGTTGAAGAGTGGAGCATTCCTATTGCTGCCGAAGCACGTTGGGAAATGATTAAAACGGTGGTCAATAAACTGTCAGATCGAGCAGAGCCGGTCTCAACGGCGATCGTTGCTCACGAACATACCTCGCTGATTGAGGCGACTCATAAATCCACAACCATCCAGCCCGTGGATCCGACACGAATTGATAAGGTTCCAACTGACAATGGAATAGAAGGAGATTTTATTCCATCTATTCGAGGCTTACCGGAAGCACTCCAGCACGCTTTCGAAGAAGGATCGACTCTAGCTGGTACTAATTTAAGCTTGGATCAAGATACTTAGTTATGATTTGGAAAGCATTTGTCATGGGCGTCGACGAAGGCGCAGAAGATGAATACCCCTGATTTATAACCACAACCTTTTCTTATTTGTCCAATGAAACATGTATCCCGCCGCAATTTTATTCGCACGACATCCATAATAGCCGCCACAACACCCTCGCTTTACGCGGCAGAAACCGACTCCGTAATAACTCCAACGCGAGTGCCGATCCCCAAGCCGACGAAGGGACCGACTCAAGTGCGTTGGTTGGAGGGAAACGTTCCTCAAACCAAAAGCGGTACCGCCTTCGGCGTGCCTTGGCCGATACGCCAGCAGGCCGCTGACACGACCTTCACCCTCCGCACGCCTCAGGGTAAAACGGTGCCCATGCAAACGTGGACCACCGCGACCTGGCCGGATGGCAGCCTTAAATGGACCGGGCATGCCATCGCACCTGATGCCCCAGCTGCAGATTACTTTGAAATCGCCCCCGGCAAGACGACGCTTCCTGACAATCCTATCAGCGTCGAAGAATCGGCGAAGACGATCACCATAGATACCGGAGTCATTCGCTGCCAACTCCTACGACAGGGCGAAACCTTGATCGCGTCGGTCAAACGCGGAGATACCACGATTCTGAGAAATGGACACTTATGCGGGACGCGCCAGGACAGCCCGGATCAGGGCACGCCGGTTGAAGCATTTACCAGTTGGATACAGTCTGTCGAAGTGGAGCAGTCCGGCCCCGTTCGGGCCGTCGTTAAAATCGACGGGAAGCATCGCACGCCCAGTCAACGCGAGTGGCTGCCCTTTAGCCTGCGCCTTTATTTTCATGCCGGTAGCGACGGTATCCGGATGACCCATACATTCGTTTTCGATGGGGACGAGCATCAAGATTTTATCAGCGGCCTCGGCGTTCGATTCAGCGTACCCATGCGTGATGCCCTTTATGATCGGCATGTCCGTTTCGCCGGACAGGACGGTGGACTTTGGGGAGAGGCCGTTCAAGGAGTGACCGGCACATCGCGCAGTCCCGGGGAAGAGATCCGCCATGCTCAGGTGGCGGGAGAACAGCTTAGCGATATTCGGACCTGGGATGAGGCGATTAGCACCCGTATGCACTGGATACCAACCTGGGGAGATTTTACGCTTTCTCAGCCTAACTCCAACGGCTTTACCCTGCGGAAACGGACGAAGCCTGGACATGGCTGGATTGGGTCCGACGAAGGGCATCGGGCAGACGGGCTTGGCTACATTGGAGGCCCCGGTGGTGGGATTGCATTCGGAATGCGCGATTTCTGGAAACTCAATCCGACCCAATTGGATATCCGGAATGCGGCAAGCGAAACCGCCCAGGTTACGATTTGGATGTGGTCGCCAGAAGCGCCTCCTATGGACATCCGTTTCTATCACGACGGAATGGGACAGGAAGTGGAAGGACCGCTGCCTGGCGTGAAGATCGAGGGCATCGAACCCAGCGTTCCCGATCACCCCTACGCGAAACAGGTCGACGCCTTGCATATCACCTACGAAGACTATGAGCCGGGCTTTGGGACCCCTCATGGCATCGCCCGCTCGACGGATATTTATCTCTGGGCGCTCGGCGAAACGCCCGCTCGCGAAACCTTTCCGCAACTGGCAGAAGCCGTCTCACGCCCTGCGCAGTTGAACCCGCGCCCGGGAGACATTCTACGAGCGAAGGTCTTCAGCAATATGTGGGGACTTCCCGATCGTTCGTCCCGGAATCTGGCCAAGATTGAGGACCGCCTCGATTGGTCCATTCGATTCTATGAAAAACAGATCGACCAACGTCATTGGTATGGATTCTGGAACTACGGCGACGTCATGCACGCCTATGATAGCTATCGGCATGTATGGCGCTACGACAACGGTGGCTTCGCCTGGGACAACTCGGAGCTATCGACCGATATGTGGCTCTGGTACACTTTCCTGCGTTCCGGTGATTCCACGGCATTTCGTCTGGCAGAGGCCATGAACCGTCACACCCGCGACGTGGACATTTACCATTTGGGCCGATTCGCAGGTTTCGGCACGCGCCATAATGTCCAGCACTGGGGATGCAGCGCCAAGCAGTTGCGCATCAGTACCTGCATGAACCGACGTTTCCACTATTATTTAACTACGGACGAACGGACTGGCGATGTACTACAAGAGGTGATCGAAGCGGACCGCCAACTGGCCGTATTGAATGCCCGTCGCAAAGTCGCCTACGATACCGGGAAAAAGGACTTCAATGAACCCAAGAATTCGGACCAATGTCGTATCTCGGTTGGCACCGATTACGGAGCAACCGTATCTAATTGGCTGACTGCCTGGGAACGTACCGGTGATCTCAAATACCGAAACTGGATAGAGAACAGCATGCGAAGCATCGGCAATTCCAAATGGGGATTCTTCTCGAACCGATTCATATTCGACCCCAAAACCAAACGTATGACCCCTATCGACGGAGAACCGCCGATGGCTTCTCACCTGAGCATCATGTTTGGATTGCCCGAAGTAGTCGCAGAACTGATACAATTCATCGATATTCCGGAGTTCAAAGCAGCTTGGCTGCAGTACTGCGAATTTTGCAGGGCGCCGCGGGAGGTGTTGGATCAGTTGTTGGGCTCCGACTACAAAGCCCCCGGATCTCCCATTTCGCATTCGAGCCTCCTCGCCTATGCAGCGGTTATGAATGAAGATCCAAAACTCGCAGCAGATGCCTGCAAAGATTTGTTCGCGGATGTGTATAGAAGCAGAGAGCCAAGCTTGGAAACAAAGAGAATCGAAGGTACCGACGTGCTCAATCCCATTGATGAAGCGCCATGGGTAAGTACCAATGGAAGCGCCCAGTGGGGCCTCGCTGCCATCCGGGCCTCAGCCCTGGTACCCGAAGCCATCAGCGCTTACTGATTCTTTATTCTCATGAAAAAATTACTGATCCTGACCCTGGTCGCGTCCATTGTAAGGTTTGGGAAGTTGATCCGCGTGATGAGCAGGGGCGGTTGTTGCCGTTGGTGAATAACGATGATCCGATAGTGCCCGGTGCGGGGGATCATAAGATTATGAATTATAATTATCGAGTAAACTTGACGGATGATCCCGACAACATGGTTCCGATACCCAAGCCTGAAAATTATGATCCGGCTCATTTTGAGTTGTTGCGGCGTTATTTTAAGCGTTATGGATGCGAGCGAGTGAAGATGTATGCTTTGCCCAATCGCAAGTATGATCTGAATGACGATCAGGGGCGCGGGTTCGCGATTGGTTTGCCGGGGAGAAGTTGGGATTACCCGGAAGCGGATGCTGCAACGCGGCGGCAGATTGAAAAAGAACATCGGGAGTTTACGCTGGGCTATTTTCATTTTATTCTGACCGATCCGTCTGTACCGCAGGGTATTCGTGAGCATTTGGAAAAATTTGGGTTGCCCAGGGATGAGCATGTTAATTCGGGACACTTTCCTGAGATGATGTATATTCGTGAAGGGCGGCGGATGGTGGGTGAGTATGTGTTGACGCAGCATGATATTGAAGAGACGCCCGCGAAGGAGGATGGGATTGGGATGGGGTTAGGGCCGATTACGGTTCATAATGTGCAGCGTGTGGCGGTCGAGGGCGGCTACCTTCATGAAGGGTCGGCGCATTCGGCGTATGATCCCCATGCTGTTCCCTACCAGATTCCCTATCGGTCGTTGGTGCCCAAGCGGGGTGAGTGCGCGAATTTGATTGTGCCGGTTTGTCTGTCGGCATCGCATGCGGCTTTTTCTTCGGTGCGATTAGAGCCAACCTGGATTGTGTTGGGCCAGAGTTCGGGAGTGGCGGCGGCCATGGCGGCGCAGATGGATTGTACCGCGCAGGATGTGCCCTATCCGGCATTGCGTCGTCGATTGCTGGCTCAGTCGCAGGTGCTGGATATTTTGCCTCCGCGATGATATTGCCTATCGCTTCTCATCCAGGAAGGAAGCCATGAGCAGGCCAACATTTCGAAACAGTAGCAACATTGAATAAACAAATGAGACGTAAAATACTTTTCTATCTTCTTCTTTTCCTTGGTCCGACACTCGCCATTGCTGAGGAACAACCTAACATTGTCTTCATCATCGCGGATGATCTCGGGTGGGCGGATGTTGAGTTCCATGGTGGTAACACTCCAACCCCGAATCTGAACCGACTTCTCTCCGAAGGCGTGGAGTTGCAACAACACTATGTCGCTCCCGTTTGCAGCCCGACGCGTGCGGGCTTCCTCACCGGGCGATATTGGAGTCGCTTCGGGATCACCACCCCGATTAACAACCGGGGCTTGCCTTTCGAAACCGTGACTGTCGCCAGGGCGCTGGATGATGCGGGTTACTCGACTGCGTTAATCGGCAAATGGCATCTCGGTTCGAAACCGGAATGGGGACCGAATCACTTTGGCTTTCAGCATAGCTACGGCTCCCTGGCGGGCGGCATAGCCCCCTACAATCACTTCTACAAAAAAGGGCCCTATTCCACTACGTGGCATCGTAACGAAGAACTGATCGTAGAAAAAGGGCACGTCACCGATTTACTCACCGACGAAGCGGTGAAATGGATTGGCGAACAGACATCAGCCAAAGAGAGAAAGCCGTTTTTTCTCTACCTGCCTTACACCGCCGTGCATCTACCGATTCGCGAGCCGGACGAATGGATGGCGAAAGTCCCCGCCGGGATCAAAGGCGAAGTCCCACGTCAGTATTCCGCCTGCATTCTTCACTTCGACGACGCGGTGGGTCGAATCGTCGATGCGATTGATAAGGCGGGTCAAAAAGAAAACACCCTCATCGTTTTTACCAGTGACAACGGCGGCTCCACTGCACAAAACAACGATACAAAATATCCCGACGACAATTGCCCGAACGGCAGGCTCCCGGGAAATAACAAGCCCCTCCGGGGAGAAAAAGGTGAGCTTTACGAAGGCGGCATTCGCGTCCCCACGATCGCCCGTTGGCCGGGAAAGCTGAAGAGCGGGGATAAATTTGAATCACCGGTCTGCGTCATCGATTGGATGCCGACCTTCTGCGCCCTTTCGGGAGCCGAAACCGATCGAGGTTCCCTGGATTGGGATGGGGTCGATTTATGGCCGGCCCTGACCGGCACCGGGGAATTACCGGAAAGGAACCTCTATATCACCGGAACGCGCGGCCATCGATGGGCACTTCGTGACTCAGACTGGAAATTGATTTTTTCCAAAGACAAAATCGAATTGTTTGATCTAGCCAAAGACCCCAACGAAAAAAACAACCTCGCCAAAACGCATCCCGATATCGTAAGCAAATTGAAAGGGAAACTGGAAGAACAGCGCAAGCGGGATATTGCGACGCAGGGCGGCCTGTAGCCCTCCTGATTTTGGCAAATCGCACGATTCGATAACGAAATGAAAAGCAACTTTCTATCACCAAGCAACAAATATGAATCGCACTAAACGCCAATATTCAGGGGACACCGTGTTGCCCTTTCTAGCCATAGCAGCCATTGCCCTCATCCTCGTCAGCGTGTTACGAGCCGAGAGGAAGGGAGAGCGACGGCAGCCGAACCCCAATCCACCCGTTGCCAAAGAGAAATTGGTGGAACTCACCGGAAAACTCGAAGGCGCTCAGCTAAGTCGGGACATTCGCATACTCTGGCTTTTCGGTCCGGAAGATCACAAAGGCGGCGAGCACGACTACATTCGGATCAAAGAACTCTTCGTCCCCATGCTCAATTCGATCTCCCGGGTGACCGTCGATGAAGCCTTTCAATTCCCGACTCAGGTCCAGTTCGATAATGCTGACTTGCTGATTCAATATCTACACCTGCCGGACCTCACCGATGAGCAGTTAACAATGTATCAAACATTCATTGATCGCGGCGGACGGGTCGTCTCGCTCCACGAATCATGCATCATGCGCCCTGTCGATCAGGCAGAAAAGCTGGCCGGGTGTATCGGCTGTTCATGGAACGGCAACCAACAATCACACTGGGGCAAGTTTGACCGAACCGAACCGCTCTTCCTCAAAACCGAACACCCGGCATTTTCCGGATTACCCGACTCCGTTCAGCTAAACGACGAATCGTACTGGAATCTCCTGACTCGTGACAATGTCGAAGTCATCGGAGCTATCGTTCCGCACTCTGAGAAAAAACGCTCATTTCAAGAAGTTTTACAACATCCCGAAGTTCGCAGCCAGGCCTTCTGGACCTACACCTCCGGTAAAGGCAAAGTCTTTGGCACCACCACCGGCCACTATACCTATACTTTTCACGACCCGGTATACCGCCTCATCCTGATGCGCGGAATCGCCTGGGCGATCGATGAGGATCCCGCTCCCTTCATGCCTATTGTTTACGAAGGAATCACCAATAAACAGGAAATGGTCGGAACCACCGATTTGATGATGAACTACACAAATCGAAAGCATTAAAATCTACACGACCGGACTCTGATACCCCGCTAACGGTAAATTGATCATTAAGGAATTATAATGAAGAACTCGAATTTTATACATCATTTATCACGTCGCAGCTTTAAGTCTGTGCTGACCATCGGAGTGGCGTTGCTCCTGACAGGGGCCTTCGCCTCTGCGAGCAGCAAACCTAATATCATCTTCATAATGGCGGATGATATGGGTTATGGTGATGTTGGTTGCTACAACGAAGATTCTAAAATTCCAACCCCAAATATGGATCGCCTAGCTAGGGAAGGCATTCGTTTCACTGATGCACATTCAGCAGATTCGGTCTGTACGCCATCGCGTTACGGGCTCATGACCGGAAGGTATTGTTGGCGAACCTCACTAATAAATTCGGTGCTATTCAATTACGAACCTCCTCTAATCGAAAAGGGACGCATGACCTTAGCTTCTCTTTTAAAAAAGAATGGTTATCGCACCGCGATTTCAGGTAAATGGCACCTAGGCTTAGGCTTTAGCGCAAAACGGGTTATGCCAACTGAAGGGAATGGGTTCCTTTTCGATATGAACAAGGACCCTTTCGAAACCCAAAACCTTTGGGATGACCATCCTGAAATCGTTGAAAAACTCAGTCGAGAATTTGAAGCCATTTATCGAGGTAGATAAGTTCTCGAACAGTGCTCTCTAATTAAATAAAAAACTCCGCAAATGGCTTCCGAAAGCGGACGCCCACGAAGGCGGCCACTCGGCGAAACCGGGCAAAAAGTAACGCATCGACCATAATTTAAGAGGAATTATAATCATGAAGAAAAAATTACGAATCAGCTTTGTGCTATCAGCAATGTTATTGATTCCGCTTCTTGCGGCAGCAGTAGAGAAAACACCACACTCAAATCAACTCGTCAGCAAGCCTAACATCATCATCTTTTTGGCAGATGATCTAGGTTATGGGGATGTGAGTGCTTACAATTCTGACTCCAAAGTCCATACTGCAAATCTCGATCGGTTAGCTGCGGAAGGCATGCTCTTTACAGATGCCCATTCCCCTTCGACCGTGTGCACGCCAACGCGCTACAGTGTGATGACGGGGCGGATGGCATTTCGACTGAACTACTCAGGAGTATTTACCGGTGTAGGTGGCCCCTGCCTGATTACTCAGGAACGCCTAACCATTGCGGAGATGTTTCAGGAAGAAGGCTATGCCACGGCTATGTACGGAAAATGGCACATTGGCATGACCTTTCGGACGAAAGACAATCAACCGGTTTACGAAGTGGATCTGTCTCACATGGATGGCACGAGCGAAAGCCGACGGAACAAAGGTAATGCCCTGGTCAATCTCGTCGACTTTTCAAAGCGCATAGAAGAAGGACCCTTGGATCATGGCTTTGATGACTTTTTCGGCACCGTCTGCTGCCCGACCACGGATTGGTTGTATGCGTTTGTCGATGGAGACCGGGTACCGGTTCCACCTACCGAGCAACTGGACCCAAGAAAGGAAGGGCTGCCCGTTCACCCTTACTCATTGGACAATCGGCCAGGCATGTTGGCACCCGATTTTGATCTTGAGGAAGTGGACGGACTTTTTCTTGAGAAGAGTATCGCCTTTCTAGAAAACCACGTCCGTGAAAAGCCGGAGCAACCGTTCTTCCTTTTCCACTCCACCCAAGCGGTTCACCTACCCTCCTTCCCAGGGGATGCATACAAAGGAAAAACCAAGGCTGGTCCGCATGGAGATTTCATTCATCAGCTCGATGATCACGTCGGCCAATTGATGAAGACACTGGACGACCTCGGCATTGCCGACAACACGCTCGTCATCTTCTCCAGCGACAATGGTCCTGAAGTTCGAACCGTGGTCGACATGCGCAAGGTTTACCAGCACGACGGAGCCGCTCCCTGGCGCGGTATGAAACGCGATCAATGGGAAGGAGGACACCGCGTGCCTTTCATTGCCCGCTGGCCAGGAAACATAAAAGCCGGCTCAACCAGCGATCAAACCATTTGCCTGACCGACACCATGGCAACCTGTGCGGCCATTCTTGGCTACGACTTACCCACCAACGCAGCTGAAGACAGCTTTGACATCCTACCTATATTCTTAGGCGAGGCCGACGAACCCATTCGCCCCTACACTTTGCACCAAACTATTCGTTTAGCACTGGCCGTTCGTGTCGGCAAATGGAAGTACCTCGACCACCAGAAGTCGGGTGGCAACAATTACGAAACGAGGGATACTCTGAAACAGTTTATTCTCCCCGACACCGCACCTAATGCTCCCGGACAGCTCTACAACCTGGAGGAAGATCCAGGTGAAACAAACAACCTGTATAATCAGCATCCCGACATCGTTCGTATGCTGAAGGCCTTGCTCGATTCATCGGTCGACAGTGGCAGGAGTGCGCCGTTGGTTCGGTAGATGGGAGCCAAGATCCCCAACAACCACATGGCCGACTGAGCTAGCCTCCATCAGGCGAAGCAGTTAACGTTAACCCCATCCCCCAACCATGCCCATTCTTCTCCATTGCCTGCTCTCCCTGCTCGTGACGCAACTCGTCGCCGCACAGCCGTTGAATATTGTCTGGATCGTCATCGAGGACGCCTCTCCCCACATCGGCTGGTCTTCCCCCGATTTTGTGGACACGAACAGCGTAGCGTATGTTCATGTTAGGTTATGGTTTTGATTTTGGAAGTGTTTTTGAAGAAATGCTTCTGGTGAAAGGTATCCCAGGGTGCTGTGCCTTCGACGTTTGTTATAAAAAGTCTCGAGGTAATCGAAGATGGCCAGGCGGGCCTGCTGCTTGGATTCGAACACGCCGTTTTGGGGAAAGCATTCGCTTTTGAGGGAGGCAAAGAAGCTCTCGCAAGCGGCGTTGTCGTAACAGTATCCTAGCGCGCTCATGCTCTGAATCCAACCAAAGTCGTTCAATTGCTGCCGCACTTGGTGACTGGTATACTGGCAGCCACGATCTGAATGAAAGAGGGCTTTGTGAAAACCTCCCACTCGATTCCTGGTCTGGTGAAGGGCTGAAACGACCAGACCGGAGGCCAGGCTCTCGGCCACCTTGTAGCCCTGAATTACGCGGCCGAAGAGGTCCATCACGACCGCTAGATACAACCAGCCTTGCCGAGTGGGGATGTAGGTGATGTCGCTGACCATGATTTGGCCGGGCCCGGTCGGGTCCGGAGCCTCGGCCAGACGGTTGGGCGCTGGGAGGCTGCGGGGATCCTGCCGGGTCGTCTTGGGCCGGAAGGGGCTACCCCTACAGGCTTTTAGAGCATTTTGCTTCATCAGCCGGGCCACCCGGTTAACCGAGCAGCGAAAACCCCGCTGGTTGAGCTCCACGCTCATGCGAGGACTACCGTAACAGCGGGTGTGCCGGTCGGCATGGATCCGTTTGATTTCGCTCAGGAGGAGCCGATTTTGGCGGCGGCGCGCTCCCGCCTTACCCCTGCGCCATCGGTAATAACCACTCCTGCTCACAGCCAGCGCCTGACAAAGTTCAACCACTCTATAGATTGCCCGCATTTGATCGATCAGCGCATACCCAGCTGCGGGTCCTCGGCCAGTATGCTCGCGGCTTTTTTTAAGATCTCTCGCTGGCGACGCAGGTAAGCGTTTTCCCGGTTTAGCCGACGGATCTCGCGGGCCATCTCTTCGGGATCGTTCAAGGGGCGGGAAAGTCCCTGCTGGTCGGAGGGGTCCCCGAAGAGATCCTTGCGCCACTTCCTGAGGCTCCCATCGGAAATCCCCAGTTCACGGGCCACCTGCTTGAGGCTGTTGTTACTGTGCAAATAGAGTTCAACGGCTCGACGTTTGAACTCCTCATCATAGGTTCTGTGGGTTCTTGGCATGTCTAATGATCTCTCTCAGACTGCGCTGTTCGTGTCCACAAAATCGGGGGAGGTTCACTTTGCCGGAGGTGGTCTGGCTGCGGTGGTTGTGCGCGCCGAGGGTCATCTGATACATCCCGCTGACCATGGCGGATCGGCTTGAGGAGCAGACCGGAGCGGTGACAAAGGCGTTGTCGAATCGGATACCGTCAGCGGCCATCTGGTCCAGACGGGGCGTCTCGATGGCCGTTTCACCGTAGCAGCCTGAACCTCCCCCGATTTTGTGGACACGAACAGCGCAGTCTGAGAGAGATCATTAGACATGCCAAGAACCCACAGAACCTATGATGAGGAGTTCAAACGTCGAGCCGTTGAACTCTATTTGCACAGTAACAACAGCCTCAAGCAGGTGGCCCGTGAACTGGGGATTTCCGATGGGAGCCTCAGGAAGTGGCGCAAGGATCTCTTCGGGGACCCCTCCGACCAGCAGGGACTTTCCCGCCCCTTGAACGATCCCGAAGAGATGGCCCGCGAGATCCGTCGGCTAAACCGGGAAAACGCTTACCTGCGTCGCCAGCGAGAGATCTTAAAAAAAGCCGCGAGCATACTGGCCGAGGACCCGCAGCTGGGTATGCGCTGATCGATCAAATGCGGGCAATCTATAGAGTGGTTGAACTTTGTCAGGCGCTGGCTGTGAGCAGGAGTGGTTATTACCGATGGCACAGGGGTAAGGCGGGAGCGCGCCGCCGCCAAAATCGGCTCCTCCTGAGCGAAATCAAACGGATCCATGCCGACCGGCACACCCGCTGTTACGGTAGTCCTCGCATGAGCGTGGAGCTCAACCAGCGGGGTTTTCGCTGCTCGGTTAACCGGGTGGCCCGGCTGATGAAGCAAAATGCTCTAAAAGCCTGTAGGGGTAGCCCCTTCCGGCCCAAGACGACCCGGCAGGATCCCCGCAGCCTCCCAGCGCCCAACCGTCTGGCCGAGGCTCCGGACCCGACCGGGCCCGGCCAAATCATGGTCAGCGACATCACCTACATCCCCACTCGGCAAGGCTGGTTGTATCTAGCGGTCGTGATGGACCTCTTCGGCCGCGTAATTCAGGGCTACAAGGTGGCCGAGAGCCTGGCCTCCGGTCTGGTCGTTTCAGCCCTTCACCAGACCAGGAATCGAGTGGGAGGTTTTCACAAAGCCCTCTTTCATTCAGATCGTGGCTGCCAGTATACCAGTCACCAAGTGCGGCAGCAATTGAACGACTTTGGTTGGATTCAGAGCATGAGCGCGCTAGGATACTGTTACGACAACGCCGCTTGCGAGAGCTTCTTTGCCTCCCTCAAAAGCGAATGCTTTCCCCAAAACGGCGTGTTCGAATCCAAGCAGCAGGCCCGCCTGGCCATCTTCGATTACCTCGAGACTTTTTATAACAAACGTCGAAGGCACAGCACCCTGGGATACCTTTCACCAGAAGCATTTCTTCAAAAACACTTCCAAAATCAAAACCATAACCTAACATGAACATACGCTACGCTGTTCGTGTCCACAAAATCGGGGGAAGACCAAAGGCAGCGCCAGCGAAGCCTATCACGACAGCTACGAACTTCCGGTCAAACTAGTCCCTCAGCTGTTTCGGGAAGCCGGCTACTACGTCACCAATCGAAGCAAGACTGACTACAACTTTGTTCCGAAAGGCGAGGTCTATCATGGCAAGGACTGGAGTGAAGCCGCGCCCGATCAGCCCATCTTTGCCCAGTTCCAATTAAGCGGCGGCAAGAACCGGAAAGCCGACAAACACGCCGATCCGGAAAAGCTGCAACTTCCACCCTATTACCCGGATCATCCTGTCATTCGCAAAGACTGGGCCACCTACCTCGACTCCTGGGTCCAGACCGACAAAGAAGTGGACAAGATTCTCAGTGCGCTAGATCAGGCCGGCCGCCTCGACTCCGCCGCCGTTTTCCTCTGGACTGACCACGGCGTCAGCCACCTGCGCGGCAAGCAATTCCTCTACGAAGAAGGCATCCGCGTTCCCCTGCTTGTGCAACTGCCGAACAAGGAGCAAGCCGGTCTCGTCCGCGACGACATCGTTGAACACATTGACATCGCGGCAGCCTCACTGGCACTGGCCGGCATCGCGATTCCCGAGCACATTCAGGGCCGTGACTTTCTCTCTGACGACCACATCCCCCGCGACCACCTGTTCACCGGCCGCGACCGCTGCGACGAAACCGTGGATATCATTCGGGGCATCCGCGATGCGCGATTCAAATACATTCGCAACTTCATGTCGCATGTCTCCCACGCTCAACCGAGCCAATACAAGGACGGCAAGACCATTATCAAAACTATTCGCGACCTGAACGGTGAACGCGCCCTGACCGATGCTCAGGCCCGTCCCTTCGAACCGCGACGCCCCACCGAGGAACTCTACGACCTCGAGAACGACCCTCACGAACTCGTCAATCTCGCGACCGATCCCCAGCATCAAGACCGACTGACCTCCATGCGCCGCCTGCTCCACAACCGAATGCTCAAAGAGCGCGACATGGGCCTGATACCGGAGCCGATCCTGGAAGACCTTGGCCGTGCTGCCGGAAGCAAATACGCCGCCTTCCTCAACACCGATCGTAGCGAGCAAACCCAACGACTCATCGCGGTCATTTCAGCTGGAGAAAACAAAGACATCGAGGCCCTGCTCACCTTTGCTGAATCTCCTGATCCCTCTACACGTTACTGGGCGGCCGTTTGGCTAGGGGTCAACCAAGCCTCCGTTGCCCGCTCCACGCTTCAACAACTGACCAGCGACGACAACGCCACCGTGAGAATCGCTGCTGCTCAAGCGCTGCACAAACTCGGTGATAGCTCCCAACTCCCCCTTCTTGTTGAACTCATAAAGGATCCCAACCTGCTCGTCGGCATGTATGCACTGCGAGCGATAGAGGAACTGGGCGATGCCGGAAAACCTTTCGCCGACCGGATCGCCGCAGCCCGGAACTCAGACTACGAATTCTCACGCCGCATCGCCAAACGACTCACAGAGAAGTGGCAGTAACCACCCGTGGTTCATGGTGCAGAAATATGCAGTTCTGTGCATGGTTTTGACGAAGCCTGATTTAGGTGTATCGCGGAATGAAATTTCGTAAGTAGTTGTTGGTAAAATGAATGGGAAATAATTCTGCGCTTTTTGACGTATTCAGATACTGAATGGAACTACCCACTTCGTTCTAAACGACTCCCGCCACCTCTAGCACTAAAAATAGTTTACAAAAATGGGTGGTGATCGTTCTTTAAAGTCAGAATTAGAGGGACAAAAAAGGGGCAAAAAACCGTGATTTTGGGGTGTTTTGCGGTATTTTACCGTTAGAGAGGGTTAGCCCTGAATTTCTCTAAGCGGCTTGCTCACAATGACTTAAATAAAATTCTAAAAATAACCTTGCACGAGTGGGATTCTGAGCTGTGCAATTTCATTGCTGGGACGGTATTCAGGCTTAGGCCAATTGGTGTAGGGCCTTGAGGAAAAAATAATCCCCGACGATGAAGCAGGAGTCGACTCCTTCGTTGTGGGGTTTTGAGTAGCAGGCATGATTCACGATGCCCTGAGTCTGGTTCTCGTGGTCGAGGTAGTTTTGGCTGAGGGAAGTGAGGATTCGATGAGCCGAACGGCGGTAGTGCGCGCAGGGGGCTCCGCTGGTCTTTGCCAGTTGCAGCATTCCACCTGCAGCAATGGCGGCCGCGCTACTGTCCCGAGGTGTATCCGGACCGACGGGGGCGTCGAAATCATAATAGGGAACGAGGTCTGCGGGTAAGCGTCCGAGAAAATAATCAGCAAGCTTGCAGGCTGCCTGGAGGAAAGGTTCGTGTCCGGTATGTTCGAAGGCCAGGGCGAAACCGTAGATTCCCCAGCTTTGTCCGCGGGCCCAGCAGGAGTCATCGCGGAAACCTTGGTAGGTGGTTTGTTTTTTAAGTTGGCCCGTTCCGGGATCGTAAATTCCCAGGTGAACCGTGGAGTGATCCTCCCTGACTAAATTCTGCAGCGTGGTCTTTGCGTGTGCTGCGGCTACTTCTCGATAGGGTTCGCTTCCTGTTTCCTGGAACGCCCACCAAAGGAGGGGCAGGTTCATCATGGTATCGATAGTGCTGGTACCAATCCAGAGGTCGTCCCCACGAGGTCCCCAGGCCTGGATGTATTTCCCCTTGGGATTAAATCGATGGGTCAGGGTATCGGCTGCTGCCAGTCCGGTTTCACGAAGATCGGGATCGCCGGTCAGATCGCATCCCAGGCAGAAAGCCGAATGAAAAAGAAAACCGATGTCATGGGTATTGGTATCCTGGGTACGTGCTTTGAGAGGCTCTACGGCTGCCAAGGCCAAGCGTTTGAACTGGTCGTCTTTTGTATGGGCATAAGCCAACCAGAGCAGGCCCGGCCAGAAACCGGCGGTCCAGTTGCCGTGGTTCCACTTTCCGTCCTTTAAGCCCCCGGTTAGGTCCGCTGGAAGAGTGACCCAGTCGCCAGATTCGGGATCGGTATAGTGGGGATAACCACCCTCAAATCCGCGTCGCGCGTTTTCGGTGATCTTGGAAAGAACTACCTTCCAGGTCCCGGCCAGAAGTTCCTCGTTTACATATTCCTTTTTCATGAGGCGTTAAGTCTGTCCTGCCGGAATACAATAAACGGTTTCGCCGTCCTTCTCCACGGTAGTAATTTTGGAAGACACATTTTTACCATTGAGATGAACCGCGGGAGCGATTTCTCCTTGCCGGCTGAAGTAGATCGGGGAGCCTAGATCAGTCGCGAGCAAGTCGAGGCGCGGGTTGTCACCCGGATAATAGGCGATTCTTCCGAAGCCGAAATCCGCACATTCCAGGGTGCCGCTTGGTGTTTCCAATCGCAGAGGTCCTCCCTGCGGGGAGGGAGTGGCGGCCACGTAGGCTCCGAGCGTCTCATCGACCAGGAGCCAGGCCGGTCGGGGGTCCGTAAGCAAGCGGGCTCCTGCCAGCTCGATTTTTCCCGAAGCATCCTGTATTATGGTATCAGCGGTCAAATCCGGTGCCCGGTAAACGGCGCCGTTGATGTGTCTGTCGATCAGGGCGTTGTTCTTCAGGTCGACCGTGAGGGCAATTGTGTCGTTGCCGCTTTGGTAGCTCACCTGCCTTCTATGATCACTGGTGGTCACATCGCTGATCTTGGCTTGCCGGATATGTTCCCTGAATTCGTTGAAGGAATCAAATTCCCGGACGCTACCGACTTCCAAAATGAAACCGGCTTTGGCATTGGCCTTGAAATAGGGCAGGGGAATCTTGTATTCCCAGAAAGGTTTGGCGGGGCCTTGGTAGTTATAGATCGAATACAAAAGGTTGCCATGCCTGTCTTCCGTCAACTCGATGGTCGGAGCCTCTTCCTCGTTGAGACTGGTTGGCTCCAGTGGAAGCACGGCGATGTAGGTGCCGTTTTCTTTCAGAAAGAGAATGTTGGCGCTGTCAAAGTTCGCCGGGAGAGACGTAATCTCCGTATCATCAATCATGATACAGTCAATGCCCTTACGACCGAGTACAATGACTTCAGTGCGGAGTGAGAATACGTCTTCCTTGAGCTGCGGTGGATGGTAGAGCACGATGGCCCGGTTCTTTTTCTGCACAGTGCGCACCAGTGCCCGCTCGTCCTGGTAACGGTCGGCGGTGGCAATCCCGTCGAGTGCAGCGTGAATCTCGTGGTAGTAGTCGGCAATCCGTTTGCCGTTTACTACGTAGAGGGAGTAGAGGACCCCAAAGTGGTATGGCTCGGGACGGCGGTAGTGGTGGTCTTCCCCCGATTTTGTGGACACGAACAGCGTAGCGTATGTTCATGTTAGGTTATGGTTTTGATTTTGGAAGTGTTTTTGAAGAAATGCTTCTGGTGAAAGGTATCCCAGGGTGCTGTGCCTTCGACGTTTGTTATAAAAAGTCTCGAGGTAATCGAAGATGGCCAGGCGGGCCTGCTGCTTGGATTCGAACACGCCGTTTTGGGGAAAGCATTCGCTTTTGAGGGAGGCAAAGAAGCTCTCGCAAGCGGCGTTGTCGTAACAGTATCCTAGCGCGCTCATGCTCTGAATCCAACCAAAGTCGTTCAATTGCTGCCGCACTTGGTGACTGGTATACTGGCAGCCACGATCTGAATGAAAGAGGGCTTTGTGAAAACCTCCCACTCGATTCCTGGTCTGGTGAAGGGCTGAAACGACCAGACCGGAGGCCAGGCTCTCGGCCACCTTGTAGCCCTGAATTACGCGGCCGAAGAGGTCCATCACGACCGCTAGATACAACCAGCCTTGCCGAGTGGGGATGTAGGTGATGTCGCTGACCATGATTTGGCCGGGCCCGGTCGGGTCCGGAGCCTCGGCCAGACGGTTGGGCGCTGGGAGGCTGCGGGGATCCTGCCGGGTCGTCTTGGGCCGGAAGGGGCTACCCCTACAGGCTTTTAGAGCATTTTGCTTCATCAGCCGGGCCACCCGGTTAACCGAGCAGCGAAAACCCCGCTGGTTGAGCTCCACGCTCATGCGAGGACTACCGTAACAGCGGGTGTGCCGGTCGGCATGGATCCGTTTGATTTCGCTCAGGAGGAGCCGATTTTGGCGGCGGCGCGCTCCCGCCTTACCCCTGCGCCATCGGTAATAACCACTCCTGCTCACAGCCAGCGCCTGACAAAGTTCAACCACTCTATAGATTGCCCGCATTTGATCGATCAGCGCATACCCAGCTGCGGGTCCTCGGCCAGTATGCTCGCGGCTTTTTTTAAGATCTCTCGCTGGCGACGCAGGTAAGCGTTTTCCCGGTTTAGCCGACGGATCTCGCGGGCCATCTCTTCGGGATCGTTCAAGGGGCGGGAAAGTCCCTGCTGGTCGGAGGGGTCCCCGAAGAGATCCTTGCGCCACTTCCTGAGGCTCCCATCGGAAATCCCCAGTTCACGGGCCACCTGCTTGAGGCTGTTGTTACTGTGCAAATAGAGTTCAACGGCTCGACGTTTGAACTCCTCATCATAGGTTCTGTGGGTTCTTGGCATGTCTAATGATCTCTCTCAGACTGCGCTGTTCGTGTCCACAAAATCGGGGGAGGTTCATGGAGCACCAGACTCTTGCACAAGGGTGTCCAAAGCCCGGGTTGGGCGTGTTCGGTTTCCTGATAGGTTTTAGCATTAGTGCCCAGGGCGTAATCATCCGCCAGGTAGGTGGTGATGTCGTTGCCGACCGCTTTGTCAGCCTGCTCCCGGATGGAGTAGGGCAGGGGCTTTTCGGTGAGGAGGCGCTTCACGTAGTCCGGCAGGTTATATTCATATTTGAAGGCGCGAAATCCCCGGTAGGCCCGGGCGTGGTAAGATTCGGAATCGCCGTATGGGCTAGGCCGCAGAATGTCCTCGTTGCCGGTGGCTTGGTAGAAATGGTCGTAAATACCCAGGGGAACTCCGCAGGTAGCCGGGTGGTAAGCCCGAGCATACGGTCCGGCCAGTTTCAAGGTGCCCGGGTGAAAGCGCACGGCCACATGAATCCAGATGCGCTCTTCCATGATCCTGGCTTTGATGGCCATGTCCTTTCGTTGACAGTACATGGCGATTCGGGCCAGGGAGTCGATATCGACCGCGCAATAACCGGGGCTGTTGTATTCGTAGACCGCTCCATTGCGGTTTGAATGATCGATCCACTCTTGTAAACGCTGGTAGCCGTGTTCGCCATGGTGTCGATGCTCCTGGCCCAGCAATTCAGCGCCCAGGATCTGGTTGCCGGTCTGGATAAGAAAGATGTTGGTGTAGTGCCAGGGTACGTCCAATTCCAACTCCTCGATCAAACCGATAGCGACGGCTTGTCGGACCGCTTCCACTGTTTCTGAATCCAGGAGTTCGGTAAAATTCCGATGCAATTCAATGAGCGACCAGAGGCAGAACTGAACGGCATTGATGTCGGTAACCGACTTGTCTTCGTAAACCCACTTGAAGTTTCCGTAACGGTGAGAATTCTCGATCGTGTTCTGGGTGGTGAGCGCCTGCTTGACGATGCGGGACGCCCGTTCGATATCAGCATCCCGTCCCCGTTTGAGCAGGGCCATGGCATAGGCCATGGACATTTTGTGGTCATGAACCTTTCCCCTGGCCTGCCATAACAAGGACACTTCCGGATCGAAGACCTGTTCGAAGTCGTCCAGTAGTTGATCGAGAAGTTCTGAGTCGCCTGCCGTCATGTTGTGGGTTCTAAGGCCTCGTATTTTTCTATGAGCTCGGGTTTCGCCCTGATGGGGTGTGTACCAGCGGGTGAGACATGCGGGCTAGTCCAAACCACCCCAGCGACGGTCTAGATCTTTCGGCCAGGGTGTCCGGTGAGGCGCTTTGATTGGAGCATTTTCCGCGGTGATCCAGCGTGGGCCGCAGTGGCCGAATTCCCTTCGCCAATCCTCTATGGTCTGTCCGTATTCGAGGGCGCCCAGGTCTGGATTTCCATCGGTTACATTGTCCTGGTAATAGGCTTCGTTGGCGACACCGGCATCGATGGCCGGAGAGTCCTTCTGTAGCTGAAAAACCGTATCCGGGCCGGAGCCCAGTTTTGGGTCGCTGGTAATGCCTGCAAAGTCTTTAGCGTAACGATGACCGTTGTGGAGCAGGTTTTGGCGAGTCGGAAAAAAGCTCCGAAGTGTTTCTATCGACCAGGAGTCTTTGACCTCGCAATCGGAAAGCACGATATTGTTTTCAAAAGCGCTGTTCTCAAACACGTTGGCGGAAGCGACCGGTCCCGTGAAGTAGGTGTTGTGAACGAAGTGCACGGTGCGGTTGGTGCGCATGGTTCCCACGAGCTTCATAATGCGGTTGGCCCCTCCCCACCAAAGATTGTGATCAATGGTGAGGGGACCACCGTTTTCGGTCGTTGTGATGGCCAGGGCGTCGTGCTGGTTGATGACCAGGTTATGGTGAAAGCGTAGATTCATCAGGGCCTCCACGCCGTCAAACTCAATCGCGTTATCGATACCGGCAGTCCATATGTTGTAAGCCACGTCGGAGCGTAAGTTTGGGACATGCGAAAAATCCTTGTGACGACCCCGTGGGTGGAAGAGGTCGAAACCTTCGTAGACGTAGTTGTGGTGAAATTTTAGTCCGACTCCGTTGAACTTGATCGGGTTCACGTAGGTGCTGTGATTCCACATGATGAGATTGAAGTCGGCGTGGTTGCCATAAGTAAGCAGTCGGCCGCCATCAAACTCGCAGTGGGTAACGGTTAACCTTTCGCATTCGTACCCGGTGTTGATGGCGTATTGGTAACCGCTGAAATAACAGTCCTGGATGGAAACATTTTTTGAGTTATTTACTTCGATGCCTACCGTAGGCGCCAAGTGGATGCGCAGACCTTCCAGATGTACATCGTCAGATTGAATGTTTATAACGTTACCGCAGATTTTCGGGATGTTCATTAACCTGGCAAAGTCCGGATGCTCCCGGGTCCCTCCATACCACATGATAACCGGATAAACGGGAGGATTTTGCGATACCACCACGATATCCTGTTGGTTCCAACCGGTGCCGAGATCTTTCTGGACCAGGGTTTGACCGTCCAGGTCGGAAGAGTTGAAATCGATGGTCAAGTGATTGGGATTCCGGTCGTCATCCATATGCAACCAGACGCGGTTGGTGTCGGCATCGTGGGTGAAGTAGAGGGGTGGAGCGGTGTAGGACTGTTTGCCCCGCTGCCAGCCCTTACTCCAGTAGGGACCGCATTCCCGTTTGTCGAAATTCTCCTTGGTGCGATAGTCGAAAGCGTGAATCCCATTTACCAGTAACCAGTTCACGGGCCAGTCGATGCTTTCCGCGTACCAGTTTTGGTTACCCGACTTATCTGGTATCCAATTCAGTGTACCCGAAAAGCGATTGGTGACGGTCGCCTCCCCCCCGTTTTTCGCTTTAATAGTGACGGGTTTGGTGATCTGCAGAGTCCCGTGGAAGACCCCATTTTCGAGAATAATAGTGTCTCCGGGCATTGCTGATTCGATCGCTTCCTGGATACTATCCCCGGGACGAAGTGTATGGGTGGTTGCAAATGTGAGGGATGTTGAAGCTGGGATAAGCAACCAAATTAAAAATAGACCCCGTGACATGGTTTGTGGAATTCCTGATTTTCCAAGGTTTTTAGCATGTGCAAAAACCGGTGGGAAGGTTCATGGGTTACTCTGTAAAGTTTAATCTCCAGCGAGCGGTAATCAGGCCCTGAAGCGTTCGGCCAGTTCGGTCTCCTTTTCCCGGTCGGCGTAGCCGGGGGCATTGTCTGAGTATTCGGTTTCCTGATACCATTTGCATGTGGTTGCCGTCCATTTCTCGAGACGGGTCGGTTGAAAACCGAGTTGGGTCTGGGCCTTGGAGATGTCAACGGTGATGGTGTTATCCGTGAACAGTTCGGCGTACTTGAAATTAGCGGCATGTAATACCTTGTCGGGGACATTGACCAACTTGGGTTTTACGCCCAGGCATTTGGCCGCCAGTTTTACCCAATCGACCAGGGGGCAGGCCGAGGTTTGTGCTATGGAGTAGGCTTGGTTGAGAGCCTGGTCACTGGTCAAGGCCAGAATGAAAGCCTTGGCCAAGTCGCGGCGATAAATGGGTTGGAAGGGTTGGCATCCACCGTTGGTCAGGATGAGGGGTTGGCCATCGAGCAGGCGTTGAAAATAAAACCGGGCAAAACAGAGGCGATCCTCCGGCCCGGCCACATAATGGGGGCGCAGGATGGTGTAAGGAACATCGGATTGTGCGAAGAGCGCTTTCTCGGCGGCGACCTTGTTATTGGCGTATTTGACCAGTCCTTCCAACCACGGGTCCGGGGAGTGCGGGGTTATGGTGGTTTCGAGGTTGACTTCGTCTTCCCTTAAGGGGTGATCAAGGGAGTCCGCGGTCATGTAGACTACCGCGCTGGTGGTGAGGATATAGCGACCGATGTTACCTTTGAACACGTCCAGTGCGTTTCCGACCTCTTCGGCTGTGTAGGCGATGTTGTCGATCACGGCATCGAAAGATTTTCCCCGAAGGGCCTTGGTAAAAGCCTGTGGATCTGTGCGGTCGACGGCGATGTGTGATACCCGATCCCAGAACGGAGGCCGGGTATTACCACGACTACAGATGGTTACCGTGTGGCCTGCTTCCAGGGCCAGTTCGACGATGTCAGTTCCAAAATAGGCGGTGCCGCCGATGATGAGTAAATTCATGGTTGCTGGAATGTCCCGAGAAGAACTGGATTGAACCCATTGAGTCCTGGTCAGAATATCTCGTTACCGGACGAACGCTATAATTCACCTGTTAACTAGAGTCTATCCCAGAAACCGGGATTTTTAAACGAGTAGGAAAACGAGCAGCATTTGCAGGACCAAAATTTTCTCAGTTGCGCTCGATTCGAGCCTTGCTGCGGCTTTCAAACTCACCCGGATTCAAATTATTGAGCCTGATGCCGGATTTCGGGCATGCGGCGGCCTTGCCACTGCTGGCGCCTTCTGTTTTGATCAGCGCGTGGGACGGCGCCGAAGGCTCAAGCCGCCTTAGCTTGAGCTTCGACCCTCTCTTTTCTGACTTTTCGACTGATCCAGGCGAGGTTGTGGGCGAGCACGCTCCACCCCACTGCGAGCCTGCGGTGTTTTAAGCCTTTGGCGCGCCAGACACGTCCGCCGCCGTGGTTTTTCACAATGGCAATGCGCGCCTCGGTGCTGGCCCGGCGGGTTTGCCAGCGGTAAAAATCAGGCTCCTTGAGGCGGGCTTCCAATGCGACCGGACTTTTCGGACAAATGTGGCTGCTCACCCTCACCCGCTGCAATGCCTTACGTGTAGCTGCCCCATCGAAGCCCCGGTCGGCCACGGCCCACTCCAGGTCTTGTTGCCTTTTGAGGGACTGTTGGCGCTGCACGCTTTCGATTAATTTATCTCCCTCCCAAGGAGCGGTTTTGCCGTAGAGCATATAATCAATGATCATTGCGCCGGGACTCTCGGCCATAAACAGTTCGTTGCCGAACTCGGTCTGCGCGCCCGCCTTGCCCCGCACGATTACAGTGATATCTCTTTCGTAGACACTGAGGATCTTCTTGTGGTTTTTGACCAGACGTCCGCCGATGATGCGTTCGTGGGCTTGCTCAATTACTTGGGGCAGCAAGGCGAGTTGTTCATCAATACGCCTGATGACTTGTTCGGCGCGGGCTCGGCTAAAACGGGTTTGCCTGAAACGGGCCTCCAGCAGATTGCGGTGTCGCAGGGCGTGAGCGCCGACCCGTTTGAACCTCCCCCGATTTTGTGGACACGAACAGCGCAGTCTGAGAGAGATCATTAGACATGCCAAGAACCCACAGAACCTATGATGAGGAGTTCAAACGTCGAGCCGTTGAACTCTATTTGCACAGTAACAACAGCCTCAAGCAGGTGGCCCGTGAACTGGGGATTTCCGATGGGAGCCTCAGGAAGTGGCGCAAGGATCTCTTCGGGGACCCCTCCGACCAGCAGGGACTTTCCCGCCCCTTGAACGATCCCGAAGAGATGGCCCGCGAGATCCGTCGGCTAAACCGGGAAAACGCTTACCTGCGTCGCCAGCGAGAGATCTTAAAAAAAGCCGCGAGCATACTGGCCGAGGACCCGCAGCTGGGTATGCGCTGATCGATCAAATGCGGGCAATCTATAGAGTGGTTGAACTTTGTCAGGCGCTGGCTGTGAGCAGGAGTGGTTATTACCGATGGCGCAGGGGTAAGGCGGGAGCGCGCCGCCGCCAAAATCGGCTCCTCCTGAGCGAAATCAAACGGATCCATGCCGACCGGCACACCCGCTGTTACGGTAGTCCTCGCATGAGCGTGGAGCTCAACCAGCGGGGTTTTCGCTGCTCGGTTAACCGGGTGGCCCGGCTGATGAAGCAAAATGCTCTAAAAGCCTGTAGGGGTAGCCCCTTCCGGCCCAAGACGACCCGGCAGGATCCCCGCAGCCTCCCAGCGCCCAACCGTCTGGCCGAGGCTCCGGACCCGACCGGGCCCGGCCAAATCATGGTCAGCGACATCACCTACATCCCCACTCGGCAAGGCTGGTTGTATCTAGCGGTCGTGATGGACCTCTTCGGCCGCGTAATTCAGGGCTACAAGGTGGCCGAGAGCCTGGCCTCCGGTCTGGTCGTTTCAGCCCTTCACCAGACCAGGAATCGAGTGGGAGGTTTTCACAAAGCCCTCTTTCATTCAGATCGTGGCTGCCAGTATACCAGTCACCAAGTGCGGCAGCAATTGAACGACTTTGGTTGGATTCAGAGCATGAGCGCGCTAGGATACTGTTACGACAACGCCGCTTGCGAGAGCTTCTTTGCCTCCCTCAAAAGCGAATGCTTTCCCCAAAACGGCGTGTTCGAATCCAAGCAGCAGGCCCGCCTGGCCATCTTCGATTACCTCGAGACTTTTTATAACAAACGTCGAAGGCACAGCACCCTGGGATACCTTTCACCAGAAGCATTTCTTCAAAAACACTTCCAAAATCAAAACCATAACCTAACATGAACATACGCTACGCTGTTCGTGTCCACAAAATCGGGGGAAGACCAGTTTGAGTAATCGTTTCATCTTGCGCAAGATCTTCTTGCGAGCCTTCGCCGCTCCCTTCTTGCGGTAAGTATGCGTCATCTCGATACAGAGCTTGTTCATGCGCCTCAGCAGGCGATCCGGTGAATCGGGCATCCGATGCAACAGGGATTCAGCCCGAATCAGTTTCACCGCTTTGAGCAAGGTGCGCGTCACGTCACCCAAAAGCGCCCAATCGACCGGAAAGTGAATGTTTGCCTCCAGACAGGTCGAATCGACCAGGCAAACCGAAAGATCCTCCGCCTGCTCCACTCCCAGTTGCCAGCAATTGCTCTGATCGCCCGCGAGCTCAACCAACCGTGTGTTGAACCCGCGCAACTGTTCATCGGTGAACAACTTCGAGGCGCGGTGCAGCGTACTCTTCGAGGTCCACCTCACCCCAACCAGACTGCGGCATCCGCAAAAATCGGTCAAAAGATCACTGCTGGCCAACGTCATGGAAAAAGCTTCAAAGCCTGGAAGACCCAGCAAATGACGCAGCAACTCCACCCGTAGCGAGGAAAGCGCAAACTGCGCTTTCCTGTTGCGCACAGCGCCCGAGGCGCCCGGCGGCAACTGCGACAAACCGAAGCGGATGGCCATTTCTTCCAACCCACCTTGGGTCAGATTATCATCGAGTTGCCGCAAATCCTCCACCAGACGGTCATAATCACGATTGCGCAAAACCGGGGTTAAAGCTGGACGAAGAAAACTTTGAAAGGTTACCGTATCAGCAGAATTGGGTTCTATTAATTCGTTCATACCAAATTATAGAAGCTCTATTCAGGGCGAATCGAGGATTTTCACCTCCTTTCGCCCGACTTTTTCTTAGCCTAATCCCTTGCCCGTCAGTGGCTTAAACCTCCTGGGATAGGCTCTATCTACTGCCCTGCAGTTTTTGGAATGGGCATGTCGGCGTCGACTTCCTTCCACCAGGCGCGCAGTTCATTTTTCAGGCTGGCCACCAACTCGGGATGATCGGCTGAAACGTCGGTGGTTTCGCCGATGTCGTCGTGCAGGTTGTAGAGTTGGACCTTGCCGGTCTCCAGGCTTTCGATGAGCTTCCAGTCCCCGCGCCGAATGATTGATTCGGGTCGTTGGTCGAACCCGGCTCCCTGGCCTTCAAAGGCCGGTTTAAAAGTCATACCCCGGTAGCCCGGATGATGGAAGAAAATGGAACGCTCCTCCCAGTTGCCTTGAGGATCTTCCAAAATGGGCTTCAGGCTGCGGCCGTCCAGGCTGGTCCGGGCATTCTCAAAATCCGGATACCCCACTACCTCGAGAATAGTGGGAAGAATGTCGAGCTGGGTGGTTACCCCGGTAAAGGTTTTACCGGGTATTCGATCTCCAAAAACAACGCCCATGGGCACGCGGACGCCACCTTCCCATAGTTGGACCTTGCCCCCCCTCAATGGATGCATGTTGGTGATCTCACCCAGCATGTAGCCGTTTAGTTCAGGACTTGCCTTGGTGGGTCCGGTCATACCGCCGTTATCAGAGGTGAAAATGATAAGGGTGTCGTCCATCAGCCCGCGTTCCTCAAGGCCGGAAATGAATTGCCCGATGCTGTCGTCCAGCATCTCCATCATGCCGGCGTAAACGGCATCCGACTGAATGAGTGTCGGGCTTTTCTTCTTGTATTTAGCGAGCAGATCCGGAGGCACATCAAACGGGGTGTGGATGAGGGGATGGGCCAGGTAGAGAAAGAACGGTCGGTCATCGGCCCGGTCAAGGAACTCCAGGCAAAGGCGGGTCATGTAGTCGCCGGAGGTGCCATTCGGTTCCGGATATTCGGGAGACTTGACCGTTCTGCCCTTGGTCACGTCGAGATGGGCTCCTTTGACAAAGAGCTGCAGGGAGGCGTATTCATCAAAACCGCGGTCATCCGGTTTTTGCGGACCCACATGCCATTTTCCGAAAAATCCAGTGAAGTAACCGAGTTCTTGGAGATATTCCGGCATGATTTTGCGGTCCTTGGGCAAGTCGAGATTGTTGTGGGGTGGATCGAAATCGACCCGTTCTTCCCAATCCCAGATTATATCGTCCTTTGTTCCTTGTCCGTATCGAAGAAAGAAGCCGGTCTCATCCCACTTTCCGGAGACGACCTCATAACACTTGGCGCGCGCGCAATGGCGCCCGGTGAGCAAACCGATGCGCGAGGGGGAGCAAAGCGGCGCGTTGCTATAGGCCTGAGTAAAGCGGAGACCCTTGGAGAGGAGAGAATCGATGTTGGGCGTCTCGTAAAACTCGCTTCCATAGGATTCGAGATCCACCCAGCCCACGTCATCGACGTAGATGACTATGACGTTGGGTTTTTCCGGCTCAGAGCCGTTAGCGCCTGCCGCAAACAGAAGACTTGTGGCTAGAAGAAAATTCGTAGCGAGCGATAGAAGCCCCGTCGGGGTCATTCCTTGCAATCGATTCTGCTGAAAAACCCCCCTCATGATTGGGGTCTTTGAGCACGGAGTTCGGTGAGAGGTTGAGGGGGCGCACAGCGGATCAGATGCAACTCCCCTCTATCGAGCAATTCCCAGTGGACTTGCTCGCCTTTGTGCATGCCCAGGGCCGCAGCCAGGGGAACGGGAATATGGACATACAAGCGCTCCTTCTGCCCTTTGGATCGAACCGCTTGCAATTTCATTGGATAATTTGCTCGCCTTTTCATTAACTAGTTTTTAAACTAGCTGTAGATCCTTTTGTTGTCAACTTATCCTTACCTCAACCATGAGTCTGCCTAAAGCTAAGGTCCAAAGCAGTTTTTTTGATGTGTCGGTGTTAATGGAGGATTTCTTCGATCCATCCAACCGTTATCGGCTCTTTCGCGAGAAGATTTTGCCCGTCCTGCAGGCCAAGCGCGAGCAACTGTGCGCGTTGTATTGTCAGGATAATGGGCGCCCTGCGGTGGAGCCGGTGCTGGTGTTGGGGGTGAGCCTTTTGCAATTCATCGAAAAGTTGCCGGACAGAAAAGCCTTGGAGCATGTAGATATGCATCTGGGCTGGAAGTATGCTTTGGACCTGGAAGTTGATGAAAAGGGGTTTCATCCCACCACCCTGGTGAAGTTCCGCCAACGCTTGGTTGATGGGGGGATGCAGAGGGTTGGATTTGATGCTATCCTCGATGCCTTGGTGGCGGAGGGGCTGGTGCGCAAGGGTGGCCGACAACGGCTCGACTCCACCCATGTTTTTGGATGCGTGGCCAAGATGAGCTATCTGGAATGTATGCGCGAAACCCTTCGCCTTTTCATCGAGCAGGTAGGCCTTTGGGGATTAGCCGAGTCGTTGGACAATTACCGGCAGTATCGCGAGCGATACTGTGAAAGTGAGTTGCCCTGGCACCGGCTGAGCAAAGAGAAGGTGGCCAAGCAAGCCGAGAGGACCGGCCGCGATGTCCTGGTCGTGCTCGAATGGCTGGGCCGACAACCGTCCAAGATCCGCCATCACGCCAAAGCGCTGTTGTTGAAGCGGGTTTTTGAGGAGCAGTATGAGGTGTGCGGTGAAAAGCTCACGGTGCGCAAGCGCCAGAAAAGCGGCACGGTACGAAACCCCCATGATGCGGAGGCGCAATGGAGTACGAAGGACTCGGCAAAAACCAAAACCTGGATCGGTTACAAGGCTCAAGTGGCCGAGAGCGTGCCAGACTGTGATAAGCCCAAGAAAAAGGGAGAACCGACCGAGCAATTTTTGCTGGAGGTCACCACCACTGAAGCCATTACGAGTGATTTTGAGGGCATGCAACGGGTGCTAAAAGCACAGGCGCAGCATCATGATAATGTTCCTTGCGAACTCTACGTTGATGCTGGTTACGTCAGCGATGACACCCTGGCCGAGGCCAAGCAACAAGAACGCGAACTGGTGGGACCGGCGCGCCCTCCGGGCAATGCGAACAAAACCATCTTCGATGCGACCGAGTTTGATGTCGATGTGGCTAAGCGCCGGGCCATCTGCCCAGCGGGTCATACCAGCAGACAATGCAGTTTGATCAATGACAGTCACCAGGACAGAGTTTATCTGCGCTTCGAATGGGGCAGCTTATGCGACACCTGTTGCCTGCAAAAGCAATGTACCAAGCGCCAAGACGGCCGGCGGCATTTGAGCGTGGGCCTGCACCACGATCTGCTTCAGCAACGCCGCCGGGAGATGAAAACGGATGCCTTCAAGCTCAAGATGCATCGACGCGCCGCGATCGAGGGCAGCATCAGTGAGTTGACCCGACAGGGGGCTCGCCGCACCCGCTACCGAGGGTTGGCCAAGACCGCCTTGGCCAATTATCTGCAGGGTGCAGCGGTTAACATCAACCGTTGGCTCCGGCTTGTGCAGTGGCAGTGCCGAGAACCGATAAAAGCGGCCTAGAGCCGGCTTTTTGGACTTCCGAAGGTCCTTTTGGGATGGCAGAGTGGCTCAAAAGCGGCGGGATTGCCTTGCTGCGCCCTTCTGTTAAAAAAATGGCCCGATCCAACGGCAAGGGCCGATGGAAATTGGCTGCCGTCATGCAATCTAACTGCCATCAGAATAAGGGGGTTTATCAGCGGAATCGCAATCTTGATGGAGCTTGCGGAGTCAACCGATTCAAGGTTTGACCCCTTTCCCAGGCCCAGTGCCGGCCTGTCCGGTCGTAGCCCTTGGGCGAAGCCGGATATTCCGGAGCGCAGTAGATGATTTGTGAGACATGCGGCTTCAACGATTGGGGATTTTCATTGATTGAGCTTCGCCGAAGGAGTCAGTTCCACCAAGGTTACGGCATTGGTTTCGAGTTCGAATTCCAGTTGGGCCTGACCATCGGATTGGAGCAGCTTACTTTCGGCAATCAGCAAACTGGTTTCTTTCCGGGTGTCGTTGCCGAGATAACGTGCCTGTTGGTAACCGCCTGCCGGCAGGTTTTCCAGGTTTAGCTGCACGCTCTTGGGTGATGAATCGACCGCCTCCGCGTTTTCCGCAAAATCCCAAACCAGGATGGATATGTTGCTTTCCTCGCCAGAGGCGAGCACTCCGATTTTGGAGTTCCGGTTTTCGAAGCTCGTCTTGAGCCGGACGCTGCCCAGGCGATTGAACATTTCAAACACTGCAAAGGTGGGATTGGGAGCATCCAGAGAATCGCCTACACTAGCGCAATAGGCGGCCATATCCACCCCGCTTGTCACCATTTCATACAGAGATTGAGCCGCCCAGGCGGAATTAAAGGGAGAATCAATAAGCGCATTGATCGCTTTGTCTCTGCTATTATTCCAGTCGTAGCTCCACTCATCGATGACAAGCTTGGGATTTCCGATGGCGGGATACTTTCCGATAAGGTCCCGGACGGTTTGAACCTGGTCTGTAAAGCTAACGGCACGGTCGTATTTCCGGGCGTAATATTCGTAATAGTGCCAGGAAATAAAGTCTACCGGGACATCGTTTTCCGCGCAGTATTTTATGAAGGCTTCCATCCATTCGTAGCCGGAGGCTTGGCCGGACGGGGAGTGTTTGCGTTGGGTCGGTCCTCCCGCCAGGGTGGGGCCGCCAATCATGGTATTCGGGTCGGCCCGTTTTACGGCGCGCGCCGTGTGTTCATAGAGCTCCAGGCTCTCCTCCATGGTGCCTCTCCAGAACCAGGCGGCATTGGGCTCGTTCCAGGCCTCGAAGATTACTCCGTATTGCTTATCGACATTCAGGTGTTTGACCGTCTGGTAGATCAATTCTTCCCACTTTTCATAGTTGGCCGGCGGCAAGGCATTGCCGATGCGGATATGGTCGAAAAACTCGAATTGGCCCGGAACGGTGCGTTCATTCAGTGCCGGATCCTCGGGATCGGACCAAAGCCACCGCGGTACGTAGGAAAAGGCCAGTATGACTTTCTTTCCACCAAAGACGTAGCCTTCCATTGTTTCGTCAAGTTTGCTCCAATCGTATTCTCCTTCCGCCGGCCAGGCGCCGTCGGACCACGTGTATCCGCAACAGCGGCGAACTATGGGAGAGTCCAAGGCGTTCAACCAGTCCAGACGCCAGTCGTGCAGCCCGGACAGGTGTTTGCTGATCGGGCCGGTCGGTTCCGCCACATCAATGTGTAGCCGGATCGTTGCACCGCTTCTTTCCTTCCCGGATAAGGCGGATAATCCGGGGAGCAGTCCTCCGGCCATGACCAGCGCTAACAAACCGCTCTTCAGGACATTTAGTGAATATCCCCCAGGCTGGTCAAAGCTACAGGACGTATCCTTCTTCCGATTTTCCAGCATCCTTATAAAGCTGATTGAAAGGCCCGATTTTGCCAAGTAAAAACAAAAACATTGACATAATTAACAAAATTATTGTCATAGCTTCTCATTCGGTTGGCAAATTCTTGCTGAGGGCCAATAAAAAGGAATAGAAACAGAGAAGGAAGGCGAGTCATGATTGGTCGGAGAGAATGGTTACGCAGAGTGAGCTTGGGTGCGGCAGGATTGGCTCTGGCGCCCAGTACGCCTTTGGTGAATAGCTTGGCGGCAGCGGGAATGCCCCTGCCCCGGATCAAAATCACCAAGATAAGGATTCACCGGATCGTGCAGAAACTGGAAGTTCCCATGGGGTATTGTTGCAGTGAGAAGCCTTTTGGAATGCAAGCGATTGGCACCAAGGTGATGGAGGTGGAGACCGATCAAGGCATCACGGGCTGGGGAGACGGCTGGGCGGATAATTCATGGGGCGGTGATTTGCTGAGAAAGTCTCCGGAATTGGTCATTGGCCGGTCACCTTTCGAGGTAGAAGCAATTTACGAAGATTTGGGAGGTCATGGTCGGCGGGTTGCCGAACCGGGAGGCCTGGATACCGCGTTATGGGACATTGTAGGGAAGGTCCTCGGTAAACCGATCAGTGCGATTTTTGGAAAACAGTACCGTACGCGGGTCATGCCCTATGCCTCGGCCGGGTACCGGAAGGATTGGCCGGATGCGGCAGCGGGTTTTGCCGAAGAGGCGCGCTACTGGACCCACGAGATAGGCTTCCGTGCCACCAAGATGAAAACCGGCTATGGCCCCGAGACGGATGTAGAGATTATCGCAGCGGTCCGTGATGAGATCGGGCCCCGTATCAAACTCGGGATCGACTCCGGTACCCCGGGAATATACGACGATGGGACTGCTGTAGGACTGGGGCGGCAATTGGAATCATTGAATTTGGAGTTCTGGGAAGAGCCGATTGAAAAATATGATTTGGAGGGATACGCGAGGCTGAAGAATTCTCTACGCATTCCTCTGGCCAGCGGGGAGGGCCTGCCCATTGATTTCGTCATTAAGAATTACATCAACCGCAACACCGTCGACATTGTACAACCCGATATCAGCACGGCCGGATTCACTGGCGCGCGGAAGGTAAACTACGCCGCGTGGTTGAATTGGACGCGGGTGATGCCGCACACTTGGGGGTCACCGATTCGCATCGCTGCGACGATGCATTGGACGGCTTGCATCCCCCAGCACTCGGAGCGTTATATCAACCCTCCACCGGCCTTATTCGAACTCCATCTGCCCCACGAAAGCCCGGCCTGGGAGCTGACCGAAAGACGCATTGAGGTGGATAAGGAAGACGGCATGATTGAGGTCCCAACGGGGCCAGGACTCGGCATCGAGGTTATCCCTGAAGTTCTCGATAAATACCGGTCGGGAGATGTGGAGGTGATTTCTTGAATCCTATCCAGTTCCTTGCATGCCCTAATTTTAAACCGGAAAATCATTAACCATTCATCCAGATATGAAATTTCCATACCCAGTCTTCAGACGCGCGCTTAACCTTTCGCTGTTCATCTTAGCTCTTCCGGCCGTTTTATTCGCCTCGGGGCAGGAGCAACTTTTTCTCATTCGCCATGTGCCCACCGCCTGGGAAAGGCCGGACGACCTGACTCGGGGAACTGAAACGGCTTCTTATAAGCCGATATTCGGAGAAGGAGACAAGCAGGCAGATTTGCTCAACGGCGTTGTTCGTTTCGGCCATCTACTGGTGGAAGGGGGAGGGCGAAGTTCGGTGGTGAACTATCCATCCGAAGAGCAGATCTACTTCATTCTCGAAGGAGAGGGGAAGCTGATTTACGGAGAGGAGTCGGTCCGCATCAGGAAAAACGATTTTATCTACCTTCCCATTGGGGTGATGCATGGAGTGATCAATGACTCCGAATCGCCGATACGATTATTGGTCATGGGATATTCCATGCCAAGTGATAAAAAGGTCGAGCCTACCGCAACCTTGCAGATAGCCAACACGGACGAGGTGGACCTTCAGGTTCTCGGCTACCATGGTCCGACGACCAAATATCAATTGCTGATGGGTACAACCGAGAGTGAACGAGACCGACTCGCGGCCGCCTATCAAGTAGTCAGCCTGTTCATAATGGATTTCTCACCCACCGGAACGAATATCTCTCACCGGCATGAGACTCAGGAAGAGATCTATTATGTAATGCGCGGGTACGGCAACATGGTGGCCGGTCTCGACAAGTGGGGCAATGGCATGCGCCATCCCTGTCAAGCGGGAGACGCCTTCTATTTCGCTTCCGGAACGCAAGTCGGTTTTTATAGTGGCGGGAAGGAAGGTGAAGAACATGCCCTGATCCTGGCGGTGCGATCCAACGACCCAACGCTGACTGGTCCCAAGAAGTAGAATTAAGAATCGTTTTGATTTTGGATCACCGGACATGACTACGGATTTTACCAAACCCAAGGCGCTCCTTTTCGATGTTGGGGGGACCTTGCTTGACTGGCGAACCGGACTAATCGGTGAGTTGGAAAATTGGGGCGCCAACCGAAAGCTGAAGGTTTCCTGGCCCGACTTTGCCGATCGCTGGCGGATCCTGGGATTGCAGAACACCCTGAATAAAAAGACTGATGAGCTGCCCGGAGGAAATATCGACGGGGTGCACCGGTCCCAGCTACCCCGCGTGTTTGAGGAATTTGAGCTTCCCTGTCCACCCGATGACGAACTCGATTCTTTGACGCTGGTGTGGCATCGCCTACCGGCTTGGCCGGATGTGACGGAGCAGATGGCCAGACTTCGCCGGCGCTACTTTATTTCCACCCTCACGATTCTCAGCGTGTCAATGGTGATGGCTTGTTCCCGTCGCAACGGCATTCATTGGGATGCTGTAATATCCTGCGAAATGATGGATTTTTATAAGTTCCATACCGAAACCTACCAAAGGGGTTGCCAATTGCTCGGTTTCGAGCCTGAAGAAGCGATGATGGTAGCGGCCCATGACCTGGATCTGGAAAGCGCCGCCAAGGCCGGCATGAAGACCGCTTTTGTAGCGCGTCCGGATGAGTGGGGTAGGGAAGATCCTGAGCATGCTCCCGATCATTCGGATGGCCAGTATCCGTTCGATTATTTGGCCAGCGGTTTGGAAGACCTTGCCAATCAGTTGACAAGAGGAGAATCGTGATATGAAAAATACCTTTCCAAATAGAAAGAACACCTATTCAATAACCCCGCCGCGTATGGATAAGTGGCCCAAAAAAAGAAAACTCGCTACCACCTTGTTCAAGGGGCTCGATGTACTATTTATTATTACTTCCCATCCCGATGGCATCGACGTGCCCTCAGTGGTCAAGCAACTGGGACAGCCGCGGAGCAATACCGTGTGGTTGCTCGACAGCCTGGAGCACTACGGTCTGATCGAGCGACGAAACCGGCTTTGTTATCCTTCGGATCGTCTGCCGCAGTTGTTATCAGCGGGCGCTGACTTGGCGTTGAAGGACAAATACCGTCCTGTCGTGGATAAAATAAATGCTGCATTGGGTGAGTTGGTAGTACTGGCTCGTTTGAAGGGGAGCGAGTTGGTACCAATCGACACCGTCAAGACCATTCACCGGGTGGGTTTTGATCCCAATGAAATTGTACCTGCCGCCTATGCCTCCGAAAAGACGGCCTCGGGCAAATTGCTGCTGACCCAACGCCCGGACCTCATTCGCAAAGACGCCCCGAAAAAGCTGGAAACAGAACTGGAGTTGGCTCGCAAACACCATATCGCTTTTAACATCCAGGATTCATTTCAGGATATGGTCGCGATGGCAACGTGGGTAGATATCCCCGCGCCGGCGGATCCCGTGGTATCGGTCTGCTGGCCGCTTTACCGGTTCAACCTGAAAGAAGCCGAAAAGGCCATTGCCGCATTCCGGGAGGCGGTTCCGGATTCCGCTCCATTGAAGAAACATATTCCTCCCTTGGACGTTTTCATTTCCTTCTATCCGCAACTGAAGGATCTTTAAGCGACTGCCAATCGACCCGCTTGGGGACTTGCCCGCATATCTCACAAGCCTTCTACTGCGCTCCGGAATTTCGGCGCTGGTGCGAGTCAAGGAAGAAGGGGTCAAAGCTTAAATCCTGCATTGACATGCACGATTACAAGCAATGACCCCGACGTTATTTCTGGCTAAAAAGACAATTATATAGATATAATCAACAAAAATATTGTTTTTATTGATCATTGTGCCTTTATTGGCCTTTCCTAGCCGACACTATCACTTTCCCTCTCGCTTAAGCTGACCGGGCCCAGGCCGAAATTCGATTATATGCCTATGACGGAAACTTCAAAGTCCAGCCTTGGCAATTTTGATGCCCACGAGGATCACATCATCCTGCCTTTTGGGAAAAAAGTGGCTTATGGGGTTGGTGGCGCCACCCACATGCTGATGTCTAACGGCATTGGGCAGATGACGGTGATCTATACGGTCATCTTCGGGGTGGATGCATTGATTGTCGGGGCTGTTCTTTTCTGGCCGAGGATGTGGGATGGAATCTCCGATGTGCTGATGGGGCATATTTCCGACAATACCCGGACCCGGTGGGGGCGGCGACGGCCCTATATTCTGATCGGTGGTTTAATTACTGCAATCGTGTTCCCCTTGATGCTCATGATTCCGGATGCCTTTTCCGGGCGTGAAGGGACCTATCTTCTATTTACCTCATTAATTTTCTATACCGCTTACACGGTGTTCCTGGTTTGCTACAACGCCTTGGGCATGGAGATGAGTATGGACTATAATGAGCGGAGTAGGGTAATGGCCTTTCGGGCCTGGTTTGCCTCCGCCGGTATGCTGCTTCCCTTCTGGTCCATATATTTCATGGAGTTGGACATTTTTGAAAACTCCATCGAAGGAGCAAAATATTACGGTTTGTTGGTGGGACTTCTCGGGGTCATCACGGTGCTTATCGTCGCCACCCGAACCCGGGAAAACGCCGAGGTCCAGACTCAGGATCGAATCAAAGTGTGGGAGGCCTTCAAATACACTTATTCTAACGGAAGGTTTCTTTTACTGGCGCTAGGTATCCTGATATTTGAGATCGGATTGGTGGTATGGATACCGCTGAGCAGTTTTGTTATCTTTTATTATGTTTTCGGAGGGGACATCCAAACCGGCGCTTTGTGGGGAGCAATGTCCGCCACTACGTTCGCCCTGCTCAAATGGTTTTCGGTAGGTCCGATTGCCTGGGTCGGAACGAAGATCGGAAAACACAAGGCCTTTGCCATTGGGTTGTTTTTAACCGGTGTTGGATTCGGCTTAACCTGGTTCCTCTATACCCCGGCATACCCCATACTCATATTGGCGCTTCAGCTCCTGATGATATGGGCGCTGCCTGCCTTTGAAATTTTTCCCTACGCCATAATGGCCGACATATGTGACTTGGATGAGTACAAAACGGGACTTCGGCGGGAAGGTTTGTTTGGCTCCAGCCTGGGTTTCGCCCAAAAAATGGGTGTGGCGGCGTCTGCCCTCATAACCGGAATCGTGTTGAGTTTAGCAGGTTTCCAGGAGGGAGTTTTGGTGCAGACACCTGAAGTGCTTTTTAACCTGAGGTTGGCCATGGTAATCGTTCCTGGCATTTTCGTGCTGCTTTCCGTGGTGGTGCTTTATTTTCTTCGCCTACCTGAATCGGAAATACGCAAGATTAGGAGAATATTGGATCAACGCCGTGCAGAGGTGGCGGCACAAGGGAAATAAATGGAAGCCAGTGCTGAGAGCTTGTTGCGTTGGCCGGACCTCGTAATTCTGGCCATCTTTCTTGGCATCGTCGTGGCCATTGGCGCCTACAGCGCGCGCAAGATGAAGTCGGCTGACGGCTACTTTCTGGCCAATCGCAATCTGCCCGGTTGGGCGGTTGGTTTGTCCATGATGGCTACGATCGCCAGCTCTTTGACCTTCCTGGCCCTGCCTGGAAAGACCTTTGACGGAAACTGGGAATTCATTCCCTCGCAAGTGCTCTATTTTCTACCGGTCTTCCTGGCTTACTTCATTTTTATGCCCTTCTTTCGGCGGGCCAATTTTCGGTCCGCCTATGAGTATTTGGAACACCGCTTTGGCGCTTGGGCCCGGGTCTACTTCGCCTCCATCTATGTGGGACACAATATGTTCCGGCTCGGTTTGATTTTGTATATCACCAGCATTCCCCTTCAGCAGATGAGCGGCTGGTCCATGCCGACCATAATCGTAGTTCTCGGCCTGTTGGTAGCCGTCTATACCATTGTCGGTGGTTTGGAAGCGGTCATCTACACGGACGTCTTGCAAGCCATCTCTCTTTATATTGGGGGATTGATTTGCATTCCGATTATAACCAACCTTTTACCGGGAGGAGGCAGCCAGCTTTTTACAGATGCCTTTGCCAATGGGAAGTTTTCCTTGGGCAACACTTCCTTTACATTGAGTGAGACCACAGTGTGGAGTTATATATTGCTCTTTCAGTTTCTTTTTATCCAATACTTCGCGTCCGATCAAACGGTGGTGCAGCGCTACCTGGCCATGAAGTCGGATAAGGAAGCCAGGCGTGGCCTTATAATCGGTGCCGTGGTGGCAGTGCCGGTCTGGGCCTATTTTGCCTTTGTCGGTACGGCTTTGTGGGTGTTCTACCTAAATTTCCCCGACACGGCTGTCGAAAATATGGAACCCGAGGGTGTATTCACTTATTTCATACTGACCCGTATTCCGGTCGGCCTGACAGGATTTGTCATTTTTGGCATCCTGGCGGCAGCCATGTCGTCTCTGGACTCGACCCTCAATGCCACGGCCGCGGTCATGACCAACGACTTCTACAAACGCTTCGAGTCTGTAGAGAAAAGTGAGAAGCGCTACTTGGTGGCGGGAAGGTGGTTCACCGCTATCATCGCCGTCTTTATGGTCGCCGTTGCCCTGGGCATACACTTCATGCGCAACGAAACCCTTTTGGATTTGATGAGCTTTGCCCTGGGTTTGATAACGGCGGGTTTGTTCGGGGTACTGTATCTGGCTTTTTTCACCAAGCGTATTGGATCGGTTGCGGCGGGGATCGCCCTGGTAGCGACGGTTTTGTTTGTGGCCCTCTGGGTCTTCCTGACTACCGATGCCGGTGAAACCGCGTTTCCCGGCCTGGCCAGCCTGGTGCCGAGCCGGTTCTGGATTGCCGTCATTCCCAATCTGTTCCTGATTGCAGTTGCTCTCCTGGCCAGCCTGATCTTTCCACAATCCCCCGATAGAAATCTGCAAGGCCTTACGGTTTGGACGAATAAAAAGTCTGCCAAAAGCGTATGAAAGTGAGTCTGAAGTTTCCATAAGATAACAAAAATATTGCTAGTTTAGCCAAAATATTTGTTTTTTTCTTGGCTTTATGAAAATTGCTACAACAGTTTTGGTTGAACGTTCAGGAGGAGTTGGGTGGCGGTCCCGGCAAACTCATGAAGTTAAAGAAAGTGAGCTTCAGCCCTATGAAGGGGCCCTGTTTGAAATAACTCCCGGCCAAGAAAAGACCAACTGTGAAAATAGAAAATATAGAAACCTTCCTGATTGAAAGACCCATTGACGAGCCCTTTGGTTGGGGAATGGGATGGACGGACCGGCGTCAGGCTCTTATTTCCAAGATTACCACCGATGACGGAATCATCGGTTGGGGAGAGGGGGGCGGAGGCCCCTCGGCCTCAGTTATTCACGACTGCTTTTCCGAATTTCTGATCGGCCAAGATCCGCGGAACATCAATAAGCACTGGCACAGGATGTTTCATAGCCTGCACAATGCCTTTGCCACTGGTGGCTTTGGCGGAGATGCCATCAGCAATATCGACATAGCCCTTTGGGATATTGCCGGCAAAGCTTCGGGAAAAAGCATTCCCGAAATGCTGGGCGGGGCGCTACGCGGGAAAGTGGCCGTTTACGCCACCGGGCTTTACTATCGGAAAGACGAGTTTCCGACCAAGCTCATCGATGAGGCCTTGTCTTATGTAGAAGCCGGTTATCAAGGCATGAAGACCAAGGTTGGCGGCCTCAGTGTTGCGGAGGACGTAAAGCGGGTATCGGCCATTCGCCAAGCGATTGGTGACGATCTCTACCTCATGATCGACGCCAACAAGGCCTACAATGCCCACACGGCGATCGACCTGGGCAACCGTCTGGCCGATCAGAATATCCACTGGTTTGAAGAACCGGTCATGGCCACCGACGTGGAGGCCTACCTGCAGGTGAAAGCGGGGCAACCCATTCCCGTTGCCGGTGGAGAAGTATTTCGCAACCGATTTGAAAACCGGGATCTCCTCATCAACCGTGCCCTCGATATCATTCAGCCCGATGTAATGCTAGCGGGGGGAATTACGGAATTCAAAAACACGGCCACTATGGCCAATGCCATGGGTATTCAAGTTAATCCCCATGTCTGGGGCTCGCCCATCATGATATCTGCCACCATCAGCTTGGCCTCTACAATGCCACCTTGTCCCTACAGCGTGAATCCCCGTCCATACGAACAGGAACCGGTGATGGAATTTGATCAGACTCCCAACCCGATCCGAAACGAGCTGGCTTCCATGGTATTTGAGCAGGAGGGCGGTTATGTCGACGTTCCCCAAGGACCGGGATTGGGTGTGGAGATCGATGAATCGGTCCTCAAAAGCTTCTGTATCCGTCACACCTCTGTGGAGTAACTCCTCTTTCACGATGAATTTCCCGGATCTGAGAAAACACCGCGGGGGTTATTCCATACCGATGACTCCCTTTACGGATGATGATAAAATCGATCAGGATGTCCTGGCCAAGGAGATAGAGTTCTGCATCTACAGTGGCACCGACGGATTCTGTTCCCCTGCCATGGCAAGTGAGTTTGAGCACCTGACCGAGGAGGAACGGAAAATCATGATCCGCCTGCCTCTGGAAGTGAATGATGGGCGCCTGCCTTTTATTGCCAATGTAGCTGCTCAGAACGCGAACTTTGCCGTTGAACTGGCCGAATACGCCGAAGAGCAGGGAGCAGATATGGTTATGGCTATGCAGCCTTCAGCTATTCCCCTGACCTTTCCAAAAGTAATCGAATACTACCAGCGTATTGCCGCCGCTACTACGCTGCCCATCATGTTGCAAAACGCTCCCATTGGTCCTCCTCCGCTTTCAGTCGGGCAGATTGGAATTTTATGCAGGGAGGTGGAGAGCATAACCTGGATCAAGCAGGAGCTATCTCCCCAGGTTGTTTCCATCGCCGATGTTATGGACGGAAAAATACCGGGATTCCAGGGTACCATGACTGGCCTGGGAGGCCTCTATATGCCCTACGACATTGAACTGGGTGCAGTGGGTACTATCCATGCCTGCCAATTCTGCGATGTCGTTTCCTATCTCTGGAAATTATTCGATAACCGGGAAACCCAAAGAGCATACCGGCTATTTTACAAACACCTGCGCGGAATCATCCTGGAGCTGCGCCACGGTTTCGCCTTCGACAAGGAGATCATGGTCAAGCGTGGTATTTTCAAAAACCACAACATTCGCACCGTGAACGCGCCGTTAAATGATCAGGCCATGCAGGAAATCGACGACTTCTGGAGAGTTTATAACGAGGAAATCCTTCCGGAGCTATCATTACCCCAAGCGGCCCGTCCCTGATGACGGACCGCAACCCTTTCCCGTTGCTCGAATGAAGATTACCAAGGTAGAAGCGATACCCACGGTTATCCCTCATGAAGCTGCCTATTGGGATTTGGGATGCAACGTATCGGTCATTTCCACGGTGGTAAGAGTTGAAACCGACGAGGGAGTTACCGGTTGGGGCTATGTGGGCCCAAATCTTCCGCCGCCACCCAGAGTGGAGGCCACCATCGAGACGGAAATACAGCCTCTCATACTGGGCGAGAGTCCCTTCGATGTTGAGAAGATTGTAGCCAAATACCTGAATGGCTTCCCGGCCAAGTGGACACTGGAGACAACCACCATGGCCATGGCCGGAGTTGAAACCGCCTGCTGGGACATCATCGGCAAGTCTTTGAACGCGCCTCTTTACAAATTGCTGGGAGGAAAATTCCGTTCACAGGTGGAGACCTTTGCCACCATGCGTTACCGCGAGCCGGTGAGTTTGGACATTATTGCCAACGACGCGGCCGAAGTCGTTGAGCAGGGTTACCGAACCATTATGATAAAAGAGTGTGAGGCGGACCGGACGATCAAAGTTGTCAAGACCATCCGGGAAGCGGTTGGCCATAAAATTCAGTTGCGAGTGGATCCCAACCAGGCTTGGTCCATCGCCACCGCCAAACAGGTCATCAAACGCTTGGAACCCTATGGTCTACAATGCGTGGAACAGCCGATCTTCCGCTGGGATATCGACGGATTGGCTCATTTGAGGCAGTCGGTCGGAGTACCCATCATGCTGGATGAAGGCGCTACCACTATCTATAGAGTTTTTGAAGCGGTTAAAAAGGAGGCGGTGGACATTATCGGATTCGATATCGTTCGGGTGGGAGGTATCAGTGGCTTTAAAAAGGCTGCAGCGATCGCCGAGTCCGCCGGCATTCCCGTCGTCATGCACTGGACCGGGGATGGGGGAATCGGAACCGCGGCCGGTCTCCATGTGGCGATTTCCACTCCCAATCTGAATTTAGCCCATCACATTGGCCTCGACCACACCCTGATCCGACAATCCTTCGCCTACGAGCTTCCCATGATTGAAGTGCCCGAAGGTCCCGGTCTGGGGGTCGAGGTGGACCGAGAACAACTGGCCAAATATTCCATGAAGGGACGCAACGAGGCCATTCCGGCATGTTACAATGATGTCTAGCCCGCATATTGCATGAATCTTCTACTGCGCTCCGGAATCCCGGCACTGTTGCGGACTTCGCTGGATTCACGACTTCGCAGGGTGTCGACCCAGCTTCACCCGCGAATCGGCACAAAGCCCACACCAGCACTCGATCTCCATTCGCTCGCTACGAATTTTGTGAGAAATGCGGGCTAGCCTAATGTGGTAATGGATGAGTCCAGACGAGTCGGCACAAGGAATATCGAAACAGTTTTTCGCCAACTGCTTCAAGACGCAGGGCGCGCCCAGGTCTATACAATGATTGGCAGCCCAGTGGTGCAGGTGAAGTCCCCCGACTTTTTCAACCGATACTTTAATGAGAAGGGCCTGCATGCAAAAATGGTCGCCATCGACATCCAACCTGAGCAGGTGAAGGCATTTTTCTCGGTCATGCGCACGGAGTGTTCGGGGAGAGGTTGTATTGTGACGGTTCCACACAAGGGCACTGCTTTCCGCTGTATGGATGAGGTCTCCAATCGGGCCGGCCTGTTGAAAGCAGTGAATGTGGTTTACAATGAGGATGGGCGGCTCATCGGCGACATGGTGGATGGCATGGGCTTTTTGGTAGCGTTGAACAGCCGTGGTTTTTCTATCGAAGGCAAGCGGGTGGCCCTGATCGGGGCTGGTGGGGCCGGGGCAGCTATCGGGCAAGCGATTGCCCAGGCTGGAGCCGGCGAGTTATTCGTTCGGGACATCGACGCGGAACGCTTGGTCCAGATGCAACGAGTGATCCGTGAAACTAATCCAGCTGTTTCTATTTCCTTCCAATTGAAGAGCCTGGCCCATACCGACTTGGCAGTGAACGCCACTCCCTTGGGGATGAATCAAGACAACCGGTTGCCATTTCCAACCGATACCCTGTCGGCAAGGACCCTGGTCATGGACGTAGTTACCCAACCCAAAGTGACTCCCTGGTTAAGGGCAGCCCTTGAAAAAGGTTGTGAGGTAGTATACGGCGCCGAGATGGTTTATGGTCAGTTTGGCTGGCTAGGAAGGCACATGGGCCTTGAGATTGAAGACCCCTTCCCCAGGCTCAGAATGAACTAACCACAGATTTCACGGATGCACACGGATTTATAAATAATACAACGCTACGCTTGATGCCTTCTGATGCCTTTGTGCCTCAGTGCCTTTGGACCTTTGTGCCTTTTCATTCCTAATTCCTAATTCCTAATTCGTGAGCTTTGCGAACTTCCCCTCTGTGCTCTTTGCGCTCTTTCGCGGCTATTCAATCCAACCAAATTCGAGCTGTAGGAGCGGCTTTACGCCGCGATTTTTTTAGCCGCCAAAGAACGCAGAGAACGCAAAAAACATTTAAAAAATACCTTTGCGATCTTTGCGAGAGCCCCTTCTAATTCTCCATTCTCCGGAGCGCAGTAGAAGACTTGTGAGACATGCGGGTTAAACCTTATGTGGAGGCATTAAGGGCCAGAGGGAATGGCCCTTAGTTAAGCAATTTTTGCGGAGAAGGAAGGGGTCAAGACGTAAAAAGTTATGCCTTACAGGGTCAGCAGGTCACGCCGAAAGGCGGATCGTCTTGTAAAAGTGTATGGATTACAACGGAATACAGTTTTTAAGACCTGACCCTTTTCTTTCGGAAGGCATCACTTTTCTACGGCATGACCCCGACTGGCGTCCATACCATATTCCTCTACAAACGCGCTTAACTAAGCGCCATTCGGGCCAGAGGTAACCCTTACAAATGAGATTAGCGGATATGTCTACGCAGTTCCGGAAATCGTTTAAATGGGTCCGCTGGGCGATTGGACCCTGCCTTTTTTTAGCTCTATCCATTTCCTGGGGGCGAAAAGAACCGGTCAATTATTGGGACATTGAGGATGCCGAGGCGCGCAAGCTATTGCCCGAATATAAAGTCATTCCGGCCGCCACCGTCGATGAGCTTACTCCCAGCAATAGACTGCCCTTTCGTGAGGATTACCGGGATTGGCCGCGTTCACATGGCGATGCCTATTCGAGCCGTTATTCTGCGCTGACTGAAATCAACCGTTCCAATGCGCACAAGCTGGAAGTGGCCTGGATCTACCGTAGCGGGGATACCCCCGGTAATATTCAGTGCAACCCGATCATCGTAGATGGCATCATGTATGCCTTCACCTCGGGAAATCACGTGGTGGCGATAGACGCGGCTATTGGCAAGGAAATCTGGCGTTTCAATCCAAATGGAGAGCCCACCAAGCGGGGTATCAATTATTGGAGTAGTCCCGATGGTAAAGGAGACCGGATATTTTTCACCGCAGGGTTGAAACTGTTCGCCTTGCTGGCCGAGAACGGTAAGCCGGATCCCACCTTCGGAAATGGAGGTAGCGCTCCCATCCCGGATACGAACCGCGTGCCGGTCACCGTGTTTGAGGATATTCTGGTGTTTGCCGGCTACAGCAAGCACATCTATGGTTATGACCTGCACACGGGGGAGCAGCGCTGGGTATTTCACACCGTGCCGGAGGAGGGAGAATATGGATACGAAACCTGGGATCATGTTGAACTGGTGGCGGCCAATGCCTGGGGAGGCCTTTCCCTGGATCCCGAACGGGGTATAGCCTACGTGCAGACCGGTTCTCCCAAGCCCAACTTTCTCGGAGAACGGCACCGTGGAAGAAACTTGTTCGCCAACTGCCTTCTGGCCATAGATGTGCGATCGGGTAAGCGTTTGTGGCATTTCCAGGAGATCCCCCACGATATCTGGGACCAGGACGGTTCTGCTCCTCCCGTGCTCACTACCATTACCCGGGAGGGAAAGCATTACGACGTGGTGGCTGCAGTCACCAAGTTTGGAAACACCCTTTTATTGGATAGGGTCACCGGCAAGCCCATTTACCCGTTCCGGCTCCGGCGGGCGCCGACTTCCAAAGTCCCCGGCATTCTCACCTGGCCTTACCAACCGGATGTAGAGCTTCCGGAACCCTTCAGCCGGCAGCAGTTTACCCTGGAGGACGCGACCGATCTGTCCGAGAAAAGCCGCAAATACATCCTCGATATGCTTGCCAGGGACGGGGCTACCATGGGTTGGATGGTTCCCAACGTCCTCAACAAGCCCAATGTCATTAACAACCTTCATGGCGGCGCCAACTGGCCGGGCGCCTGTGTCGATCCCGAGACATCCACCCTGTTTGTTAATTCCAACGACTTTCCTTATTATATCACCATCACCCAGGCGGAGGAGGACTTTGTCGATGAAACGAAACTGATCCCCACGGCGGGACGCAAGGTTTATGAAACTCTGTGCATGGTCTGCCATGGTCCGAATCGAGAGGGTAGCAGTGAGAACCCGCCCCTGATTGGATTGAAACACCGGTCCAATGATGAGGAAGTGAAGATGCTGCTTGCCACCGGTAAGAATCTCATGCCGCCAACCCCCCATATCCAGGGAATGGCTCTGGAGGGTCTACTGGATTACATCTTCGAGCGCGACCGGCCGGAGCAGTTTGAGAAACCGGCGGGACCTCCCGAGCGTCCCCGGTATACCTTCGACCAGAGGGGAGGCTGGCTGAAGCTGGTGGATCAGGATGGGTATTTCGGCAGTAAGCCTCCTTGGGGGAAATTGAACGCCATCGACCTCAATACCGGGAAGATCAAGTGGCAGGCGCCTTTCGGAGAATACGAAGAACTCATGGCCAAGGGCCTGCCCATCACCGGGACCGAGAATTTTGGCGGACCCTCGGTGACGGCCGGGGGGCTGGTTTTCTCCACCGGAGCGCGCGACAAAAAGATCAAGGCCTACGATGTGGATACCGGGGAGGAACTCTGGCAATACACTCTGCCTTTTGGAGGAACCGCGCCACCCAGCATTTACCAAGCCTATGGCAAACAGTTCGTTGTGGTTGCCGCTACGGGTGGGGGAAAGCTTCGCTTGCCTCCGGGGGACGCCTATGTTGCCTTTGCCTTGCCCTGAATTTCTTAACCAAACCTATCTATGCGATTCCTACCCACCTTTCTCATTCTATCTATCCTAAGCTCCGCAGGTTTTGCTGAGAAGCGCTCCGTTCGACTGGCTCAGGACAAGCCCAATGTGGTGTTCATTTTGACTGACGACCAACGTTGGGATGCCATGAGCTGTGCCGGAAATCCGCATTTGCAGACCCCGAATATGGATCGCCTGGCGGCGGAAGGGATCCTGTTCAAAAATCACTTCTGCACGACCTCGCTCTGCTCACCCAGTCGGGCTTCCATCCTTGGCGGCCTGTATGCCCACTCGCATGGAGTCACCAACAACTTTACGGATTATCCCCGCGATCTGCCCACCTTTCCGCGCCACCTGCAGAAAGCCGGTTACAAGACCGCCTACATCGGCAAGTGGCACATGGGAGAGGAGGACGACAGCAAGCGTCCGGGCTTCGATCACTTCGTTACGCATCGGGGACAGGGCAAATACTTCGATACCGAATTTCGGGCCAACGACGGTCCCCGCAAAGTGGTCTCTGGTTATTACACCACGGTGGTTACCGACATGGCCATCGAGTGGATGGACTCCCTGGAAGGAAACGACCCCTTCCTGCTTATGCTGGGGCACAAGGCGCCTCACAGCTTCTACTTTCCTGAAAAGAAATATGAAAACGCCTTTGATCGCGTCCGCATACCTTATCCCGACACTGCCTTCCTACTCGACGATAAACCAACCTGGATAAAGCAGCGATTGTCCACTTGGCACGGCATTTACGGACCCTTGTTTGATTGGCGTAAGAACTTTCCGGATACTTCCGCCGCGGGCATGGTGGCTTTTGAGAACATGACCCGAGCCTATTGGGGGACACTGTTGTCGGTGGACGATTCCGTGGGCCGCATCTATGACTATCTCTACCGAACCGGACAATTGGATAACACCTTGTTAATTTTCACCAGCGACAACGGGCTCCTCAATGGTGAGCACGGCATGGTCGACAAACGAACCGCTCATGAACCCTCCCTGCGCATTCCCCTGGTAGTCCGTTATCCCGCCCTGGTGTCACCGAAAATGCCCAAGGTCATCGAGGCCCAGACCCTGACCCTGGATTTTGCCGCCACCATCCTCGATATCTGTGGAGCCGAACCACTTCCCCGGACCCAGGGAAAATCCTGGAAGAAACTCGTTTCCGAAGGCGATCCGGAATGGCGCACAAGCTGGTATTACGAATACAATTACGAGGTTCAGTTCCCATATACGCCCAATGTCCGGGCGCTGCGCACAGACCAGTGGAAATACATCCGATACCCCCACGGTGACGGTTCGCCCGACCGCCACATGGCCGAGCTCTACAACCTCAAAAAAGATCCGCAAGAACGTCACAACCTGATCCATGATCCCAGGTATGCCGACCTGATCGGCAAGCTGCGGGTCGAACTCGATCGGCGCATTGCCGAGGCCACCGATGGCAAGGATCAGATGCCCATGGACGAAGGGATCAAAGGGGAACTGCCCGACGAAAAAATCAGGTGAGGATTCCGGGTGTTACCCTGACCCAGCGCCGGAATAATAAACCACGGATGGGGGAAAAATTAGGAGACTAACCACGGATTTCACGGATACACACGGATTTTAAGAAAAACAACGCTACGCTTGATGCCTTCTGATGCCTTTGTGCCTCAGTGCCTAAAAATATCGCGGCGTAAAGCCGCTTGTACAGTTCGAACACGGTCACGATTTACCTCTGCATGTCACCCCGTAGGCCTTGACATAAGCGGGTGCCTTTTCATTCCTAATCCCTAATTCTCCCCCCCTCTGTGCTCCTTGCGCTCTTTTGCGGCTATTTAGTCGACCCTGAAAACTATCTAATTTGTTGTTATACAACACTTTATTGTTGCCAATACCCCTTATATTTGACAAGCTAATTGTGCAATTCCGCCCAAAACCTTGTCAAACTTATGAAACCAAGACCTTCGCCTGATTCAACTCAAGGCAGCTTTTTGATGCCCGACCTCCACACCATGCTCGATCAGCGCCAAGCGCTTTGCCGCTTGGCCCGAGCCATAGACTGGGATTTCTTTGAGAGGGCCTTCGCCCAGCATTACCATCAATATCAAGGCTCTCCGGCTAAACCGATTCGACTCATGGTGGGGCTGTTGATTCTTAAACAACTGCATGATCTAAGTGATGAAGGCATCGTTGAGCAATGGGTACAAAACCCGTATTTCCAGTATTTCACCGGAGCAGAGCATTTTCACTGGCAACTGCCTATTGAGCCCACCAGCCTGACTTACTTCCGCAAACGCATTGGTCCGGACGGTTGTGAGCTGATCGTGAAGGAGTCCATACGTGTGCATGGACCTCGAGCCATAGAGAATACGGTGATAGCTGATACCACCGTTCAAGAGAAAAACATCACCTATCCTACCGACTCCAAGCAGTATCGTAAGATCTGCCAGAAATGTGTGGTCATAGCTCAGCGTCACGGAATTATGCTGAGGCGCAGCTATCGTCGCACCATTCCGAAGTTGATGATGGCCCTACACAACCGGTCTCATCCGAAGCGCGCCAAGCAAGCCCGCAAGGCCCAACGCAAACTCAGGACTATAGCCGGACGGCTGGTGCGCGAGCTCCGACGCAAACTCCGAGCCGAGACCCTCCGGGATCTCGGTTCTGAGTTGGACCTTTTTGATCGAGTGCTCTGCCAGCAACGCAAAGACAAAAACAAGATCTACAGCCTTCATGAACCCGAGGTCAGTTGTATCTCTAAAGGTAAGGAGCATAAAAGGTATGAGTTTGGGCAGAAAGCTTCCATCACACGCACCCTGCATAGCGGAATAATCGTGGGGGCCCTGAGTTTCGCGGACAACCGCCATGACTCACGCACCTTGCCTGATGTACTGGACCAAGTCGAACGCCTCACCGGGAAGCGTCCTCGCCTTTGTCTCAATGACCGGGGCTATCGAGGGCGCAAGCGAGTCGGTGAAACGCGGATACTGCTGCCAGCAAAAGCTGCGGCCAACGCCAGCGCGTATGAAAGGTCCAAGCTGCGAAAACTCTTCCGCAAACGAGCGGGCATAGAACCGGTCATCGGGCATCTCAAAAATGACCATCGACTCAGACGCAATTTTCTCAAAGGCCTGGCAGGCGATCAGATCAACCTGATGATGGCCGCAGCAGCCTTCAACTTCCGCAAATGGATGAGGCTCTCTAATTTTTTAGACCATTTGAACCGAGCCACTATCTTGCCGGAAAGAGAAATCCATTTTCTTTCGGTTGCCCACTCCAGACAATAGAACCCGTTGCTGAAATCCGGCCTTTTGGCAATGTTGTGTGTCCTTTAGGTGGATTCCGCATACCTAAAACAATCGCGGGATAAACCCGCTCCAACGATTAACAATACGAAATCGGCACGGCAGCCCGGTATTGTTGGTTCCAGAATCTGCCATCAATACAGCAGAACCCCATTTCCGAATATTGCCTAGACGCGCTAGGCCGGGCGCTTATGGACCATAATGACTTTTTCAGGGTCGACTATTTACCCTCTCAGCACCTCTGAGCCCTCTGTGGTTAATCCTTCCCAATCTCTGCGCCCTTTGCGTCTTGGCGAGAGCTAATTCACACCAGCTATCCAACCAGGCGGAGCAATCTCCGTATTTTTTGTGCTCTTGCGCTCTTTCGCGGCTATTACCCTTGCGGCTATTCCTCTAAAAACGATTTGACAAAAAGGTAGGAATTCATACTGAAGAAGTATGAATTCTATTGTTTCCGAGAAGGGTCAGGTGACCATTCCCAAAAAGCTGCGCAAACAGCTTGGGTTGACCGCGGGCGTCGTTTTGGAGTTTTGTGAACAAAACGGTAAACTCATTGGCCAGAAGAAGGTCGAGGATTCGCCCTTCGATGATTGGGTAGGCAAAGGCAGGCTTCCCTTCGGAAATTCCGCAAGCGCCTATTTGAAGCAGATCCGGGGAAAATGATTACAGCGTTGGACAGCTCCGTGATCATCGATGTCCTCATCGACGACAAAAAATGGAAAGATCCGTCCCTGCGAGCGCTTAAGCAGGCACGAGCCCAAGGACAATTGATCGTTTCCAGCTTTGTGCTGGCCGAGATAACCCCGGTGGTAGGTGAAAAAAACATGCCGATCGTTTGTTAACCCGGGATGCCGGATTCATCAGAGAATATTTCAAGAAAGATAAAATCTGGCTGGTCCAGGCCTCTTGAGGACATTTGTAGAAAAGGTGGATATCTCTACCTATTTCAATCCGGCCCAATTCGAGCTGTAGGAGCGGCTTTACGCCGCGATTTTTTTAGCCTTTGGGAGAGGGTGGCGCGAAGGGAAAGGTAAAAGGGGTCAGTAAACGATAAGCGTTCCCTTCATGACCTGCCAATGTCCGGGGTAAGTGCACAGATAGGGGTACTTACCAGGGGCGGTTGGAGCGTTGAAATGGATGGTTTGGGATTCCCCGGGATTCAGAACGCGCGTGTATTGCAATACACTTGGGTCATCGGGAACATAATGGCGTTCGGCCGCGGTCGGATCTGCCACCATCGCGTCCGCTAATTGTCCCATCAGGTCGTAAGAAAACCAACCCGTTAGTATCCAGTTGTGGGGCATTTCGTCAGTATTGAGAAGGGTTAGGGAAATACGCTCCCCGGCACGAACCACTATTTTTTCCAGGTCATACTTCAGCCCTGTTATCGCCTTGAGCTGGATGGGTCGGCCCGGTTCTTCCTCGTCCCCTGCCTCTTCCTGGGGTGGGGGAGCCTCCCGAATCGGCAGGTGGAGGGATTTTGGTTTCCCGGATACCAGGGGTTGGGGGTTGGAGATACCGGGAAAGGGTCCTCCCAATTGGTGTATGGTTGCGAATAAATCCGTGGCGAAGGGATTGCCGTCGGCGAATTTCAAGTGAAGTCGCAGGTGAACGGTCATAGCGGGAACCAGATCGGGGATTTCCAGGAAAAGGGACTTTCCTTCCGCTACAACCGTGGCCGAACTGATGTGCAGTGGATCGTGGCCGACGCTACCGGGTTCACGGATGGAATACTCCGGTGATCCGTAGCCCATGGAGTATAGGTACTGCCATTGTTGAGCGAAATGCCGGCCGTGCTCTTCCACTTCCTTAGGGGAGAGCGTCTCGTTAAAATCTACTCGAATACCGTTTTGGAAGATCTGAAATCCGGATGGGTAATAGACGGGTTTGCCGGTGTAGCGAACGCGTTCAAAAGATCCGTCCTGTTGTGCGTAGTTCATCCAGCCCTGGCTTCCGACCGCGTAGACCTGCCCATCCACCGGGTTCACGCGGGCGCGGTGCACGCCGGATAGAAAATCTCCCTCCAGGGGAACGATTCCCCCTTGCGGTCTCGAGCCACCGTCATCTTCCAGATAAAGGTAATGTGAGGATGCCCCATAGGAAAATACGACCAGCTTGTCTTTCATCGGTCCCCAACGGTCGGACGTAACGTAAACGGATCCTCCCGTGGAGTTATCGATTCCCCGTGCTACGTAAGCCGTGGCCGGCGTAATTTCGCGCTCATCGAGATGTTTATGATGTCCGTAATAGCCATCCGGTTGAATGCGGATAATTTGAGAAGCTGGCGTCCATTGACCCTCCTGGGGGGAGCACCAGACCCGTCCATCGGGACTGACTCCTATGCCATTCGGGTTTCGCATCCCTGCTCCCAAGGATTCCACTCGCTTTCCATCCGGGGAAACCCGGACCACTCCAGCGTGTTTGGTGGCAAAATACAGGAAACCGGCATCATCCCGTTGAAACCCCGTATTGTAGTCGTGACTGCCAGGGGAGGTAACATAGGAATTGCAGAAGTTTTCATAGAAATCGATTTCCTCGTCCCCATTCAGGTCGTGCAAAACGGTAATCTGGTCTTTGCCCAGGGTATGGATTTTCCCATCGATGATAAGCAGCCCAAGCGGCTGGTTCAACCCTTGGGCGATTCGCTTCCAGCGGACCTCTTTTAAATCCCGGTCCAAACCGCGCACGATCCACACGTCCCCGTGAAAAGTGGACACGGCCGCATCGCCATTGGGAAAGAAATCCAGCCCGGTAAGGAACATGGGCGAACCGTAGGGGTTTTCCAATGGAACTGGGATAGTGTCGATCAGGTAGGGGCTATTTCCGGAACCACGCTCCCCTGTCAGAGTTGCAATCTCGGTCCATCGGTTTGGCCCGCCGCGAAGCAATTCCGAAGGTATGCCAGGTCTATGTTTGCGGATAGCCTTCGCTGCAAACTCGGCCTCCAGTTCCCCATTCCACGAGTAAAGGGTGACGGTAGAGCCGGCTTGTCCCGATGGTATTTCAAGAACCAGGGCGCCTGTTTCATCTTCCCGAATCTTGACCTCGCCGATTCCATTCGAAGCCTGGATGAGAAGTCCCATGGTGCCGGAGGCTGTTTTGTAGGCGACTCCGGCCAAGTTGTCCGGGAGTACGGACTCCAGCCTGGTGGCCCCTTTGGGGAGAAGGAAATGGCTCAACTGGAGACCGGGAGATCCATTGGTGAATTGCAGCGTTCGGGAAAATACCCAAGTCCCGGCTATGCTGAGCGCGCCCGGACGGTCCAGAATCTCCGCGGAATGTACCCGGTATTTGAATATGGTTTCATCTCCATGCCGGTAATAACCGCGGTAATTGTGCATTTTGCGCTTACCGTGGTAACGGTTTTCAGCAGTTTCTGAGTCAATCTCTTCTCCGGAAATCTTTGACCAGCCGGAAGCGGGATTCCGGAGGATGATTTTTCCGTCAGGTTCCACCAATCCCGTAATGCCCCAACGAAGGCTGGGATAGCGCAGGAATGCCTCCCCCCAGACCAGACGACAGGAAAGACTCAAGGGATCGAAAGTTGCCGATAATGGCACGTTCCCGCCCAGGCGGAGGTGGACTGCTTTCACGATAAAACCCTCCCCTTGCGCCATGACCGAACCGACGGCGGAACCGTTGTCCATTTGGCTCCAGGCGTCGTCGTGAATGTGAACTTGGGGATGCGTTCCCCAGTGGCTGTTTAAGCCGGCGTCCAGACCCGGAAAGGCCGGGATAATTTCAGGGACTTTCCCTTTCTCCAGATAATAATCTGCCTGCCGGGAGTAAAAATCGTAGAGCCTCAATTCGTTAACTTCCGCATCCGTGTAACGGTGCCGGTCCCGACCTCCCGCCGGATCTGCATAGGGGTGAACGGCCGGGTTGGCGTAGTTCAGCAGATTGAAATCGGAAGCAAGCATCGGGCTGCCACAAGAGACGAGAAGGACGAAAGGGATTACCAATAGGGTAGGGGTCACTTCAGTCTCCACGCCTTTCCGCGGTTGCCCTGTTATACCGAGCCGCAGACGACACCCCAATAATCCCAGCTTGCGGAGAAGTTTCCTACCAATTGACACCAACATTACTATTGAACTTCAGACCACATCACACAAAGCAAAATCCTATCAGTCAAAAAGTCTCTCTTCTTTGGGATAAAAGTATAGAGTTGCAAAGTATACTGAACTTGACCAAGCTAACTTTTCCTCATTAGCGTATCCCGATGGCTCGACTTATACTTATTGCAACCTTGTGCCTCAATCCATTTGCCCTGTTTGGAACGTCCGGCACGGTGGATTTCAGCCGCGAGGTACTACCGATCCTTGCGGAGCACTGCTTTGAATGCCATGGGCCGGATCCGGAAGCCCGCCAGGCAGACCTGAGACTGGATACTCCGGAAGGAGCATATGCCGACCTCGTCGGAGCAGTGGCAATTGACCCGGGAAATCCGGATAACAGCGAGCTAATTTACCGTATCAACCACAGGGATCGAGATGAACGGATGCCGCCGAAGGAGTTCAAAAAGAGACTCACGGCGGAACATAAGGATCTGTTCTACAAATGGATCGAACAGGGAGCCGAATACGATGAACACTGGGCCTGGCAGAAGCCGATAAAAAGAAAACTTTCGAGGCATTCAAAACACCCGATTGATGCTTTTATCATGGACCGGCTGGAAAAAGAAGGTTTAAGGCCTTCCCAACAAGCCGACCCATACACCCTGGCCCGCCGCATTTACCTCGACCTCATCGGCCTGCCTCCCAACCCGGGAGATATCGATTCCTTCGTCTCAGCCTTTAAGAAGAATAAAACCAAAGCAATTGAGGCGCTGATTGACGATTTGATGCAACGACCCGCGTACGGTGAAAAATGGGCTCGACACTGGTTGGACCTGGCCCGTTATGCCGACTCAAATGGTTACGAAAAAGACCTGTCCAGGGACCAATGGATTTACCGGGACTGGGTCATCGAGGCCCTGAATGAAGATATGCCATACGATCAGTTCCTGGTCGAGCAACTGGCCGGCGATCTGCTGCCCGACAGAACCCAGGACCAATTGGTGGCAACCGGATTTATGCGCAACGGCATGATCAACGAGGAAGGGGCCATCATTCCGGAACAATTCCGAATCGATGGGATTTTCGATCGCATGGACACATTTGGGAAAACCGCCCTGGGACTGACTGTGCGTTGCGCTCAATGCCATACCCATAAATTCGATCCCATCACCCATGATGAATACTACGGTTTGTTCGCCTTTTTTAACGAAACCCATGAAGCCCAGTCCTGGGTTTATTCGGATGAACAACTGGCCAAAATCGAATCCATCCGTGCCCGGGTCGAAGAACTTGAGGATAAAATCCGGCAAAGCAGGCCGGATTGGGAAACCGAACTGGCGGAATGGAAAAGGCAACAGAGGGAAGCCAATTCCATTTGGAAAATCTGGGACACCAGCGTCCAGCTATGGCATGGAGGCCTCAATCACCCGGTGGAATTGCCCGACCACAGCATCCTCACTTTGGGTCATCCGACCGTAGACGGATATACCATTACCGAGGGTAAATCCAACTTACCCATGGTGACCGGTATCCGGCTGGAAGCGCTCACCCACTCGGATTTACCTTTCACCGGTCCCGGCCGCAGCTATTGGGGAACATTTGCCATCAGCGAATTCAAGGTGTTCCGCAAGTGGCCGGGCGAAGAACAATGGACACCCGTCGAGTTGGGCAATGCCAGCGCCGACTTCGAAACGGAAGAAGGCACCATGCGTGAATATTTCTTCGACGAGGAACGGGATGGGGAAGAAAAACGTAAAATTGGCCCGGCAAGCTTTCTTATAGACGGGGACGAGAAGACTGGCTGGGCGCCTGACCGCGGTCCTGTTCTGAGGCATTCCGAGTATGCGGCTGTAGTGGCATTCAAGGAACCTCTGGCCATGCCCGAGGGAAGCCAACTCAGGGTAGAGTTGGTTCAGAATCACGGAGGCGACGGTAGTGGGCGAGAAAACCAGCAACTGGGGCGGTATCGCTTCTCACTCACGGGTTCACTGAATCCCACCGCTCCGGATTACGACCATGCCGCGACTCTGGCCTCGAGCTTGGAAGAAAATAATCTTCCCAATAGACGGCGAGCCGCACTCTTTCGGGTCTGGAGTAAGAACCAGGGAGATTTCGCCGAAATTCTGGAAAGAATCTACGAACTCCAATCGGGTTACCCGGAGGCAAAAACCAGTGTACTCCATACACTGGATACCGTTCCCGAGTTTCCCCGCCTTACACGCCTGCTGGATCGTGGGGTTTGGAATAAACCGAAACACCAAGTTGAAAGAGGTACTCCGTCGATTTTGAATGCGCTGTCCCAAAAAAATCCATCCAGGCTCGACTTGGCGCATTGGGTTACCAGTGAGGAGGCTCCCTTAACAGCACGGGTGCAAGTGAACCGAATCTGGCAGTCCATATTCGGTTCGGGCCTCGTATTCACTCCCGAGGACTGGGGTACTCGTGCCCCGAAGCCGGAACACCTCGAACTACTTGATTGGTTGGCGGTGGATTTTAGAGAAAACGGATGGAGCCAAAGGGCCTTGATAAAACAGATCCTGACCAGCAAAACCTACCAGCAGGATTCCACCGTATCCCCAAAGTTGAAAGAAAAAGATCCGAATAACCGCCTACTGGCCAGAGGCCCTCGATTTCGCACCGAAGCCGAAGTCCTGCGTGACTTGGCTTTGGCCGCTTCGGGATTGCTGACGCAAGGAATTGGAGGTCCAAGCATATTTCCTCCGGTTCCGGAATCGGTCATAAAATACAATTATAACATTCCCGATTGGCACACGGCCGAAGACGAAAACCGGTATCGACGCTCCTTATACCTGTTCAAGAAGCGGTCCATGCCCGATCCGGTGTTAACGAGTTTCGACGCGCCAAACGCGGACGAATCCTGTAGCGGCCGCGTCAGGACCAACACACCCCTTTCCGCGCTCACCGCCCTGAATGAAACCATTTTCGTGGAAGCTTCCCAAGGCTTGGCCCAAAGAATCCTGAAAGAAGGAGGTCAAACCAACCAGGAACGGGCCAATTACGGATATCTGCTCACCACCGGACGTCCCGCCACCAGTTTCGAGGCCAGGGAAATAGCGGGCTTGGTCGAAGCCCAAAGCAAACGGCTGGCGGATGGCTGGCTCGATATCCGTAAAATCGCTTTCAAGGAACCGGATACGATTCCCGATCTACCGGAAGGAGTTACCCCAAAGGATGTAGCCTCTTGGTCCATAGCTTCGAGAGTCCTCCTCAATCTCGACGAAACCCTGACCAAAAATTAACTTCGGTCCTACCGTCATGAAGAACGAAATTCAAAATGAAATAGCAAAGCTCAATACCCGCCGTTGGTTTTTGCAACGATGTGGAGTCGGCATGGCAGGACTTGCCCTTAACTCTCTATTTCTGCGCGACGGATTTGGGGCGGGCTCAACCAATTCTCTTGCACCCAGAGCGCCCCACTTCACTCCGAGGGCCAAACGGGTGGTTTACATTTTCATGGCCGGCGCTCCCAGCCATTTAGACCTTTTGGACTACAAACCCGAGCTGGTAAAACGGCATGGGCAACTCCCTCCGGCCAGCCTGCTGAAAGATTATCGCACTGCTTTTATCGACCCCAACTCGGAACTTTCCGGCCCTGAATTCAAATTCAGTCCGCAGGGTGAATGCGGCTACTACCTCAGTGAATTACTTCCCCACATCGGAAAACACGTCGATGACATCTGTTTTATCCGGTCCATGCACACCAATGAGGTAAACCACGCCCCTGCCCAAATCTTTATGAATACCGGGCACCAGCAATTTGGGCGCCCTAGCTTAGGAAGCTGGACGGTTTACGGTCTGGGCAACGCATCGGTAGACCTTCCTGGTTACGTTGTTCTTATTAGCGCCAAAGGAACCAGTGGAGGCGCCAGTAACTATGGTTGTGGCTTTCTGCCAACCATTTATAACGGCGTTCCTTTCCGGGGTAGCGGCGACCCAATCCTCTATTTGTCCAATCCCGCTGGATACGATGACCGGGCTCAGAGAGATTCTCTCGATGTTCTCAAACGATTAAACGAGGAAACACTGGCCAGAACCGCTGACCCACAAACGGCGGCCAGGATTCAATCCTACGAAACGGCTTATCGCTTGCAATCAAGCGCCCCGGAACTCATGGACTTGAGCCAGGAATCACAGGCCACCTTGGATGCCTATATGATAAAAAATCCCAAGGAGTCCAACTTCGCCCGGAATTGCCTCTTGGCCCGCCGCATGTTGGAAAGGGACGTGCGATTCGTCCAGCTCTTCCACGAGGCCTGGGATCAACACAACTCCCTGGTGAAAAACCACACCCAGAATTGTTTGGATACCGATCAACCGGTCGCGGCCCTTTTGCAGGACCTGAAGGATCGCGACATGCTCAAGGACACTCTCGTCATTTGGGGTGGCGAGTTCGGCCGCACTCCCATGATTCAAAATCCAGGGGATGACAGGGGACGCGACCATCACAATACGGCCTTCACCATATGGATGGCCGGTGGAGGGGTTAAAGAGGGCTACACCTACGGCGCTACCGATGACTTGGGGTTCAACGTAGTGGAAAACCCGGTCCACGTGCACGACCTCAACGCCACCATTCTCCACATGCTGGGATTTGATCACGAAAAACTGACCTACCGCTTCCAGGGCCGGGACTACCGCCTGACCGATGTGCATGGCCACGTCGTGCACGATATCCTGGGCTAGGCAAATCATGAAAAAAGCAGTTGTGTTGATGGCGGCATTCGCCGCTCTGGGTCCATCGTATGGGCAAGATTCTCCAAAAATAAAACCGGATGATAATTTGAGGTTCGAAATAGAGCCTGTTGACAAAACCCTCCTGGCCACGCCTACCAAACCCATCACCTTGAATATCTGGCCCGGGGAAGCTCCGGGTGAAATCGAGAAGCTGCCCCCAGAATATGACCGAACCGATGAGAAGGGCCGTCTGGTAGCCGGTAAACGCGTGATTCGGCTTACCAATGTTTCCACACCTCAGATAACCGTCTATAAGCCCGATCCGGCCATTGACACCGGCACATCGGTAATCATAGCTCCGGGAGGGGGTTTTAACATCCTGGCCATGGACCTGGAGGGCACGGAGGTGGCGGAATGGTTAACCTCAATTGGTGTAACCGGTATCCTTCTCAAATACCGTGTTCCGGCACGCAATCCGGAACAACGATGGAAGTCGGCGGTGCAAGACGCACAGCGAGCGGTAAGCCTGGTTCGGGCCGAGGCCGACAGAATAGGAATTGATCCGAATAAGATCGGGCTCATGGGATTTTCAGCCGGCGCCATGACTGCCGGGCTCACCACGCTCCTCGAATCCCGGCAATACGCCTGGGTGGACGATTCCGACCAATTTTCATACAGGCCCGATTTTGTGGGGCTCATATACCTGGGCTACCAGATTCATGAAGATTCCGGGATCGAAATTGTGGATGGCCTGCCACCCTTCTTCATGGCGGTAACCTACGATGACAAGGACAGGTCCATCGCCAGCGCGGAACTATATATAAAGCTCAAGAAAGCCGGAGTTCCTGCCGAATTGCACATCTATGAAAGCGGTGGCCACGGTTACGGGCTCAGGCCGTCCGGCCAGCCGGTCACTGGCTGGAATCACGTGATGGCGGATTGGATGAAGCAGATAGGGATGTTGGAATAGGGCAAACAGCTTTCAAATGACTGGTTCCTTTTCCTCCAACTCCAATGTGCCCGGTAACGATCCGATCATTGGCTCCAGGACGGCCATTGGCGGCTAACACGCCGCTCGAAAGAATCATGGGAGCGACTGCCGTTCCAACAAGAAAGGATCTCCTGGACAGGGTTTTGGTGGACTTGGAATCTTTCAGAGACGGGGTACCAATCGAATCAGACATACCTAAAGGTTAATCTCGCCGCCATGCTCCCGTCGAGCTTGTTTGCCAATGGGAAGTTGGCTTGATGGTTTCTAAAATTCTAATTTAGCCTTTTGGTCATTCCGATCCCATGAGGCTCCTTACCCGATTGCCCGCATTTTTTCTTCTGTTATCCTCGTTTTTGTTCGCTGCCTGCAAGCCGTCCTCGACAGGGGATGCCGTCCCGGTTGAAGCAGAAACTATGGATCGAGGAATGCTGATCGGCTTGGGTCGTATCGACATAACACCGGAAAATCCCATTCGGCTGAGCGGTTATGGAAACCGCAGGGAACTTTCCCAAGGAGTGGACGGAAAACTGTGGGCCAAGGCCATGGCATTGGGTAGAGGAGAGGAGACGGTTCTGCTGGTCACTCTCGATCTGATCGGCGTACCCGAATGGTTGACGGAAAGGGTAGCTGAAGAATTGTCCATTTCCGCTTCCAATCTGGCTCTCTGTGCAACTCACACGCATTCCGGTCCCCATTTGAGGAACGTCCTGGATCCCATCTTTATGGAGGACATTCCGGCGGACCACTGGTCTGTGATCGAGGATTATTCGAATAACCTGACCAGAAAGGTGGTTCAGGCTTGCCGCCTTGCGCTGGAAAACCGCCAATCCGGAAAGCTTGAATGGGGCCAGGGGACGGTGGGCTTTGCCGGAAACCGCCGCGTTCTGGAAAATGGCAAATGGACCGGGTTTGGAAATCAACCCGATAGACCTGTCGATCACGCATTGCCCGTTTTGAAAGTGTCGAACTCAAAAGGACAGCTGAGGGCTATCCTGGCCAATTACGCATGCCACTGTACCACCCTGGGTGGCCGCTACAACAAAGTTCATGGTGACTGGGCCGGGGAGGCTCAACGTCTCCTTGAAGAACGCCACCCAGGAATCAATGCCATGATCGCCATTGGCTGCGGAGCCGATGCCAATCCTAATCCGCGCGGTGAAATGGAACATGTCCTCGCTCACGGCAAGAGCCTGGCCGATGAAGTGGATCGTTTGTTAGCGACTCAGCTCACACCCCTTACCTCCGCTCCCAAAACAACTCTGGACCGTATCGATCTGCCACTGGATCCACTGCCTTCCCGGGAGTTCTGGGAAGAACAAGCCGCTTCCGGGCAAAGAACCGCCTGGTACGGCAAAAAGATACTTGCGCGACTGGATAGCGGTGAATCGCTTCCTGCCTCTATCAGCTATCCGATCCAGACCTGGACTTTCGGAAACGACTTGGCCATGGTCTTTCTGCCCGGCGAGGTGGTGGTCGATTATTCATTAAAACTGAAAAAGATCTTCCATGCCGACCGAATCTGGATCAATGCCTACGCCAATGCCTCTCCATCCTACATCGCTTCCAGACGTCTCTATGATGAAGGTGGATATGAGGTCGACGGGTCAATGTATTACTACGACAAACCAATCCGGCTCTCACCCGACGTCGAAGACCTGGTCCTGGATGAAGTCCTGCAACAATTGCCCCATGCCTTTTATTCCGCAGTAACCCTTGAACGGATTCCGGCTTCCATTGCCAAAGAAAAAGCCCTGGCCACCATGGAGGTGCATCCCGACCTGGAAATTGAGCTCGTTGCCGCCGAGCCCCTGGTGATGGATCCCATCGATATTGCCTGGGGCCCTGACGGACGGCTGTGGGTGGTGGAAATGGCCGATTATCCCTTGGGCATGGATGGAAAAGGCAAAGGCGGAGGCCGCATACGCTTTCTAGAGGACACCAACGGCGATGGGAAGTACGACGCATCCACGGTTTTTCTGGAGGCGCCCTATCCGACCTCCGTCTTCCCATGGAAAGACGGAGTTCTGGTAACTACAGCCCCCGATCTGATTTATGCCGAGGATACCAATTTCGATGGCCAAGCAGACAAAGTCGAAATCCTCTATACCGGGTTTAAGCTGGGCAATCAGCAACACTTGGTGAATGGCATGCAATGGGGCCCCGATGCCAAGATTTACCTGGCTAACGGAGAGAGTGGAGGAAAAGTCAGATCGGTCAAAACCGGTAAAACGGTCGATATTGGCGGCCGCGATCTGAGGATCGACCCCGATAACGGTTCCATAGAGGCCATCAATGGTCCAACCCAGTTTGGCCGCAACCGCGATTCCTGGGGTAACTGGTTTGGAAACAGCAACTCCTGGCCTGGATGGCACTTTGCGCTGGATGACCATTACCTGCAACGCAACCCTCACGTCGCCTACACCTCTTCTCGGGTATTTCTTCCGCAGGTTCCAACGGCTGGACCGGTTTACCCTATCAGCAAAACCCTTAGCCGTTTCAACGACTACGAAAAGGCCAACCGTTTCACATCTGCCTGCGGCTACATGATTTATGAAGACCCCGTGCTAGGCCCCAATTTTGTGGGAAATTCTTTTATCGCTGAACCCGTCCACAACTTGGTCTCCCGGGCTATCGTCTACCCGGAAGGCGCCAGTTTCCGAAGCAAACGTGCACCCGAGGAAATGGAATCTGAGTTTCTGAGGTCAACCGACAACTGGTTCCGGCCCACGGCAATTCGTGCTGGCCCCGACGGTGCACTTTATGTCATAGACATGTATCGGTTTGCCATCGAGCACCCCGAATGGATACCGGAGGACTGGCAGCGCAAAATCAATTTGCGGGAAGGTCACGATAAAGGAAGAATATACCGTATCGCCAAAAAGGGCAGGAAGCGGCTTCCAACGCCGGATCTGACACGTCTAAGCACGAGTGAATTGGTGGAGGCGCTTCATTCGGAAATTCGCTGGCTGCGCGATCAGGCCTTTCAAATGCTTCGGCTTAGGGACGATGCAAAAGTGGCCTCGACTTTGCGCCGGGCAGTGGAGTCCGCTCCTCAACCCGAGACCCGCGTTTTGGCCTTTTGGATACTCGATAAAATAAATGGGTTGAACCAGGAATCTCTGTTGCCAGGTCTCAATGATGAAGTGGCCTATGTGCGGGCTCAGGCCGTTAAATTCAGCCAAAGATTTCTCGATAATGAGGTGATTCTGGCCAAAGTCGCTCAGCTGGCCCATGATGAGAATGCCCACGTTCGCAAGCAGGTGGCCTACACCCTTGGAGAGTCTGAATCCAAAATCGCAGGGAATGCCTTGTTTGAATTGATTCAAAAGAATTATGAGGACCCTATTTTTTTGTCCGCGGCCTTGAGCTCGGCTCAACCTCATCAGTCCCTACTAGTGGAACTTGCCGGAACCGAGCTATTGCAGCCAGGGTTTGGAAAATTGCTGGATGGCCTTCTCAATACTGCTTTGGGTTCGAAAAACCATACTGCCCTGAGCCTTCTTTTATCCAACATTCTGAACCAAACGGGTGAACATTCGCTGCCCCATCACCTGGTCGCCTACCATGCCTATCAAAAGGCCGCCCATCGATTTTCGGAGGATGGCGAAGCGTTTATCCGTTCCAATCCCGGACTGGCCCAAAAGGAAACCGAGTTAATTCAAGCGGCCAAAATTTTGGCCATGGATTCTCAATTCTCGGTAGCCGATCGGGTATCCGCGTTATCGGTACTGCCCTATCACAAGAACAGTAAGGAGGAGAATATTGCCCTGGCCCAGCAACTACTCAACCCCAGCCAATCCATCGAACTTCAATTGGCGGCTGTCCATAGCCTTTCCCGTATTCTGCAATCGGAAGCGCCGGAGCATCTCCTCAATTATTGGGAAAGCGTTGGCCCCCGGGTGCGTGCCAAAATTCTGGACATTTTCTTATCGCGGAAAAACTGGACGACTACCCTTCTTGGCATAGCTTCGAATCGGCCGGAACTTATTTCCTCATTTACGGCGGTGCAACGAAACCAGTTAAGGCGAAATTCCGATCCTGCCATAAAAAACCTCGCGGTGGCCTTGTTCGGCAATCAGGAAACCTCTAATCGACAACAACTGGTGGACGATTACCGGGTCGTCCTCAATCTCGTGGGTGATCCAACGTCCGGAAGCGCGCATTTTGCCAGTTTGTGCGCGACCTGCCACCACATGGAAGGGGTTGGAGTGGATGTCGGGCCCAACCTGTCGTCGCTTTCCGATAAGTCGCCACAAGCCTTGTTGATCGCCATCCTCGATCCCAATCGAGCCGTGGAGGATAAATTTAAGCAATACATTGTCACCACGGAGAATGGACAAACCGCAACTGGTATCTTGTCTGAAGAAACCTCCACAACCATCACCCTGACCAATATCGGAGGAGCCACTCAGACTTTCCTTCGACAAAACCTTTCCTCGATAAATAGCACCGGCCTTTCGCTTATGCCTGAAGGACTGAACGCCAGTTTGGATCATCAGCAGATGGCCGACTTGCTAGCCTACCTGAATGCTTCCGATGAGTCCCTGAAAATTCGCCAGAGGGAAAATGGCGAAGTCGCCTTGTCAGCAAGCCGGGGCATTGTATCGGGCAGCTCGGCATACTACAATCCCGACAACTCCGCCATCGAATGGATAGGAGCCGGAGACAGCATAGAGTGGACGGTTTACGATCTGAGTCCGGGCTTCTACGATGTTTTCACCGACGCAGGTTTGGGAATGGAGTACAAGGGAAGACCGTTTAAATTGTTCCTCAACGATACCTTCACAACTGGGGCCGTGGTTTACTCCCGTAGCATGCACAATTACCGAAAACGGAAGTTTGGCAATATCCTGGTTCATGAAAAGATTCCCCAAGCTGTTTTTCGGCTGGAACATTCCCTGCCGAATGCTGAGTTCGGCCTGAAGGAACTGCGCCTGATACCGGTCGAGTAGGTATGCGCGCGCCGAGGAACAAAGTCTTGCGCTTCGTTGTCTTCTACCACAAAAAACATAACCACAATGAAGCCTCTAATTGTTATCCCCCTTTCTGTGCTGGTCTTTGTTTCTGGTCTCCACGCTGACGTCACCTGATGGCGGATTGGATGAAGCAGATAGGGGTGTTGGATTAGGACAATAATCTATGTCTCGCACATGTATACCGTGCCCGATTGATCGTTGAGAAACTGGACTGAATCGATTTTCTGCCAACCGTTGCGCAACAGAAACTCATCGAGAACCATTGTGCTCAGGTAGAGGCGGTTATAATTCAGTCGTTTTGCAAACCTCGCAGTTTCGAGGATGAGGGCTGCGCCAATCCCCTGACGGCGAAACGCAGGGGCCACGAATAGGCCTACTACCGATGGCGTTAGCAGTGTGGAAAGATCCTGTGCGAGAGCTGCGGTTCCCACCGGCATATCACCATCAAAAGCTATCAGGCCCAGAGGTAATCTGTCGCAGTTACAGCGCGACTCCAGATCGTGTTTGGCGTCGCCCTTTCCCTCCGGTCCATAGAAGGGCCCCCACTGGCATTGATACCATTGAACGAGGGTGGGAATTGCTTCGCGATGCCGTGCTAATAGTGCGATACGCAAATTTCCTTTCATTCTATTCGGTGAAGATTGAGTGGTGACACAAAGTCTTGCACTTCCCTGTCCTCTTAAGCAAAACACATAACCAGAATGAAGCTTCTTTCCATTATTTTCCTTTCTACGCTGTTTTTCATGTCCGGTCTCTGTGCTGACGTCACCTCCTGGCGAAATGGAGGCAATGGTATCTATGAAGACACCACTGCTCCGATTAACTGGGAGGACGAGGATTCCGTTTTCTGGAAACACAGGACGCCCGTTCGAGCCAATGCCTGTCCCGTGATTGTGGGGGAAAAATTGTTCTATACGGCCGAACCCACCGAGCTGATTTGTGCCGACGCGAAGACCGGAGAAGTGCTTTGGAAAACCTCCAATTCCTATGAAGACGTAGTGGCCATGTCCAACCATGACCGGGCACAGCTAAAAAAGACAGTCGAGGAAATCAACTCGTACGCGGGAAAACTAAAGCCGCTTGAGCGCCAGATCTATCAACTGAACCGTCGCCTGCAAAACGACAGATCCAATGACCGTTTAAGGGACCAACTCGCCAATGCGCGCAGGGAACTGGCCCGCCTCAAGAAAGAGGTGGGAACCGTCCCTCAAAGATTTAAAAAACCCAGGACGCATAGTACCAACGGTTATACATCCATGACACCCTGTTCGGATGGTCGATTTGTCTATACCTGCAACGGATTGGGTATCGTTACCAAACACGATTTGGAGGAAAACAGAATCTGGGCCAAGGTCATGGAAAAACCGGATCACAACTGGGGAGCGGCCGCATCGCCCCAATTGATGGGTGGAAAACTGATAGTCCGCTTTGCCGACTACGTGGCATTGGATCCTGAAAACGGAAATGAGCTCTGGCGGGTGAAGGACCCGCAAACCTTTGGAACTCCAGCTTCCTTCCAAGTGGAGGGGAAATGGTTTATTTATACGGCACGCGGTGAACTGATTCGGGTTGCCGACGGAAAAAAACTTCCATCGCAGGACTGGACCATTCGGGAAAAAAGGTGGGCCTTCTTCAATACTCCCTTTGTTGAGGGAAACCACGTCTATATCGTGCATGGAGCGGCGGGCATACAGGGGGATGTCTATTGTATGGAGATTCCGGCTACTCTTGCCGAGATCAACCGCCGGGGATTAAAGAAAGTCTGGCACACAGTGGCGTCCAAGGAACGCTACTACACCTCACCGGTTGTGCATGAAGGACTTCTCTACATCCATTCCATGGGTAACCGGCTTCAGGCACTGGACGCTGCCACAGGTAAAATCATTTACTCCCACAAAGTCCGCGGGATGCGGGGCAGGGCCTATTCAGGTATTCTGCTCGTCGCCGGCAAGCTCTTCGTTGGTGAGGAAAACGGAACGGCCATTTTCGTGGAACCGGGTCCTGAGTTTAAAGAAATCGCTCGTGCCAGACTCGGCGAAAACCGCAGTACTCCCATATTTGACGGCGATACCGCCTACCTGCGCACCATCGAGCACCTGATCGCATTCAAAAACGGCGAAAGCTGATTCCAGCTTAACTTAGCGCCATTCGGGTAGGGCGCCAAAGGCTAAAGGTTGAATGCCTTTGCAACCTTTGGGATAATGCAGGTTCTATGAGTATGAATCGAAGAAAATTTTTGACCAGCGGTTTGGCTGGTGGATTAGGCGGAGGAGCCCTTCTGACAAATGCTTATGGCTATTCGGAAGAGGTGGATTCCAGATATGCCAGATTGGACGAAGTGCTGGCTTGGCCGGTTTTCAAGCAGGAGTTGTTCGAGGATCCGGTTATTATCGAGTCTGTAGAATTATTGAAAAAGGACCGATCCTATTTATGTCGGGTTCGCTCCACTGACGGAGCGGAAGGCATTTCAGTTTCGCACAATACCATGAGCCTGCTCTATCCGATATTTGTGAATCGCCTGCAGCGGTTCTTTGTCGGCCAGGATGCACGACGCATGGACCGGTTGGTGGAGAAAGCGTTGGAGTTTGCCTTCAATTTCCGCTTCGGTGGCCTGGGGATCGGGATACCTCTGGCAACGGTTGAATTCGCCTTGCTCGACATGTTGGGCCGTATTGCCGGAAAACCCGTGGGTCAATTGCTGGGTAAGATCCACAACACCCATATCCCGGTTTATCAGGCCACCGAGTGGCGGGAAAAACCGGTCGAAGAATCGGTGGCGCTGATCAAAGCGGCAGTGGAGGAAAGCCGGGCGCTGGCGGTAAAAATCAAGGTGGGAGCTCTCATGTTCATGACCAAGGACCTGGATGCCCGGGGTCCTGCGGGTCGCACCGAGGCAATCATTCCGCTAATACGGGAAACCTTCGGACCGGATATGGCGCTCTACGCCGACGCCAACGGCTATTACCAGGATCCCAAAGAAGCCATCCGAGTGGGTAAGCTGTTGCAGCAATATAACTACCTCTATTTTGAAGAGCCAGTCTACTTCGACTGACTGGATGGCACCAAACAAGTGGCAGATGCCCTGTCCATTCCCATCGCCGGAGGCGAGCAGCAACACGGCATGTATTCCTTCCGCTGGCTGCTGGCCAATGACGGCCTGGACGTGGTGCAGCCCGACCACTATTACTTCGGAGGATTGATTCGCTCGCTCAAGGCGGCAAGGATGGGAGAAGCACTGGGCAAGAAGTGTATCCCACACCTGTCCGGAGGATTCGGATACATCTACATGTTGCACCTGGTATCCCTCATGCCCAACGCCGGAGACCACATCGAGTTCAAGGGTTACGAAGATCTTCCCATCGAATGCAAGACCTCGTCTCTCCGCCTGAAGGATGGAAAAATCAAAGTCCCCACCGGACCGGGAATAGGTGTGGATATCGACCCGGATTGGATAAAGAAGTACCGCCCGGTTGAAAACGTGTAGCGAGCGGTTTAAATGCCTTATCGATTCGATCCAGTCATCCCATTTTATTTCAATTGTTTGTCCAATAGTTGGCGCATGTCATTGAGAACCCCGGACAGAGCGAGGTCCGAGACCACGTTGGTATTTTCGATCCGGTAGGGCTGGCGGATGGTAACGCTAACGGGATCCCCGTAGTCATAGAGTTCCTCAGCGATGGTTTGGCGGCTCTCGAAGTCGATCCAGCGCCCATAGCGGTGTTGGGAAGTTCGGATGGAGTAACCCATTATTTCAGGATCACTTTTCTTGAAAGGACGCGCAAACTGGCTCCGAACAAATTGGCGACCGGCCGCCGATGGGTCATCGAGGATGGGTCTGAAACTCCGGCCGTCCAATGGCCAAGTGGGCTTCAACCCATTCAACTCGGCCAGGGTCGGATAGATGTCTACCATTTCAACCAGGGAATCCGCGGCCGCTCCCGGATACTTCATTTGAGGTACCCGCACAATCAGAGGCACCCGGGTATCGAGCTCAAAGTTGGTTCCTTTGCACCATCGGTTGGCTTCTCCGATGGCAAAACCGTGGTCTCCCCACAGAACAACAATGGTCTCATCTTCCAAACCGAGCTTCTCCAGGGTTTCGAGCAGCTTGCCAACCTGGGTATCGACATAGCTGATACAGGCATAGTAACCGTGTCGCAGGATGGTGGTTTGCTCCGATGACAGCCGTTCGTCTTCGGGCATGTCGATGTAACCCCCCAGTTCCCTGTGCGTGTGGTAAGCTTCCTCCGGAGCGCCTGCCACCCCGGGGATTTCACCTTTCAGGGAAAAGGCGGATGGATCGTACAGGTCCCAGTATTTTTTGGGGGCACAAAAGGGTAAATGCGGCTTGAAAAAGCCAACGGCCAGGAAGAAGGGTTTACCCCTATCATGGAGTTCTGAAAGCGTCCCCACAGCGAGATTTGCCAGTTTCCCATCCGGGTAGGCCTCATCCGGCACGTCCGCCGCCTCGTAGGATGGACCCTTACCCTTGTATATTCTGTTTTTTTTGAAGAAGTAATTATGCCAGTCCGTCCCGCGCAGGGTTATGGGTTCCGACCAGGATTTCGGATCCTCCTCCCGTGGGTTTCCACTAAATATTTTCCCTAAGCTGATCGCGGTGTATCCACTTTTCATAAACAACTGGGGCAGTGTGACGATATCTGGCAAAGCATGGCGGAAAAAATTCCGGTTGTGCCAGACCCGGGTGCTGTCGGGCAAACGACCGGTCAACAAGGAGGCTCTCGATGGTCCGCAGACCGCCTGTTGGGCATAGGCCCCGGTGAAAAGCCTGCCGGTTGCGGCCAAGCGGTCAATGTAGGGGGATTGGACGAAGGGATCGCCGTAACAACCCAAGGTGGGCCTGAGGTCGTCAATTGCAATAAACAGAACGTTGAATTTGGGTGAGTTTGCCGGCTCGGCCCATACTTGATGCAGGAGGCCGAGGAATAGAAGGGATTTGCATATGCGCCTCATAATTGCCCGTTTATCTCGCTACCGCGAAAGCGACATCTTCCAATCTCTAACTGCGCACCGGAATGTCGGCATTGGCGGGGTTAGGAAGTCAAGCGGACAGGTCACGCGATTGACAATTCTTAAATCCATAACATAATACACCAATAAGCAAGGGATCGAATAAGAGAGTAATCACCCTATGATTATATCGACACTTTTAATTTATTTGCCCGGACCTTTACAACTCCGTTGGCAGGTTTTGGGAGGAGCGAGTTGAGAACCCCTTTCTGACGAATAGCTATTCGTTGGAATTTTTTAAACTTGATGGACAAGGAGATTTGTCCAGTAAATTAACTAAAAAACTGGACAAATCATTCAGGTTTTGAAGGATCGCTTCTAATTATGAAATTAACTGAAATTATAGCTTTACGCCTTGATAGACTGCCCAAGGGCTATGTCTTCAGTTACAGGGATTTATCCCAAGAGGTGGATCAGGGAGAGGCCATGATCAAAGCCCTCAATCGCATGGCGGCTTCAGGTAAGATCGCCAAGCTTAGCAAGGGTAAATTCTACAAGCCGGAGCAGAGCCCTTTTGGCGAACTGCCGCCTCCACCTCAACAAATAGTGAAAGACCTACTGGAAAAGCGCGGCAAGGCGGTGGGCTACTTGACTGGTTTCAGTGTCTATCCTCAGCTAGGACTGACCACTCAGGTCAGCAACACGATCCAAATTGGCAAAAACGAGACCCGTCCCGCCTTCAAGCGCGGACGTTACACAATTTCGTTCATCAAACAGAAAAACACCATCACCAAGGAGAACATCCCCTTGCTTCAGCTCCTCGACTCCCTACGTTACGTGAAGAAGATTCCGGACACCAGCGTAGCCGATGCTTGTCAAAGACTCGTGGCGCTGATCGAGGATTGTTCCCCTGAGGAGCTTGTAATTCTGGTTCGCCTATCCCTAAAATACCCTCCCTCCACTCGCGCCTTGCTTGGAGCGATGCTCGAACAGATCAATTTTGCAACCCCGAACCTGGAGGGGCTTAAGCGGTCCTTAAATCCGATCACACGCTACAAAATTCCCGGAGCCTCAATGATCCTCTCAGGCGCCGAGAACTGGAATATTGTATGAGACTGCATGAAGACAAAGTGCTGTTTCGGCAGGCCATTATTGCTACTGCCCAAGCGATGGAGATTCCCGAGACTTACATCGAAAAGGACTACTGGGTAACCTACGCGCTTAAGTCAATTTTTTCAGATCCGATTGGAGCGGAAACCATATTCAAAGGCGGTACCGCTTTATCCAAGTGCTTTGGTATCATTGACCGATTCTCAGAGGATATTGATCTCGTCGTAAAGCGCAGCGATTCTGAGTCAGGAAATCAGCTCAAGGAAAAGCTCAAACGAATCGGAGCAGCGGTATCAGCTATCTTGCCGGAAATCGAGGTCGAGGGACTCACGCGCCGCATGGGAATGAACCGAAAAACTGTTCATGGCTATCCCAACATATTCGTTGGCAATCCAGGTCAAGTTCGGGGCAGCTTCATTGTGGTCGAGGCAAATTGGCTCGGAAGCTTTGAGCCCTACACGATGCGAACCCTTTGCGCATACGTAAGTGATATGATGGTCGAACGTGGCCAGCAATCACTTGTCGAGAAATGGGACCTTGTCCCTTTCGAAGTCAACGCTCTTCGTCCTGAGCGCACACTTTGCGAAAAGATCATGAGTCTGGTGCGATTTAGCTACAGCGAACAACCTATCGACGATCTTAAACTCAAAATCCGCCACGCCTACGATGTGCACAAGCTGCTGGATAACACCGAATTGAAAGCCTTCTTCGAATCGACAGACTTCGAACTGCTCTTGCTTTCAGTTGCGAAAAACGACGTGGTTAGCTACAAGAACAACAACGCTTGGCTCTCCATACCTCCGCAAAAAGCACTGATCTTTGCAGACCTGGAGCAAACATGGCCAATGTTACGTTCGGTATATCGAGGCGCCTTTTCGAATCTCGTATTCGGAGAGTTTCCCAGTGATTCAGACGTAAGGGATACCCTTGCCCGCATTAGGAAAAGACTGGTAGCCATAAAATGGAACCTCTCAAGAGGAGGAAGATAGTTGTTTAGTGTTTTCACAAACGATTGAGGGGAAAAAGCCTGAAGTGATCGTCAAGAGGAATGCGGGCCAGCCTATTTCTTTTTGGTGTTTCCTTCCTTCGAGGGATTGAAATCGGGGTTTGGTTTCATCATATCGGCGTCAACTTTTCGGCGCCAATCTTGCAATTCGTTTAGTAGGCTCGTAGCAATTTCCTCGTTGTTACCGGCCAGGTTATCAGCTTCTCCCGGATCCTGCTCCAGATGGTAAAGCTGTAGGCCCGGTGGATCAAAGCCCTCAATGAGCTTCCATGATCCTTTCCTGATAACTCCTTGCGGCATGGTTTCCGGGTGGTTGTTGTAATGGGGAAAGTGCCAGAATAGGGTTTGGCGTTGGAGTTCGGTAGCATCCCGCAATAGTGGGGCAAGGTTGAGCCCGTCCAGATGCTGGTTGGGACGCATGGGCAAGCCTGCAATTTCCAGCATGGTGGGGTAGAGGTCCATTCCTATAACCGGTGTGTCAACTACTTTGCCGGCTCGCGCGTTCCCGGGCCACTTGATGATCAGGGGCACGCGGATGCCACCTTCCCAGTAAGTCCCCTTGTGACCTCTCAAAGGAGAATGGTCGGTGGCCTTCCAGAATCCACCGTTATCCGAGGTAAATATGATCACTGTGCGCTTCTCCAAATCCAGTTCGCGCAAGGTGTCCATGACCCTCGCCACGCTCTGGTCGATGCTCTCCACCATAGCTGCATAGACCGGGTTTCCCTGTCTTTCGCTCTCTGGTATGGCTCGGTATTTTTTGACCAATTCCTCTTTGGCTTGGAGCGGCGTATGCACCCCATAGTGTGGGAAATAGAGGAAAAAGGGCCGGTCTCGGTTGTCCCTGATGAACGTGGTAGCCTCCTCTGTGAGGCGGTCCGTCAAATATTCTCCCGGTTGGCCATCCGGCAATACATTCCATCGGGATCTTTTCTTGGTCGTCGGGATGGACCAATTGCCCGCATAGGGGAAGAAATATTGCCCAGGGCTACCGTGGGCTGATCCGCCAATATTTCGGTTAAAGCCATGGTGTTCCGGCATGGAGAAGGGGGGTCCTCCCAAATGCCATTTGCCTATCGATATTGTTTGGTAGCCGGCCTCCCGCAGAGCCTCTGCAATGGTAAACTCCTCGAGTGGCAGGTCGCGGACAAAACGGCCCTCGCGCAAGCGGGCTTGCGGATTCCATCGGCCGTCAGGGGTCCAATTGGTCATTAGCATTCGGGCTGGATAACGTCCCGTCAGGATGGCTGCGCGGGAGGGTGTACAAACCGCACAGGCGGAATAGGCCTGGGAGAAGCGCATGCCTTCGCGGGCAAGGCGGTCAATAGCTGGTGTCTGGTAGTAGGCGCTTCCGTTGCAGCCAATGTCCTTCCAGCCCAGGTCGTCGATCAGGAACAGAACAATATTAAATTGAGAAGCAGCTACAGGGACATATAGCAAACACGACAGCCCTATTGCTTTGGTGATACGCTCGAATGTTTTCATTTGGCCGGATGGGGTGATACCCAGTCATTCATGTCGTCGATTATGATCATCAGGACGTTGGGCTGCGTCGGTGCAGAGGCGCAAAGAAAGGAAGAAGGCAAAAGGCTGAAGGCTGAATGAATAGCCGCGAAAAAACGCAATGAGCTCAAAATTTTTTTCTTAGGGTTCATTTTTGGCTAATAAATCGGGGCATACCGTGCGGATCAAAGCAATCGGGGGGTAAACCCCCTCCTACTCCTACAGTTATTTCCTCTGGCGATCTTAGCTAACTTTGCGAGAGTTAATTCTAAAATACCTCTGTGTTCTCTGTGCCCTCTGTGGTTAAATTACGATCACGGCTTCAGTTTCAATTTGCCGAACAGAATTTGGGTACGCGGTCGGGTGGCCGTTCCACTATCCCAAACGACCCGAAAATCACCGGGCGCCACCTCGAAAAGGGTAGGGTATGAATTTTTCACTCCCGCGTCGAAAAAAGTCATTTGCTTGCTCCAATTGCCACCGGGTTCTTTGGTTTTATAGCGCAACGAAGTGCGTCCGCCGTGGGGAAATCCCGGCCAACTCCTGTCGCGTTGGGCAGGGCCATCGTTATGGACATAGATATGCGTGTCATTGGATGCCCGCCCAAAATAACCTTTGGATTTGGCATTATGCAGTTCAGGTTCCTCCACAGCAACGCTCCAGTTACGACCACCATCCCGGCTCGTGCTCGAATAGGCGCGTGGCGGACTGGTGGTTTTATTGGTATCATCGTAATCAGCCGTGCGCATGACAATCTTCAGTTCGCCCGATTTGTCCCCGGGTGCGATGTTGCCTTCGTGAAGAAAGACCCGCGCCTTCTCCGGCTGGGGTATGAACGCTTCCAGTTTCCATTCAAGCAAACTACTGCTACTTAACAGAAAGTGATCGCGGCTTCCTCTAGGGTCAGAGGCCAGGGTATTTCTATGGGCCGGGAGCAAGTAACGTTTCCGGCCTCGGATAAGGGTCTCAATCAAAGTTCCGTTGGTGATCAATGGTCCCGTGTAATGCATGGCCAGTTCTACGGGGTTCCATGACCGGCCTCCATCTGCGGTGTAGGCTGCTACGAGCTGGGATTCCTCACTGTTTTCCTGCTGGATTGAACAGCGCATGGCAAAACACCAGGCAATTTCCTGTTGATCCGGTTTGAAAAGGACCGGATTGGCATAGGCAAATTGGATCGCTCCCTGCCTGATATCGTGGTCAAAGATAGCTACTGGCTCCTCCCAGGTGTCGCCGTCGTTGCGGGAGATTATGGCAAAAATGTCTCCCATGTCCTTTTTCCCATTTGTCATGGCTCCGAATGCCACGATCAAGTGCTTCAACTTCCACTGCACAATACTGGGTTGCCAGATTCTCCATGAGTCCGGGTGTTGTTCCACATTTCTGAGGATTCGCACATCGGTCACATCCCCTTTGTAATCGGGCAAGTTGGCCTGACAGACCAAAGTTGGAAAAAGAAAAAGAAAAAAAGCGGATAGAAGCGTTTCTCTCATGTTATTCCGCATATCTCACAAAATTCGTAGCGAGCGACTGGAAGGAGCGTTGTTTGAAAAATCTAAAAAATCTGTATCTCATCCGTGGTCAAGTTTCCATAGAAGGTCGACAAACGCGACCTCTGTGCTGACTATTTGTTATTGAAGGAGAGACATAATGCCCACAACAAAGAGAATTGTTTGCCTGGCTAACTCGCGAAAACTATCTGGCCGGTGCCATCGCCGGGCTGGAGCTTGTTGCTGGTATTCAGGGGCGCTGGATTCGCCCTGTGAGTAGCCGCGAACATCAAGAGGGCACATCCGGTAACCTCAATTAGTAAATTTCGCATTTGATAGTTTGATACGCATCCTCTAGTCTTGAGCAATGAAGTTTCGTAAAGGCAAAGAACAAAGTGGATTGTTTGATTTAATCGAGCGGGTGGAAGAGCTTTCCAGTCAGGCTGGCCCGCTGGACAAGCTCAATGAGCAGATCGACTTCGAATTTTTTCGTCCGAGGCTGTTGGAAATCCTGGACTACGGCGATCACGAAAAAGGAGGTCGTCCTCCTTGGGATCCGGTTCTGATGCTCAAGGTCCTCATCATCCAACGCTACCACAATCTGAGTGAAGAAGAGACGGAGTTTCAAATTCTGGACCGCTTTAGTTTTCAACGTTTTTTAGGACTTTCAGTGGGGGATGGGGTGCCTGACAAGAACACTATCTGGGACTTCAAACAACGACTGGGACGGCAAGGGATGAAGTCCTTGTTTGAATTATTCGGTGGTCTATTGGCCGAGAATGGACTGGTGGGCAAAGGCGGCAAGATCGTAGACGCCAGTTTCGTGGACGCCCCCAGACGGCGAGTTGCCGCGGAAAAATTGGAGGAACTTTCCCCGAAAGCCCGTAGCCATGTCGATGGCGATGCCCGCTGGGCCAAGAAAGGCAAGGAGACTCATTTTGGTTACAAGAATCACGCTAAATGCGACGCGGCTTCGAAGTTTGTTGAGACCTTTGCAGTAACCAGCGCCGAGGTCCACGACTCCAATGTCCTGGAGGAACTGCTGGATGACAATGATCAATCCCTGTATGCGGACAGCGCCTACAAAAGCGCGCAAAACGACGAGTTGCTACGCAATCGCAAGATCAAAAACATGATCCATCAAAAAGGGTACCGCAACCATCCTCTGACGCGATTTCAGAAGAAGATCAACCGGCTCAAGAGTACGTTGCGCTGCCGGGTGGAACACATATTCGGGTTCCAGGCCAACAGCCTGGGGGCGGACTGGATTCGCACCATAGGAATTGAAAGAGCCGAGTTTCAGATAGGCCTGTCCAACCTGGTTTATAATTTATGCCGGTTCGGCCAACTGGGGGCAGTGAGGAAATGAGAGGGAAATGATGGCTGAAAAGGCCAAAAAGCTGCAAAATATCCGAATGCATTCACAAAATGAATACGAAATGCTGATACTAGGCAGCAGGGCCATAAGCGCTGTTGAAGCCTTGGGCGAGAGAAATTAGCTTTTAACGCTTTTACCAATCAAAGTTAAAAATTACACGGTTAACGGATCTGCCCAAGAGGTATCAGAATATGAACGTCAGTACAAGGACGGAAGCGACCCCAGAATGCTGGATATTATAGACATTCCATTGCAGAGACATCAACCAGGTGATTACCAGCAAGAAAACTGGCTACTTGATCCGAAGTATTATTGGAGAAAAGTTGCAAAATACCCTTGGAATGACCTGAAAAAATTATCTGAGAAAGGAGGGACATTATGGCAAAATGAGTACCACACAAAAAAGGGACTTAATGATCGAATACCGCTAGATCAGGCAAAGGACGAATCAAGCTCTCTGAAATTGGTCCATGTCGATAAACTTCGTCTGAACGTATTCGCGCCGGGCGAGGCTTTCGGAGATTCAAAGCGCCGTGTACAGGGACAATTCCGTTTTGCCTATCACCAATACGCTCTGTGGGTCACTGATCCCGATATCGAACGAGCTTATCTCAAGCGTAAAGATGGCAATTTTAACCTGGGTGAATGTTTTTTAACGATCAGTTTGGGCGAACCTTATGACTCGTATTGCTACAAGCTGATTGCCGGCGTAATGGAGAAACCGCGATGACAGAAACAAAAAAACAATCAAAGGTATTTACCGTGGGACACTCGACGCACGCGCTTGAGGATTTCGTCTCCCTCCTGGAGCAACATGGCGTGGATGCCATTGCAGACGTGAGATCGGTTCCATATAGCCGTTGGCAACCGCAATTCAATCGGGAAGATCTCGCGGAGGCCCTGAAGGCCCGGAATATCGCCTATGTTTTCCTCGGTAAGGAACTCGGCGCGCGCAGTGACGACCCACGATGTTACGAGAACAGCCGGGTGCAATATCGCGCGCTTGCCGAAACCCCACTGTTTCAATCTGGAATTAAGCGCGTCCGAGACGGAAGCAAGAGCAGGTGCCTTGCCTTGATGTGTGCGGAGAAGGATCCCTTGGACTGCCATCGAACGGTCCTCGTCGCTCGCGAATTGTTGGCAAGCGGAGTGGATGTTACACACATTCTCGAGAATGGATCGCTGGAACCACACGACGAGACCATTAGACGCCTGTTTGAGCAATTGAGATTGCCAACGCAGGATTTGTTTCTTACCCCTGAAGAATTAGAGGGCCGGGCATACGCGGCACAGGAACGGCGCATTGCGTATGTTGATGAGGAGGCAGCACAATGAAAATTTTCACCATTGGCTTCACCAAAAAAAGTGCGGAACAGTTCTTCGACGGCTTGCAAACAGCGGGTGTCAAGCGGGTCGTTGATGTGCGGCTCAACAACGTATCCCAGTTGTCGGGATTCGCAAAAAAGAATGATCTTACCTACTTTTTAAAACAGATTTGCGGCATGGAATACACGCATCTGCCGAGCTTGGCGCCAACAAAGGACATGCTGGACGCCTATAAGAAAAAACGCGGCAGTTGGGAGACCTATGAACGCAACTTTATCGATCTCATGGCTGCCCGGAAAATAGAAAATGTGATTGAGCAAGAAACCCTTGAAGATGCTTGCCTGCTATGTAGCGAGGACAAACCCCATTACTGCCACCGACGTTTGGTTGCCGAGTATCTTCGGGAATATTGGGGGAATGTTGACATCGAGCATCTGGGGTAGAGGTGGTTCCGCCGGAGTCGTCATTTTGCTTTACTTATACTGTCTATCCTGCCCACCTGTCCTGGCGTAGCCTCTTGACCTGCGCTGTGCCGTGCGGAGCCTTTAGGCGAAGCATGGTAGCATTGCGAAGCACGGTTTAGGCGAAGCGGGATCCATGTTCAATCCTCTAAGCGGAGCAATGGGGAATGAATAAAAGAAAAAGTTGACCTAATCGATAATGAACATTTGATCATATCATGTATGTCCAGGATTCCCAAATCCCTCCGGGGTCGCTCTGCCGCGACCAACCCGCCCAACCGTTTCGAACCCCACACTTATGAACCCGACGAAGCGGAGTATTGGGCGTGCGATTCCGTAAAAACGGAAGTTATCGACGACCATGCCGTCAGCATCGTCAGTCGCAACCAGAGTCCCGACATACCCTTCGATGTCAGCCTGAATCCTTACCGGGGTTGTGAGCACGGTTGCGCCTATTGTTACGCCCGACCCACCCATGAATTTCTGGGATACTCAGCAGGGCTGGATTTTGAAAGCCGCATACTGGTCAAACGAGAGGCCGCCCGTTTACTGGAAGCCGAATTGGCCAAACCAGGATGGGTAGCCAGGCCCCTTGCCATGAGCGGCGTCACCGATCCCTACCAACCATTGGAGAGAAAGTTGGGAATTACCCGCCAATGCCTCGAAGTGTTGGCCCACTGCCGTCATCCTGTCATGATCATCACAAAAAACGCCGGTGTGCTGCGCGATTTGGACCTCTTGCGGGAGCTGGCCCAATGGGACTGTGTTCAGGTAAGTCTTTCGGTGACCACACTCAACTCGGAATTGGCTCGGAAGATGGAGCCGCGCACCTCCAGCCCCCGCAAACGACTGGAAGCCGTACAGAAGCTGAACGAGGCGGGTATCCCCGCCGGGGTGATGGCCGGCCCGATGATCCTGGGACTCAACGATACGGAATTACCTGCCATCATCCAGGCAGCTCATGAGGCGGGCGCAAGGGGAGTCAACTATGTTCCCCTGCGTCTGCCGGGAGCCACCGCCGAGGTGTTTTCCGAATGGTTGGAGCGGGAAATTCCAGGTAAGAAAGACCGCATTCTCGACCGATTGAAAAGCTTTCACGGCGGCCGGTTGAATTCAAACACGTTTGGGGAACGCTTTCGCGGACAAGGCCCTTGGGCCAAAGAACTCAAGCATCTCTATCAGCTCGGTTGCCTGAAAGCCGGGTTTAAGAAAAATCCCGTCCTACTGAGTACGGCCCATTTCATACCACCGGGAACAAGCCAGTTGGAGCTTTGGAAGGAAGTCTAAGAAGGCTGAAGGCTATTGGAAGGTTTGCCCATTTTTATCAAGATCAATCTTGACGGGTTGTCCTGATGTTCGCCAAATGGGTGGAAATAATGAGGCCAGCGTTGAGAAAAATCGCCGCTTGGGTGATTTACTGGCCAGATGAGCCATTATTTTCCCACCGTCGAGGAAGTCATTGTCATGCACGAAGCCTTGATTGGCGCCTTTGGCGGCATACAAGGTATCCGTGATGAAGGCGCGCTGGCCTCTTCGAAAGTAAACTACCTGAACGACCGCCCAAAACTGCTCGATGATCGAACTAAAGGGAATTTCCAAAATTTTCAAAAAAGCCAAAGCCAAGAAACATAAGGTCTATGGCATTGCTCCCAAAGTTACCTTCAAGGCTCTCGATCAGGTGTCCTTCACCTGCTACCCCGGTCGTATTTACACCTTGATCGGGCCTAACGGCGCCGGCAAGACAACGGCTCTCCGCATTATTGCCAGTATGCTCAAGCCTTCGGAAGGCACGGTGAGGGTTGCCGGTATCGATATCAGCAAAGATGCGAGGCAAGCCCGTGCAAAATTAGGTTTCCTGACCGGGTCCACCGGACTCTACGACCGTCTGACCCCGCGAGAGACCCTCAAATATTTTGGCGCCCTGCACATGGTGGAACCGGAGACGATCCAGTCCCGAATGGGGGAGCTTATCGACCGCTTGGCCATAGGTGAGTTTGCCGACCGCCGGGTAGGGAAGTTATCCACGGGGCAGAAACAGCGGGTATCCATAGCCCGAACCCTGATGCACGATCCCGAAGTCATAATTTTTGATGAGCCTACCAACGGCCTGGATGTATTGACCTCCCGTACCATTACCGAATGGATCCGCGAATGTCGAAATGCAGGGAAAACGGTAATTTTTTCTACTCACATCATGGGTGAGGTCAGTTTGCTGAGTGACGACCTGGGGATCATCCACAAAGGCAAGTTGTGTTACAATGGCGGTTTCGCGAATTTTAAATCAAAATTCGGGCAGCATTCCCTTGAGGGCGCCTTTATCTCGATCCTGGAGGGTGCGGAATGAACATTGTCTGGTCAGTTTTTAAAAAGGAGGGCCTCGATACCCTTCGGGACAGGCGGGCTATTATTGCGATGATCATTATTCCCATGGTTATTTTTCCGGTGTTGTTCGGTGGCATAGGGTTTTTTGCCATCAAGGAAGTAAGGAAGGCCCAGGAAAAACTTGTTCGCATAGGCTTGGTTCAACCGGCGCCGGACAATGCGCTCATCGATAAGTTAAAAGCTGAAGAAGGCCTTGAAGTGAGCCTGTTGGAATCCGGGGTGGATCCAATGGACGAGGTGGAGCATTCCAAGATTGATGCCGTAATTGTCTTTCAATCAGATTTTGCCGAGCAGCTTTCAGCAAGAGGTGCGGGACAGATGACTTTGTACTACCGTTCTACAGGCAACGGGAGAATTCTGAGAGGGCGCATCATGGATGTCGTCAATGACTACAGAAAGGAAGTAAGGGAATCCCGAATACAGGGCCTTGGATACACTTTGGATTTTATTAACCCGGTACATGTGGAATTTAAGGACAATGCCACCCAACAGGAGCAAATAGGGGAGGCTATCGGTGGTTTTATTCCATACATATTCATAATCTTGTCCTTTACCGGAGCCATGTACCCCGCGATTGATTTGGGTGCCGGTGAAAAAGAGCGGGGGACTCTGGAAACATTACTCACATCCTCCGCGCCACTCATTCAGATTCTTATGGGAAAATTGTTGGTCACCATATGCTCCGGGGTGTTCGCCGCGAGTTTGTCGCTGACCAGCATGGCCATAGCAATGTTTTCCATGGGTTCCTTGATGGGTGACATCCCCACCTCCATTGGCCCAATGCTGCAGCCCATGAATATCGCCCTGTTTTTCTCATTGCTCCTGCTTCTGACCATTTTCTTTGCCTCTTTTCTCCTGGCTCTTTCCTTTTTTGCCAAAAGTTTCAAGGAAGCTCAGAGCATTATTTCCCCTTTGATGGCAGCCATTCTTTTTCCACTCCTTTTTGGCATGATGCCTTGGGTCAAGCTTACCTATATAACGGCTCTTGTGCCTATCCTGAATATTTCCCTTGCCAGCAAGGCTATCTTTTCCGGGAAGGTGGATTGGGGCCCTACCGCAATTGTCTTTGTCTCGCTGGCGGTTCTTGCTTCATTGGGATTTATGGCTTGCACCAAGTTTGTTGGACGGGAAAACATTCTCTTTCGTATCTAGTCGGGCCTGAAAAAGTCTTAATCAATTGTTTATCAACAGTTTATTATTGATCTTTCATCAAATATCCGACCTGCTGAAGACAAATCCCGCCCAAATCCTTTTCAAACAGGATGGTAGGGACTTTTTGAAGAGATGGTTTGGAGACAGAGAAATTGACTCTCGCAAAGGCGCAAAGAGCGCAGAGATATGGATGAGGAATGAACCGCGGATCCCGCGGATGAGGGAGTGACGATGTTTCAGATATTTTTAACAACGTTCCTTACAGTCACTTGATCCGGCTTTGCCGGAACAGGATCGCTTCGCGAAGAGGATTTAACGGAGAGCGGGTTTTCTAACCCGCTTCAATAGAGAAATTAGCGGACAGGAATGTCCGCCCTCCTTTATCCCGTTGGAGCATAGCTCCATCTTGTTGCCGACCTGTCACGCCGTAGCCTCTTGACCTGCGTAGCATTGCGAAGCACGGTTTGGGCGTAGGCGGGAGGCATCCAATTCCAAACTGATTGTCTTAATAGCCATGCATGGGATAGTGCATGAAATTGATTAACTTGTCAAGTTAGGGGAGTAGCGGTTCATGGGCATGAGGATTGCTTCATCCATGTAATCGGTGGTCTCTTGGTCCCTGCCATTGTTGCCGCTTACTCTACGGCGATCCTGAGGAAACGGGGATATCCGTAGATGGAGACCACCCTCTCTGTTTCGGTGGCGGAAGCCACGATACCGGAATCCATCAGGGTCCAGTTGTCCTCTGTCAGCGTGTCGCTGACGTAGATGCTGTAGCTTTTTCCACTCACGCTACTCCAGCCTAACAGTAGTTGACCCGGTCTTCCACTTTTTGCGATACGTCTGATGGAGAGGGAGGAGTTTGGGTCGGTCGGATTGGTTCCGGCCAGGTACTCCTCCCAGGCGGAATAGCCGTCACCATCGCTATCGGCCAAGTCGGCTGCCGTGTAGTCGGCATCGTTTGTCAGCCCGGGGTAGTATTGATCGAGAAAACTGTAAGGTGTGCCGTTGGAGGTGAATTTGGTTTCTTGGTAAACTACGTTGGAGATTTGAAGGGTGAGGGTATCCAGGGCCATGATGGCTCCGCCGGTTCCGATGCGGTTCCAACTGAAATCGATTCCGGCTCCGGGAGTGAAAGCCCGTTTTGGGGTATCGACCTGATAGTTATCCGGATCGAAGTTCGTTTCCTCTGCCAGGGTTTCACCAGTTGCGGATGTGATCGAGTAGTCGCGCTGGTTGTTATCTCTTCTCCCGGTAAAAGTAAAGTTTGTCACTTTGTAATCAGCGCCGTAAACCGGCTCTCCGGCCCGGAACATCTGCAGGTCGAAGCGCAGCCCTTCGCCCACCTCGATGTCCCGCATGTTTCCGGCAACTACGACCAATCCATTTGCAGTGATGCCAGTTGGGACTTTTTGAATATTTGCCGCAGCGTTTCCCGCATAACCCGTCATTGTCAAATGCACTTCGTGAGGGCCATTGCCGATGAGCACATTGTCCATGATGATAGTGTTGGAGGTGGTTCCTATACCGTCCGAGCGCGCTCCATCTCCCAGGTTGAAAGTTAGCGTTATCTCCCGATCGTAGAAAACCGCTTCCGAAGTGGTAAATTTCCATACATCTCCCACGGTAAGGCCGGCCGCGTTGAGGGCGTCGACTCGCCAGTAATAGGTAGTATGGGATTCCAGGATTTCGTCCTGGAACCAATTGGTAGTAGTTGTGCCCAGGAAACTATCCGATCCGGTGTTGGCCGAGGCGACAGCGGTTTGATCGGTGCCGAGATAGACATGATAGGTTTCCGCTCCAATAGCCGGCCACCATCTGAGCCCCTGATTGGCTGGTACGTCCACGGATCCATTTGTGAAATCATTGCTTCCAGGCATGGCCTTGAGGTGGGCGGGTCCGGGCAGCGCCACTGGCAGGCTGGTGAAATGAGATTCGATATCCGGAATGCTTTTTACCAGGTCTTCCGGCGTTCCGAATATCCAGAAGATCTCCTGTCGGAGCCTTTCGTATACGCCCTCGGGTGTGTGGTCCGGGCTTAGGATACCGGCGTAATCAACGCCGATAATGCGCTTGGTAAATTCACTGGAGATATCATTCTCCGGTCCCCTCCAGCCGCCTTTGGTAGCTTGAGCGGCGCTTGCGGTAGTGGACAAGATTCGGTTTTCGCGGTAAACCGTCGCTCCGGATTTTCTATCGATTCCAACAATCGGATACTGGTTCAGCTCGGACCACGCAGGAAAATAGAGAGCCACGGCTTGGCAGCGTCCGGCATCATTGGGGTCTCCGCTGTCGGCAACGATGCTGAAGGGAGAGTTGGTTGGCGCTTCCACACTTTCACCTCCGTTCACGACCAAGTCATGGATGTTCCAGGTCTGGTTATCAGGGTCATAATTCCATAAGTAACGAAAATTTGCTTCCAACACATCCAGGCGGTCCGCCCAGCGGTAGGGAATGCGGGTCATGTCGGTAGCGGTCGATGGTTGAGCGCCGGGCAGGACGCTGGAAAGATCTGCCGCCGCCCAGGCGCCGGAAATAATGTTATGCGCGCTTCCCGGAGTTCGCTGCCGGTCATAGGCTATGGCGTTTTCATTGAACTGTAAGGTATTGTGACCGAGGCGGGCAAAGTCCTGGTAAAGATTCAGTCGCAAGGCCAGAACCGGTTCGTCGGTCAGGGAGGAAACATCTTCGACGAATCCACCCTGGTCGAAATCCGAGATCACTTCGATAGCCTGGGTCAAGTTGCTTTCGTCCAATCCATCGTCGTCTTTGAAATCGCGGTCTTCCCAGCCCGCGCGTTCGCGATAAGGATGTCCCTGGGTCAAATCCTCGTTCTCTGCCGCGTCAAACTACCCGTCTCCATGCCAGTTGGCCATAGGCGTCGGACCCCATTCGTAGCGTGGTCCGCCGTCCCATACTGGAAACCGTTGTGGCCATAGGCGTCGGACCCCATTCGTAGCCGTAAAACTCATACTGGAAACCGTTGTGGCGATAGGCGTCGGCATGCCGTAAAACTCATCGAATGACCGGCTTGGGTGGGGTTCCACTTGCCGTTATGGTAGAAGGAACGGAATGCGTACTGACACTGGCGTCCGTTCATGGCGGCAATGGCGTTCCGGGGGGTGTTCCAGTACATCTCATTGAAGCAGGCGCCGGACATATCGGACATGCCTACCCGTAGGTTATCGGAACCGTTAAACCAATGGGAAGCCTTGCCCGGGTGGTAGTAGATCAATGCTTCATATTCGCTCAGCCGGAATCCATCGATGGTGAGAGGCGCATTGCCATCGCTTCCGGATATGTAGATCCCAAATCCGGTGACCTGCGACAGGTCAGGGGTGGCATTCGCACCGAAGGCCAAGGGAACCGAGCTGTTTCCGAACCGGCTTATATTACATTATGCGCTTTTCCCATCGAAACGGTAGTCTGGTTGAGGGCTTCGATATCCTTGGCGCTTTCCCGGTCCCTCACCAGTGAAAACAGCCGAGGCGTTCCCATCTCAAAAAATTAACCTGATCAAGGGGAATTGCCCGATCGATATCCCTGACCTCTGTGCCGAAAGTGTCTGTCAGATTTTCGAAATATATGATTTTAACATTTGAATACGGCTCAATCGATGGCCGTGTGCATAGGCACGCCATCATTTTGCACCTTTTTGGGGCCTTGACATTTAAACCAGACCAGACCAGGTTTTATTTATGAAAGTAGTGAATGTCCAGGAAGCCAAAACCCACCTGTCACGATTGATTGACCAAGCTGCTAAAGGACAGGAGTTCATTTTGGGCAAACATGGCAAACCCCTGGCTAAAATAACGGCTTATGCTCCACGCAAAGAGCCACGCCCACTGGGAGGTTATGAGGGACGGATTAGGGTAGGGGAAGACTTTGATGAGGAAGACCCCCGAATTAACCGGATACTCTCGGGCGCATGAATTACCTGTTGGATACCCACGTATTTCTCTGGGCGCTGGGTAAGCCGAAAGCCCTGAGCGGTGAAGCGAGGCAACTGATTCAGGATCCAAAATACTCCGTGTTTGTCAGCGCGGTCAGCAGCGTGGAAATTTCCATCAAGCAGGCTTTGGGTAAACTGGAGGCGCCGCCGGGCCTGGAAAAAGAAATTGAACAACGCGGGTTTCAGGAACTGCCGCTTACCTATGCGCACGGAACGCGCATGGTGGAACTGCCCACCTATCATCAGGATCCTTTTGACAGAATGCTTCTGGCCCAGGCCCTGCATGAAGACCTGATTTTGATAACACGCGACACGAAAATGAAGCAATACCCTGTGAAATGCATTATGACATAAATTCGAAAGGAGAAATAATTGTTGTAGAGCCTTGAGGAAAAAAAATCACCCACGATAAAGCAGGAGTCGACCCAACTTCTCCCGCAAATCGGCTCGATGTCCGTTCCAGCACTCGACCTTCGTTCCCTCGGTATTGAATGATCATGTGGTTCGCCGGTTTGGATCAGGCTTGAATAATGGAAGTATTAATTCCATATTGCGACCCATAATGGAGTATCTAATTCCGAGATACTTTAAATCGCCTCAGTAGCATTTTTTCCTATTCGGTCCTCGCGGGACCGGAAAATCTACGTTTCTGAAGTAGACTGAAGATCGGCAAGAAATCAGCCATGCTTTGGTATTAGGAAAATGGATCTACTACCTTTAGGAAAGGGAACTTCAGAAAATCCCGATCTCGAGAATAGATGCGCTTAACGCCCTGCTCGCGAAGCAGGGAGGCAATGTGGGCATCGGGAACGAGGTTTCCGCGAACGCTCATCCCTTCACAGGATTGTTTATAACAATCCCAGAAATCCTCGCCCTCTGAAATAAATCGAACGTGTGATGCTGATTGCAGCGTTTCAATATTCCCCATCGCTTCGTTCGGGGAAAGAGGCGATGCGAATATGTTGGGGTGGGTAACGATTCTCAAGTAGGCGAAAACGGTAGCCCAGCAAAGATAAAGAGGGTCCGGTTCGCTCATGCAATGGCCAAGAAAGTCGACCGCCTTTTCGAAGTGCGCCGAGTCCTTGTTTGAAGCGTAAATCAAGATGTTCGCATCGAGAGAGTAGCTCATTTCATTTCGTCCAAAACTCGGTAAAGCTCATCTTTGTCCTCGATATCGATTCGAGCCCCCATGGAGCTTGCATTCCACCGGAACGTCTTTCCCGAATCGCCTTTGCGTTTTTCGTTTTCGCGCTTCAAGGATGTTGCCAATAGTTCGCTGGCGATTCGGCTTAACGACTTTTTGCGACGCTTCCCCAACCGTCTTAATTCGTCGAGAATCGGCTTATCGATATCCAAAGTTGTCCTCATATACATCAGATGCAAAAATAAAATGCATCTGATGTCAATTTCGAATACCCCACTAACGACAGCGAGAACCGAAAAGGATTTGTAATCGAGGCTCCATTTTGCAAAACTTATGGGGTTGAGGCCAATCCTTTGCTGAATCGGCTTACTATGGTAATTCTTCGTTATTTTTTCTGCCTCCCGGCTTTCGTTCTGTCTTCAATATCCCTTGGAGCAGAACCGATCGATTTCGATCGGGATATCAGACCCATTCTCTCGGATAATTGTTTCCAGTGTCATGGTCCGGATGCGGCTCAGCGGGAAGCTGATTTGCGGTTGGATACCCACGACGGCCTCTTTGGCGATTTAGGGGAATTCAAGGTTGTTGCCTCGGGTGACTTGGAGAAGAGCGAACTTTTCTACCGCATTTCCCATGAAGATCCTGAAGAACGGATGCCCCCCAAAGACGCGGACCGGCATTTAACCGGGAGTGAGATCGCGATTATCGAAAAGTGGATTTCTGAGGGTGCAAAATGGATGCAACATTGGTCCTTGGTTCCTCCGACACGGCCGAAGCTGCCCAATGTTTCGCGATCGAAATGGGTGCGAAATCCTATTGATGCATTTGTTCTCGCGCGGTTGGATGCTGATGGACTGTCACCCTCGCCACCGGCTGATCCTCGGGTCCTGGCTCGTCGTTTGCACTTCGACCTCACCGGCCTTCCTCCGACACCGGAATCGATTGAACAATTTCTCGATTCTTCCGTTAGGCGGACCGCTAAGCGCTTGCTGAAGTCGAATGCCTATGGGGAAAAGATGGCCATCCGCTGGTTGGATGCTGCGCGGTATGCGGACACGAGTGGATACCAAAATGACGGGTGGCGCGAAATGTGGCGCTGGCGGGATTGGGTGATCGAGGCCTACAATTCAAATTTGCCGTTCGACCAATTTACCATTGAGCAGTTGGCGGGTGACTTACTGCCCCATCCAACCTTGGATCAACAGATTGCAACCGGTTTCAACAGAAATCATCGCGGGAATGCTGAGGGCGGAATCGTAGCGGAAGAATTTCAGGTCGAATACGTGGTAGACCGGGTGGATACGACATTTACGATTTGGCAAGGAATCACCATGGGTTGTGCGCGTTGCCACAACCATAAATACGACCCGATTTCTCAGCGCGACTACTACCAGGTCTTTTCCATGTTCAACAACATTCCCGAGTACGGGCGCGCGTGGAAAGAAGGGAATTCCGAGCCTTGGTTGAAAGCTCCGACGAGGTCCCAGCAAGATGAACTGGCGGACTTGAAAAACCGGGAAGCAGCGGCTCGACGGACTTGGGAAAGGGAATACAAGCGATCCGATCGCTATTTTTCGAAGTGGGAATCGCAGGCTTCCGCATTACCAGATGATTGGACCGTAACAGCGGGGCTGGTTGCCAACATAAAGGAAGACGGGCTTGTTGGTCGGGAATTTGAGGACGAAGGAGAATTTGGCTACTTTGACAAATTTTCCTTTGGAGCGTGGATCAGGATCGAGGATTATGCTTCAGGCACGATATTGTCCCGGATGAAACCGGTGCCGGAAGGGCGTGGGTATAATTTGCATTTAACGGACAAGGGAACGGTTCAGGCAAACTTTGTGCAACGGTGGTTGGATGATTCGGTGAAAGTCGAGACGCTAGATCCAATTCCTCGAGGTGAATGGGTGCACTTGTTTGTGAGCTATGGAGGCACCCGTCGGGCCAAGGATATTCACGTCTATGTAAATGGTGAGGGAGTGGCGCATAAGGCGAATTACGATTTTCTGAATCAGGATTTCAGTTCGGATGAGCCGCTCAGAATCGGCAAGGGGATGGCTCAGTTGGACGGGCAGGTGAATGACGTTCGTTTTTTTGACCGAGTGCTGAGTCCCGAGGAAGTACGGGGGGTGTATGAACCGGCCAGCCTTGATACCATTCTCGGGCATTCGGCCGGAAATCGGAGCGATTCGCAAAGAGAAAAATTACGTCATTTCTTTTTGCATCAGGGAGGACCCGAGAAACTTCGGCAAGCTTACAACAGGTGGCGATCAGCGGAAACTGCTTTGAGAGAATTTGAAGAAGACATTCCCACAGTGATGGTCATGCGGGATGAGATGCCGCGGCAGACTCGGGTGCTCACTCGTGGTATTTATGATCAACCGGGAGATCCGGTGGAGCCTGGGGTGCCTTCTTCGTTTCCACCATTGCCGGAGGAATTTCCGCCTAACCGCCTGGGGCTGGCCAAATGGCTCGTTTCTGGGGATAATCCGTTGACCGCCCGCGTGGCGGTAAATCGCCTATGGCGAGATATTTTTGGAACGGGTCTTGTAAAAACGACCGAGGACTTTGGCGTTCAGGGAGAACGGCCCAGTCACCCGAAATTACTCGATTGGCTGGCCGTTGAGTTTGTAGAGTCGGGCTGGGACCTGAAGCACGTGCTATTCCTTATGTTGACCAGCAACACCTACCGGCAGTCTTCCAGGGTGAGCCCGGAACTCCTTGAAAAAGATCCCGAAAATCGCCTGCTCGCCCGGGGCCTCCGTTTCAGGTTACCAGCAGAAATGATCCGGGATCAGGCCCTCGCAGCAAGCGGCCTTTTGCATCGGGAAATCGGTGGCCCCAGCGTGAAGACCTACCAACCGGAAGGGCTCTGGGCCGACTTTGCTTCGGACACCAATTATGTTCTGGCAGAAGGGAAAGATCTGTATCGGCGAAGCATATATACTTATTGGAAACGAACGGTTCCGCCGCCCATGATGATCAATTTCGATGCGGCTGGGCGCGAAGCATGCGACGAGGCAATAAGAAGGACGAATACTCCGTTGCAAGCGCTGAACTTGATGAACGATGTGACCTTCGTAGAAGCCGCGCGTGTATTTGCCCAAGATCTGCTTTTCAAGTTCGAGAACGACGTCGATATTTTAAACGGCGCCTACCGACGATTGTTGGGACGTTCACCCTCCAAAAGGGAGATGGAGGTCTTGATTAAGAGCAAATCCGATTACCATCAACGATATGTAAACGAACAGGAAGCGGCGCACTCCTTGGTTGAGTTTGGAGAATTTCCGGTTGATGATTCTGTTCCGGTTGCCGACTTGGCCAGTTGGACGATGATTTGCAGCACGCTTTTAAACCTTGATGAAACCGTAACCAAAGAATGAGCAAAATTACGCGCAGAGATTTCATGAGCGGAATGGTGGGGGGCATTGGAACCATGGCCCTGAGCAGCCTGCTGGGTACGGTCCCGACTCTCCCTCCTAAAGTGAAACGCATCATTTTCCTGTTTCAATCGGGTGGGCCGTCACAGATGGATCTGTTCGACCACAAACCCTCGCTCTACGACCTCCGTGATACCGATCTTCCGGATTCCATTCGTCAGGGACAGCGGTTTACCGGGATGACGGCTACTCAGGATCGGTTTCCGGTCGTGCCAACGTTATTTGACTTTGCCCGGCACGGGGAGTGTCAGGCTTGGGTGAGTGACTTGCTTCCCCACACGGCCAAGATCGTGGATGATCTCTGCTTCATCAGAACGATGAAGACAGATGCCATCAACCACGATCCGGCCATTACGTTTTTTCAAACCGGGTTTCAGCTAGCCGGTCGGCCCAGTATCGGGGCTTGGTTGTCTTATGGATTGGGGAATGAGAATGAAGATCTGCCGGCCTTCATAGCGCTCATTTCCGGCAACGGAGGTCAACCGCTTTATGACCGACTTTGGGGAAGCGGTTTTTTGCCGACGAAATACCAGGGAGTTAAATTTCGTTCCACTAAAGATCCCGTGCTCTATCTATCGAATCCGGAAGGAGTTGATTCACAGACCCGCCGCAAAATGATCGACGATGTAGGTAGGCTGAACGAAATGCGTTACCAGGATTTTGGGGATCCCGAAATTCAGACCCGCATAGCTCAGTACGAAATGGCCTATCGCATGCAGTCGTCCGTTCCGGAGTTGACTGATATTCAGTCTGAACCGGACCATGTCCTCGATCTCTACGGTGAGGATTCGCGCAAGCCGGGGACCTATGCTTACAATTGTCTGTTAGCTCGTCGCATGTCGGAGCGCGGGGTGCGGTTTGTTCAGCTCTTCCACCGCGGTTGGGATAACCACACCGAGTTGCCTGAAAAGATACGTACCCAGTGTAAGGATACGGATCAGGCATCTGCTGCTTTGGTGACCGATTTAAAACGACGTGGCATGCTCGACGACACGCTGGTCATTTGGGGCGGAGAGTTCGGTCGCACCGTTTATTGTCAGGGTCCACTTACGCCAGAGGACTACGGTCGGGACCATCACCCGCGTTGTTTTACCGTTTGGCTGGCGGGTGGAGGAGTAAAGCCTGGCTTTACCTACGGCACAACGGATGACTTCAGCTATAACATCGTGGACAAGCCGGTTTATGTTCATGACCTGCATGCCACGATTCTGCACCAACTCGGAATAGACCACACCCAACTGACTTATAAATTTCAGGGACGTCACTATCGCCTTACAGACGTCCACGGCAATGTGATCCACCAGATACTCGCATAGGTCCAAAACGCCGGATAAAGAGCATTTCTAAAACAAATTCAATATGCTGACCAGCCCCTCATTCATGAATACCCCAAACGCTAAACTTTCTCGCCGCTCCTTTTTGAAATCCACTGCGGTAGCATCGGCTGCAGTGGCGGGACCCAACATCCTGAATGCTATCAACAAGTCCGGGTCCAAGCGTCCTCGCGTCGGCAGCGGGGAACATACCTATGAAGTTTATCACGATTGGGGCATGGACAGCCTTCCCGGCAACCATGGCTATGGCGGCGCCTCACACGGTGTATCGATCGACGCGGAGGGGCTCGTTTACGTCACCCATCATGGCAATCCCGGCTCCATATTCGTTTTCGACCCTGATGGGAGATTCATGAAATCGCTCGGGGGTATCCACCAAATCAAAGGCCATGACGGCAAACCAGCGGCCAAAGGCCACGGCATCGATATCCGCAAAGAGGGAAATCAGGAATTCGCCTATCTCTCGCCAAACGATCCTTCGCTGTTTTTCACAAAGATTACACTGGAAGGCGAAATAGTTTGGAAAAAGGGTCGCGAGGAAATGAACGAAGCCAGCGACAAACTTGGCCGGAAGGTCAATTTCCGACCTACCAACGCCAGCTTCCGGCCTGATGGCGGTTACTATCTCGGAGACGGCTATGGCAGCAATTGGATATTCGAGTACGACAGAAATGACCGATTTGTCAGGGTGATCGGAGGCAAAGGGGAAGCAGACGGTCAGTTCGCAACGCCGCACGGCCAATGGCTGGACGATCGGGACGGAACGCCGAAACTCGTCGTGGCCGACCGGGCCAATAAACGTCTCCAGTGGTTCGGCATGGACGGGAAGCATCTCAAGACGCAAGAGGGCTTCCTCTTTCCGGCGGACATCGATGTTCAGGGCGACCTCATGCTGGTCCCCGACTTGCATGCGCGTATAACTCTTTTGAATCTGCAGAACGAGGTCATCGCCCACCTTGGAGACGATGAGGCCTGGCGGGTCAAGGTACTGGACAAGGAAATCGGGATGCGAACGAAACGCAACCTCTGGGAGCCAGGTAAATTCGTCCATCCCCACGACGCCTGCTTTGACCGCAACGGAAATATTTTCGTTGCTGAATGGGTGATGACGGGACGGGTCAGCAAACTCGTCAAAGTCGGATAGGAAAATTGGTCTTCCCCTGATTTTGTGGGAGCGGGACAAGTGAGAGGGCGAGTAGATTTTTGACTTTCATCAGCACTGCTATCTAATGAAAATGGCGGTTTAAATTTCACCCACCTGAGAGAGACAAGTAGGAGGAGGGAACCGCAAACCGTAGGCCGAAGCCAAGTGTGCGCCCACACGGGCGTCCCGTTTGAGTTGACCGACAAATTGACCTGAATTGCCACTGACGTCTTTTGTCCCATGGATGGGAACCGGCCACTTCTGACCCTCAACTTGATAAAATATCAAGAATATATCAAGTTGGGGAGCCACACCAGTAAGTGCAGGCGTCGGTGGGCAAATAAATCAAGTTTATCAAGTTTTTGGGTTTAAATTTTGATATATTTTGATAATTTGGGGTAAATCTTGATATCCTGCCTTTAATTACCTTTATTTGCCTTTATTAACCTTTAAGTGATCGCTTCACCCCTCAGGGTATTGAAGGAGGAGTTAGGTAATTGCAGGCAGGGTTGGAAATCTTTCGAATCTGTCGAGGATAGTTTTATATCCCAGCTATTGTCAGTAACATGTCAATAACCTATAATTCCTCGAATTGACAAAATTCTAAGAATATTTCAGGCTAAGGAATGAAAGATAATAATGGGAATCACGGAGGACGGCGGCGGGGAGGCCACCCGGCTCGCGCAACAAGGAAACTTTGGCTCGGGAGGATAGGGCGAAGACCCTGAGCGCGCTAGCTCGGGAGAACACGGACCCCGCCTTGGCCGCGCTTGTGGAGGTTGCACAGGATACCTCCGCTCCAGCGGCAGCCAGGGTGCAAGCGGCCAAGGCTTTGCTGGACAGAGGCTGGGGGCGACCGCCGCAACATAGACAGCTCTACGGACGTTTCGAGAAGAGGGGGGAGACGGACCGCAACCATGGCCCTTTCGGAGGAATATTTTTTAGAAGCTAATTCTGGGAAATTAGAGCCGAAGTTTGAGGATCTCCTCCGGGGAGCACCCATGACCGCGCTGGAGATGGCAGCTACATCCGACTACCATCCCGTCTCGGGATAAAACCCGCTCCTGCAAGCCGGTTGCAGCGGACAGGCAGGCAGGTTACAAGCAATTACCCAAAACGCTAAACAACTTGGTCCGTCCCCATTTTGGCCCCTCTAGATTATCGAACGCCGTCTCCGTCTCACCGGACTTGGCTGGCACCATCAAGAGTACAGACCTGATGGCATCTACTTTGCCAAAAATCATGAATAATTGGACTGACCCTTTCGGCCAGCCCTTTCGACTGATCCAGGCGAGGTTGTGGGCGAGCACGCTCCACCCCACTGCGAGCCTGCGGTGCTTTAAGCCTTTGGCGCGCCAGACACGTCCGCCGCCGTGGTTTTTCACAATGGCAATGCGCGCCTCGGTGCCGGCCCGGCGGGTTTGCCAGCGGCAAAAATCAGGCTCCTTGAGGCGGGCTTCCAATGCGACCGGACTTTTCGGACAAATGTGGCTGCTCACCCCCGCCGCCTGCAATGCCTTACGTGTAGCTGCCCCATCGAAGCCCCGGTCGGCCACGGCCCACTCCAGGTCTTGTTGCCTTTTGAGGGACTGTTGGCGCTGCACGCTTTCGATTAATTTATCCCCCTCCCAAGGAGCGGTTTTGCCGTAGAGCATATAATCAATGATCATTGCGCCGGGACTCTCGGCCATAAACAGTTCGTTGCCGAACTCGGTCTGCGCGCCCGCCTTGCCCCGCACGATCACAGCGATATCTCTTTCGTAGACACTGAGGATCTTCTTGTGGTTTTTGACCAGACGTCCGCCGATGATGCGTTCGTGGGCTTGCTCAATTACTTGGGGCAGCAAGGCGAGTTGCTCATCAATGCGCCTGATGATTTGATCGGCCAGAGCACGGCTAAAACGGGTTTGTGGTCTTCCCCCGATTTTGTGGACACGAACAGCGTAGCGTATGTTCATGTTAGGTTATGGTTTTGATTTTGGAAGTGTTTTTGAAGAAATGCTTCTGGTGAAAGGTATCCCAGGGTGCTGTGCCTTCGACGTTTGTTATAAAAAGTCTCGAGGTAATCGAAGATGGCCAGGCGGGCCTGCTGCTTGGATTCGAACACGCCGTTTTGGGGAAAGCATTCGCTTTTGAGGGAGGCAAAGAAGCTCTCGCAAGCGGCGTTGTCGTAACAGTATCCTAGCGCGCTCATGCTCTGAATCCAACCAAAGTCGTTCAATTGCTGCCGCACTTGGTGACTGGTATACTGGCAGCCACGATCTGAATGAAAGAGGGCTTTGTGAAAACCTCCCACTCGATTCCTGGTCTGGTGAAGGGCTGAAACGACCAGACCGGAGGCCAGGCTCTCGGCCACCTTGTAGCCCTGAATTACGCGGCCGAAGAGGTCCATCACGACCGCTAGATACAACCAGCCTTGCCGAGTGGGGATGTAGGTGATGTCGCTGACCATGATTTGGCCGGGCCCGGTCGGGTCCGGAGCCTCGGCCAGACGGTTGGGCGCTGGGAGGCTGCGGGGATCCTGCCGGGTCGTCTTGGGCCGGAAGGGGCTACCCCTACAGGCTTTTAGAGCATTTTGCTTCATCAGCCGGGCCACCCGGTTAACCGAGCAGCGAAAACCCCGCTGGTTGAGCTCCACGCTCATGCGAGGACTACCGTAACAGCGGGTGTGCCGGTCGGCATGGATCCGTTTGATTTCGCTCAGGAGGAGCCGATTTTGGCGGCGGCGCGCTCCCGCCTTACCCCTGTGCCATCGGTAATAACCACTCCTGCTCACAGCCAGCGCCTGACAAAGTTCAACCACTCTATAGATTGCCCGCATTTGATCGATCAGCGCATACCCAGCTGCGGGTCCTCGGCCAGTATGCTCGCGGCTTTTTTTAAGATCTCTCGCTGGCGACGCAGGTAAGCGTTTTCCCGGTTTAGCCGACGGATCTCGCGGGCCATCTCTTCGGGATCGTTCAAGGGGCGGGAAAGTCCCTGCTGGTCGGAGGGGTCCCCGAAGAGATCCTTGCGCCACTTCCTGAGGCTCCCATCGGAAATCCCCAGTTCACGGGCCACCTGCTTGAGGCTGTTGTTACTGTGCAAATAGAGTTCAACGGCTCGACGTTTGAACTCCTCATCATAGGTTCTGTGGGTTCTTGGCATGTCTAATGATCTCTCTCAGACTGCGCTGTTCGTGTCCACAAAATCGGGGGAGGTTCATCTCGCATCGTCGCTCGACGAAAACGCATCCTATCAGGCGCTAGCGGTCAAACATGACGGAACCAGAAAGTTGCTGGGATCTTCTTCGGCAGCGGAAACATTCAGTTTCTCAGCCGATTCGATTAAGATTAACGTCGCCGCATCTGCTGACGGTGAGCGCAAGACGCGTACGAGCATCGAAAATCAGAGGACCAGGCAAACGGTCGATGGGGCGGATCTATCGGAATTACTCGAGCTGAATGCTGATTTCCGGTGGGTCCTCGAACCTCTTATAGTAGGTTCCAACATGCTTGAAATCGAAGCGACCGGGCAAGATGGTAAGCCGACGCGTCCTTACGTGATCAACGTGGTGCGAAGCGAACCAGATTTGACCATACCCAGGGTTCGTGACAGATACTTCAAGGATTCGTTGATTCAGTTGGACATAGAGGGAGTCAGGCGTGCAATCGAAGCAGGATCCGACATCAATCAACCTTTGGAACATCGAAGAGGACAGCTCACTCCCCTGATGGCCTCGATCGCTGAGGAACATACCGACATGGCTCGTCAGTTGATCAACTCAAGCGCAGATCCGAACCTTTCATTGCCTGAGGATGCGGAGGGTATTCCAGCGGGCACGTCACCTCTATTGTTGGCATTGGCTCAAGGACAGAACGCGTTGGTTCCGCTATTGATAGAGCGCGGTGCCGATGTCGACGCTGTCGTCCCGGTTCCCGACCCCAGGACTGGCCCTGAGGGATCTATCGTCTTCGAGCCGCCGTTCAGGTGGCCATCGAATCTGCTTTTACCGGGGATGACGGCACTTCTGCTTGCGATCAACGACGGAAATGAACAAAACATCGGGCTTTTGCTGAAGGGGCAGGCCAATCCCAATCGACCACTACCATTGGTCGAACCCTCTATACGAAGTGGTAGAAGTGGCGAGTTGTCTGGTGCATCTCCACTCATGTTGGCGATATTGAAAGGACCCGACGACATCGTTGGACAGTTGATAGACCATGGTGCCGATGTCAACTACGCCATACCCGTTCCAGGCGGTAGTAGCGGTCCGGATGGGACGGTCATCTATGAACCACCGTTTCGGGAACCGTCCAAGGTTTTCCTACCGGGATTGACGGCGCTGCTGCTGGCGGTCGCCGAAAAGCGGGAAGAGAGCCTTCGATTGCTCTTGGAGGCGGAAGCCGACCCGAACAAGACATTCCCCCTCACTGAAGCTTCGGTTCACGATTCGGCCGCGGAACAGGTTTCTGGTGTCTCCCCCCTTATTATGGCGGCCGGAATCGAAAACACCGCGATCGTTAAAGCGTTGATCGAAGCGGGCGCGGATTTGGACTACGAGATTCCGGAGCACCCGAAAACAGGTGGGATGTTCAAAAACGCCACGATTGGAGTTTCCGCCCTCAAGGTCGCGAGGGCAAAGGAAAACGAGGAGATCATCCAAATGCTTGGGCAAGCAGAGTAAAGTAGCCGCGATCTGGAGTCTCTTCGGAACAAAGGAGAAGACGTTGGCAACTGTGTTAAACTACAAAACCCTTCTTTTGGTTTTTGAAAGGCGACCTGACCCCCACAAACTGGGCCATTACAAATGAGATTTTGGGTTCCTTAGGGCCGATTTGCTCAGTTGCAATGCGGCCTTTTCATCTCGAAAGACCCGCCTGACTCGTAAACCTTGAGGATTGCGGCGGCCTCGGCCGTAACCATCGTGAGACAGTATTTCCTCTTGATCTCGATATATTTGGCGAGGTACCAACAGCGGTTTTCATCCGGGAGCCATTCGGCCGGATCTTTCGCAACTTTCTGGTAACGGTTCAGGCGTGGCGCGGGCAGTGTCAGGTTGTCGAGATCGTTTCCGAACGCCTTTCGCTCCGCATCGGATCAGGTGCTCATTTCGCTTTCGTGTGCCTCCGATACCGCAACGATATGCTCTATATCGGTCTCGCCCCTGTTTTGGAAGCAACGGAGCGTATATGGGGAGAAGATACCGCCCTAAGGCCGATGATCGACATTTCGATACTTTGGGGATATGCGTAATCGTCCCGGTCGTAGGGAGTGGTCCTGACTTCTGGTGCAATGCGTATTCCGTGTATGGTCGGTCGGTTGAGCCTCGTCTTGGCCAGAGGTGCTAACCGCCTTGCAGGTGCAGGCTCCGATTCCTTTCTCTTTATGCGGTTCAGTGCCGCTACTGCTTCTGCCTTCGAATCGTAAGTGCGCCCGGCTAACGGCCCTTTATGGAAATGGTAATTGCCTGCTTTGCGGTTGTTATGGCCGCCATACCCATCCTTTCCCCCGCCGTGTGCGCTAGCCGTTGATGCCCAAATGCACGAAATCAACAGGGCAGACCATAATCTATTCAGAAGCATGGTCGGTTGCTAGCCCACCAGAATCTCATGGGCAATGGCCCAGTTTGCGGGGGTCAGGTCAACCTTCTCGTCTTTGCGAGAGTTAATTCCTAATTCTTAATTTATCCTGTTCCCTTCCCATCGAATCAGCCAATTATCATGAATAATTGGACTGACCCTTTTTGCCTCCTCTTTCGCCTCCCCTCGCTACGAATTTGGGTGATGTCGCATTCGCTTATTAGTGAGACATGCGGGCTTGTGGATAAATTTCCGGATTTCCGGCCGGTGAGTTCTTATCGAGCAACTTTTTTCAGAATATTTCCATGCAGGTTTAGTAAGATGCCAGTGATGAGTCGTTTTAGGGAGAATGACCATCGCTTCAGTGGTTCTGAAAAAAGTGACATTCCATGGGTATCTCGATCCTTCTTGGATTAGGCCGGCTGCGAGAATCCGCCACCTACGGCGATGTGAGCACGGTCGCGGTGAACCCCGTCCTGATCTTCATGATGAACCATCCAGCTCTGAACCGGGAGATCCCCTGGTTACGAGACATCCAAAGGCCGCCAGGGTCCGGACCGTCCTAGAGGTTCCGAGGTGGCTCCTGGGAAACAGCGTACTTACCACCGACGGCCCCTACCACCTCAGGCAGCGCCGTCTGATGCTGTGACTGATGGACGTCTTTAAATTTAGGGACGAGTTGGTTTCAGATTACGAGCGTTTATCCCGAAGTTTCACTCGCATCCGCGCAACGGACATTCTCCAGGCCGTCGATAGGGTCTATGCAGGAGGCCGCTTCTGGCCGGCTCCCCTTATCCAATTGAACCCGAACTTCGTGACAGGAGGGTCCATCGACGACCTCGTGTCAGAGGACACCCTCAATGAGGAGTGTGCGAGGATATTTCGGATCAAGCATACTGGCGACACCTTCGGCAAATGCTTGTGTCTTTACAAGCATCAGGCTGAAGCCATCGACATTGCCCGGCGAAATGAGAGCTACGTCCTGACAACAGGTACGGGATCGGGCAAGTCGCTCAGTTACTTCATTCCCATCGTCGACGACGTATTGCGACGAAAGAAGGCCGGTGACCGCTGTAAAGGCATCATCGCCATCGTCGTCTATCCGATGAACCCGCTCTGCAACAGCCAACTCGAGGAGTTGGTGAAGTTTCTGAGGCTCGGTTACGGCAACGGCCATGAGGCCGAGCTTTGGCAGATGGCTGTTTCCAAGCTGGCGCGATCATGGAGGGACACGGAATGAACGCTGACCCCACAGGCCGTGGCCTTTTCATCGTCGACAACAGCGTCTCTGGGTGGACCGGGCTTCGGTATCTCCAAGAATGGGCCGGCATTGCCAGGGCCTTCGACGTTGCGACAGGTTTCTTCGAGATCGGTGCACTTCTTGCTCTGGACGGGAAATGGCAAGGTCTCGAAAAGATCCGCGTGTTGATGGGTGCCGAAACGACGCACCGCACACGAAAGGCGCTTTTCGAGTCCGTACGTTCCCGGGCTCTGGAAGTCCTTAATCAAAGCATCGAGTCTGATAAGCAAGACAATCCCTTCCTGAATGGGGTGCCAGCTATCCTCAAAGGGCTGCGTAGCGGTCAGATAGAATGTCGCGTGTACGAAAAAGGCAAGTTCCACGCGAAGACATATATCACCCATGCAAAACTCGAAGTCGTTGGTTCCCAGGCATTGGTGGGGTCCAGCAACTTCACCAAACCCGGACTCACGGAAAACATCGAACTCAACGTGCAAATCCAAAGCGCTAGTGAGGTAGCCCAACTCCAGGAATGGTTTGAAGCGCATTGGAACGAAGCCAAAGAAATCACAGATGCCACGATTGAAACGATTGAACGGCATACTCGATTCTACTCCCCATTCGAGGTCTATGCGAAGGCGCTCCAGGAGTTCTTTCGTGGCCACCAGTTGACCGCTACCGAGTGGGACGAAACCAGGTCGAAGATGTTTCACCAACTCGACCGCTACCAACAGGAAGCTTACTGGGCTCTAATGAAGATTGCACGCCAGCATGGCGGCGCCTTCCTCTGTGACGGTGTGGGTCTTGGCAAGACCTTCGTGGGTCTGATGCTGATAGAGCGGCTCATCCTTCACGAAGGCAAGCGAGTTGCGCTGTTCGCACCGAAAGGGGCCAAGGAGGGGGTATGGGAGCCTCACCTTCGTCGGTGGCTTCCGCACATCGGCGGCGTTGGTGGTGGCGCTGACTTCAGCAACTTGGCCGTCTTCAGCCACACCGACCTGGGACGAAAAGGAGACTTCCCGGCGCGTTTCCAGCGCATTGCGGAACTCGCCGATGTCGTCGTCATTGACGAGGCGCACCACTTCCGAAATCCAGGCCGTCGGGGTGACTCTGAGAGGGGAATCGAACCATCTCGCTATTATCGGATGTACGATCTCCTGGATGAGGCCGTCCGTCCCAAGATGGTATTTATGCTGACGGCCACCCCCATCAACAATCGCCTGAACGACTTCCGCCACATGGCTGAGCTCTTCACACGTCGGGACGAGACTTACTTCGCGCGCACGATCGGCGTAAACAACCTACGGGCCCACTTCAACCAGATGGAAAGGATGTTTCGCAACCGTGTAGGGCAGGGCGCAGGAGCTGGGGAGCACTTGGCAGATGCCCAAGAGATACTCTTCACCGACACATTCTTTCGGCGGCTCGTCGTCCAGCGGAGCCGCGCATACGCCCGCGAGAGCCAAAAGCGGGAGTACGGCAAAGCAGCCGCCTTTCCACAGCGGAGGGACCCTCAGGTAGCGGGCTACTCGATCCGCAAGACCTACGGACGAATGCTCGACCTCTTCGAGAAGGCCTTCGCCAAGCAGAGCCCGCTCTTTACGCTGCCGATGTACTACCCGCTGCACTGGTACCGGGGGCCAGATAAGAAAATCGACCCGTTTGAGGAAAACCGCCAGAAGCAGGTGGTAGGCTTGATTCGGACCAACTTCCTCAAGCGTTTCGAAAGTTCGGTTGCCGCCTTCGAGCTTTCCTGTGACCGTCTTCTCCAGAAGCTGCTGGCCTTCCTAGAGGTCCACAGCGAGAGTGAAGCCGAGAAAAAGCGCCTCAAGCGCTGGAAGGCACAGAACGCCGATGTCTTGGGCTACACCGTCCAACGCAAGCTTGATCTCTGGGGCGAAGAAGACAAGGAGGCGGACGACGAAGATGTCGTTCCCCAGGAGATGTTGGACGCTTTGGAGCTCCTCGATCGGGCCGAGTACGACGTCGAGGAAATGATGGCTGAGACCTTCCTCGATCTCGACCAGATCGTGCAGTTCCTGGACGAGGCCCGGAAGTTTGAGCCGAAGCACGACGACAAACTCAAGAAGCTCGTACGCCTACTCAAGTCAAAGGCCCTTGTCGACCAGAAGATCCTGATCTTCACCGAGTTCGCCGACACGGCCCGCTACCTAAAGCGCCAACTGGATGAAGCCGGTATCGACGGCGTGGAGCAAGTGGACAGTGCCACCAAGAGGAATCGCTCAGACGTAATTCAGCGCTTCGCGCCCTACTACAATGGTCTCTCGTCTCCGGAACTCGCCGAGCAGGGCCGCGAGGAGACCCGCGTCCTGATTTCCACCGATGTTCTCTCCGAGGGTCTAAACCTTCAAGACTCCTCGCGGATGATCAATTACGACATCCACTGGAACCCGGTGCGCCTCATGCAGCGCATCGGCCGAGTTGACCGGCGCATGAATCCCGCAATCGAGGAGCGGCTCGTCGCCGAGCATCCCCAAGCGGCCGCCTCGCGCGCCAAGGTCTGGTTCTGGAACTTTCTCCCGCCCCACGAATTGAACTCGATCCTCTCTCTCTACACCAAGGTCACACAAAAAACACTCCTGATCTCCAAAACCCTCGGTATTGAGGGCAAAAAGCTCCTCACTCCACAGGACAATTTCGAGGCGCTGAAGGAGTTCCACCACGCTTACGAGGGCAGACGCACGGCCGTGGAGGACATGCACCTCGAATATCAGGGGTTGCTCCAAGTCGACCCAGGGCTTGAAGCGCGTCTCGAACGCTTGCCGGGTGCGATTTTCAGCGGTCGGAAACGGCTGACGAAGAACATGCGCGGAGTGTTTTTTTGTTACACACTACCGGCCCTCGACAAGCAGAAGAACGAGTTCACCGAGGAGGCTGGGTCAACCCGCTGGTACTTCTACGATCCCGACCGGGGCGCCATCCTTGAGGAACCTGGCGAGATCGTCGCAAGCATCCGGTCCAGACCTAAAACGCCTCGCAAGTGCGTTGCGGAAAAGAAAAAGCTCATCGAAGCCCGTACAAAGGTCGCAAGGCACATCAAAAACACCTACCTCAAGCGAGTTGACGCGCCCATTGGCGTAAAGCCGTCACTCAGATGCTGGATGGAATTGAACGAGGGCTGAGCTGAGGACGATGGATCACCGAACCACACTCGCAAAGATCAAGCGCTTCGACCAACTCGTCGCCTACCTCCGCGACGAGTTGGGCTGGCCGATCGCCTCGGACAAATTCGAAGAGATGACCTTCGACTACACCCCCGAGGAACTCGGTATCGACACTAAGAACGCCGCGAAGATCCAGGAAATCAAGAGACTTCGTCCCCTTACTCCAAACCAACCTTGGGGCATCTTCTTCGTCAAATTCGAGCCAAAGCGGCTTCCTGTTGTAGCCTTGCGCAGCATTTTAGGTCGGGTGGTACTCAAAAAGCGGGCTTCGGCTAATCACGCGGAGCGACCTGCCTGGGCGATGGAAGACCTGCTCTTCATCTCGAACTATGGGGAGGAAGATGCTCGGCAGATCAGCATTGCGCACTTCGCGGTTCCGGACGGTAGCAGCAAGCTGCCTACCCTAAAGGTGCTCGGCTGGGACGATCGGGATACGCCGCTTCATCTTGACGCTGTCGCTAGGGAAATGACCGAGCATTTAGCTTGGCCAGACGACCAATACGACACCGACGCGTGGCGACAGCAGTGGCGTTCCGCGTTTACTTTGGGCCATCAGGAAGTCGTTATGGTCTTCCCCCGATTTTGTGGACACGAACAGCGTAGCGTATGTTCATGTTAGGTTATGGTTTTGATTTTGGAAGTGTTTTTGAAGAAATGCTTCTGGTGAAAGGTATCCCAGGGTGCTGTGCCTTCGACGTTTGTTATAAAAAGTCTCGAGGTAATCGAAGATGGCCAGGCGGGCCTGCTGCTTGGATTCGAACACGCCGTTTTGGGGAAAGCATTCGCTTTTGAGGGAGGCAAAGAAGCTCTCGCAAGCGGCGTTGTCGTAACAGTATCCTAGCGCGCTCATGCTCTGAATCCAACCAAAGTCGTTCAATTGCTGCCGCACTTGGTGACTGGTATACTGGCAGCCACGATCTGAATGAAAGAGGGCTTTGTGAAAACCTCCCACTCGATTCCTGGTCTGGTGAAGGGCTGAAACGACCAGACCGGAGGCCAGGCTCTCGGCCACCTTGTAGCCCTGAATTACGCGGCCGAAGAGGTCCATCACGACCGCTAGATACAACCAGCCTTGCCGAGTGGGGATGTAGGTGATGTCGCTGACCATGATTTGGCCGGGCCCGGTCGGGTCCGGAGCCTCGGCCAGACGGTTGGGCGCTGGGAGGCTGCGGGGATCCTGCCGGGTCGTCTTGGGCCGGAAGGGGCTACCCCTACAGGCTTTTAGAGCATTTTGCTTCATCAGCCGGGCCACCCGGTTAACCGAGCAGCGAAAACCCCGCTGGTTGAGCTCCACGCTCATGCGAGGACTACCGTAACAGCGGGTGTGCCGGTCGGCATGGATCCGTTTGATTTCGCTCAGGAGGAGCCGATTTTGGCGGCGGCGCGCTCCCGCCTTACCCCTGCGCCATCGGTAATAACCACTCCTGCTCACAGCCAGCGCCTGACAAAGTTCAACCACTCTATAGATTGCCCGCATTTGATCGATCAGCGCATACCCAGCTGCGGGTCCTCGGCCAGTATGCTCGCGGCTTTTTTTAAGATCTCTCGCTGGCGACGCAGGTAAGCGTTTTCCCGGTTTAGCCGACGGATCTCGCGGGCCATCTCTTCGGGATCGTTCAAGGGGCGGGAAAGTCCCTGCTGGTCGGAGGGGTCCCCGAAGAGATCCTTGCGCCACTTCCTGAGGCTCCCATCGGAAATCCCCAGTTCACGGGCCACCTGCTTGAGGCTGTTGTTACTGTGCAAATAGAGTTCAACGGCTCGACGTTTGAACTCCTCATCATAGGTTCTGTGGGTTCTTGGCATGTCTAATGATCTCTCTCAGACTGCGCTGTTCGTGTCCACAAAATCGGGGGAGGTTCATAGGGAGTTCGGCCTGGAGGACGGCCTGGCTGACACCTCAACCTGGGCCGATATGGCCGAGCGGTGTGAGGCCCTAGCCATCCCCGATGGAGTCTCGCCTAGTCAAGACTTCGTGCAGATTCTCGATCCCGCCACGGGCACGGGTATGTTCCTGGTGGAAGTCATCGAGTCCATTCATGAGACGTTGATGACAAAATGGTTCGGGGAGGGTTGCGACGAGAAACAATTTAAAAAGCGCTGGAATGACTATGTCTCTAAACACCTGTTGGCCCGCCTACACGGCTACGAACTCTTGATGGCTCCGTATGCTATTGCACACTTGAAAATTGGCCTAAAGCTCTATGAAACAGGGTATCGCTTTGGCAGTAAGGAGCGTGCTCGGGTGTATCTCACCAATGCATTGGAACCGGCGCAGAAGCAAATGTCACTACCGACCTTTCCTGCTCTTGCCGAGGAAGCCAAGGCTGTGGACGAAACTAAGCGTCGAACGCACTTTTCGGTCGTTATCGGTAATCCCCCATACTCTGGACATTCTGCCAATAAAGGTAGATGGATCGCTAGCCTGATCGACGATTACAAAAAGGGATTTCCAGAACTGAGAAAACCAGCTCAGGCGAAATGGCTCAGTGCTGACTACGTGAAGTTTATCCGCTTCGCCCAATCATTAATTCATCGCACAGGAACTGGGACGCTTGGTTTCATCAGCAACCATAGTTATCTAGACAATACGACATTTCGCGGCATGCGTAAGAGCCTCCTTCAAGACTTCACCGACATTCATCTCTTGGACCTGCATGGCAACTCAAAGAAGAAAGAACGAGCCCCAGACGGAAGGAAGGACCAGAATGTCTTTGATATCCAGCAGGGCGTGGCGATTGGTCTCCTGGTAAAGGGGACGGTTGACAATAATAGTCTCGCGCAGGTATTTCACATCGATCTCTGGGGCAAGCGTGATGCAGGTGCCAAGGGTGGAAAATATGGCTGGCTGGCTTCCAACGATATCATCACTGCAGCTTCAAAGAGCGTGGAGGTCTCCCCGAGAGCACCCCAACATCTGTTTGTGCCACGCGACGAAGTGTTAATCGATGAATATGAGGCAGCATGGCCGATCCCTAGAATCTTTTCGCCGTACGGTGATCCCGCACCTGGGATCATCACAACACATGATCAGTTCGCCATTTCATGGACGCGCAAGGAAGCTGCGTCGAAAGTAGAGCGTCTGCTGGCCACGAGATCTGAAGAAGAAGCACGGGACATATGGCGTCTTTGTTCGCAGAAACAATGGCGATACGATCGCGCCATGCAAGAGCTTAGCGATGAATCCTGGCGCAAGCAGATGAAGACTATCCTCTACCGCCCTTTCGATTTTCGTGTGACCGTATTTGACCGAAACGTAGCGGTCCATCGACGGGAGCGTGTCATGGGGCACATGCTGGCTGGGAAGAATCTTGCGTTGCATGTCTGCCGACAGACTGTGTCACTCACCTGGCGACATGTGTTAATTACGAATGGATTAACCGATGATTGTTATGTTTCTAACAAGACTAGGGAGCGAGGATATACCTTTCCTCTTTACGTTTATCCGCCGGATCATGGGCCAGCTTTCATAACCCGCCCCACTCCTAACCTTGTTCAAGAATACAAGAAAGCACTATCCGTTATTCTTGATTTCGAATTCATTTGTGAGGGGGGCGGTGATCTCGAAACAAACTTCGGACCCGAGGATGTTATTCACTATATCTACGCCGTGCTGCACAGTCCAGAATACCGCCGCCGCTACGCCGATTTCCTTAAATCCGATTTCCCCCGTGTTCCTTTACCAGGAGGTGGCCCCCTTTTCCAAGATCTTGTGAAGCTGGGCCAGGAGATCCTAGCCCTTCATCTTCTCGAAAGCTCCCAGGTGGGTAAGGCCATCACTTTATACGGCGGTCCCAGAAACCCAGTAGTCGGCCGCGTCGGCTGGTCAGAAGGCACCGTTTGGCTCGACGCTCGAAAAACCATAGCCCGTAAGGGTCACCGTGCGACTAGGCCCGGCACCATCGGCTTTTTGGGTGTGTCCGAGGAGGTCTGGGATTTTCACATCGGCGGCTACCAAGTCTGCCACAAGTGGCTTAAGGTCCGGAAAGGCCGCACGCTTTCGGACAAGGACATCGCCCACTACCAGAAGATCATTGTCGCACTGAACGAAACCATCCGCATCATGGCCGAGATCGACGGGGTCATCGAAGCCCACGGAGGCTGGCCCGACGCATTCTGGAACGGATCGAAGGCGGATGCGGAATCTGAGAAGACGACGAAGGTGGTCCCGGTCCGGCCACCCATGGTCGAGCCAGCGCCGGAGGACCGCTACATCAACTGTGTGCCACTTGTTCCCTTAAGAGCGGCCGCTGGTGGCTTCAGCGATCCCCAACACATCGAAGACGATTACTTTGATTGGGTTGCTGTTGAGTCCCGCCATCGCCTGCGCAAGGGCATGTTCGTAGCCCAAGTCGTCGGCAAGTCCATGGAGCCCCTGATCCCCGACAGTGCCTGGTGCCTCTTCAGAGCTCCTGTCGAAGGTACGCGCCAAGGCAAGATTGTCCTCGTCCAGCTTCGAGACGCCACCGACCCGGAAACCGGACGGCGCTACACCGTCAAGCGTTATAAGAGCAAAAAGGCGGTGGAGGGAGACTCATGGTACCACCTGAATATCACTCTCGAACCTGCCAACCCGGACTTCAAGCCGATTGTGCTCACCAACGCCGAGGAAGGGGAACTGAATGTGATCGCGGAAATGGTCGAGGTGCTGGAAGGCTAAGGCATGATTCCGCCTCTTATCTGGATCTCATGCTGGACGAGTTGTTCATCACGCGAATGGAAGGCAACGAAGAGATATTCTATAAGGTGATGACGGGGGAGGTAAGCGTAGGGGAGTTGGACTGGCTACCGTCGGAGGGAGACCTCAGATGACTAGGCAAAACTACAACGTCGTTCATGTTATATACAACGCAGAGCACGAGCCATACCTATACGGGGCTGTGATTCGAGTTCACGGAGATTTAAATGACCAGCGGTCGGAAAAGCCCTTTGCGGTCTCCAAGAAGAGGTTGAATGGAGAAGAGGTAGTCTATGGAACCGTAAAGAGATTTCTGGAGAAAATCATGTTTCAACTTGGCAGGCTCGGGAGATTTCAGTTGGACGTTCAAGCTGAGTTAGATGCCGCAGAAATTACCCCTTCACCTCAAGATAATGCCCAGTTGCCCAAGTCTGAAGTAACGGACAAAATCATAGACGAGCAAGAGGAACTGGTTGAGGACGTACTCCTGACAACCTCCGTCTATGTTCGAATACTCTCGGAGATTTTCCCGGAGAAGCTCAGGAAGAGTAAGGTTGAGGTCTATGATTACGATGGGGCACATCCGGTAACCTCAATTAGTAAATTTCGCATTTGATAGTATGATACGCATCCTCTAGTCTTCAGCAATGAAGTTTCGTAAAGCCAAAGAACAAAGTGGATTGTTTGATTTAATCGAGCGGGTGGAAGAGCTTTCCAGTCGGGCAGGCCCGCTGGACAAGCTCAATGAGCAGATCGACTTCGAATTTTTTCGTTCGAAGCTGTTGGAAATCCTGGACTACGGCGATCACGAAAAAGGAGGTCGTCCTCCTTGGGATCCGGTTCTGATGCTGAAGGTCCTCATCATCCAGCGCTATTATAATCTGAGTGAAGAAGAGACGGAGTTTCAAATTCTGGACCGCTTTAGTTTTCAACGTTTTTTGGGATTGTCAGTGGGGGATGGGGTGCCTGACAAGAACACTATCTGGGACTTCAAACAACGACTGGGACCGCAAGGGATGAAGTCCTTGTTTGAATTATTCGGTGGTCTATTGGCCGAGAATGGACTGGTGGGCAAAGGCGGCAAGATCGTGGACGCCCCCAGACGGCGAGTTGCCGCGGAAAAATTGGAGGAACAGTCCCCGAAAGCCCGCAGCCATGTCGATGGCGATGCCCGCTGGGCCAAGAAAGGCAAGGAGACTCATTTTGGTTACAAGAATCACGCTAAATGCGACGCGGCTTCGAAGTTTGTTGAGACCTTTGCAGTAACCAGCGCCGAGGTCCACGACTCCAATGTCCTGGAGGAACTGCTGGAGGACAATGATCAATCCCTGTATGCGGACAGCGCCTACAAAAGCGCGCAAAACGACGAGTTGCTACGCAATCGCAAGATCAAAAACATGATCCATCAAAAAGGGTACCGCAACCATCCCCTGACGCGATTTCAGAAGAAGATCAACCGGCTCAAGAGTACGTTGCGCTGCCGGGTGGAACACATATTCGGGTTCCAGGCCAACAGCCTGGGGGCGGACTGGATTCGCACCATAGGAATTGAAAGAGCCGAGTTTCAGATAGGCCTGTCCAACCTGGTTTATAATTTATGCCGGTTCGGCCAACTGGGGGCAGTGAGGAAATGAGAGGGAAATGATGGCTGAAAAGGCCAAAAAGCTGCAAAATATCCGAAAGCATTCACAAAATGAATACGAAATGCTAATACTAGGCAGCAGGGCCATAAGCGCTGTTGAAGCCTTGGGCGAGAGAAATTAGCTTTTAACGCTTTTTCCAATCAAAGTTAAAAATTACACGGTTAACGGATCTGCCCTCAGGTAGTTTTTTGGCGGGATGAAGGGGGAGTGACTCCATAAAACATAAAAAAGTATAAAAACATTAAAAAAAGCTTGTACTTTTAATTTCTATCTGTCATATACTTATGAATGCAAGATCGGGAAGTCAAAAAGCAGGCGCTTTTGAAGTTGATCCAAAAGGATCCCGAGGCAGTCGTCGAGCTGCTTTTGGATCTGATGGAACGGGTCGAGGTACTGGAGCAAAGACTTGCTAAAAACAGCCGCAACAGTTCAAAGCCGCCAAGCAGCGATGATTACCCTAAACCCAAACCCAAGAGCCTGCGTAAAAAAGGCCGTCGCAAAAGCGGCGGTCAGCCCGGCCATAGGGGCAAGACATTGCAATTCAGCGCCCATCCGGACCGGATCATAAGGCACACCTTAACGCGTTGTCCGCTAAGCGCAGAGCGTTTCACCGATAAGGACATCGTGAAGATCATCAAGCGCCAGGTGTTCGATCTTCCGGAGCCGAAACTGATCGTAACCGAACATTGGATCTATCAGTAGCGCAACTGCTCGGGCCATATCGTGACAGCGGAAGTTCCCGAAGGGGTGAATGCTCCGGTGCAATATGGAAGACGATTCCAAAGTTGGTTGGTGTATTTGAATGATTACCAACTCGTTCCATTGAATCGAATAAGCCGGATATGCGCGGATTTATACGGTTATAGGGTCAGTGAAGATACCGTATTGAAGGCTCGTCTAAACTGTTATGAGCGCTTGGAAGGATTTGAAAAGCAGGTGAAGGAAAGATTGACAAACTGCGCCATTGTCCATGCCGATGAAACCGGGCTGAAAGTAAATGCGAAGAATCATTGGTTACATACCGTGTGCAACAAGCGCCATACTTTTTTGGGGATCCACCCCAAGCGCGGCTATCAAGCCCTACAGGACTTCGGCATATTGGAAAAGTTTGCCGGGCGGCTGGTTCACGATTGCTGGGCGACTTATTTTCGTTTGAAAAACTGCCAGCATTCCCTGTGCAATCCCCATCTGATACGGGAACTGGTTTTTGCTCAGGAACAACTCCAACAACAGTGGGCTGCAAAGATGAGAAAACTCCTACAGGAGGCCTATGAATACGGTAAGGTGTGGAAGGCAGAAATGGGCCCCAAAAGCAAGCATGGTTGGCATGTTCGCTATGGCAGGATCATAGCAGAAGGTTATAGGGAAAATCCCCAGATAAATGATCCGCCAGGAGCCAAGAAGAAACGAGGCCGGCCCAAGAAAACCAAATCGAGAAACCTTCTTGAGCGCATGGATAAATACCGGGACCAGATATTGGCTTTTCTCTGGGACCCGGAGATCCCCTTCAGCAACAATCAGGCCGAGCGGGATATTCGCATGGTAAAAGTCAAACAGAAAATATCAGGTGGTTTCCGGACCCTTCAAAACGCTCAGATCTTTGCTCGTATCCGCTCATATGTCTCGACCCAGCAGAAACAGGGAGTGGGAGCTTGGAAGGCTCTGGCAAAGGTATTTGACGGCGCTGGCTTGTCCCCCGATTATTAATCTTTCATTACCCAGAGGTTCAGCTCTTTCGCTGGGGACCTGAGTAGTTACAAATCCGTCAGTTTGTTTGGGCCCTGGGTTTAGCCCGAATCAAATGAGAGTATCAACACTAGCCATCTCCATCCTCATGGGATGCGCTATCTTTGCCAACGATCCGGGTAGGCTGCTCAATCTTTCCAATCGCGCCTTTATTGGAACCGGAGATGAACGCTTGATCGGTTCGGTACAGGCCGTTGGTGAACCCGGAACCCAAGTGGAAGTTCTGGCAGTGGCCAGAGGCCCGTCCCTGGCTGATGACCTGCCGGCTGATTACACCGGAGATGTGTTGGCCGATCCGAAGTTAACCCTGGTTGATTTAGCTACCAGCGAAGAGACCACCAACGACAACTTTGCCGATTGGAATGAGGGTGAAATCGAGACCCGTTTTCCGGGCTTCATCACCGATCCCAAGGAATCCGGTTTCATTGTTGAACTACCTGCAGAAAGTACCTATTCGGCTATCCTGGAAGGAGTGGGAGGCACAACCGGTATTGGGCAAATTGAATTCTACGAACTTCCTCCAACCCAGGAAGACATTATCGCCTACGGGGTTGATGAACTGTTGCCCGGTGTTCCCACCTCCGGTTCATTCCCTTCAGTGAGGACGGGGGGTGGAATCACCATAATGGGCACCGAGTCCACCTTCGCGACAGTGTGCTCAAGCAATTCTATTGGAAGCACGACCGGAAATCGGTCAACGCCCTGGCCGTCTGGGAGGACATGCAACGCTACTGCTATCTCTCACGGCTCCGGAACCGGCACGTGTTCGAGCAAACCGTCTATCAAGGAGTAGCGAGCAAAGATTTCTTTGGCACGGCCTACGGAGAACACGATGGGAAGTTCGATGGGTTCAAGTTTGGCGATGTAAACATCCAAGTGGATGACACGCTCCTACTTATCGAGCCGGAAGCTGCCGGAAATTATCAGGCCGCTCAGGCACCGGCGCCAACCCCTGGAGGCGGGGCAGTCGAAGGTGGCGTAAGCCCTGGAACCGAAGGAGGTCAGACGATCCCAGTGCCCGGCGAAGGACCTCAGCCTGGAGTAGAAGAGCCGAAGGCAGCATCTTTCCACGGAGCCGTGGATATCGATTCGACGATCGCAAAGATGAAGATGGCTGAGGTCGCCGATGAAATCATCCAATTACTTACAAGCGATCCAAACGCGACCTTGCGCGTGACTCTAGAGATCGCTGCCGACTTCCCAGACGGAGCATCCGATCAGATCAGAAGAGCCGTTTCCGAGAACGCCAACAGCCTCAGCTTCAAGAGCCAAAATTGGGAGTAGCTGGCCGCATGAAATTTTTCCCGGCCGGGATTTAGTTCACCGAGGTGGTCAACCGTCTTGCACCGTTGAAGGAGAAGCGTGAAGTCAAGAAGCGGAAAAAGAGAAGTACGTAAAACCATGTATTTGAGTAATTTGTGAAATTTTAGGCTTGACAAAATGTCACATCTAGACAAACGAAGGGTGGTTAATCATCTCTGACTTACTCCCTTCAGCACCCAATCCTATGATGAAAAAACAATCGCCACAACCCTCCTATAGCAAAGCTATAATTAAAGGCGTTGAACGCAAAACCGGGCAATCCCTTGAAAAAATTTTAGATGAGCCGCTTGATAAAAAAAGGAAAAGAGGGTCTTTGAAGGTGAAAAGCGAGTTCCCTTTTATCGGAAGAGGTAATGTAAATAGGGAGTTTTTGACTGAATCCGATACTATAAATAAGGAAGTAGATAACCTACTCAAGCGTTAAATCTTCTTCAATTTAACCAATTTATTATGGAAAATGTCCCTAAGACATTTAAGGGCCTTTTTGAATTTTATCATAGAGAAGTAAAATTTTATTACAGTTATGCTCAGTCAGAAAACGTGCTTCCATTAGAGATGCTGTTTGAGTTAAACGCTGCCTTAGATCATATATCTAGGGTATATGTTTATGAAGAAGAAACAGAGGAGGAAGCCTGCAAAAAAGCATATGGACATTTAAAGCGAGCATGCCTTGATACTTTCAAAATAGCTTTTCGTGAAACTATAAAGAAATATGATGAGCTACGCAAATTAGATATATCTCTAATTGATAACGGTGAATATGAACGTAATATAAAGAAACTAATAAGTGATATAAAGAAAGAAGGAACGGAAGCTCGTAGGCTAGAAGGGAACCCAAAGTTAACTGATTTAGACAACACAGTTCCTCCTTTTAATAAATGGACATCGGTGTTTGAAAAATGCTTATATTTTGAACATGAGTTCTATCAAAATAAAAATGTAGAATGGGCAAAGAAAAAGGGTTGGTGGATAAACTTAAAACTTTGGTTCGCGTTATTAGGTTTATCTGTTTTTATCGGAATCCCATTAAAGTGGTTATTAGAAAAGCTTTGGAAACTTTTTACTGGATAAACTGTTTAAATATTCAGGAAGAGGCGGATGGGGTCAGCCCTAGTGTTGAAGTATTTTTTCCTACTGTAAGGTGAGAAGCGGTTTTGGATGGAAGAAGGGAAGGGGGCATCCGCCTTCGCCAAAGGTCTACGGCGTGACATGGAGGTTTAAGAATTAGGAATTAGGAATTAGGAATTAGGAATTGGCTGCCGCAAAGCTCGCAAAGGGCGCCAAGAGAAAGAGGGTGAAAAACCACTGAGGACATGGAGAACACAGAGAAATTGAAAAAAACCAAGTTGTAGGAGCGCGTTTATCCCGAAACCGAGGTGAAACTTGAGGGCTGCAAACTCCGACTCGCTCATGGGCACTCCCCGGAGGAGACCCTCAAACTTCGGCTCTAATCCCCCCGAATTAGCCCCTAAAGCCCTTCAAATTTATTTCTTCTGAAAGGGCCGGATTGGGGTATCGCCCACGGCCCTGACATTGCCCCCGATACGCCGGGCGAAGAGCGAGACGACACCAACATCGGTCTATCTTTTCAATTGGACGAGTATATACCTTGCAATCAGACGACAACGTACCTTTCAATTGGACGAACCATAACGTTACAATTGGACTATGGAGACGTCTTCATTCTATCCCCGTTACGCCGAAAGTCCTCTGGTGGAATCGCTGGCCGACTCGCCGGCGGCGCTCATCCACGGCCCCCGGCAGTCGGGCAAGACCACACTGGCCCGAATAGTAGGTGATCCTCGGGGATACGCCTACATCAGCTTTGATGATGAAGTCGCCCGGGCTGCTGCCAAGGCCGACCCGGCAGGATTTGTCGGTGGTCTGCCGGAGCGCGTAATCCTAGACGAAGTACAGAGGGTTCCCTCCCTCTTCACCGCTTTGAAGCAGGAGATCGATGCCAGACGCTTTCTTGGACGGTTCTTGCTCACCGGTTCATCCCAGGTCCTGCTGGTGCCGACCCTTTCCGATTCTCTGGCCGGCCGGATGGAAATCCTGCGGCTCCATCCCCTCTCCCAAGGGGAGATTCACGGCCGGGCGCCCAACTTCCTCGACGATCTGTTTAGCGGGAGTTTCCTGACATCGAGGACCGATCGGCTCGGGGAAGATTTGGTGGTGCGGATTACGGATGGCGGCTATCCAGCCGCGCTGGCCCGTTCAACTCCCCGCCGTCGGGCCAACTGGTACCGAAACTTCATAGACACTCAACTCCAGCGGGACGTGCGAGACCTGGCCAGGATCAGCAGCTTGGACGTATTGCCGAGACTGCTCAGCGCCGCCTCCTCGCAAACTGCCCGGTTGTATAAGCTCTCCGGCCTGGCAGCGCCCTTCCGGCTCAGTCGTCCCACTATCGGAGACTACATCAATTTACTTGAACGTCTGTTTCTCATTGAACGGATCCCGCCATGGCATAGCAATCGGCTGAGCCGTCTGGTCAAGACTCCGAAACTTCACTTGGGCGACACCGGGCTTGGGTGCGCCTTGCTCGGACTTAACCCCGGCGCCTTGGCTAAGGATCGCGCTCTACTTGGCCAGTTCCTGGAGACTTTCGTGTTTCAGGAGTTGAAACGCCAAGCCATTTGCCAAGAACAACCCCTGTCTTTCTTTCACTATCGAGACAAGGACCAAGTGGAGGTCGATGTTGTCATTGAGCGAGGAGGGACGGAAGTGGCAGGGGTCGAGGTGAAAGCCGCCGCCACGGTGACGTCTTCCGATTTCCGAGGCCTCCGCAAATTGAAGAAGGGTATTGGAAGCCGGTTTACGGCTGGAGTAGCGCTCTATGACGGCGAAATAACCTCCAGCTTCGGCGACAGGCTATACGCCGTGCCAATACGACGGCTTTGGGAGGCCCAAAAGGCCAGAGGCGGATGGGGTCAGCCCTAGTATTGAAGTATTTTTTCCTACTGTAAGGTGAGAAGCGGTTTTGGATGGAAGAAGGGAAGGGGGCATCCGCCTTCGCCAAAGGTCTACGGCGTGACATGGAGGTTTAAGAATTAGGAATTGGCTGCCGCCAAAGGGACAAAGGCACAAAGGATTTGAACAACGCTTCGCTTGATCCTGCTTCGGGTATGAACCGGAGACATCGGTAACAGATAGACCGGAGACATAGGTTACAGTCAAACTGGGCATTATGCCCTGGAAAACTGTAGACCTAATGGACCAAAAACTAAGATTCGTGCACTTGGCCAAGAGTGGACGATTTACGATATCAGAGCTGTGTCATGACTTCGGAATCAGCCGCAAGACTGGCCACAAGTACCTGCGACGATACGAGCAACATGGAGCCTCCGGCTTGCATGAGAAAAGCCGGTGCCCACAGCGTTATGCCAACCTGACCGATGCGGTGGTTGAAAAGCTCATCTTGCAGGACCGCCGCAAGCACCCGACCTGGGGACCGAAAAAGCTCAGGGATTTGCTTTTGAAGAAGCATGGCATCGGGAGGCCTCCCTCGTGCAGTACGATTGGAGCAATACTGAAGCGCAACGGCATGATCAAGCCCCGCCGGCGGAGACCTGGAGCCTATCTGGTTCAACCTTGCGAGTTGACCCAGGCCGAGTATCCCAACCATGTCTGGACGATCGATTTCAAGGGCTGGTTCAAGCTGGCAGACGGCACCCGTTGTGACCCCTTGACACTGAAAGATCTCAATAGCCACTACATACTGGGTTGCCGGGCCATGCCCAATCAACAATTCGCTACCACCTACCGTGGATTCAAGCGTATGGCCCGTCTTTACGGGCTTCCCGGCATCATCCGGGTCGATCATGGCACTCCATTTTCGGCTAATGGGCTAGGGCGCCTCTCCCGGCTGAGTGTCTGGTGGATTGAGCAGGGGATCGCCGTTGAGTTTACCCGTCCTGGGCATCCCCAGGACAACGGTTCTCACGAACGCATGCATCGGGATCTGAAAGCGGAAGCCACCCAGCCGCCTTCGGCCAACCTGCTTGCCCAACAACGACGGTTCCAACGCTGGGCACACACCTACAATCACGAAAGGCCTCACGAAGCTCTCGGCATGCAAAGACCGGCCGAAGTGTACCAACCCTCATCAAAACGCATGGGCGAAAACGTCAAAATCCGTTACCCCAAAAACTACCTCGTCAAGACGATATCGACCAGAGGCTTTCTATCTTTTGAGGGGAAGAGCTATCATGTGGGAGAACACTTTGCCGGTTGCCGGATGGGACTGTTTGAAGACGACCAAGGCACGGTCCAATTGCATTACGCTAATCTGTATCTGGGAAACCTGAGGTTCGACTCGCAGAGGCGCTTCCGGCCTACGGCCTACATCGCCCCTGCGAATCGGAAATCCTCGACACACCGAACCCTAGGCAAGGCAAAAGGGGTCAGTTCTTAATTCTTGCATTCGCATGCCTGGAATCCTGCCCTGCGGTGCCTGCCTGTCCGCTGCAAGCGGCCTGCAAACTGTTTGCAGGCTAGCGACATTTCGACATTTCGGTGGGGTTGTAGGTCCCTACCAGGTTACTTATCACGGCCGGATGGCCCTGGTTGACGCCCTCACCGCCACATCGGCTTTCTTACCCCAAATATGATTGCCAGATACTGGCAAAAAGCTAAACAAAGAGCCTTTGGTTGCGGTCAGGTTACGCCTTCCCTGCACCAAGCACTCTTACCAGAACCAACTCTACAACCCCCAATAACACAGCCCAACAGGAGTCTCAATTGACTTGGCACGAAGTTTGGGGTCCGATCAGGTGAAACATTGCGAACGGAGATGTTTCACATTTGCCCTTGACTATTCGCTATTCGCGAATAGCGAATATAAGGTGAATGGCACTCAAGCCCCGAAGACGTGGTTGTACTTTGCCAAACTACTTCATCAGAGATGCCAGAACTGGAGCTTCCCTGGTTGCCAGGACGCCTTCCCTGGCACTCTTACCAGAACCAACTCTACAACCCCCAATGAAGACGCTTGGTCCGATCAGGTGAAAATGAGCCCTTGACTATTGCGAATCTGAATGGCACTCAAGCCCCAAGACGTGGTTGTACTTTGCACACTACTCATCAGAGATGAGAAGGAGCTTCCCTATGCCAGGATGGCTGAAGAGCTTGGAATGAGTGCATCTGAAACACATGCTGCGATTAGGAGGTTACAGGAAGGGCGGCTGGTGGCCCCAGGTGGACGAATGTCGATTAGGAGGTTACAGGAAGGGCGGCTGGTGGCCCCAGGTGGACGGAATGTCCAACGTCAGGCTTTTCGAGATTTCCTGAAATACGGCATCAGCCATGTGTTTCCTGCCAGAGAATCAGGGCCATCTCGAGGCATACCGACTGCCTGGGCAGCTCCAGTCTTCGATGGAGTATTCAATACAAGTAACGAACCACCCCCAGTTTGGGCACATCCCAAAGGAACAGTGCGTGGCCCCAGCGTAGCGCCACTTTATAAATCGGGACCCGATGCCGCGTTAAAGGATCAACGACTGTATGATTACCTGGCCTTGATAGATGCGGTTAGGCTTGGACGGGCCAGGGAACGTAAATTCGCGCTCGAGAAATTGGAAGGGTTGATCTCGGACAATGGCTGAAGTTCCGACAGCTGCCCTTAAAGCAATATCAAGAGAGTTGGATGCCCTTGGTGTCTCTTATGTGTTTACCGGAGGGTCGATCATTGCCTTGTTACTGGATGAACCGGAGGCCACGGTCATGCGTCCCACTGACGATGTCGATGTCATCGTGGAAATCTTGACTCACAAGGATTATTCAAAATTTGAAGAACAATTGCGTGAACTAGGATTTGACCACGACATACGGGAAGGAGCGCCTAAATGCCGATGGATCTATCGAAATCTTACCGTCGACACCATGCCGGTAAAGGGGGCATTTCTTGGGTTGAATACAATATGGTTCGGTCATGCGTTATCCAATCCGACGAACTTGATTGTGGACGGCCAAACTCTTAGCGTAATTTCGGCAATCCCTTTCATCGCCACCAAATTGGCCGCGTTTTCAGATCGTGGCGAAAGCGACTTTTTCGGAAGCCATGACCTTGAAGATATTCTGACAGTAATCGACGGTCGGGAAACAATCCTTGAAGAAATTGAAAACGCGCCTTCAGATCTCCGTAATTATATTATCGATACGCTAAAAGGATTCTTTGCAAATTCACAATTTCAAGAGGCGCTACCAGGGCATTTCCCACCTGATCCCGGGAGTCAGGCTCGGCTCCCGATTCTCAAAGAAAAAATAAACCGAATAGCAGAATTAAAACTGAGTGATCTCCCGGAGGAGACGGTACGAAAAAAGACTGATAAGGGGACGGACCTTGTTTTAGGTTTAGACATATCTCAGAGAACATATTGAGGTGGTATATATGCTGCAGGGTATCAATGGTCTTAGCATTACCTATATTATATTCATAGTTGATATTATTGTTTTGTTTCTGCTGCTGACCGGTATCGTCTGGTCCGTCGTCCGGCCCGACCGCCGAATCTGGCCCCCGCCCGGAGGCCGTTCCTGGCAGTGGGCTGTGAGCTGGATCGGATTCTGCGCGGCAGTCGGGCTCAACGCCTGCTTGCTGTTTCTGGATTGGAACTCCTGGATCTTCGCGGGCGAACTGCGTTTCATCCTCGGTATACCTCTCTTTGTGATTGGAGGACTGCTGGCGTTCTGGGGAGTCGTCACGGTCGGCTTGAAGAACAGCTTGGGCGTGAAGGACGGCTTCTCTTCTTCCGGACCCTACCAATTCACGCGCAATCCCCAGTACCTGGGCGACTGTGTCTTCTTCCTGGGTCTGAGCATCATCGCCAACTCACATCTCCTTTGGGTCACCCATGCGCTTCTCGCTTTGGTATTTATCATCGCGCCCCTGAGCGAGGAGAGGTGGCTGCAGGAGCATTACGGGGAGAACTACGAACGTTATCGGCGAGATACGCCGCGATTCTTGTGAACTCGGCAGCGTTTCCGGCTATCCGGTGTTCCCTGGAAAGGGTAATGATTGAGGAATTTCTGTAAGAATTAGGGAAAGGGAAACTTGTGAATCTGAGAAATATCGAGTTAGGTTACCGTAAATATTTGAAAAACAAATCAGATAACGATAATAAGACATTGCATCTCTTGACCGTCGGCACCAAGAAATCTCAGGTTGCTGACATCAAGTTCTGTAGCAATTATGTTGCAGAACTTCGTAACCCCAAATAAAAATATGGACATGGACACACTACCACATTCTTCCAAACGATACTCTAGGGTAATTGATCTTGTCAGAGATTTACATAAGGATTCTCCTGAATTTGTTAAAGAGGTTGAGGAGAGAATTGAGGCAATGGATATCGGATATTCCCTTGCTTCGGCCAGGTCTCAAAACGGTGTTTCTGAATCTGAAATGGCTGAAAGGCTTGGTTGTGATGAAGCCAAAATATGGGCTATGGAATATGCCAGGAATGATTCAGTCAAAGTTGGCGATATGATTGATTATGCGAAGGCTTTGGATACCAATTTTTTTCTGAGGGTAGTTGGCAGAGATGACACAGTTGTAGATGAGATTGAGTTTTATGCATTTGAATTGCAAAGCAGAGTGGCTGAACTCAATAAGTCCTCTGAATCGAGTGATAGGCCTCTTTTGGAACTTACTTCTTTTGCCGTACACTCTTTGGTTGAAATGATTAGCAGGTTCGTTAAGTGTCGAGGTCAAGATGGAGGAGGGGTAGCAGAACCCGAGTCGGCGTTTCAAGGCGAACAATTGGCCTTCACTGATTATCTGGACCCACCTCATAATTATCATAGGGCTGTCGTCAGATAAAGGAGGCGGATGAGGCCAGGTAGTATGAAAGGGAACAAGCTGAGAAAGACCAGGAAGCGCAAGGTCAGTGAATCCGGAATGCGCAGGGGAGAACATTTAACTGGGAATTAGGAGGAAGAAAGGCACAAGGGCACAGAGGCACAAAGTTAGGAATGGGAAGAAAACTAACCACGGATCCCGCTTCGCCCAAACCGTGCTTCGCAATGCTACCATGCTTCGCCTAAAGGCTCCGCACGGCACAGCGCAGGTCAAGAGGCTACGGCAGGACAGGTTACACGGATGGGCACGGATATGAGGCGCCAAGGGCGCCAATGAGGAATTAGGAATTAGAAACTAGGAATGGGCTCTCGCAAAGCTCGCAAAGGGCGCCAAGAGAAAGAGGGTGAAAAACCACTGAGGACATGGAGAACACAGAGAAATTGAAAAAAACCAAGTTGTAGGAGCGGCTTTACGCCGCGATTGCTGTGCGAGCAGAATTTTTTTGTGCTTTTTTGGCTAAAAGATCGCGGCATAAAGCCGCTCCTACAGTTTCTTCATTCCCCATCTGCGGTTAATTCCAAAATATATTTTCCCATCCGTGCTCATCCGTGAAATCCGTGGTTAATCTCTTTTTCCTTTTCGACCACGATCACGATCGTAAGAAATCTAAGCATCTCTCTCCCTCTGTGTGCACTGTGGTTAGTCAAAAAGAAAAAATCTTGGCGTTCTTGGCGTGCTTCGCGAGAGTCTCTTCCCCTTTGTGCCTTTGCATTCTCAGCGCTTTGCCTGCCTGTGCGTCCGCACGCAGACAGGCGAGAGTTTATTCCTAATGCGTCGGCTTTTCTCCTCCAGGCTGGCTAATAGGGAGCAATCCGCCGTGAACCCACGTCGGTGGTCAACAAGACATGCTGATCAAAGCTTTGGTATATGAGTTGGTTTTTCAGGACCTGATGTTCCGGGCTGTGCCAGAGATTTTCGTGTTCCCAGGGGTCGTTTTCGAGATCATAAAGCTCTCCCACGTTTAACCCATGGTAAATGCTCAACTTGAAGTTACCTCGTCGGTACATGGTGGCAAAGGTGCCCTTCCCGCCCGTAAATTGGGCATGGAGCGCATCGAAATATTCGCACCGCACCGAATCATGGAACACATCGCCTTTTGCCTTCCCTTCCAGAACGGGTCGCAGGGACCTGCCCTGAAAATATTCGGGAATATCGATGCCGGCGTAGTCGAGAATCGTGGCTGACATGTCGAGCAATTCAACCAGTCCCTCGGCCTGGACGTTTGCCCGGATAACGCCCGGAAAATTGAAGATGAGGGGAACTCGCACCAACCCCTCGTAAAACCGGCAACCCTTATACATCAGCCCGTGATCCCCCAGCATCTCCCCGTGATCGCTGGTAAAAATGATAAGGGTATTATCTTTCTGACCGCTGTCCTCCAGCCCTTGCATGAGCCGGGCAAACTGATCGTCTATTTGCGCAATCATGGCATAATACAACGCCTGCTCCTCTTTTCCATCCCGCTCGGCCGGCGACCGGTAAGCGGTCTGAAAGTCAGCTCCTTTCAGGGCTCCCTGGGTAACCTTGTCCGATGTCCTGTGGTGCGCACCGGGCATGGATTTGGCATCAAACTCGTCCGCATACGCCCGAGGCGGAATAAATGGGGGGTGTGGATCGTATATGTTTACCGTGAGGAACCAGGGTTTACCGCGATACCGGGACAAAAATTCAATCGCGCGGTTGGTAGCCCAGGTGGTTTGGTGGAAGGCCGGATCCACCCGGTCCTGACTGTGGCGCATGGAATCCAGATCTCCCCCCCTTTCCTTTACCCAGTCGGCATAGTCATGGCCTTCCTCCCAATCATCTCTCGGGGCATGGCTGAACTTCCAATAATGGTATCCATCGTCCAGGCGGGGCTCAGTCCGCCCGCCGGCGCCGGTCAAGTGAAACTTGCCGATGTTGCCGCACATGTATCCGGCGTCGGCAAGCATTTTTGAGATCAGGGGAGGAGAGCCTTGGGGAAAGGTATCGTTTCCGTTGCGCGTGTTATGAAGCCGGCTGGGGTAAAGCCCGGTCATGAAACTGGAACGGCTCGGGGTGCATATCGGACTCTGACAATAGGCATGGGTAAAAGCCGTTCCCTCCCTAGCCAACTGATCGATCCTTTTGGTTCGAACATGGCGATTCCCCAGCGCTCCAATGGTGTCGAAACGCTGTTGATCGGTGCAGTAAACGAGAATGTTAGGAGGATTCATGAGGCGCCAGTGTTCAGTGGACAGAGTTCAGATTTCAGTTTTGACTCTCGCAAAGCACGCTAAGGAGGGGCTGGCGCCCAGTGGAGAGTGAAGAGTGGATAGTGGAGAGAAGTGGAACTACAATAGGGACGATCCGTGCTTCGCAATGCTACGCAGGTCAAGAGGCTCCGCACGGCACAGCGCCGGACAGGGAAGGAGGGGGAGGAAGAATGGATAAATAGCCGCAAAAGAACGCAAAAACTCTCCATTCTTTTTTCTAAATCTCTGTGTTCTCTGTGTCCTCTGTGGTTGGCTCTTTCTGAGGTGCGGAGAAGGGAGGGATGGAGGGAGAAGGGAGTTCAGGTATTAAAAGGGTGAACCCATACGAAGTAAGTCATTGTGATGCCGGGCGCTGGATAGCGGGGAGAGGGGAGAAGTGGGATCAAGATCAAAATTGAGATCAGGATTTTGGGGGACAGGAATGTCCCCCCTCCTTTATTTTCCGTGAAATCGGTGGAATAAATTTCAGGGAGCTTTGGTGACAATCGTTTCGGAGGAAAAATCCTCCGCATCGGGGGCGGGAAAGGTGACCGTTCCGGTGGAGGCCCATTCGGATCCCCGGACCAGCAGGTGCTGAAAACCGCCCCCGGAAAAGGCTACGTTGCTGTGGCCCAGCATGATGTGGAAAACGCGGCCCTTTCCGTAGTCGGTGGTCAGGACGATGGGATGATTTTTTCCGCTTCCTCCGGTATCGGGGTCGGAATAGGCGCTGGCCAGGACGGTGAGGCCCTCGGCCGGACCGCACATGTTGAAGTAGACTTCGTCCTTCGGGTGCAGCCAGGAACTGGGAAATCCCTTGGTGATGGGATGGTCCTGGTTGCGAATATCGACCACGGCCGGTTGTTGTTTGCCGTGGGCTCCGCATTTGCCCGAGCTGTGGTCCAGAACCATCTGGTCATTTTCCCAGAGGATCTTGGGGCCATGCCGCTCGGTGGTTCTGCCGTACCATCCACCTACCCCGATCATCCGTTGGTATTCTTCCCATTGGGAGAAGGCGTTGTTTGCGGCATGGACGACGACAAAGCCCCCTCCATTTTGCAGGTATTCCATAAAATCGAGCTGCACTTCCTCCGGCCAAAGCACGCCGTTGTAATTGGACAGGACCACGTCATGGGAACTGAAATCCGGTCGCCATTTCTCCCATTCCGCCTGGATGGCCGCGGCCATTTCCGGAACCTCTGGTTGGGATGCGCCGAAATTTTGCTTGCGGCCGTCATCGGGGGGAGTGCGCGTAAGGGTCACTTCAAACTTGCCGGTTTTCTCCAGGGTTCTCTTCATGAACTGAGAGGTTTCCGGCCAGTTCCTGTGGTTGTTCTGGCCTTCGATGAGCAGGACCTGGAGTGGTTCGGACGCTTCCGCTCGAGCGGTTCCGATGGTTAGGATAAGGGGGGCCAGAAGAATGGAAACGATGCTTTTTTTCATGGGGAATTGCCAACAACCTACCCACTTTGCGGGCGGGCTTTGGGGCAGTCAACACAGGAGGCGCCGTTGGCGCCAATTAGGAATTAGGAATTAGGAATTAGCTGCCGCAAAGCACGCTGAGAGCGCAATGAGGGTTATGAGGAGTGATGGAATGATGGAGAAGAGTCTAATTTGGGATTTGGGATGGGAGAGGCGTTGAGGCGCGCCAATGAGGAATGAAGAGGCACGAAGGTTTATCGTGATCGTAATCTTGATCTTGATCGATAGACGGGGAGAAAGGCTGAAGGTTGAAGGGGGAAAGCAGGGAGAATTAGGAAGGTTTGGGAGAGAAAAACCACAGAGGACACAAAGTTAGGAATGGGAAGAAGATTAACCAAGGATCCCGCTTCGCAATGCTACGCAGGTCAAGAGGCTACCATGTTTCGCCTAAAGGCTCCGCACGGCACAGCGCAGGACAGGTTACACGGATGAGCACGGATGGGAAAATATATTTTGGAATTAACCGCAGATGGGGAATGAAGAAACTGTAGGAGCGGCTTTACGCCGCGATCTTTTAGCCACAAAAAAATTCTGCTCACACAGCGATCGCGGCGTAAAGCCGCTCCTACAGTTTCAAGCTCTTGGCGTCCTTTGCGAGCTTTGCGAGAGGTATCCGGAATATCCTGTCCATCCTGTTCAACTTGTCCTGCCGTAGCCTCTTGACCTGCGTAGCATTGCGAAGCACGGTTTGGGCGAAGCGGGATCCATGTTTCATTTTCGATCACGATGGGCGGAGCAGCATCCAGCATCGAGTATCCAGCCACTAGTCACTGAATGGCAACTGACCCTGTAAGGCATAACTTCTTCCTCCCTCCTTTCGGCGTGACATGATGACCCCGGCGGACTTATCAGGCGATGATGTCTTTCACCACGTGAACTTCCTCCACCCCGGTCTGGAATGAACTGCAAAGCAGTTCCACTCCAAAGCCCAGTGTCGCGAAGCGCACACTGGGTAGGAATGGGAAACAAATCAAGAACCCCAAAGGGGTTCCACACCGAACCAATCCCAAACCTATCGTTCATCTTTCTGAATATTGGAAATTATTTGTGGAACCCCGTTGGGGTTCGATCGTATGGGTGATCGGTAACCCAGCGTGCGCTACGCGACGCTGGGCTCTGGAGTTCAACGCCGTTGGCGTAAAAGCGTGCGTTGCACGACGCTGGGCTCTGGGGTTCAACGCCGTTGGCGTTAATGCCAGATGATTAAATCGGTTGATTACAAGGCAATCGTCCGCATGGATGTTTTTTTGATAACCAATTACGAAGCTGTAGGAGGGGGTTTATCCCCCGATCTTCCAAATGGCCTCACCGCAATCGGGGGATAAACCCCCTCCTACAGTTCTCTGCGAGCATTGCGAGAGTCCATTGCTGTGTCGGCAACCCTTCTCCTTTCCCTGATTCCCCTTGTTAAGAGTTCGATCCGCTGCTATATCCTCCATAAATTGCAACTTACTCTTTTCCACTTTTTATGCAGGCACCCCGACCAGTTGTTCTCTCCTCTTTATTGGCTGCGGCAAGCTGCTGGTTAGCCTGCGGTCTCTCGGGTGAGGTCGACTTCAACCGGGATATTCGGCCCATTTTGTCGGACAACTGTTTCAAGTGTCACGGGCCGGACGAAAGGAAGCGCGAGGCTGAATTGCGTCTGGACACGAGGGTTGGGATTTTTGGCGATCTGGGTGGTGGGTATTATCCCATAGCGCCGGGGAAGCCGGAAGACAGTGAGGTAATTTGGCGCATCTGGGCCGAAGATGAGGATGACCGCATGCCGCCTATCGATGCCGGCAACACTTTGAGTGAGCAGGAAAAGCAATTGATCCGCCGGTGGGTGGAGGAGGGGGCGGAATGGAAAAAGCACTGGTCCTTCGAACCGGTGCGGCGGCCTGAACTGCCCGGGGTGTCTGATGCGGGATGGTGCCGCAATGGAATCGATTCCTTCGTTCTGGCCCGGCTGGATGCGGAAGGTCTGAAGCCAGCCCCGGAAGCGGATCGCGCCACCCTGATCCGCCGTTTGAGTTTGGATTTGATTGGATTGCCGCCGACTCCCGCCGAGGTGGATGCCTTTTTGAGGGACCGGTCACCCAATGCCTACGAAAAGCTGGTCGACCGTTTGCTGGATTCGCCCCGATACGGGGAAACCATGGCTCTCCCCTGGCTCGATGCGGCTCGTTATGCGGATACCGACGGTTATCAGAACGATGGTCCCCGTTACATGTGGCGTTGGCGCGACTGGGTGATCGATGCCTACAACCGGAATAAGCCCTTTGACCGGTTTACCATCGAGCAATTGGCGGGCGACTTGTTGCCGAACCCGACCCTCGACCAAATCGTCGCCACTGGATTCAACCGCAACCACCGTTACAATTCGGAAGCCGGGTTGGTTTTGGAGGAGTTTCTACTGGAGAACGCGGTGGACCGGGTGGATACCACTTCGACGGTTTGGATGGGTTTGACCATGGGATGCGCCCGATGCCACGATCACAAGTTCGATCCCATCAGTACCAAGGAGTACTACCAACTGCTGGCTTATTTCAACAATTTGCCCGAATCGGGTAGGGCGCGGAAGTTTGGCAATTCAGAACCCTGGGTCGTTTCCCCCACGGAGAATCAGTTGGCCGAGCTTGCCGCTAAGGACGCGGCTTTAAAAAGGGCTGAAATGAGGTTGGAGGCAAAAGAATACCGCATTGCCTACGATCAACGGAGATGGGAGTCGACTGCCGCCGCCCGAGCAAGTGGGGGCAAATTGCTCGGACGGGGATTAACGGCGGCATACAGTTTTGATGGGAAGGACGAGGGAATTTCGGTGGCGACGGGACAACCCTGGTTCGGAAGCGGGCGCTTTGGCACTGCGGCCGCTTTCGATGGCGAAAGTCGATTTGCCTTGGATGTGGATTACCTATTTGCCGGTGAAAAACGCTTCAGCCTTTCCTTTTGGGTAAAACCGGACGCCGTTCGGGAGGGGGTCATCCTTTCCAATCAGGAGGACAAAATCCAAAAGAAGGGAATCGTGGTAAAACTGGATGAGGGAAAGTTGCAGTTTTTCGTAATATCCCGTTGGATAGCCGGGGTTGCCGCGGTCGAGACTGTGCCAACGATATTACCAGGGGAATGGCGCCATGTCACACTGGTCAACGAAGGGTTGATGTCTGCCAATGGGCTGAAAATCTACCTGGATGGAAAGCTGGCCCAAACCCGTCAACTTCACAACTCCGTCAGCAATCGTAATCAAGTCGATAGAAACCCCCTCTTTCAAATCGGAGGAAGTTATCATGAGGCCAATTTCAAGGGTCGGGTGGACGAATTGCGCATCTACGGACGCTCCTTGTGGGATGATGAGGTAGCCATCCTGTCCGAGGCTCTCTCGGTTAGGGAAATCGCCCGCCTGCCGGCTTTGGACCGATCGGCTTCCGCCAGGCACAAGATCCGGTCCTATTTTCTGGAAAACGAAGCGGCGGAACCGATCCGAACCTTGGCTGAAGATGTGTTTCAACGCCGTATGGATGGGCAGGAATACCATGATTCCCTGCCCACTACCATGGTGATGCGGGAGATGGCCCCCAGGAAGGAGACCTTTGTCAGGACCCGCGGCGTCTACCATCAACTGGGTGAGCGGGTGGAACGGAAGTTGCCGGCGATATTCCCCCAGAGTGAGAAGGACCTGTCCGACGACCGCCTCGGGTTTGCCCAATGGCTGGTCAGTGGGAAACATCCCTTGACGGGCCGGGTAGCGGTCAACCGGTACTGGCTGAAATATTTTGGCAAGGGATTGGTGAGAACGGCGGAAGACTTCGGTTTGCAGGGCGATTGGCCCAGTCATCCCAAACTCCTGGACTGGTTGGCGGATGAGTTTGTGCGTTTGGACTGGGATATTAAAGCGATGCAGAAATTGGTCGTTACCAGCGCCACTTACCGGCAATCCTCCCGGGTTCTACCGGAGGTCCGGAAGCGCGATCCCGACAATGTGCTCTACGCCCGTGGCTTGCGACAGCGCCTCTCCGCCCATACCCTGCGCGACCAAGCCTTGGCCGTGAGCGGGTTATTGGAGGGAACCATTGGAGGCGCTTCGGTCAAACCTTATCAGCCGGACAAGTTATGGGAGAATCTCAGCAACATGGAGTATGTGCTATCGCAAGGCGAGGATCTGTATCGACGCAGCTTGTACACCCACTGGAAAAGGACGCTTCCCCCGCCATCCATGGCCATCCTGGATGCGGCGGACCGGGAAAGTTGCAGGGTTTCTCCCCAGCGCACGAACACCCCTTTGCAGGCCCTTGCCACGCTCAATGAAAAGCTTTTTGTGGAGGCGGCCAGAAATCTGGGGCAAAGAATCCTACTGCAAGGGGGAGACTCCATGGCCGACCAGATCGAATTTGCTTTCCGCACCATTGCGGCCCGTTATCCGACAGCGAATGAATTGGCCTTACTGACCGAAGCCTATGGGCAATATCGGGAAGCCTTTGCCGGGGATGAAGAGGCGGCCAAGCAACTGATAGAGGTGGGGGAGTCCGAGCCCGACCCCTCTTTGGCTCCGATTGCTCTCGCCGCTGCGACAACGCTTGCCAATACTCTCTTAAATCTGGATGAAGTATTGACCAAGGAATAGCCGATGCATCCCCACCACCCAAACCGCGACTTCCCGCCCAAGCTCTCACATGGCTGTTGCGGCTATCAACAGCTTTCGGCCAATCCCTTGACCATGACGCGCCGTTATTTTTTGGGCAAGGCGGCCAGGGGACTGGGCGGAGTGGCCTTGGCCTCCCTTCTCAATGAAAACCTTTTCGCCGCTCCGAGCCGAAATAACGGACTACCCCGTTTCCCCAATTTCGCGCCCAAGGCAAAGCGGGTCATCTATCTGTTCCAATCGGGGGGTCCCCCTCAGATGGACCTCTTCGATTACAAGCCCTTCCTCGATAAAGTCCACGGGCGGGAAGTTCCGGAATCCGTTTTCAACGGTCAGCGGCTCACCGGCATGACGTCCGGGCAAACCTCCTTTCCGGTGGCCCGTTCCATTTTCAAATTCAAACGGGTGGGGGAGAGCGGCACGTGGTTGAACACCGAAGTAATGCCCTACCTGGCGGAGGTATTGGACGAGGTTTGCCTCATCAAATCCATGCATACCGAGGCCATCAACCACGATCCCGCCATCACTTTTTTTCAGACCGGATTTCAAATTGCCGGTCGGCCCAGCATCGGTTCCTGGCTTTCCTACGGGTTGGGCAGCCTGAATAAGAACTTGCCCGCATTCGTGGCCATGACCTCCTATTCGGGCGGTCAACCGCTCTACGACCGGTTGTGGGGGGCGGGGTTCTTGCCCTCCAAGCACCAAGGTGTGAAATTCGGCGGGGGACCGGATCCGGTTTTGTATTTGAACAATCCCGAGGGGATGAGTTCGGAACTGAGGCGCAAGACCCTGGATCATATCGCGGCCATGAACCGGATGAAATTTGACGATTACGGGGATCCGGAGATCGAGACCCGCATTTCACAGTACGAAATGGCTTTTCGCATGCAGACCTCCGTGCCGGAACTGGTCGACGTCTCCTCCGAACCGGATAGCACCTTCGATCTCTACGGGGAGGACGCCAAAAAACCGGGCACCTACGCCAACAACTGTTTATTGGCCAGGCGATTGACCGAGCGCGGAGTACGCTTTGTTCAATTGTTCCACCGCGGTTGGGACACCCATAATGGTTTACCTGATCAGCTGAAACGCCAGTGCGGCCATACCGACCGGGCCACGGCCGGATTGATCAAAGACTTGAAACGGCGCGGCATGCTCGACGAAACGCTGGTAATTTGGGGCGGTGAATTCGGCCGCACGGTATACTGCCAGGACGCCTTGACCCCGACAAACTATGGTCGCGATCACCACCCCAGGTGTTTTACCCTGTTTTTAGCTGGGGGTGGGGTAAAACCGGGCATGAGCTATGGAGAAACAGACGATTACAGCTACAACATCGTCAAGAACCCTGTCAGCGTGCACGACCTGCATGCCACCATACTCCATTTGCTGGGCATCGACCACAAAAAGCTCACCTACAAATTCCAAGGTCGCCATTACCGTCTGACCGACGTGCACGGAAAGGTGGTCAAGCCCCTCTTGGCTTAGGGCTGACCCTTTTCTCTCTTTTTGGAGGGATTAACCACAGAGGACACAGAGGGAGAGGCGCCCTTTGCGAGAGCCCATTCTCAGTTTCTCATTCGCGCCTTTGGCGCTCTTGTCCCTCTGTGTCCTCTGTGGTAATGTCCTCCCTCTCCAGTTGAAGGACCTCGATCTCGAATTGGCGGGTTGGGAAGACGGTATGGCCGGGGATGGAGACGACCGCAAAACTATTGACGTAGGTGAGCGGCTTGTTCGCGGTGAGGAAGTTGGAGATATCGGAATTGGTTTGGAGGAGGGGGCTCAACAAAAATCCGTTTGTCAGGTTGGGTCCCACCAGCCTTACCTCCAAATCCTCGGCCCGGTCGGTGGTCAGGCGCAGGAGCAGGGTTTCGGGTTTGTAAAGGAGGGCCTGGGCTCTTTGCAGGAGGTTCGGCGCATAACGCACTTTGACCCATAGGGGGTGGCCGGAAAATTTTGCAACATCGACCTCTTGGCCTGAGGGGATGCTTGCCTGCAGGAGGCTGATTGCCCCGGTGAATTTGTTGGCGTTGGGCGATCTTTCGAGCAGGAGGAACTCTTCTTCGGCCAGTACGGGAAGGTAGTGTTGTAAAAAGTCGTGGTAGTAGAGGTTATCCTCTGCCACGGCGAAATAGCCATCCCAATAGTCGTCCCGGCTCAAGAGGTAACGGGGGGATTCTTCAGCATGTGGTTATAATTCAGACGGGCCAGGTGCGGGTTGTAGGCGATGTAGCTTTGCAAGGTTGGCCTCGGCTGGTAATTGAGGTCGTTCAAGAGCAAAATTCCCTGATGATGAAGGAGCACGTCGATGGACTCCCGTCCTACGCGAGCCTTGACCGCGGGCAGTCGGTGTCGTGATTTTCTCGAGGGGATCTGGTCGGAAAAGCCTGTTTTCAAGCTTCCGGGGTTCAAGATGGTTTGCACCCCTTTTTCGAAATTTTCATAAGCACGAACAAAAGTCTGTTCCCGGTTGAGGGGGATCATCCAGAAGCAGGATAGGAAAAACACTATAAAACAGACCGATACCCAGGAAAGAGCCCATTTCCTGGACCCGATGAATTGGAGGAGCATGGCCGGTAGCAGCACCGAACCCTGGAGAAAGAACGTCATGTGATGGTCGGGGCGAACCACCCCGGCCTTCCAGGTAAGGAACAGGGTTAGAGCGAATACTCCGAGGATACCCCAGTTGACCGGTTCGTCCCGGCGCTGAACCGTCCAGGCCAGAATGGGGATACATGCCAAAAGTAATATGAGAAGAAGAGGCAGGAAAATCCCGAAGGATTCGTGTCTCTGCATGGACCACTGGTGGCCCATTGCCACGCTGAAGGAATGGCTCCAATAAGCTGGTAAATTTGCCGGGGACTGTCCGGCCGCGATCCAGAGAAGGAAGAGGGTGAGCAGGTAAACCCCGAATAGAATGCCGGCTTTTTTGTAATTTCTTTGCCAGAGGAAAAAGAGGGAGAGGAGGGCGGTGCAACCGAATCCCATAATCGCGAAGCTGAATTTCATCAGACTGAGAACAGCCACAAAACCATAGAGGGCGACCACCCCATAAATTTTGAGATCACCCCGGAGCAATCGGAGTGAGACGGCGGCCAATGAACACAAAAAGATTCCGTCTTTGCCTGCGGCGGAGGCGCAGAAGAGGACGATAAACACGCTGCCGTGAACCCAGTTGGGCTGAAGACGAAGGGCGGAGAAAAGGAAGAAAAGGGCCAGAAACAATACGAGGGACTCGGCCAATACCTGAAGGATGGGATAATACCCGTTGGAAGTGGGCGAATAGAGGAAGTTCAAAGGACCACCGGTAAAAATGATGTCCTTACCGGATTGCCATTGTTTGAAGAAGGCCTCTTCCAGAACGGCCTGCCAAGAGGAGTCCAGATTGGGAAATACGAAGTAGGGGGAGGGAAACAGAAATAGGAGAGTCAGGAAAGCCAGACCGGCCTCCAGCCAGGGAAATTGTTGAATTCGCTCTAGGGAAACTTTCATGCCTTGGGCAGTCGGGGAGGCCAAGACAGGGAAAAGTCTTCAAATTCCAGGGTCAGATTGGGGTTGTAGTTGGGATCATGGGGGAGGATGGAGGACCACTTCGAAATCATGTATTCGATTTCCTTGTCCACACGGGTATCTCTGCGCCAGGTACTGTCGTCACCCCGGGATAGCGATTCGTGGTGGTAGAGTTGGGCGTGGGGAGTCCAAATAATGCTGTATCCCGCTTTCCTTATGCGCAGGCATAGATCGACGTCGTTGAATGCGACTCCAAGATGTTCCTCCTCAAACCCTCCTATTGCTTCGAAGACGGATTTTTTCACCGCCATGCAGGCCGCCGTCACGGCGGAAAACCGTTGGACCAGATTTAGGCGGTTCCTTTGCCCTGGTTCACCCTGTTCCGCATATTTGAAACAGTGGCCCGCCACCCCGTTGATGCCCAGGATGACCCCGGCGTGTTGAATGAGGTCCTCGGGATAGTATAGTTTTGCCCCAACCGCTCCTACCCGATTTTTGCCAAAATGACTGACCATTTCCTCCAGCCAATCGAAATTGTTGACGATGATATCGTTGTTGAGAAATAGCAGGATATCCCCGGTGGCGCGAGTGGCCGCGTAGTTGTTGATAGCGGAAAAGTTGAAGGGTTGGTCATAGGGCAGCACCGTAATGCCGCCATCCCTGAGTTCGGCGAAGAGCCGGTGGGTTTCCTTTTTTTCCGATTGGTTGTCAACGACGAGGATATTGAAGTTGGTATAGGAGGTCGAATTCCGGATGCTCTGAATACAGGCCCGTAGAATATCAGCCTGGTCGCGGGTCGGGATTATGATGGACACTTCGGGGGCGGGTGTCGGCAGGGGATGTTTTATGCGCCAGTGTCCATGGGCGATGGCGATGACTTGGGCGCCGGGATGCACCCGGGCGCAGTGGCCTTCCAGCACCTTGCGCGAGGATTTGCGGATATAGCTTTTTTCCTCCAGGGCCAGGGCGGTAGACCCCTGGACAGCCCGCCAGTGGTAGAGCACATAGGGGATGTGCACGATCTGTTCGGGTTGCAGGGATTCGGTTATTTTCAGAAACAGGTCCCAGTCCTGGCTGCCCTCCAGTCCCGGTTCGAATCCTCCGACCCGATTGATCAGTTCACGCCGGGTAACGGTCAGGTGGCAGATGAAATTCTGGCCTTCCAGCAATTCGGGATTCCAGTCCGGCTTGAAGTAGGGATCTCGCCGGTATCCCTCCATGTCCAGGGTGTCTTCATCGCTGTAAAAGAACAGGGCATGGGGATTTCGGTTGATAAAATCAACCACCCGCAACAGGGCATCCGGAGCCAGTTCGTCGTCGTGGTCCAGGAAGGCGCACCACTCCCCGGTGGCCAACTGCAGGGCTGAGTTGGATGCGCGAGAGATGTGGCCGTTTTCCCGGCGGAAAACGGTTTTGATGCGCGGTTCCTCGGCGGCAAATTCCTTAATTACCTTTTTCACGTGGTCTTGGGTGGAGGCATCGTTCGCCAGGCAAAGCTCCCAGTTGGGATAATACTGGCCTTTGACCGAATCGAGGGCCTTGCGAAGGTATTTTTCCGGCGTATTGTAGACCGGTAAAATAATGGAAATGAGGGGCTTGAGGATAAGCTTGTCCAACCGAACCCGGGCCTTTTCCTTTGGGATGGAAAGGAGGTTGTCATATTGGGTCAGCCACTTTTGGTAGTCCGATCTTTCCTCCGAGTAGGTGGCGAAATGTGAAACCGGAAACTTGGAAAAATCTTCCACGGCGAAGAGAGTCCACCTGCCACTGGAATTTTTGTATTCAAATTTCAATTTTGCATTTCTCTCGATGTTGTTGAGAGGTATTTCGAACCCGGCGTTCTGGTCCACCGGGTATTCCTCATGGAACTTTTCGTAGACGTCGGTTCTTTCGATACCCGGCTTTCCCGGGAAGGTCTCTTTGCCGATGCGTATGCGGATTTTTGAAACCGGGTTTCCATCAGTTCGGAAGCACCAACCGGCAATGGAAAATTGATGGCCGAAGCGCCGTTCTATGCGGGCGTTTTCCACATTGGCCAGGACTCCGCTCTCGGTGGACGGGATTTTCTTTTTGTGGTAATAGGTCGTTTTTATCTGGGCCGGTTTACGCTGATCGAAGGTGATCCAGTCCCCCCCTGTTACCTGCAGTTGAAAGACCAGGTTCGGATTGCCCGAAATTTCCTCCATGTTCGCCTCAAACCCGCAGTAGATTGCATTTGCCTGTCCAGGAAACTCGGCCAGAACATCCTCCCTCTGCAATCCATAGCGGCATTTCAGCTTTTCATCCCTGATCAATATCCGCACTCCTTTAATGGCCGGGCCATCCTCCAAGAAAACCCAACCTAAAAGTTTCGTTTTAAGTTTTCTCTGCTGCTCGACAAATATGGTGTCCGGATTGTAGCGGCTTTGCAACGGGTGTTCCACCACTTGAGGGAGCTGGTCCGGGTCGGTTTTGGGGGCGAATTCCTTGAGGGAAGCCATGTCTCCCTGATAGAATTCGGTCCAGAAAGCATTGCCTTCCAGTTGGCAATCCAATTTGAGGGTTCCGCCCTTTTTGCCGGCCGGGAGTTCACATTCAAAACCGCATCGATCGGCATCGGGTTCATTGGGATAGGCCGTTCTTACGTCCTTACGGGGGAGATGGGTTTCCACTTCGAGTTTAACATGATCCAATCTGGCCCGGATTTTCCCGACCTTGAGCGGATTCAAGCCAAAGCACCAGCCCCAGATCACGCGGGTGGCAAAATCAGGCCGGTCCAGAATTGCCTCAACCCGGCAAAGAAAAGGTTCTTCGACCCTGTCGGGTATGAGGTTGCAGACGGGAATACCCAATAATTCGAAGGGCTGGTTTTGTCGAGGCGGGGCAACTCCCACGGAAAATCGGGAACGCGGTTGAGCCGGAATGAAAGTCGTGGCGATGGACGTGGCGCATTCGTTTGGGGAAGGGGAGAAGGTGGATGGCGCATCCTTCAACACGTTGTAGGCCAATTCGTTGCCGTCGATTTTTATGGTCAACCCGCTATCTCGGGGCATTAAAATATCCACCTGCAAAGTCATTCTCCTTATCTGCAAGCGTTGGCTCACGGCGGTTATTTTTGCCCGGAGATCGGGGGTCCAGGGCAACCGGTGATAAAATGCCTTCCAACCTGCCAATTGGACGAACTCTTCCACTTGCTTCCCAAAATCCTGTTCCCAGGGCCGGACATAGCGAGGCGGGTGGGCCAGACTGAAATCTTCCCTTTGCAGGGAAAGGGCCGGGTTGTAGAAAGGGTCGTTTTCGATATGGGGTTTCCATTTTGCCAGCATGTAATCCGCCTCGGATTGCCAGCGCTCCTTTTTCTCGGGATTGTCTTCGAGGCCGCGGGAAGCGGACTCGTGGTGAATGAGAAGGGCGTGCGGCGTCCAAACGGTGCGGTAGCCTTTTTCCCAGGCCCGAAGGCAGAGGTCGGCGTCGTTGTAGGCTGTCCCAAGGTTTTCCTCGTCAAATCCTCCGACTTCTTCAAATACGTTTCTGCGGATAGCCATACAGGCGGCTGTCACGGCTGTATAGTTTTGTATGATACCGGCCCGGCCAATGTGCCCCGGGTTGCTGCGGTGGAGGAACTTGAAGGCGTGTCCGCCCACGCCGCCAATGCCGAGGATCATTCCGGCGTGTTGATTGTATCCGTCTGGAAAAATAAGTTTTGCCCCGACCGGACCAATGGCTTTGCGCATGGCGTGGCTGACCATTTCCCTTAACCAGTCCTCCTCAATTACCTCGATATCGTCGTTGAGGAACAAGAGGATGTCTCCCTCAGCCCTCCGGGCAGCCCAATTATTGAGCAGGGAAAAATTGAAGGGTACGGGTTTTGCCAATACACGCGCCATTTCGCTAGCCTCCAAGGAGGCCAGCAGATCCTTGGATTGCGGGTCGTCACTTCCATTATCGACGATGACCAACTCGTACCTGGGATAGCCCGTCATGGCCCGAATGGAATCGACACAACACTGTAATAGCGCCCCGTTATTCCGGGTCAGGATAATGATGGAAACGAGGGGATAGCCCGGGGTGTCATATCGGATTCTGAAAGACCCCAAGGTCGGTCCATCCAGAACCTCGGCGTGGCTTTCGTGTTTGCTCAGGTATTCCTCCAGCGCTCGACGCCCCGAGTCCACCGCGTATCGCTTGTTGCGCATGCTGGCCGAGGTCGACTGGCCCGTGAGCCTCCAGTGATAGAGAACGCGTTGGATGTGCCGGATCTGTTTTTCTTGGACGTGGTCGAGGCAACGCAGCACCAGGTCCCAGTCCTGTGAACCCACAAACTCTTCCCTGAATCCGCCCAACTTCCGGACCAGGTCGGACCGATAGACGCAGAGGTGAGAGACAAAATTGTGGGAGCAAAGCAAATCCCTTCCGAAATCGGGTTTGAAATAGGGATCCGCCCGGTAGCCATCGACCGATATCTTGTCTTCATCGGAGTAAATGATTTGGCAATCCGGATGCGCCAGTATCTCCAACGCCACCAGATAGAGGGCGTGGGGAGCCAGTTCGTCGTCGTGGTCCAAAAGGGCGATAAACTCGCCCGTAACCAATTCGAGGGCGGAGTTCGAGCAGGCCGAGATGTGCCCGTTTTCGGTTCTGAAAATGACTTTGATGCGTTCATCCCGGGATTCCCAGTATTGGAGCCGCCTTCGGGTCGAGCGCCTGGTCGAGTTGTCATCGGCGATGCAGAGTTCCCAATTATCATAGAGCTGATCGAGCACGCTCCGGATCATTTTATCCAGCAGCCTCACCTCGGTGTTATAAGTGGGCACCACAATGGAAATAAGGGGTTTGGTCTCGAAGATCCGTATGTGCTGGGCGATGCGCTTCCTGTCCTGGGGAGTAAGTTGATCGTGTTCTCTCGTCCACCGCACATAGCGTTGGAGGCCTTTGAATAATTTTTCCCGATGGAAGATTGCCAGCAGCGGCCGAATAAAATATTCAGTGATAACCGGGTGCCAGGAGCCGTCCTCCAATTGCGCTTCCAGAGTGAACCGGGTAGAGCCCCGGGGCGCCGTCACGGGCACTTCGAATCCGGCATAGAGGACAGAGTCCGACCAAGTCGGAAATGCTTCCAGGAGATCGTGGCGTTCGATGCCGTAGCGGGTCTTCTGCCAACCGGCAGAGGTAATGATACGCACGGCCTTGACGCGTTGTGATTTAGAGAAGCACCAGCCTCGAAAGAGGAATTCTCTTTGCTTGGGTCTCAATTTGCGGGGGCTATCGAGGCAGAACATGATGCCATCGGGGGTCTCCCTCGGGAGGCGCCGATAGGTCGCAACGGGAAGGAAGTTGCCCAGCAGGCGAATGATCCGGTTCAGTAAGGACATGTTAGCTCAACCTTCTTTTCAACCGGGTTCCACCAACCAGTCCGGATGATTCAATAACTCATTGGGTTCTCGATCAGGCTTTACCTCGATGTGTCTTGCCTCGACCGTGATCCGTAACCAGCGAATTCCGGAAAGATCGGTTTTGGGCCAGCCGGAGAACCATATTTGGGGATCCCCCCCGGAACTGATTAAGAAAAGAGCTGAATTTCCGGACTCCAGGGCAGCCGTACCCGCCGCCCGAATGGAAACAGGTGGATCCGGTGGATGGGAGTTTTGCCAGCTCAGCGCCGGGGTATGGTCAGCCCTGAGGAGGCTCCATTCCCGGATGATATATTCACCGGGATATTGCCCGGGGTCGATTCTGAGCCAATCCAGTTCTTGGGGAGGATGGAAGGGAAAGGTAAGGGAGACCCTTGTTTGCGGTGAATAGCGTCGCCGCAGGGAGGAAAGCTCCAGGAATTCGGATTTGTTGGGAAAGTAGACTTGTAATTCGACCGGTTCCATCTCAATTGGCTGGTCGGCCGTTGGCCTTTGGGAAGCGATTTTTTGCCGATCCTCCTTCGGGAATTGAGGAAGACGGGCCGGTATTATAGGGAGCCCTGTTTTCAACTTTGCATAAAACGCCAGCAATTTTTTGGAGTTGGGCCGGAGATCGAAATGCCTGCGCCCAAATTTTCTCCCCTCTTCCGCTATGGATATGGACCTCTTTGAATCGGCAAACACTTCCTGGCAACGGCCGGCTATTTCCTCAGGGGTGGAGTGGTAAAGCAGCCTGGCGTTGAGGCCGTCCTGCAAAGCTTCCCCCAAGTTGACTGCGGTGGTGATTACCGGCATGCCCAGACAAAGAAATTCCGGGAGCTTCGAGGGTAGGCGATAGCGATTGAAAGAGTCGGAAACCCCGGGTTGGACCACGCAATCGGCCAGGCGAATCAGCTTGGGAACCAGGTTTCGATCAATGAAACCGACGTCGCGGATCCATTGCCGGGTTTCCCCGCTCAATTTTTTTCTAATTTTGGCATCCGGAATCCCCGTTTTGATAAGAACACAGGGTGTTCCTCTTTTATTGAGCTGGCCCACAGCCCGAAAGAGGTTCTCCAGGTCCAGTCGGTTGGCGCCGGTCGAGCTTCCCGGATAGACCAGGATTTTATAGGATGGGGGAATCCCGAATAACCTCCGGGTCAGGGCCGGGCTGGAGACGGCATCCAGCCATTCCAGATTGATTCCGGGTTTGAGGACCAGGTTGGGTTTGGAATCGGGAATATGATCTCCCAGGGATTCGATGATGACCGTGACGGCGTCTGCCCCTTCCAGAAACTCATGGCCTAGCAGCGGATGGGTCTTGAACAGGCTTTCCCCGGGATTGGTCCGTGCCCGCTCTGCCACCACCCATTCGTTATCTTCCAGGTGGATGACCAGTTTGGCCGGAATTTCTCCCAGCAAGCGGAGGCAAAAACGTCTGACCAATTCTCGGGGGGTCCAGGCGTGGAGGATATGGGGTGGTTGCCCATCGAACATCCCGGGGTTCTCCAGGGCTTGGGCGTAGGAAAAGGCGGGAACCTTCTCGTGGGCGTAAAATTGGCGCGTGTCGTCCATCCAGGGCATGCAAATGGCCGTATTGTGTCCCAACCGGCGCAATTCTTCGGCATACGGTCCAATATGCACCATGCTGTTGGAGGTGAAATTTCCGTAATGGACGAAGAGGATATTCATTACAATCTTCAGCCTTTTTTGTCGCGCTTGGATCGTTGGTAGTCCCCACGGCTGAAATACTTTTCCAGCCAGGCGTAGAGGATAATAAAAACATACCGGCTCCCCATCTCACGTATTCTGAACTTGGTGCTGCCGCTTTTCCGGTTCTGCCAACTGATGGGAACAACCGTCCAGGTGTAGCCTCTGATAATGGCTTTGAGGGGCAGTTCCACCGTCAGGTTGAAGTGGGGTGAAAGCAGGGGCCGGCATCCCTGAACAACCTCCTTCCGGTAGGCTTTGAATGCATTGGTCGTATCGTTCAGGCGAATGGCAAATACCAACTGTATCAATTTGTTGGCCAGTCGATTCAGGATAAGTTTTGGAAGCGGGTAATCTATGGCTCTTCCACCCTTGATAAAGCGACTTCCAAATACGCAGTCATAGCCCTCATTCAGCTTTTTCCAATAGGTGACTATCTCGTCCGGATTGTCGGATTGATCGGCCATGAAGATCACTGCGGCGTCGCCTTTCATTGTGGAAAACCCACTTTGAACCGCGTTCCCAAACCCGGGTTCCATCGTGTTTTGCAAGTAACGGACCTCATGGTTTTTCCTCATCAATTCCATTAGAAGCGCTCGCGTTCCATCGGTGCTCTGGTCATCCACCGTTAAAATCTCAAACGGCGCCTCAGCCATTCTCAAGGTTTCGAGTAGCGCTTCCACTGTTTCCGTTACACAGCTATCCTCATTCTTGACGGGTATGATAATGGACAAAAGCTGGACCCTGGTCGGCATTTACACGGATGGGCAGGTTGAAGTAGTGATGACGTCCCGGTAAATTTTTAGAAGTTTCACAGCGGTATCCTGCCAGGAAAACCTGCTCGACTGATGGAGGGACTTTCTCGATCGATCCCGATACGCCTCCTCTTCCGTTTCGAGGCCGATCATGGCCGCGGCAATAGCTTCGATTGAGTCGGGATCACAATAAATGGCGGCCTCTCCACCCACTTCGGGCAGACAGGTCCGGTTTGAGGTAATCACGGGAGTGCCTTGGGACATGGCTTCCACAACCGGCAGGCCGAAGCCTTCATAGAGACTGGGCCAAACCAAGGCGAAGGCATTTCCATAGCGTTTAAGGAGATCCGCCTCGGACAAGTAGCCCAAATGTCTGGCTCGACCCTTTTGGGATAACCGTTCGATATGGTTCCATTCGTCGCCAGTCGTCCATCCCTGGGGTCCGGCCAGCAACAATGTTCGCTTTTGCCTGCTTTTTTCCCAGTACAGGTCAAACGCTTGCAGGAGTTTGTGAATATTCTTTCTCGGATCGAGTGAACCGACGAAGAGCCAGGGAGAGCCTTTGGAGAAACTTTTTGGTTGGGAGATTCTTGGAAATCTTCCCCCCCAATATACCACCTGGTGGCTTTGCCTGTTTTTCGATAGAATGTCGCCGAAGAAGTTCAAAAATCTGGATTGGGTGAATTTTGACGGAAAAATAAAGGCGTCCGCATTTTTCAAGGCTTGGAGAATTCCATCCTGGCACACCAGCCGATTCGTTTCCGTAGAGGTTTGCGGAAGGTCCCAGAAGGCCAAGTCATGCACCGTATATACCAATGGTATTTTCCCTGTGTTGGGAGCGGAAAAATTGTGGCTGTGAATAAGGTCCGGATTTCCCGGCGCCAACATTGATCCTTCCGCGATTTTCTGCCATAAGATTGTCGCCTCATGGCCGGTCATGTCCGCCAGTGGACTTTGCACGAATGGGCTGTCCGGGAAAAATCCCTTGTCCGTATCGCTGTTTGCCCACGTCCCGAAGTGATGATAGAGGATGATTCCGAGGCCGGGATTGGCTTTGGCCGATAGCGCCTGGGCAATTTGGTGGGCTGCCCAACCGCATCCCGCGACTTCAACACAGGTCTGGGAGACATCCAATGCCAACCTCATCATTTACCTCCGCCTCCCGAACCTGCCTGGAAGGAGACCTGCCGCCAGTTGGGAAAAGGCTTCAGCTGAACGCTTCCAGGCAAAGGCTTTTTTTCGCTTTCGACCTTCCCCCCTCAAACGGTTTCGCAAGGCGGTATTCCGGCTGATTTGGTAGAGGCCCTCTCCAATTTTCCAGGGAGATTTTTGATCCACAAATAAAGCGGCCGATTCCGCTATTTCCCTCAAGCTGGGCAAATCTGCGGCGAGAATGGGGACCTCCAATTCCATCGCTTCCAATAATGGAAGGCCGAATCCTTCGTAATTCGATGGGAATACCAATGCTCCGGCATCGGACCAAGTCGAACGGTAGGCACTACCGGTGAGGTAACCGCGGCATTCCACCAGATCCTGCAGGTGTAACGCCTCGATCGATTTTCTGATCCCTGCACTGTCTCCCGACTCCGGGTGCCCGGTCAAAACCAGGGGCCAGGGTCGTGAGACTCGTTGCGTGTAGATTTTGTACCCGATCAGCAAAGTTTTGTGGTTTTTATGTTTCCAGAAATTTGCCGGATACAAAAAGTGAGGTTTGGATCGGCTTCCAGATTTTTTTTGTCGGCATACCCATTTGGGCAAGGCGTGTGGAATGACCCTTACCGATTGGCTGGGAACCCGATAACGTTCCATGAGTCGTTCCCGGGAAAAATGGGAAACAGTAAGGATAAGGTCCGCCTTTCGGGCTGCCTCCAGGAGGAGGTTATGCCGATACTCTCTATCGGCCGAAGACAACGATTCAGGGTAATCGATGTGTAGTAAGTCGGGACTGAGGAAAATAAGGGGCAGGCCCGGACTTTGAAAGCGCAGGGAGGGCAGGGGGCAGAACAAAAGATCCGGACTATGCTTTTCCACCAAGTGTGGCGCCGTGGCCTTTTCATCACAGACCTGGATTTTAACGGATGGCCCCAGCTCCGGGGTGATTTCCTCCACCAATTCCCTTTGCACCAAAAGGACCAAAAGTAATCCCCTATTCTTTTGAACCTCTTTTAGGAGGGTGTAGAGGGCCGGCTTAATACCACCGTGAATTCCCCCGGCCTGGAATAGGGTAAGATCGACCAGGATTACCAGTTTTTTAATTGGTTTTGTGTGATGGGATGGAATTAATGGCCTTTTCTTTCTTTTTCAGTTTTCTTCTTCAAGCACATTTTGGCTGAAATGGCCTTTTTCGATTGCGATGGAGGATTGCCCTCTCTTCAGATTAGCGCCTTGACCCTATTGGAAACCTCAATTCCGGATGGGCTTCTTATCGATTGTTTCTCCGTAAAATGCGCCTTCTGACCACCCCTTTTCTCACCATTCACGGCAATAGAACGCTCCTGTTGATGCTTGCCCGACGGAATTTGGCCGCTCGACACAAGGGGAGCTGGCTCGGTAGAGCCTGGTTGATTTTTCAACCCTTGTTACTGCTGACCGTCTACACCTTTGTTTTCAGTCAAATTTACCATGGACGATTTGGGGTAATTGAATCAGAGACCGGGGCCCAGTATGCCTTGGGGATTTTTTTTGGCCTCATCATTCTCCATTTTTTTAACGACTCTTTGTCCGGATCGGTCAACTGCATTGTCGGAAACCAGAATTACGTGAAAAGGGTTGTATTCCCGCTGGAAATTCTGCCGGTTTCCCTGACCTTGGAAAACTTATACGGCTTCTGTATTTCGATGCTTTTGGCCCTGATGGGGGTTTTCCTCTTCGTGGGGGAGATAAGCATCTCCATTCTTTGGTTGCCCGTCCTGATATTTCCCTGCCTTCTATTTACCATGGGGGTGGCTTGGAGCGTTTCGGCATTCGGGGTGTTTTACAGGGACATAGCCCCAATGGTGCAAATATTCAGCATTTGCATGTTATGGATGAGCGGAGTGTTTTTTTCTGCCAGAGATATACCTGAAGTTGCCTGGATTTTTTTGAGATTCAACCCGATATTGCTGAATATTGAACTATGCAGGGATGTCGTTCTTTGGAATCTGCAACCCAATTTTGTCTGGATAACCTATATTTACTTATCCTCCATTATAATTTTCTTCCTCGGCTTTTGGGTGTTCAGGTCGCTGAAACCTGCCTTTGCCGATGTCATGTAGTTGTTCGCATGTATGCTTCCAGGGCAGGGCCGTTAATTGAAGTTAAGAGAGTTTTCAAATACTATAGAATTTGGCGTGATCCCCAGGCTCGATTCAAATCCATCCTGTTATCCCTCCTTTTGAGAGGATTCCGTCTTCTGCGAATTCCGTGGTTACAGGCATTGACCCTTCGATTGGGGAAGCATATCCAGAGTCTTCATCGCGATTTTTTTGCCCTTCAGGATGTTTCCCTGCAACTCTCCAGAGGCGAAACCGTCGGGATAATCGGGTTGAACGGTTCCGGCAAATCGACCTTGTTGCAGATAATTGCCGGAGTACTGCAACCCTCCACGGGGGACGTTTGCGTAAATGGAAGGGTCGCCGCTTTGCTTGAACTCGGAGCCGGGTTTAATGATGAATTCTCGGGAAGAGAAAATGTTTTCTTGAATGGGGCAATTTGGGGTCTGGATTTACCGCAGATCGAGGAAAGAATGGAGGAAATTATCAATTTTTCCGAAATTGGAGAATTTATAGATCAACCCGTAAAAACCTATTCCTCGGGAATGAAGGTTCGTTTGGCATTTTCCGTCCTCACCCAGATCAAACCCGATATTTTCATTATCGATGAAGCATTGTCCGTTGGAGATGCCTATTTTGGACATAAATCTGCCAGTTTTATCAGGGAATATGTAAATGACGGGGGTACCTTGTTATTGTGTAGTCACGACCTGAATGCCGTAAAAACGCTTTGTCATCGGGCCATTCTTCTGGAATCGGGGAGGATTGTGGAGGAAGGGGATTGCGAAAGGGTGGTTGATTATTTCAACGCAATTATCAGCAAGAGAAAAGATGACTTTAAAATCAGGCAGTATAAAAATACTTCGGGGAAATACGTAACCAGATCGGGTAGCGGAGAGGTTGTGATCGATGCATTCAGAATATTGGATGAAAAACGAAATGAAACCATTAATTTTCATAGAGGGGAACGGTTAATCGTAAAAATGAAATGCACCGCCATGAAGGCAGTGGACCAGCTTACAGCCGGAATTAAAATCTGTGACCGGATCGGATCCACCGTTTTCGGGGTGAATTCATTCCATCTGGAAGAAGATATTAGAAATGTAAAACGGGGTGAACAATTGGAGTTCGACTTCTTTATCGACCTCAATCTGGTTCCCGGAGAGTACTCCATTACGGCGGCAATTCACTCGGATGACAGTCATCTGAAAGGGAATTACGATTGGATCGAGAATATGAGTATTGTCAGGATAAATGGACGCAAAACGGATCATTTCACCATTGGAACAGCCTACTTGAACAGTCGGGTAACCGTTGAAAGATCGATATGAGAAGTTGGAGAGGGAAAATACCGAGATTTCGGGATGTCGAGTTCCTGGCGGAAGAAGCCATTGTCATTAAGGGCAGCGCCAGAATAGAGGAAGAGCAGAGGTTTCTGGCAAAAAATATTCAATTAATAGAAGACAATCGAGACCCCGAGGTGGTAAAGGAACAACCGGATTGGCAGGTTTTCCCTATAAAAAAAACCTATCGGTTGAAAGCCCTATTGCAATTGAACCAATTTGAATTCGTCTTCAACGTTTTCAGAGCCTTGCTCGGGCGAAACCCGAACCCGGAGGAAATGTGGACCCAGGTTGAGGTCATAAGAAAAAATAAACTGAGAAAGCTCACCTATTTCATGAATTTGAGAGGGGTGGAAGAAAGCAGAGTTTACAATTCATCCTTCTGCGATGCGGATCGAGGGATTAAACTGTTCGGTCGATTTTTCAAAGTAAGGAACCTGGGTTCAATTCGGGATATCGAGATTTATTTGAGGGGTTCGGAGTCCATCTTTAACGAAACGGATGATCTGGAGCGTCGGTTGGAGGATCTTTGGGTCCATTATCGCAATATGGCTTCGTATTGGAACGTGGTCGCGGAAGCCTGCGAGGTAGAAATGGGGAACGCGCCGGAGAGGATTAAGGTAGAGGTTATTTCAGAGCTGGAGGAAAGGGTTGAAACAGTGCTCGCGGCCTCGGGGGGATCCTATGGGAAGCGGCTGGGATACAATGAAAGTGAGATGGAAGAAGTGTATTTGGTGGATGCTCCCAATTATTACGAAATCGGAAAGAAAAATGGGGAGAAGGTAAACGCGGAGGCCAAGGAAAAATTCCCCAGTGACTATGATTATTATATATTTGAAAACGTCTTTTACAATCCGGAGGTGGTCAAACGGAAACAAACCCATTATTTGCCGCTACTGACCCATGCGCGAGAGAGTAGCAGGAGATTCCTGGATCTCGGATGCGGCCGGGGTGAATTCCTCGAACTTTTAAGGGGTTACGGAGTAGAAGGGGTGGGAGTGGAACTGAACCCCATCGAATGCGAGGCCCTGAGACAAGCCGGACTCAAGGTATATCGGGAAGATATTTTCAAGTTTATTGCAGAAAATGAGAGTTTGTGGTCAGGAGTTTCCCTGCTCCACGTAATTGAACACTTGGAAAAGGACAAAACTACTCCTCTATTGGATGACCTTTTCCAAATGATAGAGCCCGGTGGCATTCTGATAATTGAAACAATCAATCCCCATTGTCCAAAATCTTTTGGTAGCTTTTTTATGGATCATACCCATATAATTCCCTATACGCCCGAGGGAATTGCTTTTCATATGCAGAGAGCAGGTTTTACGGAAGTCAGGATCCTCTACTCAAACTTGATTGACGTTTTCTATTGGAGCCCGGAAAGGAAGGCGAATTACCATGACTTCGGGGTCATCGGAAGGAAAACAAGATGATTGGGGTTTATGTATCGACATTTTCGAAATACGACGCGACCTGCAACGATGCGGTTTCCATGTGTGAGATTCTACTGAAATCAGGATACGAAGCCAAACTGATTTCCGCCCATTTCATGGACGACTGCGATCTGGTTCCATGCCTTGAATTCTCCCAAGGAATGGATGCCATGGACAACCGCGAGTCGCTCATGATATACCATTACGGCTCTTTTGATCCGTACTTCGAAAAGGTCCTTTCACTTAAATGCAAAAAGGTTTTCAGGTTTCATAATATTACCGAACCCAAATTCTTCAAGGAATACGATCCGGTTGTAGAAGACTGGTGTGCCAGGGGAAAAGAACAAACCAGAAATTCTCTGGGAGGATTTGATGGTTATTGGTCGAACTCCCCTTTTACCGCTGGTCAACTTGTTCATGCCGGGGGATTGTTGCCGGAAGATTCCGATGTTCTCTATCCCTTTCACCGGATTGAACAGAGGCTGAACGGAGGAAGGAGCGTTCCCCGGGTCATGGATGATAAAGGGGAGGTTAGATTATTGAACGTCGGTCGCATTTGTCCCCACAAGAATCAACGCTTTCTTTTGCAATGCTTCAGGGAATTATGGGCTGAATCCGACCAAACCTATAAGCTGACCTTTGTGGGGAAAATAGGACCTTCCAAGTACTGGGAGGAGATCATGGAGGAGCTCGCAGTATCGGGTATTGGGGAACACGTCACCTTTTTTACCAATGGCATTTCCGAACGGGAATTGGAAAAGCAGTACCGTGAGGCCGATATTTTTTGCTGTGTATCGCGGCATGAGGGTTATTGCGTACCGGTGGTGGAGGCAATGAGCTTCTCCATTCCTGTGGTTTCCACCTCCGACACAGCCTTAAGGGATACCATAGCCAGCTTTGGGTTGCTCGTTGAGAATGACCGGATTCTGCAATTGAAGCATGCTATCATGAGACTTGCGAAGGAGGCAAAATTTTACCATACCCTTTCCAAACTATCCTATCAAGGATACCAAAGAAGGGCGTCTCCGGTCCTGGAAAGGATTTTTTCCAGGAAAATTTCAACCGTCATCAAAAAATAGGGTCAGCCGCAGGACAAATGAGTGGAAATCGCAAACGCCGGGGGTGTTGAGGGCCTCGCCATGGGTGGAGTATTCGATATTATTGTCATTGGCAGCGGCATTGCAGGGTTGAGTTTCGCCTTGCGCAGTGCGGGATACGGTCACCGCGTGGCCATCGTTACGAAGAAGCATCAGGCCGAATCGAATACCAATTATGCCCAGGGCGGCATAGCGGTGGTAACTTCCAAGTCCGACGATTTCGAACTGCACGTTGGAGATACCCTCATCTCAGGGGATGGATTGTGCGATGAAGGCGTAGTTAAGCAAATTGTGGAAGAGGGTCCGGCGCGGGTAGAGGAGTTGATCCGGTTGGGCTTGGAATTTACCCGAATTGATGAAGGCGCCTACTCATTGGGAAAGGAGGGCGGACATTCCAAACGGCGCATATTGCACGTCGCGGACATGACGGGGAAAGCCATTGAAACGGCCCTCCTCAACGCGGTTAACCAACACCCTCTGATAACCACCTTTGAACATTCTTTTGCTATCGACCTCATTACTTTGCAGAAACTCGAGCGAGCGGGGAACCTGCGCGGTGGGGTGGGAAACCGCGTAGTGGGCCTATATGTGCTCGATGTATTTTCAGGAAAGGTCGCCACTTTTTCGGCCCAGGCGGTCATGTTGTCCTCTGGCGGGGCCGGACATGTCTATCCCTTCACCACCAATCCCCCCATCGCAACCGGCGATGGCATAGCCATGGCTTATCGAGCCGGTGTGCCGATCCGGAACATGGAATTTTTCCAATTTCACCCTACCACGCTTTATTCCCCTTCAGGAAAACGTTTTCTCATAAGTGAGGCGGTGCGCGGGGAGGGCGCCGTGCTGCGCAATCGGGATGGGGAGCGCTTTATGGAGGCCTGCGACGCGCGGGCCGAACTGGCGCCCCGGGACGTTGTCGCCCGGGCCATCGATGCGGAAATGAAGAAAAGTGGGTCCCCCCATCTCTGGTTGGATATCAGCCACCAGCCCAGAGAGTTCCTCAAAGAGCGATTTCCCTCCATCTTTCAAACTTGTCTCGGAGAGGGGCTGGATATCTCCAAGGATTGGATACCGGTAGTTCCCGCAGCCCATTACCTTTGTGGCGGAGTGGTTACCAACCTGCGGGCGGAAACATCCTTGGCCGGTTTATATGCCTGTGGAGAAGTTGCCTGCACTGGTCTGCACGGAGCAAATCGCCTGGCCAGCAATTCTCTTCTGGAGGCATTGGTCATGGCCTATAACGGGGCCGATGCCGTCCACGGTTATTTGGCGGGGGGCTTGGAGATTCCGGACAAAATGCCGGGTTGGATCGATGGGGAAATGAGTGATCCGGATGAGCGGGTGGTGTTGATTCACAATTGGGAAGAATTGAGAAGGGCCATGTGGGATTACGTGGGCATAGTTCGGACCACCAAGCGACTGGAGCGGGCCATGAAACGGATTGAAAACCTATCGGCGGAAATCAACGAATATTACTGGAATTTCAAGGTGGAGCCGCTATTGCTCGAGTTGAGGAATATGATTGTGGTGGGCGAATTGATCGTGCGGTGTGCCTTGAAGCGCAAGGAGAGTCGTGGACTCCATTACACCCTGGATTATCCCGGGAAGGCGGAGAAGGGCATCGATACGACGCTCAGACTGTAAACTGCCCTATAACCCGCATATCTCACCGTAACTCGGATCCCGTTACAGCGTTTATGATGCGGAAATTCTCTACGTGATAGGAGGGGTCAGCCCGAAAAGACAGTTTCATGTCGTAAAGGCGCTCTATATCCACCAAGAGAGATTTATCCTCGTTGCGCAGCCGTTCCAGCACGGTGGGGTTGAGCATTACCCGTATGGTCAGCTTTTCGTGACCGTTATCGGAGTCTTTGGGCTTCAGGCGGCGCAGGATGGAAGTAATTTGGCGTTGGATTTCCACGCTGATGGTCCTGGCCGCTTTGACGATGCCGCGCCCGTGGCAATAGGGGCAACCGGCATAGACCCCGGTGGATATGCTCACCTCCTGGCGTTGACGGGTCATCTGCATAATTCCCAGTTGAGTGATGGGAAGGATGTGCCTCTTCGCCTTATCCGCCTCCATTTCCCTGCGCATGCGATAGAGCACTTTTTGCCGGGCCCGCCGATTTTTCATATCGATAAAATCGATGATTATCAGGCCGCCGATATTGCGTAGTCGGATTTGGCGGGCTATGGAGGAAGCTGCTTCCAGGTTTACCTGTAGTATGAAGTCCTTATCATGACCCGTTTTGTTGCGATGCGATCCGGTGTTTACATCCACAGCCACCAGGGCTTCCGCCTCCTCGATCACCACCTCCCCACCGGAGGGGAGGGGCACACGTCTCTGGAAAGTCTGTTCGATCTGTCGTTCGATGTTGAACCTTTCGAAGATGGGTATGGAGTCCTTGAACAGAGTGATTTTTCCCAGGGATCGTTTTGATACCCGGGCCACGGCGGCGCGCATTTTTGCCCAATCGGTTTGGTTGTCGATGAGGATTCGGTCCACTTCCTCGGTCAGAAAATCGCGCATGGTGCGCCCGATAATGTCGGGCTCCCGGTAGAGGCAGGAGGAGCGTTTTCGACCTGCCAGTTTTTTCTCTATATCCTTCCAGGTTTTCAGGAGCAGGTGGAGATCGCGGATAAAATAGCGCAGTTTTTTGCCCTCTCCCGCCGTGCGGATGATAACCCCCATTCCGTCTGGAATGGTCATGGTTCTCAAGACTTTGCGCAGGCGTGCCCGCTCCCCGTTATCTTCGATCTTGCGGGAGATCCCGCATTGGTCGTTTTTGGGCATGAGCACCAGGAATCGCCCAGAGAGGGAAATATTCGTTGTCGTGCGCGGGCCCTTGGTCCCAATTTGCCCCTTGGTGATTTGCACCAGAATGTCGGTGCCGACGGGGTAATGTTTCGGGATATCCTTCAGGGGGATTTTCTTCTTTTTCCTGGCTGGTCCCTTGGTGTTCCTGCGCACCACTTCAATGCTGGAATCCTTGTAGGACGGGACGATGTCCCAATAGTGGAGGAAAGCGTTTTTGGGTTGGCCGATATTGACGAAGGCGGCTTTCAGGCCCGGTTCCAGATTCTGGATCCTCCCCTTGAAGACTGCTCCGACCAACCTTTCCTCCCCGGCGCGCTCTACTTCGAAGCGTTCGATGACGCCGTCTTCCAATACCGCCACCCGCGTCTCTAGCGGTTCCGCATTGATTATGATCTCGCGGAAGGTTGGGGACTCCCGCTTGACCGCATGGACGATTTTTTGGATGAGCGGCCTAGACCTTTTGGCTCTTCGGTTGGCTTGCTTTTTTATGCGCCTTGCCGGCAAGGGCTCGGGAGTCCCTTCCACTGGCGGCTTGCGCAGTTCTTCATCCAGTTGTTTTTCGGAAAGTTTTGAGGACGATTTCTTGATTTGTTTTTTGCTCATGGTGGTAACACAGCAGTGTGGTTGGAGGTGATTCCGTTCCCAACTGTTCCGAGCAAATCAAAATCCCAAAAAGTGTTTGGATGACCTTCATTGGTTCAAAATGCCTTGCGATGGCGGTAAACGCTTTGGACGATACCCTGCAGGATACAACAGCTCAGGAGGAAGGAACCCCCGTAACTTAGGAAGGGCAAGGGCAGCCCCGTGATAGGCATCAATCCGATGGTCATTCCAATATTTATAAAGCCGTGAATGGTGAATATAATGGTAACTCCGACAGTCAGAAACATTCCAAACCTGTCTCGTGCCATGCTGGCTATTCGAATGCCATTCAACAAAAGGATTCCGGAAAGGCCTATGACAGATATACTGCCGACAAACCCTTTTTCTTCTGCCAAAACGGAGAAGATAAAGTCATTATGCGCTACGGAGCGCGGTAGATACCCCAACTTGGCCTGGGTGCCCTTCTTCCAACCTTTGCCCATCAAACCTCCGGAACCTACCGAAATCAGAGATTGATTCAGGTTCCAACCGCTACCCTTCGGGTTCACCTTGTCAGGCATGAGGAACGTCAAAATGCGGTTGCGCTGGTAATCTTTGATATATGGCAGGTAGGAGTGTTCTTCGTAGACACCCAGATGGCTGGTTGTGGTATAGTTATTGGATTCTAAAAAGTAATAATAGCGGGAGACATCCCACAGGATGATACCAACCACCAATACGCACCCCAACAATACGGTGGTAAAAAACTCCATCGAAAGGTTGGAAACGTATAAAAGGCCGAGTACCATTGGGAAAAGAACCAGCGCCGATCCCAAATCGGGTTGAAGCAAAATCAACACTAAGGGGAAGACGACAACCAAGGCAACTTTTCCCAAGGTGGTCAAGGATTCCTTTAATTCCCCAATTTCCGAACGGGCCAGAATGCTGGCCACGATGACCAGGACCGAAATTTTTACCACCTCAGAGGGTTGAAAACTGAAGAATCCGAAATTGATCCAGCGGGTGGCTCCTTCCCGTTCAACCCCGAAAAAGTAGACCCAGGCCAGCAGAGCCAAAGTTATGAGGTAGAGCCAGTGGCCCGACTTCATGAAAACCTCGTAGTCGACCAGGGATACAACCAGGTAAACCGCCGCTCCGATTAACATCCAGACTATCTGCAACTTCCATTGGGACATCGGTGAATTCATCTGAGCGCTGTAGATGAAAAACAGTCCGCTGATGGAGAGAAGCAGGATGCATATGGGGTTGATCCAATCCCATCGCGGGTGTTCCTCCCGGTTTAACTTTGCGTGAGGGCTTCGTTCCGGCCTCTGGCCGGCTGTCCGGAGCGAATGGATAAAATCTGCAATCAAAAGTGGACAATGGGCTGGGCTCTATCTGTCCCCCGGGGAGGTCTCGACCCGCCGGTAATGGAATAGTGTTTACCATATCGGGTCCTTTCAGGATAGCAAAATGCCTGTTTTAATTTGACCAGGGAGGTTTCAGGGACGACATTCCTGGGCGCGATCGAAAAATGAAGATGTCGCCTTGGCCTGGTGGTGAAGTTTCGGCGCCAGGGCCCTTTGCCAAAAAAGGGTTACATCAGCAAACAATTCTGCCTTTATCCAGACGATTCATATTCATGGACGAACCGACCCGCAAAACCGTTCTTTCCGCAGCCCAAACCACCGGCATTCTGACGATTGGGAATTATCTGGGGGCCATCAGGCATTGGGTCCGGTTGATCGAGGACCACGAGTGTTTTTTCCCGTTGGTGGACATGCATGCCATTACCACGACGCCCTACGTCCCCGCCCAATTGCGCAAGCACACCCGGTCTCTCGCTGCCCAGTACATAGCTTGTGGGCTGAATCCGCAAAAGTGCACCTTGTTTATTCAATCCCATGTCCTCGGCCATGCCGAACTGGCCTGGATTCTGGGTTGCCTGACTCCGGTCGGGGATCTCCAGCGCATGACTCAGTTCAAGGACAAAATCGATAAGGGAGCGCCCATCAATTCGGGCCTGTTGTTCTACCCGGTGCTCATGGCGGCGGATATCCTGTTGTACAATGCCGATATGGTCCCGGTCGGGGAAGACCAGAAGCAACACCTGGAGTTGGTGCGCAATGTGGCGGAGCGGTTCAACAACACATATTCGGAAACGTTCAAAGTGCCGGAGCCCAAAATCCCCTCCACCGCCAGCCGCATCATGTCCCTGCAAAATCCCGAGCGGAAGATGTCCAAATCCGACCCCAACCGGGCTTCCTACATTCTTTTGACCGATGAACCGGACCAAATCCGCAAAAAGATCGCTCGTGCCGTGACCGATTCGGGCAGGGAAGTCCGGCCTGGCCCGGACAAGCCCGGCATTACCAACCTGCTCTCCATCATGAGTGGTTTTTTAGAAATATCCATTGAAGCATGTGCGGCCCGGTTTGCCGGGGAAGGTTACAGTTCCTTTAAAAAAACCGTGGCGGATGTTGTTGTGGATGGGTTGGGCCCCATTCGGACCCGCTACAAGGAAATCATCTCCGATCCCGCCTACTTGGATTCCGTCCTGAAAGCGGGCGCGGATGGGGCCCAGAAAAGAGCCTTCCGCATGCTCAACAAGGTGAACCGTAAGGTCGGTTTTGTGGAGCGGTTTTCCTGATTCCGTTTCTTTCCGCCACGAATATGCTTGGAAAGACCCATTTTTTTATTGTTGGCTAAAGAAGATTGGGCAACATATCTTGTTTGAAAATTTTCTCCCAACCCAAAATTCCTCATGAATTCAAAAGGACTATTTTCCATCATCCTGACCGCCATCATCATCGTGGTCGTTCTTCTTTTCGGATCCCAGTTTTTTAAAACCGTTCCCGCCGGTCATGTTTCGGTGGCCACTCTTTTCGGGAAAGTAGTGGATAAACCTTTTGAATCCGGTTTGCATATCCCGGTGAATCCCCTCTTCCAATGGAACGATTACGATATCCGGGAAGAAACCATCACCGAGACGGCCAGCGTCCCATCCCAGGACCAGTTGCAGACCCAAATGGATGTGAGCGTAAAGTTCCGCATCGATTCCAGCCAGACCCCCAATACACTGCAGCAGTTTGGAGAAAAGGACCGGGTGGTGACCATGCAGCTCATACCTTCCCTCCGGGCCGCCTTGAGGGAAGCCGGCAAAACCATAGCTCGGGCCGAAGATTTTTTCCTGGAGGAAACACAGGAGCGGCTGCAACTTCAATTGGAGGGCGATTTGCAAGCCAGCCTGAATCAAAAAGGCCTCATCATTGAGGATGTGCTCATCCGCAGCATTACCCTTCCGCCTTTCATTATGAAGGCCATCGAGGGAAAGAAAGAACGGGAGCAGGAAGTGGAAAAACAGAAAGCCGAACTCGAGCGTTTTAGAACCGAACAACAAGAACTCATCGTCTCCTCCGAAGCTCAGCGCCTAGCTGCGGAAGAGGAGGCCAAGAAACTTCGCGTGTTGGCCGACGCAAAGGCCTATGAAATTGAAAAGGTCAACGAAGCCATCGCCGATAACGCGGCCTATATCCAGCTCCAGGCCCTGGAAGCCTTAAAGAAAATCGCGGAAGATCCTTCGGCCAAGATTTATTTCATGGATGGCAACAGTCCCAATCCACTCCCCCTCCTGCACATGGGTGAAACGCAATAGGGGCAGAAAAAGGGTCAGGTCTGAATGGCGCTTAGTTAAGCGCGTTTGTAGAGGAATATAGTATGGACGCCAGTCGGGGTCATGCCGCAGAAAAGTGATGCCTGTCGGGGTCAGTCGTTGATTTTTGACATGTCCCCATGTTGAAAATAAATGCCTGACCCCTTTGCGCATGCAGGAAGGGGTCAATTCTTAAATCCCGCATTAACATGCACGATTGCAAGAAATGACCCCGAGGGGCTGTATTCCGTTGCCTGCCTGTGCGACGCACGCAGACAGGTACTCCATACACTTTTACAAGACGACTGACCCTGTAAGGCATAACTTTTTACGTCTTGACCCCTTCCTTCTCGCTTTTCTCTCGTTCAAGGAATGGCCCCGCCTGGCGGGAAAAAATCAACCTTTGGCTCCTAACGGCCGCACGATCAGCTCAAATCGTTTATCCTTCCGCAGGTAGTTTTTGACAAATTCGGTGAGCTCGGCGGCAGATACGGCGTCCACTTTTTTGTCAAAGTTCATCCAGTCATTGATGGGCAGGTCGTAAGTGGCGTTGAGAGCGGCATGCATGGCCCGGGCCCCAATGGTTTGCAGGCTCATGCGCCTTTGGGCTTTCAAACAGATCTTTGCCCTTTCCAATTCCTCCAGCCCGACCTTACCGGCGCGAAGGCGTTCGATTTCCCTCGCCATTTCTTGTAAAACCATCTCAGCAGCAGTGGGATGGGTTCCGCCATAGAGAAACAGCATGCCGGTATCCATTCCCGTGACCCGGCTGCTCCCCAGGTAGTAAGCCAGTCCCAAATCGTCCCGAACCCGCTCGAACAACCGGCTGCTCATCCCGCTTAAGGTTTCTTCCAATACCGATGCCAGGGTCATGTCTTGGTCCCGGTTGATTCCAGGACCGGGAAAAGCCTGGAAGATCACGGCTTGTTGACGATCCAGATTCAATTCTTTCCGACCCGTTGCGGCGGGCAGATGGTAAACCCGTCCGTCCTCTCTCAAATTTCCCCTCTCCATCCTGGCCAGGAGGCCGGAAAGTTTCTCCTCCAAACCGGAGCCTTCAAATGCTCCGCTCACCGCTACGACGCAGTTTCCGGCCACCATCAACTTTTCCGCAAACGACCGAAGATCGCCTCGGTTGATTTCGGCTACATCCTCCATCTTTCCATAGGGGTACACGGCATAGGGATTTCGGCCGAAGAAGTTTTGCCTCAATTCGCGAATCCCGAAATCGACCATGTCATCATCCGTCGCCCGGATTTGCGCCAGTAAAGCCTCTCTTTCCCGCTCGAGGGTATCCGGTCGGATTGTGAGGTGGAAGAGCGCCTGACCCATGAGGTCCAAACTCAGGTCGACATCCTGGGGCAGCGATTCCAGACCCAAACCAAAAGTATTGTTACCGGCAAATCCGTTAAAAGCGCCCCCTACCGCCTCAAAGGCCCGGGAGATTTCCCGGGTGGTCCGTTTTTTTGTATCCCTGGTCATCAAGGTGGAAAACAGGGTGGTTATGCCGCGCTTACCGGGATCTTCCCAAACTGGGCCGCCCCGGAAAATCACCCGAAGGTGGACTTTAGGAAACGCGGAGGTTTCCTGAAAGAGCAGCCGGGCTCCATTATCCAAGGTCACCTCCTTGAATCTGGGCAAAGAAGTCTTCCCTTTGCCTGGGCCTTTGGTCTGGGGGACGTTTGACTTTGGTTTGAGCATAGCCTGCGCGCATCCATTCGGGAGGAGATAGGCGTTGATTAATTCTCGCAGTTTTGGGCCGGTTACGCACCGGATCCTCTCCAAGTACTGTCGTGGATATTCCAGGTCCCCAATCACCACCTCCGCCGCTCCCATGCGGGAGGCCTGCCCATTCATGGTTTTCCGGCTGTTCACCTCGGCCACTATGGCTTGCCGCCGGGCTTTGGCCAAACGTTCCTCGGGAATCCCCTTACCCTTCAACTCCTCTACAATCTGCCAGAACGCTTCCACTGCTCCTTCCGCCTTATCTTCATCGGTCAACATGGAAACCAGCAGCAAACCGGCGGAACCGGGATTCCAACTGGAAGCTCCAACCTGGTAAACCAATTTTTCATCTTCCCGAAGCCGCTCCCACAAAATGGAACTTTCTCCAGCACCCAGAATTGCGGCCAGAAGATCCAAGGCGGGGGCATCCGGGGTGTGGATACCGGGAATCCGCAAGGCGAGGCCTATGCGGGTCAGGTTTACATCTCCGGTCACAGTTTGCCGGCGCGCAGCCAGCATGGCCGGTTCACCCGGAATGTAAATCTCGGCCAGTCGCCTACGTTTGACCCCTCCAAAGAGTTCTTCCGCCCATTCAACTATGCCTTCCACCTCCACATCTCCCACTACCACCAGCACCATATTGTTTGGGGCGTAGCGAGACTGGTAGTAGCCCGACAAATCTTTCCGGTCAACCGTTTCAAAAACATCCCTGTAACCAATGACCGGGTAGCGGTAGGGATGCCGGGTGAAGGCAGTTTCAAACAAGGCCCGTCCCAGTCGTCGATCGGGGTCGTCCATGCCCATGTCAATTTCGCGCAAAATGACTTCGCGTTCCTTTTCCGCCTGGTCGGCCGGAAGCCTGGCCTTGAATCCGGCATCGCTGAGGATGTCCATGGCCTGCCGCGTATGTTCACTGGGCAGGTCGATATAATAAACCGTCCGGTCAAAAGTGGTGTAGGCGTTGATATGGCCTCCGAGGGATTGCACTTCTCGGCTGATCGTTTTTCCCTTCCTCCGCTCGGTTCCCTTGAACAACATGTGTTCCAGGAAGTGGGACAACCCGGCGCCGAGGAATTCGCCCTCGTGTATGCTGCCTGTCTTGACCCAGAGTTGAACGGAACTGATCGCGCTGCTGTGGTCCTCGCGCACCAAAACGGTCATGCCGTTGTCCAGCAGGCGGCGGTGGTTGGGGTGTTCCAACAGGGGAATGAGAACGGAATCGAGGTCGGCCATATGCCTATGCGCCAAGCCCGCATGTCTCACAAAATTCGTAGCGAGCGAATGGAGGTCGAGTGCTGGTGGGGGTTTCGTGCCGATTCGGGGGTGCAGCCGGGTCGACACCCTGCAAAGTCCCGAATCCAACGAAGCCCGCACCAGTGCCGGCATACCGAAGCGCAGTAGAAAATTTGTGAGACATGGGGGCCAGTTAAGCGGACTCAGGACAAGCCTTCAACCCCAGGGCTTTCCGCTATTTTTCCCTTGAAGGGTGGAATGCGCCGGCTCTTGGGCCGGAAGGGTTGTAGGAACACCTCCTTGAAATCGTATCCGTTGAGAAAATCCTCCCTTTGATCCTGCTCAGTTTTGCCCAAAACCCCGAAGTCGACCAAGTTGAACACGATGTCCCCGAAATCCGAACACTTCCTTACATTCCAATTGGCCAGAACGGTGAGGGCAAGCGGCCCGTACTGGTCGAGAGCATATTTACGGATCCCTTCCAACAATTCCTGCCCGGAGACGTGTTTGGAAGTCCGCTCCTCATCTCCTTTGAGATTTTTGACGGTGTAGTCCAGGGCCTTTCGAACAAAGTAATAGGCGCCCTTCCCATAGCGGGAATCATCTTTGAGAACGAGGTCTACAACCTGGGAAAAGTCTTTTCCATTCATAGAAAATCCATGGGAAGTCGGCAGATGACATTCAGAACATTGGCCATGCCATACTCAAGAAAAACAGCTTTATTTGATCAACCCTTTTCGGCTATGAGCTCCTCCAGCAATGACCCGACCAAAGCCGGATTGGCTTTTCCCCGAGTGGCCCGCATGACGCGACCCTTCAAAAAATTGATGGCTTTTTTGTTGCCGCTCAAAACCTCCGCCACCGCATCGGGGTTGGCCTGGACGATTTCCGAACATAACTTCTCCAACTCCTCCGCGCTTTCGCTCAGGCCGAGACCCTTTGCTTGCACGATGGCGGTTGGATTGTCTCCGGTTTTGAACATTTCCGGGAAGACCCGCTCCTTGGCCAGGTTTTTGGAAATGACCCCTTCCCCGATCAGGTTGACCAGTTGGGCAATTCGGACGGGGGAGACCTTACTCTCGGACAAGGTCGACCCGGCCCTTCCCAATTCTCCAAGGAGGTTGTTGACGATCCAATTGGCCGCTTGCCGGGGCATTTTGGCGCGCTTGGCCGCTTCCTCGAAAAAATGGCAAAGTTCGGGATCGGGAATCAAAACCGAGGTCAGGGTATAGGGCAGATTGTACTCATCAAAGTAGCGCCGTTGGCGATCGAAGGGTTTCTCAGGGAGGGAGGCGCGCAGGCGATCCCGCCACCGGTGGCCGATCCGGACCGGCATCAGGTCGGGATCGGGGAAATAGCGGTAGTCGTGCGATTCCTCCTTGGAGCGCAAATAGTAGGTCATCCCCTTGGCCGCATCCCAGCCACGAGTTTCCTGGGCCAAGGTTCCTCCCCCCTCCAACACGTGGATCTGCCGCTCAATTTCATAGGCCAATCCATTGCGCACTCCGGAAATGCTATTGAGATTTTTTATTTCCACCTTTACCCCCAGTTCCTTCTGCCCCACCGGACGAACGCTGACATTGGCATCGCAGCGCATCTGGCCCTTCTCCATGTCGCAATCGGAAACCTCCCCGTAGATCAGGAGCATCTTCAACGCAGTCAAGTAGGCGTAGGCCTCTTCCGGGGTGTGCATGTCCGGTTGGGACACGATTTCCAACAGGGGAGTCCCCGCCCGGTTGAAGTCGACCAGGCTTTCGTTCTCCAGATGGATTAATTTTCCGACGTCCTCCTCCAAGTGGGCCCGGGTCAGGGCTATGGTTTTATGCTCTCCCATCACATTGCGGGAAGGCCCCTTCAACTCGATTTCCAATTCACCCCCGGAGCAAATGGGTTGGTCGAATTGGGAGATCTGGTAATTCTTCGGGCTGTCCGGGTAAAAATAGTTTTTGCGATCCCACTTTGTTACCCGGGGAATGGAACCGTTCAGCAGCATTCCCACCTTGATCGATTTCTCTACTGCCTCGCGGTTAATTACCGGGAGCACCCCGGGAAATCCCAGCACGACGGGATCGGTCAGAGAGTTGGGTTGGGCCCCAAATCCGACCCCAACCGAAGAAAAAATCTTCGATTCCGTCTTTACCTGGACGTGGACTTCCAGTCCGATGACCGCTTCGTATTCCATCAATCAGGTGGGGCCGGGTTCGGGTGCCGATTGACGAAATCGTGGGCCCGTTCAAAGCTGTGGGCAATAGCCAGCAGGTTGGCCTCTCCCAAAGGCTCTCCCAGGATCTGCAGTCCTATGGGCAGGCCTTGGGTATTGAAACCGCAGGGCAGGGAGATTCCCGGAATACCGGCAAGATTTGCCGAAATCGTATAGATATCGCTCAAATACATGGCCAGTGGGTCTCGAGTTTTTTCACCGGCTTTAAAGGAAACAAAGGGGGATGTAGGTGTGAGCAAACCGTCCACCTTTGCAAAGGCATTGGTGAAATCCTGGCGGATGAGGGCGCGTATTTTTTGCGCCCGCAAGTAGTAGGCGTCGTAATAGCCGGAACTCAGCACGTAGCTGCCCAGGATTATGCGGCGTTTGACTTCCTCGCCGAACCCTTCGGCCCGACTCTTGAAATACAGGTCCACCACATCTTCGGCTCTATCACTGCGGTGGGTATAGCGCACACCATCGTAGCGCGCCAGATTGGAAGAAGCCTCAGCCGTGGCGATAATGTAATAGACCGATATGGCCAAATGCATGTGGGGGAGGGATATCTCTACAATCTCACAACCCCGATCCGCATACCAGTCGATGGCGGCCTGAATCGCCTCTTTGACTTCGGGATCCAGCCCCTCGGCAAAATACTCATGCGGAATTCCGAGTTTCCAGGGACCTTTCTTCTCGGCCAAACCCTCAGAATAATCCGGCGCCGCCGTGTCGATGGAGGTGGAGTCCCGGGGATCGTGTCCTGCAATAATCTGGAGCATCCGTCCCGCGTCCCCCACTGTTCGGGTCAAGGGGCCTATCTGGTCCAGGGAAGATGCGAAAGCAACCAAGCCAAAACGCGAAACAAGTCCATAGGTGGGTTTCAGCCCCACCACACCGCAAAATGATGCCGGTTGGCGAATGGAACCACCGGTGTCACTGCCCAGTGAAACCGGCAACTCTCCAACGGCTACGGCCGCGGCGCTCCCACCGCTGGAACCACCCGCCACTCGAGACGTGTCCCAGGGATTGAAAGTGGTTTTAAAGGCCGAGTTCTCGGTGGACGAACCCATGGCAAATTCATCCATGTTCAACCGCCCCAGCAAAACCGCCCCGGCATTTTTCAAACGCGAGGTAACGGTGGCGTCGTAGGGCGACACAAAACGCTCCAACATCCTGCTCGAACAGGTGAGCGGCTGGTCCTTCACGGCGATGACATCCTTCAATCCAACCGGAATACCATCCAACGGGCCCTTCATCTTGCCGGCAGCCCGGCGTTCATCCGAGGCCTCGGCTTGTCTCAAGCAATCCTCCTCATCCCAGGAATTAAATGCCTGGATCCGTCCCTCCACAACTTCGATCCGATCCAGGTGGTCCCGGGTCAACTCGACGGAAGATATGGATTTGCTCGCGAGCGCTTCTCGGAGTTGGGCGAGGGTTTGAAAATAGATTTCGCCTGGCATGATTCTATCCGGTCTCGGGAGTATCAGCCTTCAACCACCTTGGGCACCTGAACCATGTTCTTGCGCTTTCGCGGGGCGTGTTCCAGGGCTCTTTCCGGGGGAAGGCCCGGTTCCGATTTGTCCTCGCGGAAGACATTCTCTACGGGGAAGGCGTGGGCCATGGGTTCCACTCCGGAAACGTCGACCTCATTGAGTTGGGCGAAGTGTTGCAGAATATGGCCCAGTTGAGCGGAAAAGCTCTCCCGTTCTTTCGAGGTCAGCTCCAGGCGCGCCAGATGGGCCACATAGTCGATATCGAAGGAATGCGGGCCCCTCATCCTAATTCCTGATCCGGTAAGGCGTCGAAGCCTCGACCCGGTCCTGTAATGCGGAGAATACCTCTCCAACTTCCTTGTCCGTCAGGGTGCGATCGTTGGCGCGAAAACGGAGGTTGAAGGCCAGGCTCTTTTTCCCTTTTGGAATGCCTTCACCCTTGTAGACATCGAAAACCGACACCGCTTCGAGATCGAATCGATTGCCCGCCACCTGCCTTGCCATCTTTCCCAGTTGGCAACGAACCGTTTCGGCCAACAAGGATTCGTCCACCACAAGGGCCAAATCTTTTGCGGCCGGAGGAAACTGGCTGAAGGGCTGATAGGTAACCATGCCCTCGTCTTCTCCCAGTTTTTCGGGGAGAATTTCCAGACTTCCCCCCAACACATCGCCCTCGAGATCCCACTCCTTGACCACTTTGAAACGGAGCCGGCCGATTTGGGTCTCGAAGCCATCTTCGGTCAAGGCGCCCACTTTAGCCGAATGGCCTTGCAGCCATAAGGAACCGCCCCCATCCTCCATCTGGTAACCAATGCTTTCGATATCCAATCCGGCGGCCTTTGCCAAAACTTCCATTATGCTCTTGGCCGAATAAAAATCGAAGGCCTCGCGCCTTTTCCAGCGAGTGGTGCGATCAGGGATAAAAGCCAGGAAGGCAACGGAAAACAGTTCATAAACCCGTCTTTCCCGCTCGTGAAAAACTTTTCCCACCTCGAAGACCCGTTCCAATCCCGTGTCGCGGGCCCTATTGAATTTAAGGGCGTCCAATAGACCCGGGATAAGGGATACCCGCAAGTGGGTTTGATCTGAAGCGATGGGGTTTTCCAGGCGCAATGGGTCGAGGTCAAGGTGGCCGAACCACCGGCTGATCTCATCCTCCGAACGCAGACTGTAATTTATGCATTCCTGAAAATGCCGGTTGGCCAAATATCGGGAATGCAGTCTGGCCAGTGAGGCGACCGGAGCGTCCCTTTGATCCATCCCGCTCATGGTAACCGGTGCCTCGGGAATGCGGTCGCTTCCATACAGGCGCAGAAATTCTTCGGCCAAATCAGCCGGACGGTATAAATCTCCCCTCCAACTGGGCGGCTCAACCTTCCAGTGGTCATCCCTTTCCCTCACCGCGCAATCCAGGGCACGAAAAACTTCCCTGACCCTGGCATCGGGAAAATCAAATCCTGCCAAATCGCGAATATATTGGGGGGAGATGCGAATCTCCCGCTCCACCGTCGGTTCCGCTCCCGTCTGTATCGCCGGTCCGACCCTTTCTCCCCCTGCCATCTCCATTATCAGGTCGATGGCCCGAAGCGCGGCGAAGTCGGCCCCATTGGGATCTACTCCGCGTTCGAATCGGTAGGAACTGTCCGAGGACAAGCCCAATCGGCGAGAAGTTTTTCGAATATTGGAAGGGTTGAAATAGGCCGATTCCAATACGATATCTACCGTGTTTTCGTCGACTTCCGCCTCGATCGATCCCATAATGCCGGCCACAACCAGGGGTTTTTCCGCATCGGCTATAACCAACATATCTGAATTGAGGATCCGTTCCTTGTTATCGAGAGTGACGATTTTCTCACCCTCCAAGGCTTGCCTTACCACAATTTCTCTGCCACCGATCTTGTCCGCATCGAAGGCGTGCAGAGGCTGGCCGAGCTCGAGCAGAACGAAGTTGGTGATATCCACCACATTATTGATCGGCCGTTGGTCGACCGCTCTCAGGTAACCTTGCAACCATTCCGGACTGGGAGCGATTTTCACCCCGCGAATACTGTAGGCAATATAATTGGGGCAATTCTCCGGGGAAAGCACCGCGACCCCCTCGATTAATGCGGATGGGCCGGTTGACGGGAGGTGGCCGAGGTCCGTTTTGAGTTTGGGATAAACCAGTTCCTTCCCAAAGTATGCGGCCAGTTCCCGTCCTATTCCGAGATGGCTCAAGCAATCGGACCGGTTGGGGGTCACTTCGAGGTCGAAAACCGTATCCGAGTCCGGGAAAACCCGGTTAATCGGGGTGCCGATCTCCGGTTCCCCATTGAGAATGAGCAAACCTTCGTGATCTTCGCCCAATCCCAATTCCAGTGGACTGCACATCATGCCGAAGGATTGTACTCCCCGCAACTCGGTTGCATCGATTTTGTGGCCCCCCGGCAAGCTGGAACCCACCAAAGCCACCGGGACCCGGTCGCCTACCCGGTAATTGGACGCTCCGCAGACAATTTGAAGCGGGTCATCGGTTTCATCGACCGTAACCCGACAAACTCCCAGGCGATCGGCATTGGGGTGTCGATCCCGACTCAGCACCTGGCCCACCACCACCTTTTCCAATTGGGGCAGGCCGGTTTCCTTTACCTCCTCCACTTCAAATCCAAGCATGTTCAGGGCATGGGCAATCTCCTCGACCGTTTTGTCGGATAGGTCGATGTATTTTCTTAGCCAATTGAGAGAGATCAGCATGAAACGGGGTGGCCGAATTGCCGCAAAAACCGGTAATCGTTCTGGTAGAAATAACGAATGTCATCAATGCCATAAAGGATCATGGCACAGCGCTCGATGCCGAAGCCGAAAGCATAACCGGAGTAAACCTCCGGGTCATACCCGACCGCGGCGAAGACGTTGGGGTCGACCATGCCGCAACCGCCCAGTTCCACCCACTCCTTGCCCACCTTTTTCAGGTGGGCTGAACTGGCGTCCATTTCAAAGCTGGGTTCGGTGTAGGGGAAAAAATGGGGCCGAAAACGTGACCTGGTATCGGATCCGAAGAGCGATTTGAAGAGAAAATCCAACACCGCTTTGAGATCCCTCACCGTGACACCCTTGTCCACGTAGAGTCCCTCCACCTGGGTAAAACTGGCGCTGTGGGTGGCATCGGTCGTATCGCGGCGATAACATCGGCCCGGTGATATGATCCTTACCGGCGGTCTCTGCCGGAGCATGGTTCGTATCTGCACCGTGGAGGTGTGCGTTCGCAGCAGATAGCGTTCCTCGGAATATTTTTCCACGTTGGCAAAATTGGCCTCGACGGGCAGGTAAAAGGTGTCCTGCTCGTCCCGCGCCGGGTGATCCTCAGGTGTGTTGAGGGCATCAAAACAAAAATATTCGGTGTCCACCTCGGGGCCATCTGCCACGACAAAACCCACACTTTTGAGGATGCGGTTTATCTCCTCCCTGACCTGTGTCAGGGGGTGCAGGTTTCCCGGCGAAGGATCGGGACTGGGCAGGGATGGATCGATGGCTTCACCCCATTTAGCGGCTTGTTCCCCATCCTCAATGGCGCCGAGGCAGACCTCGAACACTTCTTCCAGGCGCTTTTTCGTCCGATTCAGCAGTTGGCCGATGCGCGGCTTATCTTCTTTGGGAACCTGTTTTATGCCGCGCATGGCCCGGGTCAGGGAACCATGGGGACCGACAAAGCGGGCTTTGAATGCTTCGAATTCGGGTCGGGTTCGAACGGCCGGGATTCCTTCCTCAGCCTCAGAAATCAAGGCCTTGAGTGTATCCTCCATGCAATGGGACGGGGCTGATTCTTCCTGTCAGGCGCTTTGGGACGAAGCGTTGAGCGCTTCCTTGGCTTTATCAATCAGAGCGACAAAGGCCGTCTCGTCGTGAATAGCCATTTCGGAAAGTTGTTTACGATCGAGTTCGATCCCGGCCTTTTTCAGTCCATTCATGAACCGGCTGTAATTCATGCCGTTGGCCCGGCACATGGCGTTGATGCGCACGACCCAGAGAGAACGCCAGGTGCGTTTCTTGTTCCGGCGGTCCCGGTAGGAATATTGCAGGCCGTGGTTGACCGCCTCGTGGGCGTAGCGGAAAAGGCGGGAGCGATTTCCCCAGTAACCTTTGGCTTGTTTGATGACCCGCTTGCGACGCTTGCGGGATGCGGGTGCGTTGGTTGCTCTAGGCATGTTTTTGAGTTTCCTTTGGGTTTGGAGCCGTCAGGCCGCCTGCATTCTATTTCGCCTGAACAGTCCGTTAATGCTAAAGTGGAGGATAAGGAAGGGGTCAAGACGTAAAAAGTTATGCCTTACAGGGTCGGTCGTCTTGAAAAAGTGTATGAAGTACAATGGAATACAGTTTTTAAGACCCGACCCTTTTCTTGCAGAAGGCATTACTTTTCTACGGCATGACCCCGACGGGCGTGTAAGGAAATTTCTGAGACACCACACTAAAGGTTCAGGTGTGCTAGGAGTGGGGCATGCCCTTGCGCACAATGGAAGAATAACTGGCGGAAGTGGGGCGGTCCCGCCCACTGCGACGCTTTTGCTTAACCGACTTTTTGGTCAGCAGATGGCGACGGTTGGGGCCGCGGTGCATGATCTTGCCGCTACCCGTAACCTTGAAGCGCTTGGCAATGGCTTTCTTGGTTTTTTGCATGGGAATTTCGGAAAAGCGGTAAATAAAAGCCCTCTGCTCCCTCGGTGTAAAGCGTGAAATTCCCCCTTTAACCCGGGGAAGCCGGCCGGGCCTTTCTCCTCGGCAAGGTTTGACCCCTAACTGTCCCCGGGCCATCAGAGTTCACTTCGGTGGAGGAATGGCTTGAATCTCCCTGGGCTAATGATCAAATTCCTCCCAGGATTTAACGGAAAACCAGATTTATTATCATCCCATGAGGACCGAATGCAAAACCCGATACCTTCTATTGATTATTTTCATGACTGCCCTGGTCTCAATGGCCCAAGCCGGGGACGCCGGAATGAAAAAGTGGCAAATAGGCAAAGGCTGGGGATGGGTCTGGGGACCCGAAGACGAGGTCGGTTCGCTCAACGAAATGACCCCAGCCAGCAAACGGGCGGCCTTGAACCTGGCCAGGACGGGAAAAACCTACGACTTGGGCATCGTCTACGACCGCGATTCCTTCAAGTGGCCCGGCCACAGCCCGGGTGAGATCATGACTTTTCGCTCCCCCGAAGGGGTAAAACGTCAGGGAGAATTTCCCCCGGCCGGAACCGGCACCGCCTGGCACAGTTGCGCCCTTTTCCTCAATGACAATGTCGCCACCCAAATCGATGGGTTGGGGCACGTGGTCCATGGAGAGGACAATCAGTGGTACAATGGATTCAAGGAAGCCGATTGGGGAGGCGACTGGGGATTGCGCAAATGCGACGCCACCACCATTCCTCCCATCATAGCCCGGGGAATTCTCATCGACGTGGCGGGATACAAAGGGGTTCCCGCCCTGCCGCCCCACTATGCCATTTCCGTGGCCGACCTGCAGGGGGCGCTGCAAAAACAAGGAACCCAACTCAAACCCGGTGATGTCGTACTGGTTCGGACAGGCGCGGTTCGCTATTGGGCGGATTTGGAGGATCGGGCCGAACTTGTCGCCCACGATACGGCCGGTCTTTCCCTCGATAGCGCAAAGTGGTTGGTGGAAGAGAACGGCGCCATGCTGATCGGCACAGACACCAGTGGCATGGAATACGGGCCTCGTCCCGAAGATGCGGCCGACTTTCAGAAACAACATGGTTCATTTATTCCGGTCCACGTTTACCTCCTCATCGAGCAAGGCGTCCACATCGGCGAGTTCCACTACCTGGAAGATCTGGCGCGAGACCAAGTCTACGAATTTTGCTACCTCTGCACAACGGCCAATATCCGCGGAACCACCGCCGGATTTGCCTTGCGGCCCTTGGCATTGCCTTGACGCGCGGCACAAATTATGTTCTGTGGAATAAAATTTCGGCAGAGGTATCGAATAACTTTAAACTTCATTACATTAATCACCCATATAACCAATACATGAAAACATTACTGCTTGTCATCACCGCCCTTTCCCTGACCTTGTCCGCCTATGCGGGGGAGGGGAAGAAAGTCACCCTTAATGGCAAAGGGGTTTGTGCCCATTGCAACCTGGACATCGCTAAATCCTGCGCAAATGTCCTCCAGGTGAAAAATGACGAAGGTAAGCTGGTAAATTACCTTTTGACCGGGAAGGCGGTCGAAGGACAAAGCTTTTCTAAAAAACCTCATTCCAACCTCACTGTCACCGGGACCGTGGTAGAAGAGGATGGCAAGTTGATCCTGAAGGCGACTTCCCTGGAAAAAAAGAAGGATAAGGAAAGCTGACCTTTCCCATCGCACCGCGGCGGGCTGGCCAGGAATGACCCGAATGGCGCTTAGTTAAGCGCGTTTGTAGAGGAATATAGTATGGACGCCAGTCGGGGTCATGCCGCAGAAAAGTGATGCCTGTCGGGGTCAGTCGTTGATTTTTGACATGTCCCCATGTTGAAAATAAATGCCTGACCCCTTTGCGCATGCAGGAAGGGGTCAATTCTTAAATCCCGCATTAACATGCACGATTGCAAGAAATGACCCCGAGGGGCTCCTTCCTTTTCTGCATGCGGGGTCAAGGGTTTGGCGGGATCGTTTGCAGGATCTTTTCCCGGAGTCCGGTAAAGCGCTTGGCCGGGTCGGCGTTGTTCACGGCCATGTACCAGGCCGTGGGATCCCCCACCAGGTAGATCTTTTGCTTTCCCCGGGTCAGGGCCGTGTAGAGCAGGTTGCGTTGAAGCATAATGAAGTGCTGCTTCATGAGGGGGAGTATGACGATGGGATATTCCGATCCCTGGGATTTGTGCACGCTGATGGCATAGGCCGGACTGACGTCCCCTAGATCGGACCGGGTCAGCTCGACGGTTTCATTATCGAACCGGACCTTCAGCGCAGACTTTTCGGAATCGATGCTTTCGATGCTTCCGATGTCTCCATTAAAAACGTTCAGGTCGTAGTTGTTGCGATTCTGGATGATTTTGTCTCCCACGCGGTAGCGGACCGTGCCGAAGGTGATTCCGTCCCGGCCGGGGTTGAGGGCCCTCTGCAAGACGGCGTTGAAATTACCGATGCCGGCAATTCCCTTATGCATGGGAACGAGCACTTGGGTATCCCGCAGAGGGTCCATATTCAGTTTTCGTGGAATAAAGTCTTGGCAGAGGTGTCGCACGATACCCACACACTCCTCGGGGTCGGTGGCCTTGATGAACTGCAAGTCCTTTTCGGGGTCCAGGTCCCCGACGTCCCGCACCAGAAAGGGGATGGGTTTTATCCCCTTCAAGACATCGTGGGCCGTCGAAATAATGGAACTTTCCCGGTGCTGCCGGAAGATTTTCCGGAGCCGCGTGACGGGAACCTTCCCGCATTCGATCAGGTCGTGCAAAACGTTGCCAGCCCCCACGGATGGGAGTTGGTTCACGTCGCCCACCAGGACGATGTGGGCCGTGTGGGGGATGGCCCGAAAGAGGGAGGCGGCCAGACGGACGTCGAGCATGCTGGATTCGTCGAGAATGACGAACCGGGTTTGGAGCGGATTCGATTTGTCGTGCTGAAACCGCCCCAATCCAGGATCGAATTTCAATAGACGGTGGATGGTTTTTGCCTGGGCCCCGGTCGCGGCGGAGAGGCGTTGGGCGGCGCGTCCGGTTGGCGCAGCCAGGACCCCGTCCGCTTTTTTGGCTGAAACGATCTGAACCAGGGCGCGAAGAATGGTGGTTTTCCCGGTGCCGGGGCCTCCGGTAATGATGGATACTTTTTCCCGGAGCCCCTTGCCTATGGCTTCGAATTGTTCCGGAGCAAATTGGAAATTTGCCTTGTCCTGGGCCCAGCGGGTGGCGATGTCCACTTTTATGGGAGGCAAGCCCGACTCGGTCCGCAGGGTCCTCATTACAACCTCCGCTATGGTGGTTTCCGCACGATGAGACTCCGGCAACTGAACGCGGAGGTTCCCCTCCGAGGAAACGACTTCCCGAATTTCCAACAGTTGGTCCGCTCGGGGCTCCAATTTATTCTCGGAGGTCTCGAGCAAGTTGGCCGCGTGTTGGATCCAACGTCTTCGCGGCATGCAGGTGTGTCCCTCGGCTTCCAGTTCTCCAAGGCTGAAAAGCATTCCGGCATCGAGACGCTTGGGGCTGTCGTTCCCGAAGCCGAGATTGAGGGCGATCTGGTCTGCCGTTTTAAAACCGATCCCCTCCATCTCCCGCGCCACCCGGTAGGGTTCGTTTTGCAAAATGGCCTTGGCCTGGTTTCCGTAGCGATTGACCAGGCGGACACAGCGATTGGAGGAAACGCCGAAGGTCTGCAAGAACATCATCACCTCCCGAATTGCGCACTGTTCCTCCCATGCTTTTTTTATGGAATGGGCCCGTTGGGTTCCGATTCCCGGAACTTCCCTCAGGCGGGCGCTCTCTTCGGAAATGATGTCCAGGGTTTCGGACCCAAAGTGATCGACGATCTTGTTGGCGAAATGACGGCCGATTCCCGGCACCAATCCGCTGCCAAGGTATTTGCGAATGCCGTGCACGGTGGAAGGAAGGATGGATTTGACCGATATTACCTTGAACTGGCGGCCGTACTTTCTGTCCACTACCCAGTGTCCCTTTACCTCGAGGGTTTCCCCGCATTGCACTCCGGGCATCACCCCGGTGATGGTCAGAGAGGCCGGTTCCCCATCCGGGCGCATGTCACCGACCAGAAAATAGTTTTCCTCGTTGGAAAACAGGATCCTTTCAAGGACGCCGCGGATGGTTTCCGGCATGGGAGGGAGTAGGGAGAGGTGATGAAGCGAGATACCAGGTCGCCGTTTGGGCAATGCCTTCCTCGAAACTTTTCCGGGGACGCCATCCCGTGGCCCGGGTGGTTTTCTCTATCGACATGGCGTAGCGGCGATCATGTCCCGGGCGATCGTTTACGAAGGTTATCAATTGGGCGTAAGGCGAACCGGTGGGGCGGGGTCTTATCCCATCCAGCACGGCGCATACCGTATGGACGATTTCGATATTGGTCTTTTCCCGGATTCCGCCGATATTGTAGGTTTCCCCGATTGCGCCCTTCTCCAGAACCTTGAGGATGGCTCTGCAATGGTCCTCCACATAAAGCCAATCGCGCACATTTTGTCCGTCCCCATACAGGGGAATGGCCTTTCCCTGGAGGGCATGGGTGATGGTGAGGGGAATGAGCTTCTCGGGAAATTGGCGGGGACCGTAATTGTTGGAGCAATTGGTGATGAGGGTGGGGAGGCCGAAGGTATGGTGGTAGGCGCGGACGAGGTGATCACTGGCCGCCTTGGATGCGGAATACGGACTATTGGGAGCATAGGGCGATTGTTCCACAAATGGAGGATCATCCGGGCCGAGAGAACCGTAGACTTCGTCGGTGGAAATGTGGAGAAAACGGAAATTTGACGCCTTCGAATCCGGCAGGGAAGTGAAGTAATCCAGGGAGGCTTTCAACAACTCGTGGGTTCCCACCACGTTGGTGCGGATAAAAGCATCCGGTCCTTCAATAGACCGGTCCACGTGTGTTTCGGCGGCAAAGTTGACCACCCAGTCGATGGCGTGGTCCCGCAACAACCCGCGGGCCAGGGTCTGGTTGCATATGTCCCCTTTGACAAAGTTGAACCGCCTGTCTTCCCGGTGGTGTTTGATGTGCTGCAGATTTCCCGCGTAGGTGAGCAGGTCCAAACACACCGTTTCCTCCATGCCCGGGGTTTCCTCGTCCAGCAGCAGATCAAGAAAATGGGATCCAATGAACCCGGCGCCTCCTGTTACCAATACACGCATCTCTCTCAATTCAGGCTATCCAGTTTCTGCAGGCTGCTTCGATGGCTCGGTGAACTTCCGTCATCTTGATGCCGGCATTGGATAATTTCTCAGTGCACAGGATGCAATTGGAGCGAGGAGTCCCCCCGATAATTTTTTTAAAGGCTTCTTCGCTTTCGAAAAACTTCAACTCCTTCCGGACCAAGCCGTATCTTTTCATGATTTCGGTAACGGCCCGCGCATTAATGGAGCCCGGATTGGTTAGGTTGTAGGTTCCAAAAGGTATCCCCTTTTCCAGGCATTCCAGGCATGCGCCGACAAATTCGAATCTTTGGGAAATGGAATTTTCCACATTCAGAAGCCATTCGTAAGCCAGGAGTTTTGAAAGGTAGTTGCGTTGATGGTTGTGGTGGTCGAAGGGAATGCGCATGCGCCAAATGTAGCACTTTTCAGCGCCTTTCAGGACCTCTTCTCCCAGGGCTTTGGTACCGCTGTAAAAACTGCAGAAATTGCTGCGGAAGGAAAAATTGGGTCGATCATCCTCCCGGAAGGGCCGGCCATCCCTGCCCTTGCCGGTGTAGATACAACCCGACGATACATGTCCCCAAGGCAGGTGCAGGTCCTGGCATACCTCTCTTATGATTCCGGGAAGCACGGCATTGCCCAATAGACAATCCGCCTTGGCCTCTTCGCATGCGTCCACGTTGGGCTTGCCCGTGAACCCGGCCGCATTGATCAAGGCATCCGGTCTTATCCCCTTCAGGGTGTCGCGCAGGAGGACCCGGTCGTAGTAGTTGAGATCCTTGCGGGCGAAATTGTGGTAGCTGATCCCCCGTTTGGTCAGGACTTCCTGAAAGGCTTGGCCGACGTAGCCGCTTCCTCCGAGTAGAACGATGCGATTCATTTTCAAAGCTCGATATGAAGGCCGCAATTATCGCTTGTGACAAGAATGAACCTTGACCTGGAATTTCGCCCGATTTGTGTTATCGAGGCTGAATGCTCTTCCGCCTCGACCGTACCGAACCCGTTCATTCCATTTCGTGACACCCGTTTTCCGCTTCGCCTTGCTGGTTGCAATTCTTTCCTTGTTCCTCCTCTGGCAGGGAATTTCATGGGGAGTGGATGGAGTTGAATCTCCCGACTCCGTTACACCTGTTCCTTTGGATGAATTGGTCGAAGAGTTGCGGGCGCACCTGGAATTTGCCGCGGCCAACTCCTGGAGAATGGAGCTGCAGGACATTCTCGTGGCCCAGGGAGAAGCACATTCCACCCGGATGAGCTCGGGAAAATCGACCAAGGTAAGGCTCAATGCGGGTTTCGGGTCGGATGATGAGTCGAGCGGGTTGGACCGGGCCGATGGGCTGGAATACCGTTACGATTTTTTGATCAGCAAACCGCTCTACCATTGGGGAGCCCTGGAGGCCGATCACGAATTTGGTATTCTCCAAGTGCAAAGAACCCATAGTAACCGCCAAGTAGCCTTTCTCGGGCTCTATGAGAGCCTGGTCAATCAATTCATCGAATACCTGATCCTCCAGCAGAGAAAAAAACACAGCGCCGCCAATCTGGCCTTCCAAATGGAGCAGTTGGAACTCTTCCGCGACCAGGAAGAACGGGGCGAACTTCCCCGGGAGCAGTTGATCCATGAAGATTTGAACCTCAATCAGGCTACATTGAACCATCAGTCCCTGGAAAATTCCATTAACAGGGCGGAAAGGTATTTCAGGACGGAAGCGGGCCTGGATAGCCATGTCCCTTTATCCACCCAGGGAAAGTTGCCCGCCGTGGCAGGGGACCTGACTTTGCTGGAGGATCGGATGGCCAGCTTTTTCCATCAGGTGGAAAAATTATCCGTTCGCTTTCAGGAAAGACAGTTACGACTCGATCAGGAAACCAAAAAATTGCACAAGTACGAAGTCGACAACCGGCCCAAATTCAACGGGGTCTTCCGGGTGCGCAGGGACGTCGAAACCGTTGGCGGGATTCTGCGCCGCGCCGAGATCGAGGAAGTTTTTGCCGGATTGGAATTCAGTTGGAGTATATTTGATGGAGGCGCCATGCGGGCCCTGGCGCTCGACTCCATTCAAACCAAACGGCAATTGGAACGCGAACTGGCCATCTTGAAAGATGCCATAATCTCCGAAACCACTTTCCTGCTGGAAGACCTGAAAATACACCGGGAGAGCAGCCTTCTGATCGAGCGACATTTCGCTCGCGCCCTTGAACAATACGAGCAAATGGACCGGGATGTCCAAGCCGGCCGCATGTCGGAAAGGGACCTCCAAAGGTTGCGGCAGAATCTGGAACACTGGCGCACGAACCTTTACATTTCGCGGGGCAGTTATTATAAGACATTGACCAACATTTACGTAACCTTGGAGTATCCATCGATTCTAGCTTATATCGATCAACCATGAGGTTTTTTATCATCGCCCTCATCCTGGCTGTCCTGGCTATGGCCGGTTTTATCTTCAACTCCAAACTTCTCAGGCAGGATGTGGTGGTGGAGGCGGTGGAAATCGACACGGCGCGGGCAGTGATTTTGGGAACGATTCGGGTGGAGGCTTCCTACGACACAGCTATTCGTTCGGAAGAAGCCGGCCGCATCCTGGAGGTGCTGGTCGAAGAAGGCCAGGAGGTCCGCGAAGGGGATACCGTGGCAAAATTGGATACGGGGGATCTGGAACTCGAGCTGGAGGCTCTTCAAATCAACCTGAGTCAGGCCAAAAAACAAATGGAAATCGGCAACGCGCACCGGTTTGGTTTCCAGGTAGCCCAGGAGACCCTGGAGGAGGAAAAGCGCTTGTTCGATTTGGGCCAAAGATCGGAAAAGCAGGTAAAATCGGCCGAGCGGGGGCTTCAAATGTCCAAGGAGGACCTCGAGTTGTCCGAACTCATGGCCTCTTCCAATATCGAGCGTCTGGAAAATGCCATCCGGGTAATGAATCGCCGTCTGGGAAAAATGATTATTCAAACTCCCATGGATGGCATCATCAACGAAGTTCACGCCTACACAGGCGACCTCATTTCCAGGGGGCATCCCCTTGCCTCCCTTATCTCCAAGGAGCGGGAGGTCAGGGCCGAGTTGAACGAAGAGAATTTTGCCGGTATTCGGGTGGGGCAGAAAGCCAAAGTCCGCTTCCTTTCCCATGGGGCCAACCTTTACGACGCCGAAGTGGTTAAGATCCTTCCCTCGGCCAATCCCGACACGCAGCGCTACACCGTCCAATTGGAGGTGGACATAGCGCAGCATTTGCTGGCGCCGGGCTTGACCGGAGAGGTGTCCATTAATGTCGGCGAACGACCGGGGGCAAGGATCATCCCGACGCGGGCGCTGGTGGGAGACCGGGTGTTTGTGGTCAATTCCAACAACAGACTGGAGTACCGGCAGGTCGAGTTTGGATTTCGCAGCCTTTCCCGGACCGAAATTCTTTCCGGTTTGGAGGAAGGAGACTTGGTAGTGGTGGAGGAATTGGAAAGATTCCGGGAAGGAGATCGGGTTTCCATCAGGAAGCGATAGGCCGGTCGCTCAAATTTCAAGCGGGACCAAAACCGGAAAATGACCTCTAATATCCTTGTAGCGCTCCGCTTTCTCACCGCCAACAAGCGGTCCATGGCCATGAGCCTGGCCGGAATTGTATTCGGGGTCGGATTTTTTATTTTCAGTCAGGCCCAAACCAGTGGATTTGAACAGTTCTTCATAAAAACCGTTCTGGGAACCAATGGCGCTATTCGGGTGCAGGACAGGATCCGTGCAACATTTTCCACAATGGAAATGGATGAGGAAAAGGGTGACGGGGGCAAGGGCTGGATGGTCGAAAACAAGGAAAACTACAAGTATATCGAGGGCATCGAACACCCCCTCGAAGTCATCGCGGCCATCAAGCAGTTCGATAGTGTGACCGGGGTATCCGAGGTCCTTACCGGGACGGTGGTGGTCTCCAATAATTTTCGCAGCCGCTCCGGCACGCTTTACGGGGTCAATATCGACCGCCATGCCGCCGTTTCGGATTTGGAGAATCAGATCGTTTTCGGCGATATGGAAAGCATCCGGGCCAAGCCCAACGGCATCTTGCTCGGATCGGCTTTCGCCCGGCGGATCCAGGCGAAAATCGGGGACTCCCTCGTGGTGACGGCCAAGGATGTCAATCGTCGTTTCACCGTAGCCGGAATATTTGAAACCGGGGTTTCCGATATCGACCGGGAGCGAATTTACATGCACATGCCCGAGGCCCGTAGCGTGTTGCAAAAGCCCCATGGGGCCAGCTTTTTGCAGGTAAATCTGAAGAATCCTCTCCGGGCCCGGGAGGAGGCCGAGCACATGACGAACACGATTTACTACCACGTGGCCAGTTGGCAGGAAAGGGAACGGTCCTGGCTCGATGCCTTCCTGGTCTTGCGAGTTTCCACCGCCCTCACCGTTTCCACCATAATCTTGCTGAGCGGGTTGGGCATGTTCAACACCTTGGCCATGTTGGTCATGGAGAAGACCAGGGAAATCGCAATTCTGAGGTCGATGGGTTATAATCGGAAGGACATATCCAGCATCTTTCTCTGGCAAGGGGGCCTCGTTCTGTTGGCCGGAACCGTTTCCGGATGGGTCTTGGCCGTATTTGTCACTTTAGGGGTTTCCCAACTGCCCTTTCGGGTAACCGGTATATTTACCACTGATTCCTTTGTGGTCCATTGGTCGATTTGGCATTACGTCGTAGCCACGCTCACCGCCGTCATTGTCGTCATGGCGGCCTCCTACCTTCCAGCCCGGCGGGCGGCCAGGCTCGAACCTGGGGAAGTTATCCGGGGGGCCGCCCCATGAACGCGGCCTCGGCCCCAGCCATCGCCAGCGACCGCATTGTGTTACGGTGCCGGGACCTGCATCGCTATTTGGGTGAGGGGGAAAATCGGGTGCACGTGCTCAGGGGCATTTCCCTACAGTTGGAGCGGGGTAAGATTTATGCCATCTCCGGTCCCTCGGGCTGTGGGAAAAGCACTCTCCTATATCTTTTGGGCCTCCTGGACCGGCCGGATAGGGGAGAGGTCTACCTCGACCAAAAACCCATGTCCAAGTCCAGCGACCGGGAGAGGACAGCGGCCCGAAACGCCAGCATAGGGTTCGTATTCCAGTTCCATTTCTTACTCAAGGAATTCTCCGCTTTGGAAAACCTCATGATTCCCATGCGCAAAAAGGGAACCTACAGCCCGGCCCAAATGGAGTCGCGGGCCCGCCGATTCCTCGAAGCGGTCGGGTTGGGGGAAAAGACCCATCGCCTCACCACTCAACTTTCCGGCGGCGAACAACAGAGAGTCGCCCTGGCCCGTTCCCTGGCCAATTCCCCCGCCGTCATTCTGGCGGACGAGCCCACCGGCAACCTCGACCTGAAAAATTCCAACCTCGTATGCGACTTGTTGACCCAACTGGCGCGGGAGAACGACCAAGCCGTTTTGATCGTCACACACAATCCTGAAATTGCCCGAAAGTGTGACCGCGTTTTGCGCATGAGAGATGGCGTATTTTTGGGTTGAAATGCCTGCGGTTATTAGAAAATCGCATAGGGACGGGTTGCCTCTCTAATATTTCCAAAATGTTATTGCTATCAAAAATGGCGAACGTTCTATAAGCACTTTAATTCCGAGTTCCTCTACACTTCTCCCTTCTCTCCCAAAAAAATGTCAGTTCTACCGGCGAACCTTTTCAGACTCCGCTCGGTTAAGGGATTTTACGGGACGGGGCTCGCTTCCCTGTTTTCGGCGGGGTCGGTCGTCTTTGGAAAAGGCCTTGGGGCCGACGGACTATTAGCCCGCATGTCTCACAAATCTTCTACTGCGCTCCGGAATCTCGGCACTGGAGTGGACCTCGTTGGATTCGCGACTTTGCAGGGTGTCGACCCAGCTTCACCCGCTCATCTGCGCGAAGCCCACACCAGCACTCGATCTTCGTTCGCTCGCTACGAATTTTGTGAGACTTGCGGGCCAGGATTTTCCCGGTTCCGTTTATGGTGATTTCCGCCGACCCGTTCCCCGCTTATGGGTGATTTGCAGCAGAACCGCATATGTCCACCATATTTCCCAAAAAGGCCAATAAGGTTCCCGCCCAAGTCGTCCTTGCCCTGTTGCTGATGGGGGGAGCCTTGACCGCGGGTATCACCTATTATTTTACCCCCAAATACTCGCGGGTCGGGTATCAGCCCATTCAACCCGTTCCCTTTGAGCATTCCCTGCATGCCGGTGAACTGGGCATCGATTGCCGCTATTGTCACAACCACGTGGATAAATCGGGCCATTCCAATGTGCCCTCCACCAATACCTGTATGAATTGTCACAACCAGATCCAACTGGCCAGTGATAAACTGGAACTCGTGCGGGCCAGTTTTGCCACGGGCGAGCCCATTCCCTGGGTGCAGGTGCACAAGCTTCCCGATTATGTTTATTTCAACCATTCCGTTCACGTTAACCGGGGCATCAGTTGTTACGAATGCCATGGCCAGGTCAATGAGATGGATGTGGTTCATCACGTAAAACCCTTCAGCATGGCCTTTTGCCTGGATTGCCATCGCCATCCCGAGAAAAAACTCCGCCCTCTCGAGGAGGTCTTCAATCTCGATTGGCGGCCCGAAAGCGAGGAGGCCCAACTCGAATACGGTAGGGAAGCAAAGGAGGCCTGGAAGGTAAATCCACCGGTGGGATGCGCCGGGTGCCATCGATGAAGAAGATCCTGAAACATCCGGAACCGACAGAATCCGACCTGCAAGGCCCCCATTATTGGAGGAGCCTGGACGAATTGGCCCATACCCCCGGGTTTCAAGCCTATCTCCAGCGCGAATTTCCCCAGGGCGCCTCGGAGCTCGGAGGTGTAGACCGCCGCCACTTTCTCAAGGTCATGTCCGCTTCCTTTGCCTTTGCCGGGGTGGGACTGGCAGGCTGCAGGCGTCCGGAAAAGTACGTCCTGCCTCATTCAAAACATCCCGAGGAAGTGGTCCACGGCAAACCGCTTTACTACTCCTCCGCCATGCCCCATCGCAACGACCCGGTTCCGCTGGTGGTGGAAACCAACGAAGGACGTCCCACCAAAATTGAGGGAAACGACCGTTTGCCGGGCCGCAACGGTTCGACCAACCAGTTTGCCCAGGCTGCTATTCTCGACCTTTACGATCCCGATCGCTCGAAAAAGACCATTTTGAGAAACCGGTCCCTCACGGTGGCGGAACGAACCGAATATTTGGCTGGAATTTCCCGGAAGTACTCTGAAAACGAGGGAGAGGGGTTGGCTTTTCTGGCCGAGGGCCAATCCTCCGTGACCCGCACTTTCCAACGCGGGCAACTCCGAGCCAAATTTCCCAAGGCCGCCTGGTTCCAATACGACGCCATCGATACTTCCAATCCCGAAAAAGCGGCCCGAAAAATTTTTGGCAAACCGGTTCGGGCAATTTACGATTTTTCCAGGGCACAGCGCGTGCTCTCCCTGGAAGCCGATTTCCTCTACAGTGATCCCAATCACCTCGTTTACACGCGGGATTTTGCCAAAGCCCGGCGGGTGGAGGACGATGGGCCCGCCATGAACCGCCTCTACGCGGCCGAGTCCTACTACTCCATAACAGGCGCCGCGGCGGATCACCGCCTGCGCGTGGCGTCCAGCGATATTCCCGTCCTCGCCGCCTTGTTTGCGGCGGAGGTCCTCGCCGCGGCAGGCATCGCTCCCCAATCGGAGGAAGCATTACGGACCCTGGGCCAGGGCACGGCCGTGGATGGGCATTGGGTGCGGGAATGCGCCCGGGATCTCTACGACCATTCCGGAGAAGCTTTGGTCGTGGCGGGACCCCACCAACCTCAATCCGTTCACGCCATGGCAATGGCCATGAACGCGGTGTTGGGAGCCCCGGGGAGCGCCCTCAAATACATCGAGATTCCGGAAAACGACGCCGCTACGCTTTTCGACTTGGCTTTGGATATCGAAGCCGACCGGGTCAAAACTCTCGTAGTCCTCAGTGGCAACCCGGTCTACAACGCGCCGGTAGACCTGCACTGGGCCGAGGTGCAGGAAAGGATCGAGGAGGTGGTTCGCCTGGGTCAATATTTTGACGAAACTTCCGAAAGGTCCGATTGCCACATCAACGAGGCCCACTTTTTGGAGAGCTGGGGCGATGCGGTGGCTTTCGACGGGACCGTTCTGCCTATCCAGCCCATGATCCTTCCCCTGTTTCGGGGGCTCACCGAGAGCGAGGTTTTGGAATTGATCATCAACGGTCTGCCCAGGGAGGGATATGACATCGTTTTCGATGCCGTCACTCAGACCCTCGGCGGCGGTCGAAAAGAATTTGAAAAGTTCCTCCACGACGGATTCTGGGCCGGGTCGACCGGCAGCGGTGTTCCCGTGAGCTTTGACAGCAACGCCGCCCGCGATTTGGCCATGTCCGGGGGAATTGTCCCCAGCAACCTTTCCTCTTCCCAACTGGAATTGCGCTTTATGCAGGATCCCAGTCTGGACGACGGCCGTTTCAACAATAACGGCTGGTTGCAGGAATGCCCCGACCCCGTGACCAAGCTGACCTGGGACAACGCCTTTTTAATCAGCCCGAGGCTCTCCCATGAACTGGGAACCACCGCGGCCGACCCATGGGTGAAAGTAGTTCGCAAAAACCCCAATGCGCACAAGCGGGGCAGGGAACAGGGTCGGTTGATCGAGATTACGGTAAACGGAGAAACCCTGCGCGGTCCGGCCCACGTATTGCCCGGCCTTCCGGACTATACCGTGGTGGTATCCCTGGGTTACGGGCGTTCCGTCACTGGACGCATCGGACAAGGGAGCGGCATAAACGCCTACCGCCTGCGTTTTGCCGATGGCCTTTCCGTTCATACCGGAGCTACCGTGGCCCGGGTGGATGGGGTCCGGGAACTGGCCAATACCCAGGAACATTGGTCGATGGAAGGTCGCGCCATCATCCGCGAAGCCAATATCGATTATTACCGTAAGCGCCCCGACTTTGTCGATCACATGGGGATGGAAGCGCACTCCCCACCTCCCTTGGGGCTGGATGAAGACGGTGGCAACCGTCGCGATACCGTGGGCCTGTTGGAACGCTCCATTGCCGGTAAAGCCAACCGGGGAAATTCCGCCTACGATCCCCCGGCATTTACGGGTGATCACCAGTGGGGCATGTCCATCGATCTGAATACTTGCACGGGTTGTAATGCCTGTGTCATTGCCTGCCAGTCCGAAAACAACATCCCCATCGTCGGTCGGGAGCAAGTGCTGCGGGGCCGGGAAATGCATTGGATCAGGCTCGATCGCTACTATTCGGCCGGACCCCACCTGGCCAAGGCGGACATACCGAAAAACCCCCAGGTCTCTTTTCAGCCCATGCCGTGTCAGCATTGCGAAACCGCGCCCTGCGAAACGGTATGCCCGGTCAACGCCACCGTGCACGACGAGGAGGGCCTCAATGTAATGGCCTATAACCGTTGCGTGGGCACCCGTTATTGCGCCCAGAATTGTCCCTACAAGGTGCGCCGTTTTAATTTCTTCGATTGGAACGACCGCGATCGGGACCGGGTTTACCAGGGACCTCTCGGACCCCGCGGAATGGATGAAATTCGCAAGATGGTCCAGAATCCCGAGGTTTCCATGAGAATGCGGGGAGTCATGGAAAAGTGCACCTATTGCGTACAGCGCATCCAGGCGGCCAAGATCGAGCAAAAGGTAAAAGCGGCCGATTCGGGCGCTATCAAAGTTCCCGATGGAACCATTAAGACGGCATGCCAACAGGTCTGTCCGGCCGAGGCCATTGTCTTTGGCGATATTTCGGACCCGGATTCCCGAGTTACCAAATTGAAAAACTCCAATCGCGACTACGGGGTGCTGGCTTATTTGAACACCCGTCCGCGCACTACCTACCTGGCCAAACTGCGCAATCCAAATCCGCTCATGCCCGATTATTACGACAATCCCCTGAGTTACATGGAATACAAGGCCGCCAGTGGGCCCTCCGGGTACTCCGGCGGGGAGGAAAAGGGCCATTAACCACCCCGTTTGCAGGATATGGCAATTTCTGAGCAGTTTTCATTAGAAGGAAAATCGGGTGGTTCCCCCGAGGTGCTGGACCGGGTCAAACCGGCCCGCCTGCCCAGGCTCCCCTTGGTTCTGAACAACCGCAGCTTCTCTTGGATCACTGAGAAAGTATGTGGTATTGTGGAGGAAAAGACACCCCTCTGGTGGTGGATCGCTTTTTGCTGTTCTGCCTCCCTGGCCGGCTTTACCGCCATAGGCCTGACTTACCTGGTCTCCACCGGGGTTGGGGTTTGGGGACTATCCAACCCAATCAACTGGGGTTGGGCCATCGTCAACTTCGTTTTCTGGATCGGCATTGGCCACGCCGGAACCCTGATTTCCGCCATATTGTGTCTGCTCAAGCAAAAGTGGCGTACCACCATTAACCGCGCGGCCGAGGCCATGACCATTTTCGCCGTGGCCTGCGCCGGCATCTTCCCCGTATTCCACATCGGAAGGGTCTGGTTTGCCTGGTGGTTGTTTCCCCTGCCCAACGCCAATGCCATTTGGCCCAATTTCCGCAGCCCCTTGTTATGGGACGTTTTCGCGGTATCCACCTACGCCACCGTTTCGGTTCTCTTCTGGTACGTGGGAATGATTCCCGACCTGGCCACGGTGCGCGACCGCGCCAAAACCCTGTTCCGAAAAGTTGCTTACGGCATCATGGCCATGGGCTGGCGCGGATCCAACCGCAATTGGAGCAATTACGAAATGGCCTACCTTTTGTTGGCCGGCCTCTCCACCCCGCTGGTGCTTTCCGTCCACACCATCGTATCCTTTGACTTCGCCGTCTCCCTCATCCCCGGTTGGCACACCACCATCTTTCCGCCCTATTTCGTGGCCGGCGCTATTTTCTCCGGTTTTGGGATGGTGCTGACCCTGATCATCCCTTTGCGCGCCATTTACGGTCTGCACGACCTGATTACCCAGTATCACATCGATTGCATGTGCAAGATCACTTTGGCCACCGGAACTATCGTGGGATATGCCTATTCGATGGAGTTCTTCATTGCCGCCTACGGGGCCAATCCTTTCGAGATCTTTGCCTTTATCAACCGGGCCTTCGGCACCTATGCCTGGGCCTACTTCATTATGTTCTCCTGCAACGTGTTGGTTCCACAGTTGTTCTGGTTCAAATATATCCGGGAACGCCCCCACGTGGTTTGGATTGTTTCCATTCTGGTCAACGTGGGCATGTGGTTTGAGCGTTTTGTCATAGTGGTGACTTCTTTAGCCCGTGATTTTCTGCCCTCCAGTTGGGGTTACTATTCCCCCACGCTGGTGGACATCTTCACCTTTTTCGGCACCTTCGGCTTCTTTGCCACCCTGTTCCTCCTTTTCGTCCGTTTTCTTCCCTTCATCGCCGTGGCCGAAGTGAAGGCCGTAACCCCGCAAGCCGACCCCCATTACTACCAAGGCAAGCAACACGGATAGGACTGTTCAAAATGGCCCGCACTGACATATTTGGCTTGGCCGCCGACTTTGCCGACCCGGGGGTATTGATGGCCGCCGCCCGACAGTGCCGTGAGAAGGGATTCGAGAAATGGGATGTCATAACCCCCTATCCCATGCACGGGTTGGATGAAGCCATGGGTTTGAAACGGTCCCGCGTGCCATTCTTCACTTTCGTGGGCGGAGCAATCGGGTTTGCCACCGGCACCTTTATCGCTTGGTACATGAATGCCTTTGATTACCCCATTATCGTGGGGGGCAAGCCCTTCTTCAGCCCCATATTTCCCTTTCCGGTAATGTATGAGTTGACCATTCTCCTGGCCGCCCTTTCCACCATCCTGGGCATGTTTCTGTTGAATGGATTACCCATGCACTATCACCCGGTGATGAAGGCAAAGCATTTTGCCTCCACCACCGACGACACCCTGCGCATAACCATCGAGGCATCCGATCCCATATTCGATAGGGAAGGGACGCGGGCTTTTCTAAAAGAGATTGGCGGGGCCAATATCCAGGAGTTGGAGAATTGACCATGAAGTATTTCTACGCCTTCTTCGCCCTGGCAATTCTCGCCACCTTCTCCATTTTTGGCTTCCGCGGGGAAAAGTCCACCAAACCTCCCTTCATTCTCTTCCCCGACATGGACGACCAGTCCAAATTCAAACCCCAGGGATCAAGTCCATTTTTTGCCGATGGCCGCACCGACCGTCTCCCGGTGCCAGGAACGGTGGCCCGCGGTTTTCTGAGGGAGGACGACCATGCCTATTTTGGAAAAGACGGGGAGGAATGGGCTCGAGTATTTCCCATGACCATCGATCAGTCGGTTCTCGATCGCGGCGAAGAGAAGTATGGAATTTATTGCGCGGTTTGCCATGGGGGAACTGGGGATGGCAACGGCGTGACCAAATCGCGCGGCATGTTGGTAACGCCGAGCTTCCACGACGACCGTTTGCGGGATATGGCCGAGGGAGAAATTTTCCATACCCTGACTAACGGCAAGGGGTTGATGGGTTACTACCGGGACAAGTTATCGGCCCCCGACCGATGGGCCGTCATTGCCTATATGCGGGTCCTGCAGCGGTCTCAGAACGGTACCATCGATGACGTTCCACCCTCGGCCCGAAAGGAGTTGGGATTGTGAACGGTCAAGCGACAACTACGGGAGCCATGGTGGCATCTCAGGGCAGGAAGGACTGGTCCAAAATCGCCCTGACCACGGGAATCCTTTTCCTGGCCCTATCCTTTTTCGGGATCTGGCTGGGCTTTGCCCGGGGCGATGCCCGCCCGGCCTACGGAGTGCTGATCATGTTCTCATTCTATCTCAGCATCGGGTTGGGTATGCTTCTGCTTATCATGCTTCACCACTTGTTTGGCGCTGGCTGGTCGGTCATTCCGCGCCGTCAGTTGGAGCACGGAATCACCATTTTTCCCTGGTTGGGCCTGATTTTTATTCCCTTCCTCCTGATTTCCTATCTGACCGCAGTGGAGGATCAGGGATTTATCTGGAAGTGGTTCAACGAGAAGGCCGTGGCCGACGACGTTCTTTACCAGAAGAAGAAGTGGTGGTTGGGAGAAACCTTCTTCCTCATTCGCTATTTCATCTATTTCGGGGGTTGGATCCTGATTGCTTCCAAATTGCGCCGGTGTTCCCTGCAACAGGATGAGGACGGTGATCCCAAGTGGTCCCGTGCAGGCGCCAAATGGTCCGCCTTCGGCATCATTTTTACCGCCCTCACTTTGTCGGGGGCATCTATCGACTGGATCAAGGCCCTCGAGTTCCATTGGTTTTCCACCATGTATGGGGTCTGGTTCTTCTCCGCAAGTATGCGGGCCGCTCTGGCCGTCACCGTTTTGGCCTGTCTCTGCCAAGTTTACAAAAATGGCCCTTTGTCCGGTCTGTTCAAGACGGGCCATCTCTACGACCTGGGCTGTATACAATTGGCCTTTACCGTGTTTTGGGCCTACATCTCCTTTTCCCAGTATTTCCTCATCTACAACGCCAATATTCCGGAAGAAACCTTCTGGTACGTCATGCGCGAACAGGGGGCTTGGTGGGGCGTGAGCATGGGGCTCATTTTCGGGCACTTCCTTTTTTCCTTTTTGTTTCTTTTGTTTTACCGGAACAAAACCAAGGCGGGGCCGATGATTTTCATTTCCCTTTGGGTGCTTTCTTGGCACCTGGCCGACCTCTACTTCAACATCCTCCCGTCCAAGCGATTGGACTACGATTTGTACATTGCCTATCCCTTTTCCATTACCCTTTGGGACGTTACCGCATTTCTCGGTATTGGAGCCATCTGCGCCTGGTCCTATCTGCGCAGTTGGAAGGGATCTCAACTCATTCCGATCCGGGACCCGCGCATCACCGAATCCCTACAGCACCATGGCCGTTGAGAAACCCCTGACCGATCCGGGTGGATCCACCCTTCTCAAGAACACTTTGGCAGTGCTGGCCTGCCTGGTTGTTTTTGCCCTTATCCTTCCCCTGGCCATTCGGATGGGGAATCCTGCTTCTCCGGCCGAGGATAGGGCCGAGGCTCTTCCCACCTCGGCGGAACTTCAAGCCAGGGATGGGGAATTATTGCACTCCTACGGATGGGTCGATGAGGAAAAGGGGGTAGTGCGCCTGCCCATCAGCCGCGCCCGCGAACTCTATATCGATGAGATCAATCCATAGAAGTTTTCCATGACGGTTACCGATCCAACTCCCCAACCACCACCGCGGGATAACCATCCGGCATCCCGCCTCGGCGCCGAGGTCGCTGAGGTCGACAGATCGATACGGGTGCCTTTCCTGTTTTTTATTCTGAGCGGTTGGATCTGGTTGCTGGCGGCATCCTTGTTTGGGTTTTTGACTTTTTGGAAGGCCCATAATCCGGAGTTTTTGAATGCCCATGCCTGGATCTCCTTTGGGCGGGTGTCCCCGGCTTTCAACGCAATGCTGGTTTATGGATTTGCCTGTAACTTCGCCTTTGGCCTCGGGCTGTGGATTATCAGCCGCCTCGGTTGCGTTCCGGTCCGTTACCCCATCTTGCTCGCGGTGGCGGCCATTTTCTGGAACGGTGGGGTCGATATCGGGATATTCGGAATCCTGCGGGGCGATTTGAATGTCTTCGATTTTTTAGAGCTTCCAGGCTATGTGGCCCCGATAATTCTGGCCGGTTTGCTCTTTGTCTCGGTTTGGGTGATTTTGGCCTTTATCAATCGCCGGAGCGACTCCGTCTATGCCGCCCAATGGTACTTGGTGGCAGGTTTTCTGGCTTTTCCCTGGATTTTCCTGATAGCGGCGACGATGCTTTTTGTCTATCCTACCACCGGGGTTTCCCAGCCCTTGGTGGCCAATTGGTATGCCGGCAGCCTGCTCTGGTTGTGGTTCGGTTCCGTTGGAGCGGCCTTCCTCTATTATCTGATTCCCAAATTGACGGGGAAACCGATTTTGTCCTACGACCTGGCCCGGGTTGGCTTCCTGGTTCTGGTTCTGGCCGGCGCCTGGACCGGGACGGCGCGTCTGGCAGGAGGCCCGTTTCCCGCCTGGATTATTACGGTTGGAATTGCTTCAAGTATGCTCCTGCTGGTGTTTTTTCTGGTTACCGGAATCAATTTTATCGGCTCCATGGCCTCGGCCCAGAGGGCCCTTTCCAGCAACACCGCCTTGCAGTTTGCCTTTGTCGGATCACTTTCCCTTCTCATTTCGGGATTGGCCTCGGCCTTGCTCCCCCTCAGGAGCATTAACGAGGTCGTTCAATTTACCATTGTCTGGGAGGCCCAACATTTCCTCCTCCTCTACGGATTTTTCAGCATGGTGGCTTTTGCCGGGGTCTACTATGCTCTGCCCAGAATTCTTCAGCGCGACTGGCCCATGGCCTTCATGATACCGGCGCATTTGTACACTGCTGTGATCGGGCTTCTCCTGGTGGTCCTTCCCCTGGCATTGGGAGGCTGGAATCAAGGGATGGCCCTGAACGACCCCTCCATTCCCTTCGTGCAGGTCGTTAGAACCACCACGGTCTGGATGTTGGGCAGATCCCTGGGCTGGCTCTTTTTGATATTCGGTCACCTGGCCTTCAGTCTGAACCTGATCCTCCTTCTGGTGGAAAAATGCAAATCGGTTTGCTGCCCGGAAAAAGAATACTCAGGAGCGGCGAGGGAGGGGGTTGGATCATGAAACAGTTTTTCTGCCTCTTCCTCCTCGTGTTTGCCGGTGTGGCTTGTTCCTGGTTTTGCCTGCTCCTGGTCGGTTCGGGCGAGCTTTCCGCCGGAAAGCTGGAAACCAGCCTGACCGTGGCCGGAGATGATGTCGTTTTGGAAAAGGACCTTGGATTGGCCGCGCGGGGGAAGGAGGTCTACCGCGAATTGGGATGCGTGCAATGCCATACCCAACAGGTTCGCCGACCGGGCTACGGAGGGGATCTGGACCGTGGTTGGGGATCCCGTCAGACCGTGGCGCGCGACTATGTCCTGCAGGACCTCGTAGCGCTGGGAAACCGCCGCATCGGCCCGGACCTGGCCGATGTCGGTTCGCGCCGTGATGCCGAATGGTTTTACCAGCATTTGTACGACCCCGCCTCCCTGGCCGATTGGTCGACCAGTCCTTCCTATGCCCATCTTTTCTATGACAAGGAAGTGACCGATGAAACCTCCCCCACAGCCTTGAAATTGGAGGGAAATGATGCTCCCGATCCAGGTTTTGAGCGGGTGCCCAATTTCAATGCCAGAGCCTTGGTGGCTTATCTGGAAAGCCTCAGGCTGGATTACGATCTCCCTGAATCCAAACGGATAAAATGATGAGCGACGACGTCCGGAACCGGGCCCGAAAGGACTTGATAGCAGACGCAGATCTGGCCTCCTTCAGCCGTGGGAAGAGCCCGGGTCCGGCCCGATTTACCGTCTACCTGGCCATGATAATCATCCCAATTATTTCCGGTCTTTACCTTTGGAGGTATTCGGGTGGTTTTGATTCGCGACAATATTGGGAAAGGAGCGAGATCGCGGCGCAAATCGCCGCCCTTGGTGGTGGGTTAGCGGACGGTTCGGAGGAATCCGCGGAAGTCGTATTCGACCCTGTCAAGGAGGGTATGAAAATTTATCAAACCATCTGCATGGCTTGCCACCAGGTCAATGGCCAAGGTTTACCCGGCGCTTTCCCACCCCTGGCCCAGTCTTCCTGGGTGGAAAAAAAACCCGCCATGTTGGCCCGCATCGTCCTGCATGGCCTTTATGGCCCAATCACCGTCAACGGTTCGGAATACAATAGCGTGATGGCCCCTCTGGGCGCCGTGTTGAGCGATGAACAAATCGCCCTGGTCCTCACCTATGTTCGTCAGGAGTGGGGCAATGCGGCCGGCGCCGTGGAGGCCGAGGTGGTAACCCAGGCCCGTAGCGAATCGAGCGGGAAAGCCTCCATGTGGACGGTGGAGGAATTGGCCCCCTGGGATACGAATTGACCCCTGATTGAGTCAATTTCTCCATCCGTGAAACCTGTCCTGCGCTGTGCCGTGCGGAGCCTTTAGGCGAAGCATGGTAGCCTCTTGACCTGCGTAGCATTGCGAAGCACGGTTTGGGCGAAGCGGGATGTGCTCTCTGAGTCCTTGTAGGTCTCCCAATCATGAATTTACCGGCTTTTGAGCGCTTTCGAGAATGGGTCCAAATCACTCGTCGCAGAAAGCGCTCGAAAAAGCCTTTGATCGTGCCAATGGTTATGGTTGAACGTGCCAGGAACCCCCTGCGAAGCGGTTGCTACCACCTCGCAGGGACTTCGCAAGAGATCAATCTGAGTTCCGAACTTACTTATGCTGAGTTCATCGCAGAGCGGAGATCCTGCGAAGTATCCTGGCTGAATATCAAACAGTTATCAGAGCCCCATGCTACGGCAGGTAAGCTCGCCTCTACAAGAGTGATATAAGCCATGGAAAATAAAAAATACCATTATATAGCCATCGACATCTCCAAGTCTGACTTGGAAGTGAGAACCCAAAATCACCGTTGCAGCTTAAGCAACAATCCCACCGGCTTTAAGGCCTTGGTTAAAATCGCCGGCCGGCAGGACCAACCCCTGGTGGTTTGCGAAGCAAGCGGTGGATACGAACGCCCTATGATGGATTATCTTCATCAAAAGCAAATAGCGGTGGTTCAGGTCAATCCCAGGCTCATCCGCAGCTACGCGCGCAGCGAAGGCCTCAAAGCCAAGACTGATCCCATAGATGCCTTGATGATTCTGGGTTTTGCCCAGGAGAAACGCTTGCAACCAGGCGCTGTCCCCGATCCCATCCGCCAAGAACTGGCCGCTTGGCTGGATCGAAGAAGTCACCTCACCGAGCAGTTGGCACGCGAGAAGAACCGCATCCAAAACAGTCCGAAGTGTATCAAAGGCGATATTGAGTGGATGATCAAACGCATAGAAAAACGCATAGAAGTTATTGATAATCGAATCCGAGACCTCGTGAAAAAGGATCACCAGCTCAGCCAAGAAGCCCGCCTGCTTCAATCGGTTTCCGGAGTCGGCCCAGTCACGGCCTGGACCCTGTTGGCCTACTTCAGTGAACTGGGAAAGCTCAAGCGCAATCAAATAGTCGCCCTCGCTGGTATAGCTCCCTACAATAGGGACACCGGCAGGTTCAAAGGCAAACGCAAGATTGAAGGGGGACGGGCCAAAGTCAGAAAATGCCTCTACATGGCAGCCCAGACTGCGGCCATCCATAATCCGGTCATTAAACCTTATGTGGAAGGATTAAGAGCCAGAGGTAAACCGTACAAATGCGCTATGGTTGCGGCCATGAGGAAGATGCTCATCCACCTTCATTTTCTTATGAAAAATCATCAATTAAGCCTTGCTTCGTGACACAGTTGCTCTGTGGTTCATCTCTTCTCCCTTTGTGCCTCTTATTTTTCCCCCAACTCGATAGAGCGGGCCTTGGCCGCTTCTACCGCGCCGTGGATGAGAGGACGGAACCCCCCGGCTGCGAGGTGTTCCAATCCGGCCTGAGTGGTGCCTCCCTTTGAGGTCACCTGATTGCGCAACGCTTCCGGTTTTGCCGCCGATTCGGCGGCCAGGGAAGCTGCGCCATAGACGGTTTGTCTGGCCAATTGTAAAGACATTTCCGCAGATAAGCCTTCCTTTTCCCCGGCCTCCTTTAGGGCCGCCATAAACTCAAAAGCGAAACCAATCCCGCTGGACGCCACGGCGGTGAATACGTCCATCAGCTTTTCCTCGATCTCGACGGTTTTTCCCAGGGGTTTGAGAATGGAAAGAAGGGTTTCTCGGGCCTCCGCCGGGATTTCCCCCTCCCCGCAAAATGCTGTGGTGCCCTTTCCAATCCGTCCAGCCGTGTTGGGCATGGTCCGGATCAACGCTCTTGCCTTGGGGCAGCAGGATCGCAGGACTTGCAAGGACTTGCCGGCGAGAAGCGATAACACCAGCGCGTCTTCAATTTTCCCCAGTTCAGCCCGCAAGTCATCCAATTGAAAGGGCTTGAAAGCCAGAACGAGCGCCCCCGACTTTTCGATCAATTCGGAATTGTTCTCGAGGGCCAGGACTCCGCTTTGACGGGCAAAGGCCCGGGCGGAGGTACCCGATTTGCTGATACAGTAAATTTGCTGAGGTGAATGACCGCCTCGGTCAATCAACCCCAGCATCATGGCTTTGGCCATGTTGCCGCAACCCCAAAACCCAATGGTATATTGCATCGGTGCGACTGGATCTCGAAGTTCAGGAAGTGGAGCCGTGGGTGCGGTTTTTGAAGGCTTTCAAGGTATTTTGCATAAGCATGGCTACCGTCATGGGACCAACTCCACCGGGTACCGGGGTTATGGCCGACACCACTCGGACTGCCTCCTCGAAGTCCACGTCGCCCACTAAACGGTAGCCGCTTTTCCGGGAGAGGTCTTTTTTCCGGTTAATGCCGACATCAATAACGACTCCTCCAGGCTTCAGCATGTCCCGGGTTACGAAATGCCCCCGGCCGATGGCCACGACCAGGATATCGGCCCGGCGCGTTACCTCCCCGATATCCCTGGTTCTGGAGTGACATACAGTGAGGGTGGCGTTGCCAAAGGAACCTTTGTTGAGCAAGAGGAGGGAAACCGGCTTCCCCACAATCAGGCTTCGGCCCAAAACTACCACGTTTTTCCCCTCGGTCGAGATGCCGGAGCGCTTCAACAATTCGATGATCCCGGCCGGCGTGCAGGCTGCGAAACCAGTCGAATCCTCCTGACAGAGTTTTCCGATGTTCACCGTGTGGAATCCGTCCACATCTTTTTCGGGCAACACCGAATTGAAGACAGCCCGCTCGTCCATGTGAACGGGCAGGGGTGCCTGAACCAGGATTCCATGAACCGAGGGATTGGCGTTGAGGGATGCTATCTCGCCCAACAACTCGGCTTCGCTGATGGATTCGGGAAAAACCTTTTGTTCGCTGATGATACCGGTTTTGGCCGCGGCTCTCGCCTTGTTCCGGAGATAGGAAATAGATGCGGGATCATCCCCAACCCTGACAAAGGTGACACAGGGCTTTCCCTCCCCCAGTTGAGCTACTTCCGCGGTAATTTCATCTAAAATGTCCGAAGCGATTTTTTTACCGTCTATGAGTTTCATGTAAGGCTCACTGAACGACGATCTGCCGTGCTACGATTAACATGTTTCTGCCATCTTCCAATTCGGAAAGGGTGCCCGAAAGGATGACTCTCCTGCCCTCGAGGGATTCCAAAGGCCGGATCGGAAAGAGGTTTTTGGGGTCGACATAGGCGATTCGCCTGTTGTTCCGATCGACCAACTCCCAGGTGTACTTCAGTCTGGAAAATAGACCGGATTTTTGGATTTTGCGCAGACGGCCCTCCAATTTTCGATCGAGGGGGAGCCCCGATATGGTACTCGACGAGGTGAGGTTCGAGGACCTTCGGGAGTAGGGGACCTGCTCCCCGGTTATGGAAGAGGGGTCCGAATAGAGTTCACCGACAAACTCGGTCTCTGCCGTCTCCGGCTCTTGGACCGGGGGAGGGCCGGTCTCTTGCACTCCTTCCAGCGCTTTCGCCTGGAAATAAACCGGCAAGGAGGCCGTGAGGGAAATTTTGACCCAATCGTTTTCCGTCCCCAACACCCGGACCTCATTGTGCGCTTGCAGGACGGTGAGGAAGGTGCTTTCTTTTTCCGGTTTAAAATAAACCAGGGCCCCGGGGATGACGGTCAATCCCTTGGTGACCTCACCTTTTTCCACGTAGCCTTCAAAGGTGTCGTTCAGTTCGAACGTTTTCCAGATGAGGGGCTCGTCGCTATTTGACCCCATTTCCGCCGCATACTCCAACCGGGGATCGTCTGCCGGCAGGGTGTCTACCACGTACCCGGAAGTATTGGGTTCGAGGTAGAGGGTCACGGTTTCCTGGGCCCTGAGCCCGGGAATCATCATCAATAGCGAGATGGGAAGGAGGGTTATTCTGAAGCTACACAATACGTTCATGGCAATAACTCTTTGGTTCCGATTGGGAATTGTATTGGCGGACGGGAAAAAGACTCTGGGCTGGGATTAAGCAAGTATAGAGCCCTTCAAGCCAGTAACAACCTTTTTTCTCGGTTGCAGAGCCTTTTTACCGATCCAAGTTCAAGTCCACCCAACCTGAATTTTCCAATCTGAAACCGTTCCAGGTCCAATACCCGGAACCCCAGGACCCGAAAAAGCCGTCGTATTTCCCGTTTCTTGCCGTGTTGGAGGCAGATTTCCAGTTCGTTCGGTTTCCGGGGATTTGGCCGTGCCGATTCAGCCTTGACCCATTCCCCCCGGTCCCTGACTCCCCGGATCAAAATGGGGGCCTTCATTACGGGGAAGGCCCGGTCCAGGGTCACTCGATAAAACTTGGGGATTTTCCGCGAAGGATGGGTCATGGCATAGGTCAGGTCCCCGTCGTTGGTAATGATGAGAAGTCCCCGGCTCGCCTTGTCCAGACGTCCCGCGCAATGTAATCCGGGTTCACCACGGTTCCCGCTCGGCAACAAGGCGAACACGGTCTTTTCCGCGTGGGGGTCGGCGTTTGTGCACGTATATCCCGGTGGTTTGTTGATGGCAAAAGTGACCGTTGCTTTCGACGGCGGCCTGATTATTTTCCCATCCACCGCAACCGAGTCGGTCTCGGGGTCCACTTTCTGACCCAGGGTGGTCCCCTGCCCATTAACCGTGACCCGGCCCGTGGAGATGAGGATTTCCGCCTTTCTCCGGGATGCCACGCCCGATTTGGCCAGAAATTTCTGCAGGCGTTCGCTTCTTGGGTCGGGGGAAATCAAAGTAACGGAAAGTCCAAATTGAAGGTTGTCATTGTAGGGCGGGATCTTGTGTTATCTCTGATTCGTAGTATTATGGCAGCCGACGTCGAATCGAAATACGATAAAGATAATCCTTTTTTGGCACGACTGACCGAAAACTACCTCCTCAATAAAGAGGGGACCAGTAAGGATACGCGGCATTTGGTTATCGCCCTTTCCGGCAGCGGTTTAACCTACACCTGTGGTGATTCCCTGGGTGTATATCCCACCCATCGCATGGGGTATGTTCGGGAAGTTCTCGGGGCCTTGGGAGCCACGGGGGAAGAGTTGATTGCCTTGCCCAGGACCGGTGAGGAAATGACTTTGCGCGAAGCCGTGGCCAAAAAAGTATCCCTGGCCGGACCGACCAGGAAGTTTCTCATAACCTTGTCCGAGAAGGTGGAATCGGAGGAGGAAAAAGCCCGGTTGGCCGACTTTCTGGCCCCGGAAAATAAGAAAGCCATGCGAGAATATCTGTCCGACCGGGAAATCATCGACTTGTTGGAAGAATTTCCCACGGCAAAATTTTCTCCTCAGGAATTTGTCGGAAGACTGCGCCGGCTGGTCCCCCGGCTTTATTCCATAGCCTCCGCTCCGATTCAGTATCCGCAGGAAGCCCACTTGACCGTGGCAGTCGTTCGTTACCAAACCAACAATCGGGAACGGGAGGGTGTTTGCAGCACCTATTTGGCCGACCGGATCGACTTGCACGATCCATCCCTGCCCGTGTTTGTGGCCAAATCGCCTTTCGGATTACCCAAAGATGAATCGGCCGATATGATTATGGTGGGGCCGGGAACCGGCATCGCCCCCTTCCGGGCCTTTTTACAGGAGCGATTAGCCCGCAGATCAACCGGCCGCAACTGGCTCTTTTTTGGCGATCAACATGCCCCCACGGATTACCTTTACGGGGAGGAATTTGAAGCAATGAAAGCAGCCGGTCACCTCGAACGAATCGACTTGGCCTGGTCCCGGGACCAGGACTACAAGATTTACGTCCAGGATAAAATGCTCGAGGCCGGGCCAACCATTTGGGAGTGGATCCGTAGCGGGGCCAATTTTTACGTCTGCGGCGACGCACAACGCATGGCCAAAGCAGTCCATGCCGCCCTCCACACCATCGCCCGGGAGCACGGCGGGTTGTCCAGGGACGAGGCGGTCCAATACTTCCGGAAAATGAAAAGGGAGCGGCGTTATCAACGCGATATCTACTAATGTGGTGTCTCAGAAATTTCCTTGCAGGCCCGTCGGGGTCATTCCTTGCAATCTTGACGGAGCTTGCGAAGTCAACCGATTCAAGGTTCTTGTCCCGGCGTAGCCCTTGGGCGAAGCCGGATGACCCGAATGGCGCTCAGTTAAGCCATTTTCCGAACATATGACTACCTCGGAAAAGGAAGGGGTCAAGCCGTGGAAAAGTTATGCCTTACAGGGTCAGCAGGTCACGCCGAAAGGCGGATTGCCTTGTAAAAGTGTATGAAGTACAACGGAATACAGTTTTCAAGGCCTGACCCTTTTCTTGCAGAAGGCATAACTTTTCCAAGGCCTGACCCCGGCTGGCGCCATGCCTTATGCCCTCAATAACCCCGCTTAACTAAGCAGCATTCAGGTTTGACCCCTTCCCCCGGTAGTGAGAAATGCGGGCTGACCACACCAGGATTTTTCCGTAATCTCCCCTCTTTGAATTCCCTTGAACGCAACGGAAAAATATGGCGAACTTCCCAACTCATGGAATTGACCTATAAGGAACGAGTGGCCGTGGTAACCGGGGCCGGGCGGGGCATCGGAAGAGCCATTGCCCAGACTCTCGCAGGGGAGGGCGTGCACGTGGTTTGTGTAAGCAAGCATTCCCAGAGTTGTGGCTCCGCCGCCGAGGCCATTCAGGCCAAGGGGGGAAAGGCCCAGGCTTTGGCCGTGGATGTGGCGGATAGCGCAGCGGTGGCGGAGGCTTGCAAAAGCCTGATCTCCCAACACGGCCGGATCGACATACTGGTCAACAATGCCGGCATTACCCGTGATAACCTGCTCATCCGCATGTCCGAGGAAGACTGGAAAACCGTCATCGACACCAATCTCAACAGCGTGTTTTATTGGACCAAGGGTCTGGTCCGTTTAATGATGAAAGGAAGATGGGGTAGGATCATAAACATCTCCTCCGTAAGCGCTATTACGGGAAATTCAGGTCAGGCAAATTACGCCAGCGCCAAGGCCGGTATGGTCGCCTTCGTCAAGTCTCTGGCCAAAGAACTTTCCCCTCGCTCCATCACCTGCAATGCGGTGGCCCCCGGCTTTATTGAAACGGATATGACCCGGGCATTCCAGCAGGGAGATGCGGCTCAACGCATTCTGGCCGCCATCCCTTTGAAGCGATTTGGGCAAACCCGGGAAATCGCCAATGTGGTGGCATACCTGGCCTCCGAGGAAGGCGGCTACATTACGGGCCAAGTTTTTACTGTTGACGGCGGTTTGACGATTTAAACTCTCATTTTATTTATATTTCACCTACAACCCATCATGGCAGACAAAACAATTGAAGATCGCGTTACTGAAATCATTATCAACCAACTCAACGTCAATGAGGAGCAGGTTACAACCGAAGCCTCCTTCCTGGATGACCTGGGAGCGGATTCACTCGATACGGTCGAGTTGATCATGGCTTTTGAGGAAGAATTTGTCGATGAAATAGACGGGGAAATTCCGGAATCCGATGCGGAGAAGCTTCAGACGGTGGGGGATGTGATCGCTTTCCTCAAAGAGAAGGCACAATCATAAACTTTCATCGCGGGCGCCTTCAAGCCAGCGCCCCTGTTTTTCCATGGCCAGTTCCGCTCAGAACAAGCGCGTTGCCATCACTGGAATGGGGGTTATCACCGCTTTGGGCGACAATCCGGAAGACTATTGGAGCAATCTTCTGGCCGGCAATAGTGGTATCCGCAGGATTACCCATTTCGATTCCACCGAGTTCACTTGTAAGATCGGTGGGGAAGTCGATTGGGACCCGGCCCGGGTAATGGATGCCAAGACGGCCCGTCGCAACGACCGCTACACTCAATTTGCCGTTTATGCGGCCCGCCAGGCCGTGCAAAACGCGCAGTTGGATATGAGCAAGGAAGATCCCTTCCGGGTGGGTGTATTTGTCGGATCGGGCATAGGAGGCATGTACACCATCGAAAGCCAATCCCGGGCCTTGCATACCCGTGGACCCCGTCGGGTTTCCCCCTTCATGATTCCCATGCTCATCGCCAACATGGGCTGTGGGGTGGTCGCCATTGAACATGGGGCAAAGGGACCCAACTTCGGTATCGTAAGCGCTTGCACGACCGGCACCAACGCCATTGGTGAAGCCCTGCGCCACATCCGTTACGGCGATGCCGATGTAATGATCGCCGGTGGGAGCGAGGCGACCATTACCCGACTTTCCTACGCCGGTTTCTGTCAAATGAAAGCCATGAGCACGGCCAACCACGAACCGGAAAAAGCCAGCCGACCCTTCGATCTGGAGCGGGACGGATTCGTCATGGGCGAAGGGGCCGGGGTTCTCATTTTGGAATCCTTGGAGCATGCTTTGCGGCGAGGAGCGCCCATCCTGTGTGAATTGGCCGGGTATGGAGCGACTTGCGACGCCTTCCACATCACCGCGCCCGATACATCGGGGGAAGGGTTGCAACATGCCATAGATTACGCCCTGAAAGATGGCCGTGTAGCGCCGGAAGAGGTCGATTACATCAATGCTCACGGCACCTCCACCCCCTACAACGACAAGATTGAAACGCTTTCCATCAAAAAGTCCCTGGGGGACCATGCCGCCAAGGTCAAGATCAGTTCAACCAAGTCCATGACGGGCCATTTGTTGGGCGCGACGGGAGGCATCGAGGCCATTGCTTGCGTGCAAACCATAAGGAGCGGAGCCATCCCCCCAACCATCAACCTGGACAATCCGGACCCCGAATGTGACCTGGATTACGTGCCCCACGTCAAGCAAACCGCCCCGGTGAAAGTGGCGCTGAGCAACAACCTCGGTTTTGGCGGCCACAACGGTGTGCTCGTTTTTAAGAAATTCCCCTCCTGAACCGGCTCAACCCAGGTGGAGTCCGTACCCGACGTCGGCCCATTTGAAATTCCAACTTATGAGTAATTTCGTCCGAAAATCTCAAATATTCCCCCAGGGACATTAAGAAGTAGACAACCGGCCGATTTTGTCTTTCATAGGCTCTTCACCCCGAAACTCTCACCTAAAAAAACCCCTTACCGCATTGTTATGAAAAACGATCCCAAAGCTTTAAGGATGTTCTGGGGCTGCTTCATTGCCCTGATAACAACCGCAATGGCCTTCAGTACCAGAATTGGTCTGGTCTTCACTTCATGGGCGGAAGAATTCTCCTTGAATAGCGTTCAACAAGGCGAGTTGTTTGGGGCCGGCGTCTGGCCATTCGCCATCAGTATTATTCTGTTCAGTCTGGTCATCGACAAGATCGGCTACCGAACGGCCATGATATTCAGTTTCATCTGTTATGCCTTATACGGTATTTTTGCTTTTCTGGCGCATGGAGCCTCGGATAACGCGGTCGCCTATAATTACCTCTATATGGGGTCCATCATTCTCGGTCTGGGAAATGGAACGGTGGAAGCCTACATCAACCCGATCGTCGCCACCATGTTCAACAAGGAGAAAACCAAGTGGCTCAATATTCTGCATGCCGGTTGGCCGGGCGGTCTGGTTGTCGGCGGGCTCTTGACCGCCGCTCTGGGGAAAACGGGCCAGGAACAATGGTTGATCCTCATCGCCCTGGTCATCATTCCTGCCATCATCTTCTTCGTCATGTTGATTGGGGCCCACTACCCGGTTAACGAACGGGTTGCCTCCGGAACCACCTACAAGGAAATGCTGGCGGAATTCGGCACTGTTTGCGCCTTGATTGCGGCTTGGTTGATAGCCGCCCAATTGGGGCAGGTATTTGGATGGAGTGACCTCACCGTGTGGGTAATTACCATCCTTTCCGGCCTCTTATATTCCACTTATTGTAACTCTCTGGGTCGTCCCATCATGATTGTCCTCGTTCTCATCATGATACCACTGGCCATCACCGAGTTGGGCACCGATGGGTGGATAACCAGTTTGATGGAAGCTCCCATGCAAGAAATTGGAGCGCCGGCCATCCTGGTATTGGTCTATACCTCGGCCATTATGATGATCCTCCGCTTCAATGTGGGACCCATCGTTGGCAAGCTTGGACCATTGGGACTTTTGATGGCGTCCGCTTCCTTTGCCGCGGTGGGACTTTTCCTGTTGGCCGGCGCCAAGGGATTGGCCATAGTGTTCATCGCCGCCACTATTTACGGGATCGGTAAAACCTTTTTCTGGCCCACCATGCTGGGTGTCGTATCCGAACAGTTCCCCAAGGGAGGAGCCCTTTCGCTCAATGCGATCGCGGGCATCGGAATGCTCTCCGTCGGTATCGTGGGGGGTCCGCTTATCGGAGCCTTTCAGGAGAAGAACGTAACCAACGCCATCGCCGAATCCCATCCGGACATGATTGAATCCATCGGACAGGACAAGAGCTATGTCCTCGGTGATTACAAGGCGGTAGATCCCGCAAAGTTGGCCGAACTGTCCCAGGAGGACCAGGAAATGCTGCAACCCATCATCGAAGAGGGAACCCAAGGTGCATTGAGAAAAGTCACCCTGTTTCCCATCCTGATGTTGATCGGCTATATTGGCCTCAACCTCTACTTCAAGAGCAAGGGCGGCTACAAGCCGATCGATCTCTCGGCCAGCGCTCACTGATTCCATTTCCAAACTCTCTTGTGTGGTGTCCCAGAAATTTCCTTGCACGCCCGTCGGGGTCATTCCTTGAATCGTGCGTGCTAATGCACGACGACACGCCGTTGCAAAGCAACTTTGCGACGCACGGTTGCAAGGTTTGACCCCTTCCCCCGTCCAATGAACGGGCCCAGGTGGGATTCCACGAAAAGGGATTGGCCCGCGTCCATGTCGAAGTCGTCCATTTGAAAATAAGACGTCAGGTCTTGACCGTTGACAAAATCTGCTTGTCTTCCAGTTGTCTTACCAACCTATCCACTTTCTTTCTCTGGTTGTTTTTCAGGAGCCATCGTCGCGCACATTGACTCGCGGTGGCGGCTTTGCCTATCTCCAGGTTTTTTGCGAGCCATCCATTCGATGCAGAGGTGCGTCGTTTCATTAAAGCCGCTAACAACGATTTTTCAGGAGCTGTTTTGGCGGCCGGCAATTGGGTTAAATCTATCCCTTCCAGTTTGGCTGCCTGGGTTAGAACATCCTCCCAATAGACCTGCCTGGCCTCCCTGATTTCCTCTTTTCCCAAGCCCTCAAATTTACCTCGATCCAGTAAGGCTCCCCGTTTAAGAGCCTCATTTTTCATGGCTTTTAGAAAGGGTTTCGATCCAAGACACCAACCCCGGCTCAATTTGCCCGAGGCGAGTTCGCCCATTTCTTCCTCGTCCGAAGCAAGATTCTCTAAATAGAACCCATATTTAGGCCAACCCAAGGCCGTGTCGCGGAGAACACCAGATTGATCCAATACGGTGCTCGGGTCCAACCATGGCGGACGATCTTTTTGGGGAAACCAGTAAAGGCTACTCCATCGGTATTGATCAGCCCGACTCGCTTCCACCAATTCTGCACGAACGGGATTGAGATGTATATGGTGGCAGACCCGCCCAAAAGTCTGGCCGGGTTCCACTATCAGTCCTTTGTATCGGCCCTGAAAAGGCCTGCCTGTCCAACTGCGAAACTTGTTAAAGCGCCGGATCCAGGTTCCCTGAAGCCATTTCATGCCCTCACCCAGATTCGGTTCTACCAACTCTACCGCTAAATGGAAGTGGTTGCCCATGATTACGTAAGCATGCACACGCCAGGAATATTTCTCAGCGGCTTCCGACAGAGTGCGCTCAAAGGCTTCAGCGGCCCCTTTCTCCTTAAAGATCCTCTGCCGGTAGTTACCCCGGTTGATCACGTGGTAACAGCCACCAGCGAACTCAATTCTTAATGGCCTTGCCATGGCATGGGGCTTATGGCGAGGATTTTGTCAAGAGTCAAGACCTGACGTCTTATTCGTTATCTGTAAAACTCCAGGTAGAAACGAACACCGCCTATAGCCTCCACTTCATGTGGAACTTCCGGCTCCACGATTCCGGAAATATCCGGCGATAGTTCAATTTCTTCAATCTCTGGCGTGAGGATACGATAAAGGAGCCTTCCCTCCAATATGACGATCTTTGCCCAGTTATCGGCTTTGGTTCTGTGGGATTTCTGCAGGCTTACCGGGATAGAGGATTCGGAAAACCTCTGACTCTTCGCATAGCTTGAAACATCTTTCGGTAATGGCTTCATGACGGCCCCTCACCTCTCAGCAATTCAAGGTAGTGTCAATCCGGTAAATCGGATACTACCCGGCGGAAGAACTGGCCGATGAAGAAGGGACGTTCCAACTGCGGAGACGTGCCGGAAGAAGTGTCTAAAGGCTGACCTTGACCGGGATGACTTTGACGTGGACCCAGGCCAATCCCTTTTCGTGGAATCCCAGTCTTCTGGCAGCCCCATAGGCCAAGTCGATAATGCGTTTCCCGGAGTTCGGATTGTTGGCACTGGGAAATGGCCCACGATCGTTGACCCGGACGATGATCGATCGACCATTTTCCAGGTTCGTCACCCGGACGATGATCGGCAAAGGCAGGTATTTATGCGCGGCGGTCATGGCCATGGGGTTGAACGCTTCGCCGTTCGCGGTCATGTGTCCCCCTTTTTTCCGCCGGGTTTCTTCTCCATACCATGACGCGATTCCCGTCTCTTCATAGCGTTGTGCCTGCCGGCTGCTCATGGGCACGTAGCGTCTGCCGTGCATCACGTAGGGGGTCCACTTGACCCGGCCTTGGCGAATGGCTTCTAATACCGGCATCCCGTCCATTGTTTGCCTGACCGCCCACCCGGAGAGGGGCAAGGAGAGGATGAGAAACGCGCTCAGGGAGATCAGCCGTGTCAGGAACAGGCTCAACGATTTTGTTTTAGTCATGGTCATGCTGATGGACTATTGATTGGGCTCCAAACTTCCTACCAGGTCAAATTAGACTCTTACTTGATTGTGTTCATAGTGGTTTCAGAGTTGGTTCCGACAAGAGTCCTTGTTCTAGGGAAGCCGTATCCTGATCGGAACCAATGGCTATCTGTTTAGCTTTTTACCCGTATTTGGCAATTATTTTTGGGGAAAATCCAAGGAAATAAAGCTCTCGCCCTAGCTAAGATTAGTCACTAAATCCTATAGTTGATTCAACGCCTGTCTGTCTTATGGCTTCATTCCTGAAAAAATATCCCCGGTCCTTTGCCCTGAAATCGGTCGGTTTAGCCGCCAGCATCCTGGTGGTCACGGCAGTTTACGAATTTGTCATCCGGCCGGCGGCTAAATCAGACTTGGAGGAAAGATCTCTGGTATCGGCTGAATCAGGGGATAGTCCATTTTCCCTTTGGATTGTGCTCAAAGATTATGAGCAGCAGTTCTGTTTTATTTTGGTATTCTGGGGGTTATTCCTTCTGGCCTTGAAAATCAGGGATTCGATGGTGGAGAACAGAGGATTGGAGGTCGATTTTCTGGAACTCGGCAAAGAGGATCGTCTCAAAAAGGAGGATGCCCGACCCGTGCTCTGGAAATTGGAGCGTGGTAATGAGGCTATCCGCCAGACCCTCTATTTTCGTACGATTTACCGAACCATGGAGTTTTTTCGCTTTGCCAACTCACTGGAGGAAATCACCAATGTGGTAAAAAACACCTGTGAAGCTGAATTATTGCGCCTCGATTCGGAAATGAGCATGATACGCTACATTGTCTGGGCCATTCCATCGATAGGGTTTGTGGGAACGGTGCGCGGTATCGGCATTGCCCTCGGCAAGGCCCAGGCCGCATTGGAAGGAGATATTTCTCCGGTGACGGCGAGTCTCGGCACAGCTTTCAATTCGACCCTGGTCGCGCTGCTGCTCAGCCTGATTATGATGTTCGTGGTTTACCAAGTGCAACACATGCAGGAACAGTTGGTTTTGGATGTCGAGAACACGGTTAATGACGGGGTGGTTTCCAAGCTCCATATCGGCTGATTTTTCTGACAAACCGGATGAGAAATAAGCGGTTATTGGGAATCGAGATCAGTGACCTGGGCGTGACCGCAGCTCGATGGAGCAAATCGATTGCCGAACTCCTGCCATTGGGCCCCGAAACCATGGAACTATCCGGTTTCGCACAGTTGACGGGGAAGGGAGAGGTGGTTTTTGGCAGGCTTGCCTTTGAGCAATTCCTGACCTCGGAACTCGCCGTCGACAATCAATATTGGCACCGCTTGGCAATGGCTGGGAAAGATCCTTCAATGCGGCATCGGCGCAGGTCCCAGCCCAGCGATACCGAGCTGGCCCAAGCGCACCTGACGGCGGTAATTGAAAAGTGCCGAAAACTCGAGGGTCGGTTTGACGAAGTTGTGTTGGCGACCCCGGGACATTTCAAGCGGTCTAATTTGGGGTGGTTGATTCAGATATCCGAAGCGGTTGGCATTCGGGTAAAGCATATTTTGGATAGTTCGTTGGCGTCCCTTCTTTCGGCTTCCGGAGTTCCGGATACGAAATCGTTTGTGGTCATGGATATCCATTGGAACACGGCGGAGGCGGGCCATATCGTATCCACAGATTCCGGCCTTGAGCGCCGCGAAGTGGCAGAGGATCGGGCATTGGGTCTGCGACAGATTCTAGACCGGTTGGTGGTGGGTCTTGCCAAGCGTTTTATTGACGAATTTCGGTTTGATCCCTCGGCTCGGCCGGAATACGCGCAAGAACTCTATAACCAGTTGTCGGCCTATTTATCCGACCCCAATGGAATTTCCTCGTGTAAACTCCAGACCCCTAAAGGAGCTATTTCAGCTGATCGCGGGGCTTTGGCGGAAATGATGGGTAACGAGCTGAGGGGATTCAGTGATTTGGCGGGCCGGGCGATCAGCCAAGCCGCTGACTCAAGAGATTGCGCGGTGTTTTTCTCGTCCAGAATCCGCTGTGTCCCAGGGTTGATGGAAATTTTGAACAAAGACTACGGGGTTAATCCCCGGATGATGGAAATAGGACAGGCGGCAATTGGCGCTTTGGCATTCAGAGATGCCTTGATCGATGACATAGCCATCGATCAACCCTTGTTTCACACAGCGGTTGAATTTAATGCAAGCCAGGAGAGAAGAAGCGAGACGGCATCAATTCCTCAGGGCAAGGTGTATCATTCCGGGAGGGATGGAATCCTCGGTCCGACCCATCCCACTCACTTGTTATTTCAGGGCCGGTTGCTTGCATTACCGGAATTCGGAGAAACTGACTTTGCCATTGGTAAAGGCAAATCCATTGCCTCGGGTTTGGCAGTGGCCGAACCAGTGAAAGGCCTTGCTGAATGCCATGCCCTGCTTCGCAGAAAGAAGGATGGCGGGATTGAATTAACCGGAGAAAAGGGTAATCAAATCTGGATAAATGGAGAATCCTTTACCTCAAATGGCGCCATTACCCTCCAAGTTGGCGATGTGATCACTTTGGGCGCGCCAATCTTGCAGGTTATGATTGTGGGAATGGCAAGGGGCGATGCGTAAATCGGAAGACGACAATTTTGGGCTGTCATTTTTGGATGCCATTACCTGTGGTTTTGGGGCGGTGATCCTTTTGTTCGTTCTCACAGCGTCAAACGATCAGAGCTTGCGCAATAAGGAAACGGCGGACATCAGAGGCGAGGTCGATACTTTTGAGGAAGAATTATTGGATGGGCGAGAAAACTTGGCCAATCTCCGAAACACCCTATTGGAAACCGAGGATAAAATCGTAACCGCCCAAGGCTTGGCCGATGAGGTTATCCGGGAAACTCAAAATTTGAAGGAGGAAATCTCGCGCTTGGACAATGAAACTCTGGCCAAGCTGGAACACGCCAACCAACTCAAAGCAGACCTTGAGGCGAAAAAGAAGGCCCTCATGGCCCAAATGGGGACCACGAGCATAGACCCCGGCATGGACTTGCTGCGTCGCCAAGGAAACAATCGCCAACAATATTTAACAGGGCTCAGGACAGATGGTCGGCGACTGGTAATACTTGTCGACCGATCTCTGAGTATGACCGGTGAAACCTTACCCGAAATAATGGCCATGAAAGCCGCAAATCCCGTAGAGCGGCAAGGTAGCGAAAAATGGCTGCGTGTAATGGAGGCAACTGAGTGGCTGCTCGCAACGATGGTCGAAACAGAGTTCTTCCAGTTATTTACCTTTAGCGAGACAACGGAACCTATTTTGATGGGGCAGGGAAATGACTGGCTGGCGACTTCGCCAGAAACCGTCAAAGATGTTCTCAACAAGCTTCGGCAAATTGTGCCTGGGGGTGGCACCAATCTGGAGCGCGCTTTTCGGCGGATTGAGAGTTTTTCCCCCAAGCCCGACAATGTTATTGTGATTACCGATGGTCTCCCCACCCAGGGGGATTCGGTTGCTTTGCCGTCAGGCCAAGTCTCGGGTGAGGATCGCCTGAGGGCATTGGCAATGGCCGAAAGGGCTATCCCTTCAGGGGTGCCGGTCAACGTAATCTTGTTCTATCTCGAAGGGGACCCCGAGGCGCCCAGTAGTTATTGGGACTTGGCATTACGACATAATGGGTCCTTCTTTTCTCCTGCTGAAAGCTGGCCCTGATTGGTATGAAACGCAAAAGAAGAGGGGCTTTTGCCACCTTCAGCTTGTCCTTTCTGGACTGTATAAGTTGTGGGTTTGGAGCCATAATCCTGCTCTTTGTCATCTTTCGTGGATCGCATCCCCAGATACTTGAACAGGTTGAGTCCGAACTTGAAGGTCTCTTGAAAGATCGGGAAAATGCCATCTTCGAGATTCGCGGAGACACCTTGAAAACCAATCTGGATTTAGATCGAGCCTTGGAGCAATTATCCGAATTGGAAGACAGGATTGCTCAATTGCAACGAGTCTTCAGCGAGGTAAAGGGGCAGTATGCCGCCAACGATGCCCGCGCTCGTAAACAGGCCGATGAAGAAGAAAATCTGGAAAGGGCCCTTCAGGATTTGGAACTTTCCCGTATGCCGGAACAAAAACCGACCGATGTGGTGGGTGGAATACCGGCGGATAGCGAATACGTTATTTTTGTCATCGATACTTCCGGGTCGATGGATCAACATGAGCGTTTGGTGGCCAGAAAGCTGGAAGAAACGCTTTTTGCTTTCCCGAATTTGAAAGGCATTCAGATCATGAATGCGGATGGGGTTTATTTATTTTCCGGGACGAAAGGAACTTGGCTGAGTGACTCGCCCAGTCAAAGAAGGAAAATACTGAATCGTTACCTCAACTGGAATAATAACAGTGGCAGTAATCCGGGACCGGGTATTTTAACCGCGATTACCGACTTCAATGACGGAGAAGAAAAAATCAGCATCTTCGTCTTCGGCGATGAAATGGATTCAGGAAATCCGACGGAGTTTTTATCGATTGTGGAACGCAATAATCCAAAGCTGGATAACGGAGACCATTTGATCCGGATACACGGTATTGGGTTTTACACTGATTTTGCCTTTTCTGGCCCAACTGGAAAAAATTTTGCCGACCTCATGCGTATTCTTGCCGTCCGCAATGGAGGCGCGTTTGTGGGAATCACTGATCGATAATGGCAGAAGAATCGCAAGAGCCGGCAGCCAGGCCAGAACTGTTTCCGGGTTGGAATCTGGACTATGACCTTATGGAACTCGTCGGGATCATCAGACCTTTTCAAACTTGGGAATTGGCCTCAGATGAAGGATCGACCGACCGTTCCGTCTCGACCGAGGGTTCCCTTTTGGCGGGGAAAAAAGTGGTTATCGGTTCGATTCAAGCCGCCCATAATACTTCCAATTTGCCAGAGGCAAGTTCGGAAGACCGACATGTTCAGACCCTGGCCGCATTTACCCGTTCGCCCAGGAGAAACCCAGTTATATTACATTGGTTAATGGCGACGATGGGAGCGCTGGTTTTCATGGCCCTTGTATTTTGGCTGATGATGAAGACATTGGATTACACTGCTATTAAAACTTTTGAAGGAGCGGGCTCGAATGAGATTCAATTGCTTGTCGAGCCGGGTGAGGCATTACCCGATTTTACCGGACATTTGCTAGTCGAGGGGGTTCATGAATGGAACGATATCGTTTCCACTGAAGACCTCATCGGAAAGAACACCGTTATGCTGGTTTGGGGGTCTTGGAATGCCGAACTGCTTTCCTGGTCCCAGGACTTGAATTATCAACGCTTGGTCGATTTTGATTCAAGCAACACGCAGTTTCTGGGATTGAATCTGGACAAATCGCGCGAAGATGCGTTGGCGATGCTCAATGAAGACATCGCCGGTTGGCCGCATATCTTCAATTACTCGGAATACCAGGAATCCACAGATCATCCGATGCAACTTCTTGGCATTGAACAATCCCCATTGATATTTCTAATCGATTCCACCGGACATCTTCGTGCGCAGGGTTTGAAACCGGAAGAAGTGGTTGAGGCTTATCGGACTTTGTTTGAGTAGCAAATCGACTCAGTCCAGGTTGTTCTTTTCCAGCAAATTTTCTGGTTCTGAATTAAATCACATTCTCTTGGCCGTTTTCCCCTTTCAGATCTTGCACTCAAGACCGATTGTAGAGCAGTGATATTACCGATACGATCAAGGCAATGATGGCTATGACGATACTGATCAGAGTTGTGGCGCGGAATGAGGACAGTTGTTTTTCGTTTGCTTCTGATGCGAGCCGGGCTTCCAGGAATAACTTGAGGGAAATATAGCTATGAAGGTCGGAATCGCTGTCATTTGTAATGTCGAGGTAGGTTTGCAGGCTTTTCAGGGCGCCGGTGAAGTCGCCCTTTTCCTTGCGAAGGTAGGTCAAGTAAACTGCGGCATCCGGCGAGAAGTTGATTGCGAGAGTTTCTTCAAAATAAGTCTCTGCCGAAGGATAGTCTCCGGCCTGGTATGCGGCCAATCCTCGGCGGTAAAGCATTTCGGATTTTTCAGCGTTTTGGGTTGGGTTGGACGAAGCATCCGTTGCCATAACCCCAGGGGAAAATAGGGACGCCAAGCAAACAAATAGCAGAGAAATCGGCATGGATCGACGGCTGTATTTTGGGAGAAGGAAGGGGTCAAGACGTAAAAAGTTATGCCTTACAGGGTCAGTCGTCTTGTAAAAGTGTATGGAGTACAACGGAATACAGTTTTTAAGACCTGACCCTTTTCTTTCGGAAGGCATCACTTTTCTACGGCATGACCCCGACTGGCGTCCATACTATATTCCTCTAGAAACGCGCTTAACTAAGCGCCATTCGGGTCATGCTCCAAGTTTCCTTTGAGCAACTGATTAATATGAAAGGAGTCGACCTTGGTTTTCTGAAGGTTCCCCGACTCGCCCAACTCCGGGTTGGTTGGAGTTGGCGCATTGGATTGCGCCACCGCTTCCGGGGCATTTTCTGAAGTAGGTTCGGCTCTTAGCCGGAGCGGTTCAATTTCTGGCTCCTGGGTTTGCCCTGAAGGACCTGCCGATCCCCCCGATTCGGACGACTCTGTTTGGTGGGGGGCTGAGGAAGTTGGATTCTCGGTCCCAGCAAGCTCTCCATTTGGAGATTGTGGTGTTTGACTTTGGATCTCGGAGCTTGCGCCTTCGGGCCCGGGATTTTCTTTGGGAGGGCCCGCTCCCTGGGAGAGTATTTTCAGAATTCCGCTCTCCCCAGGATCATTCCTTGCCTCTTCCGCGGTTGATCCACTCCTTGGGGATTCAGGTGTACTTTCGTTATTTTCTACCCCCTGAGGGGGTCCATTTATGGCGCTGGCAGACTCATCCACCGGAATGCCTTCCGAGTTGTCGGGCTCCCTGGTGATGCCATAGGTGGAGGAAGTGGGGCCTTCTGTTGTGGGGCTTTCCAATTCAGCGCCCTCATTTGCCTGACCCAATTCCAAGGTGGAATTGCCAGAATAAACTCGAACCGGCTTTAAGCCCGTAGGGGGAGGCATATTTTGACTAACTGGAGGATCCTCTCCGAAATTGATATGTATTCGGCCAACCGTGCTACTGGAAAGAGCCGGATTTTTCCTTTTCAAGTCGCTCCTGATCTTTGTCAGCTCGTTTTGGATCCTAATCGCATCCTTTTCATAGGGGACCGGGCCAAAAAACAGGGAAAGGTTCTCATGATTGTATACCACGTAATAGCCTTCCACTACAGGGAAATATCCATCCGGAATGGATCGGGGCTTCCAACGGACTTCGATACGATCGGGCCCCAATTTTGCCAGATCGCTCAGGGCAGCGGGCGGAAATACGAGGGTCTCACCGGCTAGATCAGCCCTGAAGAGGGAACCACAAAGAAAGGAAAAAAGAAGAAGGAGGAAGGATGAAGGATGAAGGCGCAAATTAAGAATTAGGAATGAGGAATGAGCTTGGGAAGGGACTCTCGCAAAGCTCGGCAAGAACGCCAAGAAAAAGAAGGAACCACAATGAAAGGAAGAAGGTAACCACAAAAAGCACATAAGGCTCAAAATGAACCACGGATTTCATGGATGACCACGAATGAGAAGCGACTCCAGCGGGGTCGCAATTAACGGAGGGGGGACATTCCTGTCCCCCAATTCTTCAATTTGGCGGGTTGGAAAACCCGCCCTCCGTTGGAGTTCCGGCTTCGCCAGATCGGGATCGCTTCGCGATCAAAATTCTAAAGATCTTAGCGTTCTTAGTGAGCTTTGCGAGAGTTATCCTAAAAACCTCTGTGCTCTCTGTGCCCTCTGTGGTTAGTTTTCGATCACGATTAAGATTGGCGTTGGGTTAGATATCGACCGGAAATACTTCGGGCTGATTCAGCTCCAGACCAGAAGCGGAGAGGGGGCGATTCATTGTAGCCAGTGCTGATTGAATCAAATCCTTCGTCTGGTCACTCTCGGCATTTTTCGCTTCCAATTCATTTTCGAGGGATTCGGTCATTTTGTCTTCCTTGATCTTATCTTCCGATAGCTCCCCCAGAGAAATTTGTCCCGAACCGGATTCACTCGCTTTTTTTCCCTTCTGGGCCTCTGGATTAGCCGCGGTAATTTCCTTTTTGCTGCCGTCAAAGTTGTCCAGCGGGTCGTCTTTTGCTTCTTGAGCAAGGGCCATGAAGGCCAAACAACAGGCGAATCCCAGAAGTAGTGGAAAGTGTTTGGGTAAGTGAATCATGAACCTGGGTATGCTATTCCACAACGATGGGATAGGACCTTGCGAGCCTAAAACCCACATCATCCGCGCCGTCCAGCCCGTAGCGCTTGCTAGTGCTTCGTAGTTCGCTGTTTGTTACCGATCTCCAGCTGGAACCTCGAATGAGCCTTTGAGCGCCTTTGTCGGGCCCGGCATAGTCCACCAATGGGTCAGGAGAGGTCGGATAGGTGTAGGAATAGTAGTCCGTGCACCATTCGGAAACGTTGCCACCAATATCAAACAAACCCAGGGAATTGGCGCTAAAGGATCCCACCGGGGAAGTGGCTTGGTATCCATCCCGATAGCCTGGAACTGACTGACCAATCATGACTTTGGCTTCCGATCCGGCAAAGTTGCCGCTATTTTCAGGAGGCGGCATTTCCATTCCCCAGGGATAGATCATCTCCGTTGTGCCCTGATGGTAACGAGCGACAAACTCCCATTCCGCTTCAGTGGGTAAGCGATAACCATCGGTACGTGGCTCGATCAATTTATAATTGTCTGCCACTAGCTGGTAAGCGGGTTTCAATCCCTGTATGTCGCTCAACCAGTTACAATATTCCACGGCTTCTTTCCAGGAAACGTTCACCACGGGTCGATCACCGGATTGAAGAGAGACTCCGCTTACAATTCCACTATCGTGATTCGATTTGAACCTGTTAAATTCCCGGTTGGAGACCTCATGCAGGCCTATGTAGAAAGGTTGGCGAATGCGCATTTCCACCGGCGTTTCATCAAACCCTCGACCTGAAAATTCCTGGGGCAGTCCCATGATGTAAGTATCCGGTTCGATCAGAATCAGTTGATAACCGTAGGGTGACGCAACCTCCTTTTGAATATCTTTCTTTTGCGCGATAAGGGCTCTCAGGATTTGGTCGTCAGTGAGTTTTATGCCTTGGATTTCGCTGATCAACTCGAAGGAGTATCGGGCCGTTTTTTGGGCTTGGGGGCGAAGTTTATGCGTCTGGGAAGTATAACCGGCTTTGCGCAACTCCAGGTCATAATCCCCTACGGGGAGTTCCAGATTTAGCGGTGAGAGTCCTTTAATGCGCCCATCCAGGTAAACATCCGCTTTGGAAGGTTTTGTTTCTATGCGCAGTTCCCCAACCAAAGGTGAAAGCACAAGCTTTTGCGCGATGGTCTGATCCGGATTGAGTTTTAAATTGAAGGATCTTTCTTCATGGTCGAGGAGCGAAACCGCGAAATTGAGTTCAGTTTTCGAAGGTAGCGAAAATGTGCCAGGTGTTTGCCCCAAGGGTTCCCCATTGACGGTCACCCAGGCTCCTTCCGGAATCGTGCTTAAATTGAGGCTGCCGTGTTTCCACTCCATGGCCCAGGTCGGCAGTTTTAGCGTTTGATTGGCAGGTACCCGAATGGAAAATTGCTGAGCTTCCCGATTTTCCATTTCTAACCGTAAATCGTATCGTCCCTGTAGGAGTTCCATGCTTAATGGAGTCTTTCCTACTTGCTGCTTGTTCAGGTAAAGGGTAGCGCCTTCAGGGGATGTATTGAGGGAGACGTGACTCCATGCGGGTGTCAGAGAAACTTCCAGGCGAGTTCTTTGCCGCCTACCATGAACAGTGGCCTTTTCCTGGTGAGGAAGGTAATTCTCTGCTTCGACAACAATTTCATATTCTCCCGGCTCCAATATATGGCCGATCAGCGGAGTTTGGCCTACGACGGTACCATCAATGCTGATGGTAGCTTGGTCAGGTTGGGTGATTACCGAAAGCAAACCGGGCAGGACGGATAAGGAAATAGAGTATGGAACGGGTTTACCAAACAGTAGGTCCAGCACTTCTTTGTGGGCACTGTGTCCTGGGCTAACCACTTCCAGAAGGTGTTTGCCCCGTTTTAGGTGAAGCGCGCCATCTTCACCCAGGGCCACGTCCTTACCGTTGAGGACCAGGCTGGCTTCGGCGGGAGAGACGGTGAGCGCAACCGGAACCAACTGGTTCCAATACCAATAGGACCCCGCCAAAAAAACCAGCGTAATTATGCCTCCAAAAATATAGGGTGCCCGGATTTTTCGGCATGATTGAACTTCATCGCCTTGGCCTGGCGAGGTAATAATCTGGCTGCCCTGGGTTAAGGTTGTCATGGAGTTGGGTAGCTGGTCTTTCCCGCCTTTCGTAGTTACAATTTTTCCTTACAAATCACCTCAAGGGGGTTCGGATTTTCTCCAACTTCCACCCAAAGGGTGTGGCGAACGTCTCGATACATGAGACGGGACCCGACAACGGTGTATTCTCCGGGTCGTAATTCGAGGTTCAATTCGTGGGACGGACCGAATTTCCCCACTTGGTAGATTTGGATGTTGGTAAGATTATCCGAAAGAATTTTTACCTTTTGCGGTTTGGATTGCTCTGCCAGGATTTCCTCAAGAAATTTGATTTTCTCGGTGATTGCCCCCAAGGGATCTGCGATTTGGCGGCCTTCCCGGAGGACGATCAGGGCTTTTTCCAATTCGCCGTTGCGCTCAAAGCTTTCCGCTTCCAACAGGATTACTTTTAATTGAGCCTCCCGCTCGATTTGGGCTTGGGCATGGGATAAGCCGTCCTGCGCAGCTTGGGAGGCGGGCTCGTAATCGAGGGCTTCTTCAAAGGCATCCCGGGCCGCCAACCATGCCTGATTTTTCAGTTCCTGTTCACCGGTGGCAACAAGTTGGTCTACGCGTTGGCGTCGTTGTAATTCCTTGGCATCTTTTAAAGCATTTCTTGCTTGGATATCTCCGGGCATGAGAGCCGTAGCTTTTTCCAGAAGTTCCACTGCCGAATGGCCATTTCCAGCGGCCAAAGCAGCCATCCCGTTCCGAGCGGTGGATTCGAAGATCTCCTGATTCAGTGCATGGTTAATGGCTTGTAGACGGGAATTGATGTTTACCGAATCGGGATCCAAGTCCAAGGCTTTTTGATACTCGACCCGTGCCATTGAGTAGAGGCCTTGGTCCTCATAGCTACGACCCTCCTTAAAATGTGCGTATACTTGGTTGATAGTTTCAGCGCGGTTTAGTTGTTGTGCGACGAAAGGATGGTCAGGCCGAAGAGCTTGTGCGGTCATCAGCCACTCCTTCGCCCTATCGCCATCACCTGAATTCAGGGCATCAAGACCCGCCCTAAGTGATGCCTCGAATTGCTTTTCGCCCTGCTCCATCAACGACTGCAGTTTCGCCTCGATTTCTCTAAGCCGACTGAGGGCAATTTGAATTTCGCCGTTTTTCAGGTGTGTGTCTGCCTCAAGCAAGCCGGATTGAACTATGTGGTATGCCTCTGTTTCCCTTAAAGAAGCTGCTTGTGATGGGAGCCTTGTATCCAGGTTTTTGATACTGGATTGGAGACCGCCTATTTCCTCGGCCCGCAGGTAGCTTTCCCGAAGCGTTTCGATGGTGGCCAGGGCCTGCTCATACCCTTCCTGCGCGGCCCGAAACGCTTTCTGGCCCATGGAAGCATTGGCCTCATCGACCAGGAACGCAGCCTTTCCAAAGAGGTTGCGTTGAAAATCATGGGTATGATCTACACTGGCTTGATCCAAAACCGCCTGATTTGCTTTCTTGCGGAGGTCTGCAAGTGATTCAGGATCGAGGGCTATAAACGGTTTTTGTATGAGCGTGGATGTGGATTCCGGTTCGTTTGATGGTCGATCCGTCGACTCCTCAATTTGGTTGGAAGCATCCTCGGTGGATTCATCCGTATCCGGGCGAAATTGGAATATGAGGACTATTCCCAGTCCAAGCAGCACCATCAGGATGGCTGGAAATAATCGTCCCGGTTTCCCTTTCGCGGGAGCTTTGCGGTATGGGGATGGAGATTTTTCGACTGGTGGAAGCGAAATTTTTTGAGGGCCCGAGCCCTTTCCCGCCGTTTCCAGGTCGGCACTCATCGAAGGGCAGTTCCGCTAGCTAACCCGATGGGCGATGGTGGAGGCTTAAATTGACCTTGGCGTATCAACCGGAGCAACATCTTCCTGACCCGTTTCAATTAGGTAACGTTGGCGAATTATTTCCCGAATCTGGCGGAAACGGGAATCGACATCTCCGGTCAATTGATAGGTGCGTCCCTCCAGTTCAATGACTTTGGGTTGCATGCCTTCGCCGGCAATGTCGCTAATTTCGGCCAGTTCTTTAGCTTTAAGGTTGGCGATCTCAATCTTTCCCTTGGCCGCCTCGTAGATGGCCGCGCTTAATTCCAAGCCGCCCGCCAAGATAGCGGCCGCATTCGCCCCACTGTTGGAGTTGTATTGGGAATCGGCGGTTGCGGCGGCAGTGGCAACGGCTAGGCCGGCGATGATATAACTGGTGGTTTTCTGGTTTTGAGCGTTAACACGATATTGTTCCATTTCAATGGACAACTGCCTGAATTGTTCACGCCAAGTGTTATAAGAATCGAAAGAACCCTCCTGAAGGTTGTCATAATATTCTTCAATATGGCTCAACATATCCAGCTCCGTTCCTTGAAGCTGCTGGATGATTTGATAAGTTGGGTCGTTTTCAGCCGGAAAGCGCTGAACAAATAATTGCTGTTCCTCGTTGCGAGCCAGATAATTGCCAAAGGCATCCGGCGCCAAGTCGGAGGCAAATCGCATCTGACTGACCATGCGAATTTGCTTTTGTTCTTCGAGAGTCAAATTATTGCGGAAGGTTGCCAATCGGTTTGCGATATGGTTGAAAATGGCGTCGTAGGGGTCCTTCGTCGGCCAACTGGCGGATTGGTAATCTGATTCGAACGTTAGATACTTTATGGTGTCGTGATACCACACGCGTCCGGAAGAGTCCCTGGTCTGAACCAGAAGAGCAATGGAGTGGCCATCAGATGCCAGAATAGTGGCGTCAACGAATAGATCGGGCGATTGTACCTCCCCGGGACTGACAAAGGTCTGTCCCCATTGCTGGCTTCGGTCCAATACGTTTTTCAAAGTACCGGGCAAGAAGTGTGTTTCAAGACGGCGGATTTTTGGATCGATCGCCTTATGGTCTATTTTTGGCACGCCAGAATCGTCCATGGCGAACAGGCCGCTCCCATCCTCCTCCAGTTCGTAGAGGTCCACCCCTGGCTGGAACAGATTGATCGCCACATTGAATTGTTCCTGCGTTTGATCCTCCGGGTTGATTGCCATGAGCGGGACATGGGGAACCTCGGTCCCATCGATATAATCCAATGCGGTTTTCGGAGTTGCGCAGCCCGTAAATAAAAAGGTCGTCGCGCAGAGTGGAGCGAAGATTTTAATCAGTGAAATTGATATAGGCGATAATGACCGGCTTTGGGCCACCAACTGGATTATTCGGCTATCAATTTGCGGTATACATGCGATCAAGCGCGTTTTTATAAGCATCGGGCGGTTTTGGTTGAGGTGGAGGTTTAAAATATTTGGCCAGGCCAGGTCGCCAAACACGTATCTGTTCGTAAGTTTGGTTCATCTTATCATACAATAGGAACCTTTCATCGTAGTAGGATTGGCTGACTTTTTGCATTTCCACCAGCGTTTTTACATTGGCCTCTCTATCCACCATAACCTTCCTGGCTTCCTGGCGATTTAGATTTTCTTCATCAAGCCGTTCCTGCAAGCTGCCTAAAGTTTCAAAGAGACGGTTGTCCAAGTCTTCCAATCGCGTCTTTCCCGAAGTCCCGAATCGGGCCATGGATGATCGCGGTTGCAGAATCGAGTTCAGCATATTCGTCCTCCTGCGGTCCTGATAGGGACTCCCGAAGTTGGAGAGGTCTCGCAATTTTTTAAGCTCTTGCATTTCCATTTCTTTTCTTCGCTCCCGCAGTTGAGACAGGTAGTTTTTTTGGCTGGCGATCACTGTCTCGTAGTACTGGATATACTCCCCCACCTTGGGGCGGAATCCTTCTTCCGTCGCATTGGAATCATCCAAGCCCTGATAAACCGCCCTGGTTTGGTCGAGACTGGCCTGGTTGCGGGCCAACTCGCTGGCTGTATCTTCAATCATGATTTCCAGCAATTCCTTGTCCTCAATGGATTCAACCGAGGAGCTTTGAGCAAAAAGCATTCCCAAGAATCCACAAAGGGTTCCGCTCCATCCTATCAGAATGATTTTTAAATAAATTGAGCGGGCAGGTCTGATGGGGGACACGGTGGTTTAGGGTGTTGAAGTGGCTGATTTTGTCAGGTCCCTCATTTTCTGGTATTCTCTCCAAAGAACTTCCTCTTCCTCCGGACTCAGTTCCTTTTTCCGGCGAATTAATTCCTCTGTGATCTCCCCGTTTACTTCCTCTCGAATTTCGAGGTAACGAAGTAAAAGCTCGCGTCGTTTTTCTGTGATCTCATTTATGACATCCGAGTGGTATTGGCCCTCATTCAAATCGGTAGGCCTCAAGTTCAGAGGGTCTAGTTTTACCACTTCGTGTGGGGTTGCCCGGGTACGCATATCGACGATGACGAGGGCTTCGTTCATCAAGTTCTCGTTTTCGCTGAACCACCGGGAATAGGTTGCAAATTCAAAGTAATTCTCAGAGAGCAATTGCAAGATATCCGCAACGGCGGAGCTGACCCCTAAACGGGCTACAAACTTTGGGTTCTTGAAGGCGTTTTCCAGGTCGATTTGGAATTTGGCCACCATTTGCAGAAAACTTGTCTGGCAAATTTTATAAGCCTCCGAGGCCGATTCTGAAAGACCCCAATTTCCCGGTGGTAGCAAGGAGACGGGATTCTGATGCCACACGGTATAAATTTGCCGTCGATTTGTGGCGGTTCCATTGTTAAATGCAAAGAGGTAGTCTTGTATTCGTCTTTCAATGACAGAAAAAACGGATGCTTTGAGTTCATCTTCCTCGGTCTCCGCTTTGCTTCCCAAAACATAGTTGATGGCCCGGGCCAATAGTTCCCCTGATCGGAGGTTCTCTCCTTCAAAGTCGATGAATACTTGGGACCGCAAACGTTCCCACTCTGTATCGCGATCGAATAAGGCTTCGTGAATTTGAGTATACTCTTCGACTATTTCTTTGCCCAGCGAGGACAAATGATCGAAGATCTCAGGAAAATCGCATTGGAGGGAGGGCCTCGGGGAATTGAGCACCGAGCGGATCTCTGCCAACTGCAATTCTCTTTCCACCGCACTGCGATTATGGAATTCCCTTTTGTATATGGACAAGGCTGCGTTTAAGGTCTCCAATTGAAGGGCATAATCTTGCTTCTCGTCGAGGTGGTTGCTTACCCAGGTACCATCCCATAAATTGGAAAGGTTCCTATTTAAGGTGGATTTCCCTCCTTGTCCGAATAACTGGATTTGGCTGGCCAAAAAAAGCAGGCAAAGTGTGCCCCATCGAAGGCAGGAAAAATTTGGATGGGAGAAGAGGCGATTCAACTTGGGGTCAAGAATTAGAGGATCGTCAAGGTGGACATGAAACCGCTCATTATTTATTACAGTGGGGTAATAACAAGTTAATAGGACCGAGGCAAAAGGGGTCAGTCCAGAATGGCGCTTAGTTAAGCGCGTTTGTAGAGGAATATAATATGGACGCCAGTCGGGGTCATGCCGTAGAAAAGTGATGCCTTCCGAAAGAAAAGGGTCAGGTCTAAAAAACTGTATTCCGTTGTACTCCATACACTTTTACAAGACGACTGACCCTGTAAGGCATAACTTTTTACATCTTGACCCCTTCCTTTTCCGAGGTAGTCATATGTTCGGAAAATGGCTTAACTAAGCGCCATTCGGGTCAGTCCAATTATTCATGATAATTGGTTGATTCGATGGGAAGGGCACATGACTGGGACCCAATGAATTGGGCCAAGGAAGATGATTGTTGGGCTCTTGCTTCACAAGAGGCGATGGCGCAGCTTGAGCAGGTGATGTTTCGCAAGGGCATTACCGCCAAGGAAATGACTCACATAAAAGACCGTTCAATTTTTGTCGGTATGACTCAAAACGCCATGTGGGCAGCGTATTCAATGATAACAATGATTGGGACAGCAAATTTTTTCCTCAAGACGCTCTATTCAGCCTGGATTGCCGCACTCTATCACCACTTGACTGCGTTTACGCTGCCTCATAACCACTCCTGATCGTTCCCTTCCATTCCGCCTGATAATGAGGGGATGAACATTTTTAGTTTAATATAAGTAACTTAACTGCAACTACTTATAGTTAAATTATGGCGGAGAGAGGGGGATTCGAACCCCCGGAGGACTTTCACCCTCGACGATTTAGCAAACCGTTGCTTTCGACCACTCAGCCATCTCTCCGTGTAGAGGGAGGTAGCTTGGGAAAAATTAGATTCCAGGCAACCCGAAAAAAGCGTTGTTTGAAAAAGCTAAATTCGTCGTTATCCCTATATGGCGAGACGAAAACCCGCCCTCCGTTTTGCGAATTGGCAAACCCGATTTACAGGCCTGACCCGGACGCTCTATCGAGTCCATGGCGAGCGCATTCGGATGAGAATAACAAAAAATATCCCTCCCAGGATACTGGTTATGATGCCAATGGGAATTTCCTGTCCGGAGCGGGCGGTTCGGGCGGTTATGTCGGCCAGAATCAGAAGAATGCCCCCGGCGCAGATACTGGCTGGGATCAGTTGTCTGTGGTTTGCCCCGAGCAGCATGCGCACGATATGAGGCACCATTAATCCGACAAAAGCAATAATGCCACACAGGGCTACGGTGGCGGAGGCCAACAAGGTCGCGATAACCAGGAGCAGGAGGCGGGTTCGCTCCAGAGAGACGCCCAGGTGTTGGGCCGTTTGGTCCCCCAAGGCCAACAGATTCAGTTCCCGGTGATAAAACCAGGCCGCGCTCACACCTGCCAGGGTATAGGGCGCCAACAAGGCGACTTGTTCCCATCCGAAAAAGGCCAGGCTGCCCATCATCCAGCCCATGAGAGAGCGAATTTGTTGCAACTCGTAATTCAGCAGCAGGAAGGTGGTGATAGATTGCAGGACGCCGCCGATGGCTATACCCGTGAGCAACAGGGTGGTCATGGCTATACGCCGGCCCCGGCGGGAGAGGTTGTAGACGATTATGGAGACTCCCACCCCTCCACAAAATGCGCTCAAGGTAGTGGCGTTGCCGGACCACCCGGTGAGAGAATATCCCAGGGCGACACTGACGACGGCCCCGAAGGCGGAGCCGGAAGAAATACCGATGAGGAAGGGCTCTGCCAGTGGATTTCGAAAGAGGGTCTGTATCAGGGCGCCCGATACGGCCAAACTGCCGCCAACCAGGACGGCTCCCAAAACTCTCGGAAGCCGCAGATTCCAGACGATAACCGATTCCGGGGACATCGGTCCCTCTATCAATCCTACCTTGAGAGCCAGGGACTTTACGATCACCCAGGGATGGATTGTCCCTTGAGGCCCCAAGGCCGTGGCCACCAGCGCTATGACGACCAGGGCCGCCGCCAGCAGTATAATAGTGAGGGGAGGGGAGGGGGAGATGGTGGTTTTGGCCCTCATCGATCTTTGGCTGGATACACGATATAGGGCCGGCCGCTTTGGGGATGCTTCCGAAGGATGAACTCCTCCTCGAAGACCGTATCCAGGTGTCCTTTCAGGCCGGGTTGGTCCGGGTTGCCATCGGCCAGGATTCTCCCCCCCTTCAACAGGATGAGCCGCGGGCAAAATTGTAGGGTCAGGTTGATGTCGTGAGAAATGCAGACGATAGTCTTGCCATCTTCCTCATTGAGACGTTTCAAGAGGTGGAAACTCTCGATCTGGTATTTGACGTCCAAGTGGGATGTGGGCTCGTCCAGGAACAGGGCGCGGGTTTCCTGAGCCAAAGCGCGGGCCAGAAACACGCGCTGCCTTTCACCGCTACTCAGTTGATGGAGAGTTCTGTCCTCATACCCGGTCAGTTGGGTAGCCCGCAGGGCCCGCCGCACTGCTTGCCGATCCACTTTGGTCAGTCCCTGAAACCGTTTTAGATAGGGAAATCGCCCCATCTCCACCAATTCAGCTACCGAAAATGGGAAGGCGGGCTTTTCCTCCGACTCCACCACGGCAAATTCCCGGGCCAGCGCCTTGCGGGAATAGGCGGAGAGGGGTCGTTGGCCCAATCTTATCCTTCCCCTGGTCGGTATAATTATCCCGGTCAGGCAGTGCATCAAGGTGCTTTTCCCCGAGCCATTCGGCCCAATGAGCCCGACAAAATCCCCTTTGTTGATTCTCAAATCCAGGCCCCGTAGCACCATATTCTTGCCATACCCCGCCCAGAGATTTTCCGTTTCAATGGCGGCCCCTGCTTCGCCTGAAGGCTTCGCAGGGCAGGGAGTGGACTCTTCGGGATCACCTTTCATCCTTCAGGTCTAAATGGATCAATTCGGGAGGGGCATCAAATATATCCGGTTGCAAAGCCGCGGCAATCTGTTCCACGGCGGAAACGAGACGGGCCCCGGCCACGGCGAGTGTATCGCCGTCCAACAGGTATATTCGGTTGTTTCTAACCGCATCCAGTTGTCCCCAGATCGGGTCCCGGGGCAATCGCCGGATCCTATTAAAAAATTCCTCCGGGGGTCCTCCATTGCTCGAAAACAGAAGGACCTCGGGTTGTTTGGCCAGAACCGTTTCCAGTGATAGCATGGGCCAGGGGGATGCGCTATCGGCCGCTACGTTTTGTCCCCCTGCCACTTCAATCAATTCATGGATAAAGGTGTCGGCCCCGCAACTGTAGAGGGGCTCCAGAGAATAGAGAAGCAGGGTCCGGATGGGCTTGTCCCGGCCTCCTTCCCGGCCTCGGGTTTCAATCGACCGACGCCTCTCGTCCATGCCACGGATCAGCTTTTTCACCTCGTCTTCGCGGTCGATTATTTTGCCCAGCAAGGACAGGTCCCGGACAATGGTCGCCCAATTATGATGGTCGAAGGTAGCCACCTTGAGGTTCAGGGATTCCAGGTGATTGACCTGCTCCTCCCTGAGAAAGGGCCCGGCCAGGATGATGTCCGGGGTCAGGGCCAGAATGGATTCGGCGACCGGATTTTCCAGGCCGCCGACCACCGCAATGGACTGGGTCTCCGGGGGATACCGGCACCAATTGGTGCGACCTACCAAACAGTGGCCTTGGCCGAGTTCGAAGAGAAATTCCGTCAGACTGGGAAGCAACGACACGATGCGGGTGGCCGGTTTATCCAGCAGCAAGATTCGGCCGCGGGCGTCTTTCAGGGTAGCTCTTTCCGTTGCCCAGCCCTGCGGCGCGTGGCTAGGCAGAGCGTGGTCGACCATCCGGCCGCTTTCTACTGCTCCTGGCCGGGGAGATTTTGCCCAACCGATTCCCAGAAGCAACACGGGGAGGAGAAGGCTGGGCAGGGGGAATGGAGAAAGGGGAGAGGGATTAACCACAGAGAACACAGAGGAGGCTGGCGCTGAGAGGGAGAGAGGCGCCATTGGCCCGAATTAGGAATGAGGAATTAGGAATGAGGAATGGAAAGACAGAAAGGGAGGAACGAAAGGCTGAAGGCTGAAAAGGGGAAGAGGCAGGAGTTTATCGTGATCGTGATCATGATCGAAAATCCCTGAGGAATTTACCACGGATTTCACGGATAGGCACGGATTATTAGCCGAATTCGATCTGTAGGAGCGGCTTCGACACACCGCGATAATTGTAGCCACAAAAAGCACAAAAACACAAAACAAGGATTTAACATGGATGAAAAAAGTGCCTTTGTGCCTTTGTCCCTTAGCGACCTTGGAGATCTTTGCGAGAGTCAATTCTCAATTTGCTGAAGGCTTTCAGCGCTTCCCCGTCTTTGGCTATTCCTCAAACCTGCCGCGATTAAAATCGGTCAGCAGAGTGGTGAGGGAGTGGGTTACCAGAAACAACCCGAGGGGAATCAGGCAACTAACAACTGCTTCATCAAAAGCGCTACCTTGGTAGAGTTGCGTTCCAAACCAGAAAGCCAACAGAGCCAAACCTATGAAGACTAAAGTTTTGGTTTTTTGGAAAAGGTCCAACAGGTTGCGAATGGGATAGACCACCTTGGTTACCTTTCCCCTCTTTGCCGGCATAAAGATGGTGAGACGCTGCAAATGGCGGGCGGAATGTAGGATGAGAAAGTAAAAGGTGAGGGCTAAAACCGGTGATACCCAGGCAAAGAATAGCAAAAGGGCCCCGGACTCCAAGAGGTGACCCAATAGACGGGCCGGAGCGCGGTGACCTTCAATAAACCCGGAAACGAACAGGGCCAGCAATTCCAAGAAAATGGCAACCCCTAACAGGTGGGGGGCAAAGGCATGCAGGGTCGCTAAAATATTGCTGTGGCTGAGCCCGAACGAATTCAGGACGAAGTCTTGTACCTCCAGAGGTTGAAAAAACACGGGGGCCAGTACCACGAGCATCCCTCTCCCAATCGAGCCGATCAACCAGGACGGCCGGGTAAAACGAAATAAAAAAAACGTATCCATGCTCCCCCAGTGCCAAATGGCCAGGGCGGTAAAGGAGGCCAGGAAAAACTCGGGTAGCAGCCTCCAAATACCAAGCATAACCATTGCACCCAAAAGGTGGACCACCAGTATACAGGCCCAGTAGGTGGGGCGTTTTTCCCAGTGCGGGATTAAAATCCAGGCGGGGAGGTGAAGATCGGGAACGCCGTGAGGAAGAACCAACAGGCAGATTCCGATGAGCATGAATACAGCTTCTCCCTGGGCAAGATGCGGACTCAACCAGGTGTCGAATACCCAGATCAGGATTAACACCGACCACAAGCCTCGCCGATCCCAAATGGCCTTGCCGATAGTGTTGAACGGTTGGAGGTTAAGCATCCCGGATGGTTAATGATTTAAATCGGTTGGCGGGTTGTATCCTATTTGGATTTTGGTACCAATCAAATAAATGAGGGACGGGGAAGGGCGGTTCCCCGTCTTTCCCGGGCTCGATGCCAACGATAAGGATCGCATTTCAGCGGCAGGGTGGTCAGGATGGGTGATCTGGCTTCCTGAAAACCAGGATATGTTGCCGTGGTAGGATGCCAATCGTTTCGACGTATTCCAGGTTGTGCACCTCCATCTCCCGCTTGGCCTGTTTTTCGGTCATTTTGTGCAGCCGCTTTATCGGGACGGTGGGATCTTCCGCGCGATATTCCACCACTACCAACCATCCGCCCGGTTTCAAACCTTCCACTATCTTTGCTGTCATTTCGTAGGGATGACTGAACTCGTGATAAACGTCTACCATCAGGGCCAAGTCGACTCCGGACGGAGGTAATTGGGGATTGGTGATGGAGCCGAGTATCGGCTCGACTTGATGGGCCACTCCCCGTGTTTCCATGTTTTTCGTTAGAATTTCCAGCATCTCCGGCTGAATATCGACGCCGAGAACTTTCCCATTTTTACCCACCCGTTGGGCCATCCTCCAGGCGAAGTAACCACTGCCCGCTCCGATGTCCGCTACGACATCTCCCTCATTAATGGGGAGGGAATTGATCAAAAGATCCGTTCTTTCTTCTAATTCGCGTTCCGGTCGCTCCAGCCAGGAAGCGCCCCGGTGTCCCATGACATGCGAGATTTCCCGACCGAGATAAAATTTGCCGATGCCATCTGAATTCGCTTCCTGGCGCTGTTCGTAGAGCGGGTCAGGCGGCGCCGCGACCTGCGACCAGCCCCAAAGTCCGCTGGTCAGGAGCAAGGAAACTGCGCCGACTTTCTGCATGCTACCTTTGAAACGTAGAATACGGTATCTGCCAACCGGGAAAAGGAATTTTCACAATTCCGAATCTACCCGTTACCTTTGCTTTACCCCCTCAGGGCGGCCCGCCTGACCTCCATGGATCTCCATCCGCATTTCTCAGCAAAACGGCGTGGAGCAACTTTTTCTCCGGTCGGTGAAATAAAATGGAACCTATGCCGCCTCATGGTGTATCCAAAGCTTAAATGGTTAGAGAGTTACCGAGTGGATAGTCTCCACTACGGAAAGATGGTGTCTCGCCGACACATTGTAAGGCTCCAGGATAGTAGGTTCCTGGAGCCTGTCTTTTTGGTCTTTCACAAACATCGCCGCTTCCCGGCTGGATGCATACGGCAACAGGATGGCACCGCGTGCCAACAGGAAAATTATTTGGTCGACTCTGAAAAAGGTCATAATTGTTCGGCAGGTTTGGATGGCCTATCCGGATTTGATCTCGCCAAGACGCAAGAACGCCAAGATTCTGTGTGTCGAGTAAGGCGTCAGGTCTGACCCGAATGGCGCTTAGTTAAGCTCGGAGAAGGAAGGGGTCAAGACGTAAAAAGTTATGCCTTACAGGGTCAGCAAGGTCACGCCGAAAGGCGGATCGTCTTGAAAAAGTGTATGGAGTACAACGGAATACAGTTTTTAAGACCTGACCCTTTTCTTTCGGAAGGCATCACTTTTCTACGGCATGACCCCGACTGGCGTCCATACTATATTCCTCTACAAACGCGCTTAACTAAGCGCCATTCAGGTCTGACCCCGAAGGAAAAACCTAATTCCTAATTCCTAATTAATAATCAATAACCCCCGCGCATATCTCCTATTGGGGCGGGTATCCAACATTCCCACTCTTTGGTCGAACTGTCTTTGCGCCTGGTTGTTGGGGGGTGGCGGGGAAATCCCCCTCTTCCTGGCTTCGCTCCTGGGACTCAGCCTGATTTACCTGGGAGGGATGTATCTGAACGATTACTGCGACGCGGATTGGGACCGGGAATTCAGGTCGGAGCGTCCCATCCCCTCGGGCCAGGTGACTCAGGCCACGGTTTTGGTGGCGGTAGTTCTATTCTTTATTGCCGGATTGGGTTGTTTGCTTTGGTCGGGTTGGCAAACCCTTCCGGCAGGCGCTGTTTTGTTGCTGCTGATCGTTCTCTATAACCACCTGCACAAGAGGACGGCTCTCGGGGTTCCCCTCATGGCCGCATGTAGAACGGCGGTATATTGGGTGGTGGGAGCGGTTTCCCTGGAAGGGGTAACCCCGGGAATCGGGTTGGCTGGTATCCTGATGTTTTTCTACGTGATGGGGATTACCTGGTTGGCCCGTAGCGAATCCAGGCCGGGACCGACTTCCCCTCTTGCTTTCGTCTCCTTGGCCTCGCCCATTCTGGCCGTCGCCCTTTTGGGAATGCAATACCCGGGTTTTCAACTCCTCACTGTCGGCATGGTTGCCGGTTGGATACTCTATGTTTTTCGCGGCGCCTTGGTTAATGGCCACCTGAAGGTCGGAAAAACGATTGGGCCGCTCTTGGCCGGAATTTGTTGGGTGGATTTGGCTATTCTTGGCAGCATGGGATACGCTTCAATTGAGGTCGGGGTCGGTTTCGCCGCCTTTTTTCTTTTGGCATTGGTGGCCCAACGATTTATCCCAGCTTCCTGAAACTCCCCCAGCCCATGCAACGGACGGCCGTAATAAACGTGGTCGGATTGACCAGTTCCCTTATCGGGGAAGACACCCCGCGGATTCGATCCTTTGCCGACCGGACCTGGGTGGTGAAGATCGTGTCCCCCTTTCCGGCCGTTACCTGTTCCGCACAGTCGAATTTCCTCACTGGGAAGACCCCCGACCGGCATGGCATCGTGGGAAATGGCTGGTACGACCGCGCCTACGCCGAGGTCCACTTCTGGAAGCAATCCGATCACTTGGTGAGTGGCCCGAAAGTTTGGGACCGGTTGAAGGCCAGAGATGCTTCTTTTACCTGCGCCAAAATGTTCTGGTGGTTCAACATGTATTCATCGGTCGATTTTGCCGCAACTCCCCGCCCCCTCTACCCGGCAGATGGTAGAAAGATCTTCGATATTCATACCAAACCCATGGAGATGCGGGAGGAATTGAAAAGCGATCTGGGCGCTTTTCCCTTTATGACGTTTTGGGGTCCGCGCGCCGGTATCGCATCCTCCCGATGGATAGCTGAATCGGCCAAGTGGATCGAGGAAAAGCAGAGGCCGACTTTGAACCTGGTTTACCTGCCCCATCTCGACTACAATCTGCAGCGGCTCGGTCCGAGTGATCCGGGGGTGGGGAACGACCTGCGGAAGATCGATGAGGTGGTCGGTGGATTAATCGATTTTTTTGAAAGGCGCTCGGTGCAGGTGTTGCTGCTCTCCGAATACGGAATATGCGACGTAGACCATCCGGTATTTATCAATCGTATTCTGAGGGATAATGGATGGATAACGATAAAGGATGAACTCGGATTGGAGCAGCTTGATTGTGGAGCCAGTCGAGCCTTCGCCGTAGCGGATCACCAGATTGCCCACGTCTACGTCAATGATCCGGCTATTCGGAATAGGGTTCGGAACGTGCTGGAATCGATTGAAGGGGTGGAGGCGGTATTGGATGAGCAGGGAAAGCGGGCTGCCGGTTTGGCGCACCATCGCGCGGGTGATTTTGTTCTCATTTCCGACCCGAGGAGCTGGTTTGCCTACTACTTTTGGAAAGACGACAAAGTGGTGCCGGACTATGCTCGTTGCGTGGACATCCACCGCAAGCCGGGTTATGATCCGGTGGAATTGTTTGTCGATCCCAAGCTCCCCTTGCCCTCCTTGGATGTGGCCAAATTTCTGTTGAAGAAGAAACTCGGTTTTCGGGCCCTATTGGAGGTCATTCCATTGGATGCGGGGTTGGTTAAAGGATCTCATGGCCGGGCGCCGGATGCTGAGGAGGAGTGGCCCGTTTTGATTGGCAGCGCCGGTCGCAGCCCTCTTCCCTCCACCCGGGTAGGGGCCGTAATCGAACGCCTGATCATGGGGGAGGATGCGCCAAAGGGCGCGAATTAGGAATTAGGAATGAAAATTAACAACGCTCCTTTCAGTCGCTTGATCCGGCTTTGCCGGAACAGGATCGCTTCGCGAACAGGAGATTAATAGCCGCAAAAGACCGCAAAAGACGCAAAAACACACCATTCTTTTTATTAAATCTCTGTGTCCTCTGTGGTGGTTTATTTACAGGACATGACACTACCCCGGGCCGATGCAATACAGGTGCGAGACCGTTCTCAGGTAAAGTCGTCCCTCATGGACGATGGGGGTGGCGTGACAGTCTTGATTGATCAAGTTGCGGCCGAGGAGTTCAAAGGTGTCGGCGGCGCGGAAAACGACCACGTCCGCTCGCCGGGAAACGGCGTAAATCCGGTCGTCTACCCGTATGGGTGAACTGAAGAAAGAGTCTCCCAGCTTGGCCTTCCAAATTTCGTCTCCGCTGGGGGCGTCGATGCAGGTGGCGATGCCGCCGTCGCTCACCATGAAGAGCCGGTCCCCTTTGCTCACCGGGGTGGGAACGTAGGGCGCCGACTTGCGAATCTGATAAGCGATTGCCGGTTCTGCCCCGGCTCGAGTGGGTGGTCGGACGGCGATGAGGTTAGCGCCGCCGGTTCCGCTCCCGCTACTGGCAAATATGTATTCGCCAATCCTTACCGGAGACAGAATAGTGCGTTCGGAGAAGAGATGGGGCACCTCCCAGATGACTTCGCCATTTTTCGGATTTAACGCTGTCATACCGCTGGAAGTGGAATTGAAGATCAATTGTTTGTCACCCCCGGCGGTCTGATAAACCAGAGGGGTGCTGTAGGAGGCTTTTCCCTTAGGGGCATTGGGCCGCTCCTGTTTCCAACGGGTCTCACCAGTCATGCGATCGAGGGCATGAATGGAACTGGGGCCCTTGCTGTCGTTGGCCACGATCACCCTATCGCCCAGGACGATGGGCGAGGTTTCACCACCGTGCGAGGTGACTCTGGTCCCTAAATCGCGCCGCCAGACTTCCTTCCCACCGTGGTCGATGGCGGCAATATTGAAATGTCCATGATTGCTCCAAACCATGTAGACGTGGTATCGATCCACCGCGGGTGTAGACGTAACATAAGAACTGAGCCGGTGCAACCGGTGGGCTTCCGACTGGAAGGACCTGCGCCAGATTTCCTGCCCCGATCGGGAATCCAGGCAAAGCAGAATGAGCCGGGGATTTCCCCGATCGGTGCTGGTGACGTAGAGTCGGTCTCGCCAAGCCATGGGAGAAGAGTGGCCCTCTCCGGGCAACTGGAAGGTCCAAAGGTAATCGTCCTCGTTCCAGCTAAGGGGCAAATTTTTTGCCGTATAGATTCCGGAACCCTCGGGACCGCGGAAACGATTGCTTTCCAGGGTTGGCGGTTCCTTTTCCCCGGGACCGAGGTCTGAGGTCATACCGCACACCGGGATGAACAAAATGCAAATAGAGTAAAAAAAGCGCTTCATATTTTGAGAAATTGCAAATGGGGTATCCCCTATCTTCCATGGGATTGAGAACTTGGGGAAGGGAAAAAGGATAGGCGCGCGATGCGCGCCAATTAGGAATTAGGAATTAGGAATGAGGAATGAGGAATGAGGAATGAGGAATGAGGAATGGGCGAGGTTACAATTTACCGAGAAACAAGGGGCTTGCACAAATATCGTGGATCAGGTCCTTGAAGCCCTCCTTATTTTCCAGGTTGGCTTTTGCGATGTCCTCGGCCATGAGGTGCTCGGCAAAGGTGAGGGGATGCCCCAGGGCATAGGTAAACAGCTTCCCGGTCAGGGCCCGGGCAAATTGATCGGCGCGACCCATGAGGACCTTTTTCAGCTCTGTAGCTCCGTCGAATGACCCGCCCGGCAATTCTCCCCAGGCCTGGATGGGTTGGCCATTGCGGTATTGGCTGCGAAGCGCGCCTACCGCATTGAAATGTTCCAGGCCCATCCCCCATGCATCGATTTTCCTATGACAATCATTGCAGGACTCGACCGCCCGATGCTTGGCCAGCATTTCCGGTATGGTTTTCGTGCCGCGAACATCGGGTTCGATCGGTTTGACGTCGGCTGGAGGAGGGGAGGGTGGATCCCCCAGGATGTTTTCCAAAATCCAGACCCCCCTGATGACAGGTGAGGTGCGCGTGCCATTGGAAGTGATTTTCAAGATGCTGGCCTGCCCCAACAAACCTCCGCGGGGATTGTCCATGGCCAATTCAACTTTGCGAAACTGACTGCCTTTAATTCCATCAATCTGATAGTGCTTGGCCAGACGTTGGTTGACCCAGACAAAATCCGAGTCGAGAAAAGTGGTTACAGGCAGGTTCTTTTTCAGGGCCCGTTCGAAGAATATCTCGCTTTCCTCACGCATGAAGCCCTCCAATAATGGATCGTATTCCCGGTAGAGTTTAGGATCCGGCCTCATATCGCCAATTTTTTTCAATTGCAGCCAGTTTGCCGTGAAATCTCTAACAAACCGGTTCGAATTTTTATGGGCCAGCATCCGGGTAACCTCTTTTCGAATTACATTTGGCTGAAGCAGTTTTCCACTTTCGGCCAAGTCGAGCAATTGGTCGTCGGGCATGGAATTCCACAAGAAATAGGAGAGCCGGCTGGCCAGAGCCCAGACATCTCTCCCGTCTCCAGCATCGTGATTGAAAAGGAAGCGGGGTGAGCATAGGACACCCTCCACCACGTTGCGCATCGATTCCACCTCGCTGAGTCCCCGTTTCAATCCGGCCCGGTAGAGTCGGACAAAATTTTCTACGGTAGTATCAGGTACGGGACGTCGAAATGAGCGGAAGAGAAAGTCCTCGATTTGAGAACTTATATCCGCCGAAGGCGCTCCCTTCCTTTTTCCGAGCAATTTTTGCTGCGCCTTGGATGGCCAGGATTCCAGAATAGGTCCGTTGACCCCGATTTCTTTTACATGGAGGAGGTCTGCCACGAGCCTTTCTTCCCCGCCGACTTGGGCGATGGGGGAACGGTTCAGGACCGCACCGGAGGCATAGTGAATCATCACGTTTTCGCCTTTGTTGAGCCGCACCTCCACTGCGTCGGATTCCACCTGGTTGCTCACGTAGAAGAATCCTACTCTGCGCCCGGGAACCGAAGCGGCATCCATATGCCGCGCTTCCGATGCCTGAATGGCCACAATGGCCACCAGGCGCAAAGCATCATTGGGGCGCCTTTCCCGTGATTTCAGCGATTGTTCATATCTATCATCGAGGTAGGTGTATTCGATTCCACGCTCTTCCAGTACCGTTCGGAAGTCCTTGGCAAAGGCCGTTACCTTTATGACATAAATACCGTCCTGAGGAACGACAAAGCCTTTGGGCCACATCACGTGTTTACGGTCCCGGCTGGAAGAGGTGACTACGAACCCGTCCCGTTCTTCCACGTTATATCCATGACCAATCTGGCCCATCGTATAAATCCCCTCTTGACGGATGTCGGCGCCACTTACCAGGGCATGTCGGGCAAGTTTCCGCGCATTGTTCTGCAATTTCAGGACTAATTCGGGGTTGGCATCCAAGGTGGCTGCCAGATTGTCAAATCCTTTCAATTCCGGATCGGCCGGAAGGTGTTCGGACAGCTTCAAATTGATGCCAAGCAAATCTTTTACCGTATTGTCCAAGGCGCTGTGGCTGAGACGGCGTATGGCAATTCTGCCCTTGCTCCCCTGTGCTTTTGCCGCTTTCCGCAGTTCGCTATCGATGGCCTTGATGACCTGTAACACTGCATCGGCCTGAGGCCGGGGTTCTTCCTCGGGCGGCATGTCCCCGAGAGTCAGGATTTCGGACACATTCCGCCATATGACCGCATTTTCCGCATGGGTGAAATCCCTGCTCAAGGTGTCGAGCCGGAGGTCTCCCTTTTGCTTCTTCTCACCGTGGCATTTGGCGCAATGCTCCCGAATAAAGGGAGTAACCAATGCGTCGAAATCCCCTCGGCCGGTCAATGATGCCCACCCTGTCAGGAAGACCAGCCCAACCACGGGGCCGAAAACCGATTTTCTGCACCTGTCCATAATGGGGTGATGCCTTCAGCTCCGCCGGAATGCTTCAGCGTCTCCGCAGGCTAAGCCAACAGGTGATTGATATTTCCGGTGCTCACGGCGAACCTGTCCGTTTCGATTCCCAGTTGCTGCAGCATTGTGACAAATACATTGCAAAGGGGAGTCGTTTCTTCATCGCAGATGAGGTCTTTGCCGTCGTGACGCAAGCCACCTCCCGCCAACAGGACCGGCAAATTTCTATTGGAGTGTGAACTGCCATTTCCCAGACCACTGCCAAAGAGCACTTGTGTCCGGTCCAACAAGCTGGCATCGCCATCCTGGATTCCTTTCAGGCGGGTGAGAAATTTTGCCAGCGATGAGGTGTGCATTTGCTCAATCTTGATGAGTTCTTCCAGCACCTCTGGGTCTTTTCCATGGTGTGATTGGCCGTGGTAACCGGAGAGTTGTTGGCCATCCAACAGGATGGGCAATCCACCGGCCGGCAATTCGATCGAGACCACGCGGGTGGAGTCATGCTGTAAGGCCAGCGCGGTCAATTCCAGCATCAGGTCCAGGTTCTGGTGGAAGCTGACCGGGCGTTCCCTCAGGGGCGCCACTCCAGGTTTTGGGGTATTGATCCATTCCTGTTGCCGCTTGATGCGCTTTTCCACATCGCGGATGGAAGAAAAATAGCCTTCCACTTTCTCCCGATCTTCGTAACCGATTTCCTTTTGCAGGGAGCGGGCGTCCTCGGCAACCATGTCCAGGATACTACGGCTGAAGTCCATTGCCTTGCTGGCTGCCTCGGGATTCAGGTCGTTGACAAACAGTTTTTGGAAAACCTTGAACGGCTCGGGTTCGGGAAGTAGGGGAACCCCGTTTTCATCCCAGGACAGGGTCTGGGTGGGTTTGCCTTCAGATGCTCCCAGTTGCAGGGAGTGGAACCGGCTGTTTCGGCTCAGTTGCTTGGCCGCCAGTTGGTCCAGGGTGATTTGATTGCGCACCATGACGGATTCGCCGATATACTCGGGCTGATAGACGCCGGAAAGGAAGGAAGGGGTGCCCTTATGCCCGCCGTTGATGCCGTGATCGACCCCGGAAACCACCGTGAAATCCTTGCGGTGTGGTAACAAGGGTTCGAGTAGGCGTGGAACGGTACCGTCCCCCTTTTGGGGGTGCCATTCTCCCGGATACATGCCCAGAAATGTGCCTATGCAAACCAAGCGTTTGCGGGAGTCTGCCACGGGCTTTAACGCCGCCGCCGGCAAAGGAATGGATTGGAGGAAAGGCAGGGCCATCAAACCTCCGGTGCTACGGAGAAATTGCCGTCGATTGAGATGAAATAAATTTCTCATCAGTTCAAAATATTATCGAATATACAACGCATGGGTCAACTAACAAAATTTTCCTGCCCGCGGTGAATCCTGTAGCATAATTAAAATAGTTGAAGAAATTTAGCGGCAAATATTTTATTTATCGACCTGGGTTTTCTTATGCATAAACAATTCCGCATCGGCCTTGCTTCAATTGGGTTGGCTTCCCCTGGATTCCTTTTTGGAAATATGCCGGTTGCCGACCCGCCGTTGGGAAGCTTGGTCACCAACTATTGCATCAGTTGCCACAATCCCGAGGAGAAGAAGGGAAAGTTGGATCTCGAAACCATCCTCGCGGGGGACGCTTCCCAGCATTTTGATATTTGGGAAGAGGTGGCCTGGATGTTGCGCGAAAGGGAAATGCCTCCCCAAGATGAGGCCGACCAACCGCGCCCGAGCGAGGCTGAATACGTGGAAGCGGTGAATTGGCTGGATGGAGCGCTGGGTGGAAAAGGCACAAAGGCACAGAGGCACAAGGGCATAGAGGATGGAGAAGAATTAAGAATTTTGCCCGTTGTGGAACAATACTGTATCAGTTGCCACAACGCCCAGGAAAACAAGGGCGCCATGGATCTCGATGCCGTGCGCTCGGACGATGTGCATAATCATCCCGAGATATGGGAGAAGGTCATCACCCGGCTTCAATCGCGTCAGATGCCCCCGCCCGATCGAAAACGACCGGACCAAGCGACTTATGAAGCCGTCCTGGCCGATTTGTCGGAGACTTTGGATGTCGCGGCCAGGCGGGATCCCAAACCGGGGCGAACGGAAACCTTTCGCCGGCTGAATCGCACCGAGTATCAAAATGCCGTTCGCGATCTCCTGGGCCTGGAAATCGACGCGGCAAATTTGCTGCCCAAGGACGAGGAAAGTTATGGTTTCGACAATGTCACCGTGGGGGCCTTATCCCCCAGTTTGCTGGATCGCTATATTTCCGCCGCTCAGAAGGTGAGCCGCTTGGCCGTAGGCGCTCCCGATGATAAACCGCGCGGGGACAGCTTTCGCATCCCAGCAGACTATACCCAGGAAAAGCACATTGAAGGCCTTCCCCTCGGCACCCGTGGCGGGGCCCTGTTGTCTTACACCTTTCCACAGGATGGGGAATACGAAATCGAAATCAGGCTCATGCGGGACCGGAACGAGCACGTGGAAGGGCTGAGAGAACCCCACGTAATGGAGATCCTGCTCGATGATGAAATCGCGCAACGCTTCACCATTGATCTTCCGACCGACCGCCGGGATCACAGCGCGGTGGATCGGCATCTCAAGACCCGTATATTTGTCGAGGCCGGGCCGCGTAAGGTGGGGGTAACCTTCCTGAAAATCCCCTATTCCTTGTCGCAAAATAAACGGCAACCCTTCCAGGTTCATTTTAATTTTCACCGCCATCCACGCCGGTCTCCAGCGGTGTATCAGATTTCCATCACCGGGCCTTATGGAGGGCGCGGGTCGAACCTGACCCCCAGCCGGGAGAAGATTTTCATTCGCTATCCGAAAAAGCCCGGCCAGGAAGAAGAAATTGCCCGTGAGATTCTGGCCAATCTCATGAGGCGGGCCTATCGTCGTCCCATTTCCGAGGAAGACCTGGAAAGACCCATGGCCTTTTACCGGGAAGGGGCCGGGGAAGCCCCGCCCTCGCTCAAGAGCTATGCCGGGCAAGCGCGATTTGAAGCCGGAATAGAGACCGCGCTCAGTTCCATTCTGGTCAATCCCGAGTTTATCTTCCGCATCGAAAGGGATCCCGAAGCCGTAAGACCGGGACAGGTTTACCGCATCAGCGATTTGGAATTGGCCACCCGGCTATCCTTTTTTATTTGGAGCAGCCTGCCGGATGATGAATTGCTCGGGGAAGCCATAGAGGGAAGCCTCAGCCAACCCAGTGTCTTGGAGAAACAGGTGCGCCGCATGTTGGCAGATGCCCGTTCCTCCAACCTGGTGGACAATTTTGCCGAGCAATGGCTGCACCTGCGCAATCTCGAATCGGTCGTGCCCGATCTCCGACTGTTTCCGGATTTTGATGATAATCTGCGCCGGTCCCTGCGCCGGGAAACGGAACTATTTTTCGAAAGCGTCTTGAGGGAGGACCGAAGTGTGCTGGATCTGCTCAAAGCCGACTACACCTACCTCGATGAACGTTTGGCCCATCATTATGACATCCCCCACGTTTTTGGCAGCCGGTTTCGCCGGGTTGAACTCGATCCATCCCACAGACGGGGCGGCCTGTTGCGGCACGGAAGCATTCTCACCGCGACCTCCTATTCTACTCGAACCTCACCGGTCATCCGGGGCAATTGGGTTTTGGAGAATTTCATCGGCACCCCCGCCCCTCCACCCCTGCCCGACGTGCCCGCTTTGGATGAGGCCAAAGTTAGCGCCGGGCTTTCCGTGCGAAAGCGGCTGGAACAGCACCGTGCCAATCCCGCTTGTGCCAGTTGCCACAACCTCATGGATCCCGTCGGCTTTGCCTTGGAGAATTACGATGCCATCGGACGGTGGAGAGACTTCCAGGGCGGGGAAGCCCTCGACGCGTCGGGAGGACTTCCGGACGGCAGTGTCTTGGAGGGGGTTGAGGGCTTGGAAGACGGCTTGCTGGAGCGCCCGGAATTATTTGTTCGCACTTTGAGCCAGAAATTGCTCACCTTCGCTTTAGGTAGGGGGGTGGAGTATTATGACGCCCCGGCCATCAGGGAAATTGTTAGAAATGCCAAAGCCAATGATTACAGGTTTTCTTCCATCGTTCTCGGTATCGCCCAAAGTGTTCCCTTTCAAATGAGAACGAAGTTGCAAGAGGAATACGCCTCCACACCATTTTTCGAAAGGAAATCGCCATGAAATACATTACCAAAAAATCTATTCCCCGGAGAACCTTTCTCAAGGGGGTAGGGACGACGCTGGCCTTGCCCCTTCTCAACGCCATGGTGCCGGCCGCAACGGCTCTGGGCAAAACCCCGGGGAATTCCGTCCGTCGCCTGGGTTACGTTTTCATGCCCATGGGTTGCGACCAATCCCGCTGGACCCCCCGAAGTGAACACACCCTTGATAAACTATCCCCCATTCTCGATTCCCTGGCTCCGGTAAAGGACCAAACCACGGTTTTGACCAACATGGAATTGAGGAGCGCCTATCCCGGATCCCACGCCACGTCCAATTCTTCCTTTCTCAGTTGCGCCAAAGCAAAAGTCACCGAGAGTTCCGATTATTATCTCGGCACCACGGTGGACCAACTTGCCGCCCAACAAGTTGGGCAGGAGACTCAACTCCCGTCTCTGGAACTGGCCATGGACCTGCTGCAGATCACCGGTCAATGCGATAACGGCTATGCCTGTGTCTACCAAAACAACCTTTCCTGGTCTTCTCCCACCACCCCCCTCCCGGCTGAAGCGCATCCGCGCATCGTATTTGAACAATTGTTCGGGGATGGGGGTACTCCGGAAGAGCGCCGCTCCGCCCTGCGTAAACGGAGCAGTCTGCTCGACTCCGTGGCCGATAGCATCGAGAACCTGAGGCGCGAGTTGGGTCCGAGCGATCGATCGCGGATTTCCCAATACCTGGATTCCGTTCGAGAAGTGGAACGCCGCATACAACAAGCCGAGTCGGCCTCCAAGGATAGCCCCTTGCCCGATCTGGACCGCCCCATGGGGGTGCCCGCTGCCTATGCCGACCATGCCCGGCTCATGTTCGATCTCCAACTCCTGGCCTATCAGGGGGATATTTCCCGCATCTCAACCTTCCAGATCGCTCGGGAAACCAGCAACCGGTCCTATCCCGAAATCGGGGTTCCGGACCCGCACCATCCCCTTTCCCACCACGGCGACGATCCGGAAAAAATTGAGCGGATGTCAAAAATCAACGCTTTCCACGTTTCTCTCTTTGCCGAGTACTTGCAAAAGCTCAAGGCGACCCCCGAAGGTAACGGATCGCTTCTCGACAACGTCCTGATCCTCTATGGCAGCGGCATCGGAAATCCCAACGTGCACGATCACACCAATCTTCCCATCATCGTATCGGGCGGAGCGGCTGGAGGCATGAAAGGGAACCGGCACATCCGTTTCGAGGATGCCACCCCGCTGGCTAACCTGCACCTCACCCTGCTGGACAAGGTGGGGGTTGAATTGGATTCCTTTGCCGACAGCACCGGGATAGTCGATGAACTCTTTCAGCCTCTGTCGGTTTAAATGGCTCACCCCGGGGGCGCTGGGACTCGGCCTGTTGCTCGGTCCGAACCTGCGGGCGGAGAGTAATTCCCTGGCCGATGCGGTGGAAAGAAAAGAATCCTTTCGTATCCAGGCGCTTCTCTCCCGGGATATCGACGTCGACCACGCTCAGGTCGATGGCATGACAGCGCTGCACTGGGCCGCTTATCACGACGACACGAAATTGGCCAAAACCCTGCTCGATCGTAGCGCCAATGCCGCAGTGGAGAATCGTTACGGAGTAACTCCGCTCTACCTGGCCTCTCTCAACGGCAATCCCGGGTTGGTGGAAGAATTGCTTCGTGCCGGGGCCGATCCCAATTCGGCCATGCCGGGAGGTGAGACCGCCTTGATGACGGCGGCGCGGACCGGGGTGGTCGGTGCGGTAAATGCATTGCTCGAAGCCGGGGCCGAGGTGGAGAAAAAGGAGTGGAAAGGCCAGACCGCCATGATGTGGGCCGCGGCCCAAGGACACTTGGAAGTGGTTAAAACACTCCTGCAAGCCGGGGCCGATTTTCTCACGCCCTTGAAATCGGGATTCACCCCACTGTATTTCGCCATACGCGAGGGACACGGGGACGTGGCTGCGTTGTTGCTCAAAGCCGGGGCCGACCTAAACGGAGCCATGAATTTGGCCAACCCTTCACGAAAAGGTCCCTTGAATGGGACGAGTCCATTGGTTTTGGCGGTAGAAAACGGCCATTACGATTTGGCCGTTGCACTGCTTGATGCCGGCGCCGATCCCAATGACCGTCGAACCGGTTTCACCCTTCTCCACACCCTTACCTGGATACGCAAACCCGATATCGGCGAGTCCATCAGAGGAGCTCCCCCGCCGAGGGGTTCGGGAAAGAGAAACAGCGAACAATTCGTGCGCGAATTGGTGGCGCGCGGCGCCGAGGTCAACGCCCGGTTGACCCGGGGCAGAAGTGCGGGTAGGGGACGAGTGAGCCAGATCGGCGCCACGCCATTCTTCATGGCTGCCGACAGGGCGGATCTATCCTACATGAAACTCCTTCTGGAACTGGGGGCGGATCCCTTTATTCCCAATGAAGACGGTTGCACCGCCCTCATGGCGGCGGCGGGTATTGGAAGTACCGCTCCCGAAGAAGAAGCGGGCACGGAAATGGAATGCCTCGAAGCAGTAAAAACCCTCGTTTCCTTGGGCTTGGATATCGACACTGTCGATGCCAATGGGGAAACCGCCATGCATGGCGCCGCCTACAAGAATGCTCCCGCCGTGGCGAGATACCTGCATGAACAAGGGGCCGATATCGGCATATGGAATACCAAAAACAAAATGGAACGGACCCCCTTATTGATTGCGGAAGGGTATCGACCGGGGAACTTCAAACCATCTTTCGCCACCGTCGACGCCATAATCGAGATCATGCTGGCGCAAGGGGTTGAACCCCCCACCGGACCCAAACCCAAGCATTCGAACTACAACTTTTGATTCAGTCGGCCAAGGACCGCGAAGGGGAAGAGCGCCAAAGGCGCGAATTAGGAATTAGGAATTAGGAATTAGGAATGATGGAGTGATGGAATGATGGAGTGATGGAATGATGGGACAAAGGGAGAGAGGCACAAAGGGGGGTTTATCGTGATCGAAAATCCCTGAGGAATTGACCACGGATGGGGGGAAAGGCGCGCCAAGGCGTGCCAATTAGGAATTAGGAATGCGGAGTAATGGAGACAATGGCGGACAGGAATGTCCTCCCTCCTTTATCTCTCGCCACTAACCACTAGCCCGCTTCCCAGGAGGTATGGCGCGGCCTTGACAGGATGCCTGAAAGGCACACGATTAGTTCGTGAAATTTGATTGGGATCCGAAAAAAAATGAACAAATTAAAAAGGAGAGAGGTATTTCGTTTGAAGAGATCTCCAAGCTCTTGGCAAATGGACAAGTATGGGCGGTTGCCAAGCATTGGAATGAAGAACGGTATCCCGGACAAAGAATCTTTTTAGTACCCATGGATGGATACATCTATGCCATACCCTATGGGAAAGATGAAAATTTCTATTTCCTCAAAACAGCATTTCCCAGTAGGAAATTGACCAGACAATTCAAAGGAGAAATCGAGAGAGAAAATGAAAAAGCGTGAAGAAAAAGAAATATTAGCATCACTGGAAAGTGGAGAGATCGAGTTGGAACAGCCCTCCAAAGCATTACTGGCGGATCTGGCTAAAGCTGGCGAAAACACATTCAAAAAAGACAAGCGCATCAATATCCGATTAAGTAGTCACGACCTCATGGGAATTCAACGCAAGGCGGTTCAGAAAGGAATTCCCTACCAGGCATTGATCTCCGGATTGATTCACCAATACGTGGAAGGTGATTTGCTTGAAAGACAAAGGTAGCCCCTGTCGGTTTTTAATTTTAGCAATAGCAAAAGAAGGAATCCAATTTCATGCATGCGCCTCAATCCGGAATATCTGCGCAAAAGCACAAGACAAGCAAGACCGCGATACTCGCGGCAAGTGTACGCGCCTATCATTATGAGCAGTGCAAATCTCCCGTTTTTTCCGATGATTATGCGGTAGAAATGGTCCCGGTTTTCTGGCGTGTCATCGCGAAGAATCGACTCCTCGGTTGGATCGTCGTTCACAAGGTGTTCCACTTGTTTCGTCCCGTACACACCGAGGTTATCCTGCGGGCCAGATTTGCCGAAGACCATCTCATGGAGGCGATTTCAGGGGGTGTGGGGCAGTATGTGATTCTCGGCGCCGGTCTCGACACGTTTTCCATGCGCCACAGGGAACTCGCGGATACCGTGCGGATATTCGAGCTGGATCACCCCGCAACCCAGGCCACAAAAGAAAAACAGGTGTGTGCGGTCAATGGCGGTGTTCCGTCCAATCTTGTGTTCGTTCCCATAGATTTTGAGACCGATCAATTGAACGAGGCGCTTATCCGGGCGGGATTCGATCCGGAGAAGCCCGCCTTTTTTTCATGGCTCGGAACGACCTATTATCTTACGAAGGATGCCATAGGGGAGACACTTGGTCGCATTGCGGATGTTGCCGCACCGGGTAGCCGCATTGTTTTCGATTATAAACTCGCCAGGCATCTTATTCCCGAAGAGAGTGTGCCTTTAGCCGACAGGTTGGACCGATTTGTGGCTCGCCGCGGGGAGCCGATGTTGTCCGTGTTTACACCCGGGGAATTGAATGACGAGATGTCGCGAATTGGGTTCGGAGAGATAGAAACCATTCCGTCTGACGAGCAAAAGCGCCGTTATCTAAGGGACAGAAGCGACTTGGTCGATCCTGCGCCAAATTTCTCCTTCGCGCTGTTCGGGGTGATGAAAGATGGCGCTTGAAAGTCCTTACTTTCGATAAGGGTTTCACCTCTTACAAGGGTCTCTCCGTCGAGTTGCTGGACTAGAAAATTATCGACATTCGACAAAAAACTTATTGACCAAGCTAGGCTTAGAGCTGCAATTTATTAAACTTGCTACTTGGAACGGTTGGTTATACTGGCGTTCCTTGATCCGGGAAATTTTGAACACTGCGAGGCATTGGACCGGAGTCAGCTCAGATCTGAAAAATTTTGCCGCAACCACCGTATTGGAAAAGGAGAGACACCCATGAAAACCGTAAATTGTCCCACCATCTGGCCCTTCCTTAGGGCAGGAGAGAACTGCAACATCATCGGGATAGGGATCGTTTTGGTCGCCACCCTTTCCTTGTCATCTCTATTGCCGACGATCGCGATGGCCCAGGAAGAAGATGAGGAAGAGGTCTATGAGCTTTCGCCCTTTACGGTGGAAGACGATGAATACATTGGTTACTTGGCCACCTCCACGCTGGCCGGGACTCGTCTCAATACCAGGTTGGAGGACATCGGCACTTCCATTTCCGTGCTTACCAAGGAATTTTTGGAAGATGTGGGCGCGACCGACAACCGGGACCTCCTCCTGTATTTGACCAATGCCGAAGTGGGAGGAGTCAGAGGAAATTTTACCGGGACCGGCAGCGGGGCCAACCTGACGGAAAATTCTCTATTCACTCGGCCCAACAACAATACGCGTTTGCGCGGACTGGATAGGAGCGACAATACCCGCAACTACTTTCGCAGCCTCATACCCTTCGACTCCTATAACACCACCCGCGTCGACATGGTGCGGGGCGCCAATTCCATCCTCTTCGGTTTGGGCAGCCCCGCCGGCATCATCAATACCACGCTCCAATCGGCCGTTTTTTCCGATATCAATGAAATTTCGGTGCGTTTCGACCAACATGGAAGTCAGCGTGTGACCACCAACATCAACCAGGAATTGGTGGAAGATGAACTGGCTGTTCGGGTGATTTTGTTGAGCAACGATGCCAAGTACCGGCAGGACCCTGCCTTTTCCGACAGCACACGGGCCTATGTGGCGGCCAGATGGGACCCGGGCTTCCTGAATTCCGATTCGATGACCACGTCTTTCAAGGTTAATTATGAAAATGGGCAGATCGACTCCAACAACCCACGCTTGATGACCCCCAAGGACCAGATCACACCCTTCTTCAAGTCGGGTTCCGGTATCGAGGGCGGCTTGAATAAATTTACCCTCAACCAGTATATAGGTAATTACTCCGGCGCTACGGCGGAATGGGCAAATTTAGCCGACGTGCCACAGGATATCTACAACATACCCCAAGCCCTGAAAGGCTTCGACAGTCAGGGTAAGAAAATCTGGGGGATCAGCTCCAATTTGGGAGATAATCGCGACCCATGGATAAGAGGGTCCATGGGCACCATTTTCGACGAGATCGTTGCTTACAGCAATTCCAACACTCAACACGAATTTCAACAAGCTTCCTATGTCATTCACGTTCCTCCCCCACACGTCTTTCGTGACCAACCGAGGATAAGGGGCGGGGGCGTAAGCCAAGGTCGGTGGCAGGGTCCCAATGTCTTCTCCGATTATGCCAGGAGAGCGCGATTACCCTACTGGGACCTGGGGGTTTACAAGGACCGGCACATCAACGACCGCTCCATATTCGACTACAAAAACCACCTGTTGGACGGTCCCAATAAAAGCGAATACCACGACTTCGACGGCTTGCAGTTCACCTTTTCGCAAACCTTTTTTAATGGGAATTTGGGTTATGAAATCGGTGTCGACCGTCAGGAGGCCCAATGGGGACAGACCTCGATCTTTAACGCCGCTCAGAGCGGCAGTGCCATCGCCATCGACATCAACGAAGTACTTCCCGATGGATCCCCCAACCCAAACTTGGGCCGAGCCGTCCTCACCAGCACCCAGTTGTGGCAAAATAACGATAATTTTCACGAATTGGACCAAAGCCGAGCCACCATTTTTGGAAAACTGGACTTTCAGGAGTGGATGGGAGACAATTTCCTGGGAAGGCTTTTAGGTAACCACGTCTTGACCGGATTCTGGAGCCGCGACGAGGACGCCACGGAAAGGAGGGAATTTTCTCGGTATTCAGCTCCGATATCCTTCGCGGAGCGTTTGCTGTCGGCAGACAAATCCATAACCTCCAGCATGTCGCGCAAAATAAGTGTCGCACATTATATCAGCGACGATTTGAGGGGGCAGGATTGGCCGACCGGTCTCAGCCCCGTCAAGACCGTCATAACCCCCATGCCAGGGGGAAGCGTGAGGTTTTTCGATCCCACCTGGATTGCCACCGGCATCAATCACACCGCCGAATGGATAGATCCATATTACCCCCAAACTGGAGCATTGCAGGAATACGATAATCCGGCCAATTACGCGGGCTGGACCACGGAACCCTTCACCATTATGGACGCGACCACCGGCGATAAAAAAGATATGTACCACGGGGCAAATTTGACCGCGACCGAGATCGATTCCGAGGCTTTCATCTGGCAGGGCTACATGTTAAATGGAGCCCTCGTTCCCTTGTTTGGATACCGTAAGGACACGAGCTATGCCTATGCACACCAGGGGGTTAGACAGGCTGGTTTGGATACGGTGGATTTGGAGAGCCCCAATTATCGACTTCCGGATCAACCCACCGGTGAGACCAGCGGTATCACGCGGACCTATAGCATGGTGGCTCACCTCCATGATTTAATTCCCTGGAATCTTCCCTACGGCGTTGGGTTGAGTCTTTTCTACAACCAGTCCGAAAACTTCCAACCGGCTGCTCAACGCGTCAATCATTTGGGCCGGACTCTTCCTTCCCCCACTGGAGAGACCAAGGATTGGGGTTTCCTGGTGGCCGCCCCCGACAACAAGTACTCGTTTCGACTCAATTGGTACCAATCCGACATTAAGACCGCCAGCTATGGTTTCCCCTCCGCTTGGGCTATGGGCTGGTCCACCCAGATGCCATGGGCCTACGCCAAAAAGGCTCAGAATAAAGTCGAAAGCTTCGCGGTGTCAGGCTGGAACCCACAAGGTGGATACAGTTGGCAACCCGGTTCGGAACCCTATCCGGACGGTGACGGCCAAAGTTGGACCGAGCAGCAAGTCCTCGACGCCTTTTTCGACTACTTCAATACCCTTCCCCAGGAATTCATCGATGCCTGGAATATCAACACTTCCGATGCCCAATGGATGATCCCCGGTTGGCCGGCCGGTGTCGGCTACCGGCCGCCGGTAGGTATGACGGCCACGGCAGACAATATGTCAGAAGGCTTGGAAGTCGAATTTATCGCCAACCCGACCCCCAGTTGGAGGGTCTCGTTCAATGTTTCCAAGACGGAAGCAACCCGGGCCAACGTCGGAGGCGATTTGGTCGCTTTCCTCGAGGAGAGGGCTGAAGCCTACAATGGACCGGCTGGTGCAGTGCGCCTTTGGGGGCCTGGCAGAAGCTACGTCAATTCCATTCGAGCATGGTTTCGCGGGTATCTGTGGGGCGATTTCCAACTGGCCAAGCTCAATGAAGGCAGCGATGCTCCGGAAATCCGCAAGTGGCACGCCAACTTTGTCAACAACTACAGTTTTAACGAAGGGCGTCTGAAAGGCTCTTATCTGGGCGGCGCCGCTCGCTATATGTCGGGAAAGATTGTCGGCTATCCGGTGATAGACAATCTGGAAGGCCAAACGGATTTCATATGGGAAATTTCCAATCCCTATATGTCCGATGCCGAAACCAGGATCGACTTCTGGATCGGCCACAGACGCAAGCTGACCGACAAAATCAATTGGAGAGTACAGCTCAACATCACCGATGCTTTTGCCGACGACGAGTTGATTCCGATCAACGTTCAGCCGGACGGCTCCTTTGGGGCTCTGCGCATCCCACCGGCGACGAGCTGGTTTGTCACCAACACCTTCTCTTTCTAGAAATCCTATTGTTTGGTGAGTATAAGTTTATTCGAATACCTCACTTTTTGTCATGTTTGAACCCTAAATTCTCCATGACGGCACGGTCGCCGGAAAGGGCGTCGGAGGGGCGGGGATGGTCCTGATCGAAGACGTGTAGATCCTCGGGTGGTAGCACGGTTACAAAGCTCTCGTCGAAGCCGTCTTTGTAGGGGATGGATTTGTAAGGCAAGCCGAGGTGGTGAGCAAAGAAGGGGTAGACGGCGACTCGTTTGGAATAACCGTAGTCGTGCCCTTCGTGAGGCAGGTGGACGTGTTCTGCCTTGTGTTCGGCGTCGTAGAGGGCGTAAACATTTCTCACGTAGGGGTACTCGATGCGAGGCGTGTTGCGCGTCCAGTCCGCCCCGTTGGAAACGAGCAGGAGTGGGCGCGGCGCCGCCATGGCGGCAAACTCCACATTGTTCGTTTGCAGGCGGTCGTTTTTGTGGATGGGCATGCCGCTTTCACAAACGCAGCCGCCAAAAAAGTGGGCTGATACCTGTACCACCGGAGCGGACACGCCGATGCGATCATCTATGGCCGTCAGGATAAAAGTTTGGGTTCCACCGCCGGACCCACCAGTCATGCCAATACGATGGGGGTCTACGTCGGGGCGCGAAATCAGGTATTCCAGCACGCGGGTGCTATTCCAGGTTTGAAGGAGAGCTGCGATTGGGATTTTGTGGTTTACCTGAGTGGATTCACCGTAACCGACCATATCGTAAGCGAAGGTTACGGCGCCCAGACGAGCGAAAACGGCGCAACGTTTTTGCACGTCAGAGGTCAGGCGTTTATTGCGCGCGTGTCCGTGCGGACTGAGGATGGCCGGATTTTTTTCCTTGGGATCCATTGGGGTGTAGAGGTTTCCCGTGATGTAAAACCCTGGAAAACTATTAATCGCGATATTCTCTACCACGTAACCATCCATTTCCCTGCGACTGTGGATAATAGGTCGGAAGTCTCCCTGTATCTTGGGCATGTGATCCCAGTACAGGCCTTTGAGAATGCCTTCGCGAATGGCGTCGGCTCGCCCTTCCCAGGAATTTTTGTCCTGCCAGGAGGAGGCGAATTCCTTCATCTTCAGGTTGGCTTCGTCCGGGGTCCAATGATGGCCGACGCAGAGCATTTCATCGGTGATAACTTCATGCAGGGGTAATAATTCCTTGGATTGGGCGAACAAGGTTGAGCCAAGGAACAGGGAAAGGGGAAGGATTGTTTTTGGTAGCTGTATCATGATTGATGGGTGCGGAAAATATTGCATACGAGATTCTCTTAACCGGAGAATCCAAATATGCGACAGAAACATTACAGTGCCGAGTTTTAGTTAACCACAGAGAGCACAGAGGGGGAAGAAAGGCTGAAGGCTGAAGGCTGAATAGGAATTGGATCCACGAAGGACACGAAGGGGCACGAAGTAAATCGTCGTGATCGTGATCATGATCGAAAAATCAATGACTTGGAGAAGGGAATGAGACCACGGAGACAGCTACGCCTGGGGAAATCATAATTCTTCTGCGTGGTTGGATGGCTCTTGTGGATTTGTTCTCGCCAAGCTCGCTAAGATTTTCTTGGTGACTAAACCCTTTCTTTGCGCTCTTTGCGAGCTTTGCGAGAGTCTATTTCTTTATCCGTGCCTTTCCGTGAAATCCGTGGTTAAATATTCGCAAAAAGATCGCCTGGGGCGATGGGTAAGGTGATTGTTTCAGTAATGAGATTTGCTCCACTGATTACATTGGTTTTCCTCGCATTCCGTGTGTCTCCCCTGGTACTCGGAGGAGTTTCGAACCCGATTGATATGGGGGAGATCAGGGATTCATCCACTCTGGAGGTACAGGTAATTCAGGACTGGCACCTGGTCGAAGGAAAGGTACCGACCCGTCAGAAATACATGACTATACGGGTTGGGGAATTTTGGCCCGGCAGGGAGTATCGGGCTCCCGTTCGATTGATTGTTCCTGCTGACCGAAAAGCCAAAGGGATTCATTTAACCGGTGGTCATTCATTTAAGCGGATTCAAACGGAAAGACCGCTTCGGCCCATTGAAGGACTGTTGATTGAAGGCGGTGTAGGTTTGGTTTACACGGTGGTTCAAAATTTAAATCAGTCGGGACAAGCCGAGCTTTCAAAAGAGATCGAGGATCGATTTTTGGAAACCCTCGATCCTCGCTCATCTGTTCAGACTTGGGGGTGGCCAGCGAGCCTTAGTCGTGCCATAACAGCCGCCTACGCAGAAACCGAATACTTTGTTCCCGCAAAAGTGGCCATGTCCGGAGGTTCGAAGAACGGAGCCTCGCCTTCCATGGCATTGATACATGATGACCGGTTAACGGCGGTCCATGCAACCGTCTCCCCCATATGGGCTTCGCCATTAAGGTTGTGTGATGAAATGGCCTGGTCAAACCTTCAGGAAGCGGATTTGGCCTATGTGAAAGCACATGGATTGGATAAACCCCAACAAGACAAAATCTTCAAACACGCATTTAGAGGAGGTTATTTCGGGCCTGTATATAATGCGGCTGCTTTGTCTAAAGGAAGGAGTTGGAATGACCTGAAAACCTTTGCCCACGGTATGGCTGATGCGGTGTTCATTTCCAGAAATCTGGAAACTTTAAACGCGCGTGGTGTTGACCTGTATTTTGCTCCGGGAACGCACGATTTTGTATGTTATGATATACAATGGGGCGGCAAACACCATCCGGACATACCGGTGTATTTCAAAACGAATCTCGGTCATGGGAAAAATAAAGTCCATCCCGCCCTCGAAACCGATGAGGCCAATTTACCGGCATTTCTTTTGCAGCACTTTTTTGAAGTAGAGGGTCGTTTGTTGAATCCGCCCAAAGTAACCCACAAATTAACAGGCAATACCTTGAAAGTTACCGTACGGTTTGATTCTGACAATCCGGCCGAGAGCGGGCGGATATGGTGGATGTTCGATCGTGGCACCGATGGTAGCGCCGCCTACCTCCATGAGCTTTTTCCGGATGATCAGTGGCTTGAAATGACAGCGGGTAAAAAGATGGGGATTTGGAAGTCCGAGATCCCGTTAACCAGTAGCGCAAAAACCATAGATTTCTTTAGTAACCACCGAAAAACAATCAGCTATAAGGGAGAGGATTATCCCAGCTATCTTTCGAGCCCGTATTCACGCATTTCTCTGAAGAAATAGTATTTTTTCCGACAAGGCTCTCCTGATCGGGAGCTTCCGTTAAACGCGCAACTACTACAATCATCACCGGCCCCATAGGTCCTTGGGCTTGCAAATTCCCAGCGAGTTTGCCAAATAACACTTCAATTCTGTTTCTGGTTCCGATTGCCCTATGGGCTCTCCCCACCAGCAACAATCAACCTCGACACCTAAGCACAATCAACCACAGGAATATCTCTCATTTGATTCGGGCTAAATCGCGGGGTCAAGTCATAGCAATAGCCCTTTTGTTTGGTGTCCTGATTGTCGATGTTGAATCCGCCGAATTCGCCCCGGCCATTCATCACCGCAACATCGATAGCATTGCACTATTTGCCGAGAATCCCGATATTGTGACTCCGGTTGGAATTGCAGTGGCGCCCGATGGACGGGTGTTCGTGCAAGAAAACCACACGCATAAACGCCCGGCCGGTTATGAGGGTCCTGAGACAGATCGTATTCTCATATTCGAAGACACCGATGGAGATGGCGTTTCCGACCTGCGCTCGGTGTTTTACGAAGGTCATGTTTTCAGTACCGATCTGCTTTTCGGTCCGGATGGCCACCTTTACTTTGCCACGCGTTGGTTCATCGGTCGTTTTCCCTATGCAACCACGCTTCAAACGGCGGAAGGAGATCCTGAGATCCTTGTGAAATGCGAGACCGATGGGGACTACCCTCACAACGGAGTGGGTGGATTGGCCATCGATCCCGCCAACCCGGATTGGATGGCCTTCGGTTTTGGTGAAAATCTGGGAGCGGATTACACCTTTGTGGGCAGTGACGGTGTAAGGTTGTCAGGTGGTGGCGAAGGCGGTTCAACCTATCAGTGTCGCACCGATGGCAGTCGACTGAAACGCCTTTCCACCGGGCATTGGAATGCTTTCGGTATGACGTATGACCTAAAGGGAAATCTGTTTTCGACTGACAATGATCCGACCAGCACCCCGCCCAACCGACTACTGCACATCATTCAAGGAGGTGACTATGGTTTTGAATACCGCTACGGCCGGTCGGGCCGCCATCCCCTGGTATCCTGGCACGGCGACATTCCAGGTACCCTCGGCAAGATTGGGGCGCTGGGCGAGGCAGCCGGTGGCGTTGTGCCCTACGATAGTGAGCATTTGCTGACGGCATCCTGGACGGACAATCGCGTCGATATACACGCGCTGGAAACAGATGGGGCCTCATTCATTGCCGGTCGCGAACCGTTTATCAGCGGTCCCGACAATTTTCGTCCGGTCCATTTTTCCTATTCCGCCGATGGCAAGTATCTTTACTTTACCGATTGGGTGAGCCTCTCTTACCCGGTTCACGGCCTGGGTCGTATCTGGCGTATCGAATTCAAGGATCCCCTGGATTTGAACCTGCTTCCCCGTAAACCCAAACCCTCGATGTCCTCGCCGGAAGCCTCCCAACATTTGGGCAGCCCGGATCCTTATGTGAGAACTCAGGCTATCCAGGTTCTCACCGAAAACCCGGATGCAATGAGATCCTTGAACTGGAAGTCCTTCAACAATCCCGTTGCACGGGCCCATTACGCAATAGCTCTCAAACAGGTTGATCCCGTCGGGGAATCGGGAATTATTCCGGAACTGCTCGATGATGCCGATGAGGACGTCCGCTTTGTTGGAATCAAGTGGATTGCAGACGAACAACTTTCACAGTTTCGAACTCAATTGGAACAGCAGTTTGATCGCGGTGATTTGACGGGTCGTGGGTTGCAGTCTGTCGTCGCAGCTCTTGCCCGGCTCGTCCATGGATCCGGTGAAGAGTTTTCTCCCGGTGATACGCTCCTGGAACTTGCCCAAGATGCCAACAGGTCTCCAGCCATTCGCGCGCTTGCCCTGCAAAGGGTAGAAGTGGATCATCCAGGACTGTCCGTTGGAGAACTGGCCGCTCTTTCCCAAGCGGATGATCCTGAAATACAACGGGAGGCGATTCGTGCACTGGCTCTTCATCCGGATGCCAACCGTGAGTCTGCTCTCGCGGAGTTGGCTGCAGATATATCCATCGAGTCGAGTCTTAGAGCCGATGCCATTGCCGGATTGGCCGCATTTGCCACGGAAAATTCCACTCTGCTGAAAACGCTGAGCCGCGATAAAAACGAGGCCGTATCTTCAGAAGCGGAACGTGCCCTAGCCTCGGTGGGTTTGATGAAACGCGCATTGAGACCGAGGCCGGGGCAGGACGATATGGCCGCTTGGGAGGAACTGGTTGAGAATGCGCCCGGCATATCCGATACCTCCAATGGCCGGCGACTGTTCTTTCATCCTCGAATGGGTACCTGTTACAATTGCCATTCCATGAACGGTCGCGGCACGGAATTGGGACCGGACCTGTCCACGATTCGGGACCAGAGCGGCATCGATCAGTCCTGGCTGCTTGAGCACACCATCGATCCCAATGCCGAGGTCGCTCCCTACTTTCGGCCTCAGACCATCACGACCCGAGATGGAAAATCCTACATGGGCCTGGTCCTTGGCATTGAAGGAGATGTGCAATCCTACGTTGGTCCGGATGGAAAAATATTCTCGGTCCGCAAGATGGATGTCCGGAAGCGGGATGAATTGCCCATCTCCCTCATGCCACCAGGATTGCTCCATACCATGACTGCGAGTGAAATTCGCGACTTGCTGGCCTACCTCCTGCGAGGCGAGGAGTAGGCTGCATCTCGTGACCAACGATGCCAGCAAAAGTAGAAGATTTGTGAGACATGCGGGCTAGTGTGGTGTCCCAGAAATTTCTTTGCACGCCCGTCGGGGTCATTCCTTGAATCGTGCGTGCTAATGCACGATTGCAAGGTTTGACCCCTTCCCCCGCGCAACCAAAACAATACCCATGAAATACCCTTTATCGATCCTCTTGGCAGCGTTTGCATTTCTCTGGTCTTTGGGCCATCTTGGACTGGCCGCCGTCATCCCCGTCCCCCATTCAATCGAACCGCAGAAAATCGACCAGGCAAAACCCCGCAACGTCGTATTCATACTCTCGGACGACCATCGCTATGAGTTTCATGGGGCACCAATTTGCCGTGACCCCTCATATGGATTCGATGGCGGCCAATGGCGTGCACCTGAAAAATGCCTTTGTCACCACTTCACTGTGCTCTCCAAGCCGGGCTTCTATTCTAACCGGACTCTATACTTTCCGTCACCGGGTGATTGATAATCAACGTGCGGTTCCGGAGGGAACGCAGTTTTTTCCCCAGTATCTGCAGAAGGCCGGTTACCACACGTAAGGTCGGGACGGGGTCAGCCCTAGTATTGAAGTATCAAATGGCTTTGTCTGGATGTTTGGCTCGATCAATCAGGGTTAAGTTGGCCTGAGCCAAAAGTAATGATATTAACCGAGGTGGGGAGCAACTCAACATGGACCATCCCCCCACCGTGGGTTATGCCATTACCCTTACCATACTTTCAGACTCGTCCAGAGCGCTGCCAATATTACGGGAACCTAACTAAAATACTTCAATACTAGGGCTGACCCCATCAAACTTTTTCGGTTTAGAGGATTTTGGTCGTGCCGGGGACGGCCACGGGATCAACAGGCAGGTCGCCGAACTCATAACTCCCAGGCCTGAGGTCCAGGGCGGATCGCTGCATAGCCCAATCCCATTTCATGCTTCGTCCCGTGTAGGCAGCCATGCGGCCGGCAATAGCGCTCAGGGTGCTGCGGGCCACTTGCCCTGCTTCATTGAAGCCGTCTCCATTTCGAATGCTTTTGATGAGGACCGCGTGTTCCTGCATATAGGGATCCACGTTTGGTCCATCGTACTCGTAAGGATTTTCGCCGATGATCCGACCACTGCTGCCGTCGAGATATACTTGGCCCTTTGTTCCCACCAGACGTTCGGAGACATTATGGGAAGCGCCGGTCTGTTGCCGGCACATGCTGGAGACGCGCACCTCGTTCTCGAATTCGAACTCGGTGGCGAAATGATCGTAGCCATTTCCGTATTGAGGTTGCACGCGTTCTTGGCGGCCGCCGCAGCCCATCACCATCAGGGGATTGGAACCGAGCGCCCAGTGAATGATGTCGATGTTGTGGACGTGCTGTTCGCAAACGTGATCACCGGATAGCCAGACGTGAAACAACCAGTTGCGGCATTGGTATTCCATATCGCTCCACTCACCGGTTTGGTATTTTTTCCAGTACTTCTTGGCGTCATCTACCCATAACGGCCCCATGTTCCAATAACACTGGCCGGCTACGATGTCGCCGATAGCGCCGTCCTGCACACGCTTGATGATTTCCTGGTAATGGTTTTGGTGCCGGCGCTGAGTACCCGCCACGACAGAAAGTTTCTTTCGTTTCGATTCCTCGGCAGCCTCCATGATTCTGCGAATACCAACCGGGTCTACCGCCACTGGTTTTTCCATGAACACATGCACGCCTGCCTTGACGGCTGCCTCGAAATGTTGCGGGCGAAAGTGGGGCGGGGTAGCCAGGATCACCATATCGATACCGGAATCAATCACCTTTTGAAAGGAATCGAAACCGGTGAAACGGCGTTCCCCGGGTACATCCATTTTATCGGAGAGGGACGGGAAGGAGGAACGATCGTAGCGTCCCCCGGCGCCGCTGCTGAGCATGCCGTGGCTGGCCTCGATCTGATCCGCGAAGAGGTCGCCCATGGCCCAAAGCTTTACGGGGTATTTCGTGGCGGTGAGGGCCTGCATGGTAGCGCCGCTGCCGCGGCCCCCGCAACCGACGAGACCGATTTTCAGTTCTTCGCTACCCGCCGCGTAAGCCCCCTGTCTCAAGGCGGAGGTCAATGCGGCTCCTGAGGCTGTCAGGGCGGAATTCCGGAGAAAGGATCGGCGGCTCATTGAGGATGATTTCTTAGATGTCATAGCGCTACTGGCTTTAGGTTCAGTTCTTATTGGCAGGGAAATGGCGTCTTGCGACGCCACACAAAATAGAAAATGTGCCGGAAAGCGTACCAACCAGGCCGGGGAGGGCAAGCCGGGAAAGGCGCCGTTGGCGCCAATTAGGAATGAGGAATTAGGAATGAGGAATTAGAAGAGATGCTGAGATTTCTTAGAATCTTGATCATGATCGTGATCCTGATCGAATAGGAAACATGGATCCCGCTTCGCCCCAGGGCTGCGGCAGGACGAGTTACACAGAATGAACAGGATTGGGAATTTGCTTTCAATGGCCAACTGAACTCCAGAGCCCAGCGTCGCGCAGCGCACGCTGGGGTACCGATCGCCCATTTGATCGAACCCCAACGGGGTTCCACAAATAATTCCCACCAAACCAGTGTGCACTGTGCCACATTGGGCTTTGCAGTACATTCCTGCCAGTATGGCTCATTTGTAGGTTAACAGTTCAGTGGAGAGTGGTGAGTTCCCAAGAATCAGTCTTCCTTCATCTCCTCATTCTTTGCGGTCTTGGCGAGCTTCCGCCTTCATGAATTACGGCGTGACAGGTCGCGAGAGGCAATTCTCGGGGGTTTTCGATCAAGGTCATAATGAATCTCAGCAAATTCAGCCTTCATCCTTTAACCTTCAGCCTTTTTACGGGGGTGAGGCGCAGAATCATGCCTCTCCTGTCGATCAGCACGTAGAGGGCGCCATCGGGACCGGTACAGATATCCCGGACGCGCCCGGATTCCCGCAGGATGACTTCTTCTTTGACAACGTCATGTCCGTCGAGGACGAGACGGACGATTTGCTGGTGTTTCAGAAAACCCACCAGGAGGTTGTTTTTCCAGGCGGGGAAAAGAGGACTGGTTGAGAATTCGATGCCGCAAACGGCGGGCGAGGGAATCCAGAAGTGAACCGGTTCGACCATGCCGGGCAACGACTTGTATGGGGTTTGTACTGTCCCATCGCGATCGAGTCCCTTTGTGGCCAGCGGCCAGCCATAGTTGGCGCCCGCTATGAGGACATTGAGTTCATCCCCTCCCATGGGCCCGTGTTCCGAGGACCAGATTTCGTTGGTTTCCGGGTGGAGGGCCAAGCCTTGGGCGTTGCGGGTCCCGTAGGCGTAGACAGTTCTTCTCCCAGCAGTCATTCTTCAATTGTTGGTTACCGGAACCAATCGAAGCCATCTCACATCGGCAAGCTCCCGCTTCAGTTGCCCGTGGGGGCGCAATAACAAACGGTTAACCCCTGATTTCAGTGAAATGCTACCGCCAGATACTTCATGAAAGGTATCATAGTCACCGCTGGAAACTACCTCGCCGATTGAACTGCTTCCGTCCGTCTCCAAAATGAAATAGTCGCCGGCCGAGGCTTCGTCTGCGGCAAGGTTTACCCATATCTGATAGTCTCCCCCACTTTCAATGGACACCTGCCATTCGGCAACATCGTCAACGCGTATCCAGGGAGCGAGTACATTCAATGTAGGCCGGTAGGCCAACCTTTCTCCGAACACTGATGCCTCGCTAGCCTTCAAAACCAACTCCCCACTGGACAGCGGTCGGACTACAGTTCCGGCCTCGAGGGGTGTAGCCATTTGCGTTAGTTCCTCAGCGCGCCAGGGAAGGGTTCGCCCATCGGTTTCTCTCCGAACCGTTTCAACGAGCGATTCCGTAATGGGCGCCGAGATGTTGCCCCACGCTCTTCGAATATAGCTGATGACGCCCGCGAGCTTCCTGTCGTCAAACAGTCCACTGGCTCCCAATCCAGGCATGTGCAGATTCCACAAGTTCCCGTCAACGGTCACCGGGCCATAGAGGCCATGCTGGATAATCCGTACTAAATTTGCAGGGTCGCCATCCACCCACTCGCTGTTCACCAGTGGCGGCGCGACGCCCGGGCTACCGGCGCCATTCAGTTGATGGCAGGCCGCGCAGACCATTTCGTAAGCTTGCCTGCCAATCTCGACCAGTTCGGTCTCCTCCTCCGACAACGGTGGAGCATTTAACGTAAGCGTTTGAGGCGGCTTGGCACCGGGCCAGGTCAACTGGCTCAACGCATGCAACGCGATATTCCTTACATCGGAATCCGGCGCCTCCTGCAAAACGCTTAGCCCCTTTGGTTCTTCACGGAGCATCAAAGCCTCCCTATACCTGAGAACAGCAAAGGCCTTTAGTATGGCGGACTGCGAAATACCTTCAGCATCTAGAAGCCGCGTTAACTCCAACACGCGTCGCGGATCACTTTCTTCGAGAACGCATTGAGCCAGACGAGTAACGAGGCCGCTCTCCATGGCGATTCCATAGGATTTCAGAAAATCGAGTTCCCGCCCCGCCAGTCCAGTAAGAACCGCCGATTGAAAAAGCTCATGTTTGTTTTCACTCAGCAATTTCCCAAACAAAGGAAGAGCTTGAAGTGAATCGAAGGCTCCTAGCGACAAGGCAACCTGCAACCGGACCACCTCGCTGGAATCGGAAACCCTTTCAGCAATTGCGGAAAAGCAATTCTCATCTCCTTCGCTTAGCCGGACAGCAGCCGCTCTCACCCGCTGGTCCAAACTTCGCATTGCGTTTAAACGCGTATTCGTATCTAATTTTCCTATACCGTCTAGAGCCCAAAGCGCGTGGAGCTGACCAAGAGCTTTATCGTTGTTACCCGCAAGCTTGCGCAATGAAAGTACGGCCTCACCTCGTTCGACAAGTAGACGTTGGGCGGTGAGACGATGCCAACCGTTGGGATGAGACAGCAGCTCAACCAGGCCGTCGCTTCCCATTTGAGAAAGCCTGGGAGGGCTGCGGTCGATCGGTCTGTCTTCCGCAACGATGCGCCACATGCGTCCTAGGTCATTTCCTACATTCAGTTTACGTTCCTCAATTTGCTCGGTGAGCCAAGGTGCCATAAATATTACATGCTCGATAATACCATGGTACATATCGGCAAGATAGAGCGCCCCATCGGGGCCCACTCTTGCATATACGGGACGAAATCGCTCATCAGTGGAAGCGAGAAATTCTTGATTGTCCGCATAATATCGCCCGGCCTGAGGCGCAAGGCCCTGGCCCATATTGAGCCTGCCCAATAGATGTCCACCCGATTCAGGAATAAAGAAGTTCCCACGGGCGTCTTCCGGAAATTGGTGCCCGTTATAATAACAAATACCGCTGACGATTGTATAGGTTTCGAGGGTGCCGTCGTCGCGCAATTCCAAAGCGCCCAAAGTAATGGCTGGAGTCACCCTGATGGGAAAAACCTCCTGCGCTTGGGTGGAAACGCTAACATTAACTCCGAAAGCGCTTCTGTCATTGCCAGCCTTCTGGAAAACCTGATATAAGTTTGGATTGCGTAAAATATATTCGGCAGGAATGTAGTCACCGTAGAGGGCTTTGTTCTCATAGCAGGTGAAGAAGCGTCCGGTTTCGTCGAAGGTTAATCCAAACTGACCGCGCTTGACTGTATCGGCTTTAATCAACTTGCCATTTTCCCAGCGAAAGCGCTCGGGCGAATCGGCGCAGTGAAGCCAATTATCAATGCCATAGCGCAATCCATTGGCCGTATGCTGAGGATTTCCTGCGATTCCCATTTTGCCTACAGCGGTTTTTCGATCTGCTCGCAAGTCACCATCAAGGTCTTCGCAGAACCATAAATTTGGCGGCTCCTGCAGGAGAATTCCTCCTTCAACAAAGGCAAGCGAACGCGGCATTACCAATCCATCCAAAAATACTGTGCTGGAATCCATCCGACCATCTTCGTCTTTGTCTTCCAGTACAACAACACGGCAAATAGGTTCACCTTCACCACTCCCTTGAAGGTCCCGCATATAGCCCTGGTATTCGACAACCCACATGCGGCCTTCGGGATCAAATTCAAAAAAAATGGGTTTCTGGACAAAGGGATCGGCGGCAACCAATTCGATTCGGTAGCCAGGCGCCAGTTTGAAGGTCTTTAGTTCCTCCTCGGGAGATAGCACGGGCGCTGGCGGCACCTCGATGCGTTCCAGCAATTTTTCGCCTTCTACCCAATCTGCCCATCCCGTCAATGCTGAGGGTGGCCGAACCCGTGGACGTTCCTTGGGAACCGAGGTATGCGCGTTTGCACCGCACATCATTGCCAGAGAAATGAATGCTAGAAGCACACAATATAAAAAACTTTTAGAAGAAGAGGTACCAGATATAGTCATTTTATTTTTTTAAGTCCTTCGGTTGCCGCCTGATATCAGGATCATCAACCTCTTAATTGATAGTGCTCACCAAACGGTTTCCCTGGCTATTGAAGTGTTCCCGGGATGGAAGCAATCCTGTCAGCACACTAGCTCTACTCGGCGCGCACCACGAAGCTCCGTATGCGGTGGAAAACAATACGCCTTCGTGAGCCAGCCTGTCGATATGGGGAGTCCTTACCCACGGCCTAGCGCCAAAATCCTCATAACAGCTTAAGGTCCGATGACTTTGGTCATCCGTATAGATAAACAATATATTCGGGCGCTTTGAATCTGCATCGGCATTGAGATTCAATCCACAAAAGAATCCAATCAACCCTATATAGAGAGCGTATACTGTTCTGAAACCAAGCATTCTGAAAATTTTCATTTGGACAACCGATCTAATATATTTTTAGTGATTTGCATCACGATGGGATCACCCCCACTCAGTCCGTGCGACCAATCGGTGGTAGCAGCTGTGAAAACGGTTCCTCCCTGAGTATAAATTCCAAGACAAGCTGCTCCCATGTCATCCCTGCTCCACAATTCGTAAAATTGCGCATCGCTGGGTTGCCAACGGGCGGGCGCAGTGCAAAGCACTGAAAATGATTCAGGCGTCCCATCCCGATTCGTTGGAAAAGGCAGCCCGTCACGCCATTCAAGTTCACATCCGTCACATTCGTATCCAACGATCGTATCGTTTCCTCCGAATTCATCCCCCCGCTTCAATCCGGTTCCTTTAAAAACCCAATGATTGGGTCGATGCACTGTGAAAGCACCAGAACCTTCCATTAGGATGTCATGGCTCTTGTGGAAACCGCCCTTCAAAAAACCGACACCGGTCATTTCGTTTTCCGGGCGACCGAGCAAGTGATGACTCCATAGTGTGGATACAAATGGATAGTGGCCAAGACCATAGAACGGGTCTTTAAGATAATTCTCTTTCCAAGAGGTCAACGCACGACCTTCGTCCTCACTGCGAACTTGCCAGCAACAAGTATTGCCACTGAAGAACGCTACATTTCCTCCATCCGCTATGAACGCCTCCAGATTATCACGCATGGGTGTAGACCAGTATTCATCGTGGCCAACGCTTAGAACCAAGCGGTAGTAGTCCAGCAATTCGGGATTAAACTCCAGATCCGAATTTACCGCATAGTCGATTTTATAGCCGTTCTCCTCTGCCCACATCACAAAGGGCAACTCCCACTTAAAGAACTGGCTTGCGGGAGGACGGTCAAAGGAAACCCGATAACCCTGCAAATTTCCACGTCCATTATAATAGTAGAGACTGGAACCGCCCCAATTGTTATAAGTGTTATAGGTATTAGTCGTGAGCTGCAGCAATATCTTCGTGTCACGGCCAGGATGGGCTGACTTTACGACGAAAAAACAACGCCCTTCCGCAGTGCGTCTGCCTCGTTGAAAAAATTTGCCGCCTTTATCTTCTACAAAAAGGGAGACCTCGTAGTACCCGCTTTCCCAGTCGTCAGGTATTTCAACCTTCAACGCTGTGGGCCACCCGCAACCATGGGAAGACGCATTCTCCGGCACGAGATGCTGACTGCCTTTGAGCCCGGATTGCTCCCAAACAACCTCCGCTTCTTTTCCCACGCGCGCAATCTTCATGGAGAAGGTTGGCGCACTGGTGGAAACATGAAAGCCTACTTCCTCTCCAGGAACATAGCTGTTCCACCCGGTGTATGCCTCAATAAATAGGACATTGGCTTTTTCTTGATGTTGTGCATATCCATTAATACATGACAACAACAGAAAAGCGATGAAAGTAACTAATTGAATTATTAGCTTTTTCTTACCTATATATCTCATCAACAATGTAATTAGGGGATTATAGTTTTTTATTTTCGTTGAGTCCAAATATCATGGGTCCATATGTTATTCTCTAAGATCATATTTGTACATCCAGTATTGGTACATCGTCTCCGCGCTCAGGTCCGCCAAGGCTATACCCATTGGCTTTAACTGAGTAGTCAGATAGGGATCCAGCCAATCCAGGTACGCCTGGATAAATTCCTGACTCTCAAACTGAACTCCTCGGACCCGATCTTGGGCTCGGCAGGCCCCGTGCGGCCCCGAAAGACAGGATTCTCGTCAAACAATTGTTGTGTCATGGCTGTGTGATCAGGGTTGGTGTGGTGGTGTGGGCGGCGCCCCCAACTCCCTAAGTCTAGACTACCCCGGACGTCGAAACCATGGCTGATGCTACAAATAACATGGACAGTCCTGCATATCGGCACGGACATGCCGAGTTCCGGCGCCTTGAACGGGCCTGGCCAACGACCAGGCGAATTCGCGGCGTGGGTGTAGTTATCTCGCTTGTCCTAAATTATTTCGTTCATGTCTTGGAAGCGGGTTCGAAAGTGATTTCACAATCTAACCGGCGTCTCCTATTGCTCATGCCCGCGGCCATCTCGGACAAGTGCTCCTCTGTCATACAGACGCACCCCTGGTTGAAGTAATAGGCACGCTACCAGAACAGGAAGATGGCCGTGGCGGCGGCGAACCACGGCCACTGCCTGAGCCAGAACCGCGGTTTGACGGCCTCGTCGCCGACTCGGATCAGGCTCCTGCGCCAGATGAAGGGCTCGACCCTCGCGGGGTCGGGAGCCCGGGTCAGCAGGCTGACGGCGACCGCGATGGCGAAGGTCAGCAGGTATTCATACCCTCGCCTCGTAGCCGATCAGCCCCGCGAAGTCGATCATCCGCTCGACCTGCTCAAGGAACTTCTGCCGGTCCCCGGCATCGACCGGGCAGCCGCCGTAGAGCCCGTCCCAGGCGTTGATCACGAACCCACCCACGCTCACGCCGGCCGCCTCGCAGGCGTCCCGCAGCACGGCGGCGTCCTTGGGCTGGCCGGCATTGATCTGACCGCCGTCCCAGGTGCCCTCGGGGTGCCAGAATTCGACGCAATTGTATCCAAGGGCGGCAATCCGGCCAATCCGCTCGTCATACCGCAGATCGGTGAAGAAACATTCGAGGCAAACATCCAGGCCGGTCATCGTTGGTAGTGGTTCGTTCAGAGGTTGACGGAGCGCCCACACGTCTAATCCTGCACGCGAAGGACGGAAAAAACTTGCGGATCGATGTCTATCGGTGTGATGTTCTCAACACATACTTTTTTGCCACATGCGCGATCCGGAAGCCATGGCTGAAACTGCAAATAAAATGCATAATCCTGCATACGAGCTCGCCTTTGTGTTGCCGGGGTCGTGGACCATGGACAACCGCCAATTCCGGCGGACGGAGGCGGTCCAGTACTGGCTGCTCGAACTGATCGTTTCGGGGGGCATGGAGGTGAAAAGCCCGCCCGCGGGCTGGATGGGCCTCGGAATCGGGGAGGGCATCCTGTACGCTCCCGGCACCGTCCACGACGAACGAGTGCCCGAAGGCGCCTGCAAGAGCATCGGAGTCTACTTCGACGTGCACTCCGAAGCGCTGGCCGGCCGCCTGGCCCGTGATCGCGGGGTCTGGCGGATTGCCGATCACGAGAGACTCGCGATGCGCCAGCTGGAACGTCTGCTGGACATCCAGGATTCCCCAGACGTCGGTGGACTCGGCGGGCACGGCTGCCTTTGCCTGTTGGTTTGGATGCTGCTCACGGCGCCGCGCAATGAGGGATGGTTCCAGGTCGGGAAGCGGATGTCGATACTGCCGGAGTCCGTGTTTCGGGCCCAAAGGTTCATGCGGCAGCATCTGCACGAGCGAATCCGGATCGCCGATATCGCCGCCCATGTATGCTTGAGCCCTTCCGGGCTCCAGCATGCATTCAGCCGGGCCACCGGACGATCGCCCATGGTGGTGCTGCGGCAGATGCGCGTCGAGATCGCCAAGGCCCTCCTGCTGCGTACCGGCATGACGGTCGAAGAGATCTCGGTCAGCACCGGCTTCGCCGACGCCTTCCACCTCTCGAGGGTCTTCAAAAAGCTGACCGGCGAGCCGCCCCAGGCCTACCGCCGCCTTCGCGTCGGCACCGGTTCCACGACCACCCCGAAGAACCAGCCCGGCTGATTCGCCGCGCGCCCCCACAAGAGGGTGGCCCGAACCCGGGAAATGGAAAATGAGGGCGCGCCCGCGGATGAGTTTCTGCAGTGGGCGGAAGTGCTCACGCCCGATCTCGGGACGATTCCGCGCTACGCACGGGTTCGTTTTTCGCTGAAGGCGGCGGGCACCCGGTGACGACCCCGTTCCCCGCCCCCGCCGGCGACCCGCGCCGCGGCACGGAGGACTCAGGCCTTCCCATCGCAACATCCCCCTCCTCGACCCGATCACCCCGCTACACCAACGTGAATGCGTTGAGGCTTCTTAATCTTCCTTTCTTTTTGGGTTTATCCGCGGCATACTCTTTCCCAGACATCGGCAAACAATTCCTTGTGGCCCATTCTTGGCGAAAACTATCAACCGTTCCCATTTCGAATCAAAGTTGAGAATTTGGCATACGCTGACTCCGGATCGCTGCAGGCTTGCGGGCAGTGAATCCACCGTTGGCTGCTGTGGTTCGACATGGCGGGGCTCCTTTTTCAAAAAATGAGAAGTTTCCACTCGCATTCGTCGGAAGATTGGCTTTTTCGCTCCCGGTTTGGTCACTAGGCCTGTTCGTAGAGGCTAACGATCTCCTCAGCTGAGGGCACACGCGGATTCTTGGCCGGGCTCCCCGAGGCGATCGCGTCCGACGCCATCTTCTTGAGTTGTTCGTCGAATAGGGCTCGGGAAACGTCACGGCAGCGCGACAGCCGAGGCAGCCCCAGCGATAAGTTGAGTTGTTCGAGGTAGTCGATCAAGGCGTGGCAAGCCTCTTCATCCCGTGTTGTGTCTTTCGCGCAGCCGAGGGTTCGCGCCACCCTTGCATATCGCTCCGGAGCCGACGGCCATGAATAGGCGGTCACGGACGGCAAAAGGATAGCGTTGGAAAGACCGTGGGGCAGGTGGAAGACCGCTCCGATGGGGCGACTCATTCCGTGCACCAGACAGACGCTGCTGTTAGAAAATGCCATCCCGCCCTGACAGGCCGCCAGCATCATGCCGCTTCGGGCCTCACGATCGTCCGGGGTCTCCCACGCGCGTGCGAGGTGTCGCCCCACCAGATCGATACAGGACAGGGCGAGGGGGTCGGTCATGGAATTGCTCTTTTTCGAAACGTAGGCCTCGATCCCGTGCGTGAGCGTATCGACTCCGACTGCGGCGGTAAGTGCCTTCGGCATGGAGAGCGACAACTCGTAGTCGACGATGGCCACGCGCGGGAGCAGTGGCGTACTCATCATCATCATTTTCACATTGCGCCCGGTGTCAGTGATCACCGCGACTTTCGTTGCCTCGCTACCCGTTCCCGCGGTGGTAGGAACGGCAACGACGGGGATGCCAGGACGCCTGATCTTGTCCAGTCCCATGAACTCCGGCAAGGGTTCGGGGTTTGAGGAGCGAATGGCGATTACCTTGGCGGTGTCGATGGGTGATCCTCCACCGAGTGCGACGACCAGGTCAGCCTTGTGTTCTTCAAGCGCTTTGACACCGTCGGCGACGTTGAGGTCGGTGGGATCAGCTTGCACGCTCTGAAAAATCCTCACCTCGCAATTCGCACTCGTGAGGATCTGCTCGATTTCGCCGGCCACGCCGAGGGCAACAACGCCAGGATCGGTAACCACGATTACACGCCTTGCGGAGAGTTCGCGTGCAATGTCGCCGAGCCGCCGTCGCGAACCGCCGCCGGTGACAATTGCGGAAGGCGCATCGAAGCGATGGCTTATGGTTGTCATTGTGTTCTTCCGAAAGTGTTGCACAACTACTCCGTCATTCACCATCCCTGATGGCGCACGCAGGAGTCGTCCCAGCGCGATAAGACGACCTTCTGACGGGTGTAAAACCGAATGCCTTCCATGCCCTGGACGTGGAGATCGCCAAAGAACGAGTTGTTCCACCCGGAAAAGGAAAAGACCGACATCGGGGCGGGAACGCCCACGTTGACTCCGATCATTCCGCACTGAACGCCGCGCGCAAACTTCCGGGCCGCAGCACAGCTGGCGGTAAAAATGACGGCCCCGTTGCCGTAACCGCTGGAGTTGATCCACTCGATGGCCTGATCGAGATTGTCGGGCCGGCTGAGACTGAGGACGGGACCGAACAGCTCGGAGCGCCACACTTCCATGTCGATGGCGACGTGATCGAGAAGGGTAGGACCCACGAAGAAGCCGCCGGATTCCGGCAGACTCTTGCGGCCGTCGCGGACGAGGCTGGCGCCTTCCTCGACTGCCGCCCCAATTGAAGTGAACAATCTGTCTCGCGCCCTCCCATCGATGACCGGGCCCATATCGCTGTCATCTCGCTCGTGGGTGGGCAGGAGTTTCATCCCGTCGATGGCACTGGCGATGCGGTCGCGAGTCCGGTCAGCGGAATCGCCGATCCCCATGACCACCGATCCCGCCATGCACCGTTGTCCCGCGCATCCATAGACGGCGCCCATAATGGCGCGCAGCGTCGAGTCAGGTTCGGCGTCGGGCATGACGAGCAGGACGTTCTTGGCGCCGCCGGCCGCCTGCACCCGTTTTCCATGGGACGTACCCAGGGTATAGACGTGCTTCGCCACCGTGGTGGAACCGACGAAACTGATGGCGGCGATACCGGGGTGGACACAGAGTGCATCCACCACTTCCCGACCTCCGTGCACGATATTGAGGACTCCTTCCGGGAGCCCGGCGGCGGCAAACAACTCGGCCAAGCGAATGGCGGTGAGGGGCACTTTTTCGCTTGGTTTGAGGACGAACGTATTCCCACAGGCTATGGCAAGGGGAAACATCCACATCGGCACCATAGCTGGGAAGTTAAATGGTGTGATTCCGCCACAGACGCCCAGCGGTTCGAGGGTGGTGATTCCGTCCATCCCGACCGCAAGTTGGGGAAGCGACTCCCCCTTGAGCAGATGGTTTCTTCCGCAGGCAAATTCGACCACCTCGATGCCCCGCCGGATGTCGCCCTGCGCTTCCGGAAAGGTCTTGCCGTTTTCGCGCACCACAAGTCTCGCCAGCTCCTCGAAGTTGGCTTCGAGGAGCGCCTTGTATTTGAACAAAATTTCAGTGCGGCGAGCCGCCGTTGTTTCGCTCCATGTAGGAAAAGCGACGGCAGCCGCAGAGACCGCGCGGTCCACGTCGGCGCGCGAACCCAAGGGCGTCTGGGCGAGAACTTCGCCGGTCGAGGGATTGTGTACAGGGACCGTATCGCTTCCCAGGGAATCGATTGCGGCACCCCCGATGAAATTGGATAGGACGGATGGCATCAGGATGGTTCTTTCATGGTTGTGTGATCTCCCGGTTCGGCGGCGAGATTGGATTGGAAGGTCTCGGTAGCAAGGAAGATGGAAGTAAGCGTAATCCCTGCCCCACGAGGAGCAGGGCCAGCGAAGCGTGGAGGGCGCGCCGTCTCCGCCGGTGGCACGAGCGTGTGCCGATCAGGTGGCAGGTGGCCATCACGATTGGCTGGGGGTTGATCGTCCGGGCTCCACCGCCGCCGGATCGCTCACCGGCAGGTCGTGCGCCTCGCCGACCGGCCCGCAGGTCAGCCTCCCCCCGGCCGCGTTGACCGCGCCGAGCAGTTCCGGATGGCACCGGCAGGCCTCCTCCAGCCCGTGGTCGGCGATAGGCGTGATCCACCGCTGGGTGACGTTGTTGAGGGCCTGGGTCGCGGTCCGGGCGTAGGCCCCCGGCATGTTCGCCACGCAGTAGTGCATCACCTCCTCCTCGACGTAGGTGGGGTCGTCGTGGGTCGTCGGGCGGGTGGTCTCGGCGCAGCCGCCCTGATCGACCGCGATGTCCACGAATACGCTGCCCGGGGGCATCAGGCGCAGCATTTCGCGGGTCACTAGCCGCGGCGCCGCCGCGCCGACAACCAGCACCGCCCCGATTAGCAGGTCGACCCGCGGCAGCAGCTCCGCGAGGTTCGTCTCGTTGGAATAAACCGTGTGGGTCCCGCCCATTGCGATGTCCAGGAAGCGCATCCGCTCGAAGTCCACCTCGAGGATCGTCACGTCGGCCCCGATGCCCTGTGCCACCCGCCCCGCGTTCAGCCCCGCCGTTCCGCCCCCGAGGACCACCACCCGCCCCGGCGCCACGCCCGGCACGCCGCCCAGCAGGACCCCGCGCCCACCCCGGTGCTTCGCCAGATGATAGGACCCGACGATCGCCGACATCCGGCCGGCGATCTCGCTCATCGGCTCCAGTAGCGGCAGCCGCCCGTTCACCTTCAAGGTCTCGTAGGCCAGCGCGGTGCACCCACTGGCCACCAGCGACTCGGTCAGGGCCCGCCCGGCCGCCAGATGCAGATAGGTGAAGAGCAGGTGCCGCTCCTCGAGCATCGCCACTTCCGGCGGCTGGGGCTCCTTCACCTTGACGATCATCTCCGCCCCGCCGAACACCGCCGCCGCGTCGGCCACGATCTCCGCGCCCGCCGCCAGATACTGCTCGTCCGGATAGCTCGCGCCACCACCGGCTCCGCGCTCGACCAGCACCCGGTGGCCGCGCTTGACCAGCTCGCGGACCGCCGCCGGCACCATCGCCACCCGATGTTCCTGAACCTTCGTCTCCCTGGGGATTCCAATGATCATGTCCTGCTCTGTAACCTCCGGTTCTGCCCTGCCCTCAAATCTCCTCGCCAAACCTCATGCCCTCAGCCATCCCGGGGCCTCGGCGTCGGCCTCGCAATGGCGGGCCAGGACGCGGTCGATGACCTCCGCGGCGGCGGCGGCGTCCCCGGGGCTCCACCACTGGTCGATCTCGATGACGACGGTGCGGTCGAAGAGGTCCTCGGCGACCGGGCAGGCGCCGGGCGCGTTGCGCGCGTCCCAATGCGAGGCCAGCGGATACATGTCGCGGTAGACGTGCCAGTCGGGGGCGGCGTCGCGGCCGCGGTGCTGGAACGGGATGCGGGCGGCGCGGAGGTCGTCCGCGATCCTTGCGGCCAGCTCGTAGGATTCCGGGAAGAAGCGCAGCTGGTATCCGACGATCCCGTCGGGGTCGTTGAGCTTCTGGGGGACGATCCCGCGGCGCGGCTGAAGCCGGGTTGCCACGCGATGGAAGTTGTCGCGGTAGCGGGCCACGATGCCGGGCAGCTTGCGAAGCTGGACGACATCGACGGCGGCCTCGAGCTCGGACATGCGGTAGTTGCTGCCGACGAAGAGCTCGCCTTCGTAGCGGGGGGCGGCGAAGCGGTCGGGCCGCCAGAACCCGCCGCACTCGATCAACTGCTGGGCGCGTTCGAAGAGATCCTTGTCATCGGTGATCAACAGCCCTCCTTCGCCGCCGCCGATGATCTTGTAGCAGGACACCGAGAAGGCCCCCACATCGCCGATGGTGCCCACCAGCCGCCCGCGGAAGCTGCCGCCCGGCGACTGGGCGCAGTCCTCGAGCACCTTCAGGTTGTGGCGGCGGGCCACCGACACCACCGCATCCATGTCCGCGACGATCCCGAAATGGTGCGTCGGCAACACCGCCACGGTGCGGTCGGTGATCAGCGGCTCGATCTTGGCCGGGTCGATCTGCATCGACTCGTCGACATCGCAGAACACCGGCGTCGCACCGGCGAGGACGGCCGCCACCGAGGTGGCCAGGAATCCCGTCGCCGGACAGATGACCTCGGTGCCCGGACCGGCGCCGAGTCCCACCAGGGCCGCGTGGAGCGAGCCGGTCCCTGAACTCACGCCCTGCGCGCAGCGCACCCCGAAAAACTCCCTGGCCAACGCCTCGTAATCCTCTCCGGCCGGGTGGGGCGGATTCGGGCACATGTAGCGCGCCAGGTTCGGCCCGCCGTCGGGCAGGCGGGCGTCCCGCAGGGCGTCCCGAAACCGCTCGAGGGTGGCCTCGTCAAAGCCGAAGCGGGTGGCGATCGAAATGAACTCCTCGGACCCGATCTTGGGCTCGGCAGGCCCCGTGCGGCCCCGAAAGACAGATTTCTCGTCAAATAATTGTTGTGCCATGGCTGTGTTATTAGGGTTGGTGTGGTGATGTGGGCGGCGCCCCCAATTTCCTAAGTCTAGACTACCCCGGACGCCGAAACCATGGCTGATGCTACAAATAACATGGACAGTCCTGCATATCGGGACATGCCGAGTTCCGGCGCCTTGAACGGGCCGGCAATGTAGGTCCAGCGGAAACCCCGCCCAAACGTCCACGGGTGCGATACCTGTGTCAATCCGGTCGGTACTAGAAAAGATCAAGGACGTGGAGCGGTCCCTGGCGGGATCCACCGAAGGATCTTGGCCGGCGCCGCGAGAACAGGGCGCAGAGGCGGCGTGAACTACAGGGCCTCACGCTTGGAATAGAAACGTGGCAGACAGGCCTGCCGCCCTTGCCCCGATTTATCGGGGGTGAGCGGCAGGCCGAAACTGCGAGGAACAGAAAAACACGACGCTGGACAAGCAGGTGGAGGTGTTGAAGTGCGTTAATCGACTCATAGCCCAAGATCCAACTGCAAAGCAAAGCTTACAGGAGGCGGTCGACCGTGACCGCATGCTCGATCGGCTCCGCAAACATGGTTCGTTGTCGTTGCGCGATCTTCGAATAAAACTACCAGCACGACCACCCGGCTATTGGGACGCGAGGCTCCAGGATCTGGAAAAACGAGGAGTCATTGCCGTCACCCGCACCGGCCGATCATTCCAGATCGTGCTACGTGGGTCAAAAGGCGACGGTGTTGAGCCGGCCGATCGCAGCCAAAGAGTCGAAGACCTATCGAAACCGAGGGCCAACCACGCTGACGGCTGACAAAAAAATCGACTATGCTCGGACGAGAAATTCTCCTGCGGACACGATTGGTGCCGTAACGCAACACAGCAAGAAGGCGGATAAATAGAATCGGATTGACGATACCGTGAGAATGCCGGGCAATCAGAACCACGCAAAACGGCGGCATGCCGTATTTTCGATGAAACCTGACGGTTGAGCGGTGCGGCACTGAGCGCGAATTTTGGGAATAAACGCCGAAATGCGAAGGAACGAGTCCCCCGTTTGGACCGGGCGCACGCCATGAATGGAGAAAACCGGAACTCTCAACAATGAGATCATCCGCCACATACTCGGCCTGCTCCCAAAAGATGCAGTTCAGCGAGGCCCTACTCAGCGTGCCGTCCACCCACCATCGATCACGATAGCCGATCCCGTGATAGAGGTTGAGAAATCACTGCAAAGAAAGAGCAGGAGTGCGGCAATTTCGTTTGGCGGAACAAATCGCTTATTCGGTTGAGCAGATAGAATAACCTCCCTCACGACCCGATCAGCAGACACATGGTGGCTTTCGGCCTGAGCCTTAATCTGCGAATCCACCAGCGGCGTTCTCACATATCCCGGACAAATCGCGTTCACAGTCACACCCGACTCCGCCAACTCTAGCGCGGAGCTTCGAGTGAGCCCGATCAACCCGTGCTTGGCCGCTACATACGCACTTTTGTAGGGCGATGCGACGAGGCCGTGGGCGGAAACGATGTTTATTACCCTGCCCCATCCTCGCGTCCGCATGCCTGAGATCACGGCCTTCGTTGTAAGGAACGCCGCCTGCAAGACTACTTGGTTAATGACCGACCATCGCTCTAGTGGCATTGAATCCACCGATGCCACGTGCTGCAGTCCAGCATTGTTGACTAGAATATCTATCGGACCCAGAGTCGCCTTCGTGTCCCGAATCAGCGCCTCGACTTCACCTGGTTCGGCAAGATCCGCTCCATGGCATGCTATCTTTCCTTTCGCGGAACCGGATAGAGTCAGACGCAAGCGTTCACGGTCATCGCGATCCCCCAGCCCATGTACCATTACGTTCGCTCCCGCTCCGGCCACTGCCTGAGCGATCGACCATCCGATTCCGCTGGTCGAACCCGTCACCAAGGCCGTCTTCTTTGTCAGGTCCGGATTGATATCGAGCATGAGGTTCATTGCGCTGCAGGTTTTTTCAAATCGTATTCGTCTCCACTTACGTATCGGACACCGTCCGGTGATACATGGAGCGAAGTGTTCGCCGCATCACCTTATTCGATTCGGTCCTCGGCAATTCGCTGACGACGACAACGTCCGCCACCCTAAACAAAGGATTGAGATGCTCTCGCAAACTAGATTGAACAACCCCAGGCCAGTGCCCAACCTCCATCTCTTCATCGATTGACGGCACGAGGAACAAAACAAGGCAATCCGGCCCGCCACCGTCCTGTGGCACGGCGATCGCAGCCGCCTCCCGGATAGAAGGACAGTTGGCAAGAATGCTGCTCTCAATCTCCGCCGCACTGACCTTAATACCCCCCAGATTCATCGTATCGTCTGTTCTTCCATGATGGCGGAAATAGCCTCCGCCCACAACCTCAACCTCATCCCCGTGTCGACGACGCACGGATCCGTCGGCACGGCTGGGAACACCTTTGAAGTAGACCTCCCAATTGTCCGCATTGAGAAGCTTGTCCGACAAACCGATTGATGGAGGAACAAGGAGAACCTCCCCAAGGTGTGCCGGATTCGAATTCTCGTCCACAATGTCGATTTCCATTCCCAAAGCGGGAGTCGAAAAGTAGCCCGGAGCAGCCGCCTGCACAACAGTCCCAGTCAAAAACCCCCCGCCTATCTCCGTTCCTCCGCAGTACTCGATGATCGGTTTGTATCCGGCCAACATCATCAGATAGAGCATGTCCTCCGGATTCGAGCACTCCCCAGAGCTGCTGAACTTCTTGATCCGGCTCCAATCCAGGCCCTCCATGCAACGGCTCTCGCGCCAGCTGCGGACCAAGCTTGGCACAACTCCGAGCATCGTAACGCCGGCATTTTCGACAAACCGACCAAATTCACGGGTCGTTGGCGCGTCGGGGAAGAGCGCAATTGCCGCCCTATTCGCCAAAGCCGCGTAAACCAACCAGGGCCCCATCATCCACCCCAGATTTGTCGGCCATGCGAGAATGTCGCCCTCCTGAATGTCATGATGGAGCATAGCGTCCGCCGCACATTTGATCGGCGTGGTATGGCTCCACGGAATAACCTTGGGTTCGCCGGTCGTACCGGAGGAAAACAAGTAATTGCTGGGCCGGTCAGGTCCGAGCATGACCGGCGCGAAGACGTTTTCGGCAGCCAGAAATTCCGCCCATCGCATATCATCGGGGCGCAGCGCATTCATTTCGCCACCGGGTTTGCTCTCCACGACCACCATCCTCGGTGCCGGTGCCTCGAGGAAACGCGCGTACAATGGGATTCTCTTCCCGGACCGGGAAACGACATCTTGCGTGAACACGAGTTTCACATCAGTGGCGGCGCACCGTTTCCTTATCTGCTCGGCCGCAAAACTGTCAGAAATCGAAACCACCACGCAACCGGCGAGCACGATGCCCAGATAGATCGCCACCGACTCAACAGTCATTGGCATGATCACCGCCACGGCGTCACCGGTGTTCATCCCTATGTCACGCAGTCCTTTGGCGACCCGTGCGCTCAGTTCCTGTAAGGCACGCACGGACATGGTGGCGACCGTATCATTCGAGCCGGGGAAAACCAGCGTAGGGGCATCCGGGCTTCCATTGAAGCAATTCTCTGCAATGTTGAATAGGGCTCCCGGCAGCCACACCGGAGCCTCGTGCGGACTATCGAGATCACGAATCTTTAGCGGTTCTTTTTCGAAGCGGATCCCCAGGCGACGAATCACGGCACTCCAAAACGCATCTCGATTAGACACAGACCAACGGTGTAAATCCTCGTAACACGCAAAGCCATATTCCTCCATCATCTGGCCGATATTGCTGCGGCAGATTGTCAACTCGTCGGGCAGCCAAGCAGGCGCCGGCCCGCCACTAGAATCCCACCTACTGAATATCCGGCCGAACATCAATTGATGAACTGGAAACGGCACGCTCGGCTTCAGGGTATCGGCGGACAGCGCACGCCACTGATCTGCTGGCGCCAGTTCCCGGACCCTCTCGACGGTATTCAGCAGGCGAGAAGCCTCAGTGACCGGCAGACCCAATCGCATCAACTCCGAAAGCGTAACCTCTTGATGGATTTCAATATTCATGTTTTGCGAGTAACCTAGTGCCAAGCGCAGTCTCAAGATGGTCTTCCCCCGATTTTGTGGACACGAACAGCGTAGCGTATGTTCATGTTAGGTTATGGTTTTGATTTTGGAAGTGTTTTTGAAGAAATGCTTCTGGTGAAAGGTATCCCAGGGTGCTGTGCCTTCGACGTTTGTTATAAAAAGTCTCGAGGTAATCGAAGATGGCCAGGCGGGCCTGCTGCTTGGATTCGAACACGCCGTTTTGGGGAAAGCATTCGCTTTTGAGGGAGGCAAAGAAGCTCTCGCAAGCGGCGTTGTCGTAACAGTATCCTAGCGCGCTCATGCTCTGAATCCAACCAAAGTCGTTCAATTGCTGCCGCACTTGGTGACTGGTATACTGGCAGCCACGATCTGAATGAAAGAGGGCTTTGTGAAAACCTCCCACTCGATTCCTGGTCTGGTGAAGGGCTGAAACGACCAGACCGGAGGCCAGGCTCTCGGCCACCTTGTAGCCCTGAATTACGCGGCCGAAGAGGTCCATCACGACCGCTAGATACAACCAGCCTTGCCGAGTGGGGATGTAGGTGATGTCGCTGACCATGATTTGGCCGGGCCCGGTCGGGTCCGGAGCCTCGGCCAGACGGTTGGGCGCTGGGAGGCTGCGGGGATCCTGCCGGGTCGTCTTGGGCCGGAAGGGGCTACCCCTACAGGCTTTTAGAGCATTTTGCTTCATCAGCCGGGCCACCCGGTTAACCGAGCAGCGAAAACCCCGCTGGTTGAGCTCCACGCTCATGCGAGGACTACCGTAACAGCGGGTGTGCCGGTCGGCATGGATCCGTTTGATTTCGCTCAGGAGGAGCCGATTTTGGCGGCGGCGCGCTCCCGCCTTACCCCTGCGCCATCGGTAATAACCACTCCTGCTCACAGCCAGCGCCTGACAAAGTTCAACCACTCTATAGATTGCCCGCATTTGATCGATCAGCGCATACCCAGCTGCGGGTCCTCGGCCAGTATGCTCGCGGCTTTTTTTAAGATCTCTCGCTGGCGACGCAGGTAAGCGTTTTCCCGGTTTAGCCGACGGATCTCGCGGGCCATCTCTTCGGGATCGTTCAAGGGGCGGGAAAGTCCCTGCTGGTCGGAGGGGTCCCCGAAGAGATCCTTGCGCCACTTCCTGAGGCTCCCATCGGAAATCCCCAGTTCACGGGCCACCTGCTTGAGGCTGTTGTTACTGTGCAAATAGAGTTCAACGGCTCGACGTTTGAACTCCTCATCATAGGTTCTGTGGGTTCTTGGCATGTCTAATGATCTCTCTCAGACTGCGCTGTTCGTGTCCACAAAATCGGGGGAGGTTCAAGACTGGCTCGAGTGAACTGCGTTGCGAGACCACCGTGGAGGTGATCCCACTCTGCGCCAAGCACGAGCTCCACATTGAAACCGATCTGGCTGACCGGCTCTTCCCAAAGCACATCGTGTTTCGCAGCTGCACGCAAACGATCCTCGTTCGACCCGAGCGGATACTCCGCCATGTCGATTGGATGCCACGCCTGAAACACAGATGGGTAACTACGTGTTTGGATGCGTTTGGCGACAGATGACGCGTCAAGTTCGATCATTGGGAAATTTGCGGCAATCAGGAAGGTGCCGGAAACCAGCACGATGGACTTAAGGGACATGTCGGTGCACATTCGCTTCTCGTGCAATGTCAGAAACTGCCGGCAGGACGTCTTCCAACAGCTGGCTAGAGTCTTCCTCAAGCACGTAGGCGCGATTTGCTTCGACGTTCCGAAAGTTCTGAGTGACACCGCTCGACGGCCAGCTGACGGTGAGTTCAACAGTACGGACATTGGCACCGAGTCCGATTTCCTGTCGGAGCGGGTTGCAGCCGAAACTGCCACCTGTGCTGACCGTTCGAAAAACCTTACGTAGGGTTGAGTCAGTCAAAACATCGACGCGAACTCGTGCGCCAATACCAGCACGGTTGCTCAATTTCCCGACTAACCGCAGTTTGATCCAACTGTTGCCATTTCCGGGATTGGCGAAAAGCGCATTCATGTATCGATCACCCCCAAAGGCCCCTCCCATCACCGCATGGATATCCTGGTCTCCGTCATTGTCGAAGTCGCCGAAAGAGATCGCGTGCCCTTTCTGCAAGTGCCCAAAGTGGCCTGAGGTGGTCACGTCGCTAAAGGAACTGCCACGATTGTTCCGATACATCTTGTTCGGAATAATCATGTCCATCGGCGTGTCACCAGTTCCTACATAAAAATCGAGGAACCCGTCGTTGTCGAGGTCTCCAAAGTTTGCACCCATCGGTAGCCAACATTGTTCGAGCCCCGCAGATTCAGAAACGTCATCGAAGCTACCCTTGCCATTGTTTCTGTATACAAGCGGCCGTTCAAGATTTCCAGGTTCGCGAAACATTACGGCTGCAACATCGCCAACTGAGTCGGCACCGAAGCCCGCCACAAACAAGTCTTCCCATCCATCATTGTCGTAATCCCAAAACCAACAGGGAAACGACCGAACGGGCTCGGCAACACCAGCGTCTCGCGTTACGTCCTCAAAGACCCAACGCCCACTGTCGAGTGCACCTCGATTTCGGAAAAAGTAGTTAGAGCCATTCAACACTGAAACATAGAGATCCGGTCGACCGTCATTGTCGAAATCGCCTGCGGCAACACCCTTGACCTGTGCATCAACAGTCAATCCGGCTTCAGCCGCAATTTCCGTAAACGTGCCGTCGCCATTGCTTCGGTACAACTCGGATGCATGCGGATCACCAATCGTACTTTCGTTTCCGATGAAAACATCGAGCCAACCATCGCCATCGAAATCAAACCAGGTAGCCGTCTGAGTTGGATGAAAACTCAGCAAACCGGCAGCCTCGGTCACGTCCGAGAATGTGCCATCACCGTTGTTTCTCAGAAGCGAATTCGGTTGATGCCCCCAACGATTCAACCAGGCTCCACGCAATACGAGAACATCCGCATCACCGTCATTGTCAAAGTCGGCGCATGACAGGTTCAGTCCACCGACGATTCCCTCCAATCCGGATTTTGAAGTCGCGTCTGCAAACGTGCCATCGCCGCGATTAATCATGAACCGGAGCTGATCCTGCAACCCCCACGACGAAACCATGAGATCGAGCCAGCCATCCCCATCAAAATCCGTCATGACTCCGCCGCCCGAAAGTCCCTGAATATCCACTCCGGCAGCACGGGCGACATTGATGAATTCACCGACCTCAGCGCGAGGCGAAAAGGAATCCTCCGGGAGGCGAAACGCCTCAGGAACCTCTTGCGGGTACTCGCCTAGGGTCATCGCAGCAACGTTTAGAAGCCACTTCGTGCGCAAGTCGCCCGGGTTCCCAGCCAACGACTCTTTTAGATGATGAACGGCATTCTCGGAGCCGAGTCGTAATCGGTGAACACCAGCATTCCGAATCGGAAATAGACAAGACTCTGCCACATGGTGGGATACGCAGTTCTCTTGTTCTGCGAACCTCAACCAGGCCAGGCCGCGGAGGCGGTCGAGACCGGCCTCGATCATTTTGCGCGGCTCTGAAGGAAGTGGGGCGATTCGCTCGGAAATGCCATCAAGCACGGCAATCGCCTCCTGATTGAGGTTTCCGCGGATGTAGGTCTCCGCAAGCTCATAGCTGAGGCGAAACCACTCCGCAATCGGCAGATCGTCGCGAATCTGCCTTCTCAGTTTTTCCGCCATGAAATCGCTTCGATACACATGCGGATCGGTATGCTCGGCGAGTTCCAAGGCGCGAAGGCGTTCGACCATCCGTGCTGTCCCGTCGGCGAGGTTTGCTGCTCCCGCACCGAAGGTGTCAACAATCAGCCAAAGACCAGCAGTGACAACCCCCCACCTCATGGCGCAATCTTGTGATACTTGTTGATCGCGGGGTTGTTAATTCTTCGGCGCGTGCCGTCAGTCCATGTGACTTCGATGAAGTCCACGCTCTCTGCTGTGTCCAAGCCGAAGTGTTTCGTCGCTGGATGTTGGGCTTCGAACGAGTCGCCGTTGATGTTTGCCGACGTCTGAACGCGTCCACCAACCGCGATATCGACACGCGCACCGGTAGAAACCGGACCACCTTTTCTTTCCTGCAGAATTACGCCAACAAAGTTCCCTGCGTCCCGGAAGTTGTTCAGGAAAACCGTGAGCGAGCTCCTTTCTTTCTGTGGGTCCCAGTCAGGCGGGTTGGAATCGATGATAAGGTCGAGCCTGCCATCGCCATTGAGATCGTCAGCCACGACCATCCGGCTGTCCTCCTCCAGCGCCACTCCGGCAAGGTAGGACACATTTCGGATGCGACCATCGGACATCGGCAGGTAAAAGAAGTTGTGCTCGAAGCCATTCCAGGAAATTCCGTTGTCCTCCTTGATTCCCAGTTTTTCGGAAAAGTATTCGTCGAATAGAGGACTTTCCAGAGACGATCCTCGGTAGATGTCGTCGGTCCAGTAGCTCGAGCAGTAGTCCCGAGAGGTGGTGTTGCTGTCGTGACCGTTTGCGACATAAAAATCTAGATCACCGTCGTTGTCGAAATCGACCGTAGCCACGCCCCACGACCAACCGGTACGAGCCACATATTTGCTCAAACCCGGTTGGATAAACTCGCCATCCCGTTGGCCGAGATAGAGACGATTTCCAAATGTCATCGGAATACGCATGTCCGTAAGTTCTGCTAAATCCTCGCGCCGAGCTCCCATGGCATGCAGCCGACTCGCCGTGGTCGACGACATCCCGATGGCGTAGAAGTCCAGCAACCCGTCCCGATTGAAATCCGCGATCGTATGCGCCATACCGAAAAGAAACCGGTTCGGAATGGCCGATTCAGTCACGTCGGTAAAGTGTCCGTGCCCGTCATTTCGATACAAATCGACGCCCGAGAAATCACTGACTACGAGCAGGTCCTGATCGAGGTCATTGTCATAGTCCCAAAACGAACTCGAGAAAACCCGCCGGTGGCGTTTCGGGCCGATCCCTCGTTTCTCGGTCTCCTCAGTAAAGCGAATCCCGTCGCCGGAGTTGATCAGCAGGAAGGATGGATGCCCATCATTGGAATCAAAAAACGGTGTTGGCATGGAGCCGCCAACGTAGGGCTCCTTGTATTGCCCCAGCCAAAGGTCGAGATCGCCGTCACCGTCGATATCTCCGGCGGTGAGCGTTGTGTCCGCACGCACCTTAAATTCGGGCTCAATGATGAGCTGCTCGGGAGCGGTCAAGAATCGCCCGTCTGCTTCTCCTCGAAGCAGAAACAGGCCAACCTTTTTCTGGCTGAATCGCGATTCCTGAATCGAGCCATCAATCACAAGATCCGGGCGGGCATCTCGGTCGAAATCGCCGATCACTGCTGCGCGCGCATTCACGATCGGAATCGCGTTGAGCTGTGCGAGGGTGAAATCGCCGGTGCCATCATTCCAGGCGACCAGACTTGCCCCAGGAAGAATCAATTCTGATGCGCCATCGTTGTTGAGGTCATACGCAAGCACGGGACCACGGCGCATCGGTTCGATGTCGAAAGCACCCAATCGAGCGAAAAGTGGCGGTCCTTCGCGCGACAGCACCTCAAGCGAGGTGACCGAAATCAACTCGGGGTCGTAAACGCCATCGCTCCCCTTCTCTTGTTCCCACTGAACATCGAGCAAGCCATCGAGGATGATCCGCGTCGACGATTTCGGATTGCGCACGTGAAGACTGAACGAGACCGTTGAATAGCCTGGGGCATTGCCAACTTTCTGGAATCGCTTGTGGTGCCACTCGCTTTGCTCCAGGTCGAATCCACTGGCGGAGAGGGCTTGGATCCACCTGACCCACTCTTCTCGGGTCATCGTCTGTTTGTCGCTATCCATCGTCGAAACATGGATACCATGTTCGAGCTCCGACGGCTCGCTGAGTCTCCCGAACTCAATCCTTTCAAACCGTCTGGCGCTCAACGTCGCGAGCGGCTGACGATTGTTCCGCAGTTCGTCCCAGAGGCGAATGAAGAACTCCTCGTGTTCCTGAGCGAGCGTTTCCTGCTGCCACACGGTTGTTTCGAGCTGCTCGCGGTGGGCAATGAGGCTGCTCAACTCATTCGCGGACGCTAGCAATGCAGGCACAGAGGACGCAAACGGTAAGAAAAGAAGGAGACGAATTTTGAAGGAAAACATCGATCTTGCTGGTAAGGATGAGAACAGGTGAACAACTCCGGGCGACCGACGCTAACTCCCGTTTGTGTGCACGTCAAACAGTTCCTGAAGCTCGGAAGTGAAAAGGTGAGGAGACGGAGTGTAACCCACTCCGTCTCCGACCCCGAAAGTGGCCGACCTAACACGATGAAAATCTCCTGCCCTAGAACGAGAACGTGTTGGTCAGTTCGAAGATCCGAGGCTGTTCCAGACGGAAAGTTTGAATCGTGCCGTCCGGGTTGGCATTCACAGGGATCACATCAGAGTTACCCAAGGCGTTTTTGATTCCGAAGCGGATGCGCCAGTCAACATTGGCATTCTCAAACCGGTAGTTGTAGGTAATCCACAGGTCGAAATGGGTCTCGGATTCGCCCATGAAGGGGTTCCCGATATCCGGCACCCAGTTGCCAAATTCGTCCTGAAGCAACGGATTGCCAAGGACGATCTCATCCATCCAGCGGAGCGCTCCACCAATCCCGAATCCTTCCAGGAATTTCGAGCCGCCGCTACGAAATTCGTAGTTGGTGATAAGATTTGCGTGCCACTCGCGAAGTTCCTGCGTAGGCAGCCCTTCCTGAGCAACGGCACCGAAGAAGGCAGCCAGGTTGCTCGCCACAGTTGGGTGCCATTCGCCCGTATCCGGATTTATTAAACGAGAGAAGTTGTTTGCCGGCATACCCTCAAGGTCTAAAACCCGGTCGTTGCTCATCCAAAGCTGAGTGCCGATCGCTTCCAGCTGTGGAAAGCGCTCGTTGAAATAGCGCTTGAGCGACGGGTCGAAGTTGCTTTTCACCGCTTCCTGCTGGGCAACATTGAGGTGGATGCGCCAGTTCGGTGTAGGGTTGTAAGCTAACTCGAGTTCCATGCCCTCGGAGCCGATATCCGAAGTGGACTGCAGCGAGCTTTGCTGTGGGTTGCGGGCAGTCCAATCCTCGATATTCACCCCGGTGTCTGTCGTGATTATCTGCCCGGTCTTCCCGATTTCGCTGGCAATAATGAATTGTGGATCCATTTCCTTGTAGCCGGCTGCTTGCAGTTCAGCGGGTGTATTGAACCTCAGCACATCTATTTCCATATGGCCGATTCGGGTGATCGGATTTATGATGGCACCCTTCGCGTCACTCTCGAACCAGCTGACCTTGAAGTTCAACTTGTTTTCGAGCATTCCGACAGAGAAACCGTATTCCGTGGACTCCCCTGACGAAAGCGAAATGGACTCGTTATACCAGTTGATAAACGCGCCCTGAGCGTCGACATTCTCTGACTGGACGTAGTGGGCACTCAGGTTCATTCCGAGCGGAAGGTGCTTGCTGATGAAGTCCGGCGCGTGAGCCACTACGCTGAAACTAGTCTGATCGGTGCTACCTGGTTGGGGACTGGTCGGGCTCAACTCGGGCCATTCACCACGTGTTCCAAAACCGGTCACCGGATCGTTACCACCATTCCCGGTGAACAACTCCACCTTGTCGCGCCGCCAGGACGCGGTGGTGACCACATGCCTGTCCAGCCAGTGGCTTTGCAAAACCGCGGCAAAGGATTCGACCTCCGATTTCGACCGGCTGTTGCCCCAGATGAAGGTGCTGGTAGGATCCACGCTGTGATCCGTCATGCGGATAGTGGCATCGCTGCGCACACCGTCCCAAAGGTTCTTGTCAGGAAGAAGCGCGCCATTCTCATCAGTTATCTGGGCGCCGAGGCTGTGGTCCCAAATCATTGACCGAGTGGTGGTGCCCATGATCTGGCGAACTGTGGGCGACTGAAGGTTGGCATCGCTACCCGCCGGTAGGGAGAGCAAAGATGGTCCACCCATATAGTGGACAAAGGAAGGGCGCTGGAACCAGCCAATGAAAGGACTAAAATTACCGTTGAGATATTGTCCAGCTTCTCCCTTTTGGGAGCCAGTCATATGAGTTTCGCGACGGCGATCCGATTCCTGGCGCCCTGCGAAAAGCGTAAGGACTTGGCCACCTAAGTGTTTCAACCATCCGTCGCTGTGCTTCTCCTCGAAGTCATACTTACCGAAAGCAGTGACGCGCATCGCGTCCTGGCGATAGTACTGAGGTTCAGCGAATCCGTTTCCGTTGGCGAAAGCGCGGCCGAGGTTCGGATTCATGGACCCGTCCGGCATGCGGATGTTCACGTCGACAGAGAAATCAGTTACCGACCAGCGCAAGCTGTCCTCATACTCCTCGCCATACAACGCCGCTTCAAAACCGAACTGTCCGTCAGCGGAAGTCTGCTCGAGCGACACGCTGTAAGAATCCATTTCACCGGTTTGGTAACCGTTGGGCCCGCTGGCGAGCTGTTCCCTGTAGTCGAAAAAGCCACGGTCTTGAATGCGCCGGTCGTAGTAAAAGGCCTGCTCACCGGTGGAAATCCCAAGCGCTCCGGGGATGCCGGAATCGACTGGTGCCGTAAGTTGGACGCGTGTCAACTGCGGGCTAATCCATTTGGTAATTGCATTGACAGGTTCAGCGGGATAATTTGCCCAATTACCGCCACGCTGGATACGGAAGACGCCAGCCTCTGGTGTATTGGCGTCGCCCATTTGGCCACTGTGGGGGTCGGGCCAGATCGCCGCCATCTGCATGTCAAAGGTAGAGGCGAAGTAACCATTGAAGGCGTACTGATGCCAGAGGGTTGCCGTGGTTTCGTCGACCGCCACTCCATTGTTGTAGTCATTGATATTCCGGTAGAAGGCATTGTTGAACGGATCCCACAGGGGTTTTCCCAGGGCCTCCCACACGTGGATGCCGTCGCGCGGCGGGACCAATCCCGGGCGGACGGCGTCGATATCGCCAGTCGTGTAGTTGGCGCGAATCGTCGTGTTCTCGAAAGGCTTGAAGTTCACATCGAAATGAATCCGACGATCCTCCTCGAAAGCCTGTTCCTGCTCATATTTCTGGCGCTCCCACAGGCTGATCGCCCGGACCGCCAGCTTTCCTTCGATCAGTTCAAAGTTGTAATCAGCAACGTAACGCTGGGATCCAAAGTGATCGAACTTTGCCTCGACGGAGCCAAAATCGCTCATGTAGGCACGCTTCAAACTCGAGTCGATGATTCCACCCGGGCTACCAAGACCGAACAATGCGGAGTTCGGACCACGGTTTACCGTGACGCGCTCAATGTTGAATGAATCGATCGGCGCATCCGTGAGAAAGAAGTTCTGAGTTAAGTCCGCGCGAGCGAGGCCGCGAAGGCGAGTGTTCTGCTGCGGACGGGCGTTCGTGCGCTCATCACGCGCCCATCCCGCATTCTCAGTAACATTCGCGTTCAGAAAATTGCCATTGGCGCCCGGCGTCTCCGCGCCGCCGACGTAGGCAAGCAGGTCCTGGTCATTGACGCCGATGTCAGCCAGGAAATCCTGGGTGATAACCGAGACAGACGCACCGACGTCTCGCAGCTCGGACTTGAGGCGCGTTCCTGCGAGAGTGCTGCTCGCTCGATATCCGTTTGAATCCGATGCATCGACTATGAATGGAGACAACTCGATCACGTCCTCTTCGACTTCTGTGTTTGCAGTCGTTTGCCCTGATATTGAGGGACTGGCCAACATTGCCAATGCAATCGCTGGTATCCCGAAGTTGAGCCACCTTCTGTTTTGGCGTAGCTCAAGCCAAATCAAATCGGTTTTATTCATATGATTGTTTTGATCGTTTGGGTTGCCTGAACGCGAAGGACGGAAAGAACCTGCGGTTCGATGTATTTCATTTTACATTAATATTTTACCACACACGCGATCCGGAAACCAGCTGAAACCGGAAATAACATGAAAATCCTGCATAAGTTCGCCTTGGTGTTGCCGGGGTCGTGGGGTTCCATGGATGTGAACCTCCCCCGATTTTTCATGAGAGAGATCATTAGACATTATGATGAGGAGTTCAAACGTTTGAACTCTATTTGCACAGTAACAACAGCCTCAAGCAGGTGGCCCGTGAAATTTCCGATGGGAGCAGGAAGTGGCGAAGGATCTCTTCGGACCAGCAGGGACTTTCCCGCCCCTTGAACGATCCCGAAGAGATGGCCCGCGAATCCGTCCTGCTTACCTGCGTCGCCAGCGAGTTTAAAAAACGCGAGCATACTGGCCGAGGACCCGCAGCTGGGTATGCGCTGATCGATCAAATGCGGGCAATCTATAGAGTGGTTGAACTTTGTCAGGCGCTGGCTGTGAGCAGGAGTGGTTATTACCGATGGCACAGGGGTAAGGCGGGAGCGCGCCGCCGCCAAAATCGGCTCCTCCTGAGCGAAATCAAACGGATCCATGCCGACCGGCACACCCGCTGTTACGGTAGTCCTCGCATGAGCGTGGAGCTCAACCAGCGGGGTTTTCGCTGCTCGGTTAACCGGGTGGCCCGGCTGATGAAGCAAAATGCTCTAAAAGCCTGTAGGGGTAGCCCCTTCCGGCCCAAGACGACCCGGCAGGATCCCCGCAGCCTCCCAGCGCCCAACCGTCTGGCCGAGGCTCCGGACCCGACCGGGCCCGGCCAAATCATGGTCAGCGACATCACCTACATCCCCACTCGGCAAGGCTGGTTGTATCTAGCGGTCGTGATGGACCTCTTCGGCCAATTCAGGGCTACAAGGTGGCCGAGAGCCTGGCCTCCGGTCTGGTCGTTTCAGCCCTTCACCAGACCAGGAATCGAGTGGGAGGTTTTCACAAAGCCCTCTTTCATTCAGATCGTGGCTGCCAGTATACCAGTCACCAAGTGCGGCAGCAATTGAACGACTTTGGTTGGATTCAGAGCATGAGCGCGCTAGGATACTGTTACGACAACGCCGCTTGCGAGAGCTTCTTTGCCTCCCTCAAAAGCGAATGCTTTCCCCAAAACGGCGTGTTCGAATCCAAGCAGCAGGCCCGCCTGGCCATCTTCGATTACCTCGAGACTTTTTATAACAAACGTCGAAGGCACAGCACCCTGGGATACCTTTCACCAGAAGCATTTCTTCAAAAACACTTCCAAAATCAAAACCATAACCTAACATGAACATACGCTACGCTGTTCGTGTCCACAAAATCGGGGGAAGACCAAAGGTAGTGGCGGTGTTGCTGTGCGGTGGGCAGGCGTTGCCAGAGTTGTATGGTGTTGATCAGGTTGCTGCTGGGCGACTGCCCCTGGTATTGGTGCCCACCACAGCGGGCACTGGTTCCGAAGTAACACCTGTTGCAGTCATTACTACTGGAGAAACTACTAAGGCGGGAATGTCCCTGCTGGCCTGCCGGGTCTCCGAAGAGATCCTTGCGCCACTTCCGGAGGCTCCCATCGGAAATACCCAGTTCGCGGGCCACCTGCTTGAGGCTGTTGTAAAGCGATCCTATATGGATGGAATCCAATGGCAGCGTACTTCATTGCTGGAGAGGGCAGAGCGGAGTGCCTTTTTCTGCTGCCAGCGCTTGGCGGATACCTGATATGGGAAGCTTGGGTGGACAAGAAAGGAGGCGCTGTTGTTATCGCCAATAACGGCGGTCTTGGAGGTGGTCCCGGTCAAATGGTTAGCTTTGCTGCGTTACTGATGGGTCTCTCTTTAGGGCAGATCCGTTAACCGTGTAATTTTTAACTTTGATTGGAAAAAGCGTTAAAAGCTAATTTCTCTCGCCCAAGGCTTCAACAGCGCTTATGGCCCTGCTGCCTAGTATTAGCATTTCGTATTCATTTTGTGAATGCTTTCGGATATTTTGCAGCTTTTTGGCCTTTTCAGCCATCATTTCCCTCTCATTTCCTCACTGCCCCCAGTTGGCCGAACCGGCATAAATTATAAACCAGGTTGGACAGGCCTATCTGAAACTCGGCTCTTTCAATTCCTATGGTGCGAATCCAGTCCGCCCCCAGGCTGTTGGCCTGGAACCCGAATATGTGTTCCACCCGGCAGCGCAACGTACTCTTGAGCCGGTTGATCTTCTTCTGAAATTGCGTCAGGGGATGGTTGCGGTAGCCTTTTTGATGGATCATGTTTTTGATCTTGCGATTGCGTAGCAACTTGTCGTTTTGCGCGCTTTTGTAGGCGCTGTCCGCATACAGGGATTGATCATTGTCCTCCAGCAGTTCCTCCAGGACCTTGGAGTCGTGGACCTCGGCGCTGGTTACTGCAAAGGTCTCAACAAACTTCGAGGCCGCATCGCATTTGGCGTGATTCTTGTAACCAAAATGAGTCTCCTTGCCTTTCTTGGCCCAGCGGGCATCGCCATCGACATGGCTACGGGCTTTCGGGGAAAGTTCCTCCAATTTTTCCGCGGCAACTCGCCGTCTGGGGGCGTCCACGAAACTGGCGTCTACGATCTTGCCGCCTTTGCCCACCAGTCCATTCTCGGCCAATAGATCACCGAATAATTCAAACAAGGACTTCATCCCTTGCCATCCCAGTCGTTGTTTGAAGTCCCAGATAGTGTTCTTGTCAGGAACCCCATCGCCCACTGACAGTCCCAAAAAACGTTGAAAACTAAAGCGGTCAAGAATTTGAAACTCCGTCTCTTCTTCACTCAGATTATAGTAGCGCTGGATGATGAGGACCTTCAGCATCAGAACCGGATCCCAAGGAGGACGACCTCCTTTTTCGTGATCGCCGTAGTCCAGGATTTCCAACAGCTTCGAACGAAAAAATTCGAAGTCGATCTGCTCATTGAGCTTGTCCAGCGGGCCTGCCCGACTGGAAAGCTCTTCCACCCGCTCGATTAAATCAAACAATCCACTTTGTTCTTTGCCTTTACGAAACTTCATTGCTGAAGACTAGAGGAAGCGCATCATATTATCAAATGCGAAATTTACTAATTGAGGTTACCGGATGTGCCCTTTAGCTATGAACATCATATTTCTTCCTATTCTGGTTTGGATGTTCTGGCATGTTTTGAGCAAATCGGGATTAAGAACGGGTTTGGCTATTCTGGTAATCGGCTTAGTGCCAGTATTTTGCTTTAGTGGTTGGGGGGCATATTCGCTAGGCGCGGACATGCGCAGTTTGTTGCCGTTTTCCCTTCCTCTTGATGAAGGCGCGCTTTACCTTTTGCCGAACGTGTTTGATGATAGGAAATTCAATTGTTCCGATTTGATTCGGGGGGTGGATGATAGGAAAAGGCCACGGCAGAGAAGGGCAAAATCGCCTTCGAGGAGGCGAGCCGCAATCTGGCCGATTTTGTGGCCGAGTACCATGCTCGTGTCATCGAGCCACGAACGCCCCACCAAACTGAGCCGCCCACCTCCCCACTCTCGTTCCCCACGGATTAAGGATCGCGCCAAGAAGCGGTCTGATCCATAAAATCACACGAAGCGCGCGTATAATACGCCCAAGCATTTCGGAGACCATAAGACAATGAAAATCGAATCCGTAGATTTCTTTTACCTGCGCATGCCTGACGTCCTGGACATCGTCGACGGTAGCCAGGATGCGCTGCTGGTGCGGGTGACTGGCGGTGGCGAGGAGGGGTGGGGCGAATGTGAGGCGTCCCCTTTGACCTCCATAGCCGGCTGGATCGCGCCCATGTCCCACGGCGCCTGCAAGCCCGTCGAGGCGTCGGTACTGGGCCAGATCCTGAACGATGTCGGTGACATCTACCGCATTGGCGATCTGGTTCGCTACCAGAGCATGGACCTGCTCCAGGCCAACCACATCCTCTCCGGGATCGACATGGCCATGTGGGATCTGTTGGGCAGACGCCTCGGCGAACCAGCCTGGCGGCTACTTGGCTATCAACGCTCGTATCCCAAGATTCCCTATGCCTCAATGCTCTTTGGCGATTCGCCCCAGGAGACGCTGAAGAAGGGTCAGCAGGCGCGGGCGCAGAACTACCGCGCCGCCAAGTTCGGCTGGGGCCCTATCGGCACAGGCAGCGTCCAAGACGATGCTGATCAGTTTATGGCCGCACGCGAGGGACTGGGCGAGGAAGGTCTCCTGCTCGTCGATATCGGTACGGTCTTCGGCAGCGATGTGGAGGCCGCAGCCCTGCGCCTGCCCGCTTTGGAAGAGAGTCGGGCGACCTGGATGGAAGAGCCGTTCGCCTCAGGCGCGCTGGCATCCTACCAAGCCCTGGCCGAGCGAGCAGATACCGTCAAGATAGCCGGCGGGGAGGGCTGCCACAACTTCTTCATGGCCCAGCACATGATCGACTACGCCGGCCTGGGTTTCATCCAGATTGACGCTGGCCGCATCGGCGGATTGAGCGTAGCCAAGCAAGTGGCTGACTACGCCAACGCCCGAGGTGTTACCTACGTGAACCACACTTTCACCTCCCATCTGGCCTTGAGTGCTTCGCTCCAGCCGTTTGCCGGACTACAAAATGATGAGATCTGCGAGTATCCGGCGGAACTCAAGTCCCTCGCCGTTGCGATCACAGAGGATCAACTCAGCCGAGATCAGAACGGCTATGTCCACGCACCCGAGGCGCCGGGGTTGGGAATATCCGTCAATCGGAACGGATTGAGCGATTACCTGATCGAGGTGGAGATCCGGGTCGAAGGCGAACTACTCTACCGTACACCTAACCGGTTGGGTGAGAAAATACCATAGCTTTGTCCAATGGCAATATTACATCGCCGAAGTTGCCGATATACTCCTATGGTAAACTGGCATCTACGATTAGTCGGAATTGTCAGGTGTCTCGAACATCGCTCATAGTGAGCTTGAATGTTCTTTGAGGGCGGTTGCGTGTCAACCTCTGTAGCTTAGTTGAGTTCGGCTTCTTCGATCAGATTCTGAATTCGAGAAGGCGGTTTCTGGGCGGTTCGCTCTGCTAGCTTAGTAGTAATATTCAGCGCGGCGATGCGGTACGCCTCTCCGAGTGTTGGAAAGTTCAATACATTCTCGAGGACAACGCTCACATCGTTGTTGTTAATGATAGCCATTGATGATAATGATAAAACCAGACGTTTACGATACATGTTAGTTTGCTTAATATGCTCTTCTGTTGGGGTCCACAAGAGTTTACCCATCCATATACTCCTTGGGAATGATTCAGATAGGCATCAATGCCCCATTTGCTAATCCTATCTTGAATACCGTTTTAGTGCCTGACAATCCAACTTCTACTCTATGATTTTGGCCACATTACTACAGGCCTCGTCTACCTTAAAAACGATGTTATCCGTTGTCTCAGGATCGATTTCGAAATTTCCTTCTTCCGCACTTCTGATGTATTTACCGTTGATTTTAAGGTTTTCGAATGTCACGTTGTACACCTTGTGATCGGCATCCCAACCTTTAATTACATTTGGCTTCTTGAAATCTCCGGTTGCAGTAATATTACGAAACGTTATGTCTGAAATCTGGCCCATTTCACCATCAGCGGGTGCGAACTCATGCTTTGCGAGTGTCAGATAGAATATTCGCCAGCCTCCGTTTTCAATACGGATGTCTTCAAACAGATAGTCCTTCATATGACCACTACCACCATGGACGGCATCAAATGCGGCCAAGTTAATCTGTTCCGTTCGGTGCTCCATCCGTATAATGTCGTTGTTGTAAATGTGAAAACCACTATTGTTCGATGACATCTCCCAACTAATCTGAAATGGCGCACCATTCTCACACTGCCAGATCACACAGTCACGAATCACTGTGTTGGATTCATACGGCTTGAAAGCGTCGTCATTGACCTTGACAAAACAGTCTTCAATCATGCCGTCTCGGCCCACATAGGGACCGTCAGTCCCAAAGTACCATCCCATCATTTTGGTATTTCGCACTGTGTTGTGCGATCCGGTTATGCAGATGAGGTAGAGTGGTGAATTGACAAGGGTAATTCCCTCAATAAGAACCTGTTTGTTTTGGTTTCCCTCGAAGTTAATCAGGTTATGCTGAAATGCTGTTCCGTGTGGAAATTCTTCACCAGAAAGCACACCACGCCCCTTGATGGTGACGTTCTGCACGTTTTGTGCCTTGAATCTTCCTTTTACATACGCGCCGCCAGCCAGATAAACCATCTTACCGGAACTGATGGCTGTATCCTCTATCTCATGAAGACCAGGCCCAAAGTAGAGGACGTCCGGATCGTTGGGTTCGGGCACATCTCTTTCAAGCGCATCGGCAAACACGAACATGGGATGCACTATACTTTCGTCGAATTCTACGGAGACTTTACGAGGACGGTCCAACTCAAATGTGACACTGTTCCCCTTTATCCGAGGTTTGATCCCATAGCTGCTGGGAATAACCTTGCACGTCTTAATCGGATCTCCCTGTAGCTTTGTGACGGTGACAGTGACTTGTCCTGAGAATGAAAAAGTGGTCCACGAGTTTGATTTGCTTCGGTTTGTTCTCCATTGGGCGTCGCACAGGTACACAAAGCTGTCGTACTGTTTTCCGTCTTGTTCCACCTTTACCGCATACTGATCCGATGCGGCAACACCGCCCGGCCCAGGATAGGTCACTACTTCATCCTGGGCCAGACTGTTCTGGGCAATGCCGCAGAACAGTCCAGCGAGGATGAAAGTCAATACATTCAGGCGCCGCAATCTCAAGCGTATTACATCAACCATAATCAACTCCAGTTAAACGTCTTGCGTATATTTTTGTGCTAAATCTGTAGTAATATACCTTCTACCAGAACTTGATATACCAGAAAGCAAACAAGGCAGCGGAAATTGTCAACCAGAGCCTCTGTCGCATATACCAAGGCGGCGGTGTGGTCTCTCCTTCAACGAAGATCACTTCCTTGTTCCAAATCATACTACTGATGGATTCAAACTCTGGTGGCTTGGTGAGCAAACTTACAACAACCATGATGACCAGGGTAGCCACCCACCCAATCCCACCGATATATAGGAACGGGATTCTGTCTGAAAATGTGAATCCACAAACGAGCAATATAGGGGTCACCACGATTAATGCTGTAAAGGCACCTGCACTGTTTGCCCTTTTCCAGAGAATCGAGACTAAAAATACACACGCGATGGGTGTGCCCACATAATTCATAAACCCCTGGAAATATTTGAATATATCTCCCAATTTCGGCACATTCGGGCACCAAAGGGCGACAATAATTAGTATTGCCAAGGTAGCAGCACGCCCAAAAAACACCATCTGCTTGTGAGTAGCATCTTTATTTGCATACTTCTTGTAAAAGTCAAGCGTCAGGAGTGCTGAGGTCGCGTTTGAAAGAGCAGCCGTAGTCGAAACCATAGCGGCAATAATCGAAACAAGAATGATACTGCGCAACCCTTCCGGAACAACGGTTTTCACCAGTATGGAGAATACCTGGTCGGGCGAATCAATCTGTGATTCCTTGATGACATAGAACGCCAGCAGCCCTGCCATAGCGGTAATCAGTGGGCGTGGGGCATTTAGTACCATGCAGAAAATAGAGCCAATGCGGGCATCGCGCTCGGAGCGGGCTGCCAATATCTTTTGCATAAGAACCTGGTTACAGATGTAATAAAAGAAGAGTGTGGTCATTGTATGGATAATCAGCCCGGGCCAGGGGATGGTGAGATCATCAGCTGGCTTAATCAAATGCCATCGCTCTGGATTTGCCGCTTCCATTGCTGCAAAACCATCTGTTTTGGCGTAGGTAAAGAAAAACAGCATGAGACCCCCTAAGGTAATCAGGAGGGTCTGTATCAGGTCCGTCCAAGCTACTGCAGAGAGTCCCCCATAAATCGTATATAAGGCGGTAAAAGCAACTATGCCCCATATTGCATACTGCAGAGGGAAACTGAAATAGGTACTTAACGTAAGGGCTCCACCATAAACGGCCACGGTCAAACTCGCTAAAATGTAATAAAATATTGATACGACCGTTACAAAGTTTCGGCAGGATGGGCCGAAACGTTTTTCCATGTACTCTGGGACTGTTGAAATTGTATTGCGTAGGAATATGGGTAAGAACATGAACAACATGAAGAATAGAATAGGAAATCCCCAGACCTCCCAGTTGACGATCCCCATCCCCTCCTGCCAGGCCGCGCCTACAGTCCCAACCATCTGCTCACTGTTGACGCTACCAGCCACCAGAGATACGCCGATAATGTACCATGGCAGCTTTCCGCCGGCTAAGAAATACCCCTTGGTATCCTTAGATTCGCCGCGACCCTTAAAAAATCCAATACCAAGAATAAGTACAGCATAGCCAACAAAAATTGAAACATCGAATAAACTTACATCCACAATCGTTCCTCCCGGCGAAACACCGCCTTTAATGATTTATTTTTTGAGTTTATGAACCGCAGCTCCAAGTACCTCAGACAATATATCGTCTGCGGGGTAGGCGTTGCCAACATGCTGTCTGAATCCTTCAGCATACTCACAGCCTATATGCGTTCCTATTATTTCGCCCATACGTTTCATGGTGATCGTATATTCATCAACACCATGGTGCTTGAGCAACCAATCACGCTGGCTGGCATGCAGGGCCAACATCTCGCATTTCGTATCGATCACTGACGATATATCAACTGCAATGGTTGGAACAATGGGTTCGCCAAATATGTCGGCGCAGTCGATCGGATCGCAATAATACAGATGCGGTATCGATGCGAGTGGATCGACGCCCGGCGTCTTAATATTGGGAACTGAACACCAGAACGTTGCATCCCGACCTATCAGGCTGGTCGCTTCATGATCATAGAGGTAGTCCGATGGGCTAGCTGCAAATATTACAGTGGGCTTAACGCGTCGAATGAGCTCAATGGTTTTCAGCACCGTTTCTTTGTCATTCCTGATAAAGGCATCTTCGCATTCAAGACAGTGATATGTGCCATCAAGAACCTTTGCTGCTGCCGCTCCTTCTTTTCTGCGGATAGCAGAGATTTCTTCGGGTCCGATTGTTGCGGAGCCGCAATTGCCCGGACTTAACGTGGCTATATGAATTTCCCAGCCTTTTTGATGAAGCAAATCCATCGTTCCTGAACAAACAAATTCGGCATCATCAGGATGCGATAGTATGCTTAGCGCAACTTTTTTCATGGTCATCTTAATCCTTGATGGTGTTGTCTATTTCATTATGGATTTTTGACGTTCGAGAGATTCAACTGATGGGAGATTTGGGAAGTACTCAAATCCGAAGCGGCCCTTGTATCCGAACTCATCAGCTTTACTGAAAATAAATGGATAATCCAATTCACCCACGTCAGGCTCATTGCGCCCTGGCACACCCGCCACGTGCATCTGTCCGATGATATCAACGTTGTCTTTAATGGTGTCGACAACATTACCATCCATAATCTGCATATGATAGATATCATAAACCAGTTTCATGTTTGGACTCTTGAAGCTTCGTACGAGTTCGACGGCTTCAGCGGTGCTGTCTAGATAGAAACCAGCGTGATCGACGACTGTGTTCAATGGTTCAACCAGCAAGGTGAAGTTCATCTTCTCAGCGATTTCGAGCGCACGTCCAAAGGCTTTGTCCATGTTGGCGCGCATTTGAGAACGTGTTAAGCCATCAACCAGTGTGCCGGACATGATTACCGCAGAGTGACAATCGATTTTTTCGGCAAAATCAATCATCTTGTGAACCTGTTCGATGAACTTCTCATGGTCATCCGGGTTCACCGGACAGCCGCCAAAAAGCCCATCCCATGCATTGAGCACAAAGCCGGCCACTGTTACACCGGTTTCTTCACATACCTGGCGCAGGACTTCGGCGTCCTTCGGCATGCCCTCGTCGATGGTGCTACCGTTCCAGGTGCCTTCTGGATGCCAAATTTCAACAGAGTCAAATCCCAACTGCGAAATCTTACGTATACGTTCATCATATGGTAAGTCGGTAAAGAAACATTCTAAGCAGACATCATATCGTGCCATGTTTTAACTCCTTTGCTCTGTGATTGATTGGACTACGTTGAGTTGTTTTCATTTTTTCAAAATTCCGGCTATTCTATTTGCCACACTGAATCGGCCTAATAGAGTACAGGACTATTTTCTGTGGTTTCGTGTACCATAACGTAAATCTGTTCTTAGCGCTCAACCCGTGCGTCGCCCCAGGTTACATGGTCGCCATTGAGGCCATCACCTCCATCGCTACTGCGTAGTGTCAGGATCTTCACACCGGAAATATCGACACTAATCGGGAGCGCGGAATCGCCTTCCGTCATAACTGCGGAACGGAACAATTCTTTACCGTCGCCTTCTACGATGAACTCGGAAGTCCCGGTGAACACCTTGCCGAATTTCGCGGGTTTAGGCATGTCGAGCATACCGACGTCAGCAACAAAACGTTTGAACTGTCCGTCGATGTCGAAGGTGGCCAGGCCAGGCGCGTGGAACGCGATTCCCTTATCATAGAGTTTATCTTTAATACGCACAGCCGAGGCATACCACAACAAGGAAGAGTGGTCCCAACCGAACACCATATCGCCAACCTGTGTTTCAGTGCAACGTCCTCTCATATCGGATACATACACGCTCTGACCTTCTGGAATTGGGTCAAAACGGAATGGCAACGTGAGATCGGTAGGTGCAAACAACTTGGTCATACGACGGTCTTCATCAGCATTGTATACAGGGAATGGACGTCCAACTTCAGGACCTTGCTGGTCAGTAACCTGGCCTGTAAGTTTGTAATTAGCCACTAACCATGCGCCAATGCGAGCCTCGTTTTCAAGAGTGCTGCAAACAAGCTCGATATCGATTGCATGTTTACCTACTGGCACGTTAATCAGAGCCCAGTTCTGAGTAATGACCTTACCTAAGCGCTCATGGAAGATAACCTCAACCTCTTTACCATCGATCAAAACAACCGGTTTTGTGACTGGGTTACCGCTAATTGTCCCCAACATCAACTGAATCTGTCCACCAACTGCTGTTGATGGTACAGTGACGTCACCCTCTAAATGAGAGGCTCCGTCACGAGACTTGAGTTTGAGGCGTCCCTTTGGTGTTTCGTCTAAGACTGATTCATCAAGAACTACCAGACTGTTCGACTCATCAACTGTCCAACGTCCGGCTGGAGTCAATTCCTTAAGCTGTCTTGACTCGGTCAAGACTTCCAACATCATTACCGCATAATCCTGAGCAGGAATCTTAACTTTGGCGCCAAAGCTAACTTTTTCGTACGTCTTACGGTATGGGTATACGACGTTAACATAGAGCTTTTCGTCGGTTGGTGTCAGGCCGAGAGACTCGTCTAGCACCAATGGATAGTCTTCAGCGTTAATAAATGGATTACGCAATACTACAACTGCACGCCCTTTACTGTCGCCGTGGCTGTAGCCATAGAGCTCACGATCTTTGGGCTCACCACCAATCAGACGGTAATCGCTATAGATACCCTCGTTAGCCTTAGTCCAATTGGCCACTTCACCCAAGAACTTTAGTCCACCACGTGACTCCTCAAGCGTAGGCATGTCACCAGAAATAAGGCTTACTGCTGTCGCGCCGCGACCAGGCAGAGCCATCACAAACTCATCTTCCCAACGCTCTGAGTAGGCCTCGCCTTTCATGAATACGTTATCAATGAGCGTATCTGCGCGAACCTGAGTACCGTATAGGTCCTCAGCCCAGAGAGGGAACTGACGTTCCACGCGACGATGCTCCTCGAATACCTGGATGTCGCGAACCGTAATCAATTCGTCGCGTACCCAAGGGGAAGGGATACCAGCGGCTACTGTGTCACCGACTACTGTGTGTACCCCATCAACCTGAACCAACCACCAAGGGCTTGCCCACTCAGCGCAGACAAAGAAATCAATAAGAATCTCGGGATTAATTTCACGAAGCGATTCGTAGATTGCAAACTCGTTCTCTACGACACGTTCCGTTGAGAATACACCTGCTTCATCGCCTTTGCCTACCAGGTGTCCGTGGCCAGGTTCGTTGCAGCCGACGCCCTGCCCCCAGTACATTCCGTCGAAGTTGACAGAGGCCATGTTGTGTTCGCGTACGATGTCTTCCATGCGCTTTTTTATAGCGGCATAGTAGATCGGACCCGCAAGGCAATATGCGCGATTGTGCTGGAGCTCATACCCTTGAGTCTTGCCCCAATCGTGAGTGGAGGACGTGTAGATGCAGGAAAAGCTAGCCCAGAAACCAACATCCGTTCCTATAGACGCAAGCGCATCGGAAGTCTTTTTCCATGTGTCTGGTTCTATTGGGACAAAGAGGCCATCGTTTCGATAGAAAGGCACGTCGTATGTAAATGATGAGAAGTTGAATCCGGTTTCTTCCTTCATCCTCTTCATGCTGTCGAACTGCTTTTGCGCACGATCGATGCGCGAAGGCGTAAGTACGCCTTCTGAGTAGTTCGTGCGAGTATTGATAATGAGGTAACCATTCCAATAAAGGCTCATCTGTGGGGCTGGTTGCCTCTGCGGGAGGGTGGTTACGTAGTCCATGAAGGACTGCTTCACGTTGGCTTTGCCCGACTCAGCGCCACACATTACGGCCCGTTTGGTCTGATAGCTTTCGCCAGGAGCGATCTCGAAACCAGGGTGGTGGCGAAGGAAAATATAGCCATCCTCAGTCACGCTGCTTTTGGTGGCAGGAAACTCCGCGCCGATCCAGAGGGACTCAGTATAGACAGGCTGGCCCCAATCGGATAGTTGAGGAAACGTGTTCTTAACGGCGAACGTGATTTTTTCTCCGGCAACCTTCAGATGTTCCAATTCAACGGTCCGCAGCAGTAGTGCTTCTTTGCCGGTGTTGATGAATTGGATCTGCTTATAGGCCCAGAGTTGCTTGCCACCGGAGTACGTGATTTCCGCAGTCAACGAAAGCGCGGCGTTATGCAATTTAGCGATGGCACCGGTTTCAGTTCGATCGAGCGTACGCAATTCAAAGTCGTCACTGGTCACCGTTTGGCCATCGGCATAGGTGATCACGAATTCCGGCCCACGGGTCTGCAAGACTTTGCCCGTCAGTCGATTTTGGATTCCGGTCGTCTTCAATGTTCCGTCCACTGTCGTTAGGGCGCGTTGCATGGTCGGAGTCTGGACCATCACCTCCGAGGTGGTGCCGTAAGCGGTCGAACAAAGTGCGACAAAAATGCAAACTGTGCCTGTGAATATTCTAAACATATCATTCCTCATTTATTGGTTTCCTTTTGCCTAAAATAGACGATAAGAAATTCAATTGTTCCGACTTGATTCGTGGGGTTTGGGGGTTACCTGAACGCGAAGGACGGAAAGAACCTGCGGATCGATGTCCATCAGGTTGAATTTCTTGTACGCAATAATATTCTTACCACACATTACCACACACGCGATCCGGAAACCATGGCTGGAACTGGAAATAACATGAACAATCCTGCATACGAGTTCGCCTTGGCGTTGATGATACCTGATCGACGTAGAGATCCGGGTCGAAGGCGAACTACTCTACCGTACACCCAACCGGTTGGGTGGGAAAATACCATAGCTTTGTCCAATGGCAATATTACATCGCCGAAGTTGCCGATATACTCCTATCGGCATCACCTGTAGCATGAGCCGAAAGGGCAACTGCTGGGGCAATGCCTGCATGGAGCGCTTCTTCAGCAGCTTGAAAAGCGAATGGGTAGGCGATGCCATTTACTCAACATACGAATCGGCTACAACAGCCATCTTCGAATACATCGAAGTCTTCTACAACGCAAAACGACGACACCAAGCTCTCGGCTATAAAACACCAATTCAGTACGAGAACGACAACCGGTACAAAGAAACGTTAGCAGCATGATTTCCCGTTTGGACTGTCCTCTTTAAGTTGAGCATTACAGGGGCGTGATCTGCACTTCCGAAGCCCTACGGGCAGGAATCCATCCATGCACGCTATACGCGCTACGAGACAGCAATATCCTGGAACGGATATCTCGCGGTCTCTATCGTCTGGCCGAGGGGCCGTCGCTTTCTAATTCGGACCTGATCACGGCAGCAGCTTGAAATCTGGCATAAAACCCATGATCCGAAATGCAGTGAATCCTTCCGCGTACCTGCAACCTGTCTGCATACCTCGGAACTGTGCCGTGACACGGCATAGTTCAGGAAGGCTTTCCTCGATAAACTCACCCATCCACCCGGTTTGGCTCTCGTGTTTTTTCAAGGCCTCGATCTTCTGCTCGAAAAACTCGGTGATGTCCACGTAGGCTTCCGGCATGAAGTTTACGCCGTTGGCGGTGTCCCAAAAGAACACCGAAGGTTTCTTGGTGATCGGCGCTTCGTCGGCCGGTATCAGCTTGGATGGAAGACCCAAGATCACTCTGGTTACCAGCTTGCCGATCATGGCGTGGTCGGTGCTGGGATCATCCGGGGAATGCGTCAGCACTACGTCTGGATTCGCCCACCTGATTGCGTCGAGCACAGCACGCCGCGTCTCCGGCGTGTCAAACAGAAGCTGATCATCGAATCGCAAGAAGCGGACCTCTGCCCCGAGGACTTGCGCCGCAGCCTTTTGTTCGGCTTCGCGAATTGCGGCGATTTCCTCTCTCGAAGATGCAGTGTTCGAGCCGATGTTTCCGCTGGTGGCCATGGCGATGCGCACATCATGTCCCTGTGCTTTGTACTTGAGCAAGGTGCCGGCGCAGAAGATTTCGATGTCATCAGGGTGTGCCCCGAAGGCCAGAATATTCATTGTGTTGCTATCTCCTTGCTATTGGGTTTCTTACAGCTTGGTCTCTCTAATTCAATCGCCCTATTGGGCGTTTTTCCGAATCATCATTACGGCCGCCAGTTATCAAAACAGTGTCTTTCCCTGGCGGCCGCGTATCGCAATGACAAAGGATTCTCAGCGTTCGACCCGTGCGTCGCCCCAGGTCGTAATATCGAAGTAGACATCGTCGCCGCCGTTATTGGCTCGCAGCGTAAGCGTCTTCACGCCGGAAACGTCCACGCTGATCGGATGCGGCGGATCGCCTTCTTTCAATACGGGCGAACGGTACAGTACTTGCCCATCGCCTTCTACGATGAACTCGCAACTGCCCAAGATAGTTCTCCAGTCATAGGTGGCCACCGATGCGGCCGCTTCCGCTCCCAACTTGCTGTAATGCCTGACCGAAGCGGGTACGCCGAGCAACCCGATTTCGGCCACAAAACGTTTGTACTTGCCGTCGATATCAAAGGTGGCATGACCTGGTGCCCAGAAACCGATGCCCTTCTCATAGGTGCTTTTTCCGTCCCTTCCAATACGCAGGTCGGACGAGTACCACAACTCGGCGGAATGGCCCCAACCGAAATTGGTGCCATCCGGGATTTTGGTTTCCAGGCAGCGTCCTCTCAGATCGGACATGAACATCGACGAGTCATCGGAAATCGGGTCCAAACGGAACGGCAATTGGCGTTCGACGGGCTTAAACAGCGTCGTCATCCGGCGGTCCTCATCGGCGGCGAACACGGGAAATAGCTGTGCCGCCTGGGGAACTCGCCGATCTGTCAGCTGCCCTGCAAGCTTGTAATTTGCCACCAACCAGGCACCAATCTGAGCCTTATTCTCGGGACTGCTGCAAACCAGCTCAATGTCGACTTGATGCTCACCAGGCGGCAGATTGATCAACGCCCAATTCTGTTTGATAATTTCTCCTCGACGTTCATGAAACTCGTAATCAGCCTCTTGCCCGTTCACCAGGACTAGCGGCTTCGTGACAGGGTGGCCGACAATCGAGTCTAACATCAACTGTATCTGTCCTCCGGTCGCTGTGGAAGGTACGGTCACTTTGCCCACCAAATGCAATGCTTCTTCTCTCGACTTGAGTTTGAGCTTTCCGTCAGGTGTCTCCTTAAGTACCGATTCGTCGTAAAGCACCAACTTGCCCGACTCGTCAACGCTCCAACGCCCCGCCGAAGGCACTTGGTCGAACTGCCTTGATTCGGTAAGGATCTCCAACATTAGTACCTGGTAATCCTGAACGGATATATCGACTGTTTCGCCAAAACTAACTTTCTCGAACGTCTTGCGGTAGGGATAGATGATATTGACACACAGTTTCTCGTCGGTCGGTTTCAAACCGAGAGACTCATCAAGTACCAATGGGAAATCGTCAGCGATGATGTATGGATTGCGCAAGGCCACGATGGCCCGTCCTTTGCCATCGCAGTGGCTGTATCCGTAAAGCTCAAGGTCTTTCGGCTCGCCGCCGAACAGATGGAAGTCGCGATATATGGCCTCGTTGGCCTTGGTCCACTTGGGTAATTCGCCCGCAAACTTTAATCCGCCTGGGGAACGCTCAATCGTATCCAGATCCCAAATGACATTGTTGACCGTAATCGCTCCACGACCAGACAACGACATCACCAATTCATCTTCCCAACGCTCATGATAAGCTTCACCGAACATTAAAACATTGTCGATTAGCGTGCTTCCACGCATCTGAGTCCCGTAAAGATCCTCGGCCCAAAGGGGGAATTGGCGCTTCACACGCCGATGCTCTTCAAAGACCTGGATGTCGCGGACGGTGATCAACTCGTCTCGGACCCACGGTGAAGCAATCTCAGCGGCCACAGTGTCGCCGACCACGGTGTGCACGCCGTCGACCTGCGTCAACCACCATGGACTGGCCCACTCGGAGCAGACATCGAAACCGACGAGAATATCGCTTTGGATTTCGCGGAGCGACTCGATGATGGCGAGGGTATTTTCCACAACCCGCTCGGTGCCGTAAAGGCCCTGTTCCTCGCCCTCAGCCACCAGGTGTCCGTGCCCGGGTTCGTTGCAGCCAGCTCCCTGGCCCCAATACATACCGTCCATAGTGATCGAGCCCATGTCGTAGTCGCGCACGATGTCTTCCATGCGCTTCTTGATGGCGGCATAGTAATTCGGTCCGGCAAGGCAATAGGACCGTTCATGCTGGAGTTCATGACCTTGAGTCTTGCCCCAATCGTGGGTCGATGCCGAGTAGATACAGGAGAAGGTCATCCAGAAACCTAGCTTGGTACCCAAAGGCTCGACTGCATCGCGGATCTCTTGCCAAGTGTTGGGCTCGACAGGAACGAAGTGGCCTTCGGTTCGATAAAAAGGCACGTCAGTGCTAATCGACATGTAGCTGTATCCGGTCAGTTCCTTCATCTTTCGCATGCCCTCAAACATGTTTTGCAAATTCTCGATTCGAGTAGGTGCGACTACTCCTTCCTTGTAGTTGTCACGGGGAACCATAACCAGATAGGTGCGCAAGTAATGATTCAGCTTGGGGGCTTCTTGCCGCGGCGGGAGCGTGGCCACATAGTCCATAAACGCCTGCTTTACATCACCCGGCTCGGCGGCCCCTAGCACGGCCCGTTTCGTCTGATAGTTCTCGCCGGGGGCAATCTCGATGCCCGGATGGTGGCGAAGAAAGACAAAACCGTCTTTCGTCGCGCTGTTTCGAGTGGCAGGGAACTCCAGGCCAAACCAGAGCGATTCGGTATAGACAGGCTGGCCCCAATCGGATAGGAGTGGAAAGGAAGGGTCCACGGCGTAGGTGACTTTTTCTTCGGCGACTTTCAGATGTTCCAATTCGACGGTGCGCAGCAAAAACGGCTTGTTGCCCGTGTTGGTGAAGCGGATCTGTTTATAGGCCCAGCGCTTTTCGCTGCTGGTGTACGATATCTCCGCTGTCAGAGAAAGCTCGGTGTTGTGCAATCGGGCGACGGCACAGGCATCGGTTCCCTCGAGCGCGAGCAAGTTGAACGCGTCGCTGGTCACCGTTTGGCCATCGGCGTACGTGATCACGAATTCCGGGCCACTGGTCCGCAATACTTTGCCTGTCAGACGGTTTTCGATTGTGCTCGTTTTCAACCGACCGTCTACTCCCGCCAGGACGCGTTGCATGGTTGGAGTCTGGACCATCGCCTCCATGGCATCACCGAAGGCCGTCGAGCAGAACGACACGGCCAATAGCGCAAGAAGCGTCCAGTGAATCCTCTGTTTTCCATTAGGTGAAAGATAATTCATGTACTACATCTCCTATGATGAAATTGGGGTTGGAAAAACACAATCCAACTAGCGTCTACAGCACAGCGGCCGCCACTTTTCGATACGCATGTACAATATCGTCCACGTCGTTCTCGTTAAGGCAAGAAGCTATTGTCAACAAGATTGAGCGGCTCGCTAAATCGTCGCAGTTAGGCAGAGCGCCGCGTTCGTAACGGTACTCTTTGGCAAACGCGTTGTCTGGGGCCGTCCATGGCCATCCTGATGCATTAAGGCTGCGACGGTTCACAAGACTTAAGTTGTTCCAGTACCAGTGCAAATGCCACTCTTCCATCGAAATGCAGGCCGCACTGCCATCGGCTCCCTTGAGCCCTTCGGCTTTCAATGCTTCTGCAAACGTCTTGCATGATTCGGCAGTGGGTAGCGTTGTGATGAGAAACGGTCCACTGTCGCCATCGGGATCCACGATTCGCCGGCACTGAATCCCTTCGATCTTTTCGAGTTCGCCGCGAATAGCATATTTCGCTTTCCTCATGGCTCCTGTGATCTTGTCTAACTTCCCGAGTTGCGCCAAGGCCACTGCGGCGATTACTTCGCCCATGCGGGCGCCAATGCCCCAGAGCTGGCATGACTCGTCTTGTGTATCAAGCTGGCCTGGGTTCGACTCATCAAGCGCGTACCCCATATCGTGAGAAGCAAAACATCGCCTGTACAATTGCTTGTCGTCGCACACGACCATGCCGCCTTCACCCGCCGTCGCGTTCTTGTTCATTTGGAAACTGAATATTGCCAGATCGCCAAACGAACCGACCGGTTTGCCTTTGTAGAGCGCACCATTGGCTTGGGCGCAGTCCTCGACCACCTTCAGGTCGGCGTCCCGTGCAATCTTCATGATTGCGTCAATATCGCCCGGTGCCCCGCTCATATGCACGAGAAGCAGGGCTTTGCTTCGGTCACCGATCTTATTGGCCAAGTCTTCAGGCGATATGTTGAACGTGTCGTCAATGTCAACAATTCGCGGGATGGCACCTAGCCGCACGACGACACTGAAGCAACTCACCCAGAGATACCCCGGCACGAGCACTTCGTCTCCGGGGCCCACACCCAACGCGGCAAATGAACACGATAACGCAGTCGTACCGCTTGCCGTTGCTACGGCGTATTTGCGCCCGATCCATTCAGCGAACTCCCGTTCGAGCGTGTCAACTTTATGCTGCAAGTTCGGGCCGTAGTAGCGATATGGGCTGCGGTTTTCCAGCACATCGGACACTTGGTCCATTTCTTCAGCGCCTATCCAATGCGCACCAGGCGTCTCCCAGGGCAAGGAGGTCGCTCGAACTGGCGGACCGCCTTCAATTGCTAAGATTCCCTCTGGGGATTTCGTGTTAGACAATGTTCTTCGCATTAATTGTTTTACCACATACGCGATCCGGAAACCATGGCTGAAACTGGAAATAGCATGAACAAACCTGCATACGAGTTCGTCTTGGTGTTGATGATAACTTCGAGACTTTCCCCGTGCTGGCAGTGGGAATGGGGTTTTTGGGCATGGGGCTGTGAATGCCCTCGATTTCAGCAGGTGTCTCACTGGCGGTTAAACCAGAAGAGCAAGGCTATGGCAGGGGGCTGGAGAAGATCGACATGGTAGTCTCCGACAAGTCCGCGGGACTGATGGAGGCTCTGCCGGATGTGTATCCGAAAACCAGATGGCAGCGATGCGTGTTCCACTTCCACCGCAATGTGATGAACAAGACCCCGCATTCGAGGAAGTCCTCACGGCGTTGAAATTTCCCTTGGCGCATCGCTCGCGCATCCGGACCACCAACCTGCTGGAGAGGCTCTTCGGGGAGGGCCGGCGGCGCACCAAGATCATACCTCGTTTTACTTCGGAGGCAAGCGGCCTGTCGCTGGTCTTTGCGGTGTTGGTGGACGCTTCCGAAAACTGGCTAGGGGTGCGGATGAAACCCTATCTGCAACAACGTCTGCGACAGATGCAAAAAGATCCGGATAGTAGCTGGGAAGACCCGGACCTGGCTCGCCTGGCCGCCTAATCAAATAGAATCTGAATGAACCAAATGGAGATTATGCCGATTCGTTTTTACAGGAATATCCGGACTTGACCGCCGAAAAAATTCCACATGCCATCGAGGAATCCGGAAAACTGGCCACCCTCCAGATTGGACCCATGGCATTGCGCACAGTAGGTGGTGTAGATCTCTGCCCCCTTTTTGTGATCCTGACCCAGGACAAATGGAGATGCCAGCATGGCCAAGACCAAGCCAAGGAGAATGCCATTGGTAAACGAATCTGGTCGAGGAGGGGAAAACATAAGGCAAGAACTAAGATTTCTCATCAAGCATGTCTACCCTCTTCCTGCGAGTTCGGCCCTGAACAAAGTCATAATTCTTCTGCTTGCTTGGATGGCTCTTCCGGATTTGCTCTCGCGAAGCACGCCAAGATTTGTAACTACTCAGGTCTCCATAGCCTGGCCCGCATTTCTAACAAATTTTTGTGGGATGGTGATTGAAAGAACTGTAGGAGGGGGTTTATCCCCCGATCTTACACACGGCCTCACTGCAATCGGGGGATAAACCCCCTCCTACAGCTTAATATGTTATCAATAAAACATCTTTGCGGACCATTGTTCAAGATACCTGAGTAGTTACCCATTATTTATAAACCATTACTACCCAGTGTGTGCTTCCCGACACTGGGCTTTGGAGTGGAACTGCTTTGCAGTTCTTTTTCGATCACGATTGGCGTCGATGGCGCCCGCCTTTGTGCCCCTTCTTTACTCTTCCCCATGCCGAGGGTTTTGAATTTGATTGAGTTGTTACTTTTTCCGTTTTTTCATTTAACTTTATGAAAGCCTTTCTTCAACCACGTAAATTCCGCTTGGCTTGGCCGATCCTCCTCTTCCCGGTTTTCGCGGGTATGGGTTTGTCGGGCCAGGAAGAGAATGATGCGGAAGGGGCCCAACGGCATTTCATCCTTAAAGTATTGCCCCTGCTTACCGAGAAATGTTTTCCCTGTCATGGGGACGATCCGGAGGAAATCGAGGGCGGATTGATATTAAATACACGGGAGGATGCGCTTCTGGGCGGCGATGGCTTTGGCAATGTGGTCGTGCCCGGAAAGGCGGAGGAGAGCTTCATGATGACGGCGGTCCAGTGGGAGGATCCCGATTACGAAATGCCCCCCAAGGAGAACGACCGCTTGACGGAGGATCAGATCGCGGATCTGCGCGTTTGGATCAATGCTGGTGCTCCCTGGCCGGACGAGGAAGCCCAGCGGAAGCATCGGGAAGATCAATGGTCCCAGGAAGTATCGGAAGATGGGGTTTTGGTTAAGACCATCGGGGGGTTGTCCGATACATGGACCTATCGCCGCTATCCTCCAGAAAAGATTTGGGCATTTCAGCCCGTGTCCGAGGTGGAGCCCCCGCTCCCATCGGCCAACCCGGTAGACGCGTTTGTCGAGGCCAGGATAAGGGAGAAATCCTTGACCCCGGCGCCGGCGGCGGATCCCGTCACCCTCATTCGCCGCGCCACCTACGATCTGCATGGATTGCCCCCATCGCCGGAGGAGGTCCAAGCCTTTGTGGCTGCATCGACGGCCGTCCCGAAAGGGGCCTGGGAATCCCTTATCGATCGATTGCTGGCCAGCCCTCATTACGGGGAGCGCATGGCCCAGCATTGGCTCGACGTGGTTCGTTATGCCGATACCAGTGGTTATTCCAACGACTGGGAGCGATCCAACGCCTGGCGGTTCCGCGACTATGTCATCCGGTCCTTTAATGCGGATAAACCCTACCGTCGGTTCATCATGGAGCAGTTGGCCGGCGATGAAATGGACCCCGATGATCCGGAAATGATCGTAGCGACCGGATTTTTACGCATGGGACCCTGGGAGCACACCGCCATGACTCCGGAAAGAGTCAGCCGCCAACTCTATCTCGACGACGTGGTCAATTCGGTGGGACAAACCTTCCTTTCCACCGCCTTGCGCTGCGTGAAGTGTCACGACCACAAATTCGATCCCATCCCGACGGAGGACTACTATCGCATGTATGCCGCTTTTGCGACGACACAGCCCGTAGAGCGGGAAGCGGCCTATCTTCCCGAGGAAAACCGATCCGCCTTCGAGCTGCAGCGCAAGGAGATCCAGGCATTGCTCGATTTCGCCGAGGAAAAACGGGCCGAGCTCAGAGCCATTGAAGAGGGGCATGTCCGAGACTGGTTTGCCGAGAACAATTTGCCATACCTGCCCCCGGAGGAATGGAAAGAATTACCGGATGACCAGAAGCCGCCCCGCCATTACCGTTTAACCGCCACGGAAGAAGGCCGGATCAAAGTTCGGAAGCAGGATATCCGCATATGGACCCGCTCCATGGAGCGCTTCGAACCCCTGGCCCAATCGGTTTACAATGGGGGAGACCTGAACCAAGAATCTGAACGACTGCGACCGGCCAGACCGAACAAAAAGGGCGAAATGGAGGCTGTGCGGAAGCTTCCGGATAACTTTATCTATACCGGGGGAAATGTTTTTTCCCGGGGCAAACCGGTATCCCCAGGGGTTTTGAGCGCACTGGGTCTTTCCACCGACTACGGTTCGAATGAAGATCCCTTTGCCTTGCCCTCGGGTATGAGTAGCCGGCGCCTGGAGATGGCCAAGTGGATTGCCCATCCGAAAAATCAGCTCACCACGCGTTCGATCGTCAATAGGGTGTGGAGTTGGCATTTCGGGGTGGGAATTGCGGGCAACCCGAACAATTTTGGCGGCACCGGGAAGTTGCCGACTCATCCCGAATTGTTGGATTACCTGACCTCCAGATTCGTGGAAAAGGGCTGGTCCGTGAAAAAGCTGCACAAGCTCATAATGACCTCGGAAGCCTACCGCAGATCCAGTAGCCATCCGGACCTGGAAACACTGCAATCCAAGGATCCGAATAATGAACTCCTGGCCGTGTTTGAACCGCGTCGATTAACGGCCGAGGAGATGCGGGACTCCATGCTGGCTGTGACTGGAACCTTGGACACGGACATGGGCGGCCTCCCCTCCCGACCTGAAATCAACATGGAGGTGGCCATGGCCCCGCGCATGATTCAGTTTTCCCTGGCTCCGGCCTACCAGCCCTCCTCCTTGCCGCAACGCCGCAATCGGCGTTCCATCTACTCCCTGCGCATTCGCGGCATGGAGGATCCCTTCATGGAGGTCTTCAACAAACCCAATGCCAACGATTCCTGTGAGCGCCGCGATTCTCCGTCCGTTACTCCGCAGGCCTTCACCCTCATGAACAGCGACGAAGCCACCAGTCGCTCTCTGGAAATGGCTCTCCGTTTGCAGAAAGAGGCCCCAACCTACCGCGATCAAATCGAGCTTGGATACAAACTGGCTTACGGCAGGGAGCCCGACAGCCAGGACGTGGAAATGCTGGCGCGCCATTACCAGGACATGCTCGATTACCACCGCGAGACGGAACCGGAGCCTGAGGTTTACCCGACCAAAATTACCCGATCACTTGTGGAAGAATTTTCTGGCGAAGCTTTTGAATACGAAGAATTCCTCAATCAGTACGTCGATTATACCCCCGACCCCCTGCCCGCCGCGGTAGAGCCGGCCACCCGCTCCCTGGCCGATATCTGCCTGCTCTTCTTTAATTCCAACCGATTTGCCTTCGTCTACTAAAGGATGAAGGATGAAGGCGAAATAATCGGTCTAAAGGAACGCACAATGGACTTTTCTTTGCGCATAATCCGCCTTTACTCATCCATGCCCAAATCAACTATAGCTCAGGTTATTGGGAAGCAAATTCTCAGATCCGGAACCTCTGTCGGAGCTTATTATCGAGAGGCTAGCCGAGCTCGATCCATAGCAGAATTCATAAGTAAAATCGGCGGTGGTCAGCAGGAATTGGAGGAGACCGCTTACTGGCTTGAACTACTTTCCAAAGCGGAAATTGTACCGGCCCACAGATTGGAGGATCTTCTGAAGGAATCCTCGGAGCTTATGGCCATTTTTATTACTTGCATAAAAAACGCTAAACTCAAAACAGCCTAAAATTGAAAAAATTCAGCCTTAAGCCTTTAACCTTAAGCCTTTATTCCTTCATACTTCTTCCTTTAGTATTGAGCCTTTAGCCTTCATCCTTCAGCCTTTAATTTATGAGCCATAAATTATGTTGTCGGCCAATTTCCAATCCGGTTACCCGGCGGCAATTCATGTATGGCCTGGGCGCTTCCCTCGGGTCCGTTGCTTTCTCGGATATCTTTAATCGAGCCACTGCCTCCACCTTTTCAGGTGCGACGGCCGGGCCTCTGGCCCCAAAAACGCCCCATTTTCCGGCCCGGGCCAAAGCTGTCATCATGCTCTTCATGGAGGGTGGCCCCAGCCACTTGGATACTTTTGATCCCAAGCCCAAGCTGGAGGATCTCCATTTGAAGAAGTTCATAGCAGACGACGATATGCTGTCTCCCATGACGAATGGGGAACGCTATTTTGTGCGTAGCCCGTATGAATTCAAACGGGCCGGAAAATCGGGCCTACCGATGTGCGAACATTTTGTCCACCTGGCCGATCCCGAGGTGGCGGACGAATTATGCGTCTACCGCGGATGCCAAGCCGAGTCGGTCAATCATCCCACCGCGCTTTATCACATGAATACGGGAAACCGCTTTGGAGGAGACCCGGCCCTCGGCGCCTGGGTGACCTACGGTTTGGGAACGGAAAACCAGGACTTGCCCGGTTACGTCGTGATGACCGAACTGGCCGCGCCCCAAGGGGGCAGCGGGAATTGGACCAATGGATTTTTGCCCGCTCACTACCAGGGAACCCAATTGCGTTCGGGTGGCTCGCCCATACTGGATTTGCACCCTCCCGCCTGGAAGAGCAGGGAACACCAGCGCAAGAATTTGGACGTGCTAAACCAGTTGAACCAATCCCACTTGGAAGACCACCCTCAACATCGGGATCTGGCGGCTCGAATGGAAAATTACGAATTGGCATTTCGTATGCAGATGGAGGTGCCGGATATCGTGGATATCAGCCGGGAATCGGAGAAGACACGCGAGATGTACGGTCTCGATGACGCCGAGACCGAATCCTTTGGCAGAAAATGTTTGCTGGCCCGCAAGTTGGTGGAAAAGGGCACCCGGTTTGTGCAAATCTTCTCGGGAGGCTGGGATTCGCACGATTTCATCGATCGCGCCCATAAGAACCGCATTTATTCCGTCGATAAGCCGATCGCCGCCCTCATCAAGGATCTCAAGCAAAGGGGGATGTTGGACGATACCCTGATTATCTGGACCGGTGAGTTTGGTCGCACCCCGGACAATGATCGGCGTGGCGGTGTTGCCGCGGCGGGTCGCGACCACAACAACAAGGCCATGCCCATGTTTTTGGCCGGTGGCGGGGTAAAAAAAGGGGCGGTCGTAGGCGCCACGGACGAAATTGGGAGCGAGGCAGTCGAGGTGGTTCACCCCATCCGCGACCTGCATGTTACCCTGTTGCATCTACTGGGTCTGGATGACAACAAACTGACCTATTTTCATGGAGGCCGCTTCAAGCAGTTGTCGCAGTTTGGAGGAGAGGTCATTCCGGAACTGTTAGCCTGATTGAAAGGGAGAAATATCCATCCGGGATCGTCCCTACTTGTTCTCCCCAGGGCCATTGGCCGGGAACTATTTCAACTCAAATTATATTTCCTATGACACTACGGACACTTCTTCTGACCTTTTCGAGTATCTTGGGCCTTCATTCCGGTCTCATGGGCCAGGGCCGGCCCAATATCGTATTTATTTTTACCGATGACCATTGCGAGCAGGCTTTAAGCGCCTACGATGCGTCGCGCATGTCCACTCCGAACATGGACCGGTTGGCCAACGAAGGCATGCGGTTCACCCGTTGTTATGTAACCAATTCCATCTGTGGTCCCAGCAGGGCCGTGATTCAGACGGGCAAGCACAGCCACCTGAACGGGTTTTTCAGAAACGGGCAATCTTTCAACGGGGATCAGGTTACTTTCCCCAAGCTCTTGCAAAAAGCCGGTTACCAGACGTCAGTCATCGGCAAATGGCACCTGGGATCTACTCCGCAGGGGTTTGATCACTACGACGTGCTGGTGGGGCAGGGGCCCTACTACAATCCACCCATGATCACCCGGGGCGAGGATGGAGAACCGGTCACCCTACCCAATACGGGATACACTACCGATGTAATCACCGACAAGACGTTGGTTTGGTTGAAGGAGGACCGCGACCCGGATAAGCCGTTTATGCTGATGTATCAGCACAAGGCGCCTCACCGCGACTGGAAACCGGGCCCCAAGTACCTCAATTGGTTGGATGACGTGACCATCCCGGAGCCCGAAACGCTCTTCGACGATTACTCCACCCGTACCAGGTCCGCTTCCCGCCAAACCATGGAAATAAAAACCCATTTAACGGAACGCGACCTCAAACTGGAGCCGCGCGGCAACCTGAACGAGGAGCAATGGGAGGTGTGGAAAGCCGCTTACGGGCCCAAAAACAATGCCTTCCTACGAGCCCGTCCCAATATGACGGAAAAGGAGATCATCCAGTGGAAATATCAGCGCTACGTGAAGGACTATTTGCGTTGCGTGAAGTCAGTCGATGATGGCATCGGCCGGGTATTGGATTTCCTGGAGGAAAACGGATTGGCCGGCAATACGGTGGTGATTTATTCATCCGACCAGGGTTGGTATTTGGGCGAACACGGTTGGTTCGACAAGCGATGGATGTACGAAGAATCGCTTAAGACCCCCCTTTTGGTGCGTTGGCCGAGGGTGATTAAAGCGGGCTCCGTACGGGACGAAATCGTATCCAATTTGGATTTTGCCAAAACCTTTTTAACCCTGGCCAATGTAAAGGTTCCCTCGGATATGCAGGGGCGCAGCCTGGAAACCCTGTTTCGCGGCAACCATCCTGAGAATTGGCGGAAGGTGTTTTACTACCACTATTACGAAAATCCCGGGGCCCACAACGTGGCCCGCCATTACGGGGTAACGGACGGCCGCTATAAGTTGATCCGTTTTTACCAACTCGAAGGAGAGGCTATCGATGATTGGGAACTGTACGATTTGGAGAACGACCCCAATGAGCTGAACAACCTTTACGGACGTCCTGAATTTGCCCGGATCCAACGCCAGAAAATGAACCAGATAAAACGCCTCAGGGAGCAATTCCAGGTTCCGGAAACGGACCCCGTTTTCCAACGGCAAGGCAGGCGCAACCGATAACTGAAGAGGGTCTCCTAGACCCGGAAAAATTTTTATTTCACAACTTAATCTCACAATTGGAGAACCCAAATTCATGAAAATTCTATTCCCATCCTTGTTTGCCCTTTCCCTCCTTCCCCTGGCCGCTTCGGCTGGCGCTTTGAAGGTCGGTCAGGAGGTGAGTCCCTTTTCCGCCAATGACGACAGCGGAAACCTCTGGCAATTATCCGATTACCTGGGCCAGAAGAACATAGTGTTGTATTTTTATCCGGCCGCCATGACGGGGGGTTGCACCAAGCAGGCCTGCGCCTACCGCGACGCTTCCGTCAAGTTGAACGATCTCGACGCGGTTGTGGTGGGAGTGAGTGGAGATTCCGTGAACAACTTGGAACTTTTCAAGAAGGCTAACGGCCTCAACTTTGTCCTGTTGTCCGACGCCAATGGGGGCATCGCCGAGCAGTTTGGCGTGCCGTCCCGGAAGGGCGGCTCGATTGAGCGCGAGGTAGCTGGGGTCGTGCACACCCTTGCCCGGGGGTCGACCACCAGCCGGTGGACCTTCATCATCGATAAGAGCGGAAAGGTGGCCTACATGGACAACGCGGTCAAAGCCACCGAGGATGCGGAAAATGTGGTATCCGAATTGAAGAAGCTGGGTTAATTTGCCTTGGCCAACCGCTTGGCTTTTCGTTTCGCTTCCATTCTCAGGTCACTCTCGGCCTGAAGCTTGGCCACGTGGCCGTACATGACTTCCGGACGGGAGCGGTTCCGGAAGGCGACCAGGGCAGTGTCCTTTGATTTTATCATCCAGTCTTCCAAAGTTGCGCGCAGTTGATTCAGCCTCTTGGAATATTTCGGGATGTCCACCAGGTTGCGCCGGCAATCGGGATCGTTTTCCACATCGTATAGTTCTTCCACCACCCGGTGATCGAAGAGTTGCAGGCGCTTTGCCATGGCCGGGTTGGTCGGAGCCATTTGGCGCATCTTCCTGTAAGACAAGGTGTTGGTGGTGGCGGTCTTGAATTTGTTCAACCCATCCGCCCAGGGGTTGAAGAGGTAGAGGAATTGCCTCGTCTGAACTCCGCGCATGGGATGGCATCCGCCCCCGACATTTTCGTTGTACTCCTTTATGATGTGGTTTCTGCCTTCTTGGGGTTGGCCCTCCAGTACTGGGAGAAATGAGCGGCCGTCGAATGGGGTGGTGGGTTTGATGCCGCCGATATCCAAAAGGGTGGGGGTCAGATCGACTGCGGAGATCATGTTTTTTTGGTCAACCGTTCCAGGCTCGATTGTGCCGGGCCAGCGGACCAGCCAGGGGGTGTGGGTGCTGTGGTGATAGAGGGCCGTCTTGGCCCAAGGCAAGGGCATGCCATGATCGGAGAAAAACATCACTACGGTGTTTTCAGCCTGGTTCGATTCTTCCAGGGCCCGCAAAACCTCTCCCACGCAATCATCGGCCCGGCGGACGGACATGTAGTAATGGGACAATTCGAGCCTCACCGCGGGATCGTCAAACAGAAACCCCGGGATGGGCACCTCTTCGGGGGTGAAGAATTTGGAGGGCTTATGGGGATCGTCGAAAGGTTCATACTTGTTGTTGACACCGTAGAAGGGCTTATGCGGATCGGACACGTTGATGTTCAGAAACACTGGCTTGGCGACAGCCTTACCGGCTTTCAGACCTCGTTTTGTGGCCCGGTAATAGGAATGCGGGTCCTTGATGTGCAGATTCTCCCCGTTTTCCTTGTCCAAATTCAGGTCCCAGGCGTATGGGGTGTAGGGGGTGGAATGCCCCACCTTGCCGAAGATGGCGGTGTAGTAGCCCCCGGCTTGCAGGAGATCGCTCAAGTGCGGGTAATGCGGGTTCTTGTTTTGGTTGAATCCCAGGACGCCGTTGTTGTGCGAAAAAAGTCCGGAAAACATGACATTGCGTCCGGGCATGCAGTTGCCTACCTGGACGTGGGCATGACGAAACTGCAGGCTCTGGGCGGCCAGGGAATCGATATGGGGCGTCGTGTCGGCCAATTCGGCGCCGAATACACCCACCGAATCGCAGCTCATGTCATCGACGGTGATCAACAGGATGTCGGGCCGATTCGCCCTGGCCAGGTTCAGACTAAGGACGACGGAGAAGAGAAATAACAGTGATCTTGCATAGGTCATGATGGAGAAAGCTACCGGATAACCTGGAAGGGGGAAACCCAATTTTTCCGTCAATGGAGCCCTGACGCCGGGGCGGAGATTGACCTCCATCCTTTCCCTGGCTATATCCTTTGGCCATGTATTTTTTCCGAAATATATTCCACTGCTTGGCCTGGGGCGTCATTTTCCCGGTGGGTTCGAGCGCTGCCGATAGGCCCAACATTCTTCTCATCTTCACCGATGATCAGGGTTACTACGACGTGTCCTACAACGGTTTGGAGGATATCGAGACACCGGCCCTGGACGCATTGACCCCTTCCACCGTAACCTTTGATGAACGAATAAACCACTGCCCATGAAAGATTTCCAACCTGATTCTCCTTACTTCCATACGCTCCTTTCACGTCGTGCCGCGGTCAAAACCGGTCTGGCCGCCGCCGCCCTGGGGGCGATGAAAATTTCCCCTTCCTTGTTCGCCTTTCCGCGGGAGGCGGAGGATGAAGTACTGGCCCCATTTCTCGACATGCCGGTCACCCCTCCCAACCGGTTGGATTGGGAGAAGCTGGACACTTGGCTGACTTCCTCGGATCAGGCCTTCAACGTGCAGCATTACGGCGTGCCCGAGGTAGACCTGGACACCTTTGTGCTGGAGATAGACGGCTTGGTCGAAAAGCCCTTGGCTTTGACCATGGAGGACATTCGCCGTTTGCCCAAAAAAGACCAGTTCATGACTTTGGAATGTTCGGGCAACGGGAGCAGCAAAGGGTTCATGAACGCGGTTTACAACAGCAAGTGGACCGGCACTCCCTTGAAACCATTGCTGCGCCAGGCCGGTGTCGATCCGCGGGCCATCGAAGTGGTCTTCTATGGAGAGGACACCAGGGTGGAGACCTTGCGGCCCGGCACTACACGCGAGTTGCAGGTGGAGGTTCCCTTTGGACGCAGCCTTTCTTTGGACGATGCCATGAATGAAAACTGTTTATTGGCTTATGAACGCAACGGCAAACCCTTCGAGAAAAGGCACGGCGCGCCCTTGCGCCTGATCGTTCCGGGTTGGTATGGCGTCGCCAACGTGAAGTGGCTCACCCGCATCGAGTTGCGGAACCAACGTTACATGGGGCGTTACATGGGACGCGATTATGTGACGGTGCGGGGCGAGCGCTGGGGAGACAAAGTGGTCAATGTGGAACACTCGGTTGGCCGCATGCGGTTGAAGTCAATTGTGGCTCGGGTGACGCGGCGTACGGCCCGGGATGGCAAAATTCCCCTCAAGGCCTACGGCGCCGCTTGGGGCGATGGCGCCCCCATCACGAAGGTCCAGGTAAAAGTCGATGATGGCGAGTGGCAGGACGCCGTTTTAGACGAGGAACCACGCCATAAATTCTGCTGGGTGTTTTTTTCCATCGATCTCGGTTTGCAATCGCCGGGCAGGCACTCCGTCGTTTCCCGCGCCATCGATGCCAACGGTCGCATTCAGCCCTCCTCCGAAGACGATGAGATCGCATTGAAGAAGACCTATTGGGAAGCCAATCAGCAATGGGTCAGGGAAATTGAATTGGCCTGACTGATGGCGAGGGCAATCCGCGTGAGGGTGGTGGATCACAACCCCATTTTTCGGCTTCTTCTCGAAGAGGTTCGGCCATGCAAAATTAAAAAGTTTATCCCCCTCATCCCTCCTCGGGTTTTTGCAAGTTGTAAATGGTATTTTGCAATTTCCCGATGACGGGATTTCCGTTGGCTCCGGCAAGCCGGTAGTCGATTTGCATCTGCCAGACGGGTTCTATCCCGGGGATGCTTAATTTCAGGATTTTGCCATCGCCGGAAAGTTTGGCCGAGGCCACCTCCAGGGTTTTCGTGTTGTAGTGGTCCGACCCGTAGCGGGAGGTGCGTTTCAGCTCCCAGGTGGAAATGGCGTAGTTTTGCGGATCCTCCGCTGTGGCCGGATCGAGAGGATCGGAAAAGACGAGTTTCAGTCCGAAAGTGTAGGCGTTGAGTTCGATGGGGAGGTGGACCGGCTTTCCCGTGACGCGGATGCGATAGAACCCCCCGGGCAAGTCCATTTGACTGGTGGCCCAGGCCGACATTCCGCAGATGTAGAGGTGTCCGTTGGGATGAAACCTGCCGCGCATGATCCCGGTTGGAAGGTCGGGAATGGGAAGTCGGATCATTCCCCCCTGCTCCTTCCCGTTAACCAATTCATGGGGCACGATTTCCAGTCGGCCATGCCCGTAGGATAAATTGAGCAACTTGCCATTTAGCGGCCCCCACTTTTCACTATCAATCCAGAGGAGTTCAGCCGGGGAACGGTCAAACGATTTCGCCACCCAGCAGAGAGGTTGTTCCATGGCGGAGTCCGAACTGTCCTCCGGGGGGCCGTAACCATACATATTGCCATAAAAGCGATTTCCCGGCTTTACCCAGTTGATGCGATTCATGGGATTCCAGTGACCTTCCTGATCCGTAACGATGAAGGTGCCATCGGGGTTGATGCACACGCCGTTGGCGGCGCGAAATCCGTGGGCGATGATTTCACTGCTGGTCCCGTCGGCCGTCACTTTGATTAACGTTCCATGATGCGCCACCAGGGGAGCCTTGGCGTGGCGAGCGCTTTTTGCGTAGTAGAAATTCCCCTCTTGGTCCGCCTGAAGTCCCATGGCGAATTCATGGAAGTGCTCGGTCACCTGATGGTCGCTATTGACCGCTTCGTAATAATCCGTCTCGCCGTCCCCATTGAAGTCGCGCAGCGCCAGGAGTTGATCCCGGCAGGTCAGGTAGATTTGATCATCGATGACCTTCAAACCCAGCGGTTGATACAGACCGGCAGCGATGCGACGCCAGGTGACTGCGGAATGGTCTCCATCTATCCCACCGACCTTCCATACTTCTCCGTCCCAACAGGAGACATAGGCAAATTTTCCATCGGAAGAAAAATCGACACCTGTGGCGCGGACTTGGCTCTTCCAGGGGTTCTCCAAAGGTCGCGACAACCGGTCCCAGGCGAAACCGCCGTTTTCGTGGCTCTTTACAATGGGGGCGACGAGTTCCTGAGGCCACCGGCTCGGCCCTCCTCGGGTAAGGGGAGTCAAATCTTCCGGCAGAGTCGTTTTTGCCAGTCCAGGCAGGTGGGATGATGGGCGCTTAGCCAAAAAGATCTCCAAATTGAGGGGAGTCGCGGAAGCGGGAATTTTCAGGGTGATCAGCCCGTCTCGCTCACCGATGACGGCCTTATGGCTGGACACAGCCAAGCCGACCCCGGCTTTGGCCACCCGTAAGAGCAAGTCGCGGGAGGATTTTTCAATGTTTAAAGTCCGCACGAATACCGTCTGCTTTTCCGTCTCTTGCACCCTGTAGGCCTCCAGTATTTTGGCGTCTCCGATGGTGTAAGCAATGACGGCACGATTGCCGTGATGGTATAATCCACGGTATTTTCCCCAGGACCGCGGCAATGGGCCGAAGCGTCTTCCATCCAGGCCGACAAAGCGGGGATCGGAAAATTTTCCGGTCTCCGGATTAGCCCAGCCGGGTCCATCCGGCAGTTCGAACTGTAACTCACCCATCGTTTTGGCGTGGATTTCGTGCCTGCCATTAAATTGAATTTCGTTCCAGTCGACAAATCCTTCCCCCGTCCAAGCCCCAACAACCCGCAGGGTGTCGTGTTCGAACATGATAAAGGCCTTTCCCGCCGGCATTCCACCTGGGCCTTCGTCCAAGCGAATAGCGATTCCTTTGTAGGCGATATTTGCATTGGGGGAAATAGTGTCCGGGAGCGGATTACCCTCTTTTACCCATGCCATTATCCCATCGGTGAGCACGGGTTCGGGAAGGGTGTCCGGCCCAACCAGTTCGATGGATTTCATCATGAAGTCCCCGTAATGAAAATCCTTCCAGGGCTCGCGTTTTATCGGTATTGGGCCCCTCGAATTCCCTTGGGGCAGGCCCGTCAAGTATTCTTGGGTTATCTCAAAATATTCTCTCGGATTGTGGTCCTTGATGTATTTTTCCCGGATAAAGTGAATGACTTCGTATTTTTCCTGAGGCGTGAGATGAATTTGGGGAGTCATGAGGCGCCAGCCGCGCGTTATGGCCTGGTACATGGAGTAGGGATCATTGCCATACTGAAACTTTCCTGCGGAAAAGCGGGTGGAATTGGGCAGGGAGCCGGGGAGGCTGAGGTCTCCGTGGCAATTGTAACAGACTTGCTGATAAATCTGATTGCCGCGGGTGAGAGTCTCCCTGTCGAATCCACGCAGATACCCCGCATGGTCGATATCCTTTTCATATTCGGGAAGTTCCGATTCGGGTAGGAGAAGGGAACCCGGGGGCAGACCGCTGTCCTGGCCGTAGATGAGCCAGGAAATCGGCGCCAAAATAAACAATAGTCGCGTCGTAGATATCGGCATGGATAATCCCCACTGGATCCTGCAGAATTGTGCCTTTGCTTCCTGGAAGCAAGCTACCTACACCGGTTTTTCAAAAGGTCGGTAGGAAGTTAATTTTCTGTCCTTGGGAGACAACGGTGCTATCCGTTTATCCTAAATGATCCTTTCCCACTTTGAATCCCAGCGAACGAGGCGTTTTTTGCGGTAGGATTCCACCGACATGAGAAGGGTGACTGCCTCGATGAAAGCCTCATCTTCGTTACACCAGGCTTTTTCGCGGGTTCGAACGCAATGGAGAAAGTTCTCCATGTGGCTGGGCTTTGCATGCTCCTTGCCTGGAACGAAGGAAAAAGTGGGTTCTGGTTGCGGATACCTTGATGGCACGTAGGCTGGACCGTCGGCGAAAACTTCGAACCGCGATGCGGCCTGGCCGATATCGTTGAAGATCATTCGGGCGTTCCTTCCACAGAATTCGGGTGGTTGGTTTCGTTTCGAATTAAAGACTCCTTCAAATTGAACGGTGCGGTTTGGTTCTTTGAAGTGGTAATTGACCATCCAGGTGTCCGGGACCTCACGACCGTCCTTCCAGTGAGCATTGATGCCGGAACAGATACAGGTGTCGGGAATGCCATGTCTCGCAATGGACTGGACGAAGTCGAGCTCGTGGGAAAGCAGGTCGCCAGCCTGACCGGTTCCGTATTCCCAGTAGCAGCGCCAGTGCCAGAAATGGCGTTCGTTGAAATCGATTCGCCTGGACGAACCCAACCAACGTTTCCAGTCCAGTTGGTTCCGGACTTCTTTGGGGTCCGGGTGTTCGTAGTTGGAGTAGGCGCCGTACCAACGCCAGGGTGGCCGGTCTTCGGGCCCATTGATGTAGCGTCCGGTCTTAACCAGAGTGATTTCTCCCAAGGCTCCATCTTCGATCATTTTCCTGGCCACGTCGGCGGCGGCATGCTGTCTGCCCTGGTGCCCCAGTTGCATGACCCGATCGTATTTCTTGACTGTGGCGCGCATGCGTTTGGCTGCTGACATCGAGGTGGTCCAGCCCTTTTCACAATAAACGTCCTTACCAGCTTTTACCGCATCGAGGAGCATTTTCTCATGCCAATGATCCGGAGTGGCGATGACGACTGCCTCTACTACCGGATCATCCAGCAAATCCTGGTAGTCGAGGTAGGTTTTAACCTCTGGATTGTTGGCGTGATCAATGCCTTTTTGGAGGTGAGGCTGGTAAACATCGCATACAGCCACGACTTTTGCCTCGGGAATCGATGAGGTGTAACTCAAGAGCCGCCCACCTCGCACTCCCAAGCCGATGTGACCGATTCGAACTGGATCGCTGGTCGGGCTTGAACCCAGGGAAATAGATGGGAAAGCCATTGATGAGATCGCAGCCGCGGCTGCTGCCTTGCTGCTGATTTGCACGAATTCGCGGCGGGAGTATGGATATGGGGTCTTATCTTTATTCATCGTCCCGTAACGATAATCAGCTCCCACCAAATTCCAACTTTATAGTCCCAAAAGACCTGTTTGCCCATTCTTGGGTTTGATCCCTGGACCGTTGGAGGGTTAGTCTCCCTCCCCTGAAGCCATGAAATCAGCCTCTATCCTCCTTTTGGTCCTATTTTTATCTGCTCCGGCCGTATCCTTGGAAGCCGACTGGCAAACCGTGGACGATTTCGAGCGTCCCGACTCGCGCTATCACGGTCACAGTTGGGAATCCATGAGCCCCGGCTACTGGAAAATCGAGAACAATTCCCTGCGCCGCCGCCTGGTCAATCTGGGAAACCGCAATCCCATTACCAATTTTCCCTGGCACTGGTCGCAGGGTGGGCGGGAGATAGCCAACCGCAGGGGCGACCGTTTGCCCAATCTCCCGGTGGGCATGATCTGGCGGCGCGATTGGTCTTTGTCCGGTAATTACCAGTTGCGGGCCACGTTTACTATCCGCGACCTGAATCCTCCCGGGCGAGGCGAACCCAGTGGTTATTTCGGGCTGTGTTTTGGGGGCGAATCCCTCTTTGAAACGCGTGAATTTCGTGGCGCGCCCCAGGGAGCATCCTCCTGGATGGCGTTTTGGGAAAAAGACGGAACCTTCAAATTGTCCGAGCACGGTCAGAAAGGACGACCCCTCGCGGGTACGAAGGCCGTTGAGATCCCTATATTCGGGGTGGGGGACAGGGTCGTCCTCTACGTGGAAGTCCACGGGGATTCTCCTGTTGAGGCCGATGTCACGGTCAAGGCGGAAAAAGGCGGGCAAATCTACCAGGTCACCAAAAAAGGTGTCGACCGGGCCATGTATACGGATGGGTTCATGGGTTTGGCTGCCTATGGGGCCTTGGACTTCGAGGTGAACGAAATTGAAATCGATTCCGGGAGCAACCGCCCCGGGCCGATCCACCTCAATGAATTGCACGTGGCCTATCCCTTGGGCGATACATTGCGACAGATTGAAGGCGAATGGACCTGTAAATTTATTGCCCTCTTTCGCAGCGAAGGAAAGCAGGTCGGTATCCGGGTGTCGGATAGTGAGAATCCTCCGGGCGGCTGGCAGGCTGTTCCGGTTGCGGGATCGGCCCGGATCATCGATCACGAATGGCGCCGATATACCGCCGTGGTGGACGTAACCTTGCCGTTGAATCCAGCCGAAAAGACGCTCTTCTACACCGTTTGGAAGGATGGAAAGAATGTGACTGAAGATCCGCGGGAAGCTCCTCCGGACGATGGCTACCTGGGGAAACAAACCTACGTGGGTCGTCTGCCCAAGCTTTCCGCTCCCTACCGGATAGCCACCCTCAGTTGCCATGCATTGCATCACAACAACTCCACCTTGGAGGATACCGGCACCTACCAGCGCAACTGGATTCACGGGCAGCCGGAAGTTGGCGCTTATCGACATTTTGATGATTTCAACTTCCAGATTTTGAATTGGGAGGACGACGTGTGGTATCTGGAACTGATCCAGGCGCCCCCCAGTACTGATGACGCCTACAAAATGATCGCCCTTACCATAGCCAATCCCACCACCCGTTGGCAAATGATGCGGCACTGGAATGTCATCAATCCCGGAGATCACGATTACGGCATGGACGACGTCAAAGGTCCCGAGCAGATTCTGGTGCGCAAAAACGACGATCTGGGACAGGACAGCCTCTACATGGCGCGGAATTTTTCCATCAACCATCACTTGGTTCAGGGAACCGAACACTGGATCGGATCAGAAAATCCCAAGGATTGGCGCCGTTGGAAAATGCCGAACGGTGATTTCTCTTTGCTCGTTCTTGAATCCAGGCTTTGGCGGTCGTCACAGGATACCAACCTTTGGGTCAAGCAGGGATGGGGACACCGCAAAAGTCTTTATGATCGCCGCGACCCGACCCGATCCCTGCTCGGTGAGGAACAATTCGGCTGGTTTCAGGAGGTAATCCGTAGCGAAACTTCCCCGTTGATCATGCTGACCGGCATTAATTGCATGTTTCCCATTTTTACCGGTGGCGTGTTCGACCCCGAGTTGCAGGACAAATTTGGACAAGAAGACCGGGTAGCGGCTGATTATGCTGGCTGGGTTACGGCCGGGGTGGACCGCATTCTGGAAGTGTTGGGCGCTCGCCCCGGGGTGGTGAGCCTTTACGGGGACATTCACCTGGGCAGCGTGGTCGAAAACAAGGAGCATCGGTTGATAGAGGCTTCCTCCGGCCCCATTGGCCGCAATTTTGGTGGCCGGGGTTTTAAAACGAATTTTGGCCGGGAAATGGTGGACCACGATGGGCGCGAGGTTACCCTGCACGCTTTATATTGTGGAAAGGCAAAAAATCCGGACCTGGACCTGCCCGGAGTCGATGAACGAACTACCTGGAATTTTTTGGAGAGTATTTTCGATCCGGATGCAGCGGACCCGACCATCACATTGAATATCCGCAACTTGAAGGACAGTCCCGGCACAGAACCGCGGGGGGGTGGTTCGTTTGTCCGCGCTGCCTCGGACACGGGGCGATTACCTTCATCCGTCCTGCCCAAAGTCAAAACCTTGGCCGATGCAAATATTCACCTGCGTCACCTGGATGGCCGCCCCATTTTGGGAACCCGGAGCCGTAGCGACGGGTCCTTGCCGCTTTCCGGATTGCCGGACATCCTCCCGGGAAGCCGGTTGTTATTGACCGCTCGTTTGGGCCAAAGGATTGAAGCTCAAATAATCAAAACCCTTCCACCAGGTGGTGGGGAAATCTGAGGAAGATCATGAAATTCAAGCCTGTTATTTATTTGGTAATTATTGCTCTTCTGGCCTTGGCGGTGGGGCATGCGGGCTATGCCGAGGAAGCCGAAGCTCCCGCTTTGCCTAATATCATTCTCATCTATACGGATGACCAGGGCTATGGCGATGCCAGCAACCTGAATGGGGGAGCCAAATTTGAGACTCCGGCCCTGGATCGTTTGGCGGCGGAGGGTCTCACCTTCACCGACGGGCACTGTTCGGATACGGTTTGCACCCCTTCGCGCTACGGTTTGCTGACCGGCCGTTACAGTTGGCGAACCCATTTGAAGCGAGGGGTTTTCCCGGCCGAGAAACCCTGTTTGATAGAAGACGGTCGCATGACCCTGGCCTCTCTTCTTCGCGACAACGGGTATGATACCGCCATGGTAGGCAAGTGGCATCTGGGCATGGACTTTCCCGGCCAAGCCGGTGATCGAGATTGGAATCAACCGGTGCGGGATATGCCCCTGGACAAGGGATTTGATTATTTTTTCGGGATTCCCGCTTCATTGAATTACGGCATTCTGGCCTGGTTTGAAGGGCGCCATGCCAAGGTTCCTCCGACTTTGTATACGGCAAAGAAAAACAACCAGCGGCACATGGATTACCGCATCATGCCACCCTATGCGCCTTCCCCGGAGGAAACCCCTCGTCCGCAAAATACCCAGCCAATCGAGGTGGCGCCCGACTTTATCGACAGCGAATGCCTGACCCGATTCACCGACAAAGCGATCGAATGGATGAGGGGAATAGTAGATGAAGGGCAGAAGAAGCCTTTCTTTCTATATCTGCCCTACACCTCGCCCCATTACCCGGTTTGTCCTTTGCCTCAGTTCTGGGGCCAGGGGAAGGCCGGAGGATATGGCGAATTCATGATCGAAACCGACTACCACGTCGGGCGCATACTGGAATTTCTCGAGGCCAAGGCTTTGGCCGAGAACACGCTGGTCATTTTTTCCAGCGATAACGGTCCCGAACGTTCCTGGAAGCAACGGATCGAGGAATTTGGTCATTTCAGTTCCCATATTTTCAAGGAGGGAAAACGAAGTATCTATGAGGGCGGCCACCGTGTGCCTTTTTTCATGCGTTGGCCGGCCCGCATTCCGGCCGGTAGGACCTTTCCTGAACCGGTCGGGCAGACGGATTTGTTGGCCACCTTTGCCGAGATGCTGGGGGTCCGGCTTCCCCAAAATGCGGGTGAGGACAGCGTCAGCCTCTGGTCCATCCTGCAGGACCCTGAGGTCGAACTGGATCGAGCCCCCGTCATTCACCATTCCTCCTCCGGCCGTTTTGCCATCCGCCTAGGCGATTGGAAACTGATCATGCCCCATCGGGATCAACTGCGCGAACTCTACAATCTGGCCGAGGATCCCGGAGAGCGGCAAAACCTGTTCGGTCGGCATCCGGAAATTGAGAAGCGGTTGGAAAATGGGATTACCCTCATCGTGCAAAATGGGCGGACCACTCCGGGCCAGCCTCAATCCAACGATGTGCCCTGGTGGCCCGACTTAACCTGGATGGAAAACTGAACCAGACTTTTCCCATGCAGTTTCGCTCAATCCTGATCGCCCTTCTTTTTTCCATCTTTGGGGTATTCTTTCTGAGGGCTGAGGACAGGCCCAACATCGTTCTGGTCATGGCCGATGACCAGGGATGGGGACAAACCGGTTACTACAACCATCCCATTTTGAAGACTCCCCACCTCGATGATATGGCGGCTAACGGCCTGAGGTTGGATCGATTTTATGCGGGAGGGCCGGTTTGTTCACCGACCCGGGCCAGCGTGTTGACGGGCCGCACCCATGACCGAACCGGGGTTTGGAGTCATGGCGCTCCCTTGCGCTCGCAGGAGAAGACCCTGGCTCAGGTTCTGCAAGAACAGGGCTATGCCACGGGGCATTTCGGAAAATGGCACCTCAATGGCATTCGAGGACCCGGCGTTCCGGTTTTGGCCGAGGACAAGGCTGGCCCGGGAGAGTTTGGTTTCGATACCTGGCTCACCGTGACGAACTTCTTCGATCTCAATCCCATCCTGAGTCGCCAGGGCCAGTTTGAAGAATTCGAGGGAGATTCTTCGGAAATTATCGTCCATGAAGCTTTGCAGTTCATGAAAAAACACCGCCGTGAACCCTTCCTGTGCGTCATCTGGTATGGAACGCCGCATTCGCCCTGGATGGCCACTTCCGGAGATCGGGAGCCTTTCCTGAATTTGTCCGAGCGGGAGCAACACCACTATGGGGAGCTGGTGGCCCTGGACCGCAGTATCGGCGCTTTGCGGAGGGGACTCAGAGACCTGCAAATTGCCCACAACACCATGGTCTGGTACTGCAGCGATAATGGCGGGTTGTCGCCCTTCGGTCCGGCCACGGTGGGAGGATTGCGCGGCTGGAAAGGCTCAATATGGGAAGGCGGGATTCGCGTTCCCGGCATAATCGAATGGCCCAAAGTGATCGAAAAAGGCCGCCAAACCGGATATCCTGCCGGCGTGGTCGATATATTCCCCACCGTTCTGGATTTTCTCGGTCAGGACGACTCCGCCATGCTTCACCCTTACGATGGCATAAGCCTGCTTTCCTTGTTCAAAGGCGAATCGGGGGAAACCAGGCCTCAACCCCTCGGTTTCCACTGGCAAGGCCAGGTCGCCCTGGTGGAAAACGATTATAAACTGGTGCTTGAGAACCCCGATGAAGGCATTTTTCAGCTCTTTGACTTGGTGGAGGATCCGGCCGAGTCGAACAACCTCTTCTACCTCAAACCCGATGTGGCGGCCCGCATGGCCCAGGAATTGGTCTCCTGGCGGCAATCGGTCGCTGCCAGCATAGCGGGGAAGGATTACCCGGAGGGGCGGGTAGACCCCAACCAGCCGCCCAGAATCTTCTGGTGGGAAATGCCGCAATACGAACCGTATTTCCAGGACTGGTTGAAACGGTCCGAGTACGGGGACCGGCTACAGGGGTATTTGGATGGCAGAAATTAAGGTCCGCCACGGCATGAAAATTAAATCCGCCGAGTTGTGGTTTCTCCCCGTAACGATGCGGATGCCCTTGAAATTCGGCTCCCAAGTCATGGATCGGGTGGTGTGCGCCCGAACCCGGGTGACGCTCGAGGACGCCGACGGAACCCGCGCCCATGGGTGGGGTGAAACTCCCCTGTCCGTAGCCTGGGTCTGGCCCTCCGGACTGGATTACCGGGAGCGTGAGGAAGCCTTGAAGGATTTTTGCCGACGGCTTGCCCATGCCTTGCCCTTGGCCGGTTTGTCGGGTCATCCTATGGAGATGGGTTACGATTTCATTGAGGGCCCCCTGCCCGATTTGTTGGCCGCCCTCAACGCGGGACGGGACAAGGAAGCCGCCATGCCCTACCTGGCTGCTCTGGTTTGCTTCTCCCTCTTCGATATCGCCATTCACGATGCCTTTGCCGCCGCAAATGGGGTTCCCGTCTACCAAATTTATTCTGCAGACCGGATGGGTCGCGATCTGGCCCATTATTTTGACGATGACAGATTTTCCGGAAAATACCCCGCCGATTTTTTAGTGGATCCCCCGTCGAGACAGTTGCCGGTTTGGCACTTGGTCGGCGGCTTGGATCCCATAACCGAGAAAGACTTGAAAGGAGATGAACCGGACGATGGTCATCCCGTCCTGCTGAGAGACTGGATTGGCAGGGACGGGCTCAATTGTTTGAAGATTAAACTGCGGGGCGACGATGGGGAGTGGGATTACGCGCGTCTGGTGGCCATAGGGCAAATTTGCCAGGAGGAAAATGTCGATTGGTTGACAACCGATTTCAATTGCACGGTCACCGATCCGGATTACGTCAACTCCATCCTCGATCGACTGTGTCATGAGCAAGCGCCAACCTACCAGAAGATCCTTTACGTGGAACAGCCCTTCCCCTACGACCTCGAGGCCCACTCCATCGACGTTCATAGTGTGAGCGCTCGCAAACCGCTCTTTATGGACGAGAGCGCGCACGATTGGCGTTACGTAAAAAAGGGTCGTGAACTCGGTTGGACCGGGGTGGCCTTAAAAACCTGCAAGACCCAGACGGGCGCCCTGCTCAGCCTCTGCTGGGCCAAAGCCCACGGCATGACCCTGATGGTGCAAGACCTGACCAATCCCATGCTGGCCCAGATTCCACACGTCCTTTTGGCCGCCCATGCCTCCACCATTATGGGAGTGGAAAGTAATGCCATGCAGTTTTATCCCGAGGCTTCAGCTCCGGAGGAGATGGTCCATCCGGGACTTTTTCGGCGCAGAAACGGAATCCTCGATTGGTCCACGGTGGGGAAAACCGGATTCGGTTACCGGGTGGAAAAAATCGGCCGATCCTTGCCCGAACCCGTTACCCTGGGGAGTTGAGCTTTGGCTCATCTCTAGTGTCATGTCCTGTAAATTTATTCACACAAACGGCGGATTTTTTTCCGCTGTAACAGTTGGATAGAATGTAAATTAATTTAAACGTCACAGGACTAGAATGAACTGCAAAGCCCAGTGTCGCACAGCGCACACTGGGTTGAAATGGGCAAAAAACAATGAACCCTGACGGGGTTCCTCATCGAATCTCAAAAAATTCGTAGCGAGCGAAAGGAGATCGAGTGCTGGTGTGGAACGTCTGTCCTACAGCCGCTTAACTAAGCGCCATTCGCGTTTGACCCCTCTTGCCCGACGGAACCTTCAAAATATAGCCTCGACGGTCCGCCGGGTAACCATAATCTTTCCATATGGAACGGTGCAAACTCTGATATCTGATCGACTCACCTGAAACCCTGGACTCCCCGCAATTATGAAGCAAAAAAACTCTTGTTTCAACGGCGTATTAACCGGCTTACTCTGGCTGGTTATGGCAGGTTCCCCTGAACTCGCCGCTCAAACAGCTACCGGCGGCATTTCCGGTATCGTTTCCAATGAAATTACCGGTCGCTCCCTGCAAGGGGCCGTCGTGCGTGTGCAGGGCGCCAACGCGGTCGACCGCACCGACATATTAGGGCGCTATTCTCTTTCCGGTGTACCCGCCGGACCGCAGCAACTAACCGTATATTACGTAGGACTGGAGACATCCGTCCAAAGCGTGAACGTCACCCCCGGCCAAACCGTGATCGTTGATGTCGGCCTGAGCAGCGAAATATACGAATTGGAAGATTTCGTTGTTGTGCCACAGGTTGTTGGGCAGGAACGGGCCATAAATCAGCAGAAAACCGCCTCCGGCATCATCAATGTGATCTCTGAAGAACAATTTGGCGCCATACTCGATGGAAATATCGGCCAGGCCTTGCAACGCCTCCCCGGAATCACGGTGAATGAAGATCAGGATGGATCGCAGGGCGCCATTAACATCCGTGGGGTTTCCGGCGAATTCAACTCCATCCAGGTGGACGGCAACCGGATCCCCACTTCGGGCGAGAACCGCGATTTCAATCCCAGAAATATATTGGCCGATGGATTCACCAACATCGAAGTGATCAAGGCCCCCACGCCCGACCGCGACGGCGATGCCGTCGGGGGTATCGTCAACCTGGTCACCCGTAGCGCTTTCCAGCGCGAGGGCAGGGAGATGTCCCTCAAGTTGGGCGGTATTCTCAACAAAGTACCCGATATATGGGGACACTCAGCCGTCTTTTCCTTCTCCGATCTTTATAGCGTGGGAGAGGAAAATACGAGAAACCTTGGATTCAGCATTACCCTCAGCAGCTACGATACGGACCGTTTCCACCGCAATGCGGACATGGATTGGATCCAGGTTACGCCCGAACTTAATCCGGAACTGAATCTCGGCCAAAGCGACGAACCGGTGTGGTTTATGGAATCCTCCCACTGGGAACACGACACCCGCGCGACTGAAAGCTACTCTATCAGCTCGTCGATTGATTTTCGTAGCGATGAGTACAATTCCTTTTATTTTCGCCCATCATTCAGCCGATTCGACCGGTAGGGAATTCAGTATGAAACTGATATCGACCTCGACACGGCGTTTGATAATGATGGAGACGAGGATGAAAAGACCTATGCCGTACTCACCCCTGCCTATGGACGCGGAACCGAGAACAGCGAAGCCTCGCGGGGGTGGATTGGAAAACTGGAAAACGATTTCAATGAATTGTTTGCCTTATCCATGGGAGGGCGTCATGAAGGAGGCCCCGGTCTGCTGACATACGATGTTTTCGTTTCCAAAAATAAAAACACCGTTATCGACGATACCGAGCTGAATATGGTCATGGAACCGGATGATCCCTGGTTCGTCTTCGAGTATGAAATCGTGGGGGATATTAACCGGGGAGAAGTAGAAATCAGGCATGTGGGCGGCGGGGATCCCACTGATCTGAGTCAAATGACCGAAGGAGAACTGGAATTTGTATCCGCGGAAAGGTCGGAAGATGTCCTGAGCGGGAGGATTGATTGGGAAAAACCCTTTAACCCTGAATACGGCATTTTCACTCTGAAAACGGGAGCTAAATTCAGGAATAGTGACCAGTTTCGCGACCAGATAGTGGACCTGTATGAAATGGACGAAACCTTTCCTTATGCGCAGGTGCTTGAGGTGACCGATGCGTTCGTCTTGCGCAAACCCAAGTATTTCGACGTGCAGCCCGAAATCGGCAAGGAACTGTTTCGCACCAATCCGGAGCTTTACGAGTTCGTGGAGGACGACTCGTTGGAGGACAGTAACGTCGCGGATTTCGAAGCTACGGAAACCACCACGGCGGCATATGTCATGGGCACCTATGAAACGGGTCCCCATACTATTATCACCGGTGTTCGTTACGAACGCAATGAATGGGACAATGTGAACAAGATTGTGAGTTACCTGGGTGACGTGCCCTCTATAATGCCGGTTGAACATGGGAATTCTTATGCATTCTGGTTGCCCGGCATTCACGGTCGTCACGAACTCCGGGAGAACCTCATCTTGCGTGAAAGCTATAACCGCAGTTACGGGCGGCCAAGGCTCGAGGAGCTTTCCCGTGGGCGCTGGGAGGATGACGATGGAAACATCGAGGACGGCAATCCCGACCTGAAACCAGCCATTTCCGACAATTACGACATCCAGCTCGAATACTATACGGATGAAGGAGGCCTGTTTTCGGTCGGGCTTTTCCGCAAAAATATCGAGGACTTTACCTTCACCCAAGTCTATGACTTTGACGAAATTGGTCCGGATGGAATCCCAATCCCGAGCGAAGGCGGAGACTTGGAATATGAGCGACCGGTCAATGGCACTACTGCCACCAACAAAGGCATTGAGCTGATCGCCCGCCAGCGACTCTATTTCCTGCCGGATCCTTGGAATGGGTTGGCTTTGAGAGGAAGCGCCACTTTTACCAGCAGTCAGGCCGATTACCCCAACCGGACCGACCGGACCGACCTCCCATTGGAAGGCTTTTCCGACACGATTTACACCGCTACCATCGACTACGTCTGGAGCGGATTCAGCGCACGGGTGGATTATTCCTTCCGCTCCGATTACATTGAAGGTCTCGGAAGCGACATCGAAAGCGATGAATTCTTCGGCAATGTGAGGAGGGTTGATGCCGAAATTTCTTACCGCCTGCGCTCCGGGGTCGATATTTTCGTCACCGGGACCAACATTACCGATGAGCCGCTGGTTTCCTATCAGGGCTATCCCCCCTTCGTGGAAGACGCCAACCTCCCCGGCCCAAAATACACCTTCGGTGTTGAGTTTACTTTCTGAACCGGCTGCATATATCGACCCGGCTTCTGATGCCGGGGTAATACCCGCAGTTCAACTATTCCAGCTCGCCTTCGCTCATACTGAAAGGTCCAGGCCCTCATTTATCAGAATTTTCCATTCCATTCCCCATGAACATCATTCGTTTATTCTTTTTCATATTTGCACTAACGATTTTCCATGCTGTTTGGGTCGCAGCTGGAAGCCTCGTGCGAGGCCCTTATCTCCAACAAGCCACTTCGAACTCAATCGTCGTGGTCTGGCGGACGGAGGGAGAATCTGAACCGGTTCTGCGCTATGGCAACGCGCCAGACGCTTGGCAAGAAGCGCTAAGTGGCGACGCAATCGTTTTGCGAGTTTCAGCCGATGTAAACGCCGCAGCCAACGTCCCGCGCCTTTACCAGGAACCCATGAGTGAGAGAGCCCAACGCGAAGCCGATCACGATCCTTCCACGGTCCCCAATACCTATCAATACGAAGCCCGAGTTTCGAACCTCCAACCAGATTCGAAATACTATTATGCCATCTTCGATGGCGGCCAGTTGCTGGCCGGAGGCGACGAGAATCATTACTTCCTCGCCCACAACCCAATCGGCAGTTCGACAGACATGAGCGTCTGGGTAGTGGGAGATTCGGGTACCGGTGGTAAGGATCAAGCTCTGGTCCACGACGCCATGCGTGCATACGTCACCCGGACTGGTCGACCAGTCGACCATTACATTCACGTGGGCGATATGGCCTACAGCGATGGGACCGACCGGGAGTTTCAGGACAATTTCTTCGCCCCTTACCAGGCCACGCTTCGCAACACGGTTTGTTGGCCCACCATGGGCAATCACGAAGGCCACACGTCCAGGGGCATCTCCGGCATCGGTCCCTATTACGACGCCTACGTGCTACCCACTCGGGCGGAAGTAGGCGGGGTCGCATCGGGCACCGAGGCCTATTACTCCTTCGACATCGAAGAAGTCCATTTCATCTGCCTGGATTCACACGATCTCGACCGTAGTCCCAACAGCGCCATGGCTCAGTGGCTCCGCGCCGATCTGGAGCAAGCCAATGCCAAGTGGATAATCGCATTCTGGCACCACCCGCCTTATACCCAAGGATCCCACGACAGCGACCGCGAAAGCCAGTTGGTGGAGATGCGGGAAAATTTCATGCCGATTTTGGAAGGGGGAGGAGTAGACCTCACCCTTACCGGGCACTCCCATATATACGAACGCAGCATGCTTATGGACGGCGCCTATGATACGCCGACCACAGCGCAGGGCGTTATTCTCGACGACGGCGACGGTCGCATAGGCGGCGACGGTCCTTATAGGAAGAGCGCCGGTCTCCACCCCCATGAGGGCTCGGTTTCCATCGTAGCCGGGCATGGCGGAACCTCGCTCGGACGAGGAGGCACTATGCCGGTAATGCGCGAAATCATCCTGGAGCACGGGTCCGTGCTTTTGGACCTGCAAGGTGACACCTTGACCGGGACCATGCTGAACAAGCACGGCCAAATCCGGGACATTTTTCACTTGGTGAAACGCGGGAAGGTAACCACGACTCGTATCAAAAATCCCTGGCAGCCTATCCACGACACCTCTCTTCTCACCGAACTCCGCTTAAATTTTGCCGATGATACCCCTGGCATGATGCCGGAAGGGTGGAAGGTTGTGGCTGGAAATAAGTCGGGTTTGAGCGTGTCGAAAGAGCAAAGCGGCCCAGACAAATTTCTGCAGACCCAAGCGACTGAAGCGGCGCTTGTCGGCCTTTATACCCGATTTGCATCCTCCGCTTTCGAATTTGAAACCAGACTGCGGCTGACAGGCAAAGACGGAAAGGGCGCCGGACTTGTCTTCGGTTACAGAAATCCCAAGAATTTTGGCCGCGTCTTTTTCGACCCAGTGGCAGGCGTCATTCGGGTAAGCCGCTTTGTCGACGGAGCTGAAAACATCATCAAAGAGAAAAAGGCCGGGATCCATGCAGACCAGTGGCTTAACGTAGAAATCGAAATCGAGGATGGAGAAATTGAGGTGCAGTTTCAGGATGCCAAGGAGCAACAGCCTGAGCTGGAGTTCGAGATCGGCCTCGGCCCTGAAATTCCAAGGAGCCCGGCCGGTATATTTCTGCCGCAAAACGGTTCGGCGGATTTCAAGTTTTTCGAATTTGAGGACAATGACCCTTTACCATGAAGCGCCGCCAATTTTTCATCGCCGTATCTGCGGTATTCTTATTTGTGTTTCCTGCCAGAGGGCATAGAAGCCCGGATCAGGTTGCCGAGGTTCTGAGCGAGCGCATCGAGGCGGACGGCGCCAGCTTGAGACTGTTGACTGACTTGGCTTATGAGCATCAATCTCTGGGCAATTGGCAAGCCGCGGTGGCTGATTTCAGGGCGGCTATCGAACTGGAGCCCCGCTCCCTCTTCGCCATTTTAGGATGCGCCGAAGCCTTACTGAATACGGACGTTTGGCCCCAAGCTGACGCAATGGCGCAGCGTGGCTTGGCTCTAGATGAGAACGCCGCTTCACAAGCGCCATTTCATGCCCTGCGAGCACGCGTTTTTTCCCGGCAACATCGCTGGCTCGACGCACTTGAGGCTTGGCGCGGCTCCCTCCGGTCTCCGCATCCTGAGATCGACTGGTTTTTGGGTGAAGCGGAATGTCTTGCCCGGCTCGCCCGCCACCCTGAACGAGTCGAAGCCCTCGCTCAAGCAATGACGCGTAATCCCAGTATCGTCTTGCGGCGCGCTTGGATTCGCGCGCTGGTGGACGCAGGCGAATTCGAAGTCGCATTCCGGGAAATCGACCGCGGTATGACTAAGGCTCGTTGGAAAAGTTCCTGGCTGCTTCTACGGGCCCGAATTCACGGCGAAAACCAGCGTTTTGCGGAGCAAAAAGTGGACGCAATGGCCGCTTGGCTGGAACTTCGGAACCGTGTGAGATCGGCTCTATCCGATCCATATCTGGTCAAGGATGCAGCTTGGGCCCTGGGCTATCTGGGTGAATGCGAACAAGCTTCAGCCTATGTTGAAAAAGCACGACTGCTCGGGGTGCCGGAAATGGATCTCCTCCCGATCGAGCAAACTATCCGCAATAATTCGGCCGCGCTATCGAACTAGTGTCATGTCCCGGAAATTTTCTCGCACCTCCGTCGGGGTCAGTCGTTTATTTCAATTATTCATGATTTTTTAGTCAACTCGATGGAAGTGTGTCAGAGTTTATTTCCAGCCGCCCGTGGCTCGGAAACGGAGGCGAAAATAAGCGGGACCTACCAGGAATCGGTTGGATTACTTGGGGCTGTGCAAAGGTGGGGTCGATCCAATTAACGAGGAAGAAATTCCCAGCTTGGTATGGACCGGGTGTCGGCGAAGTGACCTAGAAAAGGTCTTGATGTCACCAGCCAAGTCGGGTGAGACGTAGACTTGATGGGTTCAATGACTTCCTACTTGGTAAGATCCGAATATATTGACTAGGATCATATCCGTGAGATGAAAGTTTCGAAGTCGAAATTGAAAGCCAAGATGCTGTCGGTTTTTCGCCAAATTGAGCGAACGGGGGAGGAGGTCATTGTGACCGATCATGGCAGGCCCACCCTGAGGATAACGAGGTTGCCCCAAAGGGAATCCGTGGACAGCGTGTTTGGAAAACACCGACGCGCCGTCATTTATAGGGAAGACATTATGAACCCCTCCACCGAAGAATGGCCCGAAACCTGAGTTTATAATTGTTTTGGATACTCATGCCTTGCTTTGGTGGACGCTCGAACGGGAAAAGCTATCGAAGAAAGCCGCTGCCATTTGTGGGGAGATCGAGCAAAGGGGAGCCTATCTATCCTCCATTTCCATTTGGGAATTGGGTGTAAAGATGCGGAACGGAAAATTGGATCTTGGCATGTCTATTGGCGATTATACTGAAAAGTTGAAGCGTCTTGGGTGCTTGGAAATCGTACCCATAGACGAATGGGTGTGGATTCGGAGCCTCGAGTTGGATTGGAGTCATCGGGACCCGGCCGACCGCGTTATTGTGGCAACTGGTCTGAAGCTGGGATTACCACTACTGACACGGGATGGTGTTATCGGCTTATCCGGGCAGATTCAATGCATCTGGTAAATGGATTTGGAATTGGAAAGAAGATAAACCACAGATGATCGCAGATTTAAGAAAGAAGGGGAGGGAAGCGCCGTTGGCGCCAATTAGGAATTGGACATGGATTGAATTTTCAATTGGAATTTAACGGAGGGCGGGTTTTCCAACCCGCCTTATATAGGCCATGGCGGACAGGAAAGTCCGCCCTCCTTTCGCCCTCAGGTGTTGGTTACTGACCACTGATAACTGAAAACTGAACACTGGCGCGAAGCGCCTTACAGCCTCCTTATCCGCAGGTTTCTCAATTGTATCGCCCCTTCTCCCCCCGGATGTACGATGATAATCGTCCCCGCACTCCTGGCGTACCTCTTCTGGGTATCACTCACCACCCGGTTATTGACCCAGAGTTGGTGCCTGTCGTCGTGCACGCGGATGCGATACCGGTTCCACTCGCCGGATTTGAAGTGACTGTGAGCGGCTTCAATCGATCCCTCTTTCGGGGAGGAGATAATGTGGCCATAGGAGCCCCGATAAAGGATCTTGAAGGGTTTACCCGCCGTTGACTTCATATCGCCTGCCAGCTCGAAGTCTTTGAACTTCGCATTTGTTGAAAGCCGAATGGGTCGGCTGCCCGATAGACGGATTTCGCCCGTCTTCTGCTCCACGCCAGCGATTTTGGATGGGGTGGCCCATGCGTCCAAGTTGTTGAGAGATTCCCATCCGGGTCCGTCGCGCAGTTCGACCAACTGATCTCTTAGAGAGGCTTTGACAAAGGTATATTCCGGATCCTGGGCCAGGTTGCGCCACTCCAAGGGATCGGCTTTCAGGTCGTAGAGTTCCTCTTCTCCGTCAGCCGTCAGGGTATAGCGCCAACGCTTCCCCCGGACCGAAAAGTGCGGGTAATAGGATCCTTCGAATGCGCGGTGTAAGGAATGGTCCTTGCCCGGGAGGGCGGTGATGGCGACATTGGGGCCGGTCCAAGACCCATTTTCCGGATCCTTCAACAAAGGCGCCAAGCTGTGACCCTCCAGCTCATAACCGTTGCCATCCGCGTTTGGGTTTTCCGGGAGATGGCAGAGGTCGACAAAGGTCGGATAGATATCGATTAGGGATACCGGTTGATCGCAGACGGCCCCTTCCGGATCTCCATCCACTCCGGCCACGATCAGGGGCACCCGGGTGGAGGGTTCCCAGAGGCTTTGTTTGTACAAGAAGTTTTTTTCACCTACGTGGAAACCATGGTCACTGGTAAAGAAGATGATGGTGTTGTCCCTTGCGGGGCTCTCATCGACCGCGTCGAGGACCTTGCCCACCTGGTCGTCTACAAATGAGACACAAGCCATGTAAGCCTGAAGCCAGTGCCGAAGGAGATCTTTCCCCTCGTGACGCGCCAACATATTGTAGCGACGAAATCCATACAGCTTTTGATCTTTTAAGGCGGCAGCCACGTCTTCCAGGTCATTGGGGTCCACCTCCGGCATTTCAATCGAATCGAGTGGGAAACGGTCAAAATACTCCTGGGGCGCGTAGAGTGGGGTGTGGGTGCGAATAAACCCGGTAAACAAGGCAAAGGGCGCGTCGTGGTCGCGTTGCAGGATTGCTTTGGACCATTCCGCCCCCAACTCGTCGGCCAACAGGTCCCGGTCCGTATCGCTCTGGTAACGCCAGGGTTTTCCGTAGAGGATCCATCCCTTGTAACCGGGAATGCCATGGGCGGGATCTGCCGGCCAATGGGGAATATTGGAGAGGGGACCGAATACATGTTCCCATTGGTAGTCCATGTCGGCGTCGGGTCCTTCCAGGAGGTAGCGTTGATCGGGGTGAGGGAGAGTATATCCCCTTTGTGTTTCCTCGCGGCCGTCCCAGGGCCAGGGACCAAAGTCTCCGCCGTGGCCGTACTCATCAAATTGCCCTTCCCCCTGGTTGCCGTGAAAGATTTTTCCCGTTCCATAGACCGTGTAACCGTGGTTGCGCAGATGACGGGTTAGAGACACACTCTCCTTCAAGATGCCGTTTTGCTTCCAGTCCTCGAACCAATACAGGCTGGTGGTCTGGGGATAAAGTCCGAAGAGCATGCTGGACCGCGAAGGCGCGCAAAGGGGATCATTGTTATGGGCATTGCTGAAGGTGACTCCCCGTTCTCTCAGGCGATCGATATTCGGGGTCGGCACCAATGGTTTCCCCTTCGGCTGATAAGGCATGTCGTTGAGATCATCGACGATGATGAAAACGACGTTGGGACGCTCTTCCGCCATACAAGAGGAGAAAAAGGCGAAAAAAATGAAAAGGGCAAACAAAGTGCGCATTAGTTTAAGGGTTCTACCAATAATTCGGCCCGGCAAAGTCAACATAGGCGCCGCCTTTTGGCAATGCGAGATTTCCTGGCTGGCCAACCCCTTTTTCGAGGAGAGAATGCGGGCCGATTACGGTGTCTCAAGAAAAGTCATGGTTTAATTTTGACGCAGGAGGATTCTATTGAGGAGGATCGCTGCTTTTCATGTCTCCCCGGATCGATCTCACCCCGAATGGCCGCCTACTTTTGCGAGAACTTCCTGGTGCGAAGCCAGCGCTTGATGCTAGGCGCTTAACGGCGCTAGTCGATGCCTTTTCGCGTTCCTCGCCTGAAGGACTGGTTGAGTTGGGAACCGCGTTTCCCGAGGAATCTTTACCTACCACCCTGGCTTATTGGCGAGACTATGCGGGAATCTACCTTTCGGCCTTGCGTTCGGCGACCCCGGAGGATGAGGTCAGCGGGTGGCAGGCGGTTCCCGCACCCAGGTCCTCCTGGGAAGACCTGATCCTGCAACGGCCTCCAGGGCGGGGGATGGAATACCTTTCGACAACAGTTCTCGATGGGTTGTGGATCGGAGTCGAGAGGGTTATCCGGGGAAAATGTGAGGCTCATGCGGGGGGAGTGCGCGGGTGGTTGCGAGAGGTCAATCCCAATCGGCAACTGCTCGGAAGAGTTACCTTTCATCTTGCGGAGAACAAGCGCAACGAGCGCTGGCCATTTGCCTTTGTGGCAACCTATAGCCACAGTATTTCCGAAACCGAGCGGCTCCAGCACGTGCCTCTGAGCAAGGCTCTGAAGCAGTACGCTGGGGAAGGCAATCGCCCCGCATTGGAGCGCTTGCTGCGCCCAGTGCAGAAGGCGGCCGAGCGAAGTGAAATGGTACGGGAGTTGGTGGAGTCGCGGCGTCTATTTCAAGCCCTGGCCTGGTCGCCCAAGCAGGCCTATGTTTTCATCCAGGACATTCCAGCGATAGAAGAGAGTGGCTTGGTCGTGCGAGTACCGAACTGGTGGAAGGGAAAGCGGCCATCCCGGCCCGGAGTGAGCATTGATGTCGGGCGAACCATGACCCGTGTCGGCGGGAGTAGTCTGCTGGAGTTTTCCGTGGAAGTCGCCTTGCAGGGAGAAAGGCTCTCGAACGAGGAATTGATTCAACTTCTTCAGAGTGACGGGAATCTCGTTCAGTTGCGAGGGCAATGGGTGGAGGTGGATCGCGACAAATTTGAACAGGTGCTACATCATTGGAAAGAGGTCGCCGAAACTCATTTCAAGCGGGGAATTTCTTTTCTGGATGGGATGCGTTTGCTCGCCGGATACCAGCCCGGTGGAGATCGGTCTCCGTTAGCGAACCAGGACGTAGGTCGCGAGTGGACCGCCCTCCAAGCCGGAGATTGGTTGCGCGACACACTGGAGAAAATGCGGGATCCAACCCGAGCCGAAAGCGGGCTGCCTGGCAAGACGCTCAGGGGGACCCTCCGACCTTATCAGGAGGATGGCGTGAACTGGCTATGGTTCTTCTATCAGATGGGTCTTGGCGCGTGCTTGGCCGATGATATGGGTTTGGGAAAAACCATTCAGGTGATTGCGTTGCTGTTGACCGTGAAGCGGACGCGGGGAGATCGCGAGAATGGCCGGCCGAGTCTGCTCGTCGTTCCCGCGTCGTTGTTGGGAAACTGGCAAGCGGAACTCCAACGATTTGCGCCGAGTTTGCGTGTCTTCTTCATGCATCCATCGCAAACTTCTGCGGATGAGCGCAATGAGGCCCTGTCAAATGGACAAAGCTTCTATCGATCCTACGATTTGGTGGTCTCGACCTACGGGCTGATCCGCAGTCTGGAGAATTTGCGCGCCAGTAAATGGGATTTGTTGATTCTTGATGAGGCCCAGGCAATCAAGAATCCGAGAACGGCGCAAACGCGTTCGGTGAAACAGGTCGGAGCCAAGGTGCGGGTGGCTCTAAGCGGCACACCGATCGAGAATCGCCTAAGCGATCTCTGGTCACTCTTCGATTTTCTGAACCCGGGATTGTTGGGCTCGGCAGCGGAGTTCAAGAAGTTTACCAAGAGGATGGAAGGGCAATTGGAACCCAACTTTTCCCCTCTGCGCGCACTGGTGCGTCCTTACATCTTGCGGCGGCTGAAGACGGACAAGACCATTATCTCCGACCTGCCTGACAAGACCGAGATGCTTGCGCTTTGTCAATTGACGAAAACTCAAGCCGCCCACTACGAAAAGGCGGTTCGGGAGTTGGCGGAGGCCATGGAGAGCGAGGGGGAAGCCGGAATCAAGCGACGCGGTATCGTTCTGGCATTCCTGCAACGGTTCAAGCAAATCTGCAATCATCCCGCGCAGTGGTCGGGGAGTGGTGACTATCGTTTGAAAGGCAGCGGAAAGTTCCAGCGTTTGACTACTCTTTGTGAAGAAATGGCCTCCCGCCAGGAACGGGTCCTGGTCTTTACTCAGTTTCGCGAGATGACATGGCCCCTGGCAGAGTTGCTTAAAGGGGTCTTCGAGCGCGAAGGTCTCGTTCTCCACGGCGCCACCTCGGTGAAAGAGCGCCAACGGTTGGTCGATGCTTTTCAAAGCGAGGATGGGCCGCCTTTCTTCGTTCTCTCGCTCAAGGCAGGAGGCACAGGGCTCAATCTCACAGCGGCCTCTCAAGTGATTCATTTTGACCGGTGGTGGAACCCTGCGGTCGAAGACCAGGCGACAGATCGCGCATTCCGAATTGGGCAAAAGCGCAATGTGTTGGCGCACAAGTTTGTTTGTCGTGGAACGATTGAAGAGAAAATCGACCAACTGATCTCGGAAAAACGTGAGCTGGCTGAAGACGTGCTGGGCAAACGAGGTGGAGCCGAAAAATTGCTCACCGACATGGGGAATGAGGAATTGTTGGATTTTGTGGCGCTCGACCTCAATACTGCCGTATTATCCTGATCATGTCTTACTGGAAGTCGTATCGATCTTACGTCCCGGTCTATAAACGGAAGGCCAAGGCTTACCAAAAGATGGCAACAAGGTTAGGCGAAGGAGTCACGGCGCAACCGGTCAAGGCTTTCAGGGGAAACAAGGTGGCAAAGACCTTTTGGGGAATGGCTTGGTGCAAGAACCTGGAGTCCTACAGTGATTACCAAAATCGGCTTCCACGGGGACGGACCTATGTCCGGAACGGATCGATTTTACACTTGGATATCGGGCCAGGAAAGGTGAATTCCTTTGTTGCTGGAAGCGACCTCTACGAGGTCAAGATCGTCATCGAACCTTTCGCGGATCAAGCTTGGCAGACTTTTAAGCAGCGTTGTGCAGGGAGGATCGATACCATATTGGCTCTTCTCCGAGGCCACTTGGCAGATTCCGTTATTCAAGAGATCACCCACACCAAGACGGGACTGTTTCCAACGCCCTCCGATATCAGGCTAAATTGCTCCTGCCCCGACTGGGCCAATATGTGCAAGCATGTCGCAGCGACACTATATGGTGTTGGTGTGCGCCTGGACACGGCCCCTGAACTATTCTTCAAGTTGCGTTGCCTCGATCATGAAGAGCTTCTTGAAAGCGCCACGGCGGAATCTCTTGATGATGGTCTTCCAGAGGGCGACGATGTGATCCCTGAATCGGACTTGAGCGACCTCTTTGACATCGAGTTTGCGGACATCCCGGCGGAGGCGCCTCCCAGGGCTGGGAAAATCCCGGCCAAGGAAAGAGATTATGACAAGAAGTGATTGAGATGCCTTTTGGTTTGTTCCACCATATAGCAAGGTAGTGACAGCAGCCGACACTTCTTATTGTGATCGGCTGCAAGCTCCAATAAACTTGGCAAATCGTTATTGAAGCGGATCGCGATGGAGGGAGCCTTTTCCTTTATGAACTGATGAAGTGATTTCAGATGACCTGTCCTGCCGGTTTTGACTTCTACCGGAACAACATGCTCATCACGTTCTAGCAGGTAATCAATTTCAGCGCTGGCGCTCTTGCGCTACCTTCGCCAATGCGAGATTTCCAGGCTAGTGTGGCGTCCAAAAAAAAATCACCACAGAGAACACGGAGGACACATAGGGGGGGGAGGCGCCATGGGGCGCCAATTAGGAATTAGGAATGAGGAATTGGAAGAAGAATAACCGCAGATGTCGTGGAAAGCGTGGTTGTTGGGGGGCGTTCCTCCAGAAAATGCATCTACGAATAAATTATGGTTTCTTTTTATTCCTTAATGCATAAAAAGAAACCATATGTTCTGAACCTATCATTTTTTCGGCATCATCCCCTCGCGTTTGGCAGCCTTTTGGGCCGATGAAAATATCTTGCCAAAAGGGCTGGGATTTCCCTCAATAACGTTTCACCTCAACCTTTGGGTTTTTGGGCCCAATAAGTTTTCCCCTCCGGAATAATCGATCTCATGAAAAATTCTGTTTCTTCCTCCAAGGTTTCCCGGCGCAAATTCGGGAAAGTTGCCGCATCGGCCGCCGCCACCGCGTTTGGCTTTCAATTCATACCCAGTCGGGCCTGGGGTAACCTGACCAAACCGACCCTGGTCGGTATCGGAGCCGGGGGCAAGGGTAGAACCGACATTACAAAGAGTGAAGAGGCCGGTTTCCACATCGTCGGTTTGGTCGACGTGGTGGATGCCACCAAGCTTTCTTCGTCCGAGGCTAACCACCGCCGGTTGAAGTCGATGGTAGAAGTTCGCCAGACATATCCTGACGTCCCCTTCTGGACAGATTATCGGGAGATGTTCGCCGAGATGGGCGACAAGGTCGATGCGGTTACGGTTTCGACCCCCGATCACCATCACTTTCATGCTTCGGTCATGGCCATGCGGGCGGGCAAACACGTTTATTGCCAGAAGCCGCTCACTCACGGCATCTGGGAAGCCCGCATGATGGCTCAGGTAGCGGAGGAGAATGGGGTTAAAACCCAGATGGGCAACCAGGCCCATGCCAATAATCACTTGCGTCGTTGCGTGGAGTTAATTCGCGCCGGCATCATCGGCAAGGTTCGGGAAGTGCATACCTGGACTAATCGGCCCATATGGCCGCAAGGGTTTGTACAGCCCCCTCAAAAGCAGGCTGTACCGGAATGGTTGGATTGGAACCAATGGGTAGGCCCGGCCGACTGGGTGGATTACAACGAAAACATCGCCCCGTTTTCCTGGCGTGGCTGGTGGGAATACGGAACGGGCGCCTTGGGTGACATGGCTTGTCACATCATGGATATGCCATTTTGGGCCATCATGCCAGGATCTCCCAAGAATGTTCGGGCCATCCAGGAGGGCGCCACCGACATTTCGCCTCCCATCAACTCCAAGATAACCTGGGAGTTTGGCCCCAACCGCCATACCCACAGCCGGGGTGTACGTTATCACTGGTACGACGGGTATGTGGACGCGCATTTCGACCGCGAAAACTGGCGTCTGGTAAAAAATAGCGAGGAGTACAATCACCCGCCCGAAGAGGTATTGGATCATCGCCCATTTTCGGATTACGGCAGCGTCATCGTGGGCGAAGAGGGCAAGCTGTTCTTCAACCGCTTCAAAAATACCTGGGTGGTAAATCCGACCAGCGCCATTGATAAGTATACCTGGCCGGCCAAGTCCATTCCGCGCGCCACCGATCAGGACAATTACAAAGAATGGATTGAAGCCATTGAAGGCAAGGTGGTGAAGGGTCAGTCCGACTTTGCCTATGCCGGTCCCTTTACGGAAACCATTTTACTCGGCGTGTTGGCCCAGCGGGTTCCAAATGAAAAACTGCAATGGGATGCCGTAAACATGGAAGTGGTCGGAAGACCGGAACTGAAGCCGTACATTCAGCGGAAATACCGGCAGGGCTGGGGAGTGGATGCCGATATGAGGTCCGCCCTGGGGGCGTTGTTTTAAAACCACGCATCTCACGGATGGCCACGGATGATGAAGAGAATTGGGAATTAGGAATGGGAATGTTTTGTTCTCGATCATGATCGCGATGATTTTCCCTTCTTCCTTTTTCCTTCTTCCTTAAATTCTCTCTTAGTCCTCTGTGGTTAATTCCTTCAAGGCCGCTTTGTTTCTTTTGGGTTTGGGGTTATCCTGTGCCGCTTTGCCGGCCTCCCGACCCAACTTTCTTTGGATAAGCGCCGAGGATATCAACGCCCGTTTTGGTTGTTACGGAGACCCGCACGCGATTACCCCCCATCTGGACCAACTCGCCACCAAAGGGATGCGGTATACCCGTGCTTTCACCACGGCCGGGGTGTGCGCTCCCTGCCGAAGCGGGATCATTACAGGCATGTATCAAACGACCCTTGGCACGCAGCACATGCGGAGCAGGGCGAAGCTGCCGGACTATATCCGTCCGTTCCCGACCTATTTGCGGCAGAGCGGTTACTACTGTTCCAATAACCGTAAGCAGGATTACCAGTTCAACACCCCTGAGGACGCCTGGGACGAGTCCAGTGGCGAGGCGCACTGGCGGAACCGTCCGGACAAGGATCAGCCTTTTTTTGCCGTATTCAATTTCACGGGCTGCCACGAAAGCGGTATTGCCAATACGGAAAAATACCGGGATGTCACGAGGGATCTGACCCCCGAGCAGCGCCGGGATCCCTACGCGCTCACCACTTATCCGCCCTATTATCCGGAAACGCCCCTCGCCCGCGAGGACTGGAAACGCCAATATGAGTTGATTACGGCCATGGATGCCTGGGTCGGCGATTTGATCGGGCAGTTGAAAGAGGACGGGCTTTATGAAAACACCATTATTTTCTACTGGTCCGATCACGGTGTGGGGCTTCCCCGGGCCAAGCGCTGGCTCTACGATTCGGGCACTCACATTCCTTTGATTGTCCGTATTCCGGAAGGGTTTCGCAGGGATGGTCAGGGGATTCCCGGAACGGTTGCCGAGGGCTTGGTCAGTTCCATCGATTTCGGCCCCACCGTGCTGAATCTGGCCGGGGTGAAAATTCCCGGTCACGTTCAGGGTCGACCCTTTCTGGGAGCCGATCTTCCGCCACCGAGGGAATACGTCTACGGGGCGCGGGACCGGATGGATGAGCGCTATGACATCATTCGCATGGTTCGGGGCGAGCGTTACAAATACATCCGCAATTACGAGCCGCTCAAAACCTATTACCAGTACATGAATACGCCGGAAAAGGGAAAGCTCATGCGGGAACTGCGGCGGTTGCATGAGGCTGGAAAGCTGGAGCCGATGGCTGAATATTATTTTAATGCCACCAAGCCGGTGGAGGAGTTGTACGATACGCGGGCCGATCCGAACGAAGTTTTCAACTTGGCCGATGACCCGCGTTATGCCGGCATTTTGGCCCGCATGCGCCGAGCCCATCTCGAATGGGTCAAAACGACCAAGGATACCGGTTTACTGGCTGAACCCATTCTGGTTGAAAGGGAGAAAGTTATCGGCCACCGCTACGGAATTCTTCGTCAGAACGACGATCCCACCCTGGCCGAACGGGTGGCGGAAACAGCCGTTCTGGCCTCCCAGGGCATGGAGACGCTGGCTTATTTAAGAAAAGCCCTGACTGACCGCGACAGTGCGGTTCGTTATTGGGGCGCCATCGGCGTGGGGAATATCGGACAACCTGCTCTATCCGCCAAGGGCGAAATGACCCAAGCCCTGCGCGACCCATCCCCCGTAGTTCGGGTTGCCGCGGCCCGCAGCTTGTGCCGATTGGGAAAGCCGGCCGCGGCCCTGCCCGTGCTGGTGGATGTCCTGCGAGAAGGGGAACAGTGGGAGCGACTGCATGCGGCCATCGTTCTGGATGAAATCGACCGGATGGCGAATCCGGTCAAGGAATCCATGCGCGCCGCCCTCTTTCCGAGAAAGGATTTGTATGCTGAAGGCAAGTACGTGGTGCGCGTATTGAACCGGGCCTTGAATCAGCTCGAAGGAACTCGGAACGAAGTGCCTTAACCCGCAAATTGCATTGCGCTCCGGAGCGAAAAAAAGGGGTCAAACCTTGAATCAGTTGACTCCGCAAGCTTCGTCAAGATTGCAAGGAATGACCCCGACGGGGCTTCTGTCGCTCGCTACGAATTTCACGAAATTTGCGGGTTAATCCAGCCGGATGGCCAGATAACCGGTGCGGCCGCGGTTGAAGATGTAGAGTTTATTGGCTCCCTTTTTCAATTGATCCCGGGCCTCGCGCACAGTGGTCACCTCGTTGTCGTTGATTTCCATGATGACCATGCCGTCCCCCAGGTTCCGATAATAGGGGGATTCCGTATCGACCGAGGTGATGAGGATGCCCTGGATGTTCAGGGGTATGCGGTATTCTTTGGCTTGTTCATCGTTGATCTGGGAAACTTCCACCCCATCGAGCAACTCATTGGCGGAAACAGCAAATCGGCCCGAGGCGCTCCCCACCACCAGATCGAGCGAATTTTTGGCACCCTTGCGCAACACTTCCACCTCAACCGGAGTACCGGGCGGGGTGTGACCGATACGAATACGGAACTCGTTGCTGGTTTCGACCGGCTTTCCGTTCAGGCCAATGATCACATCGCCCCGTTTCAATCCTCCCTGATCCGCCGCCGAATCTTCCTCAACGTCGTTGATCAACACGCCCTTGGTTTGGTCGATGTCAAAGGCTTCCGCCATATCGGGGGTGAGATCGGAAATGCTGACCCCGAGAAAACCGCGCTTGACCTCTCCGGTTTCGGCCAACTGCCGGGCGATGCTGATGACCAGGTTTGAGGGAATGGCAAAACCGATTCCAATGCTGCCGCCGCTCTGGGATATGATGGCGGAGTTCACCCCGATGAGGCGACCGAGGGAATCGATAAGCGCCCCGCCCGAATTACCCAGGTTGATGGATGCGTCGGTTTGAATGAAGCTTTCGTAACCCTCCTCCCCGTAAATGCCGATGCGGCGGTCGGTAGCGGAAATGATACCCTCGGTTACGGTCAGGCCCACTTCCAGGGGATTGCCGATGGCGAAAACGACGTCGCCGACTTCGATATTGTCGCTATCGGCAATCTGAATAACGGGAAGGCCTTCAGCATCGATTTTGAGAATGGCGATGTCGGTTAGAGGGTCACGGCCGACAATATCCGCTTCCATTTCCCGTCCATCATTTAATCGCACTAAAACTTCGTCCGCATCTTCCCCCCGGTCGTCGCGCACCACGTGATTATTGGTGATGATGTATCCATCTTGGCTGATCAGAACCCCCGAACCAATTCCCTGGGGGATCTTCCTTTCCTCGGGCTGGTCATTCTGATCGTAATCGGGGGCGGGGAGACCAAAGAAGCGCCGGAGCCATTCTTCTTCGGGAGACATGCCCCGGGATCGGGAAACGCGCACGATCCTCGCGGTGTGGACTGCCACCACGGCGGGAGTGGCGGTTTGCAGAATCGAGGAATAACTGTGGAGGGTGAACCTCTGGTCCCGGTCAATGGAAGTATTATCGATTTGAAGGTCGATGGACGCTTTGCTCTGGGGCAAATTCAACAGGAACAGGGTCAGGATGATGAATCCAGCCAGGGTGATGCTAGTGGTTTTCATGATTAACGACTTATCTGGTTTCAGGATAAAAATGTTGGATATCCCGGTCGGTGTTGGCGTAAAATCATTGGGTGATTAGAACCTTCCATAAGGTTCTGGTTCCAAATTAAAAGAAAATCGGTTTCCACGCGTAAAATCCTTCATTTCACTTCGGCGTGACCAATCCTCGGGCAAAGGACATGACATCAACGATCCTGGCAGTTACCGATATAGGTCTCGGCGGTGAGCTACGTCTACAACAAGCACAATGCAGACTTCACCTTGGAGTTGGCACAGGATTCGGTAACCACCGATCCGATAACGCCAGATATTTTTTAATTCTCGCTTCAATTGCTTACCCCATTGCCTGGGATTGTCAGTACCCACTATTCGATCATCAAGATAGTTCATGATTCGTTTCCGGGTTTGGGGATCGAATTTCTTGAGTTGATTCAGGGCTCGTTCAGCGATGTTATTAAGTCCATCTCACGCTTGGCTTCTTCAGCGGAATAAATGCGTCCGGGTTCCTGGATGAGGTCGACGGCCAGATAATAGTCCTCCATTTCCTGAAGGTATTCCAGGATCGCTTCGCGGGCATAAAAGGTTTTTGTCCGACCTGTTTTCTTGGCCAGCGTTTCCAAGCGCTTTTCGATGTCAGGGTCTAAACGAATGGCAAGCATAGGGAAAATATTGAACTGACATAAATGTATAGCAAGGGATGTCTTGACGGTTTAGCCAGGAAATTGCACAAATCTTTTACTGTGCTCCGTAAGATCAGGCGCTCGCGACCAATCTTGGGCAAGGCCCGGGTGAGGGTTTCAAAGTTTGCTGGAATGAATGTGCATCCTCGGTTTGCAGTCGACCTTTTGATCAACATGGATAAGCAATTTCTACAGGGTTGCCTTCTCTCGCTTTCCACTTTGGCCTTTTGCTCCTGCGCCACGCACACGGCAAGGGAGGCGCCGGTTCTGCCTCAGGCAGAGATATCCCCGGAATTCGTGCAAAGTCCCGACCGCGTGGTTGTTCCGGGCCATTGGGATTATTTCTGGTGGGAGTCCTTCGGGGATGAAACCCTGAGCCAATTGATTGAGGAAGGCCTGGCCTCCAATTTCAACCTGCAGCAATTTGCCGCGCGCATCGAGAAGGCCGCTGCGCTGGCCCGCCAAGCGGGCTCCCGGCTGTGGCCCGGTATCAATCTGGCTGCCGGTTATGAGGTGGAGGAAGATGGCGGGGCCGAGGCCCCAGCCCCCGATAGTGGCGGGGATAAAACGAGCCTTGGGGTCTTGCTGAGTTGGGAAGCCGACCTCTGGGGAAGGTTGTCCTCCGCCCGGAAAGCCCGTGAATTTGAAGTCGAGGCTACGGTGCAGGATTGGCTCGACGCCAGGCTTCTTTTGTCCAGCGCCATCGCCGAAAATTACTTCCGGATTAAGGAGCATCGCCGACAATTGGAAGTAATCCAGGCGCAAATTGAGCTCAATGAATCCCTCCTTCAGTTGACCATGTTGCGGTTTGGACAAGGGCAATCTTCCATCGTGGCGGTGCTCCAGCAACGGGAGCGGCTCAACGCCAGTAAAGCGGGAGTGCCGGATGCGGAGGCTCGCATTGGCCAGCTCGAATATGCCCTGGATGTGCTGCTCGGAAGACCTCCCGGAACGGGGAATCACCGCTTGAGCGGGGAATTGGCCGCACTCCCGCCCTTGCCCGAAGTGGGTATTCCGGCTGCTTTGCTGCAGCGGCGTCCCGACCTTCGCGCCGCTCGGCAACGGATTATGGCCCTCGATTATTGGGTGGGGGAGGCGGTGGCCCGGCAATTCCCCAACCTCACTGTTGGTGGGAGGGTGGATTGGCGAGGTGATCCCGATTTCGGGGATGCCCTTTCCTCTCTGTTTACCGGTCTCGCTGGGCCCTTGTTCGATGCGGGGGAACGGCGTTCCGAAGTAGATGTGCGCAAGGCGGAATTGGAAGATGCCTTGGCCCGCTACTCCAACAGCTTTTTGTCCGCCCTTCTCGAGGTGGAATCGGCCCTTCTGGTCGAACGCAAGCTGGAAGAACGGCTAGTCCTGGTCGAACAGCAACTCTCGACCGCCCGGCGCCTGCTCACGGAGACTCGCAATCGTTTCAGTCAGGGCCTGACCGATTATCTGCCGGTAATTACCTCCTTGGAGATTGTGCAGGATCTGGAAAGAGAGGTGGTAAACAACCGCAGAAATGTGCTATCTTCCCGTGTAGCCCTGCACCGTGCCCTGGGTGGACCCATGAAAAACCCCTCCTCGACCCGGATCTCGTCCAACCGCAATGCATATTAGAAAAATTGCCCTGACCATTTTGGCCATTCTGGTCATCCTGGTTGGTGGAGGCGCTTTTGGGTTGATATTGATTTTGACCGGACCGGAGACGATACCACAGGAAAAGCAGGAATCTGCCACCATCGTCCATAACATCCCGTTGAACCCCCAAAACAAGCCGGTTTGGGTTACGGCCTACGGGGAAGTTATTCCGGCGCGCAAGGTGGAAATCAAACCCCAGGTATCGGGTCAGGTTATTTGGCAGAATGCCGCCCTTATCCCGGGCGGACGCCTTCGGGAAAATGACGAATTGATTCGCATAGACCCCAAGGATTATGAATTGGACCTTTCCGAGGTAAAAGCAGAGTTTGAGCAAGCCCGATTCGAGCGCGAGGTGGAAAGCGGACGCCAGGTTATAGCTCGTCGTGAATGGAATGAACTTCAGCAGGACCTGGATGTAGCGGAGGTAAATGAGTCTTTGGTACTGCGCGAACCTCACTTCAGGAGAGCCGAAGCTCTCATGGAAGAAGCGAGAAACGATATTGAACAGGCCGAGTTGCAGTTATCGCGTACCACCATCCGGGTTCCGTTCAATGCCATGGTGGTGGAGGAATCCGTTGAAGTGGGGCAGTTGCTCAACGATGGATCCACCATTTGTCAATTGGTAGGGACCGATGAATTCTGGATTCAGGTCACGGTGCCCTTGTCCATGCTGAAATGGATTCAATTCCCCGACCGGGACCATCCCGGAGTCGAAGCCACCGTCGTGCTCGACACTGGAAATGGCTCCCGTTCGACTTGGAAAGGAAAGGTCCTGCGGTTTTTGAGCGATCTCGAGCCCCTGGGTCGAATGGCCCGGGTGGTGGTGACGGTACCCGATCCGCTCGGTATGGCGGGCGGCGCCAAGGACAGCCTGCCGCTACTTTTGGGCAGTTATGTAGAGGTCAACATTGAAGCTGGCGAGTTGGAAAACGTCCTGGAAATTCCCCGCTCCGCCTTGCGGGAGGGGAATAAGATCTGGGTGGTTGGCGAGGTCCTGGAATTGAGGATTCTCGATTGCGAGGTGCTCTGGTCCCTGAAGGAGACCGTCCTGGTGTCCAACAACCTCGATCCGGGCGACAAATTGATCGTTTCCGACCTGCGGGTTGCCCTACCGGGAATGATGGTGGCTCCCCGGCCCTCCCACAGTCTATCCGGAATTGGTCAATAGCGGTGAAAAGAACAACTGAAGAAAACAGGTGAAAACGAGTCCTCAACGACCCCAACCCCGGTCTGGAGGAATCCTGGCCTGGTTCGCGCGCAACCACGTGGCGGCCAATTCTCTGATGCTGGCCGTCGTGGTGGTCGGGTTAGCCGTAGCCAGGAATATACGGCAGGAAATTTATCCACTTTATGAAGTTGATGCCATCGAAATCGATATGCAATACCGGGGCGCCAGTCCGGAGGAGGTGGAGCAGTCCATTCTTTTGCCCATCGAGTCGGAAGTGCGGGGTCTGGAGTTGACCCGCCGGGTTTTGTCGACCGCTTCCGAAGGCCGGGCTTCCGTCGAGGTGGAGATTCTGTCCAGTTTCGATCGCAATCGCGCCCTGCAGGAGGTGACGGCGGCAGTGGCGCGAATCAGCATGTTTCCAGACGAAATAGAACCGCCCGTCATCTCCTTGGGAAGGAGTCGAGCACGGGGGGTAAATTATGTGGCCGTCTATGGGGATGTGGATCAACGCACCTTGATACAGTTGGCCCACCAGGTGGAGGATGGCTTACTGGCACAACCCGAAATATCGCTGGTTGAAATGCGTGGAGTGCGGCGGCCTGAGATCCTCATTGAAGTGCCCCAGGCCCAATTGCGGTCCCTCAATTTGACCCTGGGGGAAATCGCTCAGGCCATCGATCAGTCCGCCCTCGACGTCCCGGCCGGCACCCTGCGAACGCAAGGGGGGGATATCCTGTTGAGAACCACCGAGCGCAGGTACTTTGGGAGTGAGTTTGCCGAAATTCCGATCAAAAGCAGCAATACCGGAGGGGAAATCAAGCTGGGGGATATCGCGACCATCGAGGATGGTTTTGAGGAAACGGAGCGGGAATCCTATTATATGGGTAAGAGGGCCGTCACCATTTCCATTTACGCTTCGGAAAACCAGCCTCCCTTATTGGTGTCCTCAGCCGTTCGGCGTTATCTCGACCAACTCCAGCCAACTCTTCCCCCCGCCGTAGATGTGGAGGTGCGTTGGGATCGCACGGAAGACTATCTGGAACGCATCAACCTTTTGAGGTTTAACGGTACCATCGGGTTGATTCTGGTCCTTTTGGCCCTGGGGTTCCTGTTGGAGCTTCGGGTAGCCTTTTGGACGGCGATCGGCATCCCCGTATCGATTCTCGGTTCGCTCATCCTGATGCCCCTGATGAATGCCAGCATCAACATGGTCTCTCTTTTCGGGTTTATCGTGTCCCTGGGCATCGTGGTGGACGATGCGGTGGTCGTGGGGGAGGACATATTTCACAAAATATCACAGGGGAGACCTCGGCTGGAGGCGGCTGTGGCCGGAGTGAAGGAGATGACCATTCCCGTGGTTTTTGCCGTAAGTACCAATATCATTGCCTTCCTGCCCCTCTTCTTTGTGCCGGGTGAGAGCGGCCGCTTTCTCAACATCCTTCCCGCCGTCATCATTGCCGTGTTCACGGTCTCCCTCATTGAGGTTCTGCTGATTTTGCCCTCGCACCTAGCCTTTACGCGCAAGGATAAACGCCCGGATTCCATATTTGCCCGCTTCGACCGGGCCCAGACCGCCCTCCGCCTGAAATTGGATGCGGCCATGGAGCGATTCTACCGTCCCATGCTGACCACTACCATTCATTATAGGTACTTGACCATAGCGTTTTTTGGGGCGGGTCTGTTGGTCATTATCGGCTACGTTTCCAGCGGCCGGGTCAATTTTACCTGGAATCCTTCCATTGAGAATGACTACATTCAGGCGGAAGTTGAAATGCCTACGGGCACGCCCGTTTCCCGCACCCGGGAGGTGGCCTTTGCCATTCAGGAAGCGGCCAAGCGGGCCGTGGCAGAATCCTCCGAGGAAGGGATAGTGCGCGGCATCAGTGTTTCGGTTGCCTACCGCGAAAGCAATGCGGCAACGGTGGCCTGCAAACTGGTTCCCCAAAGTAAACGAACCATAACCGGCGCCGGTTTTGTGGATCTTTGGAGAAAGGAAGTTCCGGAGATTCCCGATCTGGAATCCCTCTTCTTCGATTACCTGGTCGGCCCCGGGGGCGAGGCGGCCATCAATATTCAATTGGCTCATCCTGAGGTGGATGCCTTGAGGCATGCGGCGGATGAGGTGGGCGATTTGGTGGCCCTCTATCCCGGAGTGACCGATATCCGCAAGGGCTTCGGCCGGGAGATGCCCCAAATCAGTTTTGAAATCAAGCCGGCCGGACAGGCCATGGGGATAACGGCACGGGAAATGGGGCACCAGATTCGCAATGCCTTTTATGGGGCGGAGGCGCTGAGACAGCCGCGTAATCGCGAGGAGTTGCGGGTCATGGTTCGTCTTCCTGAACGAGACCGGAGATCGCTTAGCGGACTGGAGGGTCTGTTGATTCAGGCCCCCGATGGATCTGAAATTCCCATCGGCCAGGCCGCAGAGATTAAAGAGACCACCGCGCCGGTTCGGATTGAGCGGGTGAACGGTGGACGCGTGCTCAATGTTACGGCCAATGTCTTGCAAAACATCACCAATGCCAACAAGGTCCTGGCCTCCCTGGAGGAGAAAGGGCTGCCCGATTTATTGAAGCGCTACCCCGGCCTGCGTTATTCTTTTGAGGGGACGCAACGTGAGGTGAGGGAAGCATCCAATGCTCTGACCATCGGTTTAATCGCCTCCTTATTTGCCATTTTTGCCATCATGGCATCCTTGCTGCAAAGCTATGCTCAGTCTGCCATCGTGCTGTTGACCATTCCCTGGGGCCTTGCCGGCGCATTTCTGGGCCACATTCTGCTGGGTTTCGACATAAGTATTTTCAGTATCCTGGGGATGATCGCCCTTTGTGGAATGGTAGTTAACGGCGGGTTTGTCCTGGCCATGACCCGAAACCGTTTTCTCGACCGGGGAATTCCGTTGCATGAAGTGACAGAAAAAGCGGCGCAACGGCGTTTCCGACCCATCTTTTTGACCGCCATAACCACCTTTCTCGGCTTGGGACCCATGATATTTGAAACCAACGAACAAGCCCTTTTTCTCGTGCCCATGGCCATTTCCCTGGGTGTGGGCACGCTGGCCTCCGCCATGGTAGTGCTCATATTGATTCCGGTGGTTTTCGTGGTCATGGAGGAAACCCAAGCCATCGCGCTGGGTCAAAAGGAGACCGGGCCGACTCACCAGCCCGAATTGGTCGGCCAAGTCTGAAACCGGGTATTGGCATACACGATTTTCAGGCTCTAGGACCATTCATTACGCGGAGGAAGGGGTCAAACCTGAATGGCGCTTAGTTACAGCGCGTTTGTAGAGGAATATAGTATGGACGCCAGTCGGGGTCATGCCGTAGAAAAGTGATGCCTGTCGGGGTCAGTCGTTGATTTTTGACATGTCCCCATGTTGAGAATAAATGCCTGACCCCTTTGCGCATGCAGGAAGGGGTCAATTCTTAAATCCCGCATTAACATGCACGATTTCAAGAAATGACCCCAAGGGGTGGTATTCCGTTGTACTCCATACACTTTTACAAGACGATCCGCCTTTCGGCGTGACCTGCTGACCCTGTAAGGCATAACTTTTTACGTCTTGACCCCTTCCTTCTCTGAGATGATCGAACATTCCAAAAGTCGCTTAACTAAGCGCCATTCGGGTCAAACCTGGCAATTTTGCATGGCTGCAAATTTGCTTAGGAATGACCCCGACCCCGATCGCGCCGCCAAAAACAGACGAACTTGGAGAGGACAGGTGAAAATTTTTGGTGGATTAGCTGGCAAAATCTCAAAAACAGTGCATCTTTTTGTTAAAGGCGGGGTCTTATGCCGGTGAAGGGTATCCCGGGAGTTCATCCGCGGGAGATAAAGGTATGCCGAAACATTTTCTCAAAACATTTGGGGCGCTGAGTTTGGCGGCCTCGGTTACCTTTTTTCCCATCCTCGTTCAGGCCCAGAACAGTAAGGATAGCAACCAACACCCCCGTTATCAGAACCGGTCTGCTCCTTCCAGAAGCTCGACATCTTCGACCCGTAGCAGCAATTGGGGCAGCAAGTTGAATGAATTGCGCAGCAGCCAGTCCAGTTCTTACCAGAGCCGGTCTGCTCCTTCCAGAACCCCGACCCCCTCGACCCGTAGCAGCAATTTGGGCAGCCGGTCCAGTGGTTCCACCCCCAGTTACCGGTCTGGTCCTTCCAGCCGGGGTAGTTCTTCCGTCCCATCCACCTCCATTAATCGCAGCTCCACCCCCAGCCCGAATATTTCCCGTAGTTCTTCCAGTTCGGGCAACAATAGGGCCATTACCCGCAGCCCGAATGTATCCCGTAATCTTTCCAGTTCGGGAAACCGCGAGGGCTTAGTCCGAGGCCGAACACGATTTCATAACCCGTCCTCTTCTGTAAGCCGGGGTGGTAATCCGGAGGACTTCAGGGCAAATAATCCCAACCCGGTCCAGTCGAACCGGTCAAACCAGGTGAATCGGAACCCCCGGAGTTCGGTTCCGAATACATCCTGGCAAAACCGCTCCGGACAAGTGCGGAACCGGTCGAATCCAAGCCGGCAAGGTGGAACCAATTTGGGTCTGAGGGAGACTGTTTCTCCCAATCCGGCCCGAAACTTCAACCCTTATAGGAATGATATAAACAGTCCCAGGCGTGCCTTGACAACCGACCGCAACGATGGCGGCAGGTCCGGAGCCACTTCATGGGGCAGGAGTGTGCCGGGGACTTCCGTGGCTGGCGGAGGACGAGAAAACCGAGATGGGACAAACCTTGGGGAACGCCGGGGTGGCAGAGAAAATACCGGCACTACCGGTGGAAGTAACCGTCCGGACCACCGGGGCGAATCTGGAAAAAAGGGCTTGGGTCCCCAGGTGGGTGGCCCCAATAACCGTGGAGGCCAGAATGTAGAGGATCGGAGGAGAGGCCCACCAGGGGGAGAGCATCGCATGGACGGCCAGAACCGGGGCAAGAAAGATCAAATCCACCGGAGGGACGGGCCCGGGAAAAAGGACGATTCACATTCTGGCCGCGGTGGAAAAGACAGGGTTGGAGGCGGCTACCACTATGGGGGGCTTTCCCATCTCTATTGGAGGGGCCTCGGGTACGGGCGCGGTTACTATACCTACCCATCGCTTTGGTGGGATACCAGGTATTCCAGCAGGTTGTATCCAGGTCTGAATTATTCGTATCGCTGGAGGCCTTTTGGCTATTACTACGGACCCTTCATCTTGATCAATGGTTACCGCTACTACTCCCCATACTATTACGACGACGACTATTACGACTCCTACTACGACGACGCTTATTACAATTCTTCCCGCCGAACCAATCGGGTAATTTTATACGAAAATGCCGGTTACCGAGGTCATAATCTGGAATTGTATGCCGGGCAGAACATTGCCGACCTGTCCCACTATCAAACCGGGTCGGACCGGTCCTTCGATGAACTGATATCGTCGGTGAAAATTTATGGGGATGTGACGTTGGTATTGTATGAACATGCGGATTTCCATGGGGACCGCGTCTATTTGCACAATAGCATGAACGATTTTTCAGGTGAAGCTTTCACCCTGGCTTTCGATGATGAAGTATCCTCCGTCGAAGTGTTGCCGGGCAGTTACCACTCGCATGGCTATGAAGCCAATGAATCGGAGGTCGGCTTCCAATCCGATGAAATTATTCCTTCTCATCAGGCCGAAGCCGATCCTTCCATCCTCCTTCCCCCGGAGGTGGATGGGGCTTATGCTCTGGAAGAGGAAACAGCCGTTTCGCAACCGGCCGATTCGGGAATCAGGGTCATCCTGTATGATCAACCCGATTTTGCTGGACGCCGGTTGGAGTTGTCGGTTGGGAATGTAATACCCAATCTGGCCATGCGCCTTCGGGATGTGGGAAGTTCCTGGGATGATGCCGTGGCCTCGATTCAGGTGTTGGGAGGCGCGGAAGTTTTCCTCTATACGGAAAGTGATTTTTACGGCGGCGGCATTGTCTTGGATTACGACGTGGCGAACTTTTCCCTATCTCCCAGCCTGACCGAGTTTGCCGGCAGGGTCAGTTCCATCGTAGTAAAACCCCAATAGGTCGCGAGCCATCATCGAAAGTTGCGGATGGTGTGAAGCAACATTTCGATATTTTCCAGTTTGGAATGTTTATCCAGTCCATGGCCCAGGTTGAAAATGTGTCCGGGACGGTCTTTCATGGCCGTTAAAATGCGCTCTGTTTCCCGTTTGGTAATTTGGGGAGTAAGGTTCAGGACCAGGGGATCGAGGTTTCCTTGCACGGACAGATGGGAAGGGATGGCCCGGGCCGATTCTCCAATATCCAGAGTCCAGTCCAGGCTCAATGTTTTGGCTCCCGATGCGGCCAATCGGTTGAGGTGTTGTCCGCAGCCTTTGGCAAACAGGATAACCGGCACTTGGTCGGCCACGGATTCGATGCTGCGACGAATCCATTGCAAGGATCCGTACTCATAGTCCTTTCCGGCCAAATTTCCTCCCCAGGAGTCGAATATCTGAAGGGCATCCACCCCGCAATGCGCCTGCATCTCCAGGTAGGCCCTCACCGCATCGGAGATTTTGGTCATGAGGGCTTCAAAAGCTCTTTTGTCCCGGTGGAACAGTTGTTTGAGGTGGTGGAAATTTGCCGAAGAGCCTCCCTCCATCATATAGGTGGCCAGGGTCCAGGGTGATCCGGAAAACCCGATGAGGGCGCTTTTATGGGCCAATTCCCGGCGGAGCAACTTCAGAGTTTCCGCCACGTAGGCCAATTTCTCCGGTATTTCTCTTTCGTTTAACCTGTCGATGTCAGATTGGGACCGGAGGGGAAATTCCATGGAAACCCCACTTGGGCTGCAAAATGAGTAGGATTGGCCCATGGCTTCGGGGATGACCAGTATGTCGCTGAAGAGGATGGCGGCGTCGTAATGGAACCGTTGAATGGGCTGCAGGGTTACTTCGACCGCGAGTTCGGGAGTCCGGACCATTTGCAAGAAGGAATGCTTGCGCTTCAGGGCCCGGTACTCGGGCAGGGAGCGACCGGCCTGCCGCATCAACCAGACGGGGGTCCGGTCGAACGGTTGGCAATTTATGGCCGCTAGAAACCGATTGCGGCCTGTCATAGCATTTTCGGCGTCCATTTTGGCCTCGAACAAAAACCGCCCATAAGAAAAGGCCAAACTATTTTACGGGCCAGGGGATTCCAAGCCCAACCAATCCCGTGGTTTTAGAAATTTCTCATAGAGTTCCTCTTCTTTTGAACCTCTGGCCGGTTGCCAACCGTATTCCCACCTGGCCAAGGGAGGGAGGGACATGAGGATGGCTTCGGTCTGGCCCCCGGATTGCAGGCCGAATTTTGTGCCGCGGTCCCACAAAAGGTTGAATTCCACGTAACGGCCGCGGCGGTACAATTGGAATTGCCTCTCCGCTTTCCCATAGGGGTGGCCTTTTCTGCGTTGGACGATGGGAAGATAGGCGGGCAAAAAGTGGTCTCCCACGCTACGCATGAAGGCAAAGCTGAAACTGAAATTCCGTTCATTGAAATCATCGAAAAATAAGCCTCCCACCCCGCGTTGTTCGTTCCGGTGGGGAAGCTTGAAGTATTCGTCACATCGAGCCTTGAAGGTGCGGTAAGAGGATTCGCCCAATGGGGAGCAGGCAATTCGGGCGGTTTCATGCCAGTGAATGGCATCTTCCGCGAATCCGTAATATGGGGTAAGGTCGAAGCCGCCTCCGAACCACCAGACCGGATCGGTATTATCTGTTTCGGCAAAAAAGAACCTCACATTGGCATGGGAAGTGGGGACGTAGGGGTTTTTTGGATGAATAACCAGACTCACCCCCAAGGCGCGAAATTTACAGCCCTCCAATTCCGGGCGACTAGCCGTGGCGGCGGGAGGTAGTTCGGCTCCCCAAACGTCGGAAAAGTTGACCCCGGCCTTTTCAAAGACTTCACCCCGCATCGACCTGGAACGACCGCCTCCGCCCAAATCCCGGGACCAATCGTCCTGCCGGATGACTATGCCATTATCCAAGGATTTGAGGGCCCGGCAGATTGTGTTCTGCAGATCCAGCAGGTAGGATTTGACGCGGTGGGGTTCAGCTCGATCAGACATGGGGCCGATCCAAGGTTAACACCGGATAAAAGGCAATTCCCACATGGGTGGGGCGGGGTGGGGGGTCAGGTCCTGATGGAAGAGAGGAGGGCCGATTTTTTTGAAGGGGCTTTGCCCAAAGCAAATATTTTGGCTTGGATCCGGTCGATCAATTGAGCCCCATCCAAACCGTTGAGCTTCCTCAATTCGGTGACGGAGGACCCGTGGTCGATAAACTGATCGGGCCAGCCGATGCGCTCGACCGCAATGGAGATCTGGTGACGATTGAGGCATTCCAGAACGGCGCTGCCGAAACCACCCTTTAGGACGTGGTCCTCGAAGGTAACGATGAGGGAGGCTCGTTTGCCTTGGCGGCATAGGAGCCCTTCATCCATTGGTTTGACAAATCGCGCGTTTACCACCCCGATGCTCCGTCCGCAATTTTCCTCCAGAATGGAGGCGAGGCGGAGGGCATCCTCCACCCAGGGTCCCAATGCCCAAAACTGAATATCACTTCCTCGGCGCAGAATTTCCGCCTTTCCCAGGGGAAGGGTGACCGGTTCCTCTTTTATGGGGGTTCCTACAGCGTTACCGCGCGGCCAGCGGATGAAGACCGGTTGGGGGAAATTCAGGGCGGTATGCAGCATATCGACTTGTTCGTCCTCATCTTTTGGTTGCATCACCACCGCATTGGGAACACAACGCAGATATGCCAGATCGAACATGCCGTGGTGGGTCGGACCGTCGTTGGGGGACAGACCGGCGCGATCCAGGCAAAATACCACCGGCAGGTTTTGCAGGCAGACATCGTGAATGATGGGATCGTAGGCGCGCTGAAGAAAAGTGGAATAGATGGCAACTACCGGCTTTTTTCCCCTGCTGGCCAATCCCGCCGCGAACAAAACGGCATGCTCCTCAGCTATTCCCACATCGAAAAATTGCCCGGGTAGTTTTTTCTTCAGGATATTTAACCCGGTTCCCGAGGGCATGGCGGCCGTAATTCCTAAAATATCGGGATCCCGGTGGGCCATCCGGGTAAGGTGTTCTCCAAAGACATTCTGGTAATTGGGTGGGGTATGGGCTTTGGAGGGGGGTCCTTTTCCGGTAGCGGGATCGAAGGGGCCGACCCCATGAAACCGTTCCGGTTGGTTTATGGCCACATCGTAACCGCGACCTTTTTGGGTAACGATGTGCAGAATGATGGATTCGGACGATGTTTTGGCAAAGTTCAGGTATTTTTGCAGGAGGTCTAAATCGTGGCCGTCGATAGGGCCGAGGTAACGCAGTCCCAATTTTTCGAACAGGGAAGAAGGCACGAAGAGATCCTTGACCTCCTGTCCTATCCTATCCCCGATTTGAAGGATGGAATCGCCCCCCGGGATTTTTTTGAGAAAACTTTCCAGGTCCTGGTGCAGGCGGTTGTATAAGGGGTTGGTAATCAGCTCTGCCAAATACTTGGGGATCGCGCCCACATTCCGGGCGATAGACCACTCGTTGTCGTTGAGAACCACGATCAGTTTGCCGGTGGAGGGAACGATATTGTTGAGCGCTTCCAAGGCGATACCGCAGGTAAGGGAGGCGTCGCCGATGATGGCCACCACGTTTTCATCCGTTTGGTTCAGGTCGCGGGCTGTGGCCATTCCCAGAGCGGCGGAGAGCGCGGTACCGGCATGCCCGGCTCCGTAGCTGTCGTGATCGCTCTCCGACTGGCACAGAAATCCACTGTATCCACCCGTTTTCCGGATATTGGCGAACCCTTCCCCTTGGCGTCCGGTGAGCAGCTTGTGCACATAACCCTGATGGGCCACGTCGAAAACGAGAGGATCTTTGGGGCTGTCGAAAACCCGATGGAGGGCGATGGTCAGTTCGACCACACCCAGATTTGGCCCGATGTGCCCCCCATTGATGGAGGTGACTGCAATGAGCAATTCCCTTATTTCCTGGGCCAGCAAGGGCAGCTCCTCCGGTTTCAGGGCCTTGACGTCCTCAGGACCCTCGATGGTGGGCAAAATTTGCTTTCCGGCAGATTCAGACATGGGTAGAAGCGGTAGTTTTTCCAGGCATTGATCGGCGAAACGGTTTCATGGGCGGGGGTCGAAGTTTTCGAAACCGGGTTGGCCGGCCTTTTCGCGCAATTTATCGATTTTCAACTCAGCTTGGTTGAGTCGTTTATGACAAATTTTCAACAGGGATGTCCCCTCCTCGTATTTTTCCACCAATTTTTCCAGGGGGACGTTACCGGACTCCAATTCTCCGATGACGGTTTCCAGGTTTTTCAAGGCTTCCTCAAAGGCCAATTCTATTGCATCAGGTTTACTCACTCGGATAAGGCTGGAGGTCTGGATGGCGGTTTTCAATACAATCCATCCGGATTAATTCCCTTGATCTGATATCTTGAATCGGTCTGGGTGGTTTCCAGGTTTTTCCTTTCCATGCATTGGTTACTATCTCTTTTTTTGGTCTTGCTGGTTTTGAATGTTTTCAAATCCCTCTTTTTGGAATTTCTCAACCGAAGGAACATTCGGAGAAACAGTGGCGAGGTGCCGGAGGCTTTTGGCCAAGTCATGAACGAGTCCACCTACCATAGAAGCGTGTCCTATTCTTTGGAAAAGAATCGCCTGGGCATGATCACCACCGTCTATAACGCCCTGGTCCTGGCCCTGGTTATCTGTCTGGGTTTCCTGCCTTTTTTGTGGGTCGAATGGGGGGGATTATGGGGGCATTCGATCTGGTCTGGGGCGGCCTATCTCATTGCCGTCAACTTTTTGTTGGGGTTGCCCAATCTGCCCTTCGACTGGTACGACACCTTCAAGCTGGAGGAAAAATATGGATTTAATAAGAGCAGCATTGGTCTGTGGATATCGGATAAAGGGAAAGGGGCCCTCATCAGTCTGGCCATCGGGTTCCCCATAATTTGCCTGTTGTTGAAATTGGTCGACTGGATGGGCCGCTATTGGTGGTTGTGGGGGTTTGTCCTGGTGCTGCTGTTCCAATTACTCATGATCGTGCTTTATCCGAAGCTGATCCTACCTCTCTTCAACAAACTCGAACCGCTGGAGGAGGGAGATTTGAAGACTTCTCTCATGAAGTTGGCCGATAAAGCGGGATTTGCCGCCCGCACCATCGAAGTAATGGATGGAAGCAAGCGGTCCGGGCACTCCAACGCCTATTTTTCCGGATTTGGAAGATTTCGTCGCATCGTATTGTACGATACGCTGATGGAACAATTGGAAGCCAGCGAGTTGAAGGCCGTCCTGGCCCACGAAATCGGCCACTACAAACTGGGGCATTTTCCCAAGAGGATTGCCCTCTCGGCCTTCGGGCTATTTGTTGCTTTCGGTTGCATTGCCTTCTTGGCTGAAAGCAAATGGTTTTACCAAGGGTTTGGATTTGAAACGACCAGCATCGCGCCGGCCTTTCTTTTGGTCGCCCTCCTGAGCGGTTTGATAACTTCATGGTTGACCCCTCTTTTCAACCTGTTGTCCCGAAAGCATGAATACGAGGCCGATGCATTTGCCAAAAATGCCCTGGGCGAGCCCCATTCCCTGGTCGGCGCGCTTCGAAAATTAAACGAAAAAAATCTTAGCAACCTTACACCCCATCCCCTTTACAGTGCGTTTTATTACTCACATCCTACTTTGTTGGAACGGGAAGAAGCGCTTCTGGCGACCGCTTGATTCTCGTGCCCTTGGAGCCATTGGGATTGGCCTCCTGGCATTTGTCCTGTTGGTCCGGGCCGAAACGACCCGTCTGCGCATCGCCACTTACAATTTGCGCAACTATCTGGAGGTCGATCGTTGGGTTGATGAAAGTTATCGCCGGCATTATCCCAAACCGGAAATGGAAAAAACGGCCTTGAGGAAGGTATTGATCGAGGTCGGGCCGGACATCCTGATAGTGCAGGAAATGGGACCTGAGCCTTTCTTATTGGAGTTGCAGCGGGACTTGAGGAGGGAGGGCTTGGCCTTGCCCCATGCCTACCTTGCTCGCGGTTCGGACAAAGAGCGTCAGGTGGCTTTGTTGAGCAGGTTGAAACCAGTTGCTTTACGAACCCACGAAGACCTGAGATTCGAATATTTCGGGGAAATTATCCCGGTTAAACGGGGAATTCTGGAAGCGGTCTTTCAGCAAGGGATGTGGCGCTGGAAGGTGTACGGCCTGCACTTGAAAAGCAGATGGTCCGATGTGGCGGACGATCCCTTATCGGCGCGACGGCGTCGGTCGGAAGCTCTGGAGATCCGAAAGCGTGTAATGCAACGGCATGAAGAGGATCAGGTGCCATTTATTCTGGTGGGTGATTTCAACGACGTGCGCAGCAACAGTCCCATTCGCTTGTTGCAAAACCGCGGCAAGACCCAGGTGGCCAGCATGGTGGAGTGCTTGGACAGCCGCGGGGAAGTTTGGACCTACTTCTATGCAAAAGAGGAAACCTACAGCCGAGTGGATTACATATTTTTGAGTCCGGATTTCCCCGCTTTGGTGGAAAACGGCCACGGCCATGTATTTGATGCCGCTGGTTCACTAGGCGGAAGCGATCACCGATTGGTCTGGGTGGATTTGGAGTTGGGGAGGTCCGCGGTCAAAGATGGCTGAGGCGACCTCGAGACGGCTCGGTCTGTATTGCCACATCCCGTTTTGCGCCAGCAGTTGCGATTTCTGCGCCTTTTACCGGGAGAAGCCGTACCGGAGGGACCTGGAGTCTTTTCTGGATGGCATGGAGGAGGAATTGAACTGGATGGAGCCGGATCACCCCTTCGAAACGATTTTCTGGGGTGGAGGAACCCCAAGCTTGCTGCCGGCCAAAGATCTCGAACGCCTGGGCCGGGCTGTTGTGGAAAACGGGGGAGGATGGGCCGAAGAATGGACCGTGGAGATGGCCCCCAGCACGGTAAAACCGGATAAACTCGAGGTTTTGAAAGCGCTGGGGGTAAATCGGATTTCCATGGGGGTGCAGAGTTTCAATGAGCATTTCCTGGAAATCCTGGGCCGTCGGCATGGTTCCAAGCAGGTTTACCGAGCCTACGATTGGATCCGCCAAGCCGGTTTCAGCAATGTCAACCTCGACCTCATGATCGCTTTGCCGGGCCAGGGGATGGAAGATCTCCTGGAAGACCTGGAGGAGGCCTGCCGGTTGGAACCGGATCACCTTTCCGCTTACGGTTTGACTTTCGAGGAAGACACCGTGCTATGGGCAAAACTGGCTAAGGGGGAACTGCGGCGAGACGAGGACAGGGAGGCCGACCTGTATGAGGCAGTTTGGGACTTTCTTCCGGCCCACGGTTACCACCAATACGAAATCAGCAACTTTTGCAGGCCAAACTTCCCCTGCCGACACAACCTCGATACCTGGAGAATGAAGGAGTGGATTGGAGTCGGTCCCGCAGCCGCATCCCAATATGAAAGATTTCGTTACAGCAATGCGGCCGATCTGCCCACTTGGCTGGGTCAGACCCGAGCAGAAGTGGGGGACCGCCATGAAGTTAGGTTATTGACGGACTCCGAACTATTGGAAGACGCTGTCATCTTTGGACTCAGAATGGAAGAGGGTGTTTCCATCAATGAATTGTCGAGGCGGTTTCCGCATTATCAAGTGGAAGCGTTTTCACCCTTTTTCGAATTCCTCAAAGGGGAAGGGCTGGCCACCTTTGTGGATGGGGATAGGGTGAAGTTGACCCGGCCGGGCAAGCTGCTGGCCGACCGTATAGGGGTGGCATTTCTTAATTCTCTGTAGGTAATCGGTCATGTTGGACGCATTTGAAAAATGGTTGGATGGTTTGGGCCTTTCCCAAGGACAATCGGATGCCGCTGTGATGGCGGGGGGATTGGTGGGAATAGCGCTAGTTGTCCTCATTCTCAATATTTTGGCAAAACAGTTGATTTCACGAACGCTGTATCCGCTCATCAGGCGGAGCAGGACGGAATGGGATGACGTGCTGATAGAGCACAAAGTAATCGTTCGCTTGTCCCACCTCGCCCCGGCCATCGCCATAAACCGGTTGGCCCCCGTCTTTTTTGCCGGCAGGGAGGGGTATATTTCGGCCCTGAATATGGCCGTCAACATCTATTTGGTCATCATTTTTTTAGGGGTAGTCTGCGCCTTGCTCAATGCGGCGGTCGACTTCTACAATCGATCGGACAAAGCCCGCCGCATTCCCCTGAAGGGATTTGTTCAGGGAATTAAGCTGGTTTTAAACCTCATCGGCCTCATCCTGATCCTGTCGATCGTCTTTGGCAAATCGCCCCTTTACTTTTTTTCCGGGCTGGGGGCGCTTACGGCCGTTCTGCTGCTTGTTTTCAAGGACGCAATTCTCGGATTGGTTGCCGGCATTGAGATCTCGGTGAACAACCTGGTGAAGGTGGGGGATTGGGTGGAAATGCCAAAATACCAGGCCGATGGTGATGTGGTCGACGTGACCCTGACCATGGTGAAAATTCAGAACTGGGATAACACTATTACCAATATTCCCTCCTATGCCCTTATATCCAATTCCTTTAAAAACTGGCGTGGAATGTCCGATTCGGGAGGCCGCCGCATCAAGCGCTCTATCTGCATCGACATGAACAGCATAGGCTTTGTCGATGAGGAACTCCTCGCCCGCTTCAGACGTTACGAGTTGCTCGGACCTTACCTCGATGAAAAGGTGAAAGAGGTCGATACCTACAATAAGGAGAAAAAGGCGGATCTATCCCAGATGATCAATGGCCGACGGATCACCAACATTGGCACGTTCCGGGCCTATTGCGTGGCCTATTTGAGGAGTCGGCCGGACATTCACCAGGACATGACCTTCCTCATTCGGCAACTTGAACCCACTCCCCAGGGATTACCCTTGGAGATTTACGTTTTTTGCAAAGACATTCGATGGGTTAATTACGAGGGTATTCAGTCTGACATCTTCGACCACCTCCTGGCGGTCATCCCGCAATTTGACCTCAAAGTTTATCAGCAGCCGAGTGGGAATGACCTGGAAAACTTGAAGGTGGGAGAATTAACCTGAATTTACTGGATGCGGTGTTCCAAATAGGCTATCAGTTCCAGCAAAAAAGCAGTATTGCCGGGCAGGTCCTGGCAGAGTCGTTTGGCCTTTTCGGTATGGGCTCTGGCCTGCGACCGAGCTCCTTCCAAACCAAAAAAATCGATATAGGTGGCCTTCTCGTTTTCCAGATCTGAACCGGTCGGTTTGCCCAGGGTCTTATCGTCGGAAGTGACATCCAAAATATCGTCAATGATTTGAAAGGTGAGCCCCACGCATTTTCCGATGAGGACGAGAGATTGGATTTCCCGCTCGGGGGCATGGCCAATGCGGGCCCCCATGGTCATGGCGGCAGTGATAAGGGCCGCGGTTTTGTTGAGGTGGATGTTCTTCAATTGTTCGGATGTATAGTTCGTCCTTTCCCCGAGCAGGTCATCCATTTGTCCGCCGATTAACCGTCGGCTACCCGAAGCGATGCTCAGATCCCGGATGAGGGAATTTCCCAGGGCTGGAGTATGCTGATAATGTCTTCCGATCAGTTCGAAGGCGTAAGTCAACAGGGCGTCGCCGGCCAGAATGGCAGTGGCTTCATCGAATTGGATGTGGCAGGTCGGTTTACCGCGGCGCAGGCTGCTGTCATCCATCCCGGGAAGATCATCGTGTACCAGCGAATAGGTGTGAACGCATTCCAGGGCAACGGCCGCTGGAACGGGGTCTTCCACCGGGGCGAAAAGATCGGCTGTGGCCAATAGAAGCACAGGGCGCAAACGTTTTCCACCCGCTCCCAGACTGTAACGCATGGCCTGGTGTAAGCGGGAAGGAGGGGTTGCGGCCGGAGGAACAAACTGCTCAATTCCCTCTTCAACACGCTTCTGGTAGAGGTTGAGCGTTGATTTAAATTTTTTTTCCGTAAACATAGCACCTTCAAGCTGGCATGGATCATGGATTCTATTGAAAAAGTTTGGCGGAATATTTTCAATTCGCCGGGGGTTTGGGCCAAGATTTTGGTGGGCACCTGTCTGTCCCTTATTCCCGTAATGCATTTCTTTGCCCTGGGTTACATCTACCGTTTCACCCTGCAGATTCGCCAGGGTTACCGGATTGAATTGCCGGAATGGGATAATTGGAAGGATCTTTTCCTCGACGGTCTGAAATTCTTTCTGCTACTCCTGTTTTGGCTGGGGATTCCCCTGCTCATTGGCCGATTTATCTATTTGGTAGTGGAGGTGGTGGCCGATGATTTTGGGAAATTGGCCTTTATGATGAGCATTCCATTCGGGTTTGCTCTGGCGGGAGCAAGTCTCTTTCGTTTCCAGACTTTCGAGTCCTTCAAGGACGCGCTGGATTTGACCAAAATTATGCGGATGTATATAATTACTTTCAAGTTTGGACTCGTTCCTCTTCTGGCTGCTTGCGGGATTTTTTGGCTGGCCGGCATGCTGTCGATTTTATTTCTTTTTTCCATTGGTCTACTTATTTTTGCCTATTTCACTTCTCTTTTCCGCGCCTTGGAAAAAGGATTCCTCTGAGAAAATCCCGTTTGACCGGTAGCAATAATCCCTGAACATCATGCCCCATTACGATTATGTGTGCTCTTCCTGTGGAGGCGAGTTCGAGTTTTTTCAATCAATGATGGACGCTCCGCTAACCCGCTGCCCCACCTGTTCGGATAGGACTCTTCGGCGGAAAATTGGAATCGGCGCCGGGATTATCTTTAAGGGAAGCGGCTTTTACCAAACCGATTACAAGAATCCCGGGAAGCCCTCCGAGGCCATTGAGGCCAAAGCAGGGAGCAAGAAGGAAGGGGAAAATACTGGCGGGGGTGGAAATTGCAGCCATGCCGGCGGCTGTGTTTGCTCCGATAACCATTGATTGGCCGTTACCAAGGGGCGCATTGGAGGATCATTTTTAAAGTTTGTGCCAGAACATCACTTCAAGGGCAGTCCGAAGTTGCCGCCGGCTGTCCGCGGGTTGACCATTCCCGGACGGATTTTCCTCCCCGTCCTCTTCTTCTTACCCGCATGGTTGCTTTCAGTTGAGCCGGATGGGGCATTTGAGAACCCCACCGGTGGGCCTCACATCATTCATAGCCGCTATTTCGTCCTTTTTGGAAGGGACATGGGGGTGCTCCGAAACTTCGAGTCCGCTTGTGATCGATCGGTTGGCGGATGCGGGGAAATTTTCGATTTGCCGGAATCCTTTTCCCAAAGAATTCGAATCGTCGTATCCGATAATGCTGTGCCACACATTGGTCGATCGACCGCCGGCGCGGTCATCCTGCAGGTCAATCCGGATCTGACCGATGATGACCGCGTGACCTGGGTGATGCGGGCCCTGCTCACACGTTTTGGGCGTTGGCAGGGCGTAGATGTCCCTCCGCCACTTTGGCTGATTAGGGCCTGTCGGGTTCAGATTGAATTTCAGCAGAACCCGGCCTTTAAAATCCTGCTCCAACGGAGACTCTCTCAAAGGGAGGTTCCGACCCTCCGGGAACGCGTTGGAAGTTATGACCTCCATGCCGAACCGGGCTGGGACTACCTAGTCTACAAATTTATTGAATCGGGTGGCCTGGACCAGCCTTCATTGAGACTGCGCCTGTTGCAGTTCTGGAAAAACGCCTATGATTGGTCCCAGTTTAACGCTTTTTTCGAAAGCACTTATCCTGGAATGAATCCGGCAGAGCTCGGTCTTCTGTGGAGAACCCACGTCAGTGAATTCCTGGCCCGCGATTCAATTGGTTTTTTGTCGGAAGAGGATTCGCTCCGTGCCCTCGACAGGATATCCATGCTTGAAATAAGACGAAACAACCAGTTGGAGAAAATCGCGGCCGATCTGTGGTTTTTATTCCGTCGAGATGATGAAATCCTCTCGCTCATGGCCACGCGCAATACCCATTTGTCTCAATTGGTATTGCGCGTTCATCCCTACTATTTCAATGCCTTTCATTCTCTGAATGGCATGTTTGAAGCGGTATTTCGGGATGATCTCAAGGGCTTTCAGCAAGCGGCCAATCAATTCAAACAGGACGTGCTGGATGCCCAACAATTGGGTTACGAGACAGACCGCGTGATGGGCCGATTGCAACGGGCGATCATCCCCCCGAACGCTGCCGGGCATGAAGGAACCTAGTGTGGTGTCCCGTTAATTTATTCACACAAACGGGGAACATTTTCAGGAGAAGGAAGGGGTCAGGTCTGAATGGCGCTTAGTTAGAGTCTATCCCAGAAACCGGGATTTTTAAACGAGTAGGAAAACGAGCAGCATTTGCAGGACCAAAATTTTCTCAGTTGCGCTCGATTCGAGCCTTGCTGCGGCTTTCAAACTCACCCGGATTCAAATTATTGAGCCTGATGCCGGATTTCGGGCATGCGGCGGCCTTGCCACTGCTGGCGCCTTCTGTTTTGATCAGCGCGTGGGACGGCGCCGAAGGCTCAAGCCGCCTTAGCTTGAGCTTCGACCCTCTCTTTTCTGACTTTTCGACTGATCCAGGCGAGGTTGTGGGCGAGCACGCTCCACCCCACTGCGAGCCTGCGGTGTTTTAAGCCTTTGGCGCGCCAGACACGTCCGCCGCCGTGGTTTTTCACAATGGCAATGCGCGCCTCGGTGCTGGCCCGGCGGGTTTGCCAGCGGTAAAAATCAGGCTCCTTGAGGCGGGCTTCCAATGCGACCGGACTTTTCGGACAAATGTGGCTGCTCACCCTCACCCGCTGCAATGCCTTACGTGTAGCTGCCCCATCGAAGCCCCGGTCGGCCACGGCCCACTCCAGGTCTTGTTGCCTTTTGAGGGACTGTTGGCGCTGCACGCTTTCGATTAATTTATCTCCCTCCCAAGGAGCGGTTTTGCCGTAGAGCATATAATCAATGATCATTGCGCCGGGACTCTCGGCCATAAACAGTTCGTTGCCGAACTCGGTCTGCGCGCCCGCCTTGCCCCGCACGATTACAGTGATATCTCTTTCGTAGACACTGAGGATCTTCTTGTGGTTTTTGACCAGACGTCCGCCGATGATGCGTTCGTGGGCTTGCTCAATTACTTGGGGCAGCAAGGCGAGTTGTTCATCAATACGCCTGATGACTTGTTCGGCGCGGGCTCGGCTAAAACGGGTTTGCCTGAAACGGGCCTCCAGCAGATTGCGGTGTCGCAGGGCGTGAGCGCCGACCCGTTTGAGTAATCGTTTCATCTTGCGCAAGATCTTCTTGCGAGCCTTCGCCGCTCCCTTCTTGCGGTAAGTATGCGTCATCTCGATACAGAGCTTGTTCATGCGCCTCAGCAGGCGATCCGGTGAATCGGGCATCCGATGCAACAGGGATTCAGCCCGAATCAGTTTCACCGCTTTGAGCAAGGTGCGCGTCACGTCACCCAAAAGCGCCCAATCGACCGGAAAGTGAATGTTTGCCTCCAGACAGGTCGAATCGACCAGGCAAACCGAAAGATCCTCCGCCTGCTCCACTCCCAGTTGCCAGCAATTGCTCTGATCGCCCGCGAGCTCAACCAACCGTGTGTTGAACCCGCGCAACTGTTCATCGGTGAACAACTTCGAGGCGCGGTGCAGCGTACTCTTCGAGGTCCACCTCACCCCAACCAGACTGCGGCATCCGCAAAAATCGGTCAAAAGATCACTGCTGGCCAACGTCATGGAAAAAGCTTCAAAGCCTGGAAGACCCAGCAAATGACGCAGCAACTCCACCCGTAGCGAGGAAAGCGCAAACTGCGCTTTCCTGTTGCGCACAGCGCCCGAGGCGCCCGGCGGCAACTGCGACAAACCGAAGCGGATGGCCATTTCTTCCAACCCACCTTGGGTCAGATTATCATCGAGTTGCCGCAAATCCTCCACCAGACGGTCATAATCACGATTGCGCAAAACCGGGGTTAAAGCTGGACGAAGAAAACTTTGAAAGGTTACCGTATCAGCAGAATTGGGTTCTATTAATTCGTTCATACCAAATTATAGAAGCTCTATTCAGGGCGAATCGAGGATTTTCACCTCCTTTCGCCCGACTTTTTCTTAGCCTAATCCCTTGCCCGTCAGTGGCTTAAACCTCCTGGGATAGGCTCTAGTTAAGCGCGTTTGTAGAGGAATATAGTATGGACGCCAGTCGGGGTCATGCCGTAGAAAAGTGATGCCTTCCGAAAGAAAAGGGTCAGGTCTTAAAAACTGTATTCCGTTGTACTCCATACACTTTTACAAGACGACTGACCCTGTAAGGCATAACTTTTTACGTCTTGACCCCTTCCTTCTCCGAGATGCACGGGCTAAGCCGGAACTGGAGCTTGGTCTCCGGTCCTTGGCTGGGGATTTAGTGAGACATGGGCGCCGCCGGGAATATTTTTGGTTTAAAAGGGATGACCAATTTTCCAGGGTAGGGATGCATTATGCCAAACCGCCTATGGAATGTGTTCGTGGTGTCGATATCGACGGTTGGCTCGCGTATCCTGGGGTTGGCCAGGGATATTCTGCTTTTTTCCACCTTTGGGAGTTCCGTGGTCAATTCCGCGTTTTTGTTGGCTTTTACCTTTCCCAATCTTTTCCGCCGCCTATTGGGTGAAGGCGCTTTGACGGCGGCCATGCTTCCGCTTTTAGCCGAGGAAAAAGAAGCTTCAGGCAGGGTTGCCTTGTTTGCCCTGTTCAACAAAATCCTCAGTTGGTTGACCACGGTGCTCTTTGGCTTGGTGGTGTTGATTGGCCTGTTGCTGTTGTTGATCGGGGCCTTGCCGGACCTGTCCGCCCGATGGGAACTGGCCATGGTTTTGGGGGTCCTGTTGATTCCCTATATGGCGTTGATCTGCCTGGCTGCGGCGTTTGCCGCCATCCTCAATGTTTTGCAGCGATTTGCCATACCGGCTTTGACCGCGGTCTGGTTGAATTTGGCCATGATCCTGTTTCTGGGGGGGATTGGTTTATGGGTGACAGAGGACATGCTTGCCCGCATGTACTGGCTTTGTGCCGGGGTCCTGTTTGGGGGTTGTCTGCAATTGGCGGCGCCATGGCTTGCCCTGAAGCGCCAGGGTTGGAAGTTGGCCCCGGATTTCCAGCCTAACTCTCAAATGCGGGAATTAGTCAGGTTGCTCCTGCCTGGAATAGCCGGAGCTTCGGTCATACAGCTCAACATTGTCATCAGTCGGTCCCTGGCCCATTTTATAGATGAATCGGCCGTTTCCGTTCTTTACCTGGCCAACCGGTTGGTGGAGTTGCCTCTGGGCGTATTTTCCATTGCCATCGCCACGGTTTATTTTCCGGCTTTTTCTGAATGGGCGGCGCGCAAAAGCCCCGGGGAATTCAATCGGGTCCTTCAGCAGGCCTTGCGGTTGATTTTTGCCATCACCATTCCGGCGATGGCCGGACTGCTTCTGCTGGGCGAACCTATTTTGCGCTTCCTCTTTGAATGGGGCTCCTTCCGAGCCGCTGATACAGCCCTGACCTTACCCATTTTGTGGGTGTTCGCCCTGGGGCTGCCCCCCTATTCAATGGTGGCTATCCTGGTGCGGGGGTTTTATGCCCACAAGGATACCCAAACCCCCATGAAGGTAGCCTACATTAGTGTCGGGCTAAACGTGGCCTTGAGCCTGGTTTTCATGGGGCCGCTCGGGGTGATCGGTTTGGCCTTGGCCAATTTGTTATCCATTCTGGTCCAGTGCCTTCTCCTGACAGTAAAGTTGTCCGGCCTGATTGGGGCCAATCCACTGGGTCATATATGGAGGGAAACCGCCAAAACCGTGTTGGCCACCCTGGCCATGGCCGCCTTAATTGTTGTTTCCAGCCGATGGGTGGAAACCTTTCCTTTGACATCAAAGGGAAATGCGGCAGTTAACCTACTGGCCATAATACCACTCGGGGTGATCTGTTATTTTTCGGTTTTGTGGATAGCTAGGTTCCGCGAATTGGAAGAACTGAAAGCCCTACTTTTTGGCCTGGTCCGGCGCCACAAATCCAGAGTTGCGTGAAGAGTTTTTTGCAAAAGCAATGGTTGATCCTCGCCCTTGCCGGAGCTGTTGCCTTGGCCTTTTTCTTTCCGGAGTGGGGCGCTAGTGGTGGTTACTTGCATTCGGAAGTGACGACGAAGCTGGGCATTATTCTGGTATTTTTTCTTCAGGGCTGGGCCTTGCCCTCCGAAGTTCTGGCCAAGGGGGTCTTGCGTTGGAGGACCCATCTATTGATACAGGTCTTTATTTTTTTCCTTTATCCCCTCCTCTTCATTTTGGGAGATCTCGTTTGGTCGCAATGGATCGGCCATCCATTGCGCATCGGGTTTTTCTTTTTGGCCGTGCTACCCACTACCATCACCTCGGCTATTGTCTACACCTCCCTGGCCGATGGAAATACCGGGGTGGCGCTATTCAACACCACCGTGGCCAATTTTGCAGCCGTTTTGATCACTCCGCTTTGGATGATGGTTTTAGTGCAATCGGATGTGGGTCAAATGGGCGATTTTGCTACCGTGTTCCTCAAACTGACCCGACTTATCCTGCTGCCCTTCCTTGTCGGTCAAGTCGTTCATTATTACTTCAAGGAAACCGCCATCCGGCATAAAATCCTCTTCGGCCACATCAACCAGGGGGTCATCATATTTCTCGTCTTTGCCGCCTTCGCCAATTCCGTGATGGCGGGTATCTGGGAGTCGCAGGGTTGGGGCATGCTGTGGTTTACCGCGCTGCTTTGCCTCGCCCTGTTCCTTCTGGTCAACGCTCTGGCCCTTCTGTTCATTCGCCTCGATTTATTCACACAAGAGGAAAAACCAGCCGTGTTCTTTTGCAGCACCCAAAAAACACTGGCTACTGGCGCATCCTTTGCCAATTCGTTGTTCGGGGCCGACCCAACCCTGGGAATTATTCTGCTGCCCGTAATCGTCTATCATCCCATCCAATTGGTTTTGGGAGGACTGCTCATCCCCTGGTTCAAAGGTAAAAGAACAGGCTCCTGAAGAGGAGCGGGGAGGTACAAAGGGGGAAAGGGTCAAAACCGAATGCTGCTTAGTTAAGCCATTTTCCGAACATATGACTACCTCGGAGAAGGAAGGGGTCAAGACGTAAAAAGTTATGCCTTACAGGGTCAGTCGTCTTGTAAAAGTGTATGAAGTACAACGGAATACCGCCCCTCGGGGTCATTTCTTGAAATCGTGCATGTTAATGCGGGATTTAAGAATTGACCCCTTCCTGCATGCGCAAAGGGGTCAGGCATTACTTTTCTACGGAATGACCCCGACTGGCGTCCATACTATATTCCTCTACAAACGCGCTTAACAAAGCGCCATTCGGGTCAAAACCCTTCTTCAGACGACTTCCACTTTGCCCGATTTCAGGGCCTTGGCCGATATCCACATCCGTTTTACCGATCCGTTGCCAAGCCGAATGCGCTTTCGTTGCAGGTTTGGACGAAATACCCGCTTGTTGGTCTTGGTGACGTGAGTTCCAATCCCGCCGCTTTTTTTCTTTTGACCTTTGCGGGAAATGCGACCTCCGGTAACGGGTCTTTTGCCGGTAATGACACAAATTCGGGACATGGTTTACGGGGAAATTTGATTAAACGGGTGAAGTTAGGTCGGAAAAATCCAATTGCAAGCGTTAATTGGAAACATTCAGAGAGCGCACGAATTGAATGATCTGCCGGGCTATGGGATCGGTCCCGGAGGGGGCCAGAATGTCCCCGGCCAGGATGTGTCTGTTTTCGTCTTCAGTGGCTTCCACCGCCACGAGTTGTTTTTGCTGGGATTGGATGCGGGCAAATACCCGCTCGATGGCCTTCCCGCTGACCACTTGGTCTTGAGGGCAGTAAAAAACCAGAAGGGGAAGGGCCAGTTTGGCCAGATCCCGTTTCCGGCCCAGTTTCAACAGGGCCATGAGCGGAAGGAGCGATTGGGTCGGCATGGACACGGTCCAATATTTTTCCAGTCCTTCCCTTTGTCTTGCCAAACCGAAGGTTTTTCCCTGAATGCACCGGGCCAAGAACTTCCCCCAGGGCCAGCCCGGGATGGGAGCGCGCCAATCCCTGAGTTTGAAATTGGGCGACATGAGGACCATGGCATTAATCCCTCTGATGTCGGGGTCCGTCGCAGCCAGCATAGCCAAAAGGGCGCCGTTCGACATGGCCATGACAAGGACGCGCTCACCCAGGCCTCGGGCAATCTGAACCGCTTCCAGGGCATCGTTCATCCACGCGTTGACGCTGCCATCCCGCATGGCATCCGCGTCGCGACCATGTCCGGTAAGGCGGGTCTGGAAAAGATTGGCCCCCACGGCTCGGGCGACTTTTTCCGACAAGGGAGAGGTTTCCATGCGGGATGCGGAAAAGCCGTGGATATAGATAATCGACCAGGGTGTTTTTCGGCCTTTTCGACCGGCCCAAATTATTATTTTCCCATTCTCGGGCCTGAGGTTGGGCACCCGGGCTTCGGCTTGGGCCAGGTAAGCGTCCAAATCTCCGGGCAAATCCTTTGGTTCGAGCTTGTAGTCGGCGTTCTCCCGCGGTCCCAGGACAACCAGAATGAGCAAACCGAGACCTGCTCCCAGGACAACAATCAGGAAGATCGGGTCCATGAAGGGGTCTCAGGCGCCGGTTCATCCAACCACTCGTCCTCGGGATCGAAAGCCGGGACAGAGACATTAATGATCTTCATTTTACCGATGGCCCGGTGCCGACAACCCGGTTTTATCAATACGGTGGTCATTGGATGGAGCGGGAATTTGCTTCCATCGAGTTCCATGAAAGCTTCCCCTTCCGTTTCCAGAATCAGGTATATCTCGGTCAGCTTTTTATGGTAGTGGGCCTGGGCATCTTCTGAAATATGCACCTTGTGGATAGTGGCGGTTTGGTTGTCGGGAGTGGCGAAGGCCCGTTGAGACAATCCGCAAGGGCAGGAAACGGCGGGGATGTCGTCGAAGTGGGCGATAGCGTAATTTTTCGGGGTGGTTCTGCGCATAATCCAATTATGGAAGCTCGGGGTTGGGTAACGTGAGCAGCTTTCATTTTCCATCGAGCAGGGCAAGCATCTAAATGGGTTGCATCATCGAGTTCCCGTGGCCAAAGTGCGAAAAATAACCTGCCCCGTTTCTTTGCGGGGTTGGTGCGGATAGCGCGGGTGAGAAACGAAAACTTGAAAATCGTCGTATTGGATGGAGAGACTTTGAATCCTGGAGATTTATCCTGGGAGGGTCTCGAAGCCTTGGGGGAGTGTGTGGTGTATGACCGCACCCCGGATGACAGGATTCTGGAACGAGCCAAAGATGCCGATATTCTGTATACCAACAAGACGCCATTGGATAAGGAAGTGATCCGCAAATTGCCCAAACTCCGGTTCATTGGAGTGCTGGCAACCGGATATGACGTGGTGGACATAGTAGCGGCCAAAGCGCGTGGAATTCCCGTTTCCAATATTCCGACTTACGGAACCAACTCGGTGGCCCAGATGGCCTTTGCCCACATTCTGAATTTGACCCAACGTGTGGCTCACCATTCCCAGACCGTTGGCCAAGGCCGTTGGTCTTCCTGCCCGGATTTTTGTTATTGGGATTATCCCTTGGTCGAGCTGGATGGTTTGAACCTCGGGATCGTCGGTTACGGGCGCATCGGCCAAGCCGCGGCACGGTTAGGCTGCGCCTTTGGCATGAAAATTCTGGCTTTCGACGTATTATCCGATTTAGGCAATTCGGGAGGGGTGTTGTTCGTAAGTCTGGACGACCTCTTTTCGCTATCGGATTGTGTCAGCCTTCATTGTCCTTTGACAGCGGACAATTACCATCTGGTCGGGGCCGATCGATTGGCCCAAATGAAACCCACTGCCTACCTCATAAATACCAGTCGGGGGCAGTTGGTGGATGAAAAGAGTTTGTACCTGGCCTTGAAAAAGGGGGAAATAGCCGGGGCAGCCCTGGATGTATTGGAAAAGGAACCACCCGATGCGGATTGCCCGCTCTACCATTTGGACAATTGCTTTATTACCCCGCACATTTCCTGGGCCACTCGCTCGGCCCGCTCCCGCTTAATGCGGACGGGGGTGGAGAACTTGACCGCCTTTTTGGCGGGTCGACCCTCCAACCAAGTCAATCCCTAAGGCCGGTCGGGGCTAAAATCCTCCGCGGAATCCGCCCGGGAATTTCCTGCCACCGCCCTTGCCCATCATTTTTTGAATGCGCTTCATTTTGCCCCCTCGCATCAATTTCATCATCTTCTTTATCTGATTATATTGTTTGATCAGGGCATTGACATCGGATACCCGGGTGCCCGAGCCCTGGGCGATCCTGAAGCGTCGACGGCCGTTGAGAATTTGCGGACGGGTGCGCTCCGCCGGTGTCATCGATAGGATGATGGCCTCGGTCCGGTCCATTTGCCGGGTTTCCTTGTTCCCGAATTCCATTCCACCCATTTGAGGCATCATTCCCATGACCCTGTCCAGGGGCCCCATTTTTTTGACCTGCCGAATCTGGGCCAGGAAATCATTCAGATCGAATTCCGCCCGTTTAATACGCTCGGCCAACCGTTTGGCCTCGTCCCGGTCGAATTTTTCCTGAGCCTGTTCCACCAGGGAAACCACGTCCCCCATTCCCAGAATCCTACCCGCCATTCGATCGGGGTGAAAGGTTTCGAAGTCGTCCAATTTTTCGCCGACACCGGCAAATTTAATGGGCACCTGGGTAATGGACTTCATGGAGAGGGCGGCCCCGCCCCGGGCGTCGCCATCCAGCTTGGTAAGGACGATGCCGGTTAGGCCGACCTCCCGGTCAAAATGCTTTGCCACGTCGACCGCTTCCTGTCCCAGAGCCGCGTCCCCTACCAGCAATACTTCGTCCGATTGGACGGCTCGGCGCAGTCTCTTGAGTTCGTCCACCAATTCCCGGTCGATTTGCAGTCGTCCCGCCGTGTCGAAGATCATGACATTGCAATGATTGTCCCGCCCAAACCGGAGTCCCGATTTTCCTATTTTGGCCAAATCCTTTGTCTCGCGGTCGGAATAAAAGAGGAGATTCTCTTGGCCGGCCAGAGTTTCGAGTTGGTCGATAGCAGCGGGTCGCGAGACATCGCAACCCACCACCAGGGGCCTCATGCCCTTTTGTTTCAACATAAGGGCCAACTTGGCGGTGGAGGTGGTCTTGCCCGAACCGTGCAGCCCGATCATCATAATCTTGAGCGGTCGGTTTCCGGAGAGTTCCGCCGTGCCTTGACCGAGGAGTTGGACCAATTCGTCGTGGATGATTTTGACCACCTGCTGACCGGGGGTAACTGATTTCAGCACATCGGCCCCGCTACAGGTCTCCCTGACGGTCTCGACGAACTGTCGAGCTACCTGGAAATTGACATCGGCGGAAAGCAGCGAAGTGCGCACCTCTTTCAGGGCCGCCTCCATCTTCTGTTCGGACAACTTGCCCGCCCCCCGCAGATTGCGGATGGTCTTACTTAAACGGTTGGTGAGGCTTTCAAACATGGGGGCAAACCAGCTAAGGAGCGGAATAAAGAGGAAGGCCCCCCGGCTTTCAAATTTTTTCTCAGATCCTTTCCCGGGCGAACCTTCTCCGGTTGATTTTTCTTTTAAAGAGGCGGAGGGAAAGCTTTGTTGGGAGCGGTGTATCTCGGCATAGAGAGTTCATGCGATGATTCGGCCCTGGCCCTCTTCGATTCCCGGACCGGCGTAGCGGCAAAGGCCCTCCATTCGCAGATAGGGACCCACCGGCCTTACGGGGGAATTGTCCCGGACTTGGCCAGCAGGGACCACATGGATGCTTTCATTCCCTTGTTGGAAAACCTGTTTGGCCAACACTCCCCGGATGATGTCACCAGGATTGCCGTCACTGCGGGTCCTGGATTGGCCAGTTGTCTAGCCATAGGGGTGGCCTTGGCCAGGAGCCTTGGTCTGGCCCTTGGGGTGTCGGTCGTGGGGGTCAATCACCTGCGGGGGCATGCTTTTTCCCCTTTCATTCCCCTTCATGAGGAAGGTCCGGGGCATTTCGAGCGCAATCTTCAGCAATTTTTACCCCATTTGGGGCTCATCGTTTCGGGTGGAAACACCTTGCTCTTCAGGATGTCTTTCCCAGGTGAAATCCAGTTGCTGGGCCAAACGTTGGACGATGCCGCCGGGGAAGCCTTGGACAAGGGAGCCAAATTGTTGGGAATGCCCTATCCGGGTGGGCCTCTCATCGAAAAAGAAGCCCTCCAAGGGGATCCGGGACGGTTCAATTTTCCCCGGGGAATGGCTCGTTCGGGCCAGCCTGATTTCAGTTTCTCCGGATTGAAGACTAGTCTGCGCTACCAGTTGGAGAAAATGTCGGACCGGGAGCTGAGCCGGGATTTGTCCGATCTATGCGCGAGCTACCAGCAAGCTGTAGTGGATGCGCTCAGTAAAAAGACCGGGATGGCCCTGAGACGGGGAACCTACCGGAGCCTGGGTCTCTCCGGAGGAGTGGCCAACAATAAAAGCTTGCGTCGTTCTTTTCGGGAGTTGGGGGATAGGTTCTCGGTGCCCGTATTTCATGCCCGGCCCGTTCACACAGGCGACAACGCGGAAATGATTGCCTTTGCCGCCTTCTGTGATCCGGCTGGAACGCGGGAGCCGGCCTCGGAAGTGGCTGTTATACCCAATTGGGAATTGGTTGGCTAACGTCCCTTACAATCGGATACGGCCGTGGCCCACTTTTTCGAAAAACCGTTTCAGGATGGGTTGGGCGATGGGAACAGCTGTATCCCCTCCGTGGAACATACCTGGCACTTGTCCCTCCACCACGACCGCCACGGCTATTTCGGGATCATTGATCGGAGCGAAACAGATGGTCCAGGCCAAATGGATGGCGCCCTCCGGGGTTTGCACCTCGGAGGTTCCCGTTTTGGCGGCGATGCGAACTCCCGGAACTTTAATCAGAGAAGCGGTCCCGTTGTTGGCGGTAGCTTCCATGGCATCCAGAATCATCTGGTAGTTCCGGTCGCCCAAATTCAAATCGTTGCGACTTGGTTTGGCTTGGTGGAACGGATCGTAAAGGACGGTGGGGACAAATTTGGTTTCGCCCCGGGCCAGGGCAGCGGTGAAGCAAGCCATCTGCAAGGGGGTTATTCTGATAAACCCCTGTCCTATAGCCAGGTGGGCCGTGTTGCCGGGATACCATCTTTCATTGCGGTTTTTCGTTTTCCATTCCCGGGTGGGAATGATCATCTTGTCCGTTTCATAGGGCAGATCTATCCCGGTCGGCTCATGCAGGGAGAAAAGACGGGCTTCAGCGCTGATTTGATCGACCCCGATTTTCTGGCTGAAGTGAAAAAAGAAGACATTGCAGCTCATGCGAACGGCTTCGTGGAAATCCACCGTTCCGTGTCCCGTCTCCTTCCAGCACTGGAACAGATGGCTGCCCAAAGAGTAACCTCCACCGCAATAGGTTTTGGAGTTCTGGTCCAACACCCCCTTGCGCAAGCCGGCCATGGCCGTTATCAATTTGAAGGTAGACCCCGGGGCATAGAGGCCCTGCAAAGCCCGGTTGATCCAAGCGCCCCGGTCGAATATATCCTGGGCTACGCTCACGGGCATGAACGGAGTCAGGTCATTCAGATCATAGGAGGGCTTGCTGGCCATTACCAGAAGATCTCCCCGCTTGACGTCCAGGGCAACAATCGCTCCCACCTGATTGCCCAATCCCATCTCGGCAATATCCTGGAGTTCAGCGTCAATGGTTATTCGGACATCCCTTCCTTGAACAGGATTCGTTAGCGTCTTGGGTTCATATTGGAATCCCGAGGGATCGACCACCCAAATCTGCAATCCACTTTCCCCGCTCAGGTGTCGGTCGAATGCTTTTTCAATGCCGGTTCGGCCTTCGTAGTTGCGGGCTTTGAATGTGACCAGATCACTCCCCGGCAAATCCTTCTCCTGCAATTCTTCCGTTGTTCCCACGTAACCGATGAGGTGGTTGGCCAGGGATCCATAGGGATAGTAGCGGGCATTTGAAGTATATATTTGAATGGGGGAATGAACCGGAATCTGTTCCAGGAGCAAGGCGTATTCGTGGGGATGCATGTCCTGAATCAAGGGAAAGGGTAGGAGAAGCTGTTGGCCAAAATGCTTTTCGATCGCCTTGGAATCTACTTCCGGTCGCCAGCCGATGGCAGTTTCCACCAAGTCAATGTAACGCTGAACCACGTTGGAACGCGCTTCGATTTGGATGTAGTAACTGCTGGGCGGTTCGCGCTCTTCATCCTCCTCATAGGCCCTTCTCAGTCTTCTGAATTCTTCGCGAAATTCCGGTCTCAATTCGTTCAGGAAGACGGCTGCGGAGTAGCGGGGCCTGTTGCCCACCAACAGGCGGCCATCCCGGTCGTATATATTCCCCCGCGGCCCAGGAACAATGATACGGCGCAAACTCTGGCGCTCCTCGCGTTCCGCGTATTCCGAATACTGATAAAGTTGCCGATAGGCCAAACCGAGCGACAATACGGCCAGGTTTATGAGAAGAATGTAGGTGATCACTCGCAATCGCGGGTGGTAAGTCCTGATGATTTCCGCCACTCTCATTTTGCCGGCAGGGTCAGGCTATCCACATTGATGCGAAAAAATTGGAAGGCCGATTTTTGCAGGGCCACTATCCACCCGGACAGGAAGGCCAGGAAGATTTGGGAAAACGACAGGTGGACCAAGGTCAGTAACATCGTGGGCAGGGTCAGGGGCTGATGGATTGCTACCAGCACCATGTAATACAGGCATAGACCGAGGTTTACCAGCAAAATCAAGCCGCACTGAACTCCATTTCTGTTGAAACTGATGCGGCCGCGAATTTGATAAACCGCAACAAAGGCGATAAGTGAGGGGATCAAGCTGGTTCCCAAGGCCCAGGATTCTCCCGCATCGTAGAAAAGCGAAAAGAGCAGGGTGGCGGTCAGGCCGTGACCAAAGGGGAAGAAGAGGGCGGGAAAGGTGATGAAACTTCCGTTGATGAATAAAGATAGAGAATGCGAGGACAGGGTGTAGTTGAGCTGGGAGAGCAAGGCCAGGAAGAATAGATGCTGAACCAGCAGGATGAGCCAGAGGCAGGATTCCGCGTTCCTATCCATGGCGTCAATCCACTAACTTGAGAATGGCCACTTCCCTCAAGACATGGAGATCGGGATCCAATTCCACTCTGCCGCTCTGAAAAAGACCATCACTGGAAGCTTGCAGGGAGTGAACCCAGCCAATGGTCAATCCAGCCGGGAATACCCCTCCAAAACCCGATGTTATCAAGCGCCGGGGACGGTCCATTTCAATCTGAATGTCGGTGGGAACATTGGAAACACTGCCACCCGGTGGACTGAACGGTCCGGAAATAACTCCTTGGTAGAGGACGGGTCGTTCATCTCCCTCAAAAACGGCGGCCAGGCGTATATTGGGCGAAGTAATCAAATCGATGATGGAGGTGTTCAAATGGACGCTCCTGACCTTGCCCACGACTCCGCGTGAGAAAATGACCGGCGCCCCTTCCGGAATTCCAAAATTCCTGCCTTTCCGAATGGTAATTTGTTGCCACCATGCATTGATATCCCTCCGGGCGATACGCGAAACTTCCGCCTTGTAGACGGGGAGGGAGGGCAGTTCGAAAAGAGACTCGAGGCGTTGGATTTGAGCTTCCAAAGCTTCCTTTTCTTGCAGTTGATAACGGTAGGATGCCCTGAGCCGGGCCATTTCCAGGTTCTCCTCGATCATTTCCTGCTTGGATTTCATTCGAAATGTCCAGAAATCCTGAACGTCTCGGACAAAGGAGCCCGCTATCCAGGCGGGTGCCTGCAACTCGTAAAATAAATCCTGGCCGAATTGTTTGACCATCGGAGGCAGGACCACCCAAAGAAAAAGGACTACAGCAAGGGCGATCAGGGGTTTGTATTTGTGATTGCGATCCTTGGGCAAGGGATGAGGCGGATGGCAATATTATGAGTTTCCTCTAACTGGAAAATTCCCCGAGGAGGGTACTGAGATCTTCGAGAACAGCCCCGGTCCCATAGGCCACCGCACTCAGCGGATCATCGGCAATGATGACGGGCAAACCGGTGGCTTCCTTGAGAAGAAAATCCATGTTTTTCACCAAGGCACATCCGCCGGCCAGCACCAGTCCGCGATCGACCAGATCTGCCGAAAGTTCCGGAGGACAACGTTCCAAAGCGTAGCGCACCATATCCACGATGGTATGAATGGTGTCAGCCATTGCTTCCCGTATTTCTTCGGATGAAATGCTCAGAGTCTTGGGCAATCCGGCAACGGAATCGCGCCCCTTGATTTCCATGGAAAGCTCTTCCTTCAAGGGAGCGGCCGAACCGATTTTCATCTTTATATCTTCGGCCGTTCTTTCCCCTATGAGGAGATTATAGGCCCGCTTGATGTAATTGATGATGGCGGCATCCATTTCGTCTCCGCCGACCCGGATGCTCTTCGAGTAGACTAGGCCAGCCAGGGATATGATGGCGATTTCGGAGGTGCCCCCGCCGATATCCAAGATCATGTTGGCGGCCGGCTCATCGATGGGCAGGCCCACCCCAATAGCGGCCGCCATGGGTTCATCCAGCAAGTAAACGTAGCGGGCTCCCGCATGGATGGCAGATTCCTTCACCGCCCGACGTTCCACTTCCGTAATACCGGAGGACACTGCCATTACGACGCGGGGGGCCACCAGCATACTCATATTGGTGTGCACTTTGCGGATAAAGTAGCGCAGCATGGCCTCGGTAATTTCAAAGTCTGCTATTACGCCGTCCTTCATGGGACGCATAGCAGTGATATTGCCGGGTGTCCTCCCCAGCATTCGTTTTGCTTCCAACCCTACGGCGTGTACTTTGCTGGTTCCGGTATGAATGGCCACCACGCTGGGCTCCCTCAGGACGATTCCTTTATCTTTGGCGAAAACCAGGGTATTGGCTGTACCCAAGTCGATCCCGATATCACTTGAAAGAAATCCAAACAATCGGCCTGCCATAATCGTAAATTAGCTTGGGGTCAGAAATCGGATGGGGCGGGAAGTACTGGGCTTAGGGCTTCAGTTAAAAAAGTCATAAACCCGTGAAGTCAATTAATTATCCGAATTCAGGGTATTTGGGGGAGCCTTCGGTGGGGGATTCGATCCCTTCTTCCGCGTCTCCACCGGTTCCTCTTCCATGGCAGACTTTATATCCTGCTCAACCTCCCTGGTGGCCTTCTTGAATTCCCGCATTGCTTTTCCCATCCCCCGGGCAAGTTCGGGAAGTTTTTTGGCTCCAAAAAGAAGGAGAATGACGAAGACGATTACAAATATTTCCAACGGCCCCAATTGTTGGAAAATGCCGAAGATGTGGGTAGTTGGTATCATAATATTTCAAATAAAGGGCCATTAATGCCGGAGACGGCTGGATTGTGCAAGTCCAGAGAGGCTATAATGAGATCAAATATTGCGCAAACCGCTGGTGGCGAAGTTGAATTTTTTCCGCTCGGACGAGCCTTTTGGGCCGCCAAGGCGAATCAGGGAAGCGGCTGGACCACCACTTCCTCTCCTGGAGCGGGTGCACCTCGGCGGATAACCACGCCCACGCTCCGCCCGGTTCTCAGCCCGGTGGGCCTCAGTTGGGCGGTGAAATCGAGTTGTGGTGTTCGCGAGTAGAGAGGTTGGGAAAGTTGAGTATGCACATCAAAAAGTCTGACCACTGCGGTGGCGGTGTCTTTATCGACCAGGGTGACCGTTCCGACCACCAGGAAGGGAGAAGGCTCCACCCCTCCATCCTCCCATTCTCCGGAGGGCGGCAAGGTGGTCCCACATCCACTCAGAAAAATCCCGGTTGCAGCCAGGGAGGGCAGCAACATTTGGACTGGGTTCACCTAGCCCGCATGTCTCACAAATTTTTCCGATTCTGCTCTGAGGCGAACGATCAGCGGGTCTCGGACCAACTCGGCGTGTTCCAGCCTAAATTTTTCTCTCAGATTGGCAAATACGACGCTGCTCAAAGCCGGTTTCGCATCCCTTTTTTCTCAGCGGCATGCAACATCCATGGCCCCCTCTCTTAGGGGGCTGGATCCAGCCGCCAGCGTTGCACCAGAGCGTTTTTTAGGTGAACCCAGCTGCCTGGAGGTTGGCATGGGCCTTGGCAAAGTCCTGCCAATAGGGGTAAGCGCTAGCCAACTCAAAATGGATGCGGCGGCAACTGATGCGCACACGCGCTGCGATCTTGAACAGCTTCAAGCGTATCTGGCCAATCGTCGCACGGGACCATTGGGTGCCTTGGAGTAACTCGGCTTGCATCCGGGAGAGCATCAGGTGGGCAAAACTCGAAAACCACAAACGCAACTGATTGGAAGCTTTGAAGTGAGTGCTGGTGCGATCGGCAAACAAGTCCAGTTGTTGCTCCTTGATGCGGTTCTCCATGTCCCCTCGGGCACAGTAAAACTGCTCGTAGAGGCGCCTCGCGGCAAAGCGCTGGGGGGGAGCATCCCCGGCAAAGCCCTCCGCGGGCAAGTTGGTCACCACAAAACGCGGATTTTCCCCTTTGGCCAGCACTTCCGCTTTGCCCACCACCCGCCGAAATCGACTCCAGCTTTTTGTAGTGCGGTAGCCAAACTCCACAAAGCGCCGACATGGCAAAGTCAGTTTCCCGGCTTCAATCTGCTCGCGCATCTCGGCTAAAGTATTCTTCATCAGCGCTTTAATCGTCGGGTTTTTGGCCAATCCGAAGCAATAATACAGCTTCTCTTTCTCACAAAACTTCATGATCGCTTCGCGGGCAAACCCACTGTCTGCACGTACAACGACACGCACCTCTTTGCCAAAACGCTTCCGGATCATCGGCACCATCTTAGCCAGCGCCTCTACCGTTCCATCGCTGGCGTCGCGTTTGCAGTCTCTCAACTGCGCCCACAAAGGGATGTTGCCGCAAAAACAATACAGCGGCAGGTAGCAGTAGCTTTTATAGTAGCCATGAAAATAAGCTCCCTGCTGTTGGCCATGCAACGGATCATCGGTGGCATCGAAGTCCAACACGATCTCCTTGTTTGGGCACGGGATCGCCTTGAGCCCTTCGCTTATGAGCAAGGCTTCAATACTGTCGGCATTGGCCAAAATTTTACAGTAACGTCCATCGCCTCCACAGGCCCCCAACTCCAAGCGATTAAGGGTGGCTCTGGCGGCCAGAGCCTTGCCGCGGTCTTGGCGATAGACGCGTTTCTCACCAGTGATATTGGTCTTGCCCGCCAACAAGGCATGCACCGGGTCCAGGCGCAACCGGTCGTGGTCGTTTAGATCCTCATAACCCAGGGAAATCCCGTTGATGCGCTGGGCCAATAACTCCACCACGCGATGTTCGACAAAGCGCTGATTACGCGTATCGGCAAAACAATGAGACAGCTTTGTGATGATGCGATGGCGCCGTTCCACTTCACGAAGAAAGAGCCCTCCACCATCACTACTGAGATAACCCCCGGTGAAATCCGTCGTTACTTTTCGGCTTTTCAAGCCTTGAAATTGAAAAATCTCTTGCCTACAGTGTGTCATTGTCCTGGTTGTTGTTGGTGTTTACTTAAGTGTTTAGTAATCAATAAGTTAACATCTTTAACAACCTAGGACAATAATTTTTTGTGAGTTTTTCGGGCTAGGGGATAGGGCAGCCTTGGTTTTTGGCGATTCCCAAGTTGGACTCGATGTGGTCGCCATCGAAGAAGCCATACAATTGGCGGATGCGGGTCGGATGCCGCATTTTCCTGAGGGCTTTGGCTTCGATTTGCCGAATGCGTTCGCGAGTGACGTTGAATTGACGGCCCACTTCTTCCAGGGTCCTGGAATAGCCGTCCACCAACCCGAAGCGCAAGGACAGGACCCGCCGCTCCCTTTCCGTAAGGCTATCGAGCACGTCGACTATCTTTTCCCTGAGCAAACTGAAGGCGGTCATGTCATAGGGATTTTCCGCGCCCTTGTCTTCGATAAAATCCCCAAAATTAGTGTCATCATTGTCCCCCACCGGGCTTTGCAGGCTGATGGGTTGTTGGGCCATTTTCATAATGGCTTGGACGCGCTCCACCGGAAGTTGCATTTCTTCCGCGACTTCTTCCGCGGTCGGTTCGTGCCCCAATTCCTGATACAGTTGTTTCTGCACCTGCATAACTTTGTTCAGGGTTTCGATCATATGGACGGGAATCCGGATTGTCCTGGCTTGGTCGGCTATGGAACGGGTAATAGCCTGCCGGATCCACCAGGTGGCGTAAGTGGAGAACTTGTAGCCGCGGCGGTATTCAAATTTTTCCACCGCCTTCATCAGGCCCATGTTTCCTTCCTGAATGAGGTCTAGAAAGGAGAGGCCCCGATTAGTATACTTCTTGGCGATGGATATGACCAATCGCAGATTGGCTTCCACCATTTCGGTTTTGGCCCTGTGTGCCCTGCGCATGGCGATCCTCACGTCGCGCACCAATTGGACCAGATCCTCTGGTTCCATGCGCATGCCGACCTTGAAATTGTTCAGTTCCAACTGCATGGCTTTCTTGATCCGGTGCGGTATTTTCCTGGTTTTGGAACGCGCATCCAATTCAAGGAGATGGTGGATCTCATCTATTCGTTTTATTTTCGGGCTGAGATTCCGGAGAAACTCCTCGAATACCTTCAGCTTGAAACAGAATTTTTTAAAGTTGGCGGAGAGTTGCGCTTCGCAGTTTCGGCATCGGGTTTTGCCCCGTTTTGCCACAGTTGGATGGGTAGCTCTCAGATGAGATTCCCAGGCTTTCTGGGTGAGTCTCTCCCATTTCTCCACCGTTTCGAGGAGAATGGGAAGCATCTTGAAATAGTTTTCCCGGCTATCGACTTTCTTATCGAGAACGACCCGGTCGAACCGTTCCTCCCGGTTGATGAGTCGACGGGCCAAATTGATGTGGAACTGACTGGTCAATCCAACTGAAAACAGGATGGATTGGGCCTTTTGCTCGGCCCGTTCAATGCGCTTGGATATTTCCACCTCCTGTTCCCGGGTAAGAAGTGGCACTTGGCCCATTTGCTTCAGGTACATCCGGACGGGATCGTCCAAAATATCGTATTGGGATGCCTGAACCTCCTCTTCTTCCTCTTCTTCCAGGCGCTGTTTGTAGGTTTCTATTTCACTGGAATCGATGATGTCGATATCGAGATTTTCCAGAATCGCGATTACGTTCTCGATTTCCTCGGAACTGTCTATGGTATCCGGAAGCGCTTCATTGATATCGGTAAAGGTGAGGAAGCCCTGTTCTTTGGAATGCCGGATCAACTGACGGATTTTGTCGTTGATGAGACTCCTGCGGCTGGCTTTTATTTTAGCGGATGGGTCTTTGGAGGCGCTCGCCTTCTTTTTAAGCGTCATTTTGGTGTAGGACTTTTAGGCCTTTCGCAGTTTGGCTATCTGCACTTTCGCCTGGTTGTTATTCGGGAGGGGTTGGCTGGTCGTATCGGCGGGCATGGGGGTCGACTGACAGGTCTATGGACTGGAGCAAATTGGGAGGATTGTTAATGGAACGCTTAAAGTCCCGTCTCTGTTTCATTAATTCAGTATTATTTTTGAAATTGTTTGGGTCGGCGGAATCAATTTGGATCTGCGCATCCAGGGATTTGATCTGAAGGCGAACATAGCGTTTGTAAATCGAGATGACGGCCTCTTCTATTCCCCGGAGGAGATTTTCGCCCAAACATTCTTTCGACCGAATTTCAAAGAAATAGTTCCTGTCTTTATCCGTTTCCAGGAGTTCATCCATGCCGCCGACACCGCGCCAGGAACCATGATCGACTTCCGCCAGGATGCGTCTGAGGATTCTCCCGCTGGCTTGAGAATCATCAATCCATTCATAATCAATAACTTGGCTCAGACTATCCCCCAGGTCCGGATACTCAAAAAGAGCCAAAATTAGATCTTCTTCCGCGTTTGTCAACTTTGAGTTTCTTTTATCCGCAGGCCGTTTTTGGGTGGGGCCTTCCAACCCCCAAGGAGTGCTGAATCGAGATTTTTTGGCTGAGAGGTATTTTTTAAAATCGGTGGAAAGAACCGCCTCATCAATTTTCATGAGGTGGGCCAGTTGGGCCAGGTACTCTACCCGCATGAGTTCCGATCCCAGGTTCGACATTAGGGCGAAGGAGGCTTTGGCCGCTCCATCTTTTTCCTGGGGAGTGGCCTGGGCCGGGTGGGGGAGCAGAACATTAATGGCAAACTGGAGGGGGGAAAGGGCTCCCTCTTTCACCAGGGAGGCAAAAGCATCTCCAGTCTTGAGGATGACATCGTCGGGATCCTCCCCTTCCTTCAAGGTGTAAAATCGGATGTCCAATCCCACCTTCCAGGCCATGGGAAGGGCCCGCAAGGCGGCCTTTTCTCCGGCCTCATCTCCATCGAACAGGAAAATGACTTCCTGGTTGAATCGTTTGAGGAGGAGGAGTTGGCCCTCGGTAATGGAAGTTCCTTGGGGGGCTACGGCAGGTAACCCGACTGTCCAGCATCGAATGGCATCGAGCTGACCTTCGACCAGGATAAAGGGATTAGCCGGGGAGACTTCCTTTTTGCAATGGTGGAGTCCGAATAAGGTACGACTCTTGTTAAACAAAGGGGTCTCGGGGGAGTTGATGTATTTGGCTTCCCGCGACGGATCATTCCGAGGGGTGAGATCCATCCGACGTGCCGTGAAGGCTATGACCCGCTGATTGGCGTGTTCCCGTACGGGAATCATGAGCCGACCGCGAAAGCGGGGAAACGGGGTCGAATTTCTCCCACCATGTTTCGATGGAAAAAAAAGACCGCACTTTTCCATGGCCTCCCGGGAAAAATTCTTTCCCTGCAATTGTTGGAAAAGGGATGATTCGTCGGGAAGAGCCAATCCAATTTTGTTTTGGCGGGCCACTTCGAGGGAAAACTTTCGTTTCCGTCGCCAATAGGTGCGGATTTGTTCTCCCTCCGGTGTATCGGCCATAAAATTGCCGTGGAAATGGACCGTGGCAATGTCGTGGATGTCCAGGATCTCCTTGCGGATGGAAGGTTTGAATCCTGTCGGGGCCAACCCCTTCTCGTATTCGACCGGAATATTGTAACGCATCGCCAGCGCTTCAACCGCCTCCTGGAAATTGAGCTTTTCCGTCAGTTGCACAAACTTGAAGACATCTCCCGCCTCTCCACTGCTGAAACAATTAAAGATGTTTTTATCCGGAAGCACGTAAAAGGATGGGGTTTTTTCGTTGGTGAAAGGGCTGAGTCCCCGGAAATTGAGGCCCGCCTTGCGCAACCCGACCACGGGAGAAACCACCTCGACTATATTGACCTTATGGCGGATATTTTCGATGCTGGTTCGCGAAATAATGGGCACGAGGAAGAAGTGGGAGGTGGAAGGGGGCGCCGATCAGATTTCACCGGCTTCCCGGCGGGCGCGATCGATTTCAGGATGGTTGGGAGCCATTGAGATAAACTGCCTGTAGTAATTGCGGGCGGCGGAAGGTTCACCACCGGGTTTGGCGCAAGTCCGGGCCAGCATGAGGAGCAGGTCGGCATTTTGGGGATATTTGCTGCGGTACTTGCGGATCTCCCCAATGACCTGGGATACGGTTTTGCTCCTTTGAAGGATATTCAGGTAGCCGAGCAACAACCGGTTATTGCCCGGCTGGCGCCTCAAGGCTTCCAGCGCTGTCATTTCGGATGCGGTGTATTGACCCAAATGAGAGTAAGCTAGCGATAACTCCCTGAATGCTTCGGCCGAATCCATGCCCCGATTGATGATATCCCAAAGTTGAGCTACGGCTTGGGATGGGTTGGAGGCCAGGAGCATCCGGGCTTTCTCGAGGGCCTGTTGTCCCGGGGAAGGATTTTCCTGCGGTTTCTCCGGCAATGGCGGGGGTTCCTCCTTGGAATCCTGCCCGGGAGCCGTTTCTTCCGCCGCTGCCGCCACTTCTTCCGCCGCTGCCGCAGCTTTCCTTTTCGCCGCCTCCCGTATGGCAGCTAACTGTAGGGCCCGTTCACGTTGTTTTTCCATGAGGAGCTTGCGGCGTTCCTCCTCTTCCTTCTTTCGCTTTTGTTCCCGGAGGAGAGCCTGGTTCCAAACCTCCAAATCCCTCCGCACCCGGGATAATCCCTCTGCTTCTACCGCCCCGGGGAAATTTTCATCGAGCATATTGAGAAGGCCTTCCACCGCTTCCCATTGACGCCGCTTATGTTTTATAACCAGCAATCCCAGGTGAGCGCGTTGGGCCACGGCGGGATCGGCGACCTGCAGAAGGGAAAAGAATCCCTTCTCCGCGTCGCGAAGATTTCCGGTAAAGTTGGCCAGGAGCGCTGCTTTGAGGCTCAATTCCGGATCGAACCTCAATTGACTGCTGTTGGCGTAGGCTCGGATGGCTTTGGAGGTTTGGCGGGTGGTCAGGTAAAGATCGGCCAGGTTTTGCCAGGTTTTCCAATCGCGGGGATTTCGCAAAATGTAGGCCTCAAACAGCTTGATGGCCGCGTTCAAATCACCGGCCTTTTCCCAGGACTGGGCAGAAAATTTGTAGTACTCGATTTTATTGGGAAATTTTTCCGCCAATTGGCTGAAATAAAAGGCGGCGGTGTGGAACTCTTCCGTAGCGGTAAAGGCGAAGGCCAGGTTTTCCAGGATTTCGGGATGATTCGGATAGCTTATTTTTAGTTCTTCGAGGATTTTTATGGCTTGCTCGGGGCTTCCATGGTCTAAATTTTTATTGGCTAGGTTCAGTTGTAGAGCCAACTCATCCTCAGGGGAGGAACATCCGATTGTGATTAGTGACGAAATAAGAAATATCGCCCCTTTAAAGGATCTCAATGCATGAAGTACAATAGGCACCAATTCAATTTCCTTGGCCGAATGTTTAGTGTCAAGTTCCTTAGGGTCCGCACCGTCCTCGCCGGTGTTTTCTCCTGGGCCTTTTTCCTCGCACCCCAAGTGAGATCGGCTCCGGCCTTGGAATACCGGTTGCGCAATTTCGAACTGCGGGGTTATACCGAAGCGGTAAGTTCCCTGTTTGAGGCCTGGGAGGAGCACAGCGGAAATATCATCCAACCCCAAGAAAAGAAGAGGGTCGGCCTGAAGGTTTACACCAGTTCCGGGCCCGGGCTGTGCACTTCAAAAAATTTGGTCCGGGCGGTGATTGGAAGTCTGGTGGATCGGGGTTACGCCCCGATGGATATTTTTCTTATCGATATCAATGGCGCCTGGATGAGGGACAGTGGATTCCTGCCTCCCTTGAGCGCGCGGGACAAAACCTTTTACGGGCACGAAGTCCAGGTAATCAATTCGGGGGATTACTTTCATCCCACCTGGTACTACGACAGCCCGGTCCCTCCGCGTGAGCATTATCTCCCCGGCATCACCCCCATGGTTCAGGAATTTGTTGAAGAGGATCCCAACGCTGAACGGCGTCTTCCGGAGGACCGGAAAAGCTTTATCCCGGCCTCCTTGGTTCTCGATGTCGATTTCTGGATAAACCTGCCCGCCATCAGCGATCATGAAATGCTGATTTTAAATGGGGCGCTGGTAAATGCCACCCTTTGGAATGCCAGCAATACCCTGCGTTTTTTCCACTCCCCGGCCAATGCCCCGGTTGCGGTGGCCGAAATGGCCGCCATACCGGAATTGCGCGCCACTTGGAGTTTCAACATCGTGAGCCTGGAAAAATATCAGTTTATCGGTGGCCCCCAATTCAACAGCTTGTACACGGTTTCGGACAATCTGGTCATTTTGAGTGAAGATCCGGTTTTGGTTGATTCCTATATGATTTCCTTGATCAACCAATGGCGCGACCGTTACCGTTTTCCGCTCATCCCGGAGGAGGTATCCATGCTCGCTTACGCTGAGCAACTCGGAGTGGGAAGCAGGGATCTTTCCCCGGGGCGCATTATTACGGTCCGGTAAAAAGGGGGAGTTTCGGGAACGATTCCCCGCAAGGGCTGGGGTTCTTGGTCCGTGATCATCAAAAGTCGGCCGATCCTGCGAAAAGGGCTTGAAAACCTGTAACTTCCCGTTTTGAAAATATATCCGGATGACGTTAGAAGCCTATCTTCCCGTTTTCGTGCAAGTGGTTCTCGCTTTGGTGGTCGCGGTGGGGGTGATTGTCGCCAGCCAAGTCTTGGGCCAACGAGTCCGGGAAAAGTCCCCGGTCAAGGGGACGGCCTACGAATGCGGGATGCCTGCCCAAGGGAGCACCCATACGCGTTTTTCCGTGAAATTTTATGTTGCGGCCATGCTATTCATTCTGTTCGACATTGAAATTATCTTTTTAATTCCCTGGGCGGTGGTTTACCGTGATTTTATTCACCAAAACATCCCCATCCTTTTGCCCACCTTGTTCTTTCTCCTCGTGCTATTGGTCGGCCTATTCTACGAGATGAAAAAAGGCGCTCTCGAATGGGAGAAATAGACCTCTCATCTCCATTTTCCACCTTGTTGCCGAGGAGATCCGGAAAGATTTTCCATGATGCTCGATAGCTATATTTCTCAAAACAGCGTCATTGACCTCGAAGGCAATGACCTGGAAAGCGTTTTGCTCGAACTCCTGAATGCTATCGCCACACAACAGCCCCGGCTTGAGAAACGGATCTTGTCCAAGCAGCTCCTGCTAAGGGGAAATACCATGACAACTTATTTGGGGAATGGTGTCATCCTTCCCCATACCCGGGCCCCCATTCCATCGCGGTTTCTTTTTGCCGTGGGGCGCAGCAGAGAGGGGTTTGATTATAATGATTTCCTGGGCAGGCAGAAAATTCATCTGGTTTTCGTATTTTTGGGCAGTGAGGGGGAGAAATCCTATCTGCAGGCCTTGGCCTCGGTGGTCCACATTTTTCGGGACGCCGGTTTTGTCGATGGTCTCGTCGGCGCTCCTGAACCTGAGGATTTTCGGGAAAGGCTGCTGGCGGGTTTTTCCAGGGTCCAGGCCAAGTCCGGGGTCAGACAGAATAAAATTAACCGATTGATCTTCAGGCAAGCCGGGCGCGTAGCCAGGGAAGCCGGAGCTGCTTCGGTTCTGCTCTTTGCCGATACCTTTATAGGAGGCTTCGATGAAATACCGCATTTCGACGAGATACCCACGGTTCTCATTTCCTCGAATCTCTTCGAAAATACGGCCGCAGGGAAGGATGTTCCCACCCTTCACATTCAAGCTTTTTCCAATAAGCGCTTCGCCCAACTCAGGAGTGCGGTCCTGATCGGCCTGGGCCGAGGCGTGTTCAACTTCAGCGACCGCATCTGCTGTGTGGGGGGCATTGCCGAGAGCAACCAGTTCGACAGCATGGTAATGATCGACATTCGCAGGGAATTTAAATCGGTCTTATCCGATAAAGGGAGAATTCTCCCCGGAAACGTAAAACCCGAGGTTTTGGAACGGGTCTTGGCCATTGCTACCGAATTAACCGTGGAAGGCCGGGAGGGACAGAGGATCGGGACCTTGTTCGTGGTCGGGGATTCGGAAAAGGTTGAAACCATGACCAAGCCCATGGTCCTCAACCCCTTTCACGGCTACAAAAACGAGGACCGCAATATTCTAAACCCGTTTATGGATGAAACCATCAAGGAGTTCAGCCAGGTCGATGGGGCTTTCATCATACGTGGAGACGGGGTAATCTTGTCGGCCGGAAGGCTGATTCACGTCCCCGAGTACGAGCACAAGCTTCCCTCCGGCCTGGGATCCCGTCATGCCGCGGCTTACGCCATTTCCCAGGCCACCCGGTGCATATCGGTGGTCCTCTCCTGCAGCACCGGGAATGTGACCCTGTTCCGCAAGGGGGTAATGCTCCCCATCATTGAAAATACCGTGAGCGGAAGTTTTTAATTGAAATCCCGCCGTTTTTGCTTCTTGGTGGGCCCACTTCCTTCCGGTTAGACGACCTTCAACCCCTAAGAATGCCCCGCCATGCCGAGAGACATTGTCGTATTAGAGTGCTCCGAAGCCCGTAAAATGGGAAAACCACCTTCCCGTTACATGACCACGCGCAACAAGAAAATTCAGGCCAAGCGCATCGAGAAAAGGAAATTCAACCCTTTTCTCCGGCGCCATACTCTGCACGTGGAAAAGAAGAAATTTTGACCCAAACCCTTGGGTCAGGACCTCCGGCTAGCCCGCCATTTGTCGCGATGCTTGCGGATCCAGTCGAGCAGGGCTCGCTCAAACCCGATATCACAGCCCGCTTTTTCCGACTCCAGCCACTTGTGTTTGAGGATTTCCTCGCGTTCCGCTAAAAATTCCTGATAGAGGCTGGAGCGCTTTAATATCCCGGAGTCGGATAGTTTTTCTTTGGGGCGATCTACCTTCATCCTCTCTCAAAGCAGCCAGGGTTGAGGAACCTCGCATGAGGTGATGATTTGGAAAATTTACACTCAAATGGCATTGATCCTGTCGGAATACTCTCTATTAAATGCCACTGAACCCGCACCGGTTGCAAGGGAAATAAAATAGAGGAGGAAGGGGCTAGAGCGGAAAAGAGAGGATCTGAAGAATCCTCCGAGCCACCGCGTAAAAACTCCGTGAGGTCTCCGACTCCGGTGTGGCTTTCACTACTGGTATCCCGGCATCTCCACCCTGGCGGATGGCGCTATCCAAGGGAATTTGACCCAAAAAGTTGGTATGTAGGGTCTGAGCGGCTTGTTCGCCTCCCCCCTGGCCAAATATGTACTCCCGCTCGCCACTGGCCGAATTGAAAAAATAGCTCATATTTTCCGCTACCCCGATCAACGGAATGTTGACTTTTTCAAACATTATGGCCCCGCGCGTCGTCACTGAGACGGAGGCCTCCTGGGGGGTGGTTACAATGACGGCGCCATCGATGGGGATATTCTGTGCCAGAGACAGTTGGGCATCCCCGGTGCCCGGAGGAAGGTCGACAATCAGGATATCGAGGTCCCCCCATTTCACATTGTGGGCAAATTGCTGGATGGTTTTATTGACCATGGGGCCGCGCCAAACCACCGGGGTGTTTCTATCGATCAACAACCCCATGGACATGGCTTTGATGCCAAAATTCTCCTTGGGGAGCAGGGATTCATCCTCGATTTCCGGTTTGCCCCGTAGACCGAGCATGAGGGGAATGCTGGGACCGTAGACGTCGCAATCCATGATTCCGACCGCGCTGAATCCGCGTTCCTGGAAGAGAACGGTGTCAAAGGCGCAAGCCAGGTTTACGGCGAAGGTGGATTTTCCCACACCCCCCTTTCCACTGGCTACGGCCACAATTTTTTTGATGCCTTGCAGGCGGGGTGCCTCCTGGGATTGATCCGCCTGGGGGCCGGGGGCAGGGGTGCCCTGGGGTTTGGAAACCGCTATTTCTATCTCCGTGCCCGAAATTCCATCTGCCTGACCCAGAACCTGTTCGATGTCCTTTTTCAGTCCGCTCGGAACGCGGGGATCTGCCGTGGTTATTGCGATCTGCACCCAGGCCTTGCCATCCCGGAACTCCGCGTTTCTGACCAATCCAAAGGAAACGATGTCCCTGCTGAATCCGGGGTATTTGACCTTCTTAAGAGCTTCCAGAATGATTGGGTTCAAGGGCATGATCCTGATTTTGAGGGATTTGGCTTGGACAGAAAATCTATTGCCAAATTTTAATTGTCCATACTGAAAAGTATGACGTTTACTATAGTCTGCAAGTGGACAAATATTATTTTCCAGAAATTTCCAATATTTTATGCGGAGGAAAAGGATAATCCTACTGGTTGTTTGGGGGTGCTGGCAGTCCTCCCTGATGAGTCAACAGGACGATTTTGTCATAACAAAAGCTTCCGATGAAAGAATTTACCGCATTTCCCTTGCGGCATCAAATGCCCGGGATACCGCCTTGCTGAAGAAATGTTTTGATGCGCATGGGGCCTACCGGGAAGTTGAAGTCGACGGGTCGGAGTTTCATCTGGAGGTCAAGCGAACAAGCGACCAGGAGGTGTGGTGCGTCATTCGTTCGGGCCGTCCCCAACGGGTTCTGAAACGTTACGGGGTCAGGGGCAGGAATTCCCGGGACAGCTTATTCCGTGCGGCCGACCATTTTGTGCAGTTGACTTCGGGTTTGACCGGATTTTTCGCCTCAAAACTTCTTTTCATCGGCCAACGCAGGGGCGAGGCCCAGGAAGTCTATTCCAGCGATTTGTTTTTCGGGGAAGTCCAACAACGCACTTCCGACAAATCTCAGGCGGTGAGCCCTCGTTGGTCACCCAATGGCAGGAATATCATTTACACCAGTTATTACCGCAGCGGATTCCCCGATATATTTATCATCGATGCGAACACTTCAAAGCGGGTGCCTTTCGCCACTTACAAGGGCACTAACTCGGGGGCGCGTTACAGTCCCGATGGTCAATTTATCGCCATGGCGCTGTCCGCCACCGACAATGTGGAATTGTATTTGGCCAAAGCACGAGGCGGGGGGTTAAAAAGAATTACCCGAACCGACTCTATTGAATCCTCACCCACCTGGAATAGGAATGGCTCGGAGTTGGTTTTTACCTCGGATTTACTCGGTCGACCCCAACTGTTTCGTATGTCGGCCTCGGGAGGAAAAATGAACCGTATCATGACCAACATAAGCCGTTACTGCGCCGAGCCGGACTGGAATCACGTCGATCCCAACAAAATCGTCTTCACCGCCGGTTTTCGGGAGGGGTTTCAGATCGTGCTCTGGGACTACCGGGAAAACCGGAGCGAGATACTCACTAGGGGAAGAAGGGATTCCATCGAGGCGGTTTGGTTGAGGGACGGTCGACATCTCGTGTTCACCCGCAGGTCGGGCGGCCTCAAGCAGTTGATGATTCTCGACTCTATCACCAAACAGGAAAAGCCTCTCAACAGCACCCGTTTTGGCAGCGTCTCCCAAGCCGATGTGGTTTATTCCAGATAAGGGGTCAAACGTAGAAAATAGAATTTTTCCTATCTCTATGGTAAATACCCCCAGCATCCAGTCCCTGAAGAGCAAACGACCAGAGCCTGATGGCGGTGAGATAGGAAAAATTCTATTTTCTACGTTTGACCCCTTTATTTTCCCGCATCTCGGAGAAGGAAGGGGTCAAGACGTAAAAAGTTATGCCTTACAGGGTCAGCAGGTCACGCCGAAAGGCGGATTGCCTTGTAAAAGTGTATGAAGTACAATGGAATACAGTTTTCAAGGCCTGACCCTTTTCTTGCAGAAGGCATCACTTTTCTACGGCATGACCCCGACTGGCGTCCATACTATATTCCTCTACAAACGCGCTTAACTAAGCGCCATTCACATTTGACCCCTTTATTTTTCCTATCTTTATGGTTAATATCCCCAGCATCCAGTCCCTGAAGAGCAAACGACCAGAGCCTGATGGCGATGAAATAGGAAAAATTCTATTTTCTACGTTTGACCCCTTTATTTTACCCTTTATCGCCCTTATCTTTTTTTTCTGGGCTGATGCGACTTGCTCGTCCTCCCGCCCCCATATCGTCGTATTGCTTTCTGACGACCTGGGTCGCCTGGAAACCTCAATCCATGGTTCTACGGAGGTGCAAACCCCAACCCTGCAAGCCTTGGCCGCCGGCGGCATGGTGTTTGAAAACGCCTACGTGGCCTCCCCGTCCTGTTGCCCCAACCGGGCCTCCCTTCTCACCGGGCTGATGCCGGCCCGGCACGGGGCTCATCCCAATCACAGCCAAATGAAGCCGGGCACGAAGGTGTTGCCACCCCTCCTCAAAGCGATGGGCTACCAAATTGCCTCCTTCGGCAAGGTGCAACATGGGAGACGTGACTTTGACGGTTGCGATTTTAATTTTCGGGATCCGGAAAACATGTCCCGCGACCTGCAGAAACTCTTTGATTCGGGTAAACTGGGCCGGGGACCGATCTGCATTATGGCGGGGGATCGCCGTCCCCATGTTCCATGGGGTGAGGAGCCTATCTATGATCCTGAAAGGATTACTCTGCCCCCCACCTTTATCGATACTCCCGAAACGCGTCGACACTGGGCCCGATATCTTTCCGACATCACCCATATGGACGCGGAAATGGGGCGGGTATTGGGCGTGGTCAGAAAGCATATCGGGGACGACTTCATTTGCCTGTTTACCAGTGATCATGGGGGTCAGTGGCCTCTGGGGAAGTGGAATCTTTACGATAGTGGAACGCGCATACCCCTTGTCATTTCCTGGCCGGGACACATTCCACCGGGCTCGCGCACCCCGGCCATGGTCAGTTGGGTCGACCTGCTTCCCACCCTCATTGATTTGGCCGGCGCTACCGTCCCGCCCGATATCGATGGTCAATCGTTCGCCGCGGTATTGAAAGGTGAGTCCGAAATCCACCGGAATAAGATATTTACCACGCACACGGGCGATACGGTTTTCAATATTTTTCCTATTCGGAGTGTCCGCATGGGACCGTTCAAATACATCCACAATTTACGGTCCGACGCCTTTCACACCAATCATTCCGACATCCTGCGCAACGATGGTCGTGGCGGTTATTGGGAATCGTGGGATGCCGCCGCGGAAACCGATTCCGGAGCTGCCGCCATCATCGAGGCCTATCACACCCGGCCGGAATTCGAGCTGTTCGATTTGGACAAGGATCCTCTGGAAAGGACCAACCTGGCCTATCTTCCCGATTATCGGAACCGGTTGGCCTCACTTCGGGCGGAGCTGGAAGCCTGGACCAAGGAACAGGGGGACGATTTGAAACCGCACCGGGAACCTTATCTCACCAGCGAATCATTGAGTGAGATAAGGTCCGAGATCGTGGCGAAGCGAAAGAAATAAGACGGAAAATCCTGATCCGATGAAGATCACCCCGCGAAGGGACTTTCTCAAATCCACTGCCTGGCTGGGCGCCTCTCTCAGCATGGGAGCTTTCCGGCTGCAATCGCAATCTCCAACCAGTGAGAGCAGCGAAATTCTGGCCTCGCACATTGTCAAGGACGCCCGGGTAATCCCGATCAAATACCGTTGGCCTCGGTTTGTTGGAAAAAATGGCAGGATCGATTTTCATGGGCAGCACAAGGTGTCGAGGGCCTACAGATTGGAAACGGACCAGGGCGCAGTGGGCTTGGGTTTCGGAACGGGAAACTCGGCAAAGGAAGTAGGATTACTCCTGAACAAGAACCTTTCCCATCTCGTCTCGGTGGAGCGGGGGATCCTCAATCCCGCATTGCATGGTTGGGATACCGCGTTGCACGATTTAATGGGTGTCGTGCTCGACAAACCGGTCTACCAACTGCTCGGTGCGAAAGGACCTCAAGCGTCACCCGTTTACAGTGGCATGATTTACCTGGATGAGCTCAACGAGGGAAATCCAAACAAGAACATCGATATCATTCTCAATAATTGTCAATGGGACTATGACTACGGTTACCGCCAACTGAAAGTGAAGATAGGCCGCTCCGGCCGATGGTACCCTCATGACGAAGGTCTGGCCAAGGACATCGAAGTGGTAAACGAGATCCACCGGGCCTTTTCCGCCAAAGGTGTTACCCTGTTGGTGGACTCCAATAACATGTACAACCTGGAAGACACCCTGGCTTTTCTCAAAGGTGTGTCCGATGTTCCACTACATTGGGTAGAGGAGCCCTTTCATGAGAATGTTGAGGATGGGCCAAAGCTCAGGCAATGGATGGACGCCAACGGTTTCGGCCACACCCTCTATGCCGATGGGGAAGCCAAACCGGATCACGACATCCTGATGAAGCTGAGCCGTTCGGGTCATCTGGACGCTTATTTGAGCGATATCGCCGGTTTTGGTTTTTCTCCATGGCGAAAGCTGATGCCGAGGCTCAAGCAACTACAGGTGCAGGCCAGTCCACATACCTGGGGAAGTCGTCAAAAAACCAACATTACTTCCCACTTGGCGGCCGGACTCGGAAATGTGGTAACGATCGAAGGTGTAACCTGTCTGTCCGACGAGATCGATTTTGGAAACTATCCGATCCAAGACGGATTGCTCCACGTATCGGACGCTCCCGGTTTTGGCATGAAGCTGCTTGTGTAGAAAAAGTGTTCAGAGTTCAGTTATCAGTGTTCAGAAGCGTATTCAGGTAGTTGGTGGTATTCTGGGTTCTTCTTAATCTTGATCTTGATCGTGATCGTGATCGAAATACCTGATGTCACTCTCGCATGAAAATCTCAGAGTTTATCAAGCCTCGATCCGATTCATAGCTTGGACTCAACCGTTTATTGAAAAGATGCCGGCTAAGGTCTCCGCTCGCGATCAACTCGAACGCGCATCTACAAGTATTGCTTTGAATATCGCGGAGGGAAACGCCAAGTTTTCCGATCAGGATCGTCTAAGATTCTGGCAATTTGCTCAAGGTTCAGCGTTCGAGTGTGGAGCGTGTTTGGATGTATTAGTAGCTAGGGGAATAATTCCGGCAGCAGAAGAGGGAAAGGGCAAAGAGCAATTGAAGAATATTGTGAATATGATTGTGGGCCTGAGAAAGCGTTTTGGGACGGTTATGCAGGAGGAATCGGTGGATTATAGTGGTATAGTCGATCACGATCACGATCAAGATTAAGTGGAAGGAAAGAGTATGAAGGGAAGCGTATTCAGGTGGTTGGTGGTGATGGTCTGTGCACTTTACCTGAGGCCACCACAAGTCGATTCCCTTGTAGCCGCCGTGGTTGTGAGTGAAGAGCAGCCATTGCAACCCGTTACACCGCCCAAAAAAAGCCAGAAGAGGGATGCCAAAAATGTGAAAACGGGAAAACCGGAACCTCCCCGCGGTTCGGAACTCGCGCAATACGGGATTTTTGCCAGCGATGCGCCCAAGGCGAAAAAAACCAAGGCGGCCGCTACCACGCTCCCCTTACACCTGAAAAAACGCCATCGCGTCGCTTTCATCGGAAACACCTTGCTGGACCGCGCCCAGGATTTTGGTTACTTCGAATCCCACCTGCACATGGCCCATCCCCAGCACGAACTGGTCATCCGGAATTTTGCCTGGTCGGCCGATGAGGTGGATCTGCAACCTCGACCGAAAAATTTTGCCACGGTCCATCAGCACCTTGCCCGGGAGCGGGTGGATGTGATTTTCGCAGCCTTTGGTTTCAATGAATCTTTCGCCGGGGTGGGGGAGATCGGCGCCTTCAAGTCGCGTTTGGAAAGATGGCTGTCGGATTTGCGGACCAGTGCCTTCAATGGTATCAGTGGCCCTCAAATAGTCCTGATTTCCCCCATTGCCAATGAAAACGTCGAGGGCGTGCCTGCGGCCGACTTGAACAATGAGCGATTGGCGGAGTATACGGAAGCCATGGCTGAAATAGCGGTAAAACTCCAAGTCGGGTTTGCCAATGTATTCGACCGGACCCGGGCGGTTATGGAAGACCCCGGAGGCGACCTGACCTTCAATGGGGCACACCTCGAGGATGAAGGCTACCGGTTTTTTGCCGACGTGCTTTTTCGGCAGGTATTCAGCCGCCCTGTCCCGGAGGCAAATGCCGAATTGCGCGCTGCCATTGTGGAAAAAAACCGCCAATATTTTCGCCGCTTTCGCCCATTGAACACCTATTACTATACCGGGACGCGCAACAAACAATACGGTTACCTGGATTTTCTTCCCGCCATGCGCAATCTCGAGATTATGACGGCCAACCGCGACCGGCGCATTTGGGAAATCGCCCAGGGCAAAACCTTTGGCCTCACACCGGTGGACGACTCCAATGTGCCGGTGTTGGACGAAGTTTACGAGTCGAGAGGCGCAAACGAGTGGATGACCCCGGCACAGGAGTTGGAGGCCTTTCGCATCGATCCCCGGTTTGAGGTGAACCTCTTCGCCAGCGAGGAGGATTTTCCGGAAATTTCCTGCCCCATCGCAATGCGTTGGGATGCCCGAGGGCGGCTTTGGGTGAGTTGTTCCACTACCTATCCGCATGTTTATCCAGGCCGGGAACCGAACGACAAGATTGTCATCCTGGAGGACAGGGATTGGGACGGCAAAGCCGACCGGTCCACCATCTGGGCGGAGGACTTGTCCATCCCGTTATCGTTTGAACTGTACCGGGATGGTATCATCGTTTCCGAGGAACCCCACCTGAGCTACATTCGCGATACCGATGGGGATGGGAAAGCGGATTGGCGGCGCAAGCTGTTGACCGGATTCGGCTGTGAGGATTCCCACCATGCCATCCACGACTTCGTCTGGTCCCCGGACGGAGATCTGCTCTTCCGCGAATCGATTTTCCACCATTCGCAGATTGAGACTCCCTACGGGCCGATCCGGGCCAAAAATTCGGCCTGGTTTCGCTATTCCCCTGAAAATCAGGGATTGGTCACCTTTGGAAGCTATCCCAACACCAATCCCTGGGGGGTGACCTTTTCGGATTGGGGGCATCATGTGGCCAGTCATCCGATTTTTGCCAGCGCCTTCCACTCTACCAATCCGCCCTATCCCGGCCAGCACCCCAAAGCCGTGAATATTCCGGCCTATTCGGGAGTTTGCGGGCACGAATTCGTCGATTTTCCCATGTGGCCGGAAGCCTTGCAGGGCGGTTTTATCAAAGTGCGTTACAAACCGACCAACCGGGTGGAAATTCACCGGTGGATAGAAAGGGACGATCACTTCGAGGAAGCATATGTATCGGACCTCCTCTTTTCCCGGAACCTCAGTTTTATTCCGGTGGATCTCAGATACGGGCCGCGCGGTGCCATGTATGTTTGCGACTGGTACAACCCGGTAAAAGGTCACGCCCAATACGCCTTGCGGGACCCCCGGCGCGACCGCACGAGCGGGCGAATCTGGCGCATCGTTCCCAAAGGAGCAGAGCTTCAGGATCCGCCAACAATTGCCGGTGCCTCCATCGAGCAACTGCTCGACAATTTGAAACGCCGCGAATACCGCTACCGCTACTGGACGAAGCGCGAGTTGCGCCAGAACCATTCTCCATCTGCCGTGGCGGAGGCCTTGGATGATTGGGTCTCCGGGCTCGATTCCGACCGGGAACGTTTTCGCCACCATCAGTTGGAGGCTCTCTGGTTGTATCGCAGTATCGGAACGAGCCGGCCGGATTTATTGGTGGATTTGTTGAACTGTGAGGATCACAACGCCCGTGCCGCCGCTACCCGCCAACTGCGCTACACCCAGGGAGCGCAGGGCATTCCCCCCATAACGGGGATGGGAAGGAACGGCTTGTCCCTGGGGCAAGCGACTCAATCGCTGCGCCATCGGGCCAACGATGAAAACGGCATCGTGCGTATGGAAGCCGTTATTGCAGCCAGCTACCTCGGTACCCGGAATGCCTTGCAAGCAGCTTTGCAGGCGCTGAATCACCCCATGGGAAACCATCTCCGCTATGCCTTGCGTTCTAGTCTTGGGTCCGCCGCCTTGTCCCGCCACTGGGACAATAGGGAGGACCTCCATTTGCATCATCCCGAACTGGAGACCTTCCTCCGGGACTGGGCCAAATCCCCGGAAAAACGCGGTATTCTTATGAATAGAAACGCGGCCGATTCCGATTTCGATAATCAGGAAAATCTCTTCACTATCGAGATTTCAACCATTCCGGAGCGCATGCTTTTTACCGTGGACAGGTTTACCGTAAAAGCCGGGCAACCGGTACGGCTGCTGCTGACCAATCCCGATGTCACCCCCCACAACCTGGTAATTATTCAACCCGGTAGCAACGAAACGGTTGGAATGGCCGCCAACGAAATGGCTAAGGACCCCAGTGGAGAAAAGAAGGAATTTATTCCCGATCATCCCGCCGTGCTTCACTATACGGGTCTGCTCGGCGAGAATGAGGCCGAGGTGTTGCGCTTCCATGCTCCGGAAATTCCCGATGTCTACCCCTATATTTGCACCTATCCGGGGCACTGGATCATAATGAAAGGTGAAATGATCGTGGAATAGGGCCCGGTGGCAAAATATTACGTTGCGTTGGATACAACTTGCTCCGTTGGCCTACTCCTTCCTAAACTTCGCGCGTTTAATGATGAAAACCTCCTTTACCTCCTTTACCTGCTTATTGGTGGCAATTTTGGCGACTACCTTGCAGGGACTGTTTGCGGCCCGTGACGGACCTGTACGGGTTCTGTTTTTGGGTCACAATGCGGAGGAACTCCATTCCTCGGATCTATATTATCCGATGCTTTCCCAAGCCCTGGGAAGGGATGCCATATATTTCGATTATGTGACTGCGGTTGAAGAGGCCTTGGGAGATGCCCGGTATCTGGGACGCTTCGATGCCTTGTTGCTCTATGCCAACCATGAGGAAATCACTCCGGCCCAGTGGGAAAATTTGAAATCTTATGTCGAGGCGGGCGGGGGATTTGTGCCCATCCATTGCGCCAGTTGGTGCTTTCAGAACGAACCGGAGTTCGATCAGTTGGTCGGGGGTCGGTTCGCCCATCATCGGGCCAGGGAATTCCAGGTAGAAACCGTCCAATCCGAACATCCCGTGGTGGAGGACGTGCCGGAGTTGAAAGCCTGGGATGAGACTTACGTGCATAAAAATCACAATGAAAAAGACCGGATCGTTCTGCAGGTGCGCCCCGTCCAGGGACCCGATGACAACATTTCGGAGCCGGAGCCCTGGACCTGGGTTCGCACCCAGGGAAAAGGCCGCATCTTCTACACCGCCTCCGGTCATGATGAGCGAGTCTGGAGCCGCAGCGAATTTCACCAACTGCTCAAGCAGGGAATTCTTTGGGCCATCGGGGAGGATCGCCGGAAAAGCTATCAGGCCTTTCTCAAATCCCGCGCTCCCCTCCTGTACGAGCGCCGCGGCCATATCCCCAACTACGAAAACCGCCCCGAACCCCTGAAATTTCAATTCCCCCTGCCTCCGGAAGAAAGTATGCGTTACACCCAGGCCCCGGTGGGGTTTCAGTTGAAGCTTTTCGCCAGTGAACCGGAAATCGTCAACCCTATTTGCCTGGCCTGGGATGAAAGAGGACGGCTTTGGATTGCCGAATCGGTGGATTATCCCAACGAATTGACCGAGACGCGCCAGGGTAATGATAAGATCAAAATCCTGGAAGATAACGATGGCGATGGGCGATGTGACCAGGTGAAAATATTCGCCACCGGGTTGAATGTGCCCACTTCGCTCACTTTTTCCCACGGGGGCGTCATCGTAGCCCAAGCGCCCGAATTTATTTTCCTGAAAGACACCGATGGCGATGATGTGGCCGACCTGCGGGAGGTCCTGAACACCGGCTGGGGAACCGAGGATACGCATGCCGGGCCTTCCAATCTGCGTTATGGATTCGATAACCATATCTGGGGCACGGTCGGCTACTCGGGTTACCGGGGCCCAATCCACCGGGGAACCGGCAGGTTTTCCTCTGGCATATTCAAAATGAAGCCCGATGGGAGCGATATCACTTTCCTGCACCAATTCAACAACAACACCTGGGGATTGGGATTTAACGAAAAAGGGGATGTGTTTGGTTCCACGGCCAATAATAATCCCGGGTTTTTCGGTGGATTCCCCGCCACGGGTTACCGGGGGCAACCGGGCAGAAGCGCCAAAATGATCGCCGATACCCCGGTCTTTCATCCCATCACCCCCAATATCCGCCAGGTGGATGCCTGGGGTCGCTATACCTCAGGTGCGGGCTACGCCTTCGCCACTTCGGCGAATTTTCCCGCGGCCTGGCGGGACGAAGTGTCTTTCGTCTGTGGTCCCACCGGTAATTTGCTGGGATCCTTTCGCAATATTCGGGAAGGGTCCGGCTACAAAGCCATCAACAACTTTTCCATTATCGCCAGCGCCGACGAGTGGTTTTCCCCGATTTCTGCCGAAATCGGACCGGACGGAAATCTCTGGGTGGCAGATTGGTATAACTTCATAATCCAACACAATCCTACCCCAAGTCCGGAAAGTGGGGGCTACCAGGCGGAACGAGGCGTAGGTAATGCCCACATCAATCCGAACCGCGATGGTCAGCACGGCAGGATTTATCGCCTGGTTTGGGAGGGAGCGAAAGCATCGAACATCACCTCTCTGGCCGATGTTTCCCCTCGCGTCCTGGTTGAAGCCCTGGCCGACGACAACCTGTTTTGGCGCCTGACTGCGCAGCGACTGCTGGTCGAAACTAAACCTGGAGGAGTGGTTCCCCTTCTCCGTAGCTTGACGGCAAAGGGCGGGAGAGGCGCCCCGCATGCCTTATGGGCTCTCCAGGGCATGGGTCAGCTCGATTACGATACGCATCTGGCAGCCCTTCTGAACCGGGATTTGGTTTTAAAAAGCAATGCCGTTCAAGCCTTGGACACCAGGGAGGTCGACCTGCAAATGTTTTTGGACACAGCCATAATTACCCAAAAGGATCCCCGTGTGCGAAGGGTTGCCTTCTCCCAGATGGCGCACTTCCCTCCCCATCAGGCCCTGAAAACGGCCATCCCGGCCTTGTTCAAAGACCCGGCCAACCGCAATGATGAATGGCTTTCTCTGGCTTTGCAAACTGCCGCGGCCAACCAGGGGGTCGAGTTGCTCGGCGGGGAACTTGGAAGAAATCTGGTGGTGAATCCGTCCTTGGAGCATGCCGGGGAGCGAGGTCCGGTCGGTTGGGCCGCCGGCTTGCAAGCCGAATCGGAAGGTGTTTCCCTCTCTCTGGCAGAAGGTGAAGGAAATGTTCACACCGGGCATCGGGCCCTGCGCGTCCAAACCATTGGGGACGGGATCGGGAGTTGGCAAACCGAGTTAAAGGTTGAGCCGTATGCCCAATACCGGTTGTCCGGGTGGATCAAGGCCCATGGCCGTCTATACACCTCAGCCCTGTTGTCTATTCGAGGGATTTCCGGTGCTCAAACCACGGGCATCGGAAAAAAGTCCGATTGGATGGAAGTTGAGGTGTTCTTCAATTCCGGGGACCGGCGCAGCCTGATTATCGATTGTGTTTTCGGTTCCATCGACGGGGCCTTCGTTTCCTCCGTGGACCAGTATGCCCTGTTTGACGACCTATCCTTACAGGAGGTCGTGGATCCGACCTCCATGGCTGAAATGGAAGGGGACGCCGATCGTGGTAGAAAAATGTTCGCCACCCATGAAATTGCCTCCTGTTCGCGCTGCCACAAAGTCGATGGTTCAGGCGGCGATATCGGACCTGCCCTCGATGGAATAGCTTTGAGAAAACGGTCCGACTATTTGAGGGAAAGCCTGATCGACCCCCAAGCGACCATGGCCGAAGGTTACCCCGTCGAAATATCGCCCATGCCCCCCTACGGGGTTCTGCTTTCCCAACAGGAAATTGCTGACATGTTGGCCTATCTCAATTCCCTTAACTGAAATAACATACTTTATTCGCAGGGCAAAACCCCTGAGGATACAACCATGAGTGATCAGACCATAAACGTTGCCATCGTCGGTCTCGGATTCGGCGCCGAATTCATCCCCATTTATCAAAGGCATCCCCAGGCCAACATGTATGCCATTTGCCAGCGGACCGAATCGGCTCTGCAAGAGGTGGGAGACAGGTTCGGGGTGGAAAAACGCTATGCCGACTATGATGAACTCTTAAAGGATGGTGAAATTGACGCCGTGCACATCAATACCCCCATTCCCAATCATGCCGAACAGTCCATAGCGGCATTGAAGGCGGGAAAACACGTCGCCTGCACCGTTCCCATGGCTACATCGGTGGAAGACTGCCTCGAGATCGTCCGCCTGGTCCAGCAAACCGGTTTGAAATACATGATGATGGAAACGGTGGTTTACTCGCGCGAGTTCCTCTTCATGAAGCAACTCTACGAAGATGGCGAGCTGGGCAAATTGCAGTTCCTGCAGGCTTCCCACCAGCAGGACATGGATGGATGGCCCGGTTACTGGCCCGGCCTGCCCCCCATGTATTACGCGACCCACTGCGTGGGCCCCGTTCTGGGGTTGCCCAGGAAAGATGCCGAGTACGTTTCCTGTTTTCCCTCGGGCACCATCCGCGAGGAAATGCATCATTACTACAATTCTCCCTTTGCTATCGAGACGACCCACATCAAAATGAGAAAAAGCGACCTTTCCGCCCGCATTATCCGTTCACTTTTTGATGTTTCCCGTCAGTATCGGGAGAGCATCGACGTCTACGGATTAAAGAAATCCGTGGAATGGCCCCTCATCGAGGGGGAGCCCCTCGTCCTTCACACGGCCAAGAAACCGGAGCCTGAAATTCCCCAGAAAGTAATGTCCCCGGACTATGGCCACTTGTTGCCGGACGAAATTGCTCCCTTCACCCTGGGCGGCGTTTACGGCGGGGAAGAAGGCGACGAGCACCTGTCCTTCACCCAGGGGGCCGGCCATGGCGGTTCCCACCCCCACCTGGCTCACGTTTTTGTCGACTCCCTCATCCGCGACCGTGATCCCTGGCCCAATGCCAAACAGTCGGCCAACTGGACTTGTACCGGGATCTTAGCTCATGAATCCGCCTTGCAGGGAGGGGCCATCATTCCCTTGCCGGAAGAGACCTTTACGGATTAAAATCTCTTAATCCTGATCGTGATCCTGAGAAAGCATTTCGGAACTGTTTTGGAGGACGCAATGGCGCATTGCGGTAGTATAACGGATCAAGATCCTGATCATGATCATGATCACGATTACGATCACGATTAGGTTGAGGAATTGGTTATGAAGAAGAGATTGATCGGATGGTTGGCGGTTTTGGTCTGCACCATTTCAGCAGCAAAAGCGGAACGTCCCAACCTCATTCTCGTTCTGGTCGACGATATGGGATGGTCCAATATCGGATGTTATGGGGGCATGGTGGAAACCCCGAATATCGACCGGTTGGCCTCGGATGGGGTGCGATTCAACCAGTTTTATAATGGGGCGCGATGTTGTCCTACACGGGCGACGTTAATGACCGGACTGCACCCCCATCAGGTCGGCGTTGGCCACATGACCTTGCCGATTCGGAATAATAAGCAGGCCAACGGGAAAATGCGGGGAGTTTTTCCTGTTTCCCAAGAAGACCGCGCCGGCATTCCCGCTTCCTATCAAGGATGGTTGGATGCCGCTATTCCCACCCTGCCGGAGATGCTGCAACAGGAGGGATACGGAACCTATCTGGCGGGCAAATGGCATTTGGCTTCCGACCGACCCGAGACCTGGCCCCTCCAGCGGGGATTTGATCGGTTTTACGGTCATTTGGCCGGAACGTCCGATTACTTCGAGCCGACCAATTTGTTTCGAGGCAACGTCCCCATTTCAGCTGGCGGAGAACGCTACTACCTGACGGACGCCATTACCGATGAAGCGATAGAATTCCTTTCGGATCACCTGAAGGAACGCGATGACAACCCCTTCTTTTTGTATCTGGCCTTCAACGCCCCGCATTATCCCATGCAATGCATGCCGGAGGACTTTGAGAAATATCGGGGTCGCTTCATGGAGGGTTGGGACATTCTGCGGGAAAAGCGTCTGCGGAAGCAAAAGGAGATGGGACTGGTCCCGTCCAACACCCGGTTGGCTCCTCGTCCGGAAAAGGTTCCGGCATGGGATACCTTGGAGCCGCAAAAACAGAACGAAATGGACGCCATCATGGCGACCTATGCCGCCATTATTGACCGTGTAAACCAGAATATTGGCAAATTATTGCGCTTCCTGGAGCAATCGAGCCGCCTCGAAAACACCTTGATTTTCTTTCTGTCCGATAACGGAGCAGAAGCGGAAACGGGAGCCTTGGGGCAATTTGAGTTTGCCGACCTGGGTCAGTACGGAAAAGGCGGGTGGAAATACGGAAAAGGTTGGGCCACCCTATCGAATACCCCCTTTCGGGAATACAAACACTTTACCCATCAGGGGGGAGCCCAAACCCCCATGATCGCGCATTGGCCGAACAAAATCCCTCCCGGCCGCGTCATTTCCCAAATCGGCTACCTGCCGGATATTGTGGCTACCTGCATGGAGGTTTCCGGCGCCGCCCGCCCGACAATTGTCCAGGGGAAGCCCCTTCCCGAGATAGATGGCGTTAGCCTGGTCGATTTCCTATCTGGCAATCCGGACCCCATCCACCGCGATCCCATCTTTGTGGAACACGAGGGAAACCGCATCGCCCGCCATGGAAAATGGAAGCTGGTGGCTTACTTCAATAAACCGTGGGAATTGTATGATATTGAGAGGGACCGCAGTGAAAGCGACAATCTGGCGGAGGAACATCCTGAAGTGGCTCTCCGCTTGCAAAAAGCCTACCAACAATGGGCCAATCGCTGTGGGGTGATACCCTGGGAGGTTGCCAAGGGTTTCAGTGTCTATGCCATGGCCCGAAAGAAGGCCGAGGCGGAAGCGCAGGGCATAAAGAGTGGAGAGTAGAAAGTGGATAGTGGAGAGAGGGAAACCACGTATGACACGGATTAGGGAAGGCAAGATGAGGCAGGAAAAGGCACAAAGTGGGATTCTCGATGCTGGATACTGGATCACCAACCGCAGATTTCGCAGATGAACACAGATTCAAATAAAGGAGCGGGGACATTCCTGTCCCCGAAAAAAGAAATCCTGGCGTTCTTTGCGGGCTTTGCGAGAAGTTGAGAGAGGGGAAATTTTTGAAGCTTAAACTATTCTTATGCGGCATATTGCTGGCGGCGCTTCGTCTAACGGCGCTGGCCGAAGTGGAAAGACCCAACGTCATCATCATTTTTACCGATGATCAGGGATACGGAGATTTGTCGGCCCACGGAAATCCTATATTGCAAACACCCAACCTGGACAAGTTGCACGGGGAGAGCATTCGCTTCAGTAATTTTCACGTTGCTCCGGTTTGCACCCCTTCCCGCGGGGAGTTGATGACCGGTTTGTACGCTTTGCGCAACAAGGCCTGCATGGTGCCGGCCGGGCGAAACCTCATGCGCCGCGATGTCGTAACCATGCCGGAGGTTTTTGCGGCCAATGGCTACGCGACCGGACTATTTGGAAAATGGCATTTGGGCGACACCTACCCGCATCGCCCCATGGACCGCGGTTTTCAGCGTGTGGTCTGGCACAAAGGTTGGGGCCTGGCCTCGGAAATCGAATACGACAACGATTACTACCATACCCGTTACCTCGATGAAATGGAAGTGAAGTACTCGGATCGGTTTTGCGCGAATCTTTGGTTCGACAAGGCCATGGAATGGATGGATGAGCAAATTGAAACTGAACGTCCCTTCTTCGCCTATATCGCTTTGAATACGCCGCACAGCCCCTTCCATTCCTTGCAGCAGGATTTCACAAAGTACAAGGACAAAGTCGATGATCCGCTCGTGGCCCATTTCTTCGGACTGATCAGCAATATCGACCAGAACTACGCCCGTCTGGAGAACTGGCTCAGGGAGAAGAAAATTCGCGATGATACCCTGATTGTTTTCATGAACGATAATGGCACCTCGCGAGGGGATAGGATTTACAACGCAGGGATGCGTGGAAAAAAGGGCAGCGGTTATGAAGGGGGTCATCGTGCAATCTGTTTTTTCCGCTGGCCAAGTGGTGATTTCGGGGCTCCCCGCACTATCGACTATGCCTCCCACATCACCGATTTGCTGCCGACGTTTGTGGATCTGTTTGAATTCGAACTTCCGCCGACAGCCTTCGGGTTTGACGGCCTCAGTTTGAAGGAAGTGCTCGGCAACCCGAAAGGGTCCTTCGGAGACCGCAAACTCATTGTTCAATTTGGCAGCAGGCATCGGCCATCGAAATACTACCGAAGTTGCGTGGTATGGGACCACTGGCGTTTAAACGGAGAAGGGGAGTTGTACGATATCAGTCGGGACCCGGGGCAGGAAAACGATGTATCCTCGCAATTCCCTCAGATCACCGCGGAGTTGAAAGCCCATTATGACAATTTCTGGGCATCGATCGAGGATTCCATCGAGGTGGTCGAGCCCGTCGTTATCGGGCACGATTTCGAGCCCTACACCGATCTTACCTGCAACAACTGGGTGGAAGTAGACTTCGAAAATCAGAGGCGGGTGGCCGGAGGAAACTCCATGGGAGGGATCTGGCAGATCGAGGCTGAAAAGGCGGGCAAATACAAAGTCCAACTCAGTCGCTGGCCCTTTCACATGAATCGATCACTGACCGATAAAGGTCCTGCGACCACCATTGGCGCTACCCCGATCGACCCGGGACGCGCCTTTCCCATCACCGCGGGTAGTTTAAGTGTTGATGGGGGAACACCAATTGTGGCGCAGGCCAATCCCGGCAACACAGCCGTTGAGTTGCATATCGAAATCGAGGCCGGAAGGCACACCCTGCAGGGATGGTTTCATGAAAAAACCGGAGAGAAATTGTCCGGCGCGTTCTACGGGCGAGTAGAAAAACTATGATAAGTCCGAAATGGGAGGCCGTCCAAAGGCGCCCATGCAGGGTTTGGCTATCAGTGACCATCCCTTGGGTCCCTTCGAAAAGTATCCTCTCAATCCCGTTATCAACTCCGGTCACGAGACCGGTTTGTTTCCCTTCAAGGAGGGGATCGCGGCGCTGGTGGGGCGGCACGGTCACGAGCACAACACCATTCAATATGCACCCGACGGGGGGAACTTCGAGATTGCATCGATTACGGCGGTCCTGCCAGTAGCGCCGGGTCCCTATGCCCCGGACGCTTTCACTGATTCCGGCGATGGCCGGGGTATCTCCTGGGGGCTTTCCCATTTCAGGGGTCTGGGAGGCAAAGGCAAAAGCCACAGCATGCTCACCCGCTTTGATTGTGACCTGAGTCTCGATGTGGATGACCCCGTCTTCAAGGAGACCGACACCTTCTTCAGACCGGATGTCTATTACCAATTTTCCTTAAATGAGAAACAAAAGGCAGCCATTCGAAAACGAATGAAGCAAGCCGAGTAATTTTCAGTTTTTCCAAACACCAACTCCTGCAATAGCGATGATAATCGGAATTCTCTGGGCCATCCTGGCCGTGACCTGAAATCATAAGTTTGCCTACCATTATCCCTGTAATTCGTGGTTTAATCCCCACTTGCAATTCTTGAAAATGAAAGCGGCTATTTACGAAGGAAACAGAACCATAGGAGTCGGAACCAGTAGGCCGATTCCTCCCGCTAAGGGCGAAGTGCGGCTAGATGTTGCCTATTGCGGAATCTGTGGAACGGACCTCCACATCTTTCATGGGCATATGGACCAGCGGGTCAACACCCCCTTACCCATCGGGCACGAAGTGTCAGCGATCGTTGCGGGATTGGGCGAGGGCGTTTCGAACGTCTCATTAGGCGACCGGGTCGCGGTGAGACCGCTGAAATTCGGTGAGCCTTCCCATTTCGACAAGGGGAATCCCCATGTTGGCAAAAACCTCAAGTTTATCGGCATCGATTTGCCAGGCGGCATGCAACGATCCTGGACCGTGCCCGCATATACCCTACATCGACTTCCGGAGGAATTGACCTTGGAACACGGAGCCATGATCGAGCCGGCCGCGGTAGCTTGCCACGACGTCCGTTTAGGCGAAGTGCAAGCGGGAGAGACTTGTGTGGTCATCGGAGGGGGTCCCATCGGATTACTCATTGCCCTGGTCGCCAAGGTCAAGGGAGCTCAGATCCTTCTATCTGAAGTCAACGACTCTCGCCTGGAACTGGCCGCTTCCCTTGGACTGGGAGCGGTTAATCCTTTGCAAGAAAACCTGGTCGAAGCAGTGCGCTCAGTTACCGAGGGCGCCATGGCCGATTGTGTCTTCGAAGTTTCCGGATCGGTACCCGGTGTTGAGGTGATGACCGAATTGCCCAACGTGCGCGGCCGCATCGTCATGGTGGCGATTCACCCTGAACCCCGTCCGGTGAATCTCTTCAAGTTTTTCTGGTCGGAGCTGAAACTCATCGGCGTCCGCCTCTACGAGGAACAAGACTTCGACGAAGCTATTGAACTGGCGGCTTCCGGGCAGCTACACCTGGACCAATTGATCACCCGGATCAATGCCATCGATGAGGTGCAACAAACCTTTGAAACCATCGAGGCCAATCCGGACGGCATAAAATATCTGATCGATTGCGCCACTTGAAACTATCTAAAGGCAGAAACAGACTAACCACAGAGGACACAGAGAGCACAGAGGATGGGGCTTCTGGCGCCAACTGAACACTGATAACTGAACACTAAGCCGGCGGGGCTGGCTTCCACGACATCTAGCAACGAGCATCGAGTATCCAGAACCCAGTACCTATGAGTGTCCTGAACGCTTTTGACCTATCTGACAAAACAGCCCTTGTCACGGGCTGCAAACGAGGCATCGGCAAGGCCATGGCGGAAGCCTTGGCTGAAGCGGGCGCCGACATTATCGGTGTGTCCGCCTCTTTGGAAAGTTCGGGGAGTGAAGTGGAAGGTTTGATTACTTCCCTGGGGCGCTCCTTCTGGGGATATGCCTGCGATTTTTCTGATCGGGAAGCGGTTTACCGTTTTGTGGGCACAGTGAAACAAAACCATTCCAAGATCGACATCCTGGTAAACAACGCCGGCACCATTCTGCGGACGCCAGCAGCCGAGCATCCTGATGAATATTGGGACAAAGTCATGGAGGTGAATTTGAACGCGCAGTTCGTGCTTTCGCGGGAGTTTGGCAAGGACATGATCAAACGGGGCTCGGGAAAGATAATTTTTACCGCTTCCCTGTTGACCTTCCAGGGCGGCATCACAGTTCCCGGTTATGCCGCCAGCAAAGGTGGCATTGGTCAATTGACCATGGCTTTGGCCAACGAATGGGCCGGAAAGGGCGTAAATGTGAATGCCATCGCTCCCGGCTACATCGCAACCGACAACACCGAAGCCTTACGCAACGACCCGGTTCGCAACGAACAGATAATGGCTCGCATCCCCGCCGGGCGTTGGGGCGAACCGGAAGACTTCAAAGGACCTGTGGTTTTTCTCGCTTCTGAGGCGGCCAATTATGTGCATGGAGCCACCCTGCTGGTCGATGGCGGTTGGATGGGGCGCTAAGAACATTTTTGAACTCAATTGAAAGGAACATCATGAAGAGACTCAGCCCGTATTGTTTAATCCTTGCTACGTTTTTTCTCGCGGCAGGAACTGCATTTCCTGGAACAGAAAAGAAATATTCCGAGGAGATTTACGATCATCTCGGGATCACGAACCCCGATTACCTGAGCGCTGCTTCCAAGCGGGCCCTGGAATGGCCGGAACGCTCCAATGATTGGTTCATTCAATTCAGAACCCACGATTTGAAAGGTGATTTTGCTTACGAGGAAGGCGTGGTTCGACGTGATCCGAGCGCCATGATCAAAGTCGATGGCAGGTACTTCGTCTGGTACTCGCGGAGCACAGGCGAGACGCAGGGTTTTGATGGCGATATTGAAACGGAAAAGGTCTTCCCCTGGGACCGTTGTGATATTTGGTATGCCACTTTCGAAGACGGCATTACTTGGAAAGAAGAGGGCATGGCGGTTCCACGGGGAGAGAAAGGCGCCTATGATGATCGCTCCGTCTTCACCACCGAGATCATGGTTCACGAGGGGAAATACTACCTCTGCTACCAGACGGTAAAATCACCCTACGACAAACGGGTGAAAAACCAGATTGGGTTGGCCTGGGCCGGGAACACGAACGATCCAAAAAACCCACCATCTTCTTCAACGGAACCGCAATCGATGCGCCGACCGACTTCATGGGACACGAAGGAGATGACCGGGAACTGTTCTTCGGACAGCTCGACATCCCCGTGCCCTATTCAGCTCTTGAGGAGGACAACCTGGTTTCTGTGACTTTCCCGGATAGCGGTGGTTACATCACCAGTGTGAGCCTCCGATCATTTGCCTTTAGTAAAAACTTGAGCCCCCATTCTCCCGGTAATTTCCAGATATCTTCGATTCAAAAAGAGGCGGGAGACATTTCTCTCACCATTGTTGGCGGCGAACCCCTGGCAAAGTTCGACCTCCTGTCCTCGGACGACATGTCCGGACCTTTTGAAAGTTGGGCAGTGGACGAATCTGATCTCCAGTTCGATGCAGCGGGAAGAGCCATTGCCGCTACAAGCTTTTCAGGATCACGTCGCTTTTTTCATGTAAGACAGATGACCCCTTAGAACCAGCTTGGCCCGAATGGCGCTTAGTTAAGCGCGTTTGTAGAGGAATATAGTATGGACGCCAGTCGGGGTCATGCCGTAGAAAAGTGATGCCTTCCGAAAGAAAAGGGTCAGGTCTTAAAAACTGTATTCCGTTGTACTCCATACACTTTTACAAGACGATCCGCCTTTCGGCGTGACCTGCTGACCCTGTAAGGCATAACTTTTTACGTCTTGACCCCTTCCTTCTCTGAGATGATCGAACATTCCAATAGTCGCTTAACTTAGCGCCATTCCAGCCTGGCCCCTTTCCACCGCCAGAATGAACTAACCACAGAGCACACAGAGGACACAGAGAGGGGAGAGAATTAGGAATTAGGAATGTTGTGACCACGGATCCTGCTTCGCTCAAAGGCTGCGGCAGGACAAGTTACACGGATGGGGGAATTAGGAATTGGGACACCTTCCTCCGCCCTCCTATTTAAATCCGGTCGAAATCGAGCTGTAGGAGCGGCTTCGACACGCCGTTGCACGTCTCGCCGCTGACGCACGGTAGCAACTTTGCGACGCACGGTACGTAGCGAAATTAATAGCCGCCAAAGAACGCACAGAACGCAAAAAACATTTTATGGAGTTGAGCATTCCCGTAGGCGAAAAAACATTTTTGTGCTCTTTGCGCTCTTTCGCGGCTATTTCTCTCTCAGCACCTCTGAGCCCTCTGTGGTTTACCTAGTCGACCCTGAAAACTATCTAATTTGTTGTTATACAACACTTTATTGTTGCCAATACCCCTTATATTTGACAAGCTAATTGTGCAATTCCGCCCAAAACCTTGTCAAACTTATGAAACCAAGACCTTCGCCTGATTCAACTCAAGGCAGCTTTTTGATGCCCGACCTCCACACCATGCTCGATCAGCGCCAAGCGCTTTGCCGCTTGGCCCGAGCCATAGACTGGGATTTCTTTGAGAGGGCCTTCGCCCAGCATTACCATCAATATCAAGGCTCTCCGGCTAAACCGATTCGACTCATGGTGGGGCTGTTGATTCTTAAACAACTGCATGATCTAAGTGATGAAGGCATCGTTGAGCAATGGGTACAAAACCCGTATTTCCAGTATTTCACCGGAGCAGAGCATTTTCACTGGCAACTGCCTATTGAGCCCACCAGCCTGACTTACTTCCGCAAACGCATTGGTCCGGACGGTTGTGAGCTGATCGTGAAGGAGTCCATACGTGTGCATGGACCTCGAGCCATAGAGAATACGGTGATAGCTGATACCACCGTTCAAGAGAAAAACATCACCTATCCTACCGACTCCAAGCAGTATCGTAAGATCTGCCAGAAATGTGTGGTCATAGCTCAGCGTCACGGAATTATGCTGAGGCGCAGCTATCGTCGCACCATTCCGAAGTTGATGATGGCCCTACACAACCGGTCTCATCCGAAGCGCGCCAAGCAAGCCCGCAAGGCCCAACGCAAACTCAGGACTATAGCCGGACGGCTGGTGCGCGAGCTCCGACGCAAACTCCGAGCCGAGACCCTCCGGGATCTCGGTTCTGAGTTGGACCTTTTTGATCGAGTGCTCTGCCAGCAACGCAAAGACAAAAACAAGATCTACAGCCTTCATGAACCCGAGGTCAGTTGTATCTCTAAAGGTAAGGAGCATAAAAGGTATGAGTTTGGGCAGAAAGCTTCCATCACACGCACCCTGCATAGCGGAATAATCGTGGGGGCCCTGAGTTTCGCGGACAACCGCCATGACTCACGCACCTTGCCTGATGTACTGGACCAAGTCGAACGCCTCACCGGGAAGCGTCCTCGCCTTTGTCTCAATGACCGGGGCTATCGAGGGCGCAAGCGAGTCGGTGAAACGCGGATACTGCTGCCAGCAAAAGCTGCGGCCAACGCCAGCGCGTATGAAAGGTCCAAGCTGCGAAAACTCTTCCGCAAACGAGCGGGCATAGAACCGGTCATCGGGCATCTCAAAAATGACCATCGACTCAGACGCAATTTTCTCAAAGGCCTGGCAGGCGATCAGATCAACCTGATGATGGCCGCAGCAGCCTTCAACTTCCGCAAATGGATGAGGCTCTCTAATTTTTTAGACCATTTGAACCGAGCCACTATCTTGCCGGAAAGAGAAATCCATTTTCTTTCGGTTGCCCACTCCAGACAATAGAACCCGTTGCTGAAATCCGGCCTTTTGGCAATGTTGTGTGTCCTTTAGGTGGATTCCGCATACCTAAAACAATCGCGGGATAAACCCGCTCCAACGATTAACAATACGAAATCGGCACGGCAGCCCGGTATTGTTGGTTCCAGAATCTGCCATCAATACAGCAGAACCCCATTTCCGAATATTGCCTAGACGCGCTAGGCCGGGCGCTTATGGACCATAATGACTTTTTCAGGGTCGACTACCTAGAGTCTATCCCAGAAACCGGGATTTTTAAACGAGTAGGAAAACGAGCAGCATTTGCAGGACCAAAATTTTCTCAGTTGCGCTCGATTCGAGCCTTGCTGCGGCTTTCAAACTCACCCGGATTCAAATTATTGAGCCTGATGCCGGATTTCGGGCATGCGGCGGCCTTGCCACTGCTGGCGCCTTCTGTTTTGATCAGCGCGTGGGACGGCGCCGAAGGCTCAAGCCGCCTTAGCTTGAGCTTCGACCCTCTCTTTTCTGACTTTTCGACTGATCCAGGCGAGGTTGTGGGCGAGCACGCTCCACCCCACTGCGAGCCTGCGGTGTTTTAAGCCTTTGGCGCGCCAGACACGTCCGCCGCCGTGGTTTTTCACAATGGCAATGCGCGCCTCGGTGCTGGCCCGGCGGGTTTGCCAGCGGTAAAAATCAGGCTCCTTGGTCTTCCCCCGATTTTGTGGACACGAACAGCGTAGCGTATGTTCATGTTAGGTTATGGTTTTGATTTTGGAAGTGTTTTTGAAGAAATGCTTCTGGTGAAAGGTATCCCAGGGTGCTGTGCCTTCGACGTTTGTTATAAAAAGTCTCGAGGTAATCGAAGATGGCCAGGCGGGCCTGCTGCTTGGATTCGAACACGCCGTTTTGGGGAAAGCATTCGCTTTTGAGGGAGGCAAAGAAGCTCTCGCAAGCGGCGTTGTCGTAACAGTATCCTAGCGCGCTCATGCTCTGAATCCAACCAAAGTCGTTCAATTGCTGCCGCACTTGGTGACTGGTATACTGGCAGCCACGATCTGAATGAAAGAGGGCTTTGTGAAAACCTCCCACTCGATTCCTGGTCTGGTGAAGGGCTGAAACGACCAGACCGGAGGCCAGGCTCTCGGCCACCTTGTAGCCCTGAATTACGCGGCCGAAGAGGTCCATCACGACCGCTAGATACAACCAGCCTTGCCGAGTGGGGATGTAGGTGATGTCGCTGACCATGATTTGGCCGGGCCCGGTCGGGTCCGGAGCCTCGGCCAGACGGTTGGGCGCTGGGAGGCTGCGGGGATCCTGCCGGGTCGTCTTGGGCCGGAAGGGGCTACCCCTACAGGCTTTTAGAGCATTTTGCTTCATCAGCCGGGCCACCCGGTTAACCGAGCAGCGAAAACCCCGCTGGTTGAGCTCCACGCTCATGCGAGGACTACCGTAACAGCGGGTGTGCCGGTCGGCATGGATCCGTTTGATTTCGCTCAGGAGGAGCCGATTTTGGCGGCGGCGCGCTCCCGCCTTACCCCTGTGCCATCGGTAATAACCACTCCTGCTCACAGCCAGCGCCTGACAAAGTTCAACCACTCTATAGATTGCCCGCATTTGATCGATCAGCGCATACCCAGCTGCGGGTCCTCGGCCAGTATGCTCGCGGCTTTTTTTAAGATCTCTCGCTGGCGACGCAGGTAAGCGTTTTCCCGGTTTAGCCGACGGATCTCGCGGGCCATCTCTTCGGGATCGTTCAAGGGGCGGGAAAGTCCCTGCTGGTCGGAGGGGTCCCCGAAGAGATCCTTGCGCCACTTCCTGAGGCTCCCATCGGAAATCCCCAGTTCACGGGCCACCTGCTTGAGGCTGTTGTTACTGTGCAAATAGAGTTCAACGGCTCGACGTTTGAACTCCTCATCATAGGTTCTGTGGGTTCTTGGCATGTCTAATGATCTCTCTCAGACTGCGCTGTTCGTGTCCACAAAATCGGGGGAGGTTCACCTTGAGGCGGGCTTCCAATGCGACCGGACTTTTCGGACAAATGTGGCTGCTCACCCTCACCCGCTGCAATGCCTTACGTGTAGCTGCCCCATCGAAGCCCCGGTCGGCCACGGCCCACTCCAGGTCTTGTTGCCTTTTGAGGGACTGTTGGCGCTGCACGCTTTCGATTAATTTATCTCCCTCCCAAGGAGCGGTTTTGCCGTAGAGCATATAATCAATGATCATTGCGCCGGGACTCTCGGCCATAAACAGTTCGTTGCCGAACTCGGTCTGCGCGCCCGCCTTGCCCCGCACGATTACAGTGATATCTCTTTCGTAGACACTGAGGATCTTCTTGTGGTTTTTGACCAGACGTCCGCCGATGATGCGTTCGTGGGCTTGCTCAATTACTTGGGGCAGCAAGGCGAGTTGTTCATCAATACGCCTGATGACTTGTTCGGCGCGGGCTCGGCTAAAACGGGTTTGCCTGAAACGGGCCTCCAGCAGATTGCGGTGTCGCAGGGCGTGAGCGCCGACCCGTTTGAGTAATCGTTTCATCTTGCGCAAGATCTTCTTGCGAGCCTTCGCCGCTCCCTTCTTGCGGTAAGTATGCGTCATCTCGATACAGAGCTTGTTCATGCGCTTCAGCAGGCGATCCGGTGAATCGGGCATCCGATGCAACAGGGATTCAGCCCGAATCAGTTTCACCGCTTTGAGCAAGGTGCGCGTCACGTCACCCAAAAGCGCCCAATCGACCGGAAAGTGAATGTTTGCCTCCAGACAGGTCGAATCGACCAGGCAAACCGAAAGATCCTCCGCCTGCTCCACTCCCAGTTGCCAGCAATTGCTCTGATCGCCCGCGAGCTCAACCAACCGTGTGTTGAACCCGCGCAACTGTTCATCGGTGAACAACTTCGAGGCGCGGTGCAGCGTACTCTTCGAGGTCCACCTCACCCCAACCAGACTGCGGCATCCGCAAAAATCGGTCAAAAGATCACTGCTGGCCAACGTCATGGAAAAAGCTTCAAAGCCTGGAAGACCCAGCAAATGACGCAGCAACTCCACCCGTAGCGAGTAAAGCGCAAACTGCGCTTTCCTGTTGCGCACAGCGCCCGAGGCGCCCGGCGGCAACTGCGACAAACCGAAGCGGATGGCCATTTCTTCCAACCCACCTTGGGTCAGATTATCATCGAGTTGCCGCAAATCCTCCACCAGACGGTCATAATCACGATTGCGCAAAACCGGGGTTAAAGCTGGACGAAGAAAACTTTGAAAGGTTACCGTATCAGCAGAATTGGGTTCTATTAATTCGTTCATACCAAATTATAGAAGCTCTATTCAGGGCGAATCGAGGATTTTCACCTCCTTTCGCCCGACTTTTTCTTAGCCTAATCCCTTGCCCGTCAGTGGCTTAAACCTCCTGGGATAGGCTCTACCTAAAAGGAATGGTTGCCTTCGGACATGACTTGTGCAATTGTGCAATTCATGCCTAAATCCAAGGAGATTGTCGTAGACGCTTCCGTTGTTCTCGCAGTGATTTTGAATGAACCCGAAAAAGTAGGGATTATCCAGAATACAGAGGGGCGAGATCTGATTTCCCCAGGTTGCCTGAAGTGGGAGGTCGGTAATGCATTTTCGGCCATGCTTAAGCGAAAGCGCTTAGACCAAAAACAGGTTCAGAAAGCCCTCGATACATTTTCGGTGATTCCCATTAAAGAGGTAGAAGTAAATTTAAAAGAAGCCCTCACGGTCTGCGGCAATCACAATATCTATGCCTATGATGCCTACTACATGCTCGTGTCCAAGCGGTTATCTCGACCCATGCTGACGTTGGACGATCGGATGGCTGAGGTGGCAAAAATCGAAGGAATAAACGTCGAGGAATTTTAAGATGAAATTATTTACCTACAGCGATGCACGACAGCAGTTCTCCAAGGTTTTGGATACTGCCAAGAAAGAAGGAAAAGTTCTTATTCGCAGAAGAGATGGAAGTCTCTTTTCACTTGTAGCAGAGAAGTCTGCAGTCTCACCTTTCGACGTGAAAGGTATTTCGACCAAGGTAACAACACCTGAAATTGTAGAAGTCTTAAGAAGTGAAAGGGAGAGAACAAGTCGAGAGAAGTAACCGCTGAAGCAGGACTTTGATAAGAGAAATCGGTGGTTTATTCTTCATTCCTAATTCCAAATTCGCGTCCTTGGCGCCCTTCTGCCTTCATGGATTACGGCGTGACAAGTGGCGAGAGTCAAATCTTAATCCTGTCCATCCTGTGTAACTTGTCCTGCCGTAGCCCCTAGGCGTAGCGGGATCCATGTTTTACTTTGGAAACCCATGCCTCAGCAGCTCAGCATTTTTTTCCTTTGTGTCCCTGTGCCTTTCTCCCTCTTCTCCACCATCCGTTCCCATCCGTGAAATCCGTGGTCAATTCCTCATTCCTCATTCCTAATTAGCGCGCCTTGGCGCGCCTCCCCCCCTCCCGAGTTCGCTCAGAGAATTTCATAACGGATCACCTTCAGATCCGGTATCGTTCGAAAATGCCGTGGATTCCGTGTGGCGAGGGGCACTTGGCGTTCCAGGGCAGCACAGGCAATCCAAAGGTCCGGATAATCGACCATCTCTCCCTTCCGGGCCAACTTTCCCCACAGTTGGGCATAGAGGTCAATGGCGCCCTGCTGAAGCGGTAGCAGGGTGAATCCTTGGTAAAAACGGGCCAGGACTTCTGGCTTTACACCGCTGTGAATGGCTCCCCGTGAAAATTCTGCTTGGGTGATCCAAGGTATCAGGATCGCAGCCTGGCCCAGCTTGTCCCGTAAATCCTTCAGTCGCTTGGTATCCCGCCGATAACGCCAGATGTCAATCAATACCGTCGTATCGGCGGCTACTTCCATGAATCGGAAATCGGCTGCCGGGTGGCCCGGATCGATTCCTCCAGTTTCTCAAATTTCTTCTCATCGAATTCCGGAAGGCATTCCGCCGACTTGAGGGCGGACCCAAAGGTCCCTTTAAGCGGAACCATCCGTTCAATCACCTTTGAAAAGGAATCCTTCTTCCCGGTCTTCCAGGTGGACAGGCGCCGGTAAGCCGATTCGGACACCGCGATCGTTTTCATGAATAACACAATGCACAATCTATAGTCTGTGTCAAGAGGGGCACTGTTCCCCGAATCTCCAAAAAAACGTCGGTTAAAAATGAACTAAATGAATCCACTAGCCACTCGTCACTGGCAACTAGTCACTGATTACTGACCACGGATCCCGCTTCGCCCAAGGGCTACGGCAGGACAGGTTACACGGATAAGCGGCACGCTTGATTGCCAGTTTACCGGCCAGCTTTTTCCTTAGTGTCTCCATTTGCTGGGCCAGTTCACTGAGCTCGAAGCCGAGTTCCTTCAATCCAGCTTGAAGTTCCTCTAGCGTCTCGACCTCTTCTTCCGGTTCCAAATCCTTGTTTCCAAAGAGTTCGGTAAGGAATTTAAGGTCTTCACATAGCCCCAGTGGGCTAGAGGAGGTTTGCTTTAGCGACAAGGGCTTAATGGAGATATTCACCAGCTTTCTCATATTGATCTTGGGACTGCTTCTTCACTTTACCGCCATTTTTTAAAAAAATCGTCATGGACAGCGGTAACTCATTTTTCAGTCCCAAGAAGGGAATGGAGCAAAAATTGCTACTGATCGGACCCCAAACTTCGTGCCAAGTCAAATGAGACTCTTGCTGGACAGGGCCTGGGGGCGACCGCCGCAACATAGACCCCTCTACGGACGTTTCGAGAAGCGGGAGGAGACGGGCCGGAAGGTTACAGGCAACAACCCAATATACTCAACAAACCGGGACGGTTCCCTTTGGCGCTTGCTGCGACCCTTGTAGCTTGAAATAGGTATTCCAGAAAGGAAAAACAGACAATGAAAATGAAAATCGGTATTGGTGCAGGCGTAGTTCTTGTTCTCGGATACGTGTTCGCTACGCCGTATATCACTGCGTATAAGATGAAGGTGGCCGCAGAGACTCAAGATGGAGAAGCACTGTCTGAATTTGTCGATTTTCCAGCACTTCGGCAATCCCTGAAAGATCAAATGGCCGTGATGCTTAGGAAGGAAATGGCGGAAGAAGTAATTGAAGGCAACCCGCTTTCAGCTATTGGGACAGCCTTTGGGAGTATGATCGTAAAAGGAATAGTTGATGAATTTGTCACACCTGCCGGCCTCATGCAGCTCATGAAAGGGAGAAAACCAGATTCTGAAACCTACGGTGGTGAAGCAACTGGGCAAACGCCTTCGGATCCGTTTTCCGATACTTCCATGTCTTACGAGTCTTTCAGTAAATTTTCCATAATCACCAGAGATCGTGAATCTGATGTAGAAGTGAAATTGATTTTAAGGCGTAGAGGCATCCAATGGAAACTAACCGAGGTTATACTTCCAATTAACTAAGAGGGGGGAGGCGCCCAAGGGCGCGAATTAGGAATTAGGAATGAAGAATGAGGAATGAGGAAAAATCCACTAGCCACTAGTCATTGATTACTGAGCACGGATGGGAAAAATAGCCACAAAAAGCACAAAATACACAAAAGGCAGAAATATACTAAGTTCCTAATTTTTCTAACCCCTGCTCCTTTGTGCCTTGGTGCCTTTGGCGGCAGCCAAATCCTAATCCTTGATTCCATTCTTTGCGTCCCCTGCGTGCTTCCGCCTTCATGGATTACGGTTTGACAAGTGGCGAGGGCGAAAGGAGGGCGGACTTTCCTGCCTGCCACGCCGGGAGGCGGGTCCGCCATGGCCTTTATAAGGCGGGTTGGAAAACCCGCCCTCCGTTAAATTCCAGTTGAGAATTAAATCCGTGGTCAATTCCTGGATTCTGGTTTCCAGTTCGCGCCCTTGGCGCCTCCCCCATCAGCGCTCATCTGCGTCATCTGTGGTTCATCTTCATTTCAATTCCAAACTTGCGCCCTTGGCGCATTCCTCTCCCATCTCAGCGCCTTCCTCCTCCGTCCCTATTATAGTTCCACTTCTCTCCACTATCCACTCATCACTGCTCCATCCGGGCGCCAGCCAATTCCCTCTGTGTCCTCGGTGGTTTCTCTCCCATCTCAGCGCCAGCCTCCTCCGTCCCTATTATAGTTCCACTTCTCTCCACTATCCACTCATCACTATCCACTCATCACTCTCCACCGGGCGCCAGCCCCCTCTGTGCCTTTCTCCCTCTTCTCCACCATCCGTTCCCATCCGTGAAATCCGTGGTCAATTCCTAATTCCCCTTTCGAGCCAGGAAATCATCTCCTTGGAAATGGGCAATTCACTAAGTCCCAACCATGACTTAAAATATAGAATTATCGATCTTGAGTAATTTTACTCAAAAGAGTAAATAATGCCGAATGAGAAGTTATGAGCGTTCCCAAGTTGATACTCTCTGTCATCGGTTGGCAGAGGAACCTCGTCGGTTGATTGCTCTGTTCGGACCCCGCCAGACCGGAAAGACCACTATTGTGGATCAGGCCTTGCGACGAATTGACATCAAGAGCCGCTATCTTGCGGTAGACAAACCCGACGCCTTCGGGCTACACCCTTTTCCCTCGGATTCGGGCGAGACCGTCTACATGGCGCCTCAGGTGCGAAATACGGAATGGTTGGTGCGCAACTGGGAAGAGGCTCGGCTTGAAGCCGAACGATCAGGCAAATTCGTTTTGGTTTTTGACGAGATTCAGAAGATCCCTGGATGGTCAGAGACAGTTAAGGGACTGTGGGACGCCGACCGTATGAGCGGGCGCCCTTTGCATGTGGTTATCTTGGGGTCAGCCCCTCTGCTCATGCAATCTGGCTTGAAGGAGAGCCTTGCAGGCCGATTCGAGCCCATACGGGTCACTCACTGGTCGTTCGAAGAAATGGCTGATGCTTTCGGCTTCGATCTGCCCAAATACCTCTACTTCGGGGGCTACCCAGGCGCCGTTCCCTATGTTCGAAATCCGGAACGGTGGCGCGACTATATCTTCGGGGCGCTTGTCGAGCCCAACATCGAACAGGACCTGATTGCCATGACCCGTGTAGACAAGCCTGCGCTATTGAGACAACTCTTTGAACTGGGAGCTGTCTACTCTGGGCAGATCCTGTCTTACAACAAGATGCTGGGGCAACTCCAAGACGCCGGCAACACGACCACGCTGGCGCGCTACCTTCACCTGCTCCAGAGCGCCGGCTTGCTCGCCGGGCTGCAGAAGTTTTCCAACCGGCCGCATCTGAGCAAAGCTTCGAGCCCAAAGCTCAATGTGCTCAACACGGCCCTGATGACGGCTAGTTCCGGATACTCTTTCGATGAAGCCAAGGCGGACCGCACCTTCTGGGGGCGCCTCGTCGAGAGCGCAGTCGGCGCACACTTGCTGAATACCGCGGGGTCGGATATCCGCGTTCAATACTGGCGAGAAAGTCCGCACGAGGTCGATTTCGTACTGCAACGGGGTCCCCGGAATATTTCCATTGAGGTAGCGAGCAGCTTTAAGGCATTACCATTGCGAGGCATGGAAGTGTTTAAGGAGCGTTTTCGTCCGTTTCGTTCGCTTCTTGTTGGGGAAAAGGGTTTTCCGCTCGACGAGGTTCTTACGGTACCCGCCCATCACTGGTTTGAGGAAGTATGAAGGGGATCGTCCCGCGCACATGTACCGAGGTCCTGGACAAGGATTCAAACCAGAACCTGGAGTCGGTTCCGAAGCGGCTGGAAGCGTACCGGAAAACCTCAGCCTACATGTTACTGGGAGATCCTGGAGCAGGCAAGTCTACGGCGTTTGAGACCGAGTACGAAGCGCTCGGAGAAGAAGCCTGCCTCATTTCCGCTCGTAACTTTCTAACCTTCGATCTGACCAATCATCCCGAATGGCACGGTAAGACTCTCTTCATCGACGGACTCGACGAAGTTCGCGCCCGTTCTTCTGACGCCCTCGGACCGTTTGACGAGATACGTTGCCGTCTAGACGCTCTTGAAAAGCCGCGCTTTCGCCTCTCCTGCCGAGGAGCGGACTGGCTTGGGGCGAACGACCGGAAGCGCTTACAGGACATCTCTCCGGATTCCAAGGTGATCGTCCTGTGTCTCGATCGACTGACACCTCAGGATATTGAGAAGATACTTGAGAACCGGACAAACATTGGAAGTGTCGAAACATTCATTTCAGAAGCCCGAGAGCGTGGAGTCTACGGACTACTCACAAACCCCCAGAGCCTGGACCTGCTGGCAAAGGTCGTTGCAAGCGGAGGAGGCTGGCCGAAAAGCCGGCTGGAGACGTTTGAGAAAGCTTGTTTGCAATTGGTTCTTGAGCACAACGAGGAACATAGAGCGGCGAGGTATTACAAGGGCCCATCTGATCCCCACCAGCTTCTAGACGCCGCCGGCCGCCTCTGCGCCGTTCAGCTCCTCTCAGGCATTGCAGGATACTCGCTAAGTCACAACGAAGAGGACGATGAGTGCCCTGGTATTGCCTCCTGCGTTTACGATAGCCCCGGTCTGCTACGACCAGCGCTCTCCACGAAATTGTTCAAAGGAGCGTCTCAAGGCCGTTTTGCTCCTGTTCACCGCCACATCGCCGAGTTCCTCGGCGCAAGGCGCCTCACCCGGATCATTGACGAGGGACTTCCTTGTAGACGAATCCTCGCCCTTATTTCAGGAGAGGACGGAACTCCGGTTACACAGATGAGGGGCTTGTCCGCCTGGCTTGCGGCCCTTTGCAAAGACGCCCGGTCAGACCTCATAGAGCGGGACCCGATAGGTGTCGGGCTTTACGGCGACATTCGCGGGTTCTCAACCGAAGAGAAAAGAGCGCTCCTGAAATCCCTGAAGAAATCACTGAACCGCGAGCTTAACCAACTCGGTTCCGTGTTTCAGACCGCCGAGGCCTTTGGGGCCATCGTGACGCCCGAAATGGAACCTGAGTTCAGGGATGTTCTTATGGATTCCAGTCGGGAAGAGGAGCATCAGTCTTTTGTCAATTTCCTTCTGCGTGTTCTGCGTGAAGGTTCACCGTCGCCAACGCTTTCAGGGATTTTGCTCGAAATTGTCCGGGACGATACACGTTGGTTGGTAATCAATATTTCGTCCCTCTACGCCTTCATCCACAACTGTCAGGACAATTCGGAGAGAACTAAGGCGCTTAAAACGCTGCTCGCTGATATCCGGGTGGGGCGGGTCTCGGATCCGGACAATTCTCTGCTTGGACCCCTGCTACATCAGCTTTATCCTCGAGAACTACCTCCATCAGAGGTGTGGGATTACCTTTTTGATACCAAAGGGCAGAAAACCGTATTTAATGAGTACTGGTGGTTCTGGGAGAATCGAATTTTGGTTGTTTCCTCGGATAAACAGGTGGCCAGCCTCCTGGATCATTTAAGGGAAAAATTGCCGGATTTGCATCCAGCACTGGAAAGCCGTCAACTGGAACACCTTCCCCTCCGACTACTGGCTCGCGGCCTAAATGCACATGGAGACAAACTAGAAACGGCACGCCTAAACGATTGGCTCGAGGTGGGTTTTCCAGAGAATGTAATTCAGTTTCGGAACAAGGCAGAAGAAGCCTTGAAAGACATACGCTCATGGCTGGGACAGCGCCCCGAGATTCAAAAGGAAGTTATCATGGAGGGACTAACTAGGTGCCCCAATTCCGACAATTTTTGGAACTGTTGCTACCGAGTGCTAGGGCAACCATACGGCGTTAATTTTCCGCCCGACTTCGGCCTATGGTGCCTAAATCAGGCAGTCGCTATGGTGGACAACAACCCAAAAGCGGCCGAATTCCTGTTCGTGACTGCCGTAGAGGCGCATAAAAACGAAAAGATTAATGAGGGACTATCGCTTGCAGTCTTGCGAGAAAAATCTCGAGGCAGGGAAACATTGAGAGCGGTGCTGGACCAACGGCTGTCCCCTCAACCCATCCAGCCGGAATTTTCGGAGAGAAGAAGGAAGCATATCGAAAAACAGCGGCAGGAAAAAGAGCGATGGCTTGACTATGTCCGGTCCAATGAGGCGGCGCTGCGGGAGAATCGAGCTCCGCCAGCCCTGCTACATCGGATGGCGCAGGAATATTTTGGAGACTTTTGCAATTTCAACGCCGACAATGGACGGAGGGCCATCTCGAAACGGCTCTGTGACAATTCCGGACTGATCGATGCAGTCCTTACGGGTCTTCGAGGCGTCGTTAAAAGGAAGGATGTTCCCGATATGAAGAAGATTCTTACCCTTAGAGATCAACGCAAGTTGCACTATCTCGAACGGCCTTTCCTGGCGGGATTGGCAGAGATTGAAAGAACTATTCCCGAAGACTCATCCCAATGGGACGACGACCGCATTCGCACCGCTATAGCTTTCTATTACAGTGTTCTCCACGGGGATTATCGGCCCCAATGGTACGAACGACTTCTAGTGGCGCGTCCCGAGATCGCAGCCGAAGTGCAGTTACGGTTCGCTGTTTCCGAGTTTCGCCGCGGTAGCGTGAACATCTACAAGCTCTGGGAACTCGCACACGACCCACGCCATGCTCAAGTTGCTCGGATCGCCAGCCTCCCATTGCTTCACAGCTTTCCGACTCGCTGTAAACTTCAACAGATTCATTCACTGGACCATCTGCTCTGGGCTGCAATTCAGCACGCCGATCGAGAATTGTTCCAAAATCTGATCAAGAAAAAGTTGTCTCGTAGGAGCATGAACCCGGCTCAACGCGTGCACTGGCTGGCAGCGGGATTCATGGTTGCCCAAGAACGTTATCGTGACCTTCTACACGATTTCGTTCGTTCAGGACGTGCCCAACAACGAATTCGGCAATTGGCGGCGTTTTTTCCCCAAATGTGTCGCGTTGCGCATTGGACGGAATACCTCGATATTTCGGCAAAGGAACACCTGATTCGCATCTTTGGAAGGGCTTTCGAACCCTATGGTTGGAGAAAAGAATCGGAGTTTGATCGGAGTACGTCAGGAATGGAGGACCTGGACCTTATCCGGCCGCTCATAAAGAGCCTCGAAAATACGGCCGATCAGGAAGCTAGCCATGCCTTGAGGAGACTTATTGAGGATCCTAGGGTATCCCGGTGGCGCGACTGGCTATCCCGGGCGCAAACCGCCCAACGGGTGATTCTTAGAGACTCCGGCTATCACCATCCCAGCATCGAACAGGTTTGCAAAACCTTGGATGGGAGCACCCCAGCCAACGCGGCCGACCTCGCGGCCCTGATTTTAGATCGATTACAGGAGATCGCTACTGAAATTCGCAAGGGAAACACTGACGACTGGAAACAGTTTTGGAATGAGGGAAAAGGGAAAGAACCGCCCACACCTAAGCATGAAGATACCTGTCGAGATGCGCTTCTTTCGGATCTGCGGTATCTTCTCTTACCAGCAATCGATGCACAGCCCGAGGCATCTGGCAATACGCCAATGATAAGCGGTCGGATATCCGGGTTTTCTTCAGTGGCTTCAACGTGCCTGTCGAGATCAAGAAGAACAACCACAAGGATCTATGGAAGGCGATCAGGAACCAGTTGATTGCGAAGTATACCCAGGATCCAAAAACAAACGGATATGGCATTTACCTCGTGTTCTGGTTTGGCCGGCAATATACTCAAAGAGAACCGTCTGGGACTCGCCCTGCTGACGCCAAAGACCTGAAAAGGAAACTTGAGATGACGCTATCAAGGGACCAGTCGCTCAAGATATCTGTCTGTGTAATTGATGTGGAAATACCTGATTAGTCGCGTCTGAAAGGTAATTTTTGGATCCCGCGATTTAGCTGCGGATTGGCAGGGATGGGGAAATTAAATTAGGAATTGCGGGGCCGTCGGGGTCATTCCTTGCAATCTTGACGAAGCTTGCGGAGTCAACCGATTCAATGTTTGACCCCTTCTCGCCGGCCACATCCGAGCATCATCTCGGGATATACCCTCGCCTGCAATCCCCTTCCGGGTCTTCGTCCACTTCAGCTTGTTCCCTTTCATGCTACCCGACTCCATCTGCATTTGAATTTTTGGTGGAAATAACTCATTGACCGGTATTTGTATTTATCTGAGACGTGCATCCCAAAAGAGAATAGCGAATGCGACCGATGATTTACGACCGACGACGAGCTCTCTGTCTTCTGCGGCGCGGCACCGGGATACCCGATGCCACGTTCCGACCGGATCAGGAAGAAGCTATCCGCGATGTCTTCAAAGGCGGGGCGGGCCGGCTTCTGCTAGTTCAGAAAACGGGTTGGGGCAAGAGCTTCGTCTATTTCATCGCAAATAAGCTTCTTCGGGAAGCAGGAGCAGGTCCTGCCCTGTTGGTGTCTCCCTTGCTGTCCCTGATGCGTAACCAGATCCAGGCCGCAAAGCGAATGGGAGTACGGGCCGAGAGGATCACTTCCGACAACAGGAGCGAGTGGGAAAAAGTGGAAGGGATGCTGGACCGTGATGAGGTTGACATACTACTTATCGCTCCGGAACGGTTTGCCAACGAGCGCTTTCGAACCGAGGTCCTTGCCGGGGTCGGCGAACGTATCTCCCTATTCGTGATCGACGAGTGTCACTGCATTTCCGACTGGGGACACGACTTCCGGCCCACTTACCGACTAATTGCGCGTTTTGCCCGGAGGCTTCCGCGGAACATGAGACTGTTGGCCACCACCGCAACGGCAAATAATCGGGTGATGGACGACCTGCGCCAGGCTCTGAAACTTGATGATAATGACCTGATAGTCCGGCGGGGGCCCTTGGCACGCCCATCACTCTCGCTGCAGACCATACCCCTGCCCGGTAAATCCCAGCGGCTGGCCTGGCTCGCAGAAAGGGTTCCAAAACTTCCTGGCCACGGAATAATCTACACCCTCACCGTGCGCGATGCGGAGTTGGTGGCGAATTGGCTCCGTTCACGGGGTATCGATATCAGGGCCTATACAGCGAAGATGGAGTCGGAGGAACGAGAAGAGTTGGAGAAGATGCTGCTCGAAAACCGAGTGAAGGCCCTGGTGGCCACCGTCGCGCTGGGAATGGGCTTCGACAAGCCGGACCTGAGCTTCGTTATCCACTATCAGGCTCCCGGATCAGTTGTGGCCTACTATCAGCAGGTGGGTCGGGCCGGCCGGGCTTTGGACAAAGCTTACGGTGTCCTGTTGAGCGGCAAAGAGGAAACCGACATCACGGACTACTTCATCGAAAGCGCGTTTCCCACCCGGGAGGAGGTGCGGCAAGTGATTGCGGCGCTTGAGGGGGAACCCGAGGGCCTTTCTCTTCCTCAGCTTCTGGGGCTCGTCAACCTCACCCGGGGTCGCATCAAACGCACAATTGATCTACTGTCGCTCGAATCACCAGCGCCGGTTGTGAAACAGGGTAAGAGGTGGCAACTCGGTGCCGCCAACTTAGGTGAATCGTTCTGGGAGCGCGTGAAGCGTCTGACCGAGCTGCGGCGCCAGGAACAGCGCCAAATGCAGGAGTATGTGAGATTGGAGAACGGACACATGGAGTTTCTGATCCGGGCCCTCGACGGTGATCCCGAAGGCGTTGAGCCGCCAAAGCTCTCCTCGCTCCCTGCAGAAGTCAGCGATCGGGTCGTGCGCGAGGCTCTGACCTTCCTGCGTCGTTTGGACCTCTCTATTGCGCCACGGATGCAGTGGCCATCCTTGGGCGGGTTACCCGGTTACGGTGTCAAAGGCAGGATTGCCCAGGAGCATCGGGCAGAAGAGGGAAGGGCGCTTTGTCTTTGGGGAGACGAGGGATGGGGTCATAGGGCACGTGTTGGCAAACAGGAAGACGGGAGGTTCGCCGACGAGCTTGTCGAAGCTTGCACCAAGCTAGTTCGTCAGTGGAAGCCGGACCCGAAGCCCGAATGGGTAACCTGCATTCCGTCGCTCCGACATCCGCAACTCGTGCCGGATTTTGCCCGACGGCTGGCGGACAAGCTCAGCTTACCTTTTCATCCGGTTTTCAGTCAGACGAAGAATCGTCCCGAGCAGAAATCCATGGAAAACAGTGCAAAACAAGCGCGAAACCTTGATGGTTCGATCGCGATTTCTCCCAGCCTCCTTCCGGGTCCGGTCTTACTCGTGGATGACGTCGTCGGTTCGAGGTGGACCATCACAGTGGCGGCCTGGTTGTTGCGGGAGAACGGCAGCGGGGAAGTCTGGCCGCTGGCGCTTTCAACGTTGTGGCGAAGCTGATGAACCGCGAACTCGGTCCCAACGCCCAAGCGATTCTGCTCCTGACCGCCCCACTTTTGGCAGGGAAATCCAAGCATTCCATGAAACCGCTGTCTCTAAGTGAATACAACAAGCTAGCACGGCATCTCCGCGAAACAGGGAAGCAACCACAAGATTTGTTCGATCCAGGTGCGCTGAGGGAGGTTAATGAATCCTGGCCCAAGCTGGATATCGAGCGCGTCCATCGACTCCTCGGGAGAGGATTCCTCCTTGCCCAGGCTGTGGAGCACTGGAGGGCCCGCGGGATATGGGTTGTAACGAGGGCGGACGAGGACTTTCCATGCCAACTGAAGAAGCGGATGCGGGAGAAAGCGCCGCCTGTGTTGTACGGCTGCGGAAACCGCGACTTGATGGATGGAGGTGGGTTGGGAGTAGTCGGCTCCAGGAGCGTGAGCAATGACATCATCCGGTACACGGAGAGTGTTGGCCGTCTGGCTGCTGAGGCGGAAGTGGGCATCGTTTCGGGTGGGGCACATGGTGTTGATCAGGCCGCCATGCGGGGAGCTTTGGCTGCGGGTGGCCGGGCCCTTGGCGTCCTTTCCCATGGTCTCGAAGGAGCAGCGCTGAACCGGAATAACCGCGACCCTCTCATGCAGGGGCGACTCGTTCTGGTTTCCCCCTACGATCCAGTGGTCCGGTTCCAAGTCTGGAACGCGATGGACCGCAACAAGCTCATCTATGCGCTGGCCGATGCTGCACTCGTCGTGAATTCCGATCACGGGAAGGGAGGCACCTGGGCGGGTGCGACCGAGCAACTGGACCGGTTCCATTTCGTGCCAGTGTATGTCCGGCGTAGCGGGGAGCCATGCGCCGGGCTTGAAGCACTGGTCAAACGGGGCGCCCGGCCGTGGCCGGACCCAGGGACTCCGGCGGATATGCGCGACATCCTGTCGAGTGACCCTGCACCGGATTTGGAGCCTTCTGGGTCGGTTCAACTGGACCTCTTCAGGTCGAAGAAGGTTGCTGACACGAGGCAGCCGATGGTGCAAGAGTCTGAGGTGACAGAGGCGGGCGATAGCAAGGATCCCGCCAAGCGCATGCCTACTTCACTTGAAGGCCTCGCGCCGAAAGCGGTTACTGCGGGGAAGCGACTTCTTCCCGTCATGACCGGCGAAATGACGCGAAAGGAGATCTGTAATGCATTGGGTCTCAAAGATTGGGGAAACCTCAGGAAGCGGTACCTGGACCCCTGCCTGGACCAAAGCTGGATAGAAATGACGATTCCCCAAAAACTGAAGAGCCGGAACCAGCGTTTCCGACGCACTTCCGCTGGAAGGACTCTTACAAAAACATTCGACGATGTGTAGGTCGTCCGCCAATACGCCCGCACTAGGCCCTTGGCCGCGAGGGCGGCCTATAACGGAGGGCTGGTTTTCCCTGTCTGCGTGCGACGCACAGGCAGGCTACTCGCAATATCAACACAATGGCGGACCCCGCCTCCCGGCGTGGCAGGCAGGAATGTTCACCTGTCCTGCCGCTGTGCCGTGCGGAGCCTCTTGAGGCGAAGCATGGTAACATTGCAAAGCACGGTTTAGGCGAAGCAGGATCAAGTGACTGAAAGGAACGTTGTTAGAAAAATCTCAAACATCGTCACTTCGTGACCGGATGCCTCCGGCAACAGGATGGCACTCCGTCCCAACAGGAAAATTATTAATAAAAATCCTCTTCGCGCCAGCGATCCTGTTCCGGCGAAGCCGGATCAAGCGTAGCGTTGTTCAAACCCTTGGCGCGCCTCCCTGCGTGCCTTGCGAAAGCCAGTTCCTGGTTTCTAATCCCTTTCATCCTGTTTATCCATGTTCAATTCCCAATTCCTCATTCCTAATTCCTCATTCCTAATTGGCGCCAACGGCGCCTCTCCCCCTCTGTGCCTTTTCATTCCTTCAAAAGTACAATCGTTTGACATTCCCCATGTTTATGGTTTCAGAGAGTCTGTGCTCTCAAACGTTGAACAGGGGGGTTGGAGGCGCCATAGTCTGGCTGCCTTGGTCCGCGGTGCGGCAGTGATGCTCCTGGTCCTGGCGGGGCTGCTGGGGGTCTGGCAGCCGATCTCGGCAGCCGATGGAAAGTTCGTCAATCTCTCGACCCGCGCCTTGGTGGAAACGGGAGATGAGGTCATGATCGGGGGTTTTATCATCGAAGATAGCGCCCGGCAGGTGCTGATCCAGGCACGTGGCCCGGAACTGGTAGATGACGGCATTTCCAATGCGCTGGCCGATCCGGTTCTCACGGTCACCAACACCACCGATCGCCATAATCCCATCGAGCTCATGGTCAACGACAACTGGGAGGACAGTCAGGGACAATGGGTAGCCAATCTTTGGCGAGGCAATCCAAACCTGATGGCGGGCAGCTTGAGTTCGGCGGCAATTCTCACTCTCGTTCCGGGCAAGTATACCGCAAAGGTTGAAGGAAAGGATGGATCTGCAGGAGTTGCCCTCGTCGAGGTGTATGGGATCGATGCTGTTGGCGCCGATGGAAAGTTCGTCAATCTCTCGACCCGCGCCTTGGTGGAAACGGGAGATGAGGTCATGATCGGGGGTTTTATCATCGAAGATAGCGCCCGGTTGGTGCTGATCCAGGCACGTGGCCCGGAACTGGTAGATGACGGCATTTCCAATGCGCTGGCCGATCCGGTTCTCACGGTCACCAACACCACCGATCGCCATAATCCCATCGAGCTCATGGTCAACGACAATTGGGAGGACAGCCAGGGACAATTGGTATCGGATCTTTGGGGAGGCAGTCCAACCCTGACGGCAGGCAGCCTCAGCTCTGCGGCCGTCCTCGTTCTCAGTCCAGGCGAGTATACCGCAAAGGTTGAAGGAAAGGATGGATCTGCCGGAGTTGCCCTCGTCGAGGTGTATGGAATCGATCCTCCTGCAGACCGCGAGACGCTTAGAGCATTATACAACGCCACGGACGGCGCGAACTGGATCGACCAGACGAACTGGCTAAGTGACTTGCCGCTCGACCAGTGGCACGGCGTCAGCGTGGACGACCTAGGTCGGGTCACCGGTCTCGATCTTTCCGCAAACCGGCTGAGCGGCCCGATCCCGGCCGTACTGGCCGACCTCGCCAATCTGGGCCATCTGTACCTCGACAACAACAACCTGAGCGGCCCGATTCCTATCGAGTTGGCCGACCTTCCACTCGAACGGTTTTTTTACTTCAACACGGGCCTTTGCGTCCCGGAGGACATCCAGTTCCAGGAGTGGCTTACCTCCATTCCAGACCACGGAGGGACAGGAACGAGTTGTGCGTCCGGCGACATCCTCGTAGCGCTCTACAACGCGACCGACGGTCCCAACTGGACGAACAACACCAACTGGGCGACAAACGCGCCGGTTGGGGAGTGGCATGGGGTCGTCACCGACGCCTTTGGGGCCGTGACGCACTTACAACTCAACAACAACAATCTGAGCGGTCCGATTGCGGCCCAACTCGGCAACCTCTCCAAATTGCAAGAGCTGGATCTCTCCGACAACAACCTGAGCGGCCCCATTCCGGTTCAGCTCGGCAACCTCGACTATCTTGCTCAGCTTCAGTTGGACGACAACAATTTGAGCGGGTCAATTCCGGCCGAGTTGAGCCGCCTCGCCAACCTTACCCGGCTCGATCTTGGTTATAACGATCTCTCCGGCTCGATTCCAGCCGAGTTGGGCCGTCTCGCCAACCTGGGCCATCTCTACCTCAACAACAACAACCTGAGCGGGCCAATTCTGTCCGAATTGGCCAACCTTGCCAACCTTACCCGGCTCCATCTCGGAGACAACCCCCTCCTGTCGGGTCCGTTGCCGCTGAGCTTGGCCAAACTTCCACTCGAACAATTTTTCTACAGTAGCACGGGCCTTTGCTTCCCGGCCGACGTCCAGTTCCAGGCATGGCTTACCTCTATTCCGGACCACGACGGAACGGAAAGGATCTGTGAGACCCGCGACATCCTTGTAGCGCTCTACAACGCAACAGGTGGCCCAAACTGGATGGGCATCGACACTAGGAACTGGTTGTCGGACAGGCCACTTGAGATGTGGGATTGGGGTCTTCACCGACGCCACCGGGGCCGTGACGCGCTTGCAACTCAACAACAACAATCTTACGGGCGCGATCCCGCACCACCTCGGCAACCTCGTCGACCTGACTGATCTTTGGCTATACCAAAACAACCTGAGCGGCCCGATTCCGGTCGAGTTGGGCCGCCTCACCAACCTGCACCATCTCTACCTCTTCAGCAACAACCTGAGCGGAACCATTCCAGCCCAGCTCGGCAACCTCGCCAATCTTGTTCAGCTTCAACTGGCTGACAACAACCTGAGCGGCCCGATACCGGCCGAGTTAGGCAACCTCGCCAACCTTCTGCACCTCGGTCTTGGTTATAACGACCTCTCCGGCCCGATTCCAGCCGAGTTGGGCCACCTTTCCAACTTGCAATCCATGGTCCTCCACACCAACGAACTGAGCGGCCCGATTCCGATCGAGTTGGGCCGCCTCTCCAACTTGCAATCCATGGTCCTTCACAGCAACGAGTTGAGCGGGTCGATTCCAGCCCAACTGGGCAACCTCGTCAGGTTGCAAGTCCTGGATCTCTCTAAAAACCAACTGAGCAGAACTATTCCGACTCAGCTCCGCAACCTCGCCAGCTTGGGAGGCCTGTATCTATCCGAAAACCAGTTGAGCGGAACCATTCCGCACCAATTTAGCAACCTCTCCAACTTGCAATCTCTGTTGCTCGACAACAACAACCTGAGCGGTCCAATACCGTCCGAGTTGGGCAATCTCGCCAAACTTTATCGGCTTGAGCTGCACGGCAACAATCTGAGTGGGTCGATTCCAACCCAACTCGGCAGTCTCTCCAACTTGCGATTCCTCTACCTCAACAACAACAACCTGAGCGGCCCGATACCGCCCGAGTTGGGCAACCTTGGGATTCTTAAACGGCTTGATCTCGGAGACAATCCCCTCCTGTCGGGTCCGCTGCCGTTGAGCTTTGCCAATCTCTCACTCGAACAGTTTTTCTACAGCAACACCGGCCTTTGCGTCCCGGAGGACGAAACGCTACGGGCGTGGCTGGCTGCCATTCCAAACCACAACGGCACCGGCGCGGACTGTGGCGCCGTTGCCTTAGAATGACTCCTGGCAGCAAATCCCCACATCGCGGCCACCATGGTGTGGCGCGCCACGGATAATAGCCTGATGCCGGTATGCCGAGTAGCCTCAGTTGCGGCCATGCCTGTCTCAACGCCCTTCGCGAGAGTCAATTTCTCATCCGTGAAATAGGTGGTCAGTGGTTAGTGACGAGTTGCTAGTGGATTTATCCAAATTCTCTCCGCCCTCACTGTCCCGCCGTAGCCTCTTGACCTGCGTAGCGTTGCGAAGCACGGTTTGGCGAAGCAGGATCAAGTGACTGAAAGGAACGTTGTTAGAAAAATCTCAAACATCGTCACTTCGTGACCGGATGCCTCCGGCAACAGGATGGCACTCCGTCCCAACAGGAAAAATGAAGAGTTGCTTAGATTCAGAGAACAGAGTTTCTGAGAAAGAGACGCGAAGGGGCAGAGGGCATCTCCAAATCCAAGTACTTCAGAAATAAATCCTGTTCCGGCAAAGCCCGTGGCCGCGAGGGCGGCCTATAACGGAGGGCGGGTTTTCCAACCCGCCATATCAACACAATTGGCGCCAACGGCGCCTCTCCCCTTTGTGCCTTTGTGCCTTTGGCGGCAGCCAACTCCCAATTCCTAATTCCTAATTGGCGCCAACGGCGCCTCCCCCCTCTCAGCATCTCAGAAACTCAGTATCTCAGCATCTCTTATCCCCTGTGGCTATTTCTCCCTCCTATTTCTTCCCGTCTTGGCGTCCTCCGCGAGCTTCCGCCTTCATGGATTACGGTGTGACAAGTTGCGAGAATCTCTTCCATTGGGGGACAGGAATGTCCCCCCTCCTTTATTAATCTGCGCTCATCTGCGTCATCTGTGGTTCAGGTTCTTTCCAATTCCAAACTCTGTGCTCTCGGTGCCCTCCGTGGTTTCTCCCATCTCAGCGCCAGCCTCCTCCGTCCCTATTATAGTTCCACTTCTCTCCACTATCCACTCTTCACTCTCCACCGGGCGCCAGCCCCCTCTGTGGTTAATCTCTCTTGATTTGCATAAAAATTTATGCAAATTAGCGGCCTGAATGCAATTCGATTATGATCCCGACAAGTCCATTTCCAATAGTGCAAAGCACGGAATCGATTTCGAACAAGCCCAAAGTCTGTGGCTGGATTCTAATCTGTTCATTCTACCATCCCGATTCCCACATGAATCCCGCTACCTTGCTATTAGTAGAATCGATGAGCGATTGTATACGGCCATTTTCACCGAGCGCGATGACAAGGTTCGCCTGATTAGTGTTCGCCGAGCTCGCAAAGAGGAGATAGAGTTATATGAGCAAAACAAACAAAGATAATTTGGAAGAACGCTTTGAGGCCGATGAGAGCGTCCTGGATTACTTCGAGACTGGTGTCGTCTTGAATATCAATCGGCTGGCAGACTTGTCATCCATCCTGAATTTATCTGCATTGGCGCGTGAAGCGGGTATCAATGTCCAAACCTTGCAAGCCAAAATACGCCGTAAGACCCCTTTGACTGGAGACGAGATTTCCCGCTTGGTTGCCGCGTTGAAGAAACACCACCTGGCTACCGTAGCGTAAGATAAAAATACGTGTGGATGAACACGTCAAAATCCGTTACTCCAAAGACTACCGGTTCTTCAAGGTTTGAATCTGCGGCTATCTGTTTATCCTCCGATCTTCCAATGGCCTCACCCCAATCGGGGGATAAACTTCCTCTACAGCTTTGGGCCCCTCCCTGTCTTTCCGGCCTCGCGTTCTTCGCGAGAGTCAAATAATTCAGTTGTCAGTGGCTAGTGACGAGTGGCGAGGGCGAAAGGATGGCGGACTTTCCTGCCTGCCACGCCGGGAGGCGGGTCCTCCATGGCCTTTATAAGGCGGGTTGGAAAACCCGCCCTCCGTTATTTAATTCTCCCCCTCTTTGCGTCCCTCTGCGATCTTGGCGAGAGTCCATTCTTAATCCGCGGTTTTTGTGCTCTTTGCGCTCTTTCGCGGCTATTTCCCCCTTTCTCCCTCTTCTCCACCATCCGTTCCCATCCGTGAAATCCGTGGTCAATTCCTCATTCCTCAATCCTAATTGGCGCCAACGGCGCCTCTATACGGTGGGACTTAGTCAACACAGAAGGATTTTCCATGAAATTCCTATTTTAATCGTTCGATTTTCATGGTAGTTTCCGGCCCAATGATTAATCGGATAGAAGCGCTCAGAACGCTCGAAACCGCGCTGGAACGCAGCCGGGTGGTTTTACTCTCAGGGCCACGGCAATGTGGAAAGACCACCCTTGCAGGCGAATTGCTTGGTGTGGAATCCATCAATTACTTCGATCTGGAGGATCCTGTAAGTCTGGCCCGACTTGACGAACCATTGACTGCTCTACAATCGCTGGAGGGTTTGGTCGTCATCGATGAAATCCAGCGGCGGCCCAACCTTTTTCCAGTCTTGCGGGTTCTGGCAGACCGGAAGTCACTGCAGACTCGTTTTTTGATTCTCGGTAGCGCTTCAGGCGATCTGCTCCGACAGAGTTCTGAGAGCTTGGCCGGACGTGTGGAGCACATGCAGCTTGGTGGCTTTACTCTCCGGGAACTGGGAGGGGAAGCAGGGGATAAATTGTGGCGACGGGGCGGTTTTCCTTTGTCTTACCTGGCGCGTTCCGAGACGGATAGCATGGCTTGGAGGAAAGCTTTTGCTCAAACGCTCCTCGAGAGAGATCTGCCCCAATGGGGAGTTCGCGTAGCAGCGATCGCCCTACACCGTTTCTGGATGATGCTGGCCCACTATCACGGTCAAACCTGGAATGCGGCAGAACCAGCCCGTGCACTTGGCGTGAGCCAGACTGCCATTCGACATTATCTGGATCTGTTGACTGGTCTTCCCCCGATTTTGTGGACACGAACAGCGTAGCGTATGTTCATGTTAGGTTATGGTTTTGATTTTGGAAGTGTTTTTGAAGAAATGCTTCTGGTGAAAGGTATCCCAGGGTGCTGTGCCTTCGACGTTTGTTATAAAAAGTCTCGAGGTAATCGAAGATGGCCAGGCGGGCCTGCTGCTTGGATTCGAACACGCCGTTTTGGGGAAAGCATTCGCTTTTGAGGGAGGCAAAGAAGCTCTCGCAAGCGGCGTTGTCGTAACAGTATCCTAGCGCGCTCATGCTCTGAATCCAACCAAAGTCGTTCAATTGCTGCCGCACTTGGTGACTGGTATACTGGCAGCCACGATCTGAATGAAAGAGGGCTTTGTGAAAACCTCCCACTCGATTCCTGGTCTGGTGAAGGGCTGAAACGACCAGACCGGAGGCCAGGCTCTCGGCCACCTTGTAGCCCTGAATTACGCGGCCGAAGAGGTCCATCACGACCGCTAGATACAACCAGCCTTGCCGAGTGGGGATGTAGGTGATGTCGCTGACCATGATTTGGCCGGGCCCGGTCGGGTCCGGAGCCTCGGCCAGACGGTTGGGCGCTGGGAGGCTGCGGGGATCCTGCCGGGTCGTCTTGGGCCGGAAGGGGCTACCCCTACAGGCTTTTAGAGCATTTTGCTTCATCAGCCGGGCCACCCGGTTAACCGAGCAGCGAAAACCCCGCTGGTTGAGCTCCACGCTCATGCGAGGACTACCGTAACAGCGGGTGTGCCGGTCGGCATGGATCCGTTTGATTTCGCTCAGGAGGAGCCGATTTTGGCGGCGGCGCGCTCCCGCCTTACCCCTGCGCCATCGGTAATAACCACTCCTGCTCACAGCCAGCGCCTGACAAAGTTCAACCACTCTATAGATTGCCCGCATTTGATCGATCAGCGCATACCCAGCTGCGGGTCCTCGGCCAGTATGCTCGCGGCTTTTTTTAAGATCTCTCGCTGGCGACGCAGGTAAGCGTTTTCCCGGTTTAGCCGACGGATCTCGCGGGCCATCTCTTCGGGATCGTTCAAGGGGCGGGAAAGTCCCTGCTGGTCGGAGGGGTCCCCGAAGAGATCCTTGCGCCACTTCCTGAGGCTCCCATCGGAAATCCCCAGTTCACGGGCCACCTGCTTGAGGCTGTTGTTACTGTGCAAATAGAGTTCAACGGCTCGACGTTTGAACTCCTCATCATAGGTTCTGTGGGTTCTTGGCATGTCTAATGATCTCTCTCAGACTGCGCTGTTCGTGTCCACAAAATCGGGGGAGGTTCACCTCCCGGCGTGGCGGACAGGAAAGTCCGCCCTCCTTTAACCCTCGCCACTTGTCACGCTGCTGTGCCTCTTGACCTGCGCGTGCCGTGCGAAGCCTCTTTGGCGAAGCATGGTAGCATTGCGAAGCATGGTAATCCATGAAGGCGGAAGAGCGCGAAGGACGCGAAGATAAGGAAGGGAAAAGTTCACCAAGCTGCTATCGGTGACCGAACATGCCAGCACCCCTTGGTCAGGGGCAGTTACAGCCATAGGCTACTCGACTTCGACTTGCACCGACGACGAGCAGTTGTTGGTGGTGTCGGACTCCTCGGGAACCGCGTCCACGCAGACGCCGTAAAAGTAGGTGCCGGGACTCGTTGGCGCGTTCCAATAGATCCCCACACGCATCGTGCCGGAGGCGGCAATATCGCTCACCGCCCTCGTGCCGACCAGCGTATCGGCCGGGGAGATGGTCGCATCCGAGGAACGGTAAAAAGCGCATGGTCGTTGCAGCAGACGATTCCTCGCCATTGTTGAGGTATCCACATAGTTAAGGATTTTGGATCCCCATTCTGGATTTCAGGTGGTTGGATTTGGTTAGTTTTCATCAAGCCAATTGATCAATTTGTCTTTCATAGGGCTCTTATAGAAGTGGCGCCTACAACGCCCCCATTACAAAGGTGCGAATAATATTCCAAGTTTTCTTTTAGCAAGATGCCAGTAATGAATCGTTTTAGGGAGTATGACCATTACTATGAAACCATGACCGAACCCCGCTACATCCCTGACTTGGTTGAACTGCGCAAACCCCGCCGAACTGGCCCAAGAAATGGGCGTAGCCGCAACCGAAAGGATGGCTGACGCCCTGGCAATACTGACCCCGCCCGAATGACCACAATCACCCATAGGGAAATCTCTCATTGGACTCGGGCTAAACGTTGGGGTCCGAGTACTGTCCCCAGTTCAGGACCATCCAATCTCAAGCAGATTTTTTTTCGGGAAACTGAAGGAATGTGTCGGGAAACTTGGCCCATCAAGGGTAGAAAATCGGTTGGATCCTGAGTGATATCGGCCCACAAGTTATTGACGAAGAGTAGCTTCTCTGATTTGGTCACAGGTCTTTTTTTAACATGGGAATTAGAGTAAGATATACGCCTCAAAACCCATTCACTTACGGTTCGGCCACACGTGAAGGTTAAGCACTACCACTGTGGCCCGGCCGCCAACCGGAGCGAAATCAAGGCCTTCGATAAACTCAAGACAGGTATTATCTCACTTCCGGGGGACGAAAAATGGGTTTTGTTAACCAATTTGACCTTTTCCGTTACCCATGAATATCAATCAGATGAGATCGACATCGTAGTCATCGGGCCGCCGGGGGTTCGCGTCATAGAGGTAAAACACTGGACAGACTCGTACCGTAATCGTGACCGTGACCAGACTGTTCATGCAGCAGATTTGGTTACAAGAAAGGCACGCAAAGTTGCTACGACACTACGCAAAACAGTGCCACATCTTCCACGTGTGGATGGGACCATTCTTATTACTCAGCAGCCTTCGAAAGCACGGCGTCTCCTCGCCCAAAGAAAGGTGCGGGGAGTTCGCCTCTGCTCCCTCAAGGATTGGCGAGAAGCCGTAGGTGCCGACGTTAAGCCATCCTTGTCACCTTCCCAAGTTGACAAACTAGCCCGTAAGCTGGCTCCGAGGAAACACGCCACATTGAATGCCCCGCTCCGGAGCTTCGGCAGTTACATCAATCTGGAACTGCAGGATGATTCGGGCGAAGCCTTCCACCGAACCTTCCGGGGCATTCACTCAGTGACTAGGGATCGGGTCATACTTCATATTTACGACTATTCGGCTGGCACAGGTACGGAAGCCGAACGGAGGAAAGCTCGTGCCGAGCACGACATCCTTCACAGCTTGCAGCGTCATACATGGGCGCCCCGGATATTGGACTCGTTCCAGGATGCGCCCAGATACCAGGGGGAGATGAGTTTCTTCACCATAATTGACCCAGCCGTGCCGAGTATTGCACGACGGACTAAAGACAAATCATGGACTGTATCTGCGCGATTGGCCTTCGCCCGAAAAGCAGTTATGGCGCTCCAGGAGTTACATGAGGCGGCGAAGAACGGTCAGCCCATGGTCCACGGCAATTTATCGCCCGAATCCATTCTAGTGATGCACGATAACTCGCCAATCCTCACAGGATTTGGATATGCGAGGTCCCCGGGGGACACCGCTCATGCAGATAGAGTTGGCGCGCTAATCGGATGGCCCGAGGTGGTCCCTCCGGAAGTTCGGGAGGGCACTCTCAAGGTCCCCGGCCCACAGCAAGACATCTATTCGTTGTGTGCTTCGTTGCAGATGCTTTTTGGAGACAACAGCGACGACGGGCAGGTAAACATGGCCCAGGAAGTTTTTGCTACCGGGATGAGAGAACCTCCTGCCGCACGCGCACCTATGGAGGAATTGGATCGACAGTTGAGGGAACTATTGGGCGGATCATCTCCAACACCAGCAGCCCCTCCGGCTCGATTCTGGACCGAAGGACAGGAGGTCAGGTTTCGGGGACGTGATTACAGGATCGTATCTCGCCTTGGATCGGGCGGCGCCGGTACTGCGTTCAAAGTAGTTGAGTTGGATCCATCAACGAAAGAAGAAATTGGGACATTTGTAGGTAAGGTCGCCCACGACAAGTCCCACGGGGAACGGATTTGCAAGCGCTACCAGCTTGCCCGGGATCCGGTCAGCCGGCATCCTGCCTTCTCCAGGGTTTTCGAAATTGCCACGGAATGGCGGAACAATGAGTTCATGGCCCTTTTAACTTGGATAGAAGGAGTTCCTTTAACGGACTTCACAGGATTGTTACCATTGCTGGCGGAACAGAATCAATTGGACGCTCAAGAACTCGCCCTTCGGTGGTTGCGCAGCATTTGTGAAGCGCTTGACACCCTCCACCGAAATGGCCTTGTCCATGGGGATGTTAGTCCGCACAACCTGATTGTCTCTGGCGAGGACTTGGTTCTTACGGACTACGACTCCGTTACCCGCATCGACGAACCAAAGAGTCATACCGATACCGACCTTTATTCGTCGCATTCAAATCAGGAAGAGGACAAGGCAGGACCTGGAGACGACCTGCACGCCTTGGCCGCGAGTTTTTTCCATGTACTTTTTGATAAGGAGCCTTTCCTTAACAATGGCAATCGTTATCTAAAAGGCGCTCTTAATTGGAAAAAGGCGGAACGCAAAGAATACCCGGGGTTGGTCCCGTTCCTCGAACAGGCCACTGATCCGGACTCCCAAAAGCGGCTTACTTCGGTGGCGGAGGCTCTGAAGGCCTTGTCCAAGGCGACTTCAACCGATGTTGAGGTGGTGGATATCACGCCGCCGGACTCCTCGGACCAACCTCCAACCGATCAAACAAAGCGACATCCAAACGAAGTTCCATGGCTGCGGCACCTCCTGGCCTCTTATCCCGGCTCGCGTTGGGGCAACCAAGAGACCCGAGGACTGGACACCAAGTTTGCCGAGGAAACCTATGTCCCAACGGACCTGGAGGAAACCCTTTTAAACGACATTTTGGCAAGGCAAGTGCGGCTTGTAATCCTGTGTGGTAATGCTGGAGATGGGAAGACGGCCTTGCTCCAATATTTGGCCAAAGCAATCGGAATGGACCAATTTGACTCCTCCAAGAGGATTATTGACGAGGTAGTAGAAGACGGACTTCACGTGCAGATGAATCTGGACGGCTCAGCGGCCTACCAAGGTCGTTCAGCCGACGAAATACTCGACGAATTTCTTGGCCCTTTTCGGAATGGCAAGCCGTGCCAAGACATCACACACCTCTTGGCAATCAACGATGGCCGACTGTTAGAGTGGATCAAAAGCGAACCGAATTCCGAGCTTAAAAGAATCCTTAAACATCGGCTTGAGGCAACGTTGCATATTGAGTTGGATAGCCAACCCGATCAGCAGGAGGGATTCATCGCCTTCCATCACCTCAATCGACGCTCTCACGTCGGAAGAGTGGATACCAAGCAAAACCGGATTACCACCGATTTTCTCGATAAATTGCTCGACCAATTGTATGGTGGATCGGATGCAGGTGAGAAATGGCAGCCCTGTGCTACTTGTTCTGCTCAGGAAAGCTGTGAAGTATTTCGCGCCTCAAAGTTATTTGGTCCGGGTGACCTGCCGGGCGCCGAACCTGAGCCTGTTCGAAATAGAGCAAGAGAGCGCCTCTTCGAGGCTTTGCAAGCGGTCCATTTTCGTGGAGAGACACACATCACCGTGCGTGAACTGCGGAGTGCGCTGGTCTACATCCTTTTTGGAACCCGCTACTGCACCGACTACCACGAGGGCTCGGATTTCAGCGAGCCATTCTACTGGGATAGGGCCTTCGATTCGGAGTCCCCTCGAAGGCAAGGGGAAGTACTCAGAGAGTTGGTGCACTTGGATCCGGCGCTAGAAGCCCATCCAAAGGTCGACAGGCACCTTCTACGGACCACACCTTCGCACCCAAATGAAGGTGTTAAAGTTCGAATCGCTTCAGCGCGCCGTCGTGCCTATTTCGAGTGGACTAAAGAGCGTATCGCAGAAGTCGTTGGGGATGAAGACACCCAAAGCGCCCTGGGGCTGGCTCACGGCCGCTATCTCCGGAGGTTCAGGGACATTTCCTTACTCAATAAAACAGAACGGCAGGAACTGTGCGAGGACCTTTGCAAGGGCATCGCCCACATCGGTGAACTACCGCATTTGGCGCTTAACCGACCGGGAATCGTCCCTTTGCGAATCACGCCACGAACCCCTACTGAAACAATGTTCTGGTCCGAGAAGCCCTTGAGCCGATTCGAGTTTATCTCCGAAATCTGGTCCGACAATGGAACGGACGGTGAATTAAGCACCAAGGACACTGCCGAACTTCTGCCGCGCGAAGCATACCTGACCTATAGCTACAAGGATGGAAGACAAGAACGACTGCGCCTAAGCGCGGGGCTATTCCATCGGCTACTGCGCCTGAAAGAAGGTTATCAATTGGCCGATGTATCCACAGACGAAACTTTCGCAAATTTGTCGGTGTTTTTGCGGCGTTTGACACAAGAAGATGATCGGGAAATCATGGCCTGGAACCCAATGCGCGACGATACCGTTTACAAGGTGTCCACCGAAGTTGAAAATGATCCGGACGGACCTAAGCAGAAATTAGTGATCCATTCAGATTTGGGAGGTGAGTCGTCATGAGCGTGAGAAACACGGTAGAAGCTGTCCTTACCACTGCCATGACCAAGGAAATCTGGTCATCAAGCTACCACAAAGTGTTGCCAATCTCTGTTCAAGATTTTGATATTTCGGCAATCTTACCGGCGGTTTTTTACATGTTCCGCTTCGGGCACAGACGGGGAAAGGGCCGGTTACTTGAGGAGTTTGCAGTCCCTTCAGGGACCCTCGCCCAGCGCAGACGTTCCATCACTATTGAGGCGATCGCTAAGCATCTCGCCAGCAATGAAAGTAATGAATTAGGGGGATTCGATGATCCCACAAAGCGGGCAATTTTGGGTGATCTTCTATTGTGCTATTGCCTGGAGAATATTCGCAACGATCTCGGCAGAACGAAGCAAGTACAGCGAGTTGCTCCGACCCACTACATGTCCAGTTGGGTGGACCTTCCGGAGAAAGTCGCCCATCTCCGCCGTGTTCCCGAAATGATGGTGGCAATTTTAGCCAACCAGAAAAAGTACGATCAGGTCCAACGGACCCAGAATCAAAAGAAGACTCGGTTTCTGGTCGGCCACCAAATACACAATAATGTTTTACTTAAGCCATTCCTCAGTGGCGTAAGGCAGAAGGAGATCAAGGACGATTATGCGGCCGATCAATTCGATGAGTCTTCCGTAGGGATTGACGATTTGCTCATGATCAGGCTAGCCCAAAGCCTGAGGCAAGCTCCTGGAAAGATGCAGGGGAAGTCCCCCTCGATTTCTAACCAACGCCCCATTGCCACCCAAGCGGCCAAGAATTTCTCGGAGGACATCCGCAAATTTGTGCGGTCCTATGCGAGTGAAATACCCCGCCAAGCTTTTGTGGAGTTGTTGGAATCTTGTCTGGCTATTGGCCTGACCTCGATAACCACCTCCTCAGTGGAGTTGGCACTCAACTGGGCTAAAGAAGGTGATATCATCCGTTCCAATGATCAAAAACCCGCACCGTTTTTTGTCGATTGCTCTATGGGCATCGAAAGGTCGCTCAAAGCTTTGGCCGAGCAATCCATGGGCGAGTTCATGGGTCGTGCCCGTCGCTTCCCCATCGTTCTAATGGCTCTCCGCCTATTGGATTACAAAGCTCGCTATGATCGCAAAATCAAGAAGAAGGTCGGAACCATCACGGTATGTCCCCAAGCCAACGATTGGCTGCGACTCCTTGGAGATTTGCTTCACGGCCGCAACCCACGATCAGATGCGATCCTGGACTCCTTGGACGAGAATGCTGAGGTATTGGCTGAAAAAGTTGAAAAAGATTATCCCGAAGCAGCTACAGTGCTAAGGAACGATGAGGTCGAGTCCAATCCGGTTTGGCGTCTTGCGGAAGGGCTGATCCTTTTGCAGGGTAGAAGTCCACAAAGCCGATTAGATATGCTGATTGATTCTGCTACTTTTGTTGACCGCCCAAACGGTCTGGCGGCGAAGAGACGGGCACGCCGTAAGTTAGGCGGCTCACCCACGCCACGTACGATCACTCTAAGGTCCCTGAGATTGACAGATGCCGTGCTCGATTACCTCGTGCACCGCCTCCTATTGCGGAGTGGCGGCAGTTCGGGCACAAAGTGGCTGTCGTTTAGGGCGTTTACAGACAATTTACAAAAACGCTACGGCTTCTACATCGACACCAGTCCACCCAGAATGACCATATCGAACGACCTGCTTCAACTCAACCGTGCCTACTTGGACCGACGGCTCCGCGACCTAGGACTCCTGGTTTCAGTAAATGACGCTGAGGGAATGAAGTGCCTCACCCCAAGGTTCAAACCAGCCGAGATTTAGTAGCATGAACTGGACAGGGCATCACGGCGCCATACTGGCCCAAGCTTTCGAAAAAGTGCTTGAAAAACCCGAGAATGGGGTCATGGCCTTCGTTCGTTGCCTGACTCCCGACGTGGTAAGGTTCTTGGTACGAGACAAGGACCACTTTAACATCCCCGGCTGGAAGATATGGCGGGTAACGGATGCGGAAAACCGGGATGCCCGAACCATTACAGCTGACCAAGCCGTCGAGATCCGCGAGGAAAAGGCTGACGCTACGCTCCTTCTAGTCGACACGGGAAGGGCAGGAGCGGGAATGGACGGTATCTTCAGCGCGACACGAGAAATCAGTGAAAAGGATCTCTTTCATCAAGCCCATAGGCTCGCAGCCGGCAAGATAACCAAGGTCTTGGGTGCCGGACACCGTAAGTTTGCCGAACGGGCGGTGAGTAAGGCCCGAGGGATTGGAGGCAGTTCCACCATCTCGCCCTGGACCAAATTTGATTACTTTTGCCAAGTAGGGATGAACCATCGACCTGCCGGAGCCCATCTACCACTGCTTGGACTGTGGCCTGTCGAAGGAGAGTGTGGAGGCGAAGACCTGCCCGATCTCGATACCTCCAGGAGGTTTGTGGACAGACTTTTAGATCCTGGAATTTTCGACCGTACCCCGGCAGACCGGATCAATGGCCTACGGCTTCTCAACCCCACCCAGCAACAACTGACAGATTTGGAGAAGTTTTTGAGGGTGGCTGCGACTTCGCCGCTTAGCTCCGCTCTTGCGCGCCTGAAAAAGCAAGAATCGCTATGGGTGAATTCACTTCAAACAGAGAGTGCGGCTGACAGTATCTTGGACATTAAACTTACCCCGTGGCGAACTCCTAAGGGCAAGGTATACAAATGGTCGGGATTGACCGACCGAGGTGACGAAGTGCCCGTATTGATAGTCGATCCGGAGGAGGAGCAGACCAGAAATTATTCGAAACTCGAAATTCGCTGGAAGGCTCGCCCCAGTCACTTGGGTAAAGGTGATGCCAAGTACCGTGTCGAGATTGTAACTTCTCAGAACCAAGAAGAGATCGCATATTGGGAAGGGAGCCATATCTCCAAGGCCCACGAGAAGTGCATTTTCACGCAAGACGATTTTCCAGAACTTTCCGAAGATTCCGTAATTCCAGTGCGGGTGGTGTTGTCTGTAGTCGGCAAACCCTCCCTCGTTAAGGAGACCGAGGAGTTCGAGATCGTGTGTGGGCAACGGCCAGACGGCAGTACGCCGTTAGGTAAGCGATTCCGAGCCTTCAGCGATGCGCTGATTGACCTTGGCAACCGTGAGGAAATCACAGCAATGACCTCCCTCACTAAAACCAGTCCGAGCAATGCCAAGGGAGACTTCCTCGTATGGAAGAGCCCTGAACAGAAAAAGAACTTTCGCGTTTATCGACCACCTCTGATCAGGGAAACCGAGGACTCCTGGCGGTCGGTCAGCGGAACCATCGGCCGCTGGAGTGTCAAGGTTCGCCTTTCTGGCGAACGGGTTGGTTCTCCCAAGTTTATTTCCTTCGTTCGGCCCGATCAGGTAGATGAAGAACTTTGGAAACGGGCTCAGAAAGCTGGCAAGAGTATGGTTGAGCTGTTTGGAGATGTTGGAGGGGTCGGGACGATCGGAGGCATCGGCCAAGTCTATGATGATCAATCACGTATCCTCAAAAACAGAGCTGCTGAATATATCAGATCGTGGATTGCCCTTTTAGGCGCTGGAGAACCACAACTCGCACTTGCCCAAACGGTCGAGATACAGTCGCAATCGGGCGACCTTATCGGCCTGATCGTTTTACCGGGTCACCCCCTGCGTATGGCTTGGCACGTCGCTTACGACAATCTCGTTCTCAACACAGTCGACGAGAACCTCGAACCAGCAAAGGTGCGTAAGGAAATGGAGGCCCTGGATGGATCTGGATTCCCAGCCTTCCTCCCTGGTTTAGATTCCAATAGCTCTTTTGTGTTCGCGGACACGTTAGGCTTCCATGCAGTCGGAATGGTCGACGACAAAGATCCCGAACCCAAAAGCACCCTTGCGGTTCTCCAAAGGGCCATGTCAGACAAGGAGGAGGAAGGAACCGGCGCCATACCGACGGTCGGATCACGGAGCGCGGAAGTTCTTGGCAAAGAGATTTGCAAGTACTTGGAGAACCATGTGGCCGCAAAGATACTCCACGTTCACGCGCTTCGAGCAGGCGATGGAAAAACCGTCGTGCGCGCATTGGGCCGAGCCTCGAAACTCAGCTTCGAGAGGAAGCGAAAGGACCAAAATTCGAATACTGATGATGAAGAGTCCAACCTCGTTTATGTTTTGGAAATACATCCGTCTCAACGCCAAATAAAAAGTGGCGTTCCCGGAAGGTATATTGCCGAGTCTCAGGAGAAACGCAGGCGAGGAGCGGGACCCTGGACAGAAATGATCGTTGGATGTTGGAGTCGATCACTCTTCCTGGAGGAGTAAGGCTTCCAAAATTGAGGTGGGCACGCAAGGAAGGATCGGAACCCGAGTCGGCGGCACACTTGGCCCTGGCCTTTGACACCTTCGCCTCGCGCGTGCAAGTCTCCAATACCACCAAGGTGAGTAGGCCGGTCTATGCCTTTGGTTTGATTGCTTTCTTGGAGAGGAGATACTCGAGCGATCCCCATCCGTCCTGGAACAGCATAATTCCTCAGTGGGAAGGCGGGGAGAGTCACCCGGTCGGCCGCGCCCACACGGAAAGGCTTCGGAAATTGCAAAACCTTATCTACAAACTGGTTGCTCGTAATCTCGATCCTTCCCGGAAAGACGCTCCGATTCTGTATACTGAGATATCACCCGATAAGGCTGAGAGCCTTGATCGCCTTCATGGGCTTTGTGATTGGGTGATTACCCTGGATCGTAATGCGGGCATAGAATACTTCGATTCCCCTCGCCACCATCGTGAGGCATTCGACAAATTTGTGATCGACTGCGTACCTGAGCGAGAGGATCTCGGTTGCCTGCAACTGATTACCTCGACCACAAAAATCGAGGAAGTACAAGCGTTGCTGGACGACGCATTGAAGCAGATGGGACTAAGCCACAGCCTTCGAAACGCGGAGTTCCTCATGTCTAATTTGAAAGCCCTGAGCGGACGGCTTGCCATCCGTCTCACCGGTGACACGACTCCTGCCTCGGAATTGATTTCGCTCGCCCTCAGTCATGCAAACTGCCAAAGGTCGAATAAAGATGACGATTGTTGGGTATCTTTGAAGCATGGCTTTATTGTTCCAGTCGATGATGTAGTCGACCTTCTACCACCGGTTAAGAAGGAATCCGGAGACCAAACGACTGGACCTCGTCCGGATCTGATATATATTACCGAGGCGCCGCGACTGGGTTTGTCGTTCAGGTTTATTGAGGTGAAATACCGCCGGCACCTCCGTGCAGCCCGCTCTTCCTCCTTGTTAAATTATATTCGGCGCCAAACCACTTCGTCCGAACGCCAGTGGTTTCAGTGGTACAGCCAGAAGGAAATTCCTCATTCGTTCCATTCCATCCGTAAAGCCAAGTTGGCCCGAGTCCTCCGATTTTACGCCGACAAGGCGCACAGACACGGGTTGCCAAAGGATTGCTACAAAAAACTGATAGGTGAGATCAATCGGATGGTGGAGAAACGACACTACCCACTCATAGGCGCTCAAGGGGGAGGCCGAGGATGGGTATTCTGTCCGGAATACAGGAATAGGACTCCCCTGAAAATCTCACCATCAGAGTGGGACGATATAGGTGTGTTCTTGTTTGGCCCAGGTTCATTGCCCGACTTGGACTGGGGCTTCCCCGTAGAGGAAAGGACCGAGTCGGACTCCGGCGAAAATAGTGAAGCGATCGGAGCTCAAATAGAACTTGAGGCAACCCCATCCGCAGAGGAAGAGACCGTGCAAATTCCTATTAAAGTGGTCAACGAGGGGAAAGAAGACACATTATCTACCGCACTATCTAAAAGGGAAGATGAAGTGCAATCTGAAGGCCGCATTGGATCACTTGGTTCGGGCAATATTCAGGATCCCTCAATCGTGCTCGGGCATGACCGCTTTACCTCAGCAAAAGTTAATTGGTCCCTCACCACGAAGGGCAATCCACACCTTCTTGTAGCCGGCCTCCCGGGGATGGGGAAGACCACCTGCTTATTAAACCTCTGTAAGCAAATGCTTCAGCACGGAGTACGTCCAATCGTGTTCTCCTACCACCAGGATATCGACGAAAAACTGCAATCTCTTGGCATATCTATCCGCTTCATTGACTTCGATGGGCTGGGTTTCAATCCGCTACAGGTGATTGGCAGGACATCGAAATTCGCTCATCTCGATGTAGCCGGAATGATCAGGGACATATTCATGGCCATCTACCCGGACCTGGGACAGCTTCAAGGAGGAGAAATCCGGCAAGCGGTCAAGAAAAGTTTTAAGGAGGCTGGATGGAGTAGTTCAACGAATGATCTTGGTAACCTACAAGAACCTCCCTTTAGGCGTTTCTTGGAGATCTTGCGGACTCGCCCAAAACCTAATGTCGGGCTAAAGAATCTCTTGGAACGTCTCGATGAATTGGATGACTATGGATTTTTTGACCTGAACGAGTCCCAAGGGGACATGTGGGAATGTGAGCAACCCACGGTGATCCGAATTCATAGGACGCAAAGTGATGTGCTTCAAAAGGCATTCTCCTCGCTGATCCTTTATGGTCTCTACAAGAACATGTTTAAGAGAGGTATTCAGGATCGTATCACTCATACGGTCATAGTGGACGAGGCGCATCGAGCCGCCAAGCTGACCCTCATCCCCACGATGGCCAAGGAATGCAGGAAGTACGGCGTCTCCTTGGTTCTCGCATCTCAGGAAGCCAAAGATTTCCATGCTTCGGTTTTTTCTGCGATCGCCAATTATCTTGTCATGCGGTTGAACGAGCCAGATGCAAAAGCGCTTGTGAAAAATGTCGCCAGTTCAAAGCAACAGGGCATCAACCTTGATAAAATAAAGCAGATGGAGAGGTTTAAAGCGCTATACTTCTCCAGCAATCGAACTCGGCCGAGTCATGTCGATCTGCCAAACTTTTCGTCCTAGTGGGTGACTAAGCAGCTACTATTTCGCGCAACCTCTATCTCTATTGTTAGACAAAGGAGCAAAGTAAAATAGGTCAGGTCTCGCCTCTTGATGGCGCCAGTCAACTCCGATGAGACGGGGACGGCGTTCGATGCTCCAATCCTGGAACAGGCTGTTCCAGAACTTCTTGAACAGCTTGTTCAAGAAGTTCTTTCGCCAGTGCCATGGGGGCATCATATCGAAATCACCAAGAAAGGAAGCGGCAAAAGGGTCAGGTAGCATGAAAGGGAACACGCTGAGGTGGACGGAAACGCGCAAGGTCGGTGAATCCACAATTCTTCTCGTCTTTGCGACCTTTGCGCTCTTTGCAAGAGAAAAATCAGAAGAAAGTAAGGAACATGGATTAAGGGGAAGGGACTCTCGCGAAGGGCGCCAAGGGACGCAAAGACAGGGGGGAAGCGCGCCAATGGCGCGAATTAGGAATTGACCACGGATTTCACGGATCCCGCTTCGCCCAAACCGTGCTTCGCAACGCTACGCAGGTCAAGAGGCTACGGCAGGACAGGTTTCACGGATGGGCATGGATAGGGGATTAACCACCGAGGACACAGAGAGCACAAAGGGGGCTGGCGCCCGGTGGAGAGTGAAGAGTGGATAGTGGAGAGGAATGGAACATGGATAAACAGGATGGACGGGATTAGGAGGGGCACAGATGCAAAAAACCAAAAAATAGAATCTGTGAAAATCTGGACCATCTGCGGTTAACTTCCCCATCATCTGAACCACAAAATCCAGAATTCCCAATTCGTAATTGATCATTCCTAATTCCCTTTTGCGCATAATGTCTGGTAAACACAAAACCGTCCATGCTCGGTTCCAGAATCAATCATGCTTTGTTGTTGACCTTTGTAACGTATACGATACAATGCGCCTAAAAAACTGGACCTGTTATAACCCCTCAGGATTTCTACATGACAAAGATTGGACCCGCACAAACAATTGTCCGGAGAAAGCATGAGTCGCAACACCTATAGGTTCGAAGTCATGCATTACACGGATGCCAATGGACGGGATTTGATTGCCGACTGGCTGAGCGGTCTTCGAGACCAAAGAGCTGGAGCGCGGATCTCGGCGCGGATCGAACGCCTCGTACTCGGCTTGTTTGGAGATTGTAGATCGGTGAAGGGCGGTGTCTGGGAACTACGGATTGACTATGGCCCTGGATACCGAGTCTATTTTTCAAGGACGGGAAAGACCGTAATCCTGCTTTTGTGCGGAGGCGACAAGAGTACGCAACGATCTGACATTGCAGAAGCAAAGGCACGCTTGAAGAACTGGAAACTCAGGTCTTGACGAGGTGAAAATGATTTAACGATTTCAATAATAGAATGATAAAACAAAAGATAAGGCACGATGAGTGGCTCTACGAACAACTCAGAGATCCTGGCTTTGCCGCCGAATACCTAACGGCGGCAGCCGAGGACGAAGAGCCTGCGGTGTTCCTGCAAGCGCTCCGCAAAGTCGCCGAGGTTCAAGGCATGGCGAAGGTCGCAAAACGAGCGAAGATCCCACGGGAAAGTCTCTACCGTATCCTTTCCGCGAAGGGCAATCCTCGTTGGTCAACGCTCGCTCCCGTCGTCCGCGCGACAGGATTGAAGCTCGAAGTGATTCGGCCGTAACGGGATTTTCTCCAAGTAATCTGCGGGCAATGAAGCGCTTGTTCAATGCCTACGCCAATTCCGAAAAATGGCGACAAGGTGTCGCCGAATTGCCCGCCATTGGATTACCCGCGAAGCATTTTGGAAGCGAGAAGGAGGAATTAACCACAGAGGACACAGAGGGGCGGATCCCGCTTCACCTAAACCGTGCTTCGCAACGCTACGCAGGTCAAGAGGCTACGGCAGGACAAGTTAGGGAAATAGCCACAAAAAGCACAAAAGGCACAGATGGGGCTGGCGCCCGGTGGGGAGTGGATAGTGGAGAGAAGTGGAATTACAATAGGAATGAAGGAGGCCGGCCCTGAGAGGGGAGAAACCACCGAGGACACAGAGAGCACAGAGGGGGGAAAGCGCCAAGGGCGCGAATTAGGAATTAGGAATTGACCACGGATTTAATTCTCAACTGGAATTTAACGGAGGGCGGGTTTTCCAACCCGCCTTATAAAGGCCATGGCGGACCCGCCTCCCGGCGTGGCAGGCAGGAAAGTCCGCCCTCCGTTCGCCCTCGCCACTTGTCACGCCGCTGTGCCGTGCGTAGCATTGCGAAGCATGGTAATCCATGAAGGCGGAAGAGCGCCAAGGGACGCAAAGACTGGGCATTACTTCCGACGACCGATCATGATACCGACCAAGTCACCGACCAAGTCACCGACCAAGATACCGACCAAGATACCCCCCAAGATAAGTCCTTGTTAATTAAGGAGAAGGGGGGTGCCGAAGACTGATTTAGCCGACCACCTCCCTCATTCATCCTTTTCAGGAAGGTTCTTCTTGACCTGAGGAGGCAGGCCAAAATCCATAACACCGACGGGTTAGCTCCTGTTCCGAGGCGAGCAAGGGGTCATGCCGTGGAAAATTGATACCTCGGGGGACAGCAGGAGTACGCCCTTTTGGGTTGTGGCTTGCGGTTACTTAGTGGCCTGGTACTTTCTGAAATCTCTTCCTTTTCACACGCTTTCAGGAATGTCCATCTCCATCCCCAACGAAATTGAAAAGTCCCGACGCGACATCCTCGACCTCTCTCTGCGCAACCCTCTTCTCAATTTTCGCCCCTCGAAACGTCGTGGTCTCGAAGTCGTGGACGAACGCTCCTGCGAGATCTTCAGAATTCTGGTCCGGGCCGAGCGGGTTATGTACTTCCTGCCCGCCCCGAAAGGGCAGGGGGTGCTGGAATCCCTTGACGACGTCCCCGACGAACTCCTCGACTTCCTGGCCGAACCCGCGCAAGACCCCAATGCAATTGCGGTCCGCCACACCGACAACAAACTGCAGACGGCCCTTACCCAGACCGGCCTGAATCTCCACCTGCGCGAGAGTTTTCGTCAGGCCCGGCTATCCATCGAGGAACAGGGAGTCAACATCCTCTACCTCGCCCTGGGGATGCTGAAATGGTACGAGACCGCCACCAGCAGCACGGAGCGGCGCGCACCTTTGGTGCTGATCCCTGTCCAACTCACCCAGTCCAATCTCAGGGAGAACTTCAAGCTCACCTGGACGAAGGACGAGATCGAACCGAACCTCTCGCTGGAGGCGAAGCTGAAACAGGACTTTAACGTCCGGCTTCCAGAGATGCCGCCCGAGGACGACTTGGACTTCGACAATTATCTGGCCAAGGTGGAAAGGGCCGTGGCAAAACAGGGCCGCTGGGCAGTCGAGCACAACGAGATTCATCTCAACTTCTTCTCCTTCAGCAAGCTGCTTATCTACAAGGACCTCGACCCGACGAGCTGGCCGGATGGGAATCAACCGGCCGACCATCCTTTGGTGCAGCAGCTCTTTGGCAGCGAAGGTTTTGCACCCCAGCCGTCCGAATTCGACGAAGATGGGCCCGACGTTGGCGACCTGGGTGAGGCCGGCCTTCATCCGGTGGTGGATGCGGACAGCTCCCAGACCTTGGCGGTCCTCGACGTCGTGAACGGCCGCAACCTGGTCATCCAAGGACCGCCGGGAACAGGTAAGTCTCAGACTATTACCAACCTGATTGGCGAGACACTGGCCTGCGGAAAGACGGTCCTCTTCGTGGCGGAGAAGATGGCCGCCCTGGAAGTCGTGAAGCGCCGCCTGGACACCATCCACTTGGGTGATGCGTGCCTCGAACTCCACAGTCACAAGACCAATAAGCGTGTGGTCCTGGACGAGTTCAGACGCACCCTGTCGCTGGGCCGCCCCACCTCCGGTCCCGCGGAGGAAGACCGGCTGCTTCTGAAAGAGAGCCGGAAGCGCCTGAATGACTACTCGAGGGAGGTCAATTCGCCTGTGGAAAAGAGCGACCTGACCCCGCACGACCTAGTAGGCCGAATCGAGCAACTCGGAGCCGGCGGACTGGTCGTCGAAGGCCAGGGTCTGCTGATCCGGGATGTGGTGTCTTGGAACCCCGAGAAATTCACCCTCCGCCGCGGGTTGGTCCGCGAGATGCAGGAACTTGTGCGGGCTATCGGCATCCCGTGTCGGCACCTGTGGTGGACCTGCGGGAGGCTTCACTTCGTCCCTACAGAGGTGAATTTGGTCCGGGAGGTTGTAGGAGAGATGTCGGCGGTGCTCCACCGTTTGGAGCGGGATGCGGAAGCACTGGGGAAAGTGCTTCGCCGTGAGGTCGTTTTTGGGGAAATGAAAGGGGAGGATCTGGAGAGAATGATTCGCAACGCCCGCAGGTTGATAGAGGCTCCGTCCCTGCTGGGAGCTGATCACCGAAACCCTGGCTGGGCGACTGATTCAGAAAATATAATGGCACTCGCTCACGCGGCTTGCAGCTACACTGAAATCCGGTCGAATTACGAGGAGGTCCTGATGCTGGAGGCGTGGGATCAGGACGTGTTGGCGGAGCGCCAAGCCTTGGTGGCCTACGGCGACAAGTGGTGGGGGTTCATCTTCCAACCGTTTCGCGATGCGCGAAAAAGAGTGCGTGGACTCTGTCGAGGAGAGGCGCTTCAGACCGTTCCGGAACAGATCGAGTTGGTGGACGCGATCCTCAAGGCCAAGCGCCTGCGGAGCGATATTGAGGGATCGAAGAACCATGTCGCCCAATTGTTTCCAGGGCTTGCCCTGGGGGATCGGGTGGAGACATACAGGTGCTTTGCCGAGGCCGTGAACTGGCTCGTGGGCCTCCACCGTGACGAAACCGAGGGGTTCCTCGACACCGTCATCCACGACTTGCTGGACGACATGCCGGATCGCCCCAAGCTGGAGGACGCCGCCGATGCCTGCGAGTGCCGGATGAGGGAATTAGATCAGGCTTTGGCAGCTCTGGCCGGAGCCATTGAGCTGCGCGCGGACCGGTTGGCGCCGGGGGAGACGCTGAACGAGCGGACCTACGGCGATATGGCTACATGGCTGAGAAACGCCCACGACCGAGTTCCCTCGGTCCACGACATGGTACGCTTCAACCAGCTCGAGAAGAGGGCCGGGGAAGCGGGTATCGCAGAGGTGGCGGAGGCCGCGGCGTCCCGGGAGGACGCCGCCCGGCAGCTTACCGGACTCTTCGAACACGCCTGCTACAGTGCTTGGCTGGATCTGGCCTTTCGGGAACGGCCCGCCCTGGCCGAGTTCGACGGTGCAACGCACACCGCCATAGTGGAGAGGTTCCGCAAGCTGGACATGGCGCAGTTTCACCACAATCGGGCCCTCATCGCCGAGCGACACTGGAAGCAACTTCCCCGTCATCAGGGCGGAGGCCAGTTGGGCATCCTGAAGAGGGAGTTCCAAAAGAAGACCCGCCACCTTCCTATCCGGCGGCTAATGAAGGAGGCTGGACGGGCCATCCAGAGCATAAAGCCGGTCTTCATGATGAGCCCGCTATCGATCGCGAAGTACATCCCGCCGGGCTCGGTCGTATTCGACCTGGTGGTCTTTGACGAGGCGAGCCAGGTACGTCCGGTGGAGGCGTTGGGAGCGATCATCCGGGGCAATCAAGCCATCGTTGTGGGGGACAGCAAACAACTTCCGCCCACGAGCTTTTTTGACAAGATGGGGGACGATGGCGAAGAGGAGGCAAGCCAAACCGCCGACCTGGAGAGCATCCTGGGCATGTTCTGCGCCCACTTTGAACCTCCCCCGATTTTGTGGACACGAACAGCGCAGTCTGAGAGAGATCATTAGACATGCCAAGAACCCACAGAACCTATGATGAGGAGTTCAAACGTCGAGCCGTTGAACTCTATTTGCACAGTAACAACAGCCTCAAGCAGGTGGCCCGTGAACTGGGGATTTCCGATGGGAGCCTCAGGAAGTGGCGCAAGGATCTCTTCGGGGACCCCTCCGACCAGCAGGGACTTTCCCGCCCCTTGAACGATCCCGAAGAGATGGCCCGCGAGATCCGTCGGCTAAACCGGGAAAACGCTTACCTGCGTCGCCAGCGAGAGATCTTAAAAAAAGCCGCGAGCATACTGGCCGAGGACCCGCAGCTGGGTATGCGCTGATCGATCAAATGCGGGCAATCTATAGAGTGGTTGAACTTTGTCAGGCGCTGGCTGTGAGCAGGAGTGGTTATTACCGATGGCGCAGGGGTAAGGCGGGAGCGCGCCGCCGCCAAAATCGGCTCCTCCTGAGCGAAATCAAACGGATCCATGCCGACCGGCACACCCGCTGTTACGGTAGTCCTCGCATGAGCGTGGAGCTCAACCAGCGGGGTTTTCGCTGCTCGGTTAACCGGGTGGCCCGGCTGATGAAGCAAAATGCTCTAAAAGCCTGTAGGGGTAGCCCCTTCCGGCCCAAGACGACCCGGCAGGATCCCCGCAGCCTCCCAGCGCCCAACCGTCTGGCCGAGGCTCCGGACCCGACCGGGCCCGGCCAAATCATGGTCAGCGACATCACCTACATCCCCACTCGGCAAGGCTGGTTGTATCTAGCGGTCGTGATGGACCTCTTCGGCCGCGTAATTCAGGGCTACAAGGTGGCCGAGAGCCTGGCCTCCGGTCTGGTCGTTTCAGCCCTTCACCAGACCAGGAATCGAGTGGGAGGTTTTCACAAAGCCCTCTTTCATTCAGATCGTGGCTGCCAGTATACCAGTCACCAAGTGCGGCAGCAATTGAACGACTTTGGTTGGATTCAGAGCATGAGCGCGCTAGGATACTGTTACGACAACGCCGCTTGCGAGAGCTTCTTTGCCTCCCTCAAAAGCGAATGCTTTCCCCAAAACGGCGTGTTCGAATCCAAGCAGCAGGCCCGCCTGGCCATCTTCGATTACCTCGAGACTTTTTATAACAAACGTCGAAGGCACAGCACCCTGGGATACCTTTCACCAGAAGCATTTCTTCAAAAACACTTCCAAAATCAAAACCATAACCTAACATGAACATACGCTACGCTGTTCGTGTCCACAAAATCGGGGGAAGACCACTCATCACTGTGTCGAACCACGAGTTTTACGATGATCGCCTGGTAGTATTCCCCAGCCCCGACGCAGGAAAGGAGGACACAGGGCTCATCTTCCGCCACCACCCCGAGGCCTCCTATCAGCGCAAAGGGAAGAACACAGCCGAGGCCAAGAGAGTGGCCAAGACCGTGATGGAGCACGCCCGCAATACCCCGGAGCTGACTTTGGGGGTCGCCGCCTTCAGCAACGTCCAGGCACGGCGCATCGAAGACGAGGTCGACATCCTGCGCAGCCAGGATCCTTCGGTCGAGGAGTTTTTCGCCAGCCACCCGGAGGAGCCCTTCTTTGTGAAGAACCTGGAGAACGTTCAGGGAGACGAACGGGACGTGATCCTGATCAGCATCGGCTACGGCAAGATTGACGGCGCCTACCTACCGATGAACTTCGGGCCGCTCAATCGGGACGGAGGGGAGCGGCGTCTAAACGTGCTGATCACCCGGGCCAAGCGGCGGTGTGTAGTCTACTGTAATTTTCTGGGAGCTGAACTGGACCTGAGGCGGTCCAAGGCTAGGGGTGTTGAGGCCCTCAAGACCTTTCTGGAGTACGCGCAGACGGGGCTGATCGACGTCGCCGAAGTTACCGGGCGGGGGCCCGACTCCCCGTTCGAAGAAGCGGTCGCCCAAAGATTGAGGACGCAGGGACACGACATCGAGCACCAAGTCGGGTCGGCTGGGTTCTTCATCGATTTGGCGGTGAGGGACGGGTCAAGACCAGGGCGGTACATCCTGGGCATCGAGTGCGACGGGGCCGCATATCACAGTACGCGCTCCGCCCGGGACCGCGATCGCCTGAGACAACAGGTGTTGGAGGGCCTGGGATGGAAGATTCACCGCATATGGAGCACCGACTGGTTCCGGAACTCGGACCTTGAACTCGGCAGGGTGGAAGAAGCGATCTGCTCCGCCGGTGCGAACCAAGTCACTGCCTCACCTGGCCCGGTGCGCGCCCCTGAAAGGTCCGTGCAGCCCTTGGAGCGTGGGCCTAAACCGGAGGTTGAAGTCCCTGTGCCTACCTGTCCCTACATGGTCGCCGACCTCTACCTAGGCCGGCTGTGGCAACCTCTCCAGGAAACGTACCCTGATACGCTGGCCAAATGGATCTACCGGGTGGTCGAAGTCGAGAGCCCGGTTCACCTTAACGAGGTCATACTGCGGGTCCGCGAAGCCGCGGGACTCGGACGCTCAGGATCCCGAATCCGAGCGCAGATGAGGCGGGGTGCAAATATGGGGTCGAATCAGGGGCTCTACCGAATGGACGAAGACGATTTCCTCTGGCGGCTCGACCATGAAACCATTGAGGTTCGACGGCGCGACGGAGACATACCTCCTTCGCTTCGCAAACCCGATTTGATCGCATCGGAGGAGATCGCAGTGGCCTTTGTCTACGCCGTCCGAATGAGCTATGGTATTGTGCCGGACGATGCAGTTCGAGAGGCAATTCGCCTGTTCGGCTTCAAGCAAGGGGGCCGGAAGATACGGGAGAGGTTCCGCCAAGTGATGGCTCAGCTTGTGGCGGATGAGACACTTGTGCGGGAAGGGGCCCTCTTGCAGGTGCCGGATCCTTCGAGCTGACTTTCTCCGGTTCCACGTTGAAACTGAACAAATCTATCCTCTTGTGTCGCACTCTAGGTCTCTTGGCCAGAACCAACCCTGCAACCCCCATGAACCAAGTCCGGCAAGAGTCTAATTTGACTCGGTACGAAGTTTGGGATCCGACCATATCCACCTGCTGTCCGGAGCAAAACTTCCTGTTAGTTATCGAAATAGTCGACCCTGAAAAAGTCATTATGGTCCATAAGCGCCCGGCCTAGCGCGTCTAGGCAATATTCGGAAATGGGGTTCTGCTGTATTGATGGCAGATTCTGGAACCAACAATACCGGGCTGCCGTGCCGATTTCGTATTGTTAATCGTTGGAGCGGGTTTATCCCGCGATTGTTTTAGGTATGCGGAATCCACCTAAAGGACACACAACATTGCCAAAAGGCCGGATTTCAGCAACGGGTTCTATTGTCTGGAGTGGGCAACCGAAAGAAAATGGATTTCTCTTTCCGGCAAGATAGTGGCTCGGTTCAAATGGTCTAAAAAATTAGAGAGCCTCATCCATTTGCGGAAGTTGAAGGCTGCTGCGGCCATCATCAGGTTGATCTGATCGCCTGCCAGGCCTTTGAGAAAATTGCGTCTGAGTCGATGGTCATTTTTGAGATGCCCGATGACCGGTTCTATGCCCGCTCGTTTGCGGAAGAGTTTTCGCAGCTTGGACCTTTCATACGCGCTGGCGTTGGCCGCAGCTTTTGCTGGCAGCAGTATCCGCGTTTCACCGACTCGCTTGCGCCCTCGATAGCCCCGGTCATTGAGACAAAGGCGAGGACGCTTCCCGGTGAGGCGTTCGACTTGGTCCAGTACATCAGGCAAGGTGCGTGAGTCATGGCGGTTGTCCGCGAAACTCAGGGCCCCCACGATTATTCCGCTATGCAGGGTGCGTGTGATGGAAGCTTTCTGCCCAAACTCATACCTTTTATGCTCCTTACCTTTAGAGATACAACTGACCTCGGGTTCATGAAGGCTGTAGATCTTGTTTTTGTCTTTGCGTTGCTGGCAGAGCACTCGATCAAAAAGGTCCAACTCAGAACCGAGATCCCGGAGGGTCTCGGCTCGGAGTTTGCGTCGGAGCTCGCGCACCAGCCGTCCGGCTATAGTCCTGAGTTTGCGTTGGGCCTTGCGGGCTTGCTTGGCGCGCTTCGGATGAGACCGGTTGTGTAGGGCCATCATCAACTTCGGAATGGTGCGACGATAGCTGCGCCTCAGCATAATTCCGTGACGCTGAGCTATGACCACACATTTCTGGCAGATCTTACGATACTGCTTGGAGTCGGTAGGATAGGTGATGTTTTTCTCTTGAACGGTGGTATCAGCTATCACCGTATTCTCTATGGCTCGAGGTCCATGCACACGTATGGACTCCTTCACGATCAGCTCACAACCGTCCGGACCAATGCGTTTGCGGAAGTAAGTCAGGCTGGTGGGCTCAATAGGCAGTTGCCAGTGAAAATGCTCTGCTCCGGTGAAATACTGGAAATACGGGTTTTGTACCCATTGCTCAACGATGCCTTCATCACTTAGATCATGCAGTTGTTTAAGAATCAACAGCCCCACCATGAGTCGAATCGGTTTAGCCGGAGAGCCTTGATATTGATGGTAATGCTGGGCGAAGGCCCTCTCAAAGAAATCCCAGTCTATGGCTCGGGCCAAGCGGCAAAGCGCTTGGCGCTGATCGAGCATGGTGTGGAGGTCGGGCATCAAAAAGCTGCCTTGAGTTGAATCAGGCGAAGGTCTTGGTTTCATAAGTTTGACAAGGTTTTGGGCGGAATTGCACAATTAGCTTGTCAAATATAAGGGGTATTGGCAACAATAAAGTGTTGTATAACAACAAATTAGATAGTTTTCAGGGTCGACGAAATAGCTTAATCACTTGAAAGTAGGGAAAGAAATGTCCAAGCTTTGAAACAATGGATGCTTCCGAAATCATTGTGTCCGTCGGATTCGCCTTGGCCATCATTGTCTCCGCATAGGCCTGTCTCAAAAGAAAGTGATAATCACCTAAGCAGGTGTGAAACCCGTAGCCATGGCTTCTGCTTTCCGAAAGGCAAAGGAAAATGAGATAGGCAAGACTCCCTTGCATCGGGCGGCTGAATCTAACGCAAAACCGGCCACAATCACCGCTTTGTTGAAGGCCGGAGCCAACCCAAACGCAAAGGAAAACGAGAATGGCTCAACCCCTCTGCATTGGGCGGCCAGAACCAATGACAACCCCGCCATTATCTTCGCCTTGTTGAAAAAAGGAGCCGACATCAAAACAGAAGGTGAGCTCAACTCAACCCCTCTGCATGATGCGGCCGGGAAAAACGACAACCCCGCTGTGATCAGTGCCTTGTTAGAAGCCGGAGCTGACATCAAAGCGCGAAACGAGAATGGCTTAACCCCTTTGCATTTGGCTGCTGGATTAAACAAAAATCCCGCTGTGATCACCGCCTTTTTGGAAGCCGGAGCTGACATCAAAGCGCGAAACAAGGATGGCTTAACCCCCCTGCATTCTGCGGCTTATCGAAACGGTAACCCCGCGGTCATCATTACCCTATTGAAAGCTGGCGCCGACCCAAAAGCGCGGAGCGAGGACGGCAAGTTCCCTTGGGATTACGCTAAGAATAACGAGGCTCTCAAGGGCACCGAGGCCTATTGGCGGTTGAATGACCTACGTTTTTAGTGGAAAGGCTCTGCCATCCGCCCAGGCCGCCCGCGACGCATCCACCGGAGCAATCGGCTGGCGAATTATCCCGCCCGAAATAGCGACGTGAGGCCAAGGCACTCTGACAAGACCCCTGAAAATTGGGCCATTGCCCATGAGATTCTGGTGGGCGAAAAGATCCTCCAAATCCTTCGCCTAAAAGGAGGCCAAGGCAAAAGGGTCAGGTAGTATGAAAGGGGGCAAGCTGAGGTAGACGATAGACGCCCAAGGTCAGTGAATCCTCAATTCTTCTCGTCTTTGCGACCTTTGTTCTCTTCCGCCTTCATGGATTACCATGCTTCGCAATGCTACGCACGGCACAGCGGCGTGACAAGTGGCGGGAGTTAATCCCTCATCCGGTTCATCCTTGTAATTCGTGGTTCTTTCCTAATTCCTTCATGTCTCAACCATCTCCTTTGAAATGGAAACCAATAGAAAGGAATGACAAATACATGTCCGCTTTTATTCTTGTGGATATAACAGTAAAATGCCCGGAAGCGTACCGAGAGTATCTGGAGAAAGTTCCCCCTCTAGTAGCGAAACATGGTGGCAGATACCTGGTGCGGGGTGGAGAGCATCAAATCTTGGAAGGGGATTGGGTCCCAAGTCGGTTGGTGATAGTAGAGTTTCCCAACCGTGAGGCCGCGCTAGCTTTTTACCGTGACCCTGATTATCAACCGGTCAAGGCCATTCGAACCCGGACCACCGACAGCAGGATGATTATAGTAGAGGGTGTAATGGACGGTGGAGACCGGTATGATCCGGGGGGCTAAATGGGGTCAAACGCAAAAAATTAACATCGGTTTCCCTTCGTTTCCGGCAATAGAGTGGTTTGGGCCCATTCTCGGAAGCGCCCAAAAGCCGGTAAATTCATAACGAAAAGACCTACAAGTTTTGACGGCAAACCTGGCTGCCTGTCCGCTTCAAGCCGCTGGCAAGAGTCTCATTTGATTTGCTACGAAGTTTGGGGTCCGATCAATTGTCGCCCAATTCCTGTCTATGATCGTCAATAAAGTAGTTTGGTTTGGAGCGTTTAACTAAGAACCATTCGCGTTTGACCGCTTTTTTCCTCATTCTTTCAAACGTACTCTTTTCCCGCATGTACTTGGCGAGTGTGTTTATCTTCCTGTCTTTTGTGGCGGCAGGGACGCTGAGGGCGGAATATCCAACTTTGGAGATAAAACGCGGGCCCGCACCGGGGTCGGTGACCTTGTCGGGAAGTGGAAGTGAGAGTGGATCCCAGAGGTTAGAGTTGAGCTACGGCCTGAAGGAGTGGTGGCCGGTCTTCGTGGAGCCCGAGGCCTCGGCCTGGAGTTGGGACTGGGACGAAGGCGAGTACCTGGGTCGGTCCTTCTTTCGCCTAGTGGAGGTGCAACCTCCGGTCATCCCGGCGCACAGGAGTTGGAAGAACCAAATCACTTTGCCGGGCGACGACTTTTTGTCTGAGCCGCTTGCCGGAGTTGGATCATTGAACGCGCCAGCCGAAGTGCAATGGGTAAAATTTGCCCTGATCCTCGATGGCTTGCCGAAGGTTTATTTCCAGAAGAGTGCCGACTATCCATTTCACTTTCCCTTCGCCACCGAACGACTCTCGCCCTTTCTCGGAATGGACCTGGAGGCCTTCAATGCCGTTAGTCTCTTCCGAGTTGGGCAGGAAGTGGTCCTGGGCGCCGTCTTGTGGGCTCCACGGTGGAACCAATACGGGATCCAGTTTGTGGGACAAGATCAGTATCCCCGCGAAATGCTGCGGCTATTGTTCGAAACTGTGGCCGGACAACTCACCGTGCCGGCGGACGCGAAGGGATTCTACATGCCCACGTTCGAGCAGACCTCGGCGGCGGACCAGGACCGGAGTTATCTCGCGGGCCACGGCATAGAGGTCAGCACTCCGGAACGCTGGATTGATGGGAACCAGTCCTACTCACAGGGCTGGGCGCTGGGGCGCTTGGTATTCGTTAGAGCAGAACAGATCGAAGCTGCCTATGTGAGCGGTGACCTCCTGCCTACTGATATTCTCCTCACCGACGGAGTGTCAGCCGAGATTCCCTACGTGGCCGGGATCATCAGCCTTGTTCCAACCACCCCGAACTCCCACGTGGCCATCCTGGCGCAGTCATACGGGATTCCATTTGTCTACATTCGCCAACCAGCAGATCAAGATAGGGTGAAAAGTTTGGCCGGGGGGGAAGTGGCGCTTCGCACCCGCCTACATGCCGGCAGGCAGATTGACATCTTCGATGCCGATTTCCTCGACCCGATCTACCGGGACCAAATCGTGGCCTTGAAGGAGCCACTGTCGATTTCCATTACCCCGATGTCGAGCTTCGGTGCCATATCAGTATCTGATCTCACCAGCGCTGTGCCGGAGGACATCGCCACGATCGGAGGCAAGGCGGCCAACTTCGGTTTCCTGCGCCGGACCATTCCGGACAATTCTCCAGAGGAGGCACGGGCTTTCACCTTCGATCTTTGGAATGCCTACCTCGACCAGATCTTAGCGGGCGGTCGCAGCTTACGGGAAGAGATTGATGACCGCCTCTCAGGATTGACCTGGCCGACCAGCATCCCAGCTCTGGATGTAACTTTGAGGGGTATTCGCGATCTCATCGAGGACGAGGCCGATTTCTCGCCGGCCCAGCGCACTGCGATTTTAAACGCCCTGACGGGTCTCGATTCCAACCGCAAGATTCGTTTTCGAAGTAGCACCAACGTAGAGGACAGTGGCGTGTTCGTAGGCGCCGGACTTTACGATAGCTATAGCGGTTGCATTGCGGACGATATCGATGGGGACGAGACCGGACCCTCCCACTGTGATCCCACCCAGCCGAAGGAGCGCGGAGTGTTCCGGGCCATGAGAAGGGTCTATGCCAGCTTCTACAATCTCAACGCCTTCGTCGAGCGCTTGCGGCACGGGGTTGAAGAATCCAATGTAGGCATGGGGATCCTGGCGCACTATTCGTTTCCGGACGCCATCGAAGCGGCCAATGGCGTTGCAACCTCGGAATTGACTTCAAATTATCTCTTCACCACCATGGTTTCGCAGGTCGGAGCAGAATCGGTGACCAATCCCACCGGAGGGAGTATTCCTGAAATCGTCGAATTGAGTTCGTTGTCATTCAATCGGGGCAACCCCATTCTCTATCATCGACAACGTTCAAACCGGTTGCTGTTGGGAGAAGACACCGTCATGACCTGGAAGGCCGACTACCAAGATTTCGGCGGCATGTTTTCCTCCCTTGTAGATGCCTACAAGGGACATTTCCCCGAGACCAGTGAGTTCACACTCGAGTTTGAGTACAAGAAGCTGACTGACGAAAGTCTGGTATTGAAGCAGATCCGTGAAGTTCCGAAAGCAGAGGGCAGGCTAGCGCCAGAAGTGGCCCTGATCAACCGCCCGGTCAACCTGAAGATTCTTCAGGGAGAGTGGGGGACGGTGTTTGGCAACCATCGTCTCAAATCACTATGGCAGGTAGAAAGCGACAACCGTTGGGTGGATCCTGCTAATCCCCTATTTTCTCTGATCACCGCCGCTAAAGTCGAGTATGTTCAACAGGGGGCCATCGTCACCAGAGACGGGGCTCCGTCGGCATGGCCAAATGCGATTTTCGATACCACGAGGCAATCAGGGAATCTCTTCGCAAGGGACCGTTGGAACTGGCCATCTGACGGAGGCAATACCACCTACGAGCTTTGGTTGCAGATGCCGTCGAAACAGACCTATCTATTCGATCCTATCAAGACAGTGGGAGAATTCCGGTCGACCTTCAAAGCGAGCTACAAGATCCCATTGCCCGATCTCGATCTACATGGGAATCCCACTACCACGAGCGCCGAGGAGGCGCTGCTGGTGCCCGGCTCGCCGGACGATCCACTTTCGGCCGGATCGATTCTGGTGGCGCGGGCTTTCATGAACGAGAACCAGGTAAGTATCGAGACCTCCTTCTACTGGCCGCCGGCCCCAACCGGGATAATTGCCGGATACACCGCCCCTCTGAAAAAGTGGGTGGGCACCACCATTACGGGACTCACCACCCAGCCGGTTTATCTCGACGGTTACTTCTCGCAAACCTACCGCCCCGGCCATCACAATTTCAATGAAGAGTTTCTTTTTGAACCCGAATTAGAGCCGGGAATCGCGGCTTCCAACCTGGCGGAGTTGAAGGAAAAGAACATCCGGATGATCTACTTCTCATACCACACCAGCGGACTCCTCAACGTGATCAAAGCGGTTGGATTTGATGGATCAATCCGAGATCTGTGAGATAAAGTTGGGGGCAAAAAGGGGGACAAACGCCAAAAATTAACATCGGTTTCCCTTCGGTCCCGGCAATAGAGTGGTTTGGACCCATTCTCGGAAGCGCTCAAAAGCCGGTAAATTCATGATTGGGAGACCTACAAGAACACAGAGGACACTGAGAGGGGGAAGCGCTGAATGCCTTCAGCGAATTAGGAATTAGGAATTAGGAATTAAAAGGCACAAAGGCATCCCGCTTCGCCTAATGAACCGTACTGAAAAAAGTGGACACGGGATTCTCTTATTTTTGTGGTTATGGGTTGGTTTTAGATTTGGCAAGCGGCTTCTTGGCTGCCCCCCATGGGGGGCAAAAATTTTCTTCCATTTGAACCGGGTTTTTGTAGCCCAGGGAGGCATGCTTGCGAAAGCGGTTGTAGAATAATTCAATGTAGTCGAACACATGGGCACGTAATTGGGCCTCTCCGTCAAAGACCTGATTTCTTACTGAGGAACTCTTATAGCGCCCATAAAACGATTCCATGGCCGCGTTGTCGTAGCAGTTGCCCTTACCACTCATACTCGGCCTCATCGAAAAGCTGGTGAGCAACCGCTGGTATCGGGTGCTCGCGTAGGTGCTTCCGCGGTCACTGTGGTGAACGATATCAGGGGGTATATCTCCCCGGGTCAGTACCGCCGCCTTAAGCGCTTCACAGACCAAATTGGCGTCATTGTGCCAGGAGATGCTCCAGCCAAGGATGCGCCGGCTGAACAGGTCCATGACCGTACTGAGATACATCCAGCCATTCCCAGTAGCCAGGTAGGTCGTATCGGCCACCCAAATCTGGTTACAACCGGTGGGTTGACCCAGCTCTTTGAGACGATTGGGGCTGTAGCCGAAATCGTGCCCACTATCGCTTCCCAGGGGCTTGGCAGGCTTATTTTGTACCCTTGCCAGTTCGAGTTCCTTCATCAGTCGAAGCGTGCGGTCCCGCCCACACCTGACTCCTTGTTCCAATAGGTGGTGGTAGATCGGGCGATGTCCATAGCGGCCTGCGGATTTTTCGTAGAGTTGCAAGATCGCTTCTTTGTCTCGCTGGTCTTGATGCTGACGGGCAGAGGGTTCGCCTCCCCGCCAACGGTAATATGCGCTCCGGCTCACCCCCAGCGCTTCGCAAAGCTCGCACACTTCGTAGGTGCCCAGGCTTTGCTCTATGAATCGATACTTCTTCACAGCTCCCTGGCAAAGTAGCCCACCGTTTTTTTTAATATCTCATTGATGCGCTCCGATTTGGCCAACTCCTTGCGCAAGCGCTCTATCTCAGCGGCCATCTCCTGGGGACTGGCCGCAGGGCCCTCAACCTTGTCGCCTGCCAACTCCTGCAGGTGTTGACGCTTCCAGCGATACAACATGCTGGGGTTCACTCCCAGTTTTTCTGAGACCTCGCGAGCGCTCAGCCCCTCCATTATCATCAGACTTGCCGCTTCCTTCTTGAACTCGGCACTGTAACGTTTTCGTGGCATAATTAGTTTCTCCGGTTAAGAGAATCTCGTGTCCACTTTTTCCAGTACACATCATAAATTAGGAATTGGGAATAAGGAATAGCCGCGAAAGAGCGCAAAGAGCACAAAAACCGCGGGGAGGCGGATGGGGTCAGCCCTAGTGTTGAAGTATTTTTTCCTACTGTAAGGTGAGCAGCGGTTTTGGATGGGAGAAGGGAAGGGGGGGAAGTTCGCTATGCTCACGAATTAGGAATTAGGAATTAGGAATGAAAAGGTACAGAGTTGTTGACGGTAACCTGCCTGCCTGTCCGCTGCAGGCGGGCGGCATTTTGACTTTTCGGTGTGAAGGTAAATAGCCACAAAAGGCACAAGAGGGAAGAATTAGGAATTAGGAAAAATCCACTAGCCACTCGTCACTAACCACTGACAACTGAATTATTTGACTCTCGCGAAGAGCGCCAAGGGGGCAGAGACAGGGCATTCCTTGCGGCGACCCAACAAGATACCGACCAAGATACCGACCATGTCGAGCAACTGGTGGCTGTGCTCACTGGAGAGATGAATCGCTCCCGAATTTGGCTTTGGCCTCATCTTGATATTGGGTGTGCCACGTCACCCAGAGCATGATTTCGGTAAATGCGTCGACTATTTAATTCATCAGGAACCTCTCCGCTTACCCATTGGACAAGATCGTCGTCGTCACGTCCAAGAAGCAATTCCTGCCGGACTCGGTCAATGCTATGAAGCGTGCCCATAAAGGATACTCTTCCAAAAACCCGGATGCCGAAAAAAGGGTCAGCCCTTGATGTTTGGTATGGATGAGGGGAATGCGCCAAGGGCGCGAATTAGGAATTAGGAATGAAGAATAAACCACGGATCCCGCTTCGCCTAAAGGCTACGCAAGGACAGGTTACACGGATCCCGCTTCGCCCAAGGGCTACGGCCGGACAAGTTAGGGAAATAGCCACAAAAGGCACAAAAAGCACAAAATCACACCATTCTTTTTCCTAAATCTCTTTGTGCTCTGGGTCCTCTGTGGTTGGTTCATTCTGAGCCGGGGGAAGGGGGGGGAAGTTCGCTATGCTCACGAATTAGGAATGAGGAGTGTAAAGGCACAAAGGTCCAAAGGCACAGGGGCACAAAGGCGGAGAGAATTAGGAATGGGAGCTTGCTCTTCGACTATCTGCTCGACGCCAAAGTGCGGGAATTCAATCCGCGCTACGCCGATACGAAGGGCGAACTCCTCGGCAGATTTTGACATTTCCGAGATAATCCTAAGGATCGACTTTTCTGTTAACTTTACTAGATTATCCGGAATGACCGTAAAACAACATGCGATTAAATCTATTCAGGGCCTACCTGATGACGTTGAATGGGAAGATGTTAAGGAGAGAATTGAATTCCTCTCCGCTGTCGAGAAGGGACTGAAGGAATTGAACTCCGGCCAAGGAATACCTGTCGAAGATTTAGAAAAAGAAATCAAGGCATGGACTTCAAAGTAATCTGGGCTCCCTCCGCCAGATTAGACCTCAAGGAGATCGTTTCCTACATTGCCGAAGACAACCCGGAGATTGCCCAGCGCTTCGGATTATCCTTGATCGACGCGACCAAGTCCCTGGCATCTTTTCCAGGAAGGGGAAGAGTTGTTCCAGAGCTAGGATCGCCACAAATTCGGGAGGTGATATTTAAGCCCTATCGGATTATCTACCGAGTAAAGGAAAATGAAAGGGTTATGGAGGTTGTGAGAGTTTGGCATGCTGCACGAGGAGATCCGGAATTCTAGAAACATGATCCCCAACAAATGCAAAGGGAAGGGGAGAAGAATTTAATTAGGAATGAGGAATTGGGGAGGGATTAACCACAGGTCCCGCTTCGCCCAAACCGTGCTTCGCAACGCTACGCAGGTCAAGAGGCTACGGCAGGACAGGTTTCGCAGATGGGCACAGAGGTGCTGAGAGGGAATAGCCGCGAAAGAGCGCAAAGAGCACAAAAACCGCGGATTAAGAATGGACTCTCGCCACTTGTCACGCCGTAATCCATGAAGGCGGAAGATCGCAAAGGGACGCAAAGAAGGAGAGTATAATTGGGATTTAGGAAATGTGTATTTTGTGCCATTTGTGGCCTATCTGACCTTCCTCAAGATGATCTACTAGGAGGCCAAGACATCAATCGGCGCTTGCGATTTTCTCTTAAATGCTGATATTGCTTTGTCAATATCTTGATATCGAATGGCGCCATGAGCAAATTATTGGTCAGAACTCAGATCAGCCTGGATGACGAACAGAAGGCGTGGTTGAACCGGCCGGCCGCGTTGCGCAGTGTGTCCATGGCCTCGCTGATTCGGGGATGGCCAAAGGGGTCAAACGTGAATGGCGCTTAGTTAAGCGCGTTTGTAGAGGAATATAGTATGGACGCCAACCGGGGTCATGCCGTGGAAAGGTGATGCTTTCTGCAAGAAAAGGGTCAGGTAGTATGAAAGGGAACAAGCTGAGGTAGACGAAGACGCGTTATGGAAAACGGTCAGCTATCAGCCAATCTGTTCCCTTTTCTACTTCACATGGCGCAGCCCAGGAGGTTGCGTCATTTTCATTTTTGTTTTTGCGGGCAGAATTGGACATCACCGATTCCTTCCGCCTTTGTTTTGTACTTCCCCGGTACACTGTGGGCACCTCACCGGTACGGGTCGAATTCATTTAATCCTCGCTTCCTCGGGTTCAATTATTTTCTTTTCGAACTTATTGCCAAAGCCAGTTCAAAAATTCATACACGTGCTCTTGCCCCGCAATGAAACACACCACACGCCAAAGAATTTTCCCCGTCCTTGCTGCCGTCGGTTTGCTGAATACCGTTGGCTTTTTTCTCCCGGCCCAGGAGATAAAGGATCCCCCGGAAGCCGAGTTGAGGCCCGTGCAACGATACGCGGACGCCCACGTGCATCTGCTGGATTTCCTTCAAAACGGAGAGTTTCTCAACGCCGACGGGAAGTTTCCCGGAGGGCGATACGGCAGGCAGGCTGAAACGGGGCGATTCGTCTCACTGCCCTACGGCGAGCGCGGGCGGCGCATAGAGGGGCTGCTCGAAAACATGGACAAAGCCAAAGTCACAAATGCGCTCGTCTGCGGCATGCCTTTTCTGAAGAAATGGGCGGAAAATGAGCCGTTCATGAGACCCCGCTACTATCTCGACAGCCCTTCCCGGGTCAAACTCGCGCGGGATAGCGATGTGACCATCGGGTCCGCCATCATCGACTACCAGCTCAAGCACGCCGGCAACCCCTCCAAACTGGCTTTGCTCAACCGAATTCATCCAACGCTCTGCGGCTTCGATGCGACCGACCTCGGCGCAGTCGATTTGCTGATCAAACGAATCAAGGAATTCCCCGGCGTTTGGGAGGGAGTTGGGGAGGTGATGTCTCGTCACGACGACCTGACGAACCTGACGAGCGGCGAGCGCCCGCGAGGCAACCACCCCGCTCTGGCGCGCGTCAGCCGGTTCGCGGGGGAGCATTTTTTACCGGTCAGCATCCATCACAACATCGCACCCATTTCCCGGAACAACGCCGAAGTCAAACCACCGTATTATCTCAACGAATTCGTCCAACTCATCGAATACTGCCGGGCAGGGAACGGAGACTGCGAGCAATCGACGACGTTTATTTGGTGCCACTCCGGCATCAGCCGGCGTATAGTCGTAGACAATCTTCATTTCTGGGTCGAGGAATTGCTCGGGAGCTATGGCGACCAGCTCTACATCGACCTCTCTTGGGTGGTTTTCGACGACTATGTGCTACCCAACCTCGGGGCCTGGGTGAAGCTCATCGAGCGCCACCCGGACCGGTTCATGATCGGCTCGGACGTCGTAGGCATTGTGAGCGGAATGGACCTTGCCCTGCGTCCTTACGACCAACTCCTCAATGCCCTCCCCGCGGAAATCCGCCCGAAGGTCGCCCACGACAACTTCGCCCAGCTTTTCGAGGACATGGCGCGAAAACGGGCCGCAGCAGGCTTGGGCGAAAAGGGAATCATCCTCCCTCCGACTTACGAGTTTTCCGAGAAAGCTCATGTCCGCCCTCTCTTCAAGGACACCCGCTTCATGGAAGAGCGGATGGAGGAGGCCGCATCGAGGTGACAGACCGATTCTACCGGGAAAGGCAAAGGGGACAGTTCGTAATTTTTGACTTTTTGGACAAGCTGAGTTAGACGAAGACGTGCAAGGTCAGTGAATCCACAATTCGTATCGATAATGCATGGTTGTTGCCGTTACCACGGTGACACATCTTAATTGCCACTTGCCACACAAAACTCAGGAGGTAGAACCATGAAAATGACAACGAATAACGATTTGCTAAAGCGCATCATCGCCCGACCAGATGTCTTCGGTGGAAAGCCGATTGTCCGCGACATGCGAATCTCGGTGGAACTCATCCTCAGCCTGCTGGCTCAGGGAGTTTCCCCAGAGGACATTCTGGACGACTACCCGGACCTCGAGTTAGATGACATCCGCGCCTGCACTGCGTATGCGCACCCGGTGATTGCAGGGGATACGCTGGCCTCTGTTTCCGTGTAATCGTCTTGAAGTTTTTAACCGACCGATGTGTCGGCCGCCGTCTGGCGGAGTGGCTACGCACCGCCGGGCATTGGACAGGCGAGCTGTAGTAACGATCAGGGGCGCGAGAGTGAGGATTTCGTATCTCCCGTCGATTTGAGGCCAGGAGAAAGGGGCAAAAGGGTCAGCCCAGAATGGCGCTTAGTTAAGCGCCATTCACGTTTGACCCCTTCCTCCCGTTCCTGGATACTTATCCGGACCAGATTGTGAGTCAGGCCTTTACATTGCCCCATGAGCTGACATTGCGCGAGACTGCGAGAGGCTTGCGTATGTTCTATGAGCCGGTTGCAGAAGTAGAAAACTTGCGTGCGGATTTGTTGACCGCTCTCCCTGACGGCTTGTCCGACGCGGCTGGTGAACTTTCCGAAGTCCTGATTGAGTTCGAGTCGCCTGGCAGACATGAATTGGTCATCAACGGCATTGATGCCTCCTTTACCGGGAAACGGGCTCGTATCTTCACAGACCGGAATTTCAACGAAATGTACATCGTTGACGGACTGGAATACCGCACCACCAAACGTGAGGCCGCCAATGTTGTTTCAACGGAAACCACGGTTACCAGCGATAGTAAAATCAAGTCCCTGAAAATCTACCGCCTGAATTCGATTTGGAACTAATGACTTACTATCTCCAAAAAATCTTAACCAGATCCATGAACCGTTTGGAGCCAAACTTCATTAGCCGCCCGCGAATTGCGGCGACGGTAAGGATGCTGGTTGTTGTAGCGCTTGCTTTTCTTGTCCGTTTCAACGTCATTGCTCAGGAGCGCTATGACGATTATTGGATGGAGGCCTACGAAATGCGCGAGAAGCTGGTTCGGGACAAGTTCCGGCCCCGCTATCATTTTCTGCCACCGGAGGGGGGCTGGAACGATATCAATGGAGCGGTTTTCCACAATGGAAGGTATCACATCGGATATCTGCAGAAGATTTCCACAAAACCGGGAGAACGGGACTATTCCAGTTGGCAGCACATTTCCAGCCGAGACATGTTGCACTGGCGCTATCACCGGGCCTCTCTGGACGAGCCTTTTGAAGGCTTGCTTGGGGATTATTTCAATAGCGGCGATGTGATGGATGGCGCGGAGGCGCCAACGATCATAACCAATATGCCGCGTCATGGGGTTGTGGTGTATCAGAGTTTTGACGACAACCTGGATGAGTGGGTTGCGCATCCGAATAATCCGGTGATTCCCATAGCTCCTGGTGAGCTTGGTCTGCAAAGGCGGTCCGAGGAGTATCCGGAGTGCATGATATTTGACCCCAGTGGCTGGAAGGAAGGCGATACATATTACGTGCTCGTAGGCAGCAAGAATTACCGCCCGGGATATGAGGGAGATTCAACCAGCCTCTTCAAAACGAAGGATTTCAAGGATTGGGAGTACATCGGTCCTTTCTACAAGTCGGACCGCAAGTGGACCGGGGAGGATGAGGATTGCGCCTGTTCCGACTTTTTTCCTTTCGGAGAGAAGTACATGATGGTGATGCATACGCATGAGCCGTATCGGCATTCCCAATACTATATCGGGAGTTTACGCGATGATCAGTTCTTTCCCGAGATGCATGGCCGGTTGTCTCGGCCGGGGGCCAATGTGGCGGGGCCCGAGACGTTGCTCGACGACAAGGGCCGGAGAATCTTCTGGGGATGGGTCAGAGATGCAAACCTGATCGGGGCGGACCCGGGCTGGCATAGCATCATGACCCTGCCTTGGCATTTCTCCCCCGCGAAGGATAACTCTCTCAGGATAGATCCGGTTGAGGAGTTGCAATCACTGCGCTATAACGAAAAGCGTCATGAAAACATTGCCCTGTCTGAAGGCGATGACCGAATAGTCGAAGGCTTCGATTCGGATTGCGCGGAGATCAAGGTGAGGCTTAAGCCACGGGATGCTTCGCGATTCGGATTGAAGCTGTTTTGTTCCCCTGACCTGGAAGAAGAAACGGTCATCACCTATGACCGAAAGAAGAAGCAGTTCGTCATAGATTTCGAGAAGGCCAGCTTGAATGAAGTCGAATACAACCTGGGGCGGGCTCATCCCAACCTGAAACGCGGAAACCTCAAACAGACAATACCGTTTGCGTTACCGGATAATGGATCTCTGGACCTGGATATCTTTATCGACCGTTCTATTATCGAGATTTTCGTCAATTCAAAGGTTTGTCTGGTGCAGCGCGTGTATCCGACCAGGCATGACAGCACTCAATTTCGTCTGTTTTCAGAAGACGGCAGGGTCAAAGCCAGTAAACTTGTCAAATGGGAAATGGATGCGACCAACCCCTGGTGAGAGACAGGTCGCCGTATGACTGGAAGCGCAATACATTATCAACCATCGCTAAAGCGGACTTCTCTCGATGCCTGGCAGAGGGGAAGTATTCATGAGTAAGAGGAGAAGATCGAAAAAGTGAAATCCCTGATTGGTATTGTATTATTTTTCGTATTCTCGGTCGTCCATGCTGCGGACAGGCCAAACATCGTTTTCATCCTGCTGGACGATACCGGGTGGAATGCATTGGATATACCGGCCGATCCGGAGATCGCGGGTTCGGGGAGCACGTTCTATCAAACGCCTCATAGCTCGAAGCTGGCTTTATCGGGAGTGCTTTTTTCCATGGCTTATTCGCCGGCGCCCACCTGCGGGCCAACCCGTAGTAGCATTCAGTACGGACAATCGCCGTCGATGGTAGGGAAGTTTGCCGAGGCTTTGCCCACGAACCTGCCTCCTCCAACGGACGCCATGATCTCTCGCCTGAAAGCCGCCTATCCCGAATATCGGGCAGCCCATTTTGGGAAGTGGCATCAACGCACCCGCGCGCCGGAGGACATTGGCTATGACGAGAGCGACGGGCAAACCATGAACGCCGAGGGGAATCAATGTCCGCCCGACGATCCCAAACTGACCTTTTCCCTCGCCCGAAAAACCAACGATTTCATGACCCGGCAAGTAGCCGAGGGTCATCCTTTTTTCGTGCAGGTTTCCTTTTATGCCAACCACCTGAAGTACATGGCCCTGCCCGATACGATAAAGAAGTACGAGGCGAGAAAGGACAAGGCGACGAAGTACCAGAACTCGGCTCTATGGGCTGCCATGCATGAGGACATGGATACGGCCATCGGAAGCATTGTGGAAACGGTCGAGCAACTGGGCGTCTGGAAGAACACCTATTTTATCTACACCGCTGACAACGGCTATGAGAGCAAGGTGGATCAATGGAAACCGGTTGAAGAACGGACCTACCACAAAGCGTATCCCATTCTCTCGCACAAATACATGATCAGTGAAGGTGGTCTGCGAGTGCCCTTTGCCATAAGCGGTCCGGGTATTCCGGCTGGAAAGAGTTCCCGGGTTCCGGTGGTTGGCTGGGACATCTTGCCGACGGTTCTCGATATGGCGGGAGCGGCCGATCACATTCCGGAAGGTGTGGAAGGAGGAAGTCTTCTCTCGCTCTGTGAAAATGGCGGCAAGGGTGAGGTGAAAAGACAGGACCCGTTCATGGTTTTTCGCTACACCAAACGACAGGGCAATCTCGATATTGCCATCGTGCAGGACGGTTACAAGTTGCTGCGGGATATCAGCAACAGCAAAGAGTACCTTTGGTCGCTCTGGGATGACCTGGGAGAACAGAAAAACCTGATTGGAAATTTACCCCAAAAAGCGGCTCTGCTGCGTAGCAACCTGGATGAATATTTCCAACGGTTCGGATGGGATCAGGAAGAGCATATCAATTACAAAATGGAGTAACTACTCAGGTTTCTTAAACAATCGTCCGCATGGATGTTTTATTGATAACATATTTCAAAACTGTAGGAGGGGGTTTATCCCCCGATCTTCCTAATGGCCTCACCGCAATCGGGGGATAAACCCCCTCCTACAGTTCTCTCAATCACCATCCCATGAAAATTCTCTCGTTCCTTCTTATTATCCTTCTGCCTTCATCCTTGAAGCAAAGCCCAATATCATTCTCATTCTTTCCGACGATCCAGGCTATGGAGACCTGAGTTGTTACAAAATGGAAAAGAAAAAATGACCAAGCAAATTTGGATACTAATGGTTAAGGCGGTAAGCATGCTGTCTTTCGTATGCGGGGCCGACAGTCCCAACGTGATCTTGATCATTACTGACGATCAGGGATACGGAGATGTAAGCGCACATGGAAGTCCAGTGCTCAAAACCCCGCATCTCGACCGGTTTCGCGAGCAAAGCGTCTCCTTTTCGGACTTTCATGTCGCTCCCATGTGCTCCCCGACGCGTGGCCAACTCATGACTGGTCTCGACGCCATGCGCAACGGGTCTACGGCGGTTTGCCAGGGCCGTTCCATGATGCGTGCGGATCTTCCGACTATGGCCAATTTCTTTGCTGATTCCGGATATGCGACCGGACACTTCGGGAAATGGCATTTGGGAGACAGTTTTCCGCACCGACCGCAGGATCGCGGGTTTCAGGAAACCCTCCATCACCGGGCTTGGGGCATTACTTCCTTGGCCGACCACTGGGAGAACCAGACCGACGCCTACTTCGATCCGGTACTTTCGCACAATGGAGTGGATAAACGTTACGAGGGCTATTGCACCGACATCTTCTTTGGCGAAACCCTGCGGTGGATCGATCGTCAGACTAGCGCGAACCAACCTTTCTTCGTTTATCTGGCCACCAATACGCCGCACGTTCCGGATATCGTGGCCGATGCCTATTCCGACCCCTACGAAGGTCGCCACGATGGCAAAACGATACCGGCAAAGTTTTACGGAATGATTGCCAATCTGGACGAGAACCTGGGCAAGCTCGAGATGTTCCTGGAGGATCGAGGACTCAAAGAAAACACGATACTCATTTATATGACGGACAATGGCACCCAAAGCACGGGTGCAATGAAGATCTTCAACTACGGCTTGCGCGATAAGAAGACGAGTGTTTACGAGGGCGGGCACCGTGTTCCGCTCATGGTTCGTTGGCCCGAAGGCAAACTTGCCCATGGTAACAGCGTTGATGAGCTCACGCAGGTCCAGGATCTGCTTCCCACCTTGATTGACCTGTGCGGATTGAAGAACGGGACCGAAATAGCCTTCGATGGCCTCAGCCTGGCCGGCCTGATGAAGGGAATCACTACGGAACTACCGGACCGAAAATTGGTGGTGCAATATCGCACTTCCGGATCACCGTGGGACCCGGCGGTGGTCATGTGGGATCAATGGCGGCTCCTCAAACCCAAGCAGGGAAGGCGGCCCCAGGATCCCAACGCAAAGCTCGAACTCTATCATTTAGGTCGGGACCCAGGGCAGCAGAAGGACGTTTCCGCTGATCATCCTCAGGTTTACAAGGCGATGAAGCAGCACTACGAAGCATGGTATGCCGAAGCGAAGAACCTCTTTGACCTCCCACGCTGGATTACGATCGGACACGAGGCCTCCAATCCAATGACACTCTATGCTCAGGATTGGGTGGGGGACTACTGTGATAATCCACGCGGTTTATCCCAGTCTACGGCTCGGGGCTATTGGAATGTACTTGTGGAACAGGCCGGCGAGTACGAAATCGAGCTTCGACGTTGGCCCAAGGAGTCAAGTAAGCGCCTGACCGAGGGCTGGCCGGAGCGGAGTGATCTGGGTGATGCGGTTCGCCCCATCGCCGGGGCTGGATTGCAGGTTGCGGGAAACAGTCAGACCATGGATACCCGTCCTGACGGTACCCATGCCAGTTTCAGGGTTCGTTTACCGACTGGCCGGACGCAATTGGAAACCACTTTTTCCGATGCGGACGGAGATGCTCTCTGCAGTGCCATCTATGTTTATCTCCGACGTCTCAAAGAACAAACTACCAATCTGGAATGAAATGAAGGGAAGGCGTGTAAGGGAAATCCGAATACTGCAAATCGCCTTGCTGGGTTTGTTCCTGGCATTGGCATCTGAGGCCGCCAAGCCCAACGTCATCCTCATCTTTATCGATGACATGGGCTATGGGGACATCGGGGCGTTTGGAAACGAAATCAACCGGACTCCGAACCTGGATAGGATGGCCGAGGAGGGGAACCGGCTCACCCATTTCTACGTATCCAACACCAATTGCACGCCATCCCGGTCGGCCCTCATGACAGGCGCCTATGCACACCGGATCGGCATGGATGGGGATGTTTGTTTCCCGGGTGAAAGGCGTGGTCTTAATCCAGAGGAGATCACCATTGCCGATGCTATGAAATCGGTCGGCTACAAAACCGGAATTTTCGGTAAGTGGCACATGGGCGACCAGTGGGAATTTCTGCCGCTCCGCCAGGGTTTCGATGAGTACTACGGAATTCCGTATTCGAACGACATGTGGCCGGGTAACCTGAAAGGACATCGCCATACCAAGGAGCCCTACACTCCACTTCCAGTAATACGTAATGAGGAAGTCGTCGCTTATGTGAGCGACGGAATGGATCAGGCCCTGCTCTGTCGTTCAATCATCGACGAAGCGCTCCTTTTTATCGACGAGAACCGGGAGGATTCCTTTTTTCTCTATCTGCCTTTTGTAAGTGTTCACCGTCCCCGTTTCGTCAGCATGGATATCGGCAAAAAGGCGGAAGGAAATATCCATCGCGCGGTGGTGGAAGAGATCGATGCACACGTGGGGCGGGTACTGGATAAAATACGAGACCTGAATCTCGCAGAGAATACGCTGGTAATATTTACCTCCGATAATGGTCCCGCTGGTGGAATGAGCGCCGGACCATTTCGTGGAAGAAAGGGGGGCCCTGTTTATGAAGGACACAACCGTATGCCGACCATAAGCTGGTGGCCGGGTTCTATCCCTGCCGGAAGTCGATCCGACCAGATTGTTCCATCCATTGATGTGCTTCCGTCATTGGCCGCGTTGACCGGAGCAAAGCTCCCAACCGACTGCAAGATCGATGGCCGCAATTCCCTGGATGTGTTCCTTGGAAAACCCGATGCCGTATCCAGGCATCCGATACTTTTCTACGAGAACGATGGATTGAGGTTGGGAAACTGGAAAATGGTTAGAGGAACCAAAGGCGGGTTCGAGCTATACGACTTGGGCGTGGATATCGGCGAAAAGAAAAACCTGGCCGGAAAGTATCCTGAGATAGTGGCTGAACTGGAGGATATACTGAGCAATCACGCCAGGGAAATCGCGGAAAATTCCCGTGAACCCGGGATGTTATTCGATGCGGAATACCACCTGGTCGAACTCGGGGATACGCCCCGGTTCCGCGACTTTCTAGGGCTGGAGGATTTTGAAATATTGGGAGAAGAATAATTTTTTGAAGGAGTGGAGGGCTTCCCCTGCGGGGAAGGAATTAGGAATTAGGAATGAGGAGGGAGAAAGGCACAAAGGCACAGGGGCACAAAGGGGGGAGCGCCAAGAGCGCAAAGAGGGGGAGAGGCGCTGTTGGCGCCAATTTGGAATTAGGAATGGGGGAGAGAGGGAAAACCGCAGATAAATAACGGAGGGCGGGTTTTCTTACCCGCCTCATTGAAGAAATGGGGGACATCCCTGTCCCCCCTCCTTTATCCACTAGCCACTCGTCACTAACCACTGACAACTGAATTATTTGCCTCTCGCAGAGGACGCAAAGGGGGAGAATTGGGAATTAGGAGGGATTAACCACAAAAACCACAAAAGGCACAGAAAGAGGGAGAGAGGCTGAGATTTCTAAGAATCGTGATCTTGATCGTGATCCTGATCGAACAAATTAAAACATGGATTAACAGGATGGACAAGATTTGGGGAGGAGATTAATAGCCGCAAAAGGACGCAAAAAGCGCAAAAAATTTTCTACAACTAACCGCAGATTTCGCAGATGAGCGCAGATAAAGCGCCTCCGGCGCCCACTGAACACTGCCCTCTGATAACTGAACACTTCCAAAACTGAACTCGGAAAACTGACCACTGAACACTGGCGCTATAGGCGCCTCCCTCTGCGCCTTTGGCGGCAGCCAATTCCTAATTAAAACCTCCCCTTAGTCAAAAAAGCCGATGCGCTCACCTTTAACCATGGTTCCTACTTTCGCTCTCCTTGCGATGGCGTTTCTGATGGCAAGTAACGGCCTGCTTCATGCGGCGAATGAAAAGCCCAATATCCTGATTATATTTACGGACGATCAAGGCTATGGGGATGTTGGTTGCTACGGAAATGAGGTGATCGAGACACCTCGCCTCGACCAATTGGCGCGGGAGGGGACGCGGTATACTCAGTTCTATGTCCAGCCCACCTGCGCCCCCTCGCGTTCGGCTCTCTGGACCGGACGGGACCCTCAGCGAAGTAAGGGTAACAGCATGCCGGCTGAGGAAATTACCATAGCGGAAGGCCTTAAATCGGTCGGCTACGAGACCATCTGCATTGGCAAATGGAACACGTCCAACCGGCGGGAGATAATCGAACGCATGCCTCTGGCGCAGGGCTTTGATTATTACTACGGTACTTTAGGTGCTAATGACAGTGGAGTGATCCGTTTTCACGAAAACAACGAACCTGCAGGAGAAACAAGGGACATGAGTATCCTCACCCGGCTTTATACTGACAAAGCGATTGATTACCTGCGGAATCGCCCAAATCCCGACAAGCCATTCTTCCTCCACTTGGCTCACACCATGATGCATACGGTCATTGACGCTTCGCCCGCCTTCAAAGGGACCTCAGCGGGCGGTCTCTACGGCGATGTGGTCGAGGAGTTTGATTTTGAAACCGGACGTTTGTTGGATGCCCTCGACGATCTTGGACTGGGGGAGGATACCTTGGTCATCTTTACCTCTGACAACGGCCCCTGGAGTCAGCCCAGATACTATTTGGATAAAATGGGCCTGTTGGATGGGATGGCGGGACCCAGGGTTGAGGGATGGTACCAGGAGAAAGGCACCATCTTCTGGGGGAGCACGGGAGGACTGCGCGGGGGCAAAGGTTCCGCCTACGAAGGGGGATCACGCGTTCCCTGCATTATCCGTTGGCCAGGCAAAGCGCCCGCCGGTCGGGTTTCTGATGCGATCTTCGCTTCCCTCGATTTTTTCCCCACCTTTGCCACCCTGGCCGGCTATGACCTGCCCCGGGATCGCATCATGGATGGAGTCGATCAGACCGATCTGATCACAGGGGAATCCCCTGCCGGAAACCGCACGACGTATATCTACAGCCAAGCCAGCAATGGGCAGCCGGTGGGGGTCCGGCGTGGCAAGTGGAAACTCCTCCTCCCGGGGCGAAAACCCAAGACTCCGCATCGCTACCTGATGGATTTCGGGACGAACGACCATGAGCTCTATGACCTGGAAGCCGACCCTGAGGAGCGGTGGAATATGGCTTATCTTTATCCCGAGATGGTTAGCGAACTCGAAATAGAGTTCAACCAGTTCAAAGCGACGTTGAAGGAAAGCCTCTGATGAAACGGGTGAGCTTTCTCATATCTTTATTTGGGCTCTTGCTGGGATGCGATGCCTATTCGCAATCTGATACCGTGTGGATTGCCGACTTCGAAAAGAATCCGCATCCCAATGAATGGCAGATTGAAGGTTATGCCTTTGGAACCCGTTCTCCTGGTCAGTTGCCGTATCATGCGGCTGTTGCGGCGACAAATTTGTCTGACGCCGCAATAGAGGCGCCAAATGGGATGATTGATCTCATTCCAGCTCCCGAAGAGAAAAACTGTAGGAGGGGCTTTACGCCCCGATCGCTTTGAAGGCTATCGAAGATCGGGGCGTAAAGCCCCTCCTACAATGTTGAAAAATCCGCGCATCATCCCCGCGGATTTTTCTTAAAGTAAAGACGCCCATCCTCTGCGCCCACCAACAGATCCGGAACGCCGTTATTGTCCCAGACCACCACCGTGGGGCATGACGTGTGACCAGATACTTTGCGCGTATCCAGATTTCCCACATTTTGCAGAATCGTCTTGCCGCCCTTTTCGCCCAGGTTTTAGTAAAAATCGGCGTTCTCGCTGTTGAAGAGGATGTTCATCAGTTAGCTCCGTGGATAATTTGACCGGTCTTCTTGTTTGTGAAGGTCCAGTTGTCGGGGTTGAAAATGAATGCCGACTTTCCCGGAACATTGGGCGTGTAGGTTGCGGGTAAGTGGCTGGATAGCCTGTCCTTGATTTTCTGATACGCAGGATCTGAAGCCAGGTTCTTCCATTCGTTTGGATCGTTTTGGTGGTCGTAGAGTTCTTCGGTGGCGTCTTTATAACGGATGTAGCGCCAGCGTTGATCTCGAACAGCGGTATTGCCGTATTCATAATCGATGATGCTTGGGTGGGGCCAACTTGCCTTGGGATTTTCGAGCAGCGGTGCAAGGTTGGGACCGTCGAAATCGACGTCACTCTCCAGATTCAACAGACTGACCAGCGTGGGGAAAATGGATATCAGATTGACCGGTTGATTGGTTTCCGCACCAGTAATTTTCATATCCGGAGTGACTATGATAAATGGAACTCGGGTCGCTTCCTCCCAGAGTGTGGATTTCATCCAGTGGTCTTTCTCACCCAGATGAAATCCATGATCTGACCACAGTACTACAATTGTGTTACCTGCAAAAGCTGAACGGTCGAGCGCTTCCATGATGCGTCCCACCTGTGTATCGGCAAAACTTATACTCGCAAGATAACACCGTACTGCATCTTCCCATCGACCTGCATTGATCGCTGCTTGCATTTCATCCCGTCGAGGAGCGGCCCATCGCTTGCCGATCTCCGGAACATCTTCCAGATCATCTTGGGGCGCCTCGGGCAGGTGAACTTCTTTATCTGCATAGAGATCGTGATAGCGTTTTGGAATATACCAGGGCAAATGGGGGTGGAAGGTTCCAACTGATAGGAAGAACGGTATGTCTTCGGGATGGTTCTTCAGAAAATCGATGGCGTAATCCACTACGACTGCATCGTCATAAACGGCTTCATCCCGCGGCAGAATGCCCCAGTCTCGCTCGTCACGGCCTCGCAAATACTCAACTTTGCTGAATGGGTAACCCTCGGGAGGCGGCGTCCATTCCGTCCACGGGTAGTTGAGTTTGTTTGAGCGGGTCCACGGAAAATCGGCCCATGGAATACGCTTGTAGGCGTGCCATTGGTCAGGAGGGTTGTTACCCGCAGTGTGGTGAAAGCTCTTTCCGGTTCCAATGACTCGATAACCCTGTTCTTTAAAAAACCGGGGCATGGTCATCGTCTCCGGGTAGTTTGCCCGCAACCACTGACTATTGTTGTAGATCCCGGTGGTGGAAGGCATCAAGCCTGTCATGATAGCGGTACGACTGGGGTTGCAGACTGGGGAAGGACAGTGCGCGTTGGTGAAGTTGATTCCCCCTTTAGCCAGTTTGTCCATGTGAGGGGTAAAGACTTCTCCCTCGTAGCCTCCGAGAAAATTGGTCCAGTCTCTCATGTCGTCGACGGAGATCATCAGGACATTCTGTGGCGAAGCTTGAGCTGGCAGGGTGTCTACGAAACCCAGGCCGGACAACAGGATAACGGTCAGGCAACTGATTCCAATCTGACCGAAGCGGTTCATCGGGTGTATTCTGCCAGCAGATTTGTATAAGCGCTTTTATAGAATAGGATGTCTGCCCCGTGAATCAACAGTTGAGCGCCTGCGTCCTGCATGAACTTCGAGTGATCCTGGTCGAAAACTTTTCCCGCCGCGAGCAGAATCTAAAAATTAGCCTGTCCCTATTTACGTCCCCATCAGGCACTGATATCGCCAAATAAATTCCGATTAATTCAAGAAATCCTCACAATCGAAGGTTACCAAGTTTTCCTTTGAATAAATTGAGATCACGCCACTGCCATAAACGGACACCATGGATTTACTATCATGTAGCATTTTCGGTGGATGCCTTCGCGCTTCATCGTTAATTTCTATCCCCATGTCGTTTAGGTTTACCGATACCCTATCCCCATTTATGAGTTCTGCTACAATTTGCTGACCCATTTTTTTCGGTTCCTTCAATGCAGCGATGAACGCTCTCTCACTTGGAAATGCATTCAAATCGGATACCTGTAGAACGTGATAGGAATCCGGGAGCTCCCTCTGTGCGCAGAGCCCCTTTCCAACGCGGTAAACATTCCATCCATTCACACTTTTTGATTCAATCCCTCCATCTTCGAACAAGGTGCCCTGGCCCACCATCCAGTTTTTATGCTGAACGACCCTACCACGCGCTTCATAGCGTCGTTTATGAACGGGCTCATCCGGCAGAATTATTTCAAGGCGCAACCCCATAGAAGGATCGGCTGAAAACAAAACACTGTTGTATCTTGATTGGTGATTCCAACCATCAGAATGTATTGATCCCATAGATACATAGGGAGTGTTGTAGTAAGTAAGGGCACCAGGAATCCATTTCTGCGTTTCCCAGTGCGGGTCATTCGGCCAACCTAGATGTCGCCTCCCATTATAGATTAAAACTTCGCGTTGGTTTGACTCTATAGCGAGGTCCTGGACTACTCGATTCGGCACAAGTTTACTCGGCGCGTAAAACAGCCCTTCATCTTGCTTTAGACGCGGTTCGTTTCCACTTGCTATGTAAATCGATGCAGGTTCGAGCCCAGGAATCCTTGAATTGCCAAAATCAAACCTCGGTTCACCCAATCCAAAGGCTAACCATACCGTAGGTAAAAAACCGTCGTAACGAGCGTCTTCCAAGTAGGCAACTTTCCGTTCGGTCAAAGAATGATTGCCACTGGCAGTGCGGCAACGAAGTGAGGGACCGCCTAAATAGCCACTTATCCCCAACACCAGCCGCTCGGCGAACAATACATCGAGAAGTTGTTTTGCAGCCAACTTCAATTTCTCATCAGGCGCGTAGTCAGCCAGGATAATGAGTGGATTCGTGAAATGATATTGATAACAACGAGAGTTGAATTCGGCGAAACCAAATTTAAAACGATCGGCAATAAACTGCTTCAGATCCTTCACTTGATTTGCCGCATCTTCTTTCCTATATTGGAGAGCAAACAATCCGAGAGTAAGCTGCATCAGGTCATGGTTCTCTGTGTGGTTAGGCGGCCAATACTTCTTAGAAGTCCGGTCGTTAATAGGAACCCGCGGGGACCATTCGGTTAGGAAATGCACAATACGGCCCTCGGCTTCTTCAGAAAGTACGCCCTGTCCCCGGAAATCCAATAAGGTGCGTATAAATCTTATAAGGTAAATATCAGCATCTCTAGGAGGTGCATCAAACGTTTCAAAGTAATGATTCGCTTTTTCAATACCTTTCTTCAAAAGCAACCGAACATGGTTTAGAGCCCAACGGCGACCATCATTTGGAGCCATCGTTGGTTCCATTACGCCAAACGTATCACCGATCCAATTAATGTATTCTACGCGACGCTCTTGAATCTCATTTTCTAAATCCCTTGATTCATTCTCTGCAACCAAAGCAACAGGAAGTATAAGGAAAAACGAAAACGTAACTAAAGAGTTTCTCTTTGAGTTGGCCATACTACTAACTCCTTCTCTTGAAATCTTTAATCAGAAGCTAAAAGAGGAAGCTATCCTGAATCGGCCCTTTTCACAACCCCGTTTTTTCCCAACAAAACACCTATCTCTGGGTGATCAATTCAGACCGCGAAGATGTGGCTGTTGAAATTAATCTTTCCAAAGTTTGGCCTCCGATCACGAAAATCAAAAGCCACTGGGGTAAGGCCCCAAACATTGTAGGAGATAGAAGATTGGCAACCACTGTTCCGGCACGAGACTGCCTTGTGATGCATTTGGTCTGATTTCGACATGGGATGCATCATGCATTCATGATCGATTCGATCACGTGGCCTTCATTGAGGTCAACTCGTTCGGGTCTTCCTTTGTGCATGTAGACGACCTTAGTGTGATCAAGGCCAAAACAGGATAACTGTCAGGCAACTGATTCCAATCTGACTGAAGCGGTTCATCGGGTGTATTCTGCCAGTAGTTTCGTATAAGCGCTCTTATAGAATAGGATGTCTGTCCCGTGAATCAGCAGTTGAGCGCCTGCGTCCTGCATGAACTTCGAGTGATCCTGGTCGAAAACCAAAGTGCCAAAAACTTTTCCCGCCGCGAGCGCGTCCTTTGCTACTTGTTCAGCCGCCTTCAGAACTTCCACATCCTTTATTTGACCGGGTTTTCCGGAGAGCAGGGAGAAATCTCCCGGACCGAAAAAAATGCCGTCCACTCCTTCGATTTCGGCAATCTCACGTACATGGGGTAGAGCGGAGGGGGATTCGATCTGGATTAGTATCCAGGTTTCTTCATTTGCTTTTTGAGTGTAGTCATCTGCTGGGTACGATCCAAAATTATTGTCAGCGCTACCGCCATCGAATCCCCGTTCACCCCAGGGAGCGAACTTCGACCAGCGGATGACTTCCCTGGCTTCTTCGACCGTTTCGCAACGGGGGTACATGATGCCGTGAGCACCGGCTTCCAGCATGCGTCCCATGCGCATGGTTTCCCAGCGTGCGGGACGGGCGAGGACATCCGCGTCACCCACGCGCGCAGCCCGGCAGAGACCGGCAAAGGTTTCCACACTTTTGTCACTATGTTCCAAATCGTACCACAGGAAGTCGAATCCCATCTGGCTTAATACTTCTGTATGAACAGGGTCGATTGACTTTACCAAAGTTCCCAGTGCCAGTCCTCCGTTCTTCCAGGTTTGTTTTACCTTACTTATTCGCATCGTGGATAGTGTAATTAAGGGCTTCATAGATCGGAACACACAGGTTTCCGAATCTTTCAAAAATCTACTGAAGATCACTGGATTAGAAACAGATACACAAGCTTTCGGGCGGTATTTATTTCCGGAATTTCCGCACAAGTCAGTACTTTCAAGGCTAATCGGCGCGCGTGAGAGAGAGCGAAAAACCCTTGACGACTCTTGGAAAGCGCTATTAGTTGTGCCTAATGGTTCTCATAAGAGTTTTTAAACTCAAATGCTTGAACCCGATTCGAAACTACTCACTGGATGGTGAGTCAAACACTGAACCCCAAATATTGGACGAAACTGAATGAACGCAAAACTGAACAATTGGTTAAAAACATTAGCTGCTGTATTGACGCTTGGCATTCTAGGTGGCCAAGGTGGGCTTTCCGCGCAGGATGAAGACGATGATGAGAGCATCTACGAATTAAATCCTTTCGAAATCGATGCCTCAAAAGACACAGGCTATTATGCCGAGAATACTTTGGCTGGCAGCCGACTCAATGCCAGTCTTCGCGATACGCCCGCCTCCATCCAGGTCTACACCAAAGAGTTCCTCGAGGACATCGGCGCGACGAATTTGGAGGATATTCTCAATTATTCAGCAAATGTCGAAGCAGGAGAGGGCGATGAAGAATCTTTTTTCGGAGGCCATTTCGCCGTGCGGGGTTTCGTCAGTTTCCAACCTAGAGTACGTGGATTGCCCAGTACTCGGGCTAGGGACTATTTCAGATGGGAATTGCCCCTCGACACATACTTGATGGAGCGGCTCGACGAGTCTCGCGGGCCTAATGCCCTGCTCTTCGGAATTGCCGCCGCGGGCGGTATTCAGAACCAGACAACCAAACGACCGTCGGTAGCGGATGACTTCGGCAGTGTAACCTTCCGCACCGACCAGGAAGGCCTGATTCGCGGGGAGTTCGACTATAATAAGGTCCTTGTAGAAGACAAGCTGGCCGTTCGATTGAACGCCTTACACGCGGATGGGGATGGTTGGAGATTAAATACCTTCAACCGGAAGAAAGCCGTTCATGGGGGTCTAACGTGGCGTCCGGATGATAAGACCGTTATCCGCTTGGGTTATGAGTCCTTTAGCCAGGACGATATTCCCAGCAACATCTTCGCGGGATTGGATGATTTGAGGTTCTGGATCGATGCGGGCCGGCCTACTTTCGACCTGTTTTCGGATAATCGCATTCCCGAAGCCAGCCCCAACGGAGCGGTAAGCGGTGGATTTCGAAACACCGTTCTTCGGGCTGTAGGAGCAACGAATACGGGCGCACGTCTTCGGGTCGCCATAATTGAAGGCGGAGATCCGTCGTTCGAAGGCACAGTGGTTAATATCGCCCGGTCGATGACAACGGTGCCGTTCCTGGATAGGGGGGATGGGCAACATACCATCCAGTGGCGAATTGCCCGGGACGAAACGGATTATCCCTATGACGTGGCCATGAATGGTCCGGCGAATATAAGGCGACTGGACGCGGCTGATTTTACTGCCTCCCTACAACGTCAGTTGGCCGAGGACTTTTATGTGCAGCTGGACATGAACAAATGGAGTTACTACTGGGCCGCTCTGCCTAATAATATATGGGTGCAAATGAGGGGTGATCCCAATGAATTTTTCATGGGCCATGATGGAACGCCGGCGACCGCGATTGCTAATCCCAATGCAGGCGGCACGTTCGCGTGGTCGCCGGGGGGCACCCATGATCGGTATGATACGGACGTGGATCAAGGAACCATTCGCTTGACCGCCACCTACGAATTTGACTTTGCCGAACGCGGCGATGGGGGGCTCTCCAATCTGGGTCGGCACCGGTTTGCCGCTGGCCTGGAACAACGGGATTACAACTGGTTCCGACCGCATCGTCGCTTGCATTGGCGCGATGCCGCGACGGGTGGGCCGGCCTATGATTTGAGTCAGCCTGGTGGAGTCTTGAATCGCGTTGCCAGCTTGCATTACATTGACCTGAACGACCGGAGCACGTGGAACGGGGTTACACTCGAACGCGTTGGTGGTCCGAGACTCGACGGCGTTTCAGAACGTTTTCCCGATCCGCTCGATCCCAGTCGCACGATCTATGCGGAGTGGGCGCTTGACTACGCGGCTCAATATCATTCCGGCCAGGAAATCGACACTCTGATGGTTTCCACCCAAAGCTTCTTTTTCGACGACAAGCTTGTGATCACGGCGGGGTATCGGGAAGACGATGGGTTTAATAAATATTGGCTGTATGAGCCAAACGAGCTCGTCTCTGATTACGTGCGCACGGGCGATTTCCGCCCCACGGATTGGAAGGTGGATAATTTCACGGCGGGGTTGGTTTTCCACATAAATGACCAGTTCTCGGTATTTTATAATCAAGCGACTAACACCGATATTCCTTCCCCCGAGAATAACATTATCGGGTCGCTCGAAAAACCGGGCCGACTCGGATTTCCGGGAGAAGGCGAAGGCGAGGACTACGGGGTCATGGCGAACTTGTACGACGGCAAAATCAATCTTCGCGCAACCCGCTACACTTCAAAGCAGGGCAACGCTTTCAAATCCGATGGCCTTCTCAGTAACTTACACGATACGACAATACGGTGGTGGGACGATATTGGGTTTGGTCTGCCGGACGATCCTCCCGGGCCGCGCCGGTTTGCGAGCACCGTTAACCGTGTGATTTATACCGGAGAAAGCAATGGTTACGAATTTCAGATGACGGCCAATCTCACAGCTAGCTGGCGCGCTGTGTTCAATTATTCTTACACGGATAAAGAGCAGAAGGATGTCGCTATCTTAGGGAACCAATGGATAGATCAAACGATCGAATGGGTGACGCGTACGATTCAAACATGGGACACCTCAACCATAACCCAAGCGTGGATAGATGCCGGAATCGTTCCGACCAACAATCTTGACGAGTTTCTGCTCAGCGACGACCGTACCGCTACTGAACAATTCGAACGAGTCACCAATGATACGAATAATCGTTTTGTGCCCGGCAGTCCGTTCGGTATTCGCAGAAACAAGTTCAACTTCTTTACGAACTACACGTTCAACGAGGGTTCCTTGCGGGGTTTCTCCATTGGAGGAGGCTACCGATATCAGGGCCCTAACGCCCTGCACTGGGTAGACGATTCCAGCGGCAATCGGACGAGATTCTGGGGCGATTCCACTGGCTATGCCGACGCGATGGTCCGCTACCGGACTCAAATGAGTATTTTCGGAAAGGATGTCAGGGCGTCGTATCAGATCAACGTGCTGAACCTCCTCGACGATCACGAACCGACAATCGGTAGATACTTGAGGAACGACAGTTCGAACCCTCCGGATCGACTCTACTTCGTACAGCCGCGTAGTATTCGTTTTTCTGCGAGGTTCGATTTCTAAGAATGGCATTGGATGCTATCGCTAGGACTTTGGCTTTGTTTGTTTAGTGTTTAGTGAAATCGGTAGTTTCATTTAAGCTCCTCGCGGAAGGATCCGCGAGGAGTTGCCACAGAGGCGGCAGCCGTTTATCTTTTCCCCGGCTTACTGGACCTATTTCGATATGCCCAACGTGGCGCCGAAAGAAGGCCATCCCGGATGGGCCAAGCCTATCTCAACGGCAGAAGTCTATAACTGGGATCCCTTTGAAGATATGTTCGAGGTGAATGAACATACCCGGGATTTGGCTCTCGGCGCGATTGCCTGTACCTGGAGTGAGTCAATCAAGACCATGAAGGATTTCGGCGACCGCACCTATCCGCGTCTTGCCGGCTTCTCCGAACGCCTCTGGAGCGGAGGAAAGAGCGAGAATCCATCAGTTTTAGCCTGGCCAGACTATCGCGACAAGGTGCTGATTCCCTATCAGCTCGACCGTTACGACGCATTGGGCGTCTGGTACTGGAGTAAGGACAAGCCTGAGCTGTTGCTGAATCTGCCAGACGCGCGCAAGCGGCTCTAGGACTCAGCGCGGTTTAAACAGAGCGATAATATAACCACGAAAGGACACCGTGATCAAGATGCTCACCACCACACCGGCGCTCATTGTCGCAGGCTTACTGGCGACTTCCTTCACTGCCTCGTCACAAGTGAACCTCCCCCGATTTTGTGGACACGAACAGCGCAGTCTGAGAGAGATCATTAGACATGCCAAGAACCCACAGAACCTATGATGAGGAGTTCAAACGTCGAGCCGTTGAACTCTATTTGCACAGTAACAACAGCCTCAAGCAGGTGGCCCGTGAACTGGGGATTTCCGATGGGAGCCTCAGGAAGTGGCGCAAGGATCTCTTCGGGGACCCCTCCGACCAGCAGGGACTTTCCCGCCCCTTGAACGATCCCGAAGAGATGGCCCGCGAGATCCGTCGGCTAAACCGGGAAAACGCTTACCTGCGTCGCCAGCGAGAGATCTTAAAAAAAGCCGCGAGCATACTGGCCGAGGACCCGCAGCTGGGTATGCGCTGATCGATCAAATGCGGGCAATCTATAGAGTGGTTGAACTTTGTCAGGCGCTGGCTGTGAGCAGGAGTGGTTATTACCGATGGCGCAGGGGTAAGGCGGGAGCGCGCCGCCGCCAAAATCGGCTCCTCCTGAGCGAAATCAAACGGATCCATGCCGACCGGCACACCCGCTGTTACGGTAGTCCTCGCATGAGCGTGGAGCTCAACCAGCGGGGTTTTCGCTGCTCGGTTAACCGGGTGGCCCGGCTGATGAAGCAAAATGCTCTAAAAGCCTGTAGGGGTAGCCCCTTCCGGCCCAAGACGACCCGGCAGGATCCCCGCAGCCTCCCAGCGCCCAACCGTCTGGCCGAGGCTCCGGACCCGACCGGGCCCGGCCAAATCATGGTCAGCGACATCACCTACATCCCCACTCGGCAAGGCTGGTTGTATCTAGCGGTCGTGATGGACCTCTTCGGCCGCGTAATTCAGGGCTACAAGGTGGCCGAGAGCCTGGCCTCCGGTCTGGTCGTTTCAGCCCTTCACCAGACCAGGAATCGAGTGGGAGGTTTTCACAAAGCCCTCTTTCATTCAGATCGTGGCTGCCAGTATACCAGTCACCAAGTGCGGCAGCAATTGAACGACTTTGGTTGGATTCAGAGCATGAGCGCGCTAGGATACTGTTACGACAACGCCGCTTGCGAGAGCTTCTTTGCCTCCCTCAAAAGCGAATGCTTTCCCCAAAACGGCGTGTTCGAATCCAAGCAGCAGGCCCGCCTGGCCATCTTCGATTACCTCGAGACTTTTTATAACAAACGTCGAAGGCACAGCACCCTGGGATACCTTTCACCAGAAGCATTTCTTCAAAAACACTTCCAAAATCAAAACCATAACCTAACATGAACATACGCTACGCTGTTCGTGTCCACAAAATCGGGGGAAGACCAAGGCCCCTGCTTGCTCTCCACAGCTGCCGTTGTCGACGACGCCCTGCAGGCTGACTCAGGTTACCCGATGAGGGAGCTACTGAGCATTGAAAAAAGCGCAGTTGAAACCTTCGATCTCGTTTCGGCAGGCACCGTTACCTTTAAGAAAACAGGTCTTCATCTCTTGCGCTTTAGCTCTAAGGTCGATAAACAGATGCTACAGATCGACCGCATACAGCTAAGCAAGCTTAATATATTAAAGTGAATACCACATGAACCCTTTTACCTGCTCATTAAGGTCAACGAAGCCAAAGACGGCAATGAATTCCATACGGATCAACCATCGATTATCCACATGGTGGAAATCGACAACCAATTCTCCAAAGCCTTCCAGGTGCTCGACATCGTTGGCTATTCAAAATTTGATCCGGATGAAAAAGCCTGGTACGCCTACTACCCCGGCGGAACGCTGACAAGTTCCCTGAAGCAGATTAACAGCACTCTTCTGACCATTGGGCGATAAGTGATTTTTGTTTTTTTCCCACATCTAACTTGCGGGCATTGGATACTTACTTTAAATCTGGGCTCCGACTTGATTTTAAAAGAAGACATTCCGTCGGAATTGATTCGACCTACCAAAGCAGCTCTTGCCTGGATTAATCAAGAGCGAGGGGAGACCTACAAGCTAACTGGGCTGGTGGACACTGACGCTGCATTGGCGGCGAAGCCCGGTGAGGCTTTTGATATCGGCATGGTGCTGTGTTCCGGGGACGTTTGTGCCCGTGAGCAAGTGTTGGTTACGCCTGAGGGAAATGACTTCGGATTCAGCTTTTTGGACCAACTAAGAGATGGAATCCCGCCGCTGCTCGACCCACCCGAATGTGTGCGATCGTCCTGGATCGACGATCGACTGGCAGACAAAAAACTCATTATATTGCTGTTTTATCGGGGCCTCTGGTGACCACCCTGTCGCCTCGAGTTGCGAGGCTACGTCGAGACAGGCGTTCTCGACAAAATTCGCCAGGCGGGAGGTGAACTCTATGGCCTAACGAGCGAGCCACAATCTCTGGCAACGGAGGCTGAGGAAGAGTGGGAGCTTGGCTTTCCCGTGGTGGGCGATCCGCACCATGAGATTCTCGCAACCATACGCGAGCGGGAATGGATCGATGTTTATTTCAACGAGAACATCGGTCATCTGACGGAGCGTTCCTGGGCATCGCATCCCAAGGGTTATTACCAGCCCGCGGTTCTTGCCATGAATTCGGAGGGTAGGGCGCTCTATCGTTGGCGCATGATACCAAGCAAAAAGAATCAGGCCGGCGCCGGTTCGCGACCCGAAGCCAACTATGTCTGGAACGCCATTGAGTCCGCGCTTACCAGCGGTGAGGAACCGCCGTTGGACGAGAATCCGGTGCTGACGCACGAAAGCCGCTCGTGGTTTGTCTTTATGCTGTTGGCGCTCGCGCAAGGATGGTTCCTTTGGCCAAAGATGTCTCCTCTGGCGCGGCCGGGCGATAAACCCAGCGCAACTCCACGACAACGCTGGATGCGAACGCTTGTTTTTTTTGCACTATGGACCGGGGCTGTGGTTTTATTTCCCATAAAGTTCGTGGGTCTTGCCTTCGGCGCTTGGCTGCTCGCCATCATACCGGGACTTATTCATATGCACCGGGTACTTCAGATCGAATTGGAATAGCGATTGAACAGAAAATTAAAACCTTATTTCTCCGTTCTCTCCGTTCCCTCCTGTTCAATAATTATTTTCACTTCGGTTCGTTTAGTTCAGTCCGCGGACCTCAAGCTTCTCAAATCCCCTTGGCGAAGCGTGATCCCTTGTTTGTCGAGAGCTTCAAGAAACGGGACCAGGTGTTTCCGGGATAACTTGGCAGCCTTTTTGATTTCGCTCACTCGAGCTAATCCCATTGTATTCAAATAGGATTTCACACGCTCTATTTTCTTATCATAGGCTGATTTGAGGAGATAAGTTCGATTACCGATTGGCATGACGCGTTTGGTTTGCAAAAGGTAACGAAGCACCTTCACTTGATCATTGGCATTCTGGGCGATTTCGACGGGTCTTTCCACGTCCCTTGAAAAGGCTTTCAGGAGTCTGGCTTCCACTTCCTGGAGCTGCTCGGTCAATAGAGGCAAATGGTTTTGTTCACGAATGAAGGCGTCCTCCATCCGGTAGCCGTCTTTATCAAGCGTCTCAAAATAGAGATGAATGGGCATCTTAATTTGATCTCGTTGGAATTGATTCTTTAAAGAGGACAGCGATAGACCGGCTTCCTGAGGTTCCATTTTATGATGCTCATGAATCATTTTTTTTATTTTCCTCAGCCCTTCCTCCCAATATTCATTCTCGACTAACCAATCGCCGCGAACGTGCAAGAAACCGGCGTCTTCCTCGACCGAACAAAGCGCGGCAAACGCTTCCTTGGAAATCGGAAAACGCCATTCAATCTGTATCCGGTTCAGGCAAAAATCGCGCTTGACCGAGGCAGCTAGAAACTCTTTCGGTGTAAGTGAACCGTTAGCCAACGTCTTTAAAAAGACCTTCTGTAATCCTCTCCTTGGAGACCTGTTTCTTGGGGGCTGCGGGTCCAAAACGGCGCCCCCACACAAAGTCGTTTGTTCCGACCAGTCTCGAACGATGAAACGATCTCCCAGAAAAAATACGGATGATCTCTCAAGCTTCAGGCGCGCCAAAGCCTGTTCGCCTGCGAGCAATTGAGATGACTCCAGAAAAATCAATTGCGTAGCGATTTTGCTACTCCCGATATGAATGCGCACGCGGGTATCATGTCTAAGAGGACGAAGACCCATTTTCGGCACATGATCGGTCCGGCCGGACCGAAAGAGTAGAACGTCAATGACCTGACTTTCTTCCATCGAGCCTGGGTGGGTGAGCAATTGACCGCGGCCTAATTTATCCAGGGAGTGTTTGTTTCCATGGCCCGCCGCCAGGTTGATTGCCACCCGTGTGCCAGGGCCTACCTGCGAAAGTTTCCGGCTGTGACTTTGCAAAGAACGAACACGCAGGATTTCCTTGAAGGGAAACCACCTCAATGATTGCCCCTCTTGCAAGGTTCCTCCCTGTAGTGTGCCAGTCACTACGCGTCCCTGACCAGGAATGGTGAAGACGCGGTCTATATAAATACGGACACGCCCGAAATCATCCGGCTCAGGTAGGCCTTCAAGCGTTTCCACCAAAGCAGCCCGCAAAGAGTTGAGCCCTTCCCGGTGTAGTGCAGAGGTTAGGATGATCGGGGCATCCGCATAAGCCGTCCCCGCCAATTGCTCTCGCGCTTGCTCCGCCGTCAAAGCAGTTAAGTCCCGATCCAGGTCCGATTTATTGACTGCTACAATCAAACGCTTAACTCCCAGATAGGTTAAAATCTGAAAATGCTCCTCAGTCTGGGGCATCCAACCATCGTCTGCGGCCACAACCACCAGTCCTACATCGACGCCTCCTGTACCAGCGACCATGTTTTTGACGAAGTCGGCATGGCCCGGCACATCGATAATTCCCAAGCCAAACCGACCCTCGGAAAGTTCCAAACCCGTGAAGCCCAAGTCAATGGTCAGGCCTCGTTTTTTCTCTTCGGGCAAGCGATCCAGATCCACTCCGGTCAAGGCTTTAACCAAAGCCGTTTTGCCATGATCGACATGTCCGGCCAGCATGAGGATGTGGGATTTCATCACACTGATGTTGTTTCCATTCGCCTACTTATTCAATGAAAGTAAGCCATTTAACAAAGCATCATCCTGCTCAGGAAAGACCGTTCTTAAATCGAATATTAAAGTGTCTTTTTCGATAATGCCGATGATCGGAGGAGAGGTGGATCGCAACTGCGCTGCCAGAGCATCGGGACTCACCCTTGCTACTTTCAGGCATAATGCAAGTGAAGGCACCAGCGCCGCCGGCAAGGCGCCCCCACCAATCTTGCCTACGTGCTCCACAATGGACAATTGCCCGTTCCTTCCACCCCATGCGGCAACCATGTTTTCCGCCCGTTGTCTTAAACTTTCGATGGATTGATTCAGCATCTGATAAAGTGGGATTTCATCCGCTGGATCAGAGGGTCCCAAGTAGGCCTCGACCACCGTTTGCAGCGTAGCAAGAATCATCTTGTCGCAGCGAACTGCTCGATAAAACGGGTGCTTCTTTGCTTTTGTGACAATGCTTTCGCGCCCAACGATCAAACCTGCCTGAGGCCCCCCCATTAATTTATCGCCGCTAAAGCAAACGACATCGATCCCTTGATCAATTGCCTTCCGAGGCATGCTTTCGCTTGGAAGGCCTTCCCACCTGGATGTTTCCACCAAAGCGCCACTCCCCAGATCTTCAAACAGCGCTACCCCTGCTTCCCGGGCCAGTTCGGCCAATGCTTTTCGGGAAGGGGATTCGACAAAACCGGACATTACAAAATTACTTCTGTGCACACGAAGGATTAGAGCCGTCCTATGAGAAATTGCGCTGTGGTAATCGTCCGGACTCGTCCGATTGGTGGTGCCGACTTCCCGCAACCGAGCTCCTGCGGCATTCAACATATCCGGGATGCGAAAGCCTCCGCCAATTTGAATCAGCTCGCCCCTTGAAATAAGGATCTCATTCCTTTCTCCTTCCATCAATGCTTTCAAAACCAACACCAGGGCAGCGGCGCAATTGTTGACGACCGCAGCCGCTTCGGCCCCGCATAACTGGGCTAAGCAGCCCTCGACATAATTCCCGCGTTTGCCGCGTTGTCCTACAGGCAGGTCGTACTCAAGATTTGAATACTGGCGCGCAATTTCCCCACTTGCCCGTAGTGCGGAAGACGCCACTGGGACTCGGCCCAAGTTGGTGTGGATCAAAACACCAGTCGCATTAATGACGGGTTGGATACGGGACGCCGCCAGTGATTCCAATCCCGTGTTCACTTGCGCCAGGATTGCTTCCGGATCGGCAGGTTCGGGACCTTTCCTTATGGCCTCCAATGTCTCGCGAATCAAATTCAAGACCATGGGCCGCGGAAGGGAATGATCCACCACGTGTCCAAGGAGTTTGTCCACCGAGGGAATAGCGCGATTCGGGTGTTCCATTTGCTTCATGCAGGAGTGTGTATTTAAACAACCGTAATCAGAGTTTCGTCTTGAGGAAGCAGTTCGCCTATCGAAGAAAGAGTTAAACCATGGTTGTCTACAACCTGCTGGAAAGCGTCATCATCGCTCACTGCAACGAGCAATCCTCCACTCGTTTGTGGATCTGCCAGCAAAGCAACCTCAGTTTCTGTCAAATCACTGACGTGATGCCCGTAGCTCGCCCAGTTGCGCTCCGTTCCGCCAGGGATACAGTCTTGCTCGATATAATGTTTGACCCGAGGCAAAACCGGAAGGCTTTCCTTATGGATTCGAGCACTGACCTCGCTGCCACGGCACATTTCAACAAGATGTCCAAGCAAGCCAAAGCCTGTAACATCCGTCATCGCTTTTACGCCTTCAATCCCGGCGAGGTCGACGCCGATACGGTTCAAGCTCAGCATACTTAGCTTGGCCGCTTCCAGATCTTCCAGGCTCGCCAAGCCTCGCTTGTGCGCCGTCGTGATCAGTCCCACCCCCAAAGGCTTGGTTAAATAGAGTTTGCAGCCTGCTTCCGCAGTATCGTTCCGTTTCAGTTTATCCAAATCGACACGTCCGGTAACCGCTAAGCCAAAGATAGGCTCGGGCGAATCAATACTGTGACCTCCAGCAAGGGGTATTCCCGCTTCCCTGCACACACTGCGACTGAACCTCCCCCGATTTTGTGGACACGAACAGCGCAGTCTGAGAGAGATCATTAGACATGCCAAGAACCCACAGAACCTATGATGAGGAGTTCAAACGTCGAGCCGTTGAACTCTATTTGCACAGTAACAACAGCCTCAAGCAGGTGGCCCGTGAACTGGGGATTTCCGATGGGAGCCTCAGGAAGTGGCGCAAGGATCTCTTCGGGGACCCCTCCGACCAGCAGGGACTTTCCCGCCCCTTGAACGATCCCGAAGAGATGGCCCGCGAGATCCGTCGGCTAAACCGGGAAAACGCTTACCTGCGTCGCCAGCGAGAGATCTTAAAAAAAGCCGCGAGCATACTGGCCGAGGACCCGCAGCTGGGTATGCGCTGATCGATCAAATGCGGGCAATCTATAGAGTGGTTGAACTTTGTCAGGCGCTGGCTGTGAGCAGGAGTGGTTATTACCGATGGCGCAGGGGTAAGGCGGGAGCGCGCCGCCGCCAAAATCGGCTCCTCCTGAGCGAAATCAAACGGATCCATGCCGACCGGCACACCCGCTGTTACGGTAGTCCTCGCATGAGCGTGGAGCTCAACCAGCGGGGTTTTCGCTGCTCGGTTAACCGGGTGGCCCGGCTGATGAAGCAAAATGCTCTAAAAGCCTGTAGGGGTAGCCCCTTCCGGCCCAAGACGACCCGGCAGGATCCCCGCAGCCTCCCAGCGCCCAACCGTCTGGCCGAGGCTCCGGACCCGACCGGGCCCGGCCAAATCATGGTCAGCGACATCACCTACATCCCCACTCGGCAAGGCTGGTTGTATCTAGCGGTCGTGATGGACCTCTTCGGCCGCGTAATTCAGGGCTACAAGGTGGCCGAGAGCCTGGCCTCCGGTCTGGTCGTTTCAGCCCTTCACCAGACCAGGAATCGAGTGGGAGGTTTTCACAAAGCCCTCTTTCATTCAGATCGTGGCTGCCAGTATACCAGTCACCAAGTGCGGCAGCAATTGAACGACTTTGGTTGGATTCAGAGCATGAGCGCGCTAGGATACTGTTACGACAACGCCGCTTGCGAGAGCTTCTTTGCCTCCCTCAAAAGCGAATGCTTTCCCCAAAACGGCGTGTTCGAATCCAAGCAGCAGGCCCGCCTGGCCATCTTCGATTACCTCGAGACTTTTTATAACAAACGTCGAAGGCACAGCACCCTGGGATACCTTTCACCAGAAGCATTTCTTCAAAAACACTTCCAAAATCAAAACCATAACCTAACATGAACATACGCTACGCTGTTCGTGTCCACAAAATCGGGGGAAGACCAGACTTCCATTCAATACACTGCCGGCCACCTCCGGGCTCAACTCATCGATGGGCCAGCCAAGAATCGCAATCGCCATAAGAGGGCTCCCGCCCATGGCGTAGACATCACTGATGGCATTAACCGAAGCAATCCGTCCAAAGTCAAAAGGATCATCTACGATAGGCATAAAAAAATCCGTTGTACTGATGACTGCGTCCTTGTCATTGATTTGGTAGACGGCGGCATCATCACAGGTATTATTCCCCACCAACAACGCAGCGTCGGATGCCATCGGACTTCCGGAAGATGCAAGGATATCCCGCAAAATGGACGGGGCAATTTTACACCCGCAGCCGGCGCCGTGGCTGAATTGGGTAAGGGGAGGATGGTGGGAAGATGGTGTTTTATTCAATGCTTTGGAGGAAATTTTAGTATTTCTCGGGTTAATAACCTTATCTTGGCGGAGAGAGTAGGAATCGAACCTACCTCTGCCTGTTCAACAGACAGACAACGGTTTTGAAGACCGCGAGGGCCACCAGGCACCTTTTTCTCTCCGGGGTAAGACACGTCGAAACCATTGGTTCAATAAATTGAGAATTAAATACCTATCACTTTCGATCTGCTCATTAGTCCCGAATTCGACATCGTGTATCTGATAAACATCTACGTAATCGGTCCGCAGACGTTGCAATGATTCATTGACACTCTCTGTTAAACGTAACAGTGCTTGACTTTGTCTGAGCATCAAGTGGATTCAATTATGTTTGTTAAACGGTTAAAAGCATATTAACTGCTCTGTTTTAACGAAGGAATTTGACCCTCAGTCCAAGTTGATACTGAGCGCTCATTTTAACCAACTAAAGGAAGGAATACCGAAAATGCCCAGGCCTAAGATTTCAGAAGTCGACCCCTATGATAGAAAAGTTATCCCCGTATTGGATAGCACGATGTCCTACATCGATGTTGGAGAAGGGGATGCGATTGTTTTTATACATGGGAACGGCACCTTTTCCTACGCATGGCGCAATATTATTCCGTACGTGGAATCCCTGGGACGTTGCCTGGCAATGGATCTGATGGGCTGTGGAAAATCGGGAGACATTCCATCGGGATCGTACCTGATCCCGGACCAGGCCCGATACTTGGATGCCTGGTTTGAGGCTGCGGATCTCGGCCATAACATCCACTTGGTCCTGCACGATTGGGGCGGTCCACTCGGATTCGATTGGGCCTATCGCAACCAGGACCGGGTAAAGAGTATCACCTATATGGAGACCCTGGTTACCCCGTTGGAATGGGAAGACTGGCCGGAGGTTCGAAAAGACCTTTTCAAGCAATTTAAATCACCCATGGGTGAGGACATGGCCTTAAGGGATGGTCTCTTTATTGATACGATCGAAACGCGTATGATCCGCAATTTGACGGAGGTGGAATGGGCAACCTATCGCGAACGCTACGACGAGCCGGGCGAGTCCCGCAGACCAACGTATGATTTTGCCAGGTCCTGCCCAATCGGCGGCGAACCCCAACACATTATCGACATGGTGAACCGCTTCGCAGAATGGCTGTCGACCAGTCAGGTACCGAAGTTATTTCTCAATGCCTATCCGGGTTCCATCCTGACAGGACGGCAGCGGGAATTTTGCCGAACCTGGCCCAACCAACAGGAGAGAACGGTGATCGGCATCCACTACCTTCAGGAGGATTCTCCGCATCTGATCGGTCAGGGCATAGCGGAATTTATTGGATCTCTCGATTAGGCAATTGACCAATTGTCTGTCCTGGGAAACCAGTTATAGTAGCCACGAAAGAACCTTAGTTTCATGAAATTCGCGATAGGAGGCGACAGCACTCCATACATAACCAAATCCATAACCAAGCACCTGGAAGATAAAGGAATTGACCTGATTAAATGCGGAGCGCTCAAGGGAGAGGATGCCGATTACGTCGACTCATCCCACGAGGTCAGCGAAAAGGTAGCTTCAGGTGAAGCGGATTTTGGTCTACTTTTCTGCAATACCGGCACCGGTGTGACCATCATCGCCAATAAAGTTCCCGGCGTGCGCGCGGCCCTTTGCGTTGACAACTATTCTGCAAAAATTTCAAAGCTGGCAAACAATGCCAATGTGCTCGTGCTATCCATGCGATATACCGGGGAGGGACTTGCCAAGGAAATTGTGGATACCTGGCTGGAAACAGAACCTTCGACAGAAGAACGCCGCATGAATTTCCATCGCAAGACCGACCAGATCGATGCAAAGTATAAGCTTTGTCAATAAATGGCAAACCACATCTTGATGTGTACTGGAAAAAGTGGACACGAGATTCTCTTAACCGGAGAAACTAATTATGCCACGAAAACGTTACAGTGCCGAGTTCAAGAAGGAAGCGGCAAGTCTGATGATAATGGAGGGGCTGAGCGCTCGCGAGGTCTCAGAAAAACTGGGAGTGAACCCCAGCATGTTGTATCGCTGGAAGCGTCAACACCTGCAGGAGTTGGCAGGCGACAAGGTTGAGGGCCCTGCGGCCAGTCCCCAGGAGATGGCCGCTGAGATAGAGCGCTTGCGCAAGGAGTTGGCCAAATCGGAGCGCATCAATGAGATATTAAAAAAAACGGTGGGCTACTTTGCCAGGGAGCTGTGAAGAAGTATCGATTCATAGAGCAAAGCCTGGGCACCTACGAAGTGTGCGAGCTTTGCGAAGCGCTGGGGGTGAGCCGGAGCGCATATTACCGTTGGCGGGGAGGCGAACCCTCTGCCCGTCAGCATCAAGACCAGCGAGACAAAGAAGCGATCTTGCAACTCTACGAAAAATCCGCAGGCCGCTATGGACATCGCCCGATCTACCACCACCTATTGGAACAAGGAGTCAGGTGTGGGCGGGACCGCACGCTTCGACTGATGAAGGAACTCGAACTGGCAAGGGTACAAAATAAGCCTGCCAAGCCCCTGGGAAGCGATAGTGGGCACGATTTCGGCTACAGCCCCAATCGTCTCAAAGAGCTGGGTCAACCCACCGGTTGTAACCAGATTTGGGTGGCCGATACGACCTACCTGGCTACTGGGAATGGCTGGATGTATCTCAGTACGGTCATGGACCTGTTCAGCCGGCGCATCCTTGGCTGGAGCATCTCCTGGCACAATGACGCCAATTTGGTCTGTGAAGCGCTTAAGGCGGCGGTACTGACCCGGGGAGATATACCCCCTGATATCGTTCACCACAGTGACCGCGGAAGCACCTACGCGAGCACCCGATACCAGCGGTTGCTCACCAGCTTTTCGATGAGGCCGAGTATGAGTGGTAAGGGCAACTGCTACGACAACGCGGCCATGGAATCGTTTTATGGGCGCTATAAGAGTTCCTCAGTAAGAAATCAGGTCTTTGACGGAGAGGCCCAATTACGTGCCCATGTGTTCGACTACATTGAATTATTCTACAACCGCTTTCGCAAGCATGCCTCCCTGGGCTACAAAAACCCGGTTCAAATGGAAGAAAATTTTTGCCCCCCATGGGGGGCAGCCAAGAAGCCGCTTGCCAAATCTAAAACCAACCCATAACCACAAAAATAAGAGAATCCCGTGTCCACTTTTTTCAGTACGGTTCATCTGCCGCCGGAATGGCAGTAGGAGGTTTCACCAGCCGGATCCAGGACCTACAGGTGGTTCCCCGCAAGCGGGCTAACGATTAGATTTCATGGGGGTCCAAAAGTGTCCTCCAGCTTATGGAAAGCGGGGCGTCTGCTCTTTAATCAGGATTCCTCTTGACGATCTCATGGTATATATCATGATAGATACCATGAAAACTGCCCGTCTGTTCAAAACTGGAAGATCCAAAGCTGTTCGATTGCCAAAATCCTGGATCGGAGACACGACGGAAGTTGAAATGGAGCGCAGGGGAAAAAATATCATCTTGCGCCCGAAACAATCGGACTTGTGGCAAGTTGCGGAAGAATGCGCCTTGCTTGGAGGTCCTACCATCAAGCGCCTACCTCAAACCAAATCCGGAGTGCGGGCCAAATTCTGATGGCGCGCGTTCTATTGGATACTTCCTGGTGTGTTGAAATCTTGCGTGGCAATACCCTGCCCGAAAAATGGCGAGCGCACCGATTTTGCCTTTCTTCGATAGTCGAAGCCGAACTTTGGGCTGGCGTCTACCACTCAGGAGGTAAAAAGGAGCGAATAAAAGTTGAGAAATTATTGGCCTCCGTGGAACGGGTTGCTTTCGACAGCGAAGCTGCGGAAGCTGCTGGAAAGATTCTCGGAACTTTAACCAAAGCAGGAAAACCGATAGGAGATTTTGACTGCCAGATCGCCGGTCATGCCCTTTCTCTAAAAGCTCTTTTGGCTACAAGAAACCGTCGTCATTTCCAAAGAATAATAGGCCTGAAACTGCTCCATACTTCCGATCATTGACAGCCCATACTTCAAAATACACCGACTTCTAACCTCAATTATTCCAGATATGAAATTCACGTATCTCATCCTATTCGTTCTCGCCTTCGCCTCCAGCGCCACCGCCCAATCAAAAGGCCAACCGCAACTCAAGTGGCGCGTGCAACAACTCCACAGGGACTACAACGAAGGCATTGCCGTGGGCGACATCAACGGCGATGGCAAGTTGGACATCACCTCGGGCGATTTCTGGTATCAGGCCCCCGACTTCAAGCAACGTCCGCTCCGCAAGGTCCCGCCCTTCAGAGACGACTACATGCAGAACTGCTCCGAGCACCTTTACGACATGGACGGTGACGGGGATCTCGACGTCCTCTCCGGCGGGTTCACCCACAAGAACGTGGACTGGTTTGAAAACCCGGGAGCCGGCAATTACGACAAGGGACGCTGGCCGGTTCACCTACTCGTCGATACCGGCGCCGCCCACAACGAAGCCAGCTTTCTCCATGACATCGACGGAGACGGAACTCCCGAGTTCATCGAGAATTCATATAACGCAAAAAATCCCATGCAGATCTTCCGCCTCGTCCGTGGTGACGACGGAAAAGTCTCGGCCAAGAAACACGTCGTATCCAATAGCGGCAACGGACACGGCCTGGGCTTCGGCGACCTCAACGGCGACAAGAAGCAGGACATCGTTTTCCAAGCCGGTTGGTATGAGCAACCCGCTGCCGGCCCATTTTCCGGCCCTTGGAAGTATCACCACGACTTCGACCTGCCCCACGCCAGTTGCCCGATTCTGATTCTCGACCTCAACAAAGACGGTAGAAACGACCTTGTCTGGGGGGATGGACACAACTACGGTCTCTACTGGCACGAACAACTTGAGCCACTGTCCGACGGCGCCACCACTTGGCGCCAGCACCTCATTGATAAGAAGTTTTCCCAGGGCCATGCGCTGGCCTGGGACGACGTCGATAACGATGGTCAGTCCGAACTCATCACAGGGAAGCGTTATTACGGGCATTCGGGCAGAGATCCTGGCGCAAATGACGAAATCACGATTCAATACTATGATTGGAATCCAGAAATCGGAACGTGGGCGAAGCGCCTCATATCCCAGGCTCCCGCAGGAAAAGGTCCCGGCATCGGCCTGCAAATTCGCGTCCATGATCTCGACGATAATGGCTGGAAGGACATCATCGTCCCCGGAAAAAGCGGCACTCACATCATCTGGAATAACGGGGAATGAGGGTTAGTAAGGAGCGTTCTCGAAAGTCGGAAAATATATGAATCCAACGGAGTCGAGAAAGCTCGGTCGCACGGAGGTAGAGTTGACGCAGTTCGGGTTCGGGACCGCCTCGCTGGGGGAGACTTTTGCCCTGGTGAGCGAAGAGGACGCTCAGGCCACTCTTCAAACACTCTGGGATAATGGTATACGCTACTTCGATACCGCACCCTTATACGGATGGGGCCTCAGCGAACATCGGGTGGGGAATTTTCTCTATCAAAAACCACGACATGAGTTTGTTCTTTCTACCAAGGTGGGACGCATCCTTCGAGCCCCCGCCGTCAAAGAAGGGTTCAAAGCCCCCTGGTTCAAGGGAGGACTCCCCTATGATCATGTCTTTGACTACAGCTATGATGGAATCATGCGTTCGTATGAGGACAGTCTGCAAAGACTGCGGCTGAACCGCATCGACTTGCTGGCAATTCATGACCTGGAGGTCCTTCATCATGGAGAAGGATTACAAGCCTTTCGGGATCAACTTTCCAGCGGCGGTTGGCGGGCACTCGAGGAACTGCGCTCGACGGGTCAAGTTCGTGCCATCGGAGCCGGGATAAATGAAATGGGCCTGATCCCCTGGTTCCTGGAATACTTCGATCCCGATTTTTTCATCCTGGCTCGACATTACACCCTGCTGGAGCAGGAAGCTTTGGATGAAGACCTCCCCCTATCCCGGGAACGAGATATCGGGATCATCCTGGCCTCCGTGTTCAACTCGGGGATCCTGGTCACCGGTCCCTCCGAAGACTCGAGGTACGTATACGAGAAGGCGCCTCCCCAGATTATTGAAAAGGTTAAGCAGCTCGAACGAGTATGTCATCGCCATAACGTGTCACTGGCGGGAGCCGCCATTCAATTTCCTCTGGCCCATCCCTGCGTGACCACTGTCATTCCCGGAGCGCTGCATCCGCGTGAAGTGGAGGAGGATCTGGGCTATTTTCAAGAGGAAATCCCCTCAGCGTTGTGGGCAGAGCTCAAAGCAGAAGGACTCCTGCGAGAGGATGCGCCAACCCCTTAGCCCGCATTTCCGAATGTCGCCTGACAAACTAACCCTTTCGTCGCCCGGTTCCGTGTCTTGGATTACGACTCAGGTCCTTGATTACTTTTTCTCAAATTTTCTTTAATGGTTTTCAAAGGTCAGGTGTTATTTCATTGGGTAGGTATACTATTCTTCTACCTGCACAGCTTATTGAATGAAAGATCAGGACACAGAACAGGCCAAATGGTTCGTCGATGAGGTGTTGCCCCATGAGGGCGATCTTCGCGGCTGGCTCAAGGCCCGTTTCCCCATGGTCACGGATGTCGACGACTTGGTTCAGGAGGCGTTCTCACGCTTGCTCAAGGCCCATGACTCAGGGCCGATCGTTAATCCAAGGGCCTATCTCTTTGTGGTTTCCAGGAATCTGGCGCTAAATCAATTGCGCCACCTGAGGTATGAGCGGCCCCGGGGCGCAAGGGAAGTCGATCCCTTGAGTATCTTGGACGAGGTGAACAGCCCGCCCGAGGCGATGGTTCTCAAAGAAGAATTGCAACATTTAATCCATGCCATCCAATCGTTACCCAATCGCTGCCGCCAAGTAATGACTTTGCGCAAGATCTACGGTTTATCCCAAAAGGAGGTAGCCAAGCAATTGGGCATTTCCGTTCACACGGTGGAGGCGCAGGGCAGCATCGGCCTGCGCAAGTGCATCGCCTATTTTCGCCAACACGGCTACTTGTCACACTTTTCAAAATGAAGGATTCGACATCCAATCTTAACGAAGATTCTCCGGTCGAGAAGGCCGCAGCCGATTGGGCGCTGCGCATAGACCGTGGGCTGACTCCTCAGGAACAGGACGAATACACCGATTGGTTGGCTGAGGATCCTAGCCACCGTGAAGCCATGGCGCTGTACGAGTGGGGTTGGGATGAATTTGATCGTTTAGCGGGACTGCAAACCACGCATCATGCGCGAGTAGATCCAGACCTGTTGGCCCCGGGAAAAGATTTTGCTCCCAACACCATTAATATTGGTAAATTGTTACGTTGGTTTGCCGCTCTTCCCATCGCTGCGGCCCTGGCTTTGACGGTTTATCTGTCCTGGCCCGATACCGATCAGACCAACCTGGAAATTAAACCTGCTTTAGAGTTGATGGCCCGTATCGAACAGCGGATCTTGGACGATGGATCCCAAGTGGAAATCAATCGCGGCTCCGAGGTGGAAGTCGCTTTTACCGCCGAAGAACGTCGTGTTTTCCTGACAAAGGGCGAAGCAAATTTTGAAGTAGCCAAGGATCCGCTTCGGCCCTTCATCGTCAACGTCGCCGGTGTGGATGTCCGAGCGGTGGGCACTATTTTCAGCGTGAAATTGTCCGATGGTGAAGTCGACGTCCTGGTGACGGAGGGAAAAGTCAGTGTGGCAACGACAACCTCATCTTCCGACCAGGTCGAACTGCCTTCCGAATCTTTTGTGGAAATGGGCCAGAAAGCGGTTGTCAACCTGTGGAGCGAAGCCCCTCAAGTCGAAGTGATCACTTTGGGTGAATCGGAGATCGAAAAAGCTACCCTTTGGCGGCCCCGTCTGCTCGATTTCGATGCCGCGCCTTTGGGTGAGATCGTGGAGGAATTCAACCGCAGCAATCCCATCCAAGTGGTGTTAGGGGATCCATCGCTGGAAATGGTCAGCCTGAGCAGTTCCTTCTGGTCGGACAATGTGGAGGGCTTCGTTCGCCTCATGGAGTCCAGCTTTGGCATGGAAGCCGAATGGCAGGGGAGTAGGGAAATAGTTCTGCGAACCGCCCAATAGCCCGAGATCCTCACCACGATTTACTGGCGATGCGTGATTTAAATGTAGGAGCGGCTTTATGCCGCGATCCTCAGTAAATCTTATCCGGGCATAAAGCCCCTCCTATAGAATAGCTTCGAAACTAAACTTCATCCATGCGACCGGATCGTCACTCAATCCCCGTCCTTCTTGCCGTCATATTCCTCTGCAATCTCCTCCTAATCGCCTGTACCGAAAAAGAAAAATTATCCCTAAACATACCCGAAGGCTTTGCCACGCATACCTTAAAGGAATTCGCCAGACAGGCTGAGGTGGAAATCATTTTTGATGCGCAAAGCGTCTATGGGGTGAAGACCCATGCCGTAAATGGGAACCATGATCCTCAATCCGCATTGCGTATTATGCTGGAGGATACGCCCTTGAGGGTTGATTTCGATGACGAGTCAGGGGCTTATGCAGTGATTCGCGTTAAGCTATCCGGAAATTTCAATCCTACCCCATTGTTCGATACGATTGCGGGAATTTATCATGCTCAATTTTTGATACAAAACTAAAAAATGATGGTTAAACAAAATTTCTTTTAACGGAAAAAGCGGCGTCGAGGTTTGTTCTTATACAACACAACAACCCAAACTCTACTTATGTTCGACGTCGCTAAAATGCTCTTCACTACATGCTTGTTTCGACACATGGCTTTTGGTGCAGGCTATTCATCGCGGCGGTTCTTCTCAATATGTTCTCCGCTAGATCAATAGCCTCTGACATCCAATCATTTGATTTGGATGCGGGTGATGCCGACCTGATCCTGAAGCAATTCGCCAAACAGGCACGGTTGGATATCGTCTATGATCCTCGGAGCGTAGAGGGAATTCAGACCCAGGAAGTAGTTGGGATGTTGTCACCCAAGGATGCGCTGGAGCGCATGCTCGAGGGCACACCTCTGGTTTTCAAAGAAGATTTGGAATCCGGAGCGTTTGCCGTGACCCGGTCGGAGATTCCGTCTCTCGACCAGACAACTCAAAACACTGAACCCCAAATATTGGAAGAGACTGAAATGAACGCTAAAAACAACAATTGGTTTAAAACGCTTGCCGCTGCATTAACGCTTGGAATAGCAGGTGGGAGCGAAGGGCTTCATGCTCAAGACGATGACAAGATCTACGAAATTTCTCCATTCATCGTTCAATCTGAAGACACTGGCTACCGTGCCGCCCATGCCATATCAGGAACTCGAGTAAACGTGTTCTTGAACTCGATCCCAACAAATATCGGGGTGCTAACGGAAGATTTTATTAAAGACAATAAGTTTACTATTGTTGATGACGCGGCAAAGTTTGCGGTTGGCGTTGAAGAAGCTCCAAGTATATTTTCAAATCGATTTACGATTCGAGGGTTCTCAGCTGGAGCATCTAGAAGAAACGGGGTCAATTTGGGGGAAGCAACGCCATCTACAGATACAGCGACAATTAGCCGTATTGAGATAGTGAAGGGACCCGCCTCAGTTCTCTACGGTGTTGGTGGTCCCGGAGGTGTGATAAACTACGTGACTAAAAAGCCACTCGAAGTGCAACGTACCTCCGTGGAAACGATGGTAGGGACGGACAGTTTCTTTCGGACGACTTTTGATTCAACCGGTCCAATTGATAAGGACAAGAAGTTTCTCTATCGCTTTATCTCCACCTACAACCAGTGGGACTGGACTGCGGAGAGCGGAAAATTCGGTCAGTTCGTAATTGCTCCTTCTTTGACTTGGAATCCGACTTTAAAAACTTCTGTCAGATTGTCTTACGAGAATCACAGTCACCCGAATAATGTCACTTGGAGGGAGGCGCTTCCGCTCGTCATGGGTACGACTATTCCGGATCCCAGAAATCCAGCCAATGACCTTCTTTTGGCGACGGGGGTATTTCAGGGCGGATCCAAAGACTTTATAGTGGATGGACCCAACTCTGCTTGGGAGTTTGACAGGGATTTGTTTGAATTTGAAATACTGCATTCCTTCACGCTAGATTTTAGTGCGCGGTTTTTTTATCGGAAGGATGAATTCGATGCTTTTCGACCCGTCAAATACTTATCTCGAACCTCGCAGGTTTTTGAGGACGGTCAGCCCACCACCAAGTGGCCAATAAATAGCTGGAACCAATCAATACTTGGGGTCAAGTCCGGATATTCCTGTAAAAACGAATTGGCATAATCTCCATTTGGTTCATTCAGATTCTAATTGACGGTCATGCTGCCAGACGGGCCAGGTCCGGATCTTCCCAGCTACTGTCCGGGTCGGTTGCCATCTGTCTTAGACGCTGTTTGAGGTAGGGTTTCATCCGCACCCCTCGCCAGCCTTCCGAGGCGTCCACCAACACGGCAAAGACCAACGACAAGCCGCTTGCCTCCGAAGTAAAACGAGGTATGACCTTGGTGCGCCTGCGTCCCTCCCCAAAGAGCCTCTCCAATAAGTTGGTGGTGCGGATGCGAGAGCGATGCGCCAAGGGAAACTTCAACGCCGTGAGCGCCTCTTCCAGATCCTGTCCCAGACATTTCATGGCCGCCGGAAAGCTCTCCTGGTAATCGGCCATGATCTTTTGGGCCTGCTCAAAGCCCTCCTGGTAGCTCCGCGCCGTGAAGGCCTTGTAGATGAGCTTCTTCAGGGTGGGCCGGGCCACTTGAGGAAGCTTGGTGAGAATGTTGCGCATCTTGTGCACCTGACAGCGTTGCACCAGGGCGCCGGCAAACTTCCTTCTGACCGCTTTGCGCAATCCCACGTTACCGTCGATCACACACAACAACGGATCGTTCAGCTCGCGCATCTTCATATCTTCGATGAAAGCTTCCCAACACGCTTTGCTTTCTTTGTCCCCTATGGCCATGTGTACCAACACTTTGCGGCCCTCCCAGGTCATCCCATAGGCGCACAGAACCGCCACCGGCCTTTTGTCTTCGGGCCGGAGTTTCAGATAGGTTCCGTCCAAAAACAAATACATCAGCTCCAACTCCTCCAAAGCGCGATCCTGCCACCTTGAAAAGGCGCCTCGCAGACTCTGACACACTTCGCCTATCACGCTACGTCCCGTGCCCTCTACTCCCAACGCTTCCAGCAAGGCAGACTCGATGTCGCGCTGACTCATCCCTTTGACATAAAGCATGGGTACCAACTCCAACAAGCGCTTGGAACGCTTGCCGATAGCACGCAGCCAAACCGACTCGAAGGGCTCCAGACTCTCGCGAATTTGGGGAACTTCCAGCTCAATGGTTCCTTCGGCGGTGTGCACCCGTTTGCTCTCGTAGCCATTGCGGTAACCCCGCAGCGACCCGTTGTTGTTTCTCTCATAGCGATCTCTTCCTAAAAAATCGCTCACCTCGGCCTCCAGGGCCTTCTGCAGAATCAACTGGGCACCGCGCCGGGCCGCTTCTCCCAGCGGGTCAACATCACTGACCAATCCCTTCATTAGGGCTTGCTCCATTTTCTCACTCGGTGCTATTCTTCGTCTCTTCATGGTGTGATCTCCTGATTTCATGTTTTCGGGGCCTCCTTTCTCCCCCGTGGCTTATGTTTAATTTCGGGAGATTACACTTTTTTCCTTTTTACAGGAAGATTAGGACATCACCATACTTGGTGGTTCCGACACCACCCAGCTTGACCTTTCTTACAAGTGGGCAACCGAAAAATTCAACGGCACGTTTGTCGCGGGTGGTAGCAACTCAGAAAATGATAGAGATGAGGAAAGATTTAATGGGGTTGGGACATCTATTATTGATATTACCAATCCTCAGCCCATCGATCGAATAATAGGAGTAACCAGCATACCCAACCCGCATGGCTATGGTCAGGCAGCTGGACCGGACAACACGCTTCCGCTCATGACTCCCTGTTGCCCCGGAGACGCAACGGGAAAAAGTTCCGCTTTGTGGGCGATCGCGAACGTCCAGACTTTTGGTGATCGCTTGAATATTCTAGCTGGAGTGAGGAAGGATACAAGCGACCGTCTTACAAGAAACGGTAACGTCACACTGGAAAATGTGAGTTACAATACTTCTCAGGCGGGTTTTACTTTTAAGCTTTTTGATGGAAACGACGATGGTGGATTTTTGGATGAGGCCGTATTTTCATACGGTTATTCGGAATCAGTTCAGCCGAACAACTTTTTCGTCAACAGTCCTCAGGAAGGATCCGGGGACGAGTTCGGGATTCGTCTCGAAGCGATGGACGGCAAAATAGCAGCGAGCCTGTCCTATTTTGATATACAGCTCTCATCCATCGAGAGAACCGATTTCACAGATCGCGACCCTGTAACCGGCGAACCAAGAAGAACGTTGGGAGGATCTGAAGCGAGTGATGGTTTAGAATTCGAGCTGTACCTGGCTCCTGTCGAGGGACTCGATATCGTATTTAATTATGCTGATTACGACCCGCGTGTAGTAAGCAACCCTTCCGATCCCCAAACGATCGGTAATCCTACAAGCGGTGCAATCCAAGGAGCGATCAATTCATTCGCACGTTACACCCTTCAGGAAGGGCCAGGCAAGGGGCTCTATTTCCAAGGCACATATCAACAACGTGATGACATTCATCCCTACGGATCCATCCGGAATCAATACTTAGTGATATTACCGTCGTATGATATCGTAGCTGCTTCGATTGGTTATATGATGAACATCAGAGATATTTATTGGACATTTGATCTAACTGCCAAGAATCTGTTTGATAAACATTACCTCACCAAGAACGTCAATCAGGGCGAAGGCCGACGCATTTTAGGATCAGTGTCGGTGGAATTTTGATTTCAATCCGACACCCAATTGGCGAATCACAGGGAGAACTTCTGATCTGTGCATCGAAAATTCACTGACACTCTTTTTTAGTAGATTAGTAAATAGTTTATAGCCCCGACCGGGATTCTGGTCGGGGTTTCGAAAAATTAGAAACCTTTTGAACTCCTCATAAATGACCTCCATACTGCTTGATTGTGCTGTTCACAAAGGAGGCTTGATCCAATGATGCACTCGTCTTCCACAGGGCGTTTTTAATATATCATGTTTTGTTCTTCAATATTTTCATGGGTGTACTTAGCCTAAGTTGCTTAGCATGGGGTGGTTCAAAGGTCTGTGCTGATGCCATCGATCGTGTAGGTGAGTCGTCTCGAACGTTGCCTATCAGCGAGAATTCGATACTCGAAAAAATCACGGGCGACTATAACAGATGCGAAGGGCCCCTTTGGGTGGAAGACGACGAAGGTGGCTATCTCATGTATGGTGCTGTGCATACAAACATCGCCTACATCTGGCGTGAAAGTACGGGCGCGGTTGAGCTTAAGAATCCGAGTAATGAAGCCAGTGCCTTCAAACCAGCTCCGGACAAACCAGGGACTTTTATTGTGGCCGAGCAAACCACGCGTCGGATTGTGCGGTACGAAACGGATGGGTCCATTTCGCTGGTTGCTAATCGTTTCGAGGGGAGATTGTTCAATCGGCCAAATGACCTGACGATTCACTCTGATGGATCGTGTGGTTTACGGATCCCGATTATCTTTTCAAGCCTCGTCCTCAAGAAACCAAGGAACTTGCTGCCCAACATATATTTCGAATCGATTTGAAGGATAAAAGTGTTCAGTCGATGGATGCCTCGCTGGATAAACCTAACGGCATTACGTTTTCGCCAGATGAGAGTTCTCTCTTTGTCACCGATTCTTCGACAAACAAGGTGTTCAAGTGGGAAGTCCTGAAAAATGGCCTTGGTCCTCGTTCTGTTTTTGTTGAGCTTCCACAGGATCGTTTGGATGGCATGAAGTTCGATTGGAAAGGCAACCTTTGGGTCGCCGCTGCCGACTCAATTTTTATCGTGTCACCTGACGGTACTCTGTTCGCCAAAATCGCCATGCCCATCAAGCCGACTGCTATTGAATTTGGAGGTACGGATCGCAGAACTCCTTTTATAACCACCAGGCAAGCGGTCTTCCGTCTTGTTAATCCTTCTTGAGATTAAATATGAATACACACCGGTAGATTCCGAGCCGTATACACCTTTTTAACGAATAGCTTTAAACTGATTGCCTCATGAAAAAGTATCACCTGTTTCGCGTTTTTCCTCTGGGAATGTTCTTTGCTTCGCTGTTTGCAGGCGTGATTGCCCTATTGATTGGGGGAATTCTTTGGCTAAGTGTTTTTGATGACTCAGATACAAGAGATGTTAGTGAAGATCGGATTGTCGGTTATATCGATGAACAGCGTATTATAAACGCGGATACGGAGCCGGGAAACTGGTTGGCTTATGGGCGGACCTATGAGGAACAGCGGTTTTCTCCGCTGAATCAAATAAACCGCGAGAATGTAAAGAAGTTAGGTCTTGCCTGGTATAAAGACATGCAGAGTAACCGGGCTTTGGAAGCCACGCCGATCGTGGTGGACGGGATGATGTTTTTAACTTCCGAATGGAGTCGGGTCCACGCACTGGACGCGGAGACCGGTGAAGAAATCTGGTTTTACGATCCCGAAGTCCCAGGTGCCTGGGGGCGAAAGGCCTGCTGTGACGTGGTCAACCGGGGTGTGGCTGTTTACAAAGGCAAGGTCTATTTCGGCAGTCTGGATGGCCGATTGATCGCCCTGGATGCGGCGACCGGTGAAAAAGTCTGGGAAGTGGATACCCTGATCGATCGTCAGCGTGAATATACCATCACAGGTGCTCCACGGGTGGCCAACGACAAGGTGTTTATCGGAAATGGTGGCGCGGAATTTGGCGTGCGCGGTTACGTAACGGCCTATAATGCACAAACAGGTGAGCAGGTTTGGCGCTTTTACACGGTGCCTGGAGATCCGTCGCTGCCCTTTGAACACCCGGAGCTGGAAATGGCGGCTAAGACTTGGAGCGGCGGTGAATGGTGGAAAATCGGTGGGGGCGGTACTGTTTGGAATTCCATCGTTTACGACCCGGATTTCAATCACCTGTACCTGGGTGTCGGTAACGGCTCTCCCTGGACGCGGGCCATACGTTCGCCAGGCGGTGGGGACAATCTGTTTTTGTCCTCGATTGTCGCGGTGGATGCCGACACGGGCCGGATGAAATGGTATTACCAGACCACGCCTGGAGATAATTGGGACTACACCGCCGTTGCGGACATGGTGCTGGCCGACATGGAAGTGGACGGCAGGAAACGCAAAGTCCTGATGCAGGCGCCTAAAAACGGCTTCTTTTACGTAATCGACCGATCCAATGGTGAACTGCTGCGGGCAAACAAATTCGTGACCGCAACTTGGGCAACCCATGTCGATATGGAGACCGGGCGACCAGTCGAAGATCCTGCTTTTGATTACATTGATGAGGCGAAGTGGGTCCTGCCTGGACCAGATGGGGCACACAGTTGGCAGGCCATGGCTTTTGATGCGGGTCGCAGACTGGCCTATATACCGGCGGTGGAAGCCCCGTTTGCCTATTCCATGAACGAGGAATGGAAAAGGACCGGAAAGTACAAACACATTGTGGGCGGTTGGAATCTGGGGGTTGAAAGTTTGGAGCGCAGTTTGTTAGAGATGGCGAGTGCCGGCGAAAAACCCAAATCGCGGGGTTACCTCAAGGCCTTCGATCCGTTGACCGGCAAAGAAGCCTGGGTCGTTGAACAATTACACACCTGGAATGGAGGAACCCTGGCCACGGCTGGCGACCTGGTATTTCAGGGTAATTCTGTGGGCGACGTAAACGCATTCAATGCAGATACTGAACCTCCCCCGATTTTGTGGACACGAACAGCGCAGTCTGAGAGAGATCATTAGACATGCCAAGAACCCACAGAACCTATGATGAGGAGTTCAAACGTCGAGCCGTTGAACTCTATTTGCACAGTAACAACAGCCTCAAGCAGGTGGCCCGTGAACTGGGGATTTCCGATGGGAGCCTCAGGAAGTGGCGCAAGGATCTCTTCGGGGACCCCTCCGACCAGCAGGGACTTTCCCGCCCCTTGAACGATCCCGAAGAGATGGCCCGCGAGATCCGTCGGCTAAACCGGGAAAACGCTTACCTGCGTCGCCAGCGAGAGATCTTAAAAAAAGCCGCGAGCATACTGGCCGAGGACCCGCAGCTGGGTATGCGCTGATCGATCAAATGCGGGCAATCTATAGAGTGGTTGAACTTTGTCAGGCGCTGGCTGTGAGCAGGAGTGGTTATTACCGATGGCGCAGGGGTAAGGCGGGAGCGCGCCGCCGCCAAAATCGGCTCCTCCTGAGCGAAATCAAACGGATCCATGCCGACCGGCACACCCGCTGTTACGGTAGTCCTCGCATGAGCGTGGAGCTCAACCAGCGGGGTTTTCGCTGCTCGGTTAACCGGGTGGCCCGGCTGATGAAGCAAAATGCTCTAAAAGCCTGTAGGGGTAGCCCCTTCCGGCCCAAGACGACCCGGCAGGATCCCCGCAGCCTCCCAGCGCCCAACCGTCTGGCCGAGGCTCCGGACCCGACCGGGCCCGGCCAAATCATGGTCAGCGACATCACCTACATCCCCACTCGGCAAGGCTGGTTGTATCTAGCGGTCGTGATGGACCTCTTCGGCCGCGTAATTCAGGGCTACAAGGTGGCCGAGAGCCTGGCCTCCGGTCTGGTCGTTTCAGCCCTTCACCAGACCAGGAATCGAGTGGGAGGTTTTCACAAAGCCCTCTTTCATTCAGATCGTGGCTGCCAGTATACCAGTCACCAAGTGCGGCAGCAATTGAACGACTTTGGTTGGATTCAGAGCATGAGCGCGCTAGGATACTGTTACGACAACGCCGCTTGCGAGAGCTTCTTTGCCTCCCTCAAAAGCGAATGCTTTCCCCAAAACGGCGTGTTCGAATCCAAGCAGCAGGCCCGCCTGGCCATCTTCGATTACCTCGAGACTTTTTATAACAAACGTCGAAGGCACAGCACCCTGGGATACCTTTCACCAGAAGCATTTCTTCAAAAACACTTCCAAAATCAAAACCATAACCTAACATGAACATACGCTACGCTGTTCGTGTCCACAAAATCGGGGGAAGACCATACGGGCGAGATTCTTTGGACGTTTAACGCCTTTACCGCATTTCTGGCGCCTCCGATCAGCTATCTTATAGATGGCGTCCAATATATTGCGATCCTCGCAGGTACTGGAGGAGGAGGAGCGATGTTTTCGGGTGAGGTGCCCAATCTTGCCTCAGTAAAGTATGGCAACTTTGGCAAATTGCTTGTCTTCAAGCTGGGCGGTGATGCCGAGTTACCGCCTCCCACTGTTCTTGACCGCACCATTCCCGAGCAACCTGAAATAATGGCCTCCGCTGAAGAAGTGCAAATGGGCAAAGAAGGTTATCATCTCAACTGCGCTGTGTGTCACGGTAGGCTCGTTAAATCAAGCGGCGTGATCAAGGACCTGCGATTGATGCAACCGGAAATACATAAGATCTTCAAAGAAATCGTCCTTGGTGGCGTTTACGCCAAGCAAGGTATGGCCAGTTTTGCAGACCTGCTCAATGAGACGGATATTCAACACCTTCATGCTTACATCATAAGTCGAGCAAACGAAGACCGGGATGCGGCCCAGGCGGAAAGCGAATCCAAGACGCCATGACTGAACGATTTTGGAAGTTCTTCACTGTCCTCCTTATTTCAGGCCTCCCGCTGCTCGCCATCGATGTCGACTGGCCGGTTTACTTAGGCGACAAGGCATCCAGCCAGTATTCAACCTTGAGTCAGATCAATACGGGTAACGCAGATCAACTCGAAGTGGCATGGACGTATCATTCGGGAGGTGCAAGTAAGGAGAATCGATCCGAAATCCAATGCAATCCGTTGATCATCGATGGAATTCTGTATGGCACTTCTCCCGAAATGGTATTGTTCGCCTTGGACGCAGCCAATGGCGAAGAGCGCTGGCGCTTCAATCCCAATGAAGGCGGAGCCTTAATTGAGATTGGTAAAAACCGGGGCATCGCTTTTTGGAGCCGGGGCGAGGAAAAACGCATTTTGTATGGAGTCGGTCCCAACCTGTATTGCGTAAATCCTGAAAATGGCAGCCTGACAAAAAGCTTTGGCGAGAATGGCAGTGTAGACCTCAAGCAGGGCCTGGGTCGGGACATGTCGAATCTCTCATTTTTGGCCAATACCCCGGGAATCATTTTTGAAGATTTGATCATCATTGGGGGTCGCCTGAATGAAGCCCTCCCAGCCGCCCCGGGCCACATTCGAGCCTACAGCGTAATCACCGGTGAACAGGTATGGCGCTTTAATACGATTCCTCATCCGGGCGAATATGGTTACGACACCTGGCCGGAAGACGCCTGGAAAAGTAGTGGCGGCGCCAACGTGTGGGCCGGGATGTCCTTGGACGAAGATCGTGGCCTCGTCTATTGCCCCACCGGTTCCGCCTCAGCCGACTTCTACGGCGGTGACCGCCTGGGCCAAAACTTGTTTGCTAATAGCCTCATCTGCCTGGACGCACGAACCGGCAAACGCGTCTGGCATTACCAATTTGTCCACCACGACCTTTGGGATCGGGATTTGCCAGCTCCGCCAAACCTCTTGACTATTCGACGCAACGGGAGGGAGATTCCCGCCGTATCTCAATCCACCAAATCAGGCCACGTCTTTCTATTTAACCGCGTCACGGGAGAACCCCTCTTTCCTATCGAGGAACGTCCCTACCCATCGTCCGATTTGGTAGGCGAAAGCGCCTGGCCCACCCAACCCTTACCGACGAAACCGGAGCCTTTCTCAAGACAGGTCCTGTCTTATGACCTGCTCAATGACTTGTTTCCGGAAACGAATGTGGAACTGCAAAATCAATTCAGTAGAATTCGACCCCACACGCCCTTTATGCCACCCAGCACCCAGGGCACCATAATCTTTCCCGGTTTCGACGGCGCCGCCGAATGGGGAGGCCAGGCGGTTGATCCCAATGGCATCCTATACCTAAACAGCAATGAGATGCCCTGGATTCTGACCATGATCAACGCTGCAGCGGGAACCACCAATGGTGAACGGATTTATCTGCAAATGTGCGCAGCCTGCCACGGCCAGGACCGATCCGGAACGCACATCCAAGGCAGCCCGGTTCACCCGGTTCATCAAGCGGCCCTGAGAGAAAAGCAGTTTAATCGGGAAGCGCTCATAGAAAAAATTCAGCGAGGGGCTGGCATCATGCCCGCCTTCGGCTTCCTGGGCGAAAAGGACCTGAACGCAATCGCCAACTTCCTCCTACTCGACGACGGAAAGGGAACCCCAAATATCCAAAAGGAAAATACGGATGTCGTGTATGGGCATACTGGGTACAATCGATGGAAAGATTCTAACGGGTATCCGGCTGTAAAACCGCCTTGGGGCACTCTGAATGCCATCGACCTGAACACGGGTGACTATGTCTGGAAAACCACACTCGGTGAATATGAAGAACTTATCGAAGCCGGTATACCGCCTACCGGAACGGAAAATTACGGAGGTCCGATTGTAACGGCAGGAGGCGTACTATTTATTGCGGCCAGCCTCGATGAATACTTTCGCGCATTCGATACCAAAACCGGCAAGGAACTCTTTCGGTCCAAACTCCCGGCAGGAGGCTACTCGACTCCCGCGACGTATTCCGTTAACGGCAAACAATACGTGGCAATTGCCTGCGGTGGAGGCAAAATGGACACCAAGAGCGGGGATGCCTATGTAGCATTTGCCCTACCCGACCGCTGATTTTTGACCTCGTTTATGGGTTGGTATGATCCGAAGACATCGGTAACAACGGCGCTAACCCAAAGAGATTTGCTCTTTGAAAATAACCATTATTTTTAGGATCTTTTTGCCAAACTTTTGAACATCAAAAAAAGTGAATATAGCAACATGATGAGATCCACATTGTTCAATGACTTCAAATCTTAAGCCTAATCCACTCTCATCATGCTCTCGCACCGCGAGATCATGCGAGCGACTGGGTCCTGCGTAGCTCGAAAGAGCAAAGAAGGAGAAACGAGCGCATCCTGTTAATGATAAACAATCTATGGCGACGCATTCTTCTCGAAAATCTCCATATAAGAAATGCATCAATACTTAATCCTAAATAAATCATAGTTAACCACAAAAAGCACAGAAGGCACAAAAGGACAACGACTTGCAAGTTTTTGATCTTTTACCCATGGGCCTCGCGAATTTTGTCCCAACCTTTCTCGTACCGCGAGACGTACTTGTCTATCAGATGCTTGGGAGCCTGAATGGGGGCATGAGGCGCCATGTTTTCCAGAAGGGCAAAAAGGGGCAAAAGGGGTTCAGGGGGCAAAAGGGGTTCAACGCAAAACATTAACATTGAGAAGCTAGGAACGAAAAAAGGGGCAGGAGTTCATTATTAATTGGCTCATTGCATCTCCTTTAGTATCCAATCTTTGATGAGGTGCATTCGTATCGGTTATTCGGTTACATTTATGCTTTTAGTAATTCGGGAAATTATTGAGTGCCCACATCCCTCCTTGCTTCGAGAGGCTGGGTCTTGAGGCTTTGGAATTCAGGATTCGTAAAAATAGTCCCCGGCAATATCCTTACGTCCCTCTAAAGCCCGGAAAGCATCAATGCCGTTTGGTACCGTATGAAAGAGGATTTAATTGAGGATTCGGAAGTCACAATTCGGGCTCAATTTAATCTTAACCAGGTAGTGTTAGAAATTCTGGAGTAGCAATTGACTTCTTTTGCTTATGTTGTCGCATAATTGTTCAAGAAATTGACTGTTGGCATGTTGAGAGGCTGTTACTTCCGATGTAATAGCGGACACTGCATTTGATGGTAACAAGCCAACGGGGTCAATAGTCAATTATCAAGTTGACGGGCCCTGGTTGGTACGGACCGGGCACATAGGTTACAGTCAAACTAGGCGTTATGCCTTGGAAAACTGTAGACCTAATGAACGAAAAGTTAAGATTCATACACTTATCCCAAAGTGGGAAATATACGATAACTGAGCTTTGTCATGACTTTGGCATAAGCCGTAAGACCGGTCATAAGTACCTGCTTCGTTATGAGCAAAATGGAGCTAGCGGATTGCTTGAGCAGAGTCGGTGTCCCCGGTGCAATGCTCAACTGACCGACAAAGCCGTTGAAAAGTTCATCTTGAAGGACCGGCGCAGGATGTTGCCTACGGGGTCATATCTCGATTTTTGACAAATGGAACAGCCGAAGCCGGGGCAAACCTACAACAGTAGCGTATCGGTCAGAATTTCAAAATTGATTGTAATGCTTATTGAATCGAAGGTGAATGGTTTAAAGTAACCGGAAAAGGGGACGACATTTTCAGTATTTTGTTGAGGCAGAATTGGTAATGTTTGAACCTTTGATTGGTTATGCGATTCCACTCCGACTCTCCAGGCATTGAACGGCGACTTAAGGCTGTCCTGAAGTCGCATGTTGTTAGTCGTTCGGGTACAACATATAGGATGGTGACCCCAATGTGGACAAAAGATGCAGATGTTACCAACGGTAACGGAGCTTTGAAGGAGTCAGGTCGTTGGAATGTTAAAGGTACGGGTTGTGTGACTTATTCGTCATTTTCTCCTGAAACGGCTTTGGCTGAGAGTCTTGAGGCTGTTCGTTATTTCGGTTTTCCAGTCCACAAGGGATTACCGAAGGTCTTGGTTAGTCTGCGATTTCAACTGAAAAAAGTGCTCGACCTCACAGATGGCAAAGTACGGCAAAAATTGAAGATGGGAGAATACATCATTCGTTCAACCGATTGGAGATCGATCAATCTGAGTAAAAAGGAAGCTGTTACCCAGGCCGTGGGTCGGTGTGCACATGGTATCGGACTGGAAGGCCTCATGGTACCGTCTGCTGTCGATTCGGCAGGATCTAATCTGATCGTTTTTCCTGAAAACTTAAGTTCAAAGTCGCATTTTAACCTCGTAATGAAAATTGAATGGCCAAAATAAAAAACATGCAAAATTGCAGGTTTTACTTGAGTGTATACATTTTCTGAGCATAGTAGTTGAGTCATGAGTGTAACAACAGCCAAACTTCCACACACGCTTCGCGCAGCCAGCCATAGCGGGATAGCTTTAATGGAGAACCGGAAAAGCCTGGGTGTCCCGCGAGAAGTATTTGCTCCACTGGCACGGTTTTCTGTGCGTACGCTTGCATCTTACGAAAAAGAGGAGGTATTACCGGCTTCCGCTCAACGTCCGGTCAGTGAAGCCATGCGATTGCTCGTCGCGCTCAACGAGCTAGTTGAGGAGGAAAAAGACCTCCGCAGGTGGTTGGAAACGGAGAACTCAGCATTTGGAGATAGAACCCCGCTTGAAGTAATCCGGAGTGGTGAATCAGACCTTCTTTGGGAAATGATTTACCAGATTCGTTCCGGGGCTTTCGCTTAGGGGGTCAAGGCAGCCAAAAGGGGTCGATGTTCAAAATCCGCGAGAGGGGTCAATGAGTACCATTCGGGTCAATGTTCATATTTGTTAATCGTTCAGCAAATTCACAACTGGATTGGGACTCTCGTTGATACCGGCCACAGTTATTGCTAACGGCATTCGGTGCACCCATATTCAGTCGATGGCTCAGCCAGACGTTGGGAACCGAAGAGTTTCGTTTTAGTTGACTGGCGATAGCGAGTTTCCAGCGGGCCGAATACGGGTTTTCACTTATATCCCTTTTCCGGAGTCCTAATTCTAACAGAGCTTCTTGAACAAACCATTATCGTGAATTAGGGCTCAATAATCGATATAGTTCACGATATTATCTTGAATAATCGTGAACATGATAGCTTAATGGCTGACATGGCAAATGTTCATCAGGTGATTCAGCGCATACAAGGTCTTCAAAAACGATACCACGAAGCAAGCATTGGGAAAGAGTCTTTGCTCAAAGTTATTGATGAGTCTGAAGTAGCCGAACAGGTGTACAATTCCAATGCTATTGAAAACAGCACCCTTTCACTTGAGGAAACAGACAAGATATTACACCAGATTAATCTCGATAGATTTATAAGTGAACGTGAGATTTTTGAAGCCAGGAATCTTGCACGTGTAGTGGAGTTTATTAACCAGAAAGCAAAGCAGGAAGAGCTTTCTCTCGACCTTATTCTGCTGCTTCACAAAATGCTTATCAGCAATATCCGAGATGATATTGCTGGAAGAGTGCGGGTGGCAACCGAATGGGTCCGGGTGGGAAGTCATATTGCGGCCGATCCATTGGATATTCAAAAGCTGATACAGCAAATGTTCATCGACTATCGAACCAGTGGTCAGGAGCACATTATCAAACGTATAGCCCGATTTCATCTCACCTTTGAGCATATTCATCCTTTTGTAGATGGAAATGGACGCATAGGACGTGTGCTCAATAATTTCCTGTTGATTCGAGAAGGACATGTACCCATCAATATCAAATTTATAGACAGAAGCCTCTATTACGACGCCTTTTCAGAATTTGATGGGAGTGGAAGAACAAGTGTAATGGAACAAATTGTGGGCAAAGCATTGTCGAACAGTTATCATAAACGGCTCGCCTACTTGGAGGGGAAAACAATTTTGAAACTTGGCGACTACGGGCGACAACAAAAGCTCTCTCACTCAAACTTACTCAACAAAGCCAATCGTCAAACCATAGAAGCGTTTTGGGAACGTGGATCGTGGATGATCGGTGTGTAGGAGGACCACAAGGGGACGCTCCATACCGATCGATGGGGATGGCAGTTTTCGGGCATTTTGAAGAAAAGTGCTTTTTTCTCAAAATTTCTTTAATGGATTTTCCAAGTTGTCCGTGGTTTATTGCGTAGGGGTGTATTCAGCTTCAGCATTATCTTCTTAATGAAAGAACAGGAAACAGATCAGGCTCGTTGGTTCGTAGATGTGGTAATGCCACATGAAAAGGACCTTCGTAATTGGCTGGGATTACGTTTTCCGTCTATCAGGGATATTGACGATTTGGTGCAGGAGGCGTTTACACGTTTGATAAATGCCCACAACTCTGGGCCGATCGCAAATCCCCGCGCCTATCTGTTTGTGATTTCCCGAAACCTGGCCATCGACCAATTACGTCATTCCAGTTACGAACGTCCAAAAGGAGCCGTGGAGCTGGATCCTCTGAGCATCGTCGAAGAGCTGTCAAGCCCGCCTGAATCGATGGCTCTGAAAGAAGAAATTAAACTTTTAATCGAAGCAATCCAGTTGTTGCCTGAACGTTGTCGTCAAGTGATGTCCTTACGAAAGATATACGGATTATCCCAAAAAGAAGTAGCCAAACAGCTAGGTATTTCTGTGCATACTGTGGAAGCGCAGATTGGCATTGGATTGGACAAGGTCGCCGTCTACTTTCGCAGACACGGTTACAAGACTCGTTAGAAATATGAAAGAACCTTCACCAGAATTTCCAGAATCTACTCCATTTGAAAAGCAAGCTGCCAAATGGATTGCTCGTATTGACCGTGGTCTGACTTCGGAGGAACAAGACGAGTATATCGAATGGTTGACCGAGGACCCAAGCCATCGTGAAGCCGTGGCAAACTATCAATGGGCTTGGGGAGAAATTGATCGATTGGCAGGTGTGCAAACGATTCATCATGATAAAATCGATCCTGACATACTGGCCCCAAGCACTAAGATCGAGCCGAAGCATAAAACACGACGAAACTTGATTGCTTGGTTTGCCTCAGTTCCTATAGCTGCTGCCTTGGCTTTGACGGTCTATTTGTCCTGGCCGGAAACGGAACCAGCAGGTCTTACCGTTCAGCCCGCGTTGGAGCTCTTGGCTCGGATTGAGCTTTTAAATCTGGAGGACGGGTCCAAAATTGAGCTCAATCGAGAGGCGGAAGTGAAGGTTGTCTATACGGCTACCGAGCGTCGTGTTTATCTAACCAAAGGCGAAGCCAATTTCGACGTGGCGAAGGATGTTACCCGGCCTTTTATTGTCAATGTTGCCGGAGTCGACGTCCGGGCCGTGGGCACGATTTTCAGTGTGAAGCTTTCGGATGATGCGGTGGATGTCATTGTGACTGAAGGCAAAGTGAATGTTAAACCGGTAAATTCCGTATTTGGCTCAGGGCAAACCGATTCCACCACTGATTCATTTCTTGAGCAGGGTCAGAGAGCAAGAGTTGGCTTGGGTAGTGGAACGCCCATGGTTGAAGTAACTACTCTCAGTCAATCGGAATTTGTTGATGCCACCCTTTGGCAGCCTCGTTTACTTGACTTCGAATCGACACCACTCCGCGAGATCGTTGATGAATTCAATAGTAGTAATCCGATTCAGGTCGTACTCGGAGATTCATCCCTGGAAATGTTCCTGATTAGTAGCACGTTCTGGTCAGACAATGTGGAGGGATTTGTGCGTCTTCTGGAGTCAACGTTTGAGATGGAAGCCGAATGGGGAAGCAGTACGGAAATCATTCTACGTAATCCGGGGAGTTCGACCGATTAGTTAACCACCTTAATATCGTAGCAGCGCTTTTACAACAAACCCCTTTTGTGCGCATATTTTTGTGATAATTCATCGACCATTTATCCGTTCGCTAGTCTTTGTTGTGACTGTTGAACCAAACCTTAACTCTTCAAATGTCCGACGTTGCTTCATTCCTTTCTAATACATGTTTCTTTCGATACATGATTTTTGGCGAAGGTTTTTATGCGCGGCGGCTCTTCTTGCTATGTGCTCTGAACCGTACTGAAAAAAGTGGACACGGGATTCTCTTATTTTTGTGGTTATGGGTTGGTTTTAGATTTGGCAAGCGGCTTCTTGGCTGCCCCCCATGGGGGGCAAAAATTTTCTTCCATTTGAACCGGGTTTTTGTAGCCCAGGGAGGCATGCTTGCGAAAGCGGTTGTAGAATAATTCAATGTAGTCGAACACATGGGCACGTAATTGGGCCTCTCCGTCAAAGACCTGATTTCTTACTGAGGAACTCTTATAGCGCCCATAAAACGATTCCATGGCCGCGTTGTCGTAGCAGTTGCCCTTACCACTCATACTCGGCCTCATCGAAAAGCTGGTGAGCAACCGCTGGTATCGGGTGCTCGCGTAGGTGCTTCCGCGGTCACTGTGGTGAACGATATCAGGGGGTATATCTCCCCGGGTCAGTACCGCCGCCTTAAGCGCTTCACAGACCAAATTGGCGTCATTGTGCCAGGAGATGCTCCAGCCAAGGATGCGCCGGCTGAACAGGTCCATGACCGTACTGAGATACATCCAGCCATTCCCAGTAGCCAGGTAGGTCGTATCGGCCACCCAAATCTGGTTACAACCGGTGGGTTGACCCAGCTCTTTGAGACGATTGGGGCTGTAGCCGAAATCGTGCCCACTATCGCTTCCCAGGGGCTTGGAAGGCTTATTTTGTACCCTTGCCAGTTCGAGTTCCTTCATCAGTCGAAGCGTGCGGTCCCGCCCACACCTGACTCCTTGTTCCAATAGGTGGTGGTAGATCGGGCGATGTCCATAGCGGCCTGCGGATTTTTCGTAGAGTTGCAAGATCGCTTCTTTGTCTCGCTGGTCTTGATGCTGACGGGCAGAGGGTTCGCCTCCCCGCCAACGGTAATATGCGCTCCGGCTCACCCCCAGCGCTTCGCAAAGCTCGCACACTTTGAACCTCCCCCGATTTTGTGGACACGAACAGCGCAGTCTGAGAGAGATCATTAGACATGCCAAGAGCCCACAGAACCTATGATGAGGAGTTCAAACGTCGAGCCGTTGAACTCTATTTGCACAGTAACAACAGCCTCAAGCAGGTGGCCCGTGAACTGGGGATTTCCGATGGGAGCCTCAGGAAGTGGCGCAAGGATCTCTTCGGGGACCCCTCCGACCAGCAGGGACTTTCCCGCCCCTTGAACGATCCCGAAGAGATGGCCCGCGAGATCCGTCGGCTAAACCGGGAAAACGCTTACCTGCGTCGCCAGCGAGAGATCTTAAAAAAAGCCGCGAGCATACTGGCCGAGGACCCGCAGCTGGGTATGCGCTGATCGATCAAATGCGGGCAATCTATAGAGTGGTTGAACTTTGTCAGGCGCTGGCTGTGAGCAGGAGTGGTTATTACCGATGGCGCAGGGGTAAGGCGGGAGCGCGCCGCCGCCAAAATCGGCTCCTCCTGAGCGAAATCAAACGGATCCATGCCGACCGGCACACCCGCTGTTACGGTAGTCCTCGCATGAGCGTGGAGCTCAACCAGCGGGGTTTTCGCTGCTCGGTTAACCGGGTGGCCCGGCTGATGAAGCAAAATGCTCTAAAAGCCTGTAGGGGTAGCCCCTTCCGGCCCAAGACGACCCGGCAGGATCCCCGCAGCCTCCCAGCGCCCAACCGTCTGGCCGAGGCTCCGGACCCGACCGGGCCCGGCCAAATCATGGTCAGCGACATCACCTACATCCCCACTCGGCAAGGCTGGTTGTATCTAGCGGTCGTGATGGACCTCTTCGGCCGCGTAATTCAGGGCTACAAGGTGGCCGAGAGCCTGGCCTCCGGTCTGGTCGTTTCAGCCCTTCACCAGACCAGGAATCGAGTGGGAGGTTTTCACAAAGCCCTCTTTCATTCAGATCGTGGCTGCCAGTATACCAGTCACCAAGTGCGGCAGCAATTGAACGACTTTGGTTGGATTCAGAGCATGAGCGCGCTAGGATACTGTTACGACAACGCCGCTTGCGAGAGCTTCTTTGCCTCCCTCAAAAGCGAATGCTTTCCCCAAAACGGCGTGTTCGAATCCAAGCAGCAGGCCCGCCTGGCCATCTTCGATTACCTCGAGACTTTTTATAACAAACGTCGAAGGCACAGCACCCTGGGATACCTTTCACCAGAAGCATTTCTTCAAAAACACTTCCAAAATCAAAACCATAACCTAACATGAACATACGCTACGCTGTTCGTGTCCACAAAATCGGGGGAAGACCACTTCGTAGGTGCCCAGGCTTTGCTCTATGAATCGATACTTCTTCACAGCTCCCTGGCAAAGTAGCCCACCGTTTTTTTTAATATCTCATTGATGCGCTCCGATTTGGCCAACTCCTTGCGCAAGCGCTCTATCTCAGCGGCCATCTCCTGGGGACTGGCCGCAGGGCCCTCAACCTTGTCGCCTGCCAACTCCTGCAGGTGTTGACGCTTCCAGCGATACAACATGCTGGGGTTCACTCCCAGTTTTTCTGAGACCTCGCGAGCGCTCAGCCCCTCCATTATCATCAGACTTGCCGCTTCCTTCTTGAACTCGGCACTGTAACGTTTTCGTGGCATAATTAGTTTCTCCGGTTAAGAGAATCTCGTGTCCACTTTTTCCAGTACACATCATAAATTAGGAATTGGGAATAAGGAATAGCCGCGAAAGAGCGCAAAGAGCACAAAAACCGCGGGGAGGCGGATGGGGTCAGCCCTAGTGTTGAAGTATTTTTTCCTACTGTAAGGTGAGCAGCGGTTTTGGATGGGAGAAGGGAAGGGGGGGAAGTTCGCTATGCTCACGAATTAGGAATTAGGAATTAGGAATGAAAAGGTACAGAGTTGTTGACGGTAACCTGCCTGCCTGTCCGCTGCAGGCGGGCGGCATTTTGACTTTTCGGTGTGAAGGTAAATAGCCACAAAAGGCACAAGAGGGAAGAATTAGGAATTAGGAAAAATCCACTAGCCACTCGTCACTAACCACTGACAACTGAATTATTTGACTCTCGCGAAGAGCGCCAAGGGGGCAGAGACAGGGCATTCCTTGCGGCGACCCAACAAGATACCGACCAAGATACCGACCATGTCGAGCAACTGGTGGCTGTGCTCACTGGAGAGATGAATCGCTCCCGAATTTGGCTTTGGCCTCATCTTGATATTGGGTGTGCCACGTCACCCAGAGCATGATTTCGGTAAATGCGTCGACTATTTAATTCATCAGGAACCTCTCCGCTTACCCATTGGACAAGATCGTCGTCGTCACGTCCAAGAAGCAATTCCTGCCGGACTCGGTCAATGCTATGAAGCGTGCCCATAAAGGATACTCTTCCAAAAACCCGGATGCCGAAAAAAGGGTCAGCCCTTGATGTTTGGTATGGATGAGGGGAATGCGCCAAGGGCGCGAATTAGGAATTAGGAATGAAGAATAAACCACGGATCCCGCTTCGCCTAAAGGCTACGCAAGGACAGGTTACACGGATCCCGCTTCGCCCAAGGGCTACGGCCGGACAAGTTAGGGAAATAGCCACAAAAGGCACAAAAAGCACAAAATCACACCATTCTTTTTCCTAAATCTCTTTGTGCTCTGGGTCCTCTGTGGTTGGTTCATTCTGAGCCGGGGGAAGGGGGGGGAAGTTCGCTATGCTCACGAATTAGGAATGAGGAGTGTAAAGGCACAAAGGTCCAAAGGCACAGGGGCACAAAGGCGGAGAGAATTAGGAATGGGAGCTTGCTCTTCGACTATCTGCTCGACGCCAAAGTGCGGGAATTCAATCCGCGCTACGCCGATACGAAGGGCGAACTCCTCGGCAGATTTTGACATTTCCGAGATAATCCTAAGGATCGACTTTTCTGTTAACTTTACTAGATTATCCGGAATGACCGTAAAACAACATGCGATTAAATCTATTCAGGGCCTACCTGATGACGTTGAATGGGAAGATGTTAAGGAGAGAATTGAATTCCTCTCCGCTGTCGAGAAGGGACTGAAGGAATTGAACTCCGGCCAAGGAATACCTGTCGAAGATTTAGAAAAAGAAATCAAGGCATGGACTTCAAAGTAATCTGGGCTCCCTCCGCCAGATTAGACCTCAAGGAGATCGTTTCCTACATTGCCGAAGACAACCCGGAGATTGCCCAGCGCTTCGGATTATCCTTGATCGACGCGACCAAGTCCCTGGCATCTTTTCCAGGAAGGGGAAGAGTTGTTCCAGAGCTAGGATCGCCACAAATTCGGGAGGTGATATTTAAGCCCTATCGGATTATCTACCGAGTAAAGGAAAATGAAAGGGTTATGGAGGTTGTGAGAGTTTGGCATGCTGCACGAGGAGATCCGGAATTCTAGAAACATGATCCCCAACAAATGCAAAGGGAAGGGGAGAAGAATTTAATTAGGAATGAGGAATTGGGGAGGGATTAACCACAGGTCCCGCTTCGCCCAAACCGTGCTTCGCAACGCTACGCAGGTCAAGAGGCTACGGCAGGACAGGTTTCGCAGATGGGCACAGAGGTGCTGAGAGGGAATAGCCGCGAAAGAGCGCAAAGAGCACAAAAACCGCGGATTAAGAATGGACTCTCGCCACTTGTCACGCCGTAATCCATGAAGGCGGAAGATCGCAAAGGGACGCAAAGAAGGAGAGTATAATTGGGATTTAGGAAATGTGTATTTTGTGCCATTTGTGGCCTATCTGACCTTCCTCAAGATGATCTACTAGGAGGCCAAGACATCAATCGGCGCTTGCGATTTTCTCTTAAATGCTGATATTGCTTTGTCAATATCTTGATATCGAATGGCGCCATGAGCAAATTATTGGTCAGAACTCAGATCAGCCTGGATGACGAACAGAAGGCGTGGTTGAACCGGCCGGCCGCGTTGCGCAGTGTGTCCATGGCCTCGCTGATTCGGGGATGGCCAAAGGGGTCAAACGTGAATGGCGCTTAGTTAAGCGCGTTTGTAGAGGAATATAGTATGGACGCCAACCGGGGTCATGCCGTGGAAAGGTGATGCTTTCTGCAAGAAAAGGGTCAGGTAGTATGAAAGGGAACAAGCTGAGGTAGACGAAGACGCGTTATGGAAAACGGTCAGCTATCAGCCAATCTGTTCCCTTTTCTACTTCACATGGCGCAGCCCAGGAGGTTGCGTCATTTCCATTTTTGTTTTTGCGGGCAGAATTGGACATCACCGATTCCTTCCGCCTTTGTTTTGTACTTCCCCGGTACACTGTGGGCACCTCACCGGTACGGGTCGAATTCATTTAATCCTCGCTTCCTCGGGTTCAATTATTTTCTTTTCGAACTTATTGCCAAAGCCAGTTCAAAAATTCATACACGTGCTCTTGCCCCGCAATGAAACACACCACACGCCAAAGAATTTTCCCCGTCCTTGCTGCCGTCGGTTTGCTGAATACCGTTGGCTTTTTTCTCCCGGCCCAGGAGATAAAGGATCCCCCGGAAGCCGAGTTGAGGCCCGTGCAACGATACGCGGACGCCCACGTGCATCTGCTGGATTTCCTTCAAAACGGAGAGTTTCTCAACGCCGACGGGAAGTTTCCCGGAGGGCGATACGGCAGGCAGGCTGAAACGGGGCGATTCGTCTCACTGCCCTACGGCGAGCGCGGGCGGCGCATAGAGGGGCTGCTCGAAAACATGGACAAAGCCAAAGTCACAAATGCGCTCGTCTGCGGCATGCCTTTTCTGAAGAAATGGGCGGAAAATGAGCCGTTCATGAGACCCCGCTACTATCTCGACAGCCCTTCCCGGGTCAAACTCGCGCGGGATAGCGATGTGACCATCGGGTCCGCCATCATCGACTACCAGCTCAAGCACGCCGGCAACCCCTCCAAACTGGCTTTGCTCAACCGAATTCATCCAACGCTCTGCGGCTTCGATGCGACCGACCTCGGCGCAGTCGATTTGCTGATCAAACGAATCAAGGAATTCCCCGGCGTTTGGGAGGGAGTTGGGGAGGTGATGTCTCGTCACGACGACCTGACGAACCTGACGAGCGGCGAGCGCCCGCGAGGCAACCACCCCGCTCTGGCGCGCGTCAGCCGGTTCGCGGGGGAGCATTTTTTACCGGTCAGCATCCATCACAACATCGCACCCATTTCCCGGAACAACGCCGAAGTCAAACCACCGTATTATCTCAACGAATTCGTCCAACTCATCGAATACTGCCGGGCAGGGAACGGAGACTGCGAGCAATCGACGACGTTTATTTGGTGCCACTCCGGCATCAGCCGGCGTATAGTCGTAGACAATCTTCATTTCTGGGTCGAGGAATTGCTCGGGAGCTATGGCGACCAGCTCTACATCGACCTCTCTTGGGTGGTTTTCGACGACTATGTGCTACCCAACCTCGGGGCCTGGGTGAAGCTCATCGAGCGCCACCCGGACCGGTTCATGATCGGCTCGGACGTCGTAGGCATTGTGAGCGGAATGGACCTTGCCCTGCGTCCTTACGACCAACTCCTCAATGCCCTCCCCGCGGAAATCCGCCCGAAGGTCGCCCACGACAACTTCGCCCAGCTTTTCGAGGACATGGCGCGAAAACGGGCCGCAGCAGGCTTGGGCGAAAAGGGAATCATCCTCCCTCCGACTTACGAGTTTTCCGAGAAAGCTCATGTCCGCCCTCTCTTCAAGGACACCCGCTTCATGGAAGAGCGGATGGAGGAGGCCGCATCGAGGTGACAGACCGATTCTACCGGGAAAGGCAAAGGGGACAGTTCGTAATTTTTGACTTTTTGGACAAGCTGAGTTAGACGAAGACGTGCAAGGTCAGTGAATCCACAATTCGTATCGATAATGCATGGTTGTTGCCGTTACCACGGTGACACATCTTAATTGCCACTTGCCACACAAAACTCAGGAGGTAGAACCATGAAAATGACAACGAATAACGATTTGCTAAAGCGCATCATCGCCCGACCAGATGTCTTCGGTGGAAAGCCGATTGTCCGCGACATGCGAATCTCGGTGGAACTCATCCTCAGCCTGCTGGCTCAGGGAGTTTCCCCAGAGGACATTCTGGACGACTACCCGGACCTCGAGTTAGATGACATCCGCGCCTGCACTGCGTATGCGCACCCGGTGATTGCAGGGGATACGCTGGCCTCTGTTTCCGTGTAATCGTCTTGAAGTTTTTAACCGACCGATGTGTCGGCCGCCGTCTGGCGGAGTGGCTACGCACCGCCGGGCATTGGACAGGCGAGCTGTAGTAACGATCAGGGGCGCGAGAGTGAGGATTTCGTATCTCCCGTCGATTTGAGGCCAGGAGAAAGGGGCAAAAGGGTCAGCCCAGAATGGCGCTTAGTTAAGCGCCATTCACGTTTGACCCCTTCCTCCCGTTCCTGGATACTTATCCGGACCAGATTGTGAGTCAGGCCTTTACATTGCCCCATGAGCTGACATTGCGCGAGACTGCGAGAGGCTTGCGTATGTTCTATGAGCCGGTTGCAGAAGTAGAAAACTTGCGTGCGGATTTGTTGACCGCTCTCCCTGACGGCTTGTCCGACGCGGCTGGTGAACTTTCCGAAGTCCTGATTGAGTTCGAGTCGCCTGGCAGACATGAATTGGTCATCAACGGCATTGATGCCTCCTTTACCGGGAAACGGGCTCGTATCTTCACAGACCGGAATTTCAACGAAATGTACATCGTTGACGGACTGGAATACCGCACCACCAAACGTGAGGCCGCCAATGTTGTTTCAACGGAAACCACGGTTACCAGCGATAGTAAAATCAAGTCCCTGAAAATCTACCGCCTGAATTCGATTTGGAACTAATGACTTACTATCTCCAAAAAATCTTAACCAGATCCATGAACCGTTTGGAGCCAAACTTCATTAGCCGCCCGCGAATTGCGGCGACGGTAAGGATGCTGGTTGTTGTAGCGCTTGCTTTTCTTGTCCGTTTCAACGTCATTGCTCAGGAGCGCTATGACGATTATTGGATGGAGGCCTACGAAATGCGCGAGAAGCTGGTTCGGGACAAGTTCCGGCCCCGCTATCATTTTCTGCCACCGGAGGGGGGCTGGAACGATATCAATGGAGCGGTTTTCCACAATGGAAGGTATCACATCGGATATCTGCAGAAGATTTCCACAAAACCGGGAGAACGGGACTATTCCAGTTGGCAGCACATTTCCAGCCGAGACATGTTGCACTGGCGCTATCACCGGGCCTCTCTGGACGAGCCTTTTGAAGGCTTGCTTGGGGATTATTTCAATAGCGGCGATGTGATGGATGGCGCGGAGGCGCCAACGATCATAACCAATATGCCGCGTCATGGGGTTGTGGTGTATCAGAGTTTTGACGACAACCTGGATGAGTGGGTTGCGCATCCGAATAATCCGGTGATTCCCATAGCTCCTGGTGAGCTTGGTCTGCAAAGGCGGTCCGAGGAGTATCCGGAGTGCATGATATTTGACCCCAGTGGCTGGAAGGAAGGCGATACATATTACGTGCTCGTAGGCAGCAAGAATTACCGCCCGGGATATGAGGGAGATTCAACCAGCCTCTTCAAAACGAAGGATTTCAAGGATTGGGAGTACATCGGTCCTTTCTACAAGTCGGACCGCAAGTGGACCGGGGAGGATGAGGATTGCGCCTGTTCCGACTTTTTTCCTTTCGGAGAGAAGTACATGATGGTGATGCATACGCATGAGCCGTATCGGCATTCCCAATACTATATCGGGAGTTTACGCGATGATCAGTTCTTTCCCGAGATGCATGGCCGGTTGTCTCGGCCGGGGGCCAATGTGGCGGGGCCCGAGACGTTGCTCGACGACAAGGGCCGGAGAATCTTCTGGGGATGGGTCAGAGATGCAAACCTGATCGGGGCGGACCCGGGCTGGCATAGCATCATGACCCTGCCTTGGCATTTCTCCCCCGCGAAGGATAACTCTCTCAGGATAGATCCGGTTGAGGAGTTGCAATCACTGCGCTATAACGAAAAGCGTCATGAAAACATTGCCCTGTCTGAAGGCGATGACCGAATAGTCGAAGGCTTCGATTCGGATTGCGCGGAGATCAAGGTGAGGCTTAAGCCACGGGATGCTTCGCGATTCGGATTGAAGCTGTTTTGTTCCCCTGACCTGGAAGAAGAAACGGTCATCACCTATGACCGAAAGAAGAAGCAGTTCGTCATAGATTTCGAGAAGGCCAGCTTGAATGAAGTCGAATACAACCTGGGGCGGGCTCATCCCAACCTGAAACGCGGAAACCTCAAACAGACAATACCGTTTGCGTTACCGGATAATGGATCTCTGGACCTGGATATCTTTATCGACCGTTCTATTATCGAGATTTTCGTCAATTCAAAGGTTTGTCTGGTGCAGCGCGTGTATCCGACCAGGCATGACAGCACTCAATTTCGTCTGTTTTCAGAAGACGGCAGGGTCAAAGCCAGTAAACTTGTCAAATGGGAAATGGATGCGACCAACCCCTGGTGAGAGACAGGTCGCCGTATGACTGGAAGCGCAATACATTATCAACCATCGCTAAAGCGGACTTCTCTCGATGCCTGGCAGAGGGGAAGTATTCATGAGTAAGAGGAGAAGATCGAAAAAGTGAAATCCCTGATTGGTATTGTATTATTTTTCGTATTCTCGGTCGTCCATGCTGCGGACAGGCCAAACATCGTTTTCATCCTGCTGGACGATACCGGGTGGAATGCATTGGATATACCGGCCGATCCGGAGATCGCGGGTTCGGGGAGCACGTTCTATCAAACGCCTCATAGCTCGAAGCTGGCTTTATCGGGAGTGCTTTTTTCCATGGCTTATTCGCCGGCGCCCACCTGCGGGCCAACCCGTAGTAGCATTCAGTACGGACAATCGCCGTCGATGGTAGGGAAGTTTGCCGAGGCTTTGCCCACGAACCTGCCTCCTCCAACGGACGCCATGATCTCTCGCCTGAAAGCCGCCTATCCCGAATATCGGGCAGCCCATTTTGGGAAGTGGCATCAACGCACCCGCGCGCCGGAGGACATTGGCTATGACGAGAGCGACGGGCAAACCATGAACGCCGAGGGGAATCAATGTCCGCCCGACGATCCCAAACTGACCTTTTCCCTCGCCCGAAAAACCAACGATTTCATGACCCGGCAAGTAGCCGAGGGTCATCCTTTTTTCGTGCAGGTTTCCTTTTATGCCAACCACCTGAAGTACATGGCCCTGCCCGATACGATAAAGAAGTACGAGGCGAGAAAGGACAAGGCGACGAAGTACCAGAACTCGGCTCTATGGGCTGCCATGCATGAGGACATGGATACGGCCATCGGAAGCATTGTGGAAACGGTCGAGCAACTGGGCGTCTGGAAGAACACCTATTTTATCTACACCGCTGACAACGGCTATGAGAGCAAGGTGGATCAATGGAAACCGGTTGAAGAACGGACCTACCACAAAGCGTATCC